>NZ_CM184194.1:0-4821783 GCF_059579425.1 Chryseobacterium sp. 2P
ACCATGCAATTGAATTTTCTACATAGGCAAACCACATTTTCTTTTTGAAAACGTCGATTTTAATGCAGAAAGCTCTTCCTTTTTCGGTATCCAGAGTGGTAGAAGAAGAAGGGAAATTACTTAAAGCATCCAGATAACTGTCTAATTCATAATTAAGACAGCATTTTAGCTTACCGCACTGTCCGGCAAGCTTCTGAGGATTGATGCTAAGCTGCTGATATCTCGCCACATTGGTATTTACGGATCTGAAATCTGTTAACCATGTGGAACAGCAAAGCTCTCTTCCGCAAGATCCGATTCCGCCTACTTTTGCGGCTTCCTGTCTGAAACCGATCTGTTTCATATCGATTTTTGTACGGAAAGCTCCGGCATATTCTTTAATCAGTTGCCTGAAGTCCACACGGTTATCCGCCGTATAATAAAAAGTAACTTTAGAGGCATCGCCCTGATATTCCACATCGGTGATCTTCATTTCAAGACCCAGTCTGTGTGCAATTTTTCGGGCTTCTATTTTTACGTTATCTTCTTTTTTTCTTGCTTCCTGCCAGACTTCCAGATCTTTCTGATTGGCCTGTCTGTATATTTTTAGTGCCGATTCTTCAGAACATTTCTTCTTTTTCATCTGAATCTTTACCAATTCTCCGGTGAGACTTACCACACCTACATCGTGTCCGGGACTCGATTCTACTGTTACTACACTACCTATATGTAACGGAATATTATTTACATTTTTATAAAACGATTTTCTGTCATTTTTAAATCTAACTTCTACAAAATCACATCGGTTCGGTGCGGGATTGTTGATGTTAGAAAGCCAGTCAAAAACACTTAATTTATAACTATTACCACAGGTATTTACATTTTCACAGCCATTCGCGGTTTTCTTGGGTCCGCAAGAATGTGCAGAATCGCCGGATGTCTTACATCCACAACTCATATATTATATATTTAATTTGCAAATTTATGATTTTTATCTTTATGAGGTCTAAAATAATCAAATATTCGGGAATCCCTTTGTTTAAAACTAAACAAAATGAAATGCAGATGAAATAAATCTGCTTAATCGTTTAATAATGATAATTTTAGATGTGATCTTACTTAAAGTATTATTTTAAACATAATTTTCTTTTGCATTGACGTTTAAAATTTTATGATTTATTAACAGATGTAACCAAAATAATTTTATATTTGGGTTATATAATAATAGTCTATGAAAAAAATAGTAATATCAACAGCTTTATTGGCAGGCGTATTATCTTATGCAGGAGGCTTCAGAGTTTCTCTTCAGGGGGTAAAACAGTTGGCAATGGCTCATACCAGTGCACACGCTGAAGATGCAAGTGTAACGTTCTTCAACCCTGCAGGTATGTCATTTATTCCTTCAAAACTAAGTGTTGCAGCAGGAGGGTTCGGTATCAATTCTAAAGTAACGTACCAGAATCTTTCGACACTGGAATCTTATTCTACAGACAATCCTATGGGAACACCTATTTACGCTGCTGTAGCTTATAAGGTTTTAGATAACCTTTCTTTAGGGTTTAACTTTTCAACACCATACGGTAGTTCTGTAAAGTGGCCGGATAACTGGGCCGGAAAGGAAATCGTGCAGAATATTGAGTTGAAGGCATTCTATTTTCAGCCAATGGTTTCCGTGAAATTATCTCCTTGGGTATCCGTAGGAGCAAGTTATATTTATGCTAAAGGAACTGTAGACTGGACTAAGGCAGTTACGCAGTTAGGCGGTAATTTAAATCTAAAGGATGATAAGGCTTCTGGACATGGTTTTGGACTAGGCTTCTATTTCAGACCTGAAGAAAAACTTGATGTAAGTATTGCTTACAGATCACCGGTTTACATGAATGCAGATAAAGGAAAGGCTACATTTAATATTTCTCAGGCGTTGTACTCCTCAGTAAAGCTAGATGCTAACGGACAGGACAATTTTAAAGCAGTTCTTCCTTTGGTTGACGAATATACGATCGGGGTAACTTATAAAATAACTCCAAAATGGCAGGTTTCCGGAGATTTCAATTATTACGGCTGGGAAAAATACAATAAACTTACATTGGATTTTGAAAACGCATTGGCAGGAAATCAGGCAGATGATCCTACAAAAAACATAACACCTAAAAACTTCCATAATTCAAAAGCTTTCAGAATCGGTACTCAATATATGATAACGGATAAAATTGCTGGAAGACTTGGATATTACCATGACGAATCACCTTATGATAACGCTCATTTCAGTCCAGAAACGCCGTCTTTCGATGCTAATGTGATGACAGGCGGGGTTGGATTTAAATTCAATAAGCTGGGTGTAGATGTTTCTGGAGCTTACAGTTTCCAAAAATCGAGAGATATAAGCAATGCATTTTATAATTTTTACGGACAGGCTAAAGCAAGAGCATTTTACTTTGGTTTAGGTTTGTCTTATAACGCATTTTAATTTTTAATCAAGAATTATGAAAAAAATATTAATTTCTACGTTCGCTGTCTCAGCTTTATTACTAAATGTAAGTTGTGATACCGACTTTGATACTGATGTAAAGGACGTGGTGGTAACTTCCGGAGAAGCCAATTTTTCTAAATATGTATCTTTAGGTAATTCTCTTACATCGGGTTATAGAGACGGAGCGCTTTATTCGGACGGACAAAACGAATCTTATCCATCAATGATTGCAATGCAGATGAAGCTTGCAGGAGGAGGTGATTTCAAACAGCCTTTAATGCCGAATAATATCGGAGGGTTTAATAATATTCCGGGATTTTCAGGGAAATTGGTTCTGACTGTTGTGAATGGCTCTTTAACACCAGTTGCTTCTGCTCCTGCAGCGGCACTTGATAATATTTCTTCGGGAGCACCTTATCAGAATTTAGGGGTTCCGGGTGCAAAATCATTCCATTTAGGTCTTTCTAATTACGGTATGCTTAATCCTTTTTATGCAAGATTTTCTACCGGGGTAAGTCCTGTGGCAGCTGCGGTAGCTCAAAATCCTACATTCTTCTCTTTATGGATTGGAAATAACGATATTTTAAGCTATGCTACAAGTGGAGGAACGAACTCTACGACAACAGGAGGTGTTACAACATATACACCTGCAGTATTTCAGAATGGGAATCTTAATCCGGCAACTTACGGATCTAATGATATTTCTGATCCAAATGTAGTTGCATCCAGTATCAACTCTTATGTAACGGCTCTTACGGCAAACGGTGCAAAAGGGGTAGTTGCCAATATACCAAGTGTAACAGCGATTCCTTTCTTTACAACGGTTCCTTACAATCCGCTAACTCCTGCTGCTTTAGGATCTAATCTTACTACGCTTAACACAAACTTATACGGTCCGCTTAAGCAGGCGCTTACCGCTTTCGGTGCAGGAGACCGAATTAATCTATTATCGTCTACTTCATCAAACCCGGTTTTGATCAGAGATGTTTCTTTAACGAATTTATCGGCCCAGCTTACTGCAGCACTTACGCCATCTTTAGGAGCTCCTACAGCTGCGGCTTTCGGACAGATCTACGGACAGGCGAGACAGGCAACCGCAGAAGATTATATCCTTCTTACAACGAGAGCAGTAATTGGCTCTACTAATCCAAATGCTCCGGCTTCAATTAATGTATATGGTATTTCTTATCCTTTAGAAAATCAGCATGTACTTTCAAAAGCAGAAGCAGCAAACGTAGTAACAGCTATGACAGCCTATAATACTGCGATTAAGTCTATTGCGGATACTAAAGGACTTGCTTTTGTAGATGCCAATGCTAAAATGGTAGAGCTTAATTCCCAGTCCGGAATTTTGTATGACGGAATAAGATATACAGCAAAATTCGTAACAGGAGGAGCTTTCTCTCTTGATGGGGTTCACCTTACAGGAAGAGGGTATGCGATTATTGCGAATGAATTTATTAAAGCAATTAATGCTAAATATAAATCTACATTACCACAGGTAAATCCAAACAATTATTCAGGAGTAAAATTCCCATAATAAAAGGATAAATAAAAACTTAGAAACCACAGGAGCAATTCTTGTGGTTTTTTTTTAAATTTGCAAATCTTTAAAAAGTAAAAATGGCCGATCAGTTAAGTTATCTATTTTCTACAAGGACGAGTAAGGACTTGGCAGAGAAAATTGCCCAAAATTATGGGAAAGAATTAGGAAAAATCAACTTTCAGACATTCAGCGACGGAGAATTCGAACCTGTTTTAGACGAATCCGTAAGAGGGGGAAGAGTTTTCCTTATTGGATCTACATTCCCGCCGGCAGACAATTTATTAGAACTTCTTCTGATGATTGATGCTGCTAAAAGAGCTTCTGCTAAAAGTATTACCGTGGTGCTTCCATATTTCGGGCTTGCAAGACAGGACAGAAAAGACCAGCCAAGAGCTCCAATTGGTGCTAAATTGGTGGCAAACCTTTTAACCGCTGCGGGAGCTACAAGAATTATGACGATGGATCTTCACGCAGATCAGATTCAGGGTTTCTTTGAAATTCCGGTAGATCATCTGTATGCTTCTACTATTTTCGTAGATTACATAAGAGATCTTAATTTAGCAAATCTTACCATCGCTTCTCCGGATATGGGAGGTGCAAAAAGAGCCAAAAACTATGCAGGTCACCTTGGTGCGGATGTAGTAATTGCTTATAAGGAAAGAAAAAAAGCAAATGTGGTGGAAGAAATGTTCCTTATCGGGGATGTGGACGGAAAGAATGTTATCCTTATTGATGACATGATTGATACTGCCGGAACGCTTTGCAAAGCTGCAGACATCTTAATGGAAAAAGGGGCAAAATCTGTAAGAGCAATGGCAACGCACGGAGTGCTTTCAGGAAAGGCTTACGAAAATATTGAGAACTCAAAATTATTGGAAGTTATTGTAACTGACTCAATTCCTGTGAAAAATAATTTGTCATCTAAAATAAAAGTGCTATCTTGCGCCCCATTATTTGCGGACGTTATGAAGATGGTTCACGAGCATCAGTCGATTAGCAGTAAATTTGTTATTTAACTGATTTTTAGAAGTTTGCAAATTTAATTTGAAACAATTTTTTAAATTTTTTATAAATGAAATCTATTACAATTCAAGGTACAAAAAGAGAAAGCGTGGGCAAAAAGTCTACAAAAGCTTTACGTGATGCTGAATTAGTTCCTTGTGTTGTTTACGGAGGTGAAGCTCCTTTGAATTTCTCTGCTACTGAGAAATCTTTCAAAGGTTTGGTATACACTCCTGAGGCACACACGGTATCTATTGAGGTTGATGGTCAAACAATTCCGGCTGTTCTTCAGGATATTCAGTTTCACCCGATTACAGACAAAATTCTTCACGCAGATTTCTATCAGTTAGCTGACGATAAGCCAGTTATCATGGAAGTTCCAGTAAGAATTACAGGTCGTTCTAAAGGTGTTGTAGCTGGTGGTGTTCTTCGTCAGTCTTTCAGAAAACTGAAAGTAAAAGCTATCCCTGCAAACTTACCGGATGAGATCGTTGTAGACGTTACTCCGTTAAGAATTGGTAACAAACTTTATGTTGGAGGTATCAAAACTGAAGGATACTCTTTCATGCACCCGGACAACGCAGTTGTAGTAGCTGTTAAGATGTCTAGAAATGCAATGAAAGGAGGTGCGGCAGCTATGGATGATGACGATGATGAAGAAGTTGCAACTGAAGAAGGAGCAGCTCCTGAAGCTACAGAAGCAGCAGCAGAATAAGAATTTCTTATTGAGATATAGAAAACCTGTCAATTTTTTGACAGGTTTTTTTTATGACTAAAAGATAAATATGATGAGTTCAAGTCTTGGTTAATCTTTTATACGTGAAACGTCTTTGTGAAACTAAAAAGTATCAATTAACAAAAAACTTAGTGATCATTGTGTTCAAAATAACAAATTTATTTAAATCATTTTCATAGCTATCACTCGCTGAGTGAACGCCCTTGCGAACCAAAATGTCTACAATAAAATGAAAATTCTCAGCGATGTTAGCGTTAAAAGCAAAAAAGAATATTTCACATCGAATTTTTCTATCAAACAACAACAATCAACTCTCAGCTACAATCCGAAAAAAAGCCGTAAATTTGAAGAGTTCTAAATAAGAACAATTTAATTAAAAAGTTAATAAATGTTTGACATTCAGGAAATCAGAAGTCAGTTTTCTATATTAGATCAGAAAGTGAACGGTAAACCATTGGTTTATTTGGATAATGCGGCAACCTCTCAAAAGCCGGATTCCGTTTTGGAAATCTGGAATAAATATTACACAGAAATCAATGCGAATGTACATCGTGGAATTCATACATTAAGCCAGTTAGCGACTGAAGAAATGGAGCTTTCAAGAAGAAAAATCCAGAAATTCATCAATGCTGAACACGATTTTGAGGTAATTTTTACCAAAGGAACGACAGAAGGAATCAATTTGATCGCCTATATTTTAACCCAGAAATTAAAAAAAGACGATGAAATTATCATCTCTTATCTGGAACATCACTCCAATATTGTTCCGTGGCAGATGCTTTGTGAAAGAACCGGAGCGAAGCTAAGAGTAATTCCTATGGATGAAAACGGAATTCTTCAGCTTGATGTATTTGAAACATTTCTGAGTGAAAAAACAAAAGTAGTTTCTGTTAATCAGGTATCCAATGCTTTAGGAATTATCAATCCGATTGAAGAAATCATTGCCAAAACAAGAAAGAATACCAATGCTTACATCGTTATCGACGGAGCTCAGTCTGCGCCTCATTTTACTCTCGATGTTCAGAAAATGGATTGCGACTTTTTTGTTTTTTCAGGACACAAAATGTATGCTCCAATGGGAACCGGGATTCTGTACGGAAAACAGGAGATTCTTGAAGATCTGCCTCCATTTCACGGAGGAGGAGAAATGATTGCCACGTGTTCTTTTGACGGAACTACTTACGCAGGTCTTCCTTTTAAATATGAAGCAGGGACACCCAATGTAGGTGGGAACATTGCTTTGGGAGCTGCCGTAGATTTTATTCTGAAAGTAGGGCAGGAAAATATTCAGAATCATGAAAATGCTTTGCTGGAATATGCCCAAAAACAGCTTTTGGAACTGGAAGGAATTAAAATTTATGGGGAAAAAGCCAACAGAACGGGAGTGGTTTCTTTCAATCTTGAAGGAGTCGGAATTGCTTCGGATGTAGGAATGATTCTGGATAAACTGGGAATCGCCGTAAGAACGGGACATCACTGTACACAGCCAATTATGAATTTCTTCAATATCGCGGGAACCGTAAGAGCGAGTTTCGCGGTATACAATACATTCAATGAAATTGATGCTTTGGTAGAAGGCGTGAAAAAAGCACAGAAAATGTTAAGTTAGACTTAGATTTTTTTAATACAAAACGGCCAGATAAATTTCTGACCGTTTTCTTTTTGTATGCAGTCTTAATTGACTTCCGAATCGCACATTTCCATCGGAACAAGACATTTTGTGGAAAGACACGGATTTCCGCTTGGGATCTGAAGACAGCACGCATGATATCCGTTATACGTAATGTGGTACGTGTTTGCCGGACAGGTATGACCCCCTAAAACCTGCTTTAAATTTTCTCTCTGAACTTTTTTTAGATTTTTCATAATACTTTGTTTTATAGTTGTTTATGATAAGTCACTAAGATATGAAAAATTATTTAAATGATATTTTTAATTAATTTTAAAAAATAATTTCCTATAGTGTAACCTTTTTCGTTTTTAATTGTCTTACTAATAGAAACAAATAATTATGAAGCTTTTGTTCGGAAATAAAAAAGATGATTTGCTGAGCCGCCTCAAGAGGCAGGAACCGGCTGCGCAGAAAGTTTTTTATGATCAGAATGTAAAGAAATTTCTGAGCATCAGCAGAAGTTACGTTACAGATTTGTATCAGGCAGAAGACTGCGTTATCAAAGCGTTCTGTAAAATTTTTAAAAGTATTGAAACCTTTAGAAATGACGGAAGTTTTGAAGGCTGGGCGAGAAGAATTGTCGTGAATGAATGTCTGAATTTTATAAAAAGCCACAAAACCGTTTTTTATCTGGACGACATCAGTCAGTCTTATCTGGAAGAAATTTATGAAGAAGATGTCACTTTTGATTTCAATGCGCAGGAACTTCTGGATCAGCTTCCGGATGCGTACAGAATGGTCTTTAACCTCTATGTTCTTGAAGATTATTCGCATCAGGAAATTGCAGATACTTTGCAGATTTCAGTTGCGGTAAGCAAAACGCAATTATTTCGGGCAAAAGAAAAGATGAGAAAAATTTATTTTCAACAACAAAAAGCACTGAAAAATGAACACTACTAAAAATAATATAGAACATCATATCAAAAAGCAGATTTCTGAAAGAGAAATTACTCCTTCGAGAAATTTATGGTCCGAAATTGAAGCCCAGTCGGAACGAAAAAGCTCAAAAACAAAAATGAATTGGTATTTGGTGGCGGCTTGTCTGGTTTTAACGTTCAGCTTGGGAGCAGTTCTGTTTTTTAATAAAGAAAATAAAGAAGTTGGAAAATCTGAAATGGCTGCTGAGATTAAAAATTCAGATATTCAGAATAAAACTCAGGAACAAACAGTACAGTCTCCTAAAAATTTAGATCAGAAACAGAAAGAATCTTTTATAGCAGAAAATATTCAGGCTGAAAAAAAGAATGAAGCTGTAAAGTCACAAATTATTGTAGAGCAAAAACAAATGCCTTTAACAAAAGAAAATGCTCCTGAAATTATTGCCAATATTTCTAAAACCGAGCCTGAAGAAATTATAGCAAAGTCAGATTCGGTAAAAACTCAAGGGAAAAGAAAAAGATATGTTGATCCTTCCACATTACTTTTCTCGGTAGAACATAAAGACGTTATCGAAAAAACCAAAGAAAGCAATGTAGCAACCATTGATCTGAACGGAAAATAATACTTCAAATTTTTAACAACTAAAAAAATAATACTATGATTAAAAAAATGATCATGATGGGACTATTGTGCCTTTTATCTGGTACAGCCTATTCTCAGAAAAATCTTACCTTAAATCTTCAGCCTAAAGAAGATACGGAAGTAAGCCCGATAGTAAAAGAAAAAGTAGATGAATACGCCCGAAAAATTGATTCAATTATTCAGGAAGAAAAAAAGCTGATGGAAGCAGAACTGCTGATTCTTCAGGCTAAAAATCTGGATAAAGCTGAATTCGACAAACAAAAAGCAATTATCGCCGATCGTTTTTCGGAAAAAATTGATCAGCGAATTGAAGAACTCGGTTTTGATCTGGATTCTGTGATTCAGAAGCAGGTAAGATATTCTCTTCTGAATTCTGATGTAACTTCCAACGAAGAAATTAAAGAAAAACTTCTAAAGAAATTCCGTCCGACTAAGAACTTCACCGCCTATTTTTCTTACGGAGTCATGATTCTCACCAACAATAAATCAGATAATGATCTGGATAAAAACTTAGGATACGCGGGAAATCTTGAATTTGGGCTGAAATTCAATTATCAGTTCAGCAGAACCAGTCATTGGGGATTAATTTCCGGGCTTGGATTTTCATGGAGAACCTTAAACATTGATAATAACAGGTTTTTTGCCAAAGACATGAATTCGGATGTTTATCTTTCGGCCTATGATAAAAATTTAAGCAAAAGCAAATTGCGGACAGGCTACGTCATTGTTCCTTTGGGGTTGCAGTATAATTTTTCTAAACTGAAAAGCGCAGGAATGGATGTTCAGTACAGAGATTATCAGAAAGGTTTTAAAGTAGGTGCAAATGTTTATGGAGGAGTAAGAATGTCTACCAATAACATTATTAAAGGCGAAGAAATCAGCCAGAGAGAAAGAGGGAATTATCAGGTGAATCCTTTCATTTACGGAGCGCAGTTTACCGTTTCGTACAGCGATTTCAGCATTTTTGTAAAAAAAGATTTTGGTAATTTTTTTAAGGATAATCAATTTGAAAATGACAAAGCTCTGGTTATCGGTCTTGCTTACAAATGGTAAAAACACGTAACATTCATATATAACAGAAAACCACAGGACAAATTTGTCCTGCGGTTTTGCAATATTTAATAATTTAATTCTTAGTTTATTTCAGGCTTCTTACCATATCTTCAGGTTTTACCCACTCATCAAACTGTTCTGCGGTTAAAAGTCCCAGATTTACAGCTTCTTCTTTTAAGGTAGTACCGTTTTTATGGGCGGTTTTAGCAATTTTTGCAGCATTTTCATAACCGATGTGTGTGTTCAGAGCTGTTACCAGCATCAGAGATTTATCAACCAGTTCTTTAATTCTCTCACGATTGGGTTCAATTCCGACTGCACAATGATCGTTAAAAGAAATACAGGCATCGGCAATCAGTTGAGCAGACTGTAAAAAGTTATAAGCCATCACAGGTTTGAAGACATTCAGTTCGTAATTTCCCTGTGTTCCCGCAAAAGAAATGGTCGTATCATTTCCTAAAACCTGAGCACAAACCATTGTCATTGCCTCATTTTGCGTAGGATTTACTTTTCCCGGCATAATGGATGATCCCGGCTCATTTTCCGGAATATGAATTTCTCCAATTCCTGAACGAGGTCCGGAAGCTAATAATCGGATATCCTGAGCAATTTTAAATAAAGAAACAGCTAATTGTTTTAAAGCTCCGTGAGATTCTACAATCGCGTCATGAGCTGCCAAAGCCTCAAATTTATTTTCTGCGGTTACAAAAGGAAGATTCGTAAATTTAGAAATATATTCCGCCACTTTTACATCGTAACCTTGAGGAGTGTTTAATCCTGTTCCCACCGCAGTTCCGCCTAAAGCCAGTTCAGAAAGATGAGGTAACGTATTTTTTAATGCTTTTAAACCGTAATTTAACTGAGCGACATACCCTGAAAATTCCTGACCTAAAGTTAAAGGCGTTGCGTCCATTAAATGCGTTCTCCCTATTTTTACAATATCTTTAAACGCTTCCGATTTTTCTTTTAAAGTATCTCTTAATTTTTCTACAGCCGGAATGGTGGTTTCCACTACTTTTTTATACGCTGCGATGTGCATTGCTGTTGGATAAGTATCGTTGGAAGATTGCGACTTATTCACGTCATCATTTGCATGGATTTCAGATTTTTCGCCTAAATTTCCACCGTTGTTAACGTGTGCTTTATTGGAAATTACCTCATTTACATTCATGTTGGACTGCGTTCCCGAACCGGTCTGCCAGATCACCAAAGGAAACTGATCGTTAAGTTTTCCTTCTAAAATTTCGTCACAGACTTTCGCGATCATATCTCTTTTTTCGGCGGGAAGAACTCCCAGATCAGTATTGGTAAAAGCGGCTGCTTTTTTTAGATAAGCAAAAGCTTCGATGATTTCATGTGGCATGGAACCTTCCGGACCAATCTTAAAATTATTTCTTGAACGTTCCGTTTGGGCTCCCCAAAACTTATCTGCAGGAACCTGCACTTCTCCCATCGTGTCTTTTTCTATTCTGTAATTCATGTGATTGAAATTTGTTTAGTTTTGATTTAACCCCAAAAGCACAAAGAATTATTAATTTTAAAAAGTCAAATTTCACAAAATGAAAATCGAAGATTTTTAAAACTAATGTGTTCTTCTAAAGCATTATTTGTTAAACTTAAAATAACTAAAGTGCTTAAAAGCTTTTGCGTCTTTTGTGTTTAAAATATCTTCGTATAAAGTTAATGAGAAAAGAAAACCCTCGCAATTTATAATCATTATAAATATCAATCTAAGTTACTGATTTTACTCATGCTTTTTTGAGTAAGCCGTATTTTTGCACCCAAAGAAAAAAGTAAATGGATTTCAGATATCAGGATCCGTATCCGATTCTAAAGGATGATACGGTATACAAAAAATTGACTTCAGACTACGTAAAAGTTGAAAAATTAGGAGACAGAGAAATTTTAACCATTGATCCGAAAGGTCTTGAGCTTTTAGCAGAGGAAGCAATGGCAGACGTTTCTTTCATGCTCCGTTCTTCCCACCTTGAAAGTTTAAGAAGAATTATCGACGATCCTGAAGCTACGGACAACGACAGATTTGTAGCTTACAATTTATTACAGAATGCAGCGGTTGCTGTGGAAGGAGCTTTACCTTCGTGTCAGGATACCGGAACTGCAATTGTAATGGGTAAAAAGGGAGAAAACGTTTACACAGGCGTTGATGACGGAGAATATTTAAGCAAAGGAATCTACAATACGTACCAGAAAAGAAATTTAAGATATTCTCAGGTGGTTCCTTTAACGATGTTTGATGAGAAAAATTCGGGTTCCAATCTTCCGGCGCAGATCGATATTTATGCTAAAAAGGGGGATTATTACGAATTCTTATTTTTAACAAAAGGAGGAGGTTCAGCAAACAAGACCTTCTTGTATCAAAAAACAAAGTCTTTACTGAACGAAAAATCTTTGGAAGAATTCATTAAAGAGAAAATTTCAGATTTAGGAACGGCTGCTTGTCCGCCTTATCATTTGGCTTTGGTAATTGGCGGAACTTCTGCGGAAGCTAATTTGGCGGCGGTTAAAAAAGCATCAGCAAAATATTACGACAATCTTCCGACAGAAGGAAATGAAGCAGGACAGGCGTTCAGAGACTTGGAGTGGGAAGCGAAAGTTCAGAAAATCTGTCAGGAAAGTGCAATCGGAGCACAGTTTGGCGGAAAATATTTAACACACGACGTCAGAGTAATCAGATTGCCGCGTCACGCCGCTTCCTGTCCGGTCGGAATGGGAGTTTCCTGTTCAGCAGACCGAAATATCAAAGGAAAAATTACGAAAGACGGAATTTTCTTAGAGCAATTGGAGCAGGATCCGAAGAGATTTTTACCGGCAACACCGCCGCATCTGGAAGAAGCCGTAGAAATCAACCTGAATCAGCCGATGTCTGATATTTTAGCAGAACTTTCAAAATATCCGATCAAAACAAGACTGAAACTGAACGGTACTTTAATTGTAGCCAGAGATATTGCCCATGCAAAGATCAAAGAATTACTGGATGCCGGACAGCCAATGCCTGAATACTTCAAAAATCACCCGATTTATTACGCGGGACCAGCAAAAACTCCGGAAGGAATGGCTTCAGGAAGTTTCGGACCGACTACTGCGGGAAGAATGGACGTTTACGTAGATGAATTCCAGAGCCACGGCGGAAGTATGATTATGTTGGCAAAAGGAAACAGAACAAAAGATGTTACCAATGCGTGCAGCAAATATGGAGGTTTTTATTTAGGTTCCATCGGAGGTCCGGCTGCTATTTTAGCAAAAGATAACATTCTTTCTGTTGAGGTGGTAGATTTTCCGGAATTAGGAATGGAAGCCGTAAGGAAAATCGAAGTGAAAGATTTCCCGGCGTTCATCATTACGGATGATAAAGGCAATGATTTCTTTGCAGATCTTGCGCACTAATTAGTTTAAAATCAAAATAAATAATAAAATAGGACGTATATCTTTTGTGTAAAAAAATAAAAAGTCCTATTTTTGCCTAAAATCTTTAAGAAAATGATAACGATTTTATCAGCATTTTGGCCGTTTTACCAGTTCCTTTGGACAATTTTCTTCATTACAATGTTCCTTGTAGGATTTTGGTGTATCTTCATGTTCTTCGGGTTGGTAATTCCAATGTGGCTAACAGAAGGTTTAAAAGAGTACTTCGGAAAAGTAAAACCTTTTAATCCGGAAGATATCAGAAGCAAGCAGCTGAATGAGCAGGATGGTGTAGAAGTAATCTACAGCAATCCTAAAGGAAACGGACCTTTCTTACACGATAGTCACGGACACGGACATCATTAATTGATTGTCATTGTTTTCTCACCTGAATTCTGAGAAAGCAATATCAAAGCAAAACAACATATATAAAACCACTTAAATTTTTTAAGTGGTTTTTTTATGCATATAATTCATCTGTCAGGTATTATTCTAAGCATAATATTTAATTGGCTTAAAGTTTTGTTTTTTTATGAAAAGGTGAAAATTTTTCAAAAAATAAATTACTTTAGTATTAAATTAAACTTAAAAGGACGAATTATATGAAAAAATTCTATTCCGGTATATTGTTGTTTATCTTAGCCAATGTCTTTGGGCAGATCAGCTATACAATTACCCCGAATCCGTTTAATGAAACGGATGCAATAACATTAACCGTACCCGGAAATCAGATTGATGAATCGGCGTGGGGAGTTTCAAACAATGCTATTTATATCTGGACATGGTCTTTGGATACCAATTATCAGAACAGTCAGGATTGCCCTACAAACGGGAGTTGGAACAATTCCAATGAACTTAATCGATTAAGTTATAACGCTGCGACAGACACTTATTCATTGTCTTTTACACCCACAACTTTTTACGCAAGAACAGGAATCGGAAGATTTGGTTTTTTACTGAAAGATAAAACCGGTGCACATCAGACAAGTCCGGATATTTTTGTCAACGTCGGAGTTTTGAATTTAACCATGACAAATCCTGCGGCTAACAGCTTAACGTCTGTACCTACAGGAAATTCTATTAACATTACAGCGACAACCAGTGTAAACGCAACTTTTCAGCTTAAAGCTAACGGAACCGTTGTAAATTCTACTTCTACAGCATCAACTTCATATTCTTACAACTACACTGTAACAGGAGATGCTAATATGGAATTAATTGCTACTGATGCCAATTCAAATTCCAAAAATGCCACATTTATTTTACAGGTTCCGAGAAATGTGGTTTCTGAAGCGATTCCGACGTGGATAAGACAGGGAATCAATTATCATCCAACCGATAACACGAAAGTAGGACTGGCTTTGTATGCTCCGTCTAAAAATTTCGTTCATGTGATCGGAAGTTTTAATAACTGGACAGTGAATGATGCTTATTTGATGAAAAGAGACACAACAAATCCGGATCTATACTGGATTGAACTAAGCGGATTAACACCTCAGCAATTGTATACTTTCCAGTACAGAACCAATGATTTGAGAAAAGTGGCAGATCCGTATTCTCCACAGATCCTGTCTTCTTACGATGACCAATATATCTCTTCTACAACTTATCCTAACTTACCTGCGTTTCCGGCTGGGCAGGGTTTTGAGGTTTCTATGTTTAAAACAGGACAGACTCCTTATAACTGGCAGGTTACGAATTTCCAGCGTCCGGCAAAAGAAAATCTTGTGGTGTATGAATTATTGTTAAGAGACTTTACGCAGGAAAAAAACTGGCAGTCTTTAATTAATAAGATTTCATACCTGAAAAATCTGAACATTAATGCGATTGAATTGCTTCCTATCATGGAGTTCGAAGGAAATCTTTCATGGGGTTATAATACTTCTTTCCATTATGCATTGGATAAAGCGTACGGAACACCGGAAAAATTCAAAGAATTTATTGATCTGTGCCACCAGAATGGAATCGCAGTAATTCTGGATATTGCTTTCAATCATGCAACCGGACGCTCTCCGCTCGCAAGACTCTGGAATATTGATCCGGATGGAGACGGTTATGGAGACATCGCTGCCAATAATCCTTACTTCAATCAGGTTCCTAAACACTCTTATAATGTGTTTAATGATTTTAACCATACAAGTTCTTCAACTAAATATTACGTTGAAAGATGTCTTCAGCAATGGTTAACGGAATATCATGTAGATGGTTTCCGTTGGGATTTAACCAAAGGATTTACACAAAGCTGTTCTGAAAACGACGAAGCCTGTACAAACGCTTATCAGCAGGACAGAGTTGATATCCTGAAATACTATGCAGATAAGCAATGGGCTCTTGATCCGAATTCTTACATGATTTTTGAACATCTGGGAACCGATGCGGAAGAACAGCAATGGGCAAACTACAGAGTTGCAGAAGGAAAAGGAGTGATGATGTGGAATAACCAGAATGGATCTTATAACCAGAATACAATGGGGTATAAAGAAAACAGTAATTTCGACAGAATGAATCATACCCTGCATGGATTCTCTGAAATGAGAGCGGTAGGTTACGGAGAAAGTCATGATGAAGAAAGGTTAATGTTCAAAAACCTTGCTTACGGAGCGGTGAACGGAAGCTATGATGTTAAAAATCTTAATACAGCTTTAGACAGAATGAAAGCCTTCGGAGCGACGTTCTTCACGATTCCCGGTCCTAAAATGATCTGGCAGTTCGGTGAGCTTGGTTATGAATTCAGTATCAACAGATGTGCAAACGGAACAATTAATAGTGGTTGCAGAACCGATGAAAAGCCGATTGCATTTACTTTAGGATATGATACGGATGTGAACAGAAAAGCGGTTTATGATATCTGGGCGAAGATCATCAATTTAAGAAATGTATATCCTGTTTTCAAATCAAAAACATATACTGTAGAATCAAATAATCTGGCAAATGATCCGAATGGATTAATTACAAGAATTTATGTGTACGACAACGCAATTACTAACGGAGTGAAAAATGTGGTCGTATTGGCAAATTATACAACAGCTGTCCAGAGTGTAGTTCCGTATTTCCCATATGTTGGGCAATGGCAGAACTTAATGGATAATTCTTTATCTAATATAACGTCTACAACGGCTCCGATTACTTTACAGCCGGGAGAATTCAGGATTTTCGGAAATTATGTGGGAAGTTTATCCACAATGGACGTGAATGCCGAAAATAAGCTTTCTTTACAGATTGCGGATAACCCTGTGAAAAATGGTCTGGCTAAATTAATTTACCACAAAGCGAAGAACGGAGAGATTTTTATCTACGAAATGAGCGGTAAAAAAATGGATTCATTTAAATTGAATAATGAAAACGGTACCTATGAATTAAAAACAAATTATCCGGCAGGAACGTATTTGGTTCATTTAAAATCAGATACAGGAATTTCAATCCAGAAAATGATTGTGAAATAACCTGTGGATAACTTCAAAAGTTTATAAAAAGAGATCGCAAAAGCGGTCTCTTTTTTTTGTTTATTCATATTTTATCCGCAATAAAAATGGAGGTTTTTAATATGATACTAACGGCTTTTCAATACCTTATTCACAATTTTTTCCACATTGAAAATAAAGGTTTTCCATATCTTATTCATACCTTACTCATAGGTTATTCATATTTTACTCACAATTAAAAAATTGTTTATCGACAAATAATTTTTCTATACTAACATCCAATTCACGCATTGCTAATAGGTAATTCACGCGTTATCCACATCTTATTCACAATTTTTATAGCTCTGAAAAATTCAAATTTCAAATTTTTTTGCAGATTAAAATTATTAGTCTACTTTTGCAGTAGATTTATCGAGAAAGGTGGAGGGATTTGGCCCTGAGAAACCTTAGCAACCGACATTTTCTGATGAAAAGGTGCTAATTCCAACCCGATTGGGGGAAGATAAGTGAGTCAGTATTCCGTATGAATTCCAGCTTCTTGAAGGTCTTTATGTTTGTTTCGGCAAACCATTTTAAATTAATTTTTTTAAAGCACTGAATAGAATGAAAAAACTCAGCGTAAGCGTACTCCTTTTAGCAATAGGATTTTTATCGGCACAGGAAAAAGAACAGCAGATAGAAGATGTAGTCATTGTAGGAAACCGAAATGCAAAACGTACAAAACTGGAAACTCCGGTTCCGGTAGACATCATCAACATCGAAAAAATACAGCAGTCTTCACCGCAAACTACCGTTCAGGATTTACTGAATTATGTTATCCCGTCTTTCAACTCAGTCCGGCAGTCGGCTTCAGACGGTACAGAACATATCGATCCTGTTACTTTGAGAGGAATGGGACCTGATCAGGTTCTGGTTCTCGTTAACGGAAAAAGAAGGCATACTACTTCTTTAGTTAATTATCAGAATACAGTAGGAAACGGTTCTGTAGGTACAGATTTAAGTACTATTCCGGTAATCGCAATCGACAGAATTGAAGTTCTGAGAGATGGCGCGGCGGCACAATACGGTTCTGATGCCATTGCAGGAGTAATTAATATTATCCTTAAAAAGAATCTGGGCGGAACAGCCAGCCTTAATTACGGAATTTCCGGAAGAAATGATGGTGAAACGTATCAGGCAGCAGCGAACTACGGAACTTCTTTAGGGAAAAAAGACGGTTATATCAGTTTGTCCCTGCAATTAAACCAAAGAGGAAAAACAACAAGAACGCAGAATCATAATCTTGATATTTACGGTGATAATTTCGCATATGATTTTGCTCCGGATTTTAATGCTGCAAAAGCACTGGACGATCAGAAAATTCTTGCCAATGGTTTAACCCGTGATGATTTTAACTTCCAGATCGGCGATGCAAAAATAAAGCAGGCACAGTTATTTTTTAATTCCGAATATCCTTTGAACGATCAATTTAAAATATATTCCTTCGGAGGCTTCAGTATCAAAGAAGGGCAGGGTTACGGTTTCAGAAGATTACCGAGCGAAACTTCAAACAATGTCTATTCTATTTATCCGAACGGTTTTCAGCCGACTTTAGGCTCGAAAATCTATGACATTTCTTATGCAGTCGGAGCAAAATATAATAAAAACGATTGGTTTTTTGACCTTAGCAATACATTCGGAAGCAATACATTTAATTATGATGTAAGCAACACCGTCAATGCATCTTTAGGAGCCAAGTCACCAACGGATTTTTATGCGGGAGCACACAGTTTTCTTCAGAATACAATTAATCTTGATGTTTCAAAAAACATCAGGAACTTCAATATCGCATTCGGTGGAGAATTCAGGTTTGAGCAGTACGACATTAAAGCTGGAGATCAGGCTTCCTATATGAGATATGATATTTTCGGAAATCCGGTGACGGCGACGACCAATCCGGATAATATCTCAGGAGCAGGAGGAGCGCAGTCTTTCATTGGATTTTCACCACAAAACGCACTTTCAAAATCCAGACATTCAACTGCGGTTTATGCCGATGTTTCTTATGATCTGGATAAGAAGTTAAATGTAGATCTTGCCGGAAGATTCGAAAACTATTCAGATTTTGGAAGTACACTGAACGGAAAATTAGCGGTAAGATATGAGTTTGCAAAAAATTATGCAATCCGTGCTGCGGTGGGAACAGGCTTCAGAGCGCCATCTCTTCATCAGCAGTATTTTAACAATTCTTATGCAGATATTTCCACCACAGGAAATTCAATTGTTACCAAAGGAATTTTTAATAACGACAGCGAAGCTGCAAAAGCACTTGGCTTCGACAAATTAAAACAGGAAACTTCGGTGAACGGAAGCGTTGGCTTTACTTTAAAGCCGATCAATAAGCTGTCAATCACTTTAGACGGATATTTAATTAAAGTAAAAGACCGGATTGTGATTACAAGTAATATTACAGACGATCGACTGGCGGTGTATGGTGTGGAAAGCGGAAGATTTTTTGCCAATGCCGTTGATACGGAAACCAAAGGAGTAGATCTGGTAGTTGCTTACGACTGGAAAATTGGAGGCGGAAATTTAAATATCAATCTTGCCGGAAATTATACCGAAACAAAAATTACAGATTTCCATTTCCCGGCTAATCTTCAGACGCCGCAGAATGAATTTTTCGGACCGGATCAGATCAATATCATCGAAAGTCTGTCGCCCAAAACCAAAGCTTCATTAGGATTGAATTACGGAATCGGAAAATTTAATTTTCTGGTGAGAAATACCTACTTCGGGAAAGTGATTCGCGACGGATATCCGTTTGGAGGAGTTCAGGAGTTTAATCCGAAAGTAGTAACCGATGTGAGTGTAGGATATGATTTCACAAAAAATATTAATTTAACCGTCGGAGCCAATAATGTGTTTGATGTCTTTCCGGATCTTCAGATTTATGAAAATTCGTATTTTGGGGTTTTCAAATATGCTCCGGTGCAGATGGGAACTCTCGGAAATTACTTCTTCGGAAGGCTTAATTTTACATTTTAATTAATGAATTCAACTTCACATCAGATCGGCTGGAAAACCGCAGTGGCAATTGTCGTTTCGAATATGATCGGAACCGGAATTTTTACAACACTCGGTTTTCAGCTTACCGATATTACGAATACCTACAGCATATTCCTCCTTTGGTTCATTGGAGGAATTCTTGCTTTGTTCGGAGCCTTTTGTTATGCCGAATTAGGTTCGCATTTCAAAGGGAACGGCGGAGATTTTATTTATCTTAAAGAAACGTATCATCCGCTTTTAGGGTATCTGGTAAGCTGGATTTCCCTCATCATCGGTTTTTCATCTCCCGTTGCACTGGCTGCTTTGGCGATGTCGAAATATCTTTCTGCTTTCGATGTTTCTTTTGGAAACAGCTTTGCCATCGGAATTATCTTTCTGGTTTCCGTTTTTTTGTCATTCAGCTTACAAGCTTCAAGCAGGTTTCATAATTTTTTTACACTGATAAAAATTGCGTTCATCATTGTTCTCATCATTATAGGAATCGGAATTTCAGACTCTGAAGCTATCGAAAACAGCCTGAAGTTTGATGATTCATGGCAGAAAGAAATCATGCTTCCTGCTTTTGCCACGTCTTTGGTTTTTGTAACGTACTCTTACACCGGTTGGAATTCTGCTTCCTACATTGCGGGAGAAATAAAAGATGTTCAGAAAAACCTACCGAAATCACTCATTGTAGGAACGGTTTTCGTAACCGTATGTTATCTATTGGTTAATTTTATCATGCTGAAACATGCTCCGGTAAATCAGTTGGCGGGAAAAGAAGATGTGATGGGGGAAGCTGCCAATAATATGCTGGGAAATACTTTCGGTAAAATAGTTAATATTTTTATTGCTTTACAGTTAGTCGCTACCATCAGCGGTTATTTGTGGGTAGGTTCCCGTTTGACGCAGGCTTTTGCAAAAGAAAACAGACTCTGGAAGTCTCTATCGGTCGGAAATAAAAAGGGAATTCCTGTCCGTGCGATTTTTGCCCATGCCGTGATTGCAACGTTGATTATTTTAACGGGAAGTTTTAAGGAGATCTTTGTTTATACCGCTTTTATTCTGCAGTTATTTGCCACTCTGGCAATTTCTACGGCGTATTTCATTAAAAAAGAAGACCGGAAGATATTCAAATCCAATCTGTTTTACGTATTTCCGACAGTTTTTTTGTTATTCAGCATCTACATTTTGTATTTCACGTTGATTCATAATCCTAAAGAAAGCATCATCGGATTAGGAATTGTTGCGGTGGGAATTGTTCTGTATTTAATTGATAAGAAATTATCCGTTGATTTAGATTAATTGTAAAACAATTAAAAATTGTTTTTAAAGCACAACTTGCAAGGTGTTATGCTTACTAAATCAATTACAAATTGTTTTTAACGCAGAGTTCGCAAGGATAATTGAACTGGCTTTGAAAAAAAATGTTCGCAAGGGCGTTTCACTCAGCAAATGATAGCAGAATATATTTTTAAAATCATTTTAAAACGTCTTAATTTCAAGAAGCTATTACGAAGAAATCATTTATACATTTTTATCACTTGCTTAGTGAAACGCCTTTGCGACCGAAAAGTAATTGCAATTATTTAAAAATAAAGTCTCAGCGGACCTTGCGTTAAAAAATTGAATCATTAAGAATATTACTTGAACTTTTGATTTGTAAATCTTGGCATTAAATTATTACAATTAATCATTGTTTTTAACGCAATGTTCGCAAGGATAATTGGACTAGCTTTGAAAAGAATCCGTTCGCAACGGCGTTTCACTAAGCAAGTGATAGCAGAATATATTTTTAAAATCATTTTGAGACGTCTTAATTTAAAGAAGGTATCATTCGCAAAGAATCATTTAAACGTTCTCATCACTTGCTGAGTGAAACGCCGTTGCGACCGAAAAGTAATTACAATCATTTAAAAGAAAATCTTTGCGAACATTGCGCTAAAAAATTGAACCATTAAGATTATTTAAGAAGTTAAGTTTGTGAAGATTATTTGAACTTTTGATTTGTAAATCTTAGCGTTAAATCATTACAATTAAGTATTGTTTTTAATGCAGAGTTCGCAAGAATAATTAGACTAGCTTTGAAAAGAATCCGTTCGCAAGGGCGTTTCACTCAGCAAATGATAGCAGAATTATATTTGCAATCATTTAAAAAGAAAGCTTCTGCAGACATTGCGCTTGAAAAAGCGGTTAATTCAAAAACTGTTGCGAACATTTCGTTAAAAAAGATTCTTCAATACGCATACGCTTCATTCAGAACAACAAACTATTAGTTTTAAAATTGAATTAATAATCCGTATCTTTGCACCCACAAAATTTTCATAATGTCTAAATCATTAATTCCAAAATTAGAAGCTATAAAACAGAGATATAATGAGGTGGCAGACCTTATTATACAGCCTGATGTTATTTCAGACCAAAAAAGATATTCTTCTTTGAACAAAGAATATAGCGATTTGGGGAAAATTGTAAAAGTTTACGATCAATATAAAGGAGCGTTGGATACCATTGAAGAGTCCGACGAAATTATTGCTGACGGATCTGATAAAGATTTCGTGGAACTGGCAAAAATCGAAAAAAACGAAGCGCTGGAAAAAATTCCGGGACTGGAGGAAGAATTAAAAGTTTTATTAATTCCTAAAGATCCTGCAGATGATAAAAACGTTATCGTGGAACTTCGTGCCGGAACAGGAGGTGATGAAGCAGCCATCTTCGTGGAAGACATTTACAGAATGTATTCCATGTATTTCAAGACGAAAGGATGGAGACACGAAATCACAGATTCTAACGAAGCGGCGAAAGGATACAAAGAACTTATCATGAAAGTGGAAGGGGAAGGCGTGTACGGAATCATGAAATTCGAATCCGGAGTTCACCGTGTACAGCGTGTTCCTGAGACAGAATCTCAGGGAAGAGTTCACACTTCTGCCATTACCATTGCGGTTCTTCCGGAAGCTGAAGAAGTGGATGTGGAAATTAATCCGGCAGATATCGAAATGCAGACTTCACGTTCAGGTGGAGCAGGAGGACAGAACGTTAACAAGGTGGAAACTAAAGTTCAGCTTACGCATAAACCTTCAGGATTGGTGGTGGTTTGTCAGCAGGCACGTTCCCAGTTAGCCAACCGTGAACTGGCGATGGAAATGCTTCGTGCAAAATTGTACGACATCAAATTGCAGGAAGTTCAGGGAGATATTGCGGCGCAGAGAAAGACCATGGTTTCTACGGGAGACCGTTCTGCGAAGATTAAAACGTATAATTATCCTCAGGGGAGAGTTACCGATCACAGAATCAACAAATCGATGTATAACTTAGATGCATACATGAACGGAGATATTTCTGAGATGATCGATGCCGTCATCATGGCAGAAAACGCCGAAAAAATGAAAGGCGAAGAAGAAAGTTTATAAAATCTTTACCATAAAATCTTTTTTAAGTCTCCGGAGTATTTCGGAGACTTTTATTTTGAGCTTAACTGAATGTTTAAAATATTGACGGCTTAAATTTTTTTTAATCAGTATTTTACATCTTGTCTGTAATGCTTGTTTAAAAATAATTCTGTGAAAATCTGTTTACATGGTATAAATAATGTATTTTTATATTAACTCTTGATGGTTCAGGAGTTTTTTTATACACTAAAACTGAAAATGTACCGTACTTATGAAAATGCTTAACATTGCCTGTCTGGCAATATTTCTCTTCTCTTTTGGGAGCTTAAAATCCCAAAATATTCTAAAGCCTGAGAATGTTTTTAATCTTTATTTTAATTCTTTTGTAAAATATGATGATGAGTCTGTAAAAGAACTGAACAGCTATCTTATTAATTTTCTTGGGAAAGAAAGTACCCACAAAATGAAACTTAAGGACACCTACAACGAAAAGATTGATGAGTATACGAAACTTTTTCTTGCGGGTCTTCCTGTAAACGTAGCATCTGAATGTTCGGTTGAGGTTAAAAATTATTTCAGTGCTTTGATGCAGAATTTTGCCAATGCAAAATACAGGGTAAAAGAAATTAAAATCATAAATGATGAACGATTGAAAGGAAACGGATTTTCTGAGGTGACCTATGAAGTGAGTTTTAATGTGCCTTCTCATAACCTGATGCTCAATATGGGAGATATTAAAAATATTGGCGCAGGAGAAATGAAGAAATACCTTATTGATGTTACCAACGAAATAAAAAAAGCGGACAAATTGGTTTCTACAGAACAGAAATTCAATTTATATCAGGTGAAAGTTGGAGAAAATATTTATTACTGGAACGGCGGACCGCAGGAACTGAACTGGAAAATGAATGAATTTTATCTGAGAAATCTCAATTAATCATATAAAGCTGTCTTTAGACGGCTTTTTTTATTCGAAACAGATTCCTTATTTTTGGGAAAATAGCTTAATATGAAATTCACACCCATTTTACTAACAGCCGGAGTTCTTTTCTCGGCGACATTTTATGCACAAAAAATGAATTACCCAAAAGCAGTTAAAGGAACACAAACCGATACCTATTTCGGAACTGCCGTTGCAGATCCGTACCGAGATTTGGAGAACGATTCTGAAGCCACGAAAAAGTGGGTAGATGATGAGGTAAAACACAGTCAGGATTATCTTTCGAAAATTCCTTTCAGAGACGAAATCAGGAATCAGTTAAGAGACATCTGGAATTATGAAAAGATTTCGGCTCCTTTCAAAGAAGGAGAGTATACCTATTATTATAAAAATGACGGATTACAGGCGCAGTCGGTTTTATACAGAACCAACAATAAAACCAAAGCTACCGAAGTTTTTCTGGATCCCAATAAATTTTCTGAAAAAGGAACCACATCGCTTTCACAGCTTTCTTTCAACAAAAAAGGAAATCTGGCTGCGTATTCTATTTCGGAAGGAGGAAGCGACTGGAACAAAATCATCATTATTGATGCAATTACAAAAAAGCAGATTGATGAAACTTTGGCTGATGTAAAATTCAGCGGAATTTCATGGCAGGGTGATGAAGGTTTCTATTATTCAAGCTATGATAAGCCAAAAGAAGGAACGGTACTTTCCGGAATGACGGATAAACACAAAGTATATTTTCATAAACTGGGAACCAAACAATCTGAAGATCAGTTAATTTTTGGCGGAGACAAAACACCGAGAAGATATTTAGGGGCGGGAGTTTCCGAAGATCAAAGATATCTGATTATTTCCGCAGCCAACGCAACCAACGGAAATGAACTTTACATTAAAGATCTTAAAAAAGGCGGCGATTTTATTCAGATTAATAAAGGTTTTGATATCAATGTAAGCATTGTTGATACGCAGGGTGATGATCTGTATATTTTTACGGATAAAGATGCTCCGAATATGCGTCTGGTAAAAACAACCATTAAGAATCCGGCTCCTGAAACATGGAAAGATGTTATCCCCCAGACCGAAAATGTTTTAGGAATTACAACAGGAGGAGGATATTTCTTCGCAACCTACATGATTGATGCGATTGATCAGGTAAAACAATATGACAGAACCGGAAAACTGATCCGTGAAATTTCTCTTCCCGGAAAAGGAAACGTATCCGGATTTGGAGGGAAGGAAATTGAGAAAGAGCTGTATTTCTCTTTTACGAATTACATCACTCCCGGAACAACATATAAATTTAATGCAGATTCAGGGAAATCGGAAGTGTATCAGAAGCCAAAAGTGAAATTCAATCCTGAAGATTATGTTTCTGAACAGGTTTTCTACACTTCAAAAGACGGAACCAAAATTCCGATGATGATTAACTATAAGAAAGGAACAAAGCTGAATGGTAAAAATCCTACGATTCTTTATTCTTACGGCGGATTCAACATCAGCTTACAGCCTGCCTTTTCTGTAGTAAATGCGATCTGGATGGAAAATGGCGGAATCTATGCCGTTCCGAACATTCG
This sequence comes from Chryseobacterium sp. 2P, assembly GCF_059579425.1. Lineage (NCBI taxonomy): Bacteria > Pseudomonadati > Bacteroidota > Flavobacteriia > Flavobacteriales > Weeksellaceae > Chryseobacterium > Chryseobacterium sp. 2P. Next base: position 25,764 of record NZ_CM184194.1, read on the forward strand.
CGGTGGCGGAGAATACGGTAAAAAATGGCATGATGCAGGAACGAAGATGCAGAAAAAAAATGTTTTTGAAGATTTCATCGCTGCAGGAGAATATTTACAGAGCAAAGGCTATACTTCCAAACAGTTTATGGCACTTTCAGGAAGATCAAACGGCGGTTTGCTGGTAGGAGCTACTATGACGATGCGTCCGGATTTAGCCAGAGTTGCCTTTCCGGGAGTGGGCGTTCTGGATATGTTGAGGTATAATAAATTCACTGCAGGAGCAGGCTGGTCTTATGATTACGGAACTGCGGAAGACAACAAAGAAATGTTTGACTATTTAAAATCTTATTCTCCGGTTCATAATGTAAAAGCAGGAACGTGTTATCCATCAACCATGATTATTACCAGTGATCATGATGACAGGGTAGTTCCGGCACATTCTTTTAAGTTTGGTGCAGAATTACAGGAAAAACAGGCTTGTAACAACCCGATTTTACTAAGAATTGAGAAAAATGCAGGACATGGAGCCGGAAGATCTACAGAACAGGTGATCGGAGAAAATGCAGATCTGATTTCTTTTGCGCTGTATGAAATGGGGATTAAAAAACTACAGAAATAAAAATTCTCTGCTTAATATTCTAAATAAGGCATGAGAACAGCTACTGAATTAATGTATTATTCATTACTACGTTGATTCAGTAGTATTGTACAGATCTTCATTCAAGACAAAAGAAATAAACCTGCTGGTGCAAGAATATTAAATACGGGTGCAAGAATCTAACTTATTGATGCAAGAATATAAAATACTGGTGTAAGAATCTAACTTACTGGTGCAAGAATATTAAATACGGGTGCAAGAATCTAACTTATTGATGCAAGAATATAAAATACTGGTGTAAGAATCTAACTTACTGGTGCAAGAATATTAAATACGGGTGCAAGAATCTAACTTATTGATGCAAGAATCTAACTTACTGGTGCAAGAATATTAAATACGGGTGCGAGAATATAACTTACCGGTGCGAGAATATAACTTACTGACGCAAGAATATAACGTACAGATATGAAAACCGCCATTACAGGAGGGAAATGTTTTTCCTCTTCATTAAATTTCAGAAGAAGGTTATAGCAGTTGTTTGTAGTTTTGACTTATTTCTTTAATTGATATTGGAAAATGACGATTAATGAGTACATAAAAAGCGATTTTGCAGTTTTGCAGTTTCGCTTTTTTTATTTAAAAAATATTCCCTCAAAAATGTGTAATTTTAGCCATCTATTAAATCTGAAATTATGAGAAGGGCAGTTCAGAATAAAACTCCTCAATTCACTATTACCGAAAAGAAAACAGAGGTCTATCCTTTTGAGAAAGACGGCTTACAGTTAAAATCTTCTTATACGGCAGAAGACGTTAAAAATCAGGAATTAACGCAGACTTCTCCGGGAATTGCACCTTATTTAAGAGGTCCGTATTCTACAATGTATGTTCAGAAGCCATGGACAATCCGTCAGTATGCAGGTTTTTCCACAGCAGAAGAATCCAATGCTTTTTACAGAAGAAATCTGGCGGCGGGACAAAAAGGGCTTTCGGTAGCCTTCGATCTGGCGACACACAGAGGATATGATTCCGATCACGCGAGAGTTGTGGGCGATGTTGGAAAAGCGGGAGTAGCAATTGATTCTGTGGAGGATATGAAAATTTTATTCAATGAAATTCCTTTGGATCAGATTTCGGTTTCCATGACGATGAACGGAGCGGTTCTGCCAATTCTTTCATTCTATATTGTGGCGGCAGAAGAGCAGGGCGTTTCTCAGGATTTGCTTTCAGGAACCATTCAGAATGATATTCTGAAGGAATTCATGGTGAGAAATACCTACATTTATCCGCCTGCACCTTCGATGAAGATCATCGCCGATATTTTTGAATATACTTCTCAGAATATTCCGAAATTCAATTCCATCTCAATTTCCGGTTATCATATGCAGGAAGCAGGAGCCACTCCGGTTCTGGAAATGGCTTACACGCTTGCCGATGGATTGGAATATGTAAGAACAGGAATAAAAGCGGGAATGAATGTCGATGATTTTGCACCGAGACTCTCCTTTTTCTGGGCAATCGGGATGAATCATTTTATGGAAATTGCCAAAATGAGGGCAGCAAGATATATCTGGGCTGAATTATTAAAGCAGTTTAATCCTCAGAATCCGAAATCTTTAGCTTTAAGAACACACTCACAGACTTCAGGCTGGTCTTTAACGGAACAGGAACCATTTAATAATATTACGAGAACAGCAATTGAAGCATTGTCTTCTGCACTGGGCGGAACACAGTCTCTTCACACGAATGCTTTAGATGAGGCGATTGCGCTTCCTACAGATTATTCAGCAAAAATTGCAAGAAATACACAGATTATTCTTCAGCAGGAAAGCGGAATCTGCGATGTCGTAGATCCGATGGGCGGAAGTAATTTGGTTGAATCTCTGACTCAGCAAATGATTGAAGAAGCCATGAAATACATTGATGAGGTGGAACAAGAGGGTGGAATGACAAAAGCCATTGAAGCCGGAATTCCGAAGATGAGGATTGAAGAAGCGGCAGCGAGAAAACAGGCGAAAATTGACAGTGGTGAAGAATTTATCATCGGGGTTAATTCTTTCAAATCAGAACTGAAGCAGGATGCCATTGAAATCCTGGATATCGACAACACGGAAGTCCGCAGAAAGCAAATCGAAAGATTAAATAAAATAAAGGCAGAAAGAAATTCTGACGCGGTGAATGAGATTTTAAATGAGATCCGTGAAAGTGCCAAATCAGGAAAAGGAAATCTTTTAGCCTTATGTATTGAAGCCGCAAGAAGAAGAGTAACGCTGGGAGAAATGAGCGATGCGATGGAAGAAAGTTTCGGGAGATACAAAGCCAATATCAGAACAATTTCAGGAGTTTACGCCATGAACGCAGGGAAAAACGAATATTTTGAAAAAGCCTTACACCTTACTCAGAAATTTGAGGAGGAAGAAGGGCGCCGTCCACGATTAATGGTCGCCAAAATGGGACAGGACGGTCACGACAGGGGAGCAAAAGTAGTCGCAACCGCATTTGCAGATATGGGATTCGATGTGGATGTGGCACCATTATTCCAGACTCCGGAAGAAGTGGCAAAACAGGCGGTAGAAAATGATATTCATATTCTGGGAGTTTCTTCTTTGGCAGCAGGTCATAAAACTTTGGTTCCGCAGGTTGTTGAGGAGCTTAAAAAACTCGGAGCAGACGATATTACCATTGTGGTGGGAGGGGTAATCCCTCAGCAGGATTATGAATTCCTGTATGCGAACGGAGCAGATTTTATTTTCGGTCCGGGAACCAATCTTCCAAAGTGCGCAGTAGATATTCTGGATAAATTTTTAAATTAAATTAACCTTTTCACCAGATAAATTGCACAGCTTTTGTACTGTACCCCATAATCAAAAAACAAAATATTATGGCTTATACAGTAGTTTCGGTATTTCCTGTAACAGTAGATACAGAAGAGATTAAAAAAGATTTAAAAAACAACGGTTTTGACGATGCAAATATCATTATTTCCAGATCAAACCTTGAAAGCGGACTGTCAACCGACAATTATCAGGAAGATGAGCAGACCAAAGGGTTTTTCGAATATACTTTTGCGCATGATGACGAAATGCTTGATGCGTACAGAAAGCACAGCATCGGAAAAAATAATGTGATTGTATACGCAGATAATCTGGAAGAGGCCGTTTCTGCAAATTCAATCCTGAATAAAAACGGAGCTTTGCAGGTATACAGAAAACCAGCGGAAGAAAAAACAGATATTCCTGAAGGAATGACGGAAGAGGAATACAACGGAATTATTGCAAAAGCAAGACACAATATTTACTTCTTAGGATCAGAAAGAGTTTATCATTCCAATATCATTAAAGGAATGGACGATCCGATGGATGATCTGGGATCTAAAGATTAAATGTAAAAATTAAAAAATAAGATAGGCTGCTTCAGAAATGAGGCAGCCTATTTTGCTAAATATTATATGAAAAAAAACAATTAGGGTAGCAAAACTTTATCAATTGCATGGATAATTCCGTTGCTGCATTGTACGTCGGTTACAATAATATTAGAAACTCTGTTGTTGTTATCTGTAATCTTAGCACCGCCCGTTGTGGTAATCTTAAAACTTCCACCCTGGAAAGTTGGAACCATCATATTGTTTGTAAGATTATTAGATCCTACATTGGCTCCGGTAACGACGTGGTATTTCAAAGTATTTTCCAAAGTCGTTTTTGGAATAGCTGCTATATTAGCCGCTCCAATTTCAGTAAGAAGAGAAGAGAAAGCACTGTTGGTAGGCGCAAAAACCGTAAACGGAGAATTGGCAGTTCCGCTTAAAATTCCAACAAAATTCGGCATATCACTTCTTGTAAGAGCAGAAACCAAAGACGTAAACTGAGGATTTGCCGTTGCATGAGTAACAATAGTTGGCAAACCGATTACCGCATCTACTTTGTGGATCACTCCGTTGTTGGCATAAATATCTGTGGCAACAACATTCGATACCCCATTAATTTTTACACCGCCATTCGTATTGATAAACATACTGATCGGTCTTGTGGAAGAAGCAGATCCCATAGCAAGAGTAGAAACATAGCCGGTAGAAATTGCTGCTGCTTTTACTTCAGAATTCAAAACGTGGTTCATCAGCAAAGTTTTTAATGCCGCCGTAGGAACGTCATTAAGACTTGCATATCCGTTTGCCTGTAAAAAAGTTGCAAAAGCGGCATTTGTTGGAGCGAATAATGTAAAAGTTCCGCTTTGGTTAAGAGTTGCAGAAAGACCTGCTTTGTCGATGGCAGCTTTTAAACTGCTTAAATTACTGTCTGAAGAAACCAGTTCATACGTGGTCTTCTCAGTCATCATGTTGTCATCATTGTCGTCGCAGGAGATAATGCACAGCATGGCGACTCCCGAAAATAGTAGAGGTTTAAAGAAATTTCTCATAATATTATTTGTTAAGATGTAAAATTTTATAGGCAAATATTATACCTTTTTATTTATTTTAGTAAAATTAATTTTATTTTTTTCATTTTAGCTCTCAAGTCACAAAGAGAGATTGTTGAAAAGAGCAGTCTCCATGAAAAAAACATTACAGATTCGATAAAAAAACCGAAAAATAATTTTGATATTCAGAAAAATGTATATATTTGCAGCGTAAAATAAAGTTTAACCATTTAAAAACAACGAAGCAATGTTCATATCCAATCAGCTTTCAACAGTAGGATTGCCTTTTGCAAAGGCGAGGCTTCGTGGTTTGGTACACTCTTAGAATAACAGTACAATGAAATATCAAAACCCGAAGTCGTAGAGATTTCGGGTTTTTTATTGCGCAATATTTCAAACTCAAAAACAGTTTTCCCGAAAATCTTTTTAGTATTTAGGATTTCTTTCGAATTAGCAGATGATTTTTATCTGAAGCTATTTCCAGCTTTCCGCTGTATCTTTTTTGTTACGACCTGCGCTTCGCTCCGGTCGCCACAAAAAAGGATGCCGCTGCAATCTGGGCTAGAAAGAGATGCCATTGAAGAAACCTCATAGGTTTTTAAAACCTATGAGGTTTAGATAAAGTCAGCCAATATTTTGCCTGGCGAAATGTAATATGAAGTTTAGAAAATAACATTTCTGAACCTCACTTCTAATGCTGAATTAATGGAAAAAGATAACCTTCTGTATTCCCGGATAAAAACTCTTAGGAGCAGAAAAAGAATTATAAAAAAAGATGTAGAAAAACAAGTACGTAAAAAATATAAACGTCATAGAGAAGTCTGGAAATTAAGAAGGAATATTCCGCTCATTCCGCTGGAAAAACCTTATCAGAAAGGATTTGTAAGATTTTTTGTTGTGAGAGATGATGTAAAACGTTCTAAAGATGGCGATTTCTTCGAAAATCTTTTAAAGAAAATCAATACGGAAATGTACTCTGACACCCGAAAATTTCTAAAAAAGAAAAGAAAATACGGACGAAGAATTTACGTGGAAAAAGAACAGAAAACTGTAAACGTTCTTCCCTGGGAATGGGATAATCCAAAGTTTGGTTTAACGGAACGCGAAAGGCAGTATTTTGTAAAAAGAGAATATTACGCTTATAACAAAAAACTGATTAAAGAATATTATGAATTCATCGAGCCGTGGAGATTTGTATTGAGAGTAAGACCGAATATCATTACGCACTATAAACCTTTAGATGAGGATTTAGAAAGAGAATATAATGCGTTAGACTCCTATTTAAATCAGCACAAAGTAATAGGGATTATTCAAAAAAACATTTATGGAAAACCGGATAAATGGAGGGATAAATACAAAAGGAAAACTAACGTGAGAAAATATTTTAATTATAGGATCTCCGCAGAAGAGCTTGTAGAAATATTTACAGACGGAGAATTTTAGTTTTTCGGAGAAATCATCAAAAAAAACATTAAACGATGACCTGGAAAGTTGCAGAAAGAAAAATAGGAAAAGCAGGAAATACAAAACAACAGCTGAAACGGCAGCAGGAGTGGAACCGTAAATATGGCGAAAACTGGCAGATCGGATATTTTATAAATAATGAATTTGTAGCGCAGGAAGATGCTTTGGAAATCATCTATTATAAAAGCTATGAAGAACATTTTGAAAATCATCCACAAGATTTATCAGAGCTTATTCATACAGCCAAAGCCTTACGGAATCCACATGCGGAAATGACGGGAGGAACAGATTTACAGGTTCCTGCTATTTATAAATATTTAAAAACTAAAAAACTTACACTCTTGGGTAATGAGATGGTAGACATAGGAACGTATGGAAGCAGATCTCATAAACTCAGTGTAAGACTTAGTCCTCTTACCATTAAAGTAACAGGAAATCCCAATATGACATTAGAAAAATTCTGGCAGGATAAGAAATGCCTTGTCGTTTGGGAAGACAATTAAAACAAAAACAATGGGAAATTTAAAACTTAAAGGAAAAGATATATTAAAATTAGGCTATCCGAATAACCAGAGTGTCAACATCGCTTTGGAAGTGATGAAAAGGAACTTTGCCACAAAAAACATCCATCACGTCAAATCTATTCTAAAAGATATTCTGGTGAATCCCGAAAATTTTGAAAAAGATTTAACCTTCGGACAGATTGCGGAAGCTTTGCTTTCATCCAGGAAAACCGAGAAAAGAATGCTCAATACCCATCGGGCGACATTTAATATTTTCGGAAACAATATTTCAGATGAAGCAAAAAATCAATTATACACCGCGCTCAAACTTCCAATTTCAACACAGGGAGCTTTGATGCCCGATGCGCACAGCGGATACGGGCTTCCGATCGGAGGCGTTCTTGCGGTAGAAAATGCCGTAATTCCTTACGGAGTCGGGATGGATATTGGCTGCAGAATGAGTCTCAGTATTTTGGATACGCCGATTTCATATCTTGAAGGAGCAAGAGATAAATATGAAAAAGCCCTTGCCGAACATACCAAATTCGGAATGTACGAAATACACAAATCTCACGTCGACCATGAAATTTTCGACAGAGATACCTTCGATATGATTCCGATTTTAAGAAGATTAAAAGGAAAAGCCATCAAACAAATGGGAACTTCGGGCGGCGGAAACCACTTTGTGGAATTCGGAGAAGTTGAAATTACGGAAGAAGATGAACAGATCGGACTTCCGAAAGGAAAATACCTCGGAATCCTTTCGCACAGCGGTTCGCGTGGGTTGGGAGCAGAAATCGCTCAGTATTATTCCAGAGTTGCGGCAGAACAGTGTCCGTTGCCGAAAGAAGCTCAACAATTTGCGTGGCTGGATCTGAATACTCATCTCGGATTAGAATATTGGACCGCAATGAATCTGGCGGGAGATTACGCTTCAGCCTGTCATGACGATATTCACAGAAGACTTGTAAAAGCGGTAGGAGGAAGAGTAAAAGCAAAGATCGAAAACCATCACAATTTTGCATGGAAAGAAATCCACAACGGAAAAGAAGTAATCGTTCACCGAAAAGGAGCAACTCCGGCAAATGAAAACGAATTGGGAATGATTCCCGGTTCCATGACGGCAAAAGGATTTATCGTCCGTGGAAAAGGAAATCCGGATTCTCTGAATTCCGCTTCTCACGGAGCCGGAAGAGCCCATTCAAGAGGTGAATGCAGAAGCCTTTTTACTCAAAATGATATTAAAAAAGAATTAAAATTAAAGAATGTCACCTTAATGGGCGGAAATGCAGAAGAAGCACCGATGGCATACAAAGACATCAACGAAGTGATGAATGCACAAAGTGAACTGGTCGATATTCTGGGAACTTTCCAGCCGAGAATGGTAAGAATGGATAAGTAAAATGGTTGTTAGTTTTTGGTTGATGGTTCTTAGAATTTTTAACGCCATCAACTGACAACCATCAACCGCCAACAAAAAACAAAAAAAATGGGAGCACCACATAATATAAAAAGATACGGTGAAGTCTGGCCGGAATTTAGGATTCAAAGCGGACTCGAAATTTTAGAAAAATTAAAAGATAAAATTATTATTTCAGGAGGTTGGGCGTGGCATTTTATGTCTGAACCCGGACATACGGAATACAAGCACGCGCACGACCATAAGGATATTGATGTTTTTGTGAAAAAAGAAAACGTCGCAGAAGTTGTCATCATCCTACAGCAGGAAGGTTTCCAAAAGGTCTGGACAAGATACGATCATCTTCAGAGCGAAGAGAATTTCCGAAGATATGAGAAAACAGTTGAGCTGGAAAACGGAAAATTCCACAGGATCACAATCGATTTCTTTGAAAGAAATGATCTTGAAACTGTTGAAGCTAACGGATTTACCGTCGTAAAGCCTGAAGTTTTGCTCACGTTCTACAGAAACATTCATTCCAGCGATAAATGTTGGGCAGTTATGGCTGCAAAAGATTTACTGGAAAAAAGGATTGATCCTATCGGTCATCCGAAATTAAGTGAAATGCCGAAATAGATTGAAATGAAAAAAATATACAAACAGGAACATTTCAGATATTACGAAAACCTTCTCGTAGTCTGTCCGGATTGCGGTGAAGATGCTGTCGTGGAAAATGAACACAATTATAAACAGGCAGTTCTGAAATGCAGACATTGCGATTTACAGAAGAATGCATTAGATCTTGTGGTGTACAAAGCTTTTGTCAATCTTTACTGCCCGATTTGTGCACATCCCATTCGTTATGAGCAAGGCAACTTAAAAGAAAAGCCTAAAATAAGTAATGTAAAATGCGATGAATGTGATTCTCAATTTCAAATTCAGCCAAAAACTGAAAAGTATTTGAATTCTTTTCCCAAAGAAGAAGGTTTAATTCACGATCCTGTTTTCGGTTGTCCGTATTATTTTCAGACAGATTTTAAAGGGAAATTATTCTGGGCGAGAAACAGAGAGCATCTGTTGGAAATGGAGAATTATGTTTCATCAGATTTAAGAACAAGATTACCTTACAGAATGCGAATGGTAGAAAGATTACCGACATTTATTAAAGAAGCCAAAAACAGAGAGGCAATTTTAAAAATTTTACAAAAATGGAAAAACTCATACAAATAACCTCAGGAAGAGGACCTTTAGAATGCCAATGGGTGGTGGCAAAAGTTCTGAAACACTTTCTTCAAGAGGCAAAAGATAACAATATAGATTACGAAATTATTCACCGTGAAAATGGCGATGAAAACCTCACGTTAAAATCGGTGACTTTGCTTTTACAGTCAAAAAATCTTAATGGATTTTTAGATAGCTGGTTAGGAAGCATTTGCTGGATCGGGAAAAGTACATTCCGGAAATTGCATAAAAGAAGCAATTGGTTTATTGGCGTTTTTGAACTGGAAGGATTGGAGAAAATCAATTTTAATGAAAAGGACATTCAGTTTCAGACAACCAGAAGTCAGGGAAGCGGCGGACAAAACGTAAATAAGGTAAATACCGCAGTTCGAGCAACGCACATTCCGACAGGACAAAGTGTTTTCGTTCAGGATTCGCGTTCACAGTTGGAAAATAAAAAACTTTCGATTGAAAGACTTAAAGCAAAAGTCCTGGAACAGAATATCATCCAGCTTCAAAAGAGAATGCAGGAAACTTGGAATAACAATCTGAATGTTCAGCGTGGAAATCCGATTCGTACATTTTCCGGAACCGACTTTAAAAAGAGTTATGAAGACAAATCATTCAAAAAACAGAGAAGTCAACTGAAAAACGAATTAAAAAACTACAAAAATGACCTTAACTAAAAATAAATACTATTTTGAGGCTTTAGACAATTACCCGTACAGTTTGCCGGAGTGTCTGGAAGCATTAAACTATGCGTTGTCTTATGATCCTGAAGATGCAGACAGTCTGTGTCTGATGGGAAGAATATACAGCGAAATGTTATTCGATTATGAAAAGGCAAAGCTGTACTTTGAAGAAGCCATGCAGTGTGACGTGACGAATCTTAATACACCGCAATATTATATTAAATGTCTTCTGGACAACGAAGATTATCAGGAAGCAGAAAAATTGATCGATTTTTCATTGAAAATCAAGGGAATTGACAAAGCAACCTTATGGTTTTACAGAGCTTTACTTTCCGAAAAAAGAGGAAGTTTTGCCAATGCTTTGAAATTTTTAGATGAATCTGCAAAATACTGTTTTACAGAATACAGTTTGAATGTGGTGAAAGACCGCAAGAAATTCGTCAAATCAAAAATGCCGAGAAAAAAGAAAACTAAAAAAGAGAAGGAGACAAAATAAGTCTCCTTTTTCGTATTTTTAATAATGGAATTAAGATTCGAACGCAGACTGTTATATTTAAAAGAAACATTTTCAATTGCTTATGGAAACTATGATAAGAGGGAAGCCTTGCTCATAGAATTATCTCATCAGAATTGCAAAGGTTACGGAGAATGTGTAACCATCGATTATTACAGGATTGATCTTCAAAGTTTTGTTTTAAAATTAAAAGAAATTCAGATTCTCATTGAAAGTCAGGAGATAATTCATCCAAAACATTTTTTTACATTTTTATCGAATTTAAATCTGCCTCCGTTTTTACTTTCTGCATTGGATTGTGCGTATTGGGATCTTTTCGGTAAGCTGGAAAACAAAAGTTTTATTGAATTAAATCATCTTCCGTCAGATAAATTAGTTGAAAGTTCCATTACCATTTCTGTTGGTGAAATCGATCATCAGATTGAAAAAATCGAAAAAAGCTCATGGAATAAATTCAAAGTAAAATGTAAAGGCTTAAATAAAAATGATGTTGAAAAACTATTACAGTTAAACCGAAATATTGCTTTAGATTCCAATGCAAGTTTTACGGATGAAGATTGCATTTGGCTTCAGAATAATCCTGAAGTTCAAAAATTTTCTTATCTCGAGCAGCCAAGACCAATCAATAATTATAAAATTTTAGAAAAAGAAGGTTTTGCAAACTGGATGGCAGATGAAGATTGTCAGAATTTAGAATCATTAGACAAATTAACTCCCTATTATAAAAGCATCAATATCAAATTAATGAAATGTGGCGGGCTTACTCCTGCATTGGAAATGACCAGAAAAGCCAGAAAATTAGACTACAAAGTCATGATTGGCTGCATGACGGAATCTACCGTCGGAATTTCTGCTGCCTGCAATCTAACCGCACTTGTTGATTATGCCGATCTGGACGGCGCGAATTTAATCTCAAATGACTATGCGACAGGAAGTTTCGTTAAAAACGGAAAAATTATTTTATCTACAAAATCAGGTTTAGGAATTGAAATTAAATAAGTGAACAATAAATCGTCAATCCGCTTTGCTTATCAATTTTTTCTCTCAGTGCTTTCATTCGCTGAGTGAAACGCCTTTGCGAACGAAAAATAAACAGATTAGAAATCAAAAAAACTTCGCGCTTTTTGTGTTAAAAATATAAAGAAGAATCCAAAATAAAAATAGACTTCATGTGAAGCCTATTTTTTGTTTGCTGAAATTAGATAATCATAAACCATTTGATGCTGGTCGTCACTCAGTTTAGCTTTAGGAGCCATTCTGCTGAGCGTATTGATCCAGCCCTGATCGTCGTGTTTTGCAGGATCAGGCAATTTATGACATCTGTTGCAGGAGTTTTCAAAAATTGTTTTCCCCTGTGCCAATTGTTCGGATGAAGTATATTTCGGTCCTGTTACCGCTGTACTTTTTGGTCCGCAGGAAATTAACATTCCCGCAACGCTTAAAACAATACCTAAAATCAGTTTCTTCATAAAAATATTTTGTTGTGATTTACTTTTTAGCAGATACGATATAATCGTAAACCCACTGATGCTGTTCATCTGTAAGCTTCGCTTTCGGCGCCATCGAATTCATAATTCCTACCCACTGAACCGAAGTATGAGAAGCCGGACTTGGTAATTTGTGGCATCTTCCGCAAGAGTTTTCGAAAATTGTTTTTCCTTGTGCAATTTGTTCTGCTGTAGAAGTGGAAGCTACGGGAGTGGCTGCTGTGGAAGCTTTTGGAGTACAGGAAGCCAGTAAAACGGCAGCAAATGATGCTACAGCGATAAGTTTTTTCATGTTTTTTAACTGTTTATTCAAACAAATGTAGGAAATTCCCGTTTCCATTGATGAAATTGCACATAATTTAGAAGAAATAAAAATTACAAAACCAACTATAAAGAAATTCCCCTCCTCTGGAGGGGTGTCAAAAATTCGGAAGAATTTTTGACGGGGTGGTTAGAGTAAATTAGATTCTAAATATTTTATTTGAAGCTTTTTCCCGCTTTCCGTACTCGCTATTTTATGAATTCGGCGGCAGCGAAGCTGCCGCCGAATTCATAAAATGAGCTCAGACAAAACTCCAATCGGGGCTAGGTCAGAGTTTACTTACAATATTTCTGATCATTGTAATGAAAACCAAATCTAAAAAAACTCAACTTAAAAAATTCCGCAATCAAATACATTCCCTCTTGACCGTTCCCGTTTAATTGTCTATTTTTGAAACAATGAAATTTTCTACAGAAGAGCTAATAGAAGGAATAAGATCGGGTAATAAACGCCTGGTCGCAAAAGCCATAACATTAGTTGAAAGTAAAAAAGCCGAGCACAGAACACAGGCAGAAGAACTCCTTAAACAAATTATGCCTTTCACGGGAAATTCGGTTAGAGTAGGAGTAACAGGTGTTCCGGGAGCCGGAAAATCTACATTCATTGAAAATTTTGGGAGACTTGCCATTGCCAATGGTAAAAAAGTAGCGGTTTTGGCTATAGATCCGAGTTCAGCCATCAATAAAGGAAGCATCTTGGGCGATAAAACCCGAATGGAAGAACTTGCCAAAGAAGAGAATGCATTTATACGACCTTCTCCAAGTTCAGGATTTTTAGGCGGAGTTGCCAATACCACTTTTGAAACCATGATGATCTGCGAAGCAGCAGGTTACGATTATATTCTCATCGAAACCGTTGGAGTAGGGCAGTCTGAAGTTTTGGTTGCCGATATTACGGATGTCTTTTTATTCTTAAAAATAATTGGCGGCGGAGATGAACTTCAGGGCATCAAGCGCGGAATTATGGAAATGGTAGATGTTATTTTCATCAATAAAGTCGATCAGGATAATCTTCAGAAAGCCAAAAATACCAAACTGGAATTAAAAAGAGCCTTAGATTTTATTCCGCCAAAAGAAAAAGACTGGAAAGTGCCTGTTTTACTGGGATCCGCTTTAAGCAATGAAGGTCTGAATGATGTTTTCGAAAAGATCAATGATTTTATAGATCTTAAAAAGAAAACCAACCGCTTCGAAGAAGTAAGAATTCAACAGGCAGAAAAGCGTTTTGAGTATTGGGTTCAGGAATATATTTTAACAATGATGAAAAAAAATAATTCTATTGAAGAAGCCTACATTCAGCACAAAAAAAATGCTTCAGCCATGATTTCTAATCCCAGTACCGAAGCAAAATTATTTGTTGAAAAATTTTTATCTGAGCAGTAAAATTAAAGCTTTTCTTTCTGCACTTCATTTTTTGTAATGTATCCGTCGTAAGAAATCGGCTGTCTGTCGTTGCTTCTGATGGATGTAAATGCTTTTCCGTTTTTGAAAACCTCAATATTAATTTCATCTACCGAGCTCTGGTCATTTACTTTAATTTTGATGAGCGATTTTCCTCTCTTTCCTTGAGATTTAGTCACTGTAAAATCTTTTGAAGTAAATCTGTAACTGTTTTGGGTGGTGTTTCCATAAGTAGGGTTAAAAACTCTTCCGAAATAAGGAAGCGTTACTTCAAGCTTATCCTTTCTCAGATCAATAGAATAATTACTTCCCGAAAGATCCAGAATTCTGGTTGCCGTAGCATTCGGCATAGAGCTCATAATGTTGATAACGTCATAATTGGTAGGTGTTGCTCTTTCTGCACGGAAAGAAAAATCATCAGAATTAATAAGAGCTGTTACACTCTGAGAATCGGTAGCGGTTTGGGAAGAACAGTTCTGGAAGATCATCAGAAATCCAAAAATACATATGATTGAAATATACTTTTTCATGTTACTAAAATAATTGTTAAATTTAGATAGCAAATTATATGCAAATATATTCTTTAAAATTATTTTGGAACAAAAATTGTAAAGGTTGAACTTATACACTCGCACTATGAAAATAAAACACATTTTTGGAATCGGAGCCGTAGCTCTGTCGGTCGCTGCCTGTACTACAAACCCTATTACGGGAAGATCTTCTCTGCAGTTGGCAAATAACTCGGAAATTATGACCATGTCTGCTCAGGAATACAAAACAACACTAGGAAAATCCAAAGTGATTTCCGGAACTGCAGATGCAAAAAGAGTGGTAAGTGTAGGTTCCAGAATAAAGTCTGCTGCCGAAAGATATTATCAGCAAATTGGGCGTTCTGCAGATCTTGCGAACTACAAATGGGAATTTAATCTTCTTCAGAGTAACGAACTGAACGCATGGTGTATGCCGGGCGGAAAAGTTGCCGTTTATACAGGGATTTTACCGGTTACAAAGAATGAAAACGGACTGGCTGTCGTAATGGGACATGAAGTTTCTCACGCTTTGGCAGGACATGGAAATGAGAGAATTTCTCAGGCTATGATTGCACAGTACGGCGGACAGATTTTGGGAGGATCTATCTCAAATTCTCAGTGGGCAAGTGTTTTTCAGCAGGTTTACCCTATCGGTTCTCAGGTAGCCTTATTAAAATACGGAAGAAATCAGGAGTCTGAGGCAGATCAGATGGGATTATATCTGATGGCAATGGCTGGTTACGATCCTAGAGAAGCAATCCCGTTCTGGAACAGGATGGAAGCTGCATCTACCGGAGCCAGACAACCGGAATTCCTTTCTACTCACCCTAATCCTGAGACAAGAATTTCAGATATTAATAAAAACCTGCCTAAAGCTTTGGAATATTACAGGGCTGCAGGAGGTAAAATGTAAATTATACAAAATTTTAATCTTGAGTAAAGCCTTGTTGAATTTTAATAAATTTGATAGGGCTTTTTAATTTAAACCACTTAAACACAACACTATGAAAAATTTAACCATTATCGGACTTGTGCTGTTAGCTTTGTCTATACTGCTGTTTTATTTAACATCTAACAATTTTACAATAAATGATCTTCAGATGTCTCATATCATGGGAATTCTGGGGGGAATCGGAATTGGTTTGATTATCGGAGGAATGGTAGGCTATGTAAGTAAAGGAAGTGCGATAAAAGCTGAGCAGAAAAGAAAAGAATTTAAGCAATTGCAAAAAGATAAAGAAGATCTGGAAAAACAGGCGGCAGAAATTGCAAGACGAGAAGCAGAACTTCGCAGTCGTGAAAATCAAAATCCTCAAATCTAATGATCTGAGGATTTTTTATTAAGTTATTATTTTCGTCAGTTAAAATTTATATCCGACACCTACCATAAATAAATTCGGTCTGTTATCATATCGGATTTCCTGTCCGGAAACTTTGTTGATAAAATTTCTGGAATCTTTACTGAAAGCGCCTTCATATCTTGCATTCACAAGAAATTTTTTAATTTCCAGCTGAGCTCCAAACTGGTAACCTACTGTAAAATTGTCTTTTGCGTTTTCCTGAAAATCGTTATAAGTATTTTCTTTACTCAAATTATAGCTCGCTACCGGACCTGCATACACTCCCAGAAAATCACCTAAAACTTTATGCCCGATTAATACGGGTAAGTCCAGACGGTTATTTTTAATATCGAAAGTGGTATTTGATGCAGGATCTGTAAAATCACTTTTAAAAGTAGTGTAATACAATTCCGGCATTAGAAAGAACGAGGCAGGAAGATTTGCCTTTAAAGAAAGACCAATATTGAAACCTACATTATTTTTGCCTTCTCCTTCAATTGCCTGATTTACGGTTCCTTTAATATTTTTCCACGAAGGAGAACCTGTAGGAAAAATCAAATTTGCTTTTCCTGCAAGAGAAATCTGCGCGGAAGCCAACATAGAAAAACCTATTAACGCTATACTAAATGCCTTTTTCATTATCTTCTATTTTTGTAATTGTGTTATCAATCGTTTTATTATTCTCAAGCAGATATTCTCTCAGTTCTTTAAATAACTCTGATGAATAAACGAAATCAATGAGATTTTTATTGCCTGCCGTAATCAGAACATCCTTATTTCCTTCCCATTCTTTGATACCAAGCCTCAGATAAACAATTTTCTCGCCAATTGTCATTACAGAATTCATATCGTGGGTATTGATAATCGTTGTCGTGTTATATTCTTTGGTAATTTCGAGCAGAAGATCATCAATTACATTAGACGTATAAGGATCAAGGCCCGAATTGGGCTCGTCACAGAAAAGATATTTCGGATTATTT
The DNA here is from genome assembly GCF_059579425.1 of Chryseobacterium sp. 2P. NCBI lineage: Bacteria > Pseudomonadati > Bacteroidota > Flavobacteriia > Flavobacteriales > Weeksellaceae > Chryseobacterium > Chryseobacterium sp. 2P. The sequence continues at coordinate 42,606 of NZ_CM184194.1, forward strand.
ACAATAGCTCTTGCAATCGCCACACGCTTCTGCATTCCTCCGGAAATTTCAGATGGAAATTTTCGGTTGGCTTTATCCAAATGCACTCTTCCGATAACATCAAACACCCTTTTTTTCTTTTCTCTGAATGTTAAATTTGTAAACATATCCAGCGGAAACATAATATTTTCTTCCACCGTTAAAGAATCAAATAGGGCACTTCCCTGAAATACGGTTCCGATTTCTGAACGAAGATGTTGTTTTTCCTCACGCGTCATTACGTTAATATCTTTTCCGTCGAAAAGAATTTCTCCCGATGTTGGCTGATAAACATTCAATAAACTTTTAAGGAAAACCGTTTTACCGGAGCCACTCTGTCCGATGATTAAGTTTACTTTTCCTTTATCAAAAGTGGTTGAAATTCCTTTAAGTACTTCAACTTCATCAAAACTCTTTTTAAGATCTTTTACCTCAATCATCAGCTTAAAATTAATTGGGTTAATAACAATTCCGAAAGGATAATAAATACCATTGTCCAGACTACAGCCTGTGTACTTGCTCTACCAACTTCCAGCGATCCTCCTTTCACATTATATCCGAAATAAGAAGGAACTGTTGCAATGATAAAGGCAAAAACAATAGTTTTGGTAAATGCATAATAAATAAACAGATTAGGCATATACATTTGGATACCCACAACATAATCGTTTGTCGTCCAGTTTCCCGTTAAAATTCCTGCAATATATCCTCCTGCAATACCAAAAACAATACTAATGGCAATTAATAAAGGATTAAAAATTACACAGGCAATAATTTTAGGGAAAATCAGAAAGTTGGGAGAATTTACTCCCATAATATCCAAAGCATCAATCTGTTCGGAAACTCTCATTGTTCCGATACTGGAAGCAATGTAAGAGCCTACTTTTCCGGCTAATATCAGGCTGATAATAGTCGGGGAAAATTCCAGAACCAAAACCGCTTTCGTGGCATATCCTACGAAAGAAGGAGGAATCGGGAAAGATGAAGCATCGAAGTTATTGAACATCTGGATCGCAACAACTGCTCCCACAAATATTGAAGTGAAGATCACCAACCCAAAAGAGTTGACTCCCAAATCGTTTATTTCTCTCATAAACAGCTTCCAGAAAACCCTCATTTTCTGAGGCTTCTGAATAGATTTACCAAGAAGAAGGATGTATTCTCCTACAGCTGTAAAAAACTTTTTTAACATTCTGCTAAATTAGACTTTTTTTATTGAATTAGATTGAAGTTGAGACCCGAACGAAGCCTCACTTTCAACATTAAATTTTAGTATATCACAATGTAGACCAAAAACATTATTTTGCATTTTTATCTCCTGTAAGAACCAGCAAAACTGTTTTTAAAATAATCACAAGATCCAGCACAAAACTCCAGTTTCTTACATAGAAGGCATCTGCTAAAACCCTTTTGTTCATTTCCACTTCCACATCTCCGGCATCTCCGCGAAGTCCGTTTACCTGAGCAAGACCGGTAATTCCGGGACTTACAAGGCTTCTTAAACTGTATCTTCCGATTTTAGGTTTGTAATAATCGTCTACAGCCAACATATGCGGCCGCGGTCCTACAATCGACATTTCACCTTTCAGAACATTTATAAACTGTGGCATTTCATCCAGACTTGTTTTTCTTAAAAATTTCCCGATCGTTGTAATCCTTGAATCATTCTCTGAAGTGGTTTTCGTGGAAGATTCATCATTCACAACCATGGTTCTGAATTTAATACATTTAAAAACTTCTTCATGAAAACCATATCTTTCCTGAATAAAAAAGACGGGACCTTTCGATGAAGACCGTATTAAAATGGCGATAATCGGAAAAAGCCACGAACAGACTCCCACCAAAATTATTACCGAAAAAATAACATCAAAGGTTCTTTTCAGTAAAAAATTGGAGTAGTAATCGAGAGGATATTTTGCCTGATTGAGAATCGGCTGTGTCTGAATATAGCCAATATCATACAGAAAAAAATTATTCTGAATAATACTCGGAATCAGAGAAATATGCACTTTGTTGGCTTCAGCCAATTTAAAAATTTCCCTTTCCTGCTTTTCATCATATCTGTTTTCAGTCGGAATAAATAAAGTATGAATTCCGTTTGTCTTCCAGAAATCAATCAGTTCCTCAGCATTTATTTCTGCATTTTGATAGTCGAAAATTTTATAACCGTAATCTCGCCTATCCTTTAAAATATTCTTTAAAACTTCCGTAGAGCTGTTTTCACTCAGGAACATAACATTTCTGTGATTGATTCCGAGACTTCTGAAGTATTTAATTCCAAAATAAATCAAAGATTTCGCAAGGAAAATAAAGAAAAACAGATAAAACGAAAGCCAGTAAATATCCGAATTAAAAAATACATTGTAACTCACCTTTCCGATAAGAAAAACTCCCAGAATGAAAAGTAAAAAATGGATTAAAAGTCTTTCTAAAAATAAAGTATAGGTAAGATTTCTCGGGATATTATAAATCTTTGTCCTGCCGCTGAGAAGCATCCAGAACAGAAATAACAATGCCAGAGAAAATAAATTCTGATACCATGTTTCCTGATTGTATTTTAAACTTTCATTTCTGCTCAGAAAAAAGAATATAAAAATAGATGCAATAACCATAAGGTCAAGCAAAACGATGATCGATTTCAGGTATCTGGAGTATCGAATTCTCTGCATCTATAGGCAATTACGGATACGAAAGGCTAAGTTACATATTTTTTATGGGATATTCAGATACTTATGGGTCTGAACTGATGCTCTCCACTCCGGATTTTCCAAAATAAAGTCTGTAATTTTAGGATACATTTCATCCCTTTTGCTCCATTCGCTCTGAAGATACAATGTGCAGTTTTCCGATACCTTTGCAGCCTGTTCCTGAGCGAATTTAAAATCATTATTGTTGAAAACAATGACTTTCAGCTCATGTGCTTTGGTATAAATTTCTTCCTTCGGAAGTCCGGTTTTCTTTGGAGAAAAGGTAATCCAGTCGATTTGTCCGCTCATCGGATAAGCTCCCGAAGTTTCGATATGGATGGAACAGCCTAATTCTTTTAACTTTCCGGTTAAAATATCAAGATTCCACATCAGAGGTTCTCCTCCTGTTAAAACGATTGTTTTACAATGTTTAGCTGCGGTTTCTGCAATGTTTTCCGCATTCATTAAAGGATGGAGATTCGGATCCCAGCTTTCTTTTACATCACACCAATGGCAACCGACATCGCAACCACCTAATCTGATGAAATAGGCTGCTTTTCCGGTATGCGCTCCTTCTCCCTGAAGAGTGTAAAAATGCTCCATTACAGGGAGCATTTTACCTTCTTTTAATAATATTTCTTCTGTTAAATTCATTTTAAATTAGTCGTTATAGACCGAAGTTTTATAAGCAATGATGGTGTTTTTCATCAGCATCGCTCTCGTCATAGGTCCTACTCCTCCCGGAACCGGCGTGATCCAGCTTGCTTTCGCAGCACAGCTGTCGAAATCTACATCACCCGCCAAATAGTATCCTTTCGGAGAATCGTCGTCTACTCTTGTAATACCAACGTCCACAATTACAGCTCCGTCTTTAATCATTTCACCTTTTAAGAAATGAGGATCGCCTAAAGCGGTAATTACGATGTCTGCTTTTTTAGTATATTCTTCGATGTCTTTTGTATAAGAGTGCGTTAAAGTTACCGTAGAATTTCCCGGGAAATCTTTTCTTCCCATTAAAATACTCATAGGTCTTCCTACAATTTTACTTCTTCCGATGATAACACAGTCTTTACCTTTTGTTTCAATATTGTATCTTTCCAATAAGGTCAAAATTCCAAACGGTGTTGCAGGTAAAAAAGTATCCATTTCCAAAGCCATTTTCCCGAAATTTTCAGGATGGAAACCGTCAACATCTTTTCTCGGATCGATTGCGTTAATAATTTTTTCCTGATCAATCTGTTTTGGCAAAGGCAACTGAACGATAAATCCGTCCACTGCTTTAGATTTGTTTAATTCGTCGATTTTTTCCAATAATTCAGATTCAGAAACGGTGCTTGGAAATTTAATTAAGCTTGACTGAAATCCAACCTCTTCACAATCTTTCACCTTTGCATTTACGTAAGCCTTACTCGCCCCGTTGTTTCCTACAAGAATCGCTACCAAGTGCGGAGCCCTTCTCTTGTTGGCAAGAATTTTTTCTACTTCAGCCTTAATTTCCTGTTTTATTTCTTTGGATACTTTTAATCCGTCAAGAATTTGTGCCATTTTTACTTTATTACTTTTTATTAGATTTTTTTTATGGATATTTTTCCGGATTCTGGTGGGTGCAGAAAACGGAGAGGATATAAATCATTTTTTCATCTTCACTAATTTCATAGAAAATAATGTAAGGAAATTTCTTTACAGTGAAAGCTCTTACATTTCTGTGTCTTTTCTGAAAATACGGATTTGTAATTATTCTATCAATTGCCAGATCTAATTGTTTATTGAAGTTTTTTAAAACTTTGACCGAAATGTCAGCATAATACTTTGTTGCTTCTTCAATGTCTTTTTCGGCAGTGGGCAAGAATTTATAATTAAAGTCCATATTTAGCTCTGATTCTTTTTAAAGATTCTTTGCCATCTATTGCTTTTGATCTGTCTTGTTTTAAAGCTTCATCAATTACCCTTTTCATTTCATCCGTCAGCTCAAAATCATCCTCATTTTTTTCAAAGCTGATTTTCATCTTTTTCAAAAGATTTTCCATTAAAGTTTCTTCTTCTTTATTTTTAAGATGAATGGTAATAGTACTCATATCTTTGTATTTTTAATCAAAATTAATGAAAATCAGCAATAATTTTATTTGTTTGCTTTATAATAATTAATCAATCCGTTGGTTGAAGAATCGTGAGAATTAACCGTCTCATTATTTTCAAGTTCCGGTAAAATTTTATTCGCTAAAACTTTTCCTAATTCTACACCGAACTGGTCGAAACTGAAAATATTCCAGATTACCCCCTGAACGAAAATTTTATGCTCATATAACGCAATTAACTGTCCTAATGAAAAAGGAGTTAATTGGTTGAATAATATTGAGTTAGTGGGTGTATTTCCGTGGAAGACTTTATAATTTAATAAGAATTCAATTTCTTCTTCAGATTTTCCTGAAGCTTTTAATTCTGCTTCTACTTCTTCTTCCGTTTTCCCAAATGCAAGAGCTTCAGTCTGAGCGAAAAAGTTCGCCAATAATTTATCCTGATGGTCAGAAACTTTATTCGGGCTTTTTGCATACGCAATAAAATCTGCCGGAATCAATTCTGTTCCCTGGTGAATCAACTGATAGAAAGCGTGCTGTCCGTTTGTTCCCGGCTCTCCCCAGATAATCGGTCCGGTTTCATATTCTACAAATTCCCCGTTTCTGTCCACACATTTTCCGTTACTTTCCATATCACCCTGCTGAAAATATGCCGGAAAACGGTCTAAATACTGAGAATACGGAAGAATCGCATGAGTAGTTGCTGCATAGAAATTTCTGTACCAGATTCCGATCAGTCCCATTAACACAGGAATGTTTTCTCCAAAATCTGCCGTCTGGAAATGTTGGTCTGTATCGTAAGCTCCTCTTAATAATTGTTCAAAATTTTCATAACCCACTGCAAGAACGATACTTAAGCCAATCGCACTCCAAAGCGAGTATCTTCCGCCAACCCAATCCCAGAATTCGAAAATATTTTCCTCTGCAATTCCGAAGTCTTTAACTGCCTGAACGTTAGTAGATAAAGCGACAAAGTGTTTTGCTACATCTTCCTGTTTTCCGGCTTTTAAGAACCAGTCTTTCGCAGAATTGGCATTCGTCATTGTTTCCTGTGTCGTAAACGTTTTGGAAGCAATGATAAATAAAGTGGTTTCAGGGTTTAAAGTTTTCACAGTTTCCGCCAGATGATTTCCGTCTACATTGGAAACAAAATGAACGTTTAACCTTGTTTTAAAATGCTTCAGAGCTGAAACTACCATCACAGGTCCCAAGTCTGAACCTCCGATTCCGATGTTCACCACATCTGTAATTTCTTTTCCGGTAAAACCTTTGTGATCTCCCGAAATAATGCTTTCGGAAAAAGATTTCATATGATCCAGAACTCTTTTGATCTGAGGCTTGATATTTTCGCCGTCAACCAGAATTTCTTTATCTGAAAAATCCCTCAAAGCAGTATGAAGAACAGCTCTTCCTTCCGTTTCGTTAATTTTATCTCCCGAAAACATTTTAGAAATCGCATCTTTCAGCTCGCATTCTTCTGCAAGATTTAAAAGTAGATTTTTTGTTTTGGAATCAATTAAATTTTTAGAATAATCAAACAAAAAATTAGGTCTTTTGATTGAAAATTCATTAAAACGGTTCGGATTGTATTGGAAAAGGCTTCTTAAATCGAAATCATTGTTGGCAAATTGTTCGTCAAGCGCTTTCCAGCTATTGGTTTGAGTAGGATTTATTTTTGATAGCATATCTTTAGAAATTAAGGTTTTGTGACTTCGGATTCAGGATTATTGAATACCAAATCCTCGTGCAAAATTATTGATTTGCAAATTTACGGAATTTTAGTTCAATCGTATTAATGGATGATTAAAAATCAAGTATATGAGCTTAATTTGTAATTTCAATTTCCATTGACAGATTATGAGCATTAGCAAATTTATAATGTTGATTATTGGAAGACTGAATGTTATCCGAAGTCCTCCCAAAAGTATTTCCTGATGAAGAGCTATAACCAAAGAACCATGGATTTACGCGGTCAACAATTTTGTTCCTTTCTTTTGTTCCGTCAGAATGAATAACAGTTATTTTATCCTGATAATGATTTTGTTCATTCATAATCCATTCAACACCAATGAATAAACCTTCTTTTGGAAATGTAACAGGATTCTTAGAAAAATCTATCTCTGTAATGTTTTTTCCTTTTTTGCAGGTTACAACAATATTTTTAAGTTTTTCAGTTCCTGTATGGCCTTCCACATTTTCATACATAACCAGATTGAAAACCGCATCCTGTTTTGTTTTTTTTACATCTGTAAGTATTTTAATCTTTTTGATAAATTTTTTTTCTGTTTTATCTTTATTGGCAAAAAAATTAAGAACTTCCCACGTTCTTAGTCCGGACATAAACCCAAAATTATCTTCTTTAAGGCTTCCGATAATATAGCTTTGCGTAAACTTAGGTTTGGAAATTTCTACTCCTTCTATATCTTTGAATTTTGGTTTGAGAAAATAAATATTATCTTTTTGGGAAATATAATAGTTTTCATACCCAAACGATTCAATGTGATCAATTTCTTCATCTTTTTCCAAGGTTACATCTCCATTTTGTTCTGTATTTTTATAATAATCTTTTCCTTTTAAAATAATTTTAGCGTAAGGAACATTGGTTTTATTTTCGGCATCTAAAACTTTAATTTGAGTTTGGGAAAAGACTGTTGTTGAAAGTAAAACAAATACAGAAAAATTAATTTTTTTTAACATGAGCGGTTATTATTTTCTTCTTAACGGAATCTTATCAGATTTATTGAGATTTCATAATGTTTCTTCGATAAAAATTAGTTTAACACTTTATTCAAATCGTAAAATCACTACTTTTAATAAAATTTTCATCAGACTATGGTTAACAGAAGAGAATTCATAAAAAAATCAGGAGCAGGAATTGGTTTCTTTGCGATTCCCAATTCTGTACGATTTATATTTTCAGACGAATATATTTCCAAAAGACCTCCAATGAGCGAGAGAAAATTTACTTCAGTAGCTGTTGAAAAAACCATTAAAGCCATCAAAAAGTCAATTGCAGATGAAGAATTGGCGTGGATGTTTGAAAACTGTTTCCCAAATACACTTGATACAACCGTAAAATTTTACCGGAAAAATAATAAACCTTATACCTATGTTATCACGGGAGATATTGATGCGATGTGGCTTCGTGATTCTTCGGCGCAGGTTTATCCGTATTTAAGTCTTGCCAATGAAGATGAAAAACTGAAAAATCTTCTTAAAGGCGTCATTAATAAGCAGGTTGAATGCGTTCTTCTTGATCCTTATGCGAACGCGTTTTTCGATAATTCAGACAAAATAAGCGAATGGAAAGACGATTCAACGCAAATGAGACCCGGAATTCATGAAAGAAAATGGGAGATCGATTCACTTTGCTATGTCATGAGATTATCTTACAATTACTGGAAAATAACAGGAGATTCTTCCATTTTTGATTCCGACTGGAAAAAAGCGATGCTTTTAATTTTACAGACTTTTAAAGAACAGCAGCGAAAAGATTCAAAAGGTCGGTACAAATTTCAAAGATCCAATGGAAATCCTTTGGATACACAATTTGCAGGAGGCTATGGAAATCCTACAAAGAAAGTGGGGCTGATTCATTCAATGTTCAGACCTTCGGATGATGCGACTTTTTATCCGTTTTTAATTTCTTCTAATATGTTTGCGGTCGTTTCTTTGAGGGAAACTGCGGAAATTTTTTCTGAAATTTTTAAAGATGAAAATACCGCCGCTCAGTTTAAAAATTTAGCTGAAGAAGTGGATGAAGCCATTCAGAAATATGCAGTTTTAAATCATCCGACTGCCGGAAAAATTTACGCCTTGGAAATCGACGGTTTTGGAAATGCTCTTTTTATGGATGATGCCAATGTCCCGAATTTATTATCCATTCCGTATTTGGGTTACAGATCCAAAGAAGACGAGATCTATAAAAATACCCGAAAATTTTCTTTAAGTAAAGCAAATCCTTGGTTCAGTGAAGGTAAATTTGTCAAAGGAATTGGCGGACCGCACATCGGAGAGCATAAAATCTGGCCTTTAGGTTTGATTATGAAGGCTTTGACAACGGATGATAACGAAGAAATTGTATCCTGCCTTAAAATGCTGAAAGCCACACATGCCGGAACCGGATTTATCCACGAATCTTTTGATGTAGATAATCCGAAAGATTTTACAAGATCATGGTTTGCGTGGGCAAATACATTGTTTGGAGAATTGATTTTATATCTCCATAAAACAAAACCTGATATCCTGAAAAGAAAGTTTTAAACATAAAAACCTCCGGATTTACCGAAGGTTTATTGTAAAATTTAAAATATATATAGATAACCGAAGTTAGGATCGCTAAATTTCTGTACTAGGCTGTTTTTTTGCAGGTTTTCTTTTTCTTACAAAATAAACAGCGGCAATTCCGATTAATACAATTGGCCAGACTGTGATGAGTCCTACTACAATTTTCTGGATCAGATAATATCCTTCCACAAAAGCTGATTTTGCACTGTACAGAAAATCAAATTTGTACTTGTCGTCTATGCTTTGTGTATTGGTAACAGCGATTTCTGCTATTCGTATTTTGGGTTCTTTAATGTAAATGTCAACAGTGCTGTATTTCAGCATATCGGTCATATTCATGCTTTCCAGTTGCTGGCTGTTTCCTTCCTTCATATTTTCATCGCTCATGGTTACTTTGTCTTTATTTACTTTCATCTGAGCAATATTGTCGGTTGTTTTTTTGTTTCGCTGAGCTTCCAGAGCAGAATATTTAATATTTGCCGTTACATCTTCCGCATGAATCGATCTTGCATTCAGGAACAGTTTTTTATTGTTAATTAAAGTCAGCAGTTCGCCCAGTTTTTCTGTGGGAACTCTTACCTGCATGGCATTTTCGGACTGGTATTTTTTTATCAGCATTGCCTGTTCGTCTGATGTGTTGTAAGTTTCTTCAGAAACCACGTTGCTTTTTAGGTCGCTGTGTGTTACAAATCCACCCAATTCCTGAACCGATTTTTCGATTGAAATTGTTGCTTCGTACACATCTTTCACTTCCATATTTACATCTGCTGTTTTAATGAACTGTTTGTCTTCTACCTTCATCGTTGCAACAGAAGAAACGCTGTCTGAAGTTATTGCTGCTGCGGAATCTGCGGTTGCATATTTTTCCAGTTCTGAAGAAGAAACTTCTCCTTTTTTACATGAATAAAACCCTAATAAAATTGCTGTTGCGATGGTGAGTCTGATGTACTTCGTTTTCATAGATATAGATTTTTAATGTTTTGCTTATTCCAAAGTTCAGACAGAATCATTTGTAATATTTGAAAATGAAACGTAAAAATTCTGTAAAGAAAAATTCCATTTTAATTATTTGAAATTCAGTATTTTGTAAATTATTAACGATTTGGATACCCTATTTTCGGAGTAATTTTTGCTGTTCTTTTACAAATCAAACACAACAAATTATTATGTCAAATACTTTTTCCAAAATCCGAAACGCCATAGAATTATTCAGATCCATAGATTTTGATCAGTTAAGTTCAATTTCTCAAAAGGTAAATCTTCCCAAGCTGATGGAAAATTTCTCCAAATTAGATGATAAACAGCTTAACGGAATGATGAAAATGCTCGATCCTCACAAAAAGAAAAAGGAGCTTCCCGAAATTGACGGCGATTTTTACGATATATATCACACATTAAGCCCTGAACAGCGTGAAATTCAGTTAAAAGTGAGAGCATTCATGGAAAAAGAAGTTAAACCACTTGTTAATCATTATTGGCTGAGAGATGAATTTCCGCATGAATTAATCCCAAAATTTCAGAAACTGAATATCTGCGGAGTCACTTACGAGGGTTACGGCTGTCCCGGAATGCCTTTTTTAATGGAGGGCGTTATTGCGATGGAAATGGCTAGAATTGATGCTTCCATTGCTACCTTTTTCGGAGTGCAGTCCGGTTTGTCGATGGGTTCCATTTATATCTGCGGTTCAGAAGAGCAAAAACAGAAATGGCTTCCTCAGATGCAGAGATTTGAAAAAATCGGAGCTTTTGGATTAACAGAACCTGAAGTTGGCTCCGGAGCTGCAGGAGGATTAACGGTTACCTGTAAAAAAACGCCGGAAGGCTGGATCCTGAACGGACAGAAGAAATGGATCGGAAATGCAACATTTGCGGATTTAATTATTATCTGGGCAAGAGATTTAGATGACGGCGAAGTGAAAGGATTTATTGTAGAAAAAGACAATCCCGGATATTCCGTTGAGAAAATCAAAGGGAAAATGGCGTTGAGAATTGTTCAGAATGGTTTGATTACGCTGAAAGATTGTTTGATAACAGAAGAAAACAGACTGCAGAATGCCAATTCTTTTAGAGATACCGCAAAAGTACTGCAAATGACGAGAGCCGGAGTTGCATGGATGGCAACAGGATGCGCAAGAGGAGCGTACGAAAGTGCACTGGATTACACAAGAAAAAGAGAACAGTTCGGAAAACCGATTGCTTCTTTCCAGATGATTCAGGGACATTTGGTAGAGATGCTTTCCAATCTTACGGCAATGCAGACCATGGTTTTCAGGCTTTCTGAAATGCAGGATGCAGGAATTTTAAAAGACGAACACGCTTCTCTGGCAAAAGTTTTCTGTACCATGAGAACCAGAGATATTGTTTCCAGAGCACGGGAAGTGATGGGCGGAAACGGAATTCTGCTGGAATATGATGTCGCAAGATTTGTAGCCGATGCGGAAGCTATTTATTCTTATGAAGGAACAAAGGAAATCAACTCCCTTATCGTAGGAAGATCAATTACAGGTTTCAGTGCATTTCTATGATGATAAAAGTGAATGATCAATGGTCAATTCACTTTGCTTGTTAATTTCAAAATTCACTTGTGAAGCAAAATTCACTTGTGAAGCAAAATTCACAAGTGACCCTTCAATCTTTTATTTCACTAAGGTTTTATATTTTTCTTTATTGTCGATAATCATCCAAAGATTGATAAGGAAAAGAACTCCGGCAATTGACATTCCCATGGGAGATTTGTCTAAGGTGAAGATATGGCAGACAATTCCGATCATTACGGGAAGAATAATAATGGCGCCTAAAGCTCTCGTTTTAGGAAAAATAAAAAGTAGACCGCCTATAACTTCGACTACTCCTGTAAGCGGCATCAGCCAACTGATTTCTCCAAATGCGGCAAAAAGTTTCATTTGTTCGGGAGTAGGCTTTTCCATCGGCATATAATTGAAGAATTTATTTAATCCGGCATTGATAAACATTAATCCGAAAAGAAGAGACAGGATAAATTTTACGATTTTCATGTTTTCATTTTTTATTAAAGTTAAATAAAAATACAATTGGCTGATTAAAAAGAAAATAAAATTTAAATAAATTCTCTGTTTTGAGAAATATTTAGTGGACTATATGAATTGATTTAATATATTTGTTGCACAATACAAATAAAACTAAATATTATGCTGAAAAATCTTAAAAAACTAAATCGTGCAGATTTAAAAGAAATTAAAGGAGGCGGTGGCGCAGAAAAATGCGATATCGGACCTGTTGGATGTCCTTGTAAAATTCCGCCGGGCGATCCTTGTTTAGGTGGAGGAGGAGATCCCGGAAATCCTGGAGACCCTGTAGGATATTGTCCGGACAGTGGACAGTATATCTACTGTACGGAAGTTTGTCCAAACGGATTACAGCCGCTTTGCGCATTGTAACGATAAAAAAGAAAGCCTTCAAAATTCGAAGGCTTTCTTTTGTTTTAATCCATTTCTTTTAATGTGATATTTTTGGAAATTTTATATGTCTTTTTCTTTTTATTGGGTTTTTCTTCTTCACCCAGCAATTTTCCCCAAGGCTGAAGTCCCTGAACTCTCTCAAAAATAATCTTAATAATAGCAATCGCCGGAATACATAAAAACATGCCAGCAATTCCCCACAAATGTTCTCCGATAAGAATTCCTATAAAAGAAAATAATGCGTTGATCTTTACTTTTGAGCCTACCACAAACGGAAGAACAATATTTCCGTCCACAACATGAACCGCAATATATCCTATCGCTACATAAATACAGGTAGAAGGAGTAGAAGTTGCGAAAGCAATAAAGCAGGAGATCAGTAAACTTATGCAGATTCCGAGATAAGGAATTACATTTAATAAACCTGTGAGAACACCCAGAAGAATCGCATATTTAACGCCTAAAATTGTAAGGACAATGGAGGTAAGAGTAGAAACAATCAGGATCTGAAGACAAAGTCCGATGATGTATTTTTTGGTCATAACTCTCACTTCGCCTACCACTTCCTGAACACTCGTTTTGTGTTTCTCGCTAAAAACCGTGATAATAAAGTTGTTTAAAATTCTTCTGTAATTTAAAATGAAGATGAAAAACAGAATAAAAAATACAAAGAAACCTAAACTTGAAGAAAATACTCCAAAAGTGAATCCCAGAATAACTCCAGAGGAAGATAAAAGCTTATTTAAGCCCTGATCAAGATAGTTCAGCTGTTCATCTATTTTCACATGAAAAGTTCTGGAAACCCAATGCTGGATATCTGCAGCTACGGAGGTAAACTGCTGTTTAAGATGCGGAATATCTTTACTGAAGTCGGAAAGCTGTGATCCGAAAAAATAAATCAGACCTGTTAAGATAAGCATCATCATTAGAACTGAAGCAATGGTGGACATTGATCTTGAAAATCTCAATCTTCTCTCCAGAAAATTGGCAACAGGCAAAAAAAGCATAGCCATTAAAAATGCCAGAAAAAACGGAGCTAAAATGCTTTTTCCCAATGAAATAAGGTAGCCTAATCCGATGATGGAAATAACGACCAGCGTAAGTTTTACAAGAAAAGGAAGTCGAAGTAAATTCATGGTGTGAAAATCTGTTCTATAAAAATAATAAAAACCGTTCGAGTTAAGTGCTTTAACCTTTAAATCTTTTTCAACTCATTAGAAAAATGTATGCCATTTAGTAAGGCTGTTTACATTAGTAAAAAAAACAATAAAAAACACATCTCAAATCTGAGACGTGTTTTTTTATTTAAATGATAAGTCTGAATTATTTTTCCAGTGCAATTTCGATTACCTCTTCCATTCTGTTAACGTAATGTACATTCAGATTTTTCAGGTAATCTTTTTTGATTTCTTCCACATCTTTTCTGTTGGCTTCACAAAGAATCACCTCTTTAATTCCTGCTCTTGTTGCAGCAAGAAGTTTTTCTTTAATTCCACCCACCGGAAGAACTTTTCCTCTTAAAGTAATCTCTCCGGTCATGGCAAGATGAGGTTTTACCTTTTTATTTTTAAAAGAAGAAACCATTGAAGTCAGCATGGCAATTCCTGCTGAAGGTCCGTCTTTTGGTGTTGCACCTTCAGGAACGTGAACGTGGATGTTTTTCTTTTCAATATCGTCCTGAGAAATTCCAAGTTCATCATGTTTCGCTTTAATATATTCCAGTGCAATGGTTGCAGATTCTTTCATAACAGTTCCTAAGTTTCCGGTCATGGATAATGAACCTTTTCCGTTACTTAAAATACTTTCAATGAATAAAATATCTCCTCCTACACTTGTCCATGCAAGACCTGTTACAACGCCCGGAACTCCGGTAATTTCAGATAAGCTTTTCGGTCTCGGAACGCCTAAAATTTCGTCTACTTTTTCAATGGAGATTTTAGGATCGTAATCTTTCACCAAAGCAGTCTGCAAAGCTACCCAGCGAGCAATTCCTGCAATTCTTTTTTCAAGAGATCTTACCCCGCTTTCCGAAGTATGCGCTTCAATAATATGTTTTAATTCAGCATTGCCAAGCTTGAACGATTTAGAATCCAAGCCGTTTTCTTCCTGCTGCTTTTTAATTAAATGTCTTTTTGCAATTTCAATCTTTTCCTCTAAAGTATAGCCAGCAATCTGAATGATTTCCGTTCTGTCTAACAATGGAGTCTGAATAGTTGATAATGAATTTGCCGTTGCAATAAACATCACTTTAGACAAATCATAACCCATCTCTAAGAAATTATCATAGAATGAATTATTCTGTTCAGGATCAAGAACTTCTAAAAGTGCCGAACTTGGATCTCCATGTAGCCCCTGTCCGATTTTATCCATTTCATCCAAAACAATAACAGGATTGGACGTTCCGGATTTTTTGATAGACTGAAGAATTCTTCCCGCCATCGCGCCAATATATGTTTTTCTATGACCACGGATCTCACTTTCATCATGAAGCCCACCCAAAGAAAGTCTTACATATTTTCTTCCCAATGCATCCGCAATAGATTTTCCCAATGAAGTTTTACCAACTCCCGGAGGTCCTACAAGCAAAAGAATAGGGGATTTCATGTTGTTTTTAAGCTTTAAAACCGCCATGTGCTCCAGAATTCTTTTCTTGATATCCTCTAAACCGAAATGGGCTTTATCTAAAATTTTCTCCGCTTTGGCAATATCAAAAACATCTTTGGTGTATGTTTCCCAAGGAAGGTCTGTGAAAAAATCCAGATAATTTCTCTGAACATTATAATCCGGTGAATTCGGATTCTGACGCTGTAACCTGTTGATTTCCTTTTGGAAATGTTCCTCTACTTCATCGCTCCACTGTTTGGATTTTGCTTTGTTAATCAAATCTTCCACATCGCCTTCCGGTCCGCCTCCCAGCTCTTCCTGAATCGTTCTGATCTGCTGGTTCAGGAAATATTCTCTCTGCTGTTTATCAAGATCCTTTGATGTTTTCTGATGAATCTGGTTTCGCAGTTCCAGCTTTCTGAAATCTTCATGCATCATTTCGTAGCACTTATTGGCTCTTTCCATCAGATTTTTTTCTTCCAGAAGTTTTTGTTTGTCAGAAGAAGGGAAATTGGCATTTGTGCAGATAAAATTCAACAGATCATCATTATTATTGATGTTTTTGATGGCAAAATTCGCAGCATTCGGAATGTTTGGGTCTAGCTCAATAATTTTAAGGGCAAGATCTTTTACGTTTTCCAGCAATGCTTCATATTCTTCCTTGTTTTTAGGCTTAGAATCCTTTAATTTTGATATTTCTGCTTTAAAATAAGGCTGTTTTTCAACAACTTTCTTTATTTTAAAACGGTGAAAACCTTTGGTAATAGCTGTAATATTTCCTTCCGGAAGTTTAATGATTTTGATGATCTTTGCCAAAGTTCCGGTCTGGAACAAGTCTTTTTCCGCAGGCTGTTCAAGATCTGAATTTTTCTGGCTTACGATTCCGATAAAATCGCCGTTTTTCTGCGCTTCTTCCAATAACTGAATAGATGCTTTTCTTCCGGCAGTAATCGGGATTACAACATTCGGGAACATCACCATATTTCTTACAGGAAGGATCGGGAATATCTTTTGCTCAGAATTTTTTTCTGTTTCCGCAAGATCATCAATGTTGATTTCCTGAGCTACAATGTCAAATCCGTCGCTTATCATTTCTTCTAAACTTATATCTTCAAATTCTGTCATAGTAAATCGAATGACAAATTGTCATTATCGTTTTAATTCGTTAACGTGAAATTTCATAATATGTTTTAAAAAGGCAACCCATATTATGTGTGCTTAAATTCCACAAGACTTATGCCATTTGTTTTTTGCTAAAAAATACGGTCAAAATTTCCTTTTTCATAAAAATTAAATTTTAAAAATTAAAATAAAGGTCTTGTATTTCCGTAATTTCTTAAAAATGTGTATTTTCGCAAACTGATAAAAAACTATAATTTATATAATGGCAATTTTAGGACAAATTAGGAGTAGACCTTGGCTTTTGATGGGAGTAATTGCACTGGCGCTTTTGGCGTTCCTTGTAAACCCCGACAGTATTGATAAGGTTTTTGGTAAAAATCCTGATGTTTTAGGAAAAGTGAATGGTGAGAAAATTACCCGTGAAGAGTTTAACGATCAACTTTTCGTGCTGCAACAACAGGCTGAACAGCAAGGTCAACCAAAAAATGGTCTTGAAGAGCAGGCATGGCAATTGCTTGTGCAGTCGAAACTGATCAAACAGCAATTCGAGAAAATGGGCTTCGAAATGACGGATGATTATTTCTGGAACCAGATCCAGTACGATCAGATGTTTGCACAGCAGAAGCAGTTTTTTGATGAAAAAGGTAATTTTAAGACACAGGAGCTTAAGAAACAAATCGAAGATATGAAGGCTGCTTCGCCGGAAAGTTATAACCAGTGGTTGAAAACCAGAAAATCAATCGAGTACAGATTGATGGCGAGACAGGTATTTGCAAATGTTTCTACCGGGATCACGACAGGGAAAAAAGAAGCGGAAGAGCTGATGAGAGAAAGAGATCAGTTAGCGGATATCGATTTCGTGAAAGTAGATTATGCAACGTATCTTCAAAAAAATAACATCAAAGTTACGACTGAAGATTTAGCTAATTATATTAAGCAGCATCCGGTAATGTTTAAGGCTGAAGAAAGCAGAAACATAGGAATTGTATATTTTCCTTCTAAGCCAAGCCCTGCAGATGATGCAGCCGCTCAGAAAGAAATAAATAAATTATTCTCTGTAGGAAGCGATGCGAGCGGAGGTTCTGAAAACTTCCAGAATACAAAGAATGACTCTATGTTCATTATGGCAAATTCTGATATGCCTTTCAATCCGCAATATCTTAAACCTAACCAATTGCCTCAGACTATTCAGGCTCAGCTTCCAACTGCAGCAATCGGTCAGACTTTTGGTCCTTACAAAGAGCAGAACTTTTATGTAGTTTCTAAACTTTTAGATAAAAAGACTTCAGATTCTACATTATCAAGACATATTCTAATTGCTTTCAAAGGAAGTCCTGCGGGAGAAGGCGTTACAAGATCTAAAGAACAGGCTAAAAAATTAGCAGATTCTATCGGAGCGATTGTAAAAGCTAATCCCGGGAAGTTCACAGAATTCCTTAAATTGTCAAACGATCCGAATTCTGCTGCTCAAGGCGGTAGTTTAGGATGGACAACTCCTGAAACGCCTTTCGTTCCTGAGTTCTTAAAATATCTGTCTGAAAATCCTAAAGGTGCGACAGGTGTTGTAGAAACGCAATTCGGTTATCACATCATCAATATTGAAGATAAAAAACCGGGAGCTATGGCTTACAAAGTGGCAAACCTTGTAAAAGCGATTAAACCTTCTGATGCTACAGAAGCAGAAGTAAATAAGAATGCGAGCAGATTTGTTCAGCAGGTTCAGGGGAAGTCTTTCAACGATTTCGTGAATATTGCTAAGAAAGCAAACTATCAGTTCTCTAATCCTAAGCAGGCGAAGAGATTCGACGGTCAGCTTCAGGGATTGGGAACAGACAAAGATTCGGAAATTCTGGCATGGGCTTTCGACAAGAAAAGAGAAAAAGGAGATACTGAATTATTCACAGTAGACGGAACAGGAGATAAAATTGTAGTTTACTTAAACGGTAAGCAGGAAAAAGGAACTGCAGATCCGGAATCTGTAAGAGATCAGATTGAAGTTGTAGTTAAAAATAAACTGGCTGCAAAACAGATTTCAGAGAAAATCGGGAAAGCAGGAAATTTAGATCAGATTGCTAAACAATTCGGAACGACAAAACAGTCTGCACAGGTTAACCTGTTAAATCCTTCTGTAGCAGGTTCTATGGAGCCTAAAGTTGCAGGAGCAGCATTCGGAGTGAAGAAAGGACAGCTTTCTAAGCCGGTTGAAGGGGGAACAGGAGTTTACGTTCTTATTAAAAAGAATGAGATCACAAACAAACAGCCCGGAGATCTTAAACAGTTTACAGAATCTGTTACCCAAAGAAATGGAGGAATGTTCGGACAGGCTTGGTTAAAGAGCTTACAGGACAATGCAGATATCGAAGACTACAGAATCGAGATCTGGAACAAGCTGGGTTCTCAGCAACAATAAAAATAATTTTTAAGATAGATAAAAAGCGGCAAAGTTTTTGCCGCTTTTTTTGTGTGTAACGCAGAGCAATAAAGAAAAACATTCAGTTAAATGTAGTATATTTGCTCATTAGAAAAAATTTAGCAAGTGAAGTTCAGTAAAGAATTAAAAGCTGGTGTGATCGCACTATTAGCCATTGTTGGTTTTGTGGTGCTTTTTCAGTTTATGAAGGGCAGAAGCCTTTTTACTACCGACAATATATTTTACGCAAGATATGATAACGTAGAAGGTCTGGCTCAGTCTTCGCCGGTTTCCATTAACGGGTTAAAGGTTGGTCAGGTAGATAAAATTATTCCTAATACATCCAAAGACGGCAAGATTGATTTTATTGTAAAAATTACAGTAGATAACAATTTTGAGTTTTCAAAAAATTCAACATTAGAGATTTTTGAACCAAGTTTAATGGGAGGAAAAGAGATGAGGATTAATCTCATGTATGGAGGACAGACGGCAAAAGACGGTGATACTTTAAGGGGTGCTTTTAAATTGGGAACTTTAGGAAGCCTGTCTTCTCAGGTAGGTCCTGTAAAAGATCAGTTACAGGTTGTATTACACAGAGTAGATTCTTTGATGACCAACGCAAACCAGCTTGTTGATGCCCAAAACAGACAGGAGATTAAATTACTACTGGCGAATCTTAATAAAACGGTTGCCGCTTTACAGACTACTGCAGGAAGCGTAAACTCATTAGTAGGGCACAATGATCCTAAACTTCAGAAAGTATTGGATGATGCAAGTCTTACCATGCAGAGCGGAAAAGTAACTTTAGATAAATACGGGAATTTAGCAGAAAGTATTGATACTAAGAAACTAAATGCTACCATTGCTAATTTAGACGCGACAGTCGGGCAGTTAAATAATGTAGTTTCAGGAATCGACAGAGGTGAAGGAAGTTTGGGTAAAATTATGAAAGATGATCAGCTTTACAATAACCTGAATGCCGCTTCCAATAATCTGAATGCTTTAATTGAAGATCTGAAAGCACATCCCAAAAAATATGTTAACTTCTCCGTTTTCGGAAAAAATAATAAAGACTAATTTTTTTAAACCATGCATTATATCCCTAATATTATTTTTCTGATTTTATTAATTGCAGGTTTTGGACTTTTTGTAAAAAGTCTGCAAAAGATATATAGAAACATCAGATTAGGACGTGAGATCAATCGCAGCGACAGAAGAGGAGAGAGATGGGCAACGATGGCAAATGTTGCGATGGGTCAGAGTAAGATGACAAAACGTCCTGTAGCCGGAATTTTACACCTTTTTGTGTATGTAGGTTTCATCATCATCAATATCGAGCTTATTGAGATTGTGGTGGACGGAATCTTCGGAACGCACAGATTTTTATCAACCATTTTAGGAAGCACAGTTTATGGTTTCTTCACCGCCACTTTAGAGATACTGGCTCTTTTAGTGGTAATCGGGGTGGTACTCTTTTTTATCCGTAGAAATTTTTACGGGGTGAAAAGATTAACCATGAAAGAACTTTTAGGATGGCCAAAAGAAGATGCAAACTGGATTCTGATTATCGAATTTGCTTTAATGATGGCTTTCTTTACGATGAATGCTTCAGATTTTATTCTGCAGTCGAATGGTTACGGTCATTTTGTGAAGGTTGGCTCTTTCCCGATCAGCGAGATGACGTTCGTTCCGTTTCTTGAGGTTTTCAGTTTCAGCGACGGATTTTTATTCGGAGTAGAACGTGCAGCGTGGTGGTTCCACTTTGTAGGGATCTTATTCTTTATGAACTACCTTTATTATTCAAAACATTTACACATCATCCTTGCTTTTCCGAGTACATGGTATGCAAATCTGAATGAAAAAGGAAAATTCAACAATCTTGAGTCTGTAACGAAAGAAATTAAACTGATGATGGATCCGAATGCAGATCCTTACGCAGCTCCGGCAGAAGGAGAAGCGGAAACACCTTCAAAATTCGGAGCTGAGGATATTTTTGATCTTAATCAGGTGCAGCTTCTAAATGCCTATTCCTGCACGGAATGCGGTCGTTGTACTGCGGTTTGTCCGGCAAATATTACAGGCAAAAAATTGTCTCCGAGAGCTATCTTAATGAAGACAAGAGACCGTCTGGAAGAGGTAGGAAAGAATATCGATAAGAACGGAAAATTTGTAGACGACGGTAAAAAACTGTTGAACGATTACATCACCAAAGAAGAATTATGGGCTTGTACAACCTGTAACGCATGTACAGAAGCTTGTCCGGTTTTACTGGATCCGCTTTCCATTATCTTTGAAATGAGACGATTCCTTGTTATGGAGCAGTCTGCTGCACCGCAAGAACTGAATCTAATGATGACGAATGTAGAAAACAACGCTGCACCTTGGCAATACAATCAGGCAGACCGTCTGAACTGGGCAAAAGACTAATTAATGTAACAATCTAAAATGTAACGATGTAGCAATCATTTCATGAATAAACTGTTACAATGTTATTTTGGTAAACTGAATTAAAATGGATTTCAATATAAAAACAATGGCAGAATATGCTGCCGAAGGAAAATCGCCTGAAGTTTTATTTTGGGTAGGTTGTGCGGGAAGTTTCGACGACCGCGCTAAAAAAATTACGAAAGCATTTTGCAAAATTTTAAATAAAATAGGCGTGGAATTCGCTGTACTTGGGCAGGAAGAAAGCTGTACAGGAGATCCCGCAAAACGTGCAGGAAACGAATTTGTTTTCCAGATGATGGCTCTAACGAATATTGAAATTCTGAACGCTTATGAAGTAAAAAGAATTGTTACCGCTTGTCCGCACTGCTTCAATACGCTGAAAAATGAATATCCGAATTTAGGCGGAAATTATGAAGTGATGCATCACACTCAATTCCTTAAAAAATTAATGGAAGAAGGACGTCTGAAAATTGAAGGCGGCGCATTCAGCGGTAAAAAAATTACATTCCATGATCCTTGTTATCTGGGAAGAGCCAATGATGAATATGAAGCACCGAGACTTTTATTGGAAAAACTGGATGCCGAACTGGTGGAAATGAAGCGTTGTAAAACCAACGGGCTTTGTTGTGGAGCAGGAGGAGCACAGATGTTCAAAGAACCCGAAAAAGGGAAGAAAGACATTAATATCGAGAGAACCGAGGAAGCGTTGTCATTCGAACCGAAAGTAATAGCAACCGGATGTCCTTTCTGTAATACAATGATGACGGATGGTGTAAAACACTTCAATAAGAATGATGAAGTTGCCGTAAAAGATATTGTAGAACTTCTTGCTGAAGCAGAAGATTTATAAAAACTCAATAAAACATAAGCTCAGGATTTTCCTGAGTTTTTTGTTTGGTGATAATTCCCTCTATCCCGGATTACGGTATGAAGAAAAAATTGTAATTTTACCTTTTAAATTGATTAAAATGAAGATTGAAGAATCTAATATTGTAGAAGCAAACGACTACAGAGTAATAATATATCCTGCATCCAGACCTTTTGAAACAAAAGAAGCAAAGCAGATTACAGAGAAACTTTTTGATTTTCTGGCGACTTGGGCGGCTCACGGAAAACCGCTTTCTTCCTCTTTTAAAATTGAGAAAAATCAGTTTATTATCATCTGTGTAGATGAGGAAAAAGAAATGGCTTCAGGGTGCAGCATCGATGCATTGGGAAAGGTAATGAGAGAAATTGATGAAGAATATCAACTGGGATTATTCGACAGAATGAAAGCGAGCTTTATAGAAAACGGAGAAGTAAAAACTTTAAAACTGAACGATTTTAAATCAAAAATAAGAAACGGAGAAATCTCTAAAGATATTCAGGTTTTTGATTTTTCTAAAAATACCTATTTAGAATTTATAGGGAATTTTCTTTTGCCATTCGACAGAAGTTGGGCGGCGGGAGTTAAATAAAGCTCATAAGGCATTAATAAAATAGAAAGTGGAAGAGTTCCACTTTTTTTGCTTTGTGTATATTTGAAAACTTTTATAATCTGATCGAAGAGGATGCAGAAAATACTTTTTTTAACTACTGTTCACCGATATGACGATGACAGAATATTCCACCATCAGGCAAAAACGTTGCGGGATGCCGGAAATGTTGTTAAAATTTGCAGTCTTTCTTCAGAATTCAAGGGTAATGTCGATGGCGTTGAAATAGAGTCTTTTTCGATCTTGGGAAAAAGCAGAGAAGAAAAAATCAAAACTTTCGAAAGGATATGCAATTCTTTTCAGCCCGATTGTATTATTTGTTCTGAGCCGTTGGCGGTAATTGCTGCCGGAAAGGTTAAAAAACAGAAAAAAATCAGTATTGTATATGATATTACGGAATGGTACCCATCGATGAGAATGGTAGAAAATTTTTCCTTTCCTTTAAATATCGCCCATGCTTTTAAATTTTTTCTTTTTCAGCTATATGCTGGATTTGTGAGTACTCATTTTATTTTTGGTGAGAATACCAAAAAATTTCCGCTGGCTTATTTTTTTCCTTTTAAGAAGTCAATAACCCTGCCTTATTATCCTGATGACAGTTACATTCATCAGAATATTAAAAAACTTGAAGAAAATAAAATCTGCCTTTGTTATACAGGTCAGTTTTCAGAAGAAAAAGGGATCGGAAATTTTTTTGCCGCTGTGGATTGTTTAAGAAAGAGAAAGCCTGAGCTCAAGATCTCAATTCTTATAATTGGCGCTTCAAGAAAAAAAAAAGATGAACAGTACTTTTCTGATCAGCTTAATAAATATCAGTTTAGTCATATTACAATTGAAAAGTCTGCCTCATTCAAAGCTTTTTCCAAAGCCTATTCTGAAGCCGATATTTGTTTTGATCTTAGGGCTATGAATTATGAAAATCATCATTGTCTGCCGATTAAAATATTTTATTACATGGCTTCCGGAAAGCCTGTGATTTATACAGATCTTAAAGCGATACGTCAACATCTTGATGTTTCGGAATTTGGTTTTCTGGTAAACCCCAAAGATTCTGAAGGTATTGCAAATAATATTCTTACCTATATTCAAAATCCTGAATTATATTCGCTTCATGCGAAAAATGCGAGATGGATTTATGAAAAAAAATACAACTGGAATATTATTAAAAATTCATTCTTAAACTTCATCAATAATTCAACGAAATAAGATGAAGCAAAATACTATTGTTAAGACCTTTCTTTCCCGATTTTTAATTCTGATATTAAATTTCGGACTTGTGATTTATTCTACAAATAAATGGGGAAGTGAGGGTAAAGGGATTATTTCACTTGTGATTGCGGATCTTACCCTGATCAGTTTTTTTGCTAATGTTTTTGTGGGAAGCAGCATGAGCTATTTTGCCAAAAGATATAGGACAGAAGCTATTTTACCTTTTGCTTACATTTGGGCTGTTTTAATGGGGATTTTAATACCGCTCATTTTTAGTTTCAATCATGCCTCAGAATATTTAATTTATCTTATTGGGCTTTCTGTCTCATCATCCTTGTTAGCGGCGAACGTAAATTTATTTGTTGGCCAGCAGAATATTAAAATGTTCAATTTATATACAGCTTTACAGCAAATTGTTCATATTATTTTTATTTTAATTATTGTTTATCTTGTTAAAGTAAATTCTGTAACGGTTTATTTTGTAGCACAAATAGCCAGTTTGGGAGTTCTGTTTATAGCGAGCGGCTTACAGATTTTTAAACATTGTAATATAAGACGAATTTCATTCTCCGGAAAAGTTGGCGGGAAATTATTGGATTATGGATGGAAGACTCAGCTGAGTGCTTTTTTACAGTTTTTAAATAACAGGCTATCATTTTATTTTCTTGAATATTTTAAAGGAATTGTAAGTGTGGGGATTTTTTCGGTAGGTATCGCTTTTTCAGAAGCAATTTGGACGGTTAGCCGAAGCCTTTCCGTTATACTTTATTCAGATGTCGTGAACAATAAAAACTCCAACGATGCTATCGAAAAGACAAAAGTTTCGTTAAGAATCAGTTTTTTAATTACATTGGTTTTTATAACCATAATGTTGCTCATTCCGGGGCAGATATATTCCATGATTTTCGGAAGAGATTTTAGTAAAACCAAAGAGATTATCCTTTTTCTTTCTCCCGGAATTCTGGCAATCGCGGTAAGTAATATTATTGGTTACTATTTTGCAGGGATTAACAAATTAAGAATCTTAAATGTAAAATCTTTAATAGGACTTATTTTTACAATAGTATCTTCATTTTACATCATTCCTAGATGGGGAATTCGCGGTGCATGTATTATTACCTCTGTATCATACTGCATTTCTTCCGGCATTCTGTTTTGGAGATTTTACCAGATGACGGAATTTCGTTTTCAGGATTTCATTCTTTCTAAAGCAGAAATTAATTTACTTTTAAATAAAGTCCTGAAGAAAAATAGAACTCTCAAATAAAAATAAGTTTTATCTTTGTTGGAAATGAGGAATATTGTTTTTGGATTTCTGGTGATTTTTTGTGCCTTTCTGAGCTGCAGAACGGATGACGATGATTTGCAGAAAATCGATCAGATTTTGAATGTTTATATGAAAAACGGAGCGGGACGCGATCTTTTTCATGCTAAAAAAAACCAGACCTATTTTACCTATTCGTTAAATGATGTAAACGGAACAAAAGATGTTTCGCCTGTAAGCAGTACTCTGCGCGCTACTGCAGATTCCACTCTTTTTATTGAATATATTGCAGGAGCCAAAAGAGTAGGGCTGGATACGCTGGATCCGAACAACAAAACCTATCAGTCGGTAATTACGGTTTCACTGGTGAAGAGACTTAACAGTACAATTCTTGATACCATTAATGAAACCCTCAGAATTCAGTATCACATGACTCCTTCGGTTTTTGAGGTCTCAAAAGTTTATTATAACGATACTTTAAGGTTTACTAAAACACCGGGTTCCCCGAATGTTGTTACAATCGTAAAATAATAATTTATACATTTGCAAAACTGTTGACATTTAATGTTCAACATCCTAATAACTAACATCTAAATAAAATGTTACAAGTCAATTTTTTGCGCGACAATAAAGAGCGCGTTTTAGAAGGTCTTAAGAAAAGACAATTCAAGAATCTTGAGTTGGTAGACGAGGCTATTGCTACCGACGAAGAAAGAAAAAAAATTCAGTTTGAATTGGATTCCCAACTTTCCGAAATCAATAAAATCTCCAAAGAAATCGGACTTTTAATGAAAGAAGGAAAAAAAGAAGAAGCAGAATCCGCAAAATCTAAAACAGCGCAATACAAAGAGTCGACGTCGGAATTGAAAGCTAAGTTAGATGTAAAGGAAAAAGAATTAATCAATATTCTGTACCAATTACCGAACATTCCGAATGAAAAGGTAAAAAATGGGGCTTCTGCGGATGATAACGAAATTATATATCAGTCTCACGATGTGGAAGGTCTTGGCGAAGGAGCAATTCCTCACTGGGAACTGGCAAAGAAATATAACCTTATTGATTTTGAATTGGGTGTAAAGATTGCAGGAGCAGGTTTTCCGGTATATTTAGGAAAAGGGGCAAGATTGCAGAGAGCTTTGGTTCAGTATTTTTTAGATAAAAATGTTGAGAAAGGATATATGGAAGTAAATCCTCCTCACGTTGTAAACGAAGCTTCAGGATACGGAACGGGACAGTTGCCGGATAAAGAAGGGCAGATGTATTACATTCAGGCAGATGATTTATATCTGATTCCTACCGCAGAAGTTCCGGTAACGAATCTCTATCGCGATGTATTGTTTGAAGAAAAAGATCTTCCGGTTAAAAATACAGCCTTTTCTCAATGCTACAGAAGAGAAGCGGGAAGTTACGGAGCGCATGTAAGAGGTTTGAACCGTCTTCACCAGTTTGAAAAAGTTGAAATCGTAAGAATTGAAAAACCGGAAAATTCTTATGCCGTATTGGAAGAAATGGTAGAACACATTAAAGAAATTTTAAGTGATCTTGAATTACCATATCGTGTTTTAAGACTTTGCGGAGGAGACACAGGTTTTGCTTCTGCCATGACGTATGATTTCGAAGTATGGAGTGCAGCTCAGGAAAAATGGCTTGAGGTAAGTTCTGTTTCCAATTTTGAAACTTTTCAGGCAAACAGACTGAAATGCCGTTATAAAGCAGACGGAAAATCTCAGTTGGTGCATACCCTGAATGGTTCTGCAATGGCATTGCCAAGAATTATGGCTGCTTTACTGGAAAATAACCAGACCGCAGAAGGAATTAAACTTCCGAAGAAAATAGCGGAATATGCGAGATTTGATGTTATCAATTAATAATAGTAATGCCCTCTCACTGAGGGCTTTTTTTTAATATTTTTTATAATAGATTAATGAAGAAAATTTCTGAAAGTATTTTACTTTTCTGTCTTGTTTTATTTTCATTGGCAAAGAGTTCAGGATTTAAACATCGTTTTACTGAATCAAAATTTATAGAAATAGCAGGTATCGTAATAGATTCTGATAGCCTTACCCCGCTAGAAAATGCGAAGCTTTATGATGAAAAAGGAAAGCTTGTATCGACTACGGATTCTAAAGGTTACTTTAGCGGAAAAGTAAATTATTCTGAGAAAGGAGGAATACATTTTAAGATCAGAGTTGAACACAATGGCTATTTTTCCTTTACTCAGAAGGAAAATTGGGCAAATTTAGGAAATGTACGATGTATTTATTATTTCGGACTTGAGATAGCATCCGGAAAATCAATGAAGAATTCTTTTTCTGAAATGAAATTGAACAAAGACCTTACATATGAATCTGTTTTAGCAGGATTCGAATCTGTTAAAAATAATCGTAGATTTTATCATAAACTTGCATTGGCAGGAAGCAATAATGAGAATGTTTTTTTACGATCGATCAGAAGCATTATATCATGAACAATACAGGATGGCTGCTTATTACTTCTCCAGATGATAAAGTCTCGGTCAATAAGAAGAAAATAATTAAAGCTTCTGAATTGAATGCATCAATTAAAAGAAAAGATATTAAAAAGATGAGTCCTTCGGAATCAAAGGATTACTTATACGAGATATTTACAAAATAATGATAATAAAAAAGGAAACCTATTGAGATTTCCTTTTTTTATTTTCTATTAATGACAATTTACTTTACTATGATCGTGAGTGTTGTGATCTCCCGGCAAATGACAGTCTCCCTGATTATCTTTTGAAATGGTCATCGCTTCTGCCCTCGGAGAAATGTAGGGAATTCCCAGTTCCATTCCCCGGACAATAAAAAGTCCGCCCAAAATAATCATGACAATCGGAATCACTTTTAAAACTTTCACCCTGAAAGCCTGATTCATGAGATTTCCGACCAAAACTACCGCGAACATAAACGGAAGTGTTCCCAAACCAAATAAAGCCATATACAAAGCGCCCTGCCATATTCCTCCGCTTGCTAAGCTTGCCGTTAAAGCCATATAAACCATTCCGCAGGGTAAAAAGCCATTCAGAAGACCTGTAGTGAATCTTGAACGGTAATCTGCCTTTTGAAGCAGTCTTCCCAAATTCGATTTTACTTTGAATAAAAATTTTGAAAAAAACGGAACTTTAGAAGCAAAATCTTTTCCTCCGAATGAAAAAACAGCCATTACAATAAGCAGAATTCCTACAGCAATCGTAAGATATCTCTGAAAACCCGCCATTTCAAAGCCTTCTCCAATAATTCCAAGAATTGCTCCTAAAAGGGAATAGGTGAAAATCCTGCCGAACTGGTACGTAAGATTCTGAAGGTAGAAATTGGTTGCTTGTTTTTTTGTTAATCCCATCGACAATGCAATAGGTCCGCACATTCCGATACAGTGGAATCCAGATGCGAAACCCAACCCGATTGCCGATATTATAAGTGCTATTTCCATATCACATCATAATCCATTCTGTAGTCTGTTTTATCTTTTGTCCAGCTCAAACGAAGGGTATAGTTCCCCAGTTTCAGAACCTGCGCAGGAATTAAAAAAGACTGATTGGTATCCAACTGTACGGTTTTATGAACGTCCAGATTCTGATCGTCGGTTCTGTTCAGTACAAATTTCACTTTGGTATTAGAGTTATTGTAGTCTTTCGGAAAAGTAATCTTAATTCCTGAAGTATTTTGGCTGTAAACAGGTTTTTCCTTCAGTTCGTCTGCTCTTTTCTTGGCATCAATTACATCCTGATATTTCAGTTCTTCTTCATAGTAATTATCGGTTACCATTTCAGAGTTCTTCTGTCCGTTTGGAAAAAGGAACATCATGGATAATATAAAGATCATAAATGATGCTAAAGCGATAATTACACCGTGTCCCCAATTAAAGTTTTTCATTTCTAAAAATTAAAATTGTAATTTGAATGGTCCTTCAAAATATGTTTTGTATGAATCTACCAGTTTCCCCTTCATATCATAAACCCCGATCGTGATGTTCTGCTTGGAAAGCGTCATTTCATTTTCCGGGAAGCTGATGTTGATGGTTCCTTTGGTAATTTTATCTCTGTCTACCGGAATCTTGCTTGATGCACTGTAGATCACCTCTCCATGTTTCGGCTCAATTACTTTAATGGTTACAACTTTTTTTTCGTTGGTTTTATTTAAAAATGTATAATTGTAAGTATTGGTAATTTTTCCGTCTCTCACGAAGAACGTACTTCCTGCCGGTTTAATGAATTTAGCTTCCATTTCGGCTCTGCTGGTAAGAAGATATCCTAAAAACCCTGTAAGCAGTAAAAGAACGACTGCAAAACCTTTCATTCTTCCCGTGAATTTAAACTCGGTCTGCTTTTCGATTTCGTTCTCGGTGGCATATCTTATCAGTCCTTTCGGAAGACCTACTTTTTCCATAACTTCATCACAGGCATCTATACAGGCTGTACAGTTTACACACTCCAGCTGTTGTCCGTCTCTGATGTCTATTCCGGTAGGACAAACCACCACACACTGATGACAGTCTATACAATCACCTTTTCCAGCTGCTTTTCTGTCTTCTCCTTTTCTCCATTTCGCTCTGTTTTCACCTCTTTTAAAATCGTAGAAAACATTAACGGTATCTTTATCAATCAAAACGCCCTGTAACCTTCCGTAAGGGCAAACCAATGTACAGACCTGTTCTCTGAACCATGCAAACACAAAATAAAATGCTGCGGTTAAAAGGATCATAACGATAAAGTTGGTAGGATTGGCAAAAGGTCCTTCAGAAACAATTCTGAATACTTCTTCATACCCAACAATATACATGAACATGAAATGTGTAATGATTAAGGAAATAACAAGAAAAATCGTCCATTTAAGGCTTCTTTTCCAGATCTTTTCGGTGTTCCATTCCTGTCTGTCCAGCTTCATCTGCTTGTTCCTGTCTCCTTCGATAAGATAATCTATTTTACGGAAAATAAATTCTAAAAAAATTGTCTGAGGACAGATCCATCCGCAGAAAATTCTTCCGAAAGCCATCGTAAAAATAATGATGAATATTAACGAAGTAATTGCTCCAAGCGTAAGGATGAAAAAATCCTGAGGGTAAAAGGGCTGTCCGAAAATAAAGAACTCCCTGTCAATTACATTAAATAAAATAAGAGGATTACCATTAATTTTAATAAATGGCACTGCAAAATAAATGAGCAGTAAAACATAACTTACAATGTTTCGGTAGTTGGTATATTTTCCTTTTGGTTTTCTGGGAAATACCCACTTCCTCTTACCGGATTGTTCCATTGTCCCGATAGAATCTCTGTAAGTTTCAGGGTCCAGAACTTGTCCCTGTCCGCCGCGTACTTCTGTTTCTTCTATATCTGACATGTATGATAGTTTTTAAAAAAAGAAAAACATAATTCGTTACTATTTTTATTTAATAACAAACTATGTTTTTCATATGTTTTAATTTATTTAAGTTAAATTATTCTTTTTCCCAATGTGCTTCTGTTCCCTGAGGAGCTGCACCACCCTGAGCCTGTGTTACCGGAGGTAATTCCTGGTTGATGTGATATACATACGCTGCAATCTTTTCAATTTCAGCACCCGAAACCTCTCCGTTTTTACCAAATGCTCTCATCGCAGGATTGTTAGGAGAACCATTCCAGTCCATGTGGAAAACGTTTTTGAATAACGTTTTCTCTGGCTGATTGATCCAGTAGTTATCAGTAAGGTTTGGACCAATACCTCCGCCACCGTCTTCCTTATGACAAGATGCACAGTTTGTTTTAAACAATTCTTTTCCTTCTGCAATATTATCAGCCGAATATTTAGCTGTTTCTATTGTTACAGGAGGCTGCTCACTGTTGTATTTCTCAATTGCTGCCAATTGTTCTTTGTATTCTTTTTCATATTCGCTTAATGGATGTGCAAAATCTGTGAAAGAGAATGCTGCTACATATACAATACAAAAAGCAGTCCCAAAATAGAATAAACCTACCCACCATTTTGGCAATTGGTTATCTAACTCCATGATTCCGTCGAAACCGTGGTCGATAAGGATATCCTTTTCTTCTGCTGCAGATTGCTTTTTGAATGCTGCATTATATAATCTTGTAAAGTAAGGTACTTTCTTTTCAGCCAAATAAGCTGCCTTTTCTTCTGGAGATAGTTTTTTGAATTTATTATTCTCAATTAAATCTCCGATTGCACTGTGGATATAAGCTAAAATTCCTCCGATAATTACGGTTCCCCAGAAATAAGGAGAGGTAAGGAAATCGTAGCTCTGTACAAAAAGATAATAAAAAACTATTAAAAGTCCAATTATTATTACAATGTTTATAACAACCGGTGTTCTTTGTTTCATAATAAGTAGTTTAATTTTTTAAATTAAAATCGTCATCATTGTCATCCTGCAGAGGAGCTTCCTCTTCTTCCTTGTAATATTTTTTAGGCTTGCTAAAAACATAAATTACAAGAGCGATGAAGAACAGCATAAAGAAAATCAGAGCCAAAGTCTGGTAAAAACCAGCATTTTCTGTATTGGATAAGATGTCTTTAAAATTCTGAGGTATCATGATGTGAACCTTTTAATATATTAGTTATTACTTGCTGTTTTGATTTCAGTGGTCTTAATGTCCGTTCCTAATCTTTGAAGATAGGAGATTAGTGCTACCACTTCTTTTTTCTCCAGTTCTCCTTTAGGTTTTTGTGCATATGCCTTTTTCAAATCTGGTGCTTCAGACATGATGTCTCTTACGATTTTTGAAGCCTGGTTGTTTGCCCAAGAGTTTGCAGAATCTATTTCAGCTTTTGTATAAGGGACTTCGAAAGCACTCTTCATCAGCTTCATTTTGTCAACCATTTTAGATCTGTCTAAATCTGTTGCAATCAGCCAAGGGTAACGAGGCATGATAGAACCTGCAGAAGTTGATCTCGGGTTATACATATGTTTGTAATGCCAAGAACTTGGGTTTTTACCCCCTTCTCTGTGCAAATCCGGTCCTGTTCTCTTAGATCCCCAAAGGAAAGGTCTGTCGTATACGAATTCACCTGCCTTAGAGTACTGACCGTTTTTACCGTTAAATCTTACGATCTCATCTCTGAATGGTCTTACCATCTGAGAGTGACAGGCGTTACATCCTTCTCTGATATAAATATCTCTACCTTCTAATTCCAGTGGAGAATATGGTTTTACAGCTGAAATAGTAGGTACACTTTTCTTAAGAGACAGGGTAGGGATAATTTCTACCATACTACCGATTGAAATCGTTAATAAAGATAAAATACCTAATAATACAGGAGTTCTCTCTAACCAAAGGTGAGTTCCTTCTCCTTCTTTACGTTTTCCGCTGATATTTGCTAATGCTGGTGCTTCAGCAGGTACATCTTTCTGGAATGATCCTTTTCTTACAGTAGCCACTAAGTTTACCACCATTAAGATTGCTCCCGAAAGATAAAATAATCCTCCTACGAATCTCATTTTGAAGTAAGGAATAATAGCTGTTACAGTATCCAGCCAGTTTTTCCACACTAGAGTT
Organism: Chryseobacterium sp. 2P; assembly: GCF_059579425.1. Classification (NCBI taxonomy): domain Bacteria; kingdom Pseudomonadati; phylum Bacteroidota; class Flavobacteriia; order Flavobacteriales; family Weeksellaceae; genus Chryseobacterium; species Chryseobacterium sp. 2P. The sequence goes on from NZ_CM184194.1 coordinate 75,152, forward strand.
CCGTCCGGGTTGAACTGCTTCCACATTAATCCCTGAGTAAACCCTGAAATATACATTGGCACCGCATAGAAAATGATACCTAATGTCCCTAACCAGAAATGCCAGTTAGCTAATCTTGTAGAATATAATTTCGTTCTCCATAAGATAGGGATCAGGTAATAGATAACACCGAATGCCATGAAACCATTCCATCCTAATGCACCTAAGTGTACGTGACCAATAACCCAGTCTGTAAAGTGACCGATTTTGTTAATGTTTTTTGTTGCTAAAAGTGGTCCTTCAAAAGTTGCCATACCGTAGCACGTTACTGCTACAACAAAGAATTTAAGAATAGGATTTTCTCTTACTTTATCCCAAGCTCCTCTTAATGTAAGAAGACCATTAAGCATACCTCCCCAAGACGGAGCAATAAGCATGATAGAGAAACCTGTTCCTACCGCCTGTGCCCAAGCCGGTAAAGCGGTATACTGAAGGTGGTGAGGACCAGCCCAGATATAAACGAAAATTAAAGACCAGAAGTGAATGATAGACAGTTTATACGAGAAAACCGGTCTGTCTGCCGCTTTTGGTAAGAAATAATACATTAAACCAAGAACCGGAGTCGTTAATACGAATGCAACCGCATTGTGACCATACCACCATTGTACGATGGCATCTTTTACCCCTGCATAAGCTGAATAAGATTTCCATCCTGTGAAAGACAAAGGTACTTCAAGGTTATTGAAGATGTGCAGCATTGCTACTGCGATCCATGTACCGATATAGAACCAGATCGCTACATAAAGGTGTCTTACTCTTCTTTTAGCAATCGTTAAGAACATATTGGCTCCGAAAATCACCCAAGAGAATGTAATCAGAATATCAATCGGCCATTCGTGTTCCGCATATTCCTTAGAAGTGTTGATTCCCATAAAGAACGTAACGTAGGTTACAAGAATCATAATCTGCCATGTCCAGAAATGGATCCAGGACAATGTATCACTGTACATCCTTGTTTTCAGTAATCGCTGTAAAGAGTAGTAAACTCCCACATAAACGATATTCATTACGAATGCAAAGATTACAGTGGTTGTGTGCAGCATTCTGATTCTTCCGAATCCGAACGCTCCATGAGTATTAATCAATCCCTCAATACTTCCACCTAAACTCTTAATGGTTGTATCGTCTGTTCCAAAAAAGAATTCCGGAAGCTCAGGATAGAAAAGCATTAATGCCGCCGTAAGTCCGAACAGAAATCCTATGATCCCGAAACCAACGGTCGCATAGAGGAATGCCCGAACAATACTGTTGTCATAACTAAACTTTTGTGTTTCCATATCAACTATTCACTTTTTTCTTCAATTTTTCTTTTCTCCTTTTCATCATCGCCTTCTTTGTTGCCAGATTCTTCTTTTTCCTTTATCTCATCGGAGTCGAAGAGTATTCGTACAGCCGGAGACTCATCATCTTCAAACTGTCCTTTTCTGGCATACACTATAAACACGACCAGGAAAACTGCAGCCAAAGAAACGCTGCACAGGATCATTAAATATAGAATATCCATTAGACAACAAAATTAACGTATTTTCGGGTTTCAAATTTAGTGAAAAATAATGACTTTCATCACGAAATACGGCTTTTGGCTAATTTAAAACGAATCTAAATAAGTTGTTTTAAGCCCCTTTTTTGAAGTATTTTCTTCCCAGAATCCAAGTCGAAAGTGTAGTGAATGAAACCACCGTAATTGAACTTGCAGGCATAATTAAAGCAGCAAAAAGCGGATGCATATGTCCTGTAACTGCGTAACTTAAACCAACAATATTGTAAAGAAAACTGATTATAAATGTGATTTTCACAATCGTGATAGATCCTTTACAGACATTCAGGTATTTATCAAGGCTTACCACTTTTTCACCGTTCATAATAACATCGGAAGAAGGGGTAAAACTGTTGGAATCATCTGCAATCGCAATACCTACATTGCTTTGTTTTAAAGCTCCGGCATCATTCAGTCCGTCTCCAAGCATCGCAACTTTCATATTCTGATTCTGAAGGTTTTGAATATAATTCAGCTTGTCTTCAGGGTTTTGATTGAAAGCCATTCCTTTGTAATTCGGAATTAATTGCTTTAATTGATTTTCCTCTGAAGAATTGTCACCACTCAGAATGAAAACTTTATAATGGGTAAGTTTTTTAAACAAATCTTTTAAATTCTCGCGGTATTCATTCTTAAAGATAAATTTCCCTAAAAATTCATTGTTTTTACTGATATAAACGGCGGTTTCAAGGTTTTTTGATTCCTGATTATTGTACCTCGCAGAACCGATTTTGTAAACACTTCCCCTTACACTTGCTTCATAACCCTTTCCTGAAATTTCCTGAAAATTTTCAACCGGGAAATATTCATCTTTTGTCTCTATGAATTCATATAATGATTTTGAAAGCGGGTGATTGGAATTTTTTAGTAACGTTTTGATATTCAGTAAATCAAATTCTTTTATCTCAGTGCCTTCAAATTTTATATTTGATTTTTTTCTGTGCGTAATAGTTCCGGTTTTATCAAAAACAATCGTATCTAATTTGGCAATTTTCTCAATTGTTAAAGTATCTTTTACGTAAAATTTATTTCTTCCTAAAATCCTCATAATGTGCCCGAATGTAAACGGAGCAGACAACGCTAGCGCACAAGGACACGCGATGATAAGAATCGCAGAAATTACCTGAAACATTTTCTCCAGATCTACAGTGTACCAATAGATTGCTGAAAGTAAGGCGATTCCTAAAATGATAAATGTGAAATATTTACTGATGTTGTTCGTTAACGTATCAAGTCCGGTTTCATGTTTTTTAAACGCTTCCTTATTCCAAAGCTGCGTAAGATAACTTTGATCCACATTCTTAATCACTTCAAGCTCCAGTGATGATCCGATCTGTTTTCCTCCGGCGAAAATTTTATCTCCCGGCTGTTTGCTGATGCTTTCGCTTTCTCCGGTAATGAAACTGTTGTCAATATTACCTTCACCATTAATTAAAATTGCGTCCACAGGAATAATCTCCTGATTTCTTACCAGAATCCGGTCGCCCACTTTAACTTCAGAAAGCAGTATGTTTTCCTGTTTACCTTCGAAATCAACTTTTGTAACCGCAATAGGATAGAAAGATTTGTAATCTCTGTCGTATGAAAGCGCATTGTACGTTCTTTTCTGAAAGATTTTACCCAAAAGCATGAAGAACAGAAGTCCGCATAAAGTATCAAAATATCCGGGACCGTAATTCGTGGCAACTTCATACAAACTTCGCCCGAAGAGAACAATAATTCCCAAAACAATCGGAACATCAATATTCACGATTTTATTTTTCAGACCGTACCAGGCTGATTTGTAATAATCTGAAGCAGAATATACCACGACAGGAATTGCCAAAAGACACATCAAAGCCCTGAAAAGCCCTTTGTAATGCTCCATCCAATAATCTTCTCCGCCAACATATTCCGGAAAAGCAAGGAACATCCCGTTTCCGAAGGCAAAAGCCGCAATAGCAAACTTTACCAGTAGGGATTTATCTAAATTTTCAACGTTTTTATCGGCGGTTTCCAGACTGATAACCGGTTTGTAGCCTAAATTCGTTAAAAAATTAGCTAATTCGCTTAATTTTAAATCGTTATGGTTGAAAGAAATCTGTAAGGTCTTTCTGGTGAAGTTAACCTGAGAATATTTGATGTTTTTATTTAATGTATGAAGACTTTCCAAAAGCCATATACAGGAAGAACAATGGATTACAGGAATTTTAAAAGTGACTAAACTTGTGCTTCCTTCAGAAAAATCCGTTACCTTTTCAAAGATTTCAGGAGTGTCGAGATATTCAAACTGTGAGGAACTTTCGTCCGGACGGATTCCTGCACGTTTATTTAATTCATAAAAATTACTTAAGTTGTTCGTATTCAGAATTTCATAAACAGATTTGCAACCGTTGCAGCAGAAAGTCTTTTCATCAAACAAAATTCTTTCCTTTTCGATCCCTTGACCACAATGAAAACAGTTCTCGCTCACCTTCATAAATTATTGAACTACAAAATTATAACAATTTTTTTTGTTTATCGAGTTAAAAAGTTCTATTTTTGTGATAAATGTCATATAAAATGTCGCAGGAACAACAAATTGCAATCGAGGAGAGGTTCGCAAGAGTTTTTAATGATAAATCATTCAAGGAAAGGCTTTCCAGTGCTGATTTTGAAAAATACATTAACGCTAAAAAGAAACTGAGTTTTCAGAAACACGAAACTATTTTCGAAGACGGGGAAACGCCAAAAGGCGTGTTCGTTTTGGAAAAAGGAGCAGCGAAGTTATCAAAATCGGGAGCTTTCGGGAAAGATCAGATCCTGAGATTCATTAAAGAAGGCGACATCATCGGTTACCGTTCTTTGCTTTGCGGAGAAAATTTTCAGGCGAAAGCAGAAGCTATGACGGATATTGAAGCTACTTTTTTACCGGCGGATATTTTTATGTATCTGTTAGAAGTAGATTCCCAGCTTTCCTTTGTGATGCTTCAGAAAATAGCTTATGAACTGGGAGAATCTTCCAATACCATTACTTTCCTTGCTCAGAAAACCGTAAGAGAAAGACTCGCGGAAATTCTACTGTTATTAGAACAGAAATTAGGAGTTGATCCCGAAGGATTTATCAAAATTTCTTTAACAAGAGAAGAAATCGCCAATATTATCGGAACCGCAACCGAAAGTGCAATTCGTCTGATCTCCGAATTTAAAGGAGACCATCTCATCGAAGTAGACGGAAGAAACATCAAAATTCTCAACCACGACAAATTAATGAAACTAGGTCACGTAGTTTTATAAATCATACAAAATTGAAGTCGGCTAAATGCCGACTTTTAACTTTTAAAAAATAGATACATTATGTCTGTTCATTCTGAAATTAAAAAAGTTACAACTGAAACCTTGCGTAAAATGAAATTCGACAAGGAAAAAATAACGATGCTTACGGCATACGATTATACCACTGCGAAAATGGTGGATGCGGGAGGAATTGATGCGGTTTTGATCGGAGATTCTGCGGCAAACGTAATGGCAGGTTTTGAAACCACATTGCCAATTACTCTGGATCAGATGATTTACCATTCTCAAAGTGTAGTCAGAGGAACCGACAGAGCTTTGGTGGTTGCCGATTTACCTTTCGGAACATATCAGAGTAATCCCGAAAAAGCTTTGGAATCTGCCGTAAGAATGATGAAAGAAGGAGGAGCTCATGCAGTGAAAATTGAAGGCGGGAAAGAAATTTCAAAATCAATTAAAAAAATTATCAATGCAGGAATCCCTGTAATGGGACATTTGGGATTAACACCACAATCGATCTACAAATTCGGAACATATAAAGTAAGAGCCAAAGAAGAAGCAGAAGCAGAAAAATTAATTGCAGATGCACAGCTTTTAGAAGAATTGGGGTGTTTTGCTGTGGTTTTGGAAAAAATACCGGCAGATTTAGCTAAAAAAGTAACGGAATCTATTTCTATTCCGACCATCGGAATAGGAGCCGGTGCGCATTGCGACGGACAGGTTTTGGTGTATCATGATATGGTGGGAATGAACAAAGGATTCAGCCCGAAATTTTTAAGAAGATATCTGGATTTGTATACAGAAATCACCGGAGCCGTTGCGCAATACGTGAAAGATGTGAAAACTCAGGAATTTCCTAACCAAAACGAAAGCTATTAAATGGATCGTCAAAAACTTCAGACCATTCAGGGTGTTATTTCTATTCTAGCCGTAGTTTGTCTTGCGGTGGGATGGTTTAAGCTATTTTCTCCGGATATTAACGAACTTCTTTCCAAGAAGATATTTTATATCATCGTAGGAGTGAGCTTCATTTTACAGGCACCTTTATTGCTGAACAGGAAATTTGTTTATCCGATGTATGCCGCTGCAGCACTTTGTATTATCGGTGCATTTTTACCTTACGAATCGAATCTTACAGGAATGAAAACCATCGGCCTTTTGGCAGGGGTAATTATTTCTTTTGCCAACCGATCCAATTACCGTCAGTAGAAAAATGGAAGAACAGATTGTTTATGAAGACAACCATCTTCTCGTAATCAATAAAAAAGTCGGGCAGCTTGTACAGGGAGACAAAACTGGCGATGATTCTTTATTGGAATTAATTAAAAATTTTATAAAAAAAAGAGATGACAAACCGGGAAATGTGTTTCTAGGTTTGGTTCATCGTATAGACAGACCGACTTCAGGTCTTGTGATTTATGCTAAAACTTCCAAAGCACTGTCCCGTCTCACGCAGATGGTGAAAAACCGTGAAGTGAAAAAAACATATTGGGCAGTTGTCGCAAAAGAGATGATTCCCAAAACCCAAAGACTGGTTCATTATTTAAAGAAAAACGAAAAAAATAACAAAGCCATTGTTTTTCCAAAAGCAACTGAAGGCGCAAAAGAAGCCATTCTTACGTACAACGTTATCAAAACTTTGGATAATTATCTTTTATTAGAAATTGATCTTGAAACAGGAAGACATCATCAGATCAGAGCACAGTTGTCAAAAACAGGAGTTCCCATTAAAGGCGATCTGAAATACGGTTCGCCGCGTTCCAATCCCGATGGTGGAATTAATCTTCACGCCAGAAAACTGGAATTCATCCATCCTGTTACCAAAGAAAATATTCAGATTATTGCTCAGGTTCCTCAAAATGATGCCGTTTGGAGAGCTTGCGAAGAGTAAATTTCCGTAAAAACACTTACCCAAAAACAGGGATTTTACTGTAATGATTATTGTTTTTTAGAAATAGTTTTACACTATCAATCTAAAGAACAATAATCATGCTTACATTGGGACAACTTAAAGAAGCTACCTGCTCAAAAACGGCATATGCTTCGCAATTCTTACCGTACGTTATAGCAACATGTGATAAATTTTCCATTAACACGCCTTCACGAATGCTTAACTTTCTTGCACAGGTCGGTCACGAAAGCGGCGGATTGTTTTACACCGAAGAACTTGCGAGCGGAAGCGCTTATGAAGGGAGAGCAGATTTAGGAAATACACAGAAAGGAGATGGTGTAAAATTTAAAGGAAGGGGGCTTATTCAGATTACAGGAAGAGCAAATTACAAAGCCGTTTCACTGGCTTTAGGAACTGATTTTGTGACAAATCCTACGCTCTTGGGAGGTAAAAATGTTACGAAATGCAATGCTGCTCAGCTCAAAAACGCAGCAGAAAGCGCGGGCTGGTTCTGGAACACCCGAAATCTGAATGCTTTGGCGGATCAGATTGATATTACCAAAAGTATTGATACCGGAAATAATCTTGTTGCTTTTAAAAAGATCACAAAAGCCATTAACGGAGGATACAATGGCTTGCCCGACAGACTGAACCGTTATAAAGCAGGATTAAGCTATTTTCTTTAATTAAAACAATTGCCATGAAAAATCTATTATTCTTAGTCATTTTTCTTTTAATCAATAACTTCTCTGCCCAAAAACCTGTTCTTCATGATCTGAAAGATCCTAAAATGCATGCAGGCTGTTATATTGATGGGAAGAATAATCCGGTTGCCAATTTATCCGAAGACGAAGGCGCTTTATTCAATTTTAACGGAAAAGATGAAATTTTTCCTTCCATCAAAGGAACAAAAGAATATCCTGAAGCGTTCGGAAACAAAACCTATAAAATTTACATCCGCGAAACGAAATCTGTAAAAGACGGAGAATCCTGCATTGAAAATAAAGTCTATTCAATAAAAATTATTTACAAGAAAAAAGCCTATCTCTATTCCAGAAAAGGAATGTGTGGCTGTTAATTCTCTAAATGCGATCACTTAAAGGCTATCCTCATCATATGAGATAGTCTTTTTTTTATTTTTGGAAATTGTTTCCCACTTTCGCTACTCGCTTTTTCGTTTTTTTCGGCGCGGCAGCTTCGCTGCCGCGCCGAAAAAAACGAAAAGAGCTCAGACATGCCGCTCAATCGCGACTAAATTGCCGTACCTGTTTTCAGCATTTGAATTAAATCAAAAAACATCTGCACAATCCGCAAAATCCGCGAGACATAAAAGAAAATCTTCACGCTTCGCGCCGCAAATTTATTTGCCTCTGCTTACTAAACTAAGAAGTTTTAATAAGAACTCTTTGCGTTAAAATCAAAACCTCTGCACTATCCACAAAATCAGTCAGCTAAAATTAAAAAATCAATTCAAAAAGAATATTTTCCAAGCTTCGCACAGCAAATTTATTTGCCTTTGCTTATTAAACTAAGAAGTCTTAATAAGAATTCTTTGCGTTAAAATCAAAATATCTGCATTATCAGAAAAATCAGCGAGAGATAAAATAAAAAAATCAATTCAAAAAAGAATATTTTCCAAGCTTCGCGCAGCAAATATATTTGCCTCTGCTTACTAAACTAAGAAGTCTTAATAATAATTCTTTGCATTGAAATCAAAAATCTTTTATCATCATCAAAATCAAAAACTTCCAACTTCCTTCCCTCACAAAATTTTGCCCATTTCAAAAAAATGTCTAACTTCGTCCCATACTTTAGGGGTGTCCGTTGAACAGACGGGCTGAGAATTTACCCTTTGAACCTGATTTCTAGATCATACTAGCGTAGGGAAAAGTGAGATGACTTTGCTGTACATTCTACTGTACAATCATGGGCATTCCTAAAGTGTTTTTAAAAATTTAGGAATGGAGCTCACAATCAATCACACGACAAAAAAGTTCAAAAAACTTCCCGAAAATCTGGAAGCACTTATTGCTATGGAATTACCTGAAAAGAGAAGAGGAATTGCTGTAGCACTCAACAACCGTATTATTCCGCAGTCATTCTGGGCGGAAACATTCCTCAACGATAAAGATTCAGTTTTAATTATCACAGCCACTCAGGGTGGTTAAAAAAATATTTTTATGGCTCATAACATCACACGTTCACCGTTTCCGAACTCAAAAAAGATCTATGTTGAAGGGACAATTCACCCGATCCATGTAGCAATGCGCGAAATACAGCTCAGTCCGACAAAACTAAGCAACGGAAAAATGGATGAAAATCCTCCTGTTACCATTTACGATACATCAGGAGCTTATACCGACGAAAATTTTGAAATCAATATAGAAAAAGGACTTCCAAGAATCCGCGAGCAATGGATTTTAGACAGAAATGACGTGGAAATTCTTGACGGAATCACTTCTGAATACGGAAAAGCCAGACTTTCGGATTCAAAATTGGACGAACTGCGCTTTTCATATAATCATAAACCTAAAGTAGCCAAAGAAGGTAAAGAAGTTACCCAGTTGTATTACGCAAAACAGGGCATCATCACTCCCGAAATGGAATATATTGCCATCAGGGAAAACCAGAGAATTGAGCAATTGGATTCCGTTTCAAAAGAAATGGCTTTCCAGCATCCGGGAAACAGTTTTGGTGCCAAAACGCCGAAAAATAAAATCACGCCTGAATTTGTAAGAGACGAAATCGCAGCCGGCAGAGCAATCATTCCCAACAACATCAATCATCCCGAAAGCGAACCTATGATTATCGGGCGGAATTTTTTAGTTAAAATTAATGCGAATATTGGAAACAGTGCCGTTTCATCAAGCATTGAAGAAGAAGTGGAAAAAGCAGTCTGGGCTTGTCGATGGGGCGCAGACACCATCATGGACTTATCAACCGGGAAAAATATCCACGAAACCAGAGAGTGGATCATCAGAAACAGCCCGGTTCCCATTGGTACCGTTCCGATTTATCAGGCATTGGAAAAAGTAAAAGGCGTTGCAGAAGATTTAACGTGGGAGATTTTTAAAGATACCTTGATCGAACAGGCAGAACAGGGCGTTTCTTACTTCACGATCCACGCAGGAGTTTTACTGAGATACATTCATTTAACAGCAAAACGGGTGACAGGAATTGTTTCCAGAGGAGGTTCAATTATGGCAAAATGGTGCTTATTTCATCATAAAGAAAACTTCTTGTACACCCACTTCGAGGAAATCTGCGAAATCATGAAAAAATATGACGTTGCCTTTTCTTTGGGTGATGGTCTTCGTCCCGGTTCAATTGCCGATGCCAATGACGAAGCGCAGTTTGCAGAGCTTGAAACCTTAGGCGAATTAACGAAAATCGCATGGAAACACAATGTTCAGGTGATGATCGAAGGTCCCGGTCACGTTCCGATGCATATGATTAAAGAAAATATGGAGAAGCAGTTAGAAGTGTGTGATGAAGCTCCGTTTTACACTTTGGGACCCTTAACAACAGATATTGCAACGGGTTACGACCACATCACTTCAGGAATCGGAGCGGCAATGATCGGTTGGTTTGGTTGTGCCATGTTGTGCTACGTTACGCCGAAAGAACATTTGGGACTTCCGAACAAAGAAGATGTAAAAGTGGGAGTGATTACGTATAAATTGGCGGCTCATGCTGCAGATTTGGCAAAAGGACATCCCGGAGCACAATACAGAGACAATGCGTTGAGCAAAGCCAGATTCGAATTCAGATGGGAAGATCAGTTCAATCTTTCTTTGGATCCCGAAACCGCGAGATCGTACCATGATGAAACACTTCCTGCAGACGGAGCAAAAGTAGCCCATTTCTGTTCGATGTGCGGACCTAAATTCTGTTCCATGAAAATTACACAGGAAATTAGGGAATCTGCCGAACAGGGAATGCTGGATAAATCGCAGGAGTTCATCGAAAAAGGAAAGGAAATTTATATATGATCGTTGTAATCACTCCTGAAGAACTGGTTCAGAATGAAACTGAAATCATCAATGCATTATTTGAAGAAGGATTGGATTTGCTTCACATCAGAAAACCCTTCATCAATTCGAAAGAAATGAAAGATTTTATCCAAAACATACATTCTGAATTTCATCACCAATTGGTTTTGCACAGTCATTATGATTTAGCTGAAAATTTTAATATTTCAAGATTTCATTTCAGAGAAATTGACAGACAGAATGATTTGTTTAAATCTTTCACAGATAAAACAATTTCAACCTCTGTTCATGATATTGAGACTTTTAATGAGTTAAGTGATGATTGGGAATATGCTTTTATCAGTCCGGTTTTTCCGAGTATTTCAAAAAAGGGATACGGAGAAAATTCGAATATTTTAAATGAGATTAAAAAGCGGAACAATTCAAATGTAAAACTGGTTGCTTTAGGAGGAATTCATGAAAAAAATATCAATGAAGTATTCAACAGCAGAGTAGATGGAGTGGCTTTGTTGGGTGCAATCTGGGAAAGTAATGAACCTTTAGATATTTTCAGAAAATGCAGAAAGAGCGTCCTTTCGTAATGAGCATTGCCGGCTTCGATCCAAGCGGAGGAGCCGGTGTATTGGCAGATATTAAAACATTTGAACAGTTAAAAGTTCACGGATTGGCTGTCTGTACAGCAATGACTTTACAAACAGAGTCCGAATTTTATACGCTTCAATGGCAGCCAATCGATGAAATTTTATCAGGGATCAATGTTTTAATGAAAAAGTATAAAGTTGAAGCGGTGAAAATCGGAGTGGTAAAAGATGCCAAATTTTTAGCTCAGATTGTAGAAAAGCTTAAATCGATTAATCCTGAAGTAAAAATCGTCTGGGATCCGGTTTTAAAAAGTACATCAGAATTTTCCTTTTTTGATTTGAATACCATTTCAGATGTAAAAAATGTTTTAGACCAAATTGATTTAATCACGCCCAACTATTATGAATACAACGTTTTGAAAGAACATCATCTTTTTGAAACATCAGAAAATGGATGTTCCGTATTAATAAAAGGCGGACATCGTGAAGATAAAACCGGAACAGATATTTTAATTCAAAACGGAAAAGAAATATTTATTGAACCGAGTGAGACGTTTTCTGTTTTTTATCCGAAACATGGTTCCGGATGTGTGCTTTCATCTGCAATTGCAAGTCATTTAGCAAACGAAGAAAACTTAGAAAATGCCTGTCGAAAAGGAAAATTATACATCGAAAAATTTTTAACAAGCAATCAGATGTTTTTAGGATTTCACTCCTGAAAATTAATATTAAAACTTTGTGGTCTTTGCTAAGTGAAACGCCTTTGCGAACTTAAAAAACATTTAGTAGTTAAAAAAATCTTAGCGCTCTTAGTGTTAAAATCAAAATTAAAAAATGGAAAAATTACAATATATCTCTCAGGGTTCATCTTTAGAAGTTCAGGAAAAGAACATCCGAAAAGCTCTTGATTATGGCGCAAAATGGATTCAGGTTCGCTGGAAAAATACACCCGAAAAAGATTTTATCACACTCAGTGAAATTTCAAAAAAGCTATGTTCAGATTATCAGGCTGTTTGTATCATTAACGATCATGTTCAGGTTGCAAAAGAAGTTGATGCAGATGGAGTCCATCTGGGACTGAAAGATATGTCCGTAGAAAAGGCGAAATACATTTTGGGAGAAAATAAAATCATCGGAGGAACAGCCAATACTTTTTCAGATATTCTTCAGAGAATGGCGGAACACTGTAATTACATTGGATTAGGTCCGTTGAGATTTACTTCTACCAAAGAGCAATTAAGTCCGATATTAGGATTCGAAGGTTATGGTGAAATCATCAATAGTTTAAAAGAAAAATCTATTGAGATTCCAAAAATTTTTGCCATCGGCGGAGTGGTTTTGGAGGATATCAAACAGTTACGGGAAATCGGGATTTATGGTGTTGCTGTTTCCGGACAGATTACCAGTCAGCCTTCCGTAATTAGAGAATTCAGAAACATTTTAGAATTCAGTTAAGTCTTAGAACATCTAAATTAAAAAGTAAATATGAAAAATCAACCTTTAAAAATAGCCGACAGAATCTTTGAATCGAGATTATTCTTGGGAACAGGAAAATTCGGAAGCCTGTCGGAAATGACTAATTCCATCATCGCCTCAGAAAGCGAATTGGTAACCATGGCTTTGAAAAGAATCGATGCAAATTCTTCGGAAGACGATATTTTAAGCGCATTAAAACCGACAAAATCTCACCTTTTACCCAATACTTCAGGAGCAAGAACTGCCAAAGAAGCCGTGTTGGCGGCACAGTTGGCAAGAGAAGCACTGGAAACCAACTGGGTAAAACTGGAAATCCATCCCGATCCGAAATATCTGTTACCCGATCCTGTTGAAACATTGTACGCAACAGAGGAACTTGCAAAATTAGGATTTGTTGTGATGCCTTACATTCATGCAGATCCTGTTCTGTGCAAACGTTTGGAAGATGCAGGAACAGCCGTCGTAATGCCTTTAGGAGCACCAATCGGAACGAATAAAGGATTGAAAACAATGGATTTTCTGGAAATCATTATCGCTCAAAGCAATGTTCCGGTTGTGGTGGATGCGGGAATTGGTGCGCCTTCGGATGCAGCAAAAGCAATGGAAATGGGAGCCGATGCAGTTTTGGTAAACACAGCCATTGCGGTGGCGCGAAATCCGGTAAATATGGCATTGGCTTTTAAAGAGGGTGTGATTGCCGGAAGAAGAGCTTTTGAATCCGGTTTGGGAGCAATTTCACAGCACGCAGAAGCATCAAGTCCGCTGACTTCTTTTTTGTTTGATTAAAATTAAATGAAATGAAGAGTTTTAAAGATTTTTTTGAAAAATACAAATGGGATGAGGTGAAAACAAAACTTGAAAAAGTAACGTTAACCGATGTTGAAAAAAGTCTTCATAAAAAGAATAAAACCATCGAGGATTTTTTGAATTTTCTGTCACCTGTTGCTTTTCAAAAACTGGAAGTGATGGCAGAAATGACTCAACAGCTTACCCAAAAGCGTTTCGGAAAAACGATTCAGTTGTATTCGCCGTTGTATCTTAGCAATGAATGTCAGAACATCTGTACTTACTGTGGTTTCAGTCTGGATAATTCCATTAAAAGAAAAACACTTTCTGACACCGAAATTCTGATTGAAGCCTCCGTTTTAAAATCAATGGGCGTGAACCATGTTTTACTGGTAAGCGGTGAAGCCAATAAAACGGTCGGAATCGATTATTTTCTGAATGCTATTCAGCTTTTAAAGCCTCATTTTGCGAATATTTCGATTGAAGTTCAGCCTTTATCTGAAGAAGAATACCGACTGCTTCACAAAGAGGGAGTACATGCAGTTTTGGTTTATCAGGAAACCTATCATCAGGAAGTCTATAGAGAATATCATCCGAAAGGAAAAAAGTCGAATTTCGATTTCCGATTGGAAACACCCGACAGAATTGGAAAAGCCGAAATTCATAAAACAGGGCTCGGTGTTTTACTGGGGCTTGAAGACTGGCGCATAGACAGTTTTTTCAATGCCTTACACATCGATTATCTTCAAAAACAATACTGGAAAAGCAGATATTCAGTTTCATTTCCGCGCCTCAGACCTGCGGAAGGAATTATTGAACCGAATTTCATTATGTCCGACAGGGATTTATTACAGCTCATCTGCGCTTACCGAATCTGGAATGAAGATTTGGAGATTTCTATTTCCACAAGAGAAAATGAAAAGTTCAGAAACAATATTATTTCATTGGGTGCAACGGCGATGAGTGCTGCTTCCAAGACCAATCCGGGAGGTTATGCGGTGGATAAAGAATCGTTGGAGCAATTCGAAACCAGTGATGAAAGAAGCATGGAAGAAATTAAAAATATAATTAAAAAATCAGGCTACTATCCGGTAATGAAAGACTGGGATGTGGTTTATAGCGGAACTTAAATTAGAAATTTGAACCATTAAGATTTTATTAAGGAGTTAAGTTTAATTAAGAAAATATTTAAAAATATTTTTTTAGTAATTCAACTTATTTTTATTTGCTTGCAAATACTTAATCTTTCTAAACTCCTTAATAAAATCTTAATGGTTCAAATAAAAATAATCAATGAAAAAAGAAGACATTTTTGCACGATACAGCCGACAGATTTTCATAGAAGAAATCGGATTGGAAGGTCAAAGAAAAATAATGAATTCTAAAGTTTTGGTAATCGGAGCCGGAGGTTTGGGAAGTCCCGTTATTCAATATTTGGCTGCTGCAGGAGTAGGAACTTTGGGTGTCGTGGATTTTGATGAGGTGGAACTCCATAATTTAAACCGACAAATTATTCACAATGAAAAAACGGTTGGAATCTCTAAAGTAAAAAGCGCCGGAATATTTGTCAGAAACCTAAATCATCAAATTAAATTCATCGGAATTGAACAAAAAATAGATGAATCAAACGCAGAAGAATTGATTTCCGGATTTGATATCATTATTGATGGTTCCGATAATTTTAAAACGAGATATTTAGTTAATGATACCTGTGTACAATTCAAAAAGCCTTTGGTGTATGGAAGTATTCTCGGTTTTTCAGGGCAGGTCGCGATTTTTAATTATAATGGCAGCAAAAATTTAAGAGATATTTTTCCGGAACCGCCTTTTGAAGAACAACTTCCGGATTGTGACAGTTTGGGCGTTTTGGGTGCTTTACCCGGAATTGTAGGAAGCATGATGGCGAATTTAGCTTTGAAAATTATTACAGATTTGCCATTGCAGTTGAATCAGTTAACATTGATTGATACGTTGAACTGGCGTTTTCAGGCTGTTGATTTCTAGTTTAAACACTAATGACACAAATATTTTTGCACAAAACGCACAAATTTTCGAAGTTTTGGCTAAAGCCTTTCTTTGGGGCGTAAAAAAAGCGGACTTTAGTCCGCTCGTATCGCCTAAACACTAATGACACGAATGTTTTTGTATAAATCGTACAAATTTTTTACGTTTTGGCTAAAGCCTTTCTTTGGTGCATATAAAAAAGCGGACTTTAGTCCGCTCCTATTGATAAAATAAATACTTATTAGTTTCAATTTTGCTTAATCATTATAAATCAAAATTATTCGTGAAATTTGTGCAAAACATTTGTGCAATTAGTGTTTAGAAAAAAAACTACTGTCCCTGCTGCATCACACCGCCGTTTTCATCTTTCTTCGTCTGATTTAGGATGTTTGCATCTTCTTTTGCCAATTTGTTCTTCGTCGGGATTTTGTAATTAATAGATAATCCGAAATTTCTTGAGTCGTATTTCGTTCTCAGCATTACCGTTTCTCCGGAAGGCGGATTCGAGCGAACCTGCATCAATTGTCCGTTGAAAATATCATTGGCAAAAACAGAAACCGTCAAACGATTGTCCATAAATTTCTTCGTAAGCGTAAGATCCACAGAATTGTTGAATGGTTTTTCTGCGGTGAAATAAAAATACCCTGCTTTTGGGGTGAGATAGCTGTAATTGGCTGTCAGTTTGATCTCTTTCGGTAAAATGATCTGCGTCATCAGATTTAGAATCCAGAATCCTTTATTGTTCAAATTGTCGATATCATGTTTCTGATAACCTGCGTAAATATACATGAAGTTGATCTTATCCGGATTGAAATTAAACTTCATAATTTCGCTCAGCGGTTTGCTGAAAATCATGAAAGGAACCGGTAATCCGACATTGAAATTGTGGATTTTCATTTCAGAAATATTAATCTGCTCGTTGAACAGGTTTTTTCCGTCTTTTCTGATGATCTGTGCAACCTGATTTTTTGCTGAACTTACACTGTATCCGATAAATGCATAATCGAAAGCCGAAATTTTTATTTCATAATTATCAAATATCGTTGGCTGAAGATTCGGGTTTCCCGTTACCTGTGTATTCGGTCCCTGAAATGTGGTGTTGTTCGGGTTTAAGGCGGAAATACTCGGCAAATTTATCTTTTTATTATAATTTGCTGCTACATACACCTGATTCATCAGATTGTACTGAACACTTGCGTTCGGGAACAATTTAAACTTGTTAAAAGGAAGAAGATCTGCCTCAATAAGATTTTTGTTGTTGTAATATCTTGTAACACCGGAAATATCATAATTTTCAGCACGCGTTCCCAAAATAAAATCGAACTTTTTCAGCTTAGCCTGAAACTCCAGATAAGTTGCTGTTGTTTGTCTGGTATATTCTAAATTTGTGATTCCTTTGCTTTCCGTATCAAATTTCTGATGCTCGTACAATCCTCCCAAACTTACTTTTCCACCGTCCAGAATCTTTAAAGGCTGAGAATAATCTACCTTAAAATTGGCGATTTCCATATCCGATTTGTTGTTCAGTTTATTTGAAAAAGGAATTCTTGGACTGTTTTCAACAGGGTTGGTATAAACCACATCTGTAAAAATATTATCCTGAATAAATTTACTGTCGGATTTTGTAAAACCAAACTGGAAGTCCAGCTTCTGAGATTTTTCCGTGAAACGTTTCTGATACGTTACCACAGCTTCCTGTCTCAAATTGTCGGTGTGAGCTGCATCAAAACTGGAAAATTTTCCTTCTCTGATAATATTCGGATTCAGATAATAAGGAAGATCTGCAAGTCCGTTGCTGGAAGTATAATTATCATTGTTATTATGATAAATATCATAATTTAAAAGCAATCTGTCCTGTCCGAGATCAAAAGTAAGCCCGGATTTTGCAAAATATCCTCTTCCCACTCTGTCCGTATTGCTTAACATTAAATTATCCTGATTGCTGTTCAGCATGCTTTCACGGTAATTCTGACCAACATTCAGTTGCCATCCGAAAATTTTATTTCTCGCATTCAGATTCAGAGAGTTGCTTGTTCTGCTTCTGAATTTATCATAATTAGTAAACGAATAATTTCCGGAATACGTTGCCGTTAAATATTTATTCGCATTCTTATTCGTAATAATATTCATGATCGCGCCTCCGGAAGTGGCAGGAAATTCCGCACCGGGCTGTGTGATCACTTCAATTCGGTCTACAGAATTGGCAGGCATTCCTTCAAGAAAAGAATTAAGCTCATTGGAAGTAATGTTCAAAGGTCTTCCATTTAAATAGACATCCAGAACTTTTCCCTGATACATCATTCCTGCTATATCGGTAGAAACCAGTCCGGGAAGTTTTTTGATGCCTTCCAGAACGTTTCCATTATTAAGCTGCGGCTGTTCCGAAAAATCGAAAATCGTACGGTCTGCTTTCTGTTCAACGGCTTTTTTAGTTTTGGTAATGGTTACCCCTTCAATTTGTTTTTCTTTGGTTGTCTGGTTATTCGTTTTTTCCTGGGCAAAAGAAAAGATACTGCCCAAAATTGATAACGCAATAATCGCTTTTTTCATAATGTCTTTCTGGTATTCTATTAGACATCGAAAAAAGTACTTTTGTTACATTTTTATTCTCTTAAATTTAAAATCTATACCCTGCTGAAATAAAGAGGCGGAATAATCCGCCGTACTGATCTCTGTCTGAAGCAGATAAATTTTTAACAATTCCGGCTTCCAGACCAGCTTCCACAAAGATATTTGATAGAAATACATATTTTTCTCCAACTCCGGCTCCGATTCCTAAAGATGATCCCCATTTCTCATTATTTAAAGTCTGACCATTTTCGTCGAGCGGAGAATATTTGTCTCTGTTGTAAATAGCTAATGCTTCAATAAAAAAATCTTTTGCAATACCTTCATTATCCGTGTAAAATCTATAATATGGCATAACCGTATATTTTTCTTTCCATTGATATATAAAGTAACTTCCTATTCCGGCATTGTAATTAATAATTCGCTCATATCCGATATCAATTCTTGATTTAAATATTCCATAGGCATTAATTTTCACTTCGTTGTTTTCCTGAGCGAAAGAGAGTACAGGAAGAAACGATAAAAGCAGTAAAAGTTTTTTCATAGTTCAGTTTTACTATTATTTTTAAAGCCTAAAAATAAACTAAATCAATATAAAACAAAAAGCAACTTCAATCTGAAGTTGCTTTTTTAATGATTAATTAGATCTAACAATTAATTTTTCTCCTGTTGTTTGATCAGATTTAAAGCAGAACCTGCCTTAAACCAGTCAATTTGCTGATCGTTGTAAGTGTGGTTTGCCATCACAATGTCTTTCGTACCATCTGAATGGATGAATTCTAAAGTCAGTTGTTTTCCCGGAGCAAACTGATCGAGATCCAGGAAATTGATCACATCATCTTCCAGAATTTTATCATAATCTGCTTCATTGGCAAAAGTAATTCCTAACATTCCCTGTTTTTTAAGGTTGGTTTCATGAATTCTCGCAAACGATTTTACCAAAACAGCTTTTACGCCCAAATGTCTCGGTTCCATCGCAGCGTGCTCTCTTGAAGAACCTTCCCCGTAGTTTTGGTCTCCCACAACGATGGATGGAATTCCTGCGGCTTTATAATCTCTCTGTACAGCAGGAACTTCTCCGTATTCTCCTGTAAGCTGATTTTTAACTTTATTGGTTTCCATGTTGAACGCATTAACTGCGCCGATCAACATATTATTTGAAATATTATCAAGGTGACCTCTGTATTTCAGCCATGGTCCTGCCATAGAAATGTGGTCGGTTGTACATTTTCCGAAAGCCTTTATTAAAAGTCTTGCTCCTGTAATATTCTTGCCGTCCCAAGCCGGAAATTCTTCCAGCAACTGAAGTCTGTCTGAAGTTGGGCTTACATTTACCTGAACAGAAGATCCGTCTTCAGAAGGCGCCTGATAACCATTGTCATCTACCGCGAATCCTTTTTCAGGTAATTCAAAACCTTTTGGCTCGTCTAATTTAATCTGCTCTCCGGCTTCGTTGGTTAAAGTATCGGTAATCGGATTAAAATCCAGTCTGCCCGAAATTGCCACAGCCGCTACCATTTCCGGAGAAGCTACGAAAGCGTGCGTATTTGGATTTCCGTCTGCTCTTTTTGCAAAGTTTCTGTTGAATGAGTGAATGATTGAATTCTTTTCACCTTTTTCAGCACCTTCTCTGTCCCATTGTCCGATACAAGGACCGCAAGCGTTTGTAAAGATTCTTGCATTCTCAAACTTTCTGAACGAATCTAAAAATCCGTCTCTTTCTGCGGTAAATTTCACCTGCTCAGAACCCGGATTAATTCCCAGAATTGCTTTCGGTTTTACTCCTTTTGCTACTGCGTCTTCCACAATAGAAGCTGCTCTTGATAAATCTTCGTAGGACGAATTGGTACAGGAGCCAATCAATGCCCACTCTACTTCTAAAGGCCATCCGTTGGCTTCTGCTTTTGCTCTGAATTCAGAAACAGGCGTTGCCAGATCCGGAGTGAAAGGTCCGTTTAAGTGAGGAGTCAGTTCAGAAAGATTAATTTCAATTAGCTGGTCAAAATATTGTTCAGGATTTGCATATACTTCAGGATCACCGGTTAAATGTTCTGCAATCTGGTCTGCAGCATCTACAACATCCTGTCTTCCGGTAGACGAAAGATATCTTCTCATGGAATCATCATATCCGAATGTTGAAGTCGTTGCTCCGATTTCTGCTCCCATATTACAGATGGTTCCTTTACCAGTCGCTGAAAGAGATTGTGCTCCTTCTCCGAAGTATTCTACGATGCAGCCTGTTCCTCCTTTTACGGTAAGAATTCCTGCCACTTTTAAGATCACATCTTTTGCGGAAGTCCAGCCCGACATTTTGCCGGTTAATTTTACCCCGATCAGTTTAGGCATTTTAAGTTCCCAAGCCATTCCCGCCATTACATCTACAGCATCTGCACCACCAACTCCGATGGCAACCATTCCTAAACCTCCTGCGTTTACGGTATGAGAGTCCGTTCCGATCATCATTCCTCCCGGGAAAGCATAGTTTTCCAGTACAACCTGATGGATGATTCCGGCTCCCGGTTTCCAGAAACCGATTCCGTACTTATCACAAACCGAACTCAGGAAATTGAAAACTTCCGAGTTTTTGTTAATTCCCTCCTGCAAATCTTTGTCAGCACCTACTTTTGCCTGAATAAGGTGATCGGCGTGAGCGGTTGAAGGAACAGCCACTTTTGCTTTTCCTGCCTGCATAAACTGAAGCAGCGCCATTTGTGCCGTTGCATCCTGCATTGCCACTCTGTCCGGTGCGAAATCTACATAAGAATTTCCTCTTTCGTGTGCCTGTGTTGCATTTCCTTCCCAAAGGTGGGTGTAAAGGATTTTTTCTGAAAGGGTAAGAGGTTTTCCCACTACTTTTCTTGCCGCAGCAATTCTTTCCGGGTAACGCTCGTACACTTTTTTGATCATATCAATATCAAAAGTCATATCTGAATTTATTTTTCTTCTGTTTTAATTATTTGCTCTTTGCTATTAAATTAATTAACATCATTAAATTATCAAATTCTATTCCTGTATGCTTTTAAAAAGGATAAAAAAGGATAAATAATTCTGAAATTTCCAACCTTCAAGTTAAGAAAAAATAAAATTTTTGTGATTGATCTAAGTTAAAATAATTTTTGCAATCTTTAAATGGAAAGATTCTAAATAAAAAATTGAAAGATTCTACATCTTTACGAGTAAAATCTTTCAATTCTATAAATTGTTAAAAACAGCCTTTACGGCTTATCTGTAAGCTTTTTAGTGAGCGCTTGTACTTGTCAGTTCTTTAATAGAAGGAACAAAAGTAGTAAGGTCGATCCCTTCAACCGCTGTTTTATACTCATCGATGCTCGGAATTCTTCCCATAATCGCAGAAAGTACAACTACCGGAGTTGATGCCAATAAAGATTCTCCTTTTTTACGTTCAGAATCTTCAACCACTCTTCCCTGGAAAAGACGCGTAGAAGTGGCTAAAACCGTATCTCCTTTCGCTGCTTTTTCCTGATTCCCCATACAAAGGTTACATCCCGGTCTTTCTAGATACATCATGTTTTTGTATTCAACACGAGCTTCGCCTTTAGGAGCATTGTCGTCAAACTCAAAACCTGAATATTTCTCTAAAAATTCCCAGTCGCCTTCAGCTTTTAATTCATCAATGATGTTATAGGTAGGAGCAGCCACCACAAGCGGAGCTTTAAATTCTACGGTACCGTTTTGTTTTTCAATGTTTTTAAGCATCTGAGAAACAATCTTTAAATCTCCTTTGTGAACCATACAAGATCCAACGAAACCAAGATCTACTTTTTTCTCACCACCGTAATACGTTAAATCTCTGATGGTATCGTGCGTATATCTTTTAGAAACATCTTCATTGTTTACATCCGGATCGGCGATCATCGGTTCTACGATGGCATCAAGATCTACAACAACTTCAGCGTAATATTTAGCATTGGAATCCGGAGTCAGAGCAGGTTTTTCACCGGATCTGATTTCCTCAATTCTTTTATTAGCCTTGTCAATTAATCCCTGAAGAACCTGATTGTGGTTATCCATTCCTTTATCAATCATAATCTGGATTCTGCTTTTTGCAATTTCCAGAGACTCGATTAAAGTGGCATCTTCAGAAATATTGATGGAAGCCTTTGCTTTCATTTCAGCCGTCCAGTCTGTGAAGGTAAACGCCTGATCGGCAGGAAGTGTTCCGATATGAACCTCAATAATTCTTCCCTGGAATACGTTTTCTCCTCCAAACTGTTTCAGCATCTGAGCCTGAGTTGCATGAACCACATCACGGAAATCCATATGTTCTTTCATGGTTCCTTTGAACGTTACTTTTACAGATTCCGGAATTGGCATTGACGCTTCTCCCGTTGCCAAAGCAAGGGCAACAGTTCCTGAATCTGCTCCGAAAGCAACTCCTTTAGACATTCTCGTGTGAGAATCTCCTCCGATGATGATTGCCCATTCGTCTACAGTAATATCGTTAAGAACTTTGTGAATAACGTCTGTCATCGCGTGATATTCACCTTTCGGGTCACGCGCTGTGATCAAACCGAATTCGTTCATGAATTTCATTAATTTAGGAATATTAGCCTGTGCTTTTTTATCCCAAACTGAAGCGGTGTGACATCCGGACTGGTAAGCTCCGTCTACTACCGGAGAAATTACCGTTGCAGCCATAGATTCCAGTTCCTGAGCCGTCATTAAACCTGTAGTATCCTGAGAACCTACGATGTTTACTTTCACACGTACATCAGAACCTGCGTGTAAGATTTTACCCGGAGTTTTTCCTACTGCATTTCTGTTGAAGATTTTTTCAACCGCAGTAAGCCCCTGTCCTTCGTGAGAAATTTCTTTAGAAGGTGCAAAAACTACCGGAGCTTCGATGCCTAAAACTTCAGCAGCGAATGTCTGTAATTTTTTACCGAATACGATAGCGTAAGATCCACCCGCTTTAATGAATTCCATTTTCTGCGGTGTGAAAGATTTTGTAAGATCAATAAGTTCCTGATCTCCGTTGTATAATTTTTTCTCTTTGGTATTGATGGTTAAAACCGTTCCTGTTGCAACAGAATAAGTCTGCTCAAGAATAGGTTCGCCTTCTTCGTTAAGAACAGCGTTTCCGTTTTCGTCTACTTTCTTTACCCAGTTTTTAAGATCGATTCCGATACCTCCGGTTACGTCTACTGTTGTAAGGAAAATTGGTGAAATTCCGTTAGTGCCTCCAACGATAGGAGCAATATTTACGAAAGGAATATAAGGACTTGCCTGTTTTCCCGTCCAAAGTGCAACATTGTTTACACCGGACATACGCGAAGAACCTACTCCCATTGTTCCTTTTTCTGCGATAAGCATTACACTTGCATCCGGATATTTTGCCTGTAAGGCTTTAATCTCTTCCTGCGCCTGAGGCGTAATCATGCATTTACCGTGTAATTCGCGGTCTGATCTTGAGTGTGCCTGATTACCCGGAGAAAGTAAGTCGGTAGAAATATCTCCTTCCCCTGCGATGAAAGTAACTACTTTAATTTCTTCAGCAACTTCAGGAAGTTTTGTGAAGAATTCTGCTTTTGCATAGCTTTCCAGAATTTCTTTTGCAATTTCGTTCCCGATATTGAAGGCTTCCTTCAGACGGGTAGTATCTGCTTCATAAAGGAAAACCTGCGTTTTCAATACTTCTGCAGCCTGTCTTGCGATATTTTCGTTGTTTCCTAAAGCCAGATCCAGCAATACTTCGATAGATTTTCCACCTTTCATGTGGGATAACAGTTCGAAAGCAAAAACCGGAGAGATTTCTTCTACTACAGATTCACCAAGAATAATTTCTTTTAAAAATTTAGCTTTTACACCGGCTGCACTTGTGGTTCCGGGTAAGGTGTTGTAAATAAAAAATTTAAGAGAATCAGCCCTGTATTCGTTTGCTGTATCTTTAATCTGTGCGATGATCTCGCTTAATAATTCTGCACTGTCAATCGGCTTTGGATGAAGCCCCTGAGTTTTTCTTTCTTCAATCTCTTGGATGTAATCCTGATAAATATTCATAATAATAGAAATCTTTTCAATCTTAATCGGATGATAATCAAAAGATTGTCATCGTATGTTTTCCGGCGGAATTATTATTTTTATTTTTCTGATCTAAACAAGAAGCTGAAATTTTTAGATAGTGTATTAAAAATGACTTCTTTAAGACATCTGTCATAATAAATGCCTGAAAACGTGCCCAAATTTACGGAATTTTAGAATTTTTTCAAGTTTAAATTATTTAGATTCTTTATAAATATGTATTTTATATTTTCTATTTTTGGCGATATTTTTGCAAACAATTGATGATTATGAAAAATGTAGCTTCGGTTTTATTCCTTTTTATTTCGGTTTTTGTTTTTTCTCAGGCTAAAACAGTGAAGAAATTGCCTTCGAAGACAGGTTCTAAAACTGTGGTTAAAAAATCATCAGAAAAGGCAAAGCTTAATAGTAATCTTCCAATCATCACCGAAGAGCTTCCGTTGTTAATTCCGAAAAAACAGGACGGCAAATTCGGATATGTGAACCAAAAAGGAAAATTTATCATTCAACCGGAATATCACATTGCGGTATTCTTCTACGAAGACTGTAATCTTCTGAACTCTCCAAATGTAAAACTCAGAAAATTCGGGACTGCGGATTATGCGACGGTAGAAAAAGATGAAATTTCTTACCGCATTGACAGAACAGGCAAAAGGGTGTATCAGTATAAACAGTCCGATTTGGCAAAATGTCCTCACAAAGAATATGTTCAGCAGCTTTTTCAGGTGTATACGATGAATGGTTTTTTCGGAATCATCGAAAAAGCAACGTTTGAAAATCCTTATGACTACAAACAGTTTAAAATTTATCCTCAATACGATTACCTTTTTATTTTAGAAGGCGATGATGTTGCCAATCCGATGATTATTGCTTCAAAAAATAATGTTTTCGGAGTGGTGGATGTGAATGGTAAGGTGGTTATTCCGTTTGAATATTCTGATATTAAACGAAATTTTAGCTGGAAGCTTGGTAAAATGTTCGAGGTTTCAAAAGACAGTAAGAATTATTACTATGTAGATTCGAAGAATAAAACCTATTAGTTTTAAACACGAATTTCAAGAATCTTTCACCAATAACGCAAATTTTTAGTTAAATGATTTTAGTGCGTAAAAATAGGCTGAAAAACGTAATTTCCCAGAGTTGGTAAATTTTTCGTAATTTCGCGGCTGAAATAAAGGGGTGCTGTAGCAAGCTGAGATTATACCCAATGAACCTGGAACGGGTAATGCCGTTTAGGGAAATTAAAAATGAGCAATAGGTAATGAGCAATGAGTGATCCTCATCATATTATTTATTACCGATTACTAATTACTCATCATAATCCGCCCCTTTTATTCATTAAATTTTAAAGATTTATAGAATGAAAGGATTATTTTTTTTAGGGCTTACCGTTGGCTCTTTCGCTTTTTTACAGGCGCAGAATTCCGATTCCCTGAAAGTAAGGGAAATTGAAGCTGTTAATTTTACCAAAAGACTTCCTGTTGCCAAAGAAATCATCAATGTTCAGAAAGATCTGGACAGCAGAAATTTAGGACAGGATCTCCCGATTTTACTGAAAAATCAGACTTCCATCATTTCAACTTCAGATGCCGGAAACGGAGTGGGGTATACAGGATTCCGGATTCGTGGTGTTGCGGGAAGCGCCATCAATGTCATGATGAACGGCGTTCCGTACAACGATTCCGAAAGTCAGGGGACATTTTTCGTGAATGTTCCGGATCTTACGAGTTCGGCGTCACAGATTTTAATTCAGAGAGGGGTGGGAACTTCCAATAATGGTTCTGCGGCTTTTGGAGCAAGCATCAATGTACTTTCCAAAGATCCTGAAGAGAAGTTTTATTTTAAAACAGACGACAGTTACGGATCTTTCAACACCTATAAATACTCTGCGGAAATAGGTTCCGGAAAATTCTTGGGAAACCGTCTTTCTGTAATGGGAAGATATACCCACATCAATTCTGACGGATATATAGACCGTGCTTTTTCAAAATTAAATTCTTACAATCTGACCGCTTTGTATGAGGAAGGAAATACAAGAATTCGTTTGATGGCTTTCGGAGGAAAAGAAAAAACGTATCAGGCGTGGAACGGAATCGATAGGAAAACATGGGAAACCGATCCTAAATTTAATTATTCGGGAGCGATTTACGACTCAAATTGGGAAAATATTGTCGGATTTTATGATAATGAAACGGATAATTACAGACAGAACCATTATCAGTTGCTTTGGGAACAGAAATTCAATGAAAGATGGAATCTGGAAACAACGGTACATTACACCAAAGGAAAAGGATATTATGAAAACTATAAGCAGGACGCTAAATTTTCGAAATATAATCTTCCTAACTTCATCAACGGTTCTCAAACCTTGACGAGAACAGATTTTATCAGAAAAAAATGGCTGGATAACGATTTCTACGGAGTTGTTTCTACGCTTTACGGAAAATTGGGAACAGTTGATGTGAACTTCGGAGCCGTTGCCAATCAATACTACGGAAGACATTTCGGCAATGTAACGGGCGTTTTTCTTCCCCAGATTGATGAGCATGAATATTACAGAAACCGCTCTGTGAAAAACGAAGTTTCAGGTTTTGCCAAAGCACTGGTAAGAATGAATGATTTTGAATTTTTCGGAGACCTGCAATTGAGAAATGTAGATTATGATACAAAAATCATCACGGCAGGAGATGGAGAAGGCGCTGATTTAAATAAAAACTGGCTGTTCTTTAATCCAAAAGCGGGGATCAATTATAAAATTTCAGCAGGAAAAATTTTCGTTTCCTATGCACATGCGCACCGCGAACCGAACAGAGATGATCTGTTGGCAAATAATGAAGTAAAGGCTGAAAAGCTTCACGATTTCGAAGCCGGAGTAGAAAAGCAGTTCGGGAAAGTGTCTTTTACCGCAAACTTATATTATATGTATTACGTGAATCAGTTGGTTTTAAATGGCGAACTGAATAATGTGGGTGCTTTCATCAGAACGAATTCCGGAAAAAGCTACCGAAGCGGAATCGAGCTTGGAGCTTTGGCAAAGCTTTCCAAACAGTGGGAACTTTCCGGAAATGTGAGTTTCAGCAACAACAGGAATTTAGATTTTAAAGTGGAAACAGAAACGGGTGTTAAAGATCTCGGAAATACACAGATTTCTTTTTCTCCGGATGTGATTGCTAATTTAGGTTTGAAATTCAATCCGACACAGAATTTCCAGTTTGCATTGATGAATCAGTATGTCGGCAAACAGTATCTGGATAATTCGGAAGATGAAAATTTACAGCTTAAAGATTACTTTTTAACCGATTTTAATGCGCAGTATCAGTTTAAAATTAAAAATAATGAGATTGCTTTGAAGCTTTTGGTGAATAATTTATTCAATAAAAAGTATGTGAACAACGGAGCAGTTTATGACGGTTCTCCGTATTATTTTTCTCAGGCAGGAACAAATTTTATGTTTGGGATTAGCTGGAAAATTCAATAAACAATCAGGCTATATTTAAGATTAATTATAGAATGTAAAGTTAGATTTAAGACTGCTTCGGCAGTCTTTTTTGTTAGTAGACTTCTTTTGAGTAAGATTTTTAATTGTAATTATCACATTCATTAAGATAGAGTTATGTTCCGACACTAAAATTTTTATGTACTTTTGAGAAAAAGACACGGATAATTATATGTCTTATAAAGCCATAGTCTAGGAATCTGTTCCTACTACAGTAATCAAAAATACCATTTAGAAATGGCAGATGAAAAATATAAATAAAAACTTTTATAATAGAGAAAGGAAATATATTTTAAGTTTAATATTCTTATTTCCGTTCATTTTAAATGCACAAAAATTTCCTCTCAATGAGAATTTTTATATTGACAGAATAATTGGATTAGATTCTGTTAATATTTATCAATATAGATTGATTAAATATCCTCTAAAAAAAGATCAAAAGAAAAATTATTTATATTATTTAAGTTTTGATAGTGATGGTAAATTTGACTCACGTGATTCTGGCTCAACCTGCGGTTTAGATATATACAAATCAATATCCGGAAGTTATCAATTAATTGATGATTCTCATATTTTATTAACGCCAAAATTATATCATAACTCCAAAAAGTTATATCCGGAAACAATCTCTTCAAAATCGTATTTGTTCTTTATCTCAAAAGAAAGTGAAGATTATTTTAAGCTGATTCAAAGTAAGGGAAATATTAAAGACGATAAAAAAAACGCAATCTTATCAAAAGAACTAGATAAGAAAATTAAAACATATGATAGGAGAAGTATTTTCGAGTTATGTGATTATAAACCAAAATCAAAGGATAATATTTCTAGAGTAGATGAATATATAAGAAATGTTTGGAGAAAAAATCCGAAAGATTATGATATTCTTTTTGTTGCATGGTATCCTGATGATTTTTTAGTTAATATAGTTTACAACAGAAAAACAAAAAAGAGAACATTAATACTAAATTATGTGGCAAAATATGTAGAAAATACAATGGGGCATATCTAAGAAATTGAAATAGAAATATCTACAATCTACAACAAATTATTGTCAGAAGAATAAGTCATACACATGAAAATCTAATCCTTATTTATTAGATGAATTATATGATTGGTTAAAAATAAATTTGGTTACAGTTAAGCATGAAATATTTTAATCTATTTTTTACTCAAAAAGTCATAAATTTGCTGCCAAATGAATATTTCAGCTTACATTTTAGAATATTTGAAACAATTCGGGACCGTTATTGTTCCGGATTTTGGCGTTTTTTCTTTGGAAAATTCCAAAGCCATTATCAATTCCGAAAATGGGAGCATTCTTCCTCCTGCAAGCAAAATCGTTTACAGTTCCGATTATGAGGCGAAATCTGATGATTTGGCATCTTTTATTGCGGGGCAAAAACAGATGACTTTGGAAGCTTCAAAAACAGATCTTCAGATTCAGACCGATTTTTGGAAGAAAAAACTGCAGGCAGATCAGACGCTTGAAATTCAGGGTTTAGGAGTCCTTTTTGTAGAAGACGGCAAAACGCACTTCAAAGGAAACAGACTGCAGTCGGATCATCCGGATTTTTATGGTCTTGAAGAAATTAAGATTTCCGATATTAGCAATAAAAACATTCCGTTAGCAACTTCTCTGAATACGGAAAAAGATTATCAGTTTAATAAATCTATTCTTTGGGCTTTTCTGATTATCATCCCGATTTTAGGAATCGTATACGTAGCTTACACGCAGCAGGAACTTCTTTTCGGAGAGAAATCTTTTGACAAAGCCAATATCTCTATACAGACAAAAACACACAGAATTCAGGACACTGTAAAAGCTCAGCCAAAAATAATGAATCCTGCTCCGGTTGCGGATTCTTTAAAGAAAGATTCTGTGGTTCCAAAAGCGGTTCAGCCTGCAGTGCAAAATGCGGCAAAAGTTCCGGCAACTCAAAACAACACTAAGACAACGAAATGGCAAAAATAAAAAAGGCGTCAGAATCTCTGACGGTGATGACGAATATTGTACTTCCGAATGATACCAACCAATTGAGAAACCTTTTCGGAGGAGAATTATTGGCAAGAATGGACCGATGTGCTTCGATTTCCGCAACAAGACATTGCGAAAGGAGAGTGGTAACGGCATCCGTAAATCACGTTTCATTCGACCATCCGATTCCGGAAGGAGGAATTGTTGTAATGGAATCCAAAGTTTCCAGAGCTTTTTCCACCTCAATGGAAATCTATGTAGATGTTTGGCTGGACGATCCGATCAATCATAAAAAAATTCAGACCAACAAAGGAATTTATACCTTCGTTGCGGTAGATGAGTTCAACAGACCGATCCCGATTCCTGATATGGAACCTGAAACAGATCTTGAAAAAGAACGATATGCAGCGGCACTGAGAAGAAAAGAACTTTCCCTGATTCTTTCCGGAAGAATGAAACCCTCTGAATCTATTGAGCTTAAAAAGCTTTTTCAGGAGCCGAACTGATAAACACAAATAACACAAATGTATACACAAATTTTCGCAAATAATTTTATTTCGTTACTACACTCAAAAAGAAATTTGTGTTTTAGATTATTATAACACAAGATGAAAAATGATATTTCTGAAAATGAAATCTCGAAAATAGTTTATGAGTCCGGTTATTTAGTTCATAAAGTTTTAGGACCCGGATTGTTAGAGAGCGCTTACTAAGAATGTATGCTGTATGAACTTCAAAAGCAGGGACTTTTTGTAGAAAAACAAAAACCAATGCCTTTGATTTATGAAGATGTGAAATTAGATGTAGGTTACAGGCTCGATTTATTTATTGAAAATAAATTTATATTAGAAATAAAATCCGTTGAGTTACTGAATGATGTGCATTTAGCTCAGATTCTTACCTATCTTCGATTGAGCAATTCCAAACTTGGAATGTTGATTAATTTTAATACCCATCAGTTTAAAGATGGTGTAAAAAGAGTAATCAACGGCAAATTATAGTTTAGTGCCATTTGTGCAACAATATTAGTGTCATTAGTGTTAAAAAAATGAAAATTTTACTCCTCGATAAAAACCACCCCTTAATTACCGAACAGCTTTTAGCTAAAAACTTTATTCTGGAAGAAGATTTCAGCTCTTCTTATGATGAGGTTTGTGCTAAAATTGAACAATATGACGGAATTATCATCCGAAGCAGAATTCCTTTGGATAAGAATTTTTTAGAAAAAGCTAAAAATCTGAAATTCATTGCAAGAGTAGGAGCGGGAATGGAAAATATAGACATTCCGGTTGCTGAAAAATTGGGAATTCAACTGATTAATTCTCCGGAAGGAAACAGGGATTCTGTGGCAGAACACGTTGTCGGGATGTTGCTGATTTTAATGAACCGGCTTTTTATCGCTTCTCAGGAAGTAAAAAACGGCATCTGGCTTCGTGAAGAAAACAGAGGCGACGAACTGTTGGGAAAAACGGTCGGACTCATCGGTTACGGAAATATGGGAAAAGCCACGGCAAAAAGACTTTCAGGGTTTGGCTGTACAGTGATTTTCCATGATATTCTACCGGATCTTTCGGATGAATTCGCAACACAGGTTTCTCTGGAGGAATTAAAACAAAGAGCTGAAGTTGTAAGCTTACATATTCCATTAACGGAACAGACCTATTATTTGGTGGACGGTCCGTTTATCTCTGATATGAAAAACAATTTCTATTTTGTAAACACAGCAAGAGGAAAGAATGTTGAAACGAAAAGTTTAGTTGAGGCATTAAAAGCAGGTAAAGTAAAAGGAGCCTGTCTTGATGTTCTGGAATACGAAAAATCTTCTTTCGAAAATCTGGAAACGGAGAATGAAGACCTTCAATACCTTCTGGAATCCGAGAAAGTAATTGTTACTCCGCATATTGCAGGATGGACGGTTCAGAGTAAAGAAAAATTGGCGCAGGTGATTGTAGATAAAATTGTGGCACAGTTTGCTTAGCCTTGAAATTCAGTAAGATTAGAAATAAATTTTGACGATACTATTTTATGAATTATTTTTCATTTTTATTTATGTTAAATAATTCATAATTTCTATTCAGGAGATACGAATTATTTCGAGTTTTATTAAATTGCCGCTCATTTTCGAAACTCATGACGAAGCGTAATTTTATCCTTGTATTATCTGCCTTTTTATTTCTTTTTTCCTGCAAAAAAAAATCTGAAAATCAGGACAGTGTCGCTGAAAGCACGACCAATCTTCCCAATTACGGAAATGTAGACTTAGCCAAAGTTTTTGCACCTGCCGAAAATCAGGTTGTCAATAAGGCTTCACTGGCAAATTACATCAACAGTTATTACCAGAAAGTTTGGGAAAACGGTGATCTGAGCGGGGGAATTTTAGTCGCGAAAGGAGATAATATTATTTACGAAAATTACAGAGGCTTTGCCAGAGAAGGAAATCAGAACCCGATCGGTAAAAATACGCCGCTTCATGTGGCTTCCGTTTCAAAAACGTTAACCGCAATGGCGATGCTGAAACTTATTGAAGCAGGAAAAGTGAATTTATCTGATCATCTTACCCAGTATTTTCCGGGTTTTCCTTATCCGAATGTTACTGTTAAAACATTGCTCGATCAAAGAAGCGGTCTTCCTAAATACGAATACTTCATCACGAAAATTCAGCCGGCTCCCGCAGAACTTTCAAAAACGTTCCTTACGAATGAGGATATTTTGAATATGATCATTAAATATAAACCGGATCTGGCGAGAGAAACAGATACCGGATTTATGTACTGCAACACGAATTTTGCCATGTTGGCTTTAATTATTGAAAAAGTAACAAAAGTTCCTTTTCCGCAGGCAATGAAAGAAATGGTTTTTGATCCTCTGAAAATGAAAAACACCTATATTTTTCAGGAAAAAGATATTCCGACAGCGTCACAGTCTTTTTATTACGGAGGAAGTAAACTGTATCCCTTAGACAGACTGGATTTAATTTACGGAGATAAAAATGTATATACCACACCGCGAGATTTATACAGCTTTTCAAAAGCAATGTTTTCGAAAGATTTTTTAAAGCCTGAATTGATGGAGCAGGTTTTCACGCCTTACAGCAATGAAAAATTCGGAATGAATAATTACGGTTTCGGCTTCAGGATGAAAATTTTTGATAACGGAGAAAAACTCACGTATCACAACGGATGGTGGCACGGAACCAATTCCGTTTTTGCCCATCTTCTGAAATCTAAAGTCACCATTATTGCCATTGGAAATAAATACTCCAACAGAGTATATACCGCTTTGGCATTATCGGGATTATTCGAAGATTTTCCGCCTCAGAAAGATAAACTTCACAGCGTAATGAGCGATGATCGCGATACATTGAAAGGTCATGGTGAAGTTTATGGAGAATAATGTTTATTTTTGCGTAAACATCTTCATGAAAAGAATTCTTTTTTTATTGGTTTTCGCTTTTCTTTTGCAGTCTTGTGCAAGAGTAGGTTCGCCTATCGGTGGCGCAAAAGATTCCTTAGCTCCGAAATTTTTAAGCTCAAATATCGATTCTTCAAGAGTAAATGTTCCGAGAGATATAAAGCAGCTAAGAATAGATTTTGACGAATACATTACATTAAAAGACATCAACAAAAACCTGAATATTTCTCCGCCGATTAAAAATATCACCAGAATTGTTCCTTCCAATATTGCCAACAAGTTTATCCTGATCCAGTGGAAAGATACTTTACAGGCAAATACAACGTATAATTTTAATTTCGGAAATTCTATTGCAGATAATAATGAAGCCAATATTCTGAGATATTACAATTTCGCGTTTTCTACGGGAGACAAGCTTGATGATCTTTATGTAAGCGGGGATGTAAGAGATGCTTTATCCATTAAAAAAGCCAGTGAAAATAAATTTGTGGTAGGATTGTATCAGGTAAAAGACACCATCAATTACAGACAAAAACCTTACTACATTACGAAAGTTGATGATGATGGCTATTTTGAGCTGAATTATCTTGCTGCCGGAAAATATAAAATCATCGCGTTTGAAGATGAAAACGGAAATTCCATGTACGATCCAGGGAAAGAAAAAGTAGGCTTTCAGAAAGATCCTGTTGTCGTAGAAAAATCGGTTTCAGGATTAAATCTGAAATTATATCCGTCTAAAAAACCGGTGAAATACCTTGAAATGAAAGAAGCTCCGGGAGGAGTTCTCATGACTTTTGAAGGAAAACCGAATGAAGTTACCGTAAAACCTTTAAATGAAAAAATAAAAGAATACAAGGTAACCCACGCTCCGAAGTCCGATTCCGTAAGAATCTGGTTTGATGCCGTAAAAAGTGAGGTAGGACAGACCACGAACGAGAATTTAAAGTTCGGGTACAATGCAGGAATAGGAAAGAAAGACAGTCTTTACAACGCCTCGTTGTTTTACAGATACAATGCGAAAAACGCAATGGATATTAACAGCGATAACGGCGGTGCCATGCTTCCTCCGAAAGAAGACTTTAAAATCCTTTCCAATTATTATGTGGATAAAATAAACACCGATAAATGGATTTTCAGAGTTGCAGGAGATTCCCTGAACACCGTTCCTTTTACCGCAAAAATCTCAGAGAAAAATCCGTATCAGATTTTGGTGAAAGCGGATTTTATTTCAGGTAAAAAATATCAGCTTACCATTCCGAAAGAAACCGTTTCATCATTCTTTGCCAAAAATTATCAGTCGAAACGTTTCGATTTTGAAGCTGATAAAGTCGAGAATTTCGGAAGCTTGAAATTCATCCTTCAGAATGCTCCGAAATCAAGCTACTGGCTGCAGCTCTTGGACAGTTCAGATAAAGTGTTGTTTCAGAAATATACCAAAGGAAGCGAGGTGAAATTTGATATCCTAAAACCCGGAGAATACATTGTAAGGATTTTAGTGGATAACAACGGAAATGGCTTTTGGGACGAAGCAGATTTCCAGAACGAAACTTTTGCAGAAGATTCCTACATTTACTACAAAACAGCCATCGTAAGACCGCTTTGGGACAGCAACGAAAACTGGGATCTGAAAGATACAAGAGTTCTGGATCCTTCAAAAATCAGCACACCGAAAGCAGAGCCGAAATCTCAGCCGAAAGATGCTAATAAGCTTGATCTG
The DNA here is from genome assembly GCF_059579425.1 of Chryseobacterium sp. 2P. NCBI lineage: Bacteria > Pseudomonadati > Bacteroidota > Flavobacteriia > Flavobacteriales > Weeksellaceae > Chryseobacterium > Chryseobacterium sp. 2P. The sequence continues at coordinate 109,919 of NZ_CM184194.1, forward strand.
AAAGGAAATGATGCTTTGGTAACGCCTTCAAGATAAATATGAAAACATTTAAGAAAATATTTTTCTGGACTTTGCTGGGATTTGCTTTAATTCAGTTTATTTCAACAGATAAAGTAAATCCTCCGGTGGATCACAAAGTGAATTTTGTGGATGCTAAAAAAACACCTGCAAAAATTCAGGGATTGCTGAAAGGAGCATGCTACGATTGTCATTCCAACGAAACGGTTTATCCTAAATATGCTTATATCGCGCCAATTTCATGGTCTGTGAAAAGCCATATCAACGAAGGACGGGAACATCTTAATTTTTCGATTTGGGAAACGTACAACAGAGATTTAAAGCAGAGTATGCTGAGTAAGTCGATCCAGACCATTCAGAATAAAATGATGCCGATGCCCGGTTATATTGTTTATCATAAGGAAGCCAATCTTTCCGATGCAGAAAGAGCTTTGCTGATTCAGTATTTTGATCAGATGCTGAAATCCAAAACTTATTAATCGTATTTAATCGTCATAAGAATTTAAAAAGATAAATAGTTTAACTATTTGATTTTCATTGTTATTCTATTCAGAAAATCAATCGCTTTTTGTATTGCTTTGATAAGTGAAGCGACATTGTTTATTTTAAAAGCATTTCAGAGAATACTTCTTCGTTTTTCTTGCGATAAAATAATCAGATTTCGAAAATCAACTTAAGAATCTTTAATTTAACCAGAGTTCGAGATAAGTCTTCTTAACCGCAAGGTTAAACAAAGAAATTCAATTATCAGGAATTCAGTTTTTAAGATATACAAAGGCGTAAAACTTATCCAAGTAATACCATTTTTGTCTTTTTTAAATAAACGAAGTGCCTTTGTTTAGCTTACCAATTTTCAATAAGTAAAAAAAACTTTTCTTTTTCTTTGCGATAAGTTAATATCATGCTATAAATCAATTATTTAAATTTATTTCTTATTCCTGACTGAGGTTAATTTATGTTGATCATGCAAAGCAAGAGCATAAAAAAACTCCCGCAAATTTTACATGTTCAGTAGACATCTGTAAAATCTGCAGGAGAATCTATTTCAGGAATATTAAATATTCTTCAGATACTCTTCAAAAAACTTTTTCTGAGAATCAAAAGCAATATCCTCAAGATTCAATTCTTTTAAAGGAATCCAGACTGCTTCTGAAATTTCAGACAATTCAAGATTCACTTCAAATTTTTCCGGAACGCGGTATTCATAAAAAAGATCAATGGTATTATAATCAATCTCTTTGTACTGATAGACGTTTGGAAGGCTCGTTAAGTACTTTAAATTTGAAATATCAACACCAAGCTGCAGCTCTTCAAAAAGTTCTCTTTTACAGGTCTCTTCTGCACTTTCCTTCGGATCTACAAAACCTCCTGCAAGATCGAGTTTTCCCTTCTTAGGATCTCTGTTTCTTCTTGTAAGATAAATTTCATCATTATATCTTATTACCACAGCTACCGCTCCGGCAACGTTGTTGTATAATGTGAAACCACAGTTTTGGCAGCTCCATTTTCTTTCTCCATCCCACTGTAAAGATTCTTTGCCGCAGTTGGGGCAATATTTCAATATTTTCATTGAGTTACATTAATATTTCTCGGGTGATAAGACAAGATAACATCACGCAGCTCCTCTGTTTTCAGGTGGGTGTAGATCTCTGTCGTTGTAATGCTGGAATGTCCAAGCATTTCCTGGATATAACGAAGATCTGCACCATTCTGAAGCAAATGGGTTGCAAAAGAATGCCTGAATGTATGTGGTGATATTTTTTTGCTTACACCCGCCTTGTCTGTTAATTCTTTTATAATTAAAAATACGATTACTCTGGACATCGATGTTCCGCGGCTGTTCAGGAATAAAGTGTCCTCATATTTTTTATTGATTTTGCTTTTGGAACGTACTTCCTGAATATAATTTTCCAAAAGATCTGCCGTATAATCTGCCAAAGGGACGAAACGTGTTTTGTTTCCCTTTCCGTTTACCTTGATATACTGCTCTTTAAAATTGATATTGGAAATTTTCAGATCAATAAGTTCCGAAACGCGAAGTCCGCATCCGTACAGAACTTCGATGATACACTGGTTTCTCTTTCCAAGATCAGAGTTTACTTCAATCGCACTGATGATCCTGTTGATATCGGGCAGACTTAAAGTATCCGGTAAATAAAGACCCAGTTTCGGACCTTCAAGCAGAGAAGCCGGATTGTCTTCACGGTATTCATCCTCCAGTAAAAATTTGAAGAATGCTTTAATGGAAGAGATCCATCTCGCCTGAGATCTTTCGCTGAATTTTTGTTTGGAAAGATTGAAAATGTATTCCTGCAGATTTTCGTAGCCTATAGTATCGGGCCCGACGTTGCCCAGATCTTCTTCTGCGTATTCTTTTAGTTTTCTGATGTCTCGAATATAGGCGTCGAGAGTATTTTCTGAAAAGTTTCTCTCGAATCGAAGAAAGATTTCAAAATCCTTAATTTTTTCATCCCAAGTCATGTTGTGTTATTTTTTTAGTTCACTTTCCGAAATTTGCTCTATTTCAATATTGTGGTTTCTTAAAAATGATATCCCGTCGTCATCCGAATATTCATTGATGTAGACAAGTCTGGTAATTCCCGCCTGCAGAATCAGCTTACTGCATTCTTTACATGGCGAAAGCGTTAAATACAATGTTGCACCTTTTGCAGACTGCGTGGAAGCTGCTAATTTTAAAATAGCATTCGCTTCTGCATGAAGTACGTACCAGTGTGTTTTCCCGTCACTGTCCTCACAGCAGTTTTCAAATCCTGAAGGAGTACCATTATAACCATCTGAAATAATCATCCTATCTTTTACGATAAGAGCTCCTACTTGTTTTCGTTTACAGTAGGAAAGTTTTGCCCATTCCTGAGCCATTTTTAGATAAGCTTTGTCAAACTTATTCATACCGCAGCATTGTTTGTTTCGAAATAATTTGTATTAAGGGTAAAAAGTTTAGAAGCTTGGCTTTCTTTTTTCAAGAAAAGCAGAAACTCCTTCTTTTTTGTCGTCCATTTCAAAAAGCTCTCCGAAATATTTAATCTCAGTTTCAAAACCTTTATCCGTGTCCGATAAGTTTGCAGCATGAATTGCTTTCGAAATTGCCATTGGTGAATTGTGGGCAATAATCTTGGCTAATTCTTTTGTCTTATTTAATAATTCTTCTATTGGATACACTTCATTTACCAGTCCGATTTCTTTTGCTTTTGCAGCAGGAACCATTTTGGCAGAGAAGATCATTTCATTGGCAATACCTTTTCCTACAAGCTTCGGCAGTCTTTGGGTTCCTCCGTAACCGGGAATTAATCCTAAAGTTACTTCCGGAAGTCCCAGTTTTGCATTTTCCGATGCGTATCTGATGTGGCATGCCATGGCAAGCTCAAGACCTCCGCCTAATGCAAAACCGTTTACGGCTGCAATTACAGGCTTGGTCATATTTTCAATTTTATTGAATAAAGTATTGTGTCCGTTTCTAGCAAGTTCTTCTGCCTTTTCCTGTCCAAAATCACTGAATTCTTTAATGTCTGCTCCAGCAACAAAAGATTTTTCACCGCTTCCTGTAAGAATAACTACTCTGCAGGATTGGTCTGAATCTAATTCGTTCAACGCTGAACTTAATTCGCTGATCGTTTTAGCATTGAGTGCATTTAAACTCTCAGGTCGGTTTATTGTAATAATAGATATTTTATCTTCCTTATTTAATAATATATTTTCGTAACCCATTTTCCACTTTAAAATATTATTCTGTGCAAATTATGAATTTTTTATAAAAAAAAGGAAAAAATATTGATTTTTTTTCCTTCTGATTGAAATTATTGTTTAAGATACTTATTTCGTGTGGTTCATCATATTTGCATCAATAATCACATTCAATTGAGAAGCTACCTTCATGCCCAATTCAATATTGGCCCTGAAAAAATGACATAACTGTCTGTTAATGATCTCGTCTCTTTTAGGTCCTGTAATTCCTTTCATGCTTCCAACGATGTTATTTACAAGGTTTTGTCTGTCTTCGGTATTCATTGCCTTTGTATATAATAATCCGGGTTGGGTGTAATGATCGTCATCATTTTCGTTTCTGTTGTAGCTTGCTACGTGTGCGCTGTCCAGTTCATATTCGAAACTTTTATAAGCAGAATCCGGTTTAATATCATCAAAACTGTTCGGATGATAATTCGGTTTGTCCTGATAATGGCTTGAATCTGCCATAAATCCGTCTCTCTGATAATTATTAACCGCAAAAGGGCATCTGTTAACTTCCAGCAGATGAGCATTTACGCCCACTCTGTATCGGTGCGCATCCGGATAAGAAAATAATCTTCCCTGAAGCATTTTATCCGGCGAAAAACTGATACCGTCGATTAAATTGCTTGGCGAAAAAACAGATTGTTCCACGTGTGCAAAATAATTGACAGGAACTTCGTTCAATTCCATTTCTCCGACTTCAATTAACGGGAAATCGCTTTGGAACCATACTTTGGTAATGTCAAAAGGATTCCATCTGAAGTCTCTTGCCTGTTCTTCCGTCATCACCTGAATGTACATCGTCCATTTCGGGAAATTTCCTTCCTCGATGGCATTGCAAAGGTCTTCCTGAGCGAAATCCGGATTTTCCCCAGCCATTTTTACCGCTTCATCATTCGTGAAATTTTTAATTCCCTGTTTGGATTTTAAATGAAACTTAACCCAGACTCTTTCGTTCTGAGCATTGATCATAGAGAATGTGTGAGAACCGAAACCGTGCATGTGTCTGTGTCCGTAAGGTGTACCTCTGTCCGACATTAAGATCAAAACCTGATGAAGAGATTCAGGATTCAGGCTCCAGAAATCCCACATCATAGTTGCGCTTTTCAGATTGGTTTTCGGAACTCTTTTCTGGGTATGGATGAAATCCGGGAATTTTTTCGCATCCTTGATGAAAAAAACCGGCGTGTTGTTTCCAACAAGATCCCAGTTTCCGTCTTCTGTGTAGAATTTTAAAGCAAAACCTCTTGGATCTCTCGCGGTATCTGCACTTCCTTTCTCTCCGCCTACTGTGGAAAAGCGGGCAAACATTCTGCATGAATTGCCAACTTTAGAAAATAATTTTGCTTTTGTATATTGGGTAATATCGTGGGTAACCGTAAAAGTTCCGTAAGCTCCCGTTCCTTTTGCATGAACAATTCTTTCCGGGATTCTTTCTCTTACAAAATGAGCAAGATTTTCCTGCAAAATGAAGTCCTGCAGCAGTACCGGACCTCTTGGACCGACTGTCTGGGAATCCTGATGTTCGTAATAGGGAGCGCCGTTACTTAAGGTTAATTTTTTAGAATCCATAGATTTATGATTTTTGTGAATGATTTTTTAACTGCTTTTGTTTATGTAAAGGTACTAAATATCAAATTTACTTGAATTTTTAATTGCAAATGGCAAAAACATTTTATCTTTGTCATAGATAATATTAATCAGATGAACATTCAGCAACTCGAGTATCTTATCGCGGTTGATAAGTACAAACATTTTGGGAAAGCGGCTCAAGCATGCTTCATTACGCAACCTACACTAAGTGCAATGATACAGAAATTTGAGGACGAACTGGATGTGAAGGTTTTCGACAGGACAACGCACCCGATCCGTACCACAGATGTGGGGCTTCAGATCATTGATCAGGCGAAGGTGATTATAGAATCTGTCAATGAACTTAAAAATAAAGCCAATCTTTTAAACAATATTTTAGGAGGAACCATCAATATCGGAATCATTCCTACCGTTTCTTCTTTCATCCTGCCTACGGAAATTTTCAAATTTTTGGAAGAAAATCCGAAAATCCAAATGAATGTAAAAGAAATGACAACGGACAACATCATCAAAGCTTTGAAAGCTGGGGAATTGGATGCCGGAATTATTTCAACACCATATGATGCGGCAGATGAATTTTATCAGGATTTCTTATTTAATGAAGAATTAATGATCTACAGTTCTGAGAAAGAAGCCAACAAGAAAAACTCTTATGTCGTTCCTGAAGAACTGAATGTAGAAAAAGTGTGGCTTCTTGAAGAAGGAAACTGTCTGAGAAACCAATTCGAAAATATCTGTCACTTAAAAGAAAATACATTAAAGCCCAAAAACTTAGATTTTCTCGCTTCTAATATCCAGACTTTGGTTCATATGGTGGATAAAGTGGGAGGAATCAGTATTTTGCCTGAGTTGGCTCTTAACCAGCTTTCAGATGTACAGAAGGAGAATGTTTTCAGATTTAAGAAGCCTTTCCCGTACAGAGAAATCAGCATTATTTACTACAAACCAACCTTTAAGCAGAAAATTATTGATGAATTGTCGCATTCTATTAGAAATTCTTTAGAGAAAAAACTGAATTATCACGAGAATCCGAAAGAATTTGTAAGCATAAAACCGCAATAGTGTTTTATGTTAAATATCATCAAATCATCAATTTAAAGAAAAGATAATAAGTAGACAAAAATTTTGAGTATTAAAAAATAGTACTTAAATTTGCCAACGTTTACGAACGAGGAAAAATTTGACCTGATTGCAACCTCTATAAAAATATGCTAAAACAGTATTCTTTTTTAGACCTTCATTAGACAATTTATTCTTATTTTTCTTCGTATATTTTTTTAATCTAAAAACAAATAGAATAATATGTCTTATTTATTTACATCTGAATCTGTTTCAGAAGGACATCCGGACAAAATTGCCGATCAGATTTCCGACGCATTAATTGATCATTTTTTAGCATACGACAAAAACTCAAAAGTAGCTTGTGAAACTCTTGTAACAACAGGACAGGTGGTTTTAGCCGGTGAAGTAAAATCTGATGCTTATCTTGATGTTCAGACGATCGCGAGAGAGGTAATCAACGGGATTGGTTATACAAAAGGAGAATATATGTTCAACGGAGATTCTTGTGGGGTTATTTCTGCGATCCACGAACAGTCTCCGGATATCAATCAGGGAGTAGACAGAGTAGTAACGGATGAGTCTTTCGAAGCTAAAGCGAATGCACAGGGAGCGGGAGATCAGGGAATGATGTTCGGATACGCAACCAACGAAACGGCGAATTACATGCCTTTGGCTCTGGATCTTGCACATACTATTCTTAAGGAACTTTCTGCGATCAGAAGAGAAGATTCAGAAATTAAATATCTTCGTCCTGATGCAAAATCCCAGGTTACTATTGAATATTCTGACGATCATAAACCAATCAGAATCGACTCTATCGTAGTTTCTACACAACATGACGATTTCGGATCTGAAGAAGAAATGCTGAACAAAATCAGAGAAGACATCAAAAATATTCTGATTCCTAGAGTAGTTGCTTTACAGACAGAAGAAATTAAAGCGTTATTCAACGATCAGATCAAATATCATATCAATCCGACAGGTAAATTCGTAATCGGTGGTCCTCACGGAGATACAGGTCTTACAGGAAGAAAGATTATCGTAGATACGTACGGAGGAAAAGGAGCTCACGGTGGAGGTGCATTCTCAGGAAAAGATCCTTCAAAAGTAGACAGAAGTGCTGCTTATGCAACAAGACACATTGCTAAAAATCTGGTGGCTGCAGGAGTTGCTGACGAAGTTTTGGTACAGGTTTCTTACGCAATCGGGGTTGCTGAACCTTGCGGATTGTACATTAACACGTACGGAACAGCAAAAGTAGATCTTAACGATGGAGAAATTGCTAAAAAAGTTTCTACCATCTTCGATTTGAGACCTTACGCAATCGAGCAGAACTTAAAGCTAAGAAACCCGATCTATCAGGAAACAGCTTCTTACGGGCACATGGGAAAAGAGCATTATGTTGCCAGCAAAACTTTCAATAAAGGTCATAAAAATGAGCTTACTCTGGAAAACCTTGAGTTCTTTACATGGGAAAAATTAGACAAAGTAGAAGAAATTAAAGCTTCTTTCGGAATTTAATTTAAACTTATACAATATAAATAGCTGCTTTATCTTTTGATAAGGCAGTTTTTTTTATTTTTACATTAAATAAATTTGAAGATGATAAACGCCAGATTTGCAATCGCAATCCTTTCCGTATTTTTCCTGAGTACATTTGCTAAAGCCCAGTTAACCGTACATAAAATGATAAGCGTAGGATATACGTACCAAAACCAGAGTTTCGGGGAAATAGGAGGGAAGCTGCTTTTCTTAAAAAATGATGATGTTATTTACCGTTTGGGAGCTTCCGCATTAATGGGTTCTGCGCATTCCCAATTTGCTGTCATGCCTAAAATTTCAGCCGATGTTCTGTTAAATTTTGAAAAAAATGTAGATTTCAACCATTCTTACTATTTTCTGATGGGAGCGGAAGGAACCAACAAATATATTGCTCCGAAGGTAGGTGTTACGCTTTTCGGGATTCTTGATCTTACGGGAGGATATGCTTTCCCGATCGGAAACAGCGGAATAAATGGTAAGGAACTGAAGGGGATAAATGTTAATTTTACATTAAATATCCCTACTGTATTCATTCACGATATGTTTAAGTAGATTTTTTTAAATTTTTCTCGTAAAAAGTTAATAAATGGTTAACAGTTATTAAAAATTTATTATATTTACACCATAGAAAAATTGTATCCGCCTATTGATTCGACTTTACTCTGAAGAATTGTTTTGTATTTACAGCTGAAGCCAGATAAAATATCTGGAATTACAGTCAGCAATATTTATTGAGAAGAAGTTATGAAATCAAAATCGGATAGTTTACTAATTTCCCTTTACCAAAAAGGAGACGAAGAGGCGTTGTCTACCCTTATACACCGCCATCAGAGAGAGTTGTTTACATTTATTTTTTACAAAATTAATGATGAAGATTTAGCAAATGATGTGTTTCAGGATACCTTCATGAAAATTATCATTATGCTGAAGGAAGGACGCTATAACGAAGAAGGAAAATTCATTCTTTGGGCGAAAAGAATTGCCCATAATCTTATTATCGATCATTTCAGGTTAAAATCTAAAAATATGAAAGTTTCAGAAACTACTTTTGAAACGGACGAATATTCTGTTTTTGATCTTTTGAGAGAGCCTTCCGAAAATATCGAGGATCAGCTTGTAACCAATCAGATTCAGGAAGATCTTTTAAAAATGCTTCAGTTTTTGCCTGAAAATCAGCAGGAAGTAATTAAACTAAGATTTTTTGACGGGTTAAGTTTTAAAGAAATTGCGGATCATACCGACATGAGTATCAATACTACACTGGGAAGAGTGCGCTATGCTTTAATCAACCTGAGAAAAATCATGGATGAAAATAATATTATCTTAACTAGATAAATAATAATTTCTGAAAATTCCCGTTTTTAAGGAAAAACATTTTCGCCTATGAAAAAAAATGATTCCTTAAAAGTGAAAGCTTTGAAACCTAAGAAACAAACCATTGAGTTTTTACTCAACTTTTCAAAGAGCGTCGAGGTAGTGAAAGCCAAAGGCAAGAATTATCCTGTATCCAAAAATTAAAATTATTAATTTTGTGCTGTATGAAAATTCAGCACATTTTTTTTGATCTTGATAATACACTTTGGGATCATCGCCGCAATGCGTATTTAACGATAAAAGATCTTTTTGAGAAGGAAGAAATCGGGTTAAAGTACAATATCATGTTTGAAGAATTCCATTCTGTTTATCATGAAATTAATGAAAAACTCTGGGAAGATATCCGCGATGGAATTATCGATAAAGAATATCTCAGGAAACACCGTTTTTACGATACCTTTAACCATTTTGGGGTTGATGATCCGGAATTGTCGATGTATTTTGAAGAACATTTTTTAGATAAAATTCTCAATTATAATGAGCTGGTAGAAGGAGCAGAATATATTCTGGAATATCTTAAAGTAAAAAGTTACACACTGCATATTATTTCAAATGGGTTCAAAGAAGTTACGGAGAGAAAGTGTATTTTGTCCGGAATTGACAGGTATTTTCAGACCATCACAAGCGCAGATACAGTTGGTGTAAGAAAGCCACGTCCCGAAATTTTTGAATACTCCCTGAACCTTTCAGATGCCACAAAAGAAAACAGTATTTTAATTGGCGATGATTGGGTTGCAGATGTTGTCGGTGCTCAGAATTTTGGTATGGATGTGATTTTCTTTGATGTTTTTAAGGAAAACAAATCTGAAGAAGGCTTGAAAGTGATTACGCATCTTTTGCAGATTAAAGAGTATTTATAAGAGTTTCGGCGGCACCGAAGGTGCCGCCGAAACCATATCTTAAAGCTCAGTACATTAAATTCCCAAACTTTCTCTCACTCTTTTCATCGTTTCCGTAGCAATCACTCTCGTTTTTGCTGCACCTTCCTGAAGTTTTGCTTCAAGTTCCTCAAGATTGTTCATATAATAAGAAAAAAGTTTTCTTTCTTTTTCAAATCTTGTTAAAATAAGATCCAGAAGTTCTTTTTTCGCATGACCATAACCAAAGTTTCCGGCTAAATATTTCGCTCTCAGTTCCTCAGTCTGTTCCGGAGTAGCAATTAACTGATAGATGGCAAACGTTTTATCCGTTTCCGGATCTTTTGGCTCTTCAAGTGTCTTAGAGTCAGATTCAATGCTCATCACCTGCTTTTTCAGTTCCTTTTCAGGCAGGAAAATATTGATGATATTTCCTCGCGATTTAGACATTTTGTGTCCGTCAACTCCGGGAACATACTTTGTATTTTCCTGAAGTTCAGATTGAGGCAAAACAAAAACTTCACCCATCTGATTATTAAATCTGGAAGCGACATCACGCGCAATTTCCAAATGCTGAAGCTGGTCTTTTCCTACCGGAACAATTTCCGCATCGTATAACAAAATATCTGCAGCCATTAAAATAGGGTACGTAAACAAACCGGCATTCACATCCTGCAAACGGTCTGCTTTATCCTTAAATGAATGCGCCAAAGTTAATCTCTGATAAGGAAAAAAACATGATAAATGCCAAGAAAGTTCACAGGTTTCAGGGATGTCGCTCTGTCTGTAAAAAAATGTTTTTTCGGTATCTAATCCACAAGCAAGCCAAGCCGCAGCAATCTCGTAGGTATTCTGTTTCAGTTCTTTCGCGTCTTTAATCTGCGTTAAAGAATGCAGATTCGCGATGAATAAAAATGATTCGTTTCCTTCCTGTTTCGATAATTCTATCGCAGGAATAATTGCACCCAACAAGTTTCCCAAGTGAGGTGTTCCGGTGGCTTGAATGCCGGTAAGAATTCTTGACATTGTTTAAAATTTATATTTAAAAATTAATGAACTGCAAATTTAATTAATTCTCTCACAGATTCCATGGATTTACAGAGATGTTTATATTTTATTGTTTGTGGTATTCGTGAAAACATTAACGTTATTTGTGTTTGGAAAATTTAAACGCAAAGATTTTATTCAAAAGCTATTATTTTTAGAAGGCAAAGCAAATAAATTTGCTGCGCGAAGCTTGAAAACGGAGCTTCATCAAATCAACTTGTTGATGATTTTTTGCACACTTAAAAAAGTAATTATTATCCACTTAAAAACTTTGCGTTAAAAATCTGCAAGAAAAAAATATTAAGGAATCAAAACCTTATCCCCTCCAAACTTCGGCTCTACACCCAAAATTAAATCCAGATACGCTTTTGCTTTCGCAAAATATTCTCTCAGATTCGTCTTCAGGCCTGCATACTTGTTCACATCGGGAGCATTGTAGCCGAAAGCTTCCATTCCGTTTTGTTTGGCTAAGAATACCGCCCTTTCATTATGGAATTTCTGTGAAACAATGATTAATTGATTTTGCCCGAAAATCTCCTTCGCGCGTACAACAGAATCCAGTGTTCTGAAACCGGCAAAATCAAGAAAAATATTATCCTTTGGAACTCCGTATTCCATCAAAGCCATTTGCATATCTTCAGGTTCATTATAGTTTTTCTGGCTGTTATCACCGCTTAGAATAATGTATTTCGCCTTTCCGCTTTTATACAGATCGGCTGCAGCCTGAATTCGGTTATAAAAATAGGCATTAGGTTTTCCGTTACTCAGTGTTTTTCCTGTTCCCAGAAGTAGTGCCGTTTTCATTTTAGGAACTTCTGAGATTTTATAAGAAATATGGGCTTCGCTGTCTTTTTTAATGCTGTAATTCGCCCAGGCAATAAAAATAATTCCTGCCACAAAAAGAAGCAGGAAAATTTTAAAAATGTTTTTAATTAATTTTTTCATCAACAGTATATTCTTTTAAAATTCCAGACCGTTCGGAAATGCTTTTTTTCTGAAAATCAATAATAAAGCAGCTCCCACTGTAATCGCCGAATCGGCTACGTTGAAAATATATTTAAAAAATTCTATATGTTTTCCTCCGATTAAAGGCCAGCTTTCAGGAACATTCCAGTCCACCAGCGGAAAATGCAGCATATCGACCACGCAGCCTTTCATGAACGTAGAGTATCCTTCCCCGAAACTGGTGAATTTCGAAATTCCTCCGTATCCGATCCATCTGTTGATGCTCTCATCATAAACCGTTCCGCTGTCAAAAATAAGTCCGTAAAACATTCCGTCTATTAAATTTCCGATTGCTCCCGCAAAAATCATTGCCATCGGTATCAGAAGATAGTTGGATTCTCCTTTCTGTAACCATTTTTTAAATAAATAGATCATTCCGCCGATCAGGATAATTCTTACCAGAACAAGAAAATATTTTCCGATAATACCTCCGAAATGCAGTCCGTAAGCCATTCCCGGATTTTCAACAAACGTTAATTTAAACCCCGGAAGCACAGAAATGCTGTCATCAAGATTAAAATGCGTTTTTACATAAATTTTTGAAGCCTGATCTATCAATAAAATAAGCAAGGTTACAAATGCTATCTTCTTCATTATAATCCTTTTGGTTTGTAAGGTTTTCCTATTTTTTCGTTCTTTTTCTCAACGATCTTTTTTACGGTTTTCTCGTTGTGATGGGTATTCTTGGTATGGAATTTTTCGAACTTAATGTTCATTTCTTTCAAAACACTTTTCAGGGCAGTAAGCTCCATTGCGTTTTTGGTGTGGACTATTATAGATTCCATTTTTTTTAAATTTAAATTTTACTTTTTAGACAGTTCATCGAGTCTTTTTCTGCCTTTTGCAGACAGGTCATTCACTCCGTTTTTTCCCATCTTACTCAGAAGACGGTCGATTTCTTTTTCCCTTTCCCGTTTATCAGAATTAAACTGATCGTCAATCGTGTAATTGCGTTTTTCATCCGGAAAGAACCTGTTTTTGATCCGGTCTCTGTTGAAAAATGCCAATACGACGGCAACGATAATTGCTAAAATTAATAATTCATTCATGGGTAGATATTAAAAATTAGGTTTATAAAGTATTCCTTGAAATACGATATAAACCCAAATTTATTGTAGCTAACCTTGTGGTTATTTCTGCATATTTTTCGCTTCGATGCTCAGCGTAGCATGAGGAACAGCCAACAGTCTTTCCTTCGGAATAAGTTTACCCGTTACTCTGCATACACCGTAAGTTTTGTTTTCAATTCTTATCAAAGCGTTCTTCAGGTCACGTACGAATTTTTCCTGTCTTCCGGCTAAAATAGAATTCTGTTCTTTACTTAACGTTTCAGCGCCTTCCTCAAATGCTTTGAAAGTAGGGGAAGTATCATCCGTCCCGTTATTCTGATCGTTGATAAAACTTTCTCTGATCAGTTGTAAATCTTTTTCAGCTTTTTCTATTTTTTCCTTAATAACTGCTTTAAATTCTTGTAAATCAGCATCACTGTATCTTACTCTTTCGTCTGACATGTTCGTTTCTCTTTTTTAATAAAATTATGAAATGGAATTTGAAAAACAATAACTATAAGTTAAATTTTTTCAACATTTATCTTAAAATTAACCTCATCTATTTCGATTTCGTTAAAATTTGAAAGTGAAGATACAATTTCTATTTTATTTGACAAGACTTCGGATGAAATATATTCTCCATTCTTCTTGATATCATCAATGAAAGGAGCATTTTCTTCCAGAGAGATGATAATTCTGTCCGTCAAATCGAAATCTTTCTCTTTTCGCAGATTCTGAACCCTGTTGATGAATTCTCTTGCGATACCTTCAGATTTTAATTCATCTGTTAGCGTCAAATCTAATGCCACAGTGGTTTTTCCGTCGGAAGTTACTGTCCATCCCGGAATATCTTTTGTTGAAATTTCAACATCTTCCGGTGTAATTTCGTAACCCTGCACATCAATTTTTCCTTCTTTTTCCAAAGTGGAGATCTGTTCTGCAGTGAAATTGGTAATTTCTCCACCCACCGTTTTCATGTCTTTTCCTAATTTGGGACCTAAAGCTTTGAAGTTCGGTTTGATCTGTTTTACAATTAAATGCGATGCTTCTTCAGCATTAATTAACTGTAATTCTTTAACGTTTACTTCCTGCTTAATTAAATCTGCAACCGCGGAAATCTGCTCTTCCGTTTTCTTATCCAAAACAGGAATCAATACTCTTTGAAGAGGCTGTCTTACTTTTAAACTTTCTGCACGTCTGATGGAAAGCACTAAACTCGTTATTGTTTGCGCCAAGTGCGTTTTTTCAACCAGATCTGCATCAATTAAACTTTCATCAGCAACAGGGAAATCTGTTAAGTGGATCGATTCCGCAGTTTCCTTTCCGGTTACTTTATTTAAATCCTGATACAACTGATCCATAAAGAATGGAGCGATTGGTGCAGATAATTTAGCAACCGTTTCAAGACACGTATATAAAGTCTGGTAAGCAGAAATTTTATCTTCTGAATAATCTCCTTTCCAGAAACGTCTTCTGCAAAGTCTTACGTACCAGTTAGATAAATTGTCATTCACGAAAGTATTGATCGCTCTTGCTACCCTTGTCGGTTCGTAATCTTCGTAGAATGATTTAACTTCTTTAATTAACAAATTCAGTTCAGAAAGAATCCATCGGTCGATTTCCGGTCTGTTCTCAACTTCTTTTTCAGAATAATTAAATCCATCCACATTCGCATACAGTGCAAAGAATGAATAGGTGTTGTATAACGTTCCGAAGAATTTTCTTCTCACTTCATCAATTCCTTCGATGTCGAATTTCAGGTTTTCCCAAGGATTCGCATTGGAAATCATGTACCAACGTGTTGCATCCGGACCGTAAACCGCTAAAGTTTCAAACGGATCCACTGCATTTCCTTTGGATTTTGACATTTTCAGCCCGTTTTTATCCAAAACAAGCCCGTTACTCATTACATTTTTATAAGCAACAGAATCAAAAACCGCTGTTCCGATTGCATGAAGCGTGTAGAACCAACCTCTTGTCTGGTCAACACCTTCCGCAATGAAATCTGCAGGGAACGCTTTATTATTATCAATTAATTCTTTATTTTCAAAAGGATAATGCAGCTGCGCATAAGGCATTGAACCGGAATCGAACCAAACGTCGATCAGATCGCTCTCACGCTTCATCGCTTTTCCTGAATCTGAAAGCAGAACGATTTTGTCTACAATATTTTTATGCAGATCCACAGACGCATAATTGTTCTCAGACATATCTCCGATGATGAAATCCTTAAACGGATTTTCAGTCATCAATCCTGCTTCTACAGATTTTTCAATCTCGTTGTATAATTCTTCTACAGATCCGATGATTTTTTCCTCCTTCAAGTCTTCTGTTCTCCAGATTGGCAAAGGAATTCCCCAATATCTTGAACGCGAAAGATTCCAGTCGTTTACATTCTCAAGCCAGTTCGCAAAACGTCCTTCTCCTGTAGATTTCGGCTTCCAGTTGATTTCTTTGTTTAAATCTACCAAACGGTCTTTTACAGCCGTCATTTTTACAAACCATGAATCCAGCGGATAATACAATACAGGCTTGTCTGTTCTCCAGCAATGCGGATAGCTGTGAACATATTTTTCTACTTTGAAGGCTTTATTTTCAGTTTTCAGCAAAATTGCCAGTTCCACATCCCATGATTTTTCGGGCGCAGTTCCTTCATCGTAATATTCGTTCTTGATGTATTTTCCTGAGAATAATTCAGGAACATTTTCTCCCTGAATAAACCTACCCTGTAAATCTACCAGAGGAACAAGATTATCATTTTCATCTTTTATCAACATAGGCGGAACTCCGGCTTCTTTTGCCGCTTTCGCATCATCCGCACCGAAAGTAGGCGCAATGTGAACAATACCTGTTCCGTCTTCCGTGGTTACAAAATCTCCTAAAATTACTCTGAAAGCTTTTTCAGATGTGTCGTTTGGCGTAAACCATGGAACCAACTGTTCGTATTGCGTTCCGGTTAATTTTTCTCCGGTAAATTCTTTTAAAATCTGGTAAGGAATGGTCTTGCTCTCCGAAGTATAATTTGCGAAGTCTTCATCAGTTCCTTCCGCATATTTTTTTCCGAAATTTTTATTCAGAAGAACTTTTGCCAGAACTACAGTTACCGGCTGAAAAGTATACTGGTTAAAAGTTTTAACCACAACATATTCAATATCTCTTCCTACAGCCAAAGCTGTATTGGAAGGCAAAGTCCATGGTGTTGTCGTCCATGCAAGAATATTTACATCTCCTTCAACATCATTAAACAGATCGGTAGATTCTTTTTTTACTTTAAACTGTGCAACAATCGTAGTATCCGAAACATCGTGATACGTTCCCGGCATATTTAACTCCGCAGAAGAAAGTCCGGTTCCTGCTTTTGGAGAATACGGCTGAATCGTGTAACCTTTATACAGCAAATCTTTGTTGTACAATTGTTTCAGAAGCCACCAAACCGTTTCCATGTATTTTGATTTGTACGTGATGTACGGATCATCAAGATCTACCCAATATCCGATTTTTTCAGTAAGGTTATTCCATACATCTGTATAACGCATTACCGCTTCACGACACGCTTTGTTGTAATCCTCAATCGAAATTTTTCTGCCAATATCTTCTTTAGTGATTCCTAATTCTTTTTCCACACCAAGCTCTACCGGAAGTCCGTGCGTATCCCAACCCGCTTTACGGAAAACCTGCTTTCCGTTCTGGGTCTGATAACGACAGAAAATATCCTTCAACGCTCTGGCCATTACGTGGTGAATTCCGGGCATACCGTTTGCTGAAGGCGGACCTTCATAAAACACAAACTCAGGTTGCCCCTCACGAATCTCAACACTCTTATTGAAAGTTTTATTCTGCTTCCAGAATTCTGCGATGTTCTCGGCTACGTCAATAAGGTTGAGGTTTTTGTACTCTTTAAATTGGCTCATTGTAATATATCAATATCGTTGATTAATTAAGTTGGCAAATTTACTAAAATTTGTCGGTTTATAATATATGTTTTATTTTGATATTTCCTATTAAAAACTTCTGTTTCAGAAAAATAAATGAAAAGATTAATTTTTTGTGAACAATCAGGGGTTGATTATAAACTTTTGAAGAGTTTTTTAAACACAGATAGCACGAATGTTTTCACAAATACTGCGGATTTCTTATGGGTGTTTATCGATAGGGGCGGGCTTTAGCCCGCTTCAATAGTAGTATTTCAAATTGGTTTTAACCGAAACTTACATTTTTGTTTATAAATTAAACGCAAAATTTATTTAATAAGCGATATTTCCAGGCTTCGCGAAGCAAATTATTTGCCTTTACCTTCTAAAATAAAAAAATACAGAACAGGAACTTTGCGTTAACACTTATCGCAAAATGCTTTTCAAGAATAATAAAAACAAGTCATCATCGAAATCTGCAGGAAAATAAATCTGCATAATCGGCAAAACCTGCGACAAATTAAAATAAACTAATAAATTTGTCCTTTAAAAATAAAAACCATTGGACTTTTATCCATCCATCGAAAGATCAGACATTCAGGAAATAAAAAAGTTTCAGGAGCAAAAACTTCAGGAGCTTTTGGCTTATCTTGAAACTTACTCGCCATTTTATCAAAGATTATTCAAAGACAGCAATATCAATATTGCTGATATTCAGACTTTGGAAGATTTGCAGAAAATTCCGAACACGACGAAGAACGATATTCAGCAGCATAATGATGATTTTTTCTGTGTGACTCCCGATAAAATTGTGGATTACAGTACGACTTCAGGAACACTGGGAGATCCTGTAACATTCGGATTGTCAGATAACGATCTTGAAAGATTAGCGTACAACGAAGCTATTTCCTTTGCGTGTGCAGGAATCAAAAAAGGAGATGTAGTACAGATGATTACCACGATCGATAAAAGATTTATGGCGGGACTTGCCTACTTTTTAGGGCTTAGAAAAATGGGAGCAAGCGTAGTAAGAATGGGACCGGGAATTCCCGAACTTCAATGGGATTCTATTTTCAGATACAAGCCGAAATATTTAATCACCGTTCCGTCTTTTTTGCTAAAAATGATCGATTATGCCGAAAAACACGGAATTGATTATAAAAATTCAAGTGTTCATGGAGCTGTGTGCATCGGAGAAAGTATCAAAAATCAGGATTTTACCGATAATATTCTTTCACAGAAAATTAAAGAAAAGTGGGATATTAAACTTTTCTCAACCTATGCTTCGACGGAAATGAGCACCGCTTTTACAGAGTGTGAAGAACAAGTTGGCGGACATCACCATCCGGAATTAATTATCACCGAAATTCTTGATGATGAAGGAAATCCCACGAAAGAAGGCGAAAGCGGAGAATTAACGATCACTACGTTGGGCGTTGAAGCGATTCCGTTGCTGAGATTTAAAACAGGAGATATTGTAAAAGCACATTATGAGCCGTGTAAATGCGGAAGAAATACGATGAGGTTGGGTCCTGTAATCGGACGAAAACAGCAGATGATCAAATACAAAGGAACCACATTATATCCGCCTGCGATGAATGATATTTTAAATGATTTCAATAAAATTCTCTGTTATCAGATTGTTATTCAGTCGAATGAAATCGGGTTGGATGAAATCATCATTAAAGTAAGCACAGACAGCGATTCCGAGAGTTTTGTAAATGAAGTAAGAGATCATTTCAGAGCAAAATTAAGAGTGAGTCCGAAAATTGAACTGGTAGATTTTGATGTTTTATCTAAAACGGTATTTAACCCGAACAGCAGAAAGCCGATTGTCTTTTTAGATTTACGAAACTAAAAATAACGGAGATTACGGGATGGCGTAAGGTTATCGCTTTCTTAGAAATTAAATTTGGGAAAAATTTTAAACATGAAAAAAATAATCTCAATTTTAATCTTTCTTTTTACATTGATCTGTCATGCTCAACATGAACCAAAGTTCGAAAATGATACTTTAACGACTTCAACAGGATTTAAAGTCTATGAAGGGCTTAGTATAAAAATAGGAACAGGCTCAATGAATGACGGGGATTTTAAGTTTATCAGGACAAATGCATCGTCACTTTTCAATTATTATTCAACAACAGGATATCAGGGATTGGCAAATCAGGCGAATTCATTTCGAAGAAGCAATTCAGGTCTTACTTTTAAAGTTAAAAAAATAATGACCAGAGGAAATAAGAAGAACGGATATGTGTATTATGCGAAAATCGGTCAAAGTTTAATTAACTATGAAATGGATGTTGAAAATGCAATTAAATCGGGTGAAATTGTTGTTCCCGAAGAATTTTTACCTAAAACAAAAAATCAGATTCAGGAAATTATAAAAGAATCAAAATACGATAAACTTAAAAAAATTAAAGAGCTGAAAGATTCAGGAGTTCTTTCCGAAGAAGAATTTCAAAAGGAGAAAGAAAGAATCATGAGCGAAAACTGATTTAGAAATCAATTATTCAAATAAACAAAAACGGTCTGAAAATCTCAGACCATTTTTTATGCTTGTTGCTTTTCTGTTTTAATAAATTCCGCCAGATTTTTAATCGCCGTATCATGAATTCTCACAAAAGTATTCTTCTTGTTCCAGACATAACCCGCCAAAACTGCACAGATTTTTCTTTTCACATCAGGATTTTCCGGCTGGTGAAAAAATAATTCCTGAAGATTTCCTGTGTACCATTCTTTTACATAGGTTGTGAAAACATCAACGCCGTACAGAATATAATCGGCAAATTCTTTTTGCCAGTCTACTTTTTCGCCGTTCAGTTGTCGTAAGGCTAATTTTGCTGCGGTCATTCCGCCTTCTGTGGCAAAAGCCATTCCTGAAGAGAAAACCGGATCTAAGAATTCCGAAGCATTTCCTGTTAAGGCAAATCCGTCTCCGAATAATTTTTTTACTGAGCACGAATAATCTTTCAGATGTTGAGGTTCAAAAAGAAAATCTACATCCCCGAAACGTTTTACATAATAATCCGAAAGGGAAATTGCTTTTCTCAAGGCTTCAGTTGTATCGCCGTTTTCAGAGAGTTTATCAATAAAATCGGTTGGTCCTACGATTCCTACGCTCGTGTTTCCGTTGGAGAAAGGAATTACCCAAAGCCAGACTTCCGTTTCGATAATATCAAAAGAAATCAGAGTTCCTTCCGTTCCTTCTTCCCGGTTAATATCTTTTACATGAGAGAAAATCGCAGAATGAGGAGAAAGTTTTGAAGGTTTTTCTAAATCTAAAAGTCTCGGTAAAACTCTTCCGTAACCGCTAGAATCAATCACAAATTTGGCATGAATTTCTTTTATTTCGCCGTTCTTATTTTTTACAGTCGTTACAGAATCTGTTCCGTTGAACTCAATGCCGATCACTTCCGTTTCGAATTCAAGGTCAATTCCTTTATTAATGACTTCCTGAGCTAAAACATTATCAAAATCAGCTCTCGGAACCTGCCACGTCCAGTCCCATCCTTCCCCGAATTTATTACTGAAATCAAAAATGCAGACCTCGTTGCCTCTTAAAAATCGGGCTCCCAGTTTCTTCTCAAAGCCCATTTTATCAAGAGCAGGAAACAGTCCGGCTTCATCAAAATGATCCATCACACGCGGAATCAGGCTTTCTCCAACAACCAGTCTCGGAAATTTTGTTTTTTCAACAACTTTCACGTTGACGTTGTTCTTCTTTAAGTATGAAGAAGATACGCAGCCAGACGGTCCGGCGCCGATTACAAGAACGTCAACAAATTCTTTGCTCATCTTTGATTTTTTATTTTAATAATAACTTCTATCTTTGCCGCAAAATTAATGACAATTAATTAATAATTACAAAATTATCTATTTATTACTTTTTAATTAATGAAAATAAATAACTTTTTAGAACTGAGTGACTTTAAGAAAGTCATCATCAACAATGAGAAAATAGAACTGGATGATACACTTCTTGCCAGAGTGGATGAGAGTTTTCAGTTTTTAAAAGAATTTTCAAAAAATAAAGTAATATATGGGGTGAACACGGGGTTCGGGCCGATGGCGCAGTTCAAGATCAGCGATGAAGATACCCATCAGCTTCAGTATAACTTAATCAGAAGCCATTCTTCGGGGATCGGAAATCCGCTTCCGGCAGACGAAGCAAAAGCCTGCATGCTGGCAAGACTGAATACCTTATCATTAGGAAAATCGGGCGTTCATCATTCTGTAGTAAATTTACTTAAAGAATTAATAAACAGAGATATTACGCCGCTTATTTTTGAACACGGTGGAGTTGGAGCAAGCGGAGATCTGGTTCAGTTGGCGCATCTTGCGTTGGTATTGATCGGGGAAGGAGAAGTTTACTACAAAGGAGAAAGAAAATCAACGAAAGAAGTTTTTGAAATTGAAAACTTACAGCCGATTCAGGTAGAAATCCGTGAAGGTTTAGCTTTGATGAACGGAACTTCCGTAATGTCCGGAATTGGAGTCGTTAATGCACATAAAGCGAATCAGTTAACTGATATTTCAATCAAATTATCTTGTGCAATCAATGAAATTGTTCAGGCGTACGACGATCATTTATCAGAAGTACTGAACGGAACCAAACTTCACGAAGGACAGCAGAAAATTGCAGAAAAAATGCGTGCTCATTTGTCTGACAGTCAATTGATCAGAAAAAGAGCCGATCATTTATATACTCACTTTGAAGAGCAGGAAAAAGTTTTCAAGGAAAAAGTTCAGGAATATTATTCTTTACGATGTGTTCCTCAGATTTTAGGACCTGTTCTCGATACGTTGGAATATACTGAGAAAGTATTGGAAAACGAGATCAATTCAGCGAACGATAATCCGATCATCAATGTAGAAGATCAGCATGTTTACCACGGCGGAAATTTCCACGGCGATTACATTTCCCTTGAAATGGATAAGCTGAAAATTGTAGTCACCAAATTAACAATGTTAGCGGAAAGACAATTAAATTATCTTTTAAATTCTAAAATCAACGAAATTTTGCCTCCGTTTGTCAATTTAGGTAAATTAGGATTCAATTTCGGGATGCAGGGTGTTCAGTTTACAGCAACTTCTACGACGGCAGAAAGCCAGATGTTATCAAACCCGATGTATGTTCACAGTATACCAAATAATAATGATAATCAGGATATTGTAAGCATGGGAACCAATGCTGCGGTAATTTGCAGAAAAGTAATCGAAAATGCTTTTGAAGTTTTGACAATTGAAGCGATTACCATTGTTCAGGCAATAGAATATCTTGGTTTTCAGGATAAAATTTCATCAGCAACCAAAGAATTGTACGATGAAATAAGAAAGATTATTCCTGCGTTTTCTGATGATATGGTGATGTATCCTTATCTGGAAGAAGTGAAGAAATATTTAAAGGCAATGTAATTTTTTAAGGAAATTAATTGTCTTACTTAAGGAAAGAAAATATACATAAAAAAACTAAAACTACATAAGCAACACATGAAATGTGCAATCGTCACAGGAGGCTCAAGAGGAATCGGAAGAGCCATCTGTATAAAACTGGCTGAAGAAAAAAACTATCATATCTTAATCAACTACACTTCAAACGAAGCGGCAGCTAAAGAAACGCTGGCTAAAGTGGAAGAACTGGGATCTACCGGAGAAATTTTGAAATTTGATGTAGGAAATGCCGAAGAAACCCAAAAAGTTTTAACAGAATGGCAGGAAAATAATCCTAAATCCGTTGTTGAGGTGATCGTAAACAATGCCGGAATTACAAGAGACGGATTGTTCATGTGGATGCCGAGTGAAGACTGGAACGCGGTGATTAACACCAGTTTAAATGGCTTTTTCAACGTAACGAATTTCTTTATTCAGAAACTGTTGCGCAATAAATACGGCAGAATCATCAATATGGTTTCTGTTTCCGGAGTAAAAGGAACGGCAGGACAGACCAATTATTCTGCGGCGAAAGGAGCTTTGGTAGGAGCTACAAAAGCGCTGGCTCAGGAAGTGGCGAAAAGAAACATCACCGTAAACGCGGTTGCACCGGGATTCATAAAAACAGATATGACGCAGGAATTTAATGAAGACGAATTAAAAGCAATGATTCCTGCAAACCGATTCGGGGAAGCAGAAGAAGTGGCAGATTTAGTCGCATTTTTAGCGTCTAAAAAGTCATCGTACATTACTGGCGAAGTCATCAATATTAACGGAGGAATCTACTCATAAAATCAGGTGGCAGATAAAAGGAAGCAGTTGTGAGCTGCAACCTAAAACCTAAAACCTAAAACCTTGAACATTACATGGAAAATAGGGTTGTCATTACCGGAATGGGAATTTATTCCTGCATCGGAACTTCTTTGGAAGAAGTGAAAGAATCTTTATTTCAGGGAAAATCCGGAATTCATTTAGTAGACGAAAGAAAAGAATTTGGTTTCAGATCGGGATTAACAGGTGTGGTTCCGAAGCCTGATCTCAAAAATCTTCTCGGCCGCAGACAGCGCGTAAGCATGGGTGAAGAAAGCGAATATGCCTACATCGCAACGCTTGATGCTTTACAACAGGCGAATATAGACCAAGATTTTTTAGATAAGAACGAAGTCGGAATTTTATACGGAAACGACAGTGTTTCCAAGGCGGTGGTAGAATCTATCGATATTGCGAGAGAGAAAAAAGATACAACGTTAATGGGTTCAGGAGCTATCTTTAAATCCATGAACTCTACGGTTACCATGAACCTTTCGACTATTTTTAAACTGAGAGGGATCAATTTAACCATCAGTGCAGCCTGCGCAAGCGGATCTCACTCTTTGGGACTGGCTTACATGATGATTAAAAACGGTTTTCAGGAGATGATTATTTGCGGAGGAGCACAGGAAACCAATAAATATTCAATGGCGAGTTTTGACGGTTTGGGCGTTTTTTCAGTACGCGAAAATGAGCCCACAAAAGCATCAAGACCTTTTGATAAAGACAGAGACGGATTAATTCCGAGTGGAGGAGCAGCAACTTTAATTGTTGAAAGCTTAGAATCTGCCCAAAAAAGAGGAGCCAATATCATCGCAGAAATTGTCGGGTATGGTTTTTCTTCCAACGGAGGACACATTTCCACCCCAAATGTAGACGGGCCTGCTTTAGCAATGGATAGGGCTTTAAAACAATCCGGATTATCGGCAAAAGATATCGATTATATTAATGCTCATGCAACGTCCACACCAATTGGTGACGCCAATGAAGCAAAAGCCATTTACGAAATTTTCGGAAGCGAAGTTCCTGTGAGTTCCACAAAATCAATGACCGGTCATGAATGCTGGATGGCAGGTGCGAGTGAAGTTATTTATTCTATTCTGATGATGCAGAACGATTTTGTAGCCCCGAATATCAATCTGGAAAATCCTGATGATGAGGCGAAAAGGATAAATTTGGTTGCTGAAACAAAAAGTCAAAAAATTGATGTATTTTTGTCGAATTCTTTCGGATTTGGGGGAACCAACTCCGCATTAATTGTTAAAAAATTTAATTAAAAACATGGAAAGGGAAAAAATTGTTGCTGTTGCCAACGACTTTTTAATCAACGAATTTGAAGTAGACGGCGATGAAATAAGCAATGATGCAAACTTTAAAAAAACGTTAGGATTAGACAGCTTAGATTATATTGATCTTGTGGTAGTTATCGAATCTAATTTCGGAGTGAAATTAGGCGAAGCAGACTTCAAAAACATCGTTACTTTTGACGATTTCTATACCGTGATCGAAAACAAGATTACTGAAAAAAGCCTATAATTGATTTAGCTTCTTTGCGTTAAGAACAAAAAATATGAACAAATGGAAAGGTAAATCTAAAGGGACGATTCTGGGCTATAAAATTTTCGTCTGGTGCATTAGAAATATCGGAATCAGAAGTTCATATGTGGTGCTTTACTTTGTTGCGTTCTATTATTTTTTGTTCGAAAAAAACAGCAACAAGTACTACCGTTATTATTTTTCAGAAAGACTGAAGTATGGCTTCTGGAAAACAAAAATTTCTTTATTCAAAAGCTATTTCACTTTCGGAACCGTGCTTATTGATAAAACTGCTATTTCAGCAGGACTACGTGATAAATATACCTACGAATTTGATGGCATCGAAAACCTCAGAAACCTTTTAGCAGAAAAAAAAGGCGGCGTTCTCATCAGTGCGCACATCGGGAATTTTGAAATTGCCGAACATTTCTTTGCCGATATCGATTTCGACTGTCAGATTAACTTAGTAACAACAGATCAGGAAGTTACAGTCATTAAAGAATACCTTGAAAGTGTTTCCGTAAAAGCGAGCAGCATTAAATTTATTTACGTGAAAGAAGATATGTCCCATATTTTCGACATCAATGAAGCCTTGTCTAAAAACGAGCTCATTTGCTTTACCGGAGACCGTTATTTTGAAGGATCTAAATTTTTAGAGGGCGAATTGCTGGGTAAAACAGCGAAATTTCCTGCAGGACCTTTTCTCATTGCTTCCAGATTAGGCGTTCCGGTCGTGTATGTGTATGTGATGAAAGAAAAAAATCTGCATTATCATTTGTACGCAAGAGTTGCCCAAAACGTCAAAAAACGCGATGCACAGGGACTCTTGAACTCTTACACCCAAAATCTCGAATCCATGATCAAAAAATATCCGCTCCAATGGTTCAATTATTTTGATTTTTGGGACGATATTAATTAAATTTCCTACTTTTACCTTCAGAAAACTAATATTTAACTCAAACATTAAATGATTTAGAGATTTAAAATAAAGTCCTGAGTTTCCTTTTATCTTTGCTGAGTGTTAACGCCTTTGCCTCAATTTTATGATTGATTCATTGGATTCGGCGAAACTTCGTTTTGCGAACCTAAAAACAGGAAGCGATTAAGAAAAATCTTTGTGGGCTTTGCGTTTTAAAATTCAAAATCATTAAAGACACTTTCCTCCTTGAAAAAAACGTTCGACATACTCGTAATCGGCAGCGGATTGGGCGGTCTTGTTTCTGCGCTTGTTCTGGCGAAGGAAGGCTTAAAGGTATGTGTTCTGGAGAAAAACAACCAGTACGGCGGAAATTTACAGACCTTTTCCCGCGACAAACTCATTTTCGATACCGGAGTTCATTATCTCGGCGGACTTTCCGAAGGGCAGAACCTTCATCAGTATTTTTCCTATCTGGAAATTATGAACGAACTCCAGCTTCATAAGATGGATGAGAACGGCTACGACAAAATTACTTTCGGAGACGATGAAACCGAATATCCTCACGCACAAGGCTACAGGAATTTTGTTGAACAGTTATCAAAATACTTTCCTGAAGAAAAAGACAATTTAGAAGACTATTGTGAAGAAATTCAGAGAGTTTGCAGTCAGTTTCCCAGATATAATCTTGTGGGAAAAGACAATTATAACGAGGAAATTCTTCACTTAAATACCAAAAGATTTATTGAATCTTTAACCTCGAATAAACAGCTCCAGTCCGTTTTATTGGGTTCTAATTTTTTATACGCAGGAGATTCTGAAAACGTTCCGTTTTACGTTCATGCACTTACTGTAAATTCTTATATTCAAAGTGCTTACAAATGCATAAAAGGAGGAAGCCAGATTTCAAAACTTCTGATTCGCAGGCTTCGTGAATATGGAGCGGAAGTACACAAACATGCTGAAGTTTCCGAATTTATTTTTAATGAAAACAATATTTTATCAGGAGTAAAAACTTCAGGAGGAAAAGGATATTTTGCAAAAAAATTCATTTCAAATATTGAAATTCGTACAACCCTGAAACTTCTTGGTGAAGAAAGGCTTAAAAAATCATTCATCAACAGAATTATAAGCTGGGAACCGGTTCCGTCATGTTTCAGTGTTTATCTCGTGATGAAACCGCAATCTTTTAAGAATTTTAATTATAATATTTACCATTTTACCAATGAGGAAATGGTCTGGAATGCCCATCGTTATCAAAAAGAAAAATGGCCTGAAACGTATATGCTTTCTTCCACAGAATCAAGAAATAATCCCGGTTTCGCAGAAAGTCTTACTGCTATTTCCTACATGGATTTTCAGGAAGTGGAAGCATGGAAAGAAACCTTTAACACTGTTGCAGACGAAAACGAAAGAGGAGCATTGTATGAAAAATTTAAGCTGGAAAAAGCTGAAAAAATGATCGACGCTTTAGAAAAGAAATTCCCTGATTTAAGAAAATCGGTTAAGCGTTTTTATACGTCTTCACCATTATCTTATCGCGATTATATCGGAAGTTTTAACGGAAATATGTACGGCTACATGAAAAGTTCCGAAAATCCTCTGAAAACAATGGTTTCTCCACGCACGAAAATCGACAATCTCTTTCTTACGGGACAATCCGTCAATATGCACGGAATTTTGGGCTGTACGATCGGCGCATTCAATACCTGCGCAGAAATTCTCGGAAAAGAGCTTATTGATGAAAGATTAACACAACTGATTAATAAAAATAAAGGTGAAAAATAGCGAAAATGATATACCGTTTGTTGTCATCCGGAACGAAATGAAATGGAGTGAAAAATCTAAATTGTTTTTTTTGAGATTCTTGCTTCGTCAGAATGACAAGATTCAATGTTTTCGAAGTAGCGGATCTCTAATCTTAATTTTTCTCAGTCTAAACCTTATCCTTTTCCTCAACTCTTGCGGAATAAGAAAATCCATCAAACATATTCCCGATGTAAAACAATATTCGCTTGATGTTCCGAAGGTTAACAAAATAAACGATTCCACTTTTAGTTTTAATCAGAATTATTTAACAAAAAATAAGCAGCAGATCTGGGAACTGTATATTCAGGGAAATCCTCTGCAATTAGGTTACAATAACGGAGCTTTAACCCAAAATCTGATGCAGAAACAGGAAGAAATTTTCTTTTCCAAAATTGAAGGATTTGTCCCGTCAAAGTTTAAACAAAATTTACTGAGAGGTTTCCTGAAATGGTATAACCGTAAAATGTATCTCAATGTAAGGGAGAATTTTCAGGCAGAAATCTACGGAATGTCTCAATATTCTTCGGACAAATATAATTTTATCGCACCAAAGTTTCTGCGAAGTATGTATCTCCACGGTGCGCACGACATTGGTCATGCCATGCAGGATTTAATGATGGTGGGCTGTACTTCTCTTGCGGTCTGGAATGAAAATACAGAAGACGGAGATCTGCTTATTGGAAGAAATTTCGACTTTTACGTGGGAGACGATTTTGCTAAAAATAAAATCATTGAATTCGTTCAGCCCGAAGACGGAATCCCTTATCTTTCTGTGACTTGGGCAGGAATGATCGGTGTAGTTTCAGGGATGAACAAAGAAGGGATTACCGTTACCATTAATGCCGGAAAATCTAAAATTCCATTGACCGCAAAAACACCGATTTCTCTGGTGACAAGAGAAATTTTACAATATGCCAGAACCATTGATGAAGCAATTGCCATTGCCAAAAAGAGAAAAGTCTTCGTCTCGGAATCTATTCTGGTCGGAAGCGCGAATGATAAGAATGCAGTAATTATTGAGGTTTCTCCGGATAATTTTGGTGTTTACAAAGTGAAAAATACGAGCCGTGTTTTATGTACCAATCATTTTCAATCAGAGGCTTATAAAAATGATAAAAGAAATCTGGAACATATTGCGGAAAGTCATTCAGAATACCGCTACGAAAAGCTGCAGGAATTTTTAGCAGAAAATAAAAAGCTGAATCCCGAAAAAATGGCTGTGATTTTAAGAGACAAATCCGGCTTGAAAGGAGAGAAGATAGGGTTTGGAAACGAAAAAGCCATCAATCAGCTTATTGCGCATCATGCTGTAATTTTTTCACCACAGAAAAAATTAGTCTGGGTTTCTGCGAATCCTTATCAGTTAGGAGAATTTGTCTGTTATGATCTGAATGAAATTTTTTCGGATAAAAGATTAAAAAGTGGTGCGTTTGCAAAATCTGAACTGAATATTGCAAAAGATCCTTTTCTCGACTCTCCGGAATTTAAAAATTACGAACAGTACAAAATGATGAGTGGAGAAGTAGAAAAGGGAATTGAAGGAGATGTTTTGCTTACCGACGATTTTCTGCCCCATTATCAATCTTTAAATCCTGATTTCTGGCTCGTTTATTTTCAGGCAGGAAAATATTATTTTAGCAAGAAAGAATATGCCAAAGCAAAAACAGAATTTGAAAAGGCTTTAACCAAAGAAATTACCACCGTTCCGGATAGAAAAAATGTGGAAAAATATCTGAGAAAAACAGTGAAAAAACTGAAATAAGGAGTTTAATCTGTATCAGGACTTACTTTATTCAGGAAAAGAAAAGTTGCTACCCCTAAAATTGCAGAGGCTGAAGTTGCCAGAATAAAACTTCCGATAACGTACTGCAAAAGATTATTTTTTACCAGATCGAAGTTCAGTTCCTGACTGAAAATATTGCTGTCTCCATGTACAAAAGGAGAACCTAAAAACAGGGATGCCGCAATGATAAACGGTATAAAAGGAGGTAAACTTACATTGGATGCAAAAAAGGCAAGTACTTTATTTAGTTTGAATAATACAGCCAGAGAAATTACAATCAGCGTATGAAATCCCCAGAACGGAGAAAAGCCCACAAAAACGCCCAGAGCAATCGAAAAGGCTTTAATCCTGTTGCTTCCGTCACTTTCCAGAACATCTTCTTTTATGAATCTTTTAATGCTTTTTTTTTTGAAATTATTCACGAAGTTTCGCGGAATAATATAAAGTAAAGTGATGGTAACCAGAATAGTATTCAGAATACTGATCCTCGTAAAATCTTTAAAAGGTCTGAAATGAGAAACTCTTTCCGCGGGATCGTAAAGCACCTTCACCGGAACATTTTTTACCGGAACGTGTCTCCACGCAGTTCTTACAATAATTTCAATTTCAAATTCAAATTTTGGTGTAAAATATTTCTTGGGAATTTTGTGTAAAGGATATAATCGATAACCAGATTGGGTGTCTTCAAGCTTGATTCCGGTTTCAAACCAGAACCAGAAATTAGAAAAACGGTTTCCGAAACTGCTTTTCTTCGGAATTCCGTCCTGAGACATATTTCGGTTCCCAATCAATAAAACATCTTCCTTTTCATTCAGCAAAGCCTCCACAAAAACAGGAATGTCATCCGGATAATGCTGTCCGTCGGAATCAATCGTAATGGCGTAATGATAACCGAGTTCTTTAGCCTTTCTAAAGCCAATTTTTAAACCATTTCCTTTTCCTTTATTCTCCGGTAAATCAATGACTTCGATCTGCGAATAACTTCTTAAAATTTCTCTCGTAGAATCCGTAGAACCGTCATTTACAATAATAATGTCTTCCGTATAATCCAGAACACCATCGATTACCCTTTTCAGAGTTTTTTCATTGTTATAAGTAGGAATTAAAACACAAATTTTCTTTTCAGAGATTGCATTTCGTACTTCGGAAAGGTTCATGTAAATAGTTGGTTAATAGTGTTTTATTTAAAATTTAACTTTTCAGTCTCCGTCATGGTTTTAGACTGTGCTGCAAATTTTTTAATATAACTTTTTAAAGCTGAATTCTGTTTGCTGTAATTATTGATTAGAAATACCTTATCATCTTTAAGACTTCCTCTGTATCCGACGATTTTCGGAATGTTTTCCTGAACGCTTATGCGGATCAGTCTTAATTCAGCATTATTCGGATTGCTTTTAATAACCGCTTCAAGATTGGTTGCTCCCGATTTTACCAAAGCTTTCCTGTTGTTTTTGGAAATTTTTGCCTCCATAATCTGCGCCGCTGCTTTGTATCCCTGAATGGCTGCATCCGATCCTGAAGTTTTTTCAGCTAAACTGATGAATGCTTCTGTGTTTGCATTGGAACTGCTGGCTTTGGCGTAGCTTTCTCTCAAAGATTCAAGACCCGACTGAAAAACAAGCATAAAAGCGGTGATGAACGAAAAAATTAATTTCATTTTGTCAATTTTTGATAATTTACCGACATTTTTAATGCAATAGTCTCGCCAAAAGAAGTCGTGTTCTTTACTTTTACATCTTGTTCATTTTCAGTGATATCAAGCTGAATTTTAAGATCAGGCGTTTCAAAAGGATTGATGATTGCCATGAACTTTACATTCGATGCCGTTTTTAAGAATAATGAAGATCCTGTGAATTCTTCCGTAAGTTCCTTCACGATCTGCATCATACAAACTCCCGGTGTTACAGGATTTCCCGGAAAATGTCCCTTAAAAATATCGTGATCTTTATTCAGGGAAATCTGAGCGGTAAAGCTTCCGTTTTCCGTCTTTTCGTAGGATTGTAACGTATAAAAGTCTGTAAGTATTGTCTGCATGATGTATTCTGTTTCAGTTGTTTGAAATCTTTTTCTGAATTTTAAAATTTCAAAAAATTTAGTATTTAAACCTTCGCGAAGATATGTTTTTTTGAAAGGAAAAGAAAATGGTTTTGGTCATCAACATCAATTCTATTTCTTAAAATGGAACGTGTAATAACCGCCAATCTGAAAAACCATATTTGAATTGGAAAACAGGAAGGAGGAATTTTCGTGATCCAGCATCGACGCAAAACCTTTTTTAATTCTTACTTCAATCCCCAGATTTTTAAAAATATCATAACCAAGACCCCCTGAAAAACCAAGATCGAGTCCGGAATTGTTTTCGCCGACAGCCAAATCCAGAAACGGACCGGCAAAAACACTGAAATTTTTGATATAAATTTTGTTTGTAAGCTGTACTCCGATAAAATTGTAATGCAGTCTTTTTTCCGGAAGAACTCCGTTTTCTGTAGTGTACTGTAAATTGGTTCCCTGTCTGGAATAGTTAACTTCCGGTTGCAAAGCATAACGTTCTGTAAATCTAATGTTTCCCTGTAATCCAATATAAAAATCGGTTATCGTTTTCAGGCTTGTATGAATTACTTTTTCCGGATTTTCATCTTCATGGAGATAAAAGGTTTCATTGCTTCGGTTCGTAAGATTGGCAAAATTTACTCCCGCTCTTATTCCGGGATTGAAAGTAACCTGGGCTGATAAAAATCCGGAGATCAGAATCAGCAAGGCAAAAATCTTTGTTTTCATGTAAGGTTATTGGTTTTCGGTGATCTGGAATAGTTTTATATTGATTTTAAAATCTTTATGTTGTAAATTAAGACTGTCTGCAAACGTATTTTTCTTTGCATCAAATGTAAAATCGATCTTTTCCTTCTTGTTTTTCGTATAAACGATTTGTTTTAACAGATTATTTTCTTTGTTGAAGAACAAATAATACCCCTTCTTATCCATTTTAGAAAGGTAAATCTTAGAATTTTCGTTTTCAAAACTTTCTGTTACCGGATATTTCTGCTTCAGAAGCTGCTGAAAATCATTCCTTAAAAAATTAATCACGATTTTCTTATCCAGATCCGGAAGAACATAATTCAGCTTAAAATCATCCTCAGAAATCTCAAAATCAATCAGTTTATTCCCAAAATCAGAAGTCAGAACCACACGATGGGTCGTTTCGCTGATTTTTTTGATAATTAAAATTCCGCTCACATGATTTTTATAAATATCCATCTGACATTTATACACAT
The DNA here is from genome assembly GCF_059579425.1 of Chryseobacterium sp. 2P. Lineage (NCBI taxonomy): Bacteria > Pseudomonadati > Bacteroidota > Flavobacteriia > Flavobacteriales > Weeksellaceae > Chryseobacterium > Chryseobacterium sp. 2P. The sequence goes on from NZ_CM184194.1 coordinate 142,683, forward strand.
AATCTTCTTTGGATGAAAAATATAAATTTTCCACCGTTTTTTCAGAAGACGGAATCGGTTTTACAGCAGTTAGCGTGTACGTTTTACACGATGTAAACAGAATGAAAATCAGGCTATAAGCTAAATTCCGAAGCTGCAACAGGCGCATTGATCTTGGTGTTTTTGAAAACAATATTCGTGGTGTCTCCCGAAGCTTCCGTCATATTAACCTGTGAAACCGTGGATTGATTTTTCGGAAAATGAAGCTCGATCTGCTTGATATATTTCAGAAGCTGAGCCGATTTTGGAGTGAATTTAGCAATGTTTGAAGTCGCATTCTTCAGGTAAGAAACAGAGAATTCCGGATCATTGAACATCTGTCCGTTTGAGCTTCCGACAATTAATTTGTTGATTTTTTCAAATGTTTTACTTTTTGCATCCACTGAAGATTTTTTACCCTGATCATTAATCAATATTTTGTTGTCCTTAAAAACAATACTGTATTGATAGGGTTTTGTGTACTTCCAACTCAGCATATTCGGTGTTTTCAGAGACATTCTTCCGTAGGTGACAATGTTCTTATCCAAAAAATCCATCTTTTTGGTCTGGATAAAATCTGCCTGTAACGTTTTTATTTCTTTGGTTTCCGAAGAAACTTTAGCTACAAAAGCTTTTGATTCTGTCGCTGACATCGCCGTGTTTTGAGCAAAAACAAAAGTCGAAATTAATAAAAGAGTGCTTAAAGCTATATTTTTAATCATTGTTTAACGTCTTTAAATTTAACCACATGGATGACAAGGGTTTCATAAAGGACACTATTAAAGAATATTTATTAATAATTCTTGTCTTCCTGGTGAAATCCCTGTGGACTTAGTGGCGTACAAATTTATCAATTGTAAAAGTTGAATAATTTTTCTGTTTCAAAAATACTAATAAATCCTCCAAAACATTGTACGTTTTTTGTGAAGTATCGTGAAGAAGTACAATGCTTCCTTTTTTTAAATTTTTCGTTACTTTCTGGTATATTTTTTTTTCATCTTCCGTAATCGTATCAAGAGAACGGACGTTCCATCCGATGCTTTTTTTGCCGGTTTTTTTGATGGCTTTGGCAATATTCGGATTGGTAACTCCGAAAGGCGGTCTGTACAAATTGGTTGTTAGATTTCCAATTTTAAGCATCACTTCATCACATTTCTTAATTTCCTCAACCATTTTTGAAGTCGATAAAAATCCGGTATTGTTAGAATGTGAAAGAGTATGATTTCCAACGGTATGACCTTCCGCAATGATCCGTTGAAAAGTTTCAGGATATTTTTCAATCTGTTTTCCGATGCAGAAAAAGGTTGCTTTTACCTCGTTTTCTTTTAAAAGATCTAAAAATTTGGGGGTAAATTCAGTCGGACCATCATCAAAAGTCAGCGCTACTTCTCTGATTTTCGTTTTTTTATGAGTAATGCTGTTGACAAAATATCCCAGTTCAATATCGAAAGAACCCCAGATTACAAGCGCAGAAAACAGCAAAAAACAGAACAGATACACCCAAAAACTTCCGTGAAACGCGTAAATGAAAACGTTGCAGAAAAGATAAAATAGGATAAATAGATAATGCTTCATCTGTATTGTCTTTAAATTTTTGGTTTAAAATATTCACAATCTGTATCCATGCTGTCATTCTGATTGGAGCTAAGCGGAATGAAGAATCTCAAATTAATATTCTTAATGTTTACGCTAAAATAAACCATTAAGTTTTAGTTTAGAAGTTAAGATTATTAAGAGATTTCTCCTTCGTCGAAATGGTAATTATGCTGTTTTTCTTTGCTAAATAGAATATTCCTGCGAACGGAGCCTATTTTCAATCAAACCTCACAGGTTTTAAAAACCTGTGAGGTTTTAATTTTAAGCTTTCCCCAACAAAACCAGACTGTGATCATTTCCTCCTAAATGATTGTAAAGCAGAACATTTTTAATTTCTTCTTTCTTCAGATCATTAATCATCATCACTTCCGGAATCTCCTGATTTTTAAGAATATGACAAGCCATAAACGTAGAAAAACCACTTGCCGTATTATATTCTCCACTTAAATGTTTATAATACAGCAAAGCCGAATTTTCAAACGAACCCATTGCATTTTTATAATAAACATCCGATTTTGAATCTCCGCTGAAACCTAAAATAACCGCATCGATATCATTATTCGTTAAATTATTTTTAGCTAAAAAATCTTCAATAAACTGCTGAGTTTCTTCCAAATCTAATTTGTTAGTGATCTGAATATCCGTTAATTGAGCGTAAGAGCTTTCTGTTTTTTCCTTTCCTAAGACAAAAAAACTGGCACCCTCTCCCCAAATGACACCTTCAGTTTCAGAATTCAGAAAGTCAACGGGAAGATTTTCTTCTTTTTTAATGGTTTTGTTTAATTTGTACAGTTCCATCACTCTTTCGGTCTGTTCGTCTGTGGAACCGACCAGAACGTTTTCAGCTTCACCGTCATTGATCTGTAATTTTCCATCTAAAAACGAAAATTCCAGAGACGACGAAGTGTTTACATACGTGAAATTGTACGCGTGACATTGCAAACCTAAAGCGATTTGTCCTGCAACCGTATTGTGGGTAGACTGAATAAAATAGGTTGGAGTCAGAAACTCTTCATGATTATCCAGCACATTTTTCAGAAACTTTTCCGAATCCTGAGAACAGCCCATTCCGGTTCCTGTGATGATCGCATCGGGATTTTCAATTCCTGCTTCTTTTAAAGCGTATTGAGAAGCTACGGAACTCATTTTTACTGTTTTAGACATTCTTCTGCTTGCTGCTGGCGGAATGAATTCCTTGTAATTGGGTTCAATTGCTTTTAAAACCTGAACCGAATTTTCAGGCTTGAGATTCCTGAAAAAATCTTCATTTAAAGTGTCCTGAGCTGAAATACAGGCTGCACTGTTGATGTAAACGGGACTCATGATTTTGAGAAAATTAAAGTGGAACAATTTCCTCCAAAACCAAACGAATTGGAAAGAACGTGATTGATGTTTTTCTCTTTAAGCTCCGTTACAGGCGTTAAATCAAACTCTGCCATTTTTGTTTTAAAGTTCAGATTCGGGAAAATGATATTATTTTGAATCGCCAAAAGAGAATAGACGGCTTCAATTCCCGCCGCAGCAGCCAGCGTATGACCTGTAAATGCTTTTGTAGAACTGAATTCGGGAACATTGTTTTCCCCGAAAATCCGGATCATCGCAATTCCTTCCGAAAGATCATTATTGGGCGTTGCCGTTCCGTGAACGTTGATGTAATCGATATTTTCTTTATCTAAGCCCGAAACTTTTAGTGCTTTTTCCATCGCTAAATAAGCTCCCTGTCCGTTTTCCGAAGAAGCAGTTTGGTGATGTGCATCATTGGCATTTCCGTATCCTGAAAGATATCCTAAGACTTTTTTATTTTCTTTTTTTACGACTTCATCAGATTCTAAAACGATGAAAGCGGCAGCTTCACCCAGATTCAGTCCTTTTCTGTCGTTGTCGAAAGGCGTGTTGTAAGAATCCGTAAGAATCATCAACGTATTGAAACCGTTCAAAGTAAATTTTGAAAGAGAATCTGTTCCGCCGACAATTACCCGGTCTAAAACACCGTTTTTAATGAGTTTTGCGCCCATCATAATCGCATTTGCCGCCGATGAGCAGGCTGTACTGATGGTGGAAACCATACCTTTTAATCCGAGATAATCTGCAATTAGTAAGGATGAATTTCCTGCATCGTGTGAGTCAATGTATTTTTGCTTTTCAGGAAAGTCTTCGTAGGAATAGAAATATTTTTCGGTAACATCCATTCCTCCAACACTGGTTGAAGAAATCAGTCCCGTTTTATATTCATTGATATCAGAAATTCCGGCACTTTCTACGGCTTCTTTTGTAGCCGTCATCCCCAAAAGAGCAGTTCTCGTTGCATGATGATCTTTTTTGAGCTGAAGTTTTGCGGCAAGTTCCTCATTAGACAATTTGATTTCGCCTGTTTTGATATTTCCTTTATGGCGTGTTTCAAACAAAGTAATGTCTGAAATCCCGTGCTTTCCGGAAGTCAGCGAACTCAGATTTTCCTCCACATTGTTTCCAATGGCGGAAATGATGCCCATTCCTGTTATGGCAATTTTTTGACCCATCTTTACAAAATGTATCAATGTATCAATGTAACAGTTTACCAATTACTAAACTGTTGCATTGATACATTGTTAGATTGAATTATTTTGTTCTGTTTTCTTCGATGAATTTTGCCATGGTTTCGATGGACGTAAAAATTTCCTTTCCTTTTTTCGGATCGGCTAATTTTATTCCGTATTCTTTATCCAAAAGCACGATCAGTTCCAGAGCATCAATAGAATCCAAACCAAGACCACCGCCAAAAAGAGGATCTGTATCTTTAATTTCTTCTACTGCGACGTCTTCTAAATTAAGAACTTCTACGATTTTGTGTTTTAATTCTTCTCTTAAGTTTTCCATAAAATTAATTTGAAAATATGTTAATGAGACAATTTGAAAATGTATAACTAATTGTTATGCTTTATTGACATGATTTTACATTTTCAAATTATCAAATTTATAATGTCAGCAAATATACAAAAGCTTTGTAACTTTCCTGATATAGTTCTACCCAGCCGCACAATACTTTATCTGCCTTTCCGGACTGTAAAAGCTGTGCTGAATAATTGCTTAAAAATTCTTCATCCAATTCATCCAAAACAAAAAAAGCATTTTCGGTCTGCATTTTGTGTCTGATGCTGATTTCGCCCACACAGATATTCGGTAAAGTATACACAAAAACCGCGGGACTCGGAAAGTAATTTTCCTGAGAATTGATGCTTTCCTGATATTTGAAATCTGTGTCTAAACTTGATGATCTGTTCGCAAAAACCAAAGCCGTTCTGCTGTGATCTTCATCTTTTAAAATCATTTCAGAAACAAGAAATGCGAGTTTGCTTAAGTTATCCATTTTATGAAATTTCGGATAATTCAGCGCTAAACTTTTATAAGCTTCTTTCGCAAAGTCTGAAAAATTTTCAGTTTGGATTTCAAAAATAATGTCATTATTGAGTACTATTTTTGAATTTTCTATGGTGCAGATGTCTGTTTTCTTCATGAATAAAGTTTAAGGCTTTTTTGTTGGATTTTGATGGGTGTTGAAAACAGCAAAAACAATAATATGATCTCCTATAATTTGATAAATGATCACATAAGGAAACTTCTGAATGTAAGCCTCACGTAAGTTTCCTTTTTTTAAGGGAAAGTGAAATGGATGATTTTGAATTCTTAAAAAATAGGATTCAACTTTTTGTATAAATTTTTCACCAAGTCCGGTCTGTTGATTTTCGTACCAAAGAGCTGCTTCTAACAAATCATTTTCAGCATTCGGAGATAAAGAAAAGTGGTAAATCATAATTTTTTCATCAATCTTTCTTTCACCTCTTCCCAGCTCGATGTTTTTACTTCTCCTTTCATATATTTTTCACATTCTTCTTCAATCCGATCATAAACATAATCAGGAACTTGCGGATAATCTAAAGATTCTAATTCTTGATCTCCCTCTTCAGCATCAATAATTCCTTTGAAAATGCGCAAAATTCTTTCATCTGCACTATCAATGAATTCGTGAATTCTTTTTCTGATGTCTACTGTAGATTCCATTTCCTAAAACTTTAATTTTATAAAATTACAAAATTATTTCTAGCATTTTTCCAAAACAATCGCGGCATTGCATCCTCCAAAACCGGAAGCTGTTTTCAGAATATATTTAATTTCTGTGGATTGGTTTTCTCTGATAATATTCAAAGGTTGAGAAGTTCCGGTTTCTTCAAAATTTTTGGATGGGATTAAAGTATTTTTCAATGCACTTTCCATGGAAATGATGCTTTCCAGCAATCCCGATGCTCCTAAACAGTGTCCGTAATACGCTTTTAAACTATGTAGAGGAATGTTTTGTAAATTCATTCTGTTGAAAGCGATCGCTTCCATTTCGTCATTATAAATGGTTGCCGTTCCGTGTGCGGAGATAAAGTCTATTTTTTCTGCTGAAAGCTGAGCTTCTGTCATTGCGTTGTTGATGCTTGCAAATAATCCGTCTCCCGTTCTCGAAGGTCCGGAAATATGGTTCGCATCGTTAATAGCGGAGTCTCCTAAAATTTTAAAACTAAATTTTTCGTTTTCATCTCGTTTTGAAGTGATGTAAACCGCCGCTGCCGCTTCGCCGATATTAATTCCGTCACGGTTTTTATCATAAGGTTTGCAAATCTTGGTTCCGATTGCCTGAAAAGAATTAAAACCTGAAATTACAAATTCTGAAATTTCGTCTCCGGCAACAACAAAAGCATCTTTATATTTTCCTGCCAAAATCATATTTTTGGCAACACTTATTGCCATTACTCCCGAAACACAGGCGTTGGAAACCACAATGGGCTTTGTTTGAAATCCGAAAAAATCAGCCAGTTTTTGTGCTAAATTGGAAAGAAAAACGCTTTCCGGTAATGTTTCCTGATTTTTTAATAAGCTGATGTTTCCTTTTGTGGTAGATAGAATTAAAGCGGTTTCTTCTGAAATCAAGTGTCTTTCAACCAAAGGTTTTAAGCTCAGTAAAAACATTTTTTCAAGCCTTGTAAAGCTCATGTTGTCATTGGCTAAACGCTGAATCTCCGATTTCTGAGGGGAGTCGAAGAATATATTGAATTCGTTATCTAATTTCTCAGAATCAATCATCGAAGCATAAAAAGGCTTCTGATTTTCGATGATTTTATGTAAACCTACACCAGATTTTCCTTCAACAAGAGCATTCCAGTTTGAAGAAACATCAAAACCCAAAGGTGTGATGCAGTTGTAGTCTGTAATGTAAACTTCTTTCTTCATCAGAGTCCCATTTTATCTTTCCATTCCTGAAAAAACTCAGGATTATACAAGCATAAATTGTTATTAGAATCCAGAAAAACCTGAATGGTTTCACCTGAACAGACCAATTTATTTTCTTCGTTGAAAAGCTCGTATTTATAGATCAATTTTGCAGAATTTGAATTGACGAAAGTCGTTACAATTCTGAAGGTTTCGCCATATTTTAAAGGCAGAAAATGTTCGCAGGTGCTTTTTACAATCGGCGTTACAAATCCCGCTTTCTGAATATCAAGATACGTTAAACCGTGCTGTCTTCCAAAAGCTTCTCTTCCGTCTTCAAAATAAACGATATAATGTCCGTGCCAAACAATTCCCAACGGATCTGTTTCGTTGAATCTTACTCGGACTTCCTCTGTACAGCTTAATATATTTTGACTTTTAGCCATTTTTCTATTTGAAACATTAAGATTTTATTTTAAGAAGTTAAGCGATTTAAGCTTAATGTTCTTAAATAAAATCAATCTATTGATTTCTTAATTATAGTTTAAATTCTTAAATCTTCTTAATGGTTAAAATTATTTAGGTAAGAGAATTAAGATTAAAAACATCTTTTATTATATAATTAATGTCAGTATTTACACTGCATTCTGTTTTCTTTCGTAGAATAATGAAATTGCGACCATTGCTATATAAAATAAAAACAGGAAAATGATTTCTTTCGCAATTCCTCCGATTCCGCTGTTTCTTAAAATAATATCATAATAAGCATTTAATCCCCAATTCATAGGAGAAAATTTAGCGATGGTCTGCATAAATTCAGGCATTAAAAATACGGGAACCCAGATTCCGCCGATTGCAGCCAAAACCACCACAGAAGTCGCACCAAACGGAGCCGATTGTTCCTGCGTATTGGCAACCGTTCCTAAAAGTACACCAAATCCGATGGCTGCCAAACCTGCAAAAATGGTGACGACAATAAGCGGAAACATTTTTCCGGTAACATCAAATTGTGGAAGATCCATGTATGGGAAAAGATAAATTCCCACTGCAACCATTAGCAAAAATTGGATCACACAGATGATGAGATACGTAAATGTTTTTCCTAAAATATGAACGAAATAGGGAGTCGGGCTGATTCTTGCTCTTACGCTTGTTCCCTGACTTTTTTCTTTCACAAGGTTAATAGACAAAGGAACGACAATGAAAAATATAGCAAACAGTGCCCAAGCCGGAACGTTGTGCTGAACGGAATTCGGCATGATGTCTGTTTTTCCTTTTTTCGGAGTGATTTCTTTAAAACAGATTAAATTTTTAGTTTTTCCTAGATCTTCCGTAGTTCCCAACTGATCCTGAAAGGCTTTGTAAATTTTTTTGTTCTCAATCTCAAAAACCATTTTGTTGACGGCGGTCATCACATTGTTTTTGAAACCGATATTGGTTGCCGGATCAAAGTACAGATGAATATCATCAGATTTAACGGGACTTTCCTTCACAGATGTCGAGTCATTTTCAAGCCCAAACGAACTGACGATTGCCTGAACTTTAGATTCTACATTGGAATTGATGTTCTTTGTTAAATTTTTCGGAATAACAATCGCCATCTGATAATCTCCTCCGAAAACCGCTTTTTCAGCAGATTTTTCCGTAAAATTGGTAAGAAGTTCGAAGGTTTTACCATTTTCGAATTCTTTTTTGATGTTTTGTGAAATCTCAGATTTGTCGTTATCAATAAAAATAATCGGAATTTTTGTGCCTTCCAGATTTTTAAAGGTAGAATCCTGAATTAAAGTAATGGTAATAATCAACAGCAAAGGCATCACAAAAATGATGACAATTCCTCCGATATCTCTTTTCAGCAAAAGAATCTCCTTAATGAAACTCCGCCACAATTTATACAACAACATCTCGTAATTCTTTTCCGGTTAATGATATAAAAACGTCTTCTAAATTTTCCGCATTGGAAACCTTACTGATTAATTCTTCAGGTGTTCCGACAGCGTGAATTTTCCCATGATCGATGATGGCGATTTTGGTACAGAATTCTTCCGCTTCCGAAAGGTGATGGGAAGTGTAGATAATGCACGTTCCTTTTTTATTTAAATCCAAAAGATAATCGATAATCGCTTTTTTAGACTGAACATCCACACCAACGGTCGGTTCATCCAGAAATAGAACTTTCGGGTTATGAAGGGTTCCTGCAATCAGATTACAGCGGCGCTTCATTCCTCCGGAAAACTGTTCCACTTTTTTGTCTGCAAATTTCGACAAACCCATGATTTCCAAAGATTCAGTGATCGAATTCTTTAAATTTTTGTGACTTAATCCGTAAAGACTCCCGAAAAACATTAAATTTTCTCTTGCCGTTAAAGTCGGGTACAAAGCATACTCCTGTGGAACAATCCCGATGATTTGTCTCAGCCTAAAACCGTTTTTCTGTGGCGAAAGTCCGTCAATTGTAAAATGTCCGGAAGTCGGTTTTATCAATCCGGAAAGCATGGAAATCAATGTTGTCTTTCCTGCGCCGTTGGGTCCGAGAATTCCGTAGATTTCGTTTTTGGCAATACTCAGCGAAATATTGTTTACAGAAAAGTCTTCTGCATTTTTATATTTTTTGTAGAGATTTTTTATTTCTATGAAATGTTCCACGTTATATTGCTTTTCTCAGTTTTTTATAAAAAGCTTCTTCCAGATCGGCAATGTGAAGCATTGATTTTGATAATTGGTTATAAATATCGCTTTTGGAGTTCCTGTTTTTGTACACTCTTGCAATATCCACCGCAAAATCTCTCCAAAGATCACCAATTGCCGTAATTTCTTTAGAAAGTTCTCTTAATTCATCGTTTTTAAGAATAACGGCTGCTTCCTGCAAAAATGCACCGTAAATAAACCTGAATCCGCCGCCGCCGGTTCCGATTTCTTCCTGCATTCTGATCAGTTGTCCCAGATAATGATTGGTAGTTTTCGTACCTTTTTTGGCTGCCCATTTCGGAATGCTTCTTGCTACCCATCTCATGGCTTTCACCCCGATAATAGGAACCGGAGCCAGCATATTTTTACAGGTGTCTTTGATTCCTTTTTTTATGGCTTCTTCCAGATTTACATGATCCGGAATGTAAGTAGGGTAGTACATATGACCTTTCGGCGGAAGTGCTCCTTTGGCGTATCTCACTTTTTCCAGCTCGGCTTCAGTAAGGGTTGTGGTGTAATCCATCACAGGATCGCTGATCAGGAATTTTCCGTTTTCTTTTCCGTAAACCACGAGATTGTGAGCGTTAAAATGGAATTTATATTCTTCTGGAAAATAAGTAAGGTTAAAAACACCCACCTGTAAACCTGTCGGAATATTATTATTGAGGTTTCTTTCCAAAGCTTTTTGTGCTTCAGCAGGATTGGAGAATTTTTCTCTTTTGATTTTAATTCCCAGTCTTTTTGCGGCTTTGCTGAAAATGGCTCCCGGCATCGGACGATAGCTGAAACCCGGAGCAAAATTAACTTTCAGGAAAGGTAAATACACAAAGAATAATCCGGAACCAATTCCGAAGATCATAGGCTCGCTGAGCTTCAGTCCTTTATTCAATAATAAATTGGAGGCAACACCGTTTTCGCAATGGGCAGTCTGGTGATGTTCAAAATTAAGTTCCATTAGTCTCTTCTCTTTTTATCGCGGGAAATACTTGGTTTTCATATTGTAGAGGTTCTTTCTTCGTCAGAATGACAAGCTAAGCAGCTCTCTACTTTTAAACTAATTATTTAACCCTTGAAGTTTTTTAGTTCATCCACCGAAATACCGAAAGCATCGGCATATTTTTTCAGTACGGAATCGCTTAGTGTTTTAAATATTTTTGGTTTTCCGTGTCTTTTCACGCGCCACTGCCACATTCCAACATAGGCAGCAAGAACCTGCATATCCATTTTATTCAGCTCCATGAAATAGACAATCGGGCTTGCTGTATTGTTAGCAACATTTTGTCTTGCTTCTTCAATTCTTTCATTAATCAAAGCCAAAGATTCGTCCAAAGCAGCTTTTTTAGCTTCCCAGCCGGTGCTGTTTGCGGTCGTGTAGTTGTTATTTTCATCTGTAACGTACAAAACCTCAGTCATATTCGCTGACTTTAAGTTGCTTTCGTCTTGTGGAAGGTCTTGTTTTTTCATTGCTTAATTTTTTACTTCCTGAATAAATAGAGTAATTTCTGCTCTTATCAGCAATTCATCATCATTGAATGTCTCACAAAAAATCTGACAGATATTTTCAAACTGCGAAACCAATGATGCTTTTGAAATGATTTTGTTGCCGACTTTGGGCAAAGTAAATATTTCAATTTTTTTTATGTTGGTAATGAAGCCAATTACTTTTGTTTCTGTTTCAGGATTTTCAAAAAAGCTCTGCCCTAAAATTGAGGAGCAGGTTTGTGCTGCATTTTCTATGAGTCCTGCTTCAACGAATACATTATCGTGAACAAAAATATTGTCTTCTTTTATTTCAAAGGAAGTAATCACTTTTTCTTTCGTCAATTCCAGAATGTAATCTGTCATCAGCATCGGTTCGCGATGCGGGAGAAAGTTGTGGATATTGATGATGTTTTCTTCCTTGATTTTCATTGAAATTTCTATTTTATTTTACCAGACCTCATAGGTTTCAAAAACCTATGAGGTCTACCTAAGTATACATTACATTACAACCGTTTTCATTTGAGATTTTGCAATAACCTCATCGTTTAGCTTTGTTACAACATCTACTAAAGTTACGCCCATCATTTCATTGATAATAGAAACTTCGGAAGTTAAGGTATCGCCCAATTTTGGTAAAGTATACGCTTCAAAGGTTTTAATGGCTCCGATATATCCTGTAGGAGCTTCTTTTCCTAAGAGGTAAAATTTATAGCCGGTGTGTAAAGCAACACTCTGCGCCTGATGTTCTATCAAACCTGAAGCCTGAAAAATGCCGTTCTGAACAAAAATATTGTCTTCTTTAATTTCAAAACCTGAAATCAGGTGGCTTTCTAAATATTCTGAAATGCTGTTGACCATCACAAAAGGAAATCGCTGCGGAATTAAGCTTTCCACAAAGTCCTGATCGGAGGTTGGTAATTTGTTTTCCATTAGCAAACCGTTAGCAAAGCACAGGAATAAGCGAATCTTCCGCTTTCAGGAACACAAAGCAATACTTTTTCTCCTTTTTTCAGCTTTCCGGAATTCATTAATTCTTCTAAAGCGATGAAGATAGAACCTGCTCCGATGTTTCCAACTTCAGAAAGGTTGTAATACCATTTTTCCCAAGGGAAATCCAATCCTACATTGGCAAATTCTTCTTTAAGCCCTTCTTTAAAGTATCCTGAAGAAATATGCGCCAAAACATGGTCGACTGATTCCGGATCAAGTTCATGCTTATCAAAAGATGATCTTAAACTTTCAGCACCTTTTACCAGAATATATTTATCTAAAATTTTTGTGTCCTGTTTCAATGCAAAAATAGACTGTTTCAGCCATTCGTCGGACGGATAATCTGCCCATGATTTCAGGCTTCCGTCTTCCTGTTTTTCGCATCCTGCATACATACAGGCTTCGATCTCGTGTGCGTAAGAATAGAAATCAATCCATTCTACTTTAAGATTTGTTGCGTTTTCTCTTGGTTTGTTTTCAAGTAAAAAAGCGCCTGCTCCGTCGGAAAGCATCCATCTTAAAAATTCTCTTTTGAAAGCAATGATGGGTCTTTCTTCCAGTAAAGCCAGATTTTCTGCTTCATGGTTGAATTTATCTGCCGTCATCCAAGCCGACATTCTCTCGGAACCTGCGCAGACTGCTTTATCCTGAACTCCTGCTTTTACAGAAAGGAATCCGTAGTTCAAAGCATTCATTCCGGAGTTGCACAATCCGGTTGCGGTATTTATTTCGATAGATTTCCCGATGTTCAGTTCGCCGTGTACCATGGATGCGTGAGAAGGCTGAAGCTGATCCGGAGAAGTAGTTCCCACAGACAATAGTTTCATGTCTTCCTTTTTGAAGTTTTCATCAAAAAGTCCTTCAATGGCTTTTGCCGTAATCTGGGCATTGGTATGTGTAGGATTTCCTTCTTTATCTAACGCGTAGTATCTTGTCGTAATTTTGTTATTTCTTAAAATAAGAGCTTTCGCTTTAGATTTTGCACCGTTTATATAACCAAGATACGTTTCCATTTCATCATTAGAAACCGGCTCATTGGGTAGGTATTTTGATGCTTTTGTTATAAATACGTCGTACATTCTATTTTAAATTAATTCCTTGTAAATATTCTCTTTGTTTCTTTCTTTTAAACCAGAAAACAGGTGTTGTTAATAAGTGTAAAACCAATACGATAGGTGAAATGATCCATATCGCAGCCATCAAATATACCTTAAAGAATTTAATAAGCAATGGTCGTTTTTCTTTTTTCTTCATGATGAGGTTTGACCAGATGGTGAAAATTTTGTTTCCCACTTTTTCCACTCTTACCAGAAAAGCGCGGATTTCCACGGCTCCGTTTCTCACCAGATCAGGCTGTAAAGTATCCAGATCATTTCTGCTGAAATGTTTTTCAATAGTTTCTCCGTATTTTACAGAACCTTTTATTTCTTCATCCGAAACTCCGGCGGCAGGAAGAATTCCCGATTTTTCTTTTTTTCCGGTGGTCATCCAGCGAAGAATCGTAAGAACACTGGTGTAATTGTCGTGTCGGTCTACCAAAGCGATATTTCCTACCAATTTGGCGTTTAAGTTCTTTAAATATACTTTCAGTTTTTCCTGAGAATACATCCACATATTTCTCGTTGCCGAAACGGTAACAACCGGAGTATCTTTCAGGATGTTTTCCGCAAAACCACTTTTCAGGAATGAAATGATCGGGATGGACGGTGTTAAATACCAAACCTGATAACCAAAGATAATCAAATCAAACTTTTTGTTAACCACTTCTTCCGGTGGCGGCAGAATTTCACTCGGGATCTGAAGATAAGATTCCGGAAAGGTATTGAAGAATACATCATTCGGCCACGGAAAAGGGAAGTCTTTTTTCAGCGTAATGTTGTAGTATGTTACACGGTACTCTTCCTTTTTGGCTTCAAAAGGGCGGGCAATATTTTTTACAATATCGGTAAGCTGTCCGGTTTGTGAATAGTATATAACGAGTATATCTTTTTGCATGGGTTCTCCTTAATCGTTTACAAAAATATGCTTTTCATATTTATTATTCAGAACGAAATACTTTTAAAGCTTCTGAACTGAATTTCAGTGTATAATTATTATTTTCCGGTAACGTATTTTCCACATTCATAAAAATGATGGTTTCAGGAAGATTTTCCATTCGGTCTGCTTTGAAGTTTTTATCTGAAACCAGAAGAATATCTATCTTTTTATCAATTTCCGTACTGTTTTTTATGTATTTAATTTTCCTTCTTTTTACCAAATAAATCTGTTCGGCGATTTGTCTTTTTTCTTCATCTTTCATTAAGCTGAAGATTCTTCGGCTCGCCTGCTGAAGCGAGAGTAAAACATCTTTCTGCCCGAAATCATCTGCAATGTGCAGAATATTGGCGTCTTTCGGAAGGTGTTTATTCAGTTCAAAACAAACCGATTTATTTTTGTTAAAATCTTCTTTTACTTCCTGTACAACTTCGTTATCTTTATACAGATAGCTCAGGAAGAGTTTTTTCTTAAAATAATTTTCATCCTCCAGCTCACTTCGTAACTTCGCAAACTGCTCCCTGAAAAAAGCATTGATCTTTTTCGTTCTTTCGGAATAGTTTTTCCCGAAGCGTTCGTCATTTTTATCAATTCTGTCGCCCACTTTTACGGTAATTGAACCGTCATAAATGATAAAGTCTCCTTTCGGCTGTACTTCAGAATTTCCATGAATGTATACCGGAACCACATCCAGTCCGAATTCTTCTGCGATATAAAAAGCTCCTTTGTGAAATCTTTTGATATCATTGGTGTAAGACCGTTCTGCTTCCGGAAAAACAACCAGAGAATAACCCTGATCTACTTTTTCTCTCAGCTTTTCCATTCCGTTTTCAATACCCTGAGAAACGGGATAAAATCCTAATGCTCTCACGATTTTTCCGAAAACAGGAGAGTTGTACACCCAGTCATTCACCAGATAAATGATTTTATGCGTTGTCATGGCTAGAGCCAATGTATCCAGAAACGAAGTGTGATTGGCGATAATGACTGCAGGTGTGATGAAATCTTCATTCGGGTTTTTAATGAGCTTTTTCTTTACAAATGGATTCGTATAAAGAACAGAAGTTAAAAACTTCGCTAAAATTAATTTAATAAAGTTTAATGTTTTGCCTTTCGATCGCTTCACAAAGATGCTTCCGATGGCGGAAAACAGCAATCCGCCCAATCCATAATACAGGAAAGACAATACTGCATTGAAAAATAATCTGAAGGTAACCGGCGAAAGTCCTTTTTTAGCCCTGTTCGTAATCAGCAAACGGAACCAGAACGGATATAAGGTTGAGGTGATGATGATCACGGAGAACATCCCGATTAAAGCCACCAAAGCTAATGAATGCAAAGCAGGATGTTTGGCGAAAATTAATGAACCGATGGATAAAATGGTCGTGAAAACCGCCAGAATAATGGATGTTCTGTACGTTGGAAGTTCGTTTTTTCCTGTCGTATGCTCTTTCTGCATCGCCTGCGTAAGAAAAATACTGAAATCGTCTCCGACTCCGAAAACCAAAGTACAGACAACGGTGCTGAAAATGTTCAGTTCCAGACCTAAAAAGTAAAGAATTCCCGCTGTAACGACTCCCGTTAAAACAATCGGGAACATCGTGAGAACCGTTAATTCAAAATTACGGAAGAACACAATAATCGTTAAAATAATCGCCAAAAGGGAATAATTGATTAACGTGTTAAAATCATTTTTCAACAAACCCAGAAAGTTTTCGTTCATTTGTTGACGGTCGATTGCCAAAGCATCATGCTTTTTTTCAACGTCTTTAATGAAGGCATCTCTTTTCTTTTCGTCTACTTTTACCACATTGGAAACCGTGTAAAAATTGTTTTCCTGACTCAGAAATTCAGAAATCTGGAGTGCTTTTACCTTTTCGTAGTCTTTTAAAGTTAATGTAGAATAGTTTTTATTTAAATTTTCATTGAACTGATCAAAGGCAGAATTGTTAAATCCGAATTGATTTCCGTTTTTAATTAATTCAGAAACAGTTTGATTCTTTTTATTTTCATCCCAGAATTTTTTCCAGTTTTCAATTCTTTTTTGCTGATCTTTTTCAGACAAAACTACATTTCCGAGAGAATTGTAGCTTAAAATTTTTCCTTCTTTTTTTTCTTTTTCTAAAAATTGGCTCAGCTCAGAATTTCTCGATAAAGCCTGTTCTTCGGAATCGCCGTAAGAAATCGTGTAGATGGATTTTGACGTAATATCGGATAACTTCTGAAGTTTTGCTTCGCTTATTTTTAAATCTTTCGGAATATAATTCAGATCGCCAATGTCTTCGTTAAAACCTACTTTCCTGAATCCGAAAAGACACGCAATGATAATAACCGAACATATAATAATTAAAGGTTTGTTTTTTTCGTACGGATACGAACCGATTTTATCGATGAAATTTGCATTGACTGCTTTTTCTTTTTTCTTCGGATGATACAGTTGCGGAATGATAATTAAAGCCGTAACGGAAGATAAAATAACCGTTATGGCAGCGAAAAGTCCCAGATCTTTCAATGCTTCCGAACGTACAAAAACAAGGCATAAAAAAGAAACGGCTGTTGTTGCGCTGCTTAAAATAATAGGCTGCGTAATTTCTTTGTAAAGCTCTTCAATATTGTTGTTGTGTTTGTAATGCGTCAGAATGTGAAGGGCGTAATCAATCGTAATTCCTATCAAAATGGCTCCCACGCTCAGAGAAATTGCTGAAATTTTATCTTTAACAAAGTACAAAATCAAAAGAGCGAGTAAAACCGAAAAAACCGTCGGAAGAAATACAATAATCGGTGTAAAAACATTCCTAAAATAATAAATAAGGATCAGAAGAAGCACAGTCATTGAAATAATAACCGTATTCTGAATGTCTTTTTTGATCTGTTGTGCATTCGCAACCGCAATGACAGGCGAACCAAAATAGCTGATTTCTGTTTTTCCTCTGAATTTTGCGTTGAGGTTTTCTTTGATGGTATTTAGCTGATTAACAAATGTTTCGTTGTTTTTGGTGTCGTTGCTTTTGTTTTTGGGATCAATAAAAAGCAGCAGGTTTTTTCCGTCTTTGGTTACGATGTAATTGTCTTCCAGCTTAAAATCTTTGCTGATGTTTAAAGCATTGAGTTTTTTGATTCCCAGAAAAGTTATTCCGAGCGGATCTTTTTTAATGAATTCTTTGGTAACAAGACTGGTGGGCGAAACCAGAGAAACGTAGTTGTTTTCAACCTGTTTGGCAATGCTGTCTTTCTGAAGTTTTCTCTCAATTTCTTTGTAATCGTTTTCATTCAGAAATAAAGGCAGATTCTGATTGACGAAATCAAAGGTTTCCGAAATTTCACTGTCATTTACTTTTCCCTGAACCGAACCGATGTATTTTTCCAGAGGTTCAATTTGATGTAAAAAGGCATCCGCAGTCTCCGAAAGCTGAAAATTTTCTTCTTTGGATCTGTTTTCGATAATCACGATGATCTTGTCTGAAAAATTGAGCTGTTTCAGAACTTTTGCGGTAAGATCGGATTTTTCGTTTTTAGGAATAATCTGATTGATGTCTTCCTCAAAATTGATTTTTGAAGCGAAAAAGACACACAAAACGGCGATTCCGACCGAAAAAAATACGGACAGAAGTTTGTTTTTAGAGATCAGATAATATAAAAATATGAAAAAACGATGCATTACATTATAAAAATCAGGTTTGCAAATTTAAATTTTTCGGGGGGAGTTCAAAATTTTTTATCACAAGTTTTATCTGAAAATCAATAAAATATTTAGTAAAAATGAAAAAAAAATATACTTTTGCAAAAGTTCCCAATTGATGAAGCGTGTTTTAAAACAAAAATTGACTAAGTCTGAACTTAGGTTTTGATATGTTTAAACTATTTGATGAAAAAATAAACGGATTTTTATTTATTATAATCTTTCCTTTCCTTCTCTTTTTCATGTCCTATTACGGATTTGAGACTTCTTACGTTGTAGGAATCAAGTCTTGGGAAAAAGCGCCGGATTTTATGTTTTCGTCGGTCTATGCATATCGTGTAATCCCGAATTACCTCAGTGTACACGTTACAGAAGCGATAACCTCCATTGTAAATAATGATCTTCCTTTTGCAAAAAGTTTTCTTTTGAAGCAGGGTTCGTTGTTTTACCACAGTACATTTTTAATCAATGTTTTCTTTTTTCTTCTGACTTCAGTAATTTTAGATAAAATTCTTGAACTGAAGCCCGTAGAAATTCTTTCAAACCGGAAAATCAGAAGAATGGTTCATCTTATTGCTGTATTTTTTATCGTTATTCTTCAGTATGTTCCGACCAATTGCGACTGTATCGCGATCTTTTTCTATGTTTTTGGAATGTTTTTAACGTTAAAATATTTACAGCATAAAAAACCTACGGATTTATTGGGATTAAGTATTGTGATATTTATTTCAACTTTTGTGCGGGAAACTGCCTGTCTCAATATCGCTTTTTTTGCAGCGGTTTTTATTGATCCTGAAAATCTGAAGAACAGGAATTTCGCTTTCATAAAAGAAACTTTTTTGCTGGTGATTGCGTTTGTGCTTCCTTACATTGCTTTAAGGCTGGTTATTCCGCAGAAAGCTTCTTTTGTGGAGGGAATTTATTTAATTAAAAATTTCACAAGTCCTTATAATCTTACAGGACTTTTATTCGGAATTTTAGGTATCTATTTCAGTTACAGTTTTTCTGATGATACCGGAAAAATAATGATGAAAAAATATTTGTTTTTTGCGCTGCCGTATCTTTTAATGATTACTTTAGTAGGGCTTTTCTGGGAAACCAGATTGTTTATGCCTTTGCTGATTACGGGAATCGTAACGGCTTCTTATCAGTTTAAAAATAGTTTACCGGAAAGATGAGTTTACTGCATCCATATTATATTATTGCCATTCTCTATATGCTGTTTTTCAGCTATCAGGAAGTTTTTCATGGTAAGGTTGAAAAAAAATGGCTTTGGTTCTTGGGAATATATCTCATGATTATTGCAGGACTTCGCGATCAGGTAGGGCCGGATTACGGTAGTTATCGTGGGATTTACGTGTATTCGGATACCAAAGATTACATCTCGCTCATTATGAAGGGTTTGGGAATGAAGGGGCCTCAGCCGATTGAAGTAGAGTGGCTGTATGTATTCATCAATAAAATTTTGCTGAATGTCTTCGATGCGCCGTTTTATATTCTAACCTTGGTTATTGCCATTCTCGCCGTTTACTTTAAAGTAGAATATACGGATGATAATACGTTTTATCCGTTTACCTTTATGCTTTTCATGTTCATTCCCGGCTTTTTTATCGGGGAAAGCGGTCAGATCCGGCAAAATCTTGCTTCATTTATTGCTTATTTTGGAATAAGATACATTAAAGAAAGAAAACTGATTGCTTATCTTCTCTGTATCTATCTTGCAGCGGGGGTGCATACGGTTTGTTATATCCTAATACCGATGTACTGGTTGGTAAGAATACCGCTGAACAGATTTGTAATGCTTTTTATGATTATTACCTCTGTTTTCCTGTCTCCGTTTGAAGTGTATCGCGTCTTTGGGGATTTTATGACGAGTATTGCTTCAGACAGTACCGTTTCCATAGGTTTTAACGGTTATGTAGATGAAACGGTGGAAAGGCTTAACGGGGCGATCGGTATTCCTGAAGTGATGATGGCAATTCTCACCTTTTTCCTTTTTGTTTTTGATGAAAAGATGAAAGAGAAATTTCCTTATTATGAATACCATCGTGCTTATGTTGTAATCGGGGTTTGTTTTTATTTCATTTTCAGAGATAATCCTATTTTCTCTTCAAGACTTGCGGGAGTATTCATCGGTTTTGCATATATTATCATTCCCAATGCAATGTACGTGGTTTCGGAAAATACAAAAAAGTTGATCTATGCTTTTATAATCGCTCTTACAGTGTTCAACTTTGTCGTTTTCTCAAGCTTTAAGAATATTGTAAACGGAAACTTCACATGGGATCTTTATAAGAATCATATTTTACCATAAAATGGCTTCAGACCTTTATAAATAAAAAAGACAATGCTGTTTTGCGTTGTCTTTTTTATTTAATTATCTGCCGAATTATCAGAGTATTAAAATTAATTCAACTTTATAACTAATATGTAAAAAGTTGATGAAAAATGCCTTAATTTCGTATAACCTAAGTTTGAAATGAGATATTAGCATCTGTAATTATAAATTGTAGATAATTGTTTTATAAATTTATTTTATTATAATGTACTTTTATAAAATAATCTGATTTTTTTAATAAGGGTTTAAATGTTGTACTAGTTTGATAACATCACAAATTCAAGGATATGAAAAAGTCATTTACAAATCTTGCGGCACTTATAAGTTGCCTGTTTGCATATGAAGCTTATGCAAAAGAAAGTCCTGAAACAAAGAACTCTGGTTGGACAGTATCAAAAAAAATATATTCCTCATATTCAGATTCTTTAGTGAAATCTTCACAAAAAGAAGATCATCTTGTTACCATTAATGGAAAATTATTAGCTGCGGATTGGACAAAAGCGCCCAACAGTTATATTTTTGACCCAACACAAAGCAGCAGTGGTATTTACATTCCAGTAAAAAAAGCTTATGCAATGTGGGGACAGGATAAATTACTGGGCGGAACAGGAATTCCTTCCGGTAAAATAACGGCAGATGTTCTCTGGGAGGATGTTCATGGCTTAATAAAATCGGATCCTGTTTATCAGCTTGAGATAATAGATTCCGGAGAATATGCTAAAATTAAAGTTCCGGTAAATAAATCTAAAAAGGGAAATGCTGTCATTGCCTTCAGGGTAGATGGAGAAATCTATTGGTCGTGGCACGTTTGGGTTACAGATGACCCTTCCAACGGATCTGCCTATAAAAGTTATCCCGAGGTGAAAAGACAAAAAGCAGACGGAACCATCGAAACGATTCCCGATGAGGAATGGAAATGGATGGACAGGAATCTTGGAGCGATAAGCAGTTCTATCACTGCAAACGACTGGAACAGGAACGGAGGACTGTTGTATCAGTGGGGAAGAAAAGATCCCATTCCGCCATTGGTTTACCGGGGGAATGATTTCTACGAAGTTTCAGGATCAATAGGAAGGGTTAGACATAGGGGAGCCAAAAACTTTACAGGAGCTGCTAATTTTGATAATTTAAGAAAATTTGTACTGCTTTCCAATGCAACGGTTTCCAATAATCTGAAGCTGTCGGTAAAAAATCCTTTGAGTTTAATCTACGTCAATAAAGATGATAACTCAGGAATTGCTTATTATAACAACAATGCAAATCTTATGGTTAATTGGTTTGGCAGAATGCCGGGCTTAAATGACAGCCAGCTACCGGAACTCAATCTTTGGTCAGATAATTCTCTTGGAAAAGTTACTTCAGGATATAATAAAGATATTGGTGCGCAGCCTTACCGGAGCAAATCTCCTTACGATCCCTGTCCGAACGGATGGCGTATTCCTTCGGTATTGGTAGCCAATTTAGCGTCGCCTGCTTATGTTGATGATATCCGTGTAGATTTTTCTCCTTTTGGCGTAAGAACAAATATGTCCAAAAATGTTTTCGAAAGCAATAATTACCATAAAATAAAGCCTACGGATTCAGTAACACCAGGTTTTATGACCAATTTTAAGCTGTATCCAAATTTCGGTTTTGATCTTTCAAATGCGGGAGGTTTGGATATGGGAATTTTTCCCGGAACGGGAGCAATTGTTTGGAATGCGCATCAGGGGCAGTTTACGGATCAGCATCAGACCACCTTATGGACCGCAACGATGGCAAGACATTTTGATTCCACGCCTTCGGTAGGAGCAAGAACACTGTTTTTAATTCCTGATAAAATGCAGTCGGATATTCCGGATTCTAATTATCCTGATGTAAAAGGTCGGTACTGGTATTTTCCGCTTGCCGGAAATTCTACAACAGATGCTGCAGGCTGCAGATGTATAAAAGATCCTCTGTATGTGGTAAACGAATATGATTTCCCTACAGAATATATCGTTTCCGAAACTGAATATCGTGAAGGTTTGAATAACCCGAATACGTATCAGGTGGTAAAAAATACTTCAGCTTTTACCGTGGAAATTCCTGTTAGCAAAGCCTTTTCTGTACAAAGTCAGCTTCTGAATAACAAAGATATTTTAAACTCAGTTAACTTTAATAATCTTAAAGCCAATGTTCTGTGGACAACCAATACAGGTTTAGTGAATAGTGTTACCATTGTTAATCCTTCACCGGCTTCTCTGGGGGCAATTTCTTCCTCCAAAATTGCAGTTACCATTAATCCAAACCAGAGCGGAAATGCGGTGGTAACTCTGCATAACGGTAGCATCACCAATCCGGTGTACTGGTCATGGCATATCTGGATAACTGATACGGCGGTAGGTTCTTATAATTATACAACAGAATTACCCATAACTTCAGTAACGAACTATGTAAATTACGTTCCGAAGGCAGATAATGTTTTTCAGACAGAATTTATGGATAGAAATCTTGGCGCGACCGATGCTTTTCCTGTTGTGGCGAATCCGTTAACGCCAACTGCAGCAGAACTGGCAAAAATTAAAGCTTCCACAGGACTTCATTATCAGTGGGGAAGGAAAGATCCGTTGCCGATCTTCCAATATGCAGACGACAGAACGTCTTATCCTGTTTATCTTGGAAATACCGCAAATGGAACTTTAACCTACACAACACTTTCTGCGGCTTCCTATAATGATTTAGCCGGAAATTATATTGTGCCCTACAATACCTACAGCAATTCGGCAAACGCCAATGTTTTGGCGGCGGATAAAATTTCAGACAAAGTTTCAAAAGTATTGTCGTACTCTGTGAAAAATCCTTTGGTTTATATGATTCCGAGTGCATTTGCACCGTATAACAGCACAACTCCGGTTTATACCAACGGAACAGACTGGCTCGCCAATGAGCCCAATCTTGCTCCCGACCGATGGGGAAGAGGAGGCAAAAAATCGCCGTTTGATCCTTGTCCGGAAGGATGGAGAATTCCTGATCTTACCGGAGTTATGATATCAACGGGACAGGATTTCGGATTCACTCCATGGTATAAAAAAGATAAAAATGCAGCCACTTCATACAGCATCATTACAGATTATCTGGGACAGAGAGTTAGAAGAAGTGCTTCTGCGAGTTATACCATCGGATATATGTTTAACGATTCGTCTTACAAAACAGGAAACTATCCGAATTCCGGATCGCGTGGTTTCAGAAGTGTAACAGCAAACCAAACGGCAACAGGAACGTATAATTTCATCAATTATCAGTATCCCGGAGTGTGGACTGCCGCTCTGAATTCAAATTATATCGGAAGACCGGTTAATATTTTATTTGATGCCGCTTCTACCGCCAACCGAATGATCGCTTTTCATGATAACAACGATCCGTATTTCGGGATGAGCTGCCGTTGCGTAAAAATTAAATATGATGCCGAAGGAAATGAAGAAGGGGTAATTCCTAAGCTTCAGATCACTTCTTTGCCAGCTTCAAAGCCTTCTGCGGCTCTAAGTAAAAATGATGTTCAGGCGATTAGAGAGGATAAGATTTCCTTCTTTCCGAATCCTGTAAAAGAGGAACTGTACATCAAAACACCGGATAGCAGAAACGGATATTATTATCAGATTTACAATATGTCCGGACAACTGGTGAAATCCGGAAAATTTGAAAACGGAAAAACCAGTCTTTCGTCATTAATGACCGGAACCTATTTGCTGAGAATTAACGATTCAAAAGAGATAGTAAAAATCATTAAGGAATAATTGATATAAAATAGCAACCCGAAGAGAAATAAAACGGTAATTAAGTTAAAATCATTATTTTTGAGTCTTAAATAATGAAAACAAACTGAAAGCTGTTTTGTTTCTCTTTTTTTGTTCCAAATTTTTCAAAACACATTATGAGGCTAGAAAAAGTCGTATCGAATTTCAATATTAAAATTGGTATCTATTTTTTAATTGCAGTTACGGCTGTTTATACGCTTGTATTCACTTACTATTACAATCTTAAGGACGACGGATATATTCTTGGAGACTGGCTCATCAATTATCAGGATGGAGGATTTAAAAGGAGAGGTCTTTCCGGAAGTTTCTTTTTCCTGTTGCAGGATCTTACCGGATTACGGCTGAATTATCTTGTTTATTTTGTTCAGTTTTTAATTATCTCAGGATTTTTCTGGCTGTATACCAAACTTATCCGGTATAAAGTCACCGATCTTCTTTATTTTTCACTTTTACTGTCTTCCATTGGTTTTGTGGGACTTTTAAATACAGTAACCTATGTCGGAAAAAAAGAATTTATCGTTTTTCTTTTATTTACATGGTTTGCCTATTTGCTAGACAACGACAAACTATCGAAGAACAAAGAATATTTTTTCTGTATTGCACTTTTCGTAACGACCTTTCTGCACGAAGTTGTTTTGTTTTACGTCCCGTATTTTGCGATTGCTTTATATCTGAAAACAGGAAAATTTGAATTTAAAAGATATCTCAAATATTTTCTCTCCGTTGGAATCCCCACGCTTTTAATCCTGGCTTTTGGTAAAAATGTAAACGAAGGAAGATCTCTTCAGATTCTTTGTGAAAGAGGAGTTCATCCTACCTACGGAATTTTTTATTGGAACATCAATGAAAGAGATTATATCAGACAGCACAGCAGCGAATATGTTCTTTATTTTTTAAGTTTAGCAATAAGTATTTTTCATATCGGGTATTATTTAAAATTTCTAAACAACCGAAAGATTTTATCTATATTGTTAATCGCAGCCTTTTTGTTTTCATTTCCCTTGTTTTATCTCGCCATCGATTGGGGAAGATGGATGTATATTCACATGATGCTCATAATTGTCCTCTTTGCTTTGCTGTTAAGGAAAGAACGCAGCATTTACGCATTCGAACCCATTGTGATCAGCCGTAAATTTTACATTACCCTTTTCATCATTATTTTCTCATTATTATATAGAGTAGAGATGTCCGGAAAGGGCTTTACTTTCGAAGGAATTATCTACAGAGTCTTCGTTGCGCCGCTTGAATTATTAAATAAAATGTAATTCAAAAAAACTATCTAATAAAAAAACTTTACTTTTGCAAAAATTTCTGGAATGTCGAAAAATTTAGTAATCGTTGAGTCACCGGCAAAAGCAAAAACTATTCAAAAGTATTTAGGTAAGGATTTCGAGGTAAAATCAAGCTTCGGACACATCCGGGATTTGCCTAAAAAAGGAATGGGGATTGATCTGTCGACCTTCAGTCCGGATTACGAAGTTTCTGCCGACAAAAAGAAATTGGTAACCGAACTGAAAGCTGCCGTGAAAAAAGCCGATATGGTCTGGCTGGCTTCCGATGAGGACCGTGAAGGAGAAGCTATTGCATGGCATTTGGCAGAAGAGCTGAAACTGAAGCCCGAAAACAGAAAAAGAATTGTTTTCCACGAAATTACCAAAAATGCCATTCTGAAATCTATTGAAAATCCCAGAGATATCGATCAGAATCTCGTCAACGCTCAACAGGCAAGAAGAGTTCTCGACAGGATCGTAGGTTTTGAAATGTCTCCGGTTCTATGGAAAAAAGTAAAACCGGGATTATCTGCGGGAAGAGTACAGTCCGTTGCCGTAAGATTAATTGTGGAAAGAGAAAAAGAAATCCGTGAGTTTGTACCGAAAGCAAGTTTTAAACTGGACGGAATTTTCTTAAATAAAACAAAGCAGGAAATTTCTGCGAAACTTAAAAAGGATTTCGACAAAGAAGAAGAGGCTGAAAAATTCTTAGAACAGGCAAAAACCACCGAGTTTAAAGTTTTAAATGTTGAAACAAAACCCGGAACACGTTCTGCTTCTGCACCTTTTACCACTTCTACATTGCAGCAGGAAGCTTCTTCAAGACTAGGATATAATGTAACGAACACGATGCGTCTTGCGCAGAGATTATATGAAGAAGGATACATTACCTATATGAGAACCGACTCGGTAAACCTTTCTCAGGAAGCGATTGAAGGCGCAAAAAAACAAATTATATCAGAATACGGAGCGGAATATTCTGCACCGAGAAATTATACCACAAAATCGGCTTCTGCACAGGAAGCGCACGAAGCGATCCGTCCTACAGATTTCGCTGTGAAAACAGTGGGAGATGCCCAATTGAACAGATTATACCAGTTAATCTACAGAAGAACACTCGCTTCTCAGATGGCGAATGCTAAAATTGAGAAAACGGTAATTGAAATCGGGAACGCAAAACTTCCGCAGCATTTTGAAGCACAGGGTGAAGTCATTATTTTCGACGGTTTCCTGAAAGCTTACGGAATTGTAAAAGCTGAAGAAGATGACGAAGAAAACAACGAAAAATTGCTTCCGAAAGTTACCGTAGGAGAAATTTTAGACTATAAAAAAATAACCGCAACCGAAAAATTCACAAGACCGAGCGCAAGATATACCGAAGCAGGTCTGGTAAAAAAACTGGAAGAATTGGGAATCGGTCGTCCATCGACGTATGCACCGACCATTCAGACTATCCAGAACCGTGAATATGTGGATAAAAGAGAAATTGAACCGCAGACGAGAGAAGTGGTGAAAATTTCTTTAACCAACAATACCATTAAAAAAGAAGTCCTTGATGAAAAATTCGGAGGGGATAAAAATAAATTCGTTCCAACGGACACGGGTGAAGTTGTAAGTGATTTCTTAACCGATAATTTTAAAGAAATCTTAGATTACGGTTTCACGGCAAGAGTAGAAGAGAGCTTCGACGAAATTGCAAACGGTGACCAGAAATGGAAAGAAATGATGACGAATTTCTACTCGAAATTCCATCCGAGAATTGAAGATGTAGAAGAAAATGCAGACCGGGCAACGGGAGACCGACTTCTGGGAGTAGATCCGAAAACAGGGAAAAATGTTCACGCAAGAATCGGAAGATTCGGAGCAATGATTCAGATCGGGGAAACAGACGATGAAGAAAAACCGATCTTTGCCTCGTTAATGGCGGGACAGAATATTGCAACCATTACTTTTGAAGAAGCGCTGGAACTGTTCAAGCTTCCATTCGATTTAAATGAAGTGGACGGACAGCCGGTTTCTGTGGGAGTCGGAAGATTCGGACCGTATGTGAAATGGGGAGAAACGTTCATCAGCATTCCGAAAGGGGAAGATCCGCTTTCTATAGATCAGAAACGTGCAGAAGAGATTATCAACGAAAAGAAAATCGCCGATGCGCCGATTGCAACCTATAAAGGTGAACCGGTAACGAAAGGAACGGGAAGATTCGGACCTTTCATCAAGTACAAAGATATTTTCGTAAACGTTCCAAAACGATACGATTTTGAAAACCTTTCTCAAAGCGACATCAATGAATTAATTGATGCCAAACTCGAAAAAGAAGCGAACCGATACATCCAGCAATGGGAAAAAGAAAAGATCTCTATTGAAAACGGAAGATGGGGACCTTTCATCAAATTCGGAAAGGCGATGTTCAAGATTCCGAGAAAAGCAGATGATACCAAATATGAAGGAGAGGAGTTAAAAGAAATTTCTCTTGATGAGGTTAAAAAATGGATTACCGATCAGGATCCGAAAGCTTTTGCAGAGAAAAAGAAACCTGTGGCAAAGAAAGCTACAACCGCTAAGAAAACAACCACTACCAAAAAGACAACGGCAACAAAGAAGCCTGCCGCAAAAAAGTAGATGGATTTTTAAGAATAGAAAAGCACAGATTTTGGTCTGTGCTTTTTGCTTTTCTATGAATTCATCTTTAAATTAAAACAATAATTCTTTCTCTTTTAATCGAATACAGGATTATTAATCAAATGATTTTATAAATTTGAGAAAACAAAAAAATGAAGAAAGCCCCCAATATATATCAGCCGATTATAGATTATTTTGAACGTGTTGCCGCTTTGGATGAAACCGAAAAAGATCTTGTTAAAGAGTTCTTTACCTATCATAGCTTTAAAAGAAAGGAATTTTTATTGCGCGAGGGAGAAATCTGTAATAAGTTCTGTTTTATTGTAAAAGGCTGTATGCGGATGTATATGATCGATGAAAAAGGGACCACTCACATTCTTCAGTTCGCTGCTGAGAACTGGATTATTGTTGATGCTTTGAGCTTTAGACAGCGTACTGCTTCAAACCTCAGTATTGATACTCTGGAAGCTTCTGAAGTTTTGTACATTACACCGGAAAACTTAAAGTTGTTATACGAAAAAGCGCCGATATTCAATTATATTATTCGTGATCTGCTGGAGAAACATTTAACAACGATCCAAAGAAGGCTTCTGCAATACATGAGTTCTACGGGCGAGGAAAGATATCTGGCTTTCCTGAAAACATATGCCCAGTTTGCCAACAGGCTTCCGCAAACCCAGATTGCAGCTTATTTGGGCATTACTCCGGAGCATTTAAGTAAAATACGCAAAGATATTACCAAACCCAGACATTTTATTTCTTAAGATACATTAAGGGTAAGAGGCACCGTGCCGTTCTACATTTGCATTATCAAATTAAAATAAATGAAAATGCAAAATGTACTGATTGTCTCAGGACACCCCGATTCAGAAAATTCTTATGCCAATACAGCCGTTTTAGAAAATATTTTAAAACTTTTTCCCGATGCCGGAATAAGCCGTTTAGACCAGCTTTACCCTAATTTTCAGATTGACGTAAAATCTGAGCAGGAAAAACTTGTAAATGCGGATGTCATTATCTGGCAGTTTCCTCTGCACTGGTATTCTTTTCCGGCTTTGATGAAAAAGTATATTGATGATGTGTATGCTTTCGGTTTTGCGCACGGCGCAGGTGGAGATAAGCTGAAAGGTAAAAAGCTGATTCTGTCATTCACTACAGGCGCATCAGAAGATTTGTATGATTATGGAAAAGCAATGAATTATCCGATTGGGGATTTTCTGCCTCCGCTTATCCAGACTGCAAAACTTTGCCGGATGGAAATTCAGGAGCCTGTTTATTCCATGGGAATGCAATATATCCCCGGCGTTTATCCCTTTGAAACTTTAGAAATTATAAAAGCCAAGGCTAAAGATCATGCCCACAGATTAGCTACCCTGGTGAGTGAAATGCTAATGACTAAGAAAGATTAAACACAAATTTCATTCATAGAATTATATAACAAACTAAAAATAAATTCAAACAAAACAAAAAGATGAATACAGTATTAAAACCCGTTCTTTGTGTTGTTACAAGCAATAATGTAAAAGGATCTACAGGTATTCCGACAGGATTCTGGTTAAGTGAATTAACGCACGTTTTAGAACAGTTGGAAAAATCAGGTGTACCTTATGAATTAGCGTCTGTTAAAGGTGGGGAACCTCCCGTTGATAAAGACAGCCTAGATGTGTCTGATCCTGTAAATGAACATTATCTGAATGATGCGGAATTTCAGCATCAGTTAAAAAATACCATTAAGATCGATGATGCAGATGCTTCCGGATATTCCGCAATATTTTTTGCAGGCGGTCACGGTACCATGTGGGATTTTGCAGACAGCGATGGCATACAGAAAGTGACGAAAGAAATTTATGAAAACGGAGGCGTTGTTTCTGCGGTTTGTCACGGTCCTGCAGCATTAGTGAACGTTACATTAAGCGACGATACGTATCTGGTAGACGGTAAAAAATTAGCTGCTTTTACCAATGACGAAGAAGCGGAAGTTCAGGCTACGGATATCGTTCCTTTTCTTCTGGAAACCGCTTTGATTAATCACGGAGCATTGCATCATGCAGCATCGAACTGGACGAAAAATGTAATTGCAGACGGACGTCTTATTACAGGACAGAATCCGGCTTCCGCAGCAGGTGTGGGAGAAGAACTTGCAAAACAGCTTACCAATAGTAACAAATAAAATTCAACAATGAAAAATTTACCAAAAATAGCATTAGGAACATGGTCCTGGGGAGCAGGTTTTGCAGGAAGCGATCAGGTTTTCGGAAACCATTTAACCACCGGTGAGCTAAAACCCGTTTTTGATGAGGCAGTGAAATCAGGACTTAACCTGTGGGATACGGCACTGGTTTACGGGATGGGATCTTCCGAAAAAGTACTGGGCGAATTTATAAAGGATTATCCGCGTGAAGATCTGTTCATATCAACCAAGTTTACCCCTCAGTTTGCAAAAGAATCGGCGAATCCTGTGGAAGAGATGCTTCATCAAAGCTTTGAAAACTTAGGAACAGAGTATGTCGATTTTTATTGGATTCATAATCCCGTAGGAGCGCCCAAATGGGTTTCCCACCTTATCCCTTTATTGAAAAGCGGAAAGGTTAAGAATGTGGGAGTTTCCAATCATAATCTGGAGCAAATACAACAGGCGAATGATATTCTGGCAAAAGAAGGTTTTAGAATCTCTGCCGTTCAGAATCATTACAGTTTATTGTACCGTTCTTCGGAAGATGCAGGAATCTTAGACTACTGCAATGGGAATAATATTACATTCTTTGCTTATATGGTTTTGGAGCAGGGAGCTTTGTCTGGAAAATACAATACGCAGAATCCTTTGCCTGAAGGAAGCGGAAGAGGCAATACCTACAATAAGATACTTCCTCAGTTGGAAGAGTTGACGGATGCAATGCGCATTATTGGAGAGCGTAAAAATGCTTCAGTTGCACAAATTGCTGTCGCGTGGGCGATCGCAAAAAAAACGTTGCCCATTATTGGTGTGACAAAAGCTGCTCAGGTAGAGGAGATGCTTAAAGCATCTGCTATAGAACTTTCTCAGGATGAAATGAATACTATTGAAACACTTGCCCGAAATGCAGGCGTAGATACCAAAGGTTCCTGGGAAGAATCTATGGTGTAGTATCTTGTTTACCACATCCGATATAAACGTATTTCTTAAGATAGATTAAGGGTAAGAAACAGATACCCTGTCTACATTTGCAGTATTAAAACAGTTGATAACAATTTAAAATGATAAAAAAATAAAAAAATGAAAACAGTAATCGCCAACGTAATTAATGATTTAGCTAAAATTCCAAATCTGGACGAATTAATGCCTAAAGAAATGGCAAGAGCAACAGAATTGGTAGAACAGGGAACATTAAAACATCTGTTTATAAAGGATGATCATATGGGAGCCGTATTGGTTTTAGCAAATGTAAATGCAGAAGAAGCCAAAAAAGTAATGGAGTCTTTCCCGATGTTTCCTCACTTTCAGGAAATTATCTATACCGAAACAGAACAATCTTTTTAAGCCTTACGTAATAGAAAGCCAGTAGTATTGCTGACTTTCTATTTTTACTAAAACGAGTTTTTTGTTCTGAAAGTTTCTGCAGGCAAACTATTCATTTAAAATAGGATAAGCACAAAGATTTAAAAATCAAATACAGAAAAAATGAATCTTAAGATCACAATAAACAGCAAAGTATTTAAGGTTAATCTACAGGATAACGCCACTGCTAAAGTCTTTAAAGAATTATTGCCTCTTACGCTTGATATGAAGGAGCTTAACAGCAATGAAAAGTATGCGGAATTGCCTGAATCTTTGCCTGTTAAAGCATACAGTCCAGGTAAGATTCAGAATGGAGATCTCATGCTTTATGGAAACAATGTTGTCGTGTTGTTTTATAAAACGTTCTCAACTTCTTACGCTTATACCAAAATTGGAAATGTAGATCATGCAGATGATTTGGCGGATGCTTTAGGCTCAGACAATGTACTTGTAAAATTTGAATCAGACTCACCATATGAAACCGTTTATAATGAAAAATAGAGTCAAAATATTTATCATGACCTTATTCGCTTTAGGAATCTCCTTCAGCCAGGCTCAGCAGTCAAAAACTAAAAAATTAAACACAATGGAACATTCAGACCAATATACTTTCCTTTTGCATGAAAATGTACTTCGCAAAAAAGTAAGCTTCAAAAACCGTTACGGAATTACCCTTGTGGGAGATCTCTATACTCCAGAAAATGCGGGCAACAAAAAACTTCCTGCATTGGTGGTGAGCGGACCTTTCGGAGCTGTGAAAGAACAGTCGTCAGGATTATATGCAAATGAACTGGCTTCCCGGGGTTTTATCACCTTAGCTTTTGATAATTCTTTCACAGGAGAAAGCGGAGGTGAAGTCCGTAATGTCGCTTCGCCTGATATTTTTACGGAAGATTTTTCGGCGGGGGTAGATTATTTAGGATTATTGCCGAATGTAGACCGTGAAAAAATTGGGGTTATGGCAATCTGCGGATTAAGCGGAATGGCATTAACTGCCGCGACAAGCGACAGCCGGATAAAAGCTGTAGCAACGGCTTCTATGTACGATATGTCCAGAAGCATTTCAAAAGGATATGCCGATTCTTATACTGATGAACAGCGTCACAAAATTATCGATTATCTGAGTGAGCAACGCTGGGCAGACGCGAAAAACGGTACATATGATGTGGCTTTGCATGAAATTCCGTTTGATGATAAAGGAAACTTAATCATTATAAAAAGCGGATTGCCGGATCAGCTTCCTCCCGATTCCAATCCTGTTTTAGCGGCATTTTACGATTATTATAAAACGCCGAGAGGATTTCATCCGAGATCTGTTAATTCTACAACAGCCTGGACGGCTACAACGCCGGTTGCGTTTTTCAATTTTCCCATGGCAGCCAATATAAAAATGATTTCACCGCGTCCGATCTTGTTGATTGCAGGAGAAAAAGCGCATTCCCGTTACTATTCTGAAGATGTCTATACATCAGCTTCCGAACCAAAGGAATTGTATATTGTTCCCAACGCTAATCATGTTGATTTGTACGATAGAATGGATAAAATTCCATTTGATAAAATTGAGGCTTTTTTCAAAATGAATTTGAAATAGAACTAAAAGTCTGTCTAAAAAATACCAAGGGAATCCGCATCAGTTCTGATGCGGATTCATCTGTTTAGAAACCATATTCGGAAGTCCGGCGTTCCGTAGGAACGCTATCTTGTTAAAATTTTTTTCAGAAGAAAATTTATGATGGTATTTTTATTATTCCTCATTGAAATAGATTTTAAATAAAAGATGTTCCGAGATTTCCGCGTCGGCAGATATGAATTCAATTATAATAAATCCTTCTGATGGTGGGTTGGTGTTAATTTATATTTCAAAGTATATCTAAGTAGCATCATTGAGTATAGATGAGTATATTTCCTTAAGGTTTCCTTTGTGCATTTTCTTTTTATTTGCAAAAAAATGCAATGAAAAAATTAATATTTTACTTCCGATTTCTCATAAACGGACTTACGGGAACAAATTCCGATGATATTTCTGATAATTTTTTTACGATAACCGGATTCGGCAAGGCTGTATTGTCTATCAATACATCTCTACTGTGTAAGGAATATCCTCTCTAAAAAAAATCGTGGTTCATCGAAATGAAAATAGTATCAAATTTTAAAGAAATCCATATAGGCTCATATGTTAAAATGAGAGTGGATGAATTGGATATAGATTTAGTACGGATATGCAATTTTCTGAAATGCTCAGAAGCTGAGGTTGCAGAGATGTATAGAAAAGAAAGCATAGATTGCAATGTACTTTTAAAATGGAGCAAATTACTGAATTACGATTTTTTCAGATTGTATTCCCAGCACATTATATTGTATGCTCCACCTGTTAAAGCATCCGATTCCACAAAGATATCGTCTCTTCCGAAATTCAGGAAAAACATATACACTAAGAATCTTATAGAATACATTTTGGAACTTATGAGATCCGGAGAGAAAAGTGCAGACTCTATTATGCGGGAATACGGAATACCCAAGACAACATTATACAAATGGAAAGCCAAGCATGATGAGAACAATTCCTGATTATAAGAAAATTTATCATGACATTATTTTAAAAATATGTCCTGAAAGGGAAACGGAGTTTAAGTATTTTTTAGATAAAGAGACTTTGTTATCCTGGGATATAGTGAAACTTGATAATTTAATTTTTAATAAGAAAGATCAGGACTCTGTAGTATTTAATCAGAGACACCGATCATATGATGATGAGACGATTCTGTACATCATAAAATATCAGAAAGAGCATAAGATGAATAATTTTCATACTTCAAAGTATTTTAGAATCAGCAGAAACACTTTAACGAAATGGAAAAAAATATATAAAATTTAATTATATCAGAAAAAATATAGGTACTGTTTAGAATATTTAAATCATTCATTTCTAAGTTAAATTTTTTATTAGGTACAATCATCCGTCTCACAAACATTTGTGAAACGGATTTTTTATGAACAAAACGATAATTTGTATTGATAAATCAGGGAGTAATATCCATTCTGAGCTCATAAGTATACGTACGCAATTCCGGTCTGATTTTGTCACTCACCGGATATCATTCCGTATTTGGTATTCGAATTCTTTAGGGAAACTTCTCTATATTGGTTTTTACAAATTCATAAAGACGTTCTTCAAGGAGCGGTTTCAGGAGGATAAACTTCTCTTCTGCTGCAATAAATTCTTTATTGTTGCGCAGCTCATTGGTTGCTTTTACGTAATTATTATGGTCTTTTGAAGTTTCGTATTTTTCGTAAAAAGAATTTGAAATATTCTGAGCTTTTTCCAGATAATCTGCAAGTTGAGTCAGATTCAGCTTTGTTCTCATTTGTTCAGTTACCATGTCGAAATGATGAAATAAAGCACTCTCAAAATCTTCCCAGTTTTCAAAATAGAGCCATTCCATTACAGTTACAAAACTGTATAATTCGATTGGAAAATCTTTTATTTTGTTGGGAGCATTCAGAAAATTTCTTTTCCAGTCATATTTTTTTACAATTGCTGAAAAGATTTTATCCAAAGCTTCCTCCTTATCATGATCTTTCTTTAAAATAAGTTCCGTTGTGGTAAAATATTTAGTTTCAATTATTTTGATGGTCTGCTTAATATCAAAATTATTTTCCCGAAGATGATGAAGAGCAATTTTAGCTTGTATTCCGGTCTTATTCACAATGATCGAAATACGTTCTTCTGTAAAATATTTTTCAGCTTTATCTGTATTTCCTTCGGCTTTTTCTAACAAAGCCAAACCCTGTCTTTCTCCGATCGGGATTCGCTGCTGTAATATTTCAAGCTTGTCTTTATACATTTTATTCATGCGGAAAGGATTTTAGGATCAATCAGCCAACCAGAGTGCTGTCGGTAATTTCCCAGTTGTTTATCTCTAAGATTACCTGTGTAGAACCAAACCTAAGCCTTCCAATCGCTATTTTCCAGGATACAGGATCACTGAAACTCTCCGGAAGATCAATTTCATGAATGTTTACAGGCATTTTATAATTTACCAGACCTTTAATATCTTCTGCATGAAAATCTTCAAGATCAGCTCTTGCAAAATCCTTGTATTTTTCTAAATGAACATTGAGCAATTCCAACAGAAAATCAATATGTTCCTCTTTTAATTTTGTGAGTTTAATTTTATTCTCATTTCCACCGTGTGTTCTTAATTCTTTATTAATGGGGGCTAAAAGTTTTTTTAATTCGTCTCTTTTCGTGCTGCTCATGTATTTTTGTTTTAACGGTTAATTTAGAATCTGAAATTTAAGATTAAATTTTTTATCAGTTTTAAAGAATAAACGATTTTGATTTTTAAAGTGCTTTAGTATTTAAAATGAGATAAATAAGAGTTCTAATATTTTTGTAAGTTTGCGAAAACAATGGAGACTACAAATGAATTTTGAAGATTTTATCATTTCCCCAAGAAATTTCAGGACAGAAAACTGGCATATCGGGGCAGGAATCACGAAGGAAATAAAAGAAGACAGTATCGTACTTCTTTTTGTTTCGGATTACAGAGGCGCAAATGGGGATGCAGAAGTTCAGGATTTTACAGGGATCAGGAATGAATTCTATAAACTCTCACAGCTCGATTTTGAAATTCCGATAGTTGATCTTGGAGACCTTGTTTCCGGAAAATCTGTTCAGGATTCTCATTATATTCTGCAGGAAGTATTGTCTGCCTGTCATTACAAAAGAGCCATTCCGGTGATTGTGGGCGGTTCCAATGATTTTGCTTTTTCGCTTTTTTCGGCGCTTAATT
Source organism: Chryseobacterium sp. 2P (assembly GCF_059579425.1). Taxonomy (NCBI): domain Bacteria; kingdom Pseudomonadati; phylum Bacteroidota; class Flavobacteriia; order Flavobacteriales; family Weeksellaceae; genus Chryseobacterium; species Chryseobacterium sp. 2P. The sequence continues at coordinate 178,737 of NZ_CM184194.1, forward strand.
TCCATACCAAAAGCATCAATTATACCCAGATCAGCAATATTATTTCCCTGAAACAGGGCGAAATGATTAATGAACATACCTTTTTAAGCAAGATTTTCGGAGCTAAAACTTTTTCTATTAAAAATTACCATCATTTAGGCTATCAGAAACATCTGAATGAAGCAGATTCAGTAAGATTAATCAAAGAAGTTGAATTTGATATTATCCGCCTTGCTGAAATGATGAATTCTACCGAAAAAACAGAACCCTTCTTCAGAAAAGCGGATCTGGTGACAGTAAATTGTGATGCCATCGAAAGTTTCAGCGAACCTTTTTCCATGAATCCGCAGGTAAACGGACTGAACCGGAGAGAAGTCTGCGCATACATGAAGGAAATCGGTTTAAGTGAAAATTTAAAGTCTGTCGGGATTTTCAACTATAATATTTACTCCGAAAACCAGCTGAATCAACAGCTTCTCGCACAAATGATCTGGTATCTGATCGAAGGAATCAATATTCAGAGATCACACCCGAAAGAAAGACATTATGAAGTGTTTTATGTTTTGGTAGACGACAGACAATATGCCTTCAAACGGGATACTTTCAGTAATCTCTGGTATTTCGGGGACGATGAAAATATAGAAAACTGCGTTCCCTGTTCCCGAAAAGATTTTGATGATGCCAAAAAAGGCTGGCTGAATGCACGACTGACGAAAATATAATGTATGAAAAATGTTCCCTCAAAAGTTTCTGTTATTGTTCCCGTCTATAATGTCCAAAATTATCTCGCAAAATGTCTGGATTCATTAGTCCGTCAAACCTATCAGAATATTGAGATTCTTGTCGTAAATGACGGAAGCAAAGATGATTCTGAACACATTATTCAGGAGTATGCGCAGAAATATCCCGAAAAAATTAAGCCTTTTATAAAAGAAAACGGCGGTTTGAGTGATGCGCGGAATTTCGGCATCGATCAAGCAACAGGAGATTATCTCGGATTTGTAGACAGTGATGATTATGTTGCGCCTTCCATGTTTGAAGAAATGGTACATCTTGCTGAAAAACATCAGTCGAAGATCGTAATCTGCAATATTCAGAAAGTAGATGAAAACGGAAAAGTAACGCAAAAACTTACACAGATTCCCAATATGCCGGAAAAAATTGATCTCGGAAATAATTTTTCCGTTTTTTCCGATCTCAGCTACTTTGCATGCAACAAATTGTTTAAAAAAGAACTTTTTAGGGACAAAAGATTTAAAAAAGGGGCGCATTTTGAGGATATTCAGTTAATCCCCCAGCTTTTGCTGGAATGCGACACCATTTCTCAAACGCAGAATTTCCATTATCAGTATCTTGAACGTACCGATTCCATTACCAAAACCCATACGGAAAAAGGACTGGATATTCTGAAAGCGGTAATAGATGTAGAAGAGGTTTTTGAAAAGTCCGGATATTCCGGCAGAAAGAAAGAACTTAAAAATTTTCAGATTTTTGAAGGAGTGTATTCTTTTCTGGCTTATCTTGCTTTTGTAAAAGACGAAAGAACTTTTTATGATATGTCGGCAAAATTAGAGATATTTATCAAAGATAGAGAACTGAAATTGAAAGATATATTGAATTATAATCGTTTTGATAAGAATTATCTGCTATCTTTGCCACTGAAAAAAAAGATATACTATCTGTTGTTTTTTGCAGGGCAGAAAAAACTGATAAGAAAATTAGTGTAAACACAAATGTAAGTACTGTGTTACTTAGCTCATAAGCCAGACACAAGGTTTTTAGTCGTTAAGCCTTCAAAGTACTTGAATAGAAAAAAAATGAAGAATTTTGAATTGTTCTTAAACCAGTCAGGGATTCCTATTTTTTATGTAAAAGTAGGCTTTGGTTTTTTATTTTCTTTTTTAATCACCTATTTTTCCGTTCCCACGATCATTAAAATTTCCCGCAGGAAAAATTTAATGGACGAACCTGGGGTAAGAAGTTCCCATCTCCGAAAAATCCCTAATCTTGGCGGGATCGCGATTTTCTATTCTATCGGAATCTGTGCTTCTATTTTCGCTTACGAACTGTTTGATCTCTATAAATTTCTATTCGCTTCCCTCGTTATTTTGCTTTACATTGGAGTAATGGATGATATCGTTGTAATGAGAGCCTACAAAAAACTGGTAGCACAGATTGTGGTATCTGCGTTTATAGTTATTGGCTCAGATATAAGGATCAGAAGCCTTTTCGGAATTTTCGGGATCTATGAAATGGAGTATGTTATAAGTGTTATTTTCAGTATTTTGACTTTTATAATCCTTATCAATGCATTCAATCTCATAGACGGAATTGATGGGCTTGCCGGAGGGTATTCTGTTATCTGCAGCGCGCTTTTCGGGATCAGTTATTACAGATTGGGAGAATATAATTATCCTCTGGTTGTTTTATCTACAATTATAATAGGAGCAGTTCTGGCATTTTTGTATTATAATTTATCCAACTACAGAACCAATAAAATATTTATGGGAGATACGGGTTCCATGCTTCTGGGATTCCTTCTTGCTTTTACTTCCATTTGTTTTATAGACATTTTTATAGATAAAAAACTTCCCGGAATTCCAAGATATCACCTCCAGTCTGCACCTGTGGTAGCGGTAGCAATATTAATTTTGCCCATTGTAGACACTCTTAATGTTATTATGGTAAGATTAATTAACAAAAAATCTCCCTTTGATGCAGACAAGAATCATATCCATCATAAACTGTTAAAACTTAATCTTACACACAGAAGATCAAGCTTTTATATTGTTGTATATTATCTCTTTATTGTAACGGTAGCCTATTATCTCCGACATATAAATGTAAATCTTTTATTATTGATTGTACTTTTTCTGGGTTTTTTGGGAGCTTATATTCCGGATTTTATTTATCTTTTGAAGAAGAATAATAAAAAGACTATCAATTAAATCTTTACTTTTGCAAACAACTTGAAAAATATGATGAAGAATTGTAAGCATTTATTACTTTTAGCCCTGCCACTTTTAATCACCACATCTTGTATTACTACAAAAGATGTAAGATATATGCAGCCCAGCGAAAGCCTTGTAATTAATGAGGAAGGTTTGATCCCCTATAATATTCCTGTCTACAGAATTACAAAGAACGATATTTTGAACCTGAACATTGTGACTACGCCTAAAGGGGACGCCGCACAGTTCTATTCTTCCCTGAATACTTCAGGATCTGGAGCCGCTACCAATTCCATTGCTAATGGAGGAGGTGCTTCTTCGGGAGGGACAGGTGGAAATAGTACTTTTTACTTTAACGGATTGAAGGTTGATAACAACGGAGATATTAATGTTTTCGGAATAGGGTTTATCAAAGCGGAAGGAAGGACCATTGCGGAGGTGAGTAGTGAAATTCAGGATAAGGTTAATGAAAACTTTCAGGAAGGCAAGTCTGAAGTACGCTTAAATACCAACGGAATTACATTTTATGTCTTGGGAGATGTTGAAACCACAGGCGTTACCGGCGAGAAAGTTGTTCACAAAAATACACTTACTATTACAGAAGCAATTGCAATGAGTGGTGGATTAAACAGAACTGTTGACCGAAAAAACATTGTCATTCACCGGAAATTACCTGAAGGAATTAAAAAAGCAATTATTGATCTCACCCGTGAAGATGTAATGAATTCTCCATATTTTTACGTTCAGAACGGAGACGAAATTTACCTGAATACAAGAGCGAAAAGTCTGAACGGATTAGGAAAAGATCCTATCCAGACTTTAACAACAGGAGTTTCTGTGATTACAACAGCCTTATCTATCTACCTACTTTTAAAAAACCTTTAATACTATGATTCCGGGAAAAGAAACAAAGGTAGAGAAAGCAGATTCTCACAAAGAAAAGCACGGCAGTTTTGCCTTATTTGATGTTGAGCACTTTTTACGCAGAATACTGAGAAATTGGTATTGGTTTGTTTTAATGCTTTTTATCGGGTATGGAATTTCGTGGATGTACAGTAAATACTACGCTCAGAATATTTATGCATCGACCTTGTCTTTAAGTATTTCCAATAATACTTCAAGTTATTTCACGCCCAGCCAGTCTATTAATTTTATCTGGGGACAGGGAGGAAATCAGGACGGGGTATATCTGAAAAAAATGCTTTTATCCAGAACCCACAATGAGTTTCTGATAAAGGAGCTGGATCTTTTTGTAAATTATTCCACAAAAGGACTTATTAAATCAACTTATCTGGATAAAGATGATTCTCCCGTTTTTTTACAGGTAGACAGAAAGCATGGGCAACAGGTAAATTATCCTATTACATTAATTCCTAAAGGAGGGGATTCTTACGAAGTCGTATTACCTGAAGAAGGACAATCTCAGAATTTATATAGTTTTGAATCTGAAAGTTATACAACCATTGATCCTTATGGAAGACCTGCGAATAAAATTATTCGGGTAGGAGAGTGGTATACTTCTCCTAATTTGAGATTCAGACTGTTAAAAAATCCTGTGAATCCAAAAATTAAATTAACCAATATAATTGTAAATTTAAATACGGTTAATCAGACGGTTAATGATATTGTTTCCACAATCGGAGTGGAGTTTGATAAGGAGATTAATACCATCATGATTATCACCAAGAAAGGTTATAACCTTAACAGTACGGTGAATTTCCTTAATATGTCCGTAAAACAGCTTCAAAAGAAAAGACAGGCTGATAAAGTTTTGGTGGATCAGAATACCAATGTATATTTAAAGCAAAATCTGGATAATATCAGAAAAAAGTTAGATTCCAGTGCCAATGTTCTTAATTACATGAAGACAACCGAAAAGCTTTATGATATTAAAGACAGAGATGAAAAATCATTAACAGAAATTAAAGATCTTGAAGCCAAAAAAGCTGATATTGAAAGCAAAATAAGCTCCCTGAATCAGATTAAAAACAGTCTGGAAACCCAGAATTTCGAAAAAATGATCAGCACTAATGCTGCAGGTTTCCAGGACGGATTTTTCAGTGCTTCTGTAGCAGAACTGAAGGCTTTATATCTTAAGAGAAGAGAAATGGCTTTAATTTACAAGCCAAATTCTGAGCCGATGAAAGAGATCAACAGATTGATTGATGAGGCCAGAATCAGTTCAAATGGTGCTTTACGAAATTATTATACTGCTTATTACACAGAAATTAATAAAATTAACCAAAAAGTCGGGAATGCAAATTCCGAATTGGCAACATATCCTGAAAAGCAGAGAAAATATCTAGATGCAGAAAGAGGATATAATATGATTGAGGCTACCTACAACAGCTTGCTTACGAGACAGAACGATACAGAGCTGAGAATGGCGGGAAACCAGTCGGATATCAGTGTAATAGACCCTGCTAAAAATGTAAGCCAGCCACCAATTGGCCCGAATGTAAAAGCTACAAAAGCCGCAATTATAGGAGGGCTTCTTGCTTTGCCATTACTGTTTATTTTTATTGGAGAAATATTAGATAGTAAAATTCGGAATATTAAAGAATTGCTTAATGCAACTAAAATTCCGCTTCTTGGAGTTATCGGAAATAACAATCATGAAAATATGCTTACCGTTCTGGATCAGCCAAAGTCTTCTGTTTCGGAAGCGTTCAGAGGGGTTAGGGCAAATGTAAGATTCTTATCCGGAGAAAATGATGGCAGCAAAGTAATTCTTGTTACTTCTTCAATTGGGGGGGAAGGTAAAACCTATGTTTCTATCAATTTGGCTTCCGTTTTGGGATTAAGCGACAAAAAGACCATTCTTTTGGGGATGGATTTAAGAAAGCCTAAGATATTTGGTGATTTTAAAATTGATAATAAATATGGTATCTCAAATTACCTTACAGGTGAAGTGGGAATAGATCAGATTATCAATAAAACAAGAATTCCAAATTTGGATGTGGCAACCTCCGGTCCTATTCCTCCGAATCCGTCTGAGTTGCTGATGAGTGAAAAAAACATCAAATTTATCGAAGACCTTAAAAAAATATATGATTTCATCATCATCGATTCTCCTCCGGTAGGTCTGGTCGCGGATTCTTATGAGCTGATGAAACACTCGGATGCTAATATTTATGTAGTCCGCCATGAATACACAGAGAAGTATATGCTGAAAATGATTACAGAGAAATACCATACCGGAGAAATCGGACATTTAGGTCTTGTTTATAATGATTATAATACAAAACAGGGCTATGGATATGGTTACGGCTACGGTTATGGCTACGGATATGGTTACGGTTATGGCTATTTTGATGAAGATAAAAATTACAGAGAACCAATGCTGATAAGAATTAGAAATAAAGTTCAGTCAATATTCAATAAAAAATAATACATTTAAGCCCTCATCTAATGGGGGTTTATTATATCGTGATAATTTTGATTCTATTAAAAAAAGAATAATTTTGCTACTTTATCGTTTACTTTATAACAAATTATGTTTTTTTGTTTATTTTTAACTAAACATTAAGATTATCATTAATATAAAAAAGTTTTATATTTGCAAAAATTAAATTTTAAAATAACCATAAATCCATATTCTTTTATGAATAGAAAATTATTGTTTAGCTTCCTTGCCGCTCTAGGAACTGTGGTAAGTGTTAAAGCACAAAGAAACGAACTTGGAGTTCGTCTAGGTATGAGTAACCTAGTTGGGGATATAGGGAGAACGAATTATATTTTACAAAAGCCATTGGATTTAAGTAAAGTTTCAGATTGGGGTGTTCCTTTTTATGGTGGAATTTTATATAGATTTAATTTTAATCCTCACCAGACTGTAAGATTGGATCTTGGATATAATCAGATCCAGTTTAATGACAAGGTGGCGAAAGAAGAATATAGAAAAAACAGAAACTCATTCGGGAAAAACAATGTATATGAGGCAAGTTTGGTCTTCGAATACAATTTCTTTCCGGTAAACAACGAGCAGAAAAGTATGGTGAGCCCATATATTTTCGGAGGGGTAGGAGCATTAATGTTCGACGCTCCCAAAGCTACGATGATTAATGATTTCAGAAGAGATGCAGATGGGGTGGCTCAGGCTCCTATTAATGAACTGGATTTTACAACAACTCCGGTGTATTCTACAGGAACCAAAACTACAATGCATATTCCTTTTGGAGTAGGTTTAAAATATAAATTTAATTATAACTGGGCGCTTTTTGCAGAAGCTACATTCAGATATACGCTTACAGATCAGCTGGATTACAGCAAAATCCAAAGCAAAGATGTGGTTGCTACATATAACGGAGATATTCTCAGCCCCGTTACAGGCGGATCTCTTCTACAGACAGATGCTTATTATGTAGTATCTAAAGAAAGAGAAGCTGCGATTATAGGAGAAAGAAACGTAGGAGATTTTAAGTCTAAAGACTGGATGAATACCATTAGTTTAGGACTTACCTATTCGTTCGGAAGACCTCCATGTTATTGTGATTAATATGTCGTTGATAAAAGATAAAATAGATCCTGAGAATTTACCACAGCATGTGGCTATCATCATGGATGGTAACGGAAGATGGGCAAAATCTCGTGGCGAAGAAAGAACTTTCGGCCACAGAAATGCCATTAATGCTGTTAGGAATGCCATAAATGCGTGTAATGAAATACACATTCCGTATTTAACTCTTTATACCTTTTCTTCGGAAAACTGGAACCGTCCGGCAGAGGAAGTAAATACTTTAATGAATTTACTTGTAGAAACCTTATTGCTTGAAGCGGAAGAAATTTTCAGCAAAGGATTAAGAATGCACGTTATTGGAAATCTCGAAAAACTTCCCTCACTGGTAAAAGATCAGCTTTTACGCGTGGTGGAACTTACAAAAGAAAACACAAAAGGCAATTTGGTATTAGCAATCAGTTATGGTTCGCAGCATGAAATACTAAACGCCGTTAAAAGCATTAGCGAAGACGTAAAGGAAGGAAAGGTAGACATTGAAGATATTGATGAAAAATTATTCGAAAGTCACCTTTACACAAAAGATTTTCCGCCGGTGGATCTTTTAATAAGAACCAGCGGAGAAATCAGAATCAGTAATTTTCTCCTTTGGCAGATTGCTTATGCAGAGCTGCAGTTTTTAAACGTTCTGTGGCCGGACTTTACAAAAGATATTTTCTTTCAGTGTATTGTGGATTATCAAAACAAAGAAAGAAGATTCGGAATGACCGGAGAACAGATAAAAATTCAGTAAAATTTAAGAAAAGAAAGACTACGATAAAATGAAGTTTAGACTATTACCCATCATTATGTTTGTTGCTTCTGCACATTTTTATGGACAGGTAACTCCACAGGACAGCACACAGGTGAGCAATTCTGTACACGCAGAAAACCAAGCAGGGACGTACACCTTAAAAGACATCGTTGTAGATGGGGTTAAAAAATATACGCCGGCTCAGATCCTGAGATTTACAGGTTTGGTGAAAGGAGAATCGGTAGATATTCCGGGGCAAAAAATCAGCAATGCGGTAAAAAAACTTTGGGACACCCAATCTTTTTCTGAAGTAGAGGTTTATGTACAAAGCATTGAAGGCGAAACCGTTATTCTGAAGTTTTATCTGCAGGATCTTAAAGATCTTGGAGAAGTAAAATTTACAGGTAAAGGAATCGGAAAATCCAAAAATGAAAAAATGGCTAAAGATAATAATCTGAAGCCGGGAACAAAAATTACACAGAACTTGGTGTCAAGCCTTAAAACAAACGTTCCGAAAGATTTCATTAAAAAAGGATATGCCGATGCTAAAATTTCGATCCAGGAAAAAGTAAATGCAGGAGATCCTAATTTAGTAGACTGGACGATTAATGTAGATAAAGGCAAAAGAATCAAAATCGATCATATCGAATTCGAGGGAAATCAGTATGTATCCGACAGAAAACTTAGAAAAAAAGCCTTTAAAGAAACAAAACAAAAAAGATTCGGAATTGGAGGAATCCTGAAATCTTCAAAATTCATTGAAGACAAATATCAGGAAGACAAACAAAACCTGATCAATTATTATAACTCTTTAGGATACAGAGATGCTGCCATTGTTTCAGACTCAGTTTGGAGAAACAAGAGAAACAATTATGAGATTAATGTAAAACTTAAAGAAGGTAAACAGTATTACATCGGGGATATTACATTTACCGGAAATACCGTTTATTCTACAGACTATTTACAAAGACTTTTAGGATATAAAAAAGGAGAAATTTACGATGCGGTAGGTTTCAATAAAAAAGTAGGTGAAGACGGAGGTAAAGAAGACGATTCTGATCTCAAATCTCTTTATATGAATAGTGGATATCTTTTTTCTAATGTAACACCAGTAGAAAAATCGGTAGATGGAGATAAAATCAACCTTGAAATTCGTATTAATGAAGGAGAAAGAGCAACATGGAATAAAGTGACTTGGCAAGGTAATACAACTACTCATGATCATGTTATTCTACGTGCTCTTAGGACAAAGCCTGGTGAGCTCTTTAAAAAATCTGATATTAAAAGGACTTATTTCGATTTGGCAGGGATGTCATTCTTTGATCCTCAACAGGTTGGACAGGATATCCAGCCAAATCAGCAGGACAATACGGTAGATATCAACTGGAAGTTAGTAGAGAAAGGTTCTTCACAGGTTCAGTTACAGGCAGGTTACGGAGGTAACAGCTTTATCGGAACTTTAGGTTTAACGTTCAATAACTTCTCGTTAAAGAATTTCCTTAAATTCAAAGACTTTAAGCCGGTTCCTCAAGGTGATGGACAGACGTTATCTCTTCAGGCACAGGCTGGACAATATTTCCAGAATTACGGAGTTTCATTTACAGAACCTTGGTTGTTCGGAACAAGACCGACTGCGCTTTCTGTAAGCTTAAATAACTCACGAGTAAAATATTCTGATGTTTACGGAAACGCACAGAAACTTAACATCTTCTCCGCTTCCGTTGGTTTAAACAGGTTGCTGAAATGGCCGGATGATTATTTCTCATTGTATACAGGTCTTCAGTACCAGAAGTACGACTTTAAGAACTATCCGTTCCAGTTTGGAGATGCCACAGAATATTATGGTTCTGCCAACAACTTAAGCATCAACTTAGGATTAAGCAGAAACTCGGCAGGTATCGACCCGATTTTCCCGACAGTAGGTTCCAACATAGACCTTTCGGTGAAATTCACATTGCCGTACTCTGCATTCAACAATAAAGATTATTCTACTTTAAGTCCTACGGAAAAATACAAGTGGATGGAATTCTATAAAGTGAAGTTCAAAGCAGATGTTTACAATGAAATTATTGGAAAACTGGTTTTGAGATCTTCTGCTGAAATGGGCTTCATGGATGGATATAACTCTAAATTGGGAGCTCCGCCGTTTGAAAGATTCTATGTAGGGGGAACCGGTTTATTCGGAGGTAGATATGACGGTAGAGAATTAATTCCGTTAAGAGGTTATGAAAATGCTTCTACTTACGGAGGAACTTCTCAGGACATTACTCCGACGGGGGGAGGTACTATTTATAACAGATTTACGTTAGAATTAAGATACCCGATTTCATTGAACCAGACAGCAAAAATTTATGCATTAACGTTCGCGGAAGGAGGTAACGTTTGGAATTCTTGGGGAAATTATAATCCTTTCCAGTTGAAAAGATCAGTGGGTGTTGGTGTGAGAGTTTATATGGGAGCATTTGGTTTAATTGGATTTGATTTCGCTTACGGATTCGACAAAACAGTTTCGGGAACTGAGCCTTCCGGATGGAAGACGCACTTCTTGATGAACCAATCATTATAATCCACCTTATGAAAAATTTTAGAATTGTTTTATCATTTGTTTTATTCTTGCTTTTCGGTCTAAGCAACGCACAGAAAGTGGGTGTTGTGGATACGGAATACATTCTGAATAAAATGCCTCAATATAAAGAAGCTGAAGCAAGACTGAATGCACAAATTGATACTTGGCAGTCCGAACTTCAGAACCTTCAGTCTGAATACGAAAGAAAAAGATCTGCTTTTGAAAGTGAAAAAGTTCTTTTGATCGGAGATCAGCTTAAACTGAGAGAAAAAGAAGTAATGGACCTGGAAAAAAATATCAAAACAACAACCAGTTTACGTTTTGGTGCTACCGGAGAAATTAAGAAACTGAGAACGAATCTGGTTCAGCCTTTTCAGGATCAGATTTGGGAAGCTATCAAAACAATGTCTGAAAAGAACGGTTTGGCGATAGTTTTAGATAAAACAAGCAATAATGTTATTTTTCTTCAGAAAAGATCCGATTATTCTGATAAAGTTTTAGCAATCTTATTGAAAGATGCTGAACCAAAAGAAAAAGGCAAAACAAAAAAATAAAAGTTTAACTTTTATTACATTTACAAATCTAAAAACAAAATTAAATTATTTATTTACCAGTTATGAAAAAATTAAGTGTATTATTTGCAGCGGTAATGATGGTTGTATCGGTAGGTATGGCAAAAGCTCAAAAAATTGCAACTTTAGATGTTATAGGAATTCTTAACGCAATGCCTGAAAAGAAAAAAGCAGATGCTGATCTTAAAACTTTCTTAGATACAAAACAGGCTGAAATTAAGAAAAAAGCAGATGCAGGACAGGCTAAACTAAAGCAGTACTCTGAAGAAGCTCCAAAGAAAACAGCTGAAGAAAACAAAGCCAGAGAAGCAGAATTGGCAAAAATGCAGGAAGAAATCCAGCAGATGAACGATAAAGCTCAGAAAGATTTTGTTGCTAAACAGGATCTTGCTTACGAACCAATCGAGAAAAAACTGAATGAAGCAGTTTCTAAAGTAGCAAAAGCTAACGGTTATGATTATATTATGGATGCAAATTCTTCTGCATTCGTATTCAAAGGAGGACCGGATGCTACAGCTGCAGTGAAAAAAGAATTGAATATTCAGTAATTTTTTAGAAATTAATAAATATTTATAAAAATGAACCATCTCACTTCGAGGTGGTTTTTTTATTTTTGCGGAATGGAAAAAGAAGTATCAACCACGGTAAAGGTCAGATTCAGCGACTGCGATCCCATTGGTCATTTAAACAACGTGAAATATCTGGACTATATGTTCAATGCCAGAGAAGATCATGTGGAAACATTTTATGGTTTCACCTATGAAGAATACACCAAAATGACGGGATGCACGTGGATTGCAATTCAGAATGAAATAGCCTATTTAAAGGAAGTACGATATAATACCTCCGTTATTATCAGCAGCAAGACCATTGAAGTGGCAGACAGAACAGCAAAAGTAGAGATCCTGATGAAAAGTTTAGATGAGAAAACAATTCATGCAGTATTATGGGTTACGGTAATCTACTTCAATGTTAAAACCAGAAAATCGGAAGTACATCCCGAAGAAATTAAAGAAACATTCAATAAGTTTTATGTAGATTTGGAACAGAAAGACTTCCAGTCGAGAGTTAAATATTTAAGATCACAAAACGCGAGAAACTCATGATGAAAAAAATTTTAGTAGTAGGAGGAAACGGGCAGCTAGGAAACTGCATCAGAAAAATAGCTCCGGATTTTGAACTGGATTATGAATTCATTTTTACAGATTCGCAGACTTTAGACATCACCAACGAAGATCAGATCAATACTGTTTTTACAGAAAATAAACCAGATTACTGTATCAATGCTTCAGCTTATACAGCGGTAGATCTTGCAGAAACTGAAAAAGAAAAGGCTTTTGCTGTAAATGCAGATGGAGTGGCTTCCCTTGCACAGGCGTGTAAAGATGCTAAAACAACTTTTATCCACGTTTCTACAGATTATGTCTTTGATGGAGAAACCAATTTAAGTTATTCCGAAGACGATTTCACAAGTCCGATCGGAGTTTACGGAGAATCCAAGTTGAAAGGGGAAGAGCTTGCATTGGAAATTAATCCGAAAACAATCATCCTAAGAACTTCATGGCTGTATTCCGAGTTCAATAAAAACTTTGTGAAAACAATGCTCAATCTTTTTTCTCAGAAAGACGAGTTGGGAATTGTAGCAGATCAGTTCGGGCAGCCTACCAATGCAAATGATCTGGCAGAAGCCATCATGAACATTATCGAAGCAAAAGAAAAAATATACGGTGTTTTCCACTTTTCAAACTATCCGGAAACCACATGGTTTGAGTTTGCAAAAAAAATAGCTGAATTTTCTAAATCTTCAGTTAAATTAAATGAACTAACCACCGAGCAATATCCTACACCGGCAAAAAGACCCAAAAGAAGTACAATGTGTCTGGATAAAATTGAAGAAACGTATAAAATAGAACCTAAATATTGGGAAAACAGTCTTGAAGAATGCATTACTGTTCTTACAAAATAACCTATAATAAAGAATGAAAAATTTCATCATAATCATTTTCGCCTTTTTTATCCAACTTTACAGCGCACAAAATGTATATCTTACAAAAGTTGTAAAAACCAAAGATAATACCGACAGATTTCTATATACAATTAATGAAGAAACAAAAGATGCTGAATATTTGGGCGAAATTGAAGTTCAGGGGTTCTGGAAGTACGATGATGAAGTCTTTTCATTAGTCTATAAAAAGGCAAAAGAAATCGGAGCCAATGCATTTTCATGGAAACCTTTTGAAAATATCGATGGCACTCCTCAGAATTTTAATCCTTCCAATTACAGATTAAATCTTTATTTTCTTCCGAAAGAACAATTTAAAGATCAGACGGGATATATGTATATCTTTGCTTCTTCTGAAAAAGATCAGAAAATAGCCATCAATAAAGCAGATTATATTATTCCTCCCAGATCATTTTTAAAATTGAAAACGATCCCGGGGGAAGTCTACACAATCTCGACAAAAAAATTATTAGGCTCCACCATTAAAATCCAGCCTAAAGAAAATAGTTCCAATCAGTATTTCCAAATTTCGTCCGCAAAAATAAAATCGGACGAAAGTGGAGTAGGAGGGCTTAATCTGAAAAGCGGGGACATCATCGGTCTCGAAAAATCCTACGGAGAATTTTTAAGCACTATATATAATAAAGAAAAGCAGAGTAATTAAACTCTGCTTTTTTGATTTTTTCAATAAACCTTTCCTCTTTAACTCCTTTTTTCACCCGCAAATTTCCTCCTTTCCATACTTGCATCCTCAAATCCATCCATTTTCCCCTCAATCCAACAAAATCTTCCCGCAGAACGCAATATTTCCTTCTTTTTTCCATGATTTCATTGTTCGTCCAACGGTTTTTCAAAATCAAAAATATCAAATCGTTTAATGTGGAAAACTATGGATATCCTTATAAAGATAAATAAACCAGTGTTTTATCGCCTGAAGTTACCCACAATCGTGTGTATGGCTTAAATATTATGTTAAGTATATTTGGAAGCGGAGGGTTAAAGCCCCTATCTTTGCCCCACTGAAAAACGATAGAGAATCAGTAAGCGCAGAAGAGCTTTTAGCTAAGCAATATTACTTAATGAATCCTGAGGGAAGACGGTAAAAGTCTTTTTAAAGCTACAGATTGAAGCGGCTTTTATTTTAAACTTTTTTTTAAAAAATATAAAATAAGATTTGCGGGAATGAAAAAGATTTGTATCTTTGCAGTCCCTAAACGGGGGAGCGCAGGAGAGTATAGATTGAGTGTTTAGAGAGGGGTTAAGGTTACAGAAAAAACTTTAAAATTTTCTTGAAAAACATTTGGTCAAATCAAAATAAGTTATTACTTTTGCACTCGCAAATACGAAACGAAAACGACAGATACTAAGTTTTGTAGGAAGCGGAAGAAATGAAGATCATTGACATACAATATAACAACCAAGTAAGGAAAAACTAAAGCGTCAAAACTTTGAGTGAGTCAGACAAACATACAATGGAGAGTTTGATCCTGGCTCAGGATGAACGCTAGCGGGAGGCCTAACACATGCAAGCCGAGCGGTAGAGATTCTTCGGAATCTTGAGAGCGGCGCACGGGTGCGGAACACGTGTGCAACCTGCCTTTATCTGGGGGATAGCCTTTCGAAAGGGAGATTAATACCCCATAATATAATGAGTGGCATCACTTGTTATTGAAAACTCCGGTGGATAGAGATGGGCACGCGCAAGATTAGATAGTTGGTGAGGTAACGGCTCACCAAGTCAATGATCTTTAGGGGGCCTGAGAGGGTGATCCCCCACACTGGTACTGAGACACGGACCAGACTCCTACGGGAGGCAGCAGTGAGGAATATTGGACAATGGGTGAGAGCCTGATCCAGCCATCCCGCGTGAAGGACGACGGCCCTATGGGTTGTAAACTTCTTTTGTACAGGGATAAACCTTTCCACGTGTGGAAAGCTGAAGGTACTGTACGAATAAGCACCGGCTAACTCCGTGCCAGCAGCCGCGGTAATACGGAGGGTGCAAGCGTTATCCGGATTTATTGGGTTTAAAGGGTCCGTAGGCGGATCTGTAAGTCAGTGGTGAAATCTCATAGCTTAACTATGAAACTGCCATTGATACTGCAGGTCTTGAGTAAGGTAGAAGTAGCTGGAATAAGTAGTGTAGCGGTGAAATGCATAGATATTACTTAGAACACCAATTGCGAAGGCAGGTTACTATGTCTTAACTGACGCTGATGGACGAAAGCGTGGGGAGCGAACAGGATTAGATACCCTGGTAGTCCACGCTGTAAACGATGCTAACTCGTTTTTGGGTTTTCGGATTCAGAGACTAAGCGAAAGTGATAAGTTAGCCACCTGGGGAGTACGAACGCAAGTTTGAAACTCAAAGGAATTGACGGGGGCCCGCACAAGCGGTGGATTATGTGGTTTAATTCGATGATACGCGAGGAACCTTACCAAGACTTAAATGGGAATTGACAGATTTAGAAATAGATCCTCCTTCGGGCAATTTTCAAGGTGCTGCATGGTTGTCGTCAGCTCGTGCCGTGAGGTGTTAGGTTAAGTCCTGCAACGAGCGCAACCCCTGTCACTAGTTGCCATCATTCAGTTGGGGACTCTAGTGAGACTGCCTACGCAAGTAGAGAGGAAGGTGGGGATGACGTCAAATCATCACGGCCCTTACGTCTTGGGCCACACACGTAATACAATGGCCGGTACAGAGGGCAGCTACACAGCGATGTGATGCAAATCTCGAAAGCCGGTCTCAGTTCGGATTGGAGTCTGCAACTCGACTCTATGAAGCTGGAATCGCTAGTAATCGCGCATCAGCCATGGCGCGGTGAATACGTTCCCGGGCCTTGTACACACCGCCCGTCAAGCCATGGAAGTCTGGGGTACCTGAAGTCGGTGACCGTAACAGGAGCTGCCTAGGGTAAAACAGGTAACTAGGGCTAAGTCGTAACAAGGTAGCCGTACCGGAAGGTGCGGCTGGAACATCTCATTTTAGAGCGTCTTAAAGACGAAAAACAAAATTAGTACGCAAGTACAAAGTACTTACTTAAAGTAAAGCTTTAGTTTTTTATTTGGTTGATATATCATAATACACACCCACTAGAAATTAGTAAAAGGGAAAGAGATTGAGAAATGAAGAATGGGAAAAAGTATATTACTTATAACTCATCACCCATTACTCATACAAAGTCTCGTAGCTCAGCTGGTTAGAGCGCTACACTGATAATGTAGAGGTCGGCAGTTCGAGCCTGCCCGAGACTACTAATTAAGGCGGCTGGCAAATCGCTTATGGCTGATGGCAAAAAAGTCAACAGCAATTAGCAAGAAGCCAACAGCACCTAGAGGGGGAATTAGCTCAGCTGGCTAGAGCGCCTGCCTTGCACGCAGGAGGTCAAGGGTTCGACTCCCTTATTCTCCACCATCATAGATGGTTTAATTTTAAAAAAGCAGATAGAGCCAAAAACAATATTTGCGAATTAGATCAGAAGTAGAATTAAGATCATTGACATTAACGGTAAAGACATCACAAAGAGAAAACCGAGCACTTATAAGTGCTTGAGTAACCTAAAAATAGGAAAGAAATCGTTAAGGGCGTATGGCGGATGCCTAGGCTTTCAGAGGCGACGAAGGACGTGGTAAGCTGCGAAAAGCTGCGGGGATTGGCACACACGAATTGATCCGCAGATGTCCGAATGGGGCAACCCAATACATTGAAGATGTATTACCTCGTAAGAGGAGCAAACCCGGAGAACTGAAACATCTAAGTACCCGGAGGAAAAGAAATCGAAGAGATTCCGTAAGTAGTGGCGAGCGAAAGCGGATTAGCCCAAAAGTCTTTATATGTTTAATAGAATGTTCTGGAAAGAACAGCCATAGAGGGTGATAGCCCCGTATATGAAAGGCATACATAGATGATAAATGAGTAGGGCGGGACACGTGAAATCCTGTCTGAATATGGGGGGACCATCCTCCAAGGCTAAATACTCCTGAAAGACCGATAGTGAACAAGTACTGTGAAGGAAAGGTGAAAAGCACTTCGAATAGAAGGGTGAAATAGAACCTGAAACCGTACGCCTACAAGCGGTCGGAGCAGATTAATTCTGTGACGGCGTGCCTTTTGCATAATGAGCCTACGAGTTAATTTTACTAGCGAGGTTAAGTAATTAAGTTACGGAGCCGGAGCGAAAGCGAGTCTGAATAGGGCGCATAGTTAGTAGGATTAGACGCGAAACCTTGTGATCTACCCATGGGCAGGTTGAAGCTTTGGTAACACAAAGTGGAGGACCGAACCGGTTGACGTTGAAAAGTCTTCGGATGACCTGTGGGTAGGGGTGAAAGGCCAATCAAACTGGGAGATAGCTCGTACTCTCCGAAATGCATTTAGGTGCAGCGTCGTATATAAGTTTATTAGAGGTAGAGCTACTGATTGGATGCGGGGGTTTCACCGCCTACCAATTCCTGACAAACTCCGAATGCTAATAAATGTTCTACGGCAGTGAGGGCATGGGTGCTAAGGTCCATGTCCGAGAGGGAAAGAACCCAGACCAACAGCTAAGGTCCCCAAATTTCTGTTAAGTTGAAGCAACGCGGTTGGACTGCATTGACAGCTAGGATGTTGGCTTGGAAGCAGCCATTCATTTAAAGAGTGCGTAACAGCTCACTAGTCGAGCGGTCCGGCATGGATAATAATCGGGCATAAACAGAATACCGAAGCTATGGATTTATAATTAATTATATCTGGTAGGAGAGCATTCTATCGGCGCCGAAGCAGTATCGTGAGGTATTGTGGAGCTTATAGAAAAGAAAATGTAGGCATAAGTAACGATAAAGGGGGCGAGAAACCCCCTCACCGAAAGACTAAGGTTTCCTCAGCCATGCTAATCAGCTGAGGGTTAGTCGGGACCTAACGCGAACCCGAAAGGGGTAGTGGATGGACAATGGGTTAATATTCCCATACTTGCTCACACTAAAAAGGGGACGGTTCGATGTAGCTATAGAAGACGGACGGAAGTGTCAAGGCCTAGCCTTCGGGCGAAGCTGTTATAGTGTAATCGGATCCAAGAAAAGCCGAAGTGAAGCAACCCGTACCAAAACCGACACAGGTAGTCGAGGAGAGAATCCTAAGGTGCTCGAGTGAGTCGTGGCTAAGGAACTAGGCAAAATAGTCTCGTAACTTCGGAAGAAGAGACGCCAGCAGCAATGCTGGCCGCAGTGAAGAGGCCCAGGCGACTGTTTATCAAAAACACAGGACTCTGCTAAATCGAAAGATGCTGTATAGGGTCTGACACCTGCCCGGTGCTGGAAGGTTAAGGAAGGGCGTTAGCGTAAGCGAAGCGTTTGACTGAAGCCCCAGTAAACGGCGGCCGTAACTATAACGGTCCTAAGGTAGCGAAATTCCTTGTCGGGTAAGTTCCGACCTGCACGAATGGTGTAACGATCTGGGCACTGTCTCAGCCACGAGCTCGGTGAAATTGTAGTATCGGTGAAGATGCCGATTACCCGCAATGGGACGAAAAGACCCTGTGAACCTTTACTATAACTTCGTATTGACTTTGAGTAAGTAATGTGTAGGATAGGTGGGAGGCTTTGAAGCAGGCACGCTAGTGTTTGTGGAGCCGACGTTGAAATACCACCCTTTACTTACTTGGAGCCTAACTTCTTTAGGGAAGGACATTGCGTGGTGGGTAGTTTGACTGGGGTGGTCGCCTCCAAAAGAGTAACGGAGGCTTTCAAAGGTACCCTCAGCACGCTTGGTAACCGTGCGTAGAGTGTAATGGCATAAGGGTGCTTGACTGTGAGACCAACAAGTCGATCAGGTGCGAAAGCAGGACATAGTGATCCGGTGGTTCCGTATGGAAGGGCCATCGCTCATAGGATAAAAGGTACTCCGGGGATAACAGGCTAGTCTCCCCCAAGAGCTCACATCGACGGGGAGGTTCGGCACCTCGATGTCGGCTCGTCACATCCTGGGGCTGGAGAAGGTCCCAAGGGTTGGGCTGTTCGCCCATTAAAGTGGCACGCGAGCTGGGTTCAGAACGTCGTGAGACAGTTCGGTCTCTATCTATTGCGGGCGTTAGATGTTTGAGAGGGCTTGATTCTAGTACGAGAGGACCGAATTGAACAAACCTCTGGTGTATCAGTTGTACCGCCAGGTGCACCGCTGAGTAGCTATGTTTGGAAGAGATAAGCACTGAAAGCATATAAGTGCGAAACTCGCCTCAAGATGAGACATCTTTTAAGGGTCGTGGGAGATGACCACGTTGATAGGCTACAGGTGTAAAGTTGGTAACAGCATAGCCGAGTAGTACTAATTACCCGTAGATTTATAGCCTATTCATAAGTAATGAGTAATAGGTAATGAGCAATCATGCTTATCATAACTTAGCTTAAGTATTTATAAGTGCAACACTGGTTTTGCCTTTGTGATGAAATTTACCGATAAAAAGCGAATGGCCAATGGCAATAAGCCAATAGCCAACAGCTATATACAACCTTTAGGGTGGTTTTAGCGGTGGGGCTCACCTGTTCCCATTCCGAACACAGAAGTTAAGCCCACCAGCGCCGATGGTACTGCGAAAGCGGGAGAGTAGGTCGCCGCCAGTTTTTATTTAAAAGTCTCATAGAATTTATTCTATGAGACTTTTTTTATGCCCATACCCCAGATAATACCCCAAGGGAAGAACCAAAAGAGCCAAGTGAAAAGTAACAAGTAAAAAGTAAACGTAAAAAGTAAAGAAGCCCCAGGATATAGTCAATCATCATTCATCAATTATCAATTATCTTTCATTACTCATTACTCATTACTCATTACTCATTACTCAGCCACGATAGAAACACAATCCTTTTGGGTTGCGGGCGGAGCTAAGCGGAGTCCGCAACCCAAAAGATACAGTGGATAGCGGGAAAAGTTCATGAATAGAAAGAACTTCACCTATAGGTATTCATCATGGCTTTTTTATATTTTCAGTTTTTGATTAATTATTTTTATTCTTAACATTTATACGTTTTACCATATTTGTTATAATGTTTAAACTAATTCAGAATTAACACAAAAGATATAAAAGATAATAATACAGCAAATTTCCAGAATGATCTTAGCCGTCCAAAGAATAAAAATCAAAGATTTTAAAACTATTGTGATCTTTTCATTCATAGTACCAACTTTCAATAAAAGTACAGACAGACATATATTCTAAAATTTGAATAAAAGTATTTATTTAAAAATATTCTGGATCAGGTAACATTATTTAAAGCAATTTGTATAACTCTTTAATAATTTTAGACTGCCAATTTTTTGGATTTACATTTTTCTTTTAAGTATGATTTTGCCGGATAATAATATTATCGAACTAATCAATATGATGGTCTGAACTTAGACATTGTATTTTGTACCATTCGGAATTATTTTGTTAAGAAAAACTTCAAAAATAAATGACATTATTATTCTTAACTTCATAATAACTCAAAAATTTTATTCTACGGCAAGACGGAGCAAGTTGCTGTATCCGGTTTCAATAAGAAATACGCTAAACCTTCCTTTTTCCCAATATTCCTATGTTTCCTTATTAAAATTCTTCTTCTTATCAAATGAGTTACTTAAAAAGTTTATGTAACTGCGTTTCTTATATCTGTTTGATACTATGTAAAATGATGATATGAATGATTTTATATAGGAATGCTTCTTAAAATAAAACTACATACATAACTTTAAAAACTGAATTAGCTCAATTATTCTTTATTTAATAAACTTTTTTTAAATAAAAAAGACGCTGTTGTTGCTGAGCAGAACGACATGATCTTTTCAGGAATTGAATTTTTCCTCTTCAATAATCCAATTGCTTTGTTGAAAAAGACTTTTTTTACTTCTCTTCTTCCGCTTTTTCCATCGGCAAACCAAACAATGGTTTAAAATTACAGAAATTATTCTCCCAGTCACTCAGTGCTTTAGGATTAAATATGAATTAAAGATGAAATTTATGTTAACAAAAGTTGGATTGTAAGGAATAAAGCCCCTATCTTTGCCCCACTGAAAAACGATAGAGAATCAGTAAGCGCAGAAGAGCTTTTAGCTAAGCAATATTACTTAATGAATCCTGAGGGAAGACGGTAAAAGTCTTTTTAAAGCTACAGATTGAAGCGGCTTTTATTTTAAACTTTTTTTTAAAAAATATAAAATAAGATTTGCGGGAATGAAAAAGATTTGTATCTTTGCAGTCCCTAAACGGGGGAGCGCAGGAGAGTATAGATTGAGTGTTTAGAGAGGGGTTAAGGTTACAGAAAAAACTTTAAAATTTTCTTGAAAAACATTTGGTCAAATCAAAATAAGTTATTACTTTTGCACTCGCAAATACGAAACGAAAACGACAGATACTAAGTTTTGTAGGAAGCGGAAGAAATGAAGATCATTGACATACAATATAACAACCAAGTAAGGAAAAACTAAAGCGTCAAAACTTTGAGTGAGTCAGACAAACATACAATGGAGAGTTTGATCCTGGCTCAGGATGAACGCTAGCGGGAGGCCTAACACATGCAAGCCGAGCGGTAGAGATTCTTCGGAATCTTGAGAGCGGCGCACGGGTGCGGAACACGTGTGCAACCTGCCTTTATCTGGGGGATAGCCTTTCGAAAGGGAGATTAATACCCCATAATATAATGAGTGGCATCACTTGTTATTGAAAACTCCGGTGGATAGAGATGGGCACGCGCAAGATTAGATAGTTGGTGAGGTAACGGCTCACCAAGTCAATGATCTTTAGGGGGCCTGAGAGGGTGATCCCCCACACTGGTACTGAGACACGGACCAGACTCCTACGGGAGGCAGCAGTGAGGAATATTGGACAATGGGTGAGAGCCTGATCCAGCCATCCCGCGTGAAGGACGACGGCCCTATGGGTTGTAAACTTCTTTTGTACAGGGATAAACCTTTCCACGTGTGGAAAGCTGAAGGTACTGTACGAATAAGCACCGGCTAACTCCGTGCCAGCAGCCGCGGTAATACGGAGGGTGCAAGCGTTATCCGGATTTATTGGGTTTAAAGGGTCCGTAGGCGGATCTGTAAGTCAGTGGTGAAATCTCATAGCTTAACTATGAAACTGCCATTGATACTGCAGGTCTTGAGTAAGGTAGAAGTAGCTGGAATAAGTAGTGTAGCGGTGAAATGCATAGATATTACTTAGAACACCAATTGCGAAGGCAGGTTACTATGTCTTAACTGACGCTGATGGACGAAAGCGTGGGGAGCGAACAGGATTAGATACCCTGGTAGTCCACGCTGTAAACGATGCTAACTCGTTTTTGGGTTTTCGGATTCAGAGACTAAGCGAAAGTGATAAGTTAGCCACCTGGGGAGTACGAACGCAAGTTTGAAACTCAAAGGAATTGACGGGGGCCCGCACAAGCGGTGGATTATGTGGTTTAATTCGATGATACGCGAGGAACCTTACCAAGACTTAAATGGGAATTGACAGATTTAGAAATAGATCCTCCTTCGGGCAATTTTCAAGGTGCTGCATGGTTGTCGTCAGCTCGTGCCGTGAGGTGTTAGGTTAAGTCCTGCAACGAGCGCAACCCCTGTCACTAGTTGCCATCATTCAGTTGGGGACTCTAGTGAGACTGCCTACGCAAGTAGAGAGGAAGGTGGGGATGACGTCAAATCATCACGGCCCTTACGTCTTGGGCCACACACGTAATACAATGGCCGGTACAGAGGGCAGCTACACAGCGATGTGATGCAAATCTCGAAAGCCGGTCTCAGTTCGGATTGGAGTCTGCAACTCGACTCTATGAAGCTGGAATCGCTAGTAATCGCGCATCAGCCATGGCGCGGTGAATACGTTCCCGGGCCTTGTACACACCGCCCGTCAAGCCATGGAAGTCTGGGGTACCTGAAGTCGGTGACCGTAACAGGAGCTGCCTAGGGTAAAACAGGTAACTAGGGCTAAGTCGTAACAAGGTAGCCGTACCGGAAGGTGCGGCTGGAACATCTCATTTTAGAGCGTCTTAAAGACGAAAAACAAAATTAGTACGCAAGTACAAAGTACTTACTTAAAGTAAAGCTTTAGTTTTTTATTTGGTTGATATATCATAATACACACCCACTAGAAATTAGTAAAAGGGAAAGAGATTGAGAAATGAAGAATGGGAAAAAGTATATTACTTATAACTCATCACCCATTACTCATACAAAGTCTCGTAGCTCAGCTGGTTAGAGCGCTACACTGATAATGTAGAGGTCGGCAGTTCGAGCCTGCCCGAGACTACTAATTAAGGCGGCTGGCAAATCGCTTATGGCTGATGGCAAAAAAGTCAACAGCAATTAGCAAGAAGCCAACAGCACCTAGAGGGGGAATTAGCTCAGCTGGCTAGAGCGCCTGCCTTGCACGCAGGAGGTCAAGGGTTCGACTCCCTTATTCTCCACCATCATAGATGGTTTAATTTTAAAAAAGCAGATAGAGCCAAAAACAATATTTGCGAATTAGATCAGAAGTAGAATTAAGATCATTGACATTAACGGTAAAGACATCACAAAGAGAAAACCGAGCACTTATAAGTGCTTGAGTAACCTAAAAATAGGAAAGAAATCGTTAAGGGCGTATGGCGGATGCCTAGGCTTTCAGAGGCGACGAAGGACGTGGTAAGCTGCGAAAAGCTGCGGGGATTGGCACACACGAATTGATCCGCAGATGTCCGAATGGGGCAACCCAATACATTGAAGATGTATTACCTCGTAAGAGGAGCAAACCCGGAGAACTGAAACATCTAAGTACCCGGAGGAAAAGAAATCGAAGAGATTCCGTAAGTAGTGGCGAGCGAAAGCGGATTAGCCCAAAAGTCTTTATATGTTTAATAGAATGTTCTGGAAAGAACAGCCATAGAGGGTGATAGCCCCGTATATGAAAGGCATACATAGATGATAAATGAGTAGGGCGGGACACGTGAAATCCTGTCTGAATATGGGGGGACCATCCTCCAAGGCTAAATACTCCTGAAAGACCGATAGTGAACAAGTACTGTGAAGGAAAGGTGAAAAGCACTTCGAATAGAAGGGTGAAATAGAACCTGAAACCGTACGCCTACAAGCGGTCGGAGCAGATTAATTCTGTGACGGCGTGCCTTTTGCATAATGAGCCTACGAGTTAATTTTACTAGCGAGGTTAAGTAATTAAGTTACGGAGCCGGAGCGAAAGCGAGTCTGAATAGGGCGCATAGTTAGTAGGATTAGACGCGAAACCTTGTGATCTACCCATGGGCAGGTTGAAGCTTTGGTAACACAAAGTGGAGGACCGAACCGGTTGACGTTGAAAAGTCTTCGGATGACCTGTGGGTAGGGGTGAAAGGCCAATCAAACTGGGAGATAGCTCGTACTCTCCGAAATGCATTTAGGTGCAGCGTCGTATATAAGTTTATTAGAGGTAGAGCTACTGATTGGATGCGGGGGTTTCACCGCCTACCAATTCCTGACAAACTCCGAATGCTAATAAATGTTCTACGGCAGTGAGGGCATGGGTGCTAAGGTCCATGTCCGAGAGGGAAAGAACCCAGACCAACAGCTAAGGTCCCCAAATTTCTGTTAAGTTGAAGCAACGCGGTTGGACTGCATTGACAGCTAGGATGTTGGCTTGGAAGCAGCCATTCATTTAAAGAGTGCGTAACAGCTCACTAGTCGAGCGGTCCGGCATGGATAATAATCGGGCATAAACAGAATACCGAAGCTATGGATTTATAATTAATTATATCTGGTAGGAGAGCATTCTATCGGCGCCGAAGCAGTATCGTGAGGTATTGTGGAGCTTATAGAAAAGAAAATGTAGGCATAAGTAACGATAAAGGGGGCGAGAAACCCCCTCACCGAAAGACTAAGGTTTCCTCAGCCATGCTAATCAGCTGAGGGTTAGTCGGGACCTAACGCGAACCCGAAAGGGGTAGTGGATGGACAATGGGTTAATATTCCCATACTTGCTCACACTAAAAAGGGGACGGTTCGATGTAGCTATAGAAGACGGACGGAAGTGTCAAGGCCTAGCCTTCGGGCGAAGCTGTTATAGTGTAATCGGATCCAAGAAAAGCCGAAGTGAAGCAACCCGTACCAAAACCGACACAGGTAGTCGAGGAGAGAATCCTAAGGTGCTCGAGTGAGTCGTGGCTAAGGAACTAGGCAAAATAGTCTCGTAACTTCGGAAGAAGAGACGCCAGCAGCAATGCTGGCCGCAGTGAAGAGGCCCAGGCGACTGTTTATCAAAAACACAGGACTCTGCTAAATCGAAAGATGCTGTATAGGGTCTGACACCTGCCCGGTGCTGGAAGGTTAAGGAAGGGCGTTAGCGTAAGCGAAGCGTTTGACTGAAGCCCCAGTAAACGGCGGCCGTAACTATAACGGTCCTAAGGTAGCGAAATTCCTTGTCGGGTAAGTTCCGACCTGCACGAATGGTGTAACGATCTGGGCACTGTCTCAGCCACGAGCTCGGTGAAATTGTAGTATCGGTGAAGATGCCGATTACCCGCAATGGGACGAAAAGACCCTGTGAACCTTTACTATAACTTCGTATTGACTTTGAGTAAGTAATGTGTAGGATAGGTGGGAGGCTTTGAAGCAGGCACGCTAGTGTTTGTGGAGCCGACGTTGAAATACCACCCTTTACTTACTTGGAGCCTAACTTCTTTAGGGAAGGACATTGCGTGGTGGGTAGTTTGACTGGGGTGGTCGCCTCCAAAAGAGTAACGGAGGCTTTCAAAGGTACCCTCAGCACGCTTGGTAACCGTGCGTAGAGTGTAATGGCATAAGGGTGCTTGACTGTGAGACCAACAAGTCGATCAGGTGCGAAAGCAGGACATAGTGATCCGGTGGTTCCGTATGGAAGGGCCATCGCTCATAGGATAAAAGGTACTCCGGGGATAACAGGCTAGTCTCCCCCAAGAGCTCACATCGACGGGGAGGTTCGGCACCTCGATGTCGGCTCGTCACATCCTGGGGCTGGAGAAGGTCCCAAGGGTTGGGCTGTTCGCCCATTAAAGTGGCACGCGAGCTGGGTTCAGAACGTCGTGAGACAGTTCGGTCTCTATCTATTGCGGGCGTTAGATGTTTGAGAGGGCTTGATTCTAGTACGAGAGGACCGAATTGAACAAACCTCTGGTGTATCAGTTGTACCGCCAGGTGCACCGCTGAGTAGCTATGTTTGGAAGAGATAAGCACTGAAAGCATATAAGTGCGAAACTCGCCTCAAGATGAGACATCTTTTAAGGGTCGTGGGAGATGACCACGTTGATAGGCTACAGGTGTAAAGTTGGTAACAGCATAGCCGAGTAGTACTAATTACCCGTAGATTTATAGCCTATTCATAAGTAATGAGTAATAGGTAATGAGCAATCATGCTTATCATAACTTAGCTTAAGTATTTATAAGTGCAACACTGGTTTTGCCTTTGTGATGAAATTTACCGATAAAAAGCGAATGGCCAATGGCAATAAGCCAATAGCCAACAGCTATATACAACCTTTAGGGTGGTTTTAGCGGTGGGGCTCACCTGTTCCCATTCCGAACACAGAAGTTAAGCCCACCAGCGCCGATGGTACTGCGAAAGCGGGAGAGTAGGTCGCCGCCAGTTTTTATTTAAAAGTCTCATAGAATTTATTCTATGAGACTTTTTTTATGCCCATACCCCAGATAATACCCCAAGGGAAGAACCAAAAGAGCCAAGTGAAAAGTAACAAGTAAAAAGTAAACGTAAAAAGTAAAGAAGCCCCAGGATATAGTCAATCATCATTCATCAATTATCAATTATCTTTCATTACTCATTACTCATTACTCATTACTCATTACTCAGCCACGATAGAAACACAATCCTTTTGGGTTGCGGGCGGAGCTAAGCGGAGTCCGCAACTCGAAAGATACAGTGGATAACGGGATAAAGCTCATGAAAATAAAATTATTTTATTGAAATTATAAGTCGCTTATTGTAAAGATAATCTGGCTGTTATAGCTTGTAGCAGGAAGTGTAACAGATACTCCGGAAAGCTGTAATTGTACTGGAATATTGGAATAGGAGGCTAACGACAGTACAGCTGTAATTCTAAATAGTTCTATATCCGCCGTTGGTGGAATGATGGTATAGGTTGTACCGCCGGAAATTGAGCATGCAACGCAGGTTGTAGTTCCGTCTCCGGTTCGTTTTGCGCTTAAAATAAGATTAGAATTCCATATAGGATTGGCAATATAGTGCATGCTTACTTTACCATTGGTTAACAATAAGGGAACGCTTGCAGCCAGAATAATTTGGCTTGTAGAACTTTCGTAAGTTCCGGCGTAATTATCTCCTGCTTCAGTTATAGATGGAATTGTAACCGTCCAATTTGTTCCGCCTACAGTTAATGTACGTTGTGATTGTAACTGAGAAAATACAATCATAATCACAATGAAAATATTTTTAATAATAAATTTCTGTAAATACATCATTTTTTCTTTATTCTGTTATCGTATAAGTAATGATGACCGGTGTGTTTGATCTGGCATCTAAGTTAGAATAGTTGTTAATTCCAAGGGTTATGATCAGCTGATGCCCGTTATTTGCTCCGTTTCCTGTAAATGCACCGCCGATTCCGCTTATTATGGTTTGAGCTGATGTTGTAAGTGTAATCTGAGGAGAAGGTACTCCCAGCGTTCCTCCGCCTGATCCTGTTGCAACGGCTGCCATAATTTTAATGTCGATACCGGGAATAGTTTGGTTAACAGATGCCGTAATTCTGCGTGCTAATCCAGAAGGAGCAATTGCAGATGTATAATTGATCCATTTTGAAGAATTACTTGCAGGTGCTGTTACAGCATTTCCGGCTTCGGAAGGTGCGGTGTAGTTTAAACTAATTGCTCCGGAAGGTTCAATATCCATAAGTGTTACTACAGGCAGACTAATGGCAACACTTCGGTTTCCTGATGTTTGAGAAAATATCTTGCAGGATAATGTAAGAAAAATTAAAAATATAGATACTGAATGCTTCATTTCTTTTTTCTGAATTCGTTATAAGTTACTTTAATTGGCTCCTGCTGAAATTTTATTTCCGATTGCTGTTTTATAACATTGATGATTAATGTTTTTATTTCTGAAGGTTTCAGGACAAAATCAAAATGATCTACCGGAATTTTATACTTTTTGTCCAGTCCGTTTCTGTAAACTTTTACTTTCCATTCTCCCGGCCGCAAATAGGTGAAATCAAAATTTTCTCCGACATCAATTATTTTGCGGTAAATCTGATTTCCGTTTGATATTTCAAGCATAATGCTTTCTCTTTTCTTATTAGACAGATGAACAAAGTCTGGTTTCGGACTTTCAGAATATTCGATTTTTCCCTGAATCTGTGAAGCACTTGTTAAGCCAAAATTAAAGATATTTTCTCTGTTGGATATTGTTACTGAGGCGGGAAGATCAATATCCGGAATGTCATTGATATCGCCTGTAGAACGGTCGATCTCTAAAACATAGTTTCCCGGAATTACATTTTTAAATACAAAATTTCCGCTTTTATCAGTTACTGATAAATAATGCCCTAGTAAAATTCTAATTCCGTCTACTTTTTTTACTCCCAAATTGTTAATTGTTCCGTAAAGCGCAGCGTAATCTGCTGTTTTTTGAGTCGGAATATCCAGTCTTGCGGTATAACGAAGAGAGAAGATAAAATCTTTATTGCCCAGTTCTCCACGCTGTAAAGTATATCTTCCGGAAAGATCAAATTCATGTCCCGGAAAGATCTGCTGATGAAATATTAATTCAAAAAGATTTCTGTCTGCAAAATATTCTTCTGGCATATAATTGTTCTGATAAGATAAACTGAAGTTTGTTTTTTGTGAGAAACGGCTCAGAATTCTAACTCCGTAATACATCTGCTTCTGATTTTGCATCTGATATCTTGAAGTAACAGCATAACTTCCATAAATATTAAAGGAGGTTCTGAATTTTTCAAATCCTACATTGGCGGTGTAAAAACTTGAATTGCCAGAAAAGTTCAGAAGATAGTTGTTGGTTTTGCCAAACTGACTTTCAAAATTAAGTTGAAAAATTCCCAGCTGCTGTTCCATGCTGATTCTGAAAAACTGTTCCTTATAATCAAATTCCTTTGGAATCAGACGGTCTTCGTATCTCTGAAATCCATTGAAGATCGTTATAGAACCTTTTTTGGTGTATCTGTACTGAATTCCATACTGTAGATATTTTCGGTATGGCGCGGCGAGAAGCAGCGTGTCGCGCTGAAAGTTTTTTGCATCCTGAACATAATTGGCAAGTATATTCACTTTATTAAAAATCTGAAATTGAATATTTCCGTTAAATGTATTTGTATTGTTAAAGTACCCTGCATATTCTGGAGAGGAATGCATATACATAAGATTTCCGCTGATTTTATTAAAATTGGCGACTGTTTGCAGCATAAAAGCACTTCCTTCAGTTTTTCCGGTTTTGCTGTAAGACGTTTCACCGGAGATTTCAATGCTTTTATTTAATTTGAATTTTCCCGCTAAATAAGGCAGCTGCGCGTCCGAATGAAATCTGAAGCCGGAGAAGCTTAATAAAGAATTATCTTTACGGGGAATTTTGTATAAATAGCCGGCTGTAATTTCCGACTCTTTAGCAATTTTAATTTTTGAGTATATATTAAATTCATCCTGAATATCCCGGAAAAATCTGGGATGATTGTAAAAGCCTCCGAAACTTAATTTTTCTGTATCATAAAGAACTTCTGCGCCACGACCGTACCTTGCATATTCCGTTAAAAATGAAGAGAAATAATTTTTATCTCCGAGATGAATAAAGAAATTTTCTCTTTTGTAATTCACAAAATATTCCTCATATTTCGTGAAAGAATTAAATGCCACAGGATTTTTTGTCACCGCATGAAATTCAATAATATTTCTGTTTTCTTTATCCAGACTGCCTTTTCCGTAAATTTCTCCCTGAAATCCGTTTTGAAATTCGCCTCGGTTCTGCATTCCGGTAAATGCCAGAGAAAAGGCTGCAGGAAGTCTGTGGAATATATCTTCTTCTGATGGTTTTACGGAAATAATTTTTACGCTTGTATAAGCAGACTGATTTTCTTTCGGGTTATCTGCAGAATAAACAGAGAGCATAATATTCTGCATTTCGTTTTTACCTAATTCCGGGTTTGTTTTTTTTAAAACTGTAATTATTTTTTGTTCACTGGCTGATAAAATCAGTGATGTATTTTGATCAATTATTGCATTTTTGCTCTCAAGAATCAGGTTTTCTGTAAAGTTTCCATTGTTTTTTAAAAGAAAAGTAGAAATAATAGTTTCTCCCGCCTTCACAAATTCCGGAGCATTTAATGAAGTGAGTGAAAGTTTTCGGCTTTCTGAAATTATAAATTCAAAATGCTTTGAAAATCTTTCGCCGGTGCTTTTTTCGGAGCCGTACAAAGTGATTCCGTATTTTCCGTGAGGAGTTTCAGATGCTATTTTTACAGGAACAAGATAGATGGTTTTCTCTGCTGGTGAAATTTCAATTTCTCCTTTCGTAAGGATAGGAATAATATTCGGATCGGAAGTTTCGACGGTAAGATTATATGATGTACGAACAGAAAATTTATTTTCTACAGTAAAAGGAATAGAAGTAATACTTCCCGGCAGCAGACTGTCCTTTTTTTCAATAAAATTTTTTGTCTGAGAAAAAAGGAATGCCGGAAATAGCGTAAAAATATATAATGCACGTATTTTAATCATTTTTTACGTCGAGTTCTACATTGAGAGCAAAAGAATTTTCATCTTCATCTGTAGCGATAAGAACGGCTTTATACTGAGCCGGAGGAGTTTTTTCCAGATCAATGTAAAAAGATTTTGATGTTTGGGGCAGCAGACCCATTGCCTGACTGGAGAAAGTCCCTGCCTTTTGTCCGCTCTTTTTATCATACATTTCAATTACCACGATAGGTTTGCAGTAAAGATTTCCTTTATTGGCAATGGCAACTTTCAGAAGCTGTCTGCCATTTTCTTTTTCAATTTTTACCCCTTCGAATTTAAGATCAGGTCTTGCCTTTTCCGTATTCAGATCAGTAATTACCTGAATGGCATACCGGATAACAGAAGTTATATTTACTCCCTGTTTATTATCGTTTGGGGTTATTTCTTCTATAGGTTCCACAATAATAACGCTCCAATAACTTCCGGGTTCAGTAATTCTATCCGGAACCATAATTTCATAATAAACCTCTGTCGTTTCCTTTGCTTTCAGAACAATCATATTGGTGTTCATCTTAATCCAGTCTGCATTGGTTTTTAGATTTGTATGAGGAGCAGAATATTGAATAGACCCATCCGACTGATAACTGAAATCCTGAAGAAATAATTTTACACTTTGCGGCAGGTTGCCTGTGTTTTCAATAGCTATTTTGCCTTTATAGATTTTTCCGTTTTCAACTTTATAGGTATGGGAAAGTCCGTTCAGTACTACAATACCCGCTTTCAGGAAAGTAAACTGAATCAGGAAAACAGAAAACAGAAGGATGCTCTTTATCATAATCTATGTAAAGTTTTAAGTTTGAAAAACGACTATACAAAACAGAGAAGAAATTGGCGCAACTTCTTCCTGTCTGTATATATGGGAAATGTAATAGTTAGTTGTCCGAAATCGTATATGTAACGGTTGCAATAGTATTGGCGGCTGCCGTTAAATCTGCATAGGCGGCAACACCACCCGGAGTACTTCCTGGAGCTAAAGCGTAAGTAAGATTATGCCCGTTATTGGCTCCGTTACCGGTATATGCACTTCCGATTCCGGAAATGATGGTTTGGTCTGCAGTACTTAATGTAAGCTGTGCGGAAGGGGTGCCTAAAGTTCCGGCTCCGGATCCTGTTGCAGTTGCTGCGGTTACATTAATATCGACACCGGGAATTACGGCATTTAATTTCACAGAAACATTACGGGTAGGATCTGCTACAGATTTTATGGAAGAATAATTAAGCCATAGGGTGGTATTGGCTGCGTTTGCTACGATTGGGTTTCCGGCTTCAGCTGGAGCTGTAAATCCTAAAGTAATGTTTTTACTGGCAGCAGGCTCAATGTCTACCAATGCTACTTCCGGAACGGAAATCGTTAATGTATGATTGTCTGTGTTGGTGTCCTGTGCGCTTAAATTACATGATACAGCAATGGCGGCTAAAGACAAAGCTAAAGTGAATTTAAATCTTTTCATGGTGAAATTTTTAGTACAATGAAGTTAATAAGTTTTAAATTAATATGCAATATTTTTAACAATAAACTTTTACTGTTGTCATTTATTTATCAATAGCTTATAATTTTAATTGTTTATTCAAATTAATGATAAGGGTAGTGAAATTTTATAATTTTTACCCTGTACAAAAGGAAAGTCTTATAAAATTTTATATAAAACTTTAGCTGTTTTTATTGCAGAAAGATTGGGAAAGAAATGGTGAAAAAAAATGAAATTAAAATCTACTCAGAATTCCCCAATGGATTTTAATGTCATTGAATTTAAAAGGATTTCCGAACTCGTTACCATTGGAAAGCTGGAAGCTCATTAGCCCGATCGGAATAAAGAAATTAAAACCCAGCCCCACACTGTAGAGTTTAGGCTTTACATTCAGAGATTTATTATTGAGCTGTCCGTACTGCCCGAAAACATCAAAAAATGCCTGACTTCCGATGAGATAACGGTACTCTAAACTGCCGTAATAAAAGAAATCTGCGGCAAGAGAATTTTCATTAAAACCCCGCATGGAATTCCAGCCTCCGAAACGGTACAATTCATTGGCAGAAAAATCGATTTTAGAATCCATCATAGCTCCTTCTGCCTTGAGGTTGAGGAAATGATTTCCGTTAATATGATAATTATGCTCTCCAAAGAAGTAAAACTGATTCTGTGGAGATTGTATATTGTCTTTGGTGTAAGTGGTCGTTAAATAATCGTATCCGGCGTTAATTTTTGTTTTATAAAGGAAAAGATCAATATCGGTAGGCTCTACCATTTCAAACCAGATCCCGATTCCCTTTTTGCTGTAATCTTTACCCTGAACATACAACGTATCGATGATGCTGGAGCTTTCGAAAGTTCCTCTCAGTCCAAGTTTATTTCGGGAGTTCAGATGGTAATAAAATGCAGGAAGAGCTTTTACGTTGGCAAATGTAGAATCCTGACGGAAAATATTCACCTTCATATTCAGACCCACGTTGGATTTGAAAAGATAGGGAATATCAGTCTGTAAATCAAAAGTCTGTCCTTTATCCGGATTTCTCTGCCAGTAAAGATTGATAAGTTCGAAGCTATTGAAAATATTTCTGAAATTTACATTCAGGGTTCCGTTCAGCGTAAATTTGTCTGTTTTATCGTTTCCGAAACCAATGACCCCGTCAAAACTGTTGGTCTTTTTCTTTTCCATGAAAAGGTAGATGCTCGTGGAATCTTTAGTGAATAAGGTTTGCGGAGGACGCTCCAGAGCAACAAACTGATGACTCTGAAATGATTTATTAATGGCAATCAGGTTTTTATCGTCGTAGGTTTTCCCTTTAAATTCCTTCTCAAGGTTTTTAATGAATCTTTTGGGAACGCTTGTATACCCTTTTACCACGAAATTATCGATGGTTCTTTTATTGTTTTTATTAATATCGATTTCAACAACAGGATAACCGTTTTTCTGACCTTTGTATTTCGATTTTATTCTGCTGAATGCAAAACCTTCATCAATATACTTTTTGTTGATGCTTTTTTTGGTTGAATCTAAATTTTTGGTAAAAAACTCTTTCTGAAGCTTTGTTTTATCTGAAATAGAATCTGAAAGATTAACGTAAGTCTGGTTGAAATTTTTCCCTTTATCGTAAAATATTTCAGTGCTGTCACCTTTTTTTCTGACTTCTTTAAGCTGAGTAAAAAAGTAATTGGTCTGAGCCAGGGAATCCAGAAATTTTACTGCCGAAGCGGAATCTTTTATCTTTTTCTTCACTTTTGTTTCGGAATCGATCAGGAAATAATGCTTCTTCTGCGCCTGTACAAAAACGCAAAACAGTACAAAAAATATTTTTAGAATTAATTTCAATGTTACATTTTTAAACCATTAAGATTTTATTTAAGAAGTTAAGAATAGTAAGCTAAACTTAAGTTTTATACATTTAGGATAACAGAATAAGTTTTCTTAGGAATGATCTTAACTTTTAATGATTGTCCGTAATTTGTCATCATTGAAAAACCTTTGAGTTCTTTGCTGAATGAATAGTTTATGCTGAGCTTGTCGAAGCACCTTTGCAAACTTAAAACAGTTGGTATATAAAAAGAATCTTAGCGATCTTTGCGTTAAAATTAAGCATTATGATCAATGACGGATAATCAAACAACTTTTTAAATATTCATTAGATTAATTTTTTTTAAAATAACTGAAACTAAGCCAATTTATTGTATTTCTTCATCAGATTTTCATAAGTTCCCTGCGGAAGAATCCATTTTAACGGAACCCCGATTTTCTGTCCGAATTTACCAAAATAATAATGTGCTTTCCATTTATTTTTGCTTAAAAGCTGATCTACATATTCTGCCACTTCCAGAGGTTCTGTTCCGTCGCCCACGTGAGAATTCATCAAAGCATACACTTTGTCGAAAATATTTTTGTAAGGTTCTGAAACCTTTGTTCTCACTCTGTTTTCTGCGATATTGGTTTTAATATCTCCTAAATGAAGCGAGCAGACATTTACATTCCAAGGATAAACTTCGTATCTCATCGCTTCCGTTACTTTATCCAAAGCCGATTTTGAAGCCGAATAAAATCCTCGGAAAGGAAGTCCCATTTCACTTCCGATGCTGGAAACATTGATGATCTGCCCGAATTTGTTTTCACGCATTTTCGGCATTACAGCACTCATCATTTGTACAGCTCCAACCAAATTCAGATTAAACAGTTTCAAAATATCTTCTTTGGAAGAATCTTCCACAGCTCCTACCATTCCCATTCCGGCATTGTTGATGAGAACGTCAATTCTGCTTTCTGTTTTCAATACTTCAGCAATCGCATTTTGTACGGCTTGATTATCCGTAACATCTGTTGGAATAGATTTAAAATACTGACTTTCGGTGTGTTTTCTGCTTAAGCCATAAACTTTATGACCTTTTTTCCCGAAATATTCTGCTAACACGAAACCAATTCCTGAGGAAGTTCCGGTGATGATGATGGTTTTATGTTGTGACATCTGATTGTATGTAAATTTAAACTCCGTTGTCATTCTGAATGAAACTCAGTGGAATGAAGAATCTGTTTTTAGATTTCTCCTTCGTCAAAATGACAACTATAAATTGATATTATGTGTAAATATTATTCTTTAATTAATAAATTTTCCAAATCCTCCCAAAACATCGGATACGATTTCTCCACAACATCTTCCTCTTCAATATTTAATTCTTTGATCAGGCAAAATGGAGCAAAGCTCATCGCCATTCTGTGATCCTGATACGTTGCAATGGAAATATTTTCCTGAGGTTCGTTGAAGCTAATGGATTTAATCGTCAAATCTGTAAATTCTGTTTCCGTACCCAGCTTTTTCAGTTCATTATGTAAAGCTAAAAGACGATCGGTTTCTTTTACACGCAAAGTTTCCAATCCTGAAATTTCAAAAGGAATTTTCAGGGCTGCTGCAGTTACACAAAGCGTTTGGGCAATGTCCGGACAATTATTCATATCCAGAACGATCTTTTCGGGAAACTGAAAACCTTCAATTGGCTTAAGCGTGAGTTTATGCTCCTGTTCCGTGAAAGTCGTTTTAATTCCGAAAAATTCTTCATAAATCTTTACAATTGCCGAGTCTCCCTGTGTAGATTCTTTGTAAAAGCTTTTCAGATGAATGGTTGTTCTTCCCAACGCAGCAAAAGAGTAGAAGTA
The DNA here is from genome assembly GCF_059579425.1 of Chryseobacterium sp. 2P. NCBI lineage: Bacteria > Pseudomonadati > Bacteroidota > Flavobacteriia > Flavobacteriales > Weeksellaceae > Chryseobacterium > Chryseobacterium sp. 2P. The sequence continues at coordinate 214,923 of NZ_CM184194.1, forward strand.
AGATGCCGAACTCCAGTCGCTTTCGACTTCATAATTGATAATTGACGATTGACTATTCACATCAAATTTTTCAACTTTGATCGTATTTCCGATGAAGCTGCTTTTAATTCCGAATCGGGTTAAAATGTTGAGCGTCATTTCAATATAAGACCGTGAAGTCACTTTACCGACTAAATTTATTTCCAGTCCGTTTTCCAGTTTTCCGGCAATCAGAAGAAGAGAGGTGATGAACTGGCTGGAAATATCCGCCGGAACATCCACTTTGGTCTCCGTAATTTTTCTTCCGTGAATTTTAAGAGGCGGAAATCCTTCATTTTCCAGATACTCAATTTCTACACCCAGATTTTGCAGAGCAGTAACCAGATTTTTGATCGGTCTTTCTTTCATTCTCTTGGAACCCGTAAGAATTGTTGTCTTTCCTTCCTGAATAGAATAATAGGACGTAAGAAAACGCATCGCCGTTCCCGCATGATGAATATCCACAATTTCCGAATCTTCAGACAGAGCTTTTTTCAGAAGTTGTGTGTCCTGAGAATTCGATAAATTCCCGATTTCTATATTTTTAAACAGACTTTCTAAAATCAACAAACGATTCGAAATACTTTTCGAACCGCTGATCTGTATGGTTTTGTTTTCCTGTAATTTTGATTTTTCTAGCTTCTTCATTATTCTTCTAAGTTGAAAGCCCGAAGCTGGAAGATGGAGGTGAAAAGTTTAGTTTAAAAACTTCCGGCTTCCAACTTCCGGCATCCGGCTATTTTAATTTTTCATTATTCTGATGGCGGTCCTTGTCGCGATCCGTCTTGATCTTCATTTTTCTATCAAAAGCTTCCTGCAGATTAACTCCGGTCTGATTGGCCAGACATAACGTTACAAACAAAACATCTGCCAGTTCCTCGCCCAAATCTTTACTTTTGTCGCTTTCCTTCTCGCTTTGTTCTCCATATCTTCTGGCGATGATTCTCGCCACTTCGCCTACTTCTTCCGTCAACATTGCCATATTGGTCAATTCATTGAAATAACGAACGCCAATGGTCTTAATCCATTCGTCAACTTGCTGCTGCAGATGTGTAATTTCCATTTATGGTTTGTTATTGATCTTTTCTTCTAATGCAACTATTTTTTCTTCCAGTGTTTTTATTTCTTCTTCATGATAGGCAGAATCTCCGATGTTCGCAGTAAAATCTGCAAATCTTTTCAGAAGCTTTCTTACCGTGAGATACACAATAATTAAAACGGCAAAAGCCCCGATTTTTACAATATCAAAATCCATTTTTTAAAAGTATTGATAAGCTCCCACTGTAGGATTTGAAGTTCTTGAAACATTGGCTATATCTGTTGGAACAGTTGCCGCAACAGCTGTACTTCCTTTTCCGATTGCCGGAGAATTCTGTTTTACCCTCAGGTTCATCTTGGCTGCGAAATAATTAACAAACAGCGGATCCAAATTTTTAAGAGACTGAATAACTCCCGGACTTGTATTAAAATCAAAACCGGCTTCCGAAGTTCCGGAATATTTAATGAGACAGTTCTGAATGGTAAAATTAAATAAATTCGGCGGAGTCTGTTCAAAATTAACAGAATTGTCACGGTCGGAATACACGATGCTGTTTCTTAAATTAAAGATCAGTGCTCCGTATTCTTTCACTCCGGATGTATTCGTCCATTCATTAGCGGCTAAGATTCCGTTTCGGTTATAAGAATGCAGAAGATCCGAATAATTGGCAATCGTACAGTGGGTAAAGTTATGCGTTCCTCCCTTGAAGATTCCTACCGCAGATTCTCCGCAATTATTCATCACAAGATTTTTTGCAGTAATTGTAGAAGCAACGGCATAAATTCCATATTCCTGAAAGGTGTGGATAAAAGAATTGCTGATATTGGCACTGGTCTGTTTCATGTCAAGACCTTTTGTTCCTCCGAAGAGCCTTGCATAATTCATATTAAGGGTGGAACCTGCTTCCATTTTAATAGAATTCCAGTTTTTAGGAATTGTATCGTAGGCAGGATCATTTCTGTCTCCGCGAAGTGTAACATTGTTGGCTAAAGTACCGTTAATATTCAGTGTGGCTCCCGAAAGTACTTTCATTCCGCTGTTTTTGTGAAAATAGACTTTTGTTCCCTGTTGAATATTCAGAATAACATTCTGGTCAATCGTCAAATCTCCGTAGATAATTTTAGCTTTATTGTTATTCCATGTTGCATCGGAAGTAATAATATTCGGATTCGTAGGTGTTTTTATAAAAAATTCCGCATCCTGAACCACAGAGAACAATACAACCTGTTGTTGTCCTACAGGACTCTGGAATAATATCTTATCTTCGGCAATCGCTTCAGGACCGCTCGCTTCCGGTGCAATTTCAACGAAAATATACAGACTGTCTTTTTTTCTTAACGGGACATCCTTAAAATCATATCCCGGTTTTCCGTCCACATTGATCTTATACAGAGAAGTAGCCCCTTTTTGAAGGTGAATTCGAGGGATCAGAATATCTTTGTCTTCATTATTATATACTTTTACCGCATATGTTTCTGAACGAACCTGATGATAAACCGTATCGCAGAAAACCGTGTCTTTGGAAAAGCTTAGTTCCTGAGAAGGAGCGTCGAAACTGATGTCGTCCTTATTACAAGATACAGCCATAACAAGCATCCAGAAAGAAAAAGCCAGTAATAATTTGAATTTCATCGAAATTAAAGTTTAAATAGATTTCAAATTTAACGAAAATACTTTGAATTTCTTATGAAGAAAAAAATATTGATTGTCTATTTGTAATTTTAAAAAATTATTGTATTTTTGCACCCTAAAATTAGCAGAGAAATATCCATTACTATTTCGAAAGCAAACTTTAATTTTTTAAAAATTGTATTATGAAAAACGGAATCCACCCAGAAAATTATAGACTTGTTGTTTTCAAAGATATGAGTAACGACGAGGTGTTTCTTTGCAAGTCTACTGCAGAAACAAAAGATACTATCGAGTACGAAGGACAAGAATACCCATTGATCAAAATGGAGATCTCTTCAACTTCTCACCCTTTCTACACTGGTAAAGTGAAGTTAGTTGACACTGCAGGTAGAGTTGATAAGTTCATGAACAAATACAAAAAATTCGCTAAGTAATTTTTTTGTGATCATAATATTTAAAAGTCTTTCGGTTTCCGGAGGACTTTTTTATTGTATTTTTGTTTAGACGTTAAACATTCATTTTAAACTAAAAACTGAACGATGCAATTAGTATTTTCAGATGCACAATATTGGGAAGATTTTCTTCCGCTTACTTTTACACGTCCCGTTGCAGAAATGCGATGCGGAATCCTTACTTTCTCTGAAAGATGGCAGAAAATTTTAGAAAACACCGAGATTTCTTTCTTCACGGAAATGTATCTGCAGGGAAAATTTCCAGAACCAGCAAAAAAAGAAAGTCTTTTTCTGGTAACGAATTTTTTACCGACAGAAAATGTGATTCAGCAGATCAAAGATCTGAAACAGGGAGAAGCATTGGTTTATGAAGACGAATTGGTCGCTGCAAAAATCAATATGGATGGTTTTTCTCTGCACCAGATCGAAAAAATGACGGACATTAAGGAAGAACTTATTTTCTTTAAAAAACCTACAGATCTTTTTACTTATAATAAAGAAGCTATAGATTTCGATTTTGCATTGCTTACGAAAGGCAGAGTTTCTCAGGAACTTTCTTCAACCAATGGATTTTTAGGGAATAAAGAAGATCTGTTTATAGAAGAAGGAGCACAAATTGAATTTTCAACCATCAATACAAAAACAGGCAAGATCTATATCGGGCAAAATGCTGAGGTGATGGAAGGCTGTAATCTTCGGGGCCCGATTGCGCTTTGTGAAGAGTCTAAGTTTAATTTAGGTGCAAAAATTTATGGGGCAACGACAATTGGTCCTCATTGTAAAGTTGGCGGAGAAGTCAGCAATATTATTATTTTTGGATATTCCAATAAAGGTCATGATGGTTTTGTCGGAAATTCAGTGATCGGAGAATGGTGTAATCTGGGAGCAGATACCAATTCTTCCAATCTTAAAAATAATTACGCTCCTGTAAAATTGTGGAACTACAGAACAAAATCTTTTGAAGATACAGGATTGCAGTTTGCCGGTTTAATTATGGGAGATCATTCTAAAACAGCGATCAATACACAACTAAATACAGGAACTGTAGTTGGAGTTGCTTCCAATATTTTCAAAGAGGGTTTCCCGCCGAATCTGGTGGAAAGTTTTTCGTGGGGCGGTTTTAAAGGCGATGAGAAATTTAAATTAGACAAAGCCTACGAAGTAGCAGAACGGGCAATGGCAAGAAGAAAAGTGCCTTTAACCGATGAAGATAAGGCTATTTTTAAACATATTTTTGATGCGTATTAATACGATCAATAAAGGAAACTTCAAATTTTTTTGAAGTTTTTTTATTTTTAATGTAATAAAATGTAAAATCCGGTTGTCTTACTTATAGAAACAAAACTTATGACTCAAGAAACTTTCAGAAGTACGGTATTCATTCTCAAAGATGAGATGTATCGCTTTGCGAAAAGGTTTGTCATGAGCAGTGATGAAGCAGAAGACGTGGTGCAGGATCTTATGATTAAATTCTGGCAGAAGAAAGATGAGCTGGAGCAGTTTGGGAATTTAAAATCATATGCCCTGAAATCGGTCCGGAATGAATGCCTTAACAGACTGAAGCATCACGATGTAAAGTTAGGATTTGCAGATATGCAGCTACACCGTTCCGAGCTTTACAGTATGGAAGTCAATAATTTAAAGGAACACATTATCGGTTTCATTAATCAGCTTCCGGAGAAACAGAAAATGGTAATTCATTTGAAAGATGTAGAAGAATATGAAGTCTCGGAAATCGGCGAAATGCTGGAAATGGAGGAAAATGCAGTAAGAGTGAATCTTATGCGGGCAAGACAAAAAGTAAAAGAACAAATTTCACAATTGATGAGCTATGAGCAACGAAAAATTTCAAGATAAATACGAAGAAATCTTCCATAATTTAAAGGAAGAAAAAATAAACTGGGATTTTGATGACTTTCTGAAAAAAGCACAAGGAAAAGAAGAGGATAATCAGGAAAATGAAACACCGGTTATCCCGATTGATACGAAAACAAAACCATCGTTCCCGAAATGGTTCTGGATGGCTGCAAGTGTAGTTTTGCTTTTGAGTGTTGGTTTGATATTTAAATATACTCAAAATTCAGATGTAGAAAATCAGGCTCAGATAGTTGAAAATCAGATAAAAAAGCAAAAAGATAATTTTATCAAGGAAAATAGTGAACATACGGAACAGGTCGCGGTAAATCTGCCGAATGATTCAGTTTCCGGAGCAAAAAAAGATTCTGTACTTCAGGAAAATCCGGTTGCCGACAAAGATTATCTGGATGAAATTTTACCCAAAAGAGGAAGGCTGAAGAAAGAAAGAAAACCGAAGTATGTCTATAATTCCTCTAAAGCTTCAGATTCTACAGGATATAAAGATTCTTATGTTATCGTCAACGGAAAAAGAATCGAAAATGTAGAAGAAGCAATCAACGTGACTAAGTATTCATTTCAAATATTTGCAAATAACGTTAGTGAAAAATTAGCAAAACCAGCCGTCGTAGACGACGATTATTAATTAACCTTAAAGATTATGCACCTGATCAGGCAATAATAATCAAAAATAAAAATTGACTCATGAAAAAGATATTCATAATATTTGCACTCGCTTTTTCCCATTTCTTTAATATTTACGGGCAGGAAAAAGATAAATTAGATCAGCTTTTTGATAAATATCAGGAAGTGGAAGGAGTAACCTCCATTAAAATTGCCAAACCGATGTTCGGAATGTTAAGCAGTCTGGATCTTGGAGATGCTGAACTGGATCAGATCAAACCGTTATTATCCAAAATTAACGGACTGAAAGTTTTCATTGCCGAAAAGCCACAGGACGGAAGCTCTTCCAAAGGACAGAAGCTGTCGCAAATCAACAAAGACATTTCTTCTTATTTAAGCAATCTGAAGTACAGTGAAATTATGACAATGAACAGTAACGGTGCTAAGATTAAATTTCTTTCGGCGGAAGAGAAAAACGGAATTTTGGATGATCTTTTGCTGAGCATCGATAGCGGAGGAGAAGAAAACATTCTGGTAAAACTGGACGGAAAACTTTCGATGAATGATATCAATAAAATCATCAATTCTACAGAAACAAAAACAAATCCGGTTACCAATACCAGAAATAACCTCACTTCGGAAAATACTTCTTCCTATCTGAATGGCGAATCCAGAAATGTGGGCGAATTCTCAGGAATTCAGGTGAGTACAGGTGTAAATTTGGTGTTCAAACAGGAAAGTCCTACCAATGTAAAGGTAATTGCCGATGCCGATAAGCTTCAGTATATTGTAACAAAAGTAGATAATGGTGTTCTGAGAGTTTATGTGGATAACAAAGGGCAGAAAAATTTAAAGTTTAAAAACATCAGTGTCAATGTTTCTTCGCCAAGAATGGATAATATTAAAGCGTCTTCGGGAGCAACTTTTACCACTATTAATTCTGTAAAAGAAGATAATCTTACCATTGATGCATCTTCTGGTTCTGTAGTGAAAGGGAAGTTTAATATCTCAAATAATGCTTTAGTAGAAGCGTCTTCAGGAACAAGCGTAAAAGTTGAGGTAAATTCCAGAAGTTTAGTATTTAAAGGATCAAGCGGTTCTGATACAAGTCTTGAGGGAGAAGCCGGAACAGCAACTTTCGATATCAGCAGCGGTGCAGTATGTAAAGGTGAAGATTTTCAGGTAAAACAGGTGGAAGCAGAATCAACTTCAGGATCCAGCCTTTCTGTAAACGTTACCGATAAATTAAAAGCGAAGGCTTCATCAGGCGGAACCATCCGATACAGAGGAAATCCGGAAATTACTTCAGACATCAGCAAAATGTCAGGAGGAAGTTTAAAACCCATCAACTAAAAATTTAATTTAAATCCAAATTGCCATGAAAATATTAAAAAACCTTTTTTTTGTTGCTTGTGCAATGTTCATGTTACAGTCTTGTATTGTTTCTTCGGGAACGGGTAAGATGGCTTACTTTTCAGATTCGGGAAACGATTTTAAAGGAGCAAAATTTACTACCATCAATGTTCCGATGTTTTTAGCAAAACCTGTTATTAAAAAAGCATTAAGGGAAGATGGTGAAGATAACGAAGAGATGATCCGCCTGATCAGAAAAGTTTCAAAAATTAAAGTTTTGACTGTTGAAAACGGAGATAAATCGATGCTGAATGATTTTGCAAAGTATTTAAACAACAATAATTATGAAGAATGGGCAACCATAAAACATAATGGAGAAAATGTAAATATCCGCGTGAAACAGAAAGATGATGTTATTAAAAATATGCTGATTACTGTAAATTCAGACAAAGAGCTTGTTTTTTTAGATGTTCGCGGAAATTTTACAGCCAATGATATTTCAAAAATGATTGCTTCGGCATCCGATAAATAGCATTTCATATTTATATTATATACCCAAATTGTCTTTGTACAAAAAAACGTTTCATAAAAAGGAACGTTTTTTTTTGATTTAATGTATTGATTATTAAGTTTTATTTAAACTATTAAAATCGATTTTCGTATTTCGGTAAAATACCTTAATTTTGCAAGAAAGTAAAGATGTCTATTCATAACAAAATTGTAGAGACAGCCATCACTTTCGATGACGTGCTTCTAGTCCCTTCTTATTCAGAAGTTTTACCTAATCAGGTTTCTTTAAAATCAAGACTTACCGACAAAATTACGCTTAATGTTCCGATTGTTTCCGCTGCAATGGATACCGTTACAGAAGCTGAACTGGCAATTGCACTGGCAAGAGTTGGCGGTTTAGGATTTATTCATAAAAACATGACGATCGCTGAACAGGCTGCACAGGTTAATCGTGTAAAGCGTTCGGAAAACGGAATGATTTCAGATCCTGTTACGCTTTCAAAAGATCATACTTTGGCTCAGGCTAAAGAAACAATGGCGAAATATAAAATTTCAGGACTTCCTGTAGTAGATGCCGAAAATACTTTAATCGGGATCATTACCAACAGAGACGTAAAATATCAGGAAAATCTTGAGATGAAGGTAGAAGAGATCATGACGAAAGAAAAGCTGATTACTTCTGATAAAAATACCAATCTGGAGAAAGCGAAAGAAATTCTTCTTAAAAACAGAGTGGAAAAGCTTCCGATCGTAGATGCTGAAAATAAACTGGTAGGATTAATTACCATTAAAGATATTGACAATCAGTTAGAATATCCAAATGCTAACAAAGATCAGAGCGGAAGATTAATCGTTGGAGCAGGAGTTGGAGTAGGAGAAGATACACTGGAGAGAATTGAAGCACTTGTAAAAGCTGGTGTTGATATCATCGGTATCGATTCTGCTCACGGACATTCCATCGGAGTTTTAAATAAAATTAAAGAAATAAGACAGGCATATCCTGATCTGGATATCGTTGGAGGAAATATAGTAACGGCTGAAGCGGCTAAAGATTTAATCGAAGCCGGAGCCAATGTTCTGAAAGTAGGAGTTGGTCCCGGTTCAATCTGTACAACGAGAGTGGTTGCAGGAGTAGGAGTTCCTCAGTTATCCGCAATTTACAATGTTTACGAATACGCAAAAACGAAGAACGTAGCAGTAATTGCAGACGGTGGAATCAAGCTTTCTGGAGATATCGTAAAAGCGATTGCAAGTGGAGCAGGAGCAGTAATGCTAGGTTCGCTTTTGGCAGGAACGGATGAAGCTCCGGGTGAAGAAATCATTTTCCAGGGTAGAAAATTCAAGACTTATCAGGGAATGGGAAGTCTTTCTGCGATGAAGAGAGGAGGAAAAGAGAGATATTTCCAGAGTGAGGCTAAGAAATTCGTTCCGGAAGGAATCGAAGGAAGGGTTCCAAGTAAAGGATCTTTGGAAGAAGTGATTTTCCAGTTAACAGGAGGTCTGAGAGCCGGAATGGGATATTGTGGTGCTAAAGATATTGAAGCTTTACAGAACGATACAAAAATGGTGATGATTACAGGAAGCGGATTAAAAGAATCTCATCCACACGATGTCATCATCACGCAGGAAGCCCCTAATTATTCTTTATAACAGAGTATAATAAGCAAAAAATAATATTAAGGCTATCTCAATTTTGTTGAGGTAGCTTTTATTTTATCTTTTTAAAACTGAATTTTGGCTTGATTACGTAGTTCAGAAACCGACCTTTTGATTGAACGGAACGAAATCTCTCGAATATATCAGCAGGAACTTCAAGATAATCATAAACGGAACCTGACTGATAGATAATTCTTAAGATTTCAGTTTCAGGAAAGTAAACGTAATTAAGAATAACAGAAGAAGGCATATTAATTTTATTGTATAATTAATAAAAAAGCCACTGCAATAGCAATGGCTTCCAATCTTATTAGAACGGAGAGACAATACAAGATCCCGGTGGAAGATCAGCAATTCTTCTGCATCCTCCGGGCCCGCAACAAAAAATTGTTGCATCACCGCATCCGAAGTTTTCCTGATTTGCATCACACATTTTGAATCCTCCTTTGATGCTTTTTAAGCTTTGTCTTGAAATTTTTTTAAGATTTTTCATAATAGATTGATTTTGATTTGTATTCGGCTCAAATATATAAAAAATATCTTCTTATTCTTTAAAAATCTAGAAATTGTGAATTATTTATTTTTAATAAAAAACCTCCGCTTTTGGCGAAGGCTCAATAATTTTAAGGGTAAAATTTATTTCTTTACAAACTTAAATTCGTGAGTCTGAAAGTTTTTAGTATTGATCTTCAGAAGATAGATTCCTGCACTCAGTTCAGAAACATTTACTTTCTCATTAAATTCTTCAGATTTCACAATTTGTCCTGCCATATTGTAGATCTGGACAGATTTGCCATCTTTTATACCGGAAATTCTGATAATTTCTGCAACCGGATTAGGAAAGATCTGAATGGCAGAAGCACCGTTTCTCACATCAGAAGTTGCAAGAGATGTACTGTGCAGATCACCCGTCATTGTTGCATTGGAAGTCGTAAGATTTCCTCCGCAGGCTCCGTTTGTAACGGCTGTATTTTCAACCCAGGTTCCAAAAGTTATCGCTGGTGGATTAGATACAAAGTTATTGTTTCCTGTAGAATTATAATAGATCAGATTCGGATTTGTGAATGTCCCGTTTCCCTCATCTGCAAGAAATTCCCATCTTGATAGTGCATTATTCCACTGAATTTTAAATTCGCAGGTTCCCAATCCTCCGCAATCCTGATCTCCTGTTACCGGAGTGGTAATATAAATTCCTTTATTATAAGCATCAAGACCGGTTTTTGTAAAAACAAAAGTATTACTGGCATCAAACAAAGTATGGCAGCCATTAAAGGTAATTGTCTGCGCAAAAACCGAACTTCCTAAAGCAAGGCATAATAGGTAAAAAGTTTTCATGCTGATATTTTAGAATTGGGTAGGGAAAATACCTTGTAGAGCAATAATACACTTCAAAGTCACAAAAGGTGGTCTGTTTTCGTGTGGTTGTCCTCCTCCTGTCTGATTAATCATGGTAGACTTCATAGTAGTGTTTGCGCTTGCATCAGAATATTCTTTGTCCAGCGTTTTTGTGTCTGCAGGAAGATTATTCGTAGGAGAATTTTGGTTTCCGTCTGCCGTTACAGCATTTACTGTGTGTGAGTGAGGCGGCATTTGTGTCACCTGAAGTGTTACAGATTCTGTTCCTCCGCTTTGTCCCATCGTGTAGTTGGTAGGTCCTCCCGGAGCCTGTCCTTCGTGTACCAAAACTCTTCCTCTCATATCAGGTAATGCGAATGTAGTAGTCCCGTTACCTCCGTAAGTTGTTCCCAAAAGAGCAAACAGAGCCTGATTTTGCGAAATCGATAAAAGTTGTCCGTTACAGGCAGCCCAGTTTTTCGGAACGAAATTGTAAGGTACGAATGCGATTTGTCCTAAGAAAGGTTCTGTAGCCTGTGCTTTTAGAATAGAAGTAGATGCAATGCTCAATAGCAGAGTGCATCCGAATACAAGTTTCTTCATGATGAATAGATTAGTTTTAATTAGGTCCTGTAAAGGTAGATATTATTCTACATATTTTTATTATATTAATAAAAAACCTTTCAGAACTTGCTGAAAGGTTTCGTTTTTAATAATAGTAACGGGTTATTTTTGAAGATTGTCTTTAAAGTCGTCGATCCTGAAATCTGTTAACGCATTGCCTTTTTCCACTTTTTCCTTAGCGTACAGCCTGAAATCGTTTTCTGTTTTTTCTAAAAGATAATCGTAAGGTCCGACGTGGGAAATTAATTTAACCAAAACCGGAGAAATTTCAAGACAGATAAAAAGCCCCATAATGAACGTGGCAGCGAGACCAATGATGGCAGAGTTTTTTCCTAATTCGTCCAAAGCCTGAAGTCTTGCCGCAAACCCGTTGAATTTATCTTCAAAGGTTTCTGTGGATTTTCTTTCGGTTTCCAGATTGGTGTACACTTTAGAAATTTCTTTATCTAAATATTCCAGTCTTGGAGCAACCTGTTTCTGGTAATTTTCCAGATCCTGTCTTCTCTGTTCTTTCAGTTCCTGTTTACGTTTTGCATTAGGCCCGAAGCCTTCTTTTCCGCTGGTTAATCCGGACTGTTTTCCTAAAATTTCTTTTTCGAGCTCTACAGAAGCAGAATCATACGATTTTTGATAGCTGGCGATTTTATCGGAGATTTGTTTCTTTTCAGTTTCGAAAGGTCCGCTTTGCTGAAGAATTCTTCCGTTCATTTCGCCCTGAAGCTGTTTTTTATTTCTCTGAATAATCGTATTCAGTTGTTTGTTTACCTCCTTTTCAAAAATTTTAAGTTCCAGAGGTTTTGAGATGATAATTCCTAAAAAAGTCGCTAAAATTAATCTTGGAATTGCCATTAACATCTGATTCCACCATGTTCCTGTTTTTTTGATGGAAGAAACAATGTATCGGTCCAGATTAAAGATCATCAATCCCCATAAAATACCAAAGCCAATCGCTGTCCAAATGTCATCAAACACAGTATACATGGCGTAACCTGCGGAAAGCGTTGCAAATACAGCGGTAAAAAGTACAATTCCTCCGATCCCTGCGAACTTGTTCCATTCGCTCGGTGTTTTTCTCAGAATATGAATGTTTCCTCCGGAACACACCATCAGAAACTTTTGGAACCAGTTTATTTTATGATTCACCTGATTTATAGTTTGTTGGTTGTTTTTCATGATAGAAAAATTTATACAAATGTACTACTAAAAATCATACCAATGTAAAAGATAGTATTATGTTTTACCAAGTATATGGGTTTGTTTTATTATTTTACTGTAAATCAATTAATTAAATTTATTAAATAAAATATTCTTATCTTTATGTATAATCACTAAATATCAGAATATGAAAAATGTAATCTGCCTTTCCCTGGCATTGGCTTCTTTTACGCTTGTTTCCTGTACAAAAGAAAAATCAATAGATGATGATCTGAAAGAAGTCGCTGCAAATATTAATAAAACAACACCTCAGAATCTTGCTGATGGAGTTCGTCTTGACAGCGTTTCTGTACAGCCCGGAAAAATTTTTAAGTACAATTACACGCTTACCGATGATGTAAAAGAGAGTGTAACTCCTCAAGAAATCGAAAGTTTCAAAGTCAATGCGAAAGAAGGTGCTCTGAAAGTCATAAAAACATCACCGGACATTAAAGAATTCAGGGATAATAATGTAACGATGGTATATATGTATTACGATAAGAACGGAAAACCAACCGCAGATTTCAAAATTACTCCTGAAGAATATAAATCAAAATAAACAAAACAGTCACTCACAAAATATTTATCTGTGAGTGATTTTTTATTTCAGCCGATCCGGATTCTGTTTTAAGAAACTTTCCCAGCCTGTGTAAGATTTTGTATCGGCTATTGTTCCGGAATTAAAATGATGACACACGGCAACTGCCAATCCATCGGAAGCATCGAGATATTTTGTAGGGAATTCCTTCAGATTTAAAAGACTTTGCAGCATTCCTGCAACCTGCTCTTTACTGGCATTTCCGTTTCCGGTGATCGCCATTTTTATTTTTTTCGGAGAATATTCTGTAATCGGGATATTTCTGTGAAGACTTGCTGCCATCGCAACGCCTTGCGCACGACCTAATTTCAGCATACTCTGAACGTTTTTCCCATAAAAAGGAGCTTCCAGAGCAACTTCATCAGGATGAAATTCGTCAATCAGCGCTAAAGTTTTATCAAAAATATATTTAAGTTTGGTTTCATGGTTCGGATACTTTTTCAGCAATAATTCATGGATGGAAATCATTTCCATTTTTCCTTTTTTTATGGAAATAATCCCAAAACCCATTACGGTTGTTCCCGGGTCGATTCCTAAAATAATCTTCTCTGCAATCATTGCTTCAAAGATATGAACTTTCAGACTTTTAAGAATGAATTTTTTTGAATCATAATTTTAAAGCAGTTCCAATTTCTTTTCTGCAATAGGAATCCAGTTTTCATCATGACGAAGCAAAGTAATTTTGTCAACTAAGAATTTAGTTTTGTATTCTTTGTCTTGATATTTCTCCCATGCTTTCAGATAGTTTTCCCACGTCAAATTTCGAAAACCCACCGTTACATGAGGGTGGAAAGAATAATTCATAAAGTTGAATATCTCTTTCACACGAAGATAAAGTTCATTTAATTGTTCATTGTTTTCAGGTCTCACAAAGACTACGGGATTTTTAGTATGGGCAAAACTTCCGAAACCATTCAGTTCAATTTCAAAAGGAGAAACAGCGGTATCAATCTTCTGGAAAGCTTCCAGAATGTCATTTTCTAAAGTGACCTCTCTGGAAAACGGCGGAAACAAAGTAATGTGCGCTTCATTTTTCAGAGCTTTGGAATTGTCAAAATTTAATGCAAAGTCCTGTTTGAAGATTTTAACCTCTTCGATAATATTTTGTGGCGGATAGATGGCGATGAAGTACATCTTTTTCATTCATTGAAATTAAGAATTTTAAAATTAATTATAATACATAAGAAAATTATGTATAGATTTGCTAGGTATAAAAGATGAGATATTGAAAAAGAACAGTCTTTATAAAGGAACCCTCCAAAACATCATCCTTAAGCTTCTTGCCAAGGAAGTAAAGATGTATGGATACCAGATCACGCAGCGCGCGAAAGAACTTACGCAGGGCGAACTGGAAATGACGGAAGGTGCGCTGTATCCGCTTTTGCATAAGCTGGAAGCGGAAGGAATGATTTTGTCTGAAATCCAGAAGATCAACGGAAGAGACCGGAAATATTATCTTCTGACCGAAAAAGGAAAAAAACAACAGGCAGAGCAGGAAACGGAAATGAAAAATTATTTGTTTAACCTCAATACGATTTTTAATATATGATAACCAAAGAACAGGAACATCAAATAGAATTATATTTAAATTCAAAAAAGCTGACTGCCCAGATTTTAGCTGAAGTGAAAGATCATTTTATTTCTCAGATCAGTCATCTGATGCTGTTTGAGAGCTTAAGTTTTTCCGAAGCTTTTCTGAAAGCTAAAGTCAGTTGGAAGAATGAGTTGGAAATGGTAAACGCAGATTTTCTTTCGTTCAAAAAAATAGCCAGAATCGAAAGAGTTATTTTACAGCAGAGGTTTAGAAAGATTGCCGTTCTTTCTTTCATTCTTGCAACAGCAGCAACATGCATGATGTTTTTAAATACGGATGTTTTTTTTACAGTTCAGATTGTATTATTGGGGAGCTTAGCAATTCTTTTGGCATATAGTTTCATTACTAAAAAGATGAAATTTTCCAATTATATCGCCATGAGCTTTCATCCTTTACTGCTTAGAAATCTATTTTTCGGAGTGCTGATATTTGCTTTTGGATCTTTTATAACAGCGGAAAACTGGAAAATAATGGATATGAATGTTTCAAAATTTCTGTCGGTGTATTCTTTGGCGGTTCAGCTTCAGTTATTGTATTTCAACTCAAAGAAAATTAATGTTTTGATTTAAATTTTTAAAATGATGACTAAAGAACAGGAAAAGGAGATTACAGATTATCTTATTTTTCACAGACTTCCTCTTGATATTTTAGTGGAAGTGAAAGATCATATGATTTCTCAGGTTACTGATATTCAGATAGAAGAAAATTTAAATTTTCAGGAAGCTTTTCATAAAACCCAGAAATTGTGGGAAAGTGAATTTAAAATGACGAAATATTCTGTTTTCTACAGTGAAGAAATTCCGGTTATTGTAAAAAAAATAGCGAAAGCCAGATACAATAATATTCTTAAACGATCATTGTTATTGGGATTGATTTCTTTTGCTGTCAATATTCTTTTAATTTTTTTAGCCAATAATGAGGAAGTTTACAGTAGTCTTTTCAAAATACAAAATGGATTGTTCGTTCTGTTTACTTTTGGAGTCTGGTTTTTTAATCGTAAAATCTGGAAATATGTAAAACAGGATTTTAAATACAGAGGCAGACTTTTTTATTCTATGTATCAGCAAAATACTGGCTTACTGGTTGTTTCTATGACTTCAATGGCACAGATCATTTCCAAGAAAGGTATTTATCCGTATCTGTTTTTCAGAACTAACGATCACAGCGAAATTATTTTTGTTCTGGCAACGTTAGTTCTTCCTTACTGTATACAGGTAATGATTATTTTCGGTCTTATGAATTTTTTCGAACATAAAAAATCATTAGAAAAAATGAAAAACTTTCTGAATCTTTCTTCTGAATAATCTACATTTTCATTGCATTTCCTTTTGAAGAATTCATCTCCGAAATGGTACTTTCCAGAGCATCTGTGATTTTTTTGATCTCAACGTGAGGTTTAAAAGTAAATCCTTTTCCCTGTTCTTCATCCGAAATATTGGAAAGAATAATAACCGAAGTTTTTGTTTCCGGATAAAAGATATTTAATGAAGGAGAACCTTTAACATAACCGCTGTGAAAAAATGCCAACGGTTTCCCGATGTTGCTCATAATTCCGTAGCCGTAACCCATTTTCCCGAAAATCGCATGATGTCTTTCTGCGCTTTTAGATTCAAACTTTTTCAGTGTTTCAGGACGGAGGATTTTTCCGCTGTATAAAGCATTATTCCACGCATGAAGATCGTTAATGGTGGATAAAATTCCGCCTGCAGGAACTCCGATGTCTTTACCGGCAAGTCTTTTCGGCATATTCTGGATTTTTTCGAAGTTTTTTTGGTTGCCTAAAAAAGCTCCGGCAAAGTTTTCGCCTTCAAAAGAGGTTGCGGTTGAAGAATGATTCATTCCAGCTTCTTTGAATAAATCCAGAATATTTTCGTCATACGATTTACCCGAAACTTTCTCCACAATTTTTCCCAGAGTATTAAAACCGTCATTGGAATAAAAAAAATCTGTTCCGCTTTTAAACTGGAGCTTTCCGCCTAAAGTATTCAGTCCCGAAGTATGATTCAGAAGCTGATGAATGGTAATATTTTCGTAATTTTTGTTTTGAAACTCCTTTAAATAAGTTGAAACTTTATCGTCTACATTCAGTTTTCCCTGTTCCATCTGAAGCAGAATTAAAGCAGCGGTAAATTGCTTGCTTACAGAACCGATGGCAAAAACAGTACTGTCATTAATCTTTAACTGATCTTTGAAATCTGCAAAACCCTGATTTTTTCGGTACAACTCAACAGAATCTTTAAAAACAGCGACACTCCCGTTAAACTGATATTTTTTGAAAACAGAATCGATCTGGTTTTTCAGAAGACTTTTTTCGAAAGCAATCATGGTGCTGTCTGCAATTGCCTGTCGGTCAGTTATTTTTGCAGAGGGGATGAATTTTATTTCCTTTTCACATGAAATTAGACCGATAAAAAGAAAAGCAGAAAGAGTAGAAAAGAGAAAATTTTTAATCATTTATTGTTTTTCTTTTGGGAAGCAATTTTTATGCCTTGTGAAGAAAAATTACAGAAATAATTATTTTACAAAAACAATAAAAATATCTTTTACCAGATCGCTTTCTGTGAAAAATTTAGTAAAAGGTTTTGGAATGTAATAAATGGAGTATTTGCTGCTGTACAAAGAATAGCTTTTGTTGAAAAGTTTATAATCCAATCGCTTTCCGTGCAGAAAAATGACAGAATTTTCTTCTGCATAAGGCGGTCCGAAACTTACTTCACCTAATTCTTTATAAATTCCGTTATCCGGAAGTTTTATGACGGACTTTTGTGTGATTTCATTTCTGCTGAAAACTTTCAGTTTTTGATCGAAATTATAAGAAAAAGGGCTGAATTCCAAAAGATAATTCTCTTCCTGAGCTAACTCCTGAGGAATTTCCAGTGAATAAAAACCGTCTTCGTTAGTTTCGGTGGAATATACTTTATTAATGGTGATTAAATTTACATACGCTTTAATTGGCTTTCCTTCTTCGCTGGTTACAATTCTTCCGGAGGCTGTTAATTTTTCGCCACCTTCTGTGTTTTTTCTTTGAATTTTTTCTGCGGATAAATTTTTTCCGGTAAGAATGACCTGAGTTTTTGCAACATCTTTGGTCTGCGCAGCAAGCGTATTCATTACGCTTGCCGTTAAAGCGATTCCTGCTGCAACTTTTGTAAAAGTATTTTTTCTGTGTGAAATGTGTTCAGGAATTGAAAAAGTTTCTTCCCGTTTTTGTTCAGGCTCTTTGTTAATGAGTATTCCGCAGAACTTTTTGCCATGATTTTGCTCTGCGATACATGAAATTTCAGAATGAGTAAGCTTGGTAAGATCGTATACTTTTTTCGAACACAAATCGCAGAATTTTCCTTCCGGAATCGTGTGCATGTTTTTCAAAGATTCTTCACAGGGTTTTTCAATTCTAAGATAAGGTCTCATTGTTTAGTTTACACAAAAACGGAAAAACACAGGAATTATTTTAAAATCAAATCACAAAACCAGAAAACGTATTCTCCAGTCTCGGTTTCGTCAGATTTCGGTTTTGGATATGTTTTTTTAACGATTTCCCCGATCTCGAATTCAACAGGACTTTTAAAAAGAGGTCCGTCAAAAGTAAAAGTGTGAAATTCTCCATTTTCTCCGCAGGGATCTACATTTTTCGGTAAATCTTTAATAAAGTCTTTATCAATAATTCTTCCTGCAAAACTTTTGTCGAGATAAGTCTCGTTCACGCAGGTAACAATCGTTTTGAAACCCAGATCTAAAAATTCGTGGATGAGGTTAGTGGTATTGATTTTCCACAATGGAAAAACAGCTTCCATCCCGATCGATTGCAGTTGCTCTTCTCGGTATTTTTTTAAATCTTCCAGAAAAATATCTCCGAAAATAGAATGCGTAACGCCTTGAGATTGTATTTCCGTCATGGTTCTGCCCATAATTTCGCGATATTCTTCCATAGAAGGTTCTTTGGGAAGTTCCATTTTAATTAAAGAAAAGCCTAAACTTTCTGCCTGTTTTTCCAGTAACAAAACATGAACGCCGTGCATGGAAATTCTCTGATATTCTTTATTAATGCTTGTCAGCAAAGAAATAACATCAAATTTTTCTTCTTTTAAAGTTTTATACAGAGCTAAGGCAGAGTCTTTTCCGCTGCTCCAGTTAAAGATGGCTTTCGGTTTCATTGTTGAGGTAATATTTTTCAAAAATAATCAGATTGATTCAAAATTCACTTTTCATTTTTATATTTATTGGATTTGTTATTTTTCATTAATTATTGTTTTATTTTAATTAAATATTAATAAAAATTCATATATAATTTTATTTTAGTCAGTTATAAGAATTTATGGTGTTTAATAATGTTATATATTTGCAGTTGCTAATTTTTGTGCCGTGAAAAAGTTTTTTTTATTTCTATCGATTGTATTTCTGAGTCGGGCGAATGCTCAGAATGTGGGAATCAATTCGCTTACACCGCAAATGACTCTGGATGTAAATGGTGTGGCTTCTACCGTTACCAAAGCAGACGGAATGAGAGCGCCCAGAATAACGTTGGCTCAGCTGAATGCAAAGACAGGGTATAACTCCAGTCATGTAGGTGCTTTACTTTATGTTACAGATATTACAGGAGGTTCCACGGTATCTGCAACAGCACAGATCGCGACGGTTGGATATTACTATTTTGATGGTACCGCATGGCAATCTGTAGTTGCTAAAACAGGAACAGCGGTTTTTATTGCTTCACTGGGAAGCGGAAATGGTTCTGCAACAGCGGCTAGTATCAATTCCGGTGGTTTTACAACGGTTCCTCTTTCAACCGTAACTAAAAATGTAGGCGGAGGAATCTGGAGTCCTGCAACCAGCACATATACTGTTCCAAGTTCGGGAACATATCTCATCAAATCGAGTATCAGACTTGTAGATGGAAGCCCAAGTAGAAATGTGTTTCAGGCGGTGCATACTGATAATTCAGATATTCCGGAGGGAATCTGGAATACCAACTCGGGAAACCGCTGGACAATGCTTTATACAAGAATTGCCTATTTTAACAAAAACGATCAGTTAAGACTTTATATGTATTCTGACGGAGCAGTAGCTAATATTTCTGACGCTTCGTTAAATATTGTTTTGCTAAGCCAGAACTAAAGTTCTTTTGAAATATAATAAACCCCTTCATAGAATTTCTGTGAGGGGTTTGTTGTTACTTTATTTCTTCAGGTGTTAGCCATTTAACGGGACAATCCTTAAAATATTCATTAATCGCAGGAACTGCAATTTCAGCTTTAGGATGAACATCGTGAAACAAGATAATTCCCTTTCTCCATAAAAGCATCAGCGTAATAACTCTTGAAGAGACCTGTTGTGAAGATATTTTTTCACTCCAGTCCTGCGAATCGATATTCCACAAAAGAACAGGCTGCTTGTTTTTTATTAGATATTGTATCATCTCCTTGCTTCTTTGTCCATAAGGCGGACGAAAATAAAACGTCTTATGATTAAAATCAAAAACATCTTTAACAATACCATTGCTTTCGTCAATCTGTAATTTCCAGTCGGGAAGATACTGATGCGATTTATGAACCATACTGTGAGAGCCGATCCAGTTTTCTCCGTACATAGATGAAACACTGTTTTTGCTGTTTGCAGCAATTCTCTGTTGTAACTTATCTCCCGATAAAAAGAAAATACCTGTTAAGTTTTGCTCTTTTAAAACGTGAATCAACTGATCTGTATGACCGTTTTTTAGAGTCGGACCATCATCGAACGTGAGAAGATAATTTTTGTCATTTAGTTCAAAACCATTTTTCTCGCTTGGATCTAATGTGTTGATTTCGCTTGTCCTTTTATTGGATTTTGCAGCCAGCCGCAGGCACTCTAAAATATATGTTTTATAAAAACTTTTAGAATTCTGATACCAGTTTTTTAGATTTTCAGGTAATCCGCCTGAAAGCTTTTTTGTTACCAAAACCAGTTCCGGATAAGTGGGATTTGTCTTTACAGAAACTACCTCCGAAAGCGCATTTGCCTCTAAGCTTTTAAAATTTTGAACCAGACGATCCTGAGTCTGTTTTTTCCAGATTTTTACCCCTTCGGAAGTTCCGTCTTTTACGGCTAAAGTTTTGAATAATTCCGTTTCGTTGGAAGCATTAATTTCAGTGAATGTTTCCAGAAACACCAGCATTTCCATTTTGGAAGCAACATCAAAATCTTTACTGCTTTTCATGGGTAAATTCCAAAGATCACGATTGGCGGTCGCAATGTTGGATGGACCTTGTGAGAAGATAAAATCTGAAATCAGAATGAACAATAAAAGTAATTTTTTCATTATCTCATTTTTGATTTTACTCTCAGAATAGCTTTATCGTAGACCTGATTTTCCTTATTTTCTTTCGCTAAGCCATAATAATAAAGGGCTTCAGAAAATTGTCCGCTGTTTTCGTAAATTTTCGCAATATTATAATAAGAATTTGCTTTAATCGTATTGTCGGCTGCAAATTTAATGGCTTCACGATTTGCCCATATCGCTTCTGCGTTTCTTCCGATTTTGCTGAACGCAAGTCCGAGATTACTGTAGATCTGCCCGTCGAAAGGATTATATTCCAACGCTAGTTGATAATAATTAACCGCCTGTTCTATTCTGCCGGAATGATAAAAATTTTCGCCCTGTTTATTAATGTCGAACGCTGTCTGTCTGTAGTTTTCGGTGATAGAATTACTTGGTGTTGAAGAAGACCGGTAGTTACTTAATAAGCTTCTCACGCCTTCCCATGAAGCAGAATTTTCAAAATTATTGATATCAATAATGTTTCCGGATTCATCAATCATAAAAACAACCCAAACTGTCCCTTTTTTATATTTTGGCACATCATAACTTTTAATCAGGGTGTTTCCTATATAAACATAAACTTTTGCATTGCTTATATTGGAAAGGTTATCATTATCCATTCTGTTTTTATCGGAATAATCATGAACCGCATAAATATATTTCTTGTTTTGAGCTCTTTTTTCAATCGTAATAGTTTCAGGACCAAAACTGTCTGTATCGTCTACATCAAGATTGGCGTTTGTTCCTTCTTTGTGATAATAGCAAATATGATTGTTCGGATAAGAAAGATGCGAATCCAGATCAGAAGGAGATTTTCCCCAGCTTAAAACGATTCTCATTCCATCCAGATCTTCCATAACAGGACTTAAAGCGTACGTCAGACCGCCAAAAGGACCTTTTGTAACCAATGTGGAATAGCCTTCTTTTTTGATGATTAAAGTGATCTCATTGTTGGCATCAACAAACTGTGGAGGAATAACGGC
The DNA here is from genome assembly GCF_059579425.1 of Chryseobacterium sp. 2P. Lineage (NCBI taxonomy): Bacteria > Pseudomonadati > Bacteroidota > Flavobacteriia > Flavobacteriales > Weeksellaceae > Chryseobacterium > Chryseobacterium sp. 2P. The sequence continues at coordinate 236,684 of NZ_CM184194.1, forward strand.
TTTTCCTGAAGCATCCGTATTGACCGTTTCTGAAGTTTCTCCGTTTTTCTGGAAGATAATTTGTGCATTGGGAATAACCTTGTCTTTAACGACTGCACTTAAAACCAATAACTCATTGTTCTTCTGAGCAAAAATAAAGGATTGCCAAAAAACGAACAGCAAAAGAATTTTTTTCATGGAATGTTTTATTTAATTGGCATCAAATATAAAAAATCCTCCAAGATTTTGAAGGATAATATTTCATATAGATTCAAGATTAGAATTTTACCTGAATTTATTTACTGTTAATATTTTTTCGACTGAATTTCTTTAACGGGAATAAATGCTCCGTTGAGATAATCTATTTTCTGTTCAAAAGGATAAGCCGGATTTGATGTCATTAAGACTCCCACAACGCCGAAAAACATTCCGATGCTTAAATTTCCAATATTGGGACTTCCGGATCTTAATTTTCCGACGAAATAATAGTCATTGTCTCTTTTTTCTGCCTTCGTGAAAAGATTTTCGATAGGAAGATAAACATATAATTCTCCTTTGTAAACCAGGGCATATACATCATCTTTCTTTATTTCTTTTTCTTTTCCGTCTGCTGTTTCAAATATTCTGTGAATTTTGGGTTGGTTTCCGTAAAATTTAACGCTGCTGATTTCCTGTTGAGGCTGCTGGTTTTTCAGAGAAGTATAATCTTTGTACAGTCCGTCTTTCAATTCAGAAGAATTGAAGAGGCTGATTGATTGTTTATAGACATCATCAAAATTTTTAAGCTGTTCCCATGTGTAACGCTCTGTTGTATTAGGTTTTTTCGCTGCATTTTCGGTAATGAATTCTCCCAGCATTTCGCTGCCTTTTCTTAGGATTTCTTTCGTTACATCGGCTGATTTATGCTCTGTCACAGTATCTGTTTTTTCAAGTAAAGAATAGGTTCCGTCATCATTTTTTGCAAAAAGGAAACTCTGGAAATAACAGTATCCCAACTCAGTAAATGCTTTTGAGACTTCAGCAAAATACAATTGTTTAAGATATAAAACCAGATTTCCGTTTTCTGCATTTTCTCCGTTTATGCTGTTTAGAACATTTTGAAACTGATCAGAAAGGGGAGACGTAGGAACTACTCTGGCTTTTGCATTCAATGCGCCCTGCTGCACAATTCCAACGGCTGTTGTATCAATTCTGGCATCAATAATTGTAATGGTTTTATAATAGCTTTTCTCTGCTTTTTGAAAAGGCGGGGTAATCGTAAAATCTTCCGTTCGCTTCTGGGCAAATAAAATGGCAGATAAACATAGGAATACAAATAGTACATTTTTTCTTAAAAATATTTTCATGATGGTTGTTTATTTTATTTTACTAACGGTTTAAATGGATGATTAGTCTATAAAAGTATAAAAACCTCAAAGAAAATTCTCTGAGGTTTGATTTATAAATCGTAAAAAGGCAGCTGAGCAAAGTCGAAGCTACATATTTCTTCTGTACTTTCCACCCACTTCAAACAAAGCATTGGTAATTTGCCCAAGAGAGCAGTATTTCACGGCATCCATCATCACTTCGAATAAGTTTTGCTGATTGATTGCGGCGTGTTGCAGGGTTTTCAAAGCGGCTTCCGATTTGTCTTCATTGGATTTCTGGAAATTATGAAGCATTTCAATCTGGAACTGCTTTTCTTCCTCTGTTGAACGGATGACTTCTCCCGGACGAACTGTTGGCGAACCGTCTTTTCCTAAGAACGTGTTCACTCCGATGATCGGATATTCTCCGGTGTGTTTCAGCCATTCGTAATGCATCGATTCTTCCTGAATTTTTGAACGTTGGTACATCGTTTCCATTGCACCCAAAACGCCGCCTCTTTCTGTAATTCTGTCGAATTCTGCGTAAACAGCTTCTTCCACCAGATCCGTTAATTCTTCAATAATAAATGAACCTTGTAGTGGATTTTCGTTTTTCGCCAATCCTAATTCTTTATTGATAATCAACTGAATTGCCATCGCTCTTCTTACCGATTGCTCAGTAGGAGTCGTAATTGCCTCGTCATAAGCATTCGTGTGCAATGAATTACAGTTGTCGTAAATTGCATACAACGCCTGTAAAGTTGTTCTGATATCGTTGAAGTCAATTTCCTGCGCGTGAAGAGAACGTCCTGAAGTCTGAATGTGGTATTTCAGCATCTGGCTTCTTTCGTCTGCTCCGTATTTCAGTTTCATTGCTTTTGCCCAGATTCTTCTTGCCACACGTCCGATTACCGAATATTCAGGGTCGATACCATTCGAGAAGAAGAACGATAAATTTGGTGCAAAATCGTTGATATCCATTCCTCTTGACAGATAATATTCAACATACGTGAAACCATTTGCCAAAGTAAATGCCAACTGAGAAACCGGATTGGCTCCTGCTTCCGCAATGTGATATCCTGAAATGGAAACAGAGTAGAAGTTTCTTACTTTTTCTTTGATGAAATATTCCTGAACATCGCCCATTAATCTCAAAGCAAATTCAGTAGAGAAAATACAAGTATTCTGAGCCTGATCTTCCTTTAAAATATCTGCCTGAACGGTTCCACGAACAGTTGCAATGGTTTTTGCTTTAATTTCTGCATACACATCGGCAGGAATTACTTCATCTCCTGTAATTCCCAGTAGTTTTAAACCTAAACCGTTATTGGAAGGAGGCAATTCTCCGTTGTATTTTGGTCTTTCTAAACCTTTATCGTCGAATTTTGCTTTTAAAACTTCCTCAACCTTTGCTTCAAGCTTATGCTCAACAATATATTTCTCCACATTTTGATCGATGGCTGCATTCATAAAGAAAGCCAACAACATCGGTGCAGGTCCGTTAATTGTCATTGAAACCGAAGTTAATGCATTCACCAGATCAAAACCTGAATATAGTTTTTTAGCATCGTCCAAAGTAGCAATAGAAACGCCCGCATTTCCGATTTTACCATAAATATCCGGCGGTAAAGCAGGATCCTGTCCGTAAAGAGTTACCGAGTCAAAAGCCGTAGATAAACGTTTTGCAGGCATTTCTGCAGAAACGTAGTGGAATCTTCTGTTGGTTCTTTCAGGACCTCCTTCTCCGGCAAACATTCTCGTTGGATCTTCTCCGGTTCTTTTGAAAGGATAAATTCCTGCAGTGTATGGGAAACTTCCCGGAAGATTTTCCTGACCTTTCCATTTGATCAGATCACCCCAGTCATTGTATTTTGGTAATGCAATTTTCGGAATTCTTAGGTGAGATAAAGATTCTGTTGAGGTTTCAACCTTAATTTCTTTTCCTCTTACGAAATAGGAATAAAATTCAGCTTTGAAAGCTTCTTTCGTATCATCCCATGTTTTAAGGAAGTCGATGTTTTCCTGTTGAAGTTCTTTTTCAGCTTTCTGATATTCAGCATCTAAAGTTTCATTGGAAAGGAAATTTTTAACCCCTTCAATATGATACATTTTTCTTGCTAACTCAGCCTGCTTTTCAACATTCGCATCGTATTGTCTGTTGTTTTCAATGATTTCGGAAAGATAACGGACTCTCTTTGGCGGAATAATCGTTACTTCGTCGGTAACTTCCTGTTCAACAAATGTTTTTAAATTTAAATCAGCAAATTTATCGTTGACTTTAGAAACCAGTCTGTTGTATAATTCCGTCGTTCCGTGGTCGTTGAACTGAGATGCCTTTGTGGCATAAACCGGCATTTCATCCAATGGCTGTTCCCACAGCAAATGGTTTCTCTGGAACTGTTTTCTTACGGCTTGAAGGGCGTCAAGAGCGCCACGTTTGTCAGATTTATTTAAAGCAACCAAATCTGCATAATCCAACATATCGATTTTTTCCAGCTGTGTGGAAGCTCCATACTCCGGAGTCATCACATACATCGAAACATCCGCAAAATCGGAAACTTCCGATCCGGATTGCCCAATTCCTGAAGTTTCAAGGATAATAACATCAGGATGAGCCAGTTTCAAAACATTTAATGCAGAATGAATGAACGGAGAAACAGAAACGTTGTTTTCTCTCGTTGCCATCGAACGCATATAAACTCTTGGATCATTGATTGCATTCATACGGATTCTGTCCCCCAAAAGTGCACCTCCTGTTTTCTTTTTCGAAGGGTCAATTGAGATAATCGCAATTTTTTTATCGGTGTTTGAACGCAGGAAACGTCTTACCAATTCGTCTGTTAAAGAAGATTTTCCGGCTCCTCCGGTTCCTGTGATCCCGATAATCGGAATATGTAAGTCTTTTGATTTTTCGTCGATCGCTTTTACCAGCTCAGGTTTTTCTTCTGAAAAATTTTCAACTGCTGAAATGATTTTCGCAATACTTGTCGAATTTTCAAAACTGATGGAATCCAGATCTTTTACATCAACATCTTTTCCTGTTGCGAAGTCTGATTTTTGAACCAAATCATCAATCATTCCCTGCAAACCAAGTTCACGGCCGTCGTCCGGAGAATAAATTCGGTCGATTCCGTAAGACATGATATCTTCGATTTCTTCCGGTAGAATTACACCGCCGCCACCACCGAAAATTTTGATCTGCGGAGAGTTTTTCTCTCTTAAAAGGTCATAGATATATTTGAAATATTCATTGTGACCACCCTGATAAGAGGTTAATGCAATGGCATTTGCATCTTCCTGAATCGCAGTATTTACTACTTCTTCAGCCGATTTGTCGTGTCCAAGGTGGATAACTTCACATCCTGTTCCCTGAATGACACGGCGCATAATATTAATGGCAGCATCATGACCGTCGAATAGCGACGCAGCCGTCACGATTCTGACTTTATTTTTTGGAGTATATTTTTGGGTTTCCATAAAAGATTTAGAAAATTTCTGAATTTCCAAATATAATAATAAAATAGAAACCCGATGTTTAATGTTAATGTATTGTAAATTATTAAGTTAATTTGGTTTGATTAATTATTTTGAACTTCATTTAAACTAACATTTGTTAGAAATGATAACTGCTTAGAAGTTACGCCGCTGATTTCTCAGAAAATCTTTCACAGAATGATATCATTAATTTCTATAATTTTGCATCACATTAAATAAGGTATGAAAAAGGCATTGCTGTATTTCGCACTCGGAACGATTCTGAGTTTTTTAATCAATTATTTCTTTTACAGTTCAGAAAATATCGGACTCGACATTTATTATGCCATTGCCTTTGGTTTTGCATGGGGAGTTGCCTATTATCTGGATACGCCCAATTTTACTTTGCCCCAAAAGCTGGGATTGTCATTTGTTGCCATGGGAATTTTAGTTCTTGTGGGAGCTTTAATTTTTAATATTGAACTGGCTATTCCTTCCGTCCTGAAATTTTCGACGGTTTTTGTGGCGTATTATTTAATTGCAAGTTTCAGAGCCAGTAAAACACTGCGCGATTAATGCATTGTTATAAAACTTACATACATCAATATTAGGAACATACAGAAAAGCCCGAATAAATTTACAATAAATAAAAGTATTCCTTTTACAACACTTATGCTTCGGGCATTTTCATAAACTCTGTGATGTGCTGCAAAAAAATATACCAGCATATAAATAATTGCTGCTGAATAGAAGAAAAATCCCAGAATACTGAAGAAATTATTATCCGGCAGAAATGATGCTAGATGTGAAATGAATATCATAATCAGGATGCTCAACAATAAAAAGGAAAAATAATGAAGCGTAAAAATACCATGATCAAAATACCACCATTTCTTTTTATTGTGAAACACCCAAAGAAAAAAGGCAAAAATAGGAAGATAGACAAATAATGCTTTTGGAAGTGTGTGTACCATGGTTTCCTTGAATTTGTCGAAAATCTCATCTTTTTTTAATCCCCGTTCCTGAAAATGAAATATTTTTTTCGCAAAAGGTTTCATAAACACATATACAGGCTTTTTATCCTGATTTATGATGCTTAAAGAGTCATACTGATTCATCGTAGTCGCTCCTAAAATGCTCATTTTGCCGTTTTCTGTCATTCCTAATGCATCCGTTTCAATGCTGTTTCCATTGATTTGAGTGATTTTTATATCTTTATTTTGTTCAAAAGGTTTCTCTTCTTTCAGCTGATTTTTTTGGATTGAATATTTCAGACTGTCCGTAAACTTTGTAATCTTATCATCCTGTTCTTTTTCTTTTAAAATCTGTTCCTTTTTGTCCTGTTCTGAAAGTTCTTCTTCTGAACCAGAAAATAGAGTAGGAAGGAAAAAAGTAATAAAACTGATGAAGATATATAGTTTTACGGGAGCCACATACAGTTGTCGCTTTCCTGCAAGATATTCTTTAGTTAATCTCCCGGGACGCGTGAGCAGATATTTTATGGTTTTCCAGAACTGCCCGTCATAATGGGTAAAGTCTTCAATGAAATGAGTGAAAAGATAATGGAACGGTTGTTTGGGCTCCGTGTTTTCCTGTCCGCAATGAGGGCAGAATCTTTCTTCAACATGGTGTCCGCAGTTAAGACACGTTTTATCTTCTCTAATTTTTCCGTGGCTCATGATATAATTATGGATTTCAGCAAATATAATTATTTAAAGAAATTAAATAATCAAATCGATATGTTTTTGAGGAAAATATTAAATTTAATTAATATTTATCTTTAAATAAATTTGAAATTTAGGGTTATTGCTGAATTTATCATGTTATTTATTAATTCTTTATTCTTTAGCGAAAGAGTCAATTTACAGCTGTTAACTTTATCATTCTGTTAGCGTTGAACAGATAATCAGCCTATTAAAATAAAATATGTTTTTGCATTCTAAAAATAATTTGTACCTTTGCACACCCTTTTAGGGGAAAATTATGTTTAATCTTTAACTAAAACGTGTGAATACATTAAGTTACAAAACTGTTTCAGCGAACAAAGCTACTGCTAATAAAGAATGGGTTGTGGTAGACGCTGAAGGACAACCGTTGGGAAGACTAGCTTCTACGGTTGCAAAGATTTTGAGAGGTAAGCACAAAACGAACTACACACCTCACGTAGATTGTGGTGATAACGTAATCGTTTTGAACGCTGGGAAAGTAACTCTTTCCGGAAACAAGTGGAACGACAAGACTTATATCTGGCATACAGGTTACCCTGGAGGACAGAAGTCTATGACTGCGGCTGAACTTCAAAAGAAAGATTCTTTAAAAGTATTGGAAAAATCAGTAAAAGGAATGTTGCCTAAAAACAGACTTGGAGCTGCGATCCTTAAGAATCTTTACTTATATGAAGGAACTGAGCACAAACATGAAGCTCAACAGCCTAAAACAATTAATGTTAACGAATTTAAATAATTAATATGTCTACAGTTCACAAAATCGGAAGAAGAAAAACTTCTGTAGCAAGAGTTTATGTAAAGCCAGGAACTGGTAACATTACAGTAAACGGTAAAGATGCTAAAGAATACTTCTCTACAGATGTAATGGTTTACAAATTAAACCAACCATTTATCCTTTCTGAAACTGTTGGTCAGTATGACGTTACCGTAAACGTATTCGGTGGTGGAAATACAGGTCAGGCAGAAGCTATCAGATTAGGTATTTCAAGAGCTTTATGCGAAATCAACGCTGAGTTCAGATTAGCATTGAAGCCTGCTGGTTTACTTACAAGAGACGCAAGAATGGTGGAAAGAAAGAAGCCAGGTCAGAAAAAAGCAAGAAAGAGATTCCAATTCTCAAAACGTTAAGATTTGCTGTTGGCGAATGGCTTATGGTTGTTTGCTACAGAAATGTATTAATTTTTATTTAAACTTAATCTCGGCGAAAAGCCAATTGCCACAAGCAAAAAGCAAAACGCCAATTGCCCGTTACGTTTAGCATCCAAACGCTTCTCCCATCTAAAGAAGTTGTTGATTGTTTAAAAGACGGAAAGTAAACTAACAAAAACAAAAAACATGGCAAAAGCAAATGTAAAAGACCTTCTAGAGGCTGGTGTACACTTCGGTCACATGACTAGAAAGTGGAATCCAAATATGGCTCCATACATTTTTATGGAGAAAAATGGTATTCACATTGTAGACTTACATAAAACAGCTGTTAAATTGGATGAAGCTTGTAACGCTTTAGAAAAATTAACTTCTGCAGGCAAAAAAGTTCTTTTCGTAGCTACTAAGAAGCAGGCGAAAGAAGTTGTTGCAAAACACGCTTCTGAACTTAATATGCCTTATATTACAGAAAGATGGCCGGGAGGTATGTTAACAAACTTTGTTACTATCAGAAAGGCTGTTAAAAAAATGAACTCTATCGACAAAATGAAAAAAGATGGAACGTTCGAAACTTTATCTAAAAAAGAAAGATTACAGGTAGACAGACAAAGAGCTAACCTTGAGAAGAACTTAGGTTCTATCGCAGACATGGTGAGACTTCCATCTGCTGTATTCGTAGTAGATATCATGAGAGAACACATCGCGGTAACTGAAGCTAAGAAATTAGGTATTCCGGTTTTCGGTATTGTTGATACCAACTCTGACCCAAGAAAAGTAGATTTCGTTATCCCAGGAAACGATGATGCTTCTAAATCTATCGATATGATTCTTAGCGTAGTTTCTGAATCTATCAAAGAAGGTCAGTCTCAGAGAAAAGCTGATAAAGAAAAATCTAAAGAAGAAGGAGAAGTAGTATCTGCTGATAAAGATGCTGACTTTGATGCTGAATAATTAAAGGTTTTCTTTACTATAGAAAAACGTCGAATCTTAGATTCGACGTTTTTTTGTTTATGTCTATTAAGGGCAAACAAGCATTCCTGGGAAATTTGGATTATCTACACCTATTCTGCATACTCCTGCACAGCATATTTCAGTTTCTTCATTACAGCCGTCACTACATTTTCTATAACCTCCTTTAATTGTTCTCAATTCTTTTCTTGAAACTTTTTTCAAATTTTTCATAGTTCTTAATTTGTAATTTTCCTACTCTGTATGCTTTTCGGATTCCGCAATGATCTTTTTCAAATGTAATGAATAATTTAATATGTCACTATTTTTTTGATAAAATATTTTTTGCTAATTAGAAACCTTCACATTATAAGATGAACTGATGAACTTTGTTTTATTGTAAACTGAATTACAAACCATTCCAGAAATATTGTAGTTTTGGTTTTTCGGAACCATTGCAGAACCTATTTTATTGGCGCCAATCGGAATTTTCTTGAAATAATTGTTACCGCTGATCGTAAGAACCATATTACAGCGCGAATTATTTTCAACTGTAATCGAAGTATTCGGGCTGTCTTCCGAACCATTTAGAAGATCTGTTAGAACGGCTGCTGTTTCCGATTTATATGTTTTTATTAAAGTCTGATATTCTAATTCAGTCTGATTAGCAGATGGATTCCGCACACCTGCAGAAGTAGGCGGCGTACTCTTCACAGAATTGTTTGTCGTTCTGTAATGGGTGGCTTCACAACTGCTTAAAACAAGAATAATAAAAACTGAAGGGAAAAATTTTTTCATACGAAATTTTCTTAGTGTAAATTTAAAAATTACTTGCTTCCCAACATTGCTTTATTTTCAGTTTGTACCGGATTATTAATGGTTAAAAAAATACTTTTCCTGATGTCTTTCTGAGAAGAATATAAAACATCACAAACATGACTTGTAAGTGTATAATTTCCTTTATTGATAACAATGGAGTTTTCACCTTTCGCCGGAACTGCCAAATTATAAAAATCCTTTCCCTGAATTCTTAAAACAATATTGCAGTCTGAATTATTTTTAAACAAAAGAATAACTTCTTTGCTGCTGATATCTTCATTAAACATCGCATTAAGCAGTTTTACGGTTTTATCTTTATGTTCAGCCGGGGTCGAGGCAATCAGACGTTTAAATTCTTCTGTTTCCGCTGCATTAGAGTTTCTCATTAAGTTATTAGAAATCTCGGAAATAATAGGTCTTGCAGTCATTGGTTTGGCATCTTTCTTTCCTTTAGTCCATTCCGAGTTTTTTAAAGCAATCAGTTTGGATTTTAGTACGCTCCTTTTGGGATCATCGGGATGAGCTGTTTTCAGGTAGTTTTCAATTTCAGCAATATTTTTACTTTCTAATATATTTTGCGAATGGTTTTGTACGCTTGCTGAATTGCAGCACACGAGAAGTGTTGTTGAAATTACCAACAGAATTTTTTTCATGATTTATCTTATTCTTTTTGAATAATTTTTGTGTTTTTATACAGTGGTAAAAGGATGCAGAAGTCTGCAGCCTTAATAATTTTCAAGTAATTTATTTACGTAAAAATGTAAAGATAAATCAGATTTTATAAAGTGTTTTTCGAAATAATAATGTCTTTTTTCATCATCTTTTTTGTTTAATTAATCCTGAATTTAATATATGTTATTGTTTTTCCTTTTGCTGAGAAAAGTTCCTCGTAATAGGTTTTTATATCTCTCAAATGCGGAGTATTCGGATCATATTCCAAGGCTCCGTATATATCGTGATGAGCAGTAATGATTTCATAACCTGCTCCCTGCAAAAATCCTAAAGTATATCCGTGAAGAAATTCCGAATCTGTTTTCAGATGAACAATGCCGCCGGGTTTCAGAAACTTTTTATATCTGTCTAAAAAATCGGGGTGAGTTAACCTATGTTTGGTTCTTTTGTACTTAATCTGCGGATCAGGGAAAGTAATCCAGATTTCATCAACCTCATTTTCTGCAAAAAAATAGTCTACAAGCTCAATTTGTGTTCTTAAGAATGCTACATTCTTCATGCCGTTTTCTACGGCTTCTTTAGCGCCGAACCAGAATCTTGCCCCTTTAATATCAACTCCGATAAAATTCTTCTCTGGAAATGTTTTTGCAAGCCCCACCGAATATTCACCTTTTCCACAACCCAATTCCAAAACGATAGGATTGTCGTTTTTAAAGAAATCCGTTCTCCATTTTCCTTTAAGATCGAACCCGTTTAAAGCATCTTCTCTTGTTGGCTGAATAACGTTTGGTAATATTTTGTTTTCTGCGAATCTTGCTAATTTATTTTTACCCATGAGAAATTTATAAAATCCTGCAAAAATAGCGAATTTTAAGCAAATGCTTCATTTTTAAATCTGAAAAAGATTATTTTCTGGCAGAACTTCCCAAAGCCACCATTAAAGGTTTCTGAATCGTTTTCTGGGATGCATACTGGGCTCCGCATACTATACTTGTAAAAAGATAATCGCCTTTCTGTATCACAATCGAATTGTCTCCGTGCGAAGGCACAGGAAGTCTGTATTTTGTAGTGCCGATTCCTTCCATACGTACAATAATATTACAGTCGGATTTATTCTCTATCATCACGATACATTCTTTCGCATTGGGATCGTTATCAAAAAGAGAATTCAGGATCTTTACGGTCTTATTTTTATGCTCTGCCGGATTTTCTGCCATAAGCATATTAAATTCTGAAGCTTCCGTATCAGGAATTGCTTCAGCAGGTTTCGGGTTTACAGATGGTGTAGCAGAAAAAGCAGGAGCGATATAAACGTTTTTTGGATTGCTTGGTGTATAAACTACAGCAGATTGTCCAACCTGCAGTTCTTTCTGATATTTTGCAATCTGTTTTTGTTTGATGATGGCATTCATCTCATCGAAAGATATTTTGGTAGAAGGTCTTCTCTTCAGCATGGCAAGCCAGTCCTGCATTTGCTTTACTTTCTGGTCTCCGGGCTGTGCGTTTTTTATGTATTCTTTCATCATTTCCATCACGCGGGGTTTCAGGACAGATCTCCGCGGATCATCAGGATGGGCATCCCTCAGGAAAGCATTAATTTCGTAAATATTTTTACTTTTTAAAATTTCACTGTAATCTTTCCCTTTCGACTGAGCAGAAAGAATGATGCACAGAGTCATACTAAAAAAAATAAATAGCTTTTTCATTCACTGGTATTAAAGTGTAAAAGTAAATATTTTTCTCGTTTAATTGATTTATTTTTAGGGTATTAGTATTCAAAATTGCAGGGCAAATTACTTCAATCGTAATGAACATTCAATTTTTTCTAAATTTAAAAATAATTTTAAGTAAAACAAAAAAATGTACATCCCGGTTGGAAAATGTACATATTTTTTGTTTGTATGATATGAAATTTTATTTCAGGACATCCTGAAGATGAGAATTTCTTAATCGTCTTTGGTAAATCGGAAGATATTTTTCTATCGGGATTTTTATTGCATCAAAATTTCCGGCAAGAACGTAAGGTTCTATATTTTCTGAACTATAGACAAACTGCAGGAAATTATCTATTAGGTTTTCAGGAATTTTGAATTTTGTAAAGTAATCTTTCCCTAAATAATTTTTAATCTGTGTTACAGAATTATTCATTCTTTCATAGGCTACATAACGCTGCTTTTTCTTTCTTTCTCCGGATAAAATATCATAAATGCTTTCCAGGCTGAAGGTAAGTCCACCGTCCCGCAGACCAGCAACAGGAAGTTGTGGCGGAGTTCCGTCTCCTTTAGGCTCCGGAAGACCAATTACTTTTTTAATGGCTAAAGCCTTATCTTCTTTTCTTATAGAATTAACATCATACCGTAAATTTCCGGTAGGCTTAAAACGGCTGATTACAACCTCCTGAATATCATGATACGCCACCTTCAGCTCAACCAGATTTTTCTGATCCATCATTTCAGGAGTAAGTTTAATATCTTTTCGCTCTGTAATAATGGAAGTGAAGCGGATGACATCGCCCGGATTGGCAGAAATAGAAAAATCACCATTATAATCACTTAAAACAGTTTTCAGTGTGGTAAGATTCGTAACATACATCTGGTTTAGATATAAAACTGAATTATCTCTTAGAAAAACTTCTCCGGAGTATGTTTGTGCATTAATTTTTGCCAGAAAAACTAAAAGCAGCAGAGTAAATAGCTTCTTCATATATACCGCAAAATTACGCAGAAAACCAACAAGCTATACCTATTTTAGTAGTGAAAACAGGTTAAAGTTATATTAAACTTTAATTCGGAATTGTTAATGAATGTTATAAGTATGCTTACAAATTTAAAATGTGTGAAAACTCTTACGGATTCTTCAACTAATTTAATAATTCTTTACCAAAAGCCAGCTCGTATATTTTACTGTTGTGGTACCCCCAAATTCTGTCCAGCTGATGAAATACCAATACGTAGCTGTATTTACATGTCTTCCTCCGATTTTTCCGTCCCATGTAAACTTATTGGATGGTGCTCCACGAAATACTTCTGCACCATATCGGTCGAAAATTCGGAAAATTACATTGTCATAATTCATCAGGTCAGAATAATTTATCGCATCATTGTAGCCGTCAAGGTTGGGCGTAATCGTATTGATAAGATTTATAATGACAAAAGGTCTTGTGACTTCTTCGCATCGATTTGTATCCCGAATGTGAAGAATATGATTTCCTCTCGGCACATTCATGAAAACATTTGAGCTCTGCCAGTTTACACCGTCCAGAGAATATTCATAAGGCGGAGTTCCGCCACTTGCTCCTACTGTAACTGTACTTCCATTAATTTCAATCATTGTGATAACAGGAAGGGAAGATTCTGCAACGGTTACGCTTTGTCTGTAAGTACAGCCTTCTGCAGTAAGGTCTACCCAATAATTTCCGGGTGCAACATTGCCTATGGATGATGTGGTAGCTCCTGTACTCCATAAGTAACTGTCGAATCCAGGTCCTGCATCTAAAGTGGTAAATGTTTTAGGACAGATTATTTTATCTTTCAGAATCAGTGAAGATTTCGGAGTTTTTACCGTTACAGTGATTGAAGCAATATTAGGGCATACTCCGGATTTTTCAAATCTTATAAAAATCGTCTGAGTTCCTGATAAATTCATTGGATTTACGATCTGTGCCGTATTATTCTGAGCATCCGGAAGCGTAGGATGAAAAGTTACTGTAACAGACGGATCTGTTGTAAACTGACTGATATAAGGCATCAGGTCAATAATTTTAGTTCCGTCCAGATTGTCATCACACATCGTAACAGCATGCGTGGTTTTAATTAAAGGAATTTTATTTCCAATAACGAAAACAAGCGGCTTCACAACAGGAGGACAGCCGTCCGGAGAATCCACTCTTATATAAATTGTAGTGGTTGTTGTATAAGACCAGTTATTGGGTAAAGTATTCGTGTTTCCTGCGTTGGCATCCGTTAGGTTGGCGTAATATCTTACATTCGTAAAATAAGTGGTATTGCTTAAAACAAGAGGTGTGATATTTGACAGGATAATGTTTACTGTTCCGTCCAGATTATCATCACAAAAAGTCCCTGTATAATTGTTAACAACGTTTGCGAAAGGATAAAGATTAAGTGTAATCTGAGCTATTGCTTTACATCCAAGATTATTTTTTACCACAGCATAAACAATAGTTCCGTTTGCGGCAGTGTAAGAAGTCGTATTGGTAATTGCTGTTCCCGGAGTTTCGTTCTGGGCATCCAACAGATTCGTATAATAGGTAATCGTTACCGGAGAATTACTGGTAATATTTGCTGAGGTTAAATTAAATACTCCCTGTCCGGAACCGTTATCACAAACTTTTAATGTTACATTATTAACCGTTAAAGCCTGAATGTTGATAGTAACAGTTACCGTTTCACAGTCTGGAAAGTCAGGATTGTTTCCACAAAATGTATAAGTAAATGTATCTGTTCCTGCAGTCCCGGGATTAGTAACGGTATACGTGATGATTCCCGTGGTTGCATTTACTGTCGCTGTTCCTAAGGTTGGAGCCGTAAGCACAGCAACCGTGGAAGGAACCGGAGTCTGGGTAGAACTGGTAAATGCGGGAGTAATTGTTTTTGTTGTACAAACATCGTAAGCAGCGTTAGACAATTTTGTACAGTTCTGTACTTTGTATTGTGCAGTAATTAAAGGGGCGCAGCTTCCCATTGTTACCGAGCAGGTATAATAACCGGACTGAGTGGGCGAGTAAGAAGCTCCTGTAGCTCCCGGAATTAAAACTCCGCCAACATACCATTGATAGGTGTCATAAATTACAGGATCTACCGTAAGTACAATTCCCGGAGCACAGTCTCCACCGGATTTTAAAATTACAGGCTGCGTGGGAAATCCAGCAAAAAAACCGCCATATCCTACTGCATCACTTCCCGCATTAATTCCCGCTGTTATCGCTTTAGACGAAACAACGGTTACTGTTCCTGCGGTATTCGGAATGCCGTAAGTTACCCAGTTAAGAGTTCCCGTCATATTGAAAGGACCTGTTGAAATCGGGGGTGTAACTCCATTTACGGTAACTACTGCACCTCTTTCTGTGATGAGATTTAATTTTGTGGGAACATTTAAAATACCATTCGGATTCCCGTTGGAATACACAAAGTTTTCATCAATTAATCCAAGTTCGTTAATCTGTTTCGGTAAGTAACAGTTCAGAGCAGGAATAAAATTGAATCCGCCTGTTGCCACTTCATTTCCTGCGGTACTCGCACCCGCAAGAACCTGATAAATATAGACGTTCTTGGTTGTTTTAATGTATAAATTATAATGTCCGCTCCCCTGAAGCTGATATTTGGAATCAGGAATCATAAAATATTGCCCTGTGTTTAAAGTAGCAACAGGAACAACTTCGTTATTCACACGGATTTCCGTATTGTCTTCGGTGGCAATTACCAAAGCACCTTCCATGTTTGATCCTATACTTCCGTTGCCTTTTACCAAAGCGAATTCATTTCCTAAGCGGTCTACCGGAACTGACTGATCCATGAGAATATCAGAACTCTGAGGATAATTTCCTGCATATTGTCCATTGAAATTTCCATTGGTGACGTTGATGTTTTTATTGGCTGTAATTTTGGCACCGATAAATCCGTCAAAGTTTCCTGTAATATTTCCGATTCCGTCGATGATGTAAGATTGTCCTTTATTTAAATTGAAAGTAATCGTAGGGTTTGTTGCTCCGGTGGTTCCGTTTGAAAACTGTACGGTGGGTTTGTACCCTGTTATGGTAACCGTAGTATTGTCTTCAGTTGCCAGAACACTCGTCATAAAATTCAGGATTGAATTACTCACGGAGATTGGTGCATTGGCTGCATAAAAAGTTTTTCCGGTGGAAGGAATTCCTTTTGAAGTAATAATTTCAGCATGATTAAATACCGAAAATCTTAGGTTGGCGTAGAAAGGAAATTCTGCTTTTACATAAAGTCCTTTGGTTGTTGGGGTAAAAAGATCTGTCTGCTGGGATGTAATAATATAATCTCTTAAAATATCAACTTTTTGAGGATTTCCTTTGCTGATTGTTGCCGTGGCAATTAAAGTATTGTTGTTATAAATTTCTACCGGAAAAGGCGTAGTACGGTTAGTAGAAAGATATAATTTCTGATTGGGATTTGAATTTCCTGTACGGTCTACCATGGGCGCAAACCAGTGTTCTCTATCCAATTGTGCAAGTGTAGAGGTGAAAAACAGAATTAAAAATAGAAAAGATAGAATTTTCTTCATTCAGGTATAGCCTTTAACACAAATTTAATAATAAAAAGCTTTCTGAACTAAAAAAAATAAAAAAACCATGATATCAAATCATGGTTTTTTCGGAGAATATTTTTTAAAGAATATTTAAAATTAATTTCTGTTTTTCACTAGAATCCATCCGGAATATTTAATCGGAGTCTGCTTACCGTTTGGCTCGTTCCAGCTTACATCGTACCAATAGTTTCCTGTAGGTACTTTTTTGCCGCCCACTGCGCCATCCCATTTATATCCGTTTTCTTTATTTCCCTGATGCATTTTTGCTCCGTATCTGTCGTAAATATTGAACACAAGGTTTTTCTTGTTTCCTAACGCGGAATAATCAATCATATCGTTTACACCATCTCCGTTTGGCGTAATTACGTTAATAAGATTAGGTACGGTAACCTCTACCTGCATTGGAGAACAGTTATAAGAATCCTTTACGTAGAACGTATTATTTCCTCTCGGAACATTTGTAAATACATTAGAATCCTGCCAGTGAATATTATCTATTGAATATTGGTAAGGAGCAGTTCCTCCCAATACATTTACCGTAACGGTATTGTTTGAAATATCAATGTTTGAAATAACAGGCTGTTCTGAGGCGTATACTTTTACCGTCTGTCTTGTTACGCAATTTCCGGTTTTAAGATCTACCCAGTAAGTTCCTGTAGTGACATTGCTGATCGACTGTGTAGTTGCTCCTGTACTCCATAAATAGGCAGTAAATCCGGGACCTGCATCTAGCGTTGTTTTATTTTCAATACAGATAATTTTATCCTGCAAAATACTGGAGTAAACCGGAGGGAGAACAATTAATGTAACTTTGGCAATTCTGAAACATCCGTTTGCGTTGCTTACTTTTACGAAAACGACTCCGTTTGGTGCAATATAGTTCGCCGGATTAATGATTTCATTGGTTCCGAGCTGTGCATCCGTTAAAGAAGGATAATATTTTTTTGTAATTCCTGTAGTGGTAGATACAAGAGCCGTTGTAAGGTCAAATAATGCCGTAGCAGGATTAGACGGAATAAAACATGATCTCAGTGTTGCATCCGTTACTGTAGGACTTGCAGAAACAGTTAACGTTAAAGTTACCTGCTCACAATCTGTAAAATCAGGATCATTTCCACAGAATTTATAAACAATAGTATCTATACCCGTAAAACCGAAATTAGGTGTATAAATGATGACTCCGTTCGGATCAATAACCGCAGAACCATTTGTTGGAGGAGTAACAATTGTTACGGTGCTCGGGACGTAAGTCTGAGTAGAATTTGTAAAAGACGGAACCACTGCCTGGAAGCCTTCGCAAACTGTAAGAGCTTTTGTGGATTTCTGAAGACATGTATACACTTTATAAACCGGAGTGATGGCAGGAACGCATGATCCCACAGTAATTCTTACCGTATAATTTCCCGCTACTGTCGGAGTATAGCTATTCGAATTGGCTCCGGGAATAGGATTCCCGTTTAGGAACCATTGGTAGGTTTCATAACTGTCGTCCACTTCAAGAACAAGTCCGGGAATACAGTCTCCCGTCTGTTTTGTAATTAAAGGGATAGAAGAGAATCCGGCGAAATATCCTCCGTAACCTGCCGTACTGTATCCTCCGTTTACTCCGGCTGTTACAGCTTTTGTTGAGGTTACCGTCACATTTCCTGTAATTCCTGTAATAGCATAAGTTACCCAGTTCGTATTTCCTGTTAACGGATAAGGTCCCTGAGCAGCAGTTGGAGTGGCTCCATTCACCGTAACAGCAGCTCCGGCTTCTGTAAGAATATTAAGCTTTAAGGTTACTCCGGAAACACTAGGCATTTCGTTGATCTTTCCGATCTCATCAATTTTTCTCGGAAGGAAACAGTTTAACGGCGGGATATAATTGTATCCTCCAGTATTATTTTCCGTTCCTACACCCACCAATTGATATAAATATACATTTTTGGAAGTAGAAATAAACATATTAAAGTGTCCGCTTGCACCTCCTTGCTGGATGTAGTTTGTTTCATTAATTCTGTACCATTCTCCTGCATTGATTGTGGCAATAGGAGCGGTAGCTCCGTTAATGAAAATCTGTGTATTGTCTTCTGTCGCAATTACAATTCCACCCTCCATGTTTTCTGCCGGAGCGGTAGACCTTGTCTTTACCATGGCAAAGGTATTCCCGAGTCTTTCCACAGGAACAGACTGGTCCATAATTAAATCTGAACCGCTTGAACTTAATGCTCCGAAATTTCCGTTTGCACTTCCGTTGGTTAATGTGATGGGTTTGTTCGAAACTACTTTTGCCCCGATGAATCCGGTAAAGTTTGCCGAGGTACCATTGTTTCCGGCCATAATGTAAGACTGACCTTTGTTCAGTGTGAATGACTGTGAGTTGGCTCCGGAAGGAGTTCCCCCTAAAAATACCAGTCCGGAAGTATTCCATGTAACAGTAACCTGAGTATTGTCTTCCGTTGCTAAAATACCTGCCGTGAAATTATTAGAAGTACCCGTCCCTGCGTTTGTATTGGGAGGATTAGCTACAAAGAATAGTTTCCCGATTCCGGCCTTCCCTTTAGAAGTAATAATTTCTCCGTGAGAAGTCTGGGCGGATCTTAAAGTACAGTAAAAAGGTTTGTCGCCTTTTAAGTACAATCCTTTTGTAATGACCTGAAGGGCTTCCGATGGAGTTGTTGCGGAAATAAGATTTGCGGTCACTGTATACGTTTGAGGATTTCCTTTGCTGATGGTCACAGTAGTAAGCAGTGCATTGTTGCTGTAGATTTTCACATCAAACGGGGTGGTAGAGTCAGTAGAAAGATATACGGCATTGGTATATCCTGTTGTGGATGCATAATAAGGCGCAATCCAGTGCTCAGTATCCCTCTGTGCAAATATGGTACTAATGCTGAAAAACATTAATACAAAAGACAGTAGAATTTTATTCATAATTATAGAATTAGGATTCGTGCAAAAATAACGGAATTTTCTGTTATACCTTCAAATTATATTTGTTAAATGATAACATTATGTCATAAAAAAGCCACGATTTAGATTCGTGGCTTTAATAATTCTTTTTTTTAGTCTTTTAGTCAATATTTTTTACAAGGATCCATCCTGAATATTTGATTGGTGTTTTTTCCTTGTTGGGTTCATTCCAGTTGATGTGGTACCAGTAGGTTCCCGTCACAATTTTCTTGTCAAAATGTTTACCGTCCCACTTGTAATTATTGAATTTATTTCCTGTAAAGATTTTATTTCCGTATCTGTCATAGACCACGAAACTTAAATTTTCTTTGTAAGCAAGCTCGCTGTAATCGATGAAATCATTTTTATTATCACCGTTCGGCGTGATGGCATTTAATAAATTCGGTACGGTTACTTCTACAAAGATCGGGGTACAGTTGTATGCATCTTTCACATAAAAAGTATGCTGTCCTCTTGAAAGCCCTGTGAATACGTTGGAATCCTGCCAGTTTGCTGGAGAATCGACAGCGTATTTGTAAGGCGCCTGTCCTCCTGTCACCTTTACCGTTGCGGTATTGTTTGAAATTTCGATTTCTGAAATCACAGGATCCACCGCTTTTTTCACGCTTACAAACTGTTTTACAGAACATCCGTTGTCTTTAAGGATAACCCAGTAATCTCCAACAGGAACTCCCGATAAAACCTGAGTGGTTGCTCCCGTGCTCCACAGATAGGACTGATAACCCGGTCCTGCATC
Organism: Chryseobacterium sp. 2P; assembly: GCF_059579425.1. Lineage (NCBI taxonomy): Bacteria > Pseudomonadati > Bacteroidota > Flavobacteriia > Flavobacteriales > Weeksellaceae > Chryseobacterium > Chryseobacterium sp. 2P. The sequence goes on from NZ_CM184194.1 coordinate 256,777, forward strand.
AAGATTTGTTCTGCCATCGATACAGATGATTTTATCCACAAGAACAGCTGATCTTTTCGGAGGAATCACCACGAGGTTCACTTTGGCAATAGCATAACATCCGTTTGAGTTGTAAACCCTGATGTAAACCGAAGCATTCCCTGAAACATATGCCAAAGGATTTAATATTTCATTGGTTCCGTTGCTTGCATCTACAAAAGTAGGATAATACTTTTTGGTAATCGGCGATTCGGCTGAAACATTGGCAAGCGAAAGATTAAATGCAGCTTTTGTTTCATTATTTTCAAGGTAACATTCGCTGATGGTAGCTTCCATTACCACCGGAGTCGGAAGATAGGCTAAAGTAATTTTAGCATTTCCTGTACATCCTTCGTTGGTGGTTACTTTTACATAAACATTTCCTGCTGCCGAAAGATAACTGGCAGGGTTTGTGATTTCGTTGGTTGCTGCATTCAGATCGGCAAGGGTAGGATAGAACTTCTTCACAACCGGAGTGTAAGTTGTTACATTGGCTGAAGTAAGATCAAAGAACCCTTTACCGTTGTACTGGCATGCTTTGATAGTAGTATCTGTTAAAATAAACGGTACTACGGTAAGATTTAACGTTACCTTTTCACAGTCTATAAATTCGGGAGCATTTCCGCAGAATTGGTAAACGATGGTGTCGGGACCTAAATATCCGGGATTCGGAATGTAGGTAATCTGCCCAGAAGAGTTTACGGTTGCTGTACCGTTTGCAGGATAGGTAAGAATAGTCACCGTACTTGCCACGGGAGTCTGTGTTGTGGTGAACGAGAAAGCAGGAGTAATGACTTTCGTAGCACATGCATTAAGAGCAGCAGTTGTGTTTTTTACGCATGAAAAAACTTTATAGATCGGTGTTGTTACCGGCGGGCATGTTCCCATGGTTACTTTCACGGTATAATTTCCGGCTACGGTAGGCGTGTAGACGTTTTGTGTAGCTCCGGGAATCGGGTTTCCGTTCAGATACCACTGATAAGTTTCATAGCTGTCGTCCACTTCAAGGATAATCCCCGGAATACAGTCTCCTGTCTGTTTTGCAATTAAAGGAATTGAAGAGAATCCTGCAAAATAGCCACCGTAACCTGCGGTACTGTATCCTCCGTTTACTCCGGCTGTTACAGCTTTTGTTGAGGTTACCGTCACATTTCCTGTAGGGTTATCAATAGCATAGGTTACCCAGTTTGTATTTCCTGTTAACGGATAAGGTCCCTGAGCGGCAGTTGGAGTGGTTGCGGGTCCGCCATCAATACTGTACGTAACTGCGGCTCCTGTCTCTGTTAAAATATTTAATTTTAAAGTGATGCCTGAAATACCAGGCATTTCGTTGATCTTTCCGATCTCATCAATTTTTCTCGGAAGGAAACAGTTTAGCGGCGGAATATAATTGTATCCTCCTGTATTATTTGCTGTACCTACCCCTACCAATTGATAAAGATATACATTTTTAGAAGTGGAAACCAGCATATTGAAATGTCCGCTTGTTCCCTGCTGAACATAATTAGTTTCATTGATTCGATACCATTCTCCAGCATTGATTGTCGCTAACGGAGTGGTTCCGCCATTTACAAATATCTGTGTGTTGTCTTCTGTCGCAATTACAATTCCGCCCTCCATATTTTCTGCCGGAGCAGTAGACCTTGTTTTTACCATGGCAAAAGTATTCCCTAGTCTTTCCACAGGAACAGACTGGTCCATAATTAAATCTGAACCGCCAGAAGTTCCTGCACCGAAATTTCCGTTTGCACTACCATTGGTTAAACTAATGGGTTTATCCGAAACAACTTTTGCCCCGATGAATCCGGTAAGGTTTGCCGAGGTACCATTGTTTCCTGCTAATATATAAGACTGTCCTTTATTTAAAGTAAAAGTTTGAGAATTTCCAGTAAAAGTTGAAGGAGCCCCTATGAACTGAATTCCTGAAGTTGTCCATGTAACAGTAACCTGAGTATTGTCTTCCGTTGCTAAAATACCTGCCGTGAAATTATTAGAAGTGCCTGTTCCTGCGCTGGTATTAGGCGCATTGGCTGCGAAGAACAGTTTCCCGATTCCGGCCTTCCCTTTTGAAGTAATAATTTCACCATGAGCGGTCTGAGCAGATCTTAGAGTACAGTAAAATGGCTTATCACCTTTCAGATAAAGCCCTTTATTGATTACAGTAAAAGCATCTGTTGTAGCTGTAGCTGTTATATTTACAAGAGGAACCGAATACGTTTGAGGATTTCCTTTGCTGATAGTCACAGTAGTAAGCAGTGCATTGTTGCTGTAGATTTTCACATCAAACGGGGTGGTAGAGTCAGTAGAAAGATATACGGCATTGGTATATCCTGTTGTGGATGCATAATAAGGTGCAATCCAGTGCTCTGTATCCCTCTGTGCAAATATGGTACTAATGCTGAAAAACATTAATACAAAAGACAGTAGAATTTTATTCATAATTATAGAATTAGGATTCTTGCAAAAATAATAGAATATTTAATATGTTCTTAATAATATTCTCAAAAAAAAACTTATAAATACATAAAAAAGCCACGATTTAGATTCGTGGCTTTAATAATTCTTCTTTTTAGTCTTTTAGTCAATATTTTTAACAAGGATCCATCCTGAATATTTGATTGGTGTTTTTTCCTTGTTGGGTTCATTCCAGTTGATGTGGTACCAGTAGGTTCCCGTCACAATTTTCTTGTCAAAATGTTTACCGTCCCATTTGTAATTATTGAATTTATTCCCTGTAAAGATTTTATTTCCGTATCTGTCATAGACCACAAAGCTTAAATTTTCTTTGTAAGCCAGCTCGCTGTAATCGATGAAATCATTTTTATTATCACCGTTCGGCGTGATGGCATTTAATAAATTCGGTACGGTTACTTCTACAAAGATCGGGGTACAGTTGTATGCATCTTTCACATAAAAAGTATGCTGCCCTCTTGAAAGCCCTGTGAATACATTGGAATCCTGCCAGTTTGCCGGAGAATCCACAGCGTATTTGTAAGGCGCCTGTCCTCCGGTTACTTTTACCGTTGCGGTATTGTTTGAAATTTCAATTTCTGAAATCACAGGATCTACCGCTTTTTTCACACTTACGAACTGTTTTACAGAGCATCCGTTGTCTTTAAGAATTACCCAGTAATCTCCAACAGGAACTCCCGATAAAACCTGAGTGGTTGCTCCCGTGCTCCACAGATAGGACTGATAACCCGGTCCTGCATCAAGATTTGTTCTGCCATCGATACAGATGATTTTATCCACAAGAACAGCTGATCTTTTCGGAGGAATCACCACGAGGTTCACTTTGGCAATAGCATAACATCCGTTTGAGTTGTAAACCCTGATGTAAACCGAAGTATTCCCTGAAACATACGCCAAAGGATTTAATATTTCATTGGTTCCGTTGCTTGCATCTACAAAAGTAGGATAGTACTTTTTGGTAATCGGCGATTCGGCTGAAACATTGGCAAGCGAAAGATTAAATGCAGCCTTTGTTTCATTATTTTCAAGGTAACATTCGCTGATGGTAGCTTCCATCACCACCGGAGTCGGAAGATAGGCTAAAGTAATTTTAGCATTTCCTGTACAACCTTCATTGGTGGTTACTTTTACATAAACATTTCCTGCTGCCGAAAGATAACTGGCAGGGTTTGTAATTTCATTGGTTGCTGCATTCAGATCGGCAAGGGTAGGATAGAACTTCTTCACAACCGGAGTGTAAGTTGTTACATTGGCTGAAGTAAGATCAAAGAACCCTTTACCGTTGTACTGGCATGCTTTAATAGTAGTATCTGTTAAAATGAACGGTACTACGGTAAGATTTAACGTTACCTTTTCACAGTCTATAAATTCGGGAGCATTTCCGCAGAACTGGTAAACAATAGTATCGGGACCTAAATATCCGGGATTCGGAATGTAGGTAATCTGCCCCGAAGAGTTTACGGTTGCTGTACCATTTGCAGGATAGGTAAGAATAGTTACCGTACTTGCCACGGGAGTCTGTGTTGTGGTGAACGAGAAAGCAGGAGTAATGACTTTCGTAGCACATGCATTAAGAGCAGCAGTTGTGTTTTTTACGCATGAAAAAACTTTATAGATCGGTGTTGTTACCGGCAGGCATGTTCCCATGGTTACTTTCACGGTATAATTTCCGGCTACGGTAGGCGTGTACACATTTTGTGTAGCTCCGGGAATCGGGTTTCCGTTCAGATACCACTGATAAGTTTCATAGCTGTCGTCCACTTCAAGGATAATTCCGGGTACGCATTCCCCGGTTTTTTTCGCAATGATCGGAATAGAAGAGAATCCTGCGAAATAGCCTCCGTAACCCGCTGTTCCATATCCTCCGTTAATCCCTGCCGTTACAGCTTTTGTTGAATTAATGGTTAAGTTTCCTGTCGGATTTTCAATGGCATAGGTTACCCAGTTTGTGTTTCCTGTTAAAGGATAAGGTCCCTGAGCAGCAGTTGGAGTGGTTGCCGGTCCGCCATCTATGCTGTATGTAACAGCAGCTCCAGCTTCTGTAAGAATATTAAGCTTTAAAAAAGTAATATTGCTTGTTGCGATGCCGGGCATTTCATTAATTTTTCCCACCTCATCAATTTTTCTCGGTAGGAAACAGTTTAGCGGTGGAATGTAATTGTATCCTCCATTGTAAGAGAATCCCTGAATGCCTATGAACTGATATAAATATACATTTTTAGAAGTGGAAATGAACATATTAAAATGTCCGCTTCCCGGATTTTGTTCTACATAGCTGGTTTCATTGATTCTGTACCATTGCCCTTCATTAATTGTGGCAACAGCAGTAGTGGAACCGTTGATATATATTTCAGTATTGTCTTCTGTCGCAATTATGATTCCTCCTTCCATATTCAAAGTAGGATTGGTTGCTTTGGTTTTTACCATGGCAAAAGTATTTCCGAGTCTTTCCACCGGAACAGACTGATCCATAATTAAATCGGAACCATCAGAAGTGTTTGTTGCAAAATTTCCGTTCGCATTTCCGTTGGTAAGGGTTACAGGTTTGTCTGAAACCACTTTGGCGCCGATAAATCCATTTAAATTGGCTGAAGTTAAATGATTTCCTGCCAAAATATAAGACTGCCCTTTATTCAGAGTAAATGTCTGTGAGTTTCCTCCGGGGGTACCTCCGATAAAAACTAAACCTGCGGTATTCCATGATACGGTAACCGACGTATTATCTTCTGTGGCAAGAATTCCTGCAGTGAAATTATTACTGGAGCTGTTTGCCGTACTGGGAGTTGCCGCTACATAGAATTTTTTCCCGATCCCTGCTTTGCCTTTCGAGGTTATGATTTCACCATGAGCGGTCTGAGCAGATCGTAAAGTGCAGTAAAAAGGCTTGTCGCCTTTTAAATATAATCCTTTTGTCCCCACTGTAAAAGCATCTGTGCTTGTTGTTCCGTTAATAAGACTGGCGGGAACAGTATAAGAAACAGGTGCTCCTTTTGCAACTGAAACGGTCTGGATCAGGTTATTATTGTTGTATATTCTTACATCAAACGGAGTGGTAGAATCCGTGGAAAGATACACTGCATTAGTGTACCCGGTAACGGATGTGTAAAACGGAGCGATCCAGTGATCTGTGTCTCTTTGGGCAAAAAGCGCGTTAATCGTACAAAATATTAATACGAAAGACAGTAGAAATCTTCTCATATACAATTAATTATGATTTCTACAAATTTAAAATAATATTTAATAAATGTTAACGAAAAATAAAAGAAAGTTTGAAATTTATTAATGATTCTTAATTAAAATCCATCCTGAGTATGAAACAGGTAATTTTGTATCGGGTTCAATCCATTTTAGCAGATACCAGTATGTTCCTGTAGACAGAGGTCTTCCGTTAATCTTGCCGTCCCATCTGTAATTTTTATCCGAAGATCTGTATACAGGAGCTCCGTAACGGTCTACAACTTCTATTGAAACATTTTGCTTAATTCTTAAATCTGAATAATCCAACACATCATTTAGCCCGTCTCCGTTTGGAGTAATTGCATTGATAAGATTTAATACTAAAAATTCTTTAATAACCGGTGAACATCCGTCTGCACTTACAACATAAACAGTATGCATTCCTCTGGATAAACCCGTGAAAATATTAGAGGTCTGATAATCAATTCCGTTTAATGAATATTTATATGGAGGAGTGCCCCCTGTAACGGTAACGGTAGCATTATACCCTGAAACCTCAATTTTAGAAATAGAAGGAGATTCAGCTGTGGTAATCTTTACATACTGTCTGTATACACATCCGTTAAATCCAAGATCCACATAATAATTTCCCGCTCCGGCAATGATGGATTGTGTAGTTGCTCCGGTACTCCATAAATAAGAAGTAAATCCGGCACCAGCGTCTAATGTTGTTGTATCATTAGGACATATGACTTTATCAGCAAGTCTTGTAGATTTTTTTGGTGATTTTAAATTGATTGTTAAAACTCCCGTACTCGGACATTCTGTAGCGGAAGTAAATCTGATGTAAAAGGTATTTGTTGCAGAAATATTCTGGTTTGGTGAAATCGCATTGGTTCCCGCCTGTGCATTGGCCAATGTAGAGTAGAACGTAAGGCTTACTCCTGCATTCGCCGTAAAAAGGTTTTTGTAATCATTTAAATTTACTGCTTCAGAACCACTAAGATCACTATCACAAACATCTGTTGCTGCATTTGCTGTAATTAAAGTAATTCTGTTTCCGATAGTAAAGTTAATCTGACCAAAAACCTGAGGGCAGCTTCCTGTAAGTGCATCCACTCTTACATAAACAGTAGTGTTAGCTGTATATGTCCAGTTTGCTGGAAGTGTATTGTTATTACCCGCATTTGCATCAGCCTGAAGTAAATAATATCTTACATTAAAGTTTGCAGAATTGGTCACAATAACAGGAGTGATGCTTGGGAAATTCACGTTAACGATACCGTCAAAATTATCATCACAAAGGGTCGCATTATAATTACCTGTGTTAATATTTGGAGACGGAGTCGTAGTTAATGTAATTTGTGCGACTTTTGTGCAGCCGTATGATGATGTTACATTTGCATAAATGGTTCCTGCCGGTCCCGAATAATTTCCCGGTGCTGCAATGGGAGTTCCTGTTAATGCAGCATTGGTGAAATACTGTACTGTAGTTCCCGAATCCGGTGTTACACTGGCTGAGTTTAAATTGAAAGTCCCGTTTCCGTTGGTATCTGCGCATGAAGTTAAGGATGCATTTGTGGTCTGCAAAACATCCGTATTGATGATGATTTTAAAATATTCAAAACTTGCAGGGCTTCCGTTTCCTTCTATGTAATAAATGAAACTGTCCGTTGTATCTGCTGTAAGTCCTGCATTGGGAGTATAGGTGATTTGCCCCGTTGCAGAATTCACAGTTGCAGTTCCGGAAGTAGGAGCCAAAATAATGCTTGTATTACCCGGAACAATAGCCTGTGTAGAATTAGTAAAAACAGGCGAAATCACTTTTGTATTGCATGATCCTATATTATAAGTCGTCGTTGTGATCGGAGGACATAATGTATAGGAATACGGATCTGTAAGCAGAGAACCACAATTATTTTTAGAAACCATACAGGTATAGTTTCCCGCGCCGTATAATTCAGGATTGATGGAATATGAAGTGGCTCCCGGAATAGAATTTCCATTCAGATACCATTGGTAATTGTCGTATGTGTTATCTACCTGTAATAAAATCCCGAGATAGCAATCTCCGGTTTTTGAAATCACAGGGACAGAAGAAAATCCTGCAAAATAGCCTCCATAACCCACTGCGCCACTCCCTGCAGCAATTCCTGCGGTAACAGATTTGGTAGAATTTACGGTAACAGTTCCTGTAATATTAGGAACAGTGTAGGTAACCCAGTTAGGATTTCCGTTGACAGGATAAGGTCCGTTAGCGGTAGCAATCGGATTTCCGTTTAAAGTTACGGTTGCTCCAGTCTGGGTGATAATATTGAGGCGGGTATTAAATGTCTGACTTCCGATTTGATTGATAAATCCTATTTCGTCTACTTTATTGGGCATAAAGCAGCTTAACGGAGGAATAAAGTTCATCCCTCCTGTAGCGTATTCATTGCCACCTGTTGTAGAAGAAACTCCTGCTAATAACTGATAAACATAGATGTTATTATTGGCAGAAATGCTCATGTTATAATTGTCTCCGGTTCCGTGCTGTATATAATTATTACTTGGAACCATATAATACTGTCCCTCATTCAGTGTAATGCCTGTAGCAATACCGTTAATTGTAATTTGGGTATTGTTTTGTGTTGCCACAATCAGGGCTGTTTCCATTTCGGAAACTACGGTTCCGTTTCCTTTTACCACAACAAATTCTTTTCCCAGTCTGTCTGTAGGGGCTGCCTGATCCATAAGGATATCGTTGTTGGTAAAATTTAAATTGGTATAAATTCCGTTAAAATTTCCGTTGGTTACAGAAATAGGTTTCGTAGATTGTATTTTCGCCCCGATTAACCCATCAAGATTCACTGCCGAATCTGTACTTAAAGCATCTACGATATAGGATTCTCCTTTATTTAAGGTAAATGTTTTTGTAGGGCTTGAGGAGCCATCAGAGAAAACAACATTCGGATTATATCCTGATATCACAACCGAAGTATTGTCTTCCGTAGCAGTAACTCCTATGGTAGAGTTTACATAAGTTGCAGCACCTGTAATAGGTGCCATTCCTACGTAGAACGTTTTTCCTAATCCGGCTAAACCTTTAGAGGTAATAATTTCAGCGTGATTGGGAACCGAAAATCTATAATTGGCAAAGAATTTTTTCGTTCCTTTCAGGTAAACTCCCATTGAATTCGGACTAAATAAATCCGATGGATTAGTAGTGCTTAAAAAACTGTTTGGAATACTTACCTGAGCGGGATTTCCTTTACTAACCTGTACTGTGGTATAAAGAGCATTGCTATTATAAATTTGTACGCTGAAGGGAGTGGTTTCATTGGTGGATAAATATAAATATCCCTGAAGATTCCCTGTTCCAGACTTTGAAGCCATCGGAGCAAACCAATGATCGGTGTCAAGCTGTGCATTGAATAATAGACAAAGAAATGTACAAATGGTTAGTAAAAGTTTTTTCATATTTCTCAATAAGGGATGCAAATGTAAGTATTAAAAGTCAATTTTTTATATAAATTTTAATTAGTAATTTCTATAATTATGAATATTGTTGAATATTTAATATTTTTTTAATAATTGAAAAGATATTTAAATATTAATAAAATATCCTGATGATTTTAATTCATCAGGATCAGTGGTATAGTGTAAAGTAAAAAAGTTATTCTCTGTTTTTTATTAAAATCCATCCGGAGTAAGAAACCGGAAGTTTTGTATCGGGTTCAATCCATTTTAAAATATACCAGTAAGTCCCTGTCGGAAGAGGTCGTCCTCCTGATTTTCCGTCCCAGATATAGCTTTTATCTGTAGATTTATAAACAGCAGCTCCATATCTGTCTGAAATTTCAATCGACACGTTTTGCTTTATTTTCAGATCAGAATAATTGAGAACATCATTGATGCCGTCTCCGTTCGGGGTAATTGCATTGATAATATTTACAATTAAAAACTCCTTAACCACAGGTAAACAACCGTCTTTTCCTAAAACATAAACGGTATGAATTCCCCTTGAAAGCCCCATAAATGTATTGGAAGTCTGATAGTCTATTCCGTTTAACGAGTACTGATAAGGAGGAGTTCCGCCTGTAACATTTATTGTTGCATTAGAAGCTGTTACGTTGATGCTGGTGATTGTCGGAGCCTGCGAAGTCGTCACATTTACATACTGACGGTAAAAACATCCGTTAAAACCTAAATCTACATAATACGTTCCCGCACCGGCAAGAATAGTCTGAGTAGTTGCTCCTGTACTCCAAGTATAAGAACTGAATTCCGCACCCGGATCCAATACCACTTTTTCTGTAGAACAAACCACTTTGTCAGTAAGCTGACTGGATTTTTTAGGCGATTTAAGTGTTACATTAATTATTCCTGTATTCGGACATTCGGTTCCGCTTACAAATCTTACATAGAAAGTTTTTGGAGAAGTAATCGTCTGGTTTGCAGGAATTGTATTAGTGCCATTCTGAGCATCCGCTAAAGTGGCATGAAAAGTTAAAGTAATGGCAGGATTAGTGGTAAATAAATTTTTATAGTCATTAAGATTTACGTTTTCAGAACCGTTAAGATCATTATCGCAAACATCCATATTCACAACGTTGGTAAGCAGCGTAATTTTATTTCCGATTTTAAAATTAATCTGTCCGAAAGCCGGAGGACAACTTCCTCCCGCTGCGTCTACTCTTACATAAACAGTCGTATTCGCTGCGTACGTCCAGTTTACAGGGAGAGTATTACCATTTCCGGCATTTGCATCTGCCTGACTTAAATAATATCTTACCGTAAAATTCGCAGCATTGGTCACAATCTGAGGAGTAACGGTTGAAAAATTCACGTTAACAATACCGTCAAAATTATCATCACAAAGACTCGCATTATAATTTGTGGTGTTAATATTAGGCGATGGAGTGCTTGTTAAAGTAATCTGTGCCTGTCTGGAACATCCATTCACAGAAGTAATATTTGCATAAATAATTCCCGCCGGTCCTGAATAATTCGCAGGATTGGTAATCTGTCCGGTTAAATTTGAATTGGTAAAATAAGTTACCGTAACTCCCGGATCGGAAGAAACGTTAGCTGTGGTTAAATTATAAGTTCCGTTTCCGTTGGCTCCTGCGCACGAAGATAAAGTGGCGTTCGTAACATTAGGCAAAGAATTTACCGTTAAAGTAATCTGAGCTGCTTTTGAACAGCCTGCTGCGGAAGTTACATTGGCATAAATAATTCCTGAAGCTCCCGAATAGTTCGCAGGGTTTGTAATCTGTCCTGTTAAATTTGAATTGGTAAAATAAGTTACTGTAACTCCCGGATCAGAAGAAACGTTAGCTGAAGTTAAATTGAAAGTTCCGTTTCCATTAGTTCCGGCGCAAGACGTTAAAGTCGCGTTATTCGTGTTGGGTAAAGAATTTACCGTTAAAGTGATCTGAGCAGTTTTCGAACATCCGTTTGCAGAAGTCACATTCGCATAAATAATTCCTGCCGGACCTGAATAGGTTGCAGGGTTGGTAATTTGCCCTGTTAAATTAGAATTCGTAAAATACGTCACCGTAATTCCCGGATCAGAAGAAACATTGGCTGCCGTTAAATTGAACGTTCCGTTTCCGCCTGTTCCTGTACATGAAGCCAGAGAAACATTATTAACATTCGGTAAAGCATTTAAAGCTAATGTAATCTGAGCAGTTTTTGAACAGCCGTACTGTGAAGTCACATTGGCGTAAACAGTTCCTGCCGGTCCTGAATAATTCGCAGGGTTTGCAATCTGTCCGGTTAAATTTGAATTGGTAAAATAAGTTACCGTAACTCCCGGATCGGAAGAAACGTTAGCTGTGGTTAAATTATAAGTTCCGTTTCCGTTGGCTCCTGCGCACGAAGATAAAGTGGCGTTCGTAACATTAGGCAAAGAATTTACCGTTAAAGTAATCTGAGCTGCTTTTGAACAGCCTGCTGCGGAAGTTACATTGGCATAAATAATTCCTGAAGCTCCCGAATAGTTCGCAGGGTTTGTAATCTGTCCTGTTAAATTTGAATTGGTAAAATAAGTTACTGTAACTCCCGGATCAGAAGAAACGTTAGCTGAAGTTAAATTGAAAGTTCCGTTTCCATTAGTTCCGGTGCAAGACGTTAAAGTCGCGTTATTCGTGTTGGGTAAAGAATTTACCGTTAAAGTGATCTGAGCAGTTTTCGAACATCCGTTTGCAGAAGTCACATTCGCATAAATAATTCCTGCCGGACCTGAATAGGTTGCAGGATTCGTAATCTGCCCCGTCAGATTAGAATTCGTAAAATACGTCACCGTAATTCCCGGATCAGAAGAAACGTTGGCTGAAGTTAAATTGAACGTTCCGTTTCCGCCTGTTCCTGTACATGAAGCCAGAGAAACATTATTAACATTCGGTAAAGCATTTAAAGTTAATGTAATCTGAGCGGTTTTTGAACAGCCGTACTGTGAAGTCACATTGGCATAAACAGTTCCTGCCGGTCCGGAATAGTTCGCAGGATTTGCAATCTGTCCGGTTAAATTAGAATTGGTAAAATAAGTTACCGTAACTCCCGGATCAGAAGAAACATTTACAGAAGTCAGATTGTAAGTTCCGTTTCCGTTGTTTCCTGCACAGGAAGCCAGAGAACCGTTGTTTACCTGTAAAACATTTGTATTAATAATGATTTTAAAATATTCAAAATCAAAAGGATTTCCATTTCCCTGAACGTAATAAATGAAATTATCAGTAGTGTTCGTTGCAGAAGGATTGGGAGTATAAGTAATTTGTCCTGTTGTTGGATTTACCGTAGCAGTTCCCGATGTTGGTGGTGAAATAATACTGGTAAGCGATGGAACGATAGTCTGCGTAGAGTTTGTAAACGCCGGAGTAATCACTTTTGTGTTACAAGACCCGATATTGTAAGTTGTAGTGGAAATCGGAGGGCATAAAGTATAGCTGTAAACTCCTGTTAATCTGGTTTCACAGTTGTTTTTTGTAATTAAACAGGTATAATCTCCGGCTCCGTATAATTCTGGATTGATTGAGAAAGAGGTTGCTCCTGAAATTGGATTTCCATTTAAAAACCACTGATAAGAATCGTAATTATTATCAACCTGTAAAAGAATTCCTGCGTAGCAGTCGCCGGTTTTTGTAATCGCCGGAACAGATGAAAACCCTGCAAAATACCCGCCGTAACCTACTGCACCGTTTCCGGCAGCAATTCCTGCCGTAACAGGAAGGGTGGAATTTACCGTAACATTTCCGTTAACACCCTGAAGGGAATACGTTACCCAACCCGGATTTCCCGTTACAGGATAAGGTCCGCTGATCGCGCCGATGGCACTTCCGTTAAACGTTACATTGGCTCCTGTCTGGGTAATGATATTAAGTTTGGTATCAAAAGAATTGCTTCCTATTTTATTGATAAAGCCGATTTCGTTAATTTCTTTCGGTAAAAAACAGCTTAAAGGCGGGATGAAATTCATTCCTCCGGTTGCGTATACCGTACTTCCTGAAGTTCCTGCAAGAAGCTGATAAACATACACATTATTATTGGCAGAAATACTCATGTTGTAGTGTCCGTTCCCCTGATTGATATAGCTGGTTCCCTGAACAATGTAATATTGTCCTGCATTCAGTGTGACATTTCCTAAAAGAGTACCGTTTACGGTAAGTTTGGTGTTATTTTCCGTGGCGATCACCAAAGCAGCTTCCATTCCGGAATCTGCAGGTCCGTTTCCTTTTACCAAAGCAAATGTTTTTCCTAATCTTTCTACAGGAACAGCCTGATCCATCAGAATATCCACATTGCTGTTGTTCTGTGTGGTATAGATACTGTTGAAATTACCGTTGGTTACCGAAATAGGTTTATTCGCCGTAATTTTTGCACCAACCAATCCTGTTAAATTGCTTGAGGATAGATCACTCTGCGCTTCAATAATATATGATTTCCCTTTATTGATGGTAAACGTTCTTGTAGGCGATGAAGTACCGTCAGAGAAAATAACGTTCGGATTGTAGCCGGATAATGTTACGGTTGTATTGTCTTCCGTTGCAATAAATCCAATGGTTGAATTAACGTAAGGTTTTGCGGTTGTATTCGGGGCAACACCTACGAAAAAGTTTTTCCCGATTCCTGCCAGACCTTTGGAAGTGATGATTTCTGCCTGATTGGGAACTGCAAATCTGAAGTTGGCAAAGAATTTTTTAGGACCTTTCACCTGTAATCCCATTGATCTCTGTGTAAAAAGATTGGATAGGGTAGAGGCAATCATATAATTACTTGGGATGGTAACCTGTACCGGATTGTTTTTACTCACCTGAACGGTAGAAAAAACCGTATTGTTGTTGTAAATCTGAACAGAAAACGGAGTTGTTTCATTGGTGGATAAATACAGATAGCATTCCGGAGTACCCTGAAGTGAACTTGCTGACATTGGAGCAAACCAGTGTTCCGTATCCAGTTGAGCATTAAGAATTAAATAAAAAAAAGAGCAAAAGATTAGTAGAAATTTTTTCATGTCTAATAATAAGGGCTGCAAATCTAAGCATTAATAATCAATTTTTTATGATGATTTTTATCTAAATAACTCCATTTAATGTAATTTTTAAATATTTAATAATACGTTAATATTTAGAAGGTTCGCTGTTTTCGGCATAAAAAAATCCCGATGAAAAAATCACCGGGATTAATATTTTTAATCTTAAAAAGATTATAAGCTGATTCTGATAAATCCTGTTACTTTAAGATCTGCATTTACAGACTTCACATAGTCAGCAACTGACATAGAGCTGTCTTTAATGAAATCTTGGTGTACCAAAGTATTGTCTTTGTAGAATCTCTGCATTTTACCTTTAAGGATATTATCGATAATGTTTGCCGGTTTACCTTCTTCTACAAGTTTGTGTCTTTCGATTTCTAATTCTTTATCGATGGTTTCCTGAGAAACAGAAGTTTCGTCAAGAGCAATTGGGTTCATCGCAGCAGCCTGCATAGAAACAGATTTTGCAACTTCGTCTGCTCCGTCTACTTTTGCAGAAAGAGAAGTGATGGCTGCGATTTTGTTTCCAGCGTGGATGTAAGCTCCTAAATAAGGACCTGTAATTCTTTCGAATGCACCGATCTCGATTTTTTCACCGATAACACCTGTTTGCTCGATTAATTTTTCAGCAACAGTGATTCCGTGGAAATCTGTAGCCAATAATTCTTCTTTAGAAGCAGCAAAAATTGCCATTTCAGCCAATTCATAAGCTAGTTCGATGAAAGCTTCGTTTTTACCTACGAAGTCAGTCTCACAATTTAAAGAGATAATAGCACCTAACGTGTTATCTTCGTTTACTCTAGCGATTACTGCACCTTCAGTAGACTCTCTGTCAGCTCTGTTAGCAGCAACTTTCTGTCCTTTTTTTCTAAGGATATCTACCGCTTTTTCGAAATCTCCTTCAGCTTCAACTAAAGCTTTTTTGCAGTCCATCATACCTGCACCTGTTTGGTTTCTCAATTTTGCTACGTCTGCAGCAGCTGGTGTATAAGACATAATATCTATTATTTTTTTTATTTAAGATTAGTATTAATTTTTAGCTTAATTTTAAAGCGATGCAAAGATAATGATTTTAATGATAAACTAAAAAATGACTTTTTGCGTTATTTGTATATTTAATAAATTTTTAAATGTTTACTTAATGAAAAAAATATTTCTCCTCATATTTCTATGCATTTTCACTCTCGGGTTTTCGCAAAAAAAGAAAAAAACGAAATCCAAAGGCATCGTAGAAAAGGAAACTGCCATCATCTATACAGAAAGTGATGCGGAAACCACTGCGGAAGCAAGAGTGATTGCAGGATTTCTGAAACAAAATCCCGGACATGCCAAAACAGATTATTTCAAAAGAAAACTGATTGCCATCATCACGGCAGGAAATTCTCCTGAAGCCAAGCCAACCATTAAACCCTTAAGTGAAGATAAAATAAAACAGATGGTTTTGGATAACAACAGCCTGAACAATTCTAAAACCATTGCAGCCAATGCTTCTAAAGCGGAAAGAACGGTAAACTACGCGAGTGTTTCCGGATCGAATAAAAAATCTTCCGGAGCAAGTGAACAGAATAAAAAGACAGCAGCCATGTTAACCCATCTTTTTAATAATGATCCGATGGATAAGGAAGCGTATATCAATATTAAAAACAGGTCTAAATGTAATCTGATTGTAAAGATCAATGGGAAAAAATATTATAATCTGGGTGTTCCGGCAAACGGACAAAACTTTTTATTGGTAGAAAAAGGAGAATATATTTTAACCACAATGGTGTGTGATGCCAAATATTCGTCCCTGAAAAAGATAAACAAAGATATTGAGATCGAGCTGAATCTGAGTGAATAATTGAATAGAGAAAAGAGCTAAAAAAAACCGGTTAAGAAAATTTTTCTTAACCGGTTTTTTAATTTACAGGATTGTTGGAGTTTCCAGCCTGATCTTTCCAGAATTCTACCTGCTCCTTTAATTCTTTTATACGTTCTTCGTAGAGTTCAATTACCTTTTCTGATAAGGAATTTATAGTATTAATAGTGCCTACAAATTGAAATGCCATTCCTCCTTTTTGATCTGTATTTTCTTGTTCAAGATTATTGGCTTCATCCGTAAGAAAGTTCTCAGGTTTTATTTCAAAAATTTCACTTAATTTTTCAATATGATGTACCCATGAATTGCTTTCCCCGCTTTCTATGCGTGCATAGGCAGACTGGGAAATGTGTAGTTTATCTGCCATATCATCCTGAGAAAACCCTTTGGATTTTCTTAATCTTTTTATTTTCTCAGCTACGGTATTTGTCATCGGTATAAATATTTAAAACAAATATAGAAAATTATTTCAAATCACAGGCTTTACCCGATAATCGGGTAATTTTATGCAAATATAGGTTTTTGGGGAAGTGTTATTTTTCACATATTTGTAGAGTAATTTAAAAAAACAGTATATTTAACCCATTAAAAAAACAACAAATAACTATGACGAAAAAAATGATTTCGTGGCTGTCCTTCATGGCAGTGTTTCTTTTTCTTCTGCACTCCTGTGTGCACGATGAGATTTATTCTTCTTCCGATCCTGCATCTGCAGAGTACCATTCTAAAAGTCTTTGGAAAGAAGATGAAAAGTACATTAAAAATGTAATGAAAATTTACTCCGAACATGAGGACAACATCAAGAAATTTTCCGGAACTCCAGACTGGGATTATGCCATGAGTATGGGAAGATATGATGAATCTTTTATGGTGGTTCCCATCATAGAGAATGGTAAAGTAGTAAATACATTGGCTTGCGCAAGGTTCGATAAAAAAGTTTACTTCCGTTACGAAAATTCTGAAACCAATGAGGCTTTTTTCCAGAACATCATCTACGGAAAATATACCCGGTACAAAACAGAAGCGGATAACACCAAAACAAACACACAGAAAGGGATAGTTTGTATAACCAAAACGATATCCATGTGGTATCCTGATAACGAGTCTAATCCTAATGCGGGAGGTTATTGGGAAACCAACTACTATACCAATTGTTATAACTTTCTAGATTATTCCGGTCCGGGATGGGAAGATAACGGTGGCGGAGGCTACGACTACGGCGGTGGTGGAGGAAGTGGAAATAATGACCCGAATAATCCTAATAACCAGACGCCCTGCGAGAAAACGAAAAATATTATAAATAATACGGCAATTAAGGCGAAAATTGATGATCTGAAGACAAAATCTACCGGAAGTTTAGAAAATGCGTATAAATTTAAAGCAGACGGTACAACATCTAACCTTATTGTAGGAGGAAAACATGAAGTAGATTTTGGTGATAAAACAGGATTTCAGGGAGGATATCATAATCATACTACAGGGACTGAAATGTTTTCTCCAGCTGATATAGAACAATTGCTTCAATTTGCATTGGCACAAGGAAATTATGGAGATCCTTCAAATGCATTTCTAGGAATGGTAGCTCCAAATGGCTTTCATTATGTAATGTACTTCAATGGAAATTATCAGGATGCCTTAACAAGTTTTTCACAAAATGAAATAGATGAAATTAAAAAGGACTTTCAAACAAGATATGGTTTATACAACTCGCTCGGACAAACAGGTTTAGAAAAATTATTTTTCAGTGCTTTGAAAGATATGAATCTTGAAGGAAAAGTTACTTTGCAAAGAATTGATAATAATGGAATGATAAATACTATAATAAAAAATAATGATGGAACAAGATCAGATATTCCTTGTTCATAAAAATGATAGACAATGAAAAAAATATTGCAAAAAAAATCAACAGTAATATGTTTTGTATTACTTTTTGTTTTCTCGTGTAAAGCACAACAAATTTATCCTCTTAAAACTGACTATACAGAGATACCTCAAAACTCTTATTTAAAGGACATAAACCATGAATTGGATTCATATGTGGGAACTTGGAAAACAAATTTTAATGGCAAAATAGTTACAATCTTTATTACTAAAGAAGATCACAAGTTCTTTAATGGAAGTAAGTATAAATACTATAGAGACATACTTACTGTAAAATATATTATAAAAAATAGTTCGTATGTAATTGAACAAGATACGCAAAATATGAACATTTCACCAGAACAAATAAGACACACTATTAATAGTTTATGGGGAGAAGATAACGGCAATAAAATTTTATTTTATTATGGAGGAACTAATTGTGGAGTCGGTTGGGGGAGTATTTATTTAAAAAAAATAAACTCTACACAACTTTCATGGGAATATATTCCTAATAGCACAATCATAGATAGTAGTAAATGTCCGCCGGCAACAGATACAACTATTTATCTACCAGAAACAAAAGATTTAATCTTTACAAAACAATAATATAAGCCTCTCCAGAGGCTTTTTCAAAAGATGATATATGAGACCAATATTATTAAAATTCTGTCTGATTCTATTAGTTTTAATAATGAATTTTTATAATTCTCAAACGGTAACTTTTAAAGGTGTTGTTAAAGATTCATTAGGGACAAATGGTATTGCCATTAGTGTTAATGATACCGTAAGGAAGTTTAGGGACAGAGCTTTTAAAGACTCAATATTTAAAGAAAAACATTGGGATAAATATGACGAATTGATTCATAATCAAAATCTCTTTACATATCCTGATTCTATTGGAAACTATACAATAACAGCAAAGCCTTACAGATACGTTATATTTTTATAAGAGAAAATATACCACCCAAAAATATAAAATTGAAGATATTGTAAAAAATAAAATTAAGGTGAATTTAAAGCGTTCACCTTGTATACCCAATAAAGAATGTAATCAGGATAAACCATCAAAACTATATATTTTCATTGGAAAAAAAATAAATGTTTCTTCTGTAGATACTTCTAAATATTGTGGAGAAATGATGGACAGTGAATATAAGGCTGAATATAAAATCGAACAGGAGTTTGAAGATCATTATCCTGAGAAAGAAATTATTTTTACGGCATATGATCATAATAGTAAATATGAATACATGTTTCAACATTATGAAAATGTTTTAATCTTTATTGGGGAATATTGTGGAGATTTAATTCAGCTTAAATATCAATTTTTTCCAGTGTATAAAACAAAAAACGGAAGATGGGCAAGTCCTGTAGACACTTACATGGAACCATATTATAAATCTGATCAATTTACTCCTGTAAATATTCTTTTCGATAAATCCGTAGCTTTTGATGTATTAAAGACGACTAAAAATCCATCTGATGAGCAAATTGAACAGTTGAAAAAATTCAAATTCCCTGAAAAATACTTTAAAATAGAAAACGGAAAGGCAATACCTATTATGGGAAGATATGCGGAAGATTTAGTAAAACTCTGGAAAGAGATTTCTGAAAAGAATAAATAACAAAATTTATTAAGTTGATACTACTACTAATCTTTCCCCTGATTTGCCTACCAGAAACAAAAGATTTAATCTTTACCAAGCAATAGTGAAAGTTAATCTTTGTTTTGTACAATAAAAATAAAAACCGGTTAAGAAAAATTTTCTTAACCGGTTTTATATTTTATCCTTTAAATTGCCCCATCGCGATGAATTTCTCCTGTCTCTGGGTTTCAAGTTCTTTTCCAGTGAATTTTGAAAAGGCTTTAATGTTCTGCAATATTGAATTTTTAAGGTTCAGATACGTTGTTTCCGGATCGTAATGCGCGCCTCCGAGAGGTTCTTCCACAATTCCGTCGATGAATTTTTCTCTTAAAGCATCTTTCGGAGTCAGGTTCAGAGCGTTTGCCGCATCTTCTTTATGATCCCAGTTTCTCCAAAGGATGGATGAACAGCTTTCCGGTGCAATTACCGTATACCAAGTGTTTTCCAACATATATACTTTGTTTCCTACACCAATTCCTAATGCTCCGCCACTCGCTCCTTCCCCAATAATGTAGGTGAAAATAGGAGTCTTAAGCATCGTCATTTCAAAAATATTTCTTGCAATAGCTTCTCCCTGTCCTCTTTCTTCTGCTTCAAGACCAGGATAAGCTCCCGGTGTATCTACCAAAGTGATTACAGGAATTCTGAATTTTTCTGCAAGCTTCATCAGTCTTAAAGCTTTTCTGTATCCTTCAGGATTCGGCATTCCGAATCTTCTGTGCTGTCTTTCTTTTGTAGTTCTTCCTTTCTGAGTTCCGATGATCATTACTTTCTGACCGTCCAGGGTTGCTAAACCACCGATCATGGCAGGATCATCTGCGAAATTTCTGTCTCCGTGAAGTTCTAAGAAACTGCCTTTATCCACCATTCCGTGGATGTAGTCCAGTGTATAAGGACGATCCGGATGACGGGAAAGTTGTACTCTTTGCCAAGGGGTAAGATTTCCATAGATTTCTTTTTTCTTTTCTATGATTTTATCCTCGATCTGGCTACATGCTAATTTTACATCAACACCACTTTCTTCTCCTACTAAAGAACAGGTTTGGTATTGGTCCATTAATTCTTTTATAGGAAGTTCGAAACTTAAATATTCCATTCTTGAAGTAAATTAAATCTTTCAAATTTATGAAAAATTATCAAAAACTATTTAAAATTATTTACTGCATTGTTTATTCTGGAGATAGTCTCCTCTTTTCCAAGAAGTTCCATAATGTCCGGAACATCTGGTCCTTTCAGTTCTCCTACCAACGATAAACGTAAAGGCATCATCACTTTACCCATTCCCAGACCTTTATTTTCCGCGAAATCATGAACCGTTTGCTTAAGATTTTCAGCATTAAAAGCAGCTCCTTCAAGATTTGAAGCCAATTCCCCTAAAATTGCCGAAGTTTCATCATTCCAGGCTTTTTTAGATGCTTTTTCGTCATAAGAAGTGGGGGCTTCGAAGAAAAACTTTCCGTTTTCATAGATGTCTTTCGGGAAAGCAGCTCTTTCCTTCATCAGCTTAATCACTTTTAACAGTTTGTCGTCTGACAATGTTAAATTTAAATCTGAATTTTTAAGAATATTCAATAATTCATCATCCGAAGTTTTCTGGATGTACTGATGATTGAACCATTCTGCTTTTTCTTTGCTGAATCTTGCCCCGGCTTTATGAACTTTATTCAGATCAAATTCTTTTGCCATTTCATCCAGAGATAAAATTTCTTTATCGTCTGCAGGAGACCAGCCTAAAAGCGCAACCATATTGATAAATGCTTCAGGAAGATATCCGCTTTCTCTGTATCCTTTGGAAACATTTCCTGTTGCAGGATCTGTAAAATTCAAAGGAAAGACAGGAAACCCGAATTTATCGCCATCTCTTTTGCTTAATTTTCCTTTTCCTTCAGGCTTTAAAATCAAAGAAAGATGGGCAAACTGAGGCGCTTCCCAACCCATTGCTTCATATAATAAAGTATGCAGTCCCAGAGAAGGCAGCCATTCTTCACCACGGATAACGTGAGAAATTTTCATTTCGTGGTCATCGATGATGTTGGCGAAATGATAAGTCGGCATTCCGTCGTTTTTTACCAAAACTTTGTCATCTAAAGTATTGGTGTTCACAGATGAATTTCCTCTGATGATGTCTACAAGATTTAATGTCCTGTCGATTGGCATTTTGAATCTCACTACATACGGCGTTTTTTCATCCAGCAATTTCTGAACTTCCTCTTCAGAAAGTGCAATGCTGTTTCTCAAACGGTTTCTGGATTTATTGTCATAAGAAAAAACTTCTCCTCTTGCCTCATATTCAGCACGGATCTCGTCCAATTCTTCAGCGGTATCAAAAGCGATATAAGCATAATCTGTTTTTAAGATCTGCTCTGTATATCTGTCATAAATGTCTCTTCTTTCAGATTGTCTGTAAGGTGCAAATTTACCTCCTTTTTTCGGGCTTTCGTCGGCAATAATTCCACACCATTCAAGGGCTTCTTCAATGTATTCTTCTGCTCCTTCAACGTATCTTGCGGTATCTGTATCTTCAATTCTCAATACAAATTCACCTCCTTGGTTTTTAGCAAAAAGATAATCGTATAATGCGGTTCTTACGCCTCCTAAATGTAAAGGTCCCGTAGGACTTGGAGCAAAACGTACTCTTACTTTGTCCATTTTAAATAAAAATTTTTGCAAATTTACTTAAACTAATATAAAAAGGTACATTTATTTGCGATAAAGTAATTTTAATCATGTATTTGAATGATTTAATTTTAGGATAATAAAAATCAATTAAAATAATTTCCTTTTCGAAAAATAACAGATATAATGCTGTATTTTTGTGGAGTTTTAAATTCACCATGGCACAAGTTAAAAAACAGAATAAGTTATCTTTTTATATTAAGGGATTTGCACGAGGATTATTTCCTGTACAATCTTTTGAAAAAAAAATTGATGATCTCCATAAAACAGTCTCCAAAGAACAGCTTAAAACTGTTGAAAAAAGAGTAGACTATTACAATAAAATTTCCGTTGAAACTCTGGTAAATCATTCCGGAACTACGATTGCAGATCTTTTGAAGCCCAAAACTCCGAAAGCCTATTATTTTGATACCTATGAGTATGCAAGATATTTTCCGAAAGATTTAAAGATTGATTTTGCATTTGGTGATGTCAATACCATCCTTGATTTTCCCAAAATAACGAAAAGCCGTCCTATTCACGGAAATAATGAAAACAATATTTTACTGAATCTGGACAAAGCAAGACATTTCGTATCAGTAAAGGATAATCTTAATTTTTCTGAAAAGAAAAATATCATGATCGGAAGAGCGGCAGTTCATCAGGAACACCGAAAAAGATTTTATGAAAAATATTTTCACAATCCGCTTTGTGATCTGGGACAGGTAAACAAAAACGGAAATCAGGAATGGATAAAACCTAAGATTTCGATCGGGGAACATCTGAAGAATAAATTTATTCTGAGTCTTGAAGGAAATGATGTTGCGACAAATTTAAAGTGGATCATGTCTTCGAATTCCATTGCTGTTTCTCCTCCTTTAAAAATGGAAACATGGTATATGGAAGGAACTTTAAAACCGGATGTACATTTTATCGGGATAGATGAGAATTATGAAAATTTTGAGGAAAAGCTCCAATATTATATCGATCATGAAAATGAAGCTTTGGAAATAATACGAAATGCCAAAGAATACAGAGCGCAGTTTAATGATAAAAATGTTGAAAATTTAATATCACTTTTGGTATTGAAAAAATATTTTAACTACATTCGCTAAAAATTATTAGAAAGATATGCTAGAAATCGGAGAAAGACCTTGGGGAAAATATTATGTTTTAGCGGATGAGCCACATTATAAGCTGAAAAGAATAGAAGTAAATCCGGGACAGAAATTATCTTACCAGTATCATCACAAAAGACAGGAACAATGGACAATCATTGAAGGTGATGCTACCATCGTTCTGGATGATAAGGAGATCAGTTTATCTTACGGTGAAAGTATTTTTATACCTCTTGGCGCCAAACACAGAATAATGAACCTTTCGGATAAGCCGGTTGTATTTATTGAGGTACAGACCGGAACGTATTTCGGCGAGGACGATATTGTGAGGCTTGAGGATGAATATCACAGAGACTAAACTTGCCGAATGAAAAAAGAAGTATCTTTCTTAATTGGCCTGAAAAATAATCTGAAGTATACCATTTTTTTTTACGAAAACGTAAGGAAAATATATCCAAATGTGGAAATAGTTTTTGTTAGCTTTGGAAGCACAGACGGAACGCACGAATGGTTAGATCAACTTCAAGACCAAAATCTAAAATATTTTTACTCTGATGAAAGTAAGACATTGTCTGATACTTATAATAAAGCGACCAAGCTTTCAACTGGAGAATATGTTTGTTTTTTGCATAATGATATGGTTTTAGGAAAGTATTTTCTAAATAATCTTGAGAAAGGCTTATTAGAAAATGAAATAAATTTTTATAAAGTCATAGAGCCACCAATTTTTACAGGAGATTTCCGTGATTGGAAATTAAATCAGGATTTTGGGGAAGCTATTGAAACATTTGATGCGCAAAAATTTTTCGATTTTGAAGAAAGTTATCTCACTGCTTCGAATAATTTAACTACTCCTACAAACCATATTTCTTTCTTTTTATGTGCTAAAAGATCAACATTGTTAGAAATCGGAGGATTAGATAACCTCTTTAATCCGATGTTCTGTGAAGATGATGATTTAATTATACGTTTAAAATTATTGGGTTTAAGAACTGTTCAGTTACACAATGCTTTGGTTTATCATTTTGTAAGTAAAACTTCAAGATTTTCTGAAGAGTACAAAAGTAAAACAGAAGCAATTGAACAAAGATCTAAAAGAAATTTTATCAGAAAATGGGGCAGTAAAAGCAGTTCAGAAATTTCTACGAAATATGACATAGGTATAATTTTAAAAAAAGGGAATTTCGCACAATTGTATGAATTAGAACCTTATGCAAATACTATTTATGTGGATTTTTCTTATGACGAATATATTGAAAAAGAGCAAAATTTAACAAAATTTGATCTGAAAGAGAGAGTAAAACCGCACACAAAAATTCAACATCATGATGTTATGATTTTTGTTGATGGGCAGTCTTTTAATGGCAAAACACTCAACACAATTTTAGATCTTTCTTCTATTATCAAAGAAAATAAGAAAAATTATCTAAACCCCAGTATTTTTATTAAATCGTTTTTGAAAATTATAAAACCCTATCGTCCTTTAATATTCTTTAACAAACCACAAGGTATAGAAAAATCGATGATCTTTAAAAACCTTGAAATTTAATGAAACTGCTAAGAAAAATATTACCCCTGCCTGCTATCTCCTATGCGATTACTGTAAATAATGAAGCTGAAGAGATTACAAGACTATTGGATATTTTACTCCCTCTGATTGATAAAAAAGACGAGGTCATAGTTTTGCAGGATATTACAAGAAAAGATGAAAAGGTTACCGCTATTTTAGATAAATACGGAGAAAAAATTATAAGAATTGAAGCTTGTCTTGATGGCGATTTCGCTTCATTTAAAAATAACCTTATAAAGGCTGCCAAAAAGAAATATTTATTTCAAATAGATGCAGATGAGTATCCTACGGAATATCTTATAAAAAATCTTAAAGATTATTTACGTAATAAAAGCAATATAGATTGTTTCTATGTGCCGAGAATAAATATTGTGGACGGTATTACAGCGGATTATATCCAAAAAATGAAATGGGATATAAATAATAAAGGATATATTAATTTTCCAGATTATCAATCGAGAATTTTAAAAAATAATAAGAAGATATTCTGGAAGAACAAAGTTCATGAAGTTTTTTACGGATATAAAAAGATCGCAGAGATGCCTAAGGATTATAATTTTTGTCTAATTCATTATAAGAGTTTTGAAAAACAGAAAACGCAGAATGAATTTTACAATAATTTAGAATTGGATTAATTTAGTCCTCCCAAAAATATTTTTTATTTTTTCCACTTATTTTATTTTGAAAATTTTTAAACTTAATTTTTAGTTGTACACATTTCAGGCTCCTTATTTTATCAAGTTTTTCTTTTAATGATTTGTTTTCCTGTCTTAAAAGTATTTTCTCCTTTGTTTCTTCATTAGTCGAATTTATCATCATAAGATTATTTTGGATGATTTCAACTCGATGTTTTATTTTATCGCCAATAGCTTTTGGTGATAAAAATTCCTTTACATAATTTTGACCGTTTTGTGCAATACTTAGGGCTAATTCTCTGTTATTAAATACAATTGACATTTGTTGAGAGGCATCATCAATATCTGCATCTGCCCAAAAATCTTTATCGGAACTGAAATAATATTCATTTCCAGTTTTTATTAAATTATATTTTACAGGAAAATAATTATTGATATTCATAAATTCTATATTAGCAGAATAGGCAGTTGCAATAACGGGTTTTCCCAAGTACATAGCTTCTGCCATTGTTAGCCCAAATCCCTCGGAACGATGTAAAGAAACGAAACAATCGCAACAATTAATAAGACTATAAAGCTTTTCATTTTCAAAAATTTCTTCGATTAAGATAATACTTTTATTATCTATAATTCTATCAGTAATCAATTTTTTATCTTCAGGGAATTCTTTGCTTATTGACGTTTTAATTATCAATAATGTTTTATGATCATTTAGCCCAAAAGCTTTTTCATAAGCATCTATAGTTGCTATCGGATTTTTTCTTTTGATAGAACTATGATAATCAAACATTGTCATAAATATGAATTTATTGTCAGGTAGAGCAAAGTCTTTTCTTTTATAAGGAGTATCTTTAATTTCTATAGAATGCATAATTTTAATGACAGGGCAAGGCGAAACTTTTGCTATAGCTTCTGCACAAAAGTTACTCGGAACCCAAATTTCATTAAATAAGTCAAAATAAGTTATAAACTCCTCAGGGAAATTTTCTAATTCCCATGCCCAGAAAGCAATATTGTATTTATTCTTAAAATAGTTTGGACTTACCGTTTTTAAAGTATTGGAAAGATTATCTGGATTTATCTGGATCAGATTTATCTCAAAAGGATTTTCTTCAGAAATAATTTGGTGAAAATTGATCTCACGAGTTGTCTCCGGCATGATCAAATTAAAATCATTTACTACAAAAGGAATTTTTGCAGATTTTATAGCGTTTATGTTTGCTCTTACAGCTGTTCCGAGTCCTAAAACTTTGTTTATGTATCCAGAAATATTTATACCAATATTTTTACTCATTTTAGTTGATTTTTCTTTTTTGAGTTAAAGAATCAAGAGAATTCAAAATTGAGTAACTGATGGGATAATCCTTTCTAAATTCTTCTTTATAGCGTGTGTACTCTAATTCAATTTTTTTGGTGTTTTCTTCAAAAATTTCTTTTAAAAATGTTGGTTGTTTGGAAAGATATAAATTTTTTACATGAGCTTCTGCCAATCTTTTTAAAATTTTTTTGTAAGCTGAAAAAGATTTTTTTCCAATTAATACTTCATAAGGCTTTAGTAGCATTTTCTTTTTTTTCTCGGACTTTTCTATGAAAACATTTCCAACTTGTTGATTGACATGTATTCTGTAATAAAAAAGTTTTTCATGTAAGATTACAAAAGAGTTTTCATATGCAGCACAAGTTGCTAACCACTCATCATGATGATAATTTTCTATGACAGGAAAAGGTACACATCTTTGAAAAAACTCTCTTTTTAAAGCCATTGTTGCACCAGTCGCAATATTAGAAATTTTTGTTATAATGTCAAAATAACTTATTAGAATGTTATGCTCCTGTAAAAAATAAGGAATATCCCATAAAGAATAGGCGTCAATCTTTTTTCCATATTCATCAATCCCAAAACCATTAGAAGCAATGACTTCTATTTCAGGATGAGTTTCAAAATAGTTCAGATATTTTTCGACTTTATTCTCAACCCAGATATCGTCCTGATCGCTAAGAAAGATAATTTCATGGGTGCACAAAGAAATTGCTTTTTCAAAGTTTTTTACACTTCTTAAATTTTTTTCGTTGATATGAATTTGAAATAGTTCGGGATATTTTTCTTTGTAAGAATTTAGTATTTCTACTGTAGCATCAGCCGATCCGTCATCGCATACGATGATTTCATCGACAGGATGAGTCTGATTCAGAATAGAATCAATTTGTTGTTGTAAAAATTTTTCACCGTTATAGGTACAAACCGCTACAGAAGTTTTCAAATAAATCTTTTTTAATTACTATTCAGAATATGCTTTATCCACTCAGTGAAAGAATATTTTTCTCTTATTTCACTGGGAAGTTCCACGAAATCCTGTTTTAAAAAATGTTCTGCCTCATGAATGTTTTCATTCGAGAATACAAAGATATTATTAGGATTATAAAAATCATAATTTTTCACCAAAGGATTGTTGGTAATCAGTTTTTTCTGATAACCGACCGCTTCAAAAACCCTGAATGAAACTCCGTTGTGCATGGAATTCTGAAAATCTAATATCACGTTGGATTGCTGCGTGTTCAGGATACTGTCTTTAAAATCCATCCCTGATTTTGTGAAATGGACAGGAAAGTCACTATACTTTTTATAATACTTTGATTTGCTGCATATGATATTAATGCTGCTTTTAAGACCAATCTTTTTAAAAATTAAAGATAGCTGCAGTAATTCATTAATACGGTCTTTCATAAAAGTTCCTACAAAAAAGATATCCTGTTTAATTTCTTTTTTCGGATGCAGGTAATCGAAGTAAAAATTATTAATAGGTTGTACATTAGGATACTTTTTTACATCGTTACTGTCAAAAACAAAAAAACGATTAAAATAAGGAATCATATTTTCAGCCAACGGAAATCGCTTCATTCCATCCCATTGATAACCAACGGTATGATTGCTTTTAGATTTGATTTTTTGAAGCACATTTTCACTGAAAAGATCAGGTCTTACTACCAAAGCATAATCTGCAGATTCAATTCCGTCAAGAAAAGTAATTTGTGGACTTTCTTTTTCCAGTGCGGTGATTATGGCTTTATGAGTTTTATTCTTACTAAACGTTTTTTTATAAAGATGAATAAGAGAATCTTTGGTTTTAAGTTTGATCTTGGAATTATCGTGCTTCACCAGATAGACTGTAAAGCCCAAAAACTCAAGATTTTCTTTAAAAACCTGAGGAAGTCCGAAATGATCCGGAACTGCTAATATGATGCTTTTATCATTGAAGTTATTCATGCTTTATATAGAATATCCTGCTTTAGAGAAGTAAGGTTTCCAGAATTCTCGTTCTTTATTCCATCGGTGGCAGCCAAAAGGAAGCCTGCCGTTATTGATCTTCAGTGCTTTCTGCTGCTTGTTTTCAATAGAAAATCCACACGCTTCTTTATAGTCTGGTTTAGAAAAATTAATTCCATTTCTTTCCGGCTCTATGCTGAAAAATACATCTTCAGCATAAAATTCACATGAATTTTCTTCCCTCAGATATACTTCTTTAGCTTCAGAAAGCTTTTGTAAAGTTTCGATAAATTTTTCTCTCTTTCTTAAAGATAATCCACCGTTTCCTACCTTATTGTACAACAGAGATTTATCTTTCTGCCATTTTGAGTTGCCTTTAAAATTGATGAAAGCTTTTAATTTTGCCAAACCTCTGTCCGAAATAAGCTTAAGCAATGGTATCTTCTCAGAACTTCTGATCCAGGGAGCACCGATATAATCAAAGTCTTTCCTGCACCAATCCAGAAGCTCGTCTTTAAACACGAAACAGTCAGTCTGGTAAATCAGTAAATATTTTTCCGAAAAGCTGTTGTAGAAATCTACACTCAGCATAAGACGGTTGTAGCCATGGATGTTTTTAAAATAAACATCGTCAAACGCCAAAAATCTGGAAGTGAACATTTCATAATTGCTCACATCCAAACTTTTGGGATGAATAAAGGTAATTTTGTGATTTTTTAAAACATGAAATGCCTGATTTATCGAAATCAGATCGTCTGCATCAGGTGTTTTTTTGTATATCGGAATAATAATTTCTACCAAAATAGGTCTATTCTAAAATAGTTTTTTCAATAATTTTCACACAATCCAGCAATTGCTCTTCTGTGATCACCAAAGGCGGTGCCAAACGGATGATATTTCCGTGAGTTGGTTTTGCAAGAAGTCCGTTTTCTTTTAGCTTCAGACAAAGATTCCATGCCGTGGAACTTTCCGGAGTATCGTTAATTAAAATGGCATTCAGCAACCCTTTTCCTCTAATCTTTGTAATGAGGTCTGTTTTTTCAATAATCTTTTCAACTTCGGAACGGAATAATTTTCCCAGTTCTTCCGCTCTTTCAGAAAGCTTTTCTTCTTCAACAACATCTAAAGCGGCAACAGCAACTGCACAAGCAATTGGGTTTCCTCCAAACGTAGAGCCGTGCTGTCCCGGTTTAATCACATTCATGATCTCATTATCTGCTAAAACTGCTGAAACAGGATACATTCCGCCGGAAAGAGCTTTTCCTAAAATTAAAATATCAGGTTGTACATCTTCGTGATGACATGCGATTAACCTCCCTGTTCTTGCAATTCCTGTCTGAACTTCATCGGCAATAAAAAGAACATTATGCTTTTTACACAATTCAGAAGCATTCTTTAAAAATCCGTCATTCGGAACATATACTCCTGCTTCACCCTGAATAGGCTCTACCAAAAATGCAGCAATATTTCCTGCTTCTCTGTTCAAAACTTCTTCTAAAGCTTCAAGGTCGTTGTAAGGAATTTTAATAAATCCTGGAGTAAACGGGCCGTAATTCTGGTTCGCATCAGGATCATTAGAGAACGAAACAATCGTTGTGGTTCTTCCATGAAAATTATTTTCACAAACTACAATTTTTGCAGCATTTTCAGAAATCCCTTTTACTTCATAACTCCATTTTCTGGCTAATTTTACCGCCGTTTCCACTGCTTCAGCACCGGAATTCATCGGTAAAACTTTATCAAAACCAAATAGGGTAGTAATCTTTTTTTCGTATTCCCCCAATTTCGAATTGTAAAAAGCTCTTGACGTTAAAGCCAGTTTCTGAGCCTGCTCAACTAAAGCTCCTACAATTTTCGGATGAGAATGACCTTGGTTCACAGCAGAATAGGCAGAAAGGAAATCGTAGTATTTCTTTCCTTCCACATCCCAGACAAAAACACCTTCTCCCTTATCTAAAACAACCGGAAGAGGGTGGTAGTTATGGGCTCCGTGTCGGTCTTCAAGATCAATGAAATATTGTGAGTCTTTTACTGTTTCTACTGTTGACATAAATTTAGGTTTTGTACAAATTTAAACATTATAATTGATATGAATAAACAGAAATCTTCTACTGAAAAATTTCGTGGGAAAAGTACATTTTAATGACAGAACAGATTGTTTTGGAAATTATTATTCCAATCACTTGTCAATTACAGTTTAAATATCTTTTCGTTTTGATTTTAATAAAAAACCGCCCCAAAAATGAGGCGGTTCAAATATTTTAAATAATCAATCTTAGTGATTATCATATTTTCTGTCCATCACAAAATCCTCCATGAATTTTGTAGTATAGTTTCCTGAAAGGTAATCCTCATTATCCATCAGTTGTCTGTGGAAAGGAATTGTTGTTTTTACACCCTCAATATAAAATTCCTCCAGTGCTCTTCTCATTTTTGCAATAGCTTCTTCACGCGTCTGAGCCGTTGTGATTAGTTTTGCAATCATAGAATCATAGTTAGAAGGAATTGTATATCCTGAATAAACGTGCGTATCCACTCTTACTCCGTGTCCTCCAGGAATATTTAATCCTGTGATTTTCCCCGGAGAAGGTCTGAAATCCATGTAAGGATCTTCCGCATTAATTCTGCACTCAATTGAGTGTAATTTCGGATAATAATTGATTCCTGAAATCGGAGTTCCTGCAGCCAGAAGAATCTGTTCTCTGATCAGGTCATAATCGATAACCTGTTCAGTGATAGGGTGCTCTACCTGAATTCTTGTATTCATTTCCATGAAATAGAAATTTCTGTGCTTGTCTACAAGGAATTCTATAGTTCCTACACCTTCATATCCAATGAATTCTGCAGCTTTTACAGCAGCTTCTCCCATTTTTTCACGAAGTTCGTCCGTCATGAAAGGAGAAGGAGTTTCTTCCGTAAGTTTCTGATTTCTTCTCTGAACCGAACAGTCTCTTTCAGAAAGGTGACAAGCTTTACCAAACTGGTCTCCCGCAACCTGAATTTCGATATGTCTTGGCTCTTCGATCAGTTTTTCCATGTACATTCCTCCGTTTCCGAATGCCGCTACAGCTTCCTGAATCGCAGATTCCCAGTGGTCTTTAAGGTCTTCCGCTTTCCAAACGGCTCTCATCCCTTTTCCGCCACCACCTGCAGTTGCTTTGATCATCACCGGATAACCAATTTCCTCAGCAGTTTTAGCAGCGATTTCATAAGACTCGATCAAACCGTCAGAACCCGGTACGCAAGGTACCCCTGCAGCTTTCATGGTTGCCTTAGCGTTTGCTTTGTCTCCCATTTTTTCAATTTGTTCAGGAGTCGCACCGATGAATTTAATACCGTTCTTTTGACAGATTCTGGAGAAGTTAGCGTTTTCAGATAAGAAACCGTAACCTGGGTGAATTGCGTCTGCATTGGTAATTTCCGCAGCAGCAATAATGTTAGGGATTTTAAGATAGGAATCTTTGCTCATTGCAGGACCAATACAAACCGCTTCATCAGCAAATCTTACGTGAAGACTGTCTTTATCTGCAGTAGAATATACCGCAACGGTCTTGATTCCCATTTCTTTACAAGTACGTAAAATACGCATTGCAATTTCGCCACGATTGGCTATTAATATTTTTTTGAACATCTCTCCGAAATTTTAAATTATAAATTTTGAATTTTAAATTATTTTAAATGAAAAGGATTCATCTAAAATTTATAATCTGTAATCTAAAATTCCTTAAGATGGATCTACTAAGAATAAAGGTTGGTCGTATTCTACAGGAGTTGCATCGTCTACTAAAATTTTAACGATTTTTCCGCTTACCTCAGATTCGATCTGGTTGAATAACTTCATTGCCTCGATAACGCAAACAACTTTTCCGTTAGAAACCTCATCACCAACATTTACGAACACGTCTTTGTCCGGAGATGGCTTTCTGTAGAAAGTTCCGATCATTGGAGACTTAATGGTCACGTATTTGCTGTCATCAGATGCAGCTTCTGTACTTGCAGCAGGTGCAGCAGCAGGAGTTGCAGCAGGTGCAGGAGCAGCCGCTACTTGTTGAGGAGCTGTGTGGTAAACCGCAGGTTGAGCATAAGCAACTTCGCTTCCAGCCAATGGAGTTTTAATAGTGATTTCGAAATCTTTAGTTTTGTATTTTACTTCAGAAACTTCTGCCTTAGATACAAACTTGATAAGATTTTGGATGTCTTTAATGTCCATAAAATTGATATTTGATTTTGTTCCAAAGATACCAAAAAAACATAAAAAACAACAAAAAACCGCCAAATTTTATCAAAATTGGGCGGTTTTTGTATTAAAATGAGTGTTTTTCGAGGAAAAGCGACTCTTAGTTTTCTTCAGTAGATGCTACTTCTTTTTCCAATACTACTTTACCTCTGTAGTAAAGTTTTCCTTCATGCCAGTGAGCTCTGTGGTATAGGTGAAGCTCTCCTGTTGTTGCATCTTTAGCTAATTGAGGAACTACAGCTTTGTAGTGAGTTCTTCTCTTATCTCTTCTTGTAGACGACTGTCTTCTCTTTGGATGTGCCATTTTGTAATAACTTTTTTAATTGATGAGCGATGAGATTCATCATCTCATCATTAAACTATTTAATTTTTATTCTTCAAATTTTTCAGTGCGTCCCATCTCGGATCGCTTTCATGTTCTTCCTCTTCCTGACTTTCTTTTGGACTGAACTTTTCCAGAATGGCAAGATCATCATCACTTACATTCGGAGAAATCTTTTTCATCGGAATAGAAAGGGCTACGTTTTCGTAAATCAGTTGTGCGATGTTAAATGCATGATCTGAAGTCGGAATGGTGATTACGTCTTCTTCACTGTCATCATACTCTTCGCCAAACTTTACCAAAACTTTGATCTGGTTTTCGATAGGATGATCGAAATTTTCATTCGAAATATCACAAACCAGTTCTACTGTTCCCTTTACCTTGATCTCAAATTCTAAAAAAGTAGAATGCTTGTCTAATAAAACATCCACTGTAATTTTAGGATCTGTAAATTCCTGTTCAGTGTCAAATAATTGAAAGAACTCTTTATCTATCTCAAACCTGAACTCGTGCTTGCCGGTTTTTAACCCGGAAAAGCTTACGTCATAGTTTCTTAACTTGTCCATAAAATGAGTGTGCAAAAATATGCAATTTTTTTATAATAACAAATAAAATTTCTAACAAATTAATTTAAAATCTTTATTAAAGATTTATCCTTCAGTTTCATCCGGTAGATCTTCATCTATTCCGTTGTCTACTGCTATTTTTCTTGGCTGCAGACGATTGCCCATCAGTTCATTGTATTCCGTTCTGTTTCTGAAAATTTTAATGGCAGTGAAAATAGCTTCCGTAAAACTTTGTGCATCAGCAACATTTTTTCCTGCAATATCATAAGCTGTTCCATGATCCGGAGAGGTTCTGATGAACGGGAGTCCTGCGGTATAATTTACCCCTTCTTCATAAGCCAGAGTTTTAAACGGAGCTAGTCCTTGATCATGATACATCGCTAGTACAGCATCGAAACTTTTATATTTTCCGGGCTGGAAAAAACTGTCTGCCGGAAAAGGCCCGAAAGCAAGAATTCCGTTGTCTGAAAGTTCCTTAATTGCCGGAGCAATAACTTCAATTTCTTCTTTTCCGATCACTCCGCCGTCTCCAGCGTGAGGATTTAAGCCCAGAACGGCAATTTTAGGTCTGGTAATATTAAAATCTTCAATTAAAGTCTGGTTTAAAACTCTGATCTGTTTTTTAATTTTTTCCTTGGAAATATTCTCCGCAACCTGTGCAATCGGAATATGATGCGTTGAAACTGCCACCTTCAGATCTTCCGTTACCAGAAACATCAATCCTTTTTTATTGAATTTCTCTTCAAAATATCCTGTGTGACCAGCGTGTTTAAAGCCCATTTTCACCATTTCATCTTTATTGATGGGTGCTGTAACCAAAACATCGATTTCCCCTTTCAGTAAAGCTTCGGTAGCCGCTTCCAGAGAATCGATCGCCATTTTGGTAGATTCTTCCGTAGGTGTTCCCAGTTCTACCATCGAATTTTCCTTCACCAGATTTACCATATTCAGTTTTCCTGCATGTGCCTGTGAAGCTTCGTTGATGTAGTTAAAATTTAAATTTAACTTAAAAATATTTTTCTGATAGGTAAATAATTTTCCCGAACCAAAAATTACAGGAGTGAAAAAATCCGTAATGGTTTTGTCTGAAAGAGATTTCATGATGATTTCGGGACCGATGCCGTTGAAATCTCCGATTGAAATTCCTACTCGTACTTTATGGTTTTTTGGGCTCATTTTGATTATCTTTGAACATTATAATTTTACAAATTTAGCAAAAAATAATATGTTCACAGGAATTATTGAAGCAGTTGGAGTAATTGAGAAGATCGAAGAAAACGGAAGCAATATAGATTTTACCTTAACATGCCCGTTTACCAACGAATTGAAAATAGACCAGAGTCTTGCACACAACGGATGTTGTCTTACGGTTGTGAAAATCGATGGAGACCGATATGTTGTAACCGCCATCAATGAAACTTTAGAAAAAACAAATCTTGGAAAATGGCAGGAAGGAACCGTAGTGAACCTTGAACGCTGCATGAAAATGGACGGAAGACTGGACGGGCATATTGTTCAGGGACACGTAGATAAAACCGGAGAAGTGGTGAATATTGAGAATAAAGACGGAAGTTATTTTATCACGATGAAGTATGAAGATAATGGTAGTTTTGTAACTGTTCCGCAGGGCTCAATTACAGTAAACGGAATAAGTTTAACCGTGGCAAAAAGTGAAGATAAGGAGTTTTCTGTAGCGATCATTCCGTATACATGGGAATTCACAAATATGAAATATTTAAAAATTGGAGATAAAGTTAATCTGGAATTTGATATAATTGGTAAGTATATTGCTAGGTTAATTAAAAAATAGCGGATGTCAATTAATGTGTATAAAGGATATAGCTTAAGGAACCGGGTTTTTTTCGGTTTCCTGTTGGTTTGCCTTTTAAGTGTTGTCGCTTCTTCGCTGGTGCCTTACTTTGTTTTGAAAGAAAATTATGAGAAACAGAGTGAGATTGATATGCAGAACAAGACAGGTACTGTAATGAGTTATCTGGATTATGAACTGAGCAGAGTACGTGTAAAAACCGATGATCTGAAGAAAGTTCTGGGAACTAAAATTTATGAGATTGGTGATATTAATCATCATGATATCTATATATATGATCTCAAAGGAAATTATATTTTGTCTAATCGGGAAGGTAACCATATTGAACAAAAAATGGTTCCTATTAACATCATCAACAAGATTTTAGCCACAAAAGCACGAGTTGATACCAAAGGTTATGATGCTAAAAAAGATGCAGTACTCACTTCCTCGTATTTATTGTTGAAAAATAATGATTTAGAACCTATAGGTATAGTTTACATTCCGCTTTATCATGATGAAGCGGCTTATTTTGATGTCTTAAACGTTTATGTAAAGTATATTGTTCTTGTAGATGTTTTATTGATTTTGTTCAGTGTGTGGTTTAGTTGGGTGATGTCTAACAGTTTAGCAAAAAATATTACGAAATTCTCGGATATGATTACCCGCATTACATTGTTTGAAAATGAAATGCGTCCGATCCGTTACTATAAAAACGATGAACTGAATGCTTTGGCAAGAGCATATAACAGAATGATTCTCCAGATTCAGGATCAGAAAGAGAGGCTTCGTTTTAAAGCTTCGGAAGAAGCATGGAGAGAAATGGCAAAACAGGTTGCGCATGAGGTGAAAAATCCTTTAACTCCAATGAAATTGACCATTCAGAATTTTGAAAGAAAATTTGATCCCGAGGATCCGAATATCAGAGAAAGAGTAAAACAGATGAGCAAAACCATGGTCGATCAGATCGATTTGATTGCAACCGTAGCTTCTGCATTCTCGGAATTTGCCAAACTTCCTGAAAAAAACAATGAAATCATCAATCTGAACACTGAGGTGGAAGATATTCTCCGTGTTTTTAATGATGATAGTATTTTCATGCATTCCAATAAAAGCAATATCATGATTAATATGGACAGAATCTATTTGTCCAGAATCATTACCAATCTTGTAACGAATGCAAGACAGGCGGAAAGTGAAGAGCGAAAATTAATCATCAATGTAGATCTGGAACAACATCAAAGGCGTGTAATGATCTCTGTTCAGGACAACGGAATCGGAATTCCGGAAAATATTTACGAAAGGATTTTTGAGCCGAATTTCACCTCAAAAAACAGCGGAATGGGACTTGGTCTTTCCATGGTAAGAAAAATGGTGGAAGATTATAAAGGAGAAATTACCGTAAAATCCGAAGTCGGAAAAGGATCGACATTTACCATCACATTACCGACTAATTTATAGTGAAACCTTTTACATTCAGACAATTTGAAATTCAGCAGTCTAAAAATGTCTTTCGCGTAGGAACAGACGGCGTTTTGCTGGGGGCTTTAGCGGATGTTGAGAATGCTTCCAAAGTGTTGGAAGTCGGAACAGGAACCGGATTAATTTCGATGATGTTAGCGCAAAGAAATAAAGATACCAGATTTTTAGGAATTGAAATCAATGAAGAAGCGGCGCATCTCACCAAGCTTAATTTTGAAAATTCACCTTTTGCTTTAAGATTAGAAAATATTCATCAGGATTTTAAATATTTTGAATCCGAAGAAAAATTTGATCTCATTGTTTCCAATCCGCCGTATTTTGAAGTTTCCGACTCAGAAAAGGATAAAATCGCAAGGCAGACCGTTGAATTGAATTTCCGACAGCTCATTTCAAAATCGTCTTCTTTGCTAACGGAAAAAGGAATATTTTCAGTCGTTATTCCTGTTGAAGCCGGAAACGCTTTTATTCAGATTGCGAATGAAAATCAGCTTTTTTTAATTAAAAAAATCAACATTAAAGGCATTGAGAACTCAAAAACAAAAAGACTGATTCTTGAATTTTCTTTAAACGAGCAATCGTTCGAAGAACTCGAATTTACTATAGAAAAAAGTCCGAGACAATACTCGGACCAATATCTTGAACTCACTAAAGAGTTTCATGTTTTTAGAAAATAAAACCTATTTTTAACCATTAAGCCGTTTGTTAAGGAGTTAAGAATATTAAGTAATCCTTATTTTGAAATCAATAATTTAAATTTAATCGATTTTTTAAATAAGCTTAACTTCTTAAATGTCCTTAATGGTTAAATTTTACTCAAATAACTCTGCTGTATCAAGTACGGAAACTTTTCCGTCTTCACATCTTATGGCTTCACCCGGAAAATTCTGGATCATATGATAATCGTGTGTTGCCATAACAACAGCCGCTCCGTTTTCAAGCGCAACCTGCTTCAGTAAAGTCATGATTTCATTGGACGTTTCCGGGTCAAGGTTTCCTGTAGGCTCATCCGCAAGAATAAGATCCGGATGATTCAGAAGCGCTCTTGCGATGGCAATACGCTGTTGTTCCCCTCCTGAAAGTTCGTGCGGCATTTTGTGCTTCTTGCTTTTCATATTTACGCTGCCAAGAACTTCGTTAATTCGGTCTTCCATTTTTGTCTTATCGCTCCATCCTGTTGCTTCCAGTACGAATTTCAGGTTTTTTTCAACCGTTCTGTCAGAAAGCAATTGGAAATCCTGAAAAACAATTCCTAATTTTCTTCTCAGGTTCGGAACATCGGAAGCTCTCAGTTTGGCAAGATCGAAACCTACCACTGCGCCGTGTCCGGAAGCTAAAGGAATATGCCCGTACAAAGTTTTCAGCAGGGAACTTTTTCCGGAACCTGTTTTTCCGATAAGGTAGCAGAATCTTCCTTTTTTGATGTTCAGATTCACATCAGAAAGAACCGTGAAGTTTTTTTGGGCAATCTTCGCGTGCTGTAAGCTGATGATATTGTCTCCGGCGATATTTGTATGTGGCATAATTCAGTTTTAAAGTACTTTTTCTTAAAATTTTTTCAGATTTTAAAAATAGGAAAAAGAAGAATAAATAATCTAAATTTTGGGAAAATTTAACAACAAAAAATGCCTGAAAAACTACTTTTCAAGCATGATTTGTATATGATAATAAAAAGATTATCTCTTAGCGCGTGAAGCACTTACAGTTAAACTCTTTCTGCCTTTAGCTCTTCTCGCAGCCAAAACTCTTCTTCCATTTGGCGTAGACATTCTTTCTCTGAAACCGTGTTTGTTTCTTCTTTTTCTTTCTGATGGCTGGAATGTTCTTTTACTCATTACTATATGTTTAAATCGTAATTATCTATTAATTTTCAGGTTGCAAAGATATGGAATTTTTTAAAAGTTGCAAACTTTACAAATCTTTTTTTTTAAAAATTACACTGTTTTTTCATGCATTCTTTGCAAATGCCGACGGGATGCCTACTTTCCCGATATTATAAAATAATGCACAATGATTTGTTTAAAAGCTCTATCTTTGGAAACTCAAATTTAAAGAAAAAATAAACATCATGATGTTTACACCAGCAGAACTTTTAGAAATCAACAAGTTACTTACTCCGGAGCATAAAATTGTAATTCTTACCCATTATAATCCGGATGGCGATGCTATTGGTTCCAGCCTTGGTTTAAAACATTATCTGAAAGCAAAAGGAATTCATGCAGAGGTTATCGTTCCGAACGATTTTCCTAAGTTTCTGAAATGGATGCCGGAAGCAAAAAAAGTGCTGATTGCAGACTACAAAAGAAAAGTAGCTTCTGATCTTATTTATGAAGCAGATGTTATTTTCTGTCTGGATTTCAATGCACCTTCCAGAATCGGGATTTTGGGAGACTGGCTTACGAATTCCAGAGCAAAAAAGATTCTTATCGACCATCATCAGCAGCCTGAGAAATTTGATTTTGTTTATTCCGATACCGTAATTCCTGCGACCTGTCAGATGGTTTATCATTTCATAGAAGCGATGAATGATGAAAATCTGGTGAATAACGATATTGCAGAATGTCTTTATACCGGAATTATGACGGATACAGGAGGTTTCAGATTCCGTTCTACCAGTGCAACCACACACAGGATTATTGCCAATCTCATCGAACACGGAGCAGATCCCGCTATGATTACCTCCAATACATGGGATACGAATACTGTTTCCCGTCTTCATTTATTAGCCCTGATTTTAGGAAGAATAGAAGTGGTAAAAGACGGAAAAGTAGCTGTTCTTTATTTAACAAGGGAAGAACTGAAGGAATATGGCTTCCAGAAAGGCGATACGGAAGGTTTTGTTAATTACGGACTGAGTATTTTAGGTGTGAAAATGGCAGCATTCTTTATGGAAGATCTGTATGAAGATTTTATTAAAATTTCTTTCAGAAGTAAGGATGATATGGATGTGAATCAATTCTCAAGAAAATATTTCAATGGAGGAGGTCACATCAATGCAGCCGGAGGAAAATCTTACGAATCTTTGCAGGGAACTATTGAAACATTTAAAGTGAAAATAGAAGGAGAGGAGAGTTTGTAAGTTTGATTTAGGTTTAGGCTGAGATTGAGGTTAAGTTTAAGGTTTAGGCTGAGAAAGCTGCATATATTTTTTATTCAGAAAGAAATAAAGTCGGGTAAAGAATCTGGATTTTATTGATTTTAAATTCCTGAAAAATAATCAACGCACAATTTAAATCTTCTTCTGAAGAGATGGATTCTTCGCTCCTGAACTACGTTTTTGCAGACATTCATTCTGTTCGCAATAAAACTCATTCACATTCTAAAAACTCTCAACGCTATAACTCTAAGACTCTAAAACCCTCAACTCTAACCTCTCGAATATCCTTTTTCCTCAAGTTCTTTACAAGTGTATTCATAAACTTCCTGAAACATAATATCTAAAAATTTTTTGTTGAAAAGACTGAATTTCGTCATTTTCGGAGGATCAAGAAAAATATCACAGGTCTTAGCTTTGGAATACACGGATTTTGCGATCGCCAAGTGTAAAATCCGGTCAAATTCTTTCATTAAGCTCATTCTTTCAAGACTGTCATAACTGATAGAATTAACGTGCGAAGCAATCAGAAAATCGCATTTGTCTACAATGGGTTCAATCGGAAGATTGTCTAAAACACCACCGTCTACATAAATTTTTTCGCCAATTTTCACCGGAGGCAAAACAAAAGGAACGCTCGAAGAAGCTAATAACGGGATGAAAAGTTTACCTTCCGAGAAAAAATCTACAATTCCGTGCGTCATTTCAGTGGCGGCAACATACAGAGGAATTTTTAAAATGTTAAAATCATCTTCCGGAAAATGATCGGTGAAGAGTTTCAGAATAAATTTCGAGCTGAAAATTCCGTTTTTGGAAAGTTTAAGATAAGACCTCGAAAAAAAAGTTGTCTGTTTTACGATTTCCATCATTTCATCCGGAGATTTCCCGAAAGAATAAAACGCTCCTACAATTGATCCTGCACTGGTTCCTGAAATAATGTCCGGTTTCAGATCATACTCTTCCAAAGCCTTTAAAACCGCAATGTGAGCAATTCCGCGCATTCCTCCGCCTGAAAGAGTCAGACCGATGACGGGTTTCTTTTTTTTGAAAGAGAAAAAATCCAGCATATTAAAAGACCAAATGTTTCGGCATATTGTGAAGAAGCTCCGTATTGATGATCTCTGCACAGATTTTTGGCTTTTCCCA
This sequence comes from Chryseobacterium sp. 2P, assembly GCF_059579425.1. Taxonomy (NCBI): domain Bacteria; kingdom Pseudomonadati; phylum Bacteroidota; class Flavobacteriia; order Flavobacteriales; family Weeksellaceae; genus Chryseobacterium; species Chryseobacterium sp. 2P. The sequence goes on from NZ_CM184194.1 coordinate 298,220, forward strand.
ATGTCCGTTGTGTCCGCAATCAAGAATGTAGGATTTAATGTTGGTGCGGTCGGGAAGATGTTTAATCATGGTTTCGGTTTTCACTGCATTATCGTGCTTTCCGGCAAGAACCAAAATTTTTGCCTCAAGATTTTCCATAATATGCTTTTTGTCCGTTCGTTCCACCATTCCTTTTACGGAAGCCAATGCTCCGAGATTATTCGTAGAAAGGGCAACTTCCAGAGCGGTTTCTATTTTTCCTTCCAGAATGTCTTTCTCGTTCGGATTGAACAGATTCGGAACTCCCGCTCTTGCGTAATGTGCGAAAGCATCTTTAATGATGCGGTAACTTTTGATGCGTTGTTCTTTCTTCTCAGCATCATCAGGAAAATACGTGGAGAAAAATAAAGTTAAACTTTTCAGGTATTCAGGATATTTTTCTGCGAAAGCCAGAGAAATGTAACCTCCCATCGAATGTCCGAGTAAGTGAATTTTGGTTATATTTTCATGATCCAAAACTTTTTTTACCTCTTCCGCCATCAGTTCCATCGTCTGAACTTCCGCAATGATTTCAGATTGTCCATGACCGGGAAGATCTATTTTTAACAATGAAAAATTGTCGGAAAGATGAGGCTCCATATCGCTCCAGATAGAAAGATTTTCCATAAAGCCGTGAAGCAGAACCAAAGTTTCTTTTCCGTTTCCTTTTCTCTCGAAGTTCAACATATTTCAGTAATTAAAAGTGGATGTCAATATATTCAACAAATCCCGAACCATTTACCATATCCTGAAGTCGGTATGTTTTTCCGCCGTCCTTTGACATGAAAGTTTTTGTTCCTTTTCTGGTATAAGGTTTTCCGTTGTCGTTTGCCGAAATACTTTCTGTAATTTCTCCTGTAAAATTCATGTGTTTGTCTGAAACAACTGCCATAAATCCTTTTATTTCTACGGTGTTTTTTCCGGAGCTGATATTTCCTGAAACGTCGTAATGGTCTCTTTCGCCATCAATTTTTTTGAAATTTACAGAACCTGAATTTTTAATTGAATTATGGGTGAATTTATGAGATCCGCTGAAATCTTTAAAATGATTTTTGGATTTTATGCTGTCGTTGATTTTTGTTCTCGCCGCGTTAATGGAATCGATGATTTTTATACTATCAGTCTTATCGGAAGTAGAAGTTGCTTCTTTTTTGGAGCATGAAACAGCAAAAGCGGCTAAAACAACTGCGGTTAAAAAGTTTTTCATTAATGAATAAATTATACTCAAAAGTAAATAAAAAATACAAGACTAAGTTTAAAATCGATTCAGTGTATTGACTAATTAAAGCATTTTTCCATTTTCATCAAAAGAAGTCCATTTACCTGTCTTTTTATCGTCTTTGTATTGACCTTTTGTTTTTATTTTTCCATTCTTATAATATTCACAATATTCTCCATTTTTCTTTTCAAGCATATCTTCATCATTAAAAATAAAACTAATGGAATATTTCTTTTTAATCAGGCTCGTATTGTTTTCATAAAATTCATGTACTGTCAATTTGTTTTGATTTTTTAAAGGATATTCTCTGCGGATGATTTTATTATTAAGATCCCGAATGTCGCGGTACACTAATCTGTTATGGAAATAATAATTAAATATTTTATAAGATTCTTCATTTTCGTACCATCCCCAACCATTAAACTCTTTATTGTTCTGTGTGTTTATAACTTTATAAAGATCATTGTGTTTATTAAAGTGTAAAGAAAGATTATGATGCTCTATAGTATCTTTTATTTGAGCATTTAAAAATAAGGTAGAGCAGAGAATTATGAATATTGCTTTTTTAATCATTTTTAAAAGAAATTTATAAATAAAAAAGAGCATTTTAAAAATGCCCTTCTTATTTTATCTGATTAATTCTTCGTAAACTTTCTTTTCCCAAGGTTTAATGTCGGTAACTCCGTATCGTTCTTTCTTCGAAATGGCAATGTTATCCAGAACATCTACAAAGTTTTTATAGTTTGCGTCGTCTGTAGGTTCAACGATAATGGTGAATTTTCCCTTGTTTGGAGCGTTATTGTAGGCTTCAGAAATAATTTTAGTGATATTAATTCCGCTAAAATTTGTTTCTTTTAGATTGTTTTTATTTAATTCTTCCTTATAACTTTGATGATAGAAAACTCGATTATCTTTTCCTAAAATAAAGGTGATTTGATTTTTCTGGTCAATTACAACATCACTAATTGTTGGTGGATGTGGATCCTTCGCAGGCAGTCCTAAATCCATCACATTAGGTTTTGTAAAATTCGTGGTAAACATGAAAAAGGTGATGAGTAAAAATCCTAAATCTACCATTGGAGTCATGTCAACTCGGATCAGTTTTTTTCTTTGTTTGCTTCCTCCCTGCTTCTCTTGTGCAATAACTTCAGCCATAATTAATAGTTTTTAAAATATTAAACAATTTTCAATAAAGGGTGTTGTATCTCTATTTTTATTTTTGAATCAATGCAAAGTTTATACCTAAAATTTAAAAATGGTATTAATTTGACATTTTTACTGTGTGTTTTTATTTAAATCTTTTAAAATCAATATATTAAAAAAATAACGGTTTCTAAAGCCTAAGAATTTATTAAGCAAAGTTTCTGCTATCATTTGCTGAACGAAGTGCCTTTGCGAACAGAAAATATTTTCAACATATATCAATAAACTTTGCGTATATAGCGTTTAAAATCAATTCATAAAAAAAGCCTTACCAAAAAATTGATAAGGCTTTGTGTATTTTAAATTAAAATTATTTATTTTTCTTGTAGTAATTTACCCCACATTCAAGGAATTTTTTGAATTTTTCTTTCTCCATATATCCTGAAACCGGCATGTTGATTACTTTTCCGTCCGGCGTTAATAAAACATAATGCGGCTGGGAATTATTATTGAAATTCACCTGCTGGAAAAGACTCCATCGGTCACCGATTGTTTTTACTTTTTTCACCTGTCCGTCACCAAGATCAATTTTTGTTTTCTGATCTTCAGGAAGCTCTTCTTTATCATCCACATAAAGAGAAGCCAGAACAACGTCGTTTTGAAGAATTGGTAAAATATCCGGTTCGCTCCACACAAATTCTTCCATTTTTCGGCAGTTTTCACATCCGTACCCCGTGAAGTCAATTAAGATCGGCTTGCCTTCTTTTTTCGCTAATTCAATAGCGGTAAAGAAATCGTGTTCAGGATGCATTCCCAGAATTCCGTCTTTTTCGTCATGGAAATAACTTACATTTAACGGAGGTAAAATTCCGCTTAACAGTTGCAGTTTTGGTCTGTCAGAAGGAATTAATCCCTGAACCAGATATACCACAAAACCAATTCCTAAAATCCCTAAAATTTTTCTGGTAACAGAAATTTTCGGTTTCTTGTCGTCATGCGGAAATTTGATTAATCCGAATAAATAAATGGCTAAACCAATGGCTACGACAATCCAGATTCCGATAAAAATCTCTCTTTTAATGAAGAATGTTTTAGAAACCAAATCTGCTTTGGATAAGAATTTTAAAGCAAGAGCCAGTTCCACGAATCCTAAGACAACTTTCACCGTATTCATCCAGCCTCCTGATTTCGGAAGACTTTGCAGCGCCTGCGGAAATAAGGCCAGCAAACCGAAAACAATCGCCCAAGCCAATCCGAATCCTGCCAAAGCAAAAGTAAGCAGCATCGGAACATTCGCCGAACCTGTAATCGCACTTCCCAATAAACTTCCCAAAATAGGACCTGTACACGAGAAAGAAACGATAACCAGCGTTAAAGCCATGAAGAAAATTCCGATAATTCCTCCCGCTTCTTCCGCTTTTGAAGATTTATTGGCAATAGAACTTGGCAAAGTAATATCATAGTAGCCGAAGAAACTTCCCGCGAAGAAAATGAATATGATGAAGAACGCAATATTCAGCCATACATTGGTTGAAATTTCGTTGAAGATATTTCCTGCAATTCCATCAATTAAATGGAAAGGAACGCTCAGTAAAACAAAGATTAAAAGAATGAAAAATCCATAGATTAAAGCATCTCTTTTTCCTTTTGCCGGATTTTTATTTCCTTTGGTAAAAAACGAAACCGTTAAAGGAATCATCGGGAAAACGCACGGTGTTAACAAGGCAATTAAACCTCCGATAAATCCTAACAGCAGATAAGTCCAGTAGTTTTCGCTGATTTTTGATGATCCTGTTCCGCAGTCCGTTAATGGTTTCTGGAAATTAATGGATTCTATTTTTAAATTTTTAGGATCAAGTTTTTGGGTTTCCGCACTTGGAACAGCAGGTTGAACAACATTGCCCAACGTATCCACAACTGGCTGCAAAGAATCTTTTGCCGTTGTTTTTTCATCGGTTTTTACTTCCTCAGTCGCACCTTTTGGCGTAACCTGTTTGTTGAATTCTAATGTGTTCGGAGCAAGACAGACTCTGTCGTCACAAGTCTGATACGTAATTTCAGCAACAACATCTCCCGGTTTTGTTCCGTCTTTCAGCTTAAATTTCTGTTTGAAACCTGCGGTATTGGAATAGAAAATGATTTTTCCGCCGAAAGCCTCAGAAAATTCTTCATGCTTTTTACCCACTTCGGTAAATTTCCCGATCAGTTCTATGTTTTTCCCTGAAACTTTATAATCAGTAGGAATTCCCGTATCTTCAGGAATATCTTTGGAGTAAATATGCCAACCGCTTTCCATGGTAGCATTAAGGACGGCTTCATATTGATTGTCGCCTAGTTCGTTGATGGTAAATTTAAATTTTACAGGATTTTTGATTTGTCCCGAAACTGCAAGGGTAATAAAAAAGAAAAGCAGCAACGGGATTTTATAAATCGAAGAGAATTTCATATTGTAATTTTATGTAAATACTTTACTACAAAAGTAACTGTTTTTTGCAGATTAATCAACCGAAGAAATCTTCCTCAGCCTTTTTTCTATGGCAAGATTGTTTTTCAGCGCAGAAAATCCCTCTTTTACATCCAGATAAGGAAATCCGGTTTCGTGGTTTTTTCTGCTGATTTCTGCCATGATGTTCCAGTGTTTTGCAATTTCTTTCCATGCAAAAAATAAGGAGTGTTTCGGATCGTACATATGCGTTGGTTCGCTTTTAGCACCGTTTATTTCGATGATTTTTAAATTCTTTCCCTCTTTTAGAAGTTCCAAATTTTCAAACATCACATCCAGTCTTCCGAAATAAAAGCCATTCACTTTGGTACAGATTTCATCTATTTTTTGTTCTAATTTTTCGGTAACTTCACTTGAAATATCAATAAATTTCGCGCCTCTCGTATGGCTTCCGAACGGGATCAGAATTATTTCTTCGTTTTCAGGAACTGTTTTCTGCATTTCGCTTCCCATTTTCTGTTCTATGGCTTTGATCTGGAACGCACTTCTGGGATTTTCCATCACCAGTTCTCTCAACGTTTTTCTGCCGTTTCCTTTTACGGAAAGAAATTCTTTTTTCACCATTCCTGTAATCTTTCCTTTTTTTTCGTCCGGAAAACGGTGGTAAAAAATCCCGACTTCATGCTGATAATTTATTTTTTCCTGAATTAAAAAATCACAGGCATTATTTTTTTGATAATCTTCCAGTTCGTTTAAATTTTCAACCTGAACAACGCCCAAACCTTTCAATCCGATATTGGGTTTTACAATAACGGGGAAATTGATGGTTTGTGATTTTAATTCAGATAAAATTTCGTTAAATGAAATTTCTGAAGACACAAAAACCGTTTTCGGGATCCAGTTTTCGGGAATCAGATCGTAGATTTCTTTTTTGCTTTCCATTGCCATTCCTCCGTATCTTATAGAAGGATTTGCACCGTGGAAGAACAACAGTGTTCTTGCTTTATATGCACAGTATAGCCAAACCGGAAAAAGCGGCAGGTAAATGGAAAAAGTAGACCAGTATTCCCAATGTGCAATTTTATGAAGGCGATGTTTGAGTTTCATTTTTGAGGGAAATTTTTTCGGGTTTAGAATCTGGGTTCAGTCGGTCGTAATGTTTCAGTGTCGTTTCATCGGAAATAACGAGCTGTGTCGTACTGATGGTTTGTATCGTATTTTGTCTTTTGATGGTAATTCCGTTTTCCAGATCATCGGTTTTCTGATGATGGAAATCTAAAATATCTTCTTCGGAAATCGGCTCGATTTGCAGAAATTCTTTGAAAATTTCCCTTCTTTTTTCCTGTGCTTTTGCATCGTACAAAGTTGCGGAAGACCAGATGCACGGAAGATGAACGTCTAATGTTTTAAAATGTTTTTCGGTTCCGTTCCAGCGAAATTCCGCCAATTGTTTTTCCTGAAAAATCACCAACGTAAAAGGTTCAATGTTTTCTAAATCAATAAATTGTAAAACGTTGAAAATGTTTTCTTCATTCATTAAATCCAAAACAATCAGTCCACGGCTTTTCCGGTAATTTGTTTTTACCGGATGATTTTCAAAAGCACCGTTTAATAAAATGAGGACATTTCCGTTTTCTGAAACCGCAAACCAAGTTCCGTTTTTGGTGGCATCTTTCGGATAAAAGATACCTTTTTCACGATGAATTTCCTGTGCAGAACGATTGGGTTTCTCGTCCCTGTTGGAAGTCAGAACAATTTTATTTTTAAGCGGAAAATACGTTACAGTACACATTTAGTTTAAATTTTGGGTTTCTCTGTATTGAATTGTTGAAGGGGCAATTCCAAAATTTTTGTTGAGAAGATGGCTCATTTTAATTTCGTTAAAAGCTACTTTTATCAAAGCCTGATGATGAATGCAATGCTCAATATTGTACAAAAGTTCCCGAAAGAAATTGGTCGGAATTTCTAAAGAAATAGTTCCCACGGTTTGATGCATTGTCAAATTTTTGTTGGGCAAATTAATGCTGAAAAGTATTTCGGAAATAATTTCTATTGCCTTTTCAGGATTCTTTTCCAGTTCCGGATTTCTCTGTCTTTCGTCATAATTAATCTGATTCGTGTGGTAAGAATTCCGTAAAATTTCCAGAAACTCAATAATATGTCTTGTGTGACCGCCAATGGTAGAACCGTCCAGAGAAGGAATACTCTGAGTGTACATTTTTGCCGAAACTTTTCTCAGTAAATTCTGTTGTTCGGTAAGGATCTCGTGTAAGATCGCATAAACCGATTGGTCTTTATTCATACTTTCCTTTTTTAAATTTAATTAAAAGAATCACACAGAAAACAAAAACGGTAAGCGCAAGGTAAAACAATTTTCCGCCATCGTTATTGGTATCGATTCCCAGAATGAAAATGTGTGAGGCAATTGCTCCAATCATCGTTACCAGTCCCAGAACGGCACCCCAAAAAGTGGTTTTAGGGTTCAGAATTAAAACTGCTGTGATGAGTTCCAATACTCCTGAAAAAATCCTTCCGAAAGGTTCTGCGTGAAGTTGGGAAAAAATGGCGACAGAATCCGGATGAGCCGTAAATTTGAAGAATAAAGTCTGCAGTAAAATTAGGGCGGGAATTAATCGTAATGCCCAATTGATATAGTTTTTCATATGTATATTTTATTGTTTTTAAAGGTCATATGTTATCGCTACATCTTCATCGGTGTTTGCTTCCAAATTCGTTAATGGCGATTTCATATTTGTAATGTTATTTTTTCTCCAGTAAAGCGTAAGAAAACAGATGATTGTATTGTTGACAATGAACGACTGCGTATTTGTACTCATCGAAATTTACTGAACCCGTAAAAGTGTAGGTTTGTCCGCCGTTCACAGATTTCAGCTTACCTAAAGAAACAAATTGCGATGGCTGCTGTTCTTTGCTTACATACACGTAAAGATCCGGACCGTTGCTGATGGTGAAGTTTTCATTTAAAACCAATGTGAAGACTCCGTTTTTTTCATAGATTTCTGCTTTTCCGTTAACGTTATTTCCGTAAGGTCCCTGCATAAAATCTCCGGAATATTTTAAGACCGAATTTTCAGGAGCCATTTCCATTAAATCTTCTGTTGCAGTGCTTTCTCTGAGGCAGGAAACCAAGAGAAAGGACGCAAAAATAAAGGTGATCATTGTTTTCATAATTTCTGATGTTTTTATTTGTTGTAAATTTTCTGATTAAAGAATTTAAAATTTCACTCTGTATTCAACATTGGCAATGAAGCTTCTCGTCAGTCCATCGGGTCTGGATGTTCTCACGACAAAAGGAATACCCACATTAAGCTGAAGTCCATTTCTTCGGTTGATTTCGTAATCCAGATAGACATTTCCGTTCAGTGTAAGTCCTTTCGAATTGTTAATTTCCAGTTCTACATTGTTTTGGTTGGTAAAACGGTCGTTCTTCAGGTGATAAATAGGCAAAATACTTGGCGTAAGTCTTATTTTCGGATGAATCATTAAAGGATAAGAAACTCTCAGCAAAACATCGCCGCTTCTCTGGAATTTATTGGTGGACAAAAATCCTCTCAGTGCTGAACTTGCGGGATACTGTGATGCCAGAAACTGATTCTCGTTCTGCGTTAGAGGCTGTTGAAGAGCGGCAACTAACTGGATTTTTTTGATTTCGTAACCCACACCTACAATTAAATCCAGCGTTCCTAAACTGGACTGATAATCCATTGGCAACGGGATATTATTCTTAGATTTCCCTGCATCTGACAAAGGGATTTTCGCACCTAATGTAAATTTTAGTTTTTCGTTAGCTTTATAATTGGCATTCAGAAACAAATCAGAAAGCCCAAAAGTGGAAATATTATTACCGTTTTGCGCCAAAGTCGTCAGTTTTGCATCAACTCCAAATTTATCATTGATTTGTCTGTTGTATTCCACATAATTCCCGAAAACAGAAATCGAATTATCTGCTTTACCAAAGAAAATTCCGGTTTTAATCTGATTATGATAAGTTTTGATGCTGTCATTGTTATTCGGCTGAAAACTGTTAACCGTACAGAATCCGGCGTCACTGCATCCCTGTGCAACTAAATGATTGCTTTGCAAAAGCAGTAAAAAAGCAGTTCCCAAGAAAATTTTAAAGGTTTTCATATGTAGATATTTATTTTTTTTGTGAGGATTAATTGGTCAGTTTTTTCCAGTTTTGGTCTGCACTTTTTTTCAGTTTTGCCTCGTTCTTGTTCCATGAAGTCAGGGTATTGTTGAAAAATTTATTGTAGAACAGGTGTGTTTTTCCGTCAATGATTTTAAAAGTCGTGGGATTGATTTCTACTTTCTCACCATCATCTCCCATTGCAAAAGCGCACCAACCGCCGTAAACAGGTTCGTATTTTGCGGGATCTTTTTTCAGGAGTTCTTTATTTTTTTCCGAAGAAGTATAATAAATGGCTCCGTTTACATTGACCGCAAATTCTTTTTTCCCTTTTACCGCTTTTTTCTGTTCGATGTAAGAAACGGGATCATAGCCCTGAATTGCCAGTTTGTTTTCTAAATTTCTATGTTCTGCTTTTTGGGAAAATGCCAAAAAAGGAAGCAGAAATACGAGAATAAGGGTGATTGTATTTTTCATGATTTTTTAATTAAAGTTGTTTATATAAAATGTTTTAACCGCAAAAGAATCAAAGGTTTGCATCGGATTTTAGATTTTCAAAAGTTTTCAAAATATGCGTTTTTGCTTTCTTTTATGTTTCTTTTTATTAGTCATTTCTTTTGCCACTTTTGCGGTGAAAATTTTTAATTAAAGTTGTTTTAAAATATCCTCCAGTGAAGCTCTTTCTTTGTAATCGGGATTGAAATGTCTCCAGATGATTTTTTGATTTTCATCTAAAATATAGGTCGCAGAAATGGGTAATCTTCCAGACTCATCGGAACGGCTTTTCTTGAAATCGTCTCCAAGATGTTTTTCGTAGAAGTCGAGCGTTTTTTTCTCGGGTGTGTACAGAACATCAAAAAGTTCTGCGATTTTGTAGTTTTCATCATACAAAACGGAATACGCGGTTTTGGTTTTGCTGATGGTTTTTGCGATAAACTCAGGTTTTTCGGGAGAAATGATGACCAGTCTTGTGTTTTTCGACTGTAATTCGGGAGCAAGATTTTGTAGATTTTCAACATATTTATTACAATACGGACACCATTGTCCACGAATGAAAACCACCACGGTTTTCTTTTTTTCCTGAGACAGAGAAAATGTTTTTTCAAACTGATCTTTTGCTGTAAAGTTGGGAATCGTTTCACCCACCATTTTGCCCTTCACTTCGCTGATTGTCGGTGTTTTTTTGTCTGAATTTCTTTTCTCTGTAACCGACTTTCCGATATTTAAAAATTGTGCAGCGTTGTAATATCCATATTCGTACTGCACCAATTCGCCGTCCTGGTCTAAGAAAAGAAAGGACGGATAATTAACGATTTTAAATTTTTTGGCAAGCTCTGTTCCTTCTTTTTCGGCATCAATATAAAGGCTGATGAAATTTTTATTGAAAAATTCTCCCAGTTCAGGATTCGGGAACGTATTCTTTTTCATCAGTTTACAGGGACCACACCAAGTGGTGTACAGATCGATGAAGATGAGTTTGTTTTCCTGTTGTGCCAATTTTTTGGCTTCTTCTAAATTTTTAGTCTGAAATTGAATTCCGGTTTTGCTTTGTGCATTGAACGAAATGGCAACTAAGAAAAAAAACGTATAAATTATTTTGGTGAACATAAGATAAAGTATTTACTATGAAGTTCCCAAAAGCAGAAAAAATCACCCGATGAAAAGGTGATTTTTTAATTATTTTATTTAAAGTACTGATAATCAGTTTTAAAAATTATCGTCTTTTTTTATTTTCCGGATTTGTTCTACACATTTATGCTTTTGATTTTGCGCATTATGCTTGGTAGAATACTTGTATTTTTCCTGTATTTCTTCCATATTTTTATTCTTCATAAAAATATCGTGGATGAGGTTTTGGCAGTGCGAAGAAATTTTATTGATGTAATCATTAAGTTTATCATAATAATTCCTTTCGTTTTCTATTGCCTGGTTGATCTCTTCTTTGTTTTCAAAATAATAGCTTTCGTGCATTTCCACAAAAAAGTTTCGGTTGCGCAATTTTTTCAGCCAAAGGTTTTTGGAAATTCCGGTAACGTAGTTCGCAAGACAAGTGTACGCTTTGAAATCGTCATCGTACAGTTTTTCGTACAGAATAATCAAAGCATCCTGAAAAACATCTTCAGCATCTTCCATATTTCCTTTATTTCCCAAAACAAATTTCCGGGTATAAACGAAATATTTTTGATAAAGAACGCCAAAAGCAACATTGTTGTCTTCTTGGAAATCTTCGATGGCTAAAGCATTTGTTTTTCTTTTATTCATCGTATCTTCAGTGTTTTTTTTGTGTCTTTGGTCGCCATGAAATTTCTGTCCTGCCGGAAAGGAATAATTCCGAGTACGGAATCTTCGCCATCGGTAAGAAGCCAGATTTTTTGCCTTGCTAAAATAGATATTTTTTCGTCCCTAAAAAACTTAGAAACTTTCTTTTTTCCTGAGAATCCCGCGGGAAAAAATTCATCACCGTCTTTCTGTTTTCTTAAACGCAGTGGGAAACGAATTTTCTGAGCATCAAATTCCCACTCAAAACTTTTATTGATTTGCTCAATTTCAATTATACTTTCGAGATTAAAGGTAATTTGGTTTTCAGAAAAATCAAAATTTTCCATCAGAAGAATTTCATCATTACTTTGCTCTTCAGGTTTCCATTTTCCGTTTTCCATTTTTTTGCTTACAACCAGTTCGTCATAATTGACGATTAGCCGATAGTCTTTTGAAAAAAAAGTGCTTCCGTTTTCAGCTTTAAAAATTTTCGGTATTTCTTCTTCCTGATTGAAACCATATTTTTTTAAAATCTCAAATTTTACAAAATCACTTTCTTGATTCAGCTTGTTTTTAGATAAAACTTTATATTCTTTGTTAAAAACGGAAATCCTGTTTTCGATCTCCTGAATCTGCTGCTGAACAAAATCTTTGGTCTGGTTTAAATAAGAAGAGCTTTTTTTGAAATTTTCCAGAAAATGATCGTTGGTTTCCAGAAGTTTCGGAATAATTTCGTTTCGGATTTTATTTCTTAAATAATCATTTTTCTTATTAGACAGATCTTCACGATATTCAATATTATTTTCTTCTGCGAATTCGTAGATTTCTCCTTTTGTGAAATTTAAAAGAGGTCTTAAAATATGATTGTCGTTTGCCGGAATTCCGCTCAATCCGTTAATTCCGGCTGCTTTTGAAAGATTGATGATGAAAGTTTCCAGTTGATCGTTCAGATGATGCGCCGTAACAAGAAATTCAAGATTTTCTTCTTTTTGAACCTTTCTGAAAAATTGATACCGCAGTTCTCTTGCCCAAAGCTGAATAGAATTTTCCGGCTTCTGATCTTTTTCTGAAACTTTGTATAAATGAAATTTAATATCGTTTTTCTCACAAAAATCCTCCACCGTTTTCTGATCCAGATCCGAGTCTTCTCCCCGAAGTTTATAATTGATATGAGCAACCTGAAAACGAACGTCTAAGTCCTTAAAACAGTGTGCTAAAACCATAGAATCTGCACCTCCGCTCACCGCAAGAAGATAGCTTCGGTTTTCGGGGGAATCAACAATATTTTTGAGCTGATTTTTAAAGTGGTCTAGGTTCAGCATGGATCTCCGGAATTTCTTTTATGCAAAGATAATTCATATAATTAAAATGAATTTCGTTACCTTTGGTTCGTCTAAAAATGATTATTTATGAAAATTTTTAAAATTTTAGCAGTATCTGCAATGGTGTTGGGAATGACATCTTGTATCAGCAAAAAGCAGTATGATGCATTAAGCTCAAATTACAAGCAATGTATTGAAAACGTAGGTGAAAGACAGAGAGAAATTCAGGAACTGAAGTCTCAGAATTCAGCTTTGGCAAGTGAAAATAATTTATTGAAAAGTCAGCATGATGCTTTGAAATCTTCATTAGATGCGTGTCTTTCGAACTCAGGGAAAAGCTCTGCGAATATCGACAAGCTGGTTGGAGAAATCAATGCGTCAAACTCTTATATCAAACAGCTGATCTCAAGCAATGCAAAAAACGACAGTTTGAATTTGGCATTATCAAACAAACTGAAAAGATCGTTGGATAACGTAGCAGACAGCGATGTTCAGGTGAAAGTTCTGAAAGGGGTGGTAATGATATCGCTTTCAGACAAAATGTTGTACAAAACAGGAGATTACAACGTTTTACCTGCCGCTCAGGAAGTGTTAGGAAAAGTAGCTAAAGTAATCAACGATTACGATAAATATTCTGTCCTTATCGAAGGAAATACAGATAACGCTCCTTTAAGCTCTCCGAATTTACCAAAAGACAACTGGGATCTTTCTGCTTTAAGAGGAACGGCAGTTGCAAAAGTTCTTCAGACTCAGTTTGGAGTAGATCCTGCAAGAATTACTGCTGGTGGACGTTCCGAATACAATCCTAAAGCGACTAACATGAGCGTTTCGGGAAGAGCGGAAAACAGAAGAACAGAGATCATCATTATGCCTAAGCTTGATGAATTTATGAAACTTATGGATATTGCTCCTAAGAAATAATTTAAGATCAACATTCAGTTATAAAAAAATCCCGAAGCAATTCGGGATTTGTTTTTTTGAGATAAATCAAATTAGTTCTTCTTTTTTCAGCAAAGAAATAATTTTTTGAAAAAATGAATTGGATATTTCCGGTTTAGTTTTTTTAGAAAAAGAATCCACAGTGCTTTTAGGCACTGTAGTCTTCTGATTTCTCTGGTTAATTTGTTTTTTCCCTGCAAGCATTATACCGTGTGTTTTTACCCTTCAATGCAAAGTTAGGCTTATTCGCAGACGAGACCATCCGTATTTTTACGGTAATTGCCATGGGGATTTTCCCATGTCTTCAGAATCTTCAGGATTGTTCCTGCTTTTTTGTTATATTTAAGTAAATTTGACGGAACTAAAATTTGCAGCATGAGCTTTTTTGAAGAAAAACTTCCTGAAATGGACAGGTATCTGGAAACACACGCTTCATCGGAACCTGAAATTCTGAGAAAACTGAGAAGGGAAACATATCAGAAAACTACACAGCCACACATGATTTCCGGTTATCAGCAGGGAAGATTGCTAACCATTATTTCGCAGATGATGCAGCCGAAAAATATTCTGGAAATAGGGACTTTTACCGGTTATGCAACGCTTTGTCTGGCAACGGGAATGGCGAAAGACGGAAAAATTACTACTTTGGATGTGAATGAAGATTTAGCGTACCTTCCAAAAAAATATTTCGCGGAAAGCGAGTATGCTTCTCAGATTCATTTTAAGCTTCAGGATGCAAAAGAATTTTTAAGAGAAACCGATGAGGTTTTTGATCTGGTTTTTATTGATGCTGATAAAGAAAACTATGCAGAATATTTCAGATTAATAAAGCCAAGAACAAAATCGAGCTCGGTGGTGATGTTTGATAATGTTCTCTGGTATGGAAAAGTTCTGGAAGAAAACCCGAAACAGAAATCTACGCAGGTCATTAAGGAACTGAATGATTTGATCGCAAAAGATGATGATTTTGAAAATCTTATTTTACCTTTGCGTGACGGGCTGAACTTTTTACGCAGAAAGTAATTTGAGGTTGAGTGAAGGTGAAGATTTTACAGCGTATTTTCTCAACCTGAACTAAGTCTTAACCTTTTAATCGAAAAAATAAATGGATAAAGGAATTTGTGTTGTTACAGTAGCTCCCGTTCGTGCAGAAGGTTCGGACAGAGCAGAAATTGTTACGGAAATATTGTTTGGGGAAAGTGCAGATATTCTGGAAGTGAATAAAAATTGGACCAGAATAAAAATGCATTATGACGGCTATGAAGGATGGATGGATACGAAACAGCTGAAACCTGTAACAGACGAATATCTGGCTAAAAGAAAAGTAACCGTTGTGACTGAAGATTTCTCTTCTGTTTTAATGAACGACGGCAAAACGCTTCTTTCCATGGGTTCTGAAGTGGAATTTCCTGCTGTAGCATCGAGAAGAAGCCACGACGTGCGCGAAAGTATTGCTTTAACGGCAAAAGAATTTCTGAACGTTCCGTATTTGTGGGGTGGTAAAAGTTTTTTTGCGGTAGACTGTTCAGGTTTTACTCAGTTGGTTTACAAAATTCATGAGATAAAATTACCGAGAGACGCTTCGCAACAGGTTGAAGCAGGGGAGTCATTAAGCTTTGTTGAAGAAAGTCAGCCGGGAGATCTGGCATTTTTCGAAAATCCGGAGGGAAAGATTATCCACGTCGGAATTATGCTGGATAACCAGAGAATTATTCATGCTTCCGGAAAAGTAAGAATTGATACTTTGGATTCTACAGGGATTTTCAATAAAGAAATGAACAAACATACACATAAACTGAGAGTAATAAAAAGTTTGCTTTAATTTAAAAATCTGTCTGAAATGGAAAATATTCTCTTTACGGTTTTTGATATTTTTAATTTCGGACTGCTCGTTTTTTTGTGGTGGTTTACAGTAAAACATTATAAATCACTGCCTCAGATTATACCCATTCATTTTGATTTTGACGGAAAAGCGGATAATTTCGGAAGTAAGAAATATGCCTTTTTAATGCCTGTCGTTTTAACCGGACTTTACTTCTTATTTGCTTTTATTGTGAGAGATCCGGAATCTGCTAACTATCCGGTTAAAATTACTGAAGAAAATCAGGATGCCCAGTTCATGATCATGGAAATTTTTATCAGATGGCTGTTCATGATGATCACATTGCTATTTTTAAACAGTCAGGATTATATGTTCCGGTATTCTGTTGATGAAAACGTAAAACCAAGAGTTCCGATGTCTTCGGCAATCTTTTCGGTGATTGGAAGTTTAATTATTTTGTTCGTTTTTGTAGGTATTTTCAAATGATAAAATCTAAAAATAATTCCGAACATTATATCTGGGGAGATAGCTGTGATAGCTGGATTCTGAAAAACGATGTCCATTTATCCGTAAAACAGGAAATTATGCCTTCCGGAACTTCAGAAAAGCTGCATTTTCATCATTTTGCAGAACAGTTTTTTTATATTTTAAAAGGCAGAGCCGTCTTCTTTATTGATGGTGAAAAGTTATCCGTAAAAAGTGGCGAAAGCATCAACATCACACCAAAATCTAAACATTATATTGCTAATGAATCTGACGAAGATCTGGAATTTTTAGTTATTTCCAGTCCTTCGACTGATGATGATAGAATAAACATTAAATAACTCATGAATAAAACTCTATTAGAGATTACACAGACGAAAAATACGGGTCTGTCCGAAGTTTTGGTCAATTGGAAAAATTATGATCAGAAGACTTTTATTTTGTCTTTGGCGGAACTGAAAAAAAGAAATGTTCCTGTTAATGAGCAAATAGAATCTCTTATTTCCGACTTTTCACAAAACGCAGGAAAGCCTTATGAAGAAATAGAAAAGGAATTTTTTGAAACCAATGGGGCGAAAGATTATGCTGAATATGTTTCTGAAAATACAAAGGTTCCTGAAAAGACGGATGACGAAAAATTATATCTTGAACAATTAAGGAGACTGAGAATAGCACAGATTGAACAACAAGAGCAAAAACAGGCGAAGAATGATGTCTTATACGGCGGTCTTTGGTTTGCCGGAGGATTAATCGTTACCATTGTTTCGCTTAGTAATGGAAACGGAGGGATTATTGCTTACGGAGCGGTAATTTTTGGAGGGATTCAATTTTTTAGAGGTTTAAGCAAAAGCTTGAAATAATGTCTTTCTTTTACAACATATTTATCCATCTGCTCATCTTCGGAATGAAGGTTTTTTCTTTATTTAATGATAAAACTAAAAAAGGCGTTGAAGGCAGAAAGCAGTCTTTAGAAAAGGTAAAATCCGGCTTTAAAAAATCCGATAAAGTGATCTGGATGCACGCTTCAAGTCTTGGAGAATATGAGCAGGGACTGCCTGTTTTGGAGCAACTGAAAGAAAGGTTTACCGATCATAAAATTTTAGTCACTTTCTTTTCTCCATCCGGTTATGAAAATGTGGTTAAAAAGAAACCTATTGCGGATGTGATCTGTTATCTTCCTTTTGATAAAAAATCTGCTGTAAAAGAATTTACAGATCAGTTTGATGTTCAACTATTTTTTACGGTGAAGTATGATTATTGGTATAACCTTCTTTCTGAACTGAAAAATAAAGGAGCAAAAACGTACGTGATTTCAGCTTTGTTCTATGATCGGCAATCATTTTTTACATCTTATGGGAAATGGTTTGTAAAGCAGCTTCAGGAAAATATCGACTGGTTTTTTCATCAGACGCAAATGTCCTTTGCTTTGGCTAAAAGCATAGGATTAACGAAATCTTCGGTAACAGGAGATACGAGATTCGACCGTGTAAAACAACTGCGGCATCGTAACAATCATGTAGATTTTATTAAAGATTTTGTTGGCGAAGATAAAACCGTGGTTTTCGGAAGTTCGTGGCAGGCGGAAGAAAAGATTGCACTGGAAGTTTCGCAGGGAAGTCCTTACGCAAAATTAATTATTGCTCCGCATGATCTGAAGAGAGTTTCCCATTTGAAACAGCTTTTTCCGGAAGCCATTTTATACAGTGAGATTAATTCTGGAGAAAATTTTAACTCGAATATTTTAATTATCGACAGCATTGGTCTGCTTTCAAAGCTCTATTCTTACGCGGATATTGCAGTTGTGGGCGGAGGTTTTCATGAGGCGGGACTTCACAATATTCTTGAGGCGGCAACTTTCGGTGTTCCTGTAATTTTTGGTAATCATTACAGGAAAAATCCTGAAGCAGACGGTCTCATTTCAGCCGATGGCGGAAGATCTTTTGAAAATGCAGGTCTGGCTGCAGATTTTGTTCTGTTTTTAATTAATAATGAAGATTCCCTTCAGACAATGTCTGAAAATGCTGAAAAATTTGTCTCTGAAAAGCCTGATTCTACAGAACTGATTCTACAGAAAATTTTATCGTAAAAATCCCTGATTTTTAATGTCTTTGATGATCTGGTCAAAATTTTCCGGAATCTTATCGCTTGTCAGCCAGTTAAAGTCGATTCCATTGTTAATGAAAAGCTTAGAGAGGTATTTGTTCTCAAGGATTTTATCTTTTAAATTATCCAGATGCTCATCAATTTCCATCCAGTAATCTACATCCAGTTTTTTTGTTAAAAGTAAGGCTTTCACTACTTTATTAATGATGTAGAGATATAATTTGTAAACATTATCAAATCTCTGGCGGCTCAGATCTTCGTTATATTCTAAAATCTTATTAATCAACAATAAATTAAGAGAAACTTCCCCAAACTTATCGGTTGTTATTTTTACGTGCTCTGTGATTTCAGCGCTTATTTTACGGATAATTCCAAGGAAATATTTCTGATTGCTGATGTATTTTGATGCCAGTACAACTTTTTCAGAAACAATTTCTTCCATTGCGTCCCTTTTGTTATCTGTAGTTTCAGGATCAATAAGTTCGAAGTATAGTTTTTTAGATAAAAGTTTGTCTTTTTTTAATAATCTGAAAATCAGGCGGTCTTTTTCTACAGAAGAAAAATTGCTCAGGGCAGCCTTGAACTCTTTTGAATATTCCATTCAATAAATTTAATTAAAAATTTTCGAATATTTTAAAAATCCGTTGAATGCCCAGTTTGCCGTATAATACAAAGACTTTGTAACGGAAAATCCCATGAAATCTTTATACACCAGATATTGATCTCTGATGATGTTTTTCTTCTTTCTGGAAACGCTGTTTTCGCGCATCCTGTATTTAGCGAGTGTTTTATTCAGGGGATAGCCTTTCGGGATTTTTTTCAGAAGATTCAGCCACATTACATGATCTTCGCGTTTGCTTTTTACAGGAAAGAAAAATTTTCCCACTCTTTTCGTGTCGTACATGGTAGAAACCGGAGCCAGTCTGCAGGTTTTAAGCAGGTTGGAAAAGGTGACGATTTTGTCGGCTTCAAAATCTTTTAAAATCGGTTCCATCGTATGTTCATCACATCTGGAATAATTGCAATATACCAATTCTGCATTGTTTTTATCCATAAACCCGATCATCTCCTCAAGATATTCGGGATACCAGAAATCATCGGAATCCAGAAATGCGATATAGCGTCCTTCTGCTCTTTCGAGGCTTTTATTTCGGGCGTTTCCTGCGCCGCCGTTTTTTTCAAGAACGTGTAATTTTATTCTGGGATCATTGTACTTTCGGATCAGATCAACGGTGTCATCTTTAGAACGGTCGTCCGAGATCAGCCATTCCCAGTTTTCATACGTCTGATTGAGTACAGACTGTATGGTTTCCTCTATAAATTCCGCCGAATTGTAGGAGGGGGTAATTATTGAAACTAAATCTTTCATCCTGTGTTTTTATAAAAATTTTTTCTCGTAAAAATGCCATGAGCTTACCCCAACAGCAATAACAACCATCATACAAACAACAGCCATCACGTAAGGATTGTAATCTTTAAATAATCCCAGTGTGGTAAAAGTTCTGATGATCGGGAAGTGGAAGATATAAATTCCGTAGGTAAAATCGCCGTACTTTCCGAAATTATTTAAAAATTTAAAAGAATACGCGATATACAGAACGATAACCCCGATCATCATCGGAGAAAAAAGCTGAATCTCTGTAAATAAATCAATCCACACTGTTGCTATGGCGATAATAAAAAGCGTGTTTTTGTATTTAATAAATTTATCGAAATTAAAATAAATCAGCATTCCCGGTATAAAATAGGAGAGGGTTCCCGGAAGCTGTTTTGCCATTGAAATTTTTCCCTGATGTTCAAAATAATTAAGATAAACAAGGGACAGGAAATACAGGATAATTAAACTGATGTTTCTGTATTTATTGTTTTTTCCGAACAGTAAAAATATAAGCGGTACTGCAAAATAATAGCACATTTCTATTTTCAGTGTCCAGAGTGCTCCGTTCACTGCCTGATTTCCGAACACTCCGGGAAGCCACGGTGCTTTAAAATTTAAAAAGATGGAATTCCAGAAAAGATATTTGTAAACCTGCGTATTGGTAAAATATTCTCTGAAAGAATAACTGCTTACAAGGCTGAGTAAAATGGCACAAAGAAAAACAACCAGTAAATAAGCGGGAACAATCCTCCTGATTCTTTTGCTTGTGTAGCTTTTGAGACTGGAAGAACGCTCATAACTTCTTGCAATTAAAAAACCGCTCACTACGAAAAATCCGAAAACAGCAACTTCGATAGGACTGTGCTCCAGAAATTTCAGCTCCGGAGAAACGCTTAAAGCTCCGAGATGTCCCAAAAAAACGATAAAAGCGAGGAGAACACGGATAAAATCAAAATTGTTTTTCGTAATGTCTTGCATTTGCATTTGTTTGCTACAAAAATAGTTTTTTTCGCAGAAACATAATATTGAAGACGATGAATGTTTGCCAAATCAGGGAAAAACATCCGTTTTAAAATATCAATACACAGAAAATAATAAAATTTAATAATATTTCTTTAAAAAAATTGTATAATAATGTAAATAAATCATAATTTTAGCGCTTGAAAAATTTGATATATGAAGAAATTAGCATTATTATTTGCAGGTTTATCATTATTTGTAGCGACAGGATGTAATAACAACGACGAAACGGTACTCGAGGCTCCGTTGGTAGGAGTCTGGCAGCCGGTGAAAAAAGTTGTAACTGTGGTTGCAACAGGGCAGGTTCCTGTTTCCGACGGTATTTCTTTTGACACAACTTGCCAGAAAACTTCAAGATGGACGTTCGCTTCCGGAAATGCAGGGAAGAGAACGGATATGGGAGACAGCGCAACACCGGGAACCTGCACGCCGACTTTCGACAGAACATTCACTTATACTTACGATAAAGACAGCAAAGCTATTCAGATAAAATATCAGGGTATCGTTCAGCCGGATCAGGGAAAAATCATCAGCATCAGCGATACTGCATTAAATATCATGTTTGAAGATAAAACAGATCCTACAAAATTCCATTCTGAAACCTATACATTCAAGAGAGTCACTCAGTAATAGTCTGATTTATCAATATAAAATACAAATCTCATCCACGGATGGGATTTTTTTGTACATTATTTAATCAAATTTAAATTTCCATTTCTTTTAAAATCATTATTTTTGTGCATCTTGATTTTGGAATTAATAATGAAAATTAAATCTGATCTCTAAAGTCTAACATCTAACATCTATTATAAAAAGTGTTTTACGATCATCAGCAGATAGAAAAAAAGTGGCAGAAGTACTGGGAAGAAAATCAGACCTATAAAACTTCCGATAACACAGACAAACCTAAATTTTATGTTCTCGATATGTTTCCGTATCCATCCGGAGCGGGACTCCATGTAGGACATCCTCTTGGATATATTGCTTCCGACATTTATGCGAGATACAAAAGACATCAGGGTTTCAATGTACTTCACCCTGTTGGTTACGACAGTTTCGGGCTTCCTGCTGAACAGTACGCTATTCAGACAGGGCAGCATCCTGCGATTACGACTGAGCAAAACATTACAAGATACGAAGAGCAGCTTAGAAAAATTGGTTTCTCGTTCGACTGGAGCAGGGAAGTGAGAACATCCGATGCTTCTTATTATAAATGGACACAGTGGATTTTTATTGAACTGTTCCATTCATGGTATAATAAAGATACCGATAAAGCGGAACCTATTTTATCTTTAATTAAACGTTTTGAAGAAAAAGGAACGGAAGGATTAAATGCCAATCAGAACGATGAATTAAATTTCACGGCTGAAGAGTGGAAAGAAGCTTCGGAAATTGATAAAGAAGACATCTTATTAAATTACCGTTTGGCTTACAGAGCGGAAACCACCGTGAACTGGTGTCCTGCTTTGGGAACCGTTCTGGCAAATGATGAGGTAAAAGACGGAAAATCCGAAAGAGGAGGTTTCCCGGTTTTCCAAAAGAAAATGATGCAGTGGAGCATGAGAATTTCTGCGTACTCTGAAAGATTATTGCAGGGATTAAAAACTCTGGACTGGCCACAGCCTTTGAAAGATTCTCAGGAATACTGGATCGGAAAATCGCAGGGAGCGCAGGTGAGATTCAATGTGGATGGACATGACGAAATCGTTGAGGTTTTTACAACAAGACCGGATACGATTTTCGGAGCGACTTTTATGGTTCTGGCTCCGGAAAACCCTTTGGTGGAAACCATCACAACTGCAGAGCAAAAAGCTGAGGTAGATTCTTATATTGAAGAAACTTCTAAGAAAACGGAACGTGACAGAATGGCGGACGTGAAAAATGTTTCGGGGGCTTTCACGGGAAGTTATGCTTTAAATCCTTTCAGTGGAGAAAGAATGCCGATCTATATTTCAGATTATGTTTTGATGGGTTACGGAACAGGTGCTGTAATGGCGGTTCCTGCACATGACGAGCGCGATCACAGATTTGCAAAGAAATTTAATTTAGAAATTAAGAAAGTCGTGGAAACGGAAGAAGATGTTCAGGAAGCTTCTTTCGATTCTAAAGATTCAGTTTGCGTAAATTCTGACTTCTTAAATGGATTAAATTATAACGATGCAAAAGCATTGATTATTTCAGCTATTGAGAAAAAAGGAATCGGTCACGGAACAACGAACTACAGACAGCGTGATGCGATTTTCTCAAGACAAAGATATTGGGGAGAACCGGTTCCTATCTATTATAAGGATGGAATGCCTTATACATTGCCGACTTCCGCTTTGCCTTTGGAACTTCCGGAAGTTGAAAAATATTTACCAACAGAAGATGGCGATCCACCATTAGGAAATGCAAAAACGTTTGCGTGGGATGAATCCAACCAAAAAGTAGTCGATACCAATTTAATTGATGAAAAAACAGTTTTCCCTTTAGAATTATCCACAATGCCGGGTTGGGCAGGAAGCTCATGGTATTTCCTAAGATACATGGATCCTAAAAATGATGAGGTTTTTGCTAAAAAAGAACTTTCAGATTATTGGGGACAGGTAGATTTGTACATCGGAGGAAGTGAACACGCAACTGGACACTTATTGTATTCCCGCTTTTGGAATATGTTCTTAAAAGACAGAGGATATATTAATCAGGATGAGCCTTTCCAAAAGTTGATTAATCAGGGCATGATTTTGGGGATGAGTGCTTTTGTGTATAGAATTGACGGAACTAATCAGTATGTTTCTAAAAATTTAGCAAAAGAGTATACAACTCAGTCAATCCACGTTGATATATCATTATTAAAAGGAACTTCTGATGAATTGGATACGGAAGCATTCAAAGCCTGGAGACCGGATTACGCAGATGCAGAATTTATTTTAGAAGACGGGAAATACATCACAGGTCGTGAAGTGGAAAAAATGTCTAAATCAAAATACAATGTGGTAAATCCTGACTATATTTGCGAAGAATACGGAGCAGACGGTTTAAGATTGTATGAAATGTTCTTAGGACCGCTGGAGCAATCCAAGCCTTGGAACACGCAGGGTCTGAGTGGAGTTTACGGTTTCCTTAAAAAGTTCTGGAATCTTTATTTTGACGGAGATACGTTCTCGGTTTCCGATGAAGAGCCAACTAAAGCAGAATACAAAGTTTTGCATACCTTAATAAAGAAGGTGGTTTATGATATTGAAAACTTTTCTTTCAATACGTCTGTCTCTTCTTTTATGATCGCTGTAAACGAACTGCAAAAAATAAAATGCAACAAACGCAATATTTTAGAACCTTTAGCCGTTATCATTTCTCCGTATGCACCTCACATCTGTGAAGAGCTTTGGAACTTATTAGGGCATCAGGATTCTATTGAATTTGAAAAATTCCCTGTCCTGAACGAGGATTACTTAGTGGAAGACGAAATTTTGTATCCGGTAAGTGTAAACGGAAGAATGAAGTTTAAAATTTCACTTTCTGCGCAGCTTTCTCCGAAAGAAGTAGAGGAAATTGTACTTAAAGACGAAAAAATGCTGCAGATTCTGGAAGGTAAAACCCCGACGAAAATCATTGTAGTTCCTCACAGAATTGTGAATATAGTAATTTAAAAAAAAATTAACATTGGCAAATTAAAAAAAATGAAGGCTTAAATTTTTTGATTTTTTAACGTAAATGCTAAAATTGAAAAATATTACCAAAAAAAGAGAAAATAATTATAATATCGAAAGTGTATTAAAATTTCTTTATCAAAAAAATGGTAAATGTTTATTTAAGACTCTTGCATTTTAATTATTTTTGCCTTTAATTTACACCTTGTAAAATTTTAAAACAATATAATTTAGTTAAATATGGAAATGAATGTTTCAAAAAATGATGAGCAAGTAATTGCTAGAAAGTCGGGAGGTTTAAACCCAGCTGTAATTATTCCTATTATCTTTGCAATAGGAATTTGTATTTATTTATTCGTTTTGGGAAGTCCAGGTAACTTTAAGGATGCCGATAAGTTAGGTGCAGGGTCTGTTGCTTTCTCTGATGTTGAAGGAAAAGACATTCACCCGGAATCGTTCTTAGGGATTATCTACAAAGGAGGGGTTATTGTACCTATCTTGATTACTTTCATGCTTACCGTTATTGTTTTTTCAATTGAAAGAGCTTTAGTTTTAGGAAGAGCAGCAGGAAAAGGTAACCTAGATAACTTCGTTGTACAGGTAAGAAGCTTACTAAACCAGAACAAAATTGATGAAGCTTTAGAAGAGTGCGACAGACAGCAGGGTTCTGTTGGTAACGTTGTAAAAGAAGGTCTTACGACTTACAAAGCTTTATCTCACGATACTACTTTAAACAAAGAGCAAAAAATGGTAGCGCTTAACAAAGCAATCGAAGAAGCGACAACTCTTGAAATGCCAATGCTTGAGAAAAACATGATGATCCTTTCTACTTTAGGTACTGTTGCAACGTTAGTAGCACTTTTAGGTACGGTAATCGGGATGATCAAGGCGTTCTTCGCATTAGGTTCAGGAGGTGGTACTCCGGATGCTGCTGCACTTTCTACTGGTATCTCTGAAGCTTTGATTAATACAGCTTTAGGTATTGGTACTTCAGCAATCGCTATTATCCTTTATAACTTCTTTACTTCTAAAATCGACGGATTAACTTATAAGATCGACGAGATCGCAATGAGTATCCAACAGTCTTTTGCTGAATTCAACTAAGAATTTTTAGCAAGGAATTTGCAGTAAGTAAAACGAAGTTTAATTAAAAATCATTAATAATAATGGCGAGAGTCAAACCAAAAAGACATGGAGTAGTGACGGATATGACGGCAATGTGTGACGTTGCGTTCCTGTTGCTTACGTTCTTTATCTTGACCACTCAGTTTAAAAAACCTGATGTGGAGCAGATTAAACCGCCATCTTCAATATCAGAGAAGTTACTTCCTGATGCAAGTTTGATGACCATCAACGCTACTCCGGACGGAAAATTTTATTTTCAGCCAGTAGAAAATGCATCTGAGAGAATACAGCTTTTAGACAATATGGGAAGAAAGTATGGAATTACTTTTGACAATAACGAAAAAGCTGCATTCCAGAAAGTACAAGCAATTGGGGTTCCTATGAACCAGCTTAAAAGCTATCTTGATTTGCCAGATGACGAGCAGAAAAATTTCAAGAGTCCTACAGGGATTCCTATGGATAGTACAAATAAGCAGTTAGTAGACTGGGTAAAAGAAAGTTTGAACGTAAATCCTGATTACAAATTAGCAATTAAAGGAGACGTTACAACAGAATACCCAAAAGTGAAAAGCTTATTTGAGGGTTTAAGAGATATCGATTTTCTTAAATTTTGGTTGATTACATCACAAGAAGGTAAACCTAATGAATAATATCATTTAGAAATGGCAGAAGTACAAGTACAGGAAAAGGGCGCCAAAGGCGGCAAGGTACGTTCCAAGAAACAGAGTACCAGAGTCGATATGACTCCGATGGTGGACTTGGGTTTTCTATTGATTACCTTCTTTATGTTCACAACCACATTCTCTAAACCGAATGTAATGGATTTGGGTCTTCCGGCAAAACCGAAGGATGAAACAAAAAAACCACCTCCAACAGAAATTAAACTTTCTAACTCTATATCTTTATTATTAGGTAAAGACAATAAGATATTCTGGCATCAGCAGGACAACACGTCTTTAACAGATCAGAATCTTAACGAAACTACTTTTGATAGAGAAGGAATCAGAAAAGTAATTGAGCAGGCAAAAGCAAACGCGGCAGATAAAACTAAATTTACGGTTATTATTAAGCCAACTGACGATGCTGTATATAAAAACTTCGTAGATATCCTTGACGAAATGGCAATTACAAAAAGCGAGCAGTACGGTGTTACTGATCTTAAACCTTGGGAAAAAGCTATTTACGATAAAAAAGTGGGTAATTCTGGAGCTGCAGCAGCAACTCCGGCTACTAAGTAATTTAAACCATAAAATTGTAAATCTATGGCAAATGAAAATGTATACGATCCGAATCTTACTTTAGATGAGATTGTATTTGAAAATAGAAACAAGGAATATGGTGCATACGATTTAAGACATCAGTACCCAAAACTTCTGACAAAATCTTTCATCGTTGGAACAGCATTATTCCTTATTGCTGCTTTGTCTCCATTTATCTATCTTACCATTAAGAGACTTACTGCTCCGCCTAAACAGGAAGTTAAGGCTGATCTGGTAGATGTTCTTCAGGAAGATAAAATTATTGAGCAGCCAAAAGAAGAAGAACCACCACCACCACCTCCGCCAAAAGAGGAAGAGAAAATTGAAATTATTCAAAACGTGGTTCCAGAGCCTGTAAAAGCTCCAAAAATTGAAACACCGCCGCCACCAATTTCTAAGCAATTAGAAACAACAACTGGTCTGGTAAATCAGGAAGGGGTAAAAGCTCCGGCTTACACTCCGCCGCCACCGCCGCCATCAACAGGTACAAAGGCGTCTACCGCTGAAGTAAAACCACAGGTAAGCGATACTCAGGTTTATACTGAAGTTGAGCAGACTGCTGAATTCCCTGGAGGTATTAATGCTTTCAGAAATAAAGTATCCAGTAACTTTGATGGTTCAGCAATGAACGGAGATGAAGGTACTGTAAAAACTGAAATTACCTTTGTAGTAGAGAGGGACGGAAGTATTACTGACGTTAAAGCAAGTGGTGGAAATTCTGACTTCAATGCTGAAGCAATCAGAACCATTAAGTCTATTAAAAATAAATGGACTCCTGCTAAGATTAACGGTCAGTCTGTACGTTACAGATTCAGATTACCTTTAACAATGAATTTTGAAGGATAAGATTTATCTTTAAAATAATAATTAAAAAAGAGAAGCATTTGCTTCTCTTTTTATTTTTTTTGGTATTTTTGTTATATGATGTTCAATTGGTTATCTCTGGTTACGGGATTATTTTATATCGTTCTGGGAATTGTAGTGATATTCTACAAATTTTTCTTTACAGTTTTGGATCCGGGAGTTGCCTACGCGCTAGGTGGACTTCTTATTTTATATGGAATTTTCAGAATTTACAGAGCAATTACTAGAATTAAAAATTCAGGAAATGAAGAATAGTATTAAACTTATAATGCTGTTTTTCGTTAGCATTGTAGCAGTAGGTTGTAAAAAAGAAGATAAATCTGCGTCATACCATAAAGGTGAAATGACAATTCTCACCGATGAATCTTTTAAAAGTGTAACAGAGGCTTTAGCAGAAGGCTATATGATCAATTATCCTGAAACAAAAATAAAAGTAACTACCAAAAAAGAAGATCTCGGATTTATTGATTTACTTAACAATAAAGTAAGAATCGCTGTAATGTCGAGAGATCTTACTCCTGAAGAGATTAAAGAATATGAAAAACAGATTGAACTGAAATTTCTGCCCGCAAAATTTGCAGCAGATGCTGTTATTTTTGTTGTTCCCAAAGATTCTCCCAAAGAAAAGATTACAATTGATGAGATTCAGAAAGGATTACAGTCTGACGATAAAGAATTTATTTTTGACGGAGCAAATTCCAGCAATCTGAATTTTGTTGCGCAAAAGCTTAAAAAACTCCCAAAAGATTTAAAATTTTCAGTCATTCCGGGAAGCAAGAATATTATTGAAGAACTCAATAAATATCCTGATAAAATAGGGGTTATCGGTCTTAATACTTTCAGCCGTCCTTATGATAAGGAATCTGAACAGCTGAGAAGTATGGTGAAAATTCTTCCTGTTGAAGACAAGGGAAAACTTTACAATACAGATTTTGAAAACCTGCGTAAAATGAATTATCCATTTACAAGAGTCCTATATTTTTTAACAAACGAAGGAAACTTCAATCTTGCCAATGGTTTTATAAGGTATTCGTGCACACAACTTGGACAGATGATTGTTCAGAAAGAAGGCTTGCAACCTTATAATCTTTACAGAAGAGAAGTTCAGATGCGTTAAAAAGTATTAAATTAATCCTTTAACCAAAATAAATGTATTATTTTGGTCTGAAAATTGTGTATTACTTAAATTGAATTTTGATTAGAAAATATAAAATGAAAGATATAATGAATATGAATGTAAAGAAGCTTGCTTTTGGAGCAGCTGTAATGTTTTTTACCAACTTTGCCGTTGCACAAACTGTACAGGATGGTATCAACAGTATCGATAGTGATAAATATGCTCAGGCAAAAACTAATTTTACGAACATGATCGCTTCAGCACCTACTGCAGAAAACTATTTCTATTTAGGGAATACGTATCTGAAGCAGGGAGAACCTGATTATGTGGCTGCAACTGAGAATTTTAATAAAGGTCTTGCAGCAGACAGTAAAAGTTATTTAAATAAATTAGGTTTAGCAACTGTAAAACTTGGAAAAGGAGATAAAAATGCTATTGCTGAAATTCAAAAAATTGTAACAGATTCAAAAGAGAAAGATGCAGAAGTTCTTTTCAGAGCAGCAGAAGCATTGACTTTATTTGAAAAAAATAACTCTCCTGATCTTGCAATTCAGTATTTGAATAAAGCGATTGAAAGAGCTGAGAAAAAAGGAGTTCCGGCTCATTACTATTATACTTTAGGAGATGCTTACAGACTAAAAAGAATGCCCGGAGATGCAATGTCTGCTTATGACAAAGCTCTTCCTCTGGCTAAAAATAAAGCGTCGGTTTATACAAGAATTGGTACTTTATGGATGGCTGCACAACAATGGCAGCAAGCTAAAACAAGCATAGATAAAGCAATCGCGACAGATCCTTCTTATGCTCCTGCGTATAAAGCTCTTGCTGCTTATGATATCAGATATCAGCAAAATGCAAAAGCAACTCAGGATCTTATCAACTATACAAAATATGCTGATGAAGATCCATATACTCAATTAGAAATTGCAAAGCTTTATTTTACCAATGAAGACTATGCAAATTCCAAGCAGGTTTTAGATAAGATTTTTGATAAGATCAATGATCCTATTAAATTTAAATTAAGAGCGTATCAATTATATGCTGACGGAAAATATGCAGAAGCAAAACAGAATATGGATAATTTTGTTTCCCAGGCTGATAAATCAAGAGTACAACCTGCAGATCAGGGGCTGCAAGGGCTTATCGCAGCAGGTTTAGCAAAAACTGAAAAAGATACCGCTAAGAAAGCTGCATTAACATCTGAAGCACAACAAAAAATAGCTATTGCAAAAGCTGCAAAAGATGAAACATTAAAGTGGGATATGGAATTGGTGAAAATAGCAGGAGGAGGCGCTTCTCAGGCTGACATTGATGCAGGACCAACAAACCCTACAATCGAAGGATTGAAGCAGAAAGTTGCAGCGAATGCCCAGGATTCAGACTCTCTATTTAAGTTGGCAACAGCCTATCAGGATGCAAAAAACTGGAACGGTGCAATCGCGACATGGCAAAAAATGAATGCTTTATTGCCTGATTGGGCACCTGGTTATTACAGTTTAGGTTACTCTTATCAACAAGCCGGAAATAGTGACGCTGCGAAAATGGCATACGAAAAATTCATTAGCACTGTGAAACCTACAGAACAGGATGCCAACAAGCAAACTCTTGCTTACGCTTATTTTGCTGTAGCATACATGTCTAAAGATTCAGACTTGGCAAAAGCAAAAGATTATGTTGCAAAATCTGTACAGTTGGATCCAACTTATCAGGACGCAGTAAAATTAAATGCAGAAATTAATAAATAATTTAATACAATTATAAATAATGAAACTTCCCATTCTTAATGTTTGGGAAGTTTTTAATTTAACCCTATCTTTGATAGTATGAAAACAGATATACTAGCTTTTGGTGCACATCCTGATGATGTAGAATTGGGATGTGGAGGAACGATAGCCAAAATGGTTTCAGAAGGAAAAACCTGCGTTATTGTTGATCTTACGAGAGGAGAGCTCGGAACGAGAGGAACTGAGGAAACCAGAAAAAATGAAGCATTAGATGCTGCAAAAATTCTTGGTGTTTCTATCAGAGAAAATTTAAATATGAAAGATGGGTTTTTGGAAAATAACGAGGAGTATCAGATGAGGATTATAAAAATGGTTCGTAAATACAGACCGGAAATCGTCTTTTCTAATACAACTGATGACAGACATCCCGATCATGCAAAAGGATCGAAATTAGTGTCAGATGCGTGCTTTTTAGCCGGTTTAAGAAAAATCGAAACAGTTTTGGAAGGCGAAAATCAGGAAGCATGGAGGCCAAAACATATTTTTAACTATATGCAATGGAAAAATGTGGAACCTGAATTCGTTATTGATATTTCAGAATTTCTGGATGCGAAAATTGAAGCTTGTAAGGCTTTTAAGACTCAGTTTTATGATCCGGATTCTAAAGAGCCGGAAACTCCGATTACTTCAAAAAACTTTTTGGACAGCTTAACTTACCGCGCGATGGATTTAGGTAGATTATCGGGAGTGGCTTATGCTGAGGGATTTACGTCTGAGAAGCTAATTGCATTGAAAAATTTTGACGGAATTGTTTGGTAATTAAAAAATCTTTCCTATATTTGCACTCACAAAACGGTGATTGTAGCTCAGTTGGTTAGAGCGTCGGATTGTGGTTCCGAAGGTCGTGGGTTCGAGACCCATCATTCACCCAATAAAAGTGCACTTTTCAAAAGTGTACTTTTTTATTTTACAACAGATTTTAATTTCAACAAATTAAATTAAAAGTTTATTCCTGAGATTTTCTTGCGTATATTTTTTTGATCAAGTGCAAAAGTTGGAGGCTAAGCAAAAAGTTTAGTTAATCTGAATAGAAAGAAAGTTTTGCCTTTTACTCCCCGGAGTTGTATTCTGAAGTTTTTTATTTTCGCATTAAAAGATTCCGCAGCGGCATTGGTGCTTCTTGCTTCAAAATACAGGTGAAGCAGACTTTCTTTTCTTCAATTTTACAGCATTATAATATTCCGCTAAGTATTATGGAGGCAAAAAATTGGTAATTCTTGTTTGCTGAACATATAACAATGTTGTAAAGAAAAACATACAGGATATTATATCTTTTTGTAATATTGAGAAGTTAAATTTTACCTATTTTCTATATAATTAAAGAAAATCAAAAAAAATATGTAAAGTAAGTTCTGGTAATTAGTTTTGCAGATTACAAATAATATGATACATTCGTTAAAAAAACCATGAAAAAAACATTGAAATTTTTAAAAAAAACGATATCATACTTTATTATTTTTTGGTTTATAATATTCGCAATATTATATTTAACAGGAAATAAATATTTTTTTAGGGCAATTAGATTAACTTATTTACAAGGCAATACAACATCCAATATATCTGATGCAAAAGACTTTGATGTTAATACTATTAAATCTTCAAAACCCCAAGATTGGGAACTACATCCAAATTACAATAAAGCAAAATTGTCAAATGAGTTTGTAAAAGAATTAGAAAAATATAAGACTGCTGCTTTTTTGGTAATTAAGGATGGTAAAATACTTCAGGAACATTATTGGAGGCCATACTCCGAAAAATCCCTGACCAATTCTTTTTCAATGGCAAAATCTTTGGTGACGCTTTTAGCTCAAAAAGCAATTGAAGATGGGTATATTAACAGTTGGGAACAACCTATTACAGATTATTTACCAGAATATAAAAATGATCCCAATGCTCAAAAATGTACCATAGCTGATTTATCTAAAATGACTTCGGGTTTTAATTGGAAAGAGGATTATTATTTTCCATTAAATCCAACTTCGAAGGCGTATTATGGAAAGAATATGGACGAAGTAATTCTGAACAGAAAATTTATACAAGCCCCTGATACAAAATGGAAATATCTTAGTGGAAACACCCAATTATTGGGATATATAATTAGTAGAGCTACAAAAAAAACTTTGTCTGAATATTTATCCGAAAAATTTTGGAAGCCTTTGGGAATGAGTCAAGATGCAACATGGACAGTGGATCATACAGGAGGTATTGAAAAAGCTTATTGTTGTGTTAGTAGTTGTGCGAGGGATTTTGCAAAATTTGGACAGTTGTACTTACAAAAGGGAAATTGGAATGGAAAGCAATTAATAGATAGCACGTTTTTAGAAAAAGCAACCCATCCTAATTCTCTATCTCATGGAGTATATGGTTATGGTTTTTGGATGGATTATACACATAAATATCCATTTTATATGATGAAGGGACATTTGGGACAATATGTGATTTGCTTACCCAAACAAAATGCCATTATTGTCCGTTTAGGAGAAAGTAGAACAAAAGAGCTTGGTGAAAAAAATAAGTTTTTAACGAAAGATATTTATCTGTATATTAATGAAATAGAAAAATATTGAATTAATTTTTTGTTAAATTCATACTTTAGTGATATTTTTAAATGTTTTTTTAATATTTTAGCCAAAAAAGAAAAACCAATGATTAAAAAAACACAAGAAAAGTAATATTTATTATTTAGACTTAAAACTTCTTTTAATTATTTTCTTTTGTCTTTTTATCTCTCTTTATCTCTTTTGCGCATATTGATATGTGACTTAAGGGGCGAAGCCATAAACAACCATGATCTCTTACTCAAATGAATTTTATTGAAGGATGGTATGTTATTTATACCAAGTCTCGTTACGAAAAAAAAATTGCTCAAAAATTGACAGAAGAGAACTTTAAAGTTTTCTTACCACTTAATTCAACGATATCTCAATGGAGCGATCGTAAAAAGAGGATAGAAAAGCCTCTTTTTAGTTCTTATGTTTTTGTTTATCTAGAAACAATTAAAGATTATCTGAAAGCTCTAACTGTAGATGGGGTTGTATTATTCATAAAGTTTGGAGGTAGATTAGTTAGAGTTCTTGACGAAGAAATTAACAGTATTAAAATATTTTTGAACCAATTTTCTCAGGTTGAACTTAAGAATTCTTTAGCTATACAAGTCGGAGAAAAGAAGAGGATAATATCCGGTCCTTTTGAAAGTTACGAATGCGAAATTATAAAAATAGATAATAAGCAAAAGATTTGTGTAAGGATAGGTTCATTAGAGCAAAGCCTTATTGCTGAAATACATTCTTACCATTTAATTTGAAGAATCTTCACAGATTATTTTCATCAATTTTATGAAATGAACTCTGAAAATTAAGTATCTGAACTGATTTTTAAGTTTAAATAGAATGTTAATAGACTACTGATTTAATGATTTTAGACTATATTTTTCATGATTCAAATGTAGATTAATTCGAATAGATCATTTCAAAATTCAAGAAATAGTGCATGATTTCATTAACTAAATGAAGCGTTATAAATACAAAAAATAAATCCTAGTTGTTAAAAGGTTTGCAATAAAGAATCTAATATAAAGATAATAACGCAAAACTTTAAATACATTTTAAATTCTTAAAGAATACCTCCTTTTCTAAAAATAGATAATGATAAATTATTAGATAAGTATTCATATAAATTTGAATTTAATTCATCCTTATAATTCAAAATATTTTTAAACCAGCATAAAATAAGTGTAATAATGGGAGAT
Organism: Chryseobacterium sp. 2P; assembly: GCF_059579425.1. Classification (NCBI taxonomy): domain Bacteria; kingdom Pseudomonadati; phylum Bacteroidota; class Flavobacteriia; order Flavobacteriales; family Weeksellaceae; genus Chryseobacterium; species Chryseobacterium sp. 2P. Next base: position 332,045 of record NZ_CM184194.1, read on the forward strand.
AATCAGTTTTTATCCAATAATTTTTGGAGTAAAAAAATTAGATATAAAGACAGAGCTGTTTTTTCAAAGAAAGAGATAAATAATCTTAAAATAGAAATATCTAAAAATGATTTGAAAGATTTCATTAAGATATCAAAGAACAATCATCTTTCAAAGTTCACAATAATTTCGTCCATCTTTTCTTTTTTGATAAAAAAATATTTTTCAAGCTTTCAAAATATTGTAAAAATATATCCTTCCAATCTTCTTAATTTAGAAAAGCTTGTGCTGCTGGAAATTAAAGACAATGATATTGTAACATTTAAAGAATTATTGCAGTCTACGGCTAATGAAATTAAGGAAACATTTTCTTACAAAGATTATAATTCTACAGAATTAGAGCTGGATTCATTTTCAAATTATTCAATCAAATTCGGTTCAGAAGTTCATGATGTAAATGATATAAAAGATAATGTTTCTTTGTTATACGAAGAAACTGATGATAAAATAATTCTAAGCATTTATCATCAGGAAATTAATAAAGAATATCTTCTAGAAAGCTTGCTTAATAATTTTGAAGATATTCTTTCTAATTATGAATCATTTCTAAATCGAGAAATAAATTCATATTCTCTTACTGATTCTAAAGCAAGAGAACAGATTCTTTTAAATTTTAATGCTACAGAAGTTACATATCCATCTGATAAAAATGTTCTAGATTTATTAGAGTCTCAGGTTATTTCTAGACGCAATTATACAGCTGTTGTATACAAAGACAGAGAACTCAGCTATGAGGAATTAAATGAATTGTCCAATCAATTAGGTCATTATCTTATAGATAATTATAACATTCATGGTGATGATTTAATTTGTATAAAACTTCCTCGAAGTGAGAAAGTGATCATCGCAATATTGGGAATTTTAAAGTCAGGAGGTGCTTATGTTCCAATAGATCCGGAGTATCCCAAAGAAAGAATAGATTATCTTTTGAAGGATACACGGTGTAAAGTCTTAATAGATGAATCTTTTTTATCAGAGTTTGAAAATCAAAGAAAGAATTACTCAATTAAAAATCCTGAAGTAACCATACAATTGGATCATTTGGCTTATGTGATTTATACCTCTGGTACTACAGGTAATCCAAAAGGTGTAATGATTGAGCATAGGAATTTATTTCATTCGACAATAAATAGAATTAATTTCTATTCCATTGAAAGCATGTTACTGGTTCCTTCCTTTTCCTTTGATTCTTCAGTAGCTGTTATTTTTGGCGTTTTATGTAGCGGTGGAAGGCTATTGCTTGAAGATAATAATAAAATAAAGGATTTAGAATATATATCCAATCAGATTATAAAATATAATATTGATGGGGTTTTATGCGTTCCAAACTATTATTCTAATTTAATTCCATATCTTAATGAAAATGGTGCTGGGAAAAATAATTTAAAACATATTATTGTAGCAGGAGAAGAATTAGTAAAAAACTTAGTATTAGATCATCAGAAACACAGTAAGGCTACATTGTATAATGAGTATGGTCCTACCGAATGTGCGGTTTGGTCATCTGTTTCTGTTGTAGAAAATACTAATGTAAATATTGGACGATCCATTCCAAATACTGAAATTTATATTCTCGATGAAAACAGGCATTTGTTACCGATTGGAGTTGCCGGAGAATTGTATATATCGGGTGCAGGTCTGGCTCGTGGATATTTGAATCTTCCAGATCTGAGTTCTGAAAAATTTGTTGCTAATCCTTTTGTTGATGGAAGGAAGATGTACCGAACGGGAGATTTGGGACGCTGGTTACCAGACGGGAATATTGAGTATCTGGGGAGAATCGACCATCAGGTAAAGATTCGGGGACATAGAATAGAACTTGGAGAAATTGAGAACCAGGTATTTTCTTATAATACTTCAATTAAATTTACTATAGCTGATGTTAAAGAACATGAGGGGGAAAAGAGTTTGGTTGTTTATTATGTAAGTGATACTATTATAGACAAGCAGAAATTATCTGAATATTTAGAAAGCAAATTACCTCAATATATGCTTCCAAGTTTTTATGTAGCCTTGGAAAGCATGCCCTTAACCAGTAATGGTAAAATCGATAGAAAAATGCTTCCTGAGGTAAGTTCAATAGATTTAATAAAGACAGAGTATATTGCTCCAAGAAGCTCAGAAGAACACGCTTTAGTATCTGTTTTTGAACAAGTATTGAAGTATAATCCTATTAGTATCCGTGATAATTATTATAATCTGGGAGGAGATTCAATAAAATCAATTCAGATTGTATCAAGATTACGTCAGCTCGGTTATAACCTTAAGGTAGAACATATTTTACGCTATCCTGTATTAGAAGAGCTAGCTCGTTACATTACAATAGATGTTTCCGAGATTAACCAATCAGCAGTTACGGGAGATAGTGTTCTTACCCCTATCCAAAGATATTTCTTCGGGAATGAAAATATAGTTAATAAAAACCATTATAACCAAGCTGTTATTTTAAAGAGCAGCGAAAGACTTTCATATTCTGTATTGGAATCTTCAATCCAGTCTTTAGTTAATCATCATGACGCTTTAAGGATGTTGTATCGTGAGGAGAATGGAAAATGGAGTCAGTATAACTCAGGAACAGAAGGGAATCATTACCATTTTGAATATTTTGATGTAAGAGAAGAGGGTTCTCTCGAAGCAGAACTTGCTTCTTTAGAAAAAATAGGCGAGCATCTCCAGAGTAATATAGATATAGAATCGGGTATTCTATTCCATATAGGCCATGTTTCGATGAGCGATATGGATAGAATAATATTAGTTATCCATCACTTGGTTGTAGATGGAGTTTCCTGGAGGATTTTGCTGGAAGATTTAGGAAACTTATATGACTCTGGAATTAAAGGAGTATCTTATGAACTTCCATCCAAGACAGATTCTTTTCAGAGTTGGGGCACCACTTTGGAAGCTTACAGTAAGAGTCCTATTCTTTCCAAAGAGTATTTGTATTGGGATAGTATAGAATCAGATGTTTATCCTGCTATAGCCACTGATTATACTTTGAACGGCAAACATATTTTAGATACCAGCATAAACTTTTCGTTGAATGAAGAGTCTACGAAATTATTACAAACCCATGTAGGTAAAGAGTACAGTGCAGAAATTAATGATGTATTATTAACGGGTCTGGCATTGTCACTACAAGAGGAGTTTGGAATTAATAAGACTAAAATCTTAATGGAAGGTCATGGCAGAGAGGCTATGAGTACAGGTCTTGATATCAGCAGAACAGTAGGATGGTTTACCACTTTATATCCTTTTAGCCTTGATATCAGCAATAATAACCAACCGGCTTTAGTTAGTGTAAAGGATGGCTTACGGGGAATTCCAAACAAAGGAATCGGTTACGGAATCTTAAATTATCTGGGAGATTCATTTTCATCAACAAATAACCCATCTATTCAATTCAACTACCTAGGAGATTTTGATGATGCTATAGGACATCAGTTTTATTATAGCTCAGAGTCTATCGGCATTTCGGTATCTGAAGAAAACCTTGGAACGGACATTTTATTAGATGTTTCGGGAATTACGATTAGTGGTAAAATGAATCTCACGATCCGTTATTCTAGTAGTGTCTTTCATGCAGCAACAGTTCAGAAATTGATGGACAATTATCAGAGTCATTTAGAAAAAATGATTCATAAGGAGAAAGAATCAGAAGTAATTTTAACCCCATCGGATCTTACTTATAAAGAGTTGCCATTCAATACTATTCAGGAGATTAATAAGAGTTTTGATATTGAAGATATTTATGAACTTTCTCCGATGCAACAGGGATTGTATTATCATTGGATGGCGGCTCCGAAAGGATCTGCATATTTTATGCAGACCTCCTACAGATCTAAATTCGAGGGTTTTGAAGTATTAGAAGTAGAAAGAGCCTTTGGAATTCTTGTCAATCGTTATACGGTTTTACGAACTTCATTTGACAATCGTTTTGGAGAAGTTCCTTTGCAGATTGTTCATAAGAAAGCACAAGTTGATTTTGAATACCTTACCATAGCATCTGAAGATTCTTTAGAAATCGATCTGGAGAGTATTAAGCAAAATGATATTACCCGTGGTTTTGACCTGAGTAAACCTACTCAAATGCGTCTAATAATAGTTAAATTACCAAACGATACATATGAGTTTATATGGAGCTATCACCATATTGTAATGGATGGCTGGTGCTTAAGTATTCTAATCAATGATTTCTCTGCAATACTAGATTCGGTTAAGCAAGGTCTGGAAATCAATTTACCGGAGCCTCAGAAATATTCTGCTTATCTTAAATGGCTTGGAGGAATTGATAAAGACTCTTCAATGCTTCACTGGAAAAACTATTTAGAAGGAATTAGCGCTCCAACCCTCATCCCTTTTGAGAAAAGAACCAAAGATGAGTTGCCTCATTTCGTTACCGAGAAATTTAATGTAACGGGAGATGAATTTAAAGAAATTAGCCAGCTGTGCCAAAATTTGGGAGTCACTCTCAATACTTATATACAAGCTATTTGGTCTTATCTTTTAAGTAAATACAATTCTTCAGAAGAAATTATATTCGGAGCTGTTGTGTCGGGAAGACCAGCTGAGATTGATAACATAGAGCATATGGTAGGGTTGTTCATCAATACCATTCCTGTAAGGATTTCGGTTAAAAATGATGACACACCGTATAGCTTATTGAAGAAAGTACATCAGGATTCTATACAAAACACAGAGTATCATTTTAACAGCTTGGCTGAAGTACAATCTTTATCTCCTTTAGGTAAAGATTTGTTGAGCAACATTATTATATTCGAAAACTATGTGAAGCAAGATGTCAGTAATACGTCTAACTTGGGTTTGATTGATGAAAATGTAGATACTTTTGAACAAACAAATTATGATTTTAATATTGTCGTAGTTCCTGGAAGGAATAATTTGTCCGTATATTTTAAATACAATGCATCTGTATTCTATGAATCTTTAGTAAAATCTTTAGTTAGCCACTTTAAACATTTATTAGGACAATTTGTAGCTTGTCCTGATCAGCAGATAAATAACTTCAGCTATTTAAGTACTTCGGAAGTAAAAGAATTATTGGATGATTTCAATGAAACAGAGATTTCTTATCCTTCAGAAGAAACTATTGTAAGCTTATTTGAATCCCAAGTTGCAAATACTCCTGATAATATAGCTGTTGTTTTTGGAGATATAAACCTGAGTTACCAGGAATTAAATAAACAATCTAATCAATTGGCTCATTATCTTAGTGAGAAGTATGATATAAAATGCGATGATCTAATTTGTATTCAGTTACCACGTAGCGAGAAGATGATAATTTCAATTCTTGGGGTTTTGAAATCAGGAGGAGCGTACGTGCCTATTGATAATGATTATCCTCAGAATCGGATTGACTATATAGTAGAAGATACAAAGTCGAAAGTAATTATTGATGAAAAATTTTGGTTAGAGTTTAATCTTTTAAAGGATGATTATTCGGTTGATAAACAGGATGTTGCTGTTAAGTCTTCGGATCTAGCTTATGTAATTTATACCTCTGGTACTACAGGTAATCCAAAAGGTGTAATGATTGAACACAAAAACGTAGTAAGATTATTTTTCAACGATAATGCTCTTTATGATTTTAATAGCAATGATTCATGGACATTATTTCATTCCTATAATTTCGACTTTTCAGTATGGGAATGTTATGGTGCACTCCTTTTCGGAGGTTGCTTGCATGTTATTCCAAAAAGAGTTGCTCAGGACGTAGGAATGTTTTTAAATTATCTAATAACCAATAAGATTACAATATTGAATCAGACACCTGCCGCATTTTATAACTTAGCAGGGTATGATCGGGCGTTTAATCATCAAGAGTTGGCATTACGTTATATAATTTTTGGAGGTGAAGCGTTGAATCCTTATTTGCTTAAAGACTGGCAAAGTAAATATCCAGATATAAAATTAATTAATATGTATGGAATTACTGAAACTACTGTGCATGTTACTTATAAAGAACTTAGTGTAAAAGATACTAATTCTGTTCTGTCAAATATTGGAAAGCCTATCCCAACACTTAATTGCTATATTCTCGATGAAAACAGGCATTTGTTACCGATTGGAGTTGCCGGAGAATTGTATATATCGGGTGCAGGTCTGGCTCGTGGATATTTGAATCTTCCAGATCTGAGTTCTGAAAAATTTGTTGCTAATCCTTTTGTTGATGGAAGGAAGATGTACCGAACGGGAGATTTGGGACGCTGGTTACCAGACGGGAATATTGAGTATCTGGGGAGAATCGACCATCAGGTAAAGATTCGGGGACATAGAATAGAACTTGGAGAAATTGAGAACCAGGTATTTTCTTATAATACTTCAATTAAATTTACTATAGCTGATGTTAAAGAACATGAGGGGGAAAAGAGTTTGGTTGTTTATTATGTAAGTGATACTATTATAGACAAGCAGAAATTATCTGAATATTTAGAAAGCAAATTACCTCAATATATGCTTCCAAGTTTTTATGTAGCCTTGGAAAGCATGCCCTTAACCAGTAATGGTAAAATCGATAGAAAAATGCTTCCTGAGGTAAGTTCAATAGATTTAATAAAGACAGAGTATATTGCTCCAAGAAGCTCAGAAGAACACGCTTTAGTATCTGTTTTTGAACAAGTATTGAAGTATAATCCTATTAGTATCCGTGATAATTATTATAATCTGGGAGGAGATTCAATAAAATCAATTCAGATTGTATCAAGATTACGTCAGCTCGGTTATAACCTTAAGGTAGAACATATTTTACGCTATCCTGTATTAGAAGAGCTAGCTCGTTACATTACAATAGATGTTTCCGAGATTAACCAATCAGCAGTTACGGGAGATAGTGTTCTTACCCCTATCCAAAGATATTTCTTCGGGAATGAAAATATAGTTAATAAAAACCATTATAACCAAGCTGTTATTTTAAAGAGCAGCGAAAGACTTTCATATTCTGTATTGGAATCTTCAATCCAGTCTTTAGTTAATCATCATGACGCTTTAAGGATGTTGTATCGTGAGGAGAATGGAAAATGGAGTCAGTATAACTCAGGAACAGAAGGGAATCATTACCATTTTGAATATTTTGATGTAAGAGAAGAGGGTTCTCTCGAAGCAGAACTTGCTTCTTTAGAAAAAATAGGCGAGCATCTCCAGAGTAATATAGATATAGAATCGGGTATTCTATTCCATATAGGCCATGTTTCGATGAGCGATATGGATAGAATAATATTAGTTATCCATCACTTGGTTGTAGATGGAGTTTCCTGGAGGATTTTGCTGGAAGATTTAGGAAACTTATATGACTCTGGAATTAAAGGAGTATCTTATGAACTTCCATCCAAGACAGATTCTTTTCAGAGTTGGGGCACCACTTTGGAAGCTTACAGTAAGAGTCCTATTCTTTCCAAAGAGTATTTGTATTGGGATAGTATAGAATCAGATGTTTATCCTGCTATAGCCACTGATTATACTTTGAACGGCAAACATATTTTAGATACCAGCATAAACTTTTCGTTGAATGAAGAGTCTACGAAATTATTACAAACCCATGTAGGTAAAGAGTACAGTGCAGAAATTAATGATGTATTATTAACGGGTCTGGCATTGTCACTACAAGAGGAGTTTGGAATTAATAAGACTAAAATCTTAATGGAAGGTCATGGCAGAGAGGCTATGAGTACAGGTCTTGATATCAGCAGAACAGTAGGATGGTTTACCACTTTATATCCTTTTAGCCTTGATATCAGCAATAATAACCAACCGGCTTTAGTTAGTGTAAAGGATGGCTTACGGGGAATTCCAAACAAAGGAATCGGTTACGGAATCTTAAATTATCTGGGAGATTCATTTTCATCAACAAATAACCCATCTATTCAATTCAACTACCTAGGAGATTTTGATGATGCTATAGGACATCAGTTTTATTATAGCTCAGAGTCTATCGGCATTTCGGTATCTGAAGAAAACCTTGGAACGGACATTTTATTAGATGTTTCGGGAATTACGATTAGTGGTAAAATGAATCTCACGATCCGTTATTCTAGTAGTGTCTTTCATGCAGCAACAGTTCAGAAATTGATGGACAATTATCAGAGTCATTTAGAAAAAATGATTCATAAGGAGAAAGAATCAGAAGTAATTTTAACCCCATCGGATCTTACTTATAAAGAGTTGCCATTCAATACTATTCAGGAGATTAATAAGAGTTTTGATATTGAAGATATTTATGAACTTTCTCCGATGCAACAGGGATTGTATTATCATTGGATGGCGGCTCCGAAAGGATCTGCATATTTTATGCAGACCTCCTACAGATCTAAATTCGAGGGTTTTGAAGTATTAGAAGTAGAAAGAGCCTTTGGAATTCTTGTCAATCGTTATACGGTTTTACGAACTTCATTTGACAATCGTTTTGGAGAAGTTCCTTTGCAGATTGTTCATAAGAAAGCACAAGTTGATTTTGAATACCTTACCATAGCATCTGAAGATTCTTTAGAAATCGATCTGGAGAGTATTAAGCAAAATGATATTACCCGTGGTTTTGACCTGAGTAAACCTACTCAAATGCGTCTAATAATAGTTAAATTACCAAACGATACATATGAGTTTATATGGAGCTATCACCATATTGTAATGGATGGCTGGTGCTTAAGTATTCTAATCAATGATTTCTCTGCAATACTAGATTCGGTTAAGCAAGGTCTGGAAATCAATTTACCGGAGCCTCAGAAATATTCTGCTTATCTTAAATGGCTTGGAGGAATTGATAAAGACTCTTCAATGCTTCACTGGAAAAACTATTTAGAAGGAATTAGCGCTCCAACCCTCATCCCTTTTGAGAAAAGAACCAAAGATGAGTTGCCTCATTTCGTTACCGAGAAATTTAATGTAACGGGAGATGAATTTAAAGAAATTAGCCAGCTGTGCCAAAATTTGGGAGTCACTCTCAATACTTATATACAAGCTATTTGGTCTTATCTTTTAAGTAAATACAATTCTTCAGAAGAAATTATATTCGGAGCTGTTGTGTCGGGAAGACCAGCTGAGATTGATAACATAGAGCATATGGTAGGGTTGTTCATCAATACCATTCCTGTAAGGATTTCGGTTAAAAATGATGACACACCGTATAGCTTATTGAAGAAAGTACATCAGGATTCTATACAAAACACAGAGTATCATTTTAACAGCTTGGCTGAAGTACAATCTTTATCTCCTTTAGGTAAAGATTTGTTGAGCAACATTATTATATTCGAAAACTATGTGAAGAATGAACCTAATGAAAATTTTGAAAATATAAAAGTTTTTGACCAGTCCAATTATAACTTTACATTAGTAGTAGAACCTTACGAAGATTATTTACATATAGATTTTGAATACAACGCATCTGTATATTCTTCTTATATCAAGGTTTTAGTTTCTCATTTTAAAAATACACTTAACCAATTTAAAACTCATATTAATACCCCACTTTCAGAAATTGATTATTTAACTTTTGAAGCTCGTGAAGAATTATTAAAACACTTTAATTCCACCTTGGTTTTATATCCCGAAGATAAAACTATTGTAAGTTTATTTGAAGATCAGATAAGTCTTACCCCAGACAGTACTGCTGTTGTTTTTGAGGATATTAGATTGAGCTATGCAGAATTGAATGCCAAGGCATCTTGCCTTGCCCATCAGCTAAAAGATACTTATGGGATTAAGAAAGGCGATCAGGTAGGAGTGATGCTTAATCGAGGTGAGAATCAGATTATTTCTATACTGGGGATACTAAAATTAGGAGCAATTTATGTACCTATTGATGCTAACCTTCCTAAATCGAGAAAAGAGGTGATGACATCTGGTTTATCTTTACTAATCACTGAATCTTACTATTTCTTTGATCTGGATTTCTATTCTGGTAATTCATTTTCAATAGATTTAGAGTTTACAGATGAAGATGCTTCAGATTTCAAGTCCGAAGTTTTAGGAAAAGATGATATTGCCTATATCATTTATACCTCCGGTTCCACCGGAGAGCCCAAAGGAGTTTTGAATACCCATCGAGGTATTTTGAATACGATGCTTTTCCAGAAAGACTTCTTTGAAGTACCCTCGTGTGAAAATGTAGCTCAGTTTGCTTCTTTTTCATTTGATGCATCTATTTCAGAGATATTTATGACACTGCTTTGTGGCAAGTCTCTTCATATTCTTAGTGATTCAGTGAGAAAAGATGCGTATGCTTTTGAGGAATATGTAGAAAAACACTCGATCGATTTAGTGACCTTGCCTCCTGCCTTTTTCAGTTTATTAAATGTCAATAAGCTTCAGAAATTAAAGGGATTAATTACAGCAGGGGAATCGGCCGTTATCGTTAAAACAAAAGAATACCTAAAGTATGGTACTTTCTACAATGCTTATGGACCAACCGAGACAAGTATTTGTGCTACTGTATATAAAATAGAAAAAGGGAGTGAGCTGAAATCATCTGCCATACCGATTGGCAAGCCTATTGCCAATACTCAAATTTACATTCTTGATTCACACGGTCATTTAGTACCTATAGGTGTTGTTGGTGAGCTTTACATTTCGGGTTCAGGACTGGCCCGAGGCTATCTTAATCTTGAAGAATTGACAGAAGATAAGTTTTTAGACAATCCATTTGTTCCAGGAACAAAGATGTACCGTACGGGAGATTTGGGACGCTGGTTGCCAGATGGTAATATTGAGTATTTAGGCAGAATTGACCATCAGGTAAAGATACGTGGGCATCGGATAGAGCTGGGAGAGATCGACAGTTATGTTTTAACTTACAATGCAGATATAAAGAGCGTAGTTACTGAAGTTAAGGAACATGGAGGAGATAAGATTCTGGTGGTATATTATGTTTCCGGCTCCCCGATAGATAAGCATGATTTATCACAATATCTTGCAGGAAAGCTTCCCCAGTATATGCTTCCGGGTTTTTATGTAGAATTGGATCATATTCCTTTAACGAGCAACGGGAAGGTTGACCGAAAGAGTTTACCTGAGGTAAGCAGTACGGATATGATTAAAAATGAATATGTAGCGGCGAGAAATGAAGAAGAACAAGTGCTGGTTTCTATTTGTGAGCAGGTCTTAAAGTATAGACCTATCAGTATTCGAGACAATTATTATAACCTTGGAGGAGATTCCATAAAATCAATTCAGATCGTTTCCAGGCTTCGTCAGCAAGGGTATAGCCTTAAGGTAGAACATATTCTTCAGTATCCGATTTTAGAAGAGCTGGCAGGTTATATCACGACAGATATTGTTGAGATTGATCAGTCTGTTGTTATAGGAGAAAGTATACTTACTCCTATCCAAAGATATTTCTTTGAGAGTGAGGATATTGTTAACAAGAATCATTATAACCAGTCTGTTATCCTAAAGAGTACAGAAAAGCTTTCGGTAGCTGCATTAGAAACTTCTATAAAACGTCTTGTCGAGCATCATGATGCCTTGAGAATGGTTTATAGCGAGAAAGCTGGATTTTGGGTTCAATATAATTCAGGAATAGAAAATAATCACTATCATTTGCAATCTTTTGATCTAAAAGATAGCGGAAGTAACTCAGAAGAATTATCCCGATTACAAGAGATAGGCGAGGAGCTTCAAAGCTCCATAGATATAACTTCAGGAGTTCTATTTCATGTAGGCCATGTATCAATGAGTGATGGCGAGCGTCTTATATTAGTGGTTCATCACTTGGTAGTTGATGGTGTATCATGGCGTATCTTGTTGGAAGATTTAGGAAAGTTATACAAATCGGAAGTTCAGGGGCTATCTTATGAGCTTCCCTCCAAGACAGATTCTTTCCAGCGTTGGGGTAACGCATTGGAGGATTATAGCAAAAGCTCAGCATTATCTAAAGAGCGTTTGTATTGGGAAGGAATAGAATCCGAAACATATGCTTCCATTACTACGGATTATCCGGTGAAAGGCAAACAGATCTTAGAAAACAGCTTAGGTTTTGACCTGAATACCGATACTACAAAATTACTACAAACACTTGCGGGTAGGAAGTATAATGCAGAGATCAATGATGTTTTATTAACCGGCTTAGCATTGTCTCTAAAGGATCAGTTTGGAGTATGCAAGACGAAAGTTTTGATGGAAGGCCATGGTCGTGAGACTATGGGTACAGGTTTAGATATCAGCCGTACGGTGGGTTGGTTTACCAGTGTGTATCCTTTTAATCTTGATATCAGTGATGATAGCCAACCCGTCATGGTAAGTGTAAAGGAGGGTATGCGAGAGATTCCGAATAAAGGAATCGGTTATGGTATTCTGAATTATCTGAATGAGCCATTTACTCCAAAGAGTTTGGCTTGGTTACAGTTTAACTACCTTGGCGACTTTGATGATGCAGGAAATTATGATACAGGAGAATCTCAATCATTATTCAGTTATAGTTCTGAAAATATAGGTCCTTCCGTTTCCTTGGATAATTTATTTACAGATATCTTACTGGATGTTTCCGGGATGACGGTTAATGGAGTAATGAATATCAATATTCGTTTCTCGAATAAAGTATTTACAGCAAATACGATAGAGTCTCTTTTATCAGCATATCAGTCTCATTTAGAATCTATGATCAGAGAAAGCGAAGATTCATCAGTGGCTTTAACCCCATCAGACCTTACTTACAAATACAAAGGCTTATCATTCAGTATCATTGAAGAAATCAGTAAAGATGCTGAAATAGAAGATATTTACGAACTTTCTCCGATGCAGCAAGGATTGTATTACCATTGGTTAGTAAATCCTAAAGGTTTGTCATATTTTATGCAGACCTCCTATCGTGTTAAGGCTTCTGACCTAGATTTATCTCTGATAGAAAAGGCATTTGGAGCATTGGTTAACCGTTATACCATTCTTCGTACTTCCTTTGAGAACCGTTATGGAGAAGTTCCTTTACAGATTGTTCATAAAGAGGCTCGAGTTGACTTTAAGCATTTGATCCTGGCATCCGAACTTGAATTAGATAATATTAAACAAGGCGATATAGACCGAGGTTTTATTCTGAGTGAGCCTACGCAGATGCGTTTACTTGTGGTTGAATTACCGGATGGATATTATGAGTTTATTTGGAGTCATCACCATATCATTATGGACGGTTGGTGCCTGAGTATTTTAATTAATGATTTTTCCACAATATTAGGGAGCCTTCAAAATGGTATTTCGATTCCGTTACCTGATACAGAGAAATACTCATCCTATATTAAGTGGCTTGAAAGTGTGGATAAAGAAGAAGCTTTAGCATATTGGAAAAACTATCTTCAGGGCATTGATTCCCCTACATTGATTCCTTTTGTTAATACAGATGAAGCATCCTCTTCCCATTACCTTACCGAAACCCTTAGCATAAGAGATCATGATTTTGGTGCTATTGAAAATTTCTGCCAAGATTTAGGGATTACATTGAACACTTACGTTCAAGGAGCATGGTCTTATCTTTTAAGTTCATATAATTCCTCAGAAGAAGTAGTCTTTGGCAGCGTAGTATCCGGAAGACCTGCAGAGATTCCAGGTATTGAGAATATGGTGGGCCTTTTTATCAATACGATCCCCGTATGTGCACGAATTGGGGAAGAGGATACTCCACGAAGTTTATTAAATCAGATTCATCAGGATTCTATTCAGAGTAGCCGTTATCACTTTAATAGTTTGGCAGAGATCCAGTCTTTATCCTCTTTAGGAAAAGAACTGATAAATCATATTATTGTTTTTGAGAACTATGTAAAGAATGATAAAGGTAATGTAGAAACAAGTTCATATGCGGGCTTATCGTCTGAGTCAGTAGGTTCTTTTGAACAGACAAATTACCCCCTTACGATTGTAGCAGTTCCTGACCATGGCGGTCTGCATATTGAGTTCCGTTATGATGCTTCATTGCTTTCGACATCCTCAATGAAGTTTTTGGTATCTCACTTTAAAGAAGTACTTCATCAGTTTGTTTTTTCTTCTGAAATTCCGTTAAAATCTCTGGATTACATAAGTTCTGAAGAAAAGGCAATTTTGGAGTCATTTAATTCTACGGAAGTTAACTACCCTAGTGATGAAACCATTATAAGTTTATTTGAAAAACAGGTATTAATAACGCCTGATCATATAGCGGTTGTCTATGAAGATATTTCATTGACTTATTTTGAACTGAATGCAAGATCGAATCAGCTGGCTCATTATTTACGTGAGAAATATTCCATAAATGGAGATGATTTGATCTGTATTGAACTTCCTCGAAGTGATAAGATGATTGAGGGTATTTTAGGGATATTGAAGTCGGGAGGAGCTTACGTTCCAATTGATGTAGATTACCCGCAGGATAGAAAGGATTATATTTTGGCTGATACCAATTCTAAGGTAACAATAGACGAATCTTTTCTTTTGGATTTTGAATTGGTAAGAAATTACTATTCGACAGAGAATGTAGATATATTTATCAGGCCGGATCATTTGGCTTATATCATCTATACTTCGGGAACGACAGGAAATCCTAAAGGGGTAATGATTGAACATAAAAATGTGGTTCGTTTATTGTTTAATGATCATTCGCTTTATGATTTTAATAGTAATGATTCCTGGACATTATTCCATTCCTATAATTTTGATTTTTCGGTATGGGAGTGTTATGGCGCTTTACTCTACGGAGGAAGTCTTCATGTAATCACCAGAAAGACAGCTCAGGATCCTGGCTCCTTTTTAAGCTATCTTATCAAGAACAATATAACTATATTAAACCAGACCCCAGCTGCTTTTTATAACCTGTCGGAATATGATAAATTATTTAATCAAGGGCAGTTGGCTTTGCGATACATAATCTTTGGAGGAGAGGCCCTTAATCCTCTTATGCTACAGGATTTTCATCGTAAATATCCGGAAATCCGTATGATTAATATGTACGGAATCACAGAAACTACCGTCCATGTTACCTATAAAGAACTTAGCGCTGCAGATATGACACGCTCTTTATCTAATATAGGCAAACCTATTGCGACATTGGGCTGTTACATACTAGATAAATATCATCACATTGTACCTATAGGTGTCGTTGGTGAGCTTTACATTTCGGGTTCAGGACTGGCCCGAGGCTATCTTAATCTTGAAGAATTGACAGAAGATAAGTTTTTAGACAATCCATTTGTTCCAGGAACAAAGATGTACCGTACGGGAGATTTGGGACGCTGGTTGCCAGATGGTAATATTGAGTATTTAGGCAGAATTGACCATCAGGTAAAGATACGTGGGCATCGGATAGAGCTGGGAGAGATCGACAGTTATGTTTTAACTTACAATGCAGATATAAAGAGCGTAGTTACTGAAGTTAAGGAACATGGAGGAGATAAGATTCTGGTGGTATATTATGTTTCCGGCTCCCCGATAGATAAGCATGATTTATCACAATATCTTGCAGGAAAGCTTCCCCAGTATATGCTTCCGGGTTTTTATGTAGAATTGGATCATATTCCTTTAACGAGCAACGGGAAGGTTGACCGAAAGAGTTTACCTGAGGTAAGCAGTACGGATATGATTAAAAATGAATATGTAGCCCCAAGTACAGAAACTGAACTGCTATTGGTTGAGCTGCTATCAAAAATTTTAAATTATCAGAAAGAAGATATCAGTATCCAGACCAATTTCTTCGATATGGGATTAAATTCATTATCCATTGTAAAGTTCTCTCAGCTTTTACGCAAAAATTTTGGTTTAGAGATAGACATAGCCAAATTCTTTTCTTATCCAAACGTATCAGAGTTAGCCCAGTTTATACAAAACATGAGTTCATATACTGAAGAAACCACAGTCGAAGATCAAAACCTGTCGGATCATGTAGATAACCTTATTGATAACCTTTTCGAATAAATTTTACCATGCAAAGAGAATCTTTAAAAAGAGATATAGCAATAATAGGTGTTTCATGTATATTTTCCGGTTGCGATAATCCCCTTACATTTTGGGAAGAACTCGCCAATGGAAATGAACTGATTGAATTTTATACAGATCAGGAATTATTGGAAAGCGGAGTAGAAGCCAAGACCATTCAAGATCCTGGGTATGTAAAAGTAAAAACATTTATAGATCACTCTGATAGCTTTGATTATTCATTTTTTGGTTACACCAAGGATGAAGCTAACAGTATGGATCCGCAAACCAGAATTTTACATCAATTGGTATGGAATGCATTTGAAGATTCATGCTATGATCCATCAAAAATTCAGGACAAAGTAGGTTTATATCTTACTGCTCCGGATAATTTCAATTGGATCGCTCATACAACTATTAATAAAAAAGATACAGTTGATCCTTTTTATTTGTCACAAATCAACAATAAAAATTTTTGCAGTTCTTTAATTTCATATAACCTGAATTTAAAGGGACCAAGTATTTTTATGGATACTGCATGCTCAAGCTCACTGGTGGCTATACATACTGCATGTAGGGCTTTGTTACTAAGAGAGTGTTCCATGTCGGTTGTAGGAGGAATTGCCTTAAATACCAAAGATGAAAAAGGGTATATGTATGAAGAAGGTATGATCTCTTCTAAAGATGGGCATTGCAGGGCGTTTGATGAAAATTCTAGTGGAACAGTAGGTACAGAAGGTGGTGGTGTGGTTGTATTGAAGAGATTAGAAGATGCTCTTAATGATAACGATCAGATCTATGCGATTATAAGAGCAACTGCCGTTAACAATGACGGAAAAAGAAAAGTAGGATACACAGCACCCAGCATATCAGGCCAAGTTGATTGTATAAAACAAGCTCATAATTTTGCTAAGGTTTCCCTTAATGAGATTTCTTATATAGAGACTCATGGTACCGGGACAAAACTGGGGGATCCTATTGAAATAGAGGCTCTTAATAAGTCATTTAATTATGATCAAACTTTAACGTGCGCCATAGGAACTGTAAAGTCTAACTTAGGACATACTGGTAATGCAGCAGGGATTGCTGGAATTATTAAAACAGCCTTATCTTTAAAAAATAGGATAATACCACCATCTTTACATTATGTAAAAGCAAATTCAGAAATAAGTTTTAATAAGGGGCCATTTTATGTTAATACTCAAGCAAAACTATGGGAAACGAAAGATAATGGTCCATTAATTGCGGGAGTAAGCAGTTTCGGAATTGGGGGAACCAATGCTCACGCAATTTTAGAAAATTTTGTACCTGATCATACAAACAATCATAAGGATAAACAGGTAAGTAATGTCATAGCCTACTCTGCCAAAAGACCTGAAGCTTTAAGGCAATATTTTACAAAGCTAAAAAAAATTATCACCAAAAATCATGAAATTAACCTTTCAGACCTTTCCTATTCTTTAAACACAGGAAGGGCTCAATTTGATTATAGAAATACTGTCGTTTTCAAAGACAGAGAAGATTTATTAAATAAACTAGAAACTAAAAAAGATCTCTACCAAAAAGCAAAATCTTCTCAGCCTATTGTTTTTATATTTCCCGGGCAGGGAGCACAATATTTTAAAATGGGAGAACAGCTTTATCAACAAGAAGAGGGTTTTAAGCAGTATATAGATCAAGGGCTTTTAATTCTGAAAAATAAATTTAATACAGATTATTCTCACATCCTAGGATATGGTGGCACTGATATTTTCGATCCTTTAAAAATTAACGAAACAAAATATACCCAACCTTTATTATTTCTTATTGAGTATGCATTGGCAAAATTTTTTATTGAAATAGGTATAAAACCTTCATTAATGATAGGTCATAGTCTGGGAGAATATGCTGCTGCATGTATTTCTGGAGTACTTTCTTTTGAAGACGGATTATTGTTGGTGGCAGAAAGAGCTTTGCTGATGAGTAAATTACCAACCGGGAAAATGATGGCCGTAAATGCTTCTTTTGAACAAGTAAAAAATGAAATAACGAATAATGTTTCAATCGCAGCGATCAATTCAGGTCATACAACAGTTTTATCAGGAACAGAAGAAGATATTCAGGAGTGTATCAATATATTTAATAAAAAAAATATTACAACCACACTTTTAAAAACCTCACACGCTTTCCATTCTCATATGATGGATGATATTTCTTCAGATTTTGAAAATTTATTTTCTGAAATTAATTTATTGGAACCAGAAATTCCATATATATCTAATCTTACTGCCAATTTTATTTCAAATGATGAAGCGAAATCATCTCAATATTGGAAAGAACAAATGCTGAATACAGTTCTTTTTGAAAAAGGGATTAAAAATATTCTGAGGGAGTCAAAGGAGTATATATTCATTGAATTAGGGCCTTCTACATTAACAAATGCAATTAAACAAAACGAGTGTTATAAAGATAATGCCATTATTAGAGTATTGCCAAAGTTCAATGAAAATGAAGAACAGAAGTTTTTGCACAAAGCTTTGGGAGAATTGTGGCAATCTGGTATTAATATAGATTGGAGTAAATATTATCAAAATAAAAGGAAAAAGAAAATTTCATTACCCACTTATCCATTTGAAAAAAATAAACTGGATTTTCATGTCAATCCTTTTAAGCAATTTAACATTGATAATAACTCTTTGTTTTTAGACCTTTTATATCAGAAAAAGTGGAAGAATAGTCAATTGTTTAAAGATGCAAAAGAGGAGAAGGCAACCTACATTATTTTTTCGGAAAACAGTGATTTATCGCAAAGTATAATTCTTGAACTGGCAAGCAGGAAAATTGACTTTATAGAGTTAGAAAGGAATGATTTTTTTAATGAAAATGAGGAAATAAATCTAGCAAATGTTAAGGATTATTTGGATAGAATTATTAATACTGATAGTACTAATTATCAAATTGTTTTCACTTGGAACATACAGGATAATCTATTAAGTGCAATGGTTTCTGTTTTCAAATTATTTAATATCATCGGAAAATTTTTAATCTCTAAGGATTCAATGTCAACCCATAAGATTACTTTATTGGGTCATTATAATAACATGGAAATTAATGAAAATAGCAATATAACATTACTATCTTCTTTTAGTCAGCTATATGTATGCGCACAGGAAAATAAAAATATATTCAGTTTTCTTTTAGATGTTCCGTCAGGAAATGATATTTCTTATCAAAAATTAATTGATGAAATAAAATACAACTTTTCAGATCCTGTTGTAACTTATAAAGGAGATCAAAGATATATTCCTTTTTACGAAAGACGGAGTGAGGAAAATTATAATGTTCAGCTCGATTCCAAAGTTATTCTTGTAATTGGAGGTTTTGGCAAAATCGGGACAATTTTGATTAGTTACCTGTTAAAAAGCAACGCTAAAGTTGTTGTTGTTGGCAGAAAATCAGTTGATAAGTTGGATGAAATATTCAAAAGTAGAATAGGGAACGAGGTGTCTTATTTTACTTCTGATATTTCTAACCTTGAGGCTTTTGGATCAACAGTTACTCTTATAGAACAGGAATGTGGAAAAATTAATGGAGTATTAAACTTAACTGGAAGCCCTTCGGACGACTCTTTAAAACTTATAGAGCATATTGATGTGGAAACGATTCAGGATCAGCTGTCTTCAAAAGTTCAGGGAATTATCAACTTATATGAAATTTTCTCCAGCAGAAACCTTGATTTTGTATGGATTAGTTCCAGTTTATCAGCGGTACTTGGTGGTCAGACCTTTGGAGCTTATTCCGTAGCCAATTCTTATATGGATTATTTTATAGGTAAATCTAAGCCTGAAAATTGGACCAGCATCAATCTGGACGGGTACAGTGAGGGAGCAATAAATGATATTAAGCTCATTGAAATATTTAAAACCACAGTGTTTTCCAATGCACAAAATCATCACATCGTTGCATCT
The DNA here is from genome assembly GCF_059579425.1 of Chryseobacterium sp. 2P. NCBI lineage: Bacteria > Pseudomonadati > Bacteroidota > Flavobacteriia > Flavobacteriales > Weeksellaceae > Chryseobacterium > Chryseobacterium sp. 2P. Next base: position 351,904 of record NZ_CM184194.1, read on the forward strand.
ATTAAAAATCCCAATCAGTACCTGACTTATGATTATAAAATACAAGATAGTCCGGCAGATTTTATTTCCTCAGCCAATCTATATAGCACCGATTATGTAGAGCCTGTTTCAACTACAGAAATTAAACTTTGTAGATTATTTAATACCTTTTTTGAGCCTAAAAAAGTTGGAACTAAAGATAATTTCTTCGAATTAGGTGGAGATTCATTAAAAGCAATGACCGTTTTGAAAAGTGTAAATAAAGAATTCAATCTGGAACTAACTCCCCAAGATCTTTATGCTGCCCCTACAATAAAAGATCTTGCCCTTCATATAGAAATGATATTATTTGTTTCAAAAACAGTAGTCAGCAATGAGCCGGACCGAAAGACTATCATCATATAAATCCTATTCTTTACCATTATATGTTAAATTTATTAGAAGAATTAAAAGATAAAAATATTTACATTTCTGTAAAAGATAATAACCTTGTTATTGACACCACAGAAGATATTGAAGAAAGTCTTATCAAACGAATTAGGCTTTATAAAGAGGAGATCATATCCTATATCCTAAAGCATAATTCTAATAGCATTACCAAACATACCGCTACCGGAAAAGATCATCCTGTTTCAGATGCTCAGAAAAGGTTGTGGTTACAAAGTCTTACTGAGGAAGGATCTAAATCTTATCATATCAATTATCCTATTGAGCTTCCTTCAACTTATAATCTGGAAATAGTCAGACTTGCTGTTTTACAATTGATCAAAAACTTTGAGATTTTCAGAACGGTATTTAATCTTAACAACAAAGGAGAAATAAAGCAAAGCGTTTTAGAGGAAGATAATACAGGATTTGATGTTGAAATTATTGATCTTAAGGATGAATCAGATGCTATAAAAGTAATAGAAAATGCTGTTCAAGACTTGAATTCATTGGCATTCGATCTGACTAAAGGATCCTTGCTTAGATGTAAAATTTTTGAGCTTAAAGATAAGATTGTTGTATATTTTATCTTCCATCATATTATTATTGATGGAGTGTCTTTGAATATTATAAAGCAAAATATTTTGAACTATTATTTTGCAATATTGCATTCAGAAGAAATAAGTACTCCAAAGTTACAGTATCTGGATTATACATATTGGAAACTTGAGGCAGTTAATAATGGAAGTTATAATGTTGCGCAACGATATTGGGTAGAGCTTTTGTCTAAAAAAATTCCAACAATCGATTTACCTTCTTATGTTAAAAGACCATCCGTTAAAACATTTAACAGCTACTCATTAAAGACAGTTATTTCTTCAGGACTTACCCAAAAGTTGGAAGCATTTGCTAAAGATAACAAAGGAACTTTAAATGTAAGTTTACTGAGCGCTATTTATGTCATATTAAATAAATATACTTCAGAAAATGACATTACATTAGGGACTTTTACTTCCGGAAGAAATCATCCAAGCCTTAATGAAATGCCTGGGCTTTTTGTGAATACCATCGTACTAAATACCGTATTGGAACCTCAAAAAGATACTTCAACAGATATATTCAGAAAGGTAAAGGAGTCTTTTACAAAAGCTTTTACATATCAGGATTACCCTTTTGATTTGTTAATTGAAGATTTACAATTATCCCCAGATGTTTCGAGAAATTCCTTATTTGATATCACTGTGGTTTTTCAGGATTATCTGGATAATGAACTCAATGAAATATACAATGATGAAATCGTAGAAATAGGATTTACTAAGAGAGCTTTTGATATTAACTTTGAGTTTATAAATAAAGGATCTTTTTTAGAAATGATTACAACATTTAATGTAGACATTTATAACAAAGAAACAATTATTGGATTTATATCTCACTTTAAAGAAGTACTTCATCAGTTTGTTTTTTCTTCTGAAATTCCGTTAAAATCTCTGGATTACATAAGTTCTGAAGAAAAGGCAATTTTGGAGTCATTTAATTCTACGGAAGTTAACTACCCTAGTGATGAAACCATTATAAGTTTATTTGAAAAACAGGTATTAATAACGCCTGATCATATAGCGGTTGTCTATGAAGATATTTCATTGACTTATTTTGAACTGAATGCAAGATCGAATCAGCTGGCTCATTATTTACGTGAGAAATATTCCATAAATGGAGATGATTTGATCTGTATTGAACTTCCTCGAAGTGATAAGATGATTGAGGGTATTTTAGGGATATTGAAGTCGGGAGGAGCTTACGTTCCAATTGATGTAGATTACCCGCAGGATAGAAAGGATTATATTTTGGCTGATACCAATTCTAAGGTAACAATAGACGAATCTTTTCTTTTGGATTTTGAATTGGTAAGAAATTACTATTCGACAGAGAATGTAGATATATTTATCAGGCCGGATCATTTGGCTTATATCATCTATACTTCGGGAACGACAGGAAATCCTAAAGGGGTAATGATTGAACATAAAAATGTGGTTCGTTTATTGTTTAATGATCATTCGCTTTATGATTTTAATAGTAATGATTCCTGGACATTATTCCATTCCTATAATTTTGATTTTTCGGTATGGGAGTGTTATGGCGCTTTACTCTACGGAGGAAGTCTTCATGTAATCACCAGAAAGACAGCTCAGGATCCTGGCTCCTTTTTAAGCTATCTTATCAAGAACAATATAACTATATTAAACCAGACCCCAGCTGCTTTTTATAACCTGTCGGAATATGATAAATTATTTAATCAAGGGCAGTTGGCTTTGCGATACATAATCTTTGGAGGAGAGGCCCTTAATCCTCTTATGCTACAGGATTTTCATCGTAAATATCCGGAAATCCGTATGATTAATATGTACGGAATCACAGAAACTACCGTCCATGTTACCTATAAAGAACTTAGCGCTGCAGATATGACACGCTCTTTATCTAATATAGGCAAACCTATTGCGACATTGGGCTGTTACATACTAGATAAATATCATCACATTGTACCTATAGGTGTTGTTGGTGAGCTTTACATTTCGGGTTCAGGACTGGCCCGAGGCTATCTTAATCTTGAAGAATTGACAGAAGATAAGTTTTTAGACAATCCATTTGTTCCAGGAACAAAGATGTACCGTACGGGAGATTTGGGACGCTGGTTGCCAGATGGTAATATTGAGTATTTAGGCAGAATTGACCATCAGGTAAAGATACGTGGGCATCGGATAGAGCTGGGAGAGATCGACAGTTATGTTTTAACTTACAATGCAGATATAAAGAGCGTAGTTACTGAAGTTAAGGAACATGGAGGAGATAAGATTCTGGTGGTATATTATGTTTCCGGCTCCCCGATAGATAAGCATGATTTATCACAATATCTTGCAGGAAAGCTTCCCCAGTATATGCTTCCGGGTTTTTATGTAGAATTGGATCATATTCCTTTAACGAGCAACGGGAAGGTTGACCGAAAGAGTTTACCTGAGGTAAGCAGTACGGATATGATTAAAAATGAATATGTAGCGGCGAGAAATGAAGAAGAACAAGTGCTGGTTTCTATTTGTGAGCAGGTCTTAAAGTATAGACCTATCAGTATTCGAGACAATTATTATAACCTTGGAGGAGATTCCATAAAATCAATTCAGATCGTTTCCAGGCTTCGTCAGCAAGGGTATAGCCTTAAGGTAGAACATATTCTTCAGTATCCGATTTTAGAAGAGCTGGCAGGTTATATCACGACAGATATTGTTGAGATTGATCAGTCTGTTGTTATAGGAGAAAGTATACTTACTCCTATCCAAAGATATTTCTTTGAGAGTGAGGATATTGTTAACAAGAATCATTATAACCAGTCTGTTATCCTAAAGAGTACAGAAAAGCTTTCGGTAGCTGCATTAGAAACTTCTATAAAACGTCTTGTCGAGCATCATGATGCCTTGAGAATGGTTTATAGCGAGAAAGCTGGATTTTGGGTTCAATATAATTCAGGAATAGAAAATAATCACTATCATTTGCAATCTTTTGATCTAAAAGATAGCGGAAGTAACTCAGAAGAATTATCCCGATTACAAGAGATAGGCGAGGAGCTTCAAAGCTCCATAGATATAACTTCAGGAGTTCTATTTCATGTAGGCCATGTATCAATGAGTGATGGCGAGCGTCTTATATTAGTGGTTCATCACTTGGTAGTTGATGGTGTATCATGGCGTATCTTGTTGGAAGATTTAGGAAAGTTATACAAATCGGAAGTTCAGGGGCTATCTTATGAGCTTCCCTCCAAGACAGATTCTTTCCAGCGTTGGGGTAACGCATTGGAGGATTATAGCAAAAGCTCAGCATTATCTAAAGAGCGTTTGTATTGGGAAGGAATAGAATCCGAAACATATGCTTCCATTACTACGGATTATCCGGTGAAAGGCAAACAGATCTTAGAAAACAGCTTAGGTTTTGACCTGAATACCGATACTACAAAATTACTACAAACACTTGCGGGTAGGAAGTATAATGCAGAGATCAATGATGTTTTATTAACCGGCTTAGCATTGTCTCTAAAGGATCAGTTTGGAGTATGCAAGACGAAAGTTTTGATGGAAGGCCATGGTCGTGAGACTATGGGTACAGGTTTAGATATCAGCCGTACGGTGGGTTGGTTTACCAGTGTGTATCCTTTTAATCTTGATATCAGTGATGATAGCCAACCCGTCATGGTAAGTGTAAAGGAGGGTATGCGAGAGATTCCGAATAAAGGAATCGGTTATGGTATTCTGAATTATCTGAATGAGCCATTTACTCCAAAGAGTTTGGCTTGGTTACAGTTTAACTACCTTGGCGACTTTGATGATGCAGGAAATTATGATACAGGAGAATCTCAATCATTATTCAGTTATAGTTCTGAAAATATAGGTCCTTCCGTTTCCTTGGATAATTTATTTACAGATATCTTACTGGATGTTTCCGGGATGACGGTTAATGGAGTAATGAATATCAATATTCGTTTCTCGAATAAAGTATTTACAGCAAATACGATAGAGTCTCTTTTATCAGCATATCAGTCTCATTTAGAATCTATGATCAGAGAAAGCGAAGATTCATCAGTGGCTTTAACCCCATCAGACCTTACTTACAAATACAAAGGCTTATCATTCAGTATCATTGAAGAAATCAGTAAAGATGCTGAAATAGAAGATATTTACGAACTTTCTCCGATGCAGCAAGGATTGTATTACCATTGGTTAGTAAATCCTAAAGGTTTGTCATATTTTATGCAGACCTCCTATCGTGTTAAGGCTTCTGACCTAGATTTATCTCTGATAGAAAAGGCATTTGGAGCATTGGTTAACCGTTATACCATTCTTCGTACTTCCTTTGAGAACCGTTATGGAGAAGTTCCTTTACAGATTGTTCATAAAGAGGCTCGAGTTGACTTTAAGCATTTGATCCTGGCATCCGAACTTGAATTAGATAATATTAAACAAGGCGATATAGACCGAGGTTTTATTCTGAGTGAGCCTACGCAGATGCGTTTACTTGTGGTTGAATTACCGGATGGATATTATGAGTTTATTTGGAGTCATCACCATATCATTATGGACGGTTGGTGCCTGAGTATTTTAATTAATGATTTTTCCACAATATTAGGGAGCCTTCAAAATGGTATTTCGATTCCGTTACCTGATACAGAGAAATACTCATCCTATATTAAGTGGCTTGAAAGTGTGGATAAAGAAGAAGCTTTAGCATATTGGAAAAACTATCTTCAGGGCATTGATTCCCCTACATTGATTCCTTTTGTTAATACAGATGAAGCATCCTCTTCCCATTACCTTACCGAAACCCTTAGCATAAGAGATCATGATTTTGGTGCTATTGAAAATTTCTGCCAAGATTTAGGGATTACATTGAACACTTACGTTCAAGGAGCATGGTCTTATCTTTTAAGTTCATATAATTCCTCAGAAGAAGTAGTCTTTGGCAGCGTAGTATCCGGAAGACCTGCAGAGATTCCAGGTATTGAGAATATGGTGGGCCTTTTTATCAATACGATCCCCGTATGTGCACGAATTGGGGAAGAGGATACTCCACGAAGTTTATTAAATCAGATTCATCAGGATTCTATTCAGAGTAGCCGTTATCACTTTAATAGTTTGGCAGAGATCCAGTCTTTATCCTCTTTAGGAAAAGAACTGATAAATCATATTATTGTTTTTGAGAACTATGTAAAGAATGATAAAGGTAATGTAGAAACAAGTTCATATGCGGGCTTATCGTCTGAGTCAGTAGGTTCTTTTGAACAGACAAATTACCCCCTTACGATTGTAGCAGTTCCTGACCATGGCGGTCTGCATATTGAGTTCCGTTATGATGCTTCATTGCTTTCGACATCCTCAATGAAGTTTTTGGTATCTCACTTTAAAGAAGTACTTCATCAGTTTGTTTTTTCTTCTGAAATTCCGTTAAAATCTCTGGATTACATAAGTTCTGAAGAAAAGGCAATTTTGGAGTCATTTAATTCTACGGAAGTTAACTACCCTAGTGATGAAACCATTATAAGTTTATTTGAAAAACAGGTATTAATAACGCCTGATCATATAGCGGTTGTCTATGAAGATATTTCATTGACTTATTTTGAACTGAATGCAAGATCGAATCAGCTGGCTCATTATTTACGTGAGAAATATTCCATAAATGGAGATGATTTGATCTGTATTGAACTTCCTCGAAGTGATAAGATGATTGAGGGTATTTTAGGGATATTGAAGTCGGGAGGAGCTTACGTTCCAATTGATGTAGATTACCCGCAGGATAGAAAGGATTATATTTTGGCTGATACCAATTCTAAGGTAACAATAGACGAATCTTTTCTTTTGGATTTTGAATTGGTAAGAAATTACTATTCGACAGAGAATGTAGATATATTTATCAGGCCGGATCATTTGGCTTATATCATCTATACTTCGGGAACGACAGGAAATCCTAAAGGGGTAATGATTGAACATAAAAATGTGGTTACACTAATCTATTGGTCACAAACAGTATTTCCGAAAGAAGATTTTGATATTATATATGCTGCGACTTCTTATTGTTTTGATATTTCTGTATATGAAATGTTTTTAGCTCTTTCTTGTGGTAAGAAGCTAAGAATCTTACAAAATGCTTTTAAAATTAGCGATTATGCAAAAGTAGATAAGAATATTTTAATTAATACGGTACCTTCAGTTTTATTGAGCATTTCTTCAGAAGAATTATTTGAAAATGTAAAAATTCTGAACTTAGCAGGCGAGGCGTTAACTTATAAGCATATTCGCCATGTTCCTTTAGAATCTTTAAAATTATATAATATTTATGGACCATCAGAAGACACTGTTTATAGTACCTTTTTTAAAGTTAAAAGAAAAGCTGTTACAGTTCCAATCGGCAAGCCTATATCAAATACTCAGGTTTACATACTAGATAAATATCATCACATTGTACCTATAGGTGTCGTTGGTGAGCTTTACATTTCAGGTTCAGGACTGGCCCGAGGTTATCTTAATCTTGAAGAATTGACAGAAGATAAGTTTTTAAATAATCCATTTGTTCCAGGAACAAAGATGTATCGTACGGGAGATTTGGGACGCTGGTTGCCAGATGGTAATATTGAGTATTTAGGCAGAATCGACCATCAGGTAAAGATACGTGGGCATCGGATAGAGCTGGGAGAGATCGACAGTTATGTTTTAACTTACAGTGCAGATATAAAGAGCGTAGTTACGGAAGTTAAGGAACATGGAGGAGATAAGATTCTGGTGGTATATTATGTTTCCGGCTCCCCGATAGATAAGCATGATTTATCACAATATCTTGCAGGAAAGCTTCCCCAGTATATGCTTCCGGGTTTTTATGTAGAGCTAGAGAGTATTCCATTGACAAATAATGGTAAGATTGATCGTAATAATCTTCCTGCAGTATTGTCAAAAGATTTAATTAAGAATGAATATGTAGCCCCGGTTACAGTACATCAGCGTATTTTGGTAGAAGTCTGCGCACAGGTGCTTAAGTATGAATCAATAAGTATCAAGGACAATTTTTATAATCTAGGGGGAGATTCAATAAAATCAATTCAAATTGTATCAAGACTACGCCAGCAAGGCTATAGCCTTAAGGTAGAACACATTCTACAATATCCTGTATTAGAGGATCTGTCTCGTTATATAACGAGTGAAGTGGTTTTGATTGATCAGTCAGCCGTCACAGGCACCTCTATTTTAACCCCTATCCAAAGATATTTCTTTGAGAGTGAAGACATAGTTAACAAAAGCCATTATAACCAATCTGTTATTTTAAAAAGTATACAGCGGCTTTCATTCTCTTCTTTGGAAGCTTCTATAAAACGTCTTGTTGAACATCATGATGCATTGAGAATGGTCTATAACAATGTGGAAGGTATCTGGACCCAATTTAATGCAGATGCTACTTCTAAACATTATAGTTTTGAGTATTTTGACTTAAGAACAAGCGCATCAAGCAAATCAGAAGAACTTGAAAGTCTACAAAAGATAGGAGAAAATCTTCAAAGCAATATTGATATAAGTTCGGGTATTTTATTTAATGTTGGACATGTTTCCATGAAAGATGGAGATCGTATTATATTAGTGGTTCATCACTTGGTAATTGATGGAGTATCATGGCGTATCTTGTTGGAAGATTTAGGAAGATTGTACGAGTCCGTAGTTCTGGGCTTATCATTTGATCTTCCGACCAAAACAGATTCTTTCCAAAATTGGGGAAAAGCTTTAGATGAATACAGCAGGAGCTTAGAACTCTCTAAAGAACGTTTATATTGGGAAGGAGTAGAGTCTAAACAGTATGATACTATTGTGACGGATTATCCGGTATTAGGGAAGACTATTTTAGAAAATACGCTTGGCTTTACTTTAACATCAGAAACTACAAAATTATTACAGACCCGTGCGGGAAGGAAATATAATGCGGATATTAATGATGTTTTACTGACTGGTTTAGGATTAGCGTTACAAGACTATTTTGGTGTAAGAACTACTAAAGTTCTAATGGAAGGTCATGGTAGAGAAGTAATGAAGACTGGTCTTGATCTCAGCCGAACAATAGGTTGGTTTACCAGTGTATATCCTTTTAGTCTTGATATCAGTGATGAGAGCCAGCCATCTTTGGTAAGTGTAAAAGAAAGTTTACGCCGTATTCCCAATAAAGGAATTGGTTATGGTGTGCTCCATTATCTACAGCAAGAGATTCTTTCTGTGTCCAAAGCGAGTGTTTTATTTAATTATTTAGGAGACTTTAATGATATAGGAGCTGGTGATTCAGGTACAGAAGCTATAACTTCTTCTATATTGAGCTATTCATCAGAATACATTGGCTCACCGGTTTCCCGCGATAACCTTTTAACCGATATTTTACTAGATGTTTCCGGCATGACGGTAAACGGCGAGATGAGTATTCATATCCGTTTCTCAGGTAAAGTATTTAAAGAAAGTACAATAGAAAGGTTATTATCTTATTATCGTACCCATTTAGAAACTATGATTAAAGAAAGTGAAGCTTCATCAGTGGTGCTTACTCCCTCAGATCTTACCTATAACAGATTGCCATTTACTACTCTTGCAGAAATGAGTAAAGATTCAGAAGTAGAAGATATTTATGAGCTTTCACCGATGCAGCAGGGATTGTATTACCATTGGCTGTTAGATACTAATAGTTCTGCATACTTTATGCAGACTTCATATAGAATTAAGTCTGTAGATCTGGATTTATCCCATGTAGAAGAAGCGTTTCGTATATTGGTTAACCGTTATACAATTCTACGAACCTCTTTTGAGAACCGTTATTGGGAGGTACCTTTACAGATTGTTCATAAGAATGCTCGTGTCGAGTTCATGCATTTACAGTTAGAATCGGGATATCAATTAGCTTCAATTAAAAATGACGATATACACCGTGGTTTTAATTTGGGAGAACCGACGCAGATGCGTTTAATGGTTGTGGAATTACTGGATGATTACTATGAGTTTATTTGGAGCCATCACCATATCATTATGGATGGTTGGTGCCTGAGCATTTTAATCAATGATTTTTCAACCATTTTACAGAGCCTTCAGCAGGAAAACACTTTGTCCCTACCAGAACCTGAAAAATACTCTTCGTATATTAAGTGGCTAAGTACTGTAAACAGGGATTCTACTTTGGAGTACTGGAGAAGATATCTTGATGGTTTAAGTTCAACAAATCTTATTCCATTTGAGAAACCAAAAGAAAACATTGGATATGATCTAGCATCTCATGTCTCTTTTATAAACCGTGCGACATACAAAGAACTTGTTAAGTTCTGTCAGGATTTAGGAGTGACCCTGAATACATATGTGCAAGCAGCATGGTCTTATTTGTTGAGTTCTTATAATCATTCTGAAGATATAATATTCGGAGCCGTAGTCTCAGGAAGACCTCCGGAAGTATCAGGAATTGAAAGTATGGTAGGTTTGTTTATTAATACCATTCCTATTCGTGTTATTTTTAACAGTAATGATACTCCACGAAGTATTTTAAATAAAGTTCACGAGGATTCTATAAAAAGTACAGATCACCATTACCTCAGTCTTGCAGAGATACAGTTGAAAAGAAATCTAATCAATCACATTCTCATATTCGAAAATTTTTTAATGAGCAATGATATAGCAAATAACAGCGGATCTAATAAAATGACAGTAGAAAAGTCTAATCTACATTTACAGACTACCTATGATTTTAATTTTGAAATTTTACCTACAGGACAGGACATGCGGATTTTGGTTGATTATAACAAAAATGTTTTTGATGATTATTCAGTTGCCAATATTGTAAAGACATTCGAAGATATTTTAGTGTTTTTTAAAGATAATATTGATCTTCCACTACATGAAGCCAAAGAAAAGTTAGAAAAGCAGAGTATATATTTTAAAGCAGTTGTTCAACAAAACATAAAAGAAATCATAACCTCTATGGATGCTGATTTTATCAAACAAAAAAATTCAAAAAAGCTAAGTGCATTTATAAAAAAATAACAATTATGGACAGATTAAGCAAATTAAAAAACCAGAACAATACTCCAGTATCTTCAGACGATAATATTTTAAAAGATTTTATAAATGAAGAAAAATATCCTTTTGTAGTTCAGGCATCGGATTCTAATATTAATTTAAAAGATTGGCTTAAAGAAAACAGCGAATATTTCGATAAACATTTATTAGAGTATGGAGCCATATTATGTAGAGGATTTAATATTGATACTGCAGAAAAATTTCAAGATTTGGTTTCAGTTTTTGAAAAGCCAGCTTTAGAATATAAGTTCCGCTCTTCACCTAGGTATTCAATAATGAATAACGTATATGTTTCAACAACTTATCCTAATAGTTACAGTATCAATATGCATAGCGAGCATTCATATGCACCATCACCGCCAGATAAGATTATATTTTGCTGTATTCAGCCTGCATCATTAAAAGGGGAAACACCTATAGCAGATAACAGAAGAGTACTGGGGAATATAAGTGAAGAAATTAAAAATAAGTTTATGGAAAAAGGAATTCTTTATAAAAGAAGAATGAATGGCTTGTTAGGTTTGCCATGGCAAGAAGTTTTTCAAACAACAGATAAAAATGAAGTAGAAAGAGAGTGTGAAAAGAATGGTATTTCTTATAATTGGCTGGATGAAGATGATTTGGTGGTTACTTGGAAAAAGAAAGCTATTATTGAGCATCCTGTCAGTAAAGAATTAATATGGTTTAATCACGGAATGTTTTTCAACAGATACAGTTACGACGAAATATTATTGTCAGCTATAGATTCTGATGATGAACTCCCCAATAATACTTATTTTGGAGATGGACAGGAGTTTACAAAAGAAGAATATACTGAGCTGTATGAAGCTTATAAGAAAGGAACAGTATATTTCCCGTGGGAAAAAGGAGATGTACTGTTTCTGGATAATTATCTATCTTCTCACGGAAGAAATTCATACGAAGGAGAAAGAAAAATCATTGTTTCTATGTGCTAATTTCATATGAAAATATATTAAATAAATGGAGAAAGTTAAAGGATATAAATTGTCCGAAAATCAGATCAATTTGCTGTCAGTAGGATCAAATAATTTAGACCAGTTCTATAATCAGGTTATTATAAAGATAGAAGATAAATATTCCAGGGAAGACATTATTACCCAAATTTATCAATCCATAAAAGAGCACGAAGTATTATCATATAAAATATTTTCAAGAAATGATCTAACAAGCACTATTCAGTTTGAAGAGGATGGAGAAATTGAAATAAAAGACTGGCACTACGATTATGATGTTGATTACGAGAGCTTTATGCGGGATGTTCAGACGGGTTTCGGACATCGTTATAAATATTCGGAGGATAAAGCGCTTAGAGTGGGGCTGGGATTAGTTTCAGGATATGTTAAATATATCGTTATTCGTCTATATTCATTGTTTGGTGATTTATATAGTGGCTTATATTTGTTGAAAGAAATTAGGGAAAGGATGACGGACCAATATCAACACCAGAATAAAATAGAATTTTATAATTTTTCTTCCTGGCAAAATGAACTTTTGGAGGAGCCTGAAGAGGATGCTAAGTTGTTTTGGGAAATTTATAACGCAACGCCGGAAAATAAGGTTATCCCATTTGGAGGGAAAGCTGAAGTTTTTACTCCGGAAAGAAAAAATATAATTTCTGTCAATAAAGAAAACTACTCTGATCTAATAAAAAGACTGGATAACTTTAACTTACGCGTAGAGACTTATTTAGTATTATGTTTAAATAATTATCTTTCTGTTTATAAAACTGATGATAAAGAAATTACTATCGGCTATGTAAATCAAAACCGGCAATATGATGAGCTTATTCATACCATAGGATACGTGAATTCTATGTCAGCATTAAATCTTAAAGCCCATTCCTCTGGTTTTACTGTATCGGAAAATGCGGTAAGAATTGAAAAAGATATTGAAAATGTAAAAAGTTGGGCAGATTATTTTACTTTAAACAGGAAAAAACAAAACAAAGTATATTTTAAATACGGTTTTGAATATATCGACACCAGAAAAGTTTTGAATCATACGAATATTGACATCGTTAATATATACTCTGTACAGGATATTTTTGACTGTAAGTTTACTGTTATCGATTCAGGTGAAGATTTAACGGTAGATCTGTATTATAATAGTGCTGTTTTTTCACCACTGGAAAAAGAACTTATTGAGGAGCAATTCAAAAAGATTTACCATCAATTACTACACGAACAAAAAGCAGTTGTAACTCAGGTCGATGAAAAAATCACTGCCTTGGCTAACAATACTTCTGTAGCGTTTCCTTCTGGAGATACCGTTGTAAGTTTATTTGAATCACAGGTTTTGAAAACTCCTTCAGCGGTTGCTTTAGAATTTGAAGGGCTTGAGCTTAGTTATGAGGTGTTGAATGAGCGATCCAATCAGTTGGCTCACTACCTTAGGGCTCATTATCATATCGTGTCTGAGGATTTCATCTGTCTGCATCTTTCCCGTAGTGAGAATATGATTATTTCGATTCTGGGGATATTAAAATCAGGAGCAGCTTATGTTCCTGTCGATGTAGATTATCCTGCAGAAAGAATAGAATATATCATCAGTGACAGCAATGCAAAAGTCGTAATAGATGAAAAATTTTTATTGGAATTCAATCATTGCAGAGAAGATTATTCCAAAGAAAATCCATCTGAAGTAAATACAGGTGATAATTCGGCTTATGTAATTTACACTTCCGGAACCACAGGTCATCCTAAAGGAGTTTGTGTAAGCCATATCAATCTTCTCAATTATGTTTTATGGAGTAACAATTTTTATTTCAATGCTGATGAACGGGGAAATTGGGGTATGTTTACCTCTGTTTCGTTTGATTTGTCTGGAACTGCAATTTTCTGCTCTTTAACAAGAGGGAGCAAGCTTTTCCTTGGAAGCCCTGATGATGACAGTTTACAGTGTCTTCTTACCATGCTTGAGCATAAAGAAGTAGATATTCTTAAACTTACTCCATCTCATATTTCCTTATTGAAGACTGCGGAAATTAAATCATCTCAAATCCGAAAAGTCATTTTAGGAGGAGAGAAGCTTCATAATGATCATATCCGTACTCTGTATTCCCTCCGTGAAGACATTGAAATATACGACGAATATGGACCTACAGAAACTACCATAGGATGTATTGCCTCTCGGATCGTAGATTCAGCCGTAAGCATAGGTAAACCCATATCCAATACTCAGGTTCATATCCTTGATGCTGACGGGCATTTAGTTCCGGTTGGAGTTCCCGGAGAACTTTATATATCAGGATTAGGAGTTTCTAAAGGGTATTTAAATCTTCCAGAGCTAACATTAGAGAAGTTTGTTGCTGATCCATATGGATCAGGGGGTAATATGTATCGTACGGGAGATCTTGGCCGGTGGCTTTCAGACGGTAGTATAGAATATCTGGGCAGAGCGGACGAGCAGGTTAAGATAAGGGGTTACCGTATAGAGCTTGGGGAGATTGATAGCCATGTTCTTTCTTACAGCCATGCTATAAAAGCAGCGGTAACAGCAGTTAAGGATCATGAAGGAGATCAGAGCCTTGTGGTGTATTATGTTGTGGATGGCGATATGGATAAGAAAGCGCTGTCTGCTTATCTGGAAAATAAACTTCCTTCCTATATGCTTCCCAACTTTTATGTTGAGCTTGAAAGTATTCCTTTAACGGGTAATGGAAAGACAGACCGTGATAAGCTTCGTGATGTTACATCATCAGATTTGATTAAGCATGAATATGTAGCTCCTAGTAATGATGTTGAGAGACAGCTGAAAGAAATATGGGAAGAGATGCTGGGACTTGATAAAATTAGTGTTACAGATAATTTCTTTGAACTGGGTGGGCATAGTTTGGTTTTGATAAGAATTATCAATAAAATTAAAACCACCTTCAATAAGACCATTTCCATAAAAGACTTTATGGAAAATCCTGTAATTCAGCTGCTGTCGAAATATTTATCAAGACAGAAAAATTCTGAGGGTTTTATATCAATTCCTAAAGTTGAAGAATCACAATATTATCCTGTAAGTCCTACCCAATACAGACTTTGGGTGATACAGCAAAATGAAGAATCTTCAAAAGCATATAACATAAGCCAGGCATATAAATTAAAAGGTGATCTGGAAGCATCAAAACTTGAAGAGTCATTTAAATATTTAATTAACAGATACGAGATCTTAAGGACAGTTTTTGTTAATATAGATGATACCGTCTATCAGCAGATTTTACCTTTTGAAACCGTTAATTTTACCATAGATACTGTTGATTTGTCATCTTCTCAGGATAAAAAGATGGAGCTTACTGCATTTTTAAATGCAAAAGAAATTGAATTTAAATTAAATGAGTTTCCCCTGTTTAAAATTCATCTGATTAAGATGAATAGTAATGAACATATTTTATGGTTTAATATTCATCATATTATTTGTGACGGCTGGTCAAATAACTTATTTGCATCAGAAATCATAAAAGTATACAATTCTTTATTTAAAAATGAAGAAATCAATATGACAGCCCTGAATATTCAATATAAAGACTATGCTGACTGGATAAATAAAAAGAATATTGAGGGATTCAAAGAATATTGGCAGAAATCCCTTTCCGGAAATATTCAAAAAATTGAAATGCCATTTTCAAAAAAAAGAAATAAACAGCAGACGTATAATGGAGATACAGCTCAATTCCTTATTGGGGGTGATGATATGGCAGATATCAGAGAGCTGTTGAACAAAAACAATATTTCACTGTTTACTTATCTTGTGGCTTGCGTCAAAGCATTACTATATAAATACACGAAACAGAGTGATATTATTGTTGGAACCAGCTTTTCAGGAAGAAACCATCCGGATCTTGAAAACCAATTAGGTCTATTTTTAAATACCCTTCCTCTGAGGTCAGTAATTTCCAAAGAAGATACTTTTGATTCTTTTATAAAAAAAGAAAAAAAGATAATTACTGAAGCATTTGATAATGGGGATTATCCATTTGAACAGATGTTGTCAGATATAAATTATCAGAGAGATATAAGCAGATCTGCACTGTTTGATGTTGCGGTTGTTCTTAATAATTACAATAGCATTTTCCTCTCTGAAAAGTCAGATACAATTGATGGATTAATGATTGAAAGTTATCAGATTGAGTATGGAATTGCCAAAACAGATATTGAATTTAGTTTTTCAGAGTCTGATAGCGGACTGTCAGCTGTAATATTATACAATGTTGATTTATACGATAAGGAAGCTATTGGAAAAACGATGAACCATCTTAAGAATATCATACAGAATAGTATTAAATATCCCGATCTTCCTCTTCAGGAGTTAGAATATTTAAGTCCTGAAGAAAAGAAACAGCTGATAACAGATTTTAACAATACTTCTGTAGCGTTTCCTTCTGGAGATACCGTTGTAAGTTTATTTGAATCACAGGTTTTAAAAACTCCTTCAGCGGTTGCTTTAGAATTTGAAGGGCTTGAGCTTAGTTATGAGGTGTTGAATGAGCGATCCAATCAGTTGGCTCACTACCTTAGGGCTCATTATCATATCGTGTCTGAGGATTTCATCTGTCTGCATCTTTCCCGTAGTGAGAATATGATTATTTCGATTCTGGGGATATTAAAATCAGGAGCAGCTTATGTTCCTGTCGATGTAGATTATCCTGCAGAAAGAATAGAATATATCATCAGTGACAGCAATGCAAAAGTCGTAATAGATGAAAAATTTTTATTGGAATTCAATCATTGCAGAGAAGATTATTCCAAAGAAAATCCATCTGAAGTAAATACAGGTGATAATTCGGCTTATGTAATTTACACTTCCGGAACCACAGGTCATCCTAAAGGAGTTTGTGTAAGCCATATCAATCTTCTCAATTATGTTTTATGGAGTAACAATTTTTATTTCAATGCTGATGAACGGGGAAATTGGGGTATGTTTACCTCTGTTTCGTTTGATTTGTCTGGAACTGCAATTTTCTGCTCTTTAACAAGAGGGAGCAAGCTTTTCCTTGGAAGCCCTGATGATGACAGTTTACAGTGTCTTCTTACCATGCTTGAGCATAAAGAAGTAGATATTCTTAAACTTACTCCATCTCATATTTCCTTATTGAAGACTGCGGAAATTAAATCATCTCAAATCCGAAAAGTCATTTTAGGAGGAGAGAAGCTTCATAATGATCATATCCGTACTCTGTATTCCCTCCGTGAAGACATTGAAATATACGACGAATATGGACCTACAGAAACCACCATAGGATGTATTGCCTCTCGGATCGTAGATTCAGCCGTAAGCATAGGTAAACCCATATCCAATACTCAGGTTCATATCCTTGATGCTGACGGGCATTTAGTTCCGGTTGGAGTTCCCGGAGAACTTTATATATCAGGATTAGGAGTTTCTAAAGGGTATTTAAATCTTCCAGAGCTAACATTAGAGAAGTTTGTTGCTGATCCATATGGATCAGGGGGTAATATGTATCGTACGGGAGATCTTGGCCGGTGGCTTTCAGACGGTAGTATAGAATATCTGGGCAGAGCGGACGAGCAGGTTAAGATAAGGGGTTACCGTATAGAGCTTGGGGAGATTGATAGCCATGTTCTTTCTTACAGCCATGCTATAAAAGCAGCGGTAACAGCAGTTAAGGATCATGAAGGAGATCAGAGCCTTGTGGTGTATTATGTTGTGGATGGCGATATGGATAAGAAAGCGCTGTCTGCTTATCTGGAAAATAAACTTCCTTCCTATATGCTTCCCAACTTTTATGTTGAGCTTGAAAGTATTCCTTTAACGGGTAATGGAAAGACAGACCGTGATAAGCTTCGTGATGTTACATCATCAGATTTGATTAAGCATGAATATGTAGCTCCTAGTAATGATGTTGAGAGACAGCTGAAAGAAATATGGGAAGAGATGTTGGGACTTGATAACATTAGTGTTACAGATAATTTCTTTGAACTGGGTGGGAACAGCATGAATGCCATAAGAATTATCGGAGAAATACAGAAAAGATTAAACAAACTACTGAAAATAAATGTCTTTCTTGAGAAACCAACTATAAGTGAGCTGGCTTTAATAATCAGCGAGATGGAAGATAAAGAAGAGGATGTTTTCAGAACCATTATTTAAAGTAAAAATACAACAGAATATATAGTATATGGAAGAATTGGATAATAAGTATTATTTGAAACTTAATGTGATCATTGAGCCTCTGATCGATTTTTGGTACGCCTGGTCACACCTTATATCTCCGGCTACTGCAGCAATGAATATTAAAAAGCGCCATCTCAGAATTATGGACTCTTATATTAAAAATTCTAAAACCCACAGTATAGCTGTTAAAAATCCTAAAATGCTAGGAGGTCCGTTTATGGATTATCAGGATGAAAGAGTAGAGGAAATCACAAAATTATATGATGACACCATTCAAAAAAGAAAGCATTTATTAGAACTGGATGAGGCATTAAGAGAGCTAAACCAGATTTTACAGGTAGAAATGAAAGGATTTTCTCTGAACAAGATGTATGATAAAGTCCCTGAAATTCTGAAAGGGTATGTAGAACTTTATTATGACCTGAATAATAATGTTAATTACAGACTCATCGAGCCGTTATTATACCAGAGTAAATATTATGATGAATCTTGTCAGTCTATTGCATTACAGCTTATTGATGCAGATGATTCAAGATCATTTGTATTAAGTACACCCAGATTACCTGAAGATCATGTTATTCAATTGGAAATTCCTTTCAAATCAGAAGTGATTGACGAATTGTTCAGAATGAAAAAAATTCCAGGAAGCTATGAAAGCATTAAGAATCTTTTAAATATCCCTGCTGAAAAAGAAGAGCATTTCAAACAGTTTTTTACAACAGAAAAACCATCTGAATTCAAGGCATACGACGGACCTGGCGTCAGAACCAGATATTTTGGTCATGCCTGCGTTTTGGTAGAAACAAAAAAGATATCAATACTGGTAGATCCGGTAATAAGCTACGATGGCTATGAAACCGATGTAAACAGATATACCATTAATGATCTTCCTGAGGAGATTGATTACGTTTTGATTACACATAACCATCAGGATCATATTCTTTTGGAAACCCTATTGCAGCTTCGCCACCGGATAAAAACAATTATTGTTCCAAGCAGCAGCAAAGGAAATTTACAGGATCCGGACCTTAAACTAATGTTTAAAAAAATCGGATTCAATCAGGTTATTGAGCTTCACGAGCTTGAAAGTATTGAAATGGAAAACTGTACGATCACAGGGCTTCCTTTCTTAGGAGAGCATGCTGATCTAGATGTGAGAAGTAAACTGTGTTATCATTTCTCTTTGCATAATGGAATCAGGCTTTTATTTGCAGCAGATTCATGTAATATAGAACCGAGAATTTATGAAAAGGTAAAAGAAGTTGTAGGCGAAGTGGATGTATTGTTTTTAGGAATGGAATGCGAAGGAGCTCCTTTATCTTGGTTGTATGGACCGTTGATGTATGAAAAGCTGGATCGGGATAAAGACCTTTCCCGACGCCTGGCGGGCTCAGATTATAATCAGGGTATGGCTTTTATCGATATTTTTAATCCTAAAGATGTGTTTGTATATGCTATGGGAATGGAACCTTGGCTGGTTTTCATAAGTTCTATAAAATATACTGATGAATCCAAAGCAATTGTAGAGTCTAATAAGCTTTTGGAAGAATGTATAGCGAGAGGAATTGGTGCCGAAAGACTTTTTGGAGAAAAAACGATAGAATATCTGTAAGGATACATATGGTAATAATTATTACTGTTTTATACTTATCATCTTTTACACTAATGTAATTATCCGTCCGTACTGCTGAAGTATAATGTCTGATGATTATTAACATAACAAAAAATTATATGAAGAGTTTCATTGAAAAATTAAAAGAAAATAATATTGAAGTTTTATTAAGAAGTGATAGCCTTGAAATAGTTTCTTATAAAGAAAGTATTTCAGAAGAACTGTTGGAAGAAATAAGAACCCATAAAGATTCTATCGTTCAGTTTTTAAAAAGTAATTCTTCTGACCATATTTTCAAAGATATTAATGGTAATATTCATTATAAGGCATCTTATCCACAAATAGAAATATGGGCTGCGTGCCAAGATTCAAAGTCTTCTGCAGCGTATCACCTGCCTTCATTTATTCAGGTTGAACATACTTTGGATATTGAAACTCTAAGAAAAGCTCTGCAATTTGTTATTAATAAATATGAGATATTGAGAACGAATTTTACTTTGAGTATCTCCGGTGATTTGCTTCAGGTCATTCATCCTGAAAGCAGTATCAATGTGGATGTAATAGATTACAGACATGCAAACTATGAAAAAGGCATAGCATTTATCAATCAGGATAATCTTATCCGGTTTGATCTGGAAAAAGATCCGCTATTAAGATGTTTTTTAATTAAGCTGCCGGGTAATCAAAGTTTATTTTACTATAATATACATCACATTATATCAGACGAATGGTCCGGTAAAATATTTGAAAATGAAGTGTTTATTGCTTATGATGCTTTCTTAAATGAGAGCGAGAGCAAACTGGAAAATACACCCTACAGATACAGAGACTATATAGACTGGTATCAGACACAGTTGAATAAAACGGATCATCATAAACAGTATTGGAAAGATATCTTATCACCGTTACCTGATGTTCTTCAGCTTCCTACGAGCAAGCCATATCCTTCATTCAGGACTTATGACAGTATTTCTGCACGGATGTTCTTATCAGAATATGAAACCAACCTGCTCCAAAAACTTTCACAAAAGCTTCAGGGAAGTTTATTTACAGGGGTACTTACAATTTTAAAAGTACTTATTTATAAGTATACCAATAATGATGACCTCATCATTGGATCTCATATGGCCACCAGAGAAAGAGCCGAATTTGATAAACAGATAGGTTATTTTCTTAAAACTCTGATTCTGAGAAATACAGTTTCCGAAACAGATAGTTTTAACAGTCTGTTTAACAGGATTAAGAAAAATCTGATACCGGCATATGAACATTCTATATATCCGCTAAGTGAGATCTTAAAAGATATTAATTTCAAAAGAGATCAAAGCAGAAGCTCCGTTTTTAATATTTCAATAACTTTTCATGACGAAAGAAAAGATCCACATCTTACACAGGAAATTTATACCAACATCATTGAGGAAGCGGAAAGCACCTGTAAATATGATATAGAATTCCATTTTGGAGTAGTTAATAGTCAGTTATACATACGGGCAAACTATAATACAGAAATATATGAACCTCATATCATTCATAGCTTTATCAGGCATTACAGAGAACTCATATTAAAATTCAGCCAGGCTCCGGATATTTCTATCAGCGAGATAGATTATCTGGTTGACGGAGAGAGAAAAAAAATTCTGAAATTGTTCAATAGAACAAGTGCCTCTTATCCTGAAGAAAAAACACTGGTAAATCTGTTTGAAGAACAAGTAGAAAAAACTCCGGATAATGTCGCTGTTTTTTATGAGGGTAGAGAGCTGAACTATTCAGAGCTGAACTCCGTATCCAATCAGCTGGGGCACTACCTTCGGGATCAGTATGCGATTCAGGCAGATGATCTGATCTGTATCAAGCTTCCCCGAAGTGAAAGAATGATCATCTCAATTCTGGGAATCTTGAAATCCGGAGGAGCCTATGTTCCTATTGATATTGATTATCCGCAGGAACGTATTGATTATATTCTGAAGGATACGGGAGCAAAAGTCGTTATAGACGAATCGTTTTTATCAGATTTTGAAAAGGTAAAAGATGATTATTCAGCCATCAATCCTGACTGTGCTGCAAAACCCGATAATTTGGCTTATATCATCTACACTTCAGGAACTACAGGAAATCCTAAAGGCGTAATGATCACGCATTCCAATCTGATGAATTATGTTTGCTGGAGCAATGGTTTTTATTTTAAAGAAAATGACCGGGGTAACTGGGGATTATTTACCTCTATATCTTTTGACCTTTCCGGGACTGCTGTTTTTTGTTCTCTTTCAAGAGGAAGCAAATTATGGCTGGGAAGTTCACAGGACAATAGTCTGCAGTCCCTTTTAAATGCATTGGGGAATGAGGAAATAGATATTCTTAAGCTGACCCCGTCCCATATTTCTTTACTTAGACATGCTGCAATCAGTAGCACAGGGATCCGTAAAATTATTTTAGGAGGTGAAAAGCTTTATAAAGAACATATCAACATCATTCAGTCAATCAGTGATAATATAGAAATCTATGACGAATACGGACCTACAGAAGCAACTATCGGATGTATAGCCCATAAAACAGATGGGTCAGCAGCCTCCATAGGTAAACCCATTTCCAATACTCAGGTTTATATTTTAGATGACCATCATCAGTTGGTACCTGAAGCAGTAATTGGTGAATTATATATTGCGGGAGCAGGTTTGGCCCGTGGATATTTGAACCGTTCTGATCTTACTGAGGAAAAATTTATACCGAATCCATTTGTTGCCGGAACTAAGATGTATCGTACAGGAGACCTTGGACGATGGCTTCCTGATGGAAGAATAGAATACATGGGAAGAATTGACCACCAGGTAAAAATAAGGGGGCATAGAGTTGAGCTGGGCGAAATTGAGAGTCATGCACTGTCTTACAGTAACTCGATCCGGAGTGTCGTGGCGGAAGTAAAAGAGCATCAGGGAGACAAAAGCCTTGTGGTCTATTATGTAAGCGATTCGTTGATAGATAAACAGAAATTATCTCAATATTTAGAAACCAAGCTGCCCCAGTACATGCTTCCCGGTTTTTACGTTGAACTGGAAAGTATCCCATTAACAGGTAACGGAAAAGTTGACCGTAAGAACTTACCTGAAGTATCGTTAGCAGACTTGATAAAGAATGAATATGTAGCTCCGGTTACAGAAGAACAGCGTATTTTGGTGGAAGTCTGTGAGCAGGTACTTAAGCATAGCCCTATAAGCATTCGTGACAACTATTATAACTTGGGTGGAGATTCAATTAAGTCAATTCAAATCGTATCCAGATTACGCTTATATGGATATTCTTTAAAGGTAGAATATATATTACAGTATCCTTTATTGGAGGAATTAGCCCGGCATATGACTACTGATGTTGTAGAAATCGACCAGTCGGTAGTCACAGGGGATTCTATTCTTACTCCGATTCAAAAGTCATTTTTTGAAAACGAGGATATTCATAACAAGAATTATTATAATCAGTCTGTTATTCTCAAAAGTCAGGAAAGGCTTTCAGGAGCAGCATTAGAATTATCCCTGCAAAAGCTTGTCGATCATCATGATGCATTGAGAATGGTATACACAAATAAAGAAGGAATGTGGAGACAGTTTAATTCTGATACTTCACGAAAACATTATCGTCTTGAGTATTTCGACCTGAGAACAAGCACATCTGAATCCGAAGAACTTGAAAGTTTACAGAAGATAGGAGATGCACTGCAGAGCAGTATTGATATCACTTCAGGAATTATATTCCATGTTGGTCATGTTTCCTTGAGAGATGGTGACAGACTGATTCTGATTCTTCATCATTTGGTAGTAGACGGAGTTTCATGGCGTATATTACTGGAGGACCTGGGAAATCTGTATGGATCAGAAATCAAAGGAGAACCATATTCTCTGCCAGCGAAAACGGATTCATTTCAGACGTGGGGCAGAACATTGGAAGAATATAGTAAAAGTCAGGCTCTTTTGAAGGAACGCAGATATTGGGAGAGCATAGAATCGGGGGACTACTCTGTGCCGGAACCAGATTACTTAGTAAATGGTAAACAAATACCGGATAAAAACATAAGGTTTACTCTTACAGCAGAAGAGACCCGGTTATTAAAAACACGTGCAGGCAGAAAATATGGAGCAGAAATTAATGATCTGCTGCTTACAGGTCTGGCGCTGTCATTACGGGAACAGTTTGGAATCAGTAAGACCAGGGTGATGATGGAAGGGCACGGAAGAGAGGCTGTCTCCCCCAATATAAATATCAGCCGTACCGTAGGCTGGTTTACCTCTGTTTTTCCATTCTCACTGGATATCAGTAATGCAGAACAGCCGGAATTAGTGAGTATTAAAGAAGGACTTCGCCGTATTCCGGACAAAGGAATAGGCTATGGGGTATTACATTATTTGGATAAAAGAATCTCCTCCGCAGAGATCCCTCCTATACAGTTTAATTATCTGGGAGATTTTGATGATATTGGTAATGGTACGATAGAGAATAATGCTTCAGCGTTTCAATATTCTTCTGAAAATATAGGAGCAGCCGTACCCGCTGAAAATATGTCATCAAACATTTTGCTAGATGTATCCGGGATGACCGTACATGGAACAATGAATATAGATATCCGTTACTCAGATAAAATATTTACAGAATCTACTCTTAAAAAATTAACAGAGTCTTATCAGCGTCATCTTCGTATCCTGATCATGGAACATGGAGAAGAAAGAATACTAACTCCTTCTGATCTTACCTATAAAGGACTGTCTTTTAAAACCATCAGTGATCTTAACAGGGGAAATACAGTAGAAGATATCTATGAGCTTTCACCAATGCAGCAGGGATTGTATTACCACTGGTTTGTTGATCCGAAAGGGTCTGCCTATTTTATGCAGGCTTCCTACAGGATCAAGTCTCCTAATCTGGATCTATCATTGGTAGAAAAAGCTTTCGGTATTTTGGTCAATCGCTATACAATTCTTCGTACATCGTTTGACAATCGGTATGGTAATGTTCCGCTTCAGATAGTTCATAAAAAAGCCCGGGTAGACTTTAAGCATTTTATTTTGGAATCAGCAGCGGATTTAGATGATATTAGACAGGGTGATATTATGCGCGGCTTTAATCTTAATGAGCCTACCCAGATGCGTCTTATGGTCGTTGAGCTGCCTGATGGGGCATTTGAGTTTATCTGGAGTCATCACCATATTATTATGGACGGATGGTGTTTGGCAATTCTGATTAATGATTTTTCTATAATTTTAAGTTCACTGCAGCAGAGAATAGAAATTAATTTGCCGGAACCGCATAGATACTCATCCTATATAAAATGGTTAGCAAGAATTGATAAAGAAGAAGCAATGGCTTATTGGGAGAATTATCTTAAAGGAATCAATGCTCCAAGTCCGTTACCTTTCGAAAAACAGGTAAAAGAGGAAACGCCCCGTTTCATTGCAGAAAAATTCATTATAGGAAAAGAAGAATTCCTTTCTGTTAATCAGTTTTGCAAGCATTTAGGAATTACACTGAACACTTATGCTCAAGCCATATGGTCATACCTGTTAAGCTCTTATAACGGAACGGAAGATGTTGTATTTGGAGCAGTAGTATCTGGAAGACCGCCAGAGATAGAAGGTATTGAGAATATGGTAGGATTGTTTATCAATACAATTCCGGTGCATATTAAAGTGAGTAAAGAAGATACCCCTCGCAGTCTTTTGGAAAAAGTTCACCAAGACTCTATTCAGAGTACAGGTTATCATTTTAACAGTTTGGCACAGATTCAGTTATTATCGCCTTTGGGCAAAGATCTCATTAAAAATATTATTGTTTTTGAGAATTATTTAAAGAATGAAGAAGCAAATGCTGAATCTTCATCCACTGCAGGGCTTGCTTCAGAAAATGTAGAATCATTTGACCATTCCAATTATGATTTCAATTTTGTTGTTACTCCGGATAAAGACTGTCTACATATAGAGTTCAGATACAATTCATCGGTATTTTATTCTGAAGGGGTTACCAATCTGGTTTCCCATTTTAAGAAGGTGCTGAGCCATTTTATAACCTCAGCAGATATATCATTGTCAGAAATAAATTATCTGGTTGACGGAGAAAGAGAAAAAATTCTGAAATCGTTCAATAATACAAGTACCTCTTATCCTGAAGAAAAAACACTGGTGAATCTGTTTGAAGAACAGGTAGAAAAGACTCCGGACAATGCCGCTGTTTTTTATGAGGGTACAGAGCTTAACTATGCTGAGCTGAACGCCTTATCCAATCAGCTGGGGCATTACCTTCGGGATCAGTATGCCATTCAGTCAGATGATCTGATTTGTATCAAGCTTCCTCGAAGTGAAAGAATGATCATCTCAATTCTGGGGATCTTAAAATCCGGAGGAGCGTATGTTCCTATTGATATTGATTATCCGCAGGAACGTATTGATTATATTCTTAAGGATACGGGCGCAAAAGTCGTTATAGACGAATCGTTGTTCTCAGATTTTGAAAAGGTAAAAGATAATTATTCAGCCATCAATCTTGACTGTGTTACAAAACCTGATAATTTGGCTTATATTATCTATACTTCAGGAACTACAGGAAATCCTAAAGGAGTCATGATTGAAAACAGAAGCGTAATCAATCTTATAAGCGCTCAGTCTCATCAGTTTCAAATTGATGACAAAGAAAGAATTCTTCAGTTTTCCAATTAT
Source organism: Chryseobacterium sp. 2P (assembly GCF_059579425.1). Classification (NCBI taxonomy): domain Bacteria; kingdom Pseudomonadati; phylum Bacteroidota; class Flavobacteriia; order Flavobacteriales; family Weeksellaceae; genus Chryseobacterium; species Chryseobacterium sp. 2P. The sequence continues at coordinate 378,372 of NZ_CM184194.1, forward strand.
GCCTTTGATGCATCTGTGGAACAGATATTCCTTGCTCTTCTAAACGGAGCAGCGCTTTATCTTATTTCAAAAGTACAGCTTATTGATTATCATTCTTTAACCGTATTTTTAAAAGAAAATAAGATTACCCATTTTCATGCGGTTCCTGCTGTAATAAGAGAGGTAAAGCCTGATGAAGGATTTTCTTTAAAAAGAGTAATTGCAGGAGGAGACGTCTGTAGCAGGGAGTTAGCGGAATCCTGGAGTTCCATATGCCGTTTCTATAATGAATACGGCCCTACTGAAACAACGGTGACTTCGGTTGAGCTAAGGTTTGATAAAGAATGCCATTTTTCTATTGGTAGGCCTATTTCCAATACTCAGGTTTATATTTTAGATGATCATCATCAGCCGATACCTGAAGGAGTAATTGGTGAGTTATATATTGCGGGAGCAGGTTTGGCTCGCGGATATTTGAATCTTTCTGATCTTACTGAGGAAAAATTTATATCGAATCCATTTGTTGCCGGAACTAAGATGTATCGTACAGGAGACCTTGGACGATGGCTTCCTGATGGAAGTATAGAATACCTGGGAAGAATTGACCATCAGGTAAAAATAAGGGGATATAGAATTGAGCTGGGTGAGATTGAGAGTCATATACTGTCTTACAGTAACTCGATCCGAAGTGTCGTGGTGGAAGTAAAAGAATATGAGGGTGAGAAGAACCTTGTAGCTTATTATGTAAGTGATTCGATGATAGATAAGCAGAAATTATCTCAATATTTAGAAACCAAGCTGCCCCAGTATATGCTTCCCGGTTTTTACGTTGAATTGGAAAGTATTCCTTTAACACATAACGGAAAAGTTGACCGCAAGAATCTTCCTGATGTACTGTCAAAAGATCTGATAAAGAACGAATATGTAGCTCCGGTTACAGAAGAACAGCGTATTTTGGTAGAGGTATGTGAACAGGTGCTGAATCAAAAATCGATAAGTATCAAGGATAATTTTTATAATCTGGGTGGAGACTCTATCAAATCGATTCAGATCGTATCAAAGTTACGTAAGTACGGATACACCCTTAAGGTAATGCATATACTGCAACATCCGGTTTTAGAGGAATTATCCGATTTTATAACAGCTCATGTTATCCCTGTTGATCAGTCTGCTGTAGCAGGAAACGTTGTTCTGACCCCTATTCAGAAGCATTTTTTTGAAAATAATGAAATTGTCAATAAGAACTATTACAATCAGTCCATACTGTTAAAAAGCGATGACAGACTTTCCGGGTCTGTTATCAATAGTTCTGTAGAACGTTTGGTAAATCATCATGATGCACTGAGAATGGTATACACTAATGAAGAAGGAAAATGGAGCCAGTTCAATGCTGATACCTCAGCTAAACATTATCGATATGAATATTTTGATTTAAGAACAGGCATGTCCGAATCTGAAGAACTTGAAGGTTTGCAGAAGATAGGAGAAGAGCTACAGAGCAGCATTGATATCACTTCAGGAATTTTGTTCCATGTTGGGCATGTTTCCATGAGAGATGGTGACAGACTGATTTTGATTCTTCATCATTTGGTAGTTGACGGAGTTTCATGGCGTATCTTGCTGGAAGATCTTAATAATCTGTATCATTCAGGTATTTCCGGGACTCATTATAACTTTCCCGCTAAAACACATTCTTTCCAGAAATGGGGTCATGTTTTGCAAGAATATTCAACGAGTAAATCTCTTTCGGAAGAAAATGAGTATTGGAACAGTATAGAATCGGAAATGTATCCAGCTATTTCTACAGATTATAATTATAGTGGAGAAGGAAAGTATACACTGAACAGGAATGCAGGTTTTAGCTTAAATGAAGAGTCAACAAAGCTTTTGTATACAAAAGCAGGTAAAAAATACGGAGCAGAAATCAATGATCTTCTGCTTGCCGGGCTGGCTTTATCATTAAAGGTACAGTTTGGAATTACTAAAACCAAGATTCTGATGGAAGGGCACGGAAGAGAAGAGATTTCTTCAGGCACAGATATCAGCCGTACAATAGGATGGTTTACCAGTATGTACCCTTTTTCACTGGATATTAGCAATGAAAGCCGCCCTGTGATAGAAAGCGTAAAAGAAAGTTTACGCCGTATTCCTAAAAAAGGGATTGGTTATGGAGTTCTTTATTATCTTACAAAAAGTATTATTTCTGGTTCAAAAGCCTTGATACAGTTTAATTATCTTGGAGATTTTAATGATATCAAAGCAAATGATGCCGAAAAAAATATTTCTCATTTTCAGCTTTCGTCAGAAAATATTGGTCAGGCTGTCCCTTCGGAAAATTTATCTACAGATATTTTGATAGATATTTCCGGGATGACTGTGAATGGAGTTATGAATATAAATTTTCGTTATTCTGATGAGGTATTTACACCGGAATCAATTGAAAAATTATGTGCTCTATTTGAAAGAAATATTAAAAATATAGTGAATGAAAGTGAAAATAAAGACTGGGCATATGGGGATGCTATACCTGTATCGCCTAATCAGTATTATTTGTTTAGAAACCCATATTCATCAGTTAGTTTTAATATAAAAATAGATCAATTTAATGATAAGCATTTTGAAAATAAGCTTAGGAAATCAATTTCCAGTTTTCCTTTTTTAATGACAAAATATGAAAAAGAAGGAGATTTTTATATTCAGCGCTATTTATCTGAAAAAGAAATTGTAATAAAAATTCGAACGGAAAATATACAGAAGAAATCTGAAAAAGAAATTGAGAGGATTGGTAAGAAAATGATGCTCAGTCCATACAACGTACTGGACGGAGAACTTATCAGGGTGTTTATTATTAAAACTGAGGATAAAGACCCATGCATAGCTTCAGTGTTTTTTGGTTTACATCATTCATTATCAGATGATTACACGGCGAAATATCTTAAAAAAGCATTAGAGAATTATTTCAATACCGGAAGTGATATTGCGGTACATCCTCATCATTTTAATTTTATTGATTCTCAGGAAAGCTTTCTGAAATCACACGAAGGATTAACATTAAAAGATAAACAGATTCAAGAAATATTAAAAACACCATTATATCATCATAGTACGAAAGAGGTGTCGGATATTGTTTATTATCAGAATTTCACGATTAAGGAGTTTTTTATTACGGGCGAAGATTTTGCAATTTTTCAAAAAATATCTCAAAAAACATTACTGCCGTTCAATGCATTTTGCTTATCCATCTTTTTGAAACTCATTAACAGCTATAATGATCAAAGCAGAAGATTTTATGGGGTTACAAGCAATAACAGAGAAAATTCAGAATATGAAAAAATACTGGGGGTTTTAACTAATTTAATCATTTTATCATATCCTGATTTTAATACTTATTCAATTCCGGAAATACTGAAAAATTATGGAGAAATGATAGAGGCTAGAACAACACAAAAAATTCCTTACGAAGTAATCAGGAAAGAGATACAAGTAATGAAAAATAAAGAACTCGAAAGCAATATTTTAGGAATATATAATTATTTTAATCAAAGCGGCGAAGCAAAGGAGCATAAAGGCTTTATTGAATATGAAATGCCAATAACCGATTTTGATGGGCTTAACTTCAAAGTCTTTGAATATTCTAATGGAGTTCTGCTTCACCTATCATATCCTATATCTGGGAAAGCAATCAATTTCTCAGAATATATTCAGGAATTCTTAAATTTTATAAAAACACAATAGTCACTTACACTATGTATATGAAAAATTCTAAACTGTTATATCTCTTAACTCTTTGTATGCCATTATTTTTTTATTCTCAATACAAAATAGAAGGTAGAGTTTTAAATAAAGAAAAAGAGCCGATAAAAAACATAGAAATTTTTTTTTCGAACAAAAGTCATGATAAAGATAAAAAAGTAATTACTAATGAGAATGGCAGCTTTGTTACCGAACTTGTAAAAGGTACTTATAATATGGTTATACGTGATTCTGAATATAAGTATTTTGAAAAAGTAATTAATGTTGATTCTAATATGAAAACAGCAGATATAGAATTACAGTCTTTATCTAAAATGATTGAAGAAGTAAGACTGACATCCTCTCCAAAAATGGCGGTTCAGAAAATTGACAGAGTGGTATTTAATATCGAAAATAATGCGCTTGCGAATAAAGGAAATATTTTTGAATCTTTAAAAATGGTTCCAGGACTGGTTTTGAAAAATGACCAGATTGCTATGTTAGGAAGAGATGCTGTAAAAGTAATGATTGATGGCAGAATGATTAATCTGAGTGGAGATGATATAAAAAATTTCCTTAAATCAATCCCCAGCGAAAACATCAAATCGGTAGAGGTTATTAGCAATCCCTCTGCACGTTACGAAGCAGAAGGAAACAGTGGAATAATTAATTTAGTTCTTAAGAAAGCAAAAAATAATTCTTGGAGTAATAATATGACACTTTCCCAAGATGTTGCAAAAGCAAAATATGTCCTTAGAGCAGCAAGCAACAGTTTTACTTATCAGAAAAATAAAATTAGTTTTTTATTCAATTTACGGTATGATTACGGGGATATATTTGTAAATCAACGTTTAGACACATATTTCTCGGAACCATATCTTACTGATTCTGGACAAAAATGGAACTATAATCAGCTTTCGGGAAGGTTTTTAATCGATTATGAGCTTAGTTCAAAAACCAAATTTGGAGTACAGTATTTAGGAGCTGTAAACAATAATTATGTTGATGATCATTTAAATACAACAGTCGCCAACAGCAATTTAATACCTAAATATTTTTTAAACGGAGATGGTCATACTCATGATGAAAATAATAATCATCTATTAAATTTCCATTTGGACCAGAAACTAGATACTATTGGTAGAAAGCTTAATATAGATCTAGATTATCTGAGTTACAATACTGATAAAGGAAATATAATACTTTCTAATAAATATGATACAGGGAATAATTTTGAAGGAGTGAATTTCTTCAACCGGGCCATTTCTGACCAGATTATCAATAATTATAGTGTAAAGTTTGATATTGACCATCCAGGAAGGGCAGTCAACTTTTCCTATGGAGGGAAGCTCACTTTTACCAATACAAGATATCAGCTTAATAATTATGATTTGTTAGCCAATGCAGCCCTTCAGTCAAATCAGTTCAAATTTAACGAGGATATTCAGGCTTTATATATCAGTGGGACAAGAAAACTGTCCGATAAGTGGGAGTTACAGGCAGGTTTAAGAGCAGAATATACCCAGACAAAAGGGTATTCTGTTTTGATTAATCAAACTGATTACAATAAGTATTTTCAGCTTTTTCCTTCCTTATTCGTTAAATACGATATAAATAATAAAAACAACTTGGTGCTGAGTTATGCACGAAGAATACAAAGACCATCATATGGACAGCTTAATCCTTCACGTTTCTACATGAACAGTCAGGCTTCCTCAATGGGAAATCCTTATTTAAAACCTTCTTATGTTGATAATGTGGAATTATCCCACACTTACAGAAATCTTACTTCAAAAATGACATTTAATATAAACTCCAATGCTTTTGATGTAATTTTTAAGTCAAATGAAGCTACTAAAGAACTTATTTCCACATATGATAATTATTATCGCAGTTATGGATATTCTCTTACAGAATCATATGAATTCAAAACATTTTCCTGGTGGAAAACGTATGTAACTCTTTTCATGAACTATTCTTATTCGCATAATATTAAAGACTATAATCTGCTGATGAGAAACGGATTGGAGTTTTTTGGATCGCTTAACAATTCTTTTAATTTGAACCATTCAAAAACGTTGACTGCAGATCTGAATTTTTGGTATGGTTCGCCATACAACAGGAATGCCTATCATTATTCGAAAGGGAACTCACTTGATGCTGCCATCTCTTATAAAACGCCATATAAAGGATTAAATCTAAGCTTTGCGGTTTATGATATATTTAATTCCAGTCCGCGCATGATGACCTCAGAACTGAACGGGATTGTACAAACTTATGTATCTTATAGCAATAACAGATTTTTCAGACTTTCTGTAAACTACACATTCGGAAATGATAAAATTTCCAAAGAAGAAAGAGGGTTTGGTAATGAAGATGAAATAGGACGAAGCAGATAATCTTAAAAAATAACTGATACGCTTTATGAAAAAAGTACTGGTCTATACTGATCCATTCAGAGGAAATATAATTCCTACCCTAGGAATCAGTGAAAAACTTCGCCAAAAGGGAATTCATGTTCATTATATCGGTGTACCGGATGTAACAGAAATAATATCTGGAACATCATTTCCGTTTACCACTGTTTTTGAAGACTATTATCCGAAAAATAGTACCTATCTCTCAGGTAAAATTAATGCAGATGTTATCCGGACCATTATTAATGGGGAACTTAATGGGTTAATCAGTAAGCTTAATCCATCAGCTATTATTTTTACAGCTTATAATCCGATAGAAGCAGCCACTTTCTATTTAAAATACAAGATAAAGACATTTCTGTTATATTGTCATTTTCCAGTAGATAATGACCTCAGTAAAAAATCATTAACAGACAAGATTAAAGAATGGAGTATCAATATGCTGATGGATGATAGTAATCTTGAAGCCACTAATCTTCTAATTGATCTTATCATTAGCCAAGGATACACCATGAATTCTTTGAATGATATGCTGTCTGTTTTTGAAAACTTCTATAATGTAGTTCCAGCTTCAGAAGACTTTTTAATAGAAGATGCAAGCATAAAAGAAAATGATTTTTATATAGGAGCCTGTATACCTGAGCAGAATATATTTCACTCAGATTATGATATTCAAAAGCTAGAGAATGAACTTTTTGAACAAAGGAAATCAAAAAAAACGATAGTTTATTGTTCCTTAGGTTCTTGGGCAGAGCAAATAGATAAAGAAAAAACTCAAAAAATTTTGCAAATGGTTATTGGCTCTTTTCAGCAGGAAGCAATGAAAAATCATATTCTTAATATATCTGTCGGAAATCTTTTTGAAGACTATAAATCTCATGAATCGGATACCATAAGGATTCATAAATGGCTTCCTCAAATGACCATGCTTGAATATTCTGATCTGGCTATTATACATGGAGGGATGGGAGGCGTTAAAGAATGTATAATGAATGAAATTCCTATGATTGTTATTCCATTAGGCCTTGATCAATTTGAAAATGCAGACCGGATAGTTATCCATAAACTAGGAATTAAAATGGATGTTTCTGCTTTAAATAATCACGAAATTATTTTCACAATTAAGCAGCTTCAGAATGATACTGAGATAAAAGACGGCTTATCTAAAATGAAATCTAGTTTTGAAAAAGCATCGGAAAATGATATGTGGATCAACCTTAACAACGAAAAATTAACAACGAAATAATGAATAAACAACTTTTTTTGTTACACTTTGCAGGTGGCAATAAATATTCTTATAATTTCTTACAGAGCAAACTAAAATCAGATATTGAGTTTATCCCGATTGAGCTACCGGGCAGAGGAGCTCGGTTTGAAGAAAACCTTATTAGAGATAAAGAAGAAGCAATACAGGATCTGTTTTTACAGATAAAGGACAAAAGAAATGGTAAGCCTTATGTAATTTATGGGCATAGTATGGGGGCAATATTAGGATTCTCAGTAACCGAAATGTTGGAGAAAGAAAATGATGCACCAAATTATCTGATCGTGTCTGGAAACCCGGGACCTTTAGAAGACCATAGTTTTTCTCTTCGGTATAATTTGGATGATGAAACCTTTAAAAAAAGAATTGCAGAGTTAGGAGGAGTTCCCGATGAAATTATTGAAAATCAGGAGACATTTGCATTTTTTTCCACTATCATGAGAGCTGATTTTGAATGTGTTGAAAAAGATCGGCAGTATGAAAAGAATAAGATTATTCAAACACCTATTTATGCAATAATGGGAAGTGAAGAAAACTTATCTGCAAGGATCAGGAATTGGGAAAATTTTACAAATTCTTCTTTTAATTATTTGATCTTTGAAGGAAATCATTTTTTTATACATCATCATAGTAGAGAAATCGGAAAGTTAATTAATTATTGTTTCGTTTAGTTCATAAAATTTAGTTATGCTAAAAATAAAATCAAAACATATCGCTCTGATATCTGTATATGCTTTAATAAGCAGTTTATTGAGCTTTGGTATTATCTATATAATCAATAATACGCTGTCAAATAAATTTTCAGTAAACGGGTATATTTATATTGCATTCTTTTCTTTTGTAATTTATGCCTATTTATTGAATATTTTCTTTCAAAAGCAATTGAACAAAATAACGTTTGATTTGCTAACTAGAATGGAAAAACAGCTGTTTCAGAAAATTTTGGAAACCCCTTTGGTAAAAATTGAACAATGGGGTACTCAGAGATTCTATACTGCAGTAGAAGACATAAGAACCTTTTACGCATTACCAGGAGTAATTACTTCAGCATTTTCTTCTCTACTGATGGTTATACTCTGTATAGGATATCTCATAAGCCTGTCCTGGATATCGGCACTAATTATTATCTTATGTATTATCATTATTGCAGGGATGTACTATCTTGTAATGAACCTTTTGTCAAAATCCATAGAAAAAATTAGAAAATATAATGAGTCTTATTTTGGATATGTGCAGGATGTAGTGAACGGATTTAAAGAATTAATGATAAGTGATAGAAGAAAAGAAAGATTGCGTGAAGACTATGTTTACAAAAATAGAAATGAGGCGTATAAATTGGATTTTAAAATAAGTTTTTCCTTCCTTTCAATAGGGCTTATTAGTCAGTATGGGATGTATCTTATTATAGGAACGATTCTCTTTATTTTACCAGAACTCGGCTGGCTTAAAAAAGAATTTGTAATTCCGTATGTTCTTGTTTTACTATTTATTGGTGGCCCAATAAACGCTATTATCAATCTTCAAGACATCGTTACCAGATTATTTGTTGCCAACAAACGGATGAACAGTTTTTATGAAGATTTTAAAAATGATAATGCTAATAAGAAACTGAATGTAGAACTTGCTGTTGATTTTTCAAAATTAAACTTTAAAAATATCCATTTTAATTATAAAAATAACAATGCGGATGCCAATTTTGAGTTGGGACCTGTGAATCTGGAAATCAATAAAGGAGAGGTTATTTTTATCGTTGGCGGAAACGGAAGTGGAAAAAGTACCTTCATTAATATTCTTACAGGTTTATATGTGCCTGATCAAGGGGATATATTTTTTAATGAGAAAAAAATTGATTCAGAAAAAGAAATTCAGAATCTTATTTCAGCTGTATTTACAAGTAATCACCTCTTTTCTCAAAACTTTGATGATTATGAGCTGAAAGATAATGCTAATTACAAAAGATTACTTGAAATCTTTAAACTTGAAAATATAGTAAAAGATGATTCTGAAGAATCTGCAAGAAGACAGTTTTCTAAAGGACAAAGTAAGAGAATGGCTTTGATTTTTGCATTATTGGAAGATAAGCCAATTTTGGTACTTGATGAATGGGCTGCAGATCAGGATCCCTATTTTAGGAAATACTTTTATGAACAATTAATCCCGAAATTGAAATCAGAAGGTAAAACAATTATTGCTGTAACACATGATGATAGATACTTCCAATATTGTGATAAGTTGCTGAAGTTTGATTACGGTAAAATCGTAAAAGAAGATATTCCTGAGAATTTTCAAAACGCATATTTTTAATATTTACATTTTATGAAGTTAACTCTTCCTCAACAGGATATCTTTTTTGAACAGTTATTATATCCAAATGCACCCATTTATAATATAGGAGCCAAAATAGAAATAAAGGGCGAAATATATCTTAATACTCTTCAAAAAGCTTATCATGAAATGATTTGTCAACATGATGCCTATAGAAGTTTTTTAAGAGAGAAAGATGGTATTGCTATTATAAACATATCTGAAACCCCCAGAAACCTAGAGTTTGTTGATTTTTCAGATAGCATAGATTCCGTGTCTAGAGCTGATGAATATATGCAGAAAGAATTTTTATTGCCTTTTGATTTATTAAAAGATTCCTTTCTGTATCGGTTTGTTTTGGTAAAATGTCATGAGAATTTATATTATCTTTTTTCAGTATATCATCATATTATCACTGACGGTTGGGGTACGTCCCTGATGTTCCAGAGATTAATTAAAAATTATAATGACCTGCTGAATTTTGATAAACTACAAGAACAGTATCCTTATGAATATAAAAAATTTATTACAGACGATCATGCGTATCAGAATTCTGAGGAGTATCGAAAAGACAAACAGTATTGGAATGAAAGATATCGGGATTTACCACAGATTATTTTTAACAAAAAAGAGACTGCAGAAAAGAATCTTACAGAAAGTGAGCGCAAAGAGCTTATTGTTAAAAGAAAAGATTATAATAGACTTATAGAAATAGGTAAAAAACATAATTTTTCTACATTTCACAGCTTCTTGGGACTACTTTTCTTTTATTTCGGACGAATTAATCACAGTGAAGATTTTGCGATCGGGATTCCAGTACTTAACAGAAACAGTAAAGTATTTAAAAAAACAGTAGGACTGTTTATGGGAGTTTCTCCTTTAAGAATTAAGCTGAATTACCAGAACAGCCTGATAGATCTTATAGAAGATGTGAAAAAGCAGTTAATGTCAGACTATAGGCATCAAAGATACCCTCTCGGGAAAATAGTGCAGGATTTAAAACTATATGGCGAAAAAGATAAACTGTTTAATCTCACATTTTCCTATGAAAAACATAATTATGCTGACCATTTTGCAGGGACGGTAACTACAGTACTTCCTCTTACCAATAAATCTGAGAGAGTAGCATTAGCCATTTATGTGAGAGAATTTGATGATGAAGAAAACATAAAGATAGATTTCGATTATAATAAGGCATATTTTGATGAATATTCCATCATACAATGTACGGAGCACATCAATCATATGATTTTAAATATAGAAACGCTGGCACATCAATCATTGAAAAATATTTCATTCATGTCTGTGGGAGAGGAAGAAAAACTTTTTTCATTTAATGAAAATGCGATTAAAATAAAATATGATGATAATGAGCAAACATTAATTGACTTGTTCAGCAGAAGGGTTCTGGAGTTTCCTTGTAAAGAAGCCATAGCAGATGGTACATTATCATTATCTTATACAGAAGTTGACAGTATTTCATCTCAGGTAGCCCACTTTATCCTAAATAATTACGCTTCCGAAAATGCAATTGCTGTTTTACTGAATCGTTCAGCCTATATGGTATGCACCTTGTTGGGGATAATGAAGGCCGGAAAAGCTTATATTCCACTTGATCCTGAATTTCCTGAAAGCAGGCTGCAATATATTGTAGAAAACAGTAAAGTCAGTCTCCTCATATCTGATGAAAAAATTCAGGTTGAACTTACAGATATCAACAGAATTTTTTTGCGTAATATTCTTGAACACAGCCATGAAACCTCTGAAAAGAGAGTTAGATCTGAAGATACGGCCTATATTATCTATACTTCCGGCTCTACCGGATACCCTAAGGGAGTTGAAATAGGACATGCTTCCCTGCTGAATCTGTTAAAAAGCATCAGCATCCAACCGGGAATAAATGCCGTAGATAAATTATTCTCAGTCACAACATATTCCTTTGATATTTCTATTCTGGAGTTTTTTACCCCTTTAATTAACGGAGCAACACTGTATATAGCTGATGAAAATATCCTAAAATACCCCACAGCCACAATACATGAGATAGCCCAAGTAAATCCTTCCGTCATCCAAGCAACACCAAGCTTTTTCAAGAGGCTCATCAGCTTTGGGTGGATACCAGATTCAGGATTAAAAATATTATGTGGTGGAGACCTGCTGAGTAAGGGACTGATCGAAGAGCTCATCCCGCACTGTCATGAAATGTGGAATATGTATGGACCTACGGAAACAACAATATGGTCCTCAACTAAAAAAATAGAAAAAAATACTTCCCCTCAGAATATAGGAAGTCCAATTGCCGAAACGTCTTTTTATATTTTGGATGCAGATCTTAACCTTTTACCCATAAATTCCATTGGAGATATTTATATCGGAGGAAAAGGCCTTGCGAAAGGATATTACAATAATGAGCAGCTTACCTCGGAAAGGTTTATAAAAAGCCCTTTTAGACAGGGAGATCTGATGTATAAAACCGGAGATGTCGGGAAATGGAATGAAGCCGGCGAAATCATTTTCTTCGGAAGGAGTGATCATCAGGTTAAAATAAATGGCTACAGAATTGAACTGGGAGACATTGAAAACCATATGAACACCATTGAAAATATTGAGGATTCTATAGTAGTGGTTAAAGACCATGATGGCGAAAAAAATTTGGTAGCTTACGTAAAGGCCCGTTCAGAAGTGAGCATTTCGAAAATTTATGATATACTGAGTTCAGACCTGCCCTATTATATGGTTCCTCAGTTTATTTTTTCCGTAGAAGACTTTCCGCTTACTCCTAATAAAAAAATAGACCGGCAGTTGCTGTCGGCTAAAGAGCTTCCTTCTTTGCAAGAAGGGGGTAGCAAAAAGAAAATTGATAATGATTTGCTGATTCAGGAATTAAAAGTAATCTGGAAAGAAGTATTACATCTTCAGAATGATCTTAAGCCGGAAGATAATTTTTTTGAATTGGGAGGACATTCTATTTTGGTTACCAAATTAACGAATCTGGTCAATAAAAATTTCTCAGTTCAGATATTAATGAAAGACGTTTTTGAAAACCCGGATCTTTATTCTTTATACCATTTCATTCTGAAGAAAAAAAATAAACTTGGAGTGATCCCGGCTGCGCCGGTGCAGGATTTTTATAAAGTAACTCCCACACAAAAAAATATATGGTTGGCTTGTCAGAGAAAAGAGGTTTCACCAGCATTCAATATGTTTATGGAGTTTGATGTGGTAGGCGTTATTGATATTGTTTTACTGGAAAAATCTATACAGAGCATGATATCGGAAAATGAAATATTAAGAACCAACTTTGCATTGCATGAAGACACCATCTGCCAGAAAATCAATGCTTTTGAAAATGTTCATTTTTCCTTAGAGATGAATGAAGTAGATAATGAAGCAGACTATAAACATATTGTCAACCAGTATACTGGTTTTTGTTTTGATCTTGAGAAAGAAATACTCTTAAAATTAATGATTCTAAAGCTTGGGGAAAGATATAAGATTCTTTTTCTGACCCATCATATTATTTTTGACGGAATTTCTACGGAATTATTCATTAAACAGCTGATTTCCGTTTATAACAATCCCTCCTTTGTCATAATTCCGGCTCATACTGAAATACAGTTTAAAGACTATAGCCACTGGTATTATCAAAATACAGATATTGAAAAAAATAATCTTTTCTGGGAAAAATATGTTGAGGGGTATCAGTATGAACCTTTTCTGAAGAAAGAAGCTTCAGTACCTGAGAGCTATACAGGGAATATATTTACTGTTTCTTTAGATAATTCCTTGTCAGCTCGCTTAAATAATCTGGCAAAAGAAAAAAAAACAACTCCTTATCTTTTAATGCTGACTTCCTTGTTGGTATTGTTAAATAAAATTTCAGGACAGTCGGATATTTGTATAGCAACTGTTGACTCCGGAAGGTCAGTTCCTCAGGTAGACTCCCTTCTCGGGGTTTTCATAAAAAGTCTTTTATTAAGAGTGAAGCTCGGAGAAGAACAGTTTACTGAAATACTTGAGAAAGTGACCCATGAATTTTTAGAAGTCAATAAGTATGAAGAAGTTTCAAATAATACTTTTTTGAAGCATCATGTTGATATTATGTTTGTAGTCCAGAATCCTGATTTTAGTTATCATACGATTGATGGGTTTTCAGATTTTTCAATACAGACTGTGGAACAGGATTCGGTTTTTAATAAATTTCCTGTTATAATGAATGTTATTAATGATACAGACCAGATCCATATGGATGTCAGCTATAACAAAAGCCTTTATAAAGAACATATAATCAGAGATTTTTCCCAAACCTATATTAACTTCTTGAAACATATTTTATCACTAAACTCTGAGCTGGATTCCGGGTATAAGGACTTTTTTTATGTTAAAAATTCCTTTGATATTGATTTTGATTTTTAACTATGCTTACAATATATTATTCCTTTATTAGAAAGGAAGTTCATGAGTTTTTGATGTCAAATTACAGATACGAGCTGAGTAGTGATTTTCAAAACAGGATTTTGAGGTATAAGAATTGGTCGGATGCACAATTATCACTTTTAGGCAGGATGATGCTGTTTGATATCCTGAAAAAAAAATATCGCTTACATATGACAGATAATGACATAAGATTCACTAAAAATAAAAAACCATTCTTTGAAGACGCTCCTATTAATTTTAATATTTCACATGCTCACCATATTTCTATTTGTGGAGTAACAGAAGACGGGGAAATAGGAATTGATATTGAAAAAATTCAGCCTGTAAAAATCGAAGATCTTGGCTTTTGCCTTACTCCAAATGAAAAGAAGAAAATCAACGAAAGTATGAATAAAGATCAGTTGATTATTGATATATGGACAAGAAAAGAATCCCTGATAAAATTGATAGGTAAAGGCCTTACAATTCCGCTGAGTGAAATTGAAACCCAGTCTGCGGAAGATAATGATACACTGCTCTATAACGGGCAGAATTTTAATATCAAAAAGATATATATCGCAGATGATTACTGTTGTTATGTGTGCTCAGAATTACCCATTAAAGATATATCTATAAATGAATTTAAAAATTAATTACTCAATATGAAGACCTCGAAAGTATTTTTTTTACTATTTATCATGATATCCTCATTTTTGTTGGCACAAAAAGAAGGATATACTATTACCAAGACAAAACCTTTTTTCGATGAAGAACACCTGAAAACAGATAAAACAATAGAATGGGGATATCTTTCTGTTCCTGAAAACTGGACAGCTCCAACAGGTAAAATAAAAATTGCATTTACTGTTCTCAAAAAGAAGAAAAAATCATCTCAGAAACCCTTATTGTATATAGAAGGTGGTCCCGGGCAATCAGGAATTGGAACATTCGGATATTTTCGTGATCACCCACTGAGAGATTACTCCGATATTATATTGGTAGACGCAAGGGGGGTAGGAAATTCTTTACCTAAACTATGCCCGGAACTGGGAACAGAAATATTTAAAATTTTATCCTCGAATGAATCAGCCACCGCTGATGAGAAAAATAGATTATTTGCAGCAATGAACTGTAAAAATGAGCTGATAAGAAAAGGGATTAATCCTGCTAATTATAACAGTATGAATATAGCCAATGATCTGCATGCGCTTAAAACAGCATTGCATTATGACAAATGGAATGTTCTTGGAGTTTCATACGGAACCTATATTTCACAGGTATATGCCAATTCATTTCCTGATGACTTCAATAAAATGATTTTAGATTCATCTATTAATAATATTTCTGAATATTATGATAAGATCAATGATCATTATGTGAAGGAATTAAATATCTTATTCTCAAAATGTAAACAGGATCCAGTCTCAAATAAAAAATTCACGAATCTCGAAAAGACCTATTATGACGTGATTGCAGATCTGGATAAAAGACCATTGACGGTGAATATTCCCAAAGATCTTCTGGAAAAAGGAAGTTTTACATTCAATAGTGAAGACTTTAAACTCGTTATTCATCAGGCTTTATATAATAAACAGATGACGGAAGTACTACCAGTGATTATTACTTTGTTTCATGAAAGAAATGCAGCCGCATTAAGTTCGGTAGTCGGTGCATTTTCCGGGGTTTTCCGGGCTCTGGATTTTGGAACCTATTACAGTATGTTGCTGAATGATGCATTACCATACAGTTCATTAAAATACTATGATGAAGATGCTGCAAAATATCCGGGATTAAAAGGTGGTTTGTCATTTTACAGAAGTGATTTTCTTATCAATAGTCAGTGGAATACTAAAAGTATTCCGCAGAATATTTTAGATTATAAGAAAATATCTAAAATTCCAACGATGATTCTGGCTGGAGAATTTGATCCTATTACCCCAGTTTCAAATGCTCAGTCATTAGCCGGATTGCTGAATGCAGAGCTAATCATATTTAAAAATGAAAACCATGCCCTTTTATTCAATCAGGAAGGAAGCGGATTAATTAACAACTTTATTAAAGATTCCTATCAGCAAAAGCCGTCAGTTAAAATCATGAGTACCTATAAAACAAATTTTGTGACGGATATTCATGTGAATCCCGGAGTTCCAAAGCTGGCAATGTTTATTGGGAATTTTGATCTTCTGAATTTTGCTCCTTTAATTTTGGCCTATATTCTTATGATTATCGGAATCGTTTACTTTTCAATGCAGATGATTAGGAAAAGAAAAGAAGAGGGCTTATTCAGCAAATTTTTTTACGGGCTGCTTATCCTGTCATGCTTACTGGCCATTATAATAATGGGTGGGTTTATTTATGCTATCCAGGATGCGGCAAGCTCTAACTTCTTTATATGTGCGTTCGGAATAAAAGAAAAGTTTAGAAGTTTGTTTACCCTTCTTACGGTATATGCTGCGACTGTATTTTTGTTGGCTATATTCCTCATAAGAATCAGTAAATACCAACACAAAGTTATCATAATATCCCTTGTTTTTTCCTTAATATTAATCCTTTTTTACTTCTATTACTGGGGATTTTTTAATTAATATCATATGAAAATAATTCAGAGTTTTTGGTCGAAACCAAGCTATAAAAAGAAAAATGTAAAACTCCATGATCGGAATAATGGAGGGTGGACTGACAAAAAATATAACTATTTCAGCTGGGCATTGAGCTGTTTACAATTTAGAAAATATTATGATGATGTAGAATTAATTACTGATGAAATAGGATATAATATTTTAATTGAAAAATTGAAACTGCCTTATACGAAAGTAGATGTATGTTTGGATAAAATCAATCATTATCATGAAGATTTGTGGGCATTGGGAAAAATATATGCCTATAGTATCCAGAATACTCCTTTTATTCACGCCGATGGAGATGTGTTTATATTCGAAAAATTTGAAGAACACTTTGAACATGCACCTATTGTGTGCCAGAATAGCGAAATTGGCTATACCTTATATAAAGAAATTTTCGAGGCAATTCAGAATCATTTTGCATATATACCTGAAGATATTTTAAATTATTATAATACTTTCGGGGAGGTGAATGGTGTTAATAATGGTATTGTAGGGGGCAATGCAATACTGTTTTTTAAACAATATACAGATAAAGCATTTGAATTTATCGATAAAAACGCAGATTATTTGTCCAAAATTAATATTGGACTGTTTAATATTATTTTTGAACAGGCTCTTTTATATTCAATGGCTCATAAAGAAAAAATTCCTGTAGAATTTTATTTTGATAATATTAATCAGGGATTTGACGGAATTTGCGACGTATTGGGAAGTTCTTTTGAACGTTCTTATCTCCATGCTTTGGGACCATATAAAACTGTGAACACAGTTCCCGTGCAGATTGAAGATTTACTCAGAAAATCATATCCTGATTATTATCATAACATTATCAGACTTCTTAAAACGTATCAAATATGAGATTGAATGTAACAACAGATGAATATATATCTGCTATATTGGGATTAAGTTTTACGGATCTCCAGAATATAGCCAAAAATAATAAGCAGAAACTTGAAGAACAATACCTTATATCAGATAATATTGAAAATATAGAATACGGAATTACTGGGTATTTGTTTTTTCTGTTAGAATACCATAAAATATATAATAAACCAGAGTTGCTTGATATTATAGAAACGCATAGTCTCAGTTTGATCTCTTACTGTGATCATTCAGCAACGGCAAATTACTCATTATATACTGGAAGAGGCGGAGTTGCTTATTTTTTATTAGAGCTTTATAAAACCTCTCCTCAGAATATTTATTTAGACAATTGTCTGAAAATTTTAAAAGAGTCTGAAAAGGAGTTTTTCCATTCTGAATATACTTCCGATTATTTACTGGATGGAAGAGCGGGAGTCCTATTTATTCTTATTAATCTGTTTACTAAAAATGAATCGAAGGAAACAGAAGAGATGATAAATAATTATTTACAGAAAATAATAAACAACAGTATATTTACACCTAATGGTCTTTCATGGATTTCAAAAGAAGAAATCAATATAGAAAATTCCTGTGACTTCGCACGTGGATCTTTGGGGATTCTATTTGTATTGAGATATATACATGCGATTTCAAAAAATGAAAATATTAAATTCTATAGTGCACAAGCTGAAAAGTATATTAAAAATTTTATTAATAAAGAAAAGGAAGAGATTAACTTAGAAAACTATCTTTTTATTTCTGATATAGAAAAGAGGTTTATTCTTAAGATTAATTCAAATAAAGAAAATTATATCAGGATTCTTGATGGATTATTAGAGATGAATGAAAAAGAGGAATTTGAGAAGAATCTTGCTTTTCTGATGACACTTTCGCCTTCTCTCTGTAATGATTTTTCAGAATTTTTTTATCACAGAGATAATTTCAAAGAAGAATTGGCACAATATGAGACTATGTTGCAAGATTTGGATGAATATGTAGATTTAGAATTCGGACTCATTAATGGAAAAATAGGTCAGTTATATCTAATTATGAAATATAATGTTTCCATTGTTAAAAATATTGTTGAAAATAAAAATTATAACTTATGTTTGGATATTCAGCTGAAAGAAGATTTTATATTTCAAAAGCAATATCCTAAATTTTATTATTTCACAAAAATAAATTTTTCCAATGTCTACAATACAATCTTGAATAATATTGATGAAGTTAGTAGTAATCTAATTAATGACATTGTTCCTGTAATAGATCAGAATTCTTCTTCAGAATTATTAAAAGATCTTCTGTTTTTTGAACAAAGTAAAAACCAAATTTATGATGGAATAAGACAGAAAAATAACCTGACAAAATTTTCAAAGATCATATCTTATAGAAATTATGTTTTTGATCATATTGAATCTTTAGGCAGCTCAATTTTATATGTCCCAATCATACATGGTTCTATGGGAACTGTAGTAAATACGAAATGGGACTGGTCTTCAAATGACATTTATATACATACACTAAACATTATACAACCTCCTGCTTCATATATCTCCGTCTTTATTCCTGCTCTTGATAAAAGAACGAATTTTTTTGAGGAG
Organism: Chryseobacterium sp. 2P; assembly: GCF_059579425.1. Taxonomy (NCBI): domain Bacteria; kingdom Pseudomonadati; phylum Bacteroidota; class Flavobacteriia; order Flavobacteriales; family Weeksellaceae; genus Chryseobacterium; species Chryseobacterium sp. 2P. The sequence goes on from NZ_CM184194.1 coordinate 397,573, forward strand.
ATACCCCTTAAAATAGAATATTTATTATTACAGGCTTTCAGTACCCCCAAAACAATTAAAATGGTAAGTGAAGAATTTAAATATTTTTGCTTATCTCAGCCGGAAGAAGTACTTGATACTATCATTTCCTATACTTACTCAAAAGATAAGGAAGAACTTATTGGAAGATTGGATTATTTGGTAAAAAGCACGGTAAAGAATTTTATCTATAATGGATTTTTAGAATTTGCCTAATGATACTGAAATCTTTTGATTTAATTTCTATGAAGAAAATATGTTTATTGTAATTAATTTTGGAAAAATTACTTGATATTTCCCTCTTTTTCATACTTCCTGTATGAATAATAAAAGTGTACATACTTAAAAGAGGTTTTTCGGGAAGACGGAATTTTTATGTTTGATGAATGTGGCGGATGTTATGTGGGAGTAATTGTAGGAGAAAACATCCTTAATATAATTTCTGAAACAGACTCTATACATCCCCTGTTGTAAAGAAACAAGAATAGAATTAGAAGTTTGTTCTAATATTATTCAATAGAAAGAATTCCGGGGAATATGTTATAAAGGAGGAATTAAAATGAATTAGAAGTTTTGGTTTATCATTTATATGATTATAAAAGAAATTTATTAACGGATATCCTTATTAATGATAATGAACTAGAATAATTGTTTTTTACTATAGATATTTGGAAATCAATTTTAAAAAAGAGTTTAAAGCGTAAGCTGAAAGGCTAAAGAGTAGGAATTAATAAATAATATTATTGTTATGAAAAGAATTAATTTGGTAACAGTTAAGGAAAGTCTGTCAAGAAATGGGCGGAGAAATATTAAAGGAAGTAGTGGACATATTGTTCCATATGTTGGATCTACAATACCATACTGCTTGGATAGAGCTTGTTGATTTGAGATAGTGTTCCAAATTTAGTGATATTCAATTGTAGAGTTATAATTGTTTGATTTTCAATGTTGATTGAATTTAATTTATAAAAATGAGAGTAAGATAATCTTGCTCTCGTTTATTTTGCGGAAATACCTATCGCAAATGAATGAGAATCATAACAGGTATCCAAAGTTAGTGACAACAAAATTGGTCCCAATTGTTACTCACCAAAAATTATTAAAAATGTGAAAACAACAATATTTTTGTAAAAATTGTAACAGAAGTTTTTTAGATTTTATACTTATCCCTTTTCATTTAAAGAGATAAAAAACGGATAATATTGGAGAATAAAGAATGTGAATTTTACTATTAAATCAAAATTCCTTATTCTGTATACTATCAAGGATTTACAAACAAAAAAAATAATAAAAATTATTAAGGATAATAATTAATTACGAATGATAAAATGTAAATAAATTAGGGTTATGATTTAAAATTTGATTTAAGTATTTAAATATGTAATTCTAATTAATTTTATTACCATTTGATGTTAATTTATGCAAATTTTTTTGAGTGAAAAAAATATATATATTTGCGAAAAAAAATACAGGAATGAAAAAAATATTACTCACGATAAGTTCTCTGATCGCTGTATTCTCTTCAGCACAAATCTGGAATACGACAGGTAACAACGGAACAAATCCATCTACAAATTTCTTAGGTACTATAGATGCTCAGCCTTTAATATTTAGAACAAACAATTCTGAAAAGGTAAGAATAACACTTAATGGAAGTGTAGGAGTAGGGACTGATAACCCAACCCAAAAATTAGATGTTAATGGTTCTGTTACTGCTAACGAAAGATACAATAATGGTAATGATGGCTCTTATTATATTAAACTAAATTCTAACGGATACAACGTTCCTGTTATTAGCTATTCAGAAAGTTCCGGTAATATATTATCTTTTGGTAATCTTGGAGGACAGTATCATAGTAAAACAATTATCCGGGGAGGAAATGGAGATGTAGTAATAGAGCCTAACTCTACTAGTGGAGCTTTTGTAGTTAAGGCACAGTCGGGTAATGTAGGAATAGGAACAACATCACCAGCTGGAAAATTGACAATTCATAATGCTGATAATTTAGGAGTTAAGATTGAAGGAAATACAAGTTCTTATATAGGTAACGATTTAGAAATATATCGTCAGAATTCTACGAGTGATATTGGTCAAGCTGCAGCGATCCAGATGGGCGATGTACAGAATAATGTTCATACCATGATGCAAAGTTCAAAAGATGGATTTCAATTTTTTAACATGAGTAATGTTGCAAATAACAATTGGTGGACTGAAAGATTAAGAATTGCCAACAACGGAAATGTAGGGATAGGCTCGGTAAATCCAGATTCGAAACTTACAGTAAAAGGAAAAATTCATGCAGAGGAAGTGAAAATCGATTTGCAGGTACCTGCAGATTATGTTTTTCAAAAGTATTATAACGGGGCTTCTGATTTAAAGAATGATTATAAAATGTTATCTTTAGATGAAGTAGAAGAGTTTACCAAAAAATATCACCATTTACCTAATTTTTCATCCTCAAAAGAAATTATTGAGAATGGATTAGAACTAGGAATAACAACCAATAAGCTTCTTGAAAAAATTGAAGAACTAACTTTATATTCCATTGATCTGAATAAGAAAAATAAAGAACAAGAGAACTTAATCAAAAGTCAGGCAGATATTCTTAAATCTTTGAATGAAAGATTAGAAAAATTAGAAAAGGCAAAGCAGAAATAATCCTAAAAATATTTTCCGATGTATAAAATATACCAAAAGTCAGTTTTGGGAATTTCTGTATTCTTTTTCATGTCGGTATTTTCACAAGAAAAGCAAGATGCCAATAATCGATTAATAGAAGATCAAAAGAATTTCCAGTTACAGATTATAAATAAAGAGAATAAACAGAAACAGGAAGTAGAGCGTTTAAAATCTTTAGGATTTCCGGAATTTATTGAAAAAGATGGAAATAATAAGCAATTAGTTGGTTCTGATGAAAATGGCAGACCATTATACTATACGACATTGAATGCCGGAGCGGCACAAATGACAAAAGCTAATACATTATATGCTGGAGGAAGTGCTGGATTAGACATTTCAGGACAAAATATGATAATAGGCCAATGGGATTATTCAAAGCCAAGAGTTACACATGAATTGCTTTCCGGAAAGATTACTTATGATTCTTCTCAAAATCAAACTATAACAAGGCACAGTACGAACATTGCAGGAACAATGGTTGGAAGTAATGGAGACGCAAATGCAAGAGGAATTGCATTTAATGCTAAACTTCATGCATATGATTGGGTAAATGATGTATCTGAAATGCTTAATGAAGCTTATTCCCCAAATAATCCAACGGGTATTTTAGTTGCCAATAATAGTTATGGTTTCGATCCTTTATATCTTCAAACCTATCAATTTGGAAAATATAATTCTACAGCACAGAACTGGGATAACCTAATGTATTTAAAACCATATTTACAAATTGTTAAGGCTGCGGGAAATTCCAGAGAAATAGATCCTGCTCTTGTTCCTCAGGTAACTGCGAAGGGAGGATATGATTTACTTGAAGGAGCGGGAATTGCTAAAAATGTTTTGGTTGTGGCTTCTGCTAAAAAAAATCTTAATATGAATTCTGATGAAGATTTTGATATTTCTTCATTCAGCAGTTATGGTCCAACTGACGACGGAAGGATAAAGCCAGATCTATGCGCACCTGGAGAGACTATATATTCATCTATTGAGACTTATGACTCCGCATACGGAACTTATAAAGGAACTTCATCAGCGACTGCTGTAGTTTCTGGTATTATAACGTTATTACAGCAATATTATAAATCTGTGAGTCCTTCTCAAAGCTATATGCAATCTTCTACAGTTCGTGCTCTGTTGGCTCATACAGCCAATGATAAGGGAACAGAAGGACCAGATTATATTTACGGATGGGGAATGGCAGATGCGAAAAGAGCAGTTGCTGCTATACATGATAATATTGAAGGAATTATTGGGGATTATAAAAAATCTACATTAATCAAAGAGATTTCTCTTAATCAGGGAAATAAATATACTTTGTATGTAGTTCCTCTGGATGTTAGCCAGCCTTTATCCGCCACTATATCATGGACTGATCCTCAAGGAAATCTTGTGAGCAATACTGTAGATCTTTCTACCCCTAATTTAGTTAATGATCTTGATCTTAAAATTGTTAAAGTAAATTCAAATGGTACAGAGACTGTTTATTACCCTTGGAAATTAGGAGGAATGAATAATCTTACGGCAGCAGCGACTAAAAATTCCACGAATAATGTAGATACAATTGAGAGAGTAGATATTAAAAATCCTACTAAGGACACTTACAAAATTATTGTGTCTCCAAAAACAAACACAACACCATTACTTCCAAATGGTGTTCAGAATTTTTCTATTGTTGTTTCTAATGTAGATTTTTGTTATAAAGAAGATTTAAAAATACTTACAAGTCCGGTTGATGACATTACAACTCCACAAACTATCTGGGCAAAGCAGATCGTAGCAAGTAATAAAATTATTGCTCCTGTACAAAATGTTGAATATCTGGCTTCAAAAGATATTACATTGAAAGTTGGTTTTCATGCAGAAAATGCTTCAGGCTTTCATGCACTCATTACTCCTTGTTTTGATATGATTTCAGCATTCAGATATGTTGCACAAAAAAGAGTTTCGGATCAGAATATTCTTCCTGAAACTATAAAAAGCGAAAGTAATTTTACAATCTTTCCGAATCCTACAAAGGATGAAGCTCATATAAAATTCAGATTGGAAAACTCATCAGCAGTAAAAATATCCATATATGATGCTTCCGGAAAAATTATTCTAAATAACCAAAGTAGTGAAGCGTTTCCAAAAGGCGAATATTTACGAACAATTGATGTGAGTGATTATCCTTCCGGGATTTATACGGTTAGTTTAGAATGTAGTGACTTTAAAGAAACTAAAAAGCTTATTAAAAAATAAATCTTTGAGAATCGGATGTGCCGTTATTTAGTGCGATAAAAATATTTTAGACGATTCTCAGCGATTACAAATTTTCAAAATTTGAGATAAACACTTATGATGAAAAAAATACTTTTCTTTTTTCATATCCTTTTGCTGGATATGTGTTTTGCCCAGTCTCCTGGCGGTGTTTCGGGAGTGAGTGTTTGGTTTAAAGCTAATTCTGCACAAACTCCTGCATTAACTTATCAGGATTATAGTGGGAATCAGAATGAAATTAAAGCGATATCTACTCAGAACCAACCTAATTATACATTATTTAATTATAATGAAAGTTTGGATTTTGACGGGGTAGATGATTATCTGAAATTTCCATATTTGATGGAGACTATGGATAAGACTACTTTCTTTACAGCGTATCAAAATCAAAATACATCCACGGAAACAGCTATGTTTTCTTCAGAAAAGTCTTACGAGAAGGAAATATATTTCAGCACAAAAAATATTTTCCGGTATAACAATGAACAGATTAACTATATCAATACCAGTACTATTGATGATCTTCCTTCATTCAGTATGTATACAAGATTCGGAATTCCCTCAGAAAAGATTCATTCTGTTATAGGTACGACGGGAATATCTTCTATGTACGTAGGAAAAGATATAAGAAGTACCGGCTGGCAAAATTTTAAAGGTAAACTTCCTGAATTTTTCATATACCGTAAAATTCTTACTCAAAATGAAAGAAATCGTGTAAATTCTTATCTGGCTGTAAAATATGCAGTTACAATGCCTTATACTGAATATTATAGTTCAAAAAGTAAAAAGATATGGAAGCAGGATGACTTTACTAATTACTCTGCAAACATTGCAGGAATTGCCAGAGATAAGTATTCAGGTTTATATCAGAAACAGGCAACGAGTTCTTCAGAAAATAAGCGGCTTATTATTGCGGCTAAAAAATTAGCTGTAGATAACAAGAGCAATGATGCAGATTTTCCAGATCAAAGTTTTCTTATATGGGGAGATAATAAAGAGCAATTATTGTTAGATACTCCTACTTCCGGATATCAGTTGTTTAAAAGAAAATGGAAAACCAGATTTTCTACAGAGACTTCTCAGACCATTCCGACTGAAGTGGTTTTTTCTGTTAAAAATATACTTACTATACCTGCAGATAAAAAGTTATGGTTATTTATTGATAAAACCGGACAGGGAAATTTTAATTCTGCCAACGTAGAAGTATTTCCTATGGATTATGTAGATGCAGATCAAAATGTTCATTTTAATAATATCACCTTTGATCAGGATTTATCAGGAACAGATGTTTTCACTTTTGCTTTAGGAAATAAAATATTATCAATTAATGAACTTCAGCAGCCTACTTGTACACAGAAGAAGGGAACATTAAATATAAATATTAAAGGAGGTAAAGCTCCATACCATATTCAATTAACGGGTAACGGTATTAATCAGAATTTTAATGTTTCTACATCCCAGTTATCTTTCCCCGACTTGGTAATCGGAAACTATCATCTTATCATTACGGATGCGGATGGGAATATAATTAATGAAGATTTTACAGTCAATGATTTTAACTCGATCAATTTAGATTTAGGACCTGATGTGATAATAAGTTCCGGAGGATCTGCTCATTTCGATGCAAGTACCCAGATCTCGAATCCGAATGCTACTTATCAATGGACATCAGATAATGGATTTAGCAGCTCTTCCGCTAATATTACAGTGTATGAACCTGGAGTTTATACGGTAACAGTGAATACACCAGATGGCTGTACAAAAAAAGATACAGTAAAAGTAACTCGTAAAAGAGAAAACGGAATTGTATTATACCCAAATCCAGTGCCTAAAGGTCAGGTGTTTACCATAAGAATTATATCAGATATAAAAGAGAATGTAGATATCAAAATCTATGATGCTTCGGGAAGGCTTGTAAAGACCATACAGGATAATGGAAAAGACTATTATGAAATTAAAGATACGCTTTTAGTAGAGGGAGCTTATGTAATTGTTGTGAAAACGACTTCTGAATTAAAAGTATTTAAGCTCATCGTCACCAATTAGCCGCTAATAAACAATCTCTTATAGATAAAAAAGGAATTAAACAAAAACTAATTGCCTGAAATTCTTTCAACAGTTTACAGGTAATCATTTTGTAGTAGAAAAGCATATACACAAATGAGAAATTCGATATTAAGTAGATTAAGAGAAAATCCTAAAATTGTAAAAGTTCTGGTTTTTCTTACTTCATGGACACAAGTTCATGCTTACGCAAATACAGCGTACTTAAATAAGCCCAAAGAAACTTTACCGGGTGCAGATTTTCATTATTCAACTGTTGTTCAAAATGACGGCAGCTTTTTGAAGAATACTGAAAAAACTTCAGCAACCGATAAGACTTTAGAAAATACTATTTCTTATCCAAATGAGAAAAATATTGATTCTGAAGATATCCTTAATCGATCAGGAAATGGAAATAAAAAGTTGATTAGCGGACAAAAAGCTTTTATTAATCAGCCGGTATCAGGGTTGTATATTTCTGATATAAAAGAAGGAATTATAGGAAAAGATTCCGAACATCCGATAGATCAGATATATGATAACATATTTAATGTTACAGTAAATGAAAAAATCAGATCTGAAAAACAATATAGCTTGGAATATGATCTTTATGGATTAAAAGATTATAAGCAGGTAAGCAAAGTTATCAATGATGAATTGGCTGTAGGAGGTCAAAACTTGGAAAAAACAACATTTTGGACACACCAAACAGAGCCGGTAAAAGCAACGGCTGTTAAAGAAGGCAAAAATATTATTGTATTTACAATTCCTAATTCTTCCGATTACAGCTACAAAATCAGAAATCTTCGTATAGTTGCTTCGGATAAAAAGAGTACTCCTTCAGAATTTGCGAATTCATACGTGGGGCAAACCAATTCTAAATATATAAATGCTCAAAGCCAGACAGAAGAATTAAGTTTAAATTCAGCTACCTTAAAAATAGAAGGAAGTTCTGTGAAAAATACTGCAGTATATTCCATTACTGCTCTCAGAGATATTGATATGCCTGCTCTTACTCCTGAAATGGTAAATGTAACGGCAGATCATTTCGGATATAGATTTTTACCTCACGGAGAGAATTTTTCGGTGCCGGCAAAAGTATCCATTGGATATGATAAATCTAAAATACCGGCAGGATATACCGAACAGGATATCAAAACCTTTTATTTTGATCTTACTCAGAAAAAATGGATTCCTTTAGAGAAAGCCGAAAGAGATTCTCTTCAAAAAAGTGGCAATGTTATTGTATCTAAAACAACCCATTTTACGGATATGGTAAACGGGATCATTAAAGTTCCCGAATCTCCGGAAACAGGAAGCTATGCTCCTAATTCCATAAAAGACATTAAAGCTGCTAATCCAACAGAAGGAATAGTTTCTATTGCACCACCTACCGCGAACAATATGGGAGCTGTTAATACAAGTTTTCCAATTAAACTACCAGCAGGAAGAGGCGGAATGCAGCCATCGTTATCCGTAAATTACAGCAGCGAAGGCGGTAATGGCTGGTTAGGATTAGGCTGGGATCTTTCTATTCCATCGATTTCCATTGATACACGATGGGGAGTTCCTACTTATGACCAAAACTTTGAAACTGAGATTTATACTTTGGGGGGAGAGCAATTAACCTTTAAAGTAGGAGATAATTATGTTTTGCCTAACAGAAATGAGGGTTTTGAGAAAAGCAGGTCTGCAAACTTGGAGCCGGATAATACAAAAAGATTTTATCCGAGAATAGAAGGTGGATACAGTAAAATCATACGTCACGGAAACTCTCCTAAAGAATATTGGTGGGAGGTAATTTCCAAAAATGGAACGAGAAGTATTTTTGGAAATGATGGAACTGCCAATAACCCGCAACAGTATTATTTAAAAGATGCACAAGAAAATATAGGACATTGGGCATTGTATAAAACCATAGATACCAATGGAAATTACGTGGTGTATACATATGATAAATTTCCATATACTTCTACCGAAAATGTAATAGGTAAAGGAGGTATAGAGTATTATATAAAAAATATAGAATATACTAAAAATGATTCTAACCCTTCACTAAAAAAATATTTCATAAATTTTGAATATGATTCCCAGAGACAGGATGTACAAGTGAATGCTCGTTTAGGATTTGTGCAGGTTATGTCTAAAAAGCTAAAAAATATTGTAATTCTTTATGGTACAGATAAGGTAAGAAGTTATGATTTTGGTTACAAAGAAGGAGCTTTTAAAAAATCTCTGTTAGAAACTATTACGGAGAAAGATGCAAATGATCAGGTTTTTTATGCTAATAGATTGGAGTATTTTAATAATATTGAAACTTCGCAGTATTATAGTGAAACAATTATCGATGCGGTTACTAATGATGCAGGAATAAATAGTTCATCTCTACTAGGACATGGCGACTCTAAAAATACAACGATTGGAGGTGCTCTTACATTTGGAATTGCATTAGCTGGAGATAAAACAGGATATAATCCACTAATCAAAAATGCAACTGTGGGTGGGGATTACCAATATAGTGAGGGAGAAGGAGGAGGAAGACTTTCTATGACAGATATTGACGGTGACGGACTCCCTGATAAGATTTTAAAAACGGATTGGAATTATCCAGATACTGTATTTAAATATAGAAAGAAGGGACCGGATATGAGCTCTTTTGGTAGTACTCTTTTTACACCGGAAAATTCCAAATCATTTTCTTATTCAAAAAACTTTACTAATAGTTTTGGGATTCAAGCAACAGCAAGTGATATGGTTTTCGCATCAGCATCATCTGGAACCTCTAAAACTAAAGATTTTACATATAATTATTTTACAGATACTAATAATGATGGTATTCAGGATATAGTTAGTAATGGTCAGGTCTATTTTGGTAGAATAGACAATGGAGTTTTAAAATATACAACAGATGTTTCACTTACACCAAATCCTATTAATAAGGGAGCTGCTATAAGTGCTCCAAGTATCGATTGTAATGATATTTTGGAAGATTATAAAAATTCCCCCCTTCATGATGTTGTGAAAGTGTGGAAAGCTCCATATGATGGATACATTAAAATTATTGGATCTTTTAAATTAAAGAATTTATCAAGTACTGATGGTGTTAAAATAAGTCTGCAGCATTACAAGCTTCAAGCTAATAATTCTTCTTTTATTGTTCCGATGACAGTACTAAATTCAGCGAATAGTGTTTACACAATTAATCAACCGTCAATAGAAGTTAAGCAAGGAGATTATTTTTATTTTAGAGTAAATTCAATAGATAATGGAAACAATGATATAGTTGAATTGCCAGTAAATATGGAGTATATATATGCACCTTTGGCTAATATATATTATTTATACAATGATTCTTCCGAAACGCCATTGCGTCAGTTTAATAATACAAACCTTGTAAGTAATAAAAATGGAATTGGGATTCCTTTCAATGTAAATACAGGCTCAATTACAGGAACTTTTGTTAAACCAATAACCGTAAGAGATATTAATATTGACATCCTGAGAAAACAGACCAATGGAACCGTGAACGTAATTGGAAACTTGCAATATCCTTATAATAATAGTGGAAATAATTCTATTCTTTTTAATACAGGAGCGCTAACAGAAGGAGATATTATATATTTTCAGGTAAAATCGAATGTTAATGAACAATGGGAAAATTTAATTTTTAATAATCTAAAACTTACGATAAATTATAATGGGGATAACATCGAATTTCCAATCATTCCAGATTATCAGTTCTATAATTTAAAGACAAATAATCCTACCACTTTTAAACCTCATTTTGCTCCCCCAACAAATAGCACAAATTACGGACTTTATGCAAAATTATATAACAAGCCGTCAGGAAAGTATACTTTTATAGTAAGATCAAGAACTACAGGAACAGGCAATTTTAGCTCGCCACAGATTACAACAATAAATTGGACGGGTACTATGAGTTCAATTCAAGCCCTTGCAATTCACCAATCGATTACGCAAGGTAATGAATATTATGTAGAATGCTATTCAGATGTAACCTCAGATGAGGGATTAGATAGTAGTGCACCCAATATAGAAGTCGAATTGCGAGAGCCAGTATATTTTAATACTTCTGCTCCTACAGTATTTGCAACTTACGGGATTAATGTATACGGAAAAGATAAGGATAATATTTATCAAACAGGTTCTTCAACCAATCTTTCAAAAGATGATGGAAGGTTTGGAGCTATGTATAGAAACTGGGGACAATTTATTTATCATGGAGGATATGGCAATTTGCCAACTTCTTGTAGTCAGTTACAAAATCAATTGATCGATTATGGAAGTCTGTCAATTGATCCTATGAAATTAATCCCACCAATTAATCCCAATGATTCTACTCCTTTGAACGAAAGGGTATTCATAATGATGAATGCTTATAATGGAAAAGATGTAAACGATCAGGCAAATCAAGACTATATCCAAAAGCATATCGGATTGAGTAAAACTACATATGTTAAAGGTTTAGATATCTCTACTTCAAGACTTGGAATGAATGATATGAGTATTCTTACACAAGGATCTCCAATTAATACCTCAGGAGTTTTCAATGCACCTATTAAACAATCAAAAACTACAAATTCTAATGGGGGAGTAGGTGCAGGAGTGGGTCCATTGGTATTAAATACAACAACATCTAGTGGTAAAACTATTAATATATTGGATTATTTTGATATGAATGGAGATGGTTATCCAGATGTATTAAATGGGAATTCTGTACAGTTTACCAATATGATTGGTATGCTGTCTGCAACATTTTTACAAGGATCTAATGATAATCCCCATAGAACAGATCATGAAAATAATGGATTTGGAATGGGACAAAACTATCCGTTATCAGGAAAATCAAATGAATCAAATAATAAAAAAGCAGAGAAAGCAGCAGAAGCTGGAATAAATTTTTCTGCGGGACAATCTTCAGGCAATGATACTTCAACATACAGCTATATTGATGTAAATGGAGATGGCTTATTAGATAAGGTGAATAAAGGAGGTCAAGTTCAGCTTAATTTAGGGTATTCTTTTGCCGCGCCTGAAAACGTCTCTTTTAATGATTTTAGAAATGGTGATACCAACTCTTCCAATATAGGAGTAGGAGCATCTATTGGTGGTACTATAACCAGTAATTTACCTAAAGGCATAAGCCTGTTTAATGCAAGTATATCTTTTGGAGCTGGAAAATCAGAAACTATAAATAACCAAAAAACATCATTGTTGGATATAAACAATGATGGATTAGCTGATCTTGTAAGTAGTTCAGGAGGGAATATAAGTGTTTTACTTAATACAGGGAATAAATTTATTTCTATACCATGGAATGCTTCTTCTGCCATTTCAAAAGATATTTCACGAGGATTTAATTTTAATATTGGATTTACGGCATCTGTTTTGATCCCTATTGGTACAACGGGAAACTCTCTTAAAATTTCTATTAATCCAAGTACTAGTTTCGGTGAAGGAGATAGTAATGTACAACATCAAATAGCAGACATTAATGGCGACGGGTTTCCAGATTTACTAAAGTCACAAATAGATAACAATGGTAACTTCAACAATGATGCAGCTATTGTGAAATATTCTAGTATCGGCACCACCAACCTCCTTCGCAAAGTAACTACACCATCCGGAGGAAGCTGGGAAGTGGAATATGAGAGAGTTGGTAATACGTACGATATGCCACAAAGCAAATATGTATTAAAAACGGTTACTACCAATGATGGATTTACCGGAGATAATGCATTCAGCCCTGATGTTTCAAAAGTTACCATTCAGTATGCAAATCCTTATCACAGCAGAAGAGAACGTACTTTCTATGGTTTTGAAAAAGTTACGGTTAATCAGATTGACACAAAACAGGGAGGAATTTCCTCAAATGTGATTTACAGAAAAACCATCCAGACTTTTAATAACTCGAATTACTATCTAAAAGGAAACTTACTGAATGAAAAACTTTTAGATGCTGGTGACAAGATCTGGACTGAGAAAAATAATAATTACAGTATCAGAAGTATTCATGAATATACAGAAAATGTAAATGGTAACCCTGTTTTACATGGATTTAATATTGATGAAACTGTTCTGACAAAAGAAAATGAAAAAACAGCTAATAAATATGCTTATTTTGTTGCGCTTAAGAATACAGATTCTAAATTTTATGAAGGAACAGGGGTTGCAAAAAAATCAACAAAAACAATAATAGATGAATATGATCAATGGGGAAATATCAAATTAGTTTCCGATTTTGGGGATTTCGATATCAGTGGATCAACACAGGTGTTAGGATCGGATGGGATCATATCTGAAGTTACTTACGAAGAAGTTGCTCCTGGGAAATATGTCATTGCTCCTAGAACAGTAAAAAATACTGCAACTGGCGTTACACGTGAAAAAAGAGCAGATTACAACTATTTAACAGGTGATCTGAAGAAAATGGTGATCAAAAATCAAGGAGTAGATTACTCTGTGTATGAGTTTGAATATGATGTATATGGAAATATCACAAAATCTACAGGTCCTGCAAACAGTGCAAACCAAAGATTTTTCCATCTGTATACGTATGACGACAATGTGAAGACCTATCCTGTAAAAGTTCAGGACGCATTTGGATACACCAGCAAAACGCAGTACGATTTCCGTTTTGGTGTACCTACGCTTACGGAAGACATGAATTTGCAGCCAATGAAGTTTGCGTATGATGCAAAAGCAAGAACTACCGAAATTACAGGACCGTATGAAATGTTCAATAATATTCCTTGGACAATAAAGTTTGAATATAACCCTATTACCGATGCTCCGCTTAATGCTACCAATGCACAGTCTTACGCCATAACAAAACATTATGATCCGGAATATACTGACAGTACCATTAATACCATCACCATTGCGGACGGTTTTGGTAAAGCTATTCAGGTGAAGAAAACGGGTGATATTTATAATGATGGAGTTAAATATATTGTTGCCGGAAAAGTAGAATCAGACGCTTTCGGAAGAGCGTTAAAAACATACTATCCTACAACAGAAAACCTAGGAAGTGGAAACACCTTGTACAATGCTTCTGTGGACACTACTGAGCCAACAATTAATCAGTATGATGTATTGGATAGAGTAGTGTATACAAAACTACCGGGAGAAAACCTGTTTTCAACCATAGAATATGGCTTTGCTGATGATGTACAGGGAAGACAGATGTTTGCAACCACCTTTAAAGATGAACTGGGAAGCATTAAAAAGTCTTATACAGATATCAAAGGCAGAACAACTTCTGTCTGGGAAGTTTCGAACACCGGAGATATTAAAACAAAATTCACGCATGATGCGATCGGACAGATTCTTCAGGTGGAAGATGTGGCAGGAAATATCACGACGTCACAATATGACGATTTAGGAAGAAGAATTTCATACAAGCATCCTGATAGTGGCATTACCACTTATAAGTATGATCCGGCAGGAAATATGAATTCAAAAACCAATGCTGCCAATGAAATTGTTAATTACAAGTATGATTATACAAGGCTGAAAGAAGTAAACTATCCTGTTTATCCTGAAAATAATGTAAAATATTATTACGGAGCTGCAATGGATGCATCTGCCATGGATAATAATGCAGTGGGAAGACTTTGGTATCAGACAGATGCTACAGGAACGCAATATCTGAAATACGGAAGACTGGGAGAACTTACCTACCAACGCCGTTCTGTTGCCGTTCCGGATGCCGGAGTATATTGGTTTGGAACATCTTGGGAATATGACACATGGAACCGTGTGAAAAAAATCACCTATCCGGATGGAGAAGAAGTGAAATACACCTACAATAAGGCAGGTAATCTTTTCAAGATGAACTCTGTAAAAGATGGTTTCAGCAGAGACATTATAAAGAATCTGGGGTATGATAAATTTGAGCAGAGAGTTTATCTTCAGTATGGAAATGGTACGGAAACAACCTATGAATACGAAACCAACCGTAGAAGACTGCTTAAAATGTATGCTAAAAACAGTAACAGATACTTTATGCAGAACATTTACCAATATGATGTGGTATCTAATGTAATGCAGGTACACAACAATGCACCTGTGGTACAGGGATTATTAGGAGGAGGAACCAACTATGCCTATGGATATGATGATCTGTACCGTCTTACGTCTTCATCAGGGAACTGGAGAGGGATTAAAATGAAGGAAACTTATGATTCTCAGGGTAATATTATTTACGTTCCTACAGAAGAGAGACACCGTTTCACCGTAGGGATGACGTATGATAATATGCATAATATCATGAGCAAAACGCAAAAGCATGAGTGGGTAGAAGGTACTACTTCTAACAACTGGGCTACTGTTGAACCGACTTCCTACCGTCTGAACTATAAATATCAGGATCCTTCGCATCCGCATGCGCCATCCAGAATTATAGATGAACCGAATGTTGTCCCGAATGCTACATGCTGTAATCCGGACGATCCGGGAGTAAAATTCCAGGATTATCAATATGATCCTAAAGGAAACCCTACGAAGATCCTGCAGCAGACGTGTACCAATCAGGAAGAAAAAGCGGTGTATCTGTGGGACGAAGAAAACCGTTTACGATTTGTAGATACCAATCCTACAACACCGGAAGCAGATGGGGCGGCAATTTATACCTATGATGCAGGAGGAGAGCGTATTATAAAAGATGTTCTGTTTAAAGGAAAAATAGGAAAATACAATAGCGACCATATAGAAGTAAGTGGCGAAACCATTCATGAAGCATCGATATATCCAAGCGGATTGATTACACTTAAGCTTACCTATGATCTTCAGAACGGAATATTACAGGAGCCAAGCTACACCAAGCATTATTTTGCAGGAAGCCAGAGAATACAGTCTAAAAACGGAAACAGCGGAAATGTAGGAGCATTTGACTGTGCATGGCTTATCATCCCGTTTGGAGGAACAACACCGCCAATTAATCCTGTGAATGTTTCTAACCAGATCTTGCAGACGGCTACCCAAAGCAATCTGGTGATTATGCAGACCAATAACCTTACTCCGCCAGTAAATTATGGGCAGAATGGAGGATATACCGGAAATTGCGTATCTTCGTATGCAAGTAATGTTGAGGAGAAGGAAATCTATTGGTTCCATCCCGATCATTTGGGCAGCAGTTCTTTCATTACCGGATTAGATGGCGAAGTAACCCAGAATATGGAGTATTTCCCAAGTGGAGAAATCTTCGTGGAAAACCATTATAAGGATGACTTAAACAGCCAATACAAGTTTAATGGTAAGGAAATGGATGGCGAAACAGGATATTATTACTATGGAGCAAGATATTATAATCCGAGAGTTTCTCTTTGGTTGAATGTGGATCCGCTAGCAGAGAAGTATCCTTACATTTCACCATATAATTATTGTAATAGTAATCCTGTTAAATATGTTGATCCAAACGGAAAAGATTGGTATGTGAATTCTGAAACAGGTCATTTTAAATGGTTTGATGGTAGTGAAAATGTACCGGGGTATTCACATTTAGATGGGAGTGGAGAAAGCAATATTCCTATTTTACAAAAGACGACAGATGGGCATCCATCTTGGGGTGTTATATTAAACCCTGATGGAACTGTTACAGATTGGATAAATCGTGACAATATAGCGATGGATGGGCGGACATTCAAAACTCCAGATGGAATATATTATACTTCAGGAAGCAGAGAAACTAGAATAGAGTATGAACACAAAACTTGGAGAACAGTAGCAGATGTATTGGAATGGACGAGTATTGCTTTAGATGTTGCAGGAGCAACTACGGCAATACCAACAGCTGGAGCGGGTGGAACACTCTTGTTGGCTGGAGAAGTTATTGGGTATGTCTCTACGGGAATGAATGTAGTAATGGATATAAGGGAGGAAAAATATGGTTCCGCCACAGCGAGAACTGCGCTTTTTGTTCTTACATTTGGTTTAGGAAATGGTATAAATAAACTAACAACAAAACCTAGTGAGAAAACGGCGGGGGTTATAGCAAAAACGGCAAATGATAAAGCACTTGATACTGCGAGAGGTTTAGAGGTTGAACGAGTGAGACAAGAAGAAGCAAAAAAGCAACGAGCTTTAGAAGTGGCAAGGTTAAAAGAATCGATCAGATTAGAAAACTCAAAATAATTTAAAATGGATGATTATTTAAGAGAACATTTTTTTGTTAAATTTCTTGTGTTTTTATTACTGGGAATCGGGGTATTTGTATTCTCATATCGGATATTAAAATCTTATAAAAAAGAAGAGTTAGAGCCTATAAAAGAGAATACTTATAGTAGGATGATTTATTGGCGCTCAATAGGCGGCATGTGCCTAGGATTACTTATTATATTAATGTCTTTTTATATGATATTTGAAGATTTAACACAGGTTAAAGAGAATAATGATGTAATTATGAATGTTCAAGTTAGGAAATAGTTTACTAAAAACCCGATAGCGCGGATTTGTAATCCGTGCCTGTAATCGCAACAAAAACTTTGCAATCTGCAAAGTTTTTGTTGTAAATAGATGTTTTAAGAGGGATTTTATAAAAAATGTAATTACAGAATCTCTATTATTATAATGCACACAAAGGATTTACTATTTTTGCTTAATGTCTTATGCATAGTCATTAACATTTAGAAAACTCAAAATAAATTTTATAATGGATGAATATTTAAGGTAATGTACTGAAAAATAGTTGGTGAAATTCAGGATATATTTTAATAAATTATGGATGTTAATCCGAAGAGGACAAAAGCACTGGTGGAGATCAACTTTTCAGCAATAGGATTAATGTTCAAAACGATAGTTTTAAGGTGAGGTTTCCCTCACCTTTTCGTTTATTATCGGATGAACCTTATGGCTAAAAAAACTCTATTTTTCGTTAGAAAAATAAATATACCATTTGATGAAATTGATTCGGTTTTTCAATGTGAGACCTCTGTGCAGGTCGAGATGATTTTTTAAATGGCTGAAATATCCCTCAATACCATTGGTTGTTTTAGGAATATTGGGATTTTCCAGATAATGAAACATATTGGGCAATGCCCGTTTTATAGTAAAATACGATCGTCTGATAAGCTTGTGGGTATACCAGTATCTTTCGGTTTCAAGATTAATTGTTTTTTCATTAATATAATCCTGATGTCTCAAATACCAGTCGTTGAGTTCATTTTTCCACCAGATTTTATCGTTTTGTGTTTTAATTTTCAGTAATAATAAAACGTGTTTTCGAAGTTCCTGACCGGCAATGTGTTTAGGAAACTTTGTGAGCCAGATCAGGCACATTCTCTGAATATGAACCAGACATCTCTGAGTAATGATGTCTCCATCAGATTTATTTATGGCTTTCAAAACGCTTTTATGTCCATCTGTAGTAATGCTTTCCAGCTTTACGCCCAGCCGTAAAAGATTGTTTAAATCTTCCCTGATTTCTTCATAATGTTCTCCATCGGTAAAACGGATAAGCTGTGTATATCCATCAAAATCATCCTGATAAGCAATTAAACAGAACTGAGCAAAATAAGTTGCATCCATTCTTAAATTCACCTTTTCCCGTTTGATGATCTTTAAGGTAGGAGACTGCTCTAAAATGGTATAAAATGTTTTCTGCAAAGTATCTTTCGAATAACCGCTGTCTCTGCAAAGCGTTTTGTAGGTCTGCCTTTCCAATACCCATTTTTTGAACCAGATAAAACGATTTTTAATTCTCTGCTCCGTTCTGTTTTGAGTAAATAAAATCCCGCAATTTTTACATTTAAATCTTTGCTTTCCCCCTTGTTTTCCCCAACGAATTACCTCCAGGCTTGAACAAGACCAACAACGTTTTTTTGCCATTTTTCAGACAAAGAAAAAGTTTTATGAAACACGTTTCATAAAACTTCCTCCAAGCAGCCTAACAATGAGTTTTTGATAGGATTCTACCAACTATTTTTCAGTATTATGCCATATTTAAAGGAACATTTTGTAATCAAATTTTTTTTAATCCTTGTTTCAGGTTTTGTATTGTTTGTATTTTCGTATATTATATTTAAATCATATGACAAAGAAAAGTTAGTAACCATAAAAGCTAATGCATTTAGCATAAAGGTATATTGGAGGTCAATAGGCGGTATGTGCCTAGGGATATTTACCATGCTATTTTCTTTTTATATGCTATTTGAAGATTTAACACAGGATAAAGAGAATAATAATCTAATTATGAATGTTCAAGTTAGGAAATAGTTTACTAAAAGCCCGATAGCGCGGATTTGTAATCCGTGCCTGTAATATAAGAATCCGTCTCACAGCTATTTGTGTGGCGGATTTTAGATTTAGGATAATTTATTTTCCTCAGGAAAAAGAAAAATATGCTCTGCTCAGATAAAGTCGTGGCTATTACAGATAAAATATAGGCACAAAAAAAGCACCCTTTTTCAGATGCTTGTGTTTTTAGAATTATTCTTTTTTAAACTTCGTCGTCAGAATCGATGGTGTAAGATCTGCTTTTGAAGTCTTTGTCGTGTTTTTCTGATATTACATCCTCACCCTTCTCGTTAATGATGAAATCTGTGGACTCATTAAACATCTCCTGAAAACTCTTAAAATCTTCCTTGTAAAGGTAAATTTTATGCTTCTCGAATGTAGCTTCTCCATTCTCTCCGAAATTCTTTTTGCTTTCGGTAATCGTAAGATAATAATCTCCTGCTTTCGTCTCGCGCACATCAAAGAAATAAGTTCTTCTCCCTGCTTTTAACACCTTCGTGAAAATTTCATTTTCATGGCGTTCCTTGTATTCACTCATTGTTAGATATTTTTTAATCTTGTTAAGAACAAATATAAAAGTTTTCTTTTAATCACAAAATTTTTTTTATGATTTATTTAACATTTGTGAACGATTCTGCTATGCTGTTACGGAATTGTTAATTTCGGTTAAGTTGAGGATTTTGTCGGCTCTCTGTGCGCTAGACTCTCTGTGTGTGATGATTATAGAGGTCGCATTACGGATTTTACGGTCTATATTTTCAAGAATGTTCTGTTCTGTTTCAGTGTCCAAAGCAGAGAGAGAATCGTCAAAAATAATGATGTTCGGATCTTTAATCAGTGCTCTGGCAATACAGATTCGCTGTTTCTGACCTCCGGAAAGCATAACGCCACGCTCTCCAACCATGGTTTGGTACTGTTCCTTGAACTCAACAATATTTTTGTCGACATCAGCAATTTTGGCATATTCCACCACTTTTTCGTGAGAAGGTCTGTCGATCGCAAAACCGATGTTGTTTTCAATAGAATCTGAAAAAAGATAACTTTCCTGAGGAATATATCCGATGAAATTTCTGTAGTTTTCTAAATTATGCTCCTTTAAATTCTTACCGTCAATTAAAATTTCACCTTCCGTAGGATCAATCAAACGGCAGAGAAGCAAGGCAATCGTAGATTTTCCGCTTCCTGTCTTTCCCATGATCGCTAAAGATTCTCCGGCTTTCAGGGTAAAACTTAAATTATCCAAAGCTCTGATTCCCGTATTCGGATAGACATAAGAAACATTTCGGAACTCAATATCGCCTTTAATTTCATAATTGTCGAAGTTCTTATTAACGATTTCAGATTTTTTATCCATGAATTCGTTAATTCTCTGCATGGAAGCTTCTGCTCTCTGATTCACGGAGGTAACCCAGCCAACCATTGAGAAAGGAAAAATAAGCGTATTGATATACATGAAAAAGTCGGCAATTTTACCGATGCTTAATTCTCCGGCAATGTATTTCTGTCCGCCGATCCAGATAATGGCAACATTCAGCAAACCGATAACAAATAAAATAATCGTAAAGAAATAGGCTTCCGTTTTTGCCAGATCCAGTGCTTTGTTCTGATAGTCGGTTACCTTCGTACCATAATTTTTTTTGATATAATTTTCCCTTGCAAAAAATTTCACCACACGGATTCCCGAAAAACTATCCTGTACAAAAGTGGAAATCGCCGACTGGCTTTTCTGCATGATCTTCGATTTCTGATTGATGATCGAGCTTACCTTGTAAATCGCAAAGGATAAAATCGGAAGGGGAAGCAAAGTCCAGAGTGTCATCGAGACATCCGTAGTAAGCATATAAATTGCTGTGATTACCACAAGAACAATTAAATTGGCAACATACATCACGCCCGGACCAAGATACATCCTTACTGCAACCACATCTTCACTTAAACGGTTCATTAAATCTCCGATCGTGGTTTGTTTATAATCTGTTAGAGATAAATCCTGATAATGTCTGTAGATTTTATTTTTAAGTTCATATTCTATTCTTCTTGAAGCTACAATAATCGTCTGCCGCATCATGAAAGTAAAAAATCCGGTGAGTAAAGAACAGCCGACAATAATCGCAACATACACTAAAACCTGTCTGTTGAAGCCTAAATTTCCGTTTTTTGTAAGCTCGTCTACAGATTTTCCTACATACTGTACCTTATATATGTTGAAAAAATTACTTGCAATGATGAATAATACTCCCCAGAACAACAATGTTTTGTGCTTCCAGAAATAGGGGTTTAATGTTTTTAGCGCTTTCATAAAGTTTCACAAAATTACAAAAATCACCTCAGACTACGAATTTCATAAATTTTAAATTTCGTATCTTTGCACCCATAAAAAAGCTCTTTGAATGTTAGGAAGACGACAAATCCGTGAAAAAGTAGTACAGACTGTGTATTCTTATTACCAGAATCCTGTAAAGTTTGATGTATTAGAGAAAAATATGTTTGCTGGAATAGAGAAAATCTATTATCTCTACATCTATCAGTTAAACTTTTTGGTTGCGCTGAAAGAACTGGCAGAAAATCAGATTGAGATCGGTAAAAACAAATACATCAAAACCGATGCTGACATTAATCCTAACCAAAAATTCATCAACAATCAAGTTTTAATTAAATTGGAAGAAAATCCTGAGAGATTATTTTTCACAGGACAGCACAAGCAATTGAAATGGGACCTGCATGATGATCTTTTGGTAAAAACTTTCCAGAGAATGTCTGCCGGAAAGCGTTATCAGGATTTTATGAAAGAAGAAGGATATTCTTTTGAGGAAGATCAGAAGTTTATCGGGAAATTATTCTTAAGATACATTGCTGAAAATGATGATTTTCATGATTATCTTGGTGATAAAGAACTTTCATGGTATGATGATATCCACATCGCGAATTCAATGGTGCAGAAAACCATCGGTTTCCTAAAAGAAGATGAAGAAAGCCGAACTTTAATTAAAATGATTAAAGACGAAGACGATAAAACGTTCGCAATGAAACTTCTTAGAAATACTTTGGACAGTTGGGAAAACAACGAAAAGAAACTGGAAGAAAGACTGGAAAACTGGGATCTTGAAAGAGTTTCTCTAATGGATAAAGTGATCTTATCAACAGCAATGGCGGAACTGGATAATTTTCCTTTTACCCCTTCAAGAGTAATCATTAATGAATATATCGAGATCGCAAAAGTTTTCGCAACAGACCGCTCCAATATTTTCATTAACGGAATTTTAGATAAATATTGTAAAGATTTAAACAGAATATAAATTATCTTCATATGAAAAAGACATTATCCATCATTGCTTTGTCTGTCATAGGCTTTGGATTCGTTTCCTGCAAAAAAGAAAATAAAGAAGTTACAGGAACTGAAACTGCTGCTTCAACGCCTGCAGCAACGGGAGACTCTGCTGCTGTAGCTCCGGTTTCAGGAGAAACAACTGCGACTCCGGCTTCCAATCAGCCTTTAACTACGGTTGCACTTTCTGAAAACAATTTTGATTTCGGAAAAATTAAAAAAGGTGATAAAGTAGAGCACGTTTACGAAATTACCAATACCGGAACAAATCCTTTGGTTATCTCTGAAGTAAAGCCCGGATGCGGATGTACAGCTCCTGATTTTACTAAAGACCCGATTATGCCGGGTAAAAAAGGAAAGATTACTTTGCATTTCGATTCTACAAACTTCGACGGAAATGTTAACAAATTTGCAGATGTTTTCGCAAACGTAGAAAAAGCTCCGATCCGAATTAATTTCACAGCTAATATTCAACCATAAGATCATGAACATGTTATCCATATTTTTACAGGCACAGCCACAAGGTGGCGGAGGAATGATGATGATCATGATGGGGGTGATGGTGGTAGGTTTCTACTTCCTGATGATCAGACCTCAGATGAGAAAGCAGAAGCAGGAGAAAAACTTTCAGGAAACTCTGAAAGTGGGAACGAGAGTGGTTCTTACTTCCGGACTTCACGGGAGAATTGCTCAGGTTCAGGACGATGGTTTTGTTATCGAAACATTATCAGGAAAACTGAAATTCGAAAAAGCTGCGGTTTCAAGAGAGTTTACGGAAGCGCGTTTTGGAGATAAATCCAAGACTTCTGATAAAGCAGAAGACAAAAAAGAAATCGAAACTGAGAAAAAGTAATTTTTCAGTTTTTAAAATATTTCGTTTCGGCGGGGTGAGCTTTGCTCACCCCGCCGAAACTTTTTATATGAATATTTTTCTATTTTAATATCCGGAAAGGTTATCCTTCGTAGAAATTTAACCTACAATTATTTTTAACGTAGGATTGTCATTCTGACCGCAGCGAAGCGGAGAGAAGAATCTACTTCAATCATCTTAACTCCTCAACTAAAATCTTAATGGTAAAAATTAGATTTCTCCTTCGTCGAAATGACAGGAGAGCATTTAGCAATTGTGTTTATTCGTGAAAAAACATTTGTGAAATTCGTGTTAAAAAAACTCTGAAAAAATCAAAAGCGAAGCTCCAGCCTTAATAATCTTAACTCCTCAACTAAATCTTAACGGTTAAAAAATAGATTTCTCCTTCGTCGAAATGACAGGAGAGCATTTAGCAATTGTGTTTATTCGTGAAAAAACATTTGTGCAATTAGTGTTTAAAAAAACTCTGAAAAAATCAAAAGCGAAGCTCCTACCTTAATAATCTTAACTTCTCAACTAAAATCTTAACGGTTTAAAAATAGATTTCTCCTCCTTCGAAATGACAAAAATGGCGGTAAATCTTTGTGCCATTATTGAAAATATTTGTGTTATTTGTGGTTTAAGTTATCTTTGCTCCATGAATCAAAACACAAACAAAACCGTTCTCATTTTAGGCGCGAATTCCGATGTTGCAAAACAGGCAGCGAAACAATACGTCGAAAAAGGATTTTCCGTTATTGCCGCTTCCCGTAATACAAACTCTTTAGAACAATTTGTTTCGGAAAATAATCTGAATTCCAAAGTCAAGGTTTTATCTTTTGATGCTGTTGATTTTGATTCTCACCAGAAATTTTATAATGAGCTTCTTGTAAAACCTCATATTGTGGTCTATGCAGCAGGTTTTTTAGTGGATAATGAAACCGCTTTGATAGACTTCAAAGGAGCTCAGCAAATGATGCTGGTCAATTATATGGGAGCCGTTTCTATTCTGAATATTATTGCAACGGATAAAAACAATAAAAATCTCGAAAGAATTGTCGGTTTATCTTCGCTTTCGGGAGTTCGCGGGAGAAAAAGCAATTTTGTTTACGGCAGTACAAAAGCTGCTTTTACCACGTATTTAGCTGGCTTAAGACAGGAATTGGCTTCAAGAAATATAAAAGTCAATGCTTTGGTGATTGGCTACATTCGTACAAAAATCAATGAAGGCTTACAGTTGAATGAATCTTTAATGATGGAGCCTGATTATGTGGCGAAACATATCGTAAACGCAGGAAATTCTTTCACTATTGTTCCGAATTTCAAATGGAAAATCATTTATCTGATTTTGAAAATGCTGCCTGAAAGTCTTTTGGCGAAACTTCCTTAACTCATACTATGAATGATCAGTTTTTAGAAATTAAAACTTATATTGACAATATAAGCTCTTATGACAGTTCGGAAAATTTTGAATATGATCATTTTCCGTATCTTAAAAATATTTTAGATCATTTTACAGCAAAACAGCATGATGATTTTATAGAAGAAGTTTTTACATGGGAAGATCATCAATTATATTTTATTGCAGATTTTTTAGATTTTACACAATTTATATTAAAAGGAAAATATAATTCATCCTACGTTTTCTGCGAGTGTTTTTCAAAAATTAATAATGTTGAATATCTGAGATATATTTATATTAATTTGGAAATGTACTTAATGCGGAGAAAATTTTTTAACGATGATTTAATTTTATCTGTTGATGATATTGTTAACAATTTATACCTACTCATCAATCATTTAAGAGATGAAAACAGCATCGATTTTTGCTTAAAAATGATTGAAAATTTAAATGAATTTTTTAATTAAACTTTAGGCGAAATTCGTTAGGTGTAACATTCATTTTATTTTTAAATAATTTACTAAACGATTGCGGATACTCAAATCCTAATTTGAAAGCTATTTCACTAACGCTTAAATTGGTAGAAGTAAGCATATCTTTAGCCAATTCGATTATTTTCTCATGAATATGTTGTTGAGTGTTTTGACCTGTACTATTTCTTAACATGTCACTCAGATAATTTGGAGAAATATTTAAACTGTCTGCTAAATATTGTACTGTGGGAAGACCTTTTTCCAAAACAAGGTTTTCACGAAAATAGTGATCTAATAAATCTTTGAGCCGAATCAGTAAATCATTATTACTGTTTTTTCTTGTAATAAATTGCCTATTATAGAATCTATTAGAATAATTTAGTAATAATTCTAATTGGGAAATCATAACATCCTGACTAAAGCTATCAATAGATGTATTATATTCTTCTTCTATATTTTTGAAGATAAGTTCAATCATATTCTCTTCCTTTTCAGAAAGATGCAGTGCTTCATTAACTGAGTAAGAGAAAAAGCCATATTCCTTTATTTGCTTTGCCAATGGATATTGCCTTATAAAGTCTGGATGAAAGATTAACCACCATCCTTCCGCTTTATTATCTTTGTCTGTTGTTGAGATAACCTGACCCGGCTCTAAGAATGCAATTACCCCTTCGTCAAAATCATAGTCTTTTTGTCCGTACTTTATTTTGTTAGAAATACATTTTTTCAGTGAAATGGTGTAAAAGTCAAGTATAATAGACATTGGACTTTCGAAATCCTGTGCAACAACTTCATTTAAATTTATTAAACTGATTAAAGGATGTTTCGGCTTAGATAAATTTGAAAGTTGATGAAATTTTGAAATAGAACTAATTCTTATAAACTTATTTTCCATATTATTCTTTATTTTCCGTACGAAGAGTTCTCAATGTCCAGATTGCTCCTAATAAATCAACTACGCCAAACATTATTAGTTTTAAAGGGGCTAAGTCAAAAAGCACAAAACCTATAAAAAATAAAATAACGGTTAATCTTCCATAGGATGCAGCATAAAAAAATGATTTAACTTCATTCTTTGCCATTACTCCATAATAGCTACCAAGCAGAATGGTCATCATTCCGACAGCTCTTACCCAAATATCAGAGGAAGCAGGAAGTCCTACCAAATTTAGAACAATATTTGGTATAAATACGAAACCTAAACCCGATATTATCATATAAATAAAAAACACATATATTGTTTTAGCACTTTTACTCATAGTAATTTAAATTTTAGCCATTATTAAATTGATAAACGAAACCTGTAAGTTTTTCTGAGATATCCCATAATTTCTCCGATAATTTCTTATCATAAGATTTTTCGCTGGATTTTACTACTTCAGGATATCCTTTAAGTTCACCCATTTTAGTCGGACCAATAAATTCTCCACCTTTAAGATGGGGATCTGTAGCAGCTCGTAATATTTGCAAACTACCTTGTTGAACATTCATAGCAAAAAGATTATTCATCAATACCGATACAAAAAAACCATAATTTTTTTGAAGATTCGTATTGGTATATCCGGGATGTGCTGCTGTCACAATCACTTTGCTGTTTACAGATTTCAATCTTCTATCCAATTCATAAGCAAAGAGAAGGTTAGCCAATTTACTTTGTCCGTAAGCATAGTCCTTATTATATGAATTCTCCCAATTTAAATCATCAAAGAATATATCTGCTCCTCCGTAAGTTTTTTGTTTGTGTACCAAACTGCTTTGTACTGCTATTCGGGAATTGGGAGTCTTATTTAAAATGTCTACTAATAAACCCGTTAAAAGAAAATGTCCGAGATGATTTGCTCCAAATTGTACTTCAAATCCCTGTTTTGTAATTTCTCTTTTTTTAGGAGCCATAACTCCTGCATTATTAATCAGGATATCTAACTGATTGTACTTTTTATGAAAATTTGCAGAAAATTTTTTAATAGAGGCAAAATCAGCTAAATCCAATTCCATTACATCAAGATCAGCATGAGGATTGTTTGTTTTTATCAATGTAGCTGCTGCTTCTCCTTTATCTAAATTACGGACAGCCATAATTACTTTTGCTCCTTTGGCAGCCATAACTCGGGAAGATTCCAATCCTATCCCGCTATTGGCTCCTGTTATTATTACTACCTTATTTTTCTGAGATGGAATATCGCCATCATTCCAATGTATTGTTGCCATATTATTATTTGTATTTATGAAATGTAATCGTTTTACCTAAAATTGAGATACCTAAATATCCTCTCAGATAGAGTTTATTATTTTCTATCCATGCTTTACAAGTGTAGGTTTTGCCATCTTGTGGATTATACATATTTCCATTAATAAACTCGTCATTCTTCCAAATAAGTCCTTTCAAACTTACAACTCCAACCAAATTTCTTGATCTTAATTGAGGATTGGGATTTTTAGTATCCTTTTTTGAAGTTCTGCCGTCACTTTCTACAATTTTAGAACCTGCTAACATTCGGGCTTCATATGAATTTCCTACTTTAAAAAATTCAAGTCTGAATCGGTCATCATTATCCGATTCCCATTGACCAGTAATATCTGTTTTATTTTGCGCATTAAGAAATGAAGCGAAGACTACCAGAAATAGGGTCAGAAATTTTAAATAAAATGTTTTTGCTTTCATTATGATGAAATGTTTCAATTATGTTTTGCAAAATTGTCACATTTACGTAGATAAAAAATAGCTGAATCCCTGATATGTGTATCCAAATCAAGGAAATATTACATTTAGAAAAGTCTTAGGATAGATAAAGTCTGAAAATGAGGTATAACTTCATTTGAAATATGGAAAACAGTTAATTACACTACAATTATATACAATTGTAAGGGATGTGATAAACTTAATTTGCCCTCTCACATAGTTATAATTTTGCTAAATAATTATGAGAAAGAATTAAATATTTTGATTTTTGATATAAATTGATTGAAAATTTAAAGTATTAATTTCATTCAGCATCTTGCAACAATTCCAGCGCCTTCATCATATCAATTCCCTTTCCCAGAACAGGTTTAAACAAATCTCCCTTTTCTTTAATTCTGTCTAAAGCATTGTGAATGTTGAAATCTGTAGGTTTTAAACCTTTTTTCAGTTCTTTCCATTCCAGAGGCATTGAAACAGATGCTCCTTCTTTTGGACGCAAACTGTAAGCACTTGCTAAAGTCTGTCCGGTTCTGTTTTGAAGATAATCGAGGTAGATTTTCTTGTTGTCACGCTTCTGTAAGCTTCTTTCCAGTGTCGTGAGTTTCGGCAATTTTTTATTGACTTGTTTCATTAAAAGGTGCGCAAAATCTTTCACCTGATCAAATTCGTATTTTCCGCCCATCGGAATATAGATGTGAATTCCCGTGCTTCCGGAAGTTTTGCAGTATCCGTCGATTTTTACATATTCTAAAACGTCATTCACCTGCAAAGCTGTTTCAATAACCTCATCAAACGTATTCTTTTTCGAAGGATCGAGGTCTAAAACCAAAAAGTCAGGATGATCAAGATCGGGAAGTGAAGAATTCCACGGATTCATATCGATACACCCCAGATTGTTTAAATAAGCTAAAGTTGCTTTGTCGTTACAATAAATATAATCGATGTCTTTATCATTCGATTCCGAATAAATCTGTGTTGTTTTTATCCAGTCCGGAATATTGTCACCGGCATCTTTCTGATAAAAATTCTGCTCTTCAATTCCGTTTGGAAAGCGGTTTAGCGAAAGCGGACGGTTTTTAAGATGAGGTAAAATATACGCTGCAACCGACTGGTAATATTCAATGATATCGCCTTTTGTAATACCATCTTTAGGAAAATAGATTTTGTCCTGATTGGTCAGTTTTACCTTATGTCGGTTTATGGTAATTTCTTGTTCGTTTTCAGACGATTTTATCTTTTTTGGAATTGCCATTGTCGTTGTTTTTGGTTGGGAAACAGTTTCATGATCTTCAGAAGAATTTCTAACCTCTTCAGGTTCTTTATCTTCTCTCAATGCCACAAAAACAGGATGGCGAAAAATTCCGTCTTTTGTAATTTCGGAATATTTTATTTCGCACACCAGTTTAGGTTTTGTCCATGTTACAGGCATATTGGTTTTGGGTTTGATCTCGAAAGGTGATTTTGAGACAGTGATTCTTTCTAATTTCTGAAGTATTTCATGGATTAATTCGCGGTTAAATCCCGTTCCTGTATGTCCGCTGTAAGTAAGCTTTCCGTCAATATATTTTCCTAAAATCAAAGCTCCGAAACCTTTTCTCGAACCGCGAGGTTCTGTAAAACCGCAAATAATGGCTTCTTCAGTATTGGTGAACTTGATTTTCAGCCAGTCGGAACTCCGATGATTTTCTACATAAATGCTGTTGGCTTTTTTAGCGATCATCCCTTCAAGCTTCATCTTTTTCATCTGACTGAAAAATACAGTCCCTTTTTCCGGAACGTGATCACAATATCTGATGACATCGGTTTCCACTAAAGCTTCTTTTAAAAGTTCTTTCCGCTGAATCAACGGAAGTTCTTCCGTAGAATGGCCATTCAGCCACAAAATATCAAAAACCTGATAAGTGAGAGCCAGATCCGGATTGTCTCCAATCTGCTGAAGCCATTGGAAATTGGGTTTTCCGTTTTCATCATAGGCAACAATTTCACCGTCAAGAATCATATGATGAATCTGATTTTCAAAATCCCGTGATATTTTTTCAAATTTTGAAAGGAAAGAAATTCCGTTTCTGGAGTAGAAGAAAGGTTGATCGGTGCTTAAATCGGCAACGGCGCGATAACCATCCCATTTGATTTCAAAAATCCAGTCTTCATCATCAAAAGCCTCATCATGTGGTTTTGCCAGCATGGGCTTGATAAAGTTTTCAATTTTCTTTTCGTCAACTAAAGAATTGTACCGTTTGAATTTAGGCTTTATTTCTGAGGTTATGACTTTTTTTTGCTGCTTTTGAGGCTTTTTTTTTCCTCTAAAAATTTTGTGACCTGAGAATTTTTTGCGGTGTTTTCCTCTGCATCATAATCACTTTCGGCGAAGTCATCTTTATGTTTAATTAACAGCCACGAATTTTCTTCCGTGTTTTTCATTTTAACCAAAGCAAATTCACCTTTCAGTTTTTTTCCATGAAGGATAAATTTTAATGATCCGGCGTGAAGCTCTTTTAGCAGCTCTTTTTCGTCTGAAAGTTTGGAATTGTTATCAAGAGGTTCATAGGTTCCGCCGTCCCAGATTTCAACCTGTCCAGCTCCGTAATTTCCTTCCGGAATATTTCCTTCAAAATCTTTGTAATCGTAGGGATGATCTTCCACCATCATCGCAAGACGTTTGTCTTTAGGGTCTAATGACGGTCCTTTTGGAACGGCCCAGCTTTTCAGCACACCATCCATTTCGAGACGAAAATCATAATGCAGTCGTGATGCAGCGTGTCGCTGAATCACAAAAATAAGCTGATCTTTGCTCTTTTTTGTTTTTCCTTTCGGTTCGCTGGTTTCATCGAATTTCCGCTTTTCGTTGTAATCTTTCAGAGCCATTATGATGCGTTTTTAGATTTGGTATTCTGTAAACTGGCTTTTAACTGCGCCATCAGATCAATTACTTTTCCTTCTTTTGCAGGTTCCACTTTTTTCGTTTTGATGTTTTTGCCTTTCGCTTTCTGTTTAATGATCTTCATTAAAGCTTCAGAATAGGTGTCTTTGTACATTTCAGGATCAAATTCCTGTGAAAGCTGTTCGATGAGGTTTACTGCCATTTTTAATTCAGCAGGTTTCGGAGCTTTCGCCGCCGGAATTTTAAGATTTCCGTAATCCCTGATTTCCTGTGCGAATCTTAATCGGTTTAAAACCAAAACTTCATTGTTATAAGGGCGGATCATTCCGATGGCTTCACTTTCGCGCAGAACAAATGTTCCTACTCCCACCATTTCTGTTTTTGCTAAAGCTTTCAACAAAAGACGATAGGCATTTTCACCATTTTTCTGCGGTTCGAGATAGTACGGATTTTCAAAATAAACAGAATCTACTTCACTTTCTTTTACAAACTGATCGATGGAAAGGATTTTGGATTTTTCAGGACTTGCGGCTTCATAATCTTCTTCATCCAGAATAATGTATTTGTCGTCCATGAGATATCCTTTTACAATGTTTTCCCATTTCACTTCCTTGCCTGTATTTTCGTTCACTCTTTTAAATCTGATATTAGAAAAATCAGACTTATCCAGCATATCCAAATCCAGTTTGGTGGTTTCGGTAGCAGAGTAGATTTTGACAGGAATATTGACTAATCCAAAGCCAATGGCGCCGTTCCAGATTGCTTTCATTGTACTTTATTTTCTGTAAATCGTACAATGATTGTGCCGTGTAATTATTTTGTGGTATCTTAAATAATTACAATTGAGTTATTTATGTTTTTTTAGGAACAGGTTATGTAAGAAATACTCCGTAAGAATCCGGAAGTATAATATTACCTTTACCGTAACATTTATTTAATCACAGCAAGATATATAGGTAAAATTCTATGAAATTTAAAATTATCACAGTATTTTTTTTATTCTTATTTCAGACGTTGCTTTTAGCGCAGAACGAAAAAGCAATTGATATTTTTAACAACAGAAACGAAGATTTAAACAAAGCAGTAAAAGATTTATCTGTATTAAGAAAATCTGCGAAATCTGATGAGAGCCAATTGCTTCTGAATTCTTTACTGGCATTAACCTACATTACCAGAAAAGATTATGAATCTGCGAAAAAGTATATTACGGAAGCTGAGAAATTTTCCGGTAAGAATGGGAATTCTCCACATTGGCTATTTATTCTTTATTTTAATGATTTTGGGCATAATAAACGCCGCAAATGAAAAAGAAACTCCACTACCGCTTATCGGTAATATGTTTGTAAATAAATTTTCTTTTATCAATTAAAAATTCATTTCTTTACAAAGACTGACAAATCTTTTTATTCTCTATAAAAAGATTTTCAGTTTTTGCAAAAGCTTTCTTATCACGGTTTAAGATACACCCAATACATCAACATAAAAATCATCCTCATAAACAAGCGGAGAAAAAACGAATAGAGGTCAGAAGAAATTCAGACCTTTTTATTTTTACAGATCTACGGTAATATTCAAGGATCTAAAGTGTTGCTTTTTATATTGATTTTTGTTGTCGATAAGTTCTATAAGGATTGTGTTGTGTGATGAATATTCAATGGCTTATTTTGAGTTTATCTCTCTGTAAACAAGAATTTTATCGATATAGTAGCCATAATTGAATGAAACAATCTTGGAATGCTCTTCTTTAAGTAGTTTTTTATCTTTTAAATATTTTCTCCATTCCCAAGCGCGGTCGGAAGGCGGACAAATGTACATTCCTGCAGAATTACAAAGTTTATCCGGATAACCCAGTGTAGTATTTTGTTCCAGTTCTAAAAGTTTAATAACAGCACCAACTTCATTTTCAAGTTCCTGACTGCCAGTGAAAGGAGTTACGATATCGAATTTCAGAATTTCATAAATTTTATCGTAATCTAAACTTTCATCCTGATTTTTATAATCAATTCCGGCAAGATCAAGATAATATTTATAAAGCTCTTTTTCCGTATGCGATTGATAAACGGATATAAATCCGTCTCTTACTTTTTTATCTTTCCAGTTTTCAATTACAAAAAAGCCGAAATCTCTTTCAAACATTGAATATTTGTTATTGTAGTTATTTTCTTTGAAATTTAATTTTTCTAAAATCTGTAATGCTTCAGGAATCTGTGAATACCCCACTTTTGAAAAAAGTTTTAAAATTTTATATTCAAAATCATCACTGTCTTTTGCTGTAACTTTTATTTTTTCAGTCTCATCTTTCAGATCAACTTTTTCACTGTTAAAGTTTCCATCGGATATTTTTTGAGGTGAAATGGGATAGTCAAAACTTTTCAGACACATTTTTTTCGCATTTTCTATTTGAAAAACAATATCGGGATCTTCTGATTTAATTTTATCTAAAAGTTTTATCACATCATTTCCGTTTCCTGTGAATTTAAAAAGATAATAATTAACATTTCCGTTAATGCCAATTCTTCCGTATAATAAAGATTTTTTTAGGTACAATTCTAACTGCTTTTCATTATTGAGAATTGTATCCCAGTTTTTCGTATAATAAATGTCTAAAATTCGTGAAACAGATTCTGATAATTTTGGTCTTTTTTCATAAATCAATGACCAATATTCTAATGGAGTGAGATCTTGTAAAGTAAGATGGTCTATTAAATAGTTTTCGTACTCCCTTCTTTCTTTAAAAGAAATCTTCGAACTTAATTTTTCAATATACGTATGAAGATCTTTTGTTCCCTGAAAATCGATATGGTTTTGTCTATAATACAATGTAAGAAGTGATAGCTGGCTAAGAAATCTATAGGGAAACATTGGAATAATAGGATTAGTACTGCTAAGAATGTTTCTTTCCTTTTCTGCACTAATTTCGTTTACTCTTTTAGTGTCGCTTTGCGAAAGCTTAATGAATGTATTTAAAGCAATGGAGTCATTATCATTGGAAAGTTCTTCAAAAAGATTCGCGACATCGTCTATTTGTTTAGATTTCAAAGACTTATTAATGAAACAATGTGACGAATTGTCCCAAACAAAATTTTTGTAGTTTTTTGAGAAATAAATAAGCAAATTAAGGATTGCATTGTTATCAAAATTAGAATCATCAGTATCCCATACTCTGTAATCATTTCTTCCGACAGAACCAATATCTTTATGAATCAGCAATTTTAAAAGCTCTGCAAAATCTTCCTGATCTCGATTGAAAAAGTTAAATTTATCTCTTAAACGATAAAATTCTTCACAAATTTTTACAAGAGATTCGGGATTGTTCTGGCGTATTAAAACATCAATTCCTCTTGCTTTTATCCAATCTTTAGTGATGATTTCAGAGCGTCTTTTAATAAGTTTCTGTAGTTTTGCAATCGGCAGCTCCCGAAATTCTATGAAATCTTTTCTGTCTTTGAGAGGGGTAATATAAAATGTTTCTAATTCTGGAGAATAGTTTATTTTATTGATGGTTTTAGTTAAAAAATCAGAGTAGGTTTCAGAATTTTTTATTTCTTCAAGATTAATTGCCTGCTCAGGAAAAATGAAATTTTCTTCAATAACTCTTTTTGCAAGATAGAATTCTTCAGTTTCATGATAATGATGCCCAAGATATTCTGCCAGTTTTTTTGAGCTGTCAAAATAAGGTGTTAGTTTATAGAGCGCTTTTTTGTCACCTTTCTCAATTCTTAATTTTAGTTTATAAATTTCACTTTCATAATATTGTCCTTCTGCATATTGACAATTGAATAAATGGATAAAAAATAAAAAGAATAGTGGTATTAGTTTTTTCATGACAAAAAGAAATGGTTCTTTTATTAACGAGATGTATGTTTAAAAATTATTGAATACTATCAATATTCTTTTTTAGATAATCAAACTTGTCTGTTCTGATGTCTCCAATGGTAGATTCTACGCTGTATTGTTTAGAAACAATAATATATCTGTTCTTTTCATAGCAATGCTTTATAATTTCAACAGAAATCGATTCGTTGTTATCCAGATTAATAATTCCGCTAAAGCTTTCGCACCTGTAACGTCCTTCATCATTTTCGAAATGATCAAAAATACCTTTCATATCCTCCTGACTGAAAAATATGTTTTCAATATCTGCTGAAACAATAGTGTGTTTTCTCAACGTTCTTTTAAAATCATATTCTACAATTTCTTTAGCTACCCCAAAGCAGGTTGAGCTAAATACAAGCAATAATCCTGAAATGTAAGAGAGCTTCATTATTTCTTCATAAACTTTTTCTTTTACGTTCGGAGGGTAATAAAGTATTTTCTTTATAAATATGATTATGAAATAAACTGCACAGGCTATTGCAGAAATATATCCTAAAGTGGCTATTAGAGAAATTAGTGTTTTCATAAAAAAAGCGGAGAAAAAATCCCCGCTTCTAATTTATGCTTTTAAATTTAATTTCAGTTCCAGTTCATCGAGCTGTTCCTCAGCAATCGAAGAAGGCGCATCGATCATTACATCACGTCCTGAGTTATTTTTAGGGAAAGCGATATAGTCTCTGATCACTTCGTTTCCGTCCAGAATTGCTACCAAACGGTCAAACCCGAAAGCTAATCCACCGTGAGGCGGCGCTCCGTATTTGAAGGCATTCATTAAGAAACCAAACTGTGCTTCTGCTTCTTCTTTTGAAAATCCTAAAAGATCGAACATTTTAGACTGAAGATCTTTATCGAAAATTCTGATGGAACCTCCGCCGATTTCATTTCCGTTCAATACCATATCGTAAGCGTTTGCTCTGGCTTTTCCCGGATCTGTTTCCAGCAAATGAATATCTTCCGGTTTTGGAGACGTGAAAGGGTGGTGCATCGCGTGATAACGCCCGCTTTCTTCATCAAATTCCAAAAGAGGGAAATCAACTACCCAAAGTGGTGCGAATTCGTTTCCTTTTCTTAATCCCAAACGGTTTCCAAGCTCCATTCTTAAAGCCGAAAGCTGCGTTCTTACCTTATTTTCGTTTCCGGAAAGAATCAACATTAAGTCTCCTTCTTTAGCTCCGAATTTCTCAATAATTTTTGCTAAATCTTCCTCGCTGTAGAATTTATTTACTGAAGACGTTTTTACCCCGTCATTCTGGAATTTCACCCAAACCATTCCCGAAGCTCCGATTTGTGGTCTTTTTACCCAATCCACAAGTTCGTCGATCTGTTTTCTTGTATAGTCTGCACAACCTTCAACATTGATTCCCACAACCAGTTCTGCTTCATCAAATATTTTGAAATCTTTTCCTTGTACCAGTTCATTCAGTTCCACGAATTCCATTCCGAAACGGATGTCCGGTTTGTCGTTTCCATATTTCTGCATCGCATCAGCGAAAGTCATTCTCGGGAAATCTCCGAATTCCTGACCGGTGATATCTTTCAATAAAGTTTTCGTCATTCCTTCGAAAACATTCATCACATCTTCCTGCTCTACGAAAGCCATTTCGCAGTCGATTTGTGTAAATTCCGGCTGTCTGTCGGCTCTTAAATCCTCGTCACGGAAACATTTTACGATCTGGAAATATTTATCCATTCCGCCGACCATCAATAATTGCTTGAAAGTCTGCGGAGATTGCGGCAAAGCATAAAACTGTCCCGGATTCATTCTGCTCGGAACCACGAAATCTCTCGCACCTTCCGGAGTAGATTTAATTAAAACCGGAGTTTCAACTTCGATAAATCCGTTGTCTGAAAGATAGTTTCTTACTTTCTGCGCCATTTTATGACGGAAAATCAATTTATCTTTTACAGGATTTCTTCTGATATCAAGGTAACGGTATTTCATTCTCAATTCTTCGCCACCGTCTGTTTCGTCCTCAATGGTGAAAGGCGGAAGCTGAGATTCATTAAGAACCGTTAAATTCTCCACTAAAATCTCAATTTCTCCTGTCGGAATATTGGGGTTTTTGCTTACTCTTTCGATAACTTTTCCGGTAACCTGAATCACAAATTCACGTCCCAGTTTTTTTGCATTTTCCATCAGTTCCGCTGTAGAACGGTCCTGGTCGAAAACAAGCTGCGTAATTCCGTAACGATCCCGAAGATCTATCCAAATCATAAATCCTTTATCACGGATAGTCTGTACCCATCCTGAAAGTGTAACTTCTTCATTAAGATTTTTAAGAGATAATTCTCCGTTTGTGTGCGATCGAAACATAATTATTTGTTTAAAGTTCAATGTATAAGGCTCTGATCCGAACCTTGAATTTTCCGTTGGCAAAGATAAGATTTTTGCAGGTTTTAAAAACAAAAAAACTTCCCGAAGGAAGTTTTAAATTATTTATCTCTAAAAAAATTAAAGAACCATTGCCATTGCAGACTGTTTATTTTTAACAGCGTAGTCTTTTGCCGTTTTGCCTTTGCTGTCTTTTGCCTCTTTTTTAGCCCCGAATTTCATCAGCATTTTTGCGGCATCCATATTTCCTGAAGCTGCTGCGCTCATTAGAGGAGTAACATCGCTGCAGGATTTATTTACGTCAGTTTTACTTACCAGATAATTGAAGACATTCTTTTTGTTTTCTTTTACACTCAAAGAAAGTAAATCTGTTTTTGTACCATTTACGGTATAGCATTTTGAAAAATCTTCCTGACTGAAAGCTTTCTGGAAACTTTCCAGATTATCGGTGCGGAAGGTTTTCAACTGGTCTGCTGATAATTCCTGTGCAAATAATCCGTTGGCAAAAACAGAAAGTCCGAATAGCAAAGTTGCTGTAATTATTTTTTTCATAAAACTTGATTTATCTAAAGAATATACAAAGCTAAATAAAATTTTCGATCAGTGTTGCTAATTATTAATCCATTTTGTTGCTTTTTCCAAAACTTCGTCCTTATTGTTTTTTATTCCGTCTATTGTAGGTTTTACTTCCACATCGGGAACAATTCCTATTCTCTGGGTTTCTTTTCCGTCGGGATAATAAATACCGATTCCGCTGATCATGGTCGAAATATTTCCCGGGAGTTTTATATCAGAAACATTTCCATCGGCTCCTGCCGTTGTAGAACCGAAAACTTTCGCATTGGGTGCGGTTCTGAAAGCCATGGTGTGATATTCTGCACTGCTTTGTGTTGTTTCATTAATTAAGATGGCAATTTTACCCTGATAATATTTTTTTCCGGTTCCCTGTGTTTTTAAGCTTGGTGTAAAAGTGAAAAGTCCCGGCTGACTGTTGTTTGTATTCGTGAATTTTACGAAATCCAAGGGTTCTGGTTTTAACAGTTTTCCCATTTTAAAAACCACAAAATCTGAAGGATAGCTTCTGAAATCGATAACCAAACCTTTCGTGTTTTTAATTTTTTCAAAAACTTCAGGAAGAAGATCGGCATTTACACTTCCCATATAAACATAAGCAATGTTGCCATCGAGCATTTTAAAAAACTCTTTTGGCTCTTTTTTTATTTTAATATCTGAATAAGCATAGGTTTTTATAGTTTTTTCTTCCGTTTTTCCGTCTCTTAAAATGGTAAGACTAATGGTTTCTGCATTGCTTCGCAATAATTTTCTTGAAATGTCCCGAAGTTGGGTAGGGTAATTGGAAGCAGGAAGATATTTCAGACTTCTTTTAATGATGGCATCTACATTTTCTCCGTTAATTTCTGTAATAACATCTCCCTTTTTCAGTCCGGTCTGTGTTCCTAACTTTTCATCATAGAAATCTTCAACCACAGGTTTATTTTCTGCAAAAGTTAATTGTACCGGAGAATACCTTTCGCCAAAATATTTTTCAAGCGATTTGCTGTTTCCCCAAATGTTGGCATGAGTGTCGTGAATTCTTCCGATCAGTTCCAGAGAAGCGAGATTGTATTCCGTTTCGTCTTTTGCGTTGATGAATTTTGGTATAAATTCTTTGAGCACGCCTTTCCAGTCTTCTTCGATGAGGTTTTTGTAAGGAAAATAATACTGAATCATGTTCCAGTATCTGTAAAGAGAAAGCAGCCTGAAACCTTCATCGGGATACTTCATCTCTCTGTAAGGATTTTCATGCCTGAAATCAGGATTGTCTACATTCGGAAAGAAATCGACGTAATAATTGACTTTTGGTCTTTTAGCATCTTTCAGTTGTAAAAGCAGCTCTGTAAGTTCTTTCGAGAAGCCGGAATTGGTGATCCAGTCGAGATCCGGTTTGATTTTTACATTCTTCGGCTCAGAATTTTTTGCTGTCTGAAATTTGCCTAAACCTTTGATCCAGTCTGTTAAAATCTGGTCTCTCTCTTCAGCAGCAGCATTTTCAGTTTTTTTATAAATTCTGAAAAGTTCGTAATCCCAGTTGTAATTTCCTTCGGCTACGCCTGGATGATAATATTTCAGATACCCCCAGATTAATCCCAGTTTTTTAAGGTTTTCAATATTATTCTGATTGAGGCTGATGTTGGATATTTTAGAGCCTTTATCAAATTCTTTATCAAGCTCAACTTTCGTTAATTTTTTCTCGAAAATTTTAGCATGATCAATGTCTTTTCCGTCGATGGAAACTTTTAAGTTGTCTACCCAGATTTTTCCTTTTCCGGAAAGCAAAGCTCCTATAACAATTTGCTGCGTGTTTTCGGGAGACATATTAAGCGTAACTTCGTACTTTTTCCAGTCGTTTGTACCTTTCAGACCAATGTTTTGCATATTGTTAAAAGCAACGTCGGGATCTATTCTCATCCATAATCCTGCAAATCCATCCGTTACATTTTCTGTTTTAATATAGCCGGAAAGCGTAATTTTTCTTCCTGCATAATTGTTGGGAAGTGTGTACATGATTGCTCTGAAACCTTCTGTTCCTTCAGATTCTATCACGGCGGATGCTTTTCCCTGCTGTTTTTCATTAAAATCCGAAAATACTTTTGCAGAATTGTTTCCCATTAATTTCCATAAGGTGGGAGAATTGTTTTCTGTGGTTTCAAAATCGAGATTTTCAATTTTTTGCTGGGCAAAAGAAGCCATTCCCCATAGAAGAAATGGGACGATGAAATATTTTTTCATAGTGATTAAATTTTTTGTCAAATCTAAAAAGTCAGATCTGATATTATTGTGAGTGAATAATGGTTTTAAGGAAGTTTGTGAGGTTAGTGAATACTTTTAACGGATTTTTTAGTTTTAAAATCTTAAAGAATATTAATCTTTTACATATTCCAGGATGTCTCCGGGTTGACAATCCAGTGCTTTGCATATGGCTTCCAGTGTTGAAAGCTTTACGGCTTTGGCTTTACCGGTTTTAAGAATGGAAAGATTAGCCTGAGTAATGCCAATTTTTTCGGCAAGTTCCTGAGACTGCATTTTCCTTTTCGCCAACATGACGTCTACGTTGATGATTATTGGCATAAATTAAATTGTTAAATCTACTTGTTCCTGAAGTTCTAACCCTTTTTTGAAAAATTCTACAATGAATAATATTAAGGCTCCGAAAAATAAGAATATTACAACAGAGTACATAACCGCAAAGAAACTTTTTACCGTAAAAGGAACGATAGCCAATGTAATGGCTGTATAAATAATATTAAGCCAGCCGAACCTTTTCAGCCAAAGTAAAGCATCGGCATTGAATACATTTTCTTTGCTGATTTCTCGTAAAAATTTATAACTGATGAAAAAAAGCAGAGTTATAAAAATTTCGTTGAAAACATTGCTTAGAACATTTCCCGGATTAAACAGTCCTGTAAGAAGATTCTGTTCGGTGAAAGGAATAAAGAACTTAAATTTCATCAGATATTCCATTGGTTGTGTCCATTCATTTTTAGACCAGCCTACATCGGTTCCGATGATAAAAAAGTCTGAAAGAATATTATTGCCTGTCTTGAAATTATAAAAAGAAACGGAAAAACCAATAACAATGTAAATAAGCTGAAGAGCAAAAAAAGCTGCCAGCAACAAGAGCAGATAACTGATGTATTGTGAAAGAGAATTTTTACCGATGATTTTCATGATTATTCATTTTTATTATTGCAAATATATAATTATTTATTGTTTTGCGATAATAATTTATTGAAATTTTTATTTTTGATTTTTCTGATTTGGTAATTGCGCTTCGACTGATCTGTTCAGAATCTTTTTCAGAAAACTTTTCATAAGCCAAGTTATAATCATTTTCGAATCTATATTTTTGCGGAATATAAAACCGAATCCATGTCAAAATATTTCAATTTTCTGAAGAAAGCTTTAAGCGGTGAAGAAGTAGATTACACTAAAGCAACGATACGAAGTGCGGTTCTTCTTCTCGCCATTCCCATGATGCTGGAAATGGCAATGGAATCTGTATTCGCATTGGTAGATCTGTATTTTGTAGGTCATCTTAAAGAAAGCGGATTTGCAATACAGACAGTGGGATTAACAGAATCTGTACTTTCCGTGATGTATTCCATCGCAATCGGGATGAGTATGGCGGCAACAGCAATGGTAGCAAGGAGAGTGGGGGAGAAAAATCCCGAACAGGCTTCCAGAAGTGCAGCGCAGGTTTTATTGGTCTCTTTTGTCATTACTTTTCTATTGAGTCTGCTTGGAGTGATCTACGCAGAAGAAATTTTAATTCTGATGGGTTCAAAGCCTGAAGCAGCAGCGTACGGAAAAGAATTCACAAGAATTATGATGGGAAGCAGTGTCATCATCATGCTTTTATTCTTAATCAACGGAATTTTTCGTGGCGCCGGAAATGCTGCCATTGCAATGAAATCTCTCTGGATCGCTAATATTGCCAATATAATTTTATGTCCGCTTTTAATCAAAGGTTTTGATCCGGTTCCGGCAATGGGATTAACGGGAGCAGCTTTGGCAACGACCATCGGCAGAAGTATTGGAGTGATCTATCAATTGTATCATCTTTTGATTGCAGATACGCAGATCAGAATTCAGTCAAAATATTTTAAACCTGATGTTGAAATCATTAAATCCGTGATAAAAATTGCAACTCCCGGAATTTTTCAGTTTGTAATTGCTTCATGCAGCTGGATTTTTCTGGCTCAGCTGGTCGCAACAACCGGCGGTGAAAATGCTTCCGCAGGTTATCAGACGGCTTTACGTTTAATGATGTTCTTTTTGCTTCCGGCTTGGGGATTAAGCAATGCGGCATCAACGTTAGTCGGACAGAATATGGGAGCCAACGAAATGCTGAGAGCGGAACAGTCTGTTATGAAAACCGTGAAATATAATGTGATCTTTATGGTAACTGTAAGTATTATTTTCTTTTTTCTGGGTGATTTTTTAGTAGGATTTTTTACCAACGAACCTGAAATTAAAACTATTGCCACGAATGCTTTACATATTATGGCGGTAGGATTTATTTTCTACGGAATAGGAATGGTGATGATTAATGCTTTTAATGGCGCAGGAGATACCTGGACTCCGACTTGGGTGAATTTGTGCGGATTCTGGCTGTTCCAGATTCCTTTAGCCTATTTTCTATCGAAATATTTCGGAATGGGACCGAAAGGGGTCTTTATATCGATTCCCGTAACCGAAACTTTAATTACTATTGTTGCATTTATTTTGTTTAAAAAAGGAAAATGGAAAACAGTAAAAGTGTAAAAGTATGGATGATGGAAGATTGGAGCTAAAGGTTTTTTAACAAAGATAGATTTACGCTTTAATATAATCTTCCAACACCTGTCTCTCGGCTTCCCGCCACAGAATTATAAAAATTTTAACAGCTCCAATCTTTGATTTTTACAGGGTATTTTTTAATTTCGTAGTCAATCAACTAAAATTTATTTCTATGGGAAAAGGAGACAAAAAATCTAGAAGAGGTAAGATCAACAATGGAAGCTATGGAAAAAGAAGACCGAGAAAAGCTTCGAAAACGGTTGCTGCTTCAGAAGAAAAAACTAAAAATTAAAATAAAAAGACCGGAGATTATTTTTTCTCCGGTCTTTTTTATGTAGCAAAATTAAATTATTTTCCAAAAAATCCGCCAAGGATATCTCCCAATCCGCCTCCGCCTTGCTGCTTCTGCTGATTGCCTCCTCCAAGAACGCTTCCCAGAATGTCATTCAAAGGATTTCCGGACTGAGAATTTCCGCCGCCCAAAACGCTTCCTAAAATATCATTCAATGGATTAGACTGCTGTTGCTGCGCCTGATTGGATGCATTCCCAAGAATTCCTCCCAAAAGATCGCCTAAGCCTCCTGCTCCTACATTGTTCTGTTGCTTTTCTTTTCCGATGTAGCCCATAATTACAGGAGCCAGCATGGCTAAAACAGGTCCCACTTTATCAATGGAAATTCCTGTATTCTGTGAAAGCTGGTTTTCTACATTAGATTTATCTCCACCAAAAATATGGCTTAATATAGAACCTCCTTCAGCCTGTCTCGCATCTGCCTGAGAAACGTCGTCCAGAATACTTCCGTCGTGATCTTTATCCAAAGCGTTATTTAAAGCTTCAGCTTCTTTTGCGTCCTGAGATTTGTTTCTAAGGTAAGAAATAATTAGCGGTGCAGCGACTGC
Source organism: Chryseobacterium sp. 2P (assembly GCF_059579425.1). Taxonomy (NCBI): domain Bacteria; kingdom Pseudomonadati; phylum Bacteroidota; class Flavobacteriia; order Flavobacteriales; family Weeksellaceae; genus Chryseobacterium; species Chryseobacterium sp. 2P. Next base: position 440,881 of record NZ_CM184194.1, read on the forward strand.
AAGTAAAGCAATAACCTGCGTTTTGCTGATCCCGAATTTGTTTTCAGCCTGTTCAGCAACCTGGTTGCCGGTGTTCCCTGTAAGTAGGTCGATTAAACTCATAGTTTGTGTTTATTTTATTATTAAGTAAACCAAAGTTATCAAAAAATATTCCCCAAAGATTTTTTTTAATTAAAATTTGAGATTAATTTTTATAATTTAATTTAAGTTGTTGATTTTTAGGATTTAATTTTTTAAAATCGGAACATTGGAACAGGCTTCTCCAAACATCAGCGATTTTACAATCGGCTGCAGTTGTTCAACCAGTTCGATGTAGGCGTTTTCAGGGATTTCTTTATCTGAACATCCTTTTACCAGCACTCTTTTTCCGCGCATTTCATCAAAATCATGACTTTGAATGGCGTTGTGCATCAGAATAACTTCCAGATCCTCACGGTTTCCGAAAACTATTTTTTTGGTTACTCCCGTAAGTCTCGCCGTAATCAGGAAATATGCCCAAAGCGGAACGATCGCGTCCGCAGAATTGTATATATATACATACGCATCACGATATTCTTCAACATTTATGGCTGCCACTTTTTCGCGGAAGTCTTTTTCCTTTAAGATTATTTCCATGAAAAGAAAATCTTTAAGATCAATTCCTTTTCTGGCTCCCTTCGGAACAAGATCCGTAAGATCAAAATTGATTAAACCGCTTTCCGCAACTTTATTCCGTATTTCAAATTCTTCTGACATTTTTTATCATTATCTTTGAACAAATTTACAAATTAAGATCGTACAACGTCTTATTTGTTCTCTATTCTGATTATAGAAATGAAATATTACATTATCGCAGGAGAGGCTTCCGGAGATTTGCATGGAAGCAATTTAATGAAGGCTTTAAAGCAGAAAGATCCCCATTCGGAATTCAGATTCTGGGGTGGAGATTTAATGGCGAAACAGGGCGGAACTTTAGTGAAGCACTATCGTGATTTAGCTTTTATGGGATTTCTGGAAGTAGCCAGAAATCTGCGGACGATTCTCAATAATATTAAATTCTGCAAGGAAGATATCCGAAATAACAGATCGGATGTTTTAATTCTGGTGGATTATCCCGGATTCAATTTAAGGATTGCAAAATTTGCCAAAGAATTAGGCATTAAAGTCGTTTACTATATTTCTCCACAGCTTTGGGCATGGAAAGAGGGGAGAGTAGAGATCATTAAAAAATATGTGGATGAAATGATGGTCATTCTTCCTTTTGAAGAAGATTTTTACAAAAAACACGGGGTACATTCGCATTTTGTAGGTCATCCTTTGTTGGATGCGATTTCAACGCTTCAAAATATTCACGTTGAAGATTTTAAAAAGGAAAATAATTTAAACGAAAAAGAGATTATTGCGCTTTTGCCTGGTTCCAGAAAACAGGAAGTGGAAAAAATGCTGGAAATGATGCTTTCTGTAAGACCTTACTTTAAAGAATATCAGTTCGTTATTGCAGGAGCGCCGAGTTTGCCTAAAGAATTTTATCAGAATTATGTAGACGAAAATGTGCATTTTGTTTCAAATAAAACGTATGATTTGCTGAGGTGCTCGAAAGCAGCTTTAGTAACATCGGGAACAGCCACGTTAGAAACTGCTTTACTGAATGTTCCGGAAGTGGTTTGCTACCGTGGAAGCAAAATTTCTTATGCAATTGCGAAAAGGCTCGTTAAAAACATCAAATATATTTCTCTGGTGAATTTGATTATGGATCGTGAAGTCGTTAAAGAACTGATTCAGAACGATCTTAACACGAAGAATCTGGTGGAAGAACTGAAAAAGATTTTAGAAACTGATAAAAGAATACCGCTTTTAAGAGATTACGATTTGCTGAGAGAAAAGTTGGGCGGAAAGGGAGCCAGTGAAAATGCGGCTGATGTTATTTTAAAGGTTTAAAAAATCAAACAAACCATAAAAAATCGTAGAAAATTTTTCTGCGATTTTCCTTTTATATCATGAATTGAGGTCAAAATTTAAGATTTTAAAATTTTGATTTGCTGATTGTTATTCAATTAAATATTTTTGAGAAGCACAAATTTTGAAATTGAATCAACAGCCGATTTTAATTCTTGCCATCTTGTTTATTTTGGGTATTTTTGTTCAGGACTTTTTTTCTCTGGATCAAAATTTTGTTTACTTCATTATCATTATTTGTGCTTTCATTTTAGCCATCACTTTTCTTAAAAATTACTACCTCCATAAGGCGAAACCTTATTTTCTCGGTTTTATGTTTTTTGGGATCGGAATCATTCTGCATTTTTTCAATGCTTTTGCTTCCGGAAATGTTTCGGTTTCTAAAAATGAAACCATTGTTTTTAGAATAGCTAAAAAATTGAATTCCAGTGATAAAAATCGGAAGTATGAAGGCGTGATACAAGCCGGAAAGCAAACTTTCAATGCTGTTATTTACATCCCGAAAAGCGAAAAGGAACCTGATTTTTTACATTATTATCAAGCTCATGCTTACATTTCAAAGCCGAAGCCGCCACAATATGATTTTCAGTTTGATTATTCGAAATATCTTTTAAGGAAAAATATTGAATACCAGTGTTATATCAGTGATGAAATTGCGGAAGCGGAAAGGAAAGATTTAAGCTTCACGGAGAAGTTTTCTCAGAAAAGACTCGAAGTTTTGCAAAGAATAGACGAAGCCGGAATGTCTTCAAAGTCAAAAGAATTTTTAAAAGGAATTATTCTCGCCGACCGAACGGAAATGGATGGGCAAACGGTTCAGGATTTTAACCGTTCCGGACTGGTGCATTTTCTTGCCATTTCAGGAACACATATTGTTGTCATTTTCGGATTGTTTTATCTTTTACTAATTAAAATTTTACCATTAAAATTCAGAAAATACGCAATAATTTCCAGTTTAATTTTTATATGGTTATTTATTGTTTTTATCGGATTCGGAAGCTCCGTTGTACGTTCAGGTCTTATGTTGAGTATCTACTTTGTATATGTTTTGCTTCAGAGAAAACCCGATCTGCTGCATTCGCTTTCCCTGTCTGCTTTTATTATTTTAATATTTGATACTCAGCAGCTTTTTGATGTCGGTTTTCAGTTGAGCTTTTGTGCGGTTTTGGGAATTTACTGGCTGAATCAGCCGATTTTAAATTATTTTCCGATACAGGATAACTGGTTGAAAAAGTTAATTTTTAATACCGTTTCTATTTCTGTTTCTGCCCAGTTGGCAACGCTTCCTTTGGTTCTGTATTATTTTCATCAGTTTTCGTTTATTTCAATTGCTGCGAACTTTTTTATTGTTCCCTTTTCTGAAGCAATTATTATTTTTTCATTTTTAATGACCATTTTCATTGCTTTAAATCTTGATTTTAATCTGATGAATGTTGCGTATGATTTCATCATTCAGCTATTATTAAAGGTTATTCATTGGTTTGCAGATTTTAATGATTTGTTCCTTGAAAATATTCCCATGAATCTGATCGAGGTTATTGCATTATTTCTGATCGTTTATTTTCTGAGATTTTTTATTCTGAAACCGAAATTGAAAAATCTTACAATCGTAATGACAGCAGTTTTTGCTTTTTATATTTTAAGAATTGGTTTTAATTCTTATGAAAACCAGCGTGAGGAAGTTCTGTTTCATGATTTTTCCAAAACTAGAATGATGTCTGTAAAAAAGGGAAGCAACGCCTGTTTCTGGATTGAAGAAGTTTCCGACAAAAGAAAAATTATTCAGTTTGTTATTAATCCTTACTGCTCTGCAAGACGCATCCGTAATTACCAGATTAAAACCTTCCCTAAAGAAGTAACAAAAGTAGTTTATAGTGGCAAAATTTATAACTTTAATTAATCATTACATTTTCTGTTTTTCCTTTATTTATAATATTTTAACTCTTATTTAGAAAGATTACAAACTGGGTTTTTGTGAGATTTCTCACTTTTTGATGTTGTTAACATTTCTTAATTTTGTGGAAAATCAAATTTAAACTTATATGGCAGGTTTAACGAGTTCTACGATAGGTAGAAAATATGCTATGGCATTATCAGCTCTGTTTTTGCTGATTTTTCTTATACTGCATTTGACGACCAATTTGTTATCAGTCCTTAATAACCATGATGTATTTAATAAAGCATCGGAATTTATGGGCTATAATCCTTTTGTGCAGTTCTTAATGCAGCCTATTCTTGGTTTTGCAGTCTTTTTCCATTTCATTATGGGATTTGTTCTTGAAATTAAGAATAACAAAGCACGTCCTGTGAAGTATGAAGCAAATAACGCTTCTGCAAATTCTTCATGGATGTCCAGAAATATGATTATTTCCGGATCTGTAGTGTTGGCTTTTTTAGCGCTTCACTTTTATGATTTCTGGTTACACGAAATCAACTACAAGTATGTTGAGCAAATTGCTCCTGATGCTGAACGTTTCTGGCCGGAACTTCACGAGAAGTTTGCAGATATCTGGAGAGTGGCTTTGTATGTAATCTCTTTCGTTTTATTAGGATTACACCTTGCTCACGGATTCCAGTCTTCATTCCAGTCAATCGGGGCGAGACATCCAAAATATACGCCGGTAATTAAGGCTTTCGGAAAATGGTATTCTATCCTGATTCCGGCAGGTTTTATCTTTATCGCAATTTTTCACTTTGTAACTCAATAATATCAATATACTAATATGAGTAAATTAGATTCAAAAATTCCAGCGGGTCCTCTTAAGGATAAATGGAAAAATCATAAAGACCATATGAACCTTGTTGCACCAAACAACAGAGACAAGATTGATATTATTGTTGTAGGTACAGGTTTGGCAGGTGGTTCTGCTGCGGCTACTTTAGCTGAGCAGGGATATAACGTAAAAGCATTCTGCTATCAGGATTCTCCGAGAAGAGCGCACTCTATCGCAGCTCAGGGAGGTATCAACGCAGCTAAAAACTATCAGGGAGACGGTGACTCTACGTACAGATTGTTCTATGATACCATTAAAGGGGGAGACTACAGGGCAAGAGAGGCAAACGTTTACAGATTGGCTGAAGTTTCTGCAAATATTATCGACCAGTGCGTTGCTCAGGGAGTTCCTTTCGGACGTGAGTACGGAGGTCAGTTAGATAACCGTTCATTTGGCGGGGTTCAGGTAAAAAGAACCTTCTACGCAAAAGGACAGACAGGTCAACAGTTATTATTAGGTGCCTATTCTGCAATGAGCCGTCAGATCGGTAAAGGCAGAATTAAAATGTACAACCGTCATGAAATGATGGATCTTGTGATCGTAGACGGAAAAGCAAGAGGAATCATCGCAAGAAATCTTGTGACAGGTGAAATCGAAAGACATTCTGCACACGCAGTGGTTATTGCTTCGGGAGGGTACGGAAACGTATATTTCCTTTCTACAAACGCAATGGGTTCCAACGTTTCTGCAGCATGGAAGATTCACAAAAAAGGAGCGTATTTCGCAAACCCTTGCTACGTACAGATTCACCCGACGTGTATTCCGGTTCACGGAACACAGCAGTCTAAGCTTACTTTGATGTCTGAATCTTTAAGAAACTCCGGAAGAATCTGGGTTCCTAAAAAGATTGAAGATGCAGAAGCAATCAGAGCAGGAAAATTAAGACCTGAAAACATCAAAGAAGAAGACAGAGATTATTATCTGGAAAGAAGATATCCTGCATTCGGTAACCTGGTTCCTAGAGACGTTGCTTCAAGAGCAGCTAAGGAAAGATGTGATGCCGGATATGGAATCGAAAATAACGATACTCAGGAAGGTGTTTACCTTGATTTCTCTACAGAGATCATGAAAAAAGGTAGAGAAGCCGCTATTGAGAAACACATCAGCAATCCTACAGATCAGCAGATTTATGATTTGGGTAAAAAGTGGGTTGAGGAGAAATACGGTAACCTTTTCGTAATGTACGAAAAAATTACAGCAGATGATCCTTACAAAACTCCGATGAAGATTTATCCTGCGGTTCACTATACCATGGGTGGAGTTTGGGTAGATTACAACTTACAGTCTACTATTCCGGGATGTTTCGTTATCGGGGAAGCGAACTTCTCAGATCACGGAGCCAACAGATTGGGAGCTTCCGCTTTGATGCAGGGACTTGCAGACGGATACTTCGTACTTCCTTACACTATTGCAGATTATCTTTCTGCAGATATCAGAACAGGAGCTATTCCTACAGATTCTTCTGCTTTTGCGGAGGCTGAAAAAGGAATTAAAGAGAAAATTGATTTCTTCTTAAATAATAAAGGAACGCATTCAGTAGATTATTTCCACAAGCAGTTAGGAAACATTATGTGGAATAAAGTAGGGATGGGAAGAACTCCTGAAGGATTAAGAGAAGCCATCAGAGAAATTGAAGAAGTAAGAAACAATTTCTGGAAAGACGTAAAAGTTCCGGGAGATAACGACGGAATGAATACTGAGCTTGAAAAAGCGTTCAGAGTTGCCGATTTCTTAGAACTTGGACAGTTAATGGCTATCGATGCATTGCACAGAAACGAATCTTGTGGAGGACATTTCCGTGAAGACCACTCAACTCCGGACGGAGAGGCTGAAAGAGATGACGAAAATTACAAATATGTAGGAGCTTGGGAATATCAGGGAAGCGATATCAACGCGGAAGTGTTGCATAAAGAAGAACTGATCTACGACAACATCGAAGTTAAAACAAGAAGTTACAAATAATCTCCAATCTTTTAAATATACAATTATGAGTGCAAAAAAAGGCTTACATCTTACGCTGAAAATTTGGAGACAAAAAAATAATAAATCTAAAGGTCAGTTTGAGACTTATAAAATATCGGATGTTTCTACAGATTCTTCATTTCTGGAGATGTTGGACATCCTTAACGAGAGTTTAATTAACGAAGGAAAAGAGCCGGTAGCTTTCGATCACGACTGTCGTGAAGGAATCTGCGGAATGTGTTCTCTTTACATCAACGGTAGAGCACACGGTCCGGATACAGGAATTACAACCTGTCAGCTTCACATGAGAATGTTCAAAGACGGTGAAACCATCGTTATTGAACCATGGAGAAGTGCTGCTTTCCCGGTTATTAAAGACTTAATGGTAGACAGAAGCGCATTCGACAGAGTAATGGCTGCAGGTGGTTTCATTTCAGTGAACACTTCAGGAAATACTTTGGACGCCAATGCAATTCCGGTTCCTAAAGAAGATGCAGACAAAGCAATGGACGCTGCTGCCTGTATCGGATGCGGAGCTTGTGTGGCTACCTGTAAAAACGGATCTGCAATGCTATTCGTTGGGGCTAAAGTTTCTCAGTACGCACTTTTACCGCAGGGTAGAGTAGAAGCGAAGAGAAGAGTGCTTAACATGGTAAAAGCCATGGACGAAGAAGGATTCGGAAACTGTTCAAACACAGGAGCTTGTGAAGTGGAATGTCCGAAAGGGATTTCTCTTGAAAACATTGCAAGAATGAACAGAGAATTCATCACAGCTTTTGCTGACAGAGGATAAAATCTATCGGGATAACATAAAAAATCGTCTCCTCACCGGATGGCGATTTTTTTTAGTTAAATCTTTCATAAAAGTAACATTTAATTGCTTTTAGTTTATTGAAAAAACTATTTTTGCGTAATTATAAAATTCAAAATGAAAAAATATCTTTTATTGTTTATCATCGCGGTTTTTGCGATGTCTTGCTCTAAAAAAGTAGAAGTAAAAGGAAAAATCACGGGAGGTTCTCCGTTGGAGAGAATCGAATTAATAGAAGCTTCGGGAGTAGCTACTTTACCATTAATGAATATCGGGGTAAATAAAGACGGAACTTTCACAGGAAATTTCGACGCTCCGAAAAGCGGAATGTATCTTCTTTCTTACGGAGGAAAAAGAAATTTAATCTACCTTAAAGGAGGTCAGAAACTTGAAATTTCAGGAAATGCAATGACTTTCCCGACTGAATATGTGATTACGGGAGATGCAAAGAATAACAACGATTTCTTTATGGCTACCCAGAAATATCTTGCAACATACGCTCAGACGGTTAATATGAATGAGCTGATGTCTAAAGACGAAAAAACCTTCCTTAAAGGAATGGAAAAAGTTCAGGCAGATATTAACAAAAATATTGATGAAAACGTTAAGAAGTTCAGTCCGGATAACGAAGTTGTTACCTGGAAGAAAAATGATCTTTCAACGACTTTGCTTACCATCCTGAACCAGTATGAAATGGGTCACAAGCAAATGGGGAATCCTTCATTTAAAGTGACTAAAGCCTTCACGGACTTTGCCGGAAAACTGGAAGAGAACAAAGATGTACTGGTAAAAGAACATCCTTTGTACAGAGAATATCTTTTAACCAAAATGAGTCCAGATTTCCAGAAATATGCTCAGGCAAAAACTGCCGGAAAAACAGATGTTACTACTTCAGAACTATTCACAGAATATCTAAAGAAAAATCAGAAAGATCTTTCACAGACCGCTAAAGATTATTTACTGGCATTTGTAATGGCGCAGTCGGATATTCATCCGGGTTCACCTGAGAAAACGGTTGAGAAGATCAAAAAAATTATCGATGAAGATATTAAAGATGCTACCATTAAAGAAGATCTAAAGAAAATTCAGTTTGCCATCAATGGATTCAAAATTGGAGAGCAGGCTCCTGAAGCTTCTCTGGTAAAAGCAGACGGAAAATCTTACAATCTTTCTGAAAATAAAGGAAAACCATACTTATTGGCGTTCTACGCTTCATGGAATCCATACATCGGAGAAGCTACAACTCCTGTATTGAAAGAAGTAGTGAATTTTTACAAATCTAAAATGAACTTTGTTTTTGTAAATGTTGACGATACAAAAGATCAGTTTGTAAAAACAAGCAGCTCTTTATTAAAAGGAATTACAGGAACAAATGTATATGGCGAAAACGGGTTAAATTCTGATATTGCTAAAAAATACGGAGTTTATGCATTTAAGTTACCTTGCTTTATCGTAGTAGATAAAGACGGTAAAATTGCAAGCAAGCCGTTCTTTAACTTAGGAGATCCTGAATTGGTGACCGTTTTAGACAAGCAAACAGGTCTTTCTGCTCCAAAGGTAAATCCTAACGTTCAGTTACAACCGGGATTAGGAATGGATCCTGCAGTGGTTGCTGCTCAGCAGCAGGCAGCAGCGCAACAGGCTCCTCAGCAACAGGCAAATCCTCAGCCGGCTCAGACAAAATAATTTAAATTGAGTACAGATATAAACCTTATCTTCGGATAAGGTTTTTTTTATTGTATTTTTGCAGACTGAAGCGTAAAGTTTCTTTAGGAAAATAGAAAATAGATAATGAGCAGAAAGAATAAGAAAAATTTAATTCTTGAAAATATAAAACTCTTAAATGCAGGAGCTAAAGGAGTGGCAATAGGAAGAACAGAAGAAGGGAAAACCGTTATGGTTTCCGGTGCAATTCCGGGTGATGTGGTGAATGTAAGAGTGAAAAAAGCAAAGTCCAAATACTTTGAAGGTGAAGCTTTAGATGTTTTGGAAAAATCGCCTTACAGAGTAGAACCGAAATGTGCGCACTTTGGAGTTTGCGGAGGCTGTAAATGGCAGAATATGAGCTATGAGAAACAGCTTGCTTTCAAACAGGAGGAAGTGTACAATAATATTAAAAGAATCGGAGGGATTGAAAATTTTGAGACCGTTCCGATCTTAGGTTCGGAAGAGCAGTATTTTTACCGAAACAAAATGGAGTTTTCTTTCTCCAATTCCCGTTGGCTTACCCAATATGAGATCAGTTCCGAAGAAAATTTCGGCAGCAGAGATGCTTTAGGGTTTCATATTCCGGGGATGTGGAGCAAAATTCTTGATCTTAAAGAATGTTTCCTTCAGGAAGATCCTTCGAATGCGATCCGATTGGCAGTAAAACAATATGCTGTAAATGAAGGCTTAGACTTCTTTGATGTCCGCAATCACGAAGGTTTTTTAAGAACTTTAATGATGAGACAGAACTCGAAAGGCGAATGGATGGTTCTTTTTCAGCTTTTCAGAGAAGAAAAAGAAAACAGAGAAAAACTATTCGGCTTTTTGCTTGAAAAATTCCCGCAGATCAAGACTTTGGTCTACGCGATTAATCAGAAAGCCAACGATTCTATTTATGATCTGGATATCAATGTATATTTCGGGGAAGGTTATTTAATGGAAGAAATGGATGGTCTGAAGTTTAAAATCGGTCCGAAATCATTCTTTCAGACCAACTACAAACAGGCTTTGGAATTATACAGAAAAACGCTTGAATTTGCAGATTTAAAAGGAGATGAAGTAGTATATGATCTTTATACGGGAACAGGAACAATTGCGCAGTATGTCGCAAGAAATGCAAAGCAGGTGATCGGGATAGAATCTGTACAGGAAGCCATAGATGCAGCGATTGAACACGCGCAACTGAACGGTCTTACGAATACAACATTCTATTGCGGAGATATGAAAGATATTTTCAATGATGATTTCCTCGCAAATCATCCTAAAGCAGATGTTTTGATCACGGATCCGCCAAGAGACGGAATGCACCAGAAAGTGGTTGAACTGATTTTAAAACTTTCTCCGGAAAAAGTGGTTTATGTAAGCTGTAATTCTGCTACCCAGGCAAGAGATTTAGCCTTAATGAAAGAACAATATAATGTCGTGAAGATTTTGCCTGTGGATATGTTCCCGCAGACCCATCACGTAGAAAATATTGCGTTGCTGATTAAGAAATAATTTAATTACTTTTGAAGGAATCAAATCTTAATATGAAATGCCGGATTTGCCCGGTAAAGTAAAACAAAATGTTCAGATGAAATATTTTAAATTTTTAATTGCCATTTCCTTTATCAGTCTGCTGTTTTCGTGTGGAGGAGATAACGATATCTGCGAAAGCGGGGAAGGAACCCCACGAATGAGAGTTTCTTTCAAAACACAGGCAACCGATAAGGAAAAAACGCTGGATTCTCTTTATGTAGCGGTAGATTACGGTTCCGGAAAAGTGCAGTTGGGAGGACAGGCTAAAATTACGTCAAGGGTTATTCCTTTAAGAGTAGACAATTCTGCGTATACAGATATTTATTTCAGAATTACCAACAAAGGTGCGGAATCTAAAGTAAGAGTAAATTACACTACGAAATCTGCATATGTTTCTCCGGGATGCGGAATAAAGCTTACCTACGAAAATTTAAATTCTGTATTAGATCCAAACACAACGACTCCGGTAAAGGAAATCCAGGCCGGACAAAATTTTATAGAGAATGAAGACAAGACTAATCTTTTCCTTCTTTTTTAGTGTAATCAGTCTTTTGGGTTTTGCTCAGGAGAAAAAAGAAAAGGAAACTGCAAAGGAAAAATGGAAATATGAACCGAATTTCATGATCGGTTTTGATGTTCTGAATACGGGAGTTTCTTTCTTTTCAGACAGAAAGCTGTATCAGGGATTTGTGTCTTCAAAGCTGAAAGATAATCTTCATGCCATCGCAGAAGCCGGTTTCGAATCTAACGTTTATCAAAAGAATGGGTATGACGGAAAAGCAAACGGACCTTTCGTAAAGATCGGAGCCTTTTATATGTTGGCTAAAGATCTTGAAAATGAATTCAATGGTTTCTATGCCGGAGGAAAAGTAGCCGGTTCATTTTACAAACAGGAATATATGGCAGTTCCGGTTCGTGGTTACGGTGGAAGCAGCTCTGCAATATCTTTTCCTTCCTCTACACAGTCATCTTATTGGCTGGAAGGAACACTGGGAGGAAGAGTACAGCTTTTTGAAACTAATTTCTACATTGATGTCAATCTTCAGCCGAGATATCTGGTATATACCACAAAGCAGGATGAAATCCAGCCCATGATCGTACCGGGATTCGGAAGAAGCTCTTCTAAATTCGGAATGGGCTTCGCGTGGAATCTGGCGTATAAATTTTAAATCAGCACATTAAAGCAAGGTATGCTTTTGAATTTTTAAAGGATTATAGTTTAAATAAAATTTTTAATCTATTATATGATAATTGTTAAAATTAATATATAAATACGATTTTTATACTGTTTTTTAATTAAATTTGTATTTTTTCATGTTTTTTCTTTGATTTTTAAGTAATGTATGAGTATTTTTGAAATATTAAAAATATTCTTAGTATGAAAAAACTCATTACTACCTTTTTATGTAGTTTAATTGGAAGTACAGCTATTGCTCAATGGACTCCAACTACATTCGCAGGTAGATCGGAAAAATCTTCTAATATTAGAAGTTACTATAAGTTAGATCTTGCGAAAATAAGAAGCCAACTTAAAGATGCACAAGAATCAGGAAAAAATGCTAGACCCGTAGAAATTTCACTGCCAACGATGGATGGTAAGATCGAAAAATTTTCAGTGTATAGCTTTCCGGTTGTAGTAAAAGAATTAGCAGATCAGTATCAATTGGGATCATATGTTGGTGTAGGAATTGATGATCCTTCCAAATATTTGAGATTTTCAGTTGCTCCAAATGATTTCCAGTCAATGGTTATTAAAGATGGAGTTTATGAATTTATTGAACCTCAAAATGCTGATAAAACAATTTACGGAGTACATCCTAAAACGAATAAGGCTCAAGGAGGTTTTGTTTGTAGTATGAATGAAAGTGTATTATCAAAAAAACAAATAGACGCTTTATATTCAAGAGGAAAAACATTCGATAAAAACCCTACTAACTTTGCTAAATCTTCTGCTCAGAAATACAGAACCATGAGATTAGCAATGTCTGTAACAGGGGAGTATACACAGTTTTTTGGTGGAACGGTAGCAGGAGCTCTTACTGCAATTAACGCCACAATGACGAGAGTAAACGGTGTTTTTGAAAAAGATTTTGCATTGCACTTAATTCTACAAAATTTCCCGGGAGTTATTTACACCAATGCTTCCACGGATCCATACTCTGCGGCGTCTGCCGGTGCAGGAGGTGCTTGGAATCTTGAATTGCAAAATACTTTAACAGCAAATGTAGGAAATGCGAATTATGACATTGGTCATTTATTTGGTGCTTCCGGAGGTGGGGGAAATGCAGGATGTATTGGTTGTGTATGTACAGATCCTACTACTGCTGAACCAGAAGGTAAAGGATCTGGATTTACCTCTCCTGCAAACGGAATTCCTCAGGGAGACAATTTTGATATAGATTATGTAGCTCACGAGATGGGGCATCAATTAGGAGCTAACCACACATTCTCTATGAATGTAGAAGGAACAGGGGTTAATATGGAACCAGGATCAGGTTCTACTATTATGGGATATGCAGGTATTACTGGGGCTACAGATGTACAAGCACACTCAGATCCTTATTTCCATGTTGCAAGTATTTTACAGGTTGAAGATAATCTTACTACCACAACCTGTGATATTGAAACTTCTGTTACGAATAATCCTCCGGTAATAGGAGCCCTTTCAGATTATACTATTCCGAAAGGAACTGCATTTGTTCTTACGGGAACAGCTACAGATCCCGAAAATGATCCAATGACTTATACTTGGGAACAATTTGATGATACGGATATTCCGGTAACAAGTGTAACAGGAAATAACACAACAGGAGCATTGTTTAGATCTTTGTCTCCAACAGCTACAGGAAATACAAGATATTTTCCAAAATTATCTTCAGTATTAGCCGGAAACCTTACAGTTCCTGCAGACTGGGAAACTGTTTCGAATGTTGCAAGACCTACCAATTTTGTATTAACGGTAAGAGATAATAACCCAACCACAACATCTCAGCAAACACAAAGTGATATTTTAACGGTTACGGTAAGTAATGACGGACCATTTAAAATCAACACTACTCAGGTTTATCATAATGCTCCATCAATAGTATCATGGGATGTAGCAAATACTGCTGCAGCTCCGTATAATTCTGCAAACGTAAAAATTGATTATACAACAAATAACGGAACAACCTGGACTGTTCTTTCTGCTTCTACAGCTAATGATGGATCGGAAACTTATACTTTTCCGGTTGCATTAAATGGACAGAATATTAAATTGAGAATTTCTTCAATAGGAAATGTTTTCTATGCAGTTAAACAAATGTTAGTAACAAGTGCTGCGGCATGTAATGGTAGTGCTCCTACTGGTATTGCAATTTCCAATGTTACAGCTTCTTCTGCTGTAATAAGCTGGAATTCAATTTTAAATGCTACTTACCAGATAAGATATAAAAAAGTTACTGAAACAGCATGGCAACAAACAACTTCCTCTACCAATACTGTTACTTTAAATAATCTGGAAGAAGGTGTTAAATATGATGTACAAGTTGCAGCAGTTTGCTCAGGAACTTTAGGTACATTCTCTGCGAATAATCAATTCGTTACTCAATCATCAGTTTCATATTGTGCATTATCATCAGCTGATCCATCAGAAGAATACATTTCTAATGTTACATTGGCAAATCTTAATAACACTTCAGGAGCAAGTACCTATACAGATTACGGAACTGACCCTACAAAAACTATAAATCTAATAAGCGGATCTAATAATAATACAGTTTCCGTAACCAAGACTTGGCCGGTTGATATATATTCTGAGGCAGTAAGAGTATGGATTGATTTTAATAGAGATGGAACATTTGATACAAGTGAACTGGTAATGAATGCAGCAGCAAATTCTACTCCAACAGTAAGTGCTACGTTTACAGTGCCATCTACAGCAGTTCAAAATAAAATGCTTAAAATGAGAGTTGCATTACGTTATAATACATCACCAGAAGCATGTACATCTTATACTTATGGCGAAGTTGAAGACTACAACGTATTCGTTACATCTACTATTTTATCAACAAGCGATATTAGTAATCCGGAAAGTAATATTGAAGTATATCCAAACCCAGCTTCGGATGTTCTAAATATTACAAAAGTTTCTGGTAAAGCTAAATATGAAATTTATAATGCAGTAGGGCAATTAGTGAAAGCAGGAAATATTGATAATAATCAGGTGAGAGTTTCTGAATTGGTTAAAGGAACTTATATTATCACTGTAAAAGAGGGTAATATCTCTGAAAACATTAAGTTTATTAAAAAGTAAATAAACAATATACACTTATAAAAGCTCTGGAATTTTATTTCAGAGCTTTTTTTATAATGTAGTAATGGTTTTTTTAATTTTTGTTGTTGAATATTTTTAATTTAACTTTTATTTTATTCAAAACAATTATATTTTTGAATATTAATACATTATATGCGAAAATCTACTACTTTTAAAGCTGTACTTTTTTTATCTTCTTTTATTGCTGCAGACTTGGCAGCTCAGAATTTTACTAAAAGAAAAGCTGATTTTAATGTTGAAAAATCTCCTTCTGAACTAGCACAATCCTTCGGGTTCAACAGATGTTCAACAACCGAGTATGAAGAGTTTTTACAAAAAACATTTCCGGGAAGAATGACTGCCGAGCAGTTTGAATCCTGGCTGGCTCCCTTAGTGGAGAAGGCGAAAGCAAATAAATCCCAAAACGGAAATATTATTACCATTCCAGTCGTAGTACACGTTATTCATAGTGGCCAGAATTTAGGGGTAGCTCCAAATATTGTTGATGAACAGGTAATGTCTCAGATAACAGTAATGAATAATGATTTCAGAAGACTGGCAGGAACTCCCGGATTTAATACTAACGCAGTAGGAGCAGATACCATGATTCAGTTTGCCTTAGCCAAAGTAGATCCCAATGGAAATCCCACCAATGGAATTGATCGCGTAAACCTTTGCCAGGCTACATGGTCTCAGGCGGAGATTAACTCTTTTGTAAAGCCGGAAACAATTTGGGATCCTACCCAATATATGAATATGTGGAGTGTAAGTTTCACAAGTTCTAGCTTATTAGGATATGCGCAGTTTCCGTCCAATTCTAATTTGGGAGGTTTAAATACTATTGGAGGTGAAGCGTATACCGATGGTGTAGTCGCCAATTATGCAACTTTCGGAAGCAGTGATTACAATGTGAATAATTCTTTCCTGCTTGCCGCGCCTTATGATAAAGGGAGAACGATGACCCACGAAGTAGGTCACTTTTTAGGATTGAGACATATCTGGGGAGATAATTCTTCCTGCGTTGTAAATGCTGCCGACAGTAATAAAGATTATTGTCCGGATACCCCTGCTGCAAGCGCTCCTAATTACAACTGTGTAACGGTAGATTCATGTCCTTCCGCTCCTGGAAACGATATGATCCAAAATTACATGGATTATACAACAGATACGTGTATGAATGTCTTTACTGTAAATCAAAAAGACAGAATAACCGCCGTAATGAATAATTCTCCCAGAAGAGTTGAACTGAAAACATCCACAAAAGATATTGCAATACCTTTATTTGCAAATGATGCTGAGGTGAATCTTGAAAGAGAATGCTCCACAGTGAATTGTTCAAGCACAACACAGGCTCCGAAAATTTCTCTTTACAACAGGGGAACAGCTACGATGACTTCTGCAGTAATAACTTATACACTAAATGGGAATGTTCAGATCTACAACTGGAGCGGAAGCTTAGCTCAGGATAAATATGCAATTATTACGCTTCCTATGAGTTCCACAGCTCTGGGAGGTCAGTTAAATATTAACGTAACATCCGTAAACGGAGTTGCAGACCAAAGGACGTCGAACAGCAATATAACCGTAAATTATCTTGGAGCTCCCGCGAGAGTGAATACCAACGTAGTATTTAATCTTCAGTTGGATAACTATGGAAGCGAGACTTCATGGGCGCTGACCAACAGCGCGGGAACCGTAGTTTACAGCAGCCCTGCAAGTGGATACATCGACTCAGGAGCAACACTTCCTGCACTCATTACTGAGAACTGGTCATTAAACCCAGATGAATGCTATACCTTTACCATTAACGATTCTTACGGTGACGGGCTTTATCCTTACGGCGGATATTATAATATCAAAACTCAGGGAGGGGTAACTTTACTTTCAGGATCGCACTTCAGTTCTACGCAGAGCAGATTCTTAAAGGCACAGGTTTTATCAGCCAGCGATCTGGCTAATCCTGAAAATAATATTCAGATATATCCAAACCCAGCTTCGGATGTTCTAAATATTACAAAAGTTTCAGGTAAAGCTAAATATGAAATTTATAATGCAGTAGGGCAATTAGTGAAAGCAGGAAATATTGATAATAATCAGGTGAGAGTTTCTGAACTAATTAAAGGAACTTACATTATTACTGTAAAAGAGGGTAGTCTCTCTGAAAACATTAAGTTTATTAAAAAGTAAATAAACAATATACACTTATAAAAGCTCTGGAATTTTATTTCAGAGCTTTTTTTATGATCTTCACATTAGATACATATTTATTTAGTGTAAATCTTAATCGAAAAACAGATATGCTTCACGCCGGAAATATTATTACGATTTTATGGTAATAGACAAACAATATAATAATGAATAAGTTGTTGTTTTGTCATTAATTAAATATGGAATTTGTGATCATTACTAATGGAAAAGCAGGAAACGATTGGCAATTAAGTTCATTAAAAAGTAATAAATAATTAATCAAATTGTTAATGATAAAATAATCTCCGGAAAAGTCCTAAGATTATTTACTTTTTTGTGAAATAATGCTAGTATAAAATATTTTTTTAGTTAAAATAGTTATTAATATGATATTATTAGCTGAAATGGCTATATTTGGTGTGTAAATTTAATTTAAAAAGCTATGAAGAAATTTTTTACTTCTTTCTTTTCTCTTTTTATGATTGGTGCAGCAACCGCACAATGGTCACCAACGTCATTTAAAGGAGAGAAAGTAAGAAAAGAGGCTGATATAAAAGCCTATTATTCATTGGATATTTCAGCTTTAAGATCTAAGTTGGCACTCGCTCAGGAAGCGGGTTCAAATGCTAAAGCAGTTGAAATTTCTTTACCTACTCAAAATGGCAAAATCGAAAAATTTGCAGTCTACAGTTTTCCTGTTATGGCAAAGGATCTTGCTGATAAGTATCAGCTAGGTTCGTATGTAGGTGTGGGAATTGATGATCCTTCAAAGTATCTTAGATTTTCACTCGCTCCAAATGATTTTCAGTCGATGATTATTAAAGAAGGAGAATATGAATTTATAGAGCCGGCTAATTCCGAAAAAACAGTTTACGGTATACATCCCAAATCCAAAAAGAATGAAAACGGTTTCCTGTGTTCTACTCAGGAGGATCCGGCTGCAGTAAAACAGGTTGATTTGTTATTGAAACGTGGACAATCTATTGCAAACCAGCCTACAAACTTTGCTAAAAGTTACGATAAAAAGTATAGAACATTAAGATTAGTAATGTCAACTACCGGAGAATATACTCAGTTTTTCGGTGGAGTTGCTGGAGCGCTGACTCAAATTAATGCTACAATCACAAGAGTGAATGGCGTTTTTGAGAAAGATTTTGCGGTTCATATGAATTTATTAAGCTATCCGGGGTTAATTTATCCGGATCCTGCATCGGATCCTTATGATTCGGTTACAAGTGCTTCTTCTCCTCCGGCAACATGGAATACTACGCTTAGAGACGTTTTGGCGGCTAATGTGGGACAGGCTAACTATGATATCGGGCATTTATTTGGTGCATCCGGCGGCGGAGGTAATGCAGGTTGTATCGGATGTGTTTGTTTAAGTCCTGTTGGTACCGGATATGATTCTGTAGCAGGTTACGGTAAAGGTTCAGGAATTACTTCTCCTGCAACAGGAAGTACTTTACCGAGTGCAGCAAATCCTCCGTCAGGTGATAATTTCGATATTGATTATGTAGCTCACGAAATGGGACACCAATTAGGAGCGAACCATACTTTTGCTCACACAATGCAGGGGAATCCTGTACAGATGGAGCCGGGATCAGGCTCTACTATTATGGGATACGCAGGTATTACCGGAGCTACAACAGATGTTCAGCCTCATTCAGATCCGTATTTTCATATAGGAAGTATTGAACAGGTACAGGCTAATTTAGTTGCAAAAACTTGTGATGTTGAAACCAGTATTACAAACAACCCTCCTGTAATTGCTGATTTGCCAACGTACAACATTCCTAAAGGGACTGCTTTCGTACTTACGGCTAATGTAACAGATGCTGAAAATGATCCGATGACTTTTACATGGGAAGAAATTGATAATGCAAGTGTGGTTATCAACAAAACCAATTTAGGAACTACAACTACAGGTGCTTCTTTTAGATCTGTGGCTCCTAGTACAACTCCTACGCGCTATTTTCCTAAACTATCATCAGTGTTAAATGGGGTTTTAGATAACAGCGGAAATACTTGGGAATCTGTTTCTCAGGTAGCAAGAACTACAAACTTTGCTATAACTGCAAGAGATAATAATGCTGCGGCTAACCAGCAACAAACTGACTATAATGTTCAGACAATTATTGTAGGAAACGACGGACCATTTAAAGTAACTACTCTGTATGCAAATGTGAGCATTCCTACTGCAATCAATTGGGATGTTGCAAATACTGCATCTGCTCCTTATAATGTTACTAATGTAAAAGTGGATTACACAACGGATAACGGGGTAACCTGGAATGTATTATCCGCTTCGACTCCTAATGATGGTACGGAAAATTTCACATTTCCTTCAACATTGAACGGACAAATTATTAAACTGAGAATTTCTTCCATTGGAAACGTATTCTATGCTATCGGGAAAATTAATGTTGCTGCTTTTGCTGCGTGTGACGGATCTGCTGTTACGGGTGTTACCACTAGTAATATTACTGCCAATAGTGCTACTGTAAGCTGGAACCCGGTTCTTAATGCTACTTACGTTATTCGTTATAGAGTAGTAGGAACAACAACTTGGCAACAGACGACTTCCGCAAATCCAACTCTTACATTGTCTGGATTAAGCGATGCAACTAATTATGAAGTTCAGGTAGCGGCTGTTTGTTCAGGAACTCCTGGAGCTTATTCGGCTACAACTACGTTCTCAACAATTGGAATTCCATATTGTACAGCTGCGTCTACAACTGCTGCTAATCTTTATATTTCTAAAGTACAGGTAGCTAATATCAACAATACTTCTGCTGGAGCTACTTATTCAAACTTTACAACCAATCCTTCTCTTCAGGTTAATCTTGTAAAAGGAACTGCTTATCCTATTACAATCAATAGCAATATTGCAGCATATGATTTTGCAATGGTGTTTATTGATTATAATAGAAATGGAACATTTGAATCAACAGAAAGAGTATTAAATTTCCCTGTAGCTGCAGTATCTTCATTCTCTGGTACATTTACGGTTCCTACAACAGGTGTTGTAGAAGGGCAGACTTTAAGAATGAGAGTGATACTTGGGTACGCAGGATCTACGAATGTGGGATTAAATGCGCCTGCGACGTGGGTATGTGGAAATAACTTTAATGATGGAGAAGTTGAAGATTATAATGTTGTTGTTACTGCAACGCCATTATCAACAAATGATGTAAACGGACCAAAAACAAATATTCAATTATATCCAAACCCGGCATCAGATATTTTAAATATTACAAAAGTGTCAGATAAAGCTTCTTATAAAATTTACGGAGCAACAGGGCAGTTGGTAAAACAAGGAAATATTACTGCCGGACAAATTAATGTTTCAGAATTAATTAAAGGCGGATATGTAATTACGATTGAAGAAAAAGGAAAAGATTCTTTCACTTCTAAATTCATCAAAAAATAATTTAAGCCTTATTTAAATAATAAAATCCTCAGATTTTCTGGGGATTTTTTTTGCTTATTACTGTATGCCCAATTTGTATTCCGGATATTTTGTTTTTAATAATATCCAATGAATTAAAATAAGATCAGATTTTCAATTTCGTATATATTGTTTGTTTGGTTAGTTATTCCCAATGCTTTGAATTGAATTGTTGAAAAGTCTGTATAAAAAAAATGGAAATATTTTTAATTTAATAATTAAATTTGTTTAGATTTGTGTAATTAATATATTGAGAAAGTTATGAAGAAAAATTTTACTTCTTTCTTTTTCCTCTTTTTGTTTGCGATTACCAGTGCACAATGGAGTCCCACGACATTTCGAGGGGAAAAGACGAGAGCTAGTTCTGAGATTAAGAACTACTACTCTTTGGACATTTCTCTACTAAAGTCTCAATTGGCGAAAGCTCAGGAAACGGGAAAAAATGCAAAACCCGTCACGATCTCTTTGCCAACTTTAGATGGGAAAATTGAAAAATTTGCCGTTTACAGCTTCCCTGTGGTAGTGAAAGAACTGGCAGACCAGTATCAGTTAGGCTCTTATGTAGGAGTCGGGATAGATGATCCCGGCAAATACCTGAGATTCAGTTTAGCACCGGATGATTTTCAGTCGATGATCGTCAAGGATGGTAAATATGAATTCATAGAACCTGCTGATAAAAACAAAACAGTTTATGGTGTGCATCCAAAAACTGATAAAAGTAATGAAGGTTTTCTTTGTTCTATGAACGAAGATAAGCTGTCTAAGCAAGAGATAGCAAATCTTTATTCAGCAGGGAAGTCATTTGCCAACCAGACAACAAACTTTGCCAAGTCATCCGACAAAAAGTACAGAACCATGAGACTGGCAATGTCTGTAACGGGTGAATATACTCAGTACTTCGGAGGTACAGTTGCTAATGCTTTAACAGCAATCAATGCTACATTAACAAGAGTAAATGGTGTATTTGAAAAAGATTTTGCGCTACACCTTAATTTACAAAATTATCCGAACATAATTTATACCAATGCTTCTACCGATCCATATTCGCCTGCAGCGCAGATGAATAACTGGAATTTGGAACTTCAGCAGACTCTTACAGCCAATGTTGGTAATGCCAACTACGATATCGGACACTTATTCGGAGCTTCCGGAGGGGGTGGTAATGCGGGTTGTATCGGGTGTGTCTGTATAGATCCTACAAGTTCCACTTCTCAACAGAAAGGATCCGGATATACTTCTCCGGCGGATGGTATTCCTCAGGGAGATAATTTTGATATAGATTATGTTGCTCATGAAATGGGACATCAGCTGGGAGCAAACCACACCTTTTCTCACGGTCTGGAAAGTGCTGGTGTAAATGTTGAGCCGGGTTCTGGGTCAACAATTATGGGTTATGCAGGGATTACTGGAGCAAATACGGATGTTCAGGCTCATTCTGATCCTTATTTCCATGCCGTAAGTATTACACAGGTACAAAATAACCTTACCAGCAAAACCTGTGATGTTGAAACACCGGTTACAAACAACCCTCCTGTAATTGCGCCATTATCAACATTTAATATTCCTAAAGGTACAGCATTCGTTTTAACGGCTTCTGCAACAGATCCAGAAAACGATCCTATGACGTATTGCTGGGAAGAAGTTGATAATGCAAGTGTTACTATTAATAAGAATAACTTAGGAACTACTGCAAGCGGAGCCTCATTTAGATCATTTAACCCTACAACAAGTCCAACAAGATATTTTCCTAAATTATCTTCTGTATTGGCGGGAGTATTAAATAACTCTAACAATGGATGGGAATCTGTTTCTACCGTTGCAAGAACAACAAACTTCAGAGTTACGGTAAGAGATAATAATCCGGTGCCAACCCAGCAGCAGACTCAGTTTGCCAATCAGCAGATCATTGTTGGAAACGACGGGCCGTTCAAAGTAACTACGACCACAGCATATAATAACGGTGCAACGAACGTAACATGGGATGTGGTAAATACTACCGCTGCTCCTTATAGTGTAGCGAATGTAAAAATTGATTATACTACAGACAACGGAGTAACATGGACGGTAGCTGCAGCTTCCACACCAAATGACGGAAGTGAGTCTCTTAACCTAACGGGTCTTACTCTTGGAGGAACAGTTAAGATCAGAGTAAGCTCTATCGGAAATGTTTTCTATGCAATCGGAAGTTCAACAGTAGCTTCTTTGCTAAACTGTACCGGAGCTGCTCCTACAGGTATTGTAGTTTCCGCTATTACACAGACTACTGCTACAGTAACATGGACAGCAACTGCTAACTCTACTTATATTGTTAGATATCGTCCGGTAGGAAGTACAACATGGATTACTGTGAATGCGGCATCAAACTCTGTAAACCTTACAGGTCTTAGTGACAGCATCCAGTACGAAGTACAGGTTTCTACAGTTTGTAGCGGTGTTCAGGGACCTTTCTCTGGTTCTACGAACTTTACAACTTTAGGACTTACTTATTGTACAATGACATCAAGTAACCCTACAGAAGAATATATTTCTAACGTTACGGTAACTCCTGTAGGAGCTTCTGTAATGAGTAATAACTCTGCAGGTGCTACTTACACAGATTACTCTACTACAGCAAGTGCTTTGGTAAATTTAGTAATCGGTTCTACTGGTAATACAGTTTCAGTTAGCAAGGCTTGGACAGGTACAGTATATAGTGAAGCTGTAGGAGTATGGATCGACTTCAACAGAAACGGAGTTTTTGAAGCTACAGAACAGGTAATGAACTCTGCAGCAAGTACAACTACTCCTGTATCTGCCACTTTCAATGTTCCGACAACTGCTTATAACGGACCAGCAACTACTAAGATGAGAGTTGCATTACAATTCAGCTCTTCTCCGGTAATGTGTACAAGTTATACATATGGTGAGGTTGAAGATTACGCAGTAAAATTAATTCAGCCAATTGCTTGTACAAATAATGCTCCGTTAAACTTATCGGTTACAAATATTACAGCAACTTCTGCATATGTAACATGGGATCCTGCAACGGGGGCAACTTATGTTTTACAATACAGACAGGTAGGTTCTCCGACTTGGATTACAGTTCCTTTAACAACGAATGCTTATACACTGAGCAACCTTCTTGAACAGACTCAATATGAGGTTCAGGTAGCTTATGTTTGTTCGGGAACTACGGGAACATTTACTGCTCCTTTGCAATTCACTACTCCGGCGGTTACATATTGTAATATTACTTCTACGAATAATACCAATGGATATATTTCTAACGTAATGGTAGCTCCAGTGAGTTCTTACGTAATGAGTAACAATTCAGGAGCGAATTCATATACGAATTATTCTCCTGATCCTACCAAATTGATAACATTGGTTCGTAATACTGCCAATAACTCAATTTCTGTTTCTAAATCTTGGTTAACAACTACTCAGTCTTCACTGGCAGTCGGAGCTTGGATTGATTTCAACAGAAACGGTATCTTTGAAGCTGCAGAAAGAGTAATTAATACTACTGCAAGTACAACCACTCCTATTACAGCTACATTTACAGTTCCTACAACTTCTTACAATGGTCCGTTAACACTTAGAATGAGAGTTATTTTCTCTACTTCTACAATTACAGATCCTTGTGCAACGGTTGCGAACGGAGAAATCGAAGATTATGCGGTGAAGATTATTGATCTTGCGGCTTGTACAACGGCTCCTCCAACACCGATAGTGGTTTCAAACGTTACAGCTTCTACAGCTTTGGTTTCTTGGATCAATACAACCGGAGCAACTTATACATTAAGATACAGAACAGGTACTGGTGCTTGGACGGTAATTGCTGCTCCGGTAACCAACCCGTACACTATTATAAACTTAAATGCTTCCACTACTTACGAAGTACAGGTTGCAACTATTTGTGGTGGTGTTACAGGGGCTTGGTCTGCTTCTACTTATTTTACTACACCTGCAATTTCATATTGTAATTCAGGGACTGCGACAGTAACTGACGGATACATTAATAATATTACTGTTACAGGTACGAATACACCGATGATGTCTAACAACTCCGGAGCTAGTACTTACACAGATTATTCTAATGATCCTACTAAGATCATTACTTTGGCTCGTAACTCTACAGGTAACGTACTTTCTGTAGGAAGAACGATCTTATCAAGCACATATTCTACTTATGCTTGGATTGATTTTAACGGAGATGGAATTTTTAATAACAATCCTACTACAGTTGCTGGTGGAGAAAGAATAATGAACTTAGGTTATTCTTCCACAACACCTGTTACTGCTAATTTCGCTGTTCCTGCCGGAGCTTACTCTGGTACGAATAAAGTAAAAATGCGTGTGATTGTTTACTTCTTAACTCCTACCGATGCTTGTTCACCTCTTACAAGTAATGGCGAGGTAGAAGACTATCAGGTTCAGTTTGTAGATATCCAGCCATGTACTACGGCTGCACCTACAGGGATTACAATATCAAATATTGCAGCTACTACAGCTACAGTATCTTGGATCTCTTCTACTGGGGCAACTTATTTGGTAAGATGGAGAACTACCAACCCTGTGGGAGCTTGGAATACATCTCCTGTAGTTACAGGAAACCTTTATAATATTACAGGGCTTACTGAACAAACTGCTTATGAAGTACAGGTAGCTACAATTTGTGGTGGAGTTCAGGGACCTTGGTCTAACTCTGTACTTTTCACAACTACTCCGATTACTTATTGTAATATGACGGGTACAGGAACGACTGACTTTATTTCAAATGTGACAATAACTTCAGTGAATCCGGGTATTCCTCCAATGAGCAATACTTCTGTACAGACAAACTACATCAGCTATACCACTCCGGCAACATTGGTAAATCTGGAAATAGGTTCTACAAATAACCAGATTTCAGTAGCTAAAGGCGGGGCACAAAATGATGCAGTTTCAGCTTGGATCGATTTTAACAGAAACGGAGTATTTGAAACTACAGAGCAGATTATGGCGTCTGCGGCAAGTACTACAACTCCTGTTACAGCATTATTCAGCGTTCCTTCAACAGCATATAACGGGCCTTTGACAACTACAATGAGAGTTGTTCTTAAACGTACAAGTGCACCAGTTATGTGTCAGAATGCAGTGAATGGTGAAGTCGAAGATTATGCGGTGAAATTGAGACCTTGTTCTACAACAGCACCTACTAATTTAGCATTTAACACAATTACTCATACTTCTGCGAATGTTACATGGACTGTGCCTGTAGGCGGTCTTACATTTATTGTAAGATACAGAGTGGCAGGAACAAGTACATGGACTCAGGTTGTGGTATCAACTTTAACAGGTAACCCACCATTGGCTTTAACCGGTTTAACACCTGCTACAACTTATGAAGTACAGATAGCAGGAAGTTGTGGAACAACTCCGGGTACATTTACACCTACACAGACATTCACTACAAGATGTGATCCTACACCTCCGAATGTTACAATAGGAACTGTAACTACCAACTCAGCCGTAGTAACATGGGCTCCTGTTGTACCAAGTGCAACGTATGTAATCAGATACAGAATTGTAGGTACAGCAACATGGTCTACAATAAACGTTACTGCAGCACCATTAAATACATATACACTTACAGGTTTAAGCCCGTATACAACTTATGAAGTACAGGTGGCGAATATCTGTAATGGAGAAACTACTGTAAATCCATGGTCTAATCCTAAAGTGTTTACTACGGAAAGAACTTGTCAGTTACCTCCTCCGGGACTTACCATTACAGCGATTACTCCGACTACGGCGCAGGTAACATGGGATCCTTTCCCGGGTGCTACTTATATCCTGAGATACAGAAAAGTAGGTATTCCGAGCTGGACAATGGTACCATCGAATACCAATACGATTACTCTTACAGGTTTATTAGAGTTAACACAGTATGAAATGCAGGTAGCAAACGTTTGTAGCGGAACTCCGGGTACATATACACTGCCTTATTTCTTCACGACACCAACAATTGTTTACTGTCAGATGGCATCTACCGGAACAACAACTTCAGAGTACATCTCTAAAGTAACGGTAACGCCAAATGGTAAGCCTCAGATGACGAATACTTCCGTAGGATCTAATTATACAGATTATACAGGAGTTCCGGCTAAATTTATTGAACTGATTCAGGGGTCTTCCGACAATAAAATCATAATTGATAAAAAGCTGTCAGGAAACAATAAAGCAGGAGTTGCAGTATGGATCGATTTCAACAGAAACGGATACTTCGATATTAATGAAAGAATCCTTGCTGACGGACCAAACAGTAATCCAACTGCGAGCACCACATTTACGGTACCTGCAGATGCGTTCATCAGTCTGGTAGACTACAAATATGTAGTGATGAGAGTAGCAATGGGCAAAGATGTTATTCCTGTAAATTGTACCAACTTCCCGAATGGCGAAGTAGAAGATTACACGGTAAGAATTTCTAAGCTTCCTGTTGCTAATTCAATTAATCAAACAGATGTCATGATTTATCCGAATCCGGTGAGTTCTGTACTGTATGTGAAAAATATCAGCAAAAAAGCGAATTATAAGATCTACAGTTCAGCAGGACAATTGGTATCAAGCGGTATTATCCTGAATAATAAGATTGATGTACACAATTTAATAAATGGACTTTATGTGATAGATATTTTGGATGGAAATACTATTTCTGTTCAGAAGAAATTTGTCAAAGAATAATACATTTAATCATTAATCAACTAAGCAGGCTCTCAGAAATGAGAGCCTGTTTTTTATGTGAGAAAACACAAGCACTAAAAAACTCGTTAGAAATACATCCAACGAGCTTAATTTTATTCAATATCAAAAACAACTTTTTCGGTTTGTTCCTTGAGGTCTTCAAGATTTGTGTTGTTATAGATAATGCAGTCGGCAATTTTTATTTTCTCTTTTTCCGGCATTTGTTTTTCCATAACAGACTGAACTTCGCGGTAGGTTTTTCCGTCCCGGTCCATCACTCTTTTTATTCTGATATTATCTTCCGCAGTTACCAGTATAGACTTGTAGCATTGCAGGTTTAATTTTAACTCAAACAATAAAGCTGTTTCTTTAAAAACCAGATATTTCGTTTGTCTTTTTACCCAATCCTCAAAATCTGTTCTTACAGCAGGATGAATAATTTTATTTAATCCCTGAAGTAAATCTTTATCGTTAAAAACTTTTTCAGCAACATATTTACGGTTGTAGACTCCGTTTTCATCATAGGCATTATCTCCTAAAAGTTCTTTGATCTTCTGTTTTAAATCATCATTGTCATTCACAATATCTTTTGCCCTGTCATCCGAATAATAAATCGGAAATCCGAATTCTTCAATGAATTTGGCAACCGTAGTTTTTCCGGATCCGATTCCGCCAGTTAAGCCAATGATTTTGGGTGCAGATAAGGGATCAGGTTCTGCTTTCTGAGTTTCTGAATGTAATTTCTCCATAGTTAAAAATTAATATCCAAAAACATCATTAAAACTAAACGTCTCATCTAATCTTACCCCTTTTTCAGTCATTTTCAGACTTGCCAGTTCGTTGTGTGCGTCATGCTCAAAGAACAACAGATATTCATTATCCACACACTGCTTAAGAAATTTACCCTTTTCTTCTAAAGTTAAAAGAGGTCGGGTATCATAACCCATCACATAAACCTGAGGAATATGTCCCGCTGTCGGAATTAAATCGGCTGCAAAAACAATCGTTTTTTCCTGATACTGAATGACAGGAAGCATTTGTTTTTCGGTATGACCATCAACGAAAATCACATCCATTTTCAAGTCAGGTGCAAAACCGTAATTTCCCGTTGCCGGAAGAGGTAAAAAGTTAAGTTGTCCACTTTCCTGAATCGGGATAATATTCTCTTTCAGAAAACTCGCTTTTTCTCTTGCATTAGGTTCCGTTGCCCATTTCCAGTGGTTTTCATTCGTCCAGAACTGTGCATTTTTGAATGCAGGTCTGTAACCTGTTTTATCGTCATTCCATTCAATTGCGCCACCGCAGTGATCGAAGTGAAGGTGAGTAAGAAAAACATCCGTAATGTCTTCTCTTACAAAACCATATTTTTTTAAGTTTTTGTCTAAATTATCGTCTCCCCAAAGCGAATAATGACCGAAAAATTTATCGTCCTGCTTATTTCCTAAACCGCAGTCAATTAAAATTAATTTTTTTCCGTCTTCCACAAGAAGAGAACGTGTTCCCAGCTCAATTAAGTTTCTTTCGTCTGCAGGATTGGTTTTTTCCCACAAACTCTTTGGGACGACTCCGAACATCGCTCCGCCGTCGAGCTTAAATTTTCCGCATTGTATTGGATATAGCTTCATATAATATTGAGTTTTTTATAATGTTATTTATTTTTTATTTAAGTCAAAAATCAGAAAAGTTCTCCTGGGTTTTTAGGCATTGAAATGTTGAGGTGTTTATAAGCTTTTTCCGTTACTTCACGACCTCTCGGTGTTCTGATGATAAATCCTTCCTGAATTAAAAAAGGCTCATAAACTTCCTCCAGAGTTTCCGGATTTTCTGCAATAGATGTTGCCAAAGCCGAAATTCCCACGGGTTTTCCTTTAAAATTTTCGATCATTACGCGCATGATTTTGTTATCCATTTCGTCCAGACCATATTCGTCCACATTTAATGAATCCAAAGCATATTTTGTAATGTTAATTTCGATTTCTCCGTTTCCTTTTATTTCTGCAAAATCACGGACTCTTCTTAAAAGTGCATTGGCAATTCTCGGTGTTCCACGGCTTCTTCTGGCAATTTCAATTGCGGCATCTTCATAGATTTTTACGCCCAGAACTCTTGCACTTCGGATAATAATCATCGACAAAAGTTCAATCGTATAATATTCAAGTCTGCTTTGGATACCGAATCTTGCCAGCATCGGTTTGGTAAGCATTCCGCTTCGTGTTGTTGCTCCCACCAAAGTAAACGGATTCAAGCCGATCTGTACACTTCGTGCATTCGGACCGGTTTCCAGCATGATGTCGATTTTATAATCTTCCATCGCAGAATACAGATATTCTTCCACAACAGGAGAAAGACGGTGGATTTCATCAATGAAAAGCACATCATTTTCTTCCAGATTGGTTAATAAACCGGCTAAACTTCCGGGTTTATCCAAAACAGGTCCCGAAGTTATTTTGCAGTTTACCCCAAGTTCATTTGCGATAATATTGGCCAAAGTGGTCTTTCCCAAACCGGGAGGACCGTGCAAAAGAACATGATCCAAAGCTCCGCCACGTCTTTTGGCAGCCGTTACGAAAACTTCGAGATTTTCCAATGTTTTTCTCTGTCCGGCAAAATCTTTAAAACTCTGGGGACGAATCTGCTCTTCCTGCGCAAGTTCTTCGCGGGAATAATTGTCTTTATCTGGATGTAAAAAATCGGGCATTAATTCAATTTCATTTACCGTAAAGATAGGAAAATTGAGGTAAAAATTAAGGTTGAGGCTGAGATTAATTTTAGTGTAATTCTGAGCTTTAAGTAAAGATTAAGGGCAAGTGTATTTGTGATTTACAATATTGATATATTTTAAGTATTTTTGAGAGGCAAATAGTAATAACAAATGATAAAAGATTTTACTGAGATGCCCGTTTGGCAAAAGGCAATGGATATTGCTGAAAAATGTTTTAATATATCTGAAAGTTTACGCAAAAAAGAAGATTATGCGTTGACTTCACAATTAAGAAGATCAGCGGAAAGTATTTCAGCAAATATTGCTGAAGGTTTTGGGAGAAGAACAGCGAAAGATAAAGGCAGGTTTTATGATATTTCCAGAGAATCTGCATTTGAAACTAAAAGCCATTTGATATACGGAAGCCGAGTAAAATATTTTTCAGAAAATGAGTGCTTAGAAATAAAAAATTTAATTAATGAAGTTGTACATGATTTAAATAAGATAACAAACCATTTAAGCAGAATTCATCCTTAATCTAAGCCTCAATCTTAATCTTATAGTAATGAAACTAATTGGTCCTTTCAAGCAGGTTGTAACACTTGCAAACCTTCCTTTAAGAGGAAAACTTTCAGACGAACAACTTGAGATCATTCCCGATGGAGGAATTTTAATCAATAATGATAAAATTGAGAAAGTCGGAAACTTTGATATTCTAAAATCCGAAAACCACAATATAGAAATTGAAACGGTAGAAGGAGAGCAGATTGTTCTTCCGGCTTTCGTAGATTCCCACACGCATATTTGCTTTGGCGGAAACCGTGCGAATGATTTTGCCATGCGTAACGCAGGAAAAACGTACCTCGAAATTGCCGAAAGCGGGGGAGGAATCTGGAGCTCGGTGAAGCATACAAGAAATGCATCGGAGGAAGAATTGTTAAAAACTTTGCTGGAAAGAATTGACTTTTTAATTTCTCTTGGAATTACCACCATCGAAGTAAAAAGCGGGTATGGTTTAGACGTAGAAAACGAACTGAAAATGCTTCGCATCATTAAAAAAGCACAGGAACAGACGAAAGCCACTTTGGTTTCGACCTGTCTTTCCGCACATCTGAAGCCAAGAGATTTTGAAGGAAGCAATGAAGACTATTTACACTATATTGTAAATGAAATTTTACCGGAAGTAAAAGAAGAGGATTTGGCAAAGCGCGTAGATATTTTCATTGAAAAATCTGCATTTCAGCCCGAAGAAAGTAAAAACTTTTTGTTAAAAGCTAAAGAATTAGGTTTTGAAATTACAGTTCATGCCGATCAGTTTACTCCGGGAAGTTCAAGAATTGCAGTTGAAGTGGGGGCAAAATCTGCCGATCATCTGGAAGCAACTGTTGATGACGATATTGAATTTTTAGCCAAATCCGATACGGTGGCAACCGCTTTACCCGGTGCAAGTTTAGGATTGGGAGAAAAGTTTACGCCGGCGAGAAAATTACTGGATGCAGGAGCGATTGTAGCGATCGCAAGTGACTGGAATCCAGGTTCTGCGCCGATGGGAAATTTAATTACTCAGGCTTCCATTCTGGCAACATTTGAAAAATTAACCACAGCAGAAGTGTTAGCAGGAATTACTTTCAGATCAGCTTTTGCATTGGGTCTGGAAGACAGAGGAAGATTAACCGAAGGACAAAAAGCAGATTTTGTGACTTTCAAAACCAATAATTTCCAGAATGTCCTTTATAATCAGGGAAGCTTGAAAGCGGACAAGGTTTATATTGATGGAATTAAAATTTAAAAAGCATGATGTTTTATATTACAGATTAATTTAGATGCTTTCAGCATGACAAATATTACGCTATATTAAGACGTTCGAATTGTCATGCTGAAAGCATCTAAATATACTTTAATACAAATGATAAAAAATGTTCGAATTAAATGAAGGAATTTATAAATTTTATGTTTACATCTTAACTAATAAAAACAGAACAGTTTTATATACGGGAGTTACCGGAAACTTGCATCAGAGATTATCTCAGCATATAAATAAATTAAATCCTGATAGTTTTACCGCAAAATATAATGTCTGTTTTCTGATTTACTATCAAAGCTTTGGCTGGATACATCAGGCGATAGAAAGAGAAAAAGAAATAAAATTATTAAAAAGAGACAAAAAACTTGAATTAATAAGAGCAATAAATCCCAATTTAGAATTTCTTAATTATCTTTTTGAATAAATTGCAGAGAGGCTTCCGGGATAATAATTATAAACACACACAAATTAAACTTATTAATGATGAACACGATTTGGCAGGGAAGATTAGACGGAGAAGAACTTCTTTTCCACAGAATATTTCAGAGGGTGAAAGAAGAAAATAATTATGATCTTGTTTCACCTAAAGATTTCGTTTTACATGGATTTGCTGTAGATGAAGGTGTTAGACGGAATAAAGGAAGACAGGGCGCAAAAGATGCTCCGGATATTATCCGCAGAAATATGTCGAATTTTCCTGTAATCCGTCCAGATTTTTCTTTGCTGGATTTTGGAAATATTACCTGTGAAGACGGAAATTTAGAAAATACCCAAAACAGTCTTGCCAAAAATGTTTCCAAAGTGTTGCTGAAAGGAGGAAGGTCTGTGGTTTTAGCCGGAGGTCATGAAGTCACTTACGCACATTATTTAGGACTAAAAACAGCTTTTCCTGAACAGAAAATAGGAATTATTAATATTGATGCTCATTTTGATAACAGACAGCCTGAAAATGGAGTAGGAGCGAGTTCGGGAACCGGATTCTGGCAAATTGCTCAGGAAGGCGAAATTCATTCGCTGCATATCGGGATTCAGAGGAATTCTAATACTCTGAAATTATTTGATACCGCTCATCAGTACGGGATGAAATATATTCTTGCCGATGAACTTTTCTTTGAAAATTTACCTTCTGTTTACCAGAGAATAAATGATCTTCTCGACAGTGTAGATTATCTGTATCTTACGATTTGTATGGATGTTTTTAACGCTTCCATTGCTCCGGGAGTTTCTGCTTCTGCATACAACGGTATTTTTGCCGATGCGACATTTATGCATTTTTACAGACATATTCTGAAAAGTGAAAAGCTTTTGGCACTTGATGTGGCAGAAGTAAATCCGCAGTTTGATATTCATGAAAGGACGGCGAGACTGGCGGCAACGCTTGTGAATGAATGGTTTATGATTTAACATAAAATTTAACAATATTCCGATAGAAAAAATCATTATTTTATATAACCCGAAGGAACAGGATTTGTTGCTTCCAAAACGCTTGAAGAAAGCATGAATTAAATTCGGCACAGATTCGGATTTAAAAACAGAAATTATAGTATGGAACAATTAATTGAAAATAAACTTATCAAAGCAGATAAGGCATTTTCAGAATGGAGAAAAGTACCATTCGAAGACAGACAGAAACTCATTGCTAAAGCAGCGGAAATCTTAAAAAACAATTCTGAAAAATTTGGAACGATCATTACTCAGGAAATGAACAAACCTATTTCAGAATCTATTGCTGAAGTGGAAAAGTGTGCTTTAATGATGAATTATTATGCAGATGCCGAAAATATTTTAAAACCAGAGAAAATCGATTCTGAATTTTCTTATTCTGAAGTTCATTATGTTCCAAAAGGGGTAATTTTAGGAGTAATGCCATGGAATTTTCCTTTCTGGCAGGTCTTGAGATTTGCTGTTCCAGCGATTTTAGCAGGAAATACCGTTGTATTAAAACATGCTTCAATTTGTTTTGGAAGCGGAAACGCTATAGAAGAAGTACTTTTGGAAGCCGGATTTCCGGAAGGAATTTTCCAGAATCTTGAGGTAAGTCATAAAGAAGTAAAAGGAATTCTCGAACATGATGCGGTAAAAGGAGTTAGTCTCACAGGAAGTGGAAAAGCCGGAGGAGAAGTCGCTTCTATTGCAGGACTAAATATCAAAAAATCATTACTTGAACTTGGTGGAAGTGATGCATTTATTGTATTGGACGACGGAGATCTGGATGAAGCGGCAAAAGCAGGGGTAAAATCAAGACTTCAGAATTGCGGGCAAACCTGTACTGCGGCAAAAAGATTCATTATTGATGAAAAAATTGAAGACGCTTTTCTTCCTAAATTTATTGAAGAATATAAAACATATGAAGTTGGAGATCCGATGAATAAAGAAACCAAAATTGCCGGAATGGCAAGACCGGATCTGGCGGATGAACTGGAAAAACAGTTTCAGAAAGCACTGGAACACGGAGCTGAAATCATTCTTCCGTTGGAAAGAATTTCTGAAAATGAATTCAGACCTGGTTTAATTCGTGTGCAGGAAGGAAATCCTATTTTGCAGGAAGAGCTTTTCGGACCTTTGGGAATGGTGATGATTGCTAAAAATGACGAAGAAGCTTTAAAAATGGCGAATGATATTCCTTTCGGGCTTTCTAATTCCGTATGGACAAAAGATCAGTCACGACAGTTATTTTTTATTGAAAACCTTGAATCCGGAACCGTTAATATCAATAGAATGACCAGTTCTGATCCGCGTTTTCCATTCGGAGGATCAAAGGCTTCAGGTTACGGAACAGAACTTTCTTTATTGGCTTTACGCGAATTCGTAACAGCAAGAACTGTGGTGGGAAATTATGAGTAAAGAAGGAAGTTGGAAGAGGGGAGATGGAAGTTTATAATAGTGCTGCTTAATGCGCTTTCAACATTTATTCTTTCCGCTTTTGGCTCATAAAAAAAACTCACGAAGATCTTTCGTGAGTTTTTTTGTTTATAATGACTTCGTTTGAATTAAACTGTCGTTAATCTTAAGGTATTTGTTTTTCCGCCTTCGTAAGATGGAGTTGCATTGATGTTGATTACAAAGTCTCCAGCCTCGATATATCCGTAGTTATGTGTCAGCATATTTACTTGGATAATCGTTTCATCAGTAGATTTCTTCATATCGTAATAATAGGCGTGAACTCCCCAAAGAAGGTTCAGCATGGTAATAACCCTCTTGTTTCCACTATATACGATGATGTGTGAATTGGGTCTGTGTGCAGAAAGCTGAAACGCTGTATATCCTGAACTTGTTAAGGTAACAATCGCAGAAACGTTGGTAGTTTTCGCGATTCTTACTGCCGCAAGACAAACTCTGTTGGTGATAAATCGATCATCAATACAGTTGAAATCCTTTTCGATAGGCTCGTTTTTGTGCTGGTAAAAATGCGTAGTTTCAATATTCTTTACAATTTTAGCCATATTTTCCACCACCTGAACCGGATATCTTCCTACAGAAGTTTCTCCTGAAAGCATTACCGCATCCGCTCCGTCCAATACAGAGTTTGCAACGTCATTTACTTCCGCTCTTGTTGGTGTTAAACTGTTAATCATCGTTTCCATCATCTGAGTAGCGATAATTACCGGCTTGGAATAGAATCTTGCCTTTTCCACAAGAGTTTTCTGGATGGCAGGAACTTCTTCCATCGGAACTTCCACTCCTAAATCTCCACGTGCAACCATTAAACCGTCGCATTCCAATAAAATTTCTTCTATATTTTTTACACCTTCCGGCTTCTCAATTTTCGCAATGATCGGCGTTTTGAATTTTCCGTTCGGATGTTTAGAAATCAATTCTTTAAGATCTATAATATCCTGTGCATGACGAACGAATGAGAGCGCGATCCAGTCTACCTCCTGATCCAGCATAAAATTCGCATCCTGAATATCTTTTTCTGTTAATGCAGGAAGAGAAACGTTTGTATTGGGAAGGTTTACTCCTTTTTTGGAACTTAATGGTCCCCCCTGAATGGTTTTCGCTTTTACGGTATCTGTAAGGTTGGTTTCAGTTACTTCTAAAACTAATTTACCGTCATCAATAAGAATTCTTTCCCCAACTTTCACATCCTGTGGAAACTGTTGGTACGTCATGTACACTTTTGTAGAATCTCCTTCAATTTTTTCATTGGTGAAAGTAAGGATGTCTCCCGGATTAAGGTAAGAACCTTCTTTTACAACTCCTACTCTTAGTTTAGGACCCTGTAAATCTCCTAAAATACCAACCGAGAAACCGTATTCTTTATTGAGTTCTCTGATGATTTCGATATTTGAACGAACTAAGTCGTAATCAGCGTGTGAAAAATTGATTCTGAAAATATCAACACCTGCTTTCATTAACCCTAACATTACTTCCTTTGACGATGAAGCCGGACCAAGCGTTGCAATAATTTTTGTTTTCTTTAAATACTTATTCATAATACTGGATAATTTGATAAAGTTCTTCTTCAGAACCTAGTGTATAATCTTGAATTGGAAACACAAGATTTTCAGGGAGCAAAATTACGGAAAAATCAGGAAACTGTTCCGAACTGTGCAAAATATATTGCACTTCTACCTGATTATTTAATAAAAATTTAATGTTTTCTTCTTCCGAGAAGAGCTCTGTCTGTAATTTTTTTTGTTTACTTTCCGAAGATCTGTTCGAAATAAAAGTAAAACAGGTCTTTGTAAACTTATGGTAAGCCTCAAATCTTGAAAAAAAATAATCATAAAACGACCCGTGAAGAATAACATCTTCAATCCTTTTGAATGTAAGATCGTTGTTTTGATTCACCTTGTAGAAAAACTCATGATCGGGTATATTTTTTGCTAATCTTACCAATCCGATGGTAATATCTTCAAATTCTATATCATCAATGTCATAAAGTTTTTGGATTTCCAAGTATATTTTCTTTTTTGTTTAAAATATAAAATGCTCTTTGTGCTGCCTTTTCTTCGGCTTTTTTCTTAGAAGTTTCTGTGGCATTCGCGATTTTTTCTTCTCCCAGCCATACATGACAGCGGAAAACAATCGATTTATTTACCTGAATTTCTTCGCAGGTTTCGTACTTTATATTCAGTTTCTTCTTTTGGCTCCATTCGAGCAGAAGACCTTTGTAGCTTACAATTTTATTTTCCAGCTTGTTAATTTCCGTTGGCGTCAGTAATCTTTCCAGAATGATCTTTTTACAGGTTTCATACTGGAAGTCGAGATAAACAGCACCAATTAAAGCTTCAAATAAATTTCCGGAGATGTTTTCACCTAAAGCCACCACAGAGTTTTGTTTCTGCAGAAGATTGGTAAGTTTTAAATCTTCTCCTAATTTATTAAGATTCTTCCTATTAACAATCTTAGATTTCATCTGCGTCAGATATCCTTCATTGGCTTGAGGATAGGTGTGAAACAAATGACAAGAAATAATTGTACCCAAAACAGAATCTCCTAAAAATTCCAGCCTTTCGTAATTGCTGTCTTTATTTTTAGAAGAATTTTTTAAAGAAAAAGCTTCGCGGTAGAGGGCAACATTCTGTACCTCAGTTCCAAGCATTTTGCTGAGTTCAGTAATGAGAAAATAATCTCTCTCCGTTAATTGTCTTTTTCTTTTTTTGAGAAGGAATTTAGAAAAGTATTTCTGTAACTCCATTCAGTAGATTTAGATTTTCTTAAATAGAACGCAGGCATTGTGCCCACCAAACCCAAAAGTATTACTCATGGCTACTTTTACATCTTTCTTAGCAGCTTCGTTGAATGTGAAATTCAGTCTGCTATCGATATTTTCATCATCAGTAAAATGGTTGATGGTAGGAGGAACAATACCATGAATAATAGTTCCCAACGCAGCAATAGCCTCAATAACTCCTGCAGCACCCAAAAGGTGACCGGTCATTGATTTTGTAGAATTAATCTGAATGTCGAAAGCATGTTCTCCCAATAATTTTGAAATAGCATTGGATTCTGCAATATCTCCTAATGGAGTAGATGTACCATGCATATTGATGTGATCTACTTCATCAGCAGTTAATCCTGCATCTTCCAGACAGTTCTTCATTACGAGATAAGCTCCTAAACCTTCAGGGTGAGGTGCAGTCATGTGATGTGCATCTGCACTCAGACCGCCGCCTTTTAATTCTGCGTAAATTGTAGCCCCACGTTTTACTGCGTGCTCATATTCTTCAAGAATGATACATCCTGCTCCTTCACCAAGAACAAATCCATCTCTGTCTTTGTCGAAAGGTCTTGAAGCCGTTTTAGGATCATCATTTCTTGTAGAAAGTGCCATCATTGCATTGAATCCACCGACACCACTTGCTGTAACGGCTGCTTCAGAGCCTCCACATACAATTACATCTGCTTTTCCAAGCTGGATCAGCATTTTGGAATCAATTAAAGCGTTTGCAGAAGATGCGCATGCAGAAACAGTAGTATAATTCGGACCATGGAAACCATATTCAATAGAAATATGCCCTGGTGTAATATCCGCAATCATTTTAGGGATAAAGAACGGGTTGAATCTCGGGATTTCCGTGTTTGCCCATCCTAAAACTTCAGTTTCAAAAGTCTCTAAACCTCCGATTCCTGAACCCCAGATTACGCCGACTCTGTTTTTGTCTACATTGTCTTCAATAATTCTTGAGTGCGTTACTGCTTCTCTTGCAGCAACAAGCCCAAGCTGTGTATTCCTATCCATTTTTTTAGCCTCTTTCTTATCGAAATGGTCTAAAGGATTGAAATTTTTAACTTCGCAAGCGAACTTAGTTTTAAAGTTTGTGGCATCAAAAAGAGTAATAGGAGCAGCACCGCTCTCACCTTTTACAAGATTTTCCCAGTATTCTTTTGCATTATTTCCAATTGGTGTTATTGCTCCAAAACCGGTTACAACTACTCTTTTTAATTCCATAAACTTTGTTTAATTTCTTTTTTGTTGAAGAATATTATTTATTTACTACTTCTTCGATATAAGCGATAGCGTGTCCTACAGTAGTAATTTTTTCTGCTTGATCATCAGGGATTTGAATATTGAATTCTTTTTCAAATTCCATGATAAGTTCAACTGTATCCAATGAATCAGCTCCTAGATCGTTTGTGAAGCTAGCTTCTGGAGTTACTTCTGTTTCTTCAACGTCAAGCTTATCAGCGATGATAGCTTTTACTCTTGATGCAATGTCTGACATAGTAAATTTTTTTTTAATTGTTAGATGGTGCAAATATATAAAATTCTTTACGATAAAACATTTTTTTAGTCTTTTTTGTGGTTTACATAAGAGTATTTTGTAGTTTGTGAGTTTAGTCTTTTAGTTTTCAGGGGTTTATATTTTAACATTTCATTGTCTTATTTAAGTTTATCATTCACAATTTTTTGGACTCAATATAGAATCTGTCTGATTGAGCTTTTTAAAAGTTATTTTTTACCTCAGAGCTTTATAATTACTACTTTTGCAGCCTGTTTTAAAATTCGAAATATTATTTGTTATTGATGAAAAAAAATCTGCTCATTCTTTTTGTATTGTTTTCAGTTCTTATTTCTTCACAAACGGCAGGAAAGGTAATTAAAGTGAAAGATGGTGATACGGTGGTTGTGCTGTTATCCGACAGCACACAGGAAACTTTAAGGCTCGCGGAAGTAGATTGTCCCGAAAAAGGCCAGGCTTTTGGTAAAAATGCCAAACAGTTTACCAGTGATGCCGTATTTGGCAAAACAGTTACATTTTACAGAACCGCAAAAGACCGATACCAAAGAACTGTTGCTAAAATTTTTTACGATCATAATAAATATCTTTCTGAGGAAATCATTAAAGCAGGTTTCGGATGGTGGTATTTTAAAGCATCGAAGAATCTTGATCTGCAAAAACTACAGGACAGCGCGAAAGAGAATCGTTTGGGTTTATGGACGGATAAAAATGCAGTTTCGCCTTGGGAATACCGAAAGAGCAGAAGGAAGAAAAACATGGACAATAAAAGTAAAGCCCTTTAATATCTGAAAAAGAAAAAAGAGACTGCTGAAAACAATCTCTTTTGTGGAGTTGGAGGGATTCGAACCCTCGTCCAAACAAGCAATACATAAGCTTTCTACATGCTTATTCTGCTATTGATTTTCGACGGGAAGCAGAGAGCAGACACCCAACTTCCGGCTTATCTTCTGAGGTTTTCGAGCTTTAGCCGAAGCGTCCAAAGCCTTATTTCCGCATTCCTATATCCCAGAATCAAACGCCGCAGAACAGGGCATTTGTGGAATATCTTGCTTCCCTACTAACATCTTCGGGAAAACGCTTGATCTACTATACTTCGATATTAAGCTGCAAGAGCGAACTCTTCGTTGCCAGTTAAAATTTTGTAGCAAGGGATTATAGAGATCGCGCTACGGTTCTCTGCATGCTTACTTACCCATTGGTCTTGCTGTCGAAACCAGTCAACCCCATGAATAAAGTGAATGCAAAGATAACACTTTTATTCAAATTCAGTTCATATTCTTTCAGTCATTTTAAAAATGGAATTTCAAGGTGTTTTTTATTTGGAGCTTTATCCTGCTTTCCGTTACAATTCCTCATTGCGCGGCTCCGCTTTGCTCCGCCGCTCCAGTCCGGGATTTTCTCTTCAATCAGGGCTAGGATAGAAGTGGGTAGTATAAATGATAGTCAGAAAAAAACTTTCAGCAAAGAACAAAAGTCTGAACAGCAAAAAACAAAAAGTGCCGGAAAAAACTCCGACACTTATATAATTTATCTAATTCCTTTCCTCAATCTTAACTTCAACCTCAATCTCAATCTCAGTCTTAACTTCAACCTCATCAATCCCTGTTTTTCAGTAAAATCCATCCCGAAAGCTGAACAGGCTTTTTAATGATTTTATCTTCCCATTGTAATTTATACCAATAAGTTCCGGTTGGGAGAGGTCTTCCGATGTATTTTCCGTCCCAGATCGGTGTTTTGGTGGTTGGTCGGAAAACTTCTTTTCCGTATCTGTCGAAAATACCCCCTTCAAAATTTCCGTATTTGCTGATTTCGCTGAAATCAATCACATCATTGCTTCCGTCGCTGTTTGGAGTAATAACGTTTGCCATAAAGAAGGTGTAATATTCTGCGGTGGTATCGCAGGTTGCCCCTCTGTTTCTTACCCTTATCGAATATTTCGTGTTTTTTAGCACCTGAAAAGTGTTGGAAGTCTGCCAAG
The DNA here is from genome assembly GCF_059579425.1 of Chryseobacterium sp. 2P. NCBI lineage: Bacteria > Pseudomonadati > Bacteroidota > Flavobacteriia > Flavobacteriales > Weeksellaceae > Chryseobacterium > Chryseobacterium sp. 2P. The sequence goes on from NZ_CM184194.1 coordinate 481,898, forward strand.
TTACGCCTCCGTCTATGGAATACTCTATAGGTACATTGCCATTATTTTGTACAACAATCGTTAAAAAAGGATCTTTGTAAGTGATTTCTTTAATTTGAGGAGTAACAATATATCCTACCGTTGCGGTAAAGGTCTTAGAGCACACTCCATTACTGATGGTTACAGAATAAGTTCCTGGTGTGTCCACATTGATGGTTTGAGAAGCTGCTCCGGTATTCCACGAATAAGAATAATTCGGTCCGCTTCCTGCATCCAGAATACCTTTGTCACCTTTACAGATTTCGATATTTTTCAGAGTAGAAACAATTTCCGGAACAACCGTGATGGTAATCGTAGCAGGAGTTGTAGCAGAACAGCCGTTTGTCCCGATTCCCGTTACTGTGTACGTTGTAGTCGTAGTCGGGGAAACAATCTGTGTGTTGCCGTTTCCTGTTAATCCCGTCCATGTGTAGGTTGCTGCGCCCATTGCCGTAAGAGCAATAGACTCACCTTTACAAATTGATAGTTTAGGAGCTGAAACGCTTATGATCGGCGGTGTGATATTCTTAATGACCGTCACTGAACCTTGTTTCGCACATCCGTTGGAAGTCGGGCTCGTAATCGTTAAAGTGTAAGTTCCCGCATTATTCACTACCGGAGTTAAGGTATTGGCTCCGGAAACAATATTTCCACCTCCCGTAGCGGTCCATAAAAACGTTGATCCCGGTTGGTATACAGACGCTGTAGCATTTAAAGTAACCTGAGAATTTGTACAGTTAATTTCTGCCGGAGTATTAATATTTACTATAATAGCCGGATCCATCGTAACGGTTGCTGATTTTGTGTACTGACAGCCGTTAGGAGTGGTCACGGTCACGGTATAAGTTCCTGATGCGGTTACCGTTGTGCTAGCTGTTGTTGATCCGTTGGACCATGAAAATGTATTTCCCGTTCCGTTTGCAGTAGCCGTTAAAGTGGTTGAAGCGCCTTCACAGAAATTTAAATTCCCGGAAATCTGAACATTCGGATCAGTTCCCTGAGTTATAATCACAGAAACAGGATCGCTTGTGCAGGTTCCGTTATTATAGGTTAAAGTATAAGTTCCCGGAGTTGATACGGTAATTGACGGTGTCGTTGCGCCGTTAGACCATGTATTTCCTGTTGCTGAACTTGAGGTTAAAGTAACAGCATTATTGTTACAGATGACATTCGACGAAGCAGTAATCGTCGGAACAGGTTTTACATTGACAATTAACTGTAATTCTGCTACTTTCGAACAAGAACCGGATTTCACCAAAACATACATAGTAGCGTTTCCTGAAATATATGCCGAAGGATTTGCAATGGTATTGCTGTTTCCTGCCAATGCATCCGCCTGATTCAGATAATAACTGAATATTACTCCTGTCGTTGTACTGATGTTAGGTTGCGCTGATGTTAAATTAAATGTCCCGGTATTGTTATTTGAACAGACACTTAAAGATGAATTTTGTACAACAGGCACAGCCCCCTGAACTACTGTCACGGATTTTGTGTACTGGCAGTTCGCAGGAGTTTGTACTGTAACCGTATAAGTTCCCGGCGCAGAAACTGAAATTGAATTTCCTATGGCACCTGTAGACCATGAATATGTATTTCCTGTTCCGGTTGAGGTTGCTGTAAGTGTGGTCGGAGATCCGCACACAATTAAATTTCCTGTAATCTGAGGATTAGGATCACTTTCTGCGGTTAATGTTACTGAAACCGGTGCGCTTGTACATGTTCCGTTGGTGTTGGTTAAGGAATAAGTTCCTCCGGATGTAACCGTAATAGATTGCGTTGTTGCTCCGGTAGACCATGTATTTCCTGTCGGAACACTTGATGTGAGCGTTACATTTCCACCGAAACAGATCGTTGAAGATGAACTGGTAATTGTAGGAGACGCAAGCTGAGTTACATTGAGCTGAAGCGAAACGACTTTTGAGCACGTTGCAGTTTTCACTCTTACATAAATTGTTGCGTTTCCTGATGTGTAAGCGGTCGGGGTTGCGATGGTATTTGTATTTCCGGCAATGGCATCTGCCTGATTTACATAATAATCAAAAGTAACTCCCGAAGTCGTGCTGATGTTAGGCTGAGCGGTTGTTAAATTAAAAACTGCTGTGCTTGTACTGGAGCAGTTGGTTAAAGTGGCATTCTGAGCAACGGGAACAGTTCCCTGTACAACGGTTACAGATTTAAGATATTGGCAGTTTGCCGGAGTTTTCACTGTTACGGTGTATGTTCCCGGTGTGGTTACAGTAATTGTAGGAGTGGTAGCTCCTGTAGACCATAAATAGGAGTTTCCTGTTCCGGTTGAGGTTGCGGTAAGTGTCGTGGAAGTATTTTCGCACAATGTCAGATTTCCTGTGATCTGCACATTCGGATCCGTGTCCTGAGTGATGGTAACCGAAGCTTGTGGGCTTGTACAAACTCCATTGCTGCTGGTTAGGGTGTAGGTCCCTGGTGTATTTACCGTGATAGACTGGGTTGTAGCTCCTGTAGACCATGTGTTTCCGGTAGCGTTACTTGATGTTAGTGTAATATTTCCGCTTGGGCAGAGTTTTGTTGCAGATGCAGTAATAGATGCAGTTAAACTTTTGTCTTTAAAAACTATGGCATTTGTCTGTTTGCAGGAATTGATGGAATTGTTAGGATTGTTAGGATCCTGATAGCTTATATTATAATAATAGGTATTGCCTGTATTTACAGTAATAGGTGCTGTGATAGGGTTGCTTCCTGTTGCAGCATTGTTTGCTGTGCTATAATATGAAACGAAAAAATTAGAATTTCCGTTTAGTATCCCGGGAGATAATGTGCTGAAATTAAAAGTTGCAGAACTTCCGCAGATATTTATTTCTCTCGGAGAGCCTGGAGTAGGTCCGGGGTTTCCGGGAGGAACAAAAGGGTTGGGGGCAAGTGTTGAATTGGTAAAAGGTGAAACAAAAGTTGCAGTTCCGCCCCAAGTTAGATTAAAAGTGTAAACCGACGGAGACCAGTTATCTATATATAAGTAATACGTCTGTCCTGCCAAAACATCCATGTATTTACAATAAGGATCTGTATTTCCGGCACCGGATGAAGTGTTGGTATTGGTCATGTTCATTCCGGTATTAACGTAATATCCTGAAGCATTACATCTTACCGGAGTTCCTCTGGTGGAACAGGTTACATTTGGCCCGTAAATCGCCCAGTCATAATCTACCGGTCCTGTGGGAACCAGATCAAAAGTAAGGGTTCCGCTGGTAGCTATTGTAAACTTATACCAAACTGAATGATTTTCGTATGAGAGACATCCTCCCAGAGTTTCATTGATGTTTCCTATTCCTACGGGAGTATAATTTATACCTGAATTTCCGCAGACTGTAATGGCAGAAATACAATCTTCCTGTGAAAACACGAAACCGGAAAAGAATATAAAAATAGAAAAGAGTAATTTTTTAAGCATTGTGAAGGGAATATGAATATGGTTTTACTCAGAATAAAATCAGGATCCGGAATTTGCCAGAGATAAAGCAAAATCTACTACAATTAAAAGTTATGGAAATGTACGCATAGCTGTTTGGTTTTAAACAATTTAATATTATTTACAAAAATAAATAAATAAGTACGTAAAAGTATATAATTTATTAAATAATTATTTATAAATAAACATAAATTATTATAAAATTATTGTTAAATGTCAGTTTTATTAAGCTTTTTCAAAATTTGAATTCATTTACTTTGAATGTTTTATTCAATAAAGTTTTGTGTTTTAATAAATAATGTTTATTTTTGCAATCCAAAATGAGATGTAATATATGTTAATAATTCCAGTAAAAGACGGAGAGTCTATCGACAGAGCATTAAAAAAATATAAAAGAAAATTTGATAAAACTGGTACAGTTCGTCAGTTAAGAGCTAGACAACAGTTTATCAAGCCTTCTGTAACTTTAAGACAAGCTAGATTAAAGGCTGCTCACAAGCAAAGAAATCTTAGCAAAGAAGAACAGGCTTAAGAATTTTCTTACCCACATACTAAATTCACTCTTTAAATGTTTATATTTGAAGAGTGAATTTTTTGTTTTTTATATACTAAATGATGCTGGACAAATTCCTGGAATATTTACAATTTGAGAAGAGATATTCTCCTCACACCATTACAAGCTACCGAAAAGATCTTGAAGATTTCTCCCGTTTCTACATGAAAACAGAATCTTCAGAAGATATTTCAAAAGCGGACAAAAAAATTATCAGAAATTTTATCGTTGAATTAAGCGAAAATGATATTTCCAAACGAAGTATCAACAGAAAATTGTCTTCTCTTCGCAGCTTTTATTTATTTCTGCTAAAAATCGGCGAAATAAAAGTTTCTCCCACAGAAAGTATTTCGTCATTAAAATTTTATCCCGAAAAACAGATCCCGATGTCAAAAGAAGAAATGCAAAAGCTTAATGATCAGGTTTTTGAAGAAATTCAGGATGTTTTGCATAAATGCATTGTGGAGGTTCTTTACCAGACAGGAATCCGGAAAGCAGAGCTTTGTGGTATGACTTTTGAAAATGTAAATCTCAGCGGAAACGAACTGAAAATAATAGGAAAGGGAAACAAAGAAAGATATATTCCCATCTCCGGAGAGCTTTCGGATCTGCTGAATCGTTATTTGAAAATAAGGAAACCGCTGCCTGAACATGATTTATATTTTTTTGTCAATACCAAAGGCAAAAAACTCACTGAAAAATTTGTTTATGTGGTCGTTAATAAGTACCTTAGTCTTATAACAACAAAAGAAAAAAGAAGTCCTCACATCCTTCGTCACAGCTTTGCTACACACGTTTTGGATAATGGGGCAGAGATCTCTAAAGTAAAAAAAATATTAGGACATTCCAGTCTTGCAAGTACTCAAGTCTACACGAATGCTAATATTGAACAATTGAAAAAAGTGTTTAATCGGGCTCATCCAAGAGCTTCAAAAAATGACGAATTATGAAGATCACAGTACAATCAATTGGTTTAACTCCACACGAACCACTAGAATCACACATTGAAAAAAAAGTAAGCAAACTGGATACTTTTTATGACAAAATTCAGGAGTGTAAAATATTCTTAAAAGTAGAAAACAACTCGGATAAAGCGAACAAAACGGCCGAGATTATTCTGGCGGTTCCGGGAGACGATATCGTAGTAAAGAAAACCTCTACAAGTTTTGAAGAAAGTTTAGACCTATGCGTTGATACTGCTAAAAAGCTATTAATCAAGAAAAAAGAAATGGCTTAGGAAAAAAAGTTAAAAAAAGTTATTAAAAAATTTGAGAATTCAAAAAATCCGTTCTATATTTGCACTCGCAAAAAGGGAACAGCGATCTTTTGAATTCTTTTTTAATAATGCTTCCATAGCTCAGTTGGCCAGAGCACGTGATTTGTAATCTCGGGGTCGTGGGTTCGAATCCCTCTGGAAGCTCAATTTAATATAAAATATCTGGGGAGATTCCAGAGTGGCTAAATGGGACTGACTGTAACTCAGTTGCTTCGGCTTCGTAGGTTCGAATCCTGCTCTCCCCACATTTTATATTAGAAAAAAGTTGCATAAATAAAGGATTTTCCTTAAGTTTGCACAGCGTTACCAATAATTTTGGAAACAAAATTGCGGAAGTAGCTCAGTTGGTAGAGCGTCAGCCTTCCAAGCTGAATGTCGCGGGTTCGACCCCCGTCTTCCGCTCGAATATCACACTCTTAAAAAGCGTGATTTTTTTTACTACTGAAATGATGTAGAGTAGAGTTTCTCACAGCATTCAGTCCATGTATTAAAATGCTTCCATAGCTCAGTTGGCCAGAGCACGTGATTTGTAATCTCGGGGTCGTGGGTTCGAATCCCTCTGGAAGCTCAATTTAATATAAAATATCTGGGGAGATTCCAGAGTGGCTAAATGGGACTGACTGTAACTCAGTTGCTTCGGCTTCGTAGGTTCGAATCCTGCTCTCCCCACATTTTATATTAGAAAAAAGTTGCATAAATAAAGGATTTTCCTTAAGTTTGCACAGCGTTACCAATAATTTTGGAAACAAAATTGCGGAAGTAGCTCAGTTGGTAGAGCGTCAGCCTTCCAAGCTGAATGTCGCGGGTTCGACCCCCGTCTTCCGCTCAATAAAAATCACGCTTTCCGGTGTGATTTTTTAGTTTAAGCCGACTTAGCTCAGCGGTAGAGTGCTTCCTTGGTAAGGAAGAGGTCACGGGTTCAAGTCCCGTAGTTGGCTCTCATTTCATCCCGATTTCTTCGGGATTTTTTTATGTATTTATTTTATGTCTGAATTTCGTCTGAAATTTTAAAAACTTTCGGGAAAATGAAAAATAGTGATCCTTACCTTATAGATTCTGTTAAACACTCTGCATAAAAAGCAATTCGAATTTATTTTATTTTCAGGATAAAAATTTCCAGAAGCATTTAATACAAATCTTAAAATTCAATTAAAAGTAATTCCTGCACTTTTGAATTCCTTTACAATCACCAAAAATTTCGTTACATTCGTATAAAATAATTTTCGATGAATATTCTTTTATTGGAAGACGATTTAATTCTTTCCGCGGAACTTTGCAAATTTCTGGAGTCAAATAATTTTACATGCGACAAGATTTATGATGGGGAAACATTTCTTCGCCAGATCAGGAACAGTTCCTACGATTTGTATCTTCTGGACATCAATGTTCCGAAAATTAACGGACTAGACGTTTGTCAGACCATCCGTTCTTTCGATAAAAATACACCCATTATCATTATTTCTGCTTACGGAGACCTTTCCGATAAAAAAGATGCCTTTACACGTTTGGCGGATGATTATCTGGTAAAGCCGTTTCAGTTTGAGGAATTATTGCTGCGTATCAATTCTCTGCTGAGAAGAAAAACACCTTCTGAAAATATGGATCAGGAAATTATCAGGATTGATGATCTCATTGTGAATAAAACTGAACAGAAAGTCTATCGTGGCGGAAATGAAATCAGTCTTACCCTGAAGGAATTTCAACTGTTGGTTTATCTTGCGGAAGCGCAGGGAAGAACTGTTTCCAAACAGCAGATTACAGAACATGTGTGGGAACATAACTTTAATACCAATACCAATACTGTAGAAGTCTACATCAATTTTTTGCGTAAAAAGATCGATAAAGATTTTAAAGTAAAACTGATCCACACCCGATCGGGTTTTGGATATTATTTAAGCCCGTTATAGAATGTCTCTAAAAAGGAAGATCGCACTTAATCTCAGTATTGCCTTTTCATTGCTTTTCGGTATTGTGATGGTAGTCATTTATATGTCTTTTAATGATTTCCGAAGAGAAGAATTCAAAGAAAGATTCAGGCAGAGACTGGAGTTTACTTCTCATTTCATTGCCAAGTCTAAAGATTTTGAAGAAGAAGCTCCCATTTTTTTTAATGAAAATTCAGATAACATTCTTTTAAACGAAACCATATTAATTTTCAACGGGCAGAAAGAACTGATCTACAGCACCATTAAAGACCGTAATGTGACCTGGGATAATGATCTTCTTAAAGAGCTTGACGAAAAAAAAGTAATCTATTCCGAAAAAACAGTTCCGGAAATTTATGCGGCGCTGAGAACCATCAACGGAGAAAATTACTATATTTTAACAAGTGCTTTAGATACCAATGGAAAATCCAAACTGGAATATCTTAAATATCTTTTAATAACGGCTTATGTGATGAGTGCCCTTCTCATTGGCTTCTTTAGCTATTATTTCATGGGACAGTTTTTAAAACCTCTGGAAGATCTTAATCAGGAAATTTCTGAAGTTACAGCTCATAAATTAACAACCCAGATCCCGGTTCGTAATTCTAATGATGAGATTGATGTTCTTGCCAAATCATTCAATACGATGATTGCAAGGTTGGACGATGTTTTTCAGTCACAGAAGGATTTTACTGCAAGTGCTTCCCACGAAATACGCACTCCCATCACAAGAATGGCTTTTCAGCTTGAAAATTTAATAAAATTCGGGCAGCATTCTCCTGAAACTTTATCATCTTTGCAGCAGATTCAGAGGGATGTGTATCAGCTTTCAGATCTTACCAATTCACTTTTGCTGCTTACCAAATTCGACAGGGAAAATATCCAGAGTATTTATGAAGAAGTGAGAATTGATGAAGTTATTTTTGAATCCTTTGAGGCAGTTGAAAAAAGCTATCCCAAATTGAAACTGGATTTTCTGATCTCCGAAGATACTTCTGAAGATGCCCTTTTAACCATTAAAGGAATTCAGTCTTTACTCGATATTGTTTTCATCAACTTATTTAAAAATGCAGCCATCTATTCCGATGATGTGGAAGTGGATGTACTGATTAAAGAAAATGACGAATATCTGATTGTTGACGTTATTTCCCACGGAAATACCATTCCGAAAGAAGAACAGGTAAAACTTTTTGAAGCCTTTAAAAGAGGAAAAAATTCTCAGAATATTTCCGGTTCCGGATTGGGTTTAAGAATCGTTAAACGAATTCTCGAATATCACGGGGCTCAAATTACCTATACTTCTCCGGCGGATCTCCTCAATAAGTTCAGTGTGATTTTTGTGAAATAGTTTTTTAAGTTAATCTAAAAATATTTACGCAGTTCAGCCCTTGCAAAAGAAAATATTCCCAAAAACTTTAAATAAATCTTTGCAAACTTAGCTTTTACATGAATTCAATTAATACTATAATCGGCTCGTAACTTGATTTAAATGAGATGATTATATGTTGCTGCTTAAAAAATTTAATTTTTTTTTAAGCATTCTTTAAGAGCATTTTAATAGCAGAAAGGCATTTTTGTATCATAAAATCAATAAAATGAACAAATTTGCAGGGCTGTTCATCGTCATTTCTTCATTCATGACGGCACAACAGCAAATGTCGCTTCGGGATTGCGAAGAAGCTTTCCAGAAGAACAATTTACAACTGCTCGCCGAACAGTACAACATTAATATGGCTGATGCAGATATTTTGCAGGCTAAAATCTGGGAACTTCCGCAGTTGAGCGGACAAATAAACGCATACAACCCCGAAGACAGAAAAGTTTTCGATTTCGGACACGCAAAAGGAGCGCAGGTCACTCAATTAATTTACATGGGGGGCAAAAAGAAGAATGAAATTGCCTTCGCAAAATCCAATAAAGAACTTGCGCAGCTTCAGTTTGCCCAGCTTTTGGTAGATCTCAAATCCCAGCTTCGTTCCACTTATTTTGATCTTTACTACGAAAAACTAAAACTCGACAATACCAATAAGCAATTGGGTTACATGAACGATCTTCTGGCTGCCTACAAAATACAGTCTGCCAAAGGAAATGTTTCGCTGAAAGACGAAGTTAGACTGCAAAGCATTGTCATTCAGTTAAATAACGATAAAGTAGGAATCAATAAAAATATTCTTGAATTTGAACAGGCTCTGAAACTTCTTACAGGAGTCACCGAAGATATAGAACCACAGCTTTCTGATTCCGAAGCGAAAGAAATTCTTGCCGCTCAGCCTTTTGGCGACGAAACGGAACTTCAGAAAAAAGCACTCGAAAACAATGCCGATTATCAATATAATTTAAAATTAATCGACAACAGTAAGCTGTATGCGCAATGGCAGAAATCTTTAAACGTTCCCGATCTCAATCTCGGGGCAGGGTGGGACCAGAATGGCGGAACCTTCAAAAATGAAGTCAATCTGATGGTCGGAATTCCTCTTCCGCTTTGGAAATCCAATAAAGGAAATGTGGATAAAGCGAATTTTGCCATTCAGCAGAATCAGAAAAATGCAGAATTTCAGAAGCTGAACCTTGAAACAAAAGTACAGTCGGCTTACAAAATCTGGAAAACACAATACGATCAGCTCAGTCAGATTAAATCTACCGATCTTAATAATATGGAACTGGTCTATAACGGGATGCTGAATAATTTCAGAAAAGGCAACATCAGTCTTATTGAATTTACAGACTTTATGGACAGTTACCGCGAAACGGCACTTCAGATTTACGATATGAAAAACGGGATCATGCAGTCTGCAGAACAATTGAATCAACTAGTACAAACGAAAATCTTCTATTAAACATGAAAAATTATATAATTCCGGTAATGATTGCCCTGTCTGTTTTATCTTGCTCCAAAAAAGAGGAAGAAACAAAACCGCAGGCAAAAAAAGGTTTTGAACTGAGCAACACTATGCTGAATTCAATCGATTTAGCAAAAGTTGAAAAAAAATATATAGAAGACGATTACAATTTCTACGGAAAGATTTCAGCAGACAAAAACAGCTACATCGATGTCTATCCTTTGGTCGGAGGAAATGTTTTAAGCGTTAATGTTGAACTGGGCGATCATGTAACCAAAGGTCAGGTTCTCGCCACCATACGAAGTACAGAATTGGCGGAAGTGCAGAAAGATGTGAGCGATGCAAAAACAGATTTGGTTGTTGCCCAAAATAATCTTCGCGTTGCCAAAGAAATGTACGAAGGAAAACTGAATACAGAAAGAGACGTTCTGGAAGCCAAAAGTCAGCTTCAGAAAGCACAGGATCAGTTGCAGCGGGCAAGTGCAGTGAGTACAGTATATAATGTAAAAAAAGGAAATATTTACAGTGTTCTGGCGCCAATCAGCGGATATATTGTTCAGAAGAACATCAATAAAGATATGCAGCTCAGAAGCGACCGAAGTGATAATATTTTTGATGTCGCCAATACCACCAACGTTTGGGCAATCATGAACGTTAACGAATCTGATATTGATAAAATCAGTCTCGGAATGAAAGCGCAGGTTTCCACATTATCGTATCCTGATAAGGTTTTTGACGGGAAAATTGATAAAATTTTTAAAATCATTGATCCTCAAACCAATGCGATGCAGGCGAGAGTAGTGCTTGATAATCAGAATGGATTATTAATTCCGGAAAGTAAAGCAACAATAAAAGTAACAAGTTCTGAGAATAAAACCGCACTTACGGTTCCTTCCAAAGCCGTGATTTTCGATGATAACAGAAGTTTTGTGGTGATTTATAAATCCAGAACCGATGTAAAAGTGAAAGAAATAAAAGTCCTGAAACAAGTAGGAGACATTACCTATGTTTCCGAAGGGTTATCCGAAGGAGAACAGGTAATCACAAACAATCAGTTGTTGATTTATCGCTCTTTGAATAGCTGATTTTATTTAAACCATTAGATTTTAATTGAGAAGTTAAGTTGAATTAAGAAAATATCTGAAGATATTTTAGACATCGGTTTTTAAAATCGTTTATAAGTCACCTAATAATTCTTAACTCTTAATGGTTAAAATCAAAAGATCTTCGCTGAGTGAATAGTTTATGCTGAGCTTGTCGAAGCACCTTTGCAAACTTAAAAACATATGGTTTGTAAAAAAAGCTTCGCGCTCCTTGCGTTAAAAACAAAAGAAAATAAATTCAACGACTTTTTTAGGTCAAAAAAAATCCATCATGAACAAATTCATTAAAAATATCATTGCTTTTTCGTTAAAAAATAAAGCATTCACCTTTATTTGGGTAGCGATTCTGGCGGTTTCGGGATTCATAAGTTTCAAAAATATGCCCATTGAAGCCTTTCCCGATGTTACCAATACCCAGATTGTCATCATTACCCAATGGAACGGGAGAAGTGCTGAAGAAGTAGAACGTTTCGTTACCACGCCTATTGAACTCGCAATGAGTCCGGTTCAGAAGAAAACCAGTGTAAGAAGTACCACAATGTTCGGACTTTCCATTGTTAAAATTCTCTTTGACGATGGAGTAGACGATATTTTTGCCAGAAATCAGGTCAATAATCAGCTTCGGACGGTGAGTCTTCCCGATGAAGTGGATCCCGAAGTACAGCCGCCTTACGGACCGACCGGAGAAATTTTCAGATACACTTTACAAAGCAAAACCAAAGATTCCAGAGAACTATTAACCTTACAAAACTGGGTGATCGACCGTGCTTTGAGAGGAGTTCCCGGTGTTGCAGACATAAACGTTTTCGGAGGTCAGGACAAAGTGTTCGAATTAAGCATCGATCCGAGAGCATTAGATAAATACAATTTAACGCCGCTTCAGGTATATGATGCCGTCACAAAAAGTAATTTAAATGTCGGCGGTGATGTTATTGAGAAAAACGGACAGGCTTATGTGGTGCGTGGAATCGGTTTGGTGAAATCTGTTGCCGATATTGGAAATATTACCATCCAGAACGACAGTGGAAATCCTGTTCTCGTTAAAAATGTTGCGGAAGTACACGAAAGTTCGATGCCGAGAGTGGGGCAGGCGGGACTCAATCATCAGGAAGATACTGTTGAAGGAATTGTCGTGATGCGGAAAGGAGAAAATCCGCGTGAAGTTTTGGTCGGTGTAAAAGCAAAAATTAAAGAACTCAACGAAAAAGTGCTTCCGAAGGATGTAAAAATGGTCACTTTTTATGACCGTGATAATCTCATGGATTTCACCACACACACCGTAATGCATAACCTTATTGAAGGAATTGTTCTGGTTACCGTAATTGTTTTGATTTTCATGGCAGACTGGAGAACAACGCTTATCGTTTCCATCATTATTCCTTTATCCTTATTGTTTGCATTTTTATGTCTGAAACTCGCGGGAATGAGCGCAAATTTACTTTCACTCGGAGCGGTAGATTTCGGAATTATCATTGACGGAGCGGTCGTCATGGTGGAGGGACTCTTTGTGATGCTCGACCATAAAGCCCACAAATACGGTGATGAAAAATTCAACAAACTGGCAAAAGCAGGCTGGATCAAACAGACGGGAACAGGTCTTGGAAAAGCAATCTTCTTTTCAAAATTAATCATCATTACTTCCCTGATCCCGATTTTCTCATTCCAGAAAGTGGAAGGAAAAATGTTTTCGCCATTGGCTTTTACGTTAGGTTTTGCTTTAATGGGCGCTTTGATTTTTACGTTAACGCTCGTTCCGGTTCTTTCGCACATCCTTTTAAATAAAAATGTAAAGGAAAAAAATAATCCGTTCGTGAATTTCTGGGACAGAATTGTGTTGAAAGGATTCAATTTTACCTTTAAACATAAAAAGCTCAGCTTAATTGTTTCTTTGTCATTTTTAGCTGTGACTTTATTTTCAGGGAAATTTTTAGGAACCGAATTTTTACCGCAATTAAATGAAGGTTCATTGTGGATCACCGCCGAAATGCCGATGAGTTCATCATTAAAAGAATCTTTAAATACAGCCGATCTTCTCAAGAAAGACATTATGAGTTTTCCGGAAGTCACGGATGTTCTCGCACAGACAGGAAGAAGCAACGACGGAACCGACCCGAATGGTTTTGGGTTCGTACAGTTTGCCGTGAATCTTAAACCCAAAGAAGAATGGAAACGGAACATCACTTATGAAGAACTGATTGAAGAAATCGATAAAAAATTAAGAAACTATCAGGGAATTACATTCAATTATTCCCAGCCGATTTCAGACAACGTGGCTGAAGCAGTTGCTGGTTTCAAGGCAGAAAACGGAATTAAAATCTACGGAGATAATCTTCAGACTTTGGATGTACTTGCCGAAAAAGTTTTAAAGGAAGTAAAAGATATTAAAGGTGTAAAAGATGCCGGAATTATCAAAAATATTGGTCAGCCGGAAGTAAGTGTGGTGCTCGACAGAGATAAAATGGCAGCGTATGGAGTAATGCCCGATGATGCACAGTCTGTTCTGGAAATGGCTTTCGGAGGAAAGACCGCTTCAGAAATGTTTGATGGCGAAAGAAAATTCCCGATCCGTCTCCGTTATTCGCAGGAGTACAGAAAGGATGAAAATGATATTGCAGCCTTGATGGTTCCTACACAGGACGGTGCTAAAATTCCGTTAAAAGAAATCAGCACGATTGAAAAAGACAACGGAGCCGCATTTATTTACAGAGATGATATAAAAAGATACATCGGGATTAAATTTTCCATCCGTGACCGTGACTTGGGAAGTACGATAGCCGATGCGCAGAAAGCGGTTTCTAAAATTGATCTTCCGGACGGATATTCCGTAGGCTGGACCGGTCAGTTTGAAAATCAGCAGAGAGCTTCAAAACGATTGGCGCAGGTTGTTCCCATCAGTATTTTAGGAATTTTCTTCCTTTTATTTATTCTTTTCGGAAACATAAAAGATTCTTTACTGGTTTTGGCAAATGTTCCTTTTGCATTAATCGGCGGAATTATCGCACTGCACGTTACCGGAATTAATTTCGGAATTTCAGCCGGAGTAGGAATGATTGCTCTTTTGGGAATCTGTATTCAGAACGGGGTTATCCTCATTACGGAATTTCATCAGAATGTTAAAAACGGAATGGATCTGGACAGCTCATTGCTGAATGGGGTGAAATCCAGAACGCGTCCTGTGATTATGACGGCTTTAATGGCATCCATCGGATTAATGCCTGCTGCTTTATCCACAGGAATCGGATCAGAGTCCCAAAAACCTTTGGCTATTGTCATTATCGGAGGATTAATTACAGCAACTGTTTTAACCCTGCTGATTTTCCCGATTATTTTCTGGATTTTCAACCGAACTAAAAAATCTCAGCAGATCTGATTATTTCTTTCATTTATATTTTAAATTTAACCGCAGAAGAGACAAAAGACTTTATTTTATTCATTTAAAGTATTTCAAAAGTCTGCAAAGAGAAAAATCTTTGATTCTTTTTAACTTATCTGCTCTTTTTTCCATTTAAGTATTAAACTTAAACAACTAAAGTGTTACAATCTTTTGCATCTTTTGCGGTAAAAAAATTTAGACAAGTTTTACTTTAACCTTTTATTTAACCACAGGTGGCAAAAGATATTTAAATAAGATAACTAAAACTTTAAAGAAAGAGTTTGTGTTTTCTTGTCTTCACCTTAATAATAAACTATCAATATATTTTTGAAATCTTTTGCCTTTGCGGCTAATAAATATTCGGTTAAAAAAGAATCGCGGAAAACGAAGTTTTCCGCGATTCTCGCTATTGAAATAATTATTATGAGTTTAGAATCCTAATCCCACAGCAAAACCTCTTACTGCATTTGGGAAATCTGAAACCGCAGTCGCAGCTCCCGTAGAAGTATTAATGCTGTATACTTTTGTTACCGTTCCTACCGTTGCCAGTAAATATGCTTTTTGGCTCATGCTTCCTATATCGAAACCGTTCGCACTGGTAATATTGATTCCTAAAGAACCTGTCTCTACCAAAGTTCCGTTATTCGGTGGATTTTGTTGATACAGTTTGTCCGTATTATGATCGATAACGAATAAAGTTGTTGAAGTAGCTCCTGCGAAATTATTGGTATAAGCAGCCGCTCCGATCATCGGAGTTCCCGGATTCAGCATTCCGTCTGCTGCCGTTATTCCGCCTGTTACAGGATCAAGACGAAGATTTTGTCCCGTGTTGCTCACGACTCTGATCTTGTCAACGGTCGGATTAAAATCAAACCCGAAATCTGTTCCCGCAAGTAACGTAGCAAAAGGAGAAGTTCCTACTGCAGTTGCAGCTCCTGTTCCTAAGTTAATAGTATACAGTCTGCTTGAACTTCCCAAAGCATAAAGCTGTCCGTTCAACGGTCTGAAATCTATTCCTAAAATACTTTCACCTGTCTGGAGACCTGTAATAGCTTTTGAAACAGGCATCGGACTGTTCGGATTGAAAATCTGAAGGTTGTTTGAATTATCTACAGCGTAAGCAACCGGTTCTGTAGGAATCGCAAGATCAATGATCTGCTGCTGAAGCATCCCGATGTTGGTTGCTTTACCAGTATTCAGATCCAATAAATGCAGATTGTTATTTAAAGCTAATAACGCTGCACCGTTATCATATTTAATATCAAAAGCAGCCTGTCCTGTAAAAGTAGTTCCCAGACTTCCGACTTCTACCAATGTTCCATTGTTAGGCGGATCCTGCTTAAATAACTTTCCGGAGGTCATATCAATATCATACAAAACTGTGCTTGAAGCTCCGGATTTGCTGTTGGTATAAGCAACCCCTGTTACAGAAGGAGTTCCGCCTCCGTTAATGTTCATATCGGTTGCCGCCACTGCTCCCGTTTCCGGATGAAGTCTTAAATTTTGCCCTGTATTGCTTACCAGACGGATTCTGTCAACGGTAGGATTAAAATCAATCGAAGCGATAGTTCCTGAGACAGCAGGTGAAAATGCGGTTGTACTTACCGCTCTTGCAGAAGCATTGGAAGTGTTGATGATGTAAAGCTTACTTGCATTGGATAAAGCATAAAGCTCTCCTGTTGCAGGTCTGAAATCGATGCTCATCAGTTTTTCTCCGGAAACGACTCCTGTAACAGCGGTTTTAGAAGTAAACATTTTAGGATTGTTGGCATTGAAGGCAACAAGTTCGTTGTTCGCCGTAAGTCCGTAAGCCATAAGATCGGGTCCCTGAACAGGCATATTCATGTCTGTAGACATCATATCATCGGAATCATCACACGAAAATAAGATGATGGTGCTGAACAGTACGGTACATAAATGTAATAATTTTCTCATAATATATTATTTTTAATGGTTCATACTTTCATCTACGATAAAAGATAAATTATGGTTTTGCCGTACTGTAATTTTTTCTCAAGATTCTTTTTCGCCTATTTTATTGTATTCATAATTAAAGAGATAGTTTATATTTTGACTAAAAGGTCTATTCCTGATTTTCTAAATTGAGAAATTTGTGTAAATTTGCAATCTCAATACATTGAAATATAAGGTTTGTGCTTCATTGGATTCGAATATTGAAACTTTTTTTAATAAAAAGGTTTTGGTATTTAAAAATTCATTATATTTGCACACCGAAAATTTGAAAAACAATAAATAAATAATTTTAAATCATGGCAAAGGAAACGTTTAATCGTAACAAACCACACTTGAACATTGGTACTATTGGTCACGTTGACCATGGTAAAACTACTCTTACAGCTGCTATTTCTGCTGTATTAGCTAGCAAAGGTCTTGCTGAGAAAAAAGACTTCTCTGCAATTGACTCTGCTCCAGAAGAAAAAGAAAGAGGTATTACTATCAATACAGCTCACATCGAATACGAAACTGAAAAAAGACACTATGCTCACGTTGACTGTCCAGGTCACGCGGATTACGTAAAGAACATGGTGACAGGTGCTGCTCAGATGGACGGAGCTATCGTGGTATGTGCTGCGACTGACGGACCAATGCCTCAAACAAGAGAACACATTCTACTTTGCCGTCAGGTAAACGTACCAAGAATCGTTGTTTTCATGAATAAAGTTGACATGGTAGATGATGCTGAGTTATTAGAGCTTGTTGAAATGGAGCTTAGAGACTTATTATCTACTTATGAATTCGACGGAGATAACTCTCCAGTTATCCAAGGTTCTGCATTAGGAGCTCTTACTGCTGCTACTGAAGGTAACTCTGATGACAAGTGGTTCAAAACTGTTGAGCAGTTAATGGATGCTGTTGACGAGTGGATCGAAGAGCCAACAAGAGATACAGATAAGCCATTCTTGATGCCAATCGAAGACGTATTCTCTATTACAGGTAGAGGTACTGTAGCAACTGGTAGAATTGAAGCTGGTATCATCAACACTGGTGATCCTGTAGATATCGTAGGTATGGGTGATGAAAAATTAACTTCTACAATTACAGGGGTTGAGATGTTCAGAAAAATCCTAGACAGAGGTGAAGCTGGTGATAACGTAGGTCTATTGTTGAGAGGTATTGAAAAAACTGACATCAAGAGAGGTATGGTTATCGCTAAGAAAGATTCTGTGAAGCCACACAAAAAATTCAAAGCATCTGTTTATATCCTTTCTAAAGAAGAAGGTGGACGTCACACTCCATTCCACAACAAATACCGTCCTCAGTTCTACGTAAGAACTACTGACGTTACAGGTGAGATCTTCTTACCAGATGGTGTAGAAATGGTAATGCCTGGTGATAACTTAGAGATCACTGTAGAATTGTTACAACCAATCGCTCTTAACGAGGGTCTTAGATTCGCGATCAGAGAAGGAGGTAGAACAGTTGGTTCAGGTCAGGTAACTGAAATCTTAGACTAATCATCTAACACAATATAAAAGCTTCCGTAAGGAACTTCTTTACGGAGGCTTTTTTTAACTACGGGCATCGTCCAATGGTAGGATACCGGTCTCCAAAACCGTTGATCAGGGTTCGAATCCTTGTGCCCGTGCAAATAACAATTATGAGTTCATTTGTCGATTTTTTAAAAGGTTCTTATAACGAGTTCAGACATAAAGTTGAATGGCCAAAGTGGTCTGATCTGCAATCGTCTACAATTGTAGTAACTGTTGCAACAGTGATCTTGGCGTTATTTACTTTTGGAGTTGATGAATTGTTTTCTAAAGCAATCAGCAACATCATTGGAATGCTAATCAACTTGTTCAATTAATAATAAAAGTATTTTCCCAATAATGAGCGAATTGAAATGGTATGTGCTGAAAGCGATCAGCGGACAGGAAAATAAAGTGAAAAACTACATTGAGACGGAAATCAAGCGTTTAGGGTTTGAGCAGTACGTTACTCAGGTAGTTATTCCTATGGAAAAGGTTATTCAGATCAGAAACGGTAAAAAAGTTCCTAAAGAAAGACCTTACTATCCTGGATACTTAATGATTGAAGCTGATTTGATGGGAGAGATTCCTCACGTTATCAAAAACATTCCGGGAGTTATTTCTTTCTTAAGCTTAACAAAAGGAGGAGATCCTGTTCCGATGAGAAAATCTGAAGTAAACAGAATGCTTGGAAGAATGGATGAACTTTCTGAATTTGCAAGCGATGTTGAAATCCCTTATGTAGTGGGTGAAAACGTTAAAGTAATTGACGGACCATTCAACGGATTCAACGGAACTGTTGAAAAAATTCTTGAAGATAAAAAGAAAATTGAAGTTTCTGTACTTATCTTCGGTAGAAAAACTCCAATGGAGCTTAGCTATATGCAGGTAGAAAAAGTGTAAAAGCTTTAAAAATAATTTAAAAAGACTGTTCGGAAGAATGGTCTTTTCTTTTTTAATATATTTGATGATGATTCGAACTATTTCATTATATGTATTCTTAACATTGCTTCTTTTGTCTGCAATGAACTGTAAAAAGGAAACTTCTTCGCCGCCATCGGTCAATTCTCCGTTACCTCAAAAGCAAAATGTTGTAATGGCTGTAGATACAGCTTTAACTTCGGGAATTGTAGATAATCTTTTAAAACCTGTCTATGATACGATGAATATGAAACCTTTAGAAGAGATGGATGAGGAAATACAGCTTTCAAGATCAGATATCAAACGTTTTGTAATAGGAAGAGAAAAATTTGCTGCTATAGTAGTAGAAAATCAATATCCTTTTGCAGGCGCATCTACAGGACATTGTGATCTGTTCATATTCCGATTCAATGGGAAGAATTGGGAAACTGCTGATTTTATGATCGAAGCAGGAAGTGGTGGAATGTATGGAAATTCCGGTTCGTTGCATAGCTTTACTGTGATTGGTAAAGAAACAGTATGCTTTGCTTTATCAGGCGGACAAACTCATATGGGAACTTTATATTATGATGATTTGGTTATTTTCAGCCAAAATAAATTAAGAAAGGCTTGCACTGTTACTACAAAATATTCTTACGGAGACTGGGATGATAATTCAGATGGAACCAGATTTTGTTATGATGTTCAGTATGCGTTTCTTCCATCAGAGAAGGCGGTGTACGATTTGCAACTTGTAAAGAGAAGTTGCTTAAAAGAAGATAAGGATAAAATTCTGGATAAAATTGTTGTGCCATTCGATAATAGGGACAGTATGTTTAAAATTCCACAGGCGTTTGACGAAAGTTTACCTTAATTTATTTAAAAATCAATCTATTCCGTTTGCTATTTCAAAAATATTTCATAATTTTGCAGTCCGAAAAGTAGGATTATCTAATGTGAGAATGGATAACCTGCTGAATAATAAATGCTTCCAAACTCATTAATTATTCAAATTTAAAAAACAAACAATGGCTAAAAAAGTCTTTAAAATGGTAAAGCTTCAGGTGAAAGGTGGCGCAGCTAACCCTTCTCCACCAGTAGGTCCAGCTTTGGGTTCTGCAGGTGTGAACATCATGGAGTTTTGTAAGCAATTTAACGGAAGAACTCAAGATAAGCCGGGACAAGTTTTACCTGTAGTAATTACAGTATACGAAGACAAATCTTTTGAATTCGTAATCAAAACTCCTCCTGCAGCGATCCAGTTAATGGATGCGGCTAAGATCAAAGGTGGTTCCGGAGAACCGAACAGAAACAAAGTAGGTGCTGTAACTTGGGCTCAGGTTCAAAAGATTGCTGAAGATAAAATGGCAGACCTTAACTGCTTTACAATGGATTCAGCTGTTTCTATGGTTGCAGGTACTGCAAGATCTATGGGATTAAGAGTAACAGGAACTAAACCAACTTTTAACGCTTAAAACTTAAAGAAATGGCAAAATTAACAAAGAAGCAAAAGGAAGCTTTAAGCAAAGTAGAAAAAGGAAGAATCTATAACCTTGAAGAAGGTGCAGCTCTTGTAAAAGAAGTAAATACTGCAAAGTTTGATGCTTCTGTAGACATCGCTGTAAGATTAGGGGTAGATCCAAGAAAAGCAAACCAAATGGTAAGAGGTGTTGTATCTCTTCCTCACGGAACTGGTAAAGATGTTAAAGTTTTGGCTTTAGTAACTCCAGATAAAGAAGCAGAAGCTAAAGAAGCGGGTGCTGATTATGTAGGTCTTGATGAATATTTACAAAAAATCAAAGAAGGTTGGACAGACGTTGACGTTATCGTTACGATGCCGGCTGTAATGGGTAAATTAGGACCATTGGGTAGAGTATTAGGACCAAGAGGTTTAATGCCAAACCCTAAATCAGGTACTGTAACAATGGAAATTGGTAAAGCAGTAACTGAAGTGAAAGCTGGTAAAATTGATTTCAAAGTTGATAAATACGGTATTATCCACGCTGGTATTGGTAAAGTGTCTTTCGATGCTGCTAAAATCAAGGAAAATGCTCAGGAATTGATCTCTACTTTGATCAAAATGAAGCCAACTGCTGCTAAAGGTACTTATGTGAAGTCGATCTATCTTTCTTCTACAATGAGTCCTGGTATTGCAATCGATACTAAATCTGTTAACTAATTATAAATCCTAAGACAATGACAAAAGACCAAAAAGTTGTAGCAATACAAGAGATCAAAGATTTGCTTCAGGATGCTAAAGTAGTTTATGTTGCAGATCTGGAAGGTTTGAACGCTGGAAAATCTTCTGACTTCAGAAGACAGGCTTTCAAGCAAAATATCAAAGTAAAAGTTGTTAAAAATACACTTTTACAAAAAGCAATGGAGCAAATTGAAGGAGTAGATTACTCTGAGATGTTCCAGTCTTTCAAAGGAAATTCAGCAATTATGATTTCTGAGACTGCAAGTGCTCCTGCAAAATTAATCAGAGACTTCAGAAAGAAAGAAGAAAAGCCGGCTTTGAAGTCTGCTTTCGTTCAGGAAACTTTCTATGTGGGTGACAATAACCTAGAGATGTTAGCTAACATCAAGTCTAGAGAAGAAATGATCGGTGAAATCATCGGATTACTTCAGTCTTCAATCCAGAGAGTTGTTTCTGCTCTTCAAAACAAACCTGAGACAGTAGAAGCTAAAGCTGAAGAAGCTGCACCTGCAGTAGAAGAAGCTCCTGCTACTGAAACTCCGGAAACTCCGGCTGCTGAAGGAGAAGCTCCAGCTGCTGAATAATTTACACTCAAAAAATAATCAATAATCAACAAAAACATTACAACAATGTCAGATTTAAAAAATTTAGCTGAAACGCTAGTAAACTTAACAGTAAAAGACGTAAACGAATTAGCTGCTATCCTTAAGGATGAGTACGGAATTGAGCCAGCTGCTGCTGCAGTAGTAGTTGCTGCAGGTGGTGCAGGTGAAGCTGCTGAAGAAAAAACTGAATTCGACGTAATTCTTAAGTCTGCAGGTGCTTCTAAATTAGCTATCGTTAAATTAGTAAAAGATTTAACTGGTGCTGGTCTTAAAGAAGCTAAAGACATCGTAGACGGTGCTCCAGCTCCATTGAAGCAAGGTGTATCTAAAGACGAAGCTGAAGCTCTTAAGAAGCAATTAGAAGAAGCTGGTGCTGAAGTAGAATTGAAATAATTTCACTTTACTCAAAAATATCGGGCCTGAACAATTTGTTCAGGCCTTTTTTTGTTTATTACTTATTTAATATTCTTATTGTAATAATGACTTATCTATTTAAAATATGTATTTATAAATTTTTATTTTTATTTATTTCATAATTTTTATTATTTTTAATTAATTATTATGTGTTAAATTGTATTTTTATTTAAATTATTTAACAATAAATATTATTTTGATTGAAAATATATTATATTTGTATTCTCAAAAACACACAGCTTTGGATACAAATTATTTTCTTTCGGAGAATCTTCTTCTGATTATTCTTTATTGCACTTTTCTATTTCTAATTAATAAAAATAGGCATTTTACTACGGTCCTGTTTCTGAAATCTGCAGCTTTAAATAAAGTTAAAACAACAGCTAATACGCAATAAATAATATTTATTTTGTAGCTTATATTTTAATGTTCATTGTTAATGAACCCACTTTACATATTTTTTTCTAAAAACTACAAAAATCACTAAAATGAAAAGCAAATTATTCGGATTATCTATCCTAACATTTTTGGGATGTATTGTTAATGCTCAAGTAGGTATCAATACTACTCAAGGTCAGGCGACACTTGATGTCACGGGCTTTCCTTCAAATCCAGCGAAATTTGATGGGATTATCGCGCCCAGATTAACAGGAGATCAGTTAAGAGCTAAAAGTTATACCACGGCTCAAACGGGTGCGATAGTTTATGTAACAGCAGCCGATACAACACCTTCAGGACAGACTGTTAATGTGACGAATGCAGGGTATTATTATTTTGATGGCTCTGTCTGGACTCAGATGAATCAGCCTCAGTCTTCAAACTGGAAAATTACCGGAAATTCCGGTACTACTGCCACGTCTTCAGCTTTAGGAACTGCTGTTTCTTCCGGAAATTTCCTGGGAACAACAGATAGCCAGAATTTAGTTTTAGCAACAAATAATTCCGTAAAAGCAATTCTTGATGTAAACGGAAATTTTAGAGGAGGAAATTCAAATACATCCGCACCTTATGCTTCAGTTTCATGGGGGTCAAATAATACTTTATCAAACAATACTTCTTCAAATGTAGCTTTAGGAAGAGAAAATACGGTTGCCGCACAGGCTGCTAATTTTCCGGGAGTGGCGATTGGAGCTACCAATAGTTCTTTGAGTGGCGCAAAAACAATAGGTAACAACAATTTTGCGACAGGTGCAAATACGATTGTTCTGGGAAATAACAACGGAACTTCCGGAACGAATGTAAGCGGAATTAATGTAGGAAATTCTAACGTCAATTCAGGAGGTTTTGCTTTTGGTACAGGAAATACTGTAACGAGTAATAATTATGCATTTGGAAATGCCAATGTTGCCAGCGGAGCTGCTGGAGCTATTGCCTTCGGAACTAATGCGAGTGCAACCATTGCCAATCAGACCGTTTATGCAAATACTTCTCATGCTTTCTCAGGACAGGGTGCAATAGGCACGGCGGTTACGGATGTGGGAATTAATATGACCCCGAGCGGAACCAATATTCCGGATCTGGAAATCAGCAAAGGAATTTTAATTAAAGCAACCGGTGTTCCAGTACCTTCAGACTGTAATGCGAGTAATGAAGGAACCATTGTTTACGGAAAATCCGCCACTGCAGGAAATTTTTACGGATGTAAACTAACTTCTACTGGTGTTTATGCATGGCAACAATTTTAAAAAAATACACAAACTTTAAACCAATTTAAAATGACAAAAAAATTATTCGGGAAAACTACAGCTTTTCTGATGCTGTTACTGTTGTCCGTAAAGATTTTCGGACAAGGCTACACACCGATCCGCGGAATGGGTGTGGAGGCAAAACCATTAAATGCTAATGGTATATGTATTGCCTGTTACAGCGGAAGCATGAATCCTCTTATTGATGCCAATTTAGATAACAGTGTCAGTATGGGAAGCTTTGCCACTTTGGTAAGCGGAAACGGAGTATCTGTAAAAAATACAAATGTTACCTATCCTGCAGGCTATATTACAGGATTTAATGTAGATCTTGGTACCAGTATTTTTACAGCAAGTTTTTTAAGTAATTTAAGAATAAGTACTTATAAAGCGGGAGTTCTTCAGGAATGTTCCAATAGTGCTACTTTGTTGTCTGTACCTGCATTTGGAGGTACAAAAACAAGAGTTTTCCTGCATTTTAAAACGTCTAAAAGTTTTGATGAAGTAAGACTATATCAGGTTAATGCTCTCTCAGTATTCAGCGCGCTGAATGTTTATTATGCATTTGCTTTCGATCCGAACAAAGTTCCTGTAGACAATAACGGGATTTGCGATGATATTATTGCCGGAAACGGAGTGGATGGGAATGTTTCAGGAAGCAGTAACTTTTTAGCACCTCTTTCTTTCGTAATTGACAGAGATAAAATTGGAGACGGAGACAAAAATTCTTATGGTTCTGTTGTTTTACCTGCTGGTTTGTTAGGTTCTTACTCTGTGGGTGTTTTAGATAAAAATCAGGTTTATCCTGCAGGAAATAAAGCGGGCTTTGTAATCGAACCTGATGATCAGGGCAAGTTATTGAGTGCTGAATTTTTGAAAAACATAACAATTGAAACTTATTTATTCGGACAGTTACAGGATTCTAAAAACTTATTTGATGGAGGAGGGCTTATTAATATTAAAGTTTTAAGATTCGGTTCCAACAAACAGAAGATTTCCCTCAATACAACAAAACCTTTCAATGAAGTGAGATTAAAGATCACTCAGACTGTAGGGGTAAATTTTGGTGCGATGAAAGTATTTTATGCCTTTGAAGAACCTCAGGATTGCGATTGTAATGAGTACATTCAGACTTCGGGAACTTCAAGATTAGGAGATGTTGTACAGGGGGCTTCTTGGACAGGTGCTTCCGGAACGATTTTCGGATTAACCAACATTACCAACACAGGAAACGTTGTAGATACCAACACCACAAATTTTGCTACAGTAAATTTATCTCCTATAAATTTGTTAATTCCTACCGTTAGACTAACGGTTAAAAGCAATACGGGAGAATATCCTGCGGGAACTTTTGGCGGATTTACATTAACGAAAAGTGCTAATTTATTAACTGTAAATGCTTTAGATTATATTACCATTACTTTTTATAAAGGAACAACGGTAACGGAATCCAGAACTTCAGGCGGATTGTTCAGCGGACAGTTCTTTACTTCTGCAACCAATCAGTTTTATGTAGGCTTTACTGCAACAAAATCGTTTGACAGGATGAAAATTGAAATCAATCCGGGAATCGGAATCACTCTGGCTCAGCAATATTATATTTATAATGCTTTTGTCCAGCTTGATGATGATCAGGATGGTGTTCCGAACTGTAATGATAAGTGTCCGAACGGAAACGACAGTATTGATAATAACGGAAATGGTATTCCGGATTGTGCGGAAGGATGTTCTGCGGTGAACGATAAGTCTTCGGCTGTAGACAGTGATGGAGACGGAATTGCTGATGCTTGTGATAAAGATTCTGATAACGACGGTATTCCGGATGCGCTGGAAGATCTTAACGGAAACGGAAAATTTGAAGATGATGATGTGGATGGAAATAAACTGGTAATTTCAGAATTGGGAGACGGAATTTCAAGTTACCTTGATCTGGATTCGGATAATGATGGTATTTTAGATTTATTTGAATCAGGAATCCCGGCTTCGGTTATTGATCAGATTGATGCAGACCATAATGGAGTAATTGATAGTGGAGTTGCGGTAGGAAATAACGGAATTGCAGATGTTCTTGAAACAGCACCGGATTCCGGAGTGATGAAATATCCTTTAAAAAATACAGATGGAGATGATAAACCAGACTTTGTGGATCTTAAATCCAATAACGTGGATTTCGATCTTTATACCATCGGTAAGGATAATCTTGATGATCTTGGAGAAGGATTTATTTCAAGAATAGATGATGCAGATGCAGATGGAATTCAGGCGGTTGTGGATACGGATCTTGTTAAAAAAGGTTCTCCGAATTCTCCTCTTTCTCCATATTCTTCTGTAGCTAAAAACAGCGGTCTGACAGCAAAAGCATCTCTTGGAGAAGTAAAAACTGCTGCAAATGATGTTAAAGTATATCCTAATCCTGTAAAAGCAGGTGAAAATTTAAATGTAAAATCTAACGAAGAGGGTATTTATACTTTGTTTTCAGCTCAGGGACAATTAATTAAATCAGGTAAATTCTCCGGAAATGCTGAAATCGGTACTTCTTCTTTACCTGCAGGAATGTATGTTATAAAAGTAGAAACAAAAACGACTGTAAAATCATATAAGGTCATCGTGAGGTAATTTCAATAAGCAAATAGTTTCTACACACAAGTCATCCGAAGGGGTGACTTGTGTTTTTGAGATTTAATTATCTGAAAATTAATATTTTAATTTTTTTTTTATTAATTTTATATATTGACAGATTAAAGTTTAAAATATTTTTAGTTTTGAAAAATATATATTGTAATAGAATTAATTATTCTGTTCAGTATTTAAAATACAGCTAAATCTTAGGTTATAATAATTAATTTTAAGATTAAGTTTTTTTTATTAAGGGCGGGTCATCCATATTTTGGATGACCTTTTTATTTTTCAGCGAAATAATTAACATCTTCAAAATGAAGTTGTTTTATTTGTATATAAAAATAAAATGTTGTAAATTTGCAGTCTCTTTTGGCGCGAATAATTGTTTGTAAATCTATAAAATATTGAATATCACCTCTTTCATGGAAATGAAGAGGATTTCGTGTGTATAGATACTGCGGCTGTTCTGCCTCAAAAGTAATAAAAATATTTTGCATTACGCTGTGAAAAGATATACCAGTGTTGCAGTTAGGAATAAGATTCTGAGAATCAAGAGAAAAAAATATAAGACTATTTCTAATAGCGCCAACATTATAAGGTCTTTTGGAACTTTTCTCTTCTCAAACTCTTTTTTCTGATATTTTTTAATGAATCAAAATATTTTTTAACCTTTCTTAAAAGTTTTATGAGTAAAACAACACCTACAACTAGGGGAAATCAGAGAGTGAATTTCTCTTCAGCGAAAGGAAAAATCATTACTCCGGACTTTCTGGATATCCAGATTGAGTCTTTTAGTGAATTTTTCCAGCTTGATACGCTTCCTGAAGACAGAAAAAATGAAGGTCTTTACAAGACTTTTCAGGAAAATTTCCCGATTACCGATTCCAGAAACCAATTCGTATTGGAATTTTTGGATTATTTGGTAGATTCTCCACGTTATTCAATCGATGAGTGTGTGGAAAGAGGTTTAACGTATTCCGTTCCTCTTAAAGCAAGACTTAAATTGTATTGTACAGATCCTGAACACGAGGATTTCCAGACTGTGGTTCAGGATGTATACTTAGGTCCGGTTCCTTACATGACGCCGTCTGGTTCATTCATTATCAATGGAGCAGAGCGTGTAATTGTAACTCAGTTACACAGATCTCCGGGTGTATTCTTCGGACAGACTTATCACGCAAACGGAACCAAATTGTACTATTCAAGAATTATCCCTTTCAAAGGATCTTGGATGGAATTTACGACCGATATCAACAGCGTAATGTACGCGTATATCGACCGTAAGAAAAAATTACCATTAACCACTTTATTAAGAGCGATCGGGTATGAGTCTGATAAGGATATCCTTCAGATCTTCGACCTTGCTGAAGAAGTGAAAGTTTCTAAAGCTGCCCTTAAAAAAGTAGAAGGAAGAACATTGGCTGCGAGAGTATTGAACACTTGGTTCGAAGATTTCGTAGACGAAGATACCGGTGAGGTTGTTTCTATCGAAAGAAACGAAATCATCTTAGACAGAGAAACGATTCTTGAAAAAGAACATTTAGATCTTATTCTTGATGCGGGTGTGAAATCAATCCTGATTCACAAAGAAAATAGCAACGAATTCTCTATCATCCAGAATACACTACAGAAAGACCCTACAAACTCTGAAAAAGAAGCAGTAGAGTATATCTATCGTCAGTTAAGAAATGCAGATCCGCCAGATGAGGAAACCGCAAGAGGAATCATTGAAAAATTATTCTTCTCTGAGCAAAGATACTCACTTGGTGAAGTGGGACGTTACAGACTAAACAAAAAATTAGGGCTGAACATTCCTACGACAACTGAGGTTCTTACAAAAGAAGATATTATCGCGATCGTAAGACATTTGATCGAGCTTGTGAACTCTAAAGCTGAGGTTGATGATATCGACCACTTATCAAACAGAAGAATTAAAACTGTTGGTGAGCAATTAGCAGGACAGTTCGGGGTAGGTCTTTCAAGAATTGCAAGAACAATCAAGGAAAGAATGAACGTTAGAGATAACGAAATCTTTACTCCGCTTGATCTTGTTAACGCGAAAACATTAACATCAGTAATCAACTCGTTCTTTGGTACCAACCAGCTTTCTCAGTTCATGGACCAGACCAACCCACTATCAGAAATCACGCACAAGCGTAGACTTTCTGCATTAGGACCTGGAGGTTTATCAAGAGAAAGAGCAGGTTTCGAGGTTCGAGACGTTCACCATACCCACTACGGAAGAATTTGTCCGATTGAAACTCCGGAAGGACCAAACATCGGTTTGATTTCATCTTTAGGTATTTATGCGAAAATCAACAGACTTGGTTTCATCGAAACTCCGTACAGAAAAGTAGCAGACAGCAAGATTGATCTTAATGCAGATCCTATCTACTTAAATGCAGAAGACGAGGAATCTAAAGTAATTGCTCAGGCAAACGTTGAATTGAGCGATAACGGTGAATTCGAAACAGACAGAATTATTGCAAGATTAGATGGTGACTATCCTGTAGTTGAGCCATCTCAGGTAGACCTTATCGACGTTGCACCAAACCAGATCTCTGGTATCTCCGCTTCATTAATTCCTTTCTTGGAGCATGATGATGCGAACCGTGCGTTGATGGGATCGAACATGATGCGTCAGGCAGTTCCTCTATTGAAGCCGCAGGCTCCGATTGTAGGTACAGGGCTTGAGCAGCAGGTTGCAAGAGATTCAAGAATCTTAATTAACGCTGAAGGTACAGGTACTGTAGAGTATGTGGATGCCGACAGAATCGTTATTAAATATGAAAGAAGCGAAGACGAAGATTTAGTACAATTCGAATCTGCTACTAAAACATATAACTTAACTAAGTTCAGAAAAACCAACCAGAGTACTACCATTACTCTAAGACCTAACGTAAGAGTAGGTGATGTAGTGGAAAAAGGACAGGTACTTTGCGACGGTTATGCTACTGAAAAAGGAGAATTGGCTCTTGGTAGAAACTTAGTGGTTGCGTTCATGCCTTGGAAAGGATACAACTTCGAGGATGCGATCGTAATCAACGAAAAAGTAGTTCGTGAAGACTGGTTTACTTCAATCCACGTAGATGAATATTCTCTTGAAGTTCGTGATACCAAATTAGGTATGGAAGAATTGACAGCAGATATTCCAAACGTTTCTGAAGAAGCTACTAAAGATCTTGACGAAAACGGTATGATCAGAATCGGTGCTGAAGTGAAGCCTGGAGATATTATGATTGGTAAAATCACTCCAAAAGGTGAATCTGATCCGACTCCTGAAGAAAAACTTTTGAGAGCGATCTTCGGTGACAAAGCTGGTGATGTAAAAGATGCTTCATTGAAAGCAGATTCTTCATTAAGAGGTGTTGTTATTGACAAAAAATTGTTCTCAAGAAACATCAAAGATAAAAAGAAGAGAACTGAAGAAAAACTTAAGCTTGAAGAAATTGAAAACACTTACAAGGCTAAGTTTGATGATTTGAGAAATACTTTAATTGAAAAATTAAATACCCTTGTAAGCGGTAAAACTTCTCAGGGCGTGAAAAACGACCTTGATGAAGAAATCATCGGTAAAGGGGTGAAGTTCACTCATAAATTATTAACTTCAGTTGAAGATTATGTAAACGTTAGCGGTTCAGACTGGACAGTTGATAACGATAAAAATGAATTAATCAAACAGTTAATTCACAACTACAAAATCAAGTACAACGATATTCAGGGAGTTAAAAACCGTGAGAAATTTGCAATTTCAATCGGAGACGAATTACCTGCAGGGATCATGAAGTTGGCTAAAGTGTATATCGCTAAGAAACGTAAACTGAATGTAGGAGATAAAATGGCGGGTCGTCACGGTAACAAAGGTATCGTTTCGAGAATCGTTCGTGAAGAAGATATGCCATTCCTTGAAGACGGAACACCGGTAGATATCGTATTGAATCCACTTGGGGTACCTTCGCGTATGAACATCGGTCAGATCTATGAAACAGTTCTTGGATGGGCTGGTCAGAAATTAGGATTGAAGTTCGCGACACCAATCTTCGACGGAGCTAGCTTAGACCAGATTACAGAATACACTGAGAAAGCAGGTCTTCCTAAATTCGGTCACACTCACCTTTATGATGGGGGTACCGGAGAAAGATTTACTCAGGCTGCAACAGTAGGGGTAATCTATATGTTGAAACTTGGGCACATGGTTGATGATAAAATGCACGCACGTTCTATTGGTCCATACTCATTGATTACTCAGCAGCCGTTAGGAGGTAAAGCTCAGTTCGGAGGTCAGAGATTCGGAGAGATGGAGGTTTGGGCACTTGAAGCATTCGGTGCATCAAATATCCTGAGAGAGATCCTTACCGTGAAGTCGGATGACGTTATTGGTAGAGCGAAAACTTACGAAGCCATTGCAAAAGGTGAATCAATGCCTGAACCAGGTATTCCGGAATCCTTCAATGTACTGCTTCACGAGTTACAAGGTCTTGGATTAGACGTAAGACTAGAGGAATAATTTTAAATTTTAAATTATAAATGCTGAATGGAAACATTCGGAAATTAATCTAAAATCTAAAATCTAAAATTTAAAATCTAACAAATGTCAAATAAAAATAAATCAAGTAGATTTAATAAAATAACCATCGGTTTAGCTTCACCGGAATCGATTCTTCAGGAATCGAGAGGGGAGGTTCTTAAGCCGGAAACTATTAACTACAGAACGCATAAGCCTGAAAGAGACGGTTTGTTCTGTGAAAAAATCTTCGGTCCTGTAAAGGATTACGAATGTGCTTGTGGTAAATACAAGAGAATTCGTTACAAAGGGATCGTTTGTGACCGTTGTGGAGTAGAAGTTACGGAGAAAAAAGTACGTAGAGAGAGAATCGGGCATATCAATCTGGTAGTTCCAATTGCGCACATCTGGTATTTCCGTTCTTTACCGAACAAAATCGGTTACCTTTTAGGAATTCCTTCCAAGAAATTGGATATGATCATCTACTACGAAAGATATGTAGTGATCCAGCAGGGTATTGCTAAAAAATTAGACGGTTCTGATTTCGAAAATATGGAGTTCTTAACTGAAGAAGAGTACCTTGATATCATGGAAACTCTTCCGATTGAGAACCAGTATCTTGATGATTCTGATCCGAACAAATTCATCGCTAAGATGGGTGCGGAAGCGGTTGAAGAATTATTAAAAAGAATCGACCTTGATGCATTGTCTTTCGACCTGAGACACAAAGCACACAACGAAGGTTCAAAACAAAGAAGAACTGAGGCTTTAAAAAGATTGAACGTTGTAGAAGCATTAAGAGGTGCCAATACAAGAATGATCAACAAGCCTGAGTGGATGATTATGCGTGTGCTTCCGGTTATCCCGCCAGAACTAAGACCATTGGTTCCGTTGGATGGTGGACGTTTCGCGACTTCCGATTTGAATGACCTTTACAGAAGAGTTATTATCAGAAATAACCGTTTGAAGAGATTGTTGGAGATTAAAGCTCCGGAAGTAATCTTAAGAAACGAGAAGCGTATGCTTCAGGAATCAGTAGATTCATTATTCGATAATACAAGAAAATCTTCAGCAGTAAAATCTGAATCAAACAGACCATTGAAATCACTTTCAGATTCATTGAAAGGGAAGCAGGGTCGTTTCCGTCAGAACTTATTAGGAAAAAGAGTAGATTACTCTGCGCGTTCCGTAATTGTTGTAGGTCCGAACTTACAGCTTCACGAGTGTGGTATTCCTAAAGATATGGCTGCGGAACTTTACAAACCGTTCATCATTAGAAAACTAATTGAAAGAGGAATTGTAAAAACAGTAAAATCTGCAAAGAGAATTATCGATAGAAAAGAGCCGGTAGTTTATGATATCCTTGAAAACGTGATGAAAGGTCACCCTGTTCTACTGAACAGAGCACCTACGCTTCACAGACTGGGTATTCAGGCTTTCCAGCCTAAGATGATCGAAGGTAAGGCAATCCAGCTGCACCCGTTGGTAACAACAGCATTCAACGCCGATTTTGACGGTGACCAGATGGCGGTACACTTACCGTTAGGTCCTGAGGCGATCCTTGAGGCTCAGTTATTAATGCTAGGTTCTCAAAATATCTTAAACCCTGCAAACGGTTCTCCAATTACAGTACCTTCTCAGGACATGGTTCTTGGTCTTTATTTCATGACCAAAGAATTGAGTTCTACAGAAGATATGAAAGTAAAAGGTGAAGGTCTTGCATTCTATTCTCCTGAAGAAGCGGAAATCGCTTATGCTGAAGGTCGAGTTTCATTAAACGCTAAAGTAAGATGTAGACTACCAGTAAAAGAAGACGGAGAAATCGTTACTAGATTAATCGAAACTTCTGTTGGTAGAATTTTATTCAACCAGATTGTACCGAAGCAGGTAGGTTATATTAATGAACTTCTTACGAAGAAATCATTAAGAAACGTTATCGGTAAGATCCTTGCAGATACAGATTTCCCTACAACTGTGAAGTTCCTGGATGCAATGAAAGACTTAGGATATTCAAACGCATTCAAAGGAGGTCTTTCTTTCTCATTAGGAGACATCGTGGTACCTGTTGAGAAAAAGCAGATGATTGCTCAATCAATCGAAACTGTAGACGAAATTAGAGCTAACTATAACATGGGTCTAATTACAGATACAGAACGTTATAACCAGGTAATTGACGTTTGGACAAATACCAACGCAGGATTAACGGAAATGATCATGAGCAGAATGAAAACTGACCAAGGTGGTTTCAACTCTGTATACATGATGCTTGATTCCGGAGCGAGGGGTTCTAAAGAACAGATCCGTCAGTTATCAGGGATGAGAGGTTTGATGGCAAAACCGCAGAAAGCAGGTTCTACCGGTGCGGAGATCATCGAAAACCCGATCCTTGCAAACTTTAAAGAAGGTCTTTCCATTCTAGAATACTTTATCTCTACCCACGGTGCCCGTAAAGGTCTTGCGGATACCGCTCTTAAGACTGCCGATGCAGGTTACTTGACGAGAAGATTGGTAGACGTTGCACAGGATGTTATCGTTACAGAAGACGACTGTGGAACTTTAAGAGGTACAGAAGTTACCGCACTTAAGAAAAATGACGAGATTGTTGAAAGAATTTCAGAAAGAATCTTAGGTAGAGTATCATTACATAATATTTATGATCCTGAAACGGACGAATTAATTGCAGAAGCAGATCAGGTAATCACTGAATCATTCGCGAAGAGAATTGAAGAAGCTGGATTAGAAGCTGTTGAAGTTCGTTCGCCACTTACTTGTGAGGCTAAAAAAGGGATTTGTGCAAAATGCTACGGTAGAAACTTGGCAACAGGTAAAATGATTCACATGGGTGAAGCGGTAGGTGTAATTGCAGCACAATCCATCGGGGAACCGGGAACTCAGCTTACGTTGAGAACTTTCCACCAGGGGGGTACTGCAGGAAACGTATCAGAAAACCCGTCAATTGTTGCAAGAAGAGACGGTATCGTTGAAATGGATGAGGTAAGAACAATTACTTCTGAAGATGAAAACGGTAATACTGCTGAAGTGGTAGTTTCTCGTTCAACAGAATTCAGATTAGTTGCTGATAACGAGTCAAGAACTCCGTTAATGGTGGCTAACGTACCTTACGGTTCCATATTATCTGTGAAGCCGGGTGATAAAGTGAAGAAAGGTGACGTAATCTGTAAGTGGGATCCGTACAACGCGGTTATCATTGCAGAAACTGCAGGTAAGGTAGAATACGAAGACATTATCCAAGGGGTATCATTCCAGTTGGAGATTGACGAACAGACAGGATTTGAAGAGAAAGTAATCTCTGAATCCAGAAATAAGAAAGCCGTACCAACCTTGAAGGTGGTAGATTCTAAAGGGGTTGAGCAGAAAGCATACAACTTACCGGTAGGAGCCCACTTAATGGTAAACGATGGTGAAAAAATTAAGGCTGGTAAAGTCTTAATCAAAATCCCGAGAAAATCTGCAAAAGCAGGGGATATCACCGGAGGTCTTCCGAGAGTTACCGAATTATTCGAAGCAAGAAACCCTTCAAACCCGGCGGTTGTTACAGAAATCGATGGGGTAGTTTCTTACGGAAAAATCAAGAGAGGTAACCGAGAATTGATCGTTGAAGCTAAAACAGGAGAGAGAAAAATTTATTTAGTTAAATTATCCAACCAGATTTTAGTACAGGAGAATGACTTTGTAAGAGCTGGTTCACCACTTTCTGACGGTTCTATTACTCCGGACGATATCTTAAGAATCAAAGGTCCAACTGCGGTTCAGGAATATTTAGTAAACGAAATTCAGGAAGTTTACCGTTTACAAGGGGTAAAAATCGACGACAAGCACTTCGAAATCATCGTAAGACAGATGATGACGAAAGTATCTATCGTTGACGGAGGTGATACTCAGTTCCTTGAAGGTGCTCTTGAACACAAATATGATTTCTTGGAAGAGAATAACAGAGTATTCGGTCTTAAAGTAGTAGTTGATGCCGGAGATTCTAAAGTATTCCTGCCGGGACAGATGATTACTGCAAGAGAATTAAGAGACGAAAACTCCAAACTGAAGCGTGAAGATTTAGCTTTAGTAGAAGTAAGAGAAGCTTTACCGGCTACAGCAACGCCTGTATTGCAGGGGATCACGAGAGCAGCTCTTCAGACGAAATCCTTCATGTCTGCAGCATCGTTCCAGGAAACGACTAAAGTTCTTAACGAAGCAGCAGTTGCAGGTAAAGTAGATGATCTTAACGGTCTTAAAGAAAATGTAATTGTAGGACACAGAATTCCTGCAGGTACTGGTCTTAAAGAATACCAAAATGTGATCGTAGGTTCTAAAAAAGAATTCGAAGATCTTAACTAAAAATAATGATTCGGAAATTTGAGGTTTGAATTTATTTTTATATTTTCACAACCTCAAAATTTCGAATAAAAAAATATTTTATAACAATGGACAACAATCAAAATCCACAAGACGGAAACATCAACATCGAATTAAACGAAATGGTAGCAGCTGGAATCTATGCTAATTTAGCTTTAGTAAACCACTCTCCATCTGAGTTTGTAGTAGATTTCATCCAGTTAATGCCGGGAGTACAGCAGGCGAAAGTAAGATCAAGAGTTATTCTTGCTCCACTTCACGCAAAAAGAGTACTTTCTGCTCTTCAGCAAAATATTGCTAATTATGAGCAGCAATTTGGAGAAATTAAAGAAGTTGAACCTTTCGTATTAGGAGGAAACAACGTAAACGCTTAAGATTTACTCTAAAAAATAAAAGAATGCCTCAATTTTTATTGAGGCATTTTTTTATAACCCTATTTAACATAATAATTGATTTTGCTTTTTTTATTGGATTATTTTACATAATTTATAAATTTTTATAATATTATTTGCGTATATGATTTATATTTGTAAAAAATCTAAAAATGAAACGATATACTATTCTTGGTATTATGTTATGCATAACCGGAAATATACATGCACAAGATAAAACGCTTCAGGCAAATCAAAAGCATCTTCAGGAATTATACTCCAAATATCAGAAAAACTTAAAAAAACAGCATAAATTATCGAAGTCTGCGGGAATTCCACCTAATCCTTATAACGAAGAAGATTTCAAGAGAACGATGGACCCTGTAACGGGTGAAAATAATTTTGGTTCTCTTGCAAAGCTGAGTGAAGAAATTGCTCAGGGGAAATATGCGCCAACTGCTCCTATGTCTTTTATTAACAGAGGAGGATCTTCTACCAATAAGATCGTTAACGAACCATGGATTGAAAGAGGACCGTACAGTGTAGGCGGAAGAACGCGTGCTATTATGTATGATCCGAATGATCCTACAGGAAAGAGAGTGTTTGCGGGAGGTGTTTCAGGAGGACTTTGGGTAAATCAGGACCCTTCGGTAAGTACAAACGAATGGACTCCAATAAGCACATTCTGGGCGAATACTTCTATATCGTCCATTGCTTATGATCCAAATAATCCACAGATAATATATGTGGGAACAGGAGAGTCCTGTACTGCGGATGCAATAGGTTCAGGAATATGGAAATCCATTAACGGAGGAAGTACATGGACGCAGATTTTTACCATTACTCCAACCTATTCCGGTAACGTAAGAAGCGGAAATTTTTACATCAATGATATCAAAGTAAGAAACAATGGAGGAGTTTCGGAAGTTTATGCCGGAGTAAGCGGTAATTATAACGACGGAGCATTTCAGGGTTTAAGTCAGGCAGGATTGTATAAATCTACCGACGGAGGTGCTACCTTTACAAAAAATACAAGTTTACTGGCACTTAATACCACTACCAATACAACCAGTACAACGGGCTATTCTATTCAGCAGATAGAAATTGGAGCAGACAATTCAGTTTGGGTGTCTACAAGATCTTCAAGATATTCTAATATAGATTCAGGAGGAAGAATTTTAAAATCTGCGGATGGAAATACTTTCAGTGTAGTTTACAATGTCGGAAATTCCGGTGCGAGAGTTAATTTTACACTTTCCAGAACAGATGCCAACAAAGTTTACGCCCTTATGCAGGGAGCGAACAGTACTTCTGAACCTGTTCGTATTGCTAGATCTACGGATGGAGGAACAACATGGCAGGCAACAAATGATGCCACTCCGGTTATCACGCTTCCGACAGCAACAGATACAGGAATTCCGGCAAACGATTTTACAAGAGGACAGTCTTTCTATGATCTTATTATTGCTACCGATCCTCTGGATGATAATACAGTTTATATAGGAGGAGTTGATCTGTACAAATCTACAAACGGAGCAGCAAACTGGACGCAGATTTCAAAATGGTCCAACAACAATAACATGGCTGCGTTACAGGTTTCGCAGGTACACGCAGATCAGCATGAAATAGTTTTTAACCCTTTTAATAACTATTCTACCAATCAGATGATGTTTGGAAATGATGGAGGAATTTATTTTGCGGCAAATAAAAACACTATTGCAACCACATCAGGTTTTGCTGCAAGAAACACAAGATACAACGTTACCCAGTTTTATACTGCTATGCTGAATCCTATTAAAACACCTTCTAATGAAGAACTTTTAGCGGGAGCTCAGGATAATGGTTCCTGGTGGTTATATGGTGCTCCACAGGCGAATAATTTCTTAACAAGTCAGGCAGCAACATCAGGAGACGGAATGTATACCGAATATGACGATCAGGATAATTATGAAATTGCAAGTTATGTGTACAATAATCACTATCTGTTAACGAGCAGTACTTATTATCTTATCTCTAGCGCCAACAGAAATGCTTATGGTCATTTCGTGAACGAAATTGCTTTGGACAGAATTAATAATGTATTCTATTCTTACCGTTCAGGGTTAACTATATTCAGAACAGGTGGATTGTCTGCCACATCAACTACATTTACTAATGATGTAGTTACTGTGGGAACAGCACAGACAAACGAGCAGATTTCATGGATGAAGGTTTCTCCTTATACAACAGCTTCTACAACACTATTTGTAGGAACTAATTTAGGAAGAATTATCAAGGTTACAAATGCAAATACGACATCGTATGCGTTTACTGTACTTACAACACCCGCTGCGGGAACCATTTCTGATATCGAATTCGGAAAAAATGAAAATGAGATTATGGTAACATTATCCAACTATAATCTTACAAGTGTATTCTTTTCTACAGACGGAGGAACAACTTGGCAAAACAAAGAAGGAAATCTTCCTGACATGCCGGTAAGAACAATTCTTGGAAATCCTGATGACGCTAATGAAGTAATCCTTGGAACAGAAATGGGAGTGTGGGGAACTACCAATTTCCTTTCTGCATCGCCAACCTGGTCTTCTATCAGTGGAAATATCGGAAATGTAAGAGTTACAAATTTAGATTACAGACCTACAACAAGAACCGTTTTGGTTTCTACCTATGGAAGAGGAGCATGGACTACTCAGAATACAACCGTTACTTTAGCTACTGGCGATGTAAAAAGTAAAAACAACGAAACAAGAATATACCCTAACCCTTCAAAAGGGATTTCACACATAAGATTTGATTCTGCTAAATACAATACAGTAGATATCAGTATCTTTGATGCTTCAGGAAGACTGGTTTACAGCAAAAAGAATGTGAAATCTGATGAAGAATTCGGTCAGAGATTAACTCCGGGGAATTACATCCTGAAAGCTGAATCCAAAGGAACAGTTGTATACAGCGGAAACTATCTGGTTTTAGGGAAAGTAAATGATGACGGAGATGACGATTAAAAAATGAACAATCAGCTATTGATAATTATATTTTGGATACTGGCGTTTTCCTGTAAAGCGCCGGTTTCCTCATTTTATCAGGGGAATGTAACTTTAGTTTCTGCGGAAAAAACAGAATGGTCCGGCGGAAGACCCGGTGTAAGAGGAATTTTATACACTGTAGCTTTAAAATTAAAAAACAGTAAAGATCGTATTACTGTAAAATCTTTCAAAGCTGAAGGCAATGTGTTGAAGTTTGCACAGTCTGTTTCAGGAAATACAATAACTGTAAAAGGTAACCTTCAAAAACCGGACGAGATCAATAATCTGGAATATTCACCTTCCGGATCTGCAGTTGTAAAATCTGAAAAAACGATTTCTTCAGACCCAAAAGAAAACTGGATAGAATACACCGTAAAAGATTCTGATAAAAGTTACAAAATCAATATCCCAAAATTCACTTTGGTAGAACCAGAGGGAGAACTCATCCCCCGAAGACAATAAATTTTTTTGCACAAAAAACTGTTTTTCATATTTCTGTTTATTCCTTTAATGATCGTATTGATGAATATGATCTATCCTTTTGTTTCCTACATTAAAACCAAAATTTATGAAACAACACAATATCATATTTTAAATCATAAATTGGATGCAGCAGAAACCATTTATTTTTCTGAGAAAGAAATTGTAAATGCTGAATGGAAGGAAGAAAAAGAATTTACATTAAACGGATTTTCTTACGATATCATTAAAGTTGATCTTAAAAACGGTGAAAAATACTATCACTGCTATTTTGATAAAAAAGATATTGTTATTCATTCAATTCTAAAATTTTCAGAATTTTTTGCGGCAAAAAAAATAGGGGCATGGCGGCATTTTAATTCGCCTTTTCAGCATAAGAAAATCATAAAGACATCCAGCTTTTTTACTTTTTTCGAAGCAGAAAAACTTCATTTTTTTACCTTTTATTTCAGACCGAAATCAGATTATCTTAAAAGATTAAAAAATACATATTATCTGTCAGTTATTATTCCGCCTCCGGAAAAAAGTTTTATCTCATCATAAACTTTTAAACGACAAATAATTAATTTTTAAAATCAATGAAAAAATATATATGCATTGCAGCTTTATTAGGCTGCACAATTGCAAGTGCCCAACAATCATCAGAAATCGAAGAAGTTGCAATCCAGGGAAGAAAAAAAATAAAACAGGAACGGGCAGAGTTCAAAAGACATGCACAGTCCGTGGAAACCCTTTCGGAAGAAGAACTTAGCAGAAATAATCCGGCAGCAATAGACCAGACTTTATCTACAATGCCCGGAGTTCAGGTCGATAAAAGAACGAATTTCGGAGGACAGAGACTGGTTGTCCGCGGATACGGAAACGATCAGAAGTTTAATAACTGGGGAGTAAAAGCCTACTGGAACAATATGCCTTTAACCAATGCCGAAGGAATTACCATTCTGGATGACATCGATTTTGCTTATGTAAACAATGTTGAGGTGATCAAAGGACCTGCGGCAACCATGTATGGCGGCGGAGTAGGAGGAGCGGTTCGCTTTTATACCCGTCCGGATTTTACCAAAGGTATTACTGTTTCAGAAAACGCTTTAGTTGGTGCTTTTAAAACATTTCAGTCCCGCACTCAGCTCAATGTTGCGGATGAAAACTATTCTGTGAACGCTGCATACGGTCACCTTGAAACCGATGGTTACAGACCTAACGGAAGCGGTCTGAAAAACTTTTTTAACGTAAACGGAACAGTTAAACTCGGAAAAAATGATCAGTTAAGCTTCTTTGGAAGTCAGGCTTACTCTTACGAACATACTTCAGGACAGATTTCTTATGATGATTATTATGCAGGAATCGACAATGGAAATCCGGCTTACATCAGAAAAAATTCAGGAACAAAAATAAAATCCACACGAGTAGGATTAAGCAATTCTGTAAATATTCTTCCGAATCTTAGAAATTACACCACGCTTTTTTATTATAATGGAAATACGGAGAGTGTTTCTGCAGGGGCTTTCGGTGTAACCAGTTCTCCCAATGTAGGATTACGTTCCACATTTACCCTGAAAAATGAATTCAAAGATTTCGAAAACAGATTGGATTTCGGAACGGAGATTCAGAATTCAATGTCTACGACTTCAAGTTACCGTTTTACAGGATCAATTACAAATCCATTAGAAACTACAGGCATTTCAGGAGCTTCTTATTTTAAATACAACAACAATCAGGCAACCTATTTTGCAATAGATTATCTAACGTACAAACCTTGGGGATTGACATTTCTTGCGGGATTAAGTGCGAACAGAACCAATTACGACAGAAAAGACTTGTTTGCAGTTCCGGGTTTAATTACGGGGAAGAAAGACCAGTCATTTACCAAGCAGTACGAAACAGCTTACACTCCGCACTTTGCACTACAGAAAGAGTGGAAAAATCAGATTTTTAATCTAAGCTACAGTGAAGGATACAACGCTCCGACAGCTACGGCTTCTTTTATTAATTTTACGAATACCGCAAATAACGATTTGCAGCCTGAACGTGCTAAAATGCTAGATTTCAGTGTACACGGATTATTATTGGATACCAAGCTTGATTATCAGGTTTCTGTGTTCAGAATTGATTATTCTAATAAATTGACACAATTAGTAATCCCAAATTCGGGAAACCAAACATATTGGTCAAATACAGGAAGCCAGAAAAATAATGGTCTGGAAGTGAGCATAGGATATCAGTATAAAAACGATAATTCTTTCATCAACAGAATCGTTCCTTTTGTTAATATGTCTTATTATGATGCTAAATATAAAGATTTTAAAACAAGATTGCTGGGAGCGGATCAAACTTATGACCACAAAACTGTAGTTGGCGTTCCAAGAAATAAATACGCAATTGGTCTGGATTTATATACAAAACCCGGTTTTTATCTCGTAAACACATACAATTATTTAGGAAATGTCTACACAGATTTTGCCAATACCAATCTGGTAAAAGGATTTGGATTGCTTAATTCCAAACTGGGGTATAAAAAATCTTTCGGAAGATTCGATCTTGATGCTTATGTGATGGGAAATAATCTCACCAATCAGATTAATTATACATTTCTGTTCTTAGGAAACAGCATTAATGATTCAGATACAGGAAGTGGTTATCCGAAAGGAGTAGCAACGGATCTTAATCCGGGACCAAGCAAATCCTATTTCTTTTATGGTTTGAACCTTAAATACAGGCTGTAAATTAAAGAAAGCTGTTTCACAAAAGTGGAGCAGCTTTTTTTTATAATATTCTTCAATAATTCTCTGCATTAATATGCTGATATTTTTTAAATTTGTTTTTTAGTTAGGGATATAAAGATGATCAATAATCCGTTTATTATTAACAAGTTTGGCTTTTTAGGGAATGACTTTTTAAAAGAGCTGGATAAGCATGCTGTTGTTACTGAAATTAAAGCCAAAACCGAAATTGTAAGAGAAGGGCAGAAAAATAAATTTGTTCCCTTTCTTATTAAAGGATCTATACGAGTGTTCAGCCTGAATGACGGGCGTGAACTGATTTATTATTATATTCGTGCCAACGACAGCTGTCTGATGACATTTTCTTCAATTTTTACAGACTACACAAGCCGGATCTATGCCGTTACGGAAGAAGATTCTGAAGTCTTATTATTTCCTGTATCCGTTGTTCACAGATGGCTGATTAAGTTCCCTGAAATCAACAGGCTTTTCTACTCAGAATACGATAAAAGATTTATCGATTTAATGAATATGGTTAATGATGCAGTCTTTCACAGGCTAGACAAGAGAGTTTTAAATTATATAAAACAGCAGATTTCAGTTACCGGAAATAATCCGATAAAACTTACCCATAGAGAAATTGCAAACAGTTTGGGTACCTCGAGAGAGGTGGTAAGCCGTGTTTTGAAAAAAATTGAGAATGAGGGAGAGATCATCCAGACAAAAGAAGGCATAAAAATATCTGTAAATGAAAATGTTAGTCAGGGCTAATACATTACATTTAATTAATTTAACATTTTGATTGATAAAAACAATTCAGTCGGTGACTTTTATCACACAATTGTAACTCGATAAGTCGATAAGTTTGTTATACTAATTTAAATATACTTGTATGACAAAAGCTCTCTTATTTTTGTCAATGTTCGCATCAGTTTTTTCCTTTGCACAGGAAGATCTGCTGAAAGATATTGATACCATTCAGACAAAAAACACCGATGTTTCCCAACCCGCTTTTAAAGCATTACAAATTGTTACAGGGCAATCTACCAAACTTCCTGCAAAGAACGAGTGGTATATTGTTGTAGCGCACCGTTTTGGTGATGTAAGCAAAGGCTTTAAAGAATTCTTCGGGCTGGATGATGCTTCTACAAAACTGGGTGCAATTTATGGTGTTACAGATAAAATTTCATTAAGTCTTTCCAGAGAAACCAACCTGAAAACTTTCGAAGGCGGAGTAAAGTACAAGCTAGTACAGCAGAATGAAAATTTTCCTGTAGACATTGTAGGGTATAATGTTTTGGCAGTAAATACAGATCTCAGCAAAGATAATTATCCGCATCTTCAGTTCGGAGACAGGCTTTCTTATCTTACACAGGCATTAATTTCCAGAAGATTCAGCGATAAATTTTCCCTTCAATTGTCGCCATCGTATGTTCATAAAAATCTATATGAGCCTACCATTGAAGACAAAAACCAGTTTCTTGCAGGTTTGGGAGGACGTTACAAAATCTCTAAAAGAGTTTCTATTAATGCAGAGTATTTTGTGAATTTCGACAATCACAGTTTTTATAAAAATCCACTTTCTTTAGGGATGGATATAGAAACCGGGGGACACGTGTTCCAGCTATTATTCACCAACTCCCAGCTTAATTCGGATATCGGTTATTTAACCAATGCTGCAGGAAAATGGGAAAAAGGGCAGATTTTCTTTGGGTTTAATCTTTATAGAGTATTTTAAAGTATGAAAAAGTTTATGTACATCATTTCATCAGCAGTTGTATTAACCGCTTGTGAAAGCAGAACGTATGAGGAAATCTCGGATAATACTCCGATTACCGGAGTTGTAACCTATAATAAAGATGTAAAACCCATTATTGATGCCAATTGTGTAAGCTGCCATTCTCCGGGACCTGAAGATCTTAGAACGTATTCTCAGGTGAAAGGCGATATAGATGGAATTATCGACAGGATAAGCCGCGCGAACGGCGATCCTTTAAAGATGCCTCAAGGCGGAAGCTTATCACCTGCACAGATTAATATCATTACAAAATGGAAAGCCGACGGGCTTCTTGAAAATTAAAGATCAATATGAAAAAGCTAATTTTAATTATATCAGCATTATTTTTTACTAATCTTGCGTTTGCACAGAAATATATGTCTAAAACCGGAAAAGTTTCTTTTGAAGCCTCGGTTCCTTTATTTGAAGATGTTTTTGCGCAGGACGACAATAATGTGGCAGTTATCAATGCCGATACCGGAGAGTTTGCGTCGGTTTCAGTGGTTAAAAATTACCATTTCAAAACAAAATTAATGGAAGAGCATTTCAATGAAAGCTATGCTGAAACTGCTAAATATCCAAAAGCAACCTTCACCGGAAAAATACTGAATTTTGATAAGT
Source organism: Chryseobacterium sp. 2P (assembly GCF_059579425.1). Classification (NCBI taxonomy): domain Bacteria; kingdom Pseudomonadati; phylum Bacteroidota; class Flavobacteriia; order Flavobacteriales; family Weeksellaceae; genus Chryseobacterium; species Chryseobacterium sp. 2P. The sequence continues at coordinate 526,212 of NZ_CM184194.1, forward strand.
CTAAATTATCGGCATCTCCTCAGAAATATACAGTTCAGGGGAAATTGAATTTTCATGGAGTAGATAAAGCGTATAATTCCACTGCTGCTATTTATTCCAAAGACGGAAAAATTTATATGTCAGGCGGATTTATAGTAAAAACGGCAGATCATAAAGTAACCATCCCTAAAATGGTGTCTAAAAAAATTGCTGAAAGTGTAAATGTTCAATACAATTATGTTCTTACAAAACAATGAGAAAATTAATTTTATTGATGGGAATTTTCCTGAGCTTTACTTTTGTAACAGCTCAGGATAAGACTAAATCTATATTTGATCTTGCGAGAAGCGGTACAGTCGCTGAAGTTAAGGATATGATGAAGCAGAACCCTGATATTATTAATCAGACCAATGAAAGCGGTTTTTCTCCTTTAATTCTGGCTTGCTACAGAGGAAATGTTGAGGTTGCCAAATTTCTGATAGACAATGTGAAAGACGTGAACTATAAAAGTCAGGAAGGAACTGCATTATCAGGGCTTTCTGTGAAATATAACAAAGATCTCGTAACCTATCTCCTCAATAAGAAAGCAGATCCTAATATTGCAGATGCTACAGGATCTACCCCTTTATTTTGGGCGGTGAAATTTGGTAATAAAGAACTGATAGAATTGTTACTCAGATATAAAGCAGATAAAACCTTAAAAGATGCACAGGGAATGACTCCTTTTGAGTATGCTTTACAGACAAACAATAAAGAAATAATCAACCTACTTAAAAATTAAAAGATGAAAAAAATTCTACTTATTATTTCAATGGCCATTGCTAATCTGGCTTGGTCACAATTTACGACAAGTACAGTAAGTTTGGGATCTACAGGAATGACTGTGAAAATAGATACCGATGCTACAACAGCTACAATTACGTTAACAGGTTCCAGTACTACATGGTTAGCTATAGGTTTTGGAGGAACGTCTATGAGCGCGATTACAGATTATTTTATCTGGAATTCTACCACAAGCAGAGACTATACAGGTTTAAGCTGTCAGTGTCAGCCAACTGCTGACGCTTCTCAAAGCTGGACGGTAACATCCGATACTACTTCGGGAACTGTAAGAACTGTTGTTGCAACACGACCGTTAACATCATCAGGAGATTATACTTTTTTGAATAATACATCCTCAATTCCTATTATTTATGCCAAAGGTTCTTCAACTACTTTAAGCCAGCACTCATCTACCAACAGAGGTTCCACAACTCTAACGAGAACGGCTCTTCTGGCAACCAACGAAGCAGCAGCTCAAAGCAAAAAAGTAGTTCTTTACCCAAATCCTGCAAAAGAAACCGTTAATTTTAAAAACGCAGATAAAATAAAAAATATCGATGTTTTTGAATCTACAGGAAGAAAGGTAAAAACCATAAAAGCAGATGCGAAGGAAATAAATATTTCTGATCTAAAATCCGGAAATTATTATCTGGAAATTACTTTGAAAGATGGAACAACTTCTTTTGAAAAGTTAATCAAAGAATAAAACAGAGACCACTGAAAAGTGGTCTTTTTTATGAAAAATATAAAATGATAATTGTGGCAGAAACGATTAATATAATTCCTGCTAAAGTATTTTTTAATCCCTCAGATTTAGGATGGGAACGGTATTTCTCGTTCATTCTTTCAGAATCGCAGTGGTAAATAAATATCCAGCGAATAAAATTTCCTAAAAGATCCAGTAAAAATTCCAATATTTTATATTTTATCCAAATATAAAATATTCTTTATTTACACTCATTCTAAAAAATACTTTTAATCTTTTTTTAACCGGAGAATCTTTTCTTTCAGGATTCTAGATCCTAATTTTGCACAAAATATAAATCATGAAGAAAAGCCTTCAATTTTTACTGTTAATTTTTTCACTGACAGTTTTCGCCCAAAAAGAAAACACTGATATAGAAGAGGTTGTAATTGCTGATCGGTACAATACTGCTGAAGCCCAGACAAAACCTTATGTCATCATGATTTCTACCGATGGGTTTCGTTATGATTATGCTAAAAAATACAATGCAGAAAATCTGTTGAAATATTCCAATGAAGGAGTTCAGGCAAAAGCAATGATTCCCAGTTATCCAAGTATTACTTTTCCCAATCACTGGACATTGATTACCGGATTGTATCCCTCTCATCACGGACTGATCGATAATTATTTCTACGATTATCAAAAGAAGGAAAGTTACGCCATGAGCGATAAAAAAAATGCCGAAGACGGAAACTGGTACGGCGGAACTCCGCTTTGGGGACTCGCTGAAAAACAGGGAATGCTTTCTGCTTCGTTAATGTGGGTAGGTTCTGCAAGTAATGCCGGAGGAAACAGACCAACCTATTATTACCATTATAACGAAAAATTCTCACCGCTGGAAAAAGTGGATAAAGTAATCGAATGGCTAAAATTGCCAATGGAAAAAAGACCGCATTTCATTTCACTGTATTTTCCTGAGGTTGATGCAAGCGGACATCATTTCGGTCCGGATTCCAGAGAAACGGAAGATGCGGTTCATCTTGTGGATGGAGCCATTGGAGAACTGGTGAAAAAGGTTCATGATTTAGGCTTACAAAATGTAAACTTTGTCTTTGTTTCGGATCACGGAATGATAAAAGTGGATGGAGGAAGCCCGTTGGAAATTCCCGCAATGCTTTTTAATAAGGAAAGATTTGATTTTTACAATTCACAGACTTTATTAAGAGTATACGTTAAAAATCCTGATGAGGTTAAAAAGGTTTATAAAGAATTAAAAGCTAATAAAACAGAAGATTATGAAGTCTATCTGGATAAAAAGCTTCCCAAATATCTTCATTTTTCAACAAAAGATGATCGGTACAAAAGAATCGGGCAGATTTTATTAATTCCGAATGCTCCTAAAATATTTTTGGAAAAAGGTAAAAAATCATCAGTAGGAAAGCACGGCTACAATCCGCAGACAGTTCCTGAAATGAAAGCCACATTCTTTGCGTGGGGACCGGAATTCAAAAATAATAGGGTAATCGATGAATTTCAGAATATCAACGTTTATCCTTTGGTTGCAGAAATTTTAGGATTGAAAATCGATCAGCCGATTGATGGGAAATTGAAGGTTCTGAAGGGGATTTTAAAAGAAAAGGAATAAATTAAGGTTGAGGTAAAGGTTAAATTTAAATAATCTATTGATAAAAGTTTCGGCGAGCCTTTGGCTCGCCGAAACTGATTTGAATGTAATGATTAAATGAAATAATGAAAATGGAGCATTAAGAAAATTTAAATTTAGTCCGTTAAGAAATTTCCACTCTTTGAAGCGCGAGACAAATATTAAATCAAAAGACAAATCTTTAATTCGCGCAAGTTTTGGAAATTTTAGGATTAAATTTTAATGTTTAGCGCAAGTTTCCGAGTCTTGAATTTTTGTTTCAGGACAAAAGAAAAAGTTATAAAATAACATTAAGCATTAAATTTATCCGCAAACTCTTTGGCAAACTCCTCCAGTTTAATTTCGCCATCAACAATAGAACCATGTTCAATAAAATCCTTTTGAACAATGCCTGTTCTGATTCCTCTTCCCATTTCCGTATACAATTCTGCCATTTCCTGCGGAACTCCTGCCTGAAGCATTCCGTGTAAAGAATCTTCATCCTTAAATTCTATCCAAGGAAGTTCCGGTTTTCCGATGGTATTTCCGAAAATATTTGCAAAATCCTGCGCTTTACGAACGTCGCTCACAATATATCTTATATTTTTACCTTCAGAATTTTTTACCAGTTCTTCAGCAGCAGCTTTTGCAATATCTTTTGGATGAACTAATGGAACTTCCGTGTGATCCGGATAATTTGCGCCAAGAATTCCTGCGTTTTTAATCAGAGGAATATCATTAAAGAAATTGATGTAGAAATATCCTGCTCTTAAAAAAGTGACTGACGTATTTTCCAGCTCATTGTAGAATTTCTCAATAGCATGAAGACCTTTTATCGGTCCGTTTTCCACAAGAGAATCTGCTCCGATGCTGCTTAGCATTACGATTCTTTTAACTCCGGTTTGTTGTACGGCTTCAGCATAATTCTTTCCTGCATTTTTGTGTTTTCAACAAGATTTTCAAATCCCATATTGGGTGGAGTCATCAGAAACGCGGCATCATTTCCTTTAAAAGTTTCAACTAAAAAGTTCAGGTCTGTAATAGAACCGATAGCGGCTTTGGCTCCCAGATTTTCAATTTCACTTTTTTTAGATTCGCTGCTGCTGATTACGGTGATGTCATGTCCTTCTGCAATTAATTGCTCTGCAAGAGGTTTTGCTACATTTCCCAATGAACCGGTGATGATGATTTTCATAATTTTTATTTTTTTGTTGATAAATATTTTTTTATTTCCTGATACAAAGGTATATTTGTACTTACTTTTATACAAGTACTTACCCTAAAGTATGTATTCATTATGACAGCCATAAAAGAAACATCAACCATTCAGCAGAATAAAAAATACGCACTCGATTCCTGTCCTGTAACGTATGTCATGGAAAAGATCGGCGGATTCTGGAAACCGATAATTTTATATCATCTTTCCAACGGAGACAAAAGATACAGCGAACTGAAGCGCTCCATTCCTGCGGTAACCGAAAAGATGCTCATCCAGCATTTAAAGCAACTTGAAAATGACGGACTGATTATCAGAACCGCAAAACCTGTTGTTCCTCCACACGTAACCTACGAATTGAGTGAGGCAGGAAAAGGTTTAATTCCCGTTATCAGTTCCATGGCAGAATGGGCATTTAAACATATGGAAGGAAAATATGACCATTTAAGAAATGCAACATTCTAAAAATTTAACAATCAGAAAGCTTAATTTCCATAAACCATAAACCACCAACCGTCAACAAAAAAGCCCTCCGAAGAGAGCCTTAGTTAACAATATACAAAGAATTACAAAGATTGCATATCAATCACGAAACGGTATTTCACGTCGCTTTTCAGCATTCTGTCATACGCTTCATTAATATCCTGCATTTTGATTAATTCAATATCAGATACAATATTATGTTTTCCGCAGAAATCCAAAAGTTCCTGAGTTTCGGCAATTCCTCCGATTAAAGATCCGGCAACAGAACGACGCTGGAAAATAAGCGGTCTTGTACTTGGAGCTTCATTTTCGAATTCACCTACAAATCCTACCATAACCAGAGTTCCGTTTAAAGCAACGGTCTGCATGTAAGGATTAATGTCGTGTTCATAAGGAACGGTATCAATAATCACATCAAATTTCCCTTTTACAGCATCCATCTGATCCTGTTCTGTGGAAATCACCACATAATCTGCTCCCAGATTTTTAGCATCATCCGTTTTTCCCGGAGTTCTGGAGAATAACGTTACTTCAGCACCTAAACCTTTTGCCAGTTTAATCGCCATGTGTCCCAAACCTCCCAAACCAACAACAGCAACTTTAGAATCAGGACCTACATTCCAGTGTCTTAACGGAGACCATGTTGTAATTCCTGCACAAAGAAGAGGAGCAACAGCCGCTAAATCTAAGTTTTCAGGAACACTTAATACGAAATGCTCATCTACAACTACTTTTTGAGAATACCCTCCGAAAGTATGTCCTCCTAAATGTTTGTCAGCTCCGTTGTAAGTTCCTGTGAAACCATTTTGGCAATATTGTTCAAGATCATGTTTACAGCTTTCGCAATCGCCGCATGAATCTACCATACAGCCAACTGCAGCCAGATCGCCAACCTTAAATTTTAAAACCTCACTTCCTACATTAGTCACCCTTCCTACAATTTCGTGTCCCGGAACCACAGGATACATCGATCCGCCCCAGTCGTTTCTTGCGGTGTGAAGATCGGAGTGGCAAACGCCGCAGTAAAGAATTTCAATTTCTACGTCTTTTGCGGTTACTTCTCTTCTGGTGATATGTAATTCCTGTAAATCGGCAGTTTTGGATTCTGCCCCGTAAGCTTTTACTGTGAATGTGCTCATTTTTGCTAAGTATTAATTATTTTGATTAATCTGTTTGATTCAGAATAGGAAATTCTTCATTTTCCTAGCTGCAAAATTCGAACCTTTTAGAATAAATCATCTTATATAAATTACGGAAAGATGTACCAATTTTACAGACGGAATAAAATGTAGGGTTAAAAGTGGTAATTTTGAATAGCAATTAAAATTTACTTCATGGAAAATCGGGAGACTGAAATCTACAATACAGTTTCAGAATACAATAAAATGCTGAATCACGAGACGTTACATCCTTTGGTAAGTGTAATCGATTTTTCCAAATCTGATCCTATTTGTCAGCATGTAAGACAGTTTGGTTTTTACACGGTCTTTTTAAAAGATGTCATGTGCGGCGATATGCAGTACGGAAAACACAGCTATGATTATCAGGAAGGAACACTGGTTTTTATCGCTCCGGGACAGACGTACGGAATTTATAATGCAGGTACCTACATTCAGCCAGCCGGTTTTGCTCTCATTTTTCATCCTGATTTATTAAAAGGAACCAATCTGGGAAAGAATATCAAAGACTATAATTTTTTCTCCTATGACGTGCATGAAGCACTGCATCTTTCAGAAAAAGAAAGAGAAATTATTCTCGAATGTTTTAAAAATATAAAGCATGAACTGGAACAGCCGATTGATAAGCACAGTAAATCTTTAATTGTAAATAATATCGAACTGTTCCTGAATTACTGTATGCGGTTTTACGACCGCCAGTTTATCACCAGAGATCACGTCAATCAGGGAGTCATCGGAAAATTTGAAACTCTTCTGAATGATTATCTCACCTCCGAAAAACCAAAAAATATAGGCTTTCCAATGGTAAATTATTTTGCGGAACAACTTAATCTTTCCGCGAATTATTTTGGCGATCTCATTAAAAAAGAAATGGGAGTTTCTGCTCAGGAATTTATCCACAATAAACTGATTGATGTGGCAAAAGACCAGATTTTCGATTCTGCAAAATCCATCAGTGAAATTTCTTATAATTTAGGCTTTAAATATCCGCAACATTTTACCAGACTTTTTAAAAGCAAAGTCGGTGTTTCTCCAAGTGAATATAAAACATTGAATTAGTTTAAAAAAATAAATTTCCACGGGTAAAACGAACAGATCTGTTGGTGAAATTAGCACAAAAAAGAGATATTGAGGCGGAGTTAAATTAAGAAATCACTACCTTTAAAAAGCAGACCAATATTGTTTCATCATGACGGCACAACAAAATACAGGAATTCATACTTTTCATACTTCTATCGGTAAAATATCTGCAATAAAAACAAACGGTGTGATCAAAGCGAAAAGCATCCGTTACGCGCGATCAGAAAGATATAAAAAGCCCGTTCCTGTAGAAGAAATGCAGAATCACGAAATTTTGGATAAAACACCGGTTTGTCCTCAACACATCAGTCCGCTGCTGGAAAGATTGATCCAGAAAACCAATGTTGATCATTTTGAACCCGATGAATCTCCTCAGTTTTTAACAGTCACCCGTCCTGAAAATTTTGAAGAAAATGAAAATCTTCCTGTGGTAGTCTGGATTCACGGAGGTTCGTATGAAATCGGCTGCGGAGATCTTCCCACTTCCGATCCTTCCGTTTGGGTGAAAGAACAGCATACTATAGTTGTTTCTGTAAGTTATCGTCTCGGGCTTTTCGGGTTTTTGGGTGGAAACGAAGAAAGACCTGCCAATTTAGGTTTGTTCGATATTATGGAATCCCTGAAATGGATTCAGAAAAATATTCACAGTTTTGGCGGAAATCCGGAAAATATTACTCTTTTCGGGCAGTCTTCGGGAGGAGATGCGATTGCACATCTCATGATTTCCGAAGGAATTGATGGTTTGTTTAAAAGAGCGATTATTCACAGCGCGCCGCTTGGTTTCAGGATGAAAAGAAGCAAAATGTCTTTAGAATTTTTCCATAAGACCGATTTTCTGAAACATGAAAAAGATCCCCTGAAAATGGTGGATGAATACATGAAATTTTTACCGTCATTCAGAAAATATGGTTTAAAAACGTCCATGCCTTTTTGTACGCAATATGGTTTTGCGCCTTTATGCACGGAAGAGGAAAGTTTACCAGAATGGAAAGCGAATGCGAAAAAATATGATGTATTGATCGGTTCCAATCATGATGAAACTGCTTTTTATGTAAAAACGGCTCAGGAAGGATTTTACACTTATCTTCACGAAAAGATTCTCAACAAAATCGTTCGTAAAACAACAGAATCCATTTACGAAAAACCGGCAAAGATTTTTGCTGAAAATTATGCTTCGGGTGGTGGAAATATTTATCAGTTTAAAATTAATTCTGTTCTGAAAAATAATTACATCGGAGCTTCCCACTGTGCAGATCTTCCGCTGATTTTCGAAAATCAGGAAGCATGGAAATCGGCAGAACTTTTAAAAGATGTGCCGTGGAAACACATTCAGGAAAACGGAAAAAAACTTCGCGCATTGTGGGCGGAATTTGCAAGGACAGGAAAAATTTCCGATCACTCTGAGCGACCGGAAATTCTTGAACTCCGAAAAGTTTAGTTTTATTTTTTTAACACAACTGTCACAAATATTTTCACGAATAACTCAAATAAATTTTAGATAGCTTCATTTAAAAAAAAGTATTCATGTCATTTGTGAAAGCTATTGGTTATATTCGTATTCAGACTCATTCAGCAAGCCATACACTCACATTTCCTGCCGGAACCGGGAAATTTCCCCAACCGTTTTCATCAATGGTAATCTTATCTTCAAATCTTCCCAAAGCATCATAAAACGTTTGTCCGATATATCTTTCGCCCATTTCCATCGGTTTTTCGTAAGCATCTTTATTGCTTAAAACAACTGCACATCCGGAATGTTCCTCATCGCCTTCACGAACCCAGCCCAGACAATTGGCATCCTCAAAATAATCTCTCTGTTCACCGTAAGCATTGTTTTTTCTGGCTTTCAGAAGTTCTTCAATACCGTCCACTTTATTTAAGAATATTTCCTGATCATTGCCTTCCTTATCTTTATCCACATAATGCGCTCCGTAGAGATCCGGATAAAATACACACGGATAACCGTCTTTTCTCAACAGAATCAGTGTATACGCCAAAGGTTTGAACCATTCTTCAACTGGAGCTTCAAGATCCTGTAAAGGCTGTGTATCATGATTATCCACAAGACTTACCGAGTGAAGCGGATCTGCCTGAGTAAGACTTTCGTCAAAAATTCTCCGCAAATCGTAAGACGCTCCTTCATTGGAAGCGGTATGGAAACTATTCTGTAGAGAACTGTCGAACAGACTCATGCATCCTTCTGTAACTTCTATGTATTTCTGCAAGAGATTCAGATATCCGGGAGCCCAGTATTCGCCGACCGCAAAAATATTTTTTCCGGTATTGGAACGGAGAAGAGTAAGCCATTCTTTATAAAAATCAAATGAAATATGCTTTAAGGCATCCAGTCTCACGCCATCGAAATCGGTTTCATCAAAATACCATTTTGCCCAGTTGTTCAGTTCTTCGCGCACGAAAGGATTTCTGTGTTCCACATCATTGTACATCAGGTAATCGTAATTTCCCTTCTCATCATCGATCATTTCTTCCCAGTCGGTTCCGTATTCATTTTTAATTTTAAAAATCTGCGAATCCATTCCTTCGGCATAATCTACACCGCTGAAGCAGGTGAAGTTCCATTCAAATTCAGAATATTTTTTATTTCTTCCGGGAAAGGTGAATTTGGTATAAGACTGTATTTCTATTTCATCCGAGATAATTTTTTCTCTGTTTTCTTCGTCTACTTTTAATGCTTTAAAGGTTTCCAGTTCATCGCCTCCGCCTTTATGTCCAAGTACAATATCTACAATTACTTTAATATTGTTTTCTTTAAGCGCTTTTATTGCTTTAATATAATCTTCTTTAGTACCGTATTTGGTGGGAATCGTTCCTTTCTGATCAAATTCTCCGAGGTCATAGAGGTCGTAAGCATCGTAGCCAATAGAATGACCTCCTGTTGCGCCTTTGTAAGCGGGCGGAAACCAGACTGAGGTAATGCCGAGTCCGGCTAAATATTTTGCGTTTTGTTCTGCTTCTTTCCACAGTTTGCTGTCTCCTTCTGTATACCAGTGGAAATACTGAATCATCGTTTCATTCATAAATTGTAAAATTTGGTTACTACAATTTAGTGAAAAAATCCGGATTATCAGTCTTCGAATTCTTTAAACGGAATTTTTAGTTGAACAGAAACCTGTTTTTTTTCTTCGGTGTTGAGGTGGGAGAGAGATAATCCCAACAGTCTCACCGGTTTATCAAAAGGTCTTAATTCCCAAAGTTTTTTTCCGGTTTTAAGATATTGTTCGGCAGAGGAAAAATATTCTTCTTTGGTGATGCTTCTTGTGTAGAGTGAGAAATCTTTGTATTTAATTTTTAAAGTTAAAGACCTTCCGAGAATATTATTTTTCTGTAATCGTGTGTGAAGCTCTTCACTCAGGCTTTCCAGTTTTTCATTGACTTGTTGTTCATCAAAAAGATCTTCAAAAAAAGTTCTTTCTACCGCCACACTTTTCTGGATGCGGTGCGGTTTTACTTCCGAATGATGAATTCCCCGAACCACATTGTAATAATAAGCTCCGGATTTTCCGAACAGTCTTGTTAAATCTTCAATGGATCTTTTCTTTAGATCTTTTCCTTTGTAAATGCCCAGACTGAACATTTTATTAGCCGTTACTTTTCCGACTCCATAAAATTTTTCTACAGGAAGTTCTTCCAGAAAACCTTCGATTTTGTCGGGATGAATGGTTTTCTGTCCGTTCGGTTTGTTGATATCTGAAGCGACTTTGGCTAAAAATTTATTCACAGAAATTCCGGCGGAAGCAGTAAGTCCGGTTTCGGCAAAAATTTTCTGACGGATCTCTTTGGCGATCTGATTGGCAGATTCCATTCCTTTTTTATTTTCTGTAACGTCGAGGTAGGCTTCATCCAAAGAAAGAGGTTCCACCAGATCGGTGTATTCGTAAAATATTTCACGGATCTTTTTAGAAATTTCTTTATAACGCGCAAAGCGCGGAGGTACGAAAATAAGGTGCGGACATTTTTCTTTTGCCGTTTTGCTGGGCATTGCAGAACGGACTCCGAATTTTCTGGCTTCGTAACTTGCCGCCGAAACCACACCACGATGTCCGCCTCCGACTGCAATTGCTTTTCCTTTCAATGCAGGATTGTCATGCTGCTCCACAGAAGCATAGAATGCATCCATATCGACATGAATTATTTTGCGCATGGGAAAAGAAGAATCCATACCGCAAAGATATGGATTCCTGTATTTTTAATTATTTTCTTTTGTCCTTAATTTATTTAATCGCAAGGATAGACAAAGGTTTATAGAAATGAAATATTTTTAAGATAAAACAAAGCCGTTTCACTTATTTTCGAAATACAATTGAATAAATTTTGTCTTACTTCGCGGTAAAATAAGAATTACTTCAAAAGTTGATCAATTGTTGCCTGAATTTCAGGATCTTCAGGAGTAATGGCGTAATATTTTGCAATGGCAGATTTCTGATCGATCACCATATATCTCGGAATCCAGTTCAGATCAACATAATTATTGAAATCGTTTTTCCAGCCGGATGAAAACCAGTAGTTCTCTTTGTCTTTCATTTCAAATTTTTCCAGACTTCTGTCAAAGCCTTCTTTGGAACGGTCTAATGATAGAAATACAAAATTTATGTTTTTATTTTTTTCTTCCAGTTCTCTGGCTTTCGGAAGTGCATTTAAACAGTCTCTGCACCATCCTGACCAAAAATCAATAACCAGAACTTTACCTTTATGCTGATCCAGAATCTGCTGAATGGTAACCGTTTTTCCGTCTTCATCTTCCAGTTTCTGCGCCAAAGCTTCTTTGGAGAAACCCTTTTTCAGAACTTTCGGCGTCTGCTGAGAACAGCCTAATCCGAAAATTCCCATCATTAATAGTAACAACAGTTTTTTCATGTTCAAAAAAATTATGTATGCAAATCTAGACAATGCCTTGCAATCTGTACTGATTTTTTGATGACTTTATGAAAATTGATTGGATTGAATATTTCTATTGAATTCAGATTTTAAAAATATCAACAAGTTTTATCGTTTTGAAAACATCGACAAATATTAAGTCTTTTAAACTTTTATTTAACCGCAAAAGTCACAAAAGATCTACTAAATTTTTTATTTAAAGTTTATTATTATAAATGAAAAAGCTCACAATAGTTTTTAAAAATCTTTGATTTTTATTCTTTTGGGTGCTTTGATTATTCCGGAAATTCGCTTTAACATTATCTTTTGTCCCTTTTGCGGTTAATTCTGAAATTAGTTTAAACAAGTTTATTTTGATAATCTTATGTTTATGAATAATTTTTCACCAAACCTTTTACCACTTCAATTACATTCGGCATGGCTGTATTGGCTGCGTTCAGAACTTCTTCGTGAGAAACGGAGTGGGCAATATCGGGACCGCCCAAATCGGTCACGACAGAAATACCGAAAACATCCATTCCCATATGTTTAGCAACGATCACTTCCGGAACGGTACTCATTCCCACAAGATCTCCGCCAATGGCTTTAATCATTCCGTATTCTGCGGGAGTTTCGAAAGTGGGTCCCTGTAAAGCTACATACACACTTTGGTGGACGGTAATATTTTGTTCAGAAGCAGTATTTTGTGCCACGGAGATCATTTTTCTGCTGTAGGGTTCGCTCATATCCACAAATCGGGGACCGAAGGAATCGATGTTTCTGCCACGAAGCGGATGTTCAGGCATCATATTGATGTGATCCCGAATGATCGCGATATCACCGATCTTATAGCCCGGATTAATTCCGCCTGAAGCATTGGAAAGAATGAGATTTTTAATTCCCAACAGATAAAAAACACGTATCGGAAAGACCACCGTTTCTATGGAATGTCCTTCATAGTAATGAAAACGACCGCTCATCATCAGAACTTTTTTTCCTTCCAGAATTCCGTAGATCAGTTTTCCGCCGTGTCCTGCAACGGTAGTCTTCGGAAAGTTGGGGATTTCAGTGTATTCTAAAGTATGAATGGCTTCCACTTCATCCTGCAGCTTGCCTAAGCCGGAGCCTAAAACAATGGCAAAATCGGGAGTTTCTTTAATGATGTTTTTAACGAAATCTGCGGTCTGCTTAATTTTTTCTAACATAATCTAAGATGATTTGATTGAATTCTTCTTTTTTATCAATAATTACATTGATCGGCCAGTAGTAAACAATATCTCTAAGATAGTCAAAACTTTTCAGACGAACATAGTCTTTTTCAGTGGTTAAAATCAATTTATATTCCCCTAGTTTTTTATATTCCGCTACAATATTTTTGATGTCTGCTTCCGTGAAATTATGATGATCTCTGAATTTTAAGTGTTTTACCCTTTGCGAAAATTTTGCAAGATGGGTGAGGAGAGGTTTCGGATTGGCAATTCCTGTAATTAAAAGAATATCATAATAATTCAGGTTGTTATCGGGAAGCATTTTTTCTCTTCCGTATACATTTTCGTCGTATCCGATGGATGAAAAGAATACTTTCTGGGTACGGTCCGGTCTTATTCTGGAAATGTAATACTGTTTGGTTTCCTCGGTAAGTTCATCGGGACATTTGCTCACCATGATGATATCTGCTCTTTTGGACCCTGCTCTGGATTCTCTTAAATCTCCCGCCGGTAGAAGATGATCTTTAAAATAAGGATCATTAAAATCGGTCATCATAATATTGAATCCTGCTTTTATTGCTCTGTGCTGCATTGCATCGTCCAGAACCAGAACATCAAGATCCATATCGCTGATTACTTTTTTGGCTCCCGGAACTCTTTCTTCGGAAACGGCGATTACGAAACGGTTTTTAAAACGTTCAAACAACTGCATGGCTTCATCGCCTACTGTTTTGTAATTGCTTTCGTAATTCGTAACAGCATATCCTTTCGTAAGTCTTCCGTATCCTCTGGAAAGCACGCCGGTTCTGTAATGTTTGGACAGGAAGTGTGCAAGATACATCACCATCGGCGATTTTCCGCTTCCGCCCACAGAAAGGTTTCCGACACAGATTATCGGCGTTTTGAATTTCACAGATTTAAAGATTCCCAGATCATACATTGTGTTTCGGATACCCGTTACCATGTGATAACCGAGGGAAAAAGGATAGAGGTACCATCTTTTCATACGTTTGCAAAAATAGGAAATTTCATATGGATTTGGATGATTATGGTAGCTACTTTTCGATATTTATTTTAAAAAATCTGTTATTGATTATCATCAAATTAAAGTATTTTTGTAGAGTTATAATCTGCTGTGCATTTTAACTTGTCTTTCTATAATAAGTGAAATGCCTTTGTTTATCTTTAAAATGGTTGGGAATTGTAGATAAATAAAAATCTTTGTATGCCTTTGCGTCTAAGTTCTCGCAAGGTTAAACAAAGTTTTATTAAAACAAATCTTTTTTTAAGTTAAACAAAGCCACTTCGTTTATGGAAGAAATACAAACTGATATTGATTCAAATTAAGTTATATGTAGAAATAAACAACAGATATTTATTTTATTACCTTGAGATATTTTATAGAATTTTCCTACAACGGCAAGAATTATTTCGGTTACCAGATTCAGCCGAATGCTATTTCTGTGCAGGAAGAGCTGGAAAAAGCACTTTCCACGATTTTACGAGAAGAGATTAAGACAACGGGAGCGGGAAGAACGGATACGGGCGTTCATGCGAAGAAGATTTTTGCTCATTTTGATACGGAGAAAATTCTGGATCAGGAACTGGTGAGAAGACTGAACAGTTTTCTTCCGGCAGATATTTCCATTAAAAGGATTTTTCCTGTAAAAGATGATTTCCATGCGCGTTTTGATGCTACTTACCGAACGTACGAATACTATATTTCCCTTGAAAAAAATCCGTTCACGGAAGAATCGGCGTGGCAGCACTGGAGAAAACCTTTGGATGTCGAAAAAATGAATGAAGCCTGTAAAATTTTATTTGAATATGAGGATTTTACGAGTTTTGCAAAATTACACACCGACAATAAAACCAATCTCTGCAAAATCTACAAAGCAGAATGGGAGCAGCATGGAAGCGAACTGAAATTTACCGTTTCTGCGAACCGCTTTCTGAGAAATATGGTGAGAGCTATTGTGGGAACAATGGTAGAAGTAGGTTCCGGAAAATTACAGCCTGAAGATGTAAGAAAAGTTATTGAAGACAAACATCGGAATTCTGCGGGAACTTCTGCACCGGCTCACGGATTGTATCTCGTGGATGTTGGATATGATTTTGAGTGATATTTAAACACAAATTCCACAAATAATTCCACGAATATTCACAAATAATTTTAGATTTTCTTTATTAGATTTGAGTCATTTGTGAAAAAATATTAGTGTAATTTGTGTTTAAAAGAAAATAAAAAAACGAAAATCATGAACGAAATCGAAAAACTTGCCTGTGCATTACAACATCTCGCGGGACTTGAGGAGTATGATTTTCAGCCGTCATTGGTAGTTTGCCTCGTCGGACGTTCAAATTTGCTTCCCTGAATATTGGTTTGCGCTGTCGGAAGTTCATTTTTGCCTGCCCAAGAATTGGTTTGCCCTGTCGGACATTCACACTTGCTTTCCTGAATATGGGTTTGCCCCGTCGGAACTTCCGACGATAAGAACCTGTAAAATCTTGCCGCCGGAGATCTCCGATGATCTGTGTTTTTTGCTCTGATTATTTTTAAATTGAGCATTTTTATTGTTTTTCATCTATACCATAAATAACACCTATCTGAATTTTTCATGAGTATTTCACAATCTTGTAAACGCAGACAAATTTGAAAGTCTTATTTTTGCATAGAATTTTATATAATTCTTTTCTTCAATTCGTACAATGAAAAAACAAGATACCTGGGGAATTGTAAAGAGGCTGTTCTTTATCGGAATGAAGTTCCGTTCTTGGTTCATCCTTACTTTAGTGATTTCCATTTTTCTGGCAATAGTTTCTACTTACCGTCCTTATCTTACCATGGAAGTGGTGGATAATGATATTACCAAGCTGAAAGATAAAGCGCTGATGTTAAAGCATATTTATCTTTTGGTCGGTCTGGTTTTCACAGAAACCATTTTAAACTTTTTTCTGGTTTATTTCTCCAATTTCATTTCGCAGAATGTAATCCGAGACATAAGAGAGAGGCTGTATAATAAGCTGATTTATTTTAAAACATCTTTCTTCGATAAAACTCCGATCGGACAGTTGGTGACGAGAGCGGTAGGTGATGTGGAAACCATTGCAACGGTTTATACGGATGGTTTTTTAATGGTTTTCGGGGATGTGCTGAGAATTATTTTTGTACTGGTAATGATGTTCAGTACCAATGTTCATCTCAGTTATATTACACTGGCGATTTTACCTTTAATGGTCGTGATTACAAGATTTTTCCAGAAAAGGCTGAAAAAAGCATTCGGAGATGAAAGAAACTGGACTTCCAACCAGAATTCCTTTGTTCAGGAAAGACTGGCGGGAATGCCGATCATTCAGGTTTTCAACAGGCAGGAAGCGGAATTTAAGAAGTTTGATGATATCAATATTACTTTAAAGAGTGCTTTGCTGAGAACGGTTTTTATCTTCTCGCTGTTTTTTCCTGTGGTGGAATTAATTTCTTCTCTTTTCATCGGGTTTATCCTTTTTTACGGAGGATATATTACAATCAGTGCAGGAGTTGTGATTGCATTTATCCAGTATATTTCGATGCTGATCCGTCCTTTACGGCAGATTGCCGACCGTTTCAACAATATTCAGCGAGGAATTGTAGGCGCAGAAAGGGTTTTAGGATTAATGGATGAAGACAATGCCATGCCGAACAACGGTAGAGTGGAAAAAGACCATTTTGACGGAAAAATTGAATTTAAAAATGTACATTTTGCGTATGACGAAAAGCAGGAAGTATTAAAAGGAATTGATTTTAAAGTAAATCCGGGTGAAACTGTGGCAATTGTAGGCGCAACCGGAGCCGGAAAATCTACGATCATCAGTTTAATTACAAGATTGTATGATATTAATTCCGGAAATATTTTAATTGATGATGTGGATCTGAAAGATTACGAACTGTATAATTTAAGAAGCCACATCGGAGTCGTTCTGCAGGATGTTTTCCTGTTCCACGGAAGTATTTATGAAAATCTTTCTTTCGGGGATGAAAGCATTACACTGGATAAAATAAAGGCAGGAGCAAAAGAAATTGAAGTTGATGAATTTATCGAACAGCTTCCGGGAGGATATGATTATGTGGTAAGCGAAAGAGGTTCGTCCATTTCTCTGGGACAGAGACAATTGCTGTCTTTCTTAAGAGCCTATCTGTCTGATCCTAAGATTCTGATTTTAGATGAAGCTACCTCTTCCATCGACCACGAAAGTGAAAAACTGATTCAGAGAGCCACGGAAAAAATTACGAAAAACAGAACATCAATCATTATTGCACACCGACTTTCTACCATTGAAAAAGCCGATAAAATTATCGTGATGGAACATGGAAAAATTGTTGAAGAAGGCAAACATCTCGAACTTCTGGACAAAAACGGATATTACTCCACCCTTTACAAAGCTCAGCTGAGACATGAAGTGGAACTGGAAGAAGAAACTAAGAAGTAAATTTATTATCTATAGAAAAGGTTAAAATCGATTGGTTTTAACCTTTTTTTATTTGATTTCGTATTCTTTCTGTAAAATTTTCAAAAATTCATCTTTGGAGATTCCTTTTTCTGATTTGAAATGAATATTCATCAGGCCTTCATCCGTTGTCAATTTATCTTTTCCGTAAAGATGATCCAATAAACTCTGAAGTGAATATTGTCTGGTTTCAACGCTGTGTATTCTGTCATCAACAATTTTCGTTTCAGATAATACAGGTTCGTTGGCATTTATAAAAGCTTTCTGCTCAATTCTTATATCGTAATCCTGTGTTTTTTCAGCAAAAGGAGACGTAAAAAGCAACATGATGCAAGGAATAGAAATTCCGAACAGAAGATTCCATAACGCATGATAAAGCATGCTGTAAAAAATATTCAGTCTTACACGGATGTAGCTTAAAATAAGTCCACCCGACAATTGAGAAGCCACAATGAAGGGAGACAATGCATAAAAAGTCCACGAATCATTCACGTAATTATCCAGATGTACCAATCCGAAGATGATTGAAGAAATATAAACGAGAAACGGAAAAATTCTGTTCCATTTTTCCCTGCTGATAAAGTGTGAAAAAAGCTTTTTGTAACGAAGAACATACCGGAAAATAAATTCTTCCGAAAGCGGAGCAAAAATTACCATTAAAAAGACCGCCTGAAGCCATGTTAAGTTTTCAAAAGCATCGGATGGTTTTAGAGTGATGCATTTTTCCGCCAGATAGTTTAGAGGAAGTACGACAATCAAAAAGAAAACGATCTCAATAATCAGAAGATTGGAGATGAGCTGAAGTTTTCTTTTGGAAGAAAGTGCTGTCTGCACATCATCAGGCTTTTTCATAAACTGTAAAAAAGCGGAGATATCATGTTTAAATCTCAGAAAGTAATTCACGGATTGTTTTTAGGAATAAGTTTTAAGAATTATAAATTGGTTACGGTTTTTATTTCTTTTTAAAGGTACAGAAAATAAAGTTTTGGACAGTGCTGAAAGGAGTAATGTGATCTTCTGTGATACAATCTGTTTTTTCAAAGCTGTTTTCAAAAATAGAATTCATCGATTCTTCATCATATTGCGAGATTTCAAGTCCGCTGCATTTTTTCGGACCGTTTTTAGAAAAAGTTCCTACAATAAGGTTTTTCGAAACCGCTTTTTCTGCAATTCTTACATATTTTGAAATATCTTCCGAACGGGTAAAGAAATGAAAAGCTGCTCTGTCATGCCAAATGTCATACGTTTCTTCAGGAGTAAAGGCAATGATGTCTGCAACAATCCATTGTATTTTTTCTGCGTCTTTCCCTAACCTTCGTTTTGCTCTTTCCAAAGCTTTTTCAGAAATATCAAGAACGGTTATGTTTTCGTAGCCCTCTTCCAGAAGAAAATCTGCGAGATTGCTGTCTCCGCCGCCAATATCGATAATTTTTACACTTTTATCCGATCCTAAAGATCTGATGAGTTCCAGTGAGGTCTGCGGTTTTTTCTGCGTCCAGCTTACTTCTTCAGGGGTTTTGGTTTCATAGACATTTTCCCAGTGGCTTTTATTAGTCATTTCGAAATACTTTTAGAAATGCTAAATTAAAATTTTAACATCAAAGTTGTTTAAAGTAAAATGGTAGAAAACTCTATAGAGTTTTATCTGTGTAGACACCATATTCGCAAGGCGTTCTGCGTTCCGTAGGAACGCTATCTTTAGAAAATTTATCGTATTTAAGATATCAATCCATAGGATTGATTGACGGATTTATTCTTATTTCTACACAGATTCTGCTCCTAAAGGAGCAAACTCTTTTACTTTAAACAACTTCATCAAACTTGTTTAATCAAACTTAGACTCTCACTGCAAATGTCGCTAAACCTACTGATAAATAATAGGATAGTATATTGACTTTCTTAAAGAAATAAAACTCATCATTTGTACCTTTTACAGTTGCATAAGACGTAAACAAATCTATCTTTTGAAGGACATTTTCCCGTAAAGTTTACTCACATTAAAGTATAATCCGGCAATTTTATATTTGCCTTTTTCAAACTCCTGATAATCGCACACTCCGTCATAACTCTGCGATTGGGCTTCCATTTCAAACATATTCATGAGTACATATTCATGAGATATGGAAATTACATGAAAGCCTGTTCCACACGTCATTCCGTCTCCGCTGGAAAGAAATGCTTCCAGTAATCCGTGAAAATTACGTGAAATCTTTTTTGCTGTCACCTCGTCTTTGGTGAGATGGTACAGATAAGCGAGATAATTCATTGCCCTTAAATCCAGAGGATTTTTTTCCAGAGTTTGTCTGAACAGTTTAATTCCTTTTGGCAGATCTTTATCAGATATTTCTCCACGGTAGAATTTCGTCATTTCTTCAAGATTATCGTCGATCTTATACGGTTCATAATCTGGCTGAAAAGTATATCCGTAATAGAGATGACGGTATTGTTCCTGTGTAATGAGTGTATCGTTCTGCTTTAGTTTTTTCAGGAGATCGGGATAGTAAAACTCCGACTTTTTATCTTCTATGTTCTTCTGAATGGAAGCATAATCGGGAGCTTTGAATTCCGGCTTCTGGGTTCTGAAAAAATTAAACAGTAATAAAAGTGCTACGGTAAAAGCGGTTTTAAGCGTCATTGTTATTAAGTTTTTAAATTATTTATTTAAACGTTAAATCTGTTAAAAATGTATATATATTATAAAATAATTTAGATTGTCGTAAATTTTTTATTAAAATATTGTCTAAATCTTATGTTTGTATGGAATATTTCATTAACTTTATTCAGAATTTAAACACGACCCCCTTGTTTTGGTAGGGTGTTTGATGTAAAGAGATAGTTTTAATTAAATCCAAAAATATAGATGAAGAATATACAAGATGAATTTCAGGTTTTTAAAGACGAATTAAGAAAGTTGAATATCGAAGTACAGAAAGTGGTAAAAGTAGGAAACGGCAGTATGGATTTCCACGAAGTTTTTTATAAATCGCCGAGGTATGAAGAGGTGAAGAGTGTTTATGTTCAGAGGCATAATCTGGACAATATTTTAGAGAAATTTAAGCAGGCTTATCATTAAAATAAAAAAGTTCGGCTCAGGGAACCTGAGCCGAATTTTTTTATCATCAATTAATCTTTATCCAGCGTTGAGGTTTTCTTTGTATCCTTCATTGTGGCGTACACTACAAAAGAAAAGAAAATACAGGCAGTAATGTACCAGTAAAAATAATGTTCCACATTCGCCTGTTTAAACCAAAGTGCGATATATTCTGCAGTTCCGCCGAAAACAGCAACCGTTAAAGCGTAAGGTAATCCTACACCCAAAGCTCTTACTTCAGAAGGAAAAAGTTCTGCTTTTACAACCGCATTAATAGAAGTATAGCCGCTTACAATAATTAAAGCAGACATAATCAGAAAAAATGCACCCCACATAGAGGTTGTATGGCTTAAAGCATTCAGAAGAGGGTAGGTGAAGACGGTTCCCAAAACTCCGAAAGCTAATAGTAATGGTCTTCTTCCGATCTTATCCGACAAAGCTCCGAAAACAGGCTGTAAGCAAGCAAAAATAAAGAGAGAGATGAAGGAAACCAGTGTGGATTCTTCCTTGCTGAGATGAACCGTGTTCACCAGAAATTTCTGCATATACGTTGTGTAGGTGTAGAAAGCCAGTGTTCCTCCCAACGTTAATCCGACAACCGTAATTAAGGCTTTCGGATGTTTAAGCAGTTCCTTTAAAGTTCCTTTTTTTTGTTCACCCATATCTTTTTTATTTTCAAAAGCTTCGGTTTCATGGAGATTGGTTCTCAGGTATAAAGCAATAACAGAGAGCAAGGCTCCGATTACGAAAGGAATTCTCCATCCCCAATCTTCCAGTTGGGTTTCCGTTAAAAGTAATTTCTGTAAGATCAGCTGAATTCCCAATGCAATTAACTGTCCGCCAATTAAAGTCACATACTGGAAGCTGGAATAAAATCCTCTGCGATCGGCAGTTGCCATTTCGCTGAGGTAGGTTGCCGAAACACCGTATTCTCCGCCAACACTCAGTCCCTGAAGCAATCTTGCGATCAGCAAAAGGAGAGGAGCTAAAACGCCGATGGTTTTATAAGTAGGCGTTAAAGCAATCAGTAAAGATCCGAAAGACATCAGCAAAACGGAAAGTGTCATTGCTTTTTTTCTTCCGATTCTGTCGGCAATACTTCCGAAAAGCCATCCTCCGACAGGTCGCATCAGAAAACCAACGGCAAAAATTCCGGCTGTATTTAAAAGCTGCGCCGTCATATCCGAATCCGGGAAAAAAGAATTTGAAAAATAAATGGCAAAAGCAGCATAAGCGTACCAGTCGTACCATTCTACCAGATTTCCGATTGATCCGCCTACAATCGCTTTGATTCTTTGGGCAGTGGTGATTTGTGATGAATTCATGGGTTTTTGATGTAGTTAAATTACATCTTTGTATGATTGTTCTATGATATTAAATACATAATCCATTGATTCCTCATTTTTTAAATATATTCTTCTATCCATTGTCCATTGATATTTATCAGAAATTTTTTCTACTAGATTTTCCGGATCATTATAATCAATTGGTCTTAAATGTATTTTTAAATGGTTTTTAGCAATGTGAATTTCCACAAAGTTTTTTGCTAAGCGATAAGCTACATACAGAGTTGTGATTTTTTCAATGATATTTTCATCTAATTCAAAAATCTTACTCCTCAAGTCCTTAAACAAATCTTTTATGTTTTCATTTGCTTTGATCAAATGAGAATCAAGGTTCAGGTTCAATAATTCAGCTTCCGCATTTGTTGTCAAATCATTATTAGATTTTTGAATCTGTTCATTAACATTGATAGGTTCAAGGCTAAATATACCATTGTCGTAATATCTATATTTAAATAATTCAATTCTCATTGGGATAACCTCAACAGTGTCAATATCAAATTTGTTATAGGATTCAGCTATACAAATAACTCTAGGATTTTTCCAATCAATTATGAATGATTTTGAAAATTCATCTCCAAATTTTTTCAGAATTAACATCTGAAAAAATTCTATTTTTTGGGCCTGTAACCACCTCAAATAAGAAAGACCCTGATTTATTATATTGTCATTTTTATTTCTTTTATATTCAATTATAACAGGGGCGCCATTTCTGTCAACTGCTAGGGTATCAATTCTGCCACCATTTGTGGTGTACTCAGTCGCAAGAAAATGCATATCTAAAACTTCTAATAAATTTCTTTCAACAAGATTTTGAATTTCTTTTTCTTTTGTTGCAGTATAAGAATGAAGCTTTTTTAATTTTCCATCCTTTTTATCTTCAATAAATATTGCCATTAGTTTTAACCTTTAAGAGTTGAAATTTACTCTTTTTATTGAAACGTTACAATTATATTTAATATAAAACCGCTCTCCGGAAAGAACGGTTTAAAATAGCTAAATAAAATTTTTTAAAACCGATATCCCAGAGACAATCCGCTTCTGAAACCAAGCCATGGTCCGTCTACATTTACTTTAGCGCCGTTTGCATTGGTTTCCACCGTGTAATTCACATAAGGGATATCCAGATCTTCAATTTCCTTTTTCAGCTGAGCCTGCATATCGGGGGTTAAGATCACATCACTCGTCATGGTAAAATCGCCCTGTCCTTTTCCGTAATGCGCTCCCGCGATCCAGAAATCCAGTATCAGATTTTTACTTGGTGTAAGGAAAAACTGTACACCTACCATTACGCCGCCGCTGTTTCCGTGTGCGCTTCCGTTTCCTTTCAATGGAATCTGGTAGGTTGTTCCGCTGAATGTATAATCATAGTAAAAATCAAACGTATTGGAAGTTATTTTAGAGTATCTGTAATAAGGCGCTACATAAAATCCTTTTCCATAGCCTGCTCCCAGATAAAAGCGGGGTTCTATTGTAAAATTGAATGATTTTACTTCAAGGTTCTGAAATCTTTTTTCATCTTTATCGCTGAGAAATGCATTGATGAATGGAACTTTTCCTTCAGGCATGGTCCCAAATCCCATATTTAAGGAAAACCGTTTACTAAAGGCTCTTTCGTAAGACAGATTGATGTTTCTTAAAACATATGCTGTAACATTTGTCTTGATAATGTTCATTTTATCTGGGGTTTCAGGTGCTCTCATTTTAATGACATCCTTTTTAGCCGGAGTTTCAGGAATAGTAGTTTCCTGTGCCGAAAATCCTGAAAAGATAAAAGAGGGAAGGAGAAAGATAAATTTTTTCATGATCTAATATTTAGTGGTTGATATTTTTCAAAAAGCAAAAAGCGGGCAAAAATTGAAATGATAGATTTTTGTGTGAAAAACAAAATGTTCTTTTAATAATTTATTTTTTATTTAAAAATTTTAAACTTATAATTGTTTATTATTGTATTTGGTGAATTTATTCGCTGCCTATAAAATTAATAAAACCTCTTGTGAAACACAAGAGGCAGATGAACATAATAAAATAAAAAGTAAATCTACTTAATACCGTCAAACATTATATGAATTTACAGATTATCATGTAAAATTATGTTAGAAAATTTTTTCATCAGATGATGGGATTAAACTAACTTAACGTTAACTGCGTTCAATCCTTTTTCGCTTTTCTGTACATCAAAGCTTACTTTATCGTTTTCACGGATTTCTCTGGTGCTTAATCCTGAAGAATGTACAAAAATGTCTTTACTCCCGTCTGCAGGAGAAATAAATCCGAAGCCTTTTGCTTCGTTAAAAAATTTTACTGTGCCTTGTTGCATGGTAATGGGTATTAAAATTATGGTATTATAAATCTGTCGACTTCACAGATTTTATTTTTGAAACGAAATGACAGGCATTGTAAATCCTATCAGTTTCTGAATGTTTTTTAAATCGTTACGTTCCTGATCGTCACAAAATGAAACTGCCGTTCCTTCAGATCCCGCTCTTCCGGTTCTTCCGATCCGGTGTACGTAGGTTTCAGGTACATTGGGAAGCTCATAGTTAATCACGTTAGGAAGTTCATCAATATCTATTCCTCGTGCTGCAATATCGGTCGCAATCAAAACATTTATCCTGCTGTTCTTAAAATCATTGAGAGCAGTTTGTCTTGCCGTCTGAGATTTGTTTCCGTGGATTGCCATAGCAAAGATTCCTGCGCTTTCCAGCTGTTCAACAAGTCTGTTGGCGATATGTTTCGTTTTGGTAAAAACAAGAGAACGCTCTTGTCCTTTATCTTGAAGAATATTAATGAGTAACCCTGTTTTATCTTTTTTCTCTACAAAGTAGACAGACTGCTGTACACTTTTTGCTGTAGAAGATACCGGATTTACCGTTACTTTTTCAGGATTATTCAGGATTGTTTCCGAAAGATTTTTAATACTTTCCGGCATGGTTGCAGAAAAGAATAAAGTCTGTCTTTTTTTAGGAAGCATCTGAATAACTTTTTTTACATCATTTACGAATCCCATATCAAGCATCCGGTCTGCTTCATCCAAAACGAATATTTCAATTTTGGAAAGATCAATATATCGCTGGTTTACAAGATCCAGTAATCTTCCGGGAGTTGCAACCAGAATGTCCACCCTTTTTCTGAGGGCTGAAAGCTGTGCTCCGGCCGATACACCTCCGTAAATAGAGAGTTGCGAAAGAGGTAAATATTTACTGTATATTTTAAAGTTTTCTTCTATCTGTATGGCAAGCTCGCGTGTTGGCGTAAGAATCAATGCCCTGATTGATTTATGTTCCGGTGTCTGTCTTTTCAGAAGCTGAAGGATAGGCATCGCAAAAGCGGCTGTTTTTCCAGTTCCCGTTTGTGCGCACCCTAAAATATCACTTCCTGCTAAAATATGTGGAATTGCAGAAGCCTGTATTTCGGTTGGCTTTGAATATCCGGCTTCTGTAACAGCTCTTACAATAGGATTGATTAAATTTAAATTTTTAAAACTGATCATATTAATTTCGGTTTCCCGTTATGGTAAGCAAATTCATTTTAAGAATTTGAATAGGTTATGGCTGAGAAACAGTGTTTTATATTGCTGTTATCTCAATGTTCTATTGTATTGCGTTGATATTATTTTAGTAAAATAATGTGAACAGCACACAATGACATATCATCTTTCAAATAAAAAAATGCTGAATTCTACTTGAAATCGCTCTGATAATCGGGTGGCTGAAAAAGCAAACTGAAAGAAAAATTGTGATCTTAAACTATTACAGAATAGCGAAGGCAGAAACCTGTTTTATTAATGCTTCTGCAAATATAAGATAAAATAAGCGAATACTCTTTAATTTAATTAATTGATTATCAAAATTTTATTCTTATCTTTCACGCACAACAGAATTGTTTGCATAATGCCGATAATTTTAATCTAATCTTTATGCAAAAATACGCAGATGCAATTCTGGCATACCCACAGAAATCTCCTTCCGGATCTTTAAAGCAGGTAAGAATCGCATATTTTATTATGATCCATCATAAGCAGGATGTCTTTAAAGAAATGTTTGAAAAGATTTATACCAGAGATCAGTTCTATCTTATACATATAGACCGGAAGGCAAAAGCAGAATTAACGGAGGAAATACAGAATTACCTCGTCCGGTTCCCCAATGTATATATCTTAGAAAGCGTAAACATTGTTTCCGGAGGTTTCAGCATGATCCAGACAGAACTTAATGCGATGGAATATCTTCTTAATGCAAGCATTGAGTGGGACTACTTTATTAATTTAAGCGGTGAAGATTCTCCTTTGAAATCGCAAAATATTATCCGGCAGTTTCTTACTGCTAATAAAGGCAGAAATTATATTTTTTATTACGACCAAAAGTTTTACAGACCAGATACACTTCAGAGAATACAAAATCATTTTACGGAACTTACCCACAAAATTTCTTCCTATGTCTATAAAAGAGAGTTTATGAAAGGCGTTGTGCCTTACATTGGAGGGAAATGGTTTATGTTTACAAGGGAAACCTGTGTTTTTTTAACCAATAACAAAAGGGTTATGGATTTTGAAGATTATTATCTGCATACGCTGCTTCCGGCAGAATCTTTTTTTCAGACCGTATTAATGAACACTGATTTTTCTGATATTATTGTAAATGACGATAAAAGGGCAGTTCTTGAGAAGACATTTTTCAGCAGAGATGTTTATACTGATCAGTTTATTGAATCCCTTAAAGCGGGAAACCACCTTTTCATCAGAAAGATGAACAGGCATACCCATCAAAATCTTATCAATTACATTGAAGACAGCTACCTTCTTCCGCTCACAGAAGTTAATGAGATAGAAAGAGAATTACAAAAACATAACCGCCAGAATAATTAATAATCTTTTATTTTAAAATTTATAAACAAAAGCATTAATGTTCATTCCTGCTCCTACAGAAGCAAACAAAACGATATCTCCCTGCTGGATCTGATGCTGTTCCAGTTCTCCTTTTAAGATCATGGTAAGAAGAGAAGGAATGGTTGCCACACTGCTGTTTCCGAGTTTCTGGATCACCATAGGCATAATATTTTCGGGCATTTTTAATCCGTATAAGCGGTAAAATCTTTCCACAATGGCTTCGTCCATCTTTTCATTTGCCTGATGGATGATGATTTTATTAACCTGATCGATGGTATATTTGCTTTCATCAAGACATTTTTTCATGGCATCCGGAACATGTACAAGCGCAAATTCATAGATTTTTCTGCCCTCCATTTTTATATATTTTGTATCCTGACAGGCTTCATTATCATATGATTTTCCAAAAAACAGATAGTCTTTTTCTTTAAGAGTATAAGAAGCTGAAAGATGAGACTGGATACCCGAATTATCCTCATTGTTGTATTCCAGTACAACTGCTCCCGCTCCGTCTGCATAGATCATACTGTCCCTGTCATGAATGTCTACCACTCTGGATAATGTCTCGGCTCCAATAATAAGACATCTTTTTGCCATTCCTGCTCTGATGAAGGCATTTGCCTGAATAACTCCTTCAATCCAGCCGGGACATCCGAAAAGAACGTCATAAGCAACACAGAAGTTATTTTCAATTTTAAGCAGATGTTTTACTCTTGCTGCAAGACTCGGAACCATATCCGACTGCACGGTTCCGTAGCGTACATCACCAAAATTATGGGCAAAAATAATATAATCGAGAGTTTCCGGATCTATTCCTGAGTCTTCTATGGCGGCTTTTGCAGCAATTAATCCAAGATCTGAAGTAACCTGATCGTGAGATGCGTATCTTCTCTCTTCAATACCTGTAATTTTCTTTAATTTTTCGGTAAGTGAGAAATTGTCATCTTTTAAGAGAACACCTTTATCGTCTAAAAAAATATGATTGTTAAAAAATAAATTATCAATAGTTTCGGAAGGGATACAGTTACCGATTCCAATAATTTTACCTGTCATTTGAAAAATTTTATTTGTGATCTATAAACAAAATATTTAATACTTTTTTATCTTTCGTGTAAACTTTATGAATAAAATACTCAGTCCTGCTGTTCCTGACAGATGTATGTTTCTTATGAATTTTTTTCAATAAAAAACGTCATTTAAAAGTGATAATATACTTATTTTCTAGAATGAATTTATAACTCTAAAGGTAGCGGATTAAAAATAAATAATACCATATTTTTAAATCTTTATCTGCAAACCTATATGAGTTGCATCATATATAGTAGTTAAGGAAATATTTCCTTCTAAGTTTAGAAAATACCATATTATACTGTCCGAAAAGCGAGCAGATTAGAGTGAATAACAACGATGATACATTATTACTTGCCGGTTTTAATATCTAATTATTGTAAAGCCGCCCGAAAAATTTTTCGGGCGGCTTTTGTTTTTTATCTAAAAGTTTTTATTTCTTAATGAATTTCGCTGCCTCAGGTTTACTGTTTTTTCCAGAAACTTCAATAAAATAGGAAGCTGGCGGAAGATCAGAAACCGGCACTTTTCCGGATTTCAGATCCGATTGTTTTATGAGTTTTCCATCTAAACTGTAAATTTTTGCTGTTGCGTAATTTTCAGTATCTCCTTTAAGATTAATAAAATCATCTGCAGGATTCGGATAAATTTTTAATCCTTTTGCTTTGGCAGACGAATCTCCGGCTGCCAATACTATTGTACTTAAAGCCTGAGCAGAGCTTGTGGTCTGGTTATTAATTCCCGCTACCGGAATATTTACCACCGTCTCATTGGTTGTAAGGAGAGGGAATTTATAGGTGCTTCCATAATATGAATACGAAGTATTAACAATAGAGCCTATAGGAAATACAAAAGAAGTATCATTCGGAAGATAAAGATTGAAATTCTGAACAGATTTTACTCTTAAAACATTGGTAAAGGAGGATGACGCCAAAAGTAAAGTTCCCCATGCATCGGCTGCAAGCGTTATAGTTCCCTTGCAAAGACCGTTGGCGGTTGTTGAGGTGAATGTTCCCTGTGCCTGATCAGTCTCGTTATATCCGTAAGCCGCAGGATAAGAAATAAACGTTCCGTTATTGGTAGATAAATTAAGCGTGGCATCTGTTGTTATAAGACCCGTAATTTCAAGTTTTGAAGCCGATTGTTTATAATAGACTGTATTGGGACTTCCGGTTAGTTTCAAAGTAGAAGAAGGGAAGGTAGAAATTTCAGAAGCTGAAGGAGTAGAATAAACTCCGGGTGCAGAACTGCCTAACACCAAAGAAGAATTATTAAAAGTTATATTCGCACCTGTTCCGGAATTATTTGGAGTTCCGGTGGCCGTAAGATAATTGGCATTATCTCCGGAAACAGGATCGTTAAAGGATTTTGTGACGGTTGTCTGAGCGTCACATAAGCTATAAATTGATAATACAAATGGTAAAAGTTTTTTCATTCTGTTTTTTTACTAAAGATAATCAAAATGTTACGTTCAAAATAATTTTTTAGTCTAAAATTTTCAATAAAATGTATGCATCGAATTTTTAACTTTTAAAAACTTAATTTATAAAGAAATTTGGCATAAATACTTAATATTGCCGGCTTCGAATATCAAAAAGACTGCTCAAAAAAGAACAGCTATGCTGTGCATTAACTGATATGATTTTATTTATTTTTTTATTAATGCACAGATGAAAAATTTCGTAATTTTTTCAGAATTGAAAATAAAACGCAAATGGATTTTTTAGTAATTACAAACACTTAATCAATTCAAAAATTAGTGAATAATTATAAGATCTACATATTTTTAATGGGAAACTATATTTATTGCAAATTTTACTCTTCAGAGAATTTTTTTTAGGTGAATTGTATTTTAAGATACTTTTACTCGCTGGATTTACAAAATAGCTTATTTAAACAACTGTTTATCAGTTGTTTATTTTAATTTAAGCTAAATTGAAAAATATTGTGATTTTTACTATTTAATTTATATCAGAATCTATATTTGTACAAAACAAGCAAGGATTGTAAAAATAAAATAATGCAAAAATTTCATGTTGTCTTATAAAATGACTTTGATGAAAAAACAAAAAGGTAAATAACACAAATAGCAGATTTAAAAAATTATGTCTTTAGATATAAAAAACATTCATATAGGAAAAATTATTCGCGAGGTGGTGAATGAAAAAGGGATAGAAATGTACAGAATAGAAAAATTCATGAAATGCACCGAGAAAGAAATTTGTTCTATGTACGAAAAGAAAAGCATAGATACCCATGTTCTTTTGAGATGGAGCAAATTGCTTAAGTATGATTTTTTCAGGATATATGTACAGCATATTATTCTTTTTTCTCCTTCCGGAAAAAGTAAAGCAGGCACAAGCGAAAAGCAGAAGCTGCCCGCTTACCGGAAAAATATTTATACTAAAGAAATTATCAGTTTTGTTCTCGAATTACTGAATAAGAATTTAAAAACAAAGGCCGAAATCATAGAAGAGTATAAAATTCCTAAAACAACCTTATACAGATGGATAGAGAAGTACAACATCCCGAGTTCCGAATAAATTCACCTGATTACAAGAGAATATATACTGATATTCTGGAAATGCGTTATCGTAATAAAAAAGATAAATGCGAAGCGTTGCTTAATAAACCGAGGCTTTCGGTAATGGATATTCTTGAACTGGAAAAGAGAATCTTTGATGAAAAGGAAATTACTGATGAAAAAGAAAACAAGAAATTCCGGGCGTACGATGATGAAGCTATCCTGCAGATTCTTCGGTATCAGAAAAACAATAATATGAATAATAATGATACTGCGGCTTATTTCAAAGTAAGCAGAAACTCTGTTGCAAAGTGGAAAAGGCTGTTTCCCAAAATCTGAAAAAGCTTCATATAAGAATTACAGAAATTAACAATTAAAAAAAAGTACTGTAATAATAGGAAATGTTCTTAGGTGAATAATGAAAATTTATTTACAGATGACAAGGTAAGAAGATCATATTTTAAGAAATTAATTCTTCATGTTTTGTAAACATCCAAACGGGAATTTTTTCTAAAGGTTATTTCAGTATGACACAAATGTTTATTATAATTATTAATGAAAAGGCTGTTGTAACGACAGCTTTTATTTTTAAATTGAATCAATCAGTTATTCGTAAATTCTTCCCATTTCAAGCAAATCTCCTAGAGTTAGCCAGCTTACTTCAAACTCTTCATCATTACTTTCATCATCACCGTGGTCTAAGTAACATCTCATGCCACATTCCAAAATAGAATCCGGTTCAAAATTATACCATCGGTTGCCAGTTTCAGAATCGATTCCAAAATGACGCCATTCATCTTCCAGCTGTTTTCCTTTCATTTTATGCAGCTCTGCAATCTGAAATTTTATAACGGCAATTGTATAATCATATTCGCCGGATGAAGAACCTGTCTTTGAATTGATGAATTTTTTTTCGTCCGGCGCTTTTATAATCTTTAACCATTCTGTATCAAATTGTTTCGGCTCCGAAGTAAATGCATCCATTAGAATTTTCGATAATAAATCGGCTGTCAAAGGTTGTTCTTTTAGGTGTTCTACTATCTTCAATAAAGCCAGAAGATAAGTTTCCATATCTCTTTTTTCGATATTGTTGTTAAGGTTGATGCTGTTGTAAAATTCGTTGTATGTCATAATTTAATAAAATGAATTTGCATTAATTTAAGAAGGCTAATACATAAAAACATCTAAATAATCCTTTAATGTTGTGCTATGACCAATTACCTCGTTTATAAGCTCTTTAATTTTCTGTATCAGTTCAGATTCGTTTGTGTTTTCATCGATGTCTATCAGTTTTAATGTAATTTGAGATTCATCATCTTTTAAATTGATTTTGATAGATCTTCCGTCAAGAATCGTTATTCTTTTGGGAACAGAAGGGTTTCTGTAACATTCTTTTATAAGATTTGTGATCTCAAAAAGCTTTTCTGTTTCGATAATTTTTCCACTCCAGACTTTACCATTGTGATCTTTGAAATATTGTGATTTGGATGCAATAATTAAAAGGGTATAAAAATTTTCGTTTTTCTTGATTTCAATATCAAATTGTCCTGCAAGAGTATGTGTTTCAATCTTAATCATTTATTTTTATAAGCCTCTATTTTTTCGTATAATCTTTTAGCCAAGTATTCATTACCTTCTTTCAGATGCTCATAGATAACTTTGGCTTCTTCAAGGTATTTCTTTTTCTTTGATTCGTTCCAGAAATAGGGTGGAGCATATAAATTACAAATTCTGTCTGCCATTTTAACGGCCCAGACTTCTTTGGGCTGTTGCTTTATTCGGTTTAAGCTGTCGATCATTTGATGTTCCTTTGCTAGTTCCGTATTTTTTGTGAGAGCAAGAACACCTTCTTTCACTTGTTTGCCATATTCTTTTTCGAGATCTTCGACTGGGAAATCTGTATCTTCTATGGTGTCATGCAAAAACGCACATTTGATGGCAAGATCAAAATTAAAATCAGGAGTATTTTTAGAAGCATTGATGATTTCAAATACCACACTTCCGATGTGATTGATGTATTCTATTTTTTGGTTTTTGTTTTGTCCGCCGTATGTTTGTCCGTTGTGCAGAATGCTTACTTTCTGCCATATATCCTGTAAATCGTCTATTGTAAAGTTTTTGTTCATTTTTTGTGATTGTTTATATGTAGATTTTATTTAGATAGAGCTGATTTTTCCAATTAAATTTTATTCTATCACCAGTTTTAAATAAGTAATTCCGTCTTTTCCGATATATTCGGAATTATATACTCTCTTTCCGATAATTGATTGAATGGCGTTCTGAACATCTGCTAATTCTCCTGCTAATTCAAGACTGATATTTTTTGAGCTGTAAAAAGCATCTTCATCAAGAAAATCAGAAACGTGCAGGTAAAATTTATCTAAAACATCTTCAAGCGGATATTGAGAATCTTCCTCTTCTTCCAGTTCGAAATTGATTGCAAAAACATAGATGTCCTCTTCTGTGTTTTTATAGATTTTATCTTCAATAAGTTCATATTGAGAATTTCTGTGCTTCTCCAGATCAATTAGTTGTATGTTTTTCATTTATGATTTAATATTGTGGTTTTTTAAAAATATCTTCAGGCTTAATATTTTCATCAGCAAAAAAATCTATGATTTTATTATAATCTTTTGTTGCTGATTCTTCAAATTCTTTTAAAAATTCATGCAGTGTTTCTGTTCGATTATTTGGTAATTTCAACTCAGAGCTTCTGTGTTCAACCGAAAAAAATGTAGCCAGTAGAAATTCCATGTAAATAACAAAGTCACAATAGGTAAGATCATTATAAGATGCACTGTGGTCTTCACCTAAAATAATGCTGAGATTGGGATCATCTTTTGATAAAACAACAGCTGTATCGTTATAATAATTGAAATAGTCTAAAAAGCACATTTGTAAACCTTCCTCCTTATTTAGCCCTTCATTATATCCTGCATAATCAAAATCAGATTCAATAGAGTATTTATAAGGATCTATAAATGCCTGAAGAGGAATCAGAGCACAGAAACCTTCAAAATCGGCTCTAGCATCTTCTCCAGGGGTTGCCGAAAAGAAAGATTCAATATTTTTATCTTTTGTGTGGATGTTTTCCAAACCGGAAGAATGCAGATTGGAATGCCATATGATATTCAGTCCGTTACTGATTTTGTAAAATGCTCTAATATAGCTGTTAAATTTAAATTTTTTATCAAAATCGTATTTTATTTCATTGATGGCTTCATGATTATCTTCAAATTCATAATCATCAATAACAGTTTGTACAACATTGTTTAACATTGACGTAATTTCCTCTTCAATTTGATCTATTTCGGAATCATTTAATCCTTTATACTGAATGCTTACGACCTTATCCACCGAAGAATGTACATTAAGAATTTTAAGTTTTTCTTCTAATGTTAAGAAATAATTATTTGCCCATTCTGTTGCGTTCATTTTTATAATTTGTTTAATTATGGGGTTTGGGTTTGATTAGATTTCTATTTCAATTTCAGCTTCATTCATCACAGCTTCTGTACTGTTTGAAAATCTTTCCATTTTGTTTTAATTGAACTAATTTTTATACTCTTTTACTGAGACTTCCAGTTAAATTTTGTCATTTTATTTGTCAGCTTCTGATCAACAACTTCAATGCTTAATTCTTCTTTTTCTTTTGTGAGAATAATCATACAGCCGTTTTCTAATATTCCGTCTTCGTTGAATTCCAGTTCCTTTATTTTAATAGACTGTGTGATGCAGTTGGAATCTATTTCCTCTTTAAAAGGCTCTCCCGTATGTCCGTAAAAATGATATTGGAAAATTACATTGTCCAGCACTTGTCTTATTTCAGTCATTCCGTAACCGCTTTGGCTGTCGTCTTTGTCGTGAGTAATCAGGACATCAAAAGTATTTTTAGTTTTTAACAGTTTTCTGATTTCCTTTCTTTCGTAATCCTGAATAAAGCGCTTTTCGGATCTGTCTTTTCGGTCTCCGATTCTTCCGATTCCAACAAACTGTAAAACTTCATCTTCCGATTCCAATGTTTGTTCTAAACCAGATTTGCAGACGAAAACTCTTCCGTAGATATCGATAGGAAATATGCTTTTGTCAGGATTTTCTTTTTCAAGTTCATCTAAAAAATCGTGGTCTTCATGATTTCCGCGAACGCAGATCATGTTAATATTAAGCTCATTCAAAAATGCCCTGATCTCGGGATTTTCTTTTTTGAAATCATCATGAAAACCGAGTTCGTCTCTGTCGTATTGTGCGTGGTTTATCGTTGCTTTATCAAGGTTTTCGATGTTTGGATAGGCTCCCATGTCTCCGCACTGTAAGATAAAATCAATTTTGCAGCCCGTTTCTTTCTGGTAAAGATCAACAAGTTTGAAAGGTAACAGAATTTTACCGTGAATGTCTGAGAAAAGAGCAATTTTCATATTTGAGTTTGGTTATTTTATTTTCGGATATCAGTTTTTTAGCATTTTAGAAACTAATATGGAAAACAAATATATCGAAAACAATTAAAGGAAAAACAGTTTTTGCGATTTCCATTTATTCTGATATAAAAAATCCCGAACCTAAAGTCTGGGATTCTGTATTGTTTACTCTGAAACTTTCACAGAACTAAGAGCTGATGAAAATACTCTTTTTAGAACTTTTATAATTATTTTGCTACCGTTGCTTTTGCAGCTTCATACATTACTCTTATATCTTCATCGGTATACTTTGTAAATTTATCGGGTGATATATCATAAGTAATACCATCAGAGATCATAATGGCATTATCTCCGGCTTTTACTCCATAAGTAAATGATAGACCGCCTACTGTACTTCTGTTCAGGAAACCGTTTTTATCTTCTGCTTCAAATTTTACAAAGCCAGGATTCATTTCTTTATCACTTGCTAATGTTTTAATATCTGCTACTTTCTCGGCAATATTGCTGTATTTTTCATCTTCATTAAATGGATTTGAAAAATCTTGTTTAGAAAAGGTCATTTTGAAAAATTTTCCTCCATAAACAGCAATATCTTTTCCATCCTGAATTATTCTGGCTCCTTTTGGAGCTTTGGTAATTACATTATACCCTTTGCTGCTTAAGTCAAGATCTACAAGATCTGATGTTTTGAAATGATTTTCATTAATGCTTTTTTTAGAAGTTTGTGCCTGAAACATCGTAAAGGAGAATCCGAAAATCAGTAAAAGTAAATTAATTTTTTTCATTGTATAAGTTTTATAGAATTTCAACAAAATCTTGTTAAAAACTTTATCATTTAAATTTTAAAGAGGTTCATGGAAATGATAAATCCTACAACTCCTGCAACCAGCCAAGCTATTTTGTGACTTTTCGGAGCTTCATTTATCCATACTTTTGGATCTTTAGTCTTATTCCTGCTTTCAGCTGTTGTAATGTCCCCACCGGGAAAAAATAACATGGCAATTCCAATTAAAACAAAAACCGGCGCTGCTATTACAAACTTAAAAACCGATCCTGTGGTTTGCATCATTTCATATCCCATGTAAGTAACATAACCTCCTCCCAGAATAGCAAGAATTCCAAATAATCTTCCTAATTTCATACTCTATTTTTTATTAATATCTGCTTTATTATCTGTAATGAGGCTTTACTACAATGCTTGTAATTTTCCCATTTTCCCAGGTTGTATACACTTTTGCTATGTTTTTAATAATATCGGTTACTTTAAAGATATATAGCTTTCCATCCGGGGAAAAGTAATTTACTTCAGCTTTCATGCTCAAACGGTTAACAGGCAAATCTCCCTCGTCTTTCGTGATCGAAAGAACGTCTTTACCATCTTTTACATATGGAGCAAAAGCATTTAAAAGATTTATTTCTTTAGCAAAAGAGTCTACTATTTTCTGAGCTTCAGGAGAAATTGCAGTAGTAGATTTTGTAATTTTTGGATTCGTCAAAACAAATTGCGATTCTGATGGATCTGTAATCACTAATTTATCAATCGAGCTGTTGTCATCAATCAGGAAGTAATCATCGGTAAATCCTTTGTCGATATCATGTTCGTAATCTGACAAAGATAAATCGTCATCATATTTTACCTCCACATCTTTATTGAAAGCTTTTATGAAGATCATTTCATTTTTAGGATTTTTCACTTCTGCATAAACATACTTTTTTCCATTGGGAGCAAAAAGCAGGGTAGAATCTTTGTCGTTTCTGAGAATTTTGCTTTCTTCTACTTTTAAAACGGTAATGGGATTTTCATACACTTTGAATTCTTTTCCCATTTCTATGTTTTGAGGTTTTTCTCCACAAGAGATAAGCATTAAGGAAACAGCAAAAAAAGATGCTGCTAAAATTGATTTATTTTTCATGTTATTAATTTTAAGAATATTTGTTTATGATATTTTAAAAGGCTTCTCCTTCTTCTTTCTTTGATCCGTTGTATTCAATTAAAGTCGTAACCGCTTTTTTTAATCTTTCTACCAAAATCTGATCCGGGGTAAAATTGAACGGAGCTGAATAGTCATTATAGTTAGGACCGCTTATGGAAAATACCTGATTCAGTGTAGCATTCTTTTCACCATCACAAATAACTGATAGGCAGCCTTTTCCTGTTACATAGAAATCGTCTGAATATTCAGAATTCATTCCTGTAATTTTATTAAGGTCAATCGTTGTTGTGCAGAAGTTGTTTTCTCTTTCATATGGCTTTTTATAGACAAATTTTCCGTCGGAATAAGAAACAAATGTTCTGTATGATCCTAGGTTTTCCTTCATTTTTCCGGCTATCCAATCCATTGTTTCCTGCTTGCTTGGTTTTGAAGATTTGCTTTCTGTAGAAGGCTTTGTAGCTTTTGCAGGTGCTTTTTTCTGAGCATTTGCATTCATGCTTGCAACTGTTAGTAATAATACAACTGCAAACTTTAATTGTTTGGTCATTATGTTTTATTTAAATGTTGGTCTTTTTAAGAATTTAAAATTCTGACTTTGTGTTTTTTAATCTTTTAACGGATCTTTTTTATAAAGGATATGACTGACTGTAAGCGGTAGA
Source organism: Chryseobacterium sp. 2P (assembly GCF_059579425.1). NCBI lineage: Bacteria > Pseudomonadati > Bacteroidota > Flavobacteriia > Flavobacteriales > Weeksellaceae > Chryseobacterium > Chryseobacterium sp. 2P. The sequence continues at coordinate 563,787 of NZ_CM184194.1, forward strand.
TTTTAAATGAAATTTTTCTTGTGTCTTTAAGTGTTAAAATATAGAATAACACTTTTACAAATAAAAAGTAATTTTTGTGGTATAATTTAAATATTTCAACGGTTTTTAGTTTTTGATTTCGGCAAATATAGAATTTACTTTACAAATCCGCAAATTGAATAAGTGGAAATCAGGTTAATTTCCAACGTTAAATTCAGCTATTTATAATTTTAAATAATGCTTATTTATTCATTTTCAATTCTATAAGTTCTTGGGTGTGGTAGGTTTTATTTTCCAGATTAAATCTTATAATTAATCCATATTCCTCAAAATTCTTTAGAAAAACCATTCTGTATCATTGCAATCGCCAAATCTTCTTTGTTTAAAATCATTGAATACCAAAAACCTTTTCCCCAGATTTTGTTTCCGGAAAATTCTTCGGTATATTTTGAACTTAACAGGACAGAAGAGGTTTTGCTTTTCAGTCTTGAAATTTTCTGATTGAGTACTTTTATATTCGAAAGCACGACTATTTCAACTTTTGATTCATTAATATGAAGCGCTTTAATTTCAAGTCCGTCAATTACTCTGTCGCTGTTTTCTCTGCAAAGTTCATGAATATCAAGCCGCAATTGGTTTATAGATTTTTCCTGTAAAAGAATCCTGTTGTTTTGTGGTGTTTTATTGATATATTCATCGGGTAAATTGTGGGATAATGTGCAGCTTATATTCTGGTGGCGTAATTTCGAGTAAGTATCAGTAAGTTTTTTCCAACAGCCGTTTCTATCCCAAACAGGATATTCATTATAAGTTGTCCAGATAATGTGGAAGAGTTGATTGTTATTCGTCATTTACTCTTCAAAATATCATTAATTATTTCCACATGATGATTCGTGTGTATTTCCAGAAATTTAATTGCCTTTTTCAGTTTTAAATCTCCGAAAAAAGGATGATTAAAATATTTATCAGGATTAAGATTTTCCAGTTGCCTGATTTTCGTTTTGGTGAATTGCAAATGCTGCTCCAAAGTCTGCTCATCATAATGTCCCGGAGTCACTACTTTTGGGGATTTTGCGCGACCTCGCGGAATTTTATTCAAAGCAAAAACCATAATTTTCGAAAGCTTAAAGCTCCATTTATAATTTTTGGGATCAGATTTTTCTATGTTTTCAATGATGGCATTAATTGTCAGCAGAATATGTTCGATTTGCCATCCTACAGTTGATTTCGAAATTTCAGGATTTGAAACAGCGTGTTTTGAGATTTTTTCTTCGAGATCATTTAAATATTTCGGCAGTTTATTCATCATTCAACCTTATATTTTTTTAGTTATAAATTCTGATGACTTCGCCGTTTCCTTTTCCGTTTACGCTTCTTACGTAACCATTGATGACTTTTTTCATGGGAATAGGGTTGTGTCCCGGAAAATAATCTCTGTATTTTTCATAAGCGTCTTCCACCATTCCGGAAGAGACAACGTTCAGTCTGATTCCGTTTTCCAGTTCCAGCGCTGCCGCCTGTACAAAGCTGTGAATTCCGCCGTTCACCATTGCTGCACTTGCAGTCTGAACAACCGGATCATCCGCTAAAATTCCTGTAGATAAGGTGATAGAACCATTGGAATTCAGATAATCTTTTCCGATACGGACGAGATTAACCTGTCCCATCAGTTTGTTTTTCAGTCCGATATAATAATCTTCTTCGGTAAGGTCTTTGAAATCAGCCCATTTTGCTTCACCGGCGATACAGATGATGGCATCCAGTTTTCCTGTTTTTTCGAACATTTCTTTAATGGAATCGCTGTCTGCAATATCCACCGTTACATCTCCGGAATTTCTTCCAGCAATTACAACTTCGTTGTTCTCTTTAAAATGTGCTGCTACTGTTTTTCCGATGGTTCCGTTACCGCCAATGATGAGTATTTTCATGCTGTGATGTTTATTGATGATGAATAATTTCCTGAAATTTCAGATATAATCAAAGGTACGGAAAGTATTTAACCAAAAAGAGTGCAAAATTTGAGTTTTTTATGATTGAATTTTATAATTAAATGTTGCGAATAACAAATACATCATATCATATTTATAACTCATCAACGGTAATAATCAGTTTATTTTTCTTTTGCTGAATATTCACCATTTTTCCTTTTCCGAAGCCTATTTTATCGAGCCATTTTCCTCTGATGCGGATTTCGGGATAATTTTTTTAATGCATATCTGAAGATATAATCTGTTATCAAATATAAAAAAACCGCTCTACCTTTTGTAGAGCGGGTATCTATTAAGTTTGATAATCAATTATCTTCTGATTAATGTTCTTCCTGAAATGTTTTCATCGTAATTGCTGATGAAAATATCAATTTTCGATTCATCAAGTTTTCCGTTTACAATAACTTCATTTTTAAGTAATAATTTTAAAGCTTTCCTGATATCTCCACCGGAAATTTCAAGATTTTTCCCCACGATTAAAAATCTTATGATAACGTAATCATCAGATAGTTCCATATGAGTTCCGCCATTATTGGATATTAGGGAAAGGAAAGGCTTAGTTGAATCTAAAGGAGATATATCGTAACCCGCAGCACCAAACGTTCCGGCTCTTTCGGTATTAAAAGCCTCTTTGCCGTCGATTAGTACTTTGTCTTTCTTGAATTTAATATCCTGTGCAAAGGAAACTATCGGGAACAAAAGGAGGTAAAGAAAAATGTAATGTTTTTTCATGGCTGAATAATATAAGGGTTTTTAATAATTTAAGGATTCAAATATATGTATTCCTTTGAATAAAAGAAAGACATTTTTAAAGGCAAAGTGCTCCAAAGTTTATTAAAATGATAATGATCTAAGAATTTATGCATGCTCAATTATCCACCGTAATAATCAGTTTATTTTTCTTTTGCTGAATATTCACCATTTTTCCTTTTCCGAAGCCCAGTTCATCAAGCCATTTTCCTCTGAGGCGGATTTCCGGAACGATGATCAGTCGGTTGCTGCTTTTCTGAAATCTTGAGTGTATTTTAAGTTTTCTTGAATTCATCATTGTCGTATTTTTATATGACAAAAATATAAAAAAAATCAATTTGTCAACTTTTTGTATGACAATTTTGTAAGCGAATTAGCTGACATTTGAATTATGACCAGAGAACAGCTAAAGACAGAATTGGGTAAAAGAATTATTAGACTTCGCGAACAAAAGGGTTGGAGCCAGTCGGATTTTGCCCGTGCCTGTAATAAAGACCGACAGGCAATTGAAAAATTGGAAAACGGAAAAGTAAATCCTACACTTTATACTTTGCTGGAATTGGCTATTGCTTTGGAAGTTTCTTTGTCTGAACTGGTGGATTTAAAATGATATATTATTTCACCCGATGTCGCGGATTTCAAATCCGCGACATCGGGTTATCAGGATTTAGATCTCTGATATTTTTGTTTCAGTATTTCTATACTTTTCTTTTAAGGTGTTAATTCTCTGTTCAAAGTACTTATGATTTTCTTCAATTTCTCCGGGGTAAAAATTCAGCCAGCGATTGTGCTCTCTATACGCTTTCTGTCCATCAATAAGTTGTTGTTTTCTTTTGGATTCGTTGGGTACTAAAATATTGTCGATGATTAATTCGTACGGCTTTAACATTTCAGACAAGGTATCAAAATCTTCCAGATTCGATCTTGTGTTGTAAATTACAATATTATCTTCCGAGCTGATAATCATTTTAGAAAGGTATTCAAGTTTATTCAGCTCTGAATCTTTTAAAGGATCATAATTATTTTTTTGAAGAACGTCGGAAAAATCCACAATTTTAAAATGTGCAAATTCAGAATTTCTTATATCAGATTCGTCAATCCTATACGTTAAAATTACTTTTATTTTCTTTTCTGGTTTTGATAAAATTTGTCTGAAATTCATAGTCCTGTTTTTTTGTTTTACTAAAAATATAAAGCAATTTTCACAAATGTTTCATTTCAACCCGTTATTACTTCCAAAATTCCCACCATTTCTTTGGAGTTCTGATTTCAGATTCTGGTTTTGTTGTATTTTCAGCCTTATTTACAGAAGAAATTTCCACTGCCTTCAGATAAATACTTTTATACTCTTCATCCGTTAATTCATCCACCACATATTGTTTCTCATCTACTAAATGAAATTTTTCAGTTGCCAGTAATTTTATTTTATCATACGGAATTTTAATTCTGGATTCTCCGTCTGATAAAACTACTTCATCTGCTTTGCTTAAAAACTGATTTCCATTTTGGTATAAAAGAACAAGCTCCTTATCTTCACCCGTATCTTTATCTGTAAATCTTATAATACTTGGAATGTGGTATTTTTCTCTGTCCCAAAATTGTGTGCTGCTGATATAGCTTACTAACCCTTCGTAATAAGATTTCTCGGAACCTGCATCCAGCTTTTTATGAATATCGGGACCAACCAGATAACTCATATAACAGCATGCTATTTCTAACGTATCTCCATCATTACCGATTTTGTCTAAGAAAATACTTACTCCCAGATATTTTTCTTCTTCTATCCAGTTCTTATCATAATGGTTTCTAAAGGTAACTATGTCAATAGGAGTTTCTCTGTCTTCTGGTAATATTTCAGCCTCTGTAAGTTTGGAAAGGGCTTCAACAATAAGTAATGCAATTTCAAAATCGGTTTCACTGGCAATTACATTCAGGCTTACGGAATAGTTTTGTTCGCGATGGCTTAAATTTACGCCGCGTGTAGATTTGTTTTTAATAAAAGCTTTGTAATTATTTTCCCCAATATAATCATCAATGTCTTCTAAGTGACCAAATTCTATATTTTCAAGAGGTAACTCGTTGATTAATTGTCTATACGTGATTTCTTTTTCTGATTGGATAGTGAAATAAAAACTCATGGATCTGTAATTTTATTAGTTTTTTAAAAGATTGTGGAAGCAAAATTTTCTTTAGGAAAAATTAGCAATTGAGAATCTGATTCTTTTCAGCAGTCTTTGGGAGTTGATGTTAATTTTCTCTCTTCCATGTAGCAACAGATCATTTCTGAATAAGATTAAATCACCTTTTTCCAGTTTAATGCTAAAGGAAAAACGTTTGAAAAGTGCATCCAGTTTATTTAATTCTTCAATTTCGTCAGGATTTAATTTCGAAAAGGATTCCATAGTAATTCTGTCATAACAGATTGTATACCTTCCATTTTCTATTTGCAAAATACTTCTCTGCCGATTTCTGAATTTCCATTTTTTTTCTGAAAGTTTCTGTACTTCATCTTGCGGTAAATGATCCAGTAACGTATGAAGAAACATAAACTTACTGGTGCCTTCATTATGATCTGCAGGTTCTGCACACAGCAAACCTATAACGTTCGGAATTACATCAAAATCGGCACAATCTGTATGTAAAGGAAATTCTAAGTTAGAATTTGCAATGGATGTGAAGAAATTATTAAGACGGGCTATTTTTACATCAAAAACCGCTTTACCATTATTATTTCGTCTTTCATTTATGGCAATTCCCAATCTGCTGATGAATGTTTCCAGTTCTTCATCATCTAACGGAAAGTCTTTTATTATAACTAAATTTCTTCCTTGCTGTAAATTTTTCTTGATTTCCTGATCATTGAGAAGGTCTTCTCTCCATCTGTAATTAATTAACAAGTTTTGTGCTTCCATCTATAAATAAATGTAATGCTCCGTCCTGCCCGTGTTTAGGGAAACCAGAAATCTTTTCTTCCAGATCCGTAATCATAGTGTACTCGTTAAATTCTTTTTTTTCAATGAAATAATATGTACACGATATTTTCTCTGTCAGATGCTCCCACTTTAGTTCAAAATTAGTAGGAATGTGTAAAAGTTCGTGAATTTTTGAAATGAGTTCGCCAATGGAGGAGGAATTTTCATCAATATCTATGTCCAGAATTTTGGGAAATTTTTCATGTTCAAATGAAAGTAGGGTTTCTAATTCGATTTTCATCCGTATTTAGTTTTTTAATATAAGGAGCCAAATATAAGAATTTTAATTTTCAAAAAGCAAAAGTTAGCTCCAAAAAGTATAAAGATTACAGTTTTTCAAATTGAATTTTATTGATAATTCATCCACCGTAATGATGATCTTGTTTTTCTTCTGCTGAATATTCACCGATATAGCAGATTTGCAGTCCGTGACTTTAATTTCCATATTGTAAAATCAAGGATTACAAATCCGCGCTATCGTCATCTCCGTTAGTTCCAAACAAGGTTGTTTTAGATTTCCGGAGTACTCCGGAGGTCTTGCGCAACTTGCGGGAAACCAAACACGGTCGCAGGAGATTACAAACAAGGTTGTTTTAAACTTCCGGAGTACTCCGGAGATCTTGCGCAACTTGCGGGAAACCAAACACGGTCGCAGGAGATTACAAACAAGGTTGTTTTAAACTTCCGGAGTACTCCGGAGGTCTTGCACAATCTGCGGGAAATCAAATGCAGTTGCAGGAGTTTACAAACAGGGCTGTTTTACATTTCCTGCAAACGCAGGAAGTCTCGCGCAGTCTGCGGGAAACGAAATGCATTTTTCAGATTTTGCTAGTTCGCAACAGTAATGGTGAGTTTCTTTTTCTTTTGCTGGATGTGTATAGTTTTTCCTTTTCCGACACCCAGTTCATCAAGCCATTTTCCTCTGAGCCTTATTTCCGGAACGATGATGCGTTTGTTGCTGCTTTTCTGAAATCTTGAATGGATTTTAAGTTTTCTTGAATTCATCATGGTGTTTTTGTTATCTGATAAATTTGTTTTTGGTTATTTGTTTTTACATTTTTCTGGCTGTACAGGAGGAAGCTGTAAAAATACCTGAACTTCCTGCCTATACAAACCAAGGGTATATGATAAATTGTGTTTTATCTCTAAATAAGCAATTTATTACGGCATTTAATGATTTTATATTTCATCAAACGTAATAAACTTCTTCTAATCAATTAATTGTTCGGCAAATGTAATAAAAATACTTTTGTATTACCGAATTCAGTAATGGTAATTTATACTAATAATTTCAATTTGCACAAAAGAGTGCAGTTATGAATGAATTTAAGACCGATGAAATCAAAAAACTGGTTTCAGAAAAAATAAAAGAAATAAAAGGAGAGATTCCATATTCTAAGATTTCTGAAAAGTGCAATGTTACAGCGGCAAGAATTAGTGATGTTGCCAATAACAAAATCGATTGTCAGCTCAGTACTTTCATTGAAATTGCTACCGGATTAAGAATACATCCAAAAGAATTATTTGATATTGTTTTTGATTTTGAAGAGTATTATTCCGAATTGGATAAATAATCCCGATGTCGCGGATTTATAATCCATGCTTTTACAATATGGAAATTAAAATCACGGATTGCAAATCCGCGCTATCGGGTTGTCTTGTCCATATACCATCCCAGTCAATGTCAACAGGGTGGCAATAAGCGTTATTTTGATGTTTGACATAATTATCTGATTTTTTTTGGTGTTCTTATTCTTAAGCATTGAGCATAACGTTTCGGTGACTTTACGAAGGTGGAGAATTTTTTTGTAGTAAAGTTTAATAGAACTACTGAGATTGAGCTCTGCTCAAATTTTTCTCAGAAGTACGTCAGTCACCATATTACCTAAGCGTCGTAATTTTTTGTCAAGTGAAGTGATTAGCCATTCACGCCAATTAGGCATGAACCATTCTTTTTAAGCCAAATCCCAATTTGGCAACCCAAAAATGTATTTCCAGACATAAATATTCCTCCAATTTTCAATTCATTTCCAGTCGTGTCAATAAGGTTTGGAGATGGTGAAGCTGAACATTTTACGAAATAGCCATCAGGTGTATAGAGTTCCGCATTCGTTTTAAAAGCATCACCTGTTTGTTGTTGTATCTCAAACAAGATTTGTTTGTCCATTGTACATACCCACAAATTGTGATGCTTTTCAATTTTTAAACCTGCTTTTTCACCGTCTTTGGTTAAGTACATTCTAGTTCCTTTTACTTTAGCTAAATAAGTCCCGTCTTGATGGTATATTGGAATTTGTGTTGTAAATCCAATACCTTCTTCCTTAATAACTTCAATCATATTGGTGTCTTCGTATTTTAAAATAACAGGAACATTTATAAACTTGTTAGTTGCTATTGTTACTTGTGGTGAATTTTGAAAGATTAATGAGTTTTCCATATTGTTTTATTTTAATGTTTGTCTTAGTATAATCGCTGACATTTAAATTTACGCATTGCGCAAATACAAGATTTATAACATGCGTCCATTCATTTTATAATCAATACAATAATATTGGTTAAATTGCTGATTTAAAAGCTTGTAAAGTGTATTTTTCTGAGGTTTTATTTTTTTTGTATGGGTGAAGTTTTATATATTTGATGAAAACTTAACCATGGAAATTATTTCGCTTGTAAATTCTTACAAAGAGAAATTAATTATTCAAAGATACAGTTCATCGTCTGTAAAAAACTATTCAAGTGCTCTTCAGAATTTTTTGAGTATGGCTTCTCAAAAGTATACAGATCCGCTTGATATTTCTTTAGAAGATGTTGAAAAATTTATCTTTTGGAAAATTAATAAACATCATATTTCTGCATCGCATCAAAGCATTATTCTTTCGAGTATTGCTAAATTTTACAAATTATTATTTGGTAAGGATATCAATCTTAAACATCTGTATCCTAAAAGAAGAGAAACAAAGTTGCCTAAATTTCTTACCCGCAACGAAGTAAAAAAGATCCTTGAATGTACCGAGAATATAAAGCATAAAGCTCTCCTTACTACAATCTATTCGTGTGGTCTGAGATTAAGTGAAGTTCTGGAACTGAAAATATCGGATATAAAATCTCAGGAATCTGTTCTTTTAATCAGACAGGGAAAAGGGAAGAAGGACAGATTCGTAAACCTCTCTCCCAAATTGCTCGAATTATTGAGAGTTTATTTTAAAATCTATCAGCCGAAAACGTATTTGTTTGAAGGTCAAAATACAGAACAATACTCAAAAAGAAGTGTGCAGCAGGTATTTAAAAACTCATTGAAAAAGGCAAACATCAGTTCTCCCGCAACTGTTCATACACTGCGCCATTCTTACGCAATGCATCTTTTGGAAAACGGTACAGATATCAGAATAATTAAAGAACTTTTAGGGCATAATGATATTAAAACCACAGAAATTTACACCCATATTACAGATATTTCCAAAAGTAAAGTCAAAAGTCCTTTAGATTATTTGTAAAAAAACTTCACAAAATCAGTGTAATTCTCGCGATGTCACGGATTTGTAATTTTCATATTGTAAATCACGGATTGCAAATCCGCGCTATCGAGTTTAATAAGTTGATTTATACTCTTCTCTGGGGGGAATTTCTTTCCATTTTTTATTTTTATATTGATAGACTTTATATTTACTATCTTGAAATTCTCCTGATTCGTCTTGATTATACTTGAATCTAACAATAACAATTTTATCTTTTATATTTTCAAAAGAAATAAATATGGATTGATAATTTTCTGCTTTCCCCTGAATTTTTCTTAAAATTAACTCACTTTTTTCTCCTTTGTTAGAAAAGTAATAAAATGGTAAGATATCTTCAGTTTTACTTCCATTCGGGTTTTTATATTTTTCAATAAACAATCCTTTAGATTCTTTCTTTGCTGTTAGTATTATATCTTTAGAATTATCATAATAATACGGTTTAATTTTTTCTTCAAAAGTCTGGTAAGGTTTATCGTCAGTAATAAAACTATCCACGTAACCCAAATAAGGAATCAAATTAACATTGTATTTGCTCACAATGTATTTTATTGTTTTCTCTGTCCAAAAATGAGTTTGGTTATATGCGGGACATATGGTCTTGTAAGCACAAAAATGAATGGAGAATAGGTCGTCATCGATATAATGATCACAATAGCCATTATAATAGAAAATTATATTTTTACTTTTTAAATTTTTAAACCCTATATCTTTAATGATTTTCTTATTGAGTTTTGAATAGTCTAAATTTTTAAAATTTGTAATTAACTCATTACTCAATTTCATTTTATTATCATATACAGCTGTTGCTAAAGAATCTCTAATTTTAACTCTATTAATGTCTTGACATTTAAAATTAGATAAAAAAAGCAATAAAAATATTAAATATATTTTTTTCATTCTTTCATTTAAAATATTTTCTCCCGATGTCGCAGATTTGCAATCTGTAACTTTAATTTCCATATTGTAAAATCGCGAAACCTGGCTATAAATTGTCTGCGATAAACTGTTGGCAATAGTCTTTTATTTGTTGTCTTACTTTTCTAAACTCCTCTTTAATTGCTTCTTCTTTTCCGGTAACCTTTGCCGGATCTGGAAAGTTTTGATGAAATTTTTTTGCCTTGCTCGGAAAATAGGGACAACGTTCTTTTGCGTTGTCACAAACTGTAATTACAAAATCAAACTCAATGTCGGAATATTCTTTAATGTTGTTTGAAGTGTGTTTTGAAATATCAATGTTATCTTCCTGCATTGTGGCAACGGCTTTGGGGTTCACCCCGTGTGTTTCAACCCCCGCACTGTAAATATCTGCTTCATTATTTGCAAAATACCTCAGATATCCTTCTGCAATTTGGCTTCTGCAGCTATTGCCCGTGCAAAGCACCAGAATTTTCTTTCTGTTTGTCATACAAATAACCAAATGATGTTTATGATGAAAAATTTCGGATCAAAACCGAATATGAGCTGTAGCACAATAACCGAAGTTGTTATAATAATTGGTTTTTTGTGTTTTATGAAAAAAGATTTCATCAGCAGCAAACATTTTTGTCGGAACTTACAGTTTCATCAACATTGGCGTTACAGCCGCAATTATTTTTAACGTTTTCCGATGAAACGGTACAGCAAGCGGATTGCATTGTGAGGTCAGATAAATTTACTTTTTGTTTTTCCTGCGGAATACCGCATTTGTCATTTGCCAGACAAGCCGTTGTTTTGTTTTGCAAAATAAAATTTACCCCGTCAAAAGCCAGCCCGTATTTTCCGATTGTATTGCTTTGATATTCAACTTCAATTTCAGTATCTTCAATGTTCAATTGCTTTTCCGAAAGCTCGATGATGTTTAAAAGCTTTATGGGTTTCAAACGATGTTCGAGGTCGTTTGCATTCCACAACTGAAAGTTTACCATTTTTTCTTGGCGTATTGTTCCGCCGCAATCGATGAAGTTTTTAGTAACCATTCCGATTTCGGTAACGTGAAAATGTTCAGGAACGAAAGTTCCGTTTTCCAATTTAAACGTAACATTGTCTAATGTAGGCAAAAGTGCTTTTACTTGTGATAATTTCATTTTTATTTGTTTTTAGTTCAACAGCAGTTGTTTTTCTTGTTAGAAAGTTTTATTGAAATGTTGGTGAAATAATTTTGCAGCTTCTCGATAGCTTCTTCTTCAATGCAATAACAGATTGAATTTCCCTCAATACTGCCTTTTATCAGTCCTGCATTTTTGAGTTCTTTCAGGTGTTGTGAAACAGTAGGCTGTGCAAGTGGCAGTTCGTTTACAATATCACCACAAATACAAGTATCAACTTTCACTAAATATTCTATAATTGCCACCCTTGCAGGATGCCCCAACGCTTTTAAAAGTGTTGCAACAGTATTTTGTTGGTCTGTAAAATGGTCTGTTTTAGTTGCTCCCATTTTTTTTCTTTAATTTTATATTGCAATATTACGATATAGATTTTAAACTTACAAACTTTTATTTTCTTTCTTGTAAGAATAAAGACAACCTATGTCACAATCCGCGCTATCGTCATCTCCGCTAGTTCCAAACAAGGTTGTTTTAGATTTCCGGAGTACTCCGGAGGTCTTGCGCAACTTGCGGGAAACCAAATACGGTCGCAGGAGATTACAAACAAGGTTGTTTTACATTTCCGGAGTACTCCGGAAGTCTTGCGCAACTTGCGGGAAACCAAATACGGTCGCAGGAGATTACAAACAGGGTTGTTTTAAACTTCCGGAGTACTCCGGAAGTCTTGCGCAACTTGCGGGAAAGTAAATACGGTTGCAGGAGATTACAAACAAGGTTGTTTTAGATTTCCGGAGTACTCCGGAGATCTTGCGCAACTTGCGGGAAAGCAAATGCAGTTGCAGGAGTTTACAAACAGGGTTGTTTTACATTGCCTGCAAACGCAGGAAATCTCGCGCAGTCTGCGGGAAACGAAATGCATTTTTCAGATTATACTATTTCGCAACAGTAATGGTGAGCTTCTTTTTCTTTTGCTGGATGTGTATAGTTTTTCCTTTTCCGAAACCCAGTTCATCAAGCCATTTTCCTCTGAGTATTATTTCCGGAACGATAATGAGTTGGTTGCTGCTTTTCTGAAATCTTGAATGGATTTTAAGTTTTCTTGAATTCATCATGGTGTTTTTGTTATCTGATAAATTTGGTTTTTGGTTATTTGTTTTTATATTTTTCTGGCTGTACAGGAGGAAGCTGTAAAAATACCTGAACTTCCTGCCTATACAAACCAAGGGTATATGATAAATTGTGTTTTTTATCTCTAAATAAGCAATTATTTGTTTATTAATTTTGGCGACTCTATATCAGAATCTTTTTAGCATTCTGAATAATAATCTTTTTCAAATATACGAAATTTACTATTTGTTACAAGTTCTTGTAATAAAATTTATAAAAAAAATTACGCCCTTTGTGTAAACTGCTTACAAATGGACGTTTTACAAGATGAGATACTAAGAAAATTTGGAGAACACGTTAAAAATTTAAGGCTCAAATCTGGACTTACCCAAGATGATGTTGTTCTTAACAGCTCCAAAATTACTAAGGCTACAATAAGTGATATAGAAAATGGAAAAAGAAACTTTGCATTTACCACATTAATTGATCTGGCGAAAGGTCTGAATGTATCGCCTAAAGATTTATTAGATATTAATTTTGATTAAAAAAAGTTGGAAACTTTCTGAATAACTACGTCAACATTTATGCATGATTCTTTAGACGAAATAGAACGATATATAATTTCAAAGGTGAAAGAAATAAGAGAACAACGAGGAATTAGTCAAACTTCTCTTTCTTTGGCTATCGGCAAGAGTACGAGTTATATTTCAGACATTGAAGCACACTCCAAAACCGCTAAATATAATATTAAAAGTTTAAACTTAATATCAAAAGCTTTGGGTTGCTCTCCCAAAGACTTTTGGCCTGAACAGCCAATTTTAGAGGATAAATATGAGTTTGTAAGAGAAATCGAAATAAAGAGAAAATCTTAACAACAGCATTAAATTTCAAAATTGCTGTTAATTCTAAAAATAATGGATAGCAAAGACGTTTTAAAATTGTATATGAAGAGTTTTTCTGAACATCTCAAGGAGATTAGGAAGGAGAAATACAATTCTATGGACGCTGTTGCTGAAAATTCCGTTTTCGATTCCAGTAATTATAATAAGTTTGAAAACGGTAAAGGAAATCCAACCATTGAAACTATTCTTAAAATGGCTTCAGCCTTTAAAATTCCGCCAAAAGAATTATTCGATTTTGACTTTGATATAGAAAAATATAAAATTGATGAGTAAATTCTGAGAACAGTTGGAAACTTTCTAAATCACAACGTTAACATTTACAATGGAATGGATAGAATTGAATTTCGGATAACTTTTGGGAAAAGAATTGAAAAATTTAGAAAAGAATTAGGATTAAGCTATCGGGAATTAGCTCAAAAATGCGATGTCGACCATAGTAATATTAGCAAAATTGAAAAAGGAGAAGTTGATGTTAGAATTTCTACCATACAGGAATTAGCGAAAGGCTTAGAAGTACATCCGAAAGAATTGTTTGATTTTGAAGTAGGGTAGACGTTTTTAGCTAATAGAATAACGTTTTTACACGATGTCGCGGATTATGACCAGAGAACAGCTAAAAACAGAATTGGGTAAAAGGATTATAAGACTGCGCGAACAGAAAGGGTGGAGCCAGTCGGATTTTGCCTGTGCCTGTAACAAAGACCGACAGGCAATTGAAAAATTGGAAAACGGAAAAGTAAATTCTACACTTTATACTTTACTGGAATTGGCTGCTGCTTTGGAAGTTTCTCTGTCAGAACTGGTGGATTTAAAATGATATATTATTTCTCACGGATTGCAAATCTGCGATATCGGAAATTTTAAAAAAAACAAATTTAAAAATAATACTAAAGGCTGACAAAAGTAGCATAGTTCAGTTACTTCTATCAGCCGTCATTATAACAATATCTTGTTAGCAGTGCTTTTATTTACTTATTTCACTTCTTCTGTTTCACTATCTACAAAATTTGAAGTACGGTGTTTAATGAGCCAATGCCCATTTTGTTTTACAAATTCGTCTTTATAAATTGTGTAAAGTGTGGTTTTCATTTGCTTTCCTTCTTGTTTTCCTATTAAAATTACACGGCAGTAAGACGTTGCTTTTGCAGTGTTTTCAGTTAATTCATCAATAGTCTGTTGTCCATTTTGATGATATACTGTATGGAAATTTGAAAGAAAAGCCGAGAAAGCCTGCTTGAGTTCCAATCGTCCTTTCAGAATATTGTTTTGTCCATTGGTGACGGAATTCACAACTCCGTCTTCGGTAAAAAGAAATACCTGTTTGTCTATTTCTTTCGTATCTGCCAAGTTAGAAAAGACATCCACTACATTTTTGATTGCCATTTTGTCTTCAATAGTTGCAATACGTTTTTCTAAATTTTTATTGTCCATTTTTTGTGCGTTTAGATTAATTGTTACTAGAAATAAGGTTAAAGCCCAAATTATATTTTTCATTTTATTTTAGATTATTTTTTTTTAATTCGTGTTCTACATCGCTCATTAATTTCAATGATTCGCTTGTGCGGTCGCCCGTAATTGTAATTTTTTCGAATTCTGTTTTTATTAATTGCAGATCTTCGGCAGTTAGATGAACATTTACAGCATCAATATTTTCATCTAAATGATCCAGATTGGTTGTTCCCGGAATAGGAACAATGCTTGGATGTTGAGCAAGCAGCCAAGCCAAAGCAATTTTTGCAGGTGTTGAATTTTTTTGTAAAGCCATCTTTTTCAATAAATCAACAACAGGTTGGTTGGCTTTAATAGCTTCCGGTGTAAAACGAGGAAAACGATTTCTTAAATCACCATCCACAAATTTTGTTAAACTGTTAATTTTTCCTGTAAGATAACCCATTCCCAATGGGCTCCAAGGTACAATGCCTATTCCTAATTCAATACAGGCAGGAAATGCAAAAGGCTCGGAATCTCTTGTCCAAAGTGAATACTCATTTTGTACAGCTGTAACAGGGTGAATTTTATGAGCTTTGCGAATAGTTTCTGATCCTGCTTCTGATAGTCCATAATGTATAATTTTTCCTTCTGTGATTAAATCTTTCATTAAACCTGCAACTTCTTCAATAGGTACATTTGGGTCAACTCGGTGTTGGTAAAGTAAATCAATATAATCGGTTTTTAAGCGTTTTAGCTGCATATCCACAACTTTTCTTATGTGTTCAGGGCGACTATTTAAACCTTCGAATTGTTTGGTTTCAAAATTAATATCAAAACCAAACTTAGTAGCAATCACTACTTTGTCTCTCACTGGTTTTAATGCTTCGCCCACATATTCTTCATCGATAAAAGGACCATACGCTTCTGCGGTATCAAAAAAAGTAATACCTTTTTCATAAGCATTACGAATAAGAGAAATGCCTTTATTTTTATCAACTCCTGTTCCATAAGCCCAAGTTAAATTCATACAGCCAAGCCCTACTGCAGAGACTTCAAGTGCTCCTAATTTTCGTTTTGGCATATAGCCAATAGTATTTTTTAAATTCATTATTTATTATTTTTTGTTTGCTTTTGAGATAATAATGTTTGAAGCAATGTGGTGGAAATTGCCGACGTTGCTAAAGAATATTAATCCCGAAATCTCTATGATTGACATTGCTTTCTTTTTTCATTTTAATAAAATTTATAAGTGCAAAAATATGTTATGTTTAAAAATATTATATGTTATATATGACAGTAATGTTTGTACAAAACACGGTTTTACTATTTTTGTGCTTTCAAACAATACAAAATGATTTTAGAGGAAAACAATAATGAAATTATTTCTAGAAAAGTTGCTAGAATATCCGATTTTAGAGGGTTAAATTTTCAAAAATATTTTGTTCATATTCTCTGTCTTAAGGGGAAAGCCACAATAAAAATCAATGGAAATCCATTTAAACTTGATAAAAATAGTCTGACCATTTTACTCCCTGATGTTGAATTTGAAATAGTTCAATGTGATGAAAAATTTGAAGCAACCTGCTTATCCGTTTATTTTGAACTAATGAGCAAAAATAATCCGGATATTAGCTGGGGGATAAAAGGCTATCTCTTTTCTAAAGAAACGCCTGTGGTTAAGCTTTCCAAATCAGATGCTGATGTTTGCTCAGCAAACTTTAAAATGTTAATGACGAAATATCAAGATCTTTACCATCGTTTTCGTATGGAAATTGTCGGTCACCAATTGCAAATTTTAGTAATGGATATGTGGAATATTTTTTCGTCTGAAATTCAAAAAAGAAATGTATCAGCTCAGAAAGGTAATTTGTTTGAGCGATATTTGCAACTTGTCCAGCAACATTGTATGGAAAACAGAACAGTTGAGTTTTATGCAGAGAAATTATTTATTACTCCAAAATATCTGACTGAAATCAGTAAAAAAGCCAGTGGTAAGACACCTTCTGAATGGATTGAAAATTACACTACCCGGCATTTAATAATACTTTTACAAAACACTCAGCTCAATTTTTCAGAAATAGCTAATACGCTTCATTTTTCAAGCCTCTCATTTTTTAGTCGTTATGTTCGTAAAGTATTGGGCTGTTCTCCAAGCCAATATCGTAACCGGCTGGTGTAGGATTGGTTGCATTAATGCTATCATTTTATTTTAAGACAATGGAAATCTTTGCAGCGTCTTCCATTCCAGATCATCAGTCTGTTCTATGAGGTCGATATTTTTGAAAACTAATGTTTCAGGAAAATTAAACAAGCTTATTTTCTTAAAAATATCATCTGTACAGGTTGAATTTCTGGGATGCATAAGCGTAATGTGAGGTTCCTGTAATCTGGGATTTTCAACCACTCCTGTTAAAATATTTCTTCGTAATTTCTTAAAATCATCGTCAGATTTTGCAGGCAGCAAGACTCCTTTTCCATTATCAAACCTTATTGGTTTACCAAAATCAATGATCATTTGGGATTGTGCGAGACTGGAGATGTTTTTTAATACTCTTTCAATATCTTTAATTTCGTCTTCTCTGCACAATGTAACATGACTTTTGATGAGTTGGCTTTGTTTCGGATTAAATTTTTGTCTCACAGCTTCAATTACTGCAGCGCTTTCGTGTTCTACGAATAAGGTGAGCTGTCTGCGGATTTTCTTAAGCATTTGTTCCGTTTTTTTCAGTGGCGTTCAGCAAATCAATTCTAACTCCCATAGTTTTCCTTCAGCTTTCTCATTAAAAGTCTCACGCCCTGTTGTGTATCCGGATTAAAAGAGTTGGTTAAAATAATATACGCTTTATGCTTTAGTCTGTCGATATGAACAAGGCTGTAATACGTTCCTGCTGTACCGGAATGAGTAGAAAGCTCCTTTCCGTTCTCGTAAATATTAAACCATCCGATCGAATAATTCGGAATTCCTTTGTGAATAAAAGTATACGTTTTGGCTTTCAGATAATTGTTTTTTCCTTCAAGTCCCTGAATATTAAGCTGAATGAATTTGATGTAATCTTTCAGTTTTATATTGATATCTCCCGAAGGTTCTGTATAATCCAGATGATAATCAAATGTGGAAGGAACAGGCTGTAGTTTGCCATCTTCCGTAAAATGTCCCCAAGTGTCTTTCTGCTTCTGATTTTCCGGCCACGATAATTGTACGTTTAATTTTAAATCTTTGTTAAAGACCTGATCATCCAGTTGTTCCCAGCTTTTGCCCGTTACTTTCTCTACCATTAAAGTCGCTAAAGTATATCCTGCATTGGAATAGATAAACGGATGCTGCTCGTCTGTTTTCATAGGTTCCAGCGTAAGTACAAATTCTCCGAACTGCTTTCTTTTTTCCTGATGCGTTCCTTTAAAATCCGGAATTTTGGGATCGTCTTCTCCCTGAAACGGCTGAATTCCTGCTTGGTGAGAAAGGAGATCCTGTAAGGTAATATTGGCGTATTCGGGTTTGCTTTTCGGCTTCCATTCGGGAAACAGATCGAAAAATTTAGTCGTCCATTTTAATTTTTCGTTTTCAACATATTTGGCAATGATAAATGCAGTCATTGCTTTGGTATTGGAACCGATATGAAATCTGTCGTTTAAAGTTGCCGTGTCCGGAAGATCAACAGCGTGTTTTCCTAATGCCGCAATTTCCAGTGTAGATTTGCTGTCGATAACCGCGTAGCTTATTTCCGGAATGTGATAAGCTTTCCGGATTGAATCCGCAAAATGAACGGTTTTCTGACCAAAACAGATTGCACACAGCGCCATCAATAAGATTGTCATTAATTTTCTCATATGTTTTTTTGATCGTTTTTTAATGATTTATTACAGTTTTGCTGAGGTTCATTCATGTTAATGACTATTGAAACTGTAATTCATCACGGTTTTGTGCTAGTTTTTAAATAAGCTAAATGTAAACAATTTCAGTTTTTCCCAAAATAAGTTCAATGAAAATTTATTATACAGAATTTTGTATAAGATCAAAGCAAATTTATTTTTTCTTTTAAATTTTGTCTTACAGTATTGAACCATTCGTCTTTTATAATGCTGAGAACTATGGCATCAATTCGATTGCCGCGTGCATCTGCCGAAAAGTTTCTTAAAACGCCTTCCTCTGTACAGCCAATACTTTTCATTGCAGAAATGCTTTGTTTGTTTAAACTGTTAGCCCGAAAACCAACGCGTTCCATACCGAGCTTTTCAAAAGCAAATTCTAAAAGCAGATATTTACAATTCTTATTAACATATGTTCTCTGATATTTTTTGCCATACCATGTATATCCGAGTTCCAGTGTTTTATTCTCCGGATTGATGGCATAAAAACGGGTGCTTCCAACTGCTTTATTTTCTGCTTTATCAATTACAATGAAAGGGTAATCTGCCTTTTTTTTCCTGTTGTTCAATGCGGTTTCAATATATGTTTTTAAATATTCCGGGCTGCTTGGTCCCAAAGCGTTAAAATTCCAGAGTTCTGGTTCATTAACAGAAAACTCAACAAGAAGATCAAAATCATTTTCATTCAGGGGTCTTAAAATAATTCTGTCATTTTCTAAAATATAATCTTTACTAAAATCAATCATTTTATATTTCTGGTTTCAGTTATTTGCAGCATTTCTGCTATCCATTCAGAGTAGTGCTTTTTTGCTTATGTACTAAAGATGATAAATATAAAAAATAATCCGGCTCGGTTGTGAGACGGATTTATATCATTTAAAAAAACTCGGTTTTTTTAGTGTTCGCTGAAAAACTCCAGCATTGTTTCGAGAGCTTCCTGGCTGTGCATTCTTTCTCCGTTTTCAAGCGATTCTTTTGCTGCGTCAGAGGCTCTTTCGCGCATATTTTTTTCATAGGCAGCAATTGCTTCCTGCAAAGTGGGGTATTTGTCGGATGTAAGACAGCCGCTTAGTTCCAATGCATCACGCATTGCCATATTTACACCTTCACCCGCAAATGGCGGCATTACATGGGCTGCATCACCAAGCATGGTAAGATTGGGCTGTGCTTCCCAGTCCTGATCTAATGGCATACAGTAAATTGGACGCGGAATAAAAGGGGTTTCTGTATTTTCGAAAAGTTCGTACCAAATATTGTCCCATTCAGAATAAGCAGTTTTAAACCAATCAAGGAGCTGCGATTTGTCATTAAAGTTTAAACCACTGTTCGCAGCCCAGTTTTCCTCTGCTTTAAAGCTTAAATAAAATCCCGCTTCACCATTTCCTTTTTGCCCCATTAAAATATCTTTTTTATTTCCGAAGGCCATTATTTTTCCGCCATTAAGCAGTTCCGCCATTTTAGGCGCTGCGTTTTTTACATCATATATATTGCCTTCAAGCATAATGATGCCCGAATAAAAAGCTTTAATATCTGTAATGTAAGGACGGATTTTGGAGTTTGCTCCATCTGCTGCAATAACAATATCTGCGTAAACGGATTCTCTGTTTTTGAAGTGAATCAGCCAGCCTTCATTCTGCTTATCCATGGAAATAAAATGGCTGTTCCAGACAACTGTTTCGGGCTGTAAAGACTCCAGCAAAATTTTCCGCAATGCGCCACGGTCTATTTCCGGACGAAAATAAGGATTGCCGAAATTTTCTTCTACTTTGGTTTCGTGGTCACTTAAAAATACTACCGCTTTTTCGTTCATTATTTTCTTTCTGTCCGCTTTGGGAAGAAAGTTGTTCTTGAATTCTTCAAGCAGACCTGCTTTAATAATTGCTGCCAAACCGGAATCATCATGTAAATCCAGTGGAGAACCCTGTACCCGCGCATTCTTATTTACATCACGTTCATATATTTTTACATCGGCTCCTTTAAGCTGTAATAGTTTTGCTAACGTAAGTCCTCCCGGTCCTCCGCCTACAATAGCAATTTTTTTGTTGTGTAATTTCATACCGTATAACTTTTTTTACAGCACAAAATTATTTCAATGTAATTGTTGAAAATTGTATAAATCGGTCGTTTTGGTTTTGTTTAAGTTCTTTTGGTGAAACACCGGAAAACTTTTTAACGGTTTTAATAAAATGCGACTGATCGGCAAAATCTTCCTGCGGGAATAACCTGCCTTCTTTTATATGACTGAATGAAGCCCGAAACCGAAGAATATTACAGTAGGCTTTTAATGAAATCCCGAATTGCTGATTAAAATAACGGTTGATCTGCCGGCTGCTCCAAGATACTTTTTCTGAAAGTTCATGTACAGACAGTGATCCGTTGGAAGAATAAATAAGATCAAAAAGTTTTCTTTTTCTGCTATCTGTTTCTTCAGGCAGAAGTGACTGAATTTTTTGCGTTGCTTTTTCGCAGAAGAGTTCAAAACTATTCAGGTCATCTTCACTAAAACTCCAAAAATCAAGAGGTAAATGTTTTGCGTTATCCAATACGTCTGAAACCGGATCCCGAAAAATATATTCTATGGCAAGAAGTTTAAAACTAATGGCAAACATCACCGTCTTAGTAGATAATATCGCAGTGTCCGGTTTCGTTTCAAGTCCGGAAAGTGTAGTGTGAAAAGGCTCAGATGCGGATCTGGAAAAAAACAGATCTACTCTTCCGTCGGGTAAAATAACAATGTTTTTGTCTTGCTCGGAAAGATTTTGAAGCATCCAAAAGCTCTCTACAAAATCGTCCAGCGATTTGTCGGGCTTGATGAGTTTGAAGTCAAAATCATTGTTCATTTTTTTTCTGTGTTGGGTTGCGCAGTCTTTTGTCTTTCTGATATGTTTGTTTCAGTGAATACAGAAATCTGAAAACCTAAATCAAATATAGACAAATATTTACAGAAGGACAAGCTTCAATAATTTCCATAGATGCATTATTTTGATTTCAGGTTCTCCTTTATTTCTTTTACGCTGAGACCTCCCACAGCAATGTCTTCATCTGGTTTTTCATTGATGGTGATAAAGAATAAGTGTTTCGGAATCCCCGTAATTTTTACAGAAATGTCTGTAAGTTCTTTTATCAGTTGTTTTTTAACTTCCGGGGATAATTGCCCCGCTGTGAATTCGATGATTGGCATAATTTTATAGAAAATGGTTTATGTCGCAATAACAAACAGAAGTGCTGTTTTATTTCAGGAGTCGCCATCAAATTATATTACACTTTTCTGTCTGATTCGAGGTTAATTTAGCATTTTTTTCTGAATATTTTCAGATTAATAATTACACCGCATTTTTCTTGAAAGCCAAGCATGAGTAAAAATCGATACCGGTTTCATTCAAAATTAGCTTTCGTTTTTATTTTCGAGCAATATCAGAAGCTGTTTATTGAAAGATCCTGTTGTATCGCCGAGCTTTGCAAAAAAAGTTCTGTCGAATTCTTCAACTATCTTTACAGCCTGCTGGATTATTTTTTCTCCGCTATCGGTAAGTCCCACTGTTTTTGCCCTCGTATCTGTTAAATGTTCCCTTCTTTCTAAAAGCCCTTTTGTTTGTAAAGTTCTCAGGACAGTAGAGGTTGTCATAGGATCAATTTTTGTATGCGATGAAAGCGCAATCTGAGTTACTTCCTGTTGATGCAGGGTAAGCCAGTGAATGCTCGCCATTAAAACAAACTGCGAATGCGTTATGCCATAAGGTTCTAATGCTTTTTTAATTTCCCGCTGCCAAAGATTAGTCACCTGCCACAATAAAAAACCGGAGCTGTCTTCTGCTTTTTCTACACTGAAGGTATTGTCTTTATTTTTCATAGAGATTTTGCTGCTTTAATCTGGGTTTGCATATCTTCCGGTAGCGCATCAACAATTTTTTGAGCTACAATTTTACGCCATAAAAATCCTAAAACTCCTTTTACGGTGATGGTGTTTGTGATTTTTAAACCTTCCTGCGTTTCTTCGAAAGTGTGTTTGTCGTACATTTTGGCAAGCGGAAATTTTGTAACATCCAGAAACATTTTATTTTCTTCTGTTTCTAAGAGTTCTACTTTTACATCGGGACCGCCTTTCGGTCTCAACATAAAAAAGTTTCCTTTCTCAAATTTACCTTCCAGTTTGGCAAATTCAATACCTTCATCCCAGGTTTGCCAGTTATTTACGTCAGCAAAGAGTTTCCACATTTGCTCTTTTGTAACTTCTCTCGTTACGATTGAATGACTTCTTGTCCACATATCTTTAAATATTAAATGAATTAATTTTATAAGTGCAAATATAATAAGCGTACTTATAATATGCAAATTTATTTTCATTTAATTAATTTATCACCTTAATGGAATAGTATTCTTCACTTTTACTCGATAGCGATTTAAGTATAATGATCTGGAAAATAAAGGATTAAAGATTTTAAATCAGAAGGTTTTGCCACAGGATGTTTTGTTTATTTTATAGCATCATCCACTGTTTTGCTGTCTACAAACTGCTCAAAGCTGATAATTTTTCCGTTTTTCAGTTTCCAGATGTGGGCTACTCTGGCTTCAAAATACTTGTTGGTACGTTTATAAGTTCCAGAATAAGTACCGTAAGCAACCACTTTATCATCACTAGCCACATAATCTTCCGGTGTAAATTTATAATCTGTCCATTCAGTTCCTAATCTGCTGAAAACATTTTTTGTAATGCTTTCTAATCCCACATACGTTCCGTTATAGGGAAAGCCTTTTGCTTCTGTCCAGTGAATATCTTCAGCTACATATCTGGCAAGATTTCTTCCGTTTTCTTCCGATGTTTTTCCTTCGTAAGTACTTTTTATTATTTCGAGATTTGTCATTGCTTTATTGTTTAAAGAACAGCCTGACAGAGCAAGAAGCATAGCCAGGCTGAAGATATATTGTTTTACCATTTCATTTCTCCCGTATTTACTTTTGCGCCAATTTGCAGGGCAATGTCAAAAGTTAATGTTGGATATTTTGCTTTGATCGCTTTAATAAGTTCATCTGAGGTTTTGTTTGTTTTCAGTGCTTCTTCATAAAACTGAATGTAATTTCGCGTATGTTTTACTGCCGAAATATCAAAAGCTGAATTATTGCTCGCGTGCGCAGGAACTACGACTTCAGGATGCAGACTTTCAATTTTATCCAATACGGAAATCCATTGTTTGCGTGCTTCTGTAGTTTGTGCATCTGCCATCCAAAGGTTGAAGCTGGTACCAAAAATATTAATACCGCCCACAACTGTTTTTTCTGAAGGAATCCATACAAAAGTCTTATTGGCAAAATCTTCCAGACCAATGATTTCAAGATTTTCACCTTCCAGCTGTATAGAGTTTCCTTTTAAAATCTGTGGCAAAATTACATTGGAAGTGATATTTTTACCCAGTCTTTCGCCCCACACTTCCAGTTTTTTCTGTGCTGTAGCTTTAATGTGTTCCACCGTTGCAGGAGAAGCGTAAGCGGTAACTTCCGGAAAATATTTTTTGAAAACTTCTAATCCGAAGTAAAAATCCGGATCACCATGAGAAACATAGATTGTGGTCAGCTTTTTGCCGCTGTGTTTAATTTCCTGAGCTACTTTTTCGGCATCTGCCAAGGTAAACTGTGCATCGATCAATACGGCATCCGTCTTGCCCGAAATAATTACCGAGGCAACGCCAAAGCTGTTTTCGGATGCGTTATATACTTTTAGGTTTAAATTTTTTGTTTCGATAGTTCTGAAACTTTGTGCTGTTGCTTCCATTGCTGTAAAAATTGATGTTGTAATTAAAATAGATTTAAAAAAATTCCTTATTTTCATTTTTTTGGAATGATTTGTTATTAAAATTTGTTCATTTATTCCTTTATTTAATATTGAAGGGCAGCACTCTGAAGTGTCTTTTCGTAGGAGATCCTTCAAAAAATTCAACCTGACATTTCGAAAACTAACTGTAATATTATTATGATTGTCAGGCTGAAATCTTTATTATTAAAAAGAACAGGTTTATGTATTTTTTATGCTACCGTTATTGTTTTTAACAAGGTATAGCCATCGGTATTATTACCCGTTACACTGTCTGCCATATTCTGGTTCAAACTATCTGAAAAAATTGAATCCTGCGTATTCGATCTGTCCGGCGCTCCATGATATCCTGCAGTTGCATAAACAGCGGAGTATATTGCAGCCGGAAAAGCAATTTGGGTAACCAGAAGCGAAACTCCGGCACTATCATAAATATGTACATGAATGTGTGGCGCTCTTCCGGGATACCAGCCCGGAAAAATACTGATGAAGGATACTTTTCCGTTGGCGTCGGTAGCCTGTCTTCCCCGAAGGAAATTTTGACCTGTATAATCTGCGGTCTGCAGCTGGTTTCCTCCGTATTGCGAATAGTTTCCGTCTTTATCGCATTGCCATACATCTACAAATACACCGGCTAAAGGAGTACAGCCATTACTCTGGTCTTGTATGGTGAGCGTCATTAGAAGGGGAATTCCGGTTCGGTCTCCGATGATGCTTGCCCGAACATATTGTGCAGGTGTAATAATAGGAAAAGGACCAATTGTTTCGGTAGGCGATACGGAACAGTTACCGTTGGCAGAACCTGAAGTACCGGTTTCATCATCTTTTGAGCAGGATGCTAAAACGGTGGGTAGTGCTACAATTGAACCTAAGCCTAAAATTCCTTTGGTTAAAAATTTCTTTCTGTCCATCATTTCTCATTTTTTTATTAAAACATAGGATGCGGATTGGCAGACGATGAAGGTGCAGCCTGTATAACGTCCCAATGTTCTGTGATTTTGTTATTCTCTACGCGGAAGAATTCTGAAATTGCCTGATAGCTTCCGTCAGGTGTAGGAGCTTTTATATGAAGAGCCACAATATTTCCTTCAGAAACCGTTTTGCGGAAATCGACTGTAGATTTTGGTGTACCTGCAATCCACTGGGTTGCCATTGCTTTCAGTGGTGCTTTTCCATCGGCAACCTGCGGATTGTGCTGTATGTAGTTATCTGCAATATAATCGTCAATAGCCGAAGTGTCTTTATCGCCAAAAAGTCTTTGGTAGAATGCAACCACTAATTTTTTGTTGGCATCCTCCTGTATAATATTTCTTGCAGCTGTAGTATTTGCATCGTTACCAAACATCGGATGCGTATTGGCAGAAGTTGCAGGCGCATCCTGAATGACATCCCAATGTTCTGTGATTTTGTTATTCTCTACGCGGAAAAACTCTGTAATCGCCTGATAAGTGCTGCCGTCGGGAGACGGATTTCTTACGTGCAGAATAACCAGATCGCCTTCTGCCAGTATTTTTCGGAAATCTACCGTGGTTTGTGGTGTACCGGCGAGCCATTGGGAAGCTACTGTTTTTAATGATGCTCTTCCATCTGCAACCTGCGGATTGTGCTGGATGTAATTTTCAACAATATAATCATCAATAGCTGTAATATCCTTATCTCCGAATAAACGCTGGTAAAAAGTTTTTACTAAAAGTTTGTTTGCTTCCTCCTGCTGAATGTTTCTTGATGACGTTACTCCATTGTCATCATTGTCTGAACAACTTGTGGCTAAAAAAGCAATACTTAAAATCATGAAGACTGCTAAAATTCTTTTTTTCATTTTCTGAAGTTTTTAAATTAATGATGCAAAGTTGCTTCACTTCAGGTTTAAAAACATTGAACAAGTTCAATAAATTAAAAAAGCATCAGGCTGAAGTGAAAACTTCAGCCTGATGCTTTTATTTGGTTATCCGAGAGTTGTTTCGAAAAGTTTTTAAAACAGTTTTTAGACGCACAGATTTTATCTTAGATAAAATTAAGCATGAATCCTTATTGAAAATCTTTGATTTTCCTGCGGCTTAAAAATTTAGGACGAATACAAATCCTGCGACCTTTGCCTTTTCCAGTAAGAATATTTTTATTTTAAAAAAGTTTAAACCACCTTATTTACTAAATTAATGTTTTTGCTTCGTTTTTTCATAGTCCATTTTTCATAATTCTGTCGGCAAGTCTTTGGGAAAAGCGGTGAATAAGTCTAAGCAACTTTGTTTTGCCAATATAGCTTTCGTATTGGTCAGCTTTAAAATTATGAATAAATTCATCAGTTAATTGTTCGGTTGTTATTTTTGATTTTCCGCGTCCTTCCGTCATGGGAGTGTCGATTAAAGCGGGTATGATTTCAAAAACTTTGGTGTCTGTATCTTCAAGCTGATAGCGCAATGTTTTGCTGAAACTGTGAATGGCACTTTTTGTGGCACAATACACGGAAGCCGATTTTTTGGGTGCAATAAAAAGTCCGCTGCTTACATTTACTACTGCGCTATTTTTGTTTTTCAAAATAAAAGGCAATAGGAGGGAAGTCAGTTTTATGGGAGCTTTTAAATTTGCCGAAATTTCATACTCTATTTTATCCGTGAGATTAGTTTTATCTGTAAAATGATAATTGTACTGAACTGCAGCATTGTTAATTAAAATGTTTACATCTGAATGTTGTCGTTCAATAAACAAAACTAATTCGTCTAACGAAGTGCTGTCGGTTAAATCGCCTGCAAATATTATTAATTCCGGAAATTCATTTTTTATTTGTTCCAGCTTTACTTTGTCCCGTCCTGTAATAATAACTTTGTTTTTGAGCAGCAAAAACCGCTTGGCTAATGACAAACCAATGCCGGAAGAGCCACCGGTAATTAAAACGGTATTTCCTGTTTCAGTCATTTCTTCTCTTTTTTAAACTGTTCGTTAAAATCTTCAAATAAATTTTCCTGTCCTGTAATGATGTCTTTTATTTCGAAATAGGGAACTTCATAAACTTTAGTATCACGAAGTAATTCAATCATCAGTTTATAATCGTCCAGTTTGGTTGTTGTTACTATCATAAAGTCCGAAACAGAAGCATGAAAGTATTCGCTGTCAAATAACTGAACGGTTACTGTCTGGCTTACTCGTACAAAAATGGGAGTTAATTCTTTTTCAACGAATTGGCTTCTTTCGTCTCTTGATAATGAAAGCCATTTCGGAGTTGCATTCATCAACACTAAAATGGTGTAAGGTCTTTTATTTTCCATATCACTTCGCTTTGTTTGTGCATTGCCCGATAAACATAATGCGGTGAATAAAATGAGAATCAGCTTATTCATTTTGCTTATTTAATATCTATTGCAAAATTGAAGAAGCTGATGGTAAATTCAATTTACATAGGTTGATAAATGCTATCTGCCTGAAAGTTTTTTTCTGATCCGGCTTAATTGTGTGGGAGTGATGCCTAAATAGGAAGCAATATGATATTGAGGAATTTGCTGTTCCAGTTGTGGAAAATCTTTTTGGAAAATCTCGTACCTTTTATCGGCATCCAGCAAAACAATTTCAATCTCTCTCTGCTCTTTCTGTACAAAAAAGAGTTCAGCTAAGATTCGGGCTGCGCGTTCGATATCGGGACAGGCTTTGTAAAGGGATTGTATCTCTGCATATTTTGCCGTGAGGATCTTACATTCGGTAAGAGCTTGCTGATTGATCTGATTGGGTGTTCCGGTTATCAGAGAAGAGTAGCCACCAATGAAACACGGGTTAACGAAAAAATGTTTGTTGTATTCTGTACCTTCGTTGTTTCTATAAAATGCGCGGACAACACCTGTTTCTAGAAAACCGATTTCCTTTGCTGTCTGTCCGCTTGTGATAAAATAGTCGCCTTTTTTCAGAATTTTTGGTGTAAATAATGCGGAAAATTGTTCCCAGCTTTCATTGGAAACAGGGGATAGGCTGTTGAAGAATGTTTGTATGTCACTTACTGTTTTTTCCTGCTGCACACTTTTCTGTTTTTCTTTTTCAATAATGGAATCAATGAAATTGTTAACATTTTGTTCTTTTAGTTCTGCATATTTTTTAAATCTGTGAAACTTTTATAGTGATTTTAATAGACTGGATCATTGCGGCTGACTTTCAAATTTACACATTCGTAGATTGTACACATACACAAACCATTGTTTTTCTTCACGTTTTTTAGAAAGTTAATAATTTTGTAGATATTGCGATGATTTATAATTTATCCACCGTAATGATAATTTTGTTTTTCTTCTGCTGAATATTCACCATTTTTCCTTCTCCGAAGCCTATTTCATCAAGCCATTTTCCTCTGAGGCGGATTTCCGGAACGATGATGAGTTGGTTGCTGCTTTTCTGAAATCTTGAATAAATTTTAAGTTTTCTTAAATTCGTCATGGTGTTTTTGTTATCTGATAAATTTGATTTTTGTTATTTGTTTTTACATTTTTCTGGCTGTACAGGAGGAAGTTGTAAAAATGCCTAAACTTCCTGCCTATACAAACCAAGGTATATGATAAATTGTGTTTTTAATCTCTAAATAAGCAATTTCTTACACGCTTTCATTAGCTTTCTGTTTATCGTCTTATATGCTAAAAATTACCAGCTTTCTAAGCAATAGCTTTTTGTATTCTTTGAAGTATCGCAAAGGTATTTTTAGCGTAACTTGTTTTACAAATATAAAACAATTCTTGAAATATGTACTATAGTACATAATTTTTTTTAATGTTTTTCATTCACTTTGACTTATGAATGAATCATTAGACGAAATAGAAAGATTTGTTATAAAACGTATAAAAGAAATACGTGAAACAAAAGGTATTACTCAAGAAGAGTTATCTCTTTCGATTGGTAAGAACATAGGATTCATTTCACAAATTGAGGCACCTTCTAAAAAAGCTAAATATAACTTAATTCATTTAAATTTAATCGCCATTGCATTAGGTTGTTCTATTAAAGATTTCTTTCCCAATGAACCAATTAAAGAGACGAAATACGATATTAAAGAAATTAAAACGAATAAGTCCTGATGAAGTTTGAAACTTTTAAAAAGTCTAAAATTTATCCCATGTATAAATGGGAGATTGAAGAATTAAAATTCCAAATTGGTAAGCTTATTCAATTGCATAGGTTAAAGAAAAGTCTTTCACAGTTCCACTTGGAAATGAACTTAATCTATCAAGTAATCACGTTGGTAGAATTGAGCGAGCCGAAACTAATCCAACAATAGAAAACCTAGTTAAATTCTGCAATTTTTTTGAAATTGATATGTTATTTTTACTTGCGAAGCTAACTGATAAAGAATTAAAGAATATTGAAAGTGAGATTGAACACCTGCAAAAAGAATTTAAAAATAAAAATAAAACAAAATCCTAACGAGAGTCGGGATTTGCTTTTATTATACCAATAATATTTATTTTTATAAATGCAATTTAATTGAAAACATAGTATTAATGGATTTTCACAAAGACCTGCAAATTTTGATAGGAAAGCGTATTTCTGAAATTAGAATGAAAAATAACCAAACTCAACAAGATTTAGAATTTCTAACAGGTATTGATTCGGCAGAAGTAAGTAAATATGAAAAAGGAAAAAGAAATCTAACTTTGAAAACTATGATAAAGTTTGCCGTAGCATTACAAATTCATCCAAAAGAATTATTTGATTTTGACTTTGATATAGAAAAGTATAAAATTGATGAGTAAACCTCGATATCGTAGATTTGCAATCCGTGATTTAAATTTTTATATTGTATAAGCGTAGATTGGAAATTTTTACGAATGAGGTTCTTTGGTAGAGAAAAATGTCACGGATTATAAATCTGCAATATCGGATTATCGGTTAGTTCTTTATTCATCAAGTCTATTTTTCAAGTCCATTCTTTCGTGTAAAATTCTTACAACTTCAATCCTGTCTTTTGAAATAACTTGATAGAAAATTATGTGTTTTCCAGTTCTCAAACCAAGCAAATTCTTGCTTATTCCATCATATTCTTTTCCAAGTTCAGGGGTTTTTCGTATTTGTGTACAAGCAAACTCTATAGCTGCATAGTATTTATCGGCTTGCTTTTCAGACCATTCGTCAGTAGTGTAAATCCAAATGTCATTTAAGTCATCAATGGCTTCCTGTCTGAAAATTACTTTAGCCATTTTTTCTTTTTTCTTCCTTTAATTTTTTTAAATTTTCTTTGAAGTCGAAATTTTCAACGAGAGGACTGTCTAATCCTTTCTGGATTGCAGCTTTCAGAGCAATTACTTTGTTTTCTTCGTCTTCTAAAAGTCGAAGTCCGGCACGAACAACTTCGCTAACATTTTTATAGCGTCCTGATGAAATCTGACTACTTACAAACTGATCAAAATAGTTTCCGAGTGATATTGATGTATTTTTCATGTTGTCCAAACTTTTCTCAAAGTTACCAATTTTTGGTAAATATAAATGTGCTGTCTTTACACTTTTTCAATTAAAGTTGTTAACGTACCTTCACAATATGGATATGGAAATTAAAGTAATGGATTGTAAATCAGCGATATCTGGTCGTGTCTAAAAAGTGAAAAATCCTGAACCAGCATGCCGCTCGTTGAATATTTTAGCTACTTTCTCAACTGTATCTTTTTTTTCTTGCAGAAACGATAAAAAGGGAATCGATTGAGTGGGACTTTCCGATATACTTTTTCCTCTAACAATAATGTTTTTTTTGTATTCTTCACCACTTTGACTAACAATAACCAGATCAACTTGATATTCCAAACCTAAACGAGCCATAAACTCTAAGTCTTTCTCTCGCTGGCTACCAAAATGTCTATGGATTAAGTAACCGTTAAATGTTTCATAAATATCTTTGATTGCTTGGTCAAGATTTATTTCTTTCTTATTCCAAGCTATCTCGCCTAAAAAGATTTCTGCATTGTCATTATTTTTAGGGTCAATAATTACATAAAAGGTTGGAGTCCATGAGAACGGATTGTCTGTTCTTGAAAGCCACAATGTTTCTAAAATATCGTCCTTACTAAAAACATAAACTGTCATACTACAGTCTGCTTTGCTTGTGGCGTAATTTATTATGTCTTTTATTTTATATCGCCAAGTATCATTGTGAAATAAACACGACTCAATATTTTTTGATATTTCTTCAATCTTAGAACGGTTGTCTGTCGTCGTTGATGCAAAATAATATACAAACGAAGATCCAGTGTAACCTTTCATATCCATCAAAAGCAGATCATCAGTAAGTCGGTCATCATTTTTAAATATGCCATACTTCGTTATACTTTTTAACGTCCATAAATTATCAGTAAGTCGTTGCACCAATTTTTCGGGATATCCTATTTCTGCAGTTTCGCATCGCACTTCAATTTGATCATCTAATTTATCTGCAAGTTCGTCCAACGAATCATCTTCATCCATCTCGGAGATATAATCTAAAAACTCTTCAAGGTTTTCTTTTCCTAAAAGAGGAGTTAATTTTTCAAGATAGAATTCTCGGCTTTTTAATTGTTGTGCCCAATATAAAACCAACGTGCTTCCGTAGTATTTGTCTATGAAATTAAGTTTGAATTTTGTAATTAGAAAGTCACTTAATCCCAATCGATTTGCTTGCTCTACAATGCTCTCTTCTGCTTTTTTAAAATCTTCTTCAGTTTTATAATAGCGGATAAAGTGTCGCCTGCAAATGTTCCTTCCTGAAATTTCTGGTAATGGAGTGATTCTTTTAATTGACAATGGAACATTGTGACTGTCAGTTTGGAGTTGATATCCTTCAAGTTGATAGGTTGTTGCATTAAAAAATTCTGAAAAAGGAACAAGTAATTCATGCCATTCAGTAGAAATAACAATAAGTCGGATTTCACTGTTCTTGATATTTTTAATTCGCCTAATTAGAGCAACGTATTTTGAAAGTTCTGTTATAGTTTCTCTGGCAGCGGCATCAGAGCGTTTTAATTCAATAATAACTAAATTACCTTTTGAGTCCTTCGCAAAAATGTCAATGAAGCCTCCAGCTCCGTTAGGATTTTTGACATGATACTCATCTTCAATCAAAGTCAGTCCTGGCTCAATTAAATCAAGCCGGCTAACCAATTTGTTCCGAATCTTATCTTCAACTCTCTCTTTCATGCTGTATATTTGATATTTGTACTGTCGTTATAAAATAGCCACTAACATTTAAATTTACACATTAGATAAATTCATATTTATAATAAGAGCCTAGTATATAATTACATTAATGTAGCAGTGATTATTATCAAATATAAATAATAAATATAACATTTCCTTACGGGAATCCATAATTCAAACAAAAAAACCGTCCTATAAAATAGAACGGTTTATATATAAATTGTCTCAGCGACACGCTGTTACATCATTCCCGGCATTCCGCCACCCATTGGCATTGCTGGTTCGTCTTTTTTCACTTCTGTAATTACACATTCAGTTGTTAAAAGCATTCCAGAAACAGAAGCTGCGTTTTCAAGAGCAACTCTTGTTACTTTTGTTGGATCGATGATCCCAGCTTCAAGCATGTTTACATACTCGTCAGTTTTCGCATTGTACCCGAAATCTCCGCTTCCTTCAGCAACTTTAGCAACGATTACAGAACCTTCTCCTCCTGCGTTGGCAACGATTTGTCTCAATGGCTCTTCGATCGCTCTTTTCACGATCTTAATACCTGTATTTTCGTCTGCATTTGCACCGGAAAGGCTTTCTAGAGAAGCGATTGCTCTTACCAAAGCAACACCACCTCCTGCAACAATACCTTCTTCTACAGCAGCTCTTGTTGCGTGAAGCGCATCGTCCACTCTGTCTTTTTTCTCCTTCATTTCCACTTCAGAAGCAGCACCTACGTAAAGTACAGCAACACCTCCTGCTAATTTAGCCAGTCTTTCCTGAAGTTTCTCTCTGTCGTAGTCAGAAGTAGTCGTTTCCATCTGAGCTTTGATCTGTGCAACTCTTCCTTTGATTTTGCTGTCGTCACCACCACCGTTTACAATCGTTGTGTTGTCTTTGTCGATAGAAACTTTTTCAGCAGTTCCCAACATATCCAAAGAGATGTTTTCCATTGTGAAACCTTGCTCTTCAGAAATTACCTGTCCTCCTGTTAAGATCGCGATATCTTCTAACATCGCTTTTCTTCTGTCTCCGAATCCAGGCGCTTTTACCGCAGCAATTTTAAGAGAACCTCTTAATTTGTTTACCACTAAAGTTGCCAAAGCTTCACCTTCAACTTCTTCAGAGATAATTAATAAAGATTTTCCTCCCTGAGCAATTGGTTCAAGAACAGGAAGCAATTCTTTCATGGAAGAGATTTTTTTCTCAACCAAAAGGATGTATGGGTTTTCCAATTCAGCCAACATTTTTTCAGGATTTGTCACGAAATACGGCGACTGATATCCTCTATCGAACTGCATTCCTTCTACAACGTCTACTGTTGTATCGATTCCTTTAGCTTCTTCTACAGTGATAACACCTTCTTTACCTACTTTTCCGAACGCTTCAGCGATTAAAGCACCGATAGTTTCGTCGTTGTTCGCAGAAACAGAAGCTACCTGCTTTACTTTATCTGTAGAATCTCCAACTTCCTGAGACTGAGCTTTTAAATTCTCAACCACTGTTGCAACAGCTTTGTCGATTCCTCTTTTCAAATCCATTGGGTTTGCACCTGCAGCTACGTTTTTAAGACCTTCTCTTACGATAGCCTGTGCCAGAACAGTAGCGGTAGTAGTACCGTCTCCTGCGATATCATTGGTTTTGGAAGCCACTTCTTTTACCATTTGCGCTCCCATGTTTTCTACTCTGTCTTCAAGTTCGATTTCTTTTGCAACTGAAACTCCGTCTTTGGTAACGTGAGGAGCACCGAAAGATTTTTCGATTACCACGTTTCTCCCTTTTGGTCCTAAAGTTACTTTTACTGCATTAGCCAATGCATCAACACCTCTTTTTAAAGCGTCTCTTGATTCGATATCGAATTTTATTTCTTTTGCCATTGTTTTAAGCTTTTGGCGATTTGCTTTTAGCTTTTGGCTTTAGCAATTCGCGGTTTATTTTTTATAATTTGATTTTAATTTCCGTTAAGCCTGTTCCAAAGCGTGACAAGCTTCTTTTTTAGCAGGATTAATTCTTCTGAAAGATTTTGGTATTCATTTTCATGAATGTATTCTAAATCTTTAGCAAGAATTAATTGGTTTTCTGCTTCGTTGGATGATCCCAGCGCAATATTGATGAAATTAGCAAACTCTTTATCTGAATTTCTTCCGCTTCCTTCCGAAATATTATATCCGATAGAAGCAAATGATCTTCTGATTTGAGAGGTCAACCCAAACATTTCTTCCTTTGGGAAATTTTTGGTTGAGGTATAAATTTTTAAAGTCAGTTGATGGCTTATTTGCCAAACTTCAAATTTTTTGAAATCTCTCATTTACTATTTTCGATGCTGGAAAGCCATCTGCCGGAAGCAAAAAGCTATTAGCCAATTATTCCTAGTAAATCTCCTTCTTTTACAATTAAATAATCCTTTCCTTCCAATTTCAATTCAGAACCTGAATATTTCCCGTAAAGAACTTTGTCACCCACTTGTACAGTTGTAGGCTCATCTTTTTTGCCCGGACCAACTGCCACAACAGTACCTTCCTGAGGTTTTTCTTTTGCGGTGTCCGGAATAATAATACCTGAAGCTGTTTTAGTTTCTGCAGCGATCGGTTCGATCAAAACTCTGTCTGCTAATGGTTTAAAGTTTACTGACATAATATATTTAATTTTTTAATTATTTCTGTCTTGAAATTCTCTAATTGTATGCCAACACAGGCAAAAGAAAATTTTGGCAGACTAATTTTTTTTGAACGGAAATTTTGGCAGAAAAAAAGTCACTTCAAAAATGAGGTGACTTGTATTTTATTGATGACAAGAATCTTTGTAATCGTCAATCAGTTTTTTATAGATATCAGTGTATATTGCTGATTTATATTTCATATTTATCTTTGAAGCTTCAGCTCCTCTTTTACCTTTAAGCGCTGCTTTTCTTTCGTCATCGGTTGCTCTTTTCTTTTCCTTAAAAGTTTTATTGGAAAAATAATCGTTCTGTCTTGCTTCATCTACTTTTTTAAGAAACTCCGGACAGTCTGCTCCTACCATTTCATAGGCTGTATAGAATTTTTTGTATAATGTTTTAAGATTAAATAAATCTAAGGGACTTAAGGAAGGATAATCTACCGGCGCAATGGCAACGGTGTCGCCTGGTTTGCTTAAATAAACCATTACATAAGTTAACTGACAATCGTTTTCGTTTCCATTGGAAGCTGCGGAATAATTATTTCCAAAATCTGCCTTGCACATCATGCTTCTGTAACCATAAAGATTTATCAGTCCTTTTTCCATCAAAGGAAGCATCAGTACTTTTCCTTCGGATTCCAGTTCCTGATCTTTGTTGATCTCTTTTACCAGACGTTTGTCCAGTTGAAATTGCTCCTGGGTTTCTTCATTTGTATACAATAAACTTTTAATATCAGAAACAGGGATTAATTGTACTTTGGTATCGCTTTTTGAAGATTTAAATTTTACTTCTTTTCTGTCTAAATTGGCATATTTAGGACCTTTTCCCATGAAACTGAATGTTGCAACATCAGGAAGCATAAAGTCTTGTGCAAATCCTTTTTTTGTACTGCCGTCTTCCATTAGAATTTCTATGGGAAGGAAATCTCTTTTTCCTGTATAAAACTGTAGAGATTGTGCAAAGAAGTTTTGTGCTGAAAGAATAAACACCAATAAAAGGCTAAGTTTTTTCATGGATATTTTTAAAGTTTTTATCTGGTGCAAATCTAAAAAAAGTATCCAGATTCTGAATACTTTTAAAGAATAATCTTTTTATTTTACAGATTCCATAACCATTTTTCTTCCGTCGGAATCTATTTCCTGTTTCAGAACCTTCCTTGTGGAAAAATCAATATAATACGTGACTACAGACTTTCTGTCCTGAATATCATCCGTGGTTTTTACGATCCAGACTTTTTTACCGTTAAGATCTCCTTGGGTTACATTTTCCACATAGGCTTTTATAACGCCTTTTTTAGCAGCCGGATTATAATCGAAAATCGGCATTTCTGCGGATATATTTTCTTTTAAAGGCATAAATCTTATGATTGCGGGATAGGCATTGCTGTCGAAATATTCAGTAGAAATTTTTTCGTCAATAATGTCTTTTTTCTGTGCTTTTTTATCGAAATAATATCCTGTTGCTTTATTTTTTTCAAACTTAATCACCATGTCTCTCATCATATTGTAGGAAGAATGATACATCGGCTGGAAATCTGAAATTCTTACCACCGTAGAATCTGCCCATGGTTTGTCCGGAGCCTGATTCATCTTTACCGTAGTTTTAAGAAGAAGTCTGTTTTTGTCTAGCTTTTTTACCTCGGAGGTTATTTTCCCGATTTCCATTTTCTGGTCACCTTTCGAAGCGTACCATACTGCATCGGATATTTCATCTTTAATGTATTGGGATTCAAGCTTTACATTACCCGGAGTAACAGTTTTCTGAGCAAAAATTTGGGCACTACTCATTATTAAAAGGATCAGAAATAGTCTCATGAATTTTTTTAATAATTAGTTGTGCCCTTTATGTAAAAGTTACAGTATTTTAGTCATTTGTGTTCTTAAATTTCACAAGCCATTTATTAAAAAAATATTGCAGCAATAAAGCAACAGGTAGATAAATTACAGTATTTCCGATAACAAATAAACCCTGAATATTTCCACATCTTGATTTTTGATCTGCAAAGTTCAGAAAATCCTCCAAAGAGAATAGCAAAAAAGGGTATATCAAAATAATAAATGTGGTAAGTAAATAGGTTAAAAATTTCTTTGTTAACATTAATTTTTTAAACAAAAGAGCGATAAAAAACGGTACTAAAATGTACGTTAACAGTTCCAAATTCCTGTTATTTATTTGATGAAATTAAATTTATCTTCAAATAACCTGCCGATCATAGGAATCGGCTTTTCTACTGAATTTACAACATTAATGATTCCGAAAATCCATAATATCAAAAATACAATTGCAAAATAGTTGATAAATGATAATGATGGCATTATTGAAGTCAGAATGCCTGCGGCAATACCAAAAGCAAATTGTGAAATAATAAGCCCGAAAGACTGTTTCAAATGATATTTTACAAAAGAATCTCTTTTGTCGCTGTTTGTAATCAGATACGAAATCAACCATCCGATGATGGTGAGGTAAGAAATGATTGCTGCATTTTTTTTGTCCATGATGAAATTATTTTAAATGATTAATAAAATTGTGATTTGGTTAAAACAACACTGCGTGAATGGAAATTTACTTTTATTATTGATTTGTGTTTTTAAAGTGTAAGGTTTTTATTTAAAACTTAGAAATTATGATCCAGTTGCTTCCGTCACTTTGTACAGAAATACCTCTTCCTCCGTCAGAATTGTTAAGCGTATAGGAATTAAATATATTTCCGTTCAATCTGAAATTTCCCGAAACAGTTTGTGAGGCGGCCGTATCGTTAATAAGATAATATATACGTCTTATGTTGGCGGAACTTGCAGCAGGCAGACTTACAGAACCCTGAACCAATAGCGTGAAATCATTATCTGCAACAGTTCCCGAAGACAAAGCTCTGATATTTCCGCCCACAGAACCTTTTACGTCCAAAGTGCTTACCGGAGCAAGATTTCCCACATTGTTTATAATCCCCATCCCTACATTTCCGGAAGCCGTCATCGTAGTAATTGTTCTGGAATTGATTACAAAATAGTGGTTTCCTCCTACTGTGCTTCTTAGCTCATGGCTAATGTTGTCTCCATTGGAAAAGTAAACCCCCAGATTAGCGTAAGGTATTCCATCTCCTCTGGTTCCCGTATAAGATCCATCAAAAGTTGTGACCTGAGTTTCCTTTCCCTGAAAATTAGCCACTCTTAGAGTAGATTTTTCCTGTAAAGATCCCGGAATCATATAAATATCCGCGCTTGCTTCCTGAATGTTTGGAATCTGATTGGTAGGACCCACAATTTCCAGCATATGACCGGAGCCTATCGTTGTCGTTCCTATTCCTACTTTTCCTGTTTTGGTCACAATAAAATCATTGGATTGCTGATCTGTTGTCGGAATTCCGGATGATGGATTGTCTTTTCCGCCGTCAACATGAAAAGTGTCTAACGGATTAGGAGTATTAATACCGATCTGTGCTGTTGCAAGACCCGAAATGAATATAAGAAATAATTTTGCCGTCTTTTTTGTGTTCATTATTTAAAAGTTGCTATTTATTGGTTTACATTTTTTATTTAAAATCTTAATGCAAAACTCTTTTAAATTGTCAGCCGAACAATAAAAAAGGATACCACAAAACGGCTACCTTTAGTAAAAAGTGTGACTACAAAGTGACTACATGATTTTTAAATAGCTGATGTTTAGTTTTTTAGAAGTGCTTTGAAATTGTATTCGATTTCATTATCTGTTCCTAAATAATATAATTTTGCAACATGAAAAACTATAAGCAGGTACATGATTAACCATCTTCTGTCAAAAGCAAAAAGAAAAACGGAATTATAAAGACTGAATTATTGCTCTTTTGCGGAAAAAAATATCAATCGGAGAAAAATATGCTGAATTTTCCCTTTGCTTCTGACGTCATTCCTGGAGCTAATTGGATTAAATGCTGAAGTTTTTCACTACATTTTAAAACCCAATATGAAGAAAATTATTTTTTTAATACTGATTCTTTTGAACGTATTTTATCTGCAGGCACAGGTGAAAGATATAAAAGTTGTAAAACTTCTGAAAGATGCCGAACTTTCAAGATTAAATGAGGATTTTTCAACGTCTTTAAGACTTATAAATAAAGCAATTTCAATATCAGAGCCTAAAAATGATGATGTTGCTCTGGCGTACGAATATGCCTCTCTAAGCAAAATCTTCACGTTTAATGACAATGTAAAAGAGGCTAAAAATGCGATAAGCAAGTCATTATATTTTGCTGAAAAATCGAAAGATGATCTCGCAAATGCTGTGGCTTTATCAGCAAGTTCCTACTTCTATAAACACAATGAAATACTGGACTTGTCCATCCGCGATGCACAGAAAGGAATTCATTTTCTTAAAATTAAAAAAGATTACAGACTGTTGTCTTTGCTGTACTGGGATATGTATTATGCCTATGAACAGTGGGGAAAACAGGATAAGGTAAAAATATATGCTCATCTGGCATTGAAGAATGCAGAAAAATCGAAAAATGTTAATTGTATAATAGATGCATATGACGCAGAAATGCATTATTACGATCATATGGAATTTGCAACCAAAAGCAAAAAATACAAAGACAGTGTATTTTATTTTGCAGAGAAAATAAATAACCTCTGCGAAAAATATCCGGAAGAGATTGGCTACACTGCCTATTCCAGAATGAACATTAATCTAGCCACCTTTTCTTTAGCTTATCTTCCTCAAAATAATGATACTAAAAGAAAAATAGGCCATTATTTACAGATAGTAGAACAAACAGTAAAAAATCATCCTCTCAAATATGATTATCTCACCAATGTATACGGAATAAAAGGTGCATATGCGGAAAATGAAGGCGACTTGGCAGAGGCAGAGAAATATTATCTTTTGGCAGAAGAAAAAATGCTTCAGAAAAATCCTCCCTATTACTATACCTGGATGAATGATTATCAGGCTTTGGTCAATTTATATGAGAAAAAGAAAAATTTCAACAAAGCATTTGTCTATCAAAAAAAACTGCAGGATGTTATTGGAAAAATCAATAATCAGGAACAAATAAAAAATGCCCAGAAATTAGAGATCCAATACGAAGTAGAGAAGAAAAATACAGAATTGGCAACATTGAAGGAAAGGGCAGAGAGCAGGACGCTGCAAAATTATCTTTATCTTGGAATTTTTGGGGTTACTTTAGCGGGATTGGGATTCATGTTCCGTTCTTATCATTACAAACTTAAATACTCTACACAAAGAGCAAAAGAACTGGAAGCCAAAAAGCAGGAAGCCGAACTGCAGGCAAAATTCGAAAAAGAAGAAAAAGCAAGGCTTAATCTGGAGCATGAACTCTTAGCCGTAAAACAAAGCCAGCTTCAAAAAGAAATGATAGCAAGCAGTTTGCAGCTTTCTAAAAAAAATGAAATGCTTCAGCAGATTAAAGCCAAAGCCAACGAAGGAGAAACCCAGCAGATCAATAAGCTCATCAAAGAAGAAATGCTCAGAGATCATGATTTTGCCGAAATAAAATCTCAGGTACAGCAACTACATCCGGATTTTTTTAACTTACTCCATGATAAATCTGTGCAGAAACTTTCGCAGTTAGACATGAAATACTGCGCCTGTCTTCATTTACAGATGAATACGAAGCAGATTGCAGGTTTATTTCATATAGAAGCCAAAAGTGTAAGAGTGGCAAAATACAGAATTAAGCAGAAATTGGGGTTGGGAAAAGAAGATGATCTGGACCTTTTTCTACAGAAAATAAGATAAAATAAAACAGATACTTTTTGAAAAGAAAGAAAAATAAATAAATCTTACATTTTCAGAAAATATCTGTTTTAAAAATATAACTTTTACAGTTATGGATATGCTTTGATGGAAAATTTTATTTTTTCCCTGCAGCCTGCATCGGATTTACTTTTCCGTTAGAAGCGCCTCTTGCATTTCCTGTTTCTTTCTGTTTGAACAGATCGAATTTGGAAACCTGTGCTGTTCCGCCGTCATTGCTCCAGAAATTGTTGGAAGTATCAATATCGGCAGTTTCTCTCATTGGATCAAGCTGAACAGATTTTAATTTCTTTTCAAAATAATACGTTTTAGAAACTTTCTGCTCGTTCATTCTCCAGATCTGTGCAGAAGATTTGTCGGTAAGTTTTGTTCCGTCCTCAAAAGTAAATTCTAAAATAATCGGCATTACCAAACCTCCTTTGTTCACGAAATCAATCTGATAAGCGGTAAGATTTTTAAATTTATCTTTTTCTTTCTGCGTTAAAGGTTCGGTTCCCTCGAATTTAGAAACGTATTCCTTATCGTTATCCACTTTTTCCTGACTTCTGTCGTATCTGTAATAGAAATCCTGTGCTTCCTTGTCTTTGTCTACGTAGAAAGTAATGTTTTTATCTTCTCTGTTTCTGATTTTTGAAATATCTTCAAATTCGTTCAGGGCAGGTTTATCAACTTTATATTTATTTTCTTTGGCTTCTCTTGGAGCAGTATTCAGATCCGGAGTTGCAATCGTCACTTTATCAATCGCGATATCTACAGGATCAGTTCCGTAGAACCATCCTCTCCAGAACCAGTCCAGATCTTCACCGCTTGCATCTTCCATCGTTCTGAAGAAATCTGCAGGTTCAGGATGTCTGAAAGCCCATCTTTTAGCGTAGGTTTTAAAAGCTTTATCAAAAAGTTCTCTTCCCATGATCGTTTCACGAAGAATATTTAATCCGGTTGCCGGTTTGGAATACGCATTCGGACCAAACTGAATAATGTTTTCAGAATTACTCATAATTGGCTCCAGTTGATCTTTCGGAAGTTTCATGTAATCTACAATTGTCCACGCCGGACCTCTTTTTGACGGGAATTTATTGTCCCATTTTTCTTCAGTAAGATATTCCACGAAAGTATTTAAACCTTCGTCCATCCAGCTCCATTGTCTTTCGTCTGAATTAATAATCATCGGGAAAAAGTTATGTCCCACCTCGTGAATCACAACGCCCAACATTCCGTTTTTAATTCCTTCCGAATAGGTTCCGTCTTTTTCCGTTCTTCCGTAGTTGAAGCAGATCATCGGATATTCCATTCCGTTTGCCGCTTCTACAGACTGTGCGACAGGATAAGGATAAGGAATGGTGAATTCTGAATAGGTTTTAATGGTATGCGCAACTGCTTTGGTTGAATATTTTCTGTATAACCCATAAGCTTCTTTCGGGTAAAAGCTCATTGCCATTACTTTATTGTTGTTTTCAGGAATCGTAACGCCCATTCCGTCCCACACAAATTTTCTTGAAGAAGTCCATGCGAAATCTCTCACGTCATTCGCTTCAAAAGTCCATGTTTTTCTCTGCTTGGAATGATTTTTCTCCGCTTTTTTAGCTTCATCCAGAGTCACGATTTCTACAGGTTCAGTAGAAGTTTTAGACTTGTTGTATCTTGCCAATTGCTCAGATGTTAAGACCTGATCATAGTTTTTACATTCTCCTGTTCCTCCTACCACATGATCTGCGGGAACATTCATCGAAACTTTAAAATTTCCGAAAACCAGAGCAAATTCTCCTCTTCCTGTAAACTGATGATTCTGCCATCCGTGGAAATCGCTGTATACGCACATTCTCGGATACCATTGCGTCATCGTATAAAGATCGTTTCCTTCTTCAGGGAAGTTTTCGTAACCGCCACGACCGCCCATTTTCATTCGGTTCGGGATATTGTAGTTCCAGTCTACTTTGAAAACCAGTTTTTCTCCTTTTTTCAGAACTTTAGGAAGATCAATACGCATCATGGTTTTATTGACGGTATATTTCAAAGGATTTCCTGAAGCATCCGTTACTTTTTCAAGATTTACTCCATATCCATTATCGATTGCCGGAACTTCAGAAGCTTTCAGCTGTTGGTCTGTTGCCGCTTTCGGAAGGGTAGAAGAGAACGGGAAGTCCGCTTTCTTTACTGTCGACTGTTGATTCTCATCAAGCTGAAGCCAGATATAATCCAGATCGTCCGGAGAATTGTTGTAATACGTAATGGTTTCAGAACCTTTCAGATTTCTTTTGTCTTCGTCCAGATAAGCATTGATCTCGTAATCGGCTCTGTTTTGCCAATAACCATGACCGGGAGCTCCGGAAGCGGTTCTGTAGATATTTGGTGTAGGAAGAATGGTTCCTAACTGCTCGAATTTGTTTCCGTGGTTGCTTCCAGGATTGTTCTGGATATTTTGTGCGGTGAAACCTGTATACGCAAATACAGAAAGAGAAAGTATGGCAACTTTTAGTTTCATAACCGAAATTGTTTTAAAGATTTTCAAATATAATAATAAGTAGCTGAAAATTTGAAAATGTTTCAGCGTTAAAAAGGAATTCTTTCTAATGTCATTTTTAAAGAGAGGGCAAATACTCCGGAAGAGACAAAAAGGATCCAGTCTTTCTGATTTACTTTGAATAGTTTAAGCAAAATAAAGAGCAGTATTAAAATCCCGAAAACAATGGCAATCTGCCCCAATTCCAAACCGATATTGAAGCCTAAAAGAGGAACAGCAATACTCTGGCTTTTGGCAATCATCACTCTTGCGGTATTCGCAAAGCCCATTCCGTGGATCAGTCCGAAAATTAAGGCTAAATAGTAATTGGCGTTATTCTGAGACTGTTTTTTATTTCGGATGAGAATATTATTCAGCGAAGTTAAAACAATCGTCAACGGAATCAGAAACTCCACCCAATCCGAATTGATTCTTATGATATCAAAAGTGCTTAATGCCAAAGTAATGGAATGACCGATGGTAAAAGCGGTAACAAGAATTAAAACTTTCTTTAGATCGCTAAAAGAATATACCGCAATTAAAGCCAGAACAAAAAGCTGATGATCGAGTGCATCCAAAGAAATAATGTGTTCCCAGCCGAGATTCAGATAGAATAAAAAATCCTGCATTTTTCCAATATTATTTTTGAAACGCGATGATACAAAATTTATTTTAACTTTGTGTAAAATCAATACAATGAACCTTACCATAGAAATAGATAATAAAGAAGATTATTTTTTCGTTAAGCAGCTTTTAGAAAGACTGAAAGGAGTAAGAATTGTAGAAAATAATTATGAAATGGTTGAAGGTCTGCCTTCTCATGTTTTTGAAGAGATTGAAAAATATG
Source organism: Chryseobacterium sp. 2P (assembly GCF_059579425.1). Taxonomy (NCBI): domain Bacteria; kingdom Pseudomonadati; phylum Bacteroidota; class Flavobacteriia; order Flavobacteriales; family Weeksellaceae; genus Chryseobacterium; species Chryseobacterium sp. 2P. Next base: position 608,000 of record NZ_CM184194.1, read on the forward strand.
GGGAATCTCTGAAAGATGACGATATGATCTCGAAAAATGATTTCTTTAAGTTTATTGATGAAGAAATATGCAGATTGAATTCTCAGAAATAGCAAAAAAAACGTTAGCAGAGAATATCGAATTTCTTAAGAGAATCTGGACAAATCGTGAAGTTGTTATTTTCTTAGAAGATGTGAAAAGAATAACGAATGATCTTGAAAATGGAAAATATTCGTTCCCTTCACAAGACGAAAAGTGTTTTAATCGGCAAAAAACACGTAAGAATGTTCTTCCGAAAGGAAAACGAGACTAAAATTAAAGTTCTTCTGTTCTTCGATATGCGACAAGATCCACAAAAAATCCTTGATTTATTACAATGAAAAAACTGTTTTTCTTCTTTACCGTTTTAATTATATTTTTCTCTTTTACAAAGGCAAAACATCCTTATCATGTAGGTTCTGTAGAAATTAATTACAATCAGAAATCCAAAACGTTTGAAATTACAGGGCGTTTTTTTCTGGATGATCTGGAAAACGGACTGAATAATAAATACAGCAAATCGCTTCATTTCAACGATCCGAAATTCAAAACACAGCTCAACGAATCTCTTAAAAATTATTCTGCGGAATATTTTAAGCTAAAAGGCAATAATAAATTTCTGAATGTTAATTATGTAGGCTATGAAGAAGATCAGGAATCGGTAAATATTTACCTTGAATCTGAAAAAATCGACAACCCGAAAAAAGTAGAAGCAGCGGTAAGTTTTCTGTATAATTTATTTGACGATCAGATCAATATTGTTCACATCATCGTTAACGGAAACCGGAAAAGCGAAAAATTAACCTATCCGAACCGTTATCTTTTTCAGCAGTTTTAAAAATTAATTTTCGAGCTGTAAAAGTGCATTGATTCCTTTGGCGTGTTCCAATAAATCAGGAAAAAAATCATCATAACATTCCTGAAGAAAATCTTTATTTTTCAAAAAAGCTTCGTGAACGGGAATATCAATGTTTAAATATTTTGCTTTGTTGAGAACGTTTCTCATACTGTAACCGATGTTTTTCTCGAAACGGTAGTTGTAAAGCCAATCGCCTTCTTCCATCTTTTCAAGCATGATTCTGAAGTTTTCGGGAAGAAATTCATAATTTTCATTCAAAACACGGTAAACTTTTCGGGAATGATTTTTCCAGCCTTCCAAAGAATTCAGACTTAAATCATTTGCTACAAAATAATCCATAGAAACATCCACAAAAGCTCCGGCATACAATCTTACCAAAGGTGCAAAGACTTTTTTTGCTTCATGAATGGCAGGATGACCGTCTGTAAAAGTATCAATAGCGCGGTGTAAAGTGATTCCGTCCTGAATATCTTTCGGAAAAGAATAGCGGTCTCTGTTTTTAATGAAATCTTCCAAAAACTGACCGACAATCTGTCCGTCTGTAAAAGTAAGAAAGGAATGCGCCAAATAATTCATAAACGAATATAGAAATTTTTAAGCAAAACTTTACCGTCCTGTAAAGTTTCAACCCAGACTCCGTTTTCTATTTCAGAATAGCTGAAATTGATTGTATTCAAAACGATTTCTTTCGGTGAAAGAAAACAGACAGAAAGTTCTTCATCATTCACAAAACATTGCAACTGAACCGGAAATGAAAAAGTATTCTGAAACTGTAAATCTTTATAGCCATAAACCACGGTACAATCTGAACCTAAAGGCGTAAAACGCTCATGATCCTTATAAATATCAACGGAATGAGGAAATCTTTCAATGATTTTTAAGCCTGACTGTAATGCTAAGAAGTATAAAATTGAAGAAAACTGACAAATCCCGCCTCCAAAATCACTCGAAATATGATTTTTAATTAAATTTCGTCCTTCTTTAAAATTATTTTTCTCATTCGGTTTTCCGATCAGTTTCCAGAAAGAAAAAACTTCGTTGGGATAAATAATCAGATGGTTGATTTTTTCTCCCACAATCTTCAGATTATGAAGTTTGTTCTCATAAAATTCTCCTTTCCTGATGATTTGCCGGAGTTCAGTTTTATATTCTCCAATATTTTCTGAGCTGTAATATTTCGGATAAGAATATTGGGTTTTGCTTTCGTTAATATACCTTCTCAATAATTTCCATTGCAGTTTAAAACCATATGGAAGGAGTTTTCGTAGTTGCTGTCTCATATCTTTTCTAAAACAGCAATGTGATAAGAAGCCCAGTTTTTCAGAAAGGTTTTACAAAGCAAAATATCCAGCGGAAGGAAATATTTTCTCAAACTTTTTGGAATTCTATGAATCGGGAACAGTAAAATTCCGGTTGAATTTTTTATTTTCCATCGTTTTCCGGCTAATTCAGAAATTTCTTTGGGGGTGAAACTGTTTCCTGCGTGCCAATCTTCCTGTGGAGAAACAACTTTCCGTCTGTTTTTCGTGGGATAATCGAAAATTAAAGTTCCTTTTTGGGTTAATTTTGAAAAGCATTCATCCAAAAAAGCTTCTGTTTCCTTTCTGTTTTGATGCATAATGACATGGAAACAGAAAATACAGTCAAATTCATCTGTAAAAGGGATTTTTGAAATTTCTCCTTTGGCTAAGATTTTTTCCAGGATATTTTTGTCGGGCAATATTCAGCATTTCTTCACTGAAATCTGCGCCGTGAGTGGCAAAATTCAGTAATCTTCCTGTTCCGCAACCTAAATCCAGAATTTTTGAATAACTTTTATTTTTAAAAAAGGAATTTAAAAAAGCTCTTTCCTGTTCATCGATATATTTTCCGTAGGAATTCTCGAAACGGTTTTCGTCATAGGTTTTTGCAAGATGGTTATAGTAATTGAGAATGTTGGTTTTCATCATTTAATATTTTGTGTTCTAATTAAAATAATCTTTCATGAAAATCCTCAATTTTGCTTACCTCTTCAATTTTAATCCCGAATTTTTTCTTCGGAAGTTTATTTAAATTAGAAATGAAAATCTTTTCGTAGCCTAATTTTTCCGCTTCGGTAATTCTCTGTTCTGCCTGTGCAATCGGACGGATTTCGCCACTTAAACCAATTTCTCCCGCAAAACAATAATGTTCGGAAATCGCAATGTCTTCATTGGAGGAAAGAATAGAAGCGACAACCGCTAAATCTAAAGCCGGATCATCGGTTTTTATGCCTCCGGTAATATTTAAGAAAACGTCTTTTGCTCCGAGTTGAAAACCTGCTCTTTTTTCCAGAACCGCAAGAAGCATATTTAATCTTTTGGCATCAAAACCGGTGGAACTTCTCTGCGGTGTTCCGTAAACTGCAGTACTTACCAAAGCCTGAATTTCCAACAGCATTGGACGGTTTCCTTCCAAAGTTACAGCTACAGAATTTCCGGAAAGTTCTTCGAATTTTTTGGTGATTAAAATTTCAGATGGATTTTTAATTTCCTTTAAACCCTGAGAAATCATTTCATAAATCCCTATCTCGGAAGTCGATCCGAAACGGTTTTTGTTGGCCCTCAATAATCTGAAAAGGTGGTTTCTGTCACCGTCGAAATTTAAAACTACATCGACCATGTGTTCCAATACTTTCGGTCCTGCAATTTGTCCGTCTTTGGTAATGTGACCTACCAAAAACACAGGAACGTTGTTTTCTTTGGCGTATTTAATAATTTCATTGGAGCATTCGCGGATCTGGGAAACGGTTCCGGGAGAACTTTCAATCAGTTGCGACTGCAATGTCTGAATGGAATCGATAATGACGAAATCAGGCTCCAGTTTTTTAGCTTCATGAAGAATTTTTTCCAGATTGGTTTCTGTAAAAAGAAAACAGTTAGGATTTTGGATGTCAGTCAGACGGTCGGCTCTCATTTTAATTTGAGAAGCACTTTCTTCTCCCGAAACATAGAAGACTTTTTTCTTCATTTTCAGAGCGAGTTGAAGAAGCAGGGTAGACTTACCGATTCCCGGTTCTCCGCCGATCAGCGTAACGGATCCTAAAACAATTCCGCCTCCCAAAACCCGGTTGAGTTCTTCGGAAGGTGTTTTTATTCTCGGTTCTTCATTGGTTTCAACTTCTACGATATTGATGACGTGCTGTTTGGTCTTCGAAAAGGGTGGTGTTTTGTGTGAAGTTGTTTTTTCCACGACTTCTTCCACCAAAGTATTCCATTGTCCGCAGTTTTTGCACTGTCCCATCCATTGGGAATACTGGGTTCCGCAGTTCTGACAGAAATATGCTGTTTTGAGTTTTGCCATACTGCGAAGTTCAAAATTTTTTTTGAATTTTTCTTTCGAATTTTAGTTAATTTTCGGCTATGAAAAATATTTTTTTGAGTTTGCTGATTTTTGTGGTAATGTCGCTTTTGCATGCTCAGTTTACAGAATGGACGGTGAGATTTCTAGGTTTGCCCGGTGGAGACTTTGGAATGTATTCTTATTTAATTTTGATCTTTTGTTGTGTAATTACTGCAATTGGTTTGCTGACTGTGATTATTTTTAGAAAAAGTTATCATTCAATTTCTAGGATCGCTATTTTATTTGAAGCTATTTATTTGTTATTTTTAATCATTTCAGGGAATAATCCTTTTGCTTATTTTACCAATTCCAGTAATGAAAATCTTTTGATGATCATGATGTATGCGAATTCGCTGATTGTATTTATATTGATGTATTTGCTTCATTTAATTTATTCAAAAATAATTTTAACAAAATCAAAAAACTAATCAAGGCTTGTTTTACATTATAATAACTTATTTTTACTTTAGAATTAATTCAAAATAATATATAATGAAAAAGGTATTTTTAACTTTTGTATTTACTCTGCTCAGTATATTCAGTTTTGCGCAGACAGACTGGGTGGTAGATCCGATGCATTCTTCTGTTAATTTCAACATCAAACATATGGGAATCAGCTTTGTACAGGGGAGATTTGATAAGTTTGACGGGAAAGCTTCCACAAAAGGCAATACTTTAGAAAATGCAGACCTTAATTTTACGGTTGAGGTAAACACCATTAATACAGGAGTTGAAATGAGGGATAAGCATTTGAAAAGCGAAGATTTTTTTAGTGCAGAAAAATATCCGACGATGAGTTTCGTAACAACTTCCATGAAGAAGGATAAAAATAACACCTACATTCTGAAAGGAAAATTAACCATAAAAGATGTTACGAGAGATATCACTGTTCCCGTAACTTTTGGCGGAATTGCGAAAAATCAACAGGGGAAAGAAGTAATGGGTTTCCAGACGAATTTTACCATAAACCGTCTGGATTATGATATCAAATATGATCCTACAGGAACAGGAGTTGCTAAAGATGTGGATGTTAATCTGTATTTTGAAATGACCAAAATATAATTTGTACAATTATAAATATTAATAGAAGGTTTTCAGTTTTGGAAACCTTTTTTATTTGTTGTCAGCAATTGCAAATAGGTACTTTCGAGCTTTTCATACTCATTTTTCCAATCCTGAGCTGTTTTTTCTATTCTTTCAAACTTAAAATCTAAGATTTCTATTTCTTCAAGATTATCCACCGTATTTCTATCTTCAATATGATCAAAATATTCTGCATACCATACATTTAAATTTTGATTTGAAATTTCAATGTACAGTTGTTCTCCAATGTGACTTTTAAATAGTAAATGGTAATTTAGAACATTTTCTTTGAAGTAAATAAATATTCCGTCATAATAATCCTGAAAGCGATCTGGAAAATAACTGTTGACACTATTGATTCCCCAAATCTGCAAATTGTCGAATTTTAGTAACAGACCATTTTCGGGAATAAGTTCAACCTGTTTTAAATAGACTAATTGATTGATAATTTTCATCATTAAAAATTTAACAGACTAAAATACATAATCAAATTTAGATACAAAATTGCTTTGTATTTCTTTTTCCCCTAACTTTGCACAAACCTAATCTAATGAGTAAAAAGAATACAAAGTACATCTTTGTGACAGGAGGTGTAACTTCATCTTTGGGAAAGGGAATCGTTTCAGCTTCTCTTGGACTTCTACTAAAATCGCGTGGCTTCAACGTAACTATTCAAAAGCTTGATCCTTATATTAATATTGATCCGGGAACTTTGAATCCTTATGAACACGGAGAATGCTACGTAACCGAAGATGGCGCGGAGACGGATCTGGATTTAGGACACTATGAGCGTTATCTTGATGCGCCGACTTCCCAAAACAACAACGTTACAACAGGAAAAATTTACCAGACGGTAATCGAAAAGGAAAGAAAAGGAGACTTCCTTGGAAAAACAGTTCAGGTAATTCCTCATATTACGAACGAAATCAAACGCAGAATTAAAATCTTATCCAAACAGAACTACGATATCATTATTACGGAGATCGGCGGAACTGTGGGAGATATAGAATCTTTACCTTACATTGAAACGGTTCGTCAGTTAAAATGGGAGTTGGGTGAGAAAAATTCTATGGTAATTCACCTTACTTTGTTGCCTTATCTGGCTTCAAGCGGAGAATTAAAAACAAAACCTTCTCAGCATTCTGTTCGTCAGTTGATGGAGAGCGGAATTATGGCGGATGTTTTGGTTTGTCGTACGGAACATAAGATCCCTAAAGACCAGAAAGCGAAACTGGCTCAGTTCTGTAACGTTCCTTTAGATAATGTAATTGAATGTAAAGATTTAGATACAATCTATGAGGTTCCAATGTACCTTCAGAAACAAAACTTTGATGATGTGGTTCTTAAAGAATTGGATCTGAAAAGTGATAAAGAAGCGGATCTTAAAGACTGGAAATCATTCCTTAAAAAATTCCAGAATCCTAAAAAATCTATTGAAATTGCGTTGGTTGGAAAGTATGTTTCTCTTCAGGACTCTTATATTTCCATTGCTGAGGCTTTCAAACATGCCGGAGCAGATCTTGAAACGGAAGTGAAAGTAAGATGGGTTTATAGTGGAGATTTAACTTCTGAAAATATTAAAGAAACTTTATCCGGAGTTAGCGGAATTTTAGTTGCACCGGGTTTTGGCGACAGGGGAATTGAAGGAAAAGTTCTTACGGCTCAATACGCAAGAGAAAATAAAATACCGATGTTGGGAATTTGTCTGGGAATGCAGATCATGACGATCGAATTCGCCAGAAATGTTTTAGGGTATACTAAAGCGAACTCTATGGAATTCGATACTTCTACAGAACATCCTGTAATTTCTTTGATGGAAGAACAGAAAAATGTAGTAGATAAAGGCGGAACCATGCGTCTTGGAGCATGGAAATGTTCTTTGAAAAACGGTTCTAAATTAAACGAAATCTACGGAGCAAAAAATATCACGGAAAGACACCGTCACAGATATGAATTCAACAGTGATTACATTGGAGAATTCGAGAAAAACGGTTTCCTAGCGACAGGAACAAACCCTGAAACCGGATTGGTGGAAGCGTTGGAAATGCCGGATCATCCTTTTTATGTAGGAGTTCAGTATCACCCTGAATACAAGAGTACGGTTGCAACACCGCATCCTTTATTCAGAGCTTTTATTAAAGCATGTACTTCAAAATAAAGTAATTTAAAAATTACAAACGTCATAAATAAACTCAGACTGATTATTCTCAGCCTGAGTTTATTATATAGTAATATATTATAGCATAGAGTTTTGATAAAAAAACAGTATTTTTGTCGACTCGAAAATGTATAGCGTTAACTATATATTATTTAATAGGTAAAATTTTAATTAAAATAAAATGCAACAGAACAACGGACTCGATAAAAGTCAGATTATTAGTTTTGCGGTTTTATGCTTAGTTCTTTTTGGTTTCATGTTTTATTTCCAAAACAAGCAATCAAAGGAAGACGCAGTAAAAGCTCAGCAGCAGAAAACTGAACAGGCCAAAAATGCCGTAAAACAGACTCAGGCAACCAATATCAATCCAAATGTAACTCCCGGCTCAATTCAGACGGCTACGCTTGCAAACAATGAATTGAAAATTGAATTTAACAGTTTAGGAGGGCAGGTTTCTAAAGTGGAACTTGCAAAATACAAAGCATACGATCATAAAACGGATAATGCGGATCTTCCGCTTTACCTGATTACAAAAAACAACTCCAACTACGGTTTTCAGTTTAAAGACAAGACGGGGAAAATTATTAATACTAAAGATTTAGTTTTTGCTCCTGTTGTCAATGGAAATGTTGCAACCTTAACGGCGAATTACAATGGCGCAGTTATTCAGTTTGTATATTCATTAAACAGTAATCCAAAAGCAGAACTGAAAGATCAGTATGCTTTAGATTTTAAAGTAAGAACTCAGGGGCTTGCTAAAATTACTTCCGACAATAAGGCAGACTTCATTTGGGATTACAGCGTAAGAAACTTGGAAAAGGGTAGAGCGCAGGAACAGTCTCACTCGGAATTCTCATATGCTTTCAATAATTATAAAGACTATGATTATGATGGAAGAACAACGATGACTGAGGATAAAGAGACGCTTAATTGGATCGGGGTTAAACAGCAGTTTTTTGCTTCTGTGATTGAATCTAAAACAGGGTTTACCCAAAGTAAAGGAAATCAGGAAGCCATTGAAGAAGGAGAATATCTGAAAAAATTAAACTATGAAGGTTTTGTTCAGATGACAGGAAGTGAGCTGAATCAGGATTTCACATGGTATTTCATGCCTTTGGATTTACCATTATTAAAAACATATGATAAAAACTTTGATGAAATTCTTCCTTTAGGATGGTCTTTCATCGGATGGATGAACAGAGGGTTCTTTATTCCTATCTATAACTTTATCGCATCTTGGGGATTAACTGCAGGTTGGGCAATTTTTTTACTGACCATCTTGGTTAAATTAATCTTATCGCCGATTATGTACAAACAGCACAAGTTAAGTGCAATGATGAGAGTAATCCGTCCGGAAATTGATGAGGTGAATGCCAAATTTAAGGATGCAGATCCGATGAAAAAACAGCAGGCTACAATGGAGGTCTATCGAAAAGCCGGAGTTAATCAGATGGCGGGATGTTTGCCGGCGTTGGTGCAGATTCCTATTTTCTATGCATTATTCCGTTTCTTTCCGAATTTTATAGATTTAAGAGGTAAAGGATTCTGGTTTGCAAAAGATTTAACGGCTTATGATGATTTAATTAAATTGCCATTTAAAGTGCCTTTCTTGGGAGATCATTTAAGTATTTTTGCTTTGGCCTGTACTGTTGTGATTTTAATTTATACTGTAATGACTTCAGGAAATATGCAACAGCCGCAACAGGAAGGAATGCCTAATATGAAGGTCTTAATGTACATCTTCCCGGTTACCTTCTTATTCTTCCTGAATACTTCAGCATCCGGTCTTTCATGGTATTATTTTGTTTCGAATGCGATTAACATCTTAATAATCCTTGTGATTAAATATGTAATTCTCGATGAAAAGAAAATCCATGCGCAGATTCAGGCGAATAAAGAAAAGCCGAAAACAGAAGGGAAGTTCCAGAAGAGAATGAGAGAAATGATGGAGAAAGCTCAGGAGCAGCAAAAATATCAGGAGCAGCAGAAGAAAAAGAAATAAAATTTCTGAGAATAAAAAAAGAGAGGTAAATTTAAATTTTGCCTCTCTTTTTTATTTGGCATAATACTGAAAAATAGTTGGTAGAATTCTATCAAAACCTCATTGTTAGGCTGCTTGGAGGAAGTTTTATGAAACGTGTTTCATAAAACTTTTTCTTTGTCTGAAAAATGGCAAAAAAACGTTGTTGGTCTTGTTCAAGCCTGGAGGTAATTCGTTGGGGAAAACAAGGGGGAAAGCAAAGATTTAAATGTAAAAATTGCGGGATTTTATTTACTCAAAACAGAACGGAGCAGAGAATTAAAAATCGTTTTATCTGGTTCAAAAAATGGGTATTGGAAAGGCAGACCTACAAAACGCTTTGCAGAGACAGCGGTTATTCGAAAGATACTTTGCAGAAAACATTTTATACCATTTTAGAGCAGTCTCCTACCTTAAAGATCATCAAACGGGAAAAGGTGAATTTAAGAATGGATGCAACTTATTTTGCTCAGTTCTGTTTAATTGCTTATCAGGATGATTTTGATGGATATACACAGCTTATCCGTTTTACCGATGGAGAACATTATGAAGAAATCAGGGAAGATTTAAACAATCTTTTACGGCTGGGCGTAAAGCTGGAAAGCATTACTACAGATGGACATAAAAGCGTTTTGAAAGCCATAAATAAATCTGATGGAGACATCATTACTCAGAGATGTCTGGTTCATATTCAGAGAATGTGCCTGATCTGGCTCACAAAGTTTCCTAAACACATTGCCGGTCAGGAACTTCGAAAACACGTTTTATTATTACTGAAAATTAAAACACAAAACGATAAAATCTGGTGGAAAAATGAACTCAACGACTGGTATTTGAGACATCAGGATTATATTAATGAAAAAACAATTAATCTTGAAACCGAAAGATACTGGTATACCCACAAGCTTCTCAGACGATCGTATTTTACTATAAAACGGGCATTGCCCAATATGTTTCATTATCTGGAAAATCCCAATATTCCTAAAACAACCAATGGTATTGAGGGATATTTCAGCCATTTAAAAAATCATCTCGACCTGCACAGAGGTCTCACATTGAAAAACCGAATCAATTTCATCAAATGGTATATTTATTTTTCTAACGAAAAATAGAGTTTTTTTAGCCATAAGGTTCATCCGATAATAAACGAAAAGGTGAGGGAAACCTCACCTTAAAACTATCGTTTTGAACATTAATCCTATTGCTGAAAAGTTGATCTCCACCAGTGCTTTTGTCCTCTTCGGATTAACATCCATAATTTATTAAAATATATCCTGAATTTCACCAACTATTTTTCAGTACATTACCTTTTATTTTAAATCCTTAATATTAGTCATATTTCAACCTGAAAGACTGCCTGTGATATTTTGTCGGCCCGAATTTTATCAGCGCTTCCTGATGTTTTTTAGTAGCATAGCCAAAGTTTGTGTTCCAACCGTATTCAGGATGCTCTTCATGAAGCTCAATCATTAATTTGTCTCTGTAATTTTTTGCCAAAATAGAAGCCGCAGCAATTGATAATACTTTAGAATCTCCTTTGATAATACATTCATGAGGAATAAAATTGTATGGATGAAATCTATTCCCGTCTACTAAAATCAGCTCCGGTCTGATGATTAGTTTATCCAAAGCCTGATGCATTGCATGAATACTTGCATTCAGTATATTGTGCTGGTCTATAAAAGCAGGAGAAAGTTCTGCAATTGCGTAATCTTTTACATTATCTTTGATATAACTGTCAAGATCCATTCTAGTCTTAAAATTTAACTTTTTAGAATCGTTAACCAAATTTTGGTTAAAATTCTCATCTAAAATTACTGCAGCAGCGACCACAGGTCCGGATAAACAGCCTCGACCCACTTCATCGCAACCTGCCTCAACATAAAAAATCGACCATTTTTTTATTAAATCCATAATTTTCGCTATTTCACCCAAGTAAAATCATGCAATATTAAAGATTTTTAACAAAATATTTGGTTACTTTAAGAAAGTTTTACATATTTGCAAATAATAAAAAATAATCAATTTAAATATGAAGAAATTAACAGCAAGTGTTCTACTGGTAGTTTTATCATCTTCTTTTGCGGTTGCTAACGCCCAAAATAGAGGAAATAGAGATACTATTAAAACACAAAACATTGAAGAAGTTGTTTTCGTTCAGCCAGTAACTGGAAGATTGAAAGTAAAAGATGAAGTTACTACAGCTCAGCAAATTATTAGCAATCAGCAGTTAAAAGCTGCTAATAACCCGAATGCAATCAGTGCTATTGCAGGTAAGGCTTCTGGTGTAAGAATTAATCAGACAAACAGTAGTGTAAATTCATCTCAAAGTATTGTAATCAGAACTCCTACGACAATTACTGGTAGCCAAGAAGCTTTAGTTGTTATCGATAACGTTATTTCTAGTGCTAACATTTTGGCTCAGCTACCTCCTGATTTGATAGAATCTGTAAATATTATAAAAGGTGCCGGTGGAGCAGCAATATATGGTTCTCAGGGTATTAATGGGGTAGTAGTAGTGACTACGAAAAGAGGTACTGCGAGCGGAGGATTAAGAATTAATTATAACTCTTCTGTAGATTTCGAAACAGTCGCTTTCTTACCAAAAAGACAAAGAAGCTATGGACAAGGATGGTTTGGTAAAAAAGTTAATGTAGAAAATGGAGCATGGGGTCCTGCATTCAATGATCCTGCATATGCAGGAACAATGCAGCCATATGGTGTTCCTTTATATGATTTTGATGGAGATGGTTTTATCACAGTGAATCCAAATGACAATAATCCTACTGGTGATGAAGGAGCTTCAATTATGTCAACTTTTGCACCTTATGGTAAAGATAATGTAAGAGATTTTTTCCAAACGGGTACAATTTTCCAAAATACTTTATCGGTATCTACAGGTAACAATAATGGGTATTTTGGTTTAACTCTTGGAAGTTTAGAGAAAGAATTTATTGTGGCTAATGATAAATTAAGTAGATACTCCGTTTTAATGAAAGGAGGTACCAAAATCAATAAATGGTCTTTTGACGGTCAAATTAATTATATCAGAACTAAAACTTCTCAGGCTGATGCAACAATTTACCATGACTTACTTCAGAGTGCGTCAGATATTCCAATTGAGAAGTTTAAAGATTATTCAGACAATGCATATGGTTGGAATATTTATTATACTAGTCCATATTTTAGACAAAAGCATATAAGATCTAATTCCATTCAGAATTATTTTAATCTAATTGGTGCAGCTGCTTATAAGTTTGACGATCATATTAATTTATCATATCGTGGTAACATGAGCTTTAATAATGCTGAAAGCAGTAATTATAATGATGGTTATGTAGTAGCTCCAATTTACGATGGAATTTTCCCTAATGTTCAGTCGAGTTATTTTCAATCAAATGTAAATCAACAGAACTATTATGGAGATTTAACTTTAAATTTAAATTATGATATCGCAACGGATTTAAATTTAGATATTACAGTAGGTCATAACTATCAGGACAGAAGAACTACAAACAGCCAAGCTGGAGGTACAGGTTTATTGATTCCGGGATTATATACTATTCCAAATCTATCTAATCCGGCGCAGCCAAGTACTTTAAATAATAGAAAATTCCACACGAATGTTCATGCGTTTTTAGGAAATATCGATTTATCTTACAAAAAATACTTATTCTTCAACGCTGCAGGAAGATATGAGATGAACTCAAGTTTAAAACAATTATCTGTAAATAATGATTTCTCTTATTTCTTCCCATCAGCTTCACTTTCATTTATTCCGACAAAAGCATTTGATTTTGGAGGTAAAATTTTGAATTATTTGAAGGTTAATGCAGCATTAGAAAGAACAGGAGGAATTTCAGCTATTGGGAATTATCAGTTATATCCAGTTGCTACTGTAGGTGGTGGATATCCATATGCTGGTAGTGGATATATTAGTTATCAGCCACAAACAAGTGTAACAGATCGTTCATTAAATCCTGAATTTACGACTAGAGCCGAAGTAGGGTTATCATTTGGATTATTCAATGATAGAATTACTTTTGATGGAGCAGTATATAAAAGTAAAACAGACGATCTTATTACTTTTCAAACAACATCTAGTACAACAGGTTTAAGTGGACAATGGAGAAATGTTGGAGATATGGAAGGAAGAGGTATTGAGATGAATATTAATTTTGTTCCAATCAAAAATAAAAATATACGTTGGGATATTGGAGCTAACTTTACAAGTGGCTATAGTAAAGTTACTAAATTGGCTGATGGTGCAAAAGAGATTGCTCTACTTTCTTCTTCTTCTGTAGGTATTTTTGCTGTTGAAGGTGAGAAATTTGGAGTAATTAAAGGAACAACTTACGTTCGAGATGATCAAGGAAGAATCGTTGTAAATGCTGCTACAGGTTTACCTCAGGTTAATTCTCAGCTTAGCGTTTTGGGAAGAAATACACCTAAATATATTTTAGGTCTTACAACTTCATTAAAAGTAAAAGGCTTTACATTATCTGCAACAGCTGATTACCGTACAGGACACGTATTCTATTCAGGTACTAAAAATTCGATGGCATTCTCAGGTCAGCTTGAAGAATCTGCAGCTTTTGATAGAACAAAACCTTATGTAATACCGAATTCTGTATACTTACAGAATGGTGCTTACGTTGCGAACACGAGTGTTCCTATTTTTGCAACTACTTACAATAATCCTAATAGTGCTAATTATAATCCTACATTAGCTTTATCAGAACATTATGGAGGAGCTACTTATAATTCTGTAGGTGAAAATTTTGTAATGGATGCTACAGCGTTTAAAGTTCGTGAAATTGCTATTTCTTATACATTTGATAAAAAGATATTAGGGAATTCTAAAATTAATGAGCTTACTATTGGATTCCAAGCTAGAAATCCATTCATTAAATTTGCAAAAGAAAACAGAAATTATGATGATCCTGAAACAGGATTTGATGGAAATGGTGCTTATGCTGGTTTTATTGGAAATGCAGCTACACAGTATCCTAACCTAAGAACTTATGGAGGTAATATCAGTATCACTTTCTAATTCACTCACTAATTAATTTTATTACAATGAAAAAATATATTTTTATAGCGTTAGCAGCATTATCAGTTGCTTCTTGTAAGCTTGATGATAACATTTCGCCGAACGACCCTAGCGTTGAGGCTGTAACTCCAAATTTATATTTAAGTGCAGCTCAAACTTCTAACTATAATGTGCAGGTAGGAGATATTTTCGAATTATCCAACGTGTGGATGAATAACTGGGCTGGAAATATTTATTATTTTGCTTCTCCTTATAGTGCTGAATATCAGTTACAGGTAACTTCAGCATTTACCAGAGGAAATAACTTTTGGAATAATAGTTATATAGCAATGAGTAGATATGCGAATATTTATAATAATCCACAAGCTGCTCAGTACTCTAATCACGCTGCGATTGCGAAGATTTTAATGGCAAATGAAATGCAGTATATTGTAGATTTTTTTGGAGACGCTCCTTTCTCTGATGCATTCAAGCGTGATGCGAATCTTACTCCAAAGTATGATAAGGGTGAGGATATTTACAAGAATTTAGTATTGATGATCAATGATGCGATCACTAGCATTAATACTGGTAATCCTCAATTTGCGGTAGGTACAGAAGATGAAATTTTTGCAGGTGATATGACTAAATGGGTAAAACTAGCTAATACAATTAAGCTGAGATTATTACTTAGACAGTCAAAAGTTACAGATGCTACTATAAAAGCTTTTGTAACGGCTCAACTTCAGTCTTTACAAGGAGCACAATTCTTATCTGAAACTGATGGAGATGCTACAATTAATCCAGGTTATGGTAGTGGTACTGCTGCACAGCAAAATCCATTAATCAGAAATTATGCTTATTTAAATTTTGATCAGCAAACTGAGAATATTCAAGGATATAGACTTATTGATATTTCAAGTCACTTTGCAGGTTTATTAAATGGAGCTAATGCTAAAACTACAGGAACTACTGATACTCGTCGTGGAAGTATGTACCGAGCTGTTGGTGGTACTATTAGAGGTATTACTCAAGGTGATGGTCAGATTCCTGGAACGACAGAAGCTTCTTTTTCACGATTAGGTTGGAAGTTCCGTCAGATTAACGCTCAAGGTACTGCATTTGTCGACAATTCTAATATTGATGGAGTAGTAATGAGTGTTGCAGAGTCTGAATTGTTGCAAGCTGAAGCAGCAGAATTGTATCCAGCAATCTTTACAAATGCAGTTGGTCATTATAATCAAGCAATCGTATCATCATTTAGATTCTTTGGTTTAACGGCTGCACAGGCAACTGCTTATACGACTTCTTTGTCTACTAAACCTTATGGATGGAATGGATCTGATGGTCATATTGCAGCAATTCAATATCAAAGAATGGTTGCTTTACACTTCATCAAACCACAGGAAACTTACATCAACTATTTAAAAACAGGTTATCCTGTAACTCCTTTAGCTCTTACGGCTACTCAGCCGAACAAGCCGTGGAGATTAGTATATCCTTCTAGAGAATATAACACAAACAGTGCAAATGTACCGGTTGTAAACCAAGCAGATGTTTTTGTGAAAAATCAATTTACTCCTTTCTGGAATAGAAACTAATCTATTTGAAATAATATCTAAAAACCGCCTTCGGGCGGTTTTTTTATTTTTAAGTGTTAAAATTTTAGTTTCCTCATCAATAAAATGTATGCGAAACATCGTATTTAATCTTTATAAAAAGAGATAAATGCGTTTTTATTTTATGTAAGTTGTTGTTTATCAGATTTAATGAGTTTAATTTTTATTTTTATTTGTGTTCGATTTATACCAGTTTGATTTTTGAATCTAAGAAAGCTTTAATATGTTAAAACTGTATAAAATTTGTTAATTTTAGTTTTTTTAACATATTTTGTTGATTTTTTATAGATTATTAATTGTTTTATATGTGTTTTTGTTAAATTTCTGGCATATTGTTTTGTATTAATCATAAAATTATACAAATTTGTGATAAGTAAATATAATGTGATATGAAAAAACTGACGGCAGGTGTTCTTGTTCTTGTTTTGTCTTCATCTCTAGCTGTAACTATGGCTCAGAAGAAGAAGAGTGATACAGTAAGAACACAGGAAATTGAAGGTGTGGTTGTAACTGCACTCGGTATTAAAAGAGAGAAAAAAGCTTTAGGATATGCAACGTCCCAGATTGGAGGTGGAGATTTGCAAAAGTCTGGCGAAGCAAACGTAATTCAAGGATTAGCAGGAAAAGTTGCAGGTGTACAGGTAACCGGAACGGCAGGTACTCCTGGGGCATCAAGTAGAATTGTTATCAGAGGACAGAAATCACTAGAACTTAGCAGCCAGCCTATAATTGTGCTGGATGGACAGATTATAGATAACTCATACAATAATAATGCAGGATCCGGAACTAATATCGGAGGTGTTGATGATTCTAACAGAGCGGTTGATATTAATCCTGATGATATTGAAAGTGTAACTGTACTAAAAGGAGGTGCAGCCGCTGCATTATACGGTGAAGGAGCCAGAAATGGAGTTATCATTTATGTTTCTAAAAAAGGAAAAAAAAGAAAAGGTATTGGTGTAGATTTTTCGACTACTGTAGGTTATGACGAATTGAGTAATATGATTGATCTTCAAAAGACTTATGCAGCAGGTACTAATGGTGTTACCTATATTGCTCCGGCTCAATACGGAGCAGATGGGTTGGCTTTAACATCAGGTACCAATCAGTCTTGGGGACCATTAATTTCAAGTGTTCCAGGTTTGAAATCTTATGATAATGTTAAAAATTTTTATAAAACCGGAGTTACTAATAACTATAATTTAGCACTTTCAGGAGGCGGAGAAAATGGTAATTTCAGAGCTTCATTTGGCCATTTGGATCAGACAGGGATTGTTCCAAATACCAGTCTGAAAAAAACATCTTTCAACATTAATAGCGAATATAAATTTACAGATAAATTAAAAGCAGGAGCAGATTTTCTTTATAGTAATACCACTGGAGTTAGAGCTCAAAAAGGAAGTAATTTGTCTGGTATAATGCTTTCTTTGTTAAGAATGCCGTCTACTTATGACGTAAGAGATTATCAAACGCCACAAGGATATAATAAGAATTATTTTGCAGCATACGACAATCCATTTTATACTGTTTACAATAATCCGTATAAAGATGAAACCAATCGAGTAATTTTTAATGGACATGTCAATTACAATTACAGCAAATGGCTAAATGCAACTATTAGAGCAGGCGTGGATACCTTTACTACTCACGCACAGCAAAATTATTCATTTTCTAGTAATGGAAATACTACGGGGGACAGATCCGGGCAGGTTATTATAGATACTTTTACCAAAAGTTTATACAATTTTGACTTAATTTTCAATGGTTTGGTTGATATTACAGAACATATCAATATGAATTATAATATTGGTGGTCAGATTAATTCTACTTTTTTTAATGATCAGTACAGTATAGGATCAACAATGCTTGAAATTAATCAGTATAATCTTAGTAATTTCTCTACATTTACTGCTCAAAACAGTGACTATAAACAGATCAGAAGGGGGATTTTCGGATCATTAGAATTTGGTTTTTATGATCAGTTTTATTTAACGGCAACAGCTAGAAACGATTGGAATTCAGCTTTACCAAAAGCAAATAATTCCTATTTTTATCCATCTTTGTCAGCTTCTTGGCTATTTAACAAAACACTAGGATTGCCGGATTGGGTAAATTTAGGAAAAATTAGAGCGTCGTATGCAAGTACCTATGCAGCACCACTCTCCTATAATGTAATTACCCCATACACAACACCTCTTTTTACGGATTCATTTGGTCCACAACTGACTTCTCCATATAATAGTGTAGGAGCCTATGGTTTTTCTACAATGCTGAGAAATTCTAATTTAAAACCAGAACATAATAAAGAGTTTGAAATTGGTTTAGAGTTGGAGATGTTCAAAAGACTTCATTTTAATGCTAGTGCTTATAAGTCTACTAATTATGATTTGCTAATACGTCTTCCTATAGCACCTTCTTCAGGATATTCAAGTTATTATACCAATGGACCGACAGTAGAAAATAAAGGGCTA
Organism: Chryseobacterium sp. 2P; assembly: GCF_059579425.1. Lineage (NCBI taxonomy): Bacteria > Pseudomonadati > Bacteroidota > Flavobacteriia > Flavobacteriales > Weeksellaceae > Chryseobacterium > Chryseobacterium sp. 2P. The sequence goes on from NZ_CM184194.1 coordinate 626,620, forward strand.
GAGCTAAGTCTTGGTTATGATATTCTAAAAAATGAAAATTTTGGTTGGGACTTTACACTAAATTGGTCTCTTAACAGAAATAAGGTGACAGATCTAAATGGTGTTCAAAATAATTCTGCTATGGGCAATGATTACTTTAGTGGTAATCTAACACCAACCATATCTTTGGGACAGCCTCTGGGCATTTTTTATGGTTCTTCATACAAGAAAGATAACAATGGTAATTTAATAATTGGCTCTAATGGTCTTCCTATTTTAAATTCTGAATCTCAGTTAATCGGAAATCCTAATCCTGATTGGACTGGCGGATTCAGAAATAATTTCAGATATAAAAATATATCATTAAGTTTCTTATTAGACTTTAGAAAAGGTGGAGATATTTGGAATGGTACTTTAGCAAGACTGAATAGATTAGGAATGACGCAGGCTTCAGCAGATAATAGAACGGGAACATACATAATACCAGGTGTTTTAGAAGACGGTACACCAAATAATATAGCTATTTCCAATAAAACGTATTATGTTAGTTATTTGGGAGATGGTTCAGGTAGTGCCAATGAAACAGCAGTTGAGAAAGATATTAACTGGTTAAGATTAAGAGATGTTAGCTTAAGTTACAATTTAAGTAAAGTTTTTTCACAATCTATGGGCTTATCATTTGTAAAGAATGCAGAACTAAGTTTAAGCGCCAGAAATCTTTTCCTTATTACTAATTATAAGGGGATAGATCCTGAAAACTCCTTTGCTGGTTCAGCATCCAATACACAGGGCTTCGATTATTTTAATAATCCAAATACCAGAAGCTATTATTTTACATTTAAATTCGGATTTTAATTATGAAAAAGTTTACATATATAATAGGTAGTGCGATGTTTGCTCTACTCAGTTTAAATTCTTGCCAACACGAAATAGATACGTTTAACGATAATCCCAATAGTCCTACGGAATTATCTACTCCTACTACTTTATTAACAGGGGGCGAAATAGGAACTATTATTAATTCTACGGGCAATCTTCCTAGAACTTTGAGTTTATTTACACAGCATACAAACGGAAATCAGTTCCAGTCATTAGATTATACCAATTATTTTATAACAGAAACGGATGTTGAGACAGATTGGACCAACATCTATCAGGCAGGAGTTAATTTAAATCAGATTATTACACAATTTGGAGCTCAGAATCCCTATTATGATGGCGTTGCAAGAGTATTATTAGCTATGAATGTGGGGTATGCAACCGATGCTTGGGGAGATGTTCCGTTTTCACAGGCATTTCAAGGCAATAATAACCTGAATCCTAAATATGAAACTCAACAACAGGTTATTTCTCAAATTCAGTCTTATTTAGATATTGCAATTGCAGATTTTGCTAAACCTCAAAGTGCGAATAAGTATTTACCTTCTTCTAATGATATCTTTTATGGGGGAGATATAGCGAAATGGAACAAGCTGGCGTATGCATTAAAAGCAAGATATGCTTTAAGATTAACACAGAGAGACGGAAGTACAGTTGCTGCACAGAAAGCATTAAACTATCTTCAAAACTCATTTACTTCCAAAAGTGATAATTTAGTGGCAACTTTTGACGGAGGGAATAATCAGAATCTTTGGTATGGTTTTAATAACCAAAGAGCAGGTTACATGTCTATGGGAAAATATTTTGTAGATATTCTTAAAAATAACAATGATCCAAGACTTGCATATTTTGTAGGATTAGATAGTCATAATCCACCAGGTTATTCAGGTTCTGCTCCAGAAGATGCTGATACTGATGCTTCACCATTTGGAAATTATTTTTCTGGAAATGCAAGTACGCCCAATGTAATATTTAGTTATAGTGAAATTAAATTTATAGAGGCAGAAGCTCAGTTCAGATTAGGAAATACAACGGCTGCTCAGGCGGCATTGAAAGCTGCTGTAAGCGCTTCTTTAGTAGATGTTACGGGAGCAGATAATCCAACATTTGCAAATACAGCATCAGCAGCTGTCACCTTACAAAATATTATTACTCAGAAGTATATTGCATTGTTTACGACTATGGAGCCGTATAACGATTGGAGAAGAACAGGCTTTCCTGCCCTGACACCTAATCAAAGTAGTCAGTCAAAGAAAATTCCTCTTAGATTAATTACTCCAAAATCTGAACGAACTTTGAACACTAATGCTACAGTTGTAGGAGATTTATATGCTCCTGTCTGGTGGGATAATTAAAAAATATATTAATATACAAAAGTCAACCGCCTTCGGGCGGTTTTTTTATTTCCGTATATTTGCAGAGCAGAAAAAAGACTCATTCGTTTTTTAAATAACAGACAATGAATATTAAAAATATAATAGAAGAAAAACTTTCGGAGGTTATTTTAAATGTGTTTCAGTTGAAAGACATTACGCTGGAAGTTCAGGAAAACAAAACAGAATTTGAAGGAGATTTTACAATTGTAACGTTTCCTTTGGTGAAGCAGTTAAAGAAAAAGCCGGAACTTATCGGGGTAGAGTTAGGAGAAGCTTTAACAGAACAGACCGATTTACTGGAAAGTTTTAATGTGGTAAAAGGTTTCCTGAATATTAAAATCAGAAATCAGTTTTTTGTAGACAATTTTACATCTGCTTATAATGATTTCGATACTGTAGAAAGTAAAAATGCTACGGTAATGGTAGAATATTCTTCTCCCAATACCAATAAGCCGCTTCACTTAGGACACGTAAGAAATAATTTATTAGGTTTTTCCGTTGCTCAGATCTTGAAAGAAGCGGGATATGATGTCATTAAAACGCAGATCATTAACGACAGAGGAATTCATATCTGTAAATCTATGCTTGCTTGGGAAAAGTTCGGGAAAAATGAAACTCCTGAATCTACCAATACAAAAGGAGATCATTTCGTAGGAAAATATTATGTAGAGTTTGATAAGGAATTGAAAAATCAGACCAATATTATCTTCAATGATTTCAGAATAAATAAATTTGATCAGTTTGACACTCCTAAAAAAGAGGAAGTTAAAGCATTAAACGAAAAAATAAATACTCTTGAAGCTAAGAGAAAAGAATTGCTTCAGACAGTTGATCTCTCTGAACTTTCTGCATTGCATGAAGAGTTCGAAAAACAGTTTGAAGAAGCTTTAAATAATGATTCTTTGATTTCTGCTGTTCCTAAAAAGGTGGAAGAAATCATTTCCAAAAAGAATAAGGAAGAAAATATTTCTGACGAAAAAGAGCTGGAAACCATTAAATCTCAGACCAAAGTTTTTCAGAATATTTTTAAGGAAGTATTGGAAGTTGAAGGCAAACTTGAAGCTGAAAAGTCCAACCTGAAAGAGATCTGTAAACCGGTAACCGAAATCATGAAAGAAGCGCAACAAATGCTTCTGGATTGGGAAAACGGTGACGAAAAAGTAAGAAACCTCTGGAACGAGATGAACTCTTGGGTTTACAAAGGATTCAACGAAACATACAACAGATTGGGAGTGGATTTCGATCAGGTTCAGTATGAAAGCAATACCTATATTTTAGGAAAAGATTTGATTCAGGAAGGTTTGGATAAAGAAGTGCTGTATCAGAAAGAAGATGGTTCGGTATGGTGCGATCTTACCGACGAAGGTCTGGATCAGAAATTACTGCTTCGTTCAGATGGAACTTCCGTGTATATGACTCAGGATTTGGGAACTGCGGTAGAGCGTTTCAAGCAGAATGATATTCAGAAACTGATTTACACCGTTGGAAACGAGCAGGATTATCATTTTCAGGTTTTATTTAAAATTTTAGGAAAATTAGGATATTCATGGGCAGATCAGCTGTATCATTTATCTTACGGGATGGTGGAACTTCCGAACGGAAAAATGAAATCCCGTGAAGGAACCGTAGTAGATGCAGATGATTTAATGCAGGAAATGTACAAGGAAGCTAAAGCAATTACCACTGAACTAGGAAAACTGGAAGGTCTTACCGACGAAGAGAAAGAAGCTTCTTACGAAATTATCGGGCAGGCTGCGTTAAAATATTTCATGCTGAAAGTAGATCCTAAGAAAAAAATGCTGTTCAATCCGGATGAAAGTGTAGAATTTGCAGGGAATACAGGACCTTTCGTTTTATATACTTATGCACGTATACAATCCGTTTTGTCTAAAGCTCATTTTGAATTTAAAGCAACTTCAGATCTGGTTTTGAATGAATATGAAAAGGAACTGATTATGCTTTTAGCAAACTACAAAGGCACGGTAGAGAAAGCTGCCGAATTATTAAGTCCGGCGTTCATTGCCAATTATGTGTATGATTTGGTTAAATCTTATAATTCATTCTATCAGAGCAATCCGATTATCAGTCAGGAAGACGAAAATCTGAAACAGTTCCGATTGAATTTATCAGATCTTACGGCAAAAACCATAAAAAAATCATTAGGTTTACTCGGAATAAAAACCGTAAACAGAATGTAAAAATAAAACCTTCAGAACGCTCTGGAGGTTTTTTATTTTATCATTTTAAGCTTTTTCAGCATTCATTTTCTCTTTTAGACTGTCTTCATATAATTTGGCATCACTCCATTTTGCGTGTTTAGAGGGTAAAATCGTATATCCTTTTTTATAGGCGTAAACTTTCGTGTATTCCGCGCCAAAGAAAATCAGCATACAGGAATAATTAATCCACATCATGATCAGAATCACGGTTCCTGCAGCTCCGAAAGCGGAAGTAGGTTTCGTAGTTCCGAAATAAAGACTCAGTAAAAATTTACCCAGAGTAAACAATATTGCCGTTAGAAAAGCTCCGTTCCACACCGGTTTCCAACGCATTCTTACATCAGGAAGAATTTTAAACATCAATGCAAAAAGCAACATGACAATGGCAAAACCGATCACAAAATTCACCAACTGAACAATCAGATAGGTTTCCAGACCAAAATAATTCGTAATCCAGTTATTCAGGATACTGATCATTGAAGAAAGTACCATTGTGATCATCAGTAAAAAACCGATAATCAGGATCATTCCCAAAGAGTTGGCTCTGTCCAGTAAAAATTTAACGAATGCTTTCTGCGGAGTTGCCTGAACATCCCACAAATTATTAAGCGAGTGCTGAAGCTGAAAGAAAAGAGTAGTGGAACCGAAAACCAAGGAACCGACTCCCACAGCTTTCATAAAAATATTTTCTCTGTCAATTAATGCCCCTGCAATCATGTCCTGAATGCTTTTTGCAACATCTTTTCCCATGATTCCGCTGATCTGATTCGTGATTTCGCCGCGAATTGCCTCCTCTCCAAAGAAATATCCTGCAATCCAGATGATGATAATTAAAAGCCCGGGAATTGAAAAAATAGCGTAATAGGCAAGACTTGCGGCATCACTTGAAGCCGAAGAATTATTCCATTGTCTGAATGATTCTTTTAATGTTTCCCAGAAAAATTTTAATTGTTCGATCATTGATGGTGGTGTTTAGAAAGGATATCCGATGGCGATATTCAGGATAAGATTATCTTTTCTCCAGCTCGAATCTCCGAAATTAATTTTATCAAATGTCCATCTTTCACCCCTTTCATAATAAGGAACGCGCAATGGCATTGCTAGATCCAGTCTCAGGATCAGTATAGAGAAATCAAGTCTCAGACCAAAACCTGCGCCTACAGCCATTTCGCTTAAAAATTCTTTAGAAAATTTCGCTCCCGGTCTTTGAGGATCATCATTAATCAGCCATACGTTTCCGGCATCGGCAAACACGGCAACATTTAAAAATTTATACAAATTGGCTCTGTATTCCGCATTCAGTTCAAGTTTTACATCTCCCGACTGATCAAAATAATAGCCGGGCTTAATGGTTCTCGGATCAAAGCTTCCCGGTCCTAAAGTTCTTGCACGGAAGGCTCTCACACTGTTGCTTCCTCCGGAGAAAAACTGTCTGGAAAAAGGAATATACTCCGAATTTCCGTAAGGATAGGCAACTCCCGCAATGGCTCTCGTCGCCAAAGAAGTTTTTTCATTGAATTTATGATAGAACCTGAAATCATTCTCAATTTTGGCAAACTGACTGAACGGAACGCCGAAAATTTTTCTTTCTTTATCTTTTTCAACATTCGCTCCCGTAATCAAACCGGTTAAATTTCCTGCAAGATCCAAAGTTCCTTTATAATAAAAAGTATTCGGCTTCTGGAGCATCGTGTTGGTATACGTATAGGAATAAATCGGTCCGAATATCAACTGAGGTTTTACCACTCTGGCTAAAGCATCGTTATTCCTTGAAATTGAATCGTAAAGAGGTGTAATATTTGCCGGAGAAACATAGGTGATGTCAAAAATCTTCAGATCATGCTCTTTTCTTGCATTTTCTTTCCAGTTGTACCCGAAAGATCCCGTAAAAGTATTCAGGGAATAATATTCTGTTCTGTTCTGGAATTCGTAGCCAACCGAAATATTGGTTCTCGGAACAAATGCGCTCGAAGAATTAAACCTGAAAGGCGCAACAATCCTCGGAATTGAAAGTTGCGCATTGGCTCCCGTTCTGAAAATATTTTTCGCGTTTTCCGGACCTCCGATCTGGAAATCAAAAGCACCGTAAACAGAAGCTTTAAACTGTTCGGCGCCGCGGAAAAAATTACGGTGGGTCCAGTTAAGATTCACTTCACTTCCGGCGTAGTTTGCAGAATTGGTTCTTCCCAAAGCTTCCAGACGAAGCGACTGAAGCTCTCTCGGAGTCAGAAGATAATACGTGTCAAATTTATGTTGTAAAGAATCGGAAACAATAAATTCATTTTTCACAAATTTGAAGACACCAAGACTGATGAGTCTGTTCAGCGTAAGATTATGATTCGTTCTGTTGTACAGATCTCCTTTTTTAAAATATAATGCTCTGTCGAAAATTTTTGGTTTAAATTTATTCTGAGGATCAATAACATAAATGTCGCCGTGTTCATATTTCTGAAGCGAATCTGTGTTCATCGGGATCGAATATTTTCCCTGTTTCACATCCTGAATACTATAATTCGGGAAAACAATTACTTTATCAATGCTGAATTGTTGCGTAGACAGATCCGGAGTATTATCCTTCAGCTTCACATTCAGTTCCACCTTGTGATTTTTGCTTACTGTACTGTCTGCCTGAACAATAAGATTATCGGGATGGAAATAATAGAATCCTCTTTCTTTCAGACGGTTATCTATTCTTTCTCTTTCAGATTTTATCACATCAAGATCAAAAGGATTTCCCTGCTTCAAAAGCGTGTAGTCTTTCAGGTTCTGGATTTCCTGATTCACCAGTGAAGAATCTTTCTGGAATTTTACATTGCTGATCAGGTATCTTGCTCCTGGTTTCAAAGTATAAATTACTTTGGCTTTTTTATTTTTGGAAACCGTGTCATACGTAGCTCTTGCATTGAAATATCCTTTGTTTTCAGAATAATTAACAATGATGTCTTTATTGAATTCGCGGTCTACATCTCCCAGCAAAACAGGTTTTTCTCCCACTTTATATTTCAGCCAGTAATTGAAGCCTTTTTCTTTTTTCGGTTCTTTGGCAATATTATAAAAATACAGTTTAGGTCTTAATCCTAAAAATGAAGAGTTCGGTTTGGGAGTCAGCTTATCCTGAAGTGCGCTCTGAAGATCTTTCTTTTCCTTTTTCGGCAAAGTGTCGTTTTCAATCTTCACTTCCGCTCCTGTGTAAAGCATCTGTCCTTGCTTCAGAAATCGTGTATTGCTGCAGGAAAGTGTTGCAGAAGCCATTCCGCAGGTGATTAAAAATTTAAAATAGGTATGATAACTTTTTTTCATTTACTTAAATTCTACCGCTTGGTTTTGTTGGTTTTTTCTGGATTCCTTCGGTTCCTGTTTTTAGATTTCTGAAAAATTTCTCTGAATTTGTCATAATCCAGTGTAATGATAAATCCTACGCCTGTTTCCACGATCTGCCCCTGAAGCGCAACCTGATATTCATTCTTACGGTACGCTCTAAGCATATATCTTCCGTCTCTGGAAAGGCTGTAATCTACCGTTACGTCTCCTGCAATATTCGTCATATTTTCATTTTGTCGGGCTTCTCCTTCCAGTGCAAAATTACTTCCTACAGAAACTTTCAGACGGTCGTTCAGCAGTTTTTTGCTGACTCCGACATTCAAATCTGTTCTTGTATTTTTAGATCCTGTAGAATAATCTTCAGAAGATTCAAGGTCAAAATTCAGATCTACTCCTTTAATAAGATCCGACGCAAGATTATTTAACTGTTGGGAAAGAATTTTACTCACACTCTGTCTTGCCAGCATTTCTCCCGAAAGTCCAGCTCCGGATTCGAAAGGATTTTCTCCCACAAATCTGTTGAGAAGAAGAAGGGCAAAAACCTGTTTGTTCATTTCAGATTCCTGAGTTCTCAGCTGAGAAAGTTTCTGATCTACAATATCTGTAACCGTAGAAGAAACCGCATTATTTTTCTTATCGGTGGTTATATCAAAAGTGATTACCGGCTTCAGCAGTTCTCCTTTCATCTTCAGTAGTGTGCTGAAAGGAATTCTCTGCTTAAACTGATTGAGTGTAGAAGCCTGTTCTCCGCTGATCTGCTGTTCCACAAGATCAATCGGTGCGGCTTCGGTTTTATAAACAGCGGTAATATCCAGATTTGCTGTTGTCGGTTCTCCGGTCCATGTAATCGTACTTCCTTTCTGGATATCAAATTTACGTTTCAGGATGCTTACCGTCATTTCATAACTTCCGGATTCCACTTCATAAACTCCTACGAGTGTCGTTTTTCCGGACGGATCGATCCCCCCTGTTAATTCTGCCTCCCCCTGAAGTTTTACAAAATCTCCGTTGGCTTTGTCAATCAGTAAAGATATTTTTGCTTTCTTGCTGATCTCAATATTCACATTAACGTCCATTCCCTTAATTTTACTCTGGGAATTTAATGAATCTGCTTTTACGGTCTTATTTAAAACAACCTGATCCTGATCGATAAATTCTACAATTCCGTCTCTTTCCTGAAGCGTAGGAGAAGACTGCGGAAGCACAAAAGTAAAGTCGGTGTTGTCTGCAACAGCCAGTCTTCCGTCCACCTTCGGCAAATCTAAGTTTCCGCGGATGTGCAATCCTGCATCAATAGAGAGAACGCCGTACATTATCGCATCGTTGGATTTTTCAGAATTCACTACTTTGAAATTCTGTGCATCTACATCGAGATTAAACGCAAAATCTCTGTATGTCTGCGTAAGAACCTGTCCGTCCACTCTAAGCGCGTTTCCGTCTTTATCGTTAATTTTAAAATTATCAAACTCAATTCCGCGGTTGGTAAAGTTGATTTCGTCATTCAGTTTTCTGAAATCGCTTCCTGTTTTGGCAATTTCCAAACCTACATCATTGAATTTTACTTTACCTAAAATATTCGGTTTGGATGCTGTTCCTGTAATCTTCAGATTTCCTGACAGATAGCCTTCCGTATTGGTAATTGCATTCATCGAGAATCCCTGTACAGATTTCATCTGAAGCTGATTGATCGCCATATTCATATCGAATGTGCTGGAAGAAGTATTGTAATCTCCCAGAATTTTCACATCATTATTATTTCCGGAAAGTGCAATATCCGCATTCAGAAGATTCGGAGCATTATTATTGACTTTTACGGCAAGGTTTCCGACAGGATTTCCGTAGACAATCAGATCAGATACATTGAGATCTGAAGTGAAGGTCATGTTTTTCGTAATATTTTTAAGCTGAGCCGTTCCGTTGATGGTTCCTCTTGCCAAAACCGTATCTTTTTTAATTAATTCGGTGATGGTTTCAATCTTAAAATCCTTCAGAGAAACATTCAGCGGAGCATTCGGAGTCTGGCTTTCAGATTGTAAGGCAATTTCGCTTCCTGCGTTGGAAAGTCTGAAATTATCTGCCAGAATTCCGTTTTTGCTGATCAGTATTTTATTTCCTTCAGAAACCGTCCAGTCAGAATAATTTAATTTTAAACCATTTGGATTTAGAGAAATTTCCGTGATGTCGTTCAGCGATTTTGCATTTCCGGCAATCAGGAATTGGGTAACTTCTTTCTGGTCTTTCGTGGTGATGTTATAATTAATGATATTATTGGCAACATCCCCTGTAATTCCTACTTTATTCAGTGCGAAGCTGGAGCTTTTTAACCCTGCAACATAAAGATTATATTGTAAAGCCTGATTTTCGTTCGTTACTTTTATGGTGGCATTTTCAATGGAATTTTCCCCGTAAAGAAGCTGCGGAATCTGTCCGTCGATCTCAATTTTCTGAGAATCTGCGTCGTAATTTCCATTTAAATTAATCGTTTCAAAACTTTTCAGTTCCGGAACAAATTTTCTGATCAGATCATCATTTTTAATTTTTGCATTGAAGGTAAAAAACTGTCCTGCCTGAATTTTCTGTGCTTTTCCGGACTTTTGAAACTGATAATATTGGTTAATTGTATTCGATAAAGCTCCGAAAATCTGCGTCAGCTTATATTTTCCTTTTAATTCTACATCTGCAATCTGGGAATTGAAAATAATATTAGTGGAATCCGCAGTTGAAGACGCTTTTAAATTCATTTCCTGAATCGGGTATACTTCTTTGGTATCAGAAAAAGCAAAGTCTTTTAAATTCAGATAACCGTTCAGATTGTCGGGATCAAGATTAGAAAAATCTCCGTCAATTTTTCCGGCAAGAATCATCGGATCTTTATAGAATCCCAGTTTGTTGAGGTCTAATTTTATGACTTCTCCGTTTACTTTTACCGTCGGATTTTTTTCGTTGTACACTCCGGAAGCGGTTAACATCATGTTCGCATTCGGATCTTTTGAATTTAAAACAACATTATACACACCGCGGCGGATTTTTCCGGTAAGATTCATGTTCTGATAACGGTATCCTTTATAAACAGCCGAAGCAACATGACCTTTAAGATCGGCATTGGCATTTTTAAAATCGAAACTTTCTCCTTTCGCGTAAATCTGTGCAGAAATAGCCCCGATTTCTTTATTCTGAATGATTTTCCCCAACTGAAGTCCCTGAAGATTGGCTTTTACATCATACAGTTCTCTGTTTTTTCTGCGCATATCCACATTTGCCTTAACGGAAGCATTTCCAAGCGTAGAGTAGAGGTTAAGGTCTGTTGCAACTACTTTCGTAGTTCCTTTTGCGATTCCTTTGATGCTGAAATTGGAAGGAAGCGAAATATTTTTCGGAATTGTATTTTTGGGAACTAAATTGTAAATGGTTTTTGCAGATGAAGATAATTCTGCTATTTTCAGATCGTAATACAACTGATCCGGATTTGTTGCATTTTTCACTCTTCCTGATGCGGCAACTCTTAGCTGATCGATACCTGAAATTTTCAGATTATTAATCAATAAATCATTGACGCTTCCTTTTACATTGGCATTAATATTTAAAACCGCGTTGGGATATTTGTTGAAAGGTGTGGTATTTCTTAAGGTCGGAACAATATTCAGGATATCAGAAAATCCGATTCTGGAATCTTTGATGTTGGCTGAAATCTGTACGGCTCCTAAATTAGAACTCAACTGTTCGATTGAATTGTAATTTAAAACCACCTCATCGCGAAGAATGGTTTTCGGAGTCTGTAAATAAAGATCTTTTAAGTACGCCTGTTTATCATTATATACAAAATCTGTATTGAATTTTTGAATATCCAATCCTCTTGCTTCCTGAATTTCTGCGGAATTTACGTTTCCTGCAAAAGTATTGTTCTGCATTTTAAAACTTCTGACTTCAAGATTCAGCTTGGAAAAATTCAGATGATTGAAATCCATTCCCTGTTTGGTAGGAGCAATCGCTGTATTGTTGTAGGCGACTTTTACATCATTTAAAACAAATTTTCCTAAAAGAAGGCTGAGTGCTTTTTGCTGTGCTGAATTTTTTGAAACTTCCGGCTCCGTTTTCGGATTGGCATTTTTTGCAGGAAGATATAAGTTGGCGTTAATATCGGCTCCGGAAAGAAACACATTATCCACATTGTAAGCGTTGTTTTCCAGATCGAGTTTGTTCACTTTCGTGCTTAGTTCTTTAAATAAAACTTTAGCGAAAGTTTTGGTATTGTCATCTCCGTAATCGATGTTGAAATTGGTGAGTTTAATTCCTCGTAAGCCAATCTGCATCGGCTTTTTGTTATTCAGGGAATCTACTTTTTTCTCTACTTTTTTTGAAACTTCTTCTACAAGATCCTGCTTCAGTTTCAGTTTTAAGCCGTCTAAATTGATGTCGTTGACGGCATAAGAATTCTTCTGAAGATCAAAGGTTTTTACGCTCGTATCAAAAGATTTAAAGTAAAGCTGAATATCATTTCTGGATTGCTGATCGTTGAAGGTAACGCCGATGTCTTTCAGATTGATTTTATCTAAAGAAATAATGAACGGTTTGGAAGTGCTTTCTTCCTTATCGCTTGTTGCAAAAGCATCCAGAATATAATCGAAGTTAAATTTTCCGTCGGGTTTTCTCACTACATTGGCTCTTGCTCCTTCCAGATCTACAGAGGTAATATCTGCGGTGGAGTTGATGAGTTTAAGCATATTTAAACCGACATCCAGTTTTTTTACCGCCAAAAGGGTGTCGATATCCTGACCTTTAAGATAAAGATTTTCCATCACAAGACTGTTCGGGAAACCGACGTAGACTCTTTCGAGACTAACTTTTGTTTTGATTTTTTTCTCCAGATAAACCACCAGTTTGTCTTTTATAAAATTCTGAACAACAGGAAGTCTCAGGCTGAGTATTAGTAACGAAAAAAATACCAGTATGGATATAATGGTAATTGCAAAACGCTTAAAGAGTTTTCTTTTATTGATTTTCAGTTTCAAAAGTGATCGGGTTTAAACAAATATAACAATACTTATCGTACTGTTACTATGTTGTGGTACACTTTTGTGAATACAAAAACCCTGCCTTGACTGCCAATTATGGAATTTAGTTTAGTTAATTGTCAAGTGAATAGTTGAAAATGGCAGTCAAGGCTCGGGTTTGGTTTTCTAAAAAGCCCCCTTTTAATCATTTTTCTGTTGAAAAGGTTTAGCAAAAATGAATATTCAAAATATTATGTTAGGTTTATGGATAGGGGGCTTGGCATGGTTTAAGTGTTGAGATAATTATTTTTTATTCGTTTCCGTTTTCCCATTTCACCAGCTCACCCTGTGGTGCAGCACCGCCCTGAGCCGGAGTAATAGGAGGAGTTTCCTGATTGATATGGTAAATATAGGCTGCAATTTTTTCTGCGTCTCTTCCGGTAATGGTTCCTTCTTTAATTAAAGGTCTCATCGTAGGATTGTTGGGAGAACCGTTTTCCAGCATCCAGATTACGTTTTTAAACAGGCTTTTCTGTTTTACATTAATCCAGTGTGTGTCTGTAAGGTTTGGTCCGATTCCGCCTTTTCCGTTTTCTCCGTGGCAGGTTACGCAGTTTGTTTTAAATAATTCCTGACCTTCCGCGATGTTATCTGCACTGTACTTTGCATTTTCCAGTGTTACCTGCGGAGCTGTTTTTTCAAATTCTGCAATGGAAGCCAGCATTGTCTTGGTTTCTGCATTCAGTTCTGCATCCGGATGTGCATAATCTGTGAAGGCAAAAGCGGTAAGGTATATGGCGCAGAAAATACATCCGAAGTAAAATAAACCGATCCACCATTTTGGAAGAGAATTGTCCAGTTCGGTAATTCCATCGAATCCATGATCGATAAGAATATCTTTTTCCTCTGTTGCAGACTGTTTTTTGAATGCTGAATTCCAGAGTTTCTGAAAGTAAGGCGTATTTTTATCTTTAATATAGGCTGCTTTTTCTTCGTCAGATAATTTCTTAAAATTTTCACCTTCAATTAAATCTCCGATGGAGTTCATAATCAGGAGAAGAATAATGGCAATAAGCATTAATCCCCAGAAAAAAGGTGAAGAAAAATATCCTGAATCGTGCGCGAACATTTCGAACGCCATAATCGTTAAACCTACTGTTACGAGAATGTAGATTGAAATCGGGGTTCTTGTTTTCATGTCAATTTAATTTAAATTATTCTGCACTTGCAGTTTTAATCTGAGTAGTTTTAATATCGGTTCCCAATCTTTGCAGATAAGCGATCATGGCTACGATTTCTCTTTTTTCCAGAGGAACGAATGAAGCTCCTTTTGCCGCACGGTCTTTTTCCACCTGATCTTTTACGTCTTTCGCTTCAGAATAAATTCTTTTTACGATAGCACCTGCCTGATTGTCTGCCCACTGGTTTGCGGAATCTATTTCTGCTTTTGAATAAGGAACGTCAAAGTAATTTTTCATTAATTTCATCTTGTCTACCGTCTTTGTTCTGTCCAGTGTATTGCTGATCAGCCATGGGAAACGCGGCATGATAGAACCCGCTGAGGTAATTCTTGGATTATACATATGTTTGAAATGCCATGAATCCGGGTTTCTTCCACCTTCTCTCTGCAGATCCGGTCCGGTTCTTTTAGATCCCCAAAGGAATGGTCTGTCATAAACAAATTCTCCTGCTTTGGAATACTGTCCGTTTTTGCCTTCAAATCTTACAATTTCATCACGGAAAGGGCGGATCATCTGAGAGTGACAGGCGTTACAGCCTTCACGGATGTATAGATCTCTTCCTTCAAGTTCCAATGGTGAGTAAGGTTTTACTGCGGTAATGGTAGGAACACTCTGTTTTAAGGTTAATGTCGGGATAATTTCTACCAAACCTCCAATGGCTACGGTAATGAAAGCCAATATCGCCATAACTCTCGGAGTTCTTTCGATCCATAAGTGAATTCCTTCGCCTTCTTTTCTTGCAGATCCGATATTTGCCAGTGCCGGAGCTTCTGCCGGAACGTTTTTCTGGAAAGATCCTGCTTTGATGGTTTTAATAACATTCACCACCATTAAAACAGCTCCTGAAATATAGAACAGACCTCCTAAGAATCTCATTTTATAGTAAGGAATAATTGCAGTTACGGTATCCAGCCAGTTTTTCCAAACTAAAGTTCCGTCCGGATTGAACTGTTTCCACATTAATCCCTGAGTAAATCCTGAAATATACATCGGAACCGCGTAGAAGATAATTCCTAAAGTTCCCAGCCAGAAATGCCAGTTGGCTAATTTTCTGGACCAAAGCTGTGTTCTCCACATTACAGGAATCAGATAATAAACGATACCGAAAGCCATGAAACCATTCCATCCTAATGCTCCGATGTGTACGTGACCGATTACCCAGTCTGTATAGTGGCCAATTTTATTTAAAGATTTTGTTGCTAAAAGCGGACCTTCAAAAGTTGCCATACCGTAGCATGTCACCGCAACAACAAAGAATTTTAAGATAGGATTTTCTCTTACTTTATCCCATGCTCCTCTAAGAGTCAGCAATCCGTTCAGCATACCTCCCCAAGACGGAGCGATCAGCATGATGGAGAAACCTGTTCCCACTGCCTGTGCCCAAGCCGGAAGCGCCGTGTATTGTAAATGGTGTGGTCCTGCCCAAAGGTAAACGAAGATCAGAGACCAGAAGTGAATGATTGATAATTTGTATGAAAATACAGGTCGGTCTGCCGCTTTTGGTAAGAAATAATACATTAAACCAAGAACCGGAGTTGTCAGTACGAACGCTACCGCGTTATGACCGTACCACCACTGAACCAACGCATCTTTAGCTCCTGCGTAGATAGAATAAGATTTCCATGTGGTAAAAGATAACGGAACTTCAAGGTTATTGAAGATATGAAGCATTGCTACGGCAAGCCAGGTTCCCATGTAAAACCAAATGGCTACATAAAGATGTCTCACTCTTCTTTTGGCAATGGTTCCGAACATATTGATCCCGAAAATCACCCATGAAATGGTAATTAAAATATCAATCGGCCATTCGTGTTCTGCATATTCTTTTGAGGTATTGATTCCCATTAAGAACGTAATTACCACAGAAACAATCATGATCTGCCATGTCCAGAAGTGAATCCATGACAATGTATCACTGTACATTCTTGTTTTAAGAAGTCTCTGCATACTGTAATACGCACCGCAGAAAAAGGAATTACAGACAAATGCGAAAATCACAGCACTCGTATGAAGCATTCTGATTCTCCCGAAACCTAAAGCTCCCTGAGTATTAATAAGCCCCTGAATATTACCGGATGCTAAACTTTTAATCGTTGTATCATCGGTTCCGAATAAAAATTCCGGAAGTTCAGGATAAAAAAGCATCAGCGCAGCAGTAAGCCCAAGTAAAAAACCCACCAAACCGAATGCGATTGTAGCATAGAGGAATGCTCTGACAATATTATTGTCATAATTAAATTTTTGCGTCTCCATAATTCCTATTGTGTTGTACTGAAGTTGATATTTTTCTATTAAAGCTTAATTTCACAAACAAATTTTAAGGTAATATTAAATATCATGTAGTGTAATAATGTTTTGACAAAGGTATTTACTAACTTTGTGTAAGTCTAATAGATATACTTCTAAAATATACCGAAAACTACTAAAACCGGAAGACATGAAAATATGTGGACAAAATATCAGAAAAATAAGACGGAGTAAGGATTTTACTCAGGAATATATGGCTTTTGAGATGGGGATTTCTCAGAAAGCATATTCCGATATTGAAAATTCCAAAGTAAAGATCAATCTCGATATTCTTACCAGAATTTCGGGTATTTTAGAAATAAAACCTTCTGACATATGCAGTATTTCAGATAAGTGCGGTAACGGCTATGAAGATAAATATAATGATCTGGTAGAGTATATGAAGAAAAAAGGAATTGAAGTTCCTAAAGAATATTTATAGTATTGTTAGATATAAATCGGAAAGGCTGCTTCTTTTGAGGCAGTCTTTTATTTTTTTAAACGAATTAAGCTTGAAGAAAATAAAAAATTAAACACGCTCATATTTTTTTCTTTTTTTCTTTTTCTTTGTTGCATTTAATTATTACCATTTAATGGTAGTAATTAAATGTAAAATTATAAATTTGCAATTATAATTTATTAATATGATAATAGAATTCAAGTTTAGGAATTTTCTTTCATTCAAAGATGAAGTCAATTTTTTAATGACGCCAGTAAAATCATTTAAGGAACTCAAACAAACAAATATCATAGAGACAGATAAGATTGACTTACTTAAAGTTGCCGCTATATATGGAGCAAATGGAAGTGGAAAAAGTAATTTTATAAAAGCATATTCACTTTTTATTAATTTTATATATAGTTCATTTATTGATTCTTTAAATAAAAAAAATAATGGAAAAATATTTAATAAACATTTTAAATTAAGTACATTATCTGAAAATGAGAATACAATGTTTGAAATTTCTTTCATACAAGGGAAATATATTTACAGATATGGCTATGAAATATATCAAAATGATGTGAAAAAGGAATGGCTTTACAGAAAACAAGAAAGAGAAATAATGCTCTTTAAACGTGAGAATCAAATTTTTGAGATTAATCAGGAATCTTTTAAAGAAGGAGCAAAATATAGTGGAGAGGTTAATAGTAATGTACTATTAATTAGCCATCTTGCTCAATACAATCGACCTGTAACCAAAGAAATTTTTAAATGGTTCAGTAAGACTGCTGCAATTAGTGGAATAGATGGAGGCCTTTATTCAGATTATACAAAAGATCTTTTAAAGGATGATAAAAACTTTAAAGAATGGGCTACTCTCGTACTTAAGTATTTAGAAATTGCAAATATAGAGGCTGGTGAAGAGGATGGAGAAATAATTACTTATCATAGAAAATATGATCAGAATAAATTAATTGTTGAAGCTGTTGCTTTTAAGCCATATATGGAATCAGACGGGACAAATAAACTAATTCATATTCTTGGTCCTTTATATTTTACTCTTCGAAATGGAGGAGTGTTATTTATAGATGAATTTGATTGTAAATTACATTCTAACCTTTCTAAAAAAATTTTAGCACTTCTACAGCAATTTAATACTGGAAATGCACAATTTATATTTTCTGCACAAGACACAAATCTTTTAGATAAGTCTTTATTAAGGAGAGATCAAATATGGTTTACAAATAAAGATCAATTTGGGGTATCTTCAATATACTCATTATCTGAATTCAATGCTAGGGCAGTACGAAACACTTCAGATTTCGCAAAAAAGTATCTTGATAACACTTTTGGTGGGGCTGATACTTTAGAAATAACAACTAAACTAACTGAAGTTCTATATGGCTAAGAAAAAACAAAAAAATGACCCACAATATGAAAGGCGTCAAGGAAATCGTGGCCCACAAACATCAGAAAAGCGTAAATTACATTTTTCTTTAGAATTTTTAATTGATAATACAGGAGAAGGTCAAACCTTTGCCGAATGGCAAGAATTAGGGCATATCGCAGAAATGCTTGAAATGATGAGGCACTTAAGTAAATTTACTTGTGAAGAAGCTTTACAGGATGGAAGTATTAAACAATACAAAAAATGGCCTATTAATTCAAAATTTAAGGAACCTAAATACTTACCAAACAAAAATTGGGGATCTATGCATATTACAAAAAAAAGCAAAGAAGTCGTGGCTGGATTTCTTGAAGATAATGTTTTCCATATAGTTTTCCTCGATAAAGATCATTTGTTCTATCCTATCTCCAGTCGTTAATTGTTTTAAAATATATTTATTGTCGTCTATTAAATTAACCAGAATTTTTAAAAACAGAAACAAAAAACCACCCTTGAAAAAGGATGGTTTTTGTAGACTCACAGGGATTCGAACCCCAGATGACTGAACCAAAATCAGTAGTGTTACCGCTACACCATGAGTCTCTGTTTGTTTTAGTGGTGCAAATTTACAGCTTTTTTTATTACATACAAGAAAATATTAAACTTTTTTTTAAATTTACTGTATATTTTATTCTCGGAAATGATGCAGATCGACTTCAATAATCTCAATATTAATCAATTATCCTTTGAAACAGAATTTGAAATCAAGGTGAAGAATTTTCTGAACGAATGGTTCTCGGATTCTGATACGGTAAAAGTACAGACTTCCGGTTCTACAGGAACTCCAAAAGTTTTTGGTATTGAAAAAAGCAGAATGATAAATTCCGCAGAGATGACCTGTGGTTTTTTGAGATTGAAAGAAGGAGATATTGCTTTAATCTGTCTTCCGGTCGAATATATTTCAGGGAAAATGATGATGGTTCGTTCGATAATGAGAAAATTAAAATTAATTGTTGTCGATCCTTCGATTAAACCCGTTGAAACTTTAGATCAACCTGTTGATTTCTGTGCTATGACGCCGCTTCAGGTAGAGAATTCTTTAGATAAACTGTATCTGATTAGAAATCTGATTATTGGGGGAGCCGCAGTTTCCGAAGGCCTGAAAAAAAAGATGAAGGAAGCTTTGAAAAAATCAGATTCTGAAACCTTTATTTTCGAAACTTACGGAATGTCTGAAACCCTTTCTCATATTGGTTTGAAACAAATTTTGCCACAGCCGGAAGAATATTTTACGGTTTTTGAAAATGTAGAAATATCTTTGGACGAAAGAAACTGTCTGAGAATTTTTGCCCCCAAATTAAATCCCGAAATTCTTCAAACGAATGATTTAGTTGAAATTAAAAATGGAAAACAGTTTAAATTTCTCGGGAGAATTGACAATGTTATCAATTCAGGAGGTGCAAAAATATTTCCGGAGCAATTGGAAGCCTTGGTAAAAAAAGAAATTCCGAATGAAGTGGTTTTCTTAGGAATTGATGATGTAAGTCTCAGTCAAAAATTAATTGCAGTAATTGAAGGCGAAAAATCGGACGATTTAATTAAAAAAATAAGAGAAATTCAGTTTGAAAAAAGTTTTCACAAGCCGAAAGAAATTGTTTTTGTTGAAAAAATTCCGAGAACGCCCAATGGGAAAGTATCGAGGAAAGAACTTTTAAAATTGATTTTATGAAAAGACAATTGATAAAAATTACAGTTATTTTTGTCATTTTTCTTACCTGCTCGATGTTTTATTTTCAATGGAGTGTAAGAGAAGCTGAAAAACAGGATCAGTATGAAGAGCCTTTATTCCAAAATAATATTGTTATAAAAGGAATAATTGATGATATCAGCGATTCCGGTAATCATTGTTTTAATATTATTTATCTGAAAAGTTTTAAAAGTACAGCACATTATTTTAATCCTTTCAGGAAAAATACTTATCCCTATGCAATTAATGGCAGAAATTGTGAAATATATTCTTGGGCTTGTGTGCATGATGTGGAACGTGGAGATTCAATAATTATAGACTCCAATAAAAGAAGTTTTTTGATTATTAAAAAAAATACGGTGAACAATTTAAGAAGCGATTTGTCTTTTGTGGATGGAGAACTCAGTTATATAAAAGAACATTCAAAATTGAAATTTTAAATGAAAGATTTTACCAGAGAACTAAGTTATAAGACTTCCCGCAGCAGCGGAGCAGGAGGACAGAATGTGAATAAGGTGGAAACTTCCGTAACTGTTCTTTGGAATGTTCAGGAATCCGAATTTTTTAATGAATTTCAGAAAAATTTAATTCAGGAAAAACTCAGGAACAGAATTAATGCAGAAGGATTTTTATTTTTAACTGTTTCAGAAAGCAGAACGCAGCTTGCCAATAAAAATAAAGCGACGGATAAAATTCTGGAAATCGTCAACAAAGCTTTAATTATACCCAAAAAACGTTTGGCAACAAAACCTTCAAAAGCTCAGAAGCAAAAAAGATTAGACACGAAAAAGAAATTATCGGATAAAAAAGAAAATCGGAAGTTTAAATATTAAACGAATTTCAGTATTACGGTTGATTTTTTTAATGTTAAACTTTATTTTCTTTGACATCAATTCACATATTCGTTTTATTTTTGCGGCAAATTTTTTAACTAATGATCAAAAAACTATTCGCATTGGGTTTATTCTCAATCTCAGTATTCTCTTTTGCACAAAAAGTTTCCATTTCTCCATCGGTAGGTTATGCGTGGAGATTGGCAAAAACTCCGGGTAACATTCCAAGAGATCAGAAAGAATACATTAAAGGAATTAAAAGCGGTCTTAATTTCGATGTTGCATTGCGCTACGAAGTAAAAAGAGGACTTCTTATCGGTTTTAAATATTCCAACTACAGTGCTTCTACAAGCGGAAGATTAAGTGTTGCAGACAATACGGGAAATATTGTTTCGGCAAATGTAAGTACAAAAGACCAGATTAATTTTTACGGTCCGGAACTTACCCTAACCAATGATGCTCACGAAACAAAGCACAAACTGTTTATGGATGTCGCTTTAGGAGCAATGACCTACACCACAAAAACAGGAACGGTAAAAGGAAAAGGAACAACATTCGGGGCGGAACTGGATCTTGCCTATCAGTATGAAGTAAGCAAGAACTTTTTAATCGGTCCGAAAATCGGACTTTCCGGAGGAACCCTTAGCAAAATGAGCTTTAACGGACAGTCTGTAGAATTTGGAGAAGACCAAAAAGAAGGTTTAACGAGACTTTCTTTAAGTGCAGCCGCTACATTCCGTTTTTAAGTTTTATCTTTGCAAAAATTATAAAAAATGAGCAAACCGATAACTGAGTTCATAGAAAAGTACTACCTGCACTTCAACGCAGCTGCATTGGTGGATGCTTCTAAGGGATATGTTGCACATCTTAAGGATGGCGGAAAAATGATGATTACTCTTGCCGGAGCAATGTCTACTGCGGAGTTGGGGAAAATTCTTGCAGAGATGATCCGTCAGGATAAAGTAGATTTCATTTCTTGTACAGGGGCAAATCTTGAAGAAGATTTAATGAATCTTGTAGCACATTCTCACTATGAAAGAGTTCCTCACTACAGAGATCTTACGCCACAGGAAGAGTGGGATCTTCTGGAAAGAGGTCTGAACAGAGTTACAGATACCTGTATTCCTGAAGAAGAAGCTTTCAGAAGATTGCAGAAACATATTTTTGAAATCTGGAAAGATGCAGATGATAAAGGTGAAAGATATTTCCCGCACGAATACATGTACAAAATGATCCTTTCCGGAGTTTTGGAACAGTATTATGAAATCCCGAGAGAAAACTCATGGATGATTGCTGCTGCGGAGAAAAATTTACCAATCGTCGTTCCGGGATGGGAAGATTCTACAATGGGTAATATTTTTGCTTCTTACTGCATCAAAGGAGAACTTAAATTCTCTACGATGAAATCAGGGATCGAGTATATGGCTTATTTAGCAGACTGGTACACTAAAAATTCAGCAGGAAAAGGAGTAGGATTCTTCCAGATTGGAGGAGGTATTGCCGGAGATTTCCCGATCTGTGTGGTTCCGATGCTGTATCAGGATATGGAAATGCATGACATTCCGTTCTGGTCTTATTTCTGTCAGATTTCAGACTCAACGACTTCTTACGGTTCTTATTCCGGAGCAGTTCCGAACGAGAAAATTACCTGGGGTAAACTGGATATCACAACACCGAAATTTATCGTTGAAAGTGATGCTACCATTTGTGCACCATTGATGTTTTCTTATATCCTTGAAAACTAATTGGATAAATTTCAATTAATTATATTTAAAAGGCTTATTTATTAAGCCTTTTTTTGTATCATACTTTTAATTTAACCGCAAAAGACTCAAAAGAACTCATTGAAAAAAATAGAAATTCAAAAGTTTGCAAAATGTGACTTTGTTAATTTTTTCATGTTTTGTAACCTTTTGAAATACTCTTTACATTCAAAATTCTTTGTTTCTTTTGTGGTTTAAAAACTAAATAACTTTTACTGTTATAAAACTTGGAAGCTTTTCAGAAAAATAAATTCGATGCTCTTACAGGAATGCGTGCTGTTGCTGCGATTATGGTATTTGTATATCATAACCGTAAATACTGGCGTAATGATCTTCCCTTTGAAATCATGCGTTTCATCAGCGAATGGCATATCGGAGTAACGGTTTTCTTTGTCCTGAGCGGATTTTTACTCGCTTACCGTTACGAAGAAAAACCTCTGGAGTCCAAAAAATCTTATTTAAAATACATTTTACTGCGGATCGCCAGAATTTTTCCGCTGTACTGGATTTTGCTGAGCGCTTTTTTTCTGGATGTAAAATATTCCAAAGATGTAGATACATATTTCTTACAGTATTCACTTTTTTACTCTTTATTTGAAAAGTACTCTGTCTCAGGAATCGTTCAGGCTTGGTCGCTTACGGTAGAATTTTTCTTTTATCTTTTCGCTCCGTTTTTATTTCTTTTGCTTAAAAAAAACTGGAGCTACTGTATTCTTTTTTTAGCCGGATTTTTTCTTGTAGGTTGGGGAATCGGTTATGGTCTACATGAATATAACGGAAATCCAAAAGGCTTTTTATATCCTCTGAAATTCATGACAGGAAGCACGTTTTTCGGAAGAAGCTCTGAGTTTTTCTTCGGAATGTTGCTTGCTTATGTAATGAAGAAAGAGAAAGGTATTCAGTTTTTAAAAAAATTAAAACGGTCTACTTTGTTGGGCGGTATTTCAATTATTCTCTTGACCATTGCCATTGCATTTTTTGCCCGAAATAACTTTGTTCATGGAGTAGAGCGATGGGAAGGAAGACTGATTCACGAATTTTTGCTTCCGGTCGCGATTATCACTTTCTTTTGGGGACTGATGTCTGAAAAAACATGGATTTCAAAGTTTCTTTCTTCAAAACTATTGATTCTTTTGGGAAATGCCTCATTTGTGTTTTACCTGATCCATCTGAGTTATTTCAATATGAAACTTAAGTCTTTCGTTTATCTTCCCGATAAAAATTTTGTTCTGTTGTGGATTTGTTCGATCATTATTTATCTGCTCATTGAAAAACCTCTGTATGAAAAATGCAGAAAATTAATTGCTAAAATTAAATAAACTTTTCTCAGTCTAATCCATCGAATTTATCAGGACAAAATAACGGTAGGCAAGAATTCCTTTCTGAATTTTTGTCAGTTTGCTTGGATCTTTATCACTTAATTTGGGTAAAATTGCCTTATTTATTTTATTCAAAAAGCGGAAAAACGATTTTTTCATAACTTTATATTTTACAGATTGAATTTCAATGGTCAATTCAAAAATAATGCAAAACAAAAATGGACGAAATATTTAAAAAGCAGGTTTGGGAAATCACTAAGTTAGTTCCGAAAGGCAGAGTAACGAGTTACGGAGCAATTGCCAAAGCAGTGGGTTATCCCAATCATTCCCGCCACGTTGGAAAAGCAATGGGAGGCTGTCCGAAAGACGTTCCAGCCCATCGTGTAATTTCAAGTTCAGGAACTTTATCGGTTCCGGAATTTCAGGAAAAACTGGAAGCGGAAGGAATTACTGTTGAAAATTTCAGGATTAAAAATTTCAAAAACCTGTTCTGGAATCCGCTGGAAGAACTGTAAGAAAAGAATATTTACCATTCAGAAGAGAAAAATTACGGCTGAGTCTGTTTTTTTGGCGAAAGACTTTTGTAAAGGCTAGTTTTGCTTCATAAATAATACGCTATGAAAACAAAACTTCTATTCTCCGCACTTTTTTTAATGACAGTCTGCTTTTTTAAAGCACAGATGGATGATAATTTCTACAAGCCGGGCAAGACACTTCGTCCTGTAGAAAATCTGGTTTACGAAGATTTTTCCATTCCAGTGGAAAAAGATACCATTACAGGAATTATTTTAAAGCCAAAATCGGGAAAAGCCAAAGGAACGGTTCTGTTTTTTCACGGTGCAGGAGGAAATGTAACTTCTTATCTTTTCATGACGAAACCTTTGGTTGAAAATAATTTTCAGGTAGTAATGGTCGATTTTCGCGGTTATGGAAAATCAACAGGTAAACCGACTCACCTTAACATCGCATCAGACGGACAGATTTTCTTTGATAAAATGATGCAAAGACCTGAAATTGCCGATATCAAAATTATTCTGTACGGAGCTTCCATGGGATCGCAGATTGCGGCTCATTTAGCGAAAAATAATAAAACCAAAATTGCAGGACTGGTAATGGACGGAAGTATTTCTTCTTTCACTGATATTGCGATGTATTACAAACCTGAACTCAAGGAAGTCATTTCCCGATATGTTATTTCTCCTTATTCTGCTAAAGAGGATTTACAGGATACGGAAGGTCTTCCTAAACTTTTTATCCACAGTAAAGATGATAAGGATGTTCCTTACGAAGAAGGATCTGAGAATTATGCCAAAGCTTCTTTGCCGAAAGAGTTTTTGGAATATTCTGGCAAACATCTGGAAGCAATGAATACTCAGGCTGGAAAAATTGTTTCGGCTATTGATAAGATACTGAATAAATAAAGAGGTTTGGGTTTCGGCGGCTTCGCCGCCGAAACCCAAACAAAAAATCCGGCGGAGCAAAGCTCCGCCGGATTCAATATAAAAATAGTCAATTTACTTTTCCAGTTGCTTATAACTTCTCTGGATGAAGTCCGTAAGCTCTTTTCCTTTCAATAGATTCTGCGAAAGTTTAGCAAGATCCAAAGCGTATTTAATCAAATCTGATTTCGCTTCTATATTTTCCGTTTTTAAAATCTGACCCGCAAGTTCGCTGTTGGAATTTACCACCAGATTATACATTTCCGGGAATCCTCCCATTCCGAACATTCCGCCGCCTCCTGTTGCCTGCATATCTTTCATTCTTCTCATAAATTCAGGCTGGGTAATTGTGAAAGGCGCATCGCTGCTGTCTAAATCTTCAAGCTGAACGGTAAATTTGGTATCATTGATAGACTCTTCAACGTTCTTCTTTAAAGATTCCTTTTCAGTCTCTGTTAATTTTGAAATAACAGGTTCGTCTTTTTTAATCAGATTGTTGATGTGATCTGCATCTACTCTTGCAAAAGAAATTTTATCTTTCGATGTTTCCAGTTTTTGAATCACGTGAGGAATAATCGGAGAATCCAAAAGAAGAACCTCATATCCTTTATCTTTTGCAGACTGGATGTAAGAGTGCTGTTCATCTGCGTTGGACGCATAAAGAACGACCAGTTTTCCGTCTTTATCGGTCTGAGTAAGTTTAATCTTTTCTTCCAGTTCATTCCAAAGGAAATATTTTCCGTCAGTGGTTGGATAAAGAGTGAATTTATCAGCTTTTTCTGCAAATTTTTCTTCGGTAACAATTCCGTATTCGATCACTACTTTAATGTCGTTCCATTTTTTCTCATAATCTTCACGGTTTTCGTTAATTAAAGATGCCATTTTGTCGGCAACTTTTTTTGTGATGTATGAGGAAATTTTCTTCACGGCTCCGTCTGCCTGAAGATAAGAACGGGAAACGTTCAATGGAATATCCGGAGAATCGATCACACCGCGAAGAAGCATTAAGAAATCAGGTACAATTCCTTTCACTTCATCGGTTACAAAAACCTGATTCTGATACAACTGAATTTTATCTTTTTCAATATTTAAATTGTTGTTCAGTTTCGGGAAAAATAAAATCCCCGTTAAATTGAACGGATAATCTACATTCAGGTGAATATTAAACAAAGGTTCCTCAAACTGCATGGGATACAATTCGTGGTAGAACTTCATATAATCTTCATTCGTCAGTTCGCTCGGCGCGATAGTCCATGCCGGAGTCGGATTGTTGATAATATTGTCAACTTCTTCCGTTTCTGCAACCGCATCTTCAGGAGCATCTTCCGGTAATGGAAGCGTATGTGTTTTTGTTCCGAATTTAATGGGAACAGGCATAAATTTGTTATACTTCAACAGCAGTTCACGGATCTTTCCTTCTTCCAGAAACTCTGTAGAATCTTCTGCAATATGAAGAATAATTTCAGTTCCTCTGTCTG
This sequence comes from Chryseobacterium sp. 2P, assembly GCF_059579425.1. Lineage (NCBI taxonomy): Bacteria > Pseudomonadati > Bacteroidota > Flavobacteriia > Flavobacteriales > Weeksellaceae > Chryseobacterium > Chryseobacterium sp. 2P. The sequence continues at coordinate 653,320 of NZ_CM184194.1, forward strand.
TTTTATCCGTAGTTTCCTCTAAAGTAAATTCAGGACTTCCGTCACAGATCCAACGAACAGCAGGCTCATCTTTATAAGATTTGGTAAGGATTTCTACTTTTTCCGCAACCATAAAGGCAGAGTAAAATCCAAGTCCGAAATGTCCGATAATTCCTGAATCTTTTGCCGTGTCTTTGTATTTTTCCAGAAATTCTTCAGCACCCGAAAAAGCAACCTGATTGATGTATTTTTCAACTTCTTCACCCGTCATCCCGATTCCCTGATCGATGATGTGAAGTTTTTTGTTTTCTTTATCTACTTTTACCTCAATCTTCGGATTTCCGTATTCCACTTTTGCTTCCCCGATGCCTGTTAAATGTTTCAGCTTTAACGTAGCGTCCGTTGCGTTGGAAATTAACTCTCTTAAGAATATTTCGTGGTCACTGTAAAGAAATTTTTTAATAAGCGGGAAAATATTTTCCACAGATACATTAATATTTCCTTTAGTCATAATAATTTTGGGTTTTTAATTTTCTATACTTTCTCAAAAAAAATACCGTTTCCAAGAAAGTGACATTTTGACATTTTTTCAGAATAGGATTGTTGAAGATCAAAATTTTTCAAAAGAATAAAAATCAGCAATTTTTTAAGACTGATATTTTCTTTTTTTCCAATCAGATATCTAATTTTTAAATAAGACATTCCATTTTTGGTTAAATTGTTTATCCTGAAAATACCTTTATAATGCAGATTTATCCGCAAAAAGCCTTATTTTTAGTTCTTAAAATATTTAATAATGAATTTGAAAAGTGCAGTTTTGGTTCTGCTTCTCATGGCTTCGTATGTCTATGGGCAGAAAAAACCGTTGGATCATTCGGTTTACGATAATTGGCAGAATATCGGAGCCAGAAAAATATCCAATGACGGAAAATGGGTAGGATATTCAGTAGATGTACAGGAAGGAAATCCCGATCTTTACTTACATTCTGCAAAAAATAAAAGCACGAAGAAATTTCCGAGAGCCACAAAAATGGAATTTACCAGCGATTCCAGATTTGCAGTTTTCCAGATCCGTCCTTTTTACAAGGATATAAAAGCGGTAAAAGATAAAAAATTAAAACAGAACAAACTGACCAAAGATACCCTCGCTGTTTTTGATTTCACGAAAGGAACGACAGAGAAAATTCCTAATGTAAAAGGATTCAAAATTCCGGAAAAAGGAGGTTCTTTCGTAGCTTATCTGTTAGAAAATATGAAAGATAAATCTTCCGAAAGTCCTTCAGATAAAGATGATGACGACGAAAACAAAGATGATGATACAAAGGCAAAACCATTACAGCTGGTTGTCAGAAATCTTTTGAACGGAAAAAGTACAACGTATGACAATGTTGTTCGCTATCAGTTTAGTAAAAACGGAAAAGAGCTTGTTTTTGTTACAAAAAAACCGGAAGAAAAACCTAAAAAAGGGAAGGAAGAGAAAAAAGATTCATTGGAAGATAAATCTCTGGCTATAAAAGAAACAGATAAATCCAAACCGAAAAAATATACGCTTCAGACAGTTCAGGTTGTTGATCTTAAAACCGGAAACGTCAATAAAATCTCAGAAATGGAGGGAGATTTCTCACAGCTTGCATTTGATGAAGAAGGAAATCAGTTAGCTTTTGTTGGAACTTCTTCTGCACAGAATGATCTCGTAAAACTTTACCAATTGTATTATTTTAATTTTAAAGGAAATAAAAATAAAACCGTTACCAACGATCATTCTCAGATGAAGAAAAACTGGGTAGTTTCTGAAAACCGTTTACCGATATTCAGTAAAAACGGAAAACAGTTGTATTTCGGGGTGGCTCCGAAACCTGTTGCAAAAGACACTACATTGATTGCAAACGATCATGCTGTGGTTGATATCTGGAATTATAAGGATGATTATCTGCAAACGGTTCAGTTGAAAGAATTGAGAAATGATCTTAAAAAATCTTATGCTGCCGTAATGCAGACCGACAAACCGGAACATTTCACAAACATTGACGGAGAAGATCTCGATACTTTACGGCTGGTGAATGAAGGAAATGCAGAGTTTGTATTGGGAATTACCAGTATGAATAACCGCATTCAGTCACAATGGGAAGGTTCTGAAAAGAAGACTTATTTTATTATCGACAATAAAACAGGCGAAAGAACAGAAATGATAAGAAACCTGAATGGCTCAGTTGCCGTTTCTCCATTGGGAAAATTTGTCGTGATTTTCGACAGGGAAAAAGGACAGTGGCTGAGTTATAATGTAAAAACAAAACAGACAGTACCGCTCAATAAAGATTTGTCCGTTTCTTTTGTAGATGAAGAGTTCGACATGCCGGATTTTCCTAGCGCATACGGAATTGCATCTTGGACGGATAATGATGAATCCATAATCATCAAAGACCGATACGATCTTTGGGAATTTTTTCCGGACGGCTCTACAAAGCCCAGAAACATCACCAACGGATTCGGGCGCAAAAACAAGATTACTTTTGATACGTACGATTTAGACAAAGACATTAGAAGTGTAAACCGAAAAAAATCGATTTATTTGTCAGCATTTGATAATGTTTCCAAAGCCAACGGGGTTTTTAAAACAACCGTTCAGGTCGGTTCTGATCCTGTGAAAATTCAGATTGAAAATGTTTGGGGATATCGCAGTCTTCAGAAAGCAAAAAATGCAGAAGATTATATTTTAGTAAAAGAATCCTACACCGATTCTCCGAATATTTTCACCACTTCCGATTTTAAAAATCAGGAAAAACTAAGCAACACCAATCCTCAGCAAAGTCTTTACAATTGGGGAACAAGTGAATTGGTTAACTGGAAAACTCCGAAAGGAAATTCATCGACAGGCGTTCTATACAAACCTGAAAATTTTGATCCTAACAAAAAATATCCGATGATTGTTTATTTCTACGAAAAACTATCGGATAATCTGAACCGTTACGTAGCACCGTCTCCGACTCCTTCAAGATTAAATATCTCTTATTTTGTAAGCAACGGATATCTCGTTTTCACACCCGATATTTCGTATGTAGATGGCTTTCCGGGGGAATCCGCAATGGAATATATCAATTCCGGTGTTGAAAAGCTGAAAGAAAATTCATGGGTGAATGGCTCAAAAATAGGAATTCAGGGACAAAGCTGGGGCGGTTATCAGGTTGCCTATCTCATTACGCATACGGATATGTACGCTGCAGCATGGAGTGGTGCACCTGTCGTGAACATGACTTCTGCATACGGCGGAATAAGATGGTCTTCAGGAATGAACCGACAGTTTCAGTACGAAAAATCGCAAAGCAGATTAGGAAAAAATCTTTGGGAAGCTCCTGAACTGTATATTAAAAATTCACCGCTTTTTACCATCGATCAAGTGAAAACTCCGGTGGTGATTATGAGTAACGACAAAGACGGAGCTGTTCCGTGGTATCAGGGAATTGAGATGTTTACCGCATTGCGCCGTTTAGGAAAACCGGCTTGGCTGTTGAATTATAATGGTGACGACCATAATCTGATAAAACGCCAGAACCGAAAAGATATTCAGATCCGTGAACAGCAGTTTTTCGATTATTATCTTAAAGATGCAAAAGCGCCTGTCTGGATGACGAAAGGGATTCCTGCAACCCAAAAGGGAAAAGACTGGGGATTTGAATTAACCGATGAAAAGCCTTAGTGTGTAAACAACAAATCGGCGGAGCTGAAAGCTCCGCCGATTCATTTTATCGCGTTATCAAAAAACTTATTTATTCTTAAGTTCCTCTTTAATTTTGTTTTCCAGTTCTTCTGCAAGTTCAGGATTGTCTTTTAAAACATCTTTTACTGCATCACGACCCTGTCCAAGTTTCGTTTCTTCGTAACTGAACCATGAACCGCTTTTCTTTACAATTCCCTGTTCTACAGCCTGATCCAGAATTTCTCCCGTTTTAGAAACCCCTTCACCATACATGATGTCGAATTCTGCCTGTTTGAAAGGCGGGGCAACTTTGTTCTTAACAATTTTCACTTTCACACGGCTTCCGATCGCTTCATCACCCTGTTTTATTGGCGCACTTGCTTTTCTGATGTCCACTCTTACGGAAGCATAGAATTTTAAAGCGTTACCACCCGTTGTCGTTTCAGGATTTCCGAACATTACTCCGATTTTCTCTCTCAACTGGTTGATGAAAATAACCGTACATTTTGTTCTTGAAATGGTTGCTGTTAATTTTCTTAAAGCCTGAGACATCAATCTTGCGTGAAGACCCATTTTAGAATCTCCCATTTCCCCTTCGATCTCTGCTTTTGGCGTAAGCGCAGCAACCGAGTCAATTACCACGATATCAATCGCTCCCGAACGGATCAGGTTATCAGCAATTTCCAGTGCCTGCTCTCCGTTGTCCGGCTGAGAAATAATAAGGTTTTCAAGATCGATTCCCAATTTCGCGGCATAAGTTCTGTCGAAAGCGTGCTCTGCATCAATAAACGCTGCAATACCTCCTGCTTTCTGAGCTTCTGCAATCGCGTGAAGCGTTAAAGTTGTTTTACCTGAAGATTCCGGACCGTAGATCTCAATGATTCTTCCTCTCGGATAACCACCCACTCCAAGAGCGATATCCAATCCCAAAGATCCTGAAGGAATCACCTCAATTGTACTGTCTACGGAATTTTCTCCTAAGGTCATTACCGTTCCCTTTCCGTATGTTTTATCTAGTTTGTCCAGCACCAAAGCCAGTGCTTTTTTCTTATCGTCTATATTACTCATCTGATGTTTAAATAATTTATCAAAAATACAAAAATTTACGCTCAAAAACTAATCTTTCCTACCACTAAAAGTTGTTTTTATAGTTAAAAAAACATAAAATTCAGATGCACATCAAAAAGAAAAACGGAATCTTTAAAACTTTTGTTTTATGCTTTATCAGGAGCTTTTTCGCGCTTTCCGCTGCAATCTTTTTTTTCAAAAAAGGATTTTCGCTGCAATCTCGGCTAGGGTAGAAGTCATCAAATAAATTGCAGTCTTTGCAGTAGATTTTTAATGGAAATTAGAATTTTGGGTGATGCTGAGATAATCGCTCAAGACTTTCATCTGATCTTTATTCCCTTTTTTTATTCTTGCTTCACGGCTCACGAGTCGGTCAGCAATTTTGGTAATCATTCTTTTCGTTACAGGAAAAGCCTTTCTGTTGGAAACTTCCGGAATTTTCAGTCTTTTGCACACTTCATCATCCAGTAAAAACCATGTACAGCAGATGTGGAGATAGCGAAGATTCTTTCTCTGAAAGTTGTATTTCAGGATCGGGTTTTCCAGCGATTCATTCAGAAGAGAATGAGCCAGCAAAACAGAATCTGCATCTGCAGAAGACTGAACCGAAGTCCACAAATAGAAATACTGCGTTGCCTGTACTTTATCATTCGGTAAAAGATCTTCCGGAATTCCCAGAAGATAACCTACATATTTCCAAAGGTGGAAAAGTCCTTTTTCTTCCTCTTCAGAAAACGTGTTTCCCAGTTTGTGCAGACTGTGCATAAAGACGAGACTGAAACCAATATACGTTGCCATCATATCCCATGAATTAATGGGTTCTCCCCAGTTTTTCGTGTCCCATTCTTTATAATATTTCTTAATGGAAACTCTTGCGTAAGAATGGATCAGGCGGGTTTTTATGGCAAATTCATATCCTTTTTTATGAACTTCCAAAGCATCATATCGGGTAACATTTACCCAAAAATCAAGCGTTTCAGAAAGTCTTTTTACAGCGCCTTTTTTTAAGGCTTCCGTTGCAATAAGGGGTTTGTTGAGGTAAGCATAATCATAACCTCCGATCAGGCAGTAATCGCGAAGAGAGATCAGAGAATCCACATTGCTTCTCATACAGAGTTCAGCACCGCTTTTAATCAGATCATAATCCAGCCAGTCAGGAATTTCCTGAGTCTGCAGGAAAAGCTGTTTTACACTTTCCGGAACATCATCATTCTCAGAAACGCCATTTCGGATGTAGCCTTCAATTTCTCTAGAAGCTTCATGAAATTTTTGAGTCAGATAAACATCTTTTACAACCTGATCTCCGACTTCATCCACATCATAAAAATAAGATGAAAATTTTTCAAAATCTTTAAAACTGACCTCTGCTCCTGAAAAATCAAGAAGCTGCCTTCCGTTGCCTTTTGTCCAGAAATCTATAAAATGCTGCGAATCTTTAAAGCGTGGCTGTAAAACTGTTTTCTCCATTGAAGGCTAAAGTTACAAGTTTTGCGCCGCAATTCCAGAGTGAGATTTATCAGGAAAACTCTTGTTAATAAACTGATTATTCACAATTAATAATTCACTATTCACATTTAACATTTTATATCAATCCCCATTCAAACGCTTTTTTCAACAGTTCTTTGCTGTTTCTGGAGTTTGTTTTTGCTAAGATATTCTTTCTGTGAGTACGGACAGTATGTTCTGATAAAATCAGCATTTTTGAAATTTCCGGTCCGGAATATCCTTTGGCAATAAGCGAAAGAATTTCTGTTTCTCTTTTGGTTAAATTAATTTCCGAGCCGAATTGTAGAACCGGATTTTCAATTTTAACCTGAATAAAATCTTTCCGATGACCGATTCCTGTCATGAGAACCGTATACGGATTCTGCTTTGTAATATGATGGATATTGGTATGAATATTAATGGACTGTCCCAGGTTTTTATCCTCATCTTCCCATGTAAGAACCGCCTGATGATGAAAAAGCTCGTAATTTCCTGAAGCGGTTTTCATCCGGAAACAGTAACTGGGTTTAAGAAAAAGCTGATGTTCTTTACCGATATTCATTAAAATTTCTACCACTTTCTGTTCTGCTTTGGTAATGAATTCTATATCATCGGGATGAACCAGATCAATCACATCTTTTAGATTCTGCGGATATTCTTGTAACCCATGAATTTTTAAAATATCAGGATGATGGTTAGAAATTACACTGTTGGTAAGATTTAATACGTAATAATAAAATTCTCCTATCGCAAACATTTCACCAATGATACGCTCAATCGGAGGGATATTGGAAATGTGTTTCTCCTGTCTTCCTACGCCTGAATAGGAATTCCAGACTTCAACCAAGGGATGTTTTTTTTCCGAATTATCCATATAAAAGATTTGTAACTAAAATAGTTAAAGTTTCTTTAAAATACCACAAAAGGGGGATTTTTTTATATCAATAAAATTTGAAAATTTGTATACGCCAATAATCATGAAAACTCATTCTAAATTTTTTTTCCGTTTTTTCGGGTAATGTTTTCATATTTTCTTTAAAAAAACAAAATTTACATAATATCATTAATATGTCAGAAATAGTTTAGAATTTTCTGTTAGCTGTTTGAAAATGATAAACTGGAATCCTCTGCAATTTTGCAGGGGATTCATTATTGTATAATCTTACTGTTTAAAATTAATTTGTCGAACTTAACTGTCAGGTCCACGATAGCCGAACATTTGATAAATATAGAAACCCAGAATGAGAGCATAAAATACCGAAGCTACCGTAAGAATAAGAACAACAATATTATTTTTACTTTGCTTGGTGAAAAATTTAATAAATCCATACGATATTATTACCAAGCCGACCGCAAAAAGATAAAATATATGTCCTGAATATATCATTTGTAAGCCCCATAAAATTCCGCCGATAGTGCCGCCAAGAATTCCTCCCCAGAATACTTCCTATATAAGTACTTGTCTTTATTTCTACATCTTTTTTCTCAGCTTCTATTCTGCTGCTCACAAGGTCTGTAATCTCCTGAACTTCTTCTCTGGACAGTATTTCAGAATGTATGATTGAATTAATGTCGTTTTTGGTATTTCCTTTTTTATAGAGCTGATTTGCCTCATGATGAACTCTTCTCTTTTCCTCTTCTTTTTCAACCAGTTTATAATATCTTTCCTTCAGAGCACTGAATCCGCCTCTTTCTTCTACCACTGTTTCAAGCGCTTTTTTCGCGTCTTCGGTATATCCGTTTGAATTCAGATAGACATTCATAAGCTCAGAATCGGAATATTTAGAATATCTTTCAATAAGTTCATCCAGCATGTTTACTAATTTTAAGCGGTTAATTTAACCAAAAAAACCTTCCCATCAGGAAGGTTTTCATATTTTAAGCTGATACTTTATTAGTTAGATAAAGAAGCAGCATGGATCAGCATATCTACTAACTTGTTAGAATACCCCATTTCGTTGTCATACCAGGAAACAAGTTTTACAAAGTTTGGAGAAAGCATAATTCCTGCATCTTTATCAAAGATTGAAGTTCTCTTATCTCCTACGAAATCCTGAGAAACTACAGCATCTTCAGTATATCCAAGAATACCTTTCAATTCACCTTCAGAAGCAGCTTTAATAGCAGCACAGATTTCATCGTAAGAAGTCGCTTTTTCTAATCTTACTGTAAGATCAACTACAGAAACGTCAACAGTTGGTACTCTGAAAGACATTCCTGTTAATTTTCCGTTCAAAGAAGGGATAACTTTTCCTACCGCTTTTGCAGCACCTGTAGAAGAAGGGATGATGTTGTTTAAAGCAGCTCTACCACCTCTCCAGTCTTTCATTGAAGGACCGTCAACCGTTTTCTGAGTAGCCGTTGTAGCGTGTACCGTAGTCATTAAGCCTTCTACGATTCCAAAGTTATCGTGGATCACTTTTGCTAATGGAGCCAGACAGTTAGTTGTACAAGAAGCGTTTGATAAGATTTTGATATCATCTGTAAGTTCTGTGTGGTTTACACCCATTACAAACATTGGCGTATCATCTTTAGAAGGAGCAGAAAGAATTACTTTTTTTGCACCTGCAGCAATATGTTTTGCAGCACTGTCTTTATCTAAAAATAAACCTGTAGATTCTACAACGTAATCTGCACCTACTTCGTTCCATTTCAAATTGCTTGGATCTTTCTCAGCAGTTACTCTGATTCTTTTTCCGTTTACCACAAGGTCATTACCTTCTACAGAAACCTCACCCGGAAAAATTCCGTGTACAGAATCGTATTTAAGCATATAAGCCATGTATGTAGCATCGATAAGGTCGTTGATTCCTACTACTTCGATGTTATCTCTTTCAGTCATTGCTCTGAAAACAAGACGTCCAATTCTACCAAACCCGTTGATACCTACTTTAATTGTTGACATAATAGTTTGTTTTAAATTATATTAAAATATTAGATTGCTAAAATTTCTGAAATCAGTAAAAGATCTTTATTGATTTCGTTGTGTTTTTTAATGGCTTCTTCAATCGGAGTGTATACCAAATCATTGGAACGCATTCCTGCCATTACGTTGGTTTGTCCTTCCATTAATCCTGTTACGGCTCCAAACCCCAGTCTGCTTGCTAAAACTCTGTCTGCACAGCTTGGAGAACCGCCTCTTTGCATATGACCTAAAATTGCGACACGAATATCGTAGTCTGGGAATTCCTTCTTTGTTTTTTCTGCAAGTTCATACACGTTGGCCAATTTCTCACCCTCTGCAACGACAACTATGCTTGAAGCTTTTCCTGTTTTTTCCGCACTTCTGAAATTAGCAAAAAGTTCATCGATGCTGTCTTTTTTCTCAGGAATCAAAATATCCAGAGCTCCGGTTGCCAGTCCGCTGTTCAGAGCGATAAAACCTGCATCACGACCCATTACTTCCACAAAGAAAACTCTGTTGTGGGAAGTTGCCGTATCACGGATTTTATCAATCGCTTCCATTGCAGTATTTAAAGCAGTATCATAACCAATGGTATTATCCGTCCCGAAAATATCGTTATCAATCGTTCCCGGAACACCAATTACACGGATTCCGAATTCCTCGTTGAAGATTTTTGCTCCTGTGAAAGTTCCGTCTCCACCAATACAAACCAAACCGTCAATGCCATATTTTACACAATTGTCGTAGGCTTTTTGACGGCCTTCTTTGGTTCTAAATTCCTGTGATCTGGCAGATTTCAGAATCGTTCCGCCCTGGTTGATTATATTTTTTACGGAACGAGGCCCCATTTTAAGGAAATCATCGTTGATCAAGCCATTATAACCTTCTCTTACTCCGTAACATTCTATTTTATAATAATTTGCGGTTCTTACTACCGCCCTTAATGCTGCATTCATACCCGGAGAATCTCCTCCCGAAGTAAGAACTGCAATTTTTTTTACAGCACTCTCTTTCATCTAGTAAAAAATTTCGAACACAAATTTACAAAAACAAGTTCAGATAATCGCAGTAACTTAAGAAGAGTTTTACATATAAATGATGAAACCTGAATAAAATTTATCGGTTTATAAAAAAATATCAATGTTTTTACGTGAAAATTATCGAGATGAAAATTATTTTAATGCTTTTCGGTAAGATATTTCCAGTATCTTCTCGGAACGTGCTGAATATGAAGCTTCATATTTTTTCTCTCCACAATATTGGTTTTTGTAAAATATCTTTGCCAAAGCGTCTGATAATTTTTTTCTTCATCGTGAAACTTTTGCTGATATCGGTTCAGATCTATTTTTTCATCGGGATAGAAAAAATCGCAGGTTTCCAAGTCGTACAGAATTCCGTAATTTCTTCTCAAATCATAAATCATCCATTTCTGATCCTGATAACGGTCTTTGAAATGTTTCCGGATTAAAGGGAGTACATTGAAATCAGGATCTATTTTGGCGAAGAAAACACCGTCCTGCATTTTTTCAAAACGGACAAAAGCCGTCATTCTGTGTCTTTCCCGACTGACGGATTTACAGATTTTTGAGATCTTCAGAATGTCATTATCTGCATAATTTTTCAGAATATTTTCATCGGAATGTTTTACGGATTGTTTTACGGCAGACAAAATAAGCTGTTCCAGTTCCGGATCTTCAGATAAATAAACTTTCAGAAGCTCGTGAATTCCGGCTTTTCCGATATTCTGTTCTAATTTGTTTAAAACCCTTTCAGATTTATCATTTTGAGTAATGACTTCATGAATTTCCGCAAAGATATTTTCCTGATGAAACCTTTCTTTACTTACAATTTCCACGTCCTTATATTTATATTCAAAAACTTCGAATACAGCGGTTAAAAGTCCGTCGAAACTGCCGTCGTAGAGTAGGGTAGTCATCTGAGTTGAAAGGGAGTGTTTTAGTGTTTTAGAGTTTGTAATCTTTTGTTATTATGTTGATGTTATTTCATTATTTATAATATTTTGCTACAGGAAAAATTTCGGAATATCTCTGCTTCCGTGCAAAACTCTCACAATTCTGATATGATGATCTAAAATCCTGTAAAAAATAACGTGATTGTCTTTCGGAAAGCTATATAAACCTTTTTTTATTTCATCTCGCTTTTTGCCTAAATATGGATTTAAAAATAAATTCTGAAAAATTTCTTCAATTTCCAAAAGATATGTTTCTGCCTGATTGAATCCAAATTCATTCAAAGTATAATCAAAAATATCCTCCAGATCTTTATCAGCAATTTCCGATAAGATATAGGTTTTCTCAGACATTGCTGATTCTGTTCTTTTTAGCCTGAATAATATTCTTTACAGAACGAGAGCTTTCAACATCATTCCAGCCTTTTTCTATTTCAGCTTTTAAATCCTGAATTACACGGTGCCGGTAAACCTCATGAAGCCGCAATGCATCACGCACAACTTCACTGGCATTCTGAAAATCACCGGATTCTATTTGTTTTGAAATATATTCTTCCTGCTTTTTTGTGAAACTGACATTCATAATAAATTCTTTCTTCGAAGTTATAAATAATATCCAAATTTAGCAAATATGGACATTGGGAATTATTTTCTGCGATTTAAGATAAGATCAAAGGAGTGAATTTAAAACAACGTCAACTGTTGCGAAAACTGATTATGAAATTTCGAAGAACTTCCGCCAATCAGCAATTTCTTAAGATTTTGATTTGTCAGATATTTTAAAAAGGCGTTTCCTGCGTTAAAATCAATGAAATATTTGGCGCGGTTTACTGCAGCTCCCAACTTTTTAAGATGATCCATATTCAGAACCTGAAATCGTCTTGCGCTTACAATTTTCTGTGCTGTTTTTACTCCAATTCCCGGAATTCTCAAAATCATCTGATAATCCGCAGTTTGAAGATTAACAGGAAACTGATCTAAATGTCGCAGAGCCCAGCTTAATTTGGGATCTACTTCAAGATCTAAAAACGGCATATTCGGATCCAGTATTTCTTCAGCTTTAAAACCATAAAAACGCATCAGCCAATCCGACTGATACAAACGGTTTTCACGAAGCATCGGAACTTCAGTCGTAAGAGCAGGTAATCTTTTATCTTCTAAAACAGGAACATAACCGGAATAATACACTCTTTTCAGGCTGAAATTTTTATAAAAATGATCGGCAACTTTAATGATCTGTAAATCATTTTCATTCGTAGCACCGACAATCATTTGCGTAGATTGTCCTGCAGGAGCGAATTTGGGCGTTTTCCTGAACAGTTTTTTCTCATCTTTATATTGTGCAATTCCGTTCTGAATATATTTCATCGGGTTAAGCATATCCTGTCTGTTTTTTTCAGGAGCCAGCAATTTCAGTCCGCTTTCGGTTGGGATTTCAAGGTTGACGGATAAACGGTCGGCGTACAAAGCGGCTTCCTGCATCAGTTCATCACTTGCTCCCGGAATGGACTTTAAATGAATGTAACCATTAAAGTTTTCTTCAAGACGCAGTTTTTTCGCCACACGAACCAGACGTTCCATGGTCGTATCTGCATTTTTAAAAATTCCTGAACTTAAAAATAAGCCTTCAATATAATTTCTGCGGTAAAAATTGATCGTTAAATCTACCACTTCTTCAACGGTAAAAGCAGCTCTTTTAATATCATTTGAACTTCTGGAAACACAGTAAGCGCAATCGTAAATACAATGATTGGTCAATAGAATTTTGAGAAGAGAAACACATCGTCCGTCTTCCGTATAAGTATGGCAGATTCCGCTTGCGGAGCTGTCTCCCAAAGCACCTTTTTTATTCTTTCTCGAACCACCGCTTGATGAGCAGGAAACATCATATTTCGCTGCATCGGCAAGGATTTCAAGTTTTTCTTTCAGGCGGTCAAAATTCATTTCGCATTCTTTTTTTACTGATTTCTATTATCCATAAATCACATTAAATTTCAAGAAAATATTCAGATGATAAAAGTCTTTGATTTTTTAAAACTGATGTGTCTTATTTTTTAGTTCATTTAATTTAATTCTAATGTGACTTAAGTGTTTAAAAAATAAACTTAATTAGATTTAAAATTTTATATTTTCCGTTCAAATTTAATTCCAAAATTGATAAATGTCAATCTTTTTTGATAGAAGTTATCAACAGTTTAAAGTGACAAATTTAGTATATTTACGCTCATTAAATTTATGTTATGAATCATAAACCCGTTGAAGGTTTTTCCAAATTAACAAAACAGGGGAAAATCGACTGGCTCGTAAATGAGTATCTTGAAGGAAACGAAGAATATCAAAATATATTAAACCAATACTGGAACGAAAATGCTGATTTGCAGAAACTTCACGACGAATTTTCTGAAAATACCATTTCCAATTTCTATATGCCTTACGGAATTGCTCCGAATTTCCTCATCGATGGAAAACTGTTTGCGCTTCCGATGGCAGTGGAAGAAAGTTCTGTAGTAGCGGCAGCTTCAAAGGCAGCAAAATTCTGGATTGATAAAGGAGGTTTTAAAACTACAATCATCAACAACGAAAAACTGGGACACACCCACTTTATTTTTAATGTTGAATCTCATAAGCTGCTTCATTTTTTCAATTTTAAACTGAAGAAAAAATTACTGGAAGCAACGGAAGACATCACAGCGAATATGAGAAAGCGCGGTGGTGGAATTTTAGACATTAAACTGGTCGATAAAACATCCGAAATGCCCAATTATTATCAGTTGAAAGCAAGTTTCGACACCGTAGATTCGATGGGTGCCAACTTCATTAATTCCTGTCTGGAACAGTTTGGTAAAACTCTGAAGCAGGAAGTTGCGGTAAGCGAGGATTTTTCTCAGGAAGAAAAAAATTCTTTGCAGATCGTGATGAATATTCTGTCCAATTTTACTCCGGACTGTATCGTAAGAGCTGAGGTTTCCTGCAAAATCGAAGATCTGAAAGACGACAGCGGAATTTCCAACGAAGAATTTGCATGGAAATTCAAACAGGCGGTAACGATTGCTGAAATTGAGCCTTTCCGTGCGACCACTCACAATAAAGGAATTATGAATGGAGTAGATGCGGTTGTTATTGCAACAGGAAACGATTTTCGTGCAACGGAAGCCTGTGCTCACGCCTACGCAGCGAGAAATGGGAGATATTCTTCTCTTACGCACTGTACAACAGACAACGGAATTTTCAGATTCTGGATCGATCTTCCGATTTCGGTAGGTGTTGTTGGCGGTTTAACGAATCTTCATCCTTTGGTAAAGTTCTCTTTAGCTCTTCTTGGAAAACCTTCGGCTCAGGAATTAATGAGTATTTTGGCGGTTTCCGGATTAGCTCAGAATTTTGGAGCGTTACGATCTTTGGTGACGACTGGAATTCAAAAAGGGCATATGAAAATGCATCTGCTGAATATTTTAAACCAGTTAGGCGCGACAGAAGAAGAAAAGCAGCACTTTGTGACATATTTCAAGGACAAAACCGTGAGTCATCATGAAGTGATCAATGAGTTTAACAGATTAAGGGATAATTGAATGAAATTATTATTTCAATTGTATAAAAATCTAATAAAAAAAGGAGGTTTTTTTTTATTTTTAATTATTTCTTTAAATGTTTTTAGCCAAAATAAAAATTCTGACATAAAATTTAGTTTAGCCAAAATATATCAGAAATATGATTACAAATTACGTCCTTATATAAATAAAGTACAAGATTTTAGAAAGATACATGATAATCTGCCATCAGAAAAAAGACTAGAATACGCTTTTAAAATAGAAAAAGAAGAAAGAGAAGCTCTTGATATTTTGTCTAAGGGAGAGAAGCTTAGATTAAAAGAATTGAAAAAGCTGTTAGAGAATATAAGGGATAATGAGAAACTCATTAAAAAAAATGTTATTAAAAATAATCGGAATTACAAATTTGACAAGAATAGCCCTGAGTCTATTTTTAAATTTGTTAAAACCTTAATTACTGAACAGTGTAAAAACAAATATTCAAAATATTTTGAAACTCATAACTTTCAATATTTTTCAACTATATCAATGCTTATTGATGCTGATGGAAAAGTGAAAGAGGTCACAACAACAGGAGATAATGAAGAGTTTAATGTTTTTTGTGCTTTACTTGTGTATGAACAAAATTTACTGATTAAGCCCCAGATAAAAGATGACTATTTTGTTTTAAGCGGAATTACAATCATGGTTAGAGAATATTAGAAATAATTATAAATGAAAACAATAACATTAATTTTCGGTGCTGTTTACGGGATGCTTTCTGTTATTCTGGGAGCTTTCGGAGCACACGCTTTGAAGAAAATATTATCTGTGGAAAGACTGGAAAGTTTTGAAACGGGAGTGAGATATCAAATGTATGCTGCATTTTTTCTTTTAATTGCAGGCTACATTTTAAAATTTGAAACCAAAACAGAAAACTGGATTTCGTGGTTTATGATTTTCGGGACAATGCTTTTCTCATTCAGTATTTATGGATTGAGTATGCAGGATTATTTCGGAATGAATCTGAAATTTCTCGGACCGATTACTCCGCTTGGAGGATTATTGATGATCCTGAGCTGGACGCTGCTGATCTTTTACTTCGTGAAGATGAAAGCTTAAAAATAAAGAAACTTCAGTTTTAGATAAAATTTAATGAATCGCAAGGTTAGACAAGAGTTTAATTCTTCATTTTTCAGATATTTAAGTTAAACAAAGGCGTAAAACTTATCAAAGAAATACAAAACTTTGTATTTCTTTACTAAACAAAGTGCCTTAGTTTTTCTTAAAATAATTCCCAAAAATGAAATTTCTTTGTATGCCTTTGCGGTAAATTAATAAACACAATCAATCAAAAACATAGAAATCATTTTATCTTAAAATAAATTAAAAAAGGAATTCTGCAGTCAGAATTCCTTTTTTATTACCTCAAAAAATTTTCATTCAGCCATTTCAGTTTATTGTAGCTTTTCAGGAATTTGGCTTTCAGCTCAATGTTTTTTTCTCTCGCATCCAATAATTTATTTTCTCTGGAATTGATCAGGAACAAAGAACTTTCCCCATTGCTGAACCTCGTTTCCTCCGCATTTAGAAGCCTTTGGTAATTATTCAGATTTTTTGTGGAAATATCAATCTGGGTGAAATAATTATTCACTTCATTTTTATAGGTTTCAATTTTCGTGCTCAGTTCACGCGTTTTAAGCTGAGAATCCTGCTGGTTTTGAGAAATCTTCAGCTTGGCAATTTCATAATCTGCTCTTGCCTGTCTCTGAAATATGGGAATCTCCAATTTCAGTCCGTACTGAAAATTATTATCAAACAAAGGAAGAAAATCGACACGGTAATTTTCTTTATTGAAAAAATTATACGTAAAATCCAGTTTCGGAAGGAAGCTTTGCCATTTCAGTCTTTTTTCACTTTCGAGGATATTCTGCTTCTGAAAATAATATTCCAGTGAAGCGTGATTCTGTAGCTGTTTCGATTCTAAATTTTGCACCAGAAATTCATAATCGGTATATCCGGAATGCTCATCAAGATTCGAAGACGGAAAAATAAGCTTTGAAATTTCATAAAACTCCTGATTTTCTTTCCAGAGGTACATCTGAAGTTCCTGCGTACTTTTCACAAAACTTAAATAAGCATCTCTTTCCTGAAGCTCAAAACTCTGCAGTTGCGAAGAGGCTTCCACCGTATCTATTGCCGGTCTTTCTCCAAACTCGTACGTCTTTTTGGTAAGTTCGAGTCTTTTTCGGTTAATTTCTACCGCAGATTTCTGCAATTTGTAGATCTCATAATTTTTCACCCATTCCCAATACGTATTTTCAGCATCCAAAAGAAGTTCATTGGTGAGAACGGTCTGTTCTGCTTCTGTCATTTTCAATCCGAATTTTGCCTGATCCAGCATGGCTCTTCTTTTATCATACAGAAGATTTTTTGCCAAAGGAATTGTAACTCCGAATTGGTATAAACCTCCTTTTGTTTCGCTGCTGTTCAGTTTTTCGCCATCCAGATAATTGTAGCTTCCGGTAAGGTCGATTCCGTACCACGTTGGAATGCCGAGTTCTAGATTTCTCTGTTCGTAATATTTTGTTCCGTCAATATTTTTCTCTCCCAGTTTTCCTGCGAGTACCGGATCAAAATTTCCTCTCGCCTTGGTAATTTCAGCATTGGCAATTTTATTCTGAAGCTGATATTTAAAAGCTAACGGATGATAATTTTTTACAATATTCAGAAATTCCTGATGCGAAAGTTTCAGAGAATCCTGCGCAGACGAAAACTGAACACACAACAGAATGAGAAGTGTGGTAACTATTTTTTTAGCATAAGCAACATTCATATTTCTATTTATTTGGGCAGCTATTCCGCCCTCCGTTCCCGCTTTTTGCTCGTCGTTCCTCCTCACAAAAGAGCTCCACTCAGGTCGGGCTGCACCATTATTGTGGAAAAAATACTCAAGAATAAATTGTAAGTAATTCATAAACAAAGTTTTATTATGAGTTTTTCGTTGTTTTTTTAATTTTATTTTTAATAAAAAAGGCTTCTATAGTTCGACAAGCTCACTATAAACTGAGCTCATCCTGACAGTATTTAAATAAATCAGTTAGTATTAGAAATGTCATCCTGAGCTTGTCGAAGAATCTATGAACTAAACCGCTTCTACTGTTAGAGTTTATACAAATTAGTAAAATTTGAAATTATCAATAAGGTAGGGTTTTAGCCCATTCACAAATAGAACGATTTAGTTGGCTTTAGTCAAAGCCTGTTTTAAATTTCGGCTAAAGCCTGTGTAAAACGTCCCTGTTGATATCGGGCTAAAGCCCGACACTATTGATAAAAAATAAACTCCATTTATTGATTTCTGAATATTGCCTGTAACGATAAGTCAGATTATTTTTTAGACTTTTCATCTTTTGCAGATTTTTCGGTTTTTACTTCATAATAATCGGGAGGGAATCCGTTGATGTTTCGCCATAATTCGTACCAGATCGGAACGTCATTAAGAATCGCAATTCCCTGAACTCCGGTTCCCATTTTAATTTTCGGAGGCCATTGTTTTTCATTTTTATCCTGAATTACCAAGGCTTTGAACATTCCGTTTGCGCTGATGTTGTTTTCTACCGCGATTACTTTTCCTGCAAAAGTTCCGTAGCTGGAATTCGGCCAACCAGAAAAGACAATTGCCGGAAAACCATCGAAAATACACATTACACGCTGTCCTTCTTTTACCAGAGGCAAATCGACAGGTTTAATGTAAATTTCAACAGCGTAATCTACTTTTTCAGGAACAATAATTCCGATGCTTTCACCGTCTTTCAGGATTTCCCCGATTCCGGCTTTATTGATCTGTACAACCTGTCCGTCCTGAGAAGCGATCACGAAATACAAACCTTGTCTTGCTTTGTAATTCGCAACCTGATTTTCAAGTTTCGCAATATCGCCGTCGCTTCCTTCAATTTGTCCCATAC
Source organism: Chryseobacterium sp. 2P (assembly GCF_059579425.1). Classification (NCBI taxonomy): domain Bacteria; kingdom Pseudomonadati; phylum Bacteroidota; class Flavobacteriia; order Flavobacteriales; family Weeksellaceae; genus Chryseobacterium; species Chryseobacterium sp. 2P. Next base: position 671,912 of record NZ_CM184194.1, read on the forward strand.
TTTGGAAACGTTCTCCTTCCGTTTTGCTCAGTTTCTCATTATAATCCTGAATGGTAGCATTCTGTTCGATGTTTACATTCACAATTTCCTGCCGTGTTTGCGCCAACTTATTTTCGGTTGCCGTTTTTTTGGCTAAAGCATTCTGATAAGAAACACTTCTCTGCTGGAATTGCGTAAGCGAAACCAAACCTTCATCGTACATTTTCTTCTGTCTTTCGTATTGGTCGGAACTCATTCTCAACTCGTTTTTTGCTGCTTCCAGTTCGGCTTCTTCTCCGGCTAATTTATTATTGAGCTGACTGATTTTCACTTTAAGCTGATTTAGTTTTAAATCTCTTGCGGAATTTAAAGCCTGCAACTGGCTATTGGTGGTTCCAACTTTGGCTTCGTAATAGTCTCTAACGCCTTTTTTGGCTTCTACCTGCATTTCGGTTCTTTTCACCAAAAGCGGATCCAGATAATCTTCTTTTACTTCGGAAAGTTGAAGCAAAGTATCGCCTTTTTTTACATAATCCCCGTTTTTCACATACCATTTGATAATTCTTCCGGGAATCGGCGAATTTAGTTGTTGTGGACGCTGTTCCTGATAAAGCGTACTCACATTTCCCATTACCTTAATATTTTGTGTCCACGGTAAAAACAGAGTGATAATTCCGCCAATCAGGATGAAAAGAAACCATCTTTTAACCCTTGATTTTCTGTGGATGTGGTATATTTTATTGACTGACTGCAGTTCCATCTCTTTTAGTTTTTGTTAAATAATTTTTTCACATTTCCGTCTTCTACCTGAAGATGCTGATCGGCTTCCAGAATAAGATTTTTATCTTCTGAAACAATGATAATGGTGGTTTTTTCTTTTAGTTTTAAAAGATATTCCGTCATTTTAGTTTTAAATATATCATTCATTCCATCTAAAGGATCTTCAAGGATTAATAATCTTCGTTCGCCTGCCAAAGCTCTCAGGAGAAGAATTTTCTTTTTGGAACTGAACGAAATTTCCGTATCGGTTTCGCTGACGTTGGTGAAAAATCCGTTGCTGAACTGACTGGAGAAATCTTCGATGCCTATTTCTTCTGCAATTTCCAGAATCTGTTCTGCGGAGGTTTCATTTTGTCCGAGAGTGATGTTTTCGTAAACCGTTCCTTTAATGATCGTCATGTCTTCCAGATACATCCCGATCTGGCTTCTGAGCGATACTTTATCAATATTTTTCAAAGGGATTTTATCAAATAAAATACTTCCGGAAGTCGGATCGTAAAATCCGGTCATCATATTCAGCAGTAAAGATTTTCCTGCGCCGAGCTGCCCCGAAATGACGGTTAAACTATTTTCCGGAATCTTAAAATTGATGTTTTCCAGAATCCTGTGATGATCATTGAAAGCAAAATTTACGTCTTTAAATTCAACTTCAAAACCATCATTGTTCTGATCGAAGGTAATTTCCCCGAATTTTTCTTCCTGAAGCGTGGTCACTTTATTCAGTTTTGCTAAAGCTGCAATCACGTCATAATAACTTTCCAGACTGATGATAAGCTTTTCCACAGCAGACATAATGCTCAGAACAACGATTTCCGTAGCGATAAACGCTCCGATGTTCAGTTGCTGATTCACCAAAAGGTAAGTCCCGATCACAAGCATCACCAAAGTAATCACCACTTTAAAAGCAATAATAGTTTTATACTGGAAAACCAGAACGCGGAAGTGAGAAGTTCGGTCATCGAGATATTTTACCACTCTTTCGTCGGTTCCTGAAAGATGTGCTTCTGTTTTGGAATTCAGCTTAAAGGTCTTAATGGAAGCTGCAATATCTTCAATCCAGGAAGCTACCTCATACTTTTTATCGCTCTCTTCGATGCTGGATTTAATTCCGCTTTCCATGGTAAATCTGAAAATAATGACTACACAAATCACCACCAAAGCTCCGAACACCAAAAACCACGGATGGTAAAAGGAAAGAAGAAGGATTCCGAATAAAATCTGGATGAGCGCGGTCGGAATTTCAAGTAAAATTTTAGAAATTCCTTTCTGGAGATTCTGGGTGTCGAAAAAACGATTAACCAGTTCGGGAAGATAATATTTTCGTGTCGCTGAAAGATTCACTTTCGGAAGTTTTTCGGCAAAAGCAAGGGAAAATTCAACAAAAATTTTCTGCTGAATTTTTTCGATGATCTGCATTACTTTCAGTCTGAAATAGCCGACAAGCCAGGTTCCCAGAACTACAAAAGCGATCAGAATATAAATAGAAGTTGCCATTGTAGCTCCCATTACAAAGCTGACGATAGACTGTATTCCAAGCGGAACGCTCAACTGAACAAGACCATTCAGGATGGCATAAAAATAAATATTGGTGACATCTTTCTTTTCCTTTGTAACGTATTTGAAAAGGTTGTAACCGTGCTGTTTGGGAGAAGTTTCCATTTGAGTCTTATTATTTTATAAGGTTGAAGGTGATAAAACGCAGATAATCCAAAACATACTTTTTGTGATCTATTTTATTGATATGATTGTCGGTAAGTTTCGGAAGATGTTCGCTGAAAAACTGCTGATCGTGAGCGGTTTCCAGTAGAGTGCTTGCAAATGATTTCGGATAAGGGAAATCCGGCTTTGCTTCTGCAATGATGTCTCCGATAAATGCGCAAAGACTTTTTAAAGGACTGAAAACCATTTCTTTATTGATTTCGTCCACTTCTTTTACCAGATAAGCTTTGCTGCTTTCTGCAATAACGATGTTGTGAAGTTTTGTAAGATCATAATCTTCTATTTTATCATCAGTTTCATCATTATGCGTGATGATTTCGAGGATTTTTTCCATTTTTTGCTGAGGTTCCCTGATTTCCTGAAGCCTCAGTTTGGAAATGAATTCGATGTAAGACCAGTACCAATTGAGAATATAGGTAAGAAGTTTATGCTTTGAAGAAAAATACCGGTAAACCGTTGCCTCTGTAGAGTTGATCTTTTGGGCTAGTTTTTTAAAAGTAAAACTTTCAAAACCGGTCTCGTAGATCAGTTCTATTGAATTTTTGACAATGGCACGTCCGATCTCGCTGTTTTCGGGATCTTTAAGATAAAGGTGTTCGTTGACTTTAAATTTTACCTGAAATTCCATGATGTATTAAATAACTATATTTTTTGATAGCAAAATATATACCGAAAAATGTTTTAATATTATTTATAATAGTAATACTATCGTATTGTAATTTCTATGAAATGGATTCTCCATAGAAAAGTTCAATGATCTCTCATTAAAAATTATCTTTGTGATAAATTATAAACGATGTATAGATTTTTGCTAATTGTTGTGGTTGTTCTATTTTCCGTAGTTCAGGCGCAGATTCCGAAAGTGAGCAGCGGAAAGATTGAAAGAATATCGGATTTTAAATCTCAGTTTGCAACACCGAGAAACATCGATGTATGGCTTCCTGAAAATTATTCAGCATCTAAGAAATATGCAGTTCTGTATATGCAGGACGGACAAATGCTTTACGATTCTGATCTCACGTGGAATAAACAGTCCTGGAATGTGGATGAAACTGTTGCGGAACTGATTAAATCAAAAAAAATACAGAACACCATTGTTGTAGGAGTGTGGAATGATTCCAAAATGAGGCATTTCGATTATTTTCCGCAGAAACCTTTTGAAACTTTATCCGTAGTGGAAAAAGATACCGTTAATCATCAGTTGAAAAAAGCAGGAAGAGCCAATGAAAAGTTTTCTCCCAATTCAGACAATTATTTAAAGTTTTTGGTGAAGGAACTGAAACCTCTTATTGATAAAAAATATTCAACCTTTAAAGACAGATCTCATACTTTTATTGCTGGAAGCAGCATGGGCGGACTGATCTCCATGTATGCCATTTGCGAATATCCTCAGATTTTTGGCGGAGCAGCCTGCCTTTCCACACACTGGACCGGAACTTTTACCAATGAAAATAATCCTTTTCCTGAGTCTGCTTTACGCTATTTAGACAAAAATTTATCCGATCCCAAAAACCACAAAATCTATTTTGACTGCGGAGATCAGACTTTGGATGCATTGTATCCTGAAATTCAGAAAAAAGCGGATGCAATTATCAGAAAACACGGTTACTCTGAAAAGAACTGGAAAACGTTATACTTTCCCGGTGAAAATCACAGCGAGGAAGCATGGGCAAAAAGACTTTCGAAGCCTTTGGAGTTTCTTCTTGCTAAATAAAAATATTCAGTAAAAGTTTAAAAATGATTCTTTAAACTGGGGAATTTTAAATGAACAGCTTTTTTCAATAATCAGTATTCCTGGATTTTGATTGTTAATAAAATCAATGCATCTTTGAGATTTAAAATTAATAACACATGAGTTACAAAACGTACAATATTATTATCAAAATTAATGAAGAATCTGAGAAGGAAGATCTGAAAAATAGGTTGACCGAACATTTTAAGTTTTACAATATCAGAGAGTTCTTTACACCCTTTAGAGGAATTGTCTGTCAGGCGAATAACAAATTTAAGGAATATTCTTTTGAACAGTTTCCGGATCAGTTCTTCAGAGATCAGGATGAGGTTGAAGACTATTATTCTGAATCTGAAAATCATGCGCTTGAATTTTCTAAGAAGAACGGAGATCTGGAAGTGGTGTATGTGGAAGTAGATTGTTTCGGAGGAAGATGTGCTTCAAATGGTTTTGTGATACAGAATGGTGTGAAAACCAAAAATGAAGATGTTTTTCATTCCGCACACATGAAACTGCTTCATGCAATTGATCCTCAATATGATTCATGGCATTTTTATCCTTTCACCAGAACTTTTTTTACTGATAAAGGCGGTATCAATGGTGAAATCCTGAATTTTACTTTTCTGGCGGTTCTGATGGCCTTTAATATGGAAGTAGAACACAATCCTGACTTTGAATTTAACGCGGCAGAAAATGAAATGCAGATTCTTCTTAAAGATAAGTTTGAAATTTATCTGATGAATCTGGGAAGAGAAAGAATTAAAGTATTGGGAAGATTATTCGATAACAGGGCAGAAACGAATAATGAAGTAAAAAACCTTTTAAACGAAGCATTGCAGGGATTGGAGTATTATATAGAAATAGATAATTTTGAAAACGGAGAGAAAGATTCGGTTTCCAGTATTTCCAGAGAAAAGTTTCAAAGTGTTGCCAGAGTGAGTTACAGAGCGCAGATTTTTAATGAAATAAAAATTGATTTTTCGACTGATGAAAAAGAACCTGTTAAGAATGTCACAACAAAGAAGGAAGGTTTTTTCGGTAAAATTTTTAAAAATATTTTCGGAAAATAAGTACAGTTACCTTTGGTTACAACATTTTAGGAAGGGCAAATTTACAATATAATTTTGGGGTAATTTACATTTTATTAAACTGATAAAAAGCATCCTTACAGACATTGCTTTCTTTAAAATAAAAGTTGATAATTCATCTGTTTTTATTAAATTTGTCAACCTTTAACTATTAAAATAAAATAATAAAAATAATATGAATCTTCACGAGTATCAATCAAAAGAGATTTTATCAAAGTATGGAGTAGCTATCCAACGTGGTTTCGTTGCAAACAACGTAGATGAAGCTGTAGCTGCTGCTGAAAAACTAACTGCTGAAACAGGTGCACAGGGATGGGTTGTAAAAGCTCAGATCCACGCAGGTGGCCGTGGTAAAGGGGGTGGTGTAAAGTTCTCTCCAAACATGGATAAACTTAAAGAAAACGCTCAGAACATCATCGGAATGCAGTTGGTAACTCCACAGACTTCTGCTGAGGGTAAAAAAGTAAATTCTGTTTTGGTTGCAGAGGATGTATATTATCCGGGAGAAACGGAAACTAAAGAATTTTATGTTTCTATTCTTTTAGACAGAGCTGAAGGTAAAAATACAATCGTATATTCTACTGAAGGTGGGATGGACATTGAGCACGTTGCTGAAGTAACGCCTCATTTGATCCACAAAGAAATCATTGATCCTGCTTTAGGTCTTCAGGGATTCCAGGCTAGAAAAATTGCTTTCAACTTAGGTCTTGAAGGGAATGCTTTCAAAGAATTCGTAAAATTCATCGGTTCTCTATACAATGCGTACACAGGAATTGATGCATCTCTTTTCGAAATCAACCCTGTGTTGAAAACTTCTGATAACAAAATTATCGCTGTAGATGCTAAAGTAACTTTGGATGACAATTCATTGTTCCGTCACAAAGATTTAGCTGAGCTTAGAGATACAAGAGAAGAAGATCCAATGGATGTAGAAGCTGGTGAAGCGGGTCTTAACTTCGTAAAATTAGACGGTAACGTTGCCTGTATGGTAAACGGAGCAGGTCTTGCAATGGCAACAATGGATATCATCAAATTATCAGGTGGTAACCCTGCAAACTTCCTTGACGTAGGTGGAACAGCAGATGCACAAAGAGTACAGACGGCTTTCGGAATCATCTTAAGAGATCCAAATGTAAAAGCAATCTTAATTAATATCTTCGGAGGTATCGTAAGATGCGACAGAGTTGCTCAGGGAGTTGTAGACGCTTACAAAGCAATGGGCAGCCTTCCTGTTCCATTGATCGTAAGATTACAGGGAACTAACGCTGTTGAAGCTAAAAAATTAATTGACGAGTCTGGTCTTCCGGTTCACTCTGCAATTACTTTGGAAGAAGCTGCAAACAAAGTAAAAGAAGTTTTAGCATAAGACTGAAATTTTTAAAATACATTAAAACCGTTTCATTTTTTGGAACGGTTTTTTCTTTTTTTAATCAAATTAAATATCTTTTGTAATTTGTAGCTGAAAAAATTTAATATACCATGAAAAACATACAAATTCCGAAACCGTGTTCAGAAAGCTGGGAAATGATGTCTCCGCAGGAAAAAGGACGATTCTGTTCCGTCTGCAATAAATGTGTGATTGATTTTACACAGAAACAGCCCAACGAAATTCTACAAATCATCGATGAAAAGCAAGATGAAGAAATCTGCGGAAGATTTTATAATCATCAGTTGGACACAGGTAATCAATCTGAAAAGATAAGAGCTCAATTCTTTAAACATATTCCTGTGCATTTTCAGAATAGCAGAATCGTATTAACTCTTCTTTCCGTTATTTTATTTTTAACGGGCTGCTCAAAACAAAAAGAAGAATCTTACGCAACGACAGGTCTTGTGATGATGGAAGAAGATTCTATCCCTGAAAATAAAAATTATGTCATAGGCGAGGCTAAAATAAACGAAAACGATTCCTGTGCGAAAATTTCGAAAAAGGATAGTTTAATAATGAAAGACACATCTTCAAAAAATAGATAACTCAAAATAAAGAAAGTGATATAATTAAATAAGTTATTCATTTTAAAATTGTTATCTTTACAGGAAAGGCTTAAAAATGAGACTGCGTTTATCCTTTTTTCTCTTTTTATTTCTTACTTGTCAATCTCAAATTGTCAGCCATTACTTCCTATCTCACGGAAAAGAAATTCAGTTCGAAGATAAAAACCATTATCCTTTTTCTTTAATTCAGAAAGATTTTATTGTGATTAATTCTCAGAAAAAGATGGATGAAATTTTTAAAATTATTCATCAGAAAAATACAGGAAACAGATTTTCGCCTGTTCCTTCCATCACCGAAGATGAAACGTATATTATTGTAAAACCTCAGTTAAAAAACTCCAATGATATTTTAATTGAAGCCATTACTTTTGATAAAAATATCCTCTGCATAAAAGCGAAAGAATTCAGCAATCCGGATTTTAATGAACAAAGCAGAATTCCGCCTGATATCTTATTAAAGCTAAAAGAAAATTTGCTTATTAAAAAAGTCACCATTCAATACTAATATATAAAATTACTGTCATGAAAACTAGAACCTTTATCGTCTCGTGCCTTTTGATTGCAGCACAGGTTTTTGGTCAGCAGAACTACTGGTCGAAACTACAAGAAACAAAAACAGAACGGGAAAATCTGAACCCGAGATGGACGACTCCCAATAATTTTTCTCTATATCAAGTTGATCTGGGAAAAATTAAATCCGATCTTAAAAAAGCACCCCAGCGTTTTTCGGGAGATGAAAGCCTTATGATTAAATTTCCGGATTCTGACGGGAAAATAAGAGATTACATCGTTCAGGAAGCTTCTGTAATGGAGCCGGAACTACAGGCGAAATTCCCTGAAATACGTTCTTACACAGGCTGGCAAAAAGAGCATCCCGAAAATACAATCCGTTTCAGTGTTACCCCTTCTACAGGAATCAGTGTCATGTATTTTGATAACTGGGAAATCAGTTATCTCGACAGTTACACAAAAGACAATTCTGCATTTATTTTATACAAGAGAAAAGATCTTCCGAAAAACGACCGGCTTTTTGAATGTCATGTCGAAAACGAACTGGATAACTTAAAAAATAACGGAACAGCCAATAAAGCTCCTCTGGTTTCGGACGGACAGTTCAGAAAATACAGACTCGCTCTCTCTGCGACAGGGGAATATACCACATTTCATGGCGGAACAGTTGCTCTGGCAATGGCAGCAATGGCAACAACAATGACCAGAGTAAACGGAATTTATGAAAAAACGATCTCTACAACCATGATGATGATCGCGAACAATAATCTGTTGATTTATACCAATGCGACAACAGATCCTTTTACCAATGGAAACCCAAGTAGCATGATAAACGAAAACCAGACCAATACAACGGCGGTCATCGGAACTGCGAACTACGATATTGGCCATGTTTTCGGAACAAACAGCGGCGGTTTGGCAGGATTGGGAGTGGTATGTGTTTCAGGCAGTAAAGCAAGAGGCGTTACAGGTTCCGGAGCTCCGATTGGAGATCCTTTCGATATCGATTATGTTGCGCACGAAATGGGACATCAGTTTGGAGCAAACCACACATTCAGAGCGGCAACTTCTTCATGTGCTGGTAACTTCAATAACGCGACTGCTTTCGAACCGGGAAGCGGATCTACGATTATGGCTTATGCAGGGATCTGCGGAGCAACCAATAATGTTCAGAATAACAGTGATGCTTACTTTCATGCGGCAAGCGTTTTGGAAATGTACGCTGTTTTGCAGAGAGCTTCAGACTGCGCCGTAAAAAATTCTAATAGCAATGGAGTTCCTACCGCTGATGCCGGAGCAGATTATACCATTCCGCAGGGAACTGCTTTTGTCTTAACGGGAACAGGAACAGATCCGGATGGAGATCCTTTAACCTACCTTTGGGAACAGTATGACAATACAAGCAATACGCAGCCTCCGGTTTCCACAGGAACAGCCGGACCGGTCTATCGTTCTTTAACTCCTACTGTTTCTCCGTCAAGATATTTTCCCGTGCTGAGTTCGGTGGTAGCGAATAATCTTATCCCGAAATGGGAAGTTACTCCAGGTGTTGCCAGAACTCTTAATTTTTCTTTGTTGGTAAACGATAATAAAGCAACAGGAAATCAGGCAGCAAGAGATGTTATGGTGGTTACCGTAACGAATGACGGACCGTTTAAAGTAACTTCTCAGGCTACGACAGGAATAAATTATAATGGAAATACTTCCGTTCCCGTAACATGGAATGTAGCAGGAACAAGTACAGGAGCAATTAGTACACAGAACGTATCTATTTTACTTTCTAAAGACGGTGGCTTAACGTTCCCGACTGTTTTGGCAGCAAGTGTTCCGAATAATGGTTCCGCTAATGTTACGATGCCAAATGAAAATGTTTCGTCTGCGAGAATTATGGTAAAAGCGGTGGGAAATATTTATTATGCACTCAATACATCGAGTTTCTCTATTACTCAGACTGTTCTTACAACGGCTGAAACTAACGTGAGAAACTTCTCGATTTATCCGAATCCTTCTCATGATGTTGTCAATATCAGACTTAAAAATTCATCTCAGAAAGCAGATTATACGCTTTACGATGCTTCAGGCAGATTAATTAAAGGCGGAAATTTCCAGGGTGAAACTCAGGTAAAAGTTAATGATCTGATGAACGGAAATTATGTGATCTCTCTGGTTTTTGAAAACGGGGAGAAAATAACAGAAAAATTAATCATTAAAAAATAAATTACTGATTCATAAAAACAGAAAAGCAACCACTATTCGGTTGCTTTTTTTATTTAGTCCTGATTTTCGTTGATTAAATGATCTCCGTTCGTAATACTGATACTTGTAGGAGTAACAAGCTGAATTCTGTCCTCATCAAGACGCTGTTTGATCTTTAAATAAGCTTCGCTCTTGAGCTGAACCATATTCGCGCCCACCTTCATCCAGAATTTAGCCTGAATATTGAAAACGCCCTGTTTCAGATCTGTAAAAATAACTTCTGCAGTATCCAGTTTATCCACATTTTCGAGATTTTTAATAATGTCGAGCATTCCTTTCTGTGCTTTAGAAATATCTTCATCGGCAGGAATTTCGAAATTTAAAATAATTCTTCGCTGAGGTGATGCGGTAATGTTGTAAAACGGAGCATTAAAAACCACCTGATTCGGGATGTAAGCTTTTTTCCCGTCGTCAGTTATAATTTTCGTTGTTAAAAAACCAATTTCCTGTACGGTTCCGGAGTGGGTTCCTATCGTAATATAATCTCCTACTTTAAAGGCCTTATCTATTCCGATCAGCATTCCTGAAAATATACTGGACACCAGATCTTTTAATGCAACCCCTGCAATAACCCCTGCAACTCCTAAACTTCCGATGAATTTCCACAGAAAACCGCTGAAACCCATAATTTCCAGTGCAATGAAAGTTCCCATTACCATAATCAGGAATCTGAATACACTGATTAACGTGACCAGTGAACTTTCTTTTTTGCTTTTCGGAAAAAATTTGTGGAAAAGTTTTACGGCGCCCTGACTGAGATATTTACTGGTGAATAAAAAGAAAGAAAATACCAGAATTCCCACAATAAGTTTTGGGGTAAGTTCTGCAAATTTCAGATACCAGTTCTGTATTACATTATAAACAACATCGATATAGCCTAGACCACTTTTCTCCATGAATAAAAAAAATTTTAGTTAAAGATATAATTTTTAAACAAAAATTTTGCCAGTTCCAAAAACTCTACTAAATTTGTAGACTATTAAGAACAAAATATTATGTCAATTAAACTAGGAGATACCGCACCCGATTTTCAGGCAGAAACTTCTGCCGGAGATATTAATTTTTACGAATATTTAGGAAATTCATGGGGAATTCTGTTTTCGCATCCCGCAGATTATACTCCGGTCTGTACTACAGAACTTGGGTATACTTCGAAATTGAAGGAGGAATTTGATAAGCGCGGAACCAAAGTAATTGCGCTGAGTGTGGATGGAGTAGAAGATCATCAGAACTGGATTAAAGATATTAATGAAACCCAGAATACGGAAGTACAGTTCCCGATTATTGCAGACAAAGACAGAAAAATTTCAGAACTGTACGATTTTATTCATCCGAACGCTTCTGCAACGGCAACCGTTCGTTCTTTACTGATTATCGATCCGGAAAAGAAAGTACGGCTTATTATAACTTATCCTGCTTCCACAGGAAGAAATTTTAATGAAATTCTGAGGGTTCTGGATTCTCTTCAGCTTGTAGATTCCCATAAAATTGCTACTCCTGTTAACTGGAAAGCCGGAGATGATGTTATTGTTCCACCTGCGATTTCTACGGAAGATGCCAGAAAAATTTTCCCGAAAGGAGTGAAAGAAATAAAGCCGTATCTGAGATATACGCCACAACCGAATACATGATTTATTTGATTTTTTATAGTTTAGTTTTAATTTGTACGAAAATCGCCTCGAAAAACTTCGAGGCGATTTCAATTGTAGTGTATATGTGAATGTGAAGTGATTGGATCGTAATCTTACTTTACATCATTTGCGATTTGTTTTGCTTTAGATGTAGGAAGGTAGATGCTGAAACCTAAATTGAATGTAATATTCGAATTTAAACCTTCGCTACCAAATCCTGCTCTTCCTCTGTATTTTACTAAACCTTCAAGACCGATGTTTGGGGTAATGAAGTAAGAATAACCAGGACCTACTCCGAAATCGAAACCTGTTGTAGAGTCTGCATTTTCTACAGATCTTCCTCCGATCCCTGCATTTCCTTCTAAGAACCAACGTCCGTGGTTTAGTAAGTTATCTACACCTTTTTCTCCCGGAGAAAGAAAATAACGTCCTAAAGCACCCACTCCATACGTAAATTCTGTAGGAGAACCATTAGTTACCTTGTTGAATCCTAAATCTACATAACCACCGACAGCTACGTTGTCTTCAATGAAGTATGCTCCTTTAGGCTGAATAGCAATGTTATAACCACCACCAGTATTTAAACCGAAATTACTGGATATTAAGCTACTACCTACCAACCAGTTTCCTTTCTGGATCTGTGCATTCATTGTTCCCGCCAAGCCGGCTACTGCCATTATTCCTGTAAAAATTAACTTTTTCATAATTTATTATTTTAATATTTTAATGTTTATATCATTTGTGATTTCAGAAAATCAATAAATGTGCCATTCTAATCAATAGGTAGTGAAATCATGATAATAACAAATAAGGTATAACTCTTATGAAATGCCGATGGAAAGGAGCTTTTTTTAGCTTTAAAATTATACTAAAAGCAAAATAACCGACACTACAAGACCTGCAACGGTGAAAATAATACCTCTTTTGAAAGCTTTGCTTTTAGGATTAAACATCCAGAAACTTGAGATCACAAAAAAGAAAAGAGAAAATCCAAAGAAAGCATTTAAAGGAGAAAGCCTGTCTTTAGACTGCGATTTATGAAGTTTCGTCATTTTATCCAGTACAAATGGCAGTTCTTTCTTCGTGTATTTTGCCTGTCCTGTAGCAGCATCATAAGTTCCCTGTTTAAATTTTAAAACTGTTCCTTCTGTTTTTTCAACCTCAAGACCTTTAATTCTCAATTCTTTTCCTAATGCTTTTTCATCAAGATTTTTTTCTACAACTTTATCGTACTTTTTTTCTTTTTTCAGAAAATCGGTGTCTCTGTAAATTAACAAAACACCACTTACTGCGTAAACAGCCATTATTCCGGCAAGGAAATAGCCCAGATAACGGTGCGTGATTCTCATAAAACTTCTTGTGTCTTTAATCTTATCCATATATATTGTTTTTGTTTTTAAAATTTCAAAAGTGGAAACTGCAAAATTGCAATTCCCACTTTACATGAAGAAATTATTGTGATTCTTTTTTACAGCCTATACGTTAATGTAACATAGTAGTTTCTCGGCGTAATCGGGTTCACGGAATAATTTTCGTGAACGGTGTAATTCTCTACATCAAAAAGGTTTCCGACTTTCCCCTGAATAGAGAATTTCTTCCAGTCATATCCTGCTGATAAAGAAACCGTAGTATAATCTTTTAATTCGAAAATTCTGCTTACCCCGTTTCTCTGCTGCAAACTGTTAGCTCCTGTTTTGGTATCATTCCATCCGGCAAGTCTGTCTCCGATGTAGTATACTCCGGCTCCCACTTTCAAGCCCGGAACGAATTTTGTGAATTTATAAAATACCGAAGCATTCGCAGTAGTTGCAGGAGTTCTTACCAGTCTTTGGTTTTCTACATATCCGAAAGCTTCCGGAGTATCCAGATATACAGAATTGTTATAAGAGAAACCTCCGATAATGGATAAATTTTCTGTTGGATTTCCTGTAATATCAAGCTCAACTCCGCGACTTCTCATTTTTCCTGCAAAATCTTTGGTAAGTCCTGTCGGATCTACAGGATTTCCTTTATCATCCAATGCATTCTGATAATAATTTCTGTATAAAATCTGGTAAACCGTTAGATTAACCGCCAAAGCATTGTTCCATAAATTCTTTTTGGCACCCACTTCATACTGATCGATATTCGTAGGCGTTAAAGCTTCTCCGTCTCTTAATTTTCCTACATTGGCAACAAAAGAGTTTGTATAGGTTGCAAATGCTGAAAAATTATCATTCGGCATATAAACAAAACCTAATTTCGGAGATATTGCCTGATCGGATGACGATGAATTATTAACCAGCGATTTTCCCGTCGTGGAATTCAGATTCACTAAACCGCTTGTAACGGTTTTAAATTTAGTATTGATCGTGGGCATATTTTCAATATAAGACCAACGCAATCCTGCAATAACTTTAAATTCTTTCGTCAGACTGATAAAATCCTGAGCATACACTCCGATTCTTCTCGTATTAATTCTGTTTTTCTCTAACCTTTCAGCAGCAGGAGCACTTCCGTTTGCCCAGGTATCAGGATTGTCCAGATAAAGAATACCATTGCTGTTTCCGTTGGTTCCATACAGATAGCTGTTTCCGTAAGCCAGTCTGTTGGTTGGATTATAGTAAGTATAAGAATCTCCAACTCCATAATCTGCATCTGCCCCGAATAACAATTTATGGCTTATTTTTCCTGTATTGAATTCACCATTTAAATTTACCTGTGCCGAAGTATAATTCTGTTCGTTATACGTTCTGTTCAAAGGTCTTTTCCAGAAAAGCCTGTCAGTTGATTTTTCGTATCCCCACTGAACTCTTTCCGTAGAAAAATAATCTTTCGTGTAATTCTGGTAAGATACCGTAGCGTTTAAAGACCATCTTTCATTAAACTGATGATTGAAGGTAACATTGGTAGTAACCTGCTCTACATTCTGATATTGCCAGTCAGCTCCTAAAAAAGCATTTCTCGGAAGAAGATTATTCATCTGGTAAGTATATCCGTCACGCTGCGTAATAGATCCGATTCCGAAGTCCGGAGTAAAATCATTTTTAAGATAATCTGCCTCAACAATGATCTGTGATCTGTCGCTTAAATTAAATAAAAACGAAGGATTGAAATAATACTTTTCAGACTGCACCACATCTCTGAAACTTTCCGCATATTCATACGCTCCGTTCACACGGAAAGCAATATTTTTTGAAAGAGGACCGTAAAGATCCACTGTCGGTTTATAAGAATTCCAGCTTCCCGTATTCATCCCCACGCTTCCGCCAAAGTTGAATTTAGGCTTTTTAGTAATCATATTAATAACACCACCTGCAGCCGTATTTCCGTACAGCATTGCATTTGCCCCTTTAAGAACTTCCACTCTTTCCAGTCCGCTAACTTCCGGGAAAACGCCGCTGTTAACTCTGGAGCCGTTCTTGAAAATATTATCATTTCCCAGAATGAAACCACGTCCTCCGAAACTGTCCTGAGAATTTCCTCTGGAAGAAGTTACATAGATTCCGTTTACGTTTTGCAGAACATCACTCAGTTGTTTTGCCTGCTGTTGCTCGATAATTTCGTGAGTAACAATCGCAATCGGCTGAGGAGTTTCCATCATCGTAAGATTAGACTTGGTAGATAATGGTCTTGCCTTGTTGGGATTTCCGGTTTTATGAAGATTAACGTCTTCAATAGTCTGGATTCTAATGGTATCAGCTTCAACATATTTCATCTGCGCGTCCAAAGAAAGGGCTGCGAATACTAATCCTATTGTGGCTAGCTGCTTTTTCATGATAGTCTATTGTTATTTAGAGTGGTTTTAAATAAAGTGCAAATGTATATTATTATTTAGAATTAATAAAAATTATAAACTGATTTTTATCATTAATCTTTAATTTAGAAATTGTGTTTTCCCTTATTTTAGTAGGGATGAGAACTTTAGATTAAATATCTTTGTTAAAAAATAAATCTATGCAGTTAGTAAAAGTCGGACTTTGTGCGTTCGGAATGAGCGGAAAAGTTTTTCATGCCCCGTTTTTGAAAGAACATCCGGGATTTTTTATTTCCGCAATTGTGGAAAGAAGTAAAGAAGAATCTAAAGAAAAATATCCTGAAGCAAAAATTTACCGTTCCGTAGAAGAAATGCTTGAAAATGCCGATATCGAACTCGTGGTTGTGAATACTCCGGTACAGACACATTTTGAATATGCAAAAATGGCACTGGAAGCGGGAAAAAATGTAGTGGTTGAAAAACCTTTCACCGTAAATGTTGCAGAAGCAGAAGAACTGGCAAAACTGGCGGAAGAGAAAAAATTATTTGTAAGCGTTTATCAGAACAGAAGATTTGACCGCGATTATCTTCAGGTACAAAAAATCATCAATGAAGGAAAACTCGGAAATATCAAGGAGGTGGAAATCCGTTTCGACCGATTCCGTACCGAACCAAGCGGAAAGGCACATAAGGAAAATCCTGAAGCTGTTGGTTCGGGTTCTCTGCATGATTTGGGATCGCATCTGGTGGATCAGGCAGTTCAGTATTTTGGGTTTCCCGAAAAACTCTTTGCGGATGTTTTTTCTATGAAAGGAAAAGAATTTGCCAATGATTATTTTGAAATTATTTTATTTTATCCGAATGATTTAAGGGTAAGACTGAAATCTTCGGTATTCACCAAAGAAGCGCATTTTGCTTATGCCGTTCACGGAGAAAAAGGAAGTTTTTTGCAGGAAAGAACCGATAACCAGGAAAATGAGCTCGTTGCAGGAGATGTTCCGGAATATGGCGAAGAATGGACAAAACCTTTAACGGAAACCGACGGAATTCTGAATTATCTAAATGAAAATAAAGAAACTGAAAGAATTCTCACTTCAAGCGAACCGGGAAATTACATGAATTACTATCAGCAGATTTATGAATTTATCGTTTTCGGATACGCATTGCCTTCACCTGCGGAAGAAATTATCAAAAATATGAAAATCATCGATGCGGCTGTGGAAAGTGCAAAACAGGAGAAAGTGATTTACTTGTAGAGTCTTTATGGTGAGAGAGTTGTAGAGTTTGAGGGTTTGAGTGTCTTAGTGTGTGAGAGTTGTAGAGTTTTAGGGTTTGGGAGTTTTATTGCAGTTTAGAGTTATGAATCTTAAAGCAAGATTTTTAAAGTAAGAAAATTTAATATCAATTAAAATATAACGCTCCACACTCTCAGACTCTCAAACCCTAAAACTCTCTCACCCTCAAACTCAACTACGCTTCACCCAAGATCTCCTGAAGTTCAAGCCATCTCATTTCATGGTTTTCCAAAGTTTCAGAGATAGATTCCAGATCGGCAGAAAGTTTGGATATTTTCTCGTAATCCGCTTCATTATTAAGCTGATCTAATATTTTCGCTCGTTTTTCCTCTAATTCAGGCATTTCTTTCTCGATGGTTTCGAGTTCACGCTGTTCTTTAAAGGAAAGTCTTTTCTTTTTTGCGTTTGTATTGTTTACAGCAGGAACTGTTTCTTTTACAGGTTCAGATTTTACGGAAACAGATTTCTCCAAAGCATCCTCCTTGCTTTTCGCTTCGCGGTATTCTGAGAAATTACCTGTAAAATCACGAATTTTCCCTTCTCCTTCAAAAGCAAGAATATGATCTACGATTCTGTCCATAAAATACCTGTCGTGCGACACAATGATTAATGAACCCTGAAACTGCTGTAAAAAGTTTTCAAGAACCGTTAAAGTCGGAAGATCCAGATCATTCGTAGGCTCATCAAAAATTAAAAAGTTTGGATTCTGGTATAAAATATACATCAGATGAAGTCTTCTTTTTTCGCCACCCGAAAGTTTGGAAATAGGAGAGTATTGTGTCTGATCGTCAAATAAAAACAATCTTAAAAACTGGGAGGCAGAAAGACTTTTTCCGTTGGCTAAAGGATAAAATTCAGCAACTTCTTTAATGAAGTCAATTACCCTTTCATCTTCTTTATAAGTAAGACCCTTTTGCGAGAAATATCCGAAATGGATGGTTTCCCCGGTTTCAATTTCTCCTTTATCCGCTTTTTCAAACCCCTGAATAATATTTAATAAAGTAGATTTTCCCGCTCCGTTTTTCCCTACAATTCCTACTTTTTCCCCTCTCTGGAAAGAATAACTGAAATCTTTCAGCAACAATTTACTTCCAAAACTTTTGTCAATATTTTTAAGCTCAAGAATTTTATTTCCAAGCCTTTTCATTTCAAAATCAAGCTCTAACCCCTGTTTTCTTGTGTCTGTTTTGGCTACTTTTTCCGTTTCGTAGAAAGCATCAATTCTGGATTTGGATTTTGTAGTTCTTGCTTTCGGCTGTCTTCTCATCCATTCCAGTTCCTTTCGGTAAAGGTTGTTGGCTTTATCAATCGTCGCATTCATATTGTCTTCGCGGATCATCTTATTTTCAAGATACGTCGCGTAAGAACCATTGTGAATGTAAAGATTTCTGTCTTCCATTTCCCAGATCGTATCACAAACGCTGTCGAGGAAATATCGGTCGTGTGTTACCAATAGTAAAGTTATTTTTGCTTTACTCAGATAACTTTCCAGCCATTCCACCATTTCCACATCGAGGTGGTTGGTTGGCTCATCCATGATTAACAAAGTATGGCGGTGTTCGGCTCTGGTTTCTGTTAATAGTTTTGCCAAAGCAACACGCTTAATCTGTCCGCCGGAAAGTGTTCCCATTTTAGCTTCCAGATCGGTGATTTTTAGCTGTGAAAGGATCTGCTTCATTTCATTTTCCAGATCCCACGCTTTATGCGCTTCCATTTCAAGAAGAGCTTTTTCAATGAAATCATTGTCTGTGGAATGCAGAGACTGATGATAATTTTTCAGCGCCATAATCGGAGCCGAATCTAAAGTCATCATAAATTCATCAATGGTAAGATTCGGGTCAAAATCTATTTCCTGATCAAACAACACTACCTGAATATCTTTATTGATGATTACCGTTCCGCTGTCTGCAATTTCTTTTCCCATCAGGATTTTAAGAAGAGTGGATTTTCCGCTTCCGTTTTTGGCAACAATAGCAATTTTATCCCCTTCGTTGATATGAAAAGTAATATTTTCAAATAAAACTTTTATTCCGTAGGATTTGGTAAGATTTTCGGCAGAAACGTAATTCATTATAGTCTGATGGTTAGATTTTGAAACTTAAACTGAGCCGCAAAAGTACGAAAATGTATCAGAAAAAGCAGAAATACAATCCCGAAGCCTTACACAAGTTTTTCTCAATATTAAAACAATAATGAATTGTCTTATGTATTGAATTGTAGTTGTCTTTGGTTTTATTTAATTATAAAATTTTAGTTAAAATTAAATATTTATTAAATTTAATGTATTATTTAATAGATTTTTGATGTAGATTTATATTCCTAAGATTATTAAAAATTAAAACTATGATGCAAATCAACTATTGGGCTGTTTTTGCAGCCGCACTTGTCCCTTTAATAATGGGATTTATCTGGTATCATCCTAAAGTTTTCGGAAAAGCATGGATGAAAGAAGTCGGTTTAACCGAAGATAAAATGAAGGGTTCCATGATCGGAGTTTTTATATTTTCCATCATGTTATCAGCTTTAATGGCTTTGTTCTTACAGTTTGTAACCATTCATCAGTTTGGTGCGCTCGGAATGGTCGGCGGAGATGAAATGAACGCCAATCCTTCTTATCATGCCTTCATGAAAGACTACGGAATGGCTTACAGATCCTTTGGTCACGGCGCACTGCATTCTTCCATGACGGGATTTTTATTCGTGCTTCCCATGATTGCCATCAATGCAATGTTCGAAAGAAAATCGTGGAAATATACATTAATTAACGCTGCTTTTTGGACGGTCTGCATTACCATTATGGGCGGAATTATCTGCGGTTGGTATGCTCCGGACGGTTTTCACTGGGCAACACAAAAATAAATGTAATGTTTTAAAAAGTTAAGGCTACTTTTGCGTAGCCTTTTTTATGTCATATATTTTAAAAATTTATCACTCAGCTGCCGATTTGCCGGAAGAGTGGAACGTGGTGATCGGAAATCATAATATCCTGCTTTCCGAAGAATACTTCTGTGCTTTAGAACATTCCCGACCTCAGAATATGGAATGTTTTTTTATCGGTTTTTTCAAAGAAAATGATCTGATTGGCGGTGCTTTGTTTCAATATCTAAATTTTATTCAGCATAAAACATTTCAGAAAAATGAAGTGTTCTGTACCATCAGGAATTTTGTGGCAAGACAATTGAGTAAAGATGTGATGATTTTAGGAAATAATATGCTTACCGGACAGAACGGATTTTATTTTGATCCTTCAAAAATTACTGCTCAAGAATTTATTTCGCTGCTCAATGAAGCGGTGATGAAAATGCAGCAGGAAATAAGAAAGACGTCCTTAATTATTTATAAAGATTACCAGTCAAACTTTCTGAAATACTTTGAAGGAGAAAAACATCGGAAATACTTCAGATTTTTCGTTCAGCCGAATATGATTCTTCGGATAAGAGAAAACTGGAAGAATTTTGAGGATTATGTAAATGATTTTTCGAAAAAATACAGGGCAAGAGCCAAAGCAGCCAAAAAGAAACTGGAAGGAACTGTTAAGAAAGAATTCAACTTAGACATGATCAGAAAATATCAGTCTGAAATGAATGTTCTTTATCAGAATGTCGCAGAAAACGCGCCTTTCAATACCTTTTTTCTCAGAGAAAATCATTTTGAAAGCATGAAAGAAAATCTAGGAGAAAATTTCAGAGTCTTTGGATATCTTTCAGAAAATCAACTTATCGGTTTTTATACGATGATTATCAACAATAAAGATATCGATACCTACTTTTTAGGCTACAAAAAAGACTGTCAGAAAGAAAAGCAGATCTATCTTAATATGCTTTTGGATATGGTGAAATTTGGAATTGACAATCGGTCTGAAAGAATTATTCTCGGAAGAACGGCTTTAGAGATAAAATCAACGATCGGTGCGGAACCGACTGAAATTTTTGGTTTAATAAAGCATAAAAACTTCATGATTAATCCTTTCCTGAAAACAATTTTTCCTTCTGTTTCTCCAAAAACCGAATGGATTCAAAGAAAGCCGTTTAAATAGTTTTATACAGAATTCACACAGGTTTTAGTTTGATATTTTCATCAATAGAAACGGGCTTTAGCCCGTTAACAATATAAGGCTTTTCGATTGGCTTTAGCCAAAATTTAAAATATGCCAAATCACCGGAAAAAAATCAATCCAGAGTCAGCCTCTTCAAAGACCACGAACTTCCATTGTAAATATCCAGATCTACTTTGGTGTTAATTCCGTGCACGATTCCGTTTTCTGTAAACTGCCAGAAATCCCAGTCTGCATCGGGTGACGGAGCCGGAACATCATTGTAATTAGCTAGCCAGAGCGGATAATCATCAAATTCGCCCTTCAGGAAATCTTTATAATAATGGTAATACGTGTAAATAATGGGTTTTTCGCCGTAGGTTTCCTCTACAATTTTGCACCACACTTTAAGATCTTCAACCAATTTTTTATTCGTTTTTCGCTTCGGGATTTTTTCAATATCCAGAATCGGAGGAAGATCACCACTCTCAAGCTTTACATTTTCCAGAAAATTATTTGCCTGAATTACAGGGTCTTCATCTGCTCTGTAAAAATGATACGCTCCGCGGATTAAATTCTGTTTTTTTGCCTGTTCCCAGAAATCAGAAAAATGTTTATCGGCATTTCGGTTTCCCATCGTTGCACGCATCACCACAAACTCCAGCGGAATGGTTTTGTTTCCGATCGTAAGGCTGTCCCATTTGATATCTTCTTTATTCTGATAATGCGACACATCAAATCCGTATGTTTTATCTAAATTATTAGAAAGGATTTTCTGAATTCTCAGCGTTTCCGTTTCACTGTTGTGGAGTTTTCTGTGAGTAAATTTATTGAAATATAAAGCGTAATAATAACTTATGGATTGTCTTAAATACAATCCTGTTCCGATAAGAGCAACAATTAAAATAACCAGTACGATTTTTCTTCGTAAAAGATATTTTTTCCGGCGGTTTTTATGAATCTTTTTGGCGGTTTTTTTGCTGTACATCGTTTGTGAATAAAGATTTACAAAACTAGCTTTTTTCACTTCTAAATGCTAAATAAAATCAGTAAATTTGTGTACTATGGAAACACGCGAAAAGATCATCATCATAGGAGGAGGTTTTGCGGGGCTGCAGCTTGCGAAAACGTTGAATAACAGGAACAAAAAAGTTATTGTTCTGGATCGGGTAAACCATCATATGTTTCAGCCGCTTTTCTATCAGGTTGCATGCGGAAGGATTGAGCCTTCCAATATTTCTTTTCCTTTCAGAAAAATTTTTCAGCGTTCCAGAAATACCCAGTTTCGCCTCACGGAAGTTAAGGAAATCGATACTGCAAATAATAAAGTCATTACCGATGAAGCAGAATTTACCTACGATAAATTAATTATCGCTACAGGATGCAAAACCAATTTTTTTGGAAATAAAGATCTTGAAGGTAAAGCTTTCGGGATGAAAAATACTCAGGAAGCGATCAGCATCAGAAATCATGTTTTAATGACTTTCGAAAAGCTGATTCTTGAAAAAAGCCGTAGCGATGACGGAAACTGGAATATCGTAATTGTAGGAAGCGGACCGACCGGAGTAGAATTAGCCGGAGCTTTCTCGGAAATGAAAAAAGAAATTCTTCCGCGAGATTATCCTTACATGAATTTTGACCATTTGAAGATTATTCTGGTAAGTTCTACAGAAAAGCCTTTGGCGGTAATGAGTCCGGAAGCACAGCAGAAATCTGAAGAATATTTAAAAGATTTAGGCGTTACATTTTTAAGTCAGGAATACGTTACGGATTATGATGGTGATAAAGTGTATATGAAAAGCGGAAAAACCATTCCTTCCAATAATGTAATCTGGGCAGCCGGAGTTACAGGAAACGTTGTAGATGGTTTTCCTGCCGAAAAATTGGTCAAAAACAGATATATTACAGACAGATACAATAAAATAAAAGGCTACGATAATGTTTTTGCAATCGGAGATATTGCCTATATGGAAACTCCGAAATATCCGCAGGGTCATCCACAGGTGGCAAACGTAGCAATTAATCAGGCAAAAAATTTAGGAAAGAACCTTTTAAAGAAAAATCCGAATGAATGGGTTGAGTATGAGTATGATGACAAAGGTTCTCTGGCTACTATCGGAAAACACAGAGCAGTTGTAGATTTACCATTTATTAAATTTCAGGGATTTCTTGCGTGGTATTTCTGGATGTTTTTACATTTAATGCTTATTTTAAGTGTAAGAAACAAGCTTGCTGTGTTCTTTAACTGGATGTGGAGCTATTTTAATAAAGATTCTTCTTTAAGATTGATAATTTTGCCAAATAAGAAAAACGAAACAGTACAATGAGAATTGATATAATAAGCGTACTTCCGGAACTGATGGAAAGTCCGTTTAAAACTTCTATTTTAAGAAGAGCGATTGATAAAGGTTTGGCAGAAGTGCACTTCCATCACTTGAGAGATTGGGGAATCAACAAAAAAAAACAGATTGATGATGAACCTTACGGCGGCGGTGCAGGAATGGTGATGATGGTGGAGCCTCTGGACAACTGTATTTCAGAATTAAAATCTCAGAGAGAATATGATGAAGTCATTTATCTTACGCCGGATGGAGTTACTTTGAACCAGAAAATTGCGAATACACTTTCCATTAAAAATAATCTGATTTTCTTGTGTGGGCATTATAAAGGTATTGATCAGCGTGTAAGAGATCTACACATCACGAAGGAAATTTCCATAGGTGATTATGTTCTTACCGGCGGAGAATTGGCAGCCTGCGTTCTTGCAGATTCTGTAATCCGGCTGCTTCCGGGTGTTCTGAATGATGAACAAAGTGCTCTAACAGACAGTTTTCAGGACGATCTTTTATCTCCTCCGATTTATACAAGACCGGAAATTTACAAAGGTCTGGAAGTTCCAAAAGTTTTACTGAGCGGAAATTTTGCCAAAATTGAAGAATGGAGGCACGATGAAGCGGTAAGAATCACCACAGAAAAACGTCCGGATCTCCTTTAAAATAGATAAAACCTATCGTTGTCCTAAATTTACAATTGATTTTTTTATAAATTTTTACAGCAGCAAACAATAGTTGTTGTTTAAAAATGGTTGAAAAAATTCTTATTACCTAGCTGTTCATAGAATTTCTTCTACAGAAAAATTAAATTTAAAAATACCGTTTTATTTTGGGTCTAAAGCATATATTAGATTGTGCATAATATTTTTAATTAAATTTATCTATTTGATTTAAATAATTCTTTTAAATGCTTATATTTGAATAATAAATTAATTTTGCAAATTTGTTAAAATTATTAACGATATATTAAATAAAATAATAAATTTACATATTCATTTTAAATAAAAAAAGGTAATTGTTTGAAATCAGAAAATGTGCTAATGGAGTTGTTTAGTTTTTACAACGTTGAAAACTTATTTTTACCGGATCCGAAACCAATGCACAAGTTGGACCCAACTATATCGGGACTCAGGAACTGGGATGAGGGAAGATACCGGAACAAACTTTCAAAAATTGCACATGTTTTCAGGCTCATGAAGGAAGAGAATGGAGTATTGCCTTTTATAATTGGTCTTTCCGAAGTTTCCGGAAGGAAAGTTCTGGAGGATCTTGTGAAGATGGAACCTTTTAATTCAGAGTATGGAATTGTGCATTACAATTCTATGGATGAAAGAAGGGTAGATGTTGCCTTATTATATGATAAAAACAAAGTGGAAATAATAGATTCTGAAGCTATTACATTCTTCTTTGAAATTATAAACAGAAGCACAGAAAATTACGATACAACAAGAGATATTCTTTATTCGAAAGTAAGATATAAAGGAGAGATTATTAATATTTTTATTGCACACCTTCCCTCTAAGCGCGAAAAAGATATTAATAAGCCCAAAAGAGCCTTTATACTTTCTGAGATCCGTGAAAGAATTTTAAATGTTGTAAACAATAGCAAAGAAAATGTAATTCTGTGCGGTGATTTTAATGAAAACCCAGATGATGAAAATTTAGTAAAAATTCTTTTTGACGATGCAGGAGTAAAAATATTGGAAAATCCTTTCCAGCATCTGTTTTCCACAAGAAATTATTCTACTTTTCATTATAAATCGGGACTGCTGTACGATCAGATCATTTTATCGAAGTCGTTCTTTAATGATGATCATGTTCTTGAATTTCAGGAGGCAAAAATATTCAATTCTGAAAAACTCAGCAGCCGCGACAGAAAGTTTGCAGGCAGACCTTACCGAACGTATGCGGGAACAAGGTATTTGGGAGGCTACAGCGATCATTTTCCGGTTTTTATAAAATTAGGGATTTGTAAACAGATGTAAAAACATAAATAAAGTAGAAAGAATGAAAAATTCAAACAACACGAGTTATCAGTTAGATTCAATTGACAAGGAAATAATTTATATGCTGATGGATAATGCCAAATCATCATTAGCTCATATTTCAAAAAATGTAGGAATCTCCACGACGGCGGTTCACCAAAGAATAAAAAAACTTGAACAGGCAGGGGTTATAGAAAACTCTATATCCTTTCTGAATCCTAAAAAGATAGGATACAAAGTAATTTCTTACATTGGTGTATTTCTGGATCAGCCGAGCCATTATCCGGATATGGTAAAATCCCTGAAAGATATTAATGAAGTAGTAGAAGCGCATTATACCACAGGAAATTATACCATTTTTCTTAAAGTTCTTTGTAAAGACAACGATCATCTAATGCAGATTCTTAGTAAACTTCAGCAATTGAAAGGCGTTATAAGAACAGAAACTTTCATATCTTTGGAGCAGGGTATTTACAGACAACTGAAAGTATAATAGATTATGAATATTGCACAATATCTGGATTCAACATATTTGAAAACACCTGCACAGTCAGGACTTTCACAGGAAGAAACTTTACAGAAAGATATCGAACTTACACAGGAAGCGATAGATCACGGTATTTTTGCCGTAATGATCCGTCCGGATTATATTTCTGAGATTAAAAAGTATATTCAGGAAAAGAATTCAGATGTTGTCGTAGGAACGGTGATTGGGTTTCATGAAGGAACCTGCTCTGTAGATGAAAAACTTACAGAAGCTGAAAAAGCAATTGCTGACGGAGCAGATGAACTGGATTTTGTGATCAATTACAGTGCCTATCTGAAAGGTGATCTTGAGCTTGTAAAAGATGAGTTTGTAAAATGCACCAGGCTTAGTCTGGAACATCATAAAATTGCAAAATGGATCATTGAGATTGCAGCTTTAACTGATGAGCAAATTGCTGATCTTACCAAAAATATTTCTGATTGGGCAGAAGAGAACTTTTCTGAAAACGATTTGTCTAAAATTTTCGTAAAGTCTTCCACAGGTTTCTATGAGACAGAAGGAGGAAAACCCAACGGAGCAACATTTGAAGGAATTAAAATCATGCTGGAAAATGCCGGAAGACTTCCTGTAAAAGCAGCGGGAGGAGTGAGAACTCCGGAAGATGCAGAAAAAATGATTAATCTTGGTGTAAAAAGAATAGGAACTTCATCTGCATTGGCGTTAATTAAAAATCAATCAGCTTCGGAAGGATACTAAAGGAAAGGAAAAAACTAACAGTGAAAATAAAAAACCATCAACTTACTATTGATGGTTTCATTTTTTTATGCCTGTTGTGCTAAATATTCTGTATAAAACTCCTGTGTTTCTTTAATCAGCACATCCATTTCTTCTAAAGTGAATACTTCTAAAAATTTCTTTCTGAAATCTTTAAAGTGAGGAACTCCACGGAAATAATTGCTGTAATGCTGTCTCATTTCCACCAGTCCTAATCTTTCGCCTTTCCATTCTGCACTCCATTCTGCATGCTGACGAACCGCCAGTAAACGGTCTTCGATGGCAGGAGCCGGTAAATGTTCTCCGGTTTTAAAGAAATGCTTGATTTCGTTAAAAATCCAGGGATATCCAATCGCTGCACGACCAATCATGATTCCGTCGCAGGCATATTTCTGTTTGTATTCTAACGCTTTCTCAGGAGAATCAATATCACCATTTCCGAAAATCGGGATTTCAATATTAGGATTTTGCTTAATTCTTGAAATATGTTCCCAGTCTGCTTCGCCTTTGTACATCTGCGCGCGGGTTCTCGCATGAATGGTTAATGCTTTGATACCTGTTTCCTGAAGACGTTCTGCCACTTCATCAATATTAATGGAAGTGCTGTCCCAGCCTAAACGTGTTTTTACCGTTACAGGAAGACTTGTAGACCGTACTACGGCTTTGGTAAGACGAACCATCAGATCAATATCCTTTAAAACTCCTGCTCCAGCTCCTTTGCACACCACTTTTTTTACAGGACATCCGAAATTGATATCGACAAGATCCGGATTTACCGTTTCCACAATTCTTGCAGACATGGCCATCGCTTCTTCATCTCCTCCAAAAATCTGAATTCCGACAGGTCTTTCGTAATCGAAAATATCAAGTTTCTTACGGCTCTTGATGGCATCACGAATTAACCCTTCCGAAGAGATAAACTCCGAATACATTAAATCTGCCCCGTGCATTTTGCAGAGTCTTCTGAACGGCGGATCACTCACATCTTCCATCGGTGCGAGCAAAAGCGGAAATTCCGGCAGTTCTATATTGCCAATTTTTATCATGGTGCAAATTTACGAATTTCTGAGCATTTCAGAATTTGATAATTTCTATTAATGTAATTGCTGTTAATAAGAAGTGTATAAAACGAAAATCTTCCGGAAAATTATAATACTAAGCAAGAAATCTAAAAACCCTCAAATCCTCAAACTCTCCAACTCAAAACCCGCCGACTTTAGAAACTCGCTTTCACCTGCATACTTCCGATATGAATCGTACGGTCTCCGGAATTTCTGCCTTCATAATTTAAATTTAACTGAAGAAAAGAATTAATTGCCTGCTGAATGAAAACACTCCAAACCTGATTTTTCCCCGGTTTTAATCCATCCAACATCTGGTTTCCGACAATGCTGAAATTATTGCCGTTGAAATTATTATTGATGAATGAGAAATTTCCTCTGATAGACGTTTTTCTGCGTTCCCACTGAATGGTTCCCGTAACATCAAAAGCTTTCAATAATTCTTCTCCATCCACTCTCTGTTTCTGGCGGAATGCCGAAGAAAGTTCTGCCTGAATGGCATCGGTAAACTTATAGGTTGCTTTTGGTTTGGTTTCAAAATTATTAAGACGGTAATCTCTTGTCGCAAATAATTGCGAAGAGTTCTTAATGTCATGAACCGAATTTTCCCAGTCGATACGGAATTCTTTATTAAACCAATACCCGATATTCAGGAAGTGTGACACCTGTTCGCGTTCTTCATTACTGAAATTGGCATTAATGAGATTGTCATTGGAGATAAAACGGTAATTTCCGTTCCAGCCGGATTTATCGGTCGGACTGAATTGCGCGGAAGCCAGAATATTCTGGTTTTTAAGAATCATGTCATTACTCTTCTCAAAAGGATTTAAAACCAAAACCTTATCTTTTTTGAAGAATGAATTTTGTGAATTTAATGAAATATTGAAATTCCAGCGTTTTAAAAATTTATTTTCAGAATTAAAAATAATGGACGGATTCACAAATAAAGCCAGCTGAATTTTATTTTTGTTGGAAGGGATATAACGAACGGAATTCGTGTAAATCCTGATGTACTGCGCCAGATCGGAATATTCGGCAATTTCAAATTCATCAAGCTGCTGAACGCCATCTCCGTTGTAATCAGTCCATTTGTAAATTCCCTGTCCATCCGTCACTTTAATATACTGAAATTCCCTTTGCGCTTCCTGTCCGTTCCCAAGTTCATAGAAAGCCTGCAAACGCATTCCGTTCTTGAAAAGCTGCTGATTGTAAAGAATATTTCCGACAACGAAGTCATTATTTCTGGAAAGATCCACATCCTGATTCTGGTAAAAGAATTTTCTGTAGTGGAGTAGGGCATTCAGCGTTGTTTTATCTGTTTTAATGATCTGGCTTTCTGCCATAATTCCCAAAATATTATTCATATTCTGAAGCCGGTTATCTCTCACAGAATCATTGTCGCGCATATAAACTTTCGCCAATAGTTTGGTTCTTGTGCTGTCTCCGATCTTTTTCTGAACAAAAATTTCTTTCCAGCTGAAACTGGTAACATCCATCAGTTGAGTATCATTGTACTTCTTTTCGTTGTGTTCCATACTTCCGCCAATCGCCCAGCTTCCTTTTTTACCGGTAAACTCTGTGGAAACTCCGCCTCTGATGAATTTTGTGTCCTGAAGTACAGCATTGGTATTCAGATAAGATAAATTTCCTTTTGTGAAAAATTTACCGCTGATCCACCCAAAATCAAGATCATTCTTTATGCCTTTATAGGTTTCCTGCTCATCGAGATAATTGATTCTGTAATTTAAGGTAGATTTATTGTTCCATTTATTCAAAAAGCTGAAAATAAATCTGTTCTGTGTTCTTCCGCTGAATTCCTGTGCAAGGTTGAAATCTCTGGAGAATTCCACATCATTAATTCGGTCTAAAATATGAAACTGCTTGTCTATATATTGATATTCGAAATTCGGCGTTCCTTTCCAGTTGTTTTTGGTGAAGGTTTTATTTCCGAAAATTCTCCAGGCATATCCTATATTTTGTTGAGAATCTTTTGATGAAAATAAATTAACATCATAATTGCTCAAAGAAATATCGGCTCCTATTTTTCCGTCTTTCAATAAATATTCTGAATTTACAGAATACACCTGAGATTTTTCCGGTGAAGGAAGTTTTCTCACGGCACGGTAATCTCCCATGTTGGGACCAACGTATGCGAAAACACGTCCGTTGTTGGTGGTCTGCGTAATTTTATAGTCTCCTAAATTAGCCCCGAAATAGGTGTAAGAAACACTGTACAAAGTTTGTGTGGCATCAGTTGAAAATTCATAATAATTTCCTCCCGAGCCCTGAACCAGCTTATATAGAATCTTATTGACATCATATTCTGTAACCACTCCGGAAGGAGCATACATTAAATTCGGATTGTTTCCGGCTTCTGCAAGAATATGCTGATCTTCCTGTGAAAGATTTAAAGAAAGCGGTGCGTTTTTATTATCATTTTCCATAAACCAGTTTAGTCCGAGCTTAAGTTTTTCCCTTTTATGCTCAATTTTTCCGGTAAATAAATACCTTGAGTAATTTCTGTTGGTATAATTATAAGATATCGTAATGAAATTCTGCTGGAAGATCGGTCGGAAACTGGTAAAAGTAACTTCTCCGGTATTGTAATTGATAATGTAATCCTGATTTTCACCACGCTTCATGAGAATACCATCGATGAAAACCTGTTCAGAACCCGAAATTAAGGTGATAAACTGTTCGCCATTTTTTCCGGTTAAACGGTAAGGTCCCTGATTTCCTTCCACCCCCTGAAAACGGATTCTGTGAAACTCACTTCGCGCAACGCCCATAGAAACATCCACAAACGTTTTGTTTTCTTTCCCGAATTCCGTCTGAAATTCGAGTCCCATACTTCTTCGCTGATATTTAGCGAAATAATTTTTAGCTTCAACCAAATCCAGGTGTCCCGCTCTCAATATCGATTTATCCTTGATATTAAGCTGCATATAAATTTTGTCGAATTCCTCAAGCGTTTGTGTATATCCATCCGCCTGAATAGGGAGATTGTGATCCGAAATACTTGCAAGAATAGTTACATCTTTCGAAAGTCTTCCGGAAATCTGCAAATCCATAGAACTTTGTACAGATTGCCCCTGATTGTTACCAAATGTAATTCCGCGAATGATAGATCCTTTAGAGTTTAATTCCCCTAAAAATCTTTTTTTATCATTTTTTGCAATAACCCCTTCATCTACAACAATTCTGTTATTGGTTTTTATAAAATCCAACGTATCTTTTGCGAAAATATCCTGCTCAAATCTGGCTGCGAGAATGCTGTCCTGTTTAAGGCTGTCATTTTTAAGATTGGATTGCGGAAGATTGGGATTTTTCCATGTAAATATCTGAGCATTTCCCGAAAATATGCCCACGAACAACAATACGAATATCAGAATAAAATTTCGCAAATCTTAAAAATAATGCGTAAAAATACTTAAAAATACTTTATGGAAAGGGTTTTAGTATTATTAACAGAAAATTAACCTAATTATTGCATTACTAAAAAAAAATGGCGTAATTTTGGCTTGTAAATTATTAATAATTAAATTTTTAAATCATGAAAAAGATTTTTACTATTTTGGGTGTTGTAGTTGCAGGTATTTCTGCAAATGCACAAATCGTAATTAATGAAGTTTATGGAGGTGGTGGAAATTCTGGTGCACCATATAAAAATGACTTCATCGAATTAAAAAATATCGGCTCCACAACTGTTACTTTAACGGGTGCATATATACAATATGCTTCAGCAACAGGAACATTCAATGGTGGTACAAGTACACATTCTTTGCCTGATATTACTTTAGCGCCCGGAAAAACTTATTTAATTGCTGAGGCTGGAGGAGCTAATGGTGTAGACCTGCCAACTGCTGATGCAACAGGAACGATTAATATGTCAGGAACTGCAGGTAAAGTTGCTTTAACTTCAAGCGCAACTTCAATCACCTCTGCAACAGGTTCTACAGTGATTGATTTTGTAGGATTTGGTGCTACTGCAAACTTATACGAAGGTACAGGACCTGCTCCAGCACCATCAAATACGACTTCAATCTCAAGAAGCTCTGGTGATACTAATAATAATGCTACAGATTTTGTTACTGGTGCTCCAACTCCGCAAAATTCTTCCTCAGGAACTTTAGCCGTTACAGATTTATCCACAGTAAAAGGGGGTAACTTCGTTAAAAACACTTTCGTTAAGAATGATGAGATTACTTTCGGATCTGCAGCTAAAGATGTAAAAGTATACAATATGTTAGGACAAATTGTTAAAACAGCTTCAGTAAAAGAAAATGAGTCTGTAAGCGTTGCTGAATTACAAAAAGGAAATTACATTGTAACAGGTACTGTAAACAATAAACCAGTTTCTCAAAAAATCCTGAAAGACTAATTTAGCTCTTAAGCATTAAAATAATAAAAGCCTCAGATTTCAAATCTGAGGCTTTTTTATGAAGTAATTTCAGTTATTTTTTAATACCAGCCTCTTCTCGCTGCATTAATAATAGAACTCAGATTAAGAATTAAAGTATATCTTATTCTTTTTCCGTAATCTTTAAAGCCGGGTTCAAAACCTAAAGAAGATTGCACAGGAAGATAAATTTCAAGAAAATCGGGGATGATTCTCACTTTTACGCCACTGTCCCAGATAAATTTCGTCGATTGATTTTTATTGTCATAAACTCCTGCATCTGCATAGACGTGGAAAATTTTCCATACACTCGTATCTACATTTACCGAAGTAATCCATTTATTTACACTTCCCGGAATGAATGACTTAAATCCACCGTCTGCCAAAACATACTGTTGGGAAAGAATTCCGCCTGTTGCACTCTGTCCCAATAAATTATAGGAAAAAGAATAGTCTGAAACTCTGGAAATCCCGTAATTGAAAGTATTATTTCTTGTATTGTTTTTAATAAAATATCCTGCGAATAAACGTACACTCAATTTTTGTCTTGGTGCAAATTCCCATCGGTAAAAGCCTTCTGCGGTTACTTTATGAAAATCTTCCATCCATTGCGTACTTACGCCCAGACTTTTTTCATGAATACTCTGGCTGTCATTATAACCATATCCAACACTCCAGAGACTGTACTGGTCATAGTCCTTATTGGCAATCATCAAGGCGTTAAGATCTCTTTCAAAATAATTATAAGAAACGCCTAAACTTCTGCTCACCGTACTTCTCGGATTTTTTCGGAAATTTAAATTTGAATAAATAGAAGCTTTTCGGTAGGCAAGATCATAATCATAATGAAAATAAGATCCTGAAACTCCGAAAGTAAGACTTCGGATAATACTTTCAGCAGGAAGAAATGAGTAAGCAATAGCTCCTGAACCTGTAAGCTTTCCTGTTCCGGTACTGTAAGTCGGAGTAAGTGAATAAAGAAACTTCTGATCAAAAAACGACTGGTTTTTAAAGTTAAATCCGATTAGGAATTTATCGTACGTATTGCTGAAACGTACTCTCGGATTGATATAGATTTCATTGAACTCAGGATTCGGAATATCTTTAATCAGTTTAAGTTTTATTTTCCGCATGTTGGAAAAGAAACCTTTTGCATACAGAAAATTATCTCTGTAATTTGCTTCGGGGAAAATATAATCGTCATTCAGCGTTATTTTATAGGTATCTAAAGCCGGAATTGAGAATTTTTTTTCCTTTTGGTTTTCATCCGTTTCAACCCAATATTCTGTGGTTTTACCATTTTTTGACGTTGTCTGCAATTTTACCGGAATGTTTTCATCTGTATTTTTATGAATGGTTACATTCAGAGAATCACCTTCTCTTTTAAATTTTCTCAGCTTAAAATTTACCCTGTTTTTATGCTCAAGAAATTCCGGGAGGTAGGCTGTTCTCTTATCTTTTTCTGCCAATTCTTTTAAGAAATCAGCAGGATTAATCTCTTTGTCGGTATTTTTAGCAATGAAATCTTTTACAAGAGTTTCAAAATTTCCGTAACCCATTTTGTCGGCGGAATAATTGAAAAGGGTTCCCGTTTCAAAATTACTGATCGCCATATCGTTAAAATTACTCAGGTCAGAATAATTTTCATCAATTTTCTGATCCAGATTCTGAGACATGATGTATTGATATGCCAAACCATATCTTTCGGTCAGTTTTACATCCGAAGCATGAAATAATTTTAAAGGTTTTACCCCGAAAATTTTCGTTTCAGGAAAATTTCCCAGCAATTTGGTGTTGGCGTAGAATTTTTTGAGGTACTGAATTTCCAGATAAGATTTCAGTCCGTTTCGGAACCAGTGATGATCCTGTTGGTCGGTAATGATAATTTCATCCAAAACTTTTTTGGCAACAATTCCGAAATAATCAAGATCTGTTTTTTCAGCATCGGTAAAAAGCTGGAATCTGAATTTCCAGAAGGTAATGTCATTATTTCCGAAAAAATCTTCTTTATTTCTGAATTTATCTGAAATAAAAATTCTTTCAGGAATCGATCCTATTCTTTCCTTGATAAATTTTAAATGAAGTGGAAGGTAAAATTCCAGGCTTTCTTTTTCTTCAGGCTTTAAATTATAACCGAATTTAATTTCCGTATGAATATCATTTGTATTGATATTAATGGATGGATACTCATTTTGTGAAATCAAAAACTCAGGATCAGAATCCAGATAACCGTTGAAGGAATTGATCTGTGTCTGCAAAAGATTACTTTCTGCAATATAATTAACAGGAAGATCTAAGTTTACCGTCCAGAATGTATTATAACTTACGGTTTCCTCGATATCGGCGTAATCTCTTTTGGAAATATTGTCCGGATCAAAGCGATCCGGAACAATAAAGAAATATTTTAAAGCTACATTATTATCAGAAGTTCCATATCCTGTAAATTTCTTATCAGGAAGCTGAATCTGATATTGTAGCTGAAGTTTTACTTTTTCTCCGGGTTTCAGAGCTTCTTTCAAAGGAAGAAAAATATTTTCCTGAGAAGTTTCTGCTACAGGAATTTCTTCACCTGAATTTTTGACCTGTAAATTCAGCAGTTTACCCAATTCATTTTTTTTGGCAAAATGAAGATCGGTATTTCTGTCTTCCAGCTTTCGGTAGACCAGAGAAGTTCCGCGCTTGTTGTAAGCGGCGACCCAATTCAAAAGCTTAATGGTGTTAAGATCTTTTTCCGAATTATTGAAATACACAATTTCTTCGGTTACATCGAGCATCTTTTTATCCTGAGATAATTTAGCCCCGATATAAATACTATCTTTCTGTGCAGAAACTTCTGCAACACCCAAAAACAAAATAAGACAAATACTGATTCTTTTCAAAATTCCTGATAAAGTATCAAATATAACTTATTTTGCAGAGATTCCACAAAGATTTTAGTGCTGAACTTCTTTTTTTTCTAAAGAATTTAAATATGCTTTCCAGCCTTCGTTTTTATAAGTCTGGGCTGCCTGTTCTGCATTTTCAGCTTTATAAATTCCTCTTCCTACAATAATGAAATCTGTATGAAGTGTTTTGAAAACGTGTTCCGGAGTATTGTACTGCTGTCCTTTTCCGTCTCCCGAATCGGCTAAATTTACACCCGGCGTGAATAATAACATTTCCTCAGGAAGCGCATTTTGAGAAACACCTCCGATAACATTCGGGTGCGATGAAGCTATTTTTAAAGCTTCTTCACGATAAGCACTTGTTGTTAACGCTCCTTTCGAAGACATTCCGATGATGGCTACAACGCCTACATTTTTGAAGCAGTCTAAAGATTCAAAACCTCCGATTACCTGAGAAGTTACAAAATCTGCCCAGTCTGTAATTTTAAAAACACCGCTTGTAAATTGAAGTTCCTGCGTGTTTCCGATGTCTGCAAATTTTCTGTCTTCCATTAAAAGGAAATTGTGTTTTGCAGCAAGAGCTTTTAATGGAGTAATGGTTTTTTCGTATTCAAAATCCGAAATAATATCAATATGAGTTTTTAAAGCAATAACGTGTGGTCCTACTTTTTCAGCTAAATCTAATAATTCCTGAGTCGTGGTAACATCTGCAGAAGCGATTAAATTAGACTGTTTTGCTAAAGCGGTTTCCAGTAATTTTTTGGAAACTGAATGTTGTGCGGCTTCTAATTTCTGTTCGTAAGAAGGTCTTACTTTTTCTTCAAACTGAATATAGTTTCCCTGTAAAAAATCCTGAATTCTCTTTACTTCATCATCCGTAAGTTCGCCGTTTTCACGAAGAATGGTGCAGACTTCAGAAATATTGAATAGGGTGTGAACTCTGTAGCCACGGCTTTCCAGAAGCTCTTTTCCGCCCTGCTCTCTGTCTAAAACCACAACAATGTCTGCAACTTTGATGTCTTCCTGCTCAACTTCTGCAATGGTTTCAATTAAAGATTTTCCGGAGGTAATGACGTCTTCCACCAAAAGACAGTTTTGTCCTTTCTGGTAAATTCCTTCGATCAGTTTTTTAGTTCCGTAGTTTTTCGCTTCTTTTCTTTTAATAATTAACGGAATATAGCTTTCCAGAGACATCGCTGTAGCCATCGGAAGTGCTGCATAAGGAACTCCGCAGATCAGATCAAAATTATCCAAAGGAAGCATATCCAGTAAATAATTGGCTAAATTTTTTAAAATTTTCGGATCTGAAGCCAAAGGTCTTAAATCTACATAAAAAGGGCTTTCGATTCCGCTTTTCAGGGTAAATCTTCCGAATTTAATGATGCCCAGTTTGTAGCACTCCAAAAAGAATTCTTTTTTACTTTCCATTATTTTTTATTAGATGTTGCAAATTTAAGGAAATGATGTTAAATGTCAATTGTGAATTTTGTTCCGTTTTTTTAAACACGAATGAAACGAATGTTTTCACGAATATCACAAAATTACTCTGCGAAACATTAAAATCAGCGAGATTAAAAATTAGGATTCGCCTTTAGCATTTCTCCATAAAAAAACCACTCGTAAAACGAATGGCTTTTAATAGTATCTTCAAATTATTTTACAATTTCGGCATCGATTATTTTCGTGCTGCCCGAATTATATTTTTGCTCGGTTTCCCAAAGAAGGAATTTATCTACCTCTTTAATCAGTTTCGGAATTGCCAGTGATAAAACAGCAAGGTCATCCAGAACGCCAATTACAGGGACGGCAACTTCCGGCAGAAGATCAATCGGGGAGATCACATATAACAATCCCAACAAGGGCAGAATAATATCAATGGATCTCATCGGATATTCTCCTTTTCTCCACATTTTTATCATTCTGAAAATATCAGGGATTTTTTTCACGAAACCTTTATGGTTTATTGCTTCTTTTGCCAGATTCAGTTTAGAATACTTCATTTTGTGTTTAGGTTTAAATAATTTTTTTAACTCTGTAAATTTCGCAAATTCTGTACCAATAATTTACAAAATTTAGTTAAAATTATTTAATAATATTATCTATAAACTGATGGGTAGATTCTGTATTCCAGTCTCTTGAAGCATCTTCTTTAATTAAAATTCTTCCGTCTTTATCCAGCAAATAGGTTGTAGGAAACACTTTCGGAAGGATTTTCTCTGAAATCGGACTTTGCGCAATGTACACAGGAACATTATAATTATTTTCTTTCAGAAATTTTCTTACCGCATCCTCTTTGTCTTCCATGGCGATTAAAACAAAATTTACATGATCTTTTCTGGTATCATACAGTTTCTGGATCGAAGGCCATTCTTTTCTACACGGAGCACACCATGTTCCCCAGAAATTAAGGAAAACCGCCTTGTCTTTAAAAGCTTTAAGATTGGTATCGGGAACATTAATTCCTTTCAGGTCAATATCATAATCTTCTTCGCTGATGTGTACCGCATTTTCAATCGTTGCTACCGGAAAAAATGCTTCCTGCAGTTTCTCCTTTACTCCCGGAATAAATGCGATAATGGCAATAACCGCGATCAGTACAATGTAAAT
This sequence comes from Chryseobacterium sp. 2P, assembly GCF_059579425.1. Taxonomy (NCBI): domain Bacteria; kingdom Pseudomonadati; phylum Bacteroidota; class Flavobacteriia; order Flavobacteriales; family Weeksellaceae; genus Chryseobacterium; species Chryseobacterium sp. 2P. Next base: position 709,197 of record NZ_CM184194.1, read on the forward strand.
TATATTTTTTTTCATTAAATCTCTATTATTTATTTTGTCCCAATATATTGAAAGTAATTATTATTAAGCTGGTAAATCAGAAATTTTTTTGAAACAATACCGTCTTTATTAACAATTGGAATGTACAATTTGTCTTTTTGAAATGAAATTAATTTCAGCGGACGTTCCGGTCTGTCTACAACGCTGAAAAAGTCAAAATCAACCTTAATTTTATTGAGAGTTGTTGTTTTTGTTTTAAAAATCTTATCAGAATCAATTAACTGATCTTTTCGGATTGTAAATGCCTGAATTGCCTGAGCTTGATCTTTCGTAGAAAAAATTCCGTTAGAAATAACAAGATAATACATCTGATTATTAAGAGGAACTTTTACAATTTCCGAAATAAAATAAGGAGTATCAGACTGTTCTTTATTATAAATGGTTTTTACTTTTCCATTTGAGGAATATTGAATGATCTGATCGAAGCTTTTCATTGTTCCTCCCAATTCTGTATCCCAAACATAAAATCTGAGTTTTTTATCTTCGGAGGTAATGACGTTTACTTTATTATTCAAATTTTTAAAGTTATACGACAGTGTTTCAGGATTTTCGGAAATGAATTTCTTGAATTCTGCAGAAAAATGTAAAGATTGAGATTCTTTACTGTTGTAGTCCTCATTCTGAGAAAATTTTTCATATTCTTTTGAAAAAAATAATTCTTTATTTTCAAGCTTTGAATTTTGAGCATTCAGAAAATTCGAAATGCATAGAATTACAACAAAAAATCTGAAAAATTTCGACATATTACAACAATTCTAAAATTTCCTGAACGGCGTCTTTTCCTCTGTTCTTCGCATAATACACCTGAAGATCGTTATAGAAATGATCTTTAGTATATACTTCAGGATCAGCTTTGTATTTCATCAGAAGTTCTGTTCCGAATTTCGGACGCGGTCCCCAGGAATTTTTTACGTTAAAATCTTTATCCAGAATAATCACTTTCGGGATGGATTCGGTTCCGTTCGTTAAAAACTGACTGATTAAACTCTTGTCGCTGTCTCTCAGGAAAATGCGAACCTCATTTTTACTTTCGAAAAATTTAACCAAAGCAGGAACGGTCGCACTTGCATCACCACACCAAACCTCAGAAATAATTAAAATTTTACCGTCGAAATTTTTAGATTCTAACTGTTTTAGCTGTTCTTCATCCGCCACATACTTCTTTAAAGTTCTGTCGATTCTCTGAAGTCCAAGTTCGTAATAGGGTTTATAATCTGCTTCCTGCTGATCGGAAGGGTTTTCTAATCTCTGTTTTCCAATTTCCACATAATCTTCGAAAGAGATGCCTTTATCCCAGTAATTTTTCACTGCTAAAATTATGATGTTTAAAAATTATTGATGTTTCTTGTTTTGTTGATGAGGAATAAATCTGCCAGAACAAACGCCGCCAGACTTTCCACCACCGGAACTGCTCTTGGAAGAACGCATGGATCATGACGTCCTTTTCCTTCTACAATTGCCGGATTTCCGTATTTATCCACGCTTTCCTGAGGTCTTAAAATCGTTGCTACAGGTTTGAAAGCCACACGGAAATAAATATCCATTCCGTTGGAAATTCCGCCCTGAATTCCTCCTGAAAGATTTGATTTTGTGGTAAAATCTTCGTTAAAAAGATCATTATGTTCTTTTCCGGTCATTTTTGCACCGCAGAAACCGCTTCCGTATTCGAAACCTTTTGCCGCATTGATGTTGAGCATGGCTTTTCCTAATTCAGCCTGAAGTTTTGAGAAAACCGGTTCGCCGATTCCTACAGGAACATTTTTAATCACGCAGGTAATCGTTCCGCCAATCGTGTTTCCTTCTTTTTTGATTTCTTTGATTCTTTCGATCATTTTTTCTGCCGTTTCCGCATCCGGACAACGCACTTCATTGGTTTCGGTTTTCGAAAAATCCAAAGCCTGATAAGGTTTTTCGCAGAAAATTTCGCCTACGGAAGAAACGTATGCGTTGATCTCGATATCCGATAAAAATTGTTTTGCTAAAGCTCCGGCAACCACCCAGTTGATGGTTTCTCTTGCAGAAGATTTTCCGCCGCCGCGATAATCCCTCAATCCGTATTTCTGATCATAAGTAAAATCGGCATGACTCGGACGATAAGATTCCGCTATATGATCATAATCTTTTGATTTCTGATTTTCGTTTTCGATGATGAATCCGATGGGAGTTCCTGTTGTCTTTCCTTCAAAAATTCCTGAAAGAAATTTCACCGTATCACTTTCTTTTCTTTGGGTTACGATTGCGGACTGTCCCGGTCTTCTGCGATCCAATTCGTACTGAATTTTATCGAAATCTACCGTTAAACCTGCCGGAAAATTATTAATGATTCCACCGTAAGCCAGACCGTGACTTTCTCCAAATGTTGTAAGACTGAGAAGATTACCTAAAGTATTTAACATACTACAAATTTAAGGCTTTTTCTTCAGATAAAAAGGATCTGGAGATATGATCTATTTACCAAGAGGATTGATGGTATGAATGACAGATTTTGCCTGTTTCCTTTCTTCATTATTTAATTTTTTCCAGATAAATCCTTTTTTAAGATCTGTATTATCGATGAGTTGAGGAAATATGCCCGCTTTTTCATCCTGTGAAACGTAGCCTGCGGAAATAGCAGGGATTTTAGAATCGTAATTAAAAGGATAATTTTCCGAAACATGAAAGTTTAAATTACCAACTCTGAAAGAATCAAACTTTGTGCTTTCATAGACTGAAGGTTTGTACAACTGTTCTTTTTCAAATTTTCCCATGAAGTTTCCGGGGTTAAAACTTGGAAAATACGTCTGCAAAATATTCGGGAAAGTTAAAAAGCTAACAAAGATGATGCTTAAACCAGAAAATACAATAAGAGATTTTTTTTGATTGAAATAATCAACAAACAGTAAAAAGAAAATCACAAAAAAGACATCCATAAAAAATCTGTACTGTGCTGAAAAAAGAAGAACCAAAATACTTTTAATGATAAGTGAGATACAGATAAAAGTAATGATTCTGTTTTTTTTGATGAAGGTAAAAACAGTGAAGATGATTAAACTAACAATAAAAAGTAAATTTATTTTTGCTTTGATTCCGTTTAAAAAAATCCAGTTTCTGATGTAATCAATAGCAGAAAATTTCTGAATTTCTTCGTACGAATACTGCATATCATATGTTTTCTGAATGGCGAACTGAGAAGATATTTTTAAAACCTCAGAATTGGGTTTCCAGCTTACTCCTAAGTCTATTATTGAAACAGGGAAAACCGGATAACCGAAAGTATATATGTTTTTAACAAAGAACAGGAAGCCGATTAAAATTCCCAAGGTTAAATTTTTTAAGTTAGATTTCAAAATAAAAACAGAGTAGAGAAAACTTAAAACCGGCAGCCAGATCATAGTAGGTTTAATGATAAAAACAAAAACCGAAAAAGCGAATAGGAGAGTGGTCTGCTTATTTTCCCTTAAGATTTCATTTAAAATAATGACTGAAAAAATAATGACGGGGAGATCCGGACTTGGCGACTGGCAGAACAATAGTAGAACCGGAATGAAGCAAAGCTGAATCCAGCTTTTTTTTTCTACTATATATAAGGTATAAATAATTAGTACAACAGAATTGATTCTTAAAAACGGATCGGTAAAATTTGAAAATCCCGCCTGGAAAATATGCCAGACCGACATTTGTCCCAACGTGAGATCGAGGTTTGAAATACCTTTTACCAAGCCAAATTCTTTCAGCCATTTTATGGTGGGAACATAATATCCGAAATGGTCTAAAATATAAGGGTAAAAAGATCCGCAGTATACAATAATTAATGAAATTGCAGCAATCAGCGAAAAATCTTTTTTTGAAAAGGCGATAAAATCTTTATAAAGTTTATCCTTAAAAAAATAAATCAATCCTATCGCAATTGTAGAAAATTCTACATAGCTGTTTAAAGAGATAAAAAAAGCAGCAATTGTCCACAATAAACTTATTCCAAGAATTCCCAAAAATATTTTTCCGGATACGCCTTCCCATAATTTTCCTGAAAAATTTTCTGTAATTTTCCCTATTCCCATTAAAACAGGAAGAAGCAAAAGGGTAGAAAAAAAAAGTAGAATCATAAAAAAAGATTGCCTAAAAATAAGCAATCTTTTTTTGTTATCGTGAAAATAAAATTATCTTGGCTGGACTCTTCCGCTTTTTCTGTCCTGCGCTCTACCCAGAGTATAACCGGTAGCACCACCAATTACACCACCAATGGCAGCACCCGCTCCCGGACTTTTCTTATTAACAATCGCTCCTAAAGCGGCTCCTCCTACAGCACCAATAATGGTACCTTTTGCGGCTTCACTCATCCCTTTTTTCTTTGCGGTGGTCTGGGAAGAAGTTCCGTTATTGGCATAAGTCCCGCTGTTGGAAGAAGAACTTCTGCTCGGTCTGTCTCTGTATACTGTACGTGTTTCTCTTATTACCTGCGGTTTAGCATTGGCTGCCGCTGTTTTGGCTTGCTGAACTTCTAAAACACTGTCGGCTTTTTTCTGTGCTTCATAAGCCATTTTTTCTTTTTCAATGGCTAATTTTTGTTTCTCAATTTCCAATTGTCTCATCTGGAACTCCATTTTCTGCTGTTCCAAAGATTGTTGGGCTATCTGGTCGTCTTTTTTACAGGCGGTCAGTAAAAATACAGACATCAGTCCTGTTAATACTATACTTTTCATAACTCAAATTTTTATAAGGATTTTAAGTCAATCCAATTTCGATGTTATTTCTATTTTCAATTATGAAGCCAAAAATCCGTTAAGTAATGTTAAAATTTTTAAATGAATCTTAATATTTTGTTGAATTCCTTTATTAATAACGGTTTTGAAATGTAAAAATTTATTGATTTTTACTTGAAAATGGATTAATATGAATTTTTTATATTTGATTTACCAAATTACATTATTATGAAAAATTCAATTGTAAAAGTTGTGCTTTTTGCAGGAGTAATTGCTGCTGTAAGCTCATTTTCGGCATCTAAAAATGATTCTGAAAAAAAACATTCACCTTCTCAATCTGTTGTCCAGACAGAAACTTACCAGATCCGGTTTGGATTGCAGAATCAGAATGGTACTAAAACACTTTCGGGGAGTTATGATCTCGGAAACTTTGTAGCAACCAATACTGTAACCGGAGAAACTTTTGAAACCTATGGCGGTAGCGGAATGCAGTCTTTACCACAATATTTTGATGGTCTTCCGGAAGGTACTTATACCTTCACAGCAACTCAGGGACAAGGCGGATGGGTAGGATACGGATCTGTAACGGCAGAGGTTTCTGAAGCCAAAGTAGATTCTGACGGATATGTCACGATTTATGTTCCTATCGCATGGGAAGAATAATTTGAAATTTACTTTAAAAATTAATTTGTGTAGCCTCCTTAATCGGGAGGCTATTTTTAATTTAGCCAACAGAATTTTATTTTATTTACATCGGATTATTATTAAACATGAATTTATTAAGGTCGGAAATGTGTTATAATAAAACAGAAAAGATGACGTTATTAAAAAAATAAATATTCTAAGTTAATGAACTGTATAGTTAAAATTTGATGCGTTTTTTGTAAAAATATTGTAATTTATACTATGTATTATCAAAAAACGCGTTAGATTTGCAGTAAATAATAAATTTCTAGCCTATGGTGAATTTTTTTACTTTTTTTCAATTTTATCACAATTTCAGTTTCTTGGATAGTTCGTATTCAGGAAATAACTTCTTAAACAAAATTTATAATTCTCATATCCTTATAAGGATCTAATATTTATTAATATGAAAAAATATCTATTGTTTTTTTTCTTGGCACTTTCGTATATGCTGAGTGCGCAGGTAAGTTCTTATAGTTTTTCTCAGTCTACGGGAACCTATACAGATTTGCCGGGTACGGCAACGGTACTGGCAACTGCAACGGGAAGTACAGGAGCAGCCTCTCTGGATAACGTTATTTATCCGGTTACTCTTCCTTTCCCTGTTTCTTTTAACGGAAGTAATTATTCTTCTATTAATGTATCAACAAACGGATTTATTACTTTTGGGGCGACAGCTCCCGGAGCTGGTACTTACAGCCCGATTTCCAGTACGGAAACTTATGCAGGAGCTGTTTCTGCATGGGGTAAAGATTTAAATTCAATTTTTAATATTAATTCTAAGACAGGAAGTATCAGTTGGGCGGTTGTAGGTACAGCTCCGAACAGAGAAATTGTAGTACAGTGGTCAGATTTCAGACCAGCGTACTCAACTTCTACAACGAGTGTTTATACTTTTTCTTTTCAGATCAGACTCAGAGAGACTACTAATACGATTGCTGTAGTGTACAAAGGCGGAAGTTATCTTATAGGTAATACTTCCGTAAGCGGAACTACTCAGGTAGGATTAAGAGGATCAAGCAATGCCGATTTTAATCACAGACAGAATGCTACCACAGCATTATTTACGGCTTCTGCTTTAGCAACGGCAAATACAGGCAGTCAATCATTTAATACAACTGTTGCTACTCCGGGAATGCCTTCGGATGGTCTTATTTATACATGGACTCCGCCATCTTGTTTTGGACCGTCTGGTTTCACTTCTACAGCAGTTACTACTTCCAGTGCTTCTGTAAGTTGGGCGGCAGCATCAACCCCTCCGGCAAACGGTTATGAAATATATTACAGCACCACCACAACTCCTCCCGCAACGCCACAGATTACGGGTATTGCAGGAACTGCAACGAGTTATACAATTCCCGGTTTAGCTGCTAATACAACGTATTACGTATGGATTAAAGCAAAATGCAGTTCAACGGCTCAAAGTTCGTTAATAGGACCTATTACTGTATATACAGGATATTGTACTCCTACAGGTGGTACGTCTTCTACAACGTATTATTTAAATAATGTTACGACTACAGGCGGATGGACTAACCTTGCTTATACAGCTTCTTCGTATCAGGCTTATGTAAACTCTCCGGGAGTGATATTGAGCTCACCAGGGTTTACAGTGACTACGAATTTGGCTACTTCGGGTGGAAGTACGTATTATTACTACGTTTGGGTAGACTGGAATAACGATCTGGATTTTAATGATCCGGGAGAAACGATTCTTGCGACCACTACTTATACATCAACCGCAACAGCGAATATTGTAATTCCTGCAGGACAGGCTGTCGGAAACTACAGAGTTCGTACGTCGTCATCATTTATTGGTGCAAATACTTCGTGCGGACCAGCTCCGTATGGAAATTTCGTGGATTTCACTTTATCTGTTGTGGCTCCTCCAACGTGTCTGCCTCCGACTGGTCTTACGATCACTACGGCAACAACATCAAGTGCTACCATACAGTGGACTGTTCCGGCTACACCACCGGCAAACGGTTATGATGTTTATTACAATACTACGGGAGTTGCTCCTACAGCAGCAACAGTTCCTCAATATAGCGGTGTAACGGGACCTAGCCAGCTGATTACCGGTTTGGCTTCAAGTACAACGTATTATGTATGGGTAAGAGCGAAATGCAGCAGTTCAGATATTAGTTATTGGTCAGGACCACGTACGGTTTATACAAATTACTGTGTTCCTACGGGAGGTTCTTCTTCAACAACTTATTATCTGAATAATATTACCACTACAGGTGGGTGGACCAATTTAGCTTATACTGCTTCTTCGTATCAGGCATATGTAAATTCTCCTAGTGTTGTTTTAAGCTCTCCAGGATTTACAGTAACGACCAACTTGGCGACATCCGGTGGAAGTACCTATTTTTATTATGTGTGGGTTGACTGGAATAATGATCTTGACTTTAACGATCCGGGAGAAACTATTTTAGCAACCACTACTTATACTGCAACGGCAACAGCAAATATTGCGATTCCTGCGGGACAGCCGATAGGGAACTACAGAGTTCGTACTTCATCATCATTTATTGGTGCAAATACGGCTTGCGGACCTGCTGCATATGGAAACTATGTAGATTTTACCTTATCTGTGGTAGCGCCTCCGACGTGTCTTCCTCCGACTGGTCTTGTGATTGCAAATGCGACAACGTCAAGTGCAACAATACAGTGGACGGTTCCGGCGACACCACCGGCAAATGGTTATGATGTTTATTACAATACTACTGGAGTTGCTCCTACAGCAGCAACGATTCCTCAGTACACAGGAGTTCCAGGACCTAGCCAACTGGTATCGGGATTAGCTTCAAGCACAACGTATTATTTTTGGGTAAGAGCAAGATGTAGCAGTTCAGATATTAGTTATTGGTCAGGACCACGTACAGTTTATACAAACTACTGTGTTCCTACAGGAGGTTCTTCATCAACAACTAATTATTTAAAAACGATTACCACTACAAACGGATTTACAAACCTGAACTATACGGCTACTGCTTATAGTGCCTATGTAAACAATTCTGCTACCAGTTTCTCTGTATTACCGGGAGGAGTAGCCAATGTTTCCATGAATGCGGGAACCAGTACTTATTATTATTATATCTGGATCGACTGGAATAATGATTTAGTATTTGATCCGGCTACTGAACAGGTGTATTATTCCGGAGGTTATATAAATTCTGTTGCTAACGCTCCGATAAGTTCTGTGGGTCGTCCTTCAGGTTCTTACAGAGCAAGATTTGCAGCGTCTTATATCGGTACGGTAACTCCATGCGGGCCGGCTCCTTATGGAAATTATGTAGACTTTACATTTATCATTAAGCCTTGTTCTACAACCGCGCCTACGAATGTTTATGTAGATGCTATTGCTCACAATGCAGCTACTGTACACTGGACTCCTTCTCCTGATAACCTGGGTTATAAAGTATACTGGAGAAAGAACGGAACGACACCATGGGTGAATTCTTCAGTTGTAATAGCGCCGCCGGCAACATCTTATACAATAACTACAGGTTTAGATCCTGCTACAAAATATGATGTAATGGTAGTTGCGGTTTGTAACAATACTGAAGGTACTGCTACTCCGGCTGTGTTTACCACAAGATGTGATCCTACGCCGCCGAGTGTAACGGTAACTAATATTACGACAAACTCTGCATTGGTAACATGGGCTCCTGTTGTACCAAGTGCTACTTATGTAATCAGATACAGAATTGTAGGTACAGGAACATGGACTACGGTGAATATCACCGCACCTCCTTTAAATACATATCCACTTACCGGATTAACTCCGTACACTACATATGAAGTACAGGTGGCGAACATCTGTAATGGAGAAACCACTATTAACACTTGGTCTAATCCTAAAGTATTTACTACGGAAAGAACGTGTCAGTTACCTCCTCCGGGACTTACCATTACAGCGATTACTCCAACTACGGCGCAGGTAACATGGGATCCTTTCCCGGGTGCTACTTATATCCTGAGATACAGAAAAGTAGGTATTCCGAGCTGGACAATGGTACCGTCTAATACCAATACGATTACCCTTACAGGTTTATTGGAACTGACTAAATATGAAATGCAGGTAGCAAACGTTTGTAGCGGAACTCCGGGTACATATACACTGCCTTATTTCTTCACGACGCCAACAATCGTTTATTGTCAGATGGCATCTACCGGAACAACAACTTCAGAGTATATCTCTAAAGTAACGGTAACGCCCAATGGTAAACCTCAGATGACGAATACTTCCGTAGGATCTAATTATACAGATTATACAGGAGTTACAAACAAGTTTATTGAACTGATTCAGGGGTCTTCCGACAATAAAATCATAATTGATAAAAAACTGTCAGGAAACAATAAAGCAGGAGTTGCCGTATGGATCGATTTCAACAGAAACGGATATTTCGATATCAACGAAAGAATCCTTGCTGACGGGCCAAACAGTAATCCTACTGCGAGCACTACATTTACGGTACCAGCAGATGCATTCATCAGTCTGGTAGACTACAAATATGTAGTGATGAGAGTAGCAATGGGCAAAGATGTTATTCCTGTAAATTGTACCAACTTCCCGAATGGCGAAGTAGAAGATTACACAGTAAGAATTTCTAAGCTTCCTGTTCCTAACCCGATTAATCAGACAGATATATTAATCTATCCGAACCCTGTGAGTTCTGTACTGAATGTTAAGAATATTAGCAGCAGAGCGAATTATAAGATTTATAATTCAGCAGGACAGGTGGTATCAACGGGAGTTATCTTAAACAACAAAATTGATGTTCATGCATTAATTAATGGAGTTTATGTAATCGATATTGAAGATTCTAAAGGAACTGTACAGAAAAAGTTCATTAAGGAATAACAATAATTAATAGTTTACACACCAAATAAGCCCTCAGCAATGGGGGCTTATTTTTTTATTTCTTAATAAGTGTTAAAACTTAGATTATTAAAAGAATAAAAGAATCGAGTAATGTTTAATTTGCTATATGTCTGCAACCGCAGCAATAAAAGGGGAGTGGGTTGAATATTAAAGGAAATATATCCTTTTATAAGGATATTAACAGTTTTTTAATCTTTGATAAAAATTGTTAATTGATGGAATTAATATTCGATATAGATGTATGTAAAACTAACATTTCATAAATTTGCAGTCACTCATGTTTAATTTGAGTTTTCATGGTTATTAGTTTTTATCCTCGTAGAAATACGGGGATTTTTTTGTTTTTGCGGAAAATATAGCAATAGAGAAGGGAAAACGGAAGCTTTAGTTTTGGTTTTTGGCAAATAAAAATACTTTAAACCTATCATTACTGCTGTATCTCTTACAGCTCTCATCCATAAACGAATCGGGAGATTTTTTAAACTCTTCAATGTATTTAAGACCTTCTTCGTCAATACTTGGAATAATAATGTAATCATACAGCGTTTTTGTAAACTCGCTGGAATTTTTTAAAATGTTTTTCTTGTGTTTTAATGCTTCGTTGAATGTCATGATTTTAGTTTACGCAAATTTAATCATTATTTAGTGAAAAATATAATGTTTTATACAACAATTTTTATTATGTAATATTTATAAACTTGAAAAATATAATATGTAAATAGTTTAGGTTTAGTGTTTTATAGTTTTTTTTGTTGCCGGTTATTGGAATTATTTATATGACTGGAATCATAAAATGGAGAACATATTATAATTAATTTTAGAAATATAACATATAAATGTTTTAGTATCTCAGTAAGTTTGCCTCCCGTTTGCGGGAGGTTTTTGTATTATGACTCTGGTCATACTCATTTAGAAAGGCTTTATTGTAGTTTTACACATTCAATTTCCATTCGTTTTTAAACAGTTTTTTAAACTTCTCAGTTTGTTCTGGGAAGTTTTTTGTTTTCGAATGTAAATGTCTAAATAATGAATTGTCGGGAAAAAGCAAGGAGTTCTCACCTATTTATTTCATGTCTTTTTGACGCCTTTAACTATTTTTTTAATAAAATAACAAAGAAATAAAGCTCCGTTTGGAGCTTTTATTAATGTGGTAAAATTATCTAATTCAGTCATAAGGTTTATTTTGAATAATAACATTAATATCTACTGGAGTGCAGGATATTTTAAAAAATTTACTTTCTTTCTTGTAAATAACCTCAAAAATCCAGTTTTCAGTTTTATATGAATTACGCAATAATTTTATTAATTCATTATAATTTAGGCTATTTGAAGTTATCTTATCTTCTGGATCAGCTACGAAAGATCTAAGAAAGGTATATTCTTTATCTTTATCCATCTCTGAAACAATTCTGTACCATTTTTCCATATGATCTTTTGAATCATTAGAGTAAAGTGAAAATTTACCAATTTGTTTTGAGTCATCATTTTCAGAAACTAAAATGAAATAATTTTTAAAATCGTATGTTCTATTTTCTAGTCCTAATCGTACTTTTGCCCCTGATTTTCTTAGCCTTAAATCTCTTTCGAAATCTGTAAACGATTTTCCAATGTAGTTTGAAAACTTATTTATATTCTGAAAAGTTTGAGAATAAAAATATATATTTTGAAATAAGAAGAAAATAAAAAAAGATATTTTCATAATAAATTGTTTTAATTACCAATCACCTTTGCCTTCATATGTCTTTTTCATATATCTTTCGAGAGACGAAACAAACTTGCCTACAAATTCTGTAACTTTTACCTTTACATCCGCGTATCCTAAATTATACTGTATACCTTTTCCTTTTGCTGGAGCTTCTTCTGTAAGTGTTATTATTCCATAATCTACTCTTCTGCACCCAGACCCTCCTGACCCCTTATGATCAAAGGAATGAAATATATATTTATACTTGCCGTCTCTAACAAATATATTAAACTTATATTTAATTGGTCCTTCAACGCATTTTCTTCCTTTATATTTTTCTTCAGTTCTATAATCAAATATTCCGCTACCGCTTATCTCTCCATCTTCTTTATCTTCAGTATTGACGATATTATTTTTTGAGTTAAAGTTTTCATTTGCCCATGATCGTGCCCTATTATAAAGTTCATCTTTTGAAATAGTAGAGTCTACTTTTACTACATTTTCGAACTTTAGTTCTTGTGAATAAAATAAATATGGGAATAATGCAATTATTAAAAAAATATTTTTCATGATTAAAAGTTTACTGCAATTTACAAAATCTCTGTAATCTACTATTACGGAAAACCTCAACAAGAGAAATAGTTATGGGCAGCTTACTCATGTCTATCACATACAGATAGAGGAGTTCAATATCCAATATTAAAAACTAAAATTAAAAAGGCTTAAAACTTCGTTGTAAAATAGTAAAAATAAAAAACCCTAAAACATTGTAATAAATGAGTTAGGGTTTTGTTTGGAGGTACCTAGCGGATTCGAACCGCTGTAGATGGTGTTGCAGACCACTGCCTAGCCGCTCGGCCAAAGTACCATTTACCATTTTTGAGGTGTGCAAATATAGTAAAATTTATTTTCGAACAAAAATTTTTAAGCAATTTCTTTCGTGCCAATGCTCTCTATTTCGCTTTTTGCCTGTCTTTCAGTCTCATAATTTTTGGTATGAATTACCCTTGTATCGCTCCAGCTGTCGTGCCATCCGTTTTCCCCAAGAAATGACAGTGCATCAAAAGGGACAAGTCTGGAAATATTCCGTATAAAATAATCCTGTAAAGTCGGAGAGGTGCCGTCCGTCATAATAACTTTCGTTCCTGTAATGTATTTTCCTACTGTTTTTCCGTTTGTAAAATACTCCATAAGGAAAGCATACAGAAAATATATAAACGAAGTAAGAATAATATCAGCAAGGCGCCCAATTTGGGATAGTTTATAAATCATTGGAGTGAAATAATACATTCCAAAAATGTTATCAATGAAAACAACGGCAATACCGAGAAGGAAAAAGAACAAATTAATCACCAGCTTGTCGATAAAAAGATTCGCAAATCTTTGCCATTTCGTTGCTCTGTGGACATCCACAATTTTAAGGTACTTTTTCATGTGTATTAGTTTTTATAAATTTTAAATTCCTGTTAGTGTTAATTTTAAAGTGGCTTTGGTATCAATAACGGCAGTAATTCCGTAAGGATTGAGAAGGATTTTACTTGGTTTGAGGCTGAATACTTTTCCGTTCATTTTTAAGCCTTTATAATATTCTTTATTGAATGCTTCTTCGATGCTTTTCTTTGAACTATTTTCCAGTTCCTGAGTAGGAATTCCGTATTCTTCTTCGATCATTTTTACGATTCTTCCTCTGAAGAGCAACGTCGCTGTTTTCTGTAGAATATTGGCTGTTTTCAGGTTGAATTTTGTATTAGACAATACAATTTTCTTTTTCGCTTCATCATACACAGGAATCCCGGAAATAAACGCTTTTCCGTTTACATACCCTTCGGTTTCCACTTCTATCATCACCTTATCATCAACGCCGTATACTTTAATATCTTTAATTTTTACGGATGAACCTCTTACATCATATTCCTTATTCAAAAACATATTTCTCGCAATATTAGTCGCTTCTGTAAACGGAATATTAGCGGTGGTCTGAAGCAGGAACTGGTTTCCCAAACTAGAAATAAATGTGAAGTTTGGAGCCGATTTTATAGGCGGTGTTGAAGCAGGCTGGCTTCCTGTAAAAGTTTCAGAAAAAACATCAATCCCGATCGTAGTATCAATCTGGTTGGCATAAAACTTTAGCGGTGTCATATTTACCTTTACCGGAGAAACTTTCAGCCAGGTTTTGTATTCTTCAGAAATATTAAAAGGCTGTGAAAATGCATTCCAAGCCATTACTGCATATTGCTGAAAATTAAGCTGTGCTGCCATTTGGCTGTCGATGGTTTTACAGAATTTCTGCTGTTGTTCCACCAGACTTTTTTCAACCAGAGAAGTAATTGGGATTTTAATTTTACCATAATCCAGAACAGGCTGTGTTACCCATCGAAAGCCGTTGGGTTTTGTGCTTGTCGTAATAATCCAGTTATTCTGAAAATTTAATGCAGCATTAAAAGACATCACCGTTTCAAAAGTGGTGTTCTGGTATGTATAAAGTCCCAGCGTTCCGATGCCTTTTTCTGCCCAAATTTTTAAAGGAACTTCGATCAGTATGTTCTGATTGGTTCCTCCCACAAGCCGGATAGGGCGGGTTTTCCAGACTTTTACCTTAAACTGGTCATTATTATTATCGGTATAAGAATCGTCCTGATAAATGAGATCTTTTACCGATGCATTAATCAGATTGCTGATCTCTGAAAGCGGAATGCTCACAGGCATCGTAATATTAGACCGCACTTTCGGAAAATTATAGTCCGGAATTTCCGTGCTGATATTCGTCTGCCCGAAAATACCCGTACAAAACAGAAGAAATACTATTTTTACAACTTTCAATTGTGTTATTTTTTTAATAAATATTTAGTTTAAGGCTTAAAACTTTTTTCAAGTTCTATACTTGCACCCGTCATTTCCCCTTTCATTGGCGGAGCTGTTTTGGTAATTTTTAATTTAATGTAATCTACCTGCGGAAACCTTTCATGTATTGCAAAAATAATTCTTCCTGCTACATGTTCCAGCAATTTAGATTTTATTTTCATTTCCTCATGAATGATTTCGTTGATTTCTGCGTAACTGATGGTATCATTCAGGTCATCGGAAGCTGCTGCATTCCAGAGGTCGGTATGAAGTTCTGCATTTACAATATAATAGGTACCAACAATATTTTCTTCCGGAAGAACACCGTGGTAAGCGTATATTTTTACATTTTCTAAATAAATCCTGCTCATAACTCTTAAATTTCTGTAAGCAAAAATCGTTTTAATTCTGCAAAATCTGGATTTATTTCAATACTTTTTTTCTCTTTTTTCATTAATAATTCTAAAGACTCAGGTAAATCTACTGGAGTCTGAATGCCTTTTTCCACTGCCTGAGGAAATTTTACGGGATGAGCGGTTCCCAGAATAAAGCCTTTTTTAGGATTGTCTTCAAAGTTTTTTTCCATAGCAGCATACGCAACTGCAGCGTGAGGATCGAGCAGATGACTGTATTTTTCATATACATTTTTAATAGATGCTAATGTTTTTTCATCATCCACAGAATATCCTGAAATCATACTCGCTACATCCTGAAACTTATTCCCGAAAAGCGTTAAAATTCTCACGAAATTACTCGGATTTCCTACGTCCATTGCATTAGAAAGTGTAGCTACCGTTTCTTTTATCTGCAGTTTTTCTGTTTCTAAATAGCAGGGAATAACATCATTTTCGTTGCATGCCGCAATAAAATGTTCTACAGGAAGTCCCCGGAAATAAGCTAAAATTCCGGCACACAAATTACCAAAGTTTCCGCTTGGGACGGAAATAACAGGCTTCTCTTTTTCTTTTTTTTTCCATTGCTTCAGCGCGAGCAGATAATAAATTTGCTGAGGAAGCCATCTTGCGACATTTATGGAATTGGCAGATGTTAAAAATAATTTTGAATTAATTTCTGCGTCCGAGAAAGCCTGTTTTACTAAATTCTGGCAATCATCAAAGCTGCCGTCAACTTCTAAAGCAGAAATGTTTTCGCCGAGTGCCGTTAACTGCTTTTCCTGAACTTCGCTTACCCTATTTTTTGGGTAAAGAATAACCACATTAATATTTTCAGTTTTATAAAATCCATTCGCAACGGCTCCTCCCGTATCTCCGGATGTAGCCACCAAAACGGTTACTTTTTTATTCTCACTTTTCAGGAAATAAGACAGACAGCGGCTCATAAATCGGGCTCCCACATCTTTAAAGGCTAAAGTTGGACCATGAAAAAGTTCTAAAGAATAGATGTTTTCATTGATTTTTTTCAACGGAATTTCAAAATTGATGGTTTCTGAAACGATTTCTTTTAAAATCTCCGAAGGAATTTCGTCGCCCACAAAATCTTTCATGCATCGGTAGGCAATTTCTACATCGCTGTAAAGGTCTAAATTTTCAATAAAATCTTTTTCAAATAATGGGATATATTCTGGGAAAAACAGTCCTTTTTCTTTTCCCTGTCCTTTTATGGTAGCTGTTTTGAAATCAACAACTTCTTCTTTATCTTTTAAATTATAATACTTCATAGGCTGATTTTTTATTCTTCAATAATTTCTATTCCTTTAGGATTTACTTTAGAAACATACGCGAAACTTTCAATGTTGATTTTACTGTAAACAGATTTCATCATTTCTGCTATTTCGTATGAAATTTTTTCATTCTCGGAAAGCATAAAAACCGAAGGTCCGGAACCTGAAATACCCCCGCCTAAAGCGCCTAAACCGAGACTTTTTTCTTTAATTTCATTAAATTTAGGAATCAGGAGACTTCTTACAGGTTCTACGATAACATCCTTTAAACTTCTTCCGATCAGTCCGAAATCATTATTCTGAATTCCGGCAACCAGACCTGCAATATTTCCCCATTGCTCTATGGCATCCTTCAGAAGAATGTTTTTCTTCAGAATCTGTCTTGCATCAGAAGTTTTTACTTCAATCTGCGGATGAACCGCCGTTACAAATAAGTCCGGAGAATTCAGCGGAATGATATCAATGGGATTTGAAGATTTGATTAATGTTATTCCACCAAAAATACAGGGTGTAATATTGTCTGCATGTTTCACCCCTGAAGCTAATTCTTCACCAAACATGGCAAAATAAATCATTTCCTCTTTAGAAAGAATATTTCCCAGCAGACGGTTGGCTCCAAAAGCAGCTCCTGCTGCACTTGCCGCACTGGAGCCCAATCCGCTTCCGGGTTTTATCTTTTTATGGATGATTACCTCAAAGCCGTTTTTAAGATGTAATTCCTCCTGAATTTTCAATAAAACTCTTCCTGCAACATTTTCTGAAGTTTCTTCCGGCAGTCTGAAATCGTCTGTGTGTCTGATGATGATTTCAGAGGTTTCCAGCAGTTTCAGTTCCATTACATCAAACGGTTCATGGATTGCCATTCCTAAAATATCGAATCCGCAAACCAGATTGGCAATGGTAGCCGGAACTTTTAATTTTACTTTTTTCATAACTCAATTTTTAAACAGAACGGAGGATATCTGCGAAAACACCACTTGCAGTAACTTCTGCACCGGCTCCCGCACCTTTTACAACAAGAGGCTGTTCATAATACCTCAACGTTTTGAAAATTACAATATTATCTTTTCCATACAGGTGGAAAAGATCGCTTTCCGGAGCAATATGCTTCAGTCCTACTTTTGCTTTTCCCTCTTTAAATTCAGCAACATATTTTAAAATTTTGCCTTTACTTTTTGCTTCTTCCAAAAGATTCCTAAAATGATCTTCATATTTGGAAAGTGCATTATAAAAGTCGTTTACGCTTCCTTTCATGCATTCTTCAGGAAGAAAACTTTCATTTTCAACAGAAGTAAACTCAATGGGATAGCCTGCTTCTCTGGCAAGAATGATAATTTTTCTGGCGACGTCTGTTCCTGCCAAATCAAGTCGGGGATCGGGTTCTGTGTAACCTTCTTTTTGAGCCTGAGCCACAATTTCAGAAAATGTTCTGCTTCCGTCATAATTATTGAATACAAAATTCAAAGTTCCGCTGAGAACCGCCTGAATAGAAGTAATTTTATCACCGCTTCGGATAAGATCATTAATTGTTCCGATAATCGGCAATCCTGCTCCCACATTGGTTTCAAATAGAAATTGACAACTGTGGTTTCTGGCTGTATTTTTTAAATTTTTATAATTTTCAAAATCAGAAGAGGCGGCAATCTTATTACACGCAACAATATTTACACTTTTCTTCAGAAGTTGCTCATAGATACTTGGAACTTCGGAACTCGCGGTAACATCTACGAAAACAGAGTTTCTTAGATTTCTTGAAATAATTTCCTGCGCAAATTTTTCCGCAGAAGCTTCCTGACCATTTTGATCGAAGTTGGTAAATTCATTTTCTGAAATCCCTTTTTCTGAGAAAATCATTTTACGGCTGTTGGATAATCCAGCAATTCTTAAATTAACAAGAAGGTGTTCTTTAAGATAGTCGTTCTGGCTATAGATCTGCTGAATTAACTTCATTCCCACATTTCCTGTTCCGCAGATGTAGAGATGCACCTGTTTTATTTCGGACTCAAAAAATTCTTCATGTAAAACATTAACCGCTTTTGTAATATCTTTTTCTGAAATAACAATGCTGATATTTTTTTCTGATGATCCCTGAGCAATTGCTCTGATATTGATGCCGTTATTTCCCAGACAACCGAACATTTTGGCACTTACGCCGCTTCTGCTTTTCATGTTTTCTCCCACCAAAGCAACAATCGCAAGATCTGTTTCTATCTTTACCGGATCAATTCTTTTGAGTTTTAAATCATCTTCAAAAGCAGAATCAATGGCACTTTTTGCGTTGAAAACATCTTTTTCGCTGATCGCAATTGTAATAGAGTGTTCTGAAGAACTTTGGGTAATTAAAATGACATTAATTTTCTCCTGACTCAGACACTGGAATAGTTTTGCAGAAACTCCGGGAATGCCTATCATTCCGCTTCCTTCTACAGTAAGCAGAGCAACGTGGCTCATATTGGATACACCGACAGCAATTTGTTCATTTTCAAAATGAGATTTTTTTGCATAATGAGAAATCAATGTACCCTGAGCTTCTGGATCGAAAGTATTTTTGATTCTCAGGTTGATATTTTTCACCATTACCGGCTGAATGGTGGGAGGATACAAAACTTTTGCCCCAAAATGAGAAAGTTCCATCGCTTCGGAATATGAAATTTCAGCAATAGGTTTTGCATTGGAAACCAATCGCGGATCTGAAGTCATCATTCCGTTTACATCGGTCCAGATCTCAAGTTCATCTGCATGGATAACGGAAGCAATGATTGAAGCTGTGTAGTCTGAACCTCCTCTTCCTAACGTTGTGGCATTTTCTTTTACATCTTTCGCAATGAATCCCGGAGTGATAATGATCTGATTTTTATTTTCATTCAGAAATTGGCTGAGATTATTTTCTGTGGCTTCAAAATTTACTTTTGCATTGGTGAAATTACTGTCTGTAACGATGTGAGAATCCATCCAGCAAGCATCCGAACCATTTGATTTCAGTCTGGCTGTAATAATATTTGAAGAAAGAAATTCGCCATATGATGTAATTTTATCTTTGATTCTGTCTGTAAACTCTTTCAATATAAAAATGCTGTTGCAGATGTCCTCAATATCATTAAAATGTTTTTTTACGAAACTGAGCCATGAACTTTGTTCTGAAAAAGGAATCAGGTCTTTAACAAGATCTAAATGTTTTTCTTCGAGATTTTTAAGGATTTGAAGATAATTTTCATTATTGTGGGAAGCGGCTTCTGCAGCCTTTATCAATTGATCTGTAACCCCGTGAAGTGCTGAAACTACAACGATGATTCTGTTTTTCTGAGATTCTTTTTTAATAATGTTTTCTACTAACATTATATTTTGTGAATGGGCAACCGAAGTGCCTCCGAATTTTAAAACTTTCATTATTTGTTTTTTAATTATAGAAAATTGAATTTTACTCTTTAGAAAAAAAGAGTACGCAGACTTATAATGATATGTGAAAATGCACCCCGTTATGGGGTAGTTGTAGTTGTTGTAGCAATAATAGAAACAAAAGATACTTCCGAAATTGAGAAAATCGGAGTGGAAATATCAGATATGTTTATTAAAAAATTCATTGCTGTATGAACAAATGTACAAATTTTTTTTAAATCTGAAATTAAATAAGCTTTTATTTTGAATTTAATATAAACAATGCTTATCTATATTATTACGAACAAAAAAGCACTGCCAAAACAGTGCTTTTATTTATTTTATACTTTTTGAAAGATCAAGCATCGCTTCGATAGGCTTTAAAGCTCTTAATCTTAAATCTTCATCGATGATGATTTCCGGAAGCTCATATTTCATACATAAATACAATTTTTCCATGGTATTACGCTTCATGTAGAAACATTCCGAGCAGTTGCAGCTTTCATCAAAAACCAGAGCAGGAATTAATTCTTTATGAGGAGCACGTTTTCTCATTTCGTGGAGAATTCCTTCTTCTGTAGCGATGATGAATTTCTGGCAGTCGTCTTTTTCAACATAATTCAACAGGGCAGAAGTGGAACCTATAAAATGAGCCAGCTTTAAAACGGCTTCTTCGCTTTCAGGGTGTGCAATTAATTTTGCATCTGGATTATCTGCCAGTTGTTTTGCAATTCTTTCCATAGAAAATGCTTCGTGAACGATGCAGCTTCCGTCCCAAAGAATCATATCGCGTCCCGTTTTCTGAGATAAATATCTTCCTAAATTTTTATCCGGTGCGAAAATTATCGGTCGGTCTTTCGGTAAGGCTTCAATTACCGTTTCAGCATTTGAGCTGGTAACAATAATATCACTTTCCGCTTTCGTTTCTGCGTTACAGTTAATGTACGTTGCAACCAAAGCATTCGGATGCTGTTCGCGCATTTTTCTCAAACCTTCTCCGGAACATCCGTCTGCTAATGAACATCCTGCCATTGTATCGGGAAGAACTACTTTTTTAGTCGGATTCAGAATTTTAGCCGCTTCCGCCATAAAGTGAACTCCGCAGAAAACAATCATGTCCGCATCCGTATCTTTTGCCTGTCTTGCCAGTTGCAGAGAATCTCCCAGAAAATCAGCAATATCCTGAATGTCTCCGGGTTGATAATAATGCGCCAGAATAACGGCATTTTTTTCTTTTTTCAATTTAAGAATTGCCTGTACAAGCTCTTCTCCTTGAGGAATTGCTATATCTTTTATATCCAGAAATCCTCTTACAGGAATCGCAGATTTAGCTTTTTCTAATGTTTCGGTACTCATATCAACCTCAATGTTTTAGAATCAGAAATTAAAATTCAGGAATTAAAATCAGAATTTTGATGTTGTTTAATAAACCTCAAGCTTCTGTTTCTATTCTTTAACTTCCAATAAAATTTTTTATTAAACTTTCTATTTCTTTTTTTGCTTCGTTAAGATCACTGTTGATGACAATTTTATCAAATTCTTTAGCGTAAGACATTTCTTCTTCTGCCTTTGCAACACGCGTTTTGATGGTTTCTGCATCATCTGTATTCCTTGAGATCAATCTTCGTTCCAGTTCTTCAATGGAAGGCGGTTCAATGAAAATCGACAAAGCCTGTTCTCCGAAATATTTCTTTAAGGAAATTCCGCCTTTTACATCAACATCAAAAATAACCACTTTTCCTTCGTTCCAGATCTTTTCTACTTCGGATTTTAATGTTCCGTAGTATTTGTCGGTATAAACCTCTTCAAATTCTACAAAAGCATTTTCAGCAATCTTCTGTCTGAATTCATCGGGTGTTAAAAAATGATAATCCACTGCATGAACTTCACTGCCTCTCGGCTGTCTTGTTGTACATGAAATCGAAAATTTCAGTTCATTAAAAACCTCCAGAGAATGCTTTACCAATGTTGTTTTTCCGCTTCCTGACGGTGCAGAAAATATGATAACTTTATTATTCAAAGTTTTTAGTTTAAAGTTAAAATCTATTATTCAAAATTATTTTGCTTATCCAAAGTTTTTTTACATTGAATTTTAAACATTAAACGTTGAATTTAAAGCACATTTAACGTCTGCTCTTTAATCTTCTCTAGATCATCCTTCATCATCACGACCAGTTTCTGAATTTCCGAATGATTGGCTTTGGAACCTAATGTGTTGATTTCACGACCGATTTCCTGAGAAATAAATCCAAGTTTCTTACCGTTGAAATCTTCATTATCCATTACTTCTTTGTAATATTTCAAATGTTGGGAAAGTCTTACTTTTTCTTCCGAAATATCCAGTTTTTCTGTAAAATAAGCCATTTCCTGATAGAAACGCGTTTCATCTACGTTCTCAAACTCTTTTAAAGTTTTCTGATAACGTTCCTTTACTGCAGAAATTCTTTCTTCTTCGAACGGAATAACCTCACCTAAATATTTATCAATATTCTGAATATTTCTTTCCAGCTCTTCATGCAAAATTTTACCTTCCTTTCTTCTGAATTCTTCAAAACGATCCACGGCAGCATTTACAATTTTTGCCAAAGCTTCCCATTCTCCTTCAGATAATTCGTCAGGTCTTGAAGTTATCGCATCCGGAAGCCTCACTGCCATTTTCAGATATTCGAAATCAGGTCCGTCTGAAGCGATATTTTTCAGCTCATTCATGTAAGAATCAATTAAGCTTTTATTGATTTTCACATCATTGGACTCCTCAAGATTTTCTATATTGATGTAGCAGTCTACTTTTCCACGGATTATTCTATCGTTCAGAATTTTTCTTACCTCAAATTCCTTCTCTTTATATCTCAAAGGAATTTTGATATTTAAATCGAAGCTCTTGCTGTTCAGGGATTTAATATCGATGGTAATTTTTTTGCCTTCAAAAACGTCTTCGGCTCTACCAAAGCCGGTCATTGATAAAATCATAGTTTTTTATTGTCTTACAAAGATAAACAATTAAGTGTATAGTTTTGCTAATGTTGAAAGAGCGAAGCGGGAAGAAGGAAGAAGGAAGAAGGAAGAAGGAAGAAGGAAGCGGGAAGATTGTTGTGTATATTATTGAATACCGATTTTAACTTCCATCTTCGTTCTTCCCATCTTACATAAAGTAAGTCTTCAGTAGTAGGAAAGTTTATTTGAACCATTAAGATTTAATTTAAGGAGTTTAGAATATTAAGGTGAGTTCTGCTTTAAGTCATGATATTTTCTAAAAATCTATCTGATTCTTAATTGTACTTAACTCCTTAAATTAAATCTTAATGGTTTATTTTAGAATAAAAAAGTTCGCGCAATCATTTCGTAAATTTTTAACTTACCTAAGAAACATGGAAATATATTGTCTTTTTTTCGGTAAAATAGAATTCACTCATTTTCGTAAATTAGCGCGGTGAAAAAGAAAAATTTAATTTCTGTTGTAGGACCCACCGGAATTGGTAAAACAAGACTGGCAATTGATCTGGCAAAACATTTCAGCACAGAGATTGTTTCGTGTGATTCGAGACAGTTTTTCAGGGAAATGAAAATCGGAACGGCTTCACCGTCTGCTGAAGAACTTGCCGAAGCACCTCATCATTTTATCGGAAACCTTTCCGTTGAGGAATATTATTCCATAGGGCAGTATGAAGAAGATGCATTAAAAAAAATCAGTGAACTTTTCGAAAAACATGATACCGTCATTTTAGTTGGTGGAAGCATGATGTATGAAAAAGCGGTGATTGAAGGTTTGAATGATTTGCCTGAAGCGGATGAAAACAATCAGAAAAAATTACAGGAAATTTTCGAAAAAGAAGGAGTCGAAAAACTTCAGGAAATTCTGAAAGAGCTTGATCCCGAATATTTTGCCATAGTAGATTTTCACAATCACAGAAGACTTTTACGCGCCATCGATGTTATTTGGCAGACGAATAAAAAATATTCTGAACAAATTGCTGTTTCGCAGGATTCCAGAGATTTTAAAACCATCCGGATCGGAATTGAAGCACCGAGAGAAGACTTGTATTACCGGATTAACAGGAGAGTGGATATGATGATGGAAAAAGGCTTGCTGGAAGAAGCAAAAAGTCTGGAGAAATTTAAACATCTCACCGCTTTGAATACGGTTGGCTATTCAGAATTATTTAAATATTTTGAAGGAGAATGGGATCTTGATTTTGCCGTTTCCGAAATTAAAAAAAACAGCCGAAGGTACGCAAAACGACAATTGACTTGGTATCGGAAAGCAGATGATATTCATTATTTACAGTTGGGATATTCGCAGGAGGATTTTGATGTGGTTTTAGAATACATTAATCAGAATATTTCGTAGCATATAGTATAGGTAACATAAAAGCTATAACAAAAAAATCGCATTCCGAATGCGATTTTTTTTGCATTTGTGTTAATTAACGAATTTGTTTTTTTAACCAAATACTATTTTTTCATAGATAATTTATCCCTCAATTTACATATACAAAAATAAAGGTAGAGTTGTGTTTATATATTTTTTAATGAGCTTTTGGTAATTCAGAGTTTTTAGTTTTTACACTGCATAATAGTCCCTCTCAGAATAATAATGATTACACAAAAGCTCATTTTGAAACAAAAGCACTGAAGAACTTAAAATGAATTTATATCGCTTTTAAAAATGTAAGATAGATCTGTTAAATGATTGATATACAATTAAAAATATCTTCAGCTATTGTGGTGAACTCATCTACAATAAATCTAGAGTGCTTCATGACGTTTTTGAAAAATTTATTATCTCCGTCATATCAAAATAGTAGTAAAAACACATATCATTTTAATATAAAATTAAATCTCATGAGAAAGTCAATTATTTATTTTAGTATTTTAGTTTGCCTTTTCATAAATGGGCTTGCTCAGACGGGAAATGTAGGAGTTAATGAAACGTCTCCTGCATCAACTTTGGATGTTAAAACAATATCAGGTTCGAATACAAAAACTTTTCGTTTACGTAATAACAGTGGCTCAGAAACTTTGACAGTACTGGAAAATGGAAATGTGGGAATAGGGCAGCCCAGCCCGGGCTATAATTTAGAAGCTAAAGGTACAATTGCTTTTCCAAATGTCCTTAGCAATACTTTGTCCTCAGGCTATAATGCTTTGGGAATAGACAATACTACTGGTCAGGTGGGTATTTTTACAGCGGGAGCACCTCCTTATCTGTATGGCGAACTTCAGACTGCAGGTTTAGCATTCAACTTAACAACAGCTGCCGGAAATGTTGTCCGTGCTTTGGATCTATCCAGTGCAGATTTAGCGGTAAATACTATAAGTGCTACCTATGGTGTAGCTGCTTCTGCAACAATAGATGGAAGTGCAAGAAGTAATGTCGCTTATATTGTTCTGCCAGCAGTCGGATATTATCGTTTGGATTTGGTATGGTATGGTGTCTGTAGCACCGGTACTGTTGTGACAAATTCCAGAGAATTAGTCGGAGTTAATACTACCATCGCTTTGGCAAGCTCGGGTACCAGTTTTACTACTTATACTGTAAATAGAAATATTTGGGTTGCAGATAGTGATTCCGCAGGAAATATCTCAGGTTATATTACTGCGACACCAAATAGAGCAAACACTATCTTTAGAACAACTGTCGCTAATACTAAAATTGCGGTTTTCATTGGTTATGGTGTTGGAGACGAAATCTCAGGATGTCAAATTGCAAAGCCTAATGGTGCAATAAGTAACGGTAGTTATTCTATTACTAAATTATAATTCTTCACACTTTATAATGATGGCTTTGCATTTCTCTACTATAGAATGTAAAAAATATTATTTAGTTTTAGTGAAGTCGATTATAAGAAAAATAAAATATGATTTTAAAAACACGAAGGAGGAAATCGTCTCGAAGAGATTTGGGACGATTTCGTATTTGAAATTGTTTTATCGTCATATATTTGCTGTTTAATAAAATAACCAGTACCTAATTTTTTGTAAAAGCTTGCTTTGATTAACAAAAAATGCAGCCCCGAAAGACTGCATCCCATAACAATATAATTCAAATTTACTACTTCCAGCCGCCACCTAAAGCCCGGTACAAATCGACAATACTGCTCAATCTCTGTCTTTTTACGGACGCGAGATTCAGTTCTGCCTGTAAAGAATTTCCCTGAGCTGTTATTACTTCTAAATAGTTTGCCATTCCGCCTTTGTACAGCATTTCGGCACTTTTAATTCCATTTTTTAAGGTTGCCACCTGTTCCGTTGCTTTTTCTTCCTGAACTTTTAAACTCTCATTAGAAACCAAAGCATCAGAAACTTCTCCCACTGCATTTAAAACCGACTGACGGAACGCCAATACGTTTTTCTCTCTCTGAATTTTAGCCACATTTAAGTCCGTTTTCAATTGTCTTTTCTGGAAAATCGGCTGAGTCAATCCTCCCAAAACAGACCCGAACAAAGAAGCCGGAATCTGAAACCAGTTATCAATTTTAAATGAATTGACACCGCCATTTGCCGTAATTTTCAAGGAAGGATACATATTTGCCTGCGCAATTCCCACCATAGAATTGGATTCCAGCAAAACCAATTCCTGTTGACGAACATCCGGACGACGGCTTACCATTGCTGCGGGAAGTCCTGCGGAAATGTCCTGTGGTAAAGAAGTTTCAGACATTTCAATCGTTCTGCTGATTTTTCCCGGATTTTCACCCACTAAAATACTCAATGCATTTTCCTGAATGGCAATATTTTGCTCCAATTGTGTAATCAAAAGTTCAGTCGATTGTTTCTGGGCGGTTGCCTGCTGAACTCCCAAAGAAGTGGTGTCACCGCTTTGCCATAATTTTTCTGTAAGAGAAAGCGTACGATTGCTGAGTTCCAGATTAGATTGGGCGATCTGCAATTGTTTATCCAGCATCAACAGATTGTAATATCCCTGCGCAATGGCTGCAACAACCTGTGTCTGAATGGCTTTTGTTGCTTCGTAAGTCTGCAGATACTGCATTTTTGAAACTTCCTGCTGATTTTTAATTTTGCCCCAAATATCTGCTTCCCAAGACAAATTGAATGCTGCATTGTAATCTTCAACATAGCTTTTTCCTAAGAATAGGTTTAAACTTTGTCCGTTCATGCTGTTTTTGGAAGGCTTTGAAATCTGTGCGGAAACTCCGAAACCAACATCGGGATATTGAAGATATTTTGCCTGTTTTAATTTCTCCTGTGAAGAAGCAACCTGTTTTAAAGCAATCTGTAAATCGTAGTTGTTTTTAATTCCTTTTTCGATTAAGTTTTGCAGCATCGGATCGCTGAAAAACTTTCTCCATTCCAGATTCGCTACACTTGCAGTATCTGCTGTTGCGGTATATTTAAAGGTTTCGGGAAGCTCCAGTTCAGGCTCCTTGTATGCCAGTTTCGACACACAGGAGACTGAAACCAAAGCCAGTCCAAAAGTGATGATGATATTTTTTATTCTTTTCATAAAGGTTTAAATTTTTAATGGATTACAAAACTTTGAGAAATTGTTTCAAGCAGTTTTTTTTCTACTTTTTGTTTTGAAATTTTTTAACGCAAAGGAAAATTTTTGATATAAAATATTTAAGTGAGCAAAGATTTAATCAATGAAATTGATTTTAAGAAGCGAACTTTAATCATGCAGCTTCATCAGTGACTTGTCGCTTTCTTTGCTTCTTTAAAAATATTAGTAA
The DNA here is from genome assembly GCF_059579425.1 of Chryseobacterium sp. 2P. Lineage (NCBI taxonomy): Bacteria > Pseudomonadati > Bacteroidota > Flavobacteriia > Flavobacteriales > Weeksellaceae > Chryseobacterium > Chryseobacterium sp. 2P. The sequence goes on from NZ_CM184194.1 coordinate 736,762, forward strand.
TTAATAATAAATCTTTGCGTTTAAATTCCTGTTTGAAAATCTCAAAGTTTTTTTACTTTTTGTTTTGAAATTTTTTAATGCAAAGGAAAATTTTTGATATAAAATATTTAAGTGAGCAAAGATTTAATCAATGAAATTGATTTTAAGAAGCGAACTTTTAATTATGCAGTTTCATCAGCGATTTGTCGCTTTCTTTGCTCCTTTAAAAATATTCGTAATTAATAATAAATCTTCGATTAAATTCTTGTTTGAAAATCTCAAAGTTTTTTTACTTTTTGTTTTGAAATTTTTTAACGCAAAGGAAAATTTTTGATATAAAATATTTAAGTAAGCAAAGATTTAATCAATGAATTAATTTTAAGAAGCGAACTTTTAATCATCCAGCTTCATCAGCGACTTGTCGCTTTCTTTGCTCCTTTAAAAATATTCGCAATTAATAATAAATCTTTGCGTTTAAATTCTTGTTTGAAAATCTCAAAGTTTTGTCAATCATATATTAATGAGCCGCAGCTAAAAGTTCTTGCTCCAGTTTCTGTCTTTGAAGTCTTTTCTTTTTTCTGCTCGGCATTTTTTCATGTAAATACTGGAAAATCACAAACATCACAGGAATAATGAATACTCCGAATACAACTCCTGTCAACATTCCGCCCACAGTACTCATCCCGATTGAGTGGTTACCTTTTGCGGAAGCTCCCTGAGTCCAAACTAACGGCAGCATCCCGATGATGAAGGCAAATGAGGTCATTAAGATCGGTCTCAAACGCAGTGTTGAAGCCTGAAGTGCAGATTCCAGCAATGATCTTCCTGCATTTCTTCGTTGTACGGCAAATTCTACAATAAGGATCGCGTTTTTCGCCAATAATCCGACCAGCATGATCAATCCGACCTGAACGTAAATGTTGTTATCAATTCCGGCAAGTCCCGTGAAGGCAAATACTCCGAAAATACCTGTAGGAATCATTAAAATAACTGCAAACGGAAGAATGTAACTTTCGTACTGCGCTGCCAGTAAGAAATAGACAAACAAAATACTCAGCATAAAGATAAATGAGGTCTGTCCGCTTGTTTTAATCTCTTCACGGGTGATTCCCGTCCATTCGTAACCATAACCTCTAGGAAGTGATTTCTGTGCTACTTCTTCCACTGCTTTAATCGCATCTCCGGTACTGTAACCCGGCTTCGGTGTTCCGTTGATCGTTACCGCATTGAAAAGGTTGTTTCTGGTCACCGTTTCAGGTCCGAAACTTCTTTTTAAAGTCACCAATGTTTTTACAGGAACCATTTCGCCGGATTTATTTTTAACATAAATTCCTTCCAAAGAATTCGCATCGGTACGGTAAGGAATATCTGCCTGAGCCATTACTCTGTAGTACTTCCCGAATCGGTTGAAATCTGAAACAAAGCTGCTTCCGTAATAAATCTGCATCGTCTGCATCAATTCTGTAATTGAAACGCCTAACTGATTGGCTTTATCATTATCAACTTCAATCGTGAATTGAGGATTTCCTGCTGCATACGTTGTAAACGCGAAGGCAATTTCCGGACGTTTCATCAATTCTCCGATGAAAGCCTGAGTGTTGGTTCCTAATTGTTCCAAAGAGCCGTTCGTTCTGTCCTGAAGCATAAATTCAAAACCGGAAACGTTACCAAATCCCTGAACGGTAGGGAAATTGAAGAAGAATGCATTGGCATCTTTCACCTGCGAAACTTTCCCTGTTAATCCTGCTGCAATCTGATCGGGATCGCTGATTTCACCTCGTTGATCATGGTCTTTTAATTTAATGAAACCTGCGGAATACGGAGAAGCATTGGCGTTACTGATGAAGTTCAGACCGTCTGCAACCCAGAGATTTTTTTTCGCTTTTTCTCCGTTGATGATTTTATCAATCTGCTCTGTTGCGTTGTGAGTCCTGTCTAATGAACTTCCCGGAGGAGTATTCACGGCATACAAAATGAAACCCTGATCTTCGGTAGGAATAAATCCTGACGGTGCTTTTTTAATTAAGAAAACACTTGCAGCAGTTAGTAAAACCAATCCTCCAACGGCAACCCATTTGTTTTTAATTAAAAATTTAAGACTGTAAATATATTTCTTCGTTAATTTATTAAAGCTTGTATTGAAAGCATTGAAAAATCTCGCTCCGAAACCTGTTTTTTTCCCATGTTCACCGTGTTCTCCCTGAGGATCATTTAATAATAAAGCACAAAGAGCCGGACTTAATGTTAAGGCATTCACCGCAGAAATCATAATGGCAATTGCCAGTGTAAAGGCAAACTGTCTGTAGAAAACTCCTGCAGGTCCCTGCATGAAACCAACCGGAATAAATACGGCACACATCACCAGAGTAATGGAAATAATGGCTCCGGAAATTTCACTCATCGAACTTGTTGTGGCTTGTTCCACAGGCATTCCGGTATGTTCCATTTTGGAGTGAATGGCTTCTACTACCACAATTGCATCATCCACTACAATACCAATCGCGAGTACCAAGGCAAACAAAGTCAGCATATTGATACTGAAACCAAATAACTGTAAGAAAAAGAAGGTACCAATAATCGCAACAGGAACCGCAATCGCAGGAATTAAAGTAGATCTGAAATCCTGAAGGAAAATATACACTACAATAAATACCAGAATAAATGCGATCACTAAAGTTTCAACAACCTGATGAATAGACGCGTCTAAGAAATCTTTAGAATTGTACATGATGATCGGTTCCACTCCTTTTGGAAGCGTTGTTTTGAACTGGTCTACCTGTTTTTCAATTTCCGTTAAGATCTCGTTGGCGTTGGAACCAGCAGTCTGCATAATCGCAAATCCGGCTACCGGTTTCCCGTCCACTCTGTTAGCTGCTGTATAGGTATAAGATCCGAATTCTACTCTTGCCACATCTTTTAATCTTAAAAATGAACCGTCTGTATTGGCTTTAATAGCAATGTTTTCGTAGTCTTCGTTCTTGTTTAATTTCCCTTTATACTTTAAAATATATTCATAAGTTTCCTTGCTTCCCTGTCCTAAACGACCGGGAGCGGCTTCTAAATTGTGATCTTTTACCGCGTTCAGAACTTCCTGAGGCGAAAGTCCGTTTGCTGCTAATCTGTCCGGTTTCAGCCAAAGTCTCATGGAATAATCTCTCGTTCCGAAAACCTGTGCCTGCGCTACTCCGGGAATACGCTGAATCTGCGGAATGATATTAATTTTCAGATAATTCTGTAAAAAAAGTTCGTCATATTGTTTAGGATCGTTACTGGATAACCCCATGAACATGATCATACTGTTTTGTACTTTCTGGGTAGAAACTCCCGCCTGAACAACTTCCTGTGGAAGCTGGCTCATCGCTTTGGATACACGGTTTTGTACGTTTACCGCCGCGTTATCTGCATCAGAACCCTGCTTGAAGAAAACATTCAGCGTCATCGTACCGTCGTTACTGGAGTTGGAAGTCATGTACGTCATGTTTTCAACCCCGTTCACAGCTTCTTCGATAGGCGTGGCTACAGAGCGCGCAACAACCTCCGCATTGGCTCCCGGATAAAATGCCGTTACCTGAACGCTCGGCGGAGCAATATCCGGAAAGAGGGCAATGGGTAAATTAAAGAGGGAGAGCGCCCCCAATAATAAAAGTATTATGGAGATCACGGTAGAGAGTACCGGTCTTTCTATAAATTGTTTTAACATAAGAAGTTTATTTTTTAATGTGGTTTAAACTTTTTAGCTTTAAATTTTTAACACTTAAATAGCTTTTAGTTTAATTAAAAACTTTGCATGAAGTTCACTTTAGCTGAAAATCAAAGATTTTCAAAACCTTATGTGTACTTGTTGAGCGATTGCTTTTTAACTTACAGTAAATTAAGTGTTTAAAAACTTTTATGACTTTTGTGGTTAAAGAAGTTTAAACGGTTATAATGGTTTTGCTTTCAGTAAGCTGTCGGATGAAATCGCTTTCGGCTTGATAGAAGCACCATCTTTTAACATTCCGATTCCTGTGAATACAATCTTTTCTCCCGGCTGTATTCCTTCGGAAATAAAATAATAGTTTTCAGTTTTTCCTGAGATTTTTACAGGCTTACCGGTTACTTTCTGGTCTTTACCAACTACATAAACATAGGTTTTATCCTGAATCTCAAACGTAGATTCCTGAGGAATAATGACAGCATTCGATATCAATTGAGGCATACGAACTCTACCTGTATTTCCTGTTCTCAACGTACCGTTGGTATTTGGGAAAACAGCACGAACGCTGATTGCTCCTGTAGATTTGTCAAACTGTCCGTCTACGATGCTCATTTTTCCTTTTTGCGGATAAATGCTGTTGTCTGCAATCACCAAATCTACCATCGGCATATTTTTCAATTTTTCTTCTAAGCTTGCTCCCTGATATTTATTTTGAAAAGCAATGAAATCAAGTTCGCTTAAAGAAAAGTAGGCGTAAATCTCGCTGATGTCTGATAGTAAAGTCAGCGGATTCGGATCTGTTCTGGAGATCAGACTTCCTTTTTTGTGAGGAATTCTTCCGATGTATCCGCTTACCGGAGCGGTAATCGTTGTAAATCCGATATTGATTTTTGCTCCTCCAACTGATGCTTTCGCCTGTGAAGCGGCGGCAACTGCGGCTGCATAATTTGCTTTTGCAGTTCTCAATTGTACCTCGGATACGACTTTTGCAGCAACCAAAGGCTCTAATCTGTCAACCTCCACTTTTGCTTTCTGGATATTGGCATTGGCAACCTGTAAATTGGCATTTGCCATATTCATCTGTTCTCCGTAAGCTCTTGAATCTATTTTGAATAATGGCTGTCCGGCTCTTACGTAAGCGCCTTCTTCCACATAGATTTTATCTAAATATCCGTCGACCTGAGACCGGATTTCCACGTTATTTTTTCCTTCCAAAGCAGCCGGAAATTCCTGATAGGTTGTTGCCGGTGATGAAATAACGGTGTAAACAGGAAGTTCAGGAGCGGGTGGTGCAGCGTTGACTCCTTCTGCAGCCTTTGTGCAGTTTTGTAAAAGAATAATACTTGAGATCAGTACAATGAGTCTTATTTTTCCAAATATTTTCATTTTGAGTTTAAATTTTTAATGAAATGTTAAATTAAGTAGTGATGTTTTTAATTTGAATTATGTTATTTTTTCTAACAGTGTTAATTTTTAGGTTAAAAAAATTTTCAAAATTCTTAATGTGATTTTAGATTGTTGTTTCCATGAGAAGAACTTTTTATTGTTGGTTAAATATGATTTAGATGAGGTGTGAAATGTGTTACTTTTGCTAACGGTGTTAATTATTCAGGACAAAAAATGATTATCAATTCATTGGTTACATTCTACATGATTGTTTTTTTAATTTTAAATTCGGTTTAAATGAATACTTTATATTAATTGATGTTAATATTCCTAACGGTGTTAATTTTTAATTCAAAAAAGATTACAAAGACTTAATGAAAGCAGAAACGGTTTCATCAAGAGTCGTTTTGTTCATCGTAGAAGGAATATCGTCATTACGCATCATCATGATCGAGATCAAGCCATGAACTGCTGAAAACAGGGCGTGCGACATGTGACAGGCATTATCCGGATTGGATCCGTTTTTCTTAATAATTTTATAAGTACAATCGTAAAGCATATCCTGAAACGAAGAGAATTCTTCTTTCATCATACCTCTTCCGCTGCACTGCATTCCCAATCCGAACATAAGCTGATAATACTCTTTATTTTTAAATGCAAATTTCCAGTAGGCATCAACAATAGCTTTCAGTTGCTCGTCCGGAGCTTCATATTCTCTCTGGGCTTTCAGTAATTCTATGTGTAAACAGTTGAAACCATTCAGCGAAATTTCATACAAAATCGCTTCTTTGTTTTCAAAATAATCATAAACCACCGGTGCGCTGTATTCTATGGCATCAGCAATTTTTCTCATGGAAAGGGATGCCCATCCTTCGGTTTTAGCCAAAGAAAAAGCCGCATCCAGAATACTGGCGCGTATATTTTCTTTTTCTCTTTGCCGACGTTCGTGCAGACCCATGATTTTTAATTACTAACAGTGTTAGCAAAACTACAAACTTTTGAGGATATCTTCCAAACAAATTTTATGCTTTAACTTTTAAAGTAAGATTATTGAAGTGTCTGTAAATTGGCTTGGATGCCGGAAGGATGGGAGCTGGAAGTATTTTTAATGTGTTGATATTTTAATTATTGTAAAAATTAATAGAGTTTATAGTCCCATTCAATCGATTGTAATTTCTGAAACTACCATCTTCTCGCATCCATCCTCCATACTATAATGATCAAGAAATTCTATATCTTTGTAACCAAATAAAAAAGTTATGAATACTCCCTCAAATATGATCGAATTGGGTACAAAAGCTCCTTTTTTTGAGCTTCCGAATCCGTCAAAAAGTAACGAAATTCAGTCTTTGGATGATCTGAAAGGCGAAAAAGGAACTTTGGTGATCTTTATGTGCAACCACTGTCCGTTTGTTCTTCATGTCATTGATAAATTAACTGAACTGTATGAAGATTACAACGAAAGAGGAATTGAATTTATCGCCATCAATTCGAATGATGTGGAAAAATATCCCGCAGATTCTCCGGAAAAAATGATTGAATTCCAGATTGAAAGAAAGTTTGATTTCCCTTATCTATACGACGAAAGTCAGGCAATCGCAAAAGCATATGATGCTGCCTGCACACCGGATTTCTTTTTCTTCGATGAAAAACTGGATTTAATTTACAGAGGACAGATGGACGATTCCAGACCGGGAAATCACAAAGAAGTAACGGGAGAGGATTTAATTATTGCTTTCGAAAATCTTTTGTTGGGAGAACCGCAGGAAGAAATTCAGAAACCGAGTATGGGATGCAATATCAAGTGGAAGTAATTTTTGGCTGATCGTAGCAGGTTATCAGTTGATGGCTTTGCAATTCAAATACATAAAGCTGTTCTTTTTGAACAGCTTTTTTTGTTTGTAATGATTTATAAATGAGTTGTTTAATTTTAGTTAGAAAAGTTATCCACAATTTTATCCACAGAGTTATCCACAATTTATTTTGCTAAAAACTTGCTTTCACTTTTACTTTTTCTTCTACTTTTAAATCTACATTCACCCTGTTCTGTGCAAAATTTTTCATGAATTCTGAAGGGGTCTTTCCTGTATATTTTTTAAACATTCTGTTGAAATACGTTACATTATTAAAACCGCAGCTGTAACTGCACTCTGAAATACTTTTGTCCTGTGCCATCAGTAAACAGGCTTTATTGATGCGGTAGCGGTTCACAAATTCGGTGAAAGTGATCTGAGTTGCTTTTTTGAAAAAATTACAAAATGCAGGCAAAGTGAGATTGGCAAGTTTGGCAACATCCTCAATGTCAATTTCTTTATCATAATGATGTTCCACGTAAGTGAAAATATTTTCGAGCCTCGTTTTATTTTTAGAAATAATGGTGTAGGGCATGATCTCTTTGTTAAGAAGTTCATAGTCTTCACTTTTTGAAAGTTCAAATAAAATTTCCAGCAATAATAAATATCTTCTGTATCCTTCAGATTCCAGCATCAGTCTCAGTTTTGGAAGCATATTAATATGAACCTCATCATGAAAATGAATTCCGTATTTTGACAGCTCCAGAAGATTTTTAATGGATCTTGCTTCAACTTCCTGTTGAGGAAACTGCAGGATTTCTTCCTTAAACTGCAAAACAATTTCTTCATGCGGATCGATGGAGTTCAGTCCAAAACCGGAGTGAGGAATATTGGAGCCAATTAACACCAGATCTCCGTTCGTATAATTGCTTTTATGATAACCAACGTGGCGCGTTCCGCTCCCGGAAATCACACACACAAGTTCAATTTCGGGATGATAATGATATTCCCATTTGAATTCTGAAATAGGAGAATTGTTGTGAATCGTGCGAAAAGAGCTCTTTTCATCGGGGATTACGCGTTCAAAAGTAACTTTCATTTAGTTAATCATAATTTGTTTCCTAAAATAATAATTATATTAATATGGTTCAAATATTCATTTATAATGTTAAATTAACGTTAAGGCAAATGCTTATATCTTAGCCCACAAGAAATTATATGAATGAAAAATTTCAACATTAAGGCAGTTTTATTTTTAAATTATTTTGTTTTTGCCATTCTTCTGAATTCTGTAGGAACGGTGATTTTACAGATGCAGCAAAACTTCGGGATCTCAAAATCTTCAGCAAGTGTTCTGGAGGGTTTTAAAGATCTGCCGATTGCGATCTGCTCATTCATTCTGGCTTCGTTCTTACCCAAGATAGGGATCAAAAGATCGATGCTGATTGCTTTGCTTTTGGTGAGCTGCATGTGTTTCGTAATGCCTTTTGCCAATGCGTTTTGGTTTTTCAAATTATTGTTTACGATTGTCGGGGTTTCTTTTGCGTTAATTAAGATTTCCGTTTTCACTTCTATCGGTTTGGTAACGGATTCAGATAAAGAACATTCAAGTTTTATGGGTTATCTGGAAGGTTTTTTTATGATCGGCGTATTAATGGGAAATGTTTTATTCAGCTTATTCATAGACGACCATAATCCGAGATCAACCCATTGGCTGAATGTGTATTGGGTTTTGGGAGGGATTTCCACACTTTCATTTTTGTTTTTATTCTTCACAAAATTAGATGAACATGAAGCGAGAAGCGAAAAAACGGACTTGCTTGGAGATCTTAAAAACAGTGTGAGTTTATTTAGCTATAAAAAAGTTCTGTTCTTTTTACTGTGTGCTTTCCTTTTTGTTTTGGTAGAGCAGAGTTTCCAGACATGGACACCGACTTTTTACAAAGAGATTTTAAAAGTTCTGACTTCCATGAGTATTCAGGCGGGAGCGGTTTTGGCAGGAGCTTTTGCTTTGGGGAGATTCTTATCAGGATTCTTCTCTAAAAAGTTCAGTTGGATCTACGTGGTTTCTTTTTGTGTGGTAGGTTTTGCCATAAGTATTTTATTGGTTCTGCCATTAACTCACAATATTAGTATTGATGCAGGAACAACCTGGTTAAATGCTCCGTTGGTTGTTTACTTATTTCCTTTGATGGGCGGTCTTTTGGCTCCGATTTATCCAAGCATCAATTCGGTGATCTTAGCATCCATTCCGAAATATTTACACAGCGCAATGTCGGGTTTAATTGTGGTTTTCTCTGCAATCGGAGGAACCATCGGATCGATTATTACAGGTTTTGTGTTTCAGGAATTCAGCGGACAGCAGGCATTTTACCTTTCATTAATTCCGCTTTCATTGTTGATTGTTTCAGCAGTTATTATGAACAAATTAAAAATAAATCCTAAAAAATAAAATGAAGAAGCAGTTATATATATATGAAATTCAGGCTCTTTTTGATGATGTGCAGAGATCAGAGGTTTTTGAAGATCAGAAGATGATGACGGATGCGGTTCCCTTGTTTCCGGTCGAAGAAATTAATGCAAAATATGAAGAAGGGAAACAGTCGAAAAATTTTAATCTGAAAGAATTTGTATTGTCAAATTTCGATTTTCTGGGAGCTAAAATATCTATTCAGAGGGAAGATCACCTTCCAATTGAAGAACATATCGGAAAATTATGGGATGAACTGACAAGAACAGCTTATGAGGAAAAGGGGACTTTACTGAAACTTCCAAAACCTTATGTGGTTCCGGGAGGTCGTTTTAACGAATTTTTCTACTGGGACAGTTATTACATCATGTTGGGACTTCAGGTTTCCGGAAGAGTGGAAATGATGGAAAATATTATTGAAAACTGTTCGTATCTTATTCAGAATGTAGGATTTGTACCGAATGCAAGCAGAACCCATTTCTTAAGCCGTTCTCAGCCGCCCTATTTCTCGTTGATGCTGGATCTGCTTTTCGAAACAACGAAAGACGAAAACATCTACATCAGATACTACGACACTTTAGAAAAAGAATATGCTTTCTGGATGAACGGAGCTGAAAAACTGGAAAATGGTTCGGCGACAAATAGAGTAGTGAAAACAATTCACGGAGATGTATTGAACAGATATTATGATGCTGAAAACATACCGCGCCCTGAAAGTTATTTAATTGATATTGAAGACAGTGAAAATGCAGGAGAAGAGTTTTACAGAAACATTAGAAGCGCCTGTGAATCGGGTTGGGATTTTTCCAGCAGATGGTTTGCAGACGGAGAACATATACAGACTATTGAAACGCTGAATCTTGCTGAAGTTGATCTGAACTGCCTTTTATGGCATTTGGAAGAAACACTGGCAAAATCTTCATCGCTTCAAAAATTAAATGAAAGAAAAATTGATTATTCTGAAAGGGCAGCAAAGCGAAGACAAATGATAGATCAGTATTTCTGGGACGAAACTTCCGGAACATACAGAGACTATCATACTCAAAAAAACACAAACACACCGTCTGAACATATTGCTGCTCTTTATCCTTTGTTCCTGAAAATCGCCAGTGAAGATCAGGCAAAAGCTGTTGCGAAAAATATTGAAGAAAAATTTCTGTATCAGGGAGGTTTAGTAACAACGACTAAAAACACAGGTCAGCAATGGGATTTTCCAAACGCCTGGGCGCCATATCAATGGCTGGGTTATCAGTCGATGAAAAACTACGGATTTGATGATCTTGCTGAAAAAATTAAAAACAACTGGTGCAGCAACGTGGAAAGGGTATACAAAAACACCGGAAAACTGATGGAAAAATACAATGCTTTAGACATCGAAACCGTTGCAGGAGGCGGAGAATATCCTAATCAGGATGGTTTCGGATGGACAAACGGAGTGTATCTCAAATTAATAAAGAATTAACAAACAAATAAAAATCAAATAAGGCTATGAAAAAAAGATCGATGTTTTTACTTGCCGGTATTGCAACCTTGTATTACAACAATGCATACGCTCAGGAAACTCCTAAGGATTCCACAAGATCGGCTTCCATCGAACAGGTGGTTATTACGGGTAACTCTAACCCAAAAAAGAAAATAGAATCGAGTACTGCGATTTCTACTTTTACAGCAAAAGAAATTCAGAAACAAAACCCGATCAGTGCGGCAGCTTTGTTGCAGCGTGTTCCTGGTTTTGCGGTAGAAACTTCCGGTGGTGAAGTAGGAAACAACCTTTTTGCAAGAGGTATTCCTTCTGCGGGAGCGTATGAATTTGTACAGGTTCAGGAAGACGGTCTTCCGGTGTTTGAAGACGGAGCATTACAGTTTGCGAATGCAGATAATTTCTTCCGTGTAGACAATTCGGTAAGCCGATTAGAAGCTTTGAGAGGGGGTTCAGGTTCTATTTTTGCGAACAATTCTCCGGGAGGTTTAATTAACTTTATTACCAAAGAAGGCGGAAACGATTTCCGAGGAACGGCAAAACTGGAAACCAGTACTTATGGTTTGATGCGTACTGATGTAAATGTAGGAGGAGCTTTGGTTCAGGATAAATTATTCTTCAATGTAGGAGGTTTTTACAGAACGGATGACGGAATCAGAAAGACAGGTTTTAAAGCCAATCAGGGCGGACAGATCAGAATGAATCTGAAATATGTTTTCGATAAAGGCTATGCCAAAATCTATTACAAAAAACTGGATGACAGAAATACATTCTTCCTTCCAATTCCTTTGGTACAGAACGGAAATGATCTGAAAGAATTTTCCGGTTTTGATGCTAATTACGGTACCTATAGCTACAGAAACATCAGTCAGTTGAACATTCCACAAGTAGGCGGAGGGTTTTTCAGCAGAAATTTAGAGGATGGAATTCATCCGAAAGTTGATGTTTTAGGAGCAGAATTCAAATATGATTTGGGTAACAATTTCTCTGTTTTAAACAAAACAAGATATACCAATATCAATATGAATTATACGGGAATTTTCCCTGCAGGCGGACCTCAAAGTGCGGCTGATTTCGCCAAAGGAGCAGGAATTGCAGGAAATACATTCCAATATTCAATGGTAAGCAACGGAGCAGTGGTAAATCCGGGCTACGTTCAGAAATTAGGTTTCTGGGCAATCGATAAGCAGATGAATAATTTCGTTAACGATTTGCAGTTCAATTATAAATTTGATAAAGGAAATGTGACGGCAGGTTTCTACAAATCTAACTGGAAGTCTCATCAATACTGGAACTGGAGCAATATTTTAACGACGGCTACCGATAAACCGGAATTGCTGAATTTGGTAGATACTTCATTAACGCCAAACAGTGTTGGTTATTCTAAAACGTACAATGGAGTTACCAATATGTCGTTCCTGTTGAGAGATTCTCAGATTCAGGGAAGTCTGAATGATCTTTATCTGAATTTAGACTATAATATTACCGATGATCTGAGTTTTAACGGAGGAATCCGCTACAGCCGAGATTTCTATAAAGGTTACGGGGTGAACACGACGAGCGGAAACCTTAACAATTCCGGCTTGACAACGGACGGAACGCACAGTTTTGCAACGACCACGGCAGACGAAAATATGTCTGTTTTAGGCAATAAATACACCTACTGGAATTTCGATGTAAATAAAGTTTCTTTCACAACGGCGCTGAATTATAAAATCAATAAAGAAAATGCAGTGTATGCACGTTTCTCTAATGGTTTCAGATCTCCGAATGAGGAAGCGTACTACAACAATATGAATAATTTATCTGTTGTAAAGCCGGTAACAACCAATCAGCTGGAAGTGGGGTATAAGTACTATTCAAGAACGTTTGATGTAGCGGTAATTCCGTTCTATTCTACATTGAAAAATCTTTCATTTACGGATGTGTATTCAGACGGAAGCTCAGAGAACAAATTTGCAAATACATCAAACTTAGGGGTTGAGTTTGAAGGATACGCAAGATTATTCAATAATGTGTTCGAAGTAACGTTCAACGGAACGATCCAAAATCCGAGATATAAGGATTTCACAGGAAGAAATGCAGACGGAACAACATTCAGTTACAATGATAATACCGTAAGAAGAATGCCGAAATTCTACTTCAATATTTCTCCTGCGGTAAATCTTACCAAAGAATGGAGAGCTTATGTAAGCATGAATTACTACGGAAAACGTTTTCAGGATGAGAAAAATGCGCAGACTCTGCCTTCTTTCTCAGAATTTGGAGCGGGAACTTCTTATCAGTTAGGCAAAATCCGTTTTGCGGTAGACGGAACCAATATCTTTAATACCATCGGTATTACAGAAGGTGATCCAAGAGCCGGATCTCCATCGGGAGACGGAATTATTATGGCAAGACCAATTATGGGTGCTGCGGTAAGAGCTTCTATTACGCTGGATTTCTAAAATTACTTTCTTCATACAATTGATAAAACCGTCAGGATTTTTCTGACGGTTTTTTGTTATTAAAGAGTTTAAATGATTGCAATTTATATTAACCTCAGTTCGGAATAAGAAATAAATTTAAATAATTGATTTATAGCGTTGTATTATTTTATCGCAAAGAAAAACAAAAGATTTTTTTTACTTATTGAAAGTTTGTTAGCTAAACAAAGGCACTTCGTTTATTTAAAAAAGACAAAAATGGTATTACTTTGATAAGTTTTACGCCTTTGTATATCTTAAAAGCTGAATTCCTGATAATTGAATCTCTTTGTTTAACCTTGCGTTTAAGAAGACTTATCCCGCATTCAGGTTACATTATTCCCAGTTCTTTTTGCCATTCATATAATCCTCCGCTGTCAAATACATTGCCTGCAAGAAATCTTTGAAGAAACTCATTAACAGAAGAGGTCATCACTTTATCGGGATGGCTGTCGTTAAATATCTCAAACTCACCTTCTGACGTACGTCTCAGTCCCCACATCTCCGAATAAATCATATATTCGGAAAAATGAAACCAATTCTTCCCGAAGTTTTGCGGATATTTTCTGATATTTTGGAGAGGAATCATATTAAAGATATCTTCATTGCAGCCAAAACCATTGCAGGTTAAATAGAATTCTCTAAAGTCTGATGGTAGTGAAAAGCCGATTTCATTTTCAAATTCTGTAATGTCTGAAAATGTTGCCGGAGGATTGATTTCAATTCCGCTTTGATGATGTTTCTCTTGTATTAATTTGATTAGAATTTTTATATTCACAGTTTATAACTTTCTTTCAGTTTAAACATCTTGACCTTTAGCCAGTTTTCTCAAATTTTTCAATTTCTCGGTAATCTGATCTGCTCCTTCTTTGTTTTTTTCTTTTTTCAGGTTTTCTCTGGCTTTTTTGAAGGATTCAATATAATGATCAAACACTTTTTCTTTAATTAACGGGTCATCTACAACTTCGTATAATCCGCTTAAGATCCATTCGAAAATACCATATTGGCTTAAGCTTTCATCTAAAAAGTTAGTGAGACCAGAAACCATTTCTTTATTCCATACACTGGTATTCATAATAGTTCTAAATACAGCACTTGTCGCAGAATAGATCGACATAAACCATTCACTAAGATCGTGAAAATAGGTGGCTTCCTTATCTTTTCCTTGTTCTTTATAGTATTTTGAGATAGAATTACAGGCGGTTTTGCAGCTCATAAATCCATTGCTTGCCCATAAAAAACCGGACACATCAAATACTCTGTTCAGTAATCCATTAATAAAAACGGACAGCCCTAACAAATCATACTTTTTATCGGTGAGAACTAATTCTTCATGATTCGGTAGTTCTGTTATAATCTCGTCATATTTATCTTTCAAATCCTGATGGTTTGCCCAAAAAGGAAAAAGATTGACAAATAATGCACGTTCTATGATTTCCTGATTCAGTTCTCCGCCATTTTTTGCATAATCCGGCAATTCGCTACATGCTTCTAAATATTCTTGAAATGAATCTCCCGCTAATTTTTTTATCAGTTCTTCTTTATTCATGTTTAATAATTTTATTTTAAATTTTAGGTATTAGTTAATTTACAATTGTTGTTTTGAAAGAATATGAGTAACTTTTTATTTATATCCAAAAATTCTCAGTCCTTCTTCTGTTATTTCATATTCCAACAGTCCCAAATTTTTTATGATCTGTTCAATTTTATCTATCGGCTGAAAAAAAAATTCTGATGTCAGTTTTTCATTTCTGTTCCAGCGTTCTGTTTCATGTTTTTCGGGGATCATAATCCATTCAATTTCTTTATATCTGAATGGTCCTAGTTCGCTTACGTCCCCAAAACCATTTGTGTTAAAACCTCCAAGATGAAATTTGTACTTTCTGTCGTTCAGCAGAAACTTAATATATGCAGACTGAATATTAATTTCTGCATTCTGCATCTCTGTCAGTAACCTGAACCATTTTGAGTTGTTCATGTAGGAAACCCGTTTCAGAATTTCTTTCTCCAGTTTGTCCATAGAGAACTTATTTATTTTTTAGGGATAAGCTCATCAATGTATTTTAGCATAGTTTCTTTTACCGTACTTTCATTAAAATCTATGGTAACGGTTAAATTTCTTTCGTTTTCTGTAAATCTTATTGTATTGTTATCAGGCTCTTCAATCTGTCCGTCAACGATGAAAGTGAAGTTTTTTCCAAAAGCTGTTCGGGAAAGCTCAATATTCCAATCGGGAACATCATTAAAATTTAATTCTCTTACCGGAAAAATACTTTCAAAATTTAAAATAACAGAGTGATCTGTACGTTCTGTGGATAATAATTTGCAGGCACTTCGTTCTCTGTTTTGTACTTCAATAATTCCATCGGTACCAATATATTTGTTTAATTTCTGTTCCATATTTTTAGTTATTTGTTTTTATGAAAGTTATTCAATTTCAATAGAATGATAAGCCATCCAGCGTTTTAAATTTCCAACCATCCTTTTTAAATGATCTTCATTCAGGAAGATATTTGTCCAGAATTCAAATCTGTCGCACTGCACACTGATGTAATACGTTATGACAGCTAAACAGGCGTAAGATAAGAACTTTTTTTCTTCGTTGCTGATTGTTGTTACCGTGTCATAACCCTGTAAAAAACTTTCTGCTTTTGTCTGATATTCTTCCTCGTTCAGGTTGGTTGCCAGAAGCTGAAACAGAAAGTAAGAAATATCAAAACATAAATAGCCGTTTCCGCAGAAATCAAAATCGAAAAAAGTAACTTCCTTTTCATTATCAATGTGCAGATTATCAAACCAGACATCAAGATGTACGCTTCCGTATCTCATTTTTTGTCTGTCGAAAGTTTCGAATTTAAGGCTTAAAAATTCAGATAATTTCTCCAGAAAAATAACTTCCGGATTACCATCGTTAAAGAATTTTTTTATCTTTTCAACAGGGTTTGTAAGCAGATTTTTTAAATCATAAGAAATCCTGTTCAGTTCAAAATGCTCTGACGACTGATGAACTCTGGCTAAAGCCTGTCCGATCAGAAAACTTATTTCAGGCGAAAATTTTGCCGTCTTTATGCCTTTCGCATAAGAAAATAAAACCCCAAATCTTTTTCCTTCCGGGGCTTCAATTTCCTGAATATAGTCACTGAATTTATCTGCAATCGGAAAAGCAGCCTGCCGGTTTTCGTCTTTTAAATGAAGGAGAAGCTTTAGTTCTTCCTCAACTTCAGATTTTGTCCGCCAATGATGAGTATACACTCGGAAAACAAATTTCTTTTCCTCATCATGAATAATGTACAAATGATTCATGGCTAGGCGGAAAATGCTGCATTTTGTTTTGTTACTCAGCCCGTATTTTTGCTGAATAAGATATCCGAGATGTACGGGATCAAGCGTACTGTTTATAGCAGGGAATTTTTCTGTCATTAATTTAATTTATATAGTACTTTATATGAAACAACTTTGTTTGTAATCAAATGCAGGTGCAGGCAGTCTAAAACAACCCTGTTTGTAACCAAATGCAGTTTACATAACTCTGAAACAATCTGTTTGTAATGAAATGCAAATGCAGGTATTCTGAAACAACCCTGTTTGTAATCAAATGCAAATGAATGTAGTTTAAAACAACCTTGTTTGTAACAAAATGCAAATCAATTTAGATTAAAACAGAAAGGTTCGTATCTAAACTCTCTTAGTTCACCCACACTCAAACAGTCTTACTTAAAAAACGGATTATACTCCTTCTCAAACCCGATTTTCGTGGGATTTCCATGTCCGGAGAAAACCTGAGTGTCATTATCCAAAATGAAAAGTTTGGTTTTGATTCCTTCAAT
Source organism: Chryseobacterium sp. 2P (assembly GCF_059579425.1). Taxonomy (NCBI): domain Bacteria; kingdom Pseudomonadati; phylum Bacteroidota; class Flavobacteriia; order Flavobacteriales; family Weeksellaceae; genus Chryseobacterium; species Chryseobacterium sp. 2P. The sequence continues at coordinate 753,859 of NZ_CM184194.1, forward strand.
TAGCTGCTCGTAGTTTCCTTTATAAAGATCAGTCCTTCCGATACTGCCTTCAAACAGAACATCACCGGAAATAATGAATTTCTGATTTTCATTGTGATAAACCACACTCCCCGGAGAATGTCCCGGAACATGATAGATTTTGAATTTTTCTCCGTCAAAATCCAGTTCGTCACCCTCATCAATATATTGAATTTCCACATGAATATGATCCAGCTCAAAACCAAACCTCATCCCGCTGATCTGGAACATATTCAGCACTTCTTTGTCTTCTCTGTGCATCAGAACAGGAACTTTATACGTGTCAAAAGCCCATTGTAAGCCCAAAACATGATCAATATGAGCGTGCGTTAAAAGAATTTTTTCAATTTTCAGTTCATTTTCTGAAATGAAACTTTCGATCGCTTTGGTTTCCTGTCCGTTCATATTTCCGGGATCAAATAACCATGCTTTTTTATTTTCGTTATAAAGGATATAAGTGTTTTCGCTTGCAAAATTGAATACGAAACCTTGGATCTGAAGCATATTCTGAATATTTTTATTGAAAACAAAGGTAGCTACAAAAGTCTTGGTTTAAAAGTTTTAATAAATTTTTAATTGATAAAGATTCCCGTATTGTATGTTTAAAAACGATTTTTCGTTATCTTCGTCATAATGAAAACATTGCAGCTACTTTTACTTTCTTTGGGCGGACTGGTTTTTGGACAGAATATCCAGAGTATTCAATTGTTTAATCCACAGACCAATGACGAAACACCGGTTATTAATTTTAATCAGCAGTTGGTTTTAAGTTTCGATGATCTTACCAATGCAAGCGAAATTTACAGATACACCATTAAGCATTACAACAGAAACTGGGAAGACGATAATCTCTTTTTTACAGAATTTGCCAATGGAAGTTTAAACGGTTTGCTGGATAAATTTCAGTACTCTTTCAATACACTGCAATCATACACCCATTACACACTGAACTTTCCGAATGAAAAAATGCAGCCGAAAATATCCGGGAATTTTGAGCTTATTGTGTACAAAGATTCTGCTGAAAAGCCGCTTTTCAAAAGAAGGTTTTATGTGGTGGAAGATGCAGCAACTTTAGCAATAGGGGTTTCAAGATTTGCTGATGCACGAAATCCTGATGCGAACCAAAGGATAGAAGTGAAAGCAGTTCCCAAAGGCGGAGATATAACATCGAATGTAAATTCCATGACGCTGAATGTAATGCAGAACAATAATCCGAATGTTACAATAAATAATTTAAAACCTAGTGCGACATTGGGAAACCAGCTTCTTTTTCAGCAGCTTTCCTTGATATTTCCTGGGAATAATGAATTTTATTATTTCGATAATAAGAATATGAATATGGCTGCAGATATGGTTCGTGCAACCGAACTTTTGGATGGAGTTAACCAGACTTATCTTCATCCGGTCTGGGCTTTCCCGCTGAATTATCAGTATCAGCCGGACGTTAACGGCGCGTGGTATTACCGTAGAAATGATCTGGGAAGAGAAAGGGATGCTACGAGAGAAGCAGATTATTCATGGGTACATTTTTACCTTGATTCTGAGCCGGTCGACAAAGAAATTTTTGTTTTGGGAGGGTTCAATAATTTTAAACCAGGCAAAGAAAACCAGATGCAGTATGATGAGACATTAAAAAAATATGTGGCAAAAATATATCTGAAGCAGGGTTTTTACAACTATATTCTGGCAACAAAAAATCCCGATGGAAGACTTAATTTCGGTGAAGTGAACGGTAATTTCTGGCAGACGGAAAATCTTTATCAAGGATTTTTATATTATGCCCCTTTCGGAAGAAATTATGACGGATTAATGGGGTATGGTGAACTCAGAACGCCGGTGAGATAATCTCAATGAAAAGAATATTTCTGTCACTTTCTATTTGTTTTCTTTTTTTATCATGTAGAAAAGAATATGACGTTAATGATTTCAGTGGAAATTTAAAACCTTATTTGGAAAGGCTTTCTAAAGAGAAAGCAGTTCCTGTTTCTGATACAACTGCCAAAAATTTTCTGGAAAGAAATGCATCTAAAGAAGAATTGATAAAACTTATGGATGCAAAGAAACCGCTGTTGAGAGTTGTGGCTTACGGAGCTATTGTCAACAGAAATGAACCTGAATACTTTGATCTGCTGATTAACCATCTGAATGATACTGCTAAAGTAGAATGGTGGTATTATGAGGATGCGGTAGGCTATTTTTCAGTTTCAGATTTAATGATAAGAAAAGCTTTTGATGAAAACGGATTGTCTCCCATTCAGAAAAAAGTATTGACGGAAGAAGTATTGCTAAAACATCCTTATTTAGATGTCTCAAACTGGATGATCCAGGACATTGATCCTGATGAAAAATATTATCATTTGATTAAAGAACGTGCGAAAACTAAAAGCAAGGACTGTGGCAATCAGCTGATATCATGCTATGCATTAAGTAAATTTAGAAAAAAACAGGATGCTAAACTTTTGTTGTCTGTTTTTAAACAAAATATTAATGGCTATTGTCAGGAGAATATTTTTAAAAGTATCGAGATATTTCCGGATGCTGTATTTTTTCCTTTATTGAAAAGTTATTTTCAAGATAATATTAAAGATAAACTCTCGGAAAAGAAAAATTTAGACAATAATGTGCTTTATTTTGTAAAAGCTGTTGCTGCCTATAAAAATTCAGAAGCTTTTGAAATTCTAAATTATATAGCACAAAACAACACCTATATAAATAAAGGATTCTGGCCTCCTGCTAACAAAACGGATGTTTTGAAAGCTCTTAAAATTCATTATACTCCTGCTTATGATCCTCTAATAAAAGAAATCGAAAAAGAAATGAATCCTTGTGATTTACAATCACTGATTTCTGAGATTGGGTTTGAAATACGAGGAGATGACCGGCAGAAATGGTAAATCTACAATTAAAAAACCTCACAGATAAATCCGTGAGGTTTGAATATAATAATAGTCTGGAAGTTTTGGTGATTTATGTTTTGAATACGGCAGTTATTAAAATGTTTTCTTCATCTTCAAAAAGATAATGGATATTTACTGGGAAATCATGCATTGTTTCCACGAGAGTTTCCTGAATCTTTTTTCTCTCTTTTTTTGAAATTCCATTTACACATTCTTTTAATTCTTCTAAAAAATCAGTTCCTTTATATTCTTTTTCCGCATTAAAAACTCTCATAAGAAGTCTTATGTCGTTTTTGGCAATAGAAGAGAGTAATACATTCATTGTTTAGGCACAGTACTTTTTCAGCTCCGAGATATTTTCGTAGAAGTCCAGTTTAGTGTCGGGATTTTCCCTGTGAAACTGAATTCTATATAAAATTTCGTCCAGATAAAATTGCGATATCGCTGTTTTATTTTTCATTTCAAGACTTTCTACCATCTTCGCAAAAGTTTCCAGCATTTCCGGATTTAAGTTTTCGATTTTATTTTTTAGAATTTCGGCAGTTGCATTCATCTCATCTGTCTTTTTAATTAGTAATGTGATTTTATAGGGTAAAGGTAGTAAAAAATATTTATTTTCAAAATATTTGCTATTTAAAAAAGGGGGTGTTTTGTTTATTTTTAATTTTTTTTAAAAAAATTTTAAATTTTTTAAGGGGTGTAGATGTGTTTTTTATTTTTTAGCATTGTCGTGAATCTCTAGCTATTTCTTATATAATTCATACACCTTTGAATTATAATGCCCTGCATAGTGAAAAAAATAATTCATAAATTAATTATTTATGTTAAATATTTTAACATAAAATATATTTAATGGATTAAATTTTACATTAAACAAGTTGTTTATTGTAAAATTGTGATTATGATTTTTTTGCTGATTTATAAATTCTATTGAATATTTAATATTTATTTCGTTAATTTGGTATAAATATTTTGTTAATTAAATTTAAAACCAATAAATATTTATTATGAAAATGAAATTTATCTTAGTGTCAAGTGTTGCTGTATGTTCTTTTGTTTTCGGACAAAATGTACCATCTAAACTAATTCCAGCTAAAGACGGACTACATGCAGATTTTATGAGATTCGAAAAAGACAGACCTGCTTTTCAGGGCAGTCCGGTTTTATTTGATGAAACTTCACAAAGACTATCCCAAGCTCAGGGTCGCAAGTTGGGTTTTGAAAAAGATCAGTTGGGATTTGAAACGCACAGATTCCAGCAGACCATCGATGGAATTCCTGTAGAATACGGGATGATGGCTGTACAGACCAAAGACGGCAAAATTGTAGGAGAATCCGGAAAATGGATTGTTAAGACGCCTAAAAATTTAGAAAAAAGTGCTAAAATTTCCGAAAGCATCGCATTACAGAACGCGATGGCATTTGTAGGCGCAGATTCTTACAAATGGCAGAATAAAGAAGAGGAAGAATTTATTAAAAAAGAATCAAATGATGCCAGTGCATCTTTCGCTCCTAAAGGAGAAGTGGTTTATTATTCTGATCCTGCTGATGATAAAATGAAGGATTTGAAGCTGGCTTACAAATTCGACATCTATGCTGAAAAGCCATTAAGCAGACAATATGTTTTTGTAGACGCAAAAGACGGTAAGGTATTGGGAGTTGATGCAATTATCCACGAAGTTAATACTCCGGGAACAGCTGTTACAGGGTACAGCGGAACCAGAAGCATCGTTACAGATTCTTACAACGGAAGCTACAGATTAAGAGAAACAGGAAGAAACGGCGGAACGGCTGTTCAGACTTTTGACCTTAAAAAAGGAACCAACTATGCTTCTGCAGTAGACTTTACAGATGCGGATAATACATGGAATAACGTTAATACCAACAAAGATCAATATGCAACTGATGCGCATTGGGGAGCAGAAATGACGTTGGATTATCTGTATACTAAATTCGGAAGAAAGAGTATCGATAACAATCATTTTGCAATAAAATCTTATGTACATTACTCTACCAATTATTTTAATGCCTTCTGGGACGGAACCAGAATGACGTATGGTGACGGAAGTTCCACAACAAACGGAGGAAAACCTCTTACAGCTTTAGATGTTTGTGGTCACGAAATTACTCACGGGATGACCTCTAAAACAGCAAATCTAGCTTATCAGAGAGAATCCGGAGCTTTAAATGAAGGCTTTTCCGATATCTTTGGAAATTCAATAGAGCGTTGGGCAAGACCTACACAAAATAGTTGGAAATTAGGAGAAGATTTCAGTTATGTAATCAGAGACATGGCAAACCCAAATGCTTACGGACAGCCGGATACTTATCTTGGAACGTACTGGAAAGCAACTACTACAACAGGTTGTGCAAGTCCTACTCAGACCAATGATTACTGTGGAGTTCACACGAATTCAGGAGTTCTTAATTTCTGGTACTATTTATTGGTAACAGGAGGAACCGGAACTAATGATAAAGGATTTGCTTACAATGTTACAGGAATCGGTCTGGATAAAGCGGCAGCTATCGCTTACAGAACACTGACTACATATTTATCCTCTTCTTCCACTTATCTGAATGCAAGAACGTATTCTCTTCAGGCGGCTGCAGATTTATACGGTGCAGGAAGTGCTGAAGTTACTCAGGTTACCAATGCATGGAATGCTGTGGGAGTAGGAGGCGGAACGTCTGCTGCAGGAAAAACTGCCGTTTCAGATGCTTCATTATACACAATAAGTCCAAATCCGGCAACCGATAAATTTACCGTATCATTTGAAGGTAAAGAAGGAAGCGGAGTAGTAGAAGTAATGAGCTTGACAGGTAAAAGAGAAATTTCCGAAAAAGTGAAATTAACAGACGGAGCGAACAGAGTGGAAATTCAGCTTCCGGGTAGTATGCTTCCTGGTATTTATGTAGTAACTGTAAATGGACAAAAAGCAGGAAACTTAATTAAAAAATAACAGTAGTAATATCATAATTAAAAAAAGTAAGACCATAGGATTTTCCTGTGGTCTTCTTTATTATGTTAATATCAAAAAGATTATTATACGAGATAAAACTCATGAAGCTTTTCTTCGCAAAGTGTTTTTACCACTTCAATCCATCGGTCTTCATCATTAAGACATGGAATGTAATGGAAATTTTCTCCGCCGCCGTGTAAAAACTGCTCTTTTCCTTCCACTGAAATTTCTTCCAGTGTTTCCAGACAATCGGAAACGAAAGCAGGGCAAACAATCGCTAGATTTTTTACTCCTTTTTTAGGAATGGTTTCCAGTGTTTCATCGGTGTAAGGTTCGATCCATTTGTCCTTTCCTAATCTCGACTGGAAAGAAACAATAGTTTTTTCTTTGGGGAGATTCAGTTTTTCAATTACCAGATTCGTTGTTTTGAAACATTGGTGACGGTAGCAAAACGTATGACTTGGATTGCTTTCTCTGGAACAGCAGTCGTTCAGATTACACGTTTTCGTTGGATCGGTTTTATAAATATGTCTTTCCGGAACACCGTGATAAGAAAACTGCAAAGCGTCGAAATTTTCAGGAAGTTTTTCTCTGATGCTTTCCGCTAAACAGTTGATGTAAATATCACGATCGTAAAAAGGCTGAATATAATTGATCTTTACCTTCGGAAACTTTTGTTTTCTTACTTCTTCTGCTTTTTCCACCACCGTTTCTGTCGTGCTCATCGCATATTGAGGATACAGCGGGAAAAGTACAATTTCGGAAACTCCCTGATCTACCAGTTTCTGAATTCCGGCTTCAATACTCGGCTGCGCATATCTCATCCCGATTTCCACAGGAACATCCACCACTTTCTGAAGCTTCTTCTGAATTTTTTCTGTGATCACGATAAGCGGTGAACCTTCGTCCGTCCAAACCGTTTTATATGCTTCCGCAGATTTTTTCGGTCTTGTGTTCAGGATAATTCCCTGTACCAGAAGCGCACGGAAGAACCAGCGGTAGTCGATCACTTTTTCATCCATCAGGAATTCATCCAGATATTCTCTTACATCATTTACTGCCGTAGACTTCGGCGAACCAAGATTTACTAATAAAATTCCTTTCATAAAATATAAATAATGAGTAATGGTAATGAGTAATTTAAAAGAGCTTATTACTGATTACTTATGTTTTTATCCGTTTACAGCTTCCACTTTTTCTACTAAATCCGGAACAAACTGTTTTAAAATATTTTCAATTCCGCCTTTTAATGTAGCTGTTGAGCTTGGACATCCTGAACAAGCGCCCTGTAAAAGCATTTTTGCGGTTTTATTTTCTTTGTCATATTCCATTAAAGAAATTTTTCCGCCGTCGTTTTCTACTGCAGGAGCTACATATTCATTTAAAATATCTGAAATTTTCTGTTCGTCGTCTGTATATTCTCTGTTGATGATTTTTTCAACCGGATTTTCATGCTTTTGAGCCTCAATATTTGAAATTTCGCCACCGTTCTGAAGATATTCTGCAATTAATGCGCGAACCGTCATCATTACCTGATGCCATTCCACAGAATTGTCTCTCGTAACTGCTACAAAATTATCTGAAATGAAAACTTCCTTCGCAAAATCAAATTCATTGAAAATTGCCTGAGCCAAAGGAACGCCTTCAGCTTCCTCTCTCGATTTTACCTCTACAAAACCTTCAAGCAATAATTTGTTCGAAACAAATTTCATTACATTCGGGTTCGGAGTCATTTCCGCATAAATCTGGTACATTTCTTTCTTCTTCTGAAGATAAATTCTAGGGTTTGCAAGCAATTCATCCTCAATTACATTTTTAAGGCTTTCTGCCACATGTTCCCATTCTACCGTATCCTGTTTTGCAACTGCCACAAAATTTGCCGTGATGAAAATTCTTTCCACAAACGGATAATTGAAAAGTTCCTGAGCAATCGGAATTTCTGAAATATCTGAATCTCTGTCCAACTCCAAAGATCCCGGAATGAGATTGTAATCTGCTACAAATTTCATCACTTTCGGGTTTTCGGTTGGCTCTATAAGTATCGTACGCATTTTTTCTTTAAATTTGAGATACAAAAATACGCATAAGAAGTGGGATTGAAGAAAATGGATAGTTAGATTTTTGCTATTAGTGTTATTATTGATTTGAATCCATGAATTTCAGTTATAAAATTTCCTTATTTAATATTCTCGCTCTGATACTCTTCATTTTTGCTTTGTATACAGCTTGTAGAACAGAAGGGGAGTTTTTGCTTTATGGAGTGGTTTTGTTTTTCGGAATCTTTGTTCCCATTTTATTGTTAATCATTGATTTTGGATTTCAATATGTTATTAAAAGTAAACTAACCATTCTTTTTTTAGAAATAATAGTATCAGTGATAGGAGGAATGCTCATTTATCTTTATGTGTCACTTTTAAATTTGTTAAATTAACATTACATACATATGGCTTTAATAAAAGAACTTTTAGGTAAAACACCACAAATAGGAGAAAATACTTTTCTGGCAGAAACAGCAACAATCATTGGCGATGTTACCATGGGAAAAGACTGCAGCATTTGGTATAATGCGGTGATTAGAGGAGATGTTCATTACATCAAAATGGGGAATAAAGTAAATGTTCAGGATAATGCAATGTTACACTGTACCTATCAGAAACATCCTCTGAATATCGGAAATAATGTATCTATTGGTCACAACGCAATTGTTCATGGTTGTACTATTAAAGACAATGTGCTTATCGGAATGGGAGCGATTGTGATGGACGACTGTCTTGTGGAAGAAAACTCAATCATCGGTGCCGGTTCTGTGGTAACGCAGGGAACGCATGTGAAATCCGGAGAAGTCTGGGGCGGTGTTCCGGCAAGAAAAATTAAAGACATCAATTCACAGCTTCTGGAAGGAGAAGTAAACAGAATTGCAGATAATTACGTGAAATATTCTTCTTGGTATAAGGAAAATGTGAAAAATGTAGAAGGATAAATTTTAATTCAACGATGAATGGTGAATTTGCTTCGCAGGTAAATTTTCACAATAAATTCAAATTCATAAGAACAAAAAAGCATTGCTGAAAATCTTAGCAATGCTTTTTTTATCCTTAATGAAATTCCTGAAAGAATTTAATGGTTTTAATTAGTAAATTAGTTCGGCTTTGCCTTTTATACATTTAATTGCAGTAGGAGGATTCACCATCATGCAGTCCGACATAATTCCGTATTTTTGGTTAAATGCTTTTACTTTTTCAGTATAATCATCAATTCTGCTTAAAATACTTTCTTCCATTTTTTTAGGATAGGCAATATAGAATTGAGGTCCGCCACAGGATTTTGCACCCATCGGAGCGAAAGCCCACTCGTTTGCATTTGTGCATTTTTCTTTTGCAACTTCAGATTCTATGGAAACCCGGATTCTGTCGAGCTGTGCCTGATCGTATTTCTGGCTGCTTTCATCGGCAGGTCTTTCCGCGATATCCTGAGGAAGATTGGCGTTTGCTTCTTTTGCGGTTCCACACGAAACAAATAGCACCGAAACACTGAATAATACAGCAGAAATATAAGAAAGAGGTTTTAGCATAATTACTTTTTTCTGTTTCAAAATTTTCAAAACTTATGCCAAGATAAGGATTTTAAGTTTCATTTCCGTAATTTTGACGACGATGAACAATCATTTTTTTGACTTAATAGAACATACCAACCGAAGCGTATTTTTAACGGGAAAAGCAGGAACAGGAAAGACGACTTTCCTCAACGATTTTGTAAAACGTACCAGAAAAAAACACATCGTTGTGGCTCCTACAGGAATTGCAGCCATTAATGCAGGTGGCGTAACCATTCATTCTATGTTTGGACTGCCGTTGAGAACGTTTTTACCGACCACGGAAAGAATTGATACGAGTCTGGCAAATAATATTGCCGACCTGATGCCTCATTTCAAATACAGAAAAGATAAGCTTAAACTTCTGCGTGAAGTAGAGGTGATTATTATTGATGAGGTTTCCATGCTTCGATCTGATGTTCTGGATATGATGGATTTTTCTCTGAGATTTATCCGTAGAAATAATCAGCGTTTTGGAGGCGTTCAGATGTTGTTCATCGGAGATTTGTATCAGCTTCCGCCGGTTGTGAGGGATGAGCATATTCTTAAAATGTACTACAATTCGCCTTTCTTTTTTGATAGCCATGCGATTAAGGAAATCCCATTAATTACCATAGAACTTACCAAAGTTTACCGTCAGTCGGATGAAGATTTTCTTGCCATTCTGAATGCCATCCGTGACGGAGATACTGCGAATATAGATTTTGAAAGGCTAAATGAAAGATATGATCCGGATTTTAATTCCGGAGACGAACCTTATGTTTATCTCTGTTCACACAATAAAATGGCAGACGATATCAATCAGGAAAAACTCGACGAAATAAAAATAACTTCTAAAACCTACGAAGCGAAACTTTTCGGAGAATTTAAAGAAAATCAGTTCCCGAACGAACAGTTTTTAGACCTAAAAATCGGAGCGCAGATCATGTTTATCCGAAATGATATTTCAGGAGAAAAAAGATATTTCAACGGAAAACTGGGCGAAATTTCTGCTTTGGACGAAAACGAAATTAAAGTAATTCTGGATGGAAGCGAAAGAGAAATTACCGTAAAGCGTGAAGTCTGGGAACAGAAAAAATATTTTCTGGATACCGATAAAAACATCAAGGAGGAAGTTTTGGGAAGCTTTGAACAGTTCCCGATAAAACTTGCCTGGGCGGTTACCATTCATAAAAGTCAGGGTTTAACCTTTGACCGTGTGATTATTGATGCCGGAAAAAGTTTTACCGCAGGACAGGTATATGTTGCCTTATCGCGTTGCCGTACTTTGGAAGGGATTGTTCTGAAATCTAAAATTACGCCTGAAGTTATTTTCAAAGACAACAGAATCCTTCATTTTCATTCCGATACAGTTGCCAATGATCAGGTTGATAAGATTTTAAATAACGAAAAATACGATTACAGCATCAGGAAAGTGCTTCGTGCAGTCGATTCTCAATGGCTTTTAAAGGAAATTGAAGACTGGAACAATCTTTCAATCGTAACGAAAAGTCTGGATCATCTTAAAACGAAGCAATTATATAATCAGTTAAAACCTGAAATCGTCAATCTCGGAAAGATTTTCGAAAAACTGGAAAGGGTTATTTCCCAAAAGGTGAATAATTTCATTGAGCAGAAAGAAGAATGGTCTGAAATTGAAAGCAAAACCAAAGGTGCGGTGAATTTCTTTTTTACCGCAATCAGAGATAAGGTTTTCAGTCCGCTGAAAGATTTTTATGCCGAAATTAAAGGAACAAAAGGTCTGAAACAATATAATGAAGATTTTCGTGTTTGGCTGGAAGATATTGAAGAATATTTAAACAGTTTAAAGGAAATTCATTTGCTGGAAACAAAACTTCTGGATGAGATCAATAACAAGGAAGTGAGCATGAAAGTCGCAAAGGTTCCGTCTCAGGTTCTCACGTTTCAGTTGTTTGAGCAGGGGAAAACCATCGGGGAAATTGCTTTGGAAAGAGGACTGGTGAAAGAAACCGTGATTGGTCATCTCGCAAAATTTGCAGAACAGGGATTGCTCGATATTTCAAGAGTGGTTACTTCGGATAAAATAAAAGCCTTTGAAGATATTTTCTACAAAGATCCCAAAGAAACTTTAACGGAGTGGAAAAATGTTCTCCCAAGTCATTTTGAATTTAACGAAATCCGTATTCTGATCAATCATTTCAATTATCTGAAAGAGAAAAATCAATAAAATATTGCTGATTTATCAGTGACAAACCTCACAGGTTTTTAAAACCTGTGAGGTTTTTTCATCATAAAATTCTGGAAGAATAAAATTCAGATGAATTTTTGTATTTTTAGATCTTAAATCCTCATCACAATGAAATATCTATTTACTTTTTTGTTTGCGTTTTTACTGAATGCAGATCACGGTTCCAAATTCAATTATGATCTGCTTATCGGTTCGTGGTCGCAGAAATCCATTGCGAACAGCAATTCTACTGGAATATTCACCTTTAAAAAAGACAGTACGGCAAGTCTTGAAATGATCGATCAGGCTTCCAACGGGATGATTGGCGGAATGAACGGACCTTACAAAATTGAAAGAACCAAAGGAAATCTGAAAATTACGTTACTGGGAAAAGAAAAAACATTTGAAATTCAGGAACTGAGCAAAGATATCTTGGTAATTCAGAATAAAAAAGAAGGTAAGGAAAAACAGATTTTTAAACGGTATACCGAAGAAAAATAAGACTTTTCTGAAAAAAATAAAAGGTCAGCAATTGAGAAAATTACTGACCTTTTTTTATTTGCTAAGCATATCCTGATTGACACGATAGCCTACAATTTTTATATCTCCGTTTTCATCTTTTTCTAAAGTGAAAGTTTCCTGTGTTTTTTCAGTTCCTCTTTTCACATCGTAAACGAAAAGATATTCACTCTTGGGATTGCTGCCTTTTACAACCATTGTTTCCCAGTGAGAAAGATTATATTCTTCAACCGGACCTATTTGCCCTGTTACATTTAAAAGTTCTATAAGTTTTTCTTTACTCGTTACGCTGAAAAATTTTTCTCCAAACAGCTTATAAATGTCGTCCTGATTTCCACCATATCGGATTTCCCAATAGAACTTCTGCGGCACTTTTTCACCATCTGCTTTATCGGATTCCCGGTCTTTGTAAAACTGGTTGAAGTTGCAGCTTAGTAACAGAAAGGATAAAAGAAGTAGATAAATGCTTTTCATTTTAAATTATTTTTTTTAATCGTTATATGTTATTTTTTCTTTTGCTGAATTTTTTGAAAATTTAGTAGTAATTATATTGAAAATGCTGTGCACATCGAAGATAAAATAAATTTGTAATCAAGAGATCAATTTCGTTAACAAATCCATTGAGCTCCTGAATCCGCTCAGTTTTTTCCTTTGCTGTAGATTCTTTATCAATTTTAACCTCGTCGTCGATCCTTTGTCTCAGAGACTGTATATAAAGTTTCTTTTGTTTTGAAACATCATATTCATCTTTGGATTGACTGTTATCTGATTCAGAATGAAGATAGACAGCATATTCAGCATCTGCAACAAGGCGGGATTGCTGATGCCCGAAAAATGTTCCGCCATTCGCGAGATAGCCAAAAATCGAATTGATAGCAGAGTAAATTCTGATTAATTTTTTACGATGTCGGGCATTCTTTTCTATTCCGTTTTTTTGTGCCAGAAAATAAGCGTACAGATTATAATACTGATCTTGTCCGGCTTCACTGCTGAAATCTGAACCAAAATTTCGGTAAGTAATATCTGGGCTTTGGATTATTTCATCGAAAAATTCAGGGTGATTATCTACTATTTTGTTGAAATCTTGTCTGCTCAGTTTTAATAAAAAATCATTTTCATTACGTATCACTACAGTATCGAGTGTTGTATAATGTTTTGAATTTAAATTTTTTATTTTTTGACTTTCATATTTTTTCTGTTTATCTTCAGCAATCTTTGAAAAAATATCTTTGTTTGTAGTCAGTGAATCTTTGTTTTCAGTTGTCTCTTTTACAATTTCGTTTTTTTCACAGCTTATAATGAATAAAAGCAGTAAGATTACACTTTTCTTTTTCACCGTTTAGTTTTTAGAATAATAAAGATATAACATAAAAGGCATATATTAAATAGTAGAGAATTAAAATTTTTCTACCGAAATAAAAACGCCTTTATGATCACTCACCACATTTTTATCCACAAAAATTCTGCATTCTGTATCGTCTGAAAAAACTTTCGGAATCACAATATGATCAATATTTTCTTTAATTTCTGAAGTTACAGGGATGATATTCAGTTCATCAAAAAGATTTTTTAAAGCTTCTGTTGTTTTTAAATTAATTGAAAATTGTTCCTCTCCTTTTCTGAATGATGTATTAAAATCACCAACGATAAAAATATTTTTGTTCTCTGCATAAATTTTTCGGCAGTCGTGGATGGTATTCTGCAATTCGATATCAACAAAAGGCTTTCGGTTAAACCAAGTTCCGATAATCGTACAATAGAAAACAATTTTTCCCAATTCTGTTTCAAATTCCAAAGCGAGATTGGTTTTTTCATCCGTCACAGCATATTTTTTCGAATAAGGAATTTTAGAGTACAAAACTGTCCGGAAAGCTTTTTCTCCTTTTAAATATTCCGAATAATTGAGATTTTCATAAACGGTGTTCTCAGGGATTGGCGAACAGAGATATTTATACGGAAAATTTTTAAGATCAAGATTGACGGCTTCCGTAAGAATAAGGAAATCAAAGTCAAACTGATTGAGAAATTCTGCGGTTCCTGAAGATTTCTTTTTTATTGCCCAATCGATATTGAGGGTTGCAATTTTCAATATTCCCTGTTTAAAATTAATTTCCGTTGATTGTTGTCATAATAACTTGCATGACGACTTGTATCTTTGAAGAATATTTCTTCATTTTCTATTTCATTAAATCTTTGCTTATCGGTTTTTGCAAAATCAATCAGCGTATATGTATTTTCATCTAAAACAGTAAAATCAACGAGTTTTAAATATTCAGGAACAGATTTTCTGTCGATCATAATCTTTCCGCCGCCAAGTTGATGTCTGTCCTGTCCATTTTTCTTCACTCCGGAAACCCAATATTCTTCACCGGTTTCAATATCAAAATGATTTCCCGAAATGCCGGGAATTTTAAGTTTTTTAAGAGCTTTATTATTGAAATATACCGTTTGTCCGGATTTTGAAAATTCAACCCAACCAATCCACGCAGATCCGTGATGACCGGAAGATTTATTTTCGATATACCTTATTTTTGATTTCATGTTTTAATTATTGATCTTATCTTTTTAATTTCTCAAAGTCATATAAAGTAATGAAATCAATTTTATGCCCCCATATTTCATTCATTTTCGCCTTGGGAAAAACTCCTGAAATAGAGGTGTTTTCAAATTCATCCTTGAAATAATATTTTATATCCGCTTTATAGATTAAAGATGTTTTTACATTGCTTTTTAAAGATAAAAGAGATTTCCAGTCTTTATCTTCCTTCCCTTCGTTATAGTAAGCTCCTGTGAAAAAAACTTCAATCGTATTTTCTTTAATATCTTTTGAGAAAATATCCTTCTCCTTACTTAAAGGATAATATTCTTTATAAGGTTCCATGCTCAAAACGCGGTATTCATATTTATTGCCATTTTCTTTCAGTTCTAAAATAATTTTTGAACCTAAAGGAAAAGTAAATGTTCCATATTCGGTGGGAAATGTAGTAGGAATATTCAGTTTTTTTTGAGAAAATATTTTTCCTGTAAAAATTAAAATGATAATAAGAAATAAGAGTTTTTTCATGGTTAAATTTTGAATTGAAATCAATACCAAATATACAAAAAGTGATTATTCAAAAAAGCAATTTAATATTAGCCTGATTTCTCATAGTTTTTCCCTGAACCTCACCATTAATCCTATCGATTACAAAAAGTAACTAATGCAGTTTATTAGTCTTATCTTTGTTGCGTAAAATTTAAAATAATGAAACCGACAAAAGTTTACGAAATGCTTTTGTCTAAACAGAATATCCCGATATGAAAAATTTTGAAATATCAGTATTGGATCTTGCTCCCGTAAAACAGGGGAAAACTGTTCATGATACCTTTCAGGACAGTTTATCATTAGCCAGTCATGCTGAACATTTAGATTATAAAAGATTCTGGCTTGCCGAACACCACAATATGGAAAGCATTGCCAGTTCTGCAACCTCCGTTCTGATTGGTTTTATCGCCAACGGAACCAAAAAAATAAGAGTGGGCTCCGGAGGAATTATGCTTCCGAATCACAGTTCATTAGTGATTGCCGAACAGTTCGGAACCCTTGAATCCCTATTTCCCGGAAGAATTGATCTTGGTTTGGGAAGAGCTCCCGGAACAGATGGTTTAACCGCTCAGGCTTTAGGAAGAAATCCGGGAATGATTAACCAGCAGTTTCCAAGACAGATTTTAGAATTACAGAAATATTTTTCCAAAGAAAACCGTGATGCTTTGGTTCGTGCCATTCCGGGAGAGGGACTGGATATTCCGATGTATATCTTAGGTTCCAGCACAGACAGTGCATTTCTAGCCGCGGAATTGGGACTTCCGTATGCTTTTGCGGGGCATTTTGCGCCGGAGCAGATGGAAATGGCTTTCAATATTTACAGAGAACATTTTGAACCGTCAAAATACTTAGACAAACCTTACATCATTGCCTGTGTAAACGGAGTTGCAGCAGAAACTTCGGAAGAAGCGCATAAAATGTCCACAACTTTGTTTCAGGCTTTCATTAATATTGTAAGAAACGACAGAAAGCCTTTTGCGCCGCCGGTTGATGATATGGACGACATCTGGTCGCCTATGGAAAAATCCATGGTTTTGCAGAAACTGAGATACACTTTCATTGGAGATCAGAATGAAATCGAAGAGAAATTGAAAAGTTTTCAGGAAAAATTTAATGTGGATGAACTGATGATTAATTCTCATATTTATGACCATCAGAAAAGACTGGAGTCTTATCATATTTTCAGAAAAGCTAAAAACTCCGTATTTGGCGAATAATAAAGAATTTATAATATTGGGAGATGCATATTTTTATAAGTATCTTTGCAAAAATTTAAAAAGTAAAAATGTCTGATATTAAGTTAAATACTATTCCAGAGGCAATAGAAGACCTTAAAAATGGTAAAATAATCATAGTAGTGGATGATGAAGACAGAGAAAACGAAGGAGATTTTCTTTGTGCGGCAGAGCTTACAACACCTGAAATTATCAACTTTATGGCGCTTCACGGAAGAGGGCTTATCTGTATGCCGCTTCCCGAAAAAAGATGTGATGAGCTTGGTCTTGAAGTAATGGTAAGCCGAAGCAGTGATCCGAAAGAAACAGCTTTTACGGTGTCTGTAGACCTTTTAGGAAACGGAACTTCTACCGGAATTTCTGCAAGCGACAGAGCAAAAACCATTCTGGCTCTGATGGATGAAAAATCCAAGCCGACAGATTTCATGCGTCCCGGTCATATTTTTCCGTTAAGAGCCAAAAAAGGAGGTGTTCTGAAAAGAGCAGGACACACAGAAGCTGCAATAGATTTAACTTGTCTTGCCGGTCTTAAAGAAGGAGGGGTAATCTGTGAAATCATGAATGAAGACGGTTCTATGTCGCGTTTGCCTGAGCTTTATGCTTTTGCACAGAAACATGATATGAAAATAGTTTCCATTGAAGATTTAATTCATTATCAGCTTAAAAAAGGAAATCTTATTGAAAGAATTGAAGAAAGAAAAGTAAAAACCGCTTACGGAGATTACGATTTCTTTGCTTTCAGAGAAACATCCAACGATCAGATCCATTTTGCCTTAACCAAAGGTTCATGGACGGTTGATGAGCCTGTTTTGGTAAGAGTTCAGTCATCAGATTCTTATTTTGATGTTTTAACGAGGCTGAATAACGGAGAGAAACCTCAATTGGAAAAAGTAACCTCTATGGTAAATGCAGCAGGAAAAGGAGCCATTGTTTTCATTAATAATGTTTCAAACTCTGAAAATACATTAAGAAAACTACAGCAGTTCCTTAATTATCAGGACGGACAACAGCAGCATCCGACTTTAGCATTCAACTACAGAGATTACGGAATCGGAACTCAAATTCTTAAAAATCTGGGAATTAATAAATTTAAAGTAATTACCCAGAATCCTAATGTGAAGCCGCAGGTTGGCGGATATGATGTTGAGGTAACTGAAATGGTACAGCTATAAAATGTGAATTGTGAATGGTCAATTTTGCTCTGCAAGTGAATACAATGCTAAAATTGATAATGAAATGAATTCACTGTTGACAATTCACTTCGACGAAATAAAAATGGCTTGAGAAATCAAGCCATTTTTATTTCGTCGAAATTCCTGAAACCGTTCAGAAAATCTTTGATGTTCATTCTCTTTTTTCCTTCAAGCTGTAATTCTGATGGAAAATATTCTCCGTCTTGGGTAAAAATCTTAAATCCGGTTTTAGAGATTTCCAAACTTCCGGCTGTTTTTCCATGATCCGAAATTTCAAATTTTCCACCGAAAATTTTAAGTCCTTTTTCTTCTTCGCCTATCTTTAAAGTGGTGAACGCTGCAGGATAAGGAGACATTCCCAAAATAAACTGATGAATTCCTTTCGAATTTTTCGTCCAGTCGATTCTTGTATCTTCTTTAAAAATTTTAAATGCATTTTTCGGATGCTCAACTTGAGGCTGTGGTTTTTCTGTAATTGAATTTTCTGCCAATCCGTTTAATGTTGTTACCACAAGTTCAGAGCCCATTTCCATGAGTCTGTCGTGAAGGCTTCCTGCATTTTCATCCGGTAAAATAGGGAGTTCTTCCTGAAGAAGAATATTTCCTTCATCAATTTTTTCATTGATAAAAAACGTTGTAGCTCCTGATTTTTCTTCACCGTTAATAATCGCATAATTGATCGGTGCAGCACCTCTGTAATCGGGAAGTAAAGAAGCATGAAGGTTGAAAGTTCCCATTTTTGGCATTTCAAACAAAACTTTCGGCATCATTCTGAAAGCGACCACCACAAAAACATCGGCTTCCAGTTTTCTCAATTCCTCTAAAAACTCGGGATTTCTAAGCTTTTCAGGCTGAAAAACAGGAAGATTATTTTCTACGGCAAAAACTTTTACCGGAGACTGATTGATTTTCTGTCCTCGTCCGCTCGCTTTATCTGCAACCGTTACAACGCCCACAACTTCGTGATGAGAATGATGAATGGCTTCCAGAGAAGCTTTGGCAAACTCCGGAGTTCCTAAAAATACAACTTTCAATGATTTCATAGTGCAAAGATAAGGTCTTTGAGGAAGGATTGAAAGATTTGATTTTAAAATTGACAGTTGGAATCAGAAAAATGTAATGCTGAGCTTACTGAAGTATCTTAAGCCAAAGCATACGTTCTGAAATTCAGCATTTTTACTTTACCGGTATCCAGAAGAAAAATTAAATTTTCCAGAATATTCTCTTTTGAATGATAGCTCAGCTGGATAGAAAGTTCTTCAATCGTTGCCGGTCTTTTGCCGAGCAGATTCAGAATCTGGTGTGAAATATTTTTCCCGAAGATTGACTGTTTATTTCGCTCACAGACAGAGCATTGCCCACAGTTTTTAGCATTTTTTTCACCGAAATAGTTTAGGATGAGCTTCATTTTACAGTATTTTTCATCTTCGATGTAAAATTTCATTTCTTCCCACTTCTGGATTTTATTTTTCTGAATATGTTCAAAAAGTTTCCAGTACACAGAGCTGTTTAATCTTTCATCTCTTGGTTTCAGAAATTTTACGCTGGTTAAAGCACCATCAATATATTCCACATATCCTTTTTGCTGAAGTTCTTTTAGTCTTTCTTTAATCAGTTCCACACTTGATCCGATTTTTCCGCTTACCTGCTGTTCACTGAACATCACTTTATGTGTAGTAATTCCGGAAATCGTACGAAGCATCAATTCTAAAAAATAGGCATCTTTTCGTGGCAGCTGATCGATTTCATGGGCTTCCATCAAAAGTTGTAGTGATGAAAGACTTTTATGTTCGTTAAAATAAATAATTTCCTGATTGTGAAGAAAATTGAGAACGTTTCTGATCTTCGCATTCGAAAGTTTCGTGAAATTATAAATTCCGTTGATATTCAGTTGAAAAACTTTTTCCGGAAGCTCAAATTCAGCAACCTGAAAAATAGAGTAGAGGTAAGTGACGATTTTTAGAAATTCAGCTTTATTGGGAATCTGGTTCTTTAAAATCTGATCAAAATTTAAAAGTTCCTGCTTATTCCAAAGCAGAAATGCAAAACTTTCTTTTCCGTCTCTTCCGGAACGACCGATTTCCTGATAATAATTTTCAATGGAAGGAGCAGGAGAGTAATGAAGTACAAAACGTACATTATCCTTATCAATTCCCATCCCGAAAGCATTGGTGGAAATTAAAACATGGTTACTGCTTCTGTTCCATATTTCCTGTTTGGTATTTTTTTCTTTCGTGGATAAACCTGCGTGAAAGTAATCTACATTTTTAAGCTGATTTTTTTTCAGAAATTCACTGAGGAGTTCGGCTTCTTTTCTCGTTCTCACATAAACGATTCCCGATTCGTTGGAGAATTTTAAAATATCGAAGACTTTCTGAAATTTATCCGAAACTTCTTCCATGAAAATTTTAATATTGTCTCTTTTAAAACTTTTTTGAAAGACTTGTGGATTTTTCAGTTCCAGTTTTAATTTTATTTCCTCCAGAACTTTTGGCGTAGCAGTTGCCGTTAAAGCCAGACACGAAATTTCAGGATTGTTTTTTCTGAATTCTTTGATATTCTGATAACTCGGACGGAAATCCTGTCCCCACTCTGAGATGCAATGCGCTTCATCTACTGCAATGAATGACAGTTCGATTTCTTCAATATTCTGCAGAAACTGTTTATTGGTAATTCGTTCGGGAGAAATATACAGCAACTTTGTCAGTCCTTCTTTGCATCGGTCATAGATATTTTCAGCATCATACTCATCCAGTTCCGAAGACAGATATTCTGCTTCGATTCCTCTTGATTTCAATTGGTTTACCTGATCTTTCATCAAAGCCAGTAAAGGGGAAATAACCAGACAAGTTCCTTCTTTTAATAAAGCAGGAAGCTGATAGCAAAGCGATTTTCCGGCTCCGGTCGGCAGAAGAACAAGAGTGTCTTTTTCATTGATAACAGAATCGATAATCGCTTCCTGAGAATCCCGAAAACCATCATAACCCCAGAAATGTTTCAGGGTTTTAAATTTTAGCTCTTGAAAATCTTGCTGAGAAATCATGGGATAAAAGTAATAAAAGTATTCCGACAAAAAAAGCCACGCAATGCATGGCTTTTATGTATTTAATAATAAATTTAATTATTTAGCTTCGAAGTAAACTCTTCTGTTTGCTCTGTTTTTCCATTCAGGGCATTTTGTAGCAGGGTTACATTCAGGATACTTAAGATCTTTTTCACCTCTACCTACTGCGTTTAATTTACCAGACTGAACTCCGTTTTTAATTAAATAATCTTTTACGTTGTTCGCTCTTCTTTCGGAAAGTTTTTGGTTGTACGCATCAGAAGCTCTTGTATCTGTTGCTCCAACTACCGTATAAGATCCACTGGAAGAATTAATGTAATTTACTGCGTTGTTAAGAATTGGAGTGTTAGAAGGTAAAATTCTGTCTGAATTCAGATCAAATTCAATTCCTTCCAGAGTTCTTGTAGAATCAGTTACAGGTCCAACCGGAGTAGGAGCTGTTGTAGGACAGCCTTGGTTTTCAACTGGTCCCGGAACGGTTACACACTTATCGTAAAGATCGATTACACCGTCAAGATCAGTATCAAGAGCTACACCTGCACCGTCCACTCTTGCACCTGCAGGAGTATCAAGCTGTCTGTCCCAATCGTCGCAAACACCGTCGTTATCAAGATCTCCTTTCTTACAAACTTCAATATCCTGGTTTTTGTTAGCCAAAACATCTAGTTTATAGTAGATCTCCTGAAGCGGATCATGCCACATTAAGTGAGATTCGTGTTTTCCAAGTTTTAGAGAAACCCCTAAAGTAGCATTAAAGAAGTTATCAGAAACCTGTTCTTCACGCTGGTTGATCGGATCGTATTTACGGCCTCCACCATCGAATTCATCATCTCCGGTCATTACATACATTAATCTACCTTCTATGTCGATTCTTCTGTTTACTTTAAATTTCACACCGGCACCTGCCTGAGCGAACATTGAACCAAGCTGGAACGGCTTAATTTCCGCAGCCAGTCTTTGTCCTTTTTCATCCTTCTGGAAAGCTCTGTATGCTATTGTTCCCACACCTGCATATCCGTGTAAAGCCCATCTGTAAGGAGAATGGTTATCAACTCTTCTGAATAGGTTTGAGAAGTTAATATCTCCTAATAATGAGATCGCATCATATTGCGTTCTTGCACCTACGTGCTGAGTTGCAGAGGCATCACTAGGGGCAGAATCTTTGGTATTGAACCATCCTTGTCTGGTTTCACCTCTGTCATATTGTAAATTAATACCAAAAGCATGAGTAATAGCTTTATCAATACTCACATATGCAGAATAACCAAAAAGGTTTTTACCGTTTCCGTTTTTTATAGATGTTAAATCTGAAGACTGCATTAAAGGTACACCAGCACCGAAAGAGATTGCCCAATCGTTAAAACGTTTAGATTTATTGGTAAACGGGGAAACATTTGCAGAGCCCGATGAGAACGTATTTGGATATTGCCCGTTTGAAACTACCGCAGTTGAGTCCTGTGCAAAGGCAACTGTAGGAACAGTAAGTGCTAATGCAACAATTGCTAAACTTAATTTCATAGTGTATTTTTTATTTAGTTAATTAAATGATTTAGTTATAGTTATTTAGTTGTAGTTGGACAACCTTGGTTTTCAACCGGCCCCGGAACCGTTACACACTTATCATATAAATCGATTACGCCATCCAGATCCATGTCTAAAGCAACTCCGGCTCCGTCTACTCTTGCTCCTGCAGGAGTATCAAGCTGTCTGTCCCAATCGTCACATACTCCGTCGTTATCAAGATCTCCTTTTTCACAAACTACAAGATCTGTACTTTTATTTTCCAGAACATAGGCTCTGTAATAAGCTTCCTGAAGCGGATCGTGCCATGCAAGGTGAGAATTGTGTTTTCCTAATTTGAAAGAAACTCCCAGGTTAACAGTCCATGCATTGTCTGATCTTCTTTTATTAAGCATATTATATTTTGAAACTTTTGAAGTAACATCATAATCTGCCGGACCTGCGTTACCGCCACCGTCGAATTCGTCGTCTCCACTGATGATATACATTGTTCTTGCTTCAATGTCGATAAGTTTCGAAACTTTATACTTCAAACCGGCACCAAACTGATAATAAACCGAGTTGATGTCTAATTTTTGGTTGATAAATAAAGGTATTCTGGCAGGAGTAGTGCTCCATCTGAACTCATTATTATCGTACAAAGAGGTATTATAGTTCATTAAACCGATACCTGCATAACCGTGCAATGCCCATCTGTATGGAGAATGATTGTCTACTCTTCTTAAGAGATTAGAAAAGTTAACATCTCCCATTAAAGCAACCTGATTATATTTTGTTTTTGCTTCTGCAACTCCGGCAGCTACACCTGCAGCACCTTCAAGCTGCCCTCTCTGATTGGTTTCACCTCTCTGATAAATAAGGCTGATTCCTACAACGTGGTTAATCTGTTTGTCTAAGCTTACATAAGTGTTGTATCCCCAGTTGATCTTTTTATCTGTAATAGATTTAAGATCGGAGTGTACCATAAAAGCAGCACCTCCACCTACTGATACAGACCAGTCGTTAAATCTTTTAGCTTTTGTGTCGAAAGGTTGAACATTGGCAGAACCTGAAGAGAATGTATTTGGATACCTATCATTTGAAGTAACAGCTATACTATCTTGTGCGTAAGCAGCGATAGGCAACGTAGCCAATAATAATAAACCTAATTTCATACAATATGTTTTATGTTTTATTTGATAAAATGCTTTAATAATGTTCTGGAAAATTCTCTTTCAAAAAGATGCTTTTTGTGAGGGATTTCCAATCTTTCTGAGACAAATTTTAATTCATTATATGTAACGATATCTATGTCTATTACTCTATCAGAATATCCTCCTGAAGCTTTAGAATCGTTAGTTCTTCCCATTTCTTGTTCAATACTTTTAACAAAATCAAGCAGTTGAATAGGCGAAAGATGAGTCAACATTATCAGTGCAATATTACAAAAAATATTAGAACTGGCAAATTCTACAGGCTCGGATATTAAAAATTCACTTAATTTTAATATTTCATTTCCACCATTTTGCAGTTTTTTTATAGCGGTTTCAAGATTTTTTTTTTGATCTCCAAGATTACTTCCGAGTAACAAAACGACTTTATGTTGCGACATATTATTAAAATGATTGATTTATGAAAAGTTTTTTTAAAAATGTACTGGCAAATATAGTGGCAATTGTCATTTTATGCGCTGTGTTTTTCTTCTTTTTCGTCATCATGCTTGTGTTCAGCGCGATGGGAAGTGAGAAATCCGTAGTGGTAAAGAAAAATTCTGTCCTTACGATTAATTTAAAAACCAATATAATAGATAGTCCTACAGAAGAGCAGAAAGGACTTTTTAATATTAGCGAACAAACAAAAAATGTGTTGATTTATGATGCTATTGAAGCCATCGAAAAAGCAAAAACCGATGATAATATTAAAGGAATAAGTATTGAAGCCGATTATTTAAATGCAGGAATTACTCAGATTGACGATCTCAGAAATGCTATTCAGGATTTTAAAAAGAGTGGGAAATTTGTTTATGCTTATGGAAATACGGTTTCTCAGGCGGCTTATTATTTAGGATCGGTTGCAGATCAGTATTATCTTAATCCTTCGGGAATGATCGAGCTTAAAGGTCTGGCAACGGAAGTCGCTTTTTATAAAGATTTTGCCGATAAATACGGAATCGGGATTGAAGTTATCCGTCACGGAAAATTTAAATCTGCTGTTGAACCTTTTTTGAGAAACGATATTTCTCCGGAAAATAAAGAGCAGTTAAGCACACTTTTAAATGATATCTGGAAAAACACTTCTTCAAGAATGGCGGTTTCAAGAAAAATAGATACGGCACAGTTCAGAACGGTTGTGGACAGTCTTTACGGAATGATTCCTGATTTAAGTTTAAAATATAAACTGGCAGATAAGCTTATTCAGAAAACAGAATACGATCAATTAATTAAATCGAAGTTAAATTTATCAGGAGACGATAAGTTAAATAAAATTTCTTTAGGTAAATATATTGCTTCTTATTCTGATGATGAAAAATCAGGAGACAGAGTAGCAGTTCTGTATGCTTCAGGTTCTATTAATGGAGGAGACGATTATAATGATATCCATTCCGAGAAATATATTAAATACATTAAAGAACTTCAGGATAATGATAAAGTGAAAGCGGTCGTTTTCAGAATTAATTCTCCGGGAGGAAGTGCAAACGCTTCGGATGAAATTTTGTTTGAACTTCAGCAGTTGAAAAAGAAAAAACCATTAATTGTTTCCTTTGGAGATTATGCGGCTTCCGGAGGGTATTATATAGCAATGGCGGCAGATAAAATTTATTCTGAACCCAATACACTTACGGGATCGATCGGAGTTTTCGGAGTAATTCCTTACTTCAAAGATATTGCGAATAAAAACGGAATCCGTTCAGATATTGTCTCTACCAATGCGAATTCTCAATATTATTCTTCTCTAAACGGAGTTACGCCTTATGGGGTGAGTTTGATTACAAGAAGTGTGGAAGGAACTTATAAAAGATTCGTGCATTTTGTAACGCAGAATAGAAAACAGACTTTTGAACAGATTGACAGTGTAGGAGGAGGAAGAGTATGGAGCGGAACAAGAGCCAAACAGATCGGTCTTGTTGATGAATTGGGAACATTGAATGATGCCGTAAAATTTGCTGCTCAGAAAGCAGGATTAAAATCTTACGAAGTTTCTTCTTATCCTAAAAGCATGACCCCTTTCGAGCAGATCTTTAAAGATCTTAATGAAGATGATATTTCTGCAAGAGTGGTGAAAAACAAAATCGGAAAAGCAAATTATGAACTCTTAGAACAGATCGTAGAGGAAAGAAAACTACAGTCTGAAGTGAAAATGGAAATGCCTTACCAGATCAAAATCAACTAACTAAATTATATATATTTTACAAGAAACGGCGGATTTGAATTTCAAATCCGCCGTTTTAATTTTTTATCCTAATCGAGTTTAGCTTTTTTTGGTAAGCATTCCGTAGATCCACAGAACAATTAAAGCGCCTCCCACTGAAAATATAATGGGCCAGAAGTGAAACATTCTTTCGTCGCTTGCTCCGCCTCCTCCAAAAACAGCATTGGCAATAAATCCGCCTACTAAGGCACCTATAATTCCTAAAATACAGGTCATTAACCAACCCATGTTTTGTTTGCCCGGCATAATCATTTTAGCCAAAGCTCCTACAACTAGTCCAAAGATAATCCAAAGAATAAATGTAAACATAATAATTATTTTTTTAAAATTAGTGTTAATAGATACAACTAATTTATAAAAAAATATTAGTTGTTATCTTTTCTTGAAAAAAGAATCTACAAACTCCGTACCATTAAACAACTGCAAATCCTGCATCTTCTCTCCAACGCCGATATATTTCACAGGAATCTGGAATTGGTCTGAAATTCCGATAACAACGCCTCCTTTTGCAGTTCCGTCGAGTTTGGTAACCGCTAAAGCATTAACTTCCGTAGCGGCTGTAAACTGTTTTGCCTGTTCAAAAGCATTCTGACCGGTAGAGCCGTCAAGAACCAGTAGAATCTCATGAGGAGCATCCGGAATAACCTTCTGCATTACTCTCTTGATTTTTGAAAGCTCGTTCATCAGGTTAATTTTGTTGTGAAGTCTTCCTGCCGTATCAATGATAACCACGTCTGCATTTTGGGCAACCGCACTCTGTACCGTATCAAAAGCAACGGAAGCCGGATCTGATCCCATTTCCTGCTTTACAATAGGAACTCCGACTCTTTGGCTCCAGATCACCAACTGATCTACTGCAGCGGCTCTGAAGGTATCTGCTGCTCCTAAAACCACCTTTTTCCCTTCTGAAGTAAACTGATGTGCCAGTTTTCCAATAGTGGTCGTTTTTCCTACGCCGTTTACACCAACAACCATAATGACGTAAGGCTTTTTGGAAGTGTCGATATTTCCGGTTCCGGCGTGTGGATTTTCAAGCAGAAGACCTGAGATTTCTTCACGAAGGATTTTATCAAGTTCGTTTACACCAACGTATTTGTCTCTTGCAACACGTTCTTCAATTCTTTCTATAATTTTGATGGTGGTGGATGCGCCAACGTCGGATGCAATGAGTACTTCTTCAAGATCATCAAGAACTTCATCATCTACTTTGCTTTTGCCGACTACGGCTTTCGTCATTTTTTCAAAGAAACCCTGGCTGGATTTTTCCAATCCTTTATCTAACGTTTCTTTTTCTTCTTTTTTAAAAATATTCTTAAACCAACTCATCTTATGAATTACGGAATTTTATGTTTTAATGATGGAAGCGGGAGATGGAGGATTAAAGTTTACAATCTTACTTTACAATGATATGTAATAAACTTCCGGCACCCAGCTTATGACTTCCAGATTAGATTAAAAGCAAAGATAACAAAAAAACTACCCAAAATATGAGTAGTTTTTTATATTGTAAATAAAGTGAAGATTATTTTTTCAAATAACCGTCAACTTCGTCTGCATTCATTACTTTTTCTTCGAAAACGTAAGCTCCTGATTTTGGAGACTTCACCATTTTCACCACTTTGGTCATTTTTTTAGACCCGGTTTGTAGGGTTGCTACTACTTTCTTTGCCATGGTAAATTATATTTTATAAATTACTTGATTTCTTTGTGAACTGTAACTTTCTTAAGAACAGGATTGTATTTTTTCAATTCCAATCTCTCTGTAGTGTTCTTTTTATTTTTTGTAGAAATGTATCTTGACATTCCTGGCATACCGCTTTCTTTGTGCTCTGTACATTCAAGGATTACTTGAACTCTGTTTCCTTTTTTTGCCATGATTTAGTTCTTTTTTATCAATCCGTTTCTAGTAGCTCTTTCAATAGCTTCCTCGATTCCAATCTTGTTAATCACTCTCAATCCATGAGCTGATACTTTCAGTGTTACGTGCTTATCCTGCTCCGGAAGGTAAAATTTCTTCTCTAATAAGTTAATTTCAAAACGACGCTTCGTTTTGTTATTAGCGTGAGAAACGTTGTTACCAACCATTGCACGCTTTCCTGTTATTTGGCAAATTCTTGACATATCTCGATGTTCTTATTTGTACTATAATATTTGAGTGTGCAAAATAACGAAGAATTTTTCAGATAGACAAATCTTTTACAAAATTATTTATAAATAATATACAGATTATTAATCCCGATTTCTGGTAATATCACTCACAGCACGCACTGGCTTTAAGAATGATTTATTTCATATTCCGGAAATAATAATTTTTAAGCCTTCTGCGTCTTTCTCTGAAACCAGCGGATTAAAAAATAAAACAGCAGAAATCCTAAAGCAAAAATGGAGAATCTTGACAGAAGATCTCCTGATCTCGTATAAAAAGTCATCCCATCATACAGGTTTATTTTAGAAAATAAAGCGGTTTTATCGCCGTAAAAAGTATCTTCCATGATTTCCCCTTTCGCATTAATATGCGCAGAAATTCCGCTGTTTGCAGCTCTTGCGATTTCTCTTCGGGTTTCAATAGCTCTTAATTTTGCGTAGGAAAGAAGCTGTTTATGCCCTTCTGTAACGCCCCACCATGAATCGTTGGTCATGATGGCTAAAAAATTGGCGCCTTTTTTTACATACTCTCCCGTAAATTCACCATAAATACTTTCATAACAGATGATCGGAGCAACTTTTCCTTTGTTGAAAGGATTTGAAAAAGCAACCCTTTCTTTATCGGTTCCCAGAGAAGCTACTGTTCCGCCCAGATTAATCATCGCATCACCCAAAAGAGGCTTTAAATAGTTCATATAGGGGAAGATTTCCACACCCGGAACGAGCTTTCCTTTGTGGTAGACTTCTACCTTTTGATTAGGAATAACCTGCACCGCCGAATTGAAACTTTCCACCCAAAGTCCTGTATGAATCTGGTAAGCTTCTTTCGGCAAATTGTTTTCACTTGTAAAAAAACGATGCGAAGAAATTCCTGTTGCGAAAACCGAACCCGGATGTTTAGTTAAAAATCCTTTAAGATTGTTTAAAATAACACTCTTTTCAAAAGCGGTTTCCGAAATAGAACCTCTTCCCGGAAGCGCAGTTTCGGGCGCAATGTAATAGTCTATTTTTGTTTTAGAATTTCTTTCGGCAAGGCTTAGAAGATCGTTTTCGATGGTTAAGCTGTCCTGCGTATACTTTTCTGCATACGGATCCAGATCAGGCTGAAGCATCAGAACATTAACGCTTCCGATGGGTTTTTCATCAAAATTATTATATTTCACCACAGAAATAATCATCGGAATAATGATTAAAGCGGCGACAATGGAGGTGTTCTTAATAAGTTCTTTTCTTTTTCTTCCTGCTTCCCAGATTCTTACAGTGTAGAAAATCAATACATTAATGAGCAGGATCCAGAAGCTTCCGCCGGTTGCGCCCAAAGTATCGTACCACTGGATAAGTTTAGGATAATCGGAAAAAACATTTCCAAGATTCAGCCATGGCCACGTTAATTCCCATCCTAAATGGAACTTTTCAAAGCTCATCCAGATTGCGATCAGAAATCCTAAACCCCAATAGGTTCCCTGTGCATTTTTGTACCAGTGATAGCACTGGAAAACCAATGAATACAGGAAAGAATTGACCAGAACCGGAAATACAACCGCCATCATAGAATGGCTTCCGTCCGGATTTTTGGAACCATAAAGCCATCCTGTTGTTACCACATTCCAGATCACAAAACAGAGGTAGGAAAGTCCGAAAACCACCCAGCTTTTTCTGTTGTAATCTGAAAATTTAGACACGCCGTGTTCCATCATCAAAAGCGGAACAAGCGCAAAAAATATAAAAAACGGAACGCCGTAAGTAGGCCACGAAACGGACAAAAGCATCGCTGAAATGAGCGTAAGTAAAACGTATTTCATTAAATTGATTTAACATACAAATTTAATGTTTTTGAAATGAATAAATTTGCAAACGATGTTAAAGAAATCTTATAAAATTATTATCGTTCCCTACACGCTGTTTTTGCTGTACCTCATGTTTTTCGGGATGGGCAGAACGCAGATGGAAGATAATCTGTTAACCATAGAGCCGATATTTTCTACCATTAATTTCATTAAAGGATGTATTTCATGGAAAGAAATCGTGACTATTGTTGTCGGAAATGTGGTGATGTTTATTCCCTTCGGATTTCTAGGCTGGATTTTTCCTAAACTTCAGGATTTACAGAATCTTCTTTTTACGTTTATTTCGGCAATTACCATTGTAGAGGCACTTCAGTACTTTTCCAGAATGGGAATTTTTGAGGTGGATGATATTATTCTGAATACTTTTGGGGTATTTCTAGGCTTTTTGATGAAGAATTTTATCGAAAAACGATTTCCAAGCGGGATGGTTTGAAATATTTAAGAATACATCAATAGAAATGGATTTTAGTTTATTATAATGATAAAAAAACTCAGTTTGGATAAGAAATAAGTTTAAATAATTGGTTTGTAGTATTGTATTGATTTATCGCAAAGCAAAACAAAAGATTTTTTTTACCTATTAAAAGTTGATAAGCTAAACAAAGGCACTTCGTTTATTTAAAAAAGACAAAATGGTATTACTTTGATCAGTTTTACGCCTTTGCATATCCTAAAAGCTGAATTCATCATAATTGAATCTCTTTGTTTAAACTTGCGTTTAAGAAGACTTATCCCGAACTCAGATTAAAAAAAGAAAATCGGCTTTAGCCGAAACTTAGTATAAATTCAGGCTGAAGTCGATTTTATTTATCCTCTGAAAAAGTCTGATTATCCGTTCAGTTCCTTCGCACGTTTTTCTGCACTGAGAATTCCATCCTTCAGAATTTCCTTTAAATTATTTTCATTGAATGATTTCAGGGCAGCTTCAGTGGTTCCGCCTTTGGAAGCCACATCTTTTATGAGTTCTTCCAGACTTTTATCCGAATTGTTGATTAAATGATACGCTCCCAACATCGTCTGTTTTACAAAAAGCTGGGAAAGATTTTCTTCGATTCCCATTTCTACACCCGCTTTTATCATCGCATCGATAATGTAGTAAAAATAAGCAGGTCCGCTTCCCGAAAGCGCGGTAACGCTGTCTAACAATTCTTCATTTTCCAGATAAACAGATCTTCCGGTAGAATTTAATAGTCTTTCGATATTGATTAACTGGCTGAAAGAAATTCCTTCCGCAGAAGTGTAGCCTGTAATTCCCATTCCGAGAAGAGTAGGAGAATTGGGCATGGCTCTTACAACCAATGGATGATTTAATAATTTCTGAATTTTCTCAATTTTAATTCCTGCCATAATCGATAAAACCATCTGGTTTTCTTTTAACTGAAACCGGAAATTTTCCGCTACGTGCTGAAAATCCTGAGGTTTTACGGCAATGATAATTAAATCTGCGTCTAAATCTTTCACTTCATCGAAAGTAGAGATCTTAGATTTTGGAAATTCTTCCGAGATTTTTGAAAATTTAGACTGGTTTCTTGTAATTAAATGAAGGTTTTCAGGCTTTATCAGTTCGTATTTCAAAAAAGATTTTGAAAAGGATAAGCCCATATTTCCGGCTCCGAGAATTGCTATTTTCATATTTGTGTGTCTTTATTATTCTTTTAAATATTTTCTGAAAGTTAATGAATACTTATCATTGAAAGTTACAAACTCTATATTTTTGAAAAGTATTTTACTTGGTTTTTTATCAATTTTTCCGGTTGCGTCATAATTTTTTACAGTTACTGACTTTTCATTTACCTCCAGTATTTCTCCTATTGTAAAGGTAAATTTATCTTTTTTTATTCCTTCAATGATGCAGTGGAAATTTTGGTCTTTTATTGATTTAAATAAAGATTCAAAGTTTTTTAAAGAAGTGTTTTTTATAATGTCTTGATCGAATGTAATCAGCATTTCTTGAGAAAATATTCGTTCTGATGCTTTTTCGAATTTATTATGACGGAAGCCTGAAATTCTGTTATACGGAATCACTTTTATTCCGTCCAGAGTAAAGTTGTGACATTCCTGAAGCATCAAAAAAGTATCAGAAAATTTAATGATGAAACCCGATGTCAAATCTTCTGAACTTTCGTCAAAAAAGTAAATTTTTATGTAATGTTTTTTACGAAAATGTTTTTCGATCTGCTTTTCGAATTCTTTTTCTGATAAATTTTGTGACATGATCAGTTTTTAAATAATATTCACCTCCCTTTCCAGTTCAATCCCGAATTTTTCTTTCACGGAATTAATAATCTCTGTTGAAAAATCAAAAATTTCCTTTCCGGTTGCGTTTCCGGTTGCGTTAACGATGACCAGAGCCTGTAATTTGTGAGAGGCAACATTTCCTATTTGTTTTCCTTTCCAGCCGGATTGTTCAATCAGCCATCCTGCAGGAACTTTTACAGAATTTCCGTTCGGATATCCCGGAATGTTTTCAAATTTCTGCTGTAATGTTTCAAACTGAGCCAAAGGAATCGTCGGATTTTTAAAGAAACTTCCCGCATTTCCTGTTTCTTTAGGATCGGGTAATTTGCTTTGTCTGATATTGATAACCGCTCTGGAAACATCCTGAATTGTAGGATTTTCAATACCTAAACTTTCAAGTTCAGACTGTATTGCGCCGTACTCTGTTTTGATTTTATGATTTCGGAAGGTAAGTCTGAACGAAACTTCTACAATCACATATTTACCTTTTCCTTCCTGCTTAAAAATTGAGTCTCTGTACCCGAATCTGCATTTTTCAAGATCAAAAGTTTCAATTTCCAGTGTTTCAAGATTTAAAACCTTGCAGTCATAGAAAACATCTTTAATTTCAGTTCCGTAAGCTCCGATATTCTGCATCGGCGAAGTTCCTACGTTCCCCGGAATTAAGGAAAGGTTTTCCAGTCCGCCAAAATTCTTATCCAGACAGAACATCACGAATTCGTGCCAGTTTTCGCCTGCTTTTGCCGTAACCAGAACTTCGTTTTCATTTACAGGCAGCACGGAAATTCCTTTCAGGTTTAATTTAATCACCAATCCGTCAAAATCTTTTGTAAATAAAACATTGCTTCCGCCTCCTAAAAATAAAGTATTAAGCGAATGAGAGCGGGAGAAACTAATAGCTTCTTTAAGTTCTTCAACGGTATGTATTTCGGTGAAATATCTTGCTTTTACATCTACTCCGAAAGTATTGTATGGCTTTAGTGAATAATTTTCGTGCATTGTTTTAGTTATATTCTGTTGGAAGAAGGACGTTAATCTGGTCTTTTAATTTCTGAAGCTGTTGATAATAAATAGTATCTGAATACGAATTTACATAAACGTGGTATTTTTTCGGTGTTCTGATCTGGAAAGTTTCATCAAATCCGTCAACCGGCTGTTTGCTGGGAGAGCTTTCGATTTTGTCTAACGTTTTTACATTAAGAGACGCCGTTACTCTTTTCCAGATTTGCGGGGTTATTGCAGATTTCCATTCTTTATGGATTTTCTTTGCTGAAACTCCCTGTTCTGCAAAAACAGAATCCTTGTTAATTTTTACGATTTTGTAATTTCCGAGATCTCCACCGATATCCGAATAGCTTATTGAAATAATTTCGTTGGCGTTTCCGGAATAATTTTCTTCCTTTTTGCTGTTACATGAAAAAAATATCAGCAATAAAATAAATAGTGAGAACAATTTCAAACTATGATATTTTATTGCTGACATATTATGTTAGTTTAAATTAAAGACTGAATTCTGATTTGTATTTTTCAAGAGCATCTTTAAGGATTGCTGCGCTTCTTCTTAAATCTTCCTCTTTCAGAACGTAAGCAATTCTTACCTGCTTTTTCCCCAGTTCCGGATTGCTGTAGAATCCTCCTGCAGGAGCCACCATAATGGTTTCGTTATTGTGGGAATAGCTTTCCAGAAGCCACTGTGCAAACTTTTCAGTATCATCTACCGGAAGTTCCGCAACGCAGTAGAATGCGCCTTTCGGTTTCGGGCAGATTACTCCCGGAATAGCGTTCAGTAAATCGACAAGGACATTTCTTCTGTGGGTATATTCTTCCCTTACCGCTCTGATGTAAGCTCCGTCATTTTGGTGAGCCGCCGTTGCCGCGATCTGTCCCAGTAAAACAGGGCTTAATCTTGCCTGTGCGAAAAGCATAGCCGCATCGTGAATTTTTTTAGAACGGGTAATCATACATCCGATTCTTACGCCGCACATTGAATAGCGTTTTGATTCTGAATCGATAATGATGCAGTTTTCTGCCAGTTCAGGAAAAGCCAGCATAGAAACCTGCTGTTTTCCGTCGTAAACATACTCTCTGTATACTTCGTCTGAAATAACTACGATGTCATATTTTAAAGCAATCTCTGCTAATTTCTGAAGTTCTTCACGGGTGTAAAGATAACCGGTAGGATTTCCGGGGTTGCAGATAACGATGGCTCTTGTTTTTTCGGTGATTTTTTTCTCAAATTCTTCAACCGGAGGAAGTGCAAAACCAGTATCAATGGTAGACGGAATCGCTACTACATTTACATTGAAAGTACTTGTAAATCCGTTGTAATTCGCATAATAAGGTTCAGGAATAATTACTTCATCACCATCATCACATAAAGTAGAAATGGCGAAATTTAAAGCTTCTGATCCTCCGTTGGTTACAATGAAATTATCCGGTGTAAGATCTGTGAAATCCAAAGAATGATAATATTCTGTAAGTGCTTTTCTGTAGTCGATATTTCCTTCAGAAAGTGCGTATTCCAATACTTTTAAATCGATATTTTTTAAAGCATTAAGTGCCGTTTCCGGAGTTTCAATATCCGGTTGCCCGATATTAAGATGATAAACTTTTGTCCCTTTCTGCTTCGCTTTTAGGGCGAAAGGAACCAATTTTCTTACCGGCGATGGCGGCATGTGGAGTGCTCTGTTTGAAATATTCGGCATTGTTCAAAAAATTTGTATGGCAAAAATAAGATATAATTTCGCAATAAAGAAATAAAGCTTATAAAGAAAGAATTTTAACGGGTTAAGTTGAATGATTTACTTTAAGGGTTCCTGTAAAATGAATATTTCCTTAATAATAGATACAGAAAGTGTTTTATTAATAATTTATTTTACTTTTGCGCGGAACTTAAATAGATATATGAAGAAATTAAATTTACTTTTTCCTGTCGTTTTGTTTTCGGTTCAGTCTGTATTCGGACAGAGAATTGATAAAGAAACCATCAGTTTTCAGTTGCTGAAAGAGCCTGTTTTTACAACAGATCTTGCCAACAGAAATTACACCATCACGGTAAAATCTCCTTATAATATTACAAAAGATGATGTTTTAAGGATGTCTAAAGAAGAGTACCAGAATCAGGTAAATAATTATCAGACGAATGTAGAAACAGCAAAGATCGAACATCAGGAAAGGCTGAAAGATTATGAAGCGGAAGTAAAAAAGCTTCAGGAAAAATTCAAGCTGGAATCTGCCGAGTACAATAAATTATCTGCGGTTGAAAAAATAGCCGCTGTAAACGGAGCGCCAATTTTAAGGCTGCCTTCAAGACCTGTTCTCAATATTCCGCCGATGCCGGTGTACAGACAGCCCGATCTTAAAGATGCTCTCATTGTCGATAATAAAATTCTTGCTTCACAGATGGATGTAGCGGGTTTTTCTAAAGGCGGGAACTATCTTGATGTGCTTGTTGAAATGGAGAGAACCAATTTTCAGGACAATCAGGGGAAAACATTTGCCAATCAGCCGGTGCGAATTGTCGGAAAACAGAACGGAGTGGTGAAATTAGACAAAACCTATTTTTCAGACTTTGCCGAAATTGCAAGTGTACCTACAAATGAAATTAACCTCAATGTCCACGAAAAAAGATATCTGCAGAGAACAATGGACCGTACAAGAAATATCATCAACGACAATTTCGGATATCAGACCATCAATTCATCGGTAACTTTAGAAACGGTAAAAAATAAAGGGGATTACGATGATCTGGAAAAAGCGTATATCTATGTAACCACCAATCTTAAAAAGCTTCAGGCAAAATCCGATTACGCGCCCAATAAAGTAGCCATGGAAAATATGCAGAAGGGAATCGAAATGTGGAAAACAGCGCTTACCAAAGTCAATTACAATGATAAAAAAGCCCTTTACAACCAGAAAATAGGAGAGTACCTTTATTTCAATTTAATAAGGCTGAATCTTGCTTTGGGAAATTACACAGAAGCAGAAAAATATTTAAACGAACTTCAGGAACATTTGGTAGACATTAAGCTGTCTTATGATGCCAACCTCGAATTAAAAAGATTAGAAGAAAAAATTTATAATAACTAAAGAAAATAAGATGATTAAACAGATTATTGCCTCTGTAATGATTACCGCTTCTGTATGCGCATTTGCACAGGTAAAAGTGGTGGAGGGAACAAAATTTACTACGGACGACAATCTTGAAACCGACGAAAAGCTGGTTTTGGCAGACGATTACAATTCTTATATGTTCAGCGCGATTAATATCGACGGATTGATGAGAAACGTATTTCCGCATAAAAAACTGCTGATGAGAAAACTCGATCAGAACGGAAGCCTTGTAGATACTTACATTCAGGATTACGCGAATAAAACCAACGGTGTTCTTCACAATTATCTGGGTTCTCAGCAGATTGATGAAGACCGATTTGTGGCATTTACGGAAGAATATTTCGGAAAAGAAAACAGAAAAGAGGTTTTTCAGCACGTTTTCAGCAAAAAATCGGGAACTTTCACCACAAAAAGTATTGCGAAATATATAATTGAATCTACGAACAAATCGGGAACGACCTACGTGGTTTTTTCTGAGAACGGAAAATATGCAGCCGTTTTCAACGACCGATATGCCACGAAAAAAACGGATAACATCAATGATGCTTTGGTGATTGATTTAAGAACATTAACGCCGCTTTGGAACAAAGAAATTTCTCTAAGCAGCGATTATGTGGAAAAATCATTAACCTTAACCAACTCCGGAAAAATTGTACTGCTTCGTAAAGCTGCAGGCTGGAAAGAATCCTATAAAATTGAGATGGTTTCCAACACGGAAGATAAAGATCTGCCTTTTGACGATAAATATATTCCTGAAAAATTATATGCCATCAGCAAAAACGACAGCGATTATCTGGTAACCTTCGGAAGAAAAAATCAGGCAGTTACGATGGGCGGAAGTACATTCGGAACAGTGATGTTCTACGACATCAAATCCGGAAAAGCCGTAATCAGCAATACCAATCTTGCGGGTGCTAAAGATATGAACGATGTGAAAGTGATTAAAACCATCGTAAAAGGAGATGAGGTTTTAATGGCGGTGCAGCAGGAAACAATTTCGAGACCGATGCCGACTGCAATGAACCGTTTTCCGGATCCTGAATATAAGCTTGATGTGGGTGTTTTAATGAAATTCAATAAAGAAGGAGAAGTAAAGCAGTTTGTACCGCTCGGAAGCAATCCTTCGGGAAGAAGAGTTCAGGTGATTGAGTCCGGAGACAATCTGTATGTTTCTGCATTCTATCCGAAAGGAGCATTCGGAAATACAGGTTTCTCCATGAAATCTTTCGATTTTGACACTCTGGCTCCGAAAGAACTTACACTCGATTATAAAGGGAGAAATTTCTTCCAGAATTATGGTTTCACAGACGGAAACTTAGTACAATTTGTTCCGGCAAACAATAAATTGTTGTTTCTGAACAAAAACGGGAAGGACGTTCAGATGTTCAGCGTTTACAATTTTGTGAAATAATTTAATCAAAATAATATTGAAAGAATCAGCCTTAAATTTTTAGGGCTGATTTTTTTGATTTAAAATAGTTCATTTTGATGATGAGAAATCGTTGCAAAACCATAAA
Source organism: Chryseobacterium sp. 2P (assembly GCF_059579425.1). Taxonomy (NCBI): domain Bacteria; kingdom Pseudomonadati; phylum Bacteroidota; class Flavobacteriia; order Flavobacteriales; family Weeksellaceae; genus Chryseobacterium; species Chryseobacterium sp. 2P. The sequence continues at coordinate 791,399 of NZ_CM184194.1, forward strand.
ATCGAATATTCTTAAAACCATTATTCATTGTTAAGTGTAACGGCTTTGTGAAACTAAAAAGATTTAATAATTAAAAAAATCCTTAGTGAGCATTGTGTTCAATTAAGCAATCGCCTTTCCAGAGCCACCGCCGAAAGGAGGAAGCCTTCGGGAACAGCCGAAACCATCTCGCCGGGAGGAGTAAACTTTCGGAACTCTCCGAGTGTATTCCGCCCAAGGTTACATACTATCGGGAACTTCCGAAACCACCTCGCCAAAAGGAATATGATTTCGGAAACCTCCGAAGCTAAAACGCCAGAGTGAGCATATTTTAGGAACTTCTTTAAATTAATTTCGGAATTAACCGCAAAAGATGGAAAAGATAATGATAAAGCGAATTCCCAGAATAATCAAAGCGCTCAAAAGAATAAAAATCAAAGATTTTTAAAAACTATTGTGTTCTTCTTATTTATAATCACCAGCTTTAAATAAACATTTAGTTTATCTTTTGCGACTTTTGCGGTTAAATAAACTTCTTATAAAAAGTTAGCAGTAAAATGAAATAATGTTTTAAAACGGCTTCTGTCAGGGGTTTAACATAATAAAATTTTTCTCTTTTGTTTGATTTATAACTATATATTTGCTGTTCAATTTTAAAAAAATATACAATTATGAAAAAAGTATTTTTCGTCGCTATGCTTGGTGTAGCGGTTCTTGTTAGTGCTAAAGGAACACCGGTAAAAAGCTTAAATCTTAAGGCTGCAAAAAAAATAGTAAGTACTAAAGTGCTAAAAAAGACAAAGAAAACGGCTAAATTCAAGAGCACTTTTGTTACTTATACTTCTTGTGGTGTAGCTGCTACCACTACTCAGGACTGGACTAACGAACAAGGACAAATTTGGGCCAATATGGTTGAAGCAATTTATTGTGGACACGGTTATTAATAGTTAAGAAATAACAAATCTTCATTTGCACATATGGTTTTATATGTGCAATTTTTCATAATAAAAAGCAATAGCAATGTCTTATCATAAAAAACTATTTCAACTATTCGTTTTATTTTACAGTATTTTATTTTATTCTCAATTGAATACTAAAGATTCATTGCGAGGAGAGTTCATTTACTTATTGAAAGCTAAATTAAATACGTTAAATCCTAATCAGACAGATGAAGAACTATTCTCACTTCAGGTAGCTGATTATCGTACATTTTTTAGTAGTCTTAATTCTTTGAAAAGAGATTCTGTAGCCGGTATTGTTTCAAGAAAAGCAATTAATAATGGTGGAGGGGTTTTTGATTTCAGAGGGACGTCAATGCCACAAACAAAGTTTTCTTATACGATCATACAAACCAATGAAAATATACAGTATTTTCAAAGAGTTGCCATGTCTTTACTGTCATATAAAGAATCGGCAATAAAAGATTGGAAACTTATTGATGAAACAAAAATAATAAATACAATTAATTGCAAAAAAGCAGAGGTTTCATATAAAGGCAGAAATTGGACTGCGTGGTATTCTGCAGAAATTCCATTGCCTTATGGTCCGTATAAATTCAGTGGATTGCCGGGATTAATCATAAAAATAACTGATAATAAAGGGGATTATGATTTTGAACTGGTAAGATCTGTATCTAATTCTAAATTGAAAGACAGATTGGTAAATATATACGAAAACAGATACACTAATTCAACGGTAAGAACTAAAACAGAATTAGAAAAAACGTTACAAAATTTCATAGAAAACTCATTAGGAATACTGGAAAGCCTTGGAACAAGTGTTACTCCGGAACAAAGAAAAATCATCATGGAAAGACAGAAAGAAATGCAATTAAGGAAAAAGGGAGATAACCCTATAGAATTAAATTAGTATAATAAAACAGGAATGAAAAATATTATACTATTATTCAAAATGATAGCCTTTATTCAGTTAAAAATCGTTTTTCAGCTTTGTATTCAATCAAGCATCAAGATTAAAACCTACGAATCAAAAAAAGTTAAGAAAACTTTCCCTTATTCTTCGTTAAGTGTAACGGCTTTGTGAACCTAAAAACACTTAATAATTAAAAAACCTTTGTGAGCTTTGTGTTCAATGAAGCATCAAGATTAAAACCTTCGAATCAAAAAAAGTTAAAAAAACTTTCCCTTATTCTTTGTTAAGTGTAACGGCTTTGTGAACCTAAAAACGTTTCATAATTAAAAAGCCTTTGTGAGCTTTGTGTTCAATTAAGCATCAAGATTAAAACCTACGAATCAAAAACTTAAAAAAAATTTCGCTTATTCTTCGTTAAGTGTAACGGCTTTGTGAACCTTAAAAGGTTTCATAACTAAAAAACCTTCGTGAGCTTTGTGTTCAATTAAGCATCAAGATTAAAACCTTCGAATCAAAAAAGTTAAAACAAAGTAATTCATTTAAAATCCTGTTCCGGTAAAATTTTGTTAATTTGAAGAATTATTAAAACTGAAAAATATGCAGATTCCATCCGTTTCCGTTGACGACTATATTTCTCAAATTCCCGAAGAAAGACAGGAAATATTCAGAAAGATGTTTAATACAATTAATGATAATTTACCCGAAGGTTTTACGCAGGGCTCAAGCTACGGAATGATCGGTTGGGCGGTTCCTCTGGAAACGTATCCCGATGGTTATCACTGTACACCCGGATCGCCTTTGCCTTTCATCAGCATTGCCTCCCAGAAAAATTTCGTTGCGTTGTATCACATGGGAATGTATGCGAAACCCGAACTGCTGAACTGGTTTGTAGAAGAATTTCCGAAACATTCCAAAAAAAAGCTGGATATGGGGAAATCCTGCGTCCGCTTCAAAAAAATGGAAGATATTCCCATGGAATTACTGGCAGAAATGAGCAAAAAAATGACTGTTGAAGAATGGATTGATATTTATGAAACCAATTTTAAAAAGAAATAATTTTTTGCTGAAAGTTTTTGCGGCTTTTTACCTTTTTGTCCTAATAATGGGGTGTAAAAACTCGCATGTTTCAGGTTTGAAAAACGGAGATTTACTTTTTGTAACGGCAAAAGATACGGGACTTTCAGGGGCAATCAATAATGTCACCCAAAAGCAGAAAAATGCTTCCTTCGACCACATCGGTATTGTGGAAAAAAGTAAAGACGGAATTTTCGTACTTCACGCCGCTCCAAAAGGCGGTTCGCAGAAGCAGGAGATAAAAGATTTCCTGAAAGACCAGTCTGAGGAAGGACAGCGGATTATAGTATACCGTCTGAAATCCGAATACCAGAAATCGATTCCTTCCGCGCTTGAAAAGGCAGAATCGATGGTAGGTAAACCTTACAATTTCAATTATATTCTGGACGAAGATTCCTATTACTGTTCAGATTTCATAGAAAGAGCTTTTCGGCAGGATCATATTTTTAAATTGGAACCGATGACGTTTATTGATCCGAAAACAGGAAAAACCAATGTTTTTTGGGAAGAATTCTATCAAAAGAAAAATCTCAAAGTTCCTGAAGGAGAGTTAGGCTGTAATCCAAATGGTCTGGCTGCTTCCGAAAAGCTGGAAAGAATAATGGAACTAAATAAAAAATAAATTATATTCAGATTGAATAAGAACGGGCTAAGCTCGTTTTTTTTATGAAAAAAAATCAAATGATTTTAACCTAAAATTAAACATCACCACAAAAATTTGAATAAAATTAAAAAATATTACCCTACTAATTTGGTAGACTAATATTTTTTTCTATTTTTGTCATACAATTAACGCAGAGAAATAAGATAGAGATTCTGAAACTCAGTTTTCTCTGAAAGTCTAACCTTAAAATATTGAGTTATGATTACACCAAATCCGGGACTACAGGTTTTGCCAAACCCATTAAATGTGCCAAAAAAAGAGTGGATACTGGAAATAGAGCTGAATGGCAAAATGAAATTTGAACATTTAATGAACACCATTTACCAACAGTTCGGGATCTGTCATAAGGTGTTATCTGCAAATGTTGAGTATGTGGACGGAAGAAGTTTCGGTACAGTTCAGTTATATATTAATGTAACTTCAGAAGATTTTAAGAAGTTAGAATTTTATCTTGAAAAAAATAGGCTTTTGAGTACTACTGTAGAATATATCTGCAGAAAGTACACTTAAGAGATTCATATAGTTTTAATTACGACAAACGACCGTTGCATTTTTGTGAACGGTCGTTTTTATTTTTCATTAAAAATTAAGATTCTCTTAAATTTTTTATAATTCTTTTTTACATCTTATTTTAACCTGAGTTCGGGATAAGTCTTTTTAACCGCAAGGTTAAACAAAGAGATTCAATTATCAGGAATTCAGCTTTTAAGATATACAAAGGCGTAAAATTGATCAAAGTAATACCATTTTTATTTTTCTTTGTGATAAATTAATATAATTCTATAAATCAATTATTTAAATTTATTTCTTATCCCGAACTGAGGATATTTTAGAAGAAAAGGCAAATAAATTTGCTTCACGAAGCCAGAGATCAGAGGCTGATCAAATCAGCTTATTCTTTACTCACTTTATAACAAGAAATGTAAGTGTAATTTTTGTGTAAAAAAAAGACCACTCAAAAAAGTGGTCTCAATATTTTAAAATAAAAATTAAATTCTTTCAATATCCGCTCCGATTGCTTTCAGTCTGCCGTCGATATTTTCATATCCTCTGTCGATCTGTTCAATATTGTGAATAATAGATTTTCCTTCTGCGGAAAGCGCAGCAATTAACAGTGCATTTCCTGCTCTGATGTCAGGAGAAACCATAGTGGTTCCTCTCAGCGGAGTTTCCTGATTAAGCCCGATTACTGTTGCTCTGTGCGGATCGCAAAGGATAATCTGCGCACCCATATCAATCAGCTTATCCACGAAGAATAATCTGGATTCAAACATTTTCTGGTGAACGAGAATGCTTCCTTTTGCCTGAGTTGCCACGACTAAAATAATCGATAATAAATCGGGTGTAAATCCTGGCCATGGAGCGTCGGAAATCGTTAAAATAGATCCGTCGATAAATTTTTGAATTTTATAATTTTCCTGAGCAGGAATAAAAATATCGTCATTGCTCTGCTCAAGCTGAATCCCGAGCTTTCTGAACGTATTCGGAATAACACCAAGCTGATTCCAGTTGACGTTTTTAATGGTGATTTCAGATTTCGTCATCGCAGCAAGACCAATCCAGGAACCGATTTCCACCATGTCCGGAAGCATTGTGTGTTCCGTTCCGTGAAGATGAGAAACGCCTTCAATAGTTAATAAATTGGAACCGATTCCTGAAATATTGGCTCCCATTCTGTTCAGCATTTTACAAAGCTGCTGAAGATAAGGTTCGCATGCAGCGTTATAAATTCTGGTTTTTCCTTTTGCCAAAGCGGCAGCCATTACAATATTTGCCGTTCCCGTAACGGAAGCTTCTTCAAGCAAAATAAATTTCCCTTTCAGTTCCTTTGCCTTTAAAGAGTAAAAATACTCCTCCTCATCATAATGAAATTCAGCACCAAGCTCTACAAGCCCCTGAAAATGGGTGTCTAATCTTCTTCTTCCGATTTTATCACCTCCCGGAGTCGGCATGTACGCTTCACCATATCTTGCTAACATAGGACCCATCAACATGATCGAGCCTCTCAGTTTTGCGCCGTCTTTTTTGAACTCGCTGGATTTTATATAATCAAAATTTACTTTGTCTGCTTTAAAAGTATAATCTCCGTGTCCGTTTTTGGTAACCTTTACTCCAAAATCACCCAGAATCTCAATTAATCGATTAACGTCATGGATATCCGGAATATTTTTAATTCTAACTTCCTCATCAGTCAACAAAACAGCACAAAGAATCTGAAGAGCTTCGTTCTTAGCCCCCTGTGGAGTAATTTCGCCTTGCAGTCTTTTTCCTCCTCTTATTTGAAATGTTCCACTCATGTTTACTTTCTTTTATTATGATTGTTATTGTTGTTGTGTCTTCTTTTGTTGTTTTGGTTGTTTCGGTTGTTATTCCTGTTGTTATTGTTATTATTTCGGTTGTTATTGTTGGTGGTGTAATAGATTTTGCTCTTTTCAAGAGAATCTATTCCGGTAAGATCCAGCCTGTTTTCCGAAAGTTCTTTCAGATGACGGAAAATAACATCATCTGTTACGTGTTCCTTATTATATACATTGTAGGACTTCTTCATATTATTGGCAATCACTTCGATTAGCGCTTCCTTTTCGTCGCCCTGTTCCAGTTCGATTGCTTTTTCTATTAACTGAAGAATACTTTTCCCGTAAAATTTAAAATCTCCCTGAAGTTTAGGATATTCCATCCTTTTTGGTTTTTCTTCAAGTTCTTCCTTTGTAGGGAAAGGATAGGGAGAATCTACATCCAGATCATGGTTGGCTAAAATGTATAGATGATCCCAAAGTTTATGTTTATAATTTTCTTCGTCTCTCAATTGCGGGTTTCTCTGACCCATAAAATCAATGATTGCCATTGCCATTTCGCTTCGCTCTTCTTTTGTAGGAAGCTCTTTGCAACGTTCAACCAACTGTTGTATAATTCTGCCGTATTCAGGCAAATGAAGCTGAGTTCTTTGGGTATTGTATTCCATAGTATGCAAATATATGGAATAATGGAAAAATTGTACCGAAAATCTTAAAAGTTTATGATTTTTTAATGATTGGTCCTGTTAGCGATTTGATGGGATTTTTAAAGAAAAAATAAAATTATTTCACGTGGTTTAGAATTTTTTTAATAAAATTGTAATTTAGTTAATACTTTAATAATTAAAAATTTTTAACATGAAAAAAACACACATTTTACTTTCATTGCTGGCTTTAGGTATGGTAAGTTCTTGCCAGAACAATGATGAAACAATTAGCGAAAGCTCAAAACAGTTAGAAATTCATGATAAAATCGTGAATGTTACAAATCACGACGGGCGTCCTTTCAGTACGGGAGCCGGAACTTCTTCAACTTCAAAATTCGTAGCCGGACTGGGCGGAAGTGTTCTTATGCAGGGATTTTACTGGGATGTTCCCGATGGCGGAAACTGGTGGAATACCGTAAAAGCAAAAGTAACCGACTGGTCCAATGCCGGAATTGGCGCAATCTGGCTTCCTCCGGCGTCAAAAGCACAGAACGGAGCTTATTCTATGGGATATGATCCTACAGATTATTACGACTTCGGAAACTTTAACCAGAACGGAAGTGTAGAAACACGTTTCGGATCCAGAGCAGAACTGGAAGCATTAATTACGCAGGCTCACACTGAAAACATGCAGGTGTATGCTGATATTGTCATCAATCATAACAGCGGTGGTCAATCGGAGGCGAATCCTTACACGGGAACCAATACATGGACCAATTTTTCGGGTGTGGCATCAGGAAAGTTTACAAGAAATTACAACGATTTTTACAAGAATGCCTATGGTAATAATGATGAGGGCGCTTTCGGCGGTTTTCCGGATCTTTGCCATGCCAATCCCTATGTGCAAAGCTGGCTTTGGGAAAGAGATGATTCTGTTGGTAAGTATTATAAAAACGTTATGAAGTTTGATGGATGGAGGTTCGATTATGTAAAAGGTTTCGGACCATGGGTGGTGAATAAATGGAATGCGAATGTGGGAGGATTTTCTGTGGGAGAATTATGGGATTCTAACGTAAACACGCTGGAATGGTGGGCGAATAATGCCAACAGTTCCGTTTTCGATTTTGCAGCCTATTATAAAATGGATGAAGCATTTGATAATAATAATTTAAATGCTTTGAATGATGATATGATGTGGAAAAGAAACCCTTTCAAAGCAGTGACTTTCGTGGCAAATCATGATACGGATATCATATACAATAAAATGTTGGCTTATGCGTATATCTTAACTCACGAAGGGTATCCTACGATTTTTTACAGAGATTATGAAGAATGGCTAAACAAAGAGAGATTAAACAATCTGATCTGGATTCACAATAATAAAGCTACCGGAACAACTTCTATTCTGTATACGGATAACGACGAGTATATTGCAAGAAGAAACGGCTATAACGGGAATCCGGGATTGGTAGTCTACATCAACAATTCTTCAACGTGGCAGGAAAGATGGATTCAGACGAACTGGGCAAGTCAGCAGATTAAAGATTTTACCGGAAGTTCAGGCTGGTATCCTACAACTCAGGGCGATAAATGGGTGAAAATTCAATGCGCTCCGAAGTCTTATTCTGTATGGTCTTTAAACCAATAATAGAATCAAGGTTTTAAAATGAAAAAGACTGTTTCGTAATTGAAACAGTCTTTATTTATTTACAGCGTTTATCATTTAAAGATAAATCAGACTTCTATAAATTTTTTTCTTTCATCGGGAGTCGGAAGATAACATTTCTGATTTGACAGTTTCATTCTGTTTCTTGATACAGCATCATAAATTTGATCGCTTAAAAATCCGGGAATGATTTTTCCGATGGCTGAAAGTTTATAGATCCCTCCTAAAAGATGGGCAATTTGCAGAACGGCTTTGGATTTTTCGAGATAATAATGATTCGGTTTCCACAAATAAAGCGTATTGAAAACTTCCGTATTCAGTTTTCTTTCGGTTAAGAACTGTTGTCCGAAATCCGACTGTAACGAAGCAAAAAGAAACCGGTCTTTCTTATCTCTTTTAAGAATCCACTGAACCCAGAAATTGCAGACTCCGCAATCACCGTCAAAAAATACAATATGTTTCCCCATCCATTTTTCCTCCATGATTTTTGATTTTTAAAGAGCCATTTTTCTTTCAGTCTCAGCTTTTTCTTTTTTGAAATAATCTACCAGTATTTTTCGCTGCTCATCCGTAAGTTTTGCATCCTGATGTCCGATATAATACGATTCCAGAGGCATTTCTTTTTTTTCGATCATTTCAATACATTCATCAAGCTTATGAGCCTGCTGTTTGGGAAGGTACGTGGCAAACGTAGAGAAATTGAGTTCTTTTCTCCCTTCATCGATATGATGCTTCAGAATCCATGAAGCAGGGGCAATGTTAGAATACCACGGATATTTTGATTCATTAGAATGGCAGTCGTAGCATGAATTGGTAATCAGTTGAGCCACTTCCGGCTGTACATTTTTAATCTTCAAAAAATCCATTCCGGGAGTAGGAGCAGGATTTGTTTTGTCGATCGGAAAAAACTGTATGATGATAAAAGCGACAAGAACGATGACCAATATTTTTTTCATTGCTAAAATTTTATGTTTTCTGAATAGATAAAGATAGTCAAATTTTTGAGATATAAGAAGTTTAAAATGCAGTACACATTGCCTTGTCTTTAATGTTTCTAAATATCTGTATCAGAGATTGAATATTATTCAAATTCAGATAAAAAATGCTTACCTTAAATGAATTATTACAGATTCATCTATTTAAAGAATTGCAAAACAGTAATTTAAAATTAATTATTGTTTTTAGCTATCATAAAAATAATTTCAATAGATTGTATTTATTTTATAACAGTTGTATGTTTGCATTGTTCAATATTTAAAAAATTGTTAATCAACATAAAAATTTAAACGATATGGAAAATACTTCAGGAGACATCAGCAAATGCCCTTTTCACAACGGAACGATGAAAAAAGAAAATGTAGCAGGAGGTGGTACTAAAAATATAGATTGGTGGCCGGATCAGTTAAGAGTAGATATTCTTCGTCAGCATTCTGATCTGTCTAATCCGATGGAGAAAGATTTCAATTATGCAGAAGCTTTTAAAAGCCTCGATCTGGAAGAAGTAAAAAAAGACCTTCATGCTTTAATGACGGATTCTCAGGATTGGTGGCCTGCAGATTTCGGACATTACGGACCTTTGTTTATCCGTATGGCTTGGCACAGCGCAGGAACGTATCGTGTAGGTGACGGGCGAGGCGGAGCAGGAGCCGGACAGCAGCGTTTTGCCCCTTTGAACAGTTGGCCGGATAACGTAAGTCTGGATAAAGCGAGAAGACTTCTTTGGCCCATTAAACAAAAATACGGGAAGAAAATTTCCTGGGCAGATTTAATGATCCTTACCGGAAACATTGCCTTAGAATCCATGGGATTCAAAACGTTCGGATTTGCGGGAGGTCGTGAAGATGTTTGGGAGCCGGATCAAGATGTGTATTGGGGAACAGAGAAAACATGGTTGGGCGGAGATCTTCGCTATGCACATGGCTCAGACGGAGTGGTAGAAAACAGAGGAGTTCTTCCTACTGATGATAATGCAGACGGAGATATCCATACAAGAAATTTAGAAAAACCGTTGGCTGCGGTACAGATGGGACTTATTTATGTAAATCCTGAAGGTCCGGACGGAAATCCTGATCCTATTGCAGCAGCAAAAGATATTCGTGATACGTTTGGAAGAATGGCAATGAATGATGAAGAAACCGTTGCTTTAATTGCGGGCGGTCACACATTTGGTAAAACACACGGAGCAGGACCTGCGGATCATGTGGGAGAAGAGCCCGAAGCGGCAGGAATTGAAGCGCAGGGATTTGGATGGAACAGCACCTATAAATCTGGAAAAGGACCGGATGCTATTTCCAGCGGACTGGAAGTAACATGGACGGAAACTCCGACGGAATGGAGTAATTATTTCTTTAAAAATCTTTTTGAAAACGAATGGGAACTTACAAAAAGTCCGGCAGGAGCGCATCAGTGGGTTGCCAAGAACGGAGAAGAAATTATTCCCGATGCTTTTGATCCTAATAAAAAACACAGACCAACAATGCTTACAACGGATCTTTCGTTGAGGTTTGATCCTGTTTATGAGAAAATATCAAGAAGATTTTATGAAAATCCGGATGCTTTTGCGGATGCTTTTGCAAGAGCATGGTATAAACTGACGCACAGAGATATGGGCCCTAAAGCCCGTTATTTGGGACCGGATGTTCCTGCGGAAGAATTAATATGGCAGGATCCGATTCCAGAAGTGGATCACGCGTTAATCAATAATTCAGACGTTGAAGCTTTAAAATCAAAGATTTTAGCTTCAGGTTTAAGTGTTTCAGAATTGGTTTCTACAGCCTGGGCATCGGCTTCTACATTCAGAGGAAGTGATAAAAGAGGAGGAGCAAACGGGGCGAGAATTCGTTTAGCTCCACAAAAAGACTGGGAAGTAAATAATCCGGCACAGCTTCAGAAAGTTTTAAGTATTCTTGAAAATATTCAGAGAGAATTTAATGAGAACCAAACAGGCGGTAAAAGAATTTCTTTAGCAGATCTTATTGTTCTTGCAGGAAGTGCTGCTGTTGAAAAAGCTGCAAAAGACGGTGGCTATCAGATCATCGTTCCTTTTGCGCCGGGAAGAATGGATGCTTCACAGGAACAAACCGATGTAGAATCTATGGGATATCTTGAGCCTGCAGCAGATGGATTCAGAAACTATCTAAAGAAAAAATTCTCGGTATCTACAGAATCTTTATTGATTGATAAAGCACAGTTGTTAACGCTTACAGCTCCTGAACTTACTGTATTAATCGGAGGAATGAGATCTCTTAATGCGAATTTCGACGGTTCTTCTCACGGTATTTTTACGCAGAATCCGGGAGTGCTTTCCAATGATTTCTTTGTTAATTTACTGGATATGAGTACTCAGTGGAAATCTGCTTCTGATGATAATGAATTGTATGAAGGGACAGACCGAAAAACCGGAGAGAAAAAATGGACAGCCACGAGAGCGGATCTTGTTTTCGGATCGAATTCCGAACTGAGAGCTATTGCAGAAGTATATGCAAGTTCGGATGCCAAAGAAAAGTTTGTGAATGATTTTGTTTCAGCTTGGGTAAAAGTAATGAATCTTGATCGGTTTGATCTGATTTAGTATAATTAAAATATTTAACATAATAATTGAAAAGGCAACGGTTTTTGTTGTCTTTTTTTTGTTTTTATTTAATTTTAACAACTAAAAATTAGGATTTGTTTAAATAAAATATATTTTTGCTAAAAAAACAAATCTAAACATGATAAAAAAATTATTTCCTGCCTTATTATTGGTAGGCTCTTTTAGTTACGCTCAGATAGGAATCAATAATGAAAATCCCAGTGCAACATTAGACATTACAGGTAATCCGGCAGATCCGGCAAAATTTGATGGCATTATAGCACCGCGAATTACAGGAACACAACTAAGAGCAAAAAACTATACCGGCTCACAAAACGGAGCCGTTGTTTTTGTTACTCAGGAAGATACTTCTCCTGCAGGACAGACGGTAGATGTTACAGCTTCCGGGTATTATTATTTTGACGGAAGTTCCGGGAAATGGATAAAGCTATTGTCGGCGGCAGCAACTCAAAAAATAAAGTCAATGTCTTCAGGAACTGTTGCAGCAGATGATTATACTGTTTTAGTAGGGGGAAATATTACTTTACCTTCTGCAACCTCTACAAACAGAGGAAAAGTTTACCAGCTGATCAATGATACTTCCGGAAATGTAACGATAACAGGAACATTCAGGATTAATGGCGGAAATTTTTCAAATTACGGCTTAAATAACAGCGATTTGGGTAGAGGAATTGTCGTTCAGAGTACGGGATCGGCTTGGGTGATTATTTCGAGATATTAAGGAAGAAAAATTGGACAAATAAAAAAGGCATAATACTGAAAAATAGTTGGTAGAATCCTATCAAAACCTCATTGTTAGGCTGCTTGGAGGAAGTTTTATGAAACGTGTTTCATAAAACTTTTTCTTTGTCTGAAAAATGGCAAAAAAACGTTGTTGGTCTTGTTCAAGCCTGGAGGTAATTCGTTGGGGAAAACAAGGGGGAAAGCAAAGATTTAAATGTAAAAATTGCGGGATTTTATTTACTCAAAACAGAACGGAGCAGAGAATTAAAAATCGTTTTATCTGGTTCAAAAAATGGGTATTGGAAAGGCAGACCTACAAAACGCTTTGCAGAGACAGCGGTTATTCGAAAGATACTTTGCAGAAAACATTTTATACCATTTTAGAGCAGTCTCCTACCTTAAAGATCATCAAACGGGAAAAGGTGAATTTAAGAATGGATGCAACTTATTTTGCTCAGTTCTGTTTAATTGCTTATCAGGATGATTTTGATGGATATACACAGCTTATCCGTTTTACCGATGGAGAACATTATGAAGAAATCAGGGAAGATTTAAACAATCTTTTACGGCTGGGCGTAAAGCTGGAAAGCATTACTACAGATGGACATAAAAGCGTTTTGAAAGCCATAAATAAATCTGATGGAGACATCATTACTCAGAGATGTCTGGTTCATATTCAGAGAATGTGCCTGATCTGGCTCACAAAGTTTCCTAAACACATTGCCGGTCAGGAACTTCGAAAACACGTTTTATTATTACTGAAAATTAAAACACAAAACGATAAAATCTGGTGGAAAAATGAACTCAACGACTGGTATTTGAGACATCAGGATTATATTAATGAAAAAACAATTAATCTTGAAACCGAAAGATACTGGTATACCCACAAGCTTCTCAGACGATCGTATTTTACTATAAAACGGGCATTGCCCAATATGTTTCATTATCTGGAAAATCCCAATATTCCTAAAACAACCAATGGTATTGAGGGATATTTCAGCCATTTAAAAAATCATCTCGACCTGCACAGAGGTCTCACATTGAAAAACCGAATCAATTTCATCAAATGGTATATTTATTTTTCTAACGAAAAATAGAGTTTTTTTATTCATAAGGTTCATCCGATAATAAACGAAAAGGTGAGGGAAACCTCACCTTAAAACTATCGTTTTGAACATTAATCCTATTGCTGAAAAGTTGATCTCCACCAGTGCTTTTGTCCTCTTCGGATTAACATCCATAATTTATTAAAATATATCCTGAATTTCACCAACTATTTTTCAGTACATTACCATAAAAAACCGTTAATTATTTATAATTAACGGTTTTTTGTAGACCCACAGGGATTCGAACCCCAGATGACTGAACCAAAATCAGTAGTGTTACCGCTACACCATGGGTCTGTATTTCTATGACGCGAAATTATATAAATTATTTTAAAAATAAAAATGATATTGAAAGAAAAAGTGCTTAGTTATCGATTATTAATTGATTTACAAAGATTTATTTTTTAACTTTTTTATTCAAAATAAGCAGCATACGGTATTTTAGCTGAACTGAAGTAATACACACATCCCACATTACGATTTCTTGAACAGTCTACAGTACTGTTATTAACGGAATATCAAATTAAATAAAAAGCGTATCTTTGCAAAAAATTGGGCTCCAAAAGTTGGAGAAACCCATTAATAATCTTAATTATTAAACATTTTTATGTCGAATATTGTCGCAATCGTTGGGCGTCCCAACGTAGGAAAATCCACGCTTTTTAATCGTTTACTGGAAAGAAGAGAGGCCATCGTAGACTCTACAGCCGGTGTTACCAGAGACCGTCACTACGGAAAATCCGACTGGAACGGAGTAGATTTTACGGTAATTGATACCGGAGGATATGATGTAAACAATGATGACGTCTTTCAGGGAGAAATTTCAAAGCAGGTTCAGCTGGCGATCGATGAGGCAACTTCTATCATTTTCATGTTAAATGTGGAGGAAGGTCTTACAGATACGGATTTCGAGATCCACGAGATGTTAAGAAGATCAAACAAGCCGGTTTATATTGTAATCAATAAAGTAGATTCTTCCAAAGAAGAACTCGCTGCTACAGAATTTTATCAGTTGGGAATTGAAAAATATTACACTTTATCTTCTGCAACAGGTTCAGGAACAGGAGATTTACTGGACGATGTGGTAAAAGATTTCCCGACAACCGAATACAAAGATCCTTTCGAAGGTTTACCGAAAATTACCATTGCAGGTCGTCCGAACGTAGGAAAATCTACGATGACGAACGCTTTGCTGGATACGGAAAGAAATATCGTAACAGATGTTGCCGGAACTACAAGAGACAGTATTCAGACGCTTTACAATAAATTTGGACACGAGTTTGTATTGGTAGATACGGCCGGAATGAGAAGAAAATCCAAAGTTAGCGAAGATTTGGAATTCTATTCCGTAATGCGTTCTATCCGTTCCATCGAGTATTCTGATGTGGTAATTATCATGGTGGATGCTACTCAGGGATGGGAATCTCAGGATATGAACATATTTGGTCTGGCTCAGAAAAACAGAAAAGGAATCGTGATTTTGGTGAACAAATGGGATTTGATTGAAGGTAAGGAAACGAATACCATGCGTGATTTCGAAAAACAGATTAAAGACAAGATCGGGCAGTTTCAGGATATTCCTATTTTATTCGTTTCTGCATTAACGAAGCAGAGAATCCTGAAAGCGGTAGATATGGCAATGCAGGTGTATGAAGACCGTAAGAAAAAGATCAAGACATCTAAACTTAATGAAGTAATGCTTCCTATTTTTGAGCAGACACCTCCTCCTGCAAACAAAGGAAAATACATTAAAATTAAATATTGCGTACAGCTTCCGACGCCGTCGCCACAATTTGTATTCTTCTGTAACTTACCGCAGTACGTAAAAGAACCATATAAAAGATTTACTGAAAACCAATTGAGAAAAGAATTCGGGTTTACCGGAGTTCCTATCGAAGTGTATTTCAGACAAAAATAAATTATAATCCCTTTCAGATTTTTCTGAGAGGGATTTTATTCTTCATTAAATATATATTTTTAGATAAAAGCTTTTCAAAATAATGAACACAATCGTTTTATCAGAACAATTTTCTTTAGTTAATTCATGGATCAATGAGCTTCGAAATGTTGAAATCCAGCACGACCGTATGAGATTCCGCAGAAATATGGAAAGAATCGGCGAAATTGCTGCTTTCGAGATCAGCAAAACACTGGAGCAGAAAGAAATTGAAATTCAGACACCTCTGGATACGATTAAAGTGAAGGAAATCGCTGTTCAGCCGGTTATTACGACCATTTTGAGAGCCGGAGTTCCTTTGTTTGATGGAATTTTGAATTATCTTGATAAAGCAGACTGCGGATTTGTTGCCGCTTACAGAAAACACGACGCCAACGATTATTTTTCAATCAAGCAGGACTATTTAACGTGTCCGAATATCGAAGGCAGACCTTTAATTGTTGCAGATCCGATGTTGGCAACCGGAGCTTCTCTTATCGAAGCCATCAAAGATTTATTAACGCACGGAAAACCTACAGAACTGCATATTGTTGCAGCAATTGCTTCAAGACAGGGAGTTGAAACCATAGAAAAAGCGTATCCCGATGCTAAAATCTGGGTAGGAGCTATTGATGAAAACCTTACCTCAAAAGGCTACATCACTCCCGGATTGGGAGATGCAGGAGATTTAAGCTACGGCGAAAAACTACAGCGATAAAATTTCTCAGAGCAATTTTTTTCGGAATCATTTTTACATCTGAATTTCTTTTATTTTTACAGAAACTAAAAAAGCCGAAGGAAAAAATATTTTTTTTCGTCTAATAAAAAAAGTGACCGTAATGAAAACCGGAATATGAATTTCGAGTTTATCTTCCGTCAGCATCAGAAGATGGTGTATAATCTTGCTTTGCAGTATACCCAGAATACCGAAGATGCAGAAGAAATAACTCAGGATGTTTTTGTAAAAATATCACAAAAAATGGATGGCTTTAAAAACGAGTCATCCTTAAAAACATGGATTTACCGCATTGCGATTAACACCTCTTTAGATTTTCTTAAACATAAAAATTCCAGGAAAAGATTCTTTTTCGGTCTTTTCAGAGATTCGGATGCTGAAAACAGACAGAATGAACCGGTAGATTTCAATCATCCCGGTGTGGTTCTTGAGCAGAAAGAAGAAGTGATGAAAATTTTCAGCTTTATCAATATGCTTCCGAATGATCAGAAAACGGTGGTTATTTTAATGAAAATTGAAGGCAATTCTCAGCAGGAAACCGCTGAAATTATGGATCTCAGTCAGAAAGCAGTAGAGTCTCTTTTTCAACGTGCCAAAAAAAATCTTATCCAAAAACTAAATCAACAGAAGGAATATGAAAAATAAATCGTCTAAGTATGTAATGGAAGATCAGTTGCAGATATTAGAAAAAATTCAGAGCGTGGAGGCTCCTTCGGAATTGTACGGAAAGATTCTCAGTAAAATTGAGAATCAGAAGAAAGATATTGTTTCCCCAAAATGGATTTTCGCAGCGGCTGCAGTTATAATTATTCTGATCAGTTTTAACGTAAAAGTTATTCAAAACACTAAAGATAATTCAAAATCAGATTTTGATACCTTATTTATGATGAAATCACAAAATACTTTTTCGTATGACTAAAAACAGATTTTACATTTTTATCATCATCGGTCTGCTGATTTCCAATCTTTTATTGGTGATCTTCATGCTCACGCGAAAACCTCCGCATCATTCAGGTCCGCGAGATCTTATTATAGAAAGGCTGCATTTTGATGAAAAACAGATACAGCAATATGACGGGTTGATTCAGCAGCACAGAATGCAGATTAGAGAAAAAGAACACGAAATGATGGATGCGAAAACGCAATATTATTCATTATTAAAAAATAAAGATCAGAAAAACGGAGATTCTTTGGTACAGCAGATCGGGAAGATAAGCATGGAAACCGAGAAAATTAATTTTAAACATTTTCAGGACATCAGAAAAATATGCCGTCCCAACCAGTTGCAGGATTTTGATCATCTTATTGATGAATTTGAATCTCTTTTTGCTCCGGGACCGAAACCTCCACACGAGCGATGAAAAAAAATTATTTCGTTTTTATTTTCCTGACTTCGGTGAATTTTCTCTTTTCGCAGAACACCTTTACCGGAATACAGTTCAGTCCGGTTTGGGCTTCTGAAAAGCTGGAAATAGAAAAAAAATATACATTAAAAGATGATGTTGTTTCCATATCTAAATTAAAATTTTACGTTTCGGATGTCTGTCTTAAAAAATCAGGAAAAATCGTTTACAAAACACCGGAAAAATCTTATTTAATTGATTCTGAAAACAGATTGAAAATAGATTTTGATAAAAATATCACAGATGATTTTGATGAAATTCAATTCAGTATCGGAATAGACAGTCTTACCAATGTTTCCGGAGCAATGGGAGGCGACCTTGATCCCGTAAACGGAATGTACTGGTCTTGGCAAAGCGGATACATCAATTTTAAAGTAGAAGGAAATTCAGAAAAATCCGGCGCTGTTCATAAAGATTTTCAGTTTCATGTCGGAGGATATTTAAAACCTTTTGAAACATTGCAGACAGTTATTTTGCCCTTGAAAAGAAACCAAAATATAATTTTTGTAGATGTTTCACGGTTTTTATCGGAAATTGATCTTAAAAAAATACATTCTGTAATGTCACCCGGAGAAAAAGCAACGGCTCTTGCCCGTGTATTTCAGAAAATATTTTACACAGAATCTAAATAATTTTTCAGATAAAAGCATGATCATGAAAGATAAAGGTGAATCTCATCCGGTCATAAAAGGAATGCTGAAATACATTCCTGTTTTTTTATTTCTGGTTCCCTTATTGGCTTTTACCTTTAATGATCTTTATCCTCTTTACATCCCCGAATATTTTCCGAAACCCGTTTACGATTTTAAAAAAGAACCGTTAACCAGAGAAAAAGTGGAATTGGGAAGAGTTTTGTTTTATGACCCTGTTTTATCAAAAGACGGGACGGTTTCCTGTGCTTCCTGCCACACTTCATACAATGCTTTCGCACATACAGATCACGCTTTAAGTCACGGAATCGGAGATTCTATAGGAAAAAGAAATGCTCCGGCGCTGTTTAATCTGGCGTGGCAGAAAAATTTTATGTGGGATGGAGCAGTTAATCATATTGAAGTTCAGGCTTTAGCTCCGATAAGCGACAAAAAAGAAATGGGAGAATCGATAGAAAATGTCGTTAAAAAACTTCAGGCTAAAAAACTGTACAGAACCCTCTTTTATAAAGCTTTTTCAGACAGTACCATTACAGGACAGCATTTGCTGAAGGCTCTTGCTCAGTTTCAGCTTACCTTAATTTCTTCAGGCTCGAAATACGATCAGGTAAAAAAAGGGAAAGATAGTTTCACAGAGCAGGAACAGAAGGGCTATGAGGTTTTTAAAAGGAACTGCAATTCCTGTCATCAGGAGCCACTTTTTTCATCCTACAAATTTGCCGCTAACGGATTGCCGATGGATTCATACCTGAAAGATCAGGGACGATTTGGGATCACCAAACAGCCCAAAGACAGTCAGATGTTTAAAATTCCCTCATTAAGAAATCTGAGCTATTCCTATCCATATATGCATGATGGAAGATTCACAAGATTGAGTCAGGTAATTAACCATTACACCAACGGAATACAGCAGAATTCAAAAGTTTCAAAAGAGCTCAGAAATAAAATCATCCTTTCAGATAATGAAAAAGTTGATCTCATCGCATTTTTGCTTACACTTAACGATAGAGAATTTGTAAAGAATCAGGATTTTCAGTTTCCGAAAGAAATTTTACTGCCATCCGAAGGAAAGTAAAATAAATGTCGTCTAAGAAATTAATGAGACTTTAATATTTTAAAGTGAAAACCTCAAAATATCGGCATGAGAAAAAAAATTACATACTTATTTTTATCTTTATTGGGAGCTTTGGCTGATGCTCAGGGTCCCGCAGTAACTTCGTGGCTGCAGAATACAACGGCAACAGGAACTTACTATCCGAACGGAAACTCTACTCCGCAGGGGAACAGCATTCTGGTAAATTGTCAGGCGGTACAATATTCAGCAAGCAATGTTTACATTTCCACGAAAGGAATTCCGGCTTATCCTACAGGTCCTTTTCAGGATGGAAATCCCAATCAGGCGGGAAATCAGAATGCCATATTTAAATTTCCTTTGGCTCCGGTTCAGAATACAGGAACTCCAACGGCGACCGCACTTGGAAATATTGCTGTTTTTATCAATGGGGTCGCAGGTTTCGATCCTAAAGACGGGGTTTCATGGAAATCTTCCACAAACGCTTGGGCAGGAGGTCCAATCGGGGGAACCGGCGATGGAGTCTGGCAGCGCGATGCAATTGTTTATGAAAAGCTTGGCTTCGATTGTTCCAAAGGTCATCCTGCCGGTACAAATTATCATCATCATCAGAATCCTTCAGCTTTTAAATATGATCTGAATGTGATTTCTACGGTATGTAATCCTTACGATGCAAACGGATTGTATACCATTAACACTTCACAGCATTCTCCACTTATAGGTTTCGCCTACGACGGATATCCGATCTACGGAGCTTATGCCTACAAAAATGCAGACGGAACAGGAGGAATTACCCGAATGAAATCCGGTTATCAACTGAGAAATATTACAACTAGAAATACGATTAACGGAGTTTCTGTTACAGCGGGACCTCCCGTAAACTCAACATATCCTTTAGGGTCATGCATTCAGGATTATGAGTGGATTGCTCATACAGGGCAGGACGATTATCTCGATGAACACAACGGAAGATTCTGTAAAACTCCAGAATATCCCAACGGAACGTATTGCTATTTTGCAACGGTGGATGCCAATCACAATTCAGCTTATCCTTATTTGATAGGACCAACTTATTATGGTGTTTATGCAAACCGAAAAGTAACTTCAATAACGGAAACAACAACAACTTATACTTCAAATCTTGCCGTATCCGAAGCTGAATTTAAAAATATCAGTACAGTTTTGTATCCCAATCCGGTTAGCGATTTACTGCTTGTTCAGGTGGATCATTTACTGAAATATGATTTAGATATAGAGATGTATGATATGTCTGGAAAGTTACTCATGAAAACCCAGATGATCAAAGGAAGTACAATTGCTTATTTCGATACGCAGACTTTATACAACGGAACCTATATGGTTAAAATTTCCAACGGTAAAAATACAATCTCAAAGAAAGTAATTGTAAAGCATTAAAATAAAAATAAATCTTCACAAAAACTCACAGATATTTCTTAATCCGGAATTATCCTGTAAAAACTTTTAAACGAACTATTCTAAAAACCTCTTATGAAAAAAGTTAAATTACTGCTTATTCCCGCTTTCTTCGCAGCATTAGCTGTATACTCCTGTTCAGGCGGCGATGTTTATGAAGCCACTCCTGTTACACAAGACAGCTATCCCGGAATTTTGGCTGCTTTTGGTTCCAATATCAATTTGAGTAACCTCGAAAATTATGCAAATCAGTCCAAACCGGCTTATATTACAAGAGATAATACCGCCGGAAATCCTATTACAGATAAAGGGGCAACATTGGGAAGAATGTTGTTTTACGACAAAAATCTTTCAAAAAACAATACCATTTCATGTGCAAGCTGTCACAAACAGGAACTTGCTTTTGGAGATAATGCTGTTGCGAGTACCGGAGTAAACGGAACTACAGGAAGGCATGCCATGAGACTGGTGAATGCGAGATTCGGAAATGAAATGAAGTTTTTCTGGGACGAAAGAGCCGCTAATCTGGAAGCACAGACCACATTCCCGATTCAGGACCATAATGAAATGGGCTTTAGCGGAACAAATGGCGACGGCACACTTCAGGATTTGATTGCTAAACTTCAGAACATTAAATACTATCAGGAAATGTTCACTTTTGTTTATGGAGACGCTACGGTTACACAAACAAGAATTCAGAATGCACTGGCGCAGTTTATCAGAAGTATTCAGTCTTTTGATTCTAAATATGATGCAGGACGAGCCGCAAGTGCAAATGATCAGCAGCCGTTTGCAAATTTTACAGCACAGGAAAATCAGGGGAAAAATCTATTTCTGGCTCCTCCTGTTTTTGATGCAACAGGAAACCGTACCGGTGGCGGATTAGGTTGTGCAGCCTGTCACGCCGCTCCTGAATTTGATATTGATCCGAATTCCAAAAACAACGGAATTATCGGTAAGATCAGCGGAACCGGAATCGACATTACAAATACCAAAGCTCCAAGTTTAAGAAACATTACCAACAGCAGCGGAATAGAAAACGGACAGTTTATGCACAACGGAAATTTCACAACGCTTCAGCAGGTGATTGGTCATTACGGAAATATCAATATTGCACCGGGAAATACCAATCTCGATCCTCGTTTAGCGCCTAACGGAAACGGACAAAAGCTAAACCTTACATCAACCGAAGTAAATGCAGTAATCGCATTTCTGAAAACACTTTCCGGAACCGATGTGTATACCAATAAAAAATGGAGTAATCCTTTTAAATAATTACAATTTCTTAAAGCTGTTCTTTGTAGAGCAGCTTTTTTTATTCATCAATCGCCATAACGAGAACACTCACTTTATTATC
Organism: Chryseobacterium sp. 2P; assembly: GCF_059579425.1. Classification (NCBI taxonomy): domain Bacteria; kingdom Pseudomonadati; phylum Bacteroidota; class Flavobacteriia; order Flavobacteriales; family Weeksellaceae; genus Chryseobacterium; species Chryseobacterium sp. 2P. Next base: position 813,604 of record NZ_CM184194.1, read on the forward strand.
TCCTGATTTCAGAATTTCCCACGCAATTGAAGCCAGCGTATTTCCCGTTGTAAAAACATCATCAATTAATAAAATATGTTTGCCTGAAATACCTTTAGTCATCGAAAATACATTTTCAGTTTTCAGCCGGTTCACTTTATCCTTTAAAGCCTGAGCTTTGGAATAATGATTTCTTTTCATCACTTCATGATCAAACGGAATAGCATAAAATTCTGAAAGCGTTTCTGCAAACAAATGCAATTGGTTATACCCTCTTTCTCTTAATTTTTTCGGATGAAGTGGAACCGTCACCAAAAGATCAGGCTTCTGATTTTTAAAATCAAGTCTTTCCGTCGTCCATTCAGCTAAAGTTTTTCCGATTTTCTCCCGACTCCGATACTTCAGTTCGTGAATTAATTTCCGGCTCACATTCTCTTTTTCAAACTGCATTAATGCAAAAGCATTTTCGATGGGAAAGAGCAGTCTGCATTTTTCTTTAACGAAATTATCTTCAGAATAATTGTTGTGGGTAAAGTGGATCTGATCAAAACAAAGATTACAGACCGGAAAATCAGCATCAATAATCCGGCTGCATCGAATACAGCGATTCGGAAATAAAATATCGAGCATCATTTGCGCATGAATAACTTAAGATGATTATTAATTTTTTATAGCAGGAATAGACAGACTTCTTATTTGATTGAAGTAAATATCTTCAAATAATTAATTTGTTTTTTTATATCCCTAACTGGAGTAAAAATAATCATTTCATCCGAAAATGAAGTGAATAATTAAAAAAATAGAAAAAATTATGATTGTCCGTAATTTGTCATAATTAGAAAACCTTTGAGTTCTCCGCTTTATGCTGAGCTTGTCGAAGCACCTTTGCGAACTTAAAAACAGTTGGTATATAAAAGAATCTTAGCGATTCTTTGCGTGAAAATTAAGCATTATGATCAATAACGGATAATCATAAAAAAATTACAAAATATCCTTCCTGATCTTTTCAATTGCGTTTTTCATACCGGAATTAAAATACTCCTTTTCCAGACGGATAGGCGGCGACTGCCTTACTTCACAGTCGGCAATGCTGCACGATTCGCAGGTTACTCCTACATTGATGGTTTTTAAAGTCGGAGATTTAATAAAATTGATTTTTTTGATTGTCTGTGAGTTCAGTAAAATTCCCAAACAGTAACTTCTGTTGCTGCCATCAGAGAAAGGATTTTTCTGTGAAGTGGAAATCACCAGATAACTGATTCCCTGATCTTTGTAATGTGAAATCTGGGCGTCCGTTAAGGTTTCGTTTTCTTTTAAATGATGAAGGTTTTTCACGGCAATCCATCTTCTGCAATAATGCTCGTTGGTTGCATTCGCATGAGGAGCCTGCTGATGATTGAGGTGTAGCTCTTTTAAGATCTGTATTTTATCTGAATTTTTCTTTTTGACTAAACATAAGTAAAACAAATCTTTTATTCCCAGTTCAGAAGAAAGAATATTGGTCAGTCGATAATAAAATGTTTCCGGAGAATTGGTGAAGTTTTCAATTAAATTTTCAAAATTCTGAGGATTCCATTCGTTTTGCAGGAAAAAATCTGAAGTTTTTTCAATCGTTTTCTGTTTTGAAATCAACAAAGCTCCCGCAAAATACGAAGCATAAAAATTATTTAAAATTTCTTCAAAACTTCCAAAATCCAGCCACGAATATGTATTCGGACGGTTTTTTAATTCCAGAACACAGAATCCTATTTCTTTGGCGAGAATAAAGGTTTTCTGATCTTTTTCTAATTTCCGGTTTAAAAGCAACAGCTTTTTTTCAGGGACAAACAATGAGCGTAAATTATCCAAAGTCCCGTACTTCTCAAAATCTTCCGACTGAATCTGATAATTAAATTTTTCATTCAGAATAGTCTCCAGAACATCAGACTGTAAATTTTTGTCGATCTGCAGTCCGTTTTCTTCAGCAAAGAGCTGGACTTTTTCTTCAATTTCAGGAAAATAATTATCATAAAGTTCCTGAAAAGAACGCAAAACCGCAAAGTAAAATCTTTCCTTTCCTAAATTATAGTTTTGTGAAATTTCAATCAGAGCATTGATAAAAGCAGTTACTTTTTTCGGAGCATCACTTATAATGCTGATCAGATTATTTTTATTGATCCCAAAAAGCTCCAGAGGAATTTCTTTAAAAAAATCAGACTGAAGAATCTCATTAAAAGGCGTAAGACTTTTGTCCAGCTTCGTGGAAACCAGATCGTCAAAAGTACAGTTCAGCGCTTCCGAAAGCTGAATGATCTTATCGTGTTTCGGATATTTTTTTCCGTTTTCAATTTCATTAAGGTAAGATTTGGATAAACCTGTTTTTACCGCAAGATCCTGCAAAGACCAGTTTTTCTTCTGTCTCTGCTGTTTCAGTTTCAGCCCGAAAACCGTTTTAATAAAGTCGCTGTCCGAATTCATAATTCAAAGATAATATTTAGAAGCGATTATTCGCATAATAATTTTTAAAATAATTTAGCGAACGTTCGCTATTTGTGAAAATTTTTGTTTATGTTTGCAATGTTGAATTACAAATTTAAAACGATATGGAAACTAAAATTCAATTGAGAATCAGCGGTGAACAAAACTTTCAGGAAGTTTTCACTACAGATTTAATCGATTTTTTGGTTGAACTTCATCAGAATTTTAATCCGAAAAGAATAAAACTTTTAGAAGACAGAAAAATCAGACAAAAAGAATTTGATGAGGGAATTCTTCCGAAATTTTTAGATGAGACAGAAGAAATAAGAAACGGAAAATGGATCTGCGCTCCGCTTCCGGAAGATTTACTGGATCGGAGAGTGGAAATTACAGGACCTGTAGACCGGAAAATGATTATTAACGCGCTAAATTCCGGAGCTTCCACTTTTATGGCTGATTTTGAGGACAGCAATTCTCCGACATGGAAAAACTGCATAGAAGGTCAGCTGAATCTTTCTGATGCTGTAAATCGAAGAATTGATTTTACGGCTGCGCAGGGAAAATCTTATCAGCTAAATGAAAAAACGGCTGTTTTATTGGTTCGTCCGCGAGGTTTGCATTTAAATGAAAAACATATTGAGATTAATGAGGAACAGGCTTCGGCGTCATTAATCGATTTCGGAATTTATTTTTTCAGAAATGCTAAACAATTACTGGAAAACGGCAGCGGTCCGTATTTTTATCTCCCGAAATTAGAGCATTATCAGGAAGCAAGATGGTGGAACGAAGTGTTTGTTTTTGCACAGAATTACTTAGAAATTCCGCAGGGAACCATTAAAGCAACAGTTTTAATAGAAACAATTACGGCTTCTTTTCAGATTGATGAAATTTTATTTGAATTAAAAGATCACAGCTCCGGACTCAACTGTGGAAGATGGGACTATATTTTTTCTTTCATTAAAAAATTCAGAAATCTTCCCCGGTTTATTGTTCCCGACAGAGATCAGGTAACCATGGCTTCTCCTTTTATGAGTGCCTATTCAAAACGCGTTATTGAAATCTGTCACAAAAGAAATGTTCACGCGATTGGAGGAATGGCAGCACAGATTCCGGTTAAAAACGATTATGAAGCGAACAGCATTGCTTTCGGAAAAGTAAGAAGTGATAAAGAACGTGAAGTAAAAAACGGACACGACGGAACCTGGGTAGCGCATCCTGCTTTAGTTTCTGTAGCAAAAGATGTTTTTGATAAATATATGCCTGCTAAAAATCAGATCGATAAAAAATTTGAATACCATATCACCGAAAAAGACCTGCTTGAAGTTCCGAAAGGTGAAATCACCGAAAAAGGTGTCCGAAAGAACATCAACGTCGGAATTCTTTACATAGAATCCTGGTTAATGGGAACGGGAGCAGCAGCCATTTATAATTTAATGGAAGATGCGGCAACCGCAGAAATCTCCAGAACCCAGATCTGGCAATGGCTGAAAAATGATGCGGTTTTAAATGACGACCGCACTTTAACCAGAGAAATGATCCTTCAGTGGGAATTTGAAGAACTGGAAAGAATTGAAAAGTATGTGGGTGAAGAACGTTTCCGTAAAGGGAAATTCAATCTTGCTAAAGAACTTTTTAATGAATTGATTTTCAGTGAGAAATTTGATGAATTTTTAACTCTGAAAGCGTATCCTTTTATTTAAGTAGAGAGCAATGAGAGTGAGAGAGTTTTAGGGTTTGAGCTTTTAATGTGATTGTAATTATCAATTATCAATTATCAGCTATTAATCATCAATTATCTATCAACCGTCAACAAACAACAATTAACTAAACAAAAAAATAGTATGAAAACAAAACAAGAACAAATTCAGGAGATCGAAAAAGACTGGCTGGAAAACCCACGCTGGAAAGGAGTAAAACGTCCTTACACAGCGGAAGATGTTTTAAAACTTCGCGGTTCTTACAAACTGGATTATACCATTGCAACGGAAATGTCTAAAAAATTCTGGAATTTACTCAACACTCAGGATTTCGTTGCAGGTCTTGGCGCGTTAACCGGAAATCAGGCGGTTCAGGAAGTGGATGCAGGCTTGCAGGCAATTTATCTTTCCGGATGGCAGGTAGCAGCAGATGCCAATTTATCAGGAGAAATGTATCCCGATCAGTCATTATACCCCGCCAATTCAGTTCCTTCTGTAGTAAAGAAAATTAACAATGCTTTATTGAGAGCAGATCAGATCCAGTCTGTGAACGGAGGCGGCGAAAAGGAATATCTTGTTCCGATTATTGCCGATGCAGAAGCAGGTTTTGGTGGAAATTTAAACGCGTATGAACTGATGAAACAAATGATTGAAGCCGGAGCTGCGGCAGTGCATTTTGAAGACCAGCTTTCTTCTGCTAAAAAATGCGGTCATTTGGGCGGAAAAGTTCTGGTTCCTACGCAGGAAGCCATCAATAAATTAATTTCTGCACGTCTGGCGGCGGATGTTTTGGGAGTTCCAAGTTTAATTATTGCAAGAACAGATGCAGATGCAGCAGATTTGCTGACTTCTGATATTGACGACAGAGATAAAAAATTTGTAACAGGTGAAAGAACTTCCGAAGGTTTTTATGTTGTAAAAAACGGAGTGGAGCAGGGAATCGACAGAGGTTTATCTTATGCGCCGTACGCTGATCTTATCTGGATGGAAACCTCTAATCCTGATCTGGAACAGGCAAGAAAATTTGCAGAAGGTATTCATGCGAAATTTCCGGATAAAATGTTGGCGTACAACTGTTCTCCATCCTTCAACTGGGCAGCAAGACTTTCTGTTGAAGAAATGCAGAATTTCCGTGAAGAACTGGCAAAATTAGGGTATAAATTCCAGTTTATTACTTTGGCAGGTTTCCACGCATTAAATACTGCGATGTTCGAGCTGGCTTTAGCTTATAAAGAAAAAGGAATGGCAGGATATTCTGAATTGCAGGAGCGTGAGTTTGCGTTGCAGCAAAAAGGTTTCAGAGCAGTAAAACATCAGTCGTTTGTAGGAACTGGCTATTTTGATGAGGTACAGAATATTGTTACCAACGGCTCTTCTGCAACAGTTGCTATGAAAGATTCTACCGAGACCGCACAATTTCACTAAAAAGTTTCGTTTTAATTAAATTTAATTGTTAGAACCTTCTCGATTTTGGGAAGGTTTTGTTTTTTATGTGTTAATTTTGAATTTATATTTGAAGGAGATGAGTTTGATTTTTGAAAAACAGATACAGGTTACAGAGCAGCATATTGATGGAAATAATCATGTAAATAACGTTCAGTATGTGCATTGGGTGGAAGAAATTGCAGCAGCGCACTGGGATTTTGTAAAACATAAAACAGAATATCCGAAAGATATCTGGATGCTTCTGGATCATCATATTCAATACAAAAAGCAGGTCTATCTTAATGATGTGATTACTGTTAGAACGTATCCAAAAGCTCCTGAAGGAATTCGTCAGCCTCGAAAAGTGGAGTTTTACTGTAACGATCAGTTGGTGGTGGATTCTGCCACATTGTGGGTTTTGGTAGATGTCGAAACGCAGAAAATCAAAAGGCTGGAAAATGACTGGCTGGAAAAGCTAAAATGATTCCTTTACAATTTTTTGCAGGATGTCAAATTTTGTTTCCTCGATAGTTCCTGTGATTTCCTGAATATTTCCGTTTTTGTCAACAATAAAAGTCATTGGATTTCTCAGGATTGTAAAATAGGATTTCAGCTCTTGTCCGGAATCCGTGATGTGTTGAAAATTGAATGATTTTTTGGTTAAAAATTGATCAACTTTTTCTTTGCTGTCATAGGTAATAGCTATAAAATTGACTTTTTCTCCTGAAAGTTCTTTCAGTTTATTAAGATAGGGAAGTTCTTCAAGACAGGGTTCACAGTGAGTTGACCAGAAATTGATAAAAGAGATTTTTCCCTTTAAATCATTGGAATTGAAATTTTTTCCTTCAGAATTTTTATAGTTTTCAATCGGGAAATGGGTTCCTATTTTATTTTCCAGATCGGGGTAGGCCCAAAACTGTCTCTTTTGAGCATTAAAGGTCATACTGAAAAAGATTAATAATAAGGTTATTGTTTTCATGATGAATTAACGGTTCGTCTTCAATATTATTTTTATGAAGATCATTTTCTTGTATTCAAAGAACATGAACGGAACAAACCAAATTCCTTATCTTTGCATTATGATACGTATTACAAAAATTTTTACATTCGAAACCGCTCACGTTTTATACAATTATGACGGGAAATGTAAAAATATGCACGGACATTCCTATAAGCTGTTTGTAACAGTGAAAGGAAAGCCTGTTAATGATTTGGAAAACCCTAAGAATGGGATGGTGGTGGATTTTGGTGATATTAAAAGTATCGTTAAGTCTGAAATTGTAGATGTTTGGGATCATGCCGTTCTCATCAACGGACTTTCGCCGCACAGAGAACTCGGGGAAGATCTTGAGGAAAAAGGGCATAAAGTAATCTACTGTACATTTCAGCCGACCTGCGAGAATATGTTATATGCCATCGCAGCAAAAATAAAATCGAAGCTTCCTGAAGGAATTTCTTTGGCTTATCTTAAACTTCATGAAACCGAAAACTCTTACGGAGAATGGTTTGCGGAAGATAATCAGTAATTTTTTTATTCAGAAAAACTCAGAACGGTGTTAAAAACAACCATTAATTTAGAACCCGGAAAAAAAGTATATTTCGCTTCAGACCAGCATTTCGGTGCGCCGAATCCAAAACAAAGTAAACTGCGCGAAGAGCGGTTTATCCGTTGGATGGACGAAATAAAACATGATGCACAGGTTCTTTTTTTAATGGGAGATCTGTTTGATTTCTGGCACGAGTGGAAGCACGTAATTCCAAAGGGATATGTTCGGGTTTTGGGAAAAATTGCCGAACTGAAAGACCGTGGAATCCACATTTACTTCTTTGTGGGAAACCATGACCTTTGGATGAAAGATTATCTTGAAGAAGAAATCGGATGCACGGTTTTCTATAAAAAGCAGTATTTTGAGATGGGCGGAAAGCAGTTTTTACTGGCTCATGGTGATGGATTAGGACCGGGAGATAAAGGATATAAAAGAATGAAAAAAGTCTTTACCAATCCTGTCGCGCAATGGTTCTTCAAATGGCTGCATCCCGATATTGCGATGAAGATTGCATTGTATATGTCCCAGAAAAATAAAATGATTTCGGGAGATGAGGATAAAGAATTTCTGGGAGAGGATAAAGAATTTCTGATCATTTATTCAAAAGAAAAGCTTAAAACTCAGCCAATCGATTATTTTATTTATGGACACCGTCATCTTCCGATGATTCTGGATCTTGAAGGAAAAGCAAAATACATCAATCTGGGAGACTGGATTTCTTATTTTACCTATGGTGTTTTTGAGCATGATTTTGAGCTGAAAACGTTTGAAGAAAGCACAAAAAAAATTACCCCAAAAACTGAGGTAATTTCCGAATGAACCGAAATTCATTCATGTTTTTAATCCATATTCCGCATTACCCATTGCAATAACCTGACCAATTTTTTAGTTTTCAGATTAAAAAATTATTAAAAATGATCTTTTTTATGGTAAGTGATTGTAAATGAGGTTGAGAATAAAAATATTTTTAGAAGTGAAAAATATATTCGGCATACAGACAGAGCAGGATTTTTTGGCTGCATCACTGGAAACCTTCCGTTATCAGTATGAAAATATTGAAGTTTACAGACGTTTTGTAGATTATCTCAACATCAAGCCTGATCATGTTGATGAACTGACAAAAATTCCTTTTCTGCCCATTGAAATGTTTAAAAACCATCAGGTTTTGGATAAAAATGTAACTGCGGATCTTTTTTTTCAAAGTTCCGGAACCACACAGATGAATTTATCAAAACATTTCATTGCCAATCCTCAACTGTACGAAGAAAGCATCTATAAAAGCTTTGAACAGTTTATCGGAAAACCGGAAGACTTCATTTTCCTCGGACTTTTGCCAAGTTATCTCGAAAGACAAAACTCTTCGCTGATTTATATGGTAGATTATCTGATGAAAAAATCCGGAAAACCTGAAAACGGATATTTCCTGTACAATCATGAAGATTTATTTACCCTTTTAAATGAATTGCAAAGTAAGAAAGTTATTCTGTTCGGTGTTTCTTTTGCACTGCTGGATTTTTTAGATTTCTGCGACAGCAACTCAAAAACGCTTCAATTCTCCGACTCATTAATGGTAATTGAAACCGGAGGAATGAAAGGCAGAAAAGAGGAAATGACCAAAGACGAACTGTTGAAAATTTTACAGGAAGGTTTTAAAACCGATAAAATTTATTCAGAATATTCGATGACAGAGCTTCTTTCACAGGCATATTCTTTAGGAAATAACGAATATCAATGTCCAAACTGGATGCGCATCATGATCAGAAATGCAGAAGATCCTTTTAATTATGAAAAGGAGGGAAGAACGGGAGCGATTAATATCATCGACTTGGCAAATGTACATTCCTGCGCATTCATCGCCACGCAGGATTTAGGTAAAATTATCGGGAATAAATTTCAGGTTTTAGGCAGAATCGATCATTCAGATATTCGTGGATGCAGTTTGCTTGTTAGCTAATTGATGTTGTTTAAACTTCAGCTATCATTTGCTTAGTGAAAATGCCCTTGCGAACGAACTATGCAGAGCAAATAATAAATAAAATCTTTGCGATCTTCGCGTTAAAAACAAAAAAACAAAAAGTGTTAAAAATAGAAGAATTGGTTCACGCATTTATTCATTCTCAATGTAATTTTGAGAAGGAAATTGTTTTGACCAATCATTTTCAGGCAGACTGGGAAGCCGATATTCTGATTGTTGATTCCGAAGGATACAGTCATGAGATTGAAATCAAGCTTTCTAAGAGCGATTTCAAAAATGATTTTAAAAAATCCTATACCAATTCAAGTACAGGCGAAAAATTCTTAAAACACGATAAAATTTCCTGTGGAGATTATGTCTGCAATGCGTTCAGCTTTCTGCTTCCGATGGGAATGGTAGATCATGAAATGATTCCGGAACATTGCGGGATTATAGAATTTTACCATAATGTAGATTCTTGGGAAACTGAATTCTATGTCATAAGAAAACCCAGAAAAGTACATGATGATTCTTACTGGAAACTGAATGATAAAGATCTTTTTATCAGGAAGATGGCTTTAAGCTTACTGTATAAGAAAATGGAAATCAAAGGAAAACACGAAGAGCTTATTTTTAAAAATCCTTTTGATATCAAAAAGTTAAAATAATTTACTTCAAATATTAAGCATAAAAAAATCCTGTCAGCTGACAGGATTTTGTGGTTAACTATCTAATTCTTCCGCGCCGTTTCGCTGCAGCAGGAATCTGTAAATTAATCCTCCTGTAATTCCTCCCAAAATCGGAGCAACCCAAAACAGCCAAAGCTGAGACATGGCATTTCCGCCTACGAAAATCGCCTGAGAAAGCGATCTTGCAGGATTCACGGAAGTATTTGTAATCGGAATAGAAATTAAATGGATTAACGTTAATCCTAAACCGATGGCAATACCTGCAAATTTTCCGTTGGCAAACTTATCTGTAGCACCCAGAATAATGATCAGGAAAAAAGCCGTCAGTAAAAATTCTGTTAAAAATGCAGCACTCATGGAATAGCTTTTTCCAAAATATACCGCTTCACCGTAGAAATTGGTGGCAAAAGCTCCCGGTCCCGAAAAATCCGGAGTTCCGGAACCGCTCAGGATAACGTACAAAGCGCCTGCGGCTCCAATTGCTCCTAAACATTGTGCCACAACATACGGAACAAGATCTTTGGCAGAGAATCTTCCACCTGCAAGAAGTCCTACGGAAACAGCAGGATTGAAATGTCCTCCGGAAATATGCCCTACTGCATAAGCCATTGTAAGAACAGTAAGCCCGAAAGCCAAAGATACTCCCAGAAGAAGAATCCCTAATTGTCCATTAGATGCAGCAGCAATCTGTGAGGCGAAGATTGCACTTCCGCAACCTCCGAAAACAAGCCAGAACGTACCGAAAAATTCGGCAAAAAGTTTTTTTATCATATTGTTTATTTTAATAAATTATCTCAAATTTATAATTAATATGTTAAATAAGAAAGATTAATTTTAAAATTGTTATGGTATAAATTTATTTTTTATTGTTGATTTAGTAATTTAAAATTAAATTAACGGTTAATTATTTTCACATATATGTTTATTGAAGTTTATATTTATTTCATAAATGATTATTTTAGTTTATAAATTTTAAAACATCTTTCATGAAAAAGTTTCTGTGTGTGGTTTTTGCTTACGTTCTTCATGGTACTTGTTACGCGCAGGCGGCTCAAAAAACATTGCCTTGCTATGATCTTACAGAAGTTTTAAGAGTAGAACCTACGCTGCTGTACAAACCGCATCTTGATGCTTCTAAAAGTTTTGGGGTTAAAATTCTGAAGGATTCTAAAACGGTACAGAAATACATCAGCAACGGAAAATTTCATAAAATAAAAAAATCAGGAACTGGGTATCGCGTTGAAAAGCTGGATTACAGTAGGGCTTACATGGTTTCTAAAGGCAAACTTACACTGGAAAAAATGGGTGCCCGTTTCAGTAAAGAAACCAAAGGAAATGTTTTTACGGTTTCTTCTATCACCAGAACACTGGAAGACCAATGCAGACTGAGAAGGGTGAATTCCAATGCCGCACTTGGAATCAGTTCCCATAATTACGGAAATTCGTTTGATATCTCTTACGTTCGCTTTAATGGTGTTCTGAAGCATAATCCGAAAATGGAAGCTGCTTTGGAAAAAGTTCTGAAATATTATTATGATCTCGGCAAAATCTACTATATCAAGGAAAAACAGCAAAGTTGTTACCATATTACGGTGAAGAATTATTAACTAATTTTCAATTATGCGTGAGATACTTGCATAGATAATTTAGTTTCTATAATTTTATGCCTTAGAAAAACCGTGAAAATATGAATACATTCAACAGAGAACAATGCGAGATAGCATTTGCAGCGTGGGATAACTGCCGTGGAAATTACAATGCCATTAAAGATCTGATTCCTACCAATTATGTTTTTGATTTTGATGCAGAACAGATCAACTGGATGAAGACCGAAAATAAATGTACTGAGTTTTGTGCTCAGATCGGTATTTACGAGAATAAGATGGTTGCTGTTCTTTGTCCGATGGATGAAGGAGGACATAAAAAAGAAGTACAGGATTATCCTTACAGCTTTTTAGCCGAACTGAAGGAAGACCTTAATCTGGTAGAAACGGAAGAATATACGCTTGTGAAAAATGCGGTCCTTTCCAAAGATCTTAAAACAGTCGATAACAGTTCGGATATGTTCTGGCCGATTGCCAATAAGCCGATGATGGAGCAGGATAAAGCAATCGAAGCAATTGAGTCGTGGAGAAACGATGCGATGATTTGGTTCTACAGAGAATGCACAGAATTTCAGGGAGCAAGAATTTTCAGGCAGTTTTATGTACCTGCAGAAAATCTTAATCCGCCGAAAGCCGGGCTTTCTCATATGGTTTGCTCATTCGGACTGAAGTTTTCTCAGGTGTATCAGAGAGTTTTGCCTACGCTTATTTTCATTTCTTTTTATACTACAGGTCTGGAAGGCAGTGAAAACGGAGTAAGCGTTGAAAAAATCTCCAATACATACGATTGGTCAAACGCATGCCCGCCTATCTGCCAGTTTACGTAATTTATAACTAAAATATATTGTGGATATTTACCAGGTAATACTTTATCTTAATAACAGTTTACTTGTTATTTGTGCTTTAATCGGGATTTTAAAGTACAAAACTCTTAGAAACACAGAAAAATGGTATGTATATTATATCATTTTTCTTTTTTTGATAGAAGCGGCAGGAAGAGTTTCTATCAGTCTCTTTCATGTAAAGGGTCTTGATTTTCTGTTTCCTTACTATGTGGCAGGAGAATTTCTCATCTTAGGAATTCTTTTCGTGAAAAAATTAGCATTGCCATGGTATTGTTATATTCCGGTAGGATTATTGGCGCTCTTCTTTTTGCTGGATACGGAAATGGTAACTAATGAAGTAAAGAAGGTGATTTCAAATATTATTGTGATCTGCTTTGCCGGTTATGCGCTGCTTATGGAAATTAAAAATACTCAGGTGAATGACCGCTTCATGGCTGCAGACAGCCTTATTTTCCTGTATTATGGATTGTCGGTTTTTTTATTTTTCCTTCTTCGCCAGCTTGCGGATTTTGGGGTAAAACAGGCAGGAATGATCTGGAGTATCAATAATATTCTCTGCAGCTTTTTATATATATCAATCATCTATACCTTTTTAAGATTAAAGAAATAACCTTAAATATCACTTTTTTTGTTGCACTGATTGCTGTTCTGGTAATCATTATGACTTTTATTCTGCTTGCGTACCGGAGTTTTATCCAGAGAATTATTAAAGAACAAAATGCACAGCATGAAGCGGAAGTCCGGCATCAGAAAAATCTGGCACTGGAAAACATAAAGGCGCAGGAATCTGAGCGAAAAAGAATTGCGGTAATGATTCATGACGATATCGGAAACCGTCTGAATATTCTTTCCTTATGGCTGAATAATTTAGACACCAAAGGAGATGAGCTGATTAAAAAAAATATCACCACTCAAATGTCTTCTCTGATAGATTCTGCAAGAAGCATCTCTCATTCATTATATCCCGTAAATCTGGAATCCGTAGGCCTGGTTCTGTATATTGAAGAACTGATAGCCAATTTAGCAGGAAGAATAAACATTTCACTGAACGTAAGTCCGAAATTTCAGAAAAAAGAAATTTTTATAGAAGTTCAGCTGTACAGGATTATTCAGGAGTTTACCACCAATGTTCTCAAACATTCGGAAGCATCAAGAATCTGGATCTATATTAAAGACAATAAAACAAGTCTTGCGGTTATTATTTCGGATAACGGACAAAGTTTTGAATATGATGAGGTGAAAAAAGGGATGGGTATCAAAAATATCGAATCCAGAATAAAATCTATGAACGCGGCGCACAAATGGAAAAATACTATTGGTAAAGGCAGCCGGTTAATTATAAAAATTCCATACAATGAACTCCCAGATCAAAATAGCGTTAATTGATGATGAACAGCTGATTCTCGAAGGCGTAAAAATGTTATTGTCTTCGGAACCCAATATTTCAGTAGGATCTACTTCTACCAACGGTCCGGATTTTCTGGAAACTTTAGAGAAAACCTCCGAAGAAGATTTCCCCGATATTGCATTGGTTGATGTACAGATGCAGCCCATGAACGGGTTTGAGCTGGTTGAGATTTTAAAAGAAAAATATCCCCATCTTAAAATCATTATTCTTTCTTCCCATTACAAAACAACCATTCTGGGATATATGGTGAAACTCGGTGTTTCAGCATTTCTGCCGAAAAATTCCAACAGGAATGCTTTTATCGAAGCCATTACAATGGTATACAAAAACGGAATTTTCTTCACTCCGGAAGATCATCAGATGATTTTTTCTTACATGAACAGTCCTACCAAAAAAAGAACGCTCTTTGAAATGGATGACGAACTTTCCGACCGCGAAAAAGATGTGGTGAGGCTGATCTGTCAGGAATGCACCAACAATGAAATTGCAGAAAAACTATATATCAGTCCAAGAACTGTCGAAAGCCACAGGCAGAGAATTGTAGAGAAAATCGGCGCTAAAAATACAGTAGGAATTGTAATTTATGCCATTATCAACAATATTCATCCTCTGGAAAGAATCTGATTCCGTAGAAATACGGAATTTTTTATTTGGTACTTTCTACTCTATTATCCCGGTTTTTTTCATCGTTACTTTGGAGTGTTCATATAATAAGTGCTTCATTTTTAATAATGAAGACAAGATAAAACCACAAAGTGTAATGGAAAACAACATCATCTCTGTCGGAATTTTCTTCGATGGAACAGGAAATAACGGGATGAATGCTACTTCTCATGAAAAACCACTTAAAAATAACGAAAGCTATTACGGTAATATTACCAATATCTATAAATTATTTAAGCTGTTTAATGGCGATGAGAAAAAATATGTAGAAGGAATCGGAACTGTTACAGGAAATGAAGACAGTGATTTTGCTATGGCAACATGTAAAAATCCGGTGGGATACGAAGGATATTCTTCAGATGATAAACTGCAGGAGGCTTTCTCCTTTATTAAAAGTACAATTGAGGACGATACCAGAGAATACCAGTTATACATCTATGGCTTCAGTCGTGGAGCTATGTTGGCAAGAACTTTTTGTAATAAAATAATACAGCATACTTCCGAATTTTCAGGAAAAAAAGTTAAAATTAAATTTCTTGGGATTTTTGATACCGTAGAATCTGCCGCTTTCAGCGATTATGATGTGGCGGTTTTGCCCGAAACGGAAAAAGTTCTTCATATCTGTGCGGTGAACGAATGCCGTTACTTTTTTCCTTTAACAGGCATTTTCGAAGAATCGAAAGAAAGAACAGATAAAAAATGGGAGAGTGGAGGCTCTGTCTGGAAAGAAATTTTTGTTCCGGGTGCGCATGCAGATGTTGGAGGAGGATATTTAGAAGGCTCTCAATCGGTGTATGTTTCCCCGAATTTTATTAAAAATACAGAGCTGTATTATTATGTGGAGAACATCAGAGGAACGGCTTTAGATTCAGAAAAAAAGAAAATATGGAGTCATATTTTGCAGGATTATAAAATTGATAAGGGCGAAGTTTTTTCTCAGGCATACGTTGCAAGAAATCTGGTGTACAGTGAGCTTTCAAAAGTGTATGGAAAACTGATGCTTATGGAAACAAATTCTCAGGAATCTGTATTTGATACGGATTTTGACGAGGACACATTTGCTGTTCATTCTGAAGAACATTCTTATCTGTCGGAACTTTCGGAGGCTTTGGGAAATTATGTTAAAAACCTTTCACCGGATCTTAAACCAGATTACAATTACGAAAAACTGGCAGATTATATCCATATTTCGGCTAATTTCGGCTTATATCATCCTGCTTTGATGATGGATTCCCAATCGGAAACCCATACGGAAATCATCAATAACGGACTGAATGTTCCGAGCCATTCGGATGATCAGTTCAATAAAAACCAATCCAGATTACAGTCTGAGATCCATCATATTGAAGATTCTGTGGTTGATTATGCCTACGGAACCAATATTCCGAATAATGATAATTGGAGCCGTACGATATTGATCAAAGAAAATTTTTATAATAAATGTTAGTACATTTTCAGTTTTAAATTTAGGTGTTGAGCTGTCTTTAGTGGACAGCTCAATTTTTTGTATCAGCTATATCATTAACGATTTCCGATTAACGTTAATTTCAGATCTCCCTTTTCTTTTATCAATAGAAATAAAAAGTAAGGAGCAAAAACCATAATTCCCACAATACTTGCTGTAATAGCAATGAAAATAGATTTCAAAGTAAAATTGTTTCGCCACATGATCCATAATCCTGAAAGCATAAGATAACAAGAAAAATCCAGATTAAATTGTCCGCTCCAGTCAATAGCCGCAATGTTATTAACGAAAACACTGAGCAAATCTGCGCCTTCCTTTTGAAAACAGAATATTGTGTACACAAACAGTGTTAAAGATTGAACAATTAAAAGAATTTTAAGAAAATTTGAATTTTTCATTGATGAATTTTTTGATAGAAATGGGTAAATATTTTAATTTTTAGCTTTTTTCCACAGAGGACCTGCAGCAATGAGTAAAACAATAATATTGACAAAAGCATTGCTTGAATTTCCGGATGTTACAGAACCTGCACTGTCTAGAAAAAACCAGGTTAAAAGTCCGGCTAAAACAGACCTTCGGACTTCATCGGGAGCTTTTGGATAAACCCATTTTTGCAGAAACCATATACAAATTCCCCAACCGAATAGAAAACCTCCTGTTAAAGCACTTAAAATCGCATGGTAGGATCATGAAAAGTCTGCAATCCGTCCAAGGGAAGACTCAGAAGATCCAAAGACCATCTTGCAGGTTCGGAAGTCTGTAACATGGTTCCCAAAAAGAAAACAGGACCAAATGAACCTATGACAATTGCTGTTACTTTTAAGTAGAAATGATGAAATTTTTGCGTCATGGAACGAATAATTTTTTGCAAAATTACTCACTTGATGATTTTAATGTTAGACGCTTCCGTACAATATAAAGGATTTATAAAAAGTATGTGCGAAGGATTTTTATTCAAAGTTTTTTGCAATTCTTTTTAAATTTTCAAAATAAGAAGTAAGCCATTCTTTAGTTATATTTTCAGGATTAATCTGTAGGAAAAAGTTTTCCAGAGCCAGTTCAAAAAGGCTTTCCAATTGTCGCTGAAAAAGTTTAAGCTGAAGATCTTCTGCCCAGATTTTTACAAACTCGTTTCCTACAATCTGGTTGGATTTTTCCAAAGTTTTCCGGAAATTTTGCTTCTGCTGATGAAAACGCAGTTGGCGGTTGAAAAGAAGGTCTATCTTGTGTTCAGCCAGAATTTCAATAAGTTCAGGATGTATATTTTGGGCATTTTTTTCTTTTTCTGCAATAATCTCAGATCTTTTTAAGTGAAAACGGAGTAATTCTTCCATAAATCCTTCTGTATCCGCAAAATGATGATAAAAGGAAGATTTACTTTTTCCGGTTTCTCTAGCAAGCTGCTCTATTTTTAATGCATTTTCACCAAGAATTGCAAAAGCTTCATAGCCTGTTTTTATCCAAAGGGATTGAGTATCTGTCATTATTGAAGTTTGTGTTTTGTTATATTCAGCAGTTTATGTTCTGAAACGGGAATATAATTTTCTTCAAATTTAAAAATTAAAATCAAGGTTCAGCTCTATTAAATTTTTAACAAGTTTACAATTGCTTTATTTTCCGTATTTTTGCACCCGAAAATTCATTATTCACTATTAATCATTATTTAACACATGCTTTCGGTTCAAGGTTTAGGATTACATCATTCAGGAACATATCTGTTTCAAAACGTGAATTTCACGATTAAAAAGGATGATAAAATTGGTTTGGTCGGTAAAAATGGAGCGGGGAAATCCACTTTATTGAAAATGCTTTCCGGAGAAATTAATTTCTACGAAGGAAACGTGGTTCCGGAAGGAAACATCACCATCGGTTTCTTAAAACAGGATCTTGATTTCGTAAAAGGAAGAACAGTATGGGCAGAAACCATGCAGGCTTTCGAACAGATCAACGCATGGAAAAATGAGCTTGAAGAGGTGAATCATCAGATGGCGACAAGAACTGACTATGAAAGCGATTCTTATACGGATCTGATTAATAAAATGACGGAACTGAACGACCTTTTGATGAACCACGACGCTTACAATCTGGAAGGCGACATGGAAAAAGTATTGTTCGGACTTGGTTTCAAGGCGGATGATTTCCAGAAAATCACCGATGAATTTTCCGGAGGCTGGAGAATGAGAATCGAGTTGGCAAAACTGCTTCTGCAAAAGAACGACATCATGCTTCTCGATGAGCCTACGAACCACCTGGATATGGAATCCATCATGTGGCTGGAAAACTTTTTGAAAGATTATCCCGGAGCAATTGTTCTGGTAAGTCACGATAAGCAGTTTATGACTGCGGTATGTAACCGTACTTTCGATATCAACAATAAAAAAGTTGACGATTATAAAGCAAATTATTCCAAATATCTTGTGATGCGCGAAGACCGCCGCGAAAAACTGATTCAGGCTAAAAAGAATCAGGATGCGGAGATCAAGCAGATGGAAGATAACATCAATAAGTTCCGTGCAAGTGCTACAAAAGCATCTTTTGCGCAGTCTTTGATTAAAAAATTAGACAAAATTGAACGTATTGAAGTAGATAATGAAGACGTTTCCAAATTCAATATCCGTTTCGTACAGTCGCAGGTTCCGGGGAAAATTATCTTCAAAGCTGAAAATCTAGGAAAAGCTTACGGAGAAAAACAGATTTTTGATGATGTGGATTTCATCGTTCAGCGAGGAGACAGAATTGCGCTTCTTGGACAAAACGGACAGGGAAAAACAACGTTGGCGAAAATTCTTGCAGGAGACATTAAAGATTACTCCGGAACATGGAATCTTGGACATAACGTAAACATCGGTTATTTTGCTCAGAATCAGGAGGAAGTTTTAACCCCGAATAAAACCGTTCAGGAAGAAGCGGAAGACGCTGCAACCGAAGAAACAAGACCAAGAGTCCGTGATTTGTTAGGATCTTTCCTTTTTCAGGGAGAGGCGGTGAACAAAAAAACGAAAGTGCTTTCCGGAGGAGAAAGAAACCGTCTTGCGCTTTGTAAATTGTTGCTTCGTCCTTTCAACACGCTTATTATGGACGAACCTACGAATCACTTGGATATTCAGTCTAAGGAAATCATCAAACTGGCGCTTCAGAAATTTGAAGGAACGTTAATTGTAATTTCGCACGACAGAGAATTCTTACAGGGACTTTGCGATAAGATCTACGAATTCCGTGATGGAAGAATGAAAGAATTCTTAGGAGATATCAACGAATATCTTGAATTCAGACAAAAAGAATCGATTCGCGAAATCTCTGCTGAAAAAGCAAAACTTCATGGAGAAGATACTAAGGTTGAAGTAAAGGCAAAAAAAGAGGAAAAGCCTGCAACAGAAACTCAACAATCAACCATTGTAAGCAAAGAGCAGAAAAATATTCAGAATAAACTGAAAAAAGTAGAAGAAAAAATTACTGAACTGGAAACAAAAGTTGAGGAATTTGAAGCTTCTTTCACTAAAGAAAATCCTTCGGAAGAAACACTGGAAAAATACAACAATACCAAAGAAGAACTGGATCTTGCTTTGCAGGAATGGGAATATTTGGGGACTCAGTTGGATTAATTTCTAAGAAATACATAAAATAAACCTTATAGGTTTTTAAAACCTATAAGGTTTGATTACAGTTTGTAACAAAATTTCATATCAGCTTACTTATCAATTAATATATTTTAATAAAACTTTAATCTCAGTTTTTAAATTATTTTTATAATTTTGACGAATGATTTTTAAAGAAAACAGAAATCTGAAGAATTTTATTTCCAAATTATTGTTTGGAATCTATTTTCTTGCGATGTTTTCCCAGAATTTCCACAGTCACAGTTCTGAAGAAGTTTTTAAAAACTTCAGCTTCAAAAAATCAGAAAATACACTTACCAAAAATACAGCGAAGGAAAAAGCAGCAGACTGTCTTGCCTGTCATTTCTTAGCTACCGGACATACTTTAGTTCCTGAAGAATTCAGTTTTTCTTTTGCACATTACACGCATGAAGTAAAGCAGATTATTACCGTTCAGGAAAAAATATGGTCTCAGACCAAATTTACCTTTCAGCTTCGCGGTCCGCCCGCAATTTCATAATTCATAGATTTTTTCGGATTTTTTGCCAGATAATTTTAAATACATGATGTATTTTAATTAAGCCAGCTGATGTTTTTTAAGTCATTAAGATGATTTAGAAATTAAGTTTCGTTAAGAAAAATCATATAGATTTTTTGTATCCCTTAAAAGCAAGGTTAAACTTAATGACTCTAAATTCTTAAAATAAATCTTAACGGTTCAAAATTGAGCATTGAGATTCATCGTCTGAAGCTAAAAAATCCAATTCAAATTTTAACGAAAAAGTACCCTGAAAAGTACACAATCAATCTATTTAACAATGAAATTGATCTATAGCTTTATGCTTATCCTTTGCGGATTTGCATTCACCAACGCACAGCAGGCTTATACGGTAGAAGGAACAGTTCAGGATTTTCACGATAAAACCATGCTGGAAAATGCATCCGTGAAAATTGGAGATTTTTCTGCAAAAACCGATAAAAACGGTAAGTTTTCAATCAATAAAATTCCTGCGGGAAAATATATACTCATTGCTAAACATCCTGATTGTAATGATTATACTGAAAATGTAGGAGTTACACAGGATTTGCATTTAACAATTACGCTTGAACATCATATTCAGGATATCGAAACGGTGACCATTCACGGAAACCATAAAAGCAACGGATCTTTAGTAATCAAAACACTTGATAAATCTGAAATTCAAAGAAATTCCACAGATAATTTAGGAAATTTACTGACGAAGATTTCGGGAGTCAGTGCTTTGAAAACAGGAAATAATATCTCAAAACCTATTATTCACGGGCTTTACGGAAGCAGAATCTCTATCTTAAACAATGGAGTGAGACTTGCCGAACAGGAGTGGGGAGTAGAACACGCTCCAAATGTGGATATTAATAATTTCCAGCATATCGACGTTATCAAAGGTGCTTCTGCATTGAAGTACGGAAGTGATGCGATTGGCGG
Organism: Chryseobacterium sp. 2P; assembly: GCF_059579425.1. Lineage (NCBI taxonomy): Bacteria > Pseudomonadati > Bacteroidota > Flavobacteriia > Flavobacteriales > Weeksellaceae > Chryseobacterium > Chryseobacterium sp. 2P. Next base: position 834,398 of record NZ_CM184194.1, read on the forward strand.
AGTCGTGGTGATGGAACCTGAAATTTTCCCTAAAAAGGATACTTTAAAAGGTTCAGTCGGTCTTACCGGAATTTCAAACGGAAAAGGAATGGCTCTGGATGCGGATGTTGCGAAAATCTGGAAAAACGGATGGGCGGTAAAAACCGGAGGAAGCATCAAAAAACTGGGAGATCAGAATGCTCCAGATTATAACCTGATGAACACAGGAATGGATTTTTCTTCGTTTAATTTTACCGTTCAGAATAATACTTACGAGAGAGGAATTTCTTTTGATTATTATTTAACCAACCAGAATATAGGAATTTACAGAGGTTCTCACGTGGGAAACAATGAAGATTTTTACAACGCAACTACTACGAAAATTCCGGTTTACACAGGAACTTTCAGTTATGATATTGATAATCCGAGACAGGTAATCGAGCATCATATTGCGAAAGTTTCGGCTTTCAAAAGATTTGAAAATATCGGGAAAGTTTCTGCGACGTACAGTTATCAGTACAACCACAGACAGGAATATGACATCAGAAGAGGAGAACTGAAAGATACGCCTTCTCTGGATCTGGAACTGATGACGCATCAGTTTAATCTTAATGATTTGCTGGAAAGAGGGAAGTTTTCTCTGGAAACGGGAATTGATGCGAGTTTTCAGAACAATTATTCGGATCCGGCGACAAAAGCAAGACGTCTGATTCCGAACTATGATAAATATGCGGCAGGTTTTTATTCCGTTTTTAAATATAAAATCTCCGGCAATTTCAATGTGGAGGCAGGAGCGCGATACGATTTTACGCGTTATGATGTTACCAAATGGTACGATAAAAGCGATTGGGAGAAGAGATATGCAGATTCTTATCCTCAGTTTTATGTAAAAACGGATCAGAACAGGATTCTTACGCGTCCTCAACTTAATTATAACAATGTATCATTCAATGCAGGATTAGAATATCGTCCGAATTCATCTTTTGATCTGAAATTCAATTATGCAAAAGTGGGCAGAACACCGAATATTGCGGAACTATTTTCAGACGGACTGCACCATTCAGCCTCTGTGATCGAAATCGGAGATATGGGACTGAAAAATGAACAGGGACATCAGTTTAATCTTACGGTGGATTCAAAATTCAACGTTTTAAAAGGATTGAATGTTTCTGTAAATCCTTACTTTTTTATCACCAAAAATTTCATCAACGAAGTTCCTACAGGAGTTCAGAATACGATCAGAGGAGTATTTCCCGTGTGGTCTTATCAGCAGATCGATGCCAAAATGTATGGGGTAGATCTGGATGTTAATCTTAAACTTACGGATCATCTTACTTATGTAGGAAAGGGAAGTTATGTTTACGGACAGGACGACACAAACAATGTTCCGTTGATTTTAATGATGCCTCCGAATTTTTCCAATGCATTACAGTTTAAAAAGGAAAACTGGAATCAGTTCTATTTTACTTTAGAAAACCAGACTTTTCTTAAGCAGAACAGATTTCCGGTGTATAATGCAACCATACCTATATATATAGACGGAGATGAAGTGGAAAAAACGGTGGATCTGAGTACTCCGCCAAACGGTTATTCTCTCTGGAATATCCAGACAGGAATCAACATCAGCAAAAATCTTTCTGCGGGACTTATCGTGAACAATCTTTTCAATGTTTCGTACAGAGATTATCTGAACAGGATGAGATTTTTCTCGGATGAGGCAGGAAGAAACTTTATTCTCAACTTTAGATACAGATTCTAAAGATTTTTAAAACCATCAGACAAAATATCAACCTTAAAATTTAAAAAAATGAAATTATTCAATACTAAAAATATCATCAAATTATTAGCTGTTTTATTCATCGCCATTACCGTAGTTTCCTGTCAGAGAGACGGATCTGCAGCAGAAGACGATCTTCCTCAGGAAGACCTTACCAACATTATTTTGAATGTGAAAGATGTTGCGGCGGGAACTACCCAAACGTACAATTACAGCATGGGAGCGGGAGGAGCTCAAGCGATTAAATTAACCGACGGAAAAACCTATCAGGTAACTGCACAGTTTAAAAACGGAAACGAAGATGCCACTCAGGAAATTAAAGATGCAAAAGACGAACACTTTTTAATTTTCAATTTCCCGAATTCAGATATTACTTTAACGCGTACAGATGATGCTTCTTCTACAAGAGCAGACGGAAAACGGGTAGGTTTAAAAACAGAATGGGTGGTCAACAAAGCCGTTAAAAATCCTTCTGCAACAAGCCAGCTGATTTTCACTTTATATCATGAACCGGCAAGTGTAACTGAAGATTCCCAGACAACCACAAACGGCGTGATCTACGGAACTCAGGTAGGAGGAGAAACAGATGCACAGGCAAACTATACTATTACGAATTAAAATAACCTTTTAATATCTTTAATCTTGTTAGTAAAACCATCGGAAATTTTCCGGTGGTTTTTTAATTTAACAATATTTAGCTTTTAAGTTGATTTTAAATGAACGATTTTCATAAAATTTTTATATTTTTGCAACCTAAAATTTTAATCAATAATGAAGGTTACTGCAAAAAACCATGATGATGTAAGTGCATTGCTTACAGTGACATTGGAAAAATCTGACTATAAAGAAAAAGTTGATAAGCAATTGATTAATTATGCTAAAAATGCGCAAGTTCCTGGTTTCAGAAAAGGAAAAGTGCCTTTGAGTATGGTTAGAAAACAATATGAAGCAGGTATTGCTTTTGAAGAAATCAACAAGCAGGTTTCTGATGCTTTAAACAGCTACGTAAACGAAAACAAACTAAGATTAGTTGGTCAGCCGGTTCCACAGCCAGTAAACGAATTCGATTACAATGCGGATCAGCTTGAAGTTGCTTTTGAAGTAGGATTTGAGCCTGAATTCACTATTGACCTGGCTAAATATGAAGCTCCTCACTACAAAGTAGAGGCTTCTGAAAAAGAAATCAACAAAAGTATTGAGAACATGCAGAAGCGTTTCGCAGAGCAGGCTCCTCAAGAAAAAATCAATAAAGATTCTTACATCGCTTTAGAAATTTCTCAGGTTGTGGAAGAAGATGCTGAAGGAGAGCACCACCACCATCCGAAGAACGTTACCATTACTGCTGAAAACAAAGAAGCTTTCAAACTGGTAAAATCTTTGAAAATGGACGGTTCTGTAAAAGTTTCTAAAGAAACGCTTGCTGAAAACGAAGAACTGGCTAAAGAATTAGGATTCTCTAAAGAAGAAGTTGAGCATTTACACCACAACGAAGTGGAAGTAAAAGTAAAAGATTTCTACGGTCTTAACTTAGCTGAACTTAATCAGGAATTATTCGATAAAGTGTACGGAGAAGGAAACATCAAGTCTGAAGAAGAACTTAAGGAAAAAGTAAAGTCTGAATTAGACGAATACTTCCAGCAAAATGCTGATGTTCACTTTGTGAATAAAGTATTGGAGCAGGTTTCTGAAAAAGAAGAAGTAAAGCTTCCTGAAGCGTTCCTTGTAAAATGGTTAATGTTCTCTAACCAGAACATCCAGTCTGAAGAGCAGGCAAAAGAAATCCTTGAATCTGAGAAAAACCAGTTGAAATATCAGATCATCGAAGGAAAATTGATGAGTGATAACGACATCAAATTAGATTATGCTGATGTTTTAGGACAGGCTGAACAATTGGTAAGAAATCAATTAGCTATCTACGGAATCCACCATTTAGGAGACGAAGAGATCCAGAAATACGCTGTTGAAATGCTGAAAGATCAGGAGCAGGTAAGACAAATTTCTTCTGAAGTTGCGATGACGAAGCTGAAAGATGTAATCCTTGAAAAAGCAACGAAAAAAGAAACTGCAATTTCTCACGACGAGTTTTTGGAAGAGCTTAAAAAGTAATTTATTTTACTATAAATATTTGAAAACCACTGTTTTTACAGTGGTTTTTTTATTGATAAAACATCTGTATTTATTTGTTTAATATTCCTATATTTACGCTTATAAACTTAATTTATGAAAAAGATCATCATTCCGTTTTTTTGCGCTGTGCTTTTTTCTACTTCGGTAGCTGCACAAAATACTACTGCAGCTCCGGCTAAAACGGAAGCTGTAAAATCTAAGCTTACTCCAAAAGAAGTTATCGATAAATATCTTACAGCTCTTGGAGGAAAAGATAAACTTGAAGCGGTGAAATCAATTGTGATGGAAAATACAATTTCGGGGGCTGCGCTTCCGGGAGAAATCACAATGACGACCAAAAAAATGGGCAGCAAGTTTAAGTCTGAACAGTTTTTTATGGGACAGAAAGCGGCTTCTCAGTATTTTGACGGAGAAAAAGGGTATATGGAGCAGATGGGCAACAAAAGCGAAATTCCGGCAGATAAACTGGGAGATTTAAAGAAAGGAAAAATTATTGATGCTTTAGGATACGATTATACAAAGTTCAAGGATGTTACCACAGAAAAAATCGACGGAAAAGATTATAATGTATTAACTTCGGATAAAGGAAAATTCTATTTTGATGCTTCTACAGGTCTTTTATATAAAGCAGATGCAAAAGAAGGAACGGCCTTTACGAAAGATTATTTAACGGTAGACGGAATTAAATTCCCCTCATTAATTGAAGCACAGGGAGGAGGACAGACCATGACTATTAAAACAACAAAGGTTACTCTTAATGCAGGAGTTACAGATGCGGATTTTAAATAAAACAACTTTAATTTAACATAATAAAATCGGGTTTTGCCCGATTTTTTTGTTGATATACTATTTTTAACTAAAGTTTAACTAAAAAAAGAAATTCTTTACATTCTGAATTTATATTTTTGCGGTATTAAACACAAAAACATACTGATGAGAAAAGATGACATTACTTTGGCTTGGGCTTTCCCTTTTAAAGCTGTTCTCATTTTCTGAAATTCAAATCTTTTATCGGAAATTATTAACGATAATTAACTCAATTTTAACTTAAAATAATAATTTAAACATTTCCACGTTAAGTGAATAAATTATATTTTTGAACCATAAAAATTAATAATCGAAACAACTATGAAAAAAATGTTTTCGTCGCTTGCAGTTGTCTTTCTGATGTCTGCCAATGCATTTGCACAGAATATTCCTATGGATCCTTCTGTAAAGACCGGTACACTTCCGAATGGGATGAAGTACTACATCAAAAAAAATACATTGCCCGAAAAGAAAGTAGATTTCAGACTGGCAATTAATGCAGGATCTATTCTTGAGGATGAAAACCAAAGAGGGCTGGCTCATTTCATGGAGCACATGAACTTCAACGGAACAAAAAACTTTCCTGATAATAAACTTGTGGATTTTCTTCAGTCAATTGGAGTAAAATTCGGACAGCACTTAAACGCTTACACCAGCTTTGATGAAACGGTTTATATGCTTCCCGTTCCTTTAGACAAACCCGGAAATCTGGATGCAGGTCTTAAAGTGATGGAAGACTGGGCATTTAACGCCACGCTTTCTGATGAGCAGATCAATAAAGAAAGAGGGGTTGTTCTTGAAGAATTAAGACTTGGTTTGGGAGCAGACAAAAGAATGTCGGATAAATACCTTCCGAAATTATTGTACAACTCTCAGTACGCCAACAGACTTCCAATCGGGAAGAAAGACGTTTTGGAAAACTTCAAACCGGACGTCATCAGACAGTTTCATAAAGACTGGTACAGACCGGATCTGATGGCAATTGTAGTGGTGGGAGACATCAATGTGGACGAAGTTGAAAAGAAAATTAAAGATAATTTCAGCAAATATAAAAATCCCTCAAAACCAAGAGAAAGAAAGAGCTTCGATCTTCCGAACCATAAGGAAACTTTAGTGGCTGTGGAAACAGATCCGGATGCTACAAGATCTATGGTACAGTTCATCATGAAAGATTCTGAAGCATATCAGCCGGATGTTACGGTAGAGCAGTACAACCAGAGTCTTGTGGAGCAGCTTGCTTCCACCATGCTGAATAACAGATTAGGAGAGCTGGTAAACTCAAATAATCCTCCTTTCACGTATGGATATGTTTATCATGGCGGAACCTATGCAAGAAGCAAAGAAGCTTTTCAGGGAATGGCAATGGTGAAAGACGGAAACCAGCTTAATGCGTTAAAAGTTCTTCTGGAAGAAACGGAAAGAGCGAAAAGATTCGGGTTTACACAAACAGAATTAGACAGGGCAAAATCTCAGATAATGTCTAATATCGAAAGAACCTACAACAACAGAGATAAAACTGAAAGTGATATTCTTGTAGACGAATATGTAAGAAATTTCCTTGAGCAGGAACCAATGCCGGGAATTGCATGGGAATATGAAGATACTAAAAAATTCTTACCTTCCGTAACGCTGGCTCAGACTAATGAAGTCATTAAAAAACTGGTAAAAGACGACAGTAGAGTAGTGGTAATCACCGGTCCTAAAAAAGACAATGTTCAGATGCCAACGGAAGCCATGGTACTAAATACTTTTGAAGGAGTAAAAATGGCAGATCTTAAGCCATATCAGGAAAAAGCTACCATTAAAAATTTAGTAAAACCTTTCAAATCTGAAGGTACGATTGCTAAAACAGAAACTGATGCCAAATTAGGAACCACAACATGGACACTGAGCAATGGCGCAAAAGTTATTTTCAAGAAAACAGACTTTAAAGACGATGAAATTGTTTTTGCAGCGAGAAGTTTAGGAGGAAGTTCTGTAATTAATGATGCTGATTTTATTAAAACCCAGTTTGCTTTTCCTGCTTTATCGGAAGCTGGAGTTAATGGTTTCTCCAAAGCAGATCTTACCAATTATCTTGCAGGAAAGCAGGTAAATGTAAATCCGTCAATCGGAAATGTAACGGAAGGAGTTTCCGGAAGAACGACCAGAAAAGATCTGGGAACAGCAATGGAATTAATGTATGCTTATTTTACAGGTTTGAATTACAATCCTGATGCATTTAATGCTTACAAAACAAAGCAGTCTGCGATGATGGATAACCTGTTGTCCAATCCTCAGTTTTATTTCTCCAGTGAGCATGCGAAATTCATGAATCAGAAAAATCCGAGATTTGTAGGAATTATCCCGATGGAGAAAGACTGGGCAAATACAGATTATAAAAAAGCGTACGATATTTATAAAGAGAAATTCTCAAATGCCGGAAACTTCCAGTTTTATTTTGTAGGAAATATTGATGAGGCAATATTCAAAAATGAAGTGTTACAGTACATTGCAAGTCTTCCTTCAAGCGGAAAAACGTCTACTTTTAAAGATACAGGATACAGACAGATCACCGGAGATTATTCAAAGGTCTACAAAAAAGGAAAAGATCCTAAAAGTATGGTAACGATCTCCTATACCGGAGAAACGCCTTACAACGAAAAAGAAGCATTGGCATTAGAAGCTCTTGGAGAAGTGGCAACCATTAAAGTGATCGAAAAGCTGAGAGAAGATGAAAGCGGAATTTACGGAGGCGGAGCAAGAGGAGGAATGTACAAAGTTCCGTTCAGCAATTACAGTTTCAGCATCAATTTCCCTTGCGGACCTGAAAATGCTGAGAAGTTAACGAAAAGTGCAATTGCAGAGCTTCAGAAGTTAATTGATAAAGGACCTGAACAGAAAGACCTTGATAAATACAAGGAAGGGGAATACAATGATGATAAAACCAATATGAAAGACAATATGTATTGGATGAACGCGCTTACCAAAAATCAGCTTGACGGAAGCGATAAATATGAAATCCTTAACTATCAGGAAAAAGTAAAAGCTTTAACCGTAAAAGACCTTCAGGATGTAGCTAAGAAATATCTTACAAAAGGCAGAATCGTGGCAACTCTGATGCCGGAAGACGGTTGGGAAAAAGCCAAAAAAGAGGAAGCTAAAGCTGAAACAGCAGTTATAAAAGCCGGAGCAGCAAAATAATTTTCGATATAAAGTTCAATTAAAAACCGTTCTGTAGATTTTACAGAACGGTTTTGCTTTATTAATGTGAGATTGATTTAGATCACCAAATTATTGCATTTTGTCAATTACCTAAGTTTTAATCTGATTTAAAACCTACAAAAATCAGCTTAAGACATAATTGATGATTAGTTTTGGCTAAAGCCAATTCCTATTGATATATTTATCTTGTCCTTCTATCAAGTCCATCTTTACTGATAAGGCTGAATGCAATTCAGTTAAAGTTGAAAAAAATCTTAAAACCTAAAAACCTTACAACTCTAAACCCTCAGACTCTCAGACTCTCAAACTCTTAAACTCTCAAATCCTCAAACCCTATCACTCTTTAAGCCTTTTACCCAAAATTAAGATCCATACTCCTTCTTCCATTCATCTGCCACTTCGCTCAGAACCTCGTAAAATTCTTCACCGTATTTTCGGATCAAAGGCGTTTTCAGGAATTTATACACAGGAACCTGCAATTCTTTGCCTAAAGTACAGGCATCGCTGCAAATCTTCCAGACATCATAATTCAATGCTTTAAAGGTAGAATATTCTTTAATACGGATCGGATAAAGATGACAGGAGATCGGCTTCTGCCAGTCTACTGCACCGTCCTCATATGCTTTTTCAATACCACATTTTGTAATTCCTTTTTCATCAAAAGTTACGTATGCACATTCGCGGTTTTCTACCATCGGTGTTACATACATTCCATCCATCGGATCGGTTGTCCAGGTTCCTGTTTTTTCGATGGATTTAATACCTTCCTCAGTAAGATAAGGCTTCACTTTTTCAAAAATACCATCTAAAATTTCCAGTTCGTCCTTATCCAAAGGAGCACCTACATCTCCTTCCACACAACACGCACCTTTACATTTAGAAAGGTTACACACAAACTCTTCAGAAAAAATATCCTCAGAGATCAATTTATCGTCTATCTGAATCATAATCTTTAAAATAAATTAAAATAAGTTCCGGCTTTAAAACCGATTAAACTGAAAATAAGCAGCCACAAACCAACTTCCTGCATCCAGTATTTTGGCAGAAACCGAAGCATTCTGCTGATGATAATAGTAGACGGAAAGGCAAGAAGAAGTAAATATTCATAATTTTTATTCATGTAAAGAATAATCGTAATCAGCTGCGCCATCGAAAAAACGAGCAGGAAAGTATATTTATATCGGCTTATCGGGCTTTTTTTATTATAATTTCTGAAATGATCGTACACAGCGTAGATCAGCATACCAATTACCGGAATTAAAGGCAGAAGCTCTGTGTAATCTGTCATAGGTTTCATCTTTCCGAAAGGAAAATAATCCATGTTCCAGCTTTTAAAATCAATAAAAAACATTACCGAAAAATAGCTGAACACAATTAAGATAATCCCCAGCAAAAACCTGAAAATATTCAGACTGATTCTCTCGGAAGTAGCAATGACGTGAATAATCACAAAAACCGCCATAGGCCATGTCGTCGGAAGAAAAATAAAATTCAGCGCAACAATAGAACCTACCAGAACGTAAGATTTCTTTCTGATATCTTCGTTTGTACTGGTTAAAAGCAGTAAAAGAAAAGAGTTGGTAAGAAGAGCGACTGCGATTCCTATATCTAAATGTCCCGGATAAAGCCCGAAAACAAAAAAAGTATACAAAAATAACGGAAGGTGCGTCTGGTAATTGAGTGCAATACTGTGAAAACAGAAATATCCCAGAGCAATTCCCAGAAAAGTAATTCCGGCAATAATCCCCTCATAAGTGTTGAAATTCAATAAATTAAAAGTTATTACTATTAAAAGAAGAAAACCAATATAAACAGGAATTGAAAAAATATTGCTTTCTTTTGAAAGTAATTTAAACATTTTTTATAAATTTGTACAAAGTTAATTTAAAAAAGGAAAATAATGACGTCTTTCTTTCTATTCTTAAGCAAAGTTTTCAAATGGTCTTTCGGTTTCTTTGATGCTTTCGGTAATGTTTTGAACTGGATTCTGTTTATCGTTTGCTGCGCACTGTTCACTTACTGGTGCTACGTTTTGGTAGTTACTCTGGGAGGTGATAAAGATAAAGACTACTATTCTCCAACGGAAGGTAAGCATCCTTACTACGATCCGAAAATCTACAAAAATGAAGGTTAATTAATTGGTTATATAGTAAAAAGCCGATCAAATAATTTATTTGGTCGGCTTTTTTATTTAACGGTTAAAATTACTTTTTAGTCATGTATCGGAAGAACCAGAACAGGAACTTTAGAATCCTTCGTGATCCCTTTTGTTAAGCTTCCCACGAAAACATCATAAATCCCGCTTCTTCCGTGTGATCCCATCACGATAAAATCAGCTTTTTTATCTTCTGCATGTTCCAGAATAATATCTTTGGCGATTCCCTGTTTAAGAATATGTTCGCAGTCTACATCATGAGCCAGAATTCTTTGCTGAATCTTGTTCAGCTGAACAAGCTCTTCCCGGATCTCGTTTTCCTCAACTTCCGGAAAATACTGAAACCCCATATCTCCTATGGCAAAGCCAATATCCGATGGCGCAACGTGAATGATATAAATTCTGCCGTTAACCTGCTTAGCAAATTTTACGGCTCCTTCCAGAAGCTGTTCTGTTTTGTCCCCAAAATCTACGGGTAATACAATATTTACCATAACCTTTAATTTTGTTTACTAAAGATAGGAAAATTATGCCAGAAATTATGTTAAATTACTTATAATATTCGGATATCAAGAACTTTTTCTTCTTCCAGATAAGCTTCCAGAATATCATTTTCCTCCACTTTACCTACCCCTTTCGGAGTTCCGGTGAAAATAAGATCTCCCACTCTTAAAGGAAAATACTGTGATACAAAAGCAATAATATCATCAATGGTGAACATCATGTCTTTCGTATTTCCGTCCTGTACCTTTTCCTTGTTCTTCAGTAAAGAAAAATTCAGGGAATCCAGATTAAAATTTTCCTTTTTAAAGAAATTTCCCACCACTGCAGAACCGTCAAAACCTTTCGCTAGTTCCCAGGGCAGTCCTTTGGATTTTAATTCACTCTGAAGATCTCTTGCGGTAAAATCAATTCCCAGCCCGATTTCCTCATAATGTTTGTGTGCCGTTTCTTTCTGGATGTATTTTCCGCCTTTTGATATTTTCACAACAACCTCCAGTTCGTAATGTACATCCTCTGAAAACTCAGGAATGTAAAAATCATTTCCCTTCAAAACCGCTGTATCCGGCTTCATAAAAATAACCGGTCTTTCAGGGATTTCGTTGCCCAGTTCTTTTGCGTGTTCGCTGTAATTTCTTCCTATACAGATTATTTTCATACTCTTTTATTTTGTCTTTGCGAGAATCGAATGCGACGAAGCAACCTCAGTCTCACATTATTTAATAAATTTTTATTTTAATGATCGTATACTTCCATCCTCCATCTTCCAACTTCCTTCTTTTTTAGGAGCTTTTTCCCGCTTTCCGCTGTATCTTTTGTTCCGCTTTGCTTCACAAAAGGATGCCGCTGCAATCGAGGCTATGAGAAGGAAACGGTTAATTTTTACGAGTTAATCATGAATTTTCCAATATATAATATTTATTTGTAAAAGAAAATTCATTCCTCATCGATTATAAATCATCAATTATCAGTCATCACTTATCACTTATCACTTATCAATTATCAATTATAATTAAAGACCACCCCGTCAAAAATTCATTCGAATTTTTGCCACCCCTCCAAAGGAGGGGAATTGTTGCTGCTTTTTTTCAATATTATCCTTATGATATAATAACAATAACAAAGATACTGTCATTTGCTGAGTGAAACGCCTTTAGGAAAGGAAAATATACACAATATTTTATTGTTTTCTTTTTTTATTGATTTCTTGCTTTTCGCTGTATCTTTCAATCATCAATCATCAATCATCAATCATCAATCATCAATCATCAATCATCACTTATCACTTATCAACCATAATAAAAGACCACCCCGTCAAAAATTCATTTGAATTTTTGCCACCCCTCCAAAGGAGGGGAATTGTAACGGCTTTTTCAACATTATTGTGTCGTACAAATACGGAGAACAAATATACTGTCATTTGCTGAGTGAAAAGCCTTTAGGAAAGGAAAATGTACACAATATTTTATTGTTTTTTTTAATTGATTTCTTGCTTTTCACTGTATCTTTCAATCATCAATCATCAATCATCAATTATCACTTATCAATCATAGTTAAAGACCACCCCGTCAAAAATTCATTTGAATTTTTGCCACCCCTCCGGAGGAGGGGAATTGTTACGTCTTTTTCAACATTATTTTGTCGTACAAATACGGAGAACAAATATACTGTCATTTGCTGAGTGAAGCGCCCTTGCGAACGGAAAATATCCACAATACCTTCAAAAAAATATTGCGATCATTGCGTTAAAAAAACATTACGTCACTTTCTAAAACCATTAATGCGTAAACTCATTCCCGCAATAATAACAGACAAATTTATGACTCGCTAAAATCGAAATTCCGAAAAAACTCGTTGCGCTGTCGTCCCTGTAAATGTGATTGGAACCACATTTCGGACAAACGAAATCAAATTCAGGATCTGCAATGGTGTGTTCCACCTCCAGAGAAAATTCTTCGTTTTCCTTGTAATCTTTCAATGCCTGATTGGCTTTTTCAAGATCCACTTCAAAAACCTGAAGCTGAATTCCGCCAACCGCCTGAGAAAGCAGCCAGTCCGACTGGATCAGCTGTTCATTCGCGATAAAGCTGTTGATGCCGCTTTCCGCCAGAATCTGTTTGTCACGGTTCGCCTGAAGCGCCGTTTCGTAAAATTTGAATTTAACCAATTCACTCATCGTCTTTTTACTTTTTCCATGTTTTTTATAAATATAGTTATTTTTATTTTTTTAAGTGAATGAACTTACGTAATGTAAGCGCAACAGATTCAAATTTATTTTCTTATAAAACTTTAAACAAATCATTGTAAACCCAACCACCACCGTGGGCTGAGCGGAGCCGAAGTGCACATCATTTTCACCCCATTTTAAACAGATCATTGTCAATCACACCCGCCACCGTACGCTGAGCAGAGTCGAAGCGCACATCATCCTGAATTAACCATTCCAAAATTGTTTAAACCCGCAAAGGACGCAATATTTTTTAACACACTCTATCTGTTTAGGGCGCAAAGATTTTATCTCCGATAAAATTTTAATGAAGATATTTCTAAGGCAACCGTACGCTTCGGCTCCGCTCTGCGTACTTTTTGGTTGATTTGTTTGATTGACTGAATTTCTGAAAATCTGTTTTTTTTGCTTGTTTTTGAATGATGTTTTTTGATGAACGGAGTAAAATTACCAAAGAAATGTCCATTCTCCACCATCATAAAAAATTCTGACTGGTTTTGACTGCTTTTGACCGGTTTTGACCGGTTTTGACCGGTTTGAAAACCCATTTCTTCGGATCATGTTCGGGTCTTCTTCGGATTGGCTTCGGAAAAATGGGATTTTTTCCGAAGAAACACCGAACAACAGCCGAAGGATTCCGGAAGAATTTTATGAAAGTATTTCTGCTTTTGTACGCTTCGGCTCCGCTCAGCGTACTTCATTGCTACTCCATTTTAAACAAATCATTGTCAATCAACCCGCCACCGTACGCTTCGGCTCCGCTCAGCGTACTTCAATGATACTCCATTTTAACAAATCATTGTAACGCAAACCTGCCACCGTGGGCTGAGCGTAGCCGAAGCCTACGGTGTTGCAATTCCATTAAACGGATCATTGTACCCACACCCATTACCGTGCACTGAGCGGAGCCGAAGCACACATCATCCTGAATAACCCTCCCCAAAATTGTTTACAATCGCAAAGGCGCAAGATTTTTAACATCAAAGTTGTTTAAAGTAAAATGGCAGAAAACTCTATAGAGTTTTATCTGTGTAGACACCATATTCGCAAGGCGTTCTGCGTTCCGTAGGAACGCTATCTTTAGAAAATTTATCGTATTTAAGATATCAATCCTATGGATTGATTGACGGATTTATTCTTATTTCTACACAGATTCTGCTCCTAAAGGAGCAAACTCTTTACTTTAAACAACTTCATGCTCTATCTATTAAGGCGCAAAGATTTTATCTCCGATAAAATTTTAAGGCGGATATCTTTCGCTTCGACTCTGCAGAGCGTACATCAATGCAACTCCATTTAAACAGATCATTGTCAATCAACCCACCACCGTACGCTGAGCGGAGTCGAAGCGCACATCTTTGCCACACTATTTTAAACAAATCATTGTAACGCAAACCTGTCACTGTAGGCTGAGCGGAGTCGAAGCCTACGGTGCTGCAATTCCATTAAACAAATCATTGTCAATTACACTCACCATCGTGCGCTGAGCGGAGCCGAAGCGCACAATAAATAAATTTTGCGTTGAAAAATATTTTCTCTAATTTCGTTTCCAGATTATAACGGGAAAATGGGAAGCTCCACGCTTTCTTTTTTTTTCGATTAATTTCCAACCTTTTTAAAAATTTTTGCATCTTTAAAATAAAACGACACCTTTTGTCGTTACAGGGGTGTAACTTTGCAGAAGCTAAAAAGACTAAAAGCTTTTTACCATTCTGATTTTTAAAAAAACTAAAAACAGGCTGTCAAAAGCCGATAAAAAAACAAAAACCATGAATACAATAAATGATTTTCGAGCAGATTCTATCCGGGATAATTTTTTAAGAATGAGGGTTTCCTTATTTTTTTAACCCGTTCTATTCTTAATTTCACCTTTACAATAACGTTAAAATTACACTAAGTATGAAAAAACTCAGCATGAGTGTCTTCACTCTGTGCAGCATTCTGGGGGTATATGCCCAGGAAGTAGTCTGGCAGAAAGACATCCGGTCCTCTACGCAGGACTTTCTCTCACAGGTCACCACGACCATCGATCAGCAGTATTTAATTACCGGAAGCAGCATCCGTCCTGACAACCATCAGCCAGCATCCGGCAGCCAAAAGCAGAACAACGGTTACGATTTCCATGTGGTAAAACTCAACCAGCAGGGCGAAGAGGTATGGGAAAAATATTTCTCTGGGAAAAACCATGATTTTTTGTCGGCAACGGTTAATACGCAGGAAGGAGGATTTCTTCTGGCAGGTTCCAGCTATTCGGGGAGAGGGCTTGATAAAAAAGACGATTCCAAAGGCGGATCGGATTTCTGGCTGATCCGCATCAACGAATTCGGCGATGAATTATGGCAGAAAACCATAGGCAGTGCTGCGGATGAAGAAGTAAGGGCGGTGATTCAGACCACAGATATGGGATTCTTTGTCACTGGCAATGTGCAGAACCCACCGAAAGGCTACGGCTCCAAAGATGTTCTGGTAGTACGGCTGGATAAAAACGGGAAGGAACTATCCCAATTGGTATTAGGAGGTAAAGGTCTGGATGAAGTGGAAAAGATGATTCCTACCAAAGACGGGGGAGCCCTGTTAGGGATCTATTCGAGAAGCGGGGCTTTGGTAGGAAGCGGGAAGGCAGAAGCTGGAAGTAAAGCCAAGCAGACAGAAAATTTTGGCGAAGGCGATTACTGGATCGTGAAACTTTCGAAAGACGGAAAAGTGGAATGGGAAAAGAATTTCGGAGGAAAAGGCGATGATCATGTAAGAACACTGGCACTAACTTCAACAGGCTATCTGATCGGTGGGGAATCCAGATCGGAAAGATCGGGAAATAAATCCGTCGGTATTGAAGAGGGTACAGACCTCTGGTTGATCTCCATTGATGAAAGGGGCGAAGAACTCTGGCAGAAATCCTACAGCTTTAAAAACAGGGATGTTCTGATGGGAATGAGCGTCATTGCCGGAAAGCAGGAAGACGGAGGCGGGAAGTCTAAGGGAATTCTCTTGGGCGGTTACACACAGGCGGAAGGCAGGATTGAAAATGATGACGAGACTTTCTGGATGCTGTATCTGGACCAGAACGGAAACGAGCAGTGGAGAAAGCACGTAAAAGGAGAATCCCGAAAGAAAGAGGAACGGTTATCTGATATTAAGCTGAACCGTGACGGATCGATTGTTCTCGCAGGAACCAGCGCAGAGGAGTTGGGCAAAGAAAACTGGAAGATCGTAAAGCTGGGTGACAAACAGGTTGACCAGCTGATCGAAAAGCAGGATATCAGGATCTACCCGAACCCGGTAACGGATTATGTGTATGTGGAGCTTGGGTTTGAGGGCTTGAGAGAAGGCGCATTTGAGGCTGAGATTGCGGTGTATGATATGGGCGGAAGAAAGCTCGAAACGGTAAAAACAAAAAACAAGATCACCAAGATCAATACCCAGCCTCTGATTCAGGGGGCATATCTGGTGGTGGTGAAAACCAATGACAAAACGGCGAATGCCAAATTGATTAAAAAATAATACAAATGAGAAAATATTTAATAGGAATTGTCTTTTGTCCTGTAATACTTATTTCAGGACAGGAGTTAAGCTTTATTCCAAGTTCTCCCCAGTCTTTTCAGTTTACAAGAGAAAAAAGTGTCTCTGAAGATGAGCATACCGGAAAATTAAATATAAATATTCCGCTGCTCAGCTTAAATGGCAATAAAATTTCAACCGCTCTATCATTACAATATTTTGGTGCCGGGGTTAAGGTAGATGACCTTCCCAATGATACAGGAATGACATGGATGATAAATGCCGGAGGAATTATAAGCCGCACCGTAAATGGACTTCCCGATGAAAACACTGATAGATTAACTAAAAATTATAATGAAATTACTCAGAATGCCGCTTCTGACTGCGCAGCAGATGATATCTTAAGAAAAGTCTGCTATCAGCCTACGGCAATAGATTCGGAAAGAGATGTTTTTAATGTCAAAGTACATAATATTTCTGCATCTTTTTATTTGGACGAAAACTTTAACCCTTACTTTATGAAGAATGATTCTGATGTAAAGATTAAGACAATTAACGCTGATCCCAACTTAGGAAACAGAAGCTTTACAGGGTTTGAAATGACGGATACAAACGGGATAAGATACATTTTCGGAGGTTCACTGGATTACAGAGAAATGACGGGATCTAAGATGATGCCTGCTCCCGGCGGAATAAGCAATTATGCCGATACTTCTTATTTCTTAAAGGAAATTATCCATCCTAATAATGAAAAAATCTCTTTTACATATGAAAACTCCGATTTTGAAACCCATACGGTTTTCGAAAATGATATCTGCTATTTATTTTCAGGAAACAATTTAGATCCATCTAATAATCCTGTTTCTGTTCTTTCACCGGAGATAAAAAAATCTTTTCAGACATTATATGTATTAAACAAAAAAAGAATTAGCCAGATCACTTCAACCGAAAGCAATCGGATGATAAAGTTCAATTATGATACAAAGATCAATTCTGAATTCAAAACATATTTATCGTCCATTGAACTGAAAGAAAATAATACGGAAAAAGAGAAGATAGTATTTAATTATGTTTTTGACGGTGCCAAAAATAATAACAGATCCCAACGTTTCTTTCTTACCTCTGTTCAGCTGTATAAAAATAATGTCTTTGAAAAAAAATATAATTTTTCTTACAATGATCCTTTAGAACTCCCCAAGAGAATTTCTTACGAACAGGATATGTATGGCTATTATAATAACAAAACCTTGAATCAGTCTTTAATTGCTTCTTTTCATAATTATATGCTGCCGCTTTCACCGGCATATACCCCTGCTGTTTTAAATTCTTTCGGAGAAAGAACACCAGATTTTTTCTATGCTTCCAAAGGTCTGTTAACCGAAGTGAATTATCCTACAGGAGGTAAAACCACCATTGAATATGAAGCTCCTCCTATGAGAGATCTGCAGCAGATAAACGGAGGAGTAAATCTGCTCTTCAATAATAATGTTATGGAGCCTGACCGTTTATATGGTGAGTGGATCATAGAAAATATTTATCAGCCTCAAACAGTTAATATTAATTATTCAATGGGTTCTGATAATTATAACGGGAATCATACCCAACAGTTTTCATGGAAATTAATTGATCTTGACACGGGACAGACACTATTAACCGGCGGCCGTATATTAGGATACAGCAGCCAGATACAAACCCAAACATTTCAATTTTTACCCGACAAACATTATAAGCTGATTGCACAGGCAGGAGCCAATAATCCTCCTATATCTGTAAACAGTTATGTTATGGCTAACGTTGCATTAAGCTACACCCAACTTTCTGACAATTCTGTAGACGGCTATGGAATAAGGGTAAAATCTATAAAAGATACCGATCAGGGAGTGGTGAAAAGCTATAAAAGATTATATTATAATCCTGCCGAAATTTACGATCATCAAAGTTTACCTGTTTTAAAAACAATTCCTCAGATAAGCACTGTTTCTATAGGAGATCATCATGCTGCCGGTCCTGCTATAACGTATGCTTTGCATAGTTCAAATAATACGAGTGATATGTACAACAGCAATCTTCAGGAGCGTTATGAGTTTGTAACGACCAGTGTGGGGGGAGACCATTTTGAAAACGGTGGTTATGAAAAAATGTTCAGAAAAGATTATAACGAGCCTAATCAGGTTTTAACAATTGATCCGGGACCCGGATATTGGTCTTCAAGTGTATCTACAGGACTTAACTATAGTGCTTTTATACAGAACGTTATTACAAGCGCATTTTTCAGTGCAAAATCCAACCGTTTGACGTTCAGTGGTAATGTGTTGAGAACCAGGGATTTTGTAAAGGTAGGCAATAATATTTTCAGAAACAGACAAACCAATTATTCCTATAACTATCAGATTTTAAAAGCACAGCCTAATCTCATTGTGTTTAAAATGTATGATGAAAGCACATTGGCGCTTTGCAGCTATGGAGATGTTCAAAGAATTTCTAATTATCATTTGGGATTATACAATCATTACACGATAGATGCTAAGCTTCGCAAAGAGGAAGTGGTAGAGTATATAGATTATATGCCTTTAGAAACCTCTCTTTCTGACCTATCCTATGATGATTATCTCAACCCTAACTACCGTAAACTGATTACCACAAAAAATTATGACTACTCTTCAATGCACAGCCAGGTTACCAAACAAACCCTCACAACCCCTGAGAACAGCATCACAGAGACAAATTATCAATATGCCCACGAAAAAAGCAACCAGTTAATGATCTCTAAAAACATGATCGGCATTCCATTGGAAACCACCGTTACGCAAACTGTTGGCGGTGTTACCAAAACGTTGGGCAAAACAGAAACGGTGTATCCGGTTTCCCTTCCTACGCCTCAGGCAGGAAATCTCGTGCTTCCGTTATCCCAGAAATCGTACGATAAACTCAGCGGTACTTCATCCACTGATGTTACCTACGACAAATACGATGAAAAAGGAAACATCCTTCAGTACACCACCAAAGACGGAATTCCGGTAGCCATTGTCTGGGGATACCACAAAACCCAGCCCATTGCCAAGGTGGAGGGAATCACTTACGACCAGCTGACCTCCTCAGTTCCGGTTTCAGGGATTGTAACGGCTTCCGACAATGATGCTGCAGATCCTTCACAGGAAAACCTTCTTCTCGATGCCCTAAGCAGCTTCAGGAAACAGTCGGCTCTTTCAGGAAAGCTGATCTCCACCTACACCTATGATCCGCTGATCGGGGTAACCAGCATTACGCCACCATCCGGAGTAAGACAGACCTACACCTACGATTCGGCAAACAGGCTGAAAGAAACAGGAGTAAGAGGGAAAAACAGCGCGGGAAGCTATATCAACAAAAAAGTGTCTGAAAACAAGTACAACTACAAACCATAACACAAACATGAGAAAATACAGTACCACCAAAACATTCTCCCTGTTGGGGCTGAGCATTGCCGCGATGTCCTTCGCACAGTCCCAGAACGAGAACTACATACAGTCCCGGAGCTGTCTGAATGACGACTGCAGCCGGAAATCCGAGACCATCACTTATTTTGACGGTCTGGGAAGACCCAAGCAGATCATCAGTGTGAAAGCGACACCCGGCGGAAAAGACCTGGTAACCCCCGTTACCTATGACGGCTTCGGAAGACAGGTGAAAAACATCCTTCCCGTTCCTGCCGCCACCCAGAACTCCTCCATCCATACCGGAATTACCGATGAAACCGCTGCCAACTCCTATTACGGGGTTTCCAATGCATATTCTGAAAAGGAAATGGAAAACTCCCCGCTGGACAGGGTATTGCAGCAGGCAAGCCCGGGAGAGCCATGGAAGATGAGCTCGGGACACACCCAGAAGCTGAAGTACGAAACCAATCTGGGAACAGAGGTGAAGAAATTTATCACCAGTACAACGACCAGTACCGTGAACAATGTTTCCACTACGGTTTCCACGCTTTCGGTTTCTTCAGATAATTCGGGATATTATCCTGCCGCAACACTGTACAAAAATACCGTTACCGATGAGGACGGAAATCCTGTAACGGAATTTAAAAACGGACAGGGACAGACGATTCTGATCCGCAGAAATGACGGCACGCAGAATGTGGACACGTATTACGTGTACAACGAGTACAGCCAGCTGGCTTTCGTCCTTTCCCCGAAAGCGGTAAAACAGATTTCAGATAACAGTAACCTGATTACGGATGCGATTTTAAACGAGCTCTGCTACCAGTACCGGTACGACGGAAGAGACCGTCTGGTTGAAAAAAGACTGCCCGGAAAAGAATGGGAACTGATGGTCTACGACAAACAGGACCGTTTGGTGCTCACGCAGGATGCGATCCTGAGAACAGTAAACAATAACTTCGGAAGCAAAGGCTGGCTTTTTACCAAATATGATGAGTTCGGAAGAGTGGCATATACCGGTTTCTTCTCCAACACCGCATCGAGACAGGTAATGCAGAATGCCCTGAACAGCATGACCGCCAATCCTTACAATACCGAAAGAAGAACCTCCACCTCCTTTAATCTGCAGGGGCTGGACGTATACTACGACAAACAGGCATTTCCTACAGGAAGCATGATCCTGCTTTCGGTTAATTATTACGACACCTACCCTCCCGAAGCTCCGGCGGTTCCTGCAACGGTTCTCGGGCAGCATACGATGAAACAAACCCTGGGAAGCAGTGAAGATGCTTCCACGATGGGAATTTTAACCGCTGCCTACGTTAAAAACATCGAAGACAACAACTGGACGAAAACCTACAGCTATTATGATTCGATGGGAAGAGCAATTGCCACCAAAAGCACCAACCATCTCGGAGGGTACACCAACACCGAAACCGAGCTGGATTTTGCAGGAGTTCCTTTAAAAACCAATACCTATCACCTCAGAAAGCAGGGCGAAGTCGGGGTAACGGTACAGGAAAGATTTGAATACGATTCCCAAAACAGGTTGGTAAAACATTACCATCAGGTAGACAATAATCCTGAAGAACTGCTTGCCGAAAACACCTACAACGACCTGTCTCAGCTTGTGAACAAGAAAGTAGGCTCTACATCGGGTTCTGCACCCCTGCAAAGCATCGATTACGATTACAACATCCGCGGATGGATGACAGACATCAACAAAAACCAGATGGCGGCTACCGATCTTGGCGGAAAACTGTTTTCCTACAAAATAAAATATACCAGTCGCGAGGGGATCGAAAATCCGGATACAGCTCAGTTTTCAGGAAAGAATGTTGTCCCGAAATACAACGGGAATATTACAGAGGTAGACTGGAGAGCCGTAGAATCTATTGGGGCAAATCCATCAACAACCCCGAAAAGATACGGGTATGCCTATGATAAAATTAACAGGCTTACAGCCGGGTTTTACCAGAATCCACAGAATCCTTACAGCAAGGAAAATATGGAATCTCTGGTGTATGACCTGAATGGGAATATTTCCAGCCTTTACAGGACTTCGGTGATGGAAAACGGAAGCACTACAGCAACGGTAATTGATAATCTTACTTACGATTATACCGGAAACAGAGCAACTAAAATTAAAGACATCAGCGGAAACTCTACCGGATATGAAGGAACAGCGGGAAATACCATTGGGTATGATGTGAACGGAAACATGAAAAATATGATCGATAAAAGCATTACAGCCATCGGTTATAATTATATGAATCTGCCCAATTCGTTAACAATTAATCTGGGACAGCTAACCACCGATATTGCCACAAAATATAGAGCAGACGGAAGCAAGGTAAGAAAGGAAACTACGAAAACTTCGATAGGAATTATAGGGACAACTACCACTAAGGAAACAACAGATTATCTGGATGGTTTCCAGTATTTCAGTACAACAGGTGGAAATACAGGCGGTGGCGGAAGTACTGAAATGATGATGACTTCAAGAGCTTTTGAGCCGCAGGCTTTTAGCTTGGTTGATCTTACAGGCACCAATACACTGCTTACCATAAAGACTCCTGACTTACAATTCTTCCCGACGGCAGAAGGATTTTATGATTATGTAAAAAATCAATATATTTACCAGTACAAAGATCACTTGGGAAATACAAGGGTAAGTTTCGGAAGAAACAGCGCAGGAGTTCTAGAAATTGTGGATGTTAATGATTACTATCCTTTTGGAATGAATCACCTAAAAAGTGGAAATTCGTTCTTTGGGGCGAGTTCGTATAAAAATTACAAATATCAGTCACAGGAATTACAGGAGACTGGTTTTTATTCGTTTAAGTGGCGAAATTATATGCCGGATGTAGGAAGATTCTTTAATATTGATCCTTTAGCAGAATCCTTCCCATATAATTCTACTTATGCCTTTGCAGAAAACAGAGTTGTTGATGGTAGAGAATTGGAAGGTTTAGAATGGGTTGCAAGTAGAAATTTAGAAGATAAAACGGTCAATCTTCACCTTACTTATAAATTGACTAATAATACAATTAATGCTCTCACAAATCAGCAAGTAGCAACATTAGCAAAAGAACGAGAGCAACAAATTATTTCCTCTTTTGGGGGCAAGGATTCTGAAGGAAATCAAGTAAACATTACTTTCACTCAAAGCGATAAAGCATCTATTATCTGGGATTATAATATGGGATATGATTTAACAGGTGTAGAAGGAGCAGAGAATTTAAACGAAAATGATCGTACTAGAGTACTTGCAACTACAGATGGCTTGACAGATAAAATTGGAGATACACAATCAAATAGAACACAAATAGGTGTTGGAAGAACAACAGGAATAGAATGGACTAAAGACGGATATATTGATTTTACAAAAGATCGTTCAGCAGTTGCAGTTACAGGAGCTCATGAAGATGGTCATGTTTTAGGATTAAAACATAATGATAAAGAAACTGTAAAAAATCCAAAAAGTTTAATGCGAGAATCACAATCGCCAGGGGGTACTCAGATCAGTCCAACTCAAAGAACGCAAGTTATTAAATTAGTAGAAAAACAACAAAAAAAGACTAAATAATGAAAGTAAATAGTAAAATATTTTTGTTTTTAATTTTATTTTTAATAAGTTGTCAAGGTGTAAGATCAATTTATGAAAAGAGATTAAACGTCGATAAAAGCGATATTAATTCAGTTTCTTTACTTGAGAAAACAAAATTAAATAACAATCAGTCAATAATATATTTTTGCGAATCATTTGATAATAAACTTCAAATAGAAGTAAACGGTAAAATAGTATTCGATAGAAAGCTAAAAACAATTGAACAGTTAGGCTATGCAGGTTCTTGCATAGTAGAAAACGATAAAGATGTTTCAATTATAGTTGATAATAAAAAATATATCAAATTAAATTCTGAAAAATTGCCTAAATATAAATTTATATATGTTGCAAAAAATAAAAGGAATTATAAAATTGAATATACTAATAAAGCAAAATCTTTTCGATAGTATACCTGTTCTCGCGGATTTGTAATCTGTGAGCAACAAAAAGAACCCACCGCAATTCCGGTGGGTTTTGTTTCCGAAAAGATACGGCTATGCGTATGATAAAATTAACAGGTTAACGGCAGGGTTTTACCAGAATCCCCAAAACCCGAACAGTAAAGAGAATACGGAGTCTTTAGCGTATGATCTGAACGGGAATATCACCAGTCTGTACAGAACCTCGGTTCTGGAATATGGGAATACAACGCCGACCATGATTGATAACCTGCAATACATCTATGCTTCCGGCAATACCGGCAACAGGCTTACCAACATCAATGATCATGCACAGAATGCAACAGGATACGAAGGCGGCGACAAACCATCGGATATGATCTGAACGGAAACATGATCAGTATGCCGGATAAGGGAATCAGTGTGATCAAATACAATCATTTAAACCTTCCCCATCATCTGGAATACAGCAGGGACGGCATTGAAATGGTGAAACTGGACACAAAATACCGCGCTGACGGAACAAAGCTCCGTAAGGTAAACACCACAACGATTTCCGGAATTAATGGCTACACAACCTCTGTAAAGACCATCGATTACCTTGACGGCTTCCAGTATCAGAACATCACTAATTCAGGTGGCGGAGGCGGAGGAAGCTCGTCTTTTTCAGCATCCAATCTTGAGAGTTCACGAGCCATGGAAACGCAGGCATTCAGACTTGTGGACATCGGAGGTCTGGAACCTGTGGGAATGCTGAAGAATTCTGAACTGCAGTTTTTGCCGACTTCAGAAGGATTTTACGATTACATAAAAAATCAATATATTTACCAGTATAAAGATCACTTGGGAAATACAAGGGTAAGTTTTGGGAAAAACAGCGCAGGCGCTCTTGAAATTGTGGATGTTAATGATTATTATCCTTTTGGAATGAATCATTTGAAGAGTGGAAATTCGTTCTTTGGATCAAGTTCATATAAAAATTACAAGTACAATGGAAAGGAGTTGCAGGAAAGTGGCATGTATGATTATGGTGCGAGATTTTATATGGCGGACATCGGTAGATGGGGCGTCGTGGATCCGCTCGCGGAGAAAATGAGAAGACACTCTCCATATAATTATGCGTTCAACAACCCGATTATGTTTATTGACCCTGATGGGCGTGGACCTTTAAAAATTGGAAATCCTGAAAGTGCCGATGCAAAAAGATTACAAGGTGCTCTATCTAAATCAGAGGCTGGAAGACAAACTTGGCAGAAAATGGTTGACTCAGAAAGGACTATCTATATTCATTATGTAGGTGGTAATGATACAAAAACTGAAGCAGGCTATCTTTCCCGATCTGGAGCTAATGGAGAAACAATGACAGGAAAAATGTATAATGAAATGAAGAGTACTGGAAGTGTTTCTTCAAAATCAATGAATACAATAGGGACATTTAACAAAAATACGGGAGAATATGATAAAACGTCTGATTGGAATGAGACACATATTGTTTTAAGTGAAAAACAAATAGGTATAGCTAATGCTGTAGGAGAGATGACTGATGGAGAAAAAGGAAATAATATGGGAGATATAAAAACAGGGGGAGAAGAAGCTGTGCATTCTATTCAAAATTCAATGGATTTTACGGAAAAAATAAAAAATTCTGATACAGGGGAATATATAGAGAATCAAAATAGTAAACCTTACAATGAGAGACAGCACGAAATAGATGCTAAAAAAGAAGCACAGAAAATGTATAATCAATCAATTAATTAGATATGCAACTAAGATTATTTAAGGTTTTTCTCTTTTTATTAAGTGGCATTTTTTATTCACAAAGTAAACAACAACCTATGAAAGACTGTATTTGTTACACAAATGCAGATTCTACTTTATCCAAACCTTATTATAACCCAGCTCATTCACTTGTCATTAAATCTAAAAAACCTAAAGTTTTTTCATTATCAGGCGGAAGAGTTTCTAAAATAATAAAAGACAATAATTTATATACTATTATTATACAGAGCAATAATTTATTTTACATATATTCAAATCTTGCTTTTATTCCTAAAAAAATAAAAATGGATAAATATATTAGGAAAAATAAGTGGCTTGGGAATGGAAGTTTATTAAAAAATAATTATTCAATAGAATTACAAATTTACAATAAGACAAACATATTATCTGATATAAAAAAATATGTTAAATGTACTGAAGCCCCCCAATCTCGCTGATTTGTAGTCCTTGAGCAATAATAATAATAATAATAATAATAATAATAACCCACCGCAAAACGGTGGGTTTTGTGTTTTATAGCGTAGCTTTGTTTTAGCAAAAAACTCCTGACTTAGAGTTTTTCCCGACGGCAGAAGGATTTTATGATTACAAAAAAGATCAGTATATTTACCAGTATAAAGATCATTTGGGAAATACGAGGGTAAGCTTCGGAAGAAATAGCGCAGGAGCTCTTGAAATTATAGATGTAAATGATTATTACCCTTTTGGAATGAATCACCTAAAAAGTGGAAATTCTTTCTTTGGGGCGAGTTCGTATAAAAATTATAAATACAACGGAAAGGAATTGCAGGAGTCCGGTATGTATGATTATGGTGCAAGGTTTTATATGCCCGATATTGGACGTTGGGGTGTAATTGACCCACGAAGCCAATACACCCACGAAGCTTACAGTTATGTTTGGAACAATCCAATTAATTTTTGGGATCCTACAGGAATGGAGGGGGAAGATCCGGATCCTAAAAAAATATATGGTCCTAAAGGAGGTAAGCTTATTGAAGAAGTTGTAGTTACCGCATCAAAACCTCTACAAAAAAACACAGCAGGACTTTCTTTTACACATAAGGCTTTTGCGCCAGCAATACCTGTTGCGGCTTATCTTTTGGAAGCTGCTTATTATGCATTAGTAGGGTATGCGGCTTGGGATATTGCTGATAAAGCTTCCGATGTCATTAAAAATAGAGATTTGTCTGAACAAAATGATGCAGAAGAAACTGCCTCTGGTACACCTGATGTATTTCCTGATGCTGGAGAGGAAACAGATATTAATGGCGTTCCTGTTCCTGTTGACGATAGTGGTATTAAAAAACCTATAGACTTTTTGGCTTTTTCAAAGGTCGCGAGAGGAAACCAAAGAGATACAGGATTAATTGGATGGTCGGATGAAGATATTGCTACAGAATTAGCAGGTTTGAAAGGTAATTTGTCAAAGGAACAAAAAGCATTAAAGCAAAGACTTGTCAAAGAACAAAAAGCACGTACAACCCGTAATAAACAGAAAAAAAGTGGAGAAAAAGGTACAGGAACAGGCAGAAGATAATAACTTGAAAACTCATTTTGAAAGCAGATATTTAAGTGAAAGAATAGATTTTTTGCAAGAGTATGATTTTGTTAAGGATGAGAGTAATTTTGAATATTTCAAATCCTTTATATTTGATTTTGAACTCACAAAAAATGATTGGTATAATTCTCTCATAATTAATTTAGCTGATGAATTAAATATTGTTCATAATAGTTTTTATAAACGATATTTAAATTATTTAACCAATAGGAAGTATTATCTATTTAGACTTTCAATTTTAGATTACTTTGCAAACAACCATATATTTTACAAGAAGATTTATAGACAAAAAGATTTTGAAATAATTAAAAATAGTCGAAACCTTAAGCGGATAGTCAAGAACCAAGTAATTGTTAATGATTTAATATTTGATTTAAAAAATAAAAGAATATACATTGATGAACTTAAGAAAAGTTATAGGGTAACACAAGATTACAAAAGTCATATAAGACTTTATAATTATATTATGAATTTTGAACTTGACGAGATAATCAGCAAAACTGATTTAAATTATTTAGTTGAAACTACTCAAAATAAAAAATTAGGAAGAGCGGTGGATCTTAAGCTTTTAGAATTTGCAAATTATTTTAATGGAAAATAAAAATAAGCAACACAAAAGAGGCTGCCCGATTACCCCGCTCTCGCGGATTTGTAATCCGTGAGCAATAATAAATAACCCACCGCAAAGCGGTGGGTTTTGTGTTTTATAGTGTTGCTGCGTTTTTGGCAAAAAAATCTTTAAACTTTTTATTGGTAAGCATTTTTTCCACGAGGCGAAAAATGGTTTGCTTGTCTTCCTCCTCGAGCTGCTGTATTAATCTGATCTGTTCGAGTTCCGTTTTATCTTCAAAATTATCCGATGGAAGCCATGATGATGATGACTCCCCAAAGCAGGGCTATGGAGATGCAGGCATTTAGTCCTGATGACATCGGAGGGTTTCAGCCTGTAGGTGCGTTTAACGTAATGAAAAATCCTGACCTAGAGTTTTTCCCAACCGCAGAAGGATTTTATGATTACAAAAAAGATCAGTATATTTACCAGTACAAAGATCATTTGGGAAATACGAGGGTAAGTTTCGGAAGAAATAGCGCAGGCGCTCTTGAAATTATAGATGTAAATGATTATTACCCTTTCGGAATGAATCATTTGAAGAGTGGAAATTCTTTCTTTGGGGCGAGTTCGTATAAAAATTACAAGTATCAGGGACAGGAATTACAGGAGACTGGTTTTTACAGTTTTAAGTGGAGAAACTATATGCCGGATGTAGGAAGGTTCTTTAATATTGATCCTTTGGCAGAAAAATATACTTACAATTCTACGTATGCATTTCAGGAAAATAAAATGGGAATGGGAGTCGAGTTGGAAGGCTTGGAACTATTGAAAAATCATACTGGATTTTTTGCAATCCATGGTAATGCAATGAGAGTTGTCCGAGCACCAATATCACAGATAAGTAATGGATATGCAACCTTCACACCAGCGGATATTGGATTATCCACGCAAGGATATAATCCGGGTGCTGCAAGAATGTCTGATGGCTCCAGCGGTTTAAAATTAAAATCTTATGCTTATAGCGGTCCTACTCCAAACGGAGGAACTATGGAAAATGTAAAGGAAATGCCGGAAAGTGCTGACAGCCAAAAATTTAAGACCTATAGAAGGAATAAAGAAAGGGTAATTACTAACCCAAGGATTAAATTCTATGATAAATTAAGCGCAGGACTGGGAGGCGCACAAGAATTGTTAGGATTATTAGATCTGGCTGCTAATGTTCCTGATGCCATTAAAAGTACAAAAGCATATGTACAGGCTTCTAAAGATGTGAAACTTATTAATTCTCAAGCTAAAACAATGGATAGAGCTATAGATTTGGTAAATGAAAGTGGAATTGAAATGAACCAACAAACAAGAAATGATGTGATCAATTTTGTTTTTGATGGAACTGTACCAAATCCGGGAGCAGGATTGATGCCAAATTCATTAATCATCCAAAATGGAACGCAAATTCTAAGAAATAATAATTTGCCTGTGCAGCCTCTTAACGAGCAGTTGAACACCAATAAAAAAGTTTTACCATAATGAAAACAATTAAATATATTTCATTTATCTTAATATTATTAAGCATCAGTTGCTGTGTAAATCAGAAACAAAAAGATGAAGAGCAAATCAAAAATACTGTTCGAGAATATTGGACTGCTGTTAAGAATAATGATTTGCAATCATATAATGGTTTAATCTACGAATCTGAAAATTTTCCTGGTGTAACAGCAGGTGATTTGTATTTTTTACACAAGCATTACAAAGCTTTAAATATACAAGAAAAATTAAAAGATGAAATAAAAATTAAAGATACAATAGGTTTATCACCAGATATAAAGATGAAATATGTACAATATATATTTAAAAAAGAAGATTATAGTAACATGAAAAAACCTTTGACTGTAACATTAATTTTTTATAAGCCAATAGGTTTTAATAAAATATCAGATCCGGTAATTTTAGAAAATCACATAGGTTGGGATAAATAATCCCGATGACGCGGATTTTTAACCCCAATCTCGCGGATTTGTAATCCGTGAGCAATAATAAATAACCCACCGCAATTGCGGTGGATTTTGTGTTTTATAAAGTTGTTTCGTTTTGTCATACAAAACGAAACTATAGCGTAGCAATATTTTTCTGTAGATAATCTTTAAATCGTTTTTTAGAAACGAAAGTTTCGATTAGTTTTAGAAGAATGTTTTTTTCTTCGGCATCGAGTTCATTGATAAGTTTTAACTGTTTTGTTTTTTTCCATTGAAGAAAATAATATCATCTACGGAAATCCCGAAATGTTTAGCGACAAAAACCAATTTATCAACAGGAATACTCCGATGGAAGCCATGATGATGATGGCTCCCCAAAGCAGGGCTATGGAAATGCAGGCTTTCAATCTTGTTGATTTAGGAGGTGTGGAATGATTAAAACTCCTGACTTAGAGTTTTTCCCAACCGCAGAAGGATTTTATGATTACAAAAAAGATCAGTATATTTACCAATACAAAGATCATTTGGGAAATACGAGGGTAAGTTTCGGAAGAAACAGCGCAGGCGCTCTTGAAATTATAGATGTAAATGATTATTACCCTTTCGGAATGAATCATTTGAAGAGTGGAAATTCTTTCTTCGGAGCGGGTTCGTATAAAAATTATAAATACAATGGGAAGGAACTGCAGGAATCCGGCATGTATGATTACGGAGCAAGGTTTTATATGCCCGATATTGGACGTTGGGGTGTTCAAGATTTATTAAGTGAATTTTACTATTCACACTCACCATATAATTATGTTGGTAATAATCCCATTATCAGGACAGATCCTACAGGAGCAGATTGGTACACAGACAAAGATGGTAATTACCAATATAATTCCAAACTTAATAAAGATAACGC
Source organism: Chryseobacterium sp. 2P (assembly GCF_059579425.1). Taxonomy (NCBI): domain Bacteria; kingdom Pseudomonadati; phylum Bacteroidota; class Flavobacteriia; order Flavobacteriales; family Weeksellaceae; genus Chryseobacterium; species Chryseobacterium sp. 2P. The sequence continues at coordinate 864,864 of NZ_CM184194.1, forward strand.
AGATCAGTTCTTTAAAGACAATAAAATTGAAGGGGCAAAATATTTCGCGGCTAGTGGTAAAGCTGTTTCTGGATATAATTTAGGAAAAGATAATCAAGAAATTACTTCAAGTTATAATTTAAATAGCGATGGCTCGGTAACTGATAATATTTTAGGTAAAAACATTGATGCTGGTTCAACAGGACAATTAGGAGAAACAGGTAAATCTGTGACTGCTGTGGATGATAGACCGACAGGTGATTTAAATAAGAATGGTGATAAATTTTATTCGAATGATAAAAATACATATCAATTAAATAATAATCATTGGGTTAAATTATCTGGTCAAATGGTTGATGCAAATGCTCTTCATGCTGGAGGAATGGGATCTATTTATTCAACTTACAATTCTATTACCTTAGTAGATCGTGCTATTTATAATGATAATTTAGCAACCATTTTTGATTATACAATTGATTTAAAAGGATTGGCAGTTGGTATGGGTTTATCTTCTATAGAGAAAGGGAAATTTGAAAAACCTTCTATAAAAGGTCTTGTAATTGGGTTTATTTATAATTTTTATTCAGGAACCTTTAATCAATTAAATTCAATAAGAGAACATGATGAAAACGCTGAGAAAAATATAAATCAGAATAAAAAGTAATGATAAACGGTAGAATTATTATAAGAGCAATTATATATTTATTGAAATTTTGTGGAATTATCATAGGGATTGATATTATATATAATATTATAGTGCATCATCAATTAAAATCTGCTAATATAATATTTGATATTATTTTTGGTTTTCTTTTTTGGATACTATTTCTTTTTTCTGACAGATTTCAGTCTCATAAATTTTGATATGCCATGATCTCGCGGATTTTTAATCCGTTAGCAATAATAAATAACCCACCGGAAAGCGGTGGGTTATGTGTTTTATAGCGTAGCTGCGTTTTTGGCAAAAAAATCTTTAAACTTTTTATGGGTAAGCATTTTTTCCACGAGCCGGAAAAATGGTTTGCTTGTCTTCCTCTTCGAGCTGTTGTATTATCTGATCTGTTCAAGTTCCGTTTTATCTTCCAAAATTACTTCTTTAGGAATAGAACCGTCATAATCAATCGCTCATTAAAGCATCTTTTTAACCGGCTCACTTATCATTTAAAACTTGCTTGATAATTGGATTTTCGTGAAAACCTTTTTGGTATACAATGGGAAATCAGCGTTCTGAAGCCATCCGTAATAGCCCAGATCTTTCTGGAAAACAGATTTTACCGTTTGTCCCTTATATTTTCCGAAAGCAAAGATTTCCTGTCCGTTTTCGTTGAAGTGAATCATTCCGGCAAGATCTGCGAATTTGTTCTGAGACGAAAAATTGCTTAATTCTGCGATTTCGTTCGGTACATCATCGTATTTTCCGACCTGCGCATCAAGTACTTCGAAAGTTGCCATAACATCGGCTTCCGCAGAATGGGCGTTTTCCAGTGTTTTTCCGCAATAAAACTGATAGGCAGCTCCCAAATTTCGGGGTTCCTTTTTAAAGAAAATGGTCTGTGCATCAACCAGTTTGAATTTATTCAAATCAAAATCAAACTCGGCACGAAGCAGCTCTTCCGCTAACAATGGAACATCGAATCTGTTGGAATTGAAACCTCCTAAATCCGCACCGGTAATCATTTCCATCACTTTTGGAGCAATTTCTTTAAAGGTGGGCGCATCTTTTACATCTTCATCATAAATTCCGTGGATTTCGCTGCATTCTTTCGGGATCGGCATTTCAGGATTTACCCTCCATGTTTTGCTTTCTCTCGACGAATCAGGATTTACTTTTAAAATACAGATTTCAACAATACGGTCTTTCCCGATGTTCGTTCCTGTGGTTTCCAGATCAAAAATGCAGAGCGGTTTATGTAGTTTTAAATTCATTTTTTATAATTTGAAAATTTGAGAATGTGGTAATTTGAAAATGGATTTAAATGTCCATTATTCAACACATAAATTTATTTTAGTTGTTTTTGAAATATAATTGAGATTAAAATATAATAAAGAATCACCATCGGGATTCCGACCGTTTTAAAGATAGCTAAAATAATAACAGAACCAACCAATAACGCAATTTTAGGATAATTATCCTGCAGTTTCATCGATTTGAATTTCATCGCGATCATTTTTATCGGCGAGATCAAAAGCCAGGAAGAAATTACGTTTAAAACAATCAATGCAAGTTCATTATTCATGAGAAATTCAAAGCTCTGATTTTCTTTGAAAGCGTAAAACAGTCCGAAAATTAAAATCGTATTACTCGGCGTATTCAGTCCTTTAAAATAATATTTCTGATCTTCGTCTAAATTAAAAATTGCCAGTCTTAAACAGGAAAATAATGTAATCAGCAACCCGAAATATTGAATCCCAAACGGTAAGGTCATCCCAAAGAGATCCGTTCCAAACGGTTCAAGCATTTTAAACATCGTCAGTCCCGGAACCAGTCCGAAGCTCACCATATCTGCTAAAGAATCTAGTTGGGTTCCAAGATTGGAGTTTGCCTTTAACGCTCTTGCCGTAAAACCATCAAAGAAATCCAGAACCAGAGAAAGCACGATGCAAATCGCAGTCGTCTGATAATCTCCTGAAATAAGATGAATGGCGCCGATACATCCGGAAAACAGGTTTCCTAACGTTATCGCGTTGGCAAGATTATTTTTAATAAAATTCATAGGCACAAAATTAATAAATTAAAGTAACAAAGCGTTAATTAAACAGTGCATCAATTATTGTGGATTGATAAGCCGTTACAGGGAGATATTGTTAAATTAATTCGAATTTAATGTAAATTTGCAGCATGAAATTGTTTAAAGAATTTAGAAAACAGGAAGTTCTGGTGCTTTTGTACAGAATTTTTTTAGCCTATTTTTTCTATCAGATCGCAAGATTTTTATTCTGGTACTTTAATAAAGACTTAATAAAGATCGATTCTGTTTCAGATTATTTCAGTCTGTCTTTCCATGGGATTGCGTTCGATACAACGGCAATTTTATATGTAAATGCCCTTTTTATTCTTCTGAGCATCATTCCGGTCATCATCAATACTAAAAAAAGTTATCAGAAATTTCTTTTCTGGCTGTATTTTATCACCAACGGAATTGCTTATGCAATGAATTTCGGAGATATGGTGTATTTCAGATTTTCGCAGATGAGGCTTACTTCTGCCGCGTTGCAGGTTGCGCAGCACGAAAGCAATATTTTTAAGGTTTTTACAACTTCTGTTGCTCAGAATCCTTTTGTTCTGATTGGATTTGTTGGTTTAATGATCCTTTGGATTTTTCTTTATAAAAAAGTAAAAGTTCAGGAAAACAAACCAGAAAAGCTGGTTCCGTATTTTGTGTGGTCTGTGATAACGCTTTGCATAACGGCTGTTTTGGCTGTCGGTGGAATCCGTGGAGACTTTAAGCACAGCACAAGACCCATCAATCTGGTGGATGCCAATCGTTTCGTGAAAATTCCGGCGCAGGGAAATGTCGTTTTGAACAGTACGTTTTCCTTTTTCCGAACTTTAAATACGAATAATTTTAAAGAAGTTCATTTTGTAGATGAAAAATTTATTGAACAGAACATTCATCCTTATAAAGATTATAACAGAGAAGTCGCAGAAAAACCAAATATTGTTATTTTTATTGTTGAATCCTTCGGAAGAGAATATTCAGGAGCATTCAATAAAGACAAAAATATCAAAGATTACATTTCTTACACTCCGTTTATCGACAGTTTGGCAGGGCAGAGTCTTATTTTTCCGAATACTTTTGCTAACGGAAGGCAATCTATTCACGGGATGAGTTCCGTTCTTGCCGGAATTCCGAGTTTAACGGACGCTTTTACAAGTTCGCCGTATTCCAACCAGAAAATCCAGTCCATTGTTTCTGTCTGCAACGAAATGGGATACGATACTTCTTTCTATCACGGCGCTCCGAATGGTTCCATGGGATTTTTAGGCTTTGGAAACATCTTGGGCTTCAAACATTATTTTGGAAAGACCGAATATAATAATGATAATGATTTCGATGGAATCTGGGCAATCTGGGATGAACCTTTTTTACAGTATTTTGCGAAAAATGTAGGGAAAAAGCAGCCTTTCATGGCAACCGTATTCACGGCATCTTCACATCATCCGTTTAAAATCCCTGAGAAATACAACGGAAAGTTTAAAAAAGGAAAAATTCAGATGCATGAACCAATTCAATATACGGATTTTGCCATCAGAAAGTATTTCGAAACAGCTAAAAAACAGCCTTGGTTCAATAATACCATCTTTGTTTTTACGGGAGATCATACCAACGAAATTTATTATCCCGAATACGATAAAACAATGAATCGTTTCGCAGTGCCTCTAATCTTTTATTCCCCAAATCCTGCGTACAATTTAAAAGGTGTAAATCCTGAACTGGCACAGCAGATTGATATTTATCCTACGCTTGCAGATTTAATCGGCTATCATAAAAAAATCAGAAGCTGGGGAAGAAGTCTGGTGAGCGAGAAGCAGTATTCGCCGATTATTGCCAATTCAGACGGAACGGTGGAGCAGTTTATCATCGGGAATTACATCTACCGTTTCGATGGAAAAGAGATTGTAGGGATCTTTGATCAGTCTGATTTAGGAATGGAAAAAAATCTGATGGATCAGTTGAGATCTGATCCGGAAGCGCAAAAAGGAAAGCAAATTGCCAAAGCCTGGTATCAGGATTATATGGATCGGGTAATAAACAGAAAAATGAATTAAATCATAATGAATTGATTCTCATTGCTGAATGTTGTACTAGATATTGTGTTTTACCACTTTTTGTCCTGTTTTTTTGGTATATATCTTGTAATCTATGTGAAGGATAATAAAATTTTTTGTTGTTTTAAAATTAATTTATATTTTTAGCAATAATAGACAACGAAATTATTTTATTGAAATTAAAATTATAAGAAATATGAGAAAATTATTGTTAACCTTCGCGCTTTCATTATTCGGAGTAATGTCTTTTGCGCAGATCGAAGGAAAATGGAAAACCATAGATGACGAAACAAAACAGGCTAAATCTATTGTTGAGATCTATAAAAAAGGAGATCAGTATTTCGGGAGAATTTCCCAATTGCTGATAAAACCGGCTAACCCGAACTGTACGGAATGTAAAGACGACAGAAAAAACAAGCCTATTCAGGGACTGGAAATCATCAGAAACCTAAAAAAGGATGGGGATGAATTTACAGGAGGTACGATTACAGATCCTAAAACAGGAAAAACGTACAAGTGTACGATCACGAGAAGCGGCGATAACCTGAATGTGAGAGGATATATTGGTTTATCTTTCATCGGAAGATCACAGACCTGGCAGAAAGTTAATTAACCGGATTAAATAAAAATTAATAAGCGGCATTTCATTAAATGAAATGTCGTTTTTGTTATGTAAATAATAAAAAAACACTACTTTTGTACTCTAAATTTTTCAAATAAATATGGCAGAATATACTTTTCGTGAGGTAATTGCACAGGCAATGAGCGAGGAAATGCGTAAAGACGAATCCATCTATTTAATGGGGGAAGAAGTTGCAGAATATAACGGTGCATATAAGGCTTCAAAAGGAATGCTGGATGAATTTGGTGCTAAAAGAGTAATCGATACACCAATTGCTGAGCTTGGTTTCGCAGGGATTTCTGTGGGAGCTGCAATGAATGGTAACAGACCGATTGTAGAATTTATGACCTTCAATTTCTCTTTGGTGGGGATTGATCAGATTATCAATAATGCTGCAAAAATCCGTCAGATGAGTGGAGGACAGTGGAACTGCCCGATCGTTTTCCGTGGTCCTACAGCTTCTGCAGGTCAGTTGGGTGCAACGCACTCTCAGGCTTTCGAAAGCTGGTATGCCAACTGTCCGGGATTAAAAGTGGTCGTTCCTTCAAATCCTTACGATGCGAAAGGGTTATTAAAAACAGCGATTCAGGATAATGATCCGGTAATTTTCATGGAATCTGAGCAGATGTACGGAGACAAAATGGAAATTCCTGAAGAAGAATACTATTTACCTATCGGAAAAGCAGATATCAAAAGAGAAGGTTCTGATGTAACGCTGGTTTCTTTCGGAAAAATCATGAAGCTTGCTATTCAGGCTGCTGAAGATTTGGCTAAAGAAGGTATTTCTGTAGAAGTTATTGATCTTAGAACAGTTCGTCCGTTGGATTATGATACTGTTTTGGCATCCGTTAAAAAGACAAACAGACTGGTTGTTTTGGAAGAAGCGTGGCCATTTGGTTCTGTAGCGTCTGAAATTACCTACATGGTTCAGCAGAAAGCATTCGATTATCTGGATGCTCCAATTAAGAGAATTACAACTCCTGATGCTCCTGCTCCTTACTCTGCAGCATTATTTGCAGAATGGTTCCCGAAACTTGAAAAAGTAAAAGAAGAGATCAAAAAAGCAATGTACGTTAAGTAATTACACGATTATAGAAAAAAACTTCCGGAAGGAAGTTTTTTCATTTATTATATTCATGAAGAAAAATTCATGGGGATGTAAATTTGGCTTAAATTTGCGCGTTTAAAAATTAAATTAGCTGGTATGACAGAAGTTACAGAAGGCGGTCATCATTTTGACATCAAAAAGCTTTCTTTCATTGGAATTTTAGTGTCACTCGGAATTGTATTCGGAGATATCGGTACTTCCCCGCTTTACGTAATGAAAGCGATTGTTAACGCAAGAGGAGAAGGAAGTACGATGCCTTTCAATGAGTATATCGAAGGGGCGTTGTCCTGTATTATCTGGACACTTACACTTCAGACGACAATTAAATATGTGATCATTGCTCTTAGAGCAGACAACAAAGGAGAAGGGGGAATTTTAGCATTGTTTTCTCTGGTTAAAAATCTTAAAAAAGGCTGGCTCTATCTTATTGCTATCGTAGGAGCTGCCGCGCTTATTGCGGACGGAGTAATCACACCTTCGCTTACGGTAATGTCTGCAATTGAAGGTCTTGAAATTTATAATCCGGATACCCCGGTTGTTCCGATCACCATTGCGATTCTTATTATGATCTTCGTGGTTCAGCAGTTTGGTACGAGCTTTATCGGGAAATTCTTCGGACCTGTAATGGTAATCTGGTTCCTCGTTTTGGGAGGTTTGGGATTGTCTCATTTGAGCGAAAATCTTGAGATTTTAAGATCTTTCAATCCTTATTATGCCTATAAACTTATTGCCAACTCTCCGAGCGCAATTGTAATTTTAGGAGCGGTTTTCCTTTGTACAACCGGAGCGGAAGCGCTTTATTCCGACTTAGGACACTGCGGTGCCAAAAATATCCGTGTAAGCTGGGCATTTGTAAAAATCATGCTGATCTTAAATTATTTGGGACAGGGAGCGTGGCTTTTAACCAATTACGGTAAACCCGGCTTTTCGGTAATAAATCCTTTCTTCGGAATCATGGAAGAGTGGATGGTTGTTCCGGGAGTTATTCTGGCTACAGCGGCGGCAATTATTGCCAGTCAGGCTTTAATTACAGGATCATTTACCATTTTCTCAGAGGCAATGTCCTTAAATTTATGGCCTAACCAGAAAATTGATTATCCTTCCGGAGTAAAAGGACAAATGTACATCCCAAGAATTAACTGGGGGCTTTTACTGTTCTGTATTGTGGTGGTTCTTCACTTCAAAGAATCAGGAAAAATGGAAGCAGCTTACGGTTTATCCATTACGGTAACCATGTTAATGACCACGGTTCTTTTAGTTTATTGGTTATTAAAACATAGAGTAAACAAAGCGTTAATCCTTGTTTTTGCGTTTGTTTATATGGCAATCGAATTAGGTTTCTTCAGTGCAAACGTAATCAAATTCATGGAAGGAGGATGGATTACGGTCGTATTGGCTGGATCTATCGGAGTTTGTATGTATGCTTGGTACAACGGAAGATCTATTAAAACAAAATTCATCAAATTTATTAAGCTTGAGACCTATATTCCGATCATTAAAGATATGAAGCTTGATGAAACAATTCCTAAATATGCGACTAACTTAGCGTATTTAAGCCGTGCGAAGAGAAATGATGAGATCGAATCGAAGATTATTTATTCAATCATCAAAAAACAGCCGAAAAGAGCCGATCATTATTTCATATTAAGCATTACCAATCAGGAAGATCCATATACTTTTAAATATGCAGTAGACGAAGTTCTTCCGGGAACGATCTATAAAATTAACTTCATGTTAGGATTTAAGATAGACCGAAGAATTAACGATTATTTCGATATGGTTCTCAGAGATCTGATGGCAGACGGAACAATTCCTTCAAGAAGCAGCCATCCTTCATTAAGAGCGCATAATATTCCGCCGGATCTGAAATATGTGATTATAGACAATACCTATATCAACGATATTCTTCTTACGGTTAAAGAAAAAATCATTCTTAATATTTATAATTTCGTTAAATATATCGGAAGCGACGACTTTAAAGCATGGGGAATCACTTCGCACAACGTTGTGGTAGAATCTGCGCCTATGACGGAAGACTGCGTCGGAAAATCCAAAATCGAGCAGTGCGAATTTATCCGCCACAAAGGTTAAATTCTTTAACACAGTATGACAATTTGTATTTAAATAAAAATCAATAAATTTGTAGATAAATTTTTTGATGGATACGATACAAAAAGAAAAAAATATTGCGCTGATAAAGGATGTTTTAAGAAACTATTTATTGGAAAAAGGTTTCAGAAACACGCCTGAAAGATATACAATACTTGAAGAAATATACGGTATGGATCATCACTTCAACGTGGATGATCTGTACCTTTTAATGTTGCAGAAAAAATACCACGTTTCCAAAGCAACAATCTACAATACAATTGAAATTTTCCTTGATGCAGGACTTATCCGTAAGCATCAGTTCGGGGAAAAAACACTCACTTCTTCCTCTTACGAAAAATCTTATTTTGATAAACAGCACGATCATTTAGTCGTGTATAAAAAAGATTCAGATAAGGAGATTGAAGAGATCATCGAGTTTTGTGATCCGAGAATTCAAGGAATAAAAGAAGCAATTGAACAGGCATTTGGCGTAAAAATTGATTCCCATTCGCTGTATTTTTATGGCACAAAGAATGATTAATCAATTCATGAGACTATTTGCTTTATTCCTAGTCTCTGTTTCAACGTTTTTATTTGCACAGAACCAGCCGAAAACTCTGCAAAAAGATCCTTATTTTACCAACACGACTCCTCAAAAAAATGCTCCGCCTGCTGAAAAGGTGAAGCACATCCATTCTGATGAATTAAGAAAGGACGATAAATACGACGGAAATAATTATTTCGTGGGTAATGTACAGTTTTCGCATCAGGGTTCTTTGCTGAATGCAGATCTAGTAATTGTGTATGAAGAGCAGAATTTCATCAAAGCCATCGGGAATGTAAAATTACAGAACGCCGATGGTTCAGTAATTACAGCCGATGAAATGGAGTACGACGGAAATACACAAAAAGGAATTGCCCGGAAAAATGTAGTTCTTACCGATCCGAAAGGAACGGTGATAAAAACGGAAACCATGTATTACGACAGACTCTCCAATCAGGCGTATTACAACACCGGAGGAACCATTAACGACGGAAAAAGTACAACGTATTCCAAAACAGCAACCTATTTTCTGACAACCAGAACGATTGATCTTTCCGGAAGAGTGAAAATAGAAGATGCTCAGTACATTCTGGAAGGAGATAATGTGGTTCAGAATCAGAATACAAACATCGTAAACATCAACGGACCGACCACGATCATCAACAAGAAAAATCCTAAAAACCGAATCGTTACCGATAAAGGAAATTACAATACAAATACGAAAGAAGCTTTCTTATACAAAAACTCCAGAGTATATTACAACGATAAAATTCTTACCGGAGATGAAATGTATTACAACCAGTTGTCCGGTTTCGGAAAAGCAACAGGAAATGTAACGCTGGATGATCCGAACGAAAGAAGATTCATAAAAGGAGGTTACGGAGAAATTTACGAAAAGAAAGATTCTGCCATGATGACCAAAAATCCGTATGCTGTAAAAGCTCTGGAAAAAGATTCGATGTACTTTGCGGCAGAAAAAATTATTTCTTTTCAAAAACCGGATCCTGAAGATATCAAGGTGAAGAAAAGTTTTCTTCGGGCATACAAAAAAGGTCGTTTTTATAAATCTAATGCGCAGGGAAGAGCGGATTCTATTGCTTTTAATGAAACAGACGGAGTTCTTCACATGTATACCAATCCTATTTTATGGAGCAACGGAAAGCAGGTGACCGGAGATAAAGTTGAGGCATATTTCAATACCCAAAAAGAAAATATAGATTCCTTAAAAGTTATCGGGAATGCTTTTGCTATCAGTAAAGTCGATTCTCTGAATATGAAAGACGAATTCAATCAGGTAAAAGGCAAACTGATGACGGTTTATTACGGAGAAGATAACAATATCAAAGAAGCAAAAGTAATCGGAAATGCTCAGGCAATTACCTATTCCGATGATGAAAATGAGCAGACAAAGGAAAAAGAAAGAATAGGGATTTCTCTCACTTCATGCGGTATTATTGATGCTGTTTTTGAGGAAAAAATGCTGTATGTTGTTGCCTGTAATATTGGTGCGGCATCAGACACATATCCTATGAGTATGATAGAACCCGAAAGGCGGAAGTTTCCGGATTTCAACTGGAATACCAAAGACCGGATTTTGAAATGGCGGGATATCCTCGTGGATACACCGAATTATGAGGAAGTGAAATACGAAGCCGACAATACACTTTATAACAAAGCTCAGGAAGCAGTAGAAAAAGCTAAAGCCAAAGAAGAAGCGAAAAAACCGAAACGTGTAAGAAGATAATTCGTATTTTTTTTAAGCTAAAAAGCCGAAAAATATAAATAGTCACCATTTTATTCATTTAAAATGGTGATTTATTTTTATAAAACTCCCTGAAACAAGTCGGTAGCTCATATTTTCTTTAAAAAAATTAAACTTTTTTAAAGTGTTTTATTCAAAAATCTGTGAAGCGGAAAGCCTGATGACTATTCGGTTTTTCAATTAGTAAATTTTCATGGTTTGTTGAATTGGTTTGCGATGTTGCTACTGAATGTAAATATTTTTTATTGAATGTGTATTTTAATTGTTTTTTTTCTATATATTTACCTAAGAATATATGAAACTATATTAATATTTTGTGATTTGGTGGTATTGCCCGCAGTTTTCTGCGGGCAATTTTTTTATTCTGTCCGTTTCATTTCGGTGTTTGCCGAATCTTTTATAGTTTTGCTAAAATTTTGGAACAATGGAAATGCAAAAGGATTTTTTTATATATCAGGCTCAGACGACAAAGTTTGCTGCTGGTTTTGAAGTAGAGAAGGCGGAAGGAAGCTATATTTTTGGCAAAGACGGAAGAAGATATCTGGATTTTGTAGCGGGCGTTTCTGCCAATACTTTAGGACATTCCCATCCAAAAGTAGTTGATGCCATTAAAGAACAGGCGGAAAAATATCTTCACGTCATGGTTTACGGAGAATATGCACAGGAAAAGCCGGTGGCTTTATGTAAACTTTTGGCAGAAGCTACTCCCGATCCTTTAGAAATTACTTATCTTGTAAACAGCGGTGCAGAAGCCATCGATGGAAGTCTGAAACTGGCAAAAAGATATACCGGAAGAGAAGAAATTGTTTCATTCAAAAACTCTTACCACGGAAATACACACGGTGCGTTAAGTGTATCCGGGAATGAATTTCATAAAAGAGAATTTCGCCCGTTATTGCCAATGGTTTCGTTCATTGAATTTAACAGCGAAAAAGATTTCGATAAAATTACCGAGAAAACAGCCTGTGTTATTTTAGAAACCATTCAGGGTGCGGCAGGATTTTTAGTTCCTAATGATGATTATTTAATTAAACTAAAAAAGAGATGTGAAGAAGTAGGAGCATTATTAATTCTGGATGAAATTCAGCCGGGATTCGGAAGAACCGGAAAGCTTTTTTCTTTTGAGCATTTCGGTATCGTTCCGGATATTCTTGTTATGGGAAAAGGAATGGGTGGCGGAGTTCCTGTAGGAGCTTTTATGAGTTCACGGGAAATTATGGAAACACTTTCGCATTCTCCGAAATTAGGGCACATCACAACTTTCGGTGGAAATCCGCTTATCGCTGCTTCAAGCTATGCAACTTTAAAGGAAGTTCTGGAAAGCGGTCTGATGAATGAAGTGGAAGAAAAAGAACAACTATACAGAAGTCTTCTGGTTCATCCAAAAATAAAAAACATTAACGGAAAAGGGCTTATGTTGGCTGTAAATCTCGGATCTCCCGAATATACTTTAGACGTAGCGAAAAGATGTATGGAAAAAGGACTGATTGTTTTCTGGCAGCTTTACCGAAATGAATATCTGAGAATTTCTCCTCCGCTTACCATTTCTAAAGAAGAAATAGCAGAAGGATGTAAAATTATTCTTGACGTATTAAATAATTTGTAGGAAACAAAAATTATTTTTACTTTCGCACCGTTTTAAAAAAAATAATAACTAATGAAAAAAATTATTCTCGTTGCAGGGCTAGGGTTTGCAACAATCATGGGAACTCAGTCTTGCAGTTCTTCTACGGATGATTCTATCCACACCACGACCGTTAATGAAGATAAAGCTAACATTAAAAAAACAATCGACGGTTTTTACAGCAAACTGAATACAATGGATGATGGAGATCTTTCAAAATTCATTTTGTACTCAATGTTTAACAATACCGCTCAGGAATTTGATGACAGTTATCTGAACAATGTTGTAGAAGGCTGGGAAAATCAGTTTGGAGAAGCGCTTATCAATAACAAGCTTCAGTTTGCCAACAGATTAGGAACTTATACTTACAACAATGCAAACGGAACCTGGACAAAAATTGCCAATTCTTCCAATGTTGTATTGAAATTTCCGTCCGTAGCCAATTCTTCTGTAATCGATAGTGAATTAACTCTTTCGTCGTACACAGATATTCAGACAAGTTACAATTCTGAAGTAGTTTGGTTGCCTAAAACCTTTAATCTTGTATTGAAAAGAAGCGGAAATACAGTGTTTAGCATGGATTTATCCAATGTAACATTTGATAACAGTACGAATTTCAGTATGCCAATCAGTGCAAATATTCAGATTTTTGCATCACCAATGACGCAGAATATTGTATGGACAAGAAACAGCGCTAAAGACTTCCAGTTTAAGTATAACAATACAATTCCTCAGGGATCTTCAAGCGAAGTGATTGCTAATGTAATCTTAAAACATTCTGATTACGCCAATATCTCTTCAAAAGACGACTTTAAAACCATTTCAGGTTCTATTAAAGAAGGAGATCTTAAAATTGTTGCAACCATGAATGTTGAAGCTCTTGCTCCGCTTGCAGATCCTACCGATGCGCAGATTAATAATAATACAAAAGGAGAAGTATTTTATTTAGGGCAAAAAATCGGAGATCTTGTTTACAAAACGGTAAATGGAGAAGGAGAGTTCTTTATTGTATATTTCGATGGATCATCTGAAAATACAGATGTTTACATCGGCGATTTCGAGCAAAAAGTTAAAGCTATTTTTGCTAATTATCTTTAATAATTAATACAAAAAACACACATCTCAAAGGTTTCATCATATCTTTGAGATGTTTTTTATTATGAAACGAATTATTTCAATTTTTTTGCTGGTACTTTCTGCTTCAGTTTTTGCACAGGCTCAAAATGATAGTTTATTTGCAATCCCGAGAAATCAGGTCGGAATTAGTCTCAATAAATTCATTAAATCTGTATTTGCATCCGATGATAACGCAATGATTATTAATTATCGGTATTCGGGGAAAAACAAATGGTCTTACAGAACAGGATTTGATTTTAAGAATGATGACAGTGAAGGCGGATATTCTCAATTCGCTTTTAAACTTGGGATCGACAGAAATCTGAAAAGATACAGAAGATGGAATTTTTACTACGGAGCAGATTACTTCTTCAGATATTCCAATTACAAAAACATCAATAAACCGCAGTATGATAATGGTTTAGGTGTGTTTTTAGGAGTACAGTATTTTCTTTCTCCTCATTTCTCACTTTCTACGGAACCAATGTTATATTACAAATATATTTATGTAGTAGATCGTTCGAGTTTTCAGAAAGATAATAAAACGGCATGGTCAGAAACCGGATTCGGGAGAATAGGTTTTGTGGAACTCAATTTTCATTTTTAAAATAATACAGCTCTTCATCCGAAGAGTTTTTTTATGCCTTTAAAATAGAGTTATTATGTTAAAAGAATAATTAAACATCTATTTAAAAATCTCTGACAAATATCATGAAGATTGTGCAAAAAAGTAAACACATTTTTGTGTAATAAAAAAATTAATTTATATATTGCGGAACGATTAAAACAAAGATTATATGGCGAAACATAAAGTCCATTACGAATTCCCAATGCATTGTTTATCAGAGATTTTATATGAATATCTGGCAACGGCGGAAGGGTTGTCTGAATGGTTTGCAGATGATGTGACAGAGAAAGGTGATGACTTCTTTTTCAGCTGGGGTGGAGGTCCTTCTGAGAAGGCTACTTTAATAAGATATAAGCCTGAAGGTTTCGTACGTTTCCGATGGGAAGAAGATGAAGGAACAAAGAATTTCTTTGAAATGACGATCACAATTGATGACATTACGGAAGACCTGTCTCTGAACATTACCGATTTCTGTGAAGAAGGGGATGAAGAAGAAAATGCGATGTACTGGGAAAATCTTATCGAAAATCTTAGAATTAAATTAGGAGCAGCCTAAACGTAGGCACGCTGAATTATAAAACTGATGAACGATTTATCGTTCATTATTTTTTTGTAAATAAATCAGATTACAGTGGAAAATCAATATTTTACATCAGACGAAATCAATGTGAAAAACAGAGCCTTTCTTTCGGGGGATGCCGTGAAGATTTCTTTTTTTATCAGAAACGGAAAATTAATCATGGATGAAGAATGCTATTTCTTCCTGATGGCTTCCATGAGGAAAATGAGACTGAATATTCCTTTAACCTACACACTTGAATTTTTTCAGACATTATTTCAGAAAGAAGTTATTGAAGGAAAAAACATTCAGGATGCGATCATTAATTTTCAGGTTTTCAGAAATTCGGACGGAATTACCCGTTCCAAATCCTCAGTTTCTTACTTTTATGAAATTACAGAAACCCAAGATCTGTTAGCATTGCATGAAAGAAATCTGGAACTTGATTTAATTAAGGAAATAAACGTTAATAACAACCTTTTAAGCAATATCAGGGTTCACAGTCCGGAAAATATTTACAGCGAAATTTATGCGCAGGAAAACGATCTTGATGATGTCATTCTTCTCAACCCGAATAAAAGAATTGCGCGAACAACTTTCGGGAATCTCTTGTTTCTGGAAGGTGATGTGATCAAAATCCCAAAACAGACAGAGGGAGCCTACATTTCGCCGCTTATGGAGAACTTTGTAACCTTCTTACACAAAAATAATCTTGCGGATATACAGGAACATGAGATTATTGCATTTGAGTCTCAGAAAGCGGAAGAAATACTCTTAATTTCGGATGAAAAAGGAATATTTTCTGTAGGTAAAATAAGAAATAAAACTTTCGGAAACCAGCGGTTCACGGAACTTATTAAAAACTGGAAGGAAAGTTTCTAGATGAAAATTGACAAACCCGGTAAACAACAAAGTTCCGAAAGTCCTTTACCGGGTTTTTATTCTGATAAATCAGAATTTGTATCTTTATTTATTGTTCTCTGAAAATTTCAGAAAATTTATCAGCAATTTGTTTTTGACTTTTCTCGTTGGTCAAATTGTTAAACTTTAATCTCTTGATCATGTTTCATTTAGCATCATCATTTGTTCCTTTTATATCAAAGAGATTTAGTTTACCAGATAACGTAAAACCTTTGCTTAAAATTGGTTAACGTTTTCTTAAAATTTGTTAAATATTTCAATGATATTAATGAATTTCTCTTGCTAGTTTAAAGAAATATTTTCAGGAGAATTTGCCCATAAAAGAAATTCGCCACCAAGATTCTGCATGATCGATTTCCAGAGGGTTTGATCGTTTGGCAACGTGTAATCCAGATTGTAAACATCTACCACAGTCCATAATTTTCTCTGTATTTCTTCCTCAAGCTGTAACGCTGACCATCCGGAATAGCCGGAAAATATTTTGACATTATTGATGTCCAGTTCGCCGCTGAGAACAGCGCTGATGATGTTTTCAATATCTTCGGTAAGATAAAATTCCGGGGTAATTTCTGTATACATTTCAGTTACTTTTTCCCCTTTTACAATAAAAAAAACTTTGTCATTTCCTACAGGACCGCCGTCGTAAACTTCAATTCTGAAATCGAAAAAATCTTTGAATTTACCGCTCATCTGGTTATTTTTTTTATTTAATATTAAACCAAATGCACCACTTTCATTATGTTCAATAATCAAAACAACAGATCTGGAAAAAATATCGCCGGAAATGTCGGGTGTGGAAATTAATATTTTACCTTTGTAAGAGTAATTCATACTCAAATTTAATAAAAAATATTTATGGAAAACCTGCACGATAAAAGAAAAGTGTACGAGAAATCCCAACTTATTGAAAGTGAGATAAAACAAAATCCTATTGAACAGTTTCGGGACTGGTTTATGGAAGCCAGCGAAAATCCGAACATCTCTGAAGCGAATGCAATGGCACTTTCTACACTGGAAAACGACGGTTGTCCCCGTACAAGAATGGTGTTGTTAAAGGCTTATACATACGAAGGATTTATTTTTTACACCAATTATGACAGCAGAAAAGGAAAATCCATAGAGAAGACACACAAAGCCTGTCTTCATTTTTTCTGGCCCAATCTGGAAAGGCAGATCATTATTAAAGCTGAGATGGAACGTATTGCAGAAAACCTGAGTGACGGATATTTCCATTCCAGACCAAAAGGAAGTCAGTTAGGAGCTGTAGTTTCTCCTCAAAGTGAAGAAATTCCGAACCGTGAATTTTTGGAAGACAAGCTTCAGCAACTGGAAGAAAAGTATACAGACACAGAAATTCCAAGACCTGAAAACTGGGGCGGGTATATTGCAAAGCCTTATGAAATAGAATTCTGGCAGGGGAGACCAAACCGTCTGCACGATAGAATTGTTTATGAATTGGTTGATGGTCTCGATTGGAAAATTGCGAGATTAGCTCCTTAAAATAGATGCAATAAAAAACCTCATCATCCGATGAGGTTTTATTTTTTCTTTAATCTGAGTGATTATTTTTTCTTTTTACCCGGAGCAGGAGCATTCGCTGAAGCAACAGCTGCAGAAAGGTCTGCACCAGCTTTGAATTTAGCAACAGTCTTAGCTTCGATGTTAATTGGCTTTTTAGTTGCAGGGTTGATTCCTTGTCTTGCAGCTCTTTCAGCTACTGAGAAAGTTCCAAACCCTACTAAAGAAACTTTTCCGTCTTTTTTCTTTAAAGTAGTAGTAACGTTAGAGATAAATGATTCTAAAGCAGCTTTAGCTGCAACTTTAGTGATGCCGGCATCTTTGGCGATTGCGTCGATTAATTCAGACTTGTTCATAATTTTTAATATTAAAGTTAGTTCGTTATAATAGCAAATATAATACTATTTTCTAAATGTGCAATTTTTTTGCAAAAAAATAAATAAATTTTTTGATTTTAAGTAAAATTGGTTAAAATATGATAATTCAGCTTTTTACGAAAAATCTACGTTACCCGTTACTAAAATCATGCCAATTGCTTATCTGTATTGACTTTACCAAAAATTCAATATTATTTTTTGTATTTATTAAATCCTGAATTGTATAGTAAGTATTGATGGTTTTCAGGATATGTTTATAAATTCTGTAAATAAAATCTTTAAAAATTACGTTTAATAAAATTAAAGTTCTGGGTTTCTGCTGGTTTTAAATTCATTTTAAAAGACGGTTTTATAAATTATTATTAATAAATTTGCACCATGTTAATAGAAGTTTTTAAGTCTAAGATTCACAGGGTGAGAGTTACGGCTTCTGACCTTAATTATATTGGGAGTATTACGATAGATGAAGACCTTATTGAAGCTGCAGGTTTGGTAGTGGGAGAAAGAGTTTATATCGTAAATGTGAATAACGGAGAGCGTTTCGACACTTATGTTATTAAAGGAAAAAGAAAATCGGGAGAAGTTTGTCTTAACGGTCCTGCGGCGAGAAAAGTACAGAGAGATGATATCATTATTATTATCGCTTATGCACAGATGACTCCGGAAGAGGCGCAGAATTTCCAGCCGAAGATTGTTTTCCCCGACGAAAAAACGAACCTTTTAACGTAACCGGATGGGGAAGAACTCAAAAAATCCTCTGAAATCCATTCTTACGATAGTGATCTCGCTTGCTTTTGCAGGCTTTTTTTTATGGTTCGCTTTAAAGGGGCTGGATTTTAAAGTGATCCAGAAATCCATTGAAAGAGCAAATTATACCTGGGTCTTTATTGCAGGAATTTTTGGTTTGTTAGCATATTGGCTGCGTGCAATACGCTGGAATATTCTTCTCGAACCGATGGGATATAAAATTTCCGATGCAAATGCTTTCTGGACCATATCTTTTGGATATTTGATGAATCTTACGATTCCGAGAAGCGGGGAACTGGCAAGATCTACAGCATTGTACGGTGTAGAAGACGTTCCCGTTGATAAATCTTTCGGAACTATTATTTTAGAAAGAGTTGTAGACCTTATCTGTATGATAGGTTTTCTGGGGCTTACCATCATTTTCAAGTATGATGCTATTCTTTCGTTCTATGATATTGCAACCGGACAGAAAGAGGAAAAGGTAAAAGTGGAGCATGGCTTTTTTGAAAAATTTCTAATGAAAATAGGAATTGTAGATTTTACTGCTTTTTATTTCTATATGAAGATTTCTCTTTTCCTGTTGGCAATCGTAGGATTAATTATTTTGTTTAAATACAAAAAAGATAAACTTATAGGATTCGCCAAAGGAATTTTGCAGGGCTTAACCACAATATTCAAGCTCAGACAAAAAGGGAAATTCATTCTTTATACAATAGGAATCTGGATATGTTATTTTCTTGCTGCTTATCTTGTATGTTTTTCCCTTCCCGAAACATCAGATTTTACCATAGGAGACGGCTTCTTTATTATTACAGTGGGAACTTTCGGAATGATTGTGCCTGCAAGCGGAGGAATTGGCGCTTTTAATCTGGCGATGAAATATGGCTTTATGGCTCTTTTTATTTCTGCAGGTAAAAATGCTGTAACAGGCGGTGAAATGGGATTAATATATTCTTTTATATCCCTGCCCTTACAGTTTCTGCTCACAATTATTACCGGATTGCTTTCAATTCCTGCTTTAGCGAGAGCAAGGAACAAAAATGTGGTTAAAAAAGAATTTACAGAATAATTTATCTTTTAATTAAATCTTTTGAAAATATAAAATCCGGTCATAACGATCGGATTTTTTTAGGCTTAATTTTTAATGAATTTCAAAATTTTATGTTTTGCAATTTACATAATTTTTTGTCACAAAATTTTTTGGAAATTTACTAAAACCGCCATAACTTCGATAAACAATACATAAAACACATATCATTATTATGGCAATTAATTTACAGAAAGGGCAAAGAATTGATCTTGGATTTACAAAAATGACCATCGGTCTCGGATGGGATCCAAATGAAGGAATGGGATATGATTTTGACCTTGATGCCTCCGCAATTATGATTGATGCGGAACGAAAACTGGTGAGTGAAGAATATTTTGTTTTTTATAATAACCTGCATTCGCCGGATGGTGCACTTACACATACAGGAGATGATCCAAGTGGAAAAAACAGCGACGGAGATGATGATGAAGCCATCATTATTGATCTCGAAAAAGTAGACGAAAGAGTTCAGGAAATTCTTTTTGTTGTTACCATCGAAGATTTTGATAGGAGAAAGCAGAATTTCGGACAGGTAAGAAATTCTTACATCAGAATTGTAGACAATAATACCAATATGGAAATTGCCAAATACGAACTGGATGAAGATTTTTCCATAGAAACCGGAATTGAATTCGGAAGACTGTACAAACGTGGCGGAAGCTGGAAATTTGAAGCTTCGGGAATCGGCTACAGAGCAGATCTGGGTTTCTTTCTTGAAAAATATTACAAAGGACAAATTATAAAATAAAAATGGCTATCAACTTACAAAAAGGTCAGACCATCAATCTCCGCAAAAATGAACATGGAGAAGATGCATATGATCTGTCATCTGTAACCATAGGTTTAGGATGGGATGTTAGAAGATCCGGTGGTTTTTTCAACCGTCTTTTCGGGATAAGTGACGGTGCGGAATATGATCTGGATGCCATCGCTTTTCTTTTGGATAAAAACGGGAAGGTTGCGGATCTCGGAATGACGGTTCCCGGAAGAAACGGAAGAGAGATTGCTCTGTATAAAAGCGATGTAATCTATTTCAATTCTATGCGGCATCCCAGCGGAAAAATATGGCTGACCGGAGATAACAGAACCGGAGCCGGAGATGGCGACGATGAGCAGATTATTGTATTACTGGATCAGCTGGATGAGCGCTATGAGAAAATTGTGTTTGTAGTTTCAATTTATCAGGGATTGTTCAACAGACAACATTTCGGAATGATAGAAAATGCATTTATCCGTGCGGTAGATGCAAGAGGAAGGGAAATTACAAAATTCAGTCTTTCAGGTGACACCAGTATGAACGGAATGTGTTCTATGGTTTTTGCGGAAGTTTACCGCCACAACGGCGATTGGAAATTCAGGGCCATCGGGGAACCTCACAAGACAGATAATTTTATTGAAGTTCTCGTACCTTACACCTATAAGTAAAAAAAGTATGCTGAAAATGCATACTTTTTTATTTTATCATTAAATACCAGAATTTTACTAAAACAGAGCATTTATTTCAATCCGATTTTCAGTCCCATTTCCTTTTTCATATACAGCAAAACTTCTGCATTTCCTCTTGCGTCATCAACGGGATGATGGGTGTGCTTAGTTTTTCGTAGATGTTTCCACTGGGCAAAAGTATCTTTTTCCATTCCGCAATACAGATCCGCAAGTCTCCTGGAGGAAAACCCGAAAGGATTTCTTCCGATGAAATGATGAAAATACCAACAGATAAACATCCAGTCGAAGCCGTTGTTATCACTGATGAAAATAGGTCTTACTTTAGAATTTTCTTTAATCCATTCTTCAAATTTCAGCATCACTTCTTCAGGATCATTAAAATCCAATGTTTCTTCCCGCGTAAAACCGGAAACTGCCAAAGCTTCGGGATTGAATTTCTCTGAAACAGGCTTCAGTTTTCCGTAAAATGTAGTTTCCAGATTTTCGTCTACTAAAACTGCTCCAAAACAGACCATTGAAAAATCTCCGGGAATCGGTCCGTCCGATTCTATATCGACCATAATGTAGCTCATGCGATTGTGTTTCTATTTTAAAATTTTCTGAACGAATATATTGAAAAAAAAATCTTAAAATTCAATGTTTACAAAAGTTCAAAAAAACTTCTTTTTCCGATCTTAATTTTTATTCTTTTCTCTAATTTAATTTCTTCATTCGGATCTGTTAATTTGATATTGTTGATCTGAATTCCACCGTTTTCAATCAGTCTCCGTATGAAAGATTTACTTTCATTACTTTTCAGTTCATGGCATAATTCCGATAAAACCATTTTATGCTGAATATGGTGGAGAGAGTCAATGAAAACCGGTTCAAAAACTTTTTCTTCAAAATTTTTACTCTGGAACTGATTCATAAAAAACAACTCGGCATTTTCAGCTGATTCTGCATCAAGATATTGTGTGATGATATTTTTAGCGATCAGCTTTTTAATATTCATCGGGTTTTGACCATCATTGATGTTTTGTTTTAAACGTTCTTTCTCTTCAGAAGAAAAATCCGTGGTAAGATCAATAAATTCGTCAATCAGAGAATCCGGAATGGACATCGTTTTCCCGAACATTTCATTCGGTTCGTCAGTTAATCCGATAATGTTGTTTAAAGATTTGCTCATCTTTTCCTTTCCGTCAAGTCCTTTCAGCAAAGGCATACACATCACAATCTGCGGAGATTTTCCGTGACTTTCCTGCAATTGTCGTCCCATTGTACAATTGAAAAGCTGGTCAGTTCCGCCCATTTCAATGTCACAATTAATCTGTACAGAATCGAATCCCTGCAAAATAGGGTATACAAGTTCGTGCATGGCAATCGGTGTGTTTTCTGAAAATCTTTTACTGAAATCATTTCTGCGCATCAGTTGTGCAACTGTCACTTTCGACATCAGTTGGATCACTTCCGAAAAATTCAGCGCATCCAGCCATTCAGAGTTAAAGACAATTTTTGTTTTTTCCACATCAATGACTTTGGAGAGCTGACTGATATACGTTTCTGCATTATGATGAACTTCCTCAGCGGTTAAAGATTTTCTCGCCTTATTTTTTCCTGTAGGATCGCCGATTCTTGCCGTAAAACTTCCGACAATGATTACAATCTGATGTCCCAAATCCTGAAACTGTCTCAGTTTTTTCAAAACAACTGCATGTCCCAGATGCAGATCCGGAGCAGTGGGATCAAACCCAAGTTTGATGATTAATTTTCTGTTTTCTTTTTCGGCTTGCTGAATTTTTTCTTCCAGTCCGTTTTCAGGAAGAATGATTTCTACATTTTCTTTTAATTTTCTGATCATATTTTTAATTTTTAAGCATGAAAAAACCCGAACAAAACTGTCCGGGTTCTATGATATTTTTAGATTAAATTTCTACTGAATATGGTTATAGAAGTCTTCCCGAACGGTTATCCGGGTAATAATAATTGCTGAAAAAAGGAAGACGCAATAGGTTGTTTAAGTGCTTCATGAGTACAAAGATAGAATTTTATTAAAAAATCATTTGTTTTTTCTTCAGAAAATCTTCAACTTTTCTTTCAAAGTCATGGAAATTCTGTACAAGAAAGGCACCGCTTCTTTTGTCTGAAAATTCTTTATCATTAAGCAGTAAATAAGTCTTTTTCAGTTGAAGATAACAAAGCAAAACAAATTGTTTTATTTTAACTTCGAACTGTATTTCCAGTTTAAAATTCAACTGTCCTCCGTAAGATTCTTCAAAATCATATACAGAAATAATGGCTTTATGCTGTTTATCCTTTATTCGTTTTATTTCAAATTTGCATCCTCCCGGTTCGTTGTACCAGATAAATTCAGTTTCCTGTTTGTCTTGTATCAGATCCAGAATGGCATACATGATTTCAGAAAAGGGATTATTAAAAGCATGAGTGATTAAATAATTAAAGTTTCTTCCATCAATGTAAAGCAGAAATTCACTCCATCCGGAAGGAAGAAGGATCAAAAGCATATCCAATTCATCAGACTCTATTATTTTTTTGTTGTTTCTCATGGTACTTTGCAATTTGTAAATTTAGAGAATAGTTTGAAACAAAATATCTTTTGATTTTCATTAAATTTGTGTTTCTCATTCATTTTTATCATGCACGGCAAACTCATACAGCATCTTCAGTCTTTTCATCATTTCAACACTGACGAAATCGGGCTGATTAAAGACTGCTTCGAGCCTGTGGAATATCCGAAAAATACGATTATTGAAGAAAAGGGTAGTGTTCCGGTGCATCTGTATTATATCGTTTCCGGATATCTGAGATTGTTTCATACTGATGAAAAAGGAAACGAAATAACCACCCATATCAATTGTCCTCCCGGATTTTTTACCTCATACTTTCACTTTATCAATCAGACAAAATCAGACGAAAATGTGGAATGCATTACAGATTGTAAATTATTAAGAATTACAAAGGAAAATCTGGACAGGCTTACACTGGAAAGTTCTGCAATGAAAGATTTCAGTATTTCTGTTTTCCATCAGTCGATTACTTACAACGAAAACCGTTCAAAAGAACTTTCAACATTAAATGCAGAACAACGGTATCTTCAATTGCTGAAAAATTATCCGGAAATAATTCAGTTTGTTCCTGTTCAGTATATTGCTTCTTTTCTCGGAATGAAGCCCGAAAGTCTCAGCAGAATCCGCAGAAAACTGATTAACTAACAAAAGTCAGGTGCTTTTGGAATCAGGACAGGGAACTTTGTATCGTCAAAATATAATGAAAAATGATACAAGAAAAACTAAGTCTGGTTTCCGGAGCCAATGGACATTTGGGAAATAATCTGGTAAGATTGTTACTGCAAAAAGAAATTCCTGTAAGAGCAACAGTAAGAAATACAGCTCAAAAAAAATGTTTTGAAGGATTAAACTGCGAAGTTGTTCAGGCAGATATTACGGATAAAGCATCTTTCGTAAAGGCTTTGCAGGGAGTGGAAACTTTTTATGCCGTTGGAGCCGCATTTAAACTTTGGGCGAAAAATCCGGAAAAAGAAATTTATGACGTTAATCTGCAGGGTACAAGAAATACGATTGAAGCAGCGGCTGAAGCGGGAGTGAAAAAAATGGTCTACGTAAGTTCAATTGCAGCTCTGGATTACACCAGACTTCCTACAAAAGAAAGCTATGGTTATAATCCGGATCGTCGGGATATGTATTACAATTCTAAAAATGACGGTGAAAAGCTGGCTTTTGAACTGTCTGCAAAGTTTGGAATAGAACTGGTTTCCGTAATGCCTTCCGCGATGATAGGAGGGGAAGCTTTTCTTCCGCTGAATGTTTCTTACGGTATCTTAAAATTAATTCTGAATAAAGAAATTCCTGTTGATACAAAAATTACGCTTAATTGGATTGATGTGAAAGATGTGGCGGAAGGATGTTATCTTGCAGCACAGAAAGGACGTTCAGGTGAAAGATATATTCTGGCAAATGAAGAATGTATGACGATCACAGATACAACAGCTCTGGCAAAAAAACTGTATCCGGAACTGAACCTGAAAATTCCGCAGTCGGTTCCGAAATTTGTCCTTAAGCTGATTGCGGGAATCATGGAATTTTCGGCAATACTGAAAGGAAAAGCTCCTATTTTGACGCGAAAGGATATTTCTATGTTTTCCGGATTACAGCAGAATTTTGATATTTCAAAGGCAAGAAATGAATTGGGCTTTGCACCGAAAAATCCTGAGACAGCAGTAAAAGAAGCGCTGGATTATCTCATGAAAAACAGGAACTTAATAATAAAAGAGGCCTGAAAAAGCCTCTTCTTATTTTAAAGTCTGAAAATTAAACCTTTATAAAACTTTGTGCAGTCGTACAGCTCCTTAAAATCGGGAAAATAATTTTCTTGATAAAGTTCTGTATTTCCGGCGTTGAACTTCTGTTCTGCAAAGGAAAACAGATCTTTATGATTAATCTGTAAATAATCAGATAAATAATCTTCCTTCTTTTTATTAATAAATCCTGTGAAAAAAATTCCATAGATCAGGAAGCGGTTGAAATCTTCCGTATTGCATTTGTAGCCTAAATATTGTGTTGAATATTTTTCATAATCTGAAATAAGGGTGTTGAAATTTTCCACTTTTTCTGCATTATTTATTTCATAAAAAATATCAAATCCGTGTACGAAAAGCTGGGTTTTCATTTCTTCCGGATCAGAAATGTATTTTGATGCAAACCAATTGAAAATATCTTCCACTTCATCTTTATTAAGACTTTCTGCATTCTCCTGAACTTTCTTTTTAATAAGCTCAAAACTTGTTTTTTGATTTTCTTTAAAAAACTGAAGTGCACCTTCTTCTTCGCGGCAGATTTTATTGTATAGATTGATCTTTGCGGCAACAGGATTGGTTTTGATGAAATAAAGTTTTTCTGCCATAATCTTATGTATTGCCTTATTTTTCAGCAAATTTCAAAACTAAGGTAGTGAAAAATTTCACATGAAAATGCAGATTGGTATTATTTTATACACTTTACAGGTGTTTTTATTATAAGTTTTACTATTTGTTGAAAATGTTTAAATATTTTAGTTCATCTTTTAAAACAACTTCCTGAATGGCTTTATTCATCATGCTTCGAACGATGGAAAGGGGATGATCGGGAAAATCACTGTCATATTCTTCTCTTTCAGATTTGTTCATAAGAGTTCCGGATCTGAACGAAGGTTCGTACGGATCTTCAAACCAGTTTTTAAGTCCATTATCATCGAATGTAACTTCGCCGTTTTGGAGAAATCTGCTTAGTATCAGATTATCTCTTATCCCTGTTGTTCCGGTTTCAACAGCCTGAGCTTTGATGACGAAACTGCAGTTTTCAAAAGGAATGGTAACCGATGCAAGATACGTCATCCCATGTTCTTCCTGCGGAATTTTAAAAATGATTTTTACACTGGGTATGTTATGAAGATTAAATAGTGAAACCTCAACAATACCACCGCCGGAAGCTGAAATGGAATGTCTGTGAAAATTTCTTAATTCATCTGCATTTTTAACAGTTGGCAAATCAGGAGGAATATTGAAAAAATAGAGAGAAATTAAAGCGCTTTGCTCAGGATTCACCCACACAATACGTTCCGCATTCTGATCGACGATTTCCCATCCGAAAGTGGGGATAGAAACCGAATGGATGGTAACTTCCGGCTTTTTTCTTTTAAAGAAAGTAAACATAGTTATTGATTTTAAAGTTTATGATTTGCCGTTTTAAGGAATTTTATCAATTCGGCAAGTCCGTTTTGGGAAAACTGTATTTCATTCTGACTGTAGAATGTAGCTGGCAATTTCAGGTAATATTCCCATGTTTTCAGATCAGCATGGTAGTTGCTTCCTGTTTCAATACCGCTTTTGGTGGTGTATTTGTATTTGGTGTCGTTTTCAGTTTTGGAAGATGAGTTCTGCTGAATTTTTTCAAGCGCATTGATGAGTTTTTCGACTTCATCTTTTTCCAGAGTAATGGTCTTTCTGGAAATGTTGTCGAAAGTTTCGGAAAGTGTCATGATGCCCAAAACACTCAGCGTAGAATCATCCGACAAATCTTTAAGAACAATTTTCTGAAAATGAAGGTCTTTAAAGTCACCGAGTTTTATGATTTCTTTTTGAATTACCGTTTCTTTTTTTGAACTGAAGTTTTGATAATTTTTCTCCAGACCCACATTCAAAGGTTTTACAGTGGGAATCTGCGCTTTAAGAGCTGAAAAAATGATAATAAAAAATGCCGAAATAATTGTTTTCTTCATATAAGATGGTTATTATTTATGTTTTTTAAAAATGCTGAAATTACAGAAAAATTGGGAATTGATTATTAAACCGAATCATTATTTTAGATAAAATTCTCAACGCGACTCCGGATCAAAATGAGCTTTAAAAGTAAGCGGATCTTCTGTTTTGTCTTCTGCAATTTCCAAAAATTCATGATATTCTTCAGGATGCTTTCCCATGTAAGTCATCACAATTGCAAGATTAATAAACAGATTCTTATCCGCCGAACCCAGATTTAATGCCCTGTGAAGATATTTTAAAGCC
Organism: Chryseobacterium sp. 2P; assembly: GCF_059579425.1. Taxonomy (NCBI): domain Bacteria; kingdom Pseudomonadati; phylum Bacteroidota; class Flavobacteriia; order Flavobacteriales; family Weeksellaceae; genus Chryseobacterium; species Chryseobacterium sp. 2P. The sequence goes on from NZ_CM184194.1 coordinate 892,326, forward strand.
TGCTCGTCTTCTCCCATATCAGAATAGATTGCACCGATGTTAATTAAGGCTGAAGTATTTTCCGGTTCTAGTGCTAAAATTTCATCTAGCTCTTTGATTAAAAGATCGTTAATTGCATCCCAATGATCTTCATTTTCCCATCTTTTTGCCTGAAGTTTTTTTACGTTTTGTAATCTTGTGTTTGTGTTACTCATGATTTTTATTTTTTTTCTAAAATTTCTGAACAAATGTTTTTGCCTTCATTGCACCGATAATCATATATAATATAATTTTTTCCTGTTTCTACAACTTCATATTCCGTTTTTTTACCAACATAAAATAAGCTGTCCGGCATTTTTTATTTCAGCCTCAAATTTACATTTACTCAGCATTTTTATATCACTTTCTATAATAACAGTTTTTCTTCCATAGATTTCAGTCATTTTATTATTATTGAATTTAACTTTAAAACCAGAGTTACCTTTTTCGTCCCTTGAAAAAGTTCCTTTTTTTATTAAATCGCAGTTGGGAATTTTATCTGAATCTGGGAAATCATTTCTTCTTTGAGATTGACATGTTGAATATAATGCCGTTAGAGTAAAAAGGATAATTTTAAACTTCATTAAAAGGAAATAAAGACAATTACATTATATTTTTATGAACACCAATCTTTAAAATATTAAAGGATTCATCGAATATAATTTTTGTTCTGATAACAGGGCTCGAACCTGTGTCCTCCCGGGTGAAGAGCCGGGTGCTCTGCCGCTGAGCTATACCAGATACGAAGATAAGTGTAGGGCTCGAACCTACGTCAATCCGGAAGAAGAGCCGGATATTCTGCCACTGAATTAACCTATCTTAATTTTTAATTTATTTTTCCAGAGAAAAATTTATTCTTTCTTAAAACTGCTGCCAAAAATGGATTTGAAACCGTTACTCCGTGTACAAGTTCGGGTGTCGGTTTAAATTTCGCAACCGAATGTTGTCTTGGTGCAATCCATCCGCATTTTTCGGGATCTATTCTTGCTTCTCGGCAAATATCTGTAATTAATTTTTTATTGCAAAATGCTTTCCCCTGAAAAACTTCCCAAGGTAGAGGAATCTTGTTCCATACTTCTGTATTAGGATCAATCTTACTGCCTGTTGCATAATGCCATGCAACAACATCAGCAGCCATTAATCTCATGACTTTTCCAAAGCAAATGTCTTCCAGAATAAAATCCATTCCCATTGCATAAATAAGATTCATCCAGTTGTCTCTTGCTTTATTCCATGCTCCGGCTGTATTATTCCAGGTTGTAGAATCATTTCCGCGTCTTACAGCCATTGTCTGGCGATTGATATTGTTTTTGTTCCATAACAATTCTAAAAAACCGGAGATTTCCTGAATAATAGATGTCCATTTGCCCAAGAGTTCGCCTTTTTGTTTATCACTTAAATGATTTAAAGTTGTATCGCTTGTGTAAATATGAGAAATTGCCCACCAATTTGTATTTTCAGGATTTTCTTTACATCTCCCGAATAAAATTTCGCAAATTTCATCAAATGGTCTCTCCTGACTTTGATTGGTAAATACACTTCTCATATTGCAGCGTGCATTATAATAAGCGATAAAACATGCAGTATTTAGATCAGATTGAAAATCCTCAAAACTTATCGTGTGAGCTAGTCCGTGTTTAGAAATTTTTTGAAACTCAAGCTTTTTAGTTTCCTGAATTAATGTTTTTAATTTCTTTTCGATCCTTTTCAGGAGACGCCATTTTTTATTGTAATTCCGTTTAGAAATATCCAGACCTATTTCTTTTCTTTGAATTTTGTTCAGCCTGTCTGTCTTAAAATTATTCTGACCAAAGGATTTAAAAATGAGGGGAGAAGTCTTATTTAAAAAATCTTCAATATCTTCTGTCTTACGACCATATTTGTCAGTTTTTTGAGTTTCAATCTTAAAGATTTCTATGGCTTTATTAATTTGGACTTCTGCACCAACTGTAGTTCCAAAACTTTCTAACATTGAAGTATAGCCGTACAGATTTCTATTCAGAGATCCTTTTGCTGCCTTTTCCAGAATTTGATTTTCATGAGTTGAAAGTTGAACTTTCATAAGTTCAACAATCATTTCCGCAACATCTTCCGGACGTCGTCGTTCATCTAAGGTTTTGTAAAGATCTTTGATATTGTACATTGTCACTTTTTATTTCAAATCTAATAATAAACTGTGAAAATTATTGATACTTCATTTTAAAATCAAGTCCATTTTCATATTCGGCAGGATTAAAAAAAGTAATAACTCCGATATCAGAATTCAGCCTTTGTTTCAAATCATTTAAATAAATTTCAGCTAAAGTAATGGTTCCGTCAATAGTTAAACTGAAGACAGTTTTATTATCATCTGTGATATTGACGCCAAATGAAATTTTATCAGGATTATTTACATATTGATTCCAGTAAAATGTCTGGTCAACATGATCTTTATTTACAAAATAATCGATCATCTCTTTATTGCTGGTAAAGCCTTCTTCGCTATCTATTCTGGAAGTATAATCTAAATTCAAAGACTCATATTTAGGCAGATAAAGATGTAAAAGTTCAAAAATTTTTTCGGTTGATTTTCCGTCAAAATAAACCTGACAGACAATGTCTTTAATTAATTCCATGGTTTTAATTTCGAATTGGTTTAAAACGGATTCTCAAATATAAATTTTAATTCTACGCAAAGTAAAACAATTTTTAAGATTAAAGAGAACAAGCATATTTCCGTTATGTGCAGATGATGAAACGTGCGCTTCATAGCAGATGAAATCTGCCTCACTTTGCTTTACTTAAATATTTAGCTCTGAATATAAAGCTTTGCGTTTCAGATTTATAATTAAGAATAGCTTAAATTTTCATTACGGATTTTTAAAATAAAACCATTAAGCTCAATAACTTAATGGTTTTAGAAATGTTTTTATCCAAACGCTCTCTTCAGCAAACTTTCCACTTTCGGTTCGCTTCCTCTGAAATTCTTGTATAGCTCCATCGGATCTTTTGTACCGCCGGAAGAAAGAAGAACTTTGTATTTTGCAGCAATTTTAGGATTGAAAATTCCGTTTTCCTTGAAATATTGAAACGCATCTGCATCCAGAACTTCCGCCCATTTGTAAGAATAATATCCCGCAGAATATCCACCCTGAAAAATATGTGAAAAACTCGGACTCATCGCCGTTTCAGGATTCGCAGGATATAACTGTGTTGCTTTTGTATATTCATCCTCAAACTCCTTTACACTTTTATTCTCCAACTCTTCAACTTTAGTATGGTAATTCATATCCAGTAACCCGAAACCAAGCTGCCTCAAGGTCTGATAACCTTCCATAAAGTTTTTAGACTGGGCGATTTTCTCAATTTTTTCATCCGGCAAAACTTCTCCTGTTTTGTAATGTTTTGCGAACGTTTTTAAGAATTCCGGTTCGTAGCAGAAATTTTCAAGGAATTGAGAAGGCAGCTCCACGAAATCCCATTTTACGGAAGTTCCGGAAAGAGTAGGGTATTGCGTATCGGCAAGCATTCCGTGAAGAGCATGACCAAATTCATGGAACAAAGTCGTTACTTCCTGAAACGTCAGTAAACTCGGCGTATCCTTCGTCGGCTTACTGAAATTACAAACGATAGAAATATGCGGACGGGAATTTTCGCCGTCTTTTTTGTACTGGTTTTTATAACTCGTCATCCATGCTCCCGCTCTTTTGCTTTTTCGCGGGAAATAATCTACATAAAGCAGCGCTTTGAATTGGGTTGATGGTTGTTTGTTGTCAGTCTGAGCGGAGTCGAAGACTTCTTTTACCTCATAAACCTTTACCTCTTCATGGTATTTCGGAATATCGTTTCTTTCCTCAAAAGTCAATCCGAAAAGTTGTTTTGCCAATCCGAAAACAGCATCCTGAACCTGATTTAACGGAAAATAAGGTTTTAATTCTTCATCATTGAGATCATATTTTGCTTTGCGGAGTTTTTCTGCATAAAAAGCGTGGTCATAACCTTGCATTTCTTCAATTCCGTCTGCTTTTGCCAAAGATTTCAACTCTTCAATTTCTTTGTCGGCATAAGGTTTTGCTTTGGTTAAAAGTTCGTTCAGAAAATCGATAACTTTTGTCGGAGATTTTGCCATTCTTTCCTCCAGAACGTAATCTGCATAATTTTTATAGCCTAATAATTCAGCTTTTTGCTGTTTTAAATTCAGCAATTCTTTAATTAAATTCTGATTATCAAATTCTCCGCCGTCGAAAGACTTTTTGCCGTTTGCCAAAGTAATTTCCTTTCTAAGCTCACGGTTTTCAGCATACGTCATGAACGGAATATAACTTGGATATTGCAGCGTTACCACCCATCCTTCCAGATTTCTTTCTTTGGCTTCTTCTGCATATTGTTCAAGAATAGCTTCCGGAATCCCCGCAAGATCTTCTTTATTGGTGATATGTTTAAAATAATTATTCGTTGAAGCCAATACATTCTGTCCGAACTGAAGCGATTTTAAAGACAAATCCATGCTGATTTTCTTTAATTTCTCTTTGTCTTCTTCATTTAATAAAGCACCGCTTCTCACAAAACCTTTGTACGTTTCCTCCAGAAGCATTTTCTGCTCTTCGTTGAGGTTATATTTCTCTTTTTCATCGTACACTTTTTTAATTTTACTGAAAAGAGCTTCGTTTTGAGAAATTTTTGAAGAATATTCTGTTAGAATCGGAGAAACTTCCTGTGCGATCTTTTGGATTTCGTCGCTGGTTTCTGCAGAATTTAAATTGAAAAATATATTGGAAACCACATCAAGCTGCTCTCCTGAATACGCCAATGCTTCAATTACATTTTCAAAGGTTGGTTCTGCAGAATTATTGGTGATCGCATCGATCTCTTCTTCGGATTTTTTAATTAATTCTTTAAAAGCAGGAAGATAATCTTCAGTTTTAATCTGATCGAAAGGTGCTGAATGATATGGTGTGGTAAATTTTTCTGTTAAAATATTCATATTCTGATTTTTAATTATTGTAAATTTAATGATTCTCCGGAACCGACAGCAAAAATGCTCAAAAATGATGCCTGAAAAGAAGTTGTGACAAAATTGATATTATTGTATAATCTTGTCATATGCAAAGTTAAGATGAAGCCGGATTGATTAATTTTGACAGTTAACTGAAGTCTTATTAAGATAAAATTATAAACTCCTAAAATAATATAACGATGAAAACATTTTTAAAGGCTCTTGGAATCATTATTTTGTTAATTGCAGTTTACGCTGTAGTTGCCATTTTGGCTTTCGGCAACAATTATCATTATGAAAAATCTATGGTGATGAACGCTCCGAAAGAAAAAGTCTGGAAACAGATCAGTTCCACAAAAGCATTCAACCAGTGGAATCCGTGGATGAAGTTGGATCCGAACATGAAACTTACGTACTCCGGAAATGAAGGACAGGTGGGAGATAAATATTGTTGGGACAGCAAAAATGATGATGCAGGAGCAGGATGTCAGGAAATAAAAGAATTGGTTGAAAATCAGAAACAAAAGACTGAAATGATTTTTGAAAGACCTTTTGCGGGACAGGCAACCTCAGAAATTACTTTATCTCCAGAAGGAAATGGTACAAAAGTAACGTGGACGATGGATACGGAACAAGATCCGATGATGAAAATAATGCGCCCGATGATGGATTACCAAATGGGAAAATCCTATGAAGAAGGTCTGAATAATCTGAAGAAATTAGTAGAAAAATAAAGATTTTTTACATCAAAATAAAATAAAGCCTTGTGAAATTTTTCACAAGGCTTTATTCTTAATATTCTTTTTGACCTATTTCATTGATAGAATTGTAATTTCCTTCACCTTTCGGATTGGGACCGTATTCGTTCGGACCATGGTCGCTGTTTCCAAACAACATCCAAAGGGAATAGAAGGGAATAATCTGAAACCATCCTGAATTTCCTCTGTCGTGACATCTTTTTGCTCCTTGTGCTAACATAAACCACACTAGAGGAATAAGCAATAGTAAAAAGATAATAAGAAGAACTCCTGGAGGATCTTCGTTATTATTAATATTAAAATAAAGATTGAAGGGAACAGAAAATACTAAATAGATAAGATAGGATAGTCCATACTCTGTTCTTCTGATTCTTCCCTCGAAAGAAAATGGTGCTTTAAACATGGTATTTTAGTTTTATTTGTTAAAAAACAAATGTAGAAATTATTTTAAAATTTCAGTACCATATTTGGAATTGTTATTTTATGTTAAGCCGAGTAAGAATTATTGAAAAAATATTATCTTTATATAAAGATTTGATTCATGGAGAAGACCGTATTTGAGAAAAATAACATAAGAAATTATGTGAAGAACGTAATTGCCGAAAAAATTGAGAAACTTAAAAACTTTATTGAATTTACTCAGGAAGCAAGCCGTGATATAAAAAAAACTCCGAAATATGACAGCATGCGCGAGGAAATGCAGGAAGAAATCTACCAGATGCAGCGTCAGTTGGGCGCATTAAATGATCTCAGGAGAAATATGGCTAAAGTCCTGAATAATTCTACCGAAAGAGTTCAACTGGGTTCTCTGGTCATTACCAATAAGGCACGGTTTTATATTTCAGTTTCTTTAGGTGAATTTTTCTTCGAAGGAGACCGCTTTTACGCTATTTCATCTGAAAGCCCGATGGCAAAGAAAATGATGGGCATGAAACCCGGAGATGAATTTACGCTCAATAAAATCCATCAGAAAATTGTTGAGGTACTTTAATTTTTATGAATGATGAATGATGAATGATGAATGATGAATGATGAATGATGAATTTTTCAAACTAAACATTGCTGTCATTCTGAATGGAGCGTAGCGGAATGAAGAATCTATTTTGATGATATTACCGTTGAATATTCGTCAGAAAGACAAACAAACTTTTAAAATAAACGCGTAATCTAACTTATCAATAACTAAAAACTATCAGCTATCAACAGCCAGCCATCAACTTTTTCGTAATTTTACGCTCATGAATAAAGCAGAAGTTTTAAAAGAAATCATAGAGCAGAGAAGAAGTATATTCCCGAAAGATTATTCGGATACTGAAATTTCACAGGAAATTCTTGAAGAAATTTTACATTCGGCAACGTTAGCTCCCAATCATAAACGTACAAAACCCTGGCGTTTTAAAATATTCAGAGGGGAGGAAAAAGCAAATCTTGCTTTAGAAATGCAGTCGATTTACAAATCTACCCAACCTGAACATCTTTTTTTAGAAAAAAAATACAACGATATCGGCTTTAAAATCAATAAAGCAGATACCGTAGTCTCCATTGTTGTTAATTTCAGCGGAATGGTTCCGGAATGGGAAGAAATTGCCGCGGTTTCCATGGCAGTTCAGAATATGTATCTTACCTGTACAGCAAATAATATCGGTTGTTACTGGAGTTCCCCGAAAATCGTAGATCATTTAAAAGAGTCTTTAACGATTGAGGAAAACCAAAAATGTCTTGGGTTGTTCTACATGGGTAATTTGGACTAAATAGCCCTGATCGAACGGCATGTCTGAGCTCTTTTCCTTGGCTTCCGGCGCGGCGAAGCCGCGCCGGAAGCCAAGGAAAAAGCGAGTAGTGAGAGCAGGTTCCCGGCTCCAAAAAAAGAGAATTTGCAAAACTTTTTACCAGAAGCTTTTTACTTTGAACTTTTTTATTATCTTTGCACTCTTAAATATTTAACTGGGACGAGTTCCCGTAAAATTCAAACATTATGTCAGTAAAAATCAGATTACAAAGACACGGATCTAAAGGAAGACCTTTTTTCCACATCGTGGTTGCAGATTCTAGAGCAAGAAGAGATGGTAAATTCATCGAGAAACTAGGAACATACAACCCAATTACAAACCCTGCAACTATCGATTTGAACGTTGATTCTGCTGTGAAGTGGTTAAACAACGGTGCTCAGCCAACTGATACTGCAAGAGCTATTCTTTCTTACAAAGGAGCGCTTTACAAAAAACACTTACAAGGTGGTGTTGCTAAAGGAGCTTTTGATGAGGCTGAAGCTGAAAAAAGATTCAATGCTTGGGTAGAAGCTAAAGAAGCTAAAGTACAAGGTAAAGTAGACGGTTTGGCTACTGCTAAATCTGATGCTAAGAAAGCTGCTTTAGAAGCTGAAGTAAAAGTAAATGAAGCTAGATTGGCTGCTGCTGCACAGGCTGAAGCGGACGCTAAAGCTGCTGAAGAAGCTGCAAATGCACCTGCTGAAGAAACTACAGAAGGAGAAGCTGCTGCTGAATCTACAGAAGAAAATACTGAAGCTTAAGAAAAATCCGGTATGCGTAAAGAAGATTGCTATTTATTAGGAAAAATCACGCGCAGACACGGACTTGCGGGAAACGTTATCCTTAAACTGGATACCGATCAGCCCGAGCTTTACAATAAACTGGAATCAATATTCGTTGAAATCAACGGATTATTGGTTCCTTTTTTTATTGAAAAATCATCCTGGAGTAAATTGGATGCTCTTAATATTGCATTTAAAAATTCCTCGGAAGCTTTAGTGGATCAGTCATTGGGGAAAAACGTCTATCTTCCTCTCTCAAGCTTACCAAAACTTACCGGAAAGCAATTTTATTACCATGAAATCATCGGGTACAATATCCATGATGAAAATGATAACGACTGTGGAGTGATCCGTTCTGTAAACGATCAGACAGCGCAGGTTTACTTTATTACCAATCTCGATGGAAAAGAAGTAGTAATCCCTATCATCAAAGACTGGATCTTAGAAGTGAATAGAGATGAAAGATTCATCAAAATGCAGCTTCCGGAAGGTCTTATTGATGTTTTCTTGGTTCCTTCCAAGAAAGACGAATAATTTTACAAATAATTTTGCTGCTTACATTTTAGTATTCAGTTTCTTTTTCAAATCCTCAATCTGAGTATACATTCTGTTAAAAAATATTTTTCGGTCCCGGTTTCCCGAAGTATTCATCGATTTTGAATTTTTAATCTGATGCTCAAAATAATTCAGTGTTTCGGTACATGTCTTTTCATCGTTAATCAGAATATAGCCAAACATATTGGTCGGAATGGCAAAGAGTGACTGTTGAGGATGATGAAAAAAGATGTCATTGGAAAGATGCATTAGTTCATTTTCGTACAGCTGAAATTTCGTATCGTTTTCTGTTTTTTCCTCAATATACTGTATAAGTTCCGTTAATTCATTTAAAATAATCCGAGCCTCACTCTGTTTCAGGTGCCCCGTTTCAGAATAAAACAAAATTTGCTGTAGGATGCTCGAAATGGTACTGTTATTCCATAACTCAATAACATTCTGTTCCTCATATTTCTTCCTGAGTTCTTTCGTGTCGAGTTTAAAATCGGGAGGCGAAAACTGCAAAAAAGGAATGAAAACTTGTTTGGAATTAAGCAGATTCATCCATACATATACTTTAAAACGGGAAAGCATCGAATCTGAAAGCGTGTAAAAAAACGGAATGTCTTTCGCCGAATAATAGATCGTCATTCCTTTTGAAAGAGGAAGATTTTCAAACACATTGAGATTGTTCTGGAAAAATGATTTTAAATCTTCTGTTTCCGTAACAACACTTGTTTTTCTTACTATAATCTGCCGGTCAGAAGTCTGAAACTGATCCAGAGAAATCTGAAAATACTTTGCCAGTTCCAAAGCTTCCTCTAAACTGAATTTTGCTTTCAGGGAAGTTCTTCGGTGTGCCGCATCGTAGCTGATATTGAGAATGTTGGCAATTTCGTCATTCAGAGATTTTTCGCCAATCTTTTTCCGGATTTCTTTAAGCAAACGTTCCTGATACATGGTTTTTGCGATTTTCACAAATGTAGAGATTTATTTTAATTTTTTTTCGCATTTATGAAACAGATTTTCAAGTATAGCTTTGAGGTGTAATTTTTAAAATAAGCAATCATGAAAAATTTTGTATTAATCATTGCGCTGTCTTTTTGCAGTTTTGTAAACGCAAAAATCGGCAACAAAAAAGACTGGGCAATTATAGGATCAATTATTTGCACTCGTCTCGAATTAACCATCATGAATGATAAATCTTTTCTTTCTTTCGGTCCGAAAATTCCTCTTAATGAAAATAATTATGTGAGTTTAAGAGGGCATTTCAATTGGTGGGATACACCGGAAAGAAAATTTATTGTCATTCCGGAACTGGATTATTTTTACAAAGTTGCAGATTTCAAAGAAAAAAGTATAATTACAAATTTATATACCGGCGCTGGAATTACTCCATATGCGGTATCACCAAAATTTGAAATAGTTTTTTACCATTTTATTTCTGCTGAATCGGGTTATAATATTGAATACGAACCTTATAAGTACTTTTCTACTTCGGGTTTCAGATTTTCTTTGGGATTTAATTTAGTCTTTTAAATCTTAAAAAAACAATTGAAATGAAAACAATACCCTATTTATTAATCGCCACAAGATTTTGTTTGGCTCCAATCATCCTTTTGTTAGCTTATTTTAAAGGAGAGCAATCCCGATTTTTAATTTTAAGCTTAATGTATTTTGGTTTATTAACGGATATTTTCGACGGAATTATCGCACGAAAAGTCGGTGTTTCTTCCGAAAAACTTAGAAGATTAGACAGTCAGACCGATTTGATATTCTGGCTATCTCTTGGATTTGCTTCTTACTTTTTAAATGCTGAATTAATAAAAAACGAATGGAAAGGAATTGCTCTAATTTTCGTAATGGAAGCACTTTGCTATATAATAAGCTGGCTAAAATTCGGCAAAGAGACCTGTACTCACGCTTTTCTGTCAAAAATGTGGGGACTGAGTTTGCTAATTGCTTTTACCTGTTTAATTGGATTTCAACAGGCAGGCTGGGCTTTTTATATTACCGTTATTTTGGGATTTATTTCGCACATTGACGTAATTTTAATTATTTTGATTCTTCCGAAATGGCAATATGATGTTCCGAGTTTTTATCATGCATGGAAAATAAGAAAAGGAAAACAGAGAAAAAAATCGATTTTCTTTAATTGATTCTTATTTAAAGCATAATTTTTTGAGTAATTAATTGATAAATGAACTGAATTAAAACAGTGTAATCCTCAAATTGCGCTGTTTTTTTGTAACTTTGTAGACATTAATTTTTACAGAAAAATTTTAATCAACAAATGAAAAAGCAGACAATTAAGGAAATCCTACAGGATTACAAGAAAGTATTACATCATGACATTACGGTTTACGGTTGGGTAAGAACGTTCCGTGCAAATCGCTTTATTGCGCTTAATGATGGTTCTACGATTAATAATTTGCAGATTGTTGTTGATTTTGAAAATTTCGACGAAGAGATTATCAGCAAAATCAGTACAGCTTCTTCCCTTAAAATTGTAGGAGAAGTGGTGGAAAGTCAGGGAGCAGGACAGGCTGTTGAGATTTTAGCTAAAAAAATTACCATTTTAGGAGATAACTTCACTGAAGAAAGAGACAAAACGATTCTTCAGCCTAAAAAACACTCATTGGAAACTTTGAGGGATCAGGCGCATTTGAGATTCAGAACCAACTTGTTCGGAGCCGTTTTCAGAGTGCGTCATGCGGTGAGTTTTGCGGTACATTCTTTCTTTAACCAGAATCAGTTTTTCTACATCAACACGCCGGTAATTACGGGAGCCGATGCAGAAGGAGCCGGAGAAATGTTCGGGGTAACGAATTTTGATCTGAACAATATTCCGAGAGATGAGCAGGGAGACATCGATTTTGCTCAGGATTTCTTCGGAAGAAAAACAAATTTAACGGTTTCCGGACAGCTTGAAGGAGAAACTGCGGCGATGGGATTGGGAAGAATTTATACTTTCGGACCGACTTTCCGTGCAGAAAATTCAAACACAACCCGTCACTTGGCAGAATTCTGGATGATTGAGCCGGAAGTGGCTTTTAACAACCTTGAGGATAACATTGATCTTGCAGAAGATTTCTTAAAATATGTAATTAAATATGTACTGGATCACTGCAAAGACGATCTTGAGTTCTTAGACAAACGTTTTGAAGAAGAGCAAAAATCCAAGGCTGAAAAAGACAGAGCAAAAGAAGGTCTTATCGAAAAGCTTGAAAATGTAATTGCGAAACGTTTCAAGAGAGTTTCTTATACAGAAGCTATCGAGATCTTAATGAACTCAAAAGAAAATAAGAAAGGAAAATTCCAGTATCCGGTTGAAAACTGGGGAACCGATCTTCAGTCTGAGCACGAAAGATATCTGGTTGAAAAGCATTTCGAAAGTCCGGTAGTTCTGTTTGATTATCCAAAAGAGATCAAAGCATTCTACATGAAGCTGAATGAAGACGGAAAAACAGTTGCTGCGATGGACGTTCTTTTCCCGGGAATCGGAGAAATCATCGGAGGTTCTGAAAGAGAAGCGAGATTAGATGTTTTGAAGCAGAAAATGACAGAAATGCACGTTGATGAACACGAATTGTGGTGGTATTTAGATACAAGAAAATTTGGTTCTGTTCCGCACGCAGGATTTGGTCTCGGATTGGAAAGACTGGTTCTTTTCGTAACAGGAATGACAAACATCAGAGATGTAATTCCTTTCCCGAGAACTCCAAAAAACGCTGAATTTTAATTTTTTAATAAATGCATATAGAAATCCTTCTGAGAACATCGGAAGGATTTTTTTATTAACTTTACTTAAAATAATGATGATGAGTACAATTACCATACATACAGAAAACGAAAATCAGATCAATCTTCTGAAAGCCCTTCTGAAAGAGCTGAAAATTAATTTTGAAATTGATAAAGAAGAAAATCTTACAGAGTGGCAGAAGAAACAATTGCTAAAGGGTATAGATGAGGCTGATAAAGGAGATTTTGTTAGTAAAGAAGATGCTGAAGAAATTTTGGATCAATGTTTCAGATAAAATGGACTCGTCAGGCATTGTTATCTTTTGCTGACACGTTAAAATATTGGATTGCTCATAATTCTTCCCAAGCATATTCAAAAAAGCTAAGAAAAGAAGTTGAGAAAAAGGAAAAACTTATTTCCGAAAATCCGAATATAGGTTCTCCCTCTGAAATTGATGATGTTAAATATGTTTTGATTGATAAAAATTTTTCCCTTTATTATCGGGTTAATAAAGATGTTATTGAAATTCTGGCGTTTTGGGATAACAGAAGAGATCCGGAAAATTTGGATATATAAGAATAAAAAAGCCCTGAAAATAATTGTTCAGGGCTTTTTTTGTTTATTTTAAATAGCTTATTATATGTAATTGAGTACAAAAATCGTGCTAAAATTTAATTTTGTCAAAAAAAAGTATTAAATTCGTAAAATATGTTATGTTAAAACACCAACTAGTAATATGCTAAAACAACACTTACAACTCAAATTAGGACAAAAGCTGGCTCCCCAGCAAATCCAGTTAATGAAGTTGATCCAGCTTCACACACTGGAGTTTGAAGAGGAACTTGAGAGGGAGTTAGAAGAAAATCCGGCATTGGAGATCGCAAAAGAAGAATCTAAGGAAGATGATTATTCTTCTCTCGAAGATACGTATGAAACAGAAGGAACGGAAAGTATTGAAACGGATTTTGATGTAGATCAATATCTTTACGACGACGAACCAAGTTATAAAACAGCATCCAGCAACTATTCATCAGACGATGAGGAATTTGATAATGAAAGTCTTCTGACAGAAGGGCAGTCTTTGTACGATTATCTGATGGAACAGATTAATCTTGCCAATATTAACAAAGAAGATCTTAAAATCGCAGAGTATCTTATCGGAAATCTCGATACAGACGGATATTTAAGAAGAGAAATAAAATCTATTGTTGATGACCTTGCGTTTTCTCAGGGAATTTATACAACGAGAGAAAATGTAGAAGATATTCTGGAAAACTATGTACAGAAACTTGATCCGCCCGGTGTGGGAGCAAGAGGTCTTCAGGAATGTCTTTTGCTGCAGATTGAGAAAAAAGTAAGCTCAGATAAAGCGGTTTCTCTGGCTGCCAGTATTCTGAGACATCAGTTTGATGCACTTACCAACAAACACTATAACAAGATCATTCAGAAGTATGATATAGAGGAAGAAGATCTGAGAGACGCTCTGGATGAAATTTCAAAATTATCTCCAAAAGTGGGGGGTAACTTTGATACGCAAACCATTACCATTAATCAGGAAATTATCCCGGATTTTGTAATTCAGGTGAAAGACGGACAGGTTATTCCGATGCTGAACAGCAAAAATGCACCTACTTTAAGAGTTTCTGAAGAATACAAAGATATTTTATCTACTTATTCTCACGATAAAAATTCAGCAGAACACAAACAGGCGGCTTTGTTCATCAAGCAGAAATTAGATGCGGCAAAATGGTATATTGATGCCATTAATCAGCGCCAGAATACATTATTGCAAACCATTACAGCCATTGTAAAATTTCAGAAAGACTATTTCCTTACCGGAGATGAAAAATCTTTGAGACCCATGATTCTTAAAGATATTGCCGATATTACTGGCTTCGATATTTCAACGATTTCAAGGGTGGTAAAAAGTAAATATGCCGATACGCCGAACGGAATTATTTACCTTAAAGATCTGTTCTCGGATAGTTTAACGAACGATGACGGAGAGGAAGTTTCTACAAAAGAAATCAAAATGCATCTTCAGGAAGTGATCAGCAAAGAAAATAAAAGAAAACCATTAACGGATGATGCTTTAGTGGTTATTCTGAAAGAGCAGGGCTACAATATCGCCAGAAGAACGATTGCAAAATACCGTGAACAGCTTAATATTCCGGTAGCGAGATTAAGAAAAGAATTATAAAATAGAAAAGCAGTTCAATCGAACTGCTTTTTTTATTGTTTTTTAATTATCCATAAAGTTGTATCTCATTCTGAAACAGCCTGAAAAGATTCGAACGAAGTTGAAAGAATCTCCATTTGTAAAGTGGATTCTTCGCTACAAATGACAAGATCTTTAAATCTTTGCCTTATCTAATCCCAATTCCTTTACAGAAACTTCCCGCATTTCCACTTTTCGTACTTTTCCGGAAATCGTCATCGGGAATTCATCCACAAACTTCCAGTATTTCGGAACTTTATAATGGGCAATTCTGCCTTTGCAATAGTTTAAAAGTTCTTCTTCCGTTACCTGAAAACCTTTTCTCACTTTCACCCACGCCATCACTTCTTCTCCGAATTTCTCGCTCGGAACTCCGATGATCTGAACATCAAGAATATTCGGGTATGTATACAAAAAGTCTTCAATTTCTTTCGGAGAAATATTTTCACCGCCGCGGATAATCAGATCTTTTATCCTTCCGGAAATGGTAATATAGCCTTCTTCATCCATAACCGCCATATCTCCTGTGTGCATCCATCTTCCCTCATCCAGAACTTTTCTTGTGTTTTCGGGATCGTTCCAGTATTTCAGCATTACAGAATATCCTCTTGTACACAATTCTCCGTGTTCGCCACGGATAACGATTTTTCCGTTTTCATCAACGATTTTTATTTCCAGATGATCCTGAACCGTTCCTACCGTATTCACCTGCTTTTCAAATGGGGTTCCGATAAGAGTTTGTGTAGAAACAGGGGAGGTTTCCGTCATTCCGTAGCAGATGCTCATTTCTTTAATATTCATGAGACTTTCCACTTTTTTCATAATTTCCGGAGGGCAGACTGAGCCTGCCATTACGCCTGTTCTTAAACTTGAAAAATCAAAGGTTTCGAAATTTTTTACGGCTAATTCTGCAATAAACATGGTCGGAACTCCGTAAAGCGAGGTACATTTTTCGTCAGAAACAACTTTTAAAGTGATTTCAGGATCAAAACTGTCATTCGGAATTACCATACAGGCTCCGTGAGCAGTACAGCAGATGTTTCCGATCACCATTCCGAAACAGTGATAAAAAGGAACGGGAATGCAAACTCTGTCTTTTTCGGTATACTTTAACCGAATTCCGATAAAATATCCGTTATTTAAAATATTATGATGAGAAAGCGTAACTCCTTTCGGAAAACCCGTCGTTCCTGAAGTATATTGAATATTCACAGGATCATCAAACTGAACATGCTCCTCAAAACTGTGGAGTGTATCATCAGAAATATGCTGTCCGTTATTTAAAAACTCTTCCCAATTGTCATCAAAGAAAACTTCGGATTTTAAGGTGACACAAAACTCTCTTGCATCGGCAATCATTTGTTTATAATCGCTGGATTTGAAAGCCAGAGACGAAAAAATATGGGACATTTCAGACTGATTGATTACAAAGATCAGTTCACTGGTTCTGTAAGCAGGATTGATATTAACTAAAATAACTCCGATTCTTGCGGTTGCATATTGTAAAAGAACCCATTCGTAACGGTTGGTAGACCAGATTCCGATGCGGTCTCCGGATTTTGCTCCCAGAAAAATCAGTGCTTTTGCAACGGCTGTTGTCTGATTGTAAAATTCCTGATAGGTAGCGCGGTAATTTTGATGTACACAGATTAATGCTTCGTGATTAGGAAATTTTTCAACCGTGTGTTTCAGGTTATTTCCGATGGTTTCACCCAATAAAGAAATGTCGGAAGCACCATGAACATAGGATATTTGCATAGAATAAAAGATTTGGTTAAATAAAATTAACAATAATATCTTAAATTCCTGCAGTTTTCAGTTTAAATTTCCTGCGAATCGATTTCTTTTAACTGAGTTAAATTCTTATCCAGTTTTTTAATGATAATTCCATAAACAACCCTGTAATACAGCCATACCATTATTACTGTAAAAACAGTACTTATGATAATACCTGCTACGAATCCTATTAGCGTAGAATTGGTAATTTCTACATTCTGAGTATTTAAGATATAAAAAACAAAGATTGTGAAAATAGAGGTAAAAGTGATTAATAATGCAATATTAATTAAAATAAAGGCGTTAACTGTCTTCTTAAATTTAATGATCTTAAGAATAAACTTTTTAAGATTTTCCTCAATTTTTATAACCTTGTAATTCTGATAAAATTTAAGGACAAAATAAGCTGTGATGGCTAAACTTAAAACTTTTAATACGAGATAAATATTGTCGAACGTATTTTCTAATTCCGAAGTTTTCTGTACGCCCAGCTTTGTAAGAATATTAATGAAAGAGTTGGATTCCTTTCCCTGAATGATGTAGAATAATCCTATTAATGTAAAGAATAAAAACTCGAAAACACTGATCCAGAAAATATACTTCACATAATTTCGTGATTTTTTGTTGAGCATCTGAAGAATCTCATTGTTGTTGTATTTTTCCTGAACAGGCTGTTCCTGCCATGTTTTCTTAAAGCTGTCTAAATCAAATTCAGGCATATTTTTCCATCTGTTCTTTAAGGGTTTTCTTTAATCTGTTCATTTTCACACGCGCATTTACTTCGGTTATCCCGAGGTTTTCTGCAATATCCTTATAAGGCAAATCATCCAGATACATCATCACGATTGCTCTTTCCACATTGGGAAGCGTTTTGATTACTGTATACAAAAGTGATACCTGTTGCTGTTTTTCGTCATCATCTTCCACAAAATCTGCATGGTTGATGTCTAATTCATTAGTCTGTAAACTTTTGCTTTTTTTTCTGAAAAGGGTGATAGCGGTATTTAAAGCAACACGGTACATCCACGTAGAAATTTTGGAATTTCCTTTAAATGAGTCATAACTTCTCCACAATTGTAACACAATTTCCTGAAAAAGATCTTCCTCGTCCTCCAAAGAATTGGTGTAAAGACGCGAAACCTTAATAATCAGACCCTGATTATCCTTAATAAGCTGCGCAAATTCCTTTTCCTTTGAAGCCAATTGGGATGTTTAATTTTTGTAGCACGAAGATAATAATTATTAGTCAATTGTCAATTTTACTTAGTAATTGAATGGTGAATTTTTTCTTTTCATTAAAGTGATTTTAAAGCTTTATAAATTGAGAATGAATTTAATTGACAATTCACAATCCACAAAATGTGGATTTAATTCACATTTTGCTATCTTTGCAGCCACGAGAAAATCGGCTTGTTGATTTCCCGTTTCACGGGAGGTAGGAAAGTCCGGACACCGTAGAGCAGCAAAGCGGATAACCTCCGTCACCCGCGAGGGTAGGACAAGTGCAACAGAAAGGATGTACAGTTCGGCTGTAGTGAAATCAGGTAAACTCTTTGTGGTGCAATGATAAGTATATCGGTTCTTTTCAGCAATGAAAATAGGAGTTGCTCGCTCTGAAAGCCGAGGGGTAATCAGCTAAAGTTTTGCAGCAATGTAAGATGCAGATAAATAACAGGCACTTCTTCGGAAGAACAAAATCCGGCTTATAGATTTTCTCGTGGTTTTTTAAGAGTTGGAAGTTAGAGGCTGTAAGAAGGAAGTTTTTAACGAAATCATTTAAACCTCCATCTTCAGGCTCCCGTCTTCCCTCCAATTTATTTCTCGCTTTCAAGTTGTTTTTTTGCTTCTTCTAAATCTTTACGATCCTCTTCAGACAATTTAGGATACTGCAGATTCATTTTTTCCAAAGCATCAATAATAATCTGTATCGCGGCAACTCTTGCAAACCATTTGTTATCAGCAGGAAGAACATACCAAGGCGCGTAATCTTTTGAAGTTTCATTAATTGCTGTTTCATAGCATTCCATATATTTATCGAATAAAGCTCTCTCCGGAAGATCCGCGGTGGAAAATTTCCAGTTTTTTTCCTGTTCGTTAATTCTGTCCAGAAGTCTTTTCTTTTGCTCGTCCTTAGAAACATTCAGGAATATTTTTATAACGGTCGTTCCGTTTTGGGCAAGATGCTTTTCAAAATTTCTGATGCTTTCATAGCGGTTTTCCCAGAATTTATCATCAAAATCTTTAACAGATTTCCATGTTTTTTCGCTTAAATTATACTCAGGATGAACTTTACAGACCAATACACTTTCATAATGAGAACGGTTAAAAATTCCGATCATCCCTTTTTGGGGTAGTGCCAAATAATGTCTCCACAAAAAATCATGCGAGTATTCTTTCGAAGTAGGAGTTTTGAAGCTCGTCACATTGCAGCCTTGCGGATTTACTCCCCCGAAAACGTGCTCAATCATGCTGTCTTTTCCTGCAGCATCCATTGCCTGAAGTACCACCAAGAGAGACCGGCTTCCATCCGAATATAACTTCTCCTGAAGCTCACGAAGTTTTTCTTTTTCATTTAATAATAATTGTTCGCCTTCTTCTTTGGTAAGTTTTCCTTTGTACTCCGTTGAAGCTTTTTTAATGGAAAATTTTCCTTTTACCAAAAAATCGTCTGAAAAGTTAGTGTCCATGTTTATTTTAAATTATTAAAAGATTAAAGATTAATTTTGGCCGCAATCCATAGTTAAAAACCGCTAACCATCAATTAACTTAAATATAAATGTAATAAAAAAACCGCCTCCATGAGACGGTTTCATTTATTTTAGTAAAGATTTTACCATTATGCAGCAGTTTTAGCAGCAGCTTTAGCCGCTTTTTTTGCTTCCTTCTTTGCAGCTTTAGCCGCAGCTTTCTCTTCTTTAGCTTTAGCCTTCAATTCCTCAGGAGTCAATGGTTTTGGATCCGGAGCATTTGGATCTACGTTTCCTTTAATGTAGATTACGCTTCTGCTGTTTACAGGATCGTTAGAAAATACTTCAATCATTTTGTTGAAACCACCATTAATTCCGGTATTGTATCCTACCTTTATTTTAGCTGATTTTCCCGGCAGAATCGGATCCTGGCTGAATTCAGGCGTTGTACATCCGCAAGATGCTTTTACATTCGATAAGATAAGAGGCTTGTCTCCCGTATTGGTTACCGTGAAAAACCTGATGCCGTCTGAACCTGGTTTTACATTTCCGTAGTCGAAAGTAGTTTTGTCAAACGTAATCGTTTGTGCAGATGCAAGAGCGAAGGTTCCGAATAATGCAATTCCTGCGATTAATTTTTTCATATTCTTGAATATTAAATATGTTGTTAGATAAATTTTGAGAAACAAAGTTAAAAATTATTTTAATTCATACTTAAAATATTTTTCTTTAGACTATTTTTGCAAATTGTAAATTAAAGTAAAAGAATTTATGCAGATTTCAGAAAAGTACAATCCACAGGAAACAGAACAAAAGTGGTACAATTACTGGTTGGAAAATAAATACTTCCATTCAGAACCCAATGACAAGCCGCCTTATACTGTTGTAATTCCTCCGCCAAACGTTACGGGGATTTTGCACATGGGGCATATGCTTAACAATACCATTCAGGATGTGCTGGTCCGTCGTGCAAGAATGCAGGGCTTTAATGCTTGCTGGGTTCCGGGAACAGATCATGCTTCTATTGCTACAGAAGCGAAAGTGGTTGCTAAACTGAAGTCTGAAGGAGTCAATAAATCTGATATTACAAGAGAAGAGTTTTTAAAGCACGCCTGGGAATGGACTGATAAATACGGAGGAACAATTCTTGAGCAGCTTAAAAAATTAGGATGTTCATGCGACTGGGACAGAACCCGCTTCACCATGGAGCCGAAACTTTCTCAACAGGTAATTAAATCTTTTGTTGATCTTTACAATAAAGGATTGATTTACCGTGGGTACAGAATGGTCAACTGGGATCCCGAAGCAAAAACCAACATTTCTGATGAAGAAGTAATCTTTAAAGAACAGAACGGAAAATTATATTTCCTGAAATATGCCATTGAGGGATCAGAAGAATTCCTTTCGGTTGCCACAACACGTCCTGAAACCATTTTCGGGGATACTGCAGTGTGTATCAATCCTAATGATGAGAGATACGCTCATTTAAAAGGTAAAAAAGTAATCGTACCAATCGTTAACAGGGTAATTCCGATTATCGAGGACGAATATGTGGATATTGAATTCGGAACAGGGGCTTTGAAAATTACGCCTGCTCATGACATCAATGACTACGAAATAGGACAGAAACATAATCTCCAGATGATTGATGCTTTAGATGATGACGGAAATCTGAACGATCACGGTTTACACTACGCCAGAAAAAACAGATTCGAGGTAAGAAAGCAGATTGCGAAAGAACTGGAAGAAAAAGATCTTTTGCTGAAAGCAGAAGATTACGTAAATAAAGTAGGAACTTCAGAAAGAACTGGTGCGGTAATCGAGCCTAAAGTTTCTGTACAGTGGTTCCTGAAAATGTCTGAAATTGCAAAACCAGCTTTGGATGTTGTAATGGATGATGAGGTTAAATTTTATCCTGAAAAGTTTAAAAATACCTACAAACACTGGATGGAAAACATCCGCGACTGGAATATTTCCCGACAGCTTTGGTGGGGACAGCAAATTCCTGCGTTCTATTATGGTGACGGAGAAAACGATTTCGTTGTTGCAGAAACTATCGAAGAAGCTTTGGCATTAGCCAAAGAGAAAACTCAAAACCCTGAACTCGAAATTCAAAATTTAAAACAAGACGAAGACGCTCTTGATACATGGTTCTCATCATGGTTATGGCCAATGTCGGTTTTCGATGGGTTGCTTGATCCTGAAAACAAAGACATCAGTTATTATTACCCGACTTCAGACCTAGTAACAGGTCCGGATATTATTTTCTTCTGGGTGGCAAGAATGATTATGGCAGGACTGGAGTACAGAAAAGAAGTTCCGTTTAAAAATGTTTATTTCACAGGGATTGTAAGAGATAAGCAGCGAAGAAAGATGTCTAAATCTTTAGGAAATTCACCGGATCCGCTGGAATTAATGGATAAATATGGAGCAGACGGAGTTCGTGTAGGAATTTTATTAAGTTCTGCAGCCGGAAACGACCTTCTTTTTGATGAAGATTTGATGCTTCAGGGAAGAAACTTCATGTCAAAGATCTGGAGTGCTTTCCGATTGATCAATATGTGGAACCATGAAGATAAGCCTGCCAATTCAACAGAACTTCAGGCAATTGAATGGTTTGAAAATAAATTAAATAAAACAATTGCTGAGATCAACGATCAGTTTGAAAAGTTCAGAATTTCTGATGCTTTACATTTAATTTATAAATTAATTTGGGATGATTTCTGCGGTTATTATCTTGAATCAATTAAACCAAACTACGGTGAAGGTATTTCAAAAGATGTTTATAACAAAACAGTTGAGCTTTTTGAGGAATTAATGAAGCAGGTTCATCCGTTTTTACCTTTCCAGTCAGAAGAAATCTGGCAATTAATATCTGAAAGAAAAGCAGAGGAAGCATTGGTTATTGCGCAGCAGAAAAAAGCAGGCGAATTTAATGAAGAAATAATTCGAAAGTTTGAATTTGCTTCAGAAATTATTTCCGGCGTTAGAAATTACCGTCAGACAACTAAAGGGGTTTCACCTAAAGATCCTGTAGAAGTTTATACCAATGCTTCAGAATTTCCTAACGAATCAGTGATTAAGAAATTGGCCAATGTTTCAGAAATTCATTTCGGAACAAAAACGGATAAGCCGAGCTTTACATTTTTGGTAGGCGCAACAGAAATTTCAATTCCATTAAGTGAAAATTTAGATTTGGGAGAAGAGAAAACGAAAACAGAAGAAGAATTAAAATATCTGAAAGGATTTTTGATCTCTGTAGATAAAAAACTTTCCAATGAAAAATTTGTTGCCAACGCAAAACCTGAAGTTGTTGAGACGGAACGAAAAAAGCAAAAAGACGCTCTTGACAAAATTGCAATTTTGGAAGAGAAGCTGAAAAGTTTATAATAATAAGGTTTAGGTTAAAGCTGAGTCTTAAGCTTAGCTTTAACCTAAATCTTAGCCTAAATATGACATGACACACATAGAAAACATCAAAAAACTGTTCTCCAAAAACTTCGTAGAAAGCCCGTTACTGGAAAGCTTTGAAGTTGGGAAAATTTATCTTTCCAGCGGAAAACTTGTTGCCTGTGATCCTCTGATTATAAATGACATGAAACCTTTCTCCATAACATTTCCGAAGGGAGATTTTTCGGTTTTACTGCATAAGGAAAGGGAAAGCAATTGTGTGGCGTATGCCGAAATTATTTTTAGCCAGTCGGAAATTACAGACTGGAAACTGGCAACGACAGAAGGACAGAATATTAAAGATCTTGAGGAAGGAGAAGTTTTCGGATATCCTGTAGAAAGCGGGATGGGCTGCTTTATGGATGTGGATACACAGAATAATCTTAACGAGCTCGAACAAAGACTGTATCACAGCAAAGGAGTCGATTTTATGGGGATTTATGAAGAATTTTTTCATGAATATTTCTTTGATGAAAAAGGAGCAATCGATCAGTTTGCTTTTTTAAAGCCGTCTGAAAACCATCCGGGAACTATTTTTGCTTTTGAAACAGGATATGGTGAAGGTTTTTATGCAAGTTACATCGCCTGCGATAAAAATAACAATCCTGTAAAAATCATCACAGAATTTATTGAAATTAGTTAATAGTCATTAATTTTTTTTGAAATTCTAATTTCATATTATAAATTTGTACAAATCACGGAATATTAAACCATTAAGAAACACTAATGAATTTTTCCTCAGAACAGCCAAGAATTATCGTTGTAGGAAGCTCTTCGATTGATCTTGTTTTAGAAACCGAAAAAGTTCCCTGTGAGAACGAAACGGTTATTGCCCGAAAATCCGAAAGTTACTTTGGTGGAAAGGGAGCCAATCAGGCAGTTGGTGCAGCACGTTTGGGAGCAAGCGTCTACTTTGTAGGCTGTGTGGGTATGGATCCGCTTGGTCAGCAGATCATGAGAAATATGGTGAACGAAAATGTGAATGTAGGCTTTGTCTTCGAAACAGATCGTGAGTCAACCGGTACAGCTTATGTAACTACCTCAGACGGAAACGCGGCAATTGTTGTGGTTCCCGCAGCCAATAACTATCTTAGTGTAGAACATGTGGAAGCGGCAGATAAATATTTTCATACAGCAGATCTTGTTCTTCTTCAGCTTGAAGTTTCTATGAAAGTGATTGAGTATACCGTAAAAAAAGCCAAGAAATATGGTAAAAAAGTAGGTATGTATGCTTCACCTGCACAGCGTCTGAGCGATGAAATTCTAAATAATGTAGATTTTCTTGTGGTAAAAAGCAATGAACTGCATATCGTTTTCGGAGAAGAGCAGAGAGAAGAAATTCTTAAAAAATATTTTAATAAAGTTTTTGTACGAGACGACATTAATTCTACCATTTATTTCGACGGTACAGAAATGAAATACTGTAGAAACGACAAGGATAAAACTGCTTATAAAATGGGAATGGGAGATGCTTTTACGGTAGGATTTTCTATTGCTTTGTGCCATAAAAATTCGATAGCGGAGTGTGTGAAATTCGGGAATGAAGTTTCGGCAAGAGTTTCTGAATCAAAAGGCTCTCAATGTTGTCTTCCCAGACTTTCAGATTTTATTTCATAAGCTATTTGCTACATATCGAAAGTTTTAAACTTAACATAAAATATAAAGTAAAATTTCCACTTTTATAGTGGATTTTTTCTTTTACCATGAAAAAGCTTACATTTACTACATCTGATAATGTTTCAATAGCTGCCCATCTGTTTTTGCCTGAAAAAAGCAATCGTAAACTATTGCTTATCAACTCTGCAACCGGGGTAAAACAACAGATTTATTTTTCCTTTGCCAAATTTTTTTCCGAAAACGGATTTACGGTCATCACTTACGATTATCGTGGAATCGGGCTTTCAAAACCTGAAAATATGAGAGGATTTCATGCTTCCATGAGAATCTGGGGTTCGAAAGATTTTAAAGCAGTTACAGATTATATTCAGAAAAATTTTAATGATTATCAGAAATATTGCCTGGGACATTCCGTAGGTGCTTTAATTTTAGGAATGAATAAAGATGCTGAAATTTTTGAAGAATTTTTCTTCGTGGGAACCCAGAATGCTTTTGTGGGACATTTAAAATTCAAAACGAAAATAGAAGCTTATCTTGGTTTTGGAATTGCCCAGCCTCTAACTACCGCATTATTAGGCTACTTCCCCGGAAATTGGTTCGGACTCGGAGAAAGTCTCCCGAAAAATTGCGCATATGACTGGAGAACCTTAATTTTAAACAGAAAATCGACCAACGGTTTACTGGAAAAAATTGATGATTATTCTAAAAGTTTAAGACAAAAGGTATTTGTTATTCGTGCTGAAGACGATGCCTGGCTCACAGAAAAAGGCGTAAAAAGTCTTATGAATGATACCTATCCGAACCTTAAGCCAACTTACAGACTTGTGAAAACTTCTGAATCGGAAAAAGGTGAAATAGGACACATCAATTTTTTCAGAAGTTACAATAACAAACTGTGGAATATTATTTTAAATGAAATTCCGTAACGAAACATTTTTCTTTCTGACGTGTTGGTCGCCAAATATTTAAAATGATTGATATAATGAAGAATCTGATTGAAAACACGGTAGAATTTGTAAAAGAAAAACTGGAAGGAGCAGAAGCGGGACATGACTGGTTTCATATCGAAAGAGTATGGAAATTATCCAAAAAAATTGCTGAAACCGAAAATTGTAATCATGAAGTGGTAGAACTGGCAGCTTTGCTTCACGATATAGCCGATCCCAAATTTCATAACGGCGATGAAACGCTTGCTTTGAAAGTTTCCCGTGAATATCTCGAAAGCCAGAACGCCGGAGAAGAATTAATTGAGCAGGTTTTGTTCATTATTAAAAATATTTCCTTTAAAAACAGGGGAGAAGTTCCCAAAAATCTTCCTGTTGAACTGAAAATTGTTCAGGATGCAGACCGGATTGATGCTATAGGAGCCATCGGTATCGGAAGAACATTCAATTTCGGAGGCTTTAAAAATAATCCGATGTATGATCCTCATATAGAGCCTAAACTCAATATGTCTAAAGAAGAGTATAAAAAATCCAACGGAACAACCATCAACCATTTCTACGAAAAGCTTTTACTGCTTAAAGATCTTATGAATACGGAAAAAGGAAAAGAAATTGCTGCCGAAAGACACGATTTTATGCTGAAATTTCTCGATCAGTTCTACAAAGAGTGGAATGTCGATTAGTATTCTTTTAAAAGTCTTTAAATAAGTATCTTTGCAGTATGGTATTTATTGTTCTGGTTATCTTCTGGGCTTCTGTTTTTTCTCTCCTTCTTTCTAAGCTGAAGAAAGGGAAAGGCGCAGAGTGGGCAAAATTATTCCGTATCGTTACGATTATTTTTTCATTTTCAATTTTTACCTACTGGTTTATTAAGAAAAGTACTATAGGTATTGTGGAAAATTCGGTAGCGCTTCAGGTTATTAACAAACTTCCGCAGCCACTGGATTTTTATGTACTCACCTTAAATGATGCTGAAGCCGGCAAAGTAATAGAAACAAAACATCTCGGAAAAATCCGCCCGGAGTATTACAGGATAGAATATCTGAAGATGGATAAATCTGATGAATATTGGGTAGTAGGGTATCTGGGTAAAAAGAATCTTGTTTATTTTTCTCAGAATTCGGTTCCGAATAAAAATATAGATCAGATCATTGAAGTTCAGAATTATATTATTCAGAGTTCAAAGCTTTCGGATCTGGCAAAAAAGCAGATTGATACGTACAACCATGAAAATGTGAAGCTCGGAATCTGGATCACTTTAGATTTTCTGCTTTTGTTTCTCAACATCATGCTTTTGCTGCGAAAAAGAAAATAAAAAATCCCAGGCTTTAGTAAAGATTGGGACTTTTTAATGCATTTTAAAAGATTTAGGGATAGTCTAAAATAATCATAATTCTTTCTTTGTGCTCTTCCGGACAGTTTTTAATCAGTTTGTCTTTATTCTGCTTACTGATCTGTTTAGGTTCAAGCCATTCCGTAACGTCGGAACTTAAGCTGTTGTTGTCATAAGTTCTTTTTATTTTTTCGTCTTCATAAAAAGTATATTCGTCTCCGAGCCAGTTACTCGTTATACTTATTGTACAAATTTCCTTTTCCATACTGTTATTGGTTTTTATTGTGATTTGATAATATAGAATCTCTTCTTTCTAATTTACTAATTATAACAATATGAATGAAGCTTTTAGAGTAATTTTTTTTACAGACAAAAAAGTGAATTATTTATAGTGAAAGTGTACTTTTTATTATCAATTATCCCACTTATTAGTGAATAAAATTAAAATTTGTTAAACTTTAAAATAAAGTTCCTGTACTTTCGGTTGCCATTTTTGGTATGTGAATGTCTTGTTTCCACTCTTCATTCACTTTTTTAATGAAATAAGCGGAAAGCAGGGGAGAGGCTTTTTCAATATTCTGATGAACAAAAAAGTACAGATTCTGCAAACCTTCCTCTTTCCATCGGGTAAGATGTCGCATCCAGTCGTCCAGTCTGTCATAATCACTTTCTGCGTTAGCTCCTACATAACGAATGAATGCATTGGGTGTAGTGAGGCGCATATGCAGCATATCTCTTCTTCCTGCCGTATCTACAATAATATTGGTGATGTTGTTTTCTTCGAATAAGTCACATGTTTTATTAAGGATCTCTTCATCCGTAAACCAGTCTGTATTTCTCAGTTCGATTGCAAGAGGAACTTCCTTTGGCCAGTTTTTTACAAATTTTTCCAGTCTTTCATAATCTTTTGGTTTAAAATTATCATGAAGCTGAAGGAAAACCATTCCCAGTTTTTCATCAAAATTTAAAACGGCTGTAGCGAACTGTGTTACCACATCATCAATATTTAAAAGTCTTCTGAAATGAGATACCGTATTTGTGATTTTGGGAAAAAATTTAAAATCAGCCGGAGTTTTTTCTTTCCATGTCTGCACTTGTTCCGGAGTTGGCATACCGTAAAAAGTTGCATTCAGTTCAATAGAATTAAACTGAGTTGCATAGTACGTAA
Source organism: Chryseobacterium sp. 2P (assembly GCF_059579425.1). Lineage (NCBI taxonomy): Bacteria > Pseudomonadati > Bacteroidota > Flavobacteriia > Flavobacteriales > Weeksellaceae > Chryseobacterium > Chryseobacterium sp. 2P. The sequence continues at coordinate 920,097 of NZ_CM184194.1, forward strand.
GTTCGTCTTTTGTACCCTTAGGATAAAATCCTTTAAGATCTGTTTTATTCCATTTTGCACATCCTATGGAAATGTTTTCCAGCCCGCTTTTATTCCTGCTCAAAATTTCTTTGGTTCTTGGATGGTCTTTTGGTAACGTAAAATCTATCTTTGAAGGATCTTCAACTTGTCCGAATTTCATATCTGAATATTTTTAGAATTAATATGTAAAACAAAGATAAAAATAAAACCACAGAAAATTTTCTGTGGTTTGCCGGATTATATAATTGGTGAGGTTTTTACTGTACTCCCTGTGTTACCATTTTATTCGATACTACCGAATAAACACATCCCGTTGTTTTTAATGTAACGGTAATAGTTGCCGGAACTGATCTGTAGGCGGTATCACCATAAGGCTCCACGATATTGCCATTAGAATCTTTAAGCGTTTTTCCTTTTATCGTATATGTCATTGTTGCTGTTCCTGTAAATCCACTTGATGGAGTAAATGTAACTATTCCGGTACTTTTATTATAGCTCCATGTTCCTTCAGGAGTTACCTTTCTTCGGTATAAAGTAAGGTCGGTATCCCCTGTTTTTGTAAAGCTGAATGTCGTTTTATCAATATTATTTTTACTTCCTGTAGGCGGAGTTGTAATACTAATAGGACCTTTGTATGCAATATCATTATCCAAAACCGGGATTGAAACTGGCTGGAGTTTACATGTGGTAGCTGCATCATCATTGGCAACAGCAGAATAAGGCAATGTTAGTTTCACATTTCGGATAATATGCTGTTGGTAAGCAGCTCCGGTTGAAGCAGCAAACCCCAGTTTTAAAAATGAAGGTACTGTAGCATTTAAAGTCTGGTTTGTAGCCGCGCCTTCAGTATCTGAACTGTTAAAGTCGGTTACAGCCGGATTCGCATTTTCGGTGTACGGAATTGATGTTTTATAATGATAATAATCAATGATATTAATTGGTGTTCCGTTTTGTGTGGTCTGAATATCGACTTTAATATCGAAGCCGTCTGTAGTAGTTGCCGTTACAAAATGAGGAATCAGATCCAGAAGCACTTTTCTGAATTCACCGTTTCCGTTTCTCAAATCAAATACAGAAGACAGGGTATTAGTGGTTGTGGCATATGATCTGTCTGTCTGTAGTATTCTTCCTACCGTTCCTGTGTTACTTAATGTGGATCTCGTTACTAAAACAGGATATCCTGTATATCCGTCTCCCAAACCATTGGTATTGATGACAGCTCCTTTTGCTCCCCTTAAAGTAACATGGCTTGCCCCTTGGCTCCATGTAACTCCGGCAATACCGTTTACTCTCGATTCTCCCTGAAAACGTTTAGATTTAAAATTTCCGAATTCATCCAAAGCGATTCCGAGATATGCTCCTGACAACCCCGTTTTTCTAAAAGAAGAAAAATCGTTTTTTGCTCTGTTATATGCATATCCTAAACCAGCACCGGGAGCACCGATTGTAGGAGTGGTAACAGATCCGTCATAAAGGAAAAAGGATAACCCGTCTCCATACGAGCCACTGAACGGAGCACCGGATTTCATGTCGTATTCGAATTCTACGTGTAAACCATTCACCGAAGTAAATGTTCTGCCGTTAATAAACAATCCTCCGAACTGGCTGGAACTTGCCGGTGTAAGCTGTACTCCTGTTGCGGTATGAGAGGCGCTTCCCTGTATGGTAAGTTCAGATGCCGATGAAGCATTCATTAATGAACTGGAATACGAGTAAAATCCATAAATACTGGCAACTTCTGTACTGTCTGTCTGTGCATACATGAGATTTGTAAGCAAGGTAAAGATAAGGCTCATCAAAGACAGCCCTGTGAAATTCTTTTTCATGATGTTTACTTATTTTACGACAAAAACAATGTTAATAAAAGAAGCAGGCGTTGCATTTGCCAGTACATCATAGTTTAAAACCCCTGTATTGCTGATGCTGTTAATTCTGAATACAGTAGAATCATACCCTGTTACATAATAATAAAGATCCGTTGCGTTAGGGAAAAAAGGAATTGTTGCAGGCGCAGAGGTACTTCTCGCATTTGTAGGGATATTCGAAAACTGATTTTTATACAGTGTATACAAATCTTTCGTCTGTCCTGACGCAATAGTGGTAGTGTCGAAAACCACACTCGGCATGTAGAAAAATCTCGCCGAATAAGGTGAAAGACATACCCAGTCCGGAGTGGCAGGAGTACCAACGTTTTGGCTTATACACTTTTTATTGGTATCAAAAATAACCAAGCCCGTTGCAGGATTAGTAACCAGTGAAAGGTTGCTGATTCTCGGCAGTAACAGACCTTTTGAACTGCTTGTAATGTCTAAAGAAGAGCTGGGATCAGGTGAACTTGTATTTATACCAACTTGTGCGGTAATGCTGTAAGAAAACATTACCAAAATTAGAGTGATAATTTTGTTCATTAGAAATAATTTTTTTGTGTTTTTAATATTGATAAACTTTTTATCAATACAATTAATTAAGGTTTCTTTTGTGTGTTTTTATGTTATAAATAAATTCATTTATAATCTTCAAGATTTATGAATGAACTATTTGTTTTTTATTTTCAAAACAACATTTGTTTTATTAATTTAATTAAAATTTCAATTTATAGTTGTGTTTTTAACAATAATAAACTTTGTTGTTAACAAAATACATTTGCAAATATACAAAAAATTTGTTTTTAAAAATATATAAAGCGCAGAGATGCAGTAATTTGATTCACTGGTTAGGGATTGAAAAAGCTATATTTTCAATATTTACAGGTGATTACGCTGGGATACATATTTTTATTTCTTAAATGTTAAAGTTATATTAAAATTTTTTAGGATTAAAAATACCTTGTCTTTCAAGTAATAGAAAACAGTTTGTTACTGTTGCTTTCAGATTATTTTTACTGTCCTAAATAAACAAAAATATAGGCAGATAAATATTTTGGCTGCAGATTAAGGGGAGTACCCGATCCGCCTGTAGAAATTGAGAATGTATGGGTATGAGCTCCTGCAGATGAAGTTGTAGATGTCGTGGCATCATTGTCTACCACCGTTTTAGTATTTCCGGCTTCAACACTGTTTACTATTCCGCTTGCCCTGTCGTTATAGGTATGGCTGTGCGCTCCGGTGTTTGAAGTTGTCGCATTATAAGTAATATTCGGAAGATTGGCCTGTGTAAGGGTAACAGCTGTATTTCCGCCCGTTGCTCCTAATGTTTCCGATGCAGATTTCGCTTTTAAATACCTGTCTGAACTGTCGGGAAGTGAAGCTGTAAAGCCCAATGAAGACGCAGCAGACTGTGCAGTTGCAGACAAGGTAGAAACTGCTCTTCCGTTTAAGAGATACCATCCGTCATGATCTGTCGCTACGTTGCTGTATTTTATGTCTCCCACAGTAGGTATTTGTACTTCCATTTTATTCCATGAACTTCCGTCATTATAATAAATCCCGGGAGTAACACTCGTAAGTGTGGTTGCAGTAGTGGTATTTGTATTATAAACCGTCATTCCGGTAATATGACCTGGAAAAGGGCTCGGATTGTCAGTAGTTATCAACGAAACCTTGGGCATTAAAAGTCCTTTATTGTTATTTTTAGAATAAATTTCCAGCAAAGCATTCGGATTTGGAGTAGGATTGCCGGGAGTTCCGTTTGTAATAAGAACCTGTGCAGAAAGAAACGAAGTAAAAGAAGTTAATATGATGGCGAAAATTATTTTTTTCATTGTTTAAATTTTTGTGTTATTTTCCTAGATAAATAAAATACTGAACCACCAAATGTTTTGGGTATTGCATAATCGCGGTATTGGTTCCTCCGCTTGCTACGGAAATTGTGTGGCTGTGATCTCCTGCGGCTGCCGTAGTTCTTACTTCTGTATCAATTGTTCTTGTTGTATTAATGCTGCCTGCATTATAGTTCCAGTAGTTTACGCCCCGATTGGTATAGCTGTGGGTGTGCGCTCCTGAAGAAGCCGTAGTTCCCGTAATGTTTACATTCGGAAGATTAGCCTGTGCGATGGAGAAAGAATTGCTTCCTCCTGTTGAGGATACTGCCTCAGAAGTATTTTTACCTTTTAAAATCCGGTCGCTTGAACTTGGAAGTGTTGTACTGAAGCCTAAAGCCGCTGCATTGGTCTGGCTGATTGAAGGCAGGGTGGAAATATTTCTTCCGTTAAGCAGATACCATCCGTCATGGTCGGTTGTTGCCATGCTGGATTTTAGATCGCCGATTTTAGGAAGATCATTATTAATGGACATTAAAACCCACTTGGTCCCATCATTATAATACAACCCGGGAATAACATTATTGGGAGATGTTCCTGCTGTCGCGGTATTGTATACCCACATCCCTTCCACATTGCTTCCGAAAGGTGCTGCAGACGTGGTTGAAGTAAGTGCGACAGTATTCATCAGAAAACCTTTATTGGTACTACTCAGTTCCAGAACAGCAGAATTTGACGGATTAGAAGTTCCAATACCCACTTGGGCTTTGTGTGCAACAAATAAAAATGCAGCAATACATGTATATAAAAATTTTGTCTTCATACTAGTTTCCTAAATAGATAAATACGTTCGTAATAATATTATTTGGCTGCATACTTACAGGCTGGCTGCTTCCCAAAGTAAAACTTAAACTGTGGGTATGATTTCCATCGGTACTTGTCGTATCATTTACACTCGATGTATCAGAAATAGGATTATTGGTTCCGGATACTACGCCGTTTGTAGTGGAATTTAAAGGGTTATCTGTATACGTATGCGTATGATTTCCTGTAGTATTTGTTGTTCCCGTGAAGGTTACGTTAGGAAGATTGGCTTGTGTTAAAGTAAAAGTATCAGCTCCGGAAACTGCTGCTAGATTGTCTGTACCGCTTGTATTTTTAAGAAAACGGTCTGTAGCATCCGGTAAATTGGTGGTAAAGCCCAATGCTGTAGCTCTGGCTCTGGCATTTGTACTCAAAGTGCTTATTGCTCTTCCGTTGAGAAGATACCATCCATTATGGTCTGCTGCCTGAAATCCGTTTTTAATGTCTCCTGCTTTTGGAGTTTTTGCAGATAATTTTACCCAGCCGGATCCTGTGTTATAATACATTCCCGGAGTTACATTATTCGGTGCAGTGCCTGCTGTTGCTGTATTATAAACGATCATTCCCGCAACATGAGCATTCATCGGAGCAGCTAAAGTGGTAGACTGAAGAGCAATTCTTGTAAGCAGAAAGCCTTTGTTGTTGGATGAATTTTCTAATTGTAAGATGCTTTCCGAATTTACGGCTCCAGAAGAATTGGAGATTTTTACCTGAGCATTAGACTGAAAAGAAGTGAATAGAATTAATGTGATAAATCCATTAACTTGAAAATATTTTCGCATAATATTCGTTTGAAATAATTTTTTGTGTTATTTTTTGCAAATGTATGAAAAAAATATATTTTACTGTCAATTGAAAATCAATGCTGAAATCAGAAATATTTATCTGTAAAGAATAGTCTTTGCATGTTTCCTTTATTCACGGCAGATTCTACAGGATATTTTATAACAGATCATGAAATTAATACAATATTAATTTTTTCTTAACATAAAAAAGCACGCTGAAAAAGCGTGCCCGATTGAATATGTAATGTTTATTATTTGAGTATCTTATGCTTCACAAGCTGTGCAGGTAACAAAATTTACCATCATTTCTTTAGAAACAGAAGAACTTCTTTGATAATAAAGGGTTTTTACACCTTTTTTCCATGCTTCGATATAAAGATAGTTCACATCTTTTACCGGCATTGTAGAAGGGATCTGAAGGTTCAGAGACTGCGCCTGATCAATGTATTGTTGTCTTTGGGCTGCCTGAGAAATAATCTCCATCGGAGAAATTTCCTTGAATGTTTTAAACACTGCTTTCTCTTCATCCGTTAACTCCTTCAAATGTTGTACCGAACCGTGATTCAACATGATCGTTCTCCACGTTTCTTCGTTATCAAGCCCTTTTTCCTCCAGTAATTTTGCAAGATATTTGTTCTTACGCATGAAGTTTCCTTTCGCAAGACCAGCTTTATAATAATTCGAAGCAAACGGTTCGATTCCCGGAGAAGTCTGTCCTAAGATCGCAGAACTTGACGTTGTAGGCGCAATGGCCATGGTTGTCGTATTTCTTAATCCGTAACCTTTCAGCAATTCCGGCTCTCCGTAAATATTGGCAAGCTCTCTTGAAGCCTGCTCTGCCTGTTCTTTAATTCTTCTGAATGCTCTTGCATTAAATTGTGTAGCCTCAAAACTTTCAAAAGGAATCATGTTTTTCTGAAGGTAAGAATGATATCCTAAAACTCCTAAACCAAGCGCTCTGTGACGCATTGCGAAGTTTCTTGCACCCTGAAGATAATAGTTTCCTTCCGTTTTGTCGATAAATTCAGATAAAACAGCATCTAAGAAATAGATTGCTAATTTCACCGCGTCTGTATCTTTCCATTCATCATACAATTCCAAGTTCATGGAAGATAAACAACAGATGAAGGATTCTTCTCTTGTAGAAGGAAGCATGATTTCAGAGCAAAGGTTACTTGCATTTACAGTAAGTCCTAAGTCTTTGTAAACCTGTGGTTTATTTCTGTTAACGTTATCCGTAAAGAAAATATAAGGAAGCCCTTTTTGCTGGCGGCTTTCCAGTACTCTTGCCCAGACTTTACGCTTTTCCATATCGCCATCAATCATATCCTGCATCCAGTAATCCGGAACACAAACTCCTGTAAATAAATTCTGGATCGGACTTCCGATGTCTTTGATGGATAAAAATTCTTCAATATCTCCGTGATCGATGTCTAAGTAAGCTGCAAAAGCTCCTCTTCTTACGCCACCCTGAGAAACAACGTCCATTGCCGTATCAAACAGTTTCATGAAAGAAACCGCTCCCGAAGATTTTCCGTTATCGGTAACCGCAGTTCCTCTGTTACGAAGCTCCCCGAAATATCCCGAAGTTCCGCCCCCGATTTTGGTCTGCATGATGACTTCGCCCATTTTATGGGTAATTCCTTCAATGCTGTCCGGAATGTGAACATTGAAACACGAAATAGGAAGACCTCTCTGTGTCCCCATATTTGCCCAAACAGGAGATGAGAAACTGATCCATCCTTTCGTGATCATTTCTTTGAAAGCAGGCTGAAGTTCCGGCTTATATAATCTTTTGGCAGCAGCAGTGGTAATTCTGTCGATGGCTCCGTCTACAGTTTCACCCTTCAGCAAATAACCTCTGTTCAGCATTTGCTCAGACTCTTCATTGAGCCACCATATGTTGTTGTTTTGTTCTTCCATTTTAATTAAGATAATGGGTTAAAAATTTTGAGGAATGATGGTAATTCTTTCCAGCTAAATATTATTCCTAAAATTATCACTACGATGTATATAAATCGTTGCGATATCGAAATGGATAAGCCTTGTAGATTACCCCATTTCTCGATTTTAATTTTAACCATATATATTATTGTTAAAAAATTTTTTCGAGAAAATGATTCTATTTAATTAAAACAAATCGTTCGCGGTAATACTCTTATCGTGCTTTGTATAATCTACCGGTCTTTTCGCAAAGAAATCATCCATAGAATTGGCGAAAACTTCCTCTTCGAACCAAACCATCGGTCTGTACTGTTCAGGAGTTACGTTGTATCTTGTTTTCATGTTGATTTTCTTTAAACTGTCGTCTACACGGTATTTCATGAAGTTTAATAAATCTTCTTTAGAAACGTTGTCGATTTCACCCAATTCAAAGATCCAGCTTAAAATATCACCTTCTCTTTCGATTGATTCATCAACCAGAGTATAAATATCCTCGATGTCGCTGTCTGTTAAAAGATCAGGCTGTTCTTCCCTGATTTTGTTGATTAAGAAAATTCCTGCGTTGGCGTGGATCTGCTCATCTACAGAAGTCCATGCGATGATATTGGAAACATTTTTCATAAACCCTTTAAATCTTGTGAAAGAAAGGATAATGGCAAATTGAGAGAAAAGAGAAACGTTTTCTACCAGAATACTGAAAAGCAACAATGCAGAAACATATTCTTTCGGTGTTGCGGAGTTTGCGTGTTTTAAGGCGTTTCCTAAGAATTCAATTCTGCTTTTTACGGCAGGGATTTCTACTACATTAAGGAATTCGTCGTTATATCCCAACACTTCCAGCAATCGGGAATACGCTTCCGAATGACGGAATTCGCATTCTGCAAAAGTAGCTCCCAAACCATTCAGTTCAGGCTTTGGAAGATGAGTGTACAGATTTCCCCAGAATGTCTTTACAGACACCTCAATCTGTGCAATGGCTAAAAGTGCATTTTTTACAGCGTGTTTTTCGTGCGGCTCCAACTGCGAATGAAAATCCTGAACATCTGCAGTAAAGTCCACTTCGGAATGCACCCAGAACGATTTGTTGATTGCCTCTACAAATTGAAGAACCTCAGGGTATTCAAATGGCTTGTAACTTACTCTCTTATCAAAAATTCCCATATTAAAATGTCTTAAAAAATTAAAATAAATAGATCAATGTGGATAACGTTCAAAAAATAATCAATATTCTGATTTGGTGTAACTTATGTGTGAAAGTTATCAACCACGGAAGCGATTTATTTTTTGATCTGTGCAAGCACAAAGTTCGAAAAAAAGAACTGTAATAAAAAGGGCGAAATACTAATTCGTTGAGTTTTAGCCTTAAAAGTTTTCCACATTTACATGAAAGCCCCTTAAATATTGACTTACAAAGTATTATGTTAACAAAAACCTGATTATTCGCAGGATTTTATTAAACAAAAAAATTAAAAGTACTTTAAATAAAGGCGTTTTAAGCTAAACAATTAATTAAATAAAGATTTTTTCAATATTCGTAACAAATTAAAAATTCTGTCTACTTATTGGGTATAAAAAACATACACCGCTTAATGTTAGTAATTCAGGATTTACATAAATCATACGATACAGGGAAGAGTAAGCTGCACGTTCTCAAGGGAATTAATCTTACCATTTCCGAAGGCGAATTTGTATCGATCATGGGAAGTTCGGGTTCAGGAAAATCCACACTTCTTAATATTATTGGTATTCTCGATGAAAAAGATTCCGGAACGTATGAGCTGGACGGAGTTCCGATTGAACATTTATCTGAAGTAAAAGCTGCCGAATACAGAAGTAAGTTTCTGGGATTTATTTTCCAGTCCTTCAATCTTATCGGTTATAAAACCGCTTTGGATAATGTTGCACTTCCGTTGTATTACCAAAATGTTCCGCGAAAGGAGCGAAACCAGAAAGCGATGGAATATCTGGAAAAAGTAGGACTGGCTCAGTGGGCAAATCATTTACCGAACGAGCTTTCCGGAGGGCAGAAACAGAGAGTTGCCATTGCAAGAGCTTTGATTACCAATCCGAAAGTGGTTCTAGCCGATGAACCGACCGGCGCACTGGACTCCAAAACAACGCACGACATCATGAAACTGCTTCAGGACATTAATAACGAAGGGAAAACCATCATTGTGGTAACCCACGAACCTGATGTAGCCGCACAAACAAAGAGAAATGTGGTGCTTCGGGACGGCATTATTGAAAGTGATGAGTTTATTAAACAGTTGGTGCTGTGAGGCAGGAGGCTGGAAGAAAGAAGTTTAATTAATAGAATAAATCAGCGGAAAGGCGGAAGAACCTCAATCATCCCGCTTCCCGCTTCAAACCTAAGAATATGTTCGATCTAGATCGTTGGCAGGAAATATTTAGTTCCATTCGCAGTAATGTATTGCGAACGGTGCTTTCCGGTTTTACTGTGGCTTTGGGATTATTTATTTTCATTGTTCTTTTCGGAATCGGAACAGGGCTGCAAAATGCCTTTACACAAGGTTTTGCAAGAGATGCACAAAATCTTATTTCTATTGCAACCGGAAAAACAACGATTGCCTACAACGGGCTTCAATCCGATCGTATGGTGACGATGAACAATGATGATTACGATTTTCTCGTAAATATTGACAAGAAAAAAGTAGGAAGTTCCACGCCGAGATATACCTCAAATTTACTGGTGAAATATGGTAAGGAAAGCGGAAATTACCAGATTAACGGAGCAAAACCCGAAGAGCAGATCATCGAAAACAGAAAAATGCTCGAAGGTCGCTATCTTACCCCGACAGATCTGGAAAGAAAACAGAATGTTGCGGTAATCGGAAGAATGGTTCAGCGAGACCTTATAAAAAACGGGAATCCGGTTGGCAAAGAATTAAATATCAATGGGACAATCTTTAAAGTCGTAGGTGTTTTCTCAGACGACGGCGGAGACTGGGACGAAAGACATATTACCGTACCGATCACCACTTTGCAGCAAATGAAGAAAGGTTCGGATACCGTAAGCATCAATTACATTGCATACAACGACAAATTAACACCGGAACAGGCAATTAAATATGGTGATGAATTAAAATCACGATTAAAAGCCCGAAAAAATGTAGCACCTGATGACGAAAACGGGATCAGAGTCTGGAACAATGCCCAGAATATGAACGACACTTTTGCTTTTATGGCAGTACTTACAGGAATTGTAGGTTTCATCGGATTGGGAACTCTCGCGGCAGGAATTATCGGGATCAGTAACATCATGGTGTACATTGTAAAAGAAAGAACCAAAGAAATCGGAGTCCGTAAAGCAATTGGTGCAAAACCCAAAAGTATTGTTGCGCTTATCGTTCAGGAGAGTGTTGTGATTACGGTAATTTCAGGATTAATAGGAGTGGGACTCGGCGTTCTGGCTTTATACTTAATAGGAGATAATCTGGAAGAATACTTCATTAAAAATCCGAGTGTAGGATGGGGACATATTATCGCTGCATTTATTGCACTCGTGTTTTCAGGGCTGATTGCAGGATTTGTTCCCGCATACAGAGCCTCAAAAATCAAACCTATTGAAGCATTGAGAACGGAATGATGAAAGAAGGTGAATGGTGAATTTTGTTTAGCAAGTGAATTTAGCTATTGACATATTAAAAGAAACAGACATTAACAAATGAACATTATATTTAAAAAAGATACTTGGCAGGAAATTTATTATTCCTTGAGAAATAATAAGCTTCGTACCTTCCTTACTATGATTGGAGTAGGTTGGGGTATGTTTTTGTATGTTAGTTTGCTGGGTGCTGCAAAAGGAATGGAAAATGGTTTTGATAAGCTATTTTCAGGTTTTGCCACCAATTCTATTTTCCTTTGGGCGCAGAATACATCCATTCCTTATGACGGTTTCCCGAAAGGAAGACAGATGTACCTAAAACTTTCGGATATTGATATTTTAAAAAGAAAAATCACCGACATTGATTATATATCGCCTCAGAACTCAAGAGGAAGCTTTACCGGAACCCCCGGAGAATTAATGTCCAGAAACGGAAAAAGCGGAACCTATTCTTTAACAGGTGATTATCCTGTAGGAAATAAAATTTCAGAAAAAAAACTGATCTTCGGGAGATATCTCAACGACGCCGATGTTTCCGGGAATAAAAATGTAGCCGTTATCGGAGAAGAAATTTACAAGAACTTTTTCGATTCAAAAAAGAACGAAAATCCTTTGGGAAAATCCATTAATATAAAAGGAATTTTCTTTAATGTGATCGGAGTATTCAGAATCAAAAAAAACGGAGGTTTTGAAAATGACCGTTCGGTTTTCATTCCGTTATCCACCTACACAAAAATGTACAATGCGGCGGATAATATTGATATGTTCGCGATTGTAAGCAAACCGAATGTAGATGTAAATTCAGTAGAAGAAAAAGTAAAACAGGAGCTTAAAGCCAAAAATAAAGTTTCGCCTGATGATACCAATGCTTTCGGAAGTTTTAATTTAGGTAAAGAATTTAAAAAACTAACGGGGTTCTTATCTGGAATGCAGTTACTCACAATCATTGTAGGAACCTTAACCATTCTTGCCGGAGTTATTGCCATTTCCAACATTCTTTTAATTACGGTAAAAGAGAGAACCAAAGAGATTGGGATCCGAAGAGCTTTAGGAGCAAAACCTTCAGAAGTAAGAAACCAGATTTTATTGGAAAGTGTGGTTATTACACTCTCCTCCGGATTACTCGGTTTCATTTTCGGGATTTTTGTTCTGATGATTCTCGATATTGCCACAAAAGGACAGGATTCATTTCCCTTCTATAATCCAACAGTTAACTACGGAAACGTATTTGCAGCAATGGCAGTGATGGTGGTTTTAGGATTGATAATCGGAATGATTCCCGCGCAGAGAGCTGTTAAAATCAGACCAATTGAAGCTTTAAGAACTGAATAAAATAATTTAAATAAAAAAATAAACTATATATGAAAAAGAAATTCACTTGGAAAAAAGCCATTTATATCATCTTGGGGCTTTTATTTGCAGTGGCGCTGTTCTCGGGAATCGGGTATCTTGTAAAGTCCAATTCTAAAGAGAGTGAGGCTTTCCTTACCAGAAAACCGTCTGTTCAGAATATGGAGGATAAAGTGATGGCAACAGGAAAAATCGTTCCCAAAGAAGAAATCGAAATCAAGCCGAATATTGCCGGAATTATAGATAAAATTTTGGTAGATGAAGGAGACAGAGTAGAAGTGGGACAGTTAATTGCAACTGTAAGAATCGTTCCGAATCTTTCTGAGGTAAATAATGCGCAGCAAAATGTCAGCAATCAGCAGCTCCAGATCAGCAATGCAAAGCTGAATGTGGATAATATGCGCAAACAGTTTGAAATGCAGGAAAGACTTTACAAGCAGGGAGTCGCTTCCAAACAGGAATTTCTCAATGCACAGCAACAGTTGTATTCTACACAACAGGTTCTGAGAAACGCACAGCAGCAATTGATAACAGCTCAGAAAGCCTTACAGATCGCAAAAACGGGATCTACTCCTGAATTACAGGGTTTGGCAACAACACAAATTCGCTCAAAAGCTTCAGGAACCGTTCTTGAAGTTCCTGTAAAAGTGGGAAGTCAGGTTATTGAAGCCAACTCTTTCAATGCCGGAACAACCATTTGTTCCATTGCAGATTTGAATTCTTTGATCTTTCAGGGAGAAATTGATGAAGCTCAGGCTGGAAAATTAAAGCAGGGAATGGATATGAATATTGTGATCGGTGCACTTCAGAATAAAACATTTCCGGGAAGATTAACCATGATCGCTCCAAAAGGAAAAGATAATAACGGAACCATTAAATTTCCTGTTGAAGGAGATGTTTTCAATCCGAATAATGAATACATCAGAGCAGGATTTTCTGCCAACGGAGAAATTGTTCTGAACTCTCAGAAAAATGCATTGCTTTTGGATGAATCTTTAGTACAGTACGAAAAGAAAAACGGAAAAGATCTTCCTTTTGTTGAGGTGAAGCAGAAAGACGGTAAATTTAAGAAAGTCTACGTGAAATTGGGAGCAAGTGATGGAATTAATGTGCAGATCTTATCCGCAATTGATAAAAACGCAGACGTGAAAGTTTGGAATCCTTCCGATAAAGACAAAGAAGAGCTAAAAGAAAAAGCTAAAAAATAGTAAACTGACACTATAAATTTTTAAACTGTAGATCCCGGGAAATTTCTCGGGATTTTTTTATTACATATTATATATGATAGAATTCAATTTGTAATTGAAGATTCCAATAGTAAAATAAAGTTAATTAGTAAAGAATGCTACTATATATATTAAGAAAGATAGCTGCTGTTCTTCCTTTTCTCCGCTTTTTCCATCTGCAAACCAAACAATGGTTTAAAATTACAGAAATTATTCTCCCAGTCACTCAGTGCTTTAGGATTAAATATGAATTAAAGATGAAATTTATGTTAACAAAAGTTGGATTGTAAGGAATAAAGCCCCTATCTTTGCCCCACTGAAAAACGATAGAGAATCAGTAAGCGCAGAAGAGCTTTTAGCTAAGCAATATTACTTAATGAATCCTGAGGGAAGACGGTAAAAGTCTTTTTAAAGCTACAGATTGAAGCGGCTTTTATTTTAAACTTTTTTTTAAAAAATATAAAATAAGATTTGCGGGAATGAAAAAGATTTGTATCTTTGCAGTCCCTAAACGGGGGAGCGCAGGAGAGTATAGATTGAGTGTTTAGAGAGGGGTTAAGGTTACAGAAAAAACTTTAAAATTTTCTTGAAAAACATTTGGTCAAATCAAAATAAGTTATTACTTTTGCACTCGCAAATACGAAACGAAAACGACAGATACTAAGTTTTGTAGGAAGCGGAAGAAATGAAGATCATTGACATACAATATAACAACCAAGTAAGGAAAAACTAAAGCGTCAAAACTTTGAGTGAGTCAGACAAACATACAATGGAGAGTTTGATCCTGGCTCAGGATGAACGCTAGCGGGAGGCCTAACACATGCAAGCCGAGCGGTAGAGATTCTTCGGAATCTTGAGAGCGGCGCACGGGTGCGGAACACGTGTGCAACCTGCCTTTATCTGGGGGATAGCCTTTCGAAAGGGAGATTAATACCCTATAATATAATGAGTGGCATCACTTGTTATTGAAAACTCCGGTGGATAGAGATGGGCACGCGCAAGATTAGATAGTTGGTGAGGTAACGGCTCACCAAGTCAATGATCTTTAGGGGGCCTGAGAGGGTGATCCCCCACACTGGTACTGAGACACGGACCAGACTCCTACGGGAGGCAGCAGTGAGGAATATTGGACAATGGGTGAGAGCCTGATCCAGCCATCCCGCGTGAAGGACGACGGCCCTATGGGTTGTAAACTTCTTTTGTACAGGGATAAACCTTTCCACGTGTGGAAAGCTGAAGGTACTGTACGAATAAGCACCGGCTAACTCCGTGCCAGCAGCCGCGGTAATACGGAGGGTGCAAGCGTTATCCGGATTTATTGGGTTTAAAGGGTCCGTAGGCGGATCTGTAAGTCAGTGGTGAAATCTCATAGCTTAACTATGAAACTGCCATTGATACTGCAGGTCTTGAGTAAGGTAGAAGTAGCTGGAATAAGTAGTGTAGCGGTGAAATGCATAGATATTACTTAGAACACCAATTGCGAAGGCAGGTTACTATGTCTTAACTGACGCTGATGGACGAAAGCGTGGGGAGCGAACAGGATTAGATACCCTGGTAGTCCACGCTGTAAACGATGCTAACTCGTTTTTGGGTTTTCGGATTCAGAGACTAAGCGAAAGTGATAAGTTAGCCACCTGGGGAGTACGAACGCAAGTTTGAAACTCAAAGGAATTGACGGGGGCCCGCACAAGCGGTGGATTATGTGGTTTAATTCGATGATACGCGAGGAACCTTACCAAGACTTAAATGGGAATTGACAGATTTAGAAATAGATCCTCCTTCGGGCAATTTTCAAGGTGCTGCATGGTTGTCGTCAGCTCGTGCCGTGAGGTGTTAGGTTAAGTCCTGCAACGAGCGCAACCCCTGTCACTAGTTGCCATCATTCAGTTGGGGACTCTAGTGAGACTGCCTACGCAAGTAGAGAGGAAGGTGGGGATGACGTCAAATCATCACGGCCCTTACGTCTTGGGCCACACACGTAATACAATGGCCGGTACAGAGGGCAGCTACACAGCGATGTGATGCAAATCTCGAAAGCCGGTCTCAGTTCGGATTGGAGTCTGCAACTCGACTCTATGAAGCTGGAATCGCTAGTAATCGCGCATCAGCCATGGCGCGGTGAATACGTTCCCGGGCCTTGTACACACCGCCCGTCAAGCCATGGAAGTCTGGGGTACCTGAAGTCGGTGACCGTAACAGGAGCTGCCTAGGGTAAAACAGGTAACTAGGGCTAAGTCGTAACAAGGTAGCCGTACCGGAAGGTGCGGCTGGAACATCTCATTTTAGAGCGTCTTAAAGACGAAAAACAAAATTAGTACGCAAGTACAAAGTACTTACTTAAAGTAAAGCTTTAGTTTTTTATTTGGTTGATATATCATAATACACACCCACTAGAAATTAGTAAAAGGGAAAGAGATTGAGAAATGAAGAATGGGAAAAAGTATATTACTTATAACTCATCACCCATTACTCATACAAAGTCTCGTAGCTCAGCTGGTTAGAGCGCTACACTGATAATGTAGAGGTCGGCAGTTCGAGCCTGCCCGAGACTACTAATTAAGGCGGCTGGCAAATCGCTTATGGCTGATGGCAAAAAAGTCAACAGCAATTAGCAAGAAGCCAACAGCACCTAGAGGGGGAATTAGCTCAGCTGGCTAGAGCGCCTGCCTTGCACGCAGGAGGTCAAGGGTTCGACTCCCTTATTCTCCACCATCATAGATGGTTTAATTTTAAAAAAGCAGATAGAGCCAAAAACAATATTTGCGAATTAGATCAGAAGTAGAATTAAGATCATTGACATTAACGGTAAAGACATCACAAAGAGAAAACCGAGCACTTATAAGTGCTTGAGTAACCTAAAAATAGGAAAGAAATCGTTAAGGGCGTATGGCGGATGCCTAGGCTTTCAGAGGCGACGAAGGACGTGGTAAGCTGCGAAAAGCTGCGGGGATTGGCACACACGAATTGATCCGCAGATGTCCGAATGGGGCAACCCAATACATTGAAGATGTATTACCTCGTAAGAGGAGCAAACCCGGAGAACTGAAACATCTAAGTACCCGGAGGAAAAGAAATCGAAGAGATTCCGTAAGTAGTGGCGAGCGAAAGCGGATTAGCCCAAAAGTCTTTATATGTTTAATAGAATGTTCTGGAAAGAACAGCCATAGAGGGTGATAGCCCCGTATATGAAAGGCATACATAGATGATAAATGAGTAGGGCGGGACACGTGAAATCCTGTCTGAATATGGGGGGACCATCCTCCAAGGCTAAATACTCCTGAAAGACCGATAGTGAACAAGTACTGTGAAGGAAAGGTGAAAAGCACTTCGAATAGAAGGGTGAAATAGAACCTGAAACCGTACGCCTACAAGCGGTCGGAGCAGATTAATTCTGTGACGGCGTGCCTTTTGCATAATGAGCCTACGAGTTAATTTTACTAGCGAGGTTAAGTAATTAAGTTACGGAGCCGGAGCGAAAGCGAGTCTGAATAGGGCGCATAGTTAGTAGGATTAGACGCGAAACCTTGTGATCTACCCATGGGCAGGTTGAAGCTTTGGTAACACAAAGTGGAGGACCGAACCGGTTGACGTTGAAAAGTCTTCGGATGACCTGTGGGTAGGGGTGAAAGGCCAATCAAACTGGGAGATAGCTCGTACTCTCCGAAATGCATTTAGGTGCAGCGTCGTATATAAGTTTATTAGAGGTAGAGCTACTGATTGGATGCGGGGGTTTCACCGCCTACCAATTCCTGACAAACTCCGAATGCTAATAAATGTTCTACGGCAGTGAGGGCATGGGTGCTAAGGTCCATGTCCGAGAGGGAAAGAACCCAGACCAACAGCTAAGGTCCCCAAATTTCTGTTAAGTTGAAGCAACGCGGTTGGACTGCATTGACAGCTAGGATGTTGGCTTGGAAGCAGCCATTCATTTAAAGAGTGCGTAACAGCTCACTAGTCGAGCGGTCCGGCATGGATAATAATCGGGCATAAACAGAATACCGAAGCTATGGATTTATAATTAATTATATCTGGTAGGAGAGCATTCTATCGGCGCCGAAGCAGTATCGTGAGGTATTGTGGAGCTTATAGAAAAGAAAATGTAGGCATAAGTAACGATAAAGGGGGCGAGAAACCCCCTCACCGAAAGACTAAGGTTTCCTCAGCCATGCTAATCAGCTGAGGGTTAGTCGGGACCTAACGCGAACCCGAAAGGGGTAGTGGATGGACAATGGGTTAATATTCCCATACTTGCTCACACTAAAAAGGGGACGGTTCGATGTAGCTATAGAAGACGGACGGAAGTGTCAAGGCCTAGCCTTCGGGCGAAGCTGTTATAGTGTAATCGGATCCAAGAAAAGCCGAAGTGAAGCAACCCGTACCAAAACCGACACAGGTAGTCGAGGAGAGAATCCTAAGGTGCTCGAGTGAGTCGTGGCTAAGGAACTAGGCAAAATAGTCTCGTAACTTCGGAAGAAGAGACGCCAGCAGCAATGCTGGCCGCAGTGAAGAGGCCCAGGCGACTGTTTATCAAAAACACAGGACTCTGCTAAATCGAAAGATGCTGTATAGGGTCTGACACCTGCCCGGTGCTGGAAGGTTAAGGAAGGGCGTTAGCGTAAGCGAAGCGTTTGACTGAAGCCCCAGTAAACGGCGGCCGTAACTATAACGGTCCTAAGGTAGCGAAATTCCTTGTCGGGTAAGTTCCGACCTGCACGAATGGTGTAACGATCTGGGCACTGTCTCAGCCACGAGCTCGGTGAAATTGTAGTATCGGTGAAGATGCCGATTACCCGCAATGGGACGAAAAGACCCTGTGAACCTTTACTATAACTTCGTATTGACTTTGAGTAAGTAATGTGTAGGATAGGTGGGAGGCTTTGAAGCAGGCACGCTAGTGTTTGTGGAGCCGACGTTGAAATACCACCCTTTACTTACTTGGAGCCTAACTTCTTTAGGGAAGGACATTGCGTGGTGGGTAGTTTGACTGGGGTGGTCGCCTCCAAAAGAGTAACGGAGGCTTTCAAAGGTACCCTCAGCACGCTTGGTAACCGTGCGTAGAGTGTAATGGCATAAGGGTGCTTGACTGTGAGACCAACAAGTCGATCAGGTGCGAAAGCAGGACATAGTGATCCGGTGGTTCCGTATGGAAGGGCCATCGCTCATAGGATAAAAGGTACTCCGGGGATAACAGGCTAGTCTCCCCCAAGAGCTCACATCGACGGGGAGGTTCGGCACCTCGATGTCGGCTCGTCACATCCTGGGGCTGGAGAAGGTCCCAAGGGTTGGGCTGTTCGCCCATTAAAGTGGCACGCGAGCTGGGTTCAGAACGTCGTGAGACAGTTCGGTCTCTATCTATTGCGGGCGTTAGATGTTTGAGAGGGCTTGATTCTAGTACGAGAGGACCGAATTGAACAAACCTCTGGTGTATCAGTTGTACCGCCAGGTGCACCGCTGAGTAGCTATGTTTGGAAGAGATAAGCACTGAAAGCATATAAGTGCGAAACTCGCCTCAAGATGAGACATCTTTTAAGGGTCGTGGGAGATGACCACGTTGATAGGCTACAGGTGTAAAGTTGGTAACAGCATAGCCGAGTAGTACTAATTACCCGTAGATTTATAGCCTATTCATAAGTAATGAGTAATAGGTAATGAGCAATCATGCTTATCATAACTTAGCTTAAGTATTTATAAGTGCAACACTGGTTTTGCCTTTGTGATGAAATTTACCGATAAAAAGCGAATGGCCAATGGCAATAAGCCAATAGCCAACAGCTATATACAACCTTTAGGGTGGTTTTAGCGGTGGGGCTCACCTGTTCCCATTCCGAACACAGAAGTTAAGCCCACCAGCGCCGATGGTACTGCGAAAGCGGGAGAGTAGGTCGCCGCCAGTTTTTATTTAAAAGTCTCATAGAATTTATTCTATGAGACTTTTTTTATGCCCATACCCCAGATAATACCCCAAGGGAAGAACCAAAAGAGCCAAGTGAAAAGTAACAAGTAAAAAGTAAACGTAAAAAGTAAAGAAGCCCCAGGATATAGTCAATCATCATTCATCAATTATCAATTATCTTTCATTACTCATTACTCATTACTCATTACTCAGCCACGATAGAAACACAATCCTTTTGGGGTACTGACGGAGCATAAACTGGAGGTTTACGAACGTAGTTCAGGAGCCCGTAATCCAAAAGATACAGTGGATAGCGGGAATAAGCTCATGAAAATTTGGTGAATGATTGGTATGAAAAGGCATGATGTATGTAATTGTCAACTTCTTATTTACAATTTGTTTTTACCGGATATTTTTGTAGATTTTTCTAATAATATTATATTTAAGGCAAACTAAAGGAAATGTGTAGATATGCCGGAAAAACATACAAGTCTCATTATGTCTGCTTCAGATGTAGAAAATCATTTAAACAGATTAGTTCTTCTGATATTTTAGGGAGGATCAATAAAAATAAGCTGAGTCATAAAGCTGGATTTCAATTTAATAAAGATACGAGTAAATTGGATACTTTAATTTCGGAAATAGAAAATCGTCCGATTAAATGTCCTGAATGCTCTCAATTAATGGCAGATCTGGGATTGGATTTTAAGGCTCCCAAGAAAACGGCTTTTAAAAAATGGGAAATAGTTGAAGGTTTATATACAATAGGAAAAGTATTTCATTCTTGTGGTTGTAGTGGACCAGGATATATTCCTCAAAACAGATTGGAATATAAAGATTATTTGATCGACAAGTTAAAATTATATCAAGAGTACTTGGTTGATTGTCAGAACTTATCAAAAGAATCAATTCCTGATAAGGATGAAAGATTAGTTTATTGGTCTCAAAGAATTTCTCAATTAAAGGAAGAAATACTTCATCAAGGTTTTGCCGTCGATTAATTTAAAAATAAGCAATACAGTATTTTCTTCAATATTGTGATATCTACATTACGAGTTAATTTTGAAAACGAACACTATGTATTCACAAGTCGAAATATTTTAAGTTTCTAATAAATTGGAGGAAGCCTTAATTTTATTATCAATAGTTGTAAATCAGGTATAAAATCATTATTCGGAATGCTGAAATCTCGGTGAAAATTTCGTACTTTTGGCATGAAAAATTTCAAAAACTAAAAGTAAAATGGATATTATTTTCGACCTGATTGAAAAGGAAAGACTAAGACAAACTCATGGTATTGAGATGATTGCATCAGAAAATTTTGTTTCTGAGAATGTAATGAAAGCTATGGGAAGCGTATTGACCAACAAATATGCTGAAGGGTATCCCGGAAAAAGATATTATGGAGGTTGTGAAGTTGTAGACGAGGTTGAAACTTTGGCAATCAACAGAGCTAAAGAACTTTTCGGAGTAGAATATGCGAATGTTCAGCCCCACTCCGGATCTCAGGCGAATGCAGCAGTTTACTTAGCGGTTTTGAAACCGGGAGATAAGATTATGGGAATGGATCTCTCTATGGGAGGGCACCTTACGCATGGTTCTTCGGTTAATTTTTCAGGAATTCAATATGACGTTGTTTCTTATGGGGTTGAAAAGGAAACTGGGCTTATTGATTACGATCAGATGAGAGAAGTTGCTTTGAGGGAAAAACCTAAGATGCTGATTGCCGGTTTTTCTGCTTATTCAAGAGATTTAGACTATGCAAAATTCAGAGAAGTTGCTGATGAAATCGGTGCTACACTTTGGGCTGATATTGCCCACCCTGCAGGTCTGGTGGCAAAAGGTCTTTTGAACAATCCATTTGAATACTGCCATGTTGTTACTACAACTACTCATAAGACGTTAAGAGGGCCAAGAGGTGGGATGATCATGATGGGGAAAGATTTTGAGAATACTTACGGTCATAAAACTCCAAAAGGAGAAATCAAAATGATGAGTCAGGTTCTTGACGGTGCTGTTTTTCCTGGTATTCAGGGAGGTCCGCTGGAGCACGTTATTGCAGGTAAGGCGGTTGCTTTCGGTGAAGCACTGGACGATCAGTTCTTAATCTACGCAAAACAGGTTCAGTCTAACGCACAGGCTTTGGCTAAAGCAATGATCGACAGAGGTTTTGATATTGTAAGCGGAGGAACAGACAATCACCTAATGCTGGTTGATCTTAGAAATAAAAATGTAAACGGAAAAGAGACCGAAAAAGCACTTGTTCTTGCAGATATTACGTGTAACAAAAATATGGTTCCTTTTGATGATAAATCTCCATTTACAACATCAGGGATCAGATTGGGAACTGCAGCGATTACAACAAGAGGTCTGAAAGAGAATGATATGGACACTATTGCCGGATTAATTTCTGATGTGGTAGATAATATCAAAAATGAAGAAGTTATAACTTCTGTCAGAAAAAAAGTAAATGAATTAATGGAGGGTAAAGCTTTATTCAACTATTAATTTTCTTAGAAATAAATTATAAAGAATGGGCTTAGCTCATTCTTTTTTATGTAGAATATATGGAGAAAAAGTCTTTCACTTTTGACGAGATTAAAATGAAGCTGGTAAACTATTGTGTTTATCAGGATCGTTGCCATGCAGAAGTTGAACAGAAAATGAGGGAGTTTCTCCTGATTGATGAAGCGAAAGAAGAAATTTTGCTTTATCTGATGAATGAAAATTATCTGAATGAAGAACGTTTTACGAGAAGTTATATTCGCGGAAAATTTTATATTAAACATTGGGGGAAAACAAAGATTAAAATTCATCTTAAACAGAAACAGATATCAGATAAGTTAATTAATCTGTGTTTTGATGAAATTGATGAAGATGATTACGGTAAAACGATCCGTAGAATTTATCAGGATTATTATGATAAACAGAGCGGACTGAAAGAATATCAAAGAAAAGCCAAAACAATTAAATATTTAATGAGCAGGGGCTTTGAATATGAGAAAATAATTGATAATTTTGACAAAGCATAAATGATAAAATTATTTTAATTTGAAAGAGGAGAGAATCTGGCTTTCACCTCCGCATATGGGAGGCAGTGAGCTTAAATATATAAAAGAAGCATTTGATACCAACTGGATTTCTCAGTTTGGAAATAATATAGACCATTTTGAGAATATTCTTGAAGAATATTTGGGTGAAAATTCTTTTGTGGCTGCTCTTTCCTCCGGAACGGCTGCTATACATTTAGCTTTGAGATTATTAAACGTAGAAGAAGGAGATTTTGTGATCTGCCAGTCTTTTACCTTTGTAGCATCAGTAAATCCCGTATTATATTTAAAAGCTGTTCCCATTCTTGTAGACAGTGAACCTTCAACATTTAATTTATGTCCTAATGCGTTGGAAGACGCTGTGAAATTTTGCCTGCAGAAAGGAAAAAAACCTAAAGCTATTATTGCTGTAAGTCTTTACGGAATGCCTTTTATGGTAGACGAAGTTTTGGAAATTTCCAGAAAATACGATATTCCGCTTATTGAAGACAGTGCAGAAGCTTTGGGCAGTAAGTACAACAATCAGGCATGTGGAACTTTTGGCGATTTATCCATTATCAGTTTTAACGGAAATAAAATCATTACTACTTCCGGTGGAGGGATTCTTATTTCGAAAAGCCAAGTTACCAAGAACAGAGCCATTTATTTTGCGACGCAGGCTAAGGAGAATGAGGATTTTTACAGTCATTCAGAATTAGGATATAATTACCGGATCAGCAATATTTCAGCTGGCGTCGGAAGGGGACAGATGGAAGTGCTTGAAGAAAGGATTCGGGCAAGGCGGGAAAATCATCTCTTTTATAAGGAATTATTTGGAAGTTTTGATGATCTTCATTTATTTTCTGAACCTTCTGCAAAATTTTATTCAAATTATTGGTTGAATGTAATTTTGATTGAGGGAGAATATTGGAATAAAAAAAAAATGCGAAGCATATTTTCTGAAAATAATATAGAAACCAGATACTTATGGAAGCCAATGCATCTGCAGGTGCTTTATAAAGACTGTATTTTTTTTGGCAGTAATATTTCTGGTGCTTTTTTTGATAGAGGTCTGTGTCTTCCGTCAGGAAGTAATATTACGGAAAATTGTAAAGAAAGAATTACCAGAGCATTATATGACTATAGAAATTAAATTTGTTATTAATTCAAAAATCGATGAAATTTTATTGTAATTTTACGCGAAGATAAATAAGTTTATTTTTCTAGACATTAATTTTAAATTATATGAACACAACTCTAGACAATGTACGATTCTCTTAGAAAGAAGATTTTTGGAGGAGATAATGTTGTCAGTCTCTCTGATGTAAGATATTTACCCAGATGGATAATATTAATAATTGATATTATTATTCTGGTAGTATCCTTATTTTTATCTACCTACATTATAGAAAAAATTACCCAAAAGGAATTTATCTACGATGATAAGAATCTTGTATTTTTATCAATTATTGTTGTGAATGTTTTTTACATGTATATTTTTAAGACTTATGCAGGAATAATCAGACATTCAACATTTACCGATCTTTTTAAACTTCTGACTTCATGCTTCTGTACGATGGCTACCGTAGCAACAGTCAATATTTTTTATTTCTGGTTCACCGGAGGAAAATTCATTCTAACACCATATCTGATACTTTTTTTCATTATTTCCTTTATGGGATTATTTCTATTCCGATTATATGTGAAAGAATTTTTTCATATTGTAAGAGAATATAGAAGAAGTACCCTTAAAAAGAGAATTCTTGTTTTAGGGATTGATGAGCAGTCTATAGCCATTGCAAGAGCGATTTTGGATAATCCAAGCCTTCCTTATCACGTAGTGGGATTTCTTACTCAAAGATCAGATTCTAAGAGAGCATCACTATTAGGAAAACCAATCCTTTCAAAAGAAAAAATTGAAGGCCATACAAAGGAAGAATTGGTTGTAGACGGAGTGATCATTATAAAAGAAATGATGTCTAAAGACGAAATGAATTCGTGGGTGAATCTGTTTCTGGAAAAAGATCTTAATATTTTTAAAGCTCCATCTGTTCAAAAACTTAGAGACAGTGATCTGGGAGGATCTATCAGGAATCTGCAAATTGAAGATTTACTGAACAGGAAGCCGATTAAAATTGAAAGTGAAGATGTAAGAAGCAGACACTTTAATAAGACAATTTTAGTAACAGGAGGCGCAGGATCTATCGGTAGTGAAATTGTTAGACAGGTTGCACAATTTAACCCCTCTCTTATCGTTGTATTAGATCAGGCTGAAACACCTTTATATGATATTGAACTTGAAATGAGAGAAAAGTTTCCTCATATCACTTTTAAGTTCGTCTTAGCGGATGTTTCCAATAAACATAGAATAGAA
The DNA here is from genome assembly GCF_059579425.1 of Chryseobacterium sp. 2P. Taxonomy (NCBI): domain Bacteria; kingdom Pseudomonadati; phylum Bacteroidota; class Flavobacteriia; order Flavobacteriales; family Weeksellaceae; genus Chryseobacterium; species Chryseobacterium sp. 2P. The sequence goes on from NZ_CM184194.1 coordinate 944,905, forward strand.
CCATTATTCCAAATGTATAATTTTTCTATGGTATATCATGCAGCGGCATATAAACATGTACCATTGGTTGAAGAAAATCCGCATGAAGGGATTATAGTGAATGTATTGGGATCAAGAATTATTGCAACACTTTCCAGTAAGTATAAGGTGAATAGATTTGTAATGGTATCAACAGATAAAGCTGTAAATCCTACCAATGTGATGGGAGCTTCTAAAAGAGCTGCGGAATTATTTGTTCAGTCATTACAGAATGTAGAAGGAAATAAAACCAAATTCATCACAACAAGATTCGGAAATGTTTTAGGATCTAACGGATCGGTTATTCCTTATTTTAAAAAGCAAATTGAGGCAGGAGGTCCCGTTACAATTACACATCCGGATATTGTAAGGTACTTCATGACAATACCGGAAGCTTGTGAACTTGTTCTTCAGGCAGGAACAATGGGGCATGGTGGAGAAATTTTTGTTTTTGATATGGGAGAGCCTGTTAAAATTTTGGATCTTGCAAGGAGAATGATAAAATTATCAGGATTCGAACCTAATATCGATATTAAAATTATTTATACGGGACTGAGACCCGGAGAAAAATTATACGAAGAGCTTTTGAGTGATGATGCAAAAACACTGCCAACGCATAATGATAAAATTATGATCTCAAAAGATCCAAGTATGGAATTTTCGGAGATAGAATCTATGATAAATCTTGTTACTAAGGCTGCTATCAAAAGAGATAAAGTGGAAGTGGTAAGAATTCTAAAAACCATAGTTCCCGAGTTTAGAAGTAATAATTCTATTTATGAAATACTGGATAAATAGAAAAATAATAAATGTATATTTGTACAATTTAAAAATATGATGAAAGGTAAAATACTGGCTGTATTACTGGCAGTTGCATTAGTTTCGTGCAAAACCAATCCCAGCGCACACAACGATCTAAATTATATGCAGAATATAGAAAATGTTGCAATAGATGCTTCTGCTAAAAATTCTCAAAATACTATTCAACCGGCAGATCAATTAATTATTCTGATTACTGCAAAAGATATGGATGTGGTTAGACCATTTAACCAAAATTATTCTTCTTCGGAATTTGTTCAGAGTAATACATTGGCAGGCGGCAATACACCAGGACAAGGATCAACAACTATTTCAGGACCAACTTATATTGTAGATTCAAATGGGGATATAGATTTTCCAATTTTGGGAAAACTCAATACAACAAACAAAACCTTAGTCCAATTCAAGGAGGAAATAAGTAACAGAATGAAAGAATTTGTTATTAATCCTACGGTATCTGTAAGACTTACCAACTTTAAAATTTCAATTTTAGGCGAAGTAAACAGGCAGGGCGATTATATTGTGACAAACGGACAGGCAACTATTCTAAATGCCTTGGCAATGGCCGGAGATCTCACTACCTATGGCCGAAGAGATGATATCCTGATAATAAGAACAGAAAATGGACAAATTACTCATGGAAGAGTAAACGTGCGGGATGCCAATCTTATTAATTCTCCTTTCTATAATCTCAAGCAGGGTGATGCTATAATTGTATCTGCGAACAATACAAAAGATGTAATCTCAAAACAGAATCCGAATACACCTCTTATTTTATCTGCAATTTCTATCGGTGTAACAGCAATCGCAGTTGTGATAGGTCTATTTAAGAAATAAAATGATGGAACAACAAAATATTCACTCAACAGAAATTGAAACAGAACTGAATGTAAGAGATATAATTCAACCTTATTTAAAACGTTGGATGTGGCTTATTGCAAGTGTTGTATTATCGGTAACTCTTGCGTATCTATATCTTAAAAGACAAGTTCCAATTTTTGAAGTCGCTTCAACAGTACTTATTAAAGATTCTAAATCAAATAATGCGGGAACACAGGATTTTGCAGCTTTAAGAGATATTTCGGGTATTGGTAAAATAGGTAGTAATGGAGTTGAAAATGAAATGGAAATTTTCAAGTCTAAAAAACTTGTACGAGAAGTTGTAAAGACATTAGGTCTCGAAACTAATATTTATAATGGAGATTTAAAACATGAAATTTACGGTGAAACCTCTCCTATAAAGGTTAGAGTTTTACAAGAAAAAGATGTAAAAGGTAAGATTTCAGGGGTTGTAAATTTAAAAATTGACGGAAATCAGTTGAAACTGTCTTCAGAGACTATACCCACTATTAATACAACCTTCAATAAAGTTATCAGTCTGCCTTTTGCTAATATAATGATTTTAAGAAATGAGGACTATAAAGCCGGCAAAAAATTAAATGAACTTATATTAGATATCTCTACAATTGATTCCAGAACGGATGCTTATCAAGCAGCTTTAAATGTATCACTTATAAATAAAGATGCTACTGTTATCAAGCTTGCAATGAATCATGCCGATGTTGATAAAGCTAAAGCAATTATTAATAAATTGGTTCAGGTATACAACGAGGATGCAATTGAAGATAAAAATACAGAATTTAGAAATACAGCTAAATTTATCAGTGAAAGGATAGAGCAGGTTGGTAAAGATTTGGGCGATGTAGAAAACCAAAAAGAAAGGTTTAAGCAGAGTAACCAAATATCCGATATAGAAACAGAAGTTAAATTAGGTTTACAAACAAATGCGGAAGCAAAGAGTAAAGAGTTGGAAATTAATGCGCAGCTTGAACTTACCGATGCTTTGTTAGGATATGTCGGTAATCAGAATTCTTATCAGACTTTACCTAGTAATTTAGGACTAAATAATCCTAGTGCAACGACTAATATTTCTTCGTATAATCAGTTAGTTCTGCAAAGAAATAAACTTCTTCAAAGTGCTACACCGGAAAACCCGCTTGTTGTTGATATTACAAAGCAAATCAATAATATCAGAAATTCTGTTATTCAGAGTTTACAGAAAAACAGAACAGGGCTTCAGTTAGCTAAAAATGGTTTAGCATCAGAACAAAATAGCATTTCAGGTAAAATTGCTAAAGTACCGGTTCAGGAAAAGCTATTCAGAAGCATTGAAAGACAACAGCAAATAAAAGAATCACTATATCTTCTTTTATTACAAAAAAGAGAAGAAACGGCTATATCCATGGCGGTTACTGCACCTAAAGCAAGAGTTATTGATAAGGCTTTTGTAGGAATGAATGTTGCGCCCAGAGCCATGGTAATTTTACTTTCCGGGTTTTTAATAGGCTTTTTGATTCCGATTGCGATCATCTATCTTCAGCAGTTATTCAATGATAAAGTAAAAACAAAACATGATCTTGAAAAACTAACGAACAGAAAACCAATCATAGGAGAAATCCCTAGTATGGAAAGAGGACAGGATGAGTTGGTAAAAATGAATGATCTGTCGCCAATGGCGGAGTCTTTCAGAATTTTAATTACTAACATGAATTTCATGTTCCCTAAAAATATCAAAAAAGGAAGAACTGTCTTTGTAACTTCAACCGTAAAAGGTGAGGGTAAAACGCACGTGTCGGTAAACCTTGCATTAACGATGGCAACTCCTAAGAAGAAGATTATCATCATTGGTTCAGATATAAGAAACCCTCAGTTACAAAGATATAATACGACAAGAAAAGGTTTAGCCGGACTTACAGAGTTTCTTTATGATGACCAGGTTTCTGTAGAAGATATTGTACACCAGAGTGCATTTAATCCTTATTTGGATGTAATTTTCTCAGGAAGTATTCCTCCAAACCCGACAGAATTGTTATCTAACGGAAGATATGAAGATCTTCTTGCAGACCTTCAAGGTACTTATGATTATATTATCATTGATACTGCTCCATTAATGCTGGTTACGGATACGTTGTTAATTGCAAATATGGCAGATGTAACGCTATATGTAACAAGATCGAGACATACTGAAAAATCTCTGATTGATTTTGCCAACAAACAGGTGGAAGGACACAAAATAAAGAATGTTGCTTTTATATTGAATGACGTAAACAAAGAGTACTTTGCTTATGGAAACAAATACGGGTATGGATATACAGCAACAGATGACAGAAGCTTTTTTGATAAGGTAAAAAGCATTTTTATTAAAAATGATGAAAACAAATAAAGATTTTAAAATTGCCGTAATCGGTCAGGGTTATGTTGGGCTTCCATTAGCTCTGGAATTTTCAAAACACTTACCTGTTTACGGATTTGATATTAATATCAAAAGGATTGAGGAGCTTAAAGAGGGTGAAGATCATACCTTAGAAGCTAATTCTGAAGAAATAAAAGAGTGTCTGAGCATTGCAGTTAAAAGTAATTTTACAAAAGGATATATACCATCTTGCTCTTTGGAGGAAATTGCAAACGCAAATGTATACATTGTAACAGTTCCTACACCGATAGACCGATTTAATTCTCCTGATCTTAGCCTGTTGATAAAGGCAAGTGAAATGTTGGGTAGAATTCTTAAAAAAGATGATATTGTGATTTATGAATCTACCGTATATCCTGGCTGTACAGAAGAAGAATGTATTCCGATATTAGAAAAAGAATCAGGATTAAAGCTCAATGTAGATTTTTACGTTGGATATTCACCCGAAAGAATTGTTCCCGGAGATAAAGTAAACACTTTGGTGACCATTAAAAAAGTCACATCCGGTTCTACACCCGAAATTGCTGAAAGTATAGATAAACTATATCAGCTGATTATTAAAGCAGGAACTCATAAAGCGCCAAGTATTAAAGTAGCTGAAGCTTCAAAAGCAATTGAAAATGCTCAAAGGGATGTAAATATTTCTTTTGTAAACGAGCTAGCATTAATTTTTGACAGAATCGGTATAGATACCCATGATGTTTTAGAAGCTGCCGGTACAAAATTTAATTTTTTAAAATATCGTCCTGGTTTAGTAGGAGGACACTGCATTTCAGTAGACCCCTATTATCTTGCTCACAAAGCAGGGCAGCTTGGTTATCATCCTCAGGTGATTTTAAGCGGCAGGAGAGTAAACGATATGATGCCGGAATTCATTGCAGGAAAGGTTGTGAAATTAATGATCCGGAAGGGTATTCAGATTAAAAATGCAAATGCTCTGATATTAGGAATTACTTTTAAAGAGAATTGTCCAGATATTAGAAATACAAAAGTCATCAATATCTATTCTGAGCTTAAACAGTATGGTCTTAATGTGGATATTTATGATCCGTGGGCAGATAAAGACGAAGTGAAATCTGAATATAATATCGAAACTCTTGAAAATATCATTAAGGATAAAAAATATGAAGTTGTTGTTTTAGCAGTTTCACATAATGAATTTAAATTACTCGATATTGCTTCATTAAAAGCTGATAGTTCTATATTATTTGATGTGAAAGCATTCTTAGATAGAGATGTCGCAGATGCACGATTATAAATAGATTTTGAATCTCAGGATAAGAATTACTACATAAGGCTGTAGGGATTAAATTAGAATATCTAAAAAAGATAATGATGCTTGAAAAAAAAAAGTTAGTAAGAAATATTGCTTCTTTGGGAATTATTCAGATAGTTAACTATATATTTCCATTGATTACCGTACCATATGTCTCCAGGATAATTGGTCCGGACGGATATGGAATTATTAATTATGCGATGGCATTTATTGGATATTTCACGCTTCTTATTGCTTATGGTTTTGATTTGACGGCTACCAGAAGAATATCACAAAATTCAAATAATAAAGAATATATTAATGAAGTTGTTTCTGAAGTATTTACATCAAGAATAATTTTATATGCAGTATCCTGCATTTTATTTGTTATTTCTCTTTATTTTTTTACCCCTATACAGAAAGATCTTTCAGTTGCAGTAATATTATTTACCGGCTGTATATCTACGGTAATTTCGCCACAATATATCTTTCAGGGATTACAGGAACTGGAAATTTTTGCTAAACTTAATTTTGTTAAAGGTATTATAAATACAGCATTAGTTTTCATTTTAATTAAACATAGTTCAGATTATTATTGGATTCCTCTGCTTTCGACAATTTTTCTAATATCTACGAATGTATTTCTTTTTCTTTACGCTGTCAGAAAATTTCATATTAAATATAGGTTGATATCGTTTAGAAAGTCATTCAAACTTATTCTTGATGAAAGAATAATTTTCTTTTCTACTATAGTAATTAGTCTATACACTTCTACCAATATTGTAGTTTTAGGTTTTTTTGCGGATACTAAAGAAGTTGGTTACTATACAACAAGTCAGAATTTCCTTAATATAGTTAATTCAATGCTTATGCTTCCGATTTCAACAGCACTTTATCCTTTTATTGGCAGGGCATTTTCTATATCAAGAGAGCATGGAATAACTCTAATTAAAAAAATTGTTCCAATAGTTTTTTATCTTACCTTTTTTGCGTCTGTTGCTGTTCTTTTATTTGCGCCATTTTTAGTTAGGCTTATTTATGGACATCAATTTGATAATTCCATTAATGTTCTAAAAATTATCTCTTTTGTACCATTTATTGTTGGTCTTTCAAATGTTTTCGGCATACAGCTTATGTTAAATTTAGGACTGGATAAAGTGTTTTTCAGAACAACTTTCATAGCAAGTATCGCAGGTCTCATATTAAATATATTTATGAGTAAATATTGGGGATATATAGGAACGGCCTGGAATTGTGTAATCATAGAATGCTTAGTTACCATTTTAATGTATTTTGCTTTGAAAAAAGAAAAAATAGGTATTTTTAAAATGGATTACTTCAACCCAAAACAAATTTTCTTGACATTAAAAAATAGAAACGAATAATAAAATGAAAAAATATCTAATCATTGGATCTGGATTTTCCGGAGCTGTTATTGCAGAACAATTAAGTAAAAATCCGGAAAATCACATCACTGTAATAGATGAGCGGGATCATATAGGGGGAAACTGCTATACGGAGAGAGATTCGGAAACCAATGTAATGGTACATAAATACGGTCCACATATTTTTAATACAGACAATAAAGAAGTTTGGGATTACATCCAGAATTTTTGCGAAATGGTTCCGTTTGTAAATCGCGTAAAATCAATTTATAAAGGAAATGTTTATTCTATGCCTATTAATCTGCATACCATAAACCAGTTTTTTAATAAAACTATGCGTCCGGATGAGGCAAAGATATTTATAGAATCTATTGCTAAAAAAGATATTGAGGAGCCTCAAAATTTTGAAGAGCAGGCCATGAAGTTTATCGGGGAAGATCTTTATAAAGCTTTCTTTTATGGTTATACAAAAAAGCAGTGGGGATGTGAACCCACAGAATTACCTGCAAGTATTCTCAAAAGATTACCTGTAAGATTTAATTATAATGATAATTATTATGCAAATCCTTATCAGGGAATTCCAAGAGATGGATATACCGCAATTTTCGAGAAAATGCTTTCTGCCAGTAATATTGAAGTTAAACTTAATACGAAGTTTGATTCTTCATGGGATCTTTCAGAATATGAAAAAGTTTTCTATTCCGGACCTATAGATGCTTTTTTTGATTATAAATACGGAAGACTTTCGTATAGAACCGTTTATTTTGAAAGAGCTGTAGCAGAAGGAGACTATCAGGGCAATCCTGTCATAAATTATGCAGATCCTGAAGTTCCATATACCAGAGTACACGAGCATAAACATTTTACTCCTTGGGAAGAACATGAGAAAACAACTTACTTCAAAGAATTCAGTAAAGAAACTGAGGAAGCAGATATTCCTTACTATCCTAAAAGATTAACGGAGGATATGGAAAAACTTGCATTGTACGAAGAGGAGGTTAAAAAGATGGATAAAATTTATTTTGTGGGAAGATTAGCAACCTACAGATATATGGATATGCATCATGTAATAGGCGAAGCTTTAGAAATTTGTAAAAGTTATGGAAAATAAGATATATGTTTTATGTCCAGCTAAATACCAGACAGGAGGGACAGAATTAGCTCATCAACTTGTGGACTATCTTAATAAAAAAGGTCTGCAATGTTATATAGTTTATTATTTAAAGGATAAAATAGTAAATGAGGAAATTCCAGAAGGCTTTAGAAAATATAAGATTAAAACTTCTGTTGATATTGAAGATAATGATAAAAACTATTTGTTTATACCAGAAAGTTCTTTATACTTTGCTAGACAAACAAAAAATATTAAATTATTTTTTTGGTGGATGTCTTTTGATAACTTCTTTGGCATAGCTTCAATTTTTGACTACTTAAAGTACTTTTTTAAGGGATATTTTACATGGAAACAGTTATTAATTAACATATATTTTTATAATATTAAGTTGTGTACAAGTATTTCATCACTTAGAAAATGCTATAAAGATAGACTAATCAATGTTTATCAGTCCAAATATGCTCAGCATGAAATATTTAATTTAGGATTTTACAATCAAATGCCCCTAAGTGATTATATTAATAAAGAATTTATACAAGATTATCTTGCAGGAAACTCCAATCTTGTTAAACAAAATATAGTTTTATACAATCCAGCAAAAGGAATTAGGACAACCAGAAGATTAATTAAATCTGCACCAGAAATAAAATTTGTACCATTATCCGGACTTACACGTGTACAAATGAAGGAATTGCTTAGAACGGCAAAAGTTTATATTGATTTTGGTAATCATCCAGGAAAGGATAGGATCCCAAGGGAAGCATGTATAAATGGATGTTGTGTTATTGTAGCTGCAAAAGGATCTGCAAAATATTTCGAGGATGTTCCAATAAGTGAAAACTATAAATTTTCTAGAATCGATATTAAAAAGATTAAAAATACAATAAATAATATATTTGATAATTACGAACAACATAATAAAGACTTTGTCTACTATAGAAGTAGAATTGTCGAAGAGGAAAGTATATTTTACAAAGAGATAGATAATATTATTGAGTATATTAACTTGAAGAACATAAAGTCTTCTCACTAGATAAAATTCAGTAAATGCAGGTTTCAATAATAATTGTTAATTATAACACAAAAGATATTACCAATAATTGTATAAATTCTATTATCTCTCATACAAAAGATTTGGGGTATGAAATCATTTTAGTGGATAACGGTTCTAAAGATGGCTCTAAAGAATATTTCGAAGAGAGGAGAGATATAACGTATATTTATTCTATTGAAAATTTGGGGTTTGGCAAAGCTAATAATCTTGGAGCAGAAAAAGCTAAAGGAGAACTTCTGTTTTTATTAAACTCAGACACCATTTTAATTGAAAATTCCATAAAAAAAATGTTTGATTTCTTTTGTCAGAACGAAGAAGGGTTAAAAATTGGAGTTTTAGGCTGTCTTTTAATTGATGATAAGTATGAAATTAATGGATATGGCGATGAGTTTCCTTCCTGTAAAAAAGAGATTAGTAATTATTTATCATTAATTCCAATTACTAATTTTTTCGTTAAAAAGGAAAAGAGAAAACCGATTGAATTAACAAATGATTATTTTGAAATTGATTACGTGATCGGCGCGGATATGCTTATGAGAAAGAAAAATTTTCTCAAACTTAACGGATTTGATGAAGACTTCTTCATGTATTATGAAGAATCTGATTTACAGAAAAGGATGAGTAATTTGCTTGGTGTAAGAAATTTTATCTATACAAAAACTAGAATTATTCATCTAGAAGATGCTAGTGGAAAAAATATAAAGCGGTACACAAATAAAAAAAGGATTATTGTACATAAAAGCAAAAACTTATATTTGAAAAAGAACGATTTTGAAAACTTCAAGTTATATAAAATTTATGACAATTTATTTTTGTGGCTCAGTAAATTCAATAAAAAATATACAAAACAAGAATATTTTGAATACTTCACTGAAATAAAAAAGACACATCTATGAAAATAGCGATTATAGGAAGCAAAGATTTTGATAGCTTAGAATATCATATACATGATTCTCTTACTTTTTTAGGACATGAGGTATTTCATATTGATATTTCAGATGTAATAAAAATTCCGTACAGATATAATTATTATGCTACAAAACTATTCCCAAAATATGATGAAAAAGTATTTCTTAAAATAGCAGATCGAGTTATTGATGAAAAACCGGATTTGGTAATCGGGGTTTATCGCTTTATACATCCGAAATGTATAAGAAAAATAAAAGATGAACTTAAAAATGTAGTAGCGATTCATATTAACCCGGATGCTTTAACCACTTTTGAGTATCAACAGATATTTGTTTCCGATTATGATGCATATTTTACAAAAGATCCTTACATTGTAAGTTTTATGAAAGGTAAAATGTCTCTGAATGCGCATTATCTTCCTGAGGCTTTTAACCAAAGAGTTCACAAACCTTTTGAAGAAAAAGACAGAAAAACATTGGAAGAAGAGACGAATATAGATGTTGTAACCTTTGGAAATATGTATCCTTACCGTGCCAATATGATTAAAAGTTTGGTAGAAAGCAATATAAACATAAAATTATTTGGCATACCGGATAAGAGATTCCCACAGAAGGCAGTTCAGAATAACTTTACCAATGAATATATTACTGGTGCCAGAAAATCAGAGGTTTTGTTAGGATCTAAAATAGTTTTTAATAACTTTCATTATGCGGAGATAGAATCTGTGAATGTAAAATTCTTTGAGATTGGTGGCATCGGTGCTTTTCAGATATGTGATTATAAACCTATAATTAAAGAATACTCTATAATTGACCCGGAACAATTTACGTTTAAAAATATTAATGAAGCTATAGAAAAAATTAAGTACTATATTGATAAGCCTAATGAAAGACACCTTTTAAGCAAACAGCAACGAGAACATTTCTTAACACATCATACTTATGACATAAGATTGAAAAAAATGTTAGATAGTATATTGTAATTTTCAAAAATTAGCAATTTGTGAGTATATATTTATTATTGTAGATTTTGATTATATTAAAGTGATAAAAAATTAATATATACAGTCAAATAGAAAAACGTAATGTTAAAATTAAAATTAAATAAAGCTACATTTATTGCTATAAATCTAATGGTATTTGGATTCATTGCATATAAATCTTTTTTTTTATTGAATGAGGTAAAGAATAGAGAAATTGAATATGAATTGTTATTAGCTTTTTTATCATCGCTGCTATCTATAGTGCCATTTACATACTCTTGGTATAAATTAGGAAAACCAAGACTTACAGATTGGGTGAAGTTTTCTACTTTTTTATATTTGATTTTTAATTATTACGATATAGCTAATTTGTTGGATTCTAAAGAGGTAGGAATATATGCGGAAAATTATGTGAACATTTCTTATGTTTATGGTGCTTTACTAACTGTTGTTATTGGTTTAATGACAATTAATATTGTAGATTTTCTGTTCATTTTTTTTGGTGCTGTAAAAAATAAAAATGTACTGAATTACGAGATACAAAATAAATATATTTTGAGAAATGAAAAACTTTTTATTATTTCTTCACTATCATTTATAGGACTCATGTATTTATTACTCGCGTTGGGTGTTATAGGGTATGGAGCTTCGGATGAAGTAAACATAGGATCTTTTTCATTCATATTTCAGGTAATTAATATCGTATCTCCTATTTTTTATTTGTCTTATTTAATCCTTAAGTATTCCATGCATTATAATTCTAGAATGTTTAATATAGCGTTTAAAACGTATATGTTTTTATATATTCTTTTTGGATTAATTGCCGGTATGAAAGGAATTCTTATTTTTGGAATTGTTCTTTTTTTAATTCCTTATCTTAATTCCGGAAGGAAAATAAATATAAAATATGTAGTGTTTTCATTTTTGTTTTTACTTATTCTTTATCCATTAAATAACAACTACCGAGATATTTTAGTTAAGAATCCAGGAGTAAGTAAAATTGCTGCTTTACAAGTCGCAACCGCCCAAACTGTATCATTAAATTTTGGAAAAAATGTTTCTTCCAGTACAAATAGCTACACTGATAGAATAGCAATGTTGCCCTATCTGGTTTTTGCTTTAGAAAAAGAGAAGGATTGGAATAATTATAAAAACTTAGATAGATTTATTTACTTACCTGTTTCATTAATCCCAAGATTTATATTGTCAAACAAACCGCAAGAAGACAATGGGGCAAAACTACAAGAAATGATTGTAAAAGGAATAAGAAATTCTCCCACGCCAACAATGTATGGTTGGGCATATTTGGAAGGAGGATTTATATATGTTGTATTTCATTTTTTATTACTATCTGTAGTACTCAACTATGTTGATTTTTGCATAAAGAAAAAATCTATTTTTCATTTAATTTTTTATGCAAATCTTTTGGTAAAAAGTATTATTATCGAACAAGATGTTTATTTCTTTATTGCCTCCTTGTTTCAAATGATATTAGTCTATTATTTTTTTACAAAGTTTTTTTTCGTACGATCCTATATTAAGTAATTAATTTGCTTTAAATTAAGTTTAGAATTAGTAAAATAATTTAACTTTATTTTTATTAGTTCTGGAGTATTGAAAAATATTTTTATAAAAAAAGAATCAAGAATATAACTTACCAGACAACTTTAGTATAGAATCATATCTTTAATGAACCACATAAAACAAGGCTTAAACAAAATGAAGAAGATTATAATTTTTATAAATAAATTGAAATACAATTTATTTATAGAAATTACATAATTAATAGAATTGCTTGTATTTAGATATTATTAATTATTATGATATTACTTACTCTATTTTTACTAATTGTATTTTCGATCTTATCATTCTTTGATTTGATAAAAACGAGAAAGAATATCATACTATATTTCTTTTTAATATATCTCGTAATCTTAGAGGCAATTAAGTATAGTAGTGGTACAGATTATTTTTTTTATTATTATGATTATCAAAATTATTTTACTCATCAAAATTATCAATCAAGATATGAACCTTTATATTCAATATTTTCAAAATTAGCTGTAGTTTTAAAATTACCATATCACCTATTTCTATTTATTTATTATTTCATTTATTATTTATTAATAGGGATTGTTTTAAAGAAAGTTTCTCCTTATCCGATAATATCATTATTATTATTATTTTGTATTTCTATAGGTCTTATGGGAAGCAACAGGCAGTTGATGGCAGCCGTCATCGTTTTTTTTACCTTTTTTACTTTTTTTATTAATAGTGCATCATTTAAAAATTATTTTTTGTTTTTTTTATCTGTTCTTATTGCCTGTGGTTTTCATTATTCCGCTATAGTTTTCTTACCTATAGCTTTATTTAGGAATCGAATAGCATATAGTTTTTGGATTTCTTGTCTAGTGATTGCTTTTTTGTTTTTAGCTTTTAACATTAATAGCTACATAATTTTTAATATAGACAATTTTATCCCTCAAGCTTATTCTAATCTCATAAACAAATATAAAACAACTGAAAATGTAGTTATACCTGTAGATTCCAATATAATACTAGGTTTTTTGCGAAGAGCATTACTTGTGATATTATTTTTAATATTTAAGACTGAGCATAAATTTCGTCCAATCTTTAATATTTTATATAATATTAGTTGGTTTTCGTTGATATTTTATATTCTTTTTTATACAATTCCTTTTTTAGCCTCAAGAGCTGGAACTTATTTCTTAATTTTTGAATGTATAAGTTATGTTACTCTTTTAAAATTGTTAAATCAGAAATATTTACAGCATATTTTTTTAGCTTTTATTATTTTATTTTCTATATTTTTGTTTTGCAAGAATATAGCCCCATATCCTCACTTATTTATCCCTTATAAAACAATTTTTGGAATTTTTTAAATGAAAATAAATTATTTTTTCAGAGCATATAATAGTCATCAAATAAGTATCGAAAAATTATTTGACATTATCATAAAATCCATAGAGGAAAAAGGTGTAAAAACTTATAAAATTGTTAATCCCTATAATTTTTCTTTTGTTAGCATGTTTAGATCCATGTTATATTTTAGAAAAAATCAGGCACAAATAAATCATATTACAGGAGACATCCATTGGGCAAGTTTGTTTTTAGATGCCAATAGAACAGTACTTACAATCCACGATTTAGTAGGATTAGAACAGATGAAGGGTGTTAAAAGAAAGTTATACTTTTTATTATGGGTTTATCTGCCCATTAGAAAACTGAAATATATTACTGCAATATCCGAAAAGACAAAGCAAGAAATTGTTAACTTAATACCCTGGTCTAAAGATAAAATTACGGTAATACCTAATTGTGTTTCCATTGAAATTAATAAAAAAGATGAGGTTAAGGAAATAAGTGATATTCCTAATATTTTAATAGTAGGGACGAGACAAAACAAGAATATAGATAGAGTTTTTAGAGCATTAAAAGGACTCAACATACATTTAACAATAGTAGGTAATTTATCAACTATACAAGAGATGTATTTGATGGAAAATAAATTCAAATACGATAATTTGGTTGGTATTACAGAAAGTGAGCTGTTAAAATGTTATCAAAAAGCTCATATTTTATGTTTTGTATCTGTTTACGAAGGCTTTGGCTTGCCTATATTAGAAGCGCAGGCTCAAAATTGTTGCGTTATAACATCGGATTTATCTCCAATGAATGAGGTAGCAGGAGAAGGAGCCCTACTTGTTAATCCATATTCAGTTGAAAGCATTCGCTCTGCAATAAAAGACCTTATAAATAACAAGGAAGAAAGGCAGCGTTTAACATTATTAGGTAAAAAAAACGTAGTAAAATATTCTGTAGAAAATGTGGCTAACCTGTATATAAAATTATATTTCAAAATATTAAGTAAATCATGATACTAATAGACGCATTATACATCAACAACAGCGGTGGGAAAGTTCTGTTAGATTATCTTATTGAAGAACTGGAGAAAACCGATAAAGAAGTTTTTTATCTTTTGGATGAACGTATTCAGAAAGAAAAATTACAGTTAAAAAAAAATAAAGTAATATACTTAAAGGCTTCTTTAATAAAAAGAAGAAACTTCTACAAAGAAAATAAAAATAAGTTTTCTTCGATACTGTGTTTCGGAAATCTTCCTCCTAATATTAAAACTTCCGCTAAAGTTTATACCTACTTTCATCAGCTTTTATTTTTGGATCTTCCAAAAGAAATGTCTTTTATAAGCAAAAAGATATACTACATCAAAACACGTTTTCTGAATGCTTTCAAAAAAAATACAGATTACTGGCTGGTTCAGACAGAGTTGGTTAAAGAAAAGCTGTCAAAAAAATATGGGATTCAGGGAAGTAATATTTTGGTCATTCCCTTTTATCCGCCTTTCACTTCAGAAGTTAAAACAAATATCAGAAAAGAGCATCAGTATATTTATGTCAGCAATGTATCAAAACACAAAAATCATCTTAGGCTGATTGAAGCATTTGCGAAATTTTATGATAAACACAAAAAAGGAAAACTCATTCTAACGATTCCTGATGATGCCTCTGAAATATTAAATTCAATTAATGAAAAAGTAAATCAGGGATATCCTGTTGAAAATATTGGATTCGTAGATCGAAATTCTTTATGCCAATTATACACAGAATCAGAATATCACATATTCCCATCCCTTACAGAAAGTTTCGGTCTAGGCTTAGTGGAAGCTATAGAAAACGGCTGTAAGATAATCGGTGCAGATTTACCTTATACCTATGCTGTCTGCAAGCCAAGTCTGGTTTTTAATCCTTTAGAAGTAGATTCTATTACTGAAGCATTATCACTATCTTTGCAAAAAAATACAATCAACTCAGAGTCTAAAGTAAAGAATGAAATCAATACATTAATTTCTTTACTGCATTAAAATATAAATTATGGAAATACAAAATAAAGTCCTTCTTATCACAGGTGGAACAGGTTCATTCGGAACGGCTGTTTTAAGAAAATTCATCAATACAGATCACTTCAGAGAAATCCGTATTTTTTCCCGCGACGAGAAAAAGCAGGATGATATGAGAAACCAGTTTAAAAGCGATAAACTGAAATTCTATATCGGAGATGTAAGAGATTACAGAAGTGTAGAACCTGCAATGAGAGGAGTAGACTATGTATTTCATGCCGCAGCTTTAAAGCAGGTGCCTTCCTGCGAATTTTTCCCGATGCAGGCTGTAAAAACCAATGTGGAAGGAACCCAAAACGTAATTGATGCCGCAGCTAAAAACAATGTAAAAAAAGTAATCTGTCTAAGTACAGACAAAGCCGCATATCCTATCAATGCAATGGGAATTTCCAAAGCAATGATGGAAAAAGTAGCCGTTGCCGCATCACGTAATCTGGAAAATACAACAGTTTGCCTTACAAGATATGGAAACGTAATGGCTTCCAGAGGATCGGTAATTCCGTTATTTGTAAAACAGATTAAAAGTGGCGAATCCATTACCATTACAGATCCGAGTATGACAAGATTCTTAATGTCGTTAGAGGAAGCGGTAGATTTAGTTCTTTTTGCTTTCGAACACGGAAACTCAGGAGACCTTTTCGTTAATAAAGCGCCTGCAGGAACTATCGGAGATCTTGCTCAGGCTTTGAAAGAAATGTTTAAAGCCGATAATCCGGTAAAAGTAATCGGAACGAGACACGGTGAAAAACTCTACGAAACCCTTTGTACGCGTGAAGAGATGCTGAAAGCCGAAGATATGGGAGATTTTTACAGAATCCCTGCCGATAACAGAGATCTTAATTACGCACAGTATTTTTCAGAAGGGGTAGAAGATATTTCCAAAATAGAAGACTACCATTCTCATAATACAAAACAGGAAGATGTTGAAGGAATGAAAAAACTTTTATTAAAACTCCCATTAATCAGAAAAGAAGTTCTGGGAGAAGATATAATGCAATATCCTGATTAATTTTTATTATGGCTATTCCTGCAATCATAGAAGGAGGAAAATATTCTGACGAAAGAGGCAGTTTGTTTTTTAACAATAACTTTGATGTTTCGGCAATTAAAAGAATATACTGTATCGAAAATAAAGATACAGATTTTATAAGAGGTTGGACAGGTCACAAAACTGAACAGCGATGGTTCTCTGCATTACAGGGAATCTTTATCATAAGATTAATAAAAATTGATCATTGGGAAACACCCTCAAAAGATTCAGAAATTTTGGAATTTGAACTTCATGCAGATCAGTTGGATATTCTTCATATTCCACAAGGATATGCAAGTGCTATTCAATCCAAAGTGCAAGAATCAAAATTATTGGTAATGGCAGATTATGCTTTGGGAGAAATAGAAGATGATTATCGATTTTCTATTGATTACTTTAAAAATTTACAGCAATGAAAAAAATAGGAATTACCGGACAGAACGGCTTCGTTGGTTCGCATTTATATAACACTTTGGGCTTACAGCCTGAAAAATTTGAAAGAATTTCTTTCGAAAGAGATTTTTTCGAATCTCCTGAAAAACTGGACGACTTCGTAAAGCAGTGCGACGTTATTGTACATCTTGCAGCCATGAATCGTCACCCCGATCCGGAAGTAATCTTCAATAATAATGTAGAGCTTGTTAAAAAACTGACAGACTCTTTACAGAGAACAGGATCAAAAGCACACGTTCTTTTCTCATCATCTTCTCAGGAAGAAAGAGATAATCTGTACGGTAAATCTAAAAAAGAAGGCAGAGAATTATTTGCAGACTGGGCAAAAAACAATGGAGGTAAATTTACAGGGATGATTATTCCTAACGTTTTCGGACCTTTTGGAAAACCGAATTACAATTCTTTCATCGCAACATTCTGTCATAAACTTACCCACGGCGAAAATCCTGTGATTGATAATGATGGAGAAGTAAAATTAATCTATGTCGGAGAACTTGTTCAGGAAATCATCAATCAGATTGAAGTTGCAGAAACCAACGAATTATATGAAGTTCCTCACACATCCGTAAATAAAGTTTCTGAAGTTTTAGCTAAACTTGAAAATTACAAAAAGCTTTATTTTGATAACGGAGAAATTCCGGTGTTGGAAACGAAATTCGATCTTAATCTTTTCAATACATTCCGTTGTTATTTTGATATTAAAAATCATTATCCCGTAAAATTTACACAGCACACCGATCCGAGAGGGGCTTTTGTGGAAGTAATTCGTTTGGGAATCGGCGGACAGTGTTCTTTTTCCACTACGGTTCCGGGAATTACCAGAGGAAACCATTTTCATACAAGAAAAATCGAAAGATTTGCGGTAATTAAAGGCAAAGCCCTTATTCAATTAAGAAAAATAGACAGCGATGAGGTCCTAGATTTTTATTTAGACGGAAACGAACCCGCTTATGTAGATATGCCGATTTGGTATACCCACAATATTAAAAACATCGGAGAAGAAGAACTGTACACTATTTTCTGGATCAATGAACCCTTTAATCCGGAAGATTCAGATACCTATTTTGTGGAAGTTTAATAATATTTAATTATAAACTTCACGGGCTTCTCCAATAAACAGACATTAAAATTTATCTTTGCAAAGGCAAAAAAAATACAATGAAAAAACTAAAAGTAATGACGGTTGTAGGAACACGACCGGAAATCATTAGACTATCAAGAGTATTATCAGCTTTGGATGCTTCCGAAGCCATTGAACATATTATCGTCCATACAGGTCAAAACTACGATTACGAGCTGAACCAGATCTTTTTTGAAGATTTGGGACTTCGTAAACCGGATTATTTTCTGGAAGCAGCAGGTAAAACGGCAACAGAAACGGTGGGAAATATTTTAATTAAAATAGATCCTCTTTTGGAAGAATTGCAGCCTGAAGCATTTTTGGTTTTAGGAGATACCAATTCTTGTCTTTGTGCCATTCCTGCCAAGAAAAGACAGATTCCTATTTTCCATATGGAAGCTGGAAACAGATGTTTCGATCAGCGGGTTCCGGAAGAAACCAACAGGAAAATTGTAGATCACACTGCAGATATTAATTTAACCTATTCAGACATCGCAAGAGAATATCTTTTAAGAGAAGGTCTTCCTGCAGACAGAATCATCAAAACGGGTTCTCCTATGTTTGAAGTGCTGAATCATTATCTTCCTCAGATCGAGAGTTCAGATGTTTTAAGCCGTCTGAATTTAGAAGAAGGAAAATACTTTGTGGTATCATCCCACAGAGAAGAAAATATTAATTCTGAGAAAAACTTCAACGGATTAATAGAAAGTTTAAATGCCATTGCAGAAAAATTTGGTTATCCGATCATTGTTTCTACACACCCGAGAACCAGAAACATGATCGATAAAAAGCAGGTTGAGGTAAGACCGGAAATTCAGTTCTTAAAACCGCTTGGATTCCATGATTATAATGCGTTACAGATGAGAAGTTATGCTGTTTTATCAGATTCTGGAACTATTTCAGAGGAGTCTTCTATCTTAAATTTCCGTGCTTTAAATATCAGAGATGCACACGAAAGACCGGAAGCAATGGAAGAAGCATCCGTAATGATGGTCGGTTTATCTCCGGAAAGAATCTTACAGGGATTAACGCAGCTTCAGCAGCAGAAAGTAGGAACAGAAAGAAATTACAGACCGGTTTCAGATTATTCAATGCCGAATGTTTCAGAGAAAATGGTAAGAATTATTCTGAGTTATACGGATTACGTTAACAGAGTTGTTTGGAGCAAAAAATAATGAAAAATCTCTGGATCGCAACCGAACTTTTTTATCCTGAAGAAACTTCAACTTCTTTTATACTCACAAAAATAGCAAACAGACTTTCGGAAAAGTATGATGTAAAAGTTGTTTGTGGAGATCCTGTGTATGACAAGCAAAAGAAAAGCAGTCATTTTAGTCTGGATTCCCGCGTAAATGTTCACAGAATAAAAGGATGGGGCGGAAACAAAAACAGTCTGTTGAGCAGATCTCTAAGATTTGTTTTTCTGTCTCTTTCTATCTTTTTTTATCTTTGGAAAAACGTTAAAAAGGGAGAAAAGGTTTTTATGGTTACGAATCCGGCGCCTTTAATTCTGCTTGTTTCAATCCTTAAAAGATTAAAAAAAATAGAATTAATTATTCTGGTTCATGATGTTTTTCCCGAAAATACCATTCCTGCCGGAATCATTAAATCTGAAAAGTCAGTACTATACAGAGTTCTCAGAAGTATTTTTGATAAAGCGTATTCAAAAGCTGATCTGCTGATTACATTAGGCAGAGATATGCAGCAAGTTATTGAAGCTAAAATCAGAAAATATAACCGCCATTCGAAAATTGAGATCATTGAAAACTGGGGAGATACGGAAGGTATTTATCCGCTCTTGAAAGAAGAAGTACTTAATGAGGATTCATCTTTAAAAGACAGGATCATCTTTCAGTATGCCGGAAATTTAGGAAGAGTTCAGGGATTAATTGAATTATTGCATATTATAAAAAAAGTGAAAAATAATCGTCTGGTTTTTCATTTTGTCGGAGAAGGAGCTGTTAAGAATACAATGTTGGAATATGTAGAGGAAAATAAGCTGAAGAATGTTTTCTTTGACGGAGCTTATTCAAGAGAAGATCAGCTTCAGGTATTAAATAAGGCAGATGTGTCATTTGTAAGTTTAGCGCCTAAAATGTTCGGATTGGGAGTTCCTTCAAAAACATACAATATTTTAGCTGCCGGAAAACCGGTTTTATATGTTGGAGAAAAAAACAGCGAAATAGATTTACTTTTAAGAGAAGAAAATATAGGGTATTCATTTCAGCATTTTGAAGAACAGAACATTCTGGATTTTTTTAATTCTTTCGATGAAACGTCTGTTCAAGAATTAGAAATAATGAAACAAAAAGCAAGAAAAGTAGCAGAGAAAAAATTTTCAGAAGAGATCATGCTGAATAAATTTTATAATATTATTTAAATGAAAGTGCTATTTACAGGAGCCAACGGTTTTTTGGGAAAAAATGTAATTCCTTTGCTTCAGAAGAAAAATTTTGAAGTAAAGACCTTTGGAACTTCCAATGCAGATTATATATTTAATATTACCGATGCCATAACTCCTTTTAAAGAAAAGTTTGATATTATTTTTCATGCTGCTGGTAAAGCGCATTCTGTTCCTAAAACTAAGGAAGAAGAAAGTGTATTTTACAAAGTAAATTTTGAAGGAACAAAAAACCTTTGTAATGCTTTGGAAGAAAATCTGCCGGAATATTTTGTTTTTATAAGCACAGTGGCTGTTTATGGTAAAGATTTCGGTGAAAATATAACTGAAGATATGCCATTGGAAGGATACACGCCTTATGCTGAAAGCAAATTGATGGCAGAGGAATTTCTTACTAAATGGTGCAAAGAAAAGAATGTAAAACTGTTCATTCTCAGACCTTCTTTAATTGCAGGACCCAATCCTCCGGGTAATCTGGGAGATATGATTAAAGCGATTAAATCGGGAAAATATTTTAATATTGCAGGAGGAACAGCAAGAAAAAGTGTATTCTGGGTGGAAGATTTTGCTGAGATAACCGTGAAAATGCTGGGAAAAGAGGGTGGAATTTATAATGTTTGTGATGATGCAAATCCTGCTTTTAAAGAAATCTCTGAAAAAATATCAGCCAAATTAAAAAAGAAATCTCCGAAAAGTATTCCTTTTTTTCTGGCAACATCAATGGCTTTAGTGGGTGACTTATTGGGAAATAAAGCTCCAATTAATTCTTTGAAATTAAGAAAAATAACAGATTCTCTTACATTTTCTAATGAAAAAATAAAGAGAGAATTAAATTATAATCCTTCAAACGTAATAGAAAAATTTCAACTGTAAACTATGGAATTTTTAATCGTAACAATTCTGCTTTTTATATCTATGCTCATCTATTTTAAAATAGCAGATAAATACAATATTATAGATAAGCCTAATCACAGAAGTGCACATACACAAATCACATTGAGAGGAGGAGGAATTATTTTTCCTGTTGCTTTCATTATATTTTCTGCATTTAATTTTAATGAAG
Organism: Chryseobacterium sp. 2P; assembly: GCF_059579425.1. Classification (NCBI taxonomy): domain Bacteria; kingdom Pseudomonadati; phylum Bacteroidota; class Flavobacteriia; order Flavobacteriales; family Weeksellaceae; genus Chryseobacterium; species Chryseobacterium sp. 2P. The sequence goes on from NZ_CM184194.1 coordinate 966,700, forward strand.
TCATAGAAAACTACTGGTCATTTGGTTTAGGATTACTGGCAATAAGTACGATCAGTTTTATAGATGATATTGTAACCCTTTCAAATAAAATAAGGCTTTCCGTTCATTTTATTTCTGTAGTTTTATTACTGTATTTTACAGGAGCATTTAATTTAATGCCAATTTGGGTTTGGCCCATACTGTTTATTCTGATTATTGGTACCTTGAATGCTTATAACTTTATGGATGGCATCAACGGAATGACGGGTTTATACAGTTTAGTGGGCTTATCATCATTATTGTACATTAATGAAAAGGTAATTTCATTCACCGATGAAAATTTTATTCTTTATCCTGTTTTAGCCTGCGTCGTTTTTCTGTTCTTTAATTTCAGAAAAAAAGCAAAATGTTTCGCGGGTGATGTCGGAAGTATGGCAATCGCTTTTTGGGTAATCGGTCTTATTACCTTATTAATTATGAAAACTCAGGACTATAAATATATATTTCTTCTTTCCGTATACGGAATCGAAGTAGTTCTTACCATAGTAGAAAGATTACTGCTTAAAGAAAATATATTTGAGGCACACAGAAGACATTTATACCAGCTCTTTGCCAACGAAAAAAAGGTTTCCCATCTGCTGATAAGTTTTGTTTATGCTTTGGTACAGGCAATTATAAATTTATTTTTAATATATTCACACTGGGCAATCTGGATTATTATTCCTGTGATTTTTATTCCCGTAGGCATCATTTATCTCGGATTGAAATGGAGCTTGAAAAAACAATATCAACTATAATAAGTACTGATTCAAGAAATAAAAGTTATGAAAATAAAAGAAACTCCTTTAAAGGACTGTTATATTATAGAACCGACAATTTTCGAAGACGACAGAGGATATTTTTTCGAAAAATTCAATGAAAAGAAATTTGAGGAACTTACCGGAATGAACGGACATTTTGTTCAGGATAATATTTCAAAATCTTCTTATGGTGTTTTGAGGGGGCTTCATTTACAGAAAGGAGAACACGCACAGGCAAAACTGGTATCCTGTCTGGAAGGGAAAGTCTGGGATGTAGCGGTAGATCTTAGAGAAGACTCTCCAACGTTCGGAAAATGGTTTGGGATTGAGCTTACGGCGGAAAATAAAACACAGCTTTATATTCCAAGAGGTTTCGGACATGGATTTTCTGTTTTAAGCGAAACTGCCGTTTTCTCATATAAATGCGATAATTTTTATAATAAAGAATCAGAAGGATGTGTAAAATACAATGATCCGGATCTGAATATCGACTGGAAAATCTCTGACAGTGAAGCTGTACTTTCTGAAAAGGATGAAAATGCAGCAAGCTTTAAAGAAAAGAATTTTTAATATTATGAAAGCCACTTATTGAAGTGGTTTTTATTTTTTAATACAGACTCTTCAATATTTTGTATCTTTGCAAACTCAAAATCAAAAAGATGCGTACAAAATCCGTAGGGAAGAAAAAAATAAATGTAGTAACGTTGGGTTGTTCCAAAAATGTATATGATTCCGAAGTTTTAATGAGTCAGCTTAAAGCCAATGGTAAAGAAGTGGTACATGAAGACAAAGGAGACATCGTTGTAATTAATACCTGCGGATTTATAGACAATGCAAAAGAAGAATCTATTAATACGATTCTTGATTATGTAGAAGCAAAAAACAGGGGAGAAGTTGAGAAAGTTTTTGTAACAGGATGTCTTTCGGAAAGATATAAGCCGGATCTGGTAAGAGAAATTCCGGATGTTGATCAATATTTCGGGACGAGAGATCTTCCTATTTTATTAAAACATTTAGGGGCAGATTACAAACATGAATTGGTTGGGGAAAGACTTACCACTACACCAAAACATTACGCATACTTAAAGATTTCCGAAGGCTGCGACAGACCTTGTTCATTCTGTGCAATCCCTCTCATGAGAGGAGGTCACGTTTCAACTCCGATTGAAAAACTGGTTACAGAAGCACAGAAATTGGCAAAAAAAGGAACCAAAGAACTGATTTTGATTGCGCAGGATCTTACTTATTATGGTTTAGATATTTATAAAAAACGCGCGCTTGGAGACCTTTTAAAAGAATTGGTAAAAGTGGAAGGAATTGAATGGATTCGTCTTCATTATGCTTTTCCGAGCGGATTTCCGGAAGATGTTCTGGATATCATTAGAGAAGAACCCAAAGTTTGTAATTATATAGATATTCCTCTTCAGCACATCAATTCAGATTTACTAAAATCGATGAAGAGAGGGACTACTCACGAAAAAACGGATGCTCTTCTTTCAAAATTCAGAGAAAAAGTTCCGGATATGGCGATCAGAACAACGCTTATCGTTGGTTATCCCGGAGAAACTCAGGAAATTTTCAATGAGCTTAAAGACTGGGTAAGAGAACAGAGATTCGACAGACTGGGATGCTTTACTTACTCTCACGAAGAAAATACAGGAGCTTATGTATTGGAAGACGATGTTCCGCAGGAAGTGAAAGAAGCCAGAGTGGAAGAAATTATGGAAATCCAGTCTCAGATTTCATGGGAGAAAAATCAGGAGAAAATTGGGAACGTGTATAAATGCATCTTCGACAGAAAAGAAGGAAATTATTTTATTGGACGAACAGAATACGATTCTCCGGACATAGACAATACCGTTTTGGTTTCTGCAGAAAATACATATATTTCTATCGGAGATTTTGCGGAGATAAAGATTACCTCGGCTGAGGAGTTTGATCTGTATGGAGAATTAATTTAAAATTATTCCCAATTAGTTGATTTTTTATTAAAAAAAGACGTATATTGTTCTGATTAATATAATGTTATTGATTTATTAATAAAAATTAACATTTATGAAATCACGATTGTTAATTTTTTAATTTACTGATTATCAATATTGTTTTGTTTTTGTAAATTAAATTGTTAAAACTTTTTCATCTATTGTTATGAAAATAATTTTAAAAATATTAACTTTGCATTATAAAGAGATTTTACATAAGTATTAAGCTATCAATTAAGCTTTTATAAAATGTAAAAAAAATGTTTTTTGAAATTATATAATTAAAAATATTTTATTTTTACTAATGGATGCACACATTGGGGATGGCACCCTGATCTGAGAAACACATTCGTTAGTTAAAATGTAATTTAAAATCTTTAAAAACTTATGAAAAAATTTTTATTAACAGCGACTATGTTAGTCGGATTTGTAGCAATCGCTCAGGCTCAGCAAGGAAGAGTGGGGATTAATACAACTACTCCCGCTGCTACTTTAGATGTTGTCGGTACTCCTACTGACGCAACTAAGCCGGACGCATTATTGGTCCCTCGTTTGACAAGAGGTCAGTTACAGGCAAAAGATGCTGTGTATACTGCAACACAGAACGGGGCATTGGCATTTGTTTCCTCAATTGCTGATGGTGCTGCTTCTGGAAAAGCAGTAAATATTACTGCCACTGGATTCTACTACTATGATGCAACAAACTCAGTTTGGGTTGCCGTAGGTGGAGGAGGTTCTGCTACTGATACAAGTATTTATCTTAATGATGGTACTTTAGCAGGAAATAGAACTGTAACACAAAACAACAATAATTTAACTTTTTCTACGGGAACAGCAAAAACTATCGTGAATGGTAATTTCCAGACACAGGGTGCTGTATACGCTACCAGTGTAAGAACATATACAGGTTCTTCTAACGTAGACTGGAATTCTAGCGACTATTTAGTTGTTATTACAAATAATGCTATTAGCGGACAGCTTGCATTACCAAGCCCGACAGGAGCAAATACTGGTAGAGTTCTTATGATTAGAAATAATACGGGGGGTGCTGTAGCTCCTACAAATGCAAATGGTATTGCATGGCCTTTGAACTTTCCTAACTTAGCCGGAGGTTCTGCAGCTATGTTTATTTCAGATGGAACTAACTGGTGGAACAGTGCAAGTAGATAATACATTAATATTTAATAAAACAAAGCAATGAAAAATATATTTAGAGCCTTATTAGGAATTTCCCTTACGGTATTGGGTGTTAACTCTGCATCTGCTCAGGTAGCTAGTAATGGTATCGTAGCTAATAATATTACTGGAGAAAATCCATTCTTTGATGCTTCTTCTAATTTCGATACAGCATCTACAGGTACTGCCAATAATGTTGGAAAAGGATTGTATTTTCCAACTACTAACTTGGTAACCTGGACATTTAAAACAACAAATTTAGATGGTGTAACTTTCCCAACTGCTTTTGATGGTATGATTGTTTACAATAGCGGTACAGGTAATACTGTTTCAGGACAAGGTGTTCAGGTAGCTGTAACTCCAGGGTTTTATTACTTCTCTAATCCTGGTCAGTCTACAAGTATTGCCAATGGAAGATGGTTGCCATTAGGTGCTGCTTCTGCAAAATTTAATGCTGTAAATAACGCTTTAGCCGGTGTTGCAACAAACACATTGGTAGATGGTAATCCTGTTTATGCATATAAAGGACAGTTTACTACAACAGGAAGTTCAACAGCGGTAACTTTAGCTGTTCCAACAGGTCTTACTTCAATGTACGGAATTACAATCTTTAAAAAGGCTTCTACCGGAAATAAAATAGTTTTCTCTAAAGAATTATATTCTTATGATTCAACAACCGGTGCGGCAGTTACAGGTTCTCCAAGCATGTCTGTTGTTTATCCTGCAGATACTTATGACTATATTATTGAATATTTCAAATAATATTTTAAAAATATCTATATACAAAACCAATGAGACTTCTCATTGGTTTTTTTATTGATGAATTTGTTTAAATTTTTTATTAATCTTAAGTCTTAAAAACGCAGTAAAGTCAAAGATTTTTAATAAGGATTCAATCTTAATTTCATCGTAGATAAAATCTTTGCAGCTTAAGAGGAGAACGTATTTAATGAATATTTTGCGCCTTTGCGATGTTTATAGTTTAAATAATCAGAATGCTTTAAAATGTTTTTTGATTAAAGGATTTTTAAAAATCAAATGCTAAATATTATTATCCTGAATTCATACTAATTCATATTGATTGTAGGTCAGTATAACCGTGAGATCATCCAATTGATTTAAAATTTATTTGTTGGAAAACAAATGCTAAAATTCATTAACTTATTGATTGGTAGATGAATAATTATGTTAAAAAAATCTTAATCTTAATTATTTAGTTAAAATTGTTAACTTTTGCTTTTGTTTTTTAACACTTTTTAACACTGTGCCTTAAGTAGCCTGTTTATAGGGCGTTAAGAAAAATATTAACATAAAATTTTATTTTCATTAACACTTGTTAACAAATAAAGTAGGCACTTTAAAAGATTCCTTATAGATTTGCCCCTGTCAAAACCAATAAAATTTCAAAATGATGAAAAGATTCATTCTCGTAATCATAATGATGATTTCAACCCTTGGTATTTATTCTTTCAAAATGAATGCCATAGATGCGAAAAAAACAAGTTATGCATCGTACTACCACGATAAATTTAACGGTAGAAAAACAGCAAGCGGAGAGATCTTTGATAATGCAAAGTTCACCGCAGCCAACAGAACGCTTCCATTTGGAACAAACATTAAGGTAACCAACCTTAATAATGGTAAAGAGGTAATAGTGAAAGTAAATGATAGAGGACCTTACCATTCATCAAGAGCTTTAGATATGTCTAAGGCAGCGTTCGATGAAATCGGAGATACCGGCAGAGGTACAATTCCGGTGGAATATGAAATTGTCGACTAAAATTTATGATTTAAATTTTAAAAAGCCAACTGATTCAGTTGGCTTTTTGCTTTGTTTTAAAGGCTTAATTCTACCAGCGCAGGACAATGGTCAGAATGTACGGCTTCCTTCAAAATAACGGCTCTGGAGAGCTTATCTTTTAAACTGTAGGAAGTGAAATTATAATCCAGTCTCCATCCCTTATTTCTTTCCCGGGAATTTTGTCTGTAACTCCACCATGTATAATGGTCGGGTTCATTATTAAAAAACCTGAAACTGTCGATCAGTTCACATTCATTGATGAAATTCGTCATCCATTCTCTTTCCATCGGTAAAAAGCCGGAAACATTTTGTAAACCTTTCGGGTTATGAATATCTATTTCTTCATGACAGATATTAAAATCTCCTGAAATGATCAGATTCGGAATTTCTTTCTTTAAATTTTTAATGTACTCTAAAAAATCATGGCAAAACTGCATTTTAAAATCCAGCCGTTCGATATTTGAAGCAGAAGGAACATATACAGAAATGACGGAAAATTCATCAAAATCTGCACGGATGATTCTTCCCTCATTATCATAGCTTTCAATACCGCAGCCGTATTCTACATGGTTGGGCTTTATTTTAGACGCAATTCCAACGCCGCTGTAGCCTTTTCTTACTGCGGAATGCCAGTAACTGTGATATCCCAGTTTTTCGAGACTTTCAATATCGATCTGGTCATTTCCTGCTTTACTCTCCTGAATGCAGATAATATCCGGATCAGCCGTTTTCAGCCAGCCTAAAAAATCTTTCGTAAAAGCAGCACGGATTCCGTTGACGTTATAAGTGATTAATTTCATAATTCAAAAGTATTAATAAAAAAGAAGCGGAAAAAATCTTTGATTTTTTCCGCCCCTCTCGTCACCCGAAGTCAAACTATGAAAAACTACTTGGGTTCCAAAATACTGAATGGAATGATACACTCTTCCAGTGAAATCCCTCCATGCTGGTACGTTTCTTTATAGTAATTTACAAAGTGATTATAGTTCTTTGGATAAGCAAGGAAAATATTATTCTTCGCAAAAATATATTTAGAACTTAAATTTCCTTTCGGTAAAAACAGCTTTTCAGGATTCGTAATTGCCCAAACATCACTGTCGTCATACGTTAAACTTTTTCCGGTCTTGTAACGGATATTCGTAGAAGTTTCTCTGTCTCCTACAACTTTACTCGGTTTTTTTACGTAAACTGTTCCGTGATCAGTAGTAATCACCAGTTTGAAACCGTTTTCTGCGGCAACCTTGATGATTTTCAATAAAGAAGAATTCTCAAACCAGTTCAACGTTAAAGATCTGAAGGTTTTATCATCACGGATCAGCTGATCTACAATATGATTGTCCGTTTTCGCATGAGAAAGAATATCAATAAAATTATAAACAATTACCAATAGATCATTGTTTTTATGCTGGTTAAAATCGTCGTAAATCTTTCTCTCGAAATCAGCATTCAATACTTTCAGATATTTCATGGATTTCGAGCTTAAACCGATTCTTTTCATCTGATCTTCAAGAAAATCGCGCTCAAATTCGTTTTTATTTCCTTCTTCATTGTCGTTAAACCATTTGTCAGGAAAACGTTTTTCAATCTCTGAAGGCATTAAACCTGCAAAAAAAGAATTTCTTGCATATTGGGTTGCAGTCGGAAGAATACTGTAATAATAATCCTCAGAAACCTTGTTGTAATACTTCGTAAATAAAGGTTCAATAACTTTCCACTGGTCATAACGAAGATTATCAACCATCAGAAGCAAAACCTTATCTTTTTCAACCTCAGGTTTCACTTTATCCTTGAAAAGCGTATGGCTCATGATCGGTTTATCCGAATCGTGAAGCCAGTCTTCGTAATTTTTTTCAATAAATTTGGCAAACTGGATATTGGCTTCCTCTTTTTGTGACTGAAGAAGATCCGCAAACTCATTATCCGTTACTTTATCAAATTTAATTTCCCAGTTAAGAATTTTCTTATAATATTCCGCCCAATCCTGATACGTTCTTAAATAAGAAAGCTCCATAGAAAGATTCCTGAATTCCTGCTGATACTGCAGAATCGTTTTCTGCTCCACAAGGTTATCCTGCTGAAGATTTTTCTTTAATGACAGTAAAATCTGGTTAGGATTTACCGGTTTCAGGATGTAATCTGCAATCTGCGATCCGATTGCTTCTTCCATGATATGTTCTTCCTCACTTTTCGTTACCATAACGATTTTCAGTGAGTTGTCTTTATCCTTAATCATCGGAATCGCTTCAAGACCTGAAATTCCGGGCATATTCTCATCAATCAGCGTCAGCGCAAACTTCTCCGAGTCCATAAGTTCCAGAGCCTCATTAACGTTATTAACGGGAGTTACCTGATATCCCTTTTTTTCAAGAAAAACGATGTGTGGTTTAAGTAGATCTATTTCATCATCTATCCATAATATCTTTTCCGACATAATTATTTTTTTACATGGTTATTGTATCAAATTGCTGACCAATTAATTCTAAAATCTGCCAAAATCCGCAGACGTAAAGTTAAATATAAGTTAAATGAAATAACGGAATAATTACGTTTTTCTTTTATTTAATTTCCACTTTTTAAATATTCCAGAGCTCTTTCCATAATTTCGTCTTTTCCCTGCTGTATTCCCTTCACGGTCGGTCGTACGATAATATCCGGAATAATCCCGATGCGCTGCGTTTCTCTTCCGTTCGGATAATAGGCTCCCAAACCTGTAAAACACGTTTCGAGACCGGCAATATTAAATGAAATGACATCACCGTTTGCGCCGGAAGTATAGCCTCCGATTACTTTTGCTTTCGGATGCTGCTTAAGCATCATTACAGTAGTTTCAGCCTGACTTTGGGTAACTTCATTAACGAGAATGACCACATTTCCTTTATAATAGTCCGGATTATTTCTTCCAATGCTGTTTTTACGGCGGTAAAATTTGCTTAAATACCGGGTTTCAGGAAAAATAAACTCATAGTAAATTTTATTTTCTGGAAGCAATAATCTGCTTAAAGGCAAAATCGTCATATTCGGATAATTTCTGGAGTCGAAAATGATGGATTCCGTATTTTTCAGATTTTCAAACATGTTATTCAAATCAGATCTTTTAATCAACCCCATGTTCACATAACCCACCTTTTTTTCATCATCAAGAAACTTCCATTTTTCAGGAACCGGAGGATTTTCCCGGATAATTTCTTTTTGTGAGTACGTTTTTACTTTTAAGGCTGAATTTTTGCCATTCCTTTCAATTTTAAGCTCAAGTGAATCTTTATTGGTATACAGAAAAAGATATTTCGACTTGTTGATCTTTCCCCAGGAATTCGAAGCTGGAATATATTTTCCAAATAAATTAACTTTCTGAGGAATCGTTAATCCTTCAATATCATAAATAACATCGCCGGTTTTCAGCGGATTTTCTTCATTGAAAATATTCGGATAGGCTTTCGTTACAACAAGCTTTCCTTCCGCGTAAGAATACTGCACCGGAACATTTTTCCTTCCATATTGGTTTAAACTAATCAGCCTTGAAAATAAAAAAGCATGCGAATCATCCGTTTTGGTCACAAGTTCAGCTAAAGTTAAATGATAGCTTTCATCATTATCAACAGCAAGAAATTTAGGAATCATTTCTCGTAAAACATCATTCCAGTTCTGATCGGTTTTATATTTGTAGGCAAAAAAATATTCTGCATAATTCCAATATCTGAACAGTTCAAAAAGGGCAATTTGTTTTGAAGTAAATTTCGATCCGTAAGAATTTTCATTCCTGAAATAAACCTTTCTTCCGTTTAATCCGAAATAATAATTTTCACCGATATTCCTGTTGTTCTCAATAAATTTCAGCTTTTCACTTACATTTTCAGAAAAAATACGCTGATCATCCATCCATCCGAGATCAAAATTTTTTAAGAAATAAACTTTATCGTTATCATTTATACAATTTTTACAATCTTCAGTTTTTCCGAGACTTTCAATCCAGTTAGAATACAATTCATTCAATTGATCTTTATCGTTAATATTTTCAAGTTCATCAATTTTCTGAAATAACTGCTGATCCCAGTTAAACTTACCTTTTGCTACATTCGGATGATAGTATTTCAAAAATCCCCATACTTTACATAACGATTCAAGCTTTTGGGTTTCCGATAAAGCCTGTGCTGAAAATTGTAAACAGAAAAATAGAATGATAAAGAGTGAGAGTTTTCTCATGAAAAGGTTATTCAGTCAAAGATAGCTTTTAAACACAAACAGCACAACTATTTATTAGAGAAGATTTTTATCCAGCCTTTGCTGAGTGAAACGCCTTTCCGAACGAAAATATGCAGCACAACTGTAAAAAAAATCTTTGCGGACTTTGTGTTAAAAACAAATTCAACAAAGAAAGTTACTTTTAAAACAACAAACAGTTTAATGAAAATTAATTACCTCTAAAATATAAAATTCCTAAATTTGTTTGCAAATACAGACGTTTTCAATGCAGAACAAGCTAAAAATTATCAACGATCCCGTTCACGGATTCATCAAAATTCCCCATGAAATTTTATTCGACATCATCGAGCATCCTTACTTTCAGAGATTAAGAAGAATCGGGCAGACAGGACTTTTAAACCTGATTTTTCCGGGCGCGACACATACAAGATTTCACCACGCTTTGGGAGCCATGCATTTGATGTTTACGGCTTTGGAAACCTTGAAGCAGAAAGGCGTGAAAATTTCAGAAGAGGAAGAAAAAGGGGCAATGTTGGCGATTTTAATGCATGATATTGGTCATGGTCCGTTTTCCCACGCTCTGGAAAGTATGCTGATGGACGATTGGCATCATGAAAAACTGTCTTTATTGTTAATGAATCGTCTGAATGATGAATTTAACGGAGAATTATCCTGCGCTATCGAAATGTTTCAGGGAAAATACCACCGAAAGTTTTTCAACCAGCTTATTTCTTCACAGCTTGATGTCGATCGTTTGGATTATCTGAAACGGGACAGCTTTTTTACGGGAGTTTCCGAAGGAAGCATCAATACACAAAGAATCATCTCCATGATGAACGTCTGTGATGAGGGCGAGCTGGTAATTGATGCAAAAGGCGTTTATTCTATTGAGAATTTCCTCACGGCCAGAATGTTTATGTATTGGCAGGTGTATTATCATAAAACATCCGCTCTGGCAGAATTTCTTTTGGTTAAAATTCTGGAAAGAGCCAAGCTTCTGGTTTCACAGGGAATCGATTTGGTGGCAACTGAAAACCTGAAATATTTTCTGCATCGCGGAAAAAGTGCAGCCACGGATGAAGATGTGGAACGTTTTACACAACTTGATGACAATGATATTATTCAGGCAATGAAAAACTGGCAGAATGCAGAGGATATGATTCTCTCGTATTGGTGTAAATGTGTGATCCAGAGAAACCTTCCGAAAACCATTATTTCATCTCATCCTTTTGAGCCGGGTTTTATTGAAGAAAAAATAAAGAATGTGAATGAATTTTTCGGAATCGATAATGGGAGCGAACTCGTACACGAAATAAAAAGAAAACTCCTTCCTTACGATACCGAAAAACAGCCGATTTATCTGTTGCAGAAAAACGGTAAAAAAATACGTCTTGACGAATCGGAAGACCAGCTTTTATCGGGCTTGATGATAAATAAAACCACAAGATATATTCTTACATTTCCAAGAAATATTTCACACATTATTTCTTAAAGAATATTAAAATTCACGTTCCGAAAACTAAAAAATGTTTGCGAATTACAGAATTTCTTATCTTTGCAGAATATGGAATTTACAGCTTCGCAAATTGCAAGTTTTATCGACGGAAAAATAATAGGTGACGAGAATGCACTTATTACTGGAGTTTCGCCTATAGAAAGCGGGGAAACAGGACATCTTTCTTTCATCGCGCAGGATAGATTTTCGCATTATTTAGAGACTTCAAAATGTTCCGTTATCATTGTTTCGGAAAAGCTTATCTCAAAAGATTCTTACCTTCCTACTGTTATTGCAGTAAAGGATGCTTATCTTTCTTTTCAGGTTCTCATGAATTTATATCAGGAAATGCAGGGAAGAAGAAAAGGAATCGAAAATGGTTCATCCATTCATGAAACTGCCGTAATCGGAGAAGATGTGTATATCGGAGCTTTTACCTACGTTTCAGAAAAGGCAAAAGTGGGAGAGGGAAGCCAGATTTATCCGCAGGTTTACATCGGAAAAGGGGTGAAGATCGGGAAAAACTGTAAAATTGACAGTGGAGCGAGAATTTACGATTACTGCATCATCGGAGACAATTGTGTTATTCATTCCAATACCGTAATCGGAGGAGACGGTTTCGGATTTCAGCCGACTCCGGACGGATTCAAAAAAATTCCGCAGTTAGGAAACGTTATCATTGAAGACGATGTGGAAATTGGTTCCAACTGCAGTATAGACAGAGCAACCATTGGTTCTACCGTAATCGGAAAAGGTACTAAAATTGATAACCTGATCCAGATCGCACACAACGTAAAAATCGGAAAAAACAATGTAATTGCCGCACAAGCCGGAATTGCAGGATCTACAACCATCGGAGACTGGAACCAGATTGGAGGTCAGGTAGGTGTTGTAGGACACATCAAAATAGGAAATCAGGTAAAAATACAGGCTCAGAGTGGCGTAAATTCCAGCGTAAACGACAGAGAAACCATTTATGGATCTCCGGCGATCAGCTACAACGACTATCTTAGAAGTTATGTACATTTCAGAAACTTACCTGAAGTGGTAAAAAGAATAAATAATCTCGAGAATAACTCAAAAGATTAAACTAATGAGTGATATGCAAAAAACACTTCAGCAGGAAGTGACACTTTCCGGAATCGGACTTCATACTGGTAAAGAAGTAAAATTAACCATGAAACCTGCAAAAGAAAATACAGGTTTCGTATTCGTAAGAACAGATTTGGAAGGGCATCCTCAGGTCGAAGCAGACGTTAATTACGTTGTAGCTACAGAAAGAGGAACAACATTAGAAAAACTGGGAGTAAAGATCACAACTTGTGAGCATCTTTTAGCGGCTTTGGTAGGCTGTGATATTGATAATGCCATTCTTGAAATGGATGCTTCCGAACCGCCGATCTTAGACGGTTCTTCAAAATTCTTTGTAGAAGCAATCGAAAGCGTAGGAGTAGTAGAGCAAAATATAGCAAGAGAATATCTTGTGGTAAAAGAAGTTCTTACCTACAGCGATCCGGCTACAGGATCTGAGATCACCATTATTCCTTCAGATACCTACGAAGTTACAACGATGGTAGATTTTGGGACCAAAGTTTTGGGAACTCAAAATGCTACGCTTAAAAATATTTCTGAGTTTAAAGAAGAAATTTCATCAGCAAGAACATTTAGCTTTTTACACGAACTGGAAATGCTTTTAGATCACGGTTTGATCAAAGGCGGAGATATTTCCAACGCGATTGTTTATGTAGATAAAGATCTTACACCGGAAACTACAGAAAAACTAAAGAAAGCCTTTGGTAAAGATAACGTATCGATAAGACCAAACGGAATTCTTGATAATTTGAACTTAAACTATCCCAACGAAGCCGCAAGACACAAATTACTCGATGTGATCGGTGATCTGGCTTTGGCAGGAGTGAAAATAAAAGGAAAAGTAATAGCCAACAAACCGGGACATTACGTAAACACACAGTTTGCAAAAAAACTGAACCGTCAGTGGAAATTGCAGAAAAAGAAAAATGTTCCTGATTTTGATTTAACAAAAGAACCTGTTTTCGATATCAACGGAATCATGAGACTGATGCCTCACAGACCACCGTTCTTATTGATTGATAAAATTCTTGAACTTTCAGATTCTCACGTTGTAGGTCTTAAAAATGTTACAATGAACGAACCATTCTTCGTTGGACATTTTCCGAAAGAACCCGTAATGCCGGGAGTTTTACAGGTAGAAGCTTTGGCACAGACCGGAGGAATTCTTGTTTTGGCAAGCGTTCCGGATCCTGAAAATTACTCTACGTACTTTATTAAAATAGATAAAGTAAAATTCAAGAGAAAAGTAATTCCGGGAGATACGCTTATTTTCAAGATTGAATTGATAGAGCCTATCAGAAGAGGAATTGTTCATATGCAGGGTTATGGTTACGTAGGAGATACAGTAGCGGTAGAAGCAGAACTTATGGCCCAAGTTGCAAAAAATAAAGTTGATTAAATGATTCATCAATTAGCAGCCGTAGATAAACGTGCGAAAATCAGCAAAAATGTAATCGTAGAACCTTTTACTACAATTGCAGGGGACGTGGAAATTGGCGAAGGAACATGGATTGGTCCCAATGTTACCATCATGGATGGTGCAAGAATCGGTAAAAATTGCAGAATTTTTCCGGGAACGGTAATTTCTGCGATTCCTCAGGATTTGAAATTTGATGGTGAAGATACGCAGGTAATTATCGGCGATGAAACAACGATCAGAGAATGTGTAACGGTAAACAGGGGAACAAAAGCCCTTGGTTTTACCAAAATTGGAAAAAACTGCCTTATTATGGCAACTTCCCACATTGCTCATGATTGTGTAATCGGAGATCATGTGATCATCGTAAACGGTTGTGGTATTGCAGGTCATGTGGAAATCGGGGATTATACTGTGATGGGTGGTCTGTCGGCTGTCCATCAGTTCGGGAAAATCGGAAAACATGTAATGATCTCGGGAGGAACTCTGGTAAGAAAAGATATTCCGCCTTATGTAAAAGTGGCAAGAGAACCGATGTCTTATGCAGGAATTAATTCCGTAGGTTTAAGAAGAAGAGGATTTACCAATGAGAAAATCTTTGAAATTCAGAAAATTTACAGAGCAATTTTCCAGATGAAAATGAATGTTTCCCAAGCGTTGCTTTACATCGAAAAAGAAATGCTTCCGACGGCTGAAAGAGATGAAATTCTTCAGTTTATCCAGAATTCTCCAAGAGGAATCGTAAAAGGATACGGAACAGGGAAGGAAAGAGAATAATAAAGAAAAATTTAGCATTGTTATCAATGAAAAGTAAAAGTCTGATTTTTGTTTTAATGCTTTTTACAGTATCATTTTTGTCCGGACAACAGACAGAAGGATTAAAAACGGAGAGAACAGCCAAGACTTCTATTCTGGAAAGAAGACTACCTTCAAAATCCAGTGACAGCATTGCTAAACATAATCTGAATGATATTCTGAAACAGAATAATTCCGGCGGAAACTCAATTTTTGGAACCGCAAATCCCTATCATTCCGAGATACAGACGAATGTAAACAGACTGAATAATAATGTGAACTCATTCAATAATAATGTTTTCAACAGACTGCCAACTCAGGGAGAAGGAATACAATTTAACAAAAGAAAATAAAAATATATAATAATTAATGGCAACAAGTAACGATATCAGAAAAGGACTTTGCATCGAATACAGCAACGATATTTATAAAGTTATCGAATTCCTTCACGTAAAACCGGGAAAAGGTCCTGCTTTCGTTAGAACAAAATTAAAATCTGTAACCAACGGTAAAGTAATCGACAATACTTTCTCTGCAGGTCACAAAATTGATGAGGTAAAAGTAATCACAAGAAAATACCAGTATCTTTACGATGATGAAAATGGTTTCCACTTCATGAATAACGATGACTTCTCTCAGTTATACCTTAACAAAGAAATGATCGAAAACTCCAACCTGATGAAAGCGGGTGAAGAAGTAACCATCATTTTGAAAGAAGCAGACGAAACTCCGCTTTCAGCAGAATTACCGCAGTCCGTTTATCTGGAAGTAGTGGAAGCTGATCCGGGAGTAAAAGGAAACACAGCAACCAACGCTCTTAAAAACGCAATCGTAGAAACAGGAGCAAGAGTAATGGTTCCTCTGTTCATTGAACCGGGAGACAAAATCAAAGTAAGCACAGAAGACGGTTCTTACTTAGAAAGAGTAAAAGAATAATTATTCACAAATAATATGAGGCTGGAAGTATAACAACTTTCAGCTTTCATTTTTTATGGCAGCTTTGTAGTTTACCCTGAGCTTGTCGAAGGGTCCGGTCGGGCTGCAATTAAAATTGGAAAAACAAAGCCGTGTCTGGATTTCAAGACACCGTTGAAAATTTAAAACATCATTTAAAAAAAATATGACGTTTCATCAGCCACAAAAACTGAAAACCATTGCCGAACTTATCGGGGCAAAATTTGTAGGTTCAGAAGACTTCGAAGTGTTGGGAACGAACGAAATTCACATGGTAAAAGCCGGTGAAATCGTTTTCGTTAACCATCCCAAATATTACGATAAAGCATTAAATTCCGCTGCGACGATTATTTTGATCGATAAAGAAGTAGAATGTCCGGAAGGAAAAGCACTGTTGGTTTCAGAAGATCCTTTCAGAGATTTCAATAAAATCAATACCCATTTTACAAGAATCTATAACTTCACGGAAGAACTTCATGATGCTGAAATAGGAGAGGGAACAAAAATTCATGCTTCTGCGGTCATTGGAAATAACGTGAAAATAGGAAAAAACACCCTGATTTTTCCTAATGTTGTCATCGGCGACAGAACAGTAATCGGAGATAATGTAGTGATCCAGTCTAATACCGTTTTAGGCGGTGACGCTTTTTATTACAGAAAACTGAACGGCAATTTCGACCGTCTCATTTCGGTAGGAAACGTAGTGATCGAAAACAATGTAGAGATCGGAAACGGTTGTACTATCGACAGAGGAGTTACAGATTCTACCATTATCGGAGAAGGTTCTGTTCTGGATAATCAGATTCAGATCGGGCACGATACCGTGATTGGAAAAAAATGTCTTATCGCTTCTCAGGTCGGTATTGCAGGATGCTGTGTTATCGGTGATGAGGTTACCTTATGGGGACAGGTGGGCATTGCCTCAGGAAATAAAATTGAAAGCGGTTCTGTATTATTAGGGAAAACCGGAGTAAACAGAGATCTCGAAAAAGGAACTTACATCGGGATGTTTGCGGAAGATTTTAAAACGTATCTTAAAAAAGAAGTCAAACTGAGAAATCTCAAATAAACAAATTAGTTAGATTTATCTTAAATCAAAGAAATTTAATTAAATTTGTGTGCATTTAAAAAAGTAATAAATAAATTAAATAAATAATAAAATGTCAATTTTAGTAAACAAAGATTCTAAAGTAATTGTACAAGGATTTACAGGGAACGAAGGTACTTTCCACGCAAGCCAGATGATCGAATACGGAACCAACGTAGTAGGAGGTGTTACTCCGGGAAAAGGAGGAAGCGAGCACTTAGGGAAGCCTGTATTCAATACGGTAGCAGATGCTGTAGAAAAAGCCGGAGCTAACGTAAGTATTATTTTCGTACCGCCTGCATTTGCTGCTGACGCTATTATGGAAGCTGCTGAAGCTGGGATCAAAGTTATTGTATGTATTACTGAAGGTATTCCTGTAGCGGATATGGTGAAAGTAAAATCTTACATTGCTGACAGAGACTGCAGATTGATCGGTCCGAACTGCCCGGGAATCATTACTTCTGAAGAAGCTAAAATTGGGATTATGCCAGGTTTCGTTTTCAAAAAAGGTAAAGTAGGTATCGTTTCTAAATCTGGTACTCTTACTTACGAAGCTGCAGATCAGGTAGTAAGAGCGGGTTACGGTATCTCTACAGCAATCGGTATCGGTGGAGACCCGATCATCGGAACAACTACAAGAGAAGCTTTGGAATTATTCATCAACGATCCTGAAACTGAAGCGGTTGTAATGATCGGAGAAATCGGTGGAGGTCTTGAAGCGGAAGCAGCAAGATGGTACAAAGCAAGTGGTTCTACAAAGCCGGTTGTAGGTTTCATCGCAGGACAGACTGCTCCTAAAGGAAGAACAATGGGGCACGCAGGTGCAATCGTAGGCGGAGCAGAAGATACAGCTCAGGCTAAGATGGAAATCATGAGAGAAAACGGAATTAACGTGGTAGACTCTCCTGCTGATATTGGTGCTACTGTTGCAAAAATTCTAGGATAACATAAACATAACGATATGAAAAAATTTTTATTAGCCTCTGCATTGGCACTTTCTACCATGTCTTTCGCACAGATCGATTTTAGTAGCACAAGATTTGGTGTCACTGTCGGAGGAAACTATTCCCGAGTGAAGAATGCTCACAATCCTTCCGGTCCTAGATATACCGTTCAGGCAGGAGTATTGGCTTTAATACCGATAGGTTCAGACAACCAGTTCTTCATACAGCCTGAAGTAGTTTACTTTGGAGCAGGAGAAACAGGAAAAGATAAGGATGCTAAAAACTATCCCGGTTATGATGCGGTATACGCAAATAACTATCTGAGTGTACCGATTTCATTTAAAGGGTATTTTTCTGAAGCTGAATCTGAATTTTTTGGATTAATAGGTCCTAGATTTAATTTTTTATTAAGTCAGAACGTTAAAAACGCACCTAAGATCTACTACACAAAAGATCAGATTGATCCGAATTATCCTAATGTAAATGGTAAAGCGAGTTCATTTAACTTTGGAATAGGACTAGGAGTAGGATATAGCTATAAAAGACAGCTGGAGCTTACGGCAAGATATGATTTCGGAGTTACGAATACATATCCGGGACTTAATCAGGAGCCGAAAGGAACTGATAAAGGTAAGTCTGAGCAGGTTCTTAGCTTAAGCTTAAGCTACATCTTCAAATAAAAATTGATTCTAATCAGAACATAAAAACTCCCGAAACTGAATGTTTCGGGAGTTTTTTATATAAAATAATTCTGCTTACAGCTTATCCTTTAATCCATTTCCAGATTTCCTTCAGAGTAGCTTTATTTCCGTACATTAAAATTCCTACACGGTAAATTTTACCTGCCAGAAATATCATAAAAAGAGTCGTTCCTAGAAGCAAGCCAATAGACAGCGCAATCTGCCACGCCGGAACTCCGTAAGGAATTCTCGCAATCATGGCAACAGGAGACGTAAACGGAATAATAGAAAGCCAGAATCCTAAAGGACCATCCGGATTATTCATTAACGTGAAACTCCCATACATTCCAAGCATTAAAGGCAGAACTGCAAATAATGTGAACTGCTGCGTTTCTGTCTCGTTATCTACAGCAGAACCGATTGCGGCATAAATGGAACTGTAAAAGATATATCCTAAAAGGAAAAATGTTATAAAAACGAAAATAATTAAAGGGAAATTCAGTTCCAGTAAACTATGCGAAATCTGAGTTCCCATCTGTAAAACATCAAATTTTTCAGCAACACCTTCATTCCCGGGAATATTTTTCGGAATGGCAGAAAATCCTGTATTCAGAACCAAAGCTCCGATAACCGACATCGTGATCCAAACGATAAATTGAGTAAGTGCAACCATTGTTACCCCCAGAATTTTACCCATCATCAGTTCAAAAGGCTTCACCGAAGAAATAATAATTTCCACAACACGGTTATTTTTCTCTTCCAGTACGCTTCTCATCACCCTAACTCCGTAGATAATGATAAACATGAATGTCACGTACATTAAAAGCATACTCAGAACGCTTTTTACGCCGAAAGCAAGATCAGAATCTTCTTTGTTATTTTCCGAGACGTTAATCGTTTTTAAATTGAAACTTTTGTCAAGATTATCAAGCTGTACTTCAGCGATACCCAGTTTTTTTATTTTCTCTTTTTTGATGACTTCATTAATGTCCGAAACAATTTTCTGCTTCGTATCGAACCCGATTTTATTGTTGATAACAAGCCTTGTATTCTTTTCCAGATCATCAAAATTCTGATCTTTCAGTTCAGGCAGAACCAAAATCCCGTCTAAAGATTCATTATTCTTCAGATTGTTGATCTTTGACTTTTCATCTGCCGCAGAAACAAAAACATAGTTCAGTTTATCATTCGATTTCAGTTGATTTTTAAACAAACCGTTTTTATCAACTACTTCAATAATGCTGTAAGATTCGTTAGCCTTAAACATCAAACCGATAACAGCACCAAAACCAAGTAAAAGGATCGGAGCTAAAAGCGTTAATATGATGAAAGATTTTTTCTTAACCTGCGTAAGAAATTCTCTTTTTGTAATTAAAAAAATATTATTCATAATTAAGAATTATTGCTTACCGCATTAATAAACACCTCGTTCATACTCGGAATTTTTTCGTCGAATGACCTTACTTTTCCCACATGTATAAGATCCAGAAGAATATGATTCTGGTCGGCTTCATTTTTCAGATCAAAGGAAAGCAAATTGTTTTCATTGCTGATATTGAAAATTTCATATTTATTTCTGAAAGCCTCCAGTTGAGAATCATTGACATCAGAAACCGTAATTCCGAAAATATTTTTCTTGAATTTCTCGCGTACATCAAAAACTCTTCCGTCGATAATTTTTTTTGAGTTATTAATCAAAGCCACATAATCGCACATTTCCTCCACACTTTCCATTCGGTGAGTAGAAAGGATAATTGTGGTGCCGTTGTTTTTAAGATCAATGATCTGGTCTTTAATTAAATTGGCATTTACAGGATCAAAACCGGAAAAAGGTTCATCAAGAATCAATAAATGCGGACGGTGAAGAACGGTAACCACAAACTGGATTTTCTGTGCCATCCCTTTTGACAGCTCAGACAGCTTTTTCTTCCACCATTGGTCGATGTGAAGTTTGTCAAACCACTTTTTTGCTTCCTGCAAAGCATCATTCTTTTTCATGCCTTTCAGTTCTCCGAAATAGAGAAGCTGATCTCCAACCGTCATGTTTTTATAAAGCCCGCGTTCTTCAGGCATATAACCGATATCTTTAATATGATCCGGATTAAGCTTTTGTCCGTTGATCTGTATTTCTCCGGAATCTGCCTGTGTAATTTGATTGATGATCCGGATAAAAGAAGTTTTTCCGGCTCCGTTCGGACCTAAAAGACCATACACACTTCCTTTCGGAACATGGATGCTGAAATCATCCAAAGCTACCTTTTTTCCTGCGTTATAGGTCTTTCTAATATGTTCAGCTTTTAGCATTAATTTGTTTTTATAATTAGTATAAAAATGTTCCGAAAGTTACGGAATAATTAAGCTAAAAGAAAAAATCCTGATGATTATCAGGATTTAAATTATTGTTTCATAATCTGTGTGACTTTCATCGTGTTGTCACTCAGAATATATCGGATTAAATATTTACCGGGCTTTAGTTTTTCAATATTAATCTCACCGGAATTCATGTTTACCGAGTAGCTTGCGATCTGTGTACCCAAAATCGAATAGAAAATCACACTTCTTATTTTCAGGTTCGGATCTTTCGCTTTTACGATAAGGAAATCCTTAGCCGGATTAGGATAAGCAACAAGCACTCCGTCATCAGACTTCTGAGAGAAGGAAGCCGGCTCCTTTATCTGCGCTTTCATATTGCCGGAAAATCCAACAAATGCGCCTAAAAAGATAAACAAAAGTAAAAGTTTTCTCATCAAATTATAATTTCTAAGGGATATTTTAACAAAAATAAATAATTCTGCAATTCTACGCAATAGTTTTTTTATATAAGTTGTAGTAAATTTGCATTAAATTTCATTCAAAAAGTATTCCAAAATGATACATTCAAGAAATAGAAGGCTGAGAGTAAACGAATCTGTAAGAAGTCTGGTAAGAGAATGTTCTCTTACAACCAATGATTTTGTAATGCCGATCTTCGTAATGGAGGGCGAGAATAAAGAAGAACCGATCCCGTCGATGCCGGGAATTTTCAGAAGAAGTATTGATCTGACGGTGAAGGAATGTAAGGAATTATTTTCTTTAGGCATAAAAGCGGTTAATCTTTATATGAAGGTTTCAGAAGACCTGAAAGACAATACCGGAAAAGAAGCATGGAATAAAAACGGACTGATGCAGAACACGATCAGAGCTATAAAAGATGCACTTCCCGAAATGGTAGTGATGCCCGATGTTGCTTTAGATCCGTATTCTATTTACGGTCACGACGGAATTATCGAAAACGGAAAAATTGTAAATGATGCTACAAACGATGCTTTGGCAAGAATGTCTGTGTCACATGCAGAAGCCGGAGCAGACATTGTGGCACCAAGTGACATGATGGATGGCAGAGTTCAGATCATTCGCGAAGCTTTGGAAGACAGCGGATTTACCGATGTGGGAATTTTAAGCTATGCTGCAAAATATGCAAGTTCGTTCTACGGACCTTTCAGAAGTGCATTAGACAGCGCACCAAAAGATAATATGGAAATTCCGAAGGATAAAAAAACATATCAGATGGATTTTCATAATTCCAGAGAAGCGTTAAACGAAGTTTTTAAAGATATTGAAGAAGGAGCTGACATTATTATGATTAAACCGGGACTTCCGTATCTGGATATTGTTTCTAAAGTTCGTGAAGCGATTGATCTTCCGATTGCGGTTTACAACGTGAGCGGAGAATATGCTATGGTAAAAGCGGCTGCGCAAAACGGATGGCTGGATAATGACAAAACTATTATTGAAAGCTTAACCTGCTTCAAAAGAGCCGGAGCTGATATGATTTTCACCTATTTCGCGAAAGAAGCTGCAATGATTTTGAACAGATAATTTTTTCACATTTTACTTTAAATGAAAAACATTTAGGATCGAAATGTTTTTATCAATAGAAACGGGCTTTAGCCCGTTTTTTATTGATGAACTCCAATTAGGCTTTAGCCAAAACTTATTTTGAAACCAAAGAAAATGAATGATGATTATAAACTTTGGCTAAAACCCCTTCCTAAAAGCATCAGGAAATATTGAAATCTTTCCCTTTCGTAAATTTTGCAGCAAAAGGAGCTTGGTTTCCTGTATATTTCAGAACGAAATTCTTTTTTGTATCTGTATCAACATTGGCTTTCACTTCAACATTCTGCGTCTGGAAACTCACATCAAGATTCACTCCTGCGTCTTTTTCAAGATTAATTTCCACACTTTCTGCATAAAATAAAGAAGTACTCAGATAATTAAATTTGATGTTCTTCCTGTATGATCTGGATTCGTTTTGTGTAAATTCAGAATATTTTCTAAGGATTTCTATTCCGGGAGAATCAATGTTGGTGATTCTGGATTTTGTAACGCCGTTTACTTTTACAGAAAAATCTTTGGCACTTTTAATGTCGCCTTTAATTCCGATATTGAAAAGAGAGGGAAGAGCAAGCCCGAATTCAATCATGCTGTCTTTCGTAAATTCAAAATCAGGAATCAGAGCCGGAAATTTCTGAACATTCATCAGTTGATTTTTAACCGTACTTAACTGGTCGCTGCCAAATAAATAACCTATGAGATTATTATTTGTGGTTCTCCAGTTTCTTCCGTTCCATTCGTAGATTTCGCAAAGCAAAGTATCCGTTGAAGAATGCGGAAGCAGATCCATATCCTGCCATTTGAAAACTTCTTTGGCATAAGGTCTTCGGTTGATGATGTTTACACCAAGATCTAAAGCTAAAAGCTCAGTAAGCTGTTGGTTATTTTCCATAGTAATAATAAGTGTTGATGAAAGCTTAAAATTATGGAAATAAAATAAAGTTTTTTAAAAATTTTGAGTTAAATATTATTCGAAGAATCTTTAAACGATGTATTAAAATTTCACAAAACTTTCAAGTCCATTTTTTAATCTAAAATTTGAATTCAAAAAAACTTTATCTTTGCCCTTATGATTTTACGCGGAGAAAACTTAATCAAAGAATACGGTCCTAAAAAAGTAGTAAAAGGCGTTTCTGTACAGGTTCAGCAGGGAGAAATTGTGGGTTTGCTTGGTCCGAACGGAGCAGGAAAAACCACTTCGTTTTATATGATTGTCGGTTTGGTTAAGCCTACTTCCGGAAAAATTTTCCTAGACAAACAGGAAATTACCACCGATGCCATGTACCGCAGAGCTCAGAAAGGTATTGGCTATCTTGCTCAGGAAGCATCTGTTTTCCGTAAACTTTCGGTAGAAGACAATATCATGGGCGTTTTGCAGTTAACCAAGCTTTCAAAGCGCGAACAGCAGATGAAATGCGATGAGCTGATTGAAGAATTTTCCTTACAGCACGTCCGTAAAAACCGTGGAGACCTTTTGTCAGGAGGGGAAAGACGTAGAACAGAGATCGCAAGATGTCTTGCCACCGATCCGAGTTTTATTCTTCTGGATGAACCTTTCGCCGGAGTAGACCCGATTGCGGTAGAAGATATCCAAAAAATCGTAAGAAGTCTTACGGATAAAAACATCGGAATCCTGATTACCGACCACAACGTTCAGCAGACTTTGGCAATTACCAACAAAACATACATTATGTTTGAAGGAAGAATTCTGAAAGAAGGACTTCCGGAAGAACTGGCAAACGATCCGCAGGTAAGAGAAGCTTATTTAGGAGAAAACTTCGTGTACCAAAGCATTTTCGATAAACCGCAAAAGAAAAGTTACGGATATAATATCTGGGCTGGAAATTTCGATTCTAAAACCCAGTTTCAGAATTTTGTGGACGAAAATTTTGCTCAGTTTGATGATCTCAGATTGCTGTATGGCTTTGAAGATATCAGTTTTGCCTCATTGGGAAATTCGGAAATTCAGCATATTTTTAATGAGGTGGTAGATAAAAATGCCAATAATTCTTTTGTGTTTCAGAA
Source organism: Chryseobacterium sp. 2P (assembly GCF_059579425.1). Taxonomy (NCBI): domain Bacteria; kingdom Pseudomonadati; phylum Bacteroidota; class Flavobacteriia; order Flavobacteriales; family Weeksellaceae; genus Chryseobacterium; species Chryseobacterium sp. 2P. The sequence goes on from NZ_CM184194.1 coordinate 991,003, forward strand.
GAAAGAGATTAATTCAATGTATTCTTTAGAACAAGCAGAAACAGACTCAAAAGCCGCGAGTAAACCTGAGTTGCATTACCTTACGACTTACGTATTCGAAAATTAAAATAAAGCAATTATTTGCTGAAAAATAGAATAAAACGTACCTTTTTCTCTGTAAAACGGTACGTTTTTTATTAAAATCATTCTATGGCAAAACCTTTCAACAGAACCGTCACCTTATTCGGAATCTATAAACAGCTTGTTCCTTTCATCAGACCGTATCGTTTGATGATCTACGGAACGCTCTTTCTAACCTTTTTGGGAGCTTTGGCGGCGCAGGTCAATCCTTTGGTTTTAAAATATACGGTAGATGAGGTAACCAAACTTACGCATCTTCCGCATCCGATGTCGGAAGGAATTCATATTCTTGTTGTCATCTCAGTCATTTTGTTAGGAAAAGAACTGCTGAACATCTTTATCAATTTCGGACAGAAATTCTATGGCGAAAAGATCAGGATTAATGTAAGTTCTATTCTCGCACAATCTGCCATCGATAAAATTTTAACGTACAGAGTTGCCTATTTTAATGATGAAAATCACGAATCCGGAAAACTACAGATCAGAATAGACAGAGGAATTGAAAGTTTAACACGACTGGTGCAGAACTTTTTTATAGATATGCTGCCTTTGTTTTCCAATGCAATTATCGCTTTAATCATCATGTATCTGCAAAATGTGTACGTCGGAATTGTTTCCACCATCATTGTTCCCATCTATTTTTATGTAAGCTCATTACAGGCGAAAAAATTAAGCGGAGTGAGAAGAACTCTGAGAAACCAGCGTGAACAGAAAACTTCGGGACTTTTAAATTTAATCAATTCCATCATGGTGATTAAAAGTTTTGTCCGCGAAAAATTCGAAGGAAAAAAACAGTACGACTTGCAGATGCAGTTGATGGAAAGTCAGATGTTTACGAGAAAAACAAACTTTATTTATGATGGTTTAAAAATGTTTATCGAACAGTTTGGAGTGGTTTTAATAATCCTTCTGACAGTTTATCTCGTTCTCGATCAGCAGATGACCATCGGAGCGATTATGCTTCACATCATGCTTTTCAATAATGTTTCGGCTCCCATTCGACAACTGCACAGAATTTATGATGACATGAATGATGCGATGATTTATGCAGAAGGGTATTTTGATATTTTAAATGCAGACGACGAAAAAGAACCGAACGGAAATTTTGTAGAAAAAGATATTAAAGGAAATTTTGAATTAAAAAACATCAATTTCACGTATCCAAACGGGACACAGGCTTTACACGATGTTTCCATGAAAATTGAAAACGGAAAAACCACTGCTTTGGTCGGATTAAGTGGCGCAGGAAAATCAACGATTATCAATCTACTGTGTAAATTTTACCTTCCCGATTCCGGAGAAATTCTTTTGGATGGGGTAGATCTCAATCATTTCGACAATACTTTTCTGAGAAATGATCTGGGATTGGTACTTCAGAAGAACCACATTTTCCAAGGAAGCATCGAAGATAATATCCGCTACGGAAATATGAATGCGACGACGTTCGAAGAAATTGAAGAAGCTGCGAAAAAAGCCTATCTCCACGAACAGATTTTAGATTTACCGGAAAAATATAATCATGATGCCACGCAACTTTCCGGAGGACAGCAGCAGAGAATTGCCATCGCCAGATTATTCTTAAAAAATCCTCCGATTATTTTTCTTGATGAACCAACGGCGAGCCTCGATGCCATCGCCACAGAGCAGATCAAAAACTCTCTGGATGCAATAAAAGAAGGCAGAACCGTGATTATCATTTCCCATTCTTTATCGCAGATTTTGGATTCGGATAAAATTTACGTCATGAAAAAAGGCAGAGTAGTGGAAAGCGGAACTCACGATGAACTGGTACAGATCAACGGAACCTACAGAGAAATTTTTGATGCCTCTGCAAGAAGTTTAAATCTGGATAAATTGGTTAATACTTATAATGATAAAAGATAAAAGATAACTTTGCTAAAACACTAAAACACTAAAACACTAAAACACTAAAACACTAAAACACTAAAACACTAAAACACTCCGACCTTCATACCCAATGAACGACCATTATCTTAAAAAACTCGACCGCGTCACGGCAATTCTCACCCAATTACAGTCGAAACCGCTTGTAAGAGCGCAGGATCTGGCTGCCAAATTTGATGTAAGTGTTCGTACCATTTACCGCGACGTAAAAACACTGGAAAATGCCGGAATTCCAATTATTGGTGAAGCAGGAAGCGGTTATTCTTTGATGGATGGCTATAAATTGCCGCCCGTCATGTTTACCAAAGAAGAAGTTCTGAGTTTCATTACCGCTGAGAAACTAATGCAGAAATTTTCGCATCAGAGTTTGGGAAATCATTATCAGACTGCGATGGAAAAAGTGCGTTCCGTTTTAAAATTTTCCGACAGAAATTTAATCCAGAATATTGAAAATCAGATTGATATTTTTCAGTATCATGCCGAAACCGAAGATACCATTAAAGACGTTCTACCCACGATTCTGGAAAGTATAGCCGAAAAACGGCAGTTAATCATTGAATATAAAACCGTTGACGAAGAAATTTCCACAAGAACCATTGAAGCAGTCGGCGTTTTCTTTGAATTCAATTATTGGTACATCATGGCTTACTGTACCCTGAGAAGCGACTTCCGGCAATTTCGTGTCGACCGGATTTTAAAGATTTCGAAAACCCAAAATCCGTTTTTAGGAGAATACGGGCAGATTAATGATTACAGACAAAGCAGCAACGGCAATAAAACACTCGTAAGACTTCTGGTGGAGAAAAAGATCATGACTTTTCTGGTCAATTCCAAAAAATACTACGGTCTAACCAAAGAAATTGAGGCAGAAAACGGAATGGTAGAACTCACCTTCGAAACAGAATCCATTAAAGACGGATTTCCGCGTTGGCTTATTACTTTTGCAGATTATGCAACAATTTTAGAACCGGAAACCCTCAAAGTACAACTCAATGATTTGTTGTCAAAGATTGCAGACAAACATCAATAAAAACCCCAACAATTGCTGTTGAGGTTTTGAATAATTCAATATAAAATGATAATGTTTAAACTTTTATTTTTTACCGCAAAAGAAGCAAAAGATTAACACTTTAGTTATTTTAAGTTTAATGATTAATATAAAAAGAACACAGAAGTTAACAAAAATCAAAGGTTCCTTTTGCAAACCTTTTGAAATATCTTAATAAATTCTATAAAGTCTTTTGCGGTTAAATTTAAAATTAGCTTAAACAAACTTCATGTTTAAAGAAGAGCGGATCCGCAGATCATAAAAGTTCGTTAAAATTTAATCTATGAGACGTATCTCCGCTCTTTTTCCTTACTGCGGTTTCGTGAGAGAATCAATGATTTCAGTTTGAACAAAGGCATTAACGAACCGAAAATCTCTCCCAAAAAAAAGGCGGTTCAATTCCCAAAGCTCTTAAATAAACATAGCCTTGTCCACGGTGATGGATTTCATTATCAACGAAATACAGAATATTCTGATACACAGGAAATTCATACTGTCCGAATAAATTAAAAGTCTCCTGAAAACGCTCCTCCGAAATCTGTGCAAAATAATGATTGATCGTTTCCGTTTCTTCGTCCCACTTTTTCAGAAGCTCCTCCTTCGTTTTCGGCACAAAACCTTCTTCATTGTAAGCTTCCATATTCTTGTCGACAATCCCCTTCAAAGCAGGTCCGCCAATGCTGATTAACTCAACCGCTAACTTTGCGAACGGTCTCATTCCCGCAATTGAAAATTCAAATAAATCCTTTTCAGGAAACGCCTCGATTACTCTTCTCGTTAAATTTCTGTGACCCTGCCAATGTTCTAATAATTGTCCTGAAGTCATAAACTGTTTTGTAATGGTTGCTGTAGTTGTCATAGTTTTAATGTTGTTTGTTATTGTTGATACAAAGATAAACCGGGGTAATGACAACAGTTTGTCAGTAGGATTTTACAGATAAATTTTTTTTTCTTTTTAAAATAATTTTTACTATTTCTCCGTTAGATAATCATACTTAAAGCAATGTTAGGTAGATAAATAATTTGAGGGTGACCGGTTTTTAATCGGTCATTTTTTTGAATCATGTTTCAAACACGAAACCCAAAACCAAAAACCATCAACATTAATTATTTGAAGCTGTTTCCAGCTTTCCGCACTCGCTATTTACAAAGTTTCGGCTGCGGCGGCTTTGCCGCCGCAGCCGAAACTTTGTAAATGAGCTCAGACAAATGCTGCAATCTGGGCTAGGTCGCAGCCGTAATCAGAAATGTAAAGTTCCTTAAACTCAAAATTTGTAAACCTAATTTTAAAAAACTAATTTAGTCCTATGAAAATTTATACGAAAACAGGAGATAAAGGTCAGACTGCTTTGTACGGCGGAACAAGAGTTTCAAAAGCAAGTGCGAGAGTCGACAGTTACGGAAATATAGACGAGCTGAATTCCTTCATCGGAATTGCCAAAAGCCATATTGAAGATGAAGAAGTGTTAAGACAGCTGAAAAAAATCCAGTTCGATTTATTTACCGTCGGTTCCGAAGCGGCAACACCGGTGGATAAACTCATGTTGGCAAACGGAAAATCGCGCCTTCCTTTAATCATTTCAGATGCCGAAATCGAAGAACTCGAAAACTGGATGGATGCTTTTGACGAAAAATGCGAACCGCTTCAGTATTTTATCCTTCCCGGAGGCGGAAAAGCAGCAACATTTTTACATGCAGCACGTACAATCTGCAGAAGAGCAGAACGTTCTCTGGTTTTCTTAAATGAATCGGAAGAAGTGCGTCCGGAACTTATTAAATACCTGAACAGACTTTCCGACTATCTTTTTGTTCTGGCAAGATACATTTCAAAAATCAATAACGAACCGGAAGAATACTGGAACCCGAATGAAAGATAAAGTGCTGCTTTTCATCAACGGAGATCCTTCCAAATCTTTTCCCAGCACTGAAGAATACAGTCTCATTGCCTGTACAGACGGTGCTTTTCATTATTTAAAAAACCTGAATTTCCCTCTGGAGAAGCTGGATTTTATTTCAGGAGATTTCGACTCGCATTCTGGTTCGGACGAAAATGTATATGAAGACAAATTCATTTACACACCCGATCAGGATAAAACGGATTTCCAGAAAGCTTTAGAAATTATAGCAGAAAAAGATTTTAAAAAAGTAGATGTTTTTGGAGGAAGCGGAGGAGAGCAGGATCATTTTCTGGGAAATCTTACCGTGGCTTTTGGATTTAAAGATCAACTCGATATCAAATTCTATGATGAATTTTCCGAATATTATTTTATCCCGAAGCAATTTGCTATAACAGGAGTGAAAGACAAAATGATTTCATTGTATCCGTATCCGTCAGTTGAAAATATTACGACCAAAGGATTAAACTGGGCTTTGACAAACGGAAATTTAGATATTACTTCCAGAATCGGAACGAGAAATTTTGCTGTAGAAGATGAAGTTTCTATTCAATATGAAACAGGAGATTTGCTGATTTTTGTTGGGAAAAACTATTTGTAGTTTAAACACAAATTGCACGAATTATTTTCACAAATTTCACAAATTTATTTTTGCAATTAAGAATAAATAATGAACTAATAGAATCAATAGGAAAGGACTTTGCTCAGTTTTCTAATTGCCAATGTTTCACAAATTGCACGAGCTTGGTTTTAATAAAAATAAATAATAAAGTTATCCGTATCAATAGGAACGGGCTTTAGCCCGTTTTCAAATTAAAAAACATCAACCGGCTTTAGCCAAAACATAAAAATCAAACACGAACATCGGTGTAGATTCGTAAAATATGTGATAAAATAAAAATGAAAAACCTCATCAAAATATCATTCCTGACCATCACATTACTCTCTGTTTTCTCCTGCAAAACACAACAATTTTCCACGCCCGAATTTGGAAAAAAAGAAACCGGAAAAAATATTCAGATTAAAAAAGTCAACAATTTCAGAACGGTTGAAAACATCAGAAATATTGACGGAAAAACCCTCAAAGAAGGTAAGCTTTACAGAAGCGGAAATTTATATAAACTGAAAAAAACTTCTTTTAAACAACTTGAAAATTTAGGCATCAGAGAAATTATCGATCTTCGGAATTCAAAGGAGATTGCAAAAAAGCCCGATCATCTTCCGGAAGGAATTGTTTACAAAAATTATTCTGCATTTGAAGACAAAGGCGATCAGTTGGATCAGGCAAAGAAATTGGTTTTAAAAGGAAAAGTCAACGGTGCAGATGCAGACAAAAGAATGCATGAGTTTTACAAAGACTATGTTACAGAAAACCCTGAAATCATAAGAAAAATTATCACAGAAATTTTAGAATCAGATCAGCCTGTTTTATACCACTGTACTGCAGGGAAAGACAGAACCGGAATCACAACCGCTCTCATTCTTACAATTTTGAAATTCGATAAAGAAACCATTTATAACGATTATCTTTTATCCAATAATTACAGGAAAAAATTAATCGATAAAAGACTTCATCTCGCCAATAACCTGCATTTTATCTACCCGAAATTAGACATCAAAGTTCTGGAAAAATTAAGTTGGATAGAAACCGGTTATCTGGATGCTGCTTTTAATGAAATTAACAACAAATACGGTTCTATGGATCGATATATTCAAGAGGCTTTGGGAATTTCTGAAAATAAAAGACAGGAATATATTCTTAAGTTTACATATTGATAATTTAGCTTTGTTTTCTTCAATAAAATCCATTAAAATTTATAATAATTTTAACGCTAAAAAACCAAACTTTTTTAGCAATTTTGCATTCTTAATTCACTTGTTTAGAAATGAAAATAAAGTACTCGGAACTTATTGATCAGACGTTGTATTTCCCTACCGAGGAATTCAATGTTTCTGAGAACAATTTGTTGTTTCACGACATTCCTTTAATGGATGTTGTTGAAAAATTTGGCACCCCGCTAAAAATTAGCTACCTGCCGAGAATTTCTCAAAATATCCAGAAGGCCAAAAGCTGGTTCAGGGAAGCCTTTGAGAAAACCGATTATAAAAAGAATTATAGATATTGCTATTGTACAAAATCCAGTCATTTTAAATTTGTATTGGAAGAGGCTTTAAGAAACGACATTTCCATAGAAACTTCTTCAGCCTATGACATGGATATCGTAAAATCTCTTTACAAAGAAGGAAAAGTAACGAAAGATATAGAAGTAATCTGCAACGGTTTCAAAACAGACGATTATCTGGCGAAAATTTCGGAGATGATTAACAGCGGTTTTGAAAATATTACCCCGATTCTGGATAATTACCGTGAGCTGGATAAACTTACAGAAAGCATTGATACCACTTTCGATATCGGAATCAGAATCGCTTCTGAGGAAGAACCGAAGTTCGAATTTTATACCTCAAGATTAGGAATCGGGTACAAAGACATCATTCCTTACTACAGCCAGAAAATTGCAGAGCATCCGAATGCAAGACTGAAAATGCTTCATTTCTTCATCAATACCGGAATCAAAGACACAGCGTATTACTGGAACGAATTGTATAAATGTCTTCGTGTATACGCACGTTTGAAGAAAATTGCTCCGGAAGTCAACTCTCTGAACATCGGAGGAGGTTTCCCGATCAAAACATCCCTGCAGTTCGATTACGATTATCAGTACATGGTGGAAGAGATCGTTTCTCAGATCAAAAAATTCTGTGAAGAGGAAGGAGTGGAAGAACCGAATATTTATACAGAATTCGGAAGTTTTACCGTTGGTGAAAGCGGAGCCAATATTTATAAAATCATTTCCCAGAAACGTCAGAACGACAGAGAAAAATGGAATATGATTGATTCTTCTTTCATGACCACGCTTCCCGATACATGGGCAATTTCCAGACACTTTATCATGCTTCCGTTGAACAGATGGGAAGATACGTACGAAAGAGTTTTCTTGGGCGGTCTTACCTGTGATTCTGATGATTATTATAATTCCGAACAACATACCAATGCGATTTATCTCCCTGTTTTCAGCGATACGAAACCTCTGTACATCGGATTTTTCCACACAGGAGCGTATCAGGAAACTATCGGAGGATACGGCGGAGTTCATCACTGCTTAATGCCGCAGCCACGACATATTTTGATTCAGAAAGATGAAAACGGTGAGTTGCAGTATGAAATTTTCCGTGAAAAACAGGAACCTGAAGATGTACTGAAACTTTTGGGTTACAAATAATATTTAAGGCATAATACTGAAAAATAGTTGGTAGAATTCTATCAAAACCTCATTGTTAGGCTGCTTGGAGGAAGTTTTATGAAACGTGTTTCATAAAACTTTTTCTTTGTCTGAAAAATGGCAAAAAAACGTTGTTGGTCTTGTTCAAGCCTGGAGGTAATTCGTTGGGGAAAACAAGGGGGAAAGCAAAGATTTAAATGTAAAAATTGCGGGATTTTATTTACTCAAAACAGAACGGAGCAGAGAATTAAAAATCGTTTTATCTGGTTCAAAAAATGGGTATTGGAAAGGCAGACCTACAAAACGCTTTGCAGAGACAGCGGTTATTCGAAAGATACTTTGCAGAAAACATTTTATACCATTTTAGAGCAGTCTCCTACCTTAAAGATCATCAAACGGGAAAAGGTGAATTTAAGAATGGATGCAACTTATTTTGCTCAGTTCTGTTTAATTGCTTATCAGGATGATTTTGATGGATATACACAGCTTATCCGTTTTACCGATGGAGAACATTATGAAGAAATCAGGGAAGATTTAAACAATCTTTTACGGCTGGGCGTAAAGCTGGAAAGCATTACTACAGATGGACATAAAAGCGTTTTGAAAGCCATAAATAAATCTGATGGAGACATCATTACTCAGAGATGTCTGGTTCATATTCAGAGAATGTGCCTGATCTGGCTCACAAAGTTTCCTAAACACATTGCCGGTCAGGAACTTCGAAAACACGTTTTATTATTACTGAAAATTAAAACACAAAACGATAAAATCTGGTGGAAAAATGAACTCAACGACTGGTATTTGAGACATCAGGATTATATTAATGAAAAAACAATTAATCTTGAAACCGAAAGATACTGGTATACCCACAAGCTTCTCAGACGATCGTATTTTACTATAAAACGGGCATTGCCCAATATGTTTCATTATCTGGAAAATCCCAATATTCCTAAAACAACCAATGGTATTGAGGGATATTTCAGCCATTTAAAAAATCATCTCGACCTGCACAGAGGTCTCACATTGAAAAACCGAATCAATTTCATCAAATGGTATATTTATTTTTCTAACGAAAAATAGAGTTTTTTTAGCCATAAGGTTCATCCGATAATAAACGAAAAGGTGAGGGAAACCTCACCTTAAAACTATCGTTTTGAACATTAATCCTATTGCTGAAAAGTTGATCTCCACCAGTGCTTTTGTCCTCTTCGGATTAACATCCATAATTTATTAAAATATATCCTGAATTTCACCAACTATTTTTCAGTACATTACCATATTTAAACACAGACAACACAAATTTTTGCACTAAAAACACAAGTAATAATTGTGAAATTTATTCGTGGAATTAGTGTTTAATAAAACAAAAGCTCTCAGATGTTGAGAGCTTTTTCTATTTAAAAATATTTTGAAATCTTATCCAGTTCCAGTTCGGCATAATCCGAAACCACAATATTTGCCAACGTATAATCCTGATTTTTAGAATGCGGACTTCTGTACGCAGCACAGAAAATATTTGCCCGATGCGATGCTAAAATTCCATTCGTGGAATCTTCAATTACCATACAGTTTTCTACAGGTTCATTTGCCATTTCTGCGGCAAGAAGAAAAACTTCAGGATGAGGTTTGGATTCCTTCAGGTCGGCTCCACTTATCTTTCCTCCAAAATATTGTTCAAGCTCAAATTTTTCAAAAACCATATTGATGGTTGCCATCGTTGCGGAAGAAGCGAGAATCAGTCTGATCCCGTTGTCGTAATAATGCTGTATCAGTTCTCTTACGCCTGAAATCAGGTCAAACTCTTCATCATTATAAAAGTATTCCTTAAAATAATCTCTTTTGGTTTTTGCAATTTCCTCGTACGTCTGTTTTAAATTAAATTCCCGAATCAGAGTTTCGCAGACTCTTTTGGTAGAAGCTCCGGTAAATGAAGCGTATAACTCTTCCGAAACATCGATTCCAAGATCATTAAAAGTTTTAAAATAGGCTTTTCTGTGCAGAGGTTCCGTATCCACAATCACGCCATCCATATCGAACAGCACAGCTTTTAAAGGCATATCTGAATTTTTGCACTAAAATAATAAACGTTTCAGAAATGATGAAACTATTTTTCGATTACTTTTTAAGTTTTGCAATCCAGTCTGCCATTCCGGCTAAAGCTTTTGGAGAAATGGTTTGTTCAATATCTGCATATTCTGCAAATGCTCCCGTTTTCGCTTCCTGAAATAAATGATTTAACCCGGTAAGTTCCTCCGTTTTGAAATTTTTATTTCCTGCTTTGGTTAAAGATTGTTGAATAGCTTCCAGATTTTCTTTAGCCGGAACCTGAAAATCCAGACTTCCGTTCAGTGCCAGAACAGGAATTTTTATGGTTGAAAGATATTCGTCGGGATTGAATTTTATAAAATATCTGAACCAGTTTTTCTTGGTCTGGCTGATGGTTTGTGTCAGCTCTTCCTTACTCATTTTACCCTGAAAATTTTCAGTCATAAATTTTTTCAGATCTTCTTCATAGGTTGTTCCGCTGTAACTTTTAATAAAGTCATAAATCTTTTTATTCATTACATTGGCTTCAGCTAAATCTTTTTCAGTCATTCCTGCGAGTTTGCCGCCCAGATAATTCTGCTGAATCAGTAATTCTTCAATTTTAGTTCCCGGAGCAGCCATTAACACTAAAAATTTCACTTTGTTGTTCATTTTTGCTACGATCGGCGCAATCATCCCGCCTTCGGAATGTCCGATCAAGCCTATGTTCAGATATCCTTTTGCTGCAAGAAAATCAACCGCTGTAGAAATGTCTGTTGCAAAGTTAGCAGTTGTGTCATCATCTTTTCCCTGACTTGAACCACCCATTCCACGGTCGTCAATTCTTAAAGTGGCAATGCCTTTTTTGGCAAAATAATCTGCAATTACGGCAAAAGGTTTATGTCCGAAAAGTTCTTCGTCCCGGTTTTGTCTTCCGGAACCTGTAATCATGACTAAAACTTTATCCGATTTTTTAAAGTTTTGAGGTATAGAAATGGTTCCTGCCAACGTATTTTTATCTACAGGATTTAGAAAAGTTACCTCTTCCGTTTTGTAGTCGAAAGGAGGTTTTGGAGTTTGGGGACGGTTAAAACTTACTTTTTCTTCCCCGATAAGAGTTTCGAAAGTAAGAGGAAGAGACATCGATCCCTGTTGGAAAGTTCCTTCAATTTTTCCGTTTTTCAAAATTCCTTTATAAGAAACAGAAAGTGCTTTTACTTCAAAAATAAGTTCGTTGTTTGCAAAGGTTGTGTGGTCTACAGGAATATCTTTTGCTCCCTGTTTCGGGCTGTCTACTGTGGACTTTAAATTTTCACCGTCTTTGCTGATGTGCAGAACGAGAGGAAGTTTCATTCCCTGAATATCGAGGTTACCTTTCCAGTTTCCTGTTATTTCCTGGGCGTAAAAAGTCTGTGCCAATACAATCAGCACCAATAAAAGTTTGGTTTTCATAATGTTATTTTTTTAAGTTATAGGCTGAATTGAGGTAAAATAATTTGACAGATTAAAATTCCTAAAAGAGTTACAAAGGCAAAAATGACGATCTGCTGCCATTTTTTAATATTGGTTGCAGTTTTGAAACCGTTGAAAAGCAAGGTAAAACTGTAAATGATTAAAATTAAGTTGGCAAATGCAAAAACCGTTAAACTGATTAAATCCAAAATATTAATATCCGGAATCTTATCTTTTGCAGATGTTTGGGATATTTTTTCTGAAAGTCTTTCAATATCAAAAAGTTTGGTGGAAATTACGGTAAACAGTACAGGAATTTGTGAAACCAAAACGGCATTGGCAATATCAATCAGCCTTGTTCTTTTGTTGAAAATTTTTCCTAGCCCAAAAAGGAGTAAAACAGCATATACTAAACTGATTAAAACATAGAGACTGATTGAAACCAGATTTAAACCTTCGCCGGAAGAAAAATGGAGCAGACTGTCCATTTTTGTTTGGGTAAAGTAACAGGAAATAATCAAGAATACACCTGTAACAGCACCAATGGCTAAAAGAGTTTTTTCCGAAAATTTAGAAAACGGATTGAATTGAGTTTGCCAGTTCATTACTTCAGGTTTTTAATTTTTTCGATTAAATCATCCATCTTGTTTCGCATGGTAGGATAAGAATTTCCTGCCTGCTTCGCCATTTCTTTAATGCTTCCGCTGGACAGGAAAAAGCTGAGGATAAATTCCTGCTCTTCGCGCGTAAGCTGTAAGTATAACGGAAGCTCGTAATTTCCACTGACGGTGGTTTCGCAGTTGTTGCATTTCATCTGGCTTACCTGTAATGCAGATTCGCAGCTTGGGCAAACGATGGGTAGTTTCATGTTCTTAACTTTTTGTAAAAATAAAAATTATTTTAATAAAGTTAAAAATTATTTTAATAAAATTAAAATTTGAGTGATTTTTGTTGTGATTGAATTGTGTTTTATTTTAGAAAACTGGAATAATTTCTTGAATAGAACTTTAGTTGGAGAAGATTCTGGTGTTGCCGAAGATGAGAATTTTAATAAAAAGTTCAATAGAATTACTACTATTGAACTTTGTACAAATATTTTATAGAAGCGCTTGAGCGGTCATTTTGCCAAGCTGCTGTTAGCTATATTTTCTAAGTGCTTAAATCTGTTTCATCCCATTCAGTTCCATCAGAAAGCATCCACGTTAAAGAATGTCTTCTTTCGTGTATAACTCCGCCATTTCCAATAGGGTCAAAATTTTGTGGAACAGTTTGTCTTCCTAACTGGGCACTTCTTACTGCATTATGAAGACAATAGAATAAATCTTCTTTCTTATTTAAATCTTCATCTGATACAGTTTTTGCTGTTTCAGCCCAGTTTTCAATTTTTTCATCAAGCGGACAAGTATAATTAATTAAAATTTCTTGCATTTGTTCACCTGTCATCATCTGTCCTGTTATATCAGGAGCTATGTAGCCAAAGTACCAGGCTAAAGACCAGGCATTTTCAAATTTCCAACCAATCAGATTTCTTAATTCTTCATCATTTCTTGATGAATTTAGAATTTGTCTTTCATCATCTGCTAAAAATAAATCTAACCCATTATTCGAAACAAAGTTTAAAATTCTCTCATTAGATAATTCTTCCTCAGGCACCATAAGCCAAAGAACAATAGCCTTTATTGCGTTTAGTCTTTTTGCAATTTCAACTTTAGGTCTCAATTTTCTTTCAAATTCAGTGGGCAAAGAAGTAGCTGGTTTAAAACCTGAACTTAGACATATAGAAATATTATCAAGCCTTAAATCTGTCATCCAAGGGATAGCTTTATATTTTTCTAATTCATCACTCTTATTTGTTTGTTTTGGCGGGTTTTCATTTTCCGATGAACCAAATATTTTCTTAAAAAAACTCATACTTTTCTATTATTGTTTGTTTTAAAAACAGTAGCTAATGTTTTGTGGCTTAGTGAAGTGGAGGTTTTAGTATGAAAAATTCAATCAAACTAAACTATTGAACTTTGTACACATGTTTTGTAAAAATGCTTCGGTCATCATTTTGGCGAAACGATGATGGCTGAAGTGTTTATTATTTAATTTTCTAATGGAATCATTCCTTCAATCTGCCCATCAGTTACAACGAAAAGTGCGTTTAAAATTTGTGCATTTCCGTAAGATTCATCATTCCAGGTATGATTATGTAACTGTAAAAATGTATCAAAAAGTTCTTCGTCAACTTGTTTTGATGTTATCATCATACATCTTCGTCTTGGGATTGAAACATACAGTTCTTTTGCATTTAAAAGTTCATGTGCTTTAAGCATATGGCTTCTGCATAAAATTTTTTCGCTGGAAAAGTCTTGTCTGGAAGCAGTTAAAACCTGTCTGTTAAGTGTTTCGGAAATTTCAAAATTAGATTCAATTTTCTCTAAGTTGTCATATGCTTCTTTCAAAATTTCACTTGGTTTTTTTTCTTCTAAATCATGTGGCATTAGAAAAACAAAATTATCCGGGGTATCATAACCAAAAGCAACAACAAGTTCAGGTTCTTCTTGTGTACCTATTATTGTTTGTTTCAAAGCACCAGCTTTTACTCCTACCCAATCACCCGGCTTAAGTATTGGATAAATTTTATTTATTTCTCCAGATTTTATTTTCTGAATATCACTTTCAGCAATTTTATCAGATTCAACATTTCCCTTACCAAAAATTCTATTAAATAATCCCATATATTTATATTATTTGATTTTTTTTATTAGTCTTTTAAAATTACCATTAAGTTGATATTTATTTAAAATATCAATACAAATAGTAAAGATCAAATATAAAAAATTAACCGTGCAATAAAATTTTTTTATCAATCCATTTTATCAACATCTCTTTACTGATCTGAATTCATTTCCTTATTCAGAGTGATGATGATTTTATTTTTCTTGTGGCAAACAAGCACAGATTGTCCACAATGGAAACCCGTTTCCTGAAGCCATTTTCCACAAAGTCGGATTTCAGGAAATACAACATACCGATGATACGGTCTTAAAATGTACTTCTGATGCACTTTCAATTGTCTTATTCCTGATTTTTGATATTTTTTTTCTTCCTTCATGATGGTTGTTTATTGTTGTAAAAGTATAATAAATTATATTTTAGTAAAAATAAATTATCGTAAAAATATAATTTATTGCTTTTTTGAATTGATTTTCAAGTGTTTAAATTTTAACGATATTTGCAGGAGAAGTCAATAAATTATCATCGTGTCGAAAGTAAACTTAAATAGAATAAAATCTGTTCTGGTTGAAAAAAACAAAACCAGTAAAGAATTAGCCCGTCATTTGGGAAAAACCGAGTCAACAGTTTCTCGCTGGTGTACAAATGAAGTTCAGCCTTCTGTTGAAACGCTTTATGAAATCTCGAAATTTTTGAAAGTGGATATTCGGGAACTACTTGTGTCGACATTATAATCTGCGAATTACATTTATCATAATTTAAAATTTATCAGATTACTTCATGAAGTTGTTCCTTTCATCACCCGCCAACTTCTCCAAACTTCTTTGTATCTTTGCCGAAATCATTTAATTTTTACATAAAACATGAAAACATACGCAGGAATTCCTGAGGAAAATGCATCGTTAGAAAACTCGAAAGTAATGTTGATTACTGTTCCGTACGACGGAACTTCAACGTGGGGAAAAGGAGCCGATAAAGGTCCTGAATTATTCCTTGATGCTTCCGAAAACATGGAACTGTATGACATCGAAACACAGACAGAACCATATTTAGAAGGAGTATATTTAGCAGGAGAAGTTTCTGAAAACTCTTCACCGGAAGCCATGACAGAAGCCGTTTACCAGAAAACAAAAGAGCTTTTGAATAATGACGGAAAACTATTCACGCTTTTCGGGGGTGAACACTCGGTTTCTATCGGTTCGATTCGTGCGGTAGGAGAGAAGTTTGAAAATTTAACTGTTCTTCAGTTAGACGCGCATACAGATCTTCGTCCGGAATTCCACGGGTCTACTTCCAACCACGCATGTGCGGTTTTTGAAGCCAATCAGAAACATAATCTGGTACAGGTGGGAATCCGTTCTATGGATGTGGAAGAAGTGGAATATTTACCGGAAGGAAGAGTGTTTTTCGCTCACGAAATTGCCAACAACGAAAACTGGGTAAACGACGTTTTGGAAAAAGTTTCAGGAAATGTGTACATCACCATTGATCTTGATGCTTTCGATCCTTCACTTTGTCCGTCAACAGGAACTCCTGAACCGGGAGGTTTACAGTGGTATCCTACGTTGGAATTGTTAAGAAAAGTATTCGAAAAATGTAACGTTGTTGCTTTTGATATTGTAGAATTAATGGATTCTCCGATGGCAAAACCAAGCGCATTCTTGGCGGCGAAGTTATATTATAAAATGCTTGCTTACTATCATATCTATAACAACAACTAAATTCCGCAGGAAACGGATTTTTTCTGCCGTAGATTCTTTGGAAATTTGTGAGGTAAATTCAATGTTATGTCTACACAGAATCAGATAGATTACGAAAGAATTGCCAAAGCGATAGACTATATCCGGAGCAATTTTAAGCTTCAGCCAAGTCTGGAGGAAGTGGCGGAGAAAATTCATTTAAGTCCGGCTCATTTTCAGAAGATGTTTTCTGACTGGGCAGGAACAAGTCCTAAGAAATTTTTGCAGTTCATCAGTCTGGAACATGCCAAAAGTTTGCTGAAGGAAGAAAAAGCGAGTTTATTTGATACGGCTTACGAGACAGGATTATCAAGTACAAGCAGACTGCACGATCTGTTTGTGAAAATAGAAGGAATGTCTCCGGCAGAATATAAAAACGGAGGAAAAAGCCTCAACATCAATTACAGTTTTTCCGAAAGTCCTTTTGGAAAAGTAATTGCAGCTTCCACAGAAAAAGGAATCTGCTACATGGCTTTTGAAACCGATCATCATAAAGCATTGGGAGATTTACAGGCTAAATTTCCCAATGCTTCTTTTTTTGAAAGAAAAGATGATTTCCAGAACAACGCCCTTTCAATTTTCAGTAAAGACTGGTCGGAACTTAACACCATAAAACTCCATTTAAAAGGAACCGATTTTCAGTTGAAAGTCTGGGAAAGTCTGCTCAATATTCCGATGGGAAAATTATCGACCTATGGAAATCTGGCGGATAAAATTGGAAATCCGAATGCTTCAAGAGCCGTAGGAACCGCGATTGGCAGCAATCCTGTTGCGTTTTTAATTCCGTGTCACAGAGTAATTCAGTCAACCGGAAAAATCGGCGGTTATATGTGGGGAAGCGAAAGAAAACAGCTAATTATCGGCTGGGAAAGTTCAAAAATGTACTCTTGATTTCAAACACAAATTGCACTAATTTTTTACGAATAGCTAATAATTTTGATTGAAATTTTAAAAATAAAACTATTCCATCAATAGAAACGGGCTTTAGCCCGTTTAAAATAATCAATTGACCAAATTGGCTTTAGCCTAAAACTTATTTTAATAAAAAAATCAACGAAATATTGTCATTCTGTAGGAATCTGGGATCATTTAATAGAGGTTAAAATTTAAAAATACTTAGCTTAAATTCCTAAGAAGGACAAAGAACTTGAAACATTAATCACAAAACATTAAACTTTATGATGAGTTTATTCGAAGACATATCAGATTATCCTTTAAATATCCTTCCCAAAGACGGAACCGTTCATTATTACGGAAAAGTGTTCTCCAAAGAAAAAGCTGATTTTTATTTCGATTATCTGTTTAATGAAATTCCGTGGGAAAATGATGAGGCGGTTATTTTCGGAAAATTAATTTTGACCAAAAGAAAAGTAGCCTGGTTCGGTGAAAAACCTTTCGAATACACCTATTCAAAACGGACAAAATATGCAAAATTCTGGACTCCCGAATTATTGGAATTAAAGAAAAAATGTGAAGAAATTACCGGCGAAACCTATAATTCCTGCCTTCTGAATTTATACCACGACGGAAGTGAAGGAATGGCGTATCACAGCGATGCCGAAAAAGATTTAAAAAAACACGGAGCCATTGCTTCCCTGACTTTCGGAGCGGAAAGAAAGTTCTTATTTAAACATAAAACAACAAAAGAAAAAGCCGAAATATTTCTGGAAAACGGAAGTTTATTGGTGATGAAAGGAACAACGCAGGATAATTGGCTGCATCGGCTTCCTCCAACCACAAAAGTAAAAACACCGCGAGTGAATCTTACGTTCCGTACGATTGTAGAATGATTTTTTGCATAAAAATTTTCAGCATTTAGTTTGTCATGCTGAAAGCATCTAAACAAAGTTTTCAATGTATCGTTGAAATCCTTCAAAATGGCAAATTGGATGGATAATTATCTCCCGCAGATTAAGCAAATTTAGCAGATGATTGAGTGGGAAAATCTGCACAATCCGCGAGAAAATAAAAACATAAAAAAAAGCTGCTCAAAACGAACAGCTTTTAAATTTATTTCAAAACCTCAACTTCAATCGCACTGTCATCAAAAACTTTGATAAACGCTTTCGTGTAATCCTCCTTCGTTGCAAAATTCGGATTTTCCATAAATTTCTGCGGGTTGATCGCAAAAAGCGGGAACCACGTTGAAGAAATCTGAATCTGGATTTTATGTCCCTTTTTAAAAGTATGCACCACATCCTGCAATCTGAAATTCACCGCTGTTTTCTGGTTCGGAACCAAGGCTTCCGCTTTTTCTCTCGAATTTCTGAATCTTGCCGGCATAATTTCACTTCTTACCATCTGATGATAATTTCCATAGATCACCCCGTCTTTTTTCTCAGCAGGTTTAAAATCTTCAGGATAAACATCAATTAATTTTACCGCAAAATCTGCATCCGTAGAAGTGGAAGCAATATTTAATTTTGCCATAATTTCTCCTGCAAACGTAATGTCATCCGTCAGAACATCCGTTGTAAACGTTAAAACATCGGGTCTTCCTTCTGCAAATCTCTGGTCTTCCGACATATAATTTCTTGGCGTAAAACCGTTGAAATCTTTTAAATTATCAGAGCTTAAAACCGGATTATTCGGATCGCTGTAGTATTCTGAAGAAACTTGTCCCGCTGTGTTTTTCAAAGTTCCTTTTGATAAATAGAAATTCACTTTCTGTGCTTCTTTCGGCGGATAGGTTGCAAACTCTCTCCATTGTTTTGCACCGGTGTCGTACATCAAGGCTTCCGGTAAACCTGCATCCTGTTTTGTATTTCCTTTCAGATAATGATTAAAGAATTTTGTTTCCACATTTTTCTGATAATACGTTGCAATGCTGTCTCCGAAATAAATCTGGTTGTGGAAATGTTTTCCCTGTTCATATGCCCAGGCTCCGTGAGAAAAAGGTCCCATTACAATTGTGTTTTTCGCTTTCGGGCTTGTTTTTTCAATGGTTTTATAAATATTTAAAGGTCCTGAAAGATCTTCCGCATCAAACCATCCTCCCACAGTCATTACCGCATGATTTACGTTTTTAAGATGAGGCAATAAACTTCTTTTCTGCCAGAATTCATCGTAATTCGTGTGGTTCATTATTTCCGTCATGAAGAAATTATCCTTGTAGTACTTTTCATAACCGTCTTTTAAAGTTCCCATGTCTCTGTAAAATTTCAGACCGTCTTCAGAAGTCGCTTTAATCATAGAATCAGAATACCATGCTTTATTTTCCGGCTTTGTTTTCTGAACGCCGAAAACAGGGAAGGTTCTGAAATAGCCCATCATAAATCTTCCGTTATGAAGAAAATCGTCATTCCAGAAATCTGAAATCGGCGCCTGTGGAGAAGAAGCTACCAAAGCAGGATGTTCAGCTAAAATTCCGACTGCGGTATAAAATCCGGGATAAGAAGTTCCGTATTGTCCTACCTTTCCGTTATTGTCTTTGATGTTTTTCAATAACCAATCGATGGTGTCGTAGGTATCGGTACTTTCATCAACGTCTTTTTTCGTTTTATGATCCACCTGCGGCGTCATATTGGTGAACGTTCCTTCACTCATGTATCTTCCGCGAACATCCTGAAACACAAAGATATATTTGTCTTTCATCAGATATTGGTTCGGTCCCAGTTTGGTTCTGTACTCGTTTTCACCATAAGGAGCAACGCTGTAGCAGGTTCTCTGCATCAGAAAAGGATATTTGTTCTTGTTGGAAATATCCTTTGGAATGTACACCGAAGTAAACAGTTTTACTCCGTCGCGCATCGGGATATACATCTCCTTTTTAATAAAATTATCCTTTACAAAAGTATCGGGTTGCTGTTTAGTCTGAGAATTTCCAAAAACAAACAGAAAAACAAACAAAATCGAAAAGTGAATCTTCATTGTTTAAAATTTGCAGCTAATTTAATCATAAAATGGTTTTTAACACAAAGTTTTAACAACAGGTTATTATTCGGGCGAAGGAAGAATCTAAATTAAATATTTTTTTATGGATCTTTTATTTTAAACTTTACCACAAAAAATGCAAAAGATTTAAACACTTTGGTTTTTTAAGTTTAATACTTAAATGGAAAAAAGATCACATAAGTTAAAAAAAATCAAAGATTTTAACAAAAGAGATTCAAATAAAATTACTTTTTCTTTCCTCCAAATTTATTCAGTTTCATTACCAGAGAAAACATCACATACCTTTTCAATATCAAATCTTCTCTGTCTTCCACGCCGGAAGCGGAAATTGTTCTGGTGACACTTTGGTTTTGGTTGAGAACATCATACACTTTTACACGCGCAGTAAGCTGTTTTTTTAAAAAAGTATAACTTACACTAGAATTTAAAAAATAAAAATCCCTCTTGAAACCGGGTGAGATATTCGAACTTGTGTTGTATTCAAAATCGTTTTCAAAGACAAGATTGGTTTTAAAAAAATAATTCGTGAGCTCCAGACTGAAATTCTGGGACGTATTTTTAATACTTTCAATGCTGTAATTTTGATATCCTGAAAAATTATAATTGATGCTGTAAGATGGTTTTACTGTAATTTTATCCTTCTTTTCATAGGTAATATTAATTCCCGGACTGAAATTGTAAGAGTTTCCTGTGAATTGCTGTCCGTTAATAAAACCCCTGTTAAAACTGTAACTAAATCCTGATCTTGGTCTTACATTCAGTTTATGGTCTTCCCATTTATACGTTTTTCCCAGACCTGCAATGAAATTGACGCTTTTATTTCCGCTGATGTTCGCGTAAGTCACAAACTGCTTTCCGGAATCATCATAATACGAATAATTCGTTGTGTTATTGTTGTTGTACACAAAACTGAAATTGAAATAATAGTTTAAATTTTTCTGAATATTATAATTGTTGAAATAAACATTTGTACTATTCATCCATGAATTTTTCAAATCAGGATTTCCTTTGTATGTTACCAGAGGATTGGATTCATCTACATACGGAATCAGGTTTGCAGAAGATGGGATGGTGAAATAGGATAAATTGGTAATGCTTACATTGGAAGTCTGGCTGAAGTTGTAAATCAGTCCGAAATTGTATTTCGGAAGCGCAAAATTTCGCTGAAGCTCATAATTTTGTCCGTTGAAAGTGGAATGATAATTCAGATCCGTAAGATTTAAACCTAAAGAAGTCCACATTTTCAGCATTTTTTTATCTAAATTAAAACTGATCTCCGGCGAAAGCTGATTGTTTTTTTCATCCGAGCTGTTGGATAAAGCCAGATTGTACACCGTATATTTTCCGGTAGCGGTATCAAAATCATTAACAATTCTTTCATTCACCGAATTTCTCGAATTATACTCCATACTGATCGTCACACTTGCAGAATCCGAAACAGGTTCCGTATATTTTGCATTAAATGAATAATTGTTATTCTGATTTTTACTTTGGCTCAACTGATTTCTTACATCTCTTTTCGCAACATTTTCCACTCCATTTTCAAAAAATAAAGTACCGGAATTGATGAGGTTATTGTTTTTACTCTGCTGAATCGAAGTAATTAAATCGGCATAAAAACTTCTGTTTTTCTTTCTGAATTTTCTTGCGTAATGAAGATTAGGCGAGAAACTGTTGTTTTCGAAGTCCGTTACAGTAGAAGACTGACTTTTATTTAAAAGTTCATCATTCTTAAAAGTCGCTGAATTTCCCGTTCTGAAATTATTTGATTTTGTAAAAGAAAACGACGGCGAAAAAGAAATCGTACTGATTGTATCCGGCTTTATTTTCAAAGTAGAATTTAGTGTGTATTGCTCTCTGTCATTTTCAGCTTGGTTTTCAGAGTCTGTTTTTAAATTCGAATCCGGAAGAAAAGTGGTTTTGGAAACTTTTGAAGCTGTTTCAAGATTGGTCGTATTGCGTTTGATTACCAGTTCCTCAATTTCGACTTCTTTACCCAGTTTATCATTGTAATTTACTCCGATCATCGAAGATTTCTGAATTCCCAGCTTTGAGTTTTTACCATTGTCATCATCCATAGAAACACCCTGCGAATTGATATTATTGGCATAACCCAGCAAACTGATCTTGGTTTTATCTTTAAAATAATTAATCAGTCCTTTTTCGTCATACCGTTTATCCGAACCGTAACCTGCAGAAATTTTTGAAACCCAGCCTTTGTTTTTCTTCTCATCAATATTGAAATTAATGGTTTTGTTCTGTGATTTAGGCGTTTTTCCCGTAAGTTCCTCTTCTTTGGTTTTAGTGGTGGTAAACTGAATGTTTTTAATGATATCGGCAGGAAGATTTTTTAACGCAATTTTTCCGTCTTTATCGAAAAAAGGCTTTCCGTTCACCATGATCTGGTCAGCTTCTTTTCCGTTGATGGTAATTTTTCCGTTGTTGTCGATTTCCACGCCATCAATATTTTTGAGCAGTTCTTCAATATTACTGTCGGGACGAACTTTGATAGCTTTTGCGTTGTATTCAACCGTATCTTTTTTAATTTTAATCGGCGAAACGGTAATTTTTACCTCTTCAATATCCGAAATCTGGTTTTTATCCAACTGGATGTCTCCCAGATCAATAGATTTGTCGATGGTATAGAATTTTGTGGAATAAGAAATTAATTTTTCAGCATCAATCTGTAGGATTGTAGGTTCATTAAGTTCTTTGGTTTTTATTGCAAACAGACCTTCCCTGTTAGAAGCTGTATAATCGACTAATGAAGAGTCTTTCTGTTTTAAAAGATAAATGGTTGCATTCTCCACAGGTTTTTTTTCAAAATCTGTAATTTTTCCTTTAATGACGTACTTTTGTCCGCTCAGCATAAGAAAGCCAGACAAAAAGAACAGCAACCATAAGATTTTCTTCATTGAATGTTTTTGAACGCGCTAAAATATAAAAAAAACATCCCCGAAAAGGGATGTTCCTATTTTAAATATTGTTAAATCTTTACAATTAAGCTCTCAAATATCTTGAGTAAGCATAACCTTCCTGCCCGTCTTCAGTTTTTACTTTCCACCAGTCATCTGATGTCTGCTCAACCAAAGTCACAGAAGAACCTTTTGCTGCTTTACCTACAACTGCGGCATCCGTAGAAGGTTCCTGTCTGATGTTCAGATTAGATTCGTCCGTTGCAACCGTAAGAGCTGCACCTGCTGCCAAACCTGAAACCTGTACATCAATATTGATGTCTGAAGCAGAATATGTAGAATCAATTGCCCCTAAAGCGTTCCAGACCGCATCTTTCGCTGCTGTGTTGGAAGCACTCCCTGAAACGTAAAGAATTCCGTCCTGTTCCTGAACCTGAAGATTAGAAATCCCTGCAGACTGAGCTGCCGAAACTACACTTGAATATTTATCTTGTAATGTGCTCATCTCCGGATTATTTTACAGTATACTTATAATTTACTTTACCCACTTTCAAAGCATCAACAGATTCTTTTACTTTTCTTGCATCAGCAGAAGATACGCTTCCTGTAAGAGTAAGTTCTCCGTTTACTACTTCAACTTTTACCCCCGGAATATCTTTTACGGCATCCTGTACTTTTTGCTGTACCATCGGATCTACCGCGCTTTTAGTTTCCACAGGAGCTACAGCAGGTGCAGCAGGAGCTACAGTCGCCATATCCATTACTTCTTTAACACCGGTAATGGCTTTCAGTTGCTTAATCATTGCATCTTTTGCCTCCTGAGTTTCGAAAGTCCCGCTCAGGTGTGCAACTCCGTCCTTCACCTCTACAGAAGCACTAGGATTTGCTGTTACTACCGTAGTAGCCTGCGTTTGAAGATCGGCATCAGAAACTTTCTTTTTACAAGAAACAGCTCCGAAAGATACAGCTATAGCTAATGCAGCCATTGCGATCGTTTTTTTCATAGTTGTATATTTTTTTATGTTGTTAATACAAGTAAATGTAATAATAAAATTTGTACCAAAAGGATAAAATTCAAATAAATTTTTGTAAATTTTTCTACAATATTTTATTAATCAGATAATTAATTTTAAATCGTGTTTGATTTAACATAATATTATTTGTGAAGGAAATGAAATCTTCCTGCCAATTGTAAAAATATTATATTTGCGAATCTTGAAACATATATATGAAAGGACAGAATAAACTTTTTATAGCAATTATTATTGCACTCGTGATCGGTGTGGGAATCGGCGGACTTGTACACACACAATATCCGGAAAGTGCAGAATCTTTTTCTAAAAATATAAAACTTCTGGGAACGGTGTTCATCCGTCTCGTTCAGATGATTATTGCTCCGTTAGTTTTCACAACTCTTGTCGTAGGAATTGCCAAGATGAGCGATATTAAAATGATCGGAAGAGTAGGGACGAAAGCGATGCTGTGGTTTATTTCTGCCTCATTAATTTCATTATTCATTGGATTAATGCTGGTAAACTGGCTTGAACCGGGACACGTTACCAAACTTCCGATTCAGGATGCTGCTTCCGCAGAAGAATTATTGAAAACCAGCAAAGGTTTCTCTATGGAAGACTTTGTAAAACATATTATTCCTAAAAGTATTTTCGAAGCTTTTGCAACCAATGAAGTATTACAGATTGTTGTATTTTCCATCATGTTCGGAATTGCTCTTGCCAATTTAGGTGAAGAATATTCTCAGCCTGTTATCAAACTATTCGACATTATAGCACACGGAATCCTGAAAATGGTAGGATACATCATGTGGTTTGCGCCGCTTGGAGTTTTAGGTGCTATTGCTGCGGTAGTCGCGACCAATGGTTTTGAGATTTTTAAAGTCTATGCCATTTATTTAAGAGATTTTTTCTTCGCTTTAGGCGTACTTTGGCTGGTGCTTTTACTGGTTGGATATTTAATTTTAGGCAACCGTCTTTTCGAATTGTTAAAAAGAATAAAAGAACCATTGCTGATTGCTTTCTCAACGACGAGTTCAGAAGCGGTTTTCCCAAAATTGGTGGAAGAACTGGAGCGATTTGGCTGTAACAACAGAGTAGTATCGTTTATTTTACCTTTAGGATACTCTTTTAATCTGGACGGAAGCATGATGTACATGACGTTTGCATCAATTTTCATCGCTCAGATCTACGGAATTGAAATGACGGTAGGACAACAGATTACAATGCTTCTGGTATTGATGTTAACTTCAAAAGGAATCGCGGGAGTTCCAAGAGCTTCTTTAGTAATTATTGTAGCAACCTGTTCCATGTTCGGCATTCCGCCGGAAGGAATTGCTTTAATTCTGCCAATCGACCATTTCTGCGATATGGGAAGAAGTATGACCAACGTTCTCGGAAATGCTTTGGCAACCTCAGCGGTTTCTAAGTGGGAAGGACAGTTGGAAAATCATGGTGGAAATCTGTAATTAATGATTGAAAAGTCAATTTCACTTCGTTTGTGAAATGTGAATTATTAAAGAGAAAGTTTACAAGCAAAACGGATTCACCATTGACGATTCATATCTTATAAAAATCAAGCTAGGCTGTGATTGGTCAATAGTGAATTCTTAATTTTCATTATTGACCATTTATTTTTGACCACGACTTCTAATCACGTAACCATTGCTATCATTTGCCGAGTAAAACGCCATTGCGACCGAAAAATATTTTCAATCCGATTAAATAAAATCTTTGCGATCTTTGTTTTAAGAAAAAGATTCTTCCCTACGCTGCGCTTCGATCAGAATGACAGCTCCATGTTAAAGAAATTTAATTCAAAAATTAGCAATAATAAAAATTAGAATGATACTGTTATCATTTGCTGAGTGAAACGCCTTAGCGAACGAAGAATATTTTCAATCCTTTTAAATATAATCTTTGCGATCTTTGTGTTAAATAAGATTCAAAACAATCAAATGAATTTACAAAACTATAAAAACTCAATTACAGAAAACGGTTTTACAGTTATCGACAATATTTTTTCCGATGAAGAAATTGAAAAGATCGGTGAAGTCATCCAAAATATAGATACTTCTAAAGAAACTTTCAGAAAGTCGGAAGATCTTTTTGCCATCCGACAGTTTTTAAAGGAAATTCCTGAAGTAAAAGATTTGATTTTTAATGAAAATTTAAGAACAATCATCAAAGAAATTTTCGGCGAAAAATATTTTGTGGTAAAAAGTATTTATTTTGATAAACCTGAAAAATCAAACTGGTATGTTGCTTATCATCAGGATTTAACAATTTCTGTTGATAAAAAGTTGGAAATTGAAGATTTCGGACCATGGACAACGAAACAAAATCAGTTTGCGGTTCAGCCTCCTTTGAATATTTTGGAAAATATTTTCACCATAAGAATTCATCTGGATGAAACGAATGAAAACAATGGAGCACTCAAAGTGATACCGAAATCCCACGCCAAAGGAATTTACAGACCGGAAACCATCGATTGGAACGCAGAAACTGAAACCATCTGCAATGTCGAAAAAGGCGGAATTATGATTATGAAACCTTTACTTCTTCACGGTTCCAACCGAACAACAAACGGCAGAAAAAGAAGAGTGATCCACATTGAATTTTCTGATATGGAATTACCTTCAGAACTGAATTGGTCGGAAAGAATTGTACATTAGAGACTATTAGAAAAAAACAAATTATTTGTATTTTTCCACAACTTTACTCAGATAAACTTTGTATTTTTCACTTATCGGAATTCGTTCGCTGCCAATCATGAGACTATTTTTCCCGATACTCTGAACGTGTCTTAATGATATGATGTGAGAATTGTGGATCCGGATAAAATTTTCAGACTCAATTTTCTCCATAATTGATTTCATGGTCTGATGAACGATCAGCTTTCGGGTTTCCGTGTAGATAATGATGTAGTCTTTCAGCGCATTGATGCGGGTAATCTCGCTTAAATTCAGTCTTACATCTTCATTATTGGATCGTACAAAGATAAACGAATCCTGAAAAAGATTCTGTGTACTTTTTTCCTGTATTATTTTAGAGTTATTCAGTTTATTGTAACTTTTGTAGACCGCTTTAAGAAATCTATCAAAAGAAAATGGTTTCAGCAGATAATCTGTAACATCCATTTCGAATCCCTGTACAGCACAGTCATCATAAGCAGTTGTAATAATAACCTCTGGAAGTCTGTTGAAACTTTTTAAAAATTCTATCCCCGTAATGTTGGGAAGATTGATGTCCAGAAAAATAAGATCCACACTTGTGGTCTGCAAAGTCTGTATGGTTTCCTGAATATCGTAGCAGTTTTTTACCAGATTCAGGAAAGGTATTCTTGAGATATATTCTTCAATTACATGATGAGCAAGACCTTCATCATCTACAATTATGCAATTCATTTATCAATTCAGTTGAAGTTTCAAATTTACTTTATATTCAGAACCGTTATTATCAATTTGTAAATCGTATTTATCAGGATAAAGCAAGTTCAGCTTCATTTTTGTATTTTCAATTCCCAGTTTACTGTCTTCGTTGCTCTCATAGCTTTTGTTTTCATAAAAATTACTGATGAAAAAATTCAGCGTTCCGTTTTCCAGATGGACTTTGATTTCCAGACGTCCTTTCTTCAGATCGGCATATTTAAAAGCATTTTCTACAAAGGTAAGAAGTAGAAGGGGTTCAATCTCATAAGCATCAAAGTTACCATAAAATTCATAATTCATGTTATTGAATTTACTGAAGCGGATGGACTGTATTTCGATGTATTTTTTAATATTTGAAATCTCATCGTTCAGATTATTCTTAAGTGTACTTTTGGTGTTCAGCACATAACGCATAATGTCAGACAGAATTAAGATTACTCTCGGGGTATCTTTAGACTGAATAATAGATAATGAATAAATACTGTTGAGTGCATTAAAAAAGAAATGAGGATTTATCTGCTCCCTAAGAATTTTCAGCTCACTGGATTGCCTTTCAAATTCCAGCGCTTTTATTTTTTTTCCGTTTTCGATCCATTTATCTACAAAAAAAAGCAGAGTACTGAAGATAATAGAGAAAATTCCTATTTTAAAAAAGATATCGTAAATATTCGTTCCTTTACGAAGAGGAAGCATTTTTCCGGTCTTAGAAAAATCTTTCGTGTTAAATGGGGGGTGTTTCGGCATTGGAGGCAAAAAAATAATCATGAGACCAACATAAATGATGATAAATGAAATGGTGATGATGAATATTTTTTTCGGAGTCTGACGAATGAGAAAAGGTAAAAACAGATAATAATGGATGTAAAACAAAATGATAGATACCATGAAAATCTTGATATTCATCAGAAAAAGAAAGTTTCCGAAAACAGAATAATCCATAATCAGCTTAAAAAAGATGAGGATGATCCAAATGATCCAGTGGTAGATGTAAGTGCTTCGTAGTTTTTTAAAAAAAGTGGTCATAAAATGAGTCTGTTTGTCTGGTTACACAAATTCCCTCAATAAAACTATTGAAGGAATTTTCATTGTAATTAAAGCATCTAATACGCTATCTTCATAGAGTCTAGTTCATGTGTAGAAATTCTTGGGAACATCTTTTTTTCAATTTTGTTCATTACAAGATCAGCCGTTTTCTGCGCATCTTCTTTGTTTTTAAATGTTTTTTCTCCCTCTATTGCAGGAATAAACGGCTGATTGATTATAACTTTTTGTTTTTTTAAAATCTGATATCCGTATCCTGAATTTTGCTTCGTAACCTTAATCTCCAGACCTGTACTTTTCTTACCGCAGCTAATAAGTAGAATTCCACAGCAAAGCAAAAGCCGGATCATTGTTTTAATCATCATCATTTTCGCTTTCATTAGGACGAAATACCCAAATATCATCAAAGTAAGAAGATCCACTGTTTCCTGTAAGAACGTAGCCATAATTTCCTATGGAAAACGCACAGGCACTTTCTCTGGAAGATCCTTCAAAGGAGGTTCTCTGTGTCCAGTCGTTCGTAGAAGGATCATATTCCCATGTGGTATTGGTAACACTTCCGGTAGATCCTGTAGCTACATAGCCCAAACCGTTTGCTGAAAATGCGGCTGTAGAAACACGGTTTTGCGAATCGTCGTCATTACTGGTATCGACTTTTCGTGTCCATGTTTCAGAGATGGGATCAAAAGCCCAGAAATCGGATACCAGACTTCCGTTGTTACTTCCGAATCCTACATATGCCACATTATTGATTACAAACGTAGCTCCGTCTCTTCTTTTTGAACCTCCTAAACTGTTGATGGAACTCCATGATGAGGTAGACTCGTCATATTTATAAAAGTCTTTCAGTTCGCTTCCGTCATATCCTGTTCCCACATATCCTTTGTTTTCGATACCGAATGCCAGCGCAGCATATCTTGCTGTTCCCGGAAAATCTGTAATCTGGCTCCATGTGTTGGATGAAGGATCATATTTATAAAAATCTTTTAACTTATTCAGTCCATCGTATCCCGTTCCTACATATCCGTAGGAAGAGGTTGCGAAACCTACTGCGGAACTTCTTTTAGCTCCCGGGAAATCGGCTTTCTGCGTCCAGGCATTTACATTGGGATCATAACTCCATAAATCATTATAATAATATTCCCCATCATATCCTCCGGTGATATATCCTTTTCCGTTTACTACAAATGCAGATGCATTAGAGCGGGGTTTGCCGTCCAGATCAGAAACTCTTACCCAGTTTCCTATCAGTTCATCATCATCGTCATCATTTCGGCAGCTTACAGCTAAAAATGTCCCTGCAAGAGTGAGTGCTAAAATTGAAAGTTTACCATTCATTATTCATTCTTTTTTTGTGCAAATGAATCTAATTCTCAAGTATTCTGAAAATTTTTTAGACGAACACGGTTTTTTTGTAGGCGAATGGGCATCTATTGAAGATAGATTCTCTGTTTTTTACAAAATTTACAGATATCCGGATATTTTTCTCAACCGTCTACAACTCGAGGGCAACGGAAGAATAAATTTTATCTTAATATGAACTTAATGATATGTTTGCTGAAAAAAGATGTATAAATATTTTTTATTGTGTTTTTCGCTGTTCCTTTTATTTTCCTGTGAGGACGAAAGCAACACCTATGAAGTGGGAAGCTCCTGGATGGATGCGGAATCTAAAATTGTTATGATTGATACTCTCACCATGAAGATGTCTACCGTTATGAAAGATTCTGTAGTAACATCAGGGAAAAGTGTAATGATGATCGGAGCCATCAATGACCAGACTTTCGGAAGGGTAAATTCTTCTTCTCTTTTTGAACTGACACCCGAAAGCTATACGCTGTCTTCGCCTACAACTGCGGTTTTCGATTCTATTGTGATGTATCTTACGAACACAAATTTTTATTACGGAGATACTCTTAGTTCTTACAAACTGAATGTTTATCCTTTAACAGACCGTATTAAACTGAACAACGGATATCTTTACAGCAAAAGCCACTTTAATTATTCTTCTAATTCCATAGGAGAGGCGGTGTTTTTTCCGAGACCCAATACAGACAGCAGCTACGTGAAGATAAAACTGGATCAGTCTTTCGGACAATCGCTCTTTAATACGCTTAAAAATAGTGATGTAACCACTCAGGAATATTTTCTTAACTTTTATAAAGGTCTTGCTTTAGTACCTTCCTCTAATAATAATGCGATGCTGCGTTTCGGAATTAATTCCTCGTATGAGGTTCAGATCAATAAAAGTACAAAAGAGAAGGTTTCCAACATTGTGAGAATGTATTATCACACCGCATCACAAAACGGTACGGAGCCTGTAAAGTATACACTGGATCTTAATCCGAGTACAACCTATCAATATAACAAAATACAAAGTGATTTTACAGGATCCCAATTGGATGGGCTTTCTTCATCAAAACCCATTTATTCTGCAAATTTGGGGAACAGAGCCTACATGATGGCAGGGATAGGAGTGTATACAAGGATAGAAATTCCTTATCTGAAGTCTTTGAAGAATGTATATCAGAATTATAAAATTATCGATGCCACATTGTCTCTGAGTCCGGTGGCCGGATATTATTCCGATAACTTTTATAATCCTTCACCTCTTTATTATTATCTGGGAGATAAATTTAACAATATTGTAAGCACTTACACCTCAGACGGGAGTACGGAAATTGCAACGAGTCTTTCAGCCGGCAGCGAATTTCAGAATGAACATACTTACAATTTTTCCGTGAAGAGCTATGTAAACACCATACTGTCAGAATCGGCAAATTCTAATTATAATATTTTAATGTATCCATCTTCATATGCAGATGTTCTTTGCGGAAGGTTAGTTACAGGAGACCAAAAAAATAAAACAAATCCGGCGAAACTGAAGGTGTATATGCTGGGATATTAAATGCAAGATTAATTTTATGAACAAGAAAAATAAAACAACGGCAGGTATTTTATTCTCATGCATTTTTACTTCTGTAATGTATGCCCAAAACTCTTCACCATATTCCTATTTCGGAATTGGAGGTTTTAATAACGTAGATGATGCACGAAATATCGCTTTGGGAAATACAGGAATTGCTTTGGAGGCTCCGGATTATATCAACTCTAAAAATCAGGCTTCAATGACGGATCTTAGCTCCAGAAATGTTGTTTTCAATGTAAGCGGGATCTTGAAGTATAATACTATTTCAAGCAATTTGGGATCAGACAACAGGCTGAACTCTAACTTTACAAACTTCAGCGCTGTCTTAAGAATTTCCAGAAAAGCATTTATTGGGATCAGTATGCAGCCTACCACTTCTTCGGATTATAAGATTTCTTCCACTATTCCTATCGAAGGTACGGTAAGCGAATATCCTGTGACGTACGAAGGAAGCGGAGGACTATCGAAGTGGGGAATAAGTCTGGCGTATAAAATTAATGATAACTGGAGTCTGGGCGGGAAGGTAAACAATAATTTCGGAACCATTTACAGGAAAGAAACTATCTCTACGACTACAGAAGTTGAAATCAACAGAAGCGTAAGATATACAGGTTTTAGTTACAATTTGGGGACGCAGTATAAAAAAGAATTTGGTGATAATTTTAAACTTACTCTTGGAGGAATTGTGAATTTTGGGAGTAAACTCGTTTCAAAACGGGAGGTTTCTTACACGGAAGATAAGGATTATACCAATACCGTTACTTCCGGTCTTTCTTCCAGAGACTCTTCATTACCTTTTGAGATGGGAGCGGGAGTAGGAATTCTTGCGAAGGAAAAATACAGGATGACTTTCGATTTCAGACAAAGCAACTGGGATAAAGTAAAAAATACAGAAACGTCTGAACAGTACTACAGACAGAATGTTTACGGTCTGGGACTGGAGATCTTGCCTGCGAAAAAGAGATTTGAAAAATTATCGGAAGCCTTTGTGTATCGTTTCGGAGTAAATTATGATACCGGATATTACAAAATTAATAAAGTTAAAATAGATAAGCTGGAGTTTACCGCCGGTTTGGGAATTCCTCTGAATCGTGTTAATCTTAACGTAAGCTACGGTTATGGCATTCACGGATTACAGCAAAATGTTTCCATTAAAGAAAATTACCACATGTTAAGCATCAGCATGAATGTTCTTGATACCTGGTTTAAGAAGAAATATATAGATTAAATTATTTTCAGGGCAAAAATAAAAAAGGCTGTCTTTGATTCTAAGACAGCCTTTTTTTCAGAAACAGTTTAACTTTTTTATGATACTTCTGATTTTGAATCATAAAAACATAATATTCATTTCAGGATTATGCTTTCAGAGAATTTTATGAATAATTATTTCACAGAAATCTCATCCACAAAAATATAAGCATCACCGCCCGCTCCCTGATGCCACTCCGGAAGTTTCCCGAAATGGTAGGCTTTTACTTTTACGTAGCGAGCCTGTGTAGGAAGAACCTCCGTTGAAAAATCCTTTACCTGAACGGTTTCATCTTTCGGATCCAGAGTATTTTCAACTGTTTTTAGCAAAATAAAATCTTTTCCGTTGTTGGAAACATAATATTCCACTTTTTTAGGCATCAAAATCCATGCGCGGCTGTCCTGAAGATAGGTTGAAGATAACTGAGTGAATTGTTGAGGTGATTTCATGTCGATAATCGCTTCAAAAGTCTGTCCCTGATAACCCAGCCATTCTCCTTTTCTCCAGTTGGTATCACCGTTGATTCCGTCGATTAAAGATAATTTTCCGCTTGCTGTGTATTGTGGGGTAGGAGTGGAATTTACCGTAATGTCCCAGTTATTCGGTCTTCTGTTGAAATTGGCTCTTACAATTGAACTTTTTTCACCATTTCTTTCCGCGTAAGCCGCAACCTGAGTGGTTTTAGTAATGGTGAAAGGACCTTTATAGGCGGTAAACATTTTTCTTACGTTCGCATCACCTTCATCCAGTGTCATATAGTAAATTTTGTCATCAGGATTTAGCGCTGTGATCTCAACTTTTGTATTTAAATCAAAAATTCTTGCAGCAGAAATAACAGGAGATGCCGTTAATTCATCATATTTAAAATCTTTAAACGATTTTGCATTTTCAAAACCAAGTTTTTTAAGCTCTTCTCTGTTTGTATTGGGAGTAATCGTTCTTGTTGTTCCGTCTTCAAGATGAATTTTAACCTCATCAAAATAAGGCTTCGTTGTCTGCCATTCCGGTAAACCGGGAGTTACAGAGTAAATTCCCATAGCACTCAGAATATACCATGCGCTCATCTGTCCGCAGTCTTCATTTCCGATCAGACCGTCCGGTGTGTTTTTATAATAATTATCAAGGATGAATTTAATTTTTGCATCTGTTTTCTCAGGTTTTCCTACGTAATTATAAAGATATGCGATGTGGTGGCTCGGTTCATTTCCCTGTGCATATTGTCCGATTAATCCGGTAATATCCACCTGTTCTCTTCCTGTTGTTTTGTCCGGTGCAGAAAAAATACCATCAATAAATTGTTCAAATTTCTCTTTTCCGCCATGTGCCGCGATCAGTCCCGGAATATCCTGCTGAACAGAGTAGGAATAATGCCACGAATTTCCTTCGGTATAATTGTTATTAACTTCTCTCGGCTCAAAAGGTTCATGCCAGTTTCCGTTTTTTCTCGGCTGCATAAACCCATTCTTTGGATTGTACAGATTTTTCCAATTCTGAGAACGTTTCATGAAATACTGATGGTCTTCTTTCTTGCCTAAAATTTTAGCCATTTGAGCGATACACCAGTCGTCGTAAGCATATTCTACGGTTTTAGAAACACTTTCATGCTCATCATCAATGCTGATGAAATTGTTCTGTTTGTAAGCATTTAACCCAAAAATATCTAGCATAGCAGAGTTTTTAGAAGCCTGAAATGCCTTTTCATAATCAAAACCTGTAATTCCTTTTGCCATCGCATCGGCAATAACGGAAACTGCGTGGTAACCGATCATGCATTCCGTTTCGTTGGAAGCCAGTTCCCAAACCGGAAGTTTTCCGCCCTGTTCATATTGTTTAATAAAGGTATTGATGAAATCTGCCGTTCTTTTTCTGTCGGTTAAAGTCATCAAAGGATGCGCTCCGCGAAAAGTATCCCAAAGCGAAAAAACCGAATAATAATCGAATCCGTTTGCCATGTAGAATTTGTTGTCACGACCTCTGTATTTTCCGTCAACATCCATATAGATGTTCGGTTGTGTGAACACGTGATACATTGCTGTGTAGAAAACTGCAAGTTTATTTTTGTCGGAAGATTTAACCTCGATTTTAGATAATTCTTTATTCCAGTCTGCAACAGCATTTTTTTGAATGTCATCAAAATTATCAGACTTCCCTTCAGCCAGCATATTTTTTGCCGCTCCTTCGTACCCTGTAGGTGAAATCGCCACTTTTACAAGAATTTTTTCGCCTTTTTTGACCTTTGTAGAAAATGCTATTTGAATTTCATCACCTTTTGTAACTTTCTCAGGTATAGAAACCCCTCTTTCGCTAGGCTTTACAACATGATCTTTAGATCTAAACATCGGTTTTGAAAACTCAATTCTTGCATAAATGTATTGGTTCGTTGCCCAAGCTTCACTTCTGCGGAAAACTTCAATCGTTTTATCATCAATGATTTTTACTTCACCTTCCAGCAGTTTATCTCTGTGATTCAGATCTAAAATAATATTCGCATTTCCTGCATTGTTGAAGGTATATTCATGGTAACCGACTCTTTTAGTCGTGGTTAAACGAACATCAATATTGTTTTTTTCTAATTTAACGGAATAAAATCCTGCGGTTGCTTTTTCGTTTTTATGAGAAAATCTGGATGAATATTCTTTAGGTGTTAAACCGGGGTTTCCCATCGTTGGCATCAGCATAATGTCTCCGTAATCTGAAACTCCGGTTCCATTTAAGTGCGTGTGTGAAAATCCATAGATCACTGAGTCGGAATAATGATAGCCGCTGCAGCCATCCCAGCTTCCGTCGATTCTGGTGTCAGGAGAAAGCTGTACCATTCCGAACGGAACAATAGCTCCGGGAAAGGTGTGACCATGACCGCCGGTTCCTATAAACGGATTCACATACTGCGAATAGTTCTGGGCTTTGATACATAGGGAAGTGAGAAAAAAAAGTAAGATGAATTTTTTAGAGTTCATTGGTTTGGTGATGTAATTTTTACTTGATATAGATTTCAACAAATCTAACAAAATTTCATTAATAATGAGGAAATACACATTGCGCCGAATTAATAAGGACTTATGAAACCGTTTTTATGATTAAATGAAGGGAAATAATTTATTTTTAATAAGCTTGTTTCTGCTAAATCTTTTTTCCTCAAAAGAAAATATCTATCAGTCTCTTTACTTATTCTAAATAGCTAAAAATTACGTAAATTTGTAAACAATTTATTTAGTTTATGTTGACGAAAGAAAAGGTACAGGGTTTCCTTAAAGAGATAGAAGTTGATGATTTGGTGAATAATCTTCAGATAATGGGCAATGATGTCTATATTGACATGACGGCTCATTCTCCCGCAATGCACGAAAAGAAAAAGCTTGAAGCAGCAATGAAGCAGGCTTTCGCAAGCGAGTTTGGCGAAGATATTAATCTGAAATTAAAGATCGTTTCTCCGGAGCCGAGCGAAATTCAGCAAAGCCAGATCAAAGGAAAGCAAATTCCGGGAATTCAGAATATTATTGCCATTGCTTCCGGAAAAGGAGGAGTTGGTAAATCTACAGTTTCTGCAAATATGGCAGTAACTTTAGCAAAAATGGGCTTCAAAGTAGGATTGTTAGATGCAGATATTTACGGTCCTTCAGTTCCTACCATGTTTGATACGGAAGGTGAAAAACCAATTTCTGTAGAAGTGGACGGAAGAAATCTGATGAAGCCTATTGAAAATTATGGCGTAAAAATGCTTTCGATAGGATATTTTTCAGGAGCTAATCAGGCAGTAGTCTGGAGAGGTCCGATGGCTTCAAAAGCATTGAACCAGATGATCCGCGATGCAGCTTGGGGAGAACTGGATTTCCTGCTTATTGATCTTCCTCCGGGAACGGGAGATATTCATTTATCCATCATTCAGGAGGTTCCTGTGACGGGAGCAGTAATTGTAAGTACACCACAACACGTTGCTCTGGCAGATGTAAGAAAAGGTATTGCAATGTTCCAGATGGAAAGCATCAACATTCCGGTTCTTGGATTAATCGAGAATATGGCATACTTTACACCGGAAGAATTGCCGGACAACAAATATTATATCTTCGGACAGCAGGGAGCGCAATATCTTGCAGATGATCTTGGGATTCCTGTTTTAGGGGAAATTCCTTTAATCCAGAGCATCAGAGAAGCTGGAGATGTCGGAAGACCGGCAGCTTTACAGGAAGGTTCTAAAATTACTAAAATCTATACGGAAACTGCCCGAAAAATGGTAGAGAGCCTTGTGGAAAGAAACAAATATCTTCCGCCAACAGAAGCGGTAAAGATTACAACCATGGCTGGCTGCTCGCCAAAAGCAAAATAATGATTTTTTAAAATCTGAAAAAAACAGAACTGAACTGAAAAAAATATGGAAACAAATATAACGCACGAAGATACTGTAACAAGAGTTTTGGAAGCTCTGGAAAGCATCCGTCCGTTTCTGAATAAGGACGGTGGTGATATCGAGCTTATCGATGTGAAAGACAGTCTGGTTTACGTAAAACTTTTAGGAAACTGTTCCGGATGTTCTTTAAATTTTTCAACCTTAAAATTAGGCGTGGAAAATACCATTAAGCAATATGCTCCGGAAATAGAGAGAGTAATAAATGTAGAGTAGAAGAATAAAAATAAATATTTTATAAGACAGATCGTTTAAGGTCTGTCTTTTTTTATCCTTAGCTTACTGTAACAGATTTTCTATTTATTTTAAAATAGATCTTAAAGTTTCTGACGAGAATGGTGGCAGAAGCGGATAGAATTTAAATTGCTTACCAGGTCGATTGCCATTTTTTGATTAGAAGATATCCCTGAATCTGGAATTTATCAAAAAAAATATGATCAGCATGAAATAGAGAAATTATCTATATATTACTTTCAGACAGGTCTTTAAACCTGATATTGCTGTTTTTTAAGAAAAATTTAAAGAATATTATGAAATTTTTTATAGTAATAATTCTAAGTGTTCATGAATATTTTATGTGCTATTTTTGTACAGAATTGTTTACAATGCGATATGGGGATGTATGCTTGTAATATACTTTTATTCTTATGTTTTAGATGTTTCATATTTTTTTAGCAGTTGGTGTAAAAAAGTGGAAATAATATGTTCTGAAGAATTTCAGGATAATACAGTATATTGAATGTTCGTAAATCTCTTTAATCAGGTAAAATATAACAAAAAAATAATATTGGTCTGTAACTTGTATTGAAACTGTAAAAATTGAATGGAAAGCAATTTTCCGAAAAGGGAAATTATTAAAACTAACACTATGAAAAATATACTCATTGCTGACGGTCATTATGTTGTAAGAATGGGAACTTCGCTCATTTTAGAAACGAAACTTGAATATCAGTGTACTATAGATTTCGCAGGAACTTATCTTGAAGCAAAAGAAAAAGTTTCTGAAAAGATATATGATCTTTTAATTATTGATATTGATATTCCGCAGAGTATTTTCAAAGCAATGGTAAAGGAACTGAAAAAGAAACAGAAACAATTAAGGATTCTTATCTTTTCCAATTACGATGAAAATGTAGGAATTCAGTACATAGAAGAAGGAGCGGCGGGATATCTTAATAAAGGCGCCACAGAAGAAGAAATCTTAGCAAGCGTGAAGGCAATATTCGAAGAGGGATATTATTACACGGTAGATATGATGAAGAAACTCGTTATGCAGTCTACGGATATTCATTCTGTGGAGCGGCTTTCAAAAAGGGAATTTCAGATTTTTAAACTTCTCGCAGAAGGCAACGGAAATATAGAAATTTCGAATAGTCTGAATCTCAAAATGTCGACGATCAGTACCTATAAGAAGAAAATTTTTGAAAAACTACAGGTTAAAAATGTAGTAGATCTCGTAAGAATCTATGACGATATGCATTAAAAAGCAGTCGCGGCGAAAGAATTTTGCCGCGATTTTTATTTTACAGTGACTTGAATTTCGAATTCCTAAAATAGATGCAGAATACTTTCGAAGTTTGATTTCAGCAGTTTCTTACTTATTTTCTCTGTTTGCAAGCCC
Organism: Chryseobacterium sp. 2P; assembly: GCF_059579425.1. NCBI lineage: Bacteria > Pseudomonadati > Bacteroidota > Flavobacteriia > Flavobacteriales > Weeksellaceae > Chryseobacterium > Chryseobacterium sp. 2P. The sequence goes on from NZ_CM184194.1 coordinate 1,029,681, forward strand.
TTTTATAGCTTCATGCCTTATCTGATGGTCTTTAGAAAAACAATTTTTATACAAGACACTTCTGATTTCTTCATCGTCATATTCGATTTGTGTTCCAAGACCAAAAGTAGCCCAGTCTTTCACTCTAAGGCTCCTGTCCTTTGCCAGTTTTATCATCATTTTTACTGCTTTATAATTCTCAACTCCCAGCAAAGAGAAAGTAAGTGCATACCTTATCTCTTTAGATTCTGAGTTTTGAAATTTTCTAAAGTTTTAAAATGTTTTGTTTTTAAATGTTGGTTGTTGTGACCAATGGCAAAAAGGCATGTACAAATAAGATTTTCATCAGATGTTGTTCTTAAAATTTCAAAGATTTTATCAAAAAGAGACTCAACAAAGTTTCCACGTTTATTTCCTGATTGGCATAGAATATCAATCCCGATTTGTTTAAATTTTACATTATCAGAATCTATCATTTCAAAACATTCCGAAATCATTTCATCATTTACATATGTTCTTAATTTTGAAATATGATTCCAGTAATAACTTTTATATTTTGCTTTGAAAGCTTTTATAATTAAAAAATTAATGTCCGGATTATCCATCTTAAATTTCAGATAAATTTTCAATAATCTCTTTAATCACCTTTAAAACCTCAGTAGACTTTTCCCGGATGATCAGCTTATTTTTTTTATTTACGATCAGTTCCGTGAAATGGTTGTCTTCTGTATTGATATCAACAATAAATGCTCCGTATTTCAATGCAGTTTCAGCAATGGCAAGCGGAAGATTTGTTGCTCCGGAAGTTCCGATAATGAAAAGCACTCCGCTGTTTTTTGCCACTTTCAGAGAACTGAATTTCTTATTGGTTTTTTCATCATAATATTCATCAAACCACAAAATATTCGGACGCATCCAGTGTCCGCAATACGAGCAGGTAAGCAATTCAATATCTTTTGCTGTAAGATCTTCATCGATGTCTTTGCCTTTAATTTCTTCCGGAAGATTCAAAATTTCCTTACATCCGTTCGAACATTTAATTTCACGGTTATTTCCATGAATTTCATAAATTCGTTGATTTCCTGCGCGCCTGTGAAGATTGTCTATATTTTGTGTGATCAGATGAAACCGGTCCTGCAGCATTTTTTCAATTTCAGCTAAATGAAAATGGCTTTCATTGGGTTCTGCACTATCAAACATTTTTTTCCTGAAAAGAGAAAATTGAAGAACTTCTTCAGGATGTTGCTTAAAATATTTCAGCGTTCCGAATTCTTCCGGCTTATGAAACCGTGTTCCTTTTACCCAGATTCCGTCTGTTCCGCGATAGGTAGGAATTCCGCTGTCGGATGAAATTCCTGCTCCCGTTAAAAAAGTGAAAAGATTTCGTTTTTCTTTATGGTAAACCTGACGGATGATTTCTTCTAATTGCGTTTTCATGGTATTTCAAAGTTTAAAACTACTGAATTTCTTTAAAACAAAAAAGCCCCGAAATTCGAGGCTCATTTAATCAACTAAATAATATATAATCTACTTTACAATAACTCTTTTCAGATGTCCTTCGGAAGTTTTTATAAGATAAACTCCTGTGGAAAGCATCGAAGTGTCGATTGTTAAAGCATTTTTTTCTTTTCCAATCTGTTTTCCGGACATATCATACAATTCATAGTCCTGTGCTCGGTTGAAATACAGAATATTTCCTTTTGTTACCGGATTCGGGAATACATTGAAGGTTGCTTTTTCAGATTTAACCTCTCCGGTTGCCAAAGTAGGAGCATTGGTAATTTCATACATCGATAATGTACCGCTGATTTCATTGGCAACAATTACATATCCTTTTCCGGTCGTTGTATTTTCTGGGGCAATGTAGATAAGTCCTTCCGGTCCGTTATCGCCTCCGTATGCAGAAGTCATTCTTGAATGCTTGTAATCTGTAAAAGCAGGATTGTTAGGATCTGTAATATTATAAACCATTACTCCGCCGGTTCTTTCCAGTGTAATGAAGGCGTACGTTTGTCCGTTAATATTTCCTAAAGCAACTCCTTCCGGTTCAGGACCTTTTGCACGGCTTCTGCTTTTAACAGTATTGGATTCATTATCTGCATTAAAGATCAATGGATGATTGGCTGCTATATATCTCTCAAAACGGTCTCCGCTGTCGTAAACGATCTGCTTCGTATCTGCATTGAAGATCGAGAATGAACGCGCTCCCAAAGCTGCAATTTCCTCGAAATCTGTATCTCCGTCTGTATTTCCTGTCGCATTGGAAACTCTGAACCTTCCTAAATTATAAGAAGCCTTTAAAACAGAAGATTGTGGAAAAATAGCCGGATCTAAAGTATAATCATTCGCGCCTACTGTGGTTCTTTCACTGAATCCTGCAAGATCTTTTTCATCTCCTTCATTGGCAGTTACAATATAATTGGTTCCTCCAACTTTATAATTCTGTACTCCATCCGGAAGAAAATAAGCTTTCACAGGCCAGTTGGCAATTAAAATCTCTCCGTTGTTATCGGAAGCATCAAAGCCGTTTCCGGGAATGCTCATGTCTTTTTTACCCAATCCCCAAATTCCTGTAATGGTTTTTGTGGCTAAATTAACTTCAGCCACTGCATTGTTTTCCTGAAGTGTAACCCATGCTTTCTGACTGTCTGAGCTAATTGTAATGTATTCAGGTTCTAAATCCTGAGAAAGCGTATTGTTTGTTCTTACTTTTCTCAAACCGGTTGCAGCTAATGCAGAAACCTGAGCATCAAAAGCATTAAAATTAAGCGTCGTAACATTGCTTTGCGTAAGATTGGAAATTCCGCCCGAAATATCAATAATGCTGATTGTTCCTTCCGGATCTACGGTATAAGAATCGTTCGGTTCGCCTTCATTGGCGGTCATTACTTTTGTTCCGTCCGGTGAAAAAGTAATCATATCCGGTAAAGCTCCTACGGTAACCTGCTTCAGGAAATTTCCGTTGATATCAAAGAAAACTACAGAACCGTTCAGCTGCGGATTGGTGTTTGGAGAAGCCGCAGCAATAATTCCGTTTTTTACGGCAATGCTTGTAATTCCGCCGTAAGGAGCCATATTAATGGTATTAACAACGGTTGGCGAAGTAGGATTGCTGAAATTAATAATATCAAAAACATCGGTGATAGAGCTGATGGTAAATAATCTCTGTGTGGCAGGATCATGAACCACAATTTCCGTAGAACTGGTATTGGTTCCCGAAGGATCAAAACTTCCGATATAATTTAAAGAAATCTGATGAGTTGGAACCGGAGCGGGTTTGTCATTATCAACAATATAAACTGTTGCATTGCTGTCTCCGGAAATGGTTGCTCCGACCGGATTTTCAAGGCTTACTACAAAATATTCAGCCTGCTGTTCTTCCAGCGAATCATCGATGATCGGGATGTTTACGGTATAACTCGCTGTGGAAGGAGTAAGATTAATCGTCTGATTCGTTAGTGTAAAGTCGCTGCTGTTTGCCGTGCTGAAAGGAGCGGGTTTCACCACTAAATTCACAGAGGAATTTGACGGATTTGTAACATTTATTTTAAATGCCAAAGTTCCTGCATTTTCACTGACTTTAATAAAGTTTTTATCCAACGAAATTGAGGTTCCTGCGGTGGTAAAAGTGGTGGAAGTAACTGCCGTCACTGCATTATCACTGGTATCTTCTACCATGTTAGGTTTTAAAGCCAGATAATACGTTTGGTTGGGGATTAAAGCTACAGTCGGGATCACTGTAATTTTATTGCTGGAAAACGTAGTTGTAAAGGGAACCTGAGAACCTGAAGCATTTCCAAGGCGGAAATCGACAAGCATTTGTGCATTAGAATCGTTGATCGCGGAATTGTCTGTTAACCTTACACTTTCATTAAAAGAAATCGTAGGATTTACAGTCGTTAGAGCATTATTTGTGTTGTTTGAGGGAAGATAAGTTACCGTGGGGGGAGTAGTGTCGGCAGCATTAATGAGGGTTGCATCTACGGTAAAATTATCGAAACGGTTGTTACCCACAGTTCCTCCGGAACCTTGTGAGAATTCAACTTTAAGTTTAAAATTAGGATTGTTGGCTGCTCCTGAGATTGTCGAAAAATCTAAAGTAATGAGTTGAGGATTGGCATCTAAAGGAGAAACCGTCTGAAAAGTAACGAAATTTGTTCCGTCCACAGAATATTTCCACGTCTGCGTTCCTGCTCCGGAACCGGATCTTCTTGTCGTAAATTTCACGACAACATTATTGTATCCTGTTGTTGGCAAATTGAACTGAAGATTTCCGTTGATCGGGAAATTATAGCGTAAATGCGTTCCTGAAACATCTCCGTTTCTCGCATTGAAATTGTCGATATTGAAATTCTGTCCTGTTCCGTTGGCGAAATCTACATCAGTAGTTCCGTTGATTACGGCTGTCATCGAACCTCCCACCAAAGTGGAAGTCGGGGTAGTGATGGAAGCTGCCGAAGCATTGTTGTTGAAGTTCCAGTAATGGATAAGAGAGGTCTGCCCGAAAACCGCTCCCTGAAGAAAGAATGCGGCGACAACAGAACTTTTTAACAGGTAGTTGTTAATCATTTTTTACTTACATTAAATTTATGCAAAAATGAAGGTTCTACTTTGCAAAGATTTTAAGCAAATTTTAAAAAATGATTAATAAATAACAGGTAAGAATAAATTTAAGTTAATAATAAAAAATAATAGCCATGAAATACAGAAATCGATTTCAGTTGAAACGATTTTAGAACGGATAATTTCCCAAAAATATTTTTATTTTGAGACCTGACCGGAAAAACGCAGATTTTTACCCGTGAATTTATTTCCTTCCATGGGATGCTTCTGCATATAAAAAAATCCTGAAATTGCCGTCAGAACCAATAAAATAAAAGCTACCAGAAAAATTCTTTTTAACATTTCCTTCATATCGCCAGATTTTTAATGTCCTTAATTTCTAATGTTGAAGTCGGATATCCTTTTAGTACAGCATTGATCATTGCAATACCCACTTCTTGTAAAGTTAATGATTTTGATGGTAATAAGACAGGAAAAATCCAAATTAAAGGTTTAAAAAACCATTTTACATTTTCCTGACCTTCAACGGGTTTCATGAATCCCGGTCGAAAATTATATGCTGCCCGGAATCCAAGCTTTCTGAGTGCATTTTCTGTTCTGCCTTTTACTCTCGCCCACATTATTTTCCCGCTTTCCGTTTTGTCGGTATGCGCTCCGGAAACATAGTTGAACACCATATCCGGATTCTGATGAAGTACTGCTTTGGCAAAATGCAGCGTCGTATCATACGTAATTTTGGTATATTCTTCCTCGCTCATTCCTACACTGCTGATTCCTGCACAGAAAAAGACGGCATCATATCCTTTCAAGTTTTCATCATTCAGATCTATTTTGAGAAAATCTGAAACAATATATTCTTTTAATTTGGTGTGTTTTTTGCCCGATGGTTTTCGGCTTACACTGAGAATTTCAGAAATGTTCGGATTCTCTAGACATTCCATTAAAACGCCTTCACCCACCATTCCTGTTGCTCCCGTGAGAATTATTTTTATTGAATTCATTTCTTTACTGTTATTACTGTTGTTGACGTTTTCAGGAATATTTTTACTTTATGTGGTATCAAAAATTATACAATTTTTTTTAGTTTTTTGGAATTTGGGGATTATTTAACCTAATTGATAAGGGTTTGAGGGTTTCGGCGGCTGCGAAGCAGCCGCCGAAACCTCCAAATCAAGCAAAAAACTTTTGAAACCATAAATAAAAAAGCCGATCAGTTCAATCTGGTCGGCTTTTAAATTTTCTATACTATAATATATTTACTTCTTATCCTTCAATTTGCTGTAAATATTGTGGATTAAACCATCTGCAACAGAAATTTTAGGTACAAAAATCCTGTTGATTTCCGACCATGACATCACATTGTTGAAGATCTGTAACGCGTGAACCAGAACGTCGGCTCTGTCTTCGCGAAGATTATATTTTGTCATTCTTTCATCAACGGTAAGATCATCAAACTCTTTATACACTTTTTTAAGATGAGAAAGAGACATCGGTTTGCCGTCTTTCGTTTTGCTCATGGAAAAAACTTTGTTGATGTTTCCTCCTGATCCGATGGCAACAATCGGTTTTTTGCTGTTGATATTTTTTCGGATTTCTTCCTTCATATCTTTCCAGTTGTCGGGCGTTACCAGATTGTTCAGCAAACGGATGGTTCCGATATTAAAAGACTTTTCGTACTTCATTTTTCCGTTTTCGTAGAAAGTAAGCTCTGTAGAACCTCCACCGACATCAATATACAAATAGGCAAATTCTTTATCAAGTCCTTCTGCAACATGATTTTCAAAAACCAGAGTTGCTTCTTCGTCTCCGGAAATTATTTCAATATTAATTCCTGAAGTTCTTTTCACCTCTTCAATAATTTTCTTTCCGTTGGCTGCGTCACGCATGGCACTCGTAGCACAGGCTCTGTAATGTTCTACCTTATAGATTTTCATCAGATCGCTGAAAATCTTCATTGAGTCGATTACCATTTTTTCTCTTTCCTCTCCGATCTTTCCTAAGCTAAAGACATCCATTCCCAGTCTCAGAGGAATTCTCAAAAGATTCAGCTTAATAAATTCGGGCTGTTTATTGTTTATTTTTACTTCATTAATCAAAAGTCGGGCGGCATTACTTCCTATATCTATGGCTGCGATCTTCATTTCTTATTCGTTTTGGCTTTTAAATATCGATAGGTTTCAATCTGAGAACGGCACTCTTCCTTATCGTTATCAATATATTCGTTGCTCAGTTTTTTGTCTAAAATACGTGCTTTTACATTATCTTTCAACTGTATGTCGAGAATATCTTTCAGTTCTTTCTTCAGATTTTTATCCGTAATCTTTGCGGCAGCTTCAATTCTGTAATCTAAATTTCTCGTCATCCAGTCTGCGGAAGAAATATACATATCTTCGGCTCCTTTATTGTAAAAATACATTACTCTTGCATGTTCCAGATATTCGTCTACGATACTGATTGCTTTTATTTTTTCTTTAAAATCTTTCTGATTCACAGCACAGTAAATTCCTCTTACAATCATTCTGATGACAACTCCGGCTTGTGCTGCTTCATATAGCTTTTCAATCAGGGAACGGTCACTTACCGAATTGGCTTTAACGATCATTTCTGCATGCCTTCCCGCTTTGGCTTCTTCAATTTCCTTATCAATATGATGTAGAATCTTTTCACGCATGAACTGCGGGCAGACAAGTAAACTCTTACAGGTTTTAAGAATAGGCAGATAATCTTCCTTCGGCTTTTTCAAAACATTAAAAACCTTATTAATGTCTGCCATAATTCCGCGGTCTGCGGTCATTAGCAGATGATCTCCATAAATTCTGGCGGTTTTTTCATTGAAATTTCCGGTACTTACAAAACCGTACTGGATGGTTTTGTTGTGAGACCTTTTCTTTATGACGCATAATTTGGCATGAACTTTCTTATTCGGAAGACCTATCAATACCGTGATTCCTTCCGGTTCCAGCATTTCCTTCCATTCAAGGTTCGATTCTTCATCAAATCTTGCCTGAAGCTCAAGCATTACCGTTACTTCTTTACCGTTTCTTGCCGCATAAATTAAAGCATTGATGATTTTCGAACTGCTCGCTAAACGATAGGCTGTGATCTGAATCGACTTTACATCGGGATCCATTGCTGCTTCACGAAGAAGATCAATTACAGGATTGTATTTGTGATAAGGGAAGGTGAGAAGAACATCGTGTTTCAGAATAACATCCGTTACTCTTTCCGTGTTTTCAAAAGCAGGATGGGTAAAAGAAGTTCTTTCAACAGGCTTTTCATACCTCTCAAAAACATCCGGAAAATCCATGAAATGTTTAAAATTATGAATTTTTCCTCCGGGAATAATGCTGTCTTTTTTCGTCAGGTTTAATTTTCGGATCAGCATCTCAAGAAGAGCCTTGTCCATATCTTTATCGAAAACAAAACGCGTAGGTTTTCCTTTTCTTCTGTTTTTTAAACCTTTTTCAATTTTTTCGGCGAAATTGGTACGGATGTCATTATCAAGTTCCAGTTCGGCATCTTTGGTTACTTTAAAAGCATTGGCCGCAAATTCATCATATCCGAAATAGGAGAAAATATGAGGCAGGTTAAAAGTAATCACATCTTCCAGAAGCATTACATTTTTATCTTCCACATCTTCGGAAGGAAGCAGAACAAATCTTCCTACGAATCTTGAAGGGATTTCAATAATGGCATAATTGCTGGAATACTGCCAGTCTTTTTTCCGCATCGCTACACCCAGATAAAGACTTTTGTCCCGCATGTAAGGCATAGGTGTATTTTCATGAAGCAGAATAGGAATAACATTGGATTCTACCACTTCATCAAAATATTTTCTTACAAACTCTTTCTGATTGGAAGATAAATTTTTGGCTGTTTTAATATAAACATGATGTTCAGCCATTTCCGCCTGAATTTTTTTCCAGGTTTTATCAAAATTCTGCTGCTGTCGCATCACAATATCATTGATCTTCTGGAGAATTTTGGAAGGCGGCTGATAAAAAGATTCTGCAATAACTTTTTCTTTGAAATCCATGGCGCGCTTTAAACCTGCAACCCGCACACGGAAAAATTCGTCTAAATTGTTGGAGAAAATTCCTAAAAAACGGATTCTTAAATGTAAAGGGACTTTTTCGTCCATGGCTTCCTGTAAAACCCTCTCGTTGAAGGCAAGCCAGGTAATATCTCTCGGATTGAAATGTAATGACATTCTCTAGTGTATAATTTATCAAAAATAATAATTCGTGGTATCTCTGAAAACCTTTTTGCGTTAAGCTTTAATTAAATTTTTGGAGCGAAAAAGATTCTGAACCGGATGATTTTTGTAATCCATTAAAGTTATTAAAAACTATCTGGAAAATTATAATTCTGACTGATATTTTTATTTTAAAGTCGTAAAGTGACAAAATTGATACGGTTTAACAAGTATTAAAAGGTTTTGTGACAAAAATTCAAATCATATAAAAAGTAAAGTTTAGGTTTATTCTAAACTGTATTTCTAAAATTTTCAAGCTGAAAAATAAAATTATTTTTTCCTGTTTCAGATTGTTTCTGTCAATTTGTCACAAAATTTTGAATGGTATAAATATTGAGAAATACTGAATGTAAATTAAAAATTAAAATTAGAAAAAATATAAAAATATTATGAGTAAAATAATTGGAATTGACTTAGGAACAACCAACTCTTGTGTTGCTGTAATGGAGGGTAAAGACCCTGTTGTTATTCCTAACGCAGAAGGTAAAAGAACAACGCCGTCTATCGTTGCGTTTACAGAAGATGGTGAAAGAAAAGTAGGAGATCCTGCAAAAAGACAGGCGGTAACAAATCCAAAGAAAACAGTATATTCAATTAAAAGATTCATCGGAACTCATTTTAAAGAAGATGCGAAAGAAATTTCAAGAGTGCCTTATGAAGTGGTTTCCGGACCAAATGATACCGTAAAAGTAAAAATCGACGACAGAGAATATACTCCACAGGAAATTTCTGCAATGACGCTTCAGAAAATGAAGAAAACGGCTGAAGATTATCTTGGACAGGAAGTAACAAGAGCGGTAATTACGGTTCCTGCATATTTCAACGACGCGCAGAGACAGGCTACAAAAGAAGCGGGTGAAATCGCAGGTCTTAAAGTAGAAAGAATCATCAACGAGCCTACTGCTGCTGCATTAGCTTACGGTCTAGATAAAAACCACAAAGATCAGAAAATCGCAGTATACGATTTAGGAGGTGGTACTTTCGATATCTCTATCCTAGATTTAGGAGATGGTGTATTCGAAGTATTGTCTACAAACGGAGATACGCACTTAGGAGGTGATGATTTTGATGATGTAATCATCAACTGGATGGCAGATGAATTCAAATCTGAAGAAGGAGTTGACTTAAAGTCTGATGCAATCGCATTACAAAGATTGAAAGAAGCGGCTGAAAAAGCAAAAATCGAATTGTCTTCTTCTCCGCAGACTGAAATCAACCTTCCATATATCACAGCTACTGCTACTGGTCCTAAACACTTAGTGAAGACTTTAACGAAAGCTAAATTCGAGCAGTTATCTGCAGATCTGGTAAGAAGATCTATGGAGCCGGTTGCTAAAGCCTTGAAAGATGCAGGTTTATCTACTTCAGATATCGACGAGGTAATCTTGGTAGGAGGTTCTACAAGAATCCCGATTATTCAGGAAGAAGTGGAAAAATTCTTCGGTAAAAAACCGTCTAAAGGAGTTAACCCGGATGAGGTTGTAGCAATTGGTGCAGCCATTCAGGGAGGTGTATTAACCGGAGACGTAAAAGATGTATTACTTCTTGACGTTACGCCACTTTCTCTAGGTATCGAAACCATGGGTTCTGTTTTCACTAAATTAATTGAAGCGAACACTACGATCCCAACTAAAAAATCTGAGGTATTCTCTACAGCTTCTGATAATCAGCCGGCTGTAAGCATCAGAGTAGGACAGGGAGAAAGACCAATGTTCAACGATAACAAAGAAATCGGCAGATTCGATCTTACAGATATTCCACCTGCACCAAGAGGAGTTCCTCAAATTGAAGTAACATTCGATATTGATGCAAATGGTATCTTAAGTGTTTCTGCTAAAGATAAAGGAACAGGTAAAGAGCAGTCTATTAAAATTCAGGCTTCTTCAGGTCTTTCTGACGAAGAAATCGAAAGAATGAAGAAAGAAGCTCAGGAAAATGCTTCTGCCGATGCTAAGAAAAAAGAAGAAGTTGAAATCTTCAACAAAGCAGACGGATTGATCTTCCAGACTGAAAAGCAATTGAAAGAGTTTGGTGAAAAATTATCTGCTGATAAAAAAGCAGCCATTGAAGCCGCTCACGGAGAACTGAAAACGGCTTTCGAGGCTAAAAATGCAGATGACGTAAAAGCTAAAACAGAAGCTTTAGATGCAGCTTGGATGGCAGCTTCAGAAGAATTATATGCAGCAGGACAACAGCCGGGAGCTGATGCAGGAGCACAGAACACAGGAAATGCAGGAGGTGCAGAAGATGTACAGGATGCAGACTTCGAAGAAGTTAAGTAGTTATTGATTAATATTAATTAACAAAATATAGAAAATCCCCACAGGCGTATGTTTGTGGGGATTTTTGTTTTTTCAAAGATTTTTGATTTTGTGCTTTTTTAAGTGTTTTTTATTACACATTTGTACCATATTTGTACCGGCACTTAAGCAGAGAAGATGTGGCACTTAAGATTTTTTTTCTTACCTTTAGTTTTTCTATATGTATGATTAAAAGGATTAAAAGAGAATGTCTGCATTGTTCGCAGGAATTTATACCTAAGACAGTAACTTCATTTTATTGTCGTGAGCAGTGTATAAAAAATGCTTACCAGAAAAGAAAGCGTCAAGAAAAATTAGAATTAAAAAGACAAGAACTGATTGATCAGATTCCTTTAGATAAAATTCTCTTGACAGTCCCTGAAGCTGTTTTACTCTTTGACATTGCAAAAAGAACACTTTATAGACTTATCAAACAAAATGTAATACCTTCTATTAATGAAGGAACTCGTTTAATAAAAGTAAATCGTGAAGTTTTGCAAGAAATGTTTCCTCCGGCATCTAAAGAAAAGATTGAAAAGAAAAATTCTAATCCTAACTTGTATGATCTTTCTGAAGAGAATTGCTATACTATTGGTGAGATTTCCAAAAAATTTCAGTTACACGATACGAGTGTATACAAGCATATCAGAAAGTACTCAATTCCCACCCGTCAAATTGGTAATTATGTTTATGCTCCAAAAAGCGAGATTGACAAATTATATAATGGTACTATAGATTAAGCTTATGAAACAACTTTCAAAAACTCAAGTTACAGTTAGATTGCGTAAAGCTGAGGATAGAAATGAATGGTATGTCTATTTGGAGAGTTATCCTGTATTTATTGCTGGAAAAAATAAACCGCAACGTTCTAGGGAGTATCTCAATAGAATTGTTTATACGGTTGAATGGGATAAAAAAAGAACAAGCAGAACTAACCTAAAGGACGGGACAAAAGCCTTTAAACCAAAGCGTGATGATAATGGAATTATAGTTTGTAAGAGTGAGCGTGACAGGGAGACAATGTTATATGCTGATGGAATTCGTAAACTACGCCAAAAAGAATATGATAATGTCGACTTGTATAGTGATAGCGATGCTATTAAGGCCGAATTGCAAGAAAAACAAAAAGAAAAATTTATAGATTACTGTAATAGGTTGCTAAAGAAAAGACACGGCTCAAATAATAGTTCTGATTCAATTAGAACTAACTGGAGGTGTTTAATTGAATTTATTATAGAGTTTTCCGGAGATGATTTAAGATTTTCAAAAATTGATTTGAGTTTTGCTGATGATTTTAAGCTTTATCTTTTATCGGCGCCCTATCGCGGAAAAAAGAAAGGAATTCTTTCAAATAATAGTGCTGCAACGTACTTTTCTATTTTTAAGGCAATAGTTTCCCAAGCTTTTATTGATGGTTATTTTATAATTGACTTATCAGCAAAGATTAAAGGTATTGGAGAGCAAGAATCTTTCCGTGAACATCTCTCTTTGGAGGAACTTAATCTTTTAGTAAATACTCCTTGTGAAAATGATGAATTGAAAAGAGCATCTTTATTTTCTGCACTGACAGGGTTAAGACATTGTGATATTAAAAGGCTTAAGTGGAAAGAAATTGATGTTCAGTCAAATAGAATCAAAATTCAATTTAGACAAAAGAAAACAAAAGGAGTCGAGTATACACCGATTTCTGAACAAGCAATTCATTTATGCGGAACTCCGAGACTTCCCGAACAGCTAGTATTTGAAAATTTACAAGATAGCTCTTGGATTTCGAGACCTCTCGAAAAATGGGTCAAATCAGCTGGAATAACAAAGCATATAACTTTTCATTGCTTCAGACATACTTTTGCAACATTGCAGCTTTCTTTAGGAACAGACATTTATACAGTTAGTAAAATGCTTGGACACAGTAAAGTTACAACAACTCAAGTTTATGCTAAAGTAGTTGATGAACTGAAAAATAGAGCAGCTGGAGCTATTAAGCTGGATGAAAATATTTTAGAAGAAAACCAAGAAATTATACAAGCAAACTAATAAATATGAAAGTCAAAAATTTTGAATTAATATGTATGTATTTACCCATTATAGTGGTATGTATCCTTTTAGGAACTCAAGTCAGAACATATTTTATCGATAAAGGGTCCGATGAATTTACGGCAAATATCTTTTTTATAGTCGTGATTTTCGTAGGTGTTGTTATTTATTCAGGTCTAACATTGTTTTTGCATACTATCTATGAAATTATAAGCAGAATTATTACTAAAAGAAAAAATCTAGTTTTGGTTAATGAATTCTTTTCTGGACCTGTTACTATTGCTGATATTAAAGAAGATTTAAAATTTAAAGAAGTTGTAAAGTTCGATAATAAGCTTGAGATTGCATTAAGATATACAAAGGAGCAATTTGCGCTATACACATCTGTTAATGATTTAGAAAACCTATGCAGCTACATTACAAAGTATGCTAAGAAAGAAAAAATAGAAAATTTTAGCCCTGTAAGGGTTCACAAATTATCTAATATGGATTTGTATCATTTTGGCTGGAACATTTGGAAGCACTTTGATAGGCGAAATCAATATGAAGTAGCATTGTTTTTAAAAGAAGTTTTTCAACATTCACTAAAAGATGTTGAAACGGACTCAATTAAAAGTCATTTAAAAGATGATGATGAAAAAGGTATCATTAAAATAAAAAGAGATTTAAAATTTTAGTATAATAAATATCTTAACTCCTTGCATAGTCGTAGCGATTATTGAGCATTTACTAATATTTCTGAAGCTATCCATTTACGAACTTAAATGTCGGGAATATTTCAAAAAATTATAATACATTATTAATAGTTAAATTTTTTTAGAAGAAATTTTATCATAAATAGATTTTACATAAAATGAAGAATGTAGAGAATATTCCTTTTTTACTGCAACAAATTGAAGGTAAATTAAATTCGCTATCTATAGAACAGGATAAATTAGATAATCCTCTTTTTGATATAGAAGTGACCAAAAACGAAATCTTACGGATCGAAAGTGAAATTGACCCGATAAAGAAAGAACTTATATCTTATACTGATATTCAGAGGCAGAAAGAATTAATGAGGATTCGTCTAACAGAGTATATGGATGTACTCGGCAAAAATCACGATCTCCCTTTTTCAAAAAGTCAGGGGCGTATTGGAGAATTAAATTTTTATCTAAAGCCCCTTGTTGATATCAGAAGTATTTTGAACAACGATTTGACAACTGGTATCAGCGTTAATTTAGCCCTGACAAAAGATCCATCTGATGCAGTCTTTGATGCAGAATCATTTAGAGAAACTCTTTTTCAGCAAAGACATAGTATTATCCAAGCAAACAATATCTTTCAACTCTTTGAAGTGTGCAGAAATTTCCTTGAAAAGATAAAGATAAATTATAAGTAATTTTTTTATTGGATAATGTCTTCATTGTAATGGATTCGCCACTTCGGATTGTACTGAGGTGAAGTTAACTGATAGTCTAAGTAAAAATCATAATCACTATTCATTGCCAGAAATTTACTGTAAAACTCTTCTTTATAACCTGCATTATCCAAGTAGAATCCAATAGCTTGGTGATAAGGATATACAAATGATAATTTTTTATAATGATGATGTAATTTATCTGCGTCAATTAATTGCTTTACCATAGCAAATGCATTAAGGATATTTTTTGTTCCACCGGAATATAGTGGTCTTACAGTACAGTCTATAAGTGTCTTTTCAAGATTTGAAACTTTTACTCCATTAATGAAGGTTTCCATTGTAGTACTGCTTTGATTTTTAAGAAAGTAAAATGTTTTGTCTCTGAATTGCTTTATATTTTTTGTGACTCTCTGAGGTTTACTAAAAGCTAAATCTATATTTCCTTGAGTTAAGGTGTTTTTAGGACTGGAAATGCTATCGATCTCTTCTGATAAATAGATGGCGTTGTTTTCAATAGTACTTATTTGATGCATTATTAGTGCTGAATGGTGGCTAAAGTGTGTATATTTGTTATACGCATAAACCAAGTCAACAACTTCAGGATTGGAGTCATTGAAAATATATAAATCTTGTTCTAAGGTGTAATGTTTTTGAAGTATGTATTCGCTAATTTCTTTACTTAATTTTTTGAATTTGCGAAAACTCGAAATTTCCTGTACCAAATAATCAAATTCCTTTTTATTTAAAGCCTTTCTGTGAGGACTACCAGCAATATAAGCATCAACAATCTTTTCAAAATTCATTAGTACGTAGTATTATTTACTTATGTATACATAAGAAATAATACAAAGTTAGTCTTTTTTATTTGAAAAGTCAAATGGAGGAGATTTTTATTTAAAATGTCCGTTATTTCATACAAAATGTGTAATTTTGTATGAAATAACGGACATTATGAAAAAGAAACAAATAATTTTACCCAAGTATTTGGCTCTGCTGGAACAAATGGGAGAGAATATTAAACTTGCTCGAAAAAGAAGAAAATTAACTACAGAGCAGGTTTCAGAGAGAGCCGGAATTGTACGTTCAACACTACATCTTATTGAAAAAGGTGATCCAAGTGTGGCAATGGGATCATATTTTAATGTTTTGAGAGTATTGGGTCTTAGCGATGATATTTTAAAGCTTGGATCTGATGATGAATTTGGAAGAAAATTGCAAGATTTAGAATTACTGAAATAATATAATTAAATGAAATCTACTAAAGTTGACATATTTGTATATGCAGATTGGATTGACCTTCAAGGTCCTCATTTAATGGGGATTTTGTCAGCTCATCAGGGTAAAGGAAAAAAGTCCTTTAGTTTTGAATATGATAAAGAGTGGATTAAAAGTGCGGGTCAAAATTTAATAGATCCTGATCTTCAGTTGTTTGGAGGTCCACAATATCCAACCAATAAAGAAAATTTTGGTGTTTTTATGGATAGTATGCCTGATACTTGGGGAAGAACACTAATGAAAAGAAAATCTATTCAGGTAGCCAAAGAAACTGGAGAGAAAGAAAAGAAACTTTATGATCTGGATTATTTATTAGGAGTGTATGACCAAACAAGGATGGGTGCTCTGCGATTTAAGACTTCAATAGATGGAAATTTTTTAGATGATGATGAGAATAACCCTACACCACCCTGGTCATCATTAAGAGAGTTGGAGGCAGCCGTGAAAAGTTTTGAAAATGAAGATGAGCCTAAAATGAAAAGGTTATTAGCACTGCTTGTAGTTCCAGGATCTTCATTAGGGGGTGCAAGACCGAAAGCTAATGTTATGGATCAGGAAAAAAATTTATGGATTGCTAAATTTCCTTCAAAAAATGATACAATTGATAAGGCAGCGTGGGAATATCTGGCATACCGATTAGCTACTGATGCCGGAATTAATATGTCAGAAACAAAGATTCAAAAATTAAGTAACAGCTATCATACATTTTTCACCAAAAGATTTGATAGAACAAACTCCGGAAGAATTCATTTTTCGTCAGCTATGACTATGACAGGAAACAATGAAGAAAAATTAAGAGATTCAACTGCAAGTTACCTTGATATCGTTGATTTTATTACGAACTACGGTATTGATGTTAACAATAATTTGAAGGAATTATGGAGAAGAATCGTGTTTAGTATTTGTATATCAAACACAGATGATCACCTTAGAAATCACGGATTTATTTTAACCCCAAAAGGATGGATACTTTCACCAGCCTATGACATTAATCCGTCTGTGGATAAAGAAGGACTTGCTCTAAATATTGATACAGATAATAATGCTTTGGATCTTGAACTTGCTAAGGAAGTGGGCGCTCAATTTAGACTGAACGAAAATGAAATGGATGAAATCATTGAAAAAGTCATTTCGGTTGTAAGAGGATGGGAAAGTATTGCTAGCGAGATTGGAATACCCAGATCTGAACAAGAGCGTATGAGATCTGCATTTTTACCATTTGAAAATTAATCTTTTAAAATAATCTTAGTAAATAAATTTTAATTGATTAATACGTTTAGAATGAGCTATAAAAATTAAGTTTCAACAGTAGGTAAAAACTTATTGCTTAATATCGATTACAAAAACACAGTGTTTTAAGTGTTTTCGTCGTGTTTTTCAAACACAGCGAAAACACTTTTTTCATTTGCACCATAATAATTAAAATCAAGTATTATGGATTTGCAAAATATTTCATTTGAAAATTTACCACAAGCAGTCGCCTTCTTAATTCGTGAACTTGCTGAGATAAAGCATCTGGTATCAAAAGAAGATGTTGTTATACCTCTCAAAAAAATTCCAATCGGAATAGATGAAGTAGCATCCTTAATCGGTAAAGCGAAACCAACCATTTACACTCTTGTTAGAGAAAGAAAAATCCCATGCTACAAAAACGGTAAGAAACTATATTTTTTTGAAGAAGAAATACTGAACTGGATTTCTAAAGGCAAGAAAAAGACCTTGCAGGAAATTACCGAGGAATGTGAAGCGGATTTTAAGAAAAATCGCAGAAGACAACATAACTAATAAAAATGCGATCGATGTCTAACGAAATTAATAAACTAAAGCAAAAGCTTATTTGGCAAATGACCGGGGAGGAATTAGTAAGTTTATTTAAATATGAAAATATTTATATAACAAATCGTACAAAGAGATCCTTGCAGCAAAATAAAATAATTGATGAAAAGTATGTGTATGGTCTTAAAGGTATAGCCAAGTTATTTAATTGCAGTATTTCATCTGCTATGAGATTAAAAAAGAGCGGTAAAATTAAAGATGCGATCACTCAGGAGGGGCGAAAAATTGTCCTGGACGTTGAGAGAGCTTTAGTTCTAATTAACAATGAATATGAACTAATAAACTGCAATAAAGAAAAAGATGATGTCGTTACAAGATAGCAGTCAGAAAATCATTCGCAAGGAATTTAAAAATGAAAGAATTCCTGAGAGTATAAGAATAGGCAACCATTTTGTTGATGATTTTATCTTTGATGAAAATAGTCAAGCCGCCAACATTCCCATCAATGCGCTAAGGGTTATATTTAATATAATCTCTATTATAAGTAATGAACAATTCAGACCTGAAGATCGTCCGAAGCAACTCTCTTTGTTCGATGATGATTTTGAGACTGAAAATAATACTTTCGCCCTGCTTAAAATTAAGAATAGCAAAATTTCTCCCAGTGGCTCAACAAAGCAGGTAATTAATGCCTATGAGTTTTTAGCAAAATTTAAGATGGGATGGTATAAGTCCCAGAATAGAAAAGGTAAGGAAATCAAAACTTTTGCAGGACTTATATCAACACCAACCTACGATGAAAGAGGCTACACATCTTTTCTTATCAGCAGTTATTGGCTGAAGAAATTAATTGTAATACCGGAATATAATTATATGCTTTATCAGTTGGTGTATAATATTAAAAATAATAAACATATCATATTTGCAATTTGGCTGGCTAAACTTCCATCAACTGGCACTGTATTGAAACTGTCAACATTTAATTCGAAGTTTGACTTAAATTATCGAACAGCAAATGATTTTTGTTTTAAATTTTTAAAACAGGTTAAGGGCAGTCTCGATAAATACAGTACAGTGTCATTTAATTTCAAATGCAAAGGAGAAAACATTGCAATTCATCCATATTCCACTGAAAAAATTCAGGAAGCAGATTTGAATATAGATAGCGAACACTTGTTCATCACCTATCGAATTAATTATTTTAAAAAAAGGTACAGATTGCAGGAGCAGGAAATGCTGCAGTTCGCATATCATTATCGAAATATATTACAGACAAGAGAGCTGATAGAGAAATCTTACAATTACTTTATCAAAAAAAATAGAAAATTAAAACTACGATCCTCTGATTTTAGTGGTAAGGTATTTTTAAAGGAGATACAACAACTTATGATAGAACTTTACCGGGACACAAGAATGGGAAAATTTCTTCCGGATGGATATCCCGTCATTTTTTAATTAATCTAATATTTTATTTACAATGAATTGTGAGCAAATAAAACAAAACGTCAGTATCAGGACGGTTATGGAATCCTATGGTCTATTCCCTGTAAAAGAAAACAAAAGAACAGCATTTTATTTTGCATTAGATAGACAAGAGAAAACAGCCAGCCTGTCTGTAGATTTCATTAAGAATACAGCTTTTGATTTTGGAACAGGTAAAATATATGATGTTATATCAATAGTTCAAGCTATTAATAAATGTAATGTTTCAACAGCGCTTGAATATTTAAATAAGCTTGATTTTTCGCCTACAATAGATAATGTGGTTGAAACAAATGATGGCTTTACTTATAATGTTTTAAAAACAATCGATGTCGAGCATCCTGCGTTGCTAGAGTATCTTAAGTCAAGGGGAGTTTTGAATTGTAAAAGTCTTATCAAAGAGATCCATTACAAAATAGAAGATAAATATTATTTTGCGATTGCTTTTTTTAATAATTCAGGAGGTATTGAAGTCCGTAATAAATATTCTAAAATCTGCCTCGGACCAAAAGATGTGACGTTAATAAAGAAGGGAAATCAGCAAAATAATGAAATTGTTGTATTTGAGGGCTTTTTTGATTATTTGTCATATAAAACGATAGAAGATGATAAATTTTCTTCAGATGCAGATTATTTAGTCTTTAATTCAACATCGATGCTCTTAGCGGGAGATAAAATACTAAAGAAATACAAAAAAATATCTCTATTTCTTGATAATGATAAAACGGGAAAAACTGTCGTAGAGCAGATCCGCAACAGCTATAAAAATGTTGAAGATTTTTCCTGGATGTACCAACATTATAAAGATTTGAATCAGTGGCTGATAAGGTGATGATGTTTTCAGTAAAGACAAAACCGCTACTTAATAGTAGCGGTTTCATTTTGAAATTAATCTTATTGAGTAACCCATCCTGGCACTCCGTTCACACTTTTTAATATAAAGGTTCCATTTGATGGGGGAATAGGAATTACTTCAGTTGCAAAACCAAAGCTGCCATCCGCTTTGGCTACAACTTTTTTGGTGTAAGCTGGATCTCCGTCTGCATCGGGCATTTGTGAAGGTGTAACACTCAGTTTTCCATTGATATTGAGCCATCTTTCAGAAAAATCTCCAGAGATTAGCGCAAACTTATAGTCTGTATAATTGTTTGTAATGCTATCCCAAAAATTTGTTGAACTGGTGGTTACTGGTGTTGAATGAATTGCCAGCTTATTACTAATACTTCTATTTCCAGATGCGGGGCTTCCTGCACCGACACCAATAAAAACATTATTAGATCCAGTTCTATTGCCTGTACCCGACAGATATCCTATAGAAATATTATCATTGCCTGATGTGATATATGACATTGCTCCTGCACCGATTCCAATATTCCTGTTTCCGGAAATTGTTCCATTAATAATACCATTTAGTGCTGATACCCCCGCTCCATAATTTAGTTTTCCAGTAATTTCTCCTTGAGACATTGCATAGGCACTGGCCGAATTCCCTTTTCCGGAAGTTATGTTTGAGTCCGTTGCAAAAATTGAGTTGTATTCACCGGCGATAGTGCTTCTAGATTTACCGATGATATAATTTTCTTTTTGATCAAAATCAAGCTTCAGATTATTTTTTACAATAAGTTCCAGCGTGGAAGTATTACCTGTTTGAGAGACAACTTCCAATGGATCACTTTGAAGTAATGGAACCCATTTTTGACCGTCGAAATAATATAGACCTGACTTTTCAAGATGAACAGATTGCCCTGATAAATTGGTGGCAGGTGATAGAACGAAAACTATTGCTCCCTTCTGTGCTGTAGTGTAAGTTTTTGTTGCCAATTGATCTCCACTAATTCTTGGTAGAATGATCCCATCGAAATGATTGGCATCATCTGGTTTGCCTACTACTTCTAAGGTAGCTTTAGGCGTTTGAGTATTGATACCGACTTGTGAGAAAAAGTTGGCACTTATCAATAAAAAAAATAGTTTTAGAAAGTTGTTTTTCATTTTGTTATTTGATTATAGTTCACTATGTTTTTAGAATCTACTTTTGTGGTATAGCTATTTGGAGTGAGGTTTGATCCAATTTGAGTAGCCTTGCACTTCACCAGTGGCGTTTGAGTTTATCATATTTAAGTTTCCTGCAATAATATATATGGTATTATTTTGAAGCAGTACCGGAATTACATAAGTTGAATTTTCATTTTGCATAAAAACTATATCTTTAGGAAAGTATCCGATTTCGTTGCATATTCCCGAAATATCAAATAAAACATCATCTAAAACATTAGGTGCATCAGATGCTCTGCTAATTTCAAATTTTATATTCACTATCCCTTCTAATTTCCTTAAAGTTACCGAGCCTTTAAAGCCTCCATATTTTTTTGTTCCTATCGAATAATGTTTTGAGGATGTTAAGTAAACATTTTTGTCAGACGAAAGATTAAGAGGCTCAGACCACTTTGATGATTCTGTCAGAACATCATCATTGCTGTTATCAAATGACAGAATAATTCTATATTCTATTGGTTCCTTTTGATTGGATATAGATTTCCACGAATATCCGCTAAAGTAATATAGCCCTGGCTCTGTAATATCAGCTACCTGACCTGATAAGTTTGATGGTGCAGTGGTGACAAATATAACAGCACCTTTCTTTGAATAATTGTATGTTTTTTTCTGCAACTGATCTCCCGTAATGCGTGGGGGGAGAATTCCATCATAATGATTGATGTCTTCTGCTTTTCCTACAACTTCAAAAGTAGTCTCAGGAGATGAGGTGTTGATTCCTACCTGAGAAAACAGAAATGAATTAACACAGAAACAAAGCAGCATAAAAAAGTTGTTTTTCATCAGTAATTCTTTTGTTAAATTATTTTACAAAATTCATATTTAACCGTATTACTGCTATTAAACTAATTGTTATAAATGGCGGAGTGAACTTTTATGATTGTAAAAAGTCATAATTGAATATTCAAAAGTTTTATTCAAGGCGATCTATGATTAAGAATTGAACATATGTGACCATTGAGTTTATTTTGTCGCCTATGACTATGTCATTTAAAAGTATAATCGGTTTAAGCAAATTCTTCAATTCGGAAAGGCGCTCATTTTATTTCGGAAAAGCACTCTGGATATTTCGGAAAAGCGCTCCTAAACCCAACTAGTCGGACGAAAATTATCTCTTTTATACTATTAGATTCGGAAACGAACTCTTTACATTGTCGAAATTTTGATAATTGTGGATAAATACTGAATGTTGGATTGAAAAATTCGGAAACGCACTCATTCGTATTTTGATTGATGTTCGGAAAAGCACTGATCTCTTTTTCGGAAAAGCGATCATCTATCTTTCGGAAACACACTCATTCTTAAAATCCTCTCAAACAGCTGCTGCAGGATAATAGTGGAGTACAGTAAAAGTATTTCTAAAAATATATAAAAGTTCTTTTTTCTCTAAAAGGAATTTAAGCTTTTGCTTTTAAAGAAAAAATATAATCTTTTAGTACAAAAATTATGTCTTTACATCTTTACAAATAAACCGATTGTAAACAATATGTATTGCAATTAGTTTGATATTATTCACCAGTGTAAATTGATAAGTTGATTTAATAACTGTGTTTTTGTTTTTACAATTGCAAATGTAGAAAAGAGGCTTTCTCACAAAAAAATCTTTTTGGGTATCTAAAAAATTTTCTACACCAGTTCCGATAATTTGTCAGAAACTCCTAAATCCTTCGGACAAAAATATTTCAAGCCCTGAAAATAAATATAATTAGTGACTCTTTTTCCTTGGGTTTTATGCGCCTGCTCTTTTTCTATGGTCATAAGCAAAGAAAAACCGGAACCTCAGTTATACAAATCAATTCAACTTATGCTCTTTGACATCTTCGGAAATATCAAAAAAATATATAAATAATCATTTCCAATTAGGAAAAACAATAGAGAAAACCGAGTGTCCTCGATACCAAATCAATTCACTCAAGAAATTTTTAGAAAACGAAAATAATTTTAAACAATTTAAATTCAATTATTATGAACATCGTAGGCAGAATTACAAAGAATGCGGAAGTTAACGCATTAGCAAATGACAGACAAGTTGTTAATTTTTCAGTAGCTATAAATGATAGCTTTAAAAATAAACAAGGAGATAGAGTAGAACAGACCACATTTTATAACTGTTCATACTGGATTAGTTCTAATGTAGCTAAAATTCTTACCAAAGGTACTTTGGTAGAGCTGACAGGAAAACCAAGTGCAAGTGCTTGGATAGGAAAAGATGGAGAGATTCGTTCGGGTCTAAATTTTCTCACATCATTTATTAAAGTTCACGGAGGAGGAGGTAAGGCGGATGTTAATACTAATTCAACCATCGAAGCCAAACCACAAACAGCAAGTGCTTTAGTCGGAGATAAGGATGATGATTTACCATTTTAATTTAAAATTTAAACAATGAAAATATCAAAAATTCCTACAGATTATCTTTTTATCAAATCCATCGATTCAAATGAATTTAGTGATTTTGCAATCATTCATACTACTGAACAATGGAGAGAATTATGTACTGAAAGATTGGACTCTGTAAAACCTTTTGAAAATGATACTTTTTTCAAATGGCTTAATTATAAAGATGAAGCAGTTGATTTTTTTAGGTTTACGGATGAAAGCTTCTCTGAAATTAAAGATTGGTTTCAAAACAATGATATGTTTTTCGTGGAAACTAATGAAGAAGAAATCAGTCAATTGAAACCATTGGATTTTGTATTAAACTGTTATCAGATGCAGGTTTTTACTGATGGTACTGCCATTTATAATGCTTTTGAAAAGCATTTGGGTACTGAATATTGGACTCTCCAATTTTCTCTGAACGAATTAACACAGACAACTTAATTGAAAGCTATGCAGACCAATTTTTTTAGACAACTCGCCAAACTTAATTTAAAAGGTGACTTGCAGTTGATACTTCGACCAACAGAAGAAAATGGCTTTGTTCTATCCATATTGCTCAATAATGAGCAGTGTGGAGACGAAGCAAGAAAATTGATTCCACCTGTTAATTTAAAGGGAACAGCAGAAGAGCTTGATAACGGATTCTTTGAAACGGTAGGCACACCATTACAGACTGCTTCGGGTTTAATGGTAAATATGGAAAGCTTTATGAAACAGATGGAAGAAGCCAAGAAGAAATCTGCAATGGAAAAGGAGAAAAGTGATAAGGAGAAAAAAGAAAAGGAAACAAAGGATAAAAAATTTACTGAATCCTTACAAAAGGCAGTGCAATTTGAAAAGGAGGGCAAATATAAAGATGCGTGGTCTGCTCTACCTAAAATTTCAGATTATCCCGATAAGGCAGATAACATCAGGAAAAAGCAGGAACAATATGAAGTCCATCTTGCTCCAAGTCTTTTTTCCGAGCCACAAGAACCACAAGAAATTTCCAACATTTAAATATAGATTATGTTACTCGCAACACAATTAGAACGGGTTTTCATTCTGAAAGATAATGGACAGGATATTCGCCTGACAGACCCCGAACCAAAATGGAGTGTAGAAGCAGTGATGAATTTTTATGCTAATAATTATCCAATTCTTACCACTGCAAAGGTTTCCGCTCCTCTGATTAAAGATGACACTATTCAATATCAATTTGAAAGTGTAATGGGAACTAAAGGATAACAGTTTATGAATTAAATCAAAATTAAGATGAATGCAACAAAATATTATAAAAGGAAAAATAGTAATTCCGGAAGAAAAAAAACAAAAACAGGTTCATCAGCAGGTAGGCGATTTTATGAAATGGATGAAGCAGGAAAAAGACAGTTCGGAAGTACAGAAAGACCAGAGAAAGTCTGTCCCATTGGCACAAATACCAATGGTTTTCTGAAAACGGCTTTTCTGCCAAAGCTTAAAGAATGTAGCACAACATCAAATTTGTCAAAATCAAAAACAATAAAATTGGAGAGGGATTTTTATAAATCCCTTTCCCAAATGTCAGAGCATTATAATCTTTCTCAATCTGATCATAAAGATTTTGAATTTCCATATAACATCTCACTATCTCTGAATCATTGCCGAAAGCAAATGAAAACGAGTATCAAAAATTGGCAGGATATTAAATTGGAGCACAAAGGTAACTGCCTATATTTTGTGAGCGAAGAAAGAATCAGTACAGGAATGACTCTTTACTATATTCCTGTCGTTCCTCTTCATAATATGCTTCATCATAAGAAATACAGAAAAACAGCTCAAATGCTACTTTCTGTATGCACTTATCTGTATCGGATTATTGATATTCCTTATTACAGACAGGAAGCTTCATACTTATTTTGGTTATATGAAATGCTAAGCGACTGGATTGACCAAGATGAAGAATTGGATGAAAATTGTGAATATAAAAAGCAATTACAACAGGCTGAATTAATTGGTGATATTATGGAGCAGAAGATTGCATCTATCAATAATTTGTCATTTTTTCAACAGCGTGTAACTTCATTTAAAGCAAAAGATAGTTTTGATGTTGAATGTTTGAATCTTGCTAATAAAGCTTTCTCCTTATACAGCAAATTTCCCGAAGAACGCATCTATAGAAACATACATTTTAATAATAATAAGGACTTCTCTAATGATGATGAATTCGATTACGATGAAAATGATGAAGCCGTTATTTCAATGGATAAATACATTTCATTTTTTGCTGATGATAGAGGATGGGCATATCAAAGTATTATCGATAGTGTAAATAATGAATTCAATGAATATGCTGAAATTCAAGAACCTATTGTTTTCAAAGTTTTTGATGGGAAAGAAGTTTCAGATAACAGTCTGGATTTTGAAAGTGAAGTTTTTGAAATTCTTAATCAGCTTGCAGGAATACTTGGCGACTTTTCAAGTCTATAAATCTTAACTCGAATTAGTTATGAAACGAAAAAATAATAATATTGAAGCAAAAGATGTAACAGAAGATTTTGAAAATCTTTATCATCCAAAATCAGCATTAGTTTTCTACGAAAGTGATGATAAGCTTTCTGATATGTACGTTGAATATTTTGATATGGATGAAGATGGCAGTCCCATTAATGCACATCCACTTACAACCAACGAAGCTAAATATTTAGCAAAAAGACTTAAAATTCAAAATTGCAGAGAAAAAGAATTTCTTAAACCACAGGGAATTATTTCTTCTAATATTTTACTCATCGACAATTCAGAAAATGCAAAAGTGATTTGGTACACAGAATTTTCAGAACGAGAATTATATTTTTCTAAGGATTTGGAAATACCAAATGGTACAGCGAAAGTACCATCCTTAATTTGGTGTGCTGATAAACTGCATTTGAAGATATTTGCTGTTGATTACAATCAGCGACCAACAGAAGAGACTTCGCTATATCACGCACCATTTTTTAACATCTATGATAACGGGAGTGTTTGTATGGGGAACGTTGATACTAAAATTAAAAAGTCAGCTTCCTTGGAAGAATTTACGGCTACTTGGGAGCATTTTTTTTTCAATTCCTATTTCAGTCACTTAATGTACAATCATAATCCTATAAAGGGAAATTGTGTCTCGCTTTGGAAAGACCTTGTTCAGAACAGAAAGGATTTTCCAAATGATGTGCTTATAAAATCTAATCTTAAATTAAAAAACCTACTGTAATGAATATTCAAAATAATTCAATTGTAAATAATAAGCCAAGAGTTCATTTTACCTATAGTAATTTTATTCAGCCGACAAACCCAATATCTATAAATCTGATAGGGGCAGGAGGAACGGGTTCGCAGATGCTTACTGCTTTGGGCAGAATAAATTATGCGCTTAACGAAATGGATCATCCCGGACTTTCTGTAATGTTATGGGATGATGATAGGGTAGAAGAAGCAAATCTCGGCAGACAGCTTTTTGCTGAAAGCGAACTTGGACTTAATAAAGCGACAGCATTAATCAACAGGACAAACCGATTTTTCGGAACGGCTTGGAAAGCGGAGACTAGAAAATTTCAAAGAGACGCTTCGGACAGGATTACGAGTAATATGACCGCCAATATTTTTATTTCCTGTGTCGATAATGTGAAAACAAGATTTGAAATCGCTGAGGTTTTAAAAACTTTGGATGATACTTATATACATCGTAATACAGCAAAATATTGGATGGATTTTGGAAACAGTAAATGTACAGGACAGGTATTACTCTCGACAATCGGAGATATTAGACAGCCTGATTCTCAAAAATATGAAACGGTTTCCAATCTTGCTTTTATAACCGATGAATACGGTGATTTATTGAGACAGTCAGAAACAGTAGATGATACTCCAAGTTGCAGTTTGGCAGAAGCACTTGAGAAACAGGATTTATTTATTAATTCTTCTTTAGCCCAATTAGGAGGCTCACTCCTCTGGAATTTATTTCGAAATGGGATGACCGAAAACAGGGGATTTTTTCTGAATCTTCAAAATTTTAACTCACAGCCTATAAAAGTTGCCTGATGGAAATCGGGTGGCAAAAATGCAATTTCTCCTATGGTCGAAAACGCATTTTTGCCTATATGGAGCAACCACATTTTAAAATATACCTATCTAATTCCATTCCTAATATTTTAAAAAAAGGTTGCGGACTTTTTAAATTTTATCATATGATTGTAAAATTAATTTATTTTTAACTCATTGTAATATAGTTTGTTATTATCTTTATGGTAATTAACCTTGAAAACAATAATGCAATGAGAACACGTGCTAAAGAGAACGGACTTGAAGTGACCTGCGTTGCAGGAACTTCAGCAGTGATACTTTCGATTGATATGCCCCAACAACAAACTGAGGGACTACTGGGATTTTCTATCGAAAGAGAAGATTTGATAGAAAATGAAAAGTACTTTTTAAAAGGATTTAAATATTTTGAAGAAACTGTTGGGAGCGCAGTAAAAAATGAATTATTCAGCAGCTTTGAGCATCCTATCCAATCATTTATGTGGGAGGATTTTACTGTAAAATCAACCTACGATTATATCTACAATATAATTCCTGTATATGGAAAGCCTAAATTTTTAGAGCATAGACCTGGCTGTAAAATCAAGGTTAATATTCCCGACGAAAGTACTTCAAAACACTCAGTGTATTTTAACCGTGGGGTAGCGGGGAGCCTAGCATATGCTAGAGAGTTTGGGAATATCAGACCTTGGTCAGAGGGAGTATCTGAAGAGAATTCTTTGAGAGCATTAAAGTGGCTTGGTAAGGGCTTGGATGATGGCTTCAAACCAAAAATGGGACAAAATGTTCATTTCAAGCCATAATTAATTAATATTTAATGAGTTAATCTTAATCATATCGAATGGTGGTTTCTCAATATCAATTACAAAATCATACTCCCCATGCATATTAACATGCTGCCAGGTCATTATACAGCTATTTTTCATTAATTCTATATTCTCTTGTATTTTCTCCTTCTGCTCAATTTCGGAAAGTTTATTTGAGATAAAAAGATAGTTCCATAAGATAATTGCATTTTGAATTAAGTGCCTGCATGCTACAGCAATTTCTTGCTCTTCTTTTGTCTCATATTTAAATTCCTGATTGTTGCCAAAAAAAACAGCTTTAGCAAAAAGATGTGATAGTTCAATTTTATTCAATTGTTTTTCAATGTTTTGTCTTAAAGAAGGTTCATCAAAATACCGTAATAAAAATAAAGTTTTATGAATTCTACCAATTTCTTTCATTGCTTTATATAAAGGATGTTGCTTTGAATAAGAGCTTAATCGTTTCAAAATAATAGAAGCCTTAACTTCTCCCAACTTAATTGAACATAATAATCTCAATATATTTTCCCATTGCTCTTTAATGATGCTCTCATCTATATACATACTTTTTGAAGGAAGAATTTTATAACCTTTGCTTTCATAAGTATTTCTTGGAAAATCTTTAAATGTGTATAAAAGTTGATCATTGTAATTTTTTATTCTTGGAGCAAATAAAATTCCTAAAGAATTGCATACCCCAAATATGATTTCACTATATCCATGAGTGTCTGTAGAATGCATGTCACTATCTATATCTTTGTTATGAAGAAGTCCATCAAGTATATATCCAGCTTCTCTTTCAGAAGCACTAATTACACTGTTATAAAAAAGCTTACTTTTTTCATCAATAAAACTATAAGCGGAAATACCTTTTCCGGTTCCAAAATATTTAAAAGAATGAGTTGCATTGATTGAAGGAACAGTTACGTTAAATTTTTGTCCATCACTTGAAGTGTGTAATGAATCTTTTTTCTGAAGGTATATTTTGGGTAGTGAAAGTTTGTCCGTAATTTCTAAAATCATTTGATTCGCTTCATCAATATTATCCCTACTAAAAAACCATCTTACTACATATTCTAATTTATCAGCTCCGATACCTGTAGATATTTTACACATTTTCCTTACACCAATATTGCATCCTAAAGCTATAACTGCTGCATAAATAATATTTCCTGCAGGAGAATCTTTACTTGATTTTCGACTGTAGTGTAGAAAAGAGGAAGTAAAATCTGTCGAATAATTTATGTCTGATAATATTTTTGTAAGAGGAATATAAACATTTTCTCCAATAGCCTCATGAACAAAATGACTTGTTACTTCGGTCAATTTTGGGGTGGTTACTCTTGGTTTATTATCTTTCCCAAACTTTAGGTATTCGTTCGTTAGAATATTTTCGTTGGTTTTTTTATAATGCTCAACCAAATTTTCTTTTAGAAGTAGCAGAGCATCTTTCATTTCATACATATGATTAATATTCGCTCTTTCAATCAATTCTTTTTTTTCCAAATTCCATCGGTTGTATCCAATTAAATAATCATCAATTGATTTATACTTATCAGAAAATCTAAGATTAAGCGTACCACCTTTTATATGATTAGCAGCCTCTCGGAACAAAAATATTTTATACATCTGCGGATTAAATTCGCCATTCTCAGTGAATAACCATTTCTGTTCATTTTTAGGAATAAAATCACGAGGTGCCGTATGGGTTATTTTTCCATTTTTAGCTTGATAATTTTTAATAACAGATATCATATTGGAATCAGACATTTCAGTATTGAACTCAAGCATTAATAGTATTCCGGCAACTCTATTATGAATTTTTCTATATCCATTATTCAGCTCCTTAAAGAATAATTCTTCTTTCAATGCAGCAGTTCCTAAATTTTCAAGTTTATCAATTTCCTGAATAATATCATCATGTAAAGAATGATTTTCAGAAGTGAAAATATCTTTTATTAAACTGAGTTTTTGAGAATCTACATACTGATTAGTGAAGATTATTTGCTTTACCTTTTCTAATTGTTTTTTCGAAGAAAAAATAATATTCCTAATTTTTGCCAGTTGTTTTTGTTTATTAGGTTTTAAGTCTTTCTTTAAAAAGTCGTTTGCAATAGACTTATTGGCATTATTATAATATTTTTGAACAACCTGAAGAAAGATGTCAACGAATGCATCCTGACGGATTCGATACTGATAAATAATAAATGATACTATGTAAAGTCTTTTTCTTTCAATATCTCTAATACTGTCAAACTGTATATGCTCTGCTTTTAGTACCCAAACAGCATAATAATTTAATATACCTGAAATCTCATTTAATTTAGTAATATTAGAAAGATGAAAATGGATATCCCGGATAATATTGAAATCATCAATACTCTGTTTAATTTTTCTCGGAGTTATTGTTTGAATAACCTTTTTTAATTTAGTTATTAAATAGGGATTCTTAGAAGTTACTTCGTCATTGTTGGAAGGAAGGTTCATCATTTCATCCAATAATTTTTTTTGAGTTATACTAAGATTTTTATCGACCAGGTTAACTAAGTTTTGTTCAAATACATTTAAAGATTTGGATATGGTCTGGGCAAAAATATAATGTTTAGGCTGTTCAATTTTTTTTTCTTCTAAAAATGAAATTAGAGAATAAAAAATTTCTTTTGGTCTTTGCGGAGTTTTAACTAATTCTAAAGCTTCTTTTTCAAATAAAGTGATACAATCAGAGAAAGCACGATATCCGAATTTATTTAAAATAAAAAATCTATGCTGAGTATATAAAGATCTTTTATATTCTGTAATGTCTATCTTATATTCTAATCCACATAATTTTGAAACATAATTTATATCTTCTTCTCTAAACTGGCTTGGTACAAAAAATTTTTTTTGAGCTAAAAAATAACCTTTTTGGAGAATATATCCGACAATCGTAATGTCTTTCCTTAAATTAGGTTCAAGATTGTTGTCAAACTCTAATGTAAACAATACTTTTTTTTCATCGATTGTTAATTCAGCGGGATTATCGAAAAGCTCAACATCTTTATCTTTTAAAAGATTTATTCTAGGCATCAGAAATATTTTGTGAATATAAATATATTATAAATTTGTAAATCCCAAAATTAGACTATAGTTTAACATTGGGATGAAAATCAGAGTGTAGCCATACAATTTAACTGAAATGATTTTATCCCAAAAATACCCATCCTAAAATTGGGAAATTTTATTTATAATAAATATAAAAATGAAAGCAAGATATATCAGGGTATCAACCTTAAATCAAAAAATTGAAAGACAGCTAGAAAGACAGTATTCTGCTGAAAAAATTTATATCGATAAAATAAGTGGCTCAATTCCATTTAATCAGAGACCTTCTGCAAAGGAACTTCTCAATGACATTGGAAAAAGTGAAATCCACTATATTAGCGTTTCTAGTATAGATAGACTAGGAAGAAACACGCTTGATGTTTTACAGACAATTGAGAAACTGCACAAAAGTAATATTTGTTTAAAAGTAGACAACTTAGGCTTGGAAAGTTTGGTGGAAGGGAAAGAGAATCCTACATTTAAATTGATAATAAGTGTTTTAGCAAATATCGGCGAAATGGAAAGGAATTCCATACTGGAACGGCAAAGAGAAGGAATCCAAATTGCAAAAATCAATGGAACTTATAAAGGGAGATTGAAGGATACAGCAGAATCTA
This sequence comes from Chryseobacterium sp. 2P, assembly GCF_059579425.1. NCBI lineage: Bacteria > Pseudomonadati > Bacteroidota > Flavobacteriia > Flavobacteriales > Weeksellaceae > Chryseobacterium > Chryseobacterium sp. 2P. Next base: position 1,061,720 of record NZ_CM184194.1, read on the forward strand.
CAGAGGAGTTTTTAGCTAAATACCCAACTGTCATTAATTATTTAAAGAGAAAAAATCCACCAACTATTATTGAGATTGCAAAACTAACTGATTGCTCCAAAAATACGGTTCAAAAAGTCAAAAATAAAATAAAAGCATTTGTTATTTAAGCAATTGCTTAAATAACAAATATATTCTATATTTGTAAGATGGATATTACATGTATCAGGCAACAGGCAGATGCTCAACAAATAGTTCGTTGCAAAGAAAGGGTTTCAGAATTAAATACTTCTTTTGATCAACTATCAAATGGACTTGATCTTGTTGGTAATAAAGTAAGACTAAAAATTCTTTTTTTATTTTTTGAAGAAAAACGGCTGTGTGTTTGTGATTTGGCTGATATTTTAGGAATGACCATTCCAGCAATTTCTCAGCATTTGCGAAAACTCAAAGACCGTAAACTAATTGAAACGGAAAGAAAAGCACAAACTATTTTTTACTCATTGACAATAGAGTATGAAAAAATGTTGACCCCATTTTTTGAAATACTTGATGATAATAAAATTTTAGAAACAATATGAAAACGGACAACAGACTAATCGGCACTGGACTTTTGACAGCAATTGCAGCTTCATTATGTTGCATTACACCTGTTTTAGCTCTAATAGCAGGGACAAGTGGGGTTGCTTCAACTTTTTCTTGGCTAGAACCTTTCCGACCATATTTTCTTAGCTTGACAATTTTAGTGCTTGGTTTTGCTTGGTTTCAAAAGTTGAAACCGCAAAAGAAAATTGACTGTGACTGTGAAATAACTGAAAAATCTAATTTTATGCAAACAAAATCATTTTTAGGAATTATTACCGTTATGGCGGCTTTACTTTTATCATTTCCGCTTTATGCTCACATCTTTTTCCCAAAGACTGAAAGTAAAGCAGCTATTACCCAAACCTCCAAAATTCAGAAAGTTGAATTTACAATTAAAGGAATGACCTGTTCAGGTTGCGAACATCACGTTAAAACAGAAGTTATGAAACTAAAAGGAATTGTGGAAGTTGTGGTTTCTTATGAGAAAGGCAATGCCATTGTTAAGTTTGATAACAAACAAACAAGTATTGCAGAAATCGAAAAAGCTATCAATTCGACTGGTTATAAATCACTAAAAAGCAAAATTATATCATAATGGAAATTAAATTACAATCAACTATAACTTGTCCAAACTGCGGATCCCAAAAAGAGGAAACAATGCCAACAGATGCTTGCCAATACTTTTATGAATGTGAAAATTGTAAGACAATATTAAAGGCATTAAAAGGCGACTGTTGCGTGTATTGTAGTTATGGTACTGTAAAATGCCCACCAATCCAGTTGGGAAATGTATGTTGTAAATAAATTGAAATTTTATATTTAAAGAGCCGATTCTTAATAAGAATCGGCTTATTTAGTTCTGGAAACATTCATATTATTTAATCTAAAGTGGACCCTTTCATTTTCTGAAAGGGAGTTTCTTTTCTGGATTATTTTCTTCCTTCGCAATAATATATAAATCAACTAATTAAACCTCAAAGTGTAAATTTTGTCCCATTTTTGGTTTGAAGCCAACTATTGAAAAATTACATCAGAATAAAATTTGTTTAAGGGTAGATAATTTAGGATTGGAAAGTTGGATAGGGGGCAGAGAAAATCCAACATTTAAATTAATTATAAGTGTTTTAGCTAATATCAGTGAGATGGAAAGAAATTCTTTATTGGAAAGACAAAAAGAGGGAATTGCCATTGCAAAAGCTAAAGGAACCTATAAAGGGAGATTAAAAAACACAACAGAATCAGCAGAACAGTTTTTATCAAAATATTCTGGTGTTGTTAATTATTTGAACAAAAAAAATCCTCCAACTATAATTGAAATAGCTAAATTAACGGACTGCTCAAAGAATACAGTACAGAAAGTAAAGAAGTACATGAAAAATTAGTTTCAAAAACAGTCATAATTTTCGTATTAAAACATTAATAAAAATATTTTGATCACAAAATATATCGTAACTTTGCAGTATTGAAAACCTTCAGTAAACATATTAGTTTCATCATTTTATTATGTTTGGCATTTTTTCTAATACCAAATATAGGATTTGCTTGTACGAAGGAAGAAATAAAAAAAGAGCAAAAATCCTGTTCAAAAAACCAATCTACAAAAGCAGAAAAAAAAGATTGTTGTAAAACAAAATCCTGCAAAAAAGATAAAGACCATAATGATTGTAATGGTAAGTGCAAGCACAGTTCCTGCAGATGCAGCACTTCTTCATCTTCTTTAAGCCTACCAATACCAATAGATTTAAAAACTACAAACCATTTTGCTGAAATTAAAAAGCAAAAATTCGGTTTCAAACAAGCCTATTACTCTTCGGGATACTCATCCATTTGGCAACCTCCTAAAATAGGCTAAAATGATGGCTTGTCAGCCATTATTATGTCTTGTCGAAAACTAAATCCTGTTTTCGCAACCCTTTCGTATATCTTATTAAATTAAAAATTTTCAAAATGAAATCAATATCAAAAATATTGATGGTAGTCACCGTATTACTATCAGCTGTAAACAGTTTTGCACAAATCAAAAATGCAAAAACAGAAAGCGTAAAAATATATGGCAACTGTGAAATGTGTAAAACAAACATAGAAAAAGCAGGAAACGTAAAAAATGTAGCTATTGTAGAATGGAATAAAGACACCAAAATGGCTACACTCAGCTATGATGATAAAAAAACAAATCAGGATGAAATACTGAAACGTATTGCTTTAGCTGGTTATGACAGTGAGAAATTTTTAGCCCCGGATGATGCATATGCAAAATTATCCGGATGTTGCCAGTACAACAGAGAATTAAAGCCAGTAGCAAAATCTAATGATACAGGGATGGATATGAAAAACGAACACGCAAACCATAACCACAACGAAATGGCTAAAGCAAATGCTGCCGAAACTCCAAATGCACCGCAACTGAAAGCCGTTTTCGAGAACTATTTTTCAGTAAAAGATGCCTTAGTAAAAACGGATGCAGTTACTTCTTCTGCAAAAGCTAATGAATTGGTAAAAGCCATCAAAGGAGTGGAAATGACAAAGCTTTCTACTGAAGAGCATACCGTTTGGATGAAAGTAATGAAAGACTTAACGGTTAATGCCGAAAAAATTGCTATTTCCAAAGATGCTGCTAAACAAAGAGAAACTTTCGCTTTGCTTTCAAAAAATATGTATGAATTAACTAAGGTTTCAAAACAAGAAAAAGCTGTTTATTATCTGCATTGCCCAATGTATAACAATGGCAAAGGTGCTAATTGGTTGAGCAAAGAAGAAGCGGTTAAAAATCCATATTATGGTTCTCAAATGCTTACCTGTGGTAGTGTTCAAGAAACAATTAACAGTAAATAAAATTACACCGTTATGGAAAATACAGAAAACAAACACGATATACAACACCACACCGCAAGTGAAGGGCATAACGCTAAACATTCTTTAGCAATGTACAAACGGTTTGCTGTAATGGCTGTAGCAATGTTCGCAGCAATGTATTTCATTATGTATGCTATGATTGACGGGTTGAACAATCTTATCCCGAACATCAATAATTTATATATGACCCTGCTGATGGTTTCGGCAATGTTGATTATTGAATTATTGATAATGAAAGGAATGTATCAAAACAAAAAAATCAATTGGGCAATCATTACATTTTCCTTAGCAATTGGGATTTTCTCTTGGTTTGGCATTAGGGAACAAATCAATGTGGGCGATAAAGAATTTGTAAAAGGAATGATACCACACCACGCAGCAGCCGTATTGATGTCCGAAAAGGCAAAGCTTACAGACCCCGAACTTATAGAATTACAAAAAAATATACTCGAAACACAGGCAAAGGAAATAGAATTTATGAAGCGAAAGCTGAAAGAATTTCAAAACAAATAAGTCACTAAAATTTCTTTAACAACATTAAATAGCATTAAAATGAAAAATATATTTTTCTCAATCATCGCATTAGCAGCAGTTCTTACAATTACAGTTTCCTGCAATCAGACTTCCAATAAAAACAGCGACCAACCAGCTAAGGATACGACATCAATAGCTGAAACTCAAAATGTGCCATCATCAACTCAAAATGGCACTGTAAGCACCGTTGTATCAAATGATACCACAGCAAAAAAAGCTGACCAACCGGAAGAAAAAGTAATAGCGCAAAATTTCTCAATCGCACCCATTGTTAAAGATTATTTGGCTTTAAAAAATGCACTGGTTGCAGATAATGATAAAGCTGCAGCCAACGCAGGCAAAAAGTTGTTTAGCACCTTGAAAAATGTAGATATGAAAGCCATACCTGCAAACAAGCATAAACAATATATGGAGATAGCGGAAAATGCAAAAGAAAATGCCGAACATATTGGCGACAATGCCGGAAAAATAGACCACCAAAGAGAACATTTAGCATCACTAAGTAAAGATGTTTCAGACCTTATTGCACTGTTCGGAACTACCCAAAAATTATATCAGGACTATTGCCCGATGTACAATGATGGCAAAGGTGCTGTTTGGATCAGTGAAGCTAAGGCTATCAAAAATCCTTATTATGGCAGTAAAATGCTTACCTGTGGTTCTTTAAAAAAGGAGTTGTAAAATGAAGAAAGTATTAAAGATAATTTTAGCATTAGTGCTGTTTATTTTTATTGCGATACAATTTTATCAGCCTGCCCTCAATGTTGATAAAGGGCAGGTTTATACAACCGATTTTTCCCAAGTCTATAAAATGCCTGTTGAAGTAAAAACAATTCTGCATACCTCTTGTTACGATTGCCATAGCAACAATACCAACTACATGTGGTATGATCATGTACAGCCTGCAAGAACAATGGTAGAAAATCACATCGAAGATGCAAAAAAAGAGTTAAACTTCAATGAATGGGGTTCATACTCAAATCGGAAACAGGAAAGATTATTAAACTCAATTAAAGAACAAATCGAGACTAAGCAAATGCCTTTATCATCATACACCATGATGCACAAAAATGCAAAGCTGAAAGATGAGCAAATTAAAATATTAACCAATTGGCTAAAAGATCAGCGATAAGTTTCATTAAAAAAATAGTAAAAATGGTTATACCCAAAAATATCAGAATAAGGTTGTTGTATATATTTTTTATACTGTTATATTCGCAATCCCTTTTCGCACAAAAAATAGTGCGATATGAGCTGTATGTAAAAGATACCCTCGTAAACTATGCAGGCAAAGAAAAAAGAGCCATAGCCGTAAATGGGCAGATACCAATGCCTACACTCACTTTCACAGAAGGCGATACAGCCGAGATTATAGTACACAACCAATTAAAAGAAAGTACCTCACTGCATTGGCATGGAGTGTTTTTACCCAATAAGGAAGATGGAGTGCCCTGGCTTACGCAAAAGCCCATTAAGGCAGGCACAACCTATACCTATCGTTTCCCTATAATACAACACGGAACACACTGGTATCACTCACATTCGGGCTTGCAGGAGCAAATTGGGATGTATGGCAGTTTTATAATGAAGAAAAAAAATGATGATAAAACCTTTAGAAAAGGTATAGATGATTTACCAACCGTACCCATCATATTGAGCGAATGGACAAATCTTAATCCCGATAACATCAACCGGATGTTGCATAACGCTAATGATTGGGCAGCTATTAAAAAAAACGCAACACAGTCTTACGCAGAAGCAATTAAGGAAGGTCATTTCAAAACAAAAGTAACCAACGAATGGAAACGGATGCTGGCAATGGACGTCAGCGATGTATATTATGACAAAATTTTAATCAACGGAAATAATACTGCCAATTTAAAAACCGTTGACGGCAAAACTCTAAAAGCGGGTGACAAAGTGCGTTTACGTGTGTCAAACGGTGGTGCTTCATCGTATTTTTGGCTGCGTTATGCAGGTGGTAAAATTACTGTAGTAGCCAATGATGGCAACGATGTAGAGCCCGTAGAAGTTGATAGATTAATTATTGCAGTTTCTGAAACCTACGATGTAGTTGTCACCATTCCGGCTGATGGTGTAGCTTATGAATTTTTAGCTACTACCGAAGACAGAACACAATCGGCAAGCTATTTTGTGGGCAACGGTATTAAGCAATTGATTTCCCCACTTCCCAAATTGAAATATTTTGAGGGAATGAAAATGATGAACGATATGATGAAGATGAATGGCGATCTGGATGATATGGGAATGAAAATGAGCTTGAATCAAATGGATATGAACGTAGTAATGTATCCTGAAATTACCGGAGATGGAAAGCAAAAGCAAGATCATAGCCAACACAATATGAATATGGATAATGATCCCAATCGCTACAATGCAAACGCTTTAGGGGATATTAAAACCCTGAATTACGCAATGTTGCAATCTCCTTACAATACCTCGCTTCCCAAAGATACTCCGGTGAAGGAATTGAAATTTACCCTTACTGGAAATATGAATCGCTATGTGTGGAGTATGGATAATAAAATACTTTCAGAAACCGATAAAATACCTGTGAAAAAAGGAGAAATTCTACGAATTACTATTCACAATAACTCAATGATGCGCCACCCAATGCACTTACACGGATATGATTTCAGAGTTATTAATGGGAAAGGCGAAAAATCCCCTCTTAAAAATGTTTTGGATATAATGCCAATGGAAACTGATACGATTGAGTTTTTAGCGAACGAAGAAGGAGATTGGTTTTTCCACTGTCATATCCTTTATCATATGATGTCGGGAATGAACAGGGTTTTTGCAGTGGATGATTATCAAAATCCGAATTTACCTGACAAAAAACAATCATATAATATGTTGCGGAGAGAGAGTAATATGCCACACTTTATGGCTCAAAACGATTTCGCTACCAATGGAAATGATGGTGATGCAATGCTTCAGAATGCAAGATGGAGTTTAGGTACAGAATGGCGTTTAGGCTATAATGATATGCACGGTTATGAAGTAGAAACTCACTTAGGACGATACATTGGTAAAATGCAATGGTTTATGCCATTCATCGGTTTTGACTGGAGGTATCGTAAAATGGGTATGGATGAGCACGAAACCAATTTATTCGGACAGAAAAACGAGAAAGATACACGTAGAGCCATTAGCTTGGGATTTATGTACACATTGCCAATGTTGGTTAATTTTCAAGCAGAAGTCTATCATGATGGTATTGTACGGCTTTCTTTAATGCGTGAGGACATTCCTATTACAAAAAGATTGAGGGCAGGTTTTATGGTAAATACCGATATGGAATATATGACAGAACTAAAATATATTATCAATAAAAATGTAGGCATTCGTACCCATTATGATAGTGATATGGGATGGGGTGCGGGAATTACGCTGATGTATTGATCTGTATAGCTAAAACTACTATTTTAAGCCGATTTTTAATTAGAATCGGCTTATTTAGTTATGGAAGTATTTCTAAAGTGAACATTTTGTCCCATTTTTGGCTTGAACCCGATGATGCTTTGTTGAACTTTATCAAAAAAGCTGAAGATGAAACATATAGTATTAGAGCTGCTTTTTACGAGTTTGAATATTTGCCCATTTTAGAAGCATTGAAAGATGCATATGAAGATAGAAGCGTTGATGTTAAGATAATTTATGATTCCAGAGGAGAGGAGAAAGCAAATAATCTTGCCATAAATGAAGCAGGCATTCCAAGACAAATTTTAATTCCAAGAAAAGAAGAAGCAAATAAAAGCTATATTGCTCATAATAAATTTATGATACTGCTGAAAGATGGTAAACCTATTGAGATATTATCGGGGTCTACCAATATAACAGCAAAAGGAATTTTTGGTCAATGTAACGCTGCTCACATTATCAGAGATGAAGAGGTCGCTCAAAAATTTCATCAATATTGGGAATATTTAGCACAAGATCCAATTAACGAAGTGTTAGGTAAGCAAACTTTGGAAATTCAAGAAGATATATTGTATGATAATCTTAACAAGGGTATAACCGTATTTTTCAGTCCCCGCGAACAAAAAACTATTCTTAAAACGTATGCTGAATATATGGATAATTCAAAAAGTCTTATTTGTGGAATGTTTCCATTTTCTTTTAGTAAGCATATGAAAGAAATAATAACTAAAGATACAGAAAATCTCAAATACATCATCTTAGATAATAATAGATCTATACATACTACATTAGTTTCAAACGATTATGATAATGTAATAATTTATGGAACTTATTTAAAAGATGGTCTATATGATTGGCTCGCAGAAAAACATTCAGGTTTACTATTGAATGCAAAGCCAAGTGGAGTAGGGACAAATTTCATTCATAATAAAATTATACTTATTGATCCTCTAGGTGAAGATCCTATTGTCATTTCCGGTTCTGCAAATTATAGTGATAATTCAATTTTGAATAATGATGAGAATACTTTGGTAATTAGAGGTGATAAGGATTTAAGTGATCTTTATTTTACTGAATTTGTAAGAATTTTTAATCATTATTATGCGCGATCTAAAGCTTTAGAAATGTCGGGAAAAGTTTCAGGGAACGATAATCCATTGCATTTGAAGACGGACTACCTTGCTTGGGTAAAATCATTCTACAATAAAAATGCATTAAAATATAAGAGAAAAAAAATGTTTGTAGATTTAATCTGTTCCTGATTTACTAGCTGCAGGGACTTTTTAATTACATAGCGATGTTACCAAATACTTATGACAAACAAGGCTTTACAAAAATTAATAGATGATTTAAATAATAAAGGTAAGAGAACAAAAAGTGTTATTTATCTTAGACCTTTAAGCCCGAATGTAGATTTCGCTAAGGTCTGGATAAATAAACCGAAAATAACTGATAATATTACATCTTCAGACGGATTCAAAAAATTTTACTTCATTAAAAATGAAACTAAAACTTATGTAGCTGTAGTCTTGGATATGTATAGTGATTTACATTGGTATGTTGTACCAGAACATAGAAAAAATGGACATTTGACCAACTCAATGAAGGATGTAGTTTTGTTTCACTTATTTATTAATAGAGATGAGCAAACAATTACTATCACAGAAAATCAAATTGGAAAATCTTTTGCTGATGCGTCGAAAAAAGTGGCACTCGAACTAGGATTTATTCAAACTGATGATAATGAATATGTGCTTGCAGGTGATGACTACGTATGTTCTGAGTCAAATTTTGTTTTGAACTCTAAAATGTCCGAAGATAGAATGGTTGAATTAAGGAACGAAATTAATTACTTAGGTCGATCACTTTGGAAAATTCAAACTGAAATTGAAATGAATCTTGGACTAAGTGATTACTGCGAAGAGCTTAAACAGACGGTTGACACATTAAGAAGTAATTCTTTGAAATTTGAATTCTTATGGAGAAACAATAACAAATAATAACTTAAACTACTGATTTTTTTAAAAAAGTAGTTTAAGATATTATTTAATTCAAGGCATCAAGATTTCCGATATATCTACTTATGATTTTTAGGTCATCATTTTCTTCAGTGTTCAAATCAGTCTTTTTAATCAATGAAATTATTTTGGAATAAAAACTATTATTAAATCCGTCAAGTGCTTTCTGATATTCGATATCAGTGTATGATATTTTGAAATCGTCAAATGAAAATGTAAAACCGATATTTGAATCAAATAACATATCTATCAGAATTTCCTCAGATAATAAAACTGACGGTTTGTCTTTTGGTACAATCTCCTTTAGTTTGAAAGTCGTTTCATATTTTTTGAATTCTTCCGATCTAATTGTTTTCTTTGAAACTTTACCTTTTTCAGAAACACGTTTATGAGCAATTGTAGTAACAAGCTCACCTATATCCTCTTGTGACAATGTTTTTGTAGTAAGTAATTCCTTTTTTTGCTTGTTAACAATTTTTGGAATATACTTTTTTGAAAATGAATCTGTGTCATAAACTCCAATGCTGTAACCGGAATTATTTGATTTGATTTTGGCTAATGGCCTGAATATTTCATTTATTTCCTCCTCTGAAAATTCTTCTTTGATTTCGGTAATTTCTTGTTCACCAAGAGGATTAATGAAAATTTCATTATGGAAATTTTTAACAATATTTGATTTTAAATTAACAATTTCCTTTTCTTCGTCATTTCTTTTCATCCAATCATTAGCAATTGAAAATCGAAAACTTCCATAACTTGAGTTTGTGATGACCGGATTAATAATTCTATCAATTTCTTTTTGAAGTTCACTTATACTGTCATCTCTAAATTTGACCAAACGCCTAACTTTAGTAAGTGCATATGCCTTTAATGATTTCAAATAATTATCTGTAAAGTCTTTAATCATTTCTAAAGTAACAGAATGACCAAATTCAAGCTTGGTAGGCTCAATAGTATAATGTGTGCTATTTTGTCTAAGAATACTTAAATAGGTATATTCTTTTGTCTGCCCAAAAGGATTAATATTTTTTAAAGAAACTAAAATCTCTAAGGCGTCATACAATTGTTCCTTAACCTCTTCATCTTTACTGTTAGTTAACCCAAAAAAAATAAACTTTTGTGCCTCCTCTATCTGTCCAGCTTTTAAATTTAAAAACGCAGCACTTCTTACCAGTATACTCCTTGTGGGTTCAAGGTCTGGTTTGTCGAAATAGAAATCTGCAACCTCACTTTCTAATTTAGCTGCCGTTTTGTATAGTTCTAATGAAGCATCAAAGTCACCTTCATCTAAAGCCTGCTTAGCCTTAAATGAGTAATCCATAGCTTCTCTATGTTGTAACTTTGGTTTCATTTATGAATTTCTTTTATGGTTGTAGGTTTGGCAAAAAGTGTGACAACGACAGATGATGATTGGTCTCTTTTTGAACCTCTATTAATTTGCTCGTGTTTCTTTTTTATGCGATTTATTAAGGTATTTGATTTGTTTTCCTCCAAAATACCGGATATTTCTACATAATGATATTCTTCGTCAAGAAAATTCAAATCATCATCATCAGGTTCAGTTTTAGAAAATCTATAGTCAACGCCATCGCCAATTTCAGTTTGTTCTACATATTTGTAATCCATTATTACTGACATTACAAACCAAGCCAATGCAACACCACCGTGATTAGCAATATCTTTATCCTCCTTCATTGTTACTTTTGAAAAATTGGAATCCCAAGTAACAATGTTTTTGCTGGATTTTCCGTCAATGGTAAATTCAAATTCAGCCTTAGAGTCTTTATGATAGCGATCAAGTCCAACAGCAGCCCAATAATTGTGAACTTTTATATGCTCTTTTGGTGGGCCTTGTAGCTTATCTAAAGTAAGATCAAGATGAAGTTCTGTCATTAAGTTATTAAAGTTATTGTTTTCACCAAATATACAAATTAATCGTTTTAGTTGTCAATTGTCATTCTAAACTACTTTTAATCTTGATTTTGTTATCAAAAAAATATAGAGTTGTTGCAACTAAGAGTTATTACATTTCCATACCTAAATCGAGTACTTCGTCAAGAATTTTCATTGTTTTAAAGGCATTTTCCCAACCTCCACAGCATTCAGGGCTTAATGCAATTGTAATGACATCTATCTTATCCATATTTTCAACTAATACATTCCCGACTTTTCTGATCAATTCATCAGAATAAATCTGATAATAGCCTTTACTGTTAGAATAAAAGAAATCTATATCCAAATTTACTATACCGCCATTTTTGGAATCTTTCAGCCAATGATGTAAGCTGTTAAGAAAGTCTTCTATCTTATACTCCCAATCTATAAATTCATTTTCCGGATATGGCTCTTTGGTTATAAAATGTGTAGTTCCAAAGAAATTCGGATATACTTCATTTAGATTTAATATATAATTATCCCAGCGGAACAACGGAGCTTTTATATTGAGTTCCTCCGGATGATTTTCATTAAGTTCAACATATTCTTCAAATGTAATTTTTTCAAGATCAACATTATCATTTAATAAATCTTCCTTGATAGATGGAATAGGGTATAATAGGTCATTATGTCTGTCAATATGATAGAAGTCGTATGATTTAGTGATATCTGTTTCCTGTAACCAGCACCACGCTGCACATAGATGATTATCCATCACATAAACCTTTCCTTTTTTGTATAAAAAATTGGCTGTTGTACTTCCTGAATCCAATAATTGCTGAGGTTTTTCTTTTATCCACATATGCTACCAAATATAGTAAATATCCAGCTGTTGTTGTATAGATAATAGTTCTCTTAAACCTGCTATAATCTAAATGTTCCGTGTTTTCGGTTTGCAAAACTATAAATACAGTTTCTGTACAAAAAAATCTTTTTGGGTTTCTAAATAAAATGCTGCGCCATTTTTTTCAGATACTCCTAAATCCGAAGGACAAAAATATTTCATAGCCTCCATTACATACTTCATTGCGGTTTTGTATTGAATCTGAATTTCTTTCGTCAGAAGCAATGAAAAACAGGGAGAAAGTAGATTATAAAACAATGCTGTTAAAATATCAACTGCTCTCAACAATTTAAATATTAACCCAAAAAATTGGCAATTATGAAAAATCCCAAAATCTCAGCTAATGATTTTTACAATCAGTTTACAGGAACTGAGCAGTACTATTCCTACATCTTTGGAATATTATTGACTGACGGAGTCAAAAATGTGGCATATGAAGAAGAGTGCTACTGGTTTCTGGACTGTATAGCATCTTATCAGACTTCTCAAAAATTTCAAAGTGAAGATTTTCAAGTATGGACGATTAAAAGAATCAAGGATGAGCAGTTTAGTCTTTCTGCATCTGACGGAAATGAAAATCAGTTAATGTCAGCCATTATTCCATTCTCTGACTTCTTTTTTGAAGAATTTACCATCTGGAAAGAGGGTAATGTACTATTACTTCCAAGCGAACACTAAATAATATGAAAACCTCACGATGTATAGGTAATCGTTTTATCAAATTCCAAACTTAAGAATACTTATAAATTTTATGGGAACTTATTCAATTATATATTTAAAAGAAGCTCAATTAGCTGAGGAAGTAAATAACTTTCTGAAAGAAAACTTTGATTTGAACTATGAAAATTTCAATGGCGTTGACTATGGTGTTTTCTTTACACAGGCAATGTTCAATGAAGAACTTAGATTTTTAAATGAAGATGAAGAAGGTAAAAAGATACTAGCCCATTATGACCGACCGCTTACTACAGAAACTTACTATTCTCTCTTATTTGGAATAGGCAACTGCTTTGGAGATATTGGAACTGCCTGTATAAAAGTCTCAAGTGTAATTGAATCAGATTTCAAGTTTATCAGAGCACTTCAGAAGTTCAAAAAGACACCTGAATTTATCAAATATGTCGATTTGAAAAAATCACAGCATCTTCAAAGATTATTATCAATAAGGATTGAATAATTTTAATTGTTTTCTAATCCTTTATATTCTGACTTTCTCGGTTTTCTTATGCGAAATTAGAAATCCATCCTCCAATCAAAAAATCTTTTTGGGTCTCTATAATTACAGCATAGCTATAATTTCAGACACTCCTGAATTCTTCGAACAAAAAGATTTCAAAGCCTTCATTACATTCTTTCATTCCGGTTTTATTGAATGACAGATTTCTTTTGGAATGCACATAAAACAATAGAAAAGTCAGAATATTAAATAAAGTATTATGAAAACATTCACAAAAAAAAGTAATTCAAAAGATTCTTCACAAGAAAAAAATGAAGATAGATTCATTTTAAAAATACTCGAAAACCTTGATAAAGTTAATCCGCAGGACTGGGAACATTATGCTGATGTGCAATTTCAAATGCCGAAAAATCTTTTTACAAAAAAGCAATATCAAGGCTTTAACACAGTAGCTCTTTATATTGATGCTTTAATCAATAATTTCCAAACCGCCGATTATGCGACATTCAACTCTATTTCGAAAGCCGGTGGCAGACTAAAAAAAGGAGCAAAAGGTACAATCATTGAATTTTTTAGCTTCATCTACAAACATAGAGAGACGGGTAAAATCTATAGCAGAGAACAAGTATTAGAAATGTCGGTGAATGAAAGAGAAAATATTAATAAGATCAGCTGTTTAAAGAATTATACCGTTTTTAATGCTGAACTGATTGAAAATATAGCCGATCTAAATATTGATACTGTCATTGAAGAGGAAAATCTAGTACTGGATTTTCAGGAACAATGTAATAGTGAAGAATTTATCAATTCAATTATTACTAACGGTAATCTAACAGTTAGGCAAACTCTTTCTAGTACAGCTTATTATACGCCTTTAACAGATATAATTTCAATTCCAGAAAAGAAATATTTTATATCTGAAGATAAATATTATTCTACATTATTTCACGAGATCATTCACTGGACTGGTCACGAAAGCAGATTAAAAAGAGAATTAAAAGGTCATTCAGATTTAACAAGTTACTCTTTTGAAGAACTTATTGCAGAAATGGGTAGTATGCTAATCTGCCTCCAATTTGGAATTACTAAGGAGTTTATCAATTCCGTAAGATATCTTAAAAGCTGGTCTGTCAAAAATACATCTAAGCGTGAGGAAAATATCAAGAAAGCATTTGCATCATCTAAAAAAGCAAAGAAATTTCTTGAACAACTTTGATAAAATAATAAGGCTGCCATAGGGCAGCCTTTTCTATTATCGTCAAGAATTATTATTAAATATTTTCCTAAAGAATCTTTTTAAAGGATTCTTCAAGACATTCCAGCCAACGACGATAATAACTAAAGTTAGAGATATTTTTCTTGCATTATTATTGTCAGTGGTATTACCTATAAACGCAAACAGAAATATGTAAAACGCTATTGCTCCGTACACCACAAATTTTATTATTCTTTTCATTATTAATTCTGATTAATAAGAATATGTAAATATAAAAATATTTTTGAAATAATAGGTAAAATATTTTAAATTGGTTTAATAGGTAAAAAATAGTATATTTGTTTAATTCTGATAACAATGAAATGGAAGAGAGTACAAATCACAATTTATTTACGGACATTGCAAGAAGGAATTTTCTAATAAAACAGTTCTTTAAAGCAAATGATGTTACCATTGATTTACTGGGAGATATCAATAATCCCTTAATGGTAACTGAAAACAATATTGTTTTAAGCTGCTATGTCAGTAATTTTAATCTTATTTTTAAAGATGATTCTTTTGAAGGAAATGAATCATTTACCATTAAACTTAAAAATGACCCGGCTATTTTGAAAGATAAATTAGCGGACTGGATTAATTATGCTTCTCACAGGAAAATATATATTTTTACCTCTGACGAAGGATTGTATTATTCCAAGTTTATAAGAATTTATAATGGAAAATTACCCCTTTTCAGCCCTTCAAAAGAGTTGGCATATTATGTTTTCCAACGACAGAAAGCTGTTGAAATGGTTCAGAAACTTAAAAAAGACAAAATAAAATTGTCTATTGTGCTTTAAATAATTTGTAAAGCCGTAAAAATATGATTTATATTTTTCGGTTTTAGTTTTACATTTGTAATAATTTGTTGTCGTTGAATCGGCAAGTTGGCTAATAAATAAGCATTCTATGTGCGCAAAAAAAGCAACCAAAAACTTATTGGTAAAAACCGATAAGTCTTTAGTGGACAATTTTAAGATTTGCAGTTTTACTTATTACAAGGATAACGACCTGTTATCCCTATTTTCCTATAGACATTATTTATGTGTCACATTACTGAATGTTCAAAAGAGTTTTCAGCAAAAATATCATAAGGTTACCGCTCCTAATGAGCAGTATCTTGTTTTTTATAAAAAGAGAGGAACTAAGATTGAAAATACAAAAGAAGAAAGAATATTGGAAAGTATCAATTTTCTACTTCCACTAAAATATTCTGATCTTTATTATGAATTGATGCACACTTATTACATCAATGAAAAATCTGATTCTTCAAGCTATTCTATTTCCGCTTTTTTTGAATTTCTTGTTTCTTTTGTCAGCAAAACTCCTTTGGAATTTTTTTCTGTTGAATTATAACATTCTATATTTCTACATCAATTTAAATATATAATTGTATAAATACGGTAGTATGTATTTATTGAATTGTTGAATTATATGTTTATATAATTCAATAATACTGTCAATATATATTTATATAATTGTTCAATTGTAGGTTTACACATTATTGCAAATGTTGATTTCAACTTTTAAAAAATGGCTTTTGAAGATGATATTGTAAAAATAATTTGTTTTTTTTGTGGTGCAAGATGTCCTTTTGGACGTCCATTTATATAAAATGAGCCTACAAAAGAGTATCTTGCCTTTTTTCAAAAGGATTATTACTAACTCGGAACTCGTTGAAATTTTAACTTAAAATACTCAATTAATCATATTTTAAATGCTCATTCAGAATGATCTCAATCATTTTCAAATTTAAAGTATATTAGATATAAAATAGTAATTACTTAAAATGGTGAATATTTACATAAAAGAACCTTGGGCGATAGATGCAAAAAAAGCATTGAATTTTTTTGTGTCGAGAATGGGAGATGAAAGATGGTTGAAAAGACGAGACAAAGTTGTATCATATTTTCGTGAGGTTGAAGCTATTCAGTATGGATTTAAAAAAGCGGAAAGTAAAGATGGCAAACTCGTCATGCCAATTGCTTTTTATGATGACTGGATTGCATGGTATATGTATCTGGTAGAAAGTATCTTTGAAAGACCTTTATCTGGTGACGCTCTACAATCCGCTCGTATATTTCCGTTTTTTTCGATGATAGGGAAGAATCTTTCAACACTTCTTGAGATTGATGGGATAGAGAAAAAGATTGAGGAATTATTGAACGAAAAAAAGAATCACCCTGATACCATTTTTTTTGAACTGGCAGTTGCAAATTTATATTGTAAAAATGGATGGAAAGTATCCTTTATACCTGAAAGCACTTATTATAAATCTCCGGACTTGCAGATTAGAAAAGATGGACAACAATATTGGGTTGAATGTAAAAGAATGCAGAAAGTTCCGGATTATTCTGAAAGCGAAAGGTCAGAATGGCAAAACAGATCTTTACGATTGACTGCCATTTTGCAAGAATATAAATTGTCGTATTCCATTGATATTATTTTTAAGGTTCCAGTTTCAGAGACAGGCGAAAATATTTTAGTTGATTGTTTTAATGAATATCTTAAAATTCATAGTGGAGATAAAAGAGCACAAATTCAAACTTCTGAAATTGAAATTTCATTTAGACCGTTGAACTTGGCTTCTATAAATAGAGAATTAAAAGAAAGAGATATTAGAAACAATTCACCGGAATTAATTGAGGTTTGCATTGGAAAATATGAAAGTGGGGGTAATTATGTGACCGTATTTAACCACGATGAACTATATAAATTGGGTAAGGATAAAAATTTTGATATTCTAAATCTTTACATTGACAAAGTAGGAAGTATAAGTATTCTTAAATGGACAAGTGTCTCCGAACATTCTATAAATATGAAAGCAAAGGACGTAAAACGACTTCTTGTAAAAGCAGTAGATCAAATACCACTTGATGGTCCAGGAATTATTCATATCGGCTATGAAAATTTGGACGGACCATATGTAGAAAGAAAAAGATTTTTGAAGTCGGAGGAAATAATACAGGGATTTGATTATAAAGAAAAAGATATCCGAGCGATACATTGTAATAGTATTCAGCTGCTTGCTTCCAGTAATAATTTTGATTGGGCTGAAACTACCTGTTTTTATAAACAAAGCCATTATCCTGTTCTAAAAAATGATTTGCTTTTGGCTGATTCAGTAAGTGGCTTTAATAGACCTCACTGGGAAGATGATATAGAAAATTTAGAAGGTAATCAATATAATTAGTGAGCTTTTAAATATTTAGTGGGAGCTTCCATTGATAATTAGAATTGATTGGATAGAGCCATTGTATTGTCCTGAGACAAAGTATCATCTGATATTTTATACCTTTGCCGCGATTCTCAAGTTTAATTTGAGTTTTCATGGTTATTAGTTTTTATCCCCATCTTCTTGGGGATTTTTTTGTTTAAAACTTTTTCTTTGTATTGTCGAAGCAATATTTATCACTAAATTATTTGATTTTTTAAATATTTAATAACGTAATTTATAGTCATGATCAAAAAAAAGAGATCGAAATTGATGCTCAAAACCTATTTTACTTAACTTCACTAAAAGTTCTAAATAACAAACATTATTTTGTTCTTGAGTACAGCGAAAAAAGAAAATTTATTGTCTTCTACGCTAAGACAAACAAATCAAAAGTTACTCTTAAGCTTTCTCCTCCAGTCAAGTATAATAATTGCATTATTTTGACGGGGAAATTTTTTTCAAAACAGCGATACACTGTTTTTGATATTTTTATTTTGGATAAAAATGTGTTTTTATTTATAGAAGAGCAATTAATTGAAATTAAAGATTCAGATCAAGTGTTGATTAAACTTTCAAAAAAACGTACTTCAATCAAATAAAAAATCCCAAGCCAATTTGGCTTGGGATTTTTTATTTGGAATCAATATTTGTTTGATGATTATATTCAAAAATATCCGCAGCTTCTTTATCCCATCGTTTCCTAGGCAGCAATACGATTGTTGTGAATAAATCTCTTTTTTTATCATAGCTGTCAATTCTTTCAAGCCGTCCTCCATAGTCCTTGTCAGCAAGCGGATTAAGAGAATAGGGTAGAATAGTATCGGTTTTATTTAGATAGAAAATACTGTAGGTCTCTCTACTTATAATTTGGAATCTTTTAAAGTGTTTTTTTCCATAAAGTACAGTGTCATTTAGATTTTTCCGTTGCTGATAGTTGGATATAGGTAAGTCAATCCACATTGCTCCGTACCTTTTATTTTTGACATTTCTACCATTTTCAAATTTTTGATCTTTAAAAATCAAAGATTTTGACTGTAAAGTATTTCCAATGCTGAAATATAATGAATCACGGATATAATATACACTGTCAATTATTTCTGGAATTTGAATATTGGGGACTAATTCTATTAAGTCCTTATCCTGGTAGTTCATTTTGGACAAAATGATCTGTTGGTGCTCTTCAAGACCTTTTGAAGCACTGTAATAAATATTCGTGACTATATCAATTCCACCTCTTTTACTTTGAATTTTTTTTCCCTTATTACAAGAAACTAGAAATAAACAAAAGAATAATAAAGCAAAAACTCTCATAGATATTAAATTTTTCGGGAATGGCTCTGCTGATTCTTTACCTCATTAGTTTCCGAATTATCCTTTTGAAAGGCCTGCTCATTAGAGTTGAATCTTTTCATCTTATTATCATACAGATTCAGCATCTTGTATTGGGGGTTGAGAATTGCTTTTCCTTCGACTATATTATTTTTCAGATCTGAAAATTTTACCGAAACAATATTGCCTTTTTCAAGTGATTTGGTGGTAATTTCTCTGTGCTTATCGTTATCAAAATGAAGTTTTGCTTTATCAATGATCTTTTCAATGTCAATTCCGTAGTTTTTATTAAAAACCTGAAGCTTGAAATTTCCTTTTTCATTCTTTTCTTCATTCAATTGTAGCTTTACAAAAGCATCCTCTTTTGCATCCAAATGTTTATTATAAATCTCCGTTTTAACAGATCTGCCTTCTAAAAGATTGATCGCTTCTTTAGCCGTAAAGTTTCCATTAGCGGAAAATGTATGGTTTAAGTTGACATCCTTCTCATTGTTCTTAAGATTTGCAAGGAAAGAGTTTAAGTAGAAGTTTTCATTTTTTTCAGATTTTTGAAATTTCAGCTCAAAATTGATTTCATTGTTTTTGAAAGATGCTTTATCTGAAGAAATATTGATGATAAATTCTTTTTTATCTGAAGCTAAATTATCAGCCAGTTCCGTATGAACTTTTTGTTCTTCGCCAAAACCTAAATACTTGATCTGATCTTTTAAATCTTGTAGATTTCTATTTTCTTCAGGATGCCCGTTTTTTAGCCTGTTAACTTTATTGTATTCTGTTTCCAGGTTTTGAAGAATTTCTGGCTTCTCGGTTTGTTCTTTGGTGAGCACTAATGAAGTACCGTTCAAATTAACGCGTAGTGTCTCATTTGGATTTAATTTCTGCCCCGCTTTTTGCAGCATATTAACCAAATTATTAGGAGTGGACATTTTTTCAAAAAACGGTTTCTCTTGATTGGGCAGTTCGATTTTTACTTCTAAATCGGCTTTTTTGGATTGAAATACATTATTTTCCATGTTGTTAATATTATGATTGTTATGTAATTTGTTATCTAAATCATTTATTTGCTTGGATCGAAAATTTAGCAATCCCGAGAGTAGCTGCAGTCTTTCGCTGTCATTTTTTATAATTATTTTGAAGTCTGCTCCTGAGGAATTAAAAGGTGAAATAGTTAGATCAATTCCGGAAAACATTTTTCTCTTGTTTTGAAGATTTTCTATAAGAGAGTTATAGCTGTCAATTTCACTTGAGATTGAACCACGGAGCCCTTCTTTTAACCAAATACTGTTGTTTGTATTTCTAAAGTATTCAGATATAATCTCAACTTCTGATTTTAATGCGTCATCGCTTTTCATTATTGCTATATATTTGGATGTGAGGTTACCAATAGAGATTTCTATCACTCATTAAATGTGATAGATCATAATTGCGAATTTTAAAGATCTTATCATTTATACCTAACAGAAACAAAATTTTACTTTTCGTCTGCTGTTCTGTATCAAGTATAATCTGAATTGATTTATACTTTATCTTTAGATAATTTTGACCTTTTAGCTGAATGGTTTCAGAGACAACTCCTTTATCTAAAAGTTCAAGATAGAGTACAGTTAATTCAAAATTTCGCAGTGAATGAAATAAATGAATCTTTGGTACGACAAGATTTTTCTGAATGTATCGTCTAAATAAAAAGGATTTTATTTCTTTTTTATTTTTTGACGCGGTAATGATAATTAGCGAATTCCTTAGATAATCACAATGTTTATTTTGTAAAAAAAGCATTGCTTCCAAAATGTATCTGAAACAGTATATATTATGGATGATCAAATCACCAAAATGATTTATAATCTGGTAAAAAGACTTTGTCTCTAGTGATGAGCCATCTCTGTAAATAATAGTCCAGCTATTCTTTCTGAATCCTAAAAAGTAGAGATTTCCATTTTCACTGATTTTTCCCTGAAATATCTTTAGCGTTTCTAAGCTTAGGAGCATGATAATTATCATTATTACCGTCCTCTGGAATGAGATGTTGACCTTGATGCTTCTTCTGCATCTCGTTTCTCTTCCTCTTTCTTTTGATTAGCATCTTGATACATATCTGGATCGTTAACCTGAAGATTAATATTGCTCTTTTCTTTTTCCTTATTAGTATTTTCATTTAAAGAGGATTGAGAAGCAGAGATTTCTTTGCTGACAATATTAAGGTCAGTTATGATATTTTTATTATCAGGATATTGCTCTGATTTCGATTTCAGGTGTGCTTTTAGTTTTTGAAGCTCGACCTGATATCTTATACTTTCTTTTTGTAGTTGATTTTCTTCCTGCATTCTAGCAAGCTTCTGAATGCCTTTTATGATCAAGAAACTAAGACCGCCATCCGTCGCAAGGGATAGTATCAGGAGTGATTTTGAACTTGCGCTCAATTTAGCCTCATTTTTTGATGCCGGACTTATCTGTATGGTGGTTTCATCATCTAACTTAAGCTCTTTACCTTTTCGTAATTGCTGAAGCTGTTTTTCTGAGATATTGTGACCGTTAACATTTTTGAGCTCGTATTTTGTTGTATCCACATCTTTTATCGTATTGTCTTTTTTATCCAATTCAAAAATCCTGGACTGGAACTGCTTATTTTTTTCTTTGAACGGGTTTATTATAAAAACATTATCAAATTTTGCGAGTTCCTTTTCATCAGCATCATCTATTTTAAGAACCGTTTTTTCAACACCGGTCTGAATAATCTGAATTTTATCTCCAACTTTAAAATCTTTAAGACTATCTTCAAGCTTGTTTCCGAAAAAGATTGTTTTTCCCCTTTCGTTTTCTATTTCAACAAATGTGGTCATTTCGTTTTCCGGGTTCTTATTAAAGTACCCTGTTCCAATATGAGTGATGTTTCCATAGTCAGCCATCACTTTGTAAAGATTTCTATTGCTTGAAGAAATTTCAAAAAGTTCGGCAGTTGAAAGGTCTTTGTGATTGACTATATCTTTATTATAAACATTGACATCAAGCTTATCGTCATTTATTTTAAAAGTGAGCCTGTTTTTATCATTTTCGGCAATGAGAATTCCTCCTTTAAGAAAATCATCAATTTCTTTTTTTGAGAGTTTCTCGGAAAAATGATCCTGCTGATTCATGATTCCGAACTTTCTAAGTTCATCTGTAAGTAAGGTGCTAGTATTTTCCATAATTGTAATCTGAAATTGCGTTGTTTGTTTTTATTAAGTCATTTAAGAAATGAACCGGATCTATATATTTTCCTCTTTCTTTCACTGAAAAATGCAGATGCGGTGCAGTGCTTTTCCCGCTATTACCACTTATAGCGATAATATCACCGGCATAGACGAAGTCGCCCAATGAAAAAAAAGTTTTTTGCAGATGCAGATATATGGTCTCAAAATCGCCGTGCTGTACTTTGATGTAATTTCCTGCACCATTACTGTAACCTGTATCACTAATGATTCCATCCAATACTGCAAATACATAATCGCTGTTAGCCCGCAGGTCAACACCGGCATGAAATTTTTCAATTTTATCGATGGGATGAAAGCGATGCCCGAAATTCGAGGTGATCTTCATTTTTTCTAAAGGCATATAAATAATCTGTAGTTCTTCAGTTGGGTATTTTTCGTATTCTAATAATGAAAGTTTTTTATTTCTGTATTTTTTTTCGGATGGATGATTCTCTGACAATGAATCGTCTTCCGACGTCGCTTGAATATCATCATCTTTTTTAATTGAATTGGCTTGTGGAGTAGTTGTTTGCTCAGTTTCATTTGCTGCATTATTCAATGAATCTTTACTCTTCTCAAAATATTTTTTATTCAACTTCCCTGCAATATGGTAAGACAAAAAGCTGGTGGTGAATTGATTTTGTAAAGAGGAGTTCAATCGAATAGTATTGAGTTTTCCTTTATAGGAAGCCGTATTAAATTGAGGTAGGAAATTTGAAAAAATTAACAAATGCATCAGTATTACTGTTTTTTTCATTTTTTTTAAATTTTATGTTGTTAGAGTTACGGATTGAAGTCCTTAATGATCAACTCTACTTCTCTGTTGATTCGTAGAAAGTTCGACATCAGGATTTTCTCTTTATCATTTTTTCCTGACTTGTCTTTAAAGTTATAATACACGGGCATTTCAATATAGTTAGCTTCCTCATCCTCGATACTTTTCATATCAAGATTGATTCTGCCGTGTATGGCCGAAGTTTTATATTCTTCAGTTTGATTATTTTCATCACCTGCGATAATACCCACCATTTCTCCCGTTTTTAATCCTGCTATTTTACCGGCAGGAATGAGGTTATCCATCTTTTCCTGAATTGAAATGGTCGTTTGATTATTATTGATTGACATAGACTGGCTTTTTTGTTTTACTTTGCCAAATACTTTTTCAAGCCAATCCAGTGTACTTTTATCTCGAGCACTGCCACTGAGAATATTTCCGATGATTGCTGTAATCGTGTCTGCAACTTCTTTTTTATAAAATTGGCGGAACTGGGGAATTTCCTGCAGTCCAAGGAGTACAGCTACTTTATTGCTTCTTGCAGTAGCAATTAAATTATCTATCTTATGTATATAAATAGTCGGCAGCTCGTCGGCAATAATTCCGCTTGGTAAATTGCCTTTGGAATTAATCTGTTTTAATAGTCTATTTAATATGGTAGAATATAATGCAGAATTAATATCCTGTGTATTGGGATCAGACGCTAAGACAATGATTGTAGGGTTTTTTCTGTCAGAAATTTTAAGTTTGACATCATCACCTGAAAATACCCAGAAACTTTCCTTCGTTGCCAATCTGGATAGAAATATCTTAAGTGTTCCGATCTGTCCTTCCAGCTGGTCGAAAGCCCTGTTATCAAAAGCCGATTTAAAAGTTGATAATAGAGAATGCAGCTCTATATTGGTGAAAAGAGTATTGAAAATTTCCTCGTAACCACGGTTCATAAATGAAAGCAGATGCGGTAAGGTCGAAAATCTGCCCTCTTCATATTTTGCAAGAAAAGCGATGCATGATGCTAGAAAATTGATGGCTGACTGGGTGAAAAACTGATCACTTCCACCTCCTGACCCACCACCTTTTTGAAGTGAAGACACCATTGCTTCCGCCATTTCCTGAGCTTCTGCTAATGTAGCGAGATATTCTTTTCTTAAAGGATTGACTCTTTTTGATCTTTCAACTTCATTAAGATTAATTACCGCAAACTCGTGCTTATAGCTCTCGTCATGTTGCCTTTTCAATTGATAATGATAGTACGCTATCTTTCCCAAATCTGGAAATTTATAATCATAAATACAGAGACAAAATCCTTTGCCAATCAATTGCCTGATCGCCGGATTAATAATTCCAAAAGATTTACCACTACCGGGCGTTCCTATTACAAGTGTACCTCTGAATGGATTGATATTAATCCATCCGTGATTCATCCGTTTGTTATAATAAAATAAGTAAGGGATGTTGATTGAAAAGTCATTCGTAATTAATTCCTTGTTTTGATCGAATGATTCTTCTTCAATGTTCCAGCGGTCTTTACCAAGCTTGATTTTCATAATCTTGCTGATGTTGTCAGCACCTAAAAGGGTTATTAAAACACCTACGAATGAAAGTAATGCGTAAACAGCCTGATAGATATTAAAATAGGGAGTAAACTGCGGGATGTCTTTTCTAAATGTATCATCTATAAATGCCAATGAACCAAACATCATCAGTAATCCAACGACTATTGGTAAAAGGATTGATTTTGTAATATTAATATCTTGATTTTTTTTTGGCTTTGTACCAATTGCAATTAGTATGATTAACAGAAGTTCAGCAAGTTTGGCATGGTACGGAGGAAATAGAAATGGCATTTTCGCAAATGATTTCAATAGCTTTGGAAGTATCGGAATCTGAGTACCTCCAAAAAAGATAATGCTGCATTCAATCAAAACCAGCATATAGACTGCTTTCTGAAAGAATCCGTAGATTTTTTGTTGTTCTTTACTTTCCTGCATTGTTTCTCAAATTGAATTATATAAAAAGCAGACAGCCAGGAGTTCCCAGCTGTCTGCTATACTTTAGATGTAAATGAATATTAAAAAGTGTCAGCCTGTAAAATATCTGAGTATTTAATCTCCAGATTAATTGTTCTGCCGCTGATTTGATTTTCGATCAGCCTGATGTTTAGAACCTTGTTATTCGGATAAGTGAATTTCTTAAAAACGAAAATATTTCTGTAAGACTTTTTAAATGTCTTTAAGTCATACAGACGGAATACAGGCTCTATCTCAATAGACTGAACATTCGTGGCTTTGTAAACCTTTTTATCATCGATAGAAAACTTAAGTTTGTCAATATCATAGATGAGATTTGTATTGTTTTTAAAACTAATATCTAGAAATACATAATCACCAAAAGCGTATACATTATTAAGCTGCGATTCGATTCCCAAATCTCTGTTTCTACGTATTTTATTTGCTTCTTTTTTTCTGATAATCTCCACCGAATATTTTCTGAGTTCGGCACTGGACATCTGGTAATCCGGATATTCAAGAGCCTGCATGTCTTCAGGTAAAATTTCAATGTTGGTCATTATAGTCGCACTGCTGTCAACTTTATAGATCAGCTTGTACTGAGCCATAAAGGATTGTCCGACAATGGTAACAATTCCTAATTCCTGATTATCATAATAATAAATCGGAGTTTCCTCTTTTATTCTAATACTGTCGGTAGCGGAATGGCTTTCCTCTTCAAACTGTTGTATTTTAATTCTTACAACATTTTCTGTAGGAAGATCGCCTATAAGGTGTTTCGTACTTAAATCAACAAACTGAATAGGCTGGGGGCTCCTGAAATGAAGATTGACATTACCTGTAATATAGATTTCGGGAAGATTATTTTTATATACTCTCGATAGTACTGTATTCTGAGCGGATGTCTCCGTAGAAACAAGCATCAGCATAAGGATAATAATGAAATTTTTCATAGATTATGGATTGGTGTTTTTCTTATAAATGTTCTTTTTCTTTTTTTCAAGTTCTTTGTTGTCAATGAGGTAAACGAAAGAATTGTATTTAATTTTTGCCTTGTTTTTCCGTATTACGTCCGATATTGTTTTTGAGGTGGATTGATATACTGAGCTAAGCGTCGTGGTAAAAAAATCAGCGCTACCACTGGAAAGATTTTGACCTTGCACAATGTTTTCTCCCATAGATCTTGTCATTTCACGGAATGCCGAACTTGGGACATACAATCCTTCCATGCCATCAACATCATAGATATTGAGACTGATAGGAAGAATCTCGTTCTGATGCATTACCGATACGATGTTAAGGTTCACCCTTTGCAGTGAAAATCCACTGATCAATGCGTAAAGGGGAGTACCTTTCGATATTTTTGCATTTCCGACGTATACATCTTCGAGTAGGCGAATCCTTATTCTGCTTCCTGCAAAGCCCTTAATGTTTTCGTCGATCACAGCTTTGATAAAGTTATTTTCACGTTGTCTGAAGATCGAATTGAATTCTGTGCTTTTCGAGGCTTTTGTTACATCCAATGTAGAATTGAGAAAAAAATCCATCTCTTTCTCATTTTTCTTCATTTTCTCAATGGCTTTGGCTTGATTTTTAAGTTCAGGGTTGTTTGCTTTTTCGATACTATCCATTAACATCATCTGCTCTCTCATCAAGGTCATCTGATCCTTTTTCCAGTCGGAATTTTCAGCACTCCGAGTATCAGCTTTTCCTGAATTGTTTACCCCGTTATTGTCACCATTGAGCATTTTTAACATTTTCATACTTCTGTCGTACTGATCATCCTCACGTTCTTTCGACTGTTTAGCATCCATCGCGTTATAGTAGGACTGTCGATTGGCCTGTCGGGAAAGATTATTCAGACGTTCTTTTTCTCTGACATAATTCATACTGTCAATATGCCTTTTCTGTCGCTCTGAAAGATCATCATCAAATTTTTCAAGACTTTCATGCTCATCACCGAAACCGTCAATCATGGTTCTTCCATCGGTTCTTTTATCAAAGAAATCAGCATAAGCGTCGGCCTTTCCTTTAATTTCAGAGCGTTCTCCAACTTTTCCGAAATCGGTGGAAATGTCTTTACTCTCAGCCAGTTTATTTTTGTCTTTTCCTGAGTTTTCCGTGAATTGAACATAAAAATACCCTATCATTAAAACGAATGGCAGGGCGATGAGGGGAAGAACATATTTAGGTTGTTTTAAATTGAGTTTTTTCATCTTGAATTATTTATATTGTATTTATCGAGGAGATATTTAATTCTCGAACTATCGGAAGAACTCAATATCTTTTTTTTCCGATAGTAATCAAGTTCTTTCAGCGCTTCTCTTATACCCAGAATTTTTTCTGTCTCTGTAAACGGCGAGTTGAATGAGGTAGCAGCATCCTTTAGGACATTTTGCTTTTTCATCGTTTCGTATTCAGGAATGGAAACTTTTTGTATGTAAATCAAGCTTCCAATTGAGAATAGGGTGGACAAAAAAATCAATCCAAACATGAGATAAAATGTTCTCTTCGGCTGACGTTCTGCAAATTGTTCCACACTTTTCCATATGGTTGATGGATTTTTACTGATGATTTTATTTTGCTGTTCCATTATCTAAATTTTTCTTTTACGGAAATGTCCGAGTTATCTAATGTTTTCCATTTTTCGATCAGAACACCATGAGGATTATTGGGAGATCGGGGAAGATCTTGCAAAAAACCTTCAGTGATCAATTTTCTGACGATAAGCTGCGTCTTTCGGTTAATGGTCTGTTTGCCATAGTAAATAAATTTTAAGTTCTGCTCATCGAGTTTAATGCTGTCTGCTTTTATAGTCATCACACTATTGGAAGAAATGATCTGGTTGTAAAATCCCTTTTCCTTCAGATTCATATACTCCTTCATACCACTGTCATCGATCAGATACAATGCTTTTCGTGTCTGAGATTTTATATAATCGTCATCTGCTGAAAGTGTGAAAAATAAAGAATGAAACATATCGACTTGAGCTTTATATTCAACAGGTCTGTTTAGGAGCAAATCGGTCTGCTTGACTAAAACAGGAACCCCGTTATCTAAAATATAGATGGATTTTCTTGCATCTTTTATCTGTTTATATGAGAAAACAAATCCTGCAATAACGACGATGACTGATAAAATTATGCAGCCAATGGAAGTTACTTTATTGATCTTGATTTTTTTTTCAATGTTTTTTACAACTGCCATAATTATCCTTTTAATAATGAAACTCCTTTAGTGGCTATTGCCATTCCTGCTTTTTTCATCTTACTCATGGCTCCTGTATTACCACCGCCCGACGGAATGATATAATTGGCCAGGGTAGGAACACATAATATTCCTACGGCTGTAATTAAAAAACAGACGATGACCAATCCAAATGACATGATCCCACTGCTAGAATAGGTAAGCAGCAAATCCATGTTCTTTATACTGCCGTCTGTATTGATAATCTGATCATATCTCTCAATTTCTGCCTCAAAGGCAAATAGCTGAAGGAGGGTTCCGATTTTTAAAATAATAAATGCCACAAATCCGTAAAGATTGACATTGATGAATCTGGAAACCCATTGAGAAAGAAAACTTGAAAACGCAGGAAAAACTGATAACCCAACCGGTATAGGACCGATAATAATTAAGATGGTCGAAAATATCAGCTGGATAAAAAATATCCCATAGACACATATTCGAAGTATCCATAACCCAATCAATTCCAGCGCGCTCGATATGGCTAATTGTAAACCAACCTGTAATCTGAGATAAAGTTCATAGACAGGACTCATAAGACTTGTTAATCCATCTCCAACCATATCCAGTCCTTCTTCTATTAAAGATTGGTCTCCGGCTTCCTGTTGTTGGATTTCAGCTTGTGCTTTAGCTTGCTCTTCAACAATTCTGTCTACAACCTGCTGCTGTTTTTTAAAACGTACCCATCTTAAAGAATTCAATTCCTGCTGACTCTCAACAAAGCTGCTCTCTGAGACGTCCTGAAGCTTGATTAGAGGAGTACGGAGAATACCGACAAATGATACCCAATTCACAATAACCAGTCCAATGGCGAAGGGTTTTAGCATCGGTACTATTTCCCATTCACGATCTCCGCCTATCATCTGCCATCCTATATTCCCCAGATAGAGTAGTGCGCCTAAACCCGCTACAGCCTGTCCAAATAATATAAATTGTCCATATTCTGCGGTCATAAAGCTGTCGTAAAGCGGTAGGAACTTTTCAGTAAACCAGCCTTCCAATACGCCCTCACCCTGCAGAAAATCCATTGCTTTCTGGTAATATTCATCACTGTGTGTATCCTGTGAGAATGCAAAGCACGGAATGAATAAAAGCATTATTTTCATAATGCTTTTTAAAATCTTTTTTCGTTTCATAATTTTTTTAACTATAAATGCCCCGTCATTACATCCATGAATATCTCTGCATCTCTCCGTTCTTTTGTAATCTTTCCGGGATTTTTTGTTTTGTAACTTTCAAGTTTAACTTCGGCTCTAAACCTGTTCTCTCCCTGCTGGTTTAAGTACGCTAGGTATTTTTTCATTTTTCGCCATTCGATAAGGCAGTCATGGTAGGCAAGAATCCTTTTGCCTCTCGGCATATCTGCACTTTTAGCAAATTTGTATTTGTCCTGAATGACGTTGATCTTTCGCCTGCATTCTCCGATGATGCCGTAATTATTGAATCGTTCCCAGGCTTTCGAAGAAGTAAATCCCCACTGAGATAATGCCGAAGATCCGGTGTCAAAATTATCCAGACTGTTCAGTACATCTTTATAATAAAGCAGATAAAGAGGATCAGCCCCTGAGGTCGCACTGGAATAATGATAGAATTCTTTCAGGTTTTCTTCATATGTTGTCTTTGCTTCTTCCTGAATATCGCTTGTTTTGTCCTGCTGTACCAAGGTTGTTGCATATCTTTGGTTTTGCAATCCCGCCAGTCCTAAAGGTCTGATGTCATTTCCGCCTTTGTAATCACGGTTTCGACTTGGAGCCAGCCAGCCCCATACCATGGCATAGGCATAATTAGTCTGTATGCCCAAAAAGTATTTTGGTTCAGGCTGCCAGTCTCCCCATTGATAAAAGACCTGCCTTTTCTCCTGACCTACAATGTGTTTGTCCTTAACTCTTTTTATGGTCTGTCCCTTTACGAAAGATAAAAGGGGAAGAAATGATAGTATTAATAGTATGTTTTTCATAGATTATAATTTTACCAACCGTTTAAATTCTGGTTATAATTATTAATAATATTTTGGATTAAACCTTTGTCCCGTATATACCAGCTGTTGAAAACACCAATATGACGGAAGTATGGTTTTTTTTCAGCATTCCTCAGGTAATTGATAATGTGAACTGTCCAGCCATTCATAATTTTTATCTCATGCTGTATTTTTGAAAGAATTTTCTGCCGATCGTAGCTGTCCATAAGAAAATCATTTTCTTCATTGAGAACCGATTCGCTTATATTTTCATATGAGTTCATCGCATGCAGATAAAGCTTAGAATAATAATTCATAATCAATACGGCATACTGAGGTTTTTGAGCTGAAAGCTCCAGCATTTTCTCCATGTTTCCAATAAGTTTGGTAAAATCATAGTATATGGCTTCAAGCTGTTTTCCCTGCTTCAGTGCTGAATTGACATTACGAAGCTGATTATATATGTGATTTTTTATGACCACAACCTGCACAGCCTTTTCCTTGATATCATCGTAAGCTTTTCTTTGTTTCTCGTAAGAATTTTGGTAAAGCTTTTCAGAAGCTACTCTTGCAGCCTGGTTGGCCGTTACCTGAGCCTGCAGTTCTAAATTATAATAGAGCTGATAATAGGTTTGTGACTTTGCATTATTCAGTAAAAGCAGAAAAAATACAATTAGAAATGTTTTCATTTTAATAAAGATTTGCATTGTTAATGATATCCTGAATGATTTTCTTGTCCCTGTTCACCCAATTTTGAAGCAGGTTATTACGCAGTTTTATTTTTCTCTTGACATTGATGATTTTCTGAAGGGTAGAGTAGGACTGCTGCCGAAGAGTCTTGATTTCACTTTGAGCAAAATCCAGAAGAATTTTACGTTCGGCCTTTTCCATTTCGTTTATCGTCCCATACGATAAAACTATACCTGCCATCAGCCTGATATACAACTGCAGACTATTTATAAACTCATACTGACCATTGAGTGCGACAGGAATCCAGATTGGGGCATCAGATAATTCAGTATAAATTTTCGACTGTATCTCATAAATCTTATCAATTTCTCTGACGATGTTCACCGATGTCGGAATAGCCTGAACTGCAAACGAAAGGTTGTTAAGCCTTCCACGAATTTTTTCAGTCACATCCCTGTATTTGCTCCATTGTTCCTTATTGGCTGATTCCAGACTTAAATTGGTCAGCTGCTTATTTCTCATTTCTTTCTGCTTCTCATTTTCATCCATTGTTTTTTGAATTTCAGAGTTAATAAGGTAGTAGCAGATATAATTCCCTCCAGTAAGCTGACCTTTAAGTATATTTGAAAAAATCAGAATCAGGAAACAGACTTTAGTTTTTGATAAAGTTTTCATAGTCCCAATGTTCCTGCGTTGTTCAATATTTGCTGAAAAATATGCCTGTCAGTATTGACATACGTCTGAAATGGATTGATAGATTTCCAGAATCCTTTTCTTTTGGCTCTCCTTATCGTCATCTTTACGTTGATCAAATAGACATTCAGCAGACGGGTGTTATTTTCAATATTGTACAGAAGCCTTTTCCGATCTCCTGAAGTTGCAAGATTCAGCTCACCACTTGTCAGCAGATCAGCAACATCAGTATAAATGTCGGTCGCTTTGTTAGTTACCAGCTGTATTGATTTTGTCGCAAATATGCTGTACTCCGGTGCATCCTGCACTTCGTTATATATCCCATCAACATTCGTGATTATTTTGCTAAGGTTGTTGTAAATATTCTGAACTTGAATGCCGTTTTTCAAAGTACCATTTACCTCTTTTAATCCTTTGTACAATTTATTCTGCAGATCGTTGGCCAGAACCATCTGAGTTGAGACAACCGCCTGCGCCTGCTGCAGTTTATTCATCTCGTCGACTGTTTTCTCCTGCTCGCTTTTAATTTGATTGGCATATAAAATCATAGCAGGAGCTGTCAGTACATCTATATAGGGAGTTTGTGTTTTATAAAAACTCATGATAAAGACCATGAGTATGATGCTATATTTTTTCATAAGTCTGATTTTTGCTTTTAATAAATTCCTTTAGCGTTATATCTTGATCTATAAGTAGCCGTTTGATACTTTTGAAGAAATCTTTACTAGGGTTTTGCTTTTTGAATGAATGATAGTATTCGATTAACCCGTTGTCAATAGGTTTTTGGTAAATATTTACCAATGATACCAAGTTTGGTAGACCGTCTTTCAGATGATCAATATCTAGAACAAACTGCTCCAATGCATCCTGATAGTTTCGATATTCATTAACATAGTATTCGAGTGCAGATTTTTCAGGTTTTTCAGTAGTATAAGTCAAATATTGCTGTAGTGAAACTTCATTACCATATACTTCACCTTTGCTGCCCCGTTTAAGATAAAATTCTTTGAACCGGCTTCTACCGCTTTTATTATTTAGATTATTAATGGTGAAAATCTTACTCTGCTCAACCTCATTAAGTGAGAGCAATTTTGCAATCTTATCAAAATTATCGATGAATTTTGTCTGATCGAGAAGTATGAAGGTATCCGAATTATTAATAATACTGTCTTTTACGACAGCATTCCCGATAATATCATCCAGCTCCTGTGTAACAACAACGGCTTCACCCCAGAATTTTCTGACTGTTTTATACAGGTATAAAATATAACTTCCCATTAGTTTACTCGCAATTGCCTTCCAGGCTTCTTCAATAATGAGTGCTTTTCGCCTATCTTTTCTCAGACGCATTTTCTGGATAAACGTATCCATAATAATGAGGGTTACAATAGGAAACAGCTTAGGATTATCTTTAACATTATCAATCTCAAAGACGATAAAGGGCTCATAAAATAATGAGTTGTCTGCATCTTCATTTAAAGTCGTTCCATACCTACCTCCTTTGTAAAAATCAGCCAATACATAAAGGAATGTTCTCAGGTTGAATTCAGCTTCAGAAATTTTGAACTTTTTATTGGAAAGATAAATAGGAAGAAATTTTTCAGAATACTCATAAAAAGTGTTGAAAGAAAGTTCTTCCACGTCTAGCATTTCTTCAAGCTCTACCAGTTTTTTGATGAGTGATTTTCTGAAGGCATTTTCCCACTCCGCACTGTTGATTTTGGGTCTTTCAATTATTTTAGTATTTGAAAGGATCAGTTGGCTTTCATCGTAAGTCTTTCTTTTTTCGGTATTGACCAATGTTTCGTAAGCCTCGTGTATTTTGTCGAATATGGAATCATCAAAATCAGCTTTATCAAGATTTTTATCAGGATGATACTGTACCGCCAATTTTCGAAACGCCTTTTTAATGTCCGAGCTTTCAGCATCCATTGGTATTCCTAAAATTTGATAGTAATTTTCATTTTCACTGTATTGGCTCTCAAATTCATTATAAAGATCATCTTCGTAGATGTTGTATTTACTTAGGTATAGAATCAGCTCACGCGAGGTCTTTTGCTGATACCAATTGGTACCACCTTTGAAAAACTGATGGTAATACGCTAAGAGCAGATTATCAATAATGGATTTTTGTGTGGTGGTCATCGATGAATCTGCACCCTGCCATATCAGAAAAATAAGATTTCCTAGAAACTCAATTTTCTCAATATTAAATTCCGATTGGCTGACTACAAAGGGGTTCATTGTGATTGGCTTCTCTTCGGTGTACTGAATATACTTCCCATTCTTATATTTTGCCGTCCCGCTGTAACTGTCTCCGGTGTCCACAATTACAACATCATAATTGTAGGCTAAATATTGTTCAATGATATTATTCATCAAAAAAGATTTTCCGCTTCCTGACGGTCCAAGAACAAATTTGTTTCGATTATTGATTCTGCCGATCTGCATTGGCAGATCAGCGGTGTCGACCTTTAACGGAACTCCCTGTCTGTCCGTAAATCTCAGGTAAAAACTGGATGGTTCATCTACGGGGTAGCTCTCTTTAAAAAAAAAAGCACAGCGAGGCTTCACTCGTTGTGGTAAACAAATCGTATTCTTTTAGTTCATTGGCATTCCCCGGTAGTGATGCTCGAAACAACTCCAATTGATTGAAAGAATTTTTACTGGAAATTACTCCTTTTTGAAAGAGCTGGTTCTCAATCATCGACTGGATTTTTTCCAAATCCTCAATAGTTGGGCAGCTGGTGACAAGACTGTAATGTGCGTCAACAATAAGCTGACCGTCCTTAGCAATATTATCCAGCAAAATACCTATTTCTTCGGCGCAGATCCTATTCAAAGGTTCATTCTGAAATCCTTCGTGACGATTTTTTTTATTGGCTAAAAATTTAACTCTTTCCGTCTGATCAGGAATGACAATAATTTGGTTGTAAATAATGGTATTGTACAGTTCCAGGTCATTAATAAAAGAAAAATTGTCAACTGCGGTATCTTTGATAGCTCCGTTTCCACCCAACGTTGTGTAAGGGTAAATTTCATTGGGCAGTTCAATATTTTCAACATCTACTAAAGAAATGGTCTTCACATAGGAATTACCAATCTGGAGATTACTGTCAAGTGACCTTATATTGTCAAAAGCTTTTGTTGATCTGCCAAAGTTCATGGAAAGAATAGAGGAGATGTAATACTCAAAATTCTTTTCAAAGAAAAAATGGGGCTCAAAATCATTTTCCTTCAGAAGCATAAAGATTTTTTCTGCTTTGTCTCGCAATTCCTTATACTTTTTATCTGAATATTTGTACTGGTTTTTCTTTTTGCTTTGATCGATCCTGTGGGTAAATACCAGAATGCTATCGATTGTTTTGTAAATTCTTCCCGCAAAATGTTCTGAATATTTTTGCTGTAAATATTCTTCATGTGCTTCCGCCTGGTAGATCTTTTTATCGAAAATGTCCAGCTTCTGAACGATATATCCTTCTCCAATAATACTGATAATATTAAGTAGTATTGAATGATACTTCAGATACAAGGCACGGTCTGCCGAATACTGTGTGACAATATTTTTAATTTGGATGGCAATGATCGGGTTTCCAAATTCACCGATAAGAACATCATAATTAACATTAAATTCTGAACCGTAGTCGTAGCCAATAAATGGCAGACTAAAGCTTTTCTTTTTCATTGTGTGTATTTCCTAACGTTTGTACTTCTGCTTCAGTTTTATTTTTACAGGAATCATAAAAATCTCATTTTTGTTAAGCGTTTTGTTAAAAAGACCTTTGGTTTTCTGTAATCTGAAGACATTCCAAATCAATCCTGCACCAATACCTAAAGCAAGAACTATCCCTATAAAGAATCCTATAACTTTGCTTAGAATGATGCCTAAAACCATTGTGCCGGCAAATGAACCACCGGCATAATAGATATACTTTCCTTTCAGACCTTTAAACACAAGGGGCTTCTTTAGCCCCTTGTATAGAAAGAAACTCTTTTCTTCCATTTCTTATATTCCAAAAAATGCCTGAATTACTGTGGGAACGAGAAGCAGGAAGATACAGGCACCTCCCCAGCCAATCAGTTCTTTATTGACGTCTTGGTCACCATTGTTCCATTTGTTGTAAATTCGGACACCTCCGACAATGCCTACGATCGCACCTATCATTTGAACTAAGTTTGAGACTGGCTCAACGTACTCTTCGATATCCGATGTTGCCGAAGATATAGCTCCGGCGCCTCCTGTCTGAGCAAAAAGTAAATTTGTGCATAATACCAAGATTGCGGAGAACAGCGCTTTTTTAATTTTATGGTGTTTATTAATGCTTGTAATATTATTTTTCATTTGATTTTTAAAATTTTAATTGAACAATAATTGAATTGTTTCATTTGAAACCGTCTGGTAAAAAAAGATTCCAAAGCTCCATAAAGTGCTTTGGAATCGAAACAGATACGGCGTTTTCCGTATCATTGACTGAATGTAATTAAAAAACTAAACTTGATTTGTAAAAACTCTGACCGCTTTCAGAGCCGACAACGATATGTCTTGATGCTTTTTCAAAGAAATTTCGAAACATCTCATCCGAAATAACTGACGGAATTATTTCCTTCTGATGAGGTATTGCCTCCGAATTTTTGCTTCCGATCACTGAACTTAAATTTGAAAGAAATGATTGACGCACTTCTTTTTCATCTTTGCCCTGTTGATTGTCGCCATAGAAGTTTTCAATTTCCCGCTCTTCCTCAAAACGTCGATGGTTAAAAGGTTCGCCGTTTTCTTCGGAGGATAATTCTGTCTCTTCATAATCATAGGAACTTGGTAAGTTTAAATTCTCTACGTCATCTTCATAAATATTTATTATTTCTCCTGGAGTTTCTTCAATAAAGTTCTCAAGGCTGATCAATTCGCCATCATTTTCATTTCTATTTACGATCTGTTTTTTTATAAATAAGTCATAAACTGCAATGCCGGTATAATATAGAATGTATAGTAAACCAGTAATCATTAGGACTTTTCCCATAAATTTTCACTTTTTTAAAATGTTTAAGAAATTTTCATAATCGTCAGATTTTAGAGCGAGATGCACCGCAAAACTTACAAATTCGCTTACAGATATCCCGTCAGCACGAAGGCCCACCAACTTTCTGTAATGATGATCCTGTATCCTTATCATTCTGCTGGTTTTGTCATTACTCTTGTAAGAGTCAACAAATTCATTAATTATGCATAAGGTTTTATCATCAAGTTCGGTTAGATTGGTTGGTTTTTTCTTTGTCCGAGTGTTTTTTGCTGCATCTGCTGTTTTGTGTTTAATGCCCTTTTTCGATAAGACTGCCTCGTCACTCAGAATATTGAGATTCTTTGCTAATTCCTCTTTATCTTCATCGGTCGTATAGCGGTCTAAAATTCCCATAGATGATAAATTAATTCATCGAATGTTTCTTTGACAGCTAACTTTTGTTCATATGTCAGTCCTTTTGTGTTGATGCTAAGCATACATTTTCTGGTTAGAACTGATCCGCCAATTACTTTCCCTATCGTATTGAATTCAGCATCCATTACAGGTTTCAATTCGTAGCTGTCGTCTTTGCGCATATTATTTCTGATGAAATATATTTTTGCCTTGACTTTGATAAGCTTAAGAAGATTGAGAAACAGTACTGTAGACATCATTGTAACACTGGAGTATCCATAAGGAATTATTATGGCATCACTGTATTGTAATACCTGCGTGTAATTATTCTGAATATTTCCGGCGGTATCAAAAAGAATAACCTCCTGACTTTCCTTTAACTGCATTAAAACTTTTTCATTCTGCGTGAGATGAATATTTTCTTCCGAAATTTTCTCTACTTCATAAAGATAATCTGCTTTTAATTCTTTGTCTTCTGACCATTGCCTGTAAAATGAACGCTGAAAATCAAAGTCGATGACATTTACCTTTTTATCGGTAAACATAGAAAGATAGTTGGCAAATGCAATGGCTAAAGTGGTCTTGCCAACTCCGCCCTTCTGATTTGCAAACGTAATAATCATCTCTTTTTTTTCTTTTTTCTTCTTCTATTTTCTAGTTCTTCGCTTGATGGCGGAGAAGCTGCTGAAATATCAAATAGGGAAGTGCGTTTTAACATTTCTTCTAAACTTGATGCTTCTGCAGCTTGCACGCCATTGACAATAGACTGGTGTCCTGGATTTTGAGGATTTAGTAATTGAGATAAATAAAGGTTGTAATAGTAATCTCCGACCAATTCTTTTACGGTAAAGACAACATTGTCAATCTTATTAATGACGAATGCCTCATTTGAGAAACTGACGATCTTTATTTTATCCTGCGAATTATTACTTACTTTCCTTAAGTTTAGGATGTGATCTATTGTTGAATTTCGTGTGTCTTTCCAGATATTATAATTTGTCTTTTTCGATTGTTTCAAAAAAAGCATATAATCCTGGATTTCGCATTTGTACTCTTGTTCCAAATGCTTTTTAAAAACGTTCTTCGTTTCGATTGTCAAATTTGAATTGGCCAGAATGTCAAAGATCTTTTTGTCTAATACTTGGGAGCTGATAATGAATAGGTCACTCATTTTCATTATATCACTGCCTTTGTAAATCGTATTGGTTTTGTGGTCGATGATGGAATAGCCGAAAGGCTGTTTATCATCTTTGAATGAAAGAACAACATCAATCCCAAATTTTTTCTTCAGATGGTATTGAAGCTCTGATTGGTAGGAGGCATGGTTTTTATCCGATACTCTGAAAACCGAGTTGGAAAATACCTCTTTGTATTTTTTGAATAGAGCAAATATCTGTTTTTTTCTTTTCTCGTCAAAACTTTTTTTTGAAAAATTTAAATCATTGACATTTAAAACTTTGATAAAAGCGCCGTTTTTTGTAATATTTAACTTATCATTTTTTTCATAATAGCCGTATCCATTAAGTTCCAGCAGTGTCTTAAACTGATGTAACGTACTATAATTATAATCAATCAATTTTTCTAAATTTTGATGTACGTCAGTACCGTACAACTCTTTAATTGTTTCCTGTAAAGCAGTTTGACTTTTATATTTTTCGAAATCTCTCTCAATACGCTTTGAGCTGTCTTTATTAACCCTTGTACTTACAATATGAATGTGGTTGTTGGCAGTATCATTATGAAAAACAACAATGTACGGTTGTTCACCATAGCCCATTTTATCCATGAATTTATCTGCTGTAAGCGCCAATTGTTCCTTAGAATATTCGCGTCCTTTTGCGGATATTGTAGCGTGAAACTGCGGATTTTTTATTCTTGAATTATTTTTGGAAACTGCTTTCAGATAGTTTTTTATGTCTGGAGCTCCCGAAGAGTGATTAAGATGAGCCGGGAAATTTTTAATTGATAAAAGTTCTCCCTTTCCTTTTTCAATTTTCTTGTCATTATAAATCACACCATTGAACTCACTGGATGATTTGTTTAATATTTTAACAATCATTTTGCAAGTTCAATATAGATTTTTTTGATTATTCTGTTTTGCTCAATTTTCAGACTGTTGAGAATTTCAAGCTTTGAATTATAATCAGATAAAAGGGTAGTGGGTAAGTGCTTGTTGGTGTTGATATGTTTTGCAATCTGATTGATATTATTCTCAATTTTAGAGAATAAATTAACCTGATTTTCGATGAAATTCATGATTTCTTTCCTGTCATTATCAAGTAGCTTTCCTTCGACGCCGCTAATGATATAATCGGAAAGATGAAGGTTGTATTTATTACAGTGATTCAGCCATTTTTCTTTTACTTCGTCATGTAGCCTTAAAGTAATTCGTGCAGTCTTTGATCTGCCTGAGGTTTTTAAATCTTTCATTTGGCAATTTTTTAAAATAGTTAAGGCAATCCTAATTAGGATTCGCACATTTCAATTTGCAAACGAGAAGATTCTTCTCCTGATTAGATCATCAAAATTATGTAAAATTCACTTGAAAATTATAGATTAGTATTTTCGATTTCTATTTACCGTTATTATTTTTTTGCTCTTCTTTCTTTTTTTTGATAAAATCTGTTGGACGCATCCCATTAATTTCATAAAAAAGATCTGAAAAATTCTGACGGGATGCTATACCGCATTTTTCAGCTAATGCTTCAATTGTGTATTTCAAGTAATTTTTATCAGTATTCATTAGATTGGTAATGTAATCAATTCTAAGATTGTTTAGGTAATTTTTAAAATTAACGCCTTTTGATTCGTTGATAAAAGTTGATAAATATGTTGTATTAGTATTGAATTGAGCCGCCAACTGATTTAATGTTAATCCTATTTGAGTATATTCTTGTCTATCCTCAAATGATTTTATTTTTAATAGTAAATCTTGGTAAATCTCCTTACTAATTATCGATGTCTTCTCATCCTCGTAAATGGTATCGGGACTATGTTGATGTAGCATTTTTTCAAGCTGACGATTGTCAAGCTTTATCTGCAGTATCCTGTAATTCAGCATGATCTTCTTATTCTTCCTATATTTAAAAATGTATAGTGTGATAAAAAGCAGCGAAAGACATATAAAAAATATTACCATTAAGGAAGTGAGAAGATTTCTCTTCTCTAAAGCTTCTTTGTTATCTAACAATCGCTTCGTGTCGTATTCTTTGTGAATTCTTGAGGTCAAATAGTAAAACTCTTTTCCTAATAAGCTGTCAACTGATAAGAGCTGTTTAGTGTAGTACAGCTCTTTCTTTGTGTTGTTCAGGTTATTAAAATGGTTTATTAAAATTTCGTAGCTATCACGTGTCTCCGGTAAAACAAAATTTTTATGAACGAAAATTGAATCTACCATCTCAAAATAATGGAGTGCTTTTTCCTTATCAGAATGATAGTAGCTCTTTCCTAAGTAAGAGTAAATTAATGATGCAGTCGCAAAATCATCTACCTTCAATATTTTTGGTAAAGATTTATTTAAGATATCGATTGCATGCTTATAATTTTGACGGTTATATGCTGAAATGCCTTTGCACTTTAAAAAATAACTCTTTTCCAAAGAAAATTCATCAATCCCCTCAATTTCTTTTAGCCCAACATTTATTAAACTATCAGCAGCAGCAAAATTTTTTAGATTTCTCTGACAGATTATTAACTGGTGAAGAGAGTTAAAATATCCCCTTTTATTATTGAAAACTTCATTTGGATGAAGTTGTTTAACTGATTCATTATTAAAAAATTTAATGCATTCTTCGAAATTTTCTTTAGATTCTGAATAATAGCCTAGGTAGCTTTTGACGACTCCCATATGATAGACGACCTTATATTTCAAATACTCGTCTTTAGTATTTTTTAAATAGTTATAAGCTTTTAAATATTCATCTAAAGCCGGATCAAATTTTTTATAGTTAAAGTAATAGATAATCCCTTTTCCCAAATAAGCTAAACCTATCAAATCTTTATCTCGTGATTTTAAAGCGGCATAGATCATACTATCGGAATATACTAATTTTTGCTTTTCATTTTTAGTAAAGAAAACGGCATCCCGATATCCTTGGGTTAAATGTTCAAAATCATTTTCATTTTTCGATTTTTGAATATAAGTCTTTACATAAGGAATTGCTCTTTTATCATTTTTAGGAAGATTCTCATAATTTTTTCGGATAATCTCATATTCGCTCATCTTCTGCGCATTTAACAGCAGAAAAAAGGGGAATAATATCAAAATGAATGAAAATCCTTTAAGCATGGTTAGTAGGCTTCAATTAAGAACCGCCAAATTTATGTAAAATCTCCATAAAACAGGGCTTTTCCCAATATTCTATTAAGATATTTAATTATTATTAAAAACAATTGATAATGAAGCGGTTTCATTGTTTTTTGTTGTCGTGCTTTATAAAACACGACGTCGTGCTTTGTAAAGCACACCCACATATGCTTGTTTGGACGGTCTTTTCGACAATACCTTTGACTCCAAGAATTCTGAGAAAAACCGGCCGGGATAATCCTTAATAAATTTTACTATTATGAAAAAAGTTATCCCATTTTTAATTCTTATTGTGGGTTTATGTGCGCAAAGTTGCAGACAAGTTGATGAGCAAGTAGATAATGATTTTGCACTATCTAGAGTTGCAAAGGAAAGTAATAAAACATCTGATTCAACTAGAATGAAAATTGAATTAGAAAAAGATCCCCCTGTAAAGGATGGTCAAGATTGGAAACACTAAATGAAATGATATAAAGATTCCCTATACCTCAAAAATATAATATCCAGCCAACGACGTTAGATCGGGTATAGGGAAATCTTTCAAAAATTGACGAAGAAGATAATAATGAAAGGGCAGATTTTGATTTTAAAGTTTTTTAATAAATTTTTTAGCCATGAAAAAATCAGTCTTCCTTCAAGTGCCGCTAATAACGGCCTGTTTTTTTATTCTTTTATTCTGCTACGCTAGCGCAAGCAAAATAATGGATTTTGGAAATTTCCAGGTTCAGATCGCACAATCACCACTTTTAAGTGCTTATGCTGGATTTATTTCTTATGCAACAATAATTGTTGAGCTTCTTATTGTAGTTACTCTTATAGTTCCCAAATTTCGATTAATTGGGCTTTATAGCTCTATGGGAATTATGATAGCCTTTACAATCTATATTTATCTTATCCTAAATTTTAGCGACTTTGTTCCCTGTTCTTGCGGCGGGATACTTGAGAAAATGGATTGGACAGAACATCTATTATTTAATCTTGGATGTATTTTACTTTCTTTTATTTCCGTAATTCTAGTTGAGGTTATTAATAGACAAAAATTCATCATCTATTTTGTGAAAATTTTTGTAGTCTTTGTCGCGAGTACTTCTCTTGTTGTTTATCTATTTTATTCTTCAGAATACATTATAAAAAAAGAGAATAATTTTGTTAGAAGATTTCTAATACATCCAGTACTAGAAGATAAATCAATAGATTTAAAGCTGGATTCATACTATATTGCAGGCTCAGATAGTAAAAAAATATATCTTGGAAATATAACAGCTCCATTATTATTTTCTGAAATTAATTATGATTTATCAAATTTAAGCCAACAAAGGATAGAGCTGGATGAGAAAGACTATTCCTTTAAAAATCTATGGCTTCAGACCTTTAAAAACGATTATTTTCTTTACGATGGAAGTGTCCCAATAATTTACAGAGGTAAAATTGGTGACCAATATGCAGAAACAATAAGTTATCAGAACGCATACTTTACTCAATTATCCGTTTTAGATTCGGCTAGATTTGCACTAAGAACGCAGAGTAAAAGTACACAGCAATACACTTTGGGTAGCCTTGATTTAAATCGAAATCCAAAAGTTGTATTGAATCCAGATATTCTTCAAAAACAAATTGACGGAGTATTTGACAGTGACGGAAAATTGTTGCTCAACCAAAATTTTAAAAATCTTATATACATATATAATTACAGAAATGAATATATGATCATGGATGAGGATCTTGAATTGAAATCTCGCTTAAAAACAATTGACACCATAAGCCGAGCTAGATTTAATGTGGTTAAAATTCCAGACGGTCGACATAAAATGAATGTTCCAAGTTTAAAAAACAATCAAAATCCTACAACTAATCAAAACCTCCTTTTTGTGGAATCAAAGCTTATTGGCAAGTATGAGTCTAAGAAAGCATGGAAGAAAAATTCAATCATTGATATCTACAGGATTGACCGACAGGAATATGTAGGAAGCTTTTATATTCCTAAAAAGGATGATAAAGCGCTAACACAGATGTATGCAACCGACATGTATCTTTTTGTTTTAATTGACAAAGAATTGAAAAGATACAAGTTTACTAGACTGATTCTTAATTTATATGAAAAGGGGAATGCCGAAAACCTAAAATAGAGTAGGCAATAATTCAAATTTCTTTAATATGAAAAAATTAATGATTCCTGTAGTCACAGTATTACTTGGCACAGGCGCAGCATTTGCAACTAGTGCTGCAAAAAGCAATTCAGCAAAAGCAATTGTTGACGCTTACAGAATTGATGCCGTTACTGGCGAATGTCTAAACGCACAACAACAGTGTAACACAGTGGGCACAGCCCCATGTGTTTGGTCGGGCGACAGCAGTTCGTCTTTGCACGAGAAAATTTCGGACAACCCGACAATGTGCGGAGAGGAACTTTTCAGACTGCAGTAAAAAAGGGATGCTATAAAGCATCCTTTTTCATTTGTTTGTTAATCCAATCTATGTTTGTTTTATCTTTTAAAAAATAATCCCACCATTCTAATGTTCGATAATAAAGATCTTTTCTATCCTCTGAATTAAAACTTGGATTATGCCCCTGATTTGGATAAAACAGAGCTATAACATCTTTATTATTCCTTTTTAACCCAATATAAAATTCCATGACCTGATCCCATTTTATGTTTTCGTCTTTTTTACCAGCCCATAAAAGAATGGGCGCATTCACTTTCTCAACATTATAAATGGGGTTGTTGTCAAAGTACAATTTTTTGTTTTCACTGAAAGGAAATTTCAATTCATATTGTCCATTTTCATATTGCCAGTAAAATGGGCTGTGGAAATTATAATTGTAAGAAAAATAGGAACGTACAATATCACTATTACCAGCACCAGATAAATACGCTGCAAAACGGTTTGAATGTGTAGCAATAAAGTTTGTCTCATATCCCCCATGGGAATGCCCTGTTAATCCGATTTTCGACTGATCAATATACGGTCTGTTCTGAATTGTATCCAATGCTTTATTGACGCAGTCTAATGCTGAAAGACCTGTTCCTTTTGGACCAAATACAATATCGGGTAAATAAACGAAATAGCCTTGGTCAAGTAAAGTTCTCAAATCAAAAGAAGCAGGATTATTATAGCCTATAATATCATATTGATTTGCCGAATCATTCTGAATTTGATAAATTCTTACAA
The DNA here is from genome assembly GCF_059579425.1 of Chryseobacterium sp. 2P. Classification (NCBI taxonomy): domain Bacteria; kingdom Pseudomonadati; phylum Bacteroidota; class Flavobacteriia; order Flavobacteriales; family Weeksellaceae; genus Chryseobacterium; species Chryseobacterium sp. 2P. The sequence continues at coordinate 1,106,375 of NZ_CM184194.1, forward strand.
TCATAGGATATTTTTTTTTAGGCTCAAAGTTAGTTGGGTAATATAAAATACCCTTCAACTTCTGATAATCCGAATTAATATAATTTATTATTTCAATTTTAAGATTCTTTACTGCAGCATCTCGATTTTCATTGGTTAAAAGAATTATTGGTTCTTTTTTATGATCATCAACGTAATATAAAGACATCGGTTTGTTGTAATTTTCTAATGTATAAGCAAAAAAATTTGCGTTTCTGTTGTAGTAGAAATCTCTAATATAATTTTCTGAGGATTTTATTATTGATTTTAAATCTTTATTTACAATGGTATAATATGACGTTTTGTTTTCTTCGTCATCTCTGACTTTTATTAAAACTGAATTATCATTCTTTAGGTACGATCTGTAAATCTTGAAATAGCTCCCAATTAATGGTAGACTCTCTTTATTCAAAATTTTAACTTTTTTACTTAGATTTTCGCTAATTTTGATCAGTCTATCCTTCTGAATATTATAAACGAAAATACCTTTTTGAGAATCAAAGTAAATTAATGACGCGTCTTTACTAAAAACAGGATTTTGCAGACTGTGATCTTGAATATATCCTTTTTTCATCGTAGAAAGATTACATAACACCCATTTATCCTGCAAGTCTCTGTAAATACTAAATTCTCCATCTTTGGATAGAGTGAAATATGCACTTTTTACAATATCAAAGGGTTTGGCTGTATTATTCTGAGTATCTAAAATCTGTAAATCAATATTTTGATTATCTACTGTATAATTTTGAAGTTTTCCTCTTTTAAAAGCGAAAAGATATTTATCACTGCCAGATAAAAAAATCTTTTTCGAATCTTTATTATCAATTGCGCTTACATGATTATTGTTTGTAATTATCCAATATTTGTCAATTGGATCAAAACCAGTGTCATGCTTGCTTAAATCACCATCATTTCCATACCATATTTCGACATTTTTGTTTTTTGGTATCTTCGTTTGGCCATTTACAAAATACTTTCCTTCTTCATTCATTTCACTAACTACAATGTAATCTCCAGTATCTATATCTTGTAAAATTGGTTTTGAGATATTGCCAGATTTGATATCTAATAAAACTAAACTTTCCGTTTTATCAGTACTGTTTTGTTCAATTATATAAAGTGTTTTCTTTGAATCACTTATTTCAATTCTCTTGATAAGCACAGGGCTCTCGTAGATCTTTTTTTTATTTTGGGAAGAAGTGTCGTAGATTTCGTATTTATTTTCACCCTTTCTTACGACAAAAATTTTACTTACATTATCTTTCGTAATATTGACTACACTATCTATTTCGTAGTATGATGCCCCTTTGTTATTATAGACAGACAATTTATCGGCAGTGTTTAGTAATGCAAAAGTTCCTGTGTCTGAAGACGCAAAAACTCTTTTAATATTGTCAAAAACCTTCTGTCTTCTATCATTCAGACTAACTAAGACAGCTTTATCTTTTGCCAATGCTACCACAGCTTCTTCTTGTAAAAAAATTGGAATATCTAAGGTTTTCGTTAACAGATGAGGTTTTTGAATTTTATTCTTTGTTGAAAAAATTTCAATAGTATCTTTGTTAATATCATAATGTTTTCCTGCTATAACCCAGTTTCCCTTTGGAGACATCGCAAGAATTTTTATTCGATATTGCTGAGCCATTTTTTTTTCTAATGTGCCTCTCAACGTTTGACCTTGACAAAAAGAAATCCCTACAAGTAACAGTAAAATTATTATATTTTTAAATGATCTCATTAGTAACCTGGATTTTGGGGATTTAAATTTGAATTTAGTTCAAGATCTTTTTGAGGAATTGGCCACAGTTGATGATTAGTCTGCCAATTAGGTTTTGAGGAAATAAGAGAATTTAAATTGTTATTCCTTTTGAGATCAAAGAAACGATGCCCCATCTCTGTAAAGAATTCTCTACGGTTCTCACTTGCGATTTCAGTAATTAAATCAGACTGTGAAATGCCTGAAGTTACCGCCGAAAGTCCAGCACGTTGTCTTGTAGCATTTAAATATAGCAGTGCTTCATTGAGTTTGTTTTGTTTTGCCAAGCTTTCGGATAATAGTAGGTAAACTTCTTCAAGCCTGAAAACAATGGAGTACTCTGTGGTATTATTTGAGCGATTTTTATATTTATCGGCTCTATACCAAGTGTTTGCGCCCACAGTAATTACTGCCATCCAGTTCGATTTTCTGAAATCCGATGATGCAAAGGAGGACATAAGAGATGTCGATAGTGCGTAGCTCGAAGGTGCTGCACCTGTGAAATAATATAAACTTGCCTCTTTTGTTGCATCTCCTGAATTTTTAGGTTTTAATTGCCACAAAATATGTTTTCCTGACTTTTGAAAGACTTTAGCAATGTCAGTTTCGAAAGTATAAAGAGAACTTTGAGCTATTGATTTTAATTTAGCTTCCGCATCGGCTGGTCTCTGCTCTGCAAAATATACCTTTGCCATCATCAGTTCTGCAACTTTACGATTGACAAAAATTCTTTCGGAGTTACTGTATTCGTCTGCTAATAATATATAACATTCGTTCAAATCGTTTTCAAGTCGAACAAGAACATCATCAGAACTCAATTTTGATGAGGTGTTGTTAGCAGTGTAATCAGTTGTAGTTAAATAAGGAATATCTCCATATATTTGCTGTAAATAGAAATATAAAATACAGCGTATCAGTAATGCTTCACCTTTCATTCTTCTTTTGTCTGTGTTTGAAATTCCTGATGATTTTTCAAGACCTTCTAAGATAGAATTGGAGAAATAGATTTGTTGATATGTATTTGACCACAGTGAATAAACTGCAGCATTGCTGGAAATGAGTTGATTTTGTGAAATTTCATAGATTCCATTTGTTGCGGTAGTTGCATAACAAGTGAGATCATCTGTATAATTGCTCAAAAATAATCCCATCTTATCACCTGCCAGTAGAGAATTATCTCGTAAACTCGAATATAATGCCGATAATGCGGAATTTGCTGTTTGAGTGTCCTGAAAAACATTGTTTTTATCAATTTGATTTTCCGGTACATCAACTTCCAGCATCTCTTCACAAGAAATCAGATTGAGTAGTAATAGTGAGAATAATAATATAGTAATGTTTGTAATTGTTTTCATTTCAAATTTTTTAAAGATTGAACTGTAACCCAAAAGAGTATGTTTTCAGAGGTGGCAGATAGCCCAGTGCTAAAAACTCAGGATCAACACCAAAATATTTGGTTACCGTGAGAAGATTTTGTCCTTGAATGTATATTTTGACATTTCTGAAGACGCTGTTTTTTAATGGAATCTGATATCCCAATTGTACATTTTTTAATCTGATAAATGATGCGTCCGACACTGATGCTGTACTGTTTTGAAAAAATGTGTGAAGCGTGTTTACTCCGGAAGTATATGGCATATATGTACCAGTAGGGTTGTCCGTTGACCAGACATCTAAAACTTCGACTGGCTGATTATTCATACTGCCAGGAACAGTTATAATACTGTTGTAATTTCTGTTTTTTTGCTTAACGAACTGAAACAAAAATGAAACGTCCCAATTTTTATATCTGAAACTGTTCGACCACCCACCGAAGAACTTTACACTTATGTCCTGAGCAACTTTGTTATCTTCAGGTGAAGATATCTTTCCATCTCCATTGAAATCAGTAAAACTGTATTTTCCTGTTTTAGGATCGATACCTTCAAGTTGATACAATTTGATAATTGAAGTAGATTGCCCAATGATAAATTGATTGGCATACGTTGAACCTTCCAGTCCCGGAAATGAAACTAATTTGTTTGTTGGAAAACTAATGTTGAAATTAGTATCCCATTTAAGAGACCCTGTTTTTAGTGGCTGAGCTGCCAACTCAAATTCCCATCCTTTGTTTTCGACCGTAGCATCAAGATTTGCCAATACACTTGTAAAGCCAGTGATTGAAGGCAGCTGGTAGCCCACCAATTGATTTGAAGAAAGATTTCTATACCAAGCTGTCGTAATATTAATATGGTCTTTGAAGAGCCCAAGTTCTAAAGCAACTTCTAGCTTTTTAGTTTTTTCCCAACTATAGTTACCATTATAGAGTCTTGACGGAATCAATCCTGTAACTGAATTATAGATATATGATGATGAGACAGTATAAGTATCTAAATATTGATAGTCTCCAATGTTGTCACTACCTGCAGTACCATAACTTCCGCGAAGCTTTCCAAAACTTAACCATTCTAGATTTTCGGCAAATTTTTCTTTTTTAAATAACCAAGCTCCTCCAACTGCTGCAAAATTGGCAAACTTTTTATTTGGACCAAAGCGACTGCTTCCATCACGTCTGCCAGTCAGATTAATTATATATTTATTTAAATATTGATAATTAAGCCTCCCAAAAAATGCGGCGTATCTGTATTCATTTGTGATTTGGTCTGAAACTGTTTTTGTTCTTGCAGCACCGATATTTGTTATAAAAGCATTACTTTCAAAGCCTACACCTACAATTGACCCTTGTTCGTTTGTCTCTCTTTGAAATGTTCCTCCCGCCAAAGCATCGATTTTATGATGTTCAGATTGGTAATTCCAGTTAATTTGTGGTTCAATGATGAAAGAAAATCTGTCCTGATTATTCTTAGATGCTGTCGAAGTTGCGCTTGACTGACCCGCAGCATAAGCCGGATTATAAATTGTATTGGGCTGTAACGAAAGTTCTTCAAATGTCTGGTAGTTAAATCCACCATTAAGCTTTAGCAATAAGTTTTTATAAACCTCATACTGTGTTGTAATACTATTAAGAAATTGCTTGTTTTCATTTGTATAGGTGCTATTGTAGGCTGCCACAGGATTGGCAAATGTATTATTCTGCCAGTTTAATCCACCTTCAGAATTGTAAAGCTCAGGTGCATTTGGAACTAAATTGTACGCCTGCCTCGTAATATCTGTTCTAATGACATTGTTTTTCTGAATTGAAAAACTATTGGCAATATTCATCTGAAATTTATTGTCTGCAGATCGATGCGAGATATGGCTGGAAATGTTTTTGCTTTTGTATTTAAAGTCTTCCCCAAAAACAGTGGTCTGCTCATTATTTGAAAGGCTCAATAAAAAATTGGTTGTTTCTCCACCGCCATTTAATGATAATTGTGTGTTTGACAAAGCTGCTGTGTTCCCAACTAATTTATCCGGCCAGTTTGTATATCTATCTTGATTCCAAGTTCCATTGATATCATAAGCCGTTGCAGGATAAGTACTGATTCCATCATTTTCAAATGCTTTTTTTCTCATAGATAAATATTCTGATGTATTAATCAAATTGAGATTAGAAATCACTGTACTTAATCCATAGGATGTATTAAAATTTAAATTCAGTCGTTTTGACTTTCCTCTTTTAGTAGTTACCAAAACAACACCATTAGCACCACGGGAGCCATATATTGCTGTTGCATCAGCATCTTTTAAAATTTCAATTTTTTCAATGTCGTTTGGATTGATGCTGTTGAGAGGATTAAGACTTCTTCCGGGTAGAATAACAGTCGAATAGAGTGATGTCATTTCTCCACCCATCGGAACACCATCGATCACATAAAGTGGCTGATTTCCATCAATTGTGCTGTTGTCCTTGTTTCTTAAACTGTTTCTACCTCTTATTTGAATATCATAACCACCTCCGGGAACTCCTGAATTTTGAGTGATAGTAACACCCGCAAGTCGTCCCTGAACACTAGATAGAACATTAGTCACAGGCTGATTTTCTATATCCTTCGCTGAAACTTTTGCAATACTACCGGTACTTTCTTTCTCTTTTACTTTATAATATCCGGCATTGACAACAACTTCTTCAATGCCCTGTACTTTCTGATCTAATGAAAGATTAATAACAGCTTTACCATTTACGGTAATTCTTTTTTCTGCATACTCAGGATGTCGGAAAATTATGATGGGATTTTCACCGTTTATTTGTAAGATGTAAAATCCTTTCGAATTGGTCTGTGTAACTTGATCACTGCCTTCCTGAGATACATTGACTCCAGAAAGTGGTGTCTGATTCTCGCCGACAGTAACTGTTCCGGTCACTGTCTTGGTTTGTGCTTTTGCATTACTGCATAATGCAGTTAACAAAAAGACAATACCAATACTTCCTATTTTAGAATAGGATTTTTTCATAGTTTTGTATGGGTTTTTTGATTAAACTCCTTGATAAACCTAGCTCTTTCCTGAAGTCTGCAAACTGAATAGGGAAGGGCTTTCTTATTTATAAGGATTATTTTTTATTTCATTTTTTAGTTATTATTACTTCTGGATTCAGGTATTTGAAAACAAAACTTTCTTAGTGCCTTTTGGATAGGGGATAGTCGTTAGTTAACCGCAAGGCACCTAAAAGCCATTTAATATGAATGAAATTGTGTCCCGAGAAAGCTTTAAAAGCCGCAATGAGTTGTACACCTCATTGTATCATATAATCTGATACTATTTTTGGAAGGTGCTTAGAAGTAGAAAAGCGAACAGCATTGGAAAAAGACGGCGTGGAACTCTACATTATCCAATTCGGGGTACTGGTATACCTTGTATACAGATAAGAGAGCCCACGCCTAGGTCGTGAGCTTCCTGCTTATCGTCTCGTATACTAAAATTACCAGTTTTCGAATTGAGATTCTAAGCAATAGCTTCTATTATTCTTTGAAGTATCGCAAAATTACATATTCTGTAACTTATTTTACAAATATAGTAATTTTATTTATTGTATGGTAATATATTACCACGAATTTTCAAATCAAAAATCCAAAATTGCCCATAAATACATTATTTATGGATAGCAAAGAAGTCTTAAGATTATTTATGCTTGAGTTTTCAGAAAATTTGAAAAAGATTCGAGCTACAAAATATAACTCAATGGATGAGGTTGCGCAGAATTCAAATTTCGATTCAAGCAATTACAATAAATTTGAAAATGGAAAGGGCAATCCAACTATAGAAACGATGTTGAAAATGTCATCAGCTTTTGGTATTACCCCAAAAGAACTTTTTGACTTTGATTTCGATATTAATAAATATAAGATTGACGAATAAAAAAATCCTAACTAATTTGTTAGGATTTCTTTTACTTATTAATTTCCTGATAATACCAATCAGAGCATTGATCAAGAACTTCTTCTGTTTCTTTTAATTCTTTTTTAGTTGAGTAAACCCAGACTGAAAGTCCAACTATTACCAATGTTGCTACAATACTGTAGATTTTTATTGCTTTCATATTTATGCTTTTTGTAAATATATGAAATTTATCGCATCGGAGGAGGTGGTAATGACTTGCTTGGAAGATAATTATCAATTTGGTTCTGTGTAATGATTTCTTTTTCTACTTTTTTGAAATCTATAGGAGATGCTTCAGTTCTTTGAGATTCGTCCTGCAAATAAATTTTGTCTTCCAGCGAATCTATTACCTTCTTAAAATCAGAATCCATAAAAGGTAAAATAAAACATATTTTGTCTTCCTTTCCATTTACCTTAAAACTTAAGTAATTTCTACTGCCTGCATAACCTTGATTTGCATCCAGCGCTTTTTTTATTACATATTTATCCAAATTTTTATCTGATAAGCTATTGATTTCATCAAGTTCACTCTGGCTTAATTTATATTGATAATATACTTTATCTCTTTCTCTATCAAGATAAACATTTAGAACTCCATCTTTGTCCAAAGTGGTATAAGCACTAATGGACAGTTCGTTGTTTGATTTTATATCATAGCTTACGAGCTTAAAATCAGTAACCTTTTTTTGACAGCTAACAAATATAATTTGTATTAGTAGCAAGAAAAGAAGTTTTGTTTTCATAGTTATTTTATTGTTGATGATTGAAATTAATTAAAAGTTATAAGATTATACATCCAACAAACTTTCATCATACCAAATATCCTCGTAGCCGTTACTATCTATTAAAAAACGATTACCAGCCGGAAGCCCGAGATATTGAATTATAAAAGAAGCATCTTCCAACAAATGATAGGCGTGAGAAGGCTGAAAAAAATCATCTGCATAAGAAAACTCACCTGACCAAATATACCAACCAGTTAAACCTTTTGTTCGGGGATGTCTAAGTCCATTTATTTGAATGTTGGGATTAAAATTTCGACCCAATGCAATTACGGTATTTAACTCTACTACATCAGAAATTTGAGAATTCTTTTCACAAATTTTCAATTGGTCTTGTAAATAATCTTGAGTATCCATTCTTTTTGAGATTCTATAATTATTTTATATAAATGTTAGATTTCCTTTTTTCCACTCGTCTAAAGTAATTTCAGCTGTTGAACCAATTATTCCCGATTGCTTTATTATTTCTTTTAAAACTTTGACCGCTTTCTTTTCATCAAGATGTAAGATATAACAGGCAGACCATAATCGCGGACCTTTATGCTGATGGTTTAAAAACTGAAATAAACTTTCTATTGAATTTTGGTTTTTAAGAAATGAAGCTGCATTCATTACCTTCTCGTAATTTTTATTTCCTACTTTAAAATTACCATTTTCTGTAGATTCTACTTGAATAATTGAAGCCTCCTCAAACATTTTTAATGCAGTTTCAATGTCTACTATTTTCTTCATAATCTCATAATAATAGTTCTAATTTTCCTTCTTTCCACAAATGAAGAGTCGCAGAGGCTGTCATTTTTACTTTCGAATTTGTAGATAATTTTTTTAGGATGTTCTCAGCTATATCAGGTTTTGATTTTAAAGTAAAAATGGCCGCCCACAATTTTACATATTCGTCAGGATTATCCAACATTTCACTAAAAAGCTCTTCTTCACGTTGCTCCTTTGCATGGTTATAAAGGTTATGTAATTCTTTGTGAAGTTTATTTGCTTTTTTATAATCTCCGTTTACATAAAGTACTCCGTGTTGAACTGAATGTTGTAAAAATTTCTCTTCTATTTCTGTTCTGCTTATTTCCAATCTTTTAGTCAAAAATATTATAAGACATTTTCAATAATGTCATTGGGATTAATACTCGATATTTTCTTCGATAATTTTAACCGACTTTCCTTCGAGATAATACTTATAAACTAATTCAAACCAATCCTTACCATTTGATGTATTGTAAATAATAATAACATCGCCGATTTCTTTAATTTTAGCATCTACGCAAACTGCTCCAAACTCAGTGTTACCCTCATTAAAATCTTCTATAATAGTACTAATTAAAAAATTTTTCATTTGATCCGATGTAAGGTTTTCGTCATATGCGCCAAGATCAATCCATTCATTATTTTTAAATATTAAACCAAATGGAGCAAACTCTTTAAATTCATTTAAAAATGCTTGAGCAGTTTTGACAACTTGTTTTATGCCTGTAATATATTTGTCTTCCATAATATTTTAATTAAATACAACCTGGTATTCCTGCACAAGGATCTTTTTTTACTGGGACAGGTTTAATTTTTGGAGCTGGGTTGTTATTTACTCTAATGTTATCTGTTTTTGCAGGAGCTGGTCCTGTTAGGTTATAAGGTTGAATTTCAATCCCTGAATCTTTTAAAGGATTTGATAAATTTGCATCCTTGTTTATCCTCAAAATTAGCCTTTTTCCATCAACTAAATTGTCCTGAAATCTTAATTGTCTTGTAAGAGATTGATTTTTTACATTTTTTATTTCCACAGGATTTCCTTCTTTGGTGAATCCATCAGGTCTCGTTCCTCCTGTTTTACCTGTTTTCGAATCTGTTGCTTCAAAATTTTTAGTATTCTTTGTAACATTTTGTCCTTCTTCATTCATTCTGTTTATTTGCTCTGGTTCCATCTGCCTACCTCTGTTAAAATGTTCCTGAGATTTTGTAGTTGCTTCACTAGTTTTTGTCATTGTTTCAACAACAGGATTAGGCCTCACATTTGAGCCACCTTCAAAGATTGGCATAAATCTCACTAATCCACTTATACCAAAAAGACAACATTGTTCTGATTCTTCAACTGCATCTTCGGTAGACCTTCCATCCGGATCAATAAATCGCAATGGATTGTTCATTGCGTAGTTATATGGTGACCAACGTCTGTATTCTTCGCTTAGTGGATCAGGAGAAAACCAGCGACCTGCAGTATCAAGATATGGTTGTGAGTCAGCATTTTCTATGTTGATATCTAATAATTCAACAATTTCATTGGTTCTTGCATTGTAACGGACTGATCCAATGCTTACAATACTGTCTAAGTCGTGAGCTTCTAAATATTTACCTTTGCTTAATGTAGCAATTTTAGGATAGAAGCCATATTTCTTAAAAGGATTTCCTGCTTCAATGTTTTGTCTTCTCCGCTCTGCTTCGGCTGGTGTTAAAGTATCCCTCGTTTTTAGAACTTCGTCCATATAAGGACGCAATCTTTCTTCTTTGGTAAGTTTTACGGGATTTACGTAAATCTTTTCAGGATTGTTTGAAACATTCTTTTCTACTTGAGCATTGAGAAAAACTGCGATTATCAAAAAGAATACATAAAATAGTTTTTTCATTTTCGTGGTTATTTGAAGTTGTTTTTTAATTTTTTATTTTCATATTTATTTCTTTCTGTTTTCAGAGATACAAGCCAATCCAAATACATTCCTTCAGGCATTTGTCTGTAACCAAGCTTGTAAAGCGTACTGTATTCCTGAACCATCAGATCATATATTTCTTTTGCTTTCGGATTTTCTAAAGCCAGTTTGATATTATTTGAAGACCCACTCTTTAGATCTTGTCTATCCATTAATTTTTGAAATCTGGCTTTATACGTTTCAGCTTTTAGAATGCGTGCTTTTGCGAAATTTGGATAAACTTCGAGAGCTTTATTGAGGACTTTTAGGAGAAATTCGCCATCGTTGGAAGGAAAGCTTCTGTTGTAAGCTTGTGCTAGATCAAATAGGCATAATGCTAAACTTTCTTTGTTATCCAAAGCTTTCATAAACATACCGTTTCTGATGGCGTCCAGATGGATATATCCAGATGCCATTAACCAACCATCTTCAGGGAAAATTCCACTCGTCAATTCGGTATTAAACCATCCTAAAGACTTTACATTATGCTTGATGTAGACGTGATTAGGGGCTAAAGCCAGATTGGCATCAACTCCCAATTCTTCAGCAAGGATTTTGTACAAATAGGGCATCGAGTTGCAATTTCCTTTTTTTGTTGCAAGTAATTTGGAAACAAAGAGATTGGGTAAATCATCGTGACCAAAGACGTCGGTAAAATCGTAAGAGAAAGGTTTGTATTGAATGGTAGAGTCTTTCACAATCACTGGTATCGGTTGGCAGATGATCGAGTAAAGAGCCGCATATTTGCTGACTTTATCTTTATCATTTCCCTGATAGGTCAGTTCTCTGCTTTTAACTATTTGCTCTGCAAATGATTTCAGGAATTTGAGTTCATTATTAATCGCTATCGTGTCAATCTTTCCCTGGTAATAAGACTGCTCAACACTTAAGACAGCTTTCTTAAAACTATACTTTTCCTTGCCACTTAGCATATTGTCAATGTGTGCATAGGCCTCCTCGTAAAATTGATTACGCTGAGCTTTGACAGTAATAACCATTGAGACTATTACAAGCAAAGCAAATTGCATTGATTTTCTAAAATATTGATTTTTCATCTTGATGTTTTTATGTTAGAAGAGGTTTAGGTTTATTTTTTTCCTCCTCTCTTTTTTTCTCTTTTGCTTTTCTACGCTCTTCCTCCAATTTCTTTTGTTCTTCTTCCTTCTTTTTTCTCTGTTTTTCTAAATTGGTAAGACGAATTTTCTCGGCAAGCTCTTCGCTCCTTTGTTTGTTGGCTTCACGGTTCATATTGCTCAACCATTCTGAATAAGCTCCATCTGGCATAAATTTGAATCCGAGCTGGTCGATATTGTTGAACTGCATCTTTGTTTCTTTTAAAAGTTCCAGACCTTTCGGGAAATATTTTATATTTTCAAGTTCTGCAGGATTTTCTACATTTTGAATTCCTAATTCTGCTGCTACATATTCAAATCGCGCCTGCTGATACATTGATTTAAGTAAATTAGCATACATATTATTGGGATAAAGTTCAAGAGATTTATCCAATGCTTTTCCGACAAATTCATCCATTCCGTACTTATGAATATAGCCATTGGCTAAGTCTGCATATAACAATGACATAAGCTGTTTTTTACTTAAACTATTCATATAGACATCATTCAGTAAGGCTTCGGAGCCAATGTAACCGGATTCTAAAATCATAGCATTTGTACTAAGGATTCCATTAGTCAATTCTATATTCTGCCATTGATTATCATCGTCTTTGAAACGGATATACGTATGATTGGGAGCCATAGCCAATGAAGCATCTGCCCCGATTGATTCTGCTACCATCAAATAAAGTAGAGGCATTGAGTGACATTGTCCTTTTCCTGTTTTTAGTAATTTGGAAACAAACATTTTGTTCCATTCTTTCTTTCCCATAAAATCATCAAAATCATATTTGTAATTCTTTGAGAAATGCTTAAACAAAGCAATGTTTTTCAGAGTATTATCGACTGGGGTCACCTTTCCGGATTTCATTTTTTGCAAAACCTGAGAAGCTATTTTTGAAATGTTGGCTTTGAAATTAGAATAGTGTAGCTTCCTTTCAGAATAAGCATTTTCAACAATGAAATTCGCTTCAGCTAATGAATAATTGCTTTGATCTAAATTATTAAGTTGAGACAAGGCATCATAATAGAAGTTAGTTCCTGAATTAGCTGATAGTGATGGCAGATTATAACCGGAAATTTCTAGATTATTTACTTTTTGTTCAAACTGTTTTTGCTCTTTCTCTCGATTTTCTTTCTCTACGATTTTAAAATCGTTTTGCTGCATTTCCCAGTTTCTTCTTTCAATTTCTGACTTTCTTGAAGAATTATTAACTGAGGGAATGGATACCGTATTTTTTGACGTAGAATTGTTTCTGAAAGATATTTCAGAATAATTTTGAATTGGGGAAGTCGATGCACTTGGTCCTGTCGGCAGATTTGGAATCTGAGCGGATAATCCTGTACTAAAATACAGCAGTATAATAGAAATTGTACTGTTTCGCATAATTTGTGTTTTGTTTTTTTATTGCAATATTACTGGATGTCATTTTAAATTGATACCGTAGTATTACGGTGATTCCGTCCAATATTACTTCAGGGATTTTCATTATATTTTTAGTTTTTGGTTGTAGTTTTTGGGCATAAAAAAAGAGCGTGAATTAACTGACACTCTAAACTCAGGATACTGGTATAATCCCTCTAAGAAATGCAGCAAAACACGCCCCAGAAGGGCGAATCTTGCAGTTACATTTTCTTAGAATTCTTATAGTACCAGTATTTGAGTTTAGAAAATAACTGCTTAACGCAATGTTTTTATATGTATTTAAGATTTATTTATTCTTATACTTTTTTTATTTTTTGTTTACCACAAATATATTAAGAATACTTCATGGAGCAAAGTCTTAAGTGGATCAAAAAAATCCGAAGGACTGACAATTACATTAATACTATCTGGTTAGTGGTACAACAACTGTTTCTTCCTGAGTTGATATTGAATATCCAAATATTTTATTTTCTTTTTCATCTTTTATAAAATAGTAATTAGAAGTCTTATAAAGATAGAACCTTGTACTACTTTCCTCCGTAAGAATTGGTTGCTCCGAGTGTTGCTTTAAGTATATTGTAAATTTTGGTTTTTCTTTTAATATATACTTTGCTTCCTGTGCAGCGGTTGCGTACATATAGATAAATGCGAATGCTAAATGCATCCAAAATCCAAGATTTCGACTTTCAAAAAAGTAAACATAGCTGGAAATAGTGATAATTGTTATAAAAACAATATTTACTGGCGTAGCAAATTTGTACATATTGATTAGTACACCGAAACCACAAATTAATAATACGATAATTACAATTAATGTAATTATTGATAAACCTTTGCTTCTTGACTTTAAGTCAGTCAGCAACAAACAGACGATTCCTGGTGAGAATAACACTCCAATTAAAATCATTAACATTAGGTTTTCATATAGTACAGCAATTGCGTCCGACAGATTGAAATATCGATAGTAGCTAATTCCTAATAAATCAAAATAATGCCACAAATAAAATAATCCAAGTGCAGGCAATATAGCTGTTAATTCGGCAATTTTCACAAACGGCTTATCCTCTACTGGAATGTATTTTTTATTCAACTTATGATTAATAATTCTTAATTTTCGGATTAATCTTTGTCTGTTCATGTTTATTTCGTTTTAAAATTGTTTTGTATTTGTAATTTATTAGTTTAAAAGTAGAAATATTTTAATTTTAATAACATTAAGTTAGTTCGTAATTTGGATATGAAAATTTCTCTATTTTGAGAACTTATATTTGTATATTTACCTCATAACCAAAAAACTAATAAAACATGAAAACAATTATTCTGGGATTGTTTATGCTTTTCAGCATGATCACTTTTTTACATTCACAAACTAGCAGCTACAGACTCAAATTTCGTTATCACATTTCTAAAGAAAAATTGAAAGATTTAAATGATCAAGGGTATGTGATTACTGACGGTACTACGACTAATTACAGTTTTTGTCCTGCCTTAAATAAATCTTTTAAATGTTTAGTAACCAATAAGGATGGAGAATTATTTATTGACCCTTGGCAAATAGAGCATGATAAAGGAGGCTCTGATGCTAAAGGCGCAGTAGATCCCTGTTACGGTCAGGAAAGAATTATTAATGCAGCTACTCCTAATAAACTTAAACTTGTGAAATTGAGTAGAGATAAAGTGGGCGATCCTACAAGAAGCATTACTCTGCATTACCAGACCGTTATTGTCGGAATTAACGCTATAGGTGTAAAAGTTAGACCTTCAGTTGTCGACTATAATAATAATCAGTACTCTGCTAATGTCGTAACTGGGAATATTAATTTGGGTTTTTCTGTTGGATATTCATGGGGTTGGACAACTTTTTCACACAGGTCAAGTACCAGCTGGTCGGTAACTCCCGGAGCTTCATTCGGATTCTCATCAGCAAGCTTGGGAAAAGAACCGCTGAAGAAAAAAGTTGTTACTACTTATAATCCAAGTAATCTTGTTCTTTCTCCTTCAGCAGGTTTAACGATTGCAAGAAATGATATAGGAATTATTTTTAGTTATGGATATGATTTTATGACAGGAAGTAATGCAGATGCTTGGGCATATCAAGGAAAAAGATTCTTTGGATTAGGTATTGCAGCTGGACTAAAATTGTAAAAAAATTCTTTAATACTGTAACAAATCTATAACTAAACCTTAAAGATTATCAACCTAGATAATAATAAAATAAAAATATAAATCTTACAGAAGATCAACTGGAAACAGTTGCAAAAATTGTTAACCAAGAAATTAAAGATTACGCGGGGGTCTTGCATGAAGTCATTTGCGGAAAAGATCTGGATGATACTCGATTTAATGAGCTGAAAAAGCTTGTCTACACGGATGTAAATGTTTGGAGAAACAACTAAAAACAATTTTTTATATTAGTTTAATGAAAAATATTTTTACAAAAGATGAGCTGAATAGCTTTATGCAGTATTTCCAAATTATGATTCGTGATCTAGTTATCTGCACTTCAAATATTGACGAGATTATTGAGCAAAATAATGAAAGCAGAGAAAAAATTGCTCCTTTTAGTTATTTTTTAGGGCATTATGTAGCACTAGCTTATTCCTTTGCAACACTAACATTGTCTAAACTGTTTGTTCAGGATGAAAAACGCAGCCTGAAAAAATTGATGAATAAGTTAGAAAACAGCGATTTTGACGAAGAACTCAAAGAGATGCTGACTAAAAATCGTAAGCTTTCTGAAAATGGTAGTGAAGGTGAATATGACTATCTGTTTAAACATAAAGCAGATATTAAAAATGCTATTGCTATTTCCAGAGAAGAGATTAATCAGGCGGAGTTTTTGGTTGAGAAAATTAAAGCAAGACGAGACTCTTATTATGCTCACTTCGATCCTGATAAACTTGGTGAGATAGAAGTTGAAAGCCTCGCTGAAATAAAGCAACTTTCTGATATTGCGGAGGGAATCTATAACCGCTTTAATTCTGGATTTAATAATTCCACTTTTATGTTTACAAACCTTTGGAATATGAAAGATTTATTTGCCATAATTAATGACCATCATGACGAACAGGTTAAAAAAAGAAATGACTTAGATAAAGAATAACCAAATTATTGTAAAAACTAAAAACTAAAAACTAATTACTATGAGTGATATTTTATATTACCCTTATATCAATGTACCGGATAATGACTGGACTATAAGAACTCTTCTTTATTACAAGGATATTGCTGCGATTGTACCTCAGGAATATCTTTGGCAACCAGAACGGAATTATGACCCGTTTATGATGGAGCTTGTTAGAATGTCTCTGATAGTTCCTATAAATCCTATTGAGATATTTGATGAACCTTGGGAAGTAACAAAACCTTTCGTTACCGAGATTGAGAAGAATAAAAATTCACTTGAAAAAGCACAAAATCGATTCTATAATAGTCAAAGGAATTTAGTGCATTCTCAGAAGTTTTCTTCTGCCAGAATACACGCTGATAAGTTTGATGATAATGTCTTCTATAGTCTTGAAAATTTAGGGCTTGCCAGTAGAGCAGAGGGAAATTGGTATGCAGTGGAAACAAAAACGGCAGATCAATTAATGAAGTTCGTAGCTACCATAATTGGAGCTAAGACGAACAGAATTCCTATGACTGATAATTTAAGGTCAAGGTTTTACAGTATTAAAAATCTAAAAAACCAAAAAAAAAGGCAGACGATTTTAGAAAGTTTGATCCCATTTCCACAAAATATAAAGTTAGATAAAATGTTGCGCTTCAAGGAGAAGCATGGTGATCTGTTAGATGCTTTTACAAGCAGAGTTGAATTACTTGTGCTTGATCCCACAGTAATAGAGGGGACAGATTTATTTAACGAAAAGATCAGAGAATTGGTGATTAGAAAAGGTGAGCTAACCGCAAAAATGGGAGAGAGTCAAATAGGAAATATTATTTTCGGATCAGTATGTGGGATTATTGGTGCCACGCAAGGAATTGTAGCCACCGGAGATTTAAAATCTATGCTTTGGGGATTACCAGGATTTGCAAATGCTGTATATTCCGCGATGAAAATTGAAAAAACGGAAAATGTCTTTGACCAATCAGGAATGAAATATCTTGCTTTAGTAGACAAAAAACTCAGATAACTTTCGTATTTGAAGTAAAGCGGATTGAAATAAATAAAATATAAAAATTAAAAAACTATCTATGGAATTTGACGAAAAGATTGAACTAGTATCGAAATTACTAAATTTTGCATCTTCTAATAATAATCACGGTGATCTGGAAGATGTTAGAAACATAACAATGGATGCTATTGCATCAAGCATTCAAAATTACCTGATTGCTCTTAAATTATCGACACACTTAAGTGATATTAAATATCTTCAAGAAAATATTTGGGAAGGATTTGTAGAAAATGATCTGGTTGATCTAGATCATAATTTTAATGGATTCATTAAAGATGCCTTTTATAATGCTCTGTTTATTTCCATTGAAACCAACTTTAGAGCTATAGCAAAGCACTTTGAGGCAAGGGCTAATACAATTAATAAAACTTCTATAAAGGAGACTTTTGAAAAGTTATTAAGTATGATTTCCTTTTTTGCAGGTATTACAGCTTATGAAAGAGATGTGATTATCTATTTTTTCTATTTGCGAAATACAATGCACAATTTTGGAATTCACACTAAGCCGAATCATAGTTTAGAAATTGAAGATAACACTTCCGTAATAAATAAGTCAAAAGTTAAATTAGAATTGATTCAAAACCAACCTAATAATATTACTGGTAAAGAACAACTTCTTCTAATTGAGCAGGTAATTAAAGTTATAATAAGATTCAATTCTCTAATTCCGACCGCTGAAAGAGTAAAACATCCATTGGCTGATTTTGATTATAATGGATAGCTCCTAAAATAATTTCTTATTTTAACTTTTTTTAACATTTGGCACGTATTTCGATTACATGATCATGTCAAAACTAGCCCAACATCGACGTTAAAAGTAGTAGGCACTAAAACAAATTAAAATAATGAGTAATTCAAACAAAAACTGGCCAAGTAAAACAGGAAATCCTTCTGGAGGAAATAGGGGAAACAATCCTGCTAAAACTTCAAGTGGAGGAAGTAGTAAGCCTTCTACACCTAAAAAATAACTCTGTTTAAAACATTCTAAAGTCTGAATATCTATTCAGGCTTTTTTTGTAAATTTATAAAAAACTAATAATTTACGTTATGCAACATTCCATTATTGAATTCTTGAGAAGAAATAATTTAAAAATTGATCAGGATTTCAATTGTTTTTGCTCAGTTATCAAGAAACATGATTCTATAAAGCAAGTAGAGAAAAGCCCATTCAGAATCATTTTCCAAGAAAAGTCAGTCGTTCTTTTAAGGATTAATGCTCCAAAGCCAAAAGAATATCGTTTTGGGTACGAACATATTATAGATCATTCTTTGCATGGTAATAAACTTAGACTCTCAGTAAAAGATTGGTTCTACGATAATATGTACTTTGAATTTGACTTTCTATTTATTTTTAATAAATATATTCTTGATCCCTTTAGTGTAAAAAAAGCTGATTTTGAAACTGTTGTTGGTAAAGAATTATATGTAGTTTATTCAACTTCTTGGTATGACGATAAGAAAGAAATGGAAGGTGTTTTAACAAGAGTTGGTGATTTGAGAATATATATTGATGATATTAATAATCAAAAACAAGAAATTGAAATCTTTGATCTTGCATATTTCTTTGCGAGACTTTAGCAAACTAAGTCATTCACTCTAAATCTAAGAGTCACTTTCCCAGTGATTCTAAAAGTTATTTTCTTAAAATCCAAAACTAATTGCCACTTCATGAGAGAAGAATTTAATGAATTAAATGTACCGGATGGTCATTACCTTAAAATTGCAAAAAATTCCGGAAATATTTATTTTGATGAATTTATTGAATCTGTTTCAAAAATTAAACAGTTTATATCCAATAGAGATTTCAAGGATCTCTGGGGAAATAAGTTACAGCTAAAAAAAGCAAAATTTGACGAAAAAGCTTATATTCAAAGTGCCTGTGAGCTGGCAGTTGCAAATTATTTTTGTGAGAAAAATGGTTTCAGGGTCGAAGCTAAAGTAAACCCTAAAAATCAAAAAGATGTAGACGTTAAATTTCAGTCTAACAATTTCACATACAATATTGAAGTAAAATGTGCGGCTTTTACTAATAGAGAGAAGGTACAAAATACAGAATCTTTCAAATATCAAACTTATGGTCGACTTGACAATAGGCTAGACATAATGTCAATACTTTCCAATGCGATAGATGAAGGTTTAATAAAGCAAGGTAAATCTCTGAAAGAACATTCTGAGTTAAAAAGTATGGATAATAATCTTAAAGATTTTCTGATTAACGCGCACGAAAAATTTAATGATTTATCAAAAGAAAATGAGATCAATATTTTATTAATATGCTGTGGTGATAGAGAGGATATGCAGAGCTGGGTAGGTTATCTTAACGGCCCCGAAGGTCTGTTTACTAATGGTTCTTTTTGCGACCCTGCTGATTACAATAATGTAGACTTAGTGATTTTAACTAACTTATATTACAAGCACAAAGATTTCTATAATAAAAATATTGAGAATTCCTGGAACTTGAATGAAACCTTAAATCTAAGTATTATAAATCCTTACTGTAGATTACGTAAACCAAAAGGGATTGAAAATTTTGATAGTGAAATGATTAATTATAATTCAGAGATTAATCAATTTAAAGTGCCTGGACTAGCACCAGAAGTCCTGAAGGATGCCAGAAAAGTTGTGCATTTTGTAATCGACTATCTCGAAATACAAGAAGGCAAATATTTGTTTGATAAAAAGAGTAGTAATTGATATTCTCTTTGTTATCTCGACCTTTATAAGTGATCAACATAAAGTTCTTAAAGCTAAAAACATTAAAATTAAAAAATAAATTATGTCATTTTTTCCTCCGCTTTCAATTGCAGATGCAATCGATAAAATAGATTACAATCAATATTTACTTCCTGCAATTCAACGAGATTTTGTTTGGTCATCTGGAAAAATAGAGATGTTATTTGACTCACTTATGCAACAATATCCAATTGGTTCAATGTTGCTTTGGAGAGTTGAAGGTAATAACACACAAAACCAACGATTTTATGGGATCTTAAAAAAATATAGAGAAAGATTCCTCAATAGATCAGAAGAAGTTGATACAAAAAAACTTCCTAGCTTCGAAGTCGTTTTAGACGGGCAGCAGCGCCTTACTGCACTTTATCTGGGGTTGAAAGGTTCTTATGCTTATCACGAATATAATCTGGCTTGGAAAGATAATGAACACTCTATTCCTACAAGATATCTTTATTTAAATCTTAAATATAAAAAGGATTCTAGCAAGGACTTAAACGATAGTGACGATGATAGAAAATATGAATTCTTGTTTTTAAAACCTTCAGAAGCAAAAAATGAAGATGGAAATAAATGGTTCAAAGTCGGAGATATTTTGGGTATTCGCGGAATGGCACAGCTGAATTCTTATTGTAAGAAACACGAAATAGAAGATCAGGATGCTCAGGAGATATTGAGTCGGCTTCACGATATTGTTCATCTTGAGAAACTTATTCACTACTATCTTGAAAAAGGTTCTGATTTTACCAGAGCATTAGATATTTTTATACGAATAAATTCAGGCGGTATTAACTTAAGTTATTCGGATTTAGTAATGTCAACAACTATTTCAGGTTGGATGATTCTAGATGCCCGCAAAGAAATTAATGGATTAGTTGATGAAATTGTAAAGGAATACGGCTTTGCCGTAAACAAAGATTTGATTTTGCGTACCTATCTGATTTTGTACAACGATGATATTAAATTTAGAGTAACCAATTTCAGTATTAAGAATGCTAAAGATTTTGAAAGTAAATGGGAAAATATTAGGAAAGCAATTAAAGAAGTCTTTCAACTTATTGTAGACTTTGGATATGCTCCAAAAACACTGACATCATTAAATGCTGTTCTTCCGATTATATATTATTTATACAAAACTGATAAAGTAAAAGATTTTCATAAGAAAGTTGCATATAAAGATGATAGAGCAATTATTAAAAAATGGCTTCATGTTGTTTTGCTACATCAAATATTTGGCGGGCAAGCTGAAGGTGTATTAAAAGCTATCAGAGATACTTTGAAAAAAGAAATTGCTAAGTCTCCGGCAGTTTTCCCTGCTGCCGCTATTGCAAAGAGGCTTTCTAAAACCAATAAAAGTATAAACGTCGATAAAGAGTTTGTAGAAAATCTTTTATATACTCAGAAAGAAAATAGATACGCTTTTCCCATACTCGCATTACTTTATCCTAACTTAAAATATAAGGATGGAGATTTTAATCTTGATCATTGTCATCCGATATCAAATTTCAATGAAAAAAAGCTAAAATTAAATAATATCCAATTGACTGATTCTAATAGAGAATACTTTACAGATCCGGAGTATTTTAATTCCATTATTAATCTCCAAATGTTAGATGGTAATGAAAACAAGTCAAAAGGTGCAAAGCAACTTGCAGATTGGGTTTCTACAAATAAAATTAATAAGAAAAAGTACTATTTTCCCAATGATTTAAATTTTTCATCATTTGATAAATTTGCAAAACAGCGTCAAGTTATTTTGACAGTAAAACTAATGGAGGAACTTAAATTCTAATTTTTTTTGTTTAGTTAACAGTTTGATAATCTTATTTTTTAATAAAATGTACACTATGATATTAGAGATTAATGAATCCAGAAAGTTTATTTTTATAAGTACTAAAAATAATGTGACTTATCAATTTACTTCTAGATGTACTTATATGTTTAATGAGACATATAACGGTTTTACTTATGTATTTGAAGTGTATGAAGAGTCAAAGGAAAGTGATGATTCTTTTAGTCTCATTTTATTAGAGATGGAAAATGAAACTGATTTAAAAGTAGTTGACTTATATCCTGACAGTAGTAAGTACTATTTGGGGAAAGGAATTTCGATCAGCCTTCTTCTAAAGTGTAGAGAAATTTTTGGAAAGAGGATAATTTCCAGTAGTAATTTGAAAAAATCTGATAATTATTGTGAGTGGAATACGCCAGAAGCAATTGATAAAGTTTGGAATCCTTTGGTAAAATCAGGGAAGGCTATATATGATCAAGATGAAGACCTATATGTTGTAATTTGATGTGAAATACGATGGATGAATTAAACAGTCTTGATTGGAAGATTTATGAATCTCTGACAAAATATATTTATGATACTTTAAAAAAAGAATATCATATTCCAGTGGAGGGTTATGGGCAGAATTGTAAAATAAAAGGTAATTCAGGGGTTATGCATCAAATTGATGTGCTGACCGCTGAGTTTGATGGTTGCCAAACTTACAAAACGGCTATCGAATGTAAATACTGGAAAAAAAAAGTAACTAAAGATACAGTTATGAAGCTTCTTTCTATCATCAATGATACCGATATACAAAGAGGAATTATTGTGTCAAGGAATGGATTTACTCGGGATGCACAAATGTTTGCAGAACATCATAATATAAAGATAGTGCAGCTGAGAGAATCTGAAAATAATGATAATGAACAGAAGGAAGTTGAATTTGGAATTTTAGATTTATTTTTCAAGATCAATGTGAGCAGACCAGAGGTCACAAGAATAGTTGTTAAAACAAATGACGATAATGAAATTATACTTCCTGAAACACAGCAATATTTGGTTTATATTGAAAATAAAGATGGCACAAAAATAAGATTGTATGATTCTGTAATGGTTTTTAAAAAAAATCTACACACTCAAAAACCTTTTGAAATGGTTTTGAAATCTTACGATTTTACAGATCATAGACTGTTTTTTAATGGAAATTATCAAAAGATAAAAAGCATTACCTACACAGGTTTACTAACTATTATTAATAAGGACCATCAAAAAACATTTTCTCTAGTGGATAAAGTATGGATGATTATGAACCAAATCTTTGAACAAAAGACATTTCTTATAACCCAGCTTGGTATTGTTGTGAATAAAGAAGATTTGTCATAAATACTATTTATGTTCTTAGTAATACGGTTTCCCGTAATGTCAATTTAGTTTTCAAATCTATCTTTGACAAAATTAAAAAATGAAAGCTATTTACAGTTTATTACTTTTAGTATTAATATTATCGTGTTCTAACCCAGTCCAGCGAAATACAATAAAATTTTCAAAGCTGGAGTATGGAGAAAAATGGCCATTTTCAGTTGATGAAGTTGAAGTTTATTGTTCTGGATATAAAGAAATTTACTGCAAGGCCAGCAATGGAAAGACATATGCTTTAAATGGAACTGCTAAAGGTGTTTCACATAATAATGCTGCTATCAGTAAAGTTGATGAAATATGGTTGGATGATCCCAAATGGGCTGGATTAAAAATTTCATACGGAGATTTTATCACTAAAGGTCTGGAACTTTGTGAAAATAAATAACAAGAATACTAAAGAATCAGTTTATCTTTTTTCTTGGTAATCCAATTTCATGTTCCTGTGGATAGGGATTTCGGTGAGTCATACTAACGTCTTCCCGTAGACTTCTTTCCATTTCTTTAGATTTTTCATCATCCATCGAATATCGCGGATCGGCAATCAAAGGCATTTTTGCCATTTTAGTAATGGTAATAGTAGGAAAATGATAATCTACTTCAACAGTTCCTAATAAAAGGTAGACTCCTCCTTCCTTAAAGGGAAATTGTTTTAAACTGTCGGGAAAATGTGCCGTGTCAAAATACTCACCTTCAGCATCGATCCATGTTCCGAAATACATATCGTCTTTCTTTCCAGGATGATTTCTCATCTTGATAGGAACGTGTTTCCTGGAAATTAAATATGCCAGCATTTTAACCTGTTTTTTATGATACTTCAAGAGATCTTTAACCAAAACGTGACCTCTGTATTTAGTCTTGAGTAAATCAAAGATCGAATAGGAAACTGGAAATCCTAAAATTTCAATTTCATCAAAAGCGTCTTCAAAAGGGTTTCTATCTATTGTCGGTAGCTTATAATCTTTTTGAGGTTCCTCAAATAATGATATGATCTTGCTTTTATATTGATTCTTTGAAAGTAGGAATCTTGCTTCAATTAAAAGTTCGTGTTTCTGCTTTCCGGTAAATCTGAAAGCCCCGACAAAAATTAATATCTGTAAAGTTTCAATACCAATGTTGACTCTTTTTATAAAATCTTCTAATGATCCGTAATCGCCGTTTTCTTTCCTTTCTTCCGGGATATTTACTTTGATAGAAGCTTCAAGTTTTTCAATATGCATTAGACCTAAGTACACATCTGTTCCATATAATGTTGTATGAAATTCGCTTAGGTTAATGCAGGGGTTATGAATTTTAGCACCTGACATCTTCGCCTCGTGTACATAAACTTCTGTTCGGTAAAAACCACCGCCATTATTAATAGCAGATACCATAAATTCGATAGGGTAATAGGCTTTCAGAAACAGACTCTGATAGCTCTCCACGGCATAAGAAGCAGAGTGTGCTTTACAAAAGGAGTAGCCGGCAAAAGATTCAATCTGTCGATATACTTCCTGAGAAAGCTGCTCAGGATGTCCTTTCCTTTTGCAGGATTCAAAGAAATCATCTTTTAATTTTTGTAAAGCTGAAAGTGATCGTCCTTTACCACTCATAGCTCTTCGAAGAACATCTCCATTAGCTGCAGAAACTCCACCAAAGTGCATCGCAATTTTAATGACATCTTCTTGATAAACCATAATGCCATAGGTTTCGCCTAATTCTTTTTCAAATACATCGTGGAAGTATTCAAATTGACCGGGATGATTGTGTCGGAAAATGTACTCCCGCATCATTCCACTCTGTGCAACTCCTGGACGAATAATTGATGATGCAGCAACCAATACTTTGTAATTATCACATTTTAATCTTCTCAAAAGTCCACGCATAGCTGGAGATTCAATGTAGAAACAACCAATGGTCTTTCCAATGCTCAAAAATTCATTGCACTTGACTTCATCCTTAGAGATTCTGGTATCTTCAATATCTACATTGATTCCCTTTTTTTCTTTAATTAGATTAACGGTATCTTTAATCGTTCCCAATCCTCTTTGTGAAAGAATGTCAAACTTTTCCAGACCAATATCCTCAGCTGTATGCATATCAAACTGAACAATTGGAAATTCTTTTGGAGGAAATTCTAAAACTGAATAATTTGTAATAGGTTCTTCGGAAATAAGAATCCCACAAGAATGCATACTTCTTTGATTGGGAAATCCAACTAACAACTGTTCATACTTATAAATCTCTTGAACAATTGAATTTTGATCGTGTAGTTCTCTCGGTTTTTTTGAAAGCTGATCTAGTTCATCTTTCGGCAGTCCAAAGACTTTTCCCAGTTCTCTGAATCTCGATTTTCTCTTGAACTCCACATTAGTTCCACAAAAAGCAACGTGATTTTTTCCATATTTATCAAAAATGTATTCCAAAATAGTGTCACGATTCTTCCAACTCCAATCGATGTCGAAGTCGGGAGGACTTTTACGGTTTAAGTTTAGAAAACGCTCAAAGTACAAATCTAGCTCTAGAGGACATATGTCGGAAATGCCTAAACAATAAGCTATAATACTGTTAGCGCCACTTCCTCTTCCGACGTGCATAAAACCCATACGCTTACTGTATTGAATAATATCCCAAGTAATCAAGAAGTAGCCGCAAAAATTAAGTTGATGAATAACTGTTAATTCTTTTTCAGCTCTCTCAATAGCCTGTCTGTTATTATCAGGATATCTATGAGATAAACCTTCATAAGCAAGCTGGGATAACAATTTAAAGTCATTTTCCTTGCTGTCAGTATAATATTTTTTATTCTTCGGGGTTTTAAATTCAAAATCAAAACTGCATTGACTGACGATAAATTTCGTGTTTTCAACGATTTCTGGGTAATGCTTAAACTGATCGAGAAGAGTTTTCTTACTCATAAACAACTCATCTTTTCTACAATAATCTTTTTCAGCCAGTTTTGTAAAAAGAATATTACCATCTATGGCTCGTAATATTTTATGAAGTTCGTATTCGTCATCAGTCTTAAACGTTACCGGATGAAGGATAACCATTTTATGAGTGAGGGATTTGAATTCAGAATTGATTAAAAGGTTTAACTCATCTTGTCTGATTCCGATAAACTCGTGTTCCAATAATATATCAGGTTTATTTTGTAAAGTATAAATCACAAAGCAGTTTTCTAATTGAGGATTAGATTTTGGAATTTCAATATTTTCACAATTATAATCGGTCAAAAGCCTGTTGACTTCAGCTATTCCTTTCGGGTTCTTCGCTAAGCATATATAATACTGCTCATTTTCAACTCTGACATCAACGCCTACAATAGGTTTAATGCCTTTATCTTCACACAGTTTATAAAACTGATAGATTCCCGTTACGGTATTGATATCAGTTAGCGCAAGAACTTTCAGCTTATAATCCATAGCCAGATCAACTAATTCTTCAACAGAAATAGTCCCATAACGAAGGCTATGATAGGTATGACAATTGAGGAACATAATTTTATTTATTGAGTCAAAAAACCGGAAGCCCTTCCAAGGCTTTTAGCACCAAAACGGTCTTTCATTTTATCCATGGTCTGATATAATGAGATCAGCTCTTCGGTATCTTCAAAAAGATTCATCTGATGGCTTCCGTGAACCAGTCCTGTAAACTTGACACCTACAAGACGAATTCTCATTCTTCGGGTATAAACTTTCTTGAAGAGTTCCAGAATATATTTCAGCAATGTGTGGTCTGCTGAGGTATAAGCCACCTTACATTGTTTAGTCTCTGTATCAAAGTTGGCATATCTTATTCTTACTGATACCGTTGAGGTCAGCCATTTTTCCTGTCTTAACTGGTAGCATAACTGTTCAACCATTCCGGAAAGAATACTTCTGATATTCGGAATATCGATGGTGTCTTCGGAAAAAGTTGTTTCAGTTGATATGGATTTACGCTCTGAATATTGAATCACAGGATTTAAATCAATGCCATTGGCTTTTTTCCATAACTCAGTTCCATTTTTTCCAATTAATTCCTGAAGCACATCCACTGGCATTTTAGCAAGTGTTTCAATCTTTCTTACACCTAATCTTGAAAGGAGTTCAAAGGTCACATCACCAACCATAGGAATCTTTCTGACGGATAAAGGATTTAAAAAAGGCTGTATTGCGAGCGGTTTTAATTCTAATTTACCGGCTGGCTTTGCTTCACCTGTTCCAATCTTTGAAACTGTTTTATTGGTAGACAATGCAAAACTAATAGGTAGACCTGTATTTTTCTTTACCGCTTCCGCAATTTCGGTTGTCCATTGATAGCAGCCGAAGAACTTATCCATGCCCGACAGATCAAGATAGAACTCGTCTACACTTGCTTTTTCCATAACAGGAACTTTTTCCTGAATGATTTCAGTCACCAAATGTGACATTTTGGAATAATACTCCATATCACCTTTGATAACCTGCGCTTCGGGACATAAGCGTAAAGCCATTCGCAAAGGCATCGCAGAACGAACCCCAAATTTCCTGGCTTCATAGGAACAAGATGCTACTACACCACGATCTCCGCCACCTATGATCACGGGCTGATTCTCCAATACAGAGTCTCTCAGCCGTTCACAGGAAACAAAGAATGTATCCAGATCCATATGTGCAATCGCTCGTTCCATTTGACAAAATTATCACGATTTGTAGCAAAAAATTGTATATTTGTTGCTATAATTTATAGCAATGTCAATTTTATCAGAAAACATGCGGTATTTAAGAGGTAAGCTCAATCTGTCTCAACAAAAGGTTGCCGATGATCTTTTAATTACCCGAGGCCGATATAGTAAGTATGAAGATGATGCCGCAGCGCCACCCCTTGATATTTTAGTGAAAATTTCAAGATATTATAATATCAGCATCGATTTACTTTTGACCATCAACGTCAGCAAATATTCGATTGATGAGATTATGGAGCTCCCTGACAATAGGATTGTTCTGCCTATCAGGGTTGATCAGGATGGAAACGATCAGATTGAGATTATTCCACAAAAAGCCTCTATGGGTTATCTGAACGGTTATGGAGATCCGGAATACATAGAAAGTTTGGAAACGATATCCTTACCTTTTTTAAAAGGTGGGAAGTTTAGAGCGTTTCCAGCGGACGGAGATTCTATGCCGCCTTATAAGAACGGAACTTATATTGTTGGAAAATATGTAGAAAATCTTTCTGATCTGAAAACGGACCGGACTTATATTTTCATCACCACTAATGATGGAATCAGTTACAAAAGATTCCAGTTTCATGAAGCAGACAGTATATGGGTAAAAGCTGACAATCAATTTTATGAGCCATATAAAATTCCATTATCTGAAATTAAAGAGATCTGGGAATTTGCCTGTAGTATCAATACGATAGAATATGGAGCTGATGAATTTGCAGAACGTAATATTCAAAACTTTATGACAGAGATCAAGACCGATATCAAACAGATTAAAGAAAAAATAGGAGATAAGAATTGAATTCATTTGAATAAAGCTCAAAAATAAGTTTCCTAACATTACTTCATAAAAAAAAATCTCCTAAGGGAAGCAAAAACACAAATGATGAAAAAAATCCCGTATAAACGGGCCAGATCAAATATAAATATTTTAATAGAAAATTGCAATGAGTCAGCTGAGTTTATTTGATACGGAAGAGTTTTATAAATTTCCAAAAGACCTTTTGGAATACAAGGAACATTTCCTGAGCAGCAAAGAAGCCGATGAATTGAAAGATATACTGCTGAAAACGACACCTTGGGAACAGCGAACTCAGAAGATGTATGATAAAACAGTTGTAACACCCCGCCTTACTGCTTGGTATGGAGGAAATGATAGCTCTTACGATTCAGACGGAAATGTTTCAGGAACTAATCCTTGGACTCCCGAGCTTTATACTTTAAAAGAAAGGATAGAAAAAGAATTTGGGTATCAGTTCAATGGTGTTTTATTAAACCTGTATCGTGATAATAATGATTCCGTGGCATGGCACAGAGATAAAGAAAGCCGCTATGGAAAACGACCTGTGATTGCATCAATCAGTTTAGGTCAAACCAGAAACTTTGATTTCAGAAAAAAAGACCATCATCAGAGCAAATACAGTTTGCCATTGCCTCACGGTTCGTTACTCATTATGAAAGGGGATTTACAGGAAAACTGGGAACATCGAATTGCTAAATCAACAGTAAAAATGAAAGAAAGGATTAATTTGACCTTTCGTTTAATTATTTAAATAAACTCTTACTTATCCAATTAACTTTTCCTATTTTAGAAAAAATAAGAAAGTATTAATAACCATTATTTTATGACTCAAAAAACACATCGGATTAGTTTTCATTTTTTCGATATCGGCGGCGGTGATGCTATTTTTATCAGATTTTTAGGAACAGATTCCCAATGGCATAATATACTTATTGATGGAGGATATGGTAAAGAGTACAAAAATTCTTTTGCCCCATTAATAAAAGAAATTTTGTCTTCTGGCGAACAAATTGAAAATTGGATTATCAGCCATATAGATCGCGACCATATCGGTGCCGTAAAAGGTTTTGTCGTGGACAAAAAAATTGAAAATAAACAAGACGCTGTAAAGAATTTTTTATTTAATCATTCTCCTGAGATGATAAAGGAATCTAATGGGAAAATCTCAGTCGGTGACGGGATTTTACTTAGGGATTTTTTAACTGCAAATAATCTTCTTACCACAGTGCCAATAAATACTGAAACATTACCAATTGAATGTTTTGGTTTTAAAATGACCATTCTTTCACCTACACCTGAAAAGGAAGCTGCTGCAACAGAATTGTGGAAAGAAGAAGAAAGTAATGGTAAAATTGGTAGAAAAGAAAATCAATCCGACCATAAAAAAATAATTGAAGAACTTACAGGGAATGAATTTAAACCGGATACAGATCCTGTTAATGGAAGCTCTATTGCTGTTCTTGCCGAGTTTGATAAGGTAAAAGTACTCTTATTA
This sequence comes from Chryseobacterium sp. 2P, assembly GCF_059579425.1. Taxonomy (NCBI): domain Bacteria; kingdom Pseudomonadati; phylum Bacteroidota; class Flavobacteriia; order Flavobacteriales; family Weeksellaceae; genus Chryseobacterium; species Chryseobacterium sp. 2P. Next base: position 1,136,512 of record NZ_CM184194.1, read on the forward strand.
GCCGACAGTCATCCCTCTGATATAATTGACAGTTTAGATGCATTGGGGTATAATAAAGATCGGCCACTGCCCGTGAAGTTTATGCAATTATCACATCATGGCAGTAAAGCCAATACCTGCCCTAAATTGCTGGAAATAGTTCAGACCAATTGTTATGTGATAACTGGAAACGGTATCCATAACAGACATCCGGATAAAGAGACTATAGTTAGAATCATTACGAACGAGAGAAGAAATTCTGAAATTATCAAAATTCATTTTGCTTGTGATACTCAAGAATTGAGAAATATCTTTGAGGTCGATGACGACGCTTTTGAAAGATATACATTTGAATGTGATTATTCACAAATAGGACCTGACAGCTTAGAACTTTCGTACCTGCCCTTAACTCATAAAATATGAATGAAAATATACCACAGCTTTCTACAATCAAAATCAGATGTAACCACGAAATTGCTACAGCAGTAATTTTCTACCCGAGTCCTGATGTTGATGACGTGTATGTCTTGACTGCAAAACATTGTTTAGAAGGTAAAAAGTTCGATAAAGAATATGTAAATACGGATATTAAACTTGAAGAGATTTTTAATCAGGAAACATCAGAATTTCATTCATACAATTTGACCGAAACAGATATTGTTATTGTGTCAGATGATGATGAGGATATGGCATTGTTGATTCTTTCTAAAAAGAATATTCTTCCACTTACAGGTAAACAATTTTTTTGTCAGGTAATTGATACTGATGAAATGGTGGAAGATTATCAAATTAGAGGGTATGCTAATTTTAATGATCAAGAGGCAGATCGATCTTTTCCTATGAAATTTATCGAAGATATCAAGAGCAATCGATATAAATTTACACTAAAGTCTGAAAATTCTCTCGATACATATTATCAACAGGCCTTGGAAAATGTTGAAGGATTGTCTGGAAGTGGCGCTTATTCTATCTTGTATGGAAAAACTTATTTTACAGGTATTATTCATACATACGAGGACGGTGGATTTTTTTTGGCGACCAAAGTTTTAGCATACAATAAGCTGATTCCATATCCTAAGTTCAGTCTGATCAATTCTATCAAACCGGAGACAGATAAAGATGTTCTCTTAAGTTATGAAGAAATGGAAAAAAATGAACAAACCACTAATTCTAGAACTAGAGAAAAAATCGGAGATTTTAATGTTCCTCGTGATAATATAGACCTCCTGCAATTGCTTAAAGAAAAGAATCTTGTAGTGGTTCATGGAAACCCGGGAGTTGGAAAATCGGCTTTGACAAAATCAGCTGTAAGTGATTTGAAAATGTCTGGAGATCGTAGTGTTTTAACTTTTACCGCTGAAAACCTGTATTGTGAAACAATTAGTGAAGCTTTGATAAAAGCCGGATGTAAAGTTAGTATCGAACAAATATTGGCAAGTCCTTTATCAAATAAGTATTTTTTAATTTGGATAGAAAGCTTTGAAAAACTAATAGAGTCAGGTAGCTCGGGAGCATTTAATGAACTACTTCAGATACTGGAAAAAAATAAAAATATAACTATAGTTTTAACAATAAGAGACTACTTATTACAGAAGTTTAAAATCGATTACTATTATGAGCTGCCAGAAAATATTGCTTATTTTCAAGTAGGTGAATTTAATGATGCTGAGGTTGAATTAATCGTTGAAAAAATTCCTGACTTACTGCCATTGATGGAAAATTCTAAGATTAAGCATCTTTTGAGAACTCCTTATTATCTTGATAAAGCTGTACGAATTATACCAGAACTATTAAGTGAGGAACACTTGGACGAGTTACAATTTAAAAGGTTAATGTGGAAATATATTGTTGAAGACAATCAATCACGACGAGGAACTGTTTTCTATGAGATTTGTCTTAAAAGATCTAGAGAAATGTCTCTTTTTACAACATATGAGAGCGATAACAGTGTGACTGCTGATCTTGTTAAAGATAATATTCTACAGTTGGATGATATGTCCGATACCAGTGCTTACAGTCCTTCTCACGACATATTGGAAGATTGGGCATTGATCAGATTTATAAGAAATCAAAAATCGGAGATTGCAAACTCAAAAGATTTTTTACTTTCGATAGAAAATACTCCCGCCATGAGAAGGGCATTCAGATTATGGATGGAAGAGTTTTATGAATATGAACCGGAAGCTTCCGTATATTTTATGCACGAGCTCTTAAGTGATGATACTTTGTCCCCTTCATGGAAAGATGAGCTACTGATTGTTTCACTTAGATCAAATCATTCCAAAGTACTACTGGATAGTTTAAAAGTACAGCTTCTTGAAGATGAAGCGAAATTGTTGGATCGCATAATCTATTTACTACAAACGAGTTGTAAAAAAATAGATCCTCAAAAAAGAAATTTTAATGATCTTCTGCCTATTGGCTCCGGATGGGATTATATAATTGATTTTATCAAAGCTAATATTAATGAAATTAAGCTGCAAAATTTTGAATTAAAACATTTGACTCTTATTGAATCATGGTCAAAACAGCTCCCTGAATTTAACCAAGGCATACTTCCATCTGGTGCAAAAAGCGCTGCTTTTCTGTTGGAAGATTTTATTTTTAGGTTGCAGGGTCGTTCAATTCAGAGGAGATTAGGCAGGAGATCTTCTGAATATTTAAAAAAATATATTAAAATTCTTTTTAAATTGACGGCAGCCGATCAGGAACTTATTGCTTCGATTATTCAAGCTTGCTTGATTCCTGAAACAGGTAATGAAAGATGGACTGATCCTGCTTTTCTACGAGAAATAAGAGCTTATATTACCGGAGGTGTTATTTCAGATCAAATTTGTCGCTTTTTCCCTGAAGAAGTTATTCAAATGGCTACTGAAGACTGGGCTCAAAAGGAAGAGAAATATGCACCGGGGAGTATTAATAGTATGCTTATTCGAGAGCCTAAAGTAAATGATTTTGGTTTAAATAAAGATTTAGAATATGATTATGGATTACCATCAGGTTATCAGACTTTTTTTTATTGGATGTTTTTGTATCACGGTGAAAAAGCTCTTGATTTCCTTATTCCATTTTTAAATGATGCTTTTGAAAAAAATTATGAAATTCTTCTGTCTTTAAAAAAGAGAGGGGTGGAAAGGATTGAGGTTGTTTTTGAAGATGGATCGTGTGGTGTATACTATGGGAATCCTGAGTACTGGTCTATGTACCGAGGATTTTCAATTTATGATAAGGTCTTAATATCAGTGCTGATGGCTTTGGAAAAGACTTTGTTAGAAATTGGGGATAAAAAAGATTTTTCAACAGCACGCATATTTTTAGACAGGTTGATAAGAGAGTCTAACAATATTGCCATTTTAGGAGTGGTCTGCAGCATTTTACAAGCATTTCCTAATTTAGTTGATGAAACTTCTGTCTCCTTATTAGGTGTCCCACTGTTTTTTAAGTGGGATTCTACAAGGTCTACTTCGGATATGATGAGAAGCAATGTCTATAATGACGAAGAATTCGAAAGAAAAGAACGAATTGCCGCAAATCAAAGAATTCATCGCAATAAGTATTATGTAGGTTTAGTTGGATTTGTGGCTGACTATATGTTTTATCAACGAGAGTATAATGAACTTTTATTCAAACAGGTCGACAGAATGTGGGAGAATGTCAAGGAAGATGATTGGCTTTTTAAAAAGTTTTTGTTTGATATGGATGCTAGAAAGTATGAATTTAAACATTTTAATCAAAAGGGATATGAAAATTATGTTCAGGTAGTTCCCGGATATGATGATACAATTAGAAATGTTGTAGAAAGTGGGAATGATTATACAGTTCCGACAGCTAATACGACTTGGGCAAGAAAAGTTTTCGAATACGAAGAAGTTGATGATCATAACTATGAAACTTGGAAAATAGGATATGAATTTATTTTGCAACTAGATGGTAGACGAGAAATTATGGTTTCTCCAGGTACTATGGCGTCTATTGCTCTTCGTGACTTTTCAAATCAACTTCAACCTGATGAAATTGCATGGTGTTGTGAAACTATTATCAATTTAGAAGCAAAAAAATTAGCGAAAACAGATCCATACGCTATTAATTTTGATTTATTGGATAATATACCTTCTCTTAAAGGATTATGCTATATTTTTAAAGTTGATATTGAGCAAGATTTAAAATTGAAGGTTAAAGAATTAATTTTCCGTTTACTTTTAAAGGGTCTTGACGCTAGGGAACGAATCGCTTTGCAGCACGCTATTTTACAGGAATTAGTATTATTTGAACCTGATTTTGTTTTAAACTGTTGGTATGGATTAGCAGAAGCCATCGTAATTCTAAAGGCACAAAATAAAGAAAGCGAGAGAAAGCGAATGTTATATCATCAAGGGAAATTAAGTGCTCGTGATTTTAATAAGTCGGAAGAAGACAATTGGTCGGAAGTACTAATTAATTCTGTTATCAAAGGAAGTATAAACATACCTGATGAAATTATCGTTTCATTAGACTTACATACTCAGTGGTACTTGGATGACATGCTTCGTATCATCCCATGGAATACGGCTCTTCCTGCTCACCACAAATTTATTCAGGATGTTCTGACACTACACACTGTTTTTTTAAATGATCCCAAATCAAGCATGCTGGATTTTTATGAAAGTAGACATGCATTTACTTTTTATTATCCACGATATCTGCTGAATCAGCCTACAGAATTATCATTACCTCTCTTAAAAAAAATACTTGATTCAAGTATAGAAACACCTGAAAAAAGTATCCCTGATGATTATTTAAAATTTATATATAAGTTAGTTGAAGAGTTTATTAGAGCAGCGATAGGTAGAATTCAACTCGAAAATTTCTGGATATTTTGGGAATTTTTGAAAGATTGGATGATCAATAACAGCAATGCGAGATTTCTACCAATTTTTCTTTTTGACATTGACTGGGTGGAGAGCTCTGAAAAATGGTCAGTATTGGATGGTAAAAGCTTATATTTCAAAGATTTTATAATTACTTTAGGATTTAACAGAATTAATTCATCGATAAAATTTTTAAGTGGCATTGCATTTTATAATTTTATGCCTAACTCAATATCATGGATTGTTCCCATGCTCCAAAGCCAAAATGCTGAACTGGTCGAGAACGATATTTTAGAAAAATTCGTTGAAAAAGCTTTTTATAAATATGGTGGTAAAATAAAAAGAGATAAAAATACTTTAGCTGACTTTCTATTTATTTTAGATTTTCTAGTCAAAAGAAGTTCTCCTAAAGCCTATATGTTACGAGAAGAATTACTTCAATTTAAATAATTAACATTTTGTCGTGAGATATTTTTGGGAAATATATTAATAAAATTGGAAAATAAATGAATACAGAAGATTTTATAAGATTGATTGAGGGTCAAACGGAAAGCCCTTCACTAGATTTTAAAGCAAACAGTCCTTGGGATTATAAGAAGCTAACAAAAGATATCTTGGCAATGTCAAATCTACCAGATGGAGGTCACATTGTAATTGGAATTGAGGAAAAGGATAATGAATTTATTAATGTAGGAGTTGACCAGAAAAATATTATCACTTACAAATATGATGAAATGCGAGATCAGGTTTCAAAATATGCAGAACCAATGGTAGATTTCAATGTCTATTTTCCGGAAGATAGAAACGAATTAAAATATGTGGTAATCAAGATCTTCTCTTTCAAAGAAATTCCAACTCTTTGTAAAAAAACTCTGGACGGAGAAATGAGAGCAAGTACTTTGTATTATAGAAATACAAATAAGAGACCTGAAAGCGCAGCCATATCAAATGTCAGCGATTTGCGAGATCTCATTGAGTTGGCAGCCGTTAGATTAATGCAACGCAGAAAAAGTTTTGGCTATACCATTCCCAATATTGACGCAGAAATATTTGACGCAGAAATAAAAGCTTTTCAGCAGACATCATCATATGAATTAATAAAATCGAAAGGCAATTGCGAAGTTTATATAACTCCTCTTCAAAAAGGTAATTTACATAGTCTTAAAAGATGTCTTGAAGTTGTCGAAAAAGCACAGGTAAAGGCGTCATGGTCATTGCCATTTATACCAAGAACGTTACACGAGGGTAGTTTAGTTACTGCTGAAAATTCTTACGAGGCTTTTTCCGATTTAGGAGCTCGAAAAGAACTGTGGAGAATGTATTTGTCAGAGAGTTTTTGCATGATTAACAGCTTTGTAGAAGACTGGCTAGAAGGTGATCATTTGAGAGGGGCTTGGGCATCAAAATTTCCTTCTGGTCAATACTTGTTTTATTATACAAGTATTATACATTATCTTACTCAACTATATGTTTTTATTGAACACTTAACAATAGAAGGATTATATAAAGAAGGTTTGAGTATTTCTATTATATTTAATGAGTTAAAAGATAGAAGATTACATTTGGACAGCGAGAATCACATGCCGCTTATGAAGATAAGAACGACAAAAACAGATAAAATCACTATTAATGAGGAATATTCACGATTAGAAATTCTGGAGGGAGGTATAAATATTTCAAGTTCTATAATTTTAAAAGTTTTAGATTACTTTAGTTTTTACCCTTCAAAAGAGTCAGTTTTACAGATTCAGAAACAGTTCTTAGAAAAAGGTTACTAAAGAAAATTACGTAAATTCAGTTCAATTTTAGAACCTATTTTAAGATGATTTTTTGAATATTTAATATGTACATCTATATTAAAGAAGTATTATAATTTGGAAAGACCAATATTGATATAAGAATTTAATATATTATTCATCTAAAAATCAAGTGTAAATTAATATATAATTTTGTTTTGAAAAAAATGAAAATTAGTTTACTGAAAAATTGAGTTAAAATTAAATTATGGTGGCAATATTATTTAAATGTACATATCTAATTTTATCTAAAAGCATCAGTTTTTTTCTATAATTATAAATGACTTAGATGTATTGTAGGTATTTTATTTTTTTGATTCGGCATAATCAAATGTATAATTTCCTTAAAATTTTAGGATAAAATATTTTTTTGGTAATTATATTTTATACATTTGCATTATGAAATTTGTAAGACTACTTTTCATCATCTATTTTGTGGCGTTATCCATAATGCCATGTCTAGATAGTGCAAATGCTCAGTCTTTTAAGCAAGATTTCAATTATTCTTTAAGTTCAAAGACACAAGAAGATTCACATTCGAAGGCAGATTCTTGTTCTCCATTTTGTTCTTGCAACTGTTGCAGAACCACGGTGGCATCTTATAAAATCGAACCAATTCTAGTTTTTTCAAGAATCGCTACTGCGTTTTTTTCTAAGAAAATCCATTTTCAGAAAAACGACTTCGCTTATTTGGTGTACGACCAAATCTGGCAACCGCCTAAAATATAATTTTTATTGATATGATGGAAGGATTCCCTTTCATCTAAATTGTCTTGGAAACTTTGCAATATCATTGCACTGTAATCCTATTCATCTTTGCATCATCTTTTAAATTCAGTTTTATACTGATTTTAACTTTGGGCAATCCAATAAAAATTAAATTCAATGTTAGATAAAATCATAAGATTTAGTATCAAGAACAAGATTGTCATTGGTATCATGACCTTGTTATTGATTATTTGGGGAGTTTGGAGCGCAACCAAACTGCCAATTGATGCTACACCGGATATTACCAATAATCAGGTGCAGATCATCACAGTATGTCCCACACTTGCTGGACAGGAAGTAGAACAACTTGTTACCTTCCCAATTGAACAAAGTATCGCAAATGTACCAGATATTGAGGAAACTAGGAGTATTTCTAGATTCGGTCTATCAGTGATTACAGTTGTTTTTAAAGAAGAGGTAGATATTTATTTTGCTCGCCAACTGGTTACTGAAAAATTAAAACAAGCAGAAGAAGAAATTCCCCAAGGTGTTGGAACTCCTGAACTTGCCCCTGTTAGTACTGGACTTGGAGAAGTTTATCAATATATCCTGCATCCCAAAAAAGGCAGTGAGAAAAAGTATGATGCTAAAGAACTGCGAACAATGCAGGACTGGATTGTGCGAAGACAGCTTAATGGAACACCTGGAGTTGCAGAGATCAACAGTTTTGGCGGTCAGTTAAAACAATACGAGGTCGCTGTAAATCCAGACAGATTAAGAGCGATGGGCGTAAGTATATCTGATATTTTTACCGCTCTCGAAAAAAATAATCAGAATACAGGAGGTGCTTATATTGATAAAAAGCCAAATGCATATTTTATCCGTGGAATCGGTTTGGTAACATCTTTAGAAGACGCAGGGAACATTGTAGTTAAAAATAATACGGGCAGTGTTCCAATCTTCATAAAAGATGTTGCTGAAGTGCGTCTGGGAAGTGCTGTGAGATATGGTGCAATGACTTTTAATGGTCAGGTCGATGCTGTGGGAGGTGTTGTTATGATGCTAAAGGGAGCCAACAGTAATGAAGTGGTGAACAGAATTAAAGAAAAGATACCAGTTATACAAAAATCTCTTCCTGCAGACGTTGTAATTGAACCTTATTTAGATAGAACCGACCTGGTTGGAAGAGCAATCGACACAGTAGAAAAAAACCTAATTGAAGGTGCACTCATTGTCATCTTCGTACTTGTTATCTTCTTGGGTAATTTAAGAGCAGGTTTAATTGTAGCATCAGCTATTCCATTATCATTACTGTTTGCATTAGGAATGATGAATGTGTTTGGTGTGAGTGCTAACCTGATGAGTTTAGGAGCGATTGATTTCGGGCTTATTGTTGATGGGGCAGTTATTATTGTGGAAGCTACCTTACATCATTTAGGCTTGAATAAATCAAAAAAAATGCTTACCCAAGCAGAAATGGATGAAGAAGTTTTTCTTTCTGCATCCAAAATCAGAAGTAGTGCAGCATTTGGAGAAATCATTATTCTAATTGTATACATTCCGATTTTAACATTGGTGGGAGTAGAAGGTAAAATGTTTACGCCTATGGCTAAAACTGTGGGATTTGCTATTTTGGGCGCTCTGATTTTATCATTGACTTATATTCCGATGATGAGTGCTTTATTCTTATCAAAAAAGATGAGCCACAAAGAAAATTTCTCTGATAAAATGATGAACAGAATTCAGAAAGTTTATCAGCCTTTATTGGAAAAAGCATTAAAAATAAAATATTGGCTGGTTGGAGGAACCGTAGCTCTCTTTGCTGTAGCAATATTTGTTTTTGGGAGAATGGGTGGTGAATTTATACCTCAGTTGCAGGAAGGCGATTTTGCATTCCACTGTATCCTTCCACAAGGAAGTTCCTTAAATCAAAGTATTGAAACTTCAATGCAGGCTTCAAGAATTATAAAACAGTTTGATGAGGTAAAAATGGTTGTTGGTAAAACTGGCGCTGCTGAAGTACCTACCGACCCAATGCCACCGGAAGCTACTGATATGATGGTTATCTTGAAACCTCAGAAAGAATGGAAAACAAAGAAAACGTATGACGAACTCGCTGATGAAATCTCAGAGAAATTAGAAGTGATTCCTGGAGTTTTCTTTGAAAAGAACCAACCTATCCAAATGCGTTTCAATGAGTTAATGACAGGTATTAGACAAGATGTTGCAGTTAAAATTTTTGGTGAAAACTTAGATTCTCTGGCAATTTATGCTGATAAGACTGCTAAGGTAATACAGTCTGTTAAAGGTTCTACATCTCCCCAAATTGAGCGTGTAAGCGGACTCCCTCAGATTAACGTAGAGTATGACAGAACCAGAATGGCCAATTACGGATTAAACATTGAAGACGTTAATAATGCAGTAAGTACAGCTTTTGCAGGTAAATCAGCAGGTCAGGTTTTTGAAAATGAAAGGAGGTTCGATCTGGTTGTAAGATTAGACAGTTTACACAGAACAAATATTGACGATGTTAGTAATCTAATGATTTCTACTGCCTCTGGAACGCAAATTCCACTCGCCCAGGTTGCTAATATTAGTTACAAATTAGGGCCTGCCCAAATCAGCCGCGAAGCGGGAAAAAGAAGGATTGTAATAGGTTTCAATGTGAAAGACCGTGATGTTGAAAGTGTAGTTAAGGACATACAATCAAAGCTCGATAAAGAAGTAAAACTTCCTGCAGGATATTATTTTACCTATGGAGGTCAATTTGAGAATCTTCAGGCAGCAAGTAAGAGATTAATGATTGCAGTTCCAGTATCGCTATTCTTAATCTTTATGCTGCTTTATTTTACATTTAATTCATTTAAGCAAGCCACTTTAATTTTTACGGCTATTCCTATGAGTGCGATTGGTGGTGTATTCGCATTATTATTGAGAGATATGCCATTCAGTATCAGTGCCGGAATTGGCTTTATTGCTTTATTTGGTGTTGCCGTTTTGAATGGAATTGTATTGATTGGAACATTTAATCAATTGGAAAAGGAAGGCGAGACCAATATTCTGAAAAGAGTAATGGAAGGTACAAAAACAAGATTAAGACCTGTTTTAATGACTGCAACAGTAGCTTCATTAGGATTTTTACCGATGGCTATTTCTACAGGTGCAGGAGCTGAAGTGCAAAAACCTTTGGCGACAGTTGTTATCGGAGGTTTGGTTACGGCGACTTTCTTAACATTATTTGTCTTACCAATGTTGTATATTATTTTTAATACCAAGATTAATTTAAAAAAGATCAATAACAAATCGGTAACCGCCATTGTGGTTTTAGGATTTTTATTTTTAGGACAGACTTTTAGTGCACAACAGGGAAGAACCATAACAGTCGAAGAAGCTACACGTACTGCTATTGAGAATAATCAATCAATCCGATCGAGAGATCTGGATATTAAAGCTACACAGGCATTGATTCCAACGTCCAAAGAGCTCCCGAAAATGAATGTGGATGCTCAATTGGGGCAGTATAACTCTAAGAAATTTGACCAATCATTTTCGATCTCCCAAACGATTCCATTTCCAACTTTGTTCAAAGCAAGAAAAGAGTTGATTGCGGAACAGATTAAAGGAAAGCAAATCAACAGGGAAGTTTCTATGAATGAATTAGCGAAACAGGTTCGAACGTATTATTATCAAATTGAGTATTTACAATTTAATAAATCCAAGCTTAGCAATCTGGATAGTTTATACAATGACTTTATCAGAGTTGCAACGGTTAGGTTTAAAGCCGGAGATATTAAAAAAATTGAAATCAATACAGCTGAAACACAGAGAGGGGAAATCAACTTATTGCTTAAACAGAATGAGGTTTATCTTACCAATGCCTATAAAAATTTAAAAACATTGCTAAATATTGAAGAGGATATTTCAGTTCCATTTGATCAGAACTATCATCCGCTACAAGCACAATATGTTTTAGACAGCAGTGCCATTGCACAGCATCCTACCGTAAAAGCTTTTTATCAGGAAATGCAGATTGCGGAAAAAAATAAGAAAGTTGAAAAATCTTTGGGACTTCCTGACTTTACCATCGGATATACTAATCAGTCATTGATAGGATTTCAAACCATCAACGGGATGGATCAGTATTTCAATGGAGGAAACAGGTTTCATTCGGCAACAATTGGTGTTTCTATTCCTTTGACATTTGGAGCTACGAAAGCAAGAATCCAGTCTTATGAATATCAGAGACAAATGGCAGAATCAAATGCAAAATTCCAGCAAAAGCAGCTTGAAGCGCAATTGCAAAATGCATTTAATCAATATCAGCAAAATGTTAATCAGTATGACTACTACGTTAATCAAGCGATTCCAAATGCTGAGAAAATTGCCAAAGCAGGACAATTAGGTTATAAAACAGGAGAAATTTCTTATGTAGAATATCTTTTTGCACTGCAGACTTCCACCAATATTCAGCTTAAATACCTGGAATCTATTCAACAGGTCAACGAATCTGTAGTTATCATTAATTCAATCATCAATAAATAGACAAATGAAAATCAAATATAGCATTGTATCTCTAGCCTTAATTTCTATTCTAGCGGTCAGCTGTGGAAAAAAAGATGCTCCGGCAGAAGGAGAAGAGAAACCAAAAACAGAACAGGCAGAAGAAAGTCACGAAGAAGCTCCGCAAACTATTGCGGAACTGACTGAAGAACAGATGAAATCTGTAGGAATCAGTCTTGGAACTTTAGAAATGAAAGATTTAGCCTCAACTATTAAGGCAAATGGTGTTCTTCGTGTACCCAATAACAGAAAGGCAACGGTCACTTCACTGTATGGAGGTGTCATTAAGACATTAACCGTTCAGATAGGAGATTATGTAAGACAGGGACAGGTTATTGCTACAATCAGTAACCCTGAATACATTCAGTTACAGGAACAATATCTGACTATTAACAGCAGAATAACTTATGCAGAGCAGGAATTCAGAAGGCAAAAGGAGCTTTTTGACAATGATGCCGGAGCAAAAAAGAATCTGCAAAGTTCTGATGCGGAGCTAAAAAGTTTAAGAACCCAGAGATCATCGTTACAAAGACAATTACAGCTAATGGGAATCAGTCCTGGGAAAGTAAGCAATGGAAACCTAAGATCAGGCTTGGTCATTACATCGCCAATCAGCGGAACAGTTAGTACGATTAATGCACAGATAGGAAGTTATGTTGATGTATCGTCACCGGTTTTGGAGATCATCGATAACAGCTCAATTCATTTGGATTTACAAGTCTTTGAAAGAGATCTTCCCAAAATGAAAGTTGGTCAGATTGTGCAGTTTAAGCTCACCAACAATCCGGAAGAAACCTTTAATGCAAAAGTGTACAGCATCGGATCATCTTTTGAAAATGAAAGTAAAACGATTTCAGTTCATGCAATGGTTACCGGGAACAAAGCTGGCTTGATTGACGGAATGAATATTACAGGAAATGTAAGCCTTGGAAATTCACAAACTCCCGCCGTTCCAAATGAAGCTATTGTAGAAGCCGATGGTAAATTCTATGTATTTGTACAAACTTCTAAAAAAGTGGAAGAGCACGCTGAAGAAAAAGGAGATGACGATCATGGTCACGGGCATGATGAAGGAGAGGCGGAACACGGTCACAAAAATGAAACCGAAGCAGGAAACCATGCAAAGGAGCAGGCTAAGAAAATGAATTTTGAAAAAATTGAAGTGGTAAAAGGGACTTCAGATATGGGTTACACAGCGATTACGCCTGTGAGTGCAATTGCACCTGATGCAAAAATTGTGGTAAAAGGCGCATTCTTCGTGAATGCTAAGCTTTCTAATGCAGGAGACCACGGACATTAATTAATCAATAATCAAGTGAAATCCTATCTTGATTTCACTTGATTTTAAAAATATTAGTTATGCCTTTAAAACAAGAATTAGAAACCCAGGGAAATTGGCTGTTCAGATACAGAAGTTTTTTGCCGATTATCGTTCTGGCGCTTGGCTTAGGAGTTTTTATCCAAAATGTTTTGCTGAAAAACGATAATGATTGTTCACTTTTCTTTGAGATGCTTTGTTTAGCTGTAAGCATTTTAGGTTTGATTATAAGAGTGTATACTGTTGGTTTTACTCCGCATAATACTTCAGGAAGAAATACAAAAGCAGGGCAGGTTGCAGATGAATTAAACACTACAGGTATTTACAGTACAACCAGAAATCCATTGTACTTAGGTAATTTTTTTATGTGGCTTGGGCTTGCGATGTTTACTGAAAATCTGTGGTTTGTAATTTCATTTGTGTTTTTTTATTGGGTCTATTATGAAAGGATTGTTTTTGCTGAAGAGCAATTTTTAGAAAGAAAATTTGGAGAGCAATATACTAAGTGGGCTGATAAAGTACCGGTTTTTATACCGAATTTATACCTTTTCAGAAATACTCATCTTAGCTTCAGTTTAAAAAAAGTTCTATTAAAAGAAAAAAACGGACTTTTTGCCATGTTTCTGATTTTTACTGTTTTTGAAATTACCGGAGAAATTATCCTAAGACATACGCATTATAATATGATTTTTATTGTAGGCTGTATTCTTACTATGATTCTATACATTATTTTAAAAGTAATAAAAAAACGTAAAACAATGTTGCAAAATAAATTTAGTCAATAATTAAAAAATCCTCAATTATGCTTTTAAACAAAAGAATTTCGGTTTGGTATTTTGTTAAACAGATTAAATTTCAGATCGTTTTGATTGTCAGCTTTGCTTTTCTAATAGGCTTTTTAGACGACATTGATTTTTTGAAAAAAATTACCATACCATTGAGTATTCCTGCACTTTTAGGAACTGCTGTCTCTTTACTTTTAGCATTCAGGACTGCACAATCTTATGAAAGATGGTGGGAAGCAAGAACCGTTTGGGGCGCTATTGTGAATGATTCAAGATCATTTATGAGATTAATAAAACAATTTTTCCCTAACTCAGAAAACGATACATCTGAGTTTGCAGAACGACATATCATCTGGCTGAATGCTTTAGGAGAAAGTTTAAGAAAAGTACCTTTTTCAATAAGAGTAAGAGAATACTTAGAATCGCAAAACATCAATGCTTTAAATATTCCCAATGCCCTTTTAGATAAACATTCTGATCACCTTAGGAAATTGGCAGAACAGGAGAATTTATCTGAATACAAATTGGTACAGATGAACGATATGGTCATCAGGTTTTGTGACAGTATGGGAAAATGTGAGCGTTTAAAAAATACTGTTTTCCCTCGTGCCTACAGCATTTTGCTGCATACATTGATTTACGTTTTTGCATTTCTTCTGCCATTTGGACTGGAAGACTCACAACTTGGTGTTGAGATTGCCACGACAATTATTGTACCTGTGATTTTTATAGCTATTGAGAAAACAGCAATCATAATGCAGGACCCCTTTGAAAATACACCGGTAGATACTCCAATGACATCATTAGCAAAAACAATTGAAATCAATCTTTTGCAAATGATCGGAGAGAAGAATGTACCAGTTAAAGAAGTGAGTACAAGCTATTATGAAATGTAGGCTTAATCTAATACAAATCTTAGTGTTATGAACGATCAGAATAAAAATATTTCGGCTTCTGCAAAACATAAAAGAAATCTTTTAATTGTCTTATGTTTAAGTGGCACTTATATGATTGCCGAAGTTATTGGCGGTTTAGCTACTAAAAGTCTTGCGCTACTTGCCGATGCAGCTCATATGCTTACTGATGTGGTCGGATTATTCCTTGCTTTTATAGCAATCAAAATTGGTGAAAGAAAAGCCGATGCACAGAAAACATTCGGCTATTACCGAACAGAAATTCTGGCGGCAGTAATCAATGCGGTAGTTCTGTTGGGAATTTCTGTATATGTATTGTTTGAAGCATGGCAAAGGTTCAAAAATCCCCCTGAAGTACAGAGCACAGCTATGATGATCGTTGCCGGAATAGGCTTGCTGGTGAATATTATCGGAATCATGATTATTAGAAAAGATTCAGGTGAAAGCCTAAATATGAAGGGTGCCTACTTTGAGGTTCTTTCTGACGCGCTTACCTCAGTAGGAGTAATGATTGCCGGAGTTATTATGTTGACGACAGGATGGTATTATGCTGATCCCCTTATTTCCGCTGTGATAGGGTTATTAATATTTCCGAGAACCTGGAAGCTCTTGAAAGAAGCTGTGAATGTTTTATTAGAAGGAACTCCAAAAGATGTCAATATAGAAGAGCTTAGAAATTCTTTGGAATCTGTAAAAGGAGTTATTAAACTTCATGATCTCCACGTTTGGTCATTGACTTCCGGCGTTAATGCGATGAGTTCCCACGTAGTAGCCGACCATCAGGAAGATCTCAATAAACTTTTGAAAAATTTGTCAGATAAAGCCACCTCTGAATTTAAAATTAGCCATACTACATTCCAAATTGAAACTGAAGGGCACCAAGAGGGGGAGGTTCATCTATAATAGCAGTTGTGCCATCTTGCATTAATAGATGAAATAAGTAAATGGGAAAATTTCTAAAACATCAAATAGACTATGAATTATAAAAATCTGGGTCTATTCAAGATGAATTACATACTTACGTATTTTTTTACGCAATTAATCATTTCAAATATTTAGATATATGAAATTAAAACAAAACTATTGGGGCAATTACACATTACTGGTTTATTCTTTTTTATTTTATCTGGTATCGTCTTTACTTCTCCGATTTGGATTTTTAGCAGTCAGTTTTCAAAAGGCTGATTTATCTCTGTTACCTATAATGAAAATTTTTCTTCTGGGATTTTTGTTTGACTTTGGAGTTGGATTATTCTTTCTGCTACCATACAGTTTTTATCTATTGATTTTTCCTCAGAAATACATAAGGTCTTTATTCAATAAAATTATTACCTACAGCACTTTTATTATTTTTCTTCTTATACATTTATTTTCATTTTTTGCCGAGGTTACATTTTGGCAGGAGTTTGAGAGCCGATTTAATTTTATTGCTGTAGATTATTTGGTATATACTTACGAAGTTATTAATAACATAAATGAGTCTTACCCTTTACCCGTTTTGATATCATCGATACTTCTGCTTATGACCTTAATATTTATTTTGTTTTACAAAAGCAAAATATTCTTTTTTTCATTTAACGGACAACATAAATTTTCGGTTAGACTAATTGTTTTTTTAGGATTTTTCTGCCTTACCATAATATACTCTTTGTTTATCAGTAATAGTTTAGCAGATAAAAGTGTCAATCGTTATCAAAATGAAATTTCTAAGGCAGGAATTTATTCGTTTTTCTCCGCCTATAAAAACAATGAAATCAATTACGATCATTTTTACAAACTAATTGATAACGAAAGCGCTTTTAAAATAGTTAGAACTGATTTGAACGATAATCAAAGATTTTTCTCAAATAACCTTTCTATAGAACGAAAAATATCCAGCAAACAAAATCTTATAAAGCCAAATGTTATAATGATAACAATGGAAAGTTTCAGCGCGGACTTTATGGGTACTTTCGGGAATAAACAAGGGCTTACTCCAAATTTAGATTCTTTAGCCGGCGGTGGCATTTTATTCTCACAAATGTATGCTACAGGAACCAGAACAGTGCGTGGAATGGAGGCTTTGTCGTTAGCTGTCCCACCAACGCCAGGCAACAGTATTGTCAGAAGAGAAGATAATGATCATCTTACAACTATAGGCTCAATTTTTAGTGCACAAGGTTACGATAACACATTTATTTATGGAGGAGATGGATATTTTGATAATATGAATAAATATTTTGGAAATAACGGATATGATATTATAGATAAGAAGAGAAATCCTTTGGCAAAAGAAAACTATCAGGCATTGAGGACGCCGATCAACCAGAAAGAAATTACGTTTGAAAATGCATGGGGGATTTGTGACGAAGATTTATACAATCAAGTGATTAAACAGGCAGACCAGAAATATAAACAAGGAAAATCTTTTTATGATTTTGTGATGACCACTTCCAATCACCGTCCGTTTACATATCCTGATGGCAAAATTGATATACCATCCGGTTCGGGTAGGGAAGGTGCAATAAAATATACAGATTATGCTATCGGACAATTCTTTAAAAAAGCTAGAAGTAAGCCGTGGTTTAAAAATACAGTATTTGTGATTGTAGCTGATCACTGCGCAAGTAGCGCAGGTAAAAATGAAATTGATATTTCCAAATATCATATCCCAGCAATGATTATAAATCTTCCGAACCAAAACTCTTTAAAAATTGAAAAAATGTGTTCACAAATTGATCTTTATCCAACTTTATTTGATTTAATGGGATGGAACTACAGAAGTAACCTTTATGGTAAGAATGTTTTGAGCGACAATTATATTCCTAGAATTTTTGTAAGTACCTATCAAAAGTTGGGATATATGGAAAACGATAAACTTGTGATATTGAGCCCTCAGCAGAAAGTGGAAGCTTATTTATATAATAAAACGCAAAATCAACAGATACCAAAGATTTTTTCTGATCAGTATATTAACAAGGCTGTCGCAAATTATCAAACTGCATATTATCTCTATAAAAATCAAGGTTTGAAACAAAAATAATCAAGTAATGTTAGATACAACATGGATATAAAATTTGAACTTATTCTTTCAGGCAAATTGCTGCTATCTATATTATTCGGCAGCATTATAGGTTATGAAAGAGAAGCAGCTCATAAAGATGCCGGTATACGAACGTTTGCTATTCTTTGCTTGGCATCTTGTCTTTTTGTTGCGGTTGCCTCTCATCTTACAGATGATAAATCAGCGATAGCCAGAATGCTTGCAGCAATTCCGGCAGGACTTGGATTTATAAGTGCTGGATTAGCATTAAAAGATAAATCAAGCAATATGCAGGGATTAACAACATCTACAGCACTATGGGCAGCGTCAGCTATTGGAGCGGCTCTTGCCTTAAATATGTTTTTATTGTCATTTTTAGCAACTGTTCTCACCCTTTTTGTATTAAGCCTGAATAAATTCAAATGGTATAAAAACTGGATTGCAAAGAAGGAGCAAAGTAAAAATTTAAAATAAAAAATTAAAAATCACTTAAAATATACTTCTATGAAACATCAACACACTTACGATGAGCAAGGTAACCAGCTTTGCTGTACGCCTCAGGAAGGCAAGATTTATAAGGATGCAGGAGCCAAAAAACTCATTGTTGAGGATAATGGCTGTTGTTCAACAAATGTAAAGAAAGAAGTACAGCATCATTCCGATGACGATGGACATAACCACGATCATGACAATAGTGATAAGAGTACTTTTCAGATGTTCCTTCCCGCAATAGTTTCATTGTTATTGCTTCTGTTGGGAATTGCGTTAGATAATTATTTTAAACCAGACTGGTTTAAAGATTGGATTCGTATTGTTTGGTATGCAGCAGCTTATGCCCCTGTCGGGCTTCCTGTTTTAAAAGAAGCTTTTGAAAGCATTAAGGATGGTGATGTTTTCTCTGAATTCTTTTTGATGAGTATCGCAACTATAGGAGCTTTTATAATTGGTGAATATCCTGAAGGTGTAGCTGTTATGTTATTTTATGCTGTAGGGGAAGTTTTTCAAACACTAGCAGTAACAAGAGCAAAAAGTAATATTAAAGCTCTTCTTGATCAAAGACCGGATGAGGTGACAATTATTGAAAATAACGAAACAAAAACTATTAAAGCTTCCAATGCAGAGATAGGGCAAACCATACAGTTAAAACCTGGAGAAAAACTTGCTTTGGATGGAGAGCTTATTTCAGATTCAGCATCTTTTAATACGGCAGCACTAACCGGCGAAAGTAAACCTGATACAAAAAATAAAGGAGAGACTGTTCTTGCAGGGATGATTAATATGAATAGTGTTGCTTTGGTAAAAATCAATACAGCTTATGAGGACAGTAAACTCAGTAAGATTTTAGAATTGGTTCAAAATGCGACTGCGCAGAAGGCACCTACGGAGCTGTTTATAAGAAGATTTGCAAGAGTTTATACTCCGATTGTTGTTGTGTTAGCAGTACTGATATGTCTTATTCCATATTTTTTTGTCGATAATTATATTTTTAGAGATTGGTTATACAGAGCTTTGATCTTTCTGGTAATTTCTTGTCCTTGTGCTTTAGTCATTTCAATTCCTTTAGGGTATTTTGGAGGTATTGGTGCAGCAAGTCGAAACGGAATTTTATTTAAAGGCAGTAATTTTCTAGATAAGATTGCCGAAATAAAAAATGTTGTGATGGATAAAACCGGTACTATGACGGAAGGAGTATTTAAAGTTCAGGAAGTCGATATTAAATCAGAATTTGATAAAAATGAAATCCTTAAGATGGTTAATGTTGTAGAGAGCAAGAGTACCCATCCTGTGGCAACTGCTATCCACGAATATGTTGGCGATTTGGATACATCAATTAATGTTGAGAATTCTGAGGAAATTGCAGGTCATGGTCTTAAAGCTGTAATCAACGGTAAGGATATACTCGTAGGGAATTTCAAGCTTATGGATAAGTTCAATATTCAATATGATGTTGATCCTTCAAAAATTGTTTACACCGTTATTGCAATTGCTTATGATAAAAAATTTGCAGGCTACATAACTATCGCTGATAGTATTAAAGACGATGCTAAAAAAACTTTAGAACTGTTACATAATTTAAATGTAAAGGCAACAATGCTTAGTGGTGACAAAACAAGCGTTGTAAAATATGTCGCAGAACAAATAGGAATTGACAACGCTTTCGGTGACCTTCTTCCTGAGGATAAAGTGAACAAGGTGAAAGAAATAAAATCCAAAAATGAGAGCGTTGCATTTGTTGGTGACGGTGTTAATGATGCCCCAGTGGTTGCTTTAAGTGATGTCGGTATTGCCATGGGCGGCTTAGGGAGTGATGCGACCATTGAGACTGCTGATGTCGTGATTCAAGATGATAAACCTTCAAAAATACCAATGGCTATTAACATTGGCAAAAAAACTAAAAGAATTGTCTGGCAGAACATCATTTTAGCATTTGTGGTCAAAGCAATTGTTTTAATTCTTGGAGCCGGAGGATTGGCAACAATGTGGGAAGCTGTTTTTGCAGATGTAGGTGTTGCATTGATTGCAATTCTAAATGCTGTACGCATCCAACGAATGAATTTCAAATAAAAATAACATAGCATTCTAATTTCACTAATCACTTAAGAAAAGTTCCAACAAATATCAATTAAAATAAAGTTCTCAAACCGAGAACAGGTTGTTTATTGAAAATATTCAACAAAACTATTTACTCTAATTTTTCAATTAATGCAATGATAATCAATATTATAAATAAGATTCCAGTTCTTTTTTTTATGCTAGTATGCAATTTGGCTTTAGCACAGGATAGCTTAACAGTAAGTGAAAAAATTGGGGATACGATTGCTGTCCAAAAACCTGAAAATAATTTTAGTTATAAGAGACTTATAGCCCCTACAAGTTTAATATCCATAGGAGCGATGAGTTTCGCTATTCCTAAAATGAAAGAATTTGATGCAGGAGTACGAAAAGAAGTAAAAGACCATAATCTTCATAATTCTACATTGGATAATTATACCCAATTCATACCTGCCGTGATGGTTTATGGATTTAATATTTCAGGTTTGAAAGGCAAGCATAATTTAAGAGAAAGAACAATTATTCTTGCAACATCGCAGCTAATATCGACAGCAATCGTAATACCTTCAAAATATTTAATTGGAGAAGAACGCCCAGATAAATCCAACAATATGTCTTTTCCGTCTGGGCATGCAGCAATTGCTTTTTCAACAGCGCAGTTTATGTATAGAGAATATAGAGACAGTAATTATTGGCTCAGTTTATCAGGATATCCATTTGCAATATTCACAA
This sequence comes from Chryseobacterium sp. 2P, assembly GCF_059579425.1. NCBI lineage: Bacteria > Pseudomonadati > Bacteroidota > Flavobacteriia > Flavobacteriales > Weeksellaceae > Chryseobacterium > Chryseobacterium sp. 2P. Next base: position 1,157,726 of record NZ_CM184194.1, read on the forward strand.
GTGTTTACAGAGTTATTAATAACAAACACTGGGTAACAGATGTAGTAGCGGGCGCTGGGGTAGGAATACTTTCAACCGAATTAGCTTATTGGCTATTTCCGAAAATCAATATGTTTTTATCAGCTAATAAAAACAAAAAATCTGTCTCTATGCTTGCCCCTCTTTATCAAAAGAATGGTCATAGCAATACTTTTGGGATTAATTATCAGATAACCTTCTAATTTAGAACATGGGATTTAAACGACGTTTTAGAAGAAAAATTATTCGAAGAGGTAAGCACAGGCTTACTTCTCAAGATCTTTTTTTTATTGTTGGCTGGCTTCTTTTTATGCTCCTTTTGGTAATTCATCAGGTATACAATTTTAATATCAAATATGTTAAGATTCATTCGCATCCTTCGGAAAAAACACACACTCATAATGACGGAAAATGACAAATTATCAACAAATTTTTTAAACCATAATATTAACCCTTTATTTAAATCAAAATGAAAAAACTTGTACTAACTCTTTTGGTAAGCCTTGTATTAAATTCTGTTTATGGACAGGCTCCGTCAAACTATTATGATGGCACTGCGGGATTATCAGGAGCTTCTTTAAAGTCAAAGTTGAAAACTATCATTACCAACGGCCACCAAGATAATGGCTATGGCAATTTGCTGACAGCTTTTCAAAGCACAGATAGGGATTATTTCTACGAAAATGATGGAACTGTAATGGATATGTATTCTGAAAATCCGACAGGAACAGATCCATATATTTATAATCATGGAGTCAAACAATGTGGAAATTATAGTGTTGAAGGAGACTGTTACAACCGAGAACATGTCGTACCGCAAAGTTTATTTAATCAGAATTTACCGATGAGATCTGATGTCCATTTTGTTACACCTACTGACGGAAAAGTCAACGGAATGCGATCAAATTATCCTTTTGGAAAAGTAGGATCAACCTCATTTACATCACTAAACGGTTCTAAACTGGGAAGTTCAGTATCTGCAGGTTATGCGGGGACTGTTTTTGAACCAATTGATGAGTTTAAAGGTGATATTGCCAGAATGATATTATATTTTGTAACCAGATACGAGACGCAGCTATCAGGTTTCAGCAGCGGAAACATATTAGGTAGTACAGCCTACCCTGGCTTACAGACATGGGAATTAAAACAATTACTCGAGTGGAATAATTTAGATCCTGTTTCTCCTTTTGAGATAGCAAGAAATAATGCGGCATTCACTTACCAAGGTAATAGAAATCCATACATCGATCGTCCTGAGTTCGTCGCTTTAATTTGGGGTGCTTATATGGGAGTTGCAGATGTAGATTTGTCAAAAAGTCTTGTGATCGTTCCTAATCCCGTAAAAGATAATAAGATTTATGTGTTAGGCGGAAAAAATCTAGGACAATATAAAATTGCTTTGATTTATAATATGACTGGTCAATTAGTACAGACAATTGAAAATCCATTTCAAAAAGATAATACAATTATTCTTACAGATCTTCCTAAGGGTATTTATATTTTGAAAACTGGCGATCTGAATACAAAGTTTATTATAAAATAAATCAATAAAAAAGATTATTTATAAAATACTGTTCTAAGTCAAAAAAATTATAATATTGGTTAGATTGTAAATTATAATATCTCCCATTAGTTGAGAAGGTTTTTATGTGTAAATATTTAATACATAAATAAAGAATAACTTTTTTGTACCATATTTGTACCATAAAAATATAACTATTTGATTTATAGTAGTTATTATATTAGAAGAAGTGAAATAAGACTTAATAAGTTAGATAATGACTAGTCCTGAAAAAGGTTAACTAGTTTTATATCACAAATATACTTAAATCAGAGTAGGAATTTTCCTATTCTGATTTTGTTTTTTATAGGTTTTTAATTTCACATTATTTTTCATGTGTACTTGGTTTGGAATATTATAATGTAAAGAAAAATGCGGTCTTAAATTGTTATAGCAATAAATTGCTTGTTCAAGCTGTTGGGAAAGATTTTTAAAATTTTCAAAAGTATCAATCAATCCAAATTCATGTTTCAGAATACCATTCACTCTCTCTGCTATAGCATTTTCATAAGGATCCGAATTTTCGGTCATACTGATAAGCATATCACTTTTCTTGAGTGTTTCAGTATATTCTTTACTGCAATACTGCAACCCTCTGTCTGAATGATGAATGAGTGAATGCTTGTACAGTCGATTCTGTATGGCTTGCTTTAATGCTTTCAACGTAGAGCTGGTCTGTAAATTATCACTCAATTCGTATCCTACAATTTTCTTAGAATAGGCATCGGTAATCAGATGAAGATAATAATTCTTCTCTTTGGTCTTGAGATAAGTAATATCTGCAACCCAAACTTTCTCCGAACATTTCAATTCTTTTCCTTTGATAATATTGGGATATTTTTTCATCCAATGTCTGGAATTGGTTGTTTTAAAATAGCTGTGCCTTCTGGGAATTAAAAGATAATTTGATCTCAAAATGCTAAACAACTGATCCCTTCCTACATGAATTTCTTCCTTTTCAAAATCATTCTTAAGTAAAACATAAAGTTTTCTAGTACCTATTTTAGGCATCTTTTTACGAATTGATACAACCAATTCTATAACTCTTGTTTCATGATCTGTAGAAACAGGCTGTTTTTGTCTCTTGTAATAAGCTTGCTTACTGTAGCCAAACAATCGGCAGATATTCTCTGTTGAAAGAGTCGTATTTACCTTTATTTCCTGGATTGATTGGAACCAGACTTTTTTACAATCTCAACCTTAAGCTCACGCTCTGCAATTTCTATAAATTTCCTGAACACTTTGATTTCTTCTTCCTTTTTGGCCAATGCTGCTTCAAGCTCTTTAATCTTCTGTTTCTGTGGATCTTTCATGGGTCTGCCTTTACTTAATTGTTTTTCATAAGTAAAGTTACCATATTTCATTAACCATCTGGGAATGCAGGAATTACCCCTGATATTATAGCGGGTTTGTAATTGTGATTTTGTATATAATCCCCGCTCATATTCGGAGACAACTTGTCTTTTAAATGCTTCACTGTATTCTTGAACAGGGGCGGATACTTTTTTTAATCTCATTAGGATGACTGGTTTTTTGGTATTTAGTAGTCAACCTTTTTCAGGACAAGACAGAATATAGAAAATCCCCGAGCGAAAGCTCGGGTATTTTTGCTTTCCGGAAATTATTTTCCGGAATCAATTTTTTTAATTTCATTTAAAAAATATTCTACGCTTTTTATTTTCAAGGTTTTATAACCTTCATCATTAATGCTTTTTAATTGAGCTTTAGTAAAATTATCTGTTTTTTCTTTTAAAATAGAATCTCTAATGGTAATGATCTCTTTTGCGGAATAAATTTCACCTTTGAAATAAGATTTAATATCATTTCTTTCTCCAACACAGCCATCTATATATTTCATGAATAAAGGATTGTCATGATAATATTGATAGATCTCAAGAAATCTCTTATCGTTTCTTTTAAAAAGTTCTTTTCCGGAATATAATCGTAAAGAATTGCTTCCGTTTTTTGCCAGATAAAAAAGCTCATCATTGGTAGCAATTTTTGATAATTTTCTGAAATCATCATACAGTTTACTTCTTTCACCACCTATTCCGATGTGTGAAGATTCTGCATACTGTATTGTATCTAAAGGTTTGGCTAACATTTTTACTTTTTCAGAAATCTGCGCTTCACAAAAGATAACTGTAAAAAGTAAGAAGATTGTACTGTTCCGCTTCATTTAAAGTATTTGTTTACAAAAATAAAAGGATTGGAGATAATTTAATTTTTTACCTGAATATTTTAAAGCACAGAGAAAATGTTTACATTCGTAGAAATTAAATCAGATCCAAAATGAAAATTTCTAAAATTCTATTGCTTTTAGGCTTGTTATTATTTCAGTTACATTTTGCTCAGGAAAAAGCGGATGTTGTTTTAAACAAAGCGCTGAGCGAAGCTAAATCTAAAAATAAAAATGTTTTGCTCATGTTCCACGCTTCGTGGTGCAAATGGTGCCACGTCATGGAAAAGAACATGAATTTACCGGAAACAAAGCCGATTTTTGATAAAAAATTTGTTACCGCTTATGTAGATGTTCAGGAAATGGGCGAAAAGAAAAAACTTGAAAATCCGGGTGGAGAAGCATTAATGGAAAAATACAAAGGCAAAGAAGCCGGACTTCCGTTCTGGCTTGTTCTGAATCCGAAAGGGGAGGTTCTTGCAGATTCTTTCAATGATAAAAACGAAAATCTGGGATGTCCGTCAACGGCTGAAGAAGTAGATACTTTTGTTGCCAAACTTAAAAAGTCTTCAAGAATGAACGACAAAGAACTTCAGACAGTCAAACAGACTTTTTTAAAGAAGAATTAAAAAGTTTCGGCGAAGCCAAAGGCTTCGCCGAAACTATATTTAAAGATAATTTACTTTCCGAAAAAGATTTTATCCTGCTTTCGCTGATCATTGTAGATCACCTGAAAAGTCACAGGCATATATTGGTAAAGAAGTTTCCAGTGGGAAATCTTAGCGTGCTTTTTAAAGCTTTCAAAAGACCGCACAAAAAGATTTTCGATCATATCTTTCACATAAGAATCTCCTCCTTTATAGATCATTTCCATCAGTTTGATGTGGTGGGCAATAATATTTACCTTAGCTTCCTGAAGAAGTTTTTTAAGATAATTAATGGTTGCCTGCATAATCCCTGCAAAATTATCCTGTGAAGACAATTGGGTAATTTCTGTGCGAAGGGGTGGATAGAAAAATTTTAAATACTCACTGGCTATTTTTTGATTAATAGTTGGCATCTGTACATTCATCATAATTAATATTTTTCGTAACACTTCCTATTGTGGCGAAAACTGTACCAAAGTTTACAGAATGGCTGCAAAAACAAAGACGCCTACGATTACGGCAATGTGCGTTGCCAGAATTTCAATATTATGTCTGTTGGTGGTGGTTTGAAGCGTTTTCCAGTCAGAAATTCTTCTTATTTTAGATTTCATAATCGGTTGATTTTTAATGATGTTTTATTTTTAATTTTTGATACTTCTGTAATAACATCTTCAAAAAATGTAATAAGCTCAGATGTTATGACTGTAGATTTGTCTGGAATAGGCGGTCTGAAGATCTTCGGAAATATGACTAAAGATCATTTTTCGGTATTCGTCGCTACAGAAAGCGGTAGAATTGTCCAGAGAAAAAATAAACGTATGTTCCACAGCGTTTTTAAGAACAGCATCTCCGTTTCTGTAAATATCATCCATCTTTTTCAGGCATTGAAACAGAATATTCCGGTCATTTTGTTTAATTCTGGATCTGATGTTGTCTGTGAAAGTCTGGATAAGACCATAAGAGTTTTGCTTTCTGTTCTTTTTCAGTTCATTTTCAATCTCAGGAATTACTTCTTTAATTTCCTGTGCAGCTTCTAAATAGTTCATATTATTGTTGATTAAGTTCCAAAATTTTAATACATGCCCCGAAAGTAAAAACCGCCAAAAAAGCAACAATCAGAAGATGATAGGGTTTAAGCCATTTCGGCGTTTGCGGTCCTTTGCTTTTTAATCTTCTCAGCTTATCTATTCTGTTCAAAGTTTTTAAGTCCATATTCTTATGTTTTGAGAATGATGCTGCCAAAGAAATGCCTTTGAATTTTAATTTAAATTAAAGTGTTGATTATTAATGTTTTGTTTATTTGTTTTGATTTTTAAAATCCTTCAAAATCTTATCAAAATGATAGCATATTTATCATTATGGAAATCCTCGCGATTGTCTGATTTAATTAATATCTTTGCAGTCCAAAAATATTCAGGAAATGTTTTCAAAAATCGTAGTACACAGAGTCGGAAATAAAATCAACGGAGAATCTTTAACACTTTCTCAGGAAGAACTGCAATTGGAAGAAGGAATGGCAGAACTGTTGGAAAATTACTTCTTAGGTTCCTTTAAATCGGAAGAAACTTTCCATTTTTACAGCGATTCTTATCTGGTGAATAATCCGGTGTACAGTTCTGTTTCCGAAATTTTTGATGACAAGTCGAAATTCCTTTGGGAATCTGAAAACATCGCCAAACATCTTTTTGAAGCTGCTGAAAACCCGAGAGTTCAGGGTGGAGAATTATTCATTGTATATTTTGAAGACGAAAGGGAAGGAACTGAAAGAGTAGACAAGATCGGAATTTTTAAGACCGAAAAAAGAGAATCTTTCCTTAAAATTGCTCCCAATGATGAAACTTTCGACATCGAAAAAGATCAGGGAATCGGTTTATCTAAAATAGATAAAGCGGCATTAATCTATAACAACGATAAAGAAACGGGATACGTACTTTCTGTTGTGGATAACAACAAAAACGGAGATATGTATTACTGGTTCGAAGATTTTTTAAAAGTAAAGCAGCGCGACGACGAATATTTTCATACACAGGAAGCGTTAATGGTGTATAAAGATTATATTACCAAGCAATTGCCTCAGGAATTTGAAGTTTCCAAAGCCGATCAGGCAGATTTTTTAAATAAATCGATCAATTTTTTCAAAGAAAAGGAAGAATTTAAGCTTGATGAATTTGCTGCCGAAGTTTTGGGCGACGAACATGTAATCGAAAGTTTCAACAATTTTAAAACCGATTACGAACAGGATATGCAGATTAATATTGCAGAAGAATTCCCGATTAGTGAAGCCGCTGTAAAGAAAACGCAGAGACATTTTAAAAGCATCATCAAATTAGACAAAAACTTCCACATCTACATCCACGGCGACCGACAGAAAATTGCACAGGGAGAAGATGAAAACGGAAAATATTATATGCTGTACTTCGATAAAGAAGTGTAACCACAGTTGCCATATACAATTGGTATAAAGCAGGATTGTATTTCTTCGGTGTAGAATAGGAGAGGGATTAATTTCGTCATTTCAATCAGCTGGAATTCTGAAAGTTGTATTTTTTATAAAAATGATAGTCTCTTTCTGATTTTTATCTGCAGATAAATAAAAATTATACCGTTAGAAAAAAAAATAACGGTTTATGGTTAAATTTAATTAGGCTTAGTGTAAAATATTCTGGTTTTGAATTTCCTGTATATCCTATGAATAAAGAAAAATATTCTATAAAACTCATGTTTTGCTGAAATATTGTAACTTTTTGTGGTACGCGTTTATAGAGAAAAAATCCGATTAGATAAAAAAAGTCGTATATTTGATAGGTCAAAATATTATATGAATTTTGTTGAGTGTCATGAGGAGCCTATCCATATTCCGGGCTACATACAAAGTTTTGGTTATCTGATTGGCATTGATGCAAAGTCTCATTCCATAGCTTTTTTTAGTAAGAATATCGAGGATATATTTAATATCGAAAATGCAGATCAGCTTTTTGATAAGAAGCTTACGGATTTTCCGCAAAGCTTTAATAGCATTATAGAATCTGATATTTATAATTCTTTAGCCGACTTTACGAAAAGAGAAAACGAAACCTATTTTGATAAAATCTTTATTGGAGGTGCAGAATATCATTTTTCTGTTTTCAGAAGCAAGGATAATATTTTCCTTGAGTTTGAAAAAGTTATCATTAATCCCAATAAAAGAATCTCCAACAAATACGATAATTTTTACATTATTGATGATGAACAGGAGATCTGGGATCAGCTTTTAAATACGCTTTCAAAAATCGTGAATTATGACCGGATGATGGTTTACAAATTTATGATGGACGGTTCGGGAAAAGTAATTGCGGAGAAAAGAGGCGAGAATATCGAGAGTTATCTCGGACTGCATTATCCTGAATCCGACATTCCGAAACAGGCAAGAGAACTTTACCTTAAAAAAAGAAAAAGAATTTTCAGTAACGTTCATTCGGAGACAATTCCAATCCTCAGCAAATCCCGTGAAACCATAGATCTTACCTATTCCGGATCGCGTGGTATGTCGCCTATTCATGGTCAGTACATCAAAAACTCCGGAGCATCTTCCAGTTTCAGCATATCTATTATCATTGATGATTATCTTTGGGGGCTGGTTACCTGCCAGAACTCAGAGCCAAAACATATTGATCTTGAAGATCGTGTTCAGGCAGGAATTTTTACGGCTTTGGCTTCCAATGCCTACTCGTCCTTCAAAGCAAAAAAAGAGCTTGAATACCGTCTGTATCTTAACGAAAAATGTTCCAGATTAAAAGAGGAATTTTTAAAATATAACAATCTTTTCGATTCTTTAATTGAAAATAAAGCTCAGATAAAAGATCTTCCTGAAGCGGACGGGCTTGCTATTATTGCTGACGATAAAATCGTTACCGATGGAGAAACTCCCAGCCAGGAAATCATTGAAAATCTTGTACAGTGGGCGCATAAAAATATAGACGAAAATATCTATCTCAGCAGAAGTTTTCTGAAAGATCACGGAAAAGACATTGGTCTTGATGAAAAGTGTGCCGGAGTGGCTTTTTATTTCATAGAAAAGTCTAAAAATAATCTGCTGATCTGGTTCCGTAAAGAATTTGATGAACACATAAACTGGGCGGGAAATCCTGAAAAGAAGATCGATGTAATTGTGAAAAACGGAGAGGAAACACGAGTGGTTTCTCCCAGAACTTCTTTTCATATTTTTACCGAAGACATTAAAGGAAATTCCAAAAGATGGAACTCCAGAAACGTTGCGGCATTACAGGCAGTTCGTGATCTGATCCTTGAAACGTCTCATAAAAATTATATTACCATTAAAAGGCTTAATGATGAGCTTAAAAAAGTGAATGAAGAACTCGACAGTTTTTCTTACACGATTTCCCATGATCTGGGAACGCCGCTTACGGTAATGAAACTTAATGCTCAGATGCTTCTGAAAAGTCTTACGGACGGTTCGGATAAAAGCAGAAATAAGATCAATTCCATCATCGAGGAAATCGATAATATGGCGGAAATGATGCATGATGTGCTCCAGTTAAGCCGTGCCAAACACAGCGAAATAGAACTGGAAAGATTACAGACCGCACAAACCATTGCAAAGATCGCCGAAAATGCAAAAATAACTTTTGATACTTCCGAAAGTGAAGTTATCATCAATGAATGTCCGGATGTTCTTGCCGATAAAACCATGCTTCATCAGGCGTTCCTGAATATCATCAATAACGCCATAAAATATTCTTCTCATCAGGAAAATCCAAAAGTAATCATAGGAGGACAGGAAGAAGAGAATATGGTAGTCTACAGAATTGCAGACAACGGAATCGGAATTCCGGAAGAAAATAAACATAAAATGTTTAAAATTTTCAACAGAATGGATAATGCGAAGAAGTTTAAAGGAAACGGAGTAGGACTATCGATCGTGCACAGAATCATGCAGAGACTTGGCGGAAGCGTAGATTACGAAAGCAGTAAAAACGGGACGACTTTCATTCTTACCTTCAAAAAACCTTAATTAAAAATTACTTTAAAATTCCGTTATGGTATCTGAATATCTAAAACAAAATACGGCAGAATTTCACGATGCCGCGGAAAAACTTTTTAACTCTAAAAAAATATTCGACCGAACTTTTACATTGGAAGACTATAAAAAGATCATTGACAGAAATTACCTTATGCTTCTTCATTCCGAAGATCAGATTTTCGGCAGTCTTTCAGAAAAATTCTCTGACAAACTTCAGCTTGAAGAAAGAAAAAAACTTCCTTTGATTGAGCAGGATCTTAAAAGTCTGGACATGGAAAATCGCAAGGCTTCAGGAGAACTCAGTTTTTCCAATGAAAATGAAGCTTTAGGAGCAATGTACGTGATCGAGGGTTCTACTCTGGGAGGAAATGTTATTGCAAAACAGCTTTCCAAAACAGAAGGATTTGATGATGTTACGTTCAACTTTTTCGGCTGTTACCGTGAAAATACAGGATTTATGTGGAAAAACTTTAAGGAAGTTATTGATAATGAGGTTTCTGAGAAAAATTATGATGAGGTTTTATCGGGAGCTAAAAAACTGTATGCCTTTCTTCTAAACGTCCGTTAACTGCTGTCTACAACATAAATATCACTTTTAAAGATAATTAAATTCCTGAAAGATTGCCTAATTTTTCAGGAATTGTTAAATTTGGGAGTTTTCAATTGTAAGCCAAAAGTAAACAAACAATTCAAATAAATAAATTTTAAAAGTTATATTATGAAACTGTAAAGTTCCGTAATACCATTAAAAAACAATAAATTAAGTATATTATGAAAGTAACTGTAGTAGGTGCAGGCGCTGTAGGAGCAAGCTGTGCAGAATACATCGCAATGAAAAACTTCTGTTCAGAAGTAGTTTTAGTAGACATTAAAGAAGGTTTTGCAGAAGGTAAGGCAATGGATTTGATGCAGACAGCATCGCTTAACGGATTCGATACAAAAATTACCGGAACAACAGGAGATTACAGCAAAACTGCAGGTTCTCACGTAGCGGTTATTACTTCAGGTATTCCAAGAAAACCGGGAATGACGAGAGAAGAATTAATCGGAATTAACGCGGGAATCGTAAAAGAAGTTACTGAAAACTTAGTAAAACATTCTCCGGAAGTAATTATCATCGTGGTTTCTAACCCAATGGATACAATGGCTTATCTGGTACACAAAACTTCAGGTCTTCCTAAGCATAAAATCATCGGAATGGGTGGTGCATTAGACTCTGCAAGATTCAAGTACAGATTGGCAGAAGCTTTAGAAGCTCCGATCTCTGACGTAGACGGAATGGTAATCGCGGCTCACAGTGATACAGGAATGCTTCCTCTATTGAGCAAAGCAACAAGAAACGGAGTACCTGTAACAGAATTCTTAGATGCTGAACAACAGAAATACGTTATTGAAGAAACTAAAGTAGGAGGTGCAACGCTTACCAAATTATTAGGAACTTCAGCTTGGTACGCTCCGGGTGCGGCTGTTTCTGTAATGGTTCAGGCAATTGCGTGCGACCAGAAAAAAATGATCCCATGTTCTTTAATGCTTGAAGGAGAATACGGACAAAACGATATCTGCCTTGGTGTTCCTGCGATTATCGGAGCAAATGGGGTAGAAAAAATCGTAAATGTAACCCTTACTGCGGAAGAGCAGTTGAAATTCGCTGAAGCTGCCAATGCAGTGAGAGAAGTGAATGGAGATTTGAAATTTTAATATTTTAAACTTTATATACAAGGAATCCGCGCCCGAAGGGCGCGGATTTTTTATTGCATTTAATTATTTTTTACGGTTCCGAATTTACTGAAAAATCCTTCTCTGCCTTTTTGATTATAAATGTAAGGATCGGCAAAAGTTCGAGTCCAGTCATTTTTAATTTTTGAAATATTTTTGCCAACAAATTTCTCTAATTGGGATTTTGTAATATTGATTTGATAAGTTTTATTCTCAAATGGCAATATTATTTTTACTTCATTGATAAAATCAAGATTCTTCATTAATCTTGCCGGACTTCCAACAAGTGTTTTTTGAATTTCATTACCTGTTGACCAATATAATTTTAAATCATTTTCTGTTAATCCTGATGAAGGGTTTAATTCCTTATATTCATTGTAATTTTTGACATATGTAATGACAGCTTTTCCGTTTTCAAGTTTAACTTCTTTTATTGAACCTCCACCATTTAGTCTGGATGCTTCGGTTTTTAGTTGTTCGAGATCTGTTCCATTTGTAGAATTTATAGATCTCTGAACTAGTCTGGGTTTTGAGCTTTGTCCATTAATAGTATTTGTTTCTTCTTGAGCTATTGATAAAATACTATCATTTTCCGTTGTTGTTCTTGGATTGGTTTTATTATTACCGCAGCCTAATAATAAAAAAACGGATAAAGTAAAAAGAGTAAGTTTAATTTTCATGATTATTGTTTTAAAGATTTTCAAAACTAAAAAATCATTGCAGGAAATAATTATGGAAAACCATAATTACAGATTTAAATTACTTTCTTGTAAAATTTCCTCCCATCTGCTTAAAATCAGATCAGTATAGATTTCTTTGTCCAGACCATAAGAACCTAAGGCATAACCATCATTCCACTCAACTAATGCGGTTTCTCCACTGCTCAGAATTCCGAAGTCTATTCCATAAGCATTTGTTCTTTCGTCTGAATTTTCAAAATCTTTAATAGCAGTTTTTACCATATCCATATCCAACTGAAGATTTTCGTTGCCACTGTAATTTTTTATTCCGACAATTTCTGACTGATTCACGAAAACCCGAAATTCAGAAAGCCATTCAACAACAGATGAACAGAATAAAGCTGTTTCTTTTGAAAATGATTCCAGACGGAGAAGATCATGTTGCGAATTGATTATAAATCCTGTGAAAAGTTTGATTTTAGATTTTGGCTTTACAAAAATGTTTAAAGATTCTTCATGACTTTGCATCATGAGTTTTTTTACAGTTGTTTCCCAAACAGTCCGCTTTAAATAAGGTCTTAAACTTTGAGGATAAGATGAGGTGAATGGACTGATTCCCAATCTTTTGAAAGTATATAACATTGATGAATGATCTCCGACAATCAGCGTTTCTTTATTAAGCAGGATCTGATTTCGATGTAATTTTTTGATGGTAAAAAATTCGCAATCAGCTCCTCTTGATTCCAAAACGTTTTTTACCTCCAGAAATTCAGGTTCTGTTTTTCCATTGCCATATTCCTGAATGTAAGCTTTTGTAATCATTATCGGTTCTTAAAATTGTTAGTTGTTTGTGGATAACCTTTAAAAACTGTGGATAAGTTAAGTTTTAACAGAAAGTGAAAATTTATTACATCAGCTCAAAGCTCATAAACAAAGCCGTTTCTGTTGAGTTGTTATACAGTTTTGTATTGATCCCTGTAAACTGAAATCCTGCTTTCTGAAAAAACTTTATTGCAGGATAATTCGTGTTCTGGGTTTCTGCTTCCACTATTCTGCATTGCAGTTCTCTGGCTTCACGATTGATATTTTTAATCAGCAATCTCCCGAGATTTTGTTTTCTGAACTTTTTATGAATCCACAAATTCTCAATAAAAAGACTATTATTTTTCCTTCTGTAATCACAGATGATCCATCCAATAAGTTCTTCATTTTCAAAAATTCCGAAAGAATGACCTTGCTGTGCTACTGCGTTTAAATGTTCAATATCATGAAGTTCTGTTTTACATTTCTTTTGATAATATTGATTTTTCTCTCTCAGATTAAATTCAAAAGTGTTGTTCGATTCAATTGCCGAAACCACAAAAATCTTTTCGGTTTCGTAATTGTTGAAATCGGTATCAGGAATGAAATTTTCTTCAAATACCGTCAGTTTTCTGATTTCCATGGCTTAAAACTTGGAATTCTGAGCATGAAAATTACCTTTTGTAGCGTAAAGCAGAATCTGGATCAGGACAAGAACTGAGATAACAGCAATTCTTATCATGGCATTTTCCGAAAACCTTTCCCGGATTACTTCCATAGAGTTAATTTTTTTGATGGTAAACTCCTTTAGCTGATCAATATTGCTGAATGCATTTACCTTTCCGATTTCAGAATTGATTTCTGCTTTATTCAGCGTTGCGGCAACGTTAATGAGATTAATATTGCTAATAAACAGCCATCCGAATAACAACAGAGATACCGAAAAAAGAAAAGGTCTGAAAATTTTCATGATTAAAAAGTTTTTGTTACGAAACATATTTACATATTTGTGTTAATACCAAATGTAAAAAAAATCAACCGGAGAATCGCATTAAATTCACAAAATGTGTATAAAAGCTTTATCATTCAATATATTTTCCAGAATTAGTTTTTCAGTCTCTTATTCGATTGTAATATTATGACTGTAATGGTATTTTTTCGCGTACTTAAACTATATTTCGGTAGAAAGTTTACCTTTTAAAGCATTGTATTTGACCTTAGATTTCGGAACTTTTACATCAAAAATATTTCATTAAATTTATAACTTACTCGCAAATTCAGTCAGTATTTCTTTGTTTTTTTGATCATAATTTTCACTAAACATGTCAAGTTTTTCATTTTTTTCTGATATTTCCTTAAGATCATTTCTGCCGGATAAATCCGCTATTCTTGACATGAAAAAATTTCCCTCAAAAATAAAGTCATTATAAGATTCTTTAAAGCGGCTAATCAGAAAACTTAATAGTTCTTTGTCATTTGGCTTTGCAACAAGATCCAGCAATCCTAAATCACTGTAATCTAATTTTTTTTGTGAAAGAAAATAAAGTCTTAATTTTTCTTTTTGATTGTCGTTTAGTTCAAATTTTCTTACAAAAGTATCTTTATCGCGATCATAAAAAGACATAAAATCACTTTCAGGAGAAAGTTCATAAGTTCCTTCCCATTTTGTGGGTTTTTGCAATGCACATTCTACAAGCCAATCTACTGTTTTAGCATGTTTTTCTTCTTCATTTATAATTTTCAAAATATCCTGCATTTCAAGAATTCTCTTTTTATAAACAGAATATTCTTTTTTTTCTAATGTTTTTGAGCCATACGATAAAGAATGGGTAGAATATCTGTCTTCTTTTTTCTCCTTATACAAAAAGGCCAATGTTAATTTTCCCTTTTCGTAGTATGCAGGAGCAGGGCAGGATATTTCCGAACTTGTGTATACTTCGATAATTTGACCGGACTTAATATTTCCGTGTAAAACATCGTATACTTTTAAAACAACAATTTCAGATTTAAACCAGTCATGTTCTTTTACTTTTTTGTTATTTTTTATATCTAAAACTTCACCATATACAATGTTTTCAGATTCAATGATTAATTTTCTTAATGGCATTGGAGAAATCGGATAAGCGAACAGGTTACAACTTAAAACGCTTAAAATCAGAAATAAGAATAATTTGGTTTTCATAATGGTAAATTTTATTTCTGATATAACGATAAATTCAAAAAAAAATTTTGAAAGGCTATAACCAAATTTACAGTAAAAAGTAAAACTAAAATTTATCAATTCAAAAACGGCAACTGCTCAATTCTTCAAAGTCAAGATCATCAGATGCTGTACTGATAAGGCTGTAAGGAATGTATTGTTCTATTTTTAAAGCTAAAGAACCGGGATTTCCGCCCTTCCCATAAAACCAATGATCTTTGCATCTGATTTACTTGTCTTTCATTTTCAAAATAAGAAGGTATTTTTCTTCTTGTATTCACTTTAAAAGCTGAGAAAAATATTTTTCACTTCCGAGCATAATAATGATGGCGGAAAAAAAATCATAATGCTAAAACCAGATAAAAGAAAAGTTTGATCATCATTAAAAAGGATATTAATTGAAATTTTAATGCAGATGAACTCAATAGAAATCAAAATTAAATAAAATTTCACACATCAAAACTTTCAAAACCCGTAAATTTGTCCTCAATAAAAATTTTACGGGATGCTTAGGAAAATTTCGGTTGCAGCGGCTGCTTTTTTGTCCGTACTTACAATCAATGCGCAAAAGAACAAAAATTCTCAGTTGGAAAGACCAAAACTTGTAGTAGGTTTAGTTGTGGACCAGATGAGATGGGATTATCTGTACCGTTTTTATAACAAATATGGAAACGACGGTTTCAAAAGACTTTTAAATACAGGATATTCTTTAAATAATGTTCATATCCCGTATGTTCCTACTGTTACGGCTTTAGGACACACGTGTATTTACACAGGTTCCGTTCCTGCAATTCACGGGATCGCAGGAAATGACTGGATGGATAAAGAAACCGGACAAAATGTTTATTGTACTACAGATGAAAGTGTAAAGCCTGTAGGAACAGCTAATGCAAAAGTGGGAAGCCATTCTCCGAAAAATCTATGGTCTACCACTGTTACCGATGAGCTTAGGTTGGCAACCAATTTTCAGGGTAAAGTAATCGGGGTTTCTTTAAAAGACAGAGCTTCTATTTTACCGGCAGGACATACGCCGAACGGAGCGTTCTGGTTTGATGATTCCACAGGAGATTTTATTACAAGCTCTTGGTACATGAATGATCTTCCACAGTGGGTAAAAACCTTCAATTCTCAGGATCTACCGGATAAATTGGTTGCCAACGGCTGGAATACCTTACTTCCGATCGATCAGTATACAGAAAGTTCTCCGGATAATTCTTCATGGGAAGGCTTGTTGGGAAGTGCCAAAACACCTACTTTTCCTTACAGCAATTTAGCCGCAGATTATCAGGCTAAAAAAGATAATATTCGTTACACACCATTCGGAAATACATTAACGCTGAAATTAGCCGAAGCCGCAATAGAAGGTGAAAAGTTAGGAGGAGACGATATTGTGGATATGTTAGCGATTAATTTGGCATCAACGGATTATGCAGGGCATAAATTTGGTCCGAATTCTATCGAAGTGGAAGATGTTTATCTGAGACTCGATAAAGATTTAGCTCAGTTTTTCAGTTATCTGGATTCCAAAGTAGGAAAAGGACAGTACACCGTTTTTCTTTCGGCAGATCATGGCGGTGCTCATTCTGTAGGATTCTTGCAGGAACATAAAATCACGACAGGTTTCTTCGGAGACGGAATGGATAAAAACGTCAATCTTAAATTAAAAGAAAAATTCGGGGTTGATAAATTAATCAATGCGGTGGATAATTACCAGATTTATTTCGACAGAAAATTACTCAAAGAAAACAATATTAAATTAGAAGACGTTGTAGATTTCACCGTAAAAGAAATTGAGAGTGATCCTTCAGATTTATATGCTGTTCCTGTAAATAAAGTTTCAGAATCTTCTATTCCTGAACCGATTAAACAAAGAATTATCAACGGGATCAACAGGCAGAGAAGCGGTGATATTCAGTTGATTTCACACGATTCCATGCTTCCTCCGTATTCAAAAACAGGAACAACGCACAGCGTATGGAATTCTTACGACTCGCATATTCCGTTAATTTTTATGGGGTGGGGAATTCAGCATGGTGAAAGCAATAAAGCTTATTTCATGACCGATATTGCACCTACCGTTTCTTCATTGCTTAAAATACAGTTTCCGAGTGGAAATGTCGGGAATCCGATTACGGAAGTTATTGGCAAATAATATTTTACTCAAAAAATGATAATGAATCCTTGGCTGTTTGGTTAAGGATTTTTTTATATAAAAATTTTACTGTTGTCTATTCTTACAATGTTTTGCTGTTCCATTTTTTTGATTGCGCGGATCACAGTTTCTATGCGCATTCCTGTAAGCGAGGCTAATTGCTGTCTGGTGTAAGGAACCGGAAAAGAAAACTGTTCTTCAAAACCGAAATGAGCTTTCACGTGGGACATAAGGAGATTAAGCTTTGTAATCGGATCCCGGAAAGAAAACGGAGCCGAAGTAATATGTTTGTAGCGCATTCTGTCCGCAGTGTAAGAATATATTTTAAGGAGAAGTTCGGGTTTTTCTAATACGAGTTTAATCAGTTTATTTTTTTCCAGCCTGATGATTTCGCAATCTGTAACCGCAACAGCACTTACTGCATACTTTCTGCTGTGGAAAATATACGTTTCGGCAAAGCAGTGACCATCGAAAGGAATTCCGTGGATAAATTCCTTGCCGTCTTCCAGAAAGCTGCTTAATTTTACCGTTCCGGACTTTATCTGCAGATAATATTTTGGAGTGCTTTCTTCTTTAAAAATATAATCGCCGGAATTATAGTGTTGGAGTTCAGCGCCATGAGAAAACAAAAGGTTTTCACAAATGATCATAAGCCTTTATTATTAATTTGA
This sequence comes from Chryseobacterium sp. 2P, assembly GCF_059579425.1. Lineage (NCBI taxonomy): Bacteria > Pseudomonadati > Bacteroidota > Flavobacteriia > Flavobacteriales > Weeksellaceae > Chryseobacterium > Chryseobacterium sp. 2P. The sequence goes on from NZ_CM184194.1 coordinate 1,175,371, forward strand.
TCTAAAATTAACAATTTGAAAGGTTTGTTAAAAATTTATTAATACCACACAGATGCCTTACAGATGCCTTACAGATGCCTTACAGATGCCTTGATTTTAAGTGATGGATTAGCAGTATTTTGAGTATTTTCATTAGATATTAAAAACTTTATTAAATAAAAAAACGCAGATTATTCCGCGTTTTTTGTCATTTATTTTATTCTTGGTCTTCAACCAGATCATCATCATCTTCATACTGTTCGAGAAAATAAGTGAAAGTGAAGTCTTCCATTTCTTCCTCAGCATCTTCGAGCGTGAGAAGAAGATCTTCAAAAGTTTCCAGCTGATCGACCGTCATATTTACAAACTCAATGTGAAGAGGCATTTCCAGTTCTCCTGTAATTACATCAGAAAGTGCATCCAGATTATCTCCGAAATGCTCAGGAAGTTTGATCTTTTCTTTCAGTTGGGCATAGAAGTCTTCATAATCTCCGATGTCTGTAAAATCTATATATATTGTACTCATAACTTTATTTTTAATTTTAAATCAGTGAGCGTAAGTCATTGCGAGGAGCTAAGCACAGGCTAACTTCAATCCTCGCAATGACCAACAACTACTGCTTTTCAAAACTCTTATAATGGTTTTTCGTGAGATAAACATCACCGTCTTTCGTGAAAACAATCCGGTCTGCATTTCTGTTTCCGCAATGATAGTTTACATCAGCCTCAAAATACTTTTCATCTTCAGGCAATGTTCTTTCCCTATTGCTGAAGTGATCTCCGCCAATTGCTTTTCCCGGCAAAACCTCACACAGATTTCCTTTGGCTGGATTCCAGCCCATCTTTCTTGCTTCATTTTTGGTGATGTAATACTCCGGAAGCTGATGATTTTTTTTAACATAAGCAATAACCTTTTTTTCTTCCGTCAGCCGATCGATAGATTCCTGACTCGAATATGCCGAGCCTGAAATATCAGAACTGCCGTATTCAATTCTTGGATTTTTAGAGGAAATTTCCTTTTTATTCGCAATGAAGTTATTATAAACGTACATTACAGACATCCCGAAAAGAAGCCCTAAACAAATGAAAAATATAGATCTTATTTTACCATTCATAGTATTAAATTAAAAAATGTAACAATAAGTTTGTTTAAACTTTTATTAAATCGCAAAAGTAACAAAAGACAATCTAAAAGTGAATTTCTATAATAACCAAAACGCTCAAAAGAATAAAAATCAGAGATTTTTAAAAACTATTGTGAACTTTTTCATTTATAATGATCAACTTTAAATAAAAGTTTAATTCATCTTTTGTGACTTTTACGGTTAATTCTGAAAAGTTTAAACAACTTTAATGTATCAATCTTTCAGTTTAGCAATCAATTGTTACATTGTTAAACTTTTAGATTGTTACATTACTTTATGCTCTCCAGTCTTCCGGAATATCGCAGATCGGGATCGGAACCATTTTATGTTTTGCTGCTTTATGCATTCTGTCGAAAATCTGGAAAACCTCTTTGTCTCTGCCTTCGTAATCTTCTGCTGTTTTTGTTCCGTATTCTTTCTGTATTTTTTCCAGTTCAGGGTAGGTTGCCCCGATCTGGTCTTCGTCCGTTCTTTCTGCATCCCAAAGTCCGTCCGTAGGAATTGCATTCTGAATGCTTTCAATTAAATTTAAAGCTCTTGCTAATTCGTAAACTTCCGTTTTGTAAAGATCCGCGATTGGAGAAACATCCACACCGCCGTCGCCGTATTTGGTGTAGAAACCGATTCCGAAATCTTCTACTTTATTCCCTGTTCCACACACTAAAAGTCCGTGAAGCTGTCCGAAATAGTATAAATTCAGCATTCTGAAACGTGATCTTGTATTCGCAAGAGCCAGATTGTTATTAGGATTTCCTTCTGAATGTGCGCTGACAATATTTTCAAAACTTTCGAAAACAGGAGTTAAGTTAACGGTTTCTGATTTTACGTTTGGAAATTTCTTTTTCAGATCCTCAATATGATCCTGCGCTCTGTTTACCTGATCTGCTTTTTGACGGATCGGCATTTCCAGAGCCTGAACTTCAAGCCCTGTCATCGCACAAAGAGTAGAAACGACACCCGAATCCACACCCCCCGAAACTCCGATTACATATCCGTTTACTTTTGCTTTTACTGCATAATCTTTCAGCCAGTTTACAATATGGTCTATAACTTTTTGTGTCTGCATTGTTTATATTTTTCTATGAGTTTATATTTATTTTTCTTCTGCTTTTAAGATGATAAGATAACTTTGAAAATGGAATTTGGTTCCTTGTGAAATACTATATTTATTATAATCATCAGGTATTCCAACGAAACTGCCTGATTCATATGCATTTATTTTATATGTTTTCCCTACAAAATTGTTTTTAATTATTTTTATTGTATCTTCAGTAATAATTTCTGCTTTTTTATTGTAAAGAATCTCATAAAATTCAAAATTATCACTTGCAAGTTTACCACTTTCATCTTGAAAGTTCAATGTTATTTTTTCATTCAAAGTCTTGTTATTAATTGAGCTTATTTCTAATAAATAACTTCCTTCAGTTGCTTTGATATGATAGGAATCTCCATCAATTATTTTTACTTCCATAGGAACAATTGCTCCGAATGGAACATTCAAGGCAGGAACAATACTTTCATTAATTTGTGATGTATGATGATTAGTTTTGCTACAACTAACACAACTGATTATGAACAGAATAGATAATATAATTTTAGTCATTATAATTTTGATGTTGAAGCTCATACCAGAAGCAAATTCCGTCCGGTCCGGTGAATTCGCCGGTTTTTTCGAAGCCTAATTTTCTTAAAATATGATTGGAACCTTCATTTTCAGAATGAGCGTGAGCATAAATGGTTTCAGCTTTCAGATCGTTAAATCCAAAATCAAGCGAAGCTTTTGCCGATTCCAGTGCATAGCCTTTTCCCCAGTATTCCGGGATGAAACGATAGCCGAGATCGTAAATATTATTGTAGCCGTTTATTTCCTGAGTAATTAATTTCAGTCCGCTCCAGCCGATCAGCAGTCCGCTTTCTTTTTCAATTACAGCGAGTCTTCCGACACCGTTATCAAGATATTGCTGCTGAATCATTTTAATTACATTTTCAGATTCGCTGATATCGGAAAGAGGAGGCACTCCGATGTATTTCATCACTTCAGGATTGGAATCGAGGAGAAACAGGCGTTCTGCATCTGTTTCTTCAAATTTTCTCAGAATAAGTCTTTGTGTTTCTAAATACATAAAATTACTGTTGCTGAAATCCGAAAATCGTCACATTGGCTGCTCCTTTCTTAATGTCTGTTTCCTTCAGCGGATTTTTCATCACATTTAAGGTTTCCAGATTCATGTTTTTGGAAATATCCAGTTTTTGAACCAGATTATGCTCAAGATTTAGTTTTTTCAGATATTTGAGCGAACTCACATCAATGGTTTTTATTTTATTTAAAGATACGGTTAATTGGTCAATTCTGGGCGTCGTTTTCAGCGAAATATTTTCAATCTGGTTGTTGTCGAGATAGAGAGAAGCCAGATTTTTAAGATTTTCAGCTTTGAAATTTGATATTTTACATCCTGTACAGGAAAAAAGCTGGAGATGATCCATATTTTTCAGGGAAAGATTTAAAATACTGTTGTCGTCCAGCACGATCATTTTAGCATTTTTAAAATACGCGAGGTCTTCGGTATTTGTAATCCCTTTATTCACTAAAAATAAATTTTCAATCCTTTCGGCTTCAAACTGATTCATTTTTCCGTCTTTGTTCAGATCAGAATTTTCAATCACTGCTTTTTCAAGATTTTTATCCTTAAAAATAAGGCTTTGGCTATAGAAACAGGATACAGAGAAAATCAGAATAAGCACCGGAATTATTTTATTTTTCATCATTATATTATGTTTAAATCCGTATTTTTGTACACTTAAATTTCATGTAAAAGTATGAAGATTTTCAGAATTACTGCACTTTCTTTAGTATTAATTTTAGGATTGAATTCCTGTAAAAAAGAATCTCAGAATCAATGGAACGTAGAGATTACAACTCCCGCGGAAAAAGTAGAAATTACAGATATTTCCAAGGAACTTTACGATCCGAATGTTTCATCGGAAAGTTTTAAAGCTAAATTTCCTTGGTTTCAGGGAACGGTAAGCGATGCAGATTTTGCCAAAAGAAGAGTAGATCCTGAAGAAATTAAAATTTACAAGGAAGCAGCTGCAAAAATAGATCAGAAAAAACTCCAGACCGATCTTCAGGATTTGTTTTCGCACATCAGATTTTATTTTCCTTCCTTTAAAAGTCCGAAAGTATTTTTATTTTCATCGGCTTTGCAGATGGTTCAGGATCCTATTTTTTATGATGCCAAAGGAAATCAGCTTTTTATTGATATGACAGGCTTTATGGGAGACGGAAATCCCAATTATAAAGGACTGGAAATGTACTTCCAGAAATCCATGAACCCGAATAATATTGTTCCGAAAGTCGCGCAGATTTTCGCGGAAGGTTTTGTGAAAGAATCTCCGGATCATCAGAAATTTATCGATATGATGATTCTCAACGGTAAAATCATGATTCTTAAAGATGCTTTTTTACCCACATATCCGGAATATCTGAAAATGAACTACACCCAGAAGCAATATGAATGGGCAGTCTCCAACGAAGCGAATATCTGGAATTATTTCGTGGAAAATAATATCATTTTTGGAGACGATCACAGATTGGAAGACCGTTTTATCGCTCCGGGACCATTCTCGAAATTTTATACGGAAATTGATAACGAATCTTCTCCGCAGATTGCCATTTTCACAGGATGGCAGATCTGTAAAGAATATCTGAAGCAAAAACCGGAAACCAAACTTCAGGATTTCTTAGGATTAGATGCAACCGTGATCTTTAATCAGTCTGGCTATAAACCGAAAGTAAAATAATACGCTGAATGTAAAATATTTGGCAAACAATATACAGTAGAATAAATAGAAAATTATGAGAAAAACTCAGATTACGATAGATGTAGAACTGGATGAAAACCACATTCCGGAAAACATCACCTGGAATGCACAGGACGGCGGAATTGAAAAAGAAGAAACAAAAGCAACCATGATCTCCGTTTGGGACGAAAAAAATATGGAAGCTTTGAGAATTGATCTCTGGACAAAAGAAATGCCGGTGGATCAGATGAAAATGTTTATTCATCAGGTACTTGTTTCTATGGGAAATACCTACCAAAGAGCAACAGGAGAAGAAGATGTGGCACAATGGTTGGAGCAGATGGCAGAAGAGTTCGCAGTAAAATCGGCGATAAAAATGTAAAAAAAGCTGGATGAGGGAAGCCTGATGTTGGAAGTTTACAAAAGCATCCAGCTTCCATCATCCCCAGCTTCAAATCAAAAATATAAAACAATGAATTTCAATACAAAAGTAATACACGGAGGACAGCATCACGAATCTGCAACAGGTTCTGTGAATGTACCTGTATTTTTAACATCTACCTTCGCACAGAAAAGTCCGGGAGTACATTCCGGTTACGAATATTCTAGAGCGGCAAACCCTACAAGACAGGCTTTGGAAGACTCTTTGGCAAGCATCGAAAACGGAGCGAGAGGTCTGGCTTTCGGTTCCGGTCTGGCGGCAATCGACTGTGTTTTAAAATTATTAAATCCGGGAGATGAAGTGGTTGCAGTAGACGATTTGTACGGAGGAACATACAGAATGTTCACCAGACTTTTCGAAAAATATCAGTTGAAATTTACCTTCGTGAATTTTGATGATGTTTCTAAAATCAATGACGTTATTACAGATAAAACAAAATTAATCTGGGTAGAAACGCCAACCAATCCTTTAATGAAACTGGTTGACATTAAAGCAGTTGTTGAAGTGGCAAAAGGAAAAGATATTCTGGTTGCAGTGGATAACACTTTTGCAACGCCTTATCTTCAGAGACCTATTGATCTGGGAGCCGATATCGTTATGCACTCTGCAACAAAATACTTGGGAGGTCACTCCGATGTTATTGCGGGAGCTTTAATTGCAAAAGATGCAGAACTGGGAGAGAAACTACACTTCATTCAGTTTGCAAGCGGAGGAATTTTAGGACCTCACGATTCTTATTTGGTGTTGAGAGGAATTAAAACACTGGCTTTAAGAGTTCAGAGACACTCTGAAAACGGAATGGCGGTAGCGAAATACCTTGAATCTCATCCTGCTGTAGATCAGGTAATTTATCCGGGATTAGAATCTCATCCGCAGCACGAACTGGCAAAATCTCAGATGAAAGATTTCGGAGGAATGGTTTCTTTCACTTTCAAATCAGGTAAAAAAGAAGATGCCATCAAATTTTTAGAAAGAGTAAAAGTATTCACTTTAGCTGAATCTTTGGGGGGAGTAGAATCTCTTGCGAATCATCCTGCTTTGATGACTCATGCTTCCATTCCTGCAGAAAAACGTGCAGAATTGGGAATTACAGACGATTTGGTTCGTTTAAGCGTAGGAATCGAAGATGCAGAAGATCTTATCGCAGATCTGGAAAGAGCTTTTTCTTAATACAAAATAATAATTAAAATTTTCGCTGAGGTCTTTGCTGACTGAATAGTTTATGCTGAGCTTGTCGAAGTACCTTTGCGAACTTAAAAGCGTTTAGTAGTCAAAAAATCTTTGTGGACTTTGCGTTAAAAATAAATTATTAATTATTTTAAATAAAAACATGATGAGAAAGATCCAGATTTTATTCCTGTTAATGGTAAGCCAGATTGCCTTTTCTCAGGTTAAAAATACCGATGAACTGTACAAAACGGCGAAAAAATTAGACAGTCTGATATTCAATGTCGGATTCAATAATTGCGATCTTTCTCATTATGATTCTATCGTAAGCGAAGACTTGGAATTCTACCACGATAAAGGCGGAATTACTTCCGGAAAAGAAGCCTTTAAAGCCTCCATTAAAAATAATATCTGTGGCGGACCTAATAAAGTGAAACGCGAACTGATTCCAAATTCCATGAAAGTATATCCTTTGTACAATAATAATGTTCTGTATGCTTTCATTCAGGAAGGAGAGCATGATTTTGCTGAATTTTACAACGGAAAATGGAACAAGGGAAGCCGTGCAAAATTTACCATTCTCTGGATTCTGGACGGAAAAAACTGGAAAATGAAGCGCGTTCTCAGCTACGACCATCACTTATAATCTACTTTGTCAAATCTTTATGAAGTTTTTTGCGCTTTGACAAAGTTTTAAACTCCCATTATGACAAGAAAAGCCCAACTTGCAGATGTACAGCAATTAGCTGAGCTGTTCGATCAGTACAGGATCTTTTATCATAAAGATTCCGATATTCCTGCTGCGGAAAAATTTTTAACAGAAAGAATTGAAAATAATGATTCCGAAATTTTTGTTGCCGAAAATGAAGGGAAATTAGTCGGTTTTGTTCAGTTGTATCCGTTATTTTCCTCCACAAGAATGAAAAGATACTGGCTTTTGAATGATTTGTATGTGAATGAAAATTATCGGGGAAAAGGATTTTCAAAACAACTGCTTGAAGCATCCAAAGAACTTGCAAAATCAACCGATGCCGCCGGAATTCTTCTTGAAACCGGAAAATCCAATGATATCGGAAATAAGCTTTACCCAAGCTGCGGATTCGAAATCTACGATGAAGTGAATTTTTACGAATGGAAGATTTCATAACGTAACAATTTACCAGAGTAACAGTTTACGAAATCTTAATTGTTACTAAAATATTACTCATTACCAATTACTTATTATTCATAATTTATGACTGATTTTCAAAAATACGTTCAAAGATATTTAGATTTAATTCCTTCAGAAAACTGGCTGGAAGAACTGAAAAGATCCGGAGAAAAAACTGTAGGAATTTATTCTGAACTTTCAGAAGAACAATCTCTTTTTGCCTACGCGGAAGGAAAATGGACGCTGAAAGAACTCCTTCTGCATTTATCCGATACCGAAAGAATCTTTCAGTACAGAATATTGGCTTTTGCGAGAGGCGACCAAAATGAATTGCCGGGTTTTGATGAGGAATTGTACGCTAAACAGTCTTTCGCGAATGAAAGAACACTGAGTTCACTGTTGGAAGAATATCAACTGATCAGAAAATCTTCTCAGATTCTTTTAGAAACTGCAAATTCCGAAGCCTTAAAAAATGTAGGATCTGCCAACGGAAACCAGATTTCTGCCGAAACCATCGGAAAATTAATTGTTGGTCACAATATTCATCATTTGAATATTATTGAAGAAAGATATTTGCCGAAGTTGTGATGCATTTAAAAATAAATATTGTAATTCTAATCAGTTCGGTGATTTTTTTAATATCATTGACTCAAGATTGTGTAAATTATCAATATTTTGGCAGCATACATTATCCATCTTATCTAGCTTTTTTATTGGGTTGGACTTATTTTGACGGATTTCGTTGGGAAGGTTTTGTTTGGGTTGCAAATCTTCTTTATTTTTTAGGAATAGTTTTGACAATCAAAAGAAATTGCAAAGCAGTTTTAGCTCTTATTATTTCGTCATTTTTAGCAATTTCATTTATGTTTTTTGATAATATAACAATTACAAAAAGTGGAAGAATAGCTTCAATAATTGAATTAGAATCAGGTTGTTTTTTATGGCTGATTGCAATTTTATTTCTGACTTTTTCTTCGCTTTATTTAAAAGTAACGCAGAAAAGCAATGCGTAGTTTAAAGAATCTTAATATTACCAAAAGCATTGAATCTGGAAAACTTATTTATGATGAGAGTATTTTAGATAAAATTGACAGGTATACCAATTATTTGATTTTTGGAGCCCTGATTTATTTTTCAATAGTTGGTTTATACAAAATTACTCCATCTACAAATAGTGATTTTGAATATATTATATATAGTATTATTCTAATTTTTGTACTTTATTCTTCATATTGTTTATTTACAGAAAAAAGACTGAAAGAAATCACCTTCAGTATTCATAAAGAAGAAGCCAAAAGAAGAGTTTTAGATTATGGCAAAAAGTATCATTACAGAATTTCAAATATTTCCAATAATCTGATTTATCTTAATGAACCAATAAACAGCTTTAGTTTTCTAGACGAAGAAAGAACAATTATAATTTTTTTTAAAGATCAGTCGGTTTTATACACGGTGATTAAGAGTGGAAGGAGAATAAATGCTCCGGTTTTATTTTCACAACATATCATCCGAAAAGATATAAGAAAAATTCTGCACCAGAAAAAATTTACTTTAACTAGGAAAAAAAGTTACTTTGACAGGTTTTTCAATGATCCTTCTTGATGATAAAACTGTCATTGATCAATAGAAATGGGCTTTAGTCCGTTTACTGATTTAAAATCATTCTTTCGGCTTTAGCCAAAACTTAATATAGATTTCATATTTTTGGCTAAACAACACAAATGCCATTTATTAAAATTTATATCCATGTCGTTTTCTCAACGAAAAATAGAATTCCCTATTTCAATACTCCGGAGTTACGAATAAAAGTCTGGAAACACATAAAAGAAAATGCCTCGCAAAAAGGAATTTTTCTGGATATTGTGAATGGTTATTCGGATCATTGTCATTGTTTAATTTCTCTGGGTTCCAATCAGAATATTGAAAAAATTGTTCAATTATTGAAAGGAGAATCTTCATATTGGATCAATAAAAATGCATTGACAAAAGAAAAGTTTTTTTGGCAGGACGAATATTTTGCTGTTTCAGTTTCTGAATCTATGATTGAAACAGTTAGAAATTACGTTAAAAATCAGGAAAGTCATCACAAAAAGAAATCGTTTGCGGAAGAATATCAGGAATTTTTGGATAAATATAATTTTAAATAATCTGAGTTCAAGATAAGTCTTCTTAAACGCCATGTTAAACAAAGAGATTCAATTATCAGTAATTCAGCTTTTAAGATATACAAAGGCGTAAAATTGATCAAAGTAATATCGTTTTTGTCTTTTTTAAATAAACGAAATGGCTTTGTTTACCTTACCAACTTTCAATAAGTAAAAAAAAAATCTTTTGTTTTTCTTTGCGATAAATTATATAATTTTATAAATCAATTATTTAAATTTATTTCTTATTCCGAACTGATGTTAAATAATAAAGTTTGGCTAAAGCCAGATTTGATTTTAATGATTTTTAAAATGGGCTAAAGCCCATTCTATTGAATATAAAAACTCTGTTTTCGAAAATTTCACGCGAAGATTTGTAAATTTACACAGATAAATTAATAGAAGCAGAATGTAATCCTTCTATTAAAAATAAATTATAGTATTGGCTTTAGTTAAAGCGTAAAATGTATTATACATGGAGAAAATAATAGAAATCTTAAAATCCGGCGGCACAATTCTTTACCCAACAGATACCATTTGGGGAATTGGCTGTGATGCTACCAATATAGAAGCCGTAAACAAAATATTCGACATCAAAAAACGGGAAAAAAACAAATCCATGATCATTCTGGTGGAATCTGAAAAGAGATTGCAGGATTTGGTAGATGTTCCGGAAATGGCTTGGGAAATTATCGATTTAAGCGAAAAACCTGTAACAATTGTTTATGAAAACCCGAGAGGATTGCCAAAAGAATTGTTGGCTGAAGACGGAAGCATTGGAATCCGTCTGGTAAAAAACGACTTTTGTAAAAAGCTGATTACAAAACTCAACAAACCTTTGGTTTCTACTTCTGCCAATTTCAGCGGTGAAAAAAGTCCTTTGAAATTCTCGGATATTTCTCCTGAAATGATTGATCTTGTAGATTATGCAGTAGAAGAAGACCGCGAAAAAGTTTCAAAATATTCGGGTTCGTCGGTAATAAAAGTCTGGAGCGACAACAGGATAAAAGTACTGAGAGAATAATCGACTTTTATCATTTATTTTAAAGTCTTATTCATCCGCATCGGCAGGATTTCTTTTTTTAGTTTTATCTTTGCAGAACTTCAATTTTAAAACAATCGCTATGAATCATCAAAAGTTTGCCGAAGAGTGGATCAAAGCATGGAATTCGCACGATCTGGATGTTATTTTATCTCATTATTCAGATGATATAGAGATTGTTACGCCGATGATAAAATTAGCAACAGGAGGAAAAGAAAGTTCACTTAAAGGAAAATCTGCGGTTCGCGGATATTGGAAAGCAGCACTGGAAAAATATCCTGATCTTCACTTCGAGCTTATAAAATCTACGGAAGGAGTAGATTCTGTGGCTTTGTTTTACAAATCTATTATGGATAAACATGCAATGGAAGTGATGTTTTTTAATGAAGATGAAAAAATTAATAAAATGTATGCTCATTATGATTAATGAACGGCATTAGTGTATTACAAAATGAAAATTAATCTTACTCAAAATAAAAATTTAAAACTTTTTAAAATCATTTCGGAGGTTGCAGCCCGGAACAATCAGTCTGTATATGTTGTCGGAGGTTATGTACGCGATCTTTTGATGAAAAGAAAAGCATCAACGGATATTGATTTTGTGACCGAACAAAGCGGTATTGAACTTGCCCAAAACGTCGGAAAGGAAATTGATCCGAAAATAAAAGTTTCTGTTTTCAAAACGTACGGAACGGCGATGATCAAATACAAAGATCTTGAGCTGGAATTTGTAGGGGCGAGAAAAGAAAGTTATACCGAAAACAGCCGTAAACCGGAAGTTGAAGGAGGAACCATAGAAGACGACCAGAAAAGAAGAGATTTTACGGTGAATGCCATGGCAATTTCTTTAAATCAGGATAATTTTGGTGAACTGATCGATCCTTTCAACGGAATAGATGATCTGGAAAAAGGAATTTTAAGAACGCCTTTAGAGCCCGCTCAAACCTATTCTGACGATCCGTTGAGAATGATGAGAGCCGTTCGTTTTGCCTCCACTTTAAATTTTAAAATTGAAGAAAAATCTTTGGAAGCCATTAAGCAGGAAGCCGAAAGAATAAAAATTGTTTCGATGGAAAGAATCATGGTGGAATTTAATAAAATCATGCTTTCCAAAAAGCCATCTATTGGTCTTAAATTAATGGAACAGACAGGTTTAATGAAATTAATTATTCCTGAACTGATTGATCTGAAAGGAGTAGAAGAAGTGGAAGGACAAACCCATAAAGACAATTTTTACCATACTTTGGAAGTGGTAGACAATATTTCTGAAAACACGGAAAACCTGTGGCTTCGTTGGTCTGCATTGCTCCACGATATCGGAAAAGCACCGACCAAAAAATTTGTTGAAGGAACAGGATGGACGTTCCATGGACACGAGTTTTTAGGCTCAAAAATGGTAAAAACATTATTCCAGAGATTGAAACTGCCTTTAGGTCCGGATATGAAATATGTTCAGAAGATGGTAAAACTTTCGTCTCGACCGATTGCTCTGATTACCGATGATGCTTCGGATTCTGCGTTGCGAAGATTATTGTTTGATGCAGGAGAAAATATGGAAGATCTGTTTACCCTTTGTAAAGCCGATATTACGACCAAAAATTCTAAAAAGCAGGAGAAATTTAAGAAAAATTTTGAATATGTTGCTGTTAAGATTAAAGAAGTTGAAGAAAAAGATCAGGTAAGGAATTTCCAGCCGCCGATTTCAGGAGAAGAAATTATGGCAATGTTTAATCTGAAACCGGGTCGCGAAATCGGAATTTTAAAGGAAAAAGTAAAAGAAGCCATTCTGGAAGGCGAAATTGCAAATGACAGCGAGGAAGCGAGAACTTTTGTGATTGCGGAAGCGGAAAAGCTTGGATTGACACTTGCCTAAATGCTTTTCGGGACATTTGATTATATCATTTTAGTATTAATTTTCCTTATCAACATTCTTGTCTGGAAATTTAAAATAATTAAAAAACGCAACTGGATTTTATATCTGGTTGCGTTTTTATTTTTCGGATTTGTTATTCCGCTTTTATCTGTTGATTTTGAAATTGAAAATGCGACAAAAAATCAGCCAATTGTTGATAATTTCACGCTTTTGTACACGTATTTCAGGTTTCCGGTTTGGTGGTTTATTGGGGTGGTGGAGACTTTTATTTTAGGTAATTTGATCACGAAAATAAAAACATAATAAAATCCTAATGAAATGTTAATAAAATCTTAAAAAGGTATTGGTTTTGTTTTTACATTTGCAGAAATGTTTTAATTCAATTGTAACCTATTTAAAATTTTATTGGTGAAAAAGATCTTTTTAGTTCTCCCTCTTCTTTTCCTTATTCTTTCCTGTGAAAATAAAGTGGAAAAAGTTCATAATGCCTTTTACTATTGGAAAACAGATACGTATTCTGAAGTTTCTGTTCCCGAAAGGAATATGCTTGAACAGCAGAATGTCGAAAAGCTGTATGTAAAATATTTTGAAGTGGATTACACCGAAGCGATGGGAAGTTTTCCGATTTCAAAAACCAATGTAAGGTTATCATCTTACTGCGAAGAAAATTTACCGAAGAAATACACTGTTATTCCGACTGTTTACATTAAAAATATTGTATTTAAAAAAAGTTCGGAAAAGGATCTTGATAAACTGGCAGATAATGTAAACTTTCTCATCAATAAATTTACCAACGAGAAGTTTGACTCCATTGCTGTTAATGAAATTCAGATCGATTGTGACTGGACGGCTTCTACAAAAGACCGATATTTTTACTTTCTGAAAAAATTAAAGCCGATATCCCAAAAGGAAATTTCTGTTACCCTGAGATTGTATCCATACAAATATCCTGAAAAAATGGGTGTTCCGCCGGTTGATAAAGTTACTTTAATGTGCTATAATTTAATCAATCCTTTGGCAGATGATTCTAAAAATTCAATTTTAGATCTTAAAGAGATGGAAAGTTATCTCAATACAAAGAAAAAATATCCGCTGCATATAGATATTGCGCTTCCGTTATATTCCTGGATGCAGTTGTATCAGAACAATCAGTTTAAAGGAGTTCTATATAACGGAAATGATCTGAAAAAAGTACTTAAAGAAACAAAACCGCTGTGGTACGAAGTAACGAAAGATACCGTGATTGATTATAAGGATTATCTGAGAGTAGGAGATAAGATCAAATATGAAGAAATTACACCAGAACAAATCAATAAAGCTATTACATTAATCAGGAAAAATATAAAGCTGGATAAAGAAATTACCGTATCACTTTTTCATTTAGATGCCAATCAGTTAAATAACTACACCAATGAAGAGATCAGCCATTTTTATAGCGATTTTACTAAGTAATCTGTTTTTTGCGTGTGGATTTTATCCTTACGGCGATGATGTACGGTTTTATTTTCTTGACCCTGATAATTTTTCTTATCAGGAATATCGGTCTTTTTACTATTCATCCCTTTATTTTGGCTATAATAATGACGGTGAAGAACCTGAAATTAAAGATTTGCAGAATGAAGTTCTTTGGAGAAAATACTGTAAGAATAAAGTTTCATTGGATGAAATTAATTTTGCTCTGGAAAAATATGGTTTTTCGGATATCAATGAAAAAAGCAGCAACGATTTTATAAAATATTTATATTCAGCTAAAGATAATGAAGCAATTAATTATCTGAAATTTGCCAAAAACTGTGAGTTTTTCAATTCATGGCAGGAAGATCCGTGGGAAAGAAATGAAAATACAGCGGCTCATAAGAGAACAGTTTTATTACATCAGGCAATTGCTTTAGCTTCCAAAACCAAAAATTCAGAGATCAGAAAAAGATATGCATTTCTTGCGGTTCGTCTCGCTTTTTACAATGGGGATATGAAGTCTTTGGCGAAGATTTATGCTCAATATTTTTCTGTGGAAAAAGCAAATGATATTATTGATATTTGGGCTTTGTATTTTAAGGCAATCGAAGAGAAAAATCAGGGGCTTAAAAATATTTACTTTGCCAGAGTTTTTGCTAAATGTCCCGAAAAGCGTTTTGTTTCATGGCAGGCTTTCGATCATAAATTATCAAAAGAGGAAGTCTTACAATCGATAGATGATCCAAAAGATAAAGCGCGGGTTTTAATGATGTACAGCATCTACAATTCCGGTAAAAATATCGATAATCTTAAAGAAATTTATGCCTGCAATTCTAATTTTGATGGACTGGGCTTTTTGGTGTCACGTGAGATCAGTAAACTGGAAGACTGGATTTTTACACCTTATTATTCTTTGTTTGAGCCAGCCATTCCGGATTCCGGATATAGTTCTCAGTATGACCAGGAATATCAGTCGGTAAGAAATGTATTTGGAAGAGTGGAAGCGGACAGAGAATATGCAAAAGAACTTTTGGAGTTTATTAATTCTGCAGATTTATCGAAGGTACAGAATCCCGATTTCTGGAAGTTTGCCAAAGCTGAACTTTTATTCATGACGAAAAATTATTCTGAAAGTCTGAAGCAAATCAGCAATCTGGAAAAAACGTTGCCGGCAGATTCTAAAATCCGGGAAAATGCAGAGCAGATCAAGGCATTAAATCTTTTTGCAGATCAGACTTACGGAAAAGCTGTAATTCCTGATGCCGCAAAAGAAATTATCATTGAAAACAGAAAAAACGAACGGTTTATTTTTGCACTGGGAAGAGAACTGGAATATCTCGGAAATACGGATGATGCAGCACTTTTGTATGCTTCTCTGGATGAGAGGCTAAACAGTCTGGTTTATTTCAAATCGTTAAAAAGTGACCGTCATACTTACGGAGATTATTTTGTAAATTATTTTAATTATATGGATGCAGTCTATTCTCCTGAACAGGTGCAGAGTTTCATTAAAAAGACTGAAAAAGTAAATTCAGGAAACGATTTGTTTTTTAGT
The DNA here is from genome assembly GCF_059579425.1 of Chryseobacterium sp. 2P. Taxonomy (NCBI): domain Bacteria; kingdom Pseudomonadati; phylum Bacteroidota; class Flavobacteriia; order Flavobacteriales; family Weeksellaceae; genus Chryseobacterium; species Chryseobacterium sp. 2P. Next base: position 1,191,124 of record NZ_CM184194.1, read on the forward strand.
AATTTTAAAATGAAACAACAGTCGGTTAATAATCTATACGATCTTCTGGGAACAAAATATATAAGACAAAACAAACTAAATTTAGCCTTACATATATTTAAAAAACTGGGTGCAGAATATTATGAAGCGCAGAATACACTTTGGGAGAATGATGGAAAAGACAGTTATTCTGCATCAGGTAAAATTTTTGATCAGAATCCTTTCTATCATCTAAAATATACTCCTGATTTTATACAGGAAAAGGAAAAATTCAGAGTGACTAAATTATCTGTAACCCAAAAACTGATCGAATATCTCGGCAAAGCCAATAATCCACAGGAAAAAGACAGGGATTATTACTATTTTCTGGTTGCCAACTGTTATTACAACATGTCGCAGTATGGGAATGCGTGGATGATGAGAAGATACTTCGTAAGTTCAGCAGGAAATTTTTCTATCCGTGAAGATAATGAGGAATTTAATACGGCTGGTCTGGCAAAATTATACTACGGAAAAGCTATGGAAAACGCGAAAACTGAAAAATTCAAAGCGTTATGTCTCAGAATGCAGGGAAGGTGTGAAAATTATAATTATGATTTTAATGGTGAGGAAAATGCGGACAGTTTTTCCCGATCCGATGACTATGAAGACAGAAGGCTCGAAAAAAACAGATATTATCAGGATCTTAAAAATAAATATGCAGGACAGTATGAAGATATGATGAGCGGATGCGAATTTTTTGAGGATTACTTTAAGGCAAGACGTTAAAAGATTACGGCGGAGCTTTCAGCTCCGCCGTAATCTTTTAATATTATTTCAAAAAAATTAATTCATATAAGCGGAATTAGATCCGATTCCTGTTACGAATTTTTTCAGAACTGTTCCCGAAGTATTGTATACCGTAACTTCTGACGGTGCAGTAAAATTCTTCACATCAGACGCAAAGATTTTCCCGTCTTTTACAGAGAAACCATACAGCGTAAAATATTGTCCTCCGTCTACAAAATTGATAAGAGGAGTAGAAGGTGCTGTTGTTGCATTCATATCCATTGTGTAAATCTTGTTGGAAGAGGTGAAATAGTATTTTCCGCCATCAATTTCAAGATTTCTTGCATTGGCGATGCCTGTTAAAGTTGTCGTTTTTGTAATTGTTCCTGCAGGAGAAATTTCATAAATGTAAGAATTAGATGTTCCTGAAGCTATTACGTACACATTATTATTGTAACTGATGGTTTTTTCGATTTCACCATTTGGAACAGAAACTGTGTTGATGATCTCATTGGTTGAAGTATTGATTCTTGTAAGCGTACTTCCGTAGCTGTAAGTCGCATTCTGAACAAATACTGTTCCTCCAGCTTCAACCACTCTTTCCGCTGTAGAAGTGGAAGCGAAAGGAATTTTCTTCACAAAAGAAAGATCAGAAAGCTTGTAAACATTCACATATTTTGCTCCGTTATACTTATCGTTGGAAACATAAAGATTTCCGTTACTGATCGTCATGTATCTCGGATTATCCAACTGAGCCGTAATTTCTCCGGTTTTTTTGAAATTATAACGGTTAACAACCTGTACTTTATTCGAATTATTCAGAAGCAAAAAAGCTCTGTCGTCACTGAATGTGATCGTCTGCAAAACATCACCCAGATTTTCGTTATTATTTTTCTTATAAATATCGTTCTCCAATACAGAAAGATCTTTAGAAATAAAAGAAACACTCGCTGTAGGTGTTCCGAAGTTTCCTTCATTCGCAATAAAATATCCGTTTTCATAATCACCTCGCGACGGCATTACATATTCATCATCACTACATGAAACATTAATCACAAGGATCAAAGCCAGTAAAAGCTGAAAAAGTCTGTTGAATTTCATAATATAATAATTGATTTTAAAAATTTAAGTTGATGTAAAAACTGTAGTTTCTTTTAGGTAATGGATAATAAGCCATCGTTTCATAGATCTCATCGGTAATATTATTTACCCTCAATCCTAAAGTATACTTTTTGGCAACAGTTGCAGACAATCCTGCATTCAGGACGAAATACGGTTTTATAAGATAATCGTTATTCTCATCAGAAGTGGTAAAAGTCTTACCCGTAAACATTCCCTGAACATACAGATTCATAAATCGGTACTGATAATCTGCATTACCGAAAACTTTATGAAGAGGAACATACATCAGCTGATTTTTCGTCTCAAGATCTACAGATCTCGTATAACTGTATCCCGTATTTATTTTTAAAGAATGTTCTTTCGAAAACTTTTGATGAAACCCAATTTTAGACTCAAGACCATAAGATTCAACATCTCTTACGTTTCTTGGTGACCAATATCCGAGAGAAGTAGGAACCCACTGAATCATATCCTTTATTTTCATGTAATAAGGCGTGAAGCTCAGCATGAATTTTCCGAACGCCAATTCGTGGCTCATTTCAGTCTGCAAAGACGTTTCTGCCTTCAGATCCAAATTTCCGCCTGGATTCCAGTAAAGATCATTAAAAGAAGGAAATCTGAAATTCTTTGAAAAACTTGCCCCTAAACTGTACCAGTTAGAAACTTTCCACTTTCCTGAAAAAGAATAGAGTAAAGGCGATTCTATATTTTCAATAAAATCCTTCTTGATTCCGGTTTCCAGTCTCAGTTTCTGGGTAGGGAAATATCTCAACAATCCTGCAACAGAATAAATATTTCTTTTTACATCCTCAATTCCGGATTGATAGCCTTCTCCTTTATTGATCTGAAACTCCCCGATAAGATTGACATTCAGTTTAGGCGTGATGAAATAATTGAAATCATCTTTAAAAATCAGATTTTTTCCCGTTCCGCCACTGGTTTTAGGAGCCTCAAAAACCCCGAAATACTGGAAGTTTTCTTCCGTGTAAGCCGCTTTCAGGCTGTTTGAAATCGATTTCGAATTCATATCGTGGGTAAGAAGACTGCGAAAAGTCTGCGCTGCATACTTCGTCCGGTTACCGTTTTCCGTGAAAATAGGATAATTCTGTTCCGCGTCGTACAACTGACTTTGCCAAGAAATTTTCTGATTTCGGGCAATTTTATAGCTAAAACCTATATTCGCTGTACCGTTAAAATATTTACCGTTTCGGTTGATATACTGCTTTTCAGGAACCTCATAATTATTTTGACTGATGAAATAATTTCCGGATGCCTTAAAACTGAAATCCGCATTGCTGAAAGAAGTTTTAAAATAATTCTGGAACGTCTCATAAGAAGCCACTTCACTATGTAAAGTTGCATGAAAACCCTCATTAAATTTCAGCTCATTGTTAAGGTGAATACTTCCTCCTATCGCACCGCTTCCGTAAACCACACTTCCGCCGCCGGCTTTCACTTCTATCGCATCATAACCGAAAATCGCGATATTATTAACATCTCCCTGCCCCAAAAAAACAGAATTAATATTAATCCCATTCCACACAAAAGCAGTCTGCTGCGCCGTTGTTCCCCTGAAAGAAGGCGAAGAAACCGCACCGCGGCCATTTTCCTTAATATAAACAGCCGACTGAAAACGTAACGTTTCAGATAGATTAGCGGAATTTTTTTCGATGTCTTTGGGAGTAATTGTAGTAACCGGATGAAAAAGTTTCACCTTATTCATCTGATTGTCAAAAACATAAACGGTGTCAATAGCTTTCTCCTGCGCGTAAAGAAAACAACCGTATGATGCAAAAAGCAGTACTAAAGATCTTTTTAATGCCATTCCTATTTTACTTTTCCTCCGAAAGCAATGTTTTTAAGATTACATTTTGGCAGGTCTCCTGACTTTCGCTTTCTACACCTTCCCGTTTTCACAGTGGTTTATCGTAGAAATCTTATATGCGATTTACAGTTGCGGGGACAGTTTGGGATTTTCGCCCAATTCCCTTTTCATTCCAAATTAATGGAAACCAAAATTTTTGCAAAGATAACTTTTTTAATTTATTGACAAAAAAAATACCCATTAAGTATCTTTTTAATAAAACAATGATTTGTTGCATTACATACGAAAAACAATTTCAGGAGCTTTTTCCAGCTTTCGCTACTCGCTTTTTTTGGATTCGGCGGCGGCAAAAGCCGCCGCCGAATCCAAAAAAGAGCTCAGACATGCCGCTCAATCTGGGCTAGGAAAATAAAACCGCAGAAAATAAACATTTTTATAAAATTCAGATTCTATTGAAAAATAAATAATCATTTTCAGCCAGAATTATTTAAAATGTATTAAAAACCTACTTTAAGTTTCTTTAAATTCATTTTAAATTTAGCCGCAAAAAAGACAAAAGACTTTATTGAATTGATTTAAAGTATTTCAAAAGTCTGCAAAGAGAAAAAAAAATAATTTTTAAACTTATGTGCTCTTTTTTTTCCATTTAAGGATTAAACTTAAAAAACTAAAGTGTTTAAATCTTTTGCATATTTTGTAGTAAAAGTTTAAGCAAGTTATTTAATTACTTTAAAATAAACATCACTAAAGAAGAAAATCATAGATTTTTAAAGACTAATGTGTTCTTCTATTTTAAATACGCATCATTCAAAATCTCATGTGACTTATGTGATGAAAGAAAGTCCCTTCTTAAAAAACTTTCCCTTAAATCATTAAAATACAAATGAAAAATTCAGACAGAATTTAAGAGTTTGTTTAAATTTTTTTAAAATAAAAATACTCTTATTGAAAAAAACTAAGGCGCAAGGTTTGATAAAATTTCTATTCTTTTAAGACGCAAGGAGAAAATTAAAGATTTTCCTTTATAATGCTGATAAAATTTTATCGCAGATAAAATCCTTGTGCTTTAAAGCATACTATCTTAAACAACTTTGTGCCTTTGCGAAAATCCAACCTGAATTCTTATTTACTATTATTTAAACATTTTAACTATAAAAAAGTACCGTCAAAATAAAACGGCAGAAGATCTTTAATAGAATGTACCTTCACCACCTCATCATTCAGATTAGAAAAATAAAGCTCAATATTTTCATTCTGCTTCGTTTCATATTCAATAATACTCTGTCTGCACGATCCGCATGGAGGAATCGGTGGATTTTTCTCAGAAAACTCCTTTGGTCCGCCTACAATAAAGATTTTCTTTATTTTTTCAGACGGAAAATTTGCCCCGATCCAGAAAAGAGCAGTCCTTTCCGCGCAAAGTCCGGAAGGATATGCCGCATTCTCCTGATTGTTTCCGGTATAAATTTCTCCGTTTTCCAGAAGCACAGAACAGCCAACCAAAAAGTTAGAATAGGGAGCATAAGCGTTCTCGCGCGCTTCTTTTGCTTTTGCAAATAATTTTTTTTCTATATCGTTCAGTTCAGCGTTATTGTTGAAATATTCGTAACTGATATGAGTTTCTTTTTTCATATATTGTGGGTTTAAAAAAAGGGGGATAAATTTACTTTTTTTTCATGAGGTGGGCAACACCATCACATTCTTTAAAAATTTTAAAAATCAGATCAAAAATGTTATACACTCCAATCAGATTCAGAAATGTTGAATTGAAAAACCGTTGGGTAATGTCTCCAATGTGTATGTATTCTTCCGAAAACGGATTAGCCAACGATTTCCATTTTGTACATTACGGAAGCAGAGCGCAGGGCGGAACCGGACTAATCATCCTTGAAGCAACGGGAGTAGAACCCCGCGGAAGAATTACCAACCATTGCATGGGAATCTGGAACGACGAACAGGCAGAAAAACTAAAGAAAATTGTAGAATTTGTACACCGGAATTCAGAAACCAAAATAGGCATTCAGCTTGCACATGCCGGAAGAAAAGGATCTGCGTGGAATAATGTACAGATCCCGATAGAAGAAGGCTGGGAAACCATCGCACCAAGTCCGATTCCGTATCATCCGACCGAAAGAATTCCACATGTTTTAACCATCGAGGAAATCAAAGAACAGGTTGAAAACTTCAGACAGGCAGCGAGAAGATCTGTAGATGCAGGTTTCGATGTCATAGAAATTCACGCGGCACACGGTTATCTTATCCATCAGTTTTTATCACCGCTTTCCAACATCAGAACCGATGAATACGGCGGAAGTTTCGAGAACAGAATACGGTTTTTAATTGAAATCGTAGACGCAGTTAACGGCGAATTAAATGAAAATGTTGCCTTATTTGTAAGAATTTCCGGAACAGAATACGCAGAAAACGGCTGGGAAATAGAAGACAGTGCCGAACTTGCTAAAATCCTTAAAAACCATTCGGTAGATCTTGTTGATGTTTCCAGCGGAGGAAATATTCACGGAGTAAAAATTCCGGTTCACGAAGGCTATCAGGTTCCGCTTGCGTCACAGGTAAAAAATGATTCAGAAACAAAGACAGGAGCAGTAGGATTAATTACGAGAGTCAATCAGGCAGAGGAAATTCTGCAGAAAGGAGAGGCAGATTTAATTTTCATTGCCAGAGAAAGCTTAAGAAATCCTTACATTGCCGTTCAGGGTTCCTTTGAAATGGATGAAGACTGCTTTTTTCCTCATCAGTATTTAAGAGCAAAAATTTCTAAATAATTTTTTTATATATTTGAGAATCATAACCCTGCATTACAATGAAAATTGAAGACTTTATGCTGCCTTGTCCCATCAAGAAATTCTTTGGAATAGACTGTTTTGGGTGCGGAACGCAGAGAGCTATCGTCATGGTTTTTGAAGGCAGGTTTGACGAAGCATTTCATATGTTTCCGGCGGTCTATACTTTATTGCTGTTTTTCGGAACGGTCTTCCTGAATTTTGTAGACAGAAAACGGAATTACAGTAATATTTTGGTTTTTCTTGCCATTATCAATGCCATTATTATGGTTACTTCTTATTTTTATAAACATTTATACTTACCTATACATTAATCAATTAAATTATAACTATGGAACAACAAAAATTACCTAACGCAACGGCGGTATTAATCTTGGGAATTGTATCAATTGTCGGGTGTTGCTGTTACGGACTTCCGGGACTTATTGCAGGGATCATTGCATTGGTTCTGGCTAAAAAAGACGGAGAACTTTACAGAAAAAATCCGGCGGCTTATTCAAATTACGGACAATTGAATGCCGGAAAAATAATGGCAATCATCGGAATTGTATTAAGTATTTTATACGTGGTTTACGTTGTTGTCATGATCTCTACCCTTGGATGGGACGCTATGAAAGACCCACAACTGATGCAGGAAAGAATGAGAGAACTGATGGGACAGTAATTTCTTATTAATTTAAAAATAAAAGCCTTCTTTCAATTGAGAGAAGGCTTTATTATTTCTTAAAGCTAAATTTATTTCACAATAAACTTCAATGAAGAAGCATCTAATTTTAGAATATAAATTCCCTGCTCCAGATTTTTAATTTTAATAGAATTTTTACCGTTTTTAAAAGGCTGATCGATTGTCTGCATTACTTTTCCGTGAAGATTGTATATCTCCGCTTTTTTTATATTCTGCGTTTCTCCTTTTACAAAAACCTCATTATTGGAAACAGGATTTGGCGAAACCTGTAATGTATTCTGATCTGAAATGGTTTCAGTAGAAAAACTTTGAACCTGCTTTGCCGTTCCCGAATAACACGTCCAGCTCAGATCATCAAGAGCAACTCTGTTGGTGGTAGAATTATTTTCTAAAGTTACCACCACATTCCCCGGAATATTAATATTGCTTATTGTGGTAGTTGCTGCACTGATGTTGTAAGGAATAGTTCCAACAGCCGTTCCGTTTACTTTAACGGTGAAAGTTCCGTTAGAACCTGTAAATTTCAGTTGAGTAGTTACAGTCAGTGATCCGATTCCATTCGCTGAACTGCTTGAAGTTAAAGCGCCGTCTCTTATTGTAATCGCTTTGTTGGAAATCGTCTGATCTGTTCTTGCATCCGTTGCTGTCCACGTAATGCCGTTGTTTGTCCATGTTCTCGTTAAATATCCTGTTGTACCTGCAGGAATATTTTCAAAATTTTCATAGACGCAATTTGTCGGAGGAGGAACAGCATCCGTAGTTCCCGAAACTGTAGAGCTGTTGGCGGAAGAATTTCCTGCAGCATCTTTAGCAATCACATTAAAGGTATAAGTGGTGGAAGCATTTAAGCCTGAAATGGTCGCAGAAGTTGCACTTACCGATGTTTTTAAATTTCCGTTCATGTAGACATCATACGAAGTAACGCCAACATTATCTGACGAAGCATTCCACGACAGCGAAATGCTGCTTGGCGAAGTTCCCGTAACCGCAAGACCGGTAACAGTGGAAGGAGCCTGTGTATCGATCGGAGCATTGGTTGTGCCTGAAACGATAGAGCTGTTCGGAGAAGAATTTCCTGCTGCATCTTTCGCTACAATATAAAAAGGATAAGTAGTGGAAGGACTTAATCCGGAAATAGTTGCAGAAGTGGAGCTTACAGTTGCCTGTAAATTTCCGTTCATGTAAACGTTATAAGAAGTAACCCCAACATTATCGGTTGAAGCATTCCATGAAAGCGAAATGCTGCTTGAAGTAGTTCCGGAAACACTAAGCCCTGTCACAGTTGTCGGAGCCTGTGTATCAGCGGGAGCCCAGATCTGGTTTACATAATTCGGATTATCGATGAAAGGATTTCTGTTTCCCTGATAAGCATAGGTAGCATTGTTCCGGTTGATTTCCGCCTGAGAAACAGGATCCTGATTGTGCCAAGCCAACAGAACATTAAGTTCCCAGGTCTGCAACCCCGGAAAAGCAGAATTACCTAAAATATCTCCAGAAGAAAATGTAGCAAGCTTACTCTGATAGCGCGTTACAAAATAAAAAATCATACGCGCAACATCCCCTTTAAATTCATTAACAGGTTCAAAAACAATCCCTGAATATCCGGGTGAAGCAGAACTTCCAAGTTTAGAACCGTTAGACGATAGGGAAGTCGCAGTTCCTACGATTCCAAAAGGATAATCTGCCCTCATGGCATTTACTTTTCCGTCTGTTGCTCTGATGAAATTGATGTCGGAATACATCGGTGAAGCAGAATTAAATAAGCTCTGAGGAATAATATGCTCTCTGTTATAGCAGTTTCCTTCTTCTGTATACGTTCCGCATTGGTTGGTTACAGGAATAAAATTGTAAGGATCTGCACCGGTCGGATTTTCAGAATAAATATCCAGAATAGAACCGTCATTTTCATAATTCTTGTCAATATCGGTTATTTTAAAACCTGTCCAGAGTGCGTTATAGCCTTTGTCCTGATGACCATTCGTAATGATTGAACTCAGTGCTGTTTTCAGAGAAGCTCCGGAAAGTCCGTTTGCCGAATTGTAATATCCCGAAGGAGCCTGAGCATTTGCTAAAACTGAAGCAAAGCCCAAAATGAATAACTGTTTTTTCATGGTAAATTTTTAAGATCGTAATATTACCATAAAATTTATGAATATAAAATTACATAATCGTTAATTTTTAATAAGATTCATACAAATAAAAGCCTTCTTTCAACAGAGAGAAGGCTTTTGTTATTTATTAAGCTAAATTTTATTTCACAATAAACTTCAATGAAGAAGCATCTAATTTTAAAATATAAATTCCCTGCTCCAGATTTTTAATTTTAATAGAATTTCTACTGTTTTTAAAAGGCTGATCAATGGTCTGTATTACTTTTCCGTGAAGATTATAGATCTCCGCTTTCTTAATATTCTGCGTTTCCCCTTTTACAAAAATTTCATTATTGGAAACAGGATTTGGCGAAATCTGTAATGCATTCTGGTCAGAATTTGATGCTAAAGAAATACTTGGAGCCTGTCTTGCCGTTCCCGAATAACAGGTCCAGCTAAGATTATCAATAGCAACTCTGTTGGTGGTAGAATTGTTTTCTAAAGTTATAACAACGTTCCCCGAAACATTAATATTGCTGATAGTGGTGGTTATTGCAGAGGTATTGTAAGGTACGGTTCCTACCGATGTTCCGTTTACTTTAACAGTGAAGTTGTCATTAGAACCGGTAAATTTCAGTTGAGTAGTTACCGTCAAAGATCCGATTCCGTTGGCTGAACTGCTTGATGTTAATGCGCCGTCTCTAATTGTGATTGCTTTGGTGGAGATCGTCTGATCTGTTCTGGAATCTGTTGCCGTCCATGTAATACCATTATTTGTCCATGTTCTTGTTAAATAAGAAGCCGAACTTTCAGAAGGAATGGTCTCAAATGTTTCATTGCCGCAGCCTGATGAACTTGGCGGAGTAGAAGTTCCTCCCGAAGCAGAACCTGAACCCCAGATTTGATTTACATAATTTGGATTATCAATAAAAGGATTTCTGTTTCCCTGATAAGTGTAAGAAGCATTATTTCGGTTAATTTCCGCCTGAGAAACAGGATCCTGATTATGCCAAGCCAATAAAACATTCAATTCCCAAGTCTGCAAACCCGGAAAAGAAGAACTGCCCAACATATTTCCGGATGTAAACGTGGAGAGTTTGCTTTGGTATCTCGTAACAAAATAAAATACCATTCTTGCTACATCGCCTTTAAATTCATCAATAGGCTCGAACACTGTTCCCGAGAAACCTGAAGAAACAGAATTTCCAAGCTTAGAACCGTTTTTTGAAGTAAACGTTGCAGTTCCCACCTTTCCGAAAGGATAATTGGAACGCATTCCGTTTACTTTTCCGTCCGTAGCTCTGATAAAATGGATATCTGAAACCATAGGAGAGGCTTCATTAAAAAAGCTTTGAGGAATAATATGTTCACGGTTATAACAATTTCCTTCCACCGAATACGTTCCGCATTGGTTGGTAACCGGAGTAAATTTGTAAGGATCTGTACCCACAGGTTTTTCCGAATAAATATCCAGAATAGAACCGTCATTCTCATAATTCTTGTCGATGTCAGTGGTTTTGTACGCCGTCCAAAGTCCGTTGTAGCCTTTGTCCAGATGTCCATTCGTGATAATAGTGCTTAATGCCGTTTTTAATGAAGCTCCGGAAAGTCCGTTAGCAGAGTTGTAGTATCCCGAAGGAGCCTGAGCATTTGCTAAAACAGAAGCAAATACAATCATTAGTAATCGTTTTTTCATGTCAAGATTTTAGACTTTAAGATTACTATAAATTTATCAATAAAAAATTACGGAATTGTTAAATTTAATTATGCATAGAATTGTATACGGTGTTAAATCTTTACTTTTTATTGAGAATAAACTTGTTCTGAATATTTATTGCATACTTTTTTTGCGAAAAAAGATGACTTTTCAAAATTATTTTTGGCAGATATTTTGTGTTATTCTTTAAAAATCACCATTATGAATCACAAAATAAAAATTGCACTGGCATTAATTACCGGCGGAACTTTGGTTTATCTTAGCCGAAAGCTGAAAAACTCAAAGAACGAACCCGAAACTTTCACAGGAGAAGACGGCAAAGTCTATCAGAAAGATGAAACTTACTTTACAGCAGACGGTAAAATATACAAAAACGGAAAAGAAGTTCATTTTAAAACACCTGAAACATCAGAAAAAACTTCAAATCAAAAATTTCAGCAGGAAACGATTCAGAAAAATTATGAAGTTCATCCCCAAAATGTCGGCTATCATCATAAAGGAACCAGACATCACTAATTCAATAAAAAAGTCAATGCAGTTACGGCATTGACTTTCTTATATATTTGATTGATTTATATCTTATTTCATCGGAGGATAATTCTTCATGATTTCCGCCATGATCTCAGGAATTTGCTTTTGTTTCGCTTTAGGTCTGTCAACAGAAATTCCGCTTCCGATTCCCTGCCAAACCAGTTTATTGGTTTTCGCATCTACCAGATCCACAATAATTGCCCCTTCATTATAGTTGCTCGTCCATGTTCTGTTCATGCCGATTCCCCATCCGAAAGGTCCGCCCCAACCCCAGGCTCCGTAAGGTGAAGTGGTGGTTACGTCCGTTACTTTTTTATGGTTGGCTTTTACATTTACAATCAGATCAGGATTTTCTCCGGATTGAAGACCTTTGCTTTGAAGCTGTCTCGAAAGCTCATTCAAAACTCTGTCTTTATCAATATCATTCAGTTTTAAATCATCAATTCTTAATTTATAAGTTTTGTATGAATTAAAATTTGCCGTGTCCGCATAGTCAGAACGCACGTTGAAAGGACTGCAAGACGTTAAACCCAAAGTAGCCGAAGCCAACAGTAAGAAGATATATCGCTTCATTTTATTTATTTTTTTTATCGTTTTTAATAAATGTATCGGTCTTTTTATCGTATCCGTAAGGACAATGTCTACAGCCACTTTTACAGCAATGTCCTCTCTTCAGATGAAACTTTTCCGTAAAAACTTTATAACCCTGTTCGTTGTAGTAAAAGTCTTCACCTTCTTTGATGTCAAAAAGTGCCATAGGTTAAATCTCTAAGTCAAAAAACTTTATATTTGTTAGTATGATAATTATATGCCAAAAGCCTTTAAAAAAATTAAAAATCAACGGCATTGCTCTGTTCCCTTTTATCTTCATTAGGAATCCCGAAGATAAGAAAAATAAAATATTGATTAATCATGAAAAAATACATTTAAGACAGCAGTTGGAAATGCTCATCATTTTTTTCTACATTTTTTATGTAATCGAATATTATTACTGGTTTTTTAAACTGAAAGACAGTTATCAGGCGTACAAAAGAATCTCCTTTGAAAGAGAAGCTTATTCCAATGAACATAATCTGAATTATCTCAGGAAAAGAAAATTCTGGAGTTTTCGAAAATATCTTTAAAATCAGGAAGGGTTAACGGATAATTGTTGTGAGAGATTAGATTTCTAATAACACGTCACAAAATTCCCCTCCTTTGGAGGGGTGGCGAAAATTCGAAAGAATTTTTGACGGGGTGGTTAAATAAGTAAAAATAAAATTGCCCATCCTTATCTTCAATGATAAACCTCACCTGTTCAAAGCAAGACTAAACACCCAAAAAACACTATTTTTGTAAAATAGATTCAGCCTAAATGCTATTAAATGTTCCATTAGAAAAGATCCCGATTCAGGAAATTCTCATTGATAAAAAAGTAAAACTTTTTATGAAAAGAGAAGATTTAATTCATCCTGAGATTTCAGGGAATAAATACTGGAAGCTTTTTTTCAATATTAATAATTATCTCTCCGGAAATCCTGAAAAGCCCTACATCATTACTTTTGGCGGAGCATTTTCAAATCATATTTCTGCGGTTTCTGCGGTCGGAAATTTAGCTGGAATTCCGACTTTGGGAATTATAAGAGGAGAGGAGCTGAAAGACAAATGGCGCGACAATCCGACTTTACTTTTTGCTAAAAGAAACGGGATGAATCTGCAGTTTGTAACCCGCGAAGAATACCGCCACAAAGAAAAACTGACTGAATTTTTACAAAAAGAGTTTCCGGAAGCGCTCGTTGTACCGGAAGGAGGAACCAATGAAGCCGCTGTAGAAGGCGTAAAAATGATGCTGAATGACGATACAAAAGATTTTGATTATCTTTGCACCGCAGTCGGAACAGGAGGAACGGTTGCCGGAATTTTAAAATTCAGTGAAGAAAATCAGAAAGTTATAGGATTTAAAGCGGTTGATGACGATTCGCTGGAAAATAAAATTTCAGAACTAACTTCTAAGAAAAATTTTGATCTAATAAATTCAAGTTTTGGAGGTTATGGTAAAATAAAGGATGAAAATATCCGTTTTATCAATGATTTTAGAGAGAAATACGGAATTCCGCTGGAGCCGGTCTATACAGGAAAGATGATGCAGAAAATTTTCGAATTGATAGATGAAGATTATTTTCCTGAGAACAGCAAAATTTTGTGCTTCCACACCGGCGGTTTGCAGGGGATTGAAGGAGCCAATTTGCTTTTAGAAAAACAGAACAGAAATTTAATTATATAATCTAAATTGAAAAACATGAAAAGACTTTTCACCATCGTAAGCCTTTTAGTTTTATCAAAATTCTCAGCCCAGACCTGGGCAACCGAAGATCAGTACATCCAGAAGTTTGCAAAATATGCAGTGGAAGAAATGGAAAAATATAAAATTCCGGCTTCTATCACGCTTGCACAGGGACTTTTGGAAACAGGAGGCGGGCAAAGCCGATTGGCTTTGGAAGGGAAAAACCATTTCGGGATTAAATGTAAGGAAGACTGGACCGGAAAAACCATGAAGCATACCGATGATGCTCCGAACGAATGTTTCCGGGTTTATGACGATCCGAGACAGTCGTATGAAGATCATTCCATCTTTTTATCGACTAGGAAATACTACGCTAATCTTTTCAATTTAGATATGAAAGATTATAAAGCGTGGGCAACAGGTCTTAAAAAAGCGGGTTATGCAACAAATCCACGTTACGCTTCCATATTAATTGGAAAAATAGAAAGGTATAAATTGTACGAATTCGACAATACCAATTCAAAAGAAGCTTTATACGCCGTTCTGAAACTGTATCCGGATCTGAAAGACGACAGAACTTTCATGGCTCAGCTGGAACCTGAAAAATATACCAGAAAAGTAAAAGAACCTGTAACCGTTGAAGTTCCTTACAAACAGACTTCTTACGCTCAGCAACAGAAAAGAGTGGAAAGAATTAAAACAAAAGCAGAAATTCTGAATACCATTTTAATTAAAAGTCATCCGAATGACGGATTAAAATACATCATCATTCCTGAAGATACCAACGTAGAATTCATTGCCAAAAAATTCAAGATCAGTGAAAGCAAACTAATGAAATGGAATGAACTGGAAAGCGATGTGCTGAAGAAAAATGAAATTGTTTTCCTTGAATCTAAAAACTCAGACGGAAATACTGCAACCTACAAAGCCGAAGCAGGCGAAGATATGCATGATATCGCCCAGAAATTCGGAATTAAATTAAATAAATTATACGCTAAAAATAGGATGGACGAAGGACAGAAACCTTCCGCCGGACAAGTAATTTATTTGATTGATAAAAAACCCAGAAATTAATTTTCGTTGATGGTTTATAGTTGTTGGTTGATGGTTAAAACTAACAGCTATAAACTGTTAACTAACAACTATATATGAAATATCAAAGAAGTTCAGCTTTATTCGAAGAAGCTTACAAATACATTCCGGGAGGTGTAAATTCTCCGGTAAGAGCATTCAAATCTGTAGGAGGAGTGCCTGTTTTTATGAAATCTGCAAAAGGAGCCTATCTTACGGATGCGGATGATAATACGTACATCGATTACATCAATTCGTGGGGACCTGCCATTTTAGGACATACAAATCCCGAAGTTTTGGAAGAACTGAAAATTCAGGCTGAAAAAGGATTTTCTTTCGGAGCTCCGACAGAACTGGAAACAGAAATCGCAAAATTTATTACAGAAAATGTTCCGAATGTAGATCAGATCAGAATGGTTTCTTCGGGTACGGAAGCGTGTATGAGCGCGATCCGACTCGCAAGAGGATTTACAGGAAGAGATAAATTTATAAAATTTGAAGGCTGTTATCACGGTCATTCAGATTCTTTTTTAATTAAAGCGGGAAGCGGTGCGGCAACTTTCGGAAATCCGAATTCGCCGGGCGTAACTGCTGGAACAGCAAAAGATACTTTACTGGCAAGATACAATGATTTTGAGCAGGTTGAAGATCTTTTCAGACATAATCCGGGTGAAATTGCAGCGGTCATTATTGAGCCGGTTGCCGGAAATATGGGTTGTGTTCTGCCGGAAAATGAATTCCTTCAGAAATTGAGAACAATCTGTGATGAAAACGGAGCTTTATTAATCTTTGATGAGGTGATGACAGGTTTCAGACTTTCTTTCGGAGGGGCTCAGGAACTATACAATGTGAAGGCAGATCTTGTAACGTACGGAAAAGTAATCGGAGGCGGACTTCCGGTAGGTGCTTTTGCAGGAAGAAACGAAATTATGGATCATCTGGCTCCAAAAGGAGGCGTTTATCAGGCAGGAACATTAAGCGGAAATCCGTTAGCCATGAGAGCCGGACTGAAAACTTTACAGTTAATTAAAAATGATCCTGAATTTTTCAACAGACTGGCAAAAACAACAGAAACCTTAGATTTTGAAATCGGTAAAATTTTAAACGAAAAAGGAATTGCCCACAAAATCAACAGAAAAGGATCGATGATGTCGGTTTTCTTCCATATCAACAGTGTTTCTAATTTTGATGAAGCACAGGAAGCCAATCATGCATTGTTTAATAATTTCTTCCATCAGATGCTGCAAAACGGAGTTTATCTTCCGCCGAGCGGTTATGAGACTTATTTCATCAGTGATGCGATTAAAGACAGAGAAATAGATATGACGCTGGAAGCAGTTAGAAAATTCGAATATTCTTAGTTGAAAAATATTAAAGGAGTAGATTTATTTCTGTCCTTTATTGAAACAGCATCGGCTTCAGATTTATCTGAAGCCGATGTTTTTATTTTAGACCATAAACTTTTTACTGTAAAGTAGACCAGCCGATTGCCCAAGCCGGATTTCCCAATTTGTTTCCTGCACCTAAAGCATCCGATTTCTCGTTGTAGGTATTGCTTAAAAGTGTTACTGTAGAGCCGGAAGTAGAAGTGGCAGTTACTTTATTCGTAACGTTCGTATCAAAAAAGGCATCTTTAATTTTACTTTGCCCGTTAAAATAAGTTACAGTAGGATCACTTTCAATAGAAAATCCGTTCGTCCAGTTAGAAACCACTACATTTTCAAAACTCGCATACGTTCCGGAATATAATCTGATGGCTTTGGATTCTCCGGAGGTTCCGCCCAAAAGCGTTACATTTTTAATAGTAGGTTTTGAGACCGGAGTTGCTGCAGTATTCGAAGCATTGTTAAGCCCTTTTATTGCAGTATTTCCAGAACCGTTTGTTTTTCTTTTAGTGAAAATATTGGTAGCGGTTCCGATCCATCCGTCTGTCCATACAAAAGCATCATCCTCGCTTCCGATGGAGACAATATTGGAAAGATTTACCGTTCCTCCGTACATCTGGATTCCATCTTCAGCACTATTAATCAAAGCAACATTCTCAACTTTTGTATCGCTGCCAACTCCAAAAAGAGAAAGTCCGTTGAATTTTACACTGGTAGAAAAACTGATTCCTGCATTTTCGATTTTTACATACGTCAGAGAACCGGAATTATCTGTTGCCGAAGTTCCTCCGTAAGCAGAATTTAAAATTTCAGAAGTATTGGCTGCACCGGTATTTACAGGAGCCTTTCCGCAAATAACAACGCCGCCCCAGCTTCCGGAAGTTTCTGTAGAAGAACGGAAAGAAACCGGTGAATTAAGGGTTCCGTTTGCAAAGAGCTGCCCTCCCTGTTGCACCAAAACATAAGATGATGCGCCCGCTGTGGCAACAATTCGCGTTCCCGCCGGAATAACGAGTTTTCCTCCGTTTTTTACAGTAACAGCACCGTTAAGTACGTATACTTTTGTGGCATCCAGTGTTACAACCTGTCCACTGGTAACCTCCCCCTTGAAATTACCTGGATCTTTTGCAATCCCTACCACCGGAATAGTGGCAACGTCATCATCCTCTTTATTACAGGAATGAACAACAAGTGAGGTACTTATAATAAGGGCTGCTAAAATATGCTGAAAGCGGTTTTTCATAATGTTTTTAGATTTTACTTCTTTAAACAGATTTTTAAAGATCTGTGTTTTATTTGAAAAGACCAAATTACCATTTTTCTTCTTATTTTCCCAATGGTATTTTTTGCTGAATTAAATTTACTTACTCATGAAAGCGGCATCGGAAAATTTTTTCCGATGCCGCTTTTGAATTTAATATGAAGAAACTAATTACTATTACAAATTGTAGTTAGTCCAGCCTGCGTACCAAGTGTCGGTAGCATCTTTAACAGCTCCTCTATAAGTTACTGCCGTAAACCAGCTGCTTAACTTTGGATGAGTAAATACACCTCCTGTTAATAATGGAGATCCTGAAGCCGGAGAGAAGTTCGGAGTTGTTCCTGCAGGTGCCCAAGCTCCTGTTAATTTAACGTCAGCAGAATAAGTCAGCGTAGAATTTCCGTTTGAGTTATACCAGTTCGTAAGATCTGTTAATGAGAAAGTTGTAGGCGTTGTAGTAGATCCCGCGAATTTTAACGGTGTAATATTTCCTGCTAAAATATTGTTTTGGAATACTAAGCTTGAATTTCCGATGTTATTGTCTGTAGGAGTACCTTTTGTAGCATCAATAAATAAACCTACCGGATATCCTGTGAATACAGAGTTGAATACAGAAATTGCAGAATTTCTTCTTATTTGTAATGCATTCTGGAACAATGCGTTAATTGTACCTGCATTTGTACTTGTAGAATTAGAGTTTACAGGTCCTATAATCGTCATGTTTGAGAATGTTGCACCCGTTTGAGGAGTTAAAGAAGATCCGTTAGCGTCATTGTCTGATTCAAAAGCGTTAGATCCTGAAACGTCTGCTACCTGAGAATCTCTTACGCCGATACCGAACTGAATTTTTCCTGAGAAACCGTTATCTGTATCAAAATCATCATCAAGACCTTTATAGGCAATAAGGTGAGAACAGTTTACCGTTCCTCCAAACCATTCGAAACTGTCATCGTTTGCATAAGCAACTTCTACATAATCCACAGTTGTTCCGTTACCTACACCTCCGAAAGTAATTCCGTTGATCTCTTTATCCGGTAAAAATGCATATCCTGCATATTCTACTCTTACATATTTTAATACACCACTGTTGTCTGCAGCATTTGTTCCTCCATAAAGACCTAAACCTTCACTGTTGTTGATTCCTCCTTCGATTTCACCTACACCAGCCTGACCATTGAAAGAAGAATTGGTAGGAGCAGCTCCTAAAACTACAAGACCTGCCCAGTCTCCTCTTTTCGGACTTGGTTTTTCAGAAGTGAAAATAATCGGGTTCGCAGCTGTACCTTCTGCCATGATCTTACTTCCTCTTGTAATAATCAATGCTCCGTTTTTATCCGCTTCCCCTACGATTTTAGTTCCCGGTTCGATGGTTAAAGTAGCACCGTTTGTTACATATACCAATCCTCTCAACTTATAGATATTGTTAGCTTTAAGAGTAAGATTTGAAGTAATCTTTCCTGAAAGAATAAGATTTTCAGTGCTTCCGCTGCCTGAGTTCTGAACTATAGTTTGTCCATCTTCTTCTATGTTTCTACATGCTGTAACAGTAGTTGCTAAAGTACCAAGCATTAAAGAGTATAAAACAAATTTTTTCATGTTATAAGACTTATTATTTTTTATTAGATAATTGATTTAATTGTAATTAGAAGTTGTATCCGAGAGTTAAACTGAAGTTTGTTCCTGTTACTCTGTCGATTGCCAGTGCATCAGCACTGTCGTATTTTTTATTGTTGTTCAGATCATGGTAGAATTTCGCATGACGGTTCAGGATATCCGAAACATTCAGCTTAATTTCTCCTTTGTTCTGCCATAGTTTTTTAGCGATCTGGAAATCAAGAAGCGGTCTTGGATTTTCCCAGATTGGCGGAACCTGATCATTTCCTACATAAAGAATTCTTCTTCCAATCATATTAAAAAGTACTGTTGAAGACCATCCGGATTTTTCAGAATCATACTGCATGCTTAAGTTTACGGTATAAGGAGACTGTCCCTGCATTGGTCTGTCTACATTGGTTGCAGCATCTGTTACCCTGTTTTTAATTAAAGCAAAGTTACCTCCCAGTGTAAAGTTTTTAAATGCACTTACAAAGTCTAGTTTCTTTCTGAATTCTAATTCCGCTCCATAAGCATCTGCCTTGTCAACATTTAAGTAATTGAATGTATTACTGGTTCCCACTCCGGATTGGTTGAAATATAATTCGATAGGATTTTTAAAGTTTTTATAGAATCCTGCAACCGAAAGAATCTCCCCGTTTCTCGGATACCATTCCCAACGAACATCCGCATTGGTAATTTTTGTTCTCTGGATATATTTATTACCGATTACGGTAGCTCCCAAATCAAAATCATAATAAGCTAATGGAGAAACCTCTCTGAATTCAGGTCTTACTACAGTCTGTGAACCAGCAACACGTAAATTCATGTTATTGGTAAGCTTGAATGTCATATTCAGAGCAGGTAAAAAGTCTGTAACACGGGTATTTACAAAACGGTCATCACTTCTTTTCGTACTTCCTACCAACTGATCGAAGTTTTCAACTCTTAATCCCCAAACTGCTCTGAACCATGAAGTAAAGTTGTTATCCATCTGCAGATACCCTGCATTTAAAATTGTATTTGCGATATATCTGTACTGGTTTCCTGCAATTTCGTCGAAAGTAAACTTGTTTCCTGTAGTACCGAAATTTTCAGAATTGAAAATAGTTTCGAAAGGTTGTGAAAGCAATGACTGATTGTATCCTGCAAGTCTTACAGAGAAAGGTCTTGAGTTGTAAACCCTGTCTTTCACCTGAAATAAATATCCTCCTTTAATGGTTTGTTTCTGGCCTCCGAACATTTCGAAAGTTTTGGAAATATCACCTCCTGCATTGTATAAATAATCGCTAAGTGTAGAGTAGAATACACTTCCTGATTTTTGAGAAAGACCGTTAGAGATCAAAGCCAGATAAGGGCTTCCGCTGATATCGGGATATTGGTTGTACTGTAAACGCTGTAACAACGGAATGTACTGATCCAGGATTCCGAAACTTCCGTACCAGTTAACCGTAAAACCGCCCAGAGCATCAATCTTATGAGTTCCGTTAAGAGTAGAGTTATAGAAAGTAGTTTCTTTAAATCCAATCTCTCTTGCCATGATATTTGTTCCGTTTACCGGATCAAATTCAAAATCTTTTCCTGTTCTGAAAGACATATGGTTTACCGTATTGTTGGTAATAATATTTTTCAGGGAGATTTTGTTATTATTATTCAGCTTCAATGTTAAATTTAAGAGACCTCCTAAAATAACATCATTCTGATATTTTTCTGTATAGTAATCGAAGTTGGTATCTGCTTTCGTTCCGTTGATCGTAAAGAAGCTGTTTTGCGTTTCAATTCTTCTTTTATTGTTGCTGTAGTTTAAAACTGCAATTACTCCCAGATCTTTCCCGAAAACTTTAGTATTGAATCCACCATCAAGCTGTAAGCTTATATTCTGTGGAAAACCATTCGTATCATACCCCAGATTTTTCACATATTTTCTTCCATAATCTGTTTTATCTGCATCACTAAGAAGCGTGAAAGAATTCTTGGCAGGCATTCCTGCAGGAAGTTTTCTTGTTCCGTCATCAATTCCTAAGAAATCCCACTTTCCTCCTTTCTGCATTTTAAATTCCTGCCCCATTGTAATAGAATTTCCTCCTACACCCACTTGCGCGTTGAAGAAATTTTTATTGGGAATATCCTTAGTATTTACCTGAATTAATCCGCCTCCCCATTCTCCGGTATATTCCGGAATAAATGTTTTATTGATTACCAGTGTTTCAATAACGTTAGCAGGGAAAAGGTCGAAAGAGAACGTTTTTCTGTCCGGCTCTGTACTGGATAACTGGACGCCGTTAAGCATTGCCTGATTGTAACGGTCAGATAAACCTCTTACAACAATATATTTTCCGTCAAATAAACTCACTCCGGAAACTCTTTTCAGAACTTCACCCGTGTTTCTGTCCGGACTTCTTTTAATAGCTTCCACACCAATCACCTGAGAAACAACACCTGCATTTCTTTGCAGACCGATGGTAGAAGCAATCGTTTCTTTTCTTGCGTTGGATTTAATAACAACCCCTTCAATCTGTTTTTCTTTTGCAGACGTATTAGGCTTATCTAAGACAATATCAAGGTGAGTATTGGCATCACTTTTTACAACCACTTCACTTATTTCTTTTCGGTTGTATCCGTTAGAAGTTACCGTGATGACGTAATTGGTTCCAGGGGGAAGGCTCAGAGAGTAGTTTCCGGAAATGTCAGTTGTTACTTCCTGATCATTTACCTTGATTTTTACCCCTTCAATAGGCGTATTATCTTTCTCGTCCAGTACCCTGCCTTCTAGAACCTGGCTTTGTGCAAATGCATAGCCGGCGGAAAACAAGGCAAGCAGCATAATGCTCTTGTGGATTTGTTTTTTCATTTTTACTATATCTTACTCGATTCTTTCGGTGCAAAGGAATAAAGAATTTATGGGTTAGGTAGTTTAGCAAAATTTAATTTTTTCTTAACTAAACATTAAGAAAAGAATATAATTGTTAACTTTATGTGAACGATATCCGTTTTGTTAAACAGTGATTAAAATATTATTAACTTTGACTCGTAAAAATTAAAAATGAACCAAAAGAAAATCCTCTTAATCGACGACGAACTGGATATTTTAGAGATTCTGTCTTACAACTTGGAAAAGGAAGGCTACGACATTTATACAGCCACTAATGGAAATGAAGGTATCGACAAAGCGAAGGAAATTGTTCCGGATCTGATTTTATTGGATGTCATGATGCCCGAAAAAGACGGTATCGAAACCTGCCAGGAACTTAGAAAAATTAAAGAACTTCAAAAAACTTTAATTGTTTTTCTTTCTGCAAGAAGCGAAGAATTTTCACAATTAGCCGGTTTTCAGGCAGGTGCAAACGACTACATTGTTAAATTAATTAAACCGAAAATCCTGATTTCTAAAGTAAATGCTTTATTGCAGTTAACTTCTCAGGTTTCAGACAACTCTAAATTAATTGAAATCGGAGATTTAATTATTGATAAAGATAACTTCAGGGTTTCTAAAAACGGACAGCAGTTTCTACTTCCTAAAAAAGAATTCGATCTTCTGTATTTGCTGGCTTCCAACACAGAAAAAGTTTTCAAAAGAGAAGAAATTCTGGAAAAAGTCTGGGGAAATGACGTTATCGTGGGAGAAAGAACCATCGACGTCCACATCAGAAGACTGAGAGAAAAACTGGGAATCAACACGATTCAGACGTTAAAAGGAATTGGGTATAAACTTATTGTTTAATACTCAATTTCTTACCTTTATATCAACCAATAAAACTTTGTAAAATTGAAATTTTACAGACTTACCCTCGTCGCCTCTTGTCTTCTGACATTGGTGATGTTTCTTTTAGTAATCATTTTCGATTCACTAAAAGATATTTATTACAGTACACCATTTTTTAAAATCGGACTGGTTATTTGCCTTGTCCTGATTTTTATCATCAATTATATCGTTTTAGAGCTTTTATTCAATTATTATGGCAAAAAGCAGGTTCGCGGTCTTTCGCAGCTTTTACCTCAGGAAATTGTTCATGATGATGATGAAAACATCACCATTAAAGAATTGGGAGAAAGATTTTCAGACCTCAACCAAAGAAAAGTGACTGAACTGGATATGATGAAAGAAATGGAAAGTTACAGGAAAGAATACATCGGAAACGTTTCCCACGAGCTGAAGACACCCCTTTTTTCCATTCAGGGATATGTGGAAACGCTGCGCGACGGCGGAGTAGATAACCTTACGATCCGGGATAAATATCTGGAAAGAATCGATAAATCTGTAGAACGTTTAATTGCGATTGTAACGGATCTTGATATGATCAACAGGCTGGAAGCAGGAGAAATAAATCTTACCGTTTCTAAATTTGACGTTAATTTATTAATTAAAGAAATTTTTGATCTTCTCGATCTCGAAGCAGAAAAGCATAATGCAAGCTTGCAGATCCAGACTTTGCAGCCACAGATTTTTGTGGAGGCAGACAAACAGAAAATTTCGCAGGTCTTTATTAACCTGATTTCCAATGCAATTCACTATGCAAACAGACAGGAAGCAAAAGTGGTGGTAAAAACCAGCGTTCTTAAAAATAAAGTTTTAATAGAAGTTATAGACAACGGGATGGGAATTAAATCCGAAAGTTTACCAAGAATTTTTGAAAGATTTTACCGTGTGGAAACCAGCCGAAGCAGAAGGGAAGGAGGTTCCGGGCTTGGTCTTGCCATTGTAAAACATATTCTTGAAGCCCATAACGAAAACATCACCGTAGAAAGTGTTTATCTGGAAGGCACGAAATTCAGTTTCATGCTGGAGAAAAGCAAATAATTTTTGCAAAATGTATGAAAAAAAAATGTTTTAAAAAATGATGAAATATTTTTTTGTCACATCTCATTTATTTTATATTTGCAACAGAGATTTATCATAATAACAACGGCAAAAAGTAATTTAAAAACTGATGGTTTATAAAATCCGCGTAATATTAGATGCAAAAGAAGATATTTTCCGGGATATCGAAGTAAAAGGAAAACAGACGCTATGGAACTTACATTTAGGTATTAAGAGTGCATTCAGCTTGCAGGGAGATGAGCTTTCCACTTTTAATCTGCTTGAAGAAGACGGAACAATAGTAAAAGGTGTTCCGTTAGAAGATATGAGTGACGATGGCGACGGAGAAATTATGTCGGATGTGTACATCGATGAGGCGTTCGAAAATCTAGGAGATAAAGCTCAGTTCCAGTACGGACTTCTTGACCTTTGGGAATTTTTCTGCGAATTGGTAGAGATTATCGAAGAAACCAAAGGAGTTAATTATCCGATTACGGTCTACAGATTTGGAAACGTTCCTTTGAAAGCGCCAGGTAAAAACGGAAGCGCAGGAGGTTCTAAAAAGAAATCGGCAATGCCATTAATGGACGATGATTTCGGTTTTGAAGACGACTTCGGAACTACCGGAAACTTTGCAGACGAAGATGATGATGCTTTTGATGATGAGGAAGAAGAAGACTACAACGACGATGCTTTCGATGATGAAGACGACAACGATGATGAAAGATAATCGGAAGAATTTGTAAAATATACCGCCCTGAACATAAGTTTGGGGCTTTTTTATTCTGTACTTGTAATCAGGAGCTGTTTCGCGCTTTCGCTACTCGCTTTTTCGTTTTTTTCGGCGCGGCAGTGAAGCTGCCGCGCCGAAAAAAACGAAAAGAGCTCAGACATGCCGCTCAATCTCGGCTAGGATCTCGGGCTTTCGATCAAAATAGGTCAGAATACAGCTTATTGCATACTTTAATTTCATTTTCTGTACAAAAATAGAGACTCAGATTTCCTTTTTTCCGATCACAATCCCTATTTTTGTTAAAAGAGAATTAATGAAAAAATTAATTTTAATCGCTGCGATAGGTTTGGGAATCGTTTCCTGTACCACGCAAAAAGCTGCAAAAAACATGATGGATTTACCTAAGGACTGGAAACACACTACCAACATTTACGAAGTAAACGTAAGACAATATACAAAAGAAGGAACCTTCAGAGCATTTGAAAAAGAAATGCCGAGACTCAAATCAATGGGCGTAAAAACCCTTTGGTTTATGCCAATCACTCCGATTGCACAGCAAAATAAAAAAGGAAGTCTGGGAAGTCCTTATGCTGCATCAGATTACACCTCCATTAATCCCGAATTCGGAACGCTGAACGATTTCAAGCACATGGTGAACGAAGCGCACCGATTAGGCTTTAAAGTAATTATCGACTGGGTTGCCAATCACACCGGTTGGGATCATATCTGGACAAAAACCCATCCCGAATTTTACCTTAATGATCCGGACGGAAAATTTCATATTGCTTCCGGAATGGATGATATTATCGAACTCGACTATAAAAATCCGGAAATGCGTCTGGCAATGATTGATGCCATGAAATACTGGGTAAAAGAAGCCAACATCGATGGATTCCGTTGCGATCTTGCTTCCTGGGTTGAAGTAGATTTCTGGCAGCAGGCGCGTCCTGAAGTAGAAAAAGTAAAACCCCTTTTCTGGCTGGGAGAATTCGATGAACTCGAAAGTCCGGAATACGGGAAAGTTTTTGATGCAAGCTACTCATGGAAATGGATGCACAAATCTGCAGATTATTACAAAAAAAATGAACCGCTTTCAGAACTTACGGATCTTCTGAGAAAATATTCTGCAATTGGAGACAGCTCAATGAGAGCGTGGTTTACAACCAATCACGACGAAAACTCATGGAACGGAACAGAATATGAAAAATATGGAGTGATCACAAAACCGATGGCTGTATTTTCTACAACCTGGAATGGCGTTCCGTTATTATATTCCGGTCAGGAATTACCCAACATGAAACGTCTGGAATTTTTTGAAAAAGATGTCATCAAATGGAGCAACGTGTATCAGAACGCAGATTTTTATAAGACCCTTCTCAACTTAAAATCTTCAAATCCTGCATTAAGAGGAGGCGATTCTAATGTTACCACGTATCTTCTCAACACAACAGCTAACGACAAAATTTTAGCATATATAAGGAAAAACGGAAACAATGAAGTTTTAGTGGTTCTCAATATGTCCAAAGATCCTGTAAACTTCTCTATTGAAGACGAACATCTTTCAGGAAGCTTTAAAAATGTTTTTGAAAAGGCAAAACGCGACTTTAACAGCGGAAAAGATTTTAATTTCAAACCCGGAGATTACGCGGTTTTTGAAAAATAAATTCCTGTTAAATCTCCGCTTCTTGGCGGAGATTTAACTTTAATCAGCGTATTTTAAACTTAATTTACTTCGTTTTATTTGTTTAAGATATGTTAGGAGATAAAAAGTCTGTTTAAACTTTTATTTAACCGCAAAAGCCACAAAAGATCTACTAATTTTTTTATTTAAAGTTGATCATTATCAATGAAAAAGCTCAGCATAGTTTTTAAAAATCTTTGATTTTTATTCTTTTGAGCGCTTTGATTATTCTGCAAATTCGCTTTAACATTATCTTTTGTCGCTTTTGCGGTTAATTCTGAAATTAGTTTAAACAAGTTTAAAATATAAAATGAAATTCTGTAGATGGAAAAATCAAAAATATTAGAAGCGGTAAAAAGCAGAATTGCTGAAAAAATTCAGAAATTTGAAAAACTGATCGAAGAAACACGCGCTTCCAACAACGACACCAAAAGTTCAATGGGCGATAAATATGAAACCGGACGCGAGATGCTTCAGCAGGAAATCAATAACCTGCAAAGGCAACTAAACGAATCCTTAAATCAGCAATCCATCATTCAGAAAATATCATCCGATCCATCATCAAAAGTGCAAAACGGAGCCTTAGTAAAAACGGATAAAGGACTTTTCTATATTTCAGCATCGGCGGGAGAAATTATCATAGATCATCAGAAAATAATGACGGTTTCGGCAGAATCACCTCTGGTAAAAGCAATGTACGGACTAACTGAAAACCAGAGTTTTTCTGTTAATAATGTTACTCAGAAAATTGTAAAAGTATGGTGAGATTTATTTAAATCATGAAATCTGTGTACAGTCATTACTACTTTTTTCCTAACTTATGATAACAGAAAATCGGTAAGATTTTTCTAAATTTGAACCTCAAAATAATCCTTCAACATGCAAAATTACCTAGACCTTTTACAGCATATTTTAGACAACGGAACGGATAAAACCGACAGAACCGGAACGGGAACGAGAAGTGTTTTCGGCTATCAGCTGAGATATGATTTATCGAAAGGTTTTCCTTTGGTAACCACCAAAAAAGTGCATTTGAAATCCATTATTTATGAACTGCTTTGGTTTCTGAAAGGAGACACAAACATTAAATACTTGAAGGACAATGGTGTTTCGATCTGGGACGAATGGGCAGATGAAAATGGCGATCTTGGGCCCGTTTACGGAGCGCAGTGGAGAAGCTGGAACGGAGCAGATGGAAAAATCGTGGATCAGATTAGTGATGTTATTGATCAGATCAAAAAAAATCCGGATTCCAGAAGACTTATCGTTTCTGCATGGAATGTTGCCGAAATTCCGAATATGGCTTTAGCGCCTTGTCATGCCTTATTCCAGTTTTATGTGGCAGATGGAAAACTTTCGCTTCAGCTGTATCAGAGAAGTGCCGATGTTTTTCTGGGAGTTCCCTTTAACATTGCAAGCTATGCGTTATTGATGATGATGGTTGCGCAGGTTTGCGATCTGGAAGTTGGAGATTATGTTCACAGTTTTGGAGATGTTCATATTTATAACAACCATTTTGAACAGGTTAAAAAACAGCTTTCCAGAGAACCCAGACACCTTCCTACGATGAAACTAAATCCTGAAATCAAAGATATTTTCAGTTTCGATTTTGAAGATTTTACGCTTGAAAATTATGATCCGCATCCGGGAATTAAAGCGCCTGTTGCGATTTAATGAGATTTTCCAGATTTTTATATCTACCTTTTCTGGCAGTTTTTCTTTTGGGTTGTATAAAAGAAAAGAAGGCTGATTATTCGGAACTCATAGAAGTTGTTGACTATTCCAAAGATGTAGTTTTTGATACATTACATGTTCCGGAGCATTTACGGAGCATTGTGAAGCAAATTTCAGAAATTAATGTATATCAGACGAAAAACATTGGGAAAGGTGCAGAAAAATCTGCTAATTTTGAAAATTTCAAAGAATTAAAAAGATTGGCTTCAGATGAAGAATTATTAGCTCTTATCCATAATAAAAACAGAATTGTTGCTGTTTATTCGGCTATCGGATTATTGGATCGGAAACCCGAAGTTTTAGATAAAATTTTTCTGAATTTTTTAAATTTAAAATCTCAGATTCATATACAAGACGGCTGTATTATTGGAGATCAGAATCCTGCGGAACCTTTATATTATGCTTATTTGTATTCTTTAGACAATGAAAATCTTCGCACAGATTCTAAGTTGCAAAAACTGGATAGTATAATCATTTTTAGTTCAAACTCTTCGGAAAGTCTCTTACAGGAAGCATTAAGATACAAATTGTATCCTAAAACTTTCAGAAAGCCGATTGAAATTCAGGCATTTAAGAACCATAAAATTTCGGCTATTAATTATCTTAATCACTGGTATAAAGGAAATTACAGTAACCTTTTACAAAAAGAATATATTTCCATAATTAAGAACGATTCTTTTGGCTACAGTAAAAGAAAAGTTTTAACCGAATTGCTGTCTTTTAAAAATCCGGCTAACAAAAATGTCATTTTAGATTATCTTAAAAAAGATACTCTCTTGGAAGATGAAAACGAAATTATCTGGAAACTTAATGATAACGGTATTTTGGATGGTGAATATCCTCTCAAAAAAGGATATTAATGTAACAAAATTTGTGTTTTCACTACTTATTCAGCAAATCTCAAAAGTATGTTGAAAAAGTTACTTTTCCTGTCTGTCATCAGTCTTTCAATGACTGTATTTTCTCAGACTAATGTAAAGCAGAAATTAGCAGGCTATATCGATTCTCTGTTCGTACACCATAAGGTAATGGGGAGTTTTGCCTTTGCTGAAAACGACCGTCCTACGTTTATAAAAGTTGTCGGATTTGCAGACGTGGAGAAAAATCAGAAAGCAAATGTCAATACACAATACAGGATCGGATCAATCAGCAAGACCTTTACTGCCGTTTTAATTATGAAAGCTTTTGAGGAAAAAAAGATTTTCTTAGATCAGAAACTTTCTGAATTCTACCCTGAGATCCCAAATGCTGAAAAAATTTCCATCGAAAATTTACTGCAGCACAGAACAGGAATTCATAATCTGACCAGTGAAGCAGAGTTTTGGCAGTACAACACCAAACCTCAGACAGAAAGCAGCTTAATCAGCATTATAAAAAAATACAAAAGCGATTTTGAACCCGGCTCAAAACACGAATACAGCAATTCCAATTACATTCTGCTCGGTTTTATTCTCGAAAAAATTTATAAAAAACCGTATGCTGTTTTGCTGAAAGATAAAATTACAAAACCTTTAAAATTAACGCTTACAGAAGTTGGAGGAAAAATAGATCCATCGAAAGATCAGGCAAAAGCGTATCAATACATCAACGGAAAATATGTGGCTTCATCTGAAACGGATATGAGTATTCCGATTGGTGCAGGAAATATCATCTCTACTCCAAGAGATCTCCTCACTTTCATTCTTGGTCTTGAAAACGGAAAATTAGTGAAGAAATCCAGCCTTGAAAAAATGAAAACTTTTGTGGATGATTACGGATATGGCTTGGTGAAAGTTCCTTTCGACAAATATTCGGGATTTGGTCATACCGGAGGAATAGACAATTTCAGTTCCGCACTATTTTATTTTCCGGATCTGAAAATTGCCACCGCTTTCAGCACCAATCAATCGGAAATGGATACCAATGACATTTCCATCAAAATGATTGAAACGGCTATGGGAAAAGATTTCGAAATGCCCAATTTCAAGACCTATGAAATTTCTGAGAATGATCTTCAGAAATTTACAGGAACTTATTCAAGCAAAGATGTTCCTTTAAAGATTACCATTTTTATTGAAGATAAAAAACTGATGGCTCAGGCAACAGGACAAAGTGCGTTCCCTTTAGAAGCAATTTCCGAGACAAGTTTTAAATTTGACATGGCAGGAATCGTGATCGATTTCTATCCGGCAAAAAAACAGTTTGTCATTATTCAGGGAGGAACAAAAAATACGTTTACAAAAGAATAAAACAATGAAATATTTAAAAATAAACACCGAAGAAACTGCCGATCCTGAAGCACTTAAAAATGCAATTCTTCAGATGAAAGGCATAGAATCCATAGAAATTATCGACGACGAAAATCCTGAGAGTGAGCTGAAAAAAGCATTTGCCAAAACCAAAGAACAGTTCAAAAAAGGAGATTACGAAACATTGGTAAACGATATTTTTGATATTTTAACTAAAAAATAATTTAAGAAAGAAATAATGAAAAAAGCCATTTTATCGATTGCTTTACTGGGCGGAATTTTATTTTCTGCAAATGCAGCAGCACAAACCGAAACTTCGGGAAGAGAAAAAGTATACAGAGCCACTCATACCAAAGTAACGGAGCTGAAACACACGAAGCTAAAAGTAAATTTCGATTATCAGAAAGAACAGATGAACGGGGAAGAATGGCTTACTGCCGCACCTTTTTTCTATCCGACCAATGAACTTACACTTGATGCAAAAGGAATGCTGATCCATGAAGTCGCTTTGGATATCAATGGAAAAAAATCTCCTTTAAAGTATGATTATAAGGATGATGTTTTAAAAATTACTTTAGACAAAACCTATCAGAAAAATCAGGATTACACAGTTTACATCAAATATACAGCACGTCCGAACGAAGTAAAACAGGAAGGAAGCATGGCAATTAGTGATGCGAAAGGTCTGTATTTCATTAATGCACAGGGAACAGATCCCGATAAACCAACGCAAATCTGGACGCAGGGTGAAACGGAATCTTCTTCAGCCTGGTTCCCGACCATCGATAAATCCAACCAGAAAACAACACAGGAAATTTACATGACGGTTCCTGATAAATACGTAACCCTTTCCAACGGATTGCTGAAAGATTCCCAAAAAGAAGCAAACGGTCTTAGAACCGATCATTGGGTGATGGATAAAAGACATTCTACCTATCTTTTCTTCATGGGAGTGGGAGAGTACGCTATTGTGAAGGATAAATGGAGAAATATAGCAGTTGATTATTATATCGAGAAAGAATACGAACCGTATGCAAAACAGATCTACGGAAACACACCGGAAATGATCGAGTTTTTCTCTAAAAAGTTAGGCTACGATTTCCCGTGGTCAAAATACGCTCAGATTTCCGGAAGAGATTATGTGAGCGGAGCGATGGAAAATACAACGGCAACGTTACACGGAAGTGATATTTTACAGAAACCGGGACAGCTTATCGACGAAAATACATGGGAAGATACCATTGCCCACGAATTGTTTCACCAATGGTTCGGAGATCTCGTAACGGCAGAAAGCTGGAGTAATCTTACGGTAAATGAATCTTTCGCTAATTATTCCGAATACCTTTGGAACGAATACAAATACGGAAAAGATCAGGCAGATTATCACCAGATGAAAGATGTAAACAACTACATCCATAATCCGGCGGATTTCAAAAAAGATTTGGTAAGATTCGATTACGATTCCCGTGAAGATGTTTTCGATTTGGTAACCTATCAGAAAGGAGGGGGAATTCTTCATATGCTGAGAAACTATTTAGGAGACGATGCTTTCTTTGCAGGAATGAACGATTATCTGAAGACCTATGAATATCAAAACGGAGAAGCGCATCAATTAAGATTATCTTTCGAAAAAGTTTCGGGAAGAGATCTTAACTGGTTCTTCAACCAATGGTATTTCGGAAGCGGACATCCGAAAATTAAATATTCTTATACTTTTGAGCCGGTTAAAAAACAGGTTGCCGTAACCATAGAGCAGACGCAGGAACAGCCGTTCCAGTTTCCTCTGGCAATCGATGTGTACGATAACGGAAAACCGAGAAGATACAATGTTTGGGTAAATGCAGAAGCAAAAAATACTTTCAATTTTGATGTTTCTAAAAATGCAGACCTCGTAAATATTAATGCCGACGGAATTTTAGTGGCAGACATTACGGATACCAAAACACCGGAGCAATATGCAATGCAGTATGCGGGATCAAAAGAATTTAAAAGCAGATATCTTGCGCTGAGCGGAATTAAAGATCAGGTGGGAAAAAATCCGGCAGCTACAAAATTACTGGCAGCCGCTCTTAAAGATCCGTTCTTCAGAACGAGAATAAAAGCTTTACAGTTAATGGATTTATCAAATCCTGAACAATTTAAAGCGATGGGAGCAGAAGTAGAAAAATTAGCTTCCAATGATCCTAAAACTTTAGTACAGGCTGCAGCCATTTCGGCTTTGGCAAAAACGAAGGATAAAAAATACCTTCCGGTTTTCGAAAAAGGAGTAAATGCCGTTTCAAACGCAGTGAAAGGAAGTTCGGTGAGTGCTATTGTTGAAATCGATCCGGCAAGAGCAAGTACTTTAGCCGATAAGATTGATCTGGAAGGCGCTCCCGAAAATTTATTGAGTAAGCTGTTACCAATTATTGTTAAAAATAAAGTGACTTCACAAATGCCAAACATTGCACAGATGGCAGCATTTTATCCATTCCTTAAATTCCAGAATCCTGAACTGGGCAAAAGTGCGGAAGAAGGCTACAACTGGATTATGAGTTCTGATAACCTGAAAGCGACAGAAAGCATCACCAAAATGCTGAATCAGGCAAAAGGACAGATCGGGAACAATCCTCAGGCGAAAATGATGATCTCCCAAATGCTGAAAGACGGTCTTGCCAAAAAAATGGAACTTCTGAAGCAGAATCCTCAAAATGCAGCAAGCATCAATAAACAGATTGACGCAATCAACAAATCCATTGAAGATTTTAAATAACCTTTAAAATTATATTGAAGTTGTTTAACTAGCTTTAAATTTAACCTCAAAAAAGAAAAAAGACTTTATGGATTTATCTAAAGTATTTAATAAAAGTTTAGAAAGAGAAAAAATCTTTGATTTTTTTAAACTTATGTGTTCTTTTTTTCCATTGAATGATTAAACTTAAGAAACTAAAGTGTTTAAATCTTTTGTGGTAAAAAAGTTTAAACAAATTTATTAAAAAAGCACTTCTGCAAAGAGGTGCTTTTTTACTTTAATATCATCAGATGTAAATTTTTTCCTTTGTTTTAGGCAGCAGAATTTCTCTTCTTTTTTCCTGATTTCTGTTTTGCAGATTGATTTTCATTCCTTTTTTAATGAAGACTTCTTTCTTCGAATTTCCGTATTCTTTTTTGTTGGCAACCTCCTTTTCGTAAACAATCTTTCCTGTGGAAAGATTAAAGTCTACTGTTGTCCAATATTCTTCAGGTTTTCCGCTTTCAGAGAAAAAGCCGATTAATTCGAAATGACCGTTCTGAAATCTGTACTTGTCTGTACCGCCCCATTTCCAGCTGCTTCCGCCGTAATGGCTAATTTCCAGAATTCCGTTTTTTATCTCGGTTCCCTGATACGGATCGCCCATCATTCCACCGTCTTTACTGCCCAGAATTGCTTTTCGGGATTTTTCCAAAACAGTCCATTTATTATTTACCTTCTTCAGAATCTGAATTTCGCGGACGTCTCCGGAATCACTGTTGGTCGGAATATCATAAACCATTACTTTTTCAGGGATTTTATCTCCGTCAAGATCGCCCTCAACAGTTTCATTGATTTTAGAATTTTTCGGCTGAAATTCCTTCTGCGCAAAACAGAATGTGCTGAAAATAAGGGCTGCAATGCAGAATGTAGTCTTCATACAATATTTTGTACTCTAAAATTACGAAATTATGTGTTTCATCAATGCGTGTCTTTGATTGTTTCGATAAAAAAATCACTAACTTTGAACCTCAATTTGAGAAATAAATGGAGAATTTAATTCAGGATACTACCGTTCAGAAACCAAAGTGGATTCGTGTAAAACTTCCTACCGGAAAAAACTACCGAGAACTGAGAACTTTGGTTGATAAATATAAATTAAATACCATTTGCCAGAGCGGAAGCTGTCCGAATATGGGCGAATGTTGGGGAGAAGGAACAGCTACTTTCATGATCCTTGGAAATATCTGTACCCGAAGCTGCGGATTTTGCGGCGTAAAAACCGGAAAACCGATGGATGTAAACTGGGACGAACCTGAAAAAGTGGCACGTTCCATTAAATTAATGAAAATCAAGCACGCTGTTTTAACATCTGTAGACCGTGATGATCTGAAAGATATGGGATCTATTCTCTGGGCAGAAACCGTAAATGCAGTAAGAAGAATTTCTCCGGGAACCACAATGGAAACTTTAATTCCGGATTTTCAGGGGATCACAAAACACATCGACAGATTGGTGGATGTAGCTCCGGAAGTAATTTCTCACAACATGGAAACGGTAAAACGTCTGACAAGAGAAGTGAGAATTCAGGCAAAATATGAAAGAAGTCTTGAGGTTTTAAGATATTTAAAAGAAGCAGGACAGAGAAGAACAAAAACAGGCGTAATGCTTGGTTTAGGCGAAACTAAAGATGAGGTTTTCCAGACGATTGAAGACATCAGAAACGCAAACGTAGATGTAATCACTTTAGGACAGTATTTGCAGCCTACAAAAAAACACCTTCCTGTAAAGAAATTCATTACTCCAGAAGAATTCGATGAATTTGGGGATTTTGCAAGAAGTTTAGGATTCAGACATGTAGAAAGTTCGCCTTTGGTAAGAAGTTCTTATCACGCAGAAAAACATATTCATTAAAATAAAAAATCGCTCTGTTTTCGGAGCGATTTTTATTTTGTCTGATATTTTAATTCTGATTAATTATGTTTAACCCAGATTAGTTTATCGGTATTATAACCTACATTTTTTGCTTTTTCTAAAAATCTCTGGCGAATGCTTTCAGGGATTTCTTTTGTTCGGGACAGAATCCAAAGATATTCCAGATTATTTCCCATAATCAGAGCATACTGATAATTATCATCAATATCCACAACATTATATCCTGCCCAAAACGGCTTAAAAAAAGAAACTTTCAGGCGTGCCTCATCTTCTTTTCCTACAAATCTGGCTTCACCAATCGATTCCTTCCATTCTTTTTTAACGTAGTTGTAGCCTTTGTTATCTACTTTTATGGTTCCGTTTGGATTTTTGGAGTAGGTTGCCGTTACATTATCCATATTTTTCTCAAATTTATAATCGAAGCGGGCTATTTCATACCATGTTCCAAGATATTTATCGGCTTTAAAATTCTGTACAGCCGTTGCTCCTTTGGGAATCCCTACCGAACAGGAATTGAGAATAAATAATCCTAAAATACCCAAAGAAACAGGGATGGCTATTTTCTGAAAAGTTTTCATTATAAGATATTTTTTAAGTAGAATGGATTCTTCAAAAATGATGCCTGAAAGTTTAATAGATGACTTTAATTTTTTTAAACGCAAATCTTCGATTTCACTTAAACTAAGATCATAAAAAATGAGATTTTTAATTTTATCTGAATACTTTTATTTTAATGCTGAATCTTTGCAGCCCGACTTGAGCGGAGCTCTTTTTGTGAAACAAAAAAGCGGGAGCGGAAGGCATAAATGAGAGAAAAGTGAAGGCTTTTATCGAAGTTTTAAGCTGCCCAAAAAATCAGGAAAAAACTTTCAGGAAATTGTCTTTGAAACTTCCGGAAACTTCAATTTCCGTATGGTCGGAAAGGGTTACGGTTCCGCTTTTGTGGTAAGATTTCACAAAACCGGTATTGATGATGTGGGAGCGGTGAACCCTCACAAAAGGATTTTCCAACAAATCATCAAAATGCTTTAAAAAGCGGCACACCATTTTTTTAGAACCATCAATAAGATACACCTGCGTGAAATTTCCATCCGCCTGAAGTCTTACAATGTCTTCCGTTTTCACCACATCAAAGCCTTGTAAAGTCGGGAGAATCAACTGTTGTTTTTCGGGTTTTAATTTTAAATTTTCGAGAAGAATTTTATTCCGGTTGAGTTCTTCTTTGCTTTCCAGACTTTCTGCCACTTTATTAACGGCTAAAATAAGTTCATGAATGTCAATTGGTTTTAAAATATAATAACTTGCCGATTTATTAAGAGCCTGTAAAGAATATTGAGAAAATGCCGTGATAAAAATTGTTTCATAGGAAAATTCTTTTGTTGCTTCCAGAACATCAAAAGCATTTCCGAAAGGCATTTCAACGTCTAGAAAAACCAATTGAGGCTGTTTTTCGGCAATCAACGGAACGGCTTCTTTGATATTTTCCGCTTCCCCTAAAATTTCAACCTGCGGACAGTATTTTGTAAGATAATTCCTCAGAACATCTCTTGCAATCAATTCATCGTCTACAATTACAGCTTTTATTTTCATACTTTAGGTTTTAGGTGGCAGATTTTAGGTTGCGGAAAAAAACTATTGATATTTTCCGTTGGAGAATTTTAAAGTTTTGTAGGTTGTTTTTGAGGTCTCAAAGTCTTTGCAATCTCCTTTTATCAGTTTTGTTCTCCTGTTTATATTTTGTGTCTTGATGATAAGATCTGTAAAATTAGCGGTTGTTTTTTTGTCGAGATCTATTGTGGAAGTGGTCTCATGAAACTCTCCTGCACATCTTGTGTCCCATTCTCCGCTGTACGAATACACTTCGAATCTGTTCAGAATTTTTTTCAGGCTTCTGTTTTCTCTGTAAAAAAGAGAAAGCTCTTCTGTTGAATAAGGATTCGGTTGGCTTTGTCCTCTGAAGCTGACTCTGATTCCGAAAGCACGGATGTCTTTACTGACGGTATATAAACCCGTATCAATCGTTATTCCGCTTATTCCAATCGCATCCGAAGTAATTTCTTCTGGATCATAATACTTATTTTTAATACTGCCTTTTTCATCGGTAATCAGGATATAATTTCTTACAGTATACATTCCTTCATCTTCCTGCCCGTCGAAAATAGGCAATACAACGATGTAAGAATCTTTCTCATTCGGAATTTTCTTTTCCGTGTAAAATTCTGTTCTGATCTGTGATCTGTTTATTTTCAGTGCTTTAACAATAGTTTCAAAACGGGCAGAATTGATTTCCTGTCCGAACATCATGAAAGATGATATTAGAAATACAAAAGCTAAAATTTTTCTCTTCATTGGGTTGTTACAATACATTTAATTTCAAAATAACCAAAACACCTGAATTATTTTCTTTATCTTTCACCGTGCAGGAAATCTCTTTTTTATAAAGATCGTTTAACAGATCGATTCTTTCGAGGGTGTTTTTCATTCCGCGACCTTTTCTGGCTTTCTGATGTTCCGTTTTCTGCTTTTTGCTTTCTTCAATCCCGATTCCGTTGTCTTCAATTATAATTTTGAGCTGTTCGTTTTCTTTTTCAAAACTAAGGTTCAAAAATCCTTTGGTTGTTCTGTAACGCAAACCATGCCATATTGCGTTTTCTAAAAATGGCTGAACCAGCATTCCGGGAACT
Organism: Chryseobacterium sp. 2P; assembly: GCF_059579425.1. Classification (NCBI taxonomy): domain Bacteria; kingdom Pseudomonadati; phylum Bacteroidota; class Flavobacteriia; order Flavobacteriales; family Weeksellaceae; genus Chryseobacterium; species Chryseobacterium sp. 2P. Next base: position 1,228,718 of record NZ_CM184194.1, read on the forward strand.
TTTAGACTTTGAGTGTTTAAACTTTCGTCTACATCAATTTCATAATCAAATTTATCGGCAAAACGTGTTTTTTCCAAAGCCAGATAATTCTGCAACAGATCCAGCTCCTGCTGAAACGGAATGAAATCTTCGGTGGAATTTTCCATCACGCCGCGCATTAGTTTAGAAAATTTGGTTAAATATTGGTTGGCTTCCAGTTCATTATTGGTCGCAATAAAATGATTCACAGAATTTAAGCTGTTAAAAATAAAATGCGGATTCATTTCGCGGCGCAGCGACTGCAAAGCGATTTTTTTATTCTTGATCTGAACTTTTTTAAGGGTTCTGAAAATGAAGATTATCAATCCAATCAGAACAATCAATGCAAAAATCAAACTGTAGTTGAAAACATTTTTCTTGCGGATGAGTTCATCTTTTAGTTGTTTTTCCTTTTCCAGTTGAGCAATTCGCTGTTCGGTATCCTCCAGAATCTTTTCGTCGACCAGACTTTTGTCTTTTGAAACCAGATCCGGCAGTTTTCCGAGAAAATCACGGTACAATTTTACCGAAGCATCCGTATTTTCGGAAACGTTATACAAACTGTCGAGCTTTTTTACACTTTTCTGAGCTTCCAAAGTGTGACCTTTTTCGAGCGCGATTCCGTAAGATTTTTTTAACAGATCAATGGCCTCTTTCGGATCATTTTTTTTGATGTAAATATCAGCAAGCTCCTGAATCTGTTCTACCTGTTTTTTAGAATTTTCTTTAACGAAATCTTCTTTTAAAACGGTCTTTTTTGCTTCAATTGCTTTGTCGAAATTTTTATTTTCAACGTAAAAATTCGTTAATTTCTGGTTGATTTCCAATGCCTGTTGCGGTGCTTCTTTTTTAGAAATTTTATAGGCATTCGTAAGATTTACTTCCGCTTTCGGAATATCATTCTGCTGAATATTGATGTCTGCCATTTGTGTGTAATTCGCAGCCAGTTCGCCTTTATCTTTTTCCTTTTCGTTAAGCTGGATATTATTCTGGATCGCTTCTTCTTTAGCTTCCGCAGAATTGACGGAAAGTCTCGTCACGTCATTGGAATTTAAGGCACGGCTTTTAGAATAACTTACTTCTGCGGCTCTGTTGTAATTGCTGATTGCCGGAGAAATTTTGTTCTGCTTTTCCTGAGACTGTGCAAGTTTGCGGCTTGCTTTTTCAATATTCGGTTTGTCGTTTAATTTTTCGTAGATATTTTTGGCTTTGGTGTAATATTCTTCACTTTTCTGGAAATTTCCGTTGTTAAAAAACGATTCTCCGATGTTGTAGTAAGAATCTGCCTGTGAAGATTCGTCTTTAGTATCGACCGCTTTTTTTAATCTTTTGCTTTGCGTCTGAACTTCCTGAACAACATTACTGCTCTGGGAAAACAGGAGATTTCCCAAAAACATTAATACAAAAAGGACAAAAAGCCGGATCATTTTCATAAAACAAAGATATACATATATATAATGTACAAAAAATTATTCACCAAGTGAAATTCGTCATTCACCAAGTTTCGTATTTTCTGCGGGATTTATGAGGCTAAGTTTGTGGCATAATTCAAATTTAATCATCATGAAAAATTTATCTTTTTTAAACAAAAGTACCTTGATTTACCTTTTTTCTTCAACATTTATTTTCAACATCTCAAAAGCACAGTTTGGGGTTTCTTCTGGCTCTGTTTCCCATACGGTGAGCAACGGTCTTTCAAGTGCAAATGAAAGTGGATTTCTTAATGAAAACACTATAATTGTGGAAGATTTTATGAATTACCACAAACATCAGATTAAAATTCCGAAAAAAAATGAAGTGGCTTTAAGCATTGATTATGACAATACAATTCTGAATTCGGACGACAATTTTTTACTGCAAATCGGGCTCGCAACGCAAAATGTATCAAATCGTCAGAATTCGAACAAAGTAAATGTTTCTCTGGTAATCGATAACAGCGGATCGATGGGTGGCGGAAAACTTGAAAAAGTAAAAACGGCACTCAAAGTTTTTGTAAAAGGATTGAAACCCGAAGATCTCATTTCCATTGTAAAATTTGATGATACTGCGAATCTTGTTTTAAAATCATCAAAAATAAAAGAAGTTGCAGGAAATTTAGATGCCATTATTGAAAGTATTTATCCTTCGGGTTCCACCAATATTCATTCAGGGATGATGATGGGTTATTCTGAAGCGCAAAAATACAATACCAAAGATTATAACAGCAAAGTAATTCTTCTTACCGACGGAATGACAAACTCCGGAATTACAGATCCTGAAACAATTTTGAAACAGTCGAAAGAATTTAACGATAAAGGAATAGACATCAGTACCATCGGAGTCGGGCAACAACTGGATTTCGATCTGCTAAGGAGAATCGCTACTTACGGAAGAGGCTCCAATTATTTTATCGGAGATGCTGAAGAAGATATTCAAAAGACCTTTAAAGATGAATTGGAAAGCCTTTTATACAATATCGGGAAAAAGCCGAAACTAACGATCAATCTTCCCGAAGGAATGAAAATTAAAACATTTTACGGTTATCAGCCAAAATATATTTCTGATCATCAAATTGAAGTAGAACTTGAAAATTTAGATTGCGGGCAAACCCAGATTTTCCTGATGGAAGTTGAGAAAAATGAATTAGAAGATTCTTCAATTACGGCTTCTTTGGTTTATGAAAAGAATGATGAAGTGAAAAATATTTCTTCAAAAAAAGAATATGATGAAATGACGGAAACAACTCAACAAGAATTAAAGAAAAATTTTCAGATTGCAAAACTGTCAACAGAACTCAAAAAAGCGGCGAAAGATTTTTCACAAACCAATATGGGAAATAGCAAAAAATCCATGCAAAACATCATCCGTTATTATCAGTCTTTCTGCGATAAAAATGATGAAGATCTGAAGAGAATTTATAATATCGCCTTAAAATATTCATCCGGAAAACGCACAAAATCTTATTATTAAATCTTTTGGGCAATTTTAATTCTTTATCAACTCTTATATGAAAAAATTGTAATATGAAAATTGAAATTCTGTTAACAGTCAACTATTTAGCAATGCATACTTTTGTTAAAACCAAATACGACTATGAAAAAACAACTTTACTTTCTTCTTTTACCTGTATTATTCCTGCAGAGTTGTTCGTTTCTTGAACAAAACAATTTCATTGAAACCAAGATCATTTCCAGCGATCTCAATGAAAAAATTGTTTATAAATTTTATCAGACCGGACTTAATGATTACAAAGTAGATTTTTACTCTGTAGATCAGTCCGGTTCTACCAAGCTTTTTGAACATGATATCGACGATGCACATGTAACATCTGATCCGTATAACATTTCAGAAAAAAATGATGAACTCATCATCCGAACCACACTTTTCTCCGAAGTGAAAAAACTGGTCACGCCAAGCGGAAAATCAATTATTCTTACCAACAGATAAACAGTTCTTTTCAGGACTGTTTTTTATTCATCACAAAACATTATTTTCAGTTATCATTTGCTGAACCAAGTGCCGTTGCGCACGAAGAATACTCACAATAATTTCAATGAAAATCTTTGCGACCATTGCGTTAAAATAATCATCATTTCCAATTTTTTTTGATTTCACCAAGCCAAACCTTCATTTCACCAAGTCTCCCGATTTTCAGTTTTAAATCAATGTAATTTTACTCTAGAAGTTTAAAATTAAAAAAAGAAAATTATGAAACTGAGACATTTTTTACTGATCGGATTATTTCTGATAGGCGGTCTGATCAACGCACAGGAAACAAAGAAAAATTTCATTGAAGTAACCGGAATTGCAGAAATGGAAGTAGAACCGGATGAAATTATTTTTAATGTAGGAATTAAAGGAGATAACAAAAATCAGCTTGCCGAGAACGAAAAACAGCTTTTTGAAATCCTTAAAAACAACGGAGTGAAAAACGAAGACATCAAATTCAAATCGATGTACCAGAATATTTATTCCAAAACGAAAGTTTTCACTAAAAATCTTCAGTTTAAGGTAACAAAGAAAGCCGATATGGGAAATCTTTTTGAAAACCTGAATCAGAAGTGGGTTAGCAACGTCAACATTGCGGAAATTAAAAACACAAAAATCACAGATTTCAGAAAAACCGTAAAAATCAATGCTCTAAAAGCGGCAAAAGATAAGGCAGATTATCTTCTGGAAAGTATGGGCAAAAGAACCGGGACTCCGCTTGAAATTGTAGAAATTGAAGATTATACCAGTGATATGATGATGCCGATGAACTTCAGAGCTAAAGTTTCCAATATCCAGCTTGAAGCAGCAGATTCTAATGTAGATTATTCTTTTGAAAATATTGATAATATTAAGCTGAAATACAGCATTAAAACAAAATACGAAATCCTTTAAAACACAAAAATCATGACAGCTTTTAAAATTTTAACATTAGCAGCCGGAACCGCCGCTTTATTAAGCGCACAAAATTCGAAATTTGAGTGTAAAGAACCCGCCGTTCAGAGAACAATGGTTCAGAATATCAATTCATCTTCCAAAACGAGTATCAAAGAAAATAAAATTCAGGTTGCTTTGCTTTTAGATACTTCCAACAGTATGGACGGATTGATCGATCAGGCAAAATCCCGGCTATGGAACATCGTGAATACTTTAACAACTTTAAAATACAACGGCAAAGCGCCGCAAGTGGAAATTGCTTTGTATGAATACGGAAATGACGGTCTCAGAGATGAGAATTATATCCGACAGGTAACTCCGCTTACTCAGGATCTGGATCTGGTTTCGGAAAAACTGTTTGCTTTGAGAACCAACGGCGGAAGCGAATATTGCGGAGCGGTAATCCGTGATGCCTCGATGAACCTGAAATGGGATGATAATAACCAAAGCATGAAACTGATTTATATTGCAGGAAACGAGCCTTTTGATCAGGGAAAAATCAGCTATAAAGAAGTAATTCCGAGTGCGAAAAGAAAGAATATTTACACCAACACGATTTTCTGCGGCAGCCGTGATGAAGGAATACAGACTTTCTGGCAAAACGGCGCTTCTTTGGGCGAAGGGAAATATTTCAATATCGACAGCGACCAGAAAGTTATTTATATAGAAACTCCCTATGATGTCAGAATTTCAGAATGCAATGCCAAGCTGAATGACACCTACATTTATTACGGAAGTCACGGTTCGGAATTTAAAGCCAAACAGATGCTTCAGGATAAAAATGCCGAAGTGCAGTCGGTTTCCAACGCCGTGGAAAGAACGGTCGCAAAATCTAAGAAAAATGCCTATAAAAACGATCATTGGGATTTGGTCGACCGCTCCGAAAAGGATGTGAACTTCATGTCGGATGTAAAAGCAGAAGAGCTTCCTGCTGAATTGAAAGGAAAAAGCAAAGAAGAAATAAAAAAAGCGGTTGCCGAAAAATCAGCCGAGAGACAAAAAATTCAGAAAGAAATTGAAGTATTGTCTAAAAAGAGACAGGATTTCATTGATGCCGAAATGAAAAAACGAGGAAATTCTGAAGCCGATGATCTTGGAAAAGCAATTGAAAGGTCTGTTCTGGAACTGGCAAAGAAAAACGGCTATAGCCTCTAACTGAAAGATTATCAGCAGAAATTAAATTTAAATATCAGAAGTGATTAAAAACTAATAACCATTAAAGTTGAATAAAGAATAAATGTTGTTTTCAAAGTTCCGACAACAAATATTTTGAGTGTGGTGATCCGCGGCAATTTTTGCCGTGGATTTTTCAGGGTTTCGGCGGAGGCTTCGCCTCCGCCGAAACCCTGAAAACTTCAGAAATCATCTCCCAAATTGAAAATACTTTGAAAGCAGATGCTTCTTACCTTTCATGAATCGAGAAACCATTTCCATTCCGGTAACCGAGAACGTAATTCCGTTTCCTCCGAAACCCAATACAAAATAAGAGTTTTTAAAATCCTTATGTTCCCCGATATAAGGCAGCCCGTCCTTAGTTTCGCCAAAAGTTCCTGCCCATACAAAATCTGTGTAAAAATGATAGTCGGGCTTTATTTTCTTCAATGTCTTTAAAATCTCCTTTTCTTTTTTATTTAAAAGAGAATCGCGTTTTTTAGCATCATAAAAATCTTCGTCGCCTCCTCCGATCAGCATTCTTCCGTCATCTGTTGTCCGCATATACATATAAGGTTCATCGGTATTCCAGACCAGAGTATTGCTGATGTTTTTAAATTTTTTCTTATCAATTTCAGAAACAATGGCATAGGTACTTTTTAAATTCACAAAATGTTCTTTGATAAGATTTTTACTTTCATAGCCGATGCAGTAAATGATTTTTTTAGCCCTGATCTGAAAACCGGAATCCACTGTAATTAAATTATACCCTTTAAAATATTCAACATCTGTCATTTCTGTTTTATCAAAAATTTTTAATCCTTTGCTTACATTCAGTTTAAACAGTTCGTGGGCAAATTTAAAAGCATCAATACTGGCTCCCTGCTCAGATACAATTCCGCCAAAAGTATTTTCGAATCCGAATTGTTTTGAAACCTCATCACTTTCAAGCCATTTTATCTTGAATCCGGCATTTTTTCTCGCTTCATATTCTTTTTTCAGCCATACAGCATCTTTCTTCTTTGAAGCAAAATACAGCGATTTTTTTCTTTTAAATCCCGAATTCGACTTAATTTCATCGGTTAATTTTTCAAGCTTATCAATGGAATCCGAACATGCCTTATAACTTGCTACAGCTCCCTTTTTTCCTATTTTTTCAATAAGTTCATAAAGAGGAACATCAATTTCGTATTGAAGCATGGAAGTTGTTGCCGAAGTACTGCCATTGCAGATCTCACGCTTGTCGATAAGAATCGTTTTATACCCGTCGGAAATCATCTGATGGGCAATCAGGCTTCCGGTAATTCCGCCGCCGATAATCAGCACATCACATTCTTCATTGGATTTCAATGAAGGATAGGAAGAAACTAATCCGTTTTTTAAAAGCCAGAAAGGTTCGTTAGATTTAAGATCCATTGTATTATTTTTTTCTAAATTAACAATAATTACACCTTTTATTCATTTAACATTCATATTGGTTTAATATTTGTTTTCACCGTTCCATCAAACCACATTAAAAATAAAAATATGATAACGATTATTCCAGAGGCTCCGGAAAATGTTGCAGCATTTAACGCAACAGGAGAAGTGACGAAAGAGGACTTTGAAAATCTTGTTTTTCCAAGAGTGAAAGCAAAGATTGAGCAGTTTGGAGAGCTGAATTATCTGATGTATCTTGACACAGATCTGGATAATTTTACAGCCGGTGCATGGCTTGAAGACGCTCTTCTCGGATTGAAGAATCTTACCAAATGGAATAGGGCGGCTATTCTTACCGACAATCAGAATGTACAGAATTTCACAGAAATTTTCAGTGTACTGATGCCAGGAGAATTCAAATCCTTCCCGAAAGGTAACCTTTACAATGCGTTGTACTGGTGCAAAAACGGGAATGAAGTAGAAGCGTAATCTGCTTATTATAAAAACAACGGAGGACTGTCTTTTTTAAGGCAGTCTTTTTTATTGATCTGAAAATTAAACTGTAAGTATAAATACCTAATTATCAATTTAGTACATTCTGCGTATAATATTTCTCATTATTGTGACTACATTTGTAATGTTAAACAAACAAAAAACTAAAAATCATGTCAACATTCAAAATCAACATCATTGCGGGACCACTTTGGAGCAATGACGAAGCACAAAAATTAGGCGGACGAATTGCAGCCGCACATTTAGGAAAATTTACAGGACAATGGTCTACCATTGTGGAAGCACAGATGAGCGTTATCGAAGTTGAGCTTAATACTCAGCCTACAGGAGATTCAGAGTATACTTTAGATGTTTTGGCCGGTCCGATCTGGAGCGACGAAGATGCTAAAGAAGTTTGCCCATCTATCTGTGCGTCTTACGGAGGAACATGGAACGGACAATGGACTACTGTTGTAGAAGGTAAAATGAGCGTTTGCGGATGCACATTTAAATTCTAAAAAGTTTAAAAATTATGAAAATCGGCAGTTTCCGGAGGAAACTGCCGATTCTTTTATTGTTCGCAGGAAATACATTCGGTTGTTATTTCTTTTTCTTCAGTTTTTTCCAGGCTGTATAATTGCTTATATCTGAAAGCAATGATAAGCCCGATTAACGTCATTCCAACACCTACCAAAGAAGGATAATTGAAGGAATAACCATTTTCTAAAGGAATACCTCCCAAAAACGCTCCCAAAGCATTCGCACAATTAAATCCGGCCTGCATAAAAGCAGCAGCCATCATTTCACTTTTAGGTGCGGCTTTCATCATCATAATATTAATCGGTGCAGCAACCGACATCGACAGTGCGCCGCAAACAAAGGTAAGAACTAACGATATAGTTTGATATTCTGAAAGAAAAAATACCCCCACTAAAGAACTCATCATTAAGAAAAGTAATAAAACACAGGTCTTTTCAGGGCTCAGTCTGTCAGACAAATATCCGCCGACTAAATTTCCTACAACCATTCCGGCTCCGGCGAGAATCATCACATATGCCATCTGATTTTCTTTAATCCCCGAAACAATAGTCATTAAAGGTGTAATATAACTGAACCAGGTAAATAATCCTCCAAAACCAATCGCAGTAATCATTAAAACCATCCATGACTGCTTTTTCTTCAAAAACTTCATTTCTTCCATGAAGTGAGTGTCTTCATTGGTTTCAAGCATCGGAAGCCAGAGTTTTAAAAATAATAAGGCAAATAACCCGATCACAGCAACAATGGCGAAATACCATCTCCAGTGAAATGCATGACCTATATACGTTACCAGCGGAACCATCGCGAGATTCGCAATCGTAAGTCCTGTAAACATCAACGATATATAGAACGCTTCTTTACCTTTTGTCGCTAATCTCGTGGCAACCACGGTTCCCACTCCAAAAAATGCTCCATGCGGAAGACCGGAAAGGAAACGGATAATCATCATCGTATTATAATCGGGAGCAATTGCTGATAATGCATTGAACAGAGTGAAAATCATCATCAAAACAATCAGCACTTTTTTAGGTGGAAACTTTACAGAATATCCAATAAGGATCGGTGCTCCCACAACTACTCCAAAAGCATAAGCCGAGATGAGATGTCCGGCTTCAGGAATACTGATCTGCAGACTTTTTGCTATATCGGGAAGCAAGCCCATTATAGTAAACTCGGTGGTTCCGATTCCCAGACCTCCGATGGCGAGCGGTATTATTCTTTTATCAATCTTCATTGTAATTCCTTTTAACTGTAGTTTTTTTGGGTAACTAATTCACGATCTCTTTCGAAAGTGCAAAATTCGATAGAAATAATCACTTATACTTTAACAGTAATGACTCATATTTGCTCTGTATTAACTTTTTTAATTAATTTTGAATTGAATATTAATCAAAAGAGAACATAATGAAAATTCAGAAAGAAAATATTGAATTTGAAGAGGGGAAATCTTTTAAGCTGTTTTCGCCATCTCTTAAAAACTGTTTTTACTGGCATTATCATCCGGAAATCGAGCTTGTATATGTAGAAGCCTGCAACGGAATCCGCCATGTCGGTAAAAATATTTCAGATTTTAAAGACAGCGATCTGCTTTTAATAGGTTCTAATGTTCCTCATCTTAATTTTGATTATAAAATTCAGACCGAATGCAGACAGATGGTTTTGCAGATGCGTGAAAATTTTCTTCAGGAATACATTATGCCCGTTCCTGAATTTGAAAACATTAAAAAACTGCTGGAACGATCTTATCTGGGATTATCCTTTTCCGGTGAAACCAAACAAACAGTCGTTGAAAAACTACACCAGATAAAAAACGAAAATTCCTTTCATGCTTTTGTCGGGCTCATTGAAATTTTACAGATTCTTGCAGATTCCGAAGAAGTAAAAGAACTGAACAGCGAAGATACCCGAATCAAATGGTTTTTAAATGATAAAATCCGGATGGGAACTATTTATGATTATATTCATGAAAATTATGATCAGAACCCAAATGTAAATATTATCGCAGAAAACGTGAACTTAAGTACTCCCGCATTCTGCCGCTATTTTAAAAAGCAGACCAATATGACGTTTACGGATTTTGTCAATAATTACAGGATTAATCAGGCAAAACTTTTATTGCTGCAAAATCACGGTGTTACAGAAGTCTGTTTTCAGGTAGGTTTTGAAAGTCTTTCTTATTTTAATAAATTATTCAAAAAATACATCGGAGAAACGCCTTCCGCTTTCAAGAAAAAACATCTGAGCAGAGTTGAAAGTAATGCAGTTTGAAACTAAGTTTAAACTCATTTTAAATGTAACCGTAAAAGATACAAAAAACTTTATTGGATTTATTTAAATTAAAGTCTGCAAAGAGACAAAATCTTTGATTTTTTTAACTTATGTGCTCTTTTTTCACTTAATTATTCAACTTAAGAAACTAAAGTGTTAAAATCTTTTGCGTTAAAAAAGTTTAGACAAGTTTACTGATATTTATATTAAACCAATCCTTTATATTCTTTCCACTCTTCAAAACGATAATCGATAACCTGCTTCATCAGATCGTAATTTTCGTACGTATCTTCGATGTGATAAAAGGTTTCATATTCGTAATCATTCTCTTCCGCTTTTGTATCGAACAGATTCACATAATCATCTGCGAAAGAGCTGAACCGGTTTCCGAAGTCCGTGTCGTCTTTATAGTAATCTTCAGCAAATGCATTACCAGTATCATTGAGATCATATTCAGAAAATTTTTCGTCCATGAAATCCATGATGAATTCAGCGCCTGTAATTTCTCTTCTTTTTAAACTTTGAATATCTTCTTCATGATCTTCTTTAAATTCTTCCGAGATGAAATCGTTATTAATACACCAGTTCAGAAACATTCCGGTGTGGGTTGCGCCGTTTTTTATTGGAAGTTCTTCAGGAAAATCGCTGCCGTAATGCCATGAAGCATCATCATATTTAGACATATTGAATGATAGTTTTAAACAATTTTATCCAAAAATAGAAAAAATCAATTTATATTGCCCGTCACAGGGAAATTTCCGTCATTTGTAAAGAAATTTTTTTCTACCTATTATATGAAAAATGCCGTTCTGATCACTATTGGTGACGAAATCCTTTCAGGAAGTACCGTAGACACCAATTCTAACTTTATTGCTGCCGAACTGAAAAATATTGGGATAAAAGTGGTACAGATTTTTACCATTTCAGACCAGATTGAAATAATTAAAAAGACCATAACATCTGCTTTTGAACTGGGAGATATCATCATTACAACCGGAGGTTTAGGTCCCACAAGAGACGATAAAACCAAAAAAGCCATCGCTGAATTTTTCAATGATGAAATCGCTCTGGATGAAGAAACTTTTGCCCATCTTAAAGCGTACATGGAAAAGAGGGGAAGAACAGAAATTCTTGAAAGAAACCGCGAACAGGCTTTTGTCCCTACTAAATCCAAAGTATTTCAGAACCATTTCGGAACTGCACCCTGCATGATGATGGAAGAAAACGGAAAACTCCTTTTCAGTCTTCCCGGAGTTCCTTATGAAGTAAAACCTTTAATTAAAGATCAGATTGTTCCTTATTTAAAAGATAAATTCAGTCTGCATTATCTTTCCACGAGAATTGTTTCCGTAGTCGGAATTCCCGAAAGTATTCTTGCAGATACAATTGAAGACTGGGAGCTTGCCTTGCCGGAAAATCTTTCTTTATCCTATCTTCCTGTAGGAACCCGTGTAAAACTGAGGCTTACTGCAAGCGGAGAAGATGAAAACATTCTGAAACAGCAACTTGAGGAAGAAATTAAGAAACTCCTTCCTTTAGTGAAAGATCATGTAATCGCCACTTCGCAGGATAGAATAGAAAAAATCCTTGCCGATATTTTAACAGAGAAAAAGCTGACACTTTCTACTGCCGAAAGCTGTACCGGAGGCGAACTCGCAAAAATGATTACTTCTGTTTCAGGAAGTTCGAAATATTTCCTCGGCGGAATTGTTTCTTATGCTACAGAAAAAAAGACCGATATTCTAAAAGTAAAAAAAGAAACCGTAGAAGAATTTACGGTTGTGAGCGAGCAGGTTGCGGCAGAAATGGCAGAAGGCTGTCAGCAATTATTTCATACAGATATTTCTTTGTCTACAACCGGAGTTGCAGGTCCCGGAAAAGGGGAGGACGGAAAAGAGATCGGAACTGTTTTTTACACCATAAGAATCCACGATAAGGAAGTGACTTCAAGATTATATATGCCACATCTGGAAAGACAGGATTTCATGCACTTTGTATCGCAGAAAGTTATTCAGGATTTGGTGGCTGTCTTGGTAAACAATCAGTAATCTTATAATTTTTTAATTTTTTTTTAATTAATTCTGTATAGGTTTTTCACGGTTTTTGACGTTAGTGAGAAAAATATCAAAATCGTGGAAAACTCAAAGCAGATTTTTCAGACCGACAGTAAAAAACGCTGGAGAAACGTTCAGTGGGGAAGCCGGATTTTTATCTTCGTAGCCATCCTGCTTTTTCTGGCATTAGGTCTTATGATGAAATTGGACAGAAGTCCCAAAATTCCCTTTAAAGAAGATTACAAAGCGGTTATAACAGCAAACAGACCTTATCTTCAGGAGAACAAAATTTCTAAAGAATATAAAGGATTCCGAAGTTTCATTTCCGAAAAAACAATGCACACCAACCTTGCTAAAATTGAAAAAGCAAGAGCCGAAAGACTTAAAAACCAAAACAGAAACTGGGCGCAGTTTCCGGGCGGAATACGTTCTGCATTTTATGTGGCATGGGATCCGCAGTCTTTAATGTCTTTAAAAAGAAATATCAGACACATCAATCTTGTTTTTCCGGAATGGTTTTTCCTTGATCCGAAAACCGGTGATCTTAAAACCAATGTAGATCCTGCCGGTTATAAAGTTATTAAAAGAACAGGAGTTGCGGCAATGCCGATTCTCAGTAATAATTTTGAACAGGAATTCCATTCTGAAGGACTGGGGAAAGTGTTGAAAGACCCGAAAAAAAGAACCCAGCTTATTCAGAAATTAACGCTTCAATGCCAGAAACTCAATTTCAAAGGAATCAACATCGACTTTGAAGATATGAATCTGGATTCTGATGAAAACCTGATCGCTTTCATGAAAGAGCTTTCCGAAACATTTAAGCAGAATAAATTATTGGTTTCCATGGATATCATGACGGATAATGACGATTACAATATCCAGAGACTGAATCCTTACGTAGATTATTTTGTATTAATGGCGTATGATGAATATGCACTGGATAGTGACGCGGGACCTGTTTCTTCTCAGAAATGGATCGAAGCACAAACCGGAAAAATTCTGGCAAAAACTTCACCGAATAAAATTATTTTAGGATTGGGAGCTTATGGCTACGACTGGAGTACAGACAAGGAGCAGAATGTTTCCATAACGTATATGCAGGCAATCACCAAAGCGAGTGCAAGTAAAGCGAGCATTAATTTCGACGACAATACCTTTAACTTAAATTATTCCTATACAGATTCAAAAAACAATACACATACCGTATTTTTTAACGATGCTGCTTCTATTTTTAATACGATGCGTTTCTCTGCCGAATATCCTCTTGCCGGAACAGCGCTCTGGAGACTGGGAAGTGAAGACAGCCGTATCTGGAATTTTTACGATAGAGATCTTACGTTTGCAGGTTTATCAAAATTAAATTTAAAAACCCTTGAGAATGTAAAAGGTCAGACGATGGTCGATTACATTGGCGACGGGGAAGTTTTGGATGTTCTGAATACACCTCACGATGGAAAAATTGCTCTTGAGATTGATCCCAAAGAAAAAATCATCACCGATGAAAATTATATAACCTACCCAAGTTCTTACGAAGTTAAAAAATATGGAGAAGCTCCACAGAAAGAACTGGTATTAACTTTTGATGACGGCCCCGATGAAACCTACACTCCGCAGGTTTTAGACGTATTGTCAAAATACCACGTTCCGGCCGCCTTCTTTTTGGTGGGATTAAATGCAGAAAAAAACCTTCCTTTGGTAAAAAGAATTTACAGAGAAGGACATGAAATCGGAAACCATACCTTTACCCATGAAAATGTGGCTAAAGTAAGTCCCCAAAGAGCCCTGCTGGAAATGAAACTCACCAGACTGCTCATCGAATGTATCACAGGACACAGTACTATTCTTTTCAGAGCACCTTACAATGCGGACTCTGAGCCTACAACTTCCGAAGAAATTATACCTGTTGCATTGGCAAGACAACAGAATTACCTTGATATTGGCGAAAACATCGATCCTGAAGACTGGCAGCCGGGAATAAAAGCCGATGAAATTGTAAAACGTGTTTTGGCTGGCGTAAAAGCCGAACGCGGAAACATCATACTCCTTCACGATGCAGGAGGTGAAACCCGTGAAGAAACCGTAAAAGCTTTGAAAGTTTTAATCCCGACTTTACAGAAACAAGGCTATCATTTCACCAATCTTGCCAGTATTCTGCATAAAAACAAAGCAGAACTTATGCCTTCTGTTCCAAAAACAAGAGCCTATTACGTAATGCAGCTTAATCTTCTTTTGGCTACCATTATTTACGGAATCAGTCATTTTTTAGTGGCATTGTTTACCATTTTTATCGCATTAGGACTCATCAGATTGCTTATTATGTTATTCTGGGCGTTTAAGGAACGTCGAAAAGAAAAAAAATCGGGAGAATTTCCTGTTTTGGCATCCTATCCGAAGGTTTCAATTATTGTTCCGGCGTACAATGAAAAAATCAACATTGTGTCATCATTAAATAATCTGTTAAAACAGACCTATCCCAATTTCAATATTATTCTGGTAGACGACGGAAGCAAAGATTCGACCTACGAAAAAGCAAAAGAGGCCTTTTCTGAGCATCCGAAACTGAAAATTTTCAGCAAAACCAATGGCGGAAAAGCAACCGCTCTGAACTTCGGGATCTCCCAAACCGATGCAGAATATGTGGTCTGCATAGATGCCGATACAAAACTCGAAAAAGATGCCGTAAAATATTTAATTGCAAGATTTTTAAACTCAGATCCGAATGAAAAAATTGCAGCCGTGGCTGGAAATGTAAAAGTGGGAAATACCGTAAACTGGCTTACAAAATGGCAGTCCATTGAATATACAACCAGTCAGAATTTTGATCGTTTAGCGTATGCCAATATCAATGCGATTACTGTAATTCCCGGTGCTATCGGGGCATTCAGAAAATCTGTAATTGAAGAAGTTGGCGGATATTCTTCCGACACTTTAGCCGAAGACTGCGATATTACGGTTAAAATCTTAAGAGAAGGTTACACCGTTGCCAACGAAAACCGTGCAGTTGCCGTGACAGAAGCTCCGGAAAGCGTAAAACAGTTTTTAAAACAGCGTTTCAGATGGACGTACGGAATCATGCAGATGTTCTGGAAACAGAGACAGACTTTCCTTAACCCGAAATACAAAGGTTTAGGACTCTGGGCAATGCCGAATATTTTACTCTTCCAGTATATTATTCCGTTCTTCTCACCGCTTGCCGATGTCATCATGTTTTTTGGAATATTATCCGGAAATGGCGGAAAAATATTCAGTTACTATTTAATTTTCCTTTTGGTAGATGCGTCTCTTGCTTTTATTGCGTTTATCATGCAGAGAGAGAAATTGGTAAACCTGCTGTATGTGATTCCGCAGCGTTTCGGATATCGCTGGCTAATGTATATTGTACTGTTCAGAAGTCTCCGAAAAGCTCTGAAAGGCGAAATGCAGACCTGGGGATTTTTAAAACGTACCGGAAATGTAAAAGAAATTGCAACATCTTAAATTTAGGATTGTAAAAAAGTTGTCTTTCAAAATTAAATGAAACGCCTTTGTTTATCTTAAATTTTTTAAACAGAGTTTTTAATAATTCCTTGTCTGGCATTGCGTTTAAATTATCGCAAGGGTAAACGACGTTTTTTAATATTAAATTACCTAACTAAAGATAGAAAAAAGGCGTTTCACTTAATTTCGAAATACAAAGACTGATAAGAAGAGATTTTCAAATTAAAAATTAAAATATAAACAGATCTTAATATTTAATTAAATTTGTTTTCATAAAAAGTAACGAAATAAAAAAAAGTTACACTTATTGTAAAAATTGTAATTATAATGAAAAAATTAACGCTTTCTCTGCTTTTATTAGGAGGAATTTGTTCACAGACCGTGAACGCTCAGGCGACAGACAAAGGTTTAGACCTTAGCTTGATGGATAAATCAGTACGTCCGCAAGATGACTTTTATAACTATGTAAGTGGAACATGGATGAAAACTGCCAAAATTCCTTCCGATAAACCAACTTGGGGAAGTTTCAACAAACTGGCTGAAGATACAGACAACAACTCCATGACGATTCTGAACTCTCTTCTGAAAGATAAATTTGCTGACGGAACAGAAGGAAAGAAAATTCAGGACTTGTACGCAACGTACATGAACATGGCAAAAAGAAATGCAGACGGTATCAAACCGATTCAGGCAAATCTTAATAAAATCGATGCCATTAAATCCGTTGGAGATCTTCAGAAATATTTAATCTCTGTAACCAAAGAAGGAGAAAACAACTTCTACGGATGGGGAGTAGATGCAGATCTTAAAGACTCTAAAATGAACGTCGTTTATCTTGGTGACGCATCTTTAGGTCTTGGAAGAGATTACTATCAGAAAGTAAACGAAAAAAACACAGAAGCTTTGGCAGAATATACAAAATATGTAGCTTCTATGTTAAAAGAACTAGGATATAAAAACGCTGATGCTGCCGCTAAAGGTATCGTAGATTACGAGAAAAGCATTGCAAAAACATATTTAACCAACGAGCAGAGCCGTGATAATACACTTCAGTACAATCCGCAAACAATGGCTCAGCTTTCAGCTTTGGTGAAAAATGTAGACCTTCCGGCTTATCTTAAAGCAGTTGGCGTAAATACAGATAAAGTAATTATCGGAGAATTAGGGTACTACAAGAATTTAGATAAATTCATCAATACGCAGAATCTTCCTGTGATTAAAGATTATCTTAAATTCCACATGATCCACGGAAGCGCGGCTTACCTAAGCGAAAAATTAGGTGATATGAGATTCGCTTTCTATGGCAAATATTTAAGAGGACAGCAGGAGCAGAGAGCCTTAAACAAGAGAGGATACGAATTAATTAACGGATCTTTAGGAGAAGCTTTCGGTAAACTATATGTTGAAAAATATTTCCCTGCAGAAGCGAAAGCACAGATGGTTGAACTGATCGATTACTTAAAGAAAAGCTTCGCGGTTCACATCAACGGATTAACGTGGATGTCTTCTACCACCAAGCAAAAAGCAATGGAAAAGCTGAATAAGTTCACTGTAAAAGTTGCGTATCCGGACAAATGGAAAGATTATTCTAAATTAACCATCACGCCGGAATCAAAAGGCGGAAATCTATATGCCAATCTTCAAAATATTGCAGAATGGCAGTACAACAAAGATTTAGCTAAAATCGGGAAACCGGTAGATAAAACAGAGTGGGGAATGACACCGCAAACAGTAAATGCTTACTACAACCCGGTAAACAACGAAATCGTATTCCCTGCTGCAATCCTACAGCCGCCTTTCTTCAATCCTAAAGCAGATGCTGCCGTGAATTTCGGAGGAATCGGTGCGGTTATCGGTCACGAAATGAGCCACGGATTTGATGATTCCGGTGCACAGTTCGATGCAGACGGAAACTTGGTAGATTGGTGGACTCCGGAAGATAAAGCCAACTTCGAAAAAGCAACAAAAGCTCTTGCAGCACAGTACGACAAATACGAGCCTGTAAAAGGAACTTTCGTGAACGGAACCTTTACCAACGGAGAAAATATTGCAGATTTAGGAGGGGTAAACATCGCTTACGATGCTCTTCAGATGTATCTGAAAGACAAAGGAAATCCGGGAGTTATCAGCGGTTACACACAGGATCAGAGATTCTTCCTGAGCTGGGCAACCGTTTGGAGAACTTTATCCAGCGAAAAATACATGATCAATCAGGTAAAAACAGATCCGCATTCTCCGGGATATTTCAGAAGTTTCGGTCCTTTAACCAATGTGGATGCTTTCTACAAAGCGTTTGATGTGAAAGAAGGAGACAAATTGTACAAAAAACCGGCAGAAAGAATTAAAATCTGGTAATCACAATTTTTAAATATAACCAAAACCGTTCAGCAGTGAGCGGTTTTTTTTTGTTTTTTTGGAGCTTTTTCGCGCTTTCCGCACTCGCTATTTTCTGGGTTTCGGTGCGGCTCCGCCGCGCCGAAACCCAGAAAATGAGCTCAGACAAATGCTGCAATCGCGGCTAGGGAATAGTCTGTTTTTCAATATTTGAATTAGTCAATAAAGTTTCTTATCCTTTAGAAATCTCAACACAGTTAAATAAATTGCGTAAATATTCGAACTTATCTAAACCCTGTGTTTAGCCTTCATAATTATCATTTGCTGAGTGAAGCGCCGTTGCGAACAAAAATACCCACTACAATGCAAAACAAAACCTGGCGAACCTTTGCGTTTAAGAAGACTTATCCCGAACTCAGGTTATTTAAGAACTCTTTCGAACTTTGTGAGAAATACTAATACTCAGTTAATCAAAATCAAATAACAAAAATATCAAGTTCTTATTTACATCCTTTTCATCAATTATTATTTATCACTTATCATTTATAATCAAAATTCGTATATTTGGTAAGTTTGTGTAAAATCAAAAAATATCTTTAATGAAAAAGCTAAATATCGGGATACTTGCCTTTTCGGGTCTGGTATTCTTAAATTCTTGTGGTACAGCGAAAACGGGAGAAATTAAAAAACCTGAAACCATGAAAACGGTTGCTGTAGAGCCGGTGAAAAAAGAGGAAGTAAAAGAAGAAGGGATCAATCTGTCGTACATGGATAAAACTGTTCGTCCACAAGATGATTTTTTTAGCTATGTCAACGGAAATTGGGTAAAAACTACGCAGATTCCTTCAGATAAAGCAAGTTGGGGTTCTTTCAACGCACTCAGAGAAAATGTAGATGATGCTTCTTTAGATATCCTGAACAAAATTTTATCAGAATCTTATCCTGAAGATTCCGAAGGACAGAAAATTCAGAATTTATACGCATCTTTTATGGATACTGCTAAAAGAAATGCGGAAGGACTGGCTCCGATCAAAGGAGATCTTGCAAAAATTGATGCCATTAAAAACATCGGTGATCTTCAGAAATACCTGCTTGAAGCAACAAAAGTAGGCGACAATTCTTTCTACGGATGGAGAGTAGGAGCAGACCTGAAAGATTCCAAAATGAATGCAGTCTATCTTGGCGGTCCCGATCTTGGACTGGGAAGAGATTACTATCAGAAAGTAAATGAAGCCAACACAAAAACATTAGCAGAATATCAAACCTATGTCGGAAAACTATTCGGCGTTTTAGGCTATAAAAATTCAGAAACTTCGGCAAAAAACGTGGTGGATTTCGAAAAACAGTTGGCAAACTATTTATTAACGCTTGAACAGAACAGAGATGCCAATTTAAGATACAACCCTAAAAACGTATCAGAATTGCCGGCTTTGGTTAAAAATATCAATCTTCCTAAATATCTTAAAGATGCCGGAGTAAATACCGACAGAGTCATCATCGGCGAGCTGAAGTATTATCAGAATATGGACTCTTTCCTTACCCAGAAAAACCTTCCATTGCTGAAAGACTATCTGAAATATCACTTAATCAATGGAAATGCAAGCAATCTGGATGAAAATTTAGAGCAGATCAGATTCGATTTCTATTCCAAATATCTTCAGGGACAGAAAGAACAGCGTCCGATGAACAAAAGAGGGCTTTCTTTGGTAAACAGCGTTTTGGGAGAAGCCTTCGGAAAATTGTATGTGGAGAAATATTTCACACCGGAAGCAAAAGCGCAGATGGAAATGTATATCGATTACATTTTAAAATCCTTCAAAACGCACATCAACGAAATGGACTGGATGTCTCCGGAAACAAAAGTAAAGGCACAGGAAAAATTATCAAAATTCACCGTGAAAATTGCTTATCCGGATAAATGGAAAGATTACACCCAGTTAAAAGTAGAAGCTCCGAAACAGGGAGCAACCTTATATTCCAATCTACAGAATGTTTCAGCGTGGCAGTATCAGAAAAATTTAGATAAAATAGGAAAACCGGTAGACCGAACAGAGTGGGGAATGACGCCGCAAACCGTAAATGCCTATTACAGCGGATCAAACAACGAAATCGTTTTCCCTGCAGCCATTCTTCAGCCCCCTTTCTATAATCCAAAAGCAGATGCAGCCGTTAATTTCGGAGGAATCGGAGCCGTTATCGGTCACGAAATTTCTCACGGATTCGATGACAGCGGTTCAAGATTCGACGGAGACGGAAATTTGAATAACTGGTGGACCGATGCAGACCGTAAAAATTTTGACGCAAAAGTTGCTCAGTTGGCTGCACAATACAGCGCTTACGAACCGGTAAAAGGAAGCTTCGTTAACGGAAAATTCACAAGTGGCGAAAATATCGGAGATTTGGGAGGAGTGGCAGTGGCTTACGATGCACTTCAGATGTATCTTAAAGATCATGGAAATCCGGGATTAATCAGCGGATTTACACAGGATCAGAGATTCTTCATGAGCTGGGCAACAGTGTGGAGAACAAAATCCACAGATCAGTATATGACCAATCAGGTAAAAACAGATCCGCATTCGCCGGGAATTTTCAGAGCATTCGGTCCGTTAGTCAATCAGGATTCATTCATCAAAGCATTCGACATCAAACCGGGAGACAAAATGTATAAAGCTACGCAGGACAGAATAAAAATTTGGTAATACAGTCCAAAAATTGTTAGAAAATAAAAACGCATCAGAAATGGTGCGTTTTTTATTTAATTTTTCATAGTTTAGTGACATCGCAAAATATCAGTTTTTGGTTAATATTTAATTTAAAAAGTTAATATTTCAAGAAAAATCTTAACAAAATTTTGTATGTTACAGTTTTTTTTTAAATTTAAACATTGGATTGGTCAGCTATTTGATGCTGATAAAAACAATACACACCAACATCGAAAATCTCAAAATATTAATAATATGGCAATGTTCAATTATGGCGTTGGCGGAAACGAGGTAAAAGTAGACGCCAATGAAGCTATTCAGCAGATTCAGGAGAATAAATCGCTGATAGTAAGCCAGCTTACAACCGACGAATCTTATGTCCCTGAAATTGTAACAGGATTAAAAACAGTAGATGACGTCTTCAGACATTTCCAGCCTTCTGTAAGCGTTCAGCACGAAACGGAGGACGGTAATGTAGTAGAAGAGGAATTCCGTTTTCAGAATCTCGCGGACTTTACCCCAAAAAATCTCACTCAGAAATCAGATTATTTACAGCAATTAAGCATGGAGCAGGAACAGTACAACAAAATTGTACGACAGCTTAAAACCAATAAAATTCTGCGTAATATGCTGGAAAACGATCAGACGAGAGCTGCCTTCGTAGAGGTATTGAAAGAAGTGGCACAGGAACTTGAAAAATAATCTAAAGACGTTACATTAATCATGGATAGTAAATTACAGGCAGCTGAAAACCAACCACAGGGACAGCAGCAACATGCAGGACAGCCGAAAAGTAATCCGCTTGCCGAACTCAATAAAATAGGAGGTTTTGGTTTTGTAGAATCTGTTGTAGACGGAATCGCAAACATGAATCCCACCAGAAAAGCCAGAAAGGAAATCTTCCTTAATGACAGCAATAAAGCAGATGAAAGAAAAGAACTTCTCCAGAAAATCAATCTTTGGGTAAATCTTCTGGAAGGAAACGATTCTGCAGATAAGATGGCAGAAACATGCAAAGCTAAAGCGCAGGCTGCCGATCAGAATTTAAAACTAAATCTTAAAAATACGCTTGATGCAGTCCGTCAACTGGAAACAAACTACAGAACGGTCGCCCAATTCTATAAAAATACCGAACTCGATAAAGTAGACAATGTCAGCATAGTAAACGCAAGTTTAGATCAGGTTTCAGATTTAGATAATCCAATATTTATCGATGCTATTGCAGAAGAGTTTAAGAACTATTACGACCGTTTAGATCTTAGAGACAATTACTCTATTTTAGCAATTCCGGGATATTTGGGATCTAATAAAGTCATTGAAAAATGGGCAAAAATCTGTAACGAAAACAAAGTAATGATGGTGACGGATTTTGCGAATCTTGATAAACCGGATGACGTGGTGGATTTATTCCATTCTGCCAATCTTACAGGAGGTGAACTGCATAGAAGTAATGTCATCATGACTTGTAACTGGCTTGTTGGACGCGGAAAAGCTGAGGAAGTAGGAGAGGAGGAAAATGTAGAACTTCCGCCATCAACTTCATTGGCAGGAAAAATTCATAAAACATTAATGTCTCAGGTTGCAGCAGGTAAAAAGCACGGAAACATCAATGAAGTGGACGCCGTAAAATTCGAATTAAAGAAAAGCGAAATTTCCCAGTTGGAAAAGATGGGGCTTGTTCCCATGGTGAACGAATACGGAAAAATTATGGCTTTCTCTGCAAAAACATTATTTACAGGAGACAACATCGGACTTCAGACCTATTCCGTAGTTCGCGTATTCGATTATGTTACTAAAGTTCTGCTCGATTTCTTAAACAGAAGAGCTTTCGAAAACTGGAATGCAAGAAATGAAGATGATTTAAGAAAACAGATCGTAACCTTCCTTGATGGAATTAAAGGACCGGATAAATTGATCGAAAAATTCAAAATCGTCCGTTTCGAGCAGGATAAAGTGAACAAAGACAGAGTTTGGCTGGATATCCGTTTAACGCCTTATTTCCCTACAAAAAGTTTCGTTATCAAATTAGACGGACACAAAGGAGACGATGGAAATGAATGGGATGCGGAATATCTTCAGGATTAAATTAATCAAATTAAATATTAAAACCGATGCAATTTTTCATCGGTTTTTTTCTACCAAATCGTTAAAAATAGAAATATGAAAGGCAGGTTATTCTACTTTTTGCCCATAATTTTTGTGATTTTCAGTTGTGAAGATAAAAGAGTACAGCAAAATCATCCAATAAATCTTTTCGCCGACGAAATAAAAGAAGGAAAAGCTTATGTCATGAAACCGCAGGAATGCTTTGATGAAAGTGATATGGTGGTTTCTTCATCGAATATCAAACTTATCGATCAGTCTCATAGTCGTGGAAAATCCATATTTATTTACAGAGTTATTAATGGCAAAGTAGAGAAAACAACGAGAGATTCTATTGTGGATTTCCCGTTCAGTTTTCTGTCTAATCAACAGTTAAAATTCAAAAAAGATTCTGCTTCCTATGTTTATCTCAAAAAACTGGAAGGTTACCGCTTCATCGCAAAAGAAAAACATTTAAAATACCAGTGGCTGAAAGCGGCTCCTGTATATTCAGTTCAAAAAGAAAATTAAATTATCTTTGTATTTAATAAACAGATGCTTCGACAAGCTCAACATGACATTTCTAATACTAGTCGTTTTATTAAAAGTGAATTTTTAGCGTTGTCATGCTGAGCTTGTCGAAGCATAAAATGTAGCAGACAGACCTTTGGAAAAAACAAAACAATCAGACTTCAGACACATCGGCAATAAACTTCTTAACTGGTATAAAACAAATGCCCGCGATTTACCTTTCAGACAGACCAGGGATCCTTATAAAATCTGGATTTGTGAGATCGTTTTTCAGCAGACCAGAATTGCTCAGGGATTAGGACATTATAATAATTTTGTTCAGCGTTTTCCGGATGTAAAAACCCTTGCCGAAGCAGACGAAAACGAAGTTTTACTGTATTGGAAAGGACTAGGCTATTATTCCAGAGCGATCAATGTTCATAAGGCAGCGCAACAGATCATGAACGATTATAATGGCGTTTTTCCTTATGAATACGATGAAATCTTAAAGTTAAAAGGAGTCGGAAAATATACAGCCGCTGCAGTTTCCAGTATTTGTTTTGGGGGTAAAATTCCGGCTGTGGATGGAAACTTTTACCGCGTTCTGAGCCGAATTTTTGCAGATGATTTTGATATTTCAAGTTCAAAAGCCTTTAATTATTTTTCTGAACTCGCTCATTTAATTTTACCTGAAAATGTCGGTGACTTCAATCAGGCGATGATGGATTTAGGTTCCGAAATCTGTAAGCCTAAAAATTCTCTTTGCAGAGAATGCCCTTTACATGAAGACTGTCTGGCTTTTTCCATGAATAAAGTTTCTGAATTTCCGGTAAAAACAAAAAAAGTAAAAGCTGCTGACTTGGAGCTGAAATATTATTTCGTTCACAGAAATGGTCAGTTTTTAATTCAACAGAGAAAAGACGATTTCATCTGGAAAAAGTTATTTGAATTTCCACCTGAAATTTCAGATGATTTAATTCCATTCATCAAAAGTGTAAAAAATGTAAGCCATAAACTCACGCACAAAAATTTAAGCATTGAGATTTTTAATGTTGAAGTAGAATCAGAAGAAATATGGCAGAATTTCATCACTCAAAATAATTACATCGTAACCGATGTTGAAGGTTCACACGAAAAATCCTTCCCGAAACCGTTGGAGAATTATATCCAAAATTATGAAACGGCATATAGAATTTTGTAATGTCATTGCGAGAAGCGTTTAAAATAAACCATTAAGAATAGTTAAGCAGTTAAGAAAGATTAAGAATTTGCAGGCAAATTAATGGATAAGCTTAAAAAATAATTAGAATGTAATAAAAACGCTCTGTGTGCTTATTTAAGTGAAACGCTTTAGCGAACTTAAAAATATCCATTAAGTTTTAAAAGAAAAATCTTCGCGCATTTTGCGTTAAAATTAATTACATGATTAAAATGGAGATTCATTCACATATCTATCATTCGCTGATTGAAATGCCGTTGCGAACGAAAAATGTTTTCAATAATTTCAAATAAACTTTTGCGTCTATTGCGTTTAAAAAAAAACCATTAAGAATAGTTAAGCAGTTAAGAAAGATTAAGAATTTGCAGGCAAATTAAAGGGTAAGCTTAAAAAATAATTAGAATGTAATAAAAAACGCTCTGTGTGCTTATTTAAGTGAAACGCTTTAGCGAACTTAAAAATATCCATTAAGTTTTAAAAGAAAAATCTTCGCGCATTTTGCGTTAAAATTAATTACATGATTAAAATGGAGAATCATTCACATATCTATCATTCGCTGAGTGAAATGCCCTTGCGAACGAAGAATGTTTTCAATAATTTCAAATAAACTTTTTGCGCCTATTGTTTAAAAAGAAACCATTAAGAATAGTTAAGCAGTTAAGAAAGATTAAGAATTTGCAGGCAAATTAATGGATAAGCTTAAAAAATAATTAGAATGTAATAAAAAACTTTCTGTGTGCTTATTTAAGTGAAACGCCTCTGTGAACTTAAAAAAGCGGTTAATATTTAAAAACTCTTGCGAGCTTTGCGTTAAAATTAAGTATATGATTAAAATGAATATTCATTAACATATTATCATTCGCTGAGTGAAACGCCTTCGCGAACGAAAAATATTCACAATAATATTCAAAAAAGACTCGCGCTCTTTGCGTTAAAAAGATTCTTCACTCCGCTTCGCTCCGATCAGAATGACAAAATGCTACATAATGTACAACAAGTCATTATCTTTGTTGTCTTCGTTAAGTGAAACACTTTAGTGAACTTAAAACGAAAAGCTGTTAAAAAAAATCTTCGTGTACTTTGCGTTAAAATTAAATACATGATTAAAATGGGTATCCCATTTAGTTTTAAAAGAAAAAACTTCGCGAAGCTTCACATTCAAAAACAAAGCCTCAAAAGCAAAATTTAATCACAATCTCAAAACCCATTGAAATCCCGAAATTTGTCTTCCGAAATCTGAAATCTAATTTGTACTTTTGCAAAATGTTTAAAAACGCCATTTTTATTTTTGCAGCCTTACTTTTGGTATCTTGCGGAAAAGATCCGGTTCCGAAGCCTTACGGAGAACTTCGACTGGAATATCCCGCACCGAAATATCAGAAATTCGAAAACAACTGTAATTATACATTTGAATATTCAGATTTTGCAAACATTACCGATGCAAAAAAGCCTTGCTGGTATTATCTGAACTATCCGAAAATGAAAGCCAAAGTTTTTGTAACGTATTACCCGATACAGAATGATTTTGCAGCTCATATTCAGGAAGCTGAAAAAATGGTGTATGAACATACGATAAAAGCAAGCGCAATCGACACAAAATCTTTCGAATATCCTGAAAAAAAGGTATACGGAAATTTTTATGAACTGAAAGGACAGAGCGCTTCCAATCTTCAGTTTTACATTACAGACAGTACCAAACATTTTGTAACTGCCTATTTATACTTTAACACAAGACCGAAACCGGATTCTTTGGCTCCTGCGGTAGATTATATCAAAAGAGATATGAAACACCTGCTGGACACATTTGAATGGAAAAAATAATTTACTTTTAAAATACTTTGAAAAAAATATGAAACTTTTAGTTGTAGGAAGTGTTGCGTTCGACGCAATTGAAACGCCATTTGGAAAAACAGATAAAATTTTAGGAGGTGCAGCTACGTATATCGGGATCACTTCATCTATTTTGGGCGTTAAGTCCGGAATCGTTTCTGTGGTAGGAGGAGATTTTCCGCAGGAATATCTTGATATGTTCACAAACAGAGAGGTTAATGTAGAGGGAATTGAAATCGTAAAAGAAGGGAAAACATTCTTCTGGGCAGGAAAATACCACAACGACCTGAATACAAGAGATACTTTGGCAACTGAAGTAAACGTTCTTGAAAATTTTGATCCTAAAATTCCGGATTCTATGCAGGATGCAGAGATCTTATTATTAGGAAATCTTCACCCGGGAGTACAGCTTTCCGTACTTGAAAAAATGAACAACCGTCCGAAACTGGTTATTCTTGATACCATGAATTTCTGGATGGATACAGCTTTGGAAACACTAATGCAGATGATTGCTAAGACGGACGTGATTTCAATCAACGACGAAGAAGCAAGACAGCTTTCAGGAGAATATTCTCTGGTAAAAGCAGCTAAAAAAATCCACGAAATGGGCCCGAAGTTCGTTATCATCAAAAAAGGAGAACACGGAGCATTGCTTTTCCACGATCATAAAGTATTCGCCATTCCGGCTTTACCACTGGAAGAAGTTTTCGATCCAACCGGAGCTGGAGATACTTTTGCAGGAGGTTTTGCAGCTTATTTAGCTAAAAAAGGAACATTCGATTTCGAAACCATGAAGTCTGCGTTAATCGTAGGTTCTGCTATGGCTTCTTTCACGGTTGAGAAATTCGGGACAGAAAGAATTCAGGAAGTAAACGAATCAGACGTATTCGGAAGACTGAAGCAGTTTAAGGAATTAACAACTTTCAACGTAGAAGTACAATAAATACCTCTTTTTAAGAAATATTTATAATAAAAAATTTAGTGTAATTCATTAAGAATTCTAAATTTGCAACTTGTTTAAAATAGTAAAATGATAAATAAACTTAAGATCACTTTTCTTTTTGGAATTTTCATCATGTTGTTTGGTACAAATATGATGAATGCTCAGTTAAAACAGGGAGATTTAGTGGATGGAATTGCTGCTGTAATCGGTGATGAAATTGTTTTGGAGTCTGACATCAATGAGCAGATGAATTATGCAAAACAGCAGGGAGCTTCCAACATAGATAAGTGTGAGTTTTTAGAAAACTTACTGAATAATAAGCTTTTGGTATACGCTGCTAAAAGAGATACGTTAATCGATAACCGTTCTGCTGCAATTAAAGAACAGGCGAATGCAAAATATCAGCAGTTGCTTTCTCAGTTTCCTGATGAAAAAACAATGTTGGCAGCCTACAAGTTCAGAAACGGATATGAAATGAAAAACGCAATCGAAAAAATCGATACCGACCAATATTACGGACAGGCTAAAATTCAGAGAATTACAGACAAAGCGGACGTTACACCAAACGAGGTAACCGACTTCTATAATTTATATAAAAGTCAGCTTCCTGAAATTAAAGATGAGGTGTCGTTATCTCAGATCATGATGTATCCTAAACTTACGGATGCTCATAAAGACGAGCTGATTAATAAGCTGAAAAAAATCAAGAAAGATATTGAAGGAGGAGAGACTTTCGAAAGTCAGGCAAGGATTTTTTCTGAAGACAAAGGAACCGCTTCCAACGGAGGTTTAATGAAAAACATTTCCAAAGGACAGATGGTAAAACCTTTCGAGGCAGCCGCTTTAAATCTTCAGGAAGGAGAAATTTCAGAGCCTGTAGAATCGGAATTCGGATATCACCTTATCCAGCTTGTTAAAAAATCAGGTAAAATCTATGAAGCGAGACACATCCTTCTGATGGCAACTCCTACTGATGAGGAAATTAAAACAGCAAAAGCTAAACTGGACAGCATCAGAGGTTTAATTCTTAACGGAAAAATGACATTCAAAGACGCTACCTTCAGATTCTCAGACGATAAAAGAACAAAGTTCAATGCGGGAGTTATTCCGGGAGCGGACGGATCAAATAAAATTGAAAGAGAAACAGTTCCGGGAACAATCAGCTACGAATTGGCAGGATTAAACAAAGGAGATATTACGAACGCTTTCGATGATATGGATGAAAGAGAAAGAAAAGTGGTAAAAATCGTAAAAGTGGAAGATGTAATTCCGGCTCACCAGATCAAACTGGAAACAGATTACGACAGAGTGAAGCAGATGGCGCTAAATAAAAAGCGAAATGAAATGATCGAAAAATTTGTTAACTCAAAGCTTCCGACAACATTCATCTCCATCGACGGACGTTACGATTCTTGTAACTTCAAAGCCAACTGGAAAAGAGATTCAATTAAAAAATAATCATCAAAACCTTCAGAACTTCTGAAGGTTTTTTTATGCCCAAAATCTTCGCAAGACCGCTATTTTTATTATTTTTACAGCATGAGCAGTTTCATAGATTTTAATTCAGCAAAAAAGCTTCACCAGATGAATTCACAACAAAATAAGATTACACAACTCTTTAATATACAATATCCTATCATTCAGGCAGGCATGATCTGGCATTCCGGATGGAGACTTGCTTCTGCGGTTTCCAATTGCGGCGGTCTAGGATTAATCGGCGCAGGAAGTATGTATCCCGATATTTTAAGGGAGAATATCCGGAAATGTAAACAGGCTACAGACAAACCTTTCGGAGTAAATGTACCGATGCTGTATCCTAATCTGGATGAAGTAATTCAGATTATTCTGGAAGAAGGTGTAAAGATTGTTTTCACTTCCGCCGGAAACCCTAAAACATATACCGAAACTTTGCAGAAAGAAGGTTTGAAGGTTGCTCATGTGGTTTCTTCAACAAAATTTGCCATGAAATGCGAAGAGGCAGGAGTAGATGCCGTAGTTGCGGAAGGATTTGAAGCAGGCGGTCACAACGGAAGAGATGAAACCACCACATTCTGTCTAATCCCGAATGTAAGAAAGCATATTTCCAAACCGCTGATTGCAGCAGGAGGAATTGCTTTAGGCTCCCAGATGAAAGCAGCCATGATTTTAGGCGCAGACGGCGTTCAGATCGGTTCCCGTTTCGCTGCCACTGTAGAAGCAAGTGCCCATGAAAACTGGAAAAATAAAATTACAGAACTTCAGGAAGGAGATACCCATCTTACCCTTAAAGAACTCGCGCCTGTAAGAATGGTTAAAAATAAGTTCTTTAATGAACTGGAGGAGATCTACAACGTTGGAAGAAACAAAGAGTCTCTAATCGCTTCTTTAGGACGTGCAAGAGCCAAAAAAGGGATGTTTGAAGGCGATATGGAAGAAGGCGAACTCGAAATCGGGCAGGTTTCTGCGTTAATTGATGAAGTTCTTCCCGTAGAAACCGTTTTTCAGAATTTACTTAAAGAATTTAACGAAACCAATACGCCAAGTTTATAGAATTAATCTGAAAGTTAATGGAAGGAAGGATTGTTAATGTCAATGGGAAAAAACTATATACAGAATATCATAACTCTTTTGAAAATAAACCAACTATTGTTTTTCTGCACGATTCTTTAGGCTGCACTCAGCTTTGGAGAGACTTTCCTGAAAAACTGGCTTTGCAGACGCAATGTAATGTGTTGGTCTATGATCGTTTAGGCTACGGAAAATCTTTTCCTATGCTTACCTATGAAAGAGAAAATAATTATATGGAGCAGGAAGCCGATCTTCTGAATGACCTCTTAAAAGAACTGAATATAAATGATATAATCCTTTTCGGACACAGCGACGGCGGAACAATTGCCCTGATTTTCGCCGCCAAATATCCTGAAAAAGTCATTGCAACTCTTTGTGAAGCCGGACATATTTTCGTGGAAGATATAACAGTAAACGGTGTAAAAGATGCTTTTGAAGCTTATAAAACCACCAATCTTCCGGAACGTCTGGCAAAATATCATGGTGATAAAGTTGAAATGATGGTAAAAGCCTGGACGGAAATCTGGTTAAGCGACAAATTCAGAAGCTGGAATATTGAATATCTGCTGAAAAATATAACATCACCTTTGTTATTTATTCAGGGAGAAAATGACGAGTACGGAACACTGGATCAGGTTGAAAAAACAATTTCCCAGGTAAGCGGGACTTCAGAAAAATTCATCATCCCGAACATCGGCCATACACCGCATAAAGAAATTCCGGACACTGTTCTGCAAAAATCTACAGAGTTTATCTCCTCAATTATAAAGGCAGAATACTGAAAAATAGCTGGTAAAATTTAAGCAGCATTACATTTCCCTCCTCTGGAGGGGTGGCGAAAATTCAAAGAATTTTTGACGGGGTGGTCAATAAATGCAAGATCAAAACCCATCAATTTCTATCTGAATATTCTTTCTTGCAATATCCTCATACTTTTCTTTAAAAATGGAGGTCTTAAAAATATCCTTCTGTTCCAGAAAATGTTTTAAAACCTTTTTTCTTCCCGGTTTATAAAGCAAATCGAGATAGATGGCATATTCTTTCCTTATTTTTTTAGTGTAATCAATGTATACTTCAGAATCTTTTCCGAGAATCGACAGATCAGCATCTAAAAGATAATTGGTATCGCTGTTTTCAGATAAGTGATGCGATTTGGTGGCAAGAATCTGTTCAGAAACTTTTTGAATGAAATGAGAGTCTACATGAAGTCTTTTCAGTCTTACTGCTGCAAATTCAGCACTTTTTTCTTCATTTGATTTTGAAGCAGCATCATAAATTACATCATGATAGAAAACAGAAAATGAGAGAACAGGAAAATTTTCAATTTCATCTTTTAAAGCATCCAGTTCAGAAAACATATTTTCCAGATGCTCAAGATTATGATAATGTCTCCCTTTCTCGCTGTATTTCTTTTCAATTTCAGACCAAAGATCTCCAATAAGATTTTGATCTTCGGTAAATAAAAAACAGTTTTGAAGAAATCTTTCTTTCAGGTTCATTTTCAAAAATTTTCAGATAAAAAAAGGAACTTTTTAAAAAGTTCCCTGATTTGCTTCCAGATTTGCTTTCAGCTCAGCCCAGCCTCCGCCGTTGTAGCCGTCTTGCAAACCCTGAGAGTTAAGATATTCCAAAGCCTTTCCGCTTCTGTTTCCGCTTCTGCAGAACAAAATTACAGGCTTTTCAATAGACAGGATTTCTTCTTTTCTGTCTTCCACTTCTCCCAAAGGAATATTTTTAGCACCTTCTATGTTTCCGTCCATTTCCAGTTCCATAGGTTCGCGAACGTCGATTAATGCATAATTTCCTGATTTTATAACTTCTGATAAAGACATAATTTGTTTTATTAGATTAAACTTATAACGAAAATACGTAAAATTTAAAGAAAATTTACAATTTTACAGCTTTTTCTAAAACAGTGTATATCCTAAGATCACAGAAGAAGTCTGATATTTCGAAGTCCAGTTTAAATAGTCTTGCATCAGATTTCTATTGGTGGATGTTCTGAATTCCACCTGAAACTTATCATTATACTTAAATCCTACCCCGAAAACAAAGTTATTGCCGGAAAATATTTTCAAATTATTATAATCATATCGGATATTTGATCCCATTTCAATATCAAAAACATACGCCGCATTAATGAAGATTTTAGACTTGTCATTCAGAAAGAAATAATGTCTTATTCCCAAAGGAATTTCTATCGATTTATAATCTATATTTCTGATTGATGTTGTTTCGAAAGGCTGCCCTTCATAAACAACAGATTGCTTTTCTGTTTTGTAATACTGATAAGTAGGTTCTGCGAAAACGGCCCATTTATTTTTATTGAAAGGAAGAATAAATTCAGCTTCAAGACCTATTCTGAAAGATATTTTATTATCAAATTTCGCATTTCCGCTTCCGGAATAATAATCATTTACCATTTCAAAAGAAGAAAAATTCATCCCCGGTCTTATGGTCAGATTAAAAAGATCTCTTTTTTCGTAATTTTGATTGTAGTTTACCGCAGAACTGTTAGAACATTCGTTGTATTTCAGAAAAACTTTAATCAGATCTTTTGGTTTGTAATTCAGTTTATTAACGTCCGTAAGATCTACTCCGCAATTCAGATTATCCAGAATCTGCTTTTTATATTCTTCATTATAAGCAATTAATGAATTTTCAATGTAATAAGGTTTATAAACAAGCTGCTTTACTTCAGAATCGTTCACAGAGAAGAAAAATCTTTCAAGGTCTTCATTTTCATAATACAATAAGTCTGCTTTTCCTTCCACTACATATTTTAAGAAAACGGTTTTTTCTGCAAAATTCGCTTTTTTCTCGTAAGACATTGATTGCAACTGATCAGAAGAAAGATCTACCATCACCGTCTTTCTGATATATTTTTGCTCATTATCGATTCCGAATTCCTGAATATTTTTAATGGATTCTTTTTTTATTTCTGCAGAAGTTTCATCTGTTTTGTATTCAAATTCTGTAGGATTGTTTTTCCAGTCCAGATTTTTGATCAGAACTTCACTTCGTTGTCCTGAATTATTTACGAAATAACCTTTTTCGAATTTTATTTGTGCGTTAAAAAACGCTGCTGAAATAAGTCCGGTGAACAGACAGATTTTTTTCATGAGTTATTATTTTTTCCTTAGTTGTAAGGTCTGAATTTTTCAAACGCGGCAAAATTATAAAATAATCTTAATTTTGCAAGTGTAAATCATGATTTCAACCGCAGAAAAATATACGCAGCTTATAAAATCCAAGGCAAAAAGTTTTGGATTTCAGAACTGTGGGATTTCGAAAGCAGATTTTCTTGAAGAAGAGGCAAAACCACTCGAAAACTGGCTGAAAAATAATTTCCACGGCGAAATGAAATACATGGAAAATTATTTTGATAAAAGATTAGACCCCAGATTGCTCGTAGAAGGTTCCAAGTCTGTAATTTCTCTTTCCTACAATTATTTTCCCGAAGAAAAAATTTCAACTCTCGAAAATTTTAAGATTTCCAAATATGCTTATGCGGAAGATTACCATGAAGTCATCAAAGATATTTTACGTGAGATGGTTGTTGAACTTCAGGAAGAGATCGGGGAATTCGGATTTCGTGTTTTTGTAGATTCTGCGCCGGTTCTGGAAAGAAGCTGGGCGAGAAAATCAGGAATCGGATGGGTAGGAAAAAACGCGAATTTAATTACAAGACAGAGCGGTTCGTTCTATTTTTTAGCGGAAATTATCTGCGATCTGGAACTCGTTGCAGATCATCCGGTGACCGATCACTGCGGAACGTGCAGGAAATGTATTGATGCTTGTCCCACCAATGCGATTGTCTCAGAAAAGCTGATTGACGGAAGCAAATGTATTTCTTACGCAACAATCGAGCTCAAAGACTCTATTCCCGATTATTTTCAGGACAAGATGGACGACTGGATGTTTGGCTGCGATGTTTGTCAGGATGTCTGTCCGTGGAACCGTTTTTCGTCACCTCATCAGCAAATGAAATTCAAACCGAATGAAGCGCTGAAAAATTTTAAAAAAAGAGAGTGGAAGGAGCTTACGCAGGAACTGTTTTCCGAAATTTTCCGCAAATCGCCTGTCAAAAGAACAAAATTTGCCGGACTGAAAAGAAATATAGATTTTCTGGAAAAATCTTCACAAAATAAGTGAAATCATTTTGGCGGATAAACCCTTATCTGGAATTGTTGAAGTTCCAGAGTA
This sequence comes from Chryseobacterium sp. 2P, assembly GCF_059579425.1. NCBI lineage: Bacteria > Pseudomonadati > Bacteroidota > Flavobacteriia > Flavobacteriales > Weeksellaceae > Chryseobacterium > Chryseobacterium sp. 2P. Next base: position 1,262,915 of record NZ_CM184194.1, read on the forward strand.
AGAAGGTTGAACACCCATTCCTTAAATGGATCTTTAAGGAGGGAAAGATGGCTGGTAAGAATTTTAAAAAATTTTCAGACTAAAAAAAATGTATTCTGAAAATAAAATTTGTTAAAAATCAGCGTTTTTTCTGTATTCTTTTTGGGGCTACTTTTACTCTTACTTTGAATCTTTTGTTTGATTTCGTGTTTTTGTGCATATTTTTTAATATTTGGTACTTAAATTTAGCGAAAATTCCGATCAAAACAAATACTTTTACGAAAAATTAATAATTAAATTTTCATTAACTTAAATAAGACATGAACGTGAAAAAGATGTTGCTTCTCATCATTAAAGCTTTAGGAATTATTGTAGGAATTGTGGTTTTGTATATTGCTCTGGGTTATTTTCTGCCTTTTATTGAAGTTTCTGCGAAGGATGACGGCCAGAAAAAAGAAATTCCGGTTTATATTTACACCAACGGCGTTCATACGGATATTGTAATGCCTGTAAAGAATGAGATACAGGACTGGAGTACAAAAATCCCGTTCAGCAATACGAAATCCAAAAGTACAGATTACAATTATGTAGGAGTAGGATGGGGAGATAAAGGATTCTATCTCGACACTCCGACTTGGGCAGATCTTAAGTTTTCGACGGCTTTTAAGGCCGCTTTCTGGCTTAGCGAATCGGCAATGCACTGTACTTTCTATAAAACTATGAAGGAAGGCGACGACTGTAAAAAAATTATGATCAGCAAGGATCAGTATAAAAAACTGGTAGATTTTGTAGATGCTAAATTTGATAAAGACCAAAACGGAAACTACAATCTTGTTCCTACAAATGCTGTTTACGGAAGTAATGACGCATTCTATGATGCACAGGGAAAATACAGCTTCCTGAATACCTGCAACACCTGGGCAAATGATGCTCTGAAAGCGGCGGATCAGAAAGCGGCATTCTGGACGCCTTCAGATTATGGAATCTTCTTACATTACAAATAGGTTTCTGTGAATTTTTTAAGTTGGATAACGGCATTTCTGTTCCTGTTATCATGCAAACAGGAAGCGGAAAGTACCATCAAGCCACAGATTTCAGAAATCTCAAAGCAGGAAAAGAAACCGGAAATTGATTTAAATAAAACAAAATCGAAAGCCGAAGAAGCACTTACATTCTGCAAATCCAATCAGTTCAGTACAGATTTTTGCATTCTGATTGATATGAGTCTGCATTCCGGAGTGAAAAGACTGGTAGTTTGGAATTTTAAAACAAATTCTGCTTCAAAAAAATATCTTGTTGGTCACGGTTGCGGAAATAATCAGTGGAGCAGTGACGCATCAAAAGACCATCCGAAATTCAGCAATGAAGACGGAAGTCATCTTTCATCACTCGGCAAATACAAAATTCAGGGACGAGGTTACAGCGACTGGGGAATTCATGTAAAATATCTGATGCACGGTCTGGAAAAAACCAACAGCAATTCGCTGAAACGATTCATTGTTTTTCATTCCTGGAATCTGATGAGCGATGAAGAAGTCTTCCCGAAAGGTTCTCCTGAAGGTTGGGGCTGTCCTACCGTATCCAATAATGCGATGAAAGAGATAGATCCGATGCTTCAGAAATCTAAAAAGCCTGTTCTGATGTGGATTTATAATTAAAAAAATTTAAATACAATCTCTTTACTATTAGAAAAATTAGTCTGATTTTTGTAGAGAAAACAGGGTTAATAAATCATTATGTCTAAAAAAGAAAAAGTAAATATTTTCTGGTTCAGAAGAGACATCAGGCTGGAAGATAATACAGGATTGTTTCATGCACTTGAAGCCGGTTTAAAAGTAGTTCCGGTTTTTATTTTCGATAAGGAAATTCTTGATAAGCTTGAAAATAAATCAGACAGAAGAGTAGATTATTTTTATCAGGCTCTGGAAGAAATTCATACTGAGCTTAAAAAACATAAGAGCGGATTAACCGTTTTTCACGATAAACCTGTTGAAGCTTTCAAAAAACTGATTAAAGATTTTGAAATCGATACTGTTTTCTGCAACAGGGATTATGAACCGCAGGCAATAAAAAGAGACGAAGAAATACAGGATCTGCTTAAAAAAAGTGATATTAATTTTCAGGATTTTAAAGATCAGGTGATTTTCGAAAAGGATGATGTGGTAAAAAATGACGGAAAACCTTACACCGTTTATACCCCGTATTCAAGAAAATGGAAAGAAAATTTCAAGTCTGTCACCTTCAAAAAAATGGAAGTTGATTTTTCAAAATTTCATACATATTCGCCTTCCAAATTTTTAGCACTTAAAGATTTAGGTTTTGAGAAAACAGATCTGGAATTTAAAAAACCTTCACTGGAAAAAAAGATTATTGATGATTACAATCAATACAGAGATTTTCCGGCAATGGATCATACAACGCGTTTAGGAATTGCGCTTCGTTTCGGAACCATTTCCGTAAGAAAATGTGTGGAATTTGCAGAAAAACACAATGAAGTCTGGCTGAATGAACTGATCTGGAGAGAATTTTTTATGCAGATTTTATATCATTTCCCGAAAGTGGTCAACAATTCTTTTAAAGAAAAATATGATAGCATTAAATGGAGAAATGATGAAAAGGAATTTAAAAAATGGTGTGAAGGAAAAACCGGCTATCCGATTGTAGATGCAGGGATGAGACAGCTAAACGAAACGGGATTTATGCACAACAGGGTAAGAATGGTTGTTGCGAGTTTTCTTACCAAACATCTTTTAATCGACTGGAGATGGGGAGAAGCCTATTTCGCAGAAAAACTTCTGGACTACGAGCTGTCTTCCAATAACGGAAACTGGCAATGGGCTGCAGGATGCGGCTGCGATGCAGCTCCTTATTTCAGGGTTTTCAATCCTTCGGAGCAGACCAAAAAATTTGATAAAGATTTAAAATACATCAAAACATGGCTTTCCGAAAAAGACATCAATGCAGAACCGATTGTGGAGCATACTTTTGCCAGAAAAAGGGCTTTGGAAGTGTACGGAAATGCGGTAAAAGAGTAGTTGTATATGCTTATCTGATAATTATTTCTGAATTCCTATTTTCTTCAAAGCAGAACTGTTCAGATAGATTTCATCAAAAGAAGTTAGCGATTCAATATCTTTAAAGTTTTGGAATGTTTTTTCGTTTTTGTTGAATGAAAGTTCAATTGAAGTGTTGTAAGAAGCTACAATTCTCACGACGGAATAGCCGTTATAGGCAATTTTAAATCCTTCAAAAAGACATTTTTTTTCGGCTTTCTGATAGATTTTGTAATCTTCGAAAGCCTTACTTTCTTCATCATTCCTTTTTTTGGAATTATGCTCAAGAGCTTTCCACGATTCGTAGTTTCTGGGTTCCTTCAGGATTTCGCCCGAAGAATCTACGGGAACAAACATTCCCAATGTAAGCTCCTTTTTCAAAAGATTGGCGTAATTGTTCATCAGTTTAAGCGTCTGAAGATCTGCGTATCCTTCATGCGAATAATACTCGATGACAAAATCCGTCATGGGAATCAGTTTATGAGAAGCATTAATAGTCATATTTGTGATTTTGCGCAACTAACTTTTTAAATTTCAGAGGTGCGAAGATAAATAAATTGTTAAAAAGAGTACAACTAATTTTGCTATAATTAAGTAAAAGAATCACAGAAGGGATATTTCTCTCATTTACAGAAAAATAAAACCGGAAAAATTATTTGTTTTAATTTTCCGGTTGATGTATTAAGGTAATTAATCTTTTGTGGATATTACATTTCTTTTTGCAGGATCGCAACAATTTGGTCTATTACTTCCTGTTTTTTGGTTTTTTTATGATAAGGTGTTTTCGGTTCAGAAACAATGCTTTCTCTGTTCTTGTCAAAAAGAGCATAAAGATCCAGATCCGGATGTTTTTCCAGATACCAAACCAGAAAATTGAGTGGAATTGCATTTTTTCCTGAAAAATAAAGCTGAATAGCCTGCGGAGTCATGCCGTATTCTTCGGCTATTTCTCTTAAAGTTTCTCCTTTTGATTTGCTGTACTCGCGTATCTTTTCGTGAATTTTCATATCGAATAATTTCTTCTTTTTAATTTTATTTAATAATTAGTTGTTAAAATTTCAATTAATTATTGTTTTTAAATATATAGTTGTATATTTGTTTTATAATTATCTCGGAGAGATAAACACAAAATTACGAAAAAAGGTTAAACAAAAATATTTATTTGTATGAGCAAATTGATATATCCCTATCAGAACACCATCAATGAACGATTTGATTTTATTGATAAATGGTTACCGACGCGCTACACGGGTTCTGTGAACATAATTCTTAAGAAATCCAGAGATCCCAATTACATTAGAAAAGTAAAAAACAGGAAGGTGAATGACGAAGATGTTATTGATGCACTTTACAAAGTTTCTTTGTTTAATAAGGTACAGGTAGAGAATTAGACATATATTTGAATTCTGAAAACACAACTGACTGATGAAAAAATATATTTAGCTCCTAAAACGAGCTGTTAATAAAAAAAACACACAATTACCATGGAAAATTTCGAGACAGAAGAAATCATTATTACCGAATGCTTTAAATGCGGCAGAAGGTTTGAAAATTATTTCAACGCTTCCCCCTGCTGTACTTCTATTGTTGTAAAAGTAGATGAAAACAAAAACCGCACAACAATCACCTTTCTAAGTTCACTTTCAAAACCCAGATACGAATTGTTTGAAGAATTTTCAGAACACGAAGATCCTTATATTATGGAAGAGACTGAAAATAATGATGTTTTAGTAGAATAATAACACATACCAGTATTTTAATTTACCCGAACCGACTTTAATATAAGATAAGTTTTTTTAGATTTTAATAAAAAGAGTTTGTCCTGAGATTAGGGCAGGCTCTTTTGCTGTTTAGGTTTCTGGAAGCTATTTTCTTAATAAAGAGAAATTAGTATAAAGCTCTATTTATCAGAATCAATAATCGAAACTATTTTTTGAATGCACTCATCTAAATACTTCTTTACATCTTTACTCCAAAATCTCAAAACTGTCCATCCATTTTGGATAAGATAACTATTTACTTCCTTATCTCTCTGAATATTCCGTTCAATTTTCTTATGCCAAAACTCTGTATTAGATTTAATTCTGTGCTTTTCAGTCTCCCAGTTTTTGCCATGAAAAAATTCACTGTCAACGAAAATTGCTAACTTGTATTTCTTGAAAGTAAGATCAGGTTTTCCGAATATTGTTTTATTATTCTTTCGATATCGATATCCTAAACTCCATAAAGCTTTTGCCAGACGAACTTCATCTTTAGTCCCAGTAGCTTTAATTGCTCGCATATTTTTTGAGCGTTGTTCAGGAGTGTGGACATCCATAAATTATAAACTTGTAATTCCTATACGAGATATGTGACTGGCGTATTTATTTCCTAACATATCCATTATTTCCTTTTTCAAAACAAATAATGTTTCACCAAACCTTGAATCATCTGACTTAGCACTAAAAACATAATTTAAATTAACCCAAATATGACAGGGCTTTCCATTATAATAAAAACCACATCCTCCGAGATGATAACAGTTTTCTGGTTTATTTTTTAAATTTAGATCGCTATCTAATTTATCATTTAAATTTGTAGTTAAAATTCCTAAAATATATTTATTAATTCTTGATTTTTTATTAGAGAAATCACAGGCAGCGCTTATTTCTATAGCTATTATTTTCGAATTACTTAATATTTCTAGTCTTCTTTTTTTTATGTCTTCGGTATTTTGATCTCTAAATGGAATAGTTTTGCTAATCCAATCATTTATATTCTCTATGTTGAATGACCTTAGTGGTTCAATTGAGTTTTTATCAATTTCGATTAAACTACCTCGAGAATCTCTCTTTTGATCTACAAATTCTTCAATATGATATAATGTATTCAGTTTGTTCTGAATAGATTTATCTGCAATAGTTATATCTCTACAATTGGTAGATGTATTTAATTTTGTTAATATTTGATTCCAATCTAATACATTCTCGCTATTTATTAATTCATAATTAATGATAGGTAATAAACCTTCATATATAGCTTTCTGATTTTTTTCCTTTGCATGTTCGCAACCTAAAGTAGAAGATGCTATTTTTGAAAAAATTATATCTAGATTTTGAAAAAAAATTTGGTTTTCACCCCAAACTTTATCTTTAGGAATTATTTGATATAATCTATTAATTGTTTCTTCTCCTGCCTTACGACAATTTTCTTGTAAGTCGAATAAAAATTTTATTTGTTCATTAGAATTTATTATTTCTAATATTTTTTCAGGCAAAGTGCTTACTTTTTCTCCCTCAAAATCAAATTTATCAATACTGAAAATTTGAAGAGGGTTTAGTATATCAATTTCCCTTTCATTAATATATTCTCTAAAAACATCAACTAAATCTTTATTTTTTGTCCAAAAGATTAGAATATATGGTCCATTTTCAGGAGAAATAAATTGATTTATTGCGACCGCAAGTTCATTTAAAACTTTTGAATTATTTTTTTTAAGCTCCTCTTTATTCTCACTACTTACAATTTCAGCAAGACTTCCCAAATTAATATCAAAGAATGCAATTCTTACATTTTTTAGAGGTTCTTCATCGTAGTCCTGAGTATAAAGAAAAGTCCTGCATCCAATACCAATTTCTAGAAATGCATTACCTAATCTTTTTAATTCTTCTTGAGAGTTATCTACTATAATTATTCTATTTTGTTTATCAATCATGGTTAATTATTTTGGAAAAACGAGAGCTAAGCATGCACCATCATAAGCTTTTGGTATTTCTAAATCAAGAGTATCAGGAAAAATCAATTTCCCCCCAACCATATTCATCACAACATCAGTAAAATATAAACCTAACCCCATTCCTCCATTTTTTTTAGTTTTAAATGGTTGTGTCATGAATTCTGGATCTACTGAAAATCCTAATCCATTATCGGCAATAATTATTGCAGGACCTTCAAACGAGTTCATGTCTGTGCCAATATATATGGCGGGCTTAAAGTTTTTATTATTAGTTATATCTGCCTTTGATTTTGTCCAATATATTGAATTATCTATTATATTTGAAATTGAGGATATCAGTAAATTTGATGGAACCTTAAATGAAATATCCTTATTTTCTCCATTTAATAATGGACTCGAAAATACTATTTTGTGATATTTAAATCTATTAATATTTCTTTTAAGTGCTATTTCAATAATTTTTTTTGCTGATGTTAAAGTTGTTTGATTCTGTCGTAGAAGTGGTGATAAGCTTTCTAAGATCTGAACTAAATTTTTTATTTTATCTTTAATAATATCTATATCAATACCATCGCCCTCAATATTTAGTTCCTGATTAATAATACGAACTTCTCTATCAACCTCATGAAAGGCAATACCTAAATTTATACCTGTCATGCCTGAATTAACCATAATATCACGCATAATAGTATAATCATTATCGATTCTTTTTAATAATGGAGAGAGTTCGTTATCTAGATTTTTTATTTTTAATTTATCTTCCAGCTCAATGATAGAATCTTTAAATCCTACTTTTTTTATTGGTCTCGTTCCTTCTAGAAATTCTTCAATTTCATCTTTATCACTTTCAGACTCTTTTTCAAACAAATAGAAAATTTCCTTTACAATTAATCTAAATTTCTCAAAAATTTGATTTTCAATAAATCCCTCTCGATTTGTTTTCTCAACAAGTCCATCATTACTGGTTTTTAAATTTAATTCAATTGCACCTACTGTAACTTTTTTTCCAAAATGATCTCCAGCTCTCTGAATTTTATCTAAATCCAATCCTAACCAATCATCAAAAGGTTCACCATAGTTATAAACCCTTATATTGTCTCGAAATATTTTTATCCCACAATTATCTTTAATAAATTGCTTTATAGCATTAATTTGTCCACCAAAATGCATTTTTAATAAATTAGAATTCTGGTTAAAAACATAGAATTGTCCTTTAAATGATCCTATCCCGTCCAGATCTTTATTCCTTAAAAAGTGTTTTAGACTATTACCATCGATATCTTTAAAGATTGTTCCTATATGAAATTCTTGTTCAATAATTTTTTCTTTTTTTTTCAATCCTGTTTGTGAAGGAGGATTAAAATAATACTTAAATTTTATGTTAACAAAATCTTCTTTATCACCTAATTGATCTAGTTCAAAACTAAACTGATATAATGAATCTTCTAAAACTTCAGTAGTATCTTTGACTTCTTTTATCCATTCATTATGAATATCGTTTGCTTCAACAATAATCTCAAAATTATTGTTTAGTGAAAATGGGTTTTTAATATTATTGATTTTTCTAACTAAATCTTTAAGTGTTTTTTTGCTCCACACTTTCGTAGTTAAATTGTCCAGAATTATTCTTGTACCATGACCATCCTCAAATAAAACTTCTCCTACTGATTCAACTTCAACTTCTAAATCCTGAATAAATTCTTTAGAACTAATCAGCTGTGGCCAATCAATTTGTAACCGGCTTGGAAATAAATCATTTCTACCTTGTGTTTCTAGCGTAATAGTTTTTGCTAATTTATGTACAGCAAGTCTACCTACTCCCTTATTTCCAAAAGAAACTCTATTTAATATAGGGCTCTCCTTTCTATTTTTGCCTCTTTTAAAATCAGTGCCAATTGTTAACCAAACATCTTGAATAATCTTTGAAGACATTCCATTTCCATTGTCTTCAATTATTATTCTTTGACTATTTTGATTCAAATTTAGAAACGTAACTTTTACTTTTGTAGCGTCTGCATCATAAGCATTTTTAACCAATTCAAATATTGCTAAACTATCACTTCCAATGAGCTCATCTCCGAGTAGAGATAATATATGACTTTTTGCCTTAATTTTATGTGTACTATAATTGCTCATAAATATTTTTCATTTTTTTTGCAATAGCATACGCTAGCAGTGGAGGAACAGCATTTCCAATTTGTTTAAATGCTGCAGATCTTGAACCTTCAAAATAAAAATCATCTGGAAATGATTGTAATCTTGCCGCTTCTCTTACCGAAATAGATCGACATTGTTCTTCGTCTGGGTGTATATAATGATGTCCATCTTTTGCAATGTGTGCAACTACTGTATGTGATACTCCTGTTCCGTTTACAACCTTGAATCTATCAATGAATGAAGATTCATTTTTATGTGTCTTTAATTCTTCGGGTAAATCTGGGTATTTTATTCTTATTTGTTCATTATTCCACTTATTTATCGCAGTTTTATAAATTGCTAAATCTCTCTCATTATGAGGGCGTGAAATATGCTGAGTGACAAATTCAATTCCATTTCTTAAATTGAATTTTTCAAGATAATTATTCTTCTCCTCTTTATATTTTATATACTGATGACTTTCACCAGGTTTTAATTTAGGTAAATCTTGAAAAGCGTCATTAACAGTGTATTTTCTTTTCGATTTTTCAAAATCAGGAAAGCCAAAATCATTTTCTTTTTTCCATCCGATAATTATTATTCTTTTTCTTGCCTGAACAACGCCATAATCTGAAGCATCAAGTGTTTCATGATATACTTCATAACCAAGCTTTCTGAAATAAGCTTTTAGGTTTTTAAAGTGCTTTCCTTTATTTGCACTTAGTAGACCAGGAACATTTTCAAAAACAAATGCTTTTGGATTAAATTCTTTCAAAAATCTGCCATATTGAATATATAGTTTATTTCTTGGGTCATTTTCGATGTTTTCTTGGTGTCTTCCTAATAATGAGTATGCCTGACAGGGAGGTCCGCCAATTATCAAATCAATATTTTGTTTTTGGAGGCTAAGTTTTTTAAAAATATCTCTAATAGAATTATCATCTATTTCTACATTAATAACAGAATCTAATATTTCTTCAGGTACATTTTTGTAAAGTTCCTCTCTTGAAATTTCTCCCTTAATATAGGAATAATATATTTTTATTTTTTTTTTTGATTTAAGATAATGATATGCTGCTCTTGTTTTTATTGTTAAACAAGCTTCCTGATTCATTTCAATGTGAGCTATAGGATTAAATCCAGCATTCACAAATCCTTCAGACATACCAGATGCCCCTGCAAATAAATCTATAAAATTTATTAATTTAGTTTCCATAATTTTTCTGATGAAAATGGCGTTATATAAAAATAACTAAAATTTCCATACTGACAATATAATATAGAATAAATTTTAGCCACCTTTTTTAACTACCCTAAAAATCAAAAACCTCTGAAAATCAAATGATTTCAGAGGTTTTTTGTACCCAGGACCGGGATCGAACCGGTACTCCTAAGAACTGGTGTTTGAGACCAGCGCGTCTACCAATTCCGCCACCTGGGCAAGTGTGTTACCTTGTTTTGAATCGGTGTGCAAATATAGAAACTTTTCTTTATTCTCCAAAGTTTTTGAAGAAAAATTTTAAAAAATAATCTCCAGACCGTCGTAGGCAAGGTGCATTCCGGATGGAAGCTGTTTATCTTCAACGTCATGCAATCCTAAATGATGACTGATGTGGGTTAAAAATAATTTTTCAGGTTTCAGTTCTTCAAATAATTTAATGACATCCGGTAAAATGAAATGGGCAGGATGAGGATCAGACTTACGGATACAGTTTAAAATCAAGACATCGAGATTTTTTAATTTTTCTTTTTCCATTTCAGAAATAAATCCGGCATCTGTTATATAAGCCAGCTTTTTAAATTTATAACCGAAAACGGGAATTTTAAAATGAATGACCTCAACCGGTGTAATTTCAGTATCTAAAACTGCGAAAGTTCTGTTTTCAATTTCATGAAGTTCAAAAGCCGGAGCTCCGGGATATTTTTCATCTGCAAAAGCATAAGGAAAACGATTTTTTACCTCGTTGGCAACTCTGGAAGAGCAGTATAAAGAGATATCTTTTCCGGTTTTGAAAATAAGAGGACGCATATCATCAAGACCGATAACATGATCATTATGTTCGTGAGTAAGCAATGCAATATCTACACGATCTTCCTGATTGGTAAGCATTTGCTGCCTGAAATCGGGTCCGCAGTCGATAAGGATTTTTTTGTCTTCATCGGTCGTTATCATTACAGAAGAGCGGAGCCGACTGTCTTTTGGATTACCTGAAGTACACACTTCACAAGTGCAGCCAATCACAGGAACACCCTGCGAAGTTCCCGTTCCTAAAAATTTCAACTTCATTTTCTTTTGAGGTTGGTTTAATTTTGGTAAATTTACGAAAAATTTAATGTCCTAATGTATCAGAAACTAACTCCTAAACAAAAAGCATTAACAATTAATCTAGATCCTACTATTTATGGTACTTTCGCAGAAATTGGAGCAGGGCAGGAGACAGTCCGACACTTTTTTAGAGCAGGGGGAGCTTCCGGTACAATTGCTAAGGCGATGTCGGCTTACGACAAAGATTTTAGTGATGCCATCTACGGAAAAGAGGTAAAAAACAGATACGTTACCCAAAACAGACTTCGAAAAATGCTTCGCTATGAAGTCGCTCTTATCGAAGAAAGAATTTCAAGAGAAAGCAATCCCAACAGAAAATATTTTTCTTACGCCAATACTGTTACCACGATCAATTTTGATAAAACAGTCAAAGGTCACGGTTGGGTTGGAATCCGTTTTCAGGTAAAAGAGAACGAGGATTATAATGAAATTGTAATTCACGTAAAATTCAAAGAGAATGATGCTACCTTGCAGCAGGAAACCCTTGGAAATCTGGGAGTGAATTTAATTTTTGGAGCCTTTCATTACTACGACAATCCACGAAATTTAATAGAATCTTTATACGACGACGTGGCAAAAGACAATCTGGAAATTGATATGATCGATTTCAGCGGACCTGCTTTTGCGTATGTGGATAACAGGCTGATGTCTTTACAGCTGGTTAAAAACGGAATGACGGATGCCGTGATTTTCAATTCGGAGGGGAATAATATGCTTCCTGCGGATATTTTGTACAAGAAAAATATTTTTGCGGTAAGAGGAAGTTTCAGACCAGTAACGAAAGTGAACATTGATATGCTTCAGAACGGACTCAATATGTTCATGAAAGAAGTAACCTGTACTGAGGATGAAACCGAAGTTTTAATAGAAATTACCATTTCAAACCTTCGCGCCGACGGAGACATCAATGAAAGGGATTTCCTCGACAGAGTGGATGTTCTCGGCAAATTAGGATATACCGTAATCGTGTCCAATTATTCTGAATATTACCGACTGATTGATTATTTTGCGTCTTACACAAGCGGAGAAATCGGAGTTGCAATGGGCGTGAATAATCTTCTAATGGTATTTGACGAAAAGTATTATAAAAATTTATCGGGAGGAATTCTTGAAGCTTTCGGAAAATTTTTCCGAAACGGGATGAGAGTGTATCTGTATCCTTATAAAGATCCGGAAACTCTGGAACTGCTGGATTCCGATAACCTTAAAGTGGAAGAAAACCTGAAGGAGCTTTATAAATATTTCAAGCACAACAACCGTATTGTGGACATCACCAATTACAATCCGGAGTTTTTGGAAATTTATTCCAGAGATATCCTGAAGAAGATCGGGTGCAATATAAAAGGATGGGAAAATCAGCTTCCGGAAGGAGTGGCAGAGATGATAAAAGAGCGTGGAATGTTCGGCTACAAAGAAGAACTTTCCTTAAAACAATTTTCTTAAAACAGTAAAAAAATGTCAGAATTAAAAAAAAGGCTTTCGTCTATTCTTGAAAGTCCGAAACATAATACCGAAGAGAAACTTCAGAAAGTGTGTCACCTTTTGGATCAGGAAATATCTTATTTCAACTGGACAGGTTTTTATTTCAAAAACGGAGATAAAGACGAGTTGAAACTGGGACCTTATGTTGGAGCTCCTACAGATCATACCATCATTCCTTACGGAAAAGGAATCTGCGGTCAGGTTGCGGTTTCCAATGAAACGTTTGTTGTTCCCGATGTACATGAAGAAAGCAATTATTTAAGCTGTTCTATCGATACCAAAGCAGAAATCGTGGTTCCGATCTTCAAAGACGGACAGAATATCGGTCAGATTGATATCGATTCCCACACAATTGATCCTTTTACCGAAGAAGACAGAGAATTATTGGAGTGGCTTTGTAACGAAGTTTCCAAAATTTTGTAAAAAATTATCGCTTTTAAAGTGTTTAAAATATAAGACTCCGGCTCGAAGAGCCGGAGTCTTTTGTATGATATGATAGGGGTAAATCAAAATTTTCTTTCGAAATAAACGGACTTTAGTCCGTTTTCATCAACAAACGAATAAATCGGCTTCAGCCAAAACTTAGAAAATCCATTAAAAAAGAGTGACTGCCATTCGTGAAAAAATTAGTGAAATTCGTGTCTAAGATCAGAAATAAGTTCCTTAAAATAATTTTCACACTTCGCAATGTGCGTTCCGTACCACGAAAACGCTTCTCCGTCTACAATCATTATTTTTTTATCAGGATAAAACTTTTTTAGCTCTTTAATATGTTTTTCTTTAAAAGGAAAAGGTTCAGAAGACAGCATTATCAGTTCCGCTTCCGCAAGATCTTCCGTCTGAATGACAGGATAACGTTTCTGATCTTTAAAAATATTTTCAAAACCAATCTCACCCAGAATTTTATGAATAAAAGTATCGGAACCGATGGTCATGTAAGGGTTATTCCAGATTAAATAGGCAACTTTTAAGGGGGATTTAATTTTTGCGTGGTTGAGAACATCATAGATTTTAAGATTAAAAAGCTGTGCTTTTTCTTCCCGATGAAAGATTTTGCCTAAATTTTTAAGCATATAATAATTGTCCTCAATATTTTCAACATTGGTGACGATTACTTTACAATCATCCATTAAAGCTTCCACCTGCTCTTTTACATTTTCTTCCTTATTGGCTAAAATAAGATCAGGCTGCAAAGCTTTTATTTTTTCAATATTGATATTTTTTGTACCGCCGATAACCGTTACATTTTTTACCTTCCCAGCAGGATGAATACAGAATTTCGTTCTTCCGACCACTTCTTTTTCCGTTAAACCCAAATCAAATAAAGCCTCAGTAATTGAGGGAACCAAAGAAACTACCTTCATTGTACAATTTTAGATGCCGCCTAAAATTACAAAAGTTTACCCGTTAAGAAAAGTCCTGCGACCGAAAAATAAATGATTAATCCCGTTACATCTACCAGTGTAGCTACAAAAGGAGCAGAAGAAGTTGCCGGATCGAGTTTTAATTTTTTAAGAATAAAAGGAACCATAGAACCCGAAAGAGTTCCCCAAAGAACGATCATCACCAGAGAAACGCCTACACTTAATCCTACAAAAGCCCAGTGAATTCCATAGTCGAAAAAACCTGCTTTATGCCAGATCATAATTCTTAAGAAACCGATGATCCCTAAAATTCCGCCCAATGATAAACCCGTGAAAATTTCTTTTCTCATCACGTACCACCAGTCTTTCAGAGTAATTTCCTGAAGAGCCATCGCTCTGATAATCAAAGTTGCCGCCTGTGAACCGGAATTTCCCCCGCTGGAAATAATCAATGGAACAAAAAGTGCAAGAACAACTGCTTTCTGAATTTCATCTTCAAAATAACCCATCGCCGAAGCTGTAAGCATTTCAGAGAAAAATAGGATAATCAGCCACATTCCTCTCTTTTTTACCATTTCGATAAGAGAAGTCTGCGTATAAGGAACGTCCAAAGCTTCCAATCCCCCGAATTTCTGGATATCTTCCGTATTCTGCTGCTCGATCTGGTCGAGAATATCATCAATCGTTACAATTCCTACCAGAACTCCTGCTTCTGTAATAATAGGAAGCGCAGCACGGTCATACTTTTCGAAATACTGTACCGCATCTTCTTTGGAAGTCGTTGTCGTGATGGCAACAAAATGATTATCTGTAATTTCTGAAACCAAAGTTTCTTCCTCCGCCAGTAAAAGACTTCCCAGCGCAATATCATCGATCAGCCGGTTTCTTTCGTCCACAACGTAGAGATAATTCATCGTCTCTACTTTACTTCCTACTTTTTTAATCTGCTGAAGACATCTTTTAATCGTCCATTCTTTACGGATCTGGATGTAATAAGGCGTCATCAGACGGGCAATAGAATCTGAATCGTAGCCTAGTAATTTAAGGGCAATTCTGCGTTCCTGCGGATTAAGATGATTGATGGAGTACTTGATAAGCTCATCCGGAAAATCTTCAAAAAGAGCCGTTCTGTCATCCGGCGTCATCGCATTCAGAATTTCTGAAACCTCATCGCTTCCGATGCTTCTGATGGTTTCTTCCTGAAAATCGGGATCAAGATGTGAAAAAACTTCCGCTTTGTATTCTTTCGGAACTTTCAGAAATGCCAAAAGCCTCTCATCTGCGTGAAGTTCGCTAAGAGTTTCGGCAATATCGGCAGGGTTGAAGATAAGTTCGTCTTTAGAATTCAAAACGTCAAATTTTTAAGAGTAGTGCAAAAATAACCCAAATTTTTAAAATTGCCCAAAGAACTGCAAAATTTAAGGATTAATTAAATTTCTGAAAATAAAAAAGCATCCGCAAAAACGAATGCTTTGAAAAAATTAAATTTTAAAAGTGATAAATTATTGTTTTTCTTTTTTACATGTACTGAATTTTCAGGTTTTCAGTAAGAGGTTTTCCGACTAAGGTTCAATGCAGGCATACGGAACGCAGCTGTAGGAACAGCACCATCCGATAAAGCAGTGTGCATCTTTTGTGCATTGTACCATAGCGGCTCCGTTGATTTTTTCCTGCTCTTTTCTGGTGAGTTTTTTAAGATTTTTCATAATAGACTTTTCAGGGGTTATACTTCAGGGCAGTTGTAGTACACACAAACATTCTGGCAGCAGGATCCTCCCGGACATTCAAAATGGTAATGACATCTCTGAAGTCCTCCGCCGTTGATTTTTTCCTGCTCCTTTCTGGTGAGCTTTTTCAGGTTTGAATTTTTCATATTATTTAGATTTAATGTAGGCTAAAAATACAAAAAAGATTGTATTATTCACTGTTAAATGAAAATAATTTGATTTTAATGTGTTGTTTTACTGATGAATGTCTTCTGTATTATCCCATAATAAAAAAGCATCTGCAATCTGAGAGTGCAAATGCTAAGAAATTTCAATTTAGATAGTTTGAAGAATTGTTCTTAACTAAATTACTAATAATAATTGTAATTATTCACACTGCGATGAATTTAAATTGATGAATTTAAATGTTGCGCATAGCAGTTTTTAACTTCGGAGCTTTATTTAGAATGTGTTCAGATTGAGATTATTTTTAATGGAAAACAATAATCTGATTTTCCCTTGCTGTTTATTTAAAATCAATTTAGGATTTCTCAATATATTTTTCCTGATGAATTGAAGTGTATAGGATTAGAATTAAACCTGAAACAGAATCGTTGAAGTTTTCAAAAGAATAAAAATAAAAGGTTTTTAAAGGCTATTCATTTTTTTTCATTGGGAAATCCTGAACTTAAGTAAAGTATCGCTTATCTTTTGTGGGACTTCGTTGAAATAAAAATTAAGTAGATTTTCCTGAAATCATAATTCTGATTCAGCGGCGTGTTTCATTTTTTTTAACTGCTTTACAATTTCTTTTATGGCTCCGTTGGTTCCTATTTTTACGGAGTTTACGGTGGAACCAAGCAGTCTCATGTTCTTTTTATAGGTGTCGTAGTCTGTTTCTGTAATCAGATTGCCTTCTGCATCAAAAAGTTTCATGCTTACAACTACCTGATTGGAAAAGACGTATTTTCCTATTCCTACTTTGAAATATTTAACTTTGGGAACAATGGCAAAATCGGCTTCGTTATTTTTGCAGTAATCCCAAACGGTCTGTTTATCAATGCTGTCGAAGGAAATCTGTGTTTCCGTTCTCAGCATTTTGTTTTTTCTTTCGCTTAAATTATCAGAAACTGCGCTGAAGAAAGCGGTATTGGTAGGTTCTTTAATTTCCTGAATGTCGGGTTCTACTTCAGGATTGAAATATAAAACTTTTTTGATCTTGTTCTCACGGTTTTTCTGAGCTTTTAATAAAGAAAAACCTGCAAAAAGAGCTAAAGTAAAGGTGGTAAATGTTATTAATTTTCTCATCACTAAATTCGTATGCAAAATTACTGCCTTTTAGTGGGGTAACATAATTTTTTTAAGAAATTTTTAACATTTTTTTCTATCAAAATCAATAAATGAAATCAATAATGTTGGCAGAATAAAAAAATAGTCGTACTTTTGCACCCGTTACATAATAATCATTAAACAATATTGGAATGTACTTAACAACAGAAAAAAAGCAGGAAATTTTCGCAAAGCACGGAAAATCTGCACAGGACACAGGAAGTGCTGAAGGACAAATTGCACTTTTCACTTTCAGAATCAACCACCTTTCTGCTCATTTAAAGAGCAATCACAAAGATTACAACACAGAAAGATCTTTGGTGAAACTGGTAGGTAAAAGAAAAAGTTTATTAGATTACCTTAAAAATAAAGATATCGCAAGATACAGAGCAATTATTGCTGAATTAGGTTTAAGAAAATAATCTACAAAGATTTTCACATAAAAAGCAATCTCGAGAGAGGTTGCTTTTTTGTTTTCGTAATCAGAAGTGGTTTTCGGTGCAGAATATATGGAAATTATAGGGCAGATGTGTAAGATTTTACAGGCAAAAATTTAAAAAAATCATTATAATACATTACCTTTGCAAACGAAAATTTAAAGAGTTTAAATAATAATCGTACTCAATACGGAGTACATGAAGACAATTTTTTTATGAGTATACCTCAAGCGTTTACAGAAACGATTACTCTTGCAGACGGCAGGGAAATCATTATTGAAACGGGGAAGCTGGCAAAGCAGGCCGACGGATCCGTAGTTGTAAGATGTGGCGGAACGATGCTTTTAGCAACGGTGGTAGCCAACAAAGAAGCGAATCCGGGAGTGGATTTTTTACCTTTAACGGTAGATTACAGAGAAAAATTTTATGCAGGAGGAAGAATTCCTGGAAACTTTTTCCGCAGAGAGGCGAAGCCTTCTGATGATGAAGTTTTAACAATGAGATTGGTGGACAGGGTTTTGCGTCCGTTATTTCCTGAAGATTTCCACGCGGAAGTACAGGTAATGATCTCATTAATTTCTTATGATAAGGAAGTAATGCCTGAAGCTCTGGCTGGTTTAGCGGCTTCAGCAGCGATTGCTATTACAGATATTCCTTTCGGCGGACCGATGTCTGAAGCGAGAGTGGTAAGAATAGACGGAGAACTTGCCGTTAACCCAAGTTATGAAAATCTTCTGAAGTCTGACATCGATATTATGGTAGGGGCTACAAAGGATTCTATCGTAATGGTGGAAGGTGAGATGAAGGAGATTTCTGAGCAGGAAATGCTGGAAGCGATCAATTTCGCTCATGCTGAAATTAAAAAGCAGATTGAAGCTCAGGAAAGACTTGCTGAGAAAGTGGGTAAATCTTTCCCTAAGAGAGAGTATTCTCATGAAACTCATGATGAGGAAATCCGTGAGAAAGTATGGAAGGAATGCTATGATAAGGTATATGAAGTAGCAAAAACTCCATCGGCTAAAGAAGAGAGAGGGGAGAAGTTCAAGGCTGTTCTTGATGAGTTCCTTGCGCAGTATGCAGAGGATGCGGAAGAGCTTGAAAGAGTAACTCCTTTCGTAAAAGTATATTATCACGACGTTGAAAAAGAGGCGATGCGCCAGATGATTCTTGAAGAAAATATCCGTCTTGACGGCCGTGATCCTCAAACGATCCGTCCGATCTGGTCTGAGATCGATTATCTTCCGGGAGCACACGGTTCTGCAGTCTTTACAAGAGGGGAAACTCAGTCGTTAACTGCGGTTACTTTAGGTTCTGTAAAGGATGCGAACATGATCGACAGCGTGATTACGCAGCATGACGAAAAATTCTTTTTACATTATAATTTCCCGCCGTTCTCTACGGGTGAAGCAAGACCTTTAAGAGGAACTTCAAGAAGAGAAGTCGGACACGGGAATCTTGCTCAGAGAGCTTTAACTGCAGTAATCCCTGCAGAAAATCCTTACACGATCAGAATTGTTTCTGATATTTTAGAATCTAACGGTTCGTCTTCTATGGCAACGGTTTGTGCAGGAACACTGGCATTGATGGATGCGGGTGTACAGATTACAAAACCTGTTTCGGGGATTGCCATGGGATTGATTACGGATACAAAATCGGGTAAATTCACGGTACTTTCTGATATCTTAGGAGATGAAGATCACTTAGGGGATATGGATTTTAAAGTAACGGGTACTGCGGATGGTATCACAGCCTGCCAGATGGATATTAAAATCCAGGGGCTTTCTATGGATATTATGGAAAAGGCTTTGATGCAGGCAAGAGATGGAAGATTGCATATTTTAAATAAGATTACTGAAACGATTGCTGAACCAAGAGCTGACGTTAAGCCTCACGCTCCGAAGATGGTGGTAATGGAGATTCCGAAGGAGTTTATCGGTGCGGTAATCGGACCTGGCGGAAAGATCATTCAGCAGATGCAGAAGGATACGGATACGGTTATTGCTATTGAAGAGATTGGTGAAATCGGACGTATCGAGATTGCAGGTACAGACAGAGAGAAGATCAATGCTGCGGTTGCGAAGATCAATGAGATTACTTTTGTTCCTGTTGTAGGAGAGGTTTATAAAGGGAAAGTGGTGAAGGTAATGGATTTCGGTGCTTTTGTAGCGATTGCTAAGGGTACTGAAGGTCTTCTTCACATTTCTGAGATCGAATGGTCCCGTTTAGATAAGGTTCCTTATAACGAAGGTGATGAAGTGGAAGTGAAATTTATGGGGTATGATGACCGTAAGAAAATGAAGCTTTCCAGAAAAGTTCTTTTACCAAGACCTCCGAAGCCTGAAGGGAAACCAAGACCGGAAGGGCAGGGAAGACCTGAAAGACCTAACAGACCGGAAGGACAGAGAAGACCTGAAGGTGAAAAACCTGCGGGAGATCAGAATCCTTCGGCTGAAGCTTAAGATAAATCTGTTATTAACAGATATGAAAACCACCGGAATCCGGTGGTTTTTTTATGGGGTTTTGTTATTGGGAACGGGAGAAATGGGATTTGAGATTGTTTTTGCGGTGGAGGTTTTAAGGGCTGAGATTAAACTCCTCCGGAGTTCTGCTATTGTATGGATTGTTTTTTCTACACAGATTATGCTCCTACGGAGCTGTTTAGGGTAAAGTATGGCTGTGGGGGCAGGATTAAGCTGAGAGGCTGAAAATTATTTTTTACGGATGGAAGAATATCACTTTATGATGCTCTAATCTAACTTCATGATGCTCCAATGTAACTTTAGGGTGCTCCAATCTAACTTTATGATGCTCTAATCTAACTTCATGATGCTCCAATGTAACTTTATGATGCTCTAATCTAACTTTATGATGCTCCAATGTAACTTTATGATACTCTAATCTAACTTTAAGGTGCAGGAATATAACTTTCCGGTGCTCCAATGTCATGTGAGTTTGATATAAGGGGATTGAAAGTTGATTGATCATTCAACGGCTGTATTTTATTAATTGTGCTGGTCTGGGGCTCGGTATAGGGTTTTCAAATTAAAACTGACTTTGATAGAAATAGACTGTAGGTTTTGGCTGAAGCCTGTTGTTTTCCTGATCTCTAAAATGGGCTGAAGCCCATTCCTGTTGATATTGTTGTATTGTTTTTACGTGGAATTTACATTAATATAGATTGCAGGTATTTAAATAAAAAATATCCTGACTGAATATTCGGTCAGGATGCTTTGATTTAATTATTGGTTGTTGCGGAAAGATTTGTTGTTTTGATTATTCATTGTATTGCAGGGGATTATTCCTTCAGTGTGGAGAATTTTATGGCAGATATATTGGCATATTCCGGAGAGGCTGCCCCGTACAGGCTTTTTACATATTTTTTTACATTCTGTACGATGGGGTAGAGTCCGGTTCCTTCTGCATACAGTATTCTATTTCTTTCAATGAATTTGAGGTTAAGTTCTGCTTCGGCCTGGTCTACTGCCTGAGTGGTGTTTACCAATGATTGTTTGTAGGTGTTGAGGTTTGTCAGTTTCAGTTCTTCTTCATCCGGTGTGAAGGAAGGAATGGTTTCTAACAACTGTACGAGTATCCCGAAGCTTTCTGCCTGCTGGGTGTAAGACTGCCGGGAAGTGGAAATGGTTTTGGGTGCTTCTTTTCCTTCTTCGGGTGTGGCAGCAGGTTTCTTTTTTGCTCCTTGTATGGTGCGGTTTAAGGATTTTGCCTGATTCAGAGTCCCTTGTGATAAGCCCAGAATTTCTAAACGGTTGGTGATTCGGGTGCAGTTTGTTTTCAGGTTTTTGAATGCGTCCTGACGAAGAGCAATGGCATTTTTATTGGCATTGCGTTTTTCCTCGACTTCCACGAGTTTGGCGCTGGCAGTGGTGTACAGGTTCTGAAGACTATCGATGGTAAGTTCGGGAACCGGTGGATTGTAAAGGGAATAAACGGAGATCTGCTGAATTAATTTTTGAAGGTTCGCGACATTTTTAGCGTGCCCTACTTCTGATTTTGAAGACATAAATTGTTGTGTTTTTTTTAATTTTTTCCAAATATAAAATTTATTTTGAAACGGAAATAATTTTTATTAAATATTTTATAGTCAGCGTGTTATGTAAAGTTGGGATAGGGAAGTCTGTGGGGTGGGGTGAAGAGGTTTTAGTTTTTAAAAGTAGAGCTTGCAAAATCAGTTTTTGAGTTTGAAATTATTGCTCAAAGTTGAGAGACTTTGCGCAACGGGGTGTTGTTTTATCTTGTTCTTTGAAATCTTTCAGCCTGTTTTTTAGCTGTTTTCCAAATTAAACCTTACGGCTTCTTTTATTAATTCATTTAAGTCATTCCATTGATTGCATTTTTCTAGATAGAATGGTTCCATCCAGTCATAATTTTTTATTATGCAAACGCTAAAATATCCTTCAATATCCGATGAAGGATACCATCCAACATCTAATACATTGCCGTTTGTCAATTCAACTTGCAGCAAATCTTCTTTTAAATCGTCAATATTATTTTCAATGCCCAACGATATATCTATTGGACTTAAGTCATCGAATACTATTTTACCTTTATTTCCAATTATTTCTTGTATGTTGAGTGATTTCATTATCAATTAATTTAAGTACCTGTTTAAATATTGCTAAATAAAAGTTTTACAGGTTTTTCTTAACTTTTTCAATTAAAATAAACTTTGTTTATTCTTAAATTTAACATTAAGAATTTAAGCCAGTTAAGCTGATTCTAGTTAAGAAATCAATACATCGATTTTTATTAAGTTTTTTAAGCTAAAAGAGGCTTAACTCCTTAATGGTAAAAATAAATTATAAATTTGACACGCCTTAGACAAAACTCGCTTCGTAAAGTCTTAAAACTTTAATAAGCGGGGGAGTCATATTAATTTTGATTTTGAGCAACCGACATGGTTAGATATTGTTATAAATATATGATTTCTACACAGAAAAATATTACAGAAAACCATAACATTTAATTATTATCAATCCGATGTTTTAAATCACATACTCATTCATCATTAGATTTTAAATAAATAATAAGATCATTTCAAAATAATTTACATAACATTGCAAAAAAAATATTCCATGAAAATTTTCAAATTTATTTCAGTTGTAACTGCAATGGTATTCTTCGGGATTACTATCAATGCACAAAAAAAGAAACCGGCAGCAGCTTCAAAATCAGGACCCATCGAAATGCCTGCAGGCACGGAAACCCAGTCGATCCCTAATGAAGAAAAATTCACAGATATGATTATGAAAATCAATGAAGCCGTTGTTTTTAAGTATGATAATAGTTATAAAAATGCAGATGTATACATTATGAAGAATGGTAAGGAAACATTGATGTACAAGGTAAAATCTAATGATACGGGTGTGGATAAAAAACTGAATGCGAGAGTCTATAATAAGAAAGTATACAGCGCTGACGGAAAACAACTTTTATTTACTTATGAGACGGAAACTGCTGTAAGCAGTTTAATAAAGTTTATCTTTAATTTCCCGGAAAAGAAATCTCTTATCCTTGATTTTTCAAATATATATGAGCATGATGCGTACACCATGGGTAAATCAGAAACTTTTGAAAGGTATCCTGTTTTTTATTATTATTCGTTTTATACGAATGCGAAAAAATGATTTACGTCCCATAAAGTTACTGTTCCGGAAATCAGGAAATCTTCCATAGAAAGAGAAGAATTTGTATAGGATTTTATGAAGAAATGGGATATAACCAAAGCATTTTTGAGCTTGGAAGTACAGCGCGGATTTACAATCCGCGCTATCAGGTGTTTTTGTTGATATTACAGGCACGGATTACAAATCCGAGATATCGAGTGGGATATAACCAAAGCATTTTTGAGCTTGGAAGTACAGCACGGATTTCAAATCCGCGCTATCGGGTATCGGGATTCGCGCTATCGGATTACAAATCCGCGCTATCAAGAATTAGGAAGTTGACACTAACATAGCATCTTCTATTTCCCAATAATTATCATGCAATCTTAGTTTAAATATAGCATTTCTACCGTAATAATCTTTTTTTATATGATGGTCAACAAAAACTAATGCACTTCTTTTAGAACGATCAAATACAATCTCTGAAAAATAGACAACACCTATCTCACATTCATTAGTATGTTTATCATACTCTGCCAGATCCAGTACTTTTGCGGTACACAAATTAAATTGATTTGCTTTTATAGAACTTCGTGTGCTTAAATTTTTAATATCTGGACTATTAGAAAAGTCTTTAAAAAAATCCTTTTTTCTTTCTATGTATTTTATATTATCTTCAATACTATCTGCTGCAAAATCTGTGTTTTTACTTTTAGTAGAATCTATATACAAATTGCAATATTTTTCAGGATGATTAAAAATTTCGTTGTACGCTTTTGTCTTCTCTTCGATATATAAATCCTCATTATGAACTCTTAAACTATCAAAATATTTTTTTTTACCTAAATAATCTTCTCTAAAAAAATAAGGTATCAACTGATCTGTTAAATCATTATATAGTTTTACATTAGTATCGGTAGATTGACTTACACATTTTTTCATTTTCTCCTTACAATTCGTAAGTAATAAAGAGGATAATAAAATCATAACTATTTTAGTTTTAAAATTCATATTATTTAGGAATTTTGGGTTAATAACATCTATTGATGACGTAGCCATACAACATCATTCTTTTTTCTCTTATACAATAATCTAAAGAAGAAACTATGATATCTTTATAAACTTTTCTTGTAAAAATATCTATCAAATCTACTACTATACAAGTAATAAAATGCATTTTTTCCCGATCTTTTATAATATAGCCTTCTTTCATTTAGTATTGTTTTAATTTTTGCTCAAAATAGGGAGACTATCAGAAACGGGATAAATTTAAAAAAAATGTTTGGGTTTGATATTGCTCAAAGTCGTGAAACTTTGCGCAGCGCGGTTTGGGAGTACAGCACGGATTTCAAATCTGCGCTATCGAAAGGTTTTCAATAAGCTGTAACAGAGAAGACTTTATTTGGCAGTCAGACTTTTACATAATACAGGGATTTTCCCAGCTTATCTTCAAGATACTCTACATAATCATCCTCTGTTAATCCAATGTTGTATTTTTCCCAAGGGGCAGTTAAAGTCTCAGTTTTTTTAAGATATGTGTTTATCAATTCCAATATTGACTTCCTGTTCAATGGTTCTCCTTGATAGTTTGTTAACCTTTCAGATTCTTCATGGTTATTGATTGTATTGTATACCATCAATAATTGATGCTTAAAGTTATTTTCTCCAAATAAAATAATCGAATTTTCCAGTGTGGTATTTAACCAATGTGGAAAATGAAAAACAGGAGTATACACTTTGTAAGGTTCTCCCCATTCGAATTTCTTTTCTTCAATCTTGCATTGGGGTACTGTGCTTTCGTCTATATCATTCATATTATTTCTGCTCTCAAAAAGTATTTGTATTTAAGAAAAGATTTCAAGCGGCTTCAGGGTAATTTTATCGATATCAACGGATTCTATTTTTTCTAAGTGGATGAAAAATTCGATCCAGCTAAGGATATGCTCTTCTTTAAGCGAATAAACATTTAATTTCCAGATTCCTGCTGGTATTTCTATCAATGGTAATTCATATTTAAAGTATTCTTCTTTGGTTACATATCCACTCCCGTTTAAAATGTTTTTAAGGGGTAATGAGCTGTCGATATGAGCTTCTAGATCCCCTTTGTGATTATGGCACATTTGGGTAAAATCTGCATGAGAAACAGCGCGGATTTCATCTCCGGGTTCTGCTTTTAAGTAGTTGTAAGAATCGTGAAATTCCCACCTATTGCTGTCTATTTCTTCTTTATTAAAAACAAAATCGACTTGTTCCACCGCTTCATCGGTAGTAATGATATGGATGATTCCCTGTTTCAATAATTCTGATAATCCATCGGGATAGTCATAATTGAATTCTTTATCCGAGTAATAGTTTTTACACTTGGTTATATTGGCAAAAATAAGTACGCCTTCTGTATTTAATCCTTCGAGAACCATGGTCTGTTTGTTTAAAAATTATAAAGAGAACTTTAAATGGGCAGAGTTTCTGAATTTTATTATGCAGAATTTCTACGGGGAAAGTTTTATCTCCTGAGCAAATTAAGTATAATTATGATATTTCCCAAACCTGTTTTTATAGAGAAGGGGTATTCGCAATAAGCCCGGCGTTCCGTAGGAACGCTATCTCTAGAACATTGCCGCATTAAAGATACCAATCCTACGGATTGATTGCCTGATTTATTTTTATTTCTACACAGATTCTGCTCCTAAAGGAGCAGTCTTTTTATTCTTTTAAACCATTTAATCATTAGAAAGGTTTATTTGTGTAGACACTATATTCGCAAGGCGTTCGTTCCGTAGGAACGCTATTTTTAGAACATTGCCACATTAAAGATACCAATCCTACGGATTGATTGCCGGATTTATTTTTATTTCTACACAGATTCTGCTCCTAAAGGAGCAGCTTCTTTATTATTTTCAACAATTTAATCATTAAAAAGGTTTATCTGTCTCTAAATTCCTGTGGAGCACCGGATAATTCTGCCAAATCTATTTCTAAGCGGGTATTTCCGTCATCTGCTTCAGCTCCTGCGGTGAATGCTCCATATACTTTATTTAAAACCAACCTTGCAATTCCGTCAGTAACCGCAATGATCGGGTTGTCATTGTTAAAAGTGGGGTGTAAATGGAATTTAACAAACCCGGTAAGAGGATTTGCCGGATTTGTACTGCATACTTCGAGGGTTACTTTATATAATGCAGGATTTTCTGAAGGTTCTATTTTTGCCGTAATTTTTCTTTCATTACATTCAGATTTTCCGCCCCATTTTGATTTTTGAGGATCATCCGGATCATTGGCAGCAATATTGTTTACTTCTGCTTTTACTTCATCAAACTTTTCAGAGATTGTTTTTCCGCCGCCTAAATCGGTCATTTTTTGCTGTGTATCATTAATGACTTCAGCCATTGCATTGACTTTTTTATCTAAATCGTCTTCCACTTTTTTTACCATACCGATAAAATGAAGTCTTGTCCACAGATAAACGGATAAGAAGCCAATAATCAGAAAATACAATATTACAGCGATGGCTATTTTTTCACCGGACTCTTTGTTCTGAAATATTATCGAAAAATATTTTCCCACCCGCGCTAAAAATTCAGGAATATTATTCAATTGAGTTAAGCCCACTCCGACAATAATCTTTGTAAGCCAGTCACTGATCTGAACAAGATTATCATTTTGCGTAACTGAAGGTTTTCTGTCATGATTATTTGTATCTGAATTTAAAATTTTTGGTACCCCAAATAAAAATCCTGAAAGTCCCCCAATTCCAAAACTGGCTCCTCCAATAAAGATGCATGCTCCTGTAAGTTCCAGATAAGCCATTATTCCTCCTTTCATATTCAAGGTGTTTAAGCCGATAAGAAAGCAGATTACTATTCCGACAATAATGGAAAAGAGTAAGAAATCCCAAATGCTTTTAAGATCTCTGTTTTTTTGTTTTAATGTTAATTCTGGCATGATTATAAATTTTCTTATACGAATTTCTTATATATTCCAGAATTAATCCACTCCTATTTTGTGTGATTTTTTGCGGGAATCTTCGGATTGCTTTTTCATCAGGCTTCATTTAAAATTCAATCTCTAAAATAAATTGAAATTCAATGAATTGAATTTTCCAAGATTTGTCTGGTGTGCTTATTTTTCGTATATTTGTTACCTTATTAAAAGAAATCTCTGTCTTTACTTTCTGTGATCGTTTAGAATATTTTATTTACTTCCGTTTCAATTTATGTCTTTTTAAGGGCATTCACATTAATAAAAGCACTCAGAAACCCTTTAATAAC
This sequence comes from Chryseobacterium sp. 2P, assembly GCF_059579425.1. Taxonomy (NCBI): domain Bacteria; kingdom Pseudomonadati; phylum Bacteroidota; class Flavobacteriia; order Flavobacteriales; family Weeksellaceae; genus Chryseobacterium; species Chryseobacterium sp. 2P. Next base: position 1,290,334 of record NZ_CM184194.1, read on the forward strand.
AGGTTCGGAATTTGGTGGACAGAATCACTGAGAAGGGCAGGAACCCTGATTTTTCCGAAGCTTCAAATAACTGTAAAATAAAAATTCAATAAAATATATGGCAGATTCTTTCTCTAAAAAAGAAAATTTCAAGAAGAAACAGCAAAAACTAAAAGAAAAAGCAATGCGCCGTGAAGAGCGTAAGGAAAATAATGATAAAGGGAAAAGCCTGAACGAAATGTTCATGTATGTAGATGCGAACGGACAACTTACTTCTACACCACCGGATCAGGCTGAAAGAGAGGAAATTGATATCAACAATATCCAGTTGGGAGCAGCTCCTATTGAAGCTGAAGAAACTGTAAAAACAGGAATTGTAACTTTTCTAAGTGAAAAAGGATACGGTTTCATTACGGAAGATAAGACTAAGGAAAATATCTTCTTCCACAATAATAACTGTATCGACCAGATTAAGAAAGGGAATAAGGTCTCTTTCGAAAAGGAAAAATCTCCGAAAGGTTTTTCTGCAACGGAGATCAGACTGGTAAAATAAGTATCGGACAATATAAAATAAAGCTTCAGAAATGAAGCTTTATTTGTTTTTATAGAGTTCCTCGCGGATCTGAACTAAGATTTTTGTGGTTTTTTCCAGATCCGGAAGATCGGGCAGGGCAGAAGCTGCATGATGTTCTTCAATGGAAGCAATAAGGTCTCCGGCTTTTTTCATGACCTGTTCGTAAGACCAGTTTCCGGCTTTGATGTCTAACAGTTCTTCGCGGTTGTCGACACGGATATTGAGGGAATTGTTTTTAAATATCTGTTCGCACGACTGTAATAAACGGATGGTGTGCATCATGTTTTTGCTGTCGTAATTCTGTCCGTGGTTCTGGTTGACATTGTAGCGGTCATCATTGCGCTCGGAAACCCATTTCCAGTATTCGCGGTAATCTTTGCAGTAGGTGGAATAGGCATCGAGGTTGCAGAAGAGATAGGCAAGGGGATGCTGTCCTTTGGGAACGGAGGAAACAGAGACCTGATTGGCTTCCAGATTTTGAATGATTCCTTTGTATCTGAAATCGCCGGACTGATCGTAAAACAGGGCAAACATTCCTTTGGTATTGTCGATGCTTACCAAGCCGCATTTTTCCTGTTGTAAACCATTCTGATTTTCCGCGGAAGAGAATTCCCGCAGCCATTTTTTCAACGGAACAGAGCCCTGATCCTGCAAAATGTAGCAGAAATCGAGGATAGATTTCTTTTCTTTATCCATCGGGTTAAGGATCTTTTTGTTGAGTCCTTTTGCTTTTTTAATCTGTGAAACGGCATATCCGGCAAAGGTGTCTTTGCAGAGTCTGGAAAGGAAATCTTCGGGTTTCACGAGATCCATTAAGGGATGTTTCTGTAAGATGCAGTCTTCCGGACTGGCGATAATTTCAAGGATGTTGGGATTGTTTTTCTGTAACAGTTCGATAAGTCTCCCGATTTCGTAATACGTAATGTCGTTGGTTTCGTTGGAAATCTGGGGAATATAGTTTAACCCGAAGAAGTCTTCTTTCGGTAAATAATACACGCCACGAATGTCTGTATCGGAATTTTCTGTTGCCAATCCGAAAGAGCGGCTTCCGGAGATGGCTTCGAAAAGGATGAGGTTTTTGTTTTTAAGGTCTTGGATGGTCATTTAATAATCTTTAAAAAGTTCAAAATCTTCAAATTTTATTTTTTGAGATTTATTCTTAAAATATCTGTTATTTCTGTTGCTTTTAAAACCTGTTCTTCCGATTAAATTACTATTAATAAAAAGATGTGTTTCTTTGTTTTCGAAAGGAATCGTTATAAAAAAACATTTTTCGAGGTTTTTTTCAAGATCCTTAAAGCATCTGTTAAGAAAAGCAAAGTTTTCTGTTTCCGAAATAAATTTCTCTTCCAATATAGAAAATTTACTTTGCGCTGAATCAATCATTGCTTGTAACCTATCGGAATTTTCATCAGGATACATATTAAAATAAGTTTCTACGACATACTTTACAAATTCCTGTGTATAGAAAATTTTATATTCTTTAAAGTTTTTTATGACTAAATAGACAGGATCCTTAGAATCGTCTTTAAGGTTGACACATCTAATTTTGACGGATTCGGGGATTTCAATTCCGTATTCAGATTTTAAATGTTCACAATGCTTTAAAAATAAATTTTCTTCTTTGTATAAAACTTTTACTTCTCCTTTGGCAATATTTTTCTCAATACTTACGAACCAAGGATTTCGTCCCTCCTGCCAAACTCCATCTCTAAAGATTAAGGTGGAATATTTGTATTCCGCTCTGTTTTTAGCATTAAAACTGATATGAATTGTATCTCTTTCCTGAGGAGTATAATCGAAATCGAAAATGTTCCCATGATTAAGTTTGGATGTCATATGTTCTGCAGAGATTCCGTTTTCAAAATCTTTTACAGGCATCATGACTTTTCCGCGTATTAATGATTCCCGAGAGCCATGATAACGGTATAAAGACCAAATGTAAATGTCTTTTATGTCATTGATGTTTCCTTCAGTACAGGTGCAGAATTGTAGTTCTGTATTGGGGGTACACATAATTTAATCTAAAAAATAGGGTGAAAAATCAATTCCCTGAAAACAGCCTGCCATTGGTAAAACGTTATCGCCGTTCATGGTGACTTCATATTCTTCGCAGGTGAGCTGTGAAATTTTCTGATACCAGCTTTTCTGGTGTTCTTTCAGAATGTTGTCCAGTTTAATTAAACAGTGCAGTCCGCCATTGGTTTTAATAAAGGTAAGACAGTCGGGGTTTAAACAGTCTGCAATGTCTTCTCTGAATTTATCAATGGCTTGTTGATGGTTTTCTATACGGAAATCAATATCGAGATCAAAGAATATCTTTCGTGAAGTGGTGGTCTGAATAAGATTTAAAGCTAATGTGTGAGGATTGATGGCGTTATCTTTCCGGATGAGTTTTTCCGAAATTTCTTTCATTAAAAACAATGAGGCATTGTGAAGGTCGCGCGGGTTGGGAGTGATGTAAATGGCGAGGTTATCCTGAGAAACTTCGGTACTTCCGGATTCGTACAAGCCTGCCGGAATTTCGAGCTGCCTGATTTTGTGAAGCAGTCTTTCTTTGGTTGAGGTAAATCGTTTTAACTGTGCTTTATCTGCTTTCAGTCCTGTTTCGGGGTTGTATTTTTTTCTTGCAAGAAGAGCAACGTAATATTGTTCATTGGGCAATAGTTCCGGAAGCCAGTCTATGAATTGCTGTAATTTTTCTTCGTTGTGTATGATTTTGTAGTTCATTGGTTTTTAATTTTGTTTTTGAAATTCAATAACCTTATCAATCCATTCCAAAATAGTATTTTCCAGTGCTTGTAAATTTTCAAGATCGTAAGTTTTTTTGTCTGAATGTGATAGTATACCTGCTTTATGTATTTTATCTTTAATTTTAAAGATAAAATGTGTTTCTGGAAGATCTAATATTGCACCACCGCCATAATAGCCAAATGTATTATTTTCATGAACTGTTTTTAGAAATTGAAATAAAATTTTTAGCGGAATTTGTCCTTGATTAACAAAATCTAGTTTTCTTCCGGAGCTTTCAGAAAATTCATTTGAACAAATATGCAAATAATAATCAAAATCTTCATCAATTAATAAACGAACACTTCTTACTCTCAGATCTCTTCTTAAACCATCACTTTTACTAAAATAAAAGATATAATTACTTTGAGAATAATCTTCATCATTGATGTAAACAGGTAAGCGGTATTTCCTTTTTCTGTAACCATTTTCATCTTTCACTGGATTTCTAAAGGAGAAAAATAAAACTTCATAAGATATTTTAGAAACTATAAAATCGTCTTTTTTGTTTAATCCGTTTGCATAGACAAAGGTTTCATTTTCCCAAGAGTAATTTTTTGTTTTAAGGTTCCATTTATTTTTAGTAAAAATAAATTCAATCCAATAATAACCGGAAAACTGTTCTGTTTTTAGAATAAAAACATCCCTAAACTGTGGCGTGTAATTTATGCTTTTGAAAAAATTTCCTCCTGTAAATTCATTGTATAAATCGGTTATGTTCTGTGAAATTTCATTAAAATTTTTGACATCTTCAAATATTTTTTTCCAGGGAAATTGCACACCAATAATTGTAGACTTTCTATCTTTAAAATTTGGTAAATAACGCTTTATTGCCCAATTAAAATCAGCTTTCTGATGGGTTTGGCTGATGGTGATAATACTTTCTTTTTCCATGGTTGTGTTTTTAAAATTCATTCAAAAATAATCTATAATCTTCTCGTATCATCAATTCCTTTTCCACAAACAATTCATTTCTTACATAATCAGCCGTTTCCTGTGTTACATGATTGTAGCCTTGTTTGTTAACTTCTACAGCAAAGAAAATAAAAATTAAATAAAAAACCGGACAATTTTTAAAGTCCGGTCTGTTTTTGTTAGTTTTCAAAAAAGTGTTTTTTGTTTTCTTCGAAGAATACCTGATCTCCGACCTGTCTGCGGAGTGCGATGGTTTGTTTGGAATCTTCTCCTGCGAAGTAACGCAACTGGTTTTTACCGTCTGTTGCTGCTTCGTACACGACTTCTGCAATCTGCTCCGGAGTGGAATACTGGAAAACTCTGTTGGGATCTCTGAAGACTTCCCAGACTTTTTCTGTCATTTCCTGATAGGCAGGATGCGCTCCCATATCGAGAGAACGGCTTGCAAAATCGGTGGAAATTCCGCCCGGCGCAATGGTTTTGATGGTGATTCCGAAAGGATTGAGTTCAAATGCCATGCTTTCTGACCAGCCTTCGAGAGCCCATTTTGTAGCGTGATATAATGAGGCTAAAGGAAAGGCAACGTGACCGCCAATGGAAGTGGTGGTTAAAAACAATCCTTTCTTATGTTCTCTGAAATAGGGGATGAAAGCCTGTGTTGTACGGATCACACCCCATAAATTGGTTTCGAACTGTCTGCTGATCTGTTCTTCGGACAGTCCTTCCAATGGTCCCATTAATCCGTAACCTGCATTGTTGAATACGACATCTACACCGTCCTGAATTACTTTTTCAGCGACTTGTTTGATTTCCTGCGGATTGGTAACATCCAGTTTCATCACTTTGATGTTGGGAATAGAAGAGAGTTCTGTATCGTTTTCGGGAGTTCTCATGGTTGCGACCACGTTCCAGCCTTTTTCTGCGAATAGTTTTGCAGTTGCTTTACCCAGTCCGGTAGAAGCTCCTGTAATGAAAATAGTTTTTGACATCGTTTTTTAGATTTTGTTGAAACGAAATTAATATTTACTTTTGAGACCTAAAAGTATATAGTATACTGTATGGTTTTAATTTTAACGAAAATTTAACAATGAAGTATTTAATCAACCAGCTTTCGAAGGCAACAGAAATCCCAATCGGAACGATCCGTTTTTATGAAAAAAGCGGTTTAATTGCCGGAGAAAAGGATGAAACGATAAAAAGCAACAATTACACGTATTATTCTGAGGAGGTTATCGAAAAGCTTGATTTTATAAAGGAAGCCAAATCTGTGGGGTTTACTCTGGCAGAAATTAAGGACTGTATGGATGCATGGTTTGAAGACCGCCTGAATACAGAAGACAAAATTAAGTTGATGGATGATAAGATTGCCCAGATCGATGCAAAAATAGAGGAAATGCAGCAGCTAAAGGAAAAACTGGCGTATGCAAAGGAGGTGATCCGGAATGGGGAGTGCTGATTTTTAAAAACTCCATGTTTTGGAAAGAGTGATATTTTGAGATTGATTTAAATTTTAAATAATAAATTAATACTTTTATTTAAAACTAATTGTTTTTTTAAAAGTATTAATTTTTTTATACATTAAAAGTCATTTATAAATCTTATGGAACAAATTAATTTAAGATTAAAAAAATGATTATTTTTGCAATATAATTTAATAATGAGCCAATTCGATTACATAAAAGATATAGCAAAATATGGTCTTGAAAATGATCAAGAAAAGCTGTTGTCAGTATTAAATGAGTTAATCGAACATTCTAAAAACACTAAAAAATTAAATTTCGCAATACAGCTACAATCAATCCTAAAAGACTCTATTAAACATCAGCGCAACAATTCTTTAACTAAAGTAGGCTCTGAATCTTATTTTAATAGAATTGAAGATAAAGAGGTTGGAGAATTAATATTAGAAAAGTTAACTTCTAGTTATAGACTTGATAATATAGTAGCTGATAATTCTGTAATCCATAGTTTACAATATTTTATTGAAGAACATCAAAAAGCAGAGTTACTTAGAAAATTTGATTTACCAATAGCAAATAAATTATTATTACATGGACCTTCTGGTTGTGGTAAAACGCTGGCTTCTTATGTTGTTGCAGGAGAATTAGATAAGATGATGGTAGTTGTAAATTTAGGAGCAATTGTATCATCAAAATTAGGAGAGACTAGTAAAAATTTATCCAAGATATTTAGAAAAGCAGCTTCTGAAGATTGTATTATATTTATTGATGAATTTGATTCTTTGGGGAAAGTTAGAGATTATTCACAAGATCACGGAGAAATGAAAAGAGTTGTAAATACGATTTTGCAATTATTTGATTATCTTCCACAAAATAGTATTGTTATAGCTGCAACAAACCAAAAGGAAATGCTAGATGAAGCATTGCTTAGAAGATTTGATTTTTCTATTGGATTTAATTTACCAACAGAAAAAGAAATAAAAGAATTAGTATTACTGACTCTTAAAAATGGCAATTTTTCTTTTGATAACAAAACAAAAGCCAACAAAGTAATTAAGAATTCTGTTGGATTATCTTACTATAGTATTCAAAAAACATTAGTCACAGCTATAAAAAGAAGTTTGTTTGCTATAGATAATCCAGAAAATATAATTTCTGCCAAAATAGATACTATAATATGGCAGAAATTAATTGATATTGAAAAAAAATCTATCGGAGTTTAATTTTCTGCGTCAAGTTCTGGATTAAGTTCTGAATCTAAATTATTTAATATTTCAATGTGATTGTTTATATTTAACATTTCTGAGTATAAATTTTCAGTACCTTTACCTTCATTTGTCAATATTTCCGTAATTTTAATAACTATGGAAAACTCATGTGATGATTTTGATAGTTCGCTGATATAGTCATTTTTGGATAAACATCTAACAGCTAGAGCTACAATATCATTTAAGTTGTTAAAATCGTTTGGTTGAATTCTATAAGACATAAATTGACTATTGGAAAATTGTCTGTTATCAATCCCAAAATGATCTTCACTCCATGTTATAGAATTCTTTATACTAAAATCTTTTTGAACGGCATTTTCATAAATTTTAACGTCTACATTTTTCACTAAACTAAATGACATATGCAATGGTAAATAATCTAATTGATTATCTTTAGTAGGTAAAAAACTATAACACAAAGAAATATCAAATTGTAATTTATTACCAGAATTTTTAATATATGAAGGAAGAATAATAGGAATATTAATTATTTCGCCAATTTTAATAGAATCTTCAACAATAAATGTTATACAGTTATCATTATTCTCAATTAATTCAGTTTTATTAGGTTTTCCAAAGCCGATTAAACTTTTTAGTAACGTTTCAGGTTTGTCCTTAAAGTGAAGAGGTTTAAAATAGTTTGCTGAATTTACTAATAATGCCTTTATAGTTTGAGTTCTAAGAGTAGGATACTCATTTAAAATTTCTGCTGCGTATGAAGTGATTAAAGGAGTTGCTAAACTAGTTCCACATGATCGTCCATAAAATTTATCATCAATTACCATTGGAGATCTTAAAATTTCTAATCCTGCTTTAGCATCAAATAAATCACCTCCATAAAAAACAAAATCAGGCTTATTCAAGTGTTTGTTTTTTTGTTTAATTATTTGAGAATTGATTGTTTGAGAATAATCATAGTGAAATTTTCTTGTGTAATACGCAGGATAAAGTTCATTTGGTGTTATATCTGAATGGTCAATATCTTCCATATTTCCTGCCAATGCTCCAATTGATACATTATTTAGTGATTCAGATGGCGAACAAATATTTGTGTCTTCACAACTATGAACTTGTGTAGTACTATCTAATTTATAGAAGAAATCAGGATAGTCGTGGTCGGGATGAGGTTCTTCAAAAATTAAAGCTTTTAAACTATCACTATTAAAATTACCTACAGAGATGAAAATTAAAATATCTTCTTCAAAAGCAAGTTTATCTAACTCATATGAAAATTGACTAAATGTTTCATTATATTTTTTAGCATTAGGAATTACTAAGGACATATTGAAAATTCTAATTCCATAATTTCTTTTAGCGAACTTAATATCGTCTAATAATCTTGGAATATCAAGTGGGTCATTGTCTTGCTGTAAAACCTTAATGACAAAAATTTTAGCCTTTGCATTATAAATTTCTTTAATGTTATTATAAAACTCATCTCCTAATGCTACCAAACCAGCTACCATGGTACCATGACCAACTTCATCCCAAAAAGCTCCATTGCCTGTATGGTCAATATTATTTTTTAAAATTATATTTTTTAATGGTTGAATTCTTTCAACACCTGTATCTATAATACCAACAGTTGTTATATAATCTTTGAATTCTATTTCAAATTCATAATCTCTTATCGGTCCATTGTAGCCAGGTCTGAGTTTTTGTGTTCTTGAGCTAACTATCGCTTTAATAATATCAAAATTATCTGCAATAAATTGAATTTCATCTTTTTGAATTTTTTGAATTTCTAAAATACTATCGTGATCTTCAGAATATGAGTAATTTAATTTTTTTTCTTTTAAATAGTTAAATAATATTTCTTTTTGTTCAATAAAAACAGAATCAACACTTTCAATAAAATTTAATAAAACTCCTTCATTAATGTAAGTTAGAATTCTTGCTTTGCTATCAATAAACTCAAATTTATAAATTAGTGCTAATATGTTATATTCTTTATTTTGATAAGATGTTCCGCTTGGACTATCAATAATTGCTTGTATGTGATTTTTAAAATATTCAAACAATGATAAATCTACAATTTCAAAAATAACAGTTTTATTAAAATCTTTATATTCAATGGGGGTAATGCCATATTTTTCTAAGAATTTAAGTTTTAGATCGGAATTGAATATAGTATAAAATTTAATTTTAATAATATCAATATACTTAGAAAACTGAATAGTTCTTTTTATATTTCTATTTTTACGTTTAGCGTAAAAAGTAATATTGTATTCTCTTAATTTTTCTTTTTGATATTCTTCAATTATTTTTTTCTCATTTTGTTCAATCTCTTCTTGATTCTCTTCTTCACTTTTTTTATTACCTCCAACATTTCTTTGTCGGTTAAATTTTGGGTGGCTTGATTTGTCATTGTTTAAAAAAATATGTCTATTCATGATGTGTTTTTATTATTTGCAAATTAATATGATTTTATTAGAAGTTTATTTTTTTTATGGAAAATATATCAAATTGTTAAAAAACAATTACGGAAAACCATAATCGCTTAATTTTTAATACAACTCTCCACAATCACCTCCAATGCTTTTTCCGCATCACAATTATACAAACCGGAACACCAAGCCGGATTCGCTTCAATCAAAGCCCAGCCTTTTCCTTTGATGATCCCGAAATCCAGAACAATGGCTTTGGGAAGCGTTTCACCGTATTGTTGAATGAAATTTTTGAAAAAATCAAAAAGCTCTTTCTGTTCGTTTTCGGAAAGCGGATCGGTATCAAAAACGTCATTTCTCCAATAAGAAGAATGCGTTATTATTTGATTATTTAAAACAAAACATCTTACTTCCAGTTCCCATTCTACGACTTCGGAAGTGAAAACCCTGCTTTCCAGATCCAGTGTATCAAAACCTTTAATGTTGGTGACTTTATCAAAAATTCCGGCTTTAAAACTTTTAAAATCCGAACATTTGATGAAAATATTTTCTTCATGCACGAAATCTTTCAGCTTTCCGTAAGAGATTTTCCTTTTGGTAAATTCCTCCGAAACTTTGGAAAGCCAGTCGTCATCGGGTTTTGTTAACGTAAGACTGCATTGTTCCGCCACAATTTCAGCATAAATATCTTCGCCATACACCGCAATCACGTCTGCACGAAATTCTTCGGGAACATTCCATTTTGCATTAAACCGACTCAATTCGTACGGTGAATTGAGGGATGCTTTTTTCAGATTGTTGCTGTCTTCCGTGTACATGGGAGAGAGCGCGATGAGGTTTTTCATTGTAACAGTATTTATTGTTAGATAAAGGTAAATTTCATAAAACTTAAGATTCTGTTTATATTTCCCTTTCTACTTTCTTAAGGACATAAGTATATTGTCTTTTTAAAAATACGCAAGAATATGTTGCATAAGGATCTATTACAAAATTAGTTTTTGAATGAATTGCAAATAAAAGATTTATTTCGTAATTAAAATTTTCATCATATTTTTTAATTTCTACGCAAATAAGTTCAAAATATCCATCCTTTTCTTGGTATTCATTATTAAAGATCGTTTTATGAAAAGGAACTAATACTGATTCTGATCTTTCAGCCAAATTCTTTTTATTTTCTATAAGATCTTCTACAATTTGTTTTATCAGATCCCAGTTGATTTTATTACTGATAATAAATGAAATTTCATAATTATCAGGAGGAATTTCAGAAACCCATTCATTTTGAAGCTCATATTTTTTAAATAATATTTCCCCAAATTTTGTCAATAATTTGTGGTTGTTTTTTTGTGTTTTCATTAAGACAAGTTTAATATTTCCCTGAAAACCCGCTCCATTTCGTTTTTATCCGAATTTCCTCCTTTCAGACTTTTCGCTTTTTCTTCATTATCTAATATGGTCTTCTCTAAAAATCCGAAGAGTTCCCAGTCATTCGGATGGTGGTAAGATTCTCCTTTGGTGGCTTTTAAAGCGATTAAATTTTCTATTTTCGTTCTTGTAAAATCATCGACCAAAACCAGTAATTCACTGAACAAAACAGGCGGAACTGTCCCTTTTTCCAATATCCATTTTCCGGTTAAGGTAGTTCGTAAGCAGTAAAAGTAAGATTTCAGTTTCACCTCATCAAGTCTACATGCTTCGAGATATTTTTTGCTCATGCTTGAGTAATGATAAAATACCGATATCGGAGAAAAACATTCATCTGCCAAAGGTTTGAACAGGTCGTGAAATTTTTCATTTTTCACATAAACGACAGGAGAGTAGAACCAGCTCAGCAAAGCCGCGTTTGACTTCAACAATAAATGGAACGTTTTTCTTAGATCCCATCCGGAACCGTCCAGATCGTCTTCCGTTATAAATTCTATGGTTTCATCTTTATCCCACGGTGAGAGATACCAGTCTTTTTCGTGTCGGTATATGAAGCGTATATCGTAGTCGCTGTCCGGAGAAGCAAATCCCCATGCTCGACTTCCGGATTCTACGGCAAGCAGTATTTCTACACCGCGTTTTTCTTCAACTTCTTTTAGTTTTTCTATTATTTTTGGTGTCATTGTTTTTTAATTTGATACAAAATAAAAAACATCCTGCGCAATCTTTTTACGCAGGATTATTTTATGTAAAACCTGGATAAACTTTTAACCGCAAAAGATGCAAAAGATTTTACACTTTAGTTTCTTAAGTTTACTACTTAATTCCGATAAAATACTTTAAAAGAAAGCAAAGTAAGGGAAGATTTCATCTGCTATTAAGCGAAGTCTATAACAGCCGTTTATTACGTAAAGCTATATGCAACATTTTCCATAAATAATATGCTTTCCTACTTAAATTACATTTTTATCATTCGCTGAACGAAGTGCCCTTGCGAACCAATAAATAAAATCATTTTATTGAATATAACTTTGTGGGCATTGCGTTAAAATTATCTAGCCTCAAAAATTTTATCAATTAAAAATCTTTGTAAAACTGTCTTTTTCCAGATTCTCCAAAGAAAAATCAAAGTCGGCATTTTCTTTATCATAAACGATTTCAGCTCCTAATTCCTGAATCAAAAGATTGAAGGATATCGGTTCGTACCATTGCTGATACAAAGCGTTCGTCGCCATTACGGAAATTTCTGTATTTCCTGAAACATGAGCATGTCCTGCTCCGAAATTCAGCAGTACGAAACACTGTCTTCCGTCTTTTGGCAGCAACATTCCCAAAACGGTCTGTTTTTGTACGGATTGACATTTTGCTTCCGCAAAAAGATGGTTCGGATTCATCATATAATCGTAAGAAACGGCATCGCCTTTTCCGATAACAATTTTATATCCGCAGTCGCTGTTTCCGTTGAAAACGTTGTTCATTACCAAAGTAGGAGCCATTAAACCTCTGTTTGCGTAAAGATATTCTACAGCACCGTTTGGCGCGGAAGTGATGTCTCCGGAATACATCAACTGACCAGAATTTTGGCTGTAAGCGGCATTCCATCCGATTTTTCCGGCAATATTTAATCCTGAAAGGTCCAAATCATAAGCTCCCCATGCATTTTCCCAGTAAATTCCGACCGCTAATCTTTCACCGAAAAATCTTGTTCCCGTCGGAATATTCCCTACAAGCATCTTTTCAGAAGTCGGTAACGCAAATTCTACGTCTTCTGGGAAATAGAATTTCTTTCCTTCAAAACGATACTTTGATTTTAAATAGCTTAAAATAAAATCGTAGTTCAGTTCATTCACGGAAGTTCCGATTGATTTTTTCGTCCACGATTTTCCGTTCCGTATTCTGTACACAAAAGTATCCTGACCGTACATTCTTGAATAACAAGCCGATAAAGATTTAAACAAAGCAAACGGAGTGGCATTTTCCAGCCAGTGCAAATCACTGTTTTCCAGTAATATATTGGTTGCGTTATTCAATGGATTCGAAATTAATGGTTTATGATAAACCTTTGACAGCTTCGAAATTTTATTAATCACTTTTGGTGCTCTGTTTTTATAGGCTAAAAATAAGGGCTTGAAACGATTGAAAATTTCCGCCATTTTTTCCAGTCCGAAACTTTCAAAAAGATAAGTCGGATTAAATTTACTTTGCTTGATATCATTAATCAAATCATTGTTTTTAATTAATAATGTTTCTTTTGTGGTTTTGTAGATCACGTAACGCAAAAATTCAACATTATTTTCAGGATAAACGTCGTAACGGTCGGCAATTTTTATGATGGCTTCTTTGTTTCTGATATTTTCTTTTCCTGTAAAATCATATTCCAGTTCATTGTGCAGAATAGATAGTAAATCATCAATTGTTTCTTCTTTCAGAGCGATTCCTGATCTTAGAATAGCAAGACATTTTTCCTGAAGTTCTTCTTCGGAACAGGCTTTAATTACTTTGAAATTCAGCTTCAGATCCGGGATATTCAACACTTCATCCGGAATGTATACTTCACCCTGAAATCTGCTTCCGTAGGTAGAAAAATAATGAAAGAGCTGTTCCATCAACAGTTCGAATCTTGTACTTTCTTTAATCTTCTGCCACGATTTATGGAACGTTTTGTTGAGATCATTTCCGTTCAGCTTTTCTTTAGCGTAATAAGAAACAATTTCTTTTTTTGCCCATAGTGCAGAAGGTTCGATGATAAAACCATCCTGAGAAATAAATATTTCAGCATCCGATTCTTTTGCCAGTACAGCGTTGAATAATTTTAATGTTTTCATTGTTTTTAGTTTAAAAAAATAAGTGAGGAGTAAGATTCATTAAAAGTGAAGTGTTATAGGAACTCCTTTTACCTATAATTTTTAAAAGGCGGGGAGTAATTTTCCAAATAATTTATAGGAACTCCCTTTGCCTTAAAGTTTTTTAAAAAGGCGGACACTTCGGCAAGCTCAGTGCGACATTTTTAGCTAACATATTGAGCATTAAATTTTATCGGAGATAAAATCCTTGCGCCTTAACAAGTATAGCTTTTAAATAAATTGCGCCTTTGTGTATATCTAACAATTTTTTTTCATTTTTTGAGGAACAGGCAGGACTCGAACCTGCGACACACAACTTTGAAGTTTACAGGAACTTTATTTGCCAAAAGCGAAAAGTAATCTGTTGCTCTACCATCTGAGCTACTGTTCCTACCTTATGATTAAAGGTTTTCATTAAACCCTACAGGCTTTTACACCTGCAAGGTTCGGTTATTAGTTTTCTTTTTTATTTTGTTTTTGTTTAATGCAAAGACGCAAGTTTTTTTTTCCAATTGGTTATGTTTTTAAGGCGTAAGACACTTCGGCAAGCTCAGTGTGATACTTTTAGCTAATATTAAGTTTAAATTTTATCGGAGATAAAATCCTTGCGCCTTAACAAGTATAGTTTTTAAAAGTAATTTGCGCCATTGCGTGATATCCAACAATTAAGCTTTTCTAAACTTCTTCTTTTTCTTCCACGGTGCATTTTTCTGAACATCACCCGCCATGATACATCCGTAAGGCATCACTTCATCCAGAACTTCACACAGTCCGTATTCTTCAATCTGCGCTCTTACTTTTTTGGCACTTTTATAAGCGGTTGGAAGCTCAGAAATATCAATTTCGTTGGTGAAGAAACGGATATCTAATCCTTTGGTTTCTTCTTCAAAAACTTCTTCAATGGTTTTATGCGCCAACGATTTTTTATGCTGACTTCTACTGAAGTTTCTTCCCGCTCCGTGTGGTGCGAAACCTAAATTTCTTTCGTTGGTTGTTCCTTTTACAATCAAAACAGGTTCTGCCATATTCAAAGGAATCAATCTCGGACCTGTAATATCCGGCATAAATTTATCATCCAAAGGCGTTGCACCTTTTGCGTGGTAGAATAAATCTCCATCTCTGAATACAAAATTATGCTCGTTCCAGTATCGGTCTTCTTTCTCGATTCCTAATTTATTCAAAGCGGCATCATGAATGGAAATATGGTTTTCTTTCGTCCATTTTCTGATTAACTGCAAGGCTTCCCAATATTGTTTTCCTTCTTCCGTTTCATAAGGGATCCATGCGTTTTCTCTTAAGGTTTCAGGAGAAATTTCCATTCTGAACTGGTTCGCAACCTTCATTCCTTTATCATATAAAGCTGCGCCCGGAGCTCTTGAACCGTGGTGTGTTACCAACATCGTGTTTCCGGTATTTTTGGAAATTCCGACAAACAGGAAATGGTTTCCGTCGCCCTGCGTTCCCATATGAGAACGTGCAATGCTTATTAATTTTTCGTCATTCAGAAAATCATTCGCTCTAAAATCATCCATTAATTCCTGAGACATCGGCATCTGTTCTCCTCTCGGTCTTCCACCGTATCCGAAATGCGTGATGGAATGAGCTGCATCCAACACTTCTTTAGGATCTGCCTTTCCAAAATCCGTCAGCATAACAGAACAGCAGATATCTGCACTATGGAATCCCGGATGAATCGCATTTTTTGCCACAACCACACCGCCAACAGGAATATGTCCTGCAGGACCTGTAGGACAGGCATCCGGCATAATGGCTCCGTTTTCCAGAGTCGGCGTTTTCATCAGGACTTTCATGGTGTTGATTACTTTTTCCACGTTATCATTTTCACTTTCGTGTTCTGCTCTGATGTTGATCACAAAATCTTTTGCCGTTTCATGAAGCGGAATCAGTTCGGGCTGTTTAAACTGTTCCAGATATTCTTTTATCTGAGTTTCGTTTAAATTATTTTCGTTGATGAATTCAATCGCTTCTTTAAACCATTTCGCTGGTCTGTATCCTAATTCGATTAAATGATTTCCGTTAAATTCCATGTGTTCTCTCATTTTGATGATGCAAAGTAAGAACTAAAGTATGCAATCTTTTTGCGCAGATAAAATTATTTTAATTATTTTTGACGAGTTGACCACAAAAGGCACAAAAGTTAGTTGACACATGAGTCACATTAGTTTTAAGTTAAATGATTGAGAATATTTTAGAGCACATAAGATTTAAAAATCAAAGATTTTTGTGAGGAACAAAGAAAGCTCTAAAGTGGATACTGAATCATTTCAAAAAATAATGTCCTTAAAGAACGAGAAATGGTTTTTTAAAACTTTTCTAAACAGATATTGCTCCGATCGGGCGGATTTCTGTTATTTATAAATAAAAAATTAAGATATGTTATTTGAACAATTAGAAAAATCGGCAGAGGAAATCCAGTTTAAGGATGTAATTGCTTTTATTGATGAACATTACGATTTTACTCCCACAAAATTTACAAACGGAAAAACGGTAAATGAAGCCAATCAGAATAATGGTTCCTGTAAGATTTTTAGTTTTGCGAAATTAAATGATCTGTCGAAAGAAGAAACGCTGAGTCTTTTCGGAGAATTTTACAGGGAAGATGTTCTTAAAAATCCTGAAGGAACAGATCATCAGAATATCAGAAACTTTATGACGTTTGGCTGGGACGGGATTGCTTTTGAAGGAAAAGCTTTAAGTAGAAAGTAAACTGTCATTGCTAAAAGACCGGAGGTCTGCGAACGCAGTTCAGAAATGACGAAGCAATCTCAAATAATTTGGAAGAGAGTGAAAAATGGTAACGTTTAACCACCCCGTCAAAAAATCCAAGATTTTTCGCCACCCCTCCAGAGGAGGGGAATTTGACCGCCTTATATTAAATTCAACCTCAATCTAAATCTCAGTCTTAACCTTAACCTTAACCTTAACTTAAACCCTAACCTCATCGTATGTCATCCAACAAAAACGCGCTCATCCGGTATAAAACACTGGATAAATGCCTGAAAAATAAATACAGGAAATATACTCTCGAAGATCTTATTGACGAATGTTCGGAAGCTTTGTTTGAATTTGAGGGGAAAGAATCTTTTGTAAGCAAAAGAACGGTACAGCTGGATCTGCAGAATATGCGGAGTGAAAAATTCGGATATGAAGCACCGATTGAGGTATACGAAAGAAAATACTATCGTTACAGCGATCCCGATTACAGCATTCATAATATTTCGGTTAATGAAAGTGATCTGAAAGCCATGAATAATGCGGTGCAGATTCTAAAGCAGTTCAAAGATTTTTCGATGTTCAAGGAAATGAACGGGGTGATCCAGAAACTGGAAGATTCCATCCATTCCACGAACCAGAAATCAATTATTCATTTAGACAAAAATGAACAGTTGAAAGGTCTGGAATATATTGATATTCTGTATGATGCGATCTTGCACAAAAAAGTGCTGAACATCACGTATAAAAGTTTTAAGGCAAGAGAATCAGATTCTTATATTGTTCATCCGCAATTGCTGAAGGAATTTAACAACCGCTGGTTTTTGATCTGTTCCAATAAGCAATATGTCTATAATCTCGCTCTGGACAGAATGGAAGATATTCAGACCGATGAAAATATTGAGTATATTGATATGAATCTCGACGGCGACGAATATTTCAAAGATATTGTGGGAGTAAGTGTTTCGCCGACGATGGCTCCGCGAAATGTGGTTTTCTTTGTAGATTCTTCCAACGCTCCCTATGTAAAGACCAAGCCTTTTCATGCCAGTCAGGAAATTGTAAGCGAAACGAATGAAGGAACCATTTTTAAAATCTGTGTACAGCTGAACTTCGAACTGGAAAGACTTCTTTTGGGGTTCGGAGAATGTCTGGTTGTGCATAAACCGAGAAAACTCAGACTGAGACTGGAAGAAAAATTCAAAGCGGCAGCTAAAAATTATGAAAACCTTGCCATTCCGGATGAAGACGGATAAAAATCTTGGCGTAGAAATTGTATTGCATGAATCATAAAAAAATAAACCGTATGAAATCAAGAATATTAAAAGCAGTTGTTGCTGTCGTAGCTCCTTTAGTGATTGAATTTATCGTGAAGAAAATTTCTGAGAAAATTGATCAGAAAAGTCAGAAAAAAGAAGATCCTAAGCAACTTCCTGCATCCACGAATTAACATGACAAGTAGTTAGATTTAAATTATAGAAAAGAGGCTGTTCATTTTTGCAACAGCCTCTTTTTATTTTTAAAATTTTCTAAATTGATTTTAAAATTCGCCGCAAGCTGAAGGTTCGACAGAGTAAAAAGTTGCAAAATATGATCAAAATGTAATAATTACTAAATTTATTGTTAACTTTTTATTTGTTAAGACAAATTTTTATGATTGTCCGTAATTTGTCATCATTAAACCTTTGAGTTCTTTGCTGAGTGAATAGTTTATGCTGAGCTTGTCGAAGCACCTTTGTGAACTTAAAAGCAGTTAGTATATCAGAAAATCTTAGTGATCTTAGCGTTAAAAGCAGTATAATTTATAATGGATAATCAAACGCTTTTATACAAAATCATAAACCCCGTTTTTCCAGCCCAGAACTTTAGAAGAGTCCGCTTTAAGCCAGTTTTTTAGGATGGTGGCATAAATTTTCCGGAAATCTTCGGTGTAGATTAAATCTCCTTCATTCAGATTCTGTAAATCGGGAAGTGCATTCAAAATTCCTTTTTTCTTTAAACCTCCACTGATGAAAAACATCTGGTTTGCCGTTCCGTGATCGGTTCCGTTACTTGCATTCTGGGCAACACGTCTGCCAAATTCTGAAAAAGTCATCAGCAAAATATCATTAAAAAGTCCGTTGCTTTTCATATCTGCCACAAACGCTTTTACCGCATCATTAATATCTGTAAACAGTTTTTGCTGTCTTTCATTTTGGTTCACGTGCGTATCGAAACTTCCGATGGAAAGATAATACACTCTCGTATTAATGTCAGATTTTATTAAAGAAGAAACGGTTTTAAAGTCTTTTCCGAGCTGAGAATTTGGGTAGACTTGTTCCGTATTTTTTGCCTTGCTTTTTTCGAAAATATACCCAGCATTGTTGATGGTGGAACCTAAAGTCTGATATAAATAGGAAACCGTTTCATCGTCATGATGATGATCATACAGCGATTTGAAATATTTTTCCTGACTGGTCTGATATAATCTTTTCGGATCTTTAAAGGCAAATGCTTTATTTTTTTCACCTTTTAAAGCTAAACTCAGCATATCATCCACTTCTAATGCTTGTGTGGGATGATCGCATTTATAACATTCTTCATCCAGAAATCTTCCCAGCCAGCCTGTGTCAAGATATTCATCGCTTCTGCTTGCAGAATGCCAGATGTCCATGCTTCGGAAGTGTGATTTATCGGGATTCGGATAACCGACATTGTTCATTACAGAAAGTTCTCCCTGATCGTACAGTTCTTTGAAATAGGAGAGGGCAGGATTAATCCCCGCTTCGTCCGTAAGCTGCATGGAATTCTGAATGGCAATTTTATTTCTTTCCCTGAAATAAATATCATTTTTTGTAGGAATAATCGTATTCAGACCATCGTTTCCTCCTGTAAACTGCAGTACCACCAATATTTTCTGATTGGGTTCCAGCGCGTCATCGAATGTCATGGCTTTCAGGAAATTTGGCATCAGAAAAGATGCGGTTGCCAATGAACTTATTTTTAGAAATTCTCTTCTTTTGATTAACATAAGCTTAGGTTTTAGGGTAAAGATGACAGGTTGCAGGCTTTAACGTAAGCTAAAATCTGCTGCTGAAAACTACATTAACTGATATTCCGGTGTCGACATGAGATTAATGACATTCATTTTCACACTGTTGTCGGAGAAATTTTTCACCGAACTCATATCCAGAGATTTTGAACTCTGAATTAAATAATCTTCCACATTCTTTCCGTTAAAAATCTTTTCTACACGAGACCAATCGATCGTAATATTGGGATTTTTAAAACTTTTCGTTAAAGAATTCGTGTTATTTTTTAAACCCATATCCAAATCATCATCATCTTTCGGACGGTAATCTAACGGTCGCAAACCAGACCAGATCTGCGGAATCTGAAGTCTTAACATTAAGGTAGAACTGTCGATCCACGATTTTCCGTTCGGCCAGCCTGAAACATTCGGTGGGTACAAAAGCATTTGTCCCAGTAATTTCTGATAAACGATGAGGTTTTCAGGATTCTGAATGGTCATGGGAAGTGACCGCATCATTCCTGCCATGAGTTCAATCGGAGACTTTATCCTGCTGCCGATATTTTTTTTATCGTAAAACCAGGAGCTCGAGAAAATATCCATCATGAGTCTTTTAATATCGTAACCGGACTGGTAGAAACTTTCGCTCAGGGATTTTACAATATTTTCATCAACATTTTCATTCACGAAGAATTTATAGATTTTTGTGGTGATGAATTTTGCCGTTGCCTTTTGTTCAAGAATGATATTTAAAACATCTGTGCCTGTAAAATTACCTGTTTTTCCGAGAAATGTCTTTGAGCCTTCATCATGAAGATTTTTCCGTTCTTTAAAATTTCCTTCTTTATCCGATCCCCATCCTGTAAAAGCTCTCGCACCTTCTCGTATGTCTTTCTCTGTGTAATTTCCGCGTCCCATCGTGAAAAGCTCCATTACTTCACGGGCAAAATTTTCGTTGGGATGATCTTTTTTGTTCTGCTGATTGTTAAGAAAATTCAGCATTGCAGGAGCTTGGCTCACTTCAAATAATAGATCTTTAAAGTTTCCGAGTGCATTTTTTCGGATAACATTTAAAATCTGTCGGTTAAATTTCGGATTAACAACTCTTGATGCAAAATGTCCATGCCAGAAAAAAGCCATTTTTTCTCTCATCTGCTCTTTGCTGTTCACCATTTTATTAAGAAAATTCAGATTGAGCTCTTCGTTCTGCAGTCGGCTGATTCTCTGCATTTCCTTTTTCTTTTCTGCCGGAGTCTGATCATTCATCATATAATCTCCGGTTTCAGGAATGTCAGGAGTATCATAATTTACATAAAGAAACGTTTCTTCTTTAAATAAATCATTAATCAGGCTTTTAATGTCTTTTTTATGAAGATCTTCCAGCTGACTGATTCCCGGTCCGAATCCTGCCCGCCAGAGTAGGTGTTTATTGTTGAGTAACGATGGAGAAATCATATCAATTATTTACTTTTTGATGGTTGTGATAAGGTAAGGTTAAAATTAATAACGGTTAAGAATTGTTAATATTGAATAGTGTTTTGAATAAATTGAGTTTAAATGTTTAATCATTTATTTAAAATGAGTGAATTTTTTAAACGTTTATTTAATTTTTTAGTCGGAATAATGAATTGAATTTCATGTTTTTACATTTTTAAGCATTGTTAAAGTCGCAGGAAAGGCTTTGCTTGGCACGATTTTTACATTTTTCAGGTTAGTAAAATTTAAAAAATCAGAGTTATGAAAATGTTTAAACAAGCAATTTTATTTGCCGGAATTTTGACTGCAGGAGCATTGAGCGCACAAAGTGCACAGATGAATAATATGATTAAGGTAGGAGCAAATGTTGGTTTAGCAGTTCCTTCTGACAATACTTCGATGGCAGTAGGAGTGGATGTAGCATACCAGAACCTTATTACTCCGGGATTCGGATTGGGTATCGCAACAGGGTATACACACTATTTCGGTAAAGATAACAACGGATATACTAATAATGATGTGGGAGTAGTTCCTGTAGCAGCATTAATTAGAATTTATCCTAAACAGACAGGATTTTACTTTGGTACAGACTTAGGGTACGGATTTTTGACAGGGGATAATAAAGTAGCATCTAACGTTACATTAGACAGACCAAACGGAGGATTTTATTTAAAGCCTGAAATCGGATATCACAATCAGGACTGGAATTTCTTCGTACAGTATCAGAAAGTTTTTGTAGGAAACAACGGCGATTTGCCAAATCAGGACTACAATGTGGGCAACATTGGGGTAGGATTTTCTTACAATATTCCTTTAGGGAAGTAGTTAGATTTAAATATAAGCAATTATTAACCAAACCTTTTCGATTTTTTGAGAAGGTTTTTTATTTCTAACGAAAATTTACAAAAGATATTATTATATTTGATAAAATTTGAGGTTATGATTTTGAATCCAAAATTTCCACTTTATTTACCAGGAGTAAAAAACGGTAGCAATGATAACGTTTCTATCATTGGCGCAAACCTACGTGAAGATATTACAACTTTAGGATATTTCGTCTCCGGTAACGGAGGTCTTGAGATTAAAATCCAGAATAATTACCCAACGAAAGAGTATGCTTCTTTTTCAGAAATCCTGAAGAAGTTTATTCTGGACAATCAGCTGGAGAATGTGAAAAGGCTTGGAATGGCTGTTCCGGGACCGGTTTTAAACGGAAAAAGCAGCCCTGCAAGATTAGGCTGGAATCTGGATGTAGAAGAATACAAAAGAGATCTGGGATTCGAAAAAGTAAATATGCTGAATGACCAGGAATCTTCAGCTTACGGAATGGGGCTTTTGGAAGATTCTGATCTTGATCCGATCTACACAAGCGGACATCTTGAAAACGGCAACGTAGCGATTCTCGCTCCGGGAAATGGTTTGGGTGAAGCAGGATATTTCTTCGACGGAAAATATTTAAGACCTTTCGCAACAGAAGGAGGACATTCTGAATTCTCTCCAAGAACGAATGTTGAGGTAGAATTTTATCAGTTTCTGAATAATCTTTACGGAATTGTAAGCTGGGAAAATGTGTTATCTAAAGGAGGTCTGTTTAATATTTACAGATTCCTCAGAGATGTAAAAAGACATCCTGAACCGGAATGGCTTGCAGAGCGTTTCTCGAATGGCAATTTTGTTGAAGAACTATATAAAGCTGCGGTTGAAGAAGATGTTCTGATCTGTAAGATTGCTCTGGACACTTTCCTTGAATTTTTAGCAAGAGAGGCAAACAATTTAACGCTGAAGTTAAAAGCAACCGGCGGTTTGCTGATTTCCGGAGATATTCCGCAGATTATTACAGACTATATTAACAAGGATAAATTCTATGAAAAGTTCAAGATCAGCGATAAAATGGAAGAAATGCTGAGAAACATTCCGATTTATCTGAACAGAAATCCGAATACGGCACTCATTGGTTCAGCGCTTTATACCGCTTACTATCACGAATAAAACAAAGCTCCGAAGAAATTCGGAGTTTTTTTATGGATGATATTACTCATGAAAAAAAATGTATTTATTGATGTACATCAATGAAATCTCTCGAAGCAGTTAGTTACATTTGCATCAGTAAATAACAAACAAGAAAATAACTTTTATTCAAATGAAAAAAATATTTTTATTAGCAGTTTTAGCAAGCGGACTTGCATTCGGACAGGTAAAAAAAGTAGTAAGCTCTGATGTACAGTGGTGGGGTTACAAAATCGCAAAATCCGAGGCAAGCTCTCACAACGGTACCGTAAAAGTAAAATCCGGAGAAATGGTATTGAAAGGAAACCAGTTAGTAGGAGGTTCTTTCGTTTTAGACATGACTTCTATTAATGCTACAGATCTTTCCGGTGAATATCAGCAAAAACTGAATGGTCACCTTAAAACAGGAGATTTCTTCGAAGTTGAAAAATTTCCAACAGCAACTTTCAAAATCACCGGAGTAAAGAAAAACAACGACAAAGTGTACACTTCTTTAGTTACAGGAAACTTAACGGTAAAAGGAAAAACCAACGCGATTTCTTTCCCTGCAAAAATTACGTATGCAAACGGAGCAGTAAGCTTAATGTCTAACAAATTCTCTATCGACAGACAGAAATTTGATGTTGCTTACAAATCAACAATGCAGGATGTTCTTGTGAAAGATGATATGGATTTGCTTGTAAAAGTAACAGCTAAATAATTTAATCAAAAAAAGATTATTAAAAGTGTAGAAGTTCTACACTTTTTTTTATTTTTGTTGAATTGTAAATAAAAAAGAATGAAAAGATTACTATTGTTTGCTATGATGTGCGTAAGTATGTCATTTGTTTTCGCTCAGAAGAAAGGAGATAAAGTGGTAAAAGTAACATCGTCGGACATCAGATGGTGGGGGTACAAAGTTGTAAAAACGGTTCCTACTACACATTCCGGAACCATAAAACTGAAAAGTGGAAAATTCACTTTTGATAAGACGGTTTTGGTGGACGGAGAATTTGTGATTGATATGAAGTCATTGATGGCAGGTGATGTTTCCAGTCAGGATGAAGATATGGTAAAATTAACGAACGATCTTAAAAGTTCAAATTTCTTCGATGTTAAAAAATTCCCGCTGGCGAAATTCCATTTAACGAAAATAATTCCTTTGGCAAACAGCGAGTATAATTCTACAGTTTACGGAGATGTAACGATTAAAGGAGTGAGAAAAACGATCACTTTCCCTGCAAATGTTTATATCACTCAGTTTACAGTGGTTATCGAATCTGCTAAATTCTCATTGAACAGAAGAGATTTCAAAGTGTTCTACCAGTCTTCTCTGAAAGATTATTTCATTAAAAACGAAATGGATATTCAGTTCAAAATTTCGACAGCAGTTTTGGATAACGAAAACAGAACGCCTGTTAAAAAGAAATAAGGTATAATTTCCTTTAATAAACGAAAATGAGCGATTTCTTTGGGAATCGCTCATTTTTTTTAACGATTTTTTTATTTTAGTGGTATGAAAATTTATGTAGTAAGCGGACTTGGTGCAGATTTTAAGGTTTTGGAGAAAATTGAATTTCCAAAGCATCACGAAGTGGTTTTTATCGATTGGCTGATTCCTCACCAAAATGAAGAATTCTCAGATTACGTAAAAAGAATGGCAGAAAAGGTTGATGATTCTGAGCCGTTTTATCTGGTAGGATACTCTTTCGGCGGAATTATGGTTCAGGAAATCAACAGGCTGAAACCTGCCAGAAAAGTTGTTATTCTCGGAAGCATTAAATCCCATAAAGAAAAATCCCGTCTTATTAAAGCCGGACAGATCACAAAAATTCCAAAAGTTCTTCCTGTTACTTTTTTCAACGAAAGAACAACCAATATGTATTCTGTAGTCAGAAAATTCTTTGATCCCCGAAATCCTAAGGTTTTACAATACTTCAGAGTAAGAGATCCGTATTATTTAAAATGGTCGATTGAAAAAATATCAGACTGGAAGTTTGAAGAAAACCCCGATGTTATACAGATTTTGGCAGACCGCGATATTGTTTTCCCGATAAAAAATTCCAAACCCGATTATGTAATCAAAGGAGGAACTCATTTATTTCCAATTACGAAATTTAAAGAAGTAGCTTCTATTTTGAAGGGGGTTTTGGATTGAAATTGTGTTTAAAAATTAAAATTGTATTAATTTTTAAGGGGTTTGTTTTAAATTTTATTGTTTTTGAAAAATTTATCCTTACATTTGAAGGGTAAACACAAATTTTTTATGACAGTAGGTTTAAAATGGATTGTTTCTTTCGCGATCATCGCTCTGGTTGCTGTAGGCGGACTATTCTGGAATCCCATTACAGATTTTCCCAACACAGGAGAGTTTTTAAGCGAAGATAAAATTGTAGGTGCGGATGTTGCATGGATTCTTGCTGCGGCAGGTCTGGTTTTATTAATGACTCCCGGTTTATCTTTCTTTTACGGAGGAATGGTAGGGAAGAAAAACGTAATTTCTACGATGCTTCAAAGTTTTATTGCTTTGGGAGTGATTTCTATTTTGTGGGTAGTGGTTGGTTTTTCCCTCTCTTTCGGAGATTCTATTGGTTTTACCATCAATGGAGAACATTACGGAATCATCGGCAATCCTATGAGCTATCCCTTTTTCAGCAGGGTAGGAGTGTTGCCGCATAAAGCAATGGCTTCAACAATTCCTTTTATTCTTTTTGCTCTATTTCAGATGAAATTTGCAGTCATTACCCCTGCATTAATTACGGGTTCTTTTGCAGAACGTGTACGTTTCATCTCTTACCTTTTATTCATGGTGCTTTTCAGTCTGTTTATTTATACACCTCTTTGTCATATGGTTTGGCATCCGGACGGATTACTGAATAAATATTTTGGCGTAAAAGATTTTGCGGGAGGTACTGTTGTACACATGAGTGCAGGTTTTGCAGCTTTAGCAGGCGCAATGGTTGTAGGAAACAGGAAAAAACCTCATCACGATCCTTCCAATATTTCGTATGTGATGCTGGGAACAGGAATGCTCTGGTTTGGGTGGTTTGGTTTTAATGCAGGTTCGGCTTTGGCAGCCAATGCAACAGCAGCAACGGCTTTCGGAACCACTACAATTGCTTCAGCTTCTGCGATGATGACGTGGATCTTTTTCGACAGGATTAATAAAAGAAAAGTTTCAGCTTTAGGAGCGTGCATCGGAGCCGTTGTTGGTTTAGTGGCGATTACTCCGGCTTGTGGTTTTGTTTCCGTTTCAGAAAGTCTGTTCATCGGATTTATTTCCGCCATAGTTTCTAATGTAATGGTGAATTGGAAAGCGTTAAAGAAAATTGACGATACACTGGATGTTTTTGCCTGTCATGGAGTAGGAGGAATTATGGGGATGATCTTAACGGCAATTTTTGCACACGGTGAAAATGCGAGTCTTCTTCATGGTGGGTTTGAAGTTTTTGCCCATCATATGGCAGCCTTATTTTTAGTCTCTGTTTTTACTTTTTTCGGGTCATTGCTTTTGTATAAAATCACCAATAGCATTATTACTTTAAGAGTTTCTGAAGAATCCGAAGATATGGGACTGGATATTTCGCAGCATGAAGAAAGCCTTTGCTGAGAAAAAGAATGTTGAATAGTAAATGGTCAATTGTCAATCGTGAATTTACTTAAATTAAAAAATTAACAATTTACAATTGAATGCGAAGCAAATTCACCATTCGTCATTCATACAAAAAAGATTATCTACAAGTGTTCATATAGTTTTAATTTGAGCCGGAGCTGAATTTTCAGCTCCGGCTTTTGCATCTCGATTTATCGTGTATCTTTGTGTTTGGGAAAAATGAGCAAATTTCTATATGGAATCAATATCGGTTTTTGAGATTATAAAAGTAGGAATAGGTCCATCCAGTTCGCATACGATGGGACCTTGGAATGCGGCATCTGCATTCATCAGGATTATTAAAAGAGAAAGAGCAATTGAAGAGGTAAAAGAAGTTTTCCTTGAATTTTTCGGTTCACTTGCAAAAACGGGAATCGGTCACGGAACCGATATTGCCGGAATGCTCGGTCTGAATGGAGAAGATTTTAAAACAATCGATACCACAAAAATTGATGAAAAAATAGAAAAAATAAAATCTACCCAAATCCTTAATCTAGGTGGCGAAAAAGAAATTCCTTTCATTTACGGGCATCATCTGGTGCTTAATATGAAAAAATCTCTTGAATATCATCCCAACGGAATGATTTTCAGAGCCATTTTTGAAGACGGAACCGAGCTTGTGCAGGATTTTTATTCTGTAGGCGGCGGTTTTATCATGAGTCAGGAAAAAAAATCAATTCAGAAACACTGTGTCCGTACTTTATATCCTTGTCATAAATCTTCCGATATTGTAAAATATTGTGAAAAACTGGGATTAAAACGTATTTCAGATTTAATTTTAATCAATGAAGAAAGCTGGAGAACACCGGACGAGACAAGAGCAGAAGCACTTTACATCTGGCAGCAGATTAAAGAATGCATTTACAAAGGCGTCAATAAAGAAGGAACTCTTCCGGGCGGATTGAATGTTACGCGTCGTGCAGCCGGAATCAACAGAAAATTACTGGGCGATAAAATTTACAAAAATAAAGATGAATGGTTTCAGCAGGTTGTAGAAGCCGAAGAAAATTTCACCAATATCAATAAATGGATTTCCTGTTTTGCATTGGCGGTGAATGAAGAAAATGCAAGTTTCGGAAGAATTATTACCGCTCCTACCAACGGTGCAAGTGGCGTAATTCCGGCGGTTCTGATGTATGCACAGGCTTTTACGGAATTCACCAGCGAAGATGACATTGTAAGATTTCTTTTAGTAGCAGGAGAAATCGGTACATTATTCAAAAAAAATGCAACCATTTCTGCGGCAATGGGCGGTTGTCAGGCAGAAGTAGGCGTTTCTTCGGCAATGGCGGCGGCTGGTCTTACCGAAATTTTGGGCGGAAGTGTCGGTCAGGTTTTAATGGCAGCCGAAATTGCCATGGAGCATCATTTAGGCTTAACCTGTGACCCGATAAAAGGTCTGGTACAAATTCCTTGTATCGAAAGAAATACGATGGGAGCGATAAAAGCCATCACGGCAGCAAATATTGCACTGGAAAGTGATCCTGCAAAAGCGAAAGTAACTTTAGATGAGGTAATACAAACCATGTGGGAAACTGCTTTATCGATGAATGACCGTTTTAAGGAAACTTCAGAAGGCGGTCTGGCAATTGCGGTGAATGTTCCGGAGTGTTAATGTACAATATATGTTATTAGTTTAATTTAATTAAGGAACCTTTAAAGAATAGTTCACATTTAATTTAAATTAATATCTTTGAAACCTTTAACAAAAACATTAAACATGAAAAAGCAAAATGTATCAACTGCATTTGTCGCAGCATCCTGGGTTGCTTTAGGAGCCGGAATGATTGGTTTTATTGTAGGTCTTGCAAGAGCGGAAATGCAGCTTAATGAGAAAGGATATTATTTTACCATTCTTCTGTATGGATTATTTGCAGTAGTTTCTTTGCAGAAAGCAGTACGCGACAGACTGGAAAATATAAAAGTGACTGATATCTACTATGGAATCTGTTGGTTTGCTACCCTTTCCTCCATCGTATTACTGGCAATCGGATTATGGAATGCGACAATTCTTCCAAGTGAAAAAGGGTTTTACGGATTTGCCTTTTTACTGGCACTTTTCGGAGCCATTGCCGTTCAGAAAAATACACGGGACAATATGCTTCAGGAATAAAAAATGATTAGACTCTCCAGATTCGGAGAGTTTTTATTTTAATGGAACTCGAAAAAATTCCTGATGAAACAAGCTGTAGCGGAATAACAACTAAATTTCAGGAGTAGTGATAAAGACTCAGGCTCACGAATTTCGTGAGCCTGAGTTTTATAATGTATTAAATTATTTATCAAAATGATTCGGATGTTTCTCTTTGATATCGTCCACGGTTCCCAGAACTTTATCCTTTAAAGAATCCTGATATTGCTGAAGGTTTTCAGCAACGGTTTCATCGGAGCTTCCGATAATTTTTGCAGCTAAAATTCCTGCATTCAAAGCACCGTTCAAAGCAACTGTAGCTACAGGAATTCCACCCGGCATCTGCAGGATTGATAATACAGAATCCCAGCCATCAATAGAGTTGCTCGACAAAATAGGAACTCCGATCACAGGTAAGGTTGTACAGCTCGCTACCATTCCCGGAAGGTGGGCTGCTCCTCCCGCTCCCGCAACAATTACTTTCAATCCCCTTTCTTTAGCAGTTTTCGCATAATCAAACATTCTTTCCGGTGTTCTGTGTGCAGAAACTACCGTCAGTTCATAAGGGATGTTCAGGGATTTTAAAAAATTTGCTGCCTGTTCCATGATTGGCAAGTCGCTCTGACTTCCCATTATTATTCCTACCATTTTTCAATTTATTAGATGTTCAAAGATAAAAAATTAAAAAACCTCACGCAAAAAGGCTTAAAAGTTGTTGGATAATATTGATGAAGCTCAGGAAAGCTTTTGAATGAACTTTTAATTGAATATATTTGCCGCTAAGACCACCATTTTGAAAGATTTTAAGCTTACTCTTGCCATTTTCACCGTTGCTGTTGTCTGGGGAACTATATTTTTATCAATCCGCGTTGCTGTTGAAACCATTCCGGCTTGGTTTGTTGCGGGAATCCGCCAGTTTTTGGCAGCAGTTATCATGCTTTTCATCTTACTGTACAGAAAACAGTTCCAGTGGATCGGCTGGAAAAATCTGGGATATCAGCTTATTTTTTCTTCTTTAATGCTGATTATGGCAAACGGACTGACAACCGTTGCAGAAGAAACGCTGACGAGCAGTTTAACTTCATTAATGAGCGCAACTTCACCTATTGTTGTATTTTTGGGAAGTGTTGCCATCGGATTGCAGAAATTCACCATTCGTGCAATGATCGGTCTTTTAATGTGTTTCGGAGGAATTTTATTTATCTTTTGGGACGGCATCAATGATCTTGCGAATCCGGATTACAGATTTGGGATTTTCCTTTTATTTATTGCCATTGCAGGATGGGCCTCAGGAACGATTTTTACGAAGAAAATGAATATCCAGAGTAAAAATATTTCGCTGAACTTATTTTATCAGTTCGCGTTTGCCGGAATTATTCAGATTATTTTTGCTTTCCTTTTCACGGATAATTATAACTTCGAAAACTGGTCTGTAAAAAGTATTTCAGCAATGCTGTATCTTTCCGTTTTCGGCTCTGTAGCTGCTTTTTTCGCCTATCATTATGCTTTAACGAAGGTTTCTCCGGTTCAGGTTTCCATACTGGCTTATATTAATACTATTATTTCAATTTTCTTAAGCTGGCTGATTCTTAATGAAGAAATTTCAGCTAAATTTATCATTGCAGCGATATTGATTATTTTAGGTGTTTTTGTTATTAATTACAATAGAGAAATGTTTAAAAAGCAACGAATCGCTTAAAAATTAATCTGAATTATTACCATTCACACAAAAATAGAGGCTCTAAACTTTCCGTTTTTTTTCTTATATTGTTTTCACCAAGTTATTCAATATGATAAAAAACGCCTTATTTGCAGTTTCTGCTATTCTACTGCTTTTAACAAGCTGCGACAATAGAAAAAAGGAAAATGACCTTACTTTAAGAGAGCAGCAATTACTGGAAAAAGAAAAATCATTTGCACAGAAGGAATCTGAATATCAGTCTCTTTTAAAAATGAGAGACAGTATTTTTGCTAAAAAAGATTCGGTGAAAATTGTAGTCTGGCCTGCTGAAATCGCCGGATCGTGGACAGGAAAAGTGATCTGTACAGAATCCAACTGCAGCGATTATGTAGTCGGTGATCAGCGTACCGATACATGGGAATTCGACAGTGATTCTATCCAGCTTGTAACCAAAATCATCAACAATAATAATCTGGTAAGGCTCTACTCCGGAAAATTTGAAAACAACGAGGCAAAACTTACTTTTAAAACAGATTCTGCTTCAAAAAAACAGGTTGAAATGAATGTTATCCTGAATGATTTTTCAGCCAATAAAATAAGAGGGACAAGAACCATTTCAGCTGATAATAACTGTATGGCGAAATTCTCTGTAGAATTAGTACGTTCCACCAAATAAGCACACAATGACTTTACTGAGCATTCATAATCTGAGTCTTCCCATCGAAGATCCGGTACTTAAATTTCTTCTGGTTTTAATTATTATTCTTGCCGCACCATTGCTTTTAAATAAGATAAAAGTCCCGCATCTGCTCGGATTGATTATTGCAGGTGCCGTTATCGGTCCGAACGGCTTCAATGTTCTGGCGAGAGACAGCAGCATTGTGGTAACAGGAACTACGGGACTGCTTTACATTATGTTTCTTGCAGGACTGGAAATAGACATGGGCGATTTCAAAAAAAATAAATGGAAAAGTCTCACCTTCGGAATTTATACCTTTACCGTGCCTTTTGTTTTAGGATATTTCGGAGCCTATTATATTCTGCATTTTTCGGTTCTGACTTCGGTACTTTTTGCCAGTTTATTTTCGTCTCACACATTAATTGCGTATCCTTTAGTCAGTAAATTGGGCATTGCAAAAAATTCCGCAGTGAACATTACTGTCGGCGGAACGATGATTACGGATATTCTTGCGCTTTTGGTTCTTGCCGTGATTGTAGGAATGTCGCAGGGTGATGTCGGAACAGAATTCTGGGTAAAACTTTCTGTCTCATTCGTTGTGTTCGGACTGATTGTTCTGCTGATTTTCCCCATGATCGGACGCTGGTTCTTTAAAAAAGTTGATGACAAAATTTCACAGTATATTTTTGTTCTGGTGATGATCTATCTCGCGGCTTTACTGGCAGAATTGGCAGGTGTGGAAGCTATTATCGGAGCTTTCTTTGCAGGATTGGCTTTAAACAGGCTGATTCCTCACACCTCATCGCTGATGAACCGTGTAGAATTTGTAGGCAATGCGATCTTCATCCCTTTTTTCCTGATCAGTGTAGGAATGCTGATTGATTTCAAAGTTTTTTTCAAAAGCTGGGAAACTTTGGAAGTCGCCGCAATAATGCTTGTTGCTTCAATTGGCGGAAAATATCTTTCGGCTGTTGCTACACAGAAAACATTCAGGCTTACGAAAGAAGAAGGAAAGCTGATTTTCGGGCTGAGTTCCGCTTCGGCAGCGGCAACGCTGGCTTCAGTAATGGTAGGTTACAATATCATTCTTTCGGAAACGGAAACGGGAGAACCCATCAGATTATTAAATGAGCATGTTCTGAACGGCAGTATTCTGTTGATTCTAATTTCATGTACCATTTCTTCATTCATTTCCATGTCCAGCGCACAGAAAATTGCAGAACAGGACAATGAAGATACGGTTTCCGGAAATACGCATGAAGAGGAAAATATTCTTTTAGCTTTAAATTATGAAGCCACTGTTGAAAGAATGGTGAATCTGGGAATTTTAATTAAAGCCCATTCTAACACAGAAAATATATTCGCGCTGAACGTCATTAACGAAGATAAAAACGAATCTTCCGTAAAAAATGCCGAAAAACTTCTGCACAGCGCTGCAGATACGGCTGCTGCTGCGGATGTGAAAATTCAGCCACTGAAAAGATACGACAATGATGTCATCAACGGAGTGAATAACGTTATTAAAGAGCAGAATATTACCGATATCATCATCGGACTGGAAGATGAAAAAGGTTTTTCCCCTTCTTTTGTGTACAATCTTTACAACGGCTATCTTCAGAACGATCATGTGAATGTTTTGGTGTATCACGCTGCACAGCCTTTGTCGACCATCAAAAAATATGCGGTGATGATTCCCGAAAACGCCCACAAAGAAGCAGGTTTCTTTCATGCGCTTTTAAGGGTCTGGAATATTGCCAGAAACTCCGGGGCAACGATTGTTTTTTATGCTTCGGAAACTATTCTGGACATTCTTCAGAAAATTATAAAAAAAGCCAATATTGAAGCGGAATTTATTATTATGAATTCATGGAAAGACGGCGAAAAAACCGCTGCGGAACTTAAAGAAGATGAAGCTTTAATTGTTTTTATGGCTAAAAGAGGCATGAAATCCTACATTCCGCAGATGAGACTGATTCCGGAACTTTTAAACAGAAATCTTCGCAATAATAATTATCTTTTGATTTTTCCGTTCTCCGAATTTGATGAAAATGATGTGGAAAAACGTTCTGTAGGAAATCATGACGATTTTATGGAAATCGGAAATGTGATTAAGAAGATTTTTAAGTAAGAATTGTATATTATATTCAAATAATATTTATATTTCACTTATTAAAAACTAATTACCAAATCATGAATGAAACAGAAAGAATCAACGAAGATTTAAGGCAATATAAATTGTTTAAAATCCAGAGAGTAAATACTCATGAACAAAAATTCAAAGAGTTAAAGAATGATTTTGTCAAAATTCAAAAAAATGAAATTTTGAATTATTTGATCGCTTTTCTTAATATGGCTGTTATAGTTCTATCATTATACAATCTCTTCAAATTATTCACCGTAAGTAATTATTTTGATAGTAATTCGGAACTCGTTATTTTTAATATTTTTTCGATATTAATATTTTCTTTATTCTTAACGTATAAATTTTGGAATTTTAATCTTAAACTTAAAAAATATATCAAAACAGCAGAGAACGCACAAAGTTATTTTCAAAACGAAAGTGAAAATTTGAGAAGTAATTATGAAAATTATGTAGATCATTATTTAAATGATATCAAAAGAAAATAAAGATATTAATTTTAGAAATAGTTCAAGTAAATGAAATTTACCTATATAATCTGTTTTATCCTATTCTTTGGAACATATGAATACAATTATGCCTGTGATTGTAATTATGAAGGAGGTTTTCTTAAAATGTCTTTAAATTCAAAATTGATCACTGTAGTTAAAGTAATAAAGTTTATTACCTTCAAAGATATTTATGATGAGCAGGTTCCAATGTCTATGGAAGTTGAAGTTATCGAAGTTGTAAAAGGAAAAGAATCCAGAGAGACATTTATCATTTGGGGAGATAATGGAAATCTCTGTAGACCTTATCTTTCTTCATTTCAACTAGGTAAATACTACATCATGAGTCTTAATGCTGCGAGTGACGGAAGTAAGAATAACTATTTTCACATCAAAGAAAGACCAAAAAATTATTATATTTCAGCTTGCGGATGTTATTGGCTTACATTGAATAAAGATTCAAAAACAGTTTATGGAGATATTTCAAAAAATAAAAAAGAAATGAAGCTTACAGAGTTAAAAAATAAAATTAAAAACTAAAAAAGACTGCCTTCTCAAGCAGTCTTTTTCAATGATGTTAATCGTAAATTATTCGGAAATAACTCTTACCATTTCTTTTACCATTACAAGTTTTTCCATCAGTTCTTCTCTGGATTCTGCCAGAACATTGATGTGCCCCATTTTTCTTCCCGGTTTCGTTTCTGTTTTGCCATAAAGATGAACGTAGGTTTCAGGAAGTCTTAAAACGTCTTCCATTCCTTCATAAACTACTTTTCCGGAAAAACCTTCTGCGCCCACAAGATTCAGCATTCCGCTGTAGATAATGGCATCCGTATCTGCCAAAGGTAAATTTTTTACCACGCGGTACATCTGCTCAAACTGTGAATTCGCATTTCCTTCCTGACTCTGATGTCCTGAATTGTGAAGTCTCGTAGCCGTTTCGTTTACCCAGACTTTTCCTTCTTTATCTAAAAAAAGTTCGATGGCGAAAAGTCCCGGAGAATGAATCGCATTGAGGAATTTTTCTGTGATAGAATTGATCTGCTCCTCAATTTCTTCGGTTAAAGAAACCGGACAGATGTTGAAATCCAGAAGATTAAGCTTCGGATCGGCAACCATTTCCGTTACAGGGAAAGTTTTTGTTTCTCCGTTTTCATTTCTGGCAACAATTACGGAAAGTTCTTTATCAATATCCACTAACTTTTCGATCACAGAATCCTGTATCCAGAGATTTTTCATGTCTTCATGGGTACGGATTACCTGAACGCCTTTTCCGTCGTAACCTCCTGTGTTCATTTTCTGTACAAACGGCAGAGGCATTTTTATTTCGTCGGAACTTCCGTCCATTACTTCAAATTCAGGACTTGGAATATCGTGCTCCGCGTAAAATTGTTTCTGAAGAATCTTTTGTTGAATCGTTTTAATGATTTTAGAATTCGGAACGACTTTTATCCCCTGATTTTCAAGTTCGGCAAGAGCATCCGCGTTTACGTGCTCAATTTCGATGGTTACCACATCTTTATCCTTACCGAAATTCAGAACGGTTTCATAATCGTTGAAATTTCCCTGTGTAAAGTAGGAAATATTATGACAGGGTGCGTCTGAAGCAGGATCCAGCGTATAAAATTCATCGTCGTATTTCAATGCTTCCTGAATCAGCATTCGTCCGAGCTGTCCTCCTCCTAAAATTCCAATTTTCATTTTTTACTTTTATTTTCTGTTAGATTTTATATCGTTTAAAATTTAACGCTAAGCAGGCAGAGAGTTTTTTGAAAAATTCACTCATTATTTTTCGCTCGCAAAGGCGTTTCACTCAGTTATGAGCATTATATTTTATTGAATTTTATCAATTTTCAGATATCCCAGTTCCACTACGTTTTCCTGATTTTCAGCATTGGATTTTATTAAGGAAATAGAATATTTTTCTTTCATTTTTTCAGGAAGAATATCATTTACCTTGAAAATATCATCAATGTCTACACCGTGTTTATCATCAATATGACTTTCCGCTCCTTTAAATCCCATGGTTTTATAAAATTCTGTAGCTTTTGCTCTTTTGGTAACTTCCGCCATCGAATTTCCAACCATTAAATGCTGTTCATGAAATTCTTCAAAAAAACCTCTTTTATATCCTCCGAGATTAATAAAGTACAGTTGTTCTTCCGATGTTTTCTCTCCTTTTTCTGTAATTTTCACTTCATAACCATCAATAAAACGCACTTCCTGATAACAGTCGATGTGGATTTTGGCATCTTTCCAGAACTCTTTCATATCCGGAACCAGATCTTTCAGGCTTTTCGCAATTCCGAAGAAGACATCGTGCTGCTCTATATTTCGCCCTTTCGGAGTAGCTCCGAGGATGATATAAAATAATTTCATATAAAATTTTGTTTATGCAAAAATACGTCAAATTTATCTTTTTTAAACGTTTGGCAGACTAACGCAATAGTTTTATATTTGTAACATGTCAGAAATCATCATTCTCTTTCTTGGAGCAATTTCGGCAGGACTTCTGGGTTCTTTGACCGGATTGGGAGGAGGAGTTATCATTATTCCTTTATTAACGCTGGGTTTTGGCGTTCCTATGCATTACGCCATCGGTGCTTCTCTTATCTCTGTTATCGGAACTTCTTCCGGTGCGGCAGTAGCTTTTGTAAAAGAAGGCTTTACCAATATGAGAGTCGGGATGTTTTTAGAAATAGCCACCACTTCAGGAGCCATCGTCGGAGCTTTGGTTTCGGGTATGCTTAATCCGAATACGATCGGAATTATTTTCGCGAGTATTCTTCTTTTAACGGTTATTTTAAATTTAAAAGGAAAACCGGATCATCAGGAACCTATTATTAAAGGAAGTCTGGAAGAAAAATTAAAATTATTCGGAACTTTTCCGGATAAAGGGGTGGTGAAAAGTTACTCTGCAAGAAATACAGTTCCGGGATTTCTGATGATGATGTTTGCAGGAGCTATGTCCGGATTGCTGGGAATCGGTTCCGGCGCGCTGAAAGTTCTGGCAATGGATAATATGATGAAACTGCCTTTTAAAGTTTCTACGACTACCAGTAACTTCATGATTGGGGTAACAGCGGTTGCAAGTGCGCTGATCTATTTTCAGAGAGGTGAAATTATTCCTGTGATTGCAGCTCCGGTTCTTATTGGGGTTGTGGTAGGAAGTTTTATCGGATCTAAAACACTGATGGTTTCCAAGACCAAAAAATTAAAGACATTCTTTGCCATTGTGATTACGATTCTTTCGGTTTACATGATGTACAACGGTATCAATAAAAGCTTCAGATAATGAGAAAAAATTTCACGGATGTCGATCTGAACCGTTCTGTAGGGAATTTGCTGAGACTGGGAGTTATTCTTTCTGTTGCAACATCGTTAATAGGTTTTATCAAACTTTTTATGGAGGGCTTTAAAATGCCTGAAAAATATACTTCCCTCGATATGGGAGAATCTTCGGAAAAAGTCTGGGGACATTTCTGGCATTCGCTGTGTAAAGGCGAAGGAATGGCGATTATCCAGTTGGGAATTCTTCTTTTGGTATTCACTCCGTTAATGAGAATTATTTTCGCATTGATTGGTTATTTAAAAGAAAAAGACTACATCTACGTAGTCATTTCTTCAATTGTTCTTGCGATTATGGCGATAAGCTTTTTTACGGGGTACGCGCATTAAACTCACTCAGATTTCTTCTTCAGAAAGTCTTTTTCTAAAGAATCGAGTTCGTCCTGATATTCTTTTTTGTTCATAAAGACAGCAGGATTATACGGATCTTTTGGCTTGTGTTTTTCATGAAGATCAAACTGACTCGCGTGAGAAGCAACCCAAATATCGAAATCCAGATTTTTCATTGCGTTTAAAGTATACTCATAATCTTTTTCGATAGAAGGATATGAAGTAACTTCCGAAAACTTTTTATCCACGATAATGGTCGGCATATTCGCAATTAAAACTTTATAGCTTCTTTTGCTGTCCTTTGTTTCAAACAAAAAACTACATGATCCTTTGGTATGACCGGGGTGATGAAGCATTGTTAATTTTGCATCTCCAAGAGTCACCACATTTTTATCTTTTAAAATATAATCAGGTTTTACAGGTTTAAAAGTAACACCGTATTTTCCCAGTTCATAATCCGATTTTCCGCCGCTTTTCAAGACATCTGCATCGGCTTCATCTACATATAATTTGGCTCCCGTTTCTTTTTTAATGTCTGCCATTGCGCCCAAATGATCGTAATGCGCCTGTGTAAGCAACAATATTTTGGTATCCTGATATTTAAAACCAAGCTTTTTAATATTATTTTTAATGATAGGAAGCGAATTGGCTAGTCCTGTATTGATTAAAATATTTCCTTTACTCGTAACGATAAGATACGAAGCAAGATCATATGTTCCTATATAATACAGATTTCCTGCAATTCTGAACGGCTCGTAAGACTGTGACCATTCTTCAGGATGATCTTTCGGCTCATTAACTTTCTGCGCATTGATATGGGTTAAAGCAAATGCTGCAATAATTACGACAATTTTTTTCATGATTAATTTAAGTTTTTTTAAAATTACATTTCATAAAATTCCAGCGGAAGCTGATCCGGATCCTGTGTAAAGAAAAATTCTTTTCCGGTGTATTCGTCTATCCGGATTTCTTCGCATTCCAAACCTTTCTGAATTAATTCTTCCCGCTTTTCTCTCACATTTTCAACCGAAAAAGCAAGATGCCTTAAACCGCACGATTCCGGTCTGGAAGGTCGTTGCGGAGGATTCGGAAACGAAAAAAGCTCAATAACATAATGATCTCCAATGGCAAGATCGAGCTTGTAAGACTGTCTTTCTTCACGGTAAACTTCACGAATAATATTTAAATCTAAAATCTCTGTATAGAATTTTTTAGAAACTTCGTAATCTGAGCAGATGATGGCAATATGATGAATTTTCATTATTTAATTTCTTTACAGTTATCTGTTCTTCGGGTATCAATTACATACTGTATTTTCCACTCTTTCCCTATTTTAATAAGCTGAAAACTGTTAACTCCACAGTGAGAAAATTTTTTCTTGTAATAGAATGAATATGGCGTAAAAACGCTCGCAAGATTTCCGTCGGTATGAATGGCTTCAATGGTAATTTTTTCCTCGAGATCACCTTTTGCCATTTGGGAAGCAGAATTTACGAAAGCTTCAATATCTTCAGTTTTTACACCATCTTTTGTAATGGTCTGAAGAATCGCCGTATCTGCAAAAGCAGATTTCATCATTTCAGGATCAGAATTTTTTATGCCTGCAAATAAATTGCGGATGGGTTTTTCAATTTCTGCATTCTGATTTTGCTGTCCAAAGCAAAGAGTTCCCAGTAACAGGGAAACAGCCCATATTTTGTTCATACGATAGATTTTTTTATCTGAAGGTTTAAAATAACGAAAATTTAAATTTAATTTCAAATGAATTAACAAAGTTTAAACAGCAATCCGTTTGAAAACTTATAAAATTACACTAAATTTATCTGTTATTTAAAAAAATATATGTGGATATTTTACCTGAGTCTCACTGTTTTGTTATTCATCCTGACCATCCTGCCCAAAATTCAACATTCTCACTGGATCTTTCGTGTGCCTGAATTTGGTAAGATACAGATCACTTTTTTTACTGTTTTCACCTTTATTCTAGGTTTTTTTGTCAAAGATTCACCATACTTTTGGTATTTTCAGGGACTTTTAATCCTGATGTTTGTTCATCACAGTATCATTCTGATTAAATATACTCCGCTTTATCCCGTTAAGAAATTTTCTCAGAAGTATAAGTCTTCAGATAAAGTGCATTTTATTTCTGCCAATGTGTATCAGTTCAACACAGAATATGACAGGTTTATTAAGTTGATCGAAAAATGTAAGCCTGATATGTTCCTGACTATGGAAAGTAATGGAGACTGGGAAAAAGCATTGCGAAAACTGGAAAAAGAGTATCCTTTTCAACATAAAGTAACACTGGAAAATACGTATGGAATGCATTTTTATTCGAAATTAAAAATTGAAAGTTCTCAAACGCATTATTTTGTTGCAGATGATATTCCAAGTATAGAAGCGCATCTGAAAACCAAGGACGGATTTTCTTTCGTATTCTTCGGGGTTCATCCGCCACCGCCAAGTCCGACGGAAGAGGAAACTTCCAAAGAAAGAGACGGAGATCTTCTGAGTACCGCCAAAAGGGTAACCGAAATAAAGAAACCGGTGATTGTTGTGGGAGATTTTAATAATGTGGCGTGGTCTAAATCATCCATTCTGTTCAGGAAAACAAGCCATCTTATTGATCCCAGGATCGGGCGTTCTTTTGTTTCCACTTTCCATGCCAAATACCGTTTGCTGAGATTTCCGATCGACCTGATGTTCCACAGTGAAGAGATTTTTATTGAAGACCTGAAAACACTCGATAATTTCGGTTCAGATCATCTTCCGGTTTTCTGTGAATTTTTTATTGATTATGAACAGGAAGAGGAGCAGGAGGAGCGAATTGATTACGCTACGGAAGAAGAGAAAGCTGAAGCCGAAGAAATGATTGAGGAAGGAAAAAAAGAAGACGGAGAGCGTGATGCAGTAGTAACGGAAGGATAACAAGACTGTAATTATTCTTGATGAGTTCTGCGTTTAGAAAAGAGTGTAAAATATGCCCAATATGTAGTAAAAGATATTTTATTGGAGTTTTTTAGATTCCGGCGGCGAAGCCGCCGGAATCTAAAAAACTCTCCTTTTCAGGAGAGTTTCAATATATAAAAGCAAATATGCTTATTAGTATCTGTAATATTCAGGCTTGAATGGACCTTTCACATCCACACCGATATATTCAGCCTGCTCAGGAGAAAGAGTTTCCAGTTCAACGCTTAATTTCTTAAGGTGAAGAGCCGCTACTTTTTCATCCAGATGTTTAGGCAACATATATACTTCGTTTCCATAAGCTTCAGAATTGTTCCAAAGTTCGATCTGAGCCAAAGTCTGGTTAGAGAAAGAGTTAGACATTACAAAACTTGGGTGCCCTGTTGCACATCCTAGGTTTACTAATCTACCTTCCGCAAGAATAATCACTTCTTTACCTTCTACAGTATAGATATCAACCTGAGGTTTTACTTCAGATTTTGTGTGACCGTAGTTTTCGTTTAACCAAGCCATATCGATTTCGTTATCGAAGTGTCCGATGTTACAAACGATCGCTTTATCTTTCATTTTAAGGAAATGTTCTCCTCTTACGATGTTGAAGTTACCTGTTGTTGTGATGATGATATCTGCGTTATCCACTACAGTATCCAATCTTTTCACTTCGTAGCCGTCCATTGCAGCCTGAAGCGCACAAATAGGATCAATTTCAGTTACAGTAACAATAGAACCAGCACCTCTGAAAGATGCAGCAGTACCTTTACCTACATCTCCGTATCCGCATACTACCACTCTTTTTCCGGCTAACATTACGTCTGTAGCTCTTCTTACAGCATCTACTGCAGATTCTTTACATCCGTATTTGTTATCGAATTTAGATTTTGTTACAGAATCGTTTACGTTAATGGCAGGCATTACTAAAGTTCCGTTTTTCATTCTTTCATATAATCTGTGAACACCTGTTGTTGTTTCTTCAGAAAGACCTTTGATTCCTGCAGTAAGTTCAGGGAATTTATCAAAAACCATATTGGTTAAATCTCCACCGTCATCAAGAATCATGTTCAATGGTTTTCTGTCTTCACCAAAGAAAATAGTCTGCTCAATACACCAGTCAAATTCTTCAGCGTTCATACCTTTCCAAGCGTAAACCGGAATTCCTGCAGCAGCGATAGCAGCAGCAGCGTGATCCTGTGTAGAGAAAATATTACAAGAAGACCATGTAACTTCAGCACCTAAAGCTACTAATGTCTCGATAAGTACAGCAGTCTGGATGGTCATGTGAAGACATCCTGCGATTCTTGCACCTTTTAACGGCTGAGACGGTCCGTATTCTTCACGAATCGCCATCAAACCAGGCATTTCCGCTTCAGCAAGGGTAATTTCTTTTCTTCCCCATTCTGCAAGGGAGATGTCCTTAACTTTATAAGGCATGTATTGTGTTGTAGTACTCATATGAATGAATAAGTTTAAATTCAATTGATAATGTGCAAAATTACAATTAATAATTTAGATAAAAAAACGCTGTTCTCTCAGGGATTATATGATATTAAGCATATTATAGTGATTTTTATTGCGTTTTAGATAACAACATTTAAGATAATAGATAATATAAATCTGAATTTAATAATTTTACTAATCACTAAAGTCAAAATACGATTCGCAGGAAATTATTATTTTAGCAGAATAAATTAATACATGCCACTTTACCGCGATTTTTCTGATGATAATGCCACAATTCTTGTATGGAAATATGATGAACAGGAACAATTGGATATCAATGAACTTCTGGAGCCTGAAAATGCCGATAAAGTAAAAGATTATCATCCCAAAAAATTACTGGAGGTTTTAATGGTGAGAAAATTATTAAAATCTCTGAAACCCCAGTCTAAGATTCTCTACAAAGAAAGAGAACCTTTTTTATCTCCGAAAGATGCGGAAATATCCATTACACATTCATTTCCATTTGCAGCTATTGCTATTTCAAAAAATAAGATAGGAATAGATATTGAAAAATTTAATCCTAAAATTTTAAGGGTAATCGATAAATTTACCTACGAAAATGAACGCGGATTTATTCCATCTGATAATGAGGTTACTTTTTACACCATTATCTGGAGTGTTAAAGAAAGTATGTATAAAATTCATCATTCCAAACACTGGTCGCTGAAAAAGCATTATGAAGTGAAGCCTTTTGAACTGAAATACCTTCACCACATCAAATGCAGGGTTCATGATGATAAAATCTCAGATGAATTTAAAGCAAGGGTAGAATTTTTCGACGATTACTGCTTTACGATTGTTGAAGAATAGGATTGCCCTTTTCAACAGAATCTGTTTCATTTCTGTATTTTTCAATTACTTTTCGCTGTTCTTTGGCAACGTCAAAGATCAGTTCCAGAACATCGTGAATATTTTTAAGCTCCGTTAAATGAGAAATTTTATTCGGATCCCGTACATCATACGCTTCGTTTTCTATAAGCTCGGTTTTTCTTTTTAAAATTAAATCTTCCAGAGAGGAATCTTCAGGTTCAATGCGGCTTTCCTTTTTTAGTTCCTCTGTTATGGTATCTCCATGCAAAAGAATAGAAACTTTCTGCATTTCGGCTTCTATTTTTCTGCTCCAGCTTTCTGCATCAATTTCAGGATACTTTTCGTCATCTTTTACATATTGCGAAAGGGAAGCGGTGTAGGCTGTAATAAGATGCGATGTTGCCACAAACTGATGTACCACTTCCAGTTTTTTCTGCTGATTTTTAGGATCGGAAATCATTCTCTGAAAATTGTCGGAAAGATTTGCCAGTGAAATGATGGCATTTTTACGCTTTACTTTATAATCTTCGAGGTCATGTTTTTCTTCCAGAAACTTGGAAATCACGCTTTGAAAATAACTAAGATTAGCTTCGGCAGATTTCTTCATCAGATCCAGATTTTGGGTGTGTTCCCAAACCGGAAGAACAATATAGGCAACCAGAGAAGTAATTATTGCTGCGATAATGGTATCTACAATTCTGTCTTTAAAAATGATGTTGACTTTTCCCGGACTTAAAAAATTGAAGCTCAGAAAGATGTAAATCGTCATAAACAGAACTGCCCAGAAATATTTCCCTTTCAGAAAACTGAAACACATAATCATACTTAATAAAAGAATGGTAAATAAAACTTCATTGATGTGGATGAAGTGCAGAATTCCATATGCAATTACTGCTCCCGCAACAGTTCCGTACAAACGGAGGAGGTTTCTCTGTTTGGTAATGGAATAGGCGGGTTTTAAGATCGCAACAATGGTAATTAAAATCCAATACGTGTGCCCGATTCCTAAAAACTGGAATAGTGAGAACAAATATCCCAATAATAACGCAATCGTAATTCTTAACGCATGTCTGAAATGAGATGAAGAAAGTGATATGTTGTTTCTTAATACTCTGAAATTCAGTTTTTCTTCATTCGGCATGAATTTTTTAAGATCCAGACCTGTAGAAAGACTTTTTGCAAGTTTTACATTCTGGGAGAAAACTTTATAAATCTCATCAATTTCTTTGGTGATTTCGTTAATGCGCATCAGAATCTGGCGCAACACCATAAAATTTTCGAAATTTTCGGGGGATATTTTTTTGTTTCTGAGATCGAAATAATTATGATTTAAATTATTCAGCTCCGAGTCGAGATTGAATAGTGGTTTTGCTCTCGTCCCAACTTGTAGGGCGATTCCGATATTGGTAATTTCTTCAGCAAGAAGATTGAGATAATCGTGAATATCTACCAGAATGGTGGTGTCGTCAAAAATCTGCTGCAGTTTCTGATAATCACTTTCGGAAGTCATCAGTTTTTCGTGAAGATCCATTGAGTTCAGGAACATCAGCATCAATAGACGGCTTGTTGTGGTAGATTCGTTTACGATGGTTCTGGTTTTGAAAACTGTTTCTCTGGTTTCTTCCTGCAGGTTCTTGATCCCGATTTGTTTGGCGATAACCTGCGTAGTCAGTTTGTCAAAATCCGGATTTTTCTGGTAATAATTGGCTTTGATTTTTAAAAATTCGGCTAACTGAAGATAATTTTCTCCAATCATCTGGCTTGCCAGTTTATAAGGCTGAATGGTCGTTACAACAAGAAATATCAATAGAAACCAAGTGCATCCTGAAGCAAAGATCAGTAAGCTTTTAAAAATATTTCCTCCTGTTAAATGTCCGTCGATGAAAATTGCAAGAACTACCAATGATAAAGAACCAACGGCAGCTAATCTCTGTCCGTAAACTCCGATCAGGGAAAAGAACATTCCAAAAACAATAATTTCTGCAAAAACTAGAATTTTAAAGTTCATCACAAGGCTTGCAATCGTTGCTACAAAAACAAAGCAGAATATGGCAAACGTTAAAGCATTTCTTCTTCTGATGAAAGGTCCCGGCTGATCTGTTAAGGCAACAAAGCTGGTTCCGAGCGGAAAAAGAAAATATTCTTTGAGAATTCCGAAGTGGGCGAGAACCAGACAGGGCAGAACAGTAGCCAGTGTAATTCTGATCGCAGAATATACATATTGACTGGTTACGAATTTTTTGAGTTCTGCAGAGTAGTTCATGCTACAAAAATAAGAGTTAAATGTGAATTGTAAGTTTTACTTTGTGCCGTAATCATTAAATTTTTGAAAAATTTTAAAATGAGAACGTCAATTTTACTTCGCCAGTTGAAT
Organism: Chryseobacterium sp. 2P; assembly: GCF_059579425.1. Taxonomy (NCBI): domain Bacteria; kingdom Pseudomonadati; phylum Bacteroidota; class Flavobacteriia; order Flavobacteriales; family Weeksellaceae; genus Chryseobacterium; species Chryseobacterium sp. 2P. Next base: position 1,335,277 of record NZ_CM184194.1, read on the forward strand.
GTGAATTTTTCATAGCTATGCGCTTTGTAATTCCCCTCCTTTGGAGGGGTGGCGAAAATTCGTAAGAATTTTTGACGGGGTGGTCTTTATATATATTCAACATGTATTACAATATGATTTAAGTAATTTGAATAGGAAAAGACTGGCAATTGTTGTTATTATTCCTAAGTATTGAAATCACATACAAAAACCTAGCCGTGATAGCAGCGGTTACCCCACAGCAGAAATGGAAAGGGTAGGGTTAAGTTTGGAGGGCGCAGGAGCGAGGAGTATGAGCGGATAGCACGAAAAAGCTCCTGAAAAATAGATAGAGTTATAAAAAACAAAAAGTCTCATAATTTATGAGACTTTTGTATGGTATGTTTTAGAATTTTAATTATCTGCGTTGGAAGTTTCGTCACCGATGTTCCATGTAAGCCCGAAACGAAGGGTATTATCCAAAGCGGTATTAATTTTAGACATATTGATGAGGTAAGAAACATCAAGACCGAAAGAACGGTACTTTAATCCGATACCTGCAGTTGCAAACTGTCTTGCTCCCTGTTCTTCACTTTCGTGGAAGTAACCGGTTCTTACAGAAAATGCATTGTCATAAGAATATTCTAATGCTCCACTATACATAATGGAATTTTTGTTTTTGAATGATTTTCCAATTCCCGCCATTACACCTACGTTCGGAACCTGATAGATCGGCTGTCTTGTATTAGGATCTATTCCTACATATTCTGAACCCGGAACCAAGATTTTTGAACCTTCAACACTAATTCCCACTCTGTTCATATCATCAAGATACATATCATAACCGGCACCTAATCTTGCCATCGTAGGAAGGTAAGATCTTGAATTTTCATTTCCTGTATAATCCAGTTTCGGACCTAAGTTCTGAACAGCAAAACCTGCATTGATTTTTCCGTCCATTCCTCCTAAACTCGAAAATCTTGGAGACGTATAGTAACCTGAAACGTCTACCGCAAAAGAGTTCGCAGGTTTTAATGTAGTATCTGTGTTGAATCCTCCGGCTAAGTCTGAACGGATATATCTTCCTGTAACCGCCATGGAATAAGAATCGGATAGTTTAAGACCATAAGCTACATCAATAGAGAATTCGTTTGGTTTTGAGGTTCCCATGGATGTTACTTCGTTTCCTACTAACTGAGTGAGATCTACTTGTCCCATATTGAAGTAATAAATACTTGCAGAGATGGTAGATCTTTCTTCCTGCCCTAAAAATTTGTGGAAGGCTCCGTATAATAAAAACACATCATTGGTAAGTTTTCCCATGTACGGCGTATAGTTAAGCCCCACGGAAGAACTTGATCTGCTGAAAGGATATTTCGCTGCGTTCCAGAATTGTGAAAAAGCATCCGGAGAGGTTACCACACCCTGATCTCCCATACCTCCAGCTCTTGCATCTGGTGCGATTCTTAAGAAAGGAGCTCCGGTTAATACAGGTCTTACTAGACTTAAATCTTGAGAATAGCCTAAAAAACCAGCACTTAACCCAATTCCTAAAAGCAGTTTAGTAGTTAAATTCATATGTTGTCTTTTATATATTATCAGTTTTTTGTTGATATTATTACTGTTATCGTTTTAAATTTATTTCAAAAGTACCATTTTTTCTACAGCTGTAGCACTTCCTTTGCATTTTTCTTGATTTTGACTTTTTGCAAATATCTTAAAAATATACGTACCTTTTGCAACTGTTGCCCCAAAATCGTCTCTTCCGTCCCATTCTATTGCCTGACGTGGCGTTCTAAAGCCCTGTAGGAAAGGTTCCGCAACCACAGACTGAGATAAAGTTCTTACCAATTTTCCTGTAATTGTGTAAATCTGAACGTTCACATCCAGAATATCATCACAATTATGTTCAAACTGAACGTATGTTTTGTTCGTGAAAGGATTCGGCCAGTTTAACGGTCGGTTGATAACCAAATGCTGATCCGCTTCATCCTTAACTTCAAAATTTAACGTAGCAGTTGTAGAATTATTGTTTATGTCCCAAACTTTAAATGTTAACTGATGTTGTCCAACGGCAAGATTTCTGAAAGGATACGTTACATTACCTTTCTGATAATCCGCCAGACCCGGGCTTAAACATCCGTTTCCTTCACCTGAAGCATAAAAATCATTCAGTACAATTGTATTGATAATTTGCCCGTCCAAATATACTGTAATATCATGACCAATACCAGAACCTGTGGAATTAATTCCTGTATCGTCTGTAATACATGCCAGTAACATCGGATTCTGATTTGTAATACCTCCGTCTGCAAAGTTGGTGTTGTTCATATACAATTTTACTTTTGGCGGCTGGTTGTCATTAATACCGTTTGGATTGATATCTCCCACCTGAACTGGCTGGTTATTGAAAACATCCGAAGCTTTATTGTCTGCATATCCTAAAATTCTGCCGGTTCCTACTGCATAGTTAATATCTTTCGGAACATAAAATTCTACAGTAAATACTCCGTTTACAGCCGTTCCGGAAGCTTTTACAATAGCACTTCCTTCCTCGGTATATTTAAGAACAGGAGTTAATCCTCCGTCGTTGTTCAGAGTGGTCTTGTTTAATCTCTTATCAAAAATATTAATTACAACTCTTCCGTTGAACGTTGTGTTTACTGTTCCGTTAGGATTATTAATATGACCTTTTACTTTCACAAAATCAAGTCCTCTGATTAATCCCGGAACCGGAGTTTCAATATTATCAATTACCAGTAATCTTTTCGGTCTGGTAAGTTTCATGGCAGGATCTCCTAAAAAGTTAACTTTTAAATGTTCAGAAGAAGCTCCTCTCTGTTTTTTTGCATTTAAATGTGCATATCCTAAAGTATCAAAATCGTCGTTGGTCAGTTTAAAAATATTTTGTGTAAAAAGGTTAGTGAAATCCACTCCGTAACCTACATCGATGGCACGGCTTGAAGTAATCATCGTTGCTGGTCCCCCTTGTTTAAGCTTTAAAAACTGCTCTCCCGCTGAAGAAACATCCGGATCATCCCAAAGTGTAAACTCACAGGTAATTGTCGATACAAACGGAAATCTGCTGTATACATTAGAGAAGTTATTCGCATTCTGAATTTCAGATAATGTTAAAACTCTTTCCTGCGCCCATCCATTGATTCCTCCATGCCCGAAATAGAAAAGATAAAGACTGTTTCCGATATCATTTGAGATTGCCTGATTTACCTGAGGATATCTTTGTCCGCCTGCTGTACTTTGTGCTTGAAAAGCATCCAGATAAAGTTTTCTTACATTATATTCCTTTAAAGTCGTATTATTTTGCTCAAAAACCGTAGCAAGAGAATTATTCATTACGGTATGGAATGGTGCACCTCCGTCATTATCATCATCCACCACAAAATCCAGTTTCATTTTCCATTCCCCAAAAGGTGTAGACTGTCCGGATAGACTGTTATAGTAAGCTAAAGTCTTATCAATCATAGTGGAAGCTTCCGTTGCATTGGCAGCGGGAATTCTTCCTACAGGAAGATCAGGAAGGTTAGAATCTATATAGTTAGTGGTCTGAGGTTTTGTCATTACAATATAATCATCAGTAACAAATGACCTTACCAGATCCTGAGAAATTTCACTCTGGTAGCCTGATACTACATTCGTATTACCGGATATTCTGTTCTTGTAATCAAAAGAGGTGTCTCCAAGGATCAGCACATACTTCAATGTTCCAAGCGGAGTGTTCAGTTTGGTTACAAAATCTCTTATTGCCGTAAGATCTTTGCTGCCGCTACCGAATTCATTATAGATCTTGTCTGTATCTACCACCTGTACATTAAAATTATTTTTGGTCTGATGATAGTTTGCAATTCTTTGCGCCTGTCCCAGCATTTCAGGAGTTGTTATAATTAAATAATCAACATTTTGCAAAGCTGAAATATTCTGATTGTTGATTCTTCCTACAAATGAAGGACTAAATGCAGCATCTGCCCTGAAAGCCACAAATTCATTATTGAAATTCAGATCAGATGCGGTGTACGCAAAATTAAAGTTTGCATTTCCTGCCGCTTTATTTACTCTTCTGTTGGCGTTGGTAATATCGGTAACATCCCATATCTGTTCTGCTGCAGAAGCATTCGCAAGGCTGAATCCATACGTTGTATTGCTCCCTGTAACCAGTGAGAAATCCCTGAAGCTCATTTGTGTTCCGTTGAAACTCAGATTATCCTTATACTGAATTTCAAAATAATCGGGATAAAAAGTTCCGTTAGGGTTAAGTGTAATATCAGGTTTTATACTGATGGTGATCTGATTTCCGCTTAGTCCGGAGATGATTCCGGAGTAATTTGTAGGATAAAAATCATACGTGGAACTCTGATCCGGAGTTGGAACCGTAAAAGTAATTGGATTTTGGTTGTTGATGCTGTAAAGCAATTTGTTTTTTTGAGATTTATAACCAATTACCTGTGCCTTATACCTGATGTTATCTCCCGTCTGAACCGGAGAAGCCGTAGTAAATGTAACTGTTTTATCTGTTACAAAAGGAGTGTCTTCCACCCAGGTTCTACCCACTCTCAGCAGGTTTTTCTGATCTACATTAATCACCTGATAATTATCAAAACGGGTAATTAACGGACTTGCAGGTAAATTAACATCTACAGGCTGAACTCTCTTTCCGGGACCTTTATCGAAATTGATGAAATAATACGAATAATCTTCATAAATATTCTTCAGATTTTCGCTGGGATAAGTTCTGGATTCTCTTCTTTTAACCCCGCTTCCGTTTGAAGAATTATACAAATTGTATCCGTTTGGTCCCTGTGCGTAGAACAAAGCGTAATCATTATCATTCCATACCCCGTCATCTTCTCCAACTACCTGAATGGCGTTTTCCTGAAGCGCACTGTATCTCGCGTCCTGATTGTTTTCCGGAAGCATGATCCCGCCGTTTCCGTAAATTCTGAAGTTTTTAGGATTTACAGAAGACGGGTTAATTCCGTTATCCTGTAAAAACTGCTTTGTTATTTTAAAAATACCGGATTTATCAACTCTTATTTTGTAAAAAGTTCCTGTTGATAAAGGGTTATTCGTGGTTCCTAGCTTTAAAGTATTCCCCAGACTGTTAGAAACATTGGTCTCAGAAATTTCAAATGAAGAAAGTCTCTGGATCTGTCCCTTTACATTCTTAAAGAGCGATACATTGGCACTGGCATATCTTGCTCCGTCTGCATTGTAGTACACAATATCTTTTATCTCCTGATCGGTGATAAGATCCCTGCTTAATGAAAACAAATCTTTAGCAGAAACATTTTCCCAGATAGGATTAGAAACTTTTAACTGGTTTTCGCCAACTTGTTGTTTAGTTGTTATAAAAATGTTATTTTGGCTGAATGAAAATCCCTGATTTTTAAAATTTGGGAGATTGAGTTTTGTCTCACCAAAGTCTCGAATTTTAGAGCCATCCCATTCGATGGTGATCCTTTGAGCCCAAAGTGTTGATACAAAGCTTAATAAAAATAAAAGAGAAATTTTTTGTTTCATGTTTATTATTGAAATTTCTGAATTACAAAATAAATGAAAATTTTATAATTAAATTATGATACAATAAAATTAATTTGTTAACGTTTTTCAAAAAAATCAACTCTTTACTTGATTTATTGAATAATTTATTTTTTCTTTGTACTTTGAAAATATTTATATCGACTATGAAAAAACTAAAGTTGTTTTCATTAATAGCATTAAGTTCTACACTTGCATTAACCAGTTGCGGAGGATCTAATAATGGCGGCGGTACTAAAAAATTTGTCAGCAAAACAGGTTGGAAACCAAACGAGAAACAAGGTTGGTTTTTTGCAGGAAAGCAACAAAAACAAAAAGGTTGGCCGGGAATGGTATATGTAGAAGGTGGAACTTTTACAATGGGATTAGTGAAAGATGATGTTATGCACGATTGGAATAACTCGCCTCGCAGAATGCAGGTAAGTTCATTCTTTATCGGGGAAACTGAAATTACTAACTACGAATACCGCGAATACCTTACATGGTTGAAGTACGTATTCCCACCAAGCGATCCAAGCTTTAAGGAAATCTACAACGGTGCGTTGCCGGATACCTTATTGTGGGACAACAAATTATCTAGAAATGATTACAACGAGACGTATTTCCGTGCTCCTGAATTCGATTACTATCCTGTAGTAGGAGTATCATGGACTCAGGCAAACAGATATTGCGAATGGTTGTCAGACAGAGCAAACGAGAAAGCCTTAATGCAGGCAGGTATCATTGCAAAAGATTTGTATATCAACGAATCTAATAATCAGGGTGGAACTGCATTCAACATGGATAAATTCAAATCGAATGATCCGGAAATGCAAGGTTACATCAATGAAAAAAGAATGCAGCAAAAAACAGGTTTGAAAACTACAAACCAGAGATTGTTAGCTGCAAACAGAGCTCCGAACGCAGCAATGGTTTCAAAATTCAGACTTCCTACAGAAGTTGAATGGGAATATGCAGCTTTAGGTATGGCTAAAAACAGAGAGTACAATCAGTATATGGGTAAAAAACCTGAAATTGAAAAACTGAGAGGTACTAAAGGAAGAGAAAAAGGAATGTTCCTTGAAAACTTCAAAATGGGAACCGGAGACTACTCTGGTATCGCAGGCTGGAAAAATGATGGTTCTGCAAGAACTTCAGACGTAAGACAATATCCTTCTAATGATTTAGGAATCTACGGTATGTATGGAAACGTTGCAGAATGGACAGCAGATGTTTACAGACCAATCATTGATGAAGATTACAGCGACTTCAACTACTACAGAGGAAATATGCCTCAGGCTATCGTAAGAAACGGTGACGGAACTTACAAAATGGTAGACGAAAGCAGCATTAAATATGATACTTTAGCTGATGGAAGATTAGTTTACAGAAACTTACCGGGTCAGTATGAAAGACAGACAATTGCTGATTACAGAAACTATAGAGATGGAGACAGAATGTCTTCTCTAGACTATAGAACTGCATCAGATTCTGCTTCTTCATATGATATGTACAATTCTCCGAAATCAAGATTTATCGTAGATGCACAGGGTAGAGTAGTACTGCAAAAAGACAGAAAAGAAAGAACTTCTGCTGTTACTAACGATGTAAGAGTAGTAAAAGGAGGTTCTTGGCAGGATACAGCATACTGGCTAGATCCGGGACAAAGAAGATACAAGTCTCAGGATAAAGCTTACGGATGGATCGGATTCCGTGTAGCTCAGGATGCGAGAGCAAATGATAAAGGTAGAACAAGAAGATAATATTTATCAAAATAATTTTCAAAAAACCCTCCGGAATTCTGGAGGGTTTTTTTATTTTTGAAGTATGAATATAGAACAGTTTTATCCTTTATTTTTACAATCTGAAAAAGTAACCATCGACAGCAGAAAAATCGGTAAGAATGATATTTTCTTTGCTTTTTCAGGAGAAAATTTTAATGCAGCAACTTTGGCTGAACAGGCAATTGAAAGCGGAGCTTTAGCCGTAATTGTTGAACAGAAGGAATTCGAAAATAAAGAGAAAAATATTTTCTTTGCTCATTCCACACTGGAATTTTTGCAGCAGCTTGCCATTTATCACAGAAAACAACTGCAGATTCCTGTGATCGGGTTAACCGGAAGTAATGGAAAAACCACCACAAAAGAAATTATTCATGCTGTTCTTTCCGAAAAGTTTAATGTACAGTATACTATAGGAAATCTGAATAATCACATCGGTGTTCCTTTAACCATCCTTTCCATTAAGCCGGAACATGAAATGGCTGTGATAGAAATGGGAGCCAATCATCAGAAAGAAATCGCCCTTTTAAGTTCAATTTCCCAACCCGATTTTGGCTACATTACCAACTTTGGTAAAGCACATCTGGAAGGTTTCGGAGGATATGAAGGTGTTATTAAAGGGAAATCTGAGCTGTACGACTATCTTAAAGATCATAAAAAAACGATTATCGTTAACGAAAATGATCCTGTTCAGGTAGAAAAAACTGAAAATTATTCCCCGAAAATTACTTTTGGAAAAGAAAATTCAGATTATCAGTTTGAATTATTCTCAGAAGAAAATTTTGTAGGCATTAAATATGATAACCGGAAGGCAGTTTCAAAACTGACCGGAGAATATAATTTTACCAATCTTTGTGCAGCAGTGAGCTTAGGACTTCATTTCGGGATTGATTTTGAAAAAATAAAAAATGCCATTGAAGAGTATACCCCAACCAACATGCGCTCTCAGGTTGTTAAAAAAGACGGAAGAACACTGGTTTTGGACACTTACAATGCCAATCCGAGTTCTATGAGCGCTTCTTTGCAGAATTTCATCACTTTTGAGGGTTCAAAAACTATTATAATCGGCGATATGCTCGAGTTGGGGGATGAAAGTGAGAAAGAGCATCAGAATATTTTAAATTTAGCTCAGGAATTAGGTTTTGACCAGATTATTACAGTCGGAAAGAATTTTAAAAAGGTAAATTCTTCGGAAACAGCGTTTGAAAGCACAGCCGAATTAACAGAATATTTAAAACTTAATAAAATTCTTTCAGAAAATATATTATTAAAAGGTTCCAGAGGAATTGCTCTCGAAAAATCAATAGACTTTATTTAGTCTTCATATTTCGGAATTCTTCCACAATCAGTTTAATATTTTTGAATGTGCTTGGAAAAACCTCATCTTCGATCTGAACAGCGTTTTTCCAGGCAACTTCTGTAATTCCTTCTTCAATCTGAGGTTTTGAAGTATCTTCCCCATAGAAATTCATTTCAAACCAATGCGTGCATTTTAAAACCTTATCGCCGTTTCTTTCAACATAAATATGGTACGTTGTATTGATGAACTTCACCAGTTCTACATTCGTAAGCCCGGTTTCTTCTTCAATTTCCCTTACAGCAGACTCTTCACGAGATTCGCCTTTCTCCATTTTCCCTTTCGGAAGATCCCATTTACCTAACCTTTTGATGAAAAGAATTTCACCCGCAGAATTATTTACAATGCCGCCCGCAGCTTCTATAATTCTGAATAATTTCTGAAATTCTGACCAGATTTCATCGATGTTTTCACCAAAAACATTCAATTCTTTTACCGATGTATTTTCCAGAAGATCTAAAGCGATTTCCAGGCTTGTGACGTTTTCGTATCCAAGCGTTTTTTCTAAGTTTTCAGATTGCTTAGACAACAGTAATTTTTTTTCGTTCACAAAAACTTTATACATATATTTGTAAGAATTAAGAATTTAAATACAAAAATAAAAAATGAATTTAGAAGGACGAAAGATTATTGTTAATAAATCATCTAAAGACCTGGTAGAAATCCTGAAATCGCCAGAAAATTACAAAGATTTCATGCCGGACGGTCTTCAGAAATTTGAAACGAGAGAAAATGGATTTAAATTCGGATTGCAGGGAATGCCGGAAATTGCTCTGAAAATTGAAGAAGTTACTGATGAAAAAGCAGTGTTGAAGTCTGCAAGTTCAAGCTTAGATTTTTCTTTAACAGCGGCTTTAAACCCTCTAAATGAAAATCAGACCGAAGTTCAGATGTTATTTGAAGGGAAATTCAACCCTTTTATCAAAATGATGGTGGAAAAACCTCTTCAGAATTTCATCAATACGCTTACCGATAAGATCGAAGTTTATAAATAAATGAAAACCTTCAGCAATGAAGGTTTTTTTATGTTTTAAGCAATAATTCCCGAACTGTGATCCTGTGAGCTTCCCGTCGCAGAAGACAAAACATTAATTTCATTATTATACCGGAGAACTCCCATGAATGCAAAGATTAAAGCCTCTTTGAAATCAATAATCGTTTTTTCCGGAATGATGATCTCAGCATTGGTTTTGGCTTTTATTTTTTCAATGAAGTATTGATTATAAGCTCCGCCACCTGTAAATAAGACGCGCTTAAGTTGGTAATTATTGAAAACTTTTGAAATCTGTTCCGCAGCATGTTCCGTAAAAGTTGCCATTACATCAACGGTTTCAATATCTTCAAAAAGAGGAAAAATATTTTCGTTGCACCATTCGATTCCCAACGATTTTGGATGAGACTGACTGTAAAAATCCAGCGAATTTAATTTAGACAATAAATCTTCATTAATTCTTCCTGTTCTTGCTAAATTTCCGTTTTCATCAAAATTTTTGTTGAATTTCTGAGCTAATTTATTCAGAATAATATTGACCGGAGCAATGTCGAAAGCGATTCTTTTGTTCTGAATTTTCATGGAAATATTAGAAAATCCGCCCAGATTCAGACAGGCATCGTATTCCGAAAACAACAGTTCGTCACCAATCGGGACGAGAGGCGCTCCGTTTCCACCCATCAAAACATCCTGACTCCTGAAATCGTAGACCACAGGTAAATTTGTTTCGAGTTTAACCGCCCTTCCGTCGCCAATCTGTAAAGTAAATTTTTTCTGAGGCTGATGAAAAACCGTATGACCGTGAGAAGCGATGAGATCAACTGTTTTTATCTGATGCTTTTCAATAAAACTTTTAACCGATTTCCCTAAATAAAAACCGTATTCTGAGTTCAGTTCCAGCAGTTCTTCTGCAGAAAGATAAATAGATTTTCTAAGCTTATCTTCCCAGTTTTTAGAGTAGGAAAGTGTTTCTGCTTTCAGTATTTTGAATGTCCATTCATCCTGTTTCTCAAATCTGGCAAAGCAGATATCCAGTCCGTCTAAACTTGTTCCGGACATCAATCCGATCGCATGGAAAACCATCTGATTATTTTTTGTTTTGAGATATTTCAGGCGCGGCAAAATCTCCTGAATTCTGGAAGAAAACATATTCGGAAAAATCATCTTTTGCACGCATTCCGTGCGCGCCGATCAGCGTACTTCCGTCTTTTCTCGTTACGTACACCGTATCTTTTGTATAAATATTTTTCTTTACCTGATCCCAGTAAATACTCTGCATGGCAAATTTGTCGCCTTCATTAGTGGTAATTCTTACGTTTCCTTTCGCTTCGTAAAACTTTTTATAATCGTAGAATTTAGCATATTTAGCTTTAATGGTTCCGGGAATTTTCGGTTTCTTCTTGTCGAAAAACTGAATGTCAATTCCTTTTCTTGCAACCGTATAAGGACTGTCGATCAGTTCATATTTTTCGATGATTGGTGCTTTAGCTCTCATTGTTACAAACCCCGAATCTCTCTGGATGATGTTTGCATTATTAATGATCTGTGAAGGAAAGTTTTTACTCTGCTTACCTTTATTTTTCGTAAGATCTTCTTCACAGGAAGTTATAGCAAAAAATATAGCACAACTAAAAAGGTATGCTATATTTTTTTTATATGATATGTTTCTAAAAAACTTCATTTTAGTTGTATAGAGTCTTTCTGAACCACTTATCCGCAAAATTGAAACCAACTCTCAGGTTTACAAAGTTTTGGTTGATCAGGTTATTTTTAGTAGTTCCTCTTTTTCCGATTTCCAGTCCAAGTTCAAGACCGCTCATTCTTGTTATGCTGCTGTTTTTGAATGGAAGCAGTACTCCTGCAGAAACTCCGAACTTATTGATGTTCTGTCCAGCGATCTGAAGACTTCCTTTCTCATAAAAAGCTCCGTATCTGTAAACAACTCTTGAAAAATAGCTTCTGAAATTATTAAAATTCGGCAGATACCATCCTCCGGCAGAAATTCTGTAGGAATCCTGAAGATCAAGCGTACTTCCGAAATAGCCAATACTCGCACCTTTTTTATAATCCCCCTGAAGAGAAAGGAACCATTTGTTCTCTTCTCCGTATCCTACTCCGATAGAAGCCTGTAAAGGCAGAAGATTTTTAGAGTTTGTACTTTTCTGCTCGATGATGCTTTCATTACTTTTTACAGTGGCAGCGGCATCAGAATAGAAGTAGGTACTGTTTACGTAATCGCTCGTCATATTACTTGTATTTCCGAAAGTAGTAGTCGCCCCGATGGTAAGCTTTCTGTCTGTACTCGTATTCAGATTCTGGTAACTTGCTCCTAAGGTAAAGTTAAAATTGTGGATGCTGTTTTTGGTTTCATATCCGTTAATTAACTCTGCATTGGAATAAGCCAGTTCATTCAGGTCATAAAGATTTCCGAAGTAGTAATTCGCTCTTGCTCCAACAGCAAGTTTGTCGTTCACTTTATATCCTAAAGCCATTTGTACCGTATTCAGCGTTCCGCTTCCTTTAAATCTGTTGGCTCTTATATTGCCGGAGGACAATGTATCTCTGTGGATAATATCGTAGCTTTTTGAGCTGTACGGCTGATAAGAAAACCCCATCTTCAGTTTGGGAGACAGAGGAAAAGCAATTGAAATATTCGATAAATACGTAGAATGTTTGGTAGACTTCGTATTGTTATAGTTTGTTTTAAAGTAATTGTTTTCGTTGGTAGCTTCCAGCTTGATACTTGTAAGCTCGAAATTAGCATTGTTTGCAGGGTTTGCAAAATTGAAATTACTTGTAAAATCACTTATAAAAGCGGTAGATATACCTCCCATTGAGGTAGTTTCGATCGTATTATCATATTTTACATCTCCGATTCCGTAAGTTGCATAAGGAGAGTTACTCAGATTCTGCGCGTTAAGGAAATATCCAACTGATATCAATGATAGTACAAAGATTTTTTTCATTCTTTATTTTTAAAACAATGCGCAAATATCTTAAATATTAATGAATTGTAAAAATTATAAGAGGTTAAAGTTTGTTAAGGGGGATGAATAGCTATAATTATGATGAATTCTTAATTGTAAATTCGCTTTGGTTGTGATTTTTTATACATTATCTATACACTGCATGATAAAATTCACAATAGATCTGCAGCGCAAAATTCACCTACGAAGTAAAAATTCATATTCTGCGAATTACAAATTTCTTATCTTTGAATCATGAATTGGGAGAACATTGCCGGACAGGAAAGTCTGAAAAAACTTCTTAGAGACAGTATCGCCGAAAGCAGAGTAAGCCATGCCCAGCTTTTTATAGGCAGAGAAGGCTACGGAACACTGCCGGTTGCATTGGCGTATGCCAAAGAAATTCTGAGCAGCGAAAATCCACACGCAGGAGCGAAAGTGGAGCATCTCAATCATCTCGATCTGCATTTCAGTTTTCCGGTTTTTACGGATAACAAAAACTCATTAAGCAAAAATAAATTTGATGAATTCAGGGATATGGTTCTTAAATCTCCCTATGCAGGATATGATGAATGGACGGCTGTTTTAGAATCTGAAAACAAGCAGCTTTTTATTTCGGCAGATGAAATTGATGAGCAGAACCAGAAATTTTCTTTAAAAAGTTACGAAGGCGGAACTAAAATTCTCATTGTCTGGAGAGCAGATAAAATGAATGTCGCTGCATCCAACAAATTCCTGAAGTTTTTAGAAGAACCTCCTGCGAAAACAATCATTTTGCTTACCGCAGAATCTACCAACGATATTTTACCTACCATTCTTTCAAGAACGCAGATTGTAGAAGTACCGAGAATAAACGATGAAGATCTTGAAATGTATCTGAAAAAAAACTATAATCTTTCAGAAGACAAGACAGGGGAAATCATCCATCAGGCTCAGGGAGATCTGAATGAAGCCTTAAAACTTCTACAATCCGGAAATAAAACCGATGAGTTTGAAAAACTTTTTGTACAGTGGGTTCGTGATGCATTTATGGTAAAAAAGAAACCTGAATTTCTGCGAAGCATTATTCTCTGGGCAAGAGAAATTGCAGGATGGAACCGTGAAAAGCAGAAAAACTTCTTAAACTATTGTTCCGAAATTTTCAGACTGGCTTTGCTTCAGAATTATCAGTCGGAGAATTTAGTCTATAAAAAGATTGATGCCAATGGTTTCAACTGGATGGGATTCTCAAAATTCATCAGCGGAGCCAATATTGAAAGTATTCTTGAAGAAATCAGCACTGCCGATCTGCATTTAACCCGAAACGGAAATCCTAAAATTGTCTGGACAGATCTTGGAATAAAATTATCAAGATACATCCATAAAAGCTAAATAAAAACTCCGAATATCCTTCGGAGTTTTTTTATTCTTAAGCTGTTTTCTTTACTTTGGCAGCTTTTTTATCAGTTGTTTTCGTGCTGTTCTCTGCTGTTTTGTGCTTAGCATCACAGTCTTTATGATGATCTCCGCAGGCTTTCTTGTCTTTTACAGAACATTCTTTTTTGTCTTTTCCTGCACAGCATGCACCTTTTGGAGTTTCCTGCGCAAAGTTCAGCGTAAACAAAGCAATCGCTAAAACTGAAACTATTTTTTTCATGATCTAAATTTTTAATGAATCCAAATATAGTAAATTTTCTATTCGGAGGAATTTAAGATTAAAAAAAATTAAATTTTAATTAAAAATCAATCAATCGTTTGATTTATGAAAAATTGGTCGTAGATTTGCACCCGAAAAAACAGATACAAGAGTAAAGATGATTTCAAAAGAAGAAAATATATTATTTGCCGCAGAGAAACTTTTCGCAGAGAAAGGTTTTGAAGGAACTTCTACAAGAGAAATTGCCAAAGCTGCAAATGTTAATATTTCTATGATCTCTTATTATTTCGGTTCCAAAGAAAAACTGTACGAGAAGCTGGTAGAATACAGAATGAGCGAGGGACAGTTTTTTTCCAAAGATATTCTCGAAAGAACCGATATCAACGAATGGGAAAAAGTTGAAAAAATCGTAGATCAGTTTGCAGGAAAAGTAAGACACAACAAATGTTTCTACAGGATCATGCAGAGAGAACAGCTCCATGCAGAAAATCCTCAGATCGTAGAATTTCTGAAAGAAACCAAAATGGGATTCATTTCCATGTATTCAAAAATTCTGGAAAGCGGTCTTCAGAAAGGAATTTTTACAAAAAATCCTCCGATCTACCTTCTTCATTCCACGGTGAGCGGAACTTTATTTTACGCTTCTAATGCAAAAGAAATGTATAAAGAATTCCTGAACGACACCAATGAAGAGGAAGTTTTTGATGAAAAATATTACACAGAACTTAATAAACATATTAAATATCTACTAAAAGACCTTCTAGGTTATGAAGAAAATAAATAATTCAGTCCTTGCGCTCGCTCTATTCGTAGGGATTGCAAACGCAAATGCTCAGGAGAAAAAGACCCTCACTCTTGATGACGCTGTGCAGTTGGGAATCCAGAACAGCAAGAATCTTAAGATTGATGCTGCAAAAATAGAAGAAGCCACTGCGAATCTTCTGGAAGCTAAAAACAGACAGCTTCCCGAGCTTAAGGTTTCAGGAAGCTACATGTATCTTCCTTTTAAACCGAATATTGATATTAAACTTCCCGGAGTTTCAGGAGGAGGTCCGGAAGTTCATCAGGTTGCTTACGGATCTGCCAATCTAAGCGTTCCGATCTACAGCGGAGGAAGAATAAAATACGGGATCGAATCTGCAAAATATTTGGTGGAAGCATCCAGATTAACCACTGAAAACGACAAGGTTGCTATTGCTTACAATGTTGCGCAGGCTTACAATAATTTGTTTAAAGCCAACCAGTCCATTAAAGTTTTAGAAGAAAACCTTACCGCTTCTCAGAAGAGAGACGAAACATTCCTTAAACTTGAAAATAACGGAGTGATTGCAAGAAATGACCGTTTAAAGGCAAGTTTGCAGACTTCAAACATCGAACTACAGTTGCTGGAAGCAAAAAACAACTACAATATTGCCAATATCAATATGGATTTATTGCTTGGACTTCCGGAAACCACCGAAATCGAGGTAGATCAAAACTATATTGAAGAAGGAAATGAAGTAAAACCGCTTGATTTTTATTTAAACGAAGCCAGAGAAAACCGTAAAGATCTTCAGGCTTTGGATAAACAGAGACAGGCTGCAGCTTTGGGAACAAAATCCGCAAAAGCAGAAAATCTTCCTTCCATTGCTTTTACAGGAGGTTATGTGGCGGCAGATATTCCGAAGTTTTTAACGATTTACAATGCGGTAAATGTAGGCGTAGGAATTTCTTACAACTTATCGAATCTGTGGAAAGAAAACTCTTCGCTTAAGCAGTCAAAAGCAAAAGAAATGCAGCTGGCTGCAACCAATGAATTGCTAAACGACAACATCAAGCTTGATGTAAACAGAGAATATCAGAACACAGATTATTCTAAAAAAAGAATTGCTGTTTTCGAAAAATCTGCAGAACAAGCTAACGAAAATTACAGAATTACAAAAAATAAATATGATAACGGTCTGGCAACAATGACGGAGCTTCTGGATGCAGATGCTGCACAGATTTCAGCGAATGTAGGGGTAATCAATGCCAAAGCAGATGCCGTTTTAGCCTACAGAAAACTATTGCAGACTACCGGAACTTTAACAAATAAATAAAATTAAGAACTATACCCACAATGGAAAATAATACTACACAAACGACTGAACCAAAAAAGAAAAAAAGTTTAGTTTTCCCTATCATATTAGCCGTAGTTTTAATCGGAGGAGGAATCTACGGTTACAGAACCTATTCTTACGGGCAGGTTCATGAAGAAACAGACGATGCACAGATTGCATCCAATATGGCTCCCGTTATTTCTAAAATTTCAGGATACGTAACGGAAGTAAAAGTAAAGGACAACCAGTTTGTAAAAAAAGGAGATACTTTGGTTATACTGGACAGCAGAGATCAGAAAATGGCTTTACAGCAGGCAGAAGCAGCTTTGGCAACAGCAAAAAGCAGCATCTCTAATGCGCAGGCTTCCACAACGGCAACTTCAAAAAATATAAATTCTTCTGAAGCCGCTGTTACTACGGCGAATGCACAGATTGAAGCCGCAAAAGTAAACGTTTGGAAAACTTCTCAGGATTTAAAAAGATATGCCAATCTTGTGAAAGACCACTCTATTACAGAACAGCAGTATGAGCAGGCTCTGGCAGCAAAACAGTCTGCAGATAAGCAGCTTCAGGTTTTAATCGATCAGAGAAACCAGATTGCACAGCAAACGAATATTGCTTCTTCTCAGACCGCAGCAAGTTCTCAGCAGATCGGAGTGGCAAATTCCGTTGCAAAACAGAGAGAAGTGGATGTAGAAAATGCGAGACTGAATTTATCTTACACGGTAATTGTAGCACCGGAAGACGGATATGTTGGAAAAGTACCGATTCAGGCAGGACAGTATTTGCAGGCAGGTTCACAATTGTTTTCTTTGGTTAAAAATGACCAGAAATGGGTAATTGCCAACTTCAAAGAAACCCAGATTGATAAAATGGTGGAAGGACAAAAAGTGAAAATCGAGATTGATGCTTTCCCGGACAGAGAATTTGACGGTGTGGTAAGTTCTTTCTCTCCTGCAACCGGAGCTACCTTCTCTATACTTCCTCCGGATAATGCGAGTGGTAACTTCGTAAAAGTAGTACAGAGACTTCCTGTAAAAATCGATTTTGTAAATCTGGATAAAAATGTATCCAAAAGATTAAGAACAGGAATGAATGTAAAAGCAGAAGTTTCTTTAAAATAGAAATATAAAATAAGTGAATTGTCAGCAATGCAGAAGCAGATCGGTTATGAGATGTAATGAAGTAGTAGAATTGACAATGAAAGATTGATAACTGCAATTCACTTTTTTCAAAAATATATAAGTGAATTGTCAATTTTTGCAGGAGAAGTCATTTTTTAATGAAAAGAATTTGAAGATTGGCGATGAGGTCGATGCCGGATCAATGAAGCTGAGATCAGCGAAAGATGTGGAAATGATGAAGTTGATCTATGAAGAAGGTTCCGATGTAATGCAGAAAGATCATGAAGAGGAAACAGGAAATGAAGACGATAAATGAAGCGGTTGCCGGATATGAAGAAGAAAATTGATGTTGAAATGATGAAGCTGAACGATGCAGCAGAATTCCGGTTTAATGAAGACAGATCATGCAGAGGAAAATGCAGAAGGTAAAATCTGACAATGGAAGAGGATGATTATTGACAATTCACTTTTTTAAAATTGAGAAATTTAGAGATTTGGAAATACTTTGATGAAATTTTAATCAGCTAAATTTTTCTTAAACCTCATCCCCGTGATGAGAGAACAAAGTTGGTTCGTAAAAACTTGTTCATATTTCCGAATCTCAAATCTCTTGATTTTTAATACAACACTAAAAAACTATGCAAGATTCATTAGTAGAATACGGAGCCCGAAGAGTAATCATTACGATTACGGCAATTCTTTGTGCTTTGCTTGAAATAGTGGATTCCACGATTGTAAACGTTGCCCTGAATGAAATGAAAGGGAATCTTGGAGCCACACTATCCGAAGTAGGATGGGTAATCACCGCATACGCCATCGGAAACGTAATTATTGTTCCGATGACGAGTTGGCTTTCCCAGCAGTTCGGGCGAAGAAACTATTTTGCGGCTTCCATCATTATATTTACCGTTTTCTCCTTTTTATGCGGAAATGCGACCAACATCTGGGAGCTTGTATTTTTCCGTCTTATGCAGGGAATCGGTGGGGGAGCGCTTCTGGTAACTTCACAAACCATCATCACGGAATCTTATCCGCTTGAAAAAAGAAGTATGGCACAGGCAATTTACGGACTTGGTGTAATTATCGGTCCTACATTGGGACCGCCGTTGGGAGGATATATTGTGGATAATTTCAGCTGGCCTTACATTTTCTACATCAATATTCCGATCGGGATTGCGGCAACCTTAATGACGCTTCAGTTTGTAAGAAGTCCGAAGTATGCCGAAAAACGTAAAGTTTCGGATGTAGACTGGATTGGAATTGCATTATTGGCAATTACCGTAGGCTCTTTACAGTTTATTCTGGAAAGAGGTCATGAAGAAGACTGGTTTGCCAGTGGAATGATTGTTTTCTTTACCGTAGCAGCCGTTTTAGGATTTATCCTTTTCCTCTGGAGAGAACTTACCTTTAAATATCCGATTGTAGAACTGCGAGTTCTGAAAAACGGAAACTTAAGAATCGGAACCGTGATGTCTTTCGTTTTAGGATTTGGTTTGTACGGCTCAACATTTATCGTTCCTTTGTATACCCAGAGTATTTTGGGTTGGACGGCGCTTCAGTCGGGTGCTTTAATGATTCCGGCGGCCTTAACAACCGCTTTCATGATGCCGATTATCGGAAGACTGCTTTCGAAAGGAGCCAAACAGCAGATTTTGGTTTCACTGGGATTATTCATCTTCTTTATCTACAGTTTCTGGGGATATAAAATATTAACTCCGGATACAGGAAAAAATGCCTTCTTCTGGATGCTGATTGTAAGAGGAGCCGGATTGGGTTTACTGTTTATTCCGATCACTTCGCTTTCTTTAAGTACATTGAAAGGGCAGGAAATCGGTCAGGGAGCTGCATTTACAGGAATGATGAGACAGCTTGGAGGTTCCTTCGGAATTGCTGCGATAACAACATTTATTGCCAATGCGAGTCAGAAATACAGGGTGAATCTTATTTCGCACCTCGACCAGACCGATTTTGCGGTACAGCAAAGGTTACAGGCTCTGAAAGGCAGTTTTATCGCAAAAGGAATGACTCCCGATGCCGCAATGAACGCCGCCTACAAAATGCTTGATCTTTCGGTAACGAAACAGGCAACCGTACTTTCTTACATGGATGTTTTTCTTTATCTTGGGGTAATCTTTCTTGTCTGTATTCCGTTCATCTTATTTATTAAGGAACGAAAGAGCAAAGAGAAGATTGATCTGAGTGGAGTGCATTAAACATTTTACTTACATAAACTAACCTCCTTTTGTGGAGGTTTTTTTTATGACTGATGAAAGTTGATATTACTTTTGAAATATGATGTTGAGACTGTCATTGGTTTTCTGAATTTGCTTATAAATTTTACTTAATTCGTTATCGTTAATTTTCGGAGAAACTTTTTTATTCTCTTTATGATGGCTTTCGAAGAACTGAATAAAATTGAATTTTTGAATTTCTTGTTTTGTGTAAAATAATTTAAAATTCCCATTTGTCTCTGAAGATATTTTCTTCATAAGTGCACTGTCTGCAGGTTTAGCTTTCATTTTTATAAATTGAAAATTTCCTTTCGAATCTATGGTTAAAGGCAATATTGTAAAATCCTTAGGAGTAATCATTGTGGTATGGATGGTAATATTATTCCTCTTTGCATCCTCCAGAGGAATTTCTAAAGGATATGATTGTATTGTTTCTTTTCCGTCGCTAAATAATATCATTGATCTATAATCAAATTCGCCAGATAAAGAATTGATCCCATTAAGCAAAGCATTGGAAAAATTAGTTCCGGGCTTTAATTTCATTATCCCCCTGTTTAATCCGTTTACAGCAGCAAATAGTTTATTTTTATCCTTTGTTAAAGGACATAGAATATAAGAATTACCTGCAAAAACAACAATTGAAAAGGCCTGATTTTCTTTTTTATGTTCAATTATATTTTTGGTTGTTTCTTTAAGAACCGAAATTCTGTCAGGTTCAAAATCCTTTGCAATCATTGTAAGTGAATTATCAACCAGAAGAGCTATATTTTGTTGAGGAACAGATGGGTTTTTAATTGGTTTTGATTCTTTTTTGCCGCAATATATTAACATAATAAAAATCAGAAGCGAAAGATATTTCATGGTTTCAATTAATTTATTTTGAGCCGAAAATACATATTTTTTAAAGTTAGAAAGAAATCTAACGATATAAAAATTTTCTCCTGCCATACAGTTGTCATTACTCGTGCTTATATTTGCACATAACTATCCACAAAAAATAACAACAATGAGTTATTGCGCGGCAATTGAAGGAATGCAGCCTGAAAGCAGGAGAGAACTGCACAAAAGATACCATGATAAGCATTACGGTTTTCCGATTCATGATGATAATGAGCTGTTCGGGAGACTGGTGATGGAAATCAATCAGGCAGGGCTGAGCTGGGAAACCATTCTCAAAAAAGAAGAAGGTTTCAGAAAGGCGTATGATGATTTTGACATTCAGAAAGTGGCTTCTTACGGTGAATCTGACCGTGAAAGACTGCTGAACGATTCTGGAATTATCAGGAATAAGCTGAAAGTAAATGCTGCCATAGAAAATGCAAAAACCATTGTAGAACTGCAGAAAGAATTCGGTTCTTTTGAAAAATGGCTGGAACATCATCATCCCAAAACATTGCCGGAATGGATGAAGCTTTTCAAAAAGACCTTCAAATTTACAGGCGGTGAAATCGTAAATGAATTCCTGATGAGCATCGGTTATCTCAAAGGCTCCCACGCAGAAAGCTGTCCCGTATATGATGAGGTTTTAAAACATGATCCGATGTGGAACAAACCGTAGTTTCAACAATTATCTATTGATTTATAAAGCTTCGATCTGGCTTTTGATTCTTTCAGAAAGCATATTGATGATTCTTTTATTAAAAGATTTGCTGTCGGAAAGATAGATCGTTATTTCTTCCGGAGTGAGCATCCCGATTGTCATTCCGATGAAGGTGTTTTTCAGGGCAATATCTTTTTGCAGGCTTTGTTCGGTGAAATTTATTTTCTGTTCGTTTTTCAGAGAAGTAAAATCTGACATTTTTCTCATTGCATAGTCTCTGAATATCTGGATGAAAATATCATTCTGTAATTTTAAAACAGGGCGAAGCACATTATTCTGAAATAATTCTGTTTCACTGCTGTTTTCAAATGTCGGAAGGGAAAGGTTTTCCCGAAGGTCTTTTTTGGTGGGCATATTCATTTCTTTAACGAAACGCAATTTAGCAATCATTTTTGAAAGATTTCTTGTAAAGTATGGATAGGAGAGAGAATCAACTCATTTTATAGAAGAAGCTGTTTCAGTTCGGAAACAGCCTCTTGTATTAAAAAGCGACAGAATAATAAATACAGAAGTTATTTTTTATTTCAAGGGAGCCTGCTTATTCTTCATTGCTATTTCGGTTTATTTTTCTTTTCCTGAAAGAAGTCCATCAGCAGACCTATGGAAATAATAGAACCTTGCCTGAAATTAATATCCGATTTTCCGTCTGTATATTTAAACATTGCCTTGAATCCTGTTTTTGGTATTTCAGCTCCCAATGTAATTGAATAATTTCCCTGTATCTTTCCGGAAGGATTTCTTTCTTTGCTGAAATCATAAAACGAGGTTGCTTCTACAATAATGGCATAATTGTTAAAAACAGGAATATAATAATATCCGTCGATATGTGCCATACCGGAGGTAAATGAAGTGATATCATTGGAATAATCATAATATCCTTTAATTCCTGCTGTTATCACTGGTTTCAGCCGTAACCGGTTGGATTCTGCTGTCGTAAGGTTTATGAGATTGGGAACAATCATATTTACTGATGCATCTGCAGCAACACGTTTATTGATGAAGCTCTGATCCGACTCATTTCCCAGTTTTACACTCAGCTGGTAAGGAAGTTTCCCGGAAAAATTCTCAAACAGAAAATTAGCAGGGTATATTTTTATATAGTTTAAAGAATCTTTGAAATTTGTACTTAATCTTGCATCCAGATTCCAATAGACAGGCATTCTCTTCGTATTTTCATTACAGCTCAGAAATCTTTTCCTGTTATAAGCATTCTGAAAACGGAGAGACAGAATGTAGTTTGTTTTAATTGAGTCCCTTCCCGGATTTACCCCAAAATCGACTTTATTCTCATGATAGTAAAAGTTGTTAAGAGAAGTAAGAAAATCTGTACGTTCATCTTCAGTAATTTTCAGTTCTTCATTAATTAGCGTGTTGATTATATCCGCTTTTATAATCCATATTCTTGAGGGATTTCCCCTTTCATCAAAGAGATTTATTCTCACATCCTTGTCAACTCTTATCGTAATCTGATTGTCATGATCTTTGTTTAAAAATCTGTCAAAAGTAGATGGTGTGAACCCTGTGATTTTAAATCCTACTGCATTTCCCGATAGCTGCCGTTTAACGGTCAGTGGGCAATCCAGTTTCTGATCAGCATACTGAAGAGAAAATACGGGCATTTCTGATGGATTGTTGAGCCAGTAATCGAAATTTATTGCATCACTCTCTTTCATTTCTAGCTGAATATCCAGATATACTGCGTTTTCTCCTTCTCCTTTATTAAAGGTAAGGCTGATTCCCTTGGGAACTGCAACAGTCTCTGTCTGTGCAGATAAACCTGACGGAATCATAAGTAAAGTGATAAATAAGAATAGATATTTCATGATAAAGTATCTGAAGTTATTAAAGATAAACGACTCTCTGGTTTTTTTTAATCCAGTTGATACAATCCTTTACAGTAGCCCAGTTATCAGTAGAATCCGGATTTAAGGCAATATCATAATAAGCCATGTGTGTAGTAGTTCCGTCATTCATAAAATAAGGAAGGGCATTTATTTTGCCTTTTAATGTAGACAGAAAAACATGCTTATGAAAATTATTCCATGCGGAAAAATTTGCTTCTTCCGGATTTTCCGGCAGATCTGCAATCGTTGCAAGACTTTCTAAAACTACGGTTTTAATCTTTTCTCTATTTAATAGTGCCATGATTATAAATTTTTTATGTTTTTATTACTGTAAATTTATAATATTGAAAGACGGGAGACAATTGCCCTTTAGGGTTAATTTTAAAGAAGCAGGAAATAATAATAAGCAATTGTTTACCCCACCGTTTTCGTATCCTCTTCATTCAGGATCTTTTTCTCTTTCATTGAAAGCATCATTCTTTCGCATTTGTATTTTTGCCAGTCGAAATTACTCAGGAAATCCAGAGCCGCAGAAAATCCGCGGTTGAAGAGCTCTTCCTTTTCTTCTCTTTGCATAAAGAAATTCAGCCAGTTGCTGGTTCCGCAGTTCACGGTCTGAATGCTGAAAAGATGATAAAACGTATGTTTGGTGAGAAACGTTTTGTCGTTAAAACCTTTTAAAGTATCAATAATATTGCCTGCAAAAGAAAGGGGAGATTTTAAAATTTCTGCGCTGGTCTTTCCTTTTTCAGACTGAATATCGGAGTCGCTCGTTAACTGTACGCCGAATAAAGGCATTCTCGGATAAAAAATATCAGTTGCGTGGAAAAGATCGATCGGAAAATTGGAAATACTTCCGCCATCAATAAAAACTCCGGCAGGGTTGATGTCTTCCTGTTTCGTATTCATCCAGAATCTCCATGCATATTTTACGGAATCATCATTTTTATCAATCTGCTTCTGAAAAGGTTCAAAAAAGAACGGAACCGACATCGAAGCTCTTACAAATTCAGCCGGACTGATCTTTTTCAGCTCTTCTTCCGACCAGTACAGATTCGCCATTGTGGGAAGCTCCACTTTTATTTTGGCGTTAATATCCGTTGTAATCACGATGTATTCCGATTTTAAGGAATAAAAAGGATCTTTTTTATAATATTCGTTGTTAACAACTCCGTCGTAGAATATTTTAAACCGGATTTCATCGATGTGTTCTTTGTTGTTCTGATGAATTTCTTCAATGCTTTCTAAGGCAATATTGTAATATTGTGTTTCGTTGCCATGACGGTAATTCAGGTTGAGGTCTCTGCCTTTTTTTACAAACTTGTCATTCAGCGCAGCCACTGTTTTAATGTCGAAAGCATCCAGAACATCTTTCATCTGATTCAGAAAAGTATTTCCGGGATTTAATCCTGAATTGGCTTTTTTCAGATCATTATATAACTTTCTCAGATACAGATAAGCAATAATGATCGGAATGATGGGAACCAGAAAAAGCAGTTTGGCTCTCAGCGTTGTTTCCGAAGAAATGGCAAAAGGCGCAATCACGAGAATCAGCATAATAATTCCTGCGATAATGGAATTGATCTTCAGGAAGTTTTTGTTATTCAGCATGGAATGGATGGTTGTTTTTACATACGGTTTTCCATCCATAAAGTCGGAGAAATTCCAGTTGAAGAGAATATCTTTAATCACTTCACTTTTAGCTTCTTCTTTGGTTTTACACGCGGCGATCAACATCGTATTAATCGCTCCGGCACTCGTTCCCGCTACTTTCAGAAAACGGATCCCGAAAATTTCCAGTCCGTACAGATAACCCACCAGTGCGCTTCCCCAGACTCCACCTCCTTCCTGCACAAATTCCACATACTGATTGCCTTCCGCATCCAGTAGATCAGAAAATTCTTTCGCCGAAATACGGTCGTGCAACGCGGAAAGTTTTTCTTTGGATTCTTTTGAGAGAACATTTTCCTCAAGAATTTTTTGCAGTATTTCAGGTTTCATGGCTTTTGTTTTTGGTTGTTTTTATTTTTTATTTGGGCGTGTCCCTCCGTTTTCCCTATCCAAACCTTATAGGTTTTTAAAACCTATAAGGTTTCCCCGCATCATCACTTCGGGTCGGGCTTCTGCAGGCTTCACTTCGTTCCGGTTTCAGCGCGGCGCGAAGCGCCGCGCTGAAACTCCTCCTTTCAGTCGGACCTTCCGTATCCCTCACGCGAACGCGGGAAATAAAATATGCCTCTTTTCACTGTCATTCCGACGGAAGGAGAAATCTAATGTTAAATGCTAAAAAACTTTTGGGAAAAGAATTAGCGTATTTAAATTTAACCGTTCTTCTTTTTCGATTTAAAATTAGTGATATTTAAAATATTCAGCCACAGTATTTTCACGATAATTAAAGCGGGAAAATTACCATTGTTTTCTTCGCGCGTAGATAAAGGTACAGATTACAACCAAAAGCATTAAGCCCAAAGTATAAAAGTAACCATGTTTCAGATGCAGTTCAGGAATATTGTCGAAATTCATTCCGTAAACTCCTGCAATAAAGGTGATAGGTAAAAAATACACCGAGTAAATTGCCAGAACTTTCATCACTTGGTTGGCTTTTTGATCCGAAAGAGCAAGAAACATCCCGATAAGGTTGGTGATCTGTGCGTTAAGATGATCGAAATCTGCAACAACGTCCTTGTGTTTGTCTTTTAAATCATACGCTTCAGAATCCTGAAGTCCGAGTAATTTAAATTTATCGATGGCATCTGTGGAAATCGTAAGCACTCTTGAATTCAGCCCCGATTTTCTTTTCAGCTTGTATAACCTTTTAATCTGGTTCGTATGGTTGGTATTTTTAAGAAAAATTTCGTTTTCGATATTGTCCATCGTTTCCAGAAGACTTACCGATTCATCATCAAAACTTTTCATGATGAGCAGTGCGATTTTCAACGCGATATTTCTGGACGTGGTTTCGGTTTTCATGGCAGAAAGCTGTTTCTTGGTTTCTGCAATGCTCTTCGTTTTCATCCTGTGAATTGTGATGATCGTTCTTCCCAGAATAAAAATCCCAATTTTCGTACTGATGTCGCTGATCGTGTTGAGGTTTTTGCGTTCCAGCTCGGTACTTTCCCGCAGAAGGAAGAATTTTACCTCTCCGTCCTCTTCATATTTCGGTAAGTGATTGGGATCTAAGGTATCTTCCAGAAGAAGATTATTGATTTCGTACCGTTCGTGTAAAAATTTCAGGTCTTCCGCTGTGGGAGCCTCTACATCCACCCATTCGCACTGGGAATCTCTGTAAATCGTGTCAATTGGCATGCCGTAAAAATATAATATTTTGAAATACTATGTCTTAAATAAGTTTATCTTTGTCAAAATTAAAAAACTATATGATTAAAAGTACAATAAAAGGAATCGGATTTTATGTTCCAGATAACGTTGTTACCAATGATGATCTAGCAAAATTAATGACCACCAATGACGAATGGATCACGGAAAGGACGGGGATAAAAGAAAGAAGACACCGTAAAAACAGGAACGATTCTCAGGAAACGACAGCTTATTTAGGTTTTAAAGCTTCCGAAAAAGCGATTGCCAATGCGGGTTTAACGGCTAAAGATATAGATTATATTGTTTTTGCAACCCTTTCTCCGGATTACTATTTCCCGGGATGCGGTGTTCTGCTGCAGGATATGCTTGGCTGCGATACCATTGGCGCTTTGGATGTAAGAAACCAGTGTTCCGGTTTTGTATATGCAACGAGTGTGGCAAATGCCTTCATTAAATCCGGAACATATAAAAATATTTTGGTGGTCGGTGCGGAAGTGCATTCTTTCGGGCTTGATTTCTCGGATGAAGGAAGAGGCGTTTCCGTTATTTTCGGCGATGGGGCAGGAGCGATTGTATTGTCGGCAACAGAAGATGAAAACGCAGGAGATATTTTAGCATTCAACATGCATTCTGAAGGGAAATTTGCAGATGAATTATGCACCCAGTTTCCGGGTTCCAAATACGGATGGAGCGACAGGATGAGAAAAGAGCCTGAAAATGTAACGAACAAAGAAGTTTACCCGATCATGAATGGAAATTTCGTGTTTAAAAATGCAGTAACGAGATTCCCTGAAACCATGCAGGAAGCTTTGGATAAAGCAGGAAAAACAATTGACGATGTAGATATGTTTATTCCGCATCAGGCGAATTTAAGAATTGCCCAGTTTGTTCAGCAGAAATTTGGACTTCCGGACGAAAAGGTTTTCAATAACATCCAGAAATACGGAAATACAACGGCAGCTTCTATCCCGATTGCTTTAAGCGAAGCGATTGAGCAAGGGAAAATAAAAAGAGGAGATTTGGTGCTTCTTTCAGCCTTTGGAAGTGGCTTCACCTGGGGAAGTGTTTTGTTTGAATATTAATAACTACGAGAGACAGCTTGTATTTACATAAATGTTTTTTTGAGGGGGATTTATTGAAAAATGATTAATAAATTAGCTTTTATTTTTAATGATTTTTTATTATTTAACGAAAATTAATAAAAAAATTGAAAATAAAATGTTTTTTTTGATTTTATTATACATACCTTAGTAGAAGTTAATAACCTAACTTACCCACCAATGAAAAAAATATTTTTAACAGGGATAACGCTTATCCCTTTATTACATTCTGCTCAAATAGGTATCGGAATAGAAAATCCCTCCTCAACTTTTGATATTGCAGCTAAAAATGCAACAGGAACCGCAACTAATGTTGACGGAATACTGATCCCAAGAATTGATAGGCAAAGAGCCCAGAGCATGACGGGAGTGCCTACGTCAACTTTAGTGTATATCAATAGTATTGCTACAGGAACACAAACGGCATCTGCCGTCAATATTGATAATACCGGATTTTATTATTATGATGGTACAGTATGGTCTAAATTAAGTACACCTCTGAATATTTATAATTCTAACGGGACACTATCCGCTAACAGAATTGTAACAACAGCAGGAAACTCACTTTCTTTTGTGAACGGAACTAATAATGTGGGAATAGGAACTACGGGGATTCAGGGTATTGTTTCAGCAGCAGGATCTTCAAGAGGAGCATTTCAGGCAACCGGCGGTACAGCAGTTTTAAATATGTTTATAGATAACAACTCTGCTGCTCAGATAACGACATCAGGAACCAGCACAGGTATAAATTTGAATGCAATTTCTGCCAATCCTGTAAATATTCTTACCAATAATACCAATAGAATAACGGTAACCGGAGCAGGAAATACAGGGATAGGAACCCAAACGCCGCAGAAGCTTCTGCATGTTAATGGTTCCTTACAGGTTACCAATGAATTAAATGTAGGGGGCGATGGCTCTACGGCAGGAAGTGCAGGAACTTCCGGACAAGTTCTCACTTCAGGCGGAACAGGATCGGCTCCTGTATGGAAAACCTTGAATACAGTATCCGGAACTGTTTCTTCTGCCAATTATGTGCAGGGAACCACTGCTCTTACAATTAATCAGGGGAATACTGCAGATGTACCGGGAGTTACTATTAGTTTAATCGTTCCGGCAGGCGTAACGCAGACTTTTTTATTTACAATTTTAGGATATGCTGTAAATGTTTCTACTGCGGCAGGGCAGGCTACACAAGGGGTATTTAGTTTGCTTCAGAATGGTACAAAAATTTCTTCGGCTTATACATCATCGGGAGATGGAGGAAGTTTGGTTAATTTACCTGCTCCAACTACATTTTTAAAATCAGTAACACTTTCTGCCGGAACATATATCTTTAAAGTTCAATATTCTTCATGGTCCGGAAACCAGAATGTGAATTTCGTTCCTTCGGGATATGCAGGTTACAATGGCGATACAGAGGCAATGCTGACAAAAATGCAGGTGCTGGTTTATAATAATTAATTTGAAAGAAAATAGGAAAGAAATCCGCAGAACAGTCTGCGGATTTTGTTTTTTATGATAGACCTGTTAAAACTTTATGACTGTCCGTAATTTGCCATCATTGAAAAACCTTTGTGGATTTTGCGAAGCATGATGAAATGAAGAATCTTCTGAAAGTTCAGCCGTTTCGGCTGTCCGGATTTATCGTTCTTTTCGGTTTTGCGTTTTCTCGGTCCGAGACGGAGCCAAACTGTTTGGGTTTACACTTTCTCGGAGCGAGACAGTGTGTTTCTCTTTCAGGCTGAACTTTCTCGGAACGAGAAAGCAAGAACTTGTTTGGGTTTTGGTATTCTCGGGTAGAGAATGCTTCTCCCTATTTTTCTTTCAGCATTTTTTCGATCAGTTTATTCTGCATTTCCATAAGTTGGCTGATCTGCTGCTGATTATTAATTACATTTTTTAATAAATCTTCTGAAACGTTGTTAACAATACCATTTGAATTATTAAAATTATTTACCAACATTCCATTATTATTTTCAATATCATTAATAAACGTATCTCCTTCCAAAAAATACTGAGGTTCTACTTTAAAGAACTCAGCCACTTTCTGCATAAAAATAAAGTCTAATTTTTCAATGCTCCCATTTTCAATTTTGCTGAGATAGCTTTGGGAAACTTCAAGCTGAAAAGCCAGATCTTCCTGAGACATTTCTTTCTGTTCTCTAAGTTTTTTTATTTTAAAGCCAACACTGTTATTCATAATTATGGAAATTGAACTGTAAATATACTGTTTTTGGGAGAAAAAATTTATTCCAAACGGAATTGTATTTTATTCTGTTTGGAATAGACGATTAGGGAATGAGATTTTATTTTTGAAAAAAGTTTCGCGAAATACTTTTGATGTAAAAAAATGTTTAATTTTAAATTTCAAATCAAATGAAAAAAATTATTTTATTGGCAGCTTTTGGAGTTGCCGGCTTGGTAAATGCAAAAAACGCAGAAGAAACAAAACCTGCTAAAGAAACAGAAAAAGAGAAAAAAGAAGTTATTCAGAAAAAAAACACGAATGAATCTTCTAAAGCAGAATCTAAAACATTACAATATAATTGTATAGAATACTCAATGTATATTCCCTGTTTAGATATGTTTCTTGACGATCAGGTTTGCTACGGTTCAGGAACGTGTGTTTCAACATGGGATGATGCATGGAATTGTATGACCACAAATGGGACATTGGCAACAAAATTCTTTTGTGGATAAACAATAATAATTTGTAAATAGAAAGTCTCAGTCAGTTTTATACTGAGACTTTATTAAATTTTTAAAACATGATGAGATTATTATTTTTAGTTCTGATATTTTTAGGGAATATTTTATATTCTCAGGAATTGGAAAATTCAAATATTAAATGTACCTATTTGACTAAATTTTTAATAGACACAACAGATGCAAACAGTCAAAAAGAAGAAATGACGAGTCTGTGGATAGGTAAGAAATCTTCTATTTTCAAAAGCGATCAAAAGGCAATTTATGATTCTTTGGCGAAGGAATCAACGAAGAATAGTATCAAAAATCCAATAAACGGAAGAATTATTATTGATTTTTCTAAAATTCCAAAAGCTTATTTTAATCCGGAAGTATTTAAATCTGAAAATAAATTAGAGATTTACGATAAGATTTTTAATGCAACGTATGCTTTTGAAGCAGATCAAAAAATTGATTGGAAATTAGAAGATGATACTAAAATAATAAGTACTTATAAATGCAGAAAAGCAGTAGGAAAATATAGAAATAAAAATATTACCGCGTGGTATACGGAAGAAGTTCCTGTTTCTGAAGGACCTTATACTTTTAAAGGATTACCCAGATTGGTAATTGAAGCTTATGACGATAAAGACTATTTTCACTTTACCTTAATTAAACTTAAAAATATCAGTGAGTTGATAGTGCCTATCAGAAACATCATTGAAACAGATTATCAGAAGTTTTCTAAAAAAAGAGCAGATTTTCAAAATGATCCTGTAGGAGTTTTTTTTATGGCAACCGGAAGAACTTTAACCAAAGAACAAAAAGAATGGGTGGAAAAAAGACACAGAAAAGATAATAATCATCTGGATTAAAATTCTGATTTATGTTCATAAAAAAAGGTTGTCCATTTTAAGACAACCTTTTTATTTTTTACTGAATATTCAAACTCTTCAGCAGTTTCTCCGTATCAGAAGAATCCTGTCCTGTCTTTTTTGCCAGTTCGATGGATTTTTCAGCCCACAGTTTGGCGTTTTTCTTGTCGCCGGTTTTGTTGTAAAGATTGGCTAAAGTATCGGTATTCGCGAAGTTTTCGTCTTTCTTTACAGATTCCTGCGCCCAGACTAATGCCTTTTCCAAAGATGCTTTGTTGCTTACATTTTCAAAGAAATTCCATGCAAGAGAATTCAGTTCTTCGGAGCTTAATGCAGAAGTGTCCTGGTTCAGTTCAAGCGTCAGTTTTTCGTATTTGGCAAAGTCTTTATCTCTTAAAGCTCTTGAAGCCTGTGCTTTTTTCAGGATTTTTTCTGCTTCTTCTTTAGACAAAAATTTCTGAGCTTCCGTCAGGAAATAATTGTCGTCCCACGTTTTCGACTGTGCGTTGTAAGATTTTTTAAAGACACTGCTGATCTTGATATTTTTGTCAATCGCTTCATACTTTTCAGGAGTAATAACCTTTGAGATTTCATCCTTTTTTGCCTGAAAAATTTTGTACATCGGGCTGTCCGGATTCTGTGCAACGGAAAGCAACATCTGAACATCTTCTCTGTCCAGTTCTCTTTTCGAACTGAAATAACGCTCCATTACTCTTCCTGTAAATTCAGCATCATTATACATCGTAAGAGAAGCAAGGTTTTTCAGAAACTCAGGATCTTTTTCGCCGTCTTCGAATTTTTGTTTCAGTGCGGTTAATCTTTTGTTTGGATCTCCTGCATCTTTTGCAAACTGGATGAAGTCGTTTTCTTCCACATATCCTAAAGTTCTGTGTACCAGTTCTCCGTTTCCGTCTACGAAAAGGTAAGTAGGGAAGGCTTTTACGTTGTATTTTTTGGCAATTTCTATTCCTTCGCCTTTCTCCATATCAATTTTTGCATTGATGAAGTGTGAGTTGTAATAATCTCCTACGGTTTTCTGTGGGAAAATATTTTTAGCCATCAGTTTACAAGGTCCGCACCAGGTGGTGTATGCGTCGATAAATACAAGTTTATTTTCTTTTTTTGCTTTAGCAAGAACGGCTGTAAAGTTGGATTCCTCAAATTTTATTCCCTGCGCGAGAGCAAACGCTCCGATGAATAAGGCAGAAACTATCGATAGTTTTTTCATAAATACTTTTTATTGGTTGCAAATGTAATAATTATGTTAATAAATAAGTCTTTTAAGGAGAGAAATAGTTACAACGTTGTTTTGATTATTTTTTTAATTTCAGGTTAAAACAGGAACGGATATCTTATTAAAAACAGTAAATATTTTCGTTTTACCTATCGAATTAATTGGAAGTATTAAATTTTATTAAAAAATAAATTATTCTTAGTTTTGTGAAAAACAAAAAGACACCCCATGAAAATGATGAATTATTATAACAAGGATAATAATTTGTTGAAGTATGTCTAATAGTTTCCACCAGTTTTTATTACTACTGGTCAATATTTTTCCGGTTACCATACATGAGCATCATGAAACAATAAATGTTGCAAAGAATGTTGCAATTATTGTTTTATGTTCTGCATTAATAGGATTATTTCTTCATTTCAGATCCAAACAGAAAAAGCAGCTTGCAAGAATCAGGAATATCCTGAGAAACCATCGGCAGGCTTTTGTTGCGGATGGAGATCTCCCTCCTGAGAATCCTTACAAAGATTTTATCAATATTTCCGTAGAAGAAATTCATCGCAGCGAGAATGAAAAAGACAGAAAAAAAGCAGAATCTCCGATGACTTCCGAAACCGAAGCCAAACTTCTGGAACTCCTGAATGATTTTGAAAAGGGAACTTCCTTCACGAATAAAAATATGTCTCTTTCCTTTCTTGCAGGAGAATTAAATACCAATACGAAGTATCTTTCGCACCTCATCAACCGCCATAAAAATTCAGATTTTAAAACATACATCAATCGTTTACGGATAAATTACATCGTCGATAAGCTTATTAATGACGAAAAATACCGTCAATATAAGATCAGCATCCTCGCTGAAGAGTGCGGATTTTCTTCTCACAGCAAGTTTGCCTCCGTTTTTAAACAGATGACAGATCATTCGCCTTCCGTATATATTAAATTATTAGATTTTGAAAATCAGGAGGATAATATTTTTGGTTTTCGTGAAAATGATCAGTTACGATAATGGGTTTCTTTTCATTTTCCTGAAAACAGATAACCTTTCTTTTCTCAGAAACTATTGGGTGCATTATATTTGCGCCAGTTTTACGGGATAGCTGTTACTACTGCAGTTATCAGAATTTTTTTCGGAAAAATAAAGCCGTACTGCTGCACCTAAACACTAAAACTAATAATGCCGCTAGCAATGTTGTAAAATATGTAACCGATATTTTGCACCAAACCATGAAACATTAACTAGTAACGAATTAAACGGATGAGAACAATTTTTACAGTCGTTATGGCTACTGTAGGATCTAATTTTGCGCTTTCGCAGATCGGGATCAATACAGCTAATCCTATAACGAGTTTGGATGTAGTCGCCAAAAACAGCGATGGCTCCACTGCGGAGGGTATTTTGCCGCCGAGATTAACAGGAGATCAGCTGAGAGCGGGAGATTTCAGATATTCAAGCGCACACGCCGGAACTATAGTGTATGTAACATCACCGGTAACTTCAATCACTTCAAAAACCAACAGGGTAGATTCTCAGGGATTGTATTATTTTGATGGTACAATCTGGCAGAAACTCATGCTTGGTGATGAAAAATCATTAAACAGCAAGAACATCGGGGATATTAAAACTTCTGTAAAAAAGACAGATCACGCAGGTTGGTATCTTTTGGACGGAAGAAGTATTTCTGTACTTTCACCTGCGAGCCAGACAGCAGCGGCAAGTTTAGGATTCACGGATAATCTGCCGGATTCCAGAGACCGGGTTTTAAAATCCAGAGCCAACGGAGAAGTTCTAGGCACAACAGGAGGCGAAAACCATTTCGGAATTCTGCAGTCTAATCTACCGAATATCACCCTTTTCGGACCTGTAAACGGCGTTGCACAAAGTGCGGGATCTCATACCCATTCTTCCACAGAAGGCGGTTTTTTGCTGGGCGGAACTACCGTTAACAACAGTTCAGGAGGTTATGTTCCAGATGGAGGATCAACAGCATGGGGCGGTATCGGAATGCTGAACAATACAGCACCTGCAGGAGCGCATATGCATACTGTGGCAGGAACAGCAACCATTTCTACAGGAGGCGGAGGAAAATCTATCGACAACCGGTCTGCTTATCTGGTGGTGAATACGTTTATTTATCTGGGAGAATAATCTTCCTAACAATACAATCGGGGTGATTGCCCGGTTTTTTTCAGTCAAGTTTTTTTAAGTACAAAACCGCAGATTTCCGCGGTTTTGTTTTTTTATTTCATTTTTGTTGAATCTGAAGCAGTTTTTGTACTGTCTGAAGGTGTTGTATTTTCTGAATTAGCAACGGCAGAATCTCCCATTCTGTTTCTTAAAGAATCTTTATTGTGTTCTTCTTTAAATTCTTCCCTGTTTTCTTTTTTGTCGGCACAGCTTCCTAAAAGGAGCAATCCTAAAATGGCGGAAATCCATAATTTTTTCATAGTAAATTTTTAATGTTTAGTGTATATCAAATATAATGATTTAAAAAGTAAAAAGTAAAAAGTAAAAAGTAAAAAGTAAAAAGTAAAAAGAAACTTTTAAAATTCTGATACAAATAATCCTCAGAATATTTTCCGAGGATTATTAGACTGTACCTTAAATGTTGTTGTTATTTAATAGTGTTAGCTGAATCCATTTTCATCTTCATGCTGTCAGGATTTGTTCTCGCGGTAGACATTGTGTCTGTTGTGGCAGGTGCTGCAGTTCTTGTATTATCTGCTCTTACAGAATCTGAGTTGGTTGTCGACATGGAAGATTCTTTCGTACCGCAGCTTACTGCAAAAATTCCGACTGTTGCCATTAACAATAACTTTTTCATAATATTTTATTTTTGGTGTGAATAGGTTATTTACAGTTCAAGAATTGTTCCGATAAGGTAATATGAATATTAAAGTATCAATAAAATCAATTAAATTTTGTTAATAAATTATTTTGGTACAGGATTTAAATAAATAAAACAGCCCCGAAACCGAAATTCCGGGGCTGTTTTGATATAAGAACAACAATTAGGTATTGTTCATTAATGATTATCCTAAATATGGATATTTGTAATCTTTAGGAGATACAAAAGTTTCTTTGATAGATCTTACAGAAGTCCATCTCAATAAGTTCATTTTAGAACCTGCTTTATCATTTGTTCCTGAAGCTCTGCCGCCACCGAAAGGCTGCTGACCAACAACGGCTCCTGTAGGTTTATCGTTGATGTAGAAGTTTCCGGATGCATTTTCCAATGCTTTGAATGCTTCATTTACCGCATATCTGTCCTGTGCGAAAACAGACCCCGTTAAAGAATATGGTGAAGAAGAATCTACCAACTGTAAAGTTTCAGCCCATTTTGCATCTTCATAAACATAAACAGATAAGATTGGCCCGAAGATTTCCTCAACCATACTTTCGTACTGAGGATTTGTAGTTTCAATAACAGTAGGGTGTACAAACCAGCCTTTAGAATCGTCTGTTTTACCGCCGATTACAACGTTTGCTTCATCTGAAGCATTCGCTCTTTCAATATATCCTTTACATTTTTCGAAAGAATTTTTGTCAATTACTGCATTTACAAAGTTAGAAGGATCTTCAGGAGAACCGATTTTGATGGAAGCGATCTGAGTTTCCATTACTTTTTTCACATCTGCCCAAAGAGACTGAGGAATATACGCTCTTGAAGCCGCAGAACATTTCTGTCCCTGATATTCGAAAGCTCCTCTTACTAAAGCAGTTGCCACTGCTTCTACGTTTGCAGAAGGATGCGCAATTACGAAATCTTTCCCTCCGGTTTCTCCAACAATTCTTGGATATGTTCTGTAATTATGAATATTGTCTCCGATCATTTTCCACATTCCCTGGAACACTTTTGTAGAACCTGTAAAGTGAAGCCCTGCAAAATCTCTGTGTGCCAAAACTTTCTCAGCCGTTTCTTTTCCATCCGTGAAGATCATGTTGATAACCCCTTTTGGAAGACCTGCTTCCGTAAGAACATCCATGATTACTTTTGCGGAATAAACCTGTTTATCAGAAGGCTTCCAAACCACTACGTTTCCAAGCATTGCCATACAGGTCGGTAAATTTCCTGAAATCGCTGTAAAGTTGAAAGGAGTTACCGCAAAACAGAATCCTTCCAATGGTCTGTATTCCACTCTGTTCCAGATTCCTGCGTCAGAAACCGGCTGTTCAGAATACATTTCCGTCATAAATTCTACGTTGAATCTTAAGAAATCAATGAATTCACAAGCAGAATCAATTTCAGCCTGATGAACATTTTTAGACTGTCCGATCATCGTTGCTGCATTAATAACGTCTCTGTAAGGTCCTGCCAAAAGATCAGCCGCTTTTAAGAAAATGGCAGCACGGTGTTCCCATCCAAGCTCGTTCCATTCTTTTTTCGCAGCCAGCGCAGCGTTTATCGCATCATCTACATGCTGCATGGTTCCTCTGTGATAAAATCCGAAATTGTGCGCATGATCCTGAGGCGACTGAAGCTGAACTTTATCTCCTGTTTTTACTTCTTCACCATTGATGATCATTGGGATTTCGATCTTTTCTGCCCACATTTTTTTGTACTGGGCGATCAGACTTTTTACTTCCGGAGTTCCCGGTGCATACGAATTTACGGGCTCGTTTACTGCAAATGGTACTTGCGAAATTGCTTTAGACATATTAGTTGTATATTTTTTATTTGCTAATGATACAAATTTACAACAATTTATTTTAGGGCAATAATGAATATTACTGTGGAACTCTGTGTTAATTTCAATATGATTATTATGATTGAATTATCATAAAAGATTAATGAAAATTCTATTCTTTTTGATTTCGTACTTCTTTAGCTTTTATGAGATAAAATATACTTAGAAAATTTGCAAAGCTA
This sequence comes from Chryseobacterium sp. 2P, assembly GCF_059579425.1. Classification (NCBI taxonomy): domain Bacteria; kingdom Pseudomonadati; phylum Bacteroidota; class Flavobacteriia; order Flavobacteriales; family Weeksellaceae; genus Chryseobacterium; species Chryseobacterium sp. 2P. The sequence continues at coordinate 1,372,461 of NZ_CM184194.1, forward strand.
AAGAATGAAAAATATAACAATCCTTGCATTGGGTACTTTGTAGAGCTAACAAAAGCCCAAAATATCCAGCAAAATAATGAAAAATAAGAAATGATAAGTGCAATTTTATTTCGACCAATAAATGCTAAAAAGAATGATATTGATAACATCATTAAGCAAAATATCATAATAATATTTGTGAAAAATACTGCAATTCCTTGGTAGCAAGATCCTCCCTGAATTTTAAATGGTTGCGGTATGAAAATAAAAGTTACAAATGCAGAAATTATAAGCAGAAATAATGTTATAACAAACAGTTTAGGCTTTATAATATTCATCTTTTGCAAACTTTACTTCAGCAAATTTAATACTAAATTATTATTTGCGCGCTGCTTTCAAAATAATTTTTAATTCCCTACATTTTCTCAGTTTCTAAAATTTTTAAAACTAATTTTTCTTCCTGAGTGAGATCTGCTTTACCATCATTTTCCTCTATTTGTTCAAGCTCATCAAGATACTTTTTGATGGTGTTGTTTTCATACAGATTAATAACCAAAGGATGTACATAATATTTTCTGCATACCGTACTTGTATTTCCAAGATGGGAAGCAACTATTTCAAGGGCTTCTTTCACTTTTTTCTTGTATTCTGTATGGGTTTCTGCATAGCCGATTTCCTTAAAAGCAATCAGAGCATTTACGGTTCCCGACCACGTTCTGAAATCTTTCGCCGTAAAATCTTCACCGCTGATTTCTTTAATATAGTCGTTTACCATTCCGGAGTCTACAGTATGGCGGTTTCCTTCATCATCAATATACTGAAAAAGCTCTCTTCCGGGAATGTCTTTGCATTTCTGTACAAGTCTGGAAAGCCTTCTGCTTTTCAGATCAATATCATGCATTACGCCTTTTTTTCCTTTAAAATGAAAAGTTATTTTCTGTCCTTTAACCTGAACATGTTTCTCCTTTAAAGTCGTTAAACCGAAAGAACCATACAATTTTTCATACGCATTATTGCCAATTCTTATGTTGGTTCTCTGCATTAAACTTACGATCAGTGCAAGAATCTTTCTTTTTTCAAAATTTCTTAAGGCTAAATCTTTCTCCACCTGAAGACGGATATCCGGTAAAGCATACCCGAACTGAAGCATTCTGTAAAACTTTGTGTGATTTCTCAGGGCACTCCAAAGCGGATGATAACGGTATTGTTTTCGTTTTTTAACATCGAAACCTGTCGCCTGAAGATGTCCGTTGTCCAGCGCACAGATCCATACATTTTCCCAAGCCGGAGGAATTACCAGTTTGTTAATTCTTGTGATTTCTTCTTTATCCCTGATCTTTTCGCCATCTCTGTAGTAAGAATATTTTTTTCCGGTCTTCTTCCGGGTAATTCCGGCCGTTTCTGCATCGGTGGTATATATAAGATGTACCGCCTTTGCAGAGGCTACCGGATCTTTCATAATTTTTACGATCTTCGAAGGCTTCAGATGTGAGATGAGTTCTAGGTCTGAATTTTCCATACGATGATTTGGTTAAGAGTTCCTACCCCTTGAAAACAGCCATAAGATAATAGCTATTACGGCGACTACTACGATAATTCCCCACCACATTCCTGCTTTAAAGATCGTTTCTACTGCTTCGCAGCTTGTTAAAGTCAGCAGACACAATGCGGTCATGCTGTATAAGCTCCATTTTTTCATGATTAATTTATTATTTGGTGTTTGTTATTTTATACTCTGTGATGATCCGGTCGCCATTTTTTTATAGACCGTTTGATCTCATCGCCCGAAATATTATCATTCAGTGCTTTGTAAAGAAGTTCTTTAAATTCATCGTCGTAAGAAAATCTCAATGCAGCGATCTGGTCAAATTTCAGTCTGCTTTCAACCTCATCAGACCTCTGCTGGAAAAGTTCGTAATACCTCTGTTTAAATTCTAACCGAACCAATCGGTTCTGAAGAACCAGCGCATAATGCTGTCTCAGCATAATGGCAAGGTAGAAAAGAAGAAAGATAACAGCGGAAAACAAAATCCAGATCAGTTGGTTGGTTTCATCTTTAAAGATTTTATAAACTCCGAATATCTCCAATCCCAAGAGCAATGGAAGATAGATGAAATGATGCGGCGGATAAAATTTCCTGTGATTTTTGTAATTCTGACTTTCCATATTTTGTAAGTAAGCAATAACCTTTCCAAAATGTTAAATTTTAACAACAATTGATTTTTGTGGTATCTAAATATTATCGTTTTCTTATCCGTAATTCGAAATTTCTGATTTTTTATCATCATTAAAAGGATTTTTTTTAGGAGCTTTTTCCGGCTTTCCGCACTCGCTGTTTCTTGATTTTTGGATTTGCGGCGGCGAAGCCGCCGCAAATCCAAAAATCAAGAAACGAGCTCAGACAAATGCTGCAATCCGGGCTAGGATGTTTACTGTTCCACAAATATTTGCCATTTCAGGAAATCAAGAATAACATGGAACAGAAAAACGTTCAATCATGCAGAAACGGTTTAAAAACAACAATAATTTCATCTTCAAAACTCAAAAAAATCGTAACTTCACCTCTTTAAAAAATTAAGATAAAATGACTTCAAAGGAAAAAGTAGCTGCGCTTCGTGAAGAAATGCAGAAAAATAATGTTGATGCATTTATAGTATATTCCGCAGATCCTCACATGAGCGAATATCTTCCGGAAGAATGGCAGGAGAGAGCATGGCTATCGGGATTTCTGGGTTCTGCAGGTTTTGTGGTAGTTACCAAAGATAAAGCGGGACTCTGGACAGACGGAAGATATTTTACACAGGCTCCGATCGAGCTGGCTGGTTCAGGAATCGATCTTTTCAAAGACGGAATGGAGGGAACACCTCATTATATCGACTGGATCATTTCCGAAATTCCTTCAAACGGGAAAGTAGCGGTAAATGCTTTGGCAACTTCTCACGCCAACTGGGAACTTTTAACACAGAAGTTAAGTGCAAAAAATATTACCCTTGAAGACCTTCCTTTACTGAAAGAAATCTGGAAAGACAGAGGAACGCCTTCTAAAAATCCGATATATGTACATCCTGTAGAAAGAGCAGGGAAATCCGTTGTGGATAAAATTGCTGCAATACGCCAGAAAATGGAAGATATTGAGGCAACGGTACATATCATTTCAAGCTTGGATGATGTAGCATGGACGCTGAATTTAAGAGGAAGCGATGTAGAAAGCAATCCTGTGTTTTTAGGCTATATCGTCATCACCAAAAACGATGCGAAATTATTCACAGATTTGGATAAACTTGAAGTAGAAGCCAGAAGACAACTGGACGAAGCATGGGTGAAAATGATGCCTTATGAAGAATTCTACAATTGCCTGAAAGAATTTAAAAACGAAAAAGTTCTCGTTTCTCCAAACAGCAACCAGTCGATTTTTGAAGCTTTGAAATCTGAAAACGATTTCATCAAAGCTCCGGTTCCTGGAAATCTGATGAAAGCCCAGAAAAACGAGACCGAACTTGAAGGTTTCAGAAAAGTAATGGTAAGAGATGGCGTTGCAATGGTGAAATTCTTGTACTGGCTGACTCACAACGCCGGAAAAGAAGCCATGAACGAATATTCTATTGGTGAAAAACTGAGAGGTTTCCGTGCAGAAGGAGAGAATTTCGTAGGCGAAAGTTTCGGAAGCATTGTTGGATACAAAGACAACGGAGCCATCATGCATTATTCTGCAAAAAGCGAAGGAAGCAAAGAAGTTACCAATGATGCAAGTATTCTGGTAGATTCCGGAGGTCAGTATCTTGAAGGGACGACCGATATTACTAGAACTTTAGCTTTAGGAGCGGTTTCTGAAGAATTCAAAAGAAATTCTACGTTGGTTTTACAGGGTTTGATCCGTCTTTCCATGGTGAAATTCCCGAAGGGAACAAGAGGGGTTCAGTTGGATGCGATTGCAAGACTTCCGCTTTGGATGGAAGGTAAAGATTACAACCACGGAACCGGACATGGAGTAGGAAGCTTTATGAACGTTCACGAAGGTCCGCAAAACATCAGAAAAGATATGAATCCGCAGGAATTATTGGTAGGAATGGTCTGCTCAAACGAACCGGGGTATTATCTTGAAGGAGAATACGGAATCCGTCATGAAAACCTGATTGCCGTAAAAGAATCTGAAACCACCATTCACGGTACTTTCTACGAATTTGAGACTTTAACATTTTGTCCGTTCTTTAAAGATACCATTGTGAAAGAAATTCTTTCTGAAGAAGAAATCAACTGGCTGAATGCTTATCACAAAACATGTGAAGACAAAATTGCGCCATATTTAGAAGGAGAAGTCAAAAACTGGTTCCTTGAACTGGTAAGTCCTTTGTAAAAAAAATAAACAGATTCAAAAACCGTCCTGCAAGTATTTGCAGGACGGTTTTTTTGTATTACCGTATTTTTACGGAGGTATTTTTAGGGTTTATCCTGAAAAATTAAAATGAAACTTAATTTATCTTTGTATCAACAAAAAGACATCATTCATATCTTCATATAGTAAATTCAAAGCAGGTAATCATCTCATTCCTTGAGGTGATTTTTTTATTTAAGACTGTATCTTTTGCTTACTTTTACCGGAAAATCATATTCAGTCTCAAATGGTAAAGGATTTCTTTCGCAGTTTCAATATATTTTCAGAACAGGAAATTGAAGAATTTTTAAGGCTTTTTGAAGTCCGGAAACTCAACAAAAACGAAATTTTTATAAGAGAAGGCGAAAAATGCAGAGAGATTGCATTTATAGAAACCGGCATTTTCCGTTCTTATTATATTTCCGACGAAGGAAAAGATATAACCTACTGCTTTAGATTTCCAAATGATCTTATGGCTTCTTACTCATCATTTATTTCCGGTACACCAAGTGTAGAGACAATGCAGGCGATTTCAGATGCCGATTTGTTGATTTTAAAGAAAGATAAAGTAGAAGAATTAGTTCAGATTCATCCGAATTGGATGAAATTTTTAAAGACAATCGCCGAACAGGAGTATCTCGAATTGGAAAAACGCTTTTTTCAGTTACAGAGAGATAATGCGACACAGAGATATTCTGTTTTACTAAACGATCAGCCGGAGTATATTCAGAATATTCCGTTGCAGTATCTGGCTTCTTATTTAGGAATTACACAAAGACATTTAAGCAGAATCAGAAAAGAAATTACTTTTTAGACATTTGTCCTACACCTTGAAGTACCGCCTTTATAGTTTTGTAAAAAAATTATATGAAGTCAAACATTTTAATTATTGGCGGAAACGGAACGGTCGGAAAAACCATCGCAAGAATTTTTGCATCAAGAAATCCGCAGGCTGCTATTTTCATCGGAGGCAGGAAACAGGGAAAGACGGACAATGATTTAATAATTGATGTTACCAAACCTCACACATTTCAAGTAATTATTGATAAAAAAATAGACGTGATCATACTTTCTGTGAATGATAAGGAAGATCATGTTCTCCGTTTTGCCATTGAAAACAAGATAGATTATCTGGATATTACGAAACCGACTCCGGATCTTGTGCAAGCCTATGATTTTGCTAAAAAACACACGATAAACAGCAGAATTGTTTTCAGCTCCGGCTGGATGGGTGGAATTGTAAGTGGATTAATCAACGAATTTTCTGATAGTATTGATGATATTGATGAAGCAAAGCTTTTCGTTTACTATTCTGTGAAGGATCTTGCGGGAGAAAGTTCGGCTCATTTTATGGCTGAAAATGTAGCTAAGCCTTTCTTTAAATATCAAAATAATAAACCGGTTTCTATCAAACATTTTCTGGATGCCGAACCATTCAGGTTTTCTTTCGGAATCGGAACAAGACAGGCTTATAATTTTGATGTTCCTGATTTATACATTTTAAATCAGATTGAAAAAATACCGAACGTAAGTGTTAAGATGACTTACAATTCAAAATTTATCACCTGGTTATTGGGAGCATTTCAAAAAATAAGACTGTACAATATTTTATCTTTAAAGGAAAGAAAAATGATTTTCGGCTCCAGCGGAAACGGCGATCAGTCGGTTTTCGAAATTGTTATTAAAACCCATGAAGGATCTAAGAAAATAAGTCTGCAAAGTACGAAAGGGCAGGCTGAATTAACAGCCTTATCCGCTGTTTTGCATGTAGAGCATTTGCTGAAAAATTCTTATGAAAACAAAATTTATTTTAGTCATCATTTATATCAGAATTCTTCATTATTCCAATCTCTCAATGCCTATGAAACCATTCATATAAAAATAACAGAATGAAAAAGATATTGATTATTAACGGTCATCCTAACAAAGATTCTTTCAATTTTGGGATAGCAAAAGCTTATCAGGACGGAGCTTTGCAGTCTGGAGCGGAAGTTAAGGAAATCGTTATTGCAGATTTAAATTTCAATCCGAATCTACAGTTTGGGTATCAGAAAAGAATGGAGCTGGAGCCTGATTTGGTGAAAGCCTGGGAAAAAATACAATGGGCGGATCATCTGGTCTGGATTCATCCGGTTTGGTGGGGAGGTTTACCGGCAATAACGAAGGGTTTTATCGACAGACTTTTTCTGCCTGGTTTTGCATTCAAATACAGAGAAAATTCTGTTTGGTGGGACAAACTGCTGAAAGGAGAAACGGCTCACATCATCACAACATTAGATCAGCCGGGTTTATATTATCGTTTTTTCTTTGGCAGACCGAGCGTGAATCAGCTTAGAAAATCTGTATTGGAATTTTGTGGAGTAAAGCCTGTAAATGTTACTTATATCGGAATTATTAAAACTTCGGATATAAAGCAGCGCAAGATATGGCTTGAACAAATAAGACTGTTAGCAAAAAAACAGAAGTGACGATTTTGAATATCGTTTTAGAACTAAATGAGGTACTTTTTGAAAATATTGCTTTGTATTTTAACTTGGAAAAAAGCAACCGAATATCATGACAATAGATAAAGGATATTTTTGTTTGCGGTTAAAAACCGTAAATTTGCAGCATGAATAACGATACCATTTGTGCGTTGGCAACTGCCAATGGAGTAGGTGCTTTAGGAATTATAAGAGTTTCGGGAGTTGAAGCTTTAGCTGTTGTGCAAAAGTCTTTTCCGGCGAAAAATTTGGCCAAACAGAAGTCTCACACCATTCATTACGGATATTTTATGGACGGGGAAGAAGCGATTGATGAAGTGATGCTTTCTATTTTTCTGGCTCCGAAAAGTTTTACCACGGAAAATTCTGTGGAAATAGCCTTTCATGGCTCTCCGCACATTGGGAAACGTATTCTTGAAACGCTGATTAAAAACGGCGCAAGAATGGCAAAAGCCGGAGAATTTACGCTTCGTGCTTTCATCAACGGAAGAATTGATCTTTCTCAGGCTGAGGCGATTGCCGATGTTATTGCGTCTGAAAATGAAGCTTCGAGGAAAGTGGCAATTAATCAGTTGAAAGGAGGAATTACGAACGAAATTTCTTTCCTGAGAACCGATTTGCTGAATTTTGTTTCATTGATTGAATTAGAGCTTGATTTTGCAGAAGAAGATGTAGAATTTGCAGACCGGTCGGCTTTGGTTGAGCTTTTAAATAAGATCGAAATAAAGTTAAATTCCCTTATTGAAAGTTTCCGGTACGGAAATGCCATCAAAAACGGAACTGCGGTTGCCATTATCGGAAAACCGAATGCCGGAAAATCTACCCTTTTAAATGCTTTGCTAAAGGAAGAAAGAGCGATTGTAAGCAACATCGCCGGAACAACGAGAGACACGATAGAGGAGATTCTTCATATAAAAGGTCATGCTTTCCGATTAATTGATACGGCAGGATTGCGTGAAACAATGGATGAAATTGAAGCAATTGGTGTGAAAAAAGCCAAAGAAAAAGTAGAAAATGCCAATATACTGGTTTATTTAGCCGATGCTGCAACAGAAGATTTTTCCGAAGACATTGAAATGATCCAGTCTCTGCAAAGAGATGATCTGAAACTGATTATTTGTGCAACAAAAATTGATGAGGTTTTTCCTGTAACATATGAAAAAGTTGAAGATATTTTCAGAAATGCAATATCTCAGGAATTTGATTTTATTAAAATTTCTGCTGTTGAAAATCAGAATATTCAGGATCTTAAAAATGAATTGTCTTCTTACGTAGAACAGTTAAAAGCTTCTGAAAACAATGTTGTGATTACCAATCAGCGCCATTTTGAAGCACTACAGAAATCTTTGGAAGCCGTACAAAAAGTAAAAGAAGCAATTACTTTCCAAATTTCCACCGAGCTTTTAGCTTACGAATTACGAAACGCACTGGAACATCTTGGTGAAATTTCGGGCGAAGTCACAAATGATGAGGTTTTGGGGAATATTTTTTCGAAGTTTTGTATCGGGAAATAATTTAGCTTTTCTTTGTTTTCTTTTTATTTCTTTTGTTTGATTATCAATCATTTATAAAAATTTTATTTTCTCTTTTTGGAGTTTATTTATATATTTGTACTACTTCTGTACCACTTCGGACTATCAAAATAGTGAAAAGTAGTACAAAGTAGTACAAATCCAAAGTTATGAAAATATCACTTAGTCAAAGAAAATTGAAAGATGGAAGAATCAGTCTGTCGATTGAGTTTTATCGTGGTTCCGAAATTACTGAAGACGGAAAAAGGAAACATCTGAGGACTTTCGAAAATCTAGATTCTTATTTAATTTCAGATCCAAAAACAGCAAAGGAGAAAAAGGAAAATAAAGAAGCTTTAGAATTTGCAGAAAACGTACTTGCAATTAGAAAGGCTGAATATGCGCAAGGGAGATTTGAATTAAAAAACACTGCAAAATCCAAAAGAATATTTCTAAATTATTTTGCTGAACTGACAGAAGAAAAGCAAAAGCAAGATACTTCTAATAATTATGGTAACTGGTTTTCTACGCTGCAACATCTCAAAAAGATTGTTCCAAAAAATATGACATTCGAAGAAATTGATGAAAGCTTCGTCAAGAAAGTTCACCGATATTTTGAAAAAGATGCTCTTACTAAAAGTGAGCTGCCACTTTCTCAAAACTCAAAATATTCATATTTCAACAAGTTTAAAGCTGCTCTACGGAGTGCTTTCGATAATGGATATTTGACGATTAATTATGCATCAAAAGTCAAATCCTTCGAACAAGCTGAAAGCCAAAGAGAATATCTGATTTTTGATGAATTGCAACGTTTAGCAAAAGCGGAATGCAAATACCCGGTTTTGAAAAAAGCATTTCTTTTTTCGTGTTTATCAGGACTACGTTGGTCGGATATTAATACTTTGACCTGGAAAGAAGTTCGTGATGAAGGTGATGTTTCCAGAGTCAATTTCCGACAAGAAAAAACTGAGGGTGTAGAATATCTTTATATTTCAAAACAAGCCAGAGAATTGCTGGGCGAAAGACAAGATCCGCAGGAAAGAGTTTTCAAAGGATTGAAATATGGAATGACCTACAATAGTGAAATTATTCGCTGGTGCAATCGTGCTGCCGTTCCTAAGCATATTACTTTTCACTCAGCCAGACATACGAACGCCGTTCTTTTGTTAGAAAACGGTGCAGATATTTACACGGTTTCCAAAAGACTGGGACATCGGGAATTAAGAACAACACAGATTTACGCAAAAATTGTGGATAGCAAAATGAAAGAAGCTGCTGAGATTATTCCGGAATTAAATATCGAGTTATGAAAATCCGTTTTCTATTTTTAAACTCAATGAAAATCGCTATTTAATCCAGATTAATCTTTTTTAATCTTTTGACAGATAAAATCAATCCAGAGTAGTCTTATTTAGCCCACAAGCTACTGATAATCTTTTATTTATGGTTATTATTGTTGACTTTTGTTTCGTTAAATCAATTAAAAGAAACACATGGAAAATAATGAAATCATCATTCATAAGCTCAACCGAATTGAAAAGCATATTTTCGGACTAAAAGCAATTCTAAATGTAGAAGAGCTTTCAGATTATACAGGATTTAAGAAATCCTATATCTACAAATTGGTTCATACCAACTCTATCCCATTTTCAAAACCTTCCGGAAAAATTCTATTCTTTGAACGAAAAAAGATTGACGAATGGCTGTTGAAAAACAGTCATAAATCAAATGACGAGATCCAACAAGAAGCAATAGAATTTTCTTTACGCAAAAAATAAAACCTAACTACTGCCATAGTTAGGTTTAAATGTTTGTTTTACTGGGAGTAAAGAGCAAATATAAAAATTATTTGCGACTCCTTCCAAAATCAAGAATGCTTTATGGAAGAGAATAAAATTCTGTATCAAATCGAGACAGAAACGAAAACCATATTCGACAGAGCGATTAATTACTTGAATTCAAAATATTCAATTAGATTCAATACAATCTCTCTTGAGCTTGAAATTAAACTTGTTTCGGATAAAAAATGGTCAGCACTCAATTTAAATTCTTTATTTATAGAACTTGTCAGATCCGGAATTGATATTCCGATTAGTAAATTGGAGATTCTGGTCAGAAGTCATTTAATCCAGCAGTACAATCCGATTCGAGAATATTTCGAAAAATTGGAAAATTGGGACAACGATAACCATATCAGTAAGCTTTGCAGTTATGTAAAGACGACCGATGATAAATCCTTCCAAAAATATTTCGAGAAGTGGATAACCAGGACTGTAATTTGTGCGTTGAAGCCTGGCTACATCAACAAACAGTGTTTTGTTCTGTTCAATACTAAGCAAAATAGTGGAAAGACAAGTTTTCTGCGATTTCTCATTCCTGCAAATCTTGAACAATATTATACAGAAGACATTGGTGTTGATAAGGACGGCTTAATTTCTTTATGCAAAAACCTTCTGGTCAATATTGATGAGCTTTCGGTAATGTCAAAAACGGATGTCAATATTCTTAAGTCTTTCATTTCAAAAAATACCGTCAATGCACGTTTGCCTTACGATCGCAAATCATCATTGATGCACAGGACGGCTTCATTTTGTGGTTCTACTAACCGGTCGGATTTTTTAACTGATGAAACCGGAAGTGTACGTTGGCAGATTTTTGAAGTTTTGGAGATTGATTTCGATTATTCAAAGGAAATCAATATTGAAAAAGTTTGGTCACAGGCATACTATAATGCTTTTGAAAGAAAAAATTACAATCCGGAACTCACCGCTGAAGATATCCAGGAAAATGAAAATCGGAATGAAAAATTCAAACAAGTATCCCTGGAACAGGAAATTATCCTTAGTCATTTCGAAAAATCCAAACTACAAAGTGAATTTTTGACGCCTTCGGACATTATGCTTGCGATGAACAATGCGCTTGGTGTACGGCTGAACATCATAAAAATTGGTAAAGCCTTGACCGCAATGAACTACGAAAGAATAAAACATCCCAAAAGACAAGTCTATGGATATTTGATTCGAAGAAAAATTGACGAATGATATAATCTAAAATTACTTACCTCTTACCTGAAAACTTCGGAAACCATCATTTACAAAAAGTTTACGATAAGGTAACTGAATAAAATTAAGCTTACCTCTTACCTGAAAACTTCGGAAACTATCATTTACAAAAAGTTTACGATAAGGTAACTGAATAAATTAAGCTTACCTAATTACCTGAAATAAATGAAGGTAACCAAGTAATAAAAGGTAGGACGTAAAATCCGTAGAAATTTCGATGAATAAAGGCATAGGTAATAAGGTAGGCGAATTAAAAAAACTTTATAAACAAAACACAAAAATACAATTTATGAACTGTAAACAATTCAACAGCATATCGTTGGAAGAAGTCCTGCTTTCTCTCGGACACCTTCCTACGAAACAAAATGAAAAAGAAGCCTGGTATCTTAACCCCTTTGCCAGCGAATCGCAGGCCTCTTTTAAAATTAATAAAAGCCTAAACTATTGGTATCTCTTTTCAGAAGGAATTGGTGGAAATAACACAGACTTTATGAAGAAATACCTGAATACTTCCATTAATGGAGTTTTGAACTGGGCAGACAGCCAAAATTTTTCTTCTTTTCAAAATCAAAATGTTCCCTATCAGAAATTTGAGAATCTTCCTAAAACGTATGAGATAATAGAAATAAAAAATGTTCAGCATCCGGCACTTCTGGAATATTTGAATGAAAGAAAAGTGCAAAGCCAAGCCGAATATTTAAATGAAATTCATTACCGAATGAATGACAAAAACTATTTCGGAATTGGTTTTAAAAACGATTCTGATGTTTATGAAATTCGCAATAAATATTCAAAAATATGCCTGGGTAAAAAAGATATTTCAACAATCAAAAACGGTTCCGATTCCCTTCGGATTTTTGAGGGCTTTTTCGACTTTCTTTCTTTTAAAACTATAGAAAATCAATTGGCAAAAGGACCGTCTGATTATCTCATTTTGAACTCTGTTTCTATGATTCAAAATATTAAAAATTCACTTGGAAAATATGATAAAGTAGAGCTTTATTTTGATAATGATGAAGCAGGAAATCGCGCTGTAGAAATCATTCGCAATGAAACAAACAATCCAGAAGATTGCCGGGTTCTGTATTCAGATTTCAAGGACTTGAATGAATATCTTATTAAGAAAACCGAAGAAGTTCAAAAACAATATAAATCTGTATTTAAGAGATGAGAAATTCAAAAACTTTTGCTGTGAACTTATTTGAGAAAATGTTTGATTTAAATTCGAAAAATAAAATCGGCGCAAATACTATAGCTGTTTTTACTTTCATCCTCTACAAATGTGAAGATCCACGAAAAGAAATTGTTTTATCAGACTATCAAATGGCAAGAGAGCTTGGTCTTTCCAGGCAAACGGTCATCACTGCAAAAAATAAGCTCAAACTTTTAGGACTTTTAGATTACAATAGAAATCCGGGTTTTCCAAATCGTTTTATTTTAAATGGAAACCCAATGCTAAAAGTAACACCAAAAACCTATGAAATAATACATAAGCCGATTGATGGATTAAAAACCATTGTGGAATCGGAAAATAATACCAAAAGTTTATTTTCAAAATATCCAAACTTAGAACAGTTTATGGATTTTGCAAAAACTTTAAAAGACTATTCAGAAAAGCTGGATGATTTACTGATTCAAAAATTTCAAAAATGGGAGCAAGCAGATTGGGAAAATTCAATTGGAAGACCTATTTTGAATTGGCAAGCTACTCTCGAAAAAAATATGAATACGCTTGATGTTTCACACTTTAATGGAAACTCTTCGTTATCTAATCTTCCAAAAATTAAAAGACCGAAACTAGATTAAAATCAACTACTCCGACTGGTCTAAGTTAAGGTAGACTAAATAAAATTTCTGACTTATGAAAACTCTATAGCAAGATGTGTCTTTGTATATACAAAATTTTCATTTTGTACCTCCAAAGACTCTCTTGCCTTTTCTGCGAAAAGGGTGAAAAAACTTCGGAACTCGTTTTTTTTTCTTTGGGAATCTTTTTTTTAAGGTTGAAAATCCAAAAATTTTAAATCGATTGAGAGGATTGATAGTGAAGAGAAAAAGTATTCAATTAATAATCAGATCATCAAAATAAATTTTATATTAGTGGTGGTAATAGCTTTACTAAAGTTAAATAAATCAGATTGACTCAGTACGTAAATTTGGAACTTAGTGGCAAGATTACCATAAACTATACATTAAATTATCATGACACAAGAAAGAAGATTTGCAATTATTATAGGTATTAATGATTATGAAATTAATCCCCTTGATTTCTGCGTAAATGATGCAAATGCTGTTGCAAAAAAATTAGAAGAAAAATGTTTATTTAAAAATGAGGATATATTTTTAATAACAAGTGACGAAGTAAAAACTACAAAAGATATAACTGGGCATTTTGAAAATTCATTAAAACAAATAGGAAATAATTTAATACCAACTAAAGACTCAATATTTTTCTTTTTTGCTGGTCATGGGAAATATCAATTTGAAAATTCAGGATTACAGTTTCATGATAGTTTTACACAAATCTCTGATGTCTTTGACAAAATAAATGAATTAAAACCTAAACATCAATGTTACGTCATAGATGCTTGCGAGTCAGGAGGTAAAGTTTTAACAAGAAGTACTGCAAATCAAAATTTTATAGATAGATATATTGCAAAAAGTTTTGGGACTTTGTTTATGTATGCATCTACAGAAGATGAAACAGCTAGAGAAATTTCAGATATAAAGCACGGGTTATTTACTTATTATTTCATTAAAGCTATAGACAATGATAAGATTTACGATGAAGGAATTCTTACTCCAAATAGAATACAAGAATATATAGCTAAAGAAACACTTAAGGAAAGTGATTTTAAGCAGACACCGGTTATTGAAAGTAGAACAGTTGGATATTATCCATTTGCCTATAATAATGAGGGAAGGGAGAATCTTAGAAATAGTAAAGAATTAATTAATGATGTTAAAACGAAAAAAGAAAAGATTAATAAATTTGAATATTTCCCTGAAATTCCAAGTGACATAAGAACAAAAACTTTTGATGAACTCAAACTTACATTTGAATCTGAATTTCAAAAATGGATTGGCGAATTTCAAGCTAAAGGGTATGATATAAAAATAGGTGACAACTTTAATATTTACAATGAGTCTATTGCAGATAGATTAACTGACAGTATAGTAAAAAAAAGTATTAGTGAGAAAGTTATCTCTATCAATAATGTTTTTAGTTCAGAACGTGAAATTATTAAGCCGGATCCAGTATCATCAGTATTTAGTACCTTAAGTATGCTTGATGCTATGTTTAAAAAGAAAGAACCCGAATATATTTATCGTAATTATATTAATTGGCAAACTAAAAATATCATTTGTAAATCAATATTTTTTGATTCACAAGAAGTCACTAAAGTTTCATTTGGAATAACGTTAATTATGTATCAAGCTATTTACGGGGCTGGGTTAGCAAAATCATCCTTTTATTTAGATTACAATGGCTATTCCAATAACACAATAAATGGTCCATTTACTAAGATAGAAGCCTTTAAATTCAATAACGAAATGTTTACAAAAATTTCAAATAGTATTTTAGATGAATTAAATTACTTTGAAAGAATGGTTTATACTTGGAATGAAAACAGAATGCAATCTATAAATGACTTTGATAGGAAAAGTAAATAAGTTTTATCATTGACAATAGTAAATGGCTTTTGCTTTATGTATTGCTAATTTAAGACTTTTCACTTCAATTTCCGCCACTATCGCCAACCTAAAAATGTTCTGGAAATATTATGAAAACCATAAACTATATATCACATATGCTTGAAGATAATACTGAGGAAATAAAATCTTTAGTATTGTATTTTGACCAAATAAACATTATCGAACAAAGACATCTTCATATTGTAGCGCCCACCAATGCTAAACCTGACAAAAATGGAAAGGTCAAAGCTCAAGTAATTTCGACAAATGATTTTACTGATGAAAAGTTTTTATTACACTTAAAAGAGTTCGAAAAAAATAAAAATATAAAGTATCAAATTGATATAGATAGTATTGGACAAAGTCCAGAAAAAGGAATCAGCTCAGTAAGCAGCGACATGCAAATAAATGACCTTGTACTGTTTCATTCAGAACTCGTAGGAAAAAAGCAAAATGAAAAGAAAATTTTAGACGATAAAGGCAGAGTTGTATTAAGTTATGATTTACAACTGAATAAAGAATCTTCAATACTTTCAGAAAAATTTTTCAACAAAACTAACAATGTAAACCAGTTATTATCTTATTATGCTCGAGTTTTTAAAACGTTTGTTAACTATTATGAACAAGGAAAAAATGTTTTTACTTCTAGTAAATATGTTAACGATCTTTTTAAAGAAATAAACAAGACCGACAGATTTAAAAATGCTCAAATTGCATTTAAAAACGAATTCAACATTACACCTACATTTGCTCTTGAGGCTATTAAATTGGGTGTCCCTAATTTGGGGAAATTTCCGCCTGAAGAAATCTTAAAATTTAAAGAAAATTCAAAAGATGAATTATCAGAGTTTCAATCAAAAATGGAAAATTTAACTTTCGATTTACTAAATAATTATGATTATAATTATATTAACACGAATGCGCAAAAGATTGCAGATTTAAAAATTCGACCTCTAATTGAAAATATAAATCATACATTAAATAATTCTAAATATAAAGTTATTCAAGAATTAATCAAAGAAGCAAAAGACCCAAAATCCTACTCTCCTCTTTTACTAACTTTTTCTGACCAAATATCAAATTCTATGATCCTACTAATTAGTGCTGGTTTGATTAGTTTAAACGTTGGACTTGAACAATACTCTAGAATTAAAGAAGCAAAAAAAGATGGTATTTATTATTTATATAAGATGAACAAATACTTCGCCTAACAGTAGTTTTGCGAAATTTGGCCTTCTATTTAACAATTTTCTTCTTTTCTGCATTAGTTTGTTCTATTTTCTTACCTGTCTTTAATGAAAAAAAAGAAGCCCACGCCGTTGTATATACTATTGAGTATTTAGTGAGTGTTCATAACCTCACCCTACGGGTTTACAAGCACCCTCATTTTTAGCTATCCGATGATCAATTCGATACCAGCCTTTTCTGCTTTGTATTTTATTTTGGTCTGTAGTTCATAATAGCTCCAGTTACGAAGCACGAATTCCTGTTCTTTTGCAATCCCAATTTTGTCTTCTTGATTTTTGAGAATCAATGTGCCAGCCTGCTGCCGAATGCAGAAATCAATTAGCTTACGACTGTATAGATGAAGATGATGACTGACAAAACGGTTTTCCAGATTTTCTGTTTTGTGAAGTGCCTTTTGTTTCCGTTTCGTTCCATGTCCTGAACGGGAATAACCACTCCGGCTCGAATCCTTTTATTACTGGTCTGGATCGCCAGCCTGCGGTATAGAAATTCCTCTTTCGAGCCAATATTCATTCGCGCATTATTTGCTTTTACCACAATCGGATGTTCCAGAGACAAAGAAGCTTCAGCAATGATCTCGGGTTTTAAACCATGGTCATCCTTTTCAAACTCAAAGACAGACAGCCAAAATATTTTACCGTTTTTCAGCTGGACTTGTGAGTTGCACAGCTTGATCTCTTTTCTTACAAGGCGCTCTAGGATTAAATGTTTATCAGAGAAGTCTCTCCCTAAATAGGTTTTAACGGGAATCGCAAACATATTGAAGCAAAATGCTTTCTTTGCCGCATCATACTTCATTTTGCTGATGCATTTCACCGGAAGCGGAATAGGAATGTCTATTTTAAAGTTTCTCAGTGATTGCGATCCCTGCCAGTAGTCGCCTTTGTTTTTTGAAAAAGTGGATTGGATAGTATTGTTCAGACATCCCAGAATGTCGGTGGGAATTTCTCCTTTAAAACGGTCAAAGACAAGCCGTGCTGTGGTGTTTGTTTTCGAACGGTCGAAGATTCCCATTTCATCCTTTTTTTCATCAACCAACTTGTATTGAATTTCTTCGGTGAGGTAAAAGAAATCCTTAATCATTTCCTGTACATACAGATGGGAAACAATCAGATTAGCCGCTCGGAAACAGCGGTTCTGATAACGGTAGAGCTTTTCCCACATTTGGCTTTTATATTCAGACGAAACATCAATCACCAGTTGAATTTTTCGGGTAAGGGTTATCGTAGACTTTTCCATTTCAAAGCGGTATTTCGGAAGTGTTTTGATTTTGCAGATGCTGATAGGCGTACAGAAATTCCCGATGGACTACCTTTACCGGCAATTTGAGTTCTTTGGCAATAACTGCAAATGAAGATCTCTGCTCAAACCTTCTTTTCAAAATATCAAGTTGTTGACTACTGAGTTTTTCTGACTGCTCCTTGTTATCGAAAGCTTTTTCCTGTGGCTGTTCAAAAGAACTTCTATTAAGAATTTTCCGAAGATCATTTATAGCTCTGCTCACCTCATTGCTGATGTCTTTCACACTGCTTCCCATTGCTTCTGCGATTGGTTTGTGCTGAAAGCCATATTCCAAGCAAAGTTCGATCAGGTGTTTCCTTTTTGGATCCAGAACAGGTAAAACCTTTTTGACTTCATCGAAATTTTTCTGATCCGATTCGTGACTGAGGAGATTCTCTTTATCATTTAGGGGATCATAACCCACAAGATAATCCTGATAATTCTCAAAACTTTCAAGAGAAGCAACTAGACGGTTGAATTTATTCTTCGGCGCAGTGACATAAGATATGCAATCTCTTTTCATAACAAACCGTAAAAAGCCAATAATATGCTTCGGAGTCTCAATACTGTCGCGGTGAAGCCACAATTTGAGGAATGTATCCTGAACAATAGTGTCCACGACAAAATCATCCTCAAGCACTTGCCTTCCAACCCAGAAAAGAAGTCTCTTGTAGCGTACATGTATATGTTCCAAAGAAGCCGTATTACCTTTTTTCAGTAGTTCATATAGCTGATGATCGTTGAGCTTTCGGGGTAAGGAGTTTGTTCTTTTCATAAGCAGTGTATTTGAGCTGATTATTGCTTGAAGAGCTGCTTCGATTACTAAGATGAATTCTCTACATCATTGAAAATACTCACTCACTACATCATTTTGCCAAAAGAAAGGCGTGGAACTCAACTTACAGACTAGAGGCACTGGTATACCCGTGTACGATAAGAGAGCCCACGCCGCGGTCGTGAGCTAATTTACTTATCTTCCCGTACACATAAAAATTACCAGTTTTCTAGTCGAGAATCTAAGCAATAGCTTCGATTATTATCATTGAAGTATCGCAAAGTTACCTTTATTGTAACTTATTTGGCAAATATAAAACATTTTTCTTAATGTAGGCTAATTAAACTACAAAAATTTATTTAAATCTCATCAATTTGTCTATTCAAAGTTAACTGCAATGAATAAATTAGAATTTAGAATAGCATTTGGTAAGAGAGTGGAGATGTTTAGGAAAAAGCTGAATTTAAGTTATAGAGAGTTGGCTCAAAAATGTGATGTAGATCATAGTAATATTAGTAAAATAGAAAAAGGTGAAGTAGATCTTAGAATCTCAACTGTTCAAGAATTAGCCAAAGGTCTAGATGTGCATCCACAAGAATTGTTTGATTTTAAATTAAAGTAATGTTTACGATTAAAAAAAGTAGATATTAATTGTAAAGAATCATCTATTAAGTGTTCTGAACTTAAATAAATTGCTATATTTTTATAAATTCTAAACCAGAATTTTATAAAATTATATTTGTTTGGTTTTTAACAGGTTAAAATGACTCAAAAAGATATTAAACAGCTCGAAGTAGAGCTTTGGGAAGCAGCCGATGAATTAAGAGCTAATTCAAAATTGACTGCGGCTGAATATAAAGATCCGTTATTAGGATTAATTTTATTGCGTTTTGCTGAAAATAAATATTTAGAAGCAAAAGATAAATTGCAAGAAATACTACCTATAAATCCTCGTACTGGAAAACGCCGTGATGCTACCAAAGATGATTATGTTGCTCTTGGAGCAATGTTCTTACCGAAAAAAGCACAGTATACCCATCTTGCCAATTTGCCCGAAAGTGAAGATTTAGCCGAAGCGATAAATTCCGCGATGAAACTTATTGAAAATGAGTACAAAGAACTGGCAGGTATTCTTCCTAAAAATTATCAGGAGCTTACTCCTGAAGATGATTCTGATAATAATTTACTGGCCAATTTGATCCGTATTTTTAACAGTGACTCAGTTCAAAAAGCTAAAGGTGATGTCTTTGGAAGAGTATATGAGTACTTCCTGATGAAACTTTCAATGATGGGAGCCGGTGCACAAGAAGGAGGGGAATTCTTCACACCTCCCTCATTGGTACAGTTGATTGTAAATTTTATTCAACCGGATCACGGGATTATTCACGATCCTGCGTGTGGATCGGGAGGTATGTTTGTACAAACCGCACATTTTATCAAAGATCATCAGAACAAAAAAGTAAACGAAGCTATTCAAGTTTTCGGTACCGAATATAAAAGCAATACCACACGTTTGGCTAAAATGAACTTAGCTATCCACGGAATAAACGGGAGTATCGCTAATAATAACTCTTTTTACAGTGATCCACACGAATTATTTGGAAAATGTGATTTCCTGATGGCAAATCCGCCCTTCAATGTGGATAAAGTAGATGCTAAGAATAAATTTTTAGCAGAAGATAAACGCTTACCTTTTGGTGCACCATTGACTGGTAAAGGAACAATTGGAAATGCCAATTATCTTTGGATACAGTATTTTATGTCGTATCTGAACCCAACTGGAAGGGCTGGTTTCGTAATGGCGTCTTCAGCAACTGATGCTGGAAATGCTGAAAAACGAATCCGTGAAGAGTTGGTAAAAACAGGAAATGTAGACTGTATCGTTTCTATCGGAAACAACTTTTTCTACACCCGTTCGCTTCCTTGCCATTTATGGTTTTTTGATAAGGGTAAGCGAAAAGAAAACAAGAATAAAATACTGATGATCGATGCCCGTAATGTTTATCGAAAGGTAAGCACTACGATTAATGATTTTTCTCCTCAGCAATTGGAAGGATTAACGGCTATAATGGCATTATACCGTGGTGAAACTCCTGAAATAGCAGTTGATAATACTTGGTTTAATGAGCATTTCCCTGAAGGAATATATAGTGATGTAGAAGGTTTGTGCAAAGTGGTAGATTTGGAAGAAGTTGCTGAGCAAGATTATAGCCTTACACCAGGACGATATGTGGGTGTAAGCATTGATATTGATATGGATTTTGATTACAAAACTCGAATGCAGGAATTGCATGACGAATTAGCCAAATTGAATACAGAAGCCAACCAATTGATGAACCAAATACAAGCTGTGAGATTATGAGGAAAGGCTGGAAAGAGGTGACTTTGGGGGAAATTGCTAAAGTTAAAGGTGGAAAAAGATTACCAAAGAATCACGAATTATTAGAAATAAAAACAAAGCATAAATATATACGTGCTCGTGACATAAAAGATGGCAAAATAAATTTTGACCAACCAGTTTATATTTCAGAAAATACCCATCTTCAAATTAAAAATTATATTGTTAATTCAGGCGATCTTATATTGACAATTGCAGGAACCATTGGTGAAGTAGCGTCTGTAACTAATGAGTTTGATAATTCTAACTTAACTGAAAATGCAGTCAAGATAATTGCAAACAAAGCACTTGTTTATGGTAAATTTTTAAAATACTATTTAGGTACAAAAGCTATTTATGATCATTTTCAATTATTAGCTTCAGGTGCAGCTCAGCCTAAATTAGGAATATATAAGATTATTTCCACCAAAATCCATCTTCCAGCCCCTCCCACCCAACATAAAATTGCTTCAATTTTATCGGCTTATGATGATTTGATAGAAAACAATTTGAAACGAATTAAAATTTTGGAAGAAATGGCACAACAAACCTACGAAGAATGGTTTGTACGGATGCGTTTTCCGGGTTATGAAACTGCGGTTTTTGATGAAAATGGTTTGCCGAAAGGGTGGAGTATTGCAAAACTTAGAGATGTTCTCGTCCTTAATTATGGTAAAGCATTAAAACAAGAAGTTAGAATTGAAGGTGAATTTAATGTATATGGCTCATCTGGAGTTGTTGGTAATCATATTGATTATCTAGTAAAAGGTCCAGGATTAATAATAGGAAGAAAAGGGAATGTTGGATCAGTTCATTTTGAAAATAATAACTTTTATCCAATTGATACGGTTTATTATGCGACAAGCGAGTTAAGCTTAAAATATCTTTACTATTTGATAAAAAGCTTAACTTTTGTCAATAATGATGCTGCTGTCCCTGGTTTAAATCGGGATGCAGCATACAATAAAGAAATTATCAAACCAATTCATACTCTAATAAAGAAGTTTGATGATTACTGTGCGCCATTATATGTTATTAAAGAAAATCTTCAATCTCAAAACAAACATTTACGAGAGACTCGGGATATTTTGTTACCACGTTTAATGATGGGGATAATTGATGTAGAGAGTTTAGAAACAAAACCAATTGAGGCTAAAATCATTCCGTTAGAACAACCTAAAAAAGAAGCTCCAAAAGAATTTAAAGAAGCCGTTTTGATTGCATGTTTAACTGAAAGATTTGGTAGCGAAAAATTCCCTTTGGGTAGAAAAAGATATACCAAGCTTTCTTATCTTTTTCACAGATATTCAGACAATAAAATTCAGGATTATCTGAGAAAAGCTGCAGGACCTTACAACCCAAAAACAAAATACGGCGGTCCTGAAAAGATTGCGCTAAATAGCAAATACATACAAAACTGGAAAGGAGATAAAGGTACGACAGGATTTGTAGTTGCCGAAAAGATAGATGATGCTAAAAAATACTTTTCCAACTACTGGCAAATAGCCGATTTGGATTGGCTTGTTACAAAGTTTAAATTTAAGTCTAATGATGAACTGGAGCTTTTGGCAACAGTTGATAATAGTTTGATAGAGCTTTCTAAAAAGAATATTGAGTTTACTTCAACCAATGTTTTGGACATTATAAAATCTGAAAAAGAATGGGAGGCGAAGTTGGAGCGAACGATTTTCAGTGATGCGAATATGGAGAGCGCGATTGGGTTTCTAACTGAAACATTACAGTATGAGAAATAATTAAAATTAAAAAACTAAAAACTAAACTAATACCGTGGCAAATTTAATTTATAGTACAAGAGAGGTTTTTACTACTTTTCTGAAAGACAGATTTTATAAAATTCCAGAGTATCAAAGAGGCTATAAATGGAATGAAAAACAAATTGTTCAGCTTATTAATGACATTAATGGATTTGATGCTGAAGATGAGAATTTATTTTACTGTTTACAAAATATAACGTTATATCCATCTACAGAAGATAAAAATATTTTACACATTGTTGATGGACAGCAAAGGCTAACAACAACCTATTTATTATTTTGTTATTTAGGATTTCAGGAATATTTGGTAGATAAGTTTTCCTATGCTGTACGAGAAAGTTCAAACAATTTTATTCAGAGAATTCAGAGGGAAAATAAAACTTTTGTTGATCACATTCTATCAACTTCTAATTTTGATGATTTTTGCTTACAAGAAAAAGAAGAAGATTACGATCATCAAGATATTTTTTATATGTATTCTGCTATCAGAACATTTGATACTACAATACAGAGCTTGAAGATAAACGTTGAGGTTTTTAAAGAAAAATTTGCTAATAACGTAAAGTTTATCGTCAACGAAATTCATTCTAATATAAAAGAGCAAGAACTTTTTATGAATTTGAATACAGGAAAAGTTCCATTAGATGGAGCTGATCTTGTGCGAGCAATCATAATAACAAGAGTCGCTAAAGAAGAAATGGGATCTTTTAAAGAAGATTCTATTAAAGATATTGTCAGGTTAAATGAAAAGAGAACACGAATAGGGTGGGAATTAGATCAATTAAATCAATGGTGGTCTCAGGAAAATGTAAAGAATTATTTTACTCCATTTGTAAAGATAGAATTAGATAATCAGGAAACTATTGAATTCAATGAAGAAATTAATCCCATTAATATTCTTTATAAACTATGGGCTGCAACTCAGCTTAAGACAGATGAAAAACTCCGTTTAAAACTCTTTGAAAATACTACAATTAGTTCATTAGAGTTATATCAAGAATTAGTTTCTCTTAATAGAACATTAAATGATTGGTTCTCGGATCGGGAGATATATCATTATTTTGGTTTCATAGCTAATAATCAGCGTAGTTTTAATTTTAGAAAATATTATAAATTATGGAATTCTAAGGATATTACTCGTGATGGATTTATTAACGATTTGAAAAAAGATATTCAACAGTTGGTTTTAGGATCAGAAGATAAAAAAGATAGTGGTTATAGATACTGGAGTGAGCAAATCCTTAATTTTGATGGTAAACATAAAACCAATTGGTATGAAAGGGATGAGTTGGAGAGATTTTTAATTTTATTAGATATTATTGAAATTTCAGGGAATGATTCAATACCGTTTTTATCTCCCAAACATTTCCGAAAATACAAAGAAGATAAGGAACATATATATCCTTGTACACCTAAGAATATTAAAGAATTAGAAAAAAGTACAAACGATTATAATTCAATTGTACAGTATTTAACGGATATAAATCTGAATATAGAAGAATTATTTCCTTTTAATGAAAAGTTTTGGAAAAAAAGATCTGAGCTGGAAAAAGAAGAGATTTTAAAAGATTTAGAATTAAAGATTCATGAATTGACACCTATTAATGCTATCGGTAATCTAGTTTTGCTTCATTATTCTATAAATAGAGGTTTTGGTAACAACTATTATATTGATAAAAGAGCATCTGTAGTGAACAATGTTCACAATGGAGAATATGTAAGACAGCATACTTTAAATGTTTTCGTAAAAGCAAGAATAGATGCTAGAAATTTAAATGATTGGTCGTTCAATGATATTATTTTGAATTGTGAGGCTATTGAAGCAAAAATTAGATTATTTTTTGGATTAAAAGATATAAAAAATGAAGAATCAGCAGCTTAAAGAACAGAGTATTTTATTTTTATTATCTCAAAACAATTTTATTGTACCAGAGATTCAAAGAGAATATGTCTGGGGAAATAATCCAGACGTCTTAGAACGATTCTTAGATTCTATAATTGATAAAATTGGAAATGTTTGTGATACTTGTGGAACACCTAAAACATCTTCAAAAATAAATATGGGTTTTTTATATACTTATAAACCAAGCTATGTAAATTACAATTATGAACGTTTTTTAGATGAAAATTTAATTGATGGTCAACAAAGATTTACTTCACTTTTCTTATTGTTGTTTTATTGTGCATTAAAAGAAAATAGAGTAGACGATTTCAGAGATGCGATTCGTTACAATGAACTCAATGAGATAGCTTTTGACTATAAGGTTAGAAACTTAACACATCTTTTTATTCTGGATTTAATTTCTAAGATTGATAATGTTGAAAAGCTTGATCAGCTTTTAACATCAAAAACAACTTGGCTCTTAAAAGATTTTAATCAGGATATTACTGTTTTATCAATGTTAAAAGCTTTGAAACTGATAGTAGTAAAATTTAAGGATAGAAAAGAGAAGTATTTTGATTTTATACTCAATAATATCAAATTTTATCATTTCAAAACGGAAGTGACTAATCAAGGAGAAGAACTTTATATTACAATGAATGCCCGCGGAGAAGCATTGTCAAAGAATGAGGAAAACAAAGCGGCCTTAATGTTTGATGACTCAAATCTATTTGAGTATGGAGCAAAATGGGAAGAATGGCAGGACTTCTTTTGGAAAAACCGGGATAAAAATAATCTGCAATCAAATTCGGATAATGGACTAAATGAATTTTTAAGATGGATTCAAATCATTGAAATGACTCTCTGTGATAACGAACTTAATACGGATGAAGATGAAAAAATAGATGAAAAGTCTCTAACAAAAAAAATTGTTACACTTATTCAGGGTGAAAAAATTCATTTAAGTAGAGAGTATTTTTCAATAGAAAAAATTGAAAAGTACTTTAAAGCTGTACATTATATTTTTAATGAATATTATTCTGATGCTGATATTTTGGAAAAATATTCTTCAGTAAATTCAAATTTAATAAAAAGAGAATGGTTAAGTCCTAAAGATAAAATCATAAGCCAGATAGACTCTTTTAGGTTTATTCCAGTTTTGTATTATATATATAGATTGCTGGATGAAAATAGAGTTATTAAAAACCAAGAAATTTTTAGGCTTTTGAAATATCTTAATAATCTAAGACGTGATACAACTGTGGCTAAAACTATTAACAAACAGGTAATTAATGCAATTAAATTAATTGACAATTTATTAGAGATTAATACAGATATTGCAAAAATTATTGAGCTTGATGCAAATTTAGCTTCAAAAACATTATTGACATCAGAGGAAAGATTTAAATTCTCTGTTTATTTAGAAAAAAGCAACCGCGAGGATTTTGAGTCTGTATTTTGGAAAGTGGAAGATAATAAGATATTCAAGGGCAAAATTAGTCCTTTATTACAATTTTCATATCACTATCACGCCCCGGAAGATTTTAATTATTCCAAAGCTTTTGAAGGATTAAATGTATCTGAAATTGATTTAGAGTTATTTTCGAAGATATATGAGAATTTCAAAATAATAACAGAAGAAAATGAAAATAAACTGTCAGACGATATTTGGGCTTCTATGCTTTTAACAGATTACTATTCTATAAGAAACTATAATGATAATCATAAAATTGTTAATTGTGAAAGTATTGAAGATTTTAATTTAGTAAGGAGTAAATTCTTTTTGATGAGCTTAAAAGAAATTGAAACTTTTACTTCTGCACAAGATTATTTCCAAAATACTTTTAGTTCCTTTATAAGTAATTATAATTCATTGAATGACCTAAGTAATGAAGAGGATTTAAAAAAGCAGCTTTATATCTATTATATCGCTTTAAAAAATAATAATAGTTGGGAATATTGGAAAGGTAAAAACTTTGGGGTATACTTAAATCCTAAAAAATTCAATTCATTTTTCGATATTAATGTAAGATTCCAGCATTATAAGCAGAAATGGGCTGGTGCTGATTATAATTATTTTAATGATGATAAAAAACAGTTGATTAAGTTTTACAAACCATTATTTAATAACTAAGCTATGTCCTACGAATACTCAGAAGATGCATTGATAGAAAACGCTACCGAAGAAGTTTTAAAAGAACTTGGATGGGAAGTTACTACAGCCTGGAAGAATGAAAGTTTTGGAACAGAAGGATTATTAGGTCGTGAGAATAGAGGAGAAGTAATTTTAGAACGATATGTTTTGGAGGCTTTACAGCAGTTAAATCCAGACCTTCCGGAATTAGCATATACAAGAGCTTTAGAAAAAATTGTTCAAAAAGAAGCAGATAAAACTATTGCTCAACAAAATAAAGCCAAATATCAATTATTAAAAAATGGTGTTGAGGTTTCATTTACAAATGAGGAGGGCAAAACCCAAAAGAAAACTTTAAGAATATTTGATTACAAAGATTATTTAAACAATCATTTTCTGGCTGTTCGGCAATTCGAAGTCAATGGCGAGTTACATAATCGTCGTCCTGATGTGATTGGTTTTGTAAATGGTATTCCATTAGTATTCTTCGAGCTTAAATCTCACGCTATCGATTTACGCTCTGCTTATGAAGATAATTTCAAGGATTATAAAGATACAATCCCTCATTTATTTTATCACAATGCCTTTGTAATTTTAAGCAATGGTACAGATGCTAAAGTGGGTACTGTAACCAGTCCATATAAATATTTTCTTGACTGGAAACGTATAACAGAAGATGCTGAAGGAATTGTAAGTTTAGATACAATGCTTAGAGGAACCTGCGCTCCTAAAAACCTAATGGATATTTTCGAGAACTTTTTACTCTTCGATGAAAGCAATGGAAATATTGTAAAGCTAATGGCAAAGAACCATCAGTTTATTGGGGTAAACAGAGTGTTGGAAAATGTTCCGAATATTAATGGTCTCGAAGGGAAATTAGGAGTGTACTGGCATACTCAAGGTTCGGGTAAAACATATTCTATGGTCTTTCTTTGTGAGAAAATACATCGAAAGTTTGGGGGTTCTTACACATTTTTGATTGTTGTAGATCGTACAGAACTGGAAAATCAGGCTTACGATACATTTTCAGGTGTTGGAATTGTTAACAATAAAAATGTAATTGCCGGTAAAAAGAAAGGTATAACGGGTAGAGATCACCTTAGGGAATTATTAAGTGAAAATCATCGGTATGTATTTTCATTGATTCATAAATTTTCTATTGATCCTGAGTTAGAAACAGAATACCCGCTTATCACCGAAAGAAAAAATATAATTGTAATATCTGATGAAGCACACCGTACTCAAGGAGGGAAATATGCAAGAAATATGAGATTTTTTGGATTGCCCAATGCTTCATATTTAGGATTTACCGGAACTCCTATCATTAAAGAGGAGCAGGAAGTCACAAAAAATATCTTTGGAGAATATGTTTCTGTATATGACTTTAAAAGAGCAATTGAAGATGAAGCAACCCTTCCACTAAAATATTTGAATCGTGGAGAGCGACTAAATATTGATAATCCTGCATTGGATGAACAAATGGCTGAGATTCTTGAAAATGAAAATCTTGATGAAGATCAGCAAAAGAAATTAGCTTATCTATTTAAAAAAGAATACCCGATACTTACTGCAGAATCGCGTCTGAGAGAGATCGCTAAAGATTTGGTTTGGCATTTTAATGAAAGAGGTTATCAGGGGAAAGCAATGTTGGTAGCACTTGATAAGCCAACAGCGGTTCGGATGTATGATTACATTATGGAATATTGGCCAGAATATCTGACCGAACTGGAACAAAAAATTGCAGAATCAAAAGACCTTCAGGAAGAGCAGGAATTAAAACGTAAATATAACTTAGTTGTTTCAACAGAGGTTTGTGTTGTCATCAGTTCAGAACAAAATGAAATTGATAAATTCAAAAAAATCAATTTGGATATTGAAACGCATCGTCGCAAAATGGTTGAAAGAAATCTTGAAAAAGAATTTAAAGATGAAGAGCATCCATTCCGATTGGCAATTGTATGTGCGATGTGGATAACTGGATTTGATGCGCCTTCTATTTCAACAGTTTATCTTGATAAGCCGATTAAAGGACATACTTTAATGCAAACCATTGCCAGAGCAAACAGAGTGTATGATGATGAAAAAGAAAATGGGCTTATTGTTGATTATGGTAATGTGTATCAGCAATTAGAAAAAGCTTATGCTGTCTACGGAGAAGGAGATAAAGGTAAAAAAGGAGATGAGAATGATAATCAAAAACCATTCGAGCAGTTAGAAACAATGTCTGACGAAATAAAGGAAGCTATTGATGACGTAGTGAAAATGTTAGAAGAAGAAAACTTTAATTTAGATACTTTAATTGAAGCTACAGCTATGGGGAAAATTGCGGCAGTAAATAATGGAGCGAATGCTGTTTGTAGAAATGACGAGTCCCGTGCTAAATTTGAGATAGCGGCTAGAAACGTATTTAGAAAGTATAAAGCACTTTTTCCTGAAAAACAGGCAAAAAAATACACTCCACAATATAACGCTATCGATGCCATTTACAGTAAACTCAATCAAAAAGTAAAAAGTGCTGATGTTACAGAGATTATTTTACGTTTACAGAGTGTGGTCAATGATTCCGTTGAGGTCGATACTGTTCAGGAAAATCCTTATACAATGATAGATTTGTCTAATTTAAATATTGATGCATTAAAAAAAGCATTTGAGAAAATCCCTAGAAAAAATGAATTAGTATATGATCTAAATAAAGCTGTGGAACAAAAATTAGAACAGATGCTTAAAGAGAATCCTTTACGTTTGGAGTTTTATGAACTTTATAAAGAAATTATCGAAGATTACAATAATGGTAAATCTGAAGTAGAACTTGTACGCAGTTTTGAACAATTGTCAGAATTTATTCAATCCCTGTCACAAGAAGAAAAAAGAGCTTATCAAGAAAATTTGGATGAACCTACCTTATCCATTTTTGATCTTTTAATTCAGGATAAAAACTTGGATAAGGAAGAAAGAGAAAAAGTGAAGAAAGTGGCAGCAAAAACTTTAGAAATTCTCAAAAATGAAAAGTTAAATATTCCTAATTGGAAAGAAATTCGAGAAGTAAAAGCAGGTGTAAAAACTACTATTTATGAACAGTTATTATGGCTTCCAGAAAATAAATATACTGATGAAGAAGTAAGTTTAAAAAGTATTGCTGTTTATCAGCATGTTTATTCTTATTCATTTTTATAGAAGATTTTATTAAAATTTTAAAATAAAAAATATGCTGGATCTTGTTGAAGTTCATGAAGAATTATATTTATATCTGCTTGAACAAAGGAAAAGAAATTCTGAACTAAAATTTACTTTTAGAAAAAGTAATCATGCAAATAGATTGGAAGAAGGGTATTGGTTTTACGGAAATGAAAACTATTTAGCAATATCATTTTGGGAAGGGATGGATTGGAAAAATAGAACTCCGAATATATGTTTCATAATTGATAGCAAGGGAAAATGCACCTTGGAAATTAATGTTTCAGATTCTACTATCAAGAAAGAATTTATTGAAAGATATTTTTTAGAAAGAACACTAAATTTAGAAAAAATTGGTAAAAAATATATCATCAAGTATGATAATGTTTTTTCTGAATACAGTAATCGCATATATGATCTAAACGATTACAAGTCTGTTTTTGATTTTTTCCTGCGCACAGATAAAGAAAATATTGATGATATTATTAGGAGTAATTCTGATTTTTTTGAGATGATGGGATCAAGTGAAAATGAAATTTCATTTTTAAGTTCAGAAGAATTTCTAAAAAGACATAATAAAATTAGGCAGTATAGAAAACGCAAGCAAGAGATTGATAATGAAGATGAATTTGTTATCAAAGAGGATAAGCCTTGGAAATTATTTTCAATTAATATAAAAGATTATGGATTAATAAATGACTTATCGATTGAAATAAAAAACAAAAAAAATCAGTGGATATTTTTAACAGGTGAGAATGGATCTGGTAAAACGAACCTTTTACGAGCAATGGCAACAACATTGGGAAATAGAATGTTGTCAAAAAATGAATTTGAAGAAAATCCTAATTTTAAAGTTATTGCCAACTTCATTTATAAAAATAAATTACAAGTATACAATAGAATTGGAAATGGTGATGTAAAAGGTAAAAGAAAACCATACATTCAAGGGTTGGCAATGTATGGTCCATATAGACTTGATATGGTGGTAGATAAGATGAATAAGGCTAAATTTAAAAAAGAATTAAATAAAGAAGAGTCTTTCAAATCTTTATTTAAGGTAGGAACTCCACTATTAAGTATTGACAAACAGTTTGAGTTTTGGAGGTCTGGATCAAAGCGAGAAAAGAATCTTTTTCAAAAAAGAGAATATTATATTAAGTCTTTGATAATTGATGTTGTTCATAATTTAGTTGATATTAGATTTACCATTGAAAATAACAAAAAAATTACAAAGTACATTTTTACTAATGATCAGAATCAAGAATATTCTTTAGTTTGGGAAAAATTATCAACTGGTACAAAAAGTACTATTGCGATGCTTGGTGATATTCTGATTCGTCTTTTCAATCAACAATCTGACATTCTTGATCCAGCAGAATTACGAGGGATTGTTATTATAGATGAAATTGATTTACACCTTCATCCTAAAGCGCAAAAAGAATTAGTAATAAACCTCTCAAGAACATTTCCTAATATTCAATTTATTGTTTCTTCCCATAGTCCAATACCTTTTATTGGTGCACCTGAAGAGAGTGTATTCATTACGGTTGAAAGAGATCAGAATAATAATATCAAAGCGACAATGTTAGATATAGACATTTCAAATCTATTACCTAATACAATTTTAAGCTCACCTATTTTTGGCTTTGATTCCATAATTAATGTTCAACATAATCCAAATGAGAGTTTGATAACAGAGAACGATTATCAAGAAGCCGCATTTTATAAAATTTTGAATAGAAAGATCACGGAACGAACTATACAATTAGGAATAGATAATGATTCAGATAACTAGAAAAGATTACAATGATATTCCCGAACCTTTGACAAGACCTGGGACATTTAGGCAAATTGAGCGTGCAGTTGCAGAAATGAATGGTGATAAGTACAATACTACTTATTATAAAGATGAAGTTGTAGTTAATAAGCTTAAAGCATTTTCTGTGCATAAAGATAATCTTGATGCGGGTGATAAACCAAAATGCTATTATTGTGAATCATATGTTGATCACGTAGCGACTTTACAGGTTGAACATTTTAGACCAAAGGCTAAAGTCGATGAAATTGATAATAATAGTTTATCCCACCTTGGTTATTATTGGTTGGGTTTGGAGTGGAGCAACCTTTTGTTATCTTGTCCAAGTTGTAATGGTAAAAATGCAAAAGGTAATAGATTTCCTTTAGTTGATTTCAACAATAGGGCCAGAGCAATAAACCCAATAAGAAATTCACCACTTTCATTTGACAGAACACATTGTATTGCCAATCAATCTCCCTTATTAGATGAAGAACCATTATTAATTAATCCGGAGTATGAGGATCCGACTCCTTATTTGACATTTAATGATGTAGGACAAATACAGGGTATTGGTGAAAAAGGAGAAAAGACAGTTGATATATTGAAATTATATAGAGATCCTTTGTTGGCAGCCCGTCAGGTTAAGTTAAATGAAATTATTAAGAATATTAAATTAGCTTGCGCAGCAAGAGCAATGGGTAAAATTAATGATGATGGTCTAAAAGTTTGGCTAGAAGCAGAGTGTACTAAAGTCTTAGAATTAGATAATGTTAGAAATGAGTACTGTTTGTGGGGTAGACATATTATTGCAAATTTTGAAAGTTGCGTTGTTTCTAAAATTGCGATATATAAAGACGAGTTACGAGATGCTTTCCAAGAAGTTAGATAGATAAAAAACTGAGCTATAATTTGTTGAAATTCTGAACTTATTTTTTTCTAAAATTGATGAAAATTGAGGTGTACTGCCGAAATGTATCAATTATCACCGTTGCATTCGGGAAATGTTAATTGTCTGATATACAATAATTTATAAGATTGGAGGTGTACAGAAGCAGTACAATGAAATTTTAAATTCTTCGTCTAGTATTGTAAAATATTGTTTTACAAGTATTTAATATGACGAGATTCGTGCAGAAAAGTAGAAAAAAAAGATGTTGCAGCATCTTAATAGTGTACCACTTTTGTACACCTCGATCTATGTAAAACACCGTCAATAAGGACTTCTTTAGATACTGCATTTTTTTTAATTCAAAGAAAGTTTTCAGATTCCATATCAATTGCTTAAAATGCCACAAACATAATTTTAACATTATTTATTGGCATATTCAATTTTTGAAAATTCATGCTTAACAATATCCTCAACACGCGCAGAAACGGACTCAATTGGAATGGAATTACCAGGAGTATTCTGAATATTAAATATGAAACTAGATTCATATCTACCCTTTTTCAACATACGTTCCTTTTTTTGTTTATATGCTAACCTTTTCGACAAAAAATTTTTCATACTATATTTTAAAATATTTACTACCAAATGATTGATTAATTTCTATATCAAAATAGTGTTTTCTTTTCATCCAAATAAAACCGTCTCCTTTTGTAACAATTGCAACGTCAACAGGTCCGCCCACACTCTCATCAGATGAGTCTAATGCAGTAAATTTACGTTTTAACGAAGTAATATTGACTAATGATTCCGCTAGTTCAGACATGTCTTCTTTACCCATAAAGGCTAACGTATCTAATAAAGGTTTAGTTATACTATTAAATTGATAATCATCTAGACCTTGTATCAATTGCTGAGATATATTAGTCAATGCAGTCCGGATCTGATTAGATAGTTCAGGATTTCCCAAAAGTGCTTCTATTTGATCGGATGCGTTTTCAAAACTACTCTTTACAGAATTTTTCATTTCACTTTTAAAGATAGGATCAACGCCGGTTAAAACCGTTGTAGTGACATCTCCTTGCGCAAATGGGATTATATTGGCACTCTTAACAGTCCCGGGTTGAATATAAATTGGTTCGATAATCCGGATCCTTAATTTGTCTCCTATCAATGCACCAACTAAGACATTATGGCTTGAGGGATACATCTCATTCTCTCCAAAACCAAAGAAAACTAAACCACAAAAACTTTCGAAAATATATTCAATATTTACTATAGAAAATAAAACTTTCATGATTCTTTCTCGGTGTTCATCGTTGATTGTAAAATCATCAAATTCCGCCTTTATCTGCTGTTCAATAAAATTACCAATATCCGTCAGTTCCTGCATATAAACATTACAATAATCTTCATAGGACAATTCGCTGTAAGTACCTTGATCATAGGTAGCCAGCTCCACAAAGTATCGCTGTAATTCTTCTGAAATTGCCCCGTGATAGATTTCAGTCCGTTCCTCTGTGGTTAAAGTATCTAAATCGACATCACTTTCATACAATTTATCTATAGTTTTATTGATAATTGACAAGTGTGCCCACGCACAAAAACCATAGAAATTACTTGTTTTAACTATGGCAGGAATCGGCCCTAATTTTCCATTTATGAACCTAATAAAATCATTTTGATATTCAACAACAGTATTAAAAGACCGATCACCAAGCTGTTTTCTGTACATCTTAATTAATGTCTCCAAAGGCATGCCCAGCAGATCCGCATTACTATAAATAGCGATACCTACAGGATGATATTTTGAAAGCGTAAATATTTTATTACTTCTATTATATACCTTTTTACCATTAGTACCTGCAACAGTTACAGCACTATCGGCTGCAACTGAAATGCCTTGTGAATTTAATACTCCTACTATTGCAGTCATGAAAAATTATTTAGTTTGTAGTAAATATATAAAATTGTAACACATCATAACGATAATTTAGATAAAATCCTGAGTTTCCTTGCAGACCTCTGTAAAAATCACCTTATATAATTTTGCCAACTGCAGAAAAGATCGCAGAATCTATAAGAAAAAGGACAAAGCTCGAATTATTCCGACAGGTGTGTTAGCTCTTTATAAAAATGGAGGCAGACTGCACCGAAACAGAAGCTTTCTGCGCGCAGAAAGCTAATACACAAGGGATGTAATAGAAAAGATAAGAATCTAAAAATTGATGCAGGGTCAACCAATAAAAACACTTATCTCAATCGATACACATGATCATGAGTTTAGCTATTCGCCGATTACAGAAAAGAGGAGTATTAGAACTTGCTAGAGAAGGCGACGAATGTTAAGGAGTTATAAAGGGAAATAACAATCAAATAAACAGAAAAATCTTCTATCTCATAGTTATTTGTAAAAATAAGCACATTGCAATGTGCTTATTTTTACTAAATTTGTTTAAATAAGCAAAAAAATGAGTAAATCAAGACTTATTCCGACAGAAAAAATTATCGAAAGATTACAATATGAAAATCCTTGGTGGATAACTCAGGAAATTCCGACGGTATATAAAGAAATGTCGAAACGTTTGTATTTCGAGTTATTTTATCCTTTTGTAAAAGAAAAAGAAATTCGTCGTGCAGTGGTTTTAATGGGGCCACGACGTGTTGGAAAAACCGTTATGATGTTTCATACTATTGATCAATTAATTGCTGAAAAAATTAATCCACAACGTATATTTTTCGTACCTATAGATAATCCTATCTATGTGCATCTTAGTTTACAAGAGATTTTAGATCTTTGCAAAGAAGCTTTAAAAATATCAAACTTAGAAGATTGCTATGTTTTTTTTGACGAAATACAATACTTAAAAGATTGGGAGCGACACTTAAAAGTATTAGTAGATAGCTATCCAAATACAAAATTTATCGTTTCAGGTTCAGCCGCTGCTGCATTAAAATGGCATAGCACAGAAAGTGGCGCAGGAAGGTTTACTGATTTTATGTTGCCACCCTTAACTTTCCAAGAATTTATCCATTTAAAAAACAAAAATCATTTAGTGAAAAATGGTTTTATAGAATATGGAGAAAAACAACTTCCATATTTTATTCCACATGATATTGATGAATTAAACAAAGAATTTTTACAATACCTCAATTTTGGAGGTTATCCGGAAGTGGTTTTATCTGAAAAAATTCAGAAAGATATGGGACGGTATGTAAAAAATGATATTGTAGATAAAGTCCTCCTTCGAGATTTACCCAGTTTATATGGGATAAAAGATGTACAAGAGTTGAATCGTTTTTTCACTTATATCGCTTATAACACTGGAAATGAATTTTCTTATGAAACAATGTCAAGAGAAAGTGGCATACAAAAAGAAACCTTAAAAAAATATTTAGAATATTTGGACGCTGCATTCCTAATTAAGGTTCTCAACAAGGTAGATGTAAATGCGAAGCGATTTAAAAGAATTACAAGCTTTAAGGTATATCTTACCAATTCATCTTTGCGAACGGCTCTATTTTCACCTGTTAAAGAAACAGACAGCGAAATGGGGAACATGGTTGAAACTGCAGTATTGTCCCAATGGATGCACCGTGAAAATTTGGATTTAACCTATGCTCGCTGGAAAGACGGTAGAGTTGAGGGAGAAGTAGATTTGGTGTTGGTGGACGATAAAAAATTTAAGCCAGTTTGGGGGGTAGAAATCAAATGGAGCAATCGTTTCTATGAAATGCCAAAAGATTTGAGTAGCCTCATACAATTTTGTAAAGCCAATCAATTGAATAGTGCTTTGGTAACAACAATTGCTAGAATAGGAACAAAGAAAGTAAGTGATCTAAATTTCACTTTTGTGCCTGCATGTGTTTATGCATACAATATTGGTGAAAATACATTGAGAATGAAATCTACCAATTAACAGTATTATTAAAAATGTTTATTTAAAAGCAATTTCAAAAGATCTTGTAGCACTTTAAAACTTTACCACTTTTGTATCTTGAGCTGCAATCTACATTACTAAGCGCTTCTTTAGATACTTTAGCGGGGGTTGAATAACAAGTAAAAAAAGATTAAATTAATTTAATTTATTAAATAATTTAGAGCTATCATTAGTAATGAGCTTTTAATATTGCCGAAACAGTCAAAAATATTTGAACTGTAAGAAAATGGAAGTTATAATTTAAAAAAAATCGGTAAATTTGTAATACAATAGTATTATTTATTGCTAAAATATAACACTAAATAATACTATTATGTTACTTGTATCACTTTCCAAAACCGAAAAAAAATTAGTCAATAATATCCGTAAAAGACGATTGCAAATGAATCTAACACGGGAGGGTTTGGCTGAAAGATCTGGTGTTCCTTTACCAACTCTCAGGAAATTTGAGCAAAAAGGCTTGATCTTTTTGGATTCATTTCTAAAATTGCTTTCAGTTGTTGGTGGTTTATAAGAAATGGTTGATCTGTTAAAACCAAAGGAACAGAGTTTTAGATCTATTGATGATGTACTAAAATCAGAAGAAAAACCCATTAAAAAAAGAGGTAGCAGAAAATGAAAGTAGGAAGCGGAGAAATAAATATAAGATTGAATTGGTTGTTTAATTTAGCCTCTTGTGTGTTTGACAATTTGTAATTGATTAAAACATTCAGTATAAATTTTAGCTATTTTTGTTAGAATTCTAAACTAATCTTCATCCTAAAAATGAATAAAATTTGAGGTGTACAGGCGAAATGTATCAATTATCACCGATCGCAGTCGGGAATTGTTAATTATTTGATTTACAATGATTTATAAGGTTGGAGGTGTACAGAAGTAGTACAAATGAATTTTCAAATTTATCGTCAAATATTGTAAACTATTGGTTTATAATTGTTTAATGTGACGAGATTCGTGCGGAAAAGTAGAAAAAAAAGATGTTGCAGCATCTTAATCCTGTACCACTTTTGTACACCTTACATCACGAAAATCACCATCAATAAAGACTTTTATAGATACTGTATCGGAAAGTAACTAAAAAAAAATATACCAAGTTATATTTATTCTAAAAATAGGAAAATCAAAGTCTGTATGTTTTAACAGACTTTGATTTTAAAACTCTTTACCAGTTCACAAACATAAACTGATCCTTCCACGGCAGTTTCACAAGACCAATTCCCCAAGAAAGTCTTTCCAGTAAAATATCCTGTGTCTTTCGTTCTACGGTAAGAGTGCAGTCGTGGTCGGAGATAACCAGTTTTCCGGGACGCTGAAAAAATTCATTCCGGAGCAATTCTCCGGATGAGGTTTTCATAGCGCTCCAGTTATGCTGAACACTTTCTATCAGATTTTTAACTTGAGTTTTGTGTTTACGCGTAAGCTTAATATGTCGGTTGATGGGTTGGTGAAGAGGAATATTGCACAAAAATTTCTCAAATATCATGTCGTATTCAGGAGCATTTATTTTTCCGGTAGCAATATAATGGAGCAGATGTGCACCCAATTCCGGATCTGAAAGCTGATTAGTTTTCTTGTCCAGAAGATCACAATGCTCAAAAAAAGTTTTCATAAACGGATGAATCAGAACCAGTCCTGCATTTTGGACATATTGTCCTTCATCAGAAGCAATTTCATCATCTTTTTCTTCAGAATTATTGCTATTTTGCATTACCTCATCAATGGTTTCCTTCGAATTTTGCTGATTTTTTTTCGTTGTCTTTTTTGTATTTTGATCGTTTTTGATGAGGGTCTCTTCAATTTTTTCAATCAATTCAGCTTCTTTGACCACCGGAAATATCTTTAATACTGTTTTTACATTCTGAAGATTATCTTTTGCAGAAGATGAAACTTTTAATAAAATTTCGGATTTCAGTATTTCTTCTAAAAAATAATCCTCAATATGGATGCTCGGAGATTTCAGATGCCTCGATAAAATATTTAAAATCAGTCTCCATACAATGATTCTGTTCATCTGATCCAGCTTTGAGATCAATTGTATAATCTCAGATTGTAAATTGATTTTTAATGCTTTATCTTTTAAAATAACATTGCATAATTGGGCAATTTGTTCGTCAGAAAGCTGATGAATGATTCTTTCCTGCACATAACGTTTAAAAAAAACAGGAATAAAGCTGCTTTGAAAATGATCAGCCTGAATAATGGCGTTAAATACCTTTGGCTCAAGGAGAGAAAAACTTTTTTTATCAGAATTCCACCATGGCACACTTCCTCTTTCCAAAAAATAAATAAAGCTTTGAAGGATCTTTTCCTGGTTGGTCAACAGATACGCTTCAGAATTACTGCTCTTAACCTCATCCGAATTTAAAACAGGATTTGTAATTTCAGATAATTCTTCTTCGAAAACTTTTGCAATTCTATCTTTCAGATCAGAATTTAATGCGCTGCTTTTTACATCCAGATTCAATTCTAGTTTAGGGATCTGTAAAGTGCGGTCTGCTAATCTGTGTTCAAAAGTACTGAGGTATTTTTCTATTTTCGGAAAAACATCCATCGACAGAAAACTGTTGATGTCGTCTTTTATACTCAGTCCTTTTTCTTTATTATTTACCGTAATTTCAATAAAAACTTTCTGAATGATATGATCTTGCTTCACATTAAATAAATTTGAGTTATACAATGGTGGAATTACCGTAAAATGCCTATTTCTTGTCAAATTCTCCACCCCAGAAACCTGCAGGACAAAGGCTGTATTTGGATCTCTGTTTTGCACTCAGTCTGCATCCGCAACCTCTTATAAAGCCGTCTTTTGGACCGCTTGAAACTTCAAGAGTCTGAGGATGAATCCATTTTTGGGTATTGCAGTTGTTTCCGTTTTTTAAAGGACAGGCGTTACAGATTTCTTCTCTTACAGAAAAAACAACTTCTTCGTCCTGATTTGCCATGCCTAGTTTTGATCTTAATTCATTAAAATGGCCGCCAATGATTTCATTGCGCTTGCCAAAAAGAGTTTTAATATTCATTGTGATTAAAGTTTAAATTATAGGGTCAAAATTAGAGGAAGAAAAACTGTATAACGAATAATAAGACCTCGCTGTTCTGTCTTTGCAGTAGATCATAAATTTATATTCTGATAATAAAAACGATAAATTTTTTAATTAAGAGAAGGATGAATCTGATCAGATTTCGGAATTAGATTTTTTTGGATATCAATCCTTGAGAAATATTGAGCGGATAAAAAAATCAATGGAGGAATCTCACAACATTATACTTGAAATAATCATTTTTCACGCCTTAAAATTACCTTCAGTTAACAGTATTTATTTCACAAGCCTTAGATACGGATAAATTTTTGTTAAATTTGATAGGTGTTAATTATTTGATTATCATTATTTTATATTGATTTATTTTTTAGGTTAAAAGAAAATTCAAAAAAAGCATTTACTGCAAAGACAGGATGGAGCCCCCAAAATATTCGTTTTTTAAGTCGGGCGGATTGTATGTTTGCACCATAATACTAAAGAACAAAAATTATGATAAAAGAAGTATTAACAGTTTTAAAAAATGAGTTGCATTCTGCCGGTTTAGCAGATGTTGTTGTTAACGACATCGCAAAGCATGAAGACGGAGCTGCGGGACTTGATAATAAAGTGGTGATTACCTTACTGAACGTTCAGGAGGAATCTACCATGAAAAATATCTCAAGATATGTAAAAAATACATCCAATGTTACAAAAATGGAAAGTCCTTCGGCGTATGTAAATCTTTTCGTAATGGTTACAGCCAATATGACGGATTATGACAGTGCTTTAATAAACATTTCAAAAGTTATTGAGGTTCTTCGTGCAAAAAATGTATTGGAATATGTTGCAACCGGTATCGGAGAAAACAATTTTACTTTCAGAACAGAAATGCATGCCGTACCGTTTGAGCAGCTAAGTTACATTTGGGGTTTATTGGGTGGAAAGATCATTCCTTCCGTAATGTATAAAGTAAGTGTAGTTAAGATTGGAGCTAAAAATATTTCTGATGTTCAGCTTATTAACGATGTTGATATTAAGGATATTACGGTTAAATAATATCAGAAAACAAATAACCCTTTAATTTAAAATTTATGAACATGCCAAATCCGACAACACCCGGTGTTTCTATTGAAGAACTGCCAAAACTTCCCAACTCCATTGCATTGGTAGAAACTGCAGTACCTGTATTCATAGGATATACCGAACGAAAGCCTTCCGAAGACAATGATACTAGCGCACCTGATTATAAGCCATCAAAGATCAGCTCTCTTCTGGATTTTGAAAAAAAATTCGGGAGTGCAAAAATGGAAAGTATTACATTAAAAGATACTGATGCAGGAATAACAGTTTTAGAACCAAAGGCAAAATTTTTAATGTATCATTCCTTACAAATGTATTTTGCTAATGGAGGCGGTGCTTGCTACATCGTTTCTGTGGGAGATTACAATGCAGCACAGGTGGAAAAAAATCTTTTGGAATCAGGGTTAAATTTAATCAATAATATAAAAGAGCCACTTCTTCTTATTTTCCCGGATGCCGTATCATTAAATTCTCCAAATGACTTTCATACCTTATATAATACTGCAATTGCCAAAGCTGAAGCAGCAGGAGAATCCCAAAATATGTTTGCCCTATTAGATACCTACTACGGAAATTCCACTACAAAAATAGGAAATCTTACTGCAGTGGAGAGTTTCAGAAATACAGTAAATTCCTCAAGTTATGCGGCAGCTTATTTCCCTCATCTGAAAACGGTTTTAAATTATCATTTTGATGAAAAAATAACTCCTGTTTCTCACCTCGATACGCAGAATCAGCCCGTTGGAATTGCCAATGGGGTAACACTAGAGTCCCTGAAAACAGCAAATTCTTCATTATACAATCAGATAAAAGAATTGCTGAAATCTCTGAAAGTAGTTTTGCCGCCATCGTCCGCAATAGCAGGAGTTTACGGAAGAATAGACAAT
This sequence comes from Chryseobacterium sp. 2P, assembly GCF_059579425.1. Classification (NCBI taxonomy): domain Bacteria; kingdom Pseudomonadati; phylum Bacteroidota; class Flavobacteriia; order Flavobacteriales; family Weeksellaceae; genus Chryseobacterium; species Chryseobacterium sp. 2P. The sequence continues at coordinate 1,413,822 of NZ_CM184194.1, forward strand.
ACAAGAGGAGTCTGGAAAGCTCCTGCAAACGTAAGTCTAAATTATGTAACAGCTCCGACAGAAAAAATTTCTGATGATGAGCAATCCGGTCTTAACATTGATGATGAAGGAAAATCAATCAATGCCATCAGAAACTTCACAGGAAAAGGAACTTTGGTTTGGGGAGCCAGAACACTGGATGGAAAAGACAAAAAGGAAGATGAAAAAGATAACGAGTGGAAATACATCCATGTACGGCGTTATTATAACATGCTTAAACAGTCAATAAGCATAGCGCTTAACGAAAAATTCATCAATCAGCCTCATGTCATTCATACATGGTTAAGAGCAAAAGCAATGATTGAGAATTTTCTTAATCAGCAATGGATAGACGGAGCATTGGCAGGAAGTTCTCCCAAAGAAGCTTACAAAGTTGAAGTGAAATCCGGAGGAACAGACATCATGGATGTAAAAATTGAAGTCGCTTTAGTACGTCCTGCAGAGTTTATTGTATTAAATTTTTCTCACAAACTATAACAAAACCAAAATCAATCACAACAAAATATTGAAGTTCAGCTTCGAGTGATAATTAATATTAACTTAAAATTTTTAACAAATGAATTACAAAACCCCTGGAGTCTATGTGGAGGAAGAGGCAAAATTTCCGCCTTCCGTAGCGCAAGTTGAAACAGCTATTCCCGCTTTTATCGGATATACAGAAAAAGGGACACAAAACAAACCTACGAGAATCTCGTCCATGCTGGAATTTGAAGAACTTTTTGGAAAAGCATACGCTGAAACTTTTGCTGTAGCTTTCAAAGAGGGTGCTGCAACAGCAGTTCAGCCAAAGGTAAGCGATTTCAAAATGTATTACGCGATGCAAATGTATTTTGCCAATGGAGGCGGACCATGCTATATTGTTTCGGTAGGCGATTATGATGATGATGTTACTGTTGGAACTATTGCAACTCAGCAAGGAACTCTCTTATACGGTCTTGAATTATTAAAAAAAGAAGACGAACCTACACTTATCGTTTTTCCTGATCTTCAAGATCGAGTAGCTTCTGCTGCTGATGTCGATGCTGCTAAAGCCATTTTAGCTACTGCAAAAAAGAATGAAATTTTAGCCACTGCATCTAAAGTTGCGGCTCAAGTTGTTGCAGATGCTGTTAATAATGCTGCAGATGTTGAGCTAGCTCAAACTGTTGCTCAGGCTGCAACTACTGTTACAGATGCTGTTACAGATGCTCAAGTTGCCGCTGAAGCTGCGGCTGAAGTTGCTGCGGTTACTTTTAATCAAGAAATTGAAGCAGCTACTGAAGTTGCTGCCAGAAGTGCCGCTAAAGCTGTTGCAGATGCTGTTGTTGAAAGTAAACTTGCAGGTGCTATTCTTGCTGATATTAAAGAGGCAGCTAACTCTGTAGCTCAAAATTTTGAAAACGATCTTATTACAGCTACAAGTATTACTAGCGATGCCAATGAAGAACTTGATAATACTAAAAAGATTGATGCTTCTTCTTCAGAACCTTTGGTTATCAATGCTATTAAGAATACCTACTCTTTGTATGACAGTGCCTTAGATCAGGCAGAATCTATGAAAGACAGGTTTGTTATTATGGATGTTTTAGGAGATGATGCCACTTTCAGAAATAAAGTAACTTCTACAGGACTAAAATACGGCGCAGCTTATTATCCGAACCTTAAAACAATTTTAACGTACACTTTTAAAGAAGATAAAGTTGCGGTGATGGGTGCTTCCGGTGCAACAACCTTAGCAGAATTAAAATTAAAAAATTCTGAACTGTACAATCAGGCTAAAGCAGCAATTGAATCCAAAAAAGTAGTTTTAGCTCCATCTTCAACAATGGCAGGTGTTTACGCTAAAGTAGACAGCACTTCCGGAGTATTCAAAGCTCCTGCAAATACAGGACTTAATTATGTTGATTCTCCAGTGATTAAAATTTCCAATAAACGTCAGGATGAACTTAACGTAGATCCGACTTCAGGAAAATCCATCAACGTTATCAGGTCTTTTACAGGAAAAGGAACATTGGTTTGGGGCGCAAGAACACTTGACGGCAACAGCAACGAATGGAGATACATTTCAGTACGCAGATTCTTCAACATGGTAGAAGAATCCGTGAAAAAAGCAACAGAACGTTTCGTATTTGAACCGAACACAGCCAATACATGGGTTCGCGTACAGACCATGATCGAAAACTTCCTGAACCAACAGTGGCAGGACGGAGCATTGGCAGGAAGCAAGCCGGAAGAAGCTTATTATGTAAGCGTTGGCTTAAACAAAACCATGTCTGCACAGGATATCCTTGAAGGCAGAATGATCGTGGAGATCGGTATGGCGGCAGTTCGTCCGGCAGAATTTATTGTTCTTCGTTTCTCACACAAACTGCAGGAAGCTTAAAAATTAAACAAACAAATAACAAAATTAAATCAAGACAATTATGAATACATATCCATTAGTAAAGTTTTCCTTTGAAGTAGACTGGGGCGGAACAAATATCGGTTTTCAGGAAGTTTCGGGATTAAGCATCGAGCGCGATATCATTGAATACAGACAGGGAGCAAGTCCGGATTTCAGTAAGATCAAAATGCCGGGAATGGCAAAATTCGGAAACATCACTTTAAAAAGAGGAACTTTCAAAGGCGATAACGATTATTTCGAATGGTTGCAGACGGTTCAGATGAACACGGTAGAAAGAAGATCGATTACGATTTCTCTTTTAGACGAGAACGGCGCACCTGCCGTAACATGGAAAGTGAAAAATGCCTTCCCATTGAAATTACAGTCAACCGATCTGAAAGCTGAAGGTAATGAGGTAGCAATTGAAACTTTGGAAATTGCGCACGAAGGTTTAACTATTGAACATAACTAAATATTAATTTAAAATTTTTAACAAAATGAATTACAAAACACCAGGTGTTTACGTGGAGGAACTGGCAAAATTTCCGCCTTCCGTAGCACAAGTAGAAACAGCGATCCCTGCTTTCATCGGATATACAGAAAAAGGACCAAAAAATGAGCCGACAAGAATTTCTTCTCTATTAGAATATGAGGCTGTTTTTGGTAAAGGAAAAAACGAAGGGAAAGAGATCAAAATTTCTGTTAAAGATAATACGGTCTCTACCACTTTTGATACCACTAAATTAGGTAAATTCAAAATGTACCATGCTATGCAAATGTATTTTGCAAACGGTGGCGGTCCATGTTATATTGTTTCTGTTGGAATAGCTTCAGGGTATCCTACAGATGTATCAAAAATCGAATTAGAGGCAGGACTTAAGACTCTTGAAAAAGAAGATGAGCCTACGCTTATTGTTTTCCCGGATGCAGAATCTTTACCAGCATTAGAGGCTTACGGTTTGTATGGATTGGCTTTGAATCATGCAGAGGAAATGAAAGACAGGTTTGTTATTATGGACGTTCTTGGAGATTCTGCTAATACAGTTAAGGACTTTAGAGATAATGTAACTTCAGGACAAAGCGGAGAGCGTTTGAAATACGGAGCTGCTTATTATCCGAAATTGGAAACTGTTTTAACGCATAGCTTTGAAGATGAAGATGTTAAAATTACAAGTTTTGAAGAAAAAGATGACTCAGGAAATGTTTTGTCTCTTCCAAATGGCTATGTAGACAATTTAAAATGGCTAAAATCAAACAGAACAGAGCTGTATAATAAGGCTAAAGCAGCAATCGAATCTGAAAGAGTAGTAATGGCTCCGTCCTCAGCAGTTGCGGGTGTGTATGCAAAAGTAGACAGCACTTCCGGAGTATTCAAAGCGCCTGCTAATGTTGGACTTAGCTATGTAGTGGCTCCTACAGTAAAAGTTTCTCACGAAGATCAGATGACTCTTAATGTAGATCCTACTTCAGGAAAATCCATCAACGTTATCAGATCTTTTACAGGAAAAGGCACATTGGTTTGGGGTGCAAGAACACTTGATGGCAACAGCAACGAATGGAGATACATTTCAGTACGCAGATTCTTCAACATGGTAGAAGAATCCGTGAAAAAAGCAACAGAACGTTTCGTATTTGAACCGAACACAGCCAATACATGGGTTCGCGTACAGACGATGATCGAAAACTTCCTGAACCAGCAGTGGCAGGACGGAGCATTGGCAGGAAGCAAGCCGGAAGAAGCTTATTACGTAAGCGTTGGTTTAAACAAAACCATGTCTGCACAGGATATCCTTGAAGGCAGAATGATCGTAGAGATCGGTATGGCAGCAGTTCGTCCGGCAGAATTTATTGTTCTTCGTTTCTCACACAAACTGCAGGAAGCTTAAAAATTAAAACAAACAAATAACAAAATTAAATCAAGACAATTATGAATACATATCCATTAGTAAAGTTTTCCTTTGAAGTAGACTGGGGCGGAACGAACATCGGTTTTCAGGAAGTTTCGGGATTAAGCATCGAGCGCGATATCATTGAATACAGACAGGGAGCAAGTCCGGATTTCAGCAAGATCAAAATGCCGGGAATGGCAAAATTCGGAAACATCACTTTAAAAAGAGGAACTTTCAAAGGCGATAACGATTATTTCGAATGGTTGCAGACGGTTCAGATGAACACGGTAGAAAGAAGATCAATCACGATTTCTCTTTTAGACGAGAACGGCGCCCCTGCGGTAACATGGAAAGTGAAAAATGCCTTCCCTCTGAAATTACAGTCAACCGACCTGAAAGCTGAAGGTAATGAGGTAGCAATCGAAACTTTGGAGATTGCGCACGAAGGTTTAACTATTGAACATAACTAATCATGGCTCTTTTATATCCTCCAACCAGTTTCTCTTTTATTGTTAACGGGATTTCGACAACAGAGGGTATTGACTCCAGATTTCAGTCTATATCTGGTTTATCTACAGAAATTCAGGTCGAAGAATATGCCGAAGGAGGCGAAAACAGATTTCTTCATCAGCTTCCTCTGAGACCGAAATATGAAAATTTAGTTCTTAAGCGTGGACTGATTGTAAGTTCAGGATTAATAAGCTGGTGCAGAAATGCAATGGAAAACTTCGAGTTTGAACCCAGAGATCTTGTCATTACACTTTCAGGAGGACTTCAGTCTACAGCACCTTTAATGGTCTGGAATGTAGTTGGAGCCTATCCGGTAAAATGGAACGTTTCAGAATTCAACGCAGAAGAAAGCAGGCTTGCTATTGAAACAATAGAGCTGAAATACAGATATTTCAAAATACCCTCATCGTTAGCAAGTTTAGGCTTGTAATTTCTAAATCAAATCTAAGCACTTTCCGTGTGTTAGTTTTCGGATAACATTCAGCAAAAATTTTAAGATAAAAAAAATAAAGGATTGGTCTATAACAGGACTGAACACACGCTTTATGTGCTTAGATTTTTTAAATAAATACGTTAAATAATTGGTTTTAAGTTTTTTACGTATTAATAATTAATTAAAAATAAACGAAATGCCAATAGAAATAAAAGAACTTCACATTAAAATAAATGTGGACGAAAAAGCAGCCGCAACGACAACTGAAGCGCCGGTAGACGTATCAAAAATCATGCGGGCAGTGAGTGAAAGTGTAGAGCAGTTAGTAAATATTGATAAACGTAAAAAAGAAAGATAATGATAGGTAAAAAAGAAAAAGTGGTCATTACACCATATGAAAATTCTGAATTTTTAGAAGGTAAAAAAAGTAAGCCTTTCGAACTTCTTATAAATCCTAGCGGCTATTCAATAGATTACAAAACAAATTATAATAAAGAGGAGGCGATCGGTAAAAATAAAACTGATTTTAAATTTGAATCTTCTCCTTCGCCTTTTTTAAACCTGGAATTTTTACTTGATGGAACAGGTGTGGCAAAAAGTAATCCGGGGAATACGCTGATTAATAAATTTAAAGGAAAAAATTTTACAAAGGAAACAGTTGCAGATCAATTAGACCTTTTCTATAATGCTACTGGAGAGTATGATGGGACGATACATAAGCCTCATCATGTGAAAATAAACTGGGGAACCTTGGAATTTCTAGGCGTCTTGCTAGACTTTACAATAGAATACAAACTATTTACTCCGGAAGGATATCCTTTAAGAGCGATAATAAAAGCAAAATTTGGAGGTTCGGTAAGTCAGAGATTAGAAAAGGCACTATCGAAACCAGCTTCCCCGGATCTTACCCACAAAAGAACAGTACAGGCAGGAGACACATTACCCTTAATGACAGAAAGAATTTACGGAGACACCAAATATTACCTGGAAGTTGCTAAGGTTAACAATCTTATCAATTTCAGACAGTTGAAACCGGGAACTGAACTCTACTTTCCACCCATAGAAAAAATAGCATAAAATGAACAATAGCGGATACATAAAAACATCAAAAAATCCGGATCTGATTACTTTTAAAGTAATGTCCGGAGGTACCGAGTTACCCGGAAAATATGGGGTAAAAAGTATTGTTGTAGAAAAAGAAGTAAACAGAATTCCTTATGCCCGCATTGTTATTTTGGATGGAAGCGTACCGGAACAGGATTTCAAACTAAGCAATGAAGATCTTCTGATTCCCGGAAAAGAAATTGAAATTACCGCAGGGTATCACCTTGATGAGCAGACGATTTTTAAAGGAGTTGTTGTAAAGCACAACATCAAAGTAAGAAACGGCTCTTCCTATCTCATCATAGAATGCAGAGATAAAGCGGTGAAAATGACTTTAGGTAGAAAAAGTAAATATTTCTACGACAGTAAAGACAGCGACATTATCGGAGAACTCATCAGTAATAACGGATTGACTGCCAATGTTCAGGCTACCTCAAATTCACACAAAGAATTGATTCAGTACAGAGCTTCCGACTGGGACTTTATGCTCACCAGAGCACAGGCAAACGGAAAACTTTGTTTTGTAGAAGACGGAACCGTTAAAATAGCGAAACCCGATTTCAGCAAAAAAGAAGTGGAAACAGTGGTTTATGGATCTTCGGTGCATGAATTTGACGGAGAAATAGACGCAAGAGATCAGTTCAAAAAAATTTCAGCCAAAACATGGAGCTATACCGATCAGGAACTTACAGAAGTAGAAGCTCAGGATCCCGCCGTAAAACTTAACGGAAACCTTTCACCGGATGATCTGGCAAAAGTATTTGGAATAGACGATTTGCAGCTTAAACATGGCGGAAATCTTACGCAGAGTGAACTTCAGGACTGGAGTGATGCAAAGGCAACTTTCCAGCAATTGGCAAAGACCAGAGGAAGGGTGAAATTTCAGGGGATTCCGGCTGTAAAACCGGGAGTTTCATTAATGCTGCAAGGCGTAGGAAACCGTTTCAACGGAAAAATTTACGTAACAGGCGTCCGTCACGAAATTGCAGAAGGAAACTGGCTTGTCGATGCACAATTCGGGCTTTCTCCGACATGGTTCTCAGAAACGTACGATATAAGCGAAATGCCGGGTTCAGGGATTATTCCTTCCATCAGCGGACTGCACATCGGGAAAGTATCCCAACTGGAATCCGATCCCGATGGAGAAGACAGGATTCTGGTGCAGATCCCGATCATCAATAACGAAGAGGAGGGAATCTGGGCGCGTATAGCCACACTTGATGCAGGAGAAAACAGAGGATCATTCTTCAGACCGGAAATCGGAGATGAGGTAATCATTGGTTTTATTAATGATGATCCCAATGATGCAGTAGTTCTGGGAATGCTGAACAGCAGCGCAAAACCGGCTCCCATTGTAGCTTCCGATGACAACAACGAAAAAGGATTTGTTACCCGCAGCAAAATGAAGATGATTTTTAATGACGATAAAATTTCATACACCCTTGAAACACCAAAAGGCAAAAAAATAACTGTAGACGAAGATGCAGATGTCATTAAAATAGAAGACGAGCATAAAAATACTCTTACCCTCAATAAAGACGGGATCAGTATGGAAAGTGGGAAAGACATTAAGATCAAAGCAAAAGGTGATATTAAGATGGAAGGAACCAATATCGGTATCAAAGCATCCGCACAGTTCAAAGCAGAAGGAAGTTCCGGTTCTGAGCTTAAATCAGGCGCAGTAACCGTCGTAAAAGGCTCTCAAGTTAAAATTAATTAATCATGAAACCGGCAGCAAGAATTACAGATATGCATACCTGTCCGATGGTAACGGGAACTACGCCGCACGTTGGCGGACCTATCATTCCGGCAGGAGAACCCACTGTACTTATCGGAGGTAAACCCGCAGCAAGAGTAGGAGACAAAGCAATATGCACAGGTCCGCCGGATACCATTGCTGCAGGATCTTCAAGCGTAATGATCGGCGGAAAACCAGCCGCAAGAATGGGAGATTCTACCGCTCACGGAGGCGTAATAAGCGCGGGCGAAGCGACTGTTTTAATAGGCGGATGAAACACATTCTGCAAGATTAAAAAATGTAAAAACATCAATAACAAAACGGTTAGAAAATTAAAACTCTATGTTACAGATGCGAGATGTTACAACTAAATATAATACAAGAACGTATGAAAATAAATACAGATTTTTTAGGAATAGGCTGGAGTTTCCCGCCTGAGTTTAATGAGACTGAAGGAAAGCTGGTAATGACTACAGATGTGGAAGACATCAACAACAGTCTGATCATTTTACTCTCCACAAGACCGGGAGAACGCGTTATGTTTCCCGATTACGGATGCGACCTGCAGGAAATGCTTTTCAAACCTTTGGACTTAACGCTGATTACCCAAATGAAAGGAATCATTGAGCGTGCCATTTTATACCACGAGCCCAGAATAAACATTTTAAATATCGACATCGATACTCAGGAAGAACTGGAAGGCGAAGTGTTGATAAAAATTGATTACGAAGTAAGGAATACGAATACCAGAAGCAATATGGTTTTCCCTTTCTATAAAGGTGAAGCTACTGAAATATAAATAATTACGGGATGTCTGTAACCATTTTGAATACTACCGAAACATTACATTAAGTATTGCATCTGACCATAGAATATAAATATAAACAAATGAAAAAAACAGATACATTTTCACATTATCGTGAAGGAAAATCACAAATGCAGCGCTTTTTAGCGGATCTGGATCCCGGCAATCTCGAATTGCACGACTTCGATCTGTTCGATTGGCTGCTATTTGCAAACAATTTTGCCAGTCATGTAAATTTTTTTGAAAAAGATGCTGATACAGCAATACCAGATAAGAAGTGGGGAAACTTTTTCTTTGGTGATGATACCAATGCTATTCCGCGCCGAGAAAGCGTAGAGTACAAAAGTATGAAAAAACAGGTTACAGATCTTATTTCCCAGTTTGAACAGGACAGCAATCTGACGCCTCATCTTACCCTCTTTGTATGCTTTCTGAAATTGCTGGATTTTTCTAAAAAAGCTTTCAATAATTTAACGAAAAGACATCTGGATTTCTACTATAACGAGATCCTTCAGATTCAGAAGAATGATGCTAAAGAAGACAAAGTCTATGTGATTTTTGAATTGGCAAAAAAAGCAATTCAGGAAAGAATTCCGGAAGGAACACTTCTGGACGGAGATAAAGATGCGGAAGGAAAAAAACGGGTCTACAAAACCAACAATGAACTGATTGCCAATCAGGCAAAAGTAGTTGAAATTAAAAGTCTTCTTAACGACGGCGGAAAACAAGAGCTTAAAATGGCTCCGGTTACCAATTCTGCCGATGGAATGGGCGAAAAATTACCGGAAGGCGGAAACTATTGGTGGCCGTTCGGATACAATGCTGAAGAAACAGCTTCGAACAAATCGATCTATAAAGAACTTCCGAAAGCGAAACTGGGCTTTTCTGTAGCATCATCTTTATTCGATTTAAAAGAAGGAGACAGAACAATTACCCTGAAAATAGATTTCAACCCCAATTCTGTTCAAAAATTAAAAAATCTTGAAAAAGAAGATTTTCAGAACAACATCAAAGTACTTTGCAGCGGGGAAAAAGAATGGTTATCTGACATTGCATTACAATGTACTGAAAATGGAGAAACAGGAAACAAAAGTGATAAAAAACACCGTTTAACCTTTTCTTTAACATTACCTAAAGATTTTCCTGCCATCGTAAAATACAATAAAGATGTTCTGAAGGAAACTTTCCAGACCAACTTTCCTGTTCTCAGATTCATGATTGAAGGGAAGAAATATTATGAAGTCTATGAAGCTTTTTCAGAAGCATTGGTCAACAATATTGAAGTTTCTGTAGATGTAAAAGGGATAAAATCTCTTCAGATTGAAAATGACAATGGAGAACTGAATTCCGAAAAATCCTATTATCCATTTACCGCGCAGCCGATTAAAGGTTCCAATTTTTACATAAAATGTCCTGAAATGTTCTCTAAAAAATGGAAAACCGCAGACATTACCATCAATTGGAAAAACACGCCGGCTTCCATAAAGGATTTATACAGCGGGTATATCATGGAACCTGATACAAATATCAGTCAGCAGGATTTTAACAATTTGAAAAATTCGTCAGTTGTATCAGGAGACGATTATTTTAAGATCGATACAGCTTTATTAGACAAAGAAATCTGGCACAATCAGGAAAGTGATATTGCTTTATTTAAAAAGAATGGGAATGCTTACCTGACACAATTTTCTGTAAAAAGCACCAGTGATGAAGCAGGTACAGGCGAAGCGATACGGGTAAAACTGAAGAAATCTTTATTACAGGACTTGTATCCTAAATTATATACGCTTGTTTTATCAGATCCTCAAAAACTGAAAGTAGTTCCGAACGAACCTTATATTCCTTTTGCGGAAGATATTGAACTGAGCTACAGCGCAACAGAAACTGCATACCATTCTTTAAGAAAAGATTCTGAAGGAGAACTTCTGAAAAGTGAAGAAGTACAGATGTATCATGAAGATGCTTTCGGGCAGTATGAAAAGGAAATCGATACGAAAACCATTGTTCCGGTACATCAGAAAGGAGGCGAATTATACATCGGTCTGGAAGCAGTTCCGCAAATGACGGTTTCCCTTCTCATCCAGATGCTGGAAGGAAGCGAAAATCCTTTAGCCGAAACTTTTGAAGAAAAAGAGTATATCGAATGGAGCATCCTTTCCGGAAATACATGGGTTGATCTTTCAAACTCTATGCTGCAGAATGATTCTAAAAAATTCCTGGAATCCGGAATTGTAAAATTCAAAATTCCAAAAGATATTAATTTAAATCACACAAGATTTACAGATCAGTTAATCTGGGTAAGAGCAAGATCAGGAAGAAGTTACGATGCGGTTTGTAAAGTTCAGGGAATATATACACAGGCAGTTCTGGCAACATTCCAGAATCAGAACAACGATCTGTCTCACTTAAACAACGGTTTGGAAGCCAATACGATTTCCAGACTTATTACCAGAGTTCCGCAGGTAAAATCGGTGAGCCAGCCGTATAACTCATTCGACGGAAAATACAAAGAAACAGATACAGAATTCTACAGAAGAGTAAGCGAAAGACTGAGACATAAAAACAGAGCCGTTACACAATGGGATTACGAGCATCTGGTTTTGCAGGAGTTTCCGGAAGTTTTCAAAGTAAAATGCCTGAATCATACTTCCGAAAAGTCTTACCTCGCTCCCGGATACGTTACGCTGATGGTTGTTCCGAATATTAAAAATAAAAACGCTTTTGATATTTATCAGCCAAGAGTAAGCAGAGCCACGCTGAACAGAATTCAGAATTATATCAATGAATTGAATACCATGCACATCAACGCTCAGGTAATCAACCCGAATTATAAAGAAGCGAAGGTAGAAACAAAGGTGAAATTCTTCGATCAGTATGATGAAACATTTTACACAAAACAATTAGACGAAGACATCAAAAAGTACATATCGCCCTGGGCTTTTACAGACACTAAAGATATTGATTTTAATGTGAAACTGAATGTTAATCAGCTCATTAATTATCTGGAACAACTGCATTATGTAGACTACGTTGAAGAGACCAGTATATTGGTAAATAATGTTTTACAGACACAGTCTTTAATCGAAGTAGATCCGAAATCCATACTCGTATCTGCCAAACAGCACAAAGTTACTATTGCAGAATCGGTATGCCTTTAATAACAAACAAGCAGAAACATAATTATGTCAGAAAATAAGCACATTAGTATACCCAAAAATATAGAAACGCAGGATCAGACCGATTTTCACTTTCTACGCAGAACAGGTATTGAATATATAGAAGGATTAGGAGGAAAACTTTGGACAGATTATAACTCTCACGATCCGGGGATTACCACACTGGAGGTTTTAAGCTACGCCATCACAGATCTTGGGATGAGGATGAATATGAATATGGAAGACATTCTTGCTTCAAACGATGCAAAAAAAGATATTCATACACAATTCCTGAAAGCTACGGAAGTTTTACCTTCCAGACCTTTAACCGAGCTTGATTACAGAAAACTCTTCATCGATATCAGCTTTAAATCCGGTCATCCGAGACCAATCAGCAACTGTTGGCTGGTTCCAAGAAACGAAACGCTGTATGTGGACTGCAAAACAGGACAGTTGGATTTTGAACCTATCGGAGAAAAGACACAGCATTTTAACGTAAAAGGATTGTATGACCTTTATGTGGATTACGCCGATGATATCGACGATAGCGAGAACGAAGATTGCGACAAATCGAATACAAGAGTAAAAATACTGGAGCGCTATCACCAGAACAGAGGTCTTTGCGAGGATCTTGTAGACATCAAAGAAATCGAAACCCAGAAAGTTGCGGTATGCGCCCGCATCGGACTTGTAAATAAAGTAGATGAGGAACTGGTTCATGCAAAAGTACTCAGAGCGATCAACAATTATCTGGCTCCGGAAGTTCATTTCTATTCATTAAAGCAGATGCTGGAAAAAGGTCTTACCACAGATGAGATTTTTGACGGACCGATTCTCAATAATGGTTTTATTGATACTGAAGAATTGAAAGCAAGTCAGTTAAGAAGAGAAGTCCGACTTTCTGATATCATCAGCGAGATCATGAAAATCGACGGAGTGAAGGAAATTCACGAAATTTCTATTGCCGGCTGCGACAGTGCGGTGAAGCAGACCGATGACTGGATGATCTGTATTGAAAAAGGTAAAAAACCGGAACTTTGCGATCTGAGTTCATTCAGTTACACCAAAGGCGCGCTTCCGTTGAATATCAACACTAAAAAAGTAGATGAATATCTCGAAACGTTAAGAAAAGAGGAGGAAGTACTGAGAGAAGATGCCAGACAAAATAAAGAACTGGCTCTGCCACAGGGAACTTCTTACGATATCGGGAATTACGCGACTATTTTAAATGAATTTCCAGATACGTACGGAGTAGGAATTTCCGGAATCATCGGAAATCCAACCCCGGAAAGAGAAGCTCTGGCAAAACAGATGAAAGGATATCTTTTGTTTTTCGATCAGATTCTTGCCAGTTATTTCAAACACCTTGAAAAAGTCAAAGAAGTTTTAAGTATCAGCGGAGGTTTAAAGAGAACGTTCTTTACTCAGGCTCTTAAAAATATCAAAGGTTTTGAAGAATTGGTTTCAGATTATGATGAAAACGAGGACAGACTTACAGATACTTTATACGAAGAACTTGATAACAGTGTGGAACGCCGAAATGAAGTCTTGGATCATTTAATTGCCCGTTTTGCAGAAACATTCAGCGACTACACTTTCCTGATGAAATCTCTGTACGGAAAATCTACCGATGAAATTGTACTGAACAATAAAGAAACATTCCTGAAAGAGTACAAATCACTGAGCAAAGACCGTGGATTGGGCTATAATTATACATTGGATGATAGCGCGAATGTCTGGAATACAGATAATATTTCAGGGGTACAGAAAAGAATTGCCAGATTACTGGGGATTAAAAATTACCAGCAGAGAAATCTTTCTCAAACACCTGTTTCAATTATTAAATCGGTAAGTGACGATGGAAAGGTAAGCTATTCATGGAAAGTGAAGGATGGAAATAATAATATCACTTTATCATCCGTAAATACATTCCATATCGAATATGCTGCAACTAAAAATCTGCATGAAGCTATTTATCAGACCATTCAGATAGACGAAGAAGATCTTAAAAATGCATTAAAACTTTTAAAGGAAAATCAGACTCATTATGATTTGATTGGGAATATTCAGATACGAATGTCTTCCGGAGGGAACTATTATCTTGAAATTATGGATGACAGCCAGCCGCAAAATGTAATGGCTACTCATAAAAAGACAAATCCATACACTTCTTTAGCTGAATTAAAAAAGGGAATTGAAGAATTGGTAAGATATTTCAAATACGATTTTACCGAAGAAGGAATTTTCCTTGTAGAGCATTTGCTGCTGAAACCGGCATTCAAAGATTACAAGCTTATAGGAGGAATCGGATGTATGTCTGTGGAAGATACATTCAAAGTATTTCAGGATCTTGAAGGCATCGGAAGCATGATTATAGGAAAATCTTTTGAAGTATTTCCGAATGACGATGGAGATGTTCTTTCCGGAAATCCGGTAGATTATGCAGATGCTTTAATGTCTTCCTGCGAAGAAGACTGCGAATATGATGTTTTTGATCCTTATTCTTACCGCGTAAGTGTGGTTCTTCCGGGCTTTGCCTACCGTTTTCAGGATCCTGACTTCAGACGTTATGCAGAAACTGTGATCCGACAGGAAATTCCGGCTCATATTCTGGCTAAAATCTGTTGGGTTGGAGATCGTTTAAGTGAAAAACAAACCGCTCAGAACGATTTGTCTGCATTTGAAAAGGCATTTAAAAAATATCTTTCAGATAAAGCAAAAAATAATATTAACAATTTAGGAAACAGCATTCAGAATTTACTGACGGCTCTTACCAACTTAAATAATATTTACAGACCGGGAAGACTCTTAGACTGTGCTATAGAAGATAACGACAGCCTGGACGGAAAAATAATATTAGGACAATCAAACATATAAAATTGAAAAATAATGAATGCTAAATTAGATAATGTAACAACCCAATATAGAAAGTTTAACGAAAATCAGGTACTTACAGACGGGCAGTTAAATGAATTCATAGACTATTTCGAAGATCAGGACAGGCTCTCGAGAACACTTCTCAGCGGTGTGGGAATTGTATGCGGATTTAAATCCACAATTACCAGTTCTAGTCTGGTTCCGGACGTTATGGAAAAAATCGCTCCGCAAAAGGCTGAAAATGCTTTGGATACCATTGTGATAACTCAGGGAGCAGGCGTTACCACAGACGGAGATTTAATTACCCTTCGTACAGGAAAAGATAAATCTTCAGACGTTACGATAGATTTCGATACCAAAAATTACAGATACTTCAGAGAGTATAAAGACAAAGTGAGGTATGATCATTTCCGAATCGGAGAAGAGCAGATTCCCTTATTGGAACTGGCAACCGAAGACGAACTGAAGCAAATGGAGGTTAAAGGATTAGATACAGGAAGCTTTAAAGACATTAAAACTCTGGAAAAACTGAATGAAAAAATCATCATCCTTTATCTGGAAAGCTATTCTAATGACGAGACTCCTTGTGAAGATGCCGATTGTGATAACACCGGAGCAGAGCAGGTTTCTGATCTTAAAGTGCTTTTGGCAGATTTTCAGTCTGTTTCTGATCTTATGGCGAATGGAAATGCAAAAGATACGCTGTATAAAATTCATAATTCTTACGAAGAACTTTTTGACCGCTTACCAAATATTGAAGCGAAAAGAGTAATTCTTGATCCTAAAATTGAAACAGCCGGTCAGCTAAAAGCAAGATTTCGCAGCGCTATGGATTCTGTTACCAGATTGTCTGAAGGTTTTGAGGCAATTGCAGGTACTTTTAAAATAGACATGAATTTCAGCGGCTTATCGCTCTTCAATAAACTGAATACCTTATTGTCTGCATCTTCCCCAAGACTGGATGATTTTCAGTACAGATATGATCTCCTGAAAGATCTTATTGATACCTACAACGAAATAAAAGGACTTATCTTACATCTGAATGCAGAATGTTGTCCTTCTATTGCATCATTCCCTAAACATTTGATGTTGGGATATGCCGGAGGTTCTTTGGAACTGGGAGAATATGCAGCTTTCCGTCACGGATTTTATCATTCACCCATCACAACTCAGGATGATGAAAATTATGAAAGGCTGATATTGCTTGCCAATCGTTTTGTGCAGAAAATCAACGGATTTCAATCGTATATAGGCCCCGTTAAAATTACACCATCCAATCTTTATGTAAGATTAGGAGAAAAAGCAATTCCATATTATTATAACGTAGATAAGACTTTACTGGATAATTGGAATTTTGAAAAAACAAAGACAGACAGAGAAACCTATAATTTAAGTTATCATACTGCGAACTTATCATCAGAAGATCATATTCAGAATCCCCTGAATTATAATATCGACAACAATGATTTTTACAGAATTGAAGGACATCTTGAACTGCCATACGAAACAGCGGTACAGAATATTAATGATCTTAAAGTAAAGTACGGACTGGCTTTTGACGTTAGCGTTTTACTTTTAAATAATGGTAAAAAAACGGATGATACATCTGAAGAGCCCAGAAAAGTTTCTATTGAAGAACTCAGAAATAAATTACTATCCATTTCCAATGAGATCAGCAAAGAAGCTGGCGATCCTAAAAATGCGCTCCTTAATTTATCGAAATTAGACAGCGATCTTAAATTATTGAATAAAGCTAAATTTGAAACCCCTTCCGGAACATCAGACGATGTAACGATCGTAAAAGAAGATCCCAGAAAAGAAGAAATTTCTACAGAACTTTTAAGCGATTTTTTAGAAAGAAAATCCGGCTTGGAGCATCTTTCCGGTGTAGAACCGGGCGGAACATTTGTTTTGATCGCAGAGTCAAAGGCAAACAATCAGGTTATTGCAGACTTCTCATTGCCTTATTTATGCTGTTCCAAAAAAGATCCTGTGTTCTTATCATTACCTTCAGGTAAACTTTGCCAAAATGAAAAACCGGTTCTTATGACAATCGTTCCTTTGGATGGTCAGGTAAAAGCATTTGTAAACGGAACAGAAATATCCGCCATTACCCAGACCGGAGGACAAAGTTATTTTGATCCGGCATTGGTTGGCGCAGCTTATCTCGGACAAACCATTACTTTCACAGTTAATGATGATCCTGTGGATACTCAAATGATTGTTAATGAAGTTCCAAATGTTACGGTAACAACAGGAACTCCTGTAAATGGAGAAAACCCTACAAATCCTACAGCAACGGTAACATTTACTGTTTCCGGTAATAATTTAGGTAATCTTGACTATAACTGGAATTTTGGTGACGGTCAGTTAGTTACTGTAACGAAACCAACTCCTGATGCAAATGGAGTTGTAAGTCAATCTCATACCTATAATCTGGTTGCTGGTCAGGAAGATACGTTCAACCCGATACTTTCTGTGAGTAATGGAAGTGGATGCAGCACACAATATACGATAGCCCCTATAAAACTGAAAGGGCAGTCGCTCGTTCAGTGTCTTTCTAGTCTGGAGATTACCGTTCAGTACAATGAAAGCTTAGGACCATGTCCCGGAAATCACAGATGTAATAGCGCGAAATTCAATTTAATGGCGAACGGAGTGTACAGAATCGGTGGAGTGAACCTGAATAATGCAAGTGAAAGTCTTGAAAACGGACAATCACGTCCTAATGGTGAACTTAGAGGACCAAACAGGATTAATACCTTCTTCCTGAGTCCTACGGATGCACAGTCTATCGCAGCCACAGATCTGAATGGGGAAGGATTTATATCATTCTCTTTAGTATGTGCAGACAATAGCTGTCATGATGGTGTTGCATGGACTACATTAAAACTTGGCGGAGTCGTGATTTATGACGGATGTCCTAGAAATAATTTCTTAACAATTAATCCTTGTACAGGAGAAGTAAAACCATAATAGTATGAAACTGATTGATACATATGAAAAAGACGGAATTACTATCGAGGTAAACAGCTTATTAACTACAAAAGATTCTGTGATTGATATAAAGCAGATTTTTATCCTGAACGATGTGGTGTATATAAGTTTCGATACTGTACAGGATAGAATTCTTATGTCGGAAACAGCAGAGATTTTTATCCGGAAGTATAGGGAATATTTAAATACACTTACAAAAAAAGTATTTACTGCCCAGTCTTCCTGTAAATGCCAGACTTGCCAATAAGTTCAGTTAAGAATCAGAGCAGTAATTAAAATAACACCTTAGAAAATACATCTGTCTAAGGTGTTGTTTAAATCATTTTAACAAATCATTAAAAATGAACAATAATGAATAATCAATTAAATAATATACCGAATCCATACCGGAAGTTCATTAAATTAAGTGATGTATCTACCCAATACCGCAAATTCAGTAAAGGACAGTACATTGAGTATACTCAGTTCAATGAGTTTTTAGACTTTTTTGAAGATCAGGATCGTTTATCCAGAGTAATGCTTCAGGGAACAGGTATAGTATGCGGTCTTAAACCTGAATTTACCTATTCCAATAAAAAACTCAACAGCATAAAACTTTCGCAGGGAGTTGCAGTTACAACCGATGGAGATTTGCTTACCCTCAGCAATACGGGTAAAGTAAGCGAAGAACTATATGTAAGCGATCTAAAGACAATCAGTATTGATAGTAAAGAATATACTCATTTTAAAAAATACGACAATTTTAAAGTAAATTATCCTGCATTTTATGATGAAAACGGAGGACAGATTGAACTTTGGGAACTGGCTACAGCTCAGGAAGCAACTTCAGATTTTCAGCAGGTAGCCAACTTTACGGATCTCGAAGATCAATACCTGATGCTCTATCTGGAAAGCTATGAAAAAGAAGTAAAACCTTGCAGAGGAGTAGATTGTGATAATCATGGAATCCAGCAGATCCGAAATCTAAAAGTATTGGTTACAAACGAACAGGGTGTTAATTATATTCTTCAGAAAGACCGTATTCAGCCGCATCCGTTATTTATAGAGGATATATTAGGCTCGGTAAAGCAGGAACGCGTTATTTTGGAAAGACTTATTAAAGAAAAGGGAATTGAAGCACAATTTTCCTTTGCAGATTTAAAAAGTCTTTACACAGAAGTTTTGGAAAGAAACAACTATGGTGAACTTGTTTTTAAAAAAATCAACGAAATTTCTAAATTATTTAGACTTTCTGCTGCAGATCATTCTTCCTTTAAAAAAGTTTTGGAAGGATGTCTTAGCCTGCCATCGGGTTTTCAGTATGCTTATGATGTGGTAAAAGATTTAGCGGATACGTATTCGGAAATTATCAGGCTTCTTCCTAAAACATTTACAAAATGTCTTCCCGATTTTGCTTCTTTTCCTAAACATATTATGCTGGGGAAATTAAATTCAGAAATGAAGCTGGACTCTTCAAGACATCAGTTTTACAATTCACCGGTCTTGGATGATGAAAAGGCGATGCAGAAAGTTAAAACATTAATTAGCCGTTTTAATCTGCAGGTACAGAATTTTAAATATCCAAACCGCCATGTAGAAGTAATGGAGAGTGATATACCAATAGAAGCGGAATCCGCCATTAAAATTACTCCGTCTCAAAAGTCAGACCTTTTAGGAAATAGAGCGATCCCATTCTATTACAGAATTACTGATGAGTTTCTGAAAGTCTGGGATTTCAATAAGATACGAACTCCGTCTTTCCGTAATAATGCAGGCTATAATGCGGGTATGTTTTCACAGGAAGCCTATGTAAAGAAACCATTGGATTTTAACATCGACAGAACTCCGTTTTATAATATTGAAGGACATCAGGGAATGCATTATCAGGATGCTTTTGATGAAATAAAAAAGATCAGAGACAAGCAGCAGCTGGGATTTGATATTATGCTTTTGTCATTTAAAGAATTATTGAAAAATAAAGATCTTTCAAAAGCTTACTTTAATGAATATATTGATAAATATTCGGGTTTAGAACATAAACTCGGAGTTGCAAAAGGAGGTACTTTTATCATGGTGTATGATCATATTGGGAGAGATGAAGTTATTGTGGCAGATTTCTCGCTTCCGTACATCTGCTGTACGCCGAAAGTGAAGATTAATCTGACTTTACCTGATACGACTATTTGTGCCAAAGCAGAGAAAATTCCGTTTACGGTATTCCCTTTCAACGGCATCGTAACGGCAAATGTAGATTCTGATCTGAATGGCGGAGTACAATTAATTGATGGATTGTATTTCTTTGATCCTGCATCGGTAAGTCAGGAATTACATAACCAGCCAATTAGCTTTAGCGTTAATGGAAAATCTACAGATTGTACCATTACAGTGATTACAGAACCGCAGGTGAGAATTGTCGTGGAGAAAGTTGATCTTCCTGAGTCTGATTCAACATCAACTGTTGTGAAATTCAAAATATCAGGAGATCACTTCATGGATTATCAGTACAGCTGGGATTTCCTTGATAACGGAAGTCAGGTAATTCAAAATCCGGATTCGGAAGGTTTTGTTACTCATACATTCAATAATCTTTCTCCGAGAAAAATTCCGAACATAAAAGTAAAAGTTATTGGAGGCGGATGTGAACAGAATGTATCTCTTGAAAATTGGTACGTAGAAACTCCCATCATTATAAAAGGTATCGTCTTCGAGAAAGGAGGAGATTGTTGTGAAGGCCGTGTTCCTAAATAAATATCAAAATAACGAAGGGTGCCTTTATTCGATTGAAAAATCAAAAAATCACCCTTTGTTTATTAAAT
This sequence comes from Chryseobacterium sp. 2P, assembly GCF_059579425.1. Classification (NCBI taxonomy): domain Bacteria; kingdom Pseudomonadati; phylum Bacteroidota; class Flavobacteriia; order Flavobacteriales; family Weeksellaceae; genus Chryseobacterium; species Chryseobacterium sp. 2P. Next base: position 1,434,526 of record NZ_CM184194.1, read on the forward strand.
TTAATAACAATATAAAAACAAAACAATGGCAGCAGAAACATGCAATATTTCGTTTAAGATAGATTACACATCTTCTAAGCCAATAAAAAGCGCAATTGCTTATTATAAAAATAAAAACGAGAATCCGTCTGATCCGTATTCCGAATACAATATAAGCCCCATTCCAAGCTCTTCAGACACCGTAAAGCTTCCTTTTATTCCGGATCAGGGAGAATACGAGCTGATTATAGAATTGATGGATGAAGATGGAGTAGCGGTTAAAGAAAAAAGCTTATTTAAAATAGGGAACTGTTATCCTGTAAGCTGTGAAACCCCGATTATCGATAAGTTGGAAGTCCTTTCAGACGGGCAGATAAGAATGGTCTATACAGTTACCGCTACCAACCTTTCAACACCAGAATATCAGATTGCAACTGACAATGGATTTAACAATATAGTCGGTTCCAGAGTTGGATTCAATTATACCCAGACTGAGAATTTTGATATGACGAATATTCCCAATAACACGGTTCTTTACGTGAGAGTAAGAAAGCACTGCTCGAATCAGCAAGGAACCTCGAATTGGTCTGTTATCGCACAAATTACTTCTAAAACATGGTCCGTTAAAACAGCTCCATACACTATGAATCCTGCAGTTTGTGTGTCAAGTGATAAAGAATCACCACTAGAAGAAGGTATTTGCTACACAGGGAATAAGTGGACCAAGCAGGTGAATCTAATTACATCCACTCCACAGATAGGAAGTCAGCTCTATCTGTCCGATGGAATCACACTGGCCACTCCAGGAAATCTTTCAAGTTTTGATATCGGAAATTTAACTAATTTCAATAGGTATGGTATTCGATGGGTTAGATTTTCCAGCTATAGTAATAATATTTATGATGTAGATCCGTCAACGGCCACAATACAGGGATTTTCTCAATTTTTTAAATGCTAAGCTGTTAATTAAAAGAAACAGTAGAAATTAAAATAAAAATCCTCAAGAAATTTTGAGGATTTTTATTCTATGATAAAGCTTTCTATCACCTTCTGTTATTTTTACGCCTTGTACTGATGATATTGAAGAGTTTTGCCACATCCTGAAGATGAATTTCAAAATCTTCGTAATATTCATTCAGAGAATGAAGGGTGATAATGCCTCGTTCCACATCATGATTGATGATTCTTTTGACGAGAATCCCTTTTTCTTTGTGTACGATGACAAAATCCCACTTATCATAATGCAGCTTGCTCATCCAGTAATCCTGACGGATATTTCTGCATAAAATAATATCGCCTTCAAGGTAACTTTCGTAGGAGCCGTCGTCCATACTGTCTCCCCGAACTTCGAAACACATATATTCGCCGCGGTGTTCCACATCATCACTGAAAGGAATCGTGGGTAAACTTTCTATATATTCCTCGTCTGCAAATCTGCTCAGATATCCGGCTTGTGCGTATTGGTTCGCCAGCGGAACGTACATGATCTTTAGATCCGAATAAGCAACCGGCGATGCGCTGTTATCAGGTTTCTGCTGCTGTTCCTGCAGCATGTTTTTTACAAAATAAGCAGTGGTTTCCGGTATCTTTCTTTCGCCTTTTTCCCAGTACTGAACAGCTCTCGTACCAACTCCTATCGCTTCGGCGATCTCGGCCTGCTTCATCTTTAATTTCTTTCTGATCTCTTTGAATTCTAAGTTGGTCATTTTGATATGTTTATCGTTATTTATGAAAAAATACGCAAAATATTTTTCTTTTTTATTTTGAAATACGAACAATGTTCGTATATTTGTCTCGTTGTTAAAACAGAATACGGCAAATGTACAAAAATTATCACAACAATTTAATAGATATTTGATGCTTTTTAATTTTTTTTGCTTTAATATGGGTTGTTAATCAAATATTTAAAATTGTTTATGTGCTTTTTGTTGACAGACAGAAGATAAAGTTTCAATAATAGAAATCACTGTAAAAAGTGCGCTTTTATATTGATATGAGTATTTTTATTATTGATTTTAAATTCCTTTTTACGAAAAATGTGCATTTTTTAAACTGGTAATGCGAACATTTGCTGTTTTGTTTTAACGACCATAAACACAGACCGTGAAAATGTAAGACAAAGCTGCTGTTCAGATTATAAAATATCGATTCATTATAACTGTCAGTAATAATTTAAATACATTCCGAAGCGGAGAATCTGAGTTTGCAGAAAGAAATTCATTTTTAATATGAATTTGTTTAAACTTTTTTAAATAAAAGAGATTCTTGTTGGAAGAAGCAAAGACGCAAGATTTTTTTTGGTCTCAAATCTTTAAGGCGCTGGAAAATCCAAGATTTTCCATAAGGATTGATGCTTAATTTTATTGTAGATAAAATTCTTGCGCCTTTGCTATTAAGTTTAAACAAATTGTATATGAAGATACTTTTCGCATACGAAGGAAATTAAAATTCAGGAAGACAGGCTCATGAAACTACGCCGGAAAACACAGAGAGCCAGCTTCTGAGAATTAAAATCAAATGACATCATTAAACCTCTTTTCAGAGGCAGACTATAAGCTTCTGAGGGATTTTATTGACTCAACTGATCAAAAAAAGACACAAAAAATTATTTTATTAAAACAACTTTTAACCTTTTAAATATGAAACGTAGTAAAGAACTTGTAGAGAAAAGAAAAGACTTTGTCAACGATTATGTAAAGCGCAATCAGGACAAACAAATGAAAGTTATTGTAACCGAACTTACGGAGATGCTGTTTTTGTCGGAAAGAACCATTTACAACATCATTCAGGAGTAAAACGGAAAAACAAAAGCCATTAAAGATCCGCATTTCGTGCGGCTTCCTCAGGACAATCTTTTACAACTGATCCACCATCACAAAAAATTAGAGCCGGAAAATTATATTCTAAAAAGCTTAAGACCAAGCGACCGCACAGTTCAGTGCTTCTAATTCAATCTGCCCATCAGATCAATAAAAGATTGTCTTTTCATTATCCATTTAATTTATAGAGAATTACAGCAAGTTAAAAACTGTTTTACTTTCCGAAGCTATGGTTTCAGGCAGAAATTAACCTGCGATGCAACAGTTTCGGAAAGAACAGGAAGAAATTGAAAATTAAAAATCAACATTAATAAATTTTGGTAGTCATGGAAAAAGAAGAGAACAAAAAAATTAAAGAAAATTTAGAAAAATTTCAGGATCCCGATAGAGACATCAGTGATCTTATAGACGAGCTGGCTTACCTCAGCGAAAACGAAAACATCGAGACGAGCAGAAAATTTCTGGATGATATGTATATGCTCGATCAGGACGATTAACAACTTAGCGTTGTAAAAAAATCAATTTTAATGAATAATAATATGAAGAATGAATTTAGATAGTATAAAAGCCCTCCTCATCGGAACTGCCATTGCATTTTCGGGAGGACTGTTAAGAGTATTGATCTCCATACAGAACAAAGAAAAAAAGAGGCCTTGGGAACATATCATCACCTTAATTATCGTGATTATTGTCGGTTTCACCATGAGCTATGTCATGAAAAGTGCCGAACTCCACAACAAATGGTATTCCACAGGAATATTGTTTGTACTCGGTTACGGCTACGACAAGTTCCTGAAAATGATTACCACCAATCTTCCGAACTGGATTGAAACAACCATGAATCTTTACATCGGAAACCAGCCAAACAGACAGCCTGAAGAAGAAAAAGAGAAAAAAGAAGAGATCAAATAAGAGCCTAAAGAACCCCTCCGAAGCACGACAAGTATCAAAAACAATTAATTATTGTTGTTAAAAACAAACATCTGAAAACGTTATGACGTGAAAGGGCTGAATTCCTTTAAAATACTATTTGAATCTTATGTACTAAGCTTTAGGAAAAGTGGGTTTGAATAAAATTGTAGTGCAGTAAGGTTAAAATAACGTGAACTCGATCTATATTCTTATTATTTTGGGCAGCTTTTCCGCCCTCCGTTCCCGCTTTTTGTAGTTTTGCCAAAGCTTTTCCAGTCACAAAAACTACAAAAGAGCTCCACTCAGGTCGGGCTGCAACAGTATTGTGCAAAAATACTCCAAAACAAATCGTAAATATTTGATATACAATTTTTTATTACTGAGTTAACGTTAAAATATAGTATACCGGAGTATGGAATGAATGAGCAGTAGTAAAAATGTACTGTAGTAAGCTTAAAATGTTAAGCAGTAAGTATCAGAAGAGGTGAGCAGTAGTAAAAATGTAGTGTAGTAAGCCTAAAATGTACTGTGTTAAGTATCAGAGGAGGTGAGCAGTAGTAAAAATGTAGTGTAGTAAGCCTAAAATGTACTGTGTTAAGCAGCAGAAAAGGTGAGCAGTAGTAAAAATGTACTGTAGTAAGCAGTAGAAAAGGTGAGCAATAATAAAGTTGCAGAACAGTAAGCCTTCAATCTAAGACAGTAGAATGTAAATGGAGAATATTTTGTTAAAATTGCTGTACAGTAAACATTCAATCTATAACAGTGGAATATAAATATACAATACTGCAATAAAAATACATCACAGTAAACTTTCGGTACAGGACAGTGGAGCGTAGAGAAAGAATACTGCAATAAAATTGCATAACAGTAAACGTCCCATTTAAAATAATCAAGACATTAAAAAATCTTTGATTTTTTTAACTTATGTGCTCTTTTTTTCATTTAAGCATTAAACTTAAAAAAATTAAAGTGTTTAAATCTCTTGCATCTTTTGTGGTAAAAAAGTTTAAAGGAGGAAGAATACTGCAATAAAATTGCATAACAGTAAACGTCCCATTTAAAATAATCAAGACATTAAAAAATCTTTGATTTTTTTAACTTATGTGCTCTTTTTTTTCATTTAAGCATTAAACTTAAAAAAACTAAAGTGTTAAACTCTTTTGCATCTTTTGCGGTAAAAAGTTTAAAGCCTAAAGTAAATTTCTGTATTACCGTCATCAGAAATCATTTCGGGAAACCACTTACTGCAACTACAGAATCCCCCGCTCCAAAAAAGGCTTATTCTCCTTAAAAATTCTGAATTTTGAATCTGGAATTTCAGCCGGATCAAAAGAAAAAAGCACAGCACTTCCGATTTCTCATCATAACGCTGTGTCACCTTACAGGCAGTAAAATCTTAAAAAACTACGTTACCGCGTCTGATTTTTCAGTTCCATCAGGTACGGTAAAGCGCAGCTCCATTGTTGTGCTTTACGTGCCTTTTAAACAAAATATAATTAAAAAACACCAAGTCAATGAAAGCAGCAAAACCTGTAGAAAAAGACAACAAAAACCATCATAGCCAGAGCAAAAAGCAGAAGGCTAAAAAGCCGGTGGTGGTACCTCTGCCCGTGGCGGAAGTGGCTCCTTTACAAACACAAAAGCCTGAAGAATCTGCAGCTCTTGCAGGATTCGCAACCCCGAATATCAATAAGACAAATGCAAACGGAATTATTGCTCCGGTTCACGGTTCACAGACCATTTACGATCAGGGTTCTGAGATCATGTTTAAAAAGCATCAGGAAAGTCTGGCAGAAACCGGAGATATCAATCATCCGGATACCCAAAAAGCAGAAAAAGATTATACTTCCACGCTGAACATCAGTCAGGTTAAAGATTATCATGATCTGAAATCCGGAACGTATGTGCCGAAAACGTTGGAGGAACAGGCAGCAGCTCATCAAATGGTTAAAAATCAGAAAACTGCTGCGAAAACGATAGACGAAAAAGAAGCATTAAAAAAGATTAGCAGTAAATCACAAACGTTAAAACCTATTATAGACCAAAAGCCAAAAGAGAGAAAAATTGAGATTAAAACACCTCCGATTAAGCCGATTTTATACAAAGTCAATACTAGTGGCTCAAAAACGAGGATTGATAAAAATACATTCACTCATTCGGGGAATGTCAAAATTAAGGATGGAAAAAAATCTAATAATAATCTAAATACAAAAACTAAGATAGAAAAAGATGACAATTTTGTCATTCCAAAAAATATTCAACCTGTTCTTACTCCAAGAATGGATAAGGCTGTTGATAGCGAACAGGCCGAAATCGCTCCCGATGCACAAACAACACTCAATATTGTTGGATTGGTTGCGGCTGCACAAGAATTTAGAGATCAGGGGGTAGAAGCCAGGTCTCAGGTGAAAACTCAAAATGAAGCAGCGAATACAATCAAAAACAAAATTAAAGAGGTTCAAAAAGAAATTCAAAAATCAGATGCTGATTTAGAGAAATCAGAAGATAGCATAGAAAGTAAAGAAGCTCTCATCCGTAAATTGGAAAAAGGACTGGAAACCTCAGTAAAAAGACAACAAAAAGTAGAACAGGAAGTAGGAATCTATCAACAAGAATATAATAAAAATAAGACCAAGGCAAGTGATTTCAATAGTGAAGCAAAAAATTTACTTAGTGGATCTCAAAAACATCAAGATCCTAAAAATGCTGATTCCGGAACCCTCACTAGAAAATTAAATGAATTAAGTACTAACGCAGGTACGATAAATCAAGCTGTAACTCAGGCAGGAAATACAACTCAAAAACTGTCTCAAGAAGCTCAACAATCTAAAGCTAAAAACGCAAAAATACAGAGCGAAATATTGTCTTCCAGAGCATCAATATTAAAATCAAAAGCTAAACTGGCATCAGATACTAAAAAGAATAATGAAGCAAAAAGAGAGTTAGGAAAACTTACTCCTAAACTAAAACAGGTAGAATCGCAAAGTAAAAAATTAAACCAGGAAGCAGACGGATTAATACAAGATTCTTATGCTATCGAACGTGAGGTTATAAAAACTCAAAATGCTTACTATGCCAACATGGCAACAGTTGAGGGACGAAACAGCTTAATACAAAAAGAAAAAGATAAAATTGAAAAGGCTCCTAAAGAGCTTAATCAGGCAGAAAGTTTATTAATTGATTTTGCAAAATTAAAAACAGAAGAGCAACAGGTAGCTTTCTTAAGAAAATTAAGCCCAAGCGAACAAAATTTACTAAAAGATAAATTTGAAGAAGTAAATGCTAATTACGATAAAGATCAAGCAGAACATCAAGGTTTAATCGAGCAAAATGTTGAAAGCATTAGAAACGCTCAAATAGAAGTTTATAATAACAAACGTAAAGATGCCTTACAAAAACCATTAAACTTAGTTACCAAAAATCTGAACAGGATTACCGGTTTAAAAAGACTATGGATGTCTATTTCTATTGCGTTTTCAGATATTTGGAATGACGTTACGTCTATTACATGGACAGATGTGGGTAAATTCATCGAATCTATTTTCAATCCAAAAGCGTGGTATGAGGCAATTTCAGGCTCTATAAGTGGAATCTGGGATGATTTAACAAACTGGAAAGGATTCTCAGAAGATCCCGTAGGAATGATTCTTCAAAAAGCCGCCGGAATAGCCAATAAAGTACTGGTCATAGCTGGCGTAATTACAGGAATACTAGGAATATTAACAGTAGCTGCTGCCGTAGGATCTTTCTTCACTCTTGGTGGTTTGGCGCCGTTAGCTGCCTGGTTGGGAGGAGCTACCATAACAATGGGAACTATAACATTCTGGGTTGGAGCGATTGCATTAGGATTGAATATATTAAACGGAATTAAAAACATTTATGACGTACATACGGCAAAAACGGCTGATGTTTTATTCAAAAATTCTGGCGAATTAAAAAGTGATATTACTAATTCAGGTATGGCTATTTTGGCAATGATAGGTGGAAAAGCCTCGAAAAAAGGAGGAGCTTCCATAAAAGATCTGGCAAAAAGAAACCCGAAAACTTTTGGTAAGCGAATGTTTATTAACTTAAAAAATGGTCTTAAAGCACAAATTGTTTCTATACCTAGAAGAATAACATCTGTTTTCAAAAAAGAAACATGGATTAAATCCTTCCAAAGTTTCAAAGCAGCTTATAAGAAGGCGAAAGATTGGGTGGTTGAACCTTTTAAGAAAAAGAATACAACTACACTGCAAAACCGTAATTTAAATCAGCTTCCTTTCGAAGAACAGACCGTTCCGGATAGAATGCATGAGCAGCCTATTAGCAATGAAAGAGGTAATAGTAAATCCAACATTAAGGAAGAGGATGTAAAGCCAATTCAAACGCAGGAAAATGTATATGAAGAAAGCATATTCAGACAGGATGACAGACCATATTCTCCCGTGGGTAAAACAGAGGATAGAATAAAATCTCATATTAATGAGGAAGGTAATTTAGCTCCTGCAAATAAAAATGGAAGCGCTACAGTCTCTGATCATGTAAGAGGAAGCGAACCTAATAAAAGCAAAAGTCCTTATACCTCTTTTTCTGAAGAGGGACCAGGTATAGGTAAAACTTATGGAGATCATGTGATTGAAGTTGATATTAAAAGGTTGGAAGCAGACATTGCTGCAGGTAAAATAAATGAAGTAGAAGTTTTAAGACCGGAAAAGGTACAAGCAGAATTACAAGCCAAAGTAGATGAGGCGATGAATAGATTTGAAAAATATCCATCATCAGATAATCAAAAAAGGGTGAATAATGCTGTAAGAGATCTTAATAATAGTGTAAGAGACAAAGAGATTTTAATTAAAGGGGAAATTCCTTCTGAGTATTTTAACGTGAAATCTACTAAAAATAATATATTTGAGAAAACTTTACCTGAAAATGAAAATATTAGAAAAAGTACAAGTAAATTTGTTGATGAGACTAGTGAGCAGGGTTTAGTTAAAGATGAAAAGATTACTATTAATACCTCTAATTCTAAAAATCGAGATTATTCGCTAAAACCAATAAGTTCTTTAACAAAAAGACAGCTATCTATTTTGGAGAAATTACCTAACTCTGGAGATTACGTATTTTTACCAAAGAAAAGTGTTTCGATGAAAGATTTGTTAAAGATTACAAATGTAACAGGTGATGAGTTCAATATGTTTACTAAAGGTTCAGAAAGATTAATTATTAGAGGAGAGGGAAATATTATAAATGTTCCTAATCAGCAATTTTTAGATGAATTAACTCAAGGAAAATATGGAAAGTTTTCCGGTCACACTCATCCACCAGGAAGTAGTATTACTCCTGGTTCAAAAGATAGACCTTTTTTAGATATGATGAAGCAAAAGAGAAGTGCGATTTGGGGAAATATTGTTGATGAGCCTTATATTTTTGGTAGCTTACCAATACAGGATGAAATATTTAGACAAGAAATTGCCAAAGAAAAATGGCTTAAATACTATGAAAACAATTAAATATTATGGATAATAACGAAATAGACAAAATGATCAGCGATGCTAAAAATTTTCAAATTGAAAAGTTTAAAGTATTTGTCGAAGACAATAATTTTAAAGAAATATATAAATATTGTTTTTCTGTTTTTTCTGTTAATACTAAAAAAAGAAAATTTACTTACACTGTTACTGTTAATTTTGATATTGAATTAAATGAAAATTTTTACTGGGAAGAAACAACAAATGGTAAAAAACTAATTAAAGTCAATGAAAAAACGGGAGCTAAAGAAATTGTAATTAGTTATTCTTATAAGGGAGAGCTAATTTATAAATCATATTCAGATTTTTCAAAAAATGATTGTGTACTCTCAGATTATGAGATTGATACAGATGATTTAAAATATATTTTAAAAAATAAATCATTGGTTATAAATGAAAATTGGATTTCAGAATTTAAGTTTAAAGAGAATAACATTTAAAGAAGTAACCGTTCCCATGCTAATTTGTTTTAAATAATTAATAATAAAATGAACAACCAAATAAACGAAATCCTTTACCACTACAACGAAGAAGGATATGAAGGATACGATTTAAGCGAAGTACAGCTTCTTAGAAACAAAGATATAGACAGAATTGAAAAATTAAAATCGCTTCTTGATAATGACAATCAATATATTGCTTACCAAGCCATGCTTATTTTATTGGCGTGGGCAATTCCGGAAGGGTTTCAACAGCTTGACAGGTTTATTTCCGAAAAATGGGATGAAAAAGAAAGTTTTGAATCCCATAGAATACACAGCGAAGATAATGTATATGATGTAATTACAGACGCTCTATATATTTCGACAATGAACGGAAAGACCGAAGAAGAACTTTATCCATATATAAAACATTTTTTGAGTATTTATGGAAATAAGCTTTTTGAATCTAATCTAAAAGATTTTCTTCTAAAGAAAAATTGCAGACCGCTTTTAAAAGAAATAGAACAGGCAATTCAAGACGCTTTACAAAGCAAAAGATATTATCAGGCAAGTCAACTTTTTCCTGTGCTTGTTAATTATGACAAAAATTCTTTTAATCAATATGTAGATATTTTTAATTCTCTAATAAACGAAGATGACAGAATTTCATACAATATAGATGAAGCTCAAGCAATTAAAACAAAAAAATCAATCTAATTTTATAAAAAATTAGAAATATTATTTAAAAGCCAATATAAACTCCCCGCTGCCGCACGAATCCTTTCGTGTGGCATTTTTATTATCCAATAATTTCTTAAAAGTTTTTACCTTTATAAAACATAATTGATAAGTCGTAATTAAGTTCTACAATCCTGAAGGATTATATTTTATAAGTTTTGCTGTTCTAGGTTGGCTAGATGTTTTTATTAGAAATGAATACAAAGAAATTTTTTTAGAAAGTTTAAGATTTTGCCAAAAGAATAAAGGAGTGGAAATTCATGAATATATCATGTCAAGTCATGTACATTTAGTTTTCAGGAGTATAAATGGGCAGAAACCAGAACTTTTGATTGGTGATTTAAAAAGATTTACAAGTAAATCAATTGTGACAGAAATCAAGGAAAATCCTAAAGAAAGCAGAAAAGAATTTTTATTAAATTTCTTTCTTAAAGAAGGTTTAAAATCATCAAATGTAACCCCATATCAATTTTGGAGAAATGATAATAAGCCTATTGAATGTTGGAGTAACAAAGTGAGATGGCAGAAAATTAATTATATACATCAAAATCCGGTAGAAGCAGGTTTAGTTTTCCGTGCGGAGGATTATAGATACAGCAGTGCAATAGATTATTCTGATGAAAAAGGACTTTTAGATCATATTGTTATTTTTAGAATGTTTGATTTATAAATAATTTTAAACCACACGATGAAATCGTGCGGTAGCGAGTTGGTAAAGAAGTTGTTGTTAATGATGTTACAGAGTTTGCGGAGCAAGGTTCTATCAACTATTTAGAGAAAACCCTTGAAGATATGGCTGGATCTAAAAATTTTAAAAAACAAGAAATTGCAGAAGATTTGCAACAAGCATTATTGAGAGGGAAAGTTAAATATATGGTGGTACAACAAAGGTTTACAAAAGCGGATGATATAGGAGAATTTACAATTAAAGAATTTGATATAACAAGATAGTAAACATGGAAAAAATTAATTTGCATAAGGTTGATTTACCTGACGTAATAAAAGAAAATTATGATTGGTTAGATAAAAAATTATACAAATCTATCAATAAGTCAAAAGAAGCATTTCGGTTCTTATTTTATGTCTACAAAGATTCTTCAGAACTCTTACAAATGTCAGTTTTGGAGAAACCAGAATTATCCCAACAGAAATATTGGTTTACCTATGGACTCAACTGTATTAGCGAATTTTGTCGTTTGGCTCACTTTCCGAATGAAGTAAAAGAAGCTCAAATAGACGAGAGTGGTGTTTTCTCTATTAAAGTAGAAGAAACAAACCAACACATTAATATTTTGAAAGCGCTTTCTATGGCAACAATAGCGAGAGATAAAGAAAAGCAAAAAATTATTGCCGATAGCCCTCTTTACTTGTGGGAAATGAAAGACGAAAATCTTAATAATGGTAATTTTGTAACCTGTTTTTTATTATTAATGAAAGAGTATTACTCAAATAAAACATTTAATGAAGAGCTTTTTGAAAAATCACAACAATATGTAATATTAAATAAATCTGAAATAGGACCAGATATCAAACAAAAATTTTGGATCTATTATATGAATGAATTTTTAATAGCTTTAAAATCTTTAGTTGCTGATAATGAAGCAGAGTTCAATCAGAATTTAATTAAAACGATAAAAGCACACCAAGAAGTCTGGAGTCAAAAGAAAGCATTAAATCGTGGCGGAACTCCTTTATGCAGATCAAATGAAGGATTTTTATCATGGGAATGTACAGCTTTAGCAGCGATGGCATATGATAAAGGCTGGAAGCTGGAAGTTGAATCAGATTATATACCAGGCTTTATGGTTGATGGCAGTATAAATAAGTAAACATAATTTTTCTGTAATAAGCATCTCGTTATCGGGATGCTTTTTTTGTTAAATTATATGTCATTTGAAGTTTTTAATTAAATTCGGCTTTAAGAAGATTGTGAGTAATAAACAAGTTGAAATGTAAGGAGACTCTCCGACTGATTAGAGCTGCGAATAAGAAAATGTTTGATAAATCAACAACAGATAAAAAAGTACAGATCGGATTTGAAGACTATACATGGCATCACCATCATGACCGGAAAAAAATGATACTGGTAGCAACTGACCTTCATGAAGCAGCAAGACATTATGGAGGAGATTCGCTTACACGGGCAAAACTTGGATTAGAAGAATAAAAAATAACAATTATGAATTCAAAAGAGAACTATCCCAAATTACAAGAGTTTCAAATTGAGCAATGGGAAATGAAAAATAATATTAAAATACCTTCGAGCTACAGAAAGTATTTATTAGAAAATAATGCGGGATATTTTATTTCTGAACCTAACGTTTTTGATGTTCCTAAAATGGGAGGTTTTGCTCTAGCAAATTTTTTAGGATTATCAGATGATATTTACGGATTAGAACATGCCTTAAAAGTTTATAAAGATAGGTTTCCAGATAAGTATTTCCCAATAGCTTATGATGTTGTAGGCAACTTAACCCCTGAAGAGGAATCTTATGGTGAGTTAATTGATATTTTTGATGGTGATGATGAGGGAATTAGAAAGTTATTAGATTCGGGCTGGGATATTGATACGCCATGTGAATTTAATCAGACTTTAATTCAAAGAGCAGCTTTGGCAAATAGAGTCTGGCTAGTTGAAGAATTAATAAAAAGAGGAGCTAAACTAGACGGAGCGATTCAACAATCTATGACTTTGAATAGTTTTGAGTCTCTTGAATTATTATTGGCAGGAGGAGCAAATCTTGAAAAATTAGATAAACAGGGTTACACTCCTTTGCAAAAAGCAGTAATGGGTAATAAACCGAAAGCTGTTCAACTTCTTTTAAAATACGGTGCAAATAAAGATGTAATAGATGAATTTGGAGACACCCCGCTAGAAACGGCGTTATTTAAAAAAGGAAAAGGAGTTGATATGGACGAAATAATAGCAATGCTACAAAATCCTTAATTTTCATATCATGAAAACATATCTATTGAAGAATAAAAAATTATTTCCCAAATGAAAAATAAAATAATAGAAGAATTTAAGGGATCTGTATCACTAGACAGTATTCGAACACAGTTTATTCAGGTTGAGTTGGATGAAGATTTATTTAATTGTGTAACATTCCGCGTATTAAAAAATAATGAAGAAAGGAATTATAGTTTTAAATATGTATTAGAATATAATCAGCAAAAAACAAATATTCCTAATGGGCTATATCTAAATGCAGCTAATGACTGGTATAATGAATACAAAAAAAACAATACAGAAGGAAGACAGATAACAACGATACCGGATGGAACGAGAACTAGACATCAACTTGATGCAAAACACTTTGTGTTTGTTATTGATGGTTATTGTTTCAATATATTAGCTGAGAAATATATAATAAGTGAAAAACGTTTTTTTGAAACCTACAGAGAAGATAGTGAAAAAATAAAAAGAATAGTATCATGACATTGACGCCATTATTTATACAACATACCCAAAAAATGCACCGAGGCAAGAATATTGAATATTATGCAAATTCTAAAACAGCTTTTTTTGATGCTACATTATATACCCGTCAAAAAGAAGATGGTAAATGGGAATCTGTTCAGGGAGGTTTCTTATTTAATAATGTAGAAGAAGTTGGTCAAAAATCTATTAATGAGATAACAGCAAAAGAGTTAGGTGTTGATTTTAATGATTACAGCAACTTGTATTACATACATGCAATTTCCTCAACATTAAACAATGATCTTGTTACTTATTTAATAGATCTGGGAGATAATGTTTTTATCATAAAAGCTAAAGAGGTAATTCTTATCGATGAGGATATATATGTTTTATGATTTCAGGCACTATCCTTCTCTCCGGCTAATTAAAATTTAGCTCCTGCCTTTATAGCAATATAGAAAACCGATTCGTAACAAATTTGAATCGGTTTTCTATTTGTACATTTTTTATTTAATTTCCGTTATCGAACTTCTTTTTTTGGTTAAACTGAAAATTATTCAAAGTAAAGTTTAAAAGTAATTTCGCTAAATTTTTCACACGATTCATCATTTTTAAATCCTTCCTGTCTTCGTTTACTGCAACTACAGAATCCCCCACTCCAAAAAAGGCTTATTCTCCTTAAAAATTCTGAATTTTGAATCTGGAATTTCAGCCGGATCAAAAGAAAAAAGCACAGCACTTCCGATTTCTCATCATAACGCTGTGTACACCTTACAGGCAGTAAAATCTTAAAAAAATACGTTACCGGGTCTGATTTTTCAGTTTCCATCAGGTACGGTAAAGCGCAGCTTACATTGTTGTGCTTTACGTGCCTTTTAAACAAAATATAATTAAAAAACACCAAGTCAATGAAAGCAGCAAAACCTGTAGAAAAAGACAACAAAAACCATCATAGCCAGAGCAAAAAGCAGAAGGCTAAAAAGCCGGTGGTGGTACCTCTGCCCGTGGCGGAAGTTGCTCCTTTACAAACACAAAAGCCTGAAGAATCTGCAACTCTCGCAGGATTCGCAACCCCGAATATCAATAAGACAAATGCAAACGGAATTATCGCTCCGGTTCACGGTTCACAGACCATTTACGATCAGGGTTCCGGGATCATGTTTAAGAAGCATCAGGAAAGTATGGCAGAAACCGGGGATATCAATCATCCGGATACCCAAAAAGCGGAAAAAAATTATACTTCCACGCTGAATATCAGTCAGGTTAAAGATTATCATGATCTGAAATCCGGAACTTCTCTGCCGAAGACGTTGGAGGAACAGGCAGCAGCTCATCAGCAAAATAAAAAATCTCTGGAAACAAATGCCGAAACTAAATCTCCGGGGAAAAAGCAGATATCAGATAAAGGTGATATTGTTTCGACAGACCAGCTTCAACCTGTTAACCCAGATAAAGCACCTGTTGAAGAGGTAGATCCGGCTCCTTCTGCAAATGCCCACAGTAATCCAGGATTTACAGAGCTTAGCGGAAAAATAAGCAGTACTGCTAAATTACAGAAGCAGCATGAACCATCCCATAAAGCTACAAATGATGCACAGGCTGCAGCGCCATCTCCTGCCAACGAACGTCAGAGTATGGCACAGGCAAGCCAGATAAATGTAATGGGTGCGAAGGAAGCCGGAATGTTCAAGAAAGAAGATTTCAAAGCTTTGCTGAGTGCAAAAATACATAGTATACAACTTCCTAAAAATGAAGAGCAGGCTGATGAGTTTGAGAAACATAACAATATAAATGAAGTCAATCAAAAAGCAGTGGGCGATGTTAAAAGAGAAAAGAATGCAGCAGCAAATGATATTGCTTCTGCAACTGCAGCAAAACCGGATATTGCAGCACAGCCTCATCGTCCGGTTGCAAAAATGCCGACACAAAATGTAGGTAAGGCTCCTTCTACGCCGAATGTCGCTAAGGCAATGCCTGTGAAAAGAACTGCAGCCAACGTAGAACAACCTATAAAGCAACAAACGGCAAGTATCGACAGTGAAATGAAAGCGAATGGAGTAACCGATAAGATGTTGGCAAACTCCAATGAACCATCATTTACGGATGCTTTAGATCAAAAGAATAATGCGAAAGCCCAAAGTGTTGAAGCAACTCATCAGTTCAGAGACAATGAAGCTAAGGAGTTGTCAAAAACCCGTAGTGATGCACAGGCACAGGCGGTAAATCATATAAGCGGTATGCATGGCGCAAGAAAAGGCGGGTTAGGCAATGTACACGGCGATCAACAGCAAACTTCAGCGAAAGACAGCCAGAAACGAAAAGAAATTGCCGATCATATTAACGGCATTTACGTCAGCTCCAAAGCAGATGTAGATGTTATATTAAACAATCTGGATACAACGGTAGCGAAGAAATTTGATGAGGGCAGCAGAGAAGCTAAAAAAGCATTTGAAGCCCATGTCGATAAAGAGATGAAGGCTTATAAAAAGAAACGTTATGGTGATGCGTATGCAGACTACGGTGCTTTAGCTGCGGCTGGAAAATGGATATGGGACAAACTTACCGGCTTACCTGAAGAAGTTAATAAATTCTTTGACAGTGGTAAGGATTTATACATTAAAGTGATGGATAAATTCATCGACCAAATCGCATCTCATGTTACCACCCAGCTAAATGCAGCCAAAACCAGAATTGCCAAAGGCAAAAAAGATGTACAGACTTATGTCGACAGTTTATCGCCAAGCTTAAGGAAAATCGGGAAAGAAGCTATTGCAGAGATCCAAAGCAAATTCAATGCACTGGAAGAAAGCGTAAACAGTAAAAAAGATGCATTAATTGATGTATTGGCTAAAAAATACGCCGATAATATCGCAAGTATCGATACCCGGATTGCAGATCTTAAAGCGCAAAACAGCGGATTGATCAACAAAGCTCTTGATGTGCTTAAAACCAGCGTATTTGCTATTATTATTGAAATTAAAAATACACTGACCAATTTATTATCCGGTGTAATTAGTGCCATTCAGGCGATTATTATGGATCCGATAGGATTCTTTAAAAACCTTATTGCGGGTGTTTCCCAAGGATTTACCAATTTCGGAACCAATATCTGGACTCACCTTAAGACCGGTTTCTTCGGATGGTTAACCGGAGCGATGAAAGGTATTTCTTTCACCATGCCTGAAGATATATTCTCTTTGAAAGGTATTTTCTCCATTACCACGCAGGTGCTAGGTTTAACGTGGGACGGTATCAGAAGCATTGGCGCAAGAGTAATAGGCGAACCTGTCATGAAAGTTCTGGAAACCGCTTCTGAAAAAGGTCTTGAAATAATTCCGATTGTCCGCAAAGACGGTGCTGCCGGATTATGGGAATACCTGAAAGACCAGTTTGCCGATCTTAAAGCTACCGTAATGGATGCTATGATGGACATTATCCAGACACAGGTGATCCAGGCGGGAATTAAGTGGGTGATGGGATTGATGACTCCGGTAGGAGCCTTTATAAAAGCCGCAATGGCGATTATCGATATGGTTAAATTCTTCATCCAGCGAGCTGCGCAAATCATGGAACTGGTAAAAGCATTTACAGACAGCATTAAAGCCATTGCGAGCGGAAACGTAAGTGCCGTCGCAAAATCGATAGAAAATGCATTGGGAAGAGCGGTTCCTGTACTCATTGGTTTCTTAGCTTCCTTATTAGGAATTGGCGGATTGGCAGATAAAATACTGGGCGTTATCCGAAAAATACGTCAGCGTATTGAGAATGCGATTGTGAAGTTCTGGAATTTTATCAAAGGGAAGGCTAAAGGATTGCTTGGGAAATTTATGGGTAAAAGTAAAAAAGATAATATTCATGAGCCTGAAAAGCAGAAGAAAATTGATGCCGGATTTATGTATTTGAAAGAAGAAGAGAAAAAAGCAGATGAAAACCACAATAACAAGCTTACCCTTGAACAAGCCAATAAAGCAGCAAAAAAAACTAAGGCAAAATATCCTGTTTTCAGTTCTTTGAAAGCTGAAAGTAAAGATGATAAAATTATTTACCGATATACAGCGAGTCCAGAGAATGTACATGAAACAGGAACTGAATTAGAAAATACCGAAAAAATCGATGGACATTTGTTAAATAGCAATAGTGCCGATAAAAAAACTGATTTAACGATAACTGAGGAAAGACAAGGTAAACAGCGTATTGGTTACAAAGCTATATTGCCAAATAGTAAGAATAATGATGCTGATGGAATTATTGTTGGAGATACAGAGAATGCTTATGTTAAAAAACGAAAAGAGAAAAATGATTTTGATAAAAAGTATAAAGAATTATTACCTTTAACACCTGAAGCAAGAAGGAAAAAGATAAGTGCAGGAGGTGATGAGCATGATAAGTTTAAACCTATTATTAGAGAAACTATAATAAATGGAGATAAAACCACTATAGTATATGGTTATGAAGGAGGTTCTGAAACCTTCACCGTTACCTATGATAATAAAACTAACGAGACCGAAAAAGTTATTGCAGACAATGTATCTTTTCATAACTTTGGAAGGGGTAAAACACAAGGTGAAACGGTTGAAGGCTTGAACAGAGCGCACATTGTAAGTAATGAAGTAAGAGGAACAGGATATGTTGAAGGACACAATTTAATGCTCACCAGTGATACCTTTAATCAGGTAACGATGAGGAAACAGGAAATTGCTATTGGGGAATATGTAGTACGTATAGGTAATGCAAACAAAGATAGTGGTGGTTTAAAATCTTTCAATATGACTGTCGATGTTACACGTTTTGAAAATGACGAAAACTCTTCCGGATCACTTGTAAGAAGAGAGCTTTTAAGACGAAAAAATCAATTAGAAAGGAAAATAGATGATATACCTGATGAGAAAAAAGCAACATCAGAAAAATATAAGGAATACAATACTTTAGATGCTTTATTAAAATTAAATGATGCACAATTATTAGAAGCAATTGGAGCTGGTGCAAAGAAAAAAGGAGTACGTAGAGTGAAAAATGTTGTATATACAATAACTAAAATTATATTAGGAAATAATTCAGAAATACCTGATCAGAAAAAATTCTTTACAGGACCGGATTATTTTTTAGGAACTAAATAAATTAAAAAATCATGAATTACACTTTAGAAGACGTTAAAAATTTTATTTTAGAATTTACGGAATTGGAATATCAATTTGGATTAGGTCAATTTGATAGTTCAATAACAGATGAAGAATGGGAAAATTTGGTAGCAAAACTTGAAAATTGCTATAGTAGTGAATTTGGTTATTATGAGGCTATTACTGTGTACAGAGATGAATCCTTGATGACTCAGGAGATTTATGATAATAACAAAAATGATTTAAAAAAGAGAAGATTGTTCTTAATTAGAAAATACGAAAATCCTAAATTTGGAAAAGGAATATATGATACGGATTCTGATGTAGTTTTTTCTTGTTTTTTAGGTTCAAATACTCAAAAGGTACTAGAAATTTATTATACAAACACAAGTGTTGGTATCGTTAACGGTGAGCTAAAGGTTATTTCAGAGAGAACCCTAAATCATGATAAGGGCTTGGACGAAATCGAATGGATTTATAACAAAAGATCTAATGTATATACAGAAGACATCACGATAAAAAAAGATGGTATTTTAGTAGAGACATTACGAGTTTTTGAGCCAGAGCATCCTACTTGGATAGCAGATTACAACGAAGGATAATTAAAAAAAACAAAACTTCTATTCTTTAGAAGTTTTTGTTTTTTAACGACTTAAAACTAAAAAAAATCATGAATTATACATTAAAAGATGTTGAAAAATTTATTTTAGAATTTATAGAATTGGAATATCAATTTGGGATAGGTTTTTATGATATTTCAATAACAGATGAAGAATGGGAAGCTTTAGTGATAAAACTTAAAAATTGTTATAGTATAAGTTTTGGTTATTATTCAATTATTAATACCATTAGAGATGAGTCGAGAATGACCCTAAAAAGATTTAATAATAATAAAAATAATCTTAAAAAAAGAAGATTATTTTTAATTAGAAAATATGAAAATCCTAAATTCGGTGAAGGAATATATAAAACAGATTCTAATTTTATTTTTTCTTGTTTTTTAGGTTCTGATGTTGAAATGGGAGCAGAAGTGTATCCCACTAATGTAAGTGTAGGAATTGTCAATGGTGACTTAAAAATTATATCCTCAAGAGAACTTGACTTTGAAAAAAGAAGAAATGAAGAAGTTATCGAATGGGTTTACAACAAAAGATCTAATGTATATACGGAAGACATCACCATAAAAAAAGATGGTATTTTAGTAGAGACATTACGAGTTTTTGAACCAGAGCATCCTACTTGGATAGCAGATTACAACGAAGGATAATTTTGATAATTTAAAAAAACAACACTTCTATTCTTTAGAAGTGTTGTTTTTTAATACTTAAAACTAGAAAAAAATATGAATTATACATTAGACGATGTTAAAAAGTTTATTTTAGAATTTACTGAGTTGGAATATCAATATGGGTTAGGAGTATATGATAACTCAATAGATACTGATAGATGGAATTTTTTAGTTGAAAAATTTGAAAGTTATTATGGTAATCGTTATGGCTATTTTTCAACAATTAGCAAGTATAGAAATGAGTCTTTAATGAATGAAGAAGAATTATTTATTAAAAAAAGAAATTTACGAAAAAGAAAATTATTTCTAATACGTAAGTATAAAGAACCTTCATTTGGAAAAGGAATACTTAATACGGATTCTGATATAGTTTTTTCTTGTTTTTTAGGTGCAAATTTAGATATGGGAGTTGATGTATATCCAAACAATATAAGCGTTGGAATCGTTAATGACGAACTAAAAATAATAACAGAAAGAAAACTAAATTCTGAAAGAAGACGAAATGAAGAAGTTATTGAATGGATTTATAATGAAAGATCTAATGTATATATAGAAGACATTATAATAAAAAATGATGGTACATTAGTAGAAACATTAAGAATTGTCGAACCAGAGCATCCTACTTGGATAGCTGATTATAACAAAGGATAAACATAAACATTATTAATTTGATAAGTTAACAAGCGAAATTTCCAACCAGAAATTTCGCTTGTTTATTTAAAGTAAACGATTTTCAGCGGAAACGTAAGTGCTCATGCTGCCGCACGAATCCTTTCTTGTGGCATTTTTATAATCCAATAATTTCTTAAAAAGTTTTTATCTTTATAAAAACATAATTCATGAGTCGTCATTACAAATTCTACAATCCTGAAGGATTATATTTCATAAGTTTAGCGAGATTTTTAAAAGATTATAATTATTAAACCACACGATGCAATTCTGCGGTAGCGAAGGGATAGAAGATGATAAAAATAACATTTTAAAACTCATTTTATGAAAATATTAGAAAAATTAGAAGGGCTAATTGTTGAAATATGTAATAATGGTAAAATAACAATAAATAAAAACAATATAGAAGAAGTAAAAAAAAGTGTTGATTTTTTTAGTGAAAGAATGCTTACTCGTGCAAAAGAACGAATGCAAATTATTATACCTGAAGAAGATTATAAATTTCATATTGTTCGTTCCTTAACTTTGGATTGGGATGCTACTACCAACGAATCTGACGAAGAATATCTTTGGGGAGGGTTCCAATTGCTAAGCTTAATAGAGTCTTTAGGAATGCATTCCCATTTTTGGAATAATTACAACAACGACAGTCGTTTTTGGAAAAACAATCCACAACCCGAAGCTGAAGCCATCTGGGAGGAATTTTTACCTAAACTTAATTATTTTCAGAAGTCTGGGCATGGAGATGATGGTACTTATGGTTGTATATTGCGGGAAGAAGGCGTTTATCCTTGTCCGATCTATTTTTTCGATTCAGGGATCTGGTTTAAAATGGATATGAGTCTTGAAGAATATTATGATACAATGATTGCGTGTAAAGCCGTATATTATTGGCAATATTTTTATATTGATACACAGGAAATTGTAAAAAAATTAGGAAACTACAAACCTGTTTATATAGAATATGGTGCAAAATATTTACAAGGACCCCATCCATTTAGTGATAAATTTAAAGATGAAACATTAACGTATTCTGTAGAGGGTGTTTTGCATCAAATGAAAAATATTATTAAACGTTTTCCTAAGTTATTTCCTGATGTTGATTTAACTTATTTTAAAGAAAGATGTGATGCTTTAGAAAAAGCTTTGAATTTATAATATTTAACAATAAATCTGTTATAAAGTGAAACTTCAATTAAAAGTTTCTCCCCACTGCCGCACGAATCCTTTCGTGCGGCATTTTTATCATCCAATAATTTCTTAAAAAGTTTTTATCTTTATAAAAACATAATTGATGAGTCGTCATTACAAATTCTACAATCCTGAAGAATTATATTTCATAAGTTTGGCGGAATTTTTAAAAGATTATAATTATTAAACCACACGATGCAATTCTGCGGTAGCGAAGGGATAGAAGATGATAAAAATAACATTTTAAAACTCATTTTATGAAAATATTAGAAAAATTAGAAGGGCTAATTATCGAAATATGTAATAATGGTAAAATAACAATAGATAAAAATAATATAGAAGAAGTAAAAAAGAGTGCTGATTTTTTCAGTCAACGTTTGCTTTCTCGTGCAGAAGAACGAATTAATTTGAAAATTCCTGACGAGGATTTTCAATATGATTCAATAGGCTCTTTAACTTTAGATTGGGATGCTACTACCAATGAATCTGACGAAGAATATCTTTGGGGAGGATTCCAATTGCTAAGCTTAATAGAGTCTTTAGGAATGCATTCTCATTTCTGGGATAATTACAACAGCGACAGCCGTTTTTGGAAAAACAATCCTCAACCCGAAGCCGAAGCCATCTGGAAAGATTTTTTACCTAAACTTAACTATTTTCATAAGTCAGGACATGGGGATGATGGTACTTATGGATGTATATTGCGGGAAGAAGGTGTTTATCCCTGTCCCATTTATTTTTTTGATTCAGGTATTTGGTTTAAAATGAATATGAGTCTTGAAGAATATTATCATACAATGATTGCTTGCAAAGCCGTATATTATTGGCAATATTTTTATATTGACACACAGGAAATTGTAAAAAAATTAGGAAACTACAAACCTGTTTATATAGAATATGGTGCAAAATATTTACAAGGACCCCATCCATTTAGTGATAAATTTAAAGATGGAACATTTACGTATTCTGCAGAGGGTGTTTTACATCAAATGAAAAATATTATTAAACGTTTTCCTAAGTTATTCCCTGATGTAGATTTAACTTATTTTAAAGAAAGATGTGATGCTTTAGAAAAAGCTTTGAACACATTAAATTTAATTCAAAAAGCAAAAGCAAAATTTCTTAGAAGTTTTATTTAAAAATTTCGAAAAGAATATATTTATTATACATTTTTGTATTTAGAAAGCGGAACCTCTGTAAAGAAGTTCCGCTTTTTAAATTCCGAAATAGACCTTGTGAGCCGAAATGTAGACACTGAAGCCAAATCGATAGAAAATGCACTGGGAAGAGCTATTCCTGTACTGATTGGTTTCTTAGCTTCATTATTAGGAATTGGCGGATTGGCAGATAAAATACTGGGCGTTATCAGAAAAATACGTCAGCGTATTGAGAATGCAATTGTGAAGTTCTGGAATTTTATTAAAGGGAAGGCAGGTAATTTATTAGGCAAGTTAGGAATTAGAAAACTTGGTTTGAGTAAAAAAGAAAATATTAATAAAATGCCTGATGGAAAAGAAAAATTATTTGCTAAACTTAGAAATGATGAACAAAAAATCAACGTTGACGGAGGACATAAATTGAAATTTGAAAATGAAGGAGAGTTAGCTGTTTATAGTACCAGAATAGGCTTAAGTGAATTATTAAGACAGAAGCAAGAAGAAATTCATTCAAACAAAACATCGAGGGATTACTCTAAAAAACAAGCTGCACTTAATAAACTAAGCACTGATAAAAAGAATTTTGGACAAGCACTTTCAAAGTATAAAGGTAAGCAGGCTGTAAAATATACTGCAAATGTAAAAGAAGAATATAATACTATGAAAAGAATACTGACATCTATGGCCGCATCACTTGAGGTTATAGGTGTAAATATAGAAACTATTTCATTAGTTCCTACCCAAGTTAATATGATTTAGTGAATGAACGACGGAGAGAAGTATCTAAAAGATATGATCAAAATCTTGAAATTCCTCAACCTTACACCGTAAATATTAATACTGCAAGTGCTGGACGTTTACAGCAGGTTGCCAAGGCTAATGATGTGGCAGGATTATCAGGATTCTTTAAAAATTTAGTAAAAGAAAAAGAAGATAATGGTAATTTTAGAAATATAAATGACGTTGAAAGACGTATGAGTGGTGTAGCTAAAGAAATCCATATTGATAAATTAGAGATTTTAATAGATGCAAATAAATTAATATTTTAAAAATATTACTTTAATTTTAAAAGTTTTTATAATGTTATGATAGATATTGAAAAAAAATTTAAGAATAGGAAAAACAGTTTGTCCAAAGAAATTTATGATTCAGATTATTTAGTCTCATCAGGTGCAGTATATATGCCAAGTGAGGCTATACCCCGGAAAGACTTAGAAATAAAATTAAAAGAAGTAAATCTTACTTTTCCCGAAAGTTTAATAGATTTTTATAGTCAAGCAGCTAAACTTAATGTTACATGGAGGATAATTGATGACAGTTTTCAAAATGGTAGAGAAAAAGAAGCTTTATTCAAAGAAGATCCATGGATAAAAAAAGAATATTTAGATAACGGATACAGTTGGGAAGCTGTAAAAATATTGTTAAGTGGTAATCTCAATATAACCCAATTTAAAAATGTTATTGATTTAGAAAATGTAAAAGCGACAGGAATGTATCAAGCAGCAGAAAGTTTAGGTTTAAAAGGAGGAGATTTACGACCTATTGATACTAATGAATTTGCTGTTGCATGTATGAAAGTTGAAAATGGTAAGTTGATAGATAATATGTTTCTCTATACAGGTTTTGGTGGTTTCCCAGAAGCTTTATACGATATGAAAGTTACATTTGAACAATATCTGGAAGTAGCCTATAAAGCCAAATGTTTTAATTATTGGAATTTAACTTATTGTTTAAAAAAAGAATCACCAAGCTATGAACTAATGAAACGTTTTTTTCCTATGATCTTTCCTCATTTGGAATCTGATTTGTCAGAATTTGGGATAATATATTAGTATTTAAGAGAATTAAAAAAGCGAAATTTCATTTGAAGTTTCGCTTTTTTTATGACAAAATGTTTAAAGTTTTGCATGCATGATGAAATCAAAAATTGGAAATAATTATTTTTGTTAGCCATCTAATTTTCTTTTGAATATTCTAAGAAATTTATAAGGCGATAAATAAGTTATAGAAAATGCTTTTAAAAGTAGAAATATTATTAAAACAAACATGTGAGAGCCATGTCGTTAAAGAAATAGAATAATAATAATTATGGAAATAAACAAAGTACATTCTGATCTGAAAGAAATATATAAAGCTAAAGATGTAGAAGAAAAATTTAACTTCAAATTTGAGTATCAAAATGAAAAAGAAATATTAATAGAATGTTTAAAACAAGGATTTTGGTCCATAATGCCATTTGGATTTGAAGGAGATAATATTTTAGCCTTTCAATTAACTCCTTACAAAAAAATATATATAGAGACACCTATAATATCATTTAATAATACTTATCAAGAATGTTTTATGCTTGCTCCTAATATACAAGCATTAATACCTATGGCTAATTTGGTCTTTATGGATGAAGTATTTTTTATAAAACAATTTCAGGAAAGAATAGAAGAAACCATAACATTATCCCAATCATTTTTTGATTATTTTGGAGGTGGAGATTTGGAATTTTTTAAAGAATTTTTATTGTCCCAGTCCAATCAGGAACGTTTTGAAAATCCTGACGAGTATAAAGAAGATTTTTATAAAGAATTCTGGAGTCATTATTATGATACAGCAGAAAACACAAAAGCTTTTGAATTATTCGATAAACTTATTCAGAGATTAACATATTTGCCAGAATACGAGGATGTTGATCAAGACTATGGTCTTTGGAATAACTACATAGGTAATGTACTCGCTAAAAGAGCTTACTCGAGAATTAAAATAGAAGATAAATATAAATGGAAACATTATTGGAGGTGTGCACAGTTACCTCATGGTTTTGATTGTGATAATAAAAGTTTTGAAAAATATACCATTCGCCTTGGAAATTCGAGCTCTCTATTGGATTCTTTATCTCCCTCATTTGATTCAAGATGGGAAGAGCAATATGCGATTTTTCCAGAAGAAGTAAAAAAACATCCTCTTTTTGAAGCTACTGAGGCTATAAGAAAAGTAGGAGGTTATTCAGGTGATCTTCATATTAAAGCTGCGGTAATTTTAGAAAAAGAATATAATGATCCCATAGGCTGCTGGAATGCTTTAATCAGTGCAAGTTATTGGGCAGGAAGACAAGGAAATCTGGATTTGGTGGAAATGTGTTGGGGTTTAGCAATTGATCTTTCCAGAACCCATGGCTGGACTGAGATTCATAATATTTTATCTGAACAGATGGAATTTTACTATCATTACAAAGATAAGATCTAAAAGTTTATCTCTTAAAACGAAGTTTCTATTTTTTAGAAGCTTCGTTTTTTTTTGCTTAATATTTAGATGCTGAAAAAGGTCTTGAAATAATTCCGATTGTCCGCAAAGACGGTGCTGCTGGATTATGGGAATACCTGAAAGACCAGTTTGCCGATCTTAAAGCGACCGTAATGGATGCTATGATGGACATTATCCAGACGCAGGTGATTCAGGCGGGAATTAAATGGGTGATGGGATTGATGACTCCGGTAGGAGCCTTTATTAAAGCCGCAATGGCGATTATCGATATGGTTAAATTCTTCATCCAGCGAGCTGCCCAGATTATGGAACTGGTAAAAGCATTTACAGACAGCATTAAAGCCATTGCGAGCGGAAACGTAAGTGCCGTCGCAAAATCCATAGAAAATGCATTGGGAAGAGCAGTTCCTGTACTCATTGGTTTCTTAGCTTCCTTATTAGGAATTGGCGGATTGGCAGATAAAATACTGGGCGTTATCCGAAAAATACGTCAGCGTATTGAGAATGCTATTGTGAAGTTCTGGAATTTTATTAAAGGGAAAGCTAAAGGATTGCTTGGTAAGATTGGTTTTGGCGAGAAGAAATCTAAGAAGAAAAAAATGACAAAGATAAAATAGGCAATAATCCTATTATAAATTAAGAGGCAATAAACGAGATTCAGCAGTAAATTTCAATGAGGCTTCTTTAGAAGATCTTAAATCTGTTTTTAGTGAAAAATAGCAACTGCAATATTTAATTTGAGAGATAGAAAAGGAGTGTTAGAAATTGAGGTTTTAATTAAAATAAACCATCTTCCAAAGAAAAATTAAATAAATTAGTAGCAAAAGAAAAAATCGAATTTTAAATATGGATAAATACGATTATCAAAGATTAGTAAAGCCATTAATTGAGGCTGAGGACCTAAAATTAATAAAATTTATTGGAGGAAATGGACCAAGAAGTACTAAATCAAAAGGTAAAGATTTTTTTAATGAATATAAAGACTATTTAATCAATAAAATGCATGAATTTTATAGTTTTACCAATGGTTATTCATATGAATGGGAAGGTAATATTCCTGCAAATATTGGAGGACAAAAAACAAGTGAACGCGGAATAATAAACATACTTCCTTTAGATGAATTATTTCAAAAGCATAGTGTTATTGAACTTGAAGTGGGTCGCGGATATTACATACAAGGTGAAGATTCTTTTTCCAAAACAGGCCAGTTTATTCCTGTAGATTATATTGAAGATATTTGTGCTGGTGTATTTAGTAAAGAGAATGAAGATGAAATGGTTTATTTTCATGATTTCGGAATTGATTTCTATCCATTAAAAATAAATTTTGAAGGTTATGTAGAACTTGTTTTTGCTGCAAGAGGTTATATGATGTGGCAATATGTACTTGTTTATCTGGAATATGGAAAATATGATGTTGCAATGCTTGGAAAATCCAGATACGATGATTTTGCAGAAAATATGCCGATAATCTTTCCAGATTTTAATATGGAAGAGTTTATAAAATTATATGAATCTTTAAAAATTAAATAATATTTGAAAGCGATATTTCTGTTCTTAGAAGTTCGTTTTTTTACTCATCGCTGCCCCTCCGCTGCGGCACGAATCATTTCTTGTAGCATTTTATCATCCAATAATTTCTTAAAAGTTTTTATCTTTATAAAAAACATAATTGATGAGTCGTAATTACAAGTTTCACAATCCTGAAGGATTATATTTCATAAGTTTAGCGAAATTTTTAAAAGCTTATAATTATTAAACCACACGATGCAATCGTACGGTAGGGAGGGGAATAATTAAAGAAGCTGTTTTAAGGATAAAAGGAAGGATAACAGTAAACAATATTAAAGCGGAATTGTCTAAAACAGAAGATCCAAATATATTATCTAGATTGAATTTTACTGTTGAAAAATTAAAAAACATGAGTAATGTAACATTAACTACTGAAATAGAATAATATGAATTATACATTTTTTTTCGATGATGACATCTTTGATTCGTTAATAAAAGCAAAGGAACAAAAGAAAATTAAATATTTTGATATACGGACCAAGCCTTCGCTAAAAGTTGTATTGGAAGATTTAAATAGATTAGATATTATCCATAAAGGAATAAAAAGATTTTATGAAAAAAGAGGTGACGGCTTTGAATTAGAATGGTGGGCAAATGAAAAAAAAGGAATAGGAGGAAAAATACAATTTGCTCAAACGAAGCATCTCTTTTCTGAAGATAATAATTTGTATGACGAGGAAGATGAAGAAGATCTTAAATATTTTCGACCGCTTGATTATCCAACACCTGAAAGTTATGTAGGTTTTATCATAACGCCAGACACAATAGACGAATCATTGTATTATATGAGTATCAGCGATTATGAGCTAAACGATTTAGACTTGGATTATGAAGGTTATACTCAAATGGCGGTTGAAGCGCGTGTATTTAATCATTGGCAACTAGTTTTATTATATTATATGGATGGAGAAGGCATTGGTTTGGTAGAAACAGAGACCTTTAAAACTGAAATGCCAAAAATATTTCCTGATTGGACTTGGGAAAATTTCATTGCCAAGTTTGAAAGTCTGCGCCTTTCTAATAAAAACAAATAAAAATTTTCAAAAAAAAATTAAAGCGGAACTTCTGATGGGAGTTTCGCTTTTTTATTAAAGAACTATCTTTAAGCTCTCAAACTGAGAAATTTCAAAATAACCATGACAGATTTTATAAAAAAACTAGAAAAAGAGTTTGATATTCAAATTATTCGTTCCAAAGAACACATCTGGGAAAATTATTATGATGTAGATGAAGATGGGAATATTAAAACATTATATTTAAATAAGGTTGATTTAAAGGATATTGATGTATTATTACCAATAGCAGACAGTCTTGTTAAATTAGCCCTTCCATATTGTAATGTGGAAATGTTACGTCCATTAAATGCTTTTTCACGGTTAGAAACATTAGATTTAACCAGCAATAAATTACCGGAAAAATCCTTTAGGTATTTAGGGGATTTAAAAAGTCTGAGAAATCTGGATTTGGGAGCAACTGGACTTAAAGATACTTCTTTGTTGGGCGATTTAATTAATTTGGAAATATTATATATCAGTTGCAATCCGTATCTCGAAGTAAATGGTTTGGAACATTTAAAGTTCCTACAGCGGTTAGATGTCACTCTGACTAAAATTGATCATATAAAAAAAATAAATGTTAATGAAAATATCCGTTCTTTAAATATTGGAGAAACGAAAATTGATAAAATAACCGATTTGGAGCGCTTTCCCTATTTGGAAGAATTGAGAGTAAATGGAAGTCGGGTAGACAAAATTGAGGGTTTGGATACCTTACGCAATCTCAAACAACTTCTTATTTCGAGTACTCATGTAGAAGAAATTGAAGGTTTGGAAAGCTTGAAAAATTTAGAAGTATTAGACTTAAGCCGTAATGAGATTTCAAAAATCAAAGGATTGGATAATCTGAAAAATTTAAAAAGATTAAATTTAAGTGAAAATAATATCAGCAAAGTGGAGAATTTAGATCGTCTTATTAATCTGGAGTTTTTAACTTTGGAAGTTAATAAAATTAAAGAGTTTGATGCTTCCTTTTTATCTAATTTGGTTTCCGAATGCTTCATTTCTCTATGTTTTACAGGAGATTATATCAAAGAGATTAAAGATGTTCCAAAGAATGTAACAATTAAGTTTGAAGCTGATCATTTTGTACCGAGAACATTATATAGATCAAAGGATTTGTTTCGATAATAAAAAGAAACTGTCTCAAAAATGAGGCAGTTTCTTTTTTACCCCTGAGTTTCTCACTTTTTTTAAATTTTTGATAGCTTAATAAAAGATTTCATGCTCGTTTTCCTTTCGGATACTTCTTCATTTATTCAATATAAGCGTCTTATTTTTCTTTTGAAAAAGCAGTGAAATTTTCCACCGGTAAATAAAAGCTTCTTAAGCTATACAGAATTTATGACTTACTGCAACTACAGAATGCAGGAGGCTAAAAACTTTAATAAGAAGAAAAAAATAAGGAATTTTGAACCCTCAAGTACAGATACTATTGGATCCAAATCAGCTGTGCTAAAAACTTAGAAAAGTTAAAAAATTAAGTATGGAAAAAAATGAATCAACAACAAAAGAAATTCTAAAATTCTATTTTGAAACCGGAAAGAAACCTACCGAAGCTCAGTTCTCAGAATTTTTAGATTCTTACTGGCATAAAAAGGAAAGCATTCCTAAAGAAAAAATCGAAGGGTTAGAAAATCTGTCGTTAGACTTTGATCTTCTTTGGTCACCCACCAGCAAAAAACTGTCTTTGGCAGATGCTCAGGGAAACGTATTGTCGGAAATTTCTTTGCAGTCTCTGGACAATGAGGGGACAGACTTAAGGTATAATACTGCTACAGCGTCGTTGGAACTTTATAATGCAGACAATGAGCTTTTAGACAGCATTCCGGTATCTGATTTTGTAAATAATGTAGGTACGCAACTGGCTTTAAATTCCAATATTTTACAGTTAAAAGACAGCAAAGGAAACGTACTGTCGAATGTGATGTTTGCTGTTTCTAACATTGGAGGATTGCAGACGGTATTGGATACGAAAGCAGAAAAAAACGTAGCTGTTAATACTGTTTCTCCGTTACAGGGAGGTGGTAATTTGTCGTCAGACAGAACATTAAGCATATCTCAGTCTAATACGAATACTTCGGGTTATCTTAGTAATACAGACTGGAATACATTTAATAATAAATTCGATAAACCTACCATGGGAGCCAATTATCTCGGAAGATGGAACGGCTCAACATTTATTAACGGTGTGTTGCAGGATAACGGAACCAGTGCAGGAATCGGGAGTAACAATTATAACAATATTATCTGGTCTGTCGACTCTTCTTCTAAAGCAGCGCTTATCGCTCCAAGAATGACTCAGGCGCAAAGGCTTGCTATTTCTTTAGGAACCATTCAGGCGGGAGCTATTGTTTATCAGACTGATGGCACAGTAGGATATTATCTCTGGAACGGAAGTTCATGGGGAACTTTGGGAAGTAATATTGCTACTGCAGATCTTACCAATACCCAGGCAAGAACATTTACGCAGAATGCGGATTTTACATGGAATACTTTAGGAAATGCTTATTTTTTGAAAGGACTGAAGGATGTAGGCAGTGATTACAAAGACCATCCTAAAGTTTTAAGAATAGACTCAAATACAAAACAGGTTGTAGAAGGTGATGCTCTGGTTGTAACCATACCGGATACTTTACCTAACCCTGTTACACCAACATCACAAACTTTAAATATAGTTCACACTTATACAAACAGTCCTACCGCATTAGATACCAATGTAAAGGATTTAAATGATTTTATTATGAATATAGGGAATTTAAAATTTACACATTTAACGGTAGACGATTGGAATTTAATTAATGCTAATCCAAATACAGCTGCTGTTATGTCAGCTTCTAATGGAATTGCTTTAAAAACGAATAATCTGGCGGCATTTGCTCAAGGAGAAATTATGGCTTGTGCTTATCCCAATTTGGTTTTACCCGCTAATAAAAACTGGGTGTTTATAATTGGTGGTACGGTGGGAGAATATTATTCAAGCAAAAATATAGGGGTTATAGGAATTTGTGAAAGCTCTGCCAAAACAAACGTAGGGGTTTTAAATAGCTATTTATCATCTCTTTCAGCTGGTTGGGGATACTACAGTATAAATCACATTACTATAAGTGCTGATACTACTCCAATTGCTCAAAGAATTGATTTAGGAAATAGCACCTGTATTTTTACCAAGGTAGGAAATATATTAAATACTACTGTGAGGTCAGGAGGTTCGGTAAAAACTTTTAATATAGATGTAACAGGCATCAATGCTTTTAAACCTTTATGTTCATTGATAAGAAGTTATTGGAATGATAATACAGGTAATTGTATCAGCGATTTTGGAAAATACTGGATCGAATCTTAAGAATAAAGAAGTAAATTTTATAAACTAAAAAAGACATTTTAAAAAATCCAAACAAAAAATAAAAAATATGGAAGAAAATAAAATAACACCACGGGAGGTGTTGAAATCTTATTTTGAAAAAGGGGATTATCCCACGCAAGATCAATTTGCGGAATTAATAGATTCTTTAAAACATAAAGATGACATTCTCACTAATAAAGAAACAGTAGAATTTGCAAACAGCTTAGCTTCTATGGACAACGGATATGTTATCTATTATATAGATTTGAATAATGGCGGAAAAGAACTGAAATTTCCACTGGTTATAAGTCAGGATGGATTTGAGGATCAGGTCATAGAAATTGGGAATACTTACGGCAATGAAAAAAGACAGTACTTTTTAGACAATGGACCCTATATTATTAAAGCAAAAAAGTTTCCAAAAGAAGGATTAAATAATTACGAATATTATCGATTATATTATCAAATAGAATCTAATTACGGAATTTATAGATTTTTTGGAAATAACCTGCCAACAATTCCCGAAGGATTTGAATTCGGAACGCTTACAGATAAAAGATTTTTAGTTCAAATATATAAAGATAACTTAGGTCAGCAATTAAACATTGTAAACACTAATATTAAATTTATAAATAATACTGATCTATCTATTCAGTATAGACCAGAATCTGGTTATTGGGGACATAGATTTATTGATAAAGATTTTGTTACCGATCATTACAATCTTTGGGACAATTTATATTTTTATTACAAAGCAGATCTCACTACAGTAACTCAAAATATAGTGTGTCAGGCTTATGACGAAGATACGGGACAGCTTTTAATGACCGGTTATCTGTATGCAGGGCAAAATAATGTAAATACATGGGGCGGCGGTTCTGCAAATATGGTAAGAAACATCAGAATCGAATGTAATTATCTAAACAATCAAGTTATTCAAAATAATCAACCTACAAGTACAATTATAGACTAATGAAACTAAAAATATTTGAACAAAATCAGCATCTTAAGGATCTTACACCTTTTGAGCTAATGGCAAAAGATATCACTATTTTAAATGGAATTGTGAAAGGCGAGCCAATCTATGAAAAAGGAAGAAAAACCAGTACAGGTTACTTTTTAGACAAAGAACAGACGAATCTTGCAATTCAGAAAAGTTTTTCTGATGAACTGGATGAAAATGGATTTTTAAAAGGATTGAACATCGTTATTAAATGGTTCGATATCTATGGAAATCCTGTACTTGTTAAGCCTGTGTATGTCTCCCTGTCACTTTCAGAAAGTGCAGAGATGATTATTAAAAGACGCAAACGTATTATTGATTATCTCAAGGAATCGGGTGTAAGATTAGGTGTAAAACATCATATCGATTCCCTTTTCAGTCATTATACAAATTATCAGCAGTCCGGAGTTACAAAAAATCTTTTAAATAGCTTTATTGAAAACGGATCAGATGAATTGAAGCAGGCCGTTGCCAATGAAAATAATCAGGAAATAGCAGATATTTTAAATCATGTATTGCCTAACGGAACCACTATCAAAGACTCATTATTGGATCAGATAGCATAATTAACCGTAATCTATATCAGGTAATAGTATTTTTTAATTCCAAACAAACAATTTTATCATTACAAAATTGAATTTGGCTAAACTATAGCGCTTTAACAACTCTAAAAATTGCCAAATAGCTATAACTTCATGCAGCTCGGGTAAAGTCTTCTTTACGCTTTCAATCAATCACTTTTTTTTAAAACGTAATCATTGCTGTATAGTAGATGAGTTTCTTTTATACTCAAATTAAAAAATATTCATCT
This sequence comes from Chryseobacterium sp. 2P, assembly GCF_059579425.1. Classification (NCBI taxonomy): domain Bacteria; kingdom Pseudomonadati; phylum Bacteroidota; class Flavobacteriia; order Flavobacteriales; family Weeksellaceae; genus Chryseobacterium; species Chryseobacterium sp. 2P. The sequence goes on from NZ_CM184194.1 coordinate 1,468,791, forward strand.
CCGAATAATTAAGGAATATCTTTTCCGACTTAACCAAATTTTAATCACCTGTTATAAACAATCACTCGGTAAAGCTTTTCTAAAGTTTTACCGATGATACAATTTCTTGAACTCTAAACACAAAATAAAAATCTTTTCCATGTTAATACCAACACCATTAAACACCATATTAAGTTACTTCCAGACCGGAGATATTCCTACTCAGGAAGAATTTCAGGCATCCTGGTCATCATTTTGGCATAAAAACGATGCGATTCCGACGAGTAAAATTGAAGGACTGCATAAGCAGCTGCAAAATAAAGCAGACAAAGCAGCTTTTGATGCACATACATTAAATCAGGATTCCCATATCAATTATTTAGCCACCAAAGATGCTTCAAATTTAGACAGCAGCCATCTTCAGGCGTGGAAAACAGCATTAGGAGTAGGAAAACAACCTGAAAATACCGCTACTATTGATGACGCAAATAATACGGGAACAGTTTACACAAAAGATCAGAGCGATGCGAAATATATGCTTTTAAACGATTTTGTAGACAGCAATCAAAAGATCCTCGCCGAAAAGATCGAAGCGTTGGGCATTACCAATCTCGTTGAAGCTGCTGAAAAAGACATCTCTTTATTTGCAGAACATTCTGAATCATACGAATTTCAGGATAACGATTTTATTGCAATTCCGGATTCGGCAGGAAGCTTTTCTCTTTATCTTTTTAAAGGCGGTATAAAAACCAATAAATATAATTATCTGCCTACAGGAATCTCGAATGTCACCATCGGAATGGTGGAAGGACTTCAGGGTGAACTGAATAAAAAAATAGAAAAGCCTCTTTCGGATGGGAAGTTTTATATTAAAAGATCATCAGGAATTACAACAACAGAAACGCTGGCAGATGAAACGCTTGCTTCTGTTGTGAGCAGAGATGCATACTCCCCGAAACCGATTACTTTTCTGGATGGTTCCGAACGTACTTATGCCAATATTGGAGTGAATCCGGCAACTTATTCCTTTTTCTGGGGCAATATTAATCCTAATCATACTGGATTTTACAATCATACATTCGGATACAACTGCCTGTCAAAAGTAACCACAGGAAATAATAATGTTGCTTTTGGTGCTGCAGCGGGGCAAGAGCTTACAACAGGATCGTTTAATACGTTTGTTGGAGTTGTTGCAGGGCAGAACGCCGTTTCCGGAAACTATAATGTAATGATAGGAGAAGAAACCGGGTTTAAAGTAACGTCCGGATTTAAGAACACCTTAGTGGGAACAGCGTCCGGATATAATATGACCACCGGAAATCTGAATACACTTGTCGGTTACAAAGCATCTAACACAGCAGGTTTGGGCGATCGTAATATCATCATCGGAGCATCTTCAGGACAGGGAGTTACAGGTCAGAATAATATACTGATCGGCGTTGGAGCAGGTCATAACGACGGTGCATTATCCAATAAGCTTATTATCCACTCCAATAATACTTTAACAGGATATAATAACACTTCCGAAGGCGTTTTTGGAAGTTTTCAGCAGAGTACTCTTGCCATGGCTTTAATTACCGGAGATTTTCTTCAGAGATGGGTAAAGTTTAACGGATCATTTTCCATCAATCCGTCATACATTCCGGCAGGAGACGCATCTTACAATAAAGTATTTGTGGGGAATTCTTCAGGGCAGTTTGGTTGGATCAATAAAACAGATCCTGTTCCGTTATCGGGGACTTTACCCGGAAAACCTGTAACGGGAGAAATAGAATTTTCAACCGAAGGGGGAGGAGCCATTAAAAGTGGGGCTGCCAGTATTTCCGTTGCCGACGGATTTACAACCATATTCTCGGGTGATCTTATGGGGGACAGAACTCAGATATTATCAAGTCCTATGCAGATTTCGTTGTCTCAGGGATTAGATAAATACATCAATCTTACCCAATGGCTGGACAGAATAGATGTGGGTGCTCCAACTGATGGCCCCGGTATCGTAGGGCAAAATTATTATGGAGATAATTATACAGAAAATTCTTTTGTTCAGAAAAGATGGGTAGACGAAAAGATAAAAAGCATTACAGGAAGCAGCTATAAAATTTACAGAGCATTATTAAACAATGCCGGCGGAACTTTTGATCCAAAATTCATCGTACTGGAAAATACACTCGGAGATATTGAATGGGCGCGTACCGATTACGGACAGTTTACAGGAAAAATGGGCGATGCATTTCCGGAAAATAAAGTATGGATTAATGCCAGAATAAATAAACCGTATAAAAAAGACCGTGCAGAATGTTACTGCTACAGAGCATCGGCAGATCATATAATTCTGAGTGTTTTTAATACTTCAGACCAATCTCCGATAGATTTTGAAGAACAGTACGGTGTTATTGAGATCTATGTTTACGACTAAGGATAACCGGAACTTAAATTTTAAATTAATAAAGAAAAAGAATAGAATTAATGGATTCAATACAATTACAAAACTTATTTACCCATTTAGAAAGCGTTATTACATGGCGCGTTAGTCATTCTGATGAAGATTTTAATCTGGCACCCCAGTTTAATCCGAACGATTACAAAGGCTCTCATCTGGGAAATTACATTTCAGAAAAAAAACTGACTCATCAGGAAGTTATTATTTTATTAATGGCTTTACTGCCGAGATTGGATCCATCTTTACTGAAGAGAGTTTATCTTGAATATCCATCCAGTCCGTTCTTTGATTTCTGTTCGGTTAACGACAACGGAAGACTTTTTAATCCTGCTGTTCAGGCATTGCAGTACATTCTTGGCGGAGAAAGTATTTCTGAACGATTAAAAGCACTGGATTATTTCGGGCAGAATTCAGTATTGGTAAAAGAAGAACTTCTTGTTTTTTCAGGTTCTGCACAGGAAAGCACATCGGTTAATAGTCTGTTCAGTGTTCATCAGGATGCTTTTGATGCTTTAATGTTTGGGACAGAACAGCTTCCTAAAATGAGCAGCGATTTTCCTGCGGAACAGCTTCACACAGGCAGAACATGGGCAGATTTAATCCTTCCTCAAACTACTCTGGAAGAGCTTAAAGGTATTGAAGACTGGTACAACAGCAGCCGGATTTTAATGGAAGACTGGGGAATGCAGAAAAAACTTAAACCGGGCTTCCGCGTACTGTTTTATGGAGATCCCGGAACCGGAAAAACGCTTGCTGCAAGTCTCTTGGGAAAATATACCCAGCGTCCTGTGTTCAGAGTAGATGTATCTATGCTGGTTTCAAAATATATCGGCGAAACAGAAAAACATCTGGCAAAATTATTCGATAAGGCAGAAAATAAAAACTGGATATTATTTTTTGATGAAGCGGATGCTATTTTCGGGAAAAGAACCAATGTTCGCGATGCGCATGATAAGTATGCCAATCAGGAAGTCTCCTACCTCCTGCAGCGGATAGAAACTTTTTCGGGACTAATTATTCTGGCGTCCAATTTCAAAAACAATATGGATAAAGCCTTTACGAGACGTTTCCACAGCTGTATAAAATTCAATAATCCTAAGTACGAAGAACGTCTGCGCATCTGGGAACAGAATTTACCGCAGCAGCTGGATTTGGGAGATATTAATCTGGATCAGATTTCCAGAAGATACGAACTTACAGGATCCAATATTATGAACATCATTCAGGATGTATGCTTAAAGGCTATTGCATCGGAAGAACCGGGATATAAAGTTAATTCGGAGATGCTGTTGGAAAGTATCAGGAAAGAATATTTAAAAGAGGATAAAGTATTCTCATAAAACTCCAATTTCAAACACCAAGATCATGAAAATAAAAACTTTACTGCTCATCACGCTAATGAGTATTGCTTTTGGCTGCAGAAGTAAAAATAAAGTAGTCACTCATTATGAAGAAAACAGAAAGGAATCAGAAAAAGTAAAAACAGATTCCCTGAGTTCACAAAACCGGCAGTCTGCTCAGAACACTTCCTCGCAAACGCTTTCTGATGATAGAAAAGACGAAGAATCGGGAGAAATATTTATCAAAGGAAAATCCGATGAAGCCAATCCTTTTGTTTACCACAACATTGTAGGGAAAGATACGCTTCAGAGTATTTCAATTGTGGGAAATGCAGAATATATTATCAATAATCATTATGTGAAATCAGACAACAAAAAATCAGAGATAAAAAAAGAGCAGGCGGTAAGTCTTATCCGGAACACAGATCAGAAAATCATTTCTAAAGAAGTAAAAAAAGAATCTGATCTCAAAATTTCTGCACAGACAAAAAAGATAAAAGTAAACGGATTTCAGGCAGGCGCATGGATTGTTATCACCATCATTGCAGGAATTATAATTCTCGCATTTTTCACCTATAAATATTTTAAAAAATGACAACATCACAAAAAGGTATAAACTTCATTTTATCATTCGAAGGCTTCAGCGCAAAACCTTATCTGGATTCTGCCGGAATTCCGACAATCGGCTACGGAAATACCTATTATCCCGGAGGCAAAAAAGTGACCATGAAAGATCTGCCGATTACAAAGGAAAAAGGGGCAGAATTGTTTGCATCGGTTTTACCCACCTATGAAAAAATAGTGTCAGCAAAAATTAAAATTCAGCTTACCCAAAACCAGTTCGATGCGCTTGTTTCGCACACGTACAACACAGGAGGATCGGATACCTTGTTCTCACTTATTAATAAAAAAGCAGATGCAGAATCCATCAGAAGCTGGTTTACTACAAAATATACCACAGCAGGCGGAAAAGTTCTGGCAGGTTTGGTGAGAAGAAGAAAAGCGGAAGCGGATTTGTTTTTTGAGAAATAAGTAGCATTCTCAGACAGAGGAGGTCGAGAAAAAACATAAAAAAAAGGCTGTTTTCACGAGTTGTGATACAGCCTCTTTGTTTTTTATCTAATTTCAGATAACTTTCGGAGTGAAAATATAGAAATGAATGTGAAAATTCGGAAATTTAATTAATACTTTATCATATTTTTAGTATGCTTTTGGTTAATGTTATTAACGGATTCTCCAATTTTAATCTCGTCATTTCAGAAAATTAAAATTTCTAGCATAGCATTTGTATAGTAGATTTTATCTGATCGTTTAGATAGAAATCGTAAAATTTTATTTATAGAGTGTAGAGATTTGTCAGTTGCGTTGATGTTCTGTTACTATCATTTTTAAATTTCTGATGACATTGGATGACGTGAAAAATAGTATGATTCAGTACCATATCGCAACCACCACATGACAAAATTAAATACCGAAATCAACTCAGCAGAGGTCGCCTTGTGTATTTTGATAAAGAAAAACCGGCAGCAGGGATTTGAAAAACTCTACAAAAGCTACAGCAGTATATTGTATGGGCTTGCTTTAAAATCGGTTTCTTCTAAAGAACTTGCAGAAGAGATTGTTCAGCGTACCTTCGTTAATGTCTGTAAACAGATCGATTCTTTTGCAGATCAGAAATACACCTTCCATATTTGGATGATCCGGAATCTTATTGCTACCATCAAAGATTTTCTTTCCGAAAAACAGATTGATTACAATTTTACCTTGCATCAATTTCCTGAATTCAGCTTCGAACTGAAACAACAGGTTCCTTCTTCTCAGACAGAAATCAGCGGTTTCTGATAAATTTTTTTTAATATCTAATTTAAATCAATAATTGTGGTATCTGTTCTGTTGCTATCTTAAACTTTTGGCAGACAAATTGTTACATATTAGAAATCAAACATAAAATATCCTGCAAATTAAACCACAAACATATTAATATTATGAAAAATTCAATTCTAAGTATTCTTACTATCGCAGCGATGGTAGCCTGTAAAAAAAATGAAACGACCAATGTAGACACTTCTGCGGATAGCACTGCAATGACGGCACCCGCAGATTCGGGAATGATGAAAAATGATTCCGCAAATGCAGTAGCCACACAGCCGGATTCTGCCTCCAAAACCTCTCTTAGCGAGCAGGATAAATCGTTTGCCGATGCTGCAGCAAAAGGAGGAATGATGGAAGTGATGATGGGAAAACTTGCGGCAACAAATGCAGAAAATGCCACAGTGAAATCATTGGGTGAAATGATGGTAAAAGACCACAGCAAAGCCAATGATGAGCTTAAAAAATGGGCATCCACAGCAGGATATACACTGCCGACAAGTTTAGATGCAGATCAACAGAAAATGTATGATGATCTGAAGGCTAAAAAAGGAAAAGATTTCGACAAAGCCTACACCGATCTTATGGTGAGCGATCATAAAGAAGATATTGCAGCGTTTAAAAAAGAAGCTGCCTCCGGTTCGGAAGCATCTCTGAAATCTTTTGCCAGCAGTACACTTCCTACTTTAGAACACCATTTAATGGAATCTGAAAAAGCAAAATCAGCAGTTAAATAGGAAATACCTTCTTAAATAAATTACAAAACTATTCTCAGCATTTATTTCTGGGAATAGTTTTTTTATAACCTTTTTTAAACCAATTTCAGAATTATCTCTTTACATTCATCAGGAATTTAATTTTTTCCGAAATCTGCAATTTCTTTCTGGGTTTTTTCTGCATCTTTCCTGTCTTTATAATGAATGAAAACAATATTTGCTCCTTCCTAGGCGAATAGCAGTGCTGTTGCTTTTCCGATTCCGCTGTCTGCTCCGGTTATAAAAACGTTTTTTCCTTTTAGCTGTAAACTTTCCATATATAATATTTGTGGTGTGATGGTGTTAATTTTCTTTCTATTTCATTGTCAGCTGTTTTTCCATTTCAACTTTCAGGCATTCCAGAATAAATTCACTGTAACACATTTGGGCATTCATCGCTTCTTTTCTGGAATTAAGATTCATTTTGTGGGAAAAGACTGTTTTATTTTTATAGACAAAACTGAAATAAGCAAAAAGCCTGTGTTCTGATTCTTCCACTGGAGTTGCATAACCTGTAATGGCAATTCCCCAATCGGTATGAAATAAGTCCGTGACATTTAAAGCCATGGTATCTGCAATATTCTGCGAAACACAATCGTTCTCTTCTGCTTCTTTTCGGTCAACTTTTAAAAATCTTACTTTTTCTTCCAGCGTATATGCCGTAATTCCGCCCTTGAAAAAAGTTGAGGCATCTTTGATCTGCGAAAATGAAAACTGTAAAAACCCAGCCGTTACACTCTCTGCGACAGAAATGGTTTCTTTGGTTGTCTGAAAATAATTTCCTGTAAATTCTAATAGATCGTTCCGGAGATTCATCATCATAAATTATTTAATAGATTTAGAATACTGATTAAGCTTAACCAGCAACAAAATATTTAGCTGCATCATCCTCGGTCTCAGGCAGGATCGTCCTCTTTTCTCTTGGGAAGTTTTCCGAATTTTTCATAAAGTTTATGAAGTTCGTCCAGTTCATCTTCTGTAAGATCTTCGATATCTACAATTCTGTTATTAGCCTTCTCATGCGCTTTAATCAGTTCATTAAGTTTAATCTGGATGGCTTTTGAATCTTTATTCTGAGCTTTCTGGATAAGAAAAACCATTAAGAAGGTAACAATTGTGGTTCCTGTATTAATAACCATTTGCCATACCTCCGAAAATTTAAAAAATGGACCCGTTGCAGCCCAGATAATTACTAAAACACTTGCTCCGATAAAGGCTTCGGGACTTCCGGCAAAACATGCAGACCGATCTGCAAACCGGTCGAAAAAATTCTTTTTCATAAAATAACACTTCGTTTACAATTCTTTTCTGTTGATTCAGTAAACCGAATTTCGTTATTCCTGAATAATAAATGTATGATTATAATCAATTGATAAATAAAATACATGATTGTGATTCTGCTCATAATCAGCTGCAGTATTGTATACTAAATTTGTAACAGATCATCACAAAGAAAGAAATATGAAGCCGAAGCAGATTCCGGGAGTTCCGATACAAAAGAAGGGAGGATTCCACGATACCGAAAGTACGAAACAGTTTAAGATTTTAGAAATCAACTCAAAATTTGCTGTTCTCAAAGAACGTTTTTTTTCTATTAACCGATGGAAAGAATACTGTGGTAATGCTTCAGCAGATTTTAAACATTTTGATGCTTCCGGGGAATTGGCAGACCGTTTTCCCAAAAAAGGAGATTTTATAAGAATTGCCATTCCCGGTCCCGGAACGGTGGAAGCTAAAGGATACGACTGGGTAGAGATCATTAACATCTCGCATCGGGATACAGACAAAAGCGAATCTTATCTGATGATGTGCAGACCGTCTAAAGAGCCCAATAAGCTGAAAGGCTATGTTGCGCATTTTTATACGCCTGCAGCCACTTCCAGTATGTTGATCTCCAAAGAAGGAAATATATTGAAAGCCGCAGTATACGGGAGAAACGAAAGACCGAATTTCAATGCATCTTTTTGGGATCAAATAAGAAATTTTTTCATCGCTCTGGGCGGAATTTTCGGATTCGGAAAAATGCAGTGGAAGATTCTCGCCGATGGTTTGCTGGATTTTGAATAAAAAGTTATTTATACACTTGTTTTTTCACACCATTTACTTTTCTATTTAACTCCTCAGATTTTTGAGGAGTTTTTGGTTTAAAGTATTTTGAAAATAATTTTTTATCAGTACAATCTGTTTCCGAGATTTTTGAACCACAATTCTGTAGTTTCTTCTGCTGGAATATTCAGTTTTGTTCTCAGATTGTGCTTTCTGTTTCGAACAGTACTAATGGTTCTATAAGTATAACCCGCGATGTCTTTTGTATTAAAGCCAAGATAAATGAACGCACATAATGTAAGTTCTGATACTCTTAATTTGGGATCTATTTTCAGGAGTTCATTGATTACTTCAGGATATACTTCCTGAAAGCGGGTGAAAAATTCAGGACTGTTACTTTTAGCAAGCTGAATAATATCTTCAAAAGATTCATTTACTTTTTGCTGTAGCTGTACATTTTCTTCTTCTTTTGTGTTCAGTAACGCAATGTTTTCTTTTTTTCGGGCATTGTGCCTTTTTAAAGTATAACTGTAAATAGCTAGAAATAAAATAATGGTTAAAGCTATAAGGATATATAATTTAGTATAAGTTTTCTGGGTACTGATTTCTTTTTCCTGAATAATTTTTTTAATAGGGAAATCCTGTATTTTTTGTTTTTCGGTGGAAAGACTGTCGGTAATTACAGTATATTTTTCTAAACTTAGAGCAGCTTTAGCGGGCTGATTCATCAGCTTATAAGCATCTGCCAAAAGTTTGTGGGTATCTTTTATGTCTTGAGGTTTCTTTAGCTTTCTGGAAATCTCAAGCGACTTTTCAAGATAAGAAACTGCACTTTTATAATCTCCTTTTTCTAAGTAATACCGTCCCCAATTCCTGTCTAAAATTGATATTTCGAATGGTGTAAGCTTCTTCAGAGTATTGTATTTATTTCCCAAATCAAGATAAAACTTTGCAGAATCTGTATTTTTTTTTAATGAAATGAAATATTTTGCGAGCCTTGAAGCAGTGTATGTCGTAGGATTTATTTCATGAGCTTTACGAAGATCTGAATACATTTTGGCATAATCTTTCTGTTCTTCGTAAACAACAGACCGTAATCCGTAGCAATACCCCAGATTTATTTTATTATTGTTTTTTTTTGCGACTTCAATTGCTTTCTGATAATAATCCAAAGCAAGATTATAAAAACCTAAATTTTTATAATTCCTTCCATATTCGGCATTTATCTTTGTAAGAATATCATCATCCTTAAATACTTCATTTTTTTTTGCAGCAATATCCAGATAAGCGAGACTTTCTTTTGTATTGTAAAGATTGCTGGATACATTGGCTGCAATAAAGTACGTCTTTAAAGCTTTCTCTTCGTCTTTCAGCTGTTCATATCCGGAAATTAATTCTTTGCATAAAACTAAAGATTCTTTCAGTTTTCCTTCTGAACGCATCACCAGAAGACGGTTGAAAAGAGAATCAAGCTGTTTTTTAGGTTTCTGACCCAAAATAAAATTTGAAAAAAACAGAATAATGAAGAAAAACAATCCTTTATTTAATTTCATAAACTAATAAAATCAATCATTTAATAAAATTACTTAAAAATTAACAGTATTTAATTACAATTTAAAAAAAGACAGATAATTAAATCTGCCATTTTGATATTCCTTTGAAAAGATTTGATTTTATCGAATGAAAAATATTTTTTATTACTTTTATAATCAATCGAATTTTAAGTTTTACCTAACAGTATTTTCAAAATAAGAGTAAATTTTTTAATATAACCTTACTTGATTTGTAGGAAATAGTATTTTAAAAAGCAAAACTCTTTTCGTTACCGAAAAAAGTTTTGCAATTAATAAATAATCATTTGTGCTTCACCTCCTTTTTACAAGAGCAAATAAAGACAATAAGTTGTTTGAATTCAAAAAACGCTGTGTCTATTTTATATCTATTTGTGCCAATGTTTTGAAAATCAGTTTGTAATTGTAATTTTTTTTAATATTTAAATCAAATTCTTTTTTTCGTAAAGCTTTTTCCATTTATAAATAGTGTTTCTGCTTATTTTAAATTGAGTGCAGGTTTCTACATTATTCAGGTTATACTTTTTCTGGTATTCTATAATTTTTTTTATGTCAGATTTCTTGTAGGATTTGTGCCTTTGATTTTCATCTTCTGCCTGAACTTCTTTACCGAAAATAATTGTGTTGAGGTTGATGATATCAAAACTGGACAATAATTTTTTTCTGAGAATTCTTTCACATTCTTTACGTTTTTCGGGATATTTTTTCTCCAGAATATCTGAAAATATGAGTTTATAATTAGGCTGAAATTCTTTCATAATTTTGTTTTTTATTTAGAATTGAATAAAACTTATTTATTCATTGTTTCATATTTATTAATCCATTTATATAAAGTTGTTTTGGGAATTCCGTATCTTTCGATTACCTGAATTTTACTCAGTTCTCCTGAGTTGATCCGGTTCAATATAAAATCTATGATTTCTTTAGTATAAATATTTTTCCGAAAAGATGGGAGACTCGACTTCAATTTTCTTTTTTTTACCAAATGCGATCCGGAAGTAGGAGGAGAATACAGGATAAGATGTTGGCTGTATATCCTAAAAAAATCATATTCCAGCAACTTGCACCATTTTAGAATAATTTTAGACTCCAAACTTTCTGAATTAAGCATACTTTCAATTTCAGATTCTGATAAACTAAAAAAATTACAGACGCGCACAATATCAATCTGGCTATCGGTTATTTTTTGACGAATGAGTGTGCCGATATGGATATCTTTAAAATTCAAATTTTATTAATTTTTAATTTAACAATCAAATAAAAGCGATAATCTTACATAAAGAAGAAAACATAACCTATTACTAATTTTTGCAGTTTTTTATAATCAGTAATTTAAAATGTTATTCTTTTTTATAAGAAGTCCGATTTGAGAATGGCTAAAACGGACTTTATCTAAGTATAAAATTTATATTTCTCACGGCTTCCAAAACGTCCATTTTTGTCCGTTAAAAATAATCAGCCGATGTTTCGTTACATCTGTTGGATGTTTAAGAAATGCCATCATCCCCGGAGACGGATTTTTAATATTGGTAAAATTGGATACTATTGGTAAAACCAGAGCTTTGCTGGGAGAGTCCAGTACCAGAACACCATCCGTAGATGTGCCTGAATTTCCAATAATTGCCCTTGCTCCGCTGAAGTCATTTAAAGGCAATGCTTGTGGTGTTTTTACCGTATTTTCTATGGCAGCGGAGTAGCCGGAACGAATGCTTAAATCTGTCCATCCCGTATTTTCATTTTTTATTTTTACTTTATATTCTGCATTTGAAGAAACATCAAAAATAAAAGTTCCTCCTTTAGAATTATTGGTTCCTGAAGGTACGGTTTCTGTATAAGGAAGAATAATGCCTTTGTCGTTGTCTGTCCCGAATTCCAGCAAAACGGAAGTACTGCTTACATTTCCTACGGAATTTGCAGATCCTATTCTTACCTGCGAAAAAGCTTCTACGAATATCAGAACGAATAATATAATTGTGGTCTTTTTCATTGTTTAAAATTTAAATTAATAAAAACGATAATAAAGCAACCGGATAAATATGATCTAAACGGTTGCCAAAAATGATTGAATTAAGGACAGCCTTGCGAGCTGAAGCATTTCCAGCCTTCGCCTGCGCCGGCTCCTGTGTAAATTTTCATACATCCTGCCCCTGCATTTTCGTCAGTATCGAAAACCATCATTCCCACAACCGGAATAGCAATCGTAGTCTCCGGACTGGAGTTTCTTGTAATGACAAAACCTTTTGTTTTGGCTTCTAGTGCGGTATACGCTGAATTTCTGATCATCGGCCAGCTTGCATTGCTTCCTCCGGCTCTGCCCAAAACTGTAATTCCCTGCTTTACAGGATAAGTTTGTCCCGCTACTAAAGTCGGATCTTCATAGCAAATACATCCTTTTACCATTGCATTCTGAGAACTTCCTATGCTTTGTCCCGTTGCATTGCTATATCCTGTAGGCAATGATGAAAATTGCGGAAGACCAATATTAATTCCTGTTGTGCTTACACATGTTGCAGAAGCACAGAGATTTTGGTTTATGGTTGTGCTGCCTCCGCTGAGTGATCCTCCTGCTGTAACCAGTTCAGAATTGGCAATATCAGCTCCTCCTTCGCCTGCATCAGAACAGCCGTCTGCATCGGAGTCCAAATCTAAATAATCCGGAATACCATCGCCATCAGTATCACTGCATGAGTTTATTACTACAGATCCCATTCCAAGATCTCTTACCTGGGAACCGTCACTGTTAGCTACAAAAGTAAATACCAAATCCCCTGAAACGGGAGTACTGTTTGGTAAAGTAATAATAAGATTACTATTCGCAGATTTTGTAGAGTTTGATGTTACTAACGGAAGGGAAGCTATATTTACAGATGCTCCGTTATCAGCTGTAACTACAGGTGATGTTGTATTATTAACAGTAGCGGATGAAATTATTGCGTAAACTGTTCCTGCATACGAAACGGTGAAGGTAAAACCTCCTGTATTATTACCTTGTGTGGTTCTAAACCAATATAGATTGTTTAGATTGATAAAAGTAGTACCGAAAACACTGGATAGGTTTCTTGATAAAGTAGTTGTTGTTCCTGCATCTCTTCTAAATTCAAGACCATTGGTGTTAAGATTGACTCTTCCCGTGCCTGAACCCCAAGTACCACCATATGTACCATCAACAGTCCAGTCAGGTACTGTATCTGTATTACCACCTGTAGTTGGAAAAGTACTATTAAGAATGGTGCTTCCGCTGCATTCTGCCGTATCCAAAATTCCATCGTTATCATCGTCTACATCGGTACTGTCTGGAATTCCGTCTCCATCCGAATCTGGATCTACTGTTGCTGTTGAAGAATTGTTTGCGGAAACAGGATCAGCTTGTGTAGATGTTCCGCTAATTGTAGCCGTGTTAGCGTAGCTTCCTCCTGCTTTTACAGTTGCTGTAATGGTAAGTGTTGCATTGGCTCCGTTTGTTAGGTTTCCAATAGTCCAGTTCGGAGATGTCCATGTTCCTGCAGAAGTTGTGGCACTTACGAAAGTATAACCGGAAGGTAAAATATCATTTACTACAACATTACTTGCGGAATCCGGACCTACATTACTTGCGGTAATGGTAAAGATTACATTGCTTCCTACTCCTGCTATTGGACTATTTACCGTTTTTGTTACGGCTAAATCTGCAATTATTGCTGCAGCTCCAAATTCTGAAGTATTTCCATTAGCATCGATAGCTATTGCTACTAATTTATCACCTGATGAAAATGTAGCTCCTGAAACAAACGTTAACGTCTGATTATTAAAAGCATTTGCAACTCCTGTAATGCTTCCTAAATATTGAACTCCCTCACCGTGACTGGTTACTCTGGTACAGACTCCACCTGTAATTGCTCCATTTTGGTCGCCATCATCAGCAACTTTATAAAACTGAATGGTTTTATTTCCTGCAATGGTAGCTCCTGCTGTAGATTCATTTCCATTACATATGCTTATATATCCTGAAACATCCAGAGTTGTAGCGGATGTAATGCTATAAGCAGTAATTACAGGATAATCCAGTAATAAATTAGGCTGATTGGCTGTTGTTACACCATCATTGGGTGATACGCCATAATCATTCGCAGTTCCGTTCCAACTTGCCAGATCTATAGGTAACCCCGTATTATTATAAAAAACATTTCTCGAAATCCTGTTGTTGTTGGATGCATTGGCAGCGACACTACTGCTATTGGTAATCATCACACCGCCACGTATCGTTGCTCCGGATTTATATCCATTATTGGCAATAATATTAGCTTCAATATCATCCCTTGTGTTATCATCATTAGATCCTATAATATTATTGTTAGCCCCATTTCCATTTGAGTTTATATACACTCCTGCATTTCCGTTTCCTAAAGCGGTTGTTCCGTTTGCTCCTACACCTATATAATTTCCTGCAACAATATTATTACTTACCGCAAAGTTATTGGATGCTAAATAAACTCCGGCTCCGTTAAGATTTCCGGAAATTATATTTCGTTCGGACGCATCTTCAACACCATCACTGTCGGTTCCTATCCTACAATTTGTAACACTGTTTAAGCTTACTCCGGCTCCGGTACTAAAAGTTAGTGCTGTACCGAATGTTCCGTTTGGTAATGCTGTGTTTCCTGTGGCATCAACCCCTATATAATTACCTGCGACGACAATATTATTTGTTCTTGTAGCTAAAGTTGCACCTGCAAGAGTAGCAGCAGCAACAGCTCTGCCGCCATTACCAGAAATTACATTTCTTACAAACGGGGCATCAACAGCAGTATGAATTCTGTCATCGAAACCTATAACAATATTATTAGGTGCAAATAACCCGGCTCTTTGCTGAATATTAATTGCTGGATAAATGCCATCTCTAGTGGCATTCGGCTTTGCCGTTGTACCTGTATAATCGGTTCCTATATAGTTGCCTGCAATGTTGATTCCGCTTGCACTTTCCATTTGAATCCCATAAATAGTGCTTCCGGAAATAATATTTCTTTCCGCTGCATCAGATATACCATTAGCATCAGTTCCTATTGTTACATTGGTTCCTACTGTACCAATAAATGAAATTGGGCATCCTTCTGCAACAGGTACATTTTGTCCGATTGGTGAAACCGTTGTGCCATCTGGTAAAAGTCCGAAATAGTTACCTGCTACTTTGCTGTTATTTAGTGTTAAACCCACATCTCCATAAAAAAATATTCCGTTAACACTACCGCCGGCAACAGCATCACGATAAGTATTGGCAATAACATTGCCTTCATTAGCGTCATTTGTACCACCATTTGATCCTCCATCACCGTTAGTTCCGATAATTAGATTGGAAATAGTTGCGGCTACAGAAGTCGAGCCAATGAATAAAACAGATGATTCTAATCTTGTGTCAGCTGGAGTAGCACCAACACTGCCGTTCCCAAGCAATCCGAAATAGTTACCCCAAATATGCAATCCGTTGATATTCGCCGGTACGAAAATACAAACTCCTTTAGTATTATACATCGCCAAACCGCTGATGGAAGATCCATCTGATCCTCCAACAAATGCAAACATATGTGTCGTAATATCATTTCCATTGATCTGAATTCTGATACTGCGACTGCTTGATGGCCCTAAAGGGCCTTGCGCTGCAGAGGCTGCCGTATATCCCTGAATACTTACTTGTCCTGTAATGTCAGGTAAAGATGATGTTAAAGTAATTGTATGAGTCCCGGTTCCTAGCCCGCTAAACGTAATAATATCAGCTCCGGGATTTGCATTAGCTTGTGTAATGCAGTATCTTAAGGTTCTTACTGTTGAAGAACCAGTTCCGTCTCCATTGTTATTTACATCATAAGTCGAGGCTTTTAAACTGTGAATAGAGAATAGTATCAAAAATAGAGCAAAGCTGAATTTTTGATATTTTCTATAAAAAATTGTAAAGAATTTCATTATTTTAAAAATTTTATTTATTGGTTTTCATTACCAAAATATTTCAACAATTTGTTTTTTTATTTATATTGACAGAGTAGGAGGTGGTCTTACTGAAAAACTGCAATAGTTAGTTTGAGAATAAAAATGAAAGATTTGTGAGTTTAAAATTTTAACTTCTCTGTAATAATAACTCTGGTTTACAAAATATTTTATTACAGCTATATCTATTATTTTAAAAATCGACGTAAAAGTAACAGCAGAATTTTGCCTTTCAGTTGTTTTAAAGCTATTGTTATTATTTAGTGAACTTTTAAAAATTTTGTCGAAAGATTTTTGCTCTGTTATTTGTTTATTGGCTAAGTTTTTATTCACCAAAACAGTTTTTCCAGAAACAGCTTTATTTTTATTATCTTTTCTATGATATTTTTTCTTCTTTGTTTTTTCAGGTGAATTTTTAGCAGGTACTGCATGGGAAATCGGAACCCCTTGTATGAGAGAATCTAATAATGATTCTTTTTCTGCATAAATATGTGCTCCTTCTGATATAAAAATCTGAGAGAAATGGAACTGCATAAAAAGCAATACAAAAACAGTAAAAACTTTTTTCATTTTAAAAAGTTTTTTGCAGATTGAAAAATAAAACGGAACAATAGTGATGATTGCATTTTCTGCTTCAAAGGAACTTAAATAAACCTATTCAAAAGAAAAAAGTATATATCTATTGTGTATCTATTTAATTATAAGTATTTGTAAAACAGTGTTTTATTTTTTTTATTTAACATAATGGTTATTTTCCTTCGACTGTAATTCTTTTTTTGAAAAATTAATAAGGAACTTTTATAGACTTATTTAAGAGATAAAAATACAGATATACAAAGTCTTAAATAAGTAAGTACTTTTCAGAATTCCATCTACAAAAAAGCGCTCTGAAATTTCAGAACGCCCTTCATAAATTTATTTTATCAAATGTTGTTTTAAGAAATATGGGAAGCGAACATCTCTTTATTAAGATGTGCGATGTGTGCTTTCAAAAAAGCATGAAGCTTAGGATTTTCCACAATATAATCGGAGAATGTAGGGACAATCATAGACTTATTGGAAACAATATTCTGCATGATTTCATATTCTTCTCCAAATGAAATGTCCAGCCCGAATTCCTTCTTTACACAGGAATGCAGATAATCATTGATATATTTTTTACAGTCACCGGATGAGGTTTCTTTTACATCAGAATTAGTTTTCATATCCATAGTTAATAATTTTTAAAGATAATGAAAAAATATTTAAGTGTATAAATATTTATTATTTTAAATTAAATAGTATATTTGTATACTAATTTTTACGAAATGGAATATTCTTTGATTAAAGACATAATAGGATTATTAGAAGAATTTGAAGCTGAAAATTCGGGAAATATATATTCTAAAGATGTTGAAGGATTCAAAACCTGGATACATGATAAAGAATCTTCTAAAAATCAGGATAAGCAAAATGATCCCTACTGGGAAGGAAAAGAAAATGGAAGAAGCCCTGAAAGTGCTATTAATACACTTTTGGTACATCTTAACAGATATGCAAAAACTTATTCTAAATCTGCAATCGCGGATTCTGAATTTTCTACGCAGGAAGAATTTATTTACCTTATCAATCTGAGATCTTTCGGAAGAATGACCAAAACAGAGCTGATTAAAAAAAATATTCAGGAAAAACCTGCGGGAATGCTCATTATTGCCAGATTATTAAAACAGGGATGGATCGAACAGACCGAATCTGATGATGATAAAAGAAGTAAATACATCAGCATTTCAGAAAAAGGGCTGCTTGCTCTTGACAAACAGATGGAAAAGATCCGAAACGCAACTAATATTGTTGCCGGAAACCTAAATTATACAGAAAAAATGGAACTTATACGTATTCTTAATAAACTTGACCGTTTTCACCATCCGATATTTTCCAGAAATATCGACAGCAAAGATCTTATCAATACGGTTTATCAGGAATACGCATTTAAAAACTAAAACAAAACTATGAGCAGAAAAGTAGCAATTATCGGTTCAGGATTTTCCGGCTTGTCGGCAGCTTCCTATTTATCCAAAGACGGATATGAAGTGCATGTTTTCGAGAAAAACAGCGAAGTGGGAGGCAGAGCAAGACAGTTTACAACGGATAATGGTTACGTATTCGATATGGGACCAAGCTGGTATTGGATGCCCGATATTATCGAAGCTTTTTTTAATGACTTCGGAAGGAAATCTACGGATTTTTATGATCTTATTCCTCTGAATCCTCAGTTTGAAATGGTTTTTTCAGACGGAGTGATGGGAATTCCTGAGAATTATGAAGAGATGAAAAACCTTTTCGAAAGCATAGAAAAAGGCGCAGGAAAACAGCTTGACGAATTCATGAACGACGCCCAGTACAAATATGAAGTCGGAATGAAAGATTTCGTAAACAAACCCTGCCATTCATGGTTTGAATTTGTTTCTCCGAAAATTGCGAAAAGTGCTTTAAAATTAGATTTACTGACGAATTTTCAGCGTTTTGTAAGAAAATACTTCAAAAATCCTAAACTTATTATGCTCATGGAATTTCCTGTAATTTTTTTAGGAGCAGCGCCGAAAGATATCCCCGCTCTTTACAGTTTAATGAACTACGGCGGTTATAAATTAGGAACTTGGTATCCGATGGGAGGATTCGCAAAAGTTACGCAGGCAATGATGCAGATCGCTTCTGAGGGCGGAGTCCATTTTCATTTCGATTCCAACGTTGAGAAAATTATTCTTGAAAATAACAAAGCGGTCGGTCTGAAAATCAATGGTGAAGAATTAAGATTCGACACGGTAATTGCTTCATCAGATTATCAGCATACCGAAACTTTACTTCCGGAATCTCATAGAAATTATGACGAAAAATATTGGGAAAAAAGAGTTTTTGCACCTTCCTGTCTTATCTATTATTTAGGATTTAGCGAAAAAATTCCCAATCTTACGCATCACACTTTATTTTTTGAAAATGATCTTGAGCTTCATACAAACGAAATTTATGAAGATAAAAAGTGGCCTACCAAACCATTGTTCTACGCTTGCTGCCCTTCAAAAACAGATAAAGATACCGCGCCGGAAAACGGAGAAAACGTATTTCTTTTGATGCCTGTAGCGCCGGGAATAGAAGATTCTGAAGATATGAGGGAGAAGTATTTCCTTGAAATGATCTCAAGACTGGAAAAACATACAGGAACTTCAGATCTTATTTCTAAATTAGAGTATAAAAGAAGCTATTGCGTAGAAGATTTCAAAAAAGATTATAATGCATACAAAGGCAATGCTTACGGTCTTGCCAATACCTTATCACAAACTGCAGTTTTAAAACCATCTGTAAAAAACAGGAAAGTAAAAAACCTTCTGTATACAGGTCAGCTAACGGTTCCGGGACCGGGAGTTCCGCCATCCATTATATCAGGTAAAATAGTCGCCAGAGAAGCAAATAAATTGAATTAACTATGAAAAAACTTTTTGATGACCTGTCTTATAAAATCAGCAGGGAGACAACCAGACAGTACAGCACCAGCTTTTCTTTAGGAATTATGGCGCTTTCTCCGAAAATACGAAACCCGATCTACGCCATTTACGGTTATGTTCGCCTTGCCGACGAAATCGTAGACAGCTTTCACGATCATGATAAGCAGAAACTTCTTTCAAAATACAAAGAAGAAACATTCTGTGCTTTGGAAGATAAAATTTCTCTGAATCCGGTGCTTCATTCTTTTCAGGAAACCGTACATCAGTATAAAATTGATTACGCCCTTATTCATCAGTTTCTGAAAAGTATGGAAATGGATCTTCAGAAAATAGATTATAATTCAGATTTATACAAAGAATATATTCTGGGTTCTGCGGAAGTGGTAGGATTAATGTGTCTTCATATTTTTACGGAAGGAAATATTAATGAATTTGAAAGACTGAAGCCTTATGCCATGACGTTAGGATCAGCTTTTCAGAAAGTGAATTTTCTTCGTGACATGAAAGATGATTATCAGATCTTGGGACGCTCTTACTTCCCGAATGTTGATATTTCATACTTCGATAATGCGGTAAAAGCCCAAATTGAAAAAGAAATTGAAGAAGAGTTCAAAATTGCGCTAGAAGGAATCAGAAAACTTCCTCCATCCTCAAGATTCGGAGTTTATCTGGCATACAGATATTACATTTCGCTTTTCAGAAAGATTAAAAAAACGTCCGCTGCCAAAATTGTCAATCAGAGAATAAGAATATCCAACGGAAGAAAGCTTTCTTTAATGATGAGCAGTTACGTACAATATAAAACTTCTTTTTTGTAGATACATTTACTTACACCCTTGAATAATGAGACACAGACTATACAAAGAACAACAGCTGAATTGTGATATCGAAACCGCATGGAAATTCTTTTCTTCGGCAAATAATCTTTCCAAAATTACCCCGAAAGAAATGAACTTCGTAGTATTAACCAAAATGGAAAACGATGAAATCTACGAAGGAATGAACATCGATTATTACGTTTCACCACTGTTCGGAATAAAAATGAAATGGAGAACGAAAATTATTCAGGTAGATCATCAGAAAAGTTTCACCGATTTTCAGGAACAGGGACCTTATAAGCTGTGGCATCATCATCACGAGTTTATTCCGAATGAAAATGGTATTTTTATGAAAGATACGGTAGATTACGAACTGCCTTTGGGATTTTTGGGAGAAATTGCACACACTGTTCTGGTAAAGAAAAAAGTGGAAGATATTTTCACGTACAGATATCAGATTTTGGAAGAAATGTTTAATAAAAATACTGCGGAATAATGAATTTTCTAATTGTAGCAGCCACATTCTTCATTATGGAAGGAATGACGTGGATCATTCACAAATATGTAATGCATGGTTTTTTGTGGTCACTTCACAAAGACCATCATGATCACAGCAACGACGGACCATTGGAAAAAAACGATTATTTCTTCGTTATTTTCGCTGTTCCCACGATTATTCTGATGTATTACGGAACCATGCAGAATTTTAACCACTGGTTTTACATCGGAGTTGGAATTGCTTTGTACGGAATGGCGTACTTCTTCGTTCATGATATTTTTATTCATCAGCGTTTTAAACTTCTTCGAAATACGCAGAATCCATACCTTTTGGCGATCAGAAGAGCACACAAACAGCATCATAAACACACAGGAAAAGAAAGAGGGGAGTGTTTCGGATTCCTTTGGGTTCCGGTAAAATATTTCCGAATGTATTTTAAAAAACAAACCACCTGAAAATGCTTCAATATACGTATCTGTTAATCAATTTTTTTACGGTTATCGTCTGTTTTATTTTTTCTTTCCACCATAAGATAAAATTCAACAGGCATTTTAAGGCATTTATCCTTGCTTCCTCTATTGTAGCCCTGTTTTTTATCGTTTGGGACATCTGGTTTACCAAATTAGGAGTGTGGTGGTTTAATGATAAATATCTTCTGGGACTCAGAATTATAAACCTCCCTATTGAAGAAATCTTATTCTTCATCTGCATTCCGTTTTCGTGTATTTTTACCTATTTCTGTCTGGATAAATTTTTCAGGCTCGACTGGAAACCCGAAATGGAGAAAATATTTGTTATTTTTTCCATCGTCACTTTGGTTATTCTGGCATTGTACTGCAAAAACAGAATTTATCCTTTTATGACGTTTTTAACGACGGCAATCAGTCTTTTTATACTGTATTTCATCTTAAACGCAAGATGGATCGGCAAAGCTTCTTTTATTTATCTGATTCTGATGCCCGGATTTTTGGGAGTTAACGGAATTCTTACCGGAACAGGACTCGATTCTCCGATTGTAAACTACAATCCTGAACATTTTCTGGGAATCAGAATTTTGACGATTCCAATTGAAGATACAGTTTACGGTTATGAAATGATTCTATGGAATATTTTCCTGTTTCAGAAGTTTAAAAAGAAAGAACAGGCGATAGAAGAAACTGCATAATCTTATCATCATCAAAATAATTTTCCCGTTAAATCTATTTTTTCTGGTCACAGTTCTTCGGAATCTGTGGCTTTTTTTATGTCAAACTTTTTCCAGATTAATTTAGAAAAATAGTTATGTAACAAAAGTAGCAGTAAAGCCATTTTTAAATCCTGAAATTTGTTCAGAAATATTTTAAAAATGAACTTATTAACCATATTATTTGGCAAAAAAGATAATTCCATACTGGAAAATGCATTGAAAAACAATCCTTTTCTGGTTGACGTGAGAACTCCTTCCGAATTCGCTTCAGGAAGTGCAGAAGGTGCACAGAATATTCCACTGAGCGAAATTAAAAATCAGATTTCAAAGTTTAAAAACAAAAACCAGATCATTGTATTCTGCAGAAGCGGAAACAGAAGCGCCATGGTAAAAGGAACACTGGAAAAAAATGGTATTTCCAATGTTGTGAATGGCGGAAGTTTAGAAAATGTGGTAAAAACAATGCAGAAAATCAAAAATATAGGTTGATTTTCAACCGGAAGAAACTCTACAGTAAAATAAAAAATCAAAAAATGTTTCAAAATCTATTTAAAAACTGGAACTTTGTAAGACTTCTGCGGTTGGCAATGGGAATATTCCTCACCATTGAAGCCGTAAGATCAGGAATCTGGTTTCTGATCATTACAGGAGTGATTTTTACAGTGATGCCCTTGCTGAATATCGGATGCTGTACAGGAGGAAGCTGTTCGGTTTCCGCCAAAAATCATAAGCAGATTAATGATGAAATTAAATATGAAGAAATCAAATAAAACCATTAATAAACAAAATAGAATATGAACAAATTTCAGGAAATCATCAGTCAGGACAAACCCGTTTTGGTAGACTTTTTCGCAGAATGGTGCGGTCCGTGCAAAATGCAGGCTCCCATTCTTCAGGATCTTAAAAAAGCAATCGGAGATTCGGCAAATATCATCAAAATAGATGTCGATAAAAATCAGGCAGTTGCCGCACAATTCGGAATAAGAAGCGTTCCTACTTTAATGATCTTCAAAAACGGAGAAGTGAAGTGGAAACAGTCCGGAGTCTTTCAGGCAGATGAATTGGAAAGATTAATAAAACAAAACATTTAAAATGTACAGAAACATCATCGTTGCATTCTTCTTAGTAATCATTACAGGATGCGGAAAAGCACAAAGTATAACAGATAACGTACTTCCCGCAACAGAATTTTCTCAGAAACTCGATAAAACCAGAGATGCTCAGTTAGTGGACGTAAGAACATCCGGAGAATTTAAAAATGGACATCTGAAAAATGCAATGAATATCGACTGGAACGGAGGAGATTTCATAGAAAAAGCAGCCGCTTTAGATAAAAATAAACCTGTCTTCGTCTACTGTATGAGTGGACCGAGAAGTACCGCCGCCGCCGCAAAACTAAGAGAATTAGGCTATAAAAACGTCTACGAAATGCAGGGCGGAATGATGAAATGGCGAAATGCAAATCTTCCCGAGATCAAAACTTCAACCGCAAAAGGAATCACTCTTGCACAATACAATGATTTGTTGAAAAGCAAAACGCCCGTTTTGTTAGACTTTTATGCAGAATGGTGCGCTCCGTGTAAAAAAATGGAACCTTTCCTCAAAAAAATGGCTGCCGAAATGCCGGACAAAGTAAAGATTGTAAGAATCAATGTTGATGAAAACACAGAACTCTGTAAAGAACTCAGTGTTTCTGCGCTTCCGGTGCTCAAACTCTACAAAAACGATAAAATTGTTTGGGATAATCTGGGATTAGTGACCGAAGATGAGGTAAGAAAACAGATTGCCCAATAAATCATGAATAAATTTCCTCTGTGGATCAGAAAAAACTGGAGTACAGTGATTATGATTGCTGTACTCATCCTTTTATGGGTAAATCCCGATGCAAAAGCGTGGGTGATGAGACAGATGATTTCTACCGGATTATTCAATTCAAAAATAGAAGAAAAAACAGAAGAATCTTCACTTATACCGCCAAATTTCAGCGTAAGAACTGAAGACGGAAAGATAATCGATACTTCTCAACTAAAGGGAAAAGTAGTCTTCATCAATTTCTGGGCTTCGTGGTGTCCTCCATGCCGCGCAGAATTTCCTTCGGTTCAGAAACTATATGACCGATACAGATCAAACGAAAATATGGTATTTCTTACGGTAAATCTTGATGATGAAATGATTTTGGGTAAAAAGTATCTTCAGAAAGAAAAATTCAGCATTCCTTTTCTGGTTCCAAGCAGCAGTATTCCTAAAGAATTATACAGCGGCTCTATTCCAACAACCATTGTTCTGGACAAAACAGGGAAAATAAGAATGCATCATTCCGGAATGGCAGATTACAGCAAAGACTCTTTCTATCAGGAAATTGAACAGCTTTTAAAAGAATAATCCTTAAAAATATAATACCGGTTAACTATTTCGGAATTAGCCGCAAAAGCCGCAAAAGACAATCATAAATCTATTAATAAAATAATCAAAGCTTTCAAAAGAATAAAAATCGAAGATTTTTTTAAACTGTTATATTCTTTTCTTATTACGCTTATTAACTTTTATAAAAAATCAAAATCTTAATGATTGTCCGTAATTTGCCATAATTAAAAAAGCTTTGAGTTCTTTGCTGAGTGAATAGTTTATGCTGAGCTTGTCGAAGCACCTTTGCGAACTTAAAAACAGTTAGTATTTAACAAAACCTTTGCGAGCCTTTGCGTCAAAATTAGCATGATCATTAATAACGAATAATCTCATAATTTAAAACCATTCTTAACGAAACATTTTATAATTTTGCAGAAGTGAAAAAACTGATCTCGATACTATTGCTTAGTTTATACTTGGTTTCTACAACCGAGCTGTATCAGTTTTTGAAAATTCCGGTTCTTATTGAACATTATCTGGAACACAAAGAGCAGAATCCGAAACTCACCATTGGTTCGTTCTTCAAAATACATTATGATAATCCTGTAAAAGATTCAGATTACACCAAAGATCAGCAGTTACCGTTTGTTTCGCACGCAGCGCATCTTATCATCGTATGTACACCTGCGACACCCTTTACGTTTCAGTTGTCCGACAAAGAATCCAATCCGATTATTAAATCCAAACAGACTTTTTACAAAAGCATCTTTTACAATAAAGATATTCTCAATTCCATCTGGCAGCCGCCGAAATTTTGTTGATTTTTTTTGAATTCTTCTCAAAATATCACTTTGGGAGATTTCTGATACTTATTGGTAAATTTTTATACAGGTTTTTTTTATTTGGGCAGCTTGATCCGCCCTCCGTTCCCGCTTTTTGTAATTTTGCCAAAGCTTTTCCAACCGAAAAATTACAAAAGAGCTCCACTCAGGTCGGGCTGCAAACCAGTATAAATTCCAGTGCTTAAAACAGGCATTAATTGGTATCAGACCATTATTATTTATTCATAAGCATTTGCTAGAATAGTAAATTCAAATAGAGGTATTTATCTGTAAACCAGTTATCTATCATCTATTATCAATTATCTATCATCTGCTAATAAGCTCAACAAAACATTATGCTTACAAAAATCATTGAGTTTTCTGTAAAGAACAAACTCATCATTGCGCTGTTGATTTTGGGATTGATAGGCGTGGGTTCCTATCAGGTCACCAAACTTCCGATAGACGCCGTTCCCGATATCACCAACAATCAGGTTCAGGTCATCACCATTGCTCCTTCATTTGGAGCAACAGACATCGAAAGACTTGTGACATTTCCTATAGAACAGGCGAACAATAATATTTCAGGATTAAAAGAAATCCGCAGTTTTTCCCGTTTCGGGTTATCGCTCGTTACCATCGTTTTCGAGGATGATGTAGATATTTACTGGGCAAGACAGCAGGTAGCAGAAAGGCTGCAACAGGTTCAGAGCCAGATTCCGCAGGGAATAGGAACCCCGGAATTAGGTCCTATTTCCACAGGTTTAGGTGAAATTTTCCAGTACGTGATCCGCCCCGAAAAAGGCTACGAGAAAAAATACGACATCACAGAACTCCGCACCATTCAGGACTGGATTGTGAGAAGACAGCTTCTCGGTGTAAAAGGTGTTGCTGAAGTCAGCAGTTTCGGAGGAAAACTGAAACAATACGAAATTGCCGTCAATCCCGACAGATTAAATGCTTACGGAATCACCATCAACGATGTTTTCGATGCATTAAACACCAATAACCAGAACACAGGAGGAGCTTATATCGAAAAAGGTCCCACTGTTTTATACATCCGAAGCGAAGGTCTGATCGGAAACATTGAAGACATCAAAAATATAGCAATTGCTTCCAAAACCAATGAAATCCCGCTGTTTATAAGAGATGTTGCAGAGGTAAAAACCAGTTTTGCAACACGATACGGTGCAATGACGTTCAACGATCAGGGAGAAGTTTCCGGAGCAGTGGTGATGATGCTGAAAGGCGAAAACAGCAATCAGGTTATTAAAAACGTAAAAGAAAAAATCGCACAGATCCAGAAAACCCTTCCGAAAGGAGTCGTAATAGAACCGTTCCTCGATCGTACCAAAATGGTAAACAACGCCATCGGAACCGTAGAAAAAAACCTTACGGAAGGCGCATTGATTGTTGTTTTTGTACTGGTTCTGTTCCTCGGAAATGTACGCGCGGGACTGCTTGTGGCGTCCGTAATTCCGCTCGCAATGCTTTTTGCCATCTGTATGATGAATCTTTTCGGAGTCAGCGGAAACCTGATGAGTCTCGGTGCACTGGATTTTGGTCTGATAATCGACGGTGCGGTGATTATTGTAGAATCCGTCCTGCATCAGTTCAGCCATAATTCAAAATTCAAAAAAATATTCTCCGTTGGAAAAGAAGAAATGGACACCATTGTTACTGATTCTGCCGGAAAAATGATGAACAGTGCTGTCTTCGGTCAGATTATCATCCTGATTGTTTATCTTCCGATTCTTACCTTACAGGGAATTGAGGGGAAAATGTTCAAACCGATGGCACAAACTGTCGCTTTCGCTTTATTAGGTGCATTTTTATTGTCGTTAACCTACATTCCGATGATGAGTTCTTTGCTTTTGAGAAAAAGAAGCTCAAAACCGAGTTTATCCGACCGGATGATGAAAAAAGTAGAGAAAATCTATCTGAAAACATTACTTAAAATTTTAAGAGTTCCGAAAATGGTATTCTCCATCGTGGCTGTACTTTTCGTATTGGCAATTTTCATTCTCAGCAGAATGGGAGGAGAATTTATTCCTTCCCTTGAAGAAGGAGATTTTGCGGTGGAAACCAGAGTTTTGCCGGGAAGTAATCTGAATACAACCATTGAAAGTACACAGAAGGCAGCTCACATACTGAAATCAAGATTTCCTGAAGTACAAAAAGTCGTGACAAAAATCGGAAGCGGGGAAGTTCCTACAGATCCGATGCCGATGGATGCCGCCGATTTAATGGTGATTCTGAAAGACAAAAAAGAATGGACTTCTGCCTCTACATTCCCTGAACTGGCAGATAAAATGAGCAAAGAACTGCAGGATGTTCCCGGAGTAACCGTAAGTTTTCAGTTTCCGGTGCAGATGCGTTTCAATGAACTGATGACGGGAGCAAGACAGGATGTCGTGGTGAAAATTTTCGGAGATGATCTGGACGTTCTTTCCCAAAATGCCCAAAAACTTGGGAAAATTATTGAAACTGTAGACGGAGCTCAGAATCTTTACATTGAGCCGATTGCAGGAATGCCGCAGGTAACCATAGAATATAACCGACCGGTAATTGCACAATATCATTTATCGATTTCCGACATCAACCGGATTGTGAATGCTGCATTCGCAGGGCAGAGTACAGGTCTCGTTTTCGAAGGCGAAAAACGTTTCGATATGGTCGTTCGTCTTGATTCTAAAGTCCGTAAAAATGTGGATGATATTAAAAACCTGTTGGTTCCGACTCCTTTCGGAAACCAGATTCCGCTTTCCCAGCTTGCAAAAGTTGAAGTAAAAAACGGACCCAACCAAATCCAGAGAGAAAATGCACAACGCAGAATTGTCGTTGGATTCAACATCAAAGGAAGAGATGTTCAGAGCATCGTGGAAGAACTTCAGACTAAAGTAAACAAAGAGATAAAACTTCCGACAGGTTATTATATGACTTACGGAGGTTCTTTTGAAAACCTGAACAATGCAAAACAGCGTCTGATGATTGCCGTTCCGGTTGCTTTAGCGCTTATTTTTGTGATGTTATTTTTAGCATTCGGCTCGGTGAAAGAAAGTCTGCTGATTTACACCGCAATTCCACTTTCAATTATTGGCGGCGTATTTCTTCTGGCTTTGAGAGGAATGCCTTTCAGCATCAGTGCAGGCGTTGGATTCATCGCCCTTTTCGGAGTGGCGGTTCTCAACGGGATCGTTCTCATCTCAGAATTCAACAGATTATACAAAAGCGGAATCCGGAATATCGTAAGAATTGTAATTGATGGCGGAGAATCCAGACTTCGTCCGGTTTTGATGACGGCTTTCGTAGCATCTTTAGGATTTATTCCGATGGCGCTCAGCAACGGAGCCGGAGCAGAAGTTCAGCGTCCGTTGGCAACCGTGGTGATCGGAGGTCTGCTCGTTGCAACCTTTCTTACCCTTTTTGTACTGCCGCTTCTTTATGTAACCATTGAAAAAGGATTTAAAATGAAATCGCCATTATTTGGAAAACGCAAACGCCTTTGAAGAAAACGCGATTACATATGACCTTTAAAAAACAATAAATATCTACATATGAAAAATAATCACAAAAATATAACGGCTGTATTCATTTTGCTATTCAGCTTTGCAGGATTCGGACTGAAGGCGCAAACGCCAATCAATCTTCAGACTGCGATCAATACCGCACTGGAAAATAACAGAAATCTTAAAAACGAAAAGCTGAAATCTGAATATTCCAAAGCTTTGATAAAATCGGCTAATGACATTCCGCAGACTGGTGTAACGTTCGATTACGGACAGATCAACAGTGCGTACAACGATATGAAATTTGGCGTTTCCCAGAATATTGCTTTTCCGACGGTCTATAAAAAACAGAAAAATGTATACACCGAAGAATGGAAAAAATCTTTGCTGAATGTTTCCCTGAAAGAATATGAACTTAAAAAAGCAGTCAGCCTTACTTTTTACAACATTCTGTACTGGAAAGAAAAAGAAAAACTGCTGAATGAAATCCTGAAACTGTACACCGACTTTTCAGATAAAGCTAACCTCAGACTGAAAGCAGGGGAGAGCAATATTCTGGAAAAAACAACCGCTTCCAGTCAGAAATCAGCGATAGAAATTCAGTTAAAACAATTGCAGCAGGAATTAGCAGTTTTAAAGATTCAGTTTCAGTGGCTTTTGAATACGGAAACCGATTTCATTCCCGAAGATTCAAAATCTTTTGCCAATTCTTTAAACGAAAAACTGGCGGATCATCCTTTGCTTAAAATCTGGGAACAACAGAAAAATATTTCCGCAGAACAGATCGCGCTGGAAAAAGCGAAAATGCTTCCCGGTCTGCAATTGGCGTATAATCTGAACAGTTTTAAAGGATTAGGACCGGATGATAAACTCTACAATGCAACACCTCAGTTTCATTCGGTGCAGGTCGGTGTTTCGCTTCCGATATTTTCAGGAGGTCAGAAAGCGAGAATTGAAGCTGCAAAAGTTGCGCAGTCTGTTGCAGAAAGTGAACTGAAAAACGCTGAATTCAACCTTCAGAATCAGCTTAAAAAAGCCAGAGAAATCTATCAGTCCAATCTGGAAATTGTTTCAAAATATGAAAGTTCCGACCTGAAAAATGCAGATGTCATTACCGAAACGGCGAAAAGACAGTTTATCGGCGGAGAAATCAATTACCTCGAATTTGTGATCCTCGTGAATCAGGCAGTACAGCTTAAAAACAATTACACCGATGCAGTCTGGAAACTTAATCAAAGTGCCATTGAACTGGAATACCTTACTTTAAATCCGTAAAAAAATGAAATCAATTTCAATATATACCTTATTAATCAGCTTTTTTGTATTCATTCAATGTAAAAAAGAAGAAGCTCCCAAACAGGAAAAAAGTCTCCCGAAAGACGAAAATGTAGTGACTTTAACCGATGCACAGTTAAGAAATGCACCGATAGAAACAACCACACTTTCGTTACAGAATATCGCTTCCACCCTGAAATTAAACGGAATGATCGATGTTCCGCCTCAAAATCTGGTTTCAGTAAGCATTCCGCTTGGCGGCTATCTGAAATCCAGCAATCTTCTTCCGGGAATGCCGGTTTCCAGAGGTCAGGTGATTGCTGTGATTGAAAATCCGCAATTCATTCAGCTTCAGCAGGATTATCTGATGGCAAGATCCAAAGCACATTTTGCAGAACTGGATTATAATCGTCAGAAAACCCTGAACCAAAGTCAGGCAAGCAGCGACAAAGCCATGCAGCTCGCTCAGTCTGAAATGAACAGCCAGAGAATTTTAATGAATTCATTGGCACAGCAGCTCAGACTCATCAATATCAATCCGGAATCTTTAAAATCGGGAAGCATTACGAAAAGTGTTCCGGTGTACAGTTCAATCAATGGTTTTGTAAGCAAAGTGAATGTGAATATCGGGAAATATGTAAATCCTTCGGATGTGCTTTTTGAGCTCATCAATCCCGATGACATCCACCTGAATCTTAAAGTGTACGAAAAAGATCTGGAAAACCTGAAAAAAGGACAGCGTTTCGCAGCATATACCAATGCAGATCCAAGTAAAAAATATTATGGGGAGATCCTTCTCATCAGCAAAGATATCAGTCAGGGCGGTTTGGCAGAAGTTCACTGCCATTTCGATAAATACGATCACAGTCTCGTTCCGGGAATGTATATGAACGCCGAAATTGAAACCAGCACCTCTTTTTCCAATGCGGTTCCGGAAGAAAGCATCGTGAATTTTGAAGGCAAAGACTTTGTGTTTGTTGAGGTTAAAAAGCAGACGTACCGATTGACTCCGGTGACTTTAGGCGAAACGGAAAACAGTTTTATCCAGATTCTTAATTCTGATGATTTTAAGAATAAAAAGATCGTGACCAAAAATGCCTATACGCTTTTGATGAAGCTTAAAAATACGGAGGAAGAAGAGTAAAATATTAAGTTTAAAGTAATTTGATATTATTATTCGTCAGTTAAATATACAAAGAATGTTTAAATTTTTTATTTAACCGCGAAAGAAAAAAAGATGGAGTAAACTTTTGAAGCAGCTTAGAGTAAAATAACTTTGCTCCTTTAGGAGCAGAATCTGTGTAGAAATAAGAACAAATGTATCAATCAATCCGTAGAATTAATATCTGTAATACGATAAATGTTTTAAAGATAGCGTTCCTACGGAACGCCGAACGTACTCCTAGTATGATTTCTACACAGATAAAGCTCCATAGAGTTTTCTAACATTTTGCTTTAAACAACTTTAATTTAAGAGCTTATTTAATATTGCAAAATAAAAGTTTTATAGCTTTTCTTAATTTTCTAAATTAAATAAACTTGTTTATTCTTAAATTTAATATTAAGAATTTCAGTTAGTTAAGTTGATTGTAATGAATTAATCAATAAATTGATTTTTATTAAGTTTTTTAAGCTTAAAAGTCTTAATTCTCTTAATAGTAAAAATAAAATCTAAGCAGCCTCTAGACAAATTTATAATTTAAACAATAAACTAAAGCTGAACAATTTATTGAACATTTTAGCGTTATAATCCGGATTAATTTAAAATCATTCTTAACAGAAGATTTTATACCTTTGATTAGGTGAAAAAGTTGGTTTCCATATTGTTACTATCCTTATTCTTGGTTTCTACAACCGAGCTGTATCAATTTTTGAAGATTCCTACTCTGGTGGAACATTATTGGGAACACAAACAGCTTAATCCGGAAATACCGCTGATTGCATTTTTCAGAGCACATTACGATCATCCTGCAAAAGACGGAGATTACGGCAAAGACAGAAAACTGCCGTTTGTAATTCATTCTGCACCGCTGAATTTGGTTTTCACCATCAATCCGGGTTTTTATTTTGAAACAAAAACGGAAAATTTCAGATCACTGAAATCGCATAAAATTCCTTCAAAAGACGAAGATTTCTGCTACAAAGGATTCGCGGGATCTGTCTGGGAACCACCAAAACCGATTGCTTAATTCATTTACCTTTTTTTGATTTTATTCAATCAAAATCCATCGTTTATTATCAAAATCATTATAAAATTTAAAATAATGAAAACAATAGTATCAGCCATACTTATGGTTGTATTTTCCTTTGGTTTCCACGCACAAAACAGACTGGAAAACGCAAAAAAAACGGCTGCAGAAAACAAAGAACTCATTCTGCTTAACTTTTCCGGCTCAGACTGGTGTATTCCCTGCATTAAACTTCATAAAAACATCATTGAAACAGAAGATTTCAAAAAACTGGAATCTGATAAAGTGATTGTGTACATCAACGCAGATTTTCCGCGAAATAAGAAAAATCAGCTTTCTGCGGATATGAAAAAAGAAAACGCTTCTCTTGCCGATGCATATAATAAAAAAGGCTTGTTTCCGTATACCCTTTTATTAAATTCAGAAGGGAAAATTCTGAAAAGCTGGGAAGGACTGCCTTCAGAAAATGCACTGGCTTTCAGTAAAGAGATCAGGGAAATCAGAGAAAAACAAAAATAACAGAAAAAGAGATGCTTAGAGAATTCAAAAGACCTCAGAAACTGATGGGGAACGCTTTTGAAATTACCGTTGTAAGTAGTGATGAAAAATCCGCTTACGATCATATTGACGCCGCCATTGATGAAATCCGGAGAATCGAAAAACTGCTGACAACCTTCAGCGATGACAGTCAGACTAATCTCATTAATCAAAATGCGGGAATAAAGCCTGTAAAAGTAGACCGCGAGATTTTTGATCTCATTGAAAGGAGTTTGAGAATCAGCAGAATTACAGACGGTTACTTCGATATTTCTTATGGCGGAATCGATAAGAGTTTCTGGAATTTCGACCGTGAAATGAAAGAGCTTCCTAATCCTGAAAAAATAAAGGATCATCTGAAACTCGTTAATTATCAGAATATTATTCTCGATGGCGACAATCAGACGGTTTTTCTCAGAGAAAAAGGAATGCGTATCGGCTTTGGAGGAATCGGGAAAGGATATGCCGCAGAAATGGCAAAAAGAATTCTCATGGAAAGAGGCGTAAAATCCGGAATTGTAAATGCTTCAGGCGATTTAACGACTTGGGGAAATCAGGCGGACGGAAAACCCTGGACTGTAGGAATCGCCGATCCTGACAATGCAAAACAGCCTTTTTCTTATATGAATATTACGGATATGGCGGTTGCAACTTCAGGAAATTACGAGAAATTCGTAGTCATCAACGGTAAAAAATATTCTCATACCATCAATCCGAAAACAGGAATGCCGGTTTCGGGCGTAAAAAGTGTTACCGTATTTTGTCCCAACGCAGAAATTGCCGACGCAATGGCAACTCCCGTCAGTATTATGGGAATCGATGCCGCGCTCGGTATGATCAACCGGATCAATCATCTGGAGTGTATCATCATCGACGATGAGGACAGAATTTATTCATCTCAAAACATTAACTTAAAATGAAAAATATAATTAAAAATACCAGAAATGTTGTTCAAAATTTATTTGGGCAGCTTTTACCGTCTTCCACTCTCGCTTTTTTGCTCGTTCC
Source organism: Chryseobacterium sp. 2P (assembly GCF_059579425.1). Classification (NCBI taxonomy): domain Bacteria; kingdom Pseudomonadati; phylum Bacteroidota; class Flavobacteriia; order Flavobacteriales; family Weeksellaceae; genus Chryseobacterium; species Chryseobacterium sp. 2P. The sequence goes on from NZ_CM184194.1 coordinate 1,502,413, forward strand.
TCACAAAAAGAGCTCCGTTCAAGCCGGGCTGCGAAGATTCAACGCTTTAAATTACAAAACCATTGCAGTTCTTTCGATAGTAACAATTCCTTTGCTGAATTCCTGTACCACCGTAAAAGAATACGAAAAAAATAAACTCAACGATGCCGAAATGGTGCTCGGAAACCGAACAATCGAAAAGACCGAACTGAGCTTTCAGTCTTACAGAGAAGGTTCTTCAGGAGCCAATGCCGGAAAAGTGGGCGGTGGCTGCGGATGCAATTAAGAAAAGAGAATGGTAAAAATTTAATGTGATCTACAATGAAAAAAATAATCATAAGTGTTGTTGCTCTTTTCGGAATTTTTAATGCAAAAGCACAGGAAAACACAAATAACGAACAGCCCAAAAAGCTGACTTTTGATGAAGCTAATTTAGTTTCAAGTTACTACAAACAGGACGGAAACAATTCTGCCGTTACAGGAGGAATCGGCTCAGAAAAACTGACCGATGTTTCCAACACGATCGATGTAACGATGGTAAAATACGATAAAAAAGACCGTAAAAATAAATTCAATGTAAGTGTCGGAATCGATCATTATACTTCCGCATCTTCGGATATGATTGATCTGAAAGCCAATTCCTCGGCTTCGCACGCAGACAACAGAATTTATCCTGCATTAAGCTGGAGCCGTGAAAATACCGAAAAAGGAACGACTTTAATGGCGGGTGTTTCTACCTCTTTCGAATTCGATTATACCTCTTACGGGGCAAACATCGGGTTTTCACAAAAAACGAAAAACAGAATGGGAGAGTTTACGGCTAAATTTCAGGCCTATCTCGATCAGGTAAAACTCATTGCTCCTATTGAATTGAGAACCAACGGAAGCACAGGCGGCGAACACGAAAACTACGGAACCAGCGGAAGAAATACCTTTGCTTTATCTTTGGCGTACTCACAGATCATCAATCAGAATTTTCAGGTTGAATTTCTGGCGGACGGAGTTCAGCAGACCGGATATTTAAGCCTGCCGTTCCACAGGGTTTACTTTAATGATAAATCGGTTCATCAGGAAGCGTTGCCGGATAAAAGATTTAAAATTCCTTTGGGAGTAAGAGCCAATTATTTCTTGGGAGACAAGGTGATTTTGAGAGCGTACTACCGTTATTATACCGACGATTGGGGCTTGAAATCCAATACTTTCAGTCTGGAAACGCCTGTAAAGATTTCTCCGTTTGTTTCGGTAAGTCCTTTCTATCGTTACTATTCGCAGACTGCGGCTAAATATTTTGCGCCTTATCAGCAGCATACCGCCTTTGATGATTTCTACACCAGCAATTATGATCTGTCCAAATTCGACAGTCATTTTTACGGGGCAGGAATCAGAATCAGTCCGAAGAACGGTTTATTCGGCGTAGAACGACTGAATATGCTGGAAATACGGTACGGACATTATACAAAATCGATCGGAATGAAATCTGATATTATTTCGTTAAATTTAAGGTTTAAATAAAAAATCAGTTTAATTTTGACTTGTTAACATAATTAGCAAGTCATTTTTTTAACTTAAAAACTAAAGTGTATGCATCATCAGTTGGAAAAACATTATGTGAACAGGGTAGGCTGGCTTCGTGCAGCAGTTTTGGGAGCGAATGACGGATTATTATCAACCACAAGTATCGTTATTGGTGTTGCAGCAGCCACACCCGAAAGAAATACCATCATTCTTGCCGCACTCGCCGGAATGATTGCCGGAGCGATGTCTATGGCTGCAGGAGAATATGTATCGGTAAGTTCGCAGGAAGATACCGAAAAAGCAGATCTCCTTCGCGAAAAGCGGGAACTTGAAGAAATGCCGGAAGTTGAACTTCTGGAACTGGCTAAAATTTATGAAAAAAGAGGCGTAAGCAAAGAAACAGCTTTGAAAGTAGCTACAGAACTTACGGAACACGATGCTTTGGCAGCTCACGCTCATGACGAGCTTGGAATTAACGAAATTACTCAGGCTAAACCGTTACAGGCTGCTTTGGCGTCATTCGGTTCTTTTGCTTTGGGAGCGTTACTGCCATTTATCGTTTCACTGGTGGCTCCCTTAAAGGAAATGGTGTATTTTCAATATGGCTTTTCTATTATATTTCTGATGATTCTGGGCGCTATTTCAGCAAGAACAGGAGGCTCAAAAATAGGAATTGCCGTGCTCAGAATTTGTTTCTGGGGAACGGTTGCCATGGGAATTACGGCTTTAATCGGGCATCTTTTCGGGGTTACAGTAGCTTAATCTTAAAATATTTTCTATAAATTGAAATCGCGGAGAATGCATTTTCCGCGATTTTATTTTTAAAGGAATTATGGCTTCCTTCCATACATTAAAATTCTTTTGAAAGAATAAACTGCCGGAAGCTTAGGGAAATTTTTCTGAATCCTTCGTTTAAATTCTGTCTTAAAAGTTTCCTGCTCATCCTCCGAAAGTCTTTCCAGATAAGGAATTAATGCAGATCCCGAAATGAAATTAAATAGCGTTTCATGATCTTCCGCGATAATAGGATACACCTTCTGAAATATATTTAAATTTTCAAGTTCGTTTTCAAATATAATCTGTACGTATTCGTCAATCGTTAAAACAGAAGAAGGACGGTTCCATCCGTTTAATTGTGTTTTGAAAGGTTCCTCACCCGACATTTCAGACAAAATCTGATTGAGAATATTTCCCGGCTGATAAGGCATTTGGATTGCAAGTTGTCCGTTACAGTTTAGTTTTGAAATCAATTCTGGGAATAATTTATGATGATTATCAGACCACTGCAGAGCCGCATTACTGAATATCAAATCCCAGTTTTCTTCACTTTCCAAAATTTCTTCTGTTGTCGCCTGTCTGAAATGAAGACGTTCATTTTCAAGACTTTTTGATTGCTCAAGCATTTCGGCAGAAGAATCTATTCCGATAAATACAGCTTCGGGAAATTTTTCAGCTAATATGGCAGTCTGTTCACCCGTTCCGCATCCCAGATCGATAGCCTTCATTGGTTTTTCATCTTTAATCAAATCTGAAAGATCAAAGAAAGGCTGATACCGTATATTTTTAAACTGATTGTAAATTTCAGGATTCCAAGGCATGATTTTGTTGATTTAATGTGACTAAATTTACGAAATTATACATTGACAGCACATAAAATAGCCTCTTAGTTTGTATTCAGATGAAGGAAGGATCTAAAAGTAGCGAGAAAAAAATCGAAAGATTCGTGCTTAGATCCTTACAGGATGACAAATACTAAGCAAAATAATCATGGCAAAATTACTCAATTGCTGAGTGAAACGCCCTTGCGAACGAAAAATATTCACAACAATTTTAAAAATATCTTTGTGGTCTTTACGTTAAAAAAAATTACCAGAAAAAATGACTACAAAATCTGGGAACTTTCCTTAATACTGTTCATCACAAAAATACTTTTCGTCTGTCCGATTCCTTCAATTTCAGAAAGCTTGTTCACGAAAAATTCATGAAATTCATCCATATTCGGAGCGAGAATTTTCAGCATAAAATCGAAATCACCACTGATGTTGTAAAACTCAACGACTTCTTTCAGTTTTCCGACTTCTTCAATAAATTTTCCTGCGGTTTTTTTGTTGTGGACATTCAGCGCGATCATACAGATCACCATCATGCCTTTATTCACTTTTTTACGGTCAACAACGGTGGTGTATTCTTTTATGATTCCCAGTTTTTCCATCCGTTTAATTCTTTCGTGAGTAGGAGTGGGACTCAGATTAATTCTTGCCGCAATATCGCGGACGCTTAATTTCGCATCTTTCTGTAAAATTCTGAGAATGGAAAGGTCTTTTTCGTCGGGTGTATAATTTTCTGTTGCCATCTGTTCTGTTTTTGAAGAATTAATTTCAAATATAAGACTATTTGTTCTTTTTTAAATTGAATTAAATTAAATATGTTCTTAATTTTAGTTTGAATTTTTATATACGTTCTATTAATTTTAATTTTGCAGCATAATTGAACTATATGGAGAGAAAGAATTTGATATTGATTTTAGCATCGGTAGGAACATTTGTAGAGGCTTTGGATATTGCCATTATCAATCTCACAATTCCTTCTATTCAACAGCAATTCGGTATTGGTGCAGAAACCGTACAATGGCTTCAGACTTTATATGTATTGTTTTTTGGCGGTTTTCTGATTATCGGGGGAAAACTTTCTGATCAGCTCGGAAGAAAGAAAATTTTTCTTTTGGGATTATTCCTTTTTATGCTGACTTCTCTGGGAGCGGGTTTGTCTGAAAGTTTCGGAACTTTAGCTATTTTCAGAGCTTTGCAGGGATTGGGAGCGGCTTTTATTATGCCTTCGGCAATGTCTATTGTAACGAATACTTTTAAAGAAGATCAGGAGAGAAACCGTGCGATCGGGATTTTCAGTTCTTTTGCTGCGATTGGTTCCGGAAGCGGACTTTCTTTGGGGGGAATCATCAGTACGTATCTGAGCTGGCATTGGGTTTTCTTAATCAATGTTCCGATTCTTTTCATCACGTTGATTTTCGCGTATCAGTATCTTCCGAAAGATGAGAAAGGTTTATCCCAAAAAACAGATCTTCTGTCGGGAATTCTACTGGTTTTAGGTTTATTGAGCTTAACATACGGAACGCATGAACTGGTTCACATCAAAGAACAGACTTTATTGGTTGCAGGTTCGTTAATTTTGGCGGTCATTTTATTAACTTCTGTCGTTTTTCGTTTAAAATCTGTTGCTCAGCCTTTGATTGATTTAAAATTGTTGAAACATTCTTCTCTGGTAGTTTCCAATCTGGCTTTTGTGGCTTTAGGCGCGTTTTTTATCGGATTTTTATTCTTAATATCATTGATGTTGCAGAAAGATATGAATCACAGTGCGGCTTCGGCGGGATTGATGTTGGTTCCTTTCAGTATTATGTCGGCTTTGGTGGCAAAATTTATTCTTCCTCATGTTGCCAAAAAATTAAATTCTTCGCAGATGGGAATTTTGGGCTGGATCTTTATGTTGAGCGGCACTTTGGCATTATTGGGTTCCATTTATTTCGGGCATCCTTTGTCATTGGTTTTGTTCGGTGCAGCATGCATTTCGGGAATAGGGATGACGTTTTGTTTTACCGGTTTGTCTGTCTTGGGAATTCAGGACGTAAATCCTTCCTCTTACGGAGTGGCTTCGAGTCTGAGTTCTACGAGCTATTTTTTAGGAGCAGGAATCGGGTTGTCTTTTATGACGTTGATGAGCCAGATTTTTCCTTCAGAACTTGCGGTTGGAAATTTGAGCCTGATTATTCTGATCGGCTATGCCGTTTTTGCACTGACAATGCTATGCTACTTTATCTTTAAAAATATAAAAATCGCGGAATCTGAAATCGCTGTTTCGTAAACTGACCTACTTTAAACTAAATTATATAAAGGAATGTTTACACTTTTTGATTAACCGAAAAATCAGTTTAGACATTCTTATTGAGAGAACCGCAAGAAATTGTCGGTTCTTTTTTTATTTTAGCACCATGAAAATACAAATCATCAGCGATCTGCATCAGGAATTCGGAATGTCGGAACTATCTTTTGATCATGCCGATGTCGTTGTTTTGGCGGGAGATGTTAATTTGGGAACAAAAGGAATTGAATGGATCAAAACAAAAATTCCTGATAAACCCGTGATTTATGTGTTGGGAAATCATGAATATTACAGAGGTTCTTATCCTAAAACGTTAAATAAAATAAAAGCTGCCGCAGAAAATTCCAATGTTTTTGTGCTGGAAGATTCTTTTACAGACATCGACGGGATTCGTTTTCATGGCGCAACGTTGTGGACGGATTTTTCTATTTTCGGAGATCCGAGATACTACGGATTCGTCTGTCAGCAAGGAATGAACGATTATAAGCAAATTAAAAGAGATCCTTCTTATTCCAAGATGAGGTCGATTGATATTTATAAAATTCATCAGTTTTCGAGATTGTGGCTAAAAGAAAGTCTTGAAAGTTCAAAGGGCATGAAGAATATTGTGGTTACTCATCATGCCCCAAGTTTACAGTCGAGTCCGGAACATTTCAAAAATGATCCGCTGACTTCCGCATACGTTTCCAATCTGGAGGATTTTATTCTGGAATATCAACCGCTGTATTGGATTCACGGGCATATTCACACGCCGAAAAGATACAAAATAGGGGAGACGGAGATTATCTGCAATCCGCACGGTTATATTTCGGAAAAGTATAATGGATTTGAGAGGGAGCTGATTGTGGAGGTTTAAGTTATTTAATTTCTTTCATGAATTTTTTTAACGCTTCAAAAGAGTCTGTTTCTTTAGAAAAAGCAGGATAAATTTCAACATGTGATGCTCCGGAATCTTTCAGCCATTTTGTCCAGATGATTTTCATGATTTCAAAATCTGTTGGCTGAATGGTTGTTGAACCATTTTTATCAAGCGATCTGTCTACCATTTCTAAAATTAAAATATTTATATCGTGAAGGTTATTAGACGTTTTTTTTATTAAATATTCAGGTTTTGAACTGATAAATTTTTCGAGGTCAGTGGATTTACTATTCAAAAACTCGGTTCTTATTTTTTTGATTAATTGCTGGTTTAATGTATATCCCAAATTGTTATTAGCGCTTTCTATGTAGCCGTCTGTAAAAAGGACAGCAATATTCTTTGTATTTTTAATTGTTTGTGCTGTGCTATCAATTTTATCGGGATTATTTATAATGGAGCTTTTGATTGTCTCATTGAAGTAATTCCAGACATCGGAACCGGAAGAATTTTGTAAAGAATAATTGTAAATCTTTGAAACCCCGGATTTAAATTTAAACACATCAGATTTCAAACCTTTTCTTTTGTATTCAGACGATGCTGATAAGTTATTCTCAAATTTTTTGAAATTAATTTCCAGATCTTTTGGATCCACTACATTCTTGTTCAAAATTCCCCGGTTGATAAAATCCAGTTTATAGACATCAAGCTGATTCATTTGTCTGTTATTTGTCTGTAATAAAGGCTCAATGTTGCCTATTATATTATTGATTAACAGCGTATCGTTTACAGGTTTAGGATGGATTTCTTTGTTGATTCTGTTAGATAGATCAGGGACAATTAATACGTTATAATCATGGATTTTTGTAAAAGACTTTATATCAACTTTAGGTTTTTTACCGCAATTAAATAAAAGAAATGTGAGTGCTAAAATGCTTAAGGTAAATTTTGTTTTCATAAAATATTTAAGTTTAATTTTGGGCGAAATCGGTAGCAAAACTTTCATTAAAAGCAATCATATTCAGCCATTTTTCGCATTCTCTAATGGCTTCAGTTGTTTTTGCTTCAGCTTTCGTAACTGCATAAATTTCAAATAAATATTTGCTCCAGCCTTCCATAAAGATGTTCACTCGGTTTTTCATTTCTGGTTTGGAGATCGGAAGTCTGTCGTTATCTACCTGACTTTGATAAATATGAGCAAGATTTTCCACTTTTTCTTTAAAGGTCAGTAACATTTGTTTCAGATTATTGATCTTGGTATTCGTCTGCATTGGTAAATCCTGAAGCTGCTTTGAAAAGTTTATTTTATTTCTTTCCGATGCGGAAATTTCACTGCGTAATCTGTTGTTTTCCTCTTTCAGGCTATTAATTTCCAGTCGGTACTCCTGCATTTCTTCTTCCAGTTTTTTAACAACGAATTCAGTTTTTTCCTGATGATGCGTTTTAGTTCTTTTATGATAAGACTGATAGAATTTTTCTGTAACAATTCCAAATAAATATACTCCTAAAGTCCCAAGAATAAAGACCAGCCAAAAATTTTCCGTCTGTAAAATATCTTTAAATTCTAACTGCTTATCGGTACGGTTGGTTAAATATTCTATAAAGTTGATATTTTTTGCCACCCGATAAGCGATAAAGCAATCAACCAGAAAAATTAAAGATATGCCTCCGTAATTGTTAAACAGTCTCTTCAATGTATTACTTATGCTGCTTTCTTTATCAGATGGTTCTTCTTTATTGGGCATGATGAGTTTCATCATTCCTAGTCCTAAAGGAATACTGACGAAAAGGAACAAGAATAATATTCCGCCGGCTCCTTTGTTCCAAATTTGTGTGATGGCATCAGAATTAAAAACTTCCGGTGTTTCCGGAACTATACCTCTGTTTAAAGCGGATAGTGTTTCATTTTTCGAAAAAATAAATATATAGGCAACAGAAGAATAAAATACGAATATATACGATAAAAGCATGATACCTATAAATCCTAAAGTAACCGTTAAAGGCCAGTTAACAGGAGGTTTTACAAAATCAACTTTCAATTCGTTTATTTTTTTCATCAGAACATCAATTTTATCCTGAATGAAAGGGATTTTGATGGAATTATTGGATTCTATAAGCTGTTTTTTATCCTCAATATTTCTCTCGGTTTCCCGAATGTTATTTTCTGTGTTTTGTATTTCAGCATCCAGATTATAATTTAGTGTGTCAATCTCATTCTGAGTTTTCATTTCTACGTTACTGATGCTGACTTTCAATTGCTCTTCAATTCTGTTTTTAAGTCTGGTTTTCTTCTCTGCAATCACTTCTATTTCGTTAATGAAATTCGAGTAAAGACTATCCATCGCTTGTGGAAGAACCTGATGATCGCCCTGATTTTCAAAAGCTCTTTGATAAGCGTTTTCTTTCAGAAGATTTTTATCAAATGAGCCGACTTCTGTCGCTATAATGCTATCCAGAACATCTTTAAAATCTTTCAGAGATTGCTCCTGAAAATTCAATGGTTTATTTGGGCTTTCAGATTTTAAAGGATTCATTACCGGAAGAAATGATGCGTTTTCTTCTCTTTCAATTTCTTCAAGACTTAGTCCGTTGTTGAGTTTTTCCACTCGGTCTTTGATCTTGAAAAAACTTTCTGTAAGTTCATTTACTGTTTTAGGGAAATTGGTTACCAAAACCTGTTCATGATTATTTTTGGCATTATTTGACCAATTATAGGAACCTGAAATGGCGATAGTACGGTCTATCACACAAAATTTCAGATTCATCATTCCGTAACCAATATTCCTGATTTTCGTAAAATGTAAGCCCTGACTTACCAAAATATCAAAATCGAGTTTTTCATTATCGGGCTGATCAGAAAGAACCAGTAAAACTTTTACGTTTTGCAGAAGTTTTTCTTTAATAATTTCATACAAATCCTGATTGGTGAACCAAGCCATAGCAATCAGAATTTCGGATTTTGCGTTTCTTAGTTCAGATTTTATTCTTAGTAAAATATCATCTGTATTAGAAATTGAATCTTGAATCATTGTATTCATAATTATGGTTATAGAGTTTTAAATGGAGAAAAAATTAAACTATGATTTCTGTTTTAATGAATCAGTTTTATGATACAAATGTAAATACATGAAAAATAAATTTTTTACGGTTTTCCGTAATCGAAAATTTTTTATACGAAAAATGCCCGGAGAAAATCCGGGCATTTCGTTTTAGAAATATATAAGTAAGATTACTTTAACGTAAACTTCACCTTCGTTTTTATGGCATCGGAAGAATTACCGATCTGTGCTTCAAAATCTCCCGGTTCTGCAACCCAATCATGTTTTTGGGGATCGAAGAAACTTAAAGCAGATTGATCAATGGTAAATGTTACTTCTTTTTCTTCTCCCGGATTCAGATACACTTTTTCAAAACCTTTTAATTCTTTAGCCGGTCTTTCAACAGACGATTTAAGGTCGGAAATATACAGTTGGGCAACTTCCGCTCCGGCTCTTTTCCCTGTATTTTTCACAGAAACCGTAAACGTGATTTTATCATCCTGAGACATCGTTGTTTTATCGACTTTGGCTTTTCCAAATTCGAAAGTGGTGTAGCTTAAACCATGTCCGAAACTGAATAAAGGTTTTATTTTTTTCGTATCATGCCATCGGTATCCCACAAAAATTCCTTCATTGTATGCGATGTTGATCGGATTTTTCTGATCTTTGCCTTTATCCGCTGCCAATTCCGCTTTATTTCCGGGATATTCTCCCAACTGATGCGCAGAATTGTCTTCCAGTTTCACAGGGAAAGTGAAAGGCAGTTTTCCTGATGGGTTTGCATCACCTGCTAAAACCGAAGCAATAGAATTTCCTGCCTCAGAACCCAAATACCAAGCCTGAACAACAGTCGGAACTTCTTTAATCCACGGCATTGCCACCGCATTTCCGGAAACCAGAACAACCGCAAGATTTTTATTCGCCTTTGCCAATGCAGCAATTACATTATCCTGATTGTAAGGCAATCCGTAACTTTTTCTGTCGTTCCCTTCACTGTCCTGAAAATCTGCTTTGTTTAATCCTCCAACGAAAATAACATAATCAGATTTTTTTGCCAGTTCTACGGCTTCGTTTAATAATTCAGCTTCAGAACGGTTATCTTTTAAATCCTGTCCGGATTTTACCCCATTGTATTCTCCGCCGATGTCTCCCACATAACCTCTTGCGTATTGTACATCCGACTGTTTCCCGAATCTCGCCTTAATTCCGTCTAAAGGAAGCGTTTCGTATTTTACTTTTAATGAAGAAGAACCTCCGCCAACGGTCATGATTTTAATAGCATTTTCACCAATGACCGCTATTTTTTTAGCTTTATTCAGATCAATCGGAAGAATATTTCCCTGATTTTTCAACAATACAATTCCTTCTTCCCCGATTTCTTTTGCAATAGCTTTATGCTCTTCTGAAGCGATATTTCCGAAAGGTTTGTTTCGGTTCATTGTTGTTTTATACGCAAGATTTAAAAGCCTTGAAACCTTATCGTCCAACTCTTTCGTTCCTACTTTTCCGGATTTAATTAAATCTAAATAAGGCTTTGCCAGATAATAATTGTCGTAAGCATTTTTTGTACCTGCTGAAAGTCCGTTTGTCCAGCTTCCGAATTCCAAATCCAGTCCGTTATGGATAGCCTGTTCGGTATTGTTAACAGCACCCCAGTCGGAAACCACGACCCCTTTATATTTCCATTCTCCTTTTAAAATATCGTTCAGAAGATATTGGTTCTGGCTAGAATACTGACCTTTATACATATCATAAGCTCCCATGATCGTCCAAGAATCACCTTCTGTTACAGCCGCTTTGAAAGCCGGAAGATAAATTTCGTACAACGTTCTGTCGTCCACTTTTACATTGCTGGTATGGCGGAACATTTCCTGATTGTTCAGGGCGAAATGCTTTACAGAAGTTGCCACACCGTTGGATTGTACTCCTTTGATGTAAGGAACTACCATTTTTGAAGTCAGATAAGGATCTTCACCCATGTATTCGAAATTTCTTCCGTTGAGTGGAGTTCTGTAAATATTAACTCCTGGTCCCAGAAGAATATCTTTTTTTCGGTAACGGGCTTCTTCACCCAATGCTTTACCGTAATTCCAGGACATTTTTTTATTCCATGTCGCGGAAAGTGCCGTTAAAGCAGGATAGGCGATAATGGAGTCGTTCGTCCAGCCTGCCTGATTCCATTCGTCCCACATCACTTCCGGGCGAACTCCGTGAGGACCGTCCGTTGTCCAGAATTCAGGAATTCCCAATCTCGGAACTCCCGGCGAACTGAATTTTGACTGGGCATGAAGCATCGCCACTTTTTCTTCCAGAGTCATTCTGGAAAGGGCATCTTTTACCCGTAATTCCACAGGTTTGGATTCGTCTAAATAAACAGGAAGCGGTGTATTTTGAGCCATATAAGAAGCAGAAATAAATGTGAATAAACTTACAATGGCGGTTTTCTTAAACATAAAAAGCCTTTTTTGATTGGAAACAAAAATAGCAAAAAATTTTATTATCTCAAATTGAGAAAATATATTTTTAAATAAATAATTTTTAATAACCCGTGATTTGAAAATAAAAAAGACATCATTTCAAAAAACTGAAACAATGTCTGAATATATAATAATAGACTTTTTTAAAATGTCAATGGTGAATTGTCAATGGTGGATTGTTAGTGATGAATTTTAAAGCATAACGGAAAAATTCACTATTCACCATTCACAATTCCCTCAAATCAGTTCCAGCCTTTTACAGCACCGCCTTTGAAAATTTCTTCCGCCTTTTTTACCACTTCATCAGATTCATAGGCTTTTACGAAATTTTTTACCTTTTCGGAGGTTTTGTTATCTTCTCTTGAAACAATTACATTTACATAAGGAGAATCTTTATCTTCTTTGAAAATTCCCTGTTTATCGGCATCCAATCCCGCCTGAGCCGCAAAATTATTGTTGATAATGGCAATCACCACTTCTTTATCATCCAACACTCTCGGCAGTTGCGGCGCTTCAATTTCAAGGATTTTTAACTGTTTAGGATTGGCAACAATATCCGTTACTTTCGGTAAAAGTCCGATACCGTCTTTCAGTTTCAGCAAACCGTTTTTCTGTAAAAGAAGTAAGGAACGTCCGCCATTGGTAGGATCATTCGGAATTACAACTGTGCTTCCGTTCTGAAGTTCATCTATGCTTTTAATTTTCTTTGAATACGCGACGATAGGGTAGACAAAAGTATTTCCTACAACCGCTAATTTATATCCTCTCTGTTTGGACTGTTCGGTTAAATAGGGAACGTGCTGAAAAGCGTTGGCATCAATATCGCCGTTATTTAGAGCTTCATTAGGAACCACATAATCGTTAAAGGAAACCAGTTCTACTTCAAGATTGTATTTTTCCTTCGCTACTTTTTTCGCCACTTCGGCAATTTCCTGTTCCGGTCCGGAAGTTATTCCTACTTTTATAAAGTTCGGATCCTCTTTTTTTGATGAATTACAGCCGGTAAATGCTAACAAACCCGCTGCTAAAAAACTTAAAATCTTTATTTTTTTCATTGTAAATTATTTTCTTTTAAAAAAGGGCGAAAAGCAAAAAGGTTAGATTTTTAAAATTCTTTAATAAATAAAATATGGCTTTTACTCCTTTTTGCTGATCTTCCGCCCGATTGATGGCTGAAATTTTCAAACCATCACACTATTTCACATTCACACTTATCACATTATTTTCAAAATACTCGCACACACTCACACACACACTCACTCTCATTCTCACTCTCACACTCTCAAACACTCCCACTCAAAAACTCCAACTCAAAAAACTCAACGATGATCAAATCTCTTCGCCAATCGGTCTCCTGAAAACTGAATGATAAAAACAATCGCAACCAGTAATCCCAACACAAGATTCATAATCACGGCATCATAACCGATGTAGCCGTACTGATAACCGATCTGTCCCAATCCTCCCGCTCCGACAGCTCCTCCCATCGCAGAATAGCCGACAAGCGTAATTAAGGTAATTGTTGCGTTATTAATCAAAGAAGGAAGTGCTTCCGGCAACAATATTTTTATGATGATCTGAAACGGACTTGCTCCTAAAGCTCTTGCAGTTTCAATTAATCCATGAGGAACTTCCAGTAAGCTGTTTTCTACCAGTCTTGCAATAAAAGGAGCTGCTCCGATGCTTAAAGGAACCAAAGCTGCGTTTATCCCGATTGATGTTCCCACCAGACTTCTCGTGAAAGGAATCATCCACACAATTAAAATAATAAAAGGAATAGAACGGAAAATATTCACCAGAACAGATAAAATCCTGTTATAGATTACATTTTCCAAAAGCTGACCTTTCCGCGTTAAAAACAATAAAATTCCGACAGGCAAGCCCAGAACAAATCCGAAAAACCCCGAAACAAACGTCATAAAAACCGTCTCCCAAATTCCCTTTGATAAAAGAGAAATCACCGTATCACTAAGCATATCCTCTTACCGTATTTTGAATTTTATTCTGATTGAAATAATAAATGGCCTGCTGATTTTTCTCCTCTTCTCCCTGAAGCTGAAGCAATAGTTTTCCAAAATTGGAATCGCCTAAATATTCAACATCCGCTTTCAGCAGTTTGTATGGAATTTTATATTTATCGTAAACAATGGAAAGCAGTTCTTCAACCGATATATTTTCATTAAGTTCTACTTCCACCAATGGAAATAATCCGTCTTGTGGCTCTTGCTGTAGTTTTTTATTCAGTTCCTGTGGTATCGTCATAACACTAGAGTTTAAAAATTGTTTGATGATAGGATTCTCTTTGTTCGAGACAATCTCGCTTAAAGTTCCTTTAATTAATAGTTGACCTTTGTCGATTACCGCAACATGGTTGCAAACCGTTTTGATGACTTCCATTTCGTGCGTAATCAACAAAATCGTAATTCCAAGTTTCTGATTAATATCCCTCAACAATTGCAAAATCGATTGTGTGGTTGCAGGATCGAGCGCACTCGTCGCTTCATCACAGAGCAGGAGATAAGGATCATTTGCTAAAGCCCTTGCAATGGCAACCCTCTGTTTTTGTCCTCCCGAAAGACTTTTAGGATAATCATGAGCTTTATCTTCCAGTCCTACGATTTTCAGCAGATCATTTACTTTTTTATTAATTTCAGTTTTGCTGACATGATCCAGCTCTAACGGAAGCGCAATATTTTCAAAAACAGTTCTCGAAGAAAGCAGATTAAAATGCTGAAAAATCATCCCGATCTTTTTCCTTTCCTGTGCCAATTGTCTCGAATTTAATTTCGTAAAATCCTTTCCGTTAATCACGATTTTACCACTGTCAGGTTTTTCAAGAAGATTCACCGTTCGGATTAAGGTGCTTTTTCCCGCTCCCGAAAATCCGATGATGCCTACAATATCGCCCTGTTCAATCGTCAGACTTACATCATTCAGCGCCTTAAACGACTGTTTCTTCTGATGAAATGTTTTTGAAACATTCTTTATCTCTATCATTTTTTACTTAAATTTTATATTGGCTGATAAGGTCTTGCGGTTTTGTTCACGTATCTTATCACTCTTCTTATTTTCACTTTAGACCGTTTGGAAAGCTTAAAATATTTAGTCACGTTCGTTAAAAGAACTCCGGCAAGAATAACAATCAGTCCGTAAAACTGATTGATGTTAATGGTCTGATTCGCAACGATCCATCCCGCAATTACAGTAACAATAGGATTGATGTAAGTATGCGTACTTACCAAAGCGGCAGGTTTTACAGACAAAAGCCAGATATACGAAAGGTAAGCGATAATTGATCCGAATACAATAAGGAAAAACAATCCTAACCATGCGTTTAACGGTACTTTTATGATTGAAAAACCAGTCCATTCATTTCTGAAAAATGCAATAACCAATGAAGCAATACCGGCAGTAATAAGCTGTTGGGCAATATTCATAAAGGTTGAATGGCCAGCCGGATTTTTTTTGGAATAAAGAGACCCTAAAACCCATGCTACAGAGCTCAATCCCAGAACAATAAATGCAATTATCCTGATTGAAGCATCTGCTGTTTGTGTATGAGAGCCGGAAGAACTTACACTTCCGTTGAGAAATAAAATAAGTCCTGCAAACCCGATCACCAAGCCCAAAGGAATAAACTTATCCGAGAAATAATAACTCCAGTTTTTCTTATCAATGGCGATAAACCAAAAAGGTCCCGTTGCAATAGCGATGGCTGCTTCAGAAGCGGTTACATATTGTTCTCCCCACGCAACCAATCCCGTTCCTCCCGTAAGGATGAGAATTCCGGTGATGGCATTTTTTTTCCAGTTGATGGCAGAATTGGCTTTTTCACCTTTTACGAGCAGATATCCGATCATTATTATTCCTGCGCCCAAAAATCTGAACCCCGAAAGAATAAAAGGCGGAAATCCGTTTAACCCGAAAGAAATGGCGAGGAAAGTAATTCCCCATATTACATAAATATTGGTGAAGGCTATAGGAATCAGCCATTTGTTTTTATTAGTATTCATGATATTTTTTAATGTTGTTTTTAAATAAAAAAGGCTCTACAACGTGGTAAAGCCTTTAGAAATATGTCATATAAAAGTAAGGTTAACCACAACAGGAATGAAGCATAGGCATACAGCAATACATCATCATAAAATGATTGATATGTTTTCTTACGGTGCTGTTCTTGAATTCTGCTTTCATTGTATTATTATATCCTGATTACGGTTGCAAATATAAAACATATTTTTTATTAGTCCACTAAAAAAGTAGACTTTTTAGAAAATAAATTGATCTCTTGTTTTTAATGTTTTGATTTTTAATGATTTAATTTTTGAAAATACTATCAATTCACCTTTAATTTCGCTCAAAAAAGCCGAATAATAGCTTTAAACTTCCTTTTGATGTTCCGAAAATCAAGCCTTCGCTGCGTGTAATCCCTTCGCAAACGAAAAATTTACAGCGATACAAACAGAAAATTTATGTTCATCACCTTAAAAAAAGAATTCACCGCTTCTTTCAGTTTAATCAAAATAAAACGGATTTATTATCATACATCATGATCCGGCAAATTCAGGCTGCCTAATTTTACATCATCATTAAAAATCAAAATTATGGAAAGAACAGAAGTTGTTTTAGGAAATGTAAGAGGAGAAATTCAGCTTTTCTCAGACGATAAAAAAGCAGGGAAAATGGACATCTCTGTCATTGGAGATAAATTAACGGTATACCATACGGAAGTAAACGAAGAATTTGAAGGCAGAGGATTTGCAAAGATCCTGCTGGAAAAACTGGTGTCATATGCAAGAGAACATCAGCTCAAAATTGTTCCGCTGTGTCCGTATGTTCACGCCCAGTTCAAACGCCGTCCCGACGAATACAGCGATGTATGGTCCAAAGAAGAACTGTAAAAATTTATAATTGTAAACCATTAACTTTTAATTGAATCAAAATGAAAGCACTGAACTTTTTGGTAATCGGAAAAAATGTCGAAATTCTTGCAACCTTACAAAGAATTATCGAAAAAAATGATGGGTGGAAGGCTGAAATTCTGAGTGATGAAAGCAAGAGCGAGGATTTTATCAAGAAGAATCCCGTCGATATCGTTTTGCTGAGTTCCGGTCTGGAAGAGCAGTTCGAAAAACAGATCGGTGTTTTTTGCAGAAATTTTGATGAAAATATAAAAATAATAGAACATTACGGCGGCGGAAGCGGATTGCTGTTCAACGAGGTGGAAAGCAGCTTTGCAGCAGCAAAAAAACCTGAAAACAGAGTCGTGCACCGCGCAGATTCAAGAGGAGTAACCAACGAACAGTGGCTGGTCAGTAAAAAGACCTTCAGCTTCGGAGAATTTTATGATCCCGAAAAAATGCAGTTCGGCGCCTTAAGAGTGCTGAATGATGATACCGTAGCCACAGGAAAAGGCTTTGGAACGCATCCTCACGACAATATGGAAATCATCAGCATTGCACTGGAAGGAACCCTGATCCATCATGACAATCTGGGAAATCATAACGAAATAAAAGGCGGCGAAATTCAGGTGATGAGCGCCGGAACAGGATTAATGCACAGTGAATTCAGTAAAGATGAAGGCGATTTGGTTAAATTTCTGCAAATCTGGGTTTATCCCAATAAAAGAAATGTAACGCCAAGATACGACCAGATGAAACTCGACAGAACGAAAAGCCAAAACAGATTTCAGCAGATCCTTTCACCCGATCCTCAAGACGACGGAATATGGATTCATCAGGAAGCATGGTTTCATCTCGGAGATTTTGAAAATACGGCTGAAACCCAATATCAGATAAAGAAAAAAGGAAACGGTGTCTATGTTTTTATCATCAAAGGAAGCGCAGAAATTGAAGGACGGAAACTGGAAGAAAGAGACGGCTTCGGAATTTGGGATATTTCCGAATTAAACATAAAATCCACATCGGAAAACACTGAGATTCTTCTCATGGAAGTTCCGATGGAAGTGTAGTGATATCGTGTGAATTGTTTTGAAGCTCTCTTTTTTAAGGGAGCTTTTTTAATTTCCGGGAAAGTTTCTTGCAGGGGTGCAAGACGGTTTCCCGCCTTCCGGAAAGTTTGTCGCAGGGATGCAGGAAGCTTTCGAGGTTCCCGGAAAGTCTCTTGCTGGGGTGAAACATACTTTCCCGGTTACCCGAAAAGCCGTTAAAGGACTGTTTTGAATTTCTCCAGACAAATTTGTCTTTTAACTCTGAATTCTTTTCCCCCACATTTGTCATACTGAAAGAAAAATCTAAGCAAAATATTAGAAATACTGAAAAAATCAAATTTGAAATTCCAACCCAAAGACAATGTAAAATTGTTCTATAAAAAGAACCAAAGAAAAACAGATTCTAAAACACACGCTTCATCACAGATAAAATCTGCATAACTTTGCTTCCTCAAAATAATCACCATCATAAAAAAACTTTGCGTTTGAAAACGCCCAACTTTCCACCACATCTGTCATCGTGAAAAGATCTAAACAAAGTATTAGAAATTATAAGAAAAAGAACTCAAGCAAGACAAATGCTAAAACACTCTTCATCACAGATGAAATCTGCATAACTTTGCTTCCTCAAAACAATCACCATCATAAAAAAACTTTGCGCTTAAAAACGCCCAGCTTTCCTCCACATTTGTCATCCTGAAAGGATCTAAGCAAAATATTAGAAATACTGAAAAATAAAATTTAAAATTCCAACGCAAAGACAATGTAAAATTGTTCTATAAAAAGAACCAAAGAAAAACAGATGCTAAAACACACGCTTCATCACAGATGAAATCTGCATAACTTTGTTTCCTCAAAATAAACACCATCATAAAAAAAAACTTTGCGTTTGAAAACGCCCAACTTTCCACCACATCTGTCATCGATCTAAGCAAAGTATTAGAAATTATAAGAAAAAAGAACCCAAGCAAGACAGGTGCTAAAACGCACGCTTCATCACAGATGAAATCTGCATAACTTTGCTTCCTCAAAATAATCATCATCATAAAAAAACTTTGCGTCTGAAAACGCTTAATTTCCTCCACATTTGTCATCCTGAAAGGATCTAAACAAAGTATTTTAAAGTCTGGAAAAAATAAAGTTTAAAATTCCAACCCAAAAACAATGTAAAATTGTTCTATAAAAAGAACCAAAGAAAAACAGATTCTAAAACACACGCTTCATCACAGATGAAATCTGCATAACTTTGCTTCCTCAAAACAATCACTATCATAAAAAAACTTTGCGTTTGAAAATGCCCAGCTTTCCTCCACATTTGTCATCCTGAAAGGATCTACGAAATTCACACAAAAATATTCTAGTATAGATTCCTCCGGAATGACAATCATGGCGTATCTATTTTCAAAAAATTAAGTAATACCCTTCGTTTTAAAAAGTCCAGACAGGCTTATTTTCAACCAACAATCCGCAAATTAGCAAAATCCAAAAAAAATCCCGATTTTTGCCCTCTCCAAAAAATTCCGAGACATTCATGAAACTTTGTATTGCCGAAAAACCCAGTGTTGCCAGAGATATCGCCAAAGTGTTGGGCGCGACCACGCCGAAACAGGGCTATATGGAAGGAAACGGCTATTGTGTGACATGGACTTTCGGGCATCTTTGCACCCTCAAAGAACCTCACGATTACGGTCCGCAGTACAAATCGTGGAATCTGTTTCTGCTGCCCATTATTCCCAATAATTTCGGGATCAAATTAATCCCCAACAAAGGCGTAGAAAATCAGTTTAAAGTTATTGAAAGATTAGTCGAAGAATGTGATGAGGTCATCAATTGCGGGGATGCCGGTCAGGAAGGAGAACTGATCCAGAGATGGGTTTTACAGAAAGCAAAATGCAATAAACCCATTCAGCGTTTGTGGATTTCATCCCTTACCGAAGAAGCGATTAAAGAAGGTTTTGCCAATCTAAAACCTGCCGAAGATTACAAAAATCTCTATCTCGCAGGAAACGCAAGAGCGATCGGAGACTGGTTGCTGGGAATTAATGCAACAAGACTTTTCACCAAAAAATTTGGCGGAAATAAAGCTGTTCTTTCCATCGGAAGAGTACAGACTCCCACTTTGGCAATGCTCGTTCAGCGTCAGAAAGAGATTGATGCTTTTACCACCGAAGAATATTGGGAACTGAAAACCAAATACCGCGAAGTTATTTTTAACGCCGCCATCGACCGTCTCAAAACATTGGAACGCGCAGAAAAAGGGCTGGAATATTTAAAACAGAATCCTTTCGAAATCGTATCCTTTGAAATTAAAGAAGGAAAAGAAAAAAATCCGAGACTCTTTGATTTGACGGCACTTCAGGTGGAAGCCAACAAAAAATACGGCTATTCTGCGGAGAATACGCTTAATTATATTCAGAGTCTTTACGAGAAAAAGCACGTTACGTATCCGCGTGTGGATACAACGTACTTGTCTGAAAGTTTATATCCGAAAATAGAAGGAATTCTGAAGAAAATGTATTTCTATCAGGAACTTATCGCCCCTTTACTGGAAGCTCCGATTTCCAAATCGAAAGCGGTTTTTGATGATACCAAAGTAACAGATCACCACGCAATTATTCCGACGGAAGTTCCGCCTTCCCAGAATTTAAGCAGGGAAGAAAAGTTAGTTTATGATCTGGTTGCGAAACGTTTCATTGCCGTATTTTATCCCGAGTGTAAAATTTCCAATACTTTAGTAGAAGGAAAAGTAGGAACCATTCCTTTCAAAACCAGCGGAAGGCAGATATTGGAACCGGGATGGAGAGCCGTTTACGCCAAAGAACCGAAAGAAGAACCCAACGATAAAGAAAAAGAAAAGGAAGAAGAACAGACCATTCCCGAATTTACCGTCGGAGAAACCGGACCACATGATCCGATGATCCATCAGGGAAAAACGACTCCGCCAAAACCATACACGGAAGCAACTTTGCTGAGAGCTATGGAAACCGCAGGAAAACAGGTGGAAGATGATGAACTGCGCGAACTCCTGAAAAACAACGGCATCGGAAGACCTTCAACCCGCGCCAATATTATCGAAACGCTTTTCAAGCGGAAATATATCGAGAAGAAAAGAAAAAATCTCATCGCTACCCAAACCGGAATTCAACTGATTGACACCATTGAAGATGAATTGCTGAAAAGTCCCGAATTAACCGGAGAATGGGAACTGAAACTCCGAAAAATTGAAAAAGGCGAATATGAAGCCAATCATTTTAAGGAAGAGCTGATCCAGATGGTGACAGATCTTACCAAAAAAGTAGTCGACGGAAAAGGGAAAGTCATTTCTTTGGAAGAAGAAAAAGTGGAGGAGATAAAAGAAAAGAAAAAACGCGAACCTGCCGTTAAAAAAGAACTCCAATCTTGGGAAGAAACCAAATGTCCGAAATGCAAAGAACATCATTTGATGAAAGGAAAAACTGCTGTCGGCTGTTCCGATTTTAAAAACTGCGGCTTTAAAGTTTCCTTTGAAATCTTCGGAAAAAAGCTTTCGGATAAGCAATTAATGGATCTGGTTCTGAAAGGCAAAACTTCAAAATTAAAAGGCTTCACCACCCATCCCGAAAGTTTGGCAGAAGGTATTTTGTCGATGGATGAACAATTTCAGATTGTTTTAAACTAAAAATTAAACACAAATACCACAAATATTTTCACGATTATCACAACGAAACATCAATAGGAGCGGACTTTAGTCCGCTTTCAAATTTTACCCAAAACAAAGGCTTCAGCCAAAACAGAATAATTCTTAACTTCTCAAATATCCTTAATGATTAAAACATTTGCGCCATTTGTGAACAAATTATTCGTGCGATTCGTGTTAAAAATAAAATTTGTGAAATCTATCCGTGCCATTCGTGTTTAAATCAAAAGCAAACATAATATTTTCGCATTTGTGAAAAAATTTGTGCAACTTGTGTTTAAATTACAAACCAAAAATGACTCCCCATAAAAAACAACTCATCACCGACAGTTTCAACCGCTCCGAAACATTAAAATTCTACAAAGCCGAACTTCTGGAAGTGGAAACCGACTTCATTTCCATGAAAATCCCGAAAATGGAACTCATGACAAGAAAAGCAGGAATGTTCAACGGAGCCATGATTGCTTCTTTGGTGGATGTTTCTTCAGGTTACGCGGCAGTAAGTCATTACGAAGAAGACTGTTATGTCGTAACCGTTGAATTGAAAGTCAATTATTTAAGACCTGCCATCGGAGACGCTTTAATTTCAAAATCTTATGTAATAAAAGGAGGTTCAAAGATCAGCGTGATCCGCACAGAAATTTATGTGGCTGATGAAAACGGAGCATCTGAAAGCCACGTTGCAACATCCTTGGTCACGATGATGAAGATCAGATAATTTTTCAAACAAGTGGAATAGCTTTTGCACAGTAACACGCATCAACAACATTAAAAAATCATACTATGAACTTAATTATTCGACTTTTGGTAACGGCCATTGTTGCTTATCTTTTAACATGGATCTTACCGGGAGTACACTTTACAGGATTTGGCGGAGCGATCATTTTTGCCATCGTTTTAGGACTTTTGAATTTAATTGTAAAACCTATTCTTAATATTTTAGGATTGCCTTTAACGATCATTACATTGGGACTGTTCACTTTAGTAATCAATGCAATTATTATCCTGATCGCCGATTATTTTATAGACAGCATGATGGTAGACGGATTTTTATGGGCGTTGATTTTCAGCATCCTGCTTTCCATTGTCAGCTCACTGGCAAACTCAATGTTTTCGGACGGAGATTAGTTTAAAATTTAAAATGACATAAAAATCGCCTGTTAAAACGACAGGCGATTTTTTGTGCGCGTTTGTGTTTTAAAAATAGTTAACTTTGGCAATCTTTGAATTAAATAAAGACTTTATGATTGGATTGAATGATAAAGTCATAAAAAATGAATTAATATGAAACTTAAGTACAGTCTGCTGGCTTTGGCAGCTCCGCTCTTAATGAATGCACAACAACTAATGACGCCTGAAATTTTATGGACTTTGAAAAAAGTTGGAGTACAGGCAGTTTCTCCCGATCAGTCCTCGTTAATCTACAAAATTGGACAGACCGATCTTAAAACCGAAAAAACAAAAAGTGAGAACTATTTCCTGAATGTTCTGAACAACCAGTCCGTGAAAGTTGATTTAGGCAAAAAAGCACTGATTCAGTGGGATAAAAACGGATTGTACGCGCAGGAAGGTGATAAGATTTTTCTTTCAAAAGACAACGGTAAAACATGGACGGAGTTTTACACCATCGGTGAAGCAGACAACATTGTTATTTCTCCCGACGGTAAAAAAATAGCCTTCAGCAAGCAGGTTTTGGTAGAAAAAGTAATGGGAAAAGACAAATATTCCGATACTCCGAAAACCACCGCGCAAGTTTATACAGATCTGAATCACAGACACTGGGATTATTTCAATGAAGGAAAGTATAATCATGTTTTCGTGGTAAATGTTTCGGATAAAGCAGATTCTGCAAAAGATTTACTGGAAGGAAAAATGTGGGATTCTCCGCAAAGACCTTTTGGCGGAGCGGAAGATTTCATCTGGAGTCCGGATTCTGCACAACTTTTATATGTTACCAAACCGAAAAGCGGCAAAGAGTACTCTACAAGCACAAACACGGATATTTTTGCATACGATCTTGCTTCAGGAACAACAAAAAATTTAACTGAATCTAATAAAGGATACGACGTTAATCCGAAATTCAGTCCGGACGGAAAATCACTTTTGTGGCAGAGTATGTCAAGAGATGGTTATGAAGCCGATAAAAATGATGTAAAAATCATGGATTGGAAATCCGGAAAAACAACAAACCTCACCGCAGGTTGGGACGAAAGTGTTTCCGGAGATGTTTTCTGGAGCGGAGATTCAAAAATGATCTATTTTACGGCAGCTTTCAGAGGAACGAAGCAGTTATTCTCTTTAGATCCTAAAAATGCCAAAGTGCAGCAGATCACGAAAGGTGATTTTGATGTGAACGAAATTTTTGCCGATCAGAAGACTTCACTTTTGGTAGGAAGAACCGATATTAACCACGCCACAGATATTTTCTCTGTCAACCTTAAAAACGGAGAAATGAAGCAGGTTACGGAAGCCAATAAAGAAATGTATGCACAGTTGGCTCAGGGAAAATCTGAACTAAAAATGGTGAAAACTTCGGACGGAAAAGAAATGGGAGTGTGGTTCCATTATCCGCCAAACTTTGATCCGAATAAAAAATATCCAACCCTTGTTTATTGTCAGGGAGGTCCGCAATCTGCATTAACACAATTCTTCAGCACAAGATGGAATTTTGCTTTAATGGCAGCCAACGGATACATTGTTGTTGCACCAAACAGAAGAGGAATGCCGGGTTGGGGAACAAAATGGAATGAAGAAATCTCAAGAGACTGGGGAGGACAACCAATGAGAGATTATTTGGCCGCAACAGATTACGCAAAAACTTTACCTTACGTTGACGGAAGCAGAGTTGCTGCTGTCGGAGCAAGTTATGGAGGTTACAGCGTATTTATGTTAGCAGGAATTCACGAAAACAGATTCAAAACGTTCATCGCGCACGATGGATTATTCGATATGAAATCTTGGTATTTAACAACGGAAGAACTTTGGTTTGCGAACTGGGATCTCGGTTCACCGTGGGAAAAACCGCAACCAAAAGCTTATACGGAATTCAACCCAAGCAATTTTGTTGATAAATGGAATAAGCCGATTATGATCGTTCAGGGTGGAATCGACTTCAGAGTGCCTTACGAACAAGGACAGGAAGCCTTTCAGGCAGCAAAACTGAGAGGTTTAAAATCTAAACTGGTCTATTTCCCGAATGAAAATCACTGGGTGCTGCATCCACAAAACGGATTGGTTTGGCAAAGAGAATTCTTCGACTGGCTAAAAGAAACGTTATAAATGTAATCTTCCCTTCTGAATTCCCCTCCTTTGGAGGGGTGGCAAAAATTCATAGAATTTTTGACGGGGTGGTTTAAACAAATATAAAAATCAACAGAAAACGGGCTTTTAGTCCGTTTTTTGTTTTGAAAATTAATAATGACTTTAGCCAAAATGTATATGTATTTGAATCATGCAAAACAGAATATCTTCCTTTCCGCCAATCATTGATAACGATTCTAAAATTATCATTCTGGGATCAATTCCCGGTGTAAAATCGTTAGAAAAACAACAGTATTACGGTCATCCCCAAAACAAATTCTGGAAAATCATCTTTGAATTGCTTAACGAAGAATTTACAGAAGATTATGCTGAAAGAATCAATATTTTAAAGAAACACAACATTGCACTTTGGGATGTTATCGATTCCTGCGAAAGAAAAGGAAGTCTGGATTCTGAAATAAAAAATGAAGAAGCCAACCAGGTTGAAGAACTCCTGGAAGTTCATCCGAATATTAAGGCAATCTTTTGTAACGGCGGAAAGTCGTATAAAAATTTGCAGAAAATTTTAGGAAAGAATTATAAAATACCTTTATTTTTACTGCCTTCCACAAGCCCGCTTCATACGGTTTCTTTTGAAAAGAAACTGGAGGAGTGGAAGAAGATTGTAGAATTTCTGAATTAAAATAGCAGGAATAAAAACTATCCCTGCTAAGATTTATTTGAAAAATAATTACTTCTCAATCCTGTAAACCTCCTCATAAGGCTGTATCAGAACCCATCCATTTCCTGAGAATTTCATCTGAAATTCCTCACCGCTTCCTCTTCCTATCAGACTTTTAAAAGAAACATTGGTTTTCAGTTCAGGAGATAGATTTCCCGACCACGCAACGGTGGCATTCGGATCTGTGAAAACCGGAGCATCGGGAGTTACCAATAATGTCAACGGTTCGCCGTGAGTGGTAATCGCGATATGTCCCGTTCCGGATAATTTCACCTGAAAAAGTCCGCCTGACATTACGCCTGCAATACTTTTTAGCATTGTAATATCGCTTTTTATGCTTTGTTCGTGTGCCAAAACGTCGTTTCCGTTCACGCAGACTGCTTCATTATTTAAATAAAGAATACGAACTTTTTTTCCGGAATCCGCAACGTACAATTTTCCGGTTCCTTCGGCTTTCATTAATTTTGCTCCTTCGCCGCTGATCGCTTTTTTCAATAAGTTTCCAATTCCTCCGGAAAGCATTCCCTGTCTTTCGAAATTAACGTTTCCGATGTAGCCGACCATGCTTCCTGCCTTCGTCCAGACAGACTGATTATTAAGGTTGATCTCCAGAAGAGATGGCTTTTCCAGTTCGAAATAATCTCTTTCCATTGGATTTTCTTTCGTTTCGTTCACAAAAGATTCAATCGAATATTTGCTCATAGTGTAAATTTTTAATGTTCTCAAAAATAGCTTTTTTACGGTATAAAAAATATCGGGAAATCACGGTTTTTTATTTCAATTAAAATTAATTTAAATACTTTGAATCTTTGTATTTCGAAAATAAGTGAAACGCCCTTGTTTATCTTGGTTTCAATAATTTAAAATAGATTCTTTGTTTATCCTTGCGATTATTTAAACGCAACGCTAAACAAAATTCTTAAATAAAACTTTTTAATTTAAAGAAATACAAAGGCATCTCATTCAAAAAATACAAAACATAAAATAATTATATTGTTGATTATTAGTTAGTTATGTTTATTTAAAAAATACACAAAGAGTTACTTTAACATCTATGTAAATAATACTTGACAAAGGGGTGTTTCATGTCGTATATTTGCACTCCGAAAATTACACCATGTAATTTCTATAAATTTTTAAACCGTAATTTAAAAAATGAAAACATCAGATTTTAATTTTGATCTTCCTGCGGAATTATTGGCAGAACACCCATCAGAACACAGAGACGAAGCCAGATTAATGGTTTTAGACAGAAAAACTGAAACAATTCAGCATAAACTGTTCAAAGATGTGGTTGATTATTTCGACGAAGGAGATCTTTTTATCTTCAACAATACTAAAGTTTTTCCTGCACGTTTATACGGAAATAAAGAAAAAACGGGAGCTAAAATTGAAGTTTTCTTATTAAGAGAGCTGGATAAGGAAACCCGCGTTTGGGACGTTTTGGTAGATCCTGCAAGAAAAATCAGAATTGGTAACAAATTATTCTTCACAGAAGATGAATCTTTAGTAGCAGAAGTTATAGACAACACCACTTCAAGAGGAAGAACTTTAAGATTCTTATTCGATGGTTCTTACGAAGAATTCAGAGCTAAATTAAAGGAATTGGGAGAAACTCCGCTTCCGAAATACATCAAAAGAGATGTTGAACCTGAAGATGCGGAAAGATACCAAACCATCTATGCAAAAGTAGAAGGAGCGGTTGCAGCACCAACTGCAGGACTTCACTTTTCAAAACATCTGATGAAGAGACTGGAAATCAAAGGAATCGACTTTGCTGAGGTTACGCTTCACGTTGGTTTGGGAACATTTAACCCGATTGAAGTAGAAGATCTTTCTAAGCACAAAATGGAATCTGAAGAAATCTTCATCGATGAGAAAAATGCTCAGATCATCAACAATGCTGTGGAAGCAAACAGAAGAGTTTGTGCCGTTGGAACAACTACCATGAGAACTTTGGAAACTTCTGTTTCTTCAAACAAAAAGATCTCTGCTTTCCACGGATGGACCAATAAATTTATTTATCCTCCACACGATTTCGGAGTGGCAAACTGTATGATTACGAACTTCCACACGCCAAAATCTACATTAATCATGATGATCGCAGCGTTTGCAGGAAGAGATTTCGTAATGCACGCTTACGAAGAAGCCGTAAAAGAAAAATACAAATTCTACTCTTACGGAGACGCAATGTTAATTTTATAAGAACAGAAGCTGGAAGTTGGGTGTTGGAAGTTTGCAATTCGACGCCCAATTTTTCTTCCATCTTCTGACATCTAACTTCCAACAATATAATGAAAGACATCAGAACTTTATCACTGGACCAGCTCAAAGAATATTTTGTTTCTTTGGGGGAAAAACCGTTTCGTGCGAAGCAGGTGTACGACTGGTTGTGGAGTAAAAATCTCCACTCGATTGATGAAATGACGAATCTTTCAAAGTCTCTTCGTGAAAGAATCGCGGAAGAGTATACCATCAATCCTGTTTCTGTGGATCAGCTTCAGAAAAGCACAGACGGAACCATTAAAAACGGAGTGAAATTACACGACGGCTTATTGGTGGAATCCGTTCTTATTCCTACAGAAACCAGAACGACAGCCTGCGTTTCTTCACAGGTGGGATGTTCATTAAACTGCGAATTCTGCGCAACCGCAAGACTCAAAAGAATGAGAAATCTTGAAGTTGCTGAAATCGTGGATCAGGTTGCTTTAATCGACAGCCAGAGCAAAATGTACTTCGACAGACCGCTTTCCAACATTGTTTTTATGGGAATGGGAGAGCCGATGATGAATTACAAGAATGTAGTGGAAGCAATCCGGAAAATTACCCAACCGGAAGGTCTGGGAATGTCTCCGAGAAGAATTACGGTTTCAACTTCCGGAATTCCGAAGATGATTAAAATGCTTGCTGATGAAGAACTGAAAGTGAAATTAGCTTTATCACTCCATTCCGCAATCGAAGTAAAACGTAATGAGATCATGCCTTTTTCCGATAAGTTTCCTTTAACGGAAATCATGGAATCTCTTCAGTACTGGTATAAAAAAACAGGCTCTGTCATTACTTTCGAATATTGTGTATGGAAAGGAATTAACGACGGAGATGAAGACATCAAAGCCCTGATTAAATACTGTAAGCAGGTTCCTTCGAAAGTAAATTTAATCCAGTATAATCCCATTGGAGACGGAAAATATGACCAGTGCAACAAACAGGCAGAGGAAAATTATATCCGCCAGCTTGAAAATGCCGGAATTGTCTGTGTGGTAAGAAAAAGCCGTGGCGGAGATATTGATGCAGCCTGCGGACAGCTTGCCAATAAGTCTTCGGATTAAATTTTTATTAAAAAAAACAAAAATTTTTCTTATCGTTTTTGTAAAATCCTAACTTTGTACCACAAATTTAAAAGTGATGATGGATTACTTTATGGATGAAAATGGATTGGAAAGTGTCTACTCATGGGCAATTCCTGTTCACGCTGCTGTTATTTTAGCCGAAATGATTTACAGCCATGTTTCCGAGGCTAAATTATATGATAAAAAAGACGTTGCAACAAGTGTTTATTTGGCACTGATGAACTTCGGGCTGGATCTTTTAATGAAAGGATTTGCCATGTTTGTCATGTTTTTCTTTTACAATCATAGATTTTTCACGTGGGAATTTACGATCTGGTATTGGCTGATCTGTTTTGTGGTAACGGATTTTGCGTACTACGTTCTTCATTATGTAGATCATCATTCCAGAGCATTCTGGGCGGTTCATATTACGCACCATAACTCGGAATATTTCAATTTGACCACAGGTTTCAGAAGTCCGGTTTTACAGCCTCTATACAGATATTTGTACTTTTCACCACTGGCTTTTTTAGGATTCAATCCGTGGCACATTATGGTGGTTTATGCGATTGGTCAGGTTTACGGAACATGGGTTCATACGCAGACTGTAAAAAGTATGGGATTTCTGGAATATATCTTGGTAACGCCCTCTCATCACCGTGTTCATCATGCATGTAACATCAAATATCTTGACAGAAATATGGGAATGTGCCTTATTATCTGGGACAAAATTTTCGGAACTTTCGAAAAAGAAGACCCTAATGTTCCTGTAAAGTACGGTATTTATCCAAAAATGCCGAATGACAGACCAGACACGGTTTTGTTATACGAATGGAGAAAAATATGGAAAGATATTAAACAGCCGGGACTGAAATTTTCAGATCGTATCAATTATATCTTTAATTCTCCGGGATGGCGGCACGACGGAACCGGAAAAACAGTAAGACAATATCAAAAAGATTATTGGGCAAGAAAAAATAAAAATAAAGATCAGGTTCAGAAGAAATCTGCTTAGTTCTCTAAAACACTGGTCACGCTATTTTGACAGAGATTTCACAATATTTGAATTTAAATACAATAAATTAGGACGGGCTTGCTCGTCTTTTTTGTTTGCTTAAATTTAAATTCAATCTCTTCTTCGTTATCTTAGTTAAGTGATACGCCTTTGCGAACTTAAAAACGAATAGTAATAAAAAAATCTTTGCGAGCTTTGTGTTAAAAAAATTACTCAACTTTATTATGTTCAAAACTACGAAAAGCATATAAAATTCTACATAAGTATTAGTGAAATTAGTATAAAAAATTAGTGCCTTTGTGTTTAAATAAATATTTTTACCGCATGAAAAAGCTTTTCATCATATTTGCCATTACCGTTTCAACAGTCTCATTTTCCCAACAGGCGGATCTGTTCAAAATCAGAAAGTACAGAGTCAATTATTTGGATGATAAAGTGAAAGAAACTTCAGGGCTGAGTCTAATCAACGGAAAACTGTATACTTTTAACGACAGCGGAAATTCTCCCGAACTTTTCGAATTGGATAAAAAAACAGGAAAAATTATCGGCACCGTACAAATCAACGCTAAAAATAAAGATTGGGAAGCACTTACAAACGACGGTAAAAACTTTTACATCGGAGATTTCGGAAACAACGGCGGAACAAGAAAAGACCTCGAAATTTATAAAGTTCCTTTTGAAAATAATACATTAAATAACGATTCTGTAAAAGTAATTTCCTTCGAATATCCCGAACAGCAGGAATTTATTCCGAAATATTCCGAAACGGACTTCGATGCGGAAGCGATGATTTATTTAAATGGTAAAATTCATCTCTTTACAAAAGAATGGGGTTCAAAATCAACAACACATTACATTATCGATCCTGAAATTTCAGAAAAGCAAAAAGCACAGAAAACAGAAACTTTTAAGACCGGTTTTATGGTAACAGATGCTTTTTATTTTAATAAAAAGCTTTATTTGATAGGCTATACAAAGAATACAGAAGTCTTTTTAGATATTTTTAATGAAGCTGAATCCGGAGTTTTTTTTAAAGAAAATCCACGACATTATTATCTGGGAAGTGCTTTATCTATTGGACAAATTGAAGGAATTGCCGTTGATGAAACAGGAATCTATATTTCGGGGGAAAAATTTCATTCTCCGATTGGCGGAGGAAAACAAAGCCTGTATTTTATTCCGATAGATAAACTCAAAGATTAATTTCTCTTAAAATTGCCCGAAAAAAATTATCTTTGTGGGAATTAATAATTTATCTCTTATTCAAAGATTGTGGCGAACACCGTTGAAGAAATCAAGCGACCGATCAATGAGGAAATGAAACTTTTCGAGCAGAAGTTTTATGAATCCATGCAGAGCAAAGTACCTTTACTAGATAAAGTCACTCGTTTTATTGTTACCACAAAAGGAAAACAGATGCGTCCGATGTTTGTCTTTCTTTGTGCAAAATTAGTCGGCGATGTCAACGAAAAAACATATCGTGGAGCTTCCATGATCGAGCTGATTCACACCGCAACTCTGGTTCATGATGATGTGGTGGATGAAAGTTTTAAGCGTCGCAATTTCTTTTCAATTAATGCGTTGTGGAAAAATAAAATTGCTGTTTTGGTAGGGGATTATCTTTTATCCAAATCTGTTTTATTATCTACAGATCATAAAGACTACGATTTATTAGGTGTTATTTCAAGAACCATCCGCGAAATGTCTGAAGGTGAACTTCTTCAGCTGGAAAAAGCCAGAAAACTGGATATTACGGAAGATGTATATTATGAAATTATCCGTCAGAAAACAGCGACTTTAATTGCTGCGTGTTGCGAAATCGGCGTTTTATCGAATAATGCAGATGAAGTTCTGGCTAAAAAAATGATGGATTTCGGAACTTATACCGGAATGGCTTTCCAGATCAAAGACGACCTTTTTGATTATTTAACATCGAACGTCATCGGAAAACCTGTAGGAATTGATATCAAAGAGCAGAAAATGACACTGCCTCTGATCCATACTTTGAAAACAGCAAACGAGAAAGACCGCAAATACTATTTCAATACCATTAAACGTTACAATAACGATCAGAAACGCGTAAAAGAGTTGATTAATTTTGTTAAAAGTTCCGGAGGTTTGGAGTATGCGATTACCGTAATGAAAGACTTTCAGCAAAAAGCAATTGATATTCTGAACGAATTTCCCGATTCTGAAGCAAAAAAATCATTGCGGATTATGCTTGATTACGTAATTGAAAGAAAATTTTAAATAAAATATAATAAGCCGGATTTTCCGGCTTATTTTTTTATTAAGACGCTGATTAAATCTTCTGAATTGTTACGCTTGTTACATTTCCGCTTCCCGTACTTCCCGTTTCTGTCGCCAAAACAGTACAGTTCTGATTCGGAGCTGCCGTAAAACGAACCTGATATCCTGCGGTTGGAATCACAAGCAGTGTTGTATAATTCATAAGTTCACCCACCGAACCTGAAGTTGCCACTGCATTATAATGACTGCCTCGTCCTAAATAATCAGCATCCGGAACCGGTCTTATTCCAATCAGCAATTGAGTTCCTGCCGGAGCATTAACAAAGCTTGCCTGTAAAGTAACCAGATAATTTCCTGCCTGATTGAATGTTAAAACTCCTGTAGTAGTGTTGTAAGAATAATAAGGGGAAGTTGATAGAGGAGTACCGAATAATAAAGTTGTAATAGAGGAATTGGCGTTCTGATTAGCGGTTAGCCTTGCGTGAAATAACGAGTACGCATTGAAATTTATAGTTTTTAAAACACCGTTTGCATCTGCAACAACCACTCTGTCTGTTCCTCCAATGCCAACGTTTGAATTGATGTTTCGAATTCTCGCATTACCTGTTACAATATCTAATTTTTCTGTGGGAGCAACAGTTCCGATACCTAAATTTCCAGATGAAGTAACGGCTACGTCGTTAGATTGCTGTGCAGCAGTCGGCGTTCCCGAGGCTGCATTATCTCTGGCGCCGTCTACATGAAAGGTGGCTTGAGGATTACCCGTATTTATGCCTACTTGTGCGAATGTTGTTCCTGAAAGGGCACAGAATAAGAATAAGCCAACTGACTGAAATAATGATTTTTTCATGATCCTTTTAAATTTGTGAATTTTTTCAAGATCGTCAAAATGTATGCCGTGTTATTTGTGAATTTTAAGCTAAAATATTAAATAAATTATTAATAATTTTTAATAATTTTTAATTTATATGTATTATTTGGCTTTATCTGTTTATTATTGATGATAATTTAAATATAATTGAATATTAATTATTTTATTTAAAGTTAAATTATTTTCACTGTCACAATAATTACAGCCAGAACAATGCAAAATAAAGCGATTAAAAATAAATAATCCGCAATAGTTTCAAATCTGAAAGAACGTCTTTCATGTTTCGATCTTATAGCCAGAAAAGAAAAAAAGCAGCTGAAGGCAAAAAACAGACAGGCAACTCCGGCGAACTCGTCCAAATGCGTACTGTGGCTGATTTTTGATATCTTTAATGAAGTGATAATGACCAGAGAAAACCCCAGAAGATTACTCGATGCATTAAGGATATGAGACGATTTTTTCTCCATCATTTACAAATTTATTCCAAGATAAACACAATTTATTTTATTATCAAATTTTTAAAAAAAATTATTAAAAATTAAAATTAATTTAAAAAGTGTATATTAGCAAAATACTTCAAAATAAAAATATTTAATATTTGGCTATGCAGACAACCTATATTGAAACACAGCAAATTTCCTTTCAAGATTTTAAAAATCAGATACTTGAAGATTACAAATTAGGAAGGATTTCTCGTGAAATGTCCTACTTGGGAAGAAGAGAAGTTCTTACGGGAAAAGCTAAGTTTGGTATTTTTGGGGATGGAAAAGAGCTTCCTCAGCTTGCAATGGCGAAAGTTTTCAGAGATGGAGACTTCCGTTCGGGATATTACAGAGATCAGACCTTTGCATTGGCTGTAAATGCGTTGACTGTTGAAAGTTTTTTTGCACAATTGTATGCAGATACTAGCGTGGAAAGGGAACCTGCTTCAGCCGGAAGACAGATGAACGGTCACTTTGCAACAAGAAGTTTAAATGAAGACGGAAGCTGGAAAGATTTAACGGCTCAGAAAAATATCTCTTCCGACATTTCTCCTACTGCAGGACAAATGCCTAGATTATTAGGATTGGCTCAGGCTTCTAAAATTTATAAAACCGTAAAATTCGAAGGCTCTGAAAAGTTTTCCAGAGAAGGAAATGAGATTGCATTCGGAACAATCGGGGATGCTTCTACAGCGGAAGGTCATTTCTGGGAAACACTGAATGCGGCTTGTGCGCTTCAGGTTCCAATGGTAGTTTCGATCTGGGACGACGGGTACGGAATTTCTGTTCCTACGAAAAACCAGAGAGCAAAAGCCGATATCGCTGAAATGCTGAGCGGTTTCCAGAGAAAAGAAGGAGAAAACCAGGGATGTGAAATCATTCAGGTGAAAGCTTGGGATTATCCTGCACTTTTGGATGCTTATGCTAGAGCAGAACAGTTTGCAAGAGTAGAAAGCGTTCCGGTAGTGGTTCATGTGATTGAAGTTACACAGCCTCAAGGTCACTCCACTTCAGGATCTCACGAAAGATATAAAAATGAAGAGCGTCTGGCTTGGGAATCTCAGTTTGACGGATTGGTAAAATTCAGAGAATGGATTTTAAACTATTCCATCGAAATTGAAGGAAAAGAAGAAGTTCTGGCAACAGCAGAAGAACTTGATGTTATTGATAATGAAGCGAAAAAAACGGTAAAAACAGGTCAGAAACAGGCTTGGGAAAATTACCAGAAAACAATTACAGATTTAATCGGTTCTGTTTTGCCTTTGGTTGAAAATCTTAAAGGTCAGAATGCTGAAATTGAAAATTACATCAGCCAATTCAATAAACTCGTTTCAAAAGCAAAGAAAGATGTTTTCCATTTGGTAAGAAAATCTTTACTGGCAACAAGAGGAACGAATTCTGCGGAAAGAAACCAACTGATGCAGAAATACAACGAGATTTTTGAAGTTGAAAAAGACAATTATTCTTCTCATTTATATTCTCAGTCTCAGTGGAAAGCGGAAAACGTAAAGGAAATTAAGCCCATTTATTCCGACGCTTCTGAAGATGTGGACGGAAGAGTAGTGGTAAGAAACAATTTCGATAAAATATTTGAAAAATATCCTGAAACTTTGGTGTTTGGTGAAGATGCCGGAAATATCGGTGACGTAAACCAGGGACTTGAAGGAATGCAGGAAAAATACGGTGATGTTCGTATTGCCGATACCGGAATCCGTGAAGCAACCATTCTAGGACAGGGAATCGGAATGGCAATGAGAGGTTTAAGACCAATTGCTGAAATCCAGTATCTTGATTATATTCTGTACTGTTTACAGGGAATGAGCGATGATCTGGCAACCGTTCAGTACAGAACAAAAGGCGGTCAGAAATCGCCGGTTATCATCAGAACGAGAGGTCACAGACTGGAAGGAGTCTGGCATTCAGGCTCTCCGATGGCGGGAATTCTGAATCTTTCAAAAGGAATTCTGGTATTGGTTCCGAGAAACTTAACCAAGGCTGCCGGATTCTATAACACCATGCTTCAGAGCGATGATCCGGCTGTAATCGTTGAGTGTTTAAATGGATACAGATTAAAAGAAAAGCAACCGGATAATTTAGGTGAGTTCACTGTTCCAGTCGGAAAAATAGAGGTGACAAAAGAAGGAAAAGATGTTACGTTGGTTACTTACGGTTCTACGTGGAGAATTGTAATGGAGGCAGCAGAAGAACTTGAAAAATTAGGGATTTCTGCGGAAGTGATTGATGTTCAGTCATTAATTCCTTTCGATTTAACAAATGAAATCGCTGAATCTGTAAAGAAAACAAACCGATTGGTTGTGATTGATGAAGATGTGGAAGGCGGAACTTCAGCGTTTATCCTTCAGCAGATTCTAGAAAAACAAAAAGCGTTCAGATTCTTAGATTCTGATCCGTTAACGATCTCCGCAAACGATCACAGACCTGCGTATGCAAGTGACGGAGATTATTTCAGCAAACCTTCTGCGGATGATATGGTTGAAAAAATCTATGCAATGTTTAACGAAACAAATCCTCAGAAATATCCTGCGATATTTTAATTGGGATTTTAAATAAATCTTGAAACCGCTTTCTTTTTGAGAGCGGTTTTTTTGTTATTATTTAATAAGATTTAAATTTATTTATTTTAAAATGAAGGAATTGGATATTAAAAATAAAATTCTTAAGTTTGATATATGAAAAATAATATTAAGAAATCTTTATTAGGCAGAAGAGATTTGTCGACAGGAAGAGTTGCTGTTAGTAGTGCTCTTGGGAGGATATTGCTTCACAGTAAAACAGACTCTACTAATATTATTTCTGCTATTAGAGCTGCTGCTAAAGATGGAGTATCTGAAAAGATCAATTTAGAGCAACCAATTACGAAAGAAGAATTAGAAACTTCGAAATAGTGGATATTGCATTAAGTGGAATTATCCTTTTGATTCTTATTCTTCCTGGGATCTCATTTGCTAAAGGGTTCTATTCTGGAGAATTTTCTAATCAATACACTACAAGTGATTTTTATAATTTATTGATAAATACTCTTTTCCCAAGTCTTATTCTTTATTTATTATCTTATCCTATAATATACCTTTTTAGTTATGACTTTAAGTTTGATATTCTTTTAGGTTTAGTATCTTCAAATGATGATATAATAAAATTATCAATTGAAACGATTGAGAAAAATAAAATTGCTATTATAATTTATCAAATTCTGATTAATACTATCGGATATTTAATTGGTAATAGATTAAAAAAATATGTTTTATCAGAGTCTTTAGATACGAGCTATGATATTTTAAAATACAAAAATATTTGGCATTATATTATTACTGCAAGATTACTAAATTTTGAAAAAAATTCTCACATTTTACAGAATGATACTGTAGAGGATGTTGACTTTACTCATATTGATGCATTAGTAAATGTTAATGATCAAACATTTATTTATAAAGGAGTTCTCGCTGATTATCAGTTAGCTAAAGATGGTGGTTTAGATTTACTTATAGTCACAAACGCACAAAGGAAACTTATTTCAGATTCAAGTAGTTCATATAAGGATATAAAAGGGAATTATATTATACTCAAATATTCAGATTTAATAAATTTAAATTTGACATTTATCCAATTAGATGAAACGTTTGATAGTTCTGGAAATTTAATTTCTGTTGTAGCAAGAACTATACAATAAAAAAGGCCATCAAACAACCGTCTTCTGAACTTTCTTCCCTTCCAAAATCATTTTGCAATCCTTCTCTTTCTCCGGATCATACACATGATATTTCGTTTCCCATTCTTCCAATTGATACAAAATCGGCAGTAGCGCCAATCCTTTTTCTGTGAGTGAATACTCAACTCTTGGAGGAATTTCTTTAAACTCTTCACGAATTACCAATCCGTCCGATTCCATTTCTCTCAACTGATCGGTCAGAACTTTTCTGGAGATCACATTGATTCTTGCTGCCAATTCTCCGAAACGCAGTTTACGGTCTTTAATCACCAATACAATGATCGGTTTCCACTTGCTACCCAGAGCAGACATTGCTTTTCCCAAAGGACAGCTGTATTGCATCAATTCGTTCTTTTTCATAAAGGTGTATTTCTAATTTTTATTCGTATTGTTGAACACGAAGTTCACAAGGATTTCTATCTTCTAACTGTCTTAAGCTTCACAAAGGCGCTTTGCTTATAAGAGTTTACAAAGGATTTAAGCTTATATACCTTATGCATTTTTATGAATAAACTTTACAATAAAGCATACGCTTATCTTGTGTTCCTTTTTACTCTGTCGAATCTTCGGTTTATGGTTAAATAAAAATTAAAATCCAATCTGCTTGCAAAATCTCGTCTGTTACTTTAAAGTTACTAATGTAAGTTACTGCAAAGTTACTACTTTTTTCAATCCAAAAGATACAAATATGAACTATTATTAGTTACTTTGTGTAACAATTATAAAATAATAAGTTAAAGATGAGCACAGAATCATTATTTAAACCTTTTAAATACAAAAATTTAGAACTAAAAAATAGAATCGTAATGGCTCCCATGACGAGAGCACAATCCGATAACGGAGTTCCTACGCAGCAAATTGCAGATTATTACGCAAGAAGAGCGGCTTCGGAAGTGGGATTGATTCTTTCTGAAGGAACGGTCATTAACAGACCTGCTTCAAAAAACTTACAGAATATCCCGGATTTTTACGGAACAGAAGCATTGAACGGATGGAAAAATGTAATCGATGCAGTTCATGAAAACGGAGGAAAAATGGGACCACAAATCTGGCACGTCGGAGACACAAGAATGTCAGAAGATTATCCTTCAGTTGAGATGGAAAAAGCTTCTACAATGACGTTGGAAGATATTCAGGATACAATTGCTCAGTTTGCCGCTTCTGCAAAATCTGCGAAAGATCTGGGATTCGATGTGTTGGAAATTCATGGAGCGCATGGTTATCTTATCGACCAGTTTTTCTGGGATGTAACCAATACAAGAGCCGATGAGTATGGTGGTAAAACGCTGAAAGAGAGAAGCAGATTTGCGGTTGATGTGGTTAAAGCGATCAGAGCGGCGGTTGGTGAAGATTTCACGATTATTATTCGTCTTTCTCAATGGAAACAGCAGGATTATTCTGCAAAACTTGCGAATACACCGGAAGAAATGGAAGAGTGGTTATTGCCATTGAAAGAAGCGGGAGTTGATATTTTCCACTGCTCTCAAAGACGTTTCTGGGAAGCAGAATTCGAAGGTTCTGATCTTAATTTCGCAGGATGGGCAAAGAAAATTACCGGACAGCCAACCATTACTGTAGGTTCTGTAGGTCTTGAAGGAGATTTTATGGCGGCTTTCGGAGGGCAGGGAACTGAAAAAGCAGATTTAACGGAGCTTACGAAAAGACTGGAAAGAGGAGATTTCGATCTGGTTGCGGTTGGTCGTGCACTTTTACAGGATCCTGAATGGGTAAAGAAAGTAAAAGAAGGAAAAA
This sequence comes from Chryseobacterium sp. 2P, assembly GCF_059579425.1. Classification (NCBI taxonomy): domain Bacteria; kingdom Pseudomonadati; phylum Bacteroidota; class Flavobacteriia; order Flavobacteriales; family Weeksellaceae; genus Chryseobacterium; species Chryseobacterium sp. 2P. Next base: position 1,541,209 of record NZ_CM184194.1, read on the forward strand.
TGGACGAACTTCAGGATTTCAAAGCCGAAAGCATGGCAACACTTTATTAAAAGTCAAAAGTCAATGGTGAATTGCTTTGCTGCCAGTTTTTATTAAACCATTCATTAACCAGCAAAGCGAATTAACTATTCACTTTCTACATAATTTTACCTATCAATTATTTTAAACGAAACCGCTTCAGGAGAGATTCTGAAGCGGTTTTTTCTTTTAAATATTCTAAAGATTTAAAATAACGTTAATTTCAGACACCTGAATTTACATTTAATTAGGACATCCGAAAGTAACGGAAACACATTTCCAGTATCCCGGAATTCCATTTTTTGGTGGATAATAACACTCAACAGTGTTTGCTGGACATTCCGGAGCATTTCCTCCGTTGATTTTTTTCAAATCAGATTTTGATAATTTTTTTAGATTTTTCATAGGAATAATTTTGTTCGTTACCAAATATAATATTTCTCCACTAAATGAAAAAATAAAACAACCCTAAAAAAATGAATCTACTTTTTCCAATTCACCTTTAAGAAATTAAGCCTGATTAAAAGAAAATTACCGAGACATTTAAACAAGCAAAGCTAACTTAACATTCTTAACTCCTTACTGTAAAACCTTAATGGTTTAAATAAAAAGCTATTCTAAAAACTAAAATAACTTTTCGATATTTTTAGCATTAAGATTTCATATTTAATTAAGAAAAATCAATATGAATTTGAAAGCTTTAATCAGCTAATTGCAATACTTTATTACTTTTTTAAATGTAAAGAATAAACAAAATAAAACCGTTCCCAAAAAAGAGAACGGTTTTTAACAGATTTAAATATCTAAAATTGTCATCAATAATGACAAAAGTGATCACATTTAGAGACCAATACTTTTTGTTGGTTTCAGTTGCTTTTTAATTGACTTTGGAAGCGCATCCTTATGAACCAGAATTGCTGTCGATTTGTATTCTACATAAGGTCTTGTTACATAAATATACCCTTCAAAATCATTCGTTACACCCCAGGAATTTTTCACCATATAATATTCTTTCCCCGACTGATCTTTTGCCAGTCCTACGATGTGCATTCCGTGGTCGTCAGTCGTAGAAAGATTATTCAAAGCCTTCTGACGCATATCTTCAGTAATCGTTTTGTCTTTTTTAGGTTCTGTGAATAAAGTTCCTTTATTTTCTTTTGTGATTTGGTCAAGATCCATGTCCGGAACATAAGCAACCCCGTTTTTATAAGAGAAATAAGGCTCAGAAACATCCGTTGCCCAACCTACAGAATATCCTTTGTTTACAGCATTGTCTATAATTGCCGTTAAATCTTTCATCGGTACATTCCAGTCAGAATCATGGCTCCAGTTATCAGGAATCGGAACTACAAATTTCTGGTAATACGGATAATCCTTATAAGAAGAAAGTTCTACATAATCTTCCGGATTGATTCCTACAACCTCTTTCGCAAAAGTTTGTGGCGTATAAGATTTTCCTTCATATGTAAAGTTGGCAGGAACTTTTCCAAGATATTCATCCAGAATGGCATCAACGGAAGACATCCAGTTGTCCGTCAGTTTTCCTTTAGAACCAGCCTGAACCAAGCTGTCCAGAACAGGCTTCAATTTTCCCTGCATTTCAGAGAAATTATTCAAACTCTGCCCCTGCTTCAAACCTGTGTAAACATCCTGTGGAACCGCTCCGTATTTTTTATACATATTAATCACGTCGTGCAGTTCTCCGCCGTCTCCCCAACTGATCGCGCCGTTATTCAGAACGTATAATTTGGCTTTATCGTGGTAAGAATTTCTTGCAGTGTATATCTCCGCCAGATCAACAGGTTTTTTGCCCATTCTCTGCATCTCAGATTCAAGGAAAGAGTTTCCCGAATAGCTCCAGCAGGTTCCCGAAGATCCCTGATTTTTTACCGAAGTTGCACCCACATCTTTCAGCGTGGTAAACTGGAAATTAGCATTCTGGGATTGGTTGTTTTTTAACTTGTTGATTAAGTCATCCTGTGCAAACATCATACTTCCTGCAGACAAAACAAAAAGTAATGACACAAATTTTGAATTTTTCATTACTAAAAAGATTATTTATACGAATAGTCGTTCCTGTTAAAGATTTGTTACAAAGGCAAAGGTTAAATCGAATCTTCGGTTTTCCGATGAAAAAGTTTTTTATCAGGAGCTGTTTCGCGCTTTCGCTACTCGATTTTTTGAGGTTTCGGCGGCGGCAAAGCCGCCGCCGAAAACCCAAAAAGAGCTCAGACAGACCGCTCAATCACGGCTAAGGCAGAAGTCCTTCATTTCAACATTTGTAAACACCATTAAAATTTGTCATCCTGAAATCTGACCACAGTTTTTCTACTACATTTGGATAATTGCGATATCATAAACTTTGTGAAAATAATTTAAAAAAAATAAAAAAAGAAAATATTTCAAAAATGTGAAGTATGGACTTGATTTACAGGTGCTTTCGTTCTTAAATTTATTTGCCGCCTTCACTGAAATTTATTATTTTTTCAAAAAAGTTGATGATGTTTCCAACCTTTTTGAAATTTTATGCATCTATGTAGATATAAAGCCTGATTATGGAACGAGAGTTACTATTAGAATGTCAACGGAACGACCGCAATGCGCAGCGGAAAGTCTACGAAAGGATGGCGGGAAAACTGTATACTGTCTGCAAACGGTATCTGAAAAACGATGAAGATATAGAAGAAGTTTTGGCAGACGCTTTTTATAAGATTTTTACAAAAATAAACCAGCTTCATAATCCCGAGATTTTTGAAGCGTGGGCGAAAAAGATTGCAGTAAATGAGTGCCTGCAAAAAATAAGATCCACTAAAGAACTGCATATTTCTTTAGAAGACAATCATGCCGTTTCTACAGATTCTGCACTGGAAAATGTATCGTTTGAAAAAGATATTTTAAGTCTTTTAAACTTTCTCCCGGAAGGCTGCAGAGCCATTTTCAACCTTTTTGCCATTGAAGGATACCCTCACAAAGAGATTGCAGCCATGCTTTCAATCAGTGAAGGAACCTCAAAATCCCAGCTCAATTTTGCCAGAAAAAGACTTCAGGAACTTTTGATTCATCAAAACATTTAAACTTTTACAACAATGGAAAACAATTCAATAGATAAAACATTCAACGAGGCTTCTAAAACACTGGAAGAACCTGCGACTTTTCCTGGGTTTGATAAAGTTTGGGCAAAAGTGGAAGAAAAATTAGACAGAAAAGAAGAAAAAAAGAGTAAAATAGTTCCGATATGGTTTCCTTACGGAGTTGCTGCAAGTTTATTAATCGGATCTGCGATCTTTTACTTTTCCAATAAAAAAGAACATACGGAAGTAACCCAACAAATTATTGCAAAAAATATAATTTCCGAAAACAAACCTTCTGTTGCTGTTTCAGAACATATTCAAAAAATGGACAGTACCATAAAGGTGAATATTCAAAAGGAAACTTTACCCTCTGTAACGATGGCTGCTGAAGCTCCAGCTTATATGATTGTAACGCCACTTCCGGTAATTTCTTCCGTTCCGGCAGCTTCTCCAGCACATGACGAAACACCTGAAATTCCTGAAAAAATCGATAAAATAATTCAGGAGGTTCCAAAAAATCAAAATACAGAAGTGGTAATTGCGATGGGAATTAAAAAAGAGAAAGCTTCAATGGTGAATTCTCTGGATTCATCTTCATCACTGAAAAAGAAACTCACCGATCTTAATGCTGTTGCAGATACCGCAGAAGCAGTCTATTCTACCAATCCGTATGATCTGAAAGAATCTTCTCAGGAACCTGAAATTCTGGCGTACAATAAAGGATATCTTCAGGCAAAACAGTCTGTTGCAGGAAATTATCAGGGCTTGGCGAATAAGATAGGGAACAAAGAAGCAGTAAACTCAATTCGTGGATCAGCTTCAGGCGTGAATATCAATTCAATTTCGGGAAGACAGGGTTCCGGAAAAGTGGATATCTCGATCAGTTGTGAAGGTTCATCCAAAACCAATAACAGTCCGCTGTTCGTTATCAACGGAAAGGCAACAGACTCTGAAATTTTCAAGAGAATTGATCCCAAAAAAATAGAATCCATCCGTGTATTTAAAGGAGAAGCAGCGATTTCTCTTTTCGGAAACCAAGCTGCCAACGGAGCCATTCTGGTGGAAACAAAAGACATTTCCCGAAAAGAAAAAAGAATGCTGAAAAGACTGCTTAAAAAAGAAAAACTGCTGAAAAAGTAGCTCTCTAAACCTCCAAAACTAATATTCATTCAATATAAATCTGAAAAAAGAAATTTCTTCGGAGGTTTCTTTTTTCGCCTTTTAATCAACAAAAATACCATGAAGAAGTTGTATTGTCTGCTTCCGCTGCTTGCGGTTAACTGCCTCTTCGCGCAGAATTCTCAACGGTATTATTCCGGAATATTTTTAAACGAAAAAGAAAAGCCACAGAATTTTTTAAAGGTTCTGAACAAAAACAGCGGAGTTTATGAACTTACCGATGAAAAAGGTTTTGCCATCATCGCTGCAAAAGATTACGATACTTTGGTTTGGAACAACGGTAAAAACAAAGCGGTTGTATACGGAACCCGTGAGCTGAAAACTATTTTGGAAAACCAGATAGAGAAAAGAAGTGTTCAAAATATTCAGAATAATACGTACGACAGCTTGGTTTCAAAAGAGCGGAAAAATGAATTTAGTATAGAAAACTCAGGACAAAACCTGAAAGTTAATTTGTTTGATTATTATTCTATCAGAAACCTAAAAGAAATCGATAAGAATCTCATCAGTTTAAAAGGACGAACCCGGAAATTTTTGTTTTTAAACGGAAGTTTTACCACTTCAGCGGAAGTAAAAAGCAGAAATTCTGTTCCGAAAACCCAGAATCAATATGTTCAGGGAAGATCTGAAAACGGAGAACTGGTTTGGAAAGGTCCCGAAACCAATGAAATGTTCAGTTTCGGACCGGATATTTCGACTTTGCAGTTGGATAATCAGCCTTATGAATATGATCAGAACGGAAAACTCATTCCTCTCATAAATGGAAATTCTCCTGCGAAAGCTTATGATAACGACATTTTTAAAACAACAGTTGGGTACAATAATCAATTGAGGCTGAATCTTTTTTTCAAAAATCATCAGTACTCTTATGATGAAAAATTTCGGATTTCGCTGGATCTCGGACAGCAGAAAGATCAGATGTATTTCATGGATCAGTACAGTATTCTGAATTCTTTTAAAACCAAACTAAGTTCGAAAATTTTAAAATTTAATATAAATGCGGCTTTTATATATGAAGAAAATAAAGCGACAAATTCCAACAGGATTGGGTTGTTCAACAGAGTTTATCAGAATTCTTTACTTACGCCGGTTTCTTTTTCCAATGCTCAGAAGATTTTTCTTACCGATGGTTCCCAGAGAAGCTACAGCAAGTTTGCAGACAATCCTGAATTTTTATTTTATGATGATAATCAATACAATTCAAGAGATAAAAGAAGACAGTTCAACTTCGGAATTTCGCGGGACTGGTATCGTTTTAAACTAAATGTCACACAATCTTATGAAAACGATTTTTTCCTGAATCTGGATCGTTATAAACCTTGGACGTATGGTTTTCCCGAAGGTCTGCGAAATGGGAGAAAGCAAAACAATAAACTCTATAATTCCAGTATTTCAGGAGAATATTCGATAAATGAATATCGTTGGAACCATCGTTTTAATCTCAATTTTATTGTCAATAACAACAGATCGGAGATTGATAATACTTTGAACAGTAAAAACCACATCTATCAGAGAACTTCGCAGGATTATATCTTTGAATACGGATTAAATTATGATGGCTACGGGGATTTTGAAATGGGACTGAATGCAGGAAATTCTTTCTACATATCAAATACTTCGCTTAAAAATAATTATTTTCTTCCTAAAGTGGGTGCATATTTTACTTTTAAAGAAATATTCAACTGGAGAAATATCAATTTTAAAATTTTAGGAGCCTACACTCAGCTAAGCTCGGAGCCGGAAATCACAAAATCGTATGCTTCTTACGCAACCACTTTGCTGAATGCGCAGAATTCCAATCAGTATTTCCCGGTTCAGGAAGTAGAAACCTTTAAAAATCTGTCGAATATTGATTCCAAAGAATGGAAAACGGGTTTCAGGCTGACTTCAAGATATAATTTAGGCATTGAAGCAGAATATTTTCAACGGAAAATCAGCAATGATATTTTTCCGGTTTTTGAAAATGGCAATTTAAAACTGAAAAACCTTGCAGATCATACGTACCGCGGACTGGAAGTGAATTTCTTTTTTGATAATGTTTATTTGGGTTCAGATTTCAGGATGAGCCAGAAAGCTTCATTTTTTAAGTACAGAGATATTGTGGATCGGGTAAATTCGGGATATCATAATACAGCGGTTTCAGGTTTTAAAGACATTTACAAAACATTGTTGGAAGGTGAAGTTCTGGGAGCGGTTGTAGGAAGTTATTTCGAAAGAAATAACAACGGAGCGTTGATTATTGATGAATTCGGTTATCCAAAAAAAGCGGACGGATCTAAAATAATTGCAGATCCCACACCGGATTTCGTCGTTAAATTCAATCATAATTTCACCTATAAAATGCTCACTTTAGACATCAACTGGGAATGGAAAAAAGGCGGACAGGTCTGGAACGGAACTCAGGCTGTTCTCGATTATTACGGACGTTCCCAGACTTCCGGAGATGACAGAAATATTAAAAATTATGTTTTTCAGGGAGTAAATTCCGGAGGAAATCCCAATCAGATTCCTGTTGATTTTTACGATCCCAATCAGGACGTTTCTAAAAACCGATGGACGAGATACGGATATTTGGGCGTTGCGGAAGACTATGTTCAGAAAGCAGATTATGTGAGAATTAATGCGGTTTCTCTAACAGCAAAATTCGATGTCGGGCAATTTAAAAAAGGGTTGGGAATTACGTTCTATGTGAATAATATCCTTCTTTGGCAGGCGAATCGTGGCGTAGATTCCAATCAGAATTTCTACGATTCGGAAAACGGAAGAGGACTGGATTTTTTCAATCTTCCGTCGTTTAAAACTTTTGGCTGTATGGTTTCATTTCAATTTTAAGGTATGAATTTCAAGGTTACAACATTTATTTTAGGATTATTTTTTCTGGTTTTTGCTTCTCTTTCAAAAGCTCAGGAACCGTTTAAAAATTTCGAAAAAGAAAAAACGTACATCCAGACTAACCATGTTTTTTATAAACCCGGTGAGGAAATGTACTTTAAAATTTACACGGTAAAGGCAGAAAATAATCTTCCCGCCGATCAGAGCAAAGCCGTCAATTTTGAATTGACTGATCCAAGCGGAACGGTCGTAAAAAAAGCAAAATACGAAATTACAAATGGCTATTCGGAAGGCTATTTTTATTTTAACAGCGACATGAAGGGCGGAATATACAAATTGCGCGCTTTCACCAACTGGATGCAGAATGAAGACGGAAAAAATGCTTTCGAGAAAGAAATTACCCTCCAAAAAATTGTTTCGCCAAGAATTCTGATGAAACTGGAGTTTCCCAAAAAAGGATATGGAGCAGGAGATGAGGTTCTTGCCGATTTTTCGATGAGAAGTCTCAGCAATCTTCCTATTCCTTTTTATGAAGGAGATTACACGGTAATGCATAACGGTGAAAAGATTTCAGAGGGTAAGCTGACAACGGATAAAGAAGGGAAAAATCAACTGAAATTCAGACTTCCGGCTGTTTTAAAATCTTCCGATGCGCTGTTAACCATTAAAATCAATTTCGATGGTTTTACAGAATCCATTTCAAGAAATATTCCGATGGTACTGAATAAGCTTGACGTGAAATTCATGCCGGAAGGCGGAACTTTCATTAATGGAATTGAACAGAATATTGCCTATAAAATTCTGGATGAAATTGAAAAACCAGTCGATGCCACATTGGAAATTTTTAATCAAAATCATCAGAAAATTACTGAAACTACAACGTATAATTTCGGAATGGGAAATTTTATTTTAACCCCTCAAAAAGGTGAAAATTATTATGCAAAAGTTTTGAAACCTGAAAATATTTCAGGCGTTTATCCGCTTCCGATGGCAAAAGATGAAGGGATTGTTTTCAATATCAATAAAGAAAATCAGAAGATTGTTTTTAAAATCCAATCAGCAGATGAAAAAGATGTTATTCTCAAAGGAAATTTCCGGGAGAAAGAAATGTACAGCAAAATCATTTCATTAAAAACAGGATTGAATGAATTAGAACTTCCGGAAAATGAACTTCCGATCGGTATTTGTAGATTTACGGTGTTTGAAGGTGATATTCCTTTGGCAGAACGCATTGTCTTTACGAATGAAAACAAACAGATGAATGTGAAAGTAAAACCGGTAAAACAAAATTATCTTCCGAGAGAAAAAGTGATCCTGAATATCGAAACCACAGACGAAAATAACAAACCAATTCCCGCAAATCTGGCTCTGAGCGTTGTGGATGATAAACTCTGGACGTATGCAGACGATAAGCAGAATCATATTCTTTCGTGGCTGCTGATGGATTCTGAGCTGAAAGGAAAAATTGAAAGACCACAGTTTTATTTCGATAAAAAAGAAGAAAAAAGAACCAAAAGCCTCGATTTGGTGATGCTTACCAACGGTTACCGATATTTTGAAATGACTCCCGAAGTTATCAAAAACAGAAAATACAAATATCTTCCCGAAAAGAAAAATCCCATCTACGGAATTGTAGAAGATGAAAAAGGAAATCCTGTAAAAGCCGATGTGTATTTCCTTGAGGACGGTAAAATCTTAAAACAGACGACCTCAGAAAACGGCTTGTTTTATTTTTATGATCTCAACAGAAATTATTCCAGTAAGCTGATTGCGAAATCTGTAGAGCCAAAACAGCAGGTGAAAATCCGGATTTTATCTTACAGACTGGCAATAAATCCTTTGGCTGCAAAATCTCTGAATAATATTAATGTAGAAGAAATTGTAAAAGAAACCGTAAAAGAAGAAGGTAAAATAAAACTGCGTGAAGAGGCTGAAAAGGAAATTCCGAAAACGGCTTCCACAGAAAGAACAAAATCTTCCTCCGAAAGCAAACGTTCCCGATCGGTTTCAAGAAGAAGAATGATAAGTGATACCATAAGATCTCAAAATATAGAAGAGGTTGTAGTGGTAGGTTTCTCGCAAAGTTCTTTAAAGGATAAAACAACTGCAGCAGTTGTTTCTGTTCAAAAGGATGAACTGCAGAATCCGAATATTATTTCTTCTTTGGCTGGAAAAGTTTCAGGACTTGTTATTACTCCCACCAATCAGCCGGGAGGTGATCTCAATGTGCAGATCCGGGGAAATGCTTCTGTTGCCAATAAAAATCCGCTGTATGTTGTGGATGGAGTTCCTGTAGAAAATTTTAAAACAGTCATCAATCCGAGTGATATCAACAGTGTAACAATTTTAAAAGATGCCGCTGCAACTGCCATTTATGGGAATAGAGGTGCAAATGGTGTGATCGTCATTAATTCTTTGAAGAACTTTCGCACTCAGATAAAATTTGACGTAACCCCGAAATCATATTATGCATTGGTGAATATTCCCAATGACAGTCTGGTTTCGTACGAATACACAAGAAATTTTTCTTATCCTGTCTACAAAACGACAAACACTTCTTACAGACACGATTATCGCGAAACTCTGTATTGGAATCCTGTAGTGGAAACAGGGAAAAACGGAAAAGCACAGGTTGAATTTTATAATTCCGATGCCAGTTCTACTTTCAGAATCATGACAGAAGGAATTTCCTCTTCAGGTTTAATCGGGCGTGATGAAACAACTTATGCGGCTCAAAGTCTGATTTCCATAGATGCGAAACTTCCGCAATATCTTACAAGAACAGATCAGATGATGATTCCGGTGGTGGTTAAAAACAATTCTCCGGAAACCAAAAAGATAATGATGGACGTTATTGTTCCGAATCGTGTGAATGTGGTACAATCAGATAGCGCGATTACCTTGAAACCTTTGGAATCGGGCAGATTATTTGTGAAAATCCAGACCAATGAAGTGGTGGAATCAAATATTCAGTTTACCGTAAGATCAGAAGATTTCAGAGAAACTATGATCCTTCCTTTTAAAGTTGACGAAAAAGGATTTCCGCACCGCTATTCAGTCATCAATAACAAAACAGAAGACCTCAAAATTGATATTCCGGATTATATTGAAGGCAGTTTCTTCTCGTCCTATTATGTGTATGAAAACAATGCATTGCAGATGTTTGAAAATATGGAACGCCTGAAAAGAGAACCTTACGGATGTTTTGAGCAGCTTTCTTCAACGGTTTATCCAAATATTTTCATTCTGGATTATTTAAAACAGATTAAAAGAATTACACCGGAAACCGAAAGTCTGGTCATCAGAAATATGAAAAAAGGATATCAGAAAATGCTGAGCTATAAAAACCGCGACGGCGGATTCACTTACTTCGGATCTTCGGAATCGGATGTTGCACTTTCTGCTTTTGCATTGCTTGAATTTAGAGATCTGAAAAAATATGTGAATATTGAACCTAAAATCATTCAGGATCTTACGTCTTTTATTTTATCTAAAAAAAATCAGAACGGAATGTTTGAAGTAAGAAGAAACTATGAAAAAAACAGTCCGTATTCTGAATTTGCGTGGTCGAGAAATATGTATGTTTTGTATGCGCTGTCTAAAACCGGGATCAGAAATCTGGATGATGTCTACGAAATTAATCTGAAACGTGCTTTGGCGACAAAAGATGCATATCAGTTGGCTTTAATGGCAAATATTTCTTCCGATCTGGGCAAAAATCAGCAGTATAAAGACTTGATAGCAATTTTAAATAATCAGTTTGAAGGGAAAAGTTTAAAAACAAAAACCACTTTTACAGGTTCCGGAGGATTTTCTGCAAATGCGGAAACGTTATCACTTTATCTGATGGCTTTGCAGAAAGATAAGCATTTGAGCCAGTTAAAAATTGCTGAAGTTGCAGATCATTTAATCAATTTCAATGGGTATTACGGCTTCGGTTCCACTCAGGCAACGACTTTGGCTTTGGAAGCATTATCAGAATTTTTCGCCAAAAATGAAAGATTATATGGCACGGAAAAACCTTTGATAAAAATAAACGGAGCTGAAATCGGGGTTAATAATTCGGTGGGTTCTGCTTTTAAAAACGGAGAAAATACAATCAGCGTCAATTATCCTACACAAAGAGGACTTCCTTATAAACTGGATTACGAATATTACACGTTAAAAGCTCCAAAAAGTGCAGAAATTCCTTTAATTATGAACACAAAATTAAAATCTGAAACAGCAAAAACAGGAGAGACAGACCGAATGATAATTACCATTCAGAATAAAATAAACAATCAGCTTCCAATGGTGACCGCGAAAATCGGAATTCCGTCAGGATTAACTTTACAGAATGCCTTGCTGAAAGATCTTCTGGATAAAAAACAGGTTTCCTATTACGAAATTTTTGATAATTATCTGGTTCTGTATTGGGAACATTTTGATGCCAACGAAATAAAAACCATCAATCTGGATCTTAAAGTGGAATTTGCAGGAGAATATACAGGAAAAGCAAGCAACGCATACCTTTATTATATGCCGGAAGCAAAATTTTGGAATGAAGGGATAAAAGTCAGAATTCAGCCTTAAAGTTTGTTTTAAAATTGTTGAATTTTTAACTGTTTGATTTATATTTAATTAAAAAATCTGCTTAAACTTTTTATTTAACCGCAAAAGTCACAAAAGATCTGCTAAATTTTTTATTTAAAGTTGATTATTATAAATGAAAAAGCTCACCATAGTTTTTAAAAATCTTTGATTTTTATTCTTTTGAGTGCTTTGATTATTCCGGAAATTCGCTTTAACATTTTCTTTTGTCCCTTTTGCGGTTAATTCTGAAATTAGTTTAAATTATAAAAATGAAGAGGGTGAAGTTTTAACAAAAAAATATCAACTTCACTGCAACTTTTCCGAAAATCTGCATCCTTAAAACAGAGAAACGGAAAATGATTATATTTTCAGAAAAATAATACATATGAAAAAACTAGGAACTACCATATTGGCTTTGATGTTGGTAATGGGCTGTAAAACCAAAACAGCGGCAGATCAGCAAAAAGAGACCCAAAAATTAAGCATCGAAAAAGACAAAGATCAGGACGGAGTTAAAAACCGAAAAGATAAATGTCCGGAAATCGCAGGACCGATAGAGAATAAAGGTTGTCCGTTCCCAGATATGGACGGCGACGGTGTTCCCGATAAAGATGATCAATGCAAAGAGCTTTCAGGACCTGTAGAAAATAATGGCTGCCCTTTTCCGGATACGGACGGAGATGGAATAATAGACAAAGATGATGCCTGTCCGACCGTTGCAGGACCTGCGGAAAACAACGGCTGTCCCTGGCCGGATACAGATGGCGACGGAATTCTGGATAAAGACGATGCGTGTCCTACCGTTCCCGGATTACCGGAATATAACGGCTGTCCGAAACCGAAATCGGTTGTGGCTATGGAAATTGAGTCTTCACCGCGAAGTTTATCTGCTGCGGGAGCAAAATCGATATCAGGTGTAAAGATTAGTAAATCCAAAGCAAAAGGTAAGAAAACAAAAATTTATGAAGAATTTCCGGATGCAGGGAAACTTACAGCAGGAGAAGTAAATGATTTCTCAAAATGGAATTACTGGCAGGATATGGCGGTTCCTGTTTTATCAGAATATAAAAATCAATGGAAACTTTTCCCAGATAAAAGGGTTTCTGTTCAGTTGGTTAATAAAGACAAAAAACCAGTTATTGGTAAGAAATTAAGGTTGTTGAATGATAAGAAAGAAATTATTTGGGAAGCAGTTTCGGATAATAAAGGAAACGCAGAATTATGGATCGCTCCAAGAATAGATTATCAATCTTTATCGAAGAAATATTATATAACAGACGATAAAGGAAAAACTTTGTCAGCTAAAGCAAATTTATTTAAAAAGGGTGAAAATATAATTACAATAGATGCGCCATGTCTTCAAAAAAGAAATTTAGATTTAGCTTTTGTTGTAGATGCTACAGGATCGATGGGGGATGAGATTTCTTATTTACAGGCAGAATTATTGGATGTATTGAGAAAAGTTGAAAAAAAACTTCAGAATACAACAGATGTTCGTTACGGTTCTGTATTTTACAGAGATCATGGTGATGAATATGTAACGCGTGAATTTAATTTTTCCGACAGAGCTGAAAATTTGGTGAATTTTATTAAAAAACAAAATGCTAATGGAGGTGGAGATACTCCTGAAGCAGTTGTTGAAGCATTGGATTCTTCAATTGATAAACTTAGCTGGAGCAAAGAAAATTCTACAAAAATTATTTTTCTGATTCTTGATGCATCCCCACATTATTCTGAAGAAAATATTAATAAAATATATAATAAAATAAAACTGGCAGCAAAAAAAGGAATTACAATTATTCCTTTGGCAGCGAGTGATACAGACAGAGAAACGGAATATATTATGAGAACGTTTGCTTTGCTTACAAACGGAACCTACACATTCCTTACCAACCACAGTGGAATCGGAAATCATCACATCGAACCAACAACAGATTCTTACGAAGTGGAAAAGTTAAATGATTTATTGTTGAGGCTTATTCTGCAACGTTCAACAATACCTTCTTGTCAGAAGCCTTCTAATAATGAATTTATTAATAAAAAAATTGAGGTAGAACTTGAAAATGAAGAAAATCCAAAGGTTAAAATTTATCCAAACCCTACAAAAGGATTAATTAATATACAGTCGAATAAACAGATTGATGAATTATACCTATATGATTTCAGTGGTAAAATTTTAATCAAACAGGGAAAATTACCAAAAGGAAATAATAAAATAGATATTACTTCCTATCCTCAAGGTGTTTATTTAATGAGATGTTTATATGGAAAACAATGGGACGTATTTAAAATTATAAAAAATTAAAGTTAGTGTTAACAGGCATTCTCAAAGGATGTCTGTTTTTATTTTAAATAAACTTTCAAAAATTATTGAAAGTTCGAAAATTATTATTACATTTGTATCAGAAATCAAAAGCAATACAAAATGCAACTTTCAGAAGCTAAAGAAAAATACATTCAGACTTGGGGTACATTTGCCACCAATTGGGGGATCAACCGTACCATGGCGCAGGTTCATGCGCTGCTTTTGGCAAGTGGTAAAGCGCTTTCTACCGATGAGGTTATGGAGCAGCTTGAAATTTCAAGAGGAAATGCCAATATGAATCTCCGTGCTCTGATGGATTGGGGAATTGTAAGAAAAGAATTTGTAAAAGGCGACCGTAAAGAATATTTTGTTGCTGAAAAAGACGTTTGGTTTTTATTCAAGCAGATTACAAAAGAACGTAGAAAAAGAGAAATTGAGCCCGTTATTTCTTTTCTGGAAGAACTGAAAAATATTGAAGATAAAGATTCTGAAGGAGCGAAAGAGTTCATTAAATTAATGGACGATTTCAGTTCTGTAACGGGGAAAATCAACAATATCATGGATCTCGCGATAAAAAGCGACGATCATTGGCTGGTTGGGAAGATTACGAATTTACTGAAGTAATCGTTTGTTAGTCTGAACGAAACGAACAGGATGAATATAAAAGGGAAATTTTCCTTTTTTATTTCATATTAACTTTCAAAAATTATTGAAAATATAATAACAATAAAAACTTAAAACATGGAACGCAAAATTTTAACAGGAGAAGCAGTATTTCAGACAGTTATCAGCCTTATATTCTTTTCGTGTGCTATCGCTGATTATTTCAAACAAACACCCGGAACAGAATTTTTTATAGCACTTTTTTATATTGGGATTTCCAATCTTATAGGTTTCTTATTGAGAGTTTCACTTAGCAAAAGCAGGTTTCACCGTTACTATTTTTATGGCGTTATTCTGTTTTTCATTATCCTGTATTTTGGTGCGGTATATCTTAATGATTCCAGAATGGATTTTGTAGTAAGTTTCATGGGCATTGGAGGCGTACTTTTTAATATTTACTATCTGATTTATGGCTTTTATAATGTTAAAACGATGCAACAGAATAAAACGGAGAAATAATTTTTTTGAGATTAAATTTCAAAATTTATTGAAAATATAATATTTATAAAATGTTCAATATTATTTCATATCTACTTTTTCTATCCGTCAGTTCCTACATAACCATTGATGTCGGAAGAAGATGCTACAACGCAGGAAAACATTACCTGAACTATCTTATTCATGATGCGGATCTTTGTTTAACGATCAACAGGATTCTTTTGGGATGTTATTATCTGATCAATCTCGGGTACATCGCATTAAATCTGACGCATTGGGAAAAAGTAGATTCTATGGAAAAAATGTTATCTGTGACAGCAGTCAGAATCGGTTATATCACCTTGATTTTATGTGTGCTGCACTTTATGAACATTTTCGCACTTTACTTTTTAAGAAAAAATTTAACCATAAAATAATAAAACTATGAATGCAACAGCTCTTACCACAACGTACAATTTTCAGGCATACATGATCTATCTGCCAATTGTAATCCTCCTTACTGTATTGGTTTCCCAGTTTCTCTTTAAAAATTCCAAAGCGTTTATGATCGATATTTTTCATCAGAAAGAAGACATTGCAATGGCAACCAACTCTTTATTCAAGATCGGTTTTTACCTTTTAAATCTCGGTTTTGCCCTTTGTATCATTGAATTTTTTCAAATTGAAACCATTGAAAGACTGGTTGTTGCTTTAAGCGAAAAAATCGGAGGATTTTCCATCTATCTCGGAGTAATGATGCTTCTGAACCTGCTTCTTTTCCTGAAAGGTCGTAAACACGCCATGAACAAAGATAAAATCATCAAAAATGAAAACACTGCTATTTAAAATCTGGATGTATTTCACCTTCAAAATCCAGAAAAAGAGAACGAGAGGAGATTTTTTGAACCTTTAAAATCCAATAACCATGAAAACTTCTATTAAAAACGACTTTTATATTCAACTTTCATTCCTTGTAATCGGACTTATTTTGGTATTCTTAGGAATTGTTGTTTTTGAAAATGCTACTGTTTTTCTTTTTTATTTCATAGTGGGAATACCTCAGTTGATTAGTTTTATCAGCAGAGCCTTTCAGAAAACAAAGAAATCTTGGCTATATATTGTCTACGGAATTTTTATAATGCCTGTTTGGATTTCATGGCTGATTATTTTGGCTTTTAATAACAATAATGATGTCACCAATTTTTTCGGATATATTTTAATCGCATCAGTATTTTACAGTCCGGTACTTGCAATCCTCTACATTATAGATTGTTATAAAACTTATGAATACTAAAAAAACAGGATCATGAAAACTATTCTTACATATGATCTCAGAATCCAGCAATCGCTAATATTACTGTTTCTTGCAACAATTCTTGCAGCAATAATTACAAAACAGGAATTTTTAGGAGTAGTAATAATAGTTGAATTTTTCCTGATAGCCGTTGCACAATATTCTCTGAATATTATCAAGACTTTCAGTAACAAATATGTAAAAACAGATTCCAGAAAAGTATATGTTTTTATTTCAAGCTATGTTGTAATCGGTTTTTTAATCCTGATTTTATCATCATTATTAAAGTTTGAAGACACTAAACAAAACCTGAAAAATATTTTTGAATTAATGGTAATGTCTTGGATATTTCTTTCACCCATTCTTATTATTCAGTCTTTAATGATCAGTTTTTTTGATGCTAAAAATAGTATAAACGAACAACCATGAAAACCCTCAAAAACCACATCCTCATTTACGACAATGAATGTCCTATGTGCAACATCTATTCAAAAGGCTTCATCAAATGCGGAATGCTCGATGAAAACGGAAGAGAAGCTTTTACAGATCTGAGTTTCGAAAATAATGACATCATTGATTTCAACCGCGCAAAAAACGAAATCGCTTTAGTCGATCACGAAAAAAATACAGTGATTTACGGTTTAGACAGTCTTTTGTTAATCATAGGAAATTCGTTTCCAAAGCTTGAAAAAATAGCGATGATTCAGCCTTTATATTGGTTTTTCAAAAAGATGTATTCCTTCGTTTCTTATAACCGAAAACAGATCATCCCTTCGAAAAATGACGATACGGAAACAGCTTGTGTTCCGGATTTCAATCTAAAATACAGATTGGCTTACATCGCTTTTGTGGTCATTTTTTCAGGATATATTTTAAGCATATTTTCATCTAAATTGGGATTAAACCTCACTCAGAATTTTTGGAGAGAATTTGCAATCTGTTGCGGACAAATCGTTTGGCAGACTTTAATTTTAAAAACTTATTTAAAAGAGAAAATCTGGAATTACCTCGGAAATATGATGACGGTTTCTTTAATCGGAACTTTACTTCTGATTCCGGCTTTATTTCTTAATATCAATGCAAATGCATCAGTTATCTACTTCGGAATTGTGGTTTTTGTCATGTTTTCAGAACATCTCAGAAGAAGCAGAATTTTAAAATTAAACCTTCTTCCGACCATTTCATGGATTGTTTTCAGATTGACTGTTTTAGCCATCTTAATCTGGATGAATCTTTAAAAACTAAAAAATATTTTTAAAATGTCAACAATCTATTTAGATACCATCATCAAATCAGACATTCAGACCGTTTTTGATCTGGCAAGAGACATCGATCTTCATCAGGAATCAACTTTTAAAACAGGAGAAAAAGCAATCGCAGGACGAACTTCAGGACTCATTGAAGAAGGCGAAACGGTAACGTGGAGAGCAAAACATTTAGGATTCTGTCAAACCTTGACTATAAAAATTATCAGTATGAAAAGGCCTCATCATTTCACAGATATGATGTTGCAGGGTGCTTTCAAATCCATGAAACATCAGCATATTTTCAGGCAGGAAGGTAAAAACACAATCATGACAGACATCTTCGAATTTCATTCCCCTTTCGGGATCATCGGAAAAATTTTTGATGCTCTGTTTCTTAAAAATTACATGAAAAACTTTCTTTTAGAGAGAAACAAATTAATAAAAACTGTTGCAGAAAATAAGCAGAAGCGTGAGCGAAGCGAGCGTCGAAACGTTTAGTATTAGCGATGTCATGCTAAGCTGTAAGTTTATCCTGAGCTTGACTAAGGAAAGCATCTCAATATTTAAATCCATCAACTTTCAACTAACAACAATCAACCAAAGTCATGAACTTCCTAAAAGCCGAATGGCGAAAACTAGCCATCATCAATTACGAAATTAAACCCGAAATTCTACAGAAATATCTTCCAAAAGGTACAGAACTCGATTTTTACAAGGGAAAATGCTATGTAAGTGTAGTCGGGTTTATGTTTTTAAATACAAAATTACTCGGACTTCCGATTCCTTTTCACAGAAATTTCGAAGAAGTAAATTTAAGATTTTATGTAAAGAAAAAAGAAGGCAATGATTGGAAAAGAGGAGTTGTTTTCATCAAAGAAATTGTTCCTAAACCGGCTTTGAGTTTTGTGGCAAATTCGGTTTACAAAGAAAATTATAAAACAATGCCGATGAAAAATATCATTCATCAAAAAGATCAAGAACTGCTGATAAAATACTCTTGGAAAGATAAAGAATGGCATTCAATAGAGATCAGTGCAGAAAGTGAACCATTAAAAATGGAAAACAATTCTGAATTTGAGTTCATTACTGAACATTATTACGGTTTCACAAAAAAAGAAAATAAAACATCAGAATATCAAGTCTGCCATCCGAAATGGGATTATTATTTAATCAAAAACTATCAGTTAGAAATAGATTTTCAGAAAGTATACGGTAATGATTTTGAATGTTTAAATCATAGGAACCCAATTTCTGTAATGCTTGCAGAAGGTTCTGAAATTGAAGTAAAAACAAAAAAATATGTGATCTAAATGATTTATAAATTACAAATATCTTTCTTTTACGGCTAAAATCAGTTATATGATAAAAAACACAAAATCAGAATATTGTCCGAATAAAAATAAATGCTAAATTTGGAGAGTGAATATTCACTAACTTTAATAGAATGCATGAAATTAGATATTACAAACAGGCAGATTGAAATTATCAAAGCGTCGGGTAAAATCTTGATGGAGAAAGGAATTGTGGGTCTTACGACAAAAAATTTAGCTGCTGAAATCGGTTTCTCTGAAAGTGCTCTCTACAGACATTTTAAGGATAAAGAGTCAATAATTTCACTCTTAATTCAATATCTGGCAGAAAATATCAACGAAAGATTTACAAAGATTATGAGCTCAGATCTCAACGGAGAAGAAAAATATCTTGCTGTTTTCGGGAGCCAGTTTCAGTTCTTTAAAGATAATCCCCATTATATTGCGGTTATTCTTTCCGATGGATTGATGGATAGTTCGGAAGTGATAAAGCAAAGCATAAAAAATTTAATACAGAGAAATTCTAAATTCCTCATAGAACTCATTGAAAACGGAAAACAAAATCATTTCTTTACCCATAAAATTGATACCGAAGATATGGTTCATATCATGATGGGAACCTTCAGATTACAAATGCTGAAATGGAAAATGGCAGATTTCAGTTTTGATATTACCGAAAAAGGAATGAAAACCATGAAAGGCCTATTAACACTTATTAAAAACTAAAATAAAAAAAATACAATGAACCTGAAAAAATTACATGAAGACAGTTCCGGAGTACAGGCTAAAACAATCTTTTCTGCTTCCGAAGGTAAAGTTATTTCCTTGCAGATCCTGAAGAACAACAGGCTGAAAGAACATATCACAAAAGTTCCTGCAATGCTTCTATGTATATCCGGAGAAGCCGTTTATGAAGATGAAAACAACACCAAAATATCTCTGGTTTCCGGTGATTTTACAGAAATAAAACCAGATGTAAAACATTGGGTGGATGGTATCGAAAACTGTAATCTGCTTCTTATAAAATAACCTATGAAAAGGTCTCAGTTTTTATATACATCCTTTGTCTTCCTGATTTTTTTCAGCGTTATAAATGGACAGGAAAAAAGAGAATTCACCTCTTTTAAAGAAGTTCTGGAATATGCCAAAGCCACAAATCATCAGTTTAAAAATGCCGAATGGCAGACCCGATTAGCAGACTTAACAAGAAAAACCGCAAAATTAAATCTGCTGAATCCCAAAATTCCAGCATCTGCACAGGTACTGGATAATATTACCCAGCAGGTCAGCTTTTTACCGGGACAGATTTTCGGGCAGCCGCAGGGAACTTTTAAAGAAGTAACGATTGGTCAGCAATATGCATCTACTTTCAGCATTCAGCCACAATTTGATATCATTAATTTAGCAAATTACGCCCAGATTAAATCGGCAAAAACCAATCAGCTTCTGGTTGACAATCAGAACAAAATTAACGAACAGAATGTATATGACCAGATCAATATGGTATATTTTAACATTCTTTCCTTTAATGAGCAGAAAAAAATACTCGAAGAAAATATTATTATTGCCAAAGATATTCTCAGAATCATTCAGAACAAATTCACAGAAGGAATTGCAAGAAAACAGGAGGTAAATGAGGCTGAAACCAATTTGATTTCCTTGCAGGACAAGCTTCAGCAAATAGAGCTGAATACAGAAATTCAGGTTCAGACCTTCAATTTATTTCTTGAAAATACTATAAACGCGACACTTTCTGAAGATTTGTGGACTTACGAAAACAGCAATTCGCCTCTAACCACACAAAACAGTCTTTTGGCAGAAAATGCAAAACTACAATATGAATTATCCGAACAGGAATATAATGGATTAAAATTTCAGAATTATCCCGTCCTTAGTTTTATTTCATCTTTCAACTGGCAGAATCTGAGCAATGATTTTGCTTTCTCTAAGAATTCCGACTGGATCAATTTTAATTATATCGGGTTAAAATTATCCTACGATTTGCCTACGACCGTTACCAAGTATTCTAACCTAAAATCCAAGAAAATTCAACTGGAAATCGCGAAAAACAATCAGGAATTCAGCAAAAAAGAAAACGAAAACAAAAATAAGCAGATGATTCTGGAATATGAAAAAGCCCTTCTGCAAAACGAAAATTTCAGAAAAATTTACACTCTGAAGAAAGACACCTATGAAAAAAACTTCAATCAGTTTAAAGAAAATATCCTGCCTTTGGATAAATTGCTCATTTCACAGAATGATATGTTAACAAGCCGGCTTAATGTTGTTTATTCACTGGCAAATATTGGTTTTGCCAAAGCTAAAATAGAAATCAGCAATAGATTTTAAAGTTCACAAAAAGACAACCCAATGAATACAGAAAGAAATTATTCAGAATTATCCCATCAGAAATACAGGCTGAAAACATCAGTTTTAGCTCTTTTTTTTATACTTTTTTTATTTTCCTGCGCAAAAAAGGAAGAAGTAAAACCCGTTGTTCAGGATATAAAAGAGCTTGTCTTTGCATCGGGAGATTTAGAATGGGAAAACGCTTACAATCTTACCGCGCAATCCGATGGAATATTGTTGAATGCAGATTTTGAAGTAGGAGATAAAATTTCAAAAGGAAAAAATGTAGCGGATATTGATAACAGATCAAGCGAAGTGAATGCCGAAATCGCCAATGAACAACTGGCAATTTCCAATGAAAATCTTACCCCAAATTCACCTCAGATTCAGCAGTTAGAACAGAATATTCAGTTTGCCGAAAACAAATATACTCAGGATAAAATTCAGGCAGAACGTTACGAAAGACTCTACAAAAGCCAAAGCGTGGCAAAGGTAGAATATGAAAACATGCAGCTTACTGCAAAAAATTCCTTATCCAGCTTAAATGCGCTGAAAAAACAGAAATTACAGATATTGCAGCAGGCTGAAATTCAGAAAATTGCATCAAAAGGACAGGCGGAAAACAGCAGAATTGTCCGGGGTTTTAATCACATCACGGCAACTGTGAGCGGAACAGTAATTAAAAAGCTGAAGTCGAAAGGAGATTATGTGCGGAAAGGAGATATAATCGCCACGATTGCCGATGATCAGAAGGTGGAAGCCGTACTCAATGTAGACGAAAATAACATCGGGAAAATCAAAGTCGGGCAGACTGTTTACGTAAAACTAAATACAGACAAAAATAAAGTATACAACGGAAAAATATCCGAGATTCTATCCGCTTTTAACGAACAGACCCAGTCGTTTATCTGCAAAGTTACTTTTGATAATACATTGAATGCATCTTTATTCGGAACACAGCTTGAAGCCAATGTTTTGGTGGGAGAAAAGAAAAATGCACTACTCATCCCGAGAGAACTGATGGGATATGGAAATAAAGTAAACGTGAAAGGAAAAGAACAGCCGGTAATCATAAAATCAGGGATTGTTTCCACAGATTATGTAGAAGTACTTTCAGGAATTACGAAAGATGATGTTTTACTTCCTCTAAAACCATAAGTATGAACATCAATTCTCTTATTTCAAAAACCTATATCTTTTCCAATAAAAAGCTTACCGCAGTTGCCGTTTTGGGAGTGTTATTGGGAATGTCTGTCTATATTTTCATGAACTGTCTTCTGGTAGGTTTCGACAGGACTTCCAACGCCTCCGTTTTCCGAAACACTTCCCACATCAGAGTATACAAAGATGATGAAATAAGCAGGGTTTTACCCGAAAACAAGGCAGGAAACTTCATCATTATCAATCCGAAAGTAGTTCCCGATAACAATACGATCATCAACCCGAAATTAATTTTAGCAACCATTCTAAAGCAGAAAGAAGTAACCGTTGCTGCTCCACAGGTAAATGCGAGTGTTTTTTACAATAACGGAAAATCTCAGATTTCGGGTATTGCAGCGGGGATAAATCCCGATGAAGCCAACCTTATGTACGATATAAAATCGTTTATGGTAGAAGGAAAATATGATCTCTTAAAATCCAATCCCAACGGAATTATTATCGGAAGCGGAATTGCAGAAAAAATGAATGTTGAAGTAGGCGATAATATCAATTTAACATCTTCAAGAGGTGTTAACCGAACCTTTAAACTGATCGGGATTTTCAAAACCAACAATTCTGCGGTAGACAAAACAAAATCATACATTAATCTCGCTTCCTCACAGCAGTTACTAAAAGAAGGAAATTCCTACATAACCGATATTAATGTAAATGTTACCGATCCGGAGACTGCAGGAGATATGGCAAAAAAACTGACGCAGATTACAGGATATAAAGCCGAAGGATGGAAGGAAGCCAATCAGACATTAATGGCAGCTAATAAAATGCGGAAACTGATTATCTCATTCGTTTCACTTACCATTTTGTTGGTTGCAGGTTTTGGAATTTACAATATTCTGAACATGACGGTATCACAGAAAATTAATGACATAGCGATCTTAAAAGCGATTGGTTTCAAAGGTAAAGATGTGATCCGCATTTTTGTGATGCAGGCAATTTCTATAGGAATCATGGGAGTAATAGGAGGAATTATTTTAGCTACTGTTCTCATTACCATTTTAAAAAGAGTGTATCTTGGCGGCGATATTGGTTATTTTCCCATAGACTATGAACCCGTAAAATACATTCAGGGAATTGTAATTGGCTTGGGAATTACTTTTTTTGCGGGATATATTCCTGCTAAAAAAGCAGCAGGTATAGATCCGGTAGAAATATTTAGAAAATAAATGATGACCACAATTTTAAAAACAGAAAAGGTAAATAAATTTTTTCACGATCCTGTTGAATTTCAGGTACTCAAAAACATAGAATTTGAAGTACAAAAAGGGGAATTCCTTTCCATGATCGGGAAATCCGGAAGCGGGAAATCTACCCTGTTGTACATCCTTTCTACGATGGATACAGATTATAAAGGGAATCTTTATATTGATAATCAGCTTACAACAGGTCTCAACAAAGATAAGCTTGCAGAACTGCGGAACGAAAAAATAGGATTTGTTTTTCAGTTTCATTATTTACTCCCTGAATTTTCTTGCCTGAAAAATGTAATGATTCCTGCATTAAAACTTGGAAGATTAAACGAAAAAGAAATTGAACACAAAGCTTATGAGAAACTGGAAATGCTGGGGCTGAAAGATCAGGCTCTGAAGCCGGCAAGCAAACTTTCAGGAGGACAGCAGCAACGTGTTGCAATCGCCAGAGCACTCATCAATGATCCGTTGATTATCATGGGAGACGAACCGACAGGAAACCTCGACAGCAAGAATACAGACATTGTTTTTGATATTTTTCAGGAGCTTACCAAAACCTACGGTCAGACGATTATTGCAGTTACTCATGATGATGATTTTGCCCGCAAAAGTGACCGGATTATTGAGATGAAAGACGGAGAAATTATCAAAAAATAAATACGCACAATAGAATTCAGATGAAAATAATCATTGCTGCCGGAACAGGTTTTCTAGGCAAAAATCTCGAAAAATATTTTACCGAAAAAAGAAACGAAGTATATATTTTAACCCGAAACCCAAAACAGAAAAATGAATTGTATTGGGATGCCAAAACTTTGGGCGAATGGAAAAAAATACTCGAAAATTCTGATGTTCTGATCAATCTTGCCGGAAAATCCGTCGATTGCAGATATACGGAAAACAACAAAAAAGAAATTTACAATTCAAGAATTGAAAGCACTAAAGTTCTTCGGCAGGCAATTGACGAATGTATCCATAAACCCAAAATCTGGCTCAATTCCAGTTCCGCAACCATTTACGTTCATTCAGAAAAGCAATTAAACACAGAAGAAAATGGAATCATCGGTGACGATTTTTCCATGAACATCTGTAAAAGCTGGGAAAATGAATTTTTTAAATCAGAAACAGAAAATCTACGAAAAGTTGCGTTACGGACTTCCATCGTTTTAGGAAATAACGGCGGTGCTTTTCCAAAACTGAAAATGCTCACCAAATTCTGATTAGGCGGAAAACAGGGAAGAGGAAACCAAAACGTAAGCTGGATTCATATCGAAGATTTTTGCAGAGCAGTAGCGTTCATTATTGAACATGAAAATATTTCAGGAACTATCAATATTACAGCTCCAAATCCGTTATCCAACGAAGAATTCATGAAAAAATTAAGAAAACAAATGAAAATTCCATTTGGATTGAATGCTCCGGTTTGGCAACTGGAAATCGCATCAATATTCTTAAACACCGAAACCGAATTACTATTAAAAAGTCGGAATGTCTACCCTGAAAAATTAATCAAAAGTGGGTTTGAATTTACTTATTCAAATATTGAATCTGCATTTAACGATTTGGTTTAAAGTAAAAATAAAAATGAAAGGAATGAGAAACCAATGCAACAGAAAATATTTGATTTTCAAAAACTAATGTGTTCTTCTATAGAAAATGTGATAATAATCTTAAATTCTAATGTGTTTCTAATCTTTTATGCCTTTTGTAGTTAAAAATTTACGGTGAAATATTAAATTAGCAAAAACTAAACGTCAATGTTCATCAGACAAAAAGCAAAAGCCATAATCCTTTCATCATTTCTTACGTCATCCGCTTTTTTTTCTCAGGCTCACAATGTTTCTGAAGGCTATCAGAAACCTACCGATCCGCTTGTTGTTCAAAATCTGGAAAACTGGCAGGATTTAAAATTCGGACTCTTCATGCATTGGGGAACCTACAGTCAATGGGGAATTGTCGAAAGCTGGAGCCTTTGTCCCGAAGACGAATCATGGACACAAAGAAAACCCGAACACGGAAAATCGTACTATGAATACGTAAAAAACTATGAAAATCTTCAGACTACTTTCAATCCGGTTCAGTTCGATCCACAGAAATGGGCAGAAGCAGCGAAAAAAGCAGGAATGAAATATGTGGTTTTTACCACAAAACACCACGACGGTTTTGCAATGTTTAATACCCAACAGTCTGATTACAAAATTACTTCTTCCAAAACGCCTTTTTCCAAAAATCCGAAAGCAGACGTAACAAAAGAAATTTTCAATACATTCCGAAATAGCGGGTTTAAAATCGGAGCTTACTTTTCAAAACCCGATTGGCATTCCGACGATTACTGGTGGTCGTATTTTCCGCCAAAAGACCGAAATGTAAACTACGATCCTAAAAAATATCCGGAAAAATGGAACAGTTTTAAAAACTTTACCTTTAACCAACTCAACGAAATCACCTCCAATTACGGCAAAATTGACATTCTTTGGTTAGACGGAGGCTGGGTTCGTCCCTTTAATACCATCGATCCTAATGTAGAATGGCAGAGAACCATCAAAGTTGAACAGGACATCGATATGGATAAAATCGGAACAATGGCGCGTAAAAACCAACCCGGAATCATTGTCGTAGACCGTACCGTTCCCGGAAAATGGGAAAATTACGTAACACCGGAACAGGCGGTTCCCGAAAAACCACTTTCCATTCCCTGGGAAAGCTGCATCACAATGGGGGATTCCTTTTCCTATGTTCCCAATGACAATTATAAATCCTCTCAGAAAATTATCGAAACGTTAATTAAAATCATCTCAAGAGGCGGAAATTACCTCATGAATATTGCTCCCGGACCCAATGGAGACTACGATTCCATTGTTTACGAAAGACTGAAAGAAATTTCAAGTTGGATGGATAAAAATCAGTCGGCTGTTTTTGCAACAAGAAGTATTGCCCCTTATCATGACGGAAATTTTTACTACACCAAAAGCAAAGACGGAAAAACAGTGAATATTTTTCATCTGGATGAAAAAGTAAATTATCTCGCTCCTTCTACGTTAAATTTTGCAATTCCGGAAAATTTTAAACTAAAATCATTGAAAATTTTAGGTTTATCCCATAAAATTCAGTGGAAACAATCTGGAAATTCAATTGAAATCAATTTACCCAAAGAAAGAAATCAATTAAAATATTCAACCGTAATCCAGATTACACGATAGTTCAGATTGAGGACTGCTATATATCAAAAAACGACCTAGGAAATCGAAGCGTTAAGAAAATAAAGTCTGTGAACGTTAAGAAAATTCTACTGTTTGAGCGCGACACAATTATTGAACTGAAAAACCAACATTGAATTCGCGCGGGTTTTAGAATTTTTAGAGAGCAGATTTTTTTTTTAGCGGAGAGTTCCATGTCTTGATTTTTTGTTTCTTTTTTCATCAAGGAAAAAAGAAAATATTTAAAACAAAATTATTTTGCGATGTCTTTAAAACTTCGATTTAAAATTATAGGAATTTCATTGTTGAGCACGGTATTCATCTCAGCTCAAAAAACACTTTACAAAGACCCCAAACAGCCTGTTGAAGCCAGAGTTCAGGATTTATTGAAACGCATGACGCCCGAAGAAAAATTCTGGCAGTGCTTTATGATTCCCGGAGATCTAGATAACGTTCCGAAAGGTCAGTATTCATACGGAATTTTCGGTTTGCAGGTGAGCGCAGGAAATCAGGGAGGCGGAGTTGCAGGACAAATGCTGAAATACAACGCCAATGAAGATGCAGAAAGACTCGCAAAAAAAATCAACGCCATTCAGAAATATTTTGTGGAAGAATCAAGATTGGGAATTCCGATTATTCCTTTTGATGAGGCTTTGCATGGATTAATGCGTGAAGGTGCAACTGCTTTTCCACAGGCAATTGGTTTATCCGCAACTTTCAATCCTGAATTGATGAAACAAGTTTCAAGGGCTATTGCAAAAGAATCTAAACTGAGAGGAATCCGTCAGATTTTAACGCCGGTTGTCAATTTAGCAAGCGATGTACGATGGGGGAGAACGGAAGAAACATACGGGGAAGATCCGTTTCTGACTTCCGTAATGGGGGTAAATTTCGTCAGTTCTTTTGAAAATCAGGGAATTATTACCACTCCGAAACACTTTTTAGCCAACGTTGGAGAAGGCGGAAGAGATTCTTATCCGATTCACTGGAGCAGAAGATATTTGGAGGAAACCCATTTGATTCCTTTTCAGAAAGCTTTCCAACAGGGAAAAAGCCGTTCGGTAATGACTTCCTACAATTTGCTTGACGGAAGACCTTCAACGGCAAATCATTGGCTGTTAACAGAGAAATTAAAAAAAGACTGGAATTTTAAAGGATTTGTCATCAGCGATGCAAGTGCAGTCGGAGGAGCCAATGTGTTACATTTTACGGCAAAAGATTACGATGATGCCTCTGCACAGGCAATCAATGCGGGGCTTGATGTGATTTTTCAGACAGAATATCAACATTACAAACTTTTTATTCCTCCGTTTTTGGATGGAAGAATTTCTCAGGAAAGAATTGATGATGCAGTCGCGAGAGTTTTGAGGGCAAAATTTGAACTCGGTTTGTTTGAAAATCCTTACGTTTCCAACAAAGACATTGCAGAATTAAAAAAAATCAATCACAAAACATTGGCGGAAAAAGCTGCGGCAGAATCTTTTGTGTTGCTTCAGAATAATAATCATACTCTTCCGATTTCAGAAAAATATAAAAAGATTTTAGTTGTCGGAACAGATGCTGTTGATGCAAGATTGGGTGGTTATTCGGGGCCGGGAAATAAAAAGGTCAGCATTTTGGACGGCATTAAAAATTTTGCCAAAAATAAAAATATCGAAATCGCTTATTCAAAGGGAATCGACTGGAATGTAAAGGATTTTATGACCGTTCCTGCTGAAGTTTTGTCTTCTGAAAATCAAAAAGGGTTGAAGGGAAGTTATTTTTCAAATTCTGAATTAAATGGAGATCCCGCTTTTGAAAAACAGGACGAACAACTGAATTTCAAGTGGACTTTGTATTCGCCTAATCCTGAAAAATTGCAGCCAGATAACTACAGTGTTCGCTGGAAAGGAAAACTGGAAGCTCCAAAATCGGGAAAATATCAGTTAGGTTTAAGAGGAAATGATGGTTTCAGATTGATTTTAAACGGTTCATTGTTAATTGACCATTGGGAAAAGCTGAGCTATTCAACAAAAACGGTTGAGGTAGAATTTAATAAAGGTCAGAAATATGATATTGTGGTTGAATTTCACGAAAACAGGGGAGAAGCGAACATTGAACTGATCTGGAACTATGGCTTATATGACTATCAAAAAGATTTTAATGATGCTTTGAAACAGGCTCAGAATGCAGATTACATTATCGTGACAGCCGGAATTCATGAAGGGGAATTTCAGGACCGCTCTTCGTTGAGTCTTTCTGGAAATCAGGAAAAATTCATCCATGAATTATCAAAATTAAATAAACCGACAACGGTTGTTTTGATTGGTGGTTCTGCCATAAAAACAATAGGTTGGAAAGAGAAAGTCGGAGCGATTCTGGATGTCTGGTATCCCGGAGAAGAAGGCGGAAACGCAGTGGCAAAAGTGCTTTTCGGAGAAGAAAATCCTTCAGGAAAACTGCCGATAACATTCCCTGTTGAGGAAGGGCAGCTGCCTTTAACCTACAATCATCATCCTACAGGACGCGGAAACGACTATTATGATCTGAGTGGCGAACCTTTATATCCTTTCGGTTTCGGATTAAGCTATACCACTTTTGAAATCTCAGATTTACAATTAAATAAAACAAAATATTCTAAAAATGATGTCATTACAGCAAAAGTAACCGTTAAAAATACAGGTTCAAAAGCAGGAAGTGAAGTGGTTCAGCTCTACGTAAAAGATCTGCTGGCTTCGGTTTCAAGACCGATTATTGAACTGAAAGGATTTCAGAAAGTATATCTGAAACCCGGAGAATCCAAACAGATTTCAATTACAGTTCCGGCGAAAGAATTACAGTTTTTAGATGAAAAAATGAACTGGATTGTCGAAAAAGGAACATACAGAATCTTTGTCGGAAACTCTTCCAAAAATCTTCCTTTGAAACACAATATTGAAGTTGAGTAGTTCGGCGTAAAAAAATTATGGTATGATATATGTAATATTTCCTCCGAACGCGAATGAATTCATCACGAATTCATTCAAAAAAGTAAAATGTTATGAAAAATTTATTTATATCAGCCGTTTTATTAGTAGGATTATCAATGAATACTTACGGACAAAAACGTCCGCCGGCACCTCCTCATCCTTCAAAAAGTGAACTGATCAGCATCAAGTCGAAAGAACTTGACAGAAGATACAACGCAGAGAAAAAAGCAATTTTAAATCATCCGCTTGCTACTAAAAGAATGAAGCAGGATCAGTTAAGAGCTTTGAACGAAAAATATCAGAGTCAGAAGAGATTACTGAGAAAAATGTAATTTCCGGGCAAAATAAAATAGGCTATCCCAAAAAGACAGCCTATTTTTTATGAATTCATGCTAATAAACTTTTCTTGAAAGCAAGAGATTTAAAAGGAATGTTCCCGTCCAGTTACTGTTATTGGTAAAGTTATTCCCTACAAAGTCTACACGGGCTACGGAAACAGTCAGTCTTGTTCTGCCCGCTGTTCCGTTATTGGCAAGATTTACGAAAGAAGCAATAAACACATCCGGAAAACTTGAGTTATTTCCGGCTGTAAGAATAGGATTCATATTAGTGATGTTAAAAGGAGTTCCCTGATATTCATACACTATGGTCATTCTGCTGGCATTTGAATATCCTGATCCAACAATATATGAAGTTGATGCTTTGCTGATAACCCACCATACATCAGTTCCTGTTCCTGTATCATATCCTGTATTAGAATGTCCCGTCCAGTCAGCTACTCCGGCATGTGGAGGAATGGATAGCTGAGCTCCGTAAATTTCAACATTGCTGGGTCTTGGGAGAGTGGCATAGGAAATATCCCATGTTCCGCCCGTGGTATTGTTGTTGTTTACAACTTCGGCATAGGCTCCTGTAGGAATCGTAAGAGTAGATACTGCGGTATTGTCAACCCTTAGTGTATTGCCACCTGAAGCCTGCAGCGTGATATTAAAAGCAGAGACGTTTTTAATTTTATAAACTCTTCCTGCATAACTTGACGATCCTGATCCGATATTCGGAAGCGTAAAGGTAGAATTTGCAGTTCCGTTATAGGTCACATAACAATCGTTGTCCGCAAGTGTATACGTGGCAGCCGTTACTTGTCTGTAATTGGCACTTAAGGATCCGTTAACATCTAGGGTACTTGTTGGTAGGTTTTTGTTGATTCCTACTTGTGCATTGAGGGATAATGCCGAAAATACAATTATCGATAATAATTTTTTCATAAATGTCGTTTTTGTTGTGTTATTGATGATAAAATTAAAAAAAAACAAAATAAAAACAATATTGGCGTGTCAATTTTTTAATAGTTTGTTTGTATTTTTGTTATTTATACAATCTTAAAAGGTTATATGTGGATATTTTAAAATTATTTGTAAATTTTATTAAAAATTTCACTTTTTTGGGATTATTTTGTTTATCATATCAAAATCCTGTAGTCCATCAATTTTGTTACAATGCAATACATCCGATATTTTTCCTTAAATTCGCATAAAAATTTTAAACTAATGAATTACGATATTATTGTCATCGGAAGTGGTCCTGGCGGATACGTTACAGCAATCAGAGCGGCACAATTAGGTTTCAAAACAGCAATCATTGAAAAAGAAAATTTAGGAGGAATCTGCCTTAACTGGGGATGTATTCCTACGAAAGCTTTATTGAAATCGGCTCAGGTTTTTCATTATATCAACCATGCTGAAGATTATGGTTTGAATAAAGTGGAAGCAAGTTTTGAGTTTCCAAACGTAATTCAGAGAAGCCGTGGCGTTGCATCGAAAATGAGCAAAGGGATTGAATTCCTGATGAAGAAAAATAAAATCGACGTTATCCTTGGAACTGCAAAAGTACAGAAAGGTAAAAAAGTTTCTGTTACAGATAAAGAAGGAAAAGTAACTGAGTATACAGGAACCCACATCATTATCGCAACAGGAGCACGTTCAAGAGAATTACCGAACTTACCACAGGACGGTAAAAAAGTAATCGGATACAGACAGGCATTGTCTCTTCCTGAGCAGCCAAAATCTATGATCGTTGTAGGCTCCGGAGCAATCGGGGTAGAATTTGCCGATTTCTATAACACGATGGGGACAAAAGTAACCGTTGTAGAATTTATGCCAAACATCGTCCCTGTAGAAGACGAAGAAATTTCTAAACATTTAGAAAAATCTCTGAAAAAATCAGGAATTGATATTATGACCAATGCTTCAGTAGAAAGCGTTGATACAAGCGGAGAAGGCGTAAAAGCTACCGTAAAAACAGCAAAAGGAAACATCGTTCTTGAAGCTGATATCTTATTATCTGCTGTTGGTATCGCCGCAAACATCGAGAACATCGGTCTTGAAGAAGTGGGAATCCAGACCGATAAAGGAAGAGTTTTGGTAAACGAATGGTACGAAACTTCAGTTCCGGGTTATTATGCAATCGGAGACATCATTCCTACTCAGGCTTTGGCGCACGTTGCTTCAGCAGAAGGAATTACCTGCGTTGAAAAAATCAAAGGAATGCACGTTGAAAAAATCGACTATGGCAATATTCCGGGATGTACGTACTGTCACCCTGAAGTAGCTTCAGTAGGTCTTACAGAAAAGCAGGCGAAAGAAAAAGGATACGAAATTAAAGTAGGTAAATTCCCTCTTTCTGCAAGTGGAAAAGCTACAGCAAACGGAAATACGGATGGTTTCATCAAAGTTATTTTTGATGCAAAATACGGAGAGTGGTTAGGTTGCCACATGATCGGAGAAGGTGTTACAGATATGGTTGCAGAAGCGGTTGTTGCCAGAAAACTGGAAACTACAGGTCATGAAATCATCAAATCTATTCACCCGCACCCTACAGTTTCTGAAGCCATTATGGAAGCTGCAGCGGCAGCGTATGGTGAAGTAATTCACATTTAATTTTTCACTTTGTCAAAGTTGAAATCTTTGACAAAGTTTAACAATATCAAATATCAAAACCACAGATCATGAGTCTGTGGTTTTTCTCTTTTAAAAAGCCTGTTTCAATTTGATATTTAAAATTTTAAGATTCGATTATTTTATCACGCAAAGTTTTAATTCAACTTTACACATTATTCTTAGAAAGCATAGGCAAATAAAATTTGCTTCACGACGCCTGAAAATAGTGCTTCATCAAATCAACTTCTTGATTCTTCTTTGTTCACTTAAATATTTAACCTCAGTTCGGGATAAGAAATAAATTTAAATAATTGATTTATCGCATTATATTAATTTATCGCAAAGAAAAGCAAAAGATTTTTTTTAATTATTAAAAGTTTGTAAGTTAAACAAAGGCACTTCGTTTATTTAAAAAAGAGAAAAATGGTATTACTTTGATCAATTTTACGCCTCTGTATATCTTAAAAGCTGAATTCCTGATAATTGAATCTCTTTGTTTAACCTTACGTTTAAGAAGACTTATCCCGAATTCAGGTAATTAAATCTTTAAATAAAAACTTTGCGTCAAAAAATGAATGAAATTTTTCAATATTTAATCAAATTTAAACACTCTTTAAGATGATTTTTTTTGATTTTATCTCGGTTATTTTCTTATTTTAGTCAGTCAATAAATACAAATAAACTATGTTTAAAAAATTAGCTGCGGAAGCTTTAGGATTGGGAGATATCGGTAAAATCATTCCTTCTCAGGATTATGATAAAGTAGACTCAGACGATTATATCCTTTCCGAAGATAACGAGAAAATTTTCTTCCTCATTAAATCTAAAAGAGACGAATATTGCTTTACCAACAGAGCTTTGATCCACATCGACGGAGCCAGTGCTTTGGATAAAAAAAGAGTTTTGAAGAGATACGAATATTATCAGTTTCCTTTCTCTAATATTGCTTTACAGACGGCGGGAACCATTGATCTTGATGTAGAAATTTCTTTCAATATCGGGAATGTTCCGATGATGATAAGCGTTGCAAAAGGTCAGATCGATCAGTTGAAAGATTTATATAAAGCACTTTTGGCGATTCAGCAGGAAGTTCACCACAATCATTCTTTGCTGAATTTTTCTAACGACAGCATCCAGAAGGCGATCACTACAGTAGCTTCCGGAAAGCAGGAAAATGTTTCGAAAAGTCAGGAATTAAGAGCCATCAACGAATATATTTTTGCATGGAATACCAACAGTTTTGATAAATACAATCAGAAAGATTTTTCAAGAATTTTTGAAAAATATATTAATAATTAAAATAAATTTAGATAATATGCCCGGAAATTTGCCGGGCTTTTTAAACCGCCATTCATGAAAAAAATCATTTTTTTGCTGCTTTTTGTATGCTTTAGCTTTTCATTTTCTCAGAACAAAGACGATAAAAGATATTTTCCTGTGGAGTACATTCTGAAAACATCCAGTGATACCATCAAAACGAAGATCAGAAATGTAGGTAAATTTTCCAATACAAAATATTATGTAGCCACGGTGTTACTTAAGATGAAAATGAGGGATTCTTCCGGGGCTGAAACGTGGGTGGAACCAAAAGATGTGGAATACATTAAGATTACCGATGAAAATAATACCATTCATGAATATTATGCTTCTGCCGGGAAAATGGTTTTTGACAATGGTTTTGTAGAAATTTTGTATGAAGGCAAAAATATGAACTGGTACAGATTTTTTCCTCACGGCGGCTTAAAATTTGTTGGAACAGATTTCTTAATCGACGGCAGAAACCGAAAAATTATCAATGAATCCGGATTTTTCAATCCCAGTCTTAAAAACAGCCTGAAAGTAAGATTTGCAGCTTATCCGGATCTTCTTGCAATGATAGATTCCTGGAAAACAGATGATGATCTTCTGAAGATTCTTCAGTTGTATGATAAAAAAGTGGGTTAAACTATTTCTTATTGAAGAAAACCTCTTTTAAAAAAGCTTTAGATTAAATACTTAATACTAAAATCATTATAGTTTTCTGGTTAAATAAGATCAGATCATCAATATTCATTTAAGCATAATTTTATTTGTGTTAAAATAATCCCAAATCACGGTATTTAGAAAATTTAATCTGTTTTTCTCGACTTGTTTTCTTAATTTTATTCAATGGATTTTGGGAAAGTTGGGCTTGTTTTATCGGGTGGCGGAACAAAAGGGATCGCACATGCCGGAGTTTTAAAATTCTTAGCAGAAAAAAATATTGATATTGATGTTCTGTCATGCTGCAGTGCAGGTTCAATTGTGGGCTGTCTTCATGCGGTAGGCAAAACGCCCGAAGAAATTCTGGAATTTTTCAATTCCGTTTACTTTTTTAACTGGAAGCATTTTGCATTCAACCAACCCGGATTGGTTTCTTCCGTTATTTTCAGAAATTATCTCAATCCTATTTTCGGCGAAATGAAACTGGGCGATCTGGATAAAGACGTAAGAATTGTGGCGACAGAATTGGTAAGAGGAACCGAAAAAATCTTTGAAAAAAGTTTTAAAATCGTTGATGCCATTATTGCTTCATGTTCCATTCCCGGAGTGACGACTCCTTATATTATTGATGATGAAATGTACTGTGACGGAGGAGTACTGAATAATTTTCCTGCTGACATCATCAGAGACGATTGCGATAAGCTGATCGGAGTTTTCGTTTCTCCCCCACAAGACGTCAAAATCAATGATTTAAAATCGATTAAAGCCATTGTTTCCCGCTCGTACGATCTGCTTTCTTACCGCATCGAAAGAATTAAATTCGATCACTGCGACTGGTTTATCTCATCGCAGGAACTTTCCATCTACGGAACATTCGAAAGAAGAAAAGACCGTCTGGAACAGATCTTTAACATTGGTTATCAAGCTGCCAAAGAAAGCTTTAATGAAAGCCGTTTTTACGCTGATCTGGAAAACGAAAAAAGAATAGTCTGAAATCTTTAATTTTACTAAATCTTGAAAAGTTATTGGAAATTGATAAATCGTGTGTTTTTTATCAAATAAATTGCAGTAAAATTTATTTGATAAAGACATCCGTAAACTCAAAACTTTTCCCGTTGAAAAGCCCTTTGTCGCTAAGTTTCAGCTCGGGAATCACCAGAAGAGCCATGAAAGACAAACTCATGTAAGGCGCTCGTAATCTGCTTCCCAATTCCTTTGCGCGCCGGTCTAATTTAATATAAGCTTCTGCTACTTTTTCCGCAGGAAGATCCGTCATAATTCCCGCAATCGGCAGTTCCAGAACCATTTCTTCCTCATCATGGGCAAGAGAAATTCCGCCTTTTGCCTGAATGATCAGATTCACGGCTTTGCATATGTCATCGTCATTCGTTCCCACCACTACAATATTATGACAGTCGTGCGCAACACACGAAGCAATCGCTCCGTTTTTTAAGCCTATATTTTTAATGAAAGCTGTTGCAACTGGCGCATCCTGATAACGGTTCACCACGGCAATTTTCAGAATATCATTTTCAGGATCAGATTCTGCAAAACCATCAATATTTAAAACTTCTGCATGAATTTCTTTTGTAATCAGTTGTCCGTCCAGTGTTTCAATCACACGAACTTTTTCCCCTTCGCTTTTTACCTTAAAATCTGATGGGCTTTTTAAGCTGCAGCTAAAATTATTCACTGTCGCAGCTTCCACAGATTCAATAAACGATTCCCCGTTTTCTGAAACCAATGCTCCGTTGATGTACGTTTTTAAAATCGTAAAATCCGTGAGATTATCGATTTCTATAAAATCTGCATTGTCGCCAATCTGCAATAATCCGACCGGTAAATTGTAATGTTTAACTACATTGTACGAAGAAGTACGCAGCACATCGTACAAATCATAACCCAAATCCAGAGCGCGTTTTACATGATCGTTGATATGAGATTCCAGCAAATTATCAGGATGCTTATCGTCACAGCAAAACATCATCTGATCCGGAAAATCTTTTAATAAAGGAATTAAAGTGTCAAAATTTTTCGCTGCACTTCCTTCACGGATCATCACTTTTACCCCGAATTCAATCTTTTCCAGTGCTTCCTGATACCCAAAACACTCATGATCTGTAGAAATTCCCGCACTGAAATAAGATCTCATTTCTTCTCCCATTAATCCCGGAGCATGACCGTCAATCGGCTTGTTATGTTTTTTCGCAGATTCCAGCTTTTTCAGAACCTCCTCATCTTTATAAATAACCCCCGGAAAATTCATCATTTCAGCCAGATATGCAATTTCTTTCTTGCTTAAAAGCCCGTCAATATCACCCGAATCAATCACCGCACCTGCTGTCTCAAAATGGGTCGCAGGAACGCATGAAGGAGCCCCGAAATAAAAATGAAAAGGTACTTTCTGAGCATTTTCGATCATATAATCTACCCCCGAAACTCCCAAAACATTGGCAATTTCATGAGGATCTGAAATCGTTCCCACCGTTCCGTGCTTTACCGCAATCTTTGCAAACTCAGACGGAACCAGCATACTGCTTTCAATATGAACATGTGCATCAATAAATCCGGGCAGAACATACGTATTCAGTTTTTCTGAAATTCTTTGTATTGAACTGATCTTGTTGTCTTTAATAATTATTTCAGCAGGGTAGGTTTCCTTTGCAACAATGTCGATGAGGTTTGATTTAATGGTGAAATCCATTTTGTATTGAATATTTTAAGTGAATTTACCAAAATATTAGAAATAATACCATTTTTCTACACATAAAATATTCTGTAGAAATCATATCTGTGCAGCAGAAAAATAAAATGCAGAAGCAGAACTCCGAAGGAGTTCAATTTTTTATAGTAACTTTAATGACGAAATGGGAAACCAGATAGGATAGCCTTAACCTCAAACTTAGCCTTTCCAATCTAAATCTTTTTTTTGAAGCTGTTTCCCACTTTCGCTACTCGCTTTTTTAGAGTTTCGGCGGCAGCTTCGCTGCCGCCGAAACTCTAAAAAGAGCTCAGACATGCCGCTCAATTGGGGCTAGGAAACCAGTTATTCATTCACTATTTCAATAATATCTTCAATAAATAACCTCCCCAAAATAAAAACCAAAGTATTTTTTATTTATCTGATTTTTAGCTTTCACCAGAATGTAAAAACCTTTGTGATTCATAAAAATTTAAACAATTCTCCATTGTTTCAAAAAGACAAAAAAAAAATCCTGACGGTGAAGTCAGGAACTCAAATATATAATTGAAATTAATTTTTGACAATGTAACCATCCTGATTAACGATTGTCTTGCCGTTTCGGTCCGTTACCGTTAAAGTATAAGGAGCTTTTTTTGCAGAACTCGTTAAATAATTTCTCCAGATCTGATAAGTATATCCGTTATTATTAAACTCATAGTAATAATTTCCGCCTGTTCCGTCCGGAATTAATTCTCCGTCCGAAATAATCATACTCGGTTTCGAAGTCACCTTTCCGTTGGCTGCCCACGATTGATACAGATAATTTCCGTTCGGTTGCTTATCAATTTTAATTTTAAACTTTTTCGTTTTAATGATAAACGACTTTGGAACTTTTTCCTGTTGATAATGGATTTTTGAAACCGGATTTTCATTAAAAGCTGCTGCCTGTACCAATGAAAACTGTGCAATACAAAATACTCCTAATAAAATTTTTCTGATCATTTTCGATGTATATTACACAAAAAATTAATCAAATTTAAAGCCAATTTATAACGATAGGGTTCGTTTTCCGTCTAATTTCACATTAAAAACCACCTGATTTTGATTAAAAAACAATATCGCTGTAAAAATAATTGTATTGATTATCAGTGAATTAATAAATATTCAGAAAAATATTTAATTTTTTTGAAACAAGTAAATATTTTTCTTACGTACATTTGTATCATCAAAAGGATCTCGTTCCTTTCTTATCAAAATGAAACTAATTAACTTTAAGTTTTTTCTTTTAAAAGTATCAGAAATCATCTTCACGATTTTCAATACTTCTCCTCCTGCACTTTCTTAATTTTTACGAAAGAATTATCATATAATTCGTACTCTGTTTTTCTTTTATGAAAAAATAGAGCACACTTTCTGTTTTCAAATTTAATCAAACAAAAAAACAAACAAACTATGGAATTAGGTTTTCATGGCTGGATGATTCCGGTCGTTATTGCACTGTTGTGCATCATTTTTTACAAATTTATCTTAAGAATTTTCTTTGGATTAGTGATTGTTCCACAAGACAGAATTGGCTTGGTCACCAAAAAATTCGTGCTTGTCGGTAAACAGGAACTTCCCGAAGGAAGAATCATCGCCACCAACGGAGAAGCCGGTTTTCAGGCACAGACTTTGGCTCCCGGAGTTTATTTCGGAAAATGGATCTGGCAATATTCTATTGATTTTCAGCCTTTCACCGTAATTCCCACAGGAAAAATAGGCTTACTTCTTGCGAAAGACGGGATGGAGCTGGAAACCGGAAGAATTTTAGGAAGAAAGGTAGACTGCGATTCTTTTCAGGATGCAGAAGCCTTTTTAAAGAATGGAGGAAGAAAAGGCCGCCAAACCGCCATCATTGCTCCCGGATCTTACAGAATCAATACTTTACTGTTTGAAATCGAACTTACTGACATGACTCAGATTCCCGATAATGCAGTGGGAATTATAACAACGATGGAAGGAAGTCCGTTGGAAGAAGGACAGATTGCCGGAAAGATCATTAATGACCATAATAAATTTCAGGATGTTGATACTTTTTTAAACAGCGGTGGTTACAAAGGTCTTCAGGAACAGGTGATTTTGGCGGGTTCATATTTCTTAAACCCTTGGTTTACAAAAGTTGAAATGGTAAAAATGACGGAAATTCCTATCGGTCATGTTGGAGTCATTATCAGTTATGTAGGAGAAGAAGGGCAGGATTTGAGTGGGGTAGACTTTAAGCACGGAAATATTGTAGAAAAAGGGCACAAAGGAGTTTGGGCAGAACCTATCGGTCCCGGAAAATATCCAATTAACCCTTACATTATGAAAGTGGAACTTGTTCCGACAACCAATTTAGTTTTAAACTGGGCTTATGAAAGAAGCGAATCTCACCAACTGGATAAAAACCTTTCCACTATTACCGTTCGAAGTAAAGACGGTTTCCCTTTCAACTTGGATGTTTCGCAGATTATTCATATTCCGACGTATGAAGCACCAAAAGTAATTGCCCGTTTCGGAAATATGATCAATCTGGTGAGTCAGGTACTGGAACCTACGATCGGAAATTACTTCAGAAACTCTGCGCAGGACAGTGATGTAATTGCCTTTTTAGGAACCCGTAAAGAAAGACAGCAGTCAGCCAAAGATCATATCAGCAGTGTTTTGGAACAATATAATGTAAATGCCGTTGATACACTGATTGGAGCAATCGTTCCTCCTGAAAGTTTAATGAAAACTTTAACAGACAGAAAGTTAGCAGAAGAACAGAAAATTACTTACGAAACCGAAATGCTTGCTCAGGAAACCAGACAGGCTCTTGAAAAAGAAACTGCTGTTGCAGATATGCAGAAAGAAATTGTAAAAGCAGATCAGGGCGTTGTGATTGCAGAAAGAATTGCCGATGCATCCGTGAAAAAAGCAACAGGAGACGCCAATTCCGTAAGATTACAGGCAACTGCGGAAGGAGACAGATTAAAACTTTTAGCAACCGGTGAAGCAGAAAAAACAAGACTTCTTGCAAAAGCCGAAGCGGAAAAAATCGAATTGCTGGCAAAAGCTAGTGCAGAGCAGATTTCATTAACAGGTAATGCAGAAGCGGAAAAAATCCTTGCCATCGGTAAATCCAACGCGGAATCTTACAAATTGTCTGTGGAAGCAATGGGTGGAAATAATTTCACGCAGTTAAAGATTATGGAAAATATTGCGAGCCAAAATGTGAGAATTATGCCTGAAGTGTTGATCGGAGGAAACGGAGATTCAGCAAGCGGAGGAATCAGCGGACTTTTGGGATTACAGCTTTTGGAGCAGGTTCAGAAGAAAAATTTAGAAACGGTTCCTGCAACTGAGGAAAAAGGAGATAACCATGCTTAATAATTTCTGTCAGAATCAGAATCAAAAAAAACACAACATCATATATATTCAAAGTACAGAAATTTTTTCTGCTTCACTTTAAAAACTTTTAACCATTCTATATATCTTTTGCCGGATTTCGCTGCAAAAGAGGAAAGCTCCAGATTTTGGAGCTTTTCCTTTTATGCGGTATAGTTTGCAAATGCTTCTTCCAGACTTTCAAACTTGCCTTTGAATTCATCAATCGGGCAGTCCTGCAGGATATTTCCTTTATGGATAAGGATCACACGCGAGCAAAGCGCTTCCACTTCCTGCATGATGTGAGTGGAAAGCAAAACCGTTTTCTGCTGTCCGATTTCTTTCACCACATTTCGGATTTCGATGATCTGGTTCGGATCCAGTCCGTTTGTAGGTTCATCCAGAATCAAAAGATCAGGCTGATGAATAATTGCCTGTGCAAGACCAACTCTCTGTTTGTATCCTTTGGAAAGCTGACCGATCTTTTTAGATTTTTCAGGGGTAATTCCTACAAGCTCAATCACTTCATCTACCCTTGACGCCGGAATTTTGTGAATATTGGCAACAAATTGTAAATATTCTTTTACATACATTTCCAGATACAGTGGATTGTTTTCAGGAAGGAAACCGATCTTCTTCTTGCTTTCGATTTCGTTTTCCGTGATGTTTTTTCCGTTAAAAATTATTTCGCCTTCATCAATTTTCAGTGCGCCGACAATGGATTTCATTAAAGTAGATTTTCCGGCTCCGTTCGGACCCAAAAGACCGATGATTTCA
Source organism: Chryseobacterium sp. 2P (assembly GCF_059579425.1). Lineage (NCBI taxonomy): Bacteria > Pseudomonadati > Bacteroidota > Flavobacteriia > Flavobacteriales > Weeksellaceae > Chryseobacterium > Chryseobacterium sp. 2P. The sequence continues at coordinate 1,582,764 of NZ_CM184194.1, forward strand.
TTTTTATCAATGGAAACGTTAATATTGTTCAGAGCAGTCTGCTCACCAAATTTTTTAGTTAAATTGTTTATTTGAAGAGACATAATTTCGTAATGATCTTTTTGCAAAAATAAAATAAAAAAACTCATCCGTATGAATGAGTTGATGCAATATTTTAAAAAGTTTAATTATTTTTTCGACTTCTTACCTGTACCGGAAGCAGATGGTTCTGCGGCTGGTTGAACTGCAGCTTGTTGCGGATTGGAAGCACTCATTGTCTGAGCATTATTCTTTTGTCCGGGTTTCTCATACAGTGCAGATTTTCCGTTGGTTCTGCCAAAGATTTTATCAATCTGTTTTTTGGTCAGAAGCTGGGATTTTCCTACGAATTTTCTGTTTTTGTTGATATACTGGATAAACTGAACAGTAGGAGTACCGTAGTTTTTCTCAAAATGCAGTTCGATGATATCGTTCGGAAGCTCCAGAATGATGTTTCCTACAGGAATATCAATAAAGCCGTTTTCGATAAGTTCATAAAGTCCGGAAACGTCCTTATTAAGATTCTGAAAAGAGAATGATCTGAAGGTATTAAGGTTTGCCGTATTCAGATCCTGATAATTGAACGTAAATTTATCATCTTTTTTATATAAACCTACGGCATTATCTTTACCAATTTCTATCAGAGTTTCGTTTTTCAACACCTTGATCTGTGAGGAAACTGAAATACCGATCATACATACAAATAGTAGAATTATTTTTCTCATGAGTAGATTTTTAATGCTATATAATGTGGTATTCTAAAATTAACAAATAAAACGCGAAAAGTAATTTTTACGCCCTCAAAAACAAATGTAACACTTTTTTTAATATTTGTTAATGGGATTTAATAGATAAAACTTATTCTTTACTGCGTGAATTATATTAAATCTTTGAAATTTAATTATTTATGAAAGATGCCCGATCTCTGTTAATTAATTGATAATTCTTAAAAAAGTGTACTTATCTCATAATAATTTAAAAGTCAGGAGCTTTGTCCTATTATAAAAGCAATGCTTCAAATAATTATTTCTGAAAATTATTAAAATAGGGATTGGAATTTTTGATAACAGAATGGCAGTTCGGGAATGGGAATGTTGATTTTTTCATTTCGTGTATGTTTATTTACTGGCAAATTTAGCAAAATAATCTTTGCAAATCCTACAGTTTCCTATTAAATACCACTTTTAATGAGGTGCAGCAATTTCGAAGCCGCCATAGTTCCCATACTGAAACCGTCATTGATGATACACTCATACGAATCGTCCAGATATCGTGGAAGCGTACCCTCCGTAATAGCAATAACTTTTACATCGGAAGTCTGTACCTTCTTTTTAATAAGAGAACTGTGCAGTCCGGCAAGCGTTTCGTCACTCATCGCGAAATAACCGTCAAACTGTTCATAATCCAGAATAATATTCAGTTTCTCTTTTACACTTTCCGCAGACTCACAATAAATTACCTTGCATTCTATTTCCGGATATTCTTTCAGCTTTTGCAGGAAAAAATCTCTTCGGGTTTGCGTGATGTCCAGATTCTCATCCCCGAAAATGGCAAGAATCTTTTTACATTGGTTTTGGGCAAGCTTTTCCGCGGCAGCTTCCACATTCAGTTTATTGTCGAAAACAATCTGCTCAAAAGAATTCTGAGAAATCGTTTTATCAAACATTACTACCGGAACTTCTATTTCCCTGAGTCTGTTTAAGTGGGAAAGATCTTTCGTTTGTCTTGTAAGAGAAATAAGAATTCCGTCCACACGTGAGTTGATGCAGGTAATGATATTTTCTTCCTCCATTCCCACAGATTCTTCTGAGGACAATACAAAAAAATGATATCCTTCTTTATGCAGCACCGAAGAAATTCCTCTTATAATAGAAGGTATAAAAAACATCGACATTTCCGGAATGATAAGTCCGATAACTTTTGAAGACTTTTTTCTGAAATTGATTGCAAAATCATTCGGAATATAATTAAAAGTTTCTGCAGCCTCCTTCACTCTCAGCTTTACAGCACTGCTGATATCAGGATGGTCTTTCAGTGCTCTGGATACTGTAGATACACTGATATTGAGCATTTCTGCGAGGTCTTTTATTGTGACTCTTTTCATTTTTAAGTTAATTGAGGCAATTTTTGGGTTAATTTAGTGATGTTTTCGGGTTAAATTTAAGTTAAAAAATGTTAAAATTTAAGATTTAAATGTTAATAAAATGTTAAAATTTTTAGAAGTTATCCACCGCAAACGTTTGCGCAAACGTTTGAAATTAATATAAATTTAACACAAGGGAAAAATTATGTTTTGAATATGTTAAAAAAAATACTTTTAGACCATAATTAAAAACTCTCAAAAATTATGGAATCAAAAATTTTTACCAAATTGCTCATTTTCGGTGCGATGAACACTGCAGCATTTATGTTTTCTCAGAGTACAGAAAATGATACAATTACAAGAGGAAAAGCGATTGATGAGGTTGTGGTGACCGGAAACGCAAATCCTAAAGCATCTATTAAAACCAGTACTTCTATTTCTACTTTAAAAATGAAAGATATAGAAAATGCTGCTCCAAGAACAACTGCCGAAATTTTCCGTACCATCCCGGGAATCCGTTCAGAATCTTCAGGGGGTGAAGGTAACTCAAATATTACGGTAAGAGGGGTTCCTGTTTCAGCAGGAGGATCAAGATATCTACTGATTCAGGAAGACGGTTTACCGGTAATGCAGTTCGGAGATATTGCTTTCGGAACTCAGGATCAGTTTACAAGATTCGATTCTTTTGTTGCCAGAGTGGAAGCGTTAAGAGGAGGTTCAGCATCCGTTTTTGCAAGTAATTCTCCTGCGGGGATCATCAACTTCATTACGAAGACCGGAGAAAAAGAAGGCGGAAGCATCACGCAGCAATTAGGTCTAAATTATAAAAACTACAGAACAGATTTCGACTATGGAACTCAGATTGCGGATAATACGTTTTTAGCTTTAGGAGGTTTCTACAGAATCGGCGACGGACCAAGAAAAACAGGATTCAACTCTAATAACGGAGGACAGTTCAGAGTATCTTTACTAAAAAAGTTCGAGAAAGGAAGCTTCAGAATTTATGCTAAATTTCTGGATGACAGAACTGCTGCGTATATGCCGATGCCGGTTGCGGTTTCAGGAACAGATGCAGATCCGAAGTGGTCTTCTTTATCCAATTATAATATCCTGAACGGTGCGTTACAGACAATTAATTTACAGCACGACAGAACATTAGGGAACGACGGTAATATCTTCAACAGCGATGTTTCAGACGGTATGCATTCTATTTCAAAAACCATCGGTGCAGAATTCAATTATGACCTTGGAGAAGGATGGAAATTTGAAGACAGAATCCGTTACTCAGCAAACGATGGTCAGTTTATTGCACCTTTCCCTGCAAGCGTAAGCAAAGGAAGCGATTTCTTCAAAGCTTCTAATTTTGCCAATTTCGGAAGTGCAGTGTATGCAGGAACCAATACTCCGGTTGACATGAATGCTTATTACATGAAAATTGCACTTTTCAACGTAAAGCTTAACAACTTCAATAATTTTGTGAATGATTTTAACATCAGCAAAAAATGGAGCAATGTGAAATTCAACGCAGGATTGTACAAAGCTACCCAAAACATCAATATGGACTGGATGTGGAACAACTATATTCAGGAAGTAAGCGACAGCAATGCAAGATTGGTAGATGTTAAAAATCTTTCAGGAGCTTTCATCACAGATCAGGGGTTACTTAATTACGGGATGAAAGACTGGGGGAATTTAAAAAGAAACTACAATACCAAATATGACATTACTGCGCCTCACGCACAGATCGAAATTAATGCTACTGATAAGTTAACGATTGATGCGGGTGCAAGATACGATATCGGAAAAGTGACAGGAACTTTTTCAGGAGGGACTGTTACCTATACAAGCCGTGATATGAATGGAAACGGGGTTATCGATATTCCTGAACAATTGGTAGGTTCTAACGACAATATCAATGTTCCTGTAAAATACAGATACGGAATTTTCGGATATTCAGTAGGTGCTAATTATGCTTTAAACAGCAAAAATGCAGTATTTGCAAGAGTGAGCCAGGGTGGAAGCGCTTCTGCAGACAGAATTTTATTCTCAGGATACAATTATACCAATAATGATGATCCTGCATTGGATGCTGTAAAAGTAAACAAAGTAAATCAGGTGGAAGCCGGTTACAAATTGAGAGGAGCAGGATATTTCCTTAATACAACGCTTTTCTATGCAGGAACCAAAGAAGCGAATTACGAAGCAACTACACAGAGAAAAACAGAAAATAAATACGAGTCTCTTGGGGTAGAATTGGACGGATACTATAAAATTGCTAAAGGTTTTGACGTAAAAGCAGGACTTACCTATACCCACGCGGAAATTAAAAACGCACTTGATCCGACTGTTGTTGGAAACACGCCTAGAAGAACACCTAAATTGATGTACTCCGTAAATCCTAATTTCAACGTAGACAAACTGAATGTTGGTTTCTATCTGATCGGAGCAACAAAAGCTTACACTCAGGATTCAAACAAATTAATCATGCCTGGTTACGCGATTGTAAACCCTTATATTTCTTACCAGTTGATGAAAAATCTTTCGGTTAGCGTAAATGCAAACAACATCTTCAATACCATTGCAGTTACAGAAGCTGAAGAAGGATCTATCGCAGGAGGAAACGGAATCGTAAGAGCAAGAACGCTTCCTGGAAGCAGCTACAGCGCAAGTGTAAAATTTGACTTTTAATACTTTTATCTTAAAAATGTGGAATGAATGAAAGTTCATTCCGCATTTTTTAAAAAAAATAAAATATGTTTAGACAGGAAGCCATTGAAATTATAAGGAAAGCCATTACAGAAGAAGGAATTCTGGCATCTGCACAACAGAGAGACAACTACGCAAGAGTATGGGCGAGAGATTCTATGATGACGGGATATGCCGGAATTTTAGTACATGATGAAGAAATCCTTGCCGGACTGGAAAAATCTGTACTTACACTCGCCAGACATCAGGCAGAAAACGGACAGATCCCTTCCAATGTGGTAAATGATAAAGCAAGCTACGGAACACACGTAGGCAGAACAGATGCCACAACATGGTGGATTGTTACAACTTGTGAATATCTTAAAAGCAAGCAAAATGAAGAGCTTAAAAAAAGTCTGAAAGAAAAAATTTATAAAGCTCTTTCATGCCTTAAAAGCTGGGAATACAACCAGAGAGGTTTGGTATACAGTCCGTTAGGCGGAAACTGGGCAGACGAATATGTAACTTCAGGATATACTTTGTATGATAACGTTCTGAGATATTGGGCTTTAAAAAATGCTGCTGAAATTTATGATGATGAAACATTGAAAATTTTAGCGGAAAATACAAAAAAGCTGATTCAGGAAAATTTTTATAAAAATGAAAACGGAACAGATTCAACCCGATATCACGAAACGGCTTATGCGAAAGTTACTGCAAAACCCTATTTCTATGCTTCGCTCAATGCTAATGGATATGACGGACGTTTTGATCTTGCAGGAAATGCGCTTGCTCTTCTACTGGATTTTGATTTGGGTACAAACGCTTTTTCAGAATTTTTGAATGGTGTAAAGGCTGAATTTAAACATTGGATGCTTCCTGCATTTTATCCTGTGATTTTGCCGGGAGACGATGACTGGCGCCTGCTGGAAAACAACTACAGCTACAGTTTTAAAAATGAACCTTATCATTTTCATAACGGAGGTTCCTGGCCGATATTTCTGGGCTGGCTTTGTCTCGGACTTAAAAATAAGGGCGTAAAAGACATTCCTGAAAAAATCCTGAAGCAGTACGAAGAACTGATGAATGAAAAAGGAGAGCATTTCAGAGAATATTATTCCACAGATCAGTTATTGCCGTTGGGAACAGAGCAGCTTTGCTTTTCTGCATCGGGGTATCTTTTAATGACTTACTAAGGTAGTTTTTCAAATTTTTCATTTTAAAAAAGTAAAAAAATGGTCGGCGATATTATAGAATTAAAAGAGAAACATCTGGCAACAGCCAAAAAAATAACAGCAATATTAGAAAAGCGCTTTTCGTTGAATGGAAAACAGAAATTAGCCATCGGAATCGGGGGAGAAAGCGGAAGCGGTAAATCGGTAACGGCTTTTGCTATACAGAAAATTCTGGAGCAGGAGAATGTAAAAAGTCTGGTGTTGCAGATGGACGATTATTTTAAGCTTCCTCCGAAAACCAACCACGAAAATCGTCTGAAATCTATTGAAAATGTGGGAATTCAGGAAGTAGATCTTGAAAAACTGTCCCAAAATATAAAAGATTTTAAAGCAGATATTCATGAGATCGAAAAACCGCTGGTTTACTATAATGAGAATCTGATCAGTAAAGAAAAAATAAAAACTTCAGAATATGAAGTCATTATTGTAGAAGGAACGTACATTCTGGAGATCGAAGAATTTGATTTTAAAATTTTTATAGACAGAAACTACAAAGACACTCACGAAAACCGCATGAAACGTAATCGTGACGAGCAAAGTGATTTTGTAGAAAAAGTTTTGGAAATTGAACATCAGATTATCCGCAGTTTCAAAAATAATGCAGATCTTATTCTCGGAAAAAACTATGAACTTGTAAACACAGATTTATGAACGCAAAAAGAATCATTCCGCGCCTGAGTTTCTGGCAGATCTGGAATATGAATGTCGGATTTTTCGGCATTCAGTACAGTTTCGGGCTTCAGCAGACTGCGGTTAACCCCATCTATTCTTTTTTAGGAGCCCATGCAGAACAGCTTCCTATCCTTAATCTTGCCGGTCCTATTACAGGACTGCTTATCCAGCCTTTGATCGGAGCCATCAGTGATAAGACCTGGAGTCCGAGATGGGGGCGAAGAAAACCATTTTTTTTGCTGGGTGCAATATTCTGCAGTATTGCCTTGTTTTTATTCCCTTTCAGCTCATCGATTTGGATGGCGGCAGGACTTTTATGGATTCTGGATGCGGCAAATAATACGGCAATGGAACCTTACCGCGCTTTTATCGGAGACAAACTTCCCGAAGATCAGCAGACTTTTGGTTTCCAGATGCAGAGTCTTTTCGTTGGTGCGGGGATTACGCTTGCGAATCTTTCTTTATTTGTTTTTCAGAAATATTTAGGCGGAAATTCTGCAAACGGAGGAATTCCGGTGTGGGTTTATTATTCATTCTTTCTGGGTTCTTTCTGTTCCATTGCTTCTGTGGCGTGGTCCGTTTATAAGACACCTGAAATTCCTCCAACAGATGAGGAAATTGAAGAATTAAGAATAGCAAAGGAGAAAAGTACATTTTTCACACCTTTTACAGAGATCATTGTAGCAATAAGAGAAATGCCGAAAGTACTTTGGCAGCTGGCATTGGTTTATCTCTTCCAGTGGTATGCGCTTTTTGTCTATTGGCAATTTATTACACCCATGCTGAAATCTTCGCTGTACGGAATTTCTGAAGCTGATGAAACCAAAGCAAATGCAATAGTAGAAAGTGCCAAAAAAGGAGTCTCTGTTATATCTTCCGACCTAAGCTGGGCACAAGGAATACTTCATCAGGTTGAGGTTGCTGTAGGACAAACGGGATTAATGAATGGTTCTTACAATATTTTCACCATGCTTTCCGCTTTGCTTCTGGTTCCTTTTGCTAAAAAATTTGGTTCTAAAAACACATATATATTTTGTTTGTTCCTTACAGGTTTAGGCATTATGACCTTACCTTTTATTAAAAATGAATATTTCATTTTGCTTCCTATGGTAGCATTGGGAATTGGATGGGCTTCAATGATGGGGTTACCATATTCCATGGTTTCTCCATCTATTCCTCACAACAAAAGAGGAGTTTATATGGGGGTTATTAATATGATGATTGTTATTCCGATGCTTATCCAGACTTTATCCTTTGGTTTTGTATTTAACAACTTTTTAGGAAACAATCCCTGTTCTGCAATTATTTTAGCCGGAGTACTGTTTGTTGTAGCGGGAAGTTGTGTATTCTTAATAAAACAGGATGTGGCAAAAAATTAAAATTAATGTAAAAATAGATCTTCATATAATTTGGTTAGGAAGCGCGCTGCAAAATTTTTGCAGCCGCTTTTTATTTGAAAATAATACCTCTTATAATATTGAGAAATTTTTATGAAAGAAATAGGAGAGAGCCTAAGAATTAAGAAAAAGGATATAATAAAATCCGTGTCAAACAACTCTGGTTTATAGGATTAAACTACTCAGGAAAGGCTCGGATAGTTTGGTTTAAATTTTTAAAATAAACCGTATTTAATCTCATAATTCATTTTTAGTTTTTAGTAAACGGAATATTATTATAAAATCCGATCTGGATCTGTCCGCGGTTTCTGTTTTCCTGAATCTGGTTCATGTATCCCGCTTCAATTCTCATATTTTTATTAATGACATATCCCAAAGCTCCGTAAACTCTGTTTCTGTCGAAAACCGGACTGTCGAGATGTAGAAAAATTTCATTGTAAGCCGATGCGTAGAATGTTTTGGGCAGCATTTCCTTGTTATTGATCGGAATATTAAATCCTAAAAAATAACGGAACCTCATCCTGAAATCTTCTTCCAGAAAACGTTCTTCCAGACGATAACGATGCTGAATGTTAAAACGTCCGAATTTCTGTTTTGTAATATATTGCTGGAAAATCCGGTGCTCTATATTTTCTGTTTTCTCTCCTTTCACGTAAGGCTGACTTAGAATAAAACCGTAACCCAACAAAACATTGTTATTGTTTTCTGAGAGATCGTAGCCAATTCCGGTGCGGATTAACAGTTGCTCCAAATCTCCTATTCCGTCAAAATTTCTGTACTGGATTTCGTTGTGAAAGTTCAGTTTTTTGCTGATTTTGTTATTCCCGAAATACATATACCAGGCTCCCAAATCGCTTTTCTGAGCCTGTGAAAAAATTGCTCCCAATGTAAAAATTCCTAAAACAGCTTTTTTTAAAATATTCCTCATGTAGTTTTATTACTATTATCTATCGTTTTTAACAAATTTAATATTTTAAATCAATAATAACAAACTGCATATTGTAAGCCGCTTATATTTTATTTGAACACAAAAGGCTTTTATTTAAGATGGAATAAGCGTCAATAGTTTATAATGAGCCTGTAAAAGTTGTGCTGCTTACGAACAGGACAAAAAAAACTGACAGAATTTGTCAGTTTTAAAATACATTAAATATTAAGGATGTTGCTTCATTTTTGCAGGATCGTCATAATTTACCATCCAGTTGATCCCAAATTGATCGGCAAACATTCCGAAATAGGCTCCCCAAAATGTATCGGACATCGGCATCGTTACATTTCCGCCTTCAGAAAGTCCAGCGAATAATTTGTCCGCTTCTTCTCTGGATTCTGCATTAATGGAAATTGAAAAGTTGTTTCCCATCACCAGATGAGCGGCATGATCGCAGCCTGCATCACTTCCCATTAAAATCGTTTCTTTAGAAATCGGAAGCGAAACGTGCATGATTTTGTCTCTGTCTTCTTCTTTCGTTTCCTGACCTTCCATCGGAGGCATTTCCCCGAATGTTCCGATGTAAGGAAATTCTCCGCCGAAAACAGATTTGTAAAAATCAAATGCTTGTCTGCAATTTCCGTTAAAAGTTAAGTAAACATTTACTGTTGCCATAGATGTGTCTTTTTTTATAGTTTAGTTTTAATTTTTAACTTGTCTAAGCTTTAGTTTTTTAAGTTTAATAGTTAAATGGAAAAAAGAGTACGTAAGTTAAAAAATCAAAGATTTTTTCTCTTTGCAGACTTTTGAAATACTTTAAATTCGATAAAGTCTTTTGTCTCTTTTGCGGTTAAATTTAAAATGAGTTTAAACAAACTTATTAAATAATAATTCCGTTTGAACTTTTTATCACATAAGAGTTTAAAATGATTTTTAAACCTGATAAAAAGAACATTTTAGTTATTAAGAAACCTTTGATTCTGCTCTTTTGTGATAGTATTAAAAAGAATAAAACCTTATCTGTGCTGATCGATCAGGATCATATTTCCGTCGGGATCTTTCAGGTAAATATGTTCAGGACCGGAAGTGTTTTCATCGGCTTCCTTCTGTAATTCCAAACCCTGTTCTTTTAATTTTTTCTGTATTTCCCGAACATCATCGAAAGATTCAAGATTCTGTGCATTCTGATCCCAACCCGGATTGAAAGTAAGCATATTCCCATCGAACATTGCCTGAAAAAGACCAATGATATGATCTCCGTTTTTCATGATAAGATAGTTGTGATCGAGATTTCCAGCCATCTGGCTGAATCCTAATTTTTCGTAAAAATCCTTAGACTTCTGAAGATCTTTTACACTGAGACTGATTGAAAAAGCGCCTAAATTCATGCTTGTTTATTGTTTAATGCCAATTTATATCCTGCCAAAACCAATCCCCATACTGCAATTCCCAAAACCCAGAACCAGAAAGGAGTCGGAAGCATTACCATATTGTAAATGGTAAAAAAAGTAAAAATAACTCCACAGATGATTGCTGATGTCGGTTTTCCGTTGTTGGCAACTTTGGTGGAAATAAATCCCGCGAGCAAAGCTCCCAAAGCGTAACCGAGAATCACGATAAATTTCCCCATAAAAGGCAAATTTTCCACATACGCTCTGAATCCTTCAATATCATCCGGTCTTAAACCTGAAGGAAACGGATACAGCGCATGACCGAGTCTTTCCATCAGCCAGACTCCAATGGATCCGGAGATCATTCCTGCGATTACCGCTAAAATTCTTCTTAACATAGTGATTACTGATTGTTCATTTTTGTTTTGAGATCAAGCGTTCCGTCATAGCTTTTCCAGTCGCCAATGAGTTCAATATACTGGGATTCCACTTTTTCAGTGTCTTTATTCCATTTAAAAGTATAAATAAATTTTCCTTTTAAAATGCCGGAATGCTTTCCTTTGTTTTCTTCTGCCAGTTCATATTCTCCGAAAACGGTTCCTCTTTTTTTAGCATCCTTATATTTGGTAATGATGAATTTGCCTTCGAATTTAGCATAAGTTTTATCAACGAGAGTATATCCCGAAACAAAATATTCCTGATCGTTTTTCTTGTTCTGCTCAGAAATATTGATTTTCAGTTTGATTTCCTGATTCTTATTTCCGATGGTTCCTGTGTACGCTTTGCTGTTATTGAGCCAGACATTGGAAATATCGGGCATCTGTGCAAAGATAAAATTGGAAAGAAGTACAAAAAGTAATAAAAGTTTTTTCATATTGTTTTTAGTTTTTTTAAACTCCGAATTGTGCCAGATGGTGATTCAGATGTTTTGCAAACATATTGTTCCATTCCTGTGCTTTCAGTTTCCCGAAAGAAAAAGATTCTTTACCGTCAAAAGCAGAAGCTCCCAATTGCTGTGTTTTCTGGATAAAACCGATGAGTCTTTTTTTCTCTTCTTCAAAGTTTTTATGATCCGAAATAATAAACTGAGGCGCAGTGGTCCGTTCTGCGGATATGCTTTTTCACCGACAACTTTAGATTTTACAAAAGATTTAAGGATGAATTTTGCAATAGCTCCCGGCTTTTTATGCTTTTCCGGTTCGTAAACCATTTCGTAAGACACATTACAATGCGCCAACATCTGATCTACAGACATTTTCCCCCACAAGCCTTTGGTTTCCGGCGTAAGATTATTAATCCTATCAATGTAATTTTGAGCAGCTTTTGCATCAAAAACGTTTTCCATAGTTTAATTGTTAAAAAACAAATATATCAGTTTTTTTTCATCCTTTTTTTATCATTTAATAAAAAGAATGCAATCCATTATAAATCATATTATTAATCGAATAAAATTTAATCTTAGGATAAGGAGTTGTGATCAGAGTTTTCTTTCTAATTTAAAAATTAAGAGTGATATTCAGAATTGGTGATAATAAATGTTTAGAGAAACCGTTAACCAGAGTAAAACTATAATTTTGAAAAATTCTGTTGCTTTTTTATTGCTTTTCATTTGTTCTTTTTACAATGCACAGGAAATGGAATTATGCAAATGTGATCTTTTAAAAAAATCCGAAGACAGCATCAGCGATTTTTATGCAAAACATGAGTTTAAGGCGATTTCCAAAAAAGAAGCATTGAAGACTAAGTATGATTACATTTCAGTTCAATATTTAAAAAAATATTCAAAATCGCAGGATATTGTCGATTCTTTGGAGCTTAAAATCAGTAATGAGATAAGCAAAATCGTTCCTGATACAGCTTATGTTTCTTATAAAATTCGGGACTCTATTGAAAGGCTTGAATATTCAAAAAAATTTGGAGACATCCCAAAACCTGTAATTATCAAGACAGGTAAACTCCATGATGCTATAGCTATATTATATCATACCCGTAATTTTTATCATCCCAAATATTATCTTAGAATTTCTTATGATGAAGGGAAAAGCTGGAAAAACTATTATACAGGTTTGGAGAAAAATGCTAATTATTTATTCAAAACAAATTCTAAGTATCCATTATGGAAAGATAAAAACAACATACAGATTGAAGCAGATATTGTGAGAATGATTAAAGAGCCTTTGTTTCCATCAAATCCCATTCCGACGTACGAAACCATTAAAAACAATGCTTTAATAACTTTAAATTTAAAGGAAATTATTAAAGATTCTGATGGCATTAACGATCTTGAAGAAAAATTTGTCTATTTTACCAATCCTTTATCAGCTGACACAGATAAAGATGGCACTATGGATTTTGACGACGAAAATCCCCGATATAAAAATCTTAACAACGATTTTACAAGACTTGCAGAGATATTAAGATTCGGAGATTATCCATTGCTGACAAATAATTCTACAGTACAAATGGATGAATTTACCACCGATTTAAAAACGGTACATGAGGATATACAAACTCAGGTAGAAAAGCAGAAATCTGAATTTAAACCACGAGAAAGAAGTTTTTTGGATTTATTAGAATTTATAGTTATCGTTACAGATGATGAAAACATCAGAAGAATGGATACATACGGAGAGAAAACCATATTTCTGACTTCTAAGGAGTATTCTAATTATTTAAAATATAATTATGGTATTAATTATTGTAATTACAGTAAAATTTTCAAATGTGATGATCAAAAAGATACTTATATTTTAACTTTTGATGGCTTAATAATTGGTGAAACCTATATTTTTATCAAAATTCCTGAAGGCTGGATTGTGAGAATCGGACATAGATGGCAAGCCTAAACAAAAATTCCCCGCAAATAGCAGGGAATTCATATTTAAATTAAGTTAATTTATCTCTGAACAGCTTTCTTCATCGCATCGGGACGAAGAATTCTGTATCGTACTTCCATATCTTTCGGAACATAGAAAACCAATGGTAATTTGCTGTTGTATCTTACGGTTTCCGGCTGAATATACACAAACTGTTTTGTCATTTTTTTATCCGGACAAGCCATTAGAGTTCCGGCAGTTTCTCCTTTCGATTCTACTTCATAATAATTGTACCCCCATCCCTGAAGATCCTGTGTATTCACTTTCCCGATTAAAAAATGTCTGTTACAGTCGAGCATTTTTTCTGCTCCTACAAAAAATTCCACTTTAAGGTCATTTTCATTCTTAGCAACCGGAAGCTGTACATACACCTGCTTAAAACCTTCTTTTGCTTTTGGGAACATTTCAATCTGCAATTTTTCAAACTTTTCTGTTTTCTTTTGCGCGAATGCATTCACTGCTGCAAACATCATTAATCCCGAAATAAGTGTTTTTGAAAATTTCATAAATTTTGTATTTATTTTTTATAAATTCTTTAAAGACAAAAACTGTTCCAAATTAAACATTTGTTTAAATTAATTTACAAACAACAATGAAAAAAATCAATCATTTTTCTGAGAAATAAGTCCGGAAACGGTTAGTGTTCTGCTTATGCCTTACAGTGTTCTTTTAAATAACAGATGATGCCTATTGTATTAAATTTAAAAGTTGTTTAAACTCATTTCATAATTAACTCAAATATAAAAATCTTACCTATTCTATTATTCTTGTATAGTTTTATTGTTATTTATAAAGTCGGAGAATCTTCTGAAGGCTGATGATCGTTTTCTAAAAAGGAAAGAATATCTGAGTTCGGAGGCAGATTATATTTTTTTCTGAATCTGTTTTTCCTTATTTCGACAGTACTTACATTTACATGAGTATAAGTTGCAATATCTTTATTGGAAAAATTTAATTTAAGAAAAGCACACAGTTTAAAATCATTCTTATTGATTTCAGGAAAAGTCTTTTCAATGGTATTGCTGAATTTCGGATAAGCGTCTTTAAACCTTACTAAAAATGAAGGATCATTGTTTTGAGCCAGCTCCAGCACTTCTTTGGAAATATCGTTAATTCTGTCCTGAAGTTGAGAAATCTGTTCTTCCTTTTCTGTAATATACTGGCTGGTTTCTTCTTTTTGTTTTCTTTCGGTATGATACTTTTTAAATATCCTCCCTGCAAAAAACAATATCACTACAAAGGCTGAGAAAAACAGGATTAATATGTAGTAAAACTGATTTTTTTTCTTTCTGTTGTTATCTTCCAATAAGTATTCGTAAGTTCCGTTGATGTCTCCTTTCTCTTTTTTGCTCAACGCATACGCAAGATCTTTCGCTTTTTTCGTGTAATATAACGAAGTTTTACTTTCACCGAGATTTTCGTAAATTGAAGATAAATCTTCATAGATATATTGCTGCTGATAATCCTGCTTAAGATTTAAAAATAAAGGCAACGCTTTATTGTAATAATACAGGGCGCTATCATTTTTGTTCACATTTTTAAAAGCTTCTGCAATTCCCATTAAACCAAACGCAATATCATTGGGATTTTTTGCCTTAAGAGAAAGCGAATAGGCTTTTCTTGAATAATATAGTGCCGAGTCCGGTTTGCCCACCGCCGAATAGGAACTGCCCAGATTATACGCCTGTGTAGCAGTAACCGTAATTCTCCTGTAGACATTTTTAATTTTTTCGCAGGAAAGAAAGCTTTTAAGATCGTATTTTAAAATAATTTCCGGCCTGGAGCCTCTCATTTCTTCAATTTCTGCGTGTCTTTTATAAACATCTCCCATGGCATAATAAAAGTCGTCTCCCTTCAGATTTTTCGATAAGGATTCTGCTGTTTTTAAAGAGCTGTCTGCTTCTTTGAAGAATCCTAAATATGCATACGCTGATGCTTTGGTTCCCCATGCAAATACCTGAAAAAGATAATTGTTTTCCTCCGATGCAATCTTTTCAAGCTGATTGGCATATTCAATGGCTTTTTTATTATTTCCTGTGTATATATTGATGTTCACCACACTGTACAAAGCCCGAATTTTACCATAACCGTATCCCATTTCATCCGATAGCCTGTAGGCTTCAGATGCATCTTTTACTGCCTTTTTTATGTTAGATTTGCTGTATGTTGCCGAAATAATACTGTCGATCTGCTTTTTTGAATATGCCTGAGTCTTTATTTGGGAGAATACTAATTGAGATAATAAAATTAATAGCCATTTAAAGTTCTGCATTATTTTTTTAATAAAAATAAGAAAATTTAGATATTTTTTTAATTAATCATTAGAATAACTTGTTGAGAAATTGATGGGTATCATCTCATGATTGATTAATAAATATTTTTTTCCATTTGGTAATGGTATTTCTGCTCATTTTAAAATGACTGGCAAGCTGGGTATTGTTGAGGTTATTGATCTTTTGATATTGCAGAATTTCGAATATTGTTTTTCGGTCATAAGAACGGTGCTTATGATTAAAATCTTCATTGCTGTTCCCAAATATAAGATCATTCAGCTTCATAATGTCTACAAAAGACAGATGCTTTTGGGAAAGTATCTGTACACATTTTTCCTTTTTTTCGGGATATTTTTCTGACAACAGATCATTGTAAATTCTTTTATAATTTGGTTTTTTTAATTCTTTCATACCAATAATAATATCTTTCTACTGTAAAACTTACCTTTTCATTTTCAAAATACACATACAGAACTTTCTTCATTATTTTTTTTCTTTCCACATAAATCCACAGGTCTTCTTCAGAATATTCTGAATCTCTTTCTCCAAGAATATGAATGATTTCCTGTTTGCTTTTTCCCTTCAGCTCTTGCCGGTTTGTATTTTCTGTATTTTTATTTCTCATTGCTTTATAGTGATGGAGGATCGTTTTTTTTAATGAGACTTTTCTCGTGTTTATAAATCCATTTATATAATGTAGTCTTAGGAATGTTATAATGTTCTATAACTTCATTTTTAGACATTTTTCCCTTGTTGATCTTTTCCAGAATAAATTCAATAATTTCTTTAGTATAGATATTTTTCCGGAACTGTGGTAAGGAAGACTTTTTGGCAGTGACTTTATTATAATTTACGTTTCTCTGAGGAGCGTATAATATAAGATGCTGCGTGTAAATCCTGAAAAAATCATATTCCAGTAATTTAGACCATTTCAGCAGATCCTCACAATAGAGATCTCTCCTTTCAAAATGTTCCTGTATTTCTTCTTCACTGCATTTAAAGAATTTCGCAATTCTCGCCATATCCAGATCACTTTCTTCCACTCTTTCTTTTAAAAGTGATCCCATGTGAATTTTTTTTAACTTCATAATAAGCTGATTTTTTTATTCCCGTTGTATGAATGAAAATGAAATACAGTAAATTTTTGTCCGGAGTATCATATTTTTTTTAAGAATTCTTTATTTCCAGTAATTCCATTTCAGACCATCAAATACCGCTAAAGATTTGCTTACCGTATCATAACACATTGTTCCGACATGGGGTGACTTTACATTAATATGCGGATTGCTTATTTTAGGCAGAATCATAGCCTTATCAGATGATTCCAGTACCAAAACTCCTTTTGCATTACTGAAAGGCGCACCTATTGTTATTCCCTGTCCCAATTCTGATCCGCTGTTTGAAGTTGCTCCGGCAGCATTCCCGGAATCAGAAAGGTTTTTCCACGCACCATTTTCAAACATTTTCAATTTTAAATCACTTTTATCAAAAATAAAAGTCCCGTTATTATTGGATGTTAAACCCGTTGGAGCGCTGTTTACGGCAGGTAATATAATCGCTCGTGTATTGGAAGCAGAATCTTCAAAATCCAGTAAAGTACTGCTTCCGTTTACATTGGTTTTTGCAACAGCGATCTGCGCATGGGATATACTGAATATCCAAAAAAAGAAGAATAATATATATGCTTTATTTTTCATTATTTCTAAATTTAATTGTTGTTTTTAATTATTGCAACTTCTTACAATACAGTTCCATACAGTGCCGTTATATAACTTCACGCAATTGGCTGCAATATCATAAATAATCATTCCTTCCTTAGGATTAACGATGGCGTTTTCATTGGCTACTCTTGTAATAACAAAGCCTTTGTCTTTAGACTCCAATGCTATAAAACCGTTGGAAACCGCATCGGGAAAATCGGAAGATTTTGTAAGATATGTTGAGATCCCTATCAGCGAATATGAATAGTCCGGTGTCCCGATTGCCGCAGGCTGTGTACAATAGGAAGGACAAGTAATTATCTGTACCGGAACACTTACCGTAGGACTGTAACATCCTCCTGCAGCATCATAAAACGCAGCATAATACGTTCCGGAAACAGAAACTGCGTCAGGACTGGCTATTTTGTTGGAATCCGTAGCCGGAGTTCCCGTATGCCACGTTACCGGAAGATTACCACTTTGTACCAATGCCGTAAGATTAACAGTAACAGCAGGACAAATGTTGGATATCACAGTACAGCCGTTAATACTTACAGTAACGGGAGAAGAAGTGGTACTGTAGCATCCGTTTGCCGCATCATAAAATGCTGCATAATAAATTCCTCCCTGATTTACGGCATCCGGTGTTGTCACTTTATTGGCATCCGTAGCTGTGGAACCGGTGTGCCAGGTTAAGGTAACATCCGCATTCTGATTGCCCGCTGTAATTGTTGTTAAATTTACCACAGCTGCAGGACAGGTATTGCTTATACTATAAGTACTTAATGCCGGACTCGGATCGTCACTTGCCAGACATGGGATCGTTATCGTTGCGGGACAGTTAAAAGAAGGAGAAACGACACCGCCGTTGTTCGTATTACCGAAAGTGTTGCCTCCGCCATTTATGTAATTTGTATTTACCGGAGCTGTAGTTCTGGGAAAATATTCATGACTTAAATAACTATTAATACCGGATAACTGTAATTGATTATTAGTCAGCGTTAAAGTCCCGTGAGTTCCAAATTGGCTTCCACTGTATAACGCGATATCTGCCGCAGTATTTCCGTTGCCTGCCGGAAAACAAGCCGGTCCGGATGTTGTATTACCTCCAACATTATTACCATAGAACAGGCATCCCGTAATGGTGCTTGCAGCACTTGTAGTACCTCCTGAGTTCACCATGAATATTGCACCACCTAAACTGCCGTTTGTATAATTGCTGACAAACTTACTGTTGCTGATGTTGGTAAGACCAGAATTTGGATAAGTATAAATAGCACCTCCTCCCTGAATATTGGCATTGCTTACATCAAGAGTATACGGAGAACCGTTGTTGTAGAAAACACAATTATTTACTGTAAGAGTATTTCCCACTCCGCTGCCGCCGCCGTATGCACCTCCGCCATAAGCTTTATTTCCATAGAAATTACAATCGTTAAGGGTAACATAGCCGTTTGAGTTTAATATGGCACCTCCAAAACCAACGCTGGTAACTGTATTATTACTGAATGTACATCCTGTAAAATTAGCTGTAGCAAAATAACTGCTATAGCCAATCTGTATGGCACCACCTCCCCATTGTGAGGTATTGCCGCAAAAACTGCTGTTGGTAGCCGTAAAATCTCCCATTGTTGTAATTCCGCCTCCACTGCCTACAGATGAAGTATTGGAACATCCAACCACAGAACTGTTATTAAACGAAATGGAAGTTGTATTGGTATTGGCATAAATTGCAGAAGCAAAACTCCCGGTACTCAGATTTTTCAGTAAACAGTTATTAAATACTGCTTTACTACCGGCTACTGTGGTAAGAAAATCGAAGGCAATAGCACACATGTCGTGTACATAAAGATCTGTAAAATTGATGGTTCCTCCGCCACCTGCCGAAAAGCCATTATTGCCCGTTACATAGACCCACGCACACGTTGTGGAACTTGCCGTTATATCAAGACCTTTTATTTCGGCAGATTCTGTACCCGCCATATTGGTTTGCCCGAATAACTGATAGGCTGTGCCTCCTGTAATCGTAATACGCGTCGTATTAATTACCGGATTATATCCCGAAAGATCATTACCGGTAGCCGTTGCAGGAAAACCTCCCTGTATAAGCACACCCGGACTTACCCTGATAACCGGTGCTGAAGATCCTCCCAAATAGGTGTAACCCGTATTTGCTTTTATATAGACTTTAGTATTCGCCGGAATAGTACCTGAAGAAAGGCTTCCGAAATAAGAGCTAAAAGACTTGGCATTATTCCAGTTGACACCGGTTCCGGCACCTCTGTTGGCGATGTCCAGAAAAACCTGTGCAGCTAAATCCTGTGAAAAAATAAAGAATACTAGGAATACAGAAAGTCCGGATATTCTTTTGTATATATTGAATAAATTACTTTTCATAACGTTGAAATTTGTAAATAATGAATCTTTGGATCTTAATTTAAAATGGGGGCAAAAGATCCTGCCACACAATACGTAATCTTTGAAGGACAACTGAAAGTAGGTGCATTCAGCCCTCCGGAAATATTACTAAACACATTCCCCGTACCAAAAGTGTAGTTATTAGCTGTTGCCGTAAAAAATGCGTACGAGCGATAAGAGTTGGCAGCAGACAGCTGCATTCTGCTGTTGGCAATGCTGTATTTGCCGCTACCCGCTGAACCTGCATAAATACCGATGTCACAACCTGCGGTAACAGTAGAGGTTCCTAATTTATTATTTATAAAAGTCACATTACTAAGAGCAATACTGGTATCAATGCTTCCCCCGAAAATATTGCTCAGGAAAATAGCGCCTCCGTAACTTGTAGAAGGAACCGCATTACTGTCAAATACACAATTACTGATATTGATGGTTTTCAGCAGTGATTGTCCTGTAAAAAGGATAGCTCCTCCGCCCTGATTTCCTCCTCCTGACGGTGAAGAACCGGTAGTAATGCTATTGTTGTAAAAATTACAGTTGGTAATAGAAGTCGTAAGATAACCTGCATCCAAAGACAATGCTCCGCCTCCTGAACAGCAGCTCGTTTCCGAATTACTGTAAAAATTACAGCCACTCATGGTAAGAGTATTTATACCGCTTCCTGTAGGTCCCGGATTCAGACAAAATGCTCCTCCCGTGTAAGCTCCTGATGTATTGTTACTGAAAGTACAGTTGGTAACGGTCCAGTTACCCGCCGAAACTCCTGTGCCCGCTCCATTTCCCAAAGCACCTCCCGCACCGCTGGGTGTACTGTTCCCACAAAATGAACTGTTGGTAATAGTGGTTGTATCTGCAACACTTGCCACAGCACCGCCTCCGCCTTGTTGACCGGTGTTACTTTTATTATTGGTAAATGTACAACCATTAACAGTAAGTGTAGTTCCTGTTCCTCCCAAAATATCAATGGCTGCTCCGTCATTTGCTGCGCCATTGTCGTGGAAATAGCAGTTGGTAAAAGTATAGTTTCCATCGTCCTGTGTCCAGAATGGCTGCCATCCCTGTCCATTCGTAAAATTTCCAAAATGGAAAAATTCACAATCCATTACCTGAAGGTCAATCGTAATGAGTGAACCCAAAGTCCCGTAATAAATTACATGAGAAAAGCCTCCCGCGGTTACATTTCCTTCTCCTTCAAAACGGATTCCCTTTATCAGCATACTGTTGACGGAACCTGTAGCATTCAGGAATTCGTAAGGCGTGGAGGTTCCGGCTCCCGAGAACTTAATATTGGTCTGATTCGCCAATGGATTGTAACCTGTAAGGTCCGTTCCTGTAGCCGTTGCAGGAAAACCACCTATTAATCTGAATCCCGTTGCTGCAGATATTGCATTAACAGCGCTGTAATTGTACGTTCCGGCTTTTAAGTAGATCGTAGTATTGGCAGAAACGGTAGTAGCAGATAATGTTTGCAGAAAGGTAACTCCTTTTGGACTATTCCAGCTTGTTCCGGTATTCGAATTATTTCCTGTTGTGGAAACATAAATTTCAGCGGCTGAAATCTGATCAAAAGAAAGAATGAAAATCACTGATAAAAAAATTCCGTACATTTTTTTCAGAATTTTTTTGTGCTTAAAAAAAATTAGGTTCATCATTTTGTTTGTTATTTATCATCATTTTTATCTCGTTCATAAAACTTAAAAAGTAAGCAGAGAACATTTGAATGTAGTTCCTATACCAATTTGCTCATTAGTGAACAGATGAAGTATAAATCCATTAACTGTTGATAATTAAAATACATCAGAAATGGCTTTGTGAAAAATTTTGTGGAATGTATTTTTTGATGAAGCAAAACTACTTCGTGATCCATTTGTAATCCAAATTTCGTTACCCTACATTTACTTAACAAATAATTAAAGTATTGTTATTCAGATATTTAATTTAATAAACTAAATAATTAATGTAGTTATTACAGTGAAAATGAATTTTAAAATTTTCATTAAAAACTGAATAATATTTAAGAAAATCGTCAAAAAAACAACAGAGCAGTGAATGTAAACTTAAATGATGGCATTATAAAATTTACTTTATTTCTTGAAGATCAAAATCACAAAAGACCAAGATTATTAAATAGAAATTTGAGCTTACCTATAAGCTGTAAATTAATTGATTCTTTTTCAGCCTGAAACGTAAATAAAGAAATTTAATTCATAAAAGGCATATTTATTGTAAAGTATGAAGGACACCAAATAAAAAATTTAATATGAACAACGAAAAAAATGTAGCAGTATTAAACGATTTACTGAACATTACCAATGACAGAATTGAAGGATTTTCAAAAGTAGAAGACAAAGTATGGGATATCCATTCTGCATTGAGAAGTGACTACGACAATATGGTTTCTCAGTCTCAGATTATGAAAAATGATCTGATAAGATATATCAATGAACACGGAGGAGAAGCAGACAACACCACAAGTACGGCAGGAGCTTTCCACAGAGCGTGGATAGATGTGAAAAATGCATTTTCAGCAGATAAAGATGAATCTACTTTAGAAAATGTTGTTTTCGGAGAAAAAGCAGCCATCGATGCTTATCAGGATGCACTAGACAGTGGAGATCTTTCTCCTGAATGTTCCACACTGGTATCGGATCAGCTTCATCACCTGAAATCTTCCTATTCCAAATTTGAAAATCTTGAAGAAAGAAATTAGTACATACATTACCATCCAAAGAAGAGAGTTTTTTAGCTCTCTTTTTTGTGGTAAATTTTAAAAATTAAATTACCCATGAATACCATCAACAGTATTGCCCTTATCGGCGGAGGACCGGCAGCTTTATTTGTCGTAAAACACCTGATTGCCGAAAAGGTTTATCCCAAAGAACTTTATATTTTCGAAAAAAATGAAACTTTAGGATCCGGTATGCCTTACAGCCATTACGGAGCTAATGTAGAGCATGTTGCCAATGTATCAGCGAATGAACTTCCGGAACTTCCGGTTTCTTTTACAGATTTTGTCCTGAAAAAAGATCTGAAAGACTATCCTGATTTTGCCGGTGGAGACAATGGAAATATCAATGAATATAAAGTAATTCCCAGACTTCTTTTGGGAAATTATCTGGAAGACCAGTTTAATATTTTATTAAAAACTGCCAATAAACTCAATATTATAGTAAAAGTTTTCAAAAACACAAAAATTGTAGATATCGACAGGAAAAATGATGATTTTTTTAATGTGATTACAGAATCCGGTGAAATTCATAAAGTTTCTAAAGTCATTATCTGTACCGGACATCAATGGTCTTCTGAAAACGAAACCCGAACCAAAGGATGGTATGATTCTCCATATCCTCCGTCAAAATTTACCTTTGCATCTGATCATTCAGTTGCAATTCGCGGAACATCACTTACTGCAGTAGATGCCGTGAAAACTCTGGCAAGATTAAACGGAAAATACATCGAGGAAAATAATGATCTGAAATTTAAAATTAACGAAGAAAGCAAAAATTTTTCGATTACCTTATTTTCAAAAAGAGGATTTCTTCCGGCTTTAAGGTTTCATTCTGAAGGAAGCCCTTATTCTGAAGGCTGGATCATGTCTCATGACGAAATCTATGAATATAAACAGAAAAATAACGGATTTGTGGATCTGGATTATGTATTCAATATTAATTTTAAGCAGCCACTAAGAAAAAGAAACGAAAAGTTTTATCAGGAAATTAAAGATCTCAGCATTGAAGAATTTGTTGAAAAAATGCTTGAACTGAGAGAAAAACTGGACAGTTTTCAACTTTTTAAAGCTGAATATGCAGAAGCCGAGAAATCAATAGAAAGACATCAGACTATCGCATGGAAAGAAACTCTATCAGCTTTCAGCTACGCGATTAATTATCCTGCGAAACATTTTTCTGCTGAAGATATGATGAGATTAAGAAAAACTTTGCTTCCTCTTATTTCCGTTATCATTTCATCTCTTCCTCAGTCTTCATATAAAGAACTTATGGCAATTTATGATGCAGGAATTCTGAATCTGGTAAGTGTAGATGAAGACAGCTATATCGAATCTCATGACGACGAAGGCATAATTTATCATTACACAGATGAGACAGGAAACAAAAGATCAGATCATTACAGACTTTATATCGATGCTATTGGTCAACAGCCTGTCCAGTTCAACAATATTCCTTTTGAAGGTCTGAAAAACGGAAGATTCATAAGTTCAGGGTATATTAAATTTAAAGATCCGGACAAAGGCAAAAATGAATTCGAACAGGATAACCGAAATATCGTACAAACTGAACCCGGCAATTATTATCTGCGCGTGGACGGATTGAATATTAATGATAATTTTCAGGCTCTGGATTATTACGGAAGAGTTACAGAAGATCTGTACATCATGGCTGTACCATATATTGCAGGCTTAAATCCGGATTATTCCGGACTTGATTTCTGCGATACGGCAGGAAAAAGAATTGTAAAATCTTTATTGTAAATGTGAATTTATCATTTTATAATCTGAAATACACATCTATATTTAAAATTTCCGTTTTCGACTCTTTAAGAAATTTTATTGAGCTATATATCCATCTTATAGTTTTCTTTTGTAACTTTTGAGATTAAATTTAAAATCATCTTAAGTAAATGATTCTAAAGTAAACTTTCATCATTTTTGCATTCAATCAATAAAAAAAACAGAAATATGAGTCATCCAATTATTGTTGAGCAGAAAATAAATGCTCCGGTTTATAAAGTCTGGAAAGCACTAACCGATAAAGCTGAAATGCAGGTATGGTATTTCGATATTTTTGATTTTGAACTGCAAACCGGCAAAATATTCAACTTTTATGAACCGGGTGAAAAGAAAAAGTATCATCATCAGGGAGAAATTTTAGAAATTTTTCCTAATGAAAAGCTAAAATATTCATGGTCATATCCTGAGTTATCAGATAAAAAAACAACCGTAATCTGGGAATTGAAACCCGACGAAAACGGAACTTTAATAAAGCTTATTCACGAAGATATTGACCTTTTTAACGATCTGGGTGAAAATTTTTCACGGGAATCTTTTACGGAGGGCTGGAACGGAATTTTGAAGGAAAGTTTAAAACCCTATCTCGAAAATTAATTAAATAGTAGACTTAAAATATAAGTGATGGCAAAATTCAATTCCCTTCGTCCCGTTTTATGGACAGAACAATTCGATGAAACAATAGGTTTTTATACGCAGATTCTTGGTTTTACCCTACAGGAAAGAAATGACGACTGGCAATGGGCTTCTTTGCAGAAAGATGAGGTGCAGATTATGCTTACAAAACCGAATCAGCATGAGAAATTCAACGGAATTGGTTTTACGGGTTCATTCTATTTTACTGTAAATAATGCAGATGAATTATGGGAAGAGCTGAAAGATAAAGCAAAAATCTGCTACGAAATAGAAACGTTCGACTGGGAAATGAGGGAGTTTGCGATCTACGATAACAACGGCTATATATTACAATTTGGTCAAGATGTACATGAAATTAGTTCAGAGGAATAAATTTTGCTAATTTTGGGAAAATTATTTTAGAAATCAATGAAAAAAAATATAATAGCAGGTTTTGCAGCGATTTTGTTGTTGGCTTCATGTAAAGATGACAAAAAAGTACTGGATTCTTTGGCAGATTACAACAACTCGATGATGGAAAAAGGATACCATTTCGGAGATAAACTGGATTTGCCGAAAGATGTGCTTGATGATGCAGAAACCATTTCAATTAGTTTCGGAGACAAAGAAACATCAGGTCTTACCATAGATCCTAAATTTTTTACTTTGGGCGATAATGCTGTTACTTTTAATATCAAAACAAAAGGCGGTGAAACATTAACGCAGGACGCCACCATTAATGTATTTGCCAAAAATCCTGAACAGAAAATCAATTACGAAATCATTGCCGAATATCCTCACGATCCGAAAAATTTTGTGCAGGGTTTCCAGATCGAAGGCAACACAATTTATGAAAGCGACGGACAGAACGGTTCTTCACAGATTTTAAAATATACGTTAGGCACTACAACACCTTTGGCTTCTACAAAACAGGGACAGGAAGATTTTTCTGAAGGAAGCACCATTGTTGGCGATAAAGTCTATCAGTTAACATGGCAGAGCAAAAAAGGATATATTTACGATAAAAGTTCTTTAAAATTGATCAAAGAATTTGCTTATCCAAATGTATTGGGTGAAGGTTGGGGATTAACCTACGACGGTAAAAACCTGATCGCTTCAGATGGTAGTAAATTGCTATATTTCCTTGATCCGAACAATCCTTCAAAAATGGTTAAATATATTGCCGTTGCAGGAAGTTCTCAGGCTTACGACCAGTTGAATGAACTGGAATTCCATAAGGGATTTATTTACGCTAATGTTTGGCAGAAACCGATCATTCTGAAAATTAATCCGGCAAACGGAGAAGTGGTAGGAACTTTTGATTTTACAGAAATTGCCAAGCAAAATACCAAAGGAAGCGACGACGTTTTGAACGGAATTGCTTTTAAAGGAGATAATATGCTGATAACCGGTAAAAACTGGTCTAAAATTTACGAAGTAGCCATCAAATAAATTCTGATATTTTCTCTTTATTTGTAATGAAAATAAAAAATTTAAAGTGAAGAAAAGTCTGATCGCAGGTTTTGCAGCAGCTTTGCTGTTAATGTCCTGTAAAAACGATAAAAAAATCCTTGATTCTTTAGCTGATTATAACAATTCGATGGAGCAGAAGGGATATCATTTTGGTGATAAACTGAATCTTCCGAAAGAAGTTATAGACAATGCAGAAAGTATTTCTATAAGTTTCGGAGATAAAGAAACGTCAGATTTAACGATTGATCCGAAGTTCTTTTCTTACGGTGATAATGAGGTGACCTTCAATATTAAAACGAAAGGAGGGGAAATTTTAAATCAGGACGCCACCATCAATGTTTTTACAAAAAATCCTGAAGCCAATATTCCTTTCGAAATTGTAGCAGAATATCCTCATGATCCGAATAATTTTGTGGAAGGGTTTCTTATAGAAGGAAATACGATTTACGAAAGTGACGGGCTGGAAAAAGCTTCACAACTAATAAAATATACTTTGGGAAGTACGGCTCCCGCGCAGACTGAAAAACAGCCTGCTAATATTTTTTCCGAAGGAATTGCCATTGCGGGAGATAAAATTTATCAGTTGACCTATCAAAATAAAATCGGATTTGTTTACGATAAAAATACGTTGAAGAAAATCTCGGAATTTCCTTTGCCGAATGAATTCGGAGAAGGTTGGGGAATGACCTATGACGGGAAAAATCTTATCGCAGATACAGGTTCAAATAAACTGTATTTTCTGGATGTAAATAATCCTTCAAAAGTGGTGAAAACCGTTTCCGTGGGTGGAAATAAGGAAATTTACAACCAAATCAACGAGCTGGAATACTACAACGGATTTATTTATGCCAATATCTGGCATCAGCCTTATATTTTAAAGATCAATCCTCAAACCGGTGAAACTGTAGGTAAATTTGATTTTACAAAGATCACGGAAGAATATACTCAGAATAACAGCGAACACGTTCTCAACGGAATCGCCTTTAAAGGAGATCATATGCTGATTACAGGAAAAAACTGGTCGAAAATTTATGAAGTTGCGATTAAATAAGTTAAAAAGAATGGCAATTTCTGTTGAAATAAATAAAAATAGTAAATTGGTAGCGTTCCTTTCCGGAACGCTATCTTAGTAAAAGAATTTGAAAGTATTATCCTTCATATTTGCATTCGTTTTCTGCTCGTTATCTGCGCAGAAAGCTCTTCCTTTAGACACTTTGAAACTGAAGGAAGCAAAAGATATGCTTGCCGACGATTACGGGAATCTGTACATCTATAAAAACAAAGATTTCAGTTTTACCAAATACGATTCGCTCGGGAAGCAGATCGGAAAAATGATGCTTACGGTTCCTTATAAAGTACAGACGGTACAAAATCCGTTAAGCGTGCCTTTGTTTTCTGAAAACGCTCAGGAAATGAAATTTGTAGATCAGAACTTAAACGAAATCCAAAAGTTTGATTTTAAGCAGAAATTCGGGTTTATTAAAATGGCTTATGCGGAAGATCTGCAGCAGCTCTGGCTTCTGGACGACAGTACAAAACGTCTGATCCAGTATAATTTCAGAAATGAAACCACCATTAATTCTTATCCTTTTGATGCAAGTATTGACGATTTGACGGATCTTCTGGTATATGAAAATAAAGTGTATGTTTTAACCAGAAAATACATCCGTGTCTATTCATTAAAATTTGAAAAACTCTTTGAAGCACCTCTGGAAAACGGAAAACGTTTCAGACGAGAGAATGAATTTATACTGGTGATTACCAATAATTCCATCCTGAAATATGTTCCGGAGAAGGAAATGGTGAAGATTTTTGAAGATTCGGATGCACAGATTGTGGATAAAAATACGCTGTCTTATTTTGAAATAAAAGCCAACAAACTTTATCTTTACAGTCTTGAAAAAAACAAGGAATCCAAACCACAAACAGAGCCTGATCCTAAGCAGAAAGTTGCGGAACAGGAGGTAGAAAAATCTGCTGAGAAAGCAGCGGAACCCGATAGTCCTGAAGGAAAACTGGAAAAGAAAACTCAGGAAATTGAAAGCAAAAATCCTGCGGAAAGTTCTCTTCAGAAGCTTCTTGAAGATACTTCCCAGATTCAGGCTGCCGGAATTTAGATCTTATTGAATTTAAAAATATACTAAGGAAAATATGCACATTGCAGTTACAGGAAATATTGGAGCAGGAAAAACGACGTTAACGACGATGCTTTCTAAGCATTACGGTTGGGATGCCCAGTTTGAAGATGTAGATCACAATCCTTATCTGGAGGATTTTTACGCGGATATGAGCAAGTGGAGTTTTGCGCTTCAGATCTATTTTTTGGGAAGCAGATTCAGACAGGTAAAAGAGATCAGGGAAAGCGGCAAAAATATTATTCAGGATCGTACGATTTATGAAGATGCACACATTTTTGCAGAAAACCTGAACGATATGAATCTTCTTTCGGACCGTGATTTTAAAAACTACGAATCTGTTTTCAATCTGATGAAATCTTTCGTTTCTGCGCCGGATTTATTAATTTACCTTAAATCTGACGTTCCGAATCTGGTAAAGAAAATTTACAAAAGAGGAAGAGAATATGAAGCATCCATCAGCATCGAATATCTTTCAAAACTGAATCAGAAATACGAAAAATGGATCTCCAATTATACGGAAGGCAAACTTTTGATTATTGAAGTGGATGATCTTGATTTTGTAGAAAAGCCTGAAGATTTTGGATTTATTTTAGAAAAAATCGAAGCGGAACTAAACGGTTTGTTTTAACAAAGTTTTATCATACATTAAAGCAGTAATCGTTTTATTCTTTCTAAATTTGCTAAAGAAACAGTTAATTTTTTAAATATAAATAATCATGTTGGTGAAGGTTTTACATAATGGAAATTGTTCAAAATCGAATGCGGTTTTAGAATACCTCGACGAAAACGGAGTTCCGTTTGAGATCATCAACATCGTTGAAGATCCGTTGAGTGAGCTGGAAATTAAAACTGTTTTAAAAAAGCTGAATCAGAGTGTTTTTCACATCATCAGAAAAACCGATAAATTATATCTGGAAAATTTCGCAGACAAAAATTTATCAGAAGAAGAATGGATCAAAGTTCTGGCTGAAAATCCGTCCCTGATCCAAAGACCGATTATTATTAAAGGCTCTGTAGCAATGCTGGGAAGACCAATTGAAAATGTGAAGTACTTTATCGAGAAATAAAAACTTCTTTGAAAAATATACTAAAAAAGTCAGCCGTGAAGCTGACTTTTTGTTTTATAAAAGAATGACGCCTTCTATTTTTGCGACTTCCTGATAAATGGTTACCACCTGATCCGCATCCAGAACGAATGCATTAATATTGCAGGCTGTGTATTTTCCGTTTTTACTTTCGCGGTTTCCCAGTGTAAATTTGATCCCGTCGAAAACCTTATAAATCTCTGTAAGTTTTGCCT
This sequence comes from Chryseobacterium sp. 2P, assembly GCF_059579425.1. Classification (NCBI taxonomy): domain Bacteria; kingdom Pseudomonadati; phylum Bacteroidota; class Flavobacteriia; order Flavobacteriales; family Weeksellaceae; genus Chryseobacterium; species Chryseobacterium sp. 2P. The sequence goes on from NZ_CM184194.1 coordinate 1,612,491, forward strand.
GATCGGTAGGAATAATAAATTTAAATAAATAATCTTCCGGAAAATCGTGATGACCTTCCAGTTTTTCCCTCAAAGAGTTATAAAAATCTTCAGGGTTTGCGTGTTGATTTCCTTGTAATATATCCATCTGCTTTTTAAAATCTATATAAATATAGTCAAAATTTTTCTATTTCCCAAGCGGTCCCAGAAGCGACTTGGAATTTTGGATCTCATAATCTTCAATGATGTTGAAAATCCCGTTCACAAGCTGTTCGGAAGCCAATTGGCTTAATCCTCCCGAATTTACAGAAGTTTTATTTCCACCCAGAAGACTTCCGAGTAGATTGCTTCCCGATAGTGCAGTATTAATGCTCTTAACAATTCCGTATTGGTTAAGCTGTTCTTCGACTTTCGGAGTAATGGCGGCAATAAGCTGTTGGGAAGTTTTTTCTTTTAGAATTAAAGTTGCTGTTCCTTTCTCTCCCTGAATAATTCTCGTTACGTCATTTGCATTCAGGCTGTTAACGGCATTTACGAGAATAGGTTTTGAAATATTTACCGTATATACTGCTGCATCCGCAATATAGGCTCTTTCTTTTGCAACCAGAGAAGGAGCAATTTTTTCTAACATTGAATTGATGTCTCTAAGCTGTTTTGGAAGGGCTTTATCTACCATATTATTTTGTAAGAAAGCATCTCTGTTGCTGTATACATTCACTCCTTTATCAATTCCGTTCAGAAGAAGTCTTTTAATAATCGATAATCCGAGATCAGATGTTGCCAGAGTCGTACAAGACTGCATTGTTGTATTGATAACAGCTCCGGTTCCTATCATAAGAGCCGCCGCGATAATATATTTTTTCATTGATAGTGATTAAATTTTAAAAATTGTCAAATACCGAACCAAATTTATAACAGTAGAATTAGTTTAACAAATTTTATTATTCCTATTTACTATCGGAGTTTAACTTTATTTGGTCGTTTCTTTTGGCATAGTTAAAATTTTTAAGAGCTATGTTATGAATAAATTATTAATTTTTTTAATTGAAAAGTATAAGTTTGCTATTAAATAATATGTAATAATAACGAATATATTGAATGATTTACTTAATGTAAATGATAATTAAATGTTTTTCCGTAAATCTAAAATATTAACAGATAGGTAAAAAAATTAAGTATAATTAACATTGTTTGATATATTTTTATAATTTTGACTAATGTCTTTTATTGAGAATATATATTTTTCGGTAAAAAACATCAAGTTTTGATTGTACGAATAAAATTAAACTATATGAAACAACGTGATTTAAAGTATTCATGTCTCATTGCGGTTTTATACTTCGGTATGAATGTCAATGCGCAAACTACCCCAAAAGACACTGTTCCGAAGGAGCAGAAGATTGAGGAAGTTGTGATGATTGGATATGGATCTCAGAAAAAGGAGAATGTAACGGGGAGTATTGCTACAATATCTTCAAAGCAATTGGAAAATCAGCCCAATCCAAACGCGCTTAGCTCTGTTCAGGGGAAAGTAGCGGGGGTTCAGATTACAAACGGTGCGGCTCCGGGATCTTCTCCAAGAGTGGATATCCGAGGAATTGGAACTTTAAACGGAACAACGGTATTTATTGTTGACGGAAGTATAACAGAAGATATTTCTTTTCTGAATCCGCTGGACATTGAGTCGATGAGTGTTTTAAAAGATCCTTCTTCGTTGGCTATTTATGGAGCGAAAGCTTCTAAAGGTGCTGTAATTATTAAAACAAAATCCGGTAAAGGTAAAAATGTCTTTAATTTCAATTCTTATATCGGGTTAAAAAGAGTTTCCAACATACCTAAAATGGTTAATAAAGATCAGTATGTGGAACTTTACAATGAAAAATTAAAAAACCAGGGATCAACAACCGGATTTATTAATTCTTCCATGTTTCCGACAAGTACCAACTGGTTTGATGAGATTTTTAGAGATGCCATGATTAATTCAAATGATATCTCTGCATCCGGAAAATCAGACAAATTAACTTACTTTTTAAGTTTAGGTTATTTAACAGATCAGGGGAATTTAGCTGCCGGTAAAGGAATCAACAGTGGAGATGAGTTCCGCAGATTTACATCAAAGATTAATTTAACGTATAAATTAACAGATCATTTAACGGTTGGTACAAATTCAACATGGAGTACTACACGAAGAGATAATGCAAACAATCCTACATTAACAGCATATCTTTCTCCACCAGTATACAGCCCAATGAATGCAGATGGAACTTACGGTTATCAGACTCTTGTTTCATTAGCTAACCCAAGAGCTGCTTTAGATCTTTTCAGAGGAAAGGATAATGGTAACAGATATTTGATAAACCTTTGGGGAGAATATAAATTCTGGGACGATTTTACATATAGAATAAGTTATACTCAGGATAATTCTGATGTTAAATCTTATTCTTATAATCCTGTTATTAATTACATTCCTGCAAGTACTTCACGTTCAAGCTTATTAAGAACAAACCAGATGTTAAGATCTTATGTTTTAGATAATACTTTAACATGGAGAAAGCAATTAGGAAGTCATAACCTTGAAATTCTTGCAGGTATGACCAGAAACGAGGATTACGGACTTAATCTTAATACTTTTGGAAGAGATATCGTGTATAACGGTACAGAACAGTCTTTATATTTTTCTGGAAGTATCCCAACCACGAGCGGAGGAGGAAATAATTATGCGGACGGAGCTTCTTGGGAAGTAGGCTTCAGAGATAGGGTACAGTCTTATTTTGGAAGAGTAAATTATGATTATAAAGGAAAATATCTTATTAATGCATCCATTAGAAATGATGGAACTACAGGATACAGCTCCGGAGACAGAACACACTGGTTCCCTGCTGTAAGTGCAGGATGGGTTATTTCCAAAGAAAACTTCATGAGCAACCAGAATATTTTTAATTTGTTAAAAGTAAGAGGAAGCTGGGGAAGTTTAGGAAATCCGGTAAGAGGTCTTAACTACGTTTTAACCACACAAACCGGTCTGAATGCTTACTTTGGAGGGGTTGCTTATCCGGGTGAAACCACAACAGATATTATTGATACATCAATTGGCTGGGAAACTATTGAAGGAACAGATTTCGGATTGGAGATGGCGTTCCTGAAAAACAGGCTGAAAGTTGAAGCTACTTATTATAACAAAGATTCTAAAGATGTTGTATACGGAATTCAGCAGCCTTCTATTTCCGGAGCGCAGAATAAATTGGTTACCAATGCATTCTCTTTCAATAATAAAGGATTTGAATTCTCTGTTAATTATGAAGCAAACCTTACCGATAAAATCAAATTCGGAGTGTATGGAAATTTAACCACTCTTAAAAATGAAATCACTTCGGTTTACAACAACTCCTATAACGAAACAGGACCTTATCTATTCGGAAGCACCATCACAAGACTTGAAAAAGGAGTTCCTGTAGGTTCTTACTACGGGTTCCAGGTAGCGGGAATTTTCCAGAATCAGGCACAGGTAAATGCTGCACCTAAGCAGGTGGGAGCTGCTGTCGGAGGATTTCAGTTTGCAGATATTAACGGGGACGGAGTTATTGACAATTCAGATAAAACATACCTAGGAAGCCCGATTCCGGACTTTACTTACGGATTCGGAGTTAATTTATCCGGATATAATGTAGATTTTTCTGTGGACTTCCAGGGAGTTTCCGGAAACAAAATTTACAACTACAACAGAGAGCAGCGTTATGGTAACGAAAGCTGGGATTTAGATTTCTACAACAACAGATGGAGAGGCGAAGGTACTTCTAATACATATCCTATGGTTACCAATGATCAGAATATCATCAAGCCCAACAGTTTCTATGTTGAGAATGGAAGTTTCTTCAGAATCAGAAATATTCAGTTAGGATATACATTACCATCTAATTTATTTACGAATACAAAGATTCAGAAATTAAGACTGTATGTTTCTGCTCAAAATCCATGGACATCTTTTAAATACAACGGTTTTTCACCAGAAATATTGAATACATCAGACCGTGTTCAACTGGGGGTAGATCAAAACATTTATCCCTTATCTTCGATCTATACAATGGGGGTTAATTTAACTTTCTAAAATTAAAAAAATGAAAAAAGTATCAATACTGTTATTAAGTCTATTTCTTGCATCATCTTGCGGAAATGATTATTTAGATATAAAACCGGAAACTAAAAACGAAGCTGATAATTTCTTTACTACCGAAGCTGATGCTGTCTCTGCGACGACTGCTATTTATAGCTTTCTAAGAAGCTGGGAAAACTCTGCATTTCCGTCTCAATATGTTTTTGGTGTTCCTGCGGATGACGTCCTGAAAGGTTCAAACCCGGGAGATGCATCCTTTATGCTTGCTTATGATCAATTTACTTACACTGCTTCCGATGGCGGAGTGGAAGGATACTGGACAGGTCAGTGGAATGCTGTAGCGAGATGTAATCAGGTAATCAGTAACATTCCAAAGATTACCATGAACGAAACATTAAAAAAGAGACTTCTTGCAGAGGCTAAAATGCTGAGAGCATATTTCTATTTTAATCTGGTAAGAATTTATGGAGGGGTTCCTATTTTTGATGGTATTCCTTCAGATTTAAATTATAACATCCCTAGAAAATCCAAAGAAGAGGTGTATAATTTTATCATTTCAGATTTAATTTCAGCTTCAGAGGTCCTGCCTCAGACTTATTCTGCTGCGGATCAGGGTAGAGTTACCAAAGGTGCAGCGCTAGGATTACTATCAAAAGTTTATTTGTATAAAAAAGATTACCAGAAGGCATACGATGCTTCTAACCAGGTAATTGCAATGGGATATTCACTAGATCCTGATTTCAACCACCTTTTCAGAATTGCAGGAGAATTCGGTCCGGAATCTGTATTTGAAGTAGACTGTGAATGTTCTTCATTAGGAGGAAGTCAATATGCAGAAGTTCAGGGAGTAAGAGGACAGTTTGGATGGGGCTTCTTCACACCGTCACCTTCTCTGGAAGCGGCGTTTGAAACCGGAGATATCAGAAAAGAGCTTACGATCTTAAGAGACGGAGAAACAACTCCGGAAGGAGATGTTATTGCGGTTGGAGATCCTTTATCAGTAAAAACATTTAATCAGAAGGCGTATGTTCCTAAAAGTTTAAATAATACTTCTTGCGGATATGGCTCCAGACAAAATATAAGAATTTTAAGATTTGCTGAAGTATTGCTAATTAATGCAGAAGCGGCAAATGAATTAGGAAATTCTGCAACCGCGATCACGAACTTAAATAAAGTGAGAACGAGAGCTATGTTACCGGTTACAACTGCAACCTCACAATCTGCATTACGTACCGCGATATGGAAAGAGAGAAGAGTAGAATTAGCGATGGAAGGAGACCGATTTGTGGATCTTGTAAGAACGGGACAGGCAGCCAGCGTCCTTGGAAGTTATGGATTTGTTGCCGGGAAAAACGAAGTATTCCCAATACCGCAAAACGCAATTAATCAAAGCAATGGGGTACTTGTTCAGAATCCTGGATACTAATCCTCATGAGAATTAAAAATTTTATAATACTAACAACTGCCATATATTTATGTGGCAGTTGTTCTTCTGAAGATATTGTAAATAACCAGCAAAATCCAACAGCTCCCACCAACAACTACACCGATGCACAACTCATCGAAATGGTACAAAAAGATGCTTTAAAGTATTTTTGGGATTATGCCGAATCGGGATCAAAATTAGCAAGAGAACGATATCACACAGATAATCCGTCTCAGGATGCAAATATTGTAACCACCGGTGGTTCAGGTTTTGGACTCATGACTATTTTAGTGGGTATTAAAAACGGATATATTTCCAGAGCTGAAGCGGTTTCCAGATTAACAACCTCTCTTAATTTCCTTCAGAATGCCAATCGTTTTCATGGAGCATGGCCGCATTGGATCAATGGAACTAACGGTCAGGTTATACCTTTCAGCCAGAAAGATAATGGAGGAGATTTGGTAGAAACTTCATTTCTTGCACAGGGACTTATCTGTGTGAGAGAATATTTTAAAAATTCTTCAGATGCTTCAGAACTGGCAATTTCTCAGAAAGCTGATGCGCTATGGAAAGGAATTGAATGGAACTGGTACACGCAAAATCCCGCAGCTCCCAATATGCTTACATGGCATTGGTCTCCCAATTATGATTGGCAGATGAATATGCCGTTAAGAGGCTTTGATGAGACGTTAATTACCTATGTCATGGCTGCTGCATCTCCAAACTATTCAATCGCTAAACCTGTTTATCAGCAGGGATGGGCAAGAAGCGGAAGTATAAAAAATACAGGATCACAGTTCGGATTACCTCTTGTAGTGAATCATAATGGTGCGAATGGTACAGTAGGTCCTATGTTTTGGTCACATTATTCATTTTTGGGATTAGATCCGAGAGGCTTGTCGGATGAATATGTAAATTATGGCGATGCTACAACCAATCATGCCAAAATAATGTATCAGTACTGCGTTGCTAATCCAAAAGGATGGCAGGGTTATAATTCAAAAAGTTGGGGACTTACAGCAAGTTATTCCAGAAATCCAAATACAGGAGGAGACGATTACGCTGCACATCAGCCAAATAACGATTTAGGAATAATTTCTCCTACAGCAGCATTATCGAGTATGCCTTACACACCAACGGAAAGTATGAATATGCTCAGATTTCTGTATAATGAAAATTATAATAAATATGTAGGTGTTGCAGGACCTTACGATGCTTATTCTGTTCATTACAATTGGGTTACGCCAAGATATCTCGCAATAGATCAGGGAACGATTGCACCAATGGTAGAAAATTATAAAAGCCAGTTTTTATGGCAGTTATTTATGAATGCGCCAGACGTGAAGCAGGGATTAATAAAATTAGGATTCCATTCTACACAGTATGGATTTTAAACAAAATTAAATTATGAAAAGGATAATACTTTCAGTCATCACTATATCATCACTCTCGGTTTCGTGTAAGAACTCACAGACTTCCATTCAGGAAGCATCAAAAGTTCAGGTTGTAAAAAGCAATGTCACAGACGAGCAGTTAATGGATAAAGTTCAGAAAGATGCTTTAAAGTATTTTTGGGACTATGCAGAACCCAATTCCATGTTGGGAAGAGAACGCTATCACGAAGATAATATCTATCCGGATAATGATAAGCACGTTGTGACGACAGGAGGATCAGGATTTGGATTGGCAACCATTTTAGTGGGTGTAGAAAGAGGATTTATTCCAAGAAAAGATGCGGTAAAAAGATTGAGTACCATGATGGATTTTCTTGCAAAAGCAGATCGTCATAAAGGAGCCTGGTCGCACTGGATCAATGGCGAAACTGGAAAAACAGTGCCGTTCGGGAAAAAAGACAATGGAGGAGATCTGGTGGAAACCGCTTTCTTAACTTCAGGAATTTTAATGGTTCGTGAATATTTTAAAAACGGAAATACTGAAGAAAAATCTTTAGCAAAAAAATGTGATGAACTTTGGAAAGGAATTCAATGGAACTGGTACACAAAAGGTGGACAGAAAGTCCTTTACTGGCATTGGTCGCCCGATTATCAGTGGGAAATGAACTTCCCGTTGGAAGGCTACAACGAATGTTTAATTACCTATATTTTAGCCGCTTCGTCACCTACTTATCCGATTGATGCTGAAACCTACTACAAAGGCTGGACAAGAAATAGAACCTACCTTTCAGATAAAGAAAAATATGGTCTTCCAATGTATGTAAAACACAATGGAGCAGCAGAATATGGAGGACCTCTATTTTGGGCGCATTATTCTTATATCGGTTTGGATCCGACGAACTTATCAGATAAATTAATTAAAAACTATTTTGATTTAAATAAAAATCAGGTTCTTATTGATTACAAATATTGCGTTGAAAATCCCAAAAACTGGAAAGGATATGGACCCAATTATTGGGGGTTAACCGCCAGTTATTCAAGAAATGAAGACGGAACTGCGGGATATGACGCGCACTTTCCACAAAATGACCGTGGTGTAATTACTCCTACTGCGGCATTGAGCAGCTTTCCGTATTCTCCGAAAGAATCAATGGATTTTTTAAGATTTATCTACACCCAAAAACCTGAATTTATTGGCTCTGCGGGACCTTATGATGCAACGTCTATTCATTACAACAATTGGACAACGCCTAGATATCTCGCGATTGATCAGGGAACGATTGCGCCGATGATAGAAAACTACAGAACCGGATTTTTGTGGAAATTATTCATGAATGCACCTGAAATTCAACAGGGATTAAAGAAATTAAGCTTCAAATCGGAAAAATATCATATTAAATAATTTTTTCAGAAGCTATTTCCCGCTTTCCGCACTCGCTATTTTAGAGTTTCGGCGGCGGCTTCGCCGCCGCCGAAACTCTAAAATGAGCTCAGACAAATGCTGCAATCGGGGCTATTAAAAAAGAATGGTTAAATTGTAACAACCAAAACATACAAATTCTAATATGAAATATAAATTAAAATACGCTTTGTTGCTGCCGTTTTTATTTTCTTTAAAAGCAAATGCGCAGGAAATAAAAGCAGAACTCAACAAAGAAGTAAAAAGACAGGAAAAAATTTCTTACATTCTGGATTTTCCTCAGAATGCAAAAGGAAACGTTCCGCTTATTGTTTTTCTTCACGGTTCTGGAGAAAGAGGCAATAATTTGGAAATCGTAAAAGTGCACAGTCCGTTTACCTATAAAAACTTAATAAAAGAACCGGTGGCAATTTTAGCACCTCAATGTCCGGAAAATACATGGTGGGATACAGAAACAGTTTATAATTTAATAAAAGAAATTCAGTCAAAATATAAAGTGGATCCTTCAAGAATCTACCTTACCGGACTTTCAATGGGAGGTTGGGGAACACTGAAACTAGCAATGGAACATCCCGAAATGTTTGCGGCGGTCATTCCGGTTTGCGCACCTACAGACAGATTAATGTACGCAAACATCCATCAGTACAAAAATCTGAATATGAAAATCTTTCATGGCGGAATGGATGATGTTGTTTTACCGGAAAATGCATTTAATTTTTATCAGGCATTGCATCCTGTCAATCCCTCTGCCGAATTAACAGTTTTCCCGAATGACAATCACAATTCCTGGGATTCAACCTATTCCAATCCTAAATTATACGAATGGATGCTGTCAAAAAGAAAAGAGAAATAATTTAGTATAAATCGTTAAACGAAAAGTGTTTGCTGAATGAATACTTCATACTTAGCTTATAAAATTACCTACGCGAACAGAAAATGGACAGGATAATTAAAAAAAACTTTTCAACTTTTCGTTTAGATAAAAAAATTAAAAATAGAACTATAATTAAAAGAAGATAGAGTTATGAAAAAGTTAATTGTAATCGCCACTTTAGCATTGGCTCCTGTATTTTCGGCACAGGAAATGGTAACGAAACCCGTTCAGTCTTATCAGACGGCTCAATATCAGGCTAAAAAGAAAGCTTTTGTGGATAATCTTTTGTCGAAAATGACTTTAGATGAAAAAATCGGACAGCTTAATTTACCAAGTTCAGGAGATTTTACAACCGGTTTGGCTAAAAGTTCAGACATCGGAAAAAAAATCGAACAGGGTTTAGTAGGAGGGCTTTTCAATATAAAAGGAGCAGATAAAATCAGAGCCGTTCAGAAAGTGGCAGTGGAAAACAGCCGTCTTAAAATTCCATTGATTTTCGGAATGGACCTCATCCACGGTTACGAAACCACTTTCCCGATTCCATTGGGATTAGCCGCTTCATGGGACATGAATTTAGTTCAGCAGTCGGCAAGAGTTGCCGCTAAAGAAGCAGCTTCCGACGGAATCAACTGGACATTCTCGCCAATGGTGGATATTTCCCGCGAACCAAGATGGGGAAGAGTTTCTGAAGGTTCCGGTGAAGACCCATACTTAGGAAGCGAAATTGCAAAAAATATGGTCTATGGTTATCAGGGAAAAGATCTTGCCAACGGAACCAATATTCTGGCTTGCGTTAAACATTTCGCGCTGTACGGCGCAGGTGAAGCAGGAAGAGACTACAACACAGTCGATATGAGCCACGTAAGAATGTTCAACGAATATTTTCCGCCCTACAAAGCAGCAGTAGATGCAGGAGTAGCTTCTGTAATGGCCTCTTTCAACGAAGTGGACGGAGTTCCTGCAACAGGAAACAGATGGCTGCAGACTGAAGTCTTAAGAAACAAGTGGAATTTCAAAGGTTTCGTAGTAACCGATTATACCGGAATCAACGAAATGGTAGATCACGGGATGGGAAATCTTCAGGAAGTTTCCGCATTGGCTTTAAAAGCAGGTATTGATATGGATATGGTAGGTGAAGGATTTTTAACGACGTTAAAAAAATCTTTGGCAGAAGGAAAAGTGACTCAGGCTGAGATCGATATGGCAGCAAAGAGAATTCTTGAAGCGAAATACGACTTAGGTTTATTTTCAGATCCATATAAATTCGGAGATGCAAAACTGGCTGCAAAAGAGGTGTACAATATGGAAAACCGAAACATTGCCAGAAATGCAGCAGCACAGTCTATGGTTTTGATGAAAAACGACAATCAGGTTTTGCCTTTGAAAAAATCAGGAACTGTTGCCGTAATCGGACCATTGGTAAATAACTCTCTGAACATGGCAGGAACATGGAGCGTTGCAGCAAAACATGAGAAAGCCGTTAATCTGATGCAGGGATTACAGGAAAACTTCGGTAAAGAAGTGAAATTCCTTTCTGCAAAAGGAGCAAATATTGATTATGATGCAAAACTGGAAGATATCTATGCAGCGCACGGTAAAAAAACCGACAGAGACAACCGTTCAAAAGAAGCTTTATTAAAAGAAGCGGTAGATGTTGCCAATAAATCCGATGTTATTGTTCTGGCAATCGGAGAATCTGCTGAAATGAGCGGAGAATCGTCTTCAAGAACAGAAATTACCATTCCTCAGTCTCAGGTAGATCTTTTAAATGAACTAAAAAAGACAGGAAAGCCAATTGCAGTAGTTCTTTTCACAGGTCGTCCTTTAGCCTTAACAAACATTAAAGATACTCCGGATGCAATTCTTAATGTCTGGTTTGCAGGTTCCGAAGCAGGAAATGCAATCTCGGATGTGCTGTTCGGAAAAGTAAATCCTTCAGGAAAACTACCGATGACTTTCCCAAGAAGTTTAGGGCAGGTTCCAATCTATTACAATGCTAAAAATACAGGACGCCCGTTAGATCAGAAGCTGGTTGATAAATGTGAATACCAGAGATTCCGTTCCAATTATATGGATGAGTGTAACACGCCGTTGTATCCTTTCGGTTATGGGTTAAGTTACACAAAATTCAATTATTCTGATGTTACAGTTTCCAATGCAAATCCAAAAGGAAATCAGACCATTCAGGCATCCGTTACTGTAACGAATACCGGAAATTATAATGGAGCAGAAGTAGTTCAGCTTTATATCAGAGATATGGTAGGAAGCATCACAAGACCCGTAAAAGAACTGAAAGGCTTCCAGAAAGTAATGTTGAAAAAAGGAGAATCTAAAAAAGTCACCTTCGATATTACTCCGGAAAACCTTAAATTCTACAATGGAGACCTGAAATACGACTGGGAACCGGGTGAATTTGATATCATGATCGGAACCAATTCATCCGATGTGAAACATTCCAAAATCAACTGGACAAAATAATTTTATAAGCCGCTCACAATGAGTGGCTTTTTTTGTATTTTTGAATACATAGCAACTCATAAGGTTCTTTGGCATAATTTTGAACAGATTGAAAACTTAAAATTTAAAAACATGAAAAAAACAATTTTATTTGGTATGATGTTCCTTGGTTCATTAGTCTTTTCACAGCAAACGCATTTAGTGGGCGGAGACAAAGATGTTCATGGCTGTAAAGCTTCCGCAGGATATACCTATTCTCAGCTGAGAAACGATTGCGTAAGAGTTTTCGAGCAGAAAATTAAATTGAACGAGGTAAACTCAGACAAAAGTTACAGCACATCAACGGCAGTTATTTTCAGTAAAAACATGAAAAAAGCCGAAATTTTTATTCCCGACGGAAGCGCGAACAGCATTATTCTCGACAGACAGGGAAAAAGCAAGGTCTGGAAAAGCGGAAAGCACATCAAAGACAGCTATGTTTTGATAGCTTATAAGAAGACAGGCTATCAGATTAAGAAAAATGATGTTGTCATTTATCAATAAAAAACAGGAGAACTATTCTCCTGTTTTTTTATTAGTTTAGATACAAAGACTAGCATTATATGGTCTGCAAGGTCCGTTCTCTTTATATTGGCAACTACCTGCAGGACAACTTTCTCCTGGAGGAGGTACCCATCCTCCTGCAATGTTTTTTAAGGCTGACTTTGATAATTTTTTTAAATTTTTCATAATTAATTTGATTTAATATTTCTTTTGTAGAAGCTAAAATAAAAAATAAATCTGATAATAATTCATTTAATGTTGAAAAATATTTTCTACGGCTTTTTTATGAAAGTTTTCCTTCATTATTGCTGTCTGGTTTCATTTAAACACAGATAAGCATTTCTAAGAAAAAACCATTTTTATCTCTCACTGAAAAACCGTATTTTTGCATATCTAAAAAAAGTAAAAGAAAAGAATGAATTCCTACAAAAATCCATTGGAAGAACGCTATTCAAGCGAAGAGATGTTATTTAACTTTTCTCACAATAATAAATTCCAGAACTGGAGAAAGCTTTGGATTGCCCTTGCTGAAATCGAAAAAGATCTTGGTCTTGACATTACAGACGAGCAAATCGCCGAATTGAAAGCTAATGCAGAAAACATCGATTACGAAAAGGCTGCTGAATACGAGAAAAAGTTCAGACACGATGTAATGGCTCACGTTCATACATATGGTGATGTAGCACCTTCAGCAAAAGGGATAATTCATTTGGGAGCAACTTCAGCATTTGTAGGAGATAACACCGATTTAATCCAGATTCGCGACGGACTTTTAATCTTAAAGAAAAAATTGGTTAACGTTATTAAAAACTTAGCGGACTTTGCAATTGAATATAAAGATCTTCCGACTTTAGGATTTACCCACTTTCAGCCTGCTCAGTTAACAACGGTTGGAAAAAGAGCAACCCTTTGGCTTCAGAGTTTAGTCCTTGACATTGAAGAACTTGATTTCTTCTTAGAAACATTACGTTTCAGAGGCGTAAAAGGAACAACAGGAACTGCAGCAAGTTTCTTAGAACTTTTCAACGGTGATTATTCTAAAGTGAAGCATTTAGATAAAGAATTATCAAAAAGATTCGGTTTCGAGAAAGTTTTTGGCGTTTCCGGACAGACGTACGACAGAAAAATAGACGCGAAAGTAGTCGCTTTATTAGGAAATATTGCTCAATCTGCACACAAATTCACCAACGATTTACGTTTACTTCAAAATCTTAAAGAAATTGAAGAACCATTCGAGAAAAACCAAATCGGTTCATCGGCAATGGCTTACAAACGTAATCCGATGAGAAGTGAAAGAATCGGAGCTTTGGCAAAATACGTTATGTCTTTAACAACCAGTTCTGCAATGGTCGCTTCAACACAGTGGTTTGAAAGAACATTGGACGATTCTGCAAATAAGAGATTAACCATTCCTCAGGCATTTTTAGCTGTTGATGCAATTCTATTAATTTGGAACAACATCATGAACGGAATTGTGGTCTATCCTAACAGAATCAACAAACATATTATGGAAGAACTTCCTTTCATGGCGACAGAATACATCATCATGGAAGAAGTGAAAGCTGGTGGCGACCGTCAGGAAATTCATGAAGTGATCAGAGTTCATTCTATGGAAGCTTCCAAGCAGGTAAAAGTAGAAGGTAAAGAAAACGACCTTATCGAAAGAATCCTGAACGACGATTCGTTAAAATTAGATAAATCAAAATTAAAAGAAGTTCTCGATCCTAAAAACTTTATCGGTTTTGCGCCAATTCAGACGGAAGAATTCATTGCCAATGAAGTTCAGCCGATTATCGATGCAAATAAAGATTTGATTGGGTTAGAAGCTGATCTTAAAGTATAATATGGTATGCAGTCCTTTTGGGCTGCATATTTTTTAATATTTGGTTTGATGAGATAGCAGTCCTACGGACTGCAACGTTATTACAATAAATTTTCTACACAGATAAGATTCCTAACGGAATCAACTTGAAGAATTGTAATATTAATAAACATTCCAGAGGAATTTCATCTGTGTAGATAATAAATAAAGAGGCGTTTGCAGTCCGTAGGACTGTTATCTGTGTAGCAAAAAGATTGGTATATGAATTTGTTTTCAATCTGTATTCATTGGGAATTTGACAAAGATAATTTACCTTTGAAGAAGTGATGAAAATAAAATTTTATGCCCAACACCTATACACAAATTTACATTCAGGTTGTTTTTGCTACAAAAGGACGTGATATTAAAATTAAATCGGAAGTACGAGAAGAAATTGAAAAATATATTTGTGGAATATTTAGCAATAAAAATCAAAAAGTATTAGCTATTTATGCAAATCCAGAACATATTCATATCTTCTTCAGTTATAAGAATTTGCAGGTTACAATTCCGGAACTGATTAAAACGGTTAAAATTGAATCCTCAAATTTTATTAATGACAGGAAATTGTGTTTAGGAAAGTTTTTCTGGCAGGAAGGTTATGGTGCATTTTCCTATGCGAAAAGCCAAAAGGATAAAGTTGTAAATTATATTCTGAATCAGGAAAAGCATCATGCGAAGAAAAGTTTCAGAGAAGAATATATTGAGATGCTGAACGCATTTGAAATTGAATTTAAGAATGAATATTTATTTGAATTTTACGATGAATTAGGTTAATTTTTTTATTGTAAAATAATTTTTTAATAAAGAAAGATAGCAGTCCTACGGACTGCGCTATCTCAGACCATATAATTTTCTACACAGATACGATTCCTACGGAATCAGCTTTAAGAATTTTTAATATTAATAAATATTTCGGAAGAATGTTATACGTGTAGATAAATGAGTAAGATGTGCTCGCAGTCCGTAGGAATGTTATCTGTGTAGCAAAAAGCAAATAAATATGAAATCTGCAGTCCGTAGGACTGCTATCTGATCAATGTATTGCTGATTTAAAATCATCCCATTGATTATTTAAAAAAATAAATAAATCTAAATAAAATCTGACATCTAATGTCTCAAAACAAAAGAATTTTCGTAGAAAAAAGAGGAATTTTCGATGTGGAAAGTCCAAAAATTTTTGATGAAGTAAAAGCGGTTATACCGTCCATCCAAAGCGTAAAAGTATACAACGTGTACGATATTTTTGGATTAAATGACGGGGAATTCGAAAAGGTAGTCAACAGCACTTTCGTAGATCCGGTTACTGATATTTTAATCGAAGAAAATCCTGCACAGGGAGTTTATTTCGCATTGGAATTTTTGCCGGGGCAATACGATCAGCGTGCAGATTCTGCCCAACAGTGCATTGCTTTATTAACGGGAAATGAAAAATCTAAAGTAAGAAGCGGGAAACTAATTGAATTTGAAGGTGTTTCCGAATCTGATTTAGCAAAAATCAAAGACCTTTTAATCAATAAAGTGGAATCTCAGGAAAAAGATTTATCAACCTTAAACATTCCTGCGGAAGAAACTCCTTCAAAAGTTATTGTTCACCAAGGTTTTATCGATTTCGATGATGCTCAGCTTGAAGAATTCTTTAATAATCACGGTTTTGCATTAGGGTTGGATGATTTGAAATTCATTCAGGAATATTTTAAATCGGAACAGAGAAATCCTACGGAAACGGAACTTAAAGTTTTAGACACCTATTGGAGCGACCATTGTCGTCACACAACCTTCGAAACAGAATTGTCCAATATCGAATTTGAAGGACAGTTTAAACATACATTGGAAACGATTTTCAATGATTATATCGAAAAAAGAAAATTCTTAGGACGCGAATTGAAACCTATTTCCTTGATGGATCTGGCAACCGTTTGCGGAAGATATTTCCATAAAACAGGTCAGTTAGAAAACCTGGTAGTTTCTGACGAAATCAACGCCTGTACAATCCAGATTGAAGCAGAATACGATGGTAAAAAAGAACCGTGGTATTTATTATTCAAAAATGAAACGCACAATCACCCGACAGAAATCGAACCTTTTGGTGGTGCTTCAACATGTTTAGGAGGAGCCATCAGAGATCCTTTGTCTGGGCGTTCTTTTGTTTTCCAAGCGATGAGATTAACGGGTGCTGCAGATGTTTTGGAACCGGTTGATAAAACATTACCGGGAAAATTGCCTCAAAAAACAATCACAAAACAGGCTGCAAACGGATATTCCTCTTACGGGAACCAAATTGGTTTGGCAACTACAATGGTTTCTGAAATCTACGATGAAGGCTACAAAGCGAAAAGAATGGAAGTTGGTTTCGTTGCGGGAGCCGTTCCTGTGGATTGGGTAAGACGTGAAAAACCGGCAAATGGTGATTCTATCATTATTTTAGGAGGATCAACAGGTCGTGACGGTGTTGGAGGAGCAAGCGGAAGTTCAAAAGAACAGGACGAAACTTCTATCCATACGATGAGTTCTGAAGTTCAGAAAGGAAATGCCGTTGAAGAGCGCAAAATTCAGAGATTATTCAGAAATCCTGAAGTAACGAGACTGATTAAAAAATCAAATGACTTCGGAGCGGGAGGAGTTTCCGTGGCAATTGGCGAAATTGCTGATTCTTTGGAGGTTAATCTGGATGTTTTACCTTTAAAATATGAAGGTTTGAACGGAACTGAACTTGCTATCTCTGAATCTCAGGAAAGAATGGCGGTTGTGGTTGAACCAAAAGATAAAGAAAAGTTCATCAAATTCTGTGAAGCTGAAAATATTGTGGCTGTTGAGGTTGCAAAAGTGACAGATTCAGGAAGAATGCAGATGTTCTGGAAAGGTGATAAAATTGTTGATCTTTCAAGAGCTTTTTTAGATACGAACGGCTGTTCAAAAAGTCAGGAAGTTAAAATTACGCACCTTAATGAAGTAAAAGAAGAGATTCCGGCATTTAATGAAGAGAATTTCCTGAAAATTTTAAGCGATAAGAATGTTGCTTCTCAAAAAGGATTGCTGGAAATGTTCGATTCATCAATTGGTGCAACTACGGTTGCGATGCCTTTAGGTGGAAAATACCAGCAGACTTTGATGGAAGGAAGTGTTCAGACATTGCCAATCATCGGAGCAAAAGATATCGAAACCGTTTCTCTGGCAAGTTGGGGATTCGATGCAGAGATTTCTAAACAGAATTCTTTACTGGGAGCTTCTTATGCAGTAGTAGAAAGTGTTGCGAAGATCGTTGCAATGGGTGGCGATTATAAAAATATCAGATTCAGTTTTCAGGAATATTTTGAGAAATTAGGTCAGAATCCTGAAAAGTGGGGAAAACCTTTGGCTTCACTTTTGGGAGCTTACGATGCTCAGATCAATTTCGGTTTAGCAGCTATCGGAGGTAAAGATTCAATGAGCGGAACGTATCAGGATCTGAATGTGCCGCCAACATTAATCTCTTTCGCCTGTGCAAACGGAGAAAAGAAAAATATCATCTCTCCTGAATTTAAAAACGAAGGAAATAAACTATATTTCTTCAATCATATCGCTCAGGAAAACGGACTTCCGAATTACGATGCTTTAAAAGATGTTTATGAATTCATATTCCAAAATATCAAAGCAGGAAAAATCGTTTCAGTAAAAACGGTTAAAGAGGGTGGAGTTGCGGTTGCTTTGGCAAAAATGAGCTTTGGAAACAGATTGGGCGCTGACATTACAGTAGATGATGTTTCGGCATTGCTCAGCAAGCGAATTGGTAGCTTAATTATAGAATCTAAAGAAGAATTAAGTTCTGTAAATCTTCAATTGATAGGTCAAGTTGTTTCAGACGAAGTTTTAACCATCAACAATCTTCAAACTTCCATCAACAAATTATTAGCTGCAAACACCAATACTTTCGAAAATCTTTTCCCGACAGTTGAAAAAGAAAAAATAACGGTTGCATTGGATGAAAAATTAAATTCAGTCAATCCTAGAAATATCATCATTAAGAAACACGGAATCGCTCAGCCAAAAGTGTTTGCTCCGGTTTTCCCGGGAACAAACTGCGAATACGACACACTGAATGCTTTCGCAAAAGAAGGCGCTGTAATCAGCAGTTTACCATTAATCAATATCAATCACCAATTGTTGGATGAAAGTATTGATGCATGGGTAGAAGAAATTAAAACTTCCCAGATTTTAGCTTTCTCAGGAGGTTTCTCTGCGGGTGACGAACCGGATGGTTCTGCAAAATTCATCGTCAATGTGTTGAAAAACGAAAAGATGAGAAATGCCGTTCACGAATTGCTAGACAGAGACGGAATGATTATCGGGATCTGTAACGGTTTTCAGGCGTTGGTTAAATCAGGATTATTACCTTACGGAAGAATTAAAGATTTAGATGAAAATTCTCCAACGTTGGCTCACAACGCGATCAGAAGACATATTTCCCAGATGGTCAATGTAAAAGTCGTAAATGACGAATCTCCTTGGCTAAAAGGAATGAAAGATCAGGTTTTCACCATTCCGATTTCTCACGGGGAAGGTCGTTTCATGGCATCGGAAGCAGAAATTCAGAAGTTATATGAAAACGGACAAATTGCCACTCAATATTTAGATTTAGAAGGAAATATTGCCCAAGGAATGCCTTTCAATCCCAATAATTCATTATTCGGAATTGAGGGTGTCACAAGTCCTTGCGGAAAAATTTTCGGAAGAATGGGACATCCGGAACGTTTTGCAGAAGGTCTGTTTAAAAATATTCCAACCGCAAATTATCACAACATCTTTAAAAATGGAGTGGAGTACTTCAAATAACAATAAAAACAAAATGACTGTCATCAATGGCAGTCATTTTTCAAATCTGGAAGCGTTCTACGAGGAAGCTTCATTACTTTTTTTGAAAGATGAAAATTGGAAAGTCGGAACTTTAGATGGTTTTGATGATATTTTGTATGGATTTCAGGGTGAATTGATTTGGAAAGATTCTCGAAAATCAAAAGAAGATTTAGGTTTTGATCTCACCAAAGAATTTTACGAAAATAAAATCCGACAGGGAAGACCTTTCAACGTTACATTGATTCAGCAAAAACTGGATGATTTAATTAATGGAAACGGACAAACGCTATTTGAAATTTTAATAGAAATTATAGAATCGCATAAAAATATTACCCTAATTTTGGATTGATTTTTAATTGAACAATTAACATTTGCCTAAACTATGTACGGATTATTTTTTGGCGACAGCATCACTTATGGAGAATACGATGGCGTTTTTGGCGGCTGGGTCGATATTCTAAAAAGATATGTTCTGCAAAAATACAATGAAGGAAGCAAAGAACTGATTATTTTCAACCTTGGAATCGGCGGCGAAACAACCGAAGGTTTGGTAAAAAGAATTTCTTCCGAAATAGCAGCAAGAAATTCAGATGAAGGAAATATTATTTTTCTGGGATACGGCGCAAACGATCTGGCTGTAAAAGAAGATAATTACCTTGTAAATCCGGAAAAGTTCAGGGAAAATATATTAAAGGCGGTTCAGGAAGCAGAAAAATATTCACAAACAATTTACTTAATAAGCATTCTCCCGATTGCTGAAAAATTAGACGGAATTATCACTGCCTCCGGAAAATTAAGAACAAATGATGAGGTTTTGGTATACAATCAGATTCTAAAACAAATTGCCAAAGAAAATTCTCTGAATTATATAGATTTTCATTCTGCTTTTCTGCAGGATAAAGAAATCCTGCTTTCAGAAGACGGCATTCACCCCAATGAAAAAGGTTATGGAATCATGGCTGAAATTGCCATTCCGATTATAGAAAAATATTTATAAACAACCTTCAGAACTGCTGAAGAAATCCTGAAACATATTTCCAGTAAACCATAACTCCGACGATAACTGATAAAATAGCCATCAAAACTACGGCTCCGGCGGAAATATCTTTGATAAATCCAATTCTTTTATCAAATTCAGGCTGAACAAAATCGCAGATTTTCTCAATGGCAGTATTCAGAATTTCAGTCGTTAAAACGCCGAAGGAAACCATTAAAATTAAAATAGTATCTGTAGAAGAAAGATTCAGGTAAAAAATCAGAAACAAATTAACAAGGAAAGCGGCAAATTCAAGCTGAAAATTTCTTTCATGCTTCATCATGAGAAAAACACCCCGGAAAGCATTTCGTAAACTCTTATGTACAGGAGGTTTTCGCATATTAAAACTTTATTTGCAAATATAGTCAATTGCTAAAAGAAAATCCTTATCTTTAGTGCTTTAGGATGTTTTCGGGCATCAAAAAGCAGAGCAGGGAAGTTGTAAAATTATTTTGATGGATGTTAATAACTCTCAGAATTATTCTTTTCATTCTGTTTTCTATTTATTATATTTGTAAAAATTTATTTTTAAATCTATGAAATTTATTATTTCAAGTGGTGAACTACAGAAGGCTTTGCAAACTGTAAGTGGCGTAATATCAAGCTCTCAGTCGAGACCGATTTTAGAAAACTATCTTTTTGAATTAGACGGAACTCAGGTTACCATTACCGCATCTGACGGCGAAACGACTCTTGTAACTTCTCTTGAGGCAAAGTCTGATGATACGGGTAAATTTGCCGTTCCTGCAAAGATTTTTCAGGACTTCATCAAGACTTACGGAGAACAGCCTCTTACGTTGGTTGTGAAGGACAATGCGGAAGGAACAGGAAGTCAGCTTGAGATTTTAGATGAAAAAGATAACTTCGCCGTAGCATTGGATAACGCAGACGATTATCCGGAATTGCCGGAATTTGATGCCGCACAAAGTGTTACCATGCCTGCAGGAGTTTTATCTGAAGCCCTTACCAATACGCTTTTCGCAACAAGTAACGACTCTCTTCGTCCGGTAATGACGGGAGTACTGTTCCAGTTTGGAGAAAATGAAACCAACTTCGTTTCTACAGATTCTCACAGATTGGTAGTATATAAAAGAAAAGATCTGATGAATGCCGAACCTATGGAATTCATCATGCCTAAAAAGCCATTAAACATTTTCAAAAATATTTTAGCGAGCTCCAATGAAGACGTAACGATCGAATTCAACGAGAACATGGCAAAATTCACTTTTGGAAAACACGTTTGGATCTGTAGATTAATCGACGGAAAATATCCGAATTATACAGCGGTAATTCCTAAAGAAAACCCTAATGTATTAACCATCAACAGAAATCTTTTATTAGGAGCGATTAAAAGAGCTTCCATCATGTCTAATAAATCGACAAATCAGGTAAGATTTAAGCTTTCTGCAAACATTCTTCACCTTCACGCAGAAGATACGGAGTATGCAAACAAAGCAGATATGCAGATTCCTTGCGATTATAACGGAGAAGACATCAACATCGGCTTCAGCTCTAAATTCTTAACGGAAATGTTAACGATTCTTGGTTCAGACGATATCACCATGAAAATGTCTCAGCCAAACAGACCGGGAATTATCGAACCTCTTGATGGTCTTGAAGAAAACGAAAGTATTTTAATGTTATCAATGCCGGTCATCGGATTGTAATTTTGACGTAAATAAAATAGGATAAGAGGTTTTGATTTTTTCAGAACCTCTTATTTTTTAGGAGCTATTTCCCGCTTTCCGCACTCGCTATTTACTTAGGAATCGGCTGCGGCAGCGAAGCTGCCGCAGCCGATTCCTAAGTAAATGAGCTCAAACAAAGCTGCAATCGGGGCTAAAATTGCAGTCCGCCGTTTTGTAAAGAACAAAGAGAAGAAGTAAGAATATATCTGCAAAGTTGGTCATTCCATAGGAATCTAGGCTTAGTTTCAGAAATAGTAATGACAGATTTAAATTCTGCTGTTACTTGCTGAGTAGAACACCTTAGCGAACAAAAATATTCGAAATTTAACAATACTTTTCTTAGCGATCTTTTGCGTTAAAAATAAGGTTTTCAGGTTGCTGCGGTGTTTCGCTTTTCGCAATGAAAATGCCTTGCTAATCCGGCAGGAAAAAGAAAGCTGCTAAATAACTCTTAAAGTTTCTCTCACATTTCTCTGTTTCTTAAAAAAACACGATATTTGTAACGCGAAAAATTCAAGTAAAATTTTCAAAATAAACAGGGTTTCTTTTAACCTTGAAAAATAATAAATTATCAGATGAAAATATCAAACAACTGGCTTAAAGATTATATCAAAACGGACCTGAAAACTGAAAGAATCGGTGAGTTCCTTACAGATATAGGTCTTGAAGTTGAAGGGATAGAAAAATTTGAAAGCATAAAAGGAAGCCTGGAAGGAATTGTTGTGGGTAAAGTTTTAACCTGCGAGAAACATCCGAATGCAGACAAATTAAAAAAGACAACCGTAGAAGTAGGAAACGGAAAGATTTTAAACATCGTTTGCGGAGCTCCTAATGTGGAAGCCGGACAAACCGTTCCCGTAGCAGTTGTCGGAACAAAAATCTATGATAAAACCGGAAACTTTTTCGAGATCAAAGAAGCAAAAATCCGGGGAGAAGTTTCTCAGGGTATGATCTGTGCAGAAGACGAATTGGGTCTTAGCGACGATCATGGCGGAATTATGGTTTTGGATGAAGAAAAGTTTGAAGTCGGAAAAAATTTCGCAGATTATTTTGAAATAACAAACGATGAAGTTCTGGAAATCGGTTTAACGCCGAACAGAACCGATGCAATGTCTCATTACGGTGTTGCAAGAGATCTTCACGCTTATCTTTCCACAAACAAGCAGAAATCGGAGTTCGAAAAAGTATCTTCTGTTGCACTGAACAACGAAGGTTCTCACGATTTTACATTAGAAGTGGAAGATGCAGAATTATGCCCGAGATACATCGGAGCGGTGATTGAAAATGTAAAAGTGGCAGACTCTCCGGCTTGGCTGAAAGACAGACTGAAAGCCATCGGATTAAGCCCGATCAACAATGTTGTAGATATTACAAATTATATCCTTCACGGTTACGGACAGCCGCTTCATGCTTTTGATGCAGATAAAATTACAGATAAAAAAGTAAAAGTAGGGACAGTAAAAGAAGGAACAAAATTCACGACTTTAGACGGCGTTGAAAGAACTTTGAACGGTTCTGAAATCATCATCAAAGACGGAAAAGATACACCGATATGTATTGCCGGAGTTTTCGGAGGAGCTAATTCAGGGGTTTCTGCTGAAACAACTACCATCTTTTTGGAAAGTGCTTATTTCAATCCGGTTGCGGTGAGAAAAGGAGCAAAATTCCATGGATTGAATACCGATGCTTCTTTCAGATTCGAGAGAGGAGTAGATCCTAATATTACAAGAACAGCAATTACGCACGCTATAAAATTAGTTCAGGAACTTACTGAAGGAAAACTTGTGGGAGAATTGCTGGAACAATATCCTAAGAAAATTGAAGATCAGTACGTCATCATTAGATTTTCAAAAATCGAGCAGATTTTAGGAACCAAAATTCACAGGGAAAAAGTAAAAGAAATTTTAAAAGCCCTTGAAATTCAGGTTTTAAATGAAATTCAGAATGGTTATGAAATTTCTGTACCTGCTTACAGAGCAGATGTTACCAGAGAAATTGACGTTATCGAGGAGATTTTAAGAATTTACGGATACAATAAGATCGATGCTCCTCAGAAAATTTCGTTTACGCCGGTAAAATTGGCTGCACAGGATCAGGATGAGCTTGAAAATAACTGGGCAAGAACATTACAGGGACTAGGTTTCAATGAAGTAATGAACAACTCATTGACTTCGCTGAAAGATGAAACGGATGCCGTAAAATTACTGAATCCTTTAAGCAGCGATCTGGCATTTATGAGAAAGTCTTTACTGGAAGGGCTTTTGCAGAATGCAATTTACAATATCAACAGAAAAAATCAGGATATTAAATTCTTCGAATTCGGAAAGATCTATCATAAGAGGGATCAATACGAGGAAAGAAAGCAATTGGCTATCCTTGTTTCCGGAAGAGATGTTGCAGAAAACTGGTTGCAGCCGAAATCTGCGACAAGCTTCTATAATCTGAAAGCTTATGTAAAAGTTTTGCTGGAAAGATTAGCAGTTGATTATAAAGAAGTGGCTTTGTCTGATGAAAGATTTTCTGATGCTTTGGCGTATGAAGTGGATGGAAAAGCTTTGGTAAGAATCGGGAAAGTGGCTACTCAGATGTTGAAAGATTTCGATATTGAGCAGGAATGTTTCTACGCCGAAATTGAACTTGAATTTGCTCAGAAATTACGTTCTGAAAATCAATTGAAATTCAAAGATATTCCTAAATTCAATAAAATCAGAAGAGACCTTGCTTTACTGATCGATAAGAACGTGAATTACGAAGATCTTTATCAGACAGCAAAGAAAAATAAATCTCCGTACCTGAAAAATATTAATTTATTTGACGTTTACGAGGGGAAAAATCTTCCGGAAGGCAAGAAGTCTTATGCAATGAGTTTCGAACTTTTAAACGAGGAAAAAACTCTTGAAGAGAAAGAAATTACTGCGGTAATGGATTCCTTAATTAAATCTTTCCAGAAAGAATTCAGTGCAGAATTAAGAGGGTAAAAAAATTATCTTTCGAATACAATATAAACGGACATTTGTCCGTTTTTTTTATGGGCAAAAACCGAAATTGCCAATAGTTTAAAGATTTAATATTTTATTAAATTAACCTCAGTGTGGGATAAGAAATAAATTTAAATAATTGATTTATAGCGTTGTATTATTTTATCGCAAAGAAAAACAAAAGATTTTTTTTACTTATTGAAAGTTTACAAGCTAAACAAAGGCACTTCGTTTATTTGAAAAAGACAAAATGGTATTACTTTGATAAGTTTTACGCCTTTGTATATCTTAAAAGCTGAATTCCTGATAATTGAATCTCTTTGTTTAACCTTGCGTTTAATACTTATTCCGAACTCAGGTTAAATCAGGATAAATCATATTCAATTACAATTTTATCTGAAGTGTTAAAGAATAATAAAATCTTCCGAAACCCGTTTAAATAATAATAATTCCGTAAATTTGGTTTAAATCAAAAAGTAAACAATGAAGAATCTTTTTTTAAGTATATGTACTGCTGCAGTTTTGGTTTCGTGTGGAACAATGTCTAGCTCTTCTGCTTCCAAAGTAGGAAAAGCGCAGCCTTCTCTTGCAGGTACAAAATGGGCTTTGGCTGATAATGTGAAAGGAAAAATTCCTACTCTGAATATTGAAGGAGAAAAGATCAGTGGTAATGCAGGATGTAATAATTACTTCGGGACAGCGAAAGTGGATCCGGCAATGGGTAATTTTTCTGCGGGAGCTTTAGGTTCTACAAGAATGGCTTGCGATAATATGAGCGTGGAGAAAAACTTTATGGATATGGTAGGAAAAGCCAATAAATATGTAGTAACCGGAAATGTTCTGGAATTGTATCAGGACAATCTTTTACTTTTAAAATTCAATAAAGCTGAATAAAATAAAAAGGAACTCAA
This sequence comes from Chryseobacterium sp. 2P, assembly GCF_059579425.1. Classification (NCBI taxonomy): domain Bacteria; kingdom Pseudomonadati; phylum Bacteroidota; class Flavobacteriia; order Flavobacteriales; family Weeksellaceae; genus Chryseobacterium; species Chryseobacterium sp. 2P. The sequence continues at coordinate 1,638,002 of NZ_CM184194.1, forward strand.
TCGAGTTCCTTTTTTATGTTTAAATTGTTATTAATCTTCCTCTTCTTCGTCGTACTTAGCCAACTCTTCATCACACCATTTAAACGCAGCTTCCACTACTTTTGTAGCCTCATCCGCCATTGTTTCTTCGTCGTCACCTTCCAGATCATCCAGCCACTCAACTTCTTCTTCCTCAACGTTTAAGATAAATCTTGGATATTCTGTGTGTACCACGAATAAATCTTCTGGAAATTCCGAATTATCTGCTAATAAAAACTTTGGTAATTTCATTTTTTTAATGTTTTAACTTTAAATCAAAGATAATAAAATTATTGGTATTTGTTCTTGTCAATCTTTATTTTTTGCAAAACTTTATACCTTGTTAACGTTGTTTTCTGAAGCGTATCTTTCGGTTTAAAAGTTAGCGTAATATTAGGATTGATGGTACTCATCAGTTCGGCAACCTGTATTTTATCAAGATCTTCCGTGGTTTCAAGATAGAATTTTAAAGGTATTTCATCAAGTTTTTCAGATTGCAGAAACTGCTTCATTTCCTTTCTGTTTTCAAGATAATTGCCTTTGGAAAGCCATGTAAATAACATTCCCGAAAGCAGACTTAAAAAGCCTAAAGCGTATGTTTTAACTTCAAAAACCATGAATAATTTCCTGAAATAAACCAGCCAGACCGGAAGACTGAAAGGAGCCATTAATCTGTAATCAATCGCATTCACAGAATAAAAATACTGAATAAAATAAGAACAGATAATCCCGAAAACACTCACAAAAATATAAAAGAACTCTGTTTCTGAAAGTTTGTATTTAATAAAAAGGAAAACAATCAGCAGGATATTTACAAAGCCGATTCCGTAGATCGCATAATTGATCATTCCGCCTCCCGGATCTGCAATGTGAATAAAAGGGTTGAAAGTGGTACACAATCCCTGAAACAATTCAACAAGAAGTTTAGAGGTAGGATATAGACCGATTTCCAGAAATTGACTGACATAGTTTTCGTTAAAGTAATCAATGAAAACAAATTTGTACAAAACCACAAAAATTCCTCCGATAAGTCCTGAAATAATAAATATTCCCGAATATTTTCTTTTCCAGAAAATTAATCCAAAAAGTCCGGTTCCGCCCATGATGAAAAGAGCGCTGTATCTTATGTTATACAAAGCAATCAGGCTTAGTGAAAGATAAAAAACGGCTTTTCTCTTTTCTAATTTTCCTTCAATAATTAATGTGGAAACATATAAAAATAAAATAACGAACGGCAAAATCAACGGTTCGCTCATGGTGTAGGAGAAAATGGAGAGGAAGCTGAATAAAGCACATAAAACAATGGATTCTCTAAAGAAAAATTTCTTCTTCCATGTGAAAAAAAGAATGAAGAAAAATGCAGAAATTCCTACAATTTTACTTCCCCAGAATTCATCAAACCCGAAAAATGTAAAAAATTTTATCGCTAAAGGATATCCTAAAGGCGTCGTGGTATTATCGATCGTCGGAAAAACGTGCGCAAATCTCATATAACGGATGGAATCCGGATTTACACGTCCTTTTTCATTAAGCAGAAAACGCAAAATGGTCATCACTAAAGTAATGATGACCATTGATATCTGAATATTTTTTTCTTTAAATTTCATGGATCGTGAAATTAGTAAATTTTGCAAAGCCAGTCAATCTTAATCACATTAAAATTGAATTCCAGAAAATTCACAATTTACCCTTCACAATTCACTTTTTATTATTTAGAAAACATTTTCGCTACTTTTTCTGCTTTTTTGCTTTCGGAGTAATCATAGAAACCTTCGCCAGATTTTACGCCTAATTTTCCTGCCATTACCATATTTACCAACAATGGATTCGGAGCATATTTAGGATTTTTGAAGCCATCGTACATTACGTTTAAGATCGCTAAACAAACATCAAGACCAATAAAATCGGCAAGCTGAAGCGGTCCCATTGGATGCGCCATTCCCAGTTTCATTACCGTATCGATTTCCTCAACACCTGCAACACCGTTGTACAATGTCTCGATAGATTCATTAATCATCGGCATTAAAATTCTGTTGGCAACAAATCCCGAATAATCGTTTACCTCTACAGGAACTTTTCCTAACGTTTTGCTCATTTCATAGATCGCATCGAACGTCTCTTTGGAAGTGGAGTAGCCTTTAATGATTTCAACCAGTTTCATGATCGGAACCGGATTCATAAAGTGCATTCCAATTACCTTATCGGCTCTTTTGGTAGCCGCCGCAATTTTTGTGATCGAAATTGAGGAAGTATTGGTTGCCAAGATGCAGTTTTCAGGAGCAAATTCATCCATCTGTCCGAAAATCTTCAGCTTTAATTCCTGATTTTCCGTTGCTGCTTCCACAATAAGATCCGCAGAACCTACCGCATCCTGAAGTGCTGTAAATGTGGTGATGTTCCCTAAAGTTTCCGCTTTTTGTTCTTCGGTAAGGTTTCCCTTTGCAATTATTCTGTCGAGATTCGTGGTAATGGTTTTAAGACCTCTGTCTAAAGCTTCCTGAGATACATCTACAAGATTTACTTTAAAACCGCTTTGTGCAAATGTGTGCGCAATACCATTTCCCATGGTTCCGGCTCCGATAACTACAATGTTTTTGATCATTTTTCCTTATTTAAGTTTTAATTATTTACTGTTGATTAAAGTTAAATTTCGTGCATTGGAAAGATCTGCTTTTTTTACCGTCAACGTTTCATCAAAACTCACATTCCCGTCTCTGTTAGGCCTTTTCATTTGGTTCTGATTATTGATGGCAGCTTTCAGTCCTTCCACAAATTTGGTTTTCTGGGTTCTGGAGAATGTATCTGTTCCGATATAAATGTTAAATTCACCTTCTCTTCCCAAACCGCTTTGTTTATACACTTCGAAATTTTTTATTTTGTTTTTTTTCTGAAACTGATTAATGAAATCCATCACAGGTTTAGCGGAAGGCGTACCGCAGCAAATGCTGTGATAGCCTACCTGCAGATAATTTTCACTCTTCTGTGCAAAAAATACTGCGGAAGTGAATAACCCGATTATTAATACTATTTTTTTCATTTTTAATGGTTTTAAAATTAAGCTTAAATTTTTATTTATTAAAATAATCCCAGACTGTTTTTGAAATGTCTGAAATCATTCTGCAGTTTACTTCGGCTGTTTCCGTTGAGTTACTGACAAATACAGCTATTGCATAATGCTTGCCATTCGGTAAAGTGATGATCGCAATTTCATTTTCAGCACCCGTTAAACCTGCATTATTCTTGCCGGAAGATCCCGTTTTTCTTGCGATAAGTGTATCTTTCGGAAGCTGCTCAATTAATTTATTTGTTCCTGTAGAAGTGGAAAGCATTACTTTCATCAGATAATCTGTTGATTTTTTTGATAATAATTTTCCGTCATAAAACTTTTTCAGCACATCAACCGCGGAATTCATGGTGGTGTAATTTTCATACTGCGCGTTCCAGTCTTTGTGCATCGCTTCTTCATTGTATTTGATCTGAAAGTTTTTCACCCCTTTCGCATTCATAAATTTCTGAACAACCTGCGTTCCGCCCAATAATTTTAAAAGAATATCGCAGCCGTTATTGTCACTTTTAGCAACGGTGTATTCAATAACTTCACTTAGAGGAACAATACCGCCATTTGGATATTTTTCGCGAAGAGGCGACCATGTATTTTCATGTAAATTCGATTGATTAAGGGTAACTTTTTGATCTAAAGAAAGTTTTCCTTTCTCTACATAATCTAAAACCGCAGCAGCAATATGAAATTTGAAAACACTCTGCATCGGAAGCTTTTTATCAGCATTTTTATTGTATGTAAAACTGTCTTCGAACCCCAGAACAGAAATTCCGACCGTTGCTTTTTTATCTTTAATAATAGAGCTTATTTTTTGATCTAAAGAAGATTTCTGCGCAAAAACAAATGCCGAAATCAAAAGAAATAATAATTTGATTTTTTTCATAATATTTGTTTAATCATCTTTTTATTAACCGCAAAAGAAGCAAAAGAAATTCTGTACTATTTAAATACTTTTTAGTTGATTAAAAGTCTGTAAAAGATAAAAATCTTTGATTTTTTAAACTGATGTGTTCCTTTTTTTGTATTTAAAAATTGAACTTAAAATAACTAAAGTGTTAATCATTTCCTTCTTTTGCGGTTAAAATAAAAGTTTAAATAGTTTTAAAAATAAATCCCTCTTAGAAACTAAAAGGGATTTGCAAGTTATGATTTTTTCTTTATCTCACTTCAAAATAATTCAGATTAACGCCATCATTTTCGAAATAAATTCTGACTTTATTTTCTCCTTTTTTAAGATGAATTCCTTTTGCAGAAGCCGTTTTCCAAATTTCATTTCCGCCTGTTGAAGCCAATGAAACGGTGGTTAATAGTTTTCCTGAAGCATCCTCAATCAGTATTTTTGCGTCGTTTTCACTGGCATATTTTATGTCGAAAGTATACGTTTTATCTGCTTTTGAGTTCATGGTATACTGAAGCCATTCTCCGGTTTCTGTCTTTCCGACGTAATATTCATTGTCTTTTGTTCTGTAAATATCAACACCGTCATTTCTCAGTTGATTTCCGGAATTCCATTCCGATCTTTTTGCGGGATCACTTACCCAAAGATTAATAAAATCTTTATCCGAATAAGCAGAACCTATTCTTCCTAAATCATAATCGGTTGCGAATATTTTTCCTGGAGCCTGTAGATTTTTGAAAGGTTTTGTGGAACTGTCTTTTGTCTGTCTGAACATCGCATCAATCACATCATTTTTAATTTCCACATTGCTGAATTTATAGTTTTCAGCAATCTGCATCAAAGCTTTCTTGGCGAAATCTTTAGATGGTTTTTCAGCTCCGTTCTTCCAGTAATCCAGTAATTTCTGGTATTCCGGAGTAATTTTAACGTTGGTAATTCCTGCGAAATTGTCTATTTTTTTCATCGGCCAGAATGCGTAACCAATGTTGTGTTTATCTAAAAGCCGGATCAGCTCTGTAAACCATACATTCGAATTTTCGCCTGTTTCGCCCAGCCAGATCGGGATTTTGTGTTTTTCTCTTAAATCCAAAGCAAATTTCAGCGTGGCGTCATCATTATTATTCCAGTATTTATGGAAGCTGAAGACCATATTATCATCCCAAAGCGACGTTAAACCGTTGTAATTATTTCCCCATCCGTTTCCTTCGATAATGATGATGTGTTTTTTATCAACAGTACGGATCGCTTCCGTGATTTCTTTCTGAAGCTTCCAAAGCGGTGCATTCGACATTTCATCCGTTCCGTTTATATTTTTTCCTGTGAAATTAATATTGGGTTCGTTAATTAAATCATAACCGCCAATCCATGGAGAATCTTTATATCTTTCGGCTAATTTCTTCCATAATGCAATGGTTTTTTTCTGATTTTCTTCGCTTTCCCAAAGAGATGGTTTGGATTTATCACGATCCGAAATATTTACATCATTTCCCTGTCCGCCCGGAGCTGCATGAAGATCGAGAATAAGGTACATTTTATTATCAGCGCACCATTTAAGAAGATTATCAGTCATTGTAAAACCTTCTTCCAGCCATGTATTTTCTCCTTTTTTAGGTTCTTTTTCAATCGGTAAAGTGTACAGATTATAATGCATCGGAAGTCTGATCGAATTGAATCCTGCTTTTTTTAGAAAATCAATATCCTGTCGGGTAATTCCGTTTTTCAGATAAACTTTGTAAAACTCGTTCATACCGTCTTCACCAATCAGTTCAGCAATTTTCTCCTTGATTTTGTATTGCGGACCTGCAAAGTCAGCCGTTTTCAGCATATATCCCTCCTGAAGCATCCAGCCTCCCAAACCGAGACCTCGCAACTGAATATTTTCACCTTTATCATTAATAATTTTCTCACCTTGTGTTTTTAAAAGCTGTGATGTCCCAAATTGAGACAATAAAAAAGCGGATAATAGGATGGCTCTTTTCATAGTGATTTTAATTATTGAATTGTTAAGGGATTGTTTTAAAGAAATTATTGATTAAGAGTTAACAAATATATTTAAAAATTATTGAAAAGTAATTAAATTGATTTAAAATTTAAATATAAAAGAGATTCGACATTTAAAACTTTCGACAAAAGTCAATTGGAAATAATTCATAAAAAAAACGGGTTTTTAGCCCGTTTCTATCAATAAATTATCGTGTTATTCGTGAAAATATTTGTGCGATTTGTGTTAAAAAATTAAGAAATCAATTTCATAATTTCCAAAGCCACTTTCAGCGCTTCTGTTCCGTCTTCAAGCGAAACTTCTATATGCTTATCTTCGGTAATAGAATCTGCAAAAGAATTAAGCTCATCCAAAATCGCATTGTTCGGCTGAATATTCGGATATTCAAATAAAATCTGATTTTTCTCTCCCTCTGCATTTTCAATAATCATGTCGAATGGAGTAGGGTGTTCAGGAGCGTCTTTCATGCGGATCACTTCCGCTTTTTTCTCAAGAAAATCAACGGAAATATAAGCGTCTTTCTGGAAGAAACGGCTCTTTCTCATCGCTTTCATCGAAATTCTGGAAGTCGTTAAATTCGCAACACAGCCATTTTCAAATTCAATTCTCGCATTCGCAATATCCGGTGTTTTGCTTATCACACAAACGCCGCTTGCGTGAATATTTTTAACCTTAGATTTAGCAATGCTTAATAGAATATCCAGATCATGAATCATCAGATCGAGGACCACCGAAACATCCGTTCCTCTGGGATTAAATTCTGCTAACCGGTGAATTTCAATAAACATCGGATTATTGATGTATTCTTTCGTTGCAATAAATGCAGGATTATATCTTTCAACGTGTCCTACCTGTGCTTTAATGCCTTTTTCCTTGCATTTCTGAAGAATTTCTTCCGCCTGTTCAAGAGTTTGGGTTACAGGTTTTTCAATGAAAAAATGCAGACCTTTTTCAATTGCTTTTAGCGCATAATCGTAATGATAAATGGTGGGCGTTACAATATCCAGCATATCGATCTGCTCCAGCAATTCATCAAAATTCTCAAAATATTTATATCCGAATTCCGCTTCCAGTTTTTTCCCGTTTTCTGCGTCTTTGTCGTGGAAACCGATGAATTCGTATTTATCTGACTGATTTAAAAGTCGTAAATGTATTTTTCCTAAATGTCCGGCTCCTACCAAACCTGCTTTCAACATAGCTGTATTAAATTTCTGTAAATATAACAATTTGTTGTTGGTTGTACATTGACGGTTATCAGAAAATTAAAAACTGCTTGCAACAGTTTTTAACCCCCGACAAAATTTCATATTTTTGTGCGAACTGTTACCTGCAACCTAATAACTACTATCTGTAATGACGCAAGATTCATTTGTACATAAAGGAAAAAGAAAGATTTTAGTGGAATATCTCCGAAACAGAATCGGGATTTCGGATGAAAACGTACTTTCAGCAATGAATGAAGTTCCGAGACACCTTTTTATTGAAAGTATTTTCGAAGATTTTGCCTACGAAGACCGTGCTTTTCCTATTCTTGCGCATCAGACGATTTCGCATCCTTCAACAGTTGCCGAGCAGTCTGAACTTTTGCAGGTGAAAGAAGGGGAAAAAGTGCTGGAAATAGGAACTGGCTGTGGTTATCAGACCGCCGTTTTAATGGCAATGAAAGCCCATGTTTATACGGTTGAGCGACAAAAAGATCTTTTCGATTTTTCTAAAAAGAAACTCCGTGAAATGAATTTATATCCAAAATTTCAGAGTTTCGGGGATGGCTTTGCCGGACTTCCTACCTTTGCTCCGTTTGATAAAATTATCGTGACCTGCGGCGCTTCCGTTTTACCAACCGAACTTCTGAAACAGCTTAAAGTCGGCGGAAAAATGGTTATTCCTCTCGGTCCGACCGATGAGCAGGTTTTATACAGATTTACAAAAATCTCACAGACCGAATTTGAAAAAGAGGAATTCGGGGCTTACAAATTTGTTCCGATGCTTGGAAATACAAATCAGTAGTTAATAATCCGAGTCACTATTTTTATCGTTGCCGGAAATCGGAGATGGAGCGTATTTTCAATTTAAGTTTTCAGCATATTCAGGAATATGCTGAATAATGATCATTATCCAAAATTCTAAAATAATTTGGTCGTTAAAAAAAATGAGTTTGAAAGAATAGTTTGAGAATCAGACAGATAATGTTTTTTACTTCTCAAATCGGCTAAATCAGGACAAAAAAAAGTAATAATCTTTTTAAAAAGTACTGAAATAACAATTAAAAAATATATTTTAGCCGAAATTTTAAAATAGCACATGAAAACAAAAATTATGCTTCTGTCTATTGCATTACTTGCAATATCATGCTCTAACGATTCAAACACTGTAGATCCTGTAGATTCAACCCCCATTCTTCTTACCAAATTGATGAATAATGGGGAAACCTATGTTTATACCTACAATGGTTCAAAAATAGTACAGGAAAAAGGTTTAGTTGACGGAGATATCAGCAACTTTACTTATACGGGTGATTTGATTACAAAAATCGTTAGTACCTCTTCTAATGGAGCACCAACTTCTACAGAGACCTTCACTTACGACAGTTCTAATCGTTTAATAAAAGCGGAGGATATTTCGGGTTCGAATAGTACAGTTACAACGTTTAATTATTTATCTGCCGATCATGTTACCATAATAGAAAAAAATACAAGTGGAAATTATGTAAAAACATATACCAGAGACGCCTATTTAAATACTGATGGATCTGTAAAAAGCTATACTCAAACCATACAGGCGACTCAAAATGGAACTATTGTTGAAACTGGAACGGGTAATCTGCAACCTATTGTTTATGATAACAAAAACAATCCTTTCAAAAATGTTACAGGTTTAAAGAATATTCAGGTTTATTATCAGGTAGATCAAGCATCTGAACATAATGTCCTGTCTTACAAATTAGTGAATAGTACTACAGGGAGTGGGTCAAGTGGTATAAGTTCTGATATATTCACGCAAACTTATCAGTACAACTCTAATAATTTTCCTACACAGAGTGTCTTAAAAAGCTATGACAATAATAATACATTAACGGGAACTTATACGACTACTTACGAGTACAATCACAATTAATCAACCGGACGATGAAAATAAGAAAAGATACTGTTTTAAAAGGCAGTATCTTTTTTTGTAAGCATACTTTATTACTGACTTATCAATACAGTTACAGTCCTGAGTCTTATTCTTAACCTTTAAATCTTCCATTTAAAATAATCTGTTATTAAAATTAATTAAAAACAAAAATTACGTGACGTTTCGGAACGAAAATTGAATATGTATTTCTGTATAATTAACTAAAATCTTAATATGATGAATGCGAAAAGATTTAAAATATTACAAGATTTCAGTAATATTCAGAACGGTTTTAAGATTAATTTCCGAAACAGAGCGGAAGATAATCCGGATAAAAAAGAATCCGGAAATGATCTTCAGGTAAACACTTTCAAAGCTAAAAAGTCGGAACCGAAAAGAAAAGTCAGAAGATCAGCATTGGAGATTTGGGAAGAAATGGAAGAGTTGATATCTGAATCTTAGAAGAATAAATTAAAGTATAATCATTTTAATATTAAAGTTGAAAAACCTTACTTGTGAAAAGTGAGGTTTTTTACTTGATGAAATCATTTAACCATCACAAAATATGAAAGTATTCATTAACAAAAGAATTCCTGAAGCAGGTATCAGACTTCTTAAAGACGCTAATCTTGAAATATTCATTCCTGAACAAGAAAATCTCTCCTATGAAGAATGGCTGAATTACTGCAGAAGCCATGATGCCATTTTAAGCGTGGGAGGAGAGTTTAAATTCGATAAAGACTTTTTTAACGAATGTCCGAATATAAAGGCGATTGCCCTGTTTTCAGTAGGGTTTGATCATGTTGATATTCAGGAGGCCGATGCAAGAAAAATTCCGGTCGGAAATACACCCGATGTGTTAAGTAAAGCCACTTCAGATGTTGCTTTTTTACTCATGCAGTCGGTTGCACGAAGGGCAAGCTATAATTTTGAAAAAGTAAAATCCGGAAACTGGGGAGATTTTGATCCTTTGCACGCTTTGGGTCAGGAATTATACGGAAAAACGCTCGGTATTTTCGGTCTCGGAAGAATTGGATATGAAATGGCTGAAAAATCCAGAGCTGCTTTCGGAATGCAGATTATTTATCACAACCGCCATCACAATGAAGAAGCAGAAAAGAATTTGGGAGCAAAATATGTTTCTTTTGATGAGCTTATTGAGCAATCCGATGTTCTGAGTATTCATGCCAATTTCAAACCAGAGCAGAAAGAGCTTTTTAATGCTTCTGTCTTTGATAGGATGAAGAAGAATGCAATCTTCATTAATACCGCAAGAGGAGGTTTCCATCATCAGAAAGATCTTTACGCCGCACTTTCTGAGCATAAAATCTGGGGAGCCGGACTGGATGTTACCAATCCGGAACCAATTTTTAAAGATGATCCTATTTTAGAGCTTTCTAATGTTTGTGTACTTCCTCACATTGGCTCAGCAACGGAAGAAGCCAGAAACGGAATGGCAAAAGTGGCTGCTGAAAATATTATTGCCTTTTCAAAAGGTGAAAAAATGCCTGCCTGTGTAAATCCTGAAATATACGCTTAATATCTTGGAACTATTTTTGTTTGATTACAGACAACACCAAAAAATAAGAGTATGATACCCGAAAACAGCGAACAGGAACAGGAAAGAAGACTGGAACAGAGAGAATATAAATCCAGTGAAGATATTTTTAATCAGGAAGAGCATATTTCCTTAGACGGAAACGGAAAACCGATTTTTAATCAAGAAAACGATGACGATAAATTAGATAAAGGACTGGATATTCCCGGAGTGGAAGATGACGACGAAATGGAGGAGATCGGCAGTGAAGACGAAGAAAACAATTACTGGAGTCTAAGCGATAACGACGATGACCATGAGGAAGAAAATGATGATGTTTTAACCTAATATGAACTTAATTTCAAATAATTATAAACCTTGCTTTTCCGGCAAGTTTTTTTTTATTTACATTTATTTTGTAAATTGTTGTATTCTAACCTTATGAATAATTTCGTTATGAATACCATGTAAATAAATGTTTACTATTGATAATTGTATTGCTAAAAGTGGTAAATTTATCAATAAATAGTGATTAAAAGAAAACTTGATTATGATAAAACCTTTACAATTTATCCTCGTATGGATAAGCATTTTCGGGCTTGCCCAAACTCCCGGAAATGTTATCATAAAAGATGCAGTAGGCAATCAGAGCTTTAATGTTACCTGTACCAATGGTCTTAATGCAAACGGTTGTATCGATCTCCATCTGGAATATCCTGTCATTAAACAGACTTCAAATTATGAAGTCGTTTCTCAGGCTTTTGCTCCTCCCATTGCATTGAATCAGGGAACTCCGCTCAATGCCAACTACGATGACGTTTTTCCTACCAAGCTGGATCTTCCTTTTCAGTTTTGTTTTTATAATCAGAATTTTAATGCATTAGTAGTCGGTTCAAACGGGATGGTCACTTTTGATCTGAGCCAGTTGGGAAACATCAACTATCCCAATGTCCAATGGCAGAACCCCAATGTAAGCCTTCCTAAAAACTCCATATTCGGGGTATACAACGATATGGTTTTTTCTGCAAATGATCCTTCTGAAATTTATTATTCCACCATCGGAACAGCTCCTTACAGAAAATTTGTTGTCAGCTTTTTCGAAGGAAGAATTGCAGGATGTACAGACAGAGCTTCATCTCAGATTGTTCTGCATGAAACTACCAATGTGATTGAAGTTTTCGTAGATAAAAAACCGACACCCTGCCCGACAAGAAAATTTGAAAATGCTTTAATAGGCGTTATCAACGGCGACGGAACACTCGGCGTTTCTCCTCCTAACAGAAATACAGGAGTATGGCAGGCTTTGCAGGAAGGATATAGATTTAATCCGCTTGGGAACGCAATACAGCCGGATGTAACATGGACAGATTCTGCCGGACAGACTGTTGCTACGGGAATTCAGGCTACGATTTGCCCTACCCAGAATGAAGTGTATACGGCAACTGCGGTTTTTAATACCTGCGGAACCAGTACCCTTACTTTAACGGATGATTTTCCTTTAACATTTGATCCTACTTATCCCGCTGCGAAAAATTTCACACAGGATTACTGCGGAAATAATCCTGTAAACCTTACTTTAAGCAGTTTTCAGGGAAATGTAACCACACAGAACCCTGCAAATTTTGTATTCAGCTTTCATACAACTTTGCAGAACGCACAAAATAACGTCAGTCCTTTACCGAACAACTTTACATTAACAGCAAATACGGTTTTATATGTGAGAATTCAGAATCCGAATGTTCCCAACTGTTACAGAGTGGCTGTTTTAACTCTAAATTTTAAGACCAAAAGTTTGCTCAAAAATACGGTTCAGATTTGCGATACGAATAATGACGGGGTAGAATCCAACTATAACTTAGCATTCCTGGATCCTGAGCTTTTTCCGCCGGGCACTACGGGAATTTCTTATTTCGCCACGCAGGCAAATGCTCAGAACAATACCAATGCGATCAGCACAATTAATGTTACAGCAGGTACAACGGTCTGGGTAAGACTGCAGGAAGGAAACTGTACCTTCGTTTTAGGTCCTGTAACTTTCCAGTTCAAACCGGGAGTTAATCTCAATTCTCCGATTAACTATAACTATTCAACCTGTGATATCAACAATGATGATGCAGAGCCTTTTGATTTTCCTTTAACTTTCGGACCGCTCATTACATCACAGCCGGGAGCTGTATTTACGGCATATGGAACCTATAACGAAGCTCTTACAGGTTCAGGAGGCGTTTTAAGTACAGTGCATGACGGAGCTTATACCATTTTTATAAGAGTTCAGATCCCGAACGGATGTGTTGCAGTGGCAACTGTAAATCTCAATATTACATTTACTAAAGTTGTGGTTATTCCTAAAACAGAATACATCTGCTTTAACGGAACAGATGACATCAGTGTTAATTTAAATACCCTTTCAAACGGAATGCTGATCTCTCCGGCAACAGTTCCCGTAGTGAAATTTTTTGCAGATTATGCGGATGCGAGTTTCGGAATAAATCCTATAAGCCCGAATCAGGTCATTACCACCAACGGAAATTTCGTTACACAGATTTATTATGTACGTTTCGAACTTTCTGAGACCTGCTACACGATAAGACCACTTACGATCAATCTGGTTCATCCTGTTGCAGAACAGTCCAGTTTTACGGTTTGTGATTTTAATAATGATAATACAGAAAACGTACAGTTATCACAGTTTTCATCTGCCATTATCGGAAGCCAGAATGCTACGGTAACCTTCTATCTTACTGCTGCAGACGCAGCAAGTGGAAATAATCCGGTGAATAATGTAACCTTTACCGGAACACAGCAGTACTTTGTAAAGATCAATTCGTATAATTGTGAGCAGATTTATCCGTTTACCGTAGGATTAACTTCTACACCGGCAGTAAATCCTACGGTAACGGTTAACCTGACGAATATTTGTGATAATAATAATGACAATACGGAGATTTATAATCTTACACAGGCGCAAAGCCAGATTACAACAAGCTCGAATGTAAACTTTACGTATTATCTGAATTATGATCCTGTTACCCACATTTTCACCAACGAGATTACAAATCCCACTCAGTTTGTTGTTACCGGAGGAAGTGCAACCGTTTATGTGAAGGTGAAGTTTAATAACAACGATTGCTTTTCAGCGGTTAAACTTACCATTCTGATGACATTCTTACCCCCTGTAGTTCTGAACAATGCTGTATTGAACAAATGCGATGAAGATTTTAATTTAAGTGAAACCTTTCAGTTGAGTGATGCCACTTCTCAGATGTTTATTCCTGCTCAAAACACCTATCCTTTATCAAATATCACCGTTACTTATTACAATACACAGGCAGAAGCCAATGCCGGAAACCCTGCCAGTCAGATCGGAAATACCGTTACAACCAATATTTCTACCGTTCAGGTGTGGGCAAGATTTCAGGTGAATACCACAGGATGTTACTCTGTAGCATCAATTGAGCTGAATACCTATTTCCCTCCGAAAGCCATCAATTCTACCATTTCGGTTTGTGATGAAAATCTCGACGGAAGCTATGAAGTAAACCTTTTGAATTTTACCAATTTAATGGTTGACGCACCGAATCCTGCGAATACATTTACCTTCTATCTTACCCTGCAGGATGCGCAGAACGGAACCAATCCTATTGCCAATCCGTCGAACTTTACCGCCAATCCTTTCCCTGCGCAGATGTGGGTGAATGTGCAGAATATTCCGGGATGTAACGATATTGCATCCATAACCTTCACTTACGGAAATAAAGTAACCCTGCTGAACAACGGACCTTTCCCTTTAGCAACCTGTGATATCGGAAATGACGGATCAGAGACCGTTAATCTGACCCAGTTCCAGACACAGATTTACAATGGAGCTAACGTTACATTTACCTATTACTCGTCTTTAGCAGATCTTAATGCGGGAACCAATGCGATTGCAAATCCTTCAGCGTATCTGTATAATCAGGTTTCAGGTTCCAGTACCATTTATGTAAAAGTAAGTGTTCCCGGATCGTGTTCCAATCTGGTGCAGATTCAGCTTTCATTGAAAAAAACTCCGATTTTCGATATTCCGACATTGTATTTCTGTCCGGAAGGCTCACTGAGCAGTTATTCTGTAAATATTACCAATTACACGATTGTAAGCTATCAATGGACTAATCCTGCAGGACAGACCATCTCTACAACGAATACGATTACAGGAATTAACACAGTAGGAACTTACTCATTAACCGTGACGGCGGATAACGGATGTTCTTACACCAAGACTTTCGATATCAAACATTATGAAGTCCCTGTTATTACAAGCATTCAGTTCAGCGGTAATAATGTGATTATTTATGCTACGGGTTCAAAATCAATACTGTATTCTATCGATGGAATCAACTGGCAGGCAAGCAACAGCTTCAATAATTTACCTACAGGAATTACCACCTTCTATGTGAGATTTGCCGACAGCGACTGTATTGTGAAAAAAGACGGTCTGGTACTGGATATTACAAATACCATTACACCAAACGGTGACGGACTTAATGACCATTGGGTGATTAAAGATCTTCAGGTATTCGGAACAAGAATGTCTAACCTCAAAATCTTCGACCGTTATCAGATGCTGATTTTTGAACAGAATTCAAACACTCAGTTCTATTGGGACGGGATGATAAAAGGAAGGGTACTTCCTACTGCAAGTTACTGGTATGTGATTACCATACCGGATGGAAGAACAATAACCGGCTGGGTTTTGGTTAAAAATCATAATTAAATCTAAAAGCTTATTTCTATAAAGCCTCATTGAAATTTTCAGTGAGGTTTTTTATTTTTGAAAAGATTTAATCACCGCATTATCCGGAAAGTGGAAATTCCCCTCCTCTGGAGGGGTGGCAAAAATTTATAAAATTTTTGACGGGGTGGTTTAATTAAAAAACACAAACAGTAAAAGCAACAATTGATGAAAGAAATCCTTACAGTAATTAACGGAATTTCTGTTCGCAGGAATTTTGTAGAAAATCTTCCCTACAATCCCAAATTAAAACCTCTTTTGAACGAAAAACGGAAATCCGGAATTTTGAGTGAAGTCATTTTCTGGAAACAGGTTCGTGCGAAAACATTCCATAATATTGATTTTGACAGACAGAGAATTATCGGAAATTACATCGTTGATTTTTATGTGAAAACGCTGGGGTTAGTTATAGAAATTGACGGCTGGAGCCACGAAACCAAAGAAATTTATGATGAGGTAAGGCAGAAATACCTGGAATCTTTAGGTCTGAAAATATTCAGGATAACAGACTTTGATGTACTACATAATTTGTCTGTTGTGATGAAAGATTTAGAAAACTTCATCATTGAACATTATAAATACAAGTAAAATATCCATCACAATATTCCCCTCCTTTGGAGGGGTGGATTCGACCAAAGGGAGAAGACGGGGTGGTAAAATAATAAACCAAAGATAAATTAAGATCATCTAAAACCACCCCGTCAAAAATTCTTCCGAATTTTCGCCACCCCTCCAAAGGAGGGGAATTTTTCATGCTGTTTCAAATTTTATCACATTAGTTGCAGGGATTTTCTAATTTGAATATCTTTAAAACCACAAAAATAAATCTGCTAAACTAACAACGATCAACAAATACATGACATTCCAACAACAGATACAACAGGGTATACCCAACCAGCTGCCACAGCCGAAACCTTACGAAACCAACATCAATCATGCGCCGAAACGCAAAGAAATTTTAGGGGAAGAAGAAAAAAAACTAGCGTTGAAAAATGCGTTACGTTACTTCGAGCCTCAGTTTCATGCAGAATTATTGCCGGAATTCAGGGAAGAACTGGAAAAATACGGAAGAATTTATATGTACCGTTTCCGTCCGGATTATGAGATGAAGGCAAGACCGATTTCTGAATATCCCGGAAAATCGGAGCAGGCAAAAGCCATCATGCTGATGATTCAGAACAATCTGGATTATGCAGTAGCGCAGCATCCTCATGAACTGATTACGTATGGTGGAAACGGGGGAGTATTTTCCAACTGGGCACAATATCTTTTAACAATGAAATACCTGTCTGAAATGACGGATGAACAGACTTTGGTCATGTATTCCGGGCATCCGATGGGATTGTTTCCTTCCCATAAAGATGCGCCGAGAGTAGTGGTAACCAACGGAATGATGATCCCGAATTACTCAAAACCGGACGATTGGGAAAAATTCAATGCTTTGGGCGTTACACAGTACGGACAAATGACGGCGGGAAGCTATATGTACATCGGTCCGCAGGGAATTGTTCACGGAACAACCATTACGGTACTGAACGCGTTCAGAAAAATCAATAAAGATCCGAAAGGCGGGCTGTTCGTGACTTCAGGATTAGGGGGAATGTCCGGAGCGCAGCCAAAAGCAGGAAATATTGCAGGCTGTGTTACCGTTTGTGCGGAAGTTAATCCGAAGATTACCAAAATCCGTCACGACCAGAAGTGGGTAAACGAAATCCATGAAAATCTTGACGAGCTTGTTGCAAGAGTTCGACAGGCGCAGGAAAATAAAGAATCTGTTTCTCTGGCGTACTTGGGAAATATTGTTGAGGTTTGGGAAAAATTCGATCAGGAGAATTTAAGAATCGACATCGGTTCAGACCAGACTTCGCTTCACAATCCTTGGGCGGGAGGATATTATCCTGCAGGACAGAGCTTTGAAGAATCCAATAAAATGATGGCGGAAGATCCGGAACTCTTTAAAGATAAAGTTCAGGAAAGCTTAAGAAGACACGCAGAAGCTATCAACAAACATACAGCAAAAGGAACCTATTTCTTCGATTACGGAAATGCCTTCTTACTGGAATCTTCCAGAGCCGGAGCCGATGTAATGGCAGAAAATCCTACGTTGGGAAGAGAATTTAAATTCCCTTCTTATGTACAGGATATTATGGGACCGATGTGTTTCGATTATGGTTTCGGGCCATTCCGCTGGGTTTGTACGAGCGGAAAGCCGGAAGATCTACAGAAAACAGATGATATTGCCTGTGCGGTTTTAGAAGAAATTCAGCAGAATTCTCCTGAAGAAATCCAGCAGCAGATGAAAGACAACATTCAGTGGATCAAAGGAGCGCAGGAAAATAATCTGGTGGTCGGTTCGCAGGCGAGAATTTTATATGCCGATGCAGAAGGTAGAATGAAAATTGCCGAAGCCTTCAATAAAGCCATCAAAAACGGAGAAATCGGACCCGTAGTTTTAGGAAGAGATCATCATGATGTTTCCGGAACAGATTCGCCGTACAGAGAGACATCCAATATTTATGACGGTTCCAGATTTACGGCAGATATGGCGATCCATAATGTGATTGGCGACAGTTTCCGTGGGGCAACCTGGGTTTCAATTCATAACGGAGGCGGAGTAGGATGGGGAGAAGTCATCAACGGAGGCTTCGGAATGCTGCTGGACGGAAGCGATGATGCCGACAGAAGATTAAAATCCATGCTGTTCTGGGACGTAAACAACGGAATCTCAAGAAGAAGCTGGGCAAGAAATGAAGGCGCTGTTTTCGCCATCAAAAGAGCCATGGAAATGGAGCCGAATCTGAAAGTAACGCTTCCGAATTTTGTGGATGAAAATCTTTTTTAATTTAGAAATGAAATCAACTTTGTCAAAGTTCTTAAACTTTGACAAAGTTTTACTAATTTTTTGATATAAGGAATATTCTGTTGTGTTTCGATCAATATTTTTCAGAAATAATGATCCCAATTGTAGAGCCTCCTAATTCGCAATATAATAGAAAAATCCGTCGCTGATATTTCTTGAACTCATGATCTCAAACAAGTGGTTATTGTTTTCCAACATTCCCGACGGGGAAAAATAATAGCCGTAAGAATTATCGGAAAATCCGTCCAGAAGAAAGAACATTCCCAAGTCTGTTTTTACAATCGAATAAATATTTACTTTCTTCATCTGTTCAAGGATCTGTTGCTGCAAAGAGCTGAAACGGTAATTTTTCTCAGTTTTTATTTTTGCTGAGATGGGGAAGGGCGATTTTTGCGGAATCACATAAGACCAGTATCCATTGTTTTCTTTAAAAATATCATCTACCCTTTGCAAAGAACTCTGGTTTAGATAGATTAAATTCCTGCTTTTTCCCACAAGAGCAGCCAGTGTTTTGAATTCCGGAAGATGATCCTTCAGAAACTGAATATGCCTGTCCTCGTCAATCATACCTTGTTTTAAAAACTGATTCGGTTTTTCTGCCGCTTCCTTTTCCGTCAGTTCATACCGCTGAGAAAAACCACCCCAGAAAAAATTGGAGATTTCACTTGATGTACGTACCGAATCGAGCGCGTAGATTTTCTCATGCTGCAAAGGTCGGATATCCCATTTCGAAAAAGGCTTTGAAAACTTAAGATACTCCTCCAGAGGAACTTTACGTTCCACCGTCAAACTATCTAAATAATTAAACAGTTCCACATCATATTTTTCGGTTTTATTTAAATAATCCTGACCGAAAACAGATGCCGATAAAACGAAAAACAACAGAATGACAATTTTTTGCATAGAATAAGAAAGTAATTTCGTAGTTATTGTATTGAATTACGAGAACAAATGTAAAATATTAACACCACCATCTTTCTAAACAGTATTCTGCAATTTGTTTTGTTCTTTGATTTAATTCTGATTTAGTAAATTTTTTCATAGTATCTATTTCAGAACCAATTATTTTAGTCATAGAGAATAAACTTTTACTATATGTTTCAACTTTATCTATCGAGCTCTTATTCTGAATGCTAGAATTTAAGTTACGCTCAAGAATTGTTAGATTTCCTAAAGTATGCTCATAGTCGATAAAATCTTCTTTATTTTTAAAGCCCATTGTTCGTGGTGCAAAAGTCGGAGTTTGAGACAAAACATGTTCAATATTAGGATTCTTGTTAATAAGTTCTTTCAATTCAGAAATTTTATATTCTTCATTTTGAAGATGCTCACAATAATTGATAAAAATATGATTTAAAGCTCTGTTTCCAAAAATCCAACTAAATAAGTGTGCTTGAAATTCTTCTTTGGGCATCCATTTACTGTTAAACCAAAATAAATAATTTTCAATATCTATATTGTTTTTATTATCAATGTTGAAAATTAATCTAGATATATCAGCTTTAGGGTCAGTCCCTCTTGTTTTATATACTCTTACTTCTATTAATTCTATTAGATCGTAAAAAGTAAATTTTTCAAAGCTTTCTCTTTGTAAATTTACATCTAGTAACCCTAATGATTCTAGTTTAATTACTAATGGATATAATGTTGCAGATAAATTTAAAATAACAAATAGTTTAAAATATCTAGATTCATTTTTAGCCCTCTCAATAACATTTTTACAATTTTCAAAAAATGATTTTAAACTTTTTGAGTATGAGTTAATAAAATTTTCTATTTCTAGATAATTATCAGATTTATTTGAATTTCTATAACCTGTTAGTTTATTTTTCAAAAATTGCAGAACATATGATGCAGTTGGATCGTAATTTTCATCACTATAGCTTACAAAATGATAGCGCATCAAATTATCTTCATTAAATTCCTTATTTTTTATTAAGTTTATGTTTAATTCTTCTCCTAGATGTTTTATATCGTCATAAATTTCAAAAATATCACTAAAACAATCGTTGATTTGGTTATCTAATTTTTTATTTAAATATCTATTGGAGAAATATATTAATAAACTTTTTGCTTTTTCCATATTTGATAAAGGCTTTCCTCTATCATTAACAGTTTGAAAAATTCTGATTGCGTCACCCTCCGAATTTTCTACAAATTCCATTACTTCAAGTTTTTCAACTGATTTTAAGAATTTTAGCTTATTATCTATTTTATTAACTTTATATTTAATTTCTTGAAAAGCTTCTTCTAAATAACGTTGACTTTTATTTTGCGGTTTACCAACATTATTATCGAATAAATCTGTTAAAAATTTATTATCACGATTTAAAGGAGATAATCTAAATCTATCGTCTTCTTTTATGTAAAATCTTTCATAATATGCTTGATCTTTTTCTGAAAGATTTTTTATTAAAGAACTTATTATCAAAGTTAATGTTGTTATTCGTTGTTGACCATCAACTACATAAAATTTTTCATCATCATCATCAGATTTTGAAAGTACAATGGTCCCTATATAATGATTTGAGTTTGATTCAATTGATTCAATTATATCTTCAAATAATTCTCTAATGTTTTGTAATTCCCATGCATAACCTCTTTGATATTTTGGAATTTCAAAAAATCTACCATTAAAAAAGTCTTTAATTTTTATACTTGCCATAATTATTTGTTATAATTTAAATTTCATGTTTAGTTTTGTTAAAAAGTTAGCAAATATATACAACTTAAATTTATTTAAATTATGGTTTTCCATAATTTAGGTTTATTAAATTATTAACGCAATGGGATTGAAATTAAGTTATTGAATCGGAAGAATTCCTCTATTGT
This sequence comes from Chryseobacterium sp. 2P, assembly GCF_059579425.1. NCBI lineage: Bacteria > Pseudomonadati > Bacteroidota > Flavobacteriia > Flavobacteriales > Weeksellaceae > Chryseobacterium > Chryseobacterium sp. 2P. Next base: position 1,659,095 of record NZ_CM184194.1, read on the forward strand.
TTTCTTCCATTGACCATTGAACCTGATAAACAGTTCCTTCAATTTGATCAAGCAATAAAAAGTTATAAGTATTTTCTGTAGGATAAAGAGTAAATCTTCCATTTACCTCTTTTTCTTCTGCAACAAGAGATATAGAATTTAAATTTAAAATAACACGATTATCTCCCTCTTTTACTGCAAAATGAACTTGCCACATTTTACCATTTCTTGTATTTAATTTTATAAATGTCCAAAAGTTTTTAGTTGGAAATAATTGATACATTTTATCAGCACTCTGTTTATGATAGGCTGAATTGTTTATTTTTGTTTGGGCAGACAAACAATTTAGAGACAAAATAAAAATAAATGAAAGAATTTTATTATTCATAGTATGTGATTATTTAAAAGGATACTGTTGTTTGTTATTACAAATTATAAGCTTTCAAATATTTAGGTAATACATATTAATTAAATATTTTGTTATAAGCTTCTCCAACATCTTCAAGAATACTTTCCCAATAATCAATAATAAATAGAGCTAATTTGTTATTGGTTCTTTTTGAAAAATAGATATCTGCTGTAAAATATCCATAGAAATTACCATCTCTGTCAACTAGAACAGGAGGATTAGAAGCATATTTATTAAAGGGTGAGTCGCTACTATATTTGCCTCCGTAGTTTCCATACTTATTCCAAATAGAATTGGAACTATATTTAGAACCATTATTACCATATTTATTCCATATAGAGTAATCATTATATTTGTCACAATCTAAACACCCCAGAAAAACATCATGATTTTTTCCTCCAAAGATTAAAATATTTTGAGCAAGAGTAATATTAAAAACAAATAAAAGCAAAATGAATAGATAATTTTTTTTCATACTTATTTTTTAGGTTAATTAATTATTTTGGTCAATTGATGCTCATATACATACATTTCCCCTTTATATTGATTTGTGTCTATTTTTATTAAAACAATGTAATCGAAATTATTTGGGGGATACATTTATTTTTGATTATACGTATGCGTATATGGCTCTTCTTTTGTTGCCACAACAATGCATTTTTTCCCAGAAGCTATTTCTAATACTTCTTCATTTATTTTAAACTTCATTTTTAAAAGTTACATTATTAACTAATATTATTAATCTGTAATTACCTCAAAAGGCCAGGTGTAATGGCTAGATGCAAAAGGTCGATTTCCGTTTGTTGGAACTATGATCTTTGCTTTTATTCTAAATTTTGTTCCAACTGGAAAATCAGTTGACAGAACTTTGGAACATTGCACAAACATCGTTTCTAAATAGGGATCTTGATTTGGAAGCGGTTTTATATGAACCGGTCCATGTTTGCCTCTTTCATTTGTTAAAACAGTTTGTACAATAATATAATCGTAATCCATAATTATTTGATTTATAGTTATAAATATTATATTTCAAATATAAAAAAACGATGATTATTATTCTTTCCGTATTTCTACGGAAATTTATAGTTCGTAAAATCTTATTAATCTTCTCTAACCGCCAAACCTCTCCAACAATCTGCAGGAAACTTCCGGAGAACTCCGGAGATTAAAAACAAAGTTGTTTGCGAATTCCGTACATCTCCGGAATTCTCCTGCAAGTTGCGGGAAACCTCCGGAGGACTTCTGTCGTTTAAAACAATAGTGTTTGTAAGTTTCGGAGGACTCCGGAGGTTTAAAACAGAGTTGTTTGTAATCAAAGAAGTTTTTTTATATTTGGTTTTTTAAATTATTAATCAAAAAAACGCAAACAAAATGAAAATTGCACTCACAAAACTGAGTACTAAAGATCTCGCTACTTTATCTCAACGTATTCTCTCAAATGCACAGTCAGGGAAATATACAACGGTTGATAATCATCCACTTACTTTGGCTTTACAGAATTCGTACACAGAATACGATAAAGTCTATGCAAAGCAGAGTTATAGCGGAAAAGGGAAAGATGTGGCAACGGCAGATCATGAAAGGGATGTTGCTTACACCAATCTGAAAGCCTTTCTCAACGGATACCGCAAACTTTCTTCTGCACCCAATTATCAGGCTGCCGAAGATTTGTACAATGTATTGAAGAAGTACGGACTTGATCTCGACCGTTTAAGCTATTCTTCTCAGACCGCACAGATGAAAAAGCTGATCGAAGAACTGGAAACGCCCGAAAATATGCAAAAAATCGGACTGCTTTCCATCAATGCTGCATTCACAGAAATGAAAACGAAACATGAAGATTTTGAGACCTTATTTGCCGATCAGGCAGAAGCCAACGCAGACCTCCGACAAATGACGAGCGCAAGCGCCATCCGCAAAGACCTTGAGAAAAACCTGAAAGCCTACATCAGTTTATTAACCGTGATGAAGGGTGTTTCCGGCTGGGAACTTCTGTACAGCGACACGAATGAACTGGTAAAGGCTGCCAAAAATTCTTCCCAGCAAAAGACGAACAGCGAAGGAAAAACCGGAACTTCCGGAAACCAGCCGTAAAATCAACGATTTGTTGATTGCTGCACGTACTTTTTTAACCACAAAAGCCACAAAAGATTTTGATACCTTATTAAAGGTAACAAGCGTAAGACTAAAAGAACACAACAGTTTTTAAAAAATCTCTGATTTTTATGCTTTTGAGGACTTTAATTATTCTGAAAATCAGCTTTATCATTATCTTTTGTGCCTTTTGTGGTTAAATTTTCCTGTCATTCTGAATGAAATTTTGTGAAGCATTATGCAGTGAAGAATCTATTAAAATGCAGTTGTTTTTAGATTTTTCGGCTCCACTTCGTTGCGCTCAAAATGACAGCGCTGTAGATTGAATGTAAGAGTTTTTTTTAAACACATAAGTCACATGAGCTTTTAAAACAATTTAAGCTTTAGATCAGAACACATTAGTTTATGAAAATCTTTGATTTTCTTCTTATGTGATCTTCTAATTATTCATTAAACTAAACTTATGTGACTTAAGTGTTATATTTAAAAATCCTGTCATTCTGAATGAAATTTTGCGAAGCATTATGAAATGAAGAATCTATTAAAATGCAATTGTTTTAGATTTTTCGGCTCCACTTCGTTGCGCTCAAAATGACAGCTTTGCAGGTTAAAAAGTTTTTAAAACACTTAAGTCACATAAGATTTTAAATAATTTAAGCTTTATATTAGAACACATTAGTTTATGAAAATCTTTGATTTTCTTCTTATGTGATCTTCTGAATACTTCATTAAACTAAACTTATGTGACTAATGTGTTATAATTTAAAAACAGTAAATCACTCTGTCATTCAGAATGAAATTTTGCGAAGCATTATGCAGTGAAGAATCTATTAAAATGCAATTTTTTTAGATTTTTCGGCTCCACTTCGCTGCGCTCAAAATGACAGCTTTGCAGGTTGAAGAGTTTTTAAACACTTAAGTCACATAAGATTTTAAATAATTTAAGCTTTATATTAGAACACATTAGTTTATGAAAATCTTTGATTTTCTTCTTATGTGATCTTCTGAATACATCATTAAACTAAACTTATGTGACTAATGTGTTATAATTTAAAATAGTGAAATTCCTCTGTCATTCAGAATGGAATTTTGCGCAGCATTATGGAATGAAGAATCTATTAATATAAGATTTTTCAACTCCACTTCGTTGTGCTCAAAATGACAGTGCTGTAGATTGAATGTAAGAATTTTTTTTAACACATAAGTCACATAATATTTTAAATAATTTCTAAGCTTTAGATCAGAACACATTAGTTTATGAAAATCTTTGATTTTCTTCTCATGTGATCTTTTATATTTGGTTGGAATAATTGAACTTATTTGATTATTAAGATTAATTTTATGCTGCAGGTTTTGTATCTTTTGCAGATAAAAACTTTTTTAAAACCTGTAACCATAGAAATCGGATATGAGGAAATATTTTTTTAGTGTACTGTTCGGTGTTTTATTTTCTGTTCCCGCATTCGGATGCCTGAACGGAGAAACACTGCATCTCGAAGACGGAACCATTCTCTATGAAGATTATGAAGGATATGTACCGTATGGTCATTATTTTACCAATACCGAAGAGCTTAATAAAATACTGTTATCGATGGAAAAAGGCTATAAGGAAACAGGAAAACTGAATTATCTTTCAGATAAAGGACTGATCCTGATTATTCAGGGAAAATACAAGGAAGCCATCGAACTTTACAAAAAGATTGAAAAAGAGGAACCGAACCGATATTCTACCGCTTCCAATATCGGTACCGCTTATGAACTGATCGGTAATAATGCCGAAGCGTTGCGCTGGATTGAAAAAGCAGTAAAAATAAACCCCAATTCTCACTACGGTTCCGAATGGATTCACATCAATATTCTGAAAGCCAAAATGAAAGGCGGAAAGTTGATCAATTCCAGATTTTTAATCGGAAATGATTTCGGAAATGGAAAATTTCCTGAATCGGAAAGAGAGGACAAGGAACTTTTTGTCTTGAGAAAGCAATTGTATTATCAGCTTAATGAGAGGGTTTCTTTTGTAAAACCGAAGGATAAAATCGTAGCACAGCTTTTATTTGATCTCGGGAATATTTCTTACCTGATGCGGGAAAAAGAAGAAGCTGCAGAAACTTATAAAATGGCAAAAGAGTACGGTTTTAATAAGCCTGTTCTGGAAGAAAGACTGGCGTTGTATACACCGCCGGTAATCGATCATGTACAAAAGAAAGCAATTAAGGAAATTAAGTTTCAGACCAAACCCATACGAAGAACCGAACTGATTAGTTTTTGTATAGCAATCGCGTATCTGCTATTTTCGGGAGTGATTGTTTTTGTATTCAGAAAGAAGATTTTTTAAAATTTAAATACTGTTTTTGCATGAGAAAATATCTGAAAGTAACTGTATTTTTTGTTGGAATTATTCTCTTTATTCTAATGATTGGTCTTTTAAGAAGTAATAAAATTCCATTGGGACTGCCTTTCGCTTTTGGTCCGGGAGTACAGGATTTTACAAAGGACTTAACAGGAAATTATACGCTTTACAGAAATTCGGCGCAAGAAATATTTATAGCTCCGGATGACGGATGGGATTCGGAAACAGCGATCATTCCTGCAAAAGTTATTAAAGTGAATGTTTATCAGGAATTTATTATTGCAGAAAGACACGGCATGAAAAGGAGGAATGTACACGATAGTATGGATACTTTTGAGATTCCGGATAAAGAGAGTACAGATTACTGGATTTTAAATACTGAGGAAAATTATGTCTTAAAAAATTTAAAGAAGAATGATTTCAAAAGAAAACGGGAATCTTTAAAAATACCTGAAAAGATTGATTTAATTGATGTCTATGAATATTAGTTCAACAGCATTTTTTTATTTTAATCATGAATTTGCTTAATAATTAAAGTACTCAACTTGTTTTTTATGAACCTGAGTTCGGGATAAGTCTTCTTAACTGCCATGTTAAACAAAGATATTCAATTATCAAGAATTCTGCTTTTAAGATATACAAAGGCGTAAAATTGATCAAAGTAATACCATTTTTGTGTTTTTTAAATAAACGAAGTGCCTTTGTTTAGCTTACAAAATTTTAATAAGTAAAAAAATCTTTTGTTTTTCTTTGCGATAAATTAATATAATACTATAAATCTATTTTTTAAATTTATTTCTTATTTCGAACTGAGGTTATGAATAAAATATTTTACATTTTTCTATTTCTGGCTCTGGTTTCCTGTAAAAAAGATCATGAGGTGAAAAAGGACGAGTGGGATTATCTAAACAGCAGTTTTAATAACAAAGAAAACCTGAGCGATCTTATGATGCACTGTATGTATGATCTGTTTTCTGTAAAAAGGATCAATGATTCATTGTTCTACATCAGGCTTGATGAATTTCAGGGATGGAAAAAAAATTACAGAGTCTATGAAGATACCGTAAAATTAAGCGAGAATAAAAAGATTACAGATTCATTGGGCAACCAGAAAAAACAGATCTTAAGATTTTCGAATAACCATGATGTGGATCTTGAAATTGAGATTCATAAAATTGCAGTGCATTTCGATTCGGTTTCTCTTTACGAATATAACGGAAGAGTAAGCATTAATAACAAAAAGCTTCAGTATACCTGCAAAGATTTATTTGTAAAGTAAAAATTGTTTTTCCTCAGGAAAATGATATTTTTGAAGGATGAGATTGTTCACGATAAAGCAAATTTTATCTTCTTGTCAGCTTTTAGATGAAGCAGGGAATATCGTTGCGGAAAGGCTTGCTGATTTTGTTTTTTCAACAAATGAAAGGCTGAAAATCAAAGATCAGATATACAGGATTAAATATTCAGGTCTTTTTGGGGAGAAAACTGAATACTTTGATGAAAAGGGAAACGTTGTCGTAATGATTGATCGTGCAAACCAAAGAATATTTCATTATCAGAATCAATACACCGAAATATATTTCTACAGATCAAAGGGTTTTATCAACAGAACTGTTTCTTTATACCGTTTTCAGGATGATGCCTTAATGATGACATTCACTTTTAAAAACTCTATTTTCAAAAAACAAGGAAACATTGAAACGAATGATGATTTCAACAATCCATTGCTTTTAACCGTGTTTTTTCATCACAATCTCAGAGAATCTGAAGATTGATTTGAACACAATTTTTTGAAATGATTTTTTTTAACATAGCAGTTGTTTTAAATTTAACCACGAAAGCCGCGAGGAAAATGTGTCATTCAGAATGGAATTTTGCGTAGTGTTATGCAGTGAAGAATCTGTAAATGAAAGTTTTAAAGACTAAATATATGTACTTTTTTAACCACAAAAGCCACAAAAGATTTTGATGCTTTATTGAAGTTAACAAGCATAAGAATAAAAGCACACAACAGTTTTAAAAATCTTTGATTTTTATGCTTTTGAGGACTTTAATTATTCTGAAAATCAGCTTTATCATTATCTTTTGTGGTAAAATTTCCCTGTCATTCTGAATGGAATTTTGCGCAGCATTATGTAATGAAGAATCTCTTAAAACGTTTTGATTTTAGATTTTTCGGCTCCACTTCGTTTCGCTTAAAATAACAGCTTTGCAGGTTGAATAGTTTTTAAACACTTAAGTCACATAAGATTTTAAATAATTTAAGCTTTAGATCAGAACACATTAGTTTTTGAAAATCTTTGATTTTCTTCTTATGTGATCTTCCGAAAATTTCATTAAACTAAACTTATGTGACTTAAGTGTTATATTTTAAAACAGTAAAACTGTCATTCTGAATGAAATTTTGCGAAGCATTATGCAGTGAAGAATCTATTAAAACGTTTTGATTTGAGATTTTTCGGCTCCACTTCGTTTCGCTTAAATTGACAGCTTTGCAGGTTGAAGAGTTTTTAAACACTTAAGTCACATAAGATTTTAAATAATATAAGCTTTATATTAGAACACATTAGTTTATGAAAATCTTCGATTTTTTTCTTATGTGATCTTCTAAATATTTCATTAAACTAACTTATGTGACTTATGTGATATAATTTAAAAACAGTAAAGTCACTCTGTCATTCTGAATGAAATTTTGCGAAGCATTATGTAATGAAGAATCTATCAAGATACAGTTGTTTTTTAGATTCACTTCGTTGCGCTCAAAATGACAGTACTGTAGATTGAATGTAAGAGTTTTTTTTAACACTTAAGTCACATAAGATTTTAAAACAATTTAAGCTTTAGATCAGAACACATTAGTTTTTGAAAATCTTTGATTTTCTTCTTATGTGAACTTCTAATTATTTTATTAAACTAACTTATGTGACTTAAGTGTTATATTTAAAGCAGTAAAACTGTCATTCAGAATGAAATTTTGCGAAGCATTATGGAATGAAGAATCTATTAAAACGTTTTGATTTTAGATTTTTCGACTCCACTTCGTTGCGCTCAAAATGACAGTACTGTAGATTGAATGTAAGAGTTTTTTTAAACACATAAGTCACATAAGATTTTAAAATGATTCTAAGCTTTATATCAGAACACATTAGTTTTAAAAATCTATGATTTTTTATTCTTTTGAGGACTTAAATTATTCTAAAAATCAGCTTTATTATTATCTTTTGTGACTTTTGTGGTTAAAGAAAACAATCATATTTAGCTTGCTTTTTACAATTTTCAACGCTGAAAAACCATAATAAAATTGTAATTTTCGGCAAATAAAAAATATGAAGAAACTCGGGATCATCGGTTGTGGCTGGCTGGGAAACCATTTAGCGAAACGTCTGTCGAAAAACTATGAAATTTTTGCAACCACTACAACAGAAGCGAAACTGGATGTTCTGAAAGCTAAAGGATATCATGTGGATCTTGTAAAATTTCCGGATGAAATTAATGCTGATATGAAACCGTGGAACATAGCTTCCGAACTGGACGCTATTATTGTTGCCGTTCCTTTTTCGGGACTCAGAGGTTCCAGAATTCCGATGACGGGGAAAAGGGAAAACCTGCTTCGTTTTATAGGAGATTTTAACCATCAGATTTTTTATACAAGTTCCACAGGCGTTTATCCGGATATCGAAAAAGAATTTACAGAGGATGATCTTCCGGCAGTGGAAGTGGAAAGTGAAAACTTTATGCTGGAGAAATTCCCTCAAACCAATATCCTGAGATTAGGCGGTTTAATGGGCGGCGAAAGACTGCTGAAAAACTATAATATCTCTCATCAGGATCAGCTGGTGAATCATATTCATTACGCAGACATTTGTTCGGTTATTGAAAAAATGTTAGACCAGAAGTCTCAGGCTAAAGTTTATAATATTGTTGCGCCGATTCATCCCAACAAAGAAGAAGTCATCAATGCGCAGAAAAATCTGGCTTATAAAGGAGAAAGAAGAACCACAGGAAGAATCATTTCCCCTGCAAAATTAAAAGAAGAGCTGAATTTTGAATTTCAATATCCCGATCCGAGATATTTTCATCTGAATGTAAATAATTAATATATGCTGAGTATTTTTTTAGCTTGCGGATCTGTTTTCGAGCCTTTAATGGGAATGTTGTTTTCTACGGTTAGCTGTATTGGAATTCTGATATTTTTAGCGGTTCGTTTCTTTAAAGGCGAAACTTATACCCTGTTGAAAAATTCAGGAACCGCGAACAAAACCTTCAGTATTATTCTGTATGGTGCAGCAGGAATTGTAGTGACGGCTTTTGTCTGGTTTATTCTCACCTTTGTGTTTACAGCCATTGTTTTCTGGTATACCAAAAATTTTTAGAGTTTTTGACTTAAATTTTAGAGTGTTTTTTAAGTAAAAAGATCCTTCCACAAGCTCAGCATGACTTCTCCGGTGCAGACTGTTATTTTCAACGGTGCAACACTGAGCCTGTAGAAGTTTTGATAAAATAATTGACAGACAATTTATTCTATCTGTTCATCAATATGTTTTCAATCGATTCTAAAATTTCTTTTTCAATATTTTCTTCGGTAATTGTTTCCAGAGTGTATTTCTGCTCCTTAAAAGCAGCGGTTCCGGTTCCGTTCTGAAAAATGGTGTCCTGATGAATTCCGATGCGTTTCAGATTTTTATCGGCAACGAACATGATGTGTGGAAATTTATCATTCGCATAAAAATTAGATTCCACATTTCTGGAAATCTGAAGTTTCATATGGGTTTGTGAATTGACGCCCAAACCGTTTTTATTTTCTTCATTAAAAGTTACCTTACAGCCAAATCCGTTTTCTCTCAGCATTCTTCTGAATTCCTGCATTTTGGGTTCGATGAGGTTTTTACTCAGCGTTCTGAACCCTTCAATAAACATATCTTCCTCACTTTTCTTCTTGGCAAGACTTTCCTGCAGTTTTTGTTCTTCCGTTTTTAAATTGGAAAACAGAGAATTGAGCCGTTCTATATTTTCTTCCTTCATGGTAATTAAAAATCAATAAATAATTGTCCTGTTTTTAAGTTCCGAAATATCGTGAATTTTTTTGAGTAGATTGATATGTTGCATTCAAGCTTAAATTATTAGTTCCATCTTTTTATTACTTTGAGTCCGTTAGACCTTTGGTTTGTAATTAATAAAAATTATGGTCAGTTTTAAAAAATATCAGTTTACTTTCCAACCTTTTTAGCCAATCATGCATCTTTATAAAAAAGATCAATATGAAAATAACGATACCAAAACCATGTCACGAAAACTGGGAGATGATGACTCCCGAAGACAAAGGGCGATTTTGCACAGTCTGTTCAAAGACAGTAAGAGATTTTACGAACGCTTCGGATGAAGAAATCATCAATGCTTTTTCCAACACATCAGAAAATATCTGCGGAAATTTCACCGAATCTCAACTCGACAGAGATCTGCATTATTCTTACCTCAATTCGCTCCTTACCAAATTCGCAGTAGGCTTTATTTTTACAACAGCGGGCTTTGTCGCCCTGAATGCACAGAAGACTACAGCGAAAGATACTATAAACAGGGAAAGAACCGATGGAATTGTTATAACATCAGGAATTGTACGCAAAAAAGTATGTGAGACAGATATTTCTAAAGATACAAAGACTAAAGATCTTGATATTCAATTAAAAGGGCAGGTTTCAGGAGTAAAGATAAAAGATACAGTTCAGTCGGACAGGCTGATTCTCGGAGGCATTCATTCCGTTAAAATTGATGATTACAGACCGTTGTATGTTCTGGACGGAAAGATCATCAGCGAAAAAAAGTTCCGGAAATTAGACCAGAAGTCCATAAAAACAATGAATATTTTGAAGGGAGCTTCAGCAACTGCAATTTATGGTGAGAAAGGAAAAAACGGAGTGATTTTGGTGAAGACCAAATGATTTTTTCAATGTAAATAATTTTTTAGTGTATTAGCAAAAAGAACTATGCTAATCAAAAATTTTTAATTGATATGGCTGTCATTTTGAGCGCAACGAAGTGGAGCCGAAAAATCTAAAAATAACTGCATCTTAATAGATTCTTCATTGCATAATGCTGCGCAAAATTCCATTCTGAATGACAGAAAAATTTAACCACAAAATGCATAAAAGATAATAATAAAGCCAAATTTCAGAATAATTAAAGCCCTCAAAAGCATAAAAATCAAAGATTTTTAAAAACTGTTGTGTTCTTTTATTCTTACGCTTGTTAACTTTAATAAAACATCAAAATCTTTTGTGGCTTTTGTGGTTAAAAAAGTGCTTACATTTTCAACCCGTAAAACCATCATTTTTAAGAGATTCTTCATTGCATAATGCTTCGCAAAATTTCATTATGAATGACAGAAGAATTTAACCACAAAAGGTACAAAAGATAATGATAAAGCCAAATTTCAGAATAATTAAAGTCCTCAAAAGCATAAAAATCAAAGATTTTTAAAAACTGTTGTGAGCTTTTTATTCTTCCGCTTGTCAGCTTTAATAAAACATCAAAATCTTTTGTGGCTTTTGTGGTTAATTAAAAGTCTTTCGGTCTTACTTTTTCACAGCAGCGATTGCCGCTTCATAATTCGGTTCGTGAGAAATATCTTCTACCTGTTCTTCATATACGATTTTTCCTGAAGGATCAATTACAACAACTGCTCTGCTCAATAATCCTTTCATGGCAGAATCGGTAAGTTCCACACCATATTTTTTTCCGAAATCTGAACGGAAATCTGAAAGCATCACGACATTTTTAATTCCTTCTGCACCGCAGAATCTTTTCTGTGCAAACGGAAGGTCTTTAGAAATACACAAAACCACTGTGTTCGGAAGATTTGCCGCATCTTCATTGAAATGGCGCACAGAAGCTGAACAGACTCCTGTATCTACACTTGGAAAGATATTCAGGATCATGTATTTTCCTTTATAAGACTCCAGAGTCTGCTCTTTCATGGTAACGTCGGTAAGGGTGAAGTTGGGAGCCATTTTGCTGACAGCAGGCAATTTCGAGTAGGTATGAAATGGTTTTCCTCCTGCCAAAATGGTATTGCCAGACTTTGAATTTTGTGCAAAAGTAAACACCGCCAAAAGTAACAGCGCACCGGAAAATAATTTTGAATACATGAATTTCATTTTTTAGATGGTTTGAATGTCTGGCAAAATTATTCTTTTTTCAGGGGCTGAATGTTAATTTTTGTTTTAAATAGAGCAAATCTATTACACGGAGTATTTTAAAACCAATTTTTAGATCTACCTTTAGTATAGACAAATTTTAACCTTACCATATTAAAAAAATAGAAGATTTATGAGTTCAGAAAATAACCCGTCATTTCATGAAATATTCAAATCCGAAAACGAAATCCCGGAAGAATATAAAGTTCCCGAAATTCATCAGCGGGAATACCTTCTTAATGGAGAACTGGTAGAATGGAACGGCGATGTGCAGCATATTTATTCCCCTGTCTGTATTCGTACAGAACATGGTCTGGAGAGAAAACTGTTGGGAAGCATCCCGAATATCGGTCCCGATGAAGCTATGAAAGTTTTGGATGCCTGCGTAAAAGCGTATGACAACGGACTGGGAGAGTGGCCAACAATGTCTGTGGAAGGGAGAATAAAATGTATGCAGAAATTTGTGTACTTAATGATTCAGCAGAGAGATCTTGTGATCAGATTGCTGATGTGGGAGATTGGGAAAACATTGGCAGATTCTACGAAAGAATTCGACAGAACGGTGGATTACATCAACCAGACGATTGATGCACTAAAAGATCTCGACAGAGAATCTTCTCGTTTTCAGCAGGCGGAAGGTACAATTGCCCAGATCCGAAGAGCGCCGCTTGGTGTGGTGTTAAGCATGGGACCTTTCAATTATCCTTTAAATGAAATCTTCACGACGCTGATTCCGGCGTTGATTATGGGAAATACGATTCTGTTTAAACTTCCAAAACATGGTGTTTTAGCACATTACCCTTTATTAAATGCTTTTAAAGAAGCTTTCCCGAAAGGAACTGTAAATACGTTGTACGGAAAAGGTTCTGAAATTATTACGCCGATCATGGAAAGCGGAAAGGTGAATGTTCTTGCATTCATCGGATCGAGTAAAGTTGCGAACGGACTGAAAAAACTTCATCCGAAAGTTAATCGTTTAAGAGCGATTTTAAGTTTAGATGCTAAGAATGCGGCTATCGTTACAAAACACGCTAATCTGGATGTTGCGGTGAGTGAATGTATTTTGGGATCTCTTTCTTTTAACGGACAGAGATGCACCGCTTTAAAATTAATTTTCGTTCAGAGAGAAGTGGCAGAAGAGTTTACCCGCAAATTAACCGAAGCCGTTTCTGCCATGAAACCGGGACTTCCATGGGAAAAAGACGTGAAAATAACTCCTCTTCCGGAAGTCAATAAGCCTTCTTATTTGAAAGAATGTATTGAAGATGCGTTATCCAAAGGTGCAAAAGTCTTAAATGATAACGGCGGTTTTACGGAAGAATCTTTCGTGTTTCCGGCAGTGGTTTATCCGGTAAATCATGAGATGAAACTGTATCATGAAGAGCAGTTCGGTCCTGTAATTCCGGTGGTTCCTTTTGATGATATCGAGGAACCTATCGATTATCAGGTAAATGCAGATCACGGGATGCAGGTAAGTATTTTCAGTGAAGATGCGATGGAAGTTTCAAAATTAATTGATCCTTTTGTGAATCTGGTAAGCCGTGTGAATATCAATTGTCAGGCTCAGCGCGGACCGGATGTTTTCCCGTTCACCGGAAGAAAAGACAGTGCAGAAGGAACGCTTTCTGTTTTTGATGCGCTTCGTTCGTTTTCAATCCGCTCTCTGGTTGCTGCAAAAGTTACAGATTCCAATAAAAATCTCCTGAACACGATTGTGAGAGATCATGATTCTAATTTCCTGAGTACGGATTATATTTTTTAATCACTGATCTTTTAACCTGATTTTGAAACTTTATTAAAAGTTAACAGGCGTAAGAGTTTTTTTAAAACACATAAGGCATATAAGATTTTATAATAATTTTAAGCTTTATATCAGAACACATTAGTTTGTGAAAATCTTTGATTTTCTTCTTTTAATCAATTGATTATTCTTAAGCTTAGCTTTATTTTTTTCTGGCTTAATTTGAAATTAGTTAAATAACGACCATAAAACAAAATCCGCAATCTGAAAGGACTGCGGATTATTTGATTAGTAAAAATCAAAAACATATATTTGGAAGAAAAGTTATTTTTCTGTTAGAAATCTGCTGATAATGCTGTTTAAATCATCTGCATGCGTTACATTTAAACCGTGAGGCGCGCCTTCAATAATAACAAATTCATTATTGGCAATTCCCTGTGCAGCCTGTTTTCCTGCTGTATCAATGGGAACAATATTGTCTGCATCTCCATGAACGATGAGTGTTCTTACGTTCACGTTAGCTAATTCGGGACGGAAATCTGTATTTGCCCAGCTTTCAGCACATTTTATGGTGGCAATAGGATTGGCAAAAGAAGCAATTGCCCAGTCGAAATCCAGCTGTTTCTGGCTTACAGGTTTTGAAAGCATTCCGAAATTATAAAAGTCTTTGTGGAAAGATTCAAGAAAAGTGATTCTGTCTGTTTTCAAAGCATTCATGATTTCATCCAGTTTTTCCTGGGGAACTCCGTCCGGATTGTCGTCTTTCTGCTTAACAATCGGAATAATGGATGAAATTAAAGCAACCTTATCTACATTTTCTGCGCCGTAATTCGTTAAATAACGCACGACTTCTCCACCTCCCATAGAAAATCCGAAAAGGATCACATTTTTAAGGTCTAATTGTGAGATAATTTCATGAAGGTCTTTTGCCAGTCCATCATAATCGTATCCGTCATAAGTTGGTGAAGATTTTCCGAAACCTTTTCTGTCGTATGCAATAACGCGGTATCCTAAATTTAAAAGTACCGGAATCTGCATTTCCCAGGATTTTCCGCTTAAAGGCCATCCGTGGATTAATATAATGGGTTGTCCGGATCCGAAATCTTCATAGTAAAGCTGAACGTTCTGATCGTTCTGTTTTGTAATGTAAGGCATATTTATATTTTTGGTGTTACTCATCAATTCCAAATATTAAGCCATAAATAAGGGATATTTAAAAATTTAAGATAGTTTGTGTAACAAAATACCACATTTCCTACTAACTGAAATACAGCCTAAATAATGTCTTTACTGGAAATGGAATTCTTAGAGAAGATTGAAAAGCATAAAGGTGTAATTTTCAAGATCTCGAAGATGTATATGGATAATCCCGACGATCAGAATGATCTCTATCAGGAGATCATCTATCAGGCGTGGAAATCTTACAGCGATTTTCAGAAGAAGAGTGAATTTTCGACATGGTTATACAGAACCGCGCTTAATACTGCCATTGTATTTCTCCGAAGCGAAAAAAAACGTAGTTTTATACAGAATCAGAGCATAGAAAATCTTAGTGTTCATCAGGAGTCTTATAATGATGCAGACGACAGGAATATGAAGCTGATGTACGAGGCAATCCATCAGTTGAGCGCGATTGACAAGGCATTGATTTTTTTCTATCTGGAAGATTTTCCGGGAAAGGAGATTGCAAAGCAACTGGGAATAACGGAGGTAAATGCAAGAGTAAAGCTGAACCGGGCGAAAACCAAACTGAAAGAAATTATTGAAAAACAAAAGGCTATCTAAACGTAAAGAAAAAGGTATGGAATTAGAAAATTTTAAAGAACTCTGGGACAAAGATCATCAGGAACTTCCGGAAGTTTCTTTGGAAAAACAGAATGAAATACATTCGCCGCTGGAAATGATCAGAATCAACATGAAAACTGAGTTTTGGCTGATGATTCTCACGCTTCCAATGATTTTAATCGGTTTTCCTTTTGCAACGGAAGATTTTAATGTAAAGACCATTTCGGTTTTAGTGGCATTTCTTACGATAGCTATTATTATTTATTTTTATTCAAGATTCATAAAGCTGTATAAGATGCTCAAGAAGACGAGTATTAATACCAATTATGATCTTTTCAATATCAAAACCCAACTGCTGGTTGCCAAAGAAATTTATATTTCATACTACATCTCTTATATTCCTTTAGCGTTTGTTTCTTCTCTTGAGCAGATTGATTTTCAGTTTAATATAGATTACCATTTTGCTGTTTTTGTCGTTAGTTTTTTGATCGCCATTTTTGTTTTGTTTATTTTAATAAAGTACTGGATCTACTATATGTACGGAAAATATATTGAAGATGTCGTACGGCTTGTGGATGAACTTAATGGAGTTGAAGCAGAGATCAGACAAAGAAAAAACAGGGATAAAACATGGTTTGAACGTTCCCAGAAATATTTCATCAAAAAATTCGGAATTAAAGGAAATATCCTGAACACGGTATTGTGGTTTGTTTCCGCTTATATTTTTATTGTTATTTTTTTTACCATTGTTCTGTTTGCGGTTATTTTAATCGGTGTGAAGCTTGATTTTATAGACGTTCATATCCTTCTGAAAGCTTTAAAAAAGGGGAGTTAGAAAGTAATATTCATGAATTTTAAAAAAAATGCTGTCCTTTTTGTAACAAATTTTATCTTTTTCTACTAACTGTCAGATTTAATCAAAAAAATAATATGAAAAAGACAGTTACAATCGTTAAAGCATTGATTTTTTCATTTGCTATCGGTATTGCACCGCTTTCTCTGGTGAAGGCTCAGAAGAAAGACCGCACAGAACTTTCTGTGAAAAATTTTCCTAAGCGTATTACTACTTCATCAATGGGAAATTTCAGTGCTGATTTCAGCGGGCAGAATATTCCTTCGGATTATCTTATTAATCATTTAGGAGAGTGGCTGGAAAGTAATGGAGATCACTCTTTTTCACTGGTAAAGACTACTACGGATGAATTGGGAATTAAACATTCATCTTTTCAGCATTATTATAAAAATGTAAAGGTTGCAGATGAATTAATTCTGGTTCACGAGAAAAACGGGATTCTTACTTTTGTAAACGGAGAATTTACAGATAATATAGATTTACAGATCTCACAGCCGCTTACGAAATCTGAGACAGAAAATATTGTAAGTAATGATATGAAAGCTCCGAATCTTTCCTTTACCGATTTTGAGCAGGTTATTACAAAAGTGAATTCTGCTAAAGGGGTAAAGCTGTATTTTGCATCTCAGATTAATGCACTTTCCCTGAAGGCTCTGAAGAGTTATTTGTACTATGTAGATAATTCAACGAAGCAGGTTGTTAAAAAATTAGAAAAGATTCATCAGCATAATAATGAAATCATAAACATCGCAAAACCTTTTGCAGATACTCCTTCTACAAGTGCTACTTTCTACAAAGGAAATCAGCAGATAACTGTGGATTCTTACAGCGGATCTTACCGATTGAAAGATAATGCGAGAAATATCCATACTTTGAACGGAACCAACTGGGACGGAAACGGAAATACTGCAACCGGTGAGCTTACAGGTGCGATCACTGAATATACGAGTACAACACCTAACTTCACAACAGCAGATACAAAACCTCCTGTTGAAGTTCACTGGGCAATGGCAAAGGCTCATGATTACTATGTGAGCAGACATAACAGGAATTCTTATGATGGCAACGGATCCATTGTAAGAAATTATTACAACATCAATTTTGCAAGTGCAGGACAACCTGCGAACGGAGTAAATGCTGCCGCAATCGATACACAAGGGATTGTAGCGATGGTTTATGGAAGCGGTGTTTATCAGGGATTATCCGGATATTTTAGCCCGTTTGTGGGAATAGATGTTGCAGGTCATGAATACTCTCATTTAATGGTGAGCCGGACAGCAAATCTTGCTTATCAGGGCGAATCAGGAGCTTTAAACGAATCTTTTGCAGATATATTTGGAGCATCAATAGAATTTTATTCCAATATCAGTCCGAACTGGACGATTGGTGAGGGGATTCCGAATCCGGCTCTGGGCTTTACATTTTTAAGAAGCATGTCTAATCCAAACTCGGGTCCTGCAGTATTGGGTTCGCAGCAACCGGATACTTATCAGGGAACTTATTGGGTAGATCCCACAAGTTCTACTGATAGCGGGGGAGTTCATACAAACAGTGGGGTAGGAAATTACTGGTTTTATCTTTTATCAGCAGGTGGTTCCGGAACAAATGATATCGGAAATGCATTTAACGTAACAGGAATTACAATCCAAAAAGCTGAAAAAATAGCGTACCGGACACTTGCAAACTATCTTACTGCAAACAGCCAGTTTATAGATGCTTATACAGCCAGTAAACAGGCGGTTACAGATCTTTATGGAGCAACAGGTAACGAACAGCAGCAAAACGTGAAAGCATGGTATGCAGTAGGCATTGGCAATGGGCTTCTTTCGACCAATGAAGTTAAAAATAATTTAGAGAGTCAATTTAATGTTTATCCAAATCCTGTTAAAAACGGAGTGTTCACCATTGAGAATAATAAAAACGATGCGGCTTTTGAAATTTATGATGTTTCAGGAAAACTGGTAAAACAAAATGAAAAATTAAATAAAGGAATCAATAAAATTAATATCTACGGATTACAAAAAGGAATTTATATCATTAAAATTAGTGTAGATGATACTGCTGTTTCTAAAAAAATAGTAGTAGAGTAGGTTTTCAGAATCAAGAAAACAAAATCAATGCCCGACGGAATATTCTGTCGGGTTTTTTATTTTAATTAAAAAAACTGTAACATTTTTATGAAGGGTAAACTAATTCTATAGAGCGCAAAACTATGACCTCATTAGAACAGGATTTTTTAAGAGAAATAGAAAAACATAAAGGAATCATTTTTAAGATTTCTAAAATGTACATGGACGAAAAAGAAGACCGCGATGATCTTTTTCAGGAGATCACCTATCAGGTCTGGAAAGCCTATCCCAAATTTAAAGGAGAAAGCGAATTTTCTACATGGCTGTACAGAATTGCCCTGAATACGGCCATTATTTTCCTTAAAAACGAAAAAAGAAGAAGCTTTATAGGAAATGAAGATTTTTCGGAATATAAAATTATTCAGGAAGAATTTGATCATGAAAAAGAAGAAAAACTGAATGCCATGTACAAAGCCATTCATCAGTTGAATCCCATTGATAAAGCTTTTATTTTCTATTATCTCGAAGATTTTTCCGGAAAGCAGATTGCCGAACAGATGGGGATTTCCGAAGGAAATGTAAGGGTGAAAATGAATCGCGCCAAAAATAAGCTGAAAGATATCTTGAACGCAAATAAATAATAACATTTAAATTAGACATTATGAATATAGACGACCTTAAAAATACATGGAATGAAGATCATTCTTTTGGAGAAACCCCTGAAATAAGCATCGAGCAGAAAAACAGAATCCATCTTCCGCTGGAAAAAATCCGTAAAAATATGCGGATGGAATTTTGGTCTACCGTGGCAATTTTTGTTTTTGCTTTTGCCTTAATTGCAGTCTGTGCAGGATCTTTTAAGTTTAAATTTTACATCACAATTCTTATAGGATCTATGGTTTTTGTAACCTTTTTCTTTTACAGTCAGTTTTTTAAGCTGTATAAAAATATGAGCGAGACGATGATGAAAACCTATGACAGTCTGCAGGATCTTTTGCATCAGTTTAACCTGAATAAGCAGTACTATCTTTCTTTTTATCTGTCTTTTGTGCCGTTCTTGGTCTGTGAACTTATTATCGTTCTGGAATTTATTCCACGACCGGTTCCTTTAACGGATACACAAATTGCCATTGCGCTGATTTCTACCATGATCATCACCATGCCTTTGCTGTTTTTACTGGGGAAAGTCTGGTTCAATGGTTTCTACGGAAAATATATTAAACAGATTGAAACGCTTTTCTCTGAACTGAAAAAATAAATTTTGATTGGTTTTCGGCGGCGAAGCCGCCGAAAACCTTTACTGCGTATAATAAGCCGGAAATTCACGCAAAATCGAATACAGATCCCGCCATTCAAAATAAGCCGGACTTGCTGAACTTACCTCTTCAAAACCCTGGTCTTCAAACAGTTTTTTGGTTCGGGTAACATGGAAATATTGGGAAACAACGATAATGCTCTTAAAATCTAACTGAGGCTCAAGTTTAAGCGTATTTTCAACGGTTAATCTTGTGTTATCTCCCTTATTATCAACAATAATTACAGAATCAGGAATTCCTTTGCTAAGGAGAAACTCTTTCATTTTATCCCCTTCGTAAAATCCTTCCTTTCCCAATCCTCCGCTCACGAGAATCTTTTGGATTCTGTGTTGCTGATACAACGCGATTCCGGTTTCCAGACGTTTTTCAAGCCTTGTCGATAAAGTACCGTCTTCATTCACCTTATTTCCCAGAATAACGGCAAGATCGGCACGTTTTCCCTGATCAGAAAGACCATCGGTAACAATATAAATGGAGTGAATGATAAACCATAAAAACAGAGCAGTAGCTATGATTTTTAAGATTTTTAAAATACTTTTTTGCATCAGTTATGGGTGTTTTTCTTTTTCAATTTCAGTCATGATCCAATCCAACTGAGGATCTTTTTTCTCAAGAATATCCTCCATGGTTTCAGAAACTTTTACATCCGGAACAACCCCCTTTTTAGTATCAGTAAACGTAATATTGGGCTGTACCAGAAGAACTCCAATGGGCAGATCGATCTTGGAATTAGGCAGCGTTTGATAAGAGTAAAATCCTGCAACCGTACCGTCATTGGCTCCTCCGGTTTCCTCACCTACAAGAACTGCTTTTTTATCATTTTTAAGCTTTGAGGTTAAAATAGAAGATGCTGAAAAACTCGAGCCATTAATAAGCACAAAAACTTTCCCTTTAAAAACATCATTTTTGGGTTTAGATACTTTGTCGGCTCTCGTTTTGTAATAAAATTTGCCGTCTTTTTTATACGTGCTGAAAGTCTGTCCGAAGAAAAATGCAGGATACATCAATGTTTTGAAAGCATACTGCAAAAAACCTGATTTTCTGAAATAATTGGTTTTCAGAGGTGCCGATTTTGAAGTTACCTGTGACGGTTTTATCAAAGTGTACGGCTCAGAACTCAGGTAAGAATACAGATTATTGATTTCTTCAAGCGAACCGCCGTAATTGTTCCGAATATCAATAATTAAATATTTTGCATTCGCTTTTTTGATCTTTCTGAACGTTTCTTTATAAAACTTCGAAGAAAAAATACCCGAGAAACTTTTCACCTGAATGTACGCAATCGTACTGTCCTGATCTAAAAATTTAAAATTCCGGTTGTAAGAATTGCTGAAAGCAACGTAATCATTCACTTTTTTCTCCTGCGTCCGCTTTTTGTTTTCCTTATCTTTCCTAAGATCCTCTTCAGATTTTGATTCTCTCGTGAGTTCGTAAGTCTTTTTTTCTCCCTTATAAACTGTTTCCAGAGTTGCGTGGTCTTCGTAGCCTTTTTCTGCAACATAATAATTGAAGAAAACATCTTTCAGGAAATAAGGCTGAAAAGTCGTGTTGAAACCATCACTGCTGATCAGTTTTTTATACCGTTTAATATATTCAGAAACAGGAACCTTATCGATCGAGAGAATTTCTGTTCCCGGCTTTATATTTTGGATCGAATCTTTATTTTCGATAATGTAAAGCCTATCGTTTTTCACATAATATTCAAAACGGCTGAACATTCCTTTTTTCCCTTCCAGCGTTTTAATTTCCTTTTTGGTGATTCTCTTGGACGGAATTCTCAACGAAAGATGACCTTCCCTTATTTCCGCAATCACAGGCTGCAATTTAAAATAAAACTGAAGCGGCGTAAGCGGCTCCCGAAGCGTTTGCTTAAGACTGTCAAACTTAAAATCCAGCGTTTCCTTGGTAATGTACCAATACAGATTTGGGTGCGTTTCTTTCAGTTTGGAATACGCAAAATCTACATCCTCTTTCAGTTTTTCGGGAGAAATACACACTTTCTGCTGCTCATTGTGCTTTTTTACAGACACACAAGAGCATAGCGAGACAATTAATACTAATATGAAATAATTTCTAAAGCGCATTTTCAATTTTACCAATGCTAAAATAATTACTTTAACACAATGAATTGTTGATGTTTACCATAAACAATCAAAATATTTAAAATTTTAACATATTTCTAAATAAATAACGCATTTTGGATTTCTTCACTTTGTATTACTTATATAAGTGAAACGCCCTTGTTTGACTTAATTTTCCATTATTCAAATCAATTTTGTCTTTCTTTGCGGTTTAATTATTGAAAAAGAGCTTCTTACAATAAAATCATGCATCATTTCCTTTGTGACATCGGAGATTCAAAGAAATCAACTGTAATTCCGAACTAAATATATCACAAAAATATCAATAAATCCACTGCAAACCAGACGTTAAAACAATTACTAAAAATTATTCGGATAAAAATAAAGGAATTTCAATTTTAAATCGTCATAGCTTATAAAGTCATACATTTGACAATTATTTTAAGAAATGGTTTATACAATTATTGCAGTCGCAGTTTTAGTGGTTTTATTATATTTTGTAATTACAGGACAGGAAGTCTTTGGCGCGGAAGCAAAAGGAGAGAGGTTAAAAAGAATGCAGCAGTCCGCTCATTACAGAGATGGTCAGTTTCAGAACCTCAGCGAAACACCCTCTCTTGCAGAAGGATATTCCATGCCGAAAGTAATGTTCGATTTCTTCTTTGCCAAAAAAAATCCGCTTTTAAAGCCACTGAAAAATATTCCATCCATTCATACAAATTTAAAAAATCTTCCTAAAAATGAAGATATTTTTGTGTGGTTGGGACATTCATCGTATTATATTCAGACCGATGGCGTTTCATTTCTTATTGATCCGGTGCTAAGTTCTTACGGTTCGCCGTTTAAGTTTTTCAACAAAGCCTTTTCCGGAGCCGATATTTTTAAGCCCGCAGATATTCCGGAACTTGATTATCTGGTGATTACCCACGATCATTACGACCATCTGGATTATCCTACGGTAAAAGCCATTAAAAATAAAGTAAAAAAAGTCATTTTACCATTGGGAGTTGGTTCACATCTGGAAAGATGGGGTTATGAACCGGAACAGCTCATCGAAGAAGAGTGGGGAAGTGAAGTTGTTTTGAAGAATGATCTTAAAATAATTTATACTCCTGCAAGACATTTTTCAGGAAGAAAAGTCAAAAGAAATGTCACACTCTGGACTTCCTATGTTTTGGAAACTCCTACAAAAAAACTGTTTTTAGGCGGAGACAGCGGCTACGATACCCATTTCAAAATGATCGGTGAAAAATACGGACCTTTCGATTATGCGTTTATGGAGAACGGACAGTATAATGAAGCATGGAAATACATTCATGCGTTGCCGGAAGATGTTATTCACGCAAGTATTGATGTAAAGGCGAAAAATATCATTCCGGTACATTCGTCTAAATTTGCATTGGCGCTCCATGCATGGAACGAACCGCTGGAAAAAGTAACGAAATTCGGAAAAGATAAAAATCTTAATATTTTAACACCCATGATCGGCGAACCCGTTGATCTGAATGCTTCAGATAATAAGTTCAGAGTCTGGTGGAAAGATTAATTTACGCGTGCCAAATGTCTTTGTAACGGGCAGGATGATTTTCAAACTGCTGTCTTACAAAATCACATTCAGGATCTACCAGAAGATCTTTTTCTTCGGCATAGCGAACAAGCTCATCCAGAAGCATTTTGGCGTAGCCTTTTCCCTCATGCTCCTCTTCAAGTTTGGTGTAGTAGACAATTAAAAGTCTGCCGTCGATCTCAATGGACATATAGCCCGACTTTTTTCCGTCAATAAGTATCTGCAATTCATCCTGATAAGGAGATACTTCAAATTTTATATTTTCCATACGATTGAGATTTTTGGTGAGTAAGAAGTATTGAAAACTTTCTTCTTTTAAAATTACAAATTAAAACTGAAATCTGCGAAAGTTTTAAGAATTTTTAAAATCATTAAGAAAAATTTATGAATGGTTTGTATCTTTTAGATAATCAATAATTTATGAATGTTTTCTGTTGCATTTAGAAATTGTTTTAAATGGTTTGGCATTCAAATTGAAAATTTATATTCAGTTTAATTTAAAATGAATGAAAGATGAAAAAGTTAATCATAACAATGATGCTGGTAGGAACTTTTGGTTTATCCTACGCACAGACAGACTATTATAACGACTACAGAAGAAGTATTACCGATGTCAATTGGCAGAGTGTAATTTCAGATCTGGTGCTTTCAACAACACAGGCAAACCAAATTTATGCGCTGAACGACCGTTACAGAGATTATGATTCCTGGAACAGAGTATATGATAATAATCCTGATCGATGGAGAAATGACCGTTATGTAGAGTTGGAAAGAATTTTGGGAAGGGATAAATATGCTAAATTTAAAAACAGATATTACAAAGGACAAAACCCTGTAGCAGTTTACAATAGAAATAAAAATAATGACAAACGCTATAAACACATGGATAAAAAAGCCAAAGTTTACAGGCATAAAAACGGAAAAGGTCATCATTAGAACCAATTAATCAATTATATTCAATCTTAAAACGGCTGGTCGAAAGATCAGTCGTTTTTATTTTATCTATCGCTGTTATTTCATTACTGAAATTCTGTTTGAATTTTATAATTTTGAAAAATGGAATCTAATGAAACCGTAAAAGGATTTTACCAGCGCGTCGGTCTGGAATGTATCAAAACTCCCGGAGTAGGACATTTTAATGTCTTTTCACGCGAAAATTGCTCACTCATTACACCGTACAGCAGAAGAGATTATTATAAAATTTCTTTGATTATCGGGAAAGGAAAACTGCATTATGCCGATAAATGGATCTATGTGGATCAGCCGGCTTTGCTCTTTTCAAATCCGGTGATTCCTTACTCATGGGAAGCAGAAGATAATGATCAGAAAGGTTTTTTCTGCCTTTTTACAGATCATTTTGTGCATGACGGAAACCGTCTGGGAAATCTTCAGGATTCCCAGCTCTTCAAAATTGGCGGAACTCCCGTATTCTTTATCAATGAAGAACAGCAGAAAACCTTTGCCGATATCTTTATTAAAATGATGAACGAAATTCAGTCTGATTATCTTCATAAATATGATATGCTGCGTGCTTACCTTCATCTTCTGATTCACGAAACGATGAAAATGCATCCTGCGGAAAATTTTGAACCTTATCAGAATGCTTCGCAGAGAGTCGCTTCCTTATTCATGGAACTGCTGGAAAGACAATTTCCCATTGACAGTCCCGAAAGATTTTTAAAACTGAAAAGTCCTGTAGATTATGCCGAAAGCCTTTCCATTCATGTTAATTCATTAAACCGTTCCGTAAAGGAAATTACAGGAAAAACGACAAGTCAGCAGATTGCGGCAAGAATTATTCAGGAAGCTCATGCCTTATTAAAACATACCGACTGGAATGTCTCTGAAATTGCCTACGGATTAGGCTTTGAAGAACCTGCCTATTTTACCAATTATTTTAAAAAACAAACCGGAATGACACCCAATGCAGTAAGAACTGCGCTTGTTTGAATTTTATAATTCTTCGTTTGAATTCTATATTGAAATCATTCAGCGGCTGTTATAATTTTGTACTGTAACTTTTAAATCACAAACTATCATGAAATTTAGAAAATTAGGAAACACAGGTGTAGAATTATCGGCGATCGGTTTGGGCTGTATGGGAATGAGCTTTGCTTATGGACCAACGGATGAACAGGAAAGCATTAAAACCCTTCATAAATCGTTGGATCTTGGGATCAACTTTTGGGATACAGCCGATATGTACGCCAACGGAGAAAATGAAAAACTGATTTCAAAAGTTTTGGTTCCGAACCGTGACAAAATTTTTATCGCAACCAAGTTCGGATTCAGGTTTAAAGATGGACAAGCCGGTCACAGCGGCGCTCCGGGAACTTATTTCGACGGTTCACCGGAATGGATCAAAAAGGCAGTAGATTTAAGCCTTCAACGCCTGAAAATTAATGAAATCGATTTGTACTATGCACACAGAGTAGATCCCAATATTCCTGTGGAAGAAACGGTAGGAGCAATGGCAGATCTCGTAAAGGCAGGAAAAGTAAAATATCTAGGTTTATCCGAAGCTTCTGCGGAATCGATCAGAAAAGCACATAAAATTCATCCGATTACCGCGTTGCAGTCAGAATATTCTCTGCTTACGAAAGATGTGGAGCGTGAAATTCTGCCTGTAATCCGTGAACTGGGAATCACTTTAATTCCTTATTCACCTTTAGCAAGAGGACTTTTTTCGAATATTAATGAAGCTCAGAATTTTACAGATGAAGATTTCAGAAAATCTTTACCGCGTTATCAGGAAAAATATCTTGAAAATAACAGAAATTTAGCTCAGGAGATCAATGGTTTTGCGGCTTCAAAAGGTGTAAAAGGAACTCAGCTTGCTTTAGCGTGGGTTTTGAATCAGGGAGAGGATATCATTCCGATTCCGGGAACGAAACGCATCCAATACTTAGAAGAAAATATTGAAGCAACCAAAATTGAGCTTTCAGAATCTGACCTGAAAACAATAGATTCTATCTTAAAAAAATATCCCGACGTTGGTGAAAGATACAGCGAAGGATCAATGAAATTAGTCAATAATTAAAATTGCATGAATTCATATTTTCAGGATCTTTTTCCGGAAATCTGGATTTTCAATTGATAATTTTTAACATCAGCAATGGTTACCCTTAAAGAAAAAAACAAATTTATTGCTACAGTTTTGGCATTTGCGGTTATTCCGATGTCCGGACTGGCAACGGATATTTATCTTCCTTCCATGCCGAGTATGGCAACAGAACTGCACCAGACGGAAAGCAATATCCAGCTTACTTTATCCATATTTTTAATCAGTTACGGTCTTACCCAGTTTTTCGCCGGAAGTATTGTGGATTCTTTCGGAAGATATAAAGTTTCCATGATTTCTCTGGCGCTTTTTGTCGCTTCTTTTTTAATTACCGCTACAACGCAGAACATTTTTGTGATCTATGCAATGCGTGTTTTGCAGGGTGTTTTATCGGGTTTCGCAGTCGTTGCCAAAAGAGCTTTTTTTGTAGATGTTTATGAAGGAGAAGAGCGGAAACATTATCTCAGCATCATGACGATTGTATGGTCAGTTGGACCTATTGTTGCACCGTTTATCGGAGGATATCTGCAGAAAAACTTTGGATGGCAGTCAAATTTCTACGTTTTGGCAGGGTACAGTTTGTTATTGCTGATTCTTGAATTTATATTCTCTGGTGAAACATTAAAAAAGAGAAATCCTTTTCATGTGGAATTCCTGATTAAAGAATACAACTCTATGTTCAAAGCTAAAGATTTTTTCTACGGAATGATTATGTGTGGTTTGAGTTACTCGATGATTATGTTTTTTAATCTTTGTGGTTCCTTTATTATTGAGCATAAAATGGGCTATTCCGAAGTTGTGGCAGGATATGTTTCTCTTATTCTCGGTTTTGCATGGATGACGGGCGGATTTTTAGGAAAGGCATTAATTAATAAAGCTTTTTTACCTAAAATAAGAAACGCCAATTTTATTCAGTTGCTTCTGATTGCTGTTATGTTTGCCGCTTCGTATTTCTCCAATAATATTTACAGTCTGGTTGCTTTTGCTTTTTTCATTCACGTAACAGCAGGATTTATTTTCAACAATTATTTTTCCTACTGTATCGGAAGATTTCCCAATTCTGCAGGAATTGCAGGCGGTTTAACGGGTGGAGTAGCCTTCATTATTACTTCAGCATTAAGCTATGGAATTGCCGCTTTCATAAAACCTCAGATTCAGCTTCAGGTTGCGGAAGGTTATTTTATTCTGGGACTTTTAGGTCTGTTTATTTTAAGCATGATTAAATTCAGAAAAGCTCATGCTTAATATTTTTTATTTATTTAAATTTTCCACGACATAGTTTTCATAATAAATCCTCTCATTTTCGGGAGGATTTGTTTTTTACTTTTCATATTTTTAATAGAAAAAGCCCCTTTATAAAAGGAGCTTCTGTTAAGTATATTGTTAACAATTTCGGATACTATTTGAAACCCATTGAATGTAAAAGACCCGTTATTGGTATTTCTTTCCGGTTTAATTATTTTTTAACCATTATTTGATGGGAAAAGTTTTCTTTTTTAGCTAAATTTGAAAAACATTAAAAAAACAAATTATGTCAAGTATTACATTAAAAGGAAATGCAGTAAATACAATAGGAACTTTACCGTCAGTAGGAAGCACAATTAAAGATTTTGCTTTGGTAGATTCAGGGCTTAATGTGAAAACTCTGGAAACTTTCGAAGGAAAGAAGAAAGTATTCAACATTTTCCCAAGTATCGATACCCCGACTTGCGCATCATCTGCAAGAAAATTCAATGAAGAAGCTTCAGCTTTAGAAAATACAGTCGTTATTAATGTATCTAAAGATTTACCTTTTGCTTTGGGAAGATTCTGCGCTGCGGAAGGTCTTAATAATGTAGAAACGCTATCAGATTTCAGAAGCAGTTTTGGAGACGATTACGAAGTAACCATTACAGATTCGCCAATGAAGGGACTTTTAAGCCGTGCTGTCATTGTAGCGGATGAAAACAATAAAGTGGTGTATACAGAGCAGGTATCAGAAATTGCAGATGAACCCGATTATCAGGCTGCATTAGCTGCGTTGAAATAAAAACCGATCCATAAAAAATCGGAGTCCTGCACAGTCTGCAGGACTTTTTCTTTCCTGTTTTCCATAAAATTACTGATCACAATCATTAAAAATTAAAAACATTCCGCTTACATTTACACAATGAAACGTTCCGGAACCGCAGATTTACCCCTTCACTATGGCAAAGTACCGCCGTGGTTGTATGAACGGATGTCGATTCTCGGGCTTTCTATTGTTGAGGTAATTCTCATGGAGTATGGAAAAGACGAAGTTCTCCGTCGACTGGCAGATCCTTTCTGGTTTCAGAGTTTTGGCGCGGTGATGGGAATGGATTGGCATTCTTCAGGAATTACAACTTCGGTAATGGGTGCTTTGAAGCGTTCCATCAATCCAAATTCCCAATCATTGGGGTTGTATATTTGCGGCGGAAAAGGAAAATTTTCCCGCGAAACACCTTCAGAATTACTTCAGATTGCTGATAAAACAGGATTGAACGGAAATGATCTCGTAAAAGCCAGCAAACTTTCGGCAAAAGTGGATAATACGGCAATTCAGGATGGATATCAACTGTATCTGCATAATTTTATTCTGTCGGATAACGGAAACTGGAGCGTTGTTCAGCAGGGAATGCACGAATCGGACGGAACGGCAAGACGCTATCATTGGCATTCGGAGAATATTAAATCCTTTGTGGAAGAGCCTCACACCGGAATAAACGGAATTTCAAGAGGAACTATTTTAAACCTTACAGATGCGGAAGCTTCCGGGAACAGAAAAGGAATTCTGGAAATTTCCCACACCGATTCCGCAGAAATCATGAGCGATTTTTCAAGATTAATTCTTCCTAATCATCACGATGTTCAGGCTTCTGATGTTGATCTGAAACGACTTGGAGCACTTTTATATGTAACCAGAGAACAGCAGCCGCAAAATTTCGAAGATTTGCTCATGCTGGAAGGCGTTGGTCCGCGAACAATGCAGTCTCTGGCTTTGGTAAGCGAAGTCATTCATGGTGCGCCGTCAAGATTCAAAGATCCTGCGAGATTTTCATTCGCCCACGGTGGAAAAGATGGTCATCCGTTTCCGGTTCCTACGAAAGTGTATGATGAAAGTTTGCAGATTTTAAAATCAGGAATCGAAAGATCCAAACTGGGAAATTCAGATAAATTAAAAACGTTAAACAAGCTTCACCAGATTATTGAATCAACTGAAAAAGATTTTACTCCCGATTTTGATATTCGGGAAGTCATTGAAGAAGAAAGACAGAATTCATGGCGGTTTGGAGGAAAAACTGTATTTGGAGATGCCCAGAAACCTTCCAGTCCAAAACCTATACAGCTTTCTCTGTTTTAAATTTTAGATTTGAAAGTTTTTCTTTTTAATAATAGATTTTGTGATTTCAAAAGAATCTACGCAAAGGATTTATAAAGATTGACACTTCTTTGTCATTAATTGTAATTGGTGGACAGATCCGGAATATACTTATTGTAAAGGATTACGCAAAAATAAGCTACCACAAATCATCACTTTGTTTAAGAATTGCTTCATCAGTTCCGGGAAAAATTTTATTTTTAAAACTTTGAAAAACATTTACTTGATGAGCAATAAAGCCTTACAAATCTGCTACGATTTCCCTTTTTTCCTTGATGATGAGCTGGATGAAATATTTCAGGCACATGAAAAAGTTTTTTTTCATAAAGGAGATTTTATACTGAAAGAAGGAAAAACAGCCAACGAATATTATATTCTGGAGAAAGGTCTTGCCCGCTCATTTGTCAACGATTTTAACGGAAATGATGTAACGATTAATTTTTTTGTTGAAAATGAAATCATTATTGAAGTTTCATCTTTATTTCAGAGAATTCCCACTCAGGAAAATATTGTCTGCATTACAGACTGCGAGTGCTGGAAGTTTGATTTTGAAACTTTTCAGGAACTGTTTCATAAAATTCCGAATCTCAGAGAATGGGGGAGAGCATGGATGTCTCAGCAGCTTTTCATTGGTAAACAGCGTTCTGTAGAGATGTTTACCCTTTCCGCAACCAAACGTTATCTCAATCTTTTAGAGCAGAAGCCGCATGTAGTACAGTTTGCTCCCTTAAAGCAGATTGCCTCGTTTCTGGGAATTACAGATACTTCCTTAAGCAGAATCCGTAAAGAGCTGGTTTCCCATCCGAAGAAAATTTAAATCTTGTCTTATGGCAAGTTGATTTTTATTTTAACTTGATAACTTTGAGTATAATTTTAACAGTAAAAACAGCAAAATGAAAATCAATCAGATTTATGTGAATCTTCCGGTGAAAGATGTACAGAAAACAAGAGAATTCTGGACAAAATTAGGCTTCCCAACCAATGATGAAATGTCCAATGACCAATCCGTTTGTATTGTTATGAACGATAATACTTACGTGATGTTTTTAACGGAAGAATTTTTCCAGACTTTTTCAGAAAGACCTGTTCCGAAAGGAGATACAACGCAGGTTTTGGTTGCCATCAGTTTAGATACCCGTGAACAGGTAGATCAGATGGTAAATACTGCTGTGGCGAATGGTGCAACACAGCATGAAGAACCGCAGGATTACGGATGGATGTATCACAATTCCTTTTGGGATATCAACGGACATGGCTGGAATGTAATGTTTGCAGATCCGTCCCAAATGCCTAAAGAGTAAAATTTAAATCAATACCATTAATTCTTACATAAATTTTAGTAAAAAAAATTTGTGCGGATATTTCTTTGTTATTTTTAACGGAAATTCTCTTGAATGATCTGATATTAAAAAAATGATAAAATAGATTCTCCCTTCGTTAGAATGATAAATTATCCGTTTGATGAAAACACTAATCAAAAAAAACTCTACACAAATTCCACAAATAGTATTAGTGGTATTCGTAAAAAATATTAGAGCTATTTGTGTTTAAAATATTAATACACAAATTCCACAAATATTATTCGTGGTATTCGTGAAAAAATTAGTGCTATCTGTGTTTAACTAAAAAAAAATAAAAAAAATCATGGCTAAATTAAATCCTTACTTAAATTTTGATGGAAAAGCAGAAGAAGCTTTCAATTTTTACAAATCCGTTTTCGGCGGGGAATTCGTTGGTGAAATTTACAGAATGGGCAATGCTCCCGGAACTGAACATTTATCGGATGAAGAGAAAAACAGGGTAATGCATATTGCACTTCCGATAGGCGGAGATTTACTGATGGCATCAGACATCGTTCCAAGTTTCGGACAAAAACTGAATGTGGGAAATAACAATTACGTTTCTGTTTTTCCGGATTCCAGAGATGAGGCCGACAGAATTTTCAAAGGGCTTTCTGAAGACGGAAATGTGGAAATGCCCATTGAAGACCAGTTCTGGGGCGATTATTTCGGAAGCTTTCAGGATAAATATGGTGTACACTGGATGATTAATTATAACGAAGAATACGTAAAATAGACTTATCTTTAAACTAATTATATTGAAAGGGCAACTGAACTTTGGTTGCCTTTTACACCTTTAAAAATAATATTATGGAACCAATTCACATCGATATTACAATTCTGGCACCTGTTCAGAAAGTCTGGGACTATTACAACGGTCCGGAGCATATTACCAAATGGAATTTTGCCCACGAATCCTGGGAATGTCCGAGTTCAGAAAACGATCTCAGAGTCGGAGGACAGTTCAAAAACAGGATGGAAGCCAAAGATAAAAGCTTTGGATTCGATTTTGTGGGAACTTATGATGAAGTGATACCGTATGAGAAGATCAGATATCACATGGAAGACGGAAGAAAAGCAGAGATAACTTTTGATAAGATGGATGAAAATACAACCAGCGTACAGATTATTTTCGATCCGGAAACACAGAATCCCGTAGAAATGCAGAGAGAAGGATGGTATGCAATTCTGAACAATTTTCATAAGTATGTAGAAAACAATTAAGAAAGATTTTTAATTTTCAGAATCATGATCAATTTAGTGATAATGGCAAAATGTTTAAGTTCCATTTGCGCGGTGAGTCATGTAGTTAACGGAACTTTTTTACAGGGAATTCTTGCCGCTCCTGCCCGAAGAGCTCTGGCAAAGGAAAAGATTGATTCTCTTGAAAAACTTTCAGAGTATTCTGAAAAGGAAATCCTGCAGCTTCACGGTTTCGGAAAAAGTACAATGTACAAACTCAAAGCCTATATGCAGGAAAACAATGTTTCCTTTAAAAATTGATATAGAACACAAACTGCACCAATATCTGCATACATTTTCATTATAAATTTTGATTAAATGCTTTGATAAGCTCAGCATGACATGCATCAGTTATATTGCTAAATAAACTGTTGGTATCAGAGATGCCAAGCTGAACCTTTCGAATCATTTGTGATTATTCGTGAAAAACATTTGAAGCTATTGGTGTTCAAAGCAAAAAAATAAAATTTAAAAATATGAACAACACTATTTTCCCGTGTCTCTGGTATGACGGAGACGCAAAAGAATCCGCAGAATTCTACTGCAGAATATTTAACGGAAAAATTACCGCAGATACTCCGATGGTGATGAATATCGAGCTTTTCGGTCAGAAAATGATGATGCTGAATGGCGGTCCTCATTTCAAAAAAAATGCATCGGTTTCGTTTATGGTGATTTGCGAAACGGAAGATGAGGTGCAAAAGTATTGGGACGGGTTATTGGAAGGCGGAATTGCTTTAATGCCTCTGGATTCTTATTCCTGGAGCAAAAAATATGGCTGGCTGAAAGATAAATATGATGTAACGTGGCAAATCTTTTTAGGTGAAAAACAAACTGAACAGAAAATAATTCCTACCTTAATGTTTATTCATGAAAATAACGGAAAAGCAATGGAAGCGATGGAATTGTACACTAAAGTTTTCCCGAATTCTAAAATCGGAAATATTTTAAGATATGGCTATGGAAGCGAAGGACATCCTGCTCCTGAACCGGCAGAAAATATTCAGCATGCCCATTTTGAAATTGATGGATACAGTTTCTTCTGTATGGATAATTCTTACGATCATCAGTTCGATTTCAATGAAGGAATTTCTATGGTCGTAATGACAGATGATCAGGAACAAACCGATCATTATTGGAATGCTTTAACGGCAGATGGAGGAAGAGAAAGTATGTGTGGCTGGCTGAAAGATAAATTTGGTTTGAGCTGGCAGATTGTTCCCAAAAGATTGCTGGAACTGATGAACGGATCAGATCCGGTAAAAGGTCAGCAAGTATTTCAGGCGATGATGGGAATGCACAAAATTGTTATTCAGGATCTGGAAGATGCCTATAATTCTTAGGATTCGATTGAAGAAGGAAGCAGGGAGGTTTGAAGCTTTTTAACCGTTACAAAACTTTCTGCTTATATTCTTCAACGTCATAATTTTTCCGTTTCGGCTTGCTGTTTGATGGGTATTCATAAAAGATTTGCTTATGAAGACACAGAACAAGTCAGACTCAAAGTCAAAAGTTCCTGAAGAAGGGGTATTTCCTGAAATCATCCGTGAAAATTATAAAGGAAGCGATAGACTAAAGGGTAAAAAAGCCTTAATTTCAGGTGGAGACAGCGGAATCGGACAGGCGGTTGCGGTTCATTTTGCGAGAGAAGGAGCAGATGTTGTGATTATTTACAAAGAAAGTGATGACGATGCAAAAGAAACTCAGAATCTCGTAGAAAAAGAAGGGCGGAAATGTATTCTGATGAAAGGAGACGTCTCCGAAAAGTCCTTCAGAAAAAAATGCATGGATTCGCTTAAAAAAGACTGGAAAACCTTAGATATTCTTGTAAACAATGCAGGTATTCAGTTTCCGGAAAATGATATTAAAAATATTTCTGATGAGCAGATTCTCGAAACTTTTAATGTCAACATTATTTCTATGATTGCTCTCACCAGAGATCTTTTAACCCTGATGAAAAAAGGGAGCCGGATTATCTGTACCACTTCAGTAACGGCATACCGAGGAAGCGATCATCTGATTGATTATTCCGCTACGAAGGGTGCTATCGCAACTTTTATTCGTTCTCTGGCAACCAATATCGCAGAGAAAGGGATTTTAGTCAACGGCGTTGCTCCCGGTCCGATCTGGACTCCTCTTGTGAAGGAAACTTTCGACGATCTCTCAACCTTTGGAAAAGATAACCCGTTAAAACGTGCAGGACAGCCATCGGAAGTTGCTCCGGCTTATGTTTTTCTGGCTTCGGAAGATTCCAGTTTTATAACGGGAGAAATTATTCACATTAACGGCGGAGATTTCGTAGGCGGGTAACATCGTATTTAAAATAACAGCTAGTTTATATATTTTTTATGGAAAAATTACATTTTGATATTCAGATCAATGCTGAGCCGGAAAAAGTATGGAGTGTGCTCTGGGATGATTTTTCTTTCAGACAATGGACTTCTGCATTCAGAGAAGGTTCTTTTTATCAGGGAAATTTAAAAGAAAATGAAATTATTAAATTTCTGGATCCTCAGAACAACGGGATGTTCAGCAAAATTGTGAAGCTTGTTCCCAATGAAGAGATTACCTTTCAGCATCTTGGCGAAATTTATAATGGCGTTGAAACACCGCAGAACTTTAAAAGTGGGACAGAAAATTATATTTTAACAGAAAACGAAAATACAACGCATCTTACCGTTGAAATTCAGACTTCAGAAGAGTTTAAAAGCTTTTTCGAAGAAAATTTCTCCAATGCACTTTCCAATGTGAAGCATTTATCTGAAAATCAGTTTTAAAATTGAATAAAAACATTATGGAAACTTTATCGTATGAAATTATCATTAACGCTCCGAAAGAAAAAATATGGGACGTTTTGTGGAATGAACACACCTACAGTGAGTGGACGAAATTTTTTAATCCAAATTCGGCTTCTTTTATGAAATCCGACTGGAAAGTAAACGGGAAAACCTATTTTACAAATGCAGAAGGAGCAGGAATGGTTTCTACAATAGACAGTTTGGAAAAGCCTGATCAGATTGTTTTCAAACATTTGGGAATGCGAGATGAAGCAGGTAACGAAGATACAGAAAGCATGGAGGTGAAACAGTGGAGCGGCTGCTTTGAAAAATATTTTTTAATCGATTTTGATGGCAAAACAAAACTTCATGCCGAAGTTCAGACTGAAAAAGATTGGGAAGAGCATATGAATACAGGCTTTACAAAAGGTCTGCAAATTGTAAAAGAACTTGCTGAAAAATAATTATTTTCTACGATTTGCACTTATTTTAAACTATATTTATAGTTGATAAAATTACTATTAATCATAGTGTAAATCTTTGTATCTACTGGAAACAAAAAGACATCTTATGAAATTGCTGACCATTCTTTTTACCACATTTATTTTAGCTTTATTGGCAACCAGAATTTTTCAGGGAGACTGGAATTTTGTGTTTTCCGGAAATCTGGGAATGGCTGTTTTCATCATATTTACAGGATTTTCTCATTTTAAATTTCAAAAGGGAATGGCAATGATGATTCCGGATTTTATCCCGGCAAAACTATTTTGGGTATACATAACAGGAATTATTGAGATTGCAGCCGGAATCGGATTGATGATTCCTTCCATTCGTGAACTGACTGCTGTTTTACTGATTGTTTTTTATGTTTTGGTTTTCGTTGCGAATATCAATTCTTCCCGAAAAAAAATCAATATTTTTAAAGCGGATTTCACTGGTCCCGGAATGAATTATCTGTATAAAAAAAGAATTCCGATGCAGATTATTTTGATTGTCTGGACTTGGTACTTCGGAATTTATCTGAATTAAAACTTATCATTCAAAATACAAACGGAAGGCTTAGCTTTTCGTTTTTTTGTTTAAATACAAATTAGGACATATATCTTTTAAAAATTTCATACTTAACCTGAGTTTTGGATAAGTCTTCTTAAACGCAAGGTTAAACAAAGAGATTCAATTATCAGGAATTTAGCTTTAAGATATACAAAGGCGTAAAACTTATCAAAATAATACTATTTTGTTTTTCTTTGCGATAAATTAATATAATGCGATAAATCAATTATTTAAATTTATTTCTTATCCCGAACTTAGGTTACATAATAATAGGATTTGTGTTATTAGCGAAAAAAAGTTTGCTTTATTCATGTTTCAAAATACGGATGAATAAAACAAAATCTTAATTTCTCAAAAATTATTTTAAATTTATTAAAGTAAAACAAAATTTTCAATCGTCATAGCAATATGGAGATTGTCGAAAAAATAACAATGCCACAGAAGGAGAAGGAAAATATCATCTCGCAGACCGTTTCAAAGTACGGAGGAAAGCTGATGTCGTACATTCGTCCGAAAGTGAAAAATACGGAGGATGCGGAAGATATTCTGCAGGAAGTGTGGTATCAGTTCAGTAGTCTTACCAATCTTTCTGAGATTGTGAATGTTGGCGGTTGGCTGTACAGAGTAACGGCAAATAAAATCACGGACAAATACCGCAAGAAGAAAACCGAGAATCTTGAAGATTTCGTGTATGAAGATGAAGACGGAGATTTTTCCATCAAAGATATTCTGCTGATGGATGAAAGTGCAGGCCCCGAAATTAAAATGTTTCAGGACGAGATCTGGAAAAAGCTTTTTGAAGCTCTGGATGAACTGCCGGAAAAACAAAGACTCGTCTATGTGGAAAATGAACTTAATGACAAAACCCTTCAGGAAATTGCGGATGAGCATGGTGAAAACATTAAAACGATTATTAGCCGTAAAAATTACGCCGTCAAACATTTAAGAAACAGATTGAGAAAATTATACGAAGATTTAAACAGTTAGTAAATAAAAAGATATGAATCATAAACATAAAAAAGGCTGGATTTTTCTGATTCTTTGTCCGCCATTGATTTTTTTAGGCGTTACATGGATCGTGATGGCGCTCTGGAATTGCCTTCTCCCTGAAATTTTGGGTGTAAAATCCATTACTTTCTGGCAGGCAATGGGAATTCTGATTTTAAGTAAGATTCTTTTCGGAGGATTTCATTTCGGAAAAGGAATGAGGGATTTTAAAGAAAAGAAGATGAGAGAAAAAATGATGCATCTTACTCCCGAAGAAAGAGAGAAATTCAAAGAAGTGTGGAGGGACAAATGTTCAGCAGGTTTTTTCAACAGGCACAACAGAACAAACGAATAAATAAAAATTTAGAAGTAGTAAAGTAAATTCAGCATTTATTCGTCTATATAAAAAACAAAAAGTAGTAAAATTTAAAATTTTGAAAAAATGAAAAATTCAGTATTAAAAGGCGCTTTAGCTGCTTTAGCCGTAGTAGGAGTTGCAGCAGTTGTTAAAAAAGCAGCGCAGAGAAAAAGATTTGTAAAGGGTATTTTTGAGGAATACGGAATCAAAGAAAAATCTCCTTTCGGATTGGCGGATAAAATCAGAGAAATGAATGATGAGCAATATCAGGAGCTGAAAGGAAAGTTTAAAAAAGAATTCGCTTCAAGATGCCGCCACAGAGGTTTCGAAAGAAAAGAAAACGTTGCAGAAGCATAATAAAAGTAACTAAATTGAAATTGTTTAATTCCGGCTCGGGAAGCGAAGCTTCCCGAGCCGGAATTTTTTACAGTCATTGCGATGAGCGAAGCGAAAAAGCAATCTCGGAAAATAGGGTTTCGGTTCAGGCGGCTTCGCCGCCTGAACCGAAACATTAAAAAGATTTAAACAAGCAAGCTTGAAATATTTGGCATAATACTGAAAAATAGTTGGTAGAATTCTATCAAAACCTCATTGTTAGGCTGCTTGGAGGAAGTTTTATGAAACGTGTTTCATAAAACTTTTTCTTTGTCTGAAAAATGGCAAAAAAACGTTGTTGGTCTTGTTCAAGCCTGGAGGTAATTCGTTGGGGAAAACAAGGGGGAAAGCAAAGATTTAAATGTAAAAATTGCGGGATTTTATTTACTCAAAACAGAACGGAGCAGAGAATTAAAAATCGTTTTATCTGGTTCAAAAAATGGGTATTGGAAAGGCAGACCTACAAAACGCTTTGCAGAGACAGCGGTTATTCGAAAGATACTTTGCAGAAAACATTTTATACCATTTTAGAGCAGTCTCCTACCTTAAAGATCATCAAACGGGAAAAGGTGAATTTAAGAATGGATGCAACTTATTTTGCTCAGTTCTGTTTAATTGCTTATCAGGATGATTTTGATGGATATACACAGCTTATCCGTTTTACCGATGGAGAACATTATGAAGAAATCAGGGAAGATTTAAACAATCTTTTACGGCTGGGCGTAAAGCTGGAAAGCATTACTACAGATGGACATAAAAGCGTTTTGAAAGCCATAAATAAATCTGATGGAGACATCATTACTCAGAGATGTCTGGTTCATATTCAGAGAATGTGCCTGATCTGGCTCACAAAGTTTCCTAAACACATTGCCGGTCAGGAACTTCGAAAACACGTTTTATTATTACTGAAAATTAAAACACAAAACGATAAAATCTGGTGGAAAAATGAACTCAACGACTGGTATTTGAGACATCAGGATTATATTAATGAAAAAACAATTAATCTTGAAACCGAAAGATACTGGTATACCCACAAGCTTCTCAGACGATCGTATTTTACTATAAAACGGGCATTGCCCAATATGTTTCATTATCTGGAAAATCCCAATATTCCTAAAACAACCAATGGTATTGAGGGATATTTCAGCCATTTAAAAAATCATCTCGACCTGCACAGAGGTCTCACATTGAAAAACCGAATCAATTTCATCAAATGGTATATTTATTTTTCTAACGAAAAATAGAGTTTTTTTAGCCATAAGGTTCATCCGATAATAAACGAAAAGGTGAGGGAAACCTCACCTTAAAACTATCGTTTTGAACATTAATCCTATTGCTGAAAAGTTGATCTCCACCAGTGCTTTTGTCCTCTTCGGATTAACATCCATAATTTATTAAAATATATCCTGAATTTCACCAACTATTTTTCAGTACATTACCAAATATTTTGATAAATGTTCTAAGATGGCGTTCCTACGGAACGCCGAACGTCCTCTTAATATGATTTCTACACAGATAAAACTCCAAAGAGTTTTTAGAAATTTTACTTTATACGACTTTTTGTCTTTTAAAGAAAAAAATTAAAAGCATAGCACAACATTATTCGAGCTATTTGTGAAATTATTCGTGCCATTTGCGTTTAAAAAAGAAAATAAAATCCCTATTTTTGCATAGCTTAATGAAAGATTACTACTATTTTCTCGGAATTTCTCACGATGCTTCGGAAGAAGACATCAAAAAAGCCTATCGGAAACTATCCTTAAAATATCACCCTGATAAAAATGATAACGATGATTTTTTCGCAGACCGGTTCCGTGAAATTCAGGAAGCTTATGAAACATTGAGTGATAAAAGCAGAAGACATTCTTACAATCAGAATTTAGAAAGTCATCAGAAAAGCTTCAGGTACAATATTCCGCCTTCTATTAAAACTTTTACGGCAAACAAAATTCATGCGAAAAAAGGAGAGGAGATCATTATCAATTGGCAGACTCAAAATGCGGATGTGGTGAAAGTGTTACCTTTCGGACTGGAAAAACCTTATGGAGAAAGAGTTTTTAAAATAACGGAATTTAAAGACGGAAAATTCCAGATTCTGCTTCATGCTACGAATTCTTTATTGCACAAAACAGCCGTTCAGGGCATTACAATTACCGAAGTTTTTGAAAACAATTCGGAAAAATTTAAAGATAAGGCAGAGGAATTATTTAAGTCACAGCCAAGAACTGTTGCAAATCCTCACGGACAGCCAAAAATCGCGAGAATTATTATCGGGTTGGTCTTATTAATTCTGGCGGTCTATTTCCTGTTAAAAAGCTTTAATTAAGCCATTTTCTTTCTTCCCGGACACTTCTTGCATCTTTTTCCCTTTTTAAATTTTTTGCAGCATGATTTCTTGTCACCGCAATACATTTCTTCTGTATTCATTGAAAAAGCAGGAGCTAATGGAGCTACTTTGAAAGGAACGATCATATTCATGATGCAAATATATTAATTTAGAATAAATCCAGATAATAAATTTGACAAAAAATTAATGATAGATATCAAAGAGATTTAAATGATTGGCAATGATAATCAATAAAAAAGGACAAACATCAAATGTCTGTCCTTAAAAGTGACCGCAGAAGGATTCGAACCCTCACTGTCGGAGCCGAAATCCGAAGTTCTATCCATTAAACTATGCAGCCTATTTGAGTTGTAGGGTTTGAGACTAAGAGAGCTTTAAATCTGAATAAATAAACACTCAAACACAAAAACTCTCCCACCCTAAGACTCTAGAACGTAATCTTCACGCCTCCCAAAACCTGTGCACCCAGAACTTTATAGCCTTGGTACGTCTGATATTTTGAGCTCAGAAGATTGTTTCCAAGCGCGAAAATACTGAAATTTTTGTGAATTTTATACTCTGCAGACAAATTTAAATCTGCATAACCTCCCACTTTATCGTTGGTGTTCTCTGTTGACTGATAGAATAGAGGACTTCCAACTTCCTGAATCATAAATGAATTCGTTGTTCTGTCGCTGGCAAAAATCCCTTTAAAACCTAATAATAATTTTTGATCTAACATGGTATATTTTGCTCCGATTGTTGCCGTAACCAAGGGAACGTTATAAATATTTTCGTAATTTTTAAGATCAAACTTGGTAAATTTCACTTCTCCGTCCAACACTAAATTTGCCAGAGGAAAATACTGCAAACTACCGTTGATATCTCCTACATTTCCGTCATCATACACCGCAGAAAAAGTATTCGCGAAGTTATAGGCAGAACGGTTCAGAGTGAAATTCGTGTCAAAAAGATCATTTGCTTTAAAGAACATAATGTCTCTCATTTTTCCGTACCCTGCAGAAACATCATACTTAAAAGTTTCATCGATATCTCCTCTTAAACCTACATAAAAATGATATTTTGTTTCGGTAGGTCGTAAATACTGGTCAGAAACGATGAAAGGATTCTGCTGCAGTAAATCCGAATAGGTATTCAGCTTTAAACCTCCGTCAACTCCTCCGTAAAATTTAAACTCCTGTGCTGCAGCAACCTGAAATTCCGCTTCCGGAAACCAATAGGTTTTATTGTTTTTCATTTGCTCAGCCATCAGATCATTCTGGTTTTTATCATTCAGAAACGCGAACTGAGATCCTAATTTCAGGTAAGAATCCCCTTTTCTGAAAGTAACTTTCGGGCTCAGACTTGTATTAAAAAAGTTGGACGAATTTTTATCTCTGATTGAAAATTCAGTTTTTACCGTTTCTAGACCAACGCCTAAATCTGCATTCAGACTGATACCTGATTTGCCGATTTCAACCCCATGTTTCGAAAAGTTAGCCAAAACGGAAGCCTGATTTTCCTGAGCATCAAAATGGTCTTTTAAGAAGGAAGATTTCACCCTCACATCATTCAGAATTTCGTTCGAATAAAAGTCATAATAACCATTTACTTTAAACTGATTGACTCTTTGATCCAGATCAACATCATTGCTCGGAGTCAGTGCATAAATTCCGTAATAATTATAGCTGTTTAAACCATATTCTGCATTCAGATTGAATTTTCCTTTATCTCCGTAAGAATTCAGAAAAGCTCCTAAAGTGGTTGAACTCTGCTTAGAATCCCAGTCGTATTCCTTTTTTAAACCCTGTGTTGAAAGAAAATGAGCATCCACTCCAACCTCAATTTTATTTTCCAGCGTTTTCGAAATATTTGCATCCCCCAGAATTTTACCGAAATTTCCCATTCCGAACTGGATGTAGTTGTTTTGCGCTGAACCTTCAAATTTCGGAGTAACATCTGCTCCCTGAATGGTTGATGTTTTAAAATCCGAAACCGCAGGAACATCCGTAATGTTGTATTGTACAGGATTCTGAGATTTTTCTTCCGGCGGATAATTTTTGATGGTTTCTACCGAAGTTTTCTTTTTTTCGATCTTCTTTACTTCCGGTTCCCTTTTTTTATTGAGAATCAGTTTTTCTTCTTTTATCTGGGAAAACGCTACCGACGAAACCCCTAAAAATATGATGGATAATAATTGAATTCTTTTATTCATTACTTTTTGTATTAATAATGTACCAATTTATCAATGCAGCAATCCGGCAATGTAAAGTTTGATTCGTAAACTGTTACATTGATAAATTGATACATTAAATATATTTTTACTTTTTAATCTGCTTTTTAACTTCCTTCGCTTCCGCTACAATTTCAGGGAAATCTTTATAATTCTCAATGATCTGATCACAAGTGTAACTTGCCTGATAATTGTCTTTCAGACCAACATAGTTTTTCGCCATCAGAACAAGTGCTTTTGCACCCCAATATTCTTCGGAAGCATAATTATTGGCTAATTTAAAGATCGT
This sequence comes from Chryseobacterium sp. 2P, assembly GCF_059579425.1. NCBI lineage: Bacteria > Pseudomonadati > Bacteroidota > Flavobacteriia > Flavobacteriales > Weeksellaceae > Chryseobacterium > Chryseobacterium sp. 2P. Next base: position 1,701,949 of record NZ_CM184194.1, read on the forward strand.
TTCATTGGATGATTTAAACGCTTTTCCTTTGTTTTGATAATAAGCTTTTGCGTACAGAGATTCTGCGGCAACCGAGGTATTGGATGATTTTTCAAGAGAAGCGTAAGCCGACTGTGCGTCTTTGTCTTTTCCTGAATTCATCAGACTTCTTGCCTTAATTACTTTTGCCGTCTCAATAACCGCCGCAGAGTTTTTATTGTTTGCAATCACCGCATCGGCTAATTTTTCAGCCTGAGAGAAGTTCTTTTCATCGGCATAAACTTTCATCAGCTCAACATTGGCGTAATTTTTAATATTAACGTCTGATGAGTTTTTAATATTTTCAAGATATTTTTTAGCTTCAGCAGTATTCCCCTGATTGACATAAATTTGCGCTAAACGGGTTTGTGCATCATCCTGATAATCATTCTGAACATTGGCAACTTCCTGTAAAACCAACAGTGCTTTTGTAGTATCTTTGGTCTGATAATAACTTTCACCCAGCTCATATTTTGCCTGATAAAGCCCTTCTCCGGTCGGATTCTGCGTTAAATATTTTTCGTAGTAAGAAATCGCGTTTTTGTAATCTTTCTTCGTGAAATACTGTTTTGCAGTCGATAAGTTAATTTCATCAATTTCTGATGCATCAATATTAACTCCTAAATTTCTTGCGAAAGTTTCATAGCCGGAAACATCTCCGTTCTTTGTAAAGATCGGTTTTGCAGCCTGAACGATTTTTTCCGCATACGCTGTATTTTTATATTGTTCTCCAAGAGATCTCAGTTCAGACAAAGCTTTATCGCTTTGGTTCTGATCAATGTAATTCTGTGCTCTGTAAATCGATGCATTGGCAACCAAATCTTTATCAGACGAAGTTTTAATCACTTTGTTAAAGTAATCATTTGAATTACTGAAATCGTCCTGCGCTGCGTAAGCTGTCCCGATTTCGTATTGTGCATCATCATAATAATCAGAATCAGGATATTTGGATAAAAGGTTTTTCAGGTTGGAAATTTTCGCCTGTGTATCTCCTTTAAATCCTAAAGCCATTGCTTTCTGATACAGCGTATAATCTGTTGCGTCTTCGTTTTTATCATAAATGGCAATCGCTTCGTTCAGGTTATTATTCGCGTAATTAATATCTGCCAAACGAAGTTCTGCATCATTTTTAAACTCAGGTTTCGGATTTGCTAAATATTGCTTGAAATACGTTTCCGCCTGATCGAATTTTTTAGATTTGAAATAAGCATAGCCTAAATCATAAGGTAATTGTTGTTTTTCAGGGAAATTTTCACCCAGTAATTTTTCATAACGGGCGATTGCGGAAGGATAGTTTCCTTTCTGGTAATACACCTGTCCTAACCAATATAAAGCTCTGTTGTTGAATTCTTTATTGATGTTAAATCCTAAACTTCTTAAGAAGTAATTTTCCGCTTCATCATAATTTCCTTTGTTGAATTCTTCCGTTCCCAAAAGATAAGAAACTTCCTGATCGATTTTATTGATTTCCGGCGTTGAGCTCTGTAAACGGTCAATCGCGTTCAGGGTTTCCTTATAATTTCCGGAATATAAATAGGATTTTACCAAAAGCGATCTCATTTCCGAAGCATTCGCGCCGTTTTGGTTTTCATTAATATAATTCTGAATTACTGTAGAAGCACTTTCAAAGGGATTTCCGATGTCGTAGCTTAATTTAGCGTATTGTTCATGCGCAAGCTTTTTCACATTCTTATCATAATTCATCTGATACGCAGAACGGAAAGCCGAAAGTGCTTCCTGTTTTTTACCGACCGCCAGATAAGCATTTCCAAGCTGATAATAAGCATTCTGAGCCAAAGCCGAATTGCTGTTCAGTAATTGGTTGTAGTAAGAAACCGCTTCGTCATATTTTTTAAGCTGAGCCGCAACAAATCCCATCTCATAAAGATCATTCTCGGACGGATTTTGCTGAACGCTCAGATAATCTTTTAAATGTGGGTATGCGGAAGTGTAATCATCTTTCATGAAATAACTTTCACCAATGATCTTGTGAACTTCCGCTTTGTAAGATTCCGAGATATCTTCATTCAGTAAAGCAGTTCCTTCAGAAATCGCTTTATCGTAATCCTTATCATTGTAGTACATCTGAACATAATAAGGACGCACCAGCTTAGAATATTTCGGTTCTTCTTTAATGGAATCAAAATAACGGAACGCTTTATCATTCTGTCTGTTGGAATAATACAAGTGTCCCAACATATAAGCAATATCGCCTTTTTGAGACTGATCTGCCGTTTTATAAGCTTCTTCCAGTGCATCTGTTGCGCCTTTGGAATCGCCCATCATGAATTTGGCGTATCCCAGTTTCAGAATGTATTGTGTATTTTCCTCTTTGGAAAGCTGATACTGGTTTACTTTTTTCAGGGTTTCCAGAGCTTTGGTGAAATCTTTTTTAGCTAAATAATAATCAGCCAATGGTAAATTTGCCTGTGCAAAATACGCGGAATTCGGATATTCTTTCATGAAAGCGGTTAATCCTTCTTCCGCATGATTTTTCTGAAGAATGACGCCGATCACATTATCAAAAAACTGCGCAGCCTCTTTTCTCGAACGCGACAGATGCTGATTGTAGAAATATTGTCTGGCGTATTCGTATTGTGAAGCGTTGTATATTTTGGTCTGATAAAGATTTTCAGCGAGATTGAATCTGTAGTTTTCTTTTTGGGTAAAGTACTGAGACTGTTGCGCATCGGAGATCCCGAAATACATTACAGCAGCCGCTAAAAGTATTTTTTTCGATTTCATTAATTTTAAATTTTAACATGAAGAAGCCTGAAAATCAGGTTCAGATATTTAAAATTACGGGAATATTTATCCACAATTTATCAACGAAAATATTGAAAAGATATTGTATAAGCAAGCGTTTTAACACATTGTTAGTAACCAAAATTTTTTTTAAGACTTCTTAACTTTTTGATAAGAAAGATTAAGAAAATAAAAATTATTTCGGAGAAATAATTACATTTGCTTTTTTCGAATCAAATATAGAATTGAATGAATCAACTTTTTAGAAGAAAAATCTATTCAGAGACAGACACATCTACGAGTTTATTGAGGGTTTTGGGTGTTTGGGACATCGTATTTTTTGGTATTGCCGCCATCATCGGAGCCGGAAGTTTCAGCAGTTTGGGAGAAGCCGTCTTCAGAGGAGGTCCCGGTGTGATCTTACTATATTTGATTTGTGGTTTTGCGTGCGGTTTTACAGCACTTTGCTACGCAGAATTTGCGAGCAGAATCCCGACTGCGGGTTCCGCGTATACTTACGCTTATGCAAGTTTCGGGGAATTAATTGCCTGGATCATCGGCTGGGCGCTGATTATGGAATATTCTTTTGGAAATATCTACGTCGCATTTTCGTGGTCCGATTATTTTACAAGTTTCCTGCACCGCTTAGGAATGCATATTCCTGATTATCTTACGTGCAGTTATACGGAAGCTAAGAAAGCTTTTATGAGCGGTTCCGAGAATAAGGAACTTATTAATGCATGGACGAACGCTCCGTTAATCGGAGGTTTAAAATTCATCGTTGATGTTCCGGCATTGGTCATCAATGGATTGATTACATGGCTTTGTTATGTAGGAGTTAAGGAAAGTAAAAATTTCAATAATGCGTTGGTAATCCTGAAATTAGCGGTGATTGTTTTGGTGATTTTAGTAGGATTTGCGTACATCAACACAGATAACTGGACACCTTTAAACCCGGAAACTCAGGTTACTTCTTTCATGCCGAATGGTTTTGCAGGCGTAATGAGTGCTGTTTCGGGAGTTTTCTTCGCTTATATCGGGTTTGATGCGCTGAGTGTACTTTCGGAAGAAACAAAAGATCCTCAGAAAACGCTTCCGAAAGGAATGATTATTTCTCTGGTATTATGTACTTTTATTTATATCGCTTTAACGCTGGTTCTTACCGGAATGGTGGATTACAGAAAATTCGATGGGGTAGGAGATCCGCTTTCCTTTATTTTTGAAAAAGGAAATGCCAATGTTGCATGGATGGAACTTGTTGTTTCGTTTGTAGCCATTGTAGCGATTACAACTGTTCTTTTGGTATTCCAGATGGGACAGCCGAGAATCTGGTACGCCATGAGCCGTGACGGACTGATGCCGCAGAAATTTCAGACGGTACATCCGAAATATAAAACACCTTCGTTTGCGACCTTGGTTACAGGGATTGTGGTGGGAATTCCGATTTTATTTACCGATAAATCTTTCATCCTCGATTTTACAAGTATCGGAACCATTTTTGCGTTTGTTTTGGTTTGTGCAGGAGTTTTAATGCTTCCGGCAAAAGAAAAAATCAAAGGAAGATTTCATTTGCCTTACATCAACGGAAAGCTTATTTTTCCTCTTATTTTTATTGGTGGATTAGTGGTTTTCTATTTCTGGCAGCCTGATTTTTTCCATAATTTAATGGACTGGAAAGATCCTAAAGAAGGAGAATTCAGAGCTTCTATTTTCTTTTTTATTCTGGTTAATTTACTGCTTTGTGTATTGGCATTTGTTAAAAATCTTTCACTGATTCCGTTAATCGGTTTAAGCTCATGCTTATATCTTCTTACAGGAATGAGCCATGACAACTGGTTCTGGTTTGGACTGTGGTTTGCTATAGGTTTGGTAATTTATTTCTGCTACGGATACAGAAACAGCAAATTGGGTAAAGCTTAATTGTATGATGAAATATCTGCTTGTTTTTTCGCTTCTGATATTGGGAGGCTGTAAAAAGACATCTGATCATGAAGGCAATTCCCAAACAAACCGTGCAGAAGTAAAACGAAGTTATAAGGAATGTTTAACAGCAATTCATCAAAAAACAGAAGCAGAGAAAAAGCAGTATTTTTTTAAATTTATCAATAATGATGTTCCTCAATACTGGGCAAAAACGCCATGGTCTTTTGCAGGAACCTCCAGAGAACCGCAAAAAGGCAGTATTGCCTGCGGATATTTTGTAACGAATACTTTATCGGATTACGGTTTTGATATCAACAGAACGTATCTTGCACAGCAGGCTTCGTCTGTAATGATTAAAAAACTTTGTACAGAGATAAAATATTTCAGCAAAAGACAGGATCTGGAGCATTATATTTTAGGTAAAAATAAAAATCAGGTATATATTGTAGGACTGGATTTTCATACAGGTTACATTACCCGCGAAAACAGAGACACTTATTTTATTCATTCCAATTACATTAAGAATGAAGGGGGTAATAAAGGAACTGACTAAAAATTCACGTGCATTGAATGCTTCTGAAACTTTTATGATTGGAACTTTAAAGTACAAATAATCATGTCTGAAAGAATTAAAACCTTCAAAGAGTTCTATGAGTTTTATCTTACGGAACACAGTAAAACAGGAACCCGCATCTTTCATTTTCTGGGAACCCTGCTTGTCTTTTTCGTCATAGGATATGTTATCAGCTCCGGAAAAGAAAGATTTCTCTGGTATGTCCCGATTTTCGGGTACGGATTCGCGTGGTTCAGTCATGCAGTGATTGAAAAAAATAAACCTGCAACCTTCAAATATCCTCTTTGGTCATTGATTTCAGACTTCAGGCTGTTTTTTGAACTGCTGATCGGGAAACAGAAATTTTGGGGAGTTTCAGATAAAAAAACTACTGAAAAGTAAATTTTAAGATCATTTCACGGCACAGTAATTGCAACCCAGTCCTAAAATTTTATTTATGAAAAATTTCACAACATTTTTAAAAGTAACGTTTTCGGCAATTTTTGTTATGATTCTTACGCAGTGTACAAGTTCTTCCAACGTTGCTGCTGCGAACGAAAAAACATTTATTGTAGGTCCTGAAACCGCAGACTGTACCGGAGTTGCACCCATGAAATGTCTTCAGGTAAAAGAAAATGCTTCAGATTCGTGGACAAATTTTTATACCAATATCGAAGGTTTTACTTATGAACCAGGTTATGAATATGTTTTAAAAGTAAAAACGGAAAAAATAGAAAATCCTCCGGCAGACGGATCTTCCATAAAATATACTTTGGTAAAGCAAATATCTAAAACTAAAAAATAAACAATAAAACCTCCGGAATTTCCGGAGGTTTTGTTTTATGTATTGCTGTTCGCATTGTGATCGTGATCTTTCGGCGGTTTAGGATAATTTCCTTTGGTCATTTCTCCTACTGTATTGGCAGTGGTCATGGCGGCCACAAGATCATTCAGCATTCCGCTTGCTGCGGTAGGAGAATTGGGCAGTAAAACAAGATTGCTCCTGTTGCTTGCTCCCACAGAATGAAGTGTGTCGTAATGCTGCGTGACAACAATAAGCGCAGAGGCTTCGTGAGAGTTGATATTAACGTTGTTCAGCATTCTTACAGACTCTTCAAGCCCTTTTGCAATTTCTCTTCTCTGGTCTGCAATACCTTGTCCCTGCAGTTTTTTAGATTCCGCTTCGGCTTTTGCCACGGCTACAATTCTTATTCTCTGGGCTTCAGATTCGTATTCTGCGGCTGTTTTTTCTCTTTCCGCAGCGTTGATTCTGTTCATGGCGTGTTTTACCTGCTCATCCGGATCGATATCTGTAACCAGAGCTTTGATGATATCATATCCGTAACTCTGCATGGCTTCCTGAAGTTCTGCTTTTACAGCGATGGCAATATCATCTTTTTTTAAGAATACATCATCCAGTTTTAATTTCGGAACTTCGGCTCTTACGACATCAAAAACATATGATGTAATCTGGTCGTGCGGACTTTCCAGCCTGTAAAAAGCATCGGCAACCTGAGTTCTGATGACCTGAAACTGAACGGAAATCTTCATTTTCACAAAAACATTATCCAGAGTCTTCGTATCAATCATTACATCCAGTTGCTGGATTCTGAGGTTCATCCTTTTTGAGATTCTGTCCAGATAAGGGATTTTAAGCTGCAAACCTGCATGACGGACGGAGTGAAATTTTCCGAGTCGCTCTACAATTGCCGCGGTTTCCTGTTTCACTGTGAAAAAAGAAGCAAATAAGGTTACCAATCCGATAAAAACAATAATTCCTAAATATGTCATAATTTGATTTTTTATTGGTGTAAATTTTTTAATTAACTGAAAAACATTTATTTGTGTTTGTTTAAATATATAAAAAATAATTTAAACGTTACAGCTATGACAATCAACAGTTGATATGCACGGAGAAAAAAGAAATTTACGGTGAGTTCAGGGTATAAAAAAACTTCAACAATTTTAAATTGAAGAAGTTTTTTATTTTTAAATCCTGTTAGTAGTTTTTTTTACTAAAAAGCAATTACACCGTCATTCCGATGTCGATTCCTTTAATTTTACGGTAAAGATCGGTTGCATAATTATCCGTCATTCCGGAGACAAAATCTATTACACCCAGAACTTTCTGGTAATCTGTTCCATCGTCGTATACAAACTGTTTAGGTAATAGTTTTAACGCTTTTTTGTCGTAAGATTTCCTTTCATCATGTGATTTGAGAATAGAGGGAATAAAATGATCCAGCAATTCGTACATTACATTATAACCTGCATTTTCAATTTCCACCACCGCTTTATGGTTGTAGATTTTTTCTATCGAGAAAGATTCAATATCCTGCAAAGCATTATTTTCGTACTTATAAATATCCAGAAGACCTTTTTCTAAATTTCCCTCCAGAATGGTATTAAAGTTATTTTTATAAAGCTCAATCGATTTGTTGATTAATGCATTGATTACTTTGGCTCTTAAATAAGAAATCTGTTCGTTTTCATTTCCTATGGAATCCAGCTTGACTTTTACTCGATTTATATCGTCGGTTTCAGATTTTACCAGTTCAAAGAACAGGTTTTTGCAGTCCGCGGTAGAAACGATTCCCAATCGGTGTGCATCTTCCATGTCGATAATATTGTAACAGATATCATCTGCAGCTTCAACCAGCCAGACAAAAGGATGTCGCTTAAAAATATAAGGTTCTTCGCTTTCTGAAATTAAATTTGTGCCTTTTGCAATTTCAAGGAAGATATCTTTTTCGTTCTGAAAGAATCCGAACTTTTTACGGTGAATGATTCCTTTCTTTTTAGCAATGGCTTCACACGGATATTTGGCGATACTTGCCAAAGTAGAAAAGGTAAGCTGAATTCCTCCCGCATCTTTTCCCTGCTGTTGCTGCGCCAGAACTCTTATTGCATTCGCATTTCCCTCAAAATTCACCAGATCCGCCCATTCTTTTTCGTTGAATTTCGGCTTTAAATCAGATTCATTTCTTTCAAAATAACTCGCAATCGCATCTTCTCCGGAATGTCCGAAAGCGGGGTTTCCGACATCGTGACACAGACACGCCGCCGCAATAACGTTGCCTAAATTGTGAAGGTAAAAGTTTTTGGAATCTTCTGTAAGATCATTTTTAAACTCATCGTGAATAAACTCACCCATGACACTTCCCAGACTTCTTCCGACAGAAGAAACTTCCAGCGAATGCGTTAAACGGTTGTGTACAAAAACACTTCCCGGAAGCGGAAAAACCTGCGTTTTATTCTGCAGTCTCCGGAAAGCCGAAGAGAAAATAATTCTGTCAAAATCCCTCTGAAAATCCGTTCTTGAAGCCTTTGTCTGTGGATTGTTTCCGGTACGCTGATTCGTGAAAATCTGGTTTAAGTTCATCATTTTTCAAAATTACTTCAAATTTTATTTTTTACGAACTAATCGGAAGGATTTTTCTGAAAAATATCGTGTTTCCCGCTTTTGTTTTTCCGTAAAATACCTGTGACATTTTGCTGATTTTCATCGTAATTTTAGGATCATTAACTCCAAAAAACTGAAATCATGTCCGAATTTTTTAAACAAATCCTTGGAAGCACGATTGTTACAGGATTTTTCACCGCAATAATTGCTTATTTCTTTCACAAAAGAACAGAAAAATACAATTCCGTTTTGAAAAGGGAATTTGAAGCGTTATCCAAAAAAGATACGGCTTATTTTGAATGGCGGAAAAATACGGTAGAATTGTTAGGACAGGTTTACATTCATCTGAACCGTTTAAAGCTCGCTTTTCAGAACAAATATTCCAAAATACAGGAATATGACAGATTCTATGAAGATGAAATTATTTTAAAATCCAATCAGCACATCAGAGATCTGCTCATCAATAACGGTCATGCTTTACCTCCTGAATTATTGGACGAAGCCACAAAACTGATTGAGCATTTCGATGTGTGGTTAACGAAATACAACCAGATCAGGATTTCAGATCAAGATCACGCAACCAGACAGATTTACGTGGGACCCGATGGTTTCCGTTTCCCTGAAAATGCCGAAAAGCTGTTCAAAGAGAAATATATTGAAATGTTTAAAGAACTTCATCGCTAGTTTTTGGATACAATATTCTGAGATTTGGCTACAAATATCCGGACAGATCGGCTGAAATTTGTATCATCATTAACAATTTAAATAAAAAAAAGATGGAATCAAAAATCTGGCTGATCACAGGAGCATCAAAAGGTTTTGGAAAAGTATGGGCAGAAGCTGCATTGAAGCGAGGAGATAAAGTAGCGGCAACGGCACGAAATACTGAAACGCTGAAAGAACTGGTATCTGAATATGGTGATGCCGTATTACCTGTAACATTAGATGTAGACAATAGAGAAGATTGTTTTTCAGCCGTTGAAAAGGTAGTCAGTCATTTTGGAAAATTAGATATCCTTATTAATAATGCAGGGTATGGACATTTCGGATATGTAGAAGAAATTTCTGAAGTTGAGGCAAGGCAGCAAATTGAAACCAATGTATTTGGTTCTCTGTGGATGATTCAGGCGGTTTTGCCTATTATGAGAGACCAAAAAGCGGGACACATTTTACAGGTATCAAGTATTGGCGGAGTAATGGCGTTTCCAAGTCTTAGTATTTATCATGCTTCAAAATGGGCTGTAGAAGGAATATGTGAGTCTCTAAATCAGGAAGTTGCTCAGTTCGGCATCAAAACAACCTTAATAGAACCTGCTGCTTATGCAACAGACTGGGCTACGACTTCAGCAAGCCACAGCAAACCCATCGAGGCGTACAGCACACTAAGGAACGCTATGCTTGAAAACAGCAAAAATATGTCTTTTGGTAATCCGGAAGCAACTGCCGATGCTATTTTAAAATTGGCAGATGCCGAAAATCCGCCATTGAGACTGTTTTTAGGATCGCTTCCTTTGATGATGATTGAACCTGCTTACAGCAAAAGGCTAGAAACATGGAAAGAATGGAAAGAAGTTTCAGAAAATGCTCAATAGGTAAAAAATGAAAAAAGTAAAAATTATATTGCTTTATCTTTTAGCTGCTTTTTACTTTCTTATGGGTTTGATGCATCTCATTAAACCGGAACAGTATAATGCGATGATGCCTTCGTGGCTTCCATCGCATTCACTGCTGATTTTATCAAGCGGCGTTGCCGAAATTGCATTGGCGGTTCTGCTTATTCCGTTAAAAACCAGAGCAATGTCGGCTCAATTAATTATTGTAATGTTACTTGTTTTTTTCTTTGTAATCCACATTCCTCAAAGTGTTGATTATTACAGAACCGGTAACGAGAATTTTACAGCAAGCATAATAAGGCTGCCTTTTCAGTTTTTGCTGATTGCCTGGGCTTGGCTGTTTATAAAAGACAAATAATAAGAATCGACATCATTAAAGCAGGACAGGATTTTGTTTTGCTTTAATGATTTTTTATAAGTTTGAAAGATGGGAAATAAAATACCGAATATAAAAATAAATTCCGTTTCTGAACTGCACAGCCTGTTGGGACTTTCAAAGCCATTGCATCCTCTGATAAGTCTAATAAAAATGGATGATATTGGACGTTCTGATACCAAAGGAAAAGTAAATTTTAGTCTTAATTTTTACGGAATATCTCTGAAGAAAAATCTGAAGGGAAAACTAAAGTATGGTCAAAATTATTACGATTTCGATGAAGGTGTATTGGGAATGACCGCCCCTCAACAAGTCTTATCGGCTGACAGCGAAGATAACTATGAAGTTTCGGGTTGGTGGCTGGTTTTTCATCAGGATTTTATTTTGAATTATCCGCTGGGCAAAACCATTAAAGATTATGGTTTTTTTTCGTATTCTATAAATGAAGCCCTTCATTTATCGGATAAAGAAGAAAAAATGTTAGAAGGAATTTTCAAAAGTATAGAGCAGGAATATCAGACTTCAATAGACCAATTCAGTCAGGATGTCATGGTTTCCCAACTGGAATTATTGCTTAACTATTGCAACAGATTTTACAACAGGCAATTTCTTACCCGCAAAAAAGCAAGCAATGATTTGCTCGTTAAAATGGAAACTTTGCTTGATGAATATTTCAACAGTCATAAGATCATCGAGTCAGGACTTCCGTCTGTGCAGTATCTTTCGGAGCAGCTTCATGTTTCGCCCAATTATCTGAGTGATATGCTGAAGTCGCTAACGGGACAGAGTACGCAGCAACATATTCATCATAAAATTATTGAACAGGCTAAAGTGATATTAACCTCTACCAATTTATCCGTTGGTGAAATAGCTTATCAGCTTGGTTTTGAGCATTCTCAATCTTTCAATAAATTATTTAAAAGCAAGACCAATTTAACCCCGAAAGAATTCAGGGCTTCATTTAACTGAGAAGCGGAATGATCATAAAAAGATTCATTCCGGTCATTTGTTTAGGCTTATCCAGTTTTAAATTTATTATTGCCGGCAATCTTCACAAAAATCTGTCCCGAAATCCAAAACGTTTATGAATAAATAAAAATTCATGGCAAAATAATTGTTGTGTACATTCTCAAATTCATATTCTATGCCCGAAGGTCCACCGATTGTTCTGATGAAAGAAGATCTGCAGAAATTTGCAGGCGAAAAAGTAATGGAGGTAAAAGGAAATTCGATTACTGAAACAACAGGAATTAAAGACCATTTTTTACGCGAAATCAAAACCTTCGGAAAGCAGACGTTTTTAATTTTTGATAAAGCGAATATCCGAATTCATTTGCTGATGTTTGGTTCTTACAGCTTATTTGAAAGAAAAGATCAGGCGCAGAATCTTCGTCTGGGCTTAATCTTTAAGAACGGCGGAATGTTTTTTTATACCTGCAATGTAAAAACGGTAAAAGATAAATTTTTAAAAGATATCGATTGGGAAGCCGATGTGATGAGCGATCTGTGGAATCCCGAAAAGGCAGAAGAAAGGCTGAAAGCAAATCCTGAAATGATGGTTTGTGATGCTTTGATGGATCAGGATATTTTTGCGGGAGTGGGCAATATTATCAAAAATGAGGCTTTGTTCAGAATTGAAGTTCATCCTGAAACGCTTATTAAAAATTTACCTTCAAAAAAATTAAAGGAACTGATTGCAGAAGCCAGAAATTACAGTTTCGATTTTAAGAAATGGAAAAAAGCGAATGTCCTGAGAAAACATTTTGAAGTGTATCATCAGGAAAAATGTCCGAAATGCGGTTTGGAAATTGTGAAAAAAGAAACCGGAAAAGGGAAGAGAACGAGTTTTTTCTGTGAAAAAGATCAGAAATTGTATTAGAAAAATTAATCAGCCATGAAACTCACGTATATTTTAATTGCTCTTGTGTTGTTTTCCTGTAAACAGTATGAAATTGACAGAAACTGCTTTGAAAGCGAAAATAAAAAAGAATCTCAATACAAAGAGTTTGAGTTGGATCAGCCTGAAACCATTATCAAATCCAATCCGAAACATGTAAAATTTTCTGTCGATGCAAACGTTAAAAGTTTTGAGGAAGAACAGGATGAAATTAACAGTAATTTCTTTGATGAAAAGGAAAGCAAAAAGCGGATGGATGAATATGACCTGAAATTTTCTGAACTGAAGAAAAATTTCGGCGATCAGTTTTATTATAAAAATATTCAGAAAGAAAATGGTCTTATCTATGGAATTGGTGAAAACCAGTTCGGATACTGGCTTCTTGAAATTAAAAACAATATTCCCAATGCTTATTATCTGGGTTTGAGTAAGTTTACCCATCTTAATGAAAATCAGCCTGAAATTTTTGTTTCCGGAAACAGCATCATACTTTCCGGAAGTTTTGTAAGAATAAGCGGAAATTGGGCATATCCCGAATCTCCTTCAAAAGAAGCTGTAAAAGACAGGCTGGTTTTTGATATTGATCTGAAAGAAGTTTTAAAAGACAGCGATAAAGACCGCTTTAATGACCTGTTTGAAAAACTAATCTTATTAAATCCGGATTCAGCAGATACGGATAAAGACGGAATAAATGATTTTACCGATAAAAATCCCCTGTACAAATCTGAAAAATCAAAGTTTTCGGATCTGTATTCTCAAATTGTGAATGACGATTACGAGCAGTTTCATTTCTCTGAAAGCCATTACTTTTTCGCAGGATATTTTTCTGACTGCGATTATTTTCAAAAGATGAATCCGGAAAGTATAAAAGTTCTTATTTATCCAGAAAAAGAACAGTCTCATTTAGAATCAGATTATCGTCTCGGAATGTTTCCTGATTATGTCGGAAAGATTAAAAAAACCGATGATAAAGAACGGTTTCTGATCGATTACGGAAGTGGGGCGGGCGGCGGATTTATAGAAGCTGTTTTCAAAAGCGGTAAATGGACATTAAAAAAGACACAGACGATCGTAATTTGATTTATCAATCTCTGGATCTGATTCCTCTTTATAATTGAATGAGTTTATATATTCCGCTTTTAACATTTTCCTATATCATCCGGAAAAAATTGTAGGAAATAACTATTCTTCTTCAAAAATTTCTGCTATGTTAACAGGAAATGAGAAAAAATACTATCATTTTTCGTTCTGAAAAAAGCTGTTTTTTTCTTTACTCTAAAAAATTTTATTCAAAAAAAATACTCGAAAATGTGCCTTGTAGAGTTTCTATGCTAACATTTCTTAATATTGCGAAAGTTAAATATCAAAAATAAGTGAGATATTATTGTCCCCGAAAATGTTATTATGTATTGCATTTTTTCTTTTTTGGATTATCAACTTTTAAATACAAGCTGCAAAATATTTAACAGATCAATAATTTTTTGCACATAAATCAAAAAAAGCCATATTATTTTTTCATTTTTATATTAATTATTTGTAAACTATTTTTATCTAAATCTTAAACAAAAACTACTTAAAACACTGATATACATCATGATTATTTATTTTGGAACCTTGTTTGAAAGTCGTAATATTGCAAATGTAAAATTGATAATAAATAGTCAAATAATTAAAAATTAAACAAAATGATCACTTACATCGGAATTGCAACATGTTTAGTAGTATTCGCCTCTTATTTCGCAGCAGCAAGAAGAGAAAGAAACTAATTAGAAAGTTCTGATCTGGAGAAATTCAGTTCCTGAACAAAGACGAAATTATATTGTTATATGTTTTCAATCTGCAAAGATTGACTGCTCTTTTACTCAGCGCGAGTAAAAGGGCACAAAAAACATACAGCAAGATTTTACACTAAGGAAGATAATTTTAATTTTTATAATAGCCGATAGAAAGTCGAACATTCATTTGTTCGGCTTTTTTGTTGGATAACCTTTATCTTTGCATATAATTTTCGAAAAATGAATCTGTACAATCTTATTATTCAAGACAAAGAAGAAGTTACCCTTAATGATGTTTTCCTTGATCCCCACAATAAAGAACAGCTTGTACAGCTCATAAAAGAAAATACATTTTCCAAAGAACTTCTGGAATTTGGTCTTCCGGTTAACAACAAAATTCTTCTTCAGGGAAGTTCAGGCTGCGGAAAAACAATGACGGCAAAAGCCATTGCCAATGCTTTGGGAAAAAGCATCATCATCCTCAATTTAAGCAATATCGTTTCTTCAAGAATCGGGGAAACTTCCCAGAACATCAAAATGATCTTTGATAAAGCGGCAAGAGAAAGATCTGTCCTGTTCCTTGATGAACTCGACCAGATTGGGAAAGCAAGAGGAAGCGACGATAAAGATGTGGGCGAAATGAGACGTCTCGTAAATACTCTTATTCAATTGATTGATTACTTTCCGGAAAATGCGCTTCTTTTATGTGCGACCAATCATCCTGAAATCATTGATACGGCTTTATTAAGACGTTTTCAGCTTAAAATAGATTATGCACTGCCTTCAAAACAATTTTTAGATGATTTTTACGACGACTTGCTTGCGAAATTTCCTGAAGATTTGAGATATATTGAAAGAAAATATGATATTTCTTTTGCGGAAGCGAAAGATTATGCTTTTACTTTGGTGAAAGGGAATTTGATAAAATCATTGGAAGCTAAAGCGGAAAAGATATAGTTTCCCAAATGAAATCAGGCTTTTTTTCAAGTTCTTCTGATGTTTTTGCTTTCATGCTCTGAAAAATATAGTGGAGAAATTACTTTCAAAAACTGTAAAGTCAACTATCCTTTGCATGGTGAAGAAAAAGAAATAAAAATTAATGATCAAGCTGTTACAAATCAGTGGGAGTATGAGTCTGCTTTACGCGAATTAGCACTTTGTCTGTGTGATGAATACGATCGTAAACCTAACAAGGAAGTCAAAGATAAGATTATTGAAATTTACAGGTATAAATTCGAATATTACAGCAGAAATGATTC
Organism: Chryseobacterium sp. 2P; assembly: GCF_059579425.1. Classification (NCBI taxonomy): domain Bacteria; kingdom Pseudomonadati; phylum Bacteroidota; class Flavobacteriia; order Flavobacteriales; family Weeksellaceae; genus Chryseobacterium; species Chryseobacterium sp. 2P. Next base: position 1,717,511 of record NZ_CM184194.1, read on the forward strand.
TTTTGAGAAGATAAATTTTGATTCTATTTTAATGGACAGGAAAAGAATTTTTGGTCCGGCAATGATAATTGATTAATAAGATATTGTTTTATATTTGGAAATTATAAATTTAAATTTCAAATAAAACTTTAACCTTATGAAAACCAAAAACCTCTTGGTCGCTTTATCTCTATTTACGTTCAACTCTGTATTTTCTCAAAAAATCTTTAATGCTATTGAAAGTCAGGACATCGAAAAGGTAACAAAATTATTGGAGAAAGGAGAAAATATAAATCAAAAATCAAAAGAGGGTATAACGCCTTTATATTCTGCAGTAGGAACTGGAAACGTAAAACTGGTTGAACTTTTAATAAAAAAAGGCGCCGATGTTAATGCGCCTTTAGAAAGCACTGCCACTCCGCTGAATTTTGCTTCTCAGGAAGGATTTATAAAAATTGTAGAATTACTTCTAAGCAATAAAGCAAATCCAAATTTTCAGGATGTTAACGGATGGACTGCATTACGTTTTGCCACAAGAAATAACAGATTTGAGGTGGTAAAATTTCTAGTCGAAAATAAAGCTACAGTAGACTCCAGAGCAAAAGATCTTGCAACACCTTTCGCAAGCGCAATCAGCAAAGGCTATTTAAACATCGCGGAATATCTTATAAAAAACGGCGCCGATATTAATAATATTGATGCTGACAATGAAACCCCAATTATGTACTGCGCTCAGGGTGGAAATTTGGAAACGGTGAAATTTCTGCTTCAATACAAGCCTGATTTAACAATTAAAAATAAGGACGGCAAAACAGCTTTGGATATGGCAAAAGAGAAAAATAATACAGAAATTATAAAGCTTTTACAGTAAAAATAATATAAATGATGAAAAAATCATTTCTTACTTTTGGGTGTATTCTTTTAATTTTAAATTCCTGCCAAAATAAATCAGAGGAAGCAAAATCTGTAACAAATGATATTGTTTTTAAAGATAAAGCAGGTCATATGATTACGAAAAGTGAATTAGAAAATACAACAGGAAAAATAAATTATGAAATTATGGATAATAAAAATATTGATCCAACAGCAAGAAAACTGCATAGAGAAGCTAGAGAACTCGGGCAGTCAGGAAAATATGATCTTGCCATTTCGAAACTTGAAGAAACCATAAAAATTCAACCCGACTGGTCATATCCTATCTATGATCTTGCTTTTACTTATCTTTTAAAAGGGGATTTCGATAATGCTTTAAAATTTTATAAAAAAACTGATGATCTTTCACCTAAAGGATTTTTCACTACAAAAACAGCTTTATACACTCTTCAGGGAGAGCAGTCGGGAAAATTTCCTAAAGGTCTCTATTTAGCTTATCTGCAAATAGAATGGACGGATGATAAGGAACAGAAATTAGAAATTGCCCAAACCTTAACCGAAAAAGTTCCTGATTTTGCTCCTGCATGGAAAGAACTTGCCAATCTTATGGATAACAAAGCAGAAAAGTTTAACGCTATTGAACAAGGTCTGTTAAAAAATCCTGACGCAGATACCAAAGGAATTCTGGAAATAAATAAGGCAATTTTACTAGACCAAAATGGAAAGAAGGAAGAAGCCAAAAACCTTCTAGGACATCTTATTTTTTTATCTGATGCTACAACAGCCAATATTGAGCTTGCAAAATTTACTCTAAACTCAATAACTGAAAAAAAATAGCAGAATGGAATTGATCAGAAAAGAAATCGAAGGAAGACAGATTGAAGTATATACAGAGTCGAAAAAATTTATCCTTGCCGGTAAGAAAGGTGATGTTAAAAATAGGCTTGAGAATTATGGAGCCGTAGTGAAAAAATTTAACAAAGATCAGGATGTTTATTTGCTGATCGGTCGCGATTTCTTTGTTTCCGGTAATTACAGTTATATCAACCGCAACTATCTTTTTGAAGATGAACTGCTGGAAAATCACTTGTCACTCAGTTTTTTCCCCAATCTTAAAAGAGATTTCTATAACATGATCCGAAGCCTGCTTCAGCGTGAAGATCTTTACATCCACTATTTTTCGATCGGAAAACCTCTAAGCAATGAGGATTTTGAAAAATATGAGAAAAAATTAAAACGGAAAATTCCTTCGGCTGTCAAAGAATTTTACAGCCTATTCGGTCACATTCAAATTTTATGGGATTATAAGGAACCTTACGTGGACAGAAGGGTAAGAGCGGGTAAAGCTTGGAATTTAGATGCTTATGACAATCATATCGGATCTATCCAGATACTGCCTTTAAAAACGGTTTTATTTGAAAAATGGGAAGAGCATTTCGATGTGGATGATGACCTGAAAATATTTGATTTTTATTCGGAATACAATATGATTGCTTTAGATCTTAATTCTGATGACGATCCAACTGTGTATAAAGGAGATAACTACGGCAATTCTTTTACAGACCATTCTACAATGAGCTTTACTGACTACATTTCTTTAACATTAAATCTCCACGGCTTGAGAGAAAGAGGAGGTTATTTTGTACATTTTTCCAGCAATAACCATTCAAAGACCAAATTAGGAGATGCGATTAAAAAATCATCTGAAATACCTTCACGATAAATTGAAAATCTTAGAATTATATAAAAATTTTCATTAAATAATAGCTGAAATTAAACATTTTTAATACTTTAGGGCTCTAAATTTAAAACTAATACGCTATGGCAATCAATTTTGCATCAGAAGAAGAGAAAAACGGTTTCTGGGAACTTTCTAATACCATTCAGGAAGGAAACTACGAAGAAGCTTTAAACCTTTCTAAAAATTTACTCGAGAGATTTCCCGACAATAAAGCTATCTACCATAATCAGATCGGCGCAATGATCTATCTTTCCAAGAATGATTACTGGGGTGCAACATCGCATTATACCAAAGCTTTAGAATATGGTTTCGATGCGGAAGCCTGTGAAGAAAACATCTGGGAATCTGCGGTAGATTCTTACAAATTTCTTATTGACAGTGAAGAAGGTTTCTGTTCACTGATGATTAAAGATACGCACGAATTTATTGCCGCCAATGATTTGGTTCAAAAATACGAAAATCTCTTCCCGAATGGAAAATATGTAGATGAAGCTAAAGAACTCAATTACATTTTCAGCTTATCAGAAGAACTGCTGGAAAGCAATAACTACAATTCTTCGGCATTACAGAAAAACTATTCGGAAAAATACCCGAATGGAAAACAACGCGAAGTGGTGACGGCTTTGTGTGAAATTATTGATAACAATACGTAATATATTTTAAGAAAAATTATTAGTAGTAACAATTCAGAGATATCTTCAATATGAATACTTTATTACCTAAAGATTATTTTTCATTTGACTTGGGAAATGATGAAAATTGGATAGGAAAGTCGTCTCAATTACCGGAGGATATAGAGAAATATATAAATATTACCTGTTTTGAAATTGGTTATAATAAATTTGAGATTTTACCGGATAGTATTTTTAGAAGTTTATTGAAACTTGAGGAAATTTATATTAATAACAATAGAATTAAAGAAATCCCAAGATCTATAGGGTTATTAAAAAAACTTGAAATTTTAACGATAAATGATAACCCCATCAGATCAATACCAATTGAGCTTACAGAGTGTGTTAATTTAGAAAGTTTTGCAGCAATTAATTGTGAATTGGAATCACTTCCTGAAGAGTTTGGAAACCTGAGTAATTTGCGGTTTTTATTACTAAATGAAAATAATATTAGATGGTTACCAATATCGATTTGTAATTTGAAAAAGTTACATCGTCTAGAATTGAGAGATAATAAACTAACAAATTTACCGGATAATTTTTTTAATCTATTAAATTTAAGACAATTAGACTTGAAAGGGAATAATATAGAAAGAAATGAATTGGATAAATTACAAAAAGCGCTTCCTAATTGTCAGATAAAAATATAGATTACTTATCTGGTTTTCAGTCTTAATAAATTACAACAAGATTGCTTCGTCGCTTCGCTCCTCGCAATGACATAAAAAATCCCTCTCATCACTGAAAGGGATTTTTCTATAACTAAAAACTTTTAATTACATATAAGCTTCAATCGGCTCACAGGTACAAACTAAGTTTCTGTCTCCGTAAGCTTCGTCCACTCTGGAGACTGTAGCGAAGAATTTGTGGTCTCTTACCCAATCTAAAGGATAAGCTGCTTTTTCTCTGCTGTATGGTTTATCCCAGGAATCGGAGATTACCAATTGTTCCGTGTGAGGAGCGTTTTTCAATACGTTATTGGCTGCATCTGCTTCACCATTTGCAATCTCATCAATTTCCTGTTTGATGGCAATTAAAGCTTCTGCAAAACGGTCAATTTCTGATTTGCTTTCAGATTCAGTCGGCTCAATCATTAAAGTTCCTGCAACCGGGAAAGAAACCGTAGGAGCGTGGAAACCATAGTCCATCAGTCTTTTCGCCACATCAGCAACTTCAATTCCTAAAGATTTGAACTGTCTGAAATCTACGATACATTCGTGGGCAACTCTTCCGTTTTCGTTTGAATATAAAATCGGGAAATGTTCTGCTAAAATTTCTTTTAAATAATTAGCATTTAAAATAGCGTGTTCCGTTGATTTTTTCAATCCTGAATTTCCTAACATTTTAATATAAGCATAAGAAATATTCAGAATTAAACCTGAACCGTAAGGCGCTGCTGAAATACCTTCAATTGCGTCTTTTGATCCGATTGTGATATTGGCATTGGAAGGTAAGAAAGGAACTAAGTGTTTAGCCACACAAATCGGACCAACTCCGGGACCTCCTCCTCCGTGAGGAATTGCGAAAGTTTTGTGCAAATTTAAGTGACAAACGTCTGCTCCGATGTTTCCGGGACTGGTATATCCAACCTGAGCGTTCATGTTGGCTCCGTCCATATAAACCTGTCCTCCGTGTTCGTGGATCAAAGCGGTAATTTCTTTAATGTTGGCATCGAAGAATCCGTATGTAGATGGATATGTGATCATTACGCAAGAAAGATTTTCAGAATGCTGTTCTGTTTTTGCTTTTAAATCTTCGAAATCGATTTCTCCGTTCTCAAGGTTTTTAACCACAACAATCTTCATTCCTGCCATTGCCGCAGAAGCAGGGTTGGTTCCGTGTGCAGACTGAGGAATCAATACAACGTTTCTGTGACCTTCACCTCTTGAAATGTGATATTCTCTGATGACCATCAATCCTGCATATTCTCCCTGAGCTCCGGAATTCGGCTGAAGAGAAGTTCCTGCAAAACCTGTGATTTTAGCTAAATCTTTCTCCAGTTCACGGATCATTTCCTGATAACCTCCTGCTTGATCAACCGGTACAAATGGATGAACTGAACCCCAATTGTCCCATGAAAGCGGTAACATCTGCGTTGCGGCGTTCAGTTTCATCGTACAGGAACCTAAAGAAATCATTGAGTGTGTCAGCGATAAATCTTTTCTTTCCAGACGTTTGATGTAACGCATCAATTCTGTTTCCGTATGGTATTTGTTGAATACTTCTTCCGTAAGAATTTCGTCTTTTCTTAAATTCTCTTCCGGAATGCTGTATCCTTCTTTAATTTCTAATTTGAAAGTCTGCTTGTCTTTGAACTGGGCAAAAGAAGCCATCAGATAATTTAATTTATCCAATGTTGTACTTTCGTTGATCGCAATACTTACAACTCCTTCTGTGAAGTAATTTAAGTTTAATTTGTGATCAAGCATCATTCTCATCAGTCTTCCTTTCTCATCTTCATTCATCGTGATTTTTACCGTATCAAAGATCGGTTCTTCCACGATTTCATATCCTAAAGCTTTCAGGCCTCCCTTCAAAGCATTGGCTTTAAAATGAATCTGATCTGCGATATAATTTAATCCTTTCGGACCGTGATAAACAGCGTACATTCCTGCCATAACAGCCAAAAGAACCTGAGCGGTACAGATGTTTGAAGTCGCTCTTTCTCTCTTAATGTGCTGTTCTCTGGTCTGCAAAGCCATTCTCAAAGCACGTCTTCCGTACATATCCTGAGAAACCCCGATAATTCTTCCCGGAATATCTCTCTTATAATCTTCCTTACAAGAGAAAAATGCTGCGTGAGGACCGCCATAACCCAATGGAATACCAAATCTCTGCGTTGTTCCCACTGCACAGTCTGCTCCCATTGAAGCCGGAGATTTTAACTTCACCAAAGCCATCGGATCACAGGCAACAACTACCTGAAGATCTAATTTTTTATATTCTACGATGTTTTCTGTATAATCTAAAACAATTCCGTTTTTCCCGGGATATTGTAATAAAACTCCGAAGTAAGAACCGTCAAACTCATGCGTTTTGTGATCTCCTTCTACAATTTCGATCTCAAGACCTTCTGCTTTTGTTTTTAATACAGAAACCGTTTGAGGAAGAACAAGATCGGAAACGAAGAACTTGTTTGCTCCCGCTTTTTTCTGATCCTTCGTTCTGTTATTGAAGAACATATGCATTGCTTCTGCAGCCGCAGTAGATTCATCCAGCAATGAAGCGTTTGCCAGAGCAAAACCCGTAAGATCACACACAACAGTCTGGAAATTAAGAAGAGCTTCCAGTCTTCCCTGTGCAATTTCCGCCTGATATGGAGTGTAAGCGGTGTACCAGCTCGGATTTTCAAAGATATTTCTCTGAATAGCCGATGGCAGCAAAGTGTTGTGATATCCGAACCCGATGTAGCTTGTATAATCAGTATTTTTCGATGCTAATTCCTTAGAATGGATCAGCATTTCGTATTCTGAAAGCGGTTCTGAGATTTCAAGATCTTTTTCTAAACGGATAGAAGAAGGGATGGTTTGAGAGATAAGCTCCTCGATACTTGAAACGCCAACTTTTTCCAGCATCGCCTGTTTATCGGCTTCATTCAGGGAAATGTGACGGCTCACAAACTGTTCTGTATTCATTTTTATTTATTAGATTTTTTAAGTAAAAAAGATTCGTAAAATTACGCATTTTTAGAAAATTGTACAACTAAATTAAAATCATAAATAAATAATCTAAAGTGTTTTAACTTATTTAAAATTAATGGCTTTTTGTTGAGTTATTGAACATAAAATCTGTTAAAAATAATCGATGGAAATAAATTTTTACCGACAGTAAATTGTCCGAAATTAAAAAATAGTGGATATTACAAGTCCTTTATTTTCAAACTTGTCAGGTTTTAACATTATTTAAATGTTAAATTTTTTCAACCGCCTGCTGAAAATTTTAATATCAGGAATTAAAAAAATCCTCCAAATCGAATGGGAGGATCTTGTATGGATTGTGGGTGATAATTACTGAAGATTAGGTTCTTTTACCAGATTTTCAATTTTTACGATCACATCATCAATGTCAAAAGGTTTAGGGATGAAAACATCTGCTTTGCAGGAATTTACCACATGGGCTGCTTTTGCATGAGCGCTGATAATCATGACAGGAATTTGAGCTGTTGCAGGATCTTCTTTAATCTGGTTGCACAGATCCGTACCCAGACCGTCCGGTAATTTTACGTCCATGATAAAAATATCAGGAATTACAGAGTGGTCTCTGTTATTAAACGCTTCCGCAGTGGCAAAAGAGCGTACATCATAATTCTCAAATGACAGGAGTAGCTGTAATGCATCTCTGATGCCTGTCTCATCTTCAACGATAAAAATTGTCTTCATATCCGTTTCGTGGCAAAAACAAAGCCAATCTTAAATAAATATTAAAATCATTGTAATTTATATCTGATTTTTACTTCATTTAAATAATACCTCTTAATGATATTCACGAATAATAGCCTTTTTCTTAAAGGAATACTTTTTGTAATCTCTCAGAAACAAAATCACAACTTATAATATATGAAAAACTACATTCTACCAGTGTTAGCTTTACTGATGTTGAGCTGTAAAGAGAATAAAAATGATAAAACAGGAAGCGATACTGCAGTCACCAAAACAGATACTCTGAAGCTTCCTGCACCGGATGAAAAAAACAGTAAAACAAAATTCAGCAATGTTCTGGGCTGGGCAAAAGGAAAAATGCCTGTGGCTCCGGAAGGATTTACCGTAACCAGATTTGCAGAAAACATTAAAAGCCCCAGAAATATGATTCAGGCTGAAAACGGAGATGTTTTTGTGGTTTTATCCAATTCTGAACGTACTGTTTCGGAGAAAATTAAAAATGACATTAGTGGAAAAAGTGATGCTGAAGTAGGAGGAAAATCTGCCAACAGAATCATTCTCTATCGTGATGCCAATAAAGACGGAATTCCTGAATCTTCCAGCGTATTTTTAGCCAATCTTAATCAGCCTTACGGAATGTTGATTATTAAAGATCAGTTTTATGTGGCAAATACCGATGGTTTATGGGTTTATCCTTACAAATTGGGAGATACGAAGATTACAAAACCGGGGAAAAAGATTGTAAATCTTCCTGCGGGTGGATATAACAATCACTGGACGAGAAACCTGATCGCCAATAAGGATCAATCTAAAATCTATATTTCCGTAGGTTCGGGAAGTAATGTAGGAGAAAACGGGATGGATAAAGAGGTGAGAAGAGCGAATATCTTGGAAGTAAATCCCGACGGAAGCGGGGAGAACATCTATGCAGCTGGTCTCAGAAACCCTGTCGGAATGAGCTGGAATCCCGTAACCGGAGAACTCTGGACTGTAGTAAATGAAAGAGATGAATTAGGCGATGACTTAGTTCCGGATTATCTTACCAGTGTAAAACAGAATGCTTTTTATGGCTGGCCATATTCCTATTTCGGTAAAAATGAAGATCCGAGAAGAAAAGGAGAAAGATCGGATCTTGTACAGAAAACAATTGTTCCGGACGTTTCTTTGGGAAGTCATACTGCCTCTTTAGGTTTAACATTTTATACAGGTTCGCAGTTTCCCGAAAAATACAAAAACGGAGCATTTATCGGACAGCACGGATCTTGGAACAGATCTTCTTTAGTAGGATATCAGGTTGCATTTGTTCCTTTTGCCAATGGTAAACCGGCAGCTTCTTATCAGCCTTTTCTTACAGGATTTATAGCAGACGAAGCAAAAGGTGATGTGTACGGAAGACCTGTCGGAGTCCTTCAGATCGCAGATGGTTCTCTTTTGGTGGCAGATGATGTAGGAGGGATTGTCTGGAGAGTTTCCCGCGCCGGTAAATAACATCATCTTAAAAATTATATGGAACAGTCCGGAAGGGCTGTTTTTTTTGGTTAAATAAATTTTGTATAATATTTAATTTCACAGGATTATGTATTTAATTATGCATTTCTCTCTAATTAAACGATAATATTTTGAATAATTATTAAAATAAAACGCTAAATATTGTTATATTCAAAGAAGAAATTTTTTAAATGCCATGGGTACTTTAGACAATATTGCGGAAACATTGGGAAAGATAATTCCGGGTATGCAGGATACTGATATTCTGAATTATAAAGGCAGAGTAAAAATAGAATATCATAAAAACGGAAGCTTATTAATTTATCCCGGAGATAAGGTGAAGTCTTTATATTTCATTAAAAAAGGAGTGGTGAGAGCATATTACTTTAGTGATGAAAAAAATATGGAAAAAACGGTATACATAAGGATGGAAAACTATTTTTTTGGCGATTACTGCTCATTAATATTAAATTCTTCGGCAAGACTTTATTATGGATGCGAAGAAGACTGTATCCTTTATAAGTTTAATTTTGATGATGTAAAGGAATACCTTCGGCAAAATTCAGGGTTGATGAAGTTCAGTTTACATTATACCCTGTTTTTACTGGGAGAGCATCTTTCCCGTAACGAAGATTTTATTTTTTTAAACCCCGAAGAAAGATACCTTAAATACGCAAAAGAAAATCCTGAAATTATGAAGCGCATACCAGAAAAGCATATTGCCTCTCTTTTGGGAGTGGCTCCCGCATCGTTGAGCAGAATAAAAAGAAGGCTTTATCCTAAAAACTGATTTCATCCAAAGAATTTATCTGATTGGAATTAACATAAGTTAATTTTCTTCCCGAAATAATATTTTTTCTTTGCTGTGAGAAATATAACGTTTAAAAAACTATTTTTTTTCAGTTTCACTTTATTATTTGCTATAAAATATAAAATTGAATTGTTTTATTTCCGAACACGATGAATAAGAATAAAATTATGATTTTCGATGATAATTATGCAACTTTTAAAGTGTTGCAGGATATACTTGAGCAGGAAAACTACGTGGTTCAGTCTCAGGATAAAAATAAAGATGCTGTAAAACAGATAGAGCAATTCGCTCCGGATATTGTTATTGTAGATATGCTGAACTCATTGTCGGGATTCGGGATTATCAGAAAAATCCGTGAACAGCAGACGCTTAAAAAACTACCCGTTATAGCGGTTTCGATAGACAGCCTCAAAAGAAAGGAAGCATTCGAAGCGGGTGCAGACTTCTTTATTGGTAAGCCTTTCGGGCTTGATGATTTGTATTCTACCCTGTTTTCTCTTGCGCACAGGAGAACTTCAGACAACTGTTAACACACTTTTAGAATCTCAGAAATTCCTATTTGCTTTATGGGTTCTCTTAAAGAAATACACAGAGGCAAATTATTTTTACTGTGTTCAGTGAAACAAATAACGGAAGATTACAGAATTTCTACAACTACTCTTCATCAATGAATAAAAAAATACAAAAGATAAAAACCACTGATTGCCATAGATTTTATGCAGATCTTTTAGAAAAGAAATGCCTTGAAAAGAAAAAAGTTAGAGGAATTATCATGAAAAAAAAGAATCTGTTTTACAAAGATATGGAATTTCTGAATCAGCTTAATTTCGGAATTCCCGATAAAAATCGGGCACTGCAAAAAAAAATCATCGTTTAATGATTCCATGAATTTATTACCCATTTTTTATTCGTCCCTCAAAACAAAGTGTTACCGTAAAATTATGATCAATGCACGATAAAAAGGAAATAGCAGAAGCTATGGCGGACAAAATAAAAAGTATTTCTTACGATGATGTCTATCATTATCCGGGAAAAATAGCCGTTGAAACCTATACCGCCGGTGCTATCTTCATAGAGCCGGGAGATGTTTGCCAATACTTTTACTTTATTAAAAAAGGTATTGTACGGACGTATTATGTTTCAGGCAAAAATGAGCTTGAAAAAACCATTTTCATAAGACTCGAAGGAGACCATTTCGGAGATTATTATGCTTTGATCCGTAATCTGGAAAGCAGATTGTACTTCGAATGTCTGGAAGACTGCATTTTCTACCGGTTTGAGCTCTCCGAACTTCAGTCTTACGTTTATTCCAATGAAAGGATGCTGTCTGTAGCTTTCGATTTTATGATGAATTTAATCGCAGAATATATCATACGGCAGGAAGATTTCATCTTTTTCACTGCTGAAGAACGGTACATTAAATTTTCTAAAGAATATCCGGAAATTATCAGTCGGGTTCCGGCAAAATACATCTCCTCACTTTTAGGAATTACTCCCGTATCGTTAAGCAGGATAAAAAAAAGAATTCAGAGAAGATCCGAAAAATAAAGCACACCGGAATCTCTTCAGAGGTAAGACAAATAAAAGACAGATAAAATTCAATATCTGTCTTTCTCGAAATAAGATCTCTATTTCATTTGGGTTTTAATAGGTTAATCAAATTTTCCTTATTGTGTATCTTTATATAACAAAGGAAAGTAAAATCTAAATGACCCGAATTATCATTTGTTAATTTCACACAAGTTTGATAAATTATATTACAAGTAAAGAAAAGATCACTATTTTACAGCCATATCATGATTCGATAAACTACGATCATGCCATTTGTTTTAGGTTAAATTACTGATAATGAGCAAGTATTATTTAGTAATGCTTTTCAGGGAATAATGTTATGACACAGGTCATAAACTGCAGCACCGGATACAAGGTATATTTGGGAATGAAAGGATTTAAAATTCCTTCAGATTAATTACACACCAAACCTAAAATAGTAAAATATGAAAGCAGCAGTTATTCATTCGCCGGGAAATATCACCTGCGATACAGTGGATGATCCTATTATCAAAGACCAGAACGACATTATTTTAAGAGTAACTTCCACAGCGATCTGCGGAAGCGATCTTCATATGTATTCGGGAGGAATTCCTCAGGCAAGACCCATGGTTATGGGGCACGAGTTTATGGGGATTGTAGAAGAAGTCGGAAAAAACATTACCAGTTTAAGAGTAGGAGACAGAGTGGTCGTTCCGTTTCCTATCTCCTGTGGAAGCTGTTTTTTTTGTCAGCACGATCTTCCCACCGCCTGCGAACACAGCAATCCCGAACATTACGGTCCGGAAGGAGGAATTGTTACGGAAAAAGGAGGAGCGCTTTTCGGATACTCAGATCTTTACGGAGGGTACGACGGCGGACAGGTGCAGTACGTGAGAGTTCCTTACGCTCATGTGGGACCGAGAAAAGTTCCTGAAAACCTAAGCGATGAACAGGTTTTATTCCTTACGGATATTTTTCCTACAGGTTACACCGGAGTACTTTGGGGAGAACTGAAAGGAGGAGAAACGGTGGCGATTTTCGGCGCAGGTCCTGTAGGCTCCATGTCTGCAAAAAGTGCCATCCTGCACAATGCCAGAAAAGTGATCGTTATAGATACCCAGCAATACCGTTTAAATCAGATTAAAAACATTACAGGCTGCGATACAATTCTCTGGGAAGACGCAAAAGATGTCATCCGGCAGATTAGAGATATGACAGAAGGACGGGGTGCGGATGTCTGCATTGATGCAGTAGGATTTGAGCCCGACAGAAATTTACTGGACAGAGCCAAAGCGGTTTTAAACCTTGAAAAAGGTTCTGTTAAAGTGCTTGAAGCTTGTATGAGTGCCGTAAGAAGAGGTGGAATTGTTTCTGTTTTGGGAGTTTATCCCGTGAACTACGATAATTTCAAATTAGGACAGATTTTCGATAAAGGAATTACAATAAAGGCAGGACAGTGTAACGTTCATGCGATTATTGATGATCTTATGGATCATGTTCAGAGCGGTCGGGTTGTTCTCGATGATATCATTACGCACCGTCTGTCTCTTACCGAAGTTGCCAAAGGCTACGAAATTTTCGATAAAAAAGAAGATGGCTGTGTAAAAGTGGTTCTTGATCCATGGAAATAATTAAAATCATCAATCTTTAAATCACTTAAAATGAATATGAAAAACCAATATGCCTTAATAACCGGCGCAACCAGCGGAATCGGTTACGAACTGGCAAAAATTTTCGCTAAAAACGGCTACGATCTCGTAATTGTTGCCCGAAATTATGACGAGCTGAAAAAGAAAGCCGCAGAACTGAAAAGCTTTGGAGTAAATGTAATCACCATAGCTAAAAACCTTTTTAATCAGGAAGATGCGTATTCTTTGTATTCTGAACTGAAGCTGAACGGAATAAGCCCTGAAATTCTTGTAAATGACGCAGGACAGGGAGTGTACGGAAAATTTCAGGAAACCGATATTCACCGTGAAGTAGACATCATCAATCTGAATATTGTCTCCGTAATTATTTTAACCAAATTATTCTTAAAAGACCGTTTACAGAAAGGTTCAGGAAGAATTTTGAATCTTGCTTCCATCGCGAGTAAAGCTCCCGGACCTTGGCATTCTGTATATCACGGTACAAAAGCCTTTGTTTTATCTTGGTCTGAAGCCATAAGAGAAGAGCTGAAAGATTCGGGGATTACCGTAACAGCACTTTTGCCGGGACCTACTGACACAGATTTTTTCAACAAAGCAGATATGAACGAAAGTAAAATTCTGGATGATCCCGATAATCTTGCCTCACCCGAAGACGTAGCAATGGATGGGTTTAATGCTTTAATGAAAGGAGAAGACAAAGTAATTTCAGGATTGAAAAATAAACCCTCTGTTGCCATGACGAATATAACAACAGATCAAATGGCGGCTCACAGAATGTCGGAAATGCAAAAACCTTCAAGCGAAAATAAAAACAATTAAACTGAAACTTTTATGAAATCAATTGCCACCATACTATTGGGAATTTTTTGCGGTTTTGTTTCCCTGTCCTGCAGATGCGATCCGGATCAGGACGATCCCAAAGAAAACACAGAAACCAATGCCGAAAATAAAATTTTAAATAAGCACTATACAGAATCCGATTCTGCTGTTGTAACCCAAAAATAGAGCCTGAATTTCAGGCTCTATTTTCATTATTTAATCAATAGTAATTGTGAATACTCTGAAAGATGTAAAAATTAATAAAATATTTTTCGGTTTTCAATTCTTAACTGATGGTTGTCATGCATTTTTTTAATCGTTCTGATCACCGTTTCCACACGAAGTCCCGTTAAATTGGCAAGCTGTTGTCTCGTAAGAGGAACCTGAAAAGAATATTTATCTCCCGATTCACCTTTCAGGCTTTCCATAACGGTTTTTATTTTGTACGATGGATCCGGCGAAGAAATATTAAAAAGCATGATGTACTTATCATACAGTCTGTCTGCAAGACATTTGAACATTTTTGCGGAAACTTCAGGATTCTGATTCAGAAGGCTGAAAAAATCATTCTTGGGAAGTTTAAAAATCCTGCAGGCTGTTTTCGCAGTCGCATTGGTGGGATAAACTTTATCATCAAATAAAAAAGATTCTCCCAGACTCTGTCCATCCGATAATATATTCTGGGTAAACTCTTTTCCGTCTTCATGGTAATTATTCAGTTCCACGGTGCCGCTGTCTATCTGAAAATAATATTTGGGCAAATTTCCTTCATGAAAAACGGTTTCGTTTACATTGTACATCTCATAGATTGCACCATATGCTAACAATAAATCTTCACTAATTATCATATATTGAATTTTAATGTTAAAAAAATGAATATTTAAGCTTTATTATTTCTTAAATAATTACAAATAGCAAACCATAACAGGAAATATTTACAATAAAAAATACCACATTTATGGGAAATATTGTGAGTTTTCTTCAATTTAAATCATCAATTATGAGAGAGATCATAAAATATCACAGGAAGTCCTTATTATCTTTGAATAAGCATACTTTATCATTTTTGCACTTATTCTAAACAGGCTTCCCGATTCGGGAAGCTTTTTTAATTAACGTAAGCTCGGCGTAAAAACAATTAAATCTCTGTAAATCTGATTTTCAGAATAAGCAAAAGTCACCAATGGCAAACAAAACCTTTGGCGTATGGTTAAATAAAAAGTTTAATGAGACTTATTGTGACCTGCATCATAATTTTTTCGTTTTCCGATCCTTAAGTTTGATAATCAAATCCAGATTAATATGAAAAATTTAGCATCACTTATCTTTATGTTATGCATTTTGTCGTCGTGCACAAAATCCGAAACGCAGTATACAGATCAGAACAATAAGAAAGAAACGGTAAATGATAAAGCTTCGGATACTATTCAGACACTGAATGAAGTTTCAGATACGGCAAATACGGCAAATACCGCGAAAGACAGAACCCATGTGAAAACGGATAATGAATAAGGGAACATTCGCCCATCCGAAAGGCAGACTCATCATTGCCGGCGGGAAAGTTCAGAAAGAAGTTCATGATACTGAAGAGTTTTTCCCGATCAGAGAAGTATTAAAGTTATTGTACGGTCAAAAAGATGAGGAAATTGCAGTGATTATATTTTCACAGGATTTGGAACCGAAAGAAAAAATTTCTGAATTACTTTCAGATCATGGATTTGCAGATATTTTATTTATTGATCCTGAAAATTATCAACATGAGCATCTGTTAAAGCTTTCTTCTGCGAAAGCAGTTTTTCTCACCGGAAACAAAACGGAACTTTGTGAAAACTTTAAAAAGTCATCCCTTTCAGAAATTGTATACCAAAAATACTGTACGGAAGAAGATTTTACACTGGCAGGAACCGATGATATTGCAATGTTTATCCCCAGAATTACCGTAAGCCCCTCTTTTGGAGAAGAAGGTCTGAACTTTATCAGCAACTGTATTATAGATAATCAGTTTGCGCACGGTTTGCGCTTCAGAAATCTGGTGAAAGCGGTTATACAACATCAGGAATGTTTAGGTTTCGGAATTGGAAAGCAAATGATCCTGATTATTGAAAAAGGCTACAGGATTTCATGCATCGGTAATGGCTCCGTAATGGTTGTTAACGCTAAAAACGTTAAAAAAAGAAGACTGAAAAAAGGAGCTTCCGTGTATATGAAAAATCTTAAAGGACATATTCTGATTCCGGGATCTGTTCTTAATCTGCACAATGGGAAAATCATGAATGAACAGATATTCGATTATAATTTAAATTTTACAAACAGAAATATCATTATTTAATTAAAAGACCTGAACTATGATTCCAAAAGGACGATTATTAATTATAGGCGGTAAAGAAGACAAAGACGGAAACGAGCCTGAAATAGAGAAAAAGAATAATAATTTTTCGCCCAATGAGATTCTTAAACTATTGGTGAAATCCAAAGATGACCGCATTGAAGTTATTACCGCTGCAAGCACAGAGCCGGAAGGAATGCGCGATACCTATACTAAAACTTTCGATGAGATAGGATTTACAAATTTTGATTTTCTTGATATCTGCGACGATCAGGTACATTCTGATTATCATCTGAAAAGGTTAGAGGAGGCGAAGACGGTTTTCTTTACGGGAGGAGATCAGAACAGAATCTTTGAGACTCTTCAGCAGTCGGTTTTAACGGATCTCCTGAAAAAGAAATACTTTGAAGAAGAAGATTTTATGATCGCAGGGACAAGTGCGGGAGCGATGTGTATGCCTAAAACTGCCATTCTTGAAGCAGTAAATGGTGAAGCAATTCTGGAACATGATATCGAACTGGTTTCCGGACTGGGTTTTATTGAAAACTGCATTATTGATACCCACTTTGTGCATCGTGCGAGATTCGGGAGGCTGGCTCATGCCGTTATTCTTCATCAGGAATGTTGGGGAATTGGTCTGGGAGAAGATACCGCGCTGATTATTAAAGAAGGCTGCAAGGCAGTCTGCCGCGGATCCGGATCGGCGTGGATCATTAATGCAAGAGAAATCGGAAAAACCAATACTTCGGTGGTTCAAAAAGGATTTCCTGTGTATGCTGAAAATCTGAGAGTTCATATTTTAACAGACAACTGCACTCTTGATTTCAGTACCAATACTTTTAAAGGAACATCTACCGGAAATCAATAAAAAAAGGAAACTGCTTTGGTTTCCTTTTCTTATCATGAAAATGTTTTTTTTATAATGCCTTGCTGTTGAGATTGGTATCTGCAACTTTTGTAAGCAGTTCATCACATTTCTTTTCTTCTTCCAGAGTACTTAGAAGATGCTTCATACAGTCTTTTTCTTCCAGTACTTTTGCAAATGCCGCCAGAGTTCCGTAGGTTGCGATTTCGTAATGTTCCACTTTCTGTGCTGCGGCAATAATTCCGGCATCTCTTACAGGTCCCGGTTCCGTTTCTTCAATAATGCTTTTTCCCTCATCCAGTAAACCCTGCATAGCGTCACATTTTTTAGCCTGAGCTTTTTTACCCAAAGCTTTGAAGCATTCCTCCAGTCTTTCAACATGCCCTTCAGTTTCAATAATGTGGTTTTCTATTGCTTTTTTCAGCTTTTCGTGAGTTGCATTTTTCATCATCACAGGCAATGCTTTCAGCAGGGCTTTTTCTGCCCAGTAAATATCTTTCAGAGAATCTTCAAAAAGATCCTTGAGTTCTTTTGCTGCATTTTTCTTTGCAGGTGTTTTGGCAGTTGCCTTTGTTGAGGTTTTCGCATTGGATTTGGCTGCTGTTTTAGCCGGTGTTGTTTTTTTAGCAGGCGCTTTTTTAGTTGCGGTCTTCGTTTCCATAATATAATATTTTAGTGTTTGGCTGCTGAGGTTTCTGCAACTATAAGACCATTTTTAACCAAAGTACCGAACTGTGGTATCTAAAATTCAGACATGAATTTTTCTGTTGATGATTTTCAGATATTTTTCTTTTTCCAGCCTTTTCACTGCTCTTACGACGGTTTCCACTCTTAAAGCGGTTATAGCAGCAATTTGCTGTCGGGTAAACGGGACTTCATAAGAATATTTCGACTGATCTTCATAAAAGCTTTTATGATAATCCAGTACGCCTACAATCCGGGTATCCGGTCGGAGAGAAGAATTATTTTCCAGCATGATGTATTTATAGTAAAGCCTTTCCGATAAAAATTTATTGATATCCCTCGAAATTTCAGGATTGTCGTCCAGCATTTTTATAAATCTTTTTTTAGGAAGCTTCAGAATAGTACATTTTTCAAAAGTTACAGCATTTACAGGATAGGTCTGGTCTATAAACAAAAGAAGTTCACAAACGCTCAGTCCTCTGTCCAGAATAGCAAGAATAAGTTCCCTTCCCTCATCGTTGTAATGGTTCAGCTTTATTCTTCCTTCCACCACCTGATAATAATATTGAGGTTTATCTCCTTCATTAAAAATGGTGTGATGGCGCCCGAAAGTTTCTTCTTCTGCACCGTAATCGAGTAAAAGTTCTTCTGATATAAGCATATATAAGGTTTTAGATGTAATGAATTTGTTGAAGTAAGCTGAATTAAATGTAGAAGTAAAAAAATTATACCAATATGACTGAGATCATAATTTTACTTTTCTTGTCTAAGAATTTTAATACCGAAAAATTTTCTCTCTGTATCTAAAGAATTATGATGAGCATCATAAAATAAAGATCGCTTTTCGCCTAATTTTAATTTTACTAAATCAAAAATAATGACGCTGAGAAAAAATCTGAATCTTACTTTAAAAATCTGGAGACAGAAAAACAGAAAGGTTAAAGGAAAATTTGAAATCTATAAAATTTCGGATATTTCCACAGACTCTTCTTTTTTAGAAATGCTGGATATTCTTAATGAAAAACTGATTAGCGAAAATAAAGAACCGGTAGCCTTTGACCACGACTGTCGGGAAGGAATCTGCGGAATGTGTTCGCTGTACATTAACGGAAGAGCGCATGGACCCGATACAGGAATTACGACCTGTCAGCTTCACATGAGAATGTTTAAAGACGGAGAAACCATCGTTATTGAACCCTGGAGAAGTATTGCCTTTCCCGTGATTAAAGATCTGATTACAGACCGGAGCGCTTTCGACCGGATTATGGCTGCAGGAGGATTTATTTCCGTCAATACTTTAGGAAATACACTTGATGCCAATGCAGTTGCAGTTCCTAAAGAAGATGCCGACAAAGCAATGGATGCCGCTTCGTGTATAAGTTGTGGTGCCTGTGTTGCGTGCTGTCCGAACGGAGCTGCAATGCTTTTTGTGGGAGCCAAGGTTTCTCATTTTGCATTGCTCCCGCAGGGAAGAACAGAAGCCAAAAGAAGGGTTCTGAATATGGTTAAGGCAATGGATGAGGAAGGCTTCGGAAACTGTTCCGTAATCGGAGCCTGTGAAGTAGAATGTCCTAAAAATATTTCGCTGGATAATATCGCAAGGATGAACCGCGAATACATGTCCGCATGGCTTGATAAAAAATAACCTGCCATCAGTTTTTATCCGTTCGTTTAAAACTTTCAGACTTTTTGCTGTTTGAAAGTTTTAAACGAAACCTTTGATATAGATCTGAAGATTATAGACTTGTATCAACTTAATAACTGTAATCATCAATCCTTGTTAAAAATCTTTGATTTCTTGCACCTTGAAGATTTTAAGCAATAAAAAAATCCTGTGTCTTTGCTTTTTCCAACAGAAATATTTTATTTGAAAAAGCTTAAACAAACTCTATTTCTGATCTCTGTTGTAAGCTATCAGATCCATTACTTTCACAATATCTTCATTTCGGTATTCAGAGTACACATGAGAATGGAAGTCATTCAGTTTTCGCAGCAGCTCAAGAAGTTCTGCTTTTTCCTTATTTTCCAGTTTACCGGCAAGAATTCTGGAGGTCATGTTCACTTTTTCAACAGAACGGTGGAAGTAATCTTCCCCTTTCGCCGTAATGTTGAGGCGTTTGCTTCTTTTGTCTTCGCTGTCGTTTTTCTCTTCAATTAAGCCATATTCAAGAAGACGTTTGATGATCTGCGTTCCTGTCTGTTTCTCGTGCCCGTTTCGTTCAATAAGCTGAATTTTGGTAAGATTCGGCTCATCTTTCAATCGGTAGAGATAGGTAAATTCTTCATTGGCAAGTTCAGGGAAATCATTGAGACCCTTTCGGATCAGTTGTTTAGAATATCGTCCCAGAAGCAGAACCTGTTTGCAGATTTCATTCTCTGTGAACGAAACCTGATGCTGTTCATTTTTAAAAAGCTTGGTCGGACTCTCTTTTCTGTATTTTTTATCATTCAGCCACAACCGGAAATCTTCGACTGTAGAGTTAGGTCTGTAAGCATCGGAGTTTTCAAATTCTTTAACCTGATGAAGCAGATCAATGAAAAAGTCGGTATTCATAATGCAAATTTAATCTAAGTATTTTTAATAATGTAACAATTTAATAGTCTGGAGATGTATCAATGTATAAAGTCATAACTCCAAAACTCAAAAACCCTCAAACTCTCCAACTAAAGTTTCACACTTCCCATTCCGCCATCGATTCCGAAAATCTGTCCTGTAATCCACGAAGATTTATCTGAAACTAAAAATGCCGTCATTTCCGCGATTTCTTCCGCAGTTCCCACTCTTTGTAACGGATGTCTTTTCGCAGAGGCTTCTCTTTTCTCAGGCGTAGCCAAAAGCTGTGATGCTAAATTCGTGTCCGTTAAAGAAGGTGCAATCGCATTCACCCTGATTTTCTGTGCCGAAAATTCTGCCGCCAGACTTTTCGTAAGACCTTCCACCGCATTTTTACTCGCCGCAATCGAAGCGTGAAAAGTCATTCCCAGTTTTGCCGCCACGGAACTGAAAAGCACAACAGAGGCACTTTCCGACTTTTTAAGATTCGGCAATAGTTTCTGAATAATTTTTACCGCTCCCAAAACATTAATTTCAAAATCATTCTTAAAATCATCTACAGAAAGTCGGTTAAAAGGTTTCAGATTAATACTTCCCGGCGCATAAACCAATCCGTCCACAATTTCCGGAAAACTGATTTCATCTAAATTTCCCGAAAGAATATCCATTGTGTGGAATTCAATATTCGGATGATTCAGTTCAGGATTTTCCGTTCTGGAAATTCCAATGATTTTGTGTTGTTCTGAAAGGATTTTTGCTGTTGCTAATCCAATTCCTTTTCCGCAACCGATAATGACGATATTTTTCATAATTTTTATTTTTTTGAACACGAGGTTCACAAGGTTTTTATTTTGAGACACTTCGACAAGCTCATTGTGACATCTCTAATACTATTCACTTAATAATCTGAATTGTCGGACTAAGCTTATTAAAGTCTTTATTCACAAAGCTTTTTTGCTCTTTGATAAAACTTATCTTCAGACAATTCTTTTGTGCCTTTTGCGGTTAAATCAACTACCTTTTTGAGATTTTATTATTGCTGATAACTCTTTGTCTGCTGCATTTAAAGCGATCGATTTTTTCACTTCTTTTCTTCAGGTGTTTCTGGCTTACTCCCGAATTCACTCTTTTTCTCCAAAGCTTAAAGCTCGATTCCTTCAGTTCCGAACGCATCAGTTCAATCACTTCCGATTCACTGATTCCGAACTGAAATTGTATCGCTTCAAACGGCGTTCTGTCTTCCCACGCCATTTCTATGATTCTGTCGATTTCTTGTATGTTGAGGTTTTTATTCATTTTTTTTGATTTTTAACGCAAAGTCCGCAAAGATTTTTCTTTAAAATTTTGAAAATATTTTTTGTTCGCAAAGGCGTTTCACTCAGCAAAGTCTTTTTATAGAATCTTTTTTGCTCTTTTGAAAACTTTTTACCAATCAATTCTTTTGTGTCTTTTGTGGTTAAAAAATCATTTCAAATTTCCCATAACTTCCTTCGCTGTTTTAAAATGCTGTTTTCGTTTTTCTTCCGGCATTTTCTCCAATGTTCTCAGCATCATTCCCAACCTTGGATTTTTAGCAAAAAAATCTTTGTTGTCATTGATGAAATTCCAAAATAATGCATCCCATTGTTCCGCCCATTCTCCATCGGGATAATCGCTCATTTTTTTGATGTAATTGCTTCCGCTGATGTACGGTTTCGTGCTCATCTTTCCGCCGTCAGAAAAACTGCTCATTCCATACACATTCGGAACCATTACCCAGTCGTAGGAATCGATGAACATTTCCATAAACCATTGATAGACTTCATCCGGATCGAACTGAACAAGATTCATAAAATTGGCAAAAATCATCAGTCGTTCGATGTGATGCGCATAACCTGTTTTCAGGATTTTCTGAAGCGAACTGTCAATCGGGCGGATTCCTGTTTTGGCAGTGTAGAAAGACTCCGGAAGTTTTTTGTTGTGTTTCCAGTAATTTTTATTCCGCTGATAAGTTCCCTGATAAACATAAACCCCGCGAACAAATTCTCTCCAACCCAGAATCTGGCGGACAAAACCTTCCAGAGAATTCACCGGAATACCGTTGTCTTTTGCAAATAAAATCGCTTTTTCCAGCACATTTTCAGGTGTTAAAAGTCCGACATTCATTAACGGAGAAAGCACGCTGTGATGCAGAAAATATTCTTTTTCAACAATACTGTCCTCGTAAACGCCAAATTCGAGAAAACGGTTTTCGAGAAACTGTTCCAGCCACTGTTCCGCTTCCTTAAAAGTAGTCGGGTAGAGCTGTTCATCTGTAAGAATTCCGTAATTCCCCGCAAAATGCTTTTCGGTGTATTGTTTTGCTTCCTCGTAAAATTCATTGTTTTTCGGAAAATGAATCGCGGGCGCTTTTTTATTTTTCGGATATTTTTTCCGGTTTTCGGTGTCGTACGTCCATTTTCCGCCCAAAGGTTTTCCTGCTTTCATCAGGATATTTCGGGTAATTCTCTGCTGCTTATAAAAATCAGTCTGATGATAGGCTTTTTTACCTTCAAAATAATCTTTCAGGTCTTCTTTGCTGTTGATGAAAAGCGGACTATCTAAAATTTCGAGTTCTAATTTCGTTTCCTTTAATCTTTTTTCCAGCCAGTTGTCGCAAACATCCGTTGTTTTTATTGTTGTAAAATTTTCTTTTTCAAGCTTCGGAATTAAATTTCGGATGTCTGAATATTTGGATGAACCTTCTATATATTCAACTTCAAAACCTGACTTTTTTAGTTCATTTTCATAAAACTTCATTGTCGTACGGTGAAACGCAATCTTCTGTTGATGGAATGAATACTGTTTAAAAAACAAGAATTCCTCTATCAAAAATACAGGCTGACTTTTATCCAGATAATCCGTATCCTCGAAAAGCTGATGCGGAAAAATCAATTGGGCGGTATGTTTTACTGCTTTAGCCATAATTTTCTGAATTCTTGGTTAGAATCATACATTTCTGCCTGTTTTTCTGGGTTAAAAGTCCGGTCACGATTGTCATTTCCGACTCCGGCAAGATACATCCAGTTGCCATAATTGCTGTGAACATCATAATCAATCAGCATTTCTTCAAAATACGCCGCTCCGATTCTCCAATCCTGTTTCAGAATTTTGCAGAAGTAGGAAGCCACATTTTGACGACCGCGATTGCTCATCCAGCCTGTATTTTTCAGTTCAAGCATATTCGCATTCACGAAATCGGAATCCGTTTCTCCATCCTTCCATTTTTGAATCAATGTTTTATTGTTTTCCGCGAAATATTTTTGATGATTGATTCCGCTTTTCCAGAAAATCAAATCTTTATACTGTAAAGAAACATATCTGAAAAAATCCCTCCAAAGCAATTCAAAAATCAACCAATACGTTGAATCATTGGCTCCGAATTCCTCCTCATATTTTTTTATTTCGTAGTAAATGGTTACCGCAGAAAGACTTCCATCTGACAGCCAAGCGGAAAACTTTGAACTGTAATCTGTTCCCACCAAACCGTTTCGGGTTTGTTTATATTGACTCAGATTTTGCGTTTCCGAGAAATAATGATGCAATCTTTTCAATGCTTCATTTTCTCCGCCTGAAAATGGAAAAGCTGTTCTTTCATCTGTTTCAAAATCTTCAAAACCGAGCGATTTTAATGAAATGGTATCACTTTTAAAATGAATTTCCGGTTTATCGTACATCAAATCTTCCGATTCAAATTCAGGGCGGATCAGCAGATTTTTTTCAATTTTCTGCCGGAACGCGGTAAAAAGCATCGGAATTTTATCCAAAGTTTTAAAAACAAAAAGCGGATGAACAAGAAATTGAGAATACGATTTTTCCCAAACGGCAGCCGGAACCACACTTCGGATTTTTGTCTGAAGATCGGTTTCCTCTTTTGTCCATTCTTCCTGACAGAAAATCTTCACGATTTCAAATTCCTCGGAAATGTCTTTAAAAACGTCTTCCGTTTTGCCGTATTTGACTATAAAAGGAATCTTCTGTTTCGCTAAATTTCGGTTTAAATCTTCCACACTTTCCAGCAAAAATTTTGCACGGTATTTTCCGATTTTTCTTGAACCGAACTGTTTTTGAGCAAAAAATTCAGAGTCAAAAACATACATTGCAAGAAACGGCAAATCTTCCTGCATCACTTTGTATAAGGATTCTGAATCTCTCGTTCTCAAATCTTTGGTGAACCAGAGGATGTTGATTTTTTGTTTTTCCGGCATCTTTCGCTGCAATATTTTACTTCGTCCCAGTTTTTCTTCCACTTTTTGCGCCAGTTGAAGGGCAGTCCGCAGACTTCACAGATTTTGGACGGTAATTGTGAAGGCATAATTTTTATATTAAACTTTAATTCAAATACAATTGTAATATTAACAGGTCGCTCCTACGGAGCTTCCTTTTTACGGCTTTCTATTTTCTATTAACAGTCAATTCCTACGGAATTTTATAATGCTCCGATAGGAGCTGACTATTAATAGCTAACATTTTTATTTTTAGAAGATGAGAGCTCCGTAGGAGCGACCTGTTAATGATCCATTTATTCCAAAAAAAATCGTTTCAAACCTTTTTTGTTCTTTGAACAATTTAAATTCATCAAAATCTTTTGTGAATTTTGGCTCCGTCGAATCTTCGATTTGTGGTTAAATATCACTTATAATAATTTTTAAAATTATTAATCGCTACATCTTTCGCTTTCAGATCGTGCATCATATTATACAGTCCGAAAAACGTACGGTTCAGGTAAATAAAATGTCGGGAACCGCGGTTGGTGTTCATTCCTTTCATATCACTTGCTTTCGCATATTTTTGTCCCAAATCGGCAATCTCCTGAAAGAATGATTCGTCTGAAAAATCGAATTTTTCCTGATTAAATGGTCTTGTAAACAATTCAAGCAATTCGTAGAATAATTTGGCAAAAAACTCCTTTTCCTGTAGCGAATCTTCTTCACGCAAAATTTCCAGCGTAAATAATTTCTCACGGAAAATCTCAGGGTTTTTTAAATTTTCTTCTTTTGCCAGTTCAAAATAAGGAATATAAAAATCTTCCGGAATCTCTTTGATACAGCCAAAATCGATAACCAATAATTCCTTGTTTTCCGAAATCAGGAAATTTCCCGGGTGCGGATCGGCATGAACTTTTTTTAGGATATGCATCTGATACATATAAAAGTCCCAAAGCATCTGTCCGATTTTGTTCAAATCTTCCTGAGAATTCTGCTTTTTGGTAAATTCCGAAAAATGAATTCCGGACATCCAGTCCATTGTGATGATTTTCTCACACGAAAATTCCGGATAATAATGCGGAAAATTTACATTCGGAAGATGACTGCATTCTTCTGCAAAGTGTTGACTTCTTTTCAGTTCCAGATTATAATCTGTTTCCTCAAATAGTTTGTCTTCCACTTCCTGAAAATAAGATTCCGAACCTTCCTTTTTGATGTTGAACATTTTCATCGCAATCGGTTTTACCATTTTAAGGTCGCTCGAAATACTTTCTCTTACGCCGGGATACTGGATTTTAACCGCCAGTTTCTTGCCGTCTTTTTTTGCAGTATGAACCTGTCCGATACTCGCGGCATTAACCGATTCGGCGGAAAATTCATCAAAAATATCTTCAGGATTTTTCCCGAAATATTTTCTGAATGTTTTCTTCACCAAAGCACCCGACAATGGCGGAACCGAAAACTGTGAAAGCGAAAATTTCTCCACATATTCCACCGGAAGAATGTTTTTTTCCATACTCAGCATTTGGGCAACTTTCAGCGCGGAACCTTTTAATTCTTTTAGTGAGTCGTAGATGTCTGTTGCATTATCCTCATTCAGGATTTTGCGGGCTTCATCTTCATCTTTCGTGATTTTATTTCCGTAATATTTCAGGTAATTGACACCGACTTTTGCTCCTGCTTTAAGCAGGCTGCTTGTCCGTTCTAATTTTCCTGTAGGAATTTTATCTAATGTTTTCATTTTTAAATTTTGTTTGTCAAATGTTTTTAACGCAATGTCGCAATGATTTTTTTAATTGCTAACTGTTTTAAGTTCGCAACGGTGCTTCGACAAGCTCAGCATAACTATTCATTTCTTAAGCTCCTTTAGGAGCTTTATCTGTGTAGAAAAAGGATATATTTCCCATTTTGGAGCACTCCGTAGGAGTGCTATTTTTAATTCATCTTTGAATTTTCAGATTGAACTCCTACGGAGTTCTCTTCAACACAATTATTCGTAATTTCTACACAGATTCCGCACCTACGGAGCGTAACATCCTTCTATCTATTTTCTTTCATTTTTCGCAGCCGAAGTGCTTCATTTTTTTATTTTTAATTCTTGAGTCGGTAAATCTCGCAGCCCGACCTGAACGTAGCTCTTTTTGTAAATTAATGGCTGAGGAATCAAAGTCATTGGTTTGCAAAAAAGCGGGAGTGGAGGGCGGAAATAGCTGCCCAAATAAAAAATAGCTTTATTTGAAGCCAAAAGCCATTCATCAACTCATTTTAAACTTTTCCTTCCAAAGAAACTTTCCAAGGTCGAAAACTTTTCTTAACGGTTCATTATCCATTAATTCAAAACCGGTGTCAATGGTTTTTTCGATGAAAATATCGGTTTTTTCAAAATCGGGAGAAGTGTCTTTTTTCCAGAAATCAATGGCGGAAATCAAATGGAGCCAAAGTGCTTCCTGTCTTGATTTTTCGTTGAATTTTCGGATGTCTTCCTTCGCTTTTTCAATCATTTCCCATTCGTTGAAGTTGAGCGTATTGACAAATTGTTTGTGGGTTTCCCTAAGATTCTGAAGGGTTTTAATGTTCTGGATTTTATTGCTTCCTAAAATAGATAAAACTAAAGAACGGTTCATCGTCATATTTTCAAAGAAAATATAATATACATTCAGGAGTTTTTCTTTGGTTGTCACTTCGCTCGAAGAATTCACTTCCGAAGCGAGTTCCAGAGATTTCGTGAAAAGATGATTCAATATTTCTTTTTCAATCTGCTCGAATCCTGAGAAATAATGATAAAACTCTTTCTCCTCAAAATTATTTTCTTTCGCAAAAAGGTAAACGTTTTTCGGTTTTTCTCCGTGATTCAAAAGATAATCTCCGTATAATTCAAATAATTTTTCCTGCGTGATATTGGCTTGTTCTTGCATAATAGAATTTATTTATTGACAAATTTAGTAAATAAATTTACATTTAATTAAAATAAAGTATAAATTTGTACTATATAGACCATTTAATTTTTGAATTATGTTGACAATACAGGCACAATCGAATATACCTACAGATTTTGGAATGTTTACTGTTTATGCGTTCTCAGAACACGAAGAAGACTGGAATCCGCACTTGGTTTGGGTGGCAGAAAATACAGATTTCAGCAAAACGGTGAATGTCCGTTTTCACTCGGAATGCATCACAGGTGAGATTTTTCATTCTAAAAAATGTGAATGCGGACAGCAATTAGACGCTGCAATGAAATATATGTCGGAAAACGGAGGAATGATTATTTATCTTCGACAGGAAGGTCGTAATATCGGAATCATCAATAAGTTAAGAGCATATGCGCTTCAGGAAAAAGGTTTTGATACGGTGGAAGCCAATTTAAAGCTGGGTTTGCCCGCAGACGGAAGAAATTTTGATGTGGCAGTTGAAATGCTTAAGATTCTGAATGTGAAAGAAATTAATCTGCTGACGAACAATCCGGATAAGCTTAAATCTCTGGAAAACAGTGGAATTATTCTGAATCATAGAGTTCCTTTGGAAATAGAATCTAACGAGGTTAACGAAAGTTATCTTTCAAAAAAGAAAGATTATTTTGGACATCTCTTAGAAAAGGTATAATTTTCTCATTACGCTGAAAATAATTTCCATTCACCAAAACCAATCTTATGAAAAAAATTCTGCTAACCGGAGCCACCGGATACATCGGGAAACGAATGATTAACGTAATCGCTGCACAAGGTTATCAGGTAATCTGCTGCTGCAGAGATAAAAACCGTTTTTCCAAAAGTGTGGACATAGACGACGCTCAGATTGAAGTGGTGGAAGTGGATTTTCTGAAATCTGAAACATTGGAAAATATTCCAAAGGATATTTCCGGAGCGTATTACCTTATGCATTCGATGAGTAACAGCAACGATTATGCAGAAATTGAAAGACAATGCGCCGTTAATTTTTCAAATTATATTGAAAAAACTGATTGCAAACACATCATTTATCTTTCGGGTCTGGCAAATGAAAAAGAATTATCACAACATTTAAGTTCAAGATTTGAAGTTGAAAAAATCCTGATGAAATGTAAAGTTCCGGCAACCGTTTTAAGAGCGGGAATTATCATTGGTTCAGGAAGTGCATCTTTCGAAATCATCAGAGATCTGGTGGAAAAATTACCGGTGATGGTGGCTCCGAAATGGCTCCACACAAAATGTCAGCCGATAGGAATTGCCAATGTTCTGGATTTTCTAATCTTTACTTTATTTAAAGAACAGGCGTATCACAGAAATTTTGACATTGGCTGTGATAATGTTTTGACCTACAAAGAAATGCTTTTGGAGTTTGCTAAAATCAGAGGACTGAAAAGAAAGATTTTTACCGTTCCTGTAATGACTCCGAAATTGTCTTCATACTGGCTCTATTTTATTACTTCAACATCTTATAATTTAGCTTCTGCATTGGTCGGAAGCATGAAGATTGAAGTCATCTGCAGACCGGAAAGCCTTGCGGAAATTAAACATATTACCGGAGTTCAGCCTTTTTCTTATGATACGGCTTTAAGAAGAACGCTGGCTAAAATTCAGGACAACGAAATTGCCTCAAGCTGGAAGGACAGTTTTATCAGCAGCAG
Organism: Chryseobacterium sp. 2P; assembly: GCF_059579425.1. Taxonomy (NCBI): domain Bacteria; kingdom Pseudomonadati; phylum Bacteroidota; class Flavobacteriia; order Flavobacteriales; family Weeksellaceae; genus Chryseobacterium; species Chryseobacterium sp. 2P. The sequence goes on from NZ_CM184194.1 coordinate 1,746,715, forward strand.
AAGCGATTCCACCCTGAAAGATTATCTCGATGTACCAAAGTACGGCTGCTTTGTAGATTTAAGAACTGAAGAATATGATGACCGTGAAAAATGTCTCTACAGAGTTTTTTCTTTGGGTGGCGCAAACGGATGGTACGGTCAAAGTCTCTGGAAGATCCGTGGTTTTATGGATTTATTGGTTGGCGGACCGGGATTGAGACGCGGCAGAACGCATCCCGATAAACTTCATGAAGGCGATGCACTGGATTTCTGGCGTGTTCTATATGCCAACAAAGAAGAAGGAAAACTCATTCTCTTCGCTGAAATGAAGCTTCCCGGAGAAGCGTGGTTAATGTTTAAAGTCTACAAGGGTAAACTTTGGCAAAAAGCGGTTTTTCGACCTCATGGATTAACCGGAAGATTATATTGGTATTCTGTTTTGCCGTTTCACGGGATTATTTTTAAAGGAATGGTGAGAAGACTGGCAGGAAAAATTTCTTGATTTCAAATATATCCGATTATTTTTTGAGAATTGGCAACGCAGATATGTGTTGCCGGTTTTTTATCGAACAGGATAAACAATTGAGGATGATATTTTTAAGCAAGTTTTAAAATTCACCTTAAACATCAGATAGAAAATTTTTATGAATCATATTTCGGTATCACTTTCATAATGCTTAATTTTAAAGCTTTAAACGTTTAAACATTCACTAATACATCATCATAATGGAAAAATACAGTTATGGTATGATCGGACTGGGAGTTATGGGGAGAAATCTCCTGTACAACATCGCCGATCACGGATTTTCTATTGCAGGATTTGATCTTGATCATGAAAAAATAAAAGATTTGGAAGAACAGAAAACTTCCGGTATGAATATCAAAGGAATACCTTCTCTGGAAGATTTTGTATCGCAGCTGGAAACACCGCGAAAAATTATTCTGATGGTTCCTGCCGGAAAACCGGTAGATGCGGTATTAGAAAATCTTAAACCGATTCTAAGTGAAGGAGATATCGTAATAGATGCCGGAAATTCTTATTTCAAAGATACCGACCGACGTGTGGCAGATCTGGCTTCCAAAAAACTTCATTTTATGGGAATGGGAGTTTCGGGAGGTGAAAAAGGAGCGAGAACGGGACCAAGTATTATGCCGGGCGGAGATCAGGAAGCTTTTGGACTTTTACAGCCGATGCTCGAAGCCATTGCAGCCAAAGTAGATGGCGATGCGTGTACAGCCTATATGGGAAAAGGTTCTGCCGGAAATTATGTAAAAATGGTTCACAACGGGATTGAATATGCCATTATGCAGCTCATCAGCGAAGCGTATGATTTACTGAGAAAAGGAGCAAAGCTTACAAATGATGAGCTTTATGAAGTGTTTAAAGAATGGAATAACGGAGAGATGAATTCTTTCCTGATCGAAATTACAAGAGACATTTTCCAGCAGAAAGATTCTTTAACCGATGGTTATCTTGTTGATCAGATTTTAGATAAAGCAGGTGCTAAAGGAACCGGAAAATGGACTTCCGAACAGGCAATGGAAATCGGCGTTTCAATTCCGACGATTGATATTGCAGTAACTTCCAGAATTTTATCAGCTTATAAAGACGAAAGAATAAAAGCTTCTCAACTGTATTCTCACAGTGAAGTTGTAACTCCAGAGAACAAAGAAATTTTCATTAAAGAAGTGGGAGAGGCTCTGTATTTGTCTACACTAATCAGCTATGCACAAGGTCTGGCTTTACTCGTAAAGGCTTCTGAAGAATATCAGTTTGAAATTCCTCTGAAAGATGTGGTAAAAATCTGGAGAGGAGGATGCATTATCCGTTCGGTTTTACTGGAGAAATTCTACACTGCTTATACAAAAAATCCTCAGCTTTCTAATATTCTGCTTGATGAAAATATCGCAGCTATCGTTAAAGAAAAGGTTTCTTCATTGAGAAAAACAGCAGCTTTTGCAGTTTCAAACGGTATTTCAAGCTTAGGACTTCAGACGGCTTTAGGATATTTTGATGCCTATACTACAGAATCTCTTCCGGTGAACCTGATTCAGGCGCAGAGGGATTATTTCGGAGCGCACACTTACCAGAGAACCGACAGAGAGGGAGTTTTTCATACCAACTGGGAAAGTTTTAATCATTAAAATTAAGAAATGAGCGAAAATAAAGTTTTGCAGCCAACAACAATTATCATTTTTGGCGCAACAGGAGATTTAGCAAAAAGAAAACTTTTTCCTGCTTTTTACAATCTTTATATTGATGGAAGAATGCCGAAAGGCTTCAATATCATTGCTTTGGGAAGAGCAGATAATTCTGACGAATATTTCAAAAATTACATCAGAGAAAACCTGAACAGCTTTTCCAGAAAAAAAGTAACTTCAGAAGACTGGGCGGGATTTCAGGCACATATCACCTATTTTCAGCATCAGCTTGATGAAGAAAATTCCTATAAAAATCTTAATCAGAAGCTGGAAAGTTTTGATAAAGTCTACGGAACAAGAGGAAACAGACTTTTTTACCTTTCAATAGGTCCTAATTTTGTCGCTACTATTTCCAATCATATCAAAAATGCATCGCTGGCTTCAGATCCTAAAAAAGACCGTATTATTATCGAAAAACCTTTCGGACACGATAAACAGTCTGCGATTGAACTGAACAGCCTTTTGGCAGATGCTTTTGAAGAAGAGCAGATCTACAGAATCGATCATTATCTTGGAAAAGAAACTGTACAGAATATTCTTGCCTTCAGATTCGGAAATGCTATTTTTGAACCTTTATGGGATCGTAAACATATTGAATCTGTACAGATTACGGTAGCGGAGGAAGTAGGAGTGGAAACCAGAGGAAGCTTCTACGAGCAGACCGGTGCGCTCAGAGATATGGTTCAGAATCATCTTTTGCAGATTCTCTGTATGGTGGCAATGGAACCGCCTGCTTCACTGGAATCCGGAGAGATCAGGGATCGTAAAGTAGATGTCTTAAAATCTATCCGAAGAATTCCTGCGGAAAAAGTAGACCATTATGCCGTGAGAGGACAGTACGGAAAAGGAACGGTAAATGGCGAAAAAGCAAAAGGTTACAGACAGGAAGAAGGAATTGCACCGGATTCTAACACAGAAACTTTTGCCGCCGTAAAATTTTATCTGGATAACGAAAGATGGCAGGATGTTCCTTTCTACGTAAGGACAGGGAAAAAGATGAAAGAAAAACATTCTTACATCACCATTCAGTTTAAGCCGCTTCCGCATTCTACGTTTTCAGAAAGTTTACAGCATTTGTCTGCCAATAGACTGATTATCAATATTCAGCCTTTAATGGATATCAGACTGCAGTTTATGGCAAAAAAGCCGGGACTTTCTCTGGTTTTAAAACCTGTGGAAATGATTTTTGATAATTTTGCCTGTCAGGAAGACACTCCGGAAGCGTACGAAACCTTATTGCTGGATGCTCTTTTAGGAGATTTAACACTCTTTATGCGTTCCGATCAGGTAGAAGAAGCATGGGATGTGGTGAAAACCATTCAGGAAGCGTGGGCAAATGAAAAAGATACTTCTTTCCCGAATTATGAAGCCGGAAGCTGGGGTCCGGAAGAAAGTACGGCTCTGGTAGAAAGACAGGGGCATCACTGGGTTTAAAATTTAATAAAGAAAAGTAAAAATGAAGATTACCGTATTTAACGATTTAGATACATTATATAAAAAATCCGCAGATCGATTTGTAGATTTGGCTGAAAAGTCCATTAAAAATCACGGTCGTTTTGTAGTGGCACTAAGCGGAGGTTCTTCTCCGAAAGCTATCTTTAAACTTTTGGCTTCCGAGGAATATGCAGATAAAATAGAGTGGAGCAAAGTCTTTTTTTTCTGGGTAGACGAAAGATGGGTTCCGCTGAATGACGAGAAAAGCAATGCTAAAATGACATTCGATACCCTTCTCGATCATGTTTCCGTAACTAAAGATCACATTTTCCCGATGTATAAAGACGGAGTTTCTGCAGAAGAATTTGCTGCGGAATATGAAAATCAGATCAGAAATGTTCTGGGAAATGACGGACGTTTTGATTTTATTCTGTTGGGAATGGGAGACGACGGACATACAGCATCACTGTTTCCGGGAGAAAAAGTGCTTTGGGAAAAAGAAAAGTGGGTGGATGCGTATTACCTGAAACCTCAGGAAATGTTCAGAATCACTCTTACAGCTCCCGTCATCAACAACGCAGAAAATATTCTGATTGTTACCTTTGGAGAAAACAAAAAACACGCTCTGAATGAAGTTTTGAACGGAGTTTATAATCCGGAACAATATCCGATGCAGCTTATTGAAAAAAGAGATTGTGTAGAACTTTTCACAGACGAAAAAGCAAAAGGGTAATCATTAAGTTTAAACTTGTTTAAGCTCTTTATTTGAACCACAAAAAAGGACAAAAGATTGAGCTGCTGTAGTTAAAGTTAATAAAGATTTTTAAAGTTTTTTAAAACAAAAATATTCTTGTTGGAAAATGCAAAGACGCAAGATTTCTATTAGTCTCAAATCTTTAAGGCGCAAGAAAATCAAAGATTTTCAATAAAGAATTGATGTTTAATTTTATCGTAGATAAAATCTTTTCTGGTTAAATTAATAATTGTTTAAATAGGTATCGCATATATTAAGCAGCGACGGCACTTGTGCCGTCGCTGCTTTCTTTAAAACCATAGTATAAATATTTACTTACCCTTTATGATACGGACAGCCTGATGTCACAGCCGGAGCATTTAAGGATATATTTTGCGAAGCTTTTGTTCCTTCAAAAAACTGCTCTTCTATAATTTTTCTCTGATCTTCAGGAATATCCTCCAGTTTTCGCAGCGTGTTCACCTGAATATGCGGCCAGCTTGTCGTTCCGCCGTCATCTCCGAAATGGAATTCAAAAAGAATAATCTGCTCATACTGAAGCTGAAGAATCTCTCTTCCGTTTTCTACCACGGTTTCAATCCACATTCTGAAATTTACCTCTACGGTTGGAACAAAACGGTTTACGAAAGGAACATTTAAGATCCCGCCTTGTGCGCCGGTCTTATTTTTGGAAGACATCTGAAGAAAAACATAATTCTTAACTTCCTGTCCGCTGAGTGTATCTCTCAGTCTCAGATCCGGTCTTACGGAATAAGGATAAAGATCGTGTGCAAGAATTCTCTGCGTGTAAATTTTATTTTCTCCCGGATCATTTTGGTCATTCAGCGTTTCGTGAACCCACGCCGGAGCGGGCTCATCCAGATTGATAGGATGGGTTTCACTCGCTCCTGCTCCTCCCATCGTTGGCGAAACAGAAAGGAAATCATAATTCCATGCCTTATCGCCTTCCGGAAACTGCGGAGCTCCCTGTATAAGATAATTGGATTGGGAAGGCACGATATCGCCCAGTAAAGTAATCGTGCTTCCGTGAGGAATCACTCCGCTTCGCGAAATAGAATAATCGGGAATAAAATACGGTCCGCGATTACCGGCTCCCGGTTTCAGTTCTTTTGCCGGAATGATCTCATAATATTCCTGATCTTCCTTCAGTTCGCTCATCAGAATATACTGAGGATTTCCGTTTTCATCTTTTACCTGCACCAAAGGTTCGTTTCTGTATTCGCCTTTGTACCCGTAGTTTTTGTAATCTTCCTCATCAAAAGCATGAATTCCGCGGTCTCTTTCTATAGATTCTTTTGTGGCTGCGTGATTGTAGACATCACTCAGCCAGAGATACATCCCGTTTTCTTCATGAATAGGCGTGTACAGCAAATCCGGATTATCTTTTTGGGTATTCACACTTTTAATGCTCTGCTCATACTTTACAGCACCGCAGAACAGCTCATTTGCACCGCCCCGGTTACGCACACCTCCCGGAACAAGAGAAAAAACCAGTTTTTCAATGTATTCTTCACATTCGAAGCTGAATTTTCCCGGAATTGTTCCCGAATTGGTTCCCGGCGAAGGCATAATCGTGGTATGAACGCCGCTTCCGTTCATTATTCTGTCGATATTTTTATTGTAATCGGCGTTGTAGCTCACCCAGGTTCCTTCCAGTGCTTTTAAAATTCCGTAATCCACATTATCTGCAATCTGGTTCAGGTCTTTTTCTCTGAAAGGAATCAGCGGATCATCAATCGTAAGTTTAGAATAGCCTTTCATAAGATTCTCCAGAAATCCCTGAGAACTGTCTGCTGTAGTTCTTAGAAACAGGCTTTCCTGCTCAATACTTTCTTTTTGTCTTTTCAGCATGGTAATTTCGTTTTTATAATGGTTAGTATTTCTGATTCTGAAAATTATTCAAACTTCAAAATAGAGGTCTGAATCTTTTCGGAATCGTCAGTTTTATGCATCCAAAATTAATGAGTTTAAGAAACAAAAAACTCAGTAGTTTTACTTAATTGTGCAGGGTGAACAGAATATTCCGTACTTTAAAAATTCAACGATAAATTGTAAATACATATTTTTCATTTGTTTGAATTTCTTAACTTTGAAGCATGAAAGACAAAGTAAAAAGAACCGTTTCGGATTTTAACAGTGAACTGAAATTAAAAGGATTCCGTGCTTTTCAGATAGAGCAGGATACCAATGAAACCCGTACTTACAGCCGTAAAGAATTCTACAAAATTTGTCTTACTACCGGTAAAAGCAAAATTCATTATTCAGATAAAACCTTTGAGCAGGAAGGAACCATACTGTTTTTCGGAAACCCGCATATTCCGTATTCCTGGGAAACTATTTCTTCAACTTATGCAGGCTATACCATTCTTTTTTCTGAAGAGTTTTTTAAAAATTCCGAACGTTCAGAAAGTCTTCAACAGTCTTCATTTTTTAAGATCGGAGGAACTCCTGTTCTGAAAATCACCGAAGAACAGAGAGATTTTCTCAACACCCTGTTTCAAAAAATGATTGCCGAGCAGGAAAGCGATTACCTTTATAAAGATGAGCTGATCCGAAATTACATCAGTCTTATTATCCATGAATCTTTAAAGCTTGAGCCTGCTGAAAATATAGATCATAATCAAAATGCGGCATTCAGATTAACTTCCGTCTTTTTAGAATTGCTGGAAAGACAATTCCCGATTGAAACAACAGATCATCCGCTGCAGTTGAAATCTGCTCAGGAATTTGCGAAAAGCCTTAATGTTCACGTTAACTATCTTAACCGTTCTGTAAAGGAAATCACCGGGAAATCCACCACATCGCATATCACCGAAAGAATTCTTACCGAAGCGAAAGCTCTTTTGCAGCACACCGACTGGAATATTTCTGAAATTGCCTTTGCATTGAGGTTTGATTATCCTACTTATTTCAACAATTTTTTTAAAAAACAGACCGGAACCAATCCGAAAGCTTTCAGATCTGCTGAAGTTTGATTTTCTTAATTTTTGGTTTGATTATCATTACCTGCTGCACTGCTGCGGTTTCTAATTTTGTACCATCAATTTTTAATTTAAAATGCGGATATGAAAATAGTAACAACTGCGGTGGTTTTGTCCTGTATGCTCATCGGGCAGACCTTTGCACAAAAGAATCAAACCAATCAGAAAAAAATGAATGCAACGGAACAAAAAGAACATTACACGTTCACCCTGAGCGATAAAGTGGTAAGAAAGAAAGTCAGCTTTAAAAACCGTTACGGAATTGTACTTTCAGGAGATTATTATCTTCCTAAAAATAAAGAAAATGAAAAGCTTCCTGCTTTGGCGATCAGCGGACCTTTCGGAGCAGTGAAAGAACAGTCTTCGGGCTTATACGCGAATCAGATGGCAGAAAAAGGGTTTGCGGTAATTGCATTTGATCCTTCTTATACCGGCGAAAGCGGAGGAGAACCGAGAAACATTGCTTCTTCGGACATCAATACGGAAGATTTCAGCGCGGCAGTAGATTTTCTGGGTTTACAGAAGAATGTTGACCGGGATAAAATCGGGATCATCGGAATCTGCGGTTTCGGAGGATTTGTACTGAATGCAACTGCCATAGACAAAAGGGTAAAAGCGGTTGCCACAACAAGTATGTATGATATGCCCCGCGTTTCTTCAAAAGGATATTACGATAAAATGACTCAGGAAGAGCGGGATAAAATTTTAAAAGAAATGAGCCTGCAGCGATGGAAAGATGCTGAAAAAGGCAGTCCTGAATATGGAAACAGCCCTAACCCAAATGTTCTGAAAGGTGATGAACCACAGTTTGTAAAAGATTATTTTGATTATTATAAAACGCCGAGAGGATTTCACGAACGCTCTGTAAATTCAAATCAGGCATGGACGAAAACAAATGGTTTTTCTCTGATGAATATCCCGATTTTAGCCTATGTGAAGGAAATTTCTCCAAGACCGCTTCTTTTGATTGCCGGAGAAAATGCCCACTCCAGATATTTTTCTGAAGATGTTTATAAAATGGCTGCAGAACCTAAGGAATTAATGATTATTCCTAATGCAGTTCATGTTGATCTGTACGATAAAACGGACATTATCCCTTTTGATAAACTCGAAAGTTTTTTCAGAACATATTTGAAATAATTGAACGATCCGCCGATGAAAAGGCGGATCTTATGTTTACCCCTAAAAATATCAGATTTGAATAGTAAAGAAAGTATCTTCAGCAGATTACAGAATGGCGGGACGGTTTTGCCGGATGATCCTGAAATCCATCATTTGAGAGAAGCATTTTATGAAATCAAAAATAAGCTCAATCAGTTGAATAATTCTTCCGATCCGGATAAGATTTCAGAATTGTTAAGTGAGATTACAGAACAGAAACTTGAAAATGTAACGGTTTTCACGCCGGTTTACATCAATTATGGAAAAGGGATTACCATCGGTAAAAATGTGTTCATCAATTTCGATTGTACTTTTCTGTCTTTGGGAGGAATCACAATAGAAGATGATGTTCTGATCGGCCCGAAAGTCAGTCTGATCACGGAAAATCATCCTTTAGAACCTCAACACAGAAAAGGTCTTACTGGGAAATCTATCGTTATTAAAAAGAATGCGTGGATCGGAGCTAACGTAACGATTCTGCCCGGCGTTACCGTTGGAGAAAATTCCGTAGTTGCAGCAGGAGCAGTCGTTTCCAAAGATGTTCCGGAAAATACAATTGTAGGAGGAATTCCGGCAAAAATTATTAAAACGATTGATTCCGTTTAAGTTTTAACTACCATGAAAAAAGCAGTATTTATCATTCTGGCTCTTATATTGTCAGGATGTCAATATCATAAAAAAGAAACAATGACTACAGCAGATCTATTTAAAAAAGGAGAGCCGCTTCCGGCAGAATGGTTTACCGGAAAAGCATTTCTTACTCCCTTGGTTTCAAAAGATAAAAACAATAATTTTTCGGCAGGAAGTGTTGCTTTCGAGCCTGAAGCCAGAACAAACTGGCATACGCATCCTAAAGGACAGGTTTTACTGGTTATTGACGGAGAAGGTCTTTATCAGGAAAAAGGAAAACCCGCTCAGGTTATTAAGAAAGGAGACGTAATTAATATTCCTGAAAATACAGAACACTGGCACGGAGCGTCTTCCAAAACTTCCATGACGCATATTGCGATCACCAATTATGAAGGTGATGAGCAGGTTACGTGGCTGAAAGCGGTGACAGATGAAGAATATTCAGGCGACATTCAGTAGGAATTTTTAAATGCAGCAGAATTGTTTTTCGATTCCTCCGGATCGGCTTGTTTTACGGCAATCTGAAGCATTTTGCCGGAAAATTGAAATTATTTGTGAATTCTTGGAAATTTTTTCTTCACTATTAGGCTGGAATCACCATAAAAGCTATATTTGCAGCCTAAATTTTAAAAATAATGAAAGAACTAATTGAAAAAATCAACGCAGAATTTGAAGCTTTCACAACTGAAGCAAACCAACAAGCAGAAAAAGGAAACAAAGCAGCTGGAACAAGAGCTCGTAAAGCAGCTTTGGAACTAAGCAAGCTTTTCAAGGAATTCAGAAAAGTTTCTGTTGAAGAATCAAAAAAATAGTTGTTCCCAAAACCGGCTTTTCAGTCGGTTTTTTTATTTGAATTTTTACAAAGAAATTTAGTTTTTTAAATCATCACTCTTATGTAGTCTTAACTTGTGGATTGTGAACTGTAAATCAAAAGCGAATCTCATTCACCCTTGACTTTTTCACCATTCACCATTCGCAGCTACCATTAATAGCTGCCATTCACCATCAGCAAATCCTTTCCGCGTTTTCCCATTTCCGCGAATCTCTTTATCTTTAGGGCTACAATGATTAATATGAAGATAAACAGATTTCTTGCATTGCCTGTTATGATGGCGATGACGCAATTTTCTCTGGCTCAGAATGCCGTTTCTCAGGAAAAACTTAATCCCGTAGTTCAGAATTTCGTGAACGAGGTAAACAATAATTCCCAGCTTGAAACGATGGCGTATGAACTTTTGGACGGAATCGGTCCTCGACTGATCGGAACTCCGGAAATGCTTGCCGCCAATGAATGGACAGCAAATAAACTGAAATCATGGGATATCGAAGCCAATCTGCAGCAATTCGGAACATGGAAAGGATGGCAAAGAGGAATTACTCATGTGGACATGACGTTTCCGCGCATGAAAAGTTTATCGGCAACCCAGTTAGCATGGAGTCCGGCAACGAAAAAAGCGGTGGAAGCAGAAGTTGTTATTCTCCCAAAAGTCTCTTCCAAAGCTGAATTTGATGAGTGGATGTCTTCCGTGAAGGGAAAAGTTGTTTTGATGGCACAATACCAGAAAATCGGTCGTTCAGACGATCAGATCAAAGAATTTGCTACACCTGAACTGTATGAGAAACTCAAAAAAGAAAAAGAGCAGGCTTCAAAAGAGTATCAGAATTATATAAAAAGCATCGGCTATAACAATGAAACGCTTCCCGAAGCTCTGGAAAAAGCAGGAGCGGCAGGAATTGCGATTTCCAACTGGACAGGAATTATGGGAGCCAACAGAATTTTTGAGGCAAAAACGAAGAACATTCCCATGTTCGATATTGAGCTTGAAGATTATGGAATGTTGTACAGAATGGCGGAAAACGGCGCAAAACCCAAGATCAGGATCGAGGTGAAATCAAAAATCCTTCCTGAAGCCAAATCGTTCAACACCATCGGAATGATTAAAGGAAAAGAAAAACCTGATGAATACGTTATTCTTTCTGCGCATCTGGATTCGTGGGACGGCGCGCAAGGCGCTACAGACAACGGAACGGGAGTTTTAACCATGTTGGAAGCGATGAGAATTCTTAAGAAATATTATCCTGATAACAAAAGGACGATTATTGTAGGACTTTGGGGAAGTGAAGAGCAGGGACTGAACGGATCGAGAAGTTTTGTAGCGGATCATCCGGAGATTGTAAAGGGAGTTCAGGCGGTTTTCAATCAGGACAACGGGACGGGTAGAGTAGTAAACATCGGCGGACAGGGTTTTGTACATGCTTACAATTATCTTGGAAAATGGCTAAACGCGGTTCCTAAAAATATTAAAAGCCAGATTAAAACGGATTTTCCGGGAACTCCGGGTGGAGGAGGTTCCGATCATGCTTCTTTCGTGGCAGCGGGAGTTCCGTCGTTCGGACTGGGTTCTTTAAACTGGGGTTATTTTGGCTACACGTGGCATACAACAAAAGATACCTACGACAAAATTATTTTTGATGAGGTGAAAAGCAATGTGATTCTAACGGCAACTTTAGCGTACATGGCTTCAGAAGATCCCGAATTTTCGAACCGGGAAAAAAGAGCAATGCCTTTGGATGATAAAGGGCAGGTTACCCAATGGCCGGAAGTGAGAAAAGCGGTAAGGAATTCTAAGGATTACAAATAGTTTAAGAATTCTAAAGTGGCAATAGAAGCGGGGCTGAAGTAAAGCTTCAGCCCCGCTTCGGGTAAAATACCTTCTTGAATACTGTTGTCTTTTCAGTTCTATTGTATTTCAATTGAAAAAGATGTTCAGATTTTGACCGGAAGTTTCTGTTTTACTGTAAATCTTTCTGTTTTCATGACGTCAGATAATCAATTTTGCTTTGTCTTGTTTTTGTACTCAGGTCTATTACATCAAAACGTCTGACCTCTGTAAAAGAACCCATATCACTGTCGCTGTTAATCAGGATTGCTCCAACAAGAATCACGTATTTACAGCTATAATTTGTTTTGTCTACCAATTCATTAATGCGTTGGTCAATGGCTTCGTAAATTACTTCCGTTGCTTCAAACAAAGGCGTTTCAGCTTGGAGAACCCTTTCTTTTTTATTGAAAAGAATTTGTTCAATTGTATTCATCTGATAATCCAGCTCGGTGATGTTGCCTGCGATAATCTGGTCATTAATAAGCTTTCCTAATGCTCCCTTTGCAGCCCCGCAACAGCCGCTGTTTTTGCTTTGCCCCAAACGGTGGATTTCCCCAATTGTTCCGTCTTTGGTGATGCCAATGTGCGGACCATAATAGATAAAAACAGCTCCATCATCCGGAACATGACTTGCAAAAGCGCCCATCCCTGTAAGTCCTGTAAACGGAAATCCGTCTAAACCACCCATTTTAAAAGGGCCTAAAAATTCCTGCGTTCTTGCGGGATATTGGATGCTGTTTACATCATCACTGCAAATGCTGTCGGCAAGCATTACCTGTCTTGGTTCTAAATCCAGATCGTATTCAACAAAATCAATGATTTTGTTGACGTTGTCGATGGTAGTCATTGCTTTGGGATACCATTTGTGAATGATGTTTAATTTTTCTCTTTTCTTCATTTTAATTGTTTTTAAAGTATAATATTATTTTTTGGCTGTAAGGCAGGCGGCAAATCTGTCTCCCCCAGCATTTCTCTCATATCAATCTCTATTGTTCTGCTCATTTGCGAGATCGGAACATCATTTGCGCTTCCTTCAAATGGATTTTCTGTACTTTCGCCCACCTGCTCCAATGAAGTATATACCCAGGAAATTAAAGCGCTGAACGGAATAACCAGCCAGACCATATTTCCTTTCATAATACCTTCCATACTTTCATTCAGCTTATCAAATTCTTTAAGCATACCGAAGGGCAGAAGAACGCAGAATAACTTGATGAAAAATGAATTGATGGTTGCAAACTGCCTTGGATACGGGAAGTTTTTTATTCGTTCGCTTCTGCCTTGCTGGTTGTAAAAATCCGCTATCATTTTTTGCATTTCTACAAATTGGTAGCTGTCAATTTCCTTATTGAGAAAGAGCTCTTTCAATGTTTTGGACTGCAGGCTCATAAGCTGTGTTGCTTTATTTTTTGTGCTTAAAATATATTTTAATTCATCTTCCGAAATATATTTTAACAATTCTGTTTCCAAAGCTGTTTCTTTCTCGGGGATGCTGTAAAACTCTTTGTATTCTTCGTTATGTGCTTTACTGACGGTTTCCCATTCCCTACTATCTCTCATTGCGTAACGCAAAGCTGTAAGCCATGCAAAATGACGGTAGACCAACTCTTTTGTTTTGTCGGGATTGTTTAAAAAATCTCTGCTCATCGTCCCAAAAGCACGGCTGCTGTTGATAATTCCTCCCCAGATTTGTCTGGCTTCCCAGGTTCGGTTATAGGTCTGTGTATTTTTAAAACCGACAATAAAAGCTGTTGCAGTTCCCAAAAGAGCTACTACAGTCCATGGAATTACCAGCCATTTCAAACCTGCTATCTGAAATAAAACAACAGGTATAATGCTGATAATTAATGTTATGTAAATATTTCTTCTCGTCCAAATGAGAAATTCTGACAATTTGTATGATTTACCACTGTGCATTTTTTTAAGTATAAATGATTAATTGTTAATTATTAATGTTCACTTTAGTTGTTTTGATGATGCTTTTTATCAATTTAAAGATTTCAATGATGTCTTTATTGAGGCTGATAAATTGATGGCTGTTAAAAATTCTGCTTCTTTCACTAACTCTTTATGATTTATAATTACTGGAAAATTTGCTGATAAGAATACCGACCAAAACCACTGAGTAAAACTGTCCTGCAATACCAAAAAAAGAAGTGATCAGTTTTGTATTGTAGGCGTTTGGAGTTATATCGCCAAAGCCAATACTAGTAAGGGTAATGGAACTGAAGTAAACCAGATCAATATACGTTTTTGCCGGACTTGAAAAATCAATTCCTTTAAAGGGTGAAGGATCTTGATAAATGAAGAATTGGAACAAAAAAGTGCTGATTTCTATCAGTAAAAAGTAACCGCAGCCCGAAGCCGAAATAATATCTGTATTGATATAACTGGGTTTGACTAAATATTTAAGCACCTCCAAAAAAATAAACATAAAGAAAACAACATAACCGATATTTAAAAAAATAAAATAGTAATGATTGTTTCCCAAAAAGGTTAAACCTATCGGCAATGCTACAACAAGAAAGAAAAGTATTTTTTGTAAAATATTTTTCCAGCGTCCTTTTTCTATAAAAACGCCAACACTTGCCATACCCAGAATCAGCATGTTTACAGGCCAGATTACTTTTGTGTAAAAAGCCAGATCGCTTAAAAAAATGGCTATGAAAAGATGTTGAATTAATGCAAAAAGCAATAATTCATATTTTTTCTTTTGTAAAAAGGGCTTTATGTTTTTAATCATTTTCAATTAATTGGCTTGTCCGATATCCAGACGATTTATTTTTCCTCCGGCATTGATGTGAAATTTAAAATAGGTTTTAAAATTGCCCCAGCGTTCGCTATGAAAATTTCCTGTAATGTCTCTTCCTTCGTTTTCCACTTTTTCAATACTTGTAAATTTTTCGTGTCCGCAGGCATCTTTTACAAACTTTTGAAAGTCTCTCGGATTGCCATCGTCGAAAAGTTGTACATCTGTTGCAAAAAATGATAAAAATGTTTTACTGTCGCCATTTTTCCATGCTTCAAAAGCATTTTTTACCGTTTCGTTGGTAAGTTTTTGGGTATCCATTATCGTATTTTTTGAGTTGTCTGAATGGCTGTTTTTTTGTGTAGCAGATTGTCCGCAAGCAGTAAAACCGGTTACTGAAAGGGGAATGCATGAGAATTTAAAGATGGTCTTTTACGCTTTGTTAAGGGGATGCTGGAAATAAAGAATCACTAAATTCAGCAACAGAAAAGGGAGTTCTATGGATGCCCCTTTCAGATCTTTGCTTACTAATTGCAGACAGATAATCATTAAAATTCCGGCTGCCATTAGAAAATTTCCCCAGACAAAGGTTTTTGGAAAAAGAATAAGAACGGCTGCCAGTATTGTAGTACCACCGTTTATCATCACCGCAGTTTTAGAGAAATTCCATTTGCCGAACATTTCCAGCATTTCCGGCTTACCGGAAAACATGGCGTACCTTTGCTTCACTCCCATACATATAGCAATGAGAATAAGGACTGAGTTTATTAGTTTTAAAATCATAATGTGTTTTTTTAATTAAAAAAAATGGATCATCGAAATCAATCATCCATTTTAATTTTACGAATTTACTTAATTTTATCTTGTGGTGTATCCTCCGTTGGCAAAAATAGTTTGTCCCGTAATCCACCATCCGTCTGTTACCAGAAAAGTAACCAAAGGAACAATATCTTCAGGATCGGTTAATCCTGTTTTGCTAAAACTGCTTAACGCCGCTGCAGATTTATTGTAAGCCGCCGAATCTGCAGTTTCCTGACCATAGAAAAACGGCGTTTCCATCGGACCCGGACCTACGGCAGTAACAGAAATTCCTCTTGAGCCAAATTCTTTTGAAGCAGCACGGGTATAGTGTTCTATGGGGGCTTTGCTTCCCGGATAGATGGCGTAATCGCTTGTATAAGCTGCCAGAAGTGAACTTACAATGGTACAGATTTTACCGTTATCGGATAGTTTTTTTCCGGCTTCCTGCATAAAAAAGAATGCCGCTTTAGCATTTACAGCAAAAATTTTATCATAATCTTCCTCGGTAACCTGTACAATCGGTTTTTTAATAACCATCCCTGTCGTGTTTACTGCAATATCTGCTTTTCCGTATTTTTCAATAGCTGCATCAAACAGTCTGGTGTTGTTCTCCACAACTGTTAAATCTCCCTGAAACATAAATGCTTCACCGCCTGCTGCAGTAATATCTGCTACTGTTTTCTCCGCATCTGCTCTGGTACTGTCACTATTGAAATGAACCACCACTTTAGCTCCTTTATCTGCAAAATCCAAAGAAATTAATCTTCCTAAATTTTTGGCACCGCCTCCTACAATTGCTACTTTTCCTTTTAAATCGTTTCTTGACATAATTTGTAAATTTTTAATTTTTTACAAATTTCGAGAAGATAAATTTTAAAAATATGGTGAACTTTTCGGAAGTTTATTCTCTTTTCTGAAATTTCCCGGAGTTTCACCTGTCCATTTTTTAA
Organism: Chryseobacterium sp. 2P; assembly: GCF_059579425.1. Classification (NCBI taxonomy): domain Bacteria; kingdom Pseudomonadati; phylum Bacteroidota; class Flavobacteriia; order Flavobacteriales; family Weeksellaceae; genus Chryseobacterium; species Chryseobacterium sp. 2P. The sequence goes on from NZ_CM184194.1 coordinate 1,763,019, forward strand.
AGAACTTACCGAAGTTCGATGGATCGTAGGTTAGTTTCTTTGCAATTTCAGCAATCGATAACTCGGTATCTGTCAAAAGAAATTTGGCTTTATCTGCAATTTTAAGATCGTAAAAATAACAGGGATGATGTCCGGTTTCCCGTTGCAGAGTGTCAGAAAGATGCGAGTGAGAAACATGCAGTATTTTGGCAATTTGGTTGAGTTTCAGGAAATCGCTGATATTTCCGCTTATCACCTCTTCGATATGCTGGTCCAGAAAAGCGAAATATTCGGCAGTAATTTCTTTGCTTCGTTTTAAATTATTTTGCTTAGAGTCTGTCATTACTTTTTATCTTTCGATTTTTAGGATGTATGGGAATGGCTTTCTTTAATTTCCGATAAAAACATTTACAAAACCATACTCAGCTGAATTCTTTTTCTCGCCTCATCAATCTCCGTTACTCTTACCTGAACGTGCTGATGCAGTTTTACCACTTCGTTCACATCGGAAACAAAGCCGTCTTTTAACTGGGAAATATGAACCAATCCGCTTTCCTTGATTCCCAGATCTACAAAACAGCCAAAAGCCGTGATATTATTGACGATTCCGGGCAGAATCATTCCTGTTTTTAAATCTTTGATGCTTTTTACATTCGGATCAAATTCAAAAACTTTAGCCGCTTTTCTTGGGTCCAGTCCCGGTTTTTCAAGCTCTTTTAAAATGTCTTTGATTCCTAAAATTCCGATGTCTCCGGTGATGTAGTTTTCGGGTTTTATCAGTGCAATTTTTTCTTTATTGGCAATCAGTTCATTGGTTTTTATGCCTAAATCTTTTGCCATTTTTTCAACAATTCCGTAAGCTTCGGGATGTACGGCAGAATTATCCAGCGGATTTTTGGCATTATGGATTCTTACAAATGCGGCTGCCTGCTGAAAAGCTTTTTCTCCCAGCCTCGGAACTTTTTTAAGCTGCTTTCTGTCCTCAAAAGCTCCGTTTTCAGTACGGTAGTTCACAATGTTTTCTGCCATTTTCTCGCCGATTCCCGACACATAGCTTAATAAAGATTTACTTGCTGTATTCAGATTGATTCCTACAGAATTTACACATTTCATCACTGTAGAATCGAGTTCGTTTTTTAACTGAGTCTGATCCACATCATGCTGATATTGTCCGACTCCGATGGATTTCGGATCGATTTTTACCAGTTCTGCCAACGGATCCGCCAGTCTTCTTCCGATAGAAACCGATCCGCGAACCGTCACGTCATAGCTTGGAAATTCTTCACGCGCAATTTTACTTGCAGAATACACCGAAGCTCCGGCTTCCGAAACAACGAAAACCTGTAAAGGTTTGTCGAATGCAATTTTCTTGATGAAAAACTCGGTTTCGCGGCTTGCGGTTCCGTTTCCGATGGAAATGGCTTCAATGTTATAGGCATTTACCATAGAACGGATTTTTTTCATTGCCATTCCGCTTTCGTTTTGCGGAGCGTGCGGATAAATGGTCTCGTTGTGGAGCAGATCGCCTTTTTCGTCTAAACAGACTACTTTACAGCCGCTTCTGTAACCCGGATCGATCGCCAGAATCCTTTTTTCTCCCAAAGGCGGCGCAAGAAGAAGCTGTGTAAGGTTTTCAGAGAAAATCTCAATGGCTTTTTTATCAGCTTTTTCTTTGGCTTCCTGTAAGGTTTCGTTGGAGATTGCGGGTTCCAGTAATCTTTTGTAGCTGTCTTTGATCGCCAGTGAAATCTGTTCCGATGTTTCATTGTTGGATTTGATGATGGCATTTTCAATAAATTCAATGGCTTCCTCTTTATCGATTCCGACATTGGTTTTCACAAAACCTTCGGATTCGGCTCTTAACATGGCTAAAAGGCGGTGAGAAGGGGTTCTGTTCAGGTTTTCTTCCCATTCGAAATACTGAGAGAATTTCTGTGCGTCTTCTTCATCTTTTTTGGCTTTCACCACTTTTGAAGTAACCACCGCTTTTCGCTGAAATAATAGGCGTAGATTTTTTCTCACATACATATTTTCGTTGATCCATTCTGCCATGATGTCTCTTGCGCCATGCAAAGCTTCCTCTTCGGAGGCAACCTGATCGTTCAGATATTTTGAAGCCAAAAACTGCAGATCCTGAACTTTCTGGCTCATAATCATTTTCGCTAAAGGTTCCAGCCCTTTTTCTTTCGCTGCATCGGCTTTGGTTTTCTTTCTTTTTTTGAAAGGTAAATAAAGATCTTCAATTTCCTGAATATCAAAACTTTCTTCAATTCTCTGTTTCAGTTCCGGCGTTAAAGCGTTTTGTTCTTCAATCGATTTTAAGATGGATTCTTTTCTTTTTACAATTTCTTCAAACTGTTTACTGAGTTTTGAAATCTGTTCAATCTGTGTTTCGTCAAGGTTTCCGGTTTTATCCTTTCGGTAGCGGGAAATGAAAGGGATGGTGCAGTCTTCCGCCAATAGTTCTAAAGTGGAATTGATGTTTTTTCCGGATATATTGAGGGATTGCCGTATGTATTGTGTTGTGTTCATTTTAAAATTTAAAGGGCTAAAATAATCAAAATGTCTTTTGTAAACACATTTTAAATTTAACTACATTATGAAGTTGTTTAAAGTAAAAGAGTTTGCTCCTTTAGGAGCAGAATCTGTGTAGAAATAAGAATAAATCCGTCAATCCATCCATAGTATTGATATCTTAAATACGATAAATTTTCTAAAGATAGCGTTCCTACGGAACGCAGAACGCCTTGCGAATATGGGGTCTACACAGATAAAACTCTATAGAGTTTTTAAAAAACTTTAATTTCTAAAAAGCTTTATTGTCTTATTTAAATTTAACAAAGAGGCTTAACTTATTAAAGGTAAAAATAAATTATAAATTTAATACGCTTTTAAACACTTTAGTTGTTTAAGTTTAATACCTAAATGAAAAAAGGGCACGTAAGTTAAAAAAATCAAATATTTTTCTCTTTGCAAACTTTTGAAATACTTTACATAGATCCGATAAAGTGTTTTGCTTTTTTGCGGTTAAATTTATAATTGGTTTAAACAAACCTGATACAAAGATTTTTAAATGTACCATGTCTATTTAATAATTCTTATTTTAGCGGAAAGGCATTAACGGAAACCCTGAAATCTTATTTCTTGATGTATGATAAGATAAAAGTGTGGGATGTTTTCTATTTTTGGCTCCGGAATTTAGAGATTACGAATCAACTTTAAACAATTTAAATAATATGAAAAAACTAAGTGTTATTGCATTGGTTGCAGTAGGATTGCTTGCAGCGTCTTGTAACAAAGAAAAATCGGCTGAAAATGCAGCAACTTCTACCGAGCAGAAAGTAGCAGAAAGCAAAGGGGAAGTTTTGCCTGTAGATACAGTAGGTTCTGTGGTAAACTGGAAAGCATTCCACAAAGGGGGAATGGCTCCGCGTTGGGGAACTTTAATGGTAAAATCGGGAGATCTGAGCATTGAAAACGGCGGTGTAACGGCAGGAAACTTTGTGATCGACATGAACTCTATTAAAGTAGATCCGGCTTCTGTAACGGAAAAAGATAAAAAACCGGCAGATCTTGAAGCGCACCTTAAAAACCCTGATTTCTTCGACACGGCAAAAAATCCGACGGCTGATTTCAAAATTACAAGCGTAGCAGATCTTAAGGAAGCTCCAAAAGATGGGGTAGCAGGAGCTAACAAAACGGTAAGCGGAAACCTTACTTTATCCGGAAAAACAATGAATGTAACATTCCCTGCAAAAGTGGATGTAACGGAAAACTCAGCGGCAATCCAGGCTAAATTCACGGTGAACAGAGCAGACTGGGGAATTAAATTCGGAACTTCTGAAGCGGATCCTGCAGAATGGATGATCAGCAAAGACATCGAAATCGCTGTAGATGTAAAAGCTAAAAAATAATATTGTTAGATATTTCAGACTTGTAAAGCTGCCTTTTTTGAGGTGGCTTTTTTTATAATATAGTTTATTTTATAACTGTTGCTTTTTTATAATTTCCGATTCAATAGCCTTATGTTGTATGTATTTAATTTTTTTATATATTTGTAATTCCAATGATTCAATAACTTACTTCATTAGGCTGATTGAATCGGTTGTGACTTGCTTTTAAATTATTAAGAATGATAACCTCCATAATTTGGAGATGGATAAAACGAAAAATCCCTCGATGTTGGCGCATCAAAGGATTGTAACTTAGAATTAAATGTTTAATTTTTTAATTTATTGAAATGGAATTAAAAAACCTTATTTGCTTTCGTTCATTTAGACATTGGCGAAGCAAAAAGATAGTTCATCTATCTAAGCCTTTCTGTTTTTATTGCAAAAAGCGTAAATAAAAACATTTCAATTGGGCAGTTTTTTTAGCTGCCTAATTGTTTTGCAAATATACTAAAATTGTACGATTTGTTATAAAATAAAGAAGGCGAGTTACCCCGCCTTAAATGTTTTCACAACGGAATAATCCTTATTGTGAATTGCTTTCAAAATTATTGGTACAAATATAAAAGAAAATTTCTTTGAATGGTTTACGGAAAACCTCATTTTTAATATTTTTTTTCTTACTATTTTTATTTACTTCAAAAAACTGATACTTATGATTAAAAATATACTCGGACTGGACTTAGGAGTTTCATCAATTGGCTGGGCTTACGTTCAGGAGGATTCTGAAAATTTAGAAAACAATAAAATCATCAAATTAGGGGTTCGTGTAAATCCATTAACTGTTGATGAACAATTAAATTTTGAAAAAGGAAAACCAATTACAACTAATGCGGGAAGAACTTTAGCCAGAAGTGCAAGAAGGAATCTTCAGAGATTTAAGTTAAGAAGAGCCAATCTTATTGATGTTTTAAAGAAAAATAATATTCTTAAAGAATCTGACTTACTTGCCGAAGTTGGTGAAAATTCAACATTCCAAACTCATGAATTAAGAGCGAAAGCAGCAAAAGAAAAAATAGAACTTTCAGAATTTGCCAGAGTTTTGCTTCTTATCAATAAAAAAAGAGGGTATAAAAGCAGCCGCAAAGCTAAAAATGAAGATGAAGGACAGATTGTAGACGGAATGGCTGTTGCCAAAAAATTGTATGAAGAAAATTTAACACCTGGAGAATATTCATATCAACTTTTACAGCAGGGGAAAAAACAGTTGCCAGATTTTTACCGTTCAGATTTACAGGCTGAATTTGATAAAGTATGGGATTTTCAGAAACAATATTATTCAGAAATTTTAACCGATGACCTTTATAAAGAATTACAAGGCAAAAATAAAAATGCAACTTGGGCAATTCTGAAAGAGCCATTTTCTCTCGTTGGAATCAAGCAAACTGGAACAATGCAGGAGAAGAAAGTTGAAAAATACTTTTGGAGAAGCGAAGCGGTAAAAAAGCAATTGGATTTTGAAAGTCTGGCTGTTGTATTTCAGGAAATTAACAGCAATCTGAATAATTCTAGCGGTTATTTAGGTGCGATTAGTGATCGAAGTAAAGAGCTTTATTTTCATAATCAAACAGTTGGAGAGTATTTATTTCAGCAGTTGAAAGAAAACCCTCATACAAAGCTTAAAAATCAGGTTTTCTACAGACAGGATTACTTAAATGAATTTGAGAAGATATGGGAAACTCAATCAAAACATTATAAAGAATTAACGAAAGAATTAAAGGAAGAAATTCGGGATATTATCATTTTCTATCAAAGGAAACTCAAATCACAGAAAGGATTAATCAGTATCTGTGAGTTTGAAAACAGGGAAATTGAAATTACAGAAAATGGAAAAACAAAAAAGAAAACCGTTGGGCTAAAAGTTGCTCCAAAATCATCTCCTTTGTTTCAGGAATTTAAAATCTGGCAGGTTCTGAATAATTTACAATTTCAAAATTTAGATACAAAGGAAATATTCCCAGTAGATTTAGATTTCAAGCAATCTATTTTTGATGAGGTGAATATCAAAGGAAAGCTTTCTGCAAAAGATGTTTTAGATCTTGTTGGATATTCAGGAAAAGAATGGAAAACTAATTTCAAAGATATTGAAGGAAATTATACTAATGAAAATTTATATACTGCTTTTTTAAAGATTATTGCGAGTGAAGGGATAGAATTTCCAAAAGAATTTAAATTAACCATTGATGACGAAATTAAAGTTTCTAAAATAAATGCTTCGGCAGAAGTCATAAAATTATTTGTCAGAGAAAAGCTTTCAGAATTAGGAATTGATACATCTATTCTGGATTCTAATCCGGAGTTGGAAGGAAGTAATTTTGAAAAACAGGCTTCTTATCAGCTATGGCATTTATTATATTCCTATGAAGGCGATGATTCTCCTTCCGGAAACGAAAAATTGTATGAATTATTGGAGAGGAAATTTGGTTTCAAAAAAGAACATTCCAAAATATTAGCTGAAATTAGTTTTTCTCAGGATTATGGAAGTTTGAGCTCTAAGGCAATGCGAAAGATTTATCCTTACATTAAAGAACATAAATACAGCGTAGCATGTAATTATGCAGGTTACAATCATTCTAAAAATTCTTTGACCAAAGAGCAATTGGAGAACCGGATTTTGAAAGAACAATTAGATATTCTTCCTAAAAATTCTTTACGAAATCCAGTCGTTGAAAAGATTTTGAATCAAATGATCAATCTGGTCAATGAAATAATCAAAGAATACGGAAAACCAGATGAAGTAAGAATTGAACTAGCACGCGAACTCAAACTTAATGCGGAAGAACGAGCTACAATGACTTCTGAAATTAACAAAGCGACTATACAGCATCAGAAATATGCAGAAGTTTTGCAAAGAGAATTTGGCATAAAAAGTCCTTCAAGAAATGATATTATTCGCTATAAATTATACTTGGAACTGGCAAATAACGGCTTTAAAGATCTGTATACAGATGTAAAAATTGAAAGAGAAAATTTATTTACAGATAAATACGATATTGACCACATCATTCCTCAATCTCGATTTTTTGATGACAGTTTTTCCAATAAAGTTTTAGTTCCGAGAAGTGCTAATCTTAAAAAAGGAAATTTTACGGCTTTCGACTATCTTGAGAATGAAGGAAAGGAAAAATTAGAGAAATTTCTTAATGTCATAAAAGATCTTTATGATAAAAGTATTATAACCAAAGCGAAATATGAAAAGCTACAAAAAAAAGGTTCTGAAATAGGAGAGGGATTCATTGAAAGAGATTTAAGAAATACACAATATATCGCTAAAAAAGCAAAAGAAATTCTTTTCGGAATTACTAATTCTGTGGTTTCCACTTCGGGAAGAATTACCGATAAACTTCGGGAAGACTGGAATCTTGTCAACACAATGAAAGAACTTAATATCGAAAAGTACAGAAAATTAGGTTTAACGGAATTAATTGCAAATTCCAAAGGAGAGGAAAAAGAAAGAATCATTGATTGGACGAAGAGAAATGACCATCGCCATCACGCAATGGATGCTTTAACGGTTGCTTTTACCACCCACAGTCACATCCAATATCTGAATTATTTGAATGCAAGAAAAAATGAAGCTCATAAAGAACATAAAATAATTACAAATATTGAAAATAGCATTACAGAAATTGTAGAAAAGAAAAACGGATCAAAAGAAAGAAGATTCAAATTACCGATTAAAAATTTCCGTAGTGAAGCGAAAAAACAATTGGAAGAAGTTTTGATTTCTCATAAAGCTAAAAATAAAGTAGTTACCAAAAATATTAATAAAATTAAGAAAAAGGGAAGTATAATTGCAAAAACAGAACTAACCCCGAGAGGACAGCTTCATAAAGAAACAATTTACGGAAGTTCGAAATTTCTTAAAACAAAAGAAGAAAAAATATCTGGAAAATTTGATCTCGAAACTATTCAGAAAGTTCAAAATGAAAAATACAAAAATGCTCTGCTAAAAAGATTACAGGAGTTTGGCGGAGATTCTAAAAAAGCATTCACTGGGAAAAATATTATTTCTAAAAATCCAATATTTCTTAATGCTGAAAAAACGGAGCAATTACCTGAAACCGTAACTTTAGCTTGGTATGAAACAGGTTATACCATCAGAAAAGTTGTTAATCCGGATAATTTTAAAGATTTTAAAAATATTGAAAAAGTTATTGATAAAGGAGTTCGCGATATTCTAACTGAAAGATTAAAAGAATTTAACGGAAACTCTAAAGAAGCCTTTTCAGATTTGGAAAAGAATCCGATCTGGATTAACAAATCAAAAGGAATTTCAATAAAGACCGTTACTATTACAGGAATTAATAATGCCGAAGCTTTACATTATAAAAAAGATCATTTAGGAAAAGAAATTTTAGACGAAAATGGTCAAAAGATAGCCGTTGATTTCGTCAGTACAGGAAATAATCATCACGTTGCAATTTATGAAGATGAAAATGGAAATCTACAGGAGAAAGTTGTGAGTTTTTATGAAGCTGTAGAAAGAGTAAATCAGAATTTACCAATTATTGACAAAGAATATAATTCTGAGTTAGGTTGGAAATTCTTATTTACAATGAAACAGAATGAAATGTTTTTATTTCCATCAGACGATTTTGATCCGAAAGAAGTTGATTTATTTGATGATAAAAATCTGAGTTTGATTTCTAAAAATCTTTTTAGAGTGCAGAAGTTCGGATCATTGCTTTCTGGATTTTGGTTTAGACATCATTTAGAAACAAGTGTAGATGTAAATTCTGTGTTAAGAGGTACGTCATATAAAGTAATTCAAAGCTCTAATAATTTGAGATCTATTGTAAAAGTAAGGCTTAATCATTTAGGTAAGATAGTTCAAATAGGAGAATATTAAAACATTTATAGTATGATCACCCGCTCCATCTACATCGGCAATCCCGCCTATCTTAAGCTCAAAGACGAGCAATTGAAAATCCTTTGCCCGGAAACCAAAACGGAGAAGGGGAGTGTTCCTGTGGAAGATTTGGGGTTATTGATGCTGGATCATTATCAGATTACCATTTCACACCATCTGATTCAGAAAATGATGGGAAATAGTGTCGTGGTAGTGAGTTGTGATGCCCATCATTTACCGCACGGAATAATGCTTCCGCTGTATGGGCATACCGAGCATTCCGATCGCGTAAAAGATCAGTTGGAAGCCAGTGAACCGCTGAAAAAACAGCTTTGGAAACAGACAGTAGAATGTAAGATCGAAAACCAGAAAAATGTACTGATGAAACTGGGGAATTACTACGAACCGATGATTGAATATCAGAGAAACGTAAAATCCGGCGATATAACGAATATGGAAGGGATTGCGGCGCAGCATTACTGGAAATACCTCATCAGTCTGGACTTTTTGAGACAGCGTTTTGGAGATTCACCCAATCAGTTTTTTAATTTTGGATATGCCGTGCTTAGAAGCATTGTGGCAAGAGCCATTGTAGAAACCGGACTGTTGCCTGTTCTCGGCATTTTTCATAAAAATAAATACAATCCGTATTGTCTTGCCGATGATTTAATGGAACCTTATCGTCCGTTTGTTGATTTACTCGTGATGCAATGGCTGAAAATTCATCCGGATACCGAAGAACTGACGAAAGAATTTAAAGCGCATATTCTCCAGATTGCGACCAAAGATGTGCGTATTGATGACAAAACAAGACCGTTGCTGGTTGCTGTAAAAATGACCACATCATCGCTTTACAAATGCTACACAGGAGAAAAGCGGCTGATTTCTTATCCGGAATTGATGTAATTTTTTTATGGCAGCTTTATCCGCCCGTAGTTTATCCTGAGCGGAGCCGAAGGACAAAAATCTGCAAAAAGAGCTCCACTCAGGTCGGGCTGCAAACGTTACGATAAACAAACAATAGTCACCAAAAATGAACGCCGAAAGGTTTAATGCATACCGAATTATGTGGGTTTTAGTATTATATGACCTCCCGACCGAAACGAAAGCGAATATGAAAGATGCGAACCGTTTTCGGAAAGCTTTGATTGATGACGGGTTTACCTTATTTCAGTTTTCGATGTATGTACGACACTGTCCGAGCCGCGAAAATGCAGAAGTACACATCAAAAGAGTGAAATTTATGCTTCCTAAAGCCGGAAAAGTAGCCATTATGTGCATTACCGATAAACAGTTTGGAGACATCGAAATTTTTTTTGCCAGAAATAAAGAAGAACCGCCACCGACCTTCCAACAACTCGAATTGTTCTGAATTTTAAATCCTGAAAATAAAAATAATCTACTGAAAACCAGTAGATTATTTTTTGAGCTTGCCCTTCATCGCGAAGATAATAATTTTGAAATCCGCAGCTGGATAAGCGTAGGCGGATTCGACGAAAAGCGTTGGATTCGATTTGGCTGAGTCAAAGCAATTCTCAAATAGAAAATCAAAAAAGATAATTAGAGATAGATTATAATTACCTTTTAGAGATTTTGTTATTTTTAAAATACAAAATAATCCATTGAAAACCAATGGATTATTTTTTGAGGTTGTCCTTCATCACGAAGATAATAATTTTGAAATCCGCAGCCGGATAAGCGTAGGCGGATTCGACGAAAAGCGTTGGATTCGATTTGGCTGAGTCAAAGCAATTCCCAAATAGAAAATCAAAAAAGATAATTAGAGATAGATTATAATTAACTTTTAGAGATTTTGTTATTTTTAAAATATAAAATAATCCATTGAAAACCAATGGATTATTTTTTGAGGTTGTCCTTCATCACGAAGATAATAATTTTTGAAAGCAATTCACAACATAACATTCAACCCAATGTATACAACGGAAGTTGTCCTTCATCACGAAGATAATAATTTTTGAAAGCAATTCACAACCATAAACGGAAAAGGTAAAACGGAAAAAGTGTTGTCCTTCATCACGAAGATAATAATTTTTGAAAGCAATTCACAACATCGCAAGTAAATAGCGTAGTTACGCTATGGTTGTCCTTCATCACGAAGATAATAATTTTTGAAAGCAATTCACAACAATTAAATTAACCTAACCTAAAAAATAAAAGTTGTCCTTCATCACGAAGATAATAATTTTTGAAAGCAATTCACAACAATGCCGCTTATGTTTATTACGATCAAAAAGTTGTCCTTCATCACGAAGATAATAATTTTTGAAAGCAATTCACAACTAAAAAAAGTCAAGCCAATTACAATAATGAGTTGTCCTTCATCACGAAGATAATAATTTTTGAAAGCAATTCACAACTACATTTTTTTAACAGATTTTTATCTTTTTGTTGTCCTTCATCACGAAGATAATAATTTTTGAAAGCAATTCACAACCCGGTGACAGCTTTGGAAATAACTCAGGATGTTGTCCTTCATCACGAAGATAATAATTTTTGAAAGCAATTCACAACATATGGATAAGATTTACCGCGCCTGGAAAAGTTGTCCTTCATCACGAAGATAATAATTTTTGAAAGCAATTCACAACAGTTCTGTGCTGTCTACCTCATTTTCATAAGTTGTCCTTCATCACGAAGATAATAATTTTTGAAAGCAATTCACAACGAAAATTTCACAATCTGGAACGATTTCGATGTTGTCCTTCATCACGAAGATAATAATTTTTGAAAGCAATTCACAACTTTTTCTCTTTTCAAATCCAGTAAACAAGTGTTGTCCTTCATCACGAAGATAATAATTTTTGAAAGCAATTCACAACGCCTTCGCCTTTAGATTCTACCAAACCACCGTTGTCCTTCATCACGAAGATAATAATTTTTGAAAGCAATTCACAACGGGAAGAAAACACAGTCAAGGCGGGGAGAAGTTGTCCTTCATCACGAAGATAATAATTTTTGAAAGCAATTCACAACTGAAGTCTCGACCCGACCAAATTAATTATAGTTGTCCTTCATCACGAAGATAATAATTTTTGAAAGCAATTCACAACATGATGGTATAGCGTTTATTTTTCAAAACCGTTGTCCTTCATCACGAAGATAATAATTTTTGAAAGCAATTCACAACCAATTAATTGGTTTATGGCTGAAAATCCCAGTTGTCCTTCATCACGAAGATAATAATTTTTGAAAGCAATTCACAACCACCGCCCGGAACATCTTCATAATTCCATTGTTGTCCTTCATCACGAAGATAATAATTTTTGAAAGCAATTCACAACAATCGTCTCTTCTATCACTGCTTTCTCTTCGTTGTCCTTCATCACGAAGATAATAATTTTTGAAAGCAATTCACAACTATATTCTACGCTCCAAAATATCGGCGTACGTTGTCCTTCATCACGAAGATAATAATTTTTGAAAGCAATTCACAACTACAACAGTACGAATATCTCATTAAAGAAAGTTGTCCTTCATCACGAAGATAATAATTTTTGAAAGCAATTCACAACGAATGGGTTGATTATTCGGAAAATGCTCAAGTTGTCCTTCATCACGAAGATAATAATTTTTGAAAGCAATTCACAACAAAATAGGTATCGTAGCCGGCGGAACTTACGTTGTCCTTCATCACGAAGATAATAATTTTTGAAAGCAATTCACAACAACGCTTTTGGTACATCGCCGTTTAGACTTGTTGTCCTTCATCACGAAGATAATAATTTTTGAAAGCAATTCACAACAAACATGGAAGATAATGCAATTTTTAAAGTGTTGTCCTTCATCACGAAGATAATAATTTTGAAATCCGCAGCCGGATAAGCGTAGGCGGATTCGACGAAAAGCGTTGGATTCGATTTGGCTGAGTCAAAGCAATTCCCAAATAGAAAATCAAAAAAGATAATTAGAGATAGATTATAATTAACTTTTAGAGATTTTGTTATTTTTAAAATATAAAATAATCCATTGAAAACCAATGGATTATTTTTTGAGGTTGTCCTTCATCACGAAGATAATAATTTTTGAAAGCAATTCACAACAAGAGTTAAAAATAGAGGAGCAGGAATTCAGTTGTCCTTCATCACGAAGATAATAATTTTTGAAAGCAATTCACAACAATTAACTTAACCTAAAAAATAAAAAAAATGTTGTCCTTCATCACGAAGATAATAATTTTTGAAAGCAATTCACAACTAAAATGCCAGTACCAACTTGCCCAACAGAGTTGTCCTTCATCACGAAGATAATAATTTTTGAAAGCAATTCACAACTTCTATGGGAATATTAGCGCCAAAACAAGGGTTGTCCTTCATCACGAAGATAATAATTTTTGAAAGCAATTCACAACATTAGCGCCGGTAAAATGAATAAGAGGGGTGTTGTCCTTCATCACGAAGATAATAATTTTTGAAAGCAATTCACAACCTGGGGAATTCAATCAATTAAATCAATTAAGTTGTCCTTCATCACGAAGATAATAATTTTTGAAAGCAATTCACAACAAACCTGTTGACTTCTCAGGTGCAAACCAAGTTGTCCTTCATCACGAAGATAATAATTTTTGAAAGCAATTCACAACGATGTCAATTATATTAACATAACAATAAACGTTGTCCTTCATCACGAAGATAATAATTTTTGAAAGCAATTCACAACAATTGAACGAAGACAATGGCAGAAATCAAAGTTGTCCTTCATCACGAAGATAATAATTTTTGAAAGCAATTCACAACCTGAACAGGCTTTTCTTGAAGAATTAAAAGGTTGTCCTTCATCACGAAGATAATAATTTTTGAAAGCAATTCACAACTGGAAATCCATATATATATTAGTACTAATTCGTTGTCCTTCATCACGAAGATAATAATTTTTGAAAGCAATTCACAACGGGGAGAACGTAGTGGAAATTCACAATCACGTTGTCCTTCATCACGAAGATAATAATTTTTGAAAGCAATTCACAACTAACGGCGACGATGAGGCAATGAAGAGGTAGTTGTCCTTCATCACGAAGATAATAATTTTTGAAAGCAATTCACAACGATTATGATATTGAAACGGAAGCGGAATTTGTTGTCCTTCATCACGAAGATAATAATTTTTGAAAGCAATTCACAACATAGTCGAGTTGATCGTCAGAATTTCGCTCGTTGTCCTTCATCACGAAGATAATAATTTTTGAAAGCAATTCACAACCTTGACCTATTAACGCTGTCATGTATGGCAGTTGTCCTTCATCACGAAGATAATAATTTTTGAAAGCAATTCACAACTTGTCCCGAACAAATCAATCGTAATATCTTGTTGTCCTTCATCACGAAGATAATAATTTTTGAAAGCAATTCACAACCGGATCAGTAAGATTTTATGATTTGCTGCGGTTGTCCTTCATCACGAAGATAATAATTTTTGAAAGCAATTCACAACACAAAAAGAAAAATTTTTAATGCGACTTTTGTTGTCCTTCATCACGAAGATAATAATTTTTGAAAGCAATTCACAACTGCCAAAGATCAGGATTCGCGATTAATGAAGTTGTCCTTCATCACGAAGATAATAATTTTTGAAAGCAATTCACAACAGTTTTCAAAGTGGTACGGGAAAAAGGCTTGTTGTCCTTCATCACGAAGATAATAATTTTTGAAAGCAATTCACAACAAAACAAACAAAACAACCTGTAAACGATGGGTTGTCCTTCATCACGAAGATAATAATTTTTGAAAGCAATTCACAACAAAGTAATGATGCGCTTCACATGGGTTGACGTTGTCCTTCATCGCGAAGATAATAATTTTTGAAATCCACTGCAGGAAAAGCGTAGGCGGATTCGACGAAAAGCGTTTGATTAAGCTAGGGCTGAGTCAAAGCAATTCACATTCAACTTTTGCTGTCCCAAAGATAATAATTTTTGAAATCCGCTGCAGGAAAAGCGTAGGCGGATTCGACGAAAAGCATTTGATTAAGCTAGGGCTGAGTCAAAGCAATTCACATTCAACTATTGCTGCCCATATATAATAATTTTTTAATCTGCTGCAGGAAGAGCGCGGGCGGATTCGACGAAAAGCATTTGATTAAGCTATGGCTGAGTCAAAGCAATTCACATTAAACCTTTGCTGTCCCAAAGATAATAATTTTTGAAATCCGCTGCAGGAAAAGCGTAGGCGGATTCGACGAAAAGCATTTGATTAAGCTAGGGCTGAGTCAAAGCAATTCACATATATTCTTGTTAGCCCAAAGACAATAGTTTTGAAATCCGCTGCAGGAAAAGCATAGGCGGATTCGACGAAAAGCGTTCGATTAAGTAAGCCAAGCTGATTTACAGACTTACAAAAAATAGCCACAACCGAAGTACAATCGGTTATGGCTAAAGGATATTTTAATAAAAACGAAATTAAATTCCGTCGATGATTTCATTTAAAACCGTACTCGGTCTCATGGCAGCGTACGTTTTGTACGTATCTGTTTTATAGTAACCGTCAATGTTCTGAGGTTTTCCCTGTGCACCAATTAATTCTGCGTTAATCACTTCTTCGTTTTCCTTCATTGCCTCTGCAATCGGAGCGAATTGTGCCGCTAATTCTGCATCAGCAGTCTGGTTTGCCAAAGCTTCAGCCCAGTACATTGCCAGATAAAAGTGAGAACCTCTGTTGTCGATTTGTCCCACTTTTCTTGCAGGCGATTTATCGGTAGCTAAGAATTTAGCATTAGCCTCATCCAGTGCATCTGCTAAAACCTGAGATTTTGTATTCCCCTGAGTTTGTGCCAAATGCTCTAAAGATGCCTGTAAAGCAAGGAATTCCCCTAAAGAATCCCATCTTAAATAGCCTTCTTCGATGAACTGTTCAACGTGTTTTGGTGCAGAACCTCCTGCTCCGGTTTCGAACAATCCTCCGCCGTTCATTAACGGAACAATAGAAAGCATTTTAGCAGAAGTTCCAAGTTCAAGAATCGGGAAAAGATCGGTTAAGTAGTCTCTTAATACATTTCCGGATACAGAAATGGTATCTTTCCCTTCTCTTGCTCTCTTAAGCGTTTCCGTCATGGCATCTTTTACATCAAGAATCTTAATGTCAAGACCGGTAGTGTCGTGATCTGCTAAGTATTTTTCAACTTTTTTGATGATTTCTCTGTCGTGTGCTCTTCCTTTGTCTAACCAGAAGATAGCCGGAGTATCAGATAATCTGGATCTGTTGACAGCTAATTTTACCCAGTCCTGAATCGGAGCGTCTTTCGTCTGGCACATTCTGAAAATATCTCCCTTTTCAACTTTCTGAGAAAGAAGTACGTTTCCGTTTTCGTCCTGAACTTCGATAGTTCCTTCTGCAGAAGCCTGGAATGTCTTATCATGAGATCCGTATTCTTCAGCTTTCTGAGCCATTAAACCAACGTTCGGAACAGAACCCATTGTAGTAGGATCTAATTTTCCGTGTGCTTTCATATCATCAATAACAGACTGATAGAAACCTGCGTAAGAACGGTCCGGAATGATACAAACCGTATCTTCTTCTTTTCCGTCTTTGTTCCACATTTTTCCGCCTCCTCTTACCAATGCAGCCATAGAAGCATCAACGATGATGTCTGAAGGAACGTGGAAATTCGTGATTCCTTTATCAGAATTTACCATTGCTACTCTTGGACCGTTTGCCAAAGCCGCTTCAATATCTGCTTTAATATCTGCTTCCTGAGTATTTCCTTTGATTTTTTCGAAAAGATCAGCCAGACCGTTGTTTGGATTAACATCTAAAGATTTAAATGTCTCTGCATATTTTGTGAAAACCTCTTTGAAGAACGTTTCTACGATGGCTCCGAAAATAATAGGATCGGAGATCTTCATCATGGTTGCTTTAAGATGCGCAGAAAGAAGAACGTTTCTGTTTTTTGCCTCTTCAATCGCTTCCTGTACGAAAGTCTTCAAAGCATTCAGATTCATTACGGAAGAATCAATTACTTCTCCTGCCTGAAGATTAGCGAAGTCTTTCAGTTGCGTTTCTGAACCGTCATTTCCTTTGAAAATGATTTTATATTTTGTAGCATTCTCTACCGTTACTGAAGTCTCAGTACCGTAGAAATCACCTGAGTTCATATGGGCAACATCTGTTTTGCTGTCAGAAGCCCAGTCGCCCATTCTGTGAGGGTTTGCTTTTGCGTAGTTTTTAACGGCTTTTGGAGCACGTCTGTCAGAATTTCCTTCTCTTAATACAGGATTTACGGCACTTCCTAAAACTTTGGCATATTTAGCCTTAATTGCTTTTTCGTCTTCATTTTTAGGTTCAGCTGGATAATTCGGTACCGCGAAACCTTTGGACTGCAGTTCAGCAATTGCTTCATCCAGCTGTGGCACAGAAGCGGAGATGTTGGGTAATTTAATGATATTTGCGTCAGGTTGAGTTGCCAGCTGACCCAATTCAGCCAAAGCATCGCCGATCTTCTGATCGTCTTTCAAAAATTCCGGGAAGTTTGCTAAAATTCTTCCAGCCAAAGAAATATCCGGAACGGCGATCTCAATGTTTGCAGATTTTGTGAAAGCTTTTACAATCGGTAAAAACGAGTGTGTAGCCAACATAGGAGCCTCATCCGTAAGGGTGTAATAGATTTTTGATTTGTCTGACATTATACTGTAATTTATTATTTGATTTTTTTAAGACTCACAAATTTAGTGATTATGATTGTTTTATAAAGATATTTTGCCCAGAAATTGTTTAAAGTGCCCTTAAGTAAATTGTTTAGAAATTTAAGACGAGGATTTTAAACCTTTTTGCAGATGGGTCCTGTGCTGTTTTTGAGACTTCATGATGGTTGTGGAGATGTTAAGAACCCTGCTTAGTTAAATTCAATTATTTCCCCAGTTTTATGGATAGGAAGCCTGCTTTTGTAGGGTAATTGGTTTGAAATCCTTATCCGAAAGGGTAGGGGGGGCTGCCAAATTATTGAATGATTAGCTTACGGGATTATCATCATGAATAAGGGTTCAATCTTCTCGATGTTCCACTAAAGGATTGATTGCATCTCAACGAGGTATTTAATTGGGAAAGGTGAGATTTCTTCTTACAATAAAGAAGTTATGGAAAACAACTTACATTCTTAGATCCTTCTATGAAGTTTTTCCTTCACAGATGTTTTTTTATTGAAACTTCTGTTCCTGAAAGGGAGCGGCATCTTATAAAGCATATCCTAAAGATACTCCTAAGACGAATCCTGCTTTTCTGTTATTTACACTTGGAAATTCTATCATAGGGTTCACTCTCACCACAAAACCACCCGTAGCAATCAACCGATAACCTACCCCCGCATAGTACATATTTTCAGACTTTCTATAAGTTACAGCAGGATCTTTTAATGTGTTTGTGAAGTTCTTCCCAAAAGTAGGCGTAACCCCTAAAATAAATTCCACATTATTATGATTTCCATATAATACTATTACCTGAACAGGTATACTATATCTTGGAGTCATATCATTTTTTGCCTGATCAGCAAAACCAAACCCAATTCCAGCTCTTCCCGCTATCCTAAACCTATTATCTCTTGACAAACTATAATTACGTTCATAATTGGCACTAAATAGCTGATCACTATTCCCTAATACTTCACCATAAATAATATTTTTTGAATCAACTCCATGTTCTTGCGAAAAAGCAAATGAACACAATGTTAGAAGAATAATTGTTAGTAGTTTCATTGTTCTTTGTATATCTTATTAATCTTTTCATCGGAAAGATTTACTATCCCCAAGACTTTTTTGCGCTTTGGAAGTCTTTACAGGCTGATTTTTTGTTTCCTATTTTGTTACAGGAAGAAGCTCGAAAGAGCAACAGATCATTAATTTAAGGCTCAATATTTAAAGCTTTCATTGCGTATTTATGGACATTTTATGATCTTTTCATCTGATAATAACAAACAGTAAGCGGAATATTATAACTAAGCGCATGGGAAAAGTCTGTTTAATCTTATGGGTATTGCTCATTAACCGTCTTTGGCAACCATTTTCAGGATTGTTGTTTTTGTATTATAAAAGAGTAATACATCTTCGGAACCAAAAAATGTATGCAAAGTTTTTTACATTTCCTGATCTGCTATCGTAAAATAAAATGAAAAACCTCATACACCTTCCTGATTAGATTTTTTTTAGAATATTTAGTTGGTTTCTAAAATTGAATTATTAATCTTGACAGTATCTACGTATATTGGTAACTCTTTTATATTCCATCCATTCGTGGGAGGGGATAAAAAATCATCCATTGGATAAATATCTAAAAGAACATTATTTTCATGATGTAGCGAATCAAAAACTAAAAGATATTTTTGCCCTTTTTTTAAATCTAGATTTATTGTATTATAATATTTTCTACTATCTATAAAATATTCATAATCTACACCTATACCGTTATTATTTTTATGATGCCAATCGCTAGTGGCTACTGCTAGGGTATATTTTTTCCTTTTTGATATATTCTTAAGACCATTTAAGGAACTTAGATACCAATAGCCAACTAAAATAACAAGTGCTGAAATTACAATCAAATGTAAATTTTTATCAATTATTTCTTTCATATTAAGGTAATAGATACTACTACTACTACTACTACTACTACTACTACTATTAATTAATAGTCTTTATTATTTCAAAAGTATAAATTTTAAATCAATAAAATATCGGGTTTTTCCTATTTTAAAATTTATCGTTTCATTTTTCTATTAAAGAGCGAAACTAAATTATAGAACAAAGAGACTGGTCTTTTGAAACAGTCTCTTTTATTATTGCTCATGGATTACAAATCCGCGAGAGCGGAAGATAAAAAGGAACTCGAACAGATCAGATTAATACAACAGCTCGAAGAGGAAGACAAGCAAACTATTTTCCAGCTCGTGGAAAAAATGCTTACCCATAAAAAGTTTAAAGATTTTTTTGCCAAAAACCAGCTACGCTATAAAACACAAAAACCACCGAAAAGCGGTGGATTCTTTATTATTGCTCACAGATTACAAATCCGCGAGATCTGGGGATCCGGTGCATTTTATAAACCATTACCTTTAGTCATATCTTTTCTTATTTTATTTTTAAAATCTTCAAAATTAGAATCAAAAAAATATGGAGGACGTGTAGAAAAACAGAATATTAACTCGTCCATAAAAAATACAACTCTTTCCCAACAATTATCTTCATATTCGTCATAATTATATTTATGATGAATAAGCTTATTAAATTCTACAAAATCTTTTTTACTTAAATGATATTTGTCTTTGTATAAATTTATATATTCAAATGTTGAAATTAAAAAATCACCATATTCATCCAGAGTCAACTGATATAGATTTTTCGGATCAAATTTAATATATAATTCGTCTAATATTTTTCTTATAATACTATCTCTTTCTTCCATGTAATTCCCTTAACTATTTTACAAACCATTACCTTTCGTGACATGTCTTTTCATTTTATATTTGAAATCCTCAAAATTAGAATCCCAAAAAAATGGTGGATTATAAGTATATATAATCGCTAATTCATCCATAAAAAATCTTACGCGTTCGCTACAATTATCTTCATAACCATCATCTTCATAATTGTAAACAAAATCATTTGCAAATTCCCTGAAGTCCAAGGATGTCAAAAGATATTTATCCTTATATAAATTGATAGACTCAAATATTGAAATAATAAAATCTCTATATTCATCCAAGGTCATCTTGGAAATATTTTCTGGTCTTAGTTCAATTTCTAATTTTTCCTGAATTTGTTTTATAATTAAGTCTCTTTCTTTCATATGATTTATTTTACAGGTTGCCAAGCCGGGGCAGTAGTTTGGATTAATGCCCTAAATGTCCCCACATTTATAGGAATTGCAGGGTATATTTGTCCATAATTTGGAATCTCAGGATTAAATACAGGCATTCCTGTCAAGCCATAAAATATTAAAGAATTTGCTGGTATTTAAAAACTATTCCTTTGCTTCTTGTAAAATCAGGCACTTTTTAATCAATCAATTGAATTCATACTTGTAAATTCGCTTTCATCAATTTCACGTTCTAAGTATCCAACAACTTCATTCCAATTTTCACTCAGAAAAAAAATTCCGTAATATTTTTTCCCTAATACACTTACAAACCTCAGTTTACTATTAGAATAATTTTCTAAATTTAGTATTAGAGTACCTATTTCTTGTGATAAATTATCATTACCATTTCTGGTAGCGCTATATTGTCTAATTTTATATATTCCTATTAAGTTATCTCTATCAAAGTTATCACTATTGCTGATTTTAATTTTATATTGATCAATATTTCCTAAGAAATTTCTTTCTTTTTTAATTAATTTAAAAATGTCTTCTGATCTTAACATATGGAATACTTTATTTTGACTGCCTTGTTCAGTTAAATTCTGGCTCTCCAATCATTGTAGGCACAAATATAGCTCCAGCTATAAGACCGGCTGTAGAAAATAAACCCGTTCCGACGGCTGCTCAGGAAAGAGCTCTGGATTATTACCATACTCTGATTGATAAAAAAATAATAAATAAATTAAGTATTATCAAAACACATAGGATAATCTGATTAGTAATATTTTTTTTAATTAAAAATGCACTTGCAAAAAGAGACATAATTAGAAAAAAATATATCACGGACTTAATTTCCGGCATTTTATAATTAAAAAGATTATTCATATTATCAAAAATATTTTTATTGGATGGGCTATAAAATATTCTAAAAGCAAAAATGATTATAGCTGTTATCGCTTGTATTAAACTAAGTATTCTTGTTTTCATTTTAACTATATTAATTTCTATGTATAATCCAATCCTGCCTCCAATAAATATTCCTTCATGCTTCATCCCAAAAGGGTAGAAGTTGTTTTCTTCAAGAACTTCTGCGCTGCCATTGAAGTGATCCCTAAATGGTCTTTATCATTTTCAAAAGTATAAATTTTAAATCATAAAATATTGTGCTTTCTCTATTTTTATTGAAAATAATTCTTTAAGATTTATTGTTCCGTTTTTCTATTAGAGAACGAAACCAAATTATAGAACAAACCCCACCGCAATTTTGCTGTGGGGTTTTTATTATTGCTCACGGATTACAAATCCGCGAGATCAGGAGCTTGCAGAAAAGTCTCAGGTAAATAACAAAAGCCTTTCCCGTTACGAACTGGGAAGCAGTATTCCGCCTGCCGATGCGCTTAAAAATATTGCCGATGCTTTAGGAGTTTCAAGTGATGCATTACTGAACGATGAAACAGTTGCTATTAAAGATAAGGAACTTCTTAAAAAATTTGAAGCCATACAGGAGATGAGCGAAGAAGACAAAGCTCTGGTAACAAGGTTTCTTGATCTTACCATAAGAGATTTTAATGCAAGAAAAGCCTATAAGTAAGTTTTGCTTTATTATAAAAAACAAAACCCACCGCAATGCGGTGGGTTCTTTATTTTGCTCACGGATTATAAATCCGCGAGAGCGGGGTTCGTAAAATTCGTTTGATAAATATTCCAGTTAATTCCATCTATAATTAGCCATGCTAAAACATTTTTGTTAATCATATATGAAAGATCTTTTTTTAACATATCATCATCTATAATTATTCCTTTATAATTACTTTCAATAAAGCTTTTAAATTTCCAAAAGGAAAATTTGATATCAAATTCATTTAAAGGAGCTTTATCATATTCACAAATAAAAGTATCTTTCTCAACTATAAATCCAGAACCATGCAAAATATATTTATATGAAGCAACAGTTCCCTTTACCTTAGAATTACTTATCATATAACTCCATATATTTACATTATCTGGAATACTATCCTCTTTTCTTACTGTTTCCTCAAATTTTTGTATGAAATCTATATACTCTGTTAATTTTTTTCTTGTATCCATACTTTTTATTTAAATAATCCAGCATTAATTTGTTGTACTTTATCTTTGAACATTTCTAAAGCCTTTTTTCCAGAAACTTCAATAACTTCTAAAGTCTTACTTTCTTGTATTGCAGCTTGTATTCTATGATGCCCATCTAGAATATATCTTTCTCCATCTTTAAAGTAAACAACTATTTTTTCACTATATATTCCTAAATCTCCTTCACGCATTAATTTAGCTATTTTTTGTACTTTTTCTGAACTTTGAGCTAATATTTCTGTTGATTTAAAGGTTTGCAAAGCATCTTTACTAGCCAACAAATATTTTAACTCTCCAGCACCACTGATATATTCTAAAGGTCCAGCACCACCTATAACCTTCATTTCATTCCAACCTCCTAAATATAAATAGACCTTTTTACCATCATAATACGAATCACCATATTTAGCTTTTTTAGGACATTTAGGACATTCACTACCTCCACCGTCATCCAAACCAAATCTAGAAAAATCAATATTTTTAAAATATTCAGGTTATAAATCCGAGAGATCGGGTCGGGATTAATTTTTATTCAATCGTGATAGCTTAAGATACTATTAAAATTGACATTGGGCCTTTTATTTAATCTTTCAATTTTAAAATCAGGTTTTACATGGATGACTTCATTTTTATCATTAATAATATAGATTACATTTTTATCATTACTTATATAGATGCTGTCTATTTTATCAACTATTGTTTTTCCTAATATAAAACTGTTTTCATTATTTTTCTTCTTCACAAGTATTGATCTCGTGGTATGATCCAAATAGATATCACCTTTTAAATGATACATAAAACTATTTATATTCTCATTAGATATTTTATTACATGATTGTGTGAATAAATAGCTTAATATGAGTAGTAAAAATATTATTTTTTTTTGCATAATTTCTTATTGTGTATTAATCCATTGATAATTAAAATGAATATTAATTGTAGTTGTTCCTAAAGGTGTAATTGATTTCCCTCTATTAAAAGAATCTGAATCATTTCTTGATACTCCTGAGGATACTGTATACTTATCAAAAACATTTACATATAATTTATCACCTCTTTTTTGCATATTATAAATCATTCCTCCACGCCAAATAGATTGATCAGCAAGTCCTTTGAGATGAGCAGAGATACTACCACTAATTCCAATTTTATCAGGACTAGAACCTATATAATATTGGACAGTTTCTCCATCCTTTATTCTTCCTGAATTATAGTCATCAGCGAACATTGTAGTTGCCCTTGCAGAAGAATTTGACCATTTGATATCTTCTGTTATAGCATCTTCAGGATAGAAATTTCTGTGTGCAGGACCCGTTCCTGATGCATACTCATACATTAATATAGCGGTTGTTTTTCGTGCACTTTGTTTAAATATAGCTTGCTTTTCTGATTCTGTAAGCTTATTTAAAGTGAAAGGAGTTCCAAATAATTTATTTGCAACAGTTGATAAACCTTGAATGAGTAAAAAATGTTGTTTTGTATATTTAGGATGAGGATCACCATTTTTAACCTGAGCCATAATATCTTTGTACAACTGGGTTTCCCCGAAAGTTTTCGGAGTGCTACTTCCCCCACCACCACCATAAGCACCATTGGCTCCTTTGTAGAAAATAAGCATATCTTTTCCTAAGAACTCATTATATGATGCATAAGATCCATTTCCTCCCCTTAAATAAAAATCTGCAAGTCCTCCTCGTGGTACGTTATCTTCAACCGGTTCGGGAGCAAAAGCTTTTCTTCCGTCCGGATCAATAAACATCACAGGATTATTCAGTGCATAATTATACGGATTTACCCTTGTCGTTGTTTCAGCTAAAGGATCAATACACCCCATCTTGCGATATCGCTCATGTACATTCTTGCTCCAAAATCGCTCCAGCCTGTTTCCTTCTGCAACTCTTTTCCGCTGTATTGGTAATTGTAAGAAGGATTTCCTGCGTCTGGTTATACCCTTCATGCTTCATCCCAAAAGGGTAGAAATTGTTCTCTTCAAGAACTTCTGCGCTGCCATTGGTGTTTTTAAAGTAACTTACTCTAATGTTCCCCAAATGGTCTGTATAGCTGTAAATATATTGATTTTTTTAAGAGATATTTATTAACATAAAAATAAAACAGACAGCTAATAGAAATTAGTGTCCGCTTTATTTCTTTAAGATTTTTAAAACACAAAACCCACCGCAATGCGGTGGGTTCTTTATTATTGCTCATGGATTACAAATCCGCGAGAGCGGGTTAATCATCAATAACTACACTTTTCCAAACAGTTTTACAGCTATCTTTCCATTCTTTAGGAAAATTTTTATCATTTAATATACTTTTAGATATTGAAACAAACTTTAATTTTTTAGGATTTTTCCCTTTTTGTAAGATATAGAAAAATGGAGAATTTTTATGTTTTAGAATACTATCACCAATGTCTACAAGCTTATTATTTTCTATTCCTAACAGAACTAAAGTATCTGATTTTTTATACCTTGAAATTTTTGCATGTGTTAAAAGACCCTTTCTAACCGCAACTTTTTTCTTTATTTTACCATATATTTCAGTTTTAATGTCTGCAATAATAAATTTATTCTCATTTTTAGGAAAATAAAGGAATAAAAACAACATGAATCCTGTAGCAAATAATATCAACACAAGATATATTAAGTCTCTTTTTTTCATTTTAGAAAACTTTTTTTAATATTTTATAATTTGACCAAAATACTTTCCCTCCCATCTCTCCATATGCAGCACCATTAGATATTGTAACCCAAGTTGTTTTACTTTTTTGTCCTGGCCATAATTCTCCATCATTTGTTCTATTACCCCAAGATTTTGAATATCCCCAAACTCCAACTCCAAAACCATGACCTGAAGATTTTCCAGCATAACCAGCAGCATTAAAGTTATCTTTTAATTCTTTGTCAACGAACTTTGCATAAAACTTACTAACGCCAATAGATGCTTCAAAGCCAGTATTTCCTCCAGTATATCCATAAACATAGCCACTTCCAGCATCACCTCCAGCCATAAAATAAACAAATGCAAGTCCTCCATTTGGTCCCCCTCCCAGTGTAGCACTATAATCTAAACTAAATCCGACAGCATGTGCCCCCATCTTTTCATAATCCTCCAAATTAACTGTCATTGGGTTTCCAATTTCTATATCTGTATCAATTTTTACGTCTTTGTAAACAGTCTTGGATAAAATTCGGTACATAATATGTCCTTTTCTATTTCTAATGATGATGTCATGAGGATCAGTATCTCCATAACCTGAAAAATCAATATCTTTAAAATATTCTCCAGAATTTTGTTTTACTCCAAGAAAAGATAATGCTTCATAATATGCCGAAACAACATCATCTGAATTGTCTGCGTTTACTCCGTTTTCACCGCCGCCACCGCCGTCAGAGCCGGAACCTTTGTAAAAGAAAGGCATACCATTTCCTAAGAACTCATTATATGATGCATAAGATTCATATCCTCCCCTTGAATAAAAATCAAGAAGTCCTCCTCGTGGTACGTTATCTTCAACCGGTTCGGGAGCAAAAGCTTTTCTACCATCCGGATTATTGAAATTCAAAGAGTTAATTATTTAAATTGCCATCACTAAATTTGACACATTACCGTAGCAACACAGAGTATTATTTCTTTTTAACACTCTTCTCGGAACAATAAACTGAAGATGATGGTGGAACAGGTTTTCCTTTTTCAGTATAAATATGGTTCATTGATGATTTTGCTACATCATCTCCGATTTCATAAGCTTTTAAGATCGAATATGTTCCATATTTACTTTCAAATTTGTTAAATAAAGGATGAGTATTTTCAAAACTCAAGATTGTTGAAATATCCCAGTATGCCTTACCATAATTATTTTTTTCTGCCATTAATATGGCATAATATAAAAATTCTTTATATCTACCATTAATTGCATATTGCTTACACGCTCTGCTATATGCTATGGTATCACCTTTATATATTGCTTTATTCAGATTTTCTTTTAGTGTTTTATCATTAAAATCAAAACCACTATCTACATAAGGAACGTATTCGTCTGTTTGCTTTTCATTCAATACATTTTTAAGATGTATATTTTCTTTAGATCTATCTTTACTATTACAACTTAAAAATAAAAACAAAAAAGGTAAAAATATTAAGTTTTTCATTTAATTAAAATTTGGATATTTTTTCAAAAATTCTCTATAATAATAACCACCAAGTGCTTGTCCATTTCTATAAAAAACAATTAGTCCATTATCATCTATATTTTTTTGTGATCTGCTTACATTTTTAATACCTGTAACACTTGAATCGTACATAACAAAACCTCTAAAAGCAACAACCATAAGTCTTGGATGTGCCTTTGAAATCTGTTTCGCTATAGAACCATCATTACCAACATCAGTTGCTGAAAGACAAGAATATAAAATTAATATAGGTCTTTTATATTTGTCTACATTTGTCCAATTTTTATTCTTAGCAATCATAGCTTTATCAAAATTTGCAGCATTACGAATTTCATTATCTCCGTCCCATATCATATTTAGATTTCCATGCCCGTATACTCTAAAAATACCATCACCGTCAGTATTTTTAAGACGATTATATATTTCTTTAAACTTTTTATGAAAAACTTTATCATCATCCTTTCCAAAGAATTTAACAGGTTCTTCATCACTAATATTACTAAACTGCGAGAAATCAATACCTTTAAAATATTCAGGTTCCGGATTAGCAAGATACGCCATAATATCCTTATACCATTGTGTTTCTCCGAAAGTGGTACTTCCTCCACCACCACCATAAGCACCATTGGCTCCTTTGTAGAAAAGAAGCATATCTTTTCCTAAGAACTCATTATAAGATCCATTTCCTCCCCTTAAATAAAAATCAGCAAGTCCTCCTCGTGGTACGTTATCTTCAACCGGTTCGGGAGCAAAAGCTTTTCTACCATCCGGATCAATAAACATCACAGGATTATTCAGTGCATAATTATACGGATTTACCCTTGTCGTTGTTTCAGCTAAAGGATCAATAACGCCCCATCTTGCGATGTCGCTCATGTACATTCTTGCTCCAAAATCGCTCCAGCCTGTTTCTTTCTGAAGCTCTTTTCCGCTGTATTGGTAGTTGTAAGAAGGGTTTCCTGTTGTCTGGTTATATCCTTCATGCTTCATCCCAAAAGGGTAGAAATTATTTTCTTCAAGAACTTCTGCGCTGCCATTCTGGTTTTTAAAGTAGCTTAAACGCACATTTCCCAAATGGTCTGTATAGTTGTAAATATACTTATTATTTTCGAAATTATAATATCCTTCCGATGTAGGTACAAATTTTAAGATGACAGCAGCAGGATTTGAACCAATCTGCTTAGATTCATACTGAAAACCATTTAAATAATCTGTGGTGACAGCCTCCTGCCCAGATCCTTCAGGGTTTTTATGAAGATATATTTTTCGAAGCTTTTCTCCTG
This sequence comes from Chryseobacterium sp. 2P, assembly GCF_059579425.1. NCBI lineage: Bacteria > Pseudomonadati > Bacteroidota > Flavobacteriia > Flavobacteriales > Weeksellaceae > Chryseobacterium > Chryseobacterium sp. 2P. The sequence continues at coordinate 1,791,162 of NZ_CM184194.1, forward strand.
ATGCATTATATTGGTAAAAAGCACGAATATTAACAGGACGAGCAAAGTTTCTAGGAACATAAGTCTGGTTGAATATCAATAAACTTGGTTGGTTCATGAAATTATAGTCAATTTGCAAAACTCCTTTATCTATCTGGTTTGTCATATTTCCATTGGCATCATAAGAGATTGTATTTCCGGAAGTATCAGGATACCCTCTGTAATTGGTGGAGTTATCAGTAACGGTACTCAACCTGTTTCCCGTATAGGTATAGGTAAGGTTATCAATAAGTTCCGCTGTTGCAGAAAACTGTCCTTTAGCATTTCTCTGTAGGGAAGTAATGTTCCCGCCAAGATCATACGCTGCGGTTTCATTAAAGAAATTGTTCTGCGGAAGAGAAGCATCGGGCTCAGAGTAAATACCCTGTGTCATCCTGTTAAGATCGTCATAGCGGTATGCGTATTTTCTCAGGATATTGTCCTGCGCAGATTTCCAGCTTACTTCCTTTATGTTGCCGCTGTATTTCCCTGTGATATTGTCTGAGGGATCAAAAAAAGACAGAGCATAGGCAAAAAGGTCGTTTCCCGGGTTGGCAGGATCGTTTACCCTGGTGGTGGCTCCTCTCATATTGTAGGTGTAGTCTATGTTCTGCAGACTGTTGCCAACCTTTTTCTGGATCAGCCTCGAGAGATCATTGTATATATTTTCAGACAAAAGCTCCTGAGGATTGCTGTCTACCTGATGCCACTGTTTTTTCAGCCTGTTCTGGCTGTCGTATTCAAAGGTCTGGGTAATCACTTTCGGGGGATCCGAAGCCAGTCTCGCATGGGTAAGCCTGGTCTGCTGTACCACTCCTGCAAAATCCGGAAGAGATTCTGTTTTGGTATATCCTCCAAGATGGTTAACGGCATAGGTTCCTACCACTCTTGCTTTTTCATCGTACCAGATGTAGCTTTTCGTCCAGTTATCGTCTTCTATATTCTTCACATAAGAAGCCGTAGGAAGGTTTTTGGTATTCACCGCCATGGCAGGGTTATCGCCAATAGTGTTTTTGCCAAATACCTGGGAAGGTCTTGCAGGTGTTTCCGCAGGATAGGTATCAAAATAGTTAATACTCAGGATCTTGGTAAACGCGGTGGGGTATGCGCTGTTGGTGTAATAAGCCGTTACGCCGTTGGCGCTGAATCCTCCCGGGTTTCTGCTCTCGTTTTGAGAGACGGCGGCAGCATTGGCAGTATTCTGCTCTGCCTGTCTTCCTTCGCTGCCATAGTTCTGTGCACTGGTGAATATTCCGGTGTATACCGTTCTTCCGAACCTGTCGTACTTGGTAAAAAGCCACTGTCGGGAAGCTCCCATATTGGCATCCTGGGTCATGAGCACACGATCCTGCGTATCATATACGATGTATTCCCATCCTTTTCCCGGGAGTTTCTTTTCTACCTGCCTGCTTCTGCTGTCGTAGCGGTACTGGTAGCAAAGCTCATCCAGCACTGTTCCCGTTAACGGCTGAGAGACAGCCAGCGGAGGAATTACATAAACCAGCTGCCCGTATTTGTTGTAGAGGTAGTAGGTTTCCGTATTCTGTTTTTTTACCAGTACGGTTTGTCCTTTTCCGTTCTTATATTCGGTGGTCTGGTGTCCGTCTTCATCCGTAACGGAAGTTTTCATCAGCTCTCCTGCGCCATAGTTTCCGGCAGGAGAAACAGCATTGCTGGTTGCTCCGTTCAGCCATGAGGTCGTTACGGTATATTTTTTTACTTCGTCTGCGGCATTTACCCCATAGCCATACTGTACGGAATGCCCCAGATAATCCGATCCCGGTTTTCTCTGGGAAAGGAGCCTGCCGCCGGGAGCGTTCTCCTGTACCGACTCGCTGTAGAAATACGGATCTGAGCCATAAGCCTGAGCAGCATTTGCTTTCGGATCTGTATAGATTGCCCCGTTCTGGGTTCCCGTCTGTGGAACAGGAAGGTAAGATCTTAGCTGTCTTCCAAAGCTGTCGTATTCCGAAGGAATCACGATGTCTTTACCGTTAGGGGATGCCTTGATGCTGATGACCTGCTTCGCCCTTCCCAGCCCGTCGGAATACTGTACGGCTTCGGTTTTCCGGCTGCAGTCTTCATTCAGACAGTTTTTGGTATAGATGAAGTTATGGTCTGTGGAAAGCCCCGTGGTTTGTGCATATAGGGTGAATGAAAAAAGAAGTGTGAAAAGTGAAAGGTATTTTTTCTCCCCTTGTTTTTCACTTTTATTTTTTCCTTTTTCAATCTTATTGATTATTTTTTCTTTCATGATGATCATTTGTTGAGTGTAGATTTTGAAGTTTTGATACTGGCAACCAGCATACCGATAAGCGCATCATTTTGCGTCACATATTTATCGAAATCGTCCTTACCAATATAGTCTGTATGATGCAAAAGTTCCAGCCAGTATCGGGTTTCGTTTGCTTCTTTCAGTGAGATGGAGAGTTTGCTGATAAAGTCAGGTTTGCTTTGGGCAAATTCAGCTTCCCGTATCAGGGCTCCCGTTGCAGTTCCGCTGCGAAGCATCTGTTTAGACAGCACAAATTCTTTATTCTGCACCAGCTTTTTATAAAGGTTTATGATATCAATACTGAAAATAAAACTTTTATCCTTTAGAAAATTCTTTCCCGAACTTTTCATTTTTAATTCCTCATTTTTCATGCTCATTAATGTTTATAGTTGTACTGATTTTCTTTAATCACCTGTCCTTCGCTGTTTTTCACCCGCAGCAATCTTCCGGAATCATCATACTGGAAGGTGTTTCTGATGCCGTTGGGCGATACAGAGTTGGTAACCCCAACCAGCGGATCATAGGTGTACACCGTGATGGAATACTGCTGAAGCTGGGAATCTGTGCGCAGGGCATTGAGCGCAGTAAGCAAAGCTCCTTCATTGGCAGGGTCTGCCGCATCGGCATTGGATGCCGATATGGCGGCAGAGATCACAGAAAGGGAAGAAATATCACTGTATTTCGCTCCGGCAATCTGTGCGATGGGAAGACTGTTCTGGTATCCCCATATTGTGGTTACGGAATTTCCTGCTTTGTTGGTGGTCTGCACAAGGTTTCCGTTGCTGTCGTAAAGATCGAAGGTCACGGAAGTTTCCGCCGTCTGGTTCAGGTCTGTTGTTTCGATAGAGGTAGGATAAAAATGGCTGCTGCTGTCATACTTCGTGGTAATCCTGGTCATCACGGTGCCATCTGCTTTCACTTCGGTCTGCAAAGGGACGGAAAGCATATTTTTATTTACCAGACGGGTATTCCCAAGATCTGCGGCATATTTTGTAGAAGCTTCACTCACGGTACCGTCCTGAGCCGTTGTTTTAACAAGCATTTCCTGAAAATTGTCCGGATGGAAGGTACTTTCTTTAATGGTAGCGTAAGAGGAATTATTATCCGGATAGACAATCTCCGTCTGTTTGCTGTACTGCAGCCATGCAGGTTTTGTACTTCCTAATTCAATAAAGTTTTCAGGCGCTCCCGGAATCTCCTGAAATGTATATTCGTACAGTGAAGATTCGGTTTTCTGATTCAGTTTATTATATACTTCCTTTTTTTCAAGAATACCTTGCGATGTTAAATTGTAATATGGGGCATATCCGGTATTAGTAGGCAATATATAATCATAGGGTGTTTTGAAGTAATATTTGATGTAGCCGTTGTTTTCGGTTCCTGCTATTTCCGTTTCCTTTACATTCTTATACAGCAGAAAGCCGCTGGGATCTCCAAGATCATTCTGGAAAAAAGTCCCACCTGAACTCGAAGCATCTGAAAACAAATGGTAATCAAATGTTTTTGTTTTCACCAGCACCCCGTTTTCGTCAAAAGACCGGATCTTTTCTACCCTTGCCCCTGCATTTACAGGATGTTCGTTCCTGTAGGGTGCGGGCATTGTTTTCTTTTTGTAGAGGCTGAGAAAACCATTGCCTCCTCCGGTCATGCTTACCGTATAAGTTCCGGGGAACAGGGTAAAGATAGGAACGGTACTGCAGGAGCTGTCTTTTGTTAAGGTATGGTTTGCGGCATTTCTCACCGTATAAGTGAAAGGGATGATATCCCCATGGGGATTGGTAAGGTTGTACACCTCCATCACTCCCGGGATCAGGTATTGATAGCCTCCTGTTACCGTAAAGGAATAATGGCTTGAGGTATTGGTATCAAAAGGAATAACGTTCGTGGTATCGTAGTAATTGATTTCCAGGTCATCTGTACTTTGTGCGTAATCTGGAGCTGTTTTATCAACATATACCATATTTGCTTCAAAATTGTACACTACAGATCCTTTTGTAGGAAAGGTGATCTTTTTCAGGAGTCCTACGGTGTATTTTTTGGGATTTACAGGCTGCGTTCCTTCGCACAGAAAGTTCCCGTAGCGTGTATCGCTATAGTATCCGTATTGTCTGTCAGAGCCGTCTGCATCATATTCAAAAAGTGTTTCTTCCGTTGGTGCGAGGTTTTTATCCAGCTTCTGTATTCCGGTCAGTGCTTTTCTTCCGCTGATCTTCCAGGAAGGGGAACCCTGCAGGTTATCTTCCAGAACATACGAGGTTCCGTAGGTAAACTGGTATTTGGAGATCAGCCTGTCTGCCGGATCGGTGAGGCTTACTGCAGTAAGGGTATAGGGATCGGTAGTCACGATCTCTCCGTCATTCATCTGGTCATAGAGATAACTGAACTTCAGTTTGCCTTTTGCCGTAGAAATGGTATTGATCTTACAGTACTGGTACTTCATGATGGAAGACGTACCCATGTATTTGATCTTCTTATCGTAGCTGTAATTAATGAACTCTGTGCCGTTAGGATCTTTTACTTTTGTAAGAAAGAATGAGGTTTTGTAATTCTTATAGCTGATATCTTTAATAACCCCTACATTATAATCCTGAAATAGATACTGATATCCCAGATCATCGGTAATGGTAAAAGTATTGATGATGAATTTGCTGCTTGAGGTATTTCTTTCATAATCTATCCTGATCTTTTCACCTGTAAGATTGCTGACCATAAAATTTCCGGTAGCCGCATCTTTCAGTATTTTAAATTTGCCGGAATGCCCCGGGATATTGTAAAAGAAGATATCTGCCTGTTCTTCATTTATGAAAGAAGCGTCGGTAATTTCGTCCAGCTCGGAGACAATCTGCCGCGTTATCATCCCTGAAGCGAACATCGACCAGCCTTGTCCTACCTCACTGGCAGGGATGTGGGCTTTGGCATTGTAAACGTGATAGGATAAAGCAATATTTACCGGAAGATCTTTATGGATGCTTTCCAGCTGATAAACAGGGAAACCGATATTGGGAACCCCCGTTGCAGGAGATACTGCCGTATTGATGTAATTGGATAACGATCCGGTGGTAGGTTCTGCCACCGCAGTGTTTTGTGCCGCTGCCACTCCATAAAGCAGAGACAGGGAAAAAACAGTCAGTTTTATTTTCTTCATTTGTCTTATTTTTTAATCAATTTGGCATTCGCCGTTTTGTCATTGGTTTTCACCACCACCAGATACGCCCCCTGAATCAGAGGCTGGGTATTGATCTTAGTGATCTTATTTTTTGTTTTTACCGTTTCAAGCTTTCTTCCGCCCATATCATACACCGCAATCTCAGCCTCAAATGCGCCTTCTCTCAAACCCTCAAACCCAAGCTCCACGTACACATAATCCGTTACCGGGTTCGGGTAGATCCTGATATCCTGCTTTTCGATCAGCTGGTCAACCTGTTTATCCCCAAGCTTCACGATCTTCCAGTTTTCTTTTCCCAGTTCCTCTGCGCTGGTTCCTGCGAGTACAATGGATCCGTCACGGTTCAGCTTAATATCAGACAACCGTTCCTCTTTTTTTCGGGATTCTCCCTTCACGTGCTTTCTCCACTGTTCGTTTCCGTTCTGGTCGAGATACAGCATCCAGAAAGTCTCATCATCATTTTCAATCCTGCCTTCCGCCTGTGTGTAACCGCCCAAGAGAATTCCCTTAGACTTCCCGCCTCCGTCTTCCTGCTTTCCGGCAATGACGCTCATTCCCATCAGAACATCCCTGTTTTTAAAGCTGTAGGATTTCTGCCAGAGTTCTTCGCCCCTTTCATCAATGGAGATCAACCAGAGGTCTGTACCCTCTTCAATACCGACGGATTTATTTCCCGATCTTTCCGATCTGGATTCCCCACCGATCAGATAGCCTGTTGAAGTCAGTGCCAGTGTTCTTAGATGATCGTCGCCTTTTCCGCCAAAGTTCTTTTCCCATTCCACTTTTCCGTCTTTCGAAAGTTTCACGATCCAGTAATCGCCTTCGCCATAATTGTTGCTTGTTTTTGGCTGATAGTTGATGGTTTTACTACTTCCGGTCTCCGTCTTCCCGCTTCCTGCCAAAGCCCCGCTTCTGGAGTAGATCCCTAACAAGGCTCCCCCGTCTTTGGTGGGAATCATCTTTTCCACTTCATCCAGACCTTTTCCGCCTAAAATTAATTGGGATAATTCTTTCCCGTTTTTATCCAGTCGTACCACCAGAACATCTTTGGAGCCGTAGCCTTTCGGTGAGTTCTGCACATTGCCAACGACAAAGAACCCCATATCCGTGGTCTGAATCACCGCCCTTGCTTCTTCATCTGCTGTACTGCCTATGGTTTTCTGCCATAATTCATCCCCAAATTCGTTGATTCTGATCAGCCAGAAATCCGACCCGCCTTTGGAATCGTCTTTTTTATCCAGCCCTTTCCCTGAATAGCTGGAACCCGCCAGAAGAAATCCTCCTTCCTGCGTGTTGACGGTTGCCGACAAAAAATCATGGTTTTTCCCAGAGAAATATTTTTCCCAGACCTCTTCGCCCTGCTGGTTGAGTTTTACCAGATGGAAATCATAGCCGTTGTTCTGCTTTTGGCTGCCGGATGATGGCTGATGGTTGTCAGGACGGATGCTGCTTCCGGTAATTAAATACTGCTGATCGATGGTCGTGGTGACCTGTGAAAGAAAGTCCTGCGTAGAGGACCGGATGTCTTTCTGCCAGACTACTTCCTGGGCATATACCCCCAGAATGCTGCACAGAGTGAACACACTCATGCTGAGTTTTTTCATACTTAGTGTAATTTTAACGTTATTGTAAAGGTGAAATTAAGAATAGAACGGGTTAAAAAAATAAGGAAACCCTCATTCTTAAAAAATTATCCCGGATATAATCTGCTCGAAAATCATTTGTTGTATTCATGGTTTTTGTTTTTTTATCGGCTTTTGACAGCCTGTTTTTAGTTTTTTTTAAAATCAGAATGGTAAAAAGCTGTTAGTCTTTTTGTCTTCTGCAAAGTTACACCCCTGTAACGACAAAAGGTGTCGTTTTATTTTAAAGATGCAAAAATTTTTAAAAAGGTTGGAAATTAATCAAAAAAAAAGAAAGCGTGGAGCTTCCCATTTTCCCGTTACAATCCGGAAACGAAATTAGACAAAATATTTTTCAACGCAAAGTTTATTTACTGTGCGCTTCGGCTCCGCTCAGCGCACGGTGGTGGGTGTATTTACAATGATCTGTTTAAAATGGAGTGGTAATGAAGTACGCTCTGCAGAGTCGAAGCGGAAAATATCCGCCTTAAAATTTTATCGTAGATAAAATCTTTGCGCCTTAATACATAGAGCATGAAGTTGTTTAAAGTAAAAGATTTTGCTCCTTTAGGAGCAGAATCTGTGTAGAAATAAGAATAAATCCGTCAGTCAATCCATAGGATTGATATCTATACTGCGATAAATTTTCTAAAGATAGCGTTCCTACGGAACGCAGAACGCCTTGCGAATATGGTGTCTACACAGATAAAACTCTATAGAGTTTTCTACCATTTTACTTTAAACAACTTTGATGTTAGAAATCCTGCGCCTTTGCGATTGTAAACAATTTTGGGGAGGGTTATTCAGGATGATGTGTGCTTCGGCTCCGCTCAGCGTACGGTGGCAGGTGTGATTGACAATTATTTGTTTAATGGAATTGCAGCACCGTAGGCTTCGACTCCGCTCAGCCTACAGTGGCAGGTGTATTTACAATGATCTGTTTAAAATGGATTGACAATGATGTACGCTTTGCAGAACCGAAGCGAAAAAGCATCCGCCTTAAAATTTTATCGGAGATAAAATCTTTGCGCCTTAATAGATAGAGCATGTTAGAAATCTTGCGCCTTTGCGATTGTAAACAATTTTGGGGAGGGTTATTCAGGATGATGTGCGCTTCGGCTCCGCTCAGCGTACGGTGGCAGGTTTGCGTTACAATGATTTGTTTAAAATGGGGCGACAATGATGTGCGCTTCGGCTCCGCTCAGCCTACGGTGACGGTATGCGTTACAATGATTTGTTTAAAATGGGGTGACAATGATGTGCGCTTTGACTCCGCTCAGCGTACGGTGGCGGGTGTGGGTACAATGATCTGTTTAAAATGGAATGACATGATGTACGCTGAGCGGAGCCGAAGCGTATCTTTATTTATTTTGAAAATCATGAAAAACATCAAAATTTTTTCCGGTGAACAGCATTCATTTTTACAGGAAATTTTATCCCTCTGATTCCGGATAACTAAAATTTTAACAAATAATTTTCAGAGTTTTTATTAAAGGAATGAATTTCTGCATTGTAGTGTTTCCCCCGCTTCTGCCTTTAGGAGGCGGGATGACGCAATATTTTATATTTCCTCCACGTTTGAAATAAAAATTAATACCATCATTTCTTAAAGAGCACAATATGAAAAAGAAATTTAGCAATACCCCGTTGTATGATGAGGAGACGATGCATACCATTCTGGATATCTTTTCCGGAATTCTGGAAACTCTTGAAAAAAAGCAGATCGGCGATTTGCAGTATTATGACAGTGCCGATGTAAAAAGGCTGCTGAAGATCAGCGACAGTACCTTGTTCAGAATCCGGAAATCACAGAATATTCCGCATGTAAAGATCGGAAAGAAGATATATTATCCCAAATGGTTTTTTAATACTGCCCTCAAAAAATGAGGGTATTTTTTATGCTTTCTGTGGACGGGATCAAATCCCGGATTCTGCTGAATGAGCCGGGTATTGGGCTGGTCATTCCTCTGTCATCCTGAGCGCGAAGCTGCCGAAGGATCTCTTTTCTTATCACAATAATCTGTTGTTTTGATTTTTGTGCGCAATTATATCACGCAGATTGTGGAGATTACGCAGATGTACAATGTAACTTCTTAAGTTACTTTCTAAATATAAAACTTGTTTAAACTAATTTCAGAATTAACCGCAAAAGGGACAAAAGATAATGTTAAAGCGAATTTCCAGGATAATCAAAGCGCTCAAAAGAATAAAAATCAAAGATTTTTAAAAACTATTGTGAGCTTTTTAATTTATAATGATCAACTTTTAAATAAAAAAATTAGTAGATCTTTTGTGACTTTTGTGGTTAAATAAAAGTTTAAACAGACTTATAGTAAACAGCTGAAGGATCTTTTTATTACAATAAATAATTGTCTAACGCTTTCAATTCAATAGCATAGTCTAAAATCAATGATTTTCTGCGCTGTCATCCTGAGCGCGAAGCAGCCGAAGGATCTCTTTTTATCACAATAATCTGTTGTTTCCATTTTCATCCGCAATTGCTTCACGCAGATTTTGGAGATTACGCAGATATACAATGTAACTGCTTAAATTACTTTCTAAATATAGTAAGCAGCTAAATGATCTCTTTTTTTATTACAATAAATAATTGTCTAACGCTTTCAATTCAATAGCATACTCTAAAATCAATGATTTTCTGCGCTGTCATCCTGAGCGCGAAGCAGTCGAAGGATCTTCTTTTACTACAATGATTTATTTAAAATGGCGTAGCAGTGATGTGCGCTTCGGCTCCGCTCAGCGCACGGTGGTGGGTATGGTTGACAATGATTTGTTTAAAATGGTGTAGCAGTGATGTGCGCTTCGGCTCCGCTCAGCACACGGCGGTGGGTATGGTTGACAATGATTTGTTTAAAATGGAATGGCAGTGAAGTACGCTGAGCGGAGCCGAAGCGAAAAATATCCGTATTACATTTTATCGGAGATAAAATCTTTGCGCCTTAATACATATAGCTTGTTAGAAGTCTTGCGTCCTTGCGATTGTAAACAATTTTGGGGAGGGTTATTCAGGTTGATGTGCGCTTCGACTCCGCTCAGCCCACGGTGGCGGGTTTTATTTACAATGATCTGTTTAAAATGGAATCGCATTGATGTGCACTTCGGCTACGCTCAGCCCACGGTGGCGGGTTTTATTTACAATGATTTGTTTAAAATGGAGTTGTACTGAAGTACGCTGAGCGGAGCCGAAGCGAAAAATATCCGTATTACATTTTATCGGAGATAAAATCTTTGCGCCTTAAATAGATAGAGCATGTTAAAAAATATTGCGTCTTTGCGGGTTTAAACAACTTTAGGAATGATTATTTACGATGATCTGCGCTTCAGCTCCGCTCAGCGCACGATGGAGGGTATGGTTGACAATGATTTGTTTAAAATGGAATGACATGAAGTACGCTGAGCGGAGCCGAAGCGTACAATGAAGCAGAAATATTTTCATAAAATTCTTCCGGAATCCTTCGGGTGTTGTTCGGTGTTTCTTCGGAAAAAATCCCATTTTTCCGAAGCCGATCCGAAGAAGACCCGAACATGATCCGAAGAAATGGGTTTTCAAACCGGTCAAAACCGGTCAAAAGCAGTCAAAACCGGTCATCTTTTTCACAGGTGCCTGAAATTGGAAAATTCTGTAATACCTTCGTTCTGTTAACCAATAAAAATGCACAAAATGGCACGAATAACAAAAGGAATCCTTGGAGGATTTTCAGGAAAAGTGGGAACGATTGTAGGCGCAAACTGGCGCGGACAGGACATTATCAGAAGCATTCCCAAACCAAGCTCGAAACAGCCCACCGATAAACAGCTTCTGCAGCAGACCAGATTCAGCATGGTGATCAGCTTTCTGCAGCCGCTCAAAAATATCCAGACGAAGTATTTCGGATCGGGGAGCGGTTCAAAATCGAGGGTGAATATGGCGGTTTTCTATACCATCAGCGAAGCGTTACAGATGAATGGCGATGTTCCCGAACTGGTATACAACAAGGTTCTGATCACGAAAGGTGATCTGGCAGGTTTCCAGAACGTCGCTGCTGCTCCGCAGACCGGAAATATCATTGCGCTGAGCTGGGAAGACAATTCCGCACAGGGAAATGCAGATACCGCCGACAAAGCCAATGCGGTGTGTTATTGCGAAGAACTGGGAACTTTTGAAATTTTCGAATCCGTTGCCGAAAGAGGAGCACTGACTGCTGATGTCACAATGCCTGCTTCCTACACAGGAAAGGAAATTCAGGTCTGGGTGTTTTTCAGGAATGTGAAAGAAACCCTTGCGTGTAACAGCGCGTATCTTGGGGCTATGACGATGATTTAATGAGAAGCCTCTGCCTGAAAGGGCGGAGGTTTTTTTATCCAGGAAAATATATCATTTTAAGAGCCTGCTTACATACTGCTCAATAAAAGATGTACAGGTTTTTCTTAATGATCTGATTGATTTATCTCTTTACCTGATATTGGAGAACAACAATTAGCAGGCGGTTTTCTGATAGTGCCCGTTCGACAGGCTCAGGGTGACATCTGGAATGCTCACCGCAATATTTTAACATTGTCAGGCTGAGCCTGTCGAAGCCTTTATGAGTAAAAGAGATAAGTCTATTATCTCAAATACAATAAACTCTGTTTATCCTTATATTTAACATTAAGAAATCTTCAGATTAAACGGCATCAATGCAAGCTGGTTAAGCTGATTCTGATTAAGGAATCAATCCATTGCTTTTTATTAGGTTTTTAAGCTAAAGGGGTTTAACTCCTTAAGGGTAAAAATAAATGATCAATTTAAACACGCTGAATAAATACAAAATCCAACGATATTTTTTATGGTATCCCGTAATAGTGAAATGTTTTTTTTATTTATATTTGAATTATAATTTAAAAAAACGATAAACCATGATCATCTTTACGATACATTCGATTGATTATCAATCGTCATAGGTTATACCGATATCATATGATGATGCCCGCCGTATGAAAACAGCACTATATTTTTGGAAGTGAAAAGCTGAAAATTCTTAACTTCAAAAATATGCAGGAGGGAAGGAATCGAAGAATTGCGATATATTTGCTGTTCTATTATATCTAAGATTTAACAATGGCAACGAAAACAGCTGCAAAAACAAAGAGTACCGAAGAAATCCTCTGGGATTCTGCCAATAAATTAAGAGGTTCTGTAGAGCCTTCCGAATATAAACACGTGGTGCTGAGTCTCATCTTCCTGAAGTTTGCGAATGACAAATTTCTGAGAAGAAGACAGGAACTCATTAATGAGCACAAAGAAGCGTTCTTAGATATTCCCGAATTTTATCAGGCAGAAAATGTATTTTATCTGCCGGAAGAATCGCGGTGGACTTTCATTATGGAAAACGCCAAGCAGGAAAATATTACCCTGATTGTAGATTCTGCGCTGAAAACTATCGAGCGTACCAACAAATCTCTGGAAGGCGCATTGCCCGATAATTATTTCTCCCGTCTCGGGCTGGATCAGTCTAAGTTTTCGGCTTTGCTGGATACGATTAACAATATTGATACCTTGAAAGATGAAGCCCACGATATTGTGGGACGTGTGTACGAATATTTCCTGAGCAAATTTGCCATTGCCGAAGGGAAAGGAAAAGGAGAGTTCTATACCCCGAAATCGATCGTCAACCTCATCGCGGAAATGATAGAACCCTACAAAGGAAAAATCTATGACCCTTCCTGCGGTTCGGGTGGGATGTTTGTACAGTCGCTGAAATTTATTGAAAAACACAAGGGCAACAAGAAAGATGTTTCTATCTATGGTCAGGAGCTTACCAATACCACCTATAAACTGGCGAAGATGAATCTTGCCATCCGTGGAATCTCCTGTAACCTCGGAAGCAAAGCGGCAGATACTTTTAGCGACGACCAGCACAAAGATCTGAAAGCCGATTACATCATGGCCAACCCGCCTTTTAATTTAAAGGACTGGCGTGCAGAAAACGAACTGACCACCGACCCACGATGGGCAGGGTACGAAGTGCCCCCAAAATCCAATGCCAACTATGCGTGGATTCTGAATATGATCTCCAAACTCTCTCAGAACGGCGTTGCCGGATTTATATTGGCAAACGGTGCACTGAGTGGCGGCGGCGAAGAATATAAAATTCGGAAACAGATCATTGAAAATGATTTGGTAGAAGCCGTGGTGATTTTACCACAAAGTATGTTTTATTCTACCGATATTTCGGTGACACTATGGATTCTGAACCGCAATAAGAATGAAAGAAGTATTGTAAGGGCGAATAATGATTCGTCTGCACCAAACGATGGGGTAAAAAATTACCGCAACCGAAAAGGCGAAGTTCTTTTTATGGATCTGAGACAGAAAGGCGAGCCGTTTGAAAAGAAATTCATTCAGTTTGGCGAGGAAGAGATTACGGCTATTGCTGCCCATTATCACAACTGGCAGCAATTTCCTTCCACTGGAGGGGTGTCCGAAGGACGGGGTGGTTATAATATTCCTGAATATTCTTACAGTGCGACTCTGGAAGAGATCCGCAAAAAAGATTATTCTCTGGTGCCGAGTAAATATATTGAGTTCGTTAACCGGGATGAAAGTCTGGATTATGATGAGCAGATGCAAAGCTTGCAGGCAGATCTGAAAGATTTATTTGAGCAGGAAAACCAATTGAAAGAGGAGGTTTCCAATGTTTTTAAAACTTTGGGGTATGAGTTATAGACGATTGGGTGATATGGTCAAATTTATCAGTAACAAAAATACTGATGGAAATGCTACGGTATTGTTTGGGATTAATATTGATAAATTTTTTATGCCATCTGTGGCAAATATTATTGGTGTTGATTTAAAGAAATATAAACTTGTAAAGAAATATCAATTTGCCTGTAACCGGATGCACGTTGGGCGTGATGAAAGATTACCTATATCAATGTCAACTTTTGATTATGATTTTATTGTTTCTCCGGCATACGATGTTTTTGAAGTAACTTCTTCTGACGTTTTGCCAGAATATTTGATGTTATGGTTCAGACGTAAAGAGTTTGACAGACAGTGTTGGTTTTATACAGATGCAGATGTGCGAGGTGGACTTCATTTGGATGCTTTGAAGTCTATTGAAATCAAGGTTCCATCCATCGAAGAACAGCGACAAATTGTAGCGCAATACCAAAGCATAGCCAACAAAATAAAAGTGAACGAGCAGATTTGCGAGAAACTGGAAGCTGCTGCGCAGGCTTTGTATAAACATTGGTTTGTGGATTTTGAGTTTCCTTATTCCCCTCCGTCGGAGGGGTGTCCGCAGGACGGGGTGGTCATAGAAAAAACTTATAAATCTTCCGGCGGAAAAATGGTTTGGAATGAAGAACTTGGGAAGGAAATTCCGGAGGGGTGGGAAGTGAAGAGTCTTGGAGAAATTTCTAAAATAATTACAAAGGGTACAACTCCAAAAGAAATGTCATTTTTAAAAAATGATTATTATTCTATACCTTTTATTAAAGGTGAAACTATTAATGAAAATCACACATTAAATAATGATAAGACATCATATATAAATGATAATATACATAATGCTGATTTAAAAAGATCAATTATTTATAAGCATGACATTCTTTTTTCAATAGCTGGTACACTAGGTAAATATTCCATCTATGAAGAAAATCACAATGCAAATTGTAATCAAGCAGTAGCTGTTATTAGATCTAATAAAGCAAAATATATCTATTGGAATTTTTTAGCTAATGAACATAAGGAATATTTCAATTTTAATATACAACAAGCCGTACAAGCAAACTATAGCTTAGATACTGTTAGTAATTATAGATTACTTGTAGCTAAAGATAATGATTTAGTAGATTTTTTTACTACTAAAATTTATTATCCAATATTGAATTTTAGAGTTCAAAGCCAAAAACTCACCCAACTGCAAAGTTTGTTGTTATCGCGGTTGGCGGTTGGAGAGGAAGTAGAAGCATCATAAAACATTTTAAAATTAAAAACTAAACCTGAAAACTCTTACCATGAAAGAAATCGCAAAGCTTCTTCAGGAAGTTAACTGGATAATTAAAAATAGAAAATCAGAGCTTGCTAAGAATGATGATTCATTTAATATGTTCAGGATCTGTGGGGTTAATCATTATGAAAATACACATTCATCCATCCTTGCAGAACTGTTAGATCCCAATGGAAGCCATCAGCTGCACCATAAATTTTTAGATGCTTTTATCAATACGCTCATTAAATCGGGTATATTGCCTCCGGAATATGTTTTTGGATATCAGGATGTCGAAGTACACCGGGAATATGCTACACGGTTTGGAAGACTTGATATTTTAATAAAGAATTCTTCGGGCGAAGCTATTTTAATAGAAAATAAAATATATGCAAACGATCAATTCGAGCAGCTGAAAAGGTATCATGCTTTCGGGGTCCAGCAATACGGGACTGCGTTTAAATTGCTTTATTTAACATTATGGGGGAATGAATCTCCACAGACTGCACCTGATAAAACAGATTATCTGCAGGTTTCTTATTGTGAAGTCATCTTAGACTGGCTGGAGCGGTGCATTGAAATAGCGGTAAGGTCTCCTATTGTCCGGGAAACACTGATACAATACAGCAATCACCTTAAAGAGTTAACCAATCAAAATACAACTTCAGCCATGGATAAAGAATTATTCGACCAACTGTCATTAACGGAAAATTTAGATGCCGTTTTTATGATCTCTGACAATCTCAGCAATGTAAAAAATAATCTGATCAATACTGTTTTCCTTAAACAGCTTGAAGAACTGTGCGAAGAAATGGGACTTGATCTGCTAAGTGATCCGGGAGACTACGTTAACACGAGCTGGGCGGGTTTCCAGTTTTCAGTTCCTCATTGGAAAAATTACAAAGTATTCATAGAATTCGGAGCGCAGGGATTAAGAAACTGTATCATTGGTCTGGCTCCTAAAAATGATCAGGTTGATACATCAGCGCTTTCAAAGATTAAAGAAAAAGTAGGAGGCGGAAATGCAAGGCTTGCGTACACCAGATTTCCTAAATATCAGAATTGGCAGGCTGATGCAATGAAAGCCATTATCAGCGGCGAGATGAAAGGGATTATAAAAAATGAAATCAATAAGTTTTTTGAATTGCTGGCAGAGGTTGAAGGGGTGTAGAAAACTGATATAATTATGATGTTATATAAAGAAGTATGAAAGATGAGTTTAAAATACTGTTCACTACGATTAATATATTAAAGGAAAAATACAGGCATCACAAAAAGAATTTTACTTTAGATGGAAAGCTGGTAGGAGATATAGGAGAAGTATTGGTTGCAGAACATTATGGGTTAACTCTTTATGGAGATAATACTCACATTCACGATGGGTTTGTGACAGATTCAAAGGAAAGAGAAGTCCAGATAAAAGCTTCCTTTAAAGAGTATTTTTATTTTACTAAACATATTGATCGAAAACCAAAATATTTTATTGCAGTGCAACTCTATGAAGATGGTACATTTGAAGAAATTTATAATGGAACAGGAGAACTGCTTTTTAATAAATTACTTGCTCATTTACCAACTGACAGAAAGTATCCCTACAGACTATCTGTAAAAAAGTTGAGAGAATTGAACATGTCTGAGGAGAATGTTGATAGGATAATGAGAATCAAATAATAAAACTTATATAAATAATTACTGTTTCCGCGTAAAGGACACTTGTGCAATTTGCTTAATCACTCAAAATTATCTAATAACTTATGAAAAATAAAAATTTATTATCATCTGTAGCGCTATTTAGTGAATTATATAGTAATTCAGACAAGGATATTTTCGATATAATAGGAGATTTTATTCTGGGTATTTGTACGATAGAATCTAAATATTCATTTACATCTGCAGAACTAAAATTGCTTATGGAAAGCACTTTTGGTTTTGATATTCCAGAAGCTGTTCTTAAGACAGTATTAAATAATAGGCTAAACAAAAAGTTAAATAGAAATGGCTTAGTCTATAATTTTGAAATTACACAAAATCACGGAAGAGATGCTATTAAGGATAAGTATAATACTATTAATAACGAACATAAAAATCTGTTTTTAAACTTAATTAAGTTTATTGAGGAAAGAACGCAGCGTAAACTAACATCGCAACAACAACGAAAATTAGAGGATAATTTTTATGAATATTTACTTGATAATGGGTATTCTGAAGAGTATTCTAATTATATAAGTGCTTTTTTTGTAAAAAATGAAGGAAATGGAAATTTTAGAGATATTCTGTTAAGCATTAAAGAAGGTTTAATTTTATATGAAGGAATTAAGTATTCCCCGGACCTAAACGAGCTTGGCACGTGGAAAAATAATTTAACAATCTATTTGGGAACTGAATATTTATTTAATTCGCAAGGGCTAAATGGTGAACTATATAAGGAGATGTTCAATGATTTTTATACATTGGTACAGGAAATCAATATAAAAAATAAAGGTGGAAAAAAGACAATTGAATTAAAATATTTTACTGAAACAAAGTTAGAAATTGATAATTTTTTTTCTACTGCGGAAAAGATCAAATCAGGAAAATTAAGTTTGAAAATTAGTAAACCTGCAATGGTAGACATAGTCAATAATGCTAAAGAAGTTTCTGATGTGGCGTTACGTAAAACTTTGTTTTATAGAGGACTACTTAATTTGGGTATTTATGAAGACGATTACGAATGCTCCATTGAGGAATTGGAAAGATATAATTTAGAGGATAAAACAATTTTAGAAGAGATTGAAAAAATTTCTAAAGAAAAAAATAGAATTTTTAATGAAGTAGATACTGTAGAATTAATTAAGATTTTCACAAAGATAAATTGTCTTCGTAAAGGAAATTCTAAAGTTAACTTTGAAAAATGCTCTTATTTGTATATATCAGAAAATTCTTTAGCGAGATATTTAGGTCATAATAACTTATTAAAGATTAAAGAAGGAGATTTTACTTATTGTAAAGAAATGGATTTTGTGACCACAAAATTTTGGTTCTATTTAAACAAAGGTTTAAATCAACATAAGGATTGTTTACCAAAGACATTTGATTTAATTAATAAAGCTAAAATTATTATTTCTTCTCATTTACAAAATTCAGTCGTTGAAAAGTTCGATGAGTTTTCAGAAAGAGTTAGAAATAATGAACTTAGTGAAGAAGAAATTAAAATTTACAATCTTGAATTAAAGTCTAAAATCTCAAATCCAGAGAAAATTGTTGTTGATACTGTAGATAATTCATTAGATTTTCTTGAAAATGAAGACTACCTTAACAGAGCATACGAAGAAAATATTCTTAAAGATAAAAAGCTGAAAGAGCAGGAGAAAAAATTGCAATATTTTTATGAGAAAGAAAGTTTGGAAAAGCAAAAAAAAGCGGAGGAGGTATTTGAACATGAAAAGTTAAAATGGTCAAGACAAGAAGCACAAAATGATAAAAATATAAATAAAAAAAACCTTCAATATTTTCTTAAATGTTTAATTCCTGAATTTTTTATTATTATTATCACTGTGGTGATTTTTAGAATAAATTCAATTACAGATTGGCTTAAAACTATTTCAGATAATGTCACTATGATATTTTGGATATTTTTAATTTTAGTACTTTTAAGCTTTCAGTTTATAAAAAGTAATTTCGTTGATAAGACAAAAGTTGCTGAAGGTTGGAAAGTCCTAAAATTATACAGATATTATTTTTCTGAAAAATTCATCAGAGATAGAGTTGATTTCCATAAATCTAATTATAAGCCAACTGATAATCTAAATCAATGAAATACACCAAATCCCAATTAGAAAAGTAATCTATGAATCACTACAATCCCCAAAAACACCATCGCCGCTCGATACGGTTACAAGGCTATGATTATAGCCGGGAAGGATTGTATTTTATTACGATTTGTTATCAGGATAGAGCACATTTGTTTGGGAAAATTGCAGAGAAATGTTTACAATTGAATGATGCAGGAATTCAGGCACAACAATGTTGGTTGGATATTCCGAATCATTTTCCAAATGTGGTGCTGCACGAATTTATTATTATGCCCAATCATATCCACGGCATTATTGAATTTGTTGGGGCGAATAATTATTCGCCCAACCCATCATTACCCCAATAACCATTATTGCCTCATCAACCATTGCCCCATAATTTTGGTGTGAATGATCCGGAAATAGGGAATGGTGGAAAAAATATAGAAATGGCGAATGAGGCGAAAGATGCAGAAATTACAAATGCAAAGAGAAATGTTATGAATGGGGGAAATGATGCCGATGCAGAAATGGCGAATATAGGGGCGAAAAATGTGGAAATGGCGAATGGGGCGAAAAATTTTTCGTCCCTATGGCGGTCACCATCAAAAACAATTGGTTCCGTTGTTCGCGGGTTTAAAATCGGGGTTACAAAATGGATGCGTAATAATACCAATGTTATGAATGTGTGGCAAAGGAATTATTATGACCACATTATAAGAAACGAAAAGGATTACCACAGAATATCAGAATACATAAAAAACAATCCGATTCTCTGGAAAGAAGATAGGTTTTATGATAACGGTATTTAATGAGATATTTACGTACGAAAGATATTTCGTTCGTAGGCTATAAAAAAAATAATTATGAAATACACCGAATCCCAATTAGAAAAATCATTCATCCACCTTCTGAAAGAAGAAGGTTATGAATACGTAAATGGCAAAAAGGTAGCACGGGCATCAAACCAGGAGATCCTCATTCGGGAAGATCTGAGTGATTTTCTGCTGTCGCGTTATCCGGATTTGGAAACGATGGAACTGGAAACCCTGATTAATGAACTGGCGTATCAGCCGGCTTCCAATCTCTATGACAGCAATAAATACATTGGAAAACTATTGGCAGACGGTCTGATTTTCAAGCGAAACAATCCTGCAAAAAAAGATCTGCATATCCGTTATATCGATGTAGATTCAGCCAGTCTTTTAGAAACCAATCGTTTCAAGATGGTGAACCAATTGGAGATTCAGGGTAAAGAGCTGCGCATTCCGGATCTGATTGTATACATCAACGGGATTCCGGTGGTGGTTTTTGAGTTTAAAACACTGATTGAAGAAAACGTTACCATTTTTAATGCCTACGAACAATTGGCAAAACGTTACCGGAGAGATATTCCGGAACTGATGAAATACAATGCGTTCTGCATCATCAGCGATGGTGTGAACAACAAAGCGGGTTCTCTGTTTGCACCTTACGATTTTTTCTACGGCTGGCATAAAATTACAGGCGACGAAAAGAAAGCATTAACGGGCATTCATACCGCCACTTCCATCGTTCACGGAATGCTGAACAAGGAAAGGCTGTGTGATATTCTGCATCATTTCATCTGGTTTCCCGATACTTCCAAAAAAGAAGAAAAGATCCTGTGCCGTTATCCGCAGTATTACGCAGCCAACAAACTGTTCAGCAATATCCAAAAGCACCGCAAACCGGAAGGCGACGGAAAGGGCGGAACTTACTTCGGAGCAACCGGTTGTGGAAAGAGTTTTACAATGCTTTACCTTTCCAGACTGCTGATGCGTTCTACACAATTGGCAAGTCCTACCATCATTATTATTTCTGACCGTACCGATCTGGACGATCAGTTATCAAGAGATTTTACCAACGCCAAAGACTTTATTGGCGATGAAAACATCATCAATATAGAATCCAGAGCCGATCTTCGCACAAGATTGCGGGGCAGGGAAAGTGGCGGTGTTTTTCTGACAACCGTACAGAAATTTGCAGAAGATGATGAGGTGTTGAGCGAGCGTAACAATATCATCTGTATTTCAGATGAAGCGCACCGTTCGCAGGTGAATCTGGATTTGAAAGTCCGCATTGATGAAGACGGCGTAAAGAAATCCTATGGGTTTGCAAAATACCTGCACGATTCGCTTCCCAACGCTACGTATGTCGGTTTTACGGGAACACCGATTGATAAAACACTGGATGTTTTCGGTCCTGTGGTAGATTCTTACACGATGTTTGAATCGGTGGTCGATGAAATCACGGTTCGCCTGGTCTATGAAGGTCGTGCTGCAAAAGTGAATCTGAACCATTCTAAAGTAGTGGAAATCGAACAGTATTATCAAAATGCAGTTGCAGAAGGCGCTTCGGAATACCACGTGGAAGCCAGCCAAAAGGCGATTGCCAAAATGGAAGCTGTCTTGGGAGATCCGGGAAGAATTGAAGCCATTGCGCAGGATTTTATCAGTCATTATGAAAAAAGAATCGAGGAAAAAGCGACCGTTGCCGGAAAAGTAATGTTCGTCTGTGCTTCCAGAGAAATTGCGTATAAATTATTCAAAGAAATTATCAGGCAAAGACCGGAATGGAATGAGAAAACCATTGCGGAACATCTGAGCGAGAAAGAACAGAAAGAAATTAAGCCCATAGAGCGCATCAAAATGGTAATGACCCGAAGCAAAGATGATGAAGAAAGCCTGTGGAATCTCCTCGGAACGAAAGAAGACCGAAAGGAACTGGACAGACAGTTTAAACAAAAGCATTCCAACTTTAAAATAGCCATCGTTGTGGATATGTGGCTCACTGGTTTTGATGTGCCGTTTCTCGATACGATCTACATTGATAAACCTTTGCAGACGCATAATCTCATCCAGACCATTTCCCGTGTGAACAGAAAGTCTGAAGGGAAAGACAAAGGTTTGGTAGTCGATTATATCGGCATCAAGAAAAATCTGAATCACGCTTTAGGAATGTTCAATAATACCACGGCAGCAGATGATTTTGAAGACATCGATAAAGCCGTTATTATCGTGAAAGATCAACTGGAACTTTTGAGACAGTTTTTCTATCAGTTCGACACGACGGATTATTTTAAAGGTTCACCTATTGAACAGCTGAATTGCTTAAACCGGGCTTCTGAAGTTGTTCTGATGACAGAGAAATCTGAAAAATTCTTTGTAGAGGTGACCAAAAAACTGAAAGCGGCCTACAACCTGACCTGCAGTGCAGAAATCTTTAACGAAAAAGAAACCGATGAGATTCATTTCTACTTTGCCATCAAATCAATTGTCGTAAAACTGACCAAAGGCGAAGCGCCCGACACCGCACAAATGAATGCGAAAGTGAGTAAAATGGTAGAAGAGGCCATTGTTTCGGAAGGGGTGGAAGAAATCTTTAAACTGGACGACAACAAAGCCAACGCAATTGATTTGTTTAATGATAAGTTTCTGGAAAAAATAAATGCGCTGGAATTACCGAATACCAAGATTAAAATCCTTGAAAGATTGCTGAAACAGGCGATCTCTGATTTTAAAAAAGTAAATAAAGTAAAAGGCATCGAGTTTTCTGAAAGGCTTCAGAAAATCATTAACAGCTACAACGAAAGAAGCGAACTGGATATTTTGGATTATGACGGCATCCAGACCGATACTTCCGAACAGATCCTCGACCTGATTTTAAAACTGCGTACCGAAATGGCGTCTTTTGAAGATTTAGGAATTGATTACGAAGAAAAAGCCTTTTACGACATTCTGGATATGGTCTGCACGCAATACGGTTTTACCTTTGATAAAAACAAAATGCTGGAACTCGCCCGAGAAATTAAAAAAATTGTAGACGACACCGCCAAGTTCCCGGACTGGAGCGACAGAGAAGACATCAAAGCACAATTGAAAATGGAAATCATCGTCAAGCTTCATCAGTTCGGCTATCCGCCGATTACGCAGGATGAGGTGTATAAGAATGTGCTGGAACAGGCGGAGAATTTTAAGAGGAATAGATAAATTAATTGAGCAATATGGTTAACAAAATAGAAGATAAAATAATAAAAATTTCGGATAAAATTTTAAATATACTGTTAGAATTTAGAGAGAAAAAATCCGATTTTACTTTTTCTTTGCGACAAAGAGATAGTCCTCAATCTAAAGATAAGAGATTAGATAAAGGTTTTTGGTTTCAAGGGTCTACTTATATTTATGTTCCTCTTTTTAAAAAAGGAGATAATGCAAGAAAATTAAAAACATTGGGTTTCGTTGTTGGTTTTAGTAAAGATGGGGAAAAACTTCACAATTATATTGAGATTTCGTTTAAAGTTGGAAGTAATAATAATGAAAAAGCTTTTCATAAAGAATTGGCTGATTTTTTCAATATAAAATTAGATAAAAATAATGTAGGATATTATAAATTTTCTAGCAACGATTATGAGAATAATATTAATTTTTATTTAAATGAATTTAGAAATAAAGCTTTAGAATTATTGGATAAGTATTCTATTACAAAACAATTTGTAATTACTGAAGATCAATTTAAAAAATCATTGACTAAGATTAATAAGATAAGAGAAAATCTTAATTTTTTTTCAAATCAAGAAAAAATAAGCGCAATAGAACCTAATATTATTCATAGATATGATATTAATTTACCTTTAAATCAAATCCTCTATGGTCCACCAGGAACTGGTAAAACACATAAGTTATTAAATGAATATTATAGTCATTTTGAAGTTCAGAATAAAACTGTTACTAAAGAAGAGTTTGAATTTGAAATCATCAATAAACTTAGTTGGTGGCAAGTGTTTGCTCTTATACTTTTAGAAAATAAAAGTTTAACGGTACCAGATATTAAAAAACACAGATTTGTAGGTTACAAGCTACAAGTTTCAAATACTAAAAGTTTAAGCCAAACAGTTTGGGGGCAATTATCTGCACACACAATTGAAGCTTCAGACACTGTTCAATATAGCAAAAGAACCGAACCTTTAATTTTTAATAAATCAAATGATTCCGTTTGGCAAATTGTTAATGAAAAAAAAGAACTAATTGATGAG
Source organism: Chryseobacterium sp. 2P (assembly GCF_059579425.1). Taxonomy (NCBI): domain Bacteria; kingdom Pseudomonadati; phylum Bacteroidota; class Flavobacteriia; order Flavobacteriales; family Weeksellaceae; genus Chryseobacterium; species Chryseobacterium sp. 2P. Next base: position 1,815,036 of record NZ_CM184194.1, read on the forward strand.
TTATTAGAATTATCACAAAAGATCGGAGATTATAAGGGAAAAGTTGTCACCTCTAAAAACTATAAATTCATTACTTTTCATCAATCCTTTTCTTATGAAGATTTTATTGAAGGAATCAAGCCTATATTGGATAAAGATGTAGGCGATGAATCTGCTGACGTAATTTACACTATCGAAAAAGGAATTTTTTATGAATGTTGTAACGAGGCAGCAAAGATTGCAGGATTTCTGAGCTTAAAAGATTCCATTGAAAGTTATACTAAAGAAGAAAGAATAGCTAAGTTTGAGAATTCTCCTCCTTACGGTTTATTCATTGATGAAATTAACAGAGGAAATATTTCTCAAATATTTGGAGAATTAATAACTGTTATTGAAGACACAAAAAGGCTTGGTAAAAATGAAATTATAGTAGAATTGCCATACAGTAAAAACAAATTCGGAGTGCCTCCAAATCTCTACATTATCGGCACAATGAATACCGCAGACCGAAGTATAGAAGCCTTAGATACAGCTTTGAGAAGACGTTTTTGTTTTGAAGAAATGTTGCCCAAGCCTAACCTGCTTAACGATATGATTATTGGTACAGTTAAGTTAGACGAACTATTAACCACAATAAATAAAAGAATAGAAGTGTTACTGGATCGAGATCACACCATTGGTCATTCTTATTTTATTAACGTAAAAACAGAACAAGATCTTAGAAATACTTTTAAGACTAATATCATTCCATTATTGCAGGAATATTTCTATGGAGACTATGAAAAAATCGGGATGATTTTAGGGATTGGATTTTTTGATGAACAAGAAAAATATGATAATAAATTTTTTGCCGCTTTTCCTACACAAAATTATCCTGAAGGAGGAAATATTCTTAGATTAAAAACGATTGATGACAATTTTAATATCATCAATGCAATAAACATATTATTGGGTAATAACTCAAATCAATAATGAATAGAATCCAAGTTTTTGAACACAGCTTCTTACCCATTGGAGAAAATGGTTTTGAAAAACGTCATTTTGTAGCGTTATCAAAACTTAACGCCCTACACAATTATCAATATTTTGATTTGAAACATAATGGAGTAGTGTTCAAGCAATTTGTTGGTGTTATTCAGGCAGGTAATCTCACAATAGAGATTCTCCCAAAGATAGACCGTTACGAATCTGAAGATCAGGAAAACAAAACAAAGTGGCAAAAGGTATTAATAGAAATGTTGCGTGTAACCAAAAAACTGAAAATTCAACAGGTTGGGCAAGCCAATGTTTCCAGACAGTCGATTCATCTGCTAGATATTTATTTTGAATGGTTTCTGAACGAGGTGCAATTGTTGATTCACCAAGGTTTAATTAAACAATATTATAAGGAAACCGGAAATGTAAAAGCTCTGAAAGGAAAGCTAGAATTTGCTAGACATATTAATAAAAATCTTGTTCATAAGGAAAGATTTTACACCACCCATCAAGTGTATGAAAAAGATCATTTAATTCATCAGATTTTAGGTCAGGCTTTGGATATTATCGCTCACCTTTCAAAAGGAAGTTATCTTTATAGTAAATGTAAAACAGTACAGCTTGATTTTCCAGAAGTCAAAAAGATTAATGCAACAGAAATCACATTTTCCAAAGTCCCGAAATCCAGAAAGACCGTACCTTACGAAACGGCTTTATCCATAGCCCGACTAATTATTTTGAATTATGCGCCTAATATTTCGAGTGGTTCAGAAAAAATGCTGGCTTTGCTTTTTAATATGAACAGTCTTTGGGAAGAATATGTTTTGGTCAAATTAAAACAGGCGGCGCAAGGAACAGGCATTGAAGTTTACGGGCAGGATTCAAAAGCGTTTTGGAACGGAATTACTATTCGCCCCGATGTTGTCCTGAAAAAGAATGATGAGGTTGTTTTAATTATTGACACCAAATGGAAGAATATTGATCAGTCGCAACCTTCAACGCATGATTTGAGACAGATGTATGTGTACAATGAATATTGGACGAGTAAAAAGGCGCTTTTGCTTTATCCATCAAATAATAATGAGTTAAATCAGTTTTCAAGGTTTGAAAAAATCAGTGAAGATGAACACCATCAATGTGGTTTGGGTAAAATTTCTGTTTTAAACTCTTTCTCACAGTTAGATGATCGTATAGGAAATATAATTTTAAATACAATTAATTAAATAAAATGCACCACACCTACCACATCGCCATCCTCGAAGACAGCCCCAAACAACTGGAAAAACTGGAGCTGTATCTTCAGCATATTCCCAATGTTCAGATTATTTTAAAAAGCAGCAGTTCAGATCATTTTTTTGAGGAACTGAAAACGGTAAAGCCGGATATTTTGCTGGCAGATTTGGATCTGGGTAACGACAGCATGACGGGAATGGAAGTAGCGCAGGAAATCAGGATTCCGGTGTTCTTTGAAAGTGTTAATACCAGAGAATACATCGAAGATATTGAGAATCTCAAGCGCGATTCCGGGATTTGTGTAGATCATATTACCAAGCCTTTTACGGAAGAAAAATTGGTTAAAAGTTTCAAAAGATTCTTACAGGAAGTGTATTTGTTTTCTAGTCTTCAGTACGTTTATCTGGATTTTAATAAAACAAAAAGAAACAGGGTTCTGATTGATGATATCGTCTATTTAAGCGCAGATAAGTCTTCCGGCTCCGAGTCCAACAACAAACAGATTCATTTCATTAACCGGAAAACGGAGAATCTTATTGATTTTTCCTTTTCGAAAATGGAAGATAAAGGACTGATGAAAAGCCAGTTTATAACGATTCATAAATCTTTCAGAGTCAATAAAAGATACATTCAGTGTTATCATAAAAAAGATGAGCACGTAGAAATCATTGTATTTGATGAAAAAAACAAGACAAAATGTCATTACCTGCCTGTGTCAGAAAATTATCAGAATGACATAAAAAAACTTTTGGGCTAAACGCTCTTATTCCTCAAAAAAAAGCTTTTGTTCCTGCGTTTCCGGTTATGTTTTCCGGAAACGCATTTTTTTGTTTTCCGGATGTTTTTTTGTTGATACTCCTGTACAATAAACAATTATTAAAACAAACAATGGAAACATCTTTTGAAGGAATAATTCCTTCCGTTAATTATCATCTCTGGGAACCCTGTAATATGAAATGCAGGTTCTGCTTTGCAACATTTCAGGAGGCTAAAAAAATACTTCCTAAAGGACATTTGCCTAAAGAACAATCTCTGGAACTGATAAAGCAGATTGCCGGAATGGGCTTAAAAAAAATAACCTTTGCAGGAGGGGAGCCTACAATATGTCCATGGATTTCAGATCTTATTGCCGCTGCAAAAGAAGCAGGGATGACTACAATGCTGGTGACCAACGGAACTAAGCTGAATGAAACGTTTTTTAAGAAAAACAAGAAGAATCTGGACTGGATCATCTTGAGTATTGACAGTCTGAATGATGAAACCAATATTAAATCGGGAAGAGCTTTTAAAGGAAAAGAGCCGTTAACTGCGGAAGCCTATAAATCGCTTATAGATGAAATTAAGAGGTATGGTTTTCAATTAAAAATCAACACAGTTGTCCATCACCTGAATTACAATGAATCTTTAATGGATCTGATTCTTTATGCTCAGCCAAAACGCTGGAAGGTATTTCAGGTTCTGCCGATGAAAGGGGAGAATGATGAACATATTGAAGAATTTATGATCAATAAACAGCAGTTCGATCATTTTATAGCGAACCATCAGTTTTTGAAAGATCGTGGAATATTGGTTTCTGAAGATAATTCTGAAATGAAAGACAGCTATGTGATGATAGATCCTGCCGGAAGATTTTTTACCAATAAAAAAAGCTTTCAGGAATACAGCAGGCCAATATTGGAAGCGGGGGCTAAAAAAGCTTATGATGAGATGGATTACAGCTATAGAAACTTTTTAGAAAGAGGGGGTTTATATCAATGGGATTAATACTTAAAAATTATATGAAAACAAAAATTACATTATCCGGTGAAGTAGCTTCCGGTATCAGTTTATTTCTTTAGGAAATTTAATCCGGAAGAGAGCAGAAAATGAAGGAATAAGTATTGTTGAATTTCAGCGAAGATGTACTGAAAATCCGGAAACTGATAAAGAAATTGACAGGGAATTCGCTGATGAATGCAATAAAAAAGAACATTTAATTATTGATTATCGTTTAGGATTTAAGTTTATTAACAATGCCTTTCATGTTTTTCTTAAAATCTCTGAGGAAGATGCGTCAGAAAGACTCAGAAAATCTGAAAGAGGTGATGAATCTTCAAAAACGATTCCTGAAAGAAACAATGCCTTTAAGAAACAATTTAAAAATGCGTATGATATAGATTATACTTTAGAATCACACTATGATCTGGTCGTGATCATCAACAACCAAATAACGCCTCAGGAAATTGTAGATATTATTTTGTCTGAGATCAAAAGTTAATTGCTGAGTAATTAATAACGCTGTCCCAAAAGTCAATCTGACTTTTGGGACAGCAGATTTTATACTTTCATTGTAAAAATGATCCTCAATTCAACACCTCCGATCCAAAAATCCTCACACAGTACTCACTCCCCAAAAATCTCGGATCACCATATTTCTCAGACCAGAAACCATCCAGAACATCTTTACTGATACAGCGGTAAACCGCCACACCTTTGTAAATTTTGAGATCTTCCCCTTCGTAGCGGAAGTTGATGACCAGAATCCCGTCTTTATAAAAGCCGGTGCCTTGCTGCAGATGATCCCCAATCATCCACTCAGCCATAATGCGTTGGTTTTCGTCGAGGGACAGCGTGAGAATCCCGTAATAAGAAACTTCCGCAGACTCTTCCTGATTGCTTCCCTGAATAGAATAGCTTCCTGCTAAATCCTGTACTGTCATTAGTTGTATTAATAAATTGTGCAAATGTAGGACTAATATGAAATTTTATAAAAGAATTTATTTAAACTTTTAAAAAGGTTCTGTATTAATAAAAGCTAATAAGTCAGTTTAAACTTTTATTTAACCGCAAAAGGCACAAAAGATCTACTAAATTTTTTATTTAAAGCTGATCATTATAAATGAAAAAGCTCACCATAGTTTTTAAAAATCTTTGATTTTTATTCATTTGAGCGCTTTGATTATTCTTGAAATTCGCTTTGCCATTATCTTTTGTCCCTTTTGCAGTTAATTATTCTGAAATTAGTTAAAAAGTTTAATATTTACAATTATTAAAAGCAAAGAAAATATATTATTGTCGAGAAGCAGAACAGGGTATTTCCATAAGAGACGACTGATGAAGCGTTTGCTTTAATGCAGATGAAATCTGCTTTTTTGTTTTGTTTAAAATGTTAATTCTGAAAACACGGACTTTACATTTAAAATTTATAGTTAAAAATGACGGTTATTATGATTAAATCTTTAAAATCAGTCCGCTAAAAATTTTTATTCAATAAATGTTGAAATATTTTGCAGTTCTAATGTTTTTTTATATTTTTATATCTCAAACTATAAAAAATATATCATGAAAAATCTAAAAAAGGTTTCTAGAAATGCGATGAAATCTATTCAGGGAGGTATCATTAAAGGTATGGTAAGATGTAAAGACCCAAATACATGCGTTGTTCAGTGGGGATGGAATGGAGGGTCATCAAGTAACTGCGGTACTTTTGATATTATTTGTGGAGAAGCTCCTCCGCAGGATCCTTGTGAATATACTTTATGTGTATAAATAAAAAAAAGAGGCTGCCTTTTGAGACAGCCTTTTTTATTTTAGATTTGCCTATGTTTTATTTTTTATTGGTAATCAATTTTTTCAGTTTCATCATTTACAGAGCAGACAAGAGAAAGGCAGAAAAACACGAGCGGAGAATTTCTGAAAAAAACCTTTTGGCGGTTTCTTTTTTCGGCGGAACTCTTGGGGCTTTTCTGGCAATGGTGATCTTCAGGCATAAAATTTCGAAGACTTCATTTGTATTAAAATTCGGATGCATTGTCTTAATTCAGGTGGTTTTCATTTACCTTTTTGAAAATGCTTTCTAAAAAGGAAGAAAAATATACAGATTTTATGACTAATATGTTAATCCCTAAGAGAATATTTTGTGATCACATTCTGCATTTAAAGTAGAAAGTTCACTTTTTATCCCGAACCTTTTTTGATGAGTAAATTTTAAAAATTTATATATTATCCCAGAAATAAATCATTTCACAACATTTTTCTTATTTAAATTACCGAAACAAATATTTTTGCTCAATAGAAATGGAGAAAAGAATAAAAGAAGAATACTTATTCTAAGAGCAGATTGATTTCTGTTACAATATTCAGATTTCGATGTTCATTCCATTTCAGAAGAACTTTTGCAATAAGATTACTAATAAAGAAATAACATTAGCTTAAGATAATATCATATCATATCATATCATATGAAAAATACGATAGTTGGTCTTTTCTGTTTTATATCGCTATTCTCTTGCGCACAAGAAAGGAAAGCCATTTCGGGCTTAAATTTTAATCCCGACAAATATGAGATTCAAACTCTTACTTACAAAGGTAAAGAAATCCGCGTAAGAGCTTTTGAGAAAATTGTTTATGTTGAAAAACCTGTAGACACAACTTATCAGGTTCTTAATTTCTATGTTCCTGAAGAATATTACAGAAATAAAAGTATTAATGGATACAATGCCCAAAATGCCCCTATATTTTTCCCTAACCAGGTAGGTGGTTATATGCCTGCTGAACCCGGATCTACAAAGTCAAACAATTTTAGACCTCCGATTAATGGCGGTGTGGCAAACGATAATAACCAGCAAAGACCACAGGGCGGTTTTGAAGACAAAAAAGAAAATACCATCTTAAAGGCCTTGGCTCATGGCTATGTAGTAGCTTCTGCGGGAGCAAGAGGGCGCACGAATAAAAATAAAGATGGCAAATACTATGGGAAAGCACCTGCCGGGCTGGTCGATTTAAAGGCTGCGATTCGTTATCTTAAACTAAACGACCGCGAAATGCCGGGCAATGCCGACAAAATTATTTCCAATGGAACCAGTGCTGGTGGTGCCATGTCAGCTTTATTGGGAGCTACCGGAGATAACCCTGATTATTTGCCTTACCTGAAAGAAATAGGAGCAGCAGAAACCAGCGATGCTATTTATGCCTCCTCTGATTACTGCCCAATTACCAATTTGGATCACGCAGACGCTGCTTATGAATGGCAGTTTTTCGGGATAAATGATTACAAAAAAGGAGGACTCTTTGGACCTCAAGCCGATACAGCTACAGAAACTTTAAATGAAAGGCAGCAGAAAGTCTCATTGGAGTTAAAAAACACATTTCCTATCTATATTAATTCTCTGAAACTTAAAGATGAAAAGGGAAATCTCCTCACATTAAATAGTAGTGGAAATGGTTCTTTCAAAGAGTTTTTGAAGACAAAAGTAATTGTATCAGCTAATGTCGCATTAAAGGCAGGAACTGATCTTTTCGGAAGATCCTTTCTTATCATAAAAAACGGAATAGTAACAGACATTAATTGGGATGAGTATGTACGCTATATGCAAAGACAAAAAACACCACCTGCTTTTGATGCGCTGGATTTATCAGCAGCAGAAAATACAGAGTTTGGAACAGAAAGTTTTAATGCAAAACATTTTACTGAATATAGCTTAAAAAATAGTACCGTAAGTAATGCAGTGATAGCGGATAAACAAATCGTAAAAATGATGAATCCTATGAATTATATCGGGGATGCTCATACAAAAGCAGCAAAATATTGGAGAATTCGTCACGGTTCAAAAGATAAAGATACTGGTTTGGCGATTTCTGCTATTTTAGCTGTGAGACTTGCAAACCAAGGCTATCACGTAGACTATGCATTGCCTTGGGACAAACCTCATAGTGGAGATTACGATTTGGATGAGCTTTTCCAGTGGATAGATCAGATTTCCAAATAAAAAATAGATAGAATTTTAAACTCTTTTGATTATTAGGAGCAATTCGTTTGTGTCTTCGGAAAGTATTATTAGAAATATTAATTTTCCGAAGATTTTTTATTAAATTCTAAAAAGGACTCATTTGTTTCACTAACTTTCAAATACTGCGAAACGAAAACCCGCAAATTATTTCTTCATTTTTTTCCAAGTATTTAGCGATAACGAATCATCTATGATTTGTTTTTCTTTTCGGCTACATAATGTCCCCATTTATTAATAACATCCAAAGCAGGAATAAACGTTCTGCCAAATTGAGTCAGACTGTAGAATACTTTTACCGGAGCTTTATCTCCATCTACAGTTCTAGATATTAAACCGTCTGATTCTAAATTTTTTAACTGTAAACTGAGTGTCATCTCTGTAATTACTTCAATTTCTTTTCGCAGTTCATTAAAACGTTTGTCTCCGTCTTTAAGATGATATAAGATAACAGCTTTCCATTTTCCACCGACTAAATCCATTGCGAGACTTATTGTACAAGGATAATATTTTCCTTCAACTTCTATGTTTTTTCCCATTGTTTTTACATATCAATTTTGATAGTTCTTGCAAAAATAGATAACTATTAATAATTTTGCAACTATAATTACTTTAGTTAGTTATTAAACAGATGTAATATCAATTTAAAGAGATTCTTTTTATATTAAAAGATATTTATAATTGTAAAATTTTTAAATTTTTGCAGGCAGGAATATTTTTCAATATTAATTTTAGCGGTGACTTTTTATTAAAACAACTTACTCAATATAAATCATATACAATGAAGCAAAATGCTATAATATGGCCGGAAAAATATACTCCGGGCACAACAGACAATTACTGTTCAAATGAGGTGATCGTAAAAGATATAACCGCCTCTGAGGTTTGGCCTTACCTTACTAATCCGTTTACTTGGCCAACCTATTACTCCAATTCTTCAGATATTGAATTTTTAAAAGCTGGCGATAATGAATTGTATCATGATGTACGCTTCCGATTCAAGACTTTTGGTTTTCCGATAGAGGCTCAAGTTACCGAGTTTGTGCCTCCTTCAGAAAATGAACCTGCAAGACTAGCTTGGCATGGTTGGGCAGAAGGTGATGAAGAGACTCGGTTGGACGTAATCCACGCGTGGCTTATCGAAGATCTGCCGGGTAACAGAGTACGCATTCTCACTCAGGAAAGTCAAATTGGTAAGCCTGCGCAGCAATTGGCTAAACAAAAGCCAAATCCAATGATAAATGGTCATCAGGAATGGCTTGAAGGCTTGATAGACGCTATCATTAAATCAAACGATACACGACTTTAGTGTAAATATTTAAATCCTCTATGCTTACAGAATTTCTTTGAGCAAATATATTTGTGCACAACCACAAAACTTGACATAATATTTCTAATTATGAGGATTTTTTTAGATGCTAATATTTAAATTCCTCATTATGAATTTGTTAATTATCAAAAGTTATTGGTGAATATTTCATTAAAAATCACTATTTTTGCACCCGTAAAAATCTTATATGCAAAACATTAGAAATATTGCGATTATCGCACACGTTGACCACGGTAAGACTACTTTGGTCGACAAGATCATCCACGCTACCAACATTTTCAGAGAAAATCAGGAGAGTGGGGAGTTAATTATGGATAACAACGATCTTGAAAGAGAAAGAGGGATCACGATCTTATCCAAGAATATTTCTGTTACTTATAAAGACACGAAAATTAACGTAATTGATACACCGGGTCACGCCGATTTCGGAGGAGAGGTAGAAAGAGTACTTAAAATGGCAGACGGGGTAATTTTGTTGGTGGATGCGTTCGAAGGACCAATGCCACAGACAAGATTCGTACTTCAGAAAGCTTTGGAGCTTGGTTTAAGACCATTGGTGGTAATCAATAAAGTAGATAAGCCAAACTGCCGTCCGGATGAGGTTCACGATCAGGTATTCGATCTTTTCTTCAACCTGGATGCTACTGAAGAGCAATTGGATTTCCCAACGTTCTACGGTTCTTCTAAACAGGGATGGTTCAACACTTCATTAGAGCAGACGGAAGATATTTTACCATTACTGGATGGTATTTTACAGTACGTTCCTGCACCGAAAGTTACAGAAGGTACCCTTCAGATGCAGATTACTTCTCTTGATTATTCTTCTTTCTTAGGAAGAATCGCAATCGGAAAAGTAACGAGAGGGGAAATTAAAGAATCTCAGTGGATCGGTCTTGCTCAGGCAGACGGAAAAATAGCAAAAGGAAAAGTAAAAGAATTATACGTTTTCGAAGGTTTAGGAAAGAAAAAAGTAACTGAAGTTCAGGCAGGAGATATCTGTGCTGTGGTAGGTTTCGACGCGTTCCAGATCGGAGATTCTTTCGTAGATCTTGAAAATCCTGAGCCATTGGAAAGAACGGCAATTGACGAGCCTACGCTGAACATGACGTTCTCCATCAACAATTCACCTTTCTTCGGGAAAGACGGTAAATATGTAACGTCTAACCACTTAAAAGAAAGATTAACCAAAGAATTAGAGAAAAACTTAGCATTAAGAGTTCAGCAGACCGACGATGCCAATACCTTCCTTGTTTTCGGTAGAGGTATTCTTCACTTATCAGTTCTTATCGAAACCATGAGAAGAGAAGGATATGAAATGACGATCGGTCAGCCACAGGTAATCCTTAGAGAAATCGACGGAGTAAGCTGTGAGCCTTACGAATCTTTGGTAGTAGACGTTCCTGAAGAATATGCTTCAAGAGTAATCGACCTTGCTACCCAGAGAAAAGGAGACCTTCACATCATGGAAACCAAAGGGGAGATGCAGCACATGGAATTCGAAATTCCTTCAAGAGGTCTGATCGGATTGCGTTCTCAGATGTTAACCGCGACTGCGGGAGAAGCGATCATGGCACACCGTTTTACAGAATACAAGCCTTTCAAAGGAGCTATTCCGGGAAGAAACAACGGGGTGTTGATCAGCAAAACGCAAGGACCGGCTACAGAATATTCCATCAACAAACTACAGGACAGAGGCAAGTTCTTCGTAGATCCGGGAGAGGAAATCTACGCAGGAATGATCATCGGTGAGCAGAACAAACCGGGTGACCTTGTGGTAAACATCGTGGAAGCGAAGCAGCTGAACAACATGAGAGCCGCAGGTAAAGATAAAGATACAGGCGTTGCTCCGAAGATCTTATTCTCTCTTGAAGAATGTATGGAATATATCCAGAGTGATGAAGCGATTGAGGTAACTCCGAACTTCATCCGTATGAGAAAGAAATTGCTTTCTGAAGAAGACAGAAAAAAAGTGGAAAGAGCGGCTAAAGCTTAATTCAGTTTTTATAATAATAAAGCTCCGGTTTTTCGGGGCTTTTTTGTTTTAAATTAAAATTCAATCTGTCATTCTGAATGGAATTTTGCGAAGCATTATGAAATGAAGAATCTTTTTAGAAATTAATCAAAATGGTATGGATTTTACTTGCTTTAAATATTCGGTAAAAGTTCTGGCTTTGGTCAAAATTAATATAAAACTTGTCTAAACTTTTTTACCGCAAAAGATGCAAAAGATTGTAACACTGTAATTGTTTAAGTTTAATAATTAAATGGGAAAAAAAGAGCACATAAGTTTAAAAAAATCTAAAGATTTTTTCTCTCTGCATACTTTTGAAATGCTTTGAATAAATCCAATAAAGTCTTTTGTCTTTTGCGGTAAAATTTAGAAGCTGTTTAAAGTAAAAGAGTTTGCTCCTTTAGGAGCAGAATCTGTGTAGAAACAAGAATAAATCCGTCAATCAATCCATAGGATTGATATCTATACTGCGATAAATTTTCTAAAGATAGCGTTCCTACGGAACGCAGAACGCCTTGTGAATATGTTTTCTATACAGATAAAAACTCTATAGAATTTTCTGCCATTTTACTTTAAACAACTTTTTAAAATGACTCTAAACAAACTTATAAGTAAGGAAATCTTTTAGAGTTTACCTGAGTGAAACGCCTTCGCAAACTTAAAAGCAGTCAATAGTCAAAAAAACTTTGCGTTAAAGCATCAGTAATTTTAAATCAAAGTCCAAATAATTCATTTTATTATTGTAATTTAAAATCAACAAAATAAATTAATGTAGTTTTGCAGACTATGAAAATGAATACCCTAAAAATGATCGTTTTATCGGGATTTTTTACATCATTTGTTGCCTGTTCCACACAGAACAACGCAGTGAAAGCTTCCACTCCTGTAAAAAATTCCGTAAAATCCAATATACCGAAACCGCCGCTTCCCATAACCAGTACAGATTCTTCGGCAGTACCTCCGAATGACGACACTTTCCGAACCAATCTCCCGGAAATCAAAAGAGAATTTCGCGGAGCATGGATTGCAAGTGTTGCCAATATCAACTGGCCTTCAAGAAATAATTTATCCGTCGATCAGCAGAAGGCAGAAGCCATTTCCATGCTGGATATGCTGAAAGACAACAACTTTAATGCGGTGATTTTTCAGGTAAGACCTTCCGCAGATGCTTTGTACACCAGTAATCTGGAACCTTGGTCGTATTTCCTGACCGGACAGACCGGAGCCGCTCCTTATCCGAATTATGATCCTTTGCAGTTCTGGATTGAAGAATCCCACAAGAGAGGACTGGAACTTCATGTGTGGCTGAATCCGTACCGCGCCCATCATTCGAACGGAGGCTCGCCCAACAGTTTATCTATGGTGAATAAGCTTTCCGATATCGTTATCCGCCTGAAAAACGGAATGTACTGGTTTGATCCGGCTGATCCGAAAACGCAGGGACACGTTTCGAACGTGGTAAAAGATATCGTAACGAGATATGATATTGATGCCGTGCATTTTGATGACTATTTTTATCCTTACGCAACCTATAATAAAGGAGCCGATTTTCCGGACAATAAAACCTGGAATGCGTACGTAAGCAGCGGAGGAACCTTAACGAGAGCCGACTGGAGAAGAGATAATGTGAATAAATTTGTTGAAAGAATCTACAAAGAAATCCACGCAGAAAAGAACTATGTACGATTCGGGATCAGTCCGTTCGGGATCTGGAAACCCGGTTATCCGGAAGGTGTGGTTGGTTCTTCTCAGTATGATGAGCTGTATGCAGATGCTAAATTATGGTTAAATAAAGGCTGGGTAGATTATTTCTCGCCACAGTTGTACTGGCCGATAGAATCGAAAGGACAGCCGTTTGAAGGCTTATTGAACTGGTGGAAATCTGAAAACACCATGAACCGACATCTGTGGCCGGGCTTGAATACGGTAGAAATTAAAACTTCAGACCGTCCGACAGAAATTAAAAATCAGATCGAAATATCACGTCAGGTGTTAGGGAAAGATGCAGGGGAAATCCACTGGAGTATTGCCGGATTAACCAAAAATGCCAATATGCTTCCCACCCTGAAAAACGGTCCTTATAAAGAAAAAGCATTGGTTCCTAAAACATCGTGGATAAAAGCCGTCCCTCTGCAGACCCCGACTTTGTTCATTAATGATAATGGAAATTCTGCGCAGGTAAGCTGGAGCGTAAAGAATATAAAAGATGTTTTTCAATGGGTGCTTTTCACCCAGTACAACGGAGTCTGGGAAACCGAAATTCTTACACTGGATCAGCTTTCCAGAGAAATTCCTAAAAATAAAGACGGAAAAGTACTGAATGCAGTGGCGATCAAAGCAATTGACCGATTAGGAAATGAAAGCGATTATATCGCCAAGAAAATAAAGTAATTTTAATAAATACAGATAAATAAACTCAGCAGTCTTAAACAGGCTGCTGGGTTTTTTATTTTAACCACAAAGTCACAAAAGATTTTAAATAATTTTTACACTTTATATCAGAACACATTGGTTTTTGAAAATCTTTGATTTTCTTCTTATGTGATCTTATTTTAAAGAAATTAATGTAAAAAAACTTATGTGACCTTATGTGTTATATCTAAAAAAAACTGTCATTCTGAATGGAATTTTGCGAAGCATTATGCAATGAAGAATCTCTAGTCTGAAGTTATTTTAGATTTTTCGGCTCCACTTCGTTTCGCTCAAAATGACAGTGTTGAAGATTTAATGTAAGATTTTTTTTCAAACACATAAGTCACATAAGATTTTAAATAATCAGCGTATCATATGCAAGAACACATTAGTTTTTAAAAATCTTTGATTTTTATGCTTTTTGAGTTCTTTAATTATTGTGAAATTGAGCTTTATCATTATCTTTTGCGCCTTTTGTGGTTAAATTTCCCCCAAATTCCGGATAGTTGAGAAGAATTGTCATTTAATATAGTAAATTTGCTTTTGCATATAATAACCGGATCTGGCTAACTGTAAATGATATGAATGATTTTTTAATAGGCATTGGAAAAAGACTGAAAGACATCAGAAAAAAAAATAATTTAACCATTAACGAATTAGCTTTCAGAGCCAATGTAAGCAACGGGCTTGTTTCCAGAATAGAAAACGGCAGAACGATTCCTTCGCTTCCCGTGCTGTTGGATTTAATCCAGTCTCTGGAAATTGATGCAAGTTATTTTTTTGAGGGGGTTGAGAAAAAATCAAACGCCAAATTCATTTATCTGCCCAAAGAAAACCAGCAGCTTATTGAAAAAGAAGTGGAAGCCGAAGGGTTTAAATACATGCATATCTTCAGCAAAAGCCTTCATTCTTTAGGTTTTGAAGCGGTTTTACTTACGCTTGAACCCAATGCCAAAAGAGAAAAAGTAATTACCGACGCATGGGAATTCAAATATATTCTGAAAGGAGAAGTGAAATATCTGATCGATAATGAAGAAGTGATATTAAAAGAAGGAGATTCCCTTTATTTCAACGGAAAATTCCCGCACGTTCCGGTGAGCATCAGTAATGAAAGCTGCATTATGCTGGTTTTGTATTTTTACTCAGGATAAATTTTACATCTCTTTTTTAATTGTTTATTTACAAATATTCAATTATTGTTTTTCATAAAAGTTTACAAATACTCAACTTTCTGTTTTTTATCAATCCTTCTGATTTAACTTTAAATTAATCTTTGAGCGTTTGTTTTTTTGAAAATTTTATTAAACAAATACGCATTGCATATGGTGTTCCGTCTTCTGAAACACTGATTAACACTCATATTTTTCCATTATAAAAGAAAAATACGATACTTTTTGCAGGTAAAACTGAGGTAACAATTCTGCTTCATTTATTA
Source organism: Chryseobacterium sp. 2P (assembly GCF_059579425.1). Classification (NCBI taxonomy): domain Bacteria; kingdom Pseudomonadati; phylum Bacteroidota; class Flavobacteriia; order Flavobacteriales; family Weeksellaceae; genus Chryseobacterium; species Chryseobacterium sp. 2P. Next base: position 1,830,176 of record NZ_CM184194.1, read on the forward strand.
AACATTACTTAATATAAAATAATTACATATATTAAAATTATTGACTTGTTTTGCGGTATAAATTTAATATATGTAAACAATGGAGCCGATAATAAAAAAATCTCTATTCCCTCTTTTTGCCTGTTGCAGTATCTTTATCTCTGCCCAGCAACAGATCGTTACAGGAATTGTTTCAGACCATAATCAGCCGCTTCCGGGAGCTGCCGTAAAGGTTGCCGGAACCTCCAAAATCATCATGACCGATTTAGAAGGAAAGTTTTCCGTCAATGATCTGAAACCGGGGCATTATGACCTGCAGATCTCTTATATTGGTTTTGAAAATCAGAATATTACAATAGATCTGAAGTCTCAGCAGACTATGGATCTGGGAATGATCTCCATGCTTCAGAAACAGAAAAACATTGATGAAGTCATCGTTACCGGATCTCTGAAAAACAGCGAGGCAAGAGCTTTAAATCTTCAGAAAAACGCAATCAATATTTCCAACGTTATTGCTTCCGACGGAATCGGAAAATTACCGGACCGAAATGCTGCGGAAACCGTTCAGCGTGTACAGGGAGTCTCCATAGAGAGAGATCAGGGCGAAGGAAGATTTGTTTCTCTGAGAGGATTGCCGCCTTTCTGGGCATCAACAACCATCAACGGAAACAGGCTTCCCACAGCGGAAGAGGAAACCACCTCCAGAGCAACCGCTTTCGATTTTTTTCCGACAGAACTTATCTCTTATGTTCATGTGAACAAATCTTTCACTCCCGATATGGAAGCCGACGGAATCGGAGGCGGCGTGAATTTCATTACGAAAACACCACCCATGAAAACCGAGTTCAAAGCAACACTGGGAAGCGGTTACAATGCTAAATCTGATAAAGGAGTCTACAACATCGGACTGCTTTACGGCGGAAGAACAAAGGATAAAAAATTCGGGTATTTATTCAATTTTGCACACTTCATCCGAAACTGGTCTACCGATAATTTTGAAGCGAAAAGAAGCGGAGACGAAGGTGTTTTCAGGTTAGAGCTTCGCGATTACAACGGAGTGAGAAAAACGACAGGAATTAACACTGCTTTTGAATATGTGCTGTCTCCAAAAACCACATTTTATCTTAAAGGAATGTACGGAACGCTGTCTGATGATGAAACGCACTACAAACACAGAATCCGTTTTGATAAATTCAGTTCCGCCAACAACACCGCAAGAGTGGAATTGCAGAACATCCGTAACCGTCTGATTACAGAATTAACTTCGGTTTCTTTAGGCGCAGTTCATCAGTTAAACAAAGGGAAGATCGACTGGGATCTATCGTATTATGACAATAAATTCAAGTACGGAAATATTCCGGATAAACAGAACAATTCCTATTTTGTCATCAAGTATAGCCAATCCGGAGTGGGAATTGATCCGGCTTATATTGCCAATCACGGAATCGGTCCAAGAGCTTACTGGAAAGCCGATGGCGGAAAATTAGACTATAAAGATCCGGACGCATTATTTGGCTTTTACAGCGATCCCAATTTTAAAATGGATGCTTCCAAAATGAGATTTACCGATCTGGAATTTTACAAAGTCTTTGTTGAGGAAAAGGATAAGATTGTCGCTGCTTTTAACCATGAGATCAATGCCTCAGACCGTTTAACCTTAAAATACGGCTTCAAATACAGGGATAAAGAACGGAACGCCAGATTCTCGGATATTTTCTACAACTGGAACAACGGAACAGCACCGCTTTTATCAGATTTTGGACAATATATTACGAGTCAGGCAAATGGCTCTCAGTATTTAAGCGAAATGAACACCCACATCGGGAATACGTTCGGCCCTGTTCTGTCGACATCGGGAATGGATCAGTTCTGGTTGCAGAATCAGGGAAATTTAAAGATCAATACAGCCGATTCTGAAGCTCTGGAATACAATAAAGCACTCGGAAGAAATTTCGATGTCTTTGAGAAACACGCCGATGCTTATGGAATGGGAACGTATAAAGTGAATGGTAAGATCACCATTTTAGGAGGGATCAGATTATCAGATACCAATACCAAAGTAAAAGGATATAATGTAATCAATAATACCCTTGTTCCTGTTGAAAACACAAAAAAATATCTTGCCGTTTTGCCGATGCTGCATATTAAATACGCTCTAAATGATAAAATAAATCTGCGTTTTGCCGCCACGAGAACATTTTCCAGACCCAATTTCGGAGATTTAACGCCGGGAGGAACATACAGCGAAGCGGACAACGAATTCAAAGGCGGAAACCCGAATCTGAATCCGACCTATTCCCTGAATTTTGATCTGATGGGAGAGTACTATTTTTCAAACGTGGGAATTCTGAGTGGGGGAGTATTCTATAAATCTATTACAGACCCGATTTTTCAGGATTCTTTCATCGGAAACTACAACGGAATAAACGGCGTACAGTTCACCGCACCAAATAACGGAAAAGCAGCTTCACTAAGCGGAATCGAATTGGGCATCAACAGAAGATTCGATTTTTTACCCGGTTTCCTGCAGTATTTCGGAACACAGCTTAACGCCACTTTTATGGATTCTGAAATGGTAAAACCAGGCGGAAGAAAAGTAAAACTTCCTTATCAGGCAAAAGAATTATACAATGTTCAGTTGTTTTTCGAGAAAAAAGGATTCAACGCAAGACTGGCATACAATTACAAAGGCAAATATGCTGTGGAATATGCGGAAGACGATATCAATGATTCTTATTACGGAAAATACAGCAGTCTGGATTTCGGAGGTTCTTATCAGTTTACCAAACATATTCTTTTGTACGCGGATGTGAATAATATTCTGAATAAACCGCTTATTTACCATTTTGGAAAAGACGAAACCCGACCGGAACAGGTTGAATATTACGGCGTAAGATGCAATTTGGGAATAAAATTTAATTTCTAACCGGATCATCATGATAAAAGCGGTCAATAAAAAAACAGCAGTAACCCTTAAAGCGGCTTTTGCGGCATTTGGAGTGTACTTTTGCATGTACGGTTTCCGGAAACCCTTTACAGTTGCCTCTTTCAAAGGACTTTCTTATTTCGGGATCGACTATAAAGTTTTGATAATCATTGCGCAGGTTATGGGATATTTTATCTCAAAGTTTCTTGGAATTAAGTTTATTTCAGAACTAAAGCCGGAAAATAGGATCTTCTATTTATTCATTTTTATTGTAGTGGCAGAACTTGCTTTGCTGGGTTTTGCCGTCATTCCTGCTCCATACAATATTCTTTGTATGTTCATTAACGGGATTCCGCTCGGGATGATCTGGGGAATCGTTTTTTCTTATATTGAAGGAAGGAAAACAACAGAAATCATCGGTTTGTTTTTGTGTTCGAGCTTTGTGGTTTCTTCAGGATTTACAAAATCCGCAGGAAAGTTTTTGATGGATACTTTCTCTGTTTCAGAATTCTGGATGCCTTTTTCGGCAGGATTATTATTCATTATTCCGTTGCTCATATTCGGACTGATGCTGGAAAAACTTCCGCAGCCTACGGAAGAAGACATTCTGTTAAAAAACAAAAGAGAGCCGCTTCATAAAGCAGAAAGAAAAAAAATCATTCAGCAGTTTCTGGTTCCGATGGTCTGCATTACATTGTTGTACGTAAGTCTTACAGTTTTAAGGGACTTCAGAGATAATTTCAACCGCGAGATATGGGATAATCTGCACATCAGATTCAGCAGCTCTGTCTTTACCTTAACGGAAATTCCGATTGCTGTTATGGTGCTTCTGATCTTAGGTTTTATGGTGAAGATCAAAAACAACAGAAAAGCTTTTGCCTGGTATCATTATCTTCTTTTTGGAGGGATTTTAACCGTAGGTTTTTCAACCTTTTTATTTGAAAGCACTGTTATATCGCCTTTTTTATGGATGGTTCTTTCAGGTTTCGGAATGTACCTCTGTTATATCCCGTTCAACGGAATTTATTTCGACAGAATGATTGCTGCTTTCAATATCAAAGGAAATGTAGGGTTTCTGATTTATCTCGTAGATTCTTTCGGGTATTTGGGAAGTGTTCTGATTCTGCTTTACAAAAATTTTGGCTCACCTCAGACTTCATGGCTGAATTTTTATATCCGCCTAAACTACATCATTGTAGCCATTGTGCTGATTTCTTCCTTCATCGCATTGGTTGCATTCAGAAGAAAATCAGGAAAAAATGAAATCAATAAAAAACCATACATCAGTTTTGATCCTTCGAAAAGTATATAAATTATAGTAAAAATGACAACAAAATTCGATTTAATCGTTGTAGGAGGAGGCATTTTAGGAACTTTTCATGCGTATCATGCGCTGAAAAAAGGACTTAAGGTAGCTTTAGTGGAGAAGAATTCTGTCCCTCAAGGAGCAACGGTAAGAAATTTCGGACAGGTCGTACCTTCCGGAATGGATCTCAAATGGCAGAACTTCGGAAGAGAAAGTTTAACCATGTATAACGAACTTCAGTTTCAGGCTGATTTAACGGTACGAAAAAACGGTTCGGTCTATATCGCATCCAATGACGAAGAGCTTCAGCTGATTAATGAGCTACATGAAATCAATAAAAATAATGAGTATGAATCTGTTCTCCTGTCAAAAAGTGAATGCATCAGTAAATTTGACGGACTCCGTTCAGATTACTGCAAGGGCGGATTGTTTTTCCCTCAGGAATTGTCGGTAGATTCTGCTGATATGATTGTAAAACTTCATCGGTTCCTACAGGAAAAACTGAAGCTGGAAATTTTCTACAACACGACCATTGTTGAAACCCATGAAAATAATGGAAAATGTATTGCCGTAACTTCTGATCGTTCAGAACTGAATTCTTCAAAAATCATTATTTGCGGCGGACATGAATTTAAAACCTTATATCCCGAAGTTTTTAACGAAAGTGATCTCGAAGTAAGCAAACTGCAGATGCTTCAGACAAAGCCACAGGGAATTTATGCGCTTCAGGGAAATATTCTCACCGGACTTTCCATCAGAAGGTATGAAGCCTTTGAAGAATGTCCGTCTTTCAAAAAAATCAAGTCACTGGAAGATCCGAATTCCTTTGAGAAAAAATACGGCGTTCATATTTTGTTCAAACAGGCTTTGGACGGTTCGGTTATTTTAGGAGATTCCCATGAATATGCAGATGCGAAAAATGCAGATGATTTAGGATTTGATCTGAATATGGAAATTGATGAATTCATGATTAATGAAGCAAAGAAAATCATAGATCTTCCGACTTACGAGATCCAGAGAAGATGGTTTGGAGTGTATTCCCAATGCAAAACAAAAGATATTTTCGAGTACAGTCCTTCTCCCAACATTCATATTGTAACAGGAATCGGAGGAAAGGGAATGACGGGAAGCGGAGGCTTTTCAAAATTTAATATAGATAAAATTTACGCATAAAATTAAATGAAGAACATAGAATTACTGGTTCTGGATATGGCTGGAACCACCATTGATGAAGATAATGTGGTATATAAAACGTTAATGAAATCCGTGAATGATTACGGATACAGCGTTTCTCTGGAAAAAGTTTTATTAAGCTGCGCCGGAATGGAAAAACTGGAAGCGATCAGCAGTCTGTTAAAAGAAATAGGCGGAAATGAAGAAGATGCGGCTGCCATTTTTGAAAGCTTTTCGGATCAGCTGAAAACAGCGTATCAGAATTTAGTGGTAAAACCGATTAACGGCGTTGAAAATTTCCTCATCAAGATGAGAACTCAGGATAAAAAGATTGTTTTAAATACAGGCTATACTTCCGAAATTGCCCTGCAACTTTTGGAAAAACTGGGCTGGAAAGAAAATGCGCACTTTGATGCTTTAATTACAGCCGATGACGTTTCGGAAAGCCGGCCAAGTCCGGAAATGATTCTTCTGGCTATGAAAAAATTCAATATTCATGAACCTGAAAAAGTTTTAAAAGCGGGCGATTCTGTCATCGATATCGAAGAAGGCAAAAATGCAGGCTGCGGAGTTACGGTAGCTGTTCTTTCCGGGGCGCAGAGCAAGGCTGAACTGGAAAAATCCAATCCCGATTATATTTTTAACACGATTTCTGAGGCTGAACGATTTTTTTACTAAAAGCTTGTTTTAACTGAATGGATATAACCATCGCAAAGGCGCAAAATATTCATCAAATACGGTTTTGTCTTAAGGCGCAAAGATTTTATCTACGATAAAATTAAGCATATTCCCTATTGAAAATCTTTGATTTTCTTGCGCCTTAAAGATTTGAGACGAATAAAAATCCTGCGTCTTTGCGTTTTACAACAAGAATATTTTATTTTAAAAAAAAGTTTAAACAAACTCTAATTCTTTCAAATTACGCTTATCCAAATTCATCCTCTTTTTTACTTCTGAACATCGGTTTCGTGAAATCAGGAAATCAACTTTGTCAAAGTTTTAAACTTTGACAAAGTTCCCAACATCCCTTTTTAAAATTACTCAATCAACCTAAAGTTTGTAAAGTCTTAAAATTCAAAACCCACTTATTATTATGAAAGCAAAACTATTTTCAATGGCAGTCGTAATGAGCTGTTTTCTCGGAGCTCAGACGAAGAAAGTTCTTTTTATCGGGATCGACGGTTGTCGGGCGGATGTTATGATGTCTTCCGGTACACCGAACATTCATGCACTGGCAAATCAGTCAGTTTATTCTTTAGACGGACTCTGTGCCGCAATTACTTTGAGCGGAAACGGCTGGAGCACCATGCTTACAGGAGTCTGGCATACGAAACACAATGTGCAGGACAATAATTTTACCAGTCCGAACTATGCAAATTACCCTGACTTTTTAACGAGAACGGAAGCGTATAATCCCAATTTAAGAACCATTTCTCTGGCTCATTGGGCTCCGGTTAACAATACCATTGTTCAGAACGCCGATGTAAAGACTAATTTCACAACGGATCTTGCAGTGAAAAATGCGGCTGTAAATGCTTTGCAAAACGATAATCCGGATATTTTGTTTATTGATTTTGACGATGTGGATCACGCCGGACATTCTTATGGCTTTTCGTCTTCTGTACCGCAGTATGTTTCTTCCATACAAACCATCGATACGTACATCGGAGAAATTGTAAACACTATGAAAAGCCGATCAACGTACAGTAATGAAGACTGGCTGGTTGTTTTAACTACGGATCATGGTGCGGTAGATAACGGGCATGGAGGCGGAAATCTTTCGGAAAGGAATACTTTTACCATCTATTCTAATCTTAATTTTACTCCTCAGCAAATCAGCAGAACCATTTCAGAATCTCCTAAAACGTTCAATCAGCTCAATCTTCCGGCAGGAACGTATGCAAAACCTGCGAATCAGACTCCATTTAATTTTGGGGCAACTCAGGATTTTACAGTTGAATTCTGGGTGAAACCCAATGTTGCGTACACCAGTGATCCTGTAATGATCAGTAATAAAAACTGGGCAAACGGAAAAAACAAAGGCTTTGTGATCTCAGGATATTCCGGACAGACTTTTAAAATGAATATCGGCGACGGAATCAACAGGATTGATCTTGTGGGTGGGAAAATGGAACTCAATACATGGAAGCATATTGCCGTAAGTTTCGACAGAGACGGACTTGTAACGATGTATGAAGATGGTGTTCCCGTAACTTTTGCAAAAATGAATACCATTGGAAATATTGATTCGGGACTTCCGTTTACGATCAATCAGGACGGGACGAACACCTACAGTCCAACACTCGCAGCTTCCTACAGAGACATCAGAGTGTGGAAATCTGCGCTTCCGAATGAGGTCATCGTGAATTGGGCAAATCAGGATATTACAGCTTCGCATCCTTATTATTCTCAATTGGTTGCCAACTGGAAATGTGATGAGGTTTCGGGAAATACACTGGCGGATTCCGGTCCGAATGCAAACACTGTTACGATTACCGGATCTCCTGCCAGAAATCTGAACACGATTACTAATTTTAAAATTTATAATTATTTATCGACAACCCGGGAAACGGATCATTTGCCGACTGTATTGAACTGGCTGTGTATTCCCGTTCAGCCATCTTGGGGAATTGATGGGGTCAACAGAATTCCACTATGTGCTAACGGAAGCTTATCTGCTGAAGAAAAGGAGATTACAACGAATGATTTTATTATTTATCCCAATCCTTCGAATCAGGAGGTAAATATACAATTCAAATCAAAGGAAAAAGAAATGAAGATTGAAATTATTGATGCAAGAGGATCATTGGTTTTATCAAAAAATGTGAATTCTTACAACGATGATTACCATGAAAAACTAAATATTAATCATTTCCCGAGCGGAATTTATTACATAAAAATAACAGGGAAAGGAAAGTCACTTACGAAAACATTGATAAAGCAATAGAACAGAGATAATTTTTTAGAGAAGGCTTCCGTTTTTATACCGGAAGTTTTCTTTTGATCTGAAAATTTTATCTTCATATTTTAGAATAACTATAAATTAATGGCTTAAAATGATGTAATTCAGTGGTTTGTGGATGTGTGTAAATGTTTTGGTTAAAAATAAAAACTTCTCGGAACTATTTTTGTATCCATAGATTCATAATCACAAAAAATATCTATTATGAATACCAAAAGACTTTCCGATTCCATTGAAAAAGCATTAAGCGACCAGATGAACAAAGAAATTCACGCTTCACACACCTTTTTATCATACGGAATCTGGGCAGACGATAAAGGATATCAGGGAATGGCCAATTTCCTGTACAGACACGCTCAGGAAGAAAGAAATCACTCCATCAAATTCATGGAATATGTATTAAACAGAGGCGGAAAGCCAAAGGTAGATGCAATTCCTGCTCCTCCGGCAGATCCGGAATCGCTTACCGATTGTTTTGAAGGGGTTTTCAAACATGAAGTAGATAATACCACTGCCATTTATAAAATTGTAGATATGGCTCTTGAAGAAAAAGACTGGGCAACGTGGAACTTTATGCAGTGGTTTGTACAGGAGCAGATTGAAGAGGAAACACTGGCGCAGAATCTGATGGATAAATTAAAAATTGCAGGTGGAGACAGAGCTACGGATGAATCTTTATTTACCTTAGATAAAACTTTACAGGAAACTCCGGGAGACGTTCCATTGGCGCAGGAAGCGACGGGAGATAATCCTTAATAATCTTTTTTGAAATTAAATTATTGAAATCCGTCATAGTGGTGACGGATTTTTAGAATAGTTTTATTTCTATAGTAAATTTTTAACTTAATAATTCATTATGTAGAGAATATTATTATATTTGTCTGAATTACAAATAAAAATTACTATGAAAAATTTGAAAAAAATTTCAAGAGAACAGCTGAAGCAGGTAAAAGGAGCAGGACCCAATGTTCCAGCTTGTCCTGTAGGACATTTATGGAGATGTGAAGCCATTGGTGTTTGCGATGAGGTATTTGATCAGTGGGATTGTCTTTGCGGATGCTATCCTGTAGATCCTATTCATCCAACTCTTCCTTTCCCAAGATAATTGAAACATCTCTTTAACAAAATGTCCCCGAAGCTTAATGTTTCGGGGATAATTTATTTCTGGAAAGGAAAATAGCTTAGAATTTAATTAATAGAAGGGTGAAGGAATTATGCTTTAAAATCACTATCTTTGCACGCTGAAAGTTCAGATCGGAAATAACCTCCAATTTGAATATTAATCTTAACCATAGAATTTTACAATATGAAACCGAAAGGTTACATAGCATTATAAATAAAATAAAAATTTCGTTATGAAATGTGGAATCGTAGGCTTACCGAATGTAGGTAAATCAACTCTTTTTAACTGTCTGAGCAATGCAAAAGCACAGTCGGCAAACTATCCTTTCTGTACCATCGAACCGAATTTGGGGACTGTTTCAGTACCGGATCACAGATTGTTTGAGCTTGAAAAATTAGTAAAACCTGAAAGAGTTTTACCGGCAGTTGTAGAGATTGTAGACATCGCAGGACTTGTAAAAGGAGCAAGTAAAGGAGAAGGTTTGGGAAACCAGTTCCTTGCCAATATCCGCGAATGTGAGGCAATTATCCATGTTTTAAGATGTTTTGATAACGGTAATATTGTTCACGTAGAAGGCTCGGTAGATCCGTTAAGAGATAAAGAGATCATTGATATCGAACTTCAGCTGAAAGATCTGGAAACGGTAGGAAAAGCAGTTGAAAAAGCTAAAAAGTTCATCAAATCCGGTAAAAAAGAAGATGTTTTGGCTTATGAAACACTTCAGAATCTTCAGAAATTTTTAGAAGACGGTAAAAATGCGAGAGAATTTGCAACAGATGATTTTACGAAATCAATTATCGGAGATGTTCAATTATTAACCAATAAGCCGGTTCTTTACGTTTGTAACGTGGATGAAAATTCAATAAAGAATGGTAACGAATGGATTGGTAAAATTGAAGAAATGGCAAAAAATGAAGGTGCAGAAGTCGTTGTTTTAGCCGCTCAGATTGAAGCAGACATCAATGAACTTGAAACTTACGAAGAAAGAGAAATTTTCCTTGAAGAGCTTGGTCTTACGGAGCCGGGAGTAAATCGACTGATCAGAAAAGCCTATGATTTATTAAAACTTCAGACTTATTTTACAGCAGGAGTAAAAGAGGTAAGAGCGTGGACAATCGGAAAAGGGTGGACTGCTCCTCAAGCGGCGGGTGTAATTCATACCGACTTTGAAAAAGGGTTCATCCGTGCAGAAGTAATCAAGTATGATGATTACGTAAACTACGGTTCTGAAGTAAAAGTAAAAGAAGCCGGAAAACTTTCTGTAGAAGGGAAGGAATATATCGTAAAAGACGGTGATATCATGCACTTCAGATTCAACGTATAAGAATAAAGTATTAAAGTTAGTTATAAAGAAAAACGCTCCGGAGCATTGCTTCGAAGCGTTTTTATTTGTTTAATAAATTAATTTAGGCATAATACTGAAAAATAGTTGGTAGAATCCTATCAAAACCTCATTGTTAGGCTGCTTGGAGGAAGTTTTATGAAACGTGTTTCATAAAACTTTTTCTTTGTCTGAAAAATGGCAAAAAAACGTTGTTGGTCTTGTTCAAGCCTGGAGGTAATTCGTTGGGGAAAACAAGGGGGAAAGCAAAGATTTAAATGTAAAAATTGCGGGATTTTATTTACTCAAAACAGAACGGAGCAGAGAATTAAAAATCGTTTTATCTGGTTCAAAAAATGGGTATTGGAAAGGCAGACCTACAAAACGCTTTGCAGAGACAGCGGTTATTCGAAAGATACTTTGCAGAAAACATTTTATACCATTTTAGAGCAGTCTCCTACCTTAAAGATCATCAAACGGGAAAAGGTGAATTTAAGAATGGATGCAACTTATTTTGCTCAGTTCTGTTTAATTGCTTATCAGGATGATTTTGATGGATATACACAGCTTATCCGTTTTACCGATGGAGAACATTATGAAGAAATCAGGGAAGATTTAAACAATCTTTTACGGCTGGGCGTAAAGCTGGAAAGCATTACTACAGATGGACATAAAAGCGTTTTGAAAGCCATAAATAAATCTGATGGAGACATCATTACTCAGAGATGTCTGGTTCATATTCAGAGAATGTGCCTGATCTGGCTCACAAAGTTTCCTAAACACATTGCCGGTCAGGAACTTCGAAAACACGTTTTATTATTACTGAAAATTAAAACACAAAACGATAAAATCTGGTGGAAAAATGAACTCAACGACTGGTATTTGAGACATCAGGATTATATTAATGAAAAAACAATTAATCTTGAAACCGAAAGATACTGGTATACCCACAAGCTTCTCAGACGATCGTATTTTACTATAAAACGGGCATTGCCCAATATGTTTCATTATCTGGAAAATCCCAATATTCCTAAAACAACCAATGGTATTGAGGGATATTTCAGCCATTTAAAAAATCATCTCGACCTGCACAGAGGTCTCACATTGAAAAACCGAATCAATTTCATCAAATGGTATATTTATTTTTCTAACGAAAAATAGAGTTTTTTTAGCCATAAGGTTCATCCGATAATAAACGAAAAGGTGAGGGAAACCTCACCTTAAAACTATCGTTTTGAACATTAATCCTATTGCTGAAAAGTTGATCTCCACCAGTGCTTTTGTCCTCTTCGGATTAACATCCATAATTTATTAAAATATATCCTGAATTTCACCAACTATTTTTCAGTACATTACCTTAATTTATAAATCAGGAATGAGCTGGCATTGTATCTCACCACAAAATGGACCATATTTTCTACATTCCCCTGTATTACGATCTATACACATTTCTTTTCCCCCTGTAATAGAACGCAGTTGTTTTTTGTTCAATTTCCTTCTGTTGCTTAAATTTTGATTTTTCATATTGAATATTTTTAATTTGACATCACTAATATATAAAATAATTCAATATAAATCACTTTTGTTTGATAAATTTATAAAATTATTGTTTGGGATTTCGGAAATAATATTCCGTACATTTGAATTTTACAAATTTCAGTTATGGAAAAGATGCAGCATACTTCCTACACTTCGCTGGATGACTTTTACAGAGAAATGACCGCAAAACTCGGAACGGATATCGAGACTATTTTTCCGAAAGGGCTTCATAAGGAAATCGGCCATTTTAATGTTTTTGATATTGCCCAAACTCTGGAAAGAGCAAAAACAACTTCTGAAATGCCTTACAACAGGAGGAAATATTACAAGATAAGCTTAATAAGAGGCAGAAACAGGGCGGAATATGCAGATAAAATTATTCAGATAAAAGGGAATGCACTTTTATTTGCGACTCCTAAAGTTCCGTATCACTGGATTCCCGAAGATCCTTTCCAGTCGGGGAGTTTCTGCGTTTTTACAGAAGATTTTTTTATTAAGGATAAATCGCATAATACTCTTGAAGATTTGCCGATCTTTCAGCCTGGAAATGTGCCTCTTTTTGAGATTGAGGATGATCTGGCTGACGAAATTGAACAGCTGTACGATAAGATGAAAAAAGAAATTAATTCTGATTATATTTTTAAGTATGATCTTATCAGGAATTATGTTCTGGAGCTTATTCATTACGGGCAGAAGCTGCAGCCGGCTTCAAAATTATCAACATCAAATGATGCTTCACTGCGTGTTGTTTCGCTGTTTATAGAACTGTTGGAAAGGCAGTTTCCCATAGAATCATCGGATCAGAGACTGCAGCTGAAAACGGCAAAAGATTATGCAGACCGATTGGCTGTTCACGTAAATTATTTGAATAAAAAACTGAAAGAAAGTACAGGAAAAACCACTACGGAAATTATTGCAGAAAGGGTTATTCAGGAAGCAAAAATTCTTCTGAAACAGACCAAGTGGAATGTTTCTGAGATTTCCTATGCTCTAGGATTTGAGGAAATTGCTCATTTTTCAAACTTTTTCAAAAAGAAAACATCTCTCGCTCCTTTGGAATTTCGATCATGATTTGAATTTTGCAAATTTAAGTTTGATTAAAGCAAACGCCTGAACCGTAAATTACCTGAACTTTGTCTCATTAAAATAAATCATTAAATAATGGAAACAAGAACAAAAATTGCTCTGATTACAGGTGGAAGCAGAGGATTAGGAAGAAATTCTGCTATTAAAATTGCCCAGAAAGGTCTTGATGTCATTTTAACTTACAGAACCAATAAGGAAGAAGCGGATAGAGTAGTAGAAGAAATTCAGTCTTTAGGACAGAAAGCAATTGCTTATCAACTGGATACAAAAGAGGTGAAAAGTTTTGATGCTTTTGTAAAAACGGTGGGAGATCACCTTGAAGAAAATACAGGCAGCCGAAATATCGATTATCTCATCAACAATGCAGGAACAGCTTTGTACTGCCCGATTCCGGAGGTTACCGAAGAGCAGTTGGACGATATGGTGGATATTCATTTCAAAGGAGTATTTTTCCTGACTCAGAAGTTTTTGCCTTTTATGAATGAAGGTGGTGGAATCATCAACGTTTCATCAGGATTGGCAAGGTTTGCATTACCCGGATCTTCCGTATATGGTTCTATGAAAGCAGCCATTGATATGCTTACGAAATATCAGGCAAAAGAATTGGGCGCAAGAAAAATTAAATCCAATGTTGTGGCTCCCGGTGCTATTGAAACAGATTTTGGCGGCGGAAGAACAAGGGATGATAAAAACATCAATACTATGGTTGCCAATAATACCGCTTTAGGAAGAGCAGGTGTTCCCGACGATATCGGCGGAATAGTGGCTTTCCTGTGTACCGAAGAGGCAAGATGGATCAACGGACAGAGAATTGAAGCTTCCGGAGGTATGTTTTTATAATCTTAAATAAAAACTGATGACAGAAATTATCAATGTCACCAGTTTTTTATTTCAACTTTTTTACTGCGAAAGATGCAAAAAGATGGAAACACTTTAGTTTTTAAAGTTTACTACTTAAATGGAAAATTTGTCTAAACTTTTTTACCGCAAAAGATGCAAAAGATTGTAACACTTTAGTAGTTTAAGTTTAATACTTAAATGGAAAAAAGAGCACATAAGTTTTAAAAAAATCAAAGATTTTTTCTCTTTGCAGACTTTTGAAATACTTTAAATAAATCCAATAAAGTCTTTTGCATCTTTTGTGGTTAAATTTTTTTTGAAATCTTTATAGTTTGCTAAATCAACGATCAACGAAATTACAGTTTAGACAAATTTTCCAAAGCTCTTTCTAAAGTTTCCTGCTTCTTGGCAAAACACAAACGGATAACATTTTCATTCAGTCTGTTTTTATAAAAAGAAGAGAAAGGAACACTTGCCACCTTATGATTAATCGTGAGTTCGTGAGCAAAATCAAGATCATTTTTGTCAGAAATCTTATCATATTTTAAAGCCTGAAAATAAGTTCCTTCACAATCCAGTAATTCAAAAGAAGTATTGGCTAAACCCTGTCTTAAAAAATCTCTTTTTTCCTGAAAGAACTGATTCAGCTGATTGTAATGATCCGGATTTTTCATATACTCCGCCAAAGCAAGCTGCATCGGTGTATTCACGGAGAAAACATTAAACTGATGGACTTTCCTGAATTCGTCAGTCAGATATTTCGGAGCTGCACAATAGCCTATTTTCCAGCCGGTAACATGAAACAGTTTTCCAAATGAAGCAACCAGAAGACTTCTGTTTTTCAGTTCGGGATATTTGCAGATGCTTAAATGCTGTTTTCCGTCAAAGACAATATTTTCATAAACTTCGTCACTTAAAATCAGGATAGAAGTTCCTTCCACAATTTTAATTAATTCTTGAATGTCATTTTCCTTTAAAATCTTTCCGGAAGGATTGTTCGGATTGTTCAGGATAATCATCTTTGTTTTTTCCGAGACTAAATTTTTCACAACATTCCAGTCGATTTCATAATCGGGAGCTTTCATTTCGAAACGCTTTACAATTCCTCCGAAAAGCTCTACCGTAGGTTCATAACAGTCGTAAGCCGGTTCAAAAATAATGACCTCATCTTCTTTCTTTACAAAAGTCGCAATTGCAGTGAAAATAGCCTGAGTTCCGCCTGCAGTAACGGTAATTTCAGAATCTGGATGATACACTGCCTGATGAGAATTTTCTATTTTTCCGGCAATTTCTTCCTTCAAACCAATCATTCCGCCCATCGGTGCATACTGATTAAAGCCTTTTTTAATGAAATGATCCACATGATCCAGCAATTCGGAATCCGGCATGAAATCGGGAAACCCCTGCGATAGATTGATGGCTTCATTTTCATTGGCAAGCTGCGTCATCTGGCTGAAAATCGTAGTTCCTACATTGGAAAGTTTAGATAAAGGAAGTTGTATCATTAAAGGTTATTTTTTGTTGTTTCGAATTTAATTTATTTTTTACAATCAGGCGATATTTAGAGTTTTAAATTAATCACAAAAAACAAAAAGATTTTAATTTCAGATTATGGGAACAAGAATAGGCTATTTTACTAACTTACAAAGAAAAACCATCCGATTCCGGATGGCTTTTTTTGAAGATATGAATTGCATTACCTCGTTATGAGTAACTTTTGCGAAGTAGTTTTGGAGGACGATTTTATCTCAACAATATAAGTTCCCGGAAGAAGCTGTTCTGTGCTGAGCCTTATGGATTGTTTTCCGCTGCTCAGCATTTGAGATTTTTCAGAAGATATTTTACCTAAAGAACTGATGATTCTTACAGTAATCAATTCGCTTTTTTCCAGATTGATATTTACGTCTACATAATCTTTTGCAGGATTAGGAGTAAGTTTTGGACTCTCGAATGATAAAGTATTGTCCGTAGCCGTATTTGCATTTTTTTGCACCACTGCGGTACTGATATCAAATCCGCCATCCATTACTGTTACCAGGGTAAGCTTTTCGTCATCATTTAAATTAACATTAATAGGAACCGATGAAGAAAAATTGCTGAAAGAAACACCTTTTTCCTGTGCGGTAGCATATTCTTTAATCTGGTTGCTTATAAATCCGTTTTTAAAAATTCCGTCGTATATAAGTCCGTTTTTAGAAATATGTACGGTTGCGGTATACACTACATCGGGATAAGTTCCGTTTTGCACAGCCTGTTCATTGGCAAGCGCTTCATCATCCGAAATATTGACATTTTCTTTAATGACAACTATTTTTACGTCAGAATAAAAATCTGCTGACGGAGTAACACTGATTCTTCCGTTCATTTTAGTAACAACAAGCTGATTGTTATCGTTCACCGTAACATCGCCGGTAATTTCTCCGAAAGAAGTACCATTGTCTACAAGTCTGGAGAACTTCTTTTCATCTAAAGCATAACTTCCTGTAAGTCCTGCAGAACCTCTGCCTGAGGAAGTCTGCGTAAGATAAATTCCGCTTGTAAGATGTTCGGCTTTTGCGTAGCTGTTATACGCATAGGGACCTGTGAAAGAAAGTGTACAAAGATTGTAGACCTGATCGTAAACCGTTCCGCTTTTGCTGCAGGTGGCTGTCTGAGGACGGGAACATCCTTTGCTTTCATTGGAGCAGGTTGAAGACCAATAACCTATATTTCCGTATCCTACAAATTGCCCGATACAATTATAGCCTGTTACATATTTTGTGTAAGAAAGTGCGGAAGTCTGAGCCTGAGCAACAAATTTTCTGTGAAAAAATCCGCCGCACCATTTTCTTGTAATCGTAGAAGCATGTGCAGAAACTTCTGAATAAGAAATCAGACTGATGAAAATGGCTAAAAGTAATCTTTGCGATTTTATGATTTGGAAGCTTCTCAGAAGCAGTCCTCCGGTTTTTAGATTTGTTTTCATAGTATATTATTTTGTGTGTTGGTTTTGATTGAATTTACTTCGAAATTAAAAGCTTTTGTGCAGATTTAATGTTATCAGACTGCACTTCTACGATGTAGGTCCCCTGAATCAGTTTCTCTGTATTAATCTTGATGCTTTGTTTTCCGCTATCCACTGTTTCAGAATTACTGATCAGAATTTTTCCGGAAGCATCCATTATTCTGATGGTTACATTTCCTCTTTTTGCCAGATTAGTCTGCACATCCACATAATTTTTTGCAGGATTAGGAACCAGATTATAATCCAGTTGGCTGGCTGTTCCGGATTCTGCTCTTGCTGCATCTGCCACATCTTTCAGAGGAGATTTCAGATTAGCTGAATTTCTGGCATTTCCGCCTTCTGCGGGTTTCGGAATACAGATCGAAATACAGGTTTTACATTTAGGTACGTCTCCCTGAAGCTGAGTCACACAGACTGTGTAGCTTCCCGGTGTGTTGTAGGTATGCGAAGTAAGTACGTTGCCTGTCGTTCCGTCGCCCCAGTCTACCTTATACATACTTGGAGAATTGGTGCTTTCTAAAAATACCTGAGCCGTGGTATAATTTCCGGATGTACTGGTTGTAGTCTGGATTTTAAAGTTAGAGTTACATTCGTTACAACCTTCACAAGGTTTTACACAAATATTATCAAAATACATAACTTCCTGTTGTGTAGAGGTAATATCCGGAGTGATCGCAATAAGCTGAGTATTCATGATGATATTATCAAAAACTGCTGCATTAACGGGACTCATCGTCCATGCTCCGTCGGAATTGCTCGGAAGAACACCGCCGCTGGAAAGCTGAATAGGCGCTTTTATACGAACCCATCCGCTTCCGGGAGTTACAGTTACGCTTGCAACAAACGTCGCACTGTTGGTTCCGTCGGAAATAGTAATGTACGGGTGATAAGGCAATCCATAACCACTGTCGTTTTCCAGATAAAAATCAAAATAAATACACTGTCCCAGAAAATATTTTCCCAGATTCTGGTAATCTTTCCAGTTCTGGTACCAGGAACCTCCGGATTTATCCTTAATAACAAGAAACTGTGATCCGTCAAGCGGATTGGGAGAATCTACGCCTACACTAACGTTTCCGTTGGGCGGTGCAGCAGGAGCCCAGTTTCCGTAAGGATTTACAGGATCATTAAAATCTGAGCAGGGTGGATTCTGCCCGAAAAGCATGACGCTTCCTAAGAGAAAACAGAGAGTTAAAAAATACATTCTTACCATGATGCGAAATTGATTTTATACATCAAAAACCAACAAAAACTTTAAGAATTAATACTCAATGAATAATACATTTTGGTTTTCACCTTTTAGTTTGTTTTATTTTCTATATGTAGTTAATAGTTTAAAAGTATCATTTAAAACAATATCACACTAAGGTGATTAAGTAAGTGTGGGAAGATTTTGAGTAAGTGTAAAGTATTTTTTAATAAATGTTAAAAGCTGCCCGAAGACAGCTTAAAAATTAAAAAAATATCTAAGACCATTAACTATTCCTGAATCAGCATTTTTTTTGAGTCTGCAATTTTCCCGTCTGCAATAAGGCTGTAAACATAAGAACCGCCTCTCATCCCTGAAAGGTTGATACTTCCGTTTCCTTTTTCTTGCAAGGAAATGGTCTTCATCACCTGCCCTGAAGCATTATAGATTTCAATGGAGGCATTCTTGGTATCTCTTGGAAGATAATATTTGATAATTGTTTCGCCTTTTCCTGGATTAGGAGCGTTTTGATATAATTTTGCTTCATGGGCTTCTGAGCTCATATCAACGCTCATTTTATTTTGTTTCAGCAGTTCTTTAAGCTCTTTAATTTCATTTTTCAATTCATCAATCTGGATCTGATAATCGTTTTCATTATTTGCTTGTCGTGTAATCGTACTTGTTGCCACCATCACATTTCCGTCATTATCCACAACCAATGCTCTTCCGGATCCATTAGGAAGCCCCTGAAGCCGCACTGTTCCTACAGTATGAAAATTAGCCGTAGGAGCCGTTGTTCTTACACCGACATATTGGTCTACGATCAGCATTGTGGAAGTTGGTGACATACCAAACATAATAGAACGCGGAATACTGTTCGTTAATTTTGTTCCGCCCGTTCCGGATCCGATGACGAAAGAACGGTCACCGGTTGCCGCAAGATCAATCCCGAATCCTCCCGAATAAAAGTTTCCGAGATCAATTCCTACCCCAATCGCGAACTGATTGGCATTCCTGATGACGTTTTTCCACCCTAAAGCAACAGATTTACTTGCATTATTCAATACAACGTTGTCCTGTCCGCTCACCAGATTAGCGCCTGCTGCAGCCGCTAAATTATTTCCCCAGCCGCTTACCAATGAACTTCCGGATCCTGCTCCGATAGTGTTACCTGCACCGGCGACAATATTTCCTTTGGATTTTACAATGTTGGTATTGTTGTCTCCATCTACAATAAAGCTTCCGAATTCATTAAGAATCGCCTGTCCGGGAACCGCTGCAGTTCCGTTCGTTCTCAGATAAAATGCGGTTGCTCCTGTTGTTCCGGCATAGTTTCCTGCAGTAGTTCCTGCGTTTCCTGTCGTTAGCCATTGTTGTGCATTTACTAAACCGCCGGAAAAGATCATTGCTGCTGCAAAAAGATTTTTCGCATGTAATAGACTTTTTTTCATAATGATAATATTTAATGATTGGATTGTCCTCAAAAATAGTAAAGCATTACAAAACAGCCTAGTTGAAGTGATTAACTGCAGCCAACAAATGAGCAAGTGTGTAGATTATTCAAACATGTGTGAGTTTTAAGCCATTTTATGAAGAAACTCATTTTTCTTTCGGATAGAAACGTCAAGTACAGAATTGTCTGCCATTACAACCTGTCCGCCTTTTCCTTTGATGTATTCTTTCAGATGTTCCAGATTGATGAGATGCTTATGATGAATTCTGAAGAAATTATATTCTGAAAGATTTTTTTCAAAATCGCATAAGGTTTTCGAAACCATTACTTTGCTTTTATCGGAAAGGTAAATAGAAGTGTAGTTGGAATCTGCTTCGCAACGGATAATTTCATCAATATTTACCCGCTTAAAGCCCTGCAGGGTGGGAAGGTTAATTTTGTTTTGAGAACCTGCAGAATGAGAAGCTTTATTTTTTCTGAATTTTTCAAGTGCTTTATTAACGGTGAGAACAAAATCCAGATTTTTTAAAGGTTTAAAAACATATCGGATAAACCCTTTTTTTATAGCCTGAATGGCCGATTTTTCAGATTCCGTAACCAATATAACGGGGAAATCATTTTCTTTCAGTTTCATTAGTATTTCCGCACTCTTATCGTCGAAATACTGAATATCAACGAATAAAATATCCGGAGAATTCTTGCTGAAATAATCTGGCTCGAAAAGGATACCGCTCTTCTGAAGATGCACTTCAAATTCAGGAAATTCCTTTTTCAGTAATCGGGAAATGCATTTGCCATCATCCTTGTCATCAATGATGAAGGCATTCAATTTATTTTTCATGTGAGTTTGGTTTTGGTTTCAGTTTTCTATATTAATAGCTAAATGATCTAAGTCATAAGATAATATTTTATTTTTATGATTAAAATTATTAAATTGAAACATAATCTGCGTTAATTTTAACGAAAAAAATAAAACAAAATACTTTTTTCACTTTATATTGAATTATTTAAATTGACATTTTCTCTATCAATAATGCCATTCTTGGGAGAATATTAACAAAAAAACGGCTTAAAATATTCGGATAATTTTCTTCAATTTCGTATTTTTGTATGTTTGCTGAAATTACATATGTCACAAGAAATAAATCCGATCTATTCCGAAGATAATATCAGAACCCTCGATTGGCAGGAACACATCCGCCTGCGTCCCGGAATGTACATCGGGAAGCTGGGAGACGGGTCTTCCGCCGATGATGGTATCTACATTTTACTGAAAGAAATTCTGGACAACTCCATTGATGAGTTCAGGATGAAAGCAGGTAAAAGAATTGAAATAAAATTAGACGACGGAAAAGTCACGATCCGTGATTTCGGACGCGGTATTCCACTGGGGAAAGTAGTGGATGCGGTTTCCAAAATGAATACCGGAGGAAAGTACGACAGTAAGGCCTTCAAAAAATCCGTAGGTCTTAACGGAGTCGGTACAAAAGCAGTTAATGCCCTTTCCGATTATTTCCGCGTTCGTTCTTTCCGTGACGGGAGGATGAAAGCCGCAGAGTTTTCCAGAGGTATTATTACAGAAAATTTTGAAGAAAAAGACTCCTCAGACAGAAACGGAACCGAGATTTCCTTTATTCCGGATGCGGATATTTTCCTTCACTTCAAATTCAGAAAAGAGTATATTGAAAGAATGCTCCGCAATTATGCGTATCTGAATCCCGGCTTAAAAATCCTTTTCAACGGAGAAACCTTCTTTTCAGAGAACGGACTGAAAGATTTGCTGGATGAAGAGCTGGAAAACGAAACCCTTTATCCCATTGTTCATCTGAAAGACAATGATATCGAAGTTGCCATTACACACACCGATAAATCTCAGACCGAAACGTATTTTTCATTCGTTAACGGACAGAATACAACACAGGGAGGAACGCATTTAAATGCCTTCAGAGAAGCGTATGTAAAAACAATCCGTGAGTTTTTCAATAAAAATTTTGATGCTTCTGACGTTAGAAAATCAATTGTGGCGGCAGTTTCCATTAATGTGGAGGAACCGGTTTTCGAATCTCAGACCAAAACAAAGTTAGGATCCAATGATATCGGACCGAACGGACCCACCGTAAGAACTTTTGTTATTGATTTCCTGAAAAGTAAATTAGATAACTTCTTACACAAAAATCCTGAAGTGGCAGAAGCGATCCAGAGAAAGATTTTAATCTCGGAAAGAGAAAGAAAAGAACTTTCAGGAATTCAGAAGCTGGCGAGAGAAAGAGCCAAAAAGGTTTCTCTCCACAACAAAAAGCTTCGCGACTGCAGACAGCATTACAACGATCAGAAGAACGAAAGAAAAGGAGAAACCCAGATCTTCATTACCGAAGGAGATTCTGCATCAGGATCCATCACAAAATCCAGAGATGTAGAAACACAGGCGGTTTTTTCCCTGAAAGGTAAACCATTGAACTGTTATGGCTTAACTAAAAAAGTAGTGTATGAAAATGAAGAATTCAACCTTCTTCAGGCAGCTTTAAATATTGAGGAAAGTCTCGAAGATCTTCGGTACAATCAGGTAATTATAGCAACTGATGCCGATGTCGACGGAATGCATATTCGTCTGCTGATGATTACATTTTTCCTGCAGTTCTTTCCGGATCTCATCAAGAATGGTCACCTTTATATTCTTCAGACTCCGTTATTCAGGGTGAGAAACAAAAAAGAAACACGATACTGCTATACAGAACAGGAAAGGATAAAAGCACTGAACGAACTGGGAAGAAATCCTGAGATCACCCGATTTAAAGGATTGGGAGAAATTTCTCCTGATGAATTCAAGCATTTTATCGGAAAAGACATCCGTCTGGAACCTGTTGTCGTAGGAAAAGATCAGACGATTGATCAGCTTCTTGAATTTTATATGGGAAAAAACACTCCGGACAGGCAAACTTTTATTCTTGAAAATCTGGTAGTTGAAGATCCGGATATAAATAAAAAAGACATATTGAGTGAAGTCATAGATGAAAATTAATTAAAAGAACTACCTTAAAAACACAAATAAACCCACTAATACAATTATTAATATGAGACTCAGCAACCGCAATAAGACTTCGGTTTACAGCTTCATAAGTACCTTATTGGCAATGCTTTTAGTCGGAGGTATCGGAGCGTATATCTTAGAAGAATACAGGTTTAAAGTACTGGGACAGGAAAATCTCCTGCTTATTATTGTTCCCGTCATTTTAATTCTGTTCTTCTATTTCAACGGAAGACAGATTTTTGAATATGACAGCGACGGAGAAGCACTGCATTTCAGAAACAGGAATATTATTCCCTTTCTGCAAAAACCTTTAAGCGACGAATTTCCAAAATATAAACTGCAGAAATTTGAGGTCATTGATCTCTTTTTGATGAAAAGACTTTATATAACGATTTCAAGCAAAAACAGCGGTTCTACTATTTTAAGATATGAAATTTCGTATCTTACCAAAAGAGAAATTAGTGATTTAAAAATCTCCTTAAACAAGGTTGTTAAAGCCAATAAAGAGAAAAAGAGTTAATAAATTAAATGATAACAGAAGAATACTCGCATGAGGGCGAAAGCTTAAAAAAGGTTTCAGGGCTGTATAAAGACTGGTTCCTGGATTATGCTTCTTATGTAATTTTAGACAGGGCAATTCCTTCCGTTTATGACGGTTTTAAGCCTGTTCAGCGAAGAATCATGCATTCCATGCGGGAGCTGGAAGACGGACGTTACAATAAAGTTGCCAATATCGTGGGAAATACCATGAAATATCACCCTCATGGTGATGCTTCCATTACGGATGCCATGGTAGGAATCGGCCAGAAAGAACTGTTGATTGATACTCAGGGAAACTGGGGAAACATCTACACCGGAGATTCTGCGGCTGCGGCGAGATATATCGAAGCCCGATTAACACCTTTTGCACTGGAAGTGGTTTTCAATCCGAAAACAACGGAATGGGCAAAATCTTATGACGGCAGAAATAACGAGCCTATTGATCTTCCCGTAAAATTTCCTCTCCTTTTGGCGCAGGGTGTGGAAGGAATCGGAGTCGGACTTTCTACAAAGATTCTTCCGCATAATTTTAATGAACTCATCAATGCTTCCGTAGCTTACCTTAAAGGCAAAAAGTTTGAGCTTTTCCCGGATTTTATGACGGCAGGTTATCTGGATGTTTCCGAATACAACGACGGACACAGAGGCGGAAAGGTAAGAGCCAGAGCTAAAATTTCGCCTTACGATAAACACACGCTGATTATTACGGAACTTCCGTACTCAAAAACGACAAGTGATCTTATTGATTCCATCATTAAAGCCAATGAAAAAGGAAAAATCAAGATCAAAAAAATTGAAGACAATACTTCCGATAAAGTTGAAATCCTGATCCATCTTCATAATGATGTTTCGCCGGATAAAACGATTGATGCTTTATATGCTTTTACCGATTGTCAGGTTACCATTTCTCCGAATGCCTGTGTGATTGTCGGCGATAAGCCGATGTTCATGAATGTTTCTGACATCCTGAAAATGAACACGGATCATACTGTTTCTTTGCTTAAAAAAGAACTGGAGATCGAACTTCATGAGCTTCAGGAAAGCTGGCATTTCTCTTCATTGGAAAGAATTTTCATTGAAAACAGGATTTATCACGATATTGAAGAGGTTAAAAGCTGGGAAGAGGTTCTTAAAACCATTGATGAAGGATTGAAACCTCATACAAAACATCTTTTAAGGGCTGTAACGGAAGAAGATATTTTAAAATTAACAGAGATCAGAATCAAGAGAATTTCAAGATTCGATTTAGATAAATTTAAAGAGAATATAGCTGCGCTGGAAGGTAAGATCGAGCAGGTGAAACATCATCTTGCGAATCTTATTCAGTATGCGATTGATTATTATCTGAACATTCAGAAAAAATACGGTAAAGAAAGACAGAGAAAGACAGAACTTCGAATTTTTGATACCATTGATGCAACAAAAGTTGCGGTTGCCAACGAAAAGTTCTACGCCAATTTCGAGGAAGGATTTATCGGAACGTCTCTGAAAAAAGACCAGTATCTGTTCGACTGTTCGGATATCGACGACATCATTACCTTCCGAAAAGACGGAAGCATGAAAGTGGTAAAAGTAGAGGCGAAAACATTTATCGGAAAAGATATTCTTCATGTTGCGATCTGGAAGAAAAACGATAAAAGAACGGTCTACAACATGATCTACCGCGAAGGAAGAGAAGGACCTTATTATATGAAGCGTTTTTCTGTAACAGGAGTTACCCGAAATACAGATTATCCTCTGGCTTCGGATAAAAAAGGATCGGAAGTGCTTTATTTTTCGGCAAATCCAAACGGAGAAGCAGAAACTGTGACGGTTCTTCTGAAACCCAATCCAAGGATCAGAAAAAATAAAATGGACATCGATTTCTCAGAACTCGCGATTAAAGGTCGTGATTCCAAAGGAAATCTGGTAACCAAATATTCCGTGAAAAAAGTTGATCTGAAAGAAGAAGGCGTTTCTACATTAGCACCGCGAAGAATCTGGTTTGATGATACGGTGAGAAGACTGAATGCAGACGGAAGAGGAACTTTACTGGGAAGCTTTAAAGGAGATGATAAAATTTTAACCATCAATACCAACGGAGAAGCAAAATTAGTTTCCTTTGATCTTGGAAACCGCTTCGATGACGAATATCTGGTGCTGGAAAAATGGCGTCCGAATCAGCCGGTAACCTGCATCTATTACGATGGTGAAAAAGATATTTATTTCATCAAACGGTTTTTATTTGAAAACACGCCGAATGTGCAGACTTTTATGCCTTCGGAACATTCAAAATCGTTTATTGAAAATGTAATTGTTGCCAACGGAGCTACTGCCGAAATTATTTTCGCAAAGGACAAGGGCAAAGAACGAGAACCGGAAGAAGTGAATATCGATGAATTTATTGCCGTGAAAGGAATCAAAGCCATCGGAAACCAGTTTACCAAATTCAAAGTAAAATCCATTAATATCAACATTCCTGAACCTGTGGAAGAAGAACCGGAAGTATATGAAGATCCCGAACCAACAGCGGGATTTGATGAAGACGGAACCATTGGAAACCTGTTTCAGAATGATGATAATACAGAACATTAAATGTTGAAAAAATGAATATTTTAATAGCAATCATCATCATAACCGCAGTAATAAGTTTTGCTGCTCCTATGGGAAGTGCCAACTTTGAGAAATACAAATTCAGCGTAGGCGCCATATTAAACAGGAAAGAATATATCCGTTTGCTTTCTTCAGGATTTCTGCATGCCGATATTATGCATCTGGTCTTTAATATGCTCACCTTGTATTTTTTCGGTCCGGTTGTTATTCAGGGATTTGGAAATCTGGGTTTTCTTATCATTTATTTCGGATCAATCCTGCTGGGAAATATGTTTTCTCTATTTGTTTACCAGAGGCAGCCTTGGTATTCAGCCATTGGAGCAAGTGGAGGAGTTTCGGGAATTTTGTTTGCATCTATTGCCCTGATTCCGCATTTAGAAATCTATATGTTTTTCATTCCGATCGGAATTCCGGGATATATATTTGGGCTTGTTTATTTCAGCTATTCTGTTTATATGATGCTGAATCCCAATTATAACGACAATATAGGTCATGCCGCGCATTTAGGAGGAGCATTTTTCGGGCTTGTTTATGCAGTTGCTAATCATCCACAGGCGGCGATTGCTAATTCAATGTATCTGGGAATTATGTCGCTTCCTTTAATTTATTTGGGATATGAGATTTTTGTGAAGAAAAGAATTGGATAAAGATTCCTTACAGATAAATTTAAAAGCAATGAATTATATGTTTCATTGCTTTTTTATTGAAGCTCAAGACAGATAAAATCTTTTAATTGATTAAAGTTTAAAGTTTATAGTTTATAGTTTATAGTTTATAGTTTATAGTTTATAGTTTATAGTTTATAGTTTATAGTTTATAGTTTATAGTTTATTTTGTCATTAAAAACTAAGTCTCTTTAGCTTAAACTTAATAAAAATCAATCTCAATGAAAGTATAAAAGACTCAATTTTGACATCAACAGACTGGATATTCAGTCTGTTTTCTTGGATGGCGAGTGTTTTAAACTTGAATTCCTTTAAACTTTTATCAATAAAATTGTGTAAACTACTTCAATAATAAATCGTTCGTTTCAATACAGATTAAGCCTTGCATCATTTCAGAAGTGATTTACATTCAAAATTAAAAAGCCGTCCCAAAAATGAGACGGCTCAACAGAATGTTAATTTAATGACCTGATTTTATTTATTTTTTAATGATCTTCTGATTAATTACTTCCTTATTGGTTTTGATCTGAACGAAGTAAATTCCGCTGATCAGTTCACTTACATCAACATTTTTAATACTTCCTTTTATAGATTTAATAATTTTACCTCCGTCATTAATAATGGTAATCCCTTCCACCGTATCTGATGTTAAAACGGTGAAATAATTTTCAACAGGATTGGGATAAATGGCTAACCTATCCGATCCTTTGCTTTCTTTTGCGGCTAAAATGGCTGCCGAAGAATATTCTGTTTTAATGTAGAATAAATTTGCCACGCTCCCTTTGGTGATGGAATGTGAGCCTGCCGGAATATTTGAAAGGGTAACCAGTCCTGAAGAAGCGGTATAAGAAACATTATCCACTTTAATTGTTCCGCTGAAAGAAGGATCAAAGACAAGCGTAAGCGAAGACGGGGCAGAGGTTGTATATGTAATTGCCGTCGCAGATTCTATTTTTAATCTCTTTGTTAAAGTTAATCCGTTATACGTCGCAGAACCATCTGTAGAATTGATATTGGCAGACGTAAACGTGTAAAACGAGCTCGTTAAATTGGATGTTGTAAAATTATGAATCTCATTTCCCTGAGGATTGCTTCCTGTGGGCGTAATCGAAATGCTGCCTGTTCCTGAAACCGGAGTTCCCGCAGAACCTACCGTTGTTACCGTAAAATCCAGATCCGCAGTTGGAGTTCCTGAAACAGTAATTGTTTTTGCTGCAGTATTTTTAACAAAACTGATTCCCGAAGCCGGAAGTCCCGTTACAGCAGCATCCGTTGCTGTTCCTCCCCATGTAAATACCATTGGAGCAATTGCACTTCCCGAAGCCACCGTCTGATCGTTATTTGAAGCAATGGTTAAAGTCTGTGAACTTGCAGGCGCAGCCGTTTCTCCCTGCACCGATACAAGTGAGGAGGTGTAGTTTTGCAGCAAAGCCATCAAGCCTGTGTTTACTGTATCGGAAGTATCATCAACCGAGTTATTGAAAGTCCAGTTAATATCTCCTCCGGAAACTCTTCCTGAATATTGCGTTACTTTATCCTTCGCCACGGCTGGAGCCTCCGGAACAAGAGTTTTAACGTACAGTGAGTTGTCGGTATCGAAATTATTATACGTTCCGTTTCCCTGTAATGCCTTAATATTGGTTCCTAGAATTTCATTTCTTGAGGATGCCACATAAGCGTCGAAATGAATTGATGCTGTTGAAGAATTATAAGGAACAAAAGCGCTCTGTCCCGTCATAAAATTATTAAAAGCCTTTACAACGCCTCCGTTTTCTCCTGAAAAAGTTCCCACCGCTCCGTTGGCAACATCGGTTCCCTGCTTGGAGATCAGAATCGGATATTTGGCATTTCTGAAATAATTTCCTTCTGCAAAAACCGAAGAGCCCAATGTAGAACCTATTCCGTATTTAGAATTTCCGTCATAATAATTGTTGTAAACATGCGCAGAATAATACCTCACTCTGGGATGTCTGGAATCTGAATGATCAAACCAGTTGTGGTGATAAGTAATATACAATCCCGAAGTTGTTCCTTCGCTTAAACCCAGAAGACAGCTCTTTCCGTTATCCCAGAAATGATTGTAGGAAAAAGTAATGTACGTAGATTTTTTCGCATCCAGAGCGCCGTCACCCTTTACCTGATCTGCATCACTTCCCGGCTTGCCGTAGAAAAGATCGCAGTTGTGTGCCCAGATATAACTGTTATCCTGCTGTAAACTCAGATTATCTCCTTCCGCAGCATCAGTCAGCATAAAACCAAGATTCCTGACTTCAATATTGGTGGCATTTTTTATTCTGATTCCCCATCCGTTGATGAGAGCATCTGAACCGACTCCTTCCAGCGTGATGGAGCTTGCAGCGATATTTTTATTCTCTACAACCGCATCTCCGTTTAGCAGATAACTGGGATCGGTGATGTTTCCTATAAATCTGATGGCGAGAGGACGGGTGTCATATCCCTTTTTAAAACCATCCAGAATCGTCTGCAACCCAACACATGGATTTGCTGTCGCTCCCGTTACATTCAGCGAAACCGTATTTTTATTATTTTGAGTTATATAAAGAACAACGGCATTGGCTTTTAAAGTTCCGTCCAGATTGTAAGCACCGGGAATTCTTCCGTTGCTGTGCGCAAAACCGTTTCTGTCATGAGGAAGAACGGTAACCGAACCCGAAACCGTGGCAGTTCCTTCCACATTATTCGTTACAGGAGCAACTTTTATGGTGTAATTTCCGGGACTTAATCCTAAAATATCTGCACGAAAATAAGAACCGTAATTTCTGATTAACTGATTATCAATTATTTTGTTGGTAAAGCCGCCGCCTGTGTAATAGACTCTGTAACTGTCGGCTCCGTTTACGGGATTCCATTTTACATAAGCAGTTTCCAGCCATCCGGTTGCCTGCGTAATCGTAACCTGTGCATTCAGCAGAACAGACCCCAGCACAAGAATAAAAAATGAAAAGAGTTTTTTCATGATTAATAAATTTTTAATGGTTTTGGAATTAATTTAATAATGTGTAATCGATTACACACAAATATATAGAAATATTTAAATTAAATCTTTTTGTTGTGAAATTTGTTTGAAAAAAGTTTTGAAACGCTTTATTATTCAGGGATTGCTGCAGTATATTGAAAATAACTTAATCGTATAACCCAAGAAAATTTTCGGATTTCGGATTACCAATAAATTAATACAAAAGCTGAAAAGTTATTTTGTTACGAAAAACTGAAAAGAGATTAGTTAAATCTAATTGAAGTTTTATGAAAAATTTCTGTACGAGGATAATTTTAAAAGATCAATCTGTTTAAAGTTTTGATTATCCGCTATTAATCATACTGTTTTTTCTAACGCAAAGGACTCGCAAAGATTCTTTATATACTAACTGTTTTTAAGTTCGCAAAGGTTCTTCGACAAGTTCAGCATAAACTATTCACTCGGCAAAGAACTCAAAGATTTTTCAAATTATAACAAATAACGGACAATCATATTAAAGTTTCTAGTTAAGTGCAAAAGTGACAGATGATCAGATAAATTTTTATAAGTTAATTAATGTGAGTTCAATATGAGAAGATTGAAAATGAAATGATCATTAAACTATTGTATCCGTGAGTTGCGGTAGTCTTTAATTCGATGTAAATTTTTCAAATCAGGATTAACATCAGTTTTAGCTAAATCCAATTGTTTTCTTAATTATTAAATGAAATAGGCTAAAGTTCATTCCTATTGATGTTTTTGTATTGCTTTTACATCGTACTCACGTTAAGTTTTGATTGCTTAAGGTAAAGAATTTTGCTTTTTTAAATCTGCAAATGTTCTAAAGATAGCGTTCCTACGGAACGCCAATCATCGCCCGAATATGATCTCTACACAGATAAAACTCCATAGAGTTTTCTTTAAATAGTCACCAGCTATCAATGTTACTTCCTCCCAAAAACAAACCGGTCATTTTCCGATAAATCTTTGATTAAACAAGCCTCTTCAAAATCATTAAGATATAAATCCACTGTTTCTGGGCCTAATTTCTGATTGATTTCTAAAAATAACAGTCCGTTTTTGTTCAGGTATTTTTTAGCATCTTCGGCTATTTTTCTGTAAAAAATCAATGCATCGGAAGTAGGAGAGAAGAGTGCCATGGTCGGTTCAAAACCTTTTACGGAATGCTCTATTTCCTGTTCTTCATCTTTTCCAATATAAGGCGGATTTGAAATGATAACATCAAAGTTTTCTTTTAAGTCAAAATTCAGATAATCGGCATGAATGAATCTGACATCAAGCTGATGAAATGCCGCATTTTTTCTGGCAATTTCCAGTGCTTTTTCAGAAAAATCGATGGAAGTAACTTCCGCCTGCGGAAAATGTTTTTTTAAAACCAGCGGAATGATCCCGCTTCCTGTTCCGACGTCCAGAATTTTTAAATTTTGAGCATCAAAAGCTGAACTTTTAATCTTCTTTATTGCCAATTCCAGCAGCTCTTCCGTTTCA
This sequence comes from Chryseobacterium sp. 2P, assembly GCF_059579425.1. Lineage (NCBI taxonomy): Bacteria > Pseudomonadati > Bacteroidota > Flavobacteriia > Flavobacteriales > Weeksellaceae > Chryseobacterium > Chryseobacterium sp. 2P. The sequence continues at coordinate 1,861,388 of NZ_CM184194.1, forward strand.
GGACGGGGAATTAATACGTTTTCATTTACGAAAAATGTCATTCCGTAGAAATCTGTTTCGCCTAAAATATGTTGATAAGGTTTTGAAGTTTTTAGCTCAGAAATAACTTCAAGAAGCCTTTTTTCATCATCTTTTAATAGTTCCTGATCCGCAGATCTTCGCTGATAAAAAGCATCAAATCCGCAGATTTTTTCGATAAATACTGAACTCAGAAATGTAGTTTCCGAGTCTGTATATAAAGCGGAAAGTTCTGTTTTGAAGTAATTTTTTAGTTCTGAAATGGTCATTTTTAGACAATTATTTTAAATGGCTGCTGCTTTTAATCTCAATTTTTTCGCCGTTTTCTTTTTCCAGAATATAATCTTCTTTGCTGAAATATGCCCATTGTAACAGCTCGCATTCCGTAAATTCTGATGCATTTTTACCATTGATCGATTTGATGTGGTCTCCGATCTGTACGTTTTTTGCCGTAGAATTTTCGTTCATGTTTTTTGAAATTACAGTGAGCTTACCGTCGATGAAAAAAGCTTTGGCATCCATTTGTTTTTTAGGAAGCAATGGTTTTCCGGACTGTTTTAAGTAGAAAGTATTTTCGTTAAAATTCATGATTAAAACATCTGAATACTGGCTGAAAAAGGTAATTCCGATCTTGGATTCTTTTGCTTTATTGATGGTAACCGGCAATTGACGGATTACAGTCTGATCCAGTTTTATTTCATCAACAAAAAAGGTGCTGTAAGATTCGGGATTTCCCAAACCGCTCAGTCCCATATTCGTAGAAATGAATTCATCGGCTTGATTTTTAGACTTTTTTTCATCAAAAATAGTATTCATGATGTCCGTATCTTTAGAATTAATTTCCATTACACCCGAAAATCCGGTATCTAACAAACAGTTTTTAAAGGTTTTGTTTTGGATGGTAAAATCGATCAAAGGTCTGTTGCTGTGATAGTAAACCGTCCATTTTTGGTAAGACTGATCCGTCGGAAATGGTTTTTCTGAAATATAAATCAGCTTTTTTGTAAAATCTATTTTCCAGTTGAATTTTTTGATGAAGTCCTGTCCCAGAAGCAGCAGATTGGTGCAGTATAAAAAAGGCATATCAAACGTAACTCCTTTTAGATTTTTTACTTCAAAATTTCCTATGGAAAGCGATTCTATTTTTGTGCTTTTAATCTTTATCTTTTTGTTGCTGGAATCGTTGATGGTTTTATTGGAATCCAGAATTTCTACTCCGGCAGTTTTATTATTGATAGAATTGGTTACGGAAACAGCGGCTCCCGTATCGAGCGCAAATTCTATTGTTTTTCCATTCACTTTTCCCGAAAATGTAAGCAGCTGCTTTTCCAGAGAAAAAGGAATTGAATTAACTTCTGCCTGTTGAGAATAACAACAGATGATTGTTAAAAAGAGATATGAGAGGAGAAAAATTTTTTTCATCATTTCAGGGTTTATCTTACAAAAACCAGTTTGTTTTCAGTCGATTTTTCTTCATTAATGAGATAACCTTCGTAGTTGAAAGCCTTCACATCATCCAAAGTCTGTGCATTTGTCTGTGCGCAAAATCTTGCAACCAAACCTCGTGCATGTTTCGTGTAAACTACAATGGTTTTCAGTTTTCCTTCTTTTAATTCGTAAAAATCAAAATCGATAATTTGATGGTTGAGTTTTTTACGGTCAACTGCTTTAAAATATTCATTGCTTGCAAGATTCAGGAGGATTTCCTTCTTTTTCATTTCAGAATTCAACTGTTCCGTTATCTTTTCTCTCCAGAATTCGTAAAGATTTTTATATTCATCAAATTCAAAAGGTCTTCCCATTTCCAGTCTGTAAAGCATCACTTTATCCGAAGGTTTCAGCAATCCGTATAGTCCGGAAAGAATTCTCTGGTTTTTCTGAAGATAATCTACTGCATCTTTGTCTAATGTTTTGGCATCCAAACCTCTGTAAACCTCTCCTGTAAAGGCAAATAGAGCAGGAGCAGATTCTTTTGCGGAAGGTTTTGCTTTCCATTTTTGGTTTCTTTCCCAGTTTTCGTCTGCTAATTTGGCAGAAATTTCCATCAGCTCAGAAAGATATTTCGGCGATTTTTGTTTTAGATAAGAGTGTATAAATTCTGACTGTTCAATGAATTTAGGCGTAGTGGTTTTCAACAGGTCAGTTGAATTTTCCACATTCATTAATTTGGCAGGGGATGTTACTATTTTCATAATGTTAAAAGACAGATAAATGTTTAAAATCAATTAAGTTCATAATCATCAGAGAAATGAAATCATACATAAAATGGCAGATAATCAGGATCTTAATATTAGAATATATTTTATAAAACATGGCAAAAACAACACCGATGAAGAAAGTTCCTAAAATCTGATTTATCGTTCCGTAAGGGCTATGTAAAATTCCGAAAAGTAGGGCAGAAATGATAATTCCAATATATTGATTATGATAAATTTTTTCAATTCTGGACTGCATATAACCACGCATCAGAAGTTCTTCCACAACACCCGCCGTTAAGCATGTAAAAATAATTAATAAATAATTGTTTTTGAAAATGAAAGAAAGCTGTACAAGCTTATCACTGAAATTTTCGTTTATTAAAATTTTAATTAAAAGGCTTAAAAAAGCACCACCAACGGCACAAATTAAATAAAGACGGAGTATTTTTTTAACATAAAATGAGAAAGAATAGTTTTTGTCTTTCCACAGCAGGAAAGGTTGTTTTTCGATCAGGAAACTGTACAGAAAAGTAATTGCCAAAACCATCCAGAGTACCATTCTGGAATACAAAAATGAAGTCGCAGTAAAGGCTTTTTCTCCTGTTATCATTGAGATAAGAGGAAAAATATACAGCATTACTGCGGCGAGCAAAACAAATGTAAGAAGAATTCCTAAGGAATATTTTCCGTTCAGACTCATATTAAAAACCTTCAACCATCATTTTAAATAAAAAGACAAAGCTTTTTTATAATTAAATATCTCCTTTTCCCTGACGGATAATTTCAGGTTCTCCCGAAGTAAGATCTACAATCGTGGATGCCATATTATCTCCATAACCGGAATCTATCACGATATCAACTAAATGATCGTATTTTTCGGCGATCAGTTCAGGATCGGTAGAATATTCGATGATTTCATCGTCATCTTTAATGGATGTGGAAGCTATGGGATGTCCCAGTTTTTCAACAATTAATTGCGGAATCGGATGATCGGGAACACGGATTCCGATGGTTTTATGTCCTTTGTAAGCGAGCGGCAGACTTTTATTGGCTTCAAGAATAAAGGTAAAAGGTCCCGGAAGATGGCTTTTCAGAAATCTGAAAGTTGACGTATCTATCGGTCTTGTAAAATCTGAAAGATGGCTTAAATCATTACAGATAATAGAGAATTTTGACTTTTCGAGCTTTATTTTTTTGATCTGGGCAAGCTTTTCCATGGCTTTTATGTCGAAAATATTACAGCCTAACGCATAGACCGTATCGGATGGATAAATAATTAATCCACCATTGTTTAAAGTTTTAATAACCTCATTAATAAGGTTTTCCTGAGGGTTATCCGGATAAATTTTCAGTATTTTTGCCATACCTCAAAGATACGAATATTAAAATAGTTTTCATGAAAGTCCTTTATTTAAAAGAAAAATTAGGAGTTTTAAAAATAATTCGTATATTTGCAGTCCAATATCGCGGGATGGAGCAGTAGGTAGCTCGTCGGGCTCATAACCCGAAGGTCATCGGTTCGAGTCCGGTTCCCGCTACTAAGTAAACGTTTGTCGGTAACGTTTTTAAAAATATACCGCGGGATGGAGCAGTAGGTAGCTCGTCGGGCTCATAACCCGAAGGTCATCGGTTCGAGTCCGGTTCCCGCTACTAAGACAGTGTTTCGGTAACACTCTAAAAATACACCGCGGGGTGGAGCAGTAGGTAGCTCGTCGGGCTCATAACCCGAAGGTCGCACGTTCGAGTCGTGTCCCCGCTACTAAGACAACGCTTCGGTGGCGTTCAGAAAATACACCGCGGGATGGAGCAGTAGGTAGCTCGTCGGGCTCATAACCCGAAGGTCATCGGTTCGAGTCCGGTTCCCGCTACTATTTTAAAAGAGTATTGCAATTTTTGTGATACTCTTTTTTATTTATGCGAGCCGGCAAATGCTTTTGTGGCTTAATTTGTGCAGGTATTGTGATACACTTAAATCATTATATTATGTATAAAAAAATTCTCGCAGGTTTGGGCGGAGCAATCGCATTAAACCTTCTGCACGAAATCATCAGGAAAAATTTTGATAATGTCCCCGAAATTAATAAAGTGGGAGAAGAAGCTTTAAATAAAACTTTGGCGAAAGTTGATGCCGAAATTACAGATCATGATAAGCTGTATGCTGCAACCTTAGCCGGAGATATTATCGGCAACGGAATGTATTATGCAACCACTGCTACTACAGGTTTTAATATCGCTTCAGGATTGGCAATGGGAATCGGAGCCATTACGCTTCCACAAAAGATGGGTATGGATGAAAATCCTGTCGCTGAAACTACCCAAAAGAAAGTAATGACGGTGGCTTATTATCTTTTCGGAGCTATTGTTACTAAATTTATTTACGATAAAATTAAATAATTTTTTCTGCGAAAATTTGCCACAAAAAACTGTGGCATTTTTTACATTTTTTTCAGGGAAGAAGCTTTGTGTAAGGCTGATTTTCCTGTTTTTTCGCTCATGACTTCATATTGTGGTTCATCCTCTGTCGCTCTTCTCTGCTTATCCATGAATACAAAGTCTTTTTTATGAATTTTTGTAATCTTTCCGTGAGTTTCTCCGTTGCTGGAATTCCATCTCACCATGTCTCCTTTTTTTAATGTGCTCATTTTGTTTTGATTTGGTAGTGATGTACCATTCAGTTTTTGTGCCATATTTTGAAGTTTATACGAGGAAGATTTGGCTGCGCTTATTTAAATCACATACGTCACATAAGTTTTGTAAGTTATTTTAAAATAAAGATCACATAAGAGAAAATCAAAGATTTTCAAAAACTAATGTGTTCTTCTATGCTGTATGCCGATCAATAAGTTCTCATGTGACTTATGTGTTAAATTTAAATATTTCAAATTTTCAAAATAATAAAAGTCAGAGCTTTCAAAACTAATATGTTCTTGTATGCTTCATGCCGATCAAATGAAAGTTCATGTGATTTATTTATTTAAATTAAAATTTACCTCCGAAACTAAAACTTTGGATTGTAGATTTATAAATAAAAAATCCCGCTTAAAAAAGCAGGATCTCGTATCATTTAATTAAAAAAAATAAATTATTGCGCTAGCTGATTGAAAGGCTTAAGAGCATTGTCATCAGCCATAGTCTGCCCGATAAAATCTTTCTTCTGATTTCCTTGCATTCTGTTAGCTGCATCATTTCCGTTAAAGAAAGACTCGCTTAGTTTTGTGGTGATCTCAGAAGGGTTAAATTCAAATTTTGTATCACCATCCACTCCAAGATATCCGTTCTTTCTTGTAAGATTAGTGATGTAGTTGTTGTAGTTAATTAAAGTGCCTCTGAACATATTATTATGATATTCCATGCACTTTTTCGCTTTTTTGGAAGAATTGTTCAGGATGCAGTTGTTCATATTTCCTCTGTACAGTTTCCATTCAAGCTCTACCTTTCCGTATTCTTTTGCCAGAGCAGTTTTGCCGTTAGAAAGAATGTTCGGATTGTTTTCTTTTTCACTGACCTCTTTTAAATGTTTAATAACTAAAGGAACTGTATTTTCGATTTTGTTTTTAGCTTCGCCTACTGCGCTGAAATCTGCTGCCGGAGAACCTTTCTTTTGAGCGGTAGTAATGTTAAAAATAAGTAATAATAGTACAATTAATAAATTATATCTTTTCATGAGAAATTTTTAAAGCACTAAAATAAATATAATTTCTCAGTTTAAACAAATACATTTTAAATTTATTTAATAAAAATTAACAATTTTATAACGTAAGTGGTTCATTATTGTTAAAATGATGTTTTTAAACTTTTTATGAAAGTCATTTTTTACAATGATTCCCCCAAATTCTTATATATTTTTAATATCTTTAAGGGAACAACACACGATACTAAAATCACATTTTAAGGCTATGAATCATAAGATTATTGCTTTTACTTTATTATGTACCACAAAATTATTCTGCCAGCAGCTTACTTTGCAGCAATGCATAGAAAAAGGAAAACAGAATAATGTCGCTGTAAAACTGGCAGAACAGTCTTTGGAAACAAGGCAGAAAATAGCACAGTCGAGCAAAAACAATATTCTTCCCAAAGTCGATTTTCTTGGCGGATATAACTACATTGGAGAACCCATCAGAGTAAATCTTCAGCAGGTAAAAGACGGAATTGTGGAAGGTTCAGCCAGTCAGAGTGCCTATTCAGCCAATGCGGCTTATCAGCAGATCACAGGAAATCCGCTTCCGCAGCAGGTGCAGAATGTTATTTATCAGACTTCAAAAGATATCATCAGTGCGGTGTACCCCAATTACAATCCTGCCATTGCCAAACAGAGTTATTTTCTTGCCGGAATCCTTGTAAGACAACCGATTTATCTCGGAGGAAAACTGAATGCTTCGAGAGAACTTTCGAAACAGCAGGTGGAAAGCGGGAAAGCCAATCTGGAATCTATTCAGAATCTTAATTCCTACAATATTTCGCTGAACTATATTCAAATCATGTACCTTAATTCCATGATCAAAAAGCAGGAGAAAATGGCAGAAGCTCTGGAAAGCAATGAAAAGTATGCGCAAAATCTTCTGAAAGCAGAGATTATTCCGCCTTATCTTAAAAACTGGTCAGATATTGCCAAAATTCAGGGTGAAACTACTCTTAAAAATTTACGGCTTGAAAAGGAAAATACGTTACTGACTTTAAAAGATCTTATGGGAATTCCTCTTGATGAATCTTTGGAAATTAACGAAGAATTAAATGAAAATATTGAAGTAACCAGTTTTGGTTCCTCAGATAAAAATACAGATCTGAAATTATTACAGAGTAAGAAAAAAGAGGCACAAACCACCAACGATATCACAAGATCTCTGTCTAAGCCCAATATTTTTGCCATTGGAAATTACCAGTTTTTCAGAAATGATCTTCCTTTAATCACGCCGCCGTGGTTAGTGGGCGTAGAAGTTCAGTGGACTCTTTTTGATCCTGAAAGAAGATCCAGAAATCAGGCTTCTGAATCTTTGGTAAAAGAGGCAGATCTGTTAATAGATCAGAAACAGAAATCGGTGGATCTTGCCGTCAGAATTTCTGAAAATAAACTCATCAGTTTCAAAGAGCAGAAAGAAACTTTGGATCTTGCGAGAAAACAGGCATATACTACCACAGAAATGGTGAGAAAAAGAATGGAAAACAGCCTTTCTTCCGTAAAAGATGTAAACGATGCACTGCAGCTTCAGTATGAGGCAGAGAAATTGTATTACACATCTCTGGTGGCTTATCAGACGGTGGTGGCAACCTATTTTTATATTACAGGAAACGTCGAAAATATTACCAATTACATTCCCTAAACAAGATGAAAAATTTTATAAAAAATTACTGGGCAGTATGTATTCCAATTGTTGTATTAGTCATCGCGCTGGTTTATCTTCTTAAGGACAAATCTTCCGAAAGCAGCAGCAAAGATGCGGTTATAGGAATGGTAGACGCTGAATTTGTGGACGTTTCGGCTTCACTTCCGGGTAGAGTTTTGGAGCTTTTGGTAAAGGAAGGCGATGATGTAAAGGAAGGACAGATTATTGCACAGATGAAAACCTCCGAGATTGAAAGCATACAGTCTCAGGTGTCGGAAGCGGTGAAAATTGCACAGAATCAACTGGATAAAGTGAATCGCGGAGTAGAACCGGAAGTATTGAAATCAGCCGAGAATTTACAGCAGATTGCACAACAGCAGATGGATCTGATGTCTAAAACGTACAGCCGTTTTCAGAATCTGTATGCTGAAGGAGTAGTTTCCGGACAGGAACGCGATGTAATTTATTTCAAATACAAAGCAGCCCAGAAAGAACTGGAAACCGCCAATCTGAATGTTCAGCTTTTGAAAAGAGGAAACAATGAAGAGCTTAAAAACTCGGCACAATCGGTTTTAAATCAGGCAAAAAGCGCGGATGAACTTACGCAGGAAATAAAAGACAATGCTTCTATAAAAGCACCCGCTTCCGGAATAATTTCTACGGTAATTGCCAAAAAAGGAGAAATGGTAAATGCGGGGTATCCGATGATGACAATTCAGAAAGATCAGTCTTTTTTTGTGAAATTTAATCTCCGCCAGAATCAGATGACGAAAATAAATAAAGGAAGTCTGGTGACCATGAAAATTCCCGGCTGTACGCCTGAAAAAGTTCAGGGAAGAGTGGCAGAACTGGCTCCGGCTTTAGGCTACGCAGACTGGGTTCCGGAAAAGCAGAACGGAGAATTTGAACTCAGAACGTTTCAGATCAAAGTAAGACCGGAAAATGCAGGTTCCATCAAAGGACTTCGTTCAGGAATGACGGCACAGCTTATTTTTCAATAATTTAATTCACAAGAAGAACCTTGAAAACAATCAGCCAGATTATCATTCGGGAGTGGAAACGGATTTTTTCGATTCCGAATTTCTATGTGGTTTTACTGGTCATTCCGCCGATAATATTCCTTTTTTACGGATTAATTTACCAGAGGCAGTTTGCAAAAGAACTTCCGATGGCAGTTTGGGATGAAGACCAGTCTTCTGTTTCCAGACAGCTTACGGATATGATGGATCACAGCGATCTGATTCATATTACAGAAAAGGTTTCCAGCAATGCAGAAATAGAAAAGTTAATGAAAGAGGGAAAGATTTTTGGAGCTGTACATTTTCCTAAAAATCTGGAGTCGGATGTTAAAAAAAATCATCAGTCAAACATTACTTTGTATACCAACGGAGCGTATCTGGTTCCTGCAAAAATGATTTATAAAGGAGCGGCAGAAGTTATTATAAAAGGCGGTCTTGCCGTAGTTCTCCAGAAAGCGGAAAAGCAGGGAATGCCCGCTGAACAGGCAACAGCTTTGGTTCAGCCGATAAAACTGAATACCACAACGCTCTACAATCCGGACTTTAATTATCAGATGTATTTAACACCCGGACTGATTACAGTCGGGCTTCAAATGGCTTTGGTCGTGGCTTCTGTTTTAATTTTAAATCTTGAATTTAAGCGGAATACGATTGATGAACTCTTAAAAATTTCCGCTTCTTCCTCACAGATCGTAGTCGGAAAAACGCTTGCTCATCTTTGCATTTCATGGATTCTTTTTGTATTGGTTGCTTACATTGTTTTTCCTGTTTTTGAACTGGGAAAACTCCAGACCGATTTCAATTTTTTTCTGATCTATACTTTAATGTCTTTAGCCTGCATCGGAATTGGAATGATGCTTTCTGCAATATCCAATAATCTGCTTTTCGTAACCGATGTGGCTTTGTTCTTTACTTCTCCGGCTTTTGTTTTCAGCGGTTTTACATTTCCGCGATGGGCGATGCCTTGGTACGATCAGTTTTATGCAGACATTATGCCTTACACACACTTTCTGGATGGTTTTATTAAGCTTTATTTCATGGAACTTCCTTTATCGTATGCCATGCCTGAGATTTTTAAACTGCTGATTTTTACCGGAGTAACATTTCCTTTAAGCATTGTATTTTTTCAGAGAAAAATTAATAACTATCTTAAAGAAAAGAGCATATGAAGGAGATCATTGAGATATTTAAAAGAGAGCTTCGGAATGTTTCGAAAGATTCGAGTCTGTTTCTGATTTTGCTTCTCGCTCCGATTCTGTACGCATTCATGTATGGAAGTATTTATTTAAACAAAGGTGAAGAAAAGGTAAAACTGGCGTTAATTGATGATGACGGAACTGCCATTTCCAGAACATTGACGCAGCAGTTCAATTCCACTTCCATGATTGAAATTGTTCCGGCTTCAAATATTGCGGAAGGACAGGAAAAAATGTATCAGGGCGAAGTTCAGGGATATTTTTATATTCAGTCTGGATTCGAGAGAAATATTTTATCGCAGAAACAGGCAAATGTGAATATGGTTCTCAATGCTTCCCGTTTTTTACCTTCCAGCGATTTACTCAGCACTGCGACCAAAGTATGCTTAACGGTTGGAGCAGGAGTGAGGAAAACGTACTTTAATAAACAGGGAATGGGAGAAGATGAATCCATGAAAATGACCAATCCCATCAATATGGATTACCGTCCGCTTTACAATGCGAGTATGACGTATGGAGGATTCCTTTTGCCCGGTTTATTGGCGATTATTCTTCAGCAGACACTTCTGATTGGCGTTGCGGCGGCTTTTACTTCAGAAAGGGAAGAAAATAAACTGCTGAATCTTTATGAAATTTCAAAACAGAGCATTTCTAAAATGATTTTTGGGAAAAGCATCCTTTACTTTTTTGCTTTTATGATTTTCGGATTGTTTTTCGCTGTAGTGAATTTCTCTGTTTTCGGAGTTGAAATTCGCGGAAACGCTATTGATCTTGCGGTAATTTTTGCGCTATTTATTTCTACAATTATCATTTTCGGAATGCTGATTGGAAGCTTTTTTAAGACCAAACTGTTTGCATTTCAGGTTCTTGTATTTTCCTCTTATCCGATATTTCTGATTACGGGATATTCTATGCCGTATCAGGCTTTGCCGAAATTTGTTCAGTTTTTGTCTGATGCTTTGCCGACATCGCCGTTTTTAAAGACCTTTATTTCTATTGTACAATCCGGAGGTTCGCTTTCAGATAATCTTCCGTCGGTCATTCATCTTATTATTTTATGGATCATTTTTGAATGTCTTCTGATTCTGAGAATAAAATATTTAGTCAGTTCATCAGTAACAGAAAAGAAAAATCGGGAGTGATCTTTATGATGATCTGAGGATTTTTAAAACCAGGCAAATAATCCTACCAAAATTTCTTTAACAAATTTTAATAAAATTTATTTACTTGATTATCAATTATTTATTTGTTTTAATCTTTTATCACTAAAAAAATAGTTGTTTGGATGAATTTTATTTCTACATTTGTATAACTAATTTCTTAGTGATATAAAATTTTCGTGAATATTTTTATGTCACATTTAATGATAAAAATGAAAACGATATGAAAATTCAGACTTTAACAAAAGCAGAAGAACAGGTGATGCAGTATTTATGGAAACTGGAAAAAGGATTTCTGAAAGACGTTCTTGATCTTTTCCCTGAACCAAAGCCTCACACCAATACTGTTTCTACCATTTTAAAAGTGCTGAAAGAAAAAGAATTTGTAGACTATAATGTATACGGAAGACAGCATGAGTATTTTCCGTTGGTTTCCAAGGAGCAGTATTCCGGAAAAACCATTAAAAGTCTGGTAAAAAATTATTTCAAAGGATCTTACAAAAGTGCCGTTTCTTTTCTGGTTGAAAAAAATGAAATGACGGTGGAAGATCTTGAGATGTTATTAAACGAACTTAAAAAGAAAAACTAGCCATGGAAACTGTACTTCTCTATTTCGGAAAAGTTATTTTATGTTCCGGTGTAACGTTTCTGTATTATCAGTTGTCTTTAAAAGACAAGACGTTTCATCACTACAACAGATTTTATCTTTTGTCTGCGATGCTCATTTCTTTATTGCTTCCTTTAATAAAGGTTGAAGACTTTACCATTGAAGTAAGCAGTGATTTGTATAAGTTGATAGATCAGGTACAGAATTTTAATACAATTAAAAACTCAAACAATGATTACATTTATTTTAGAATTATTTTTTCGGCTTTGGGACTTGTTTCTTTCTATTTTTTAGGAAGATTCGTCTACGGGATTTTCAGAATCCAAAAGCTTAAAAGTCAGTTTCAGAAAGAAAGTTTCGACGGTATTAATTTTTACCATACAAACTTATCCGAAGCTCCTTTTTCTTACTTTAAAAATCTTTTCTGGAAGAACTCCATCACGCTGAATTCTGATCTCGGGAAACAGATTTTGAAGCACGAAATGGTGCATATTGAACAGAAACACTCCTTCGATAAAATTTTTATTGAGATTATTACCTCTGTTTTCTGGTTCAATCCTTTTTTTCATCTCATCAAAAAAGAAATTAGTTTAATTCACGAATATCTGGCTGATAAAAAAGCCGTAAAACAATCGGACACCAAAGCATTTGCGCAGATGCTTTTAGCAAGCCACTTTTCCGGAAACCAGTTGCCTGCAACCAGTCCGTTTCTTAGTTCAAATCTAAAAAAACGATTAAAAATGTTACAAAAACCTAAAACCAAATTCGGGTATGCGCGTAGAATTTTTGCATTGCCGGTAGTATTTTCTGTTGCGTTTGCCTATTTGGTAAATGCCAAAAACCAAGAAATTAAAGCAACGAATATAGAAATTGAGAAAGCGGTTTCTCAGATTAAAAAAGGAGATAAAATTGTTATTAAAAAAGATACCATTACTCCAGATTCAAAAGATCGTGTCGTCGTAACTCCAAAAGTGTATAAAAAATCGGAAGACGACAAAAAAATAGCAGATTTAAGCAAAAAGATTCAGGAAAAAAGCCAGAATCTGAAAAGTTTAAAACCTGAAAGTGACGAGTACAACAAAAATGTCGAAGAAATCGGAAAACTATCCGGAGAAATCGGAAAAATTGCAAGCTCAAAAGATTTTCTGAAATCGGCAATGGTGATCCGAATGGACGGAAAAGATGTTAATATCAACGATTATTTTAAATCCAAAGAATGGAAAGATCAAATGAAAGATCTGGAAGAACTTAATATTGAAATTCCTGATATTCCAGAAATGAGTTTTGAATTTTCCGATGCTCCTCCAAGTCCTCCTAATGCGCCGAAAGCGCCAAACGCTCCAAAAGTAAAAGTATACTCTTTCCGTGATTCCAGAGACATGAAATGGTCGCCGGAATTTGAAAACAGCTTCAATTTTTCCGAACCAAAAGTAAAAGAATCTGCGGCAATGGCTAAGAGAAGAGCGAAACTTGAAAAAGAAAGAGCCAAGCTGGAAGAAAAAAGAGCAAAATTAGAAGGCGAAAGAGCTAAACTGGAAGCAGAACGAAGAGCTTTGGACGGAAACAGAAAAGTGTACATTTATGGCAATACTTTCAGAAGTTTTCCGGATGAAAAAGTATTCAGAATCCATGCAGACAATATTAAAATCGATAATAAAAATCAATCTGTTGTTGCTTCGGGCATCAAAAATCTGAACGGAGCGGGAGATATGAAGATCTATATTAACGGAAAAGAATCTACCAATGAAGAAATGCAGGCTTTGGATTCTAGAACCATCAAAAGAATGGATGTAAACAAAAGAAATGTAGACGGAAAGATGCAGGGCGAAATCCGAATTCAGACTAAATAATCAAGTTTTTAGACTCTGCTGATTATTTGAAACTAAATAACAGCAGAGTTTTTTTTAAAAAACAGTTTATGAAATATAAATTACTCCTCTTTTTATTGGCGGGAATTCTTGCCAATGCACAGATCAACCGTTTTTTCTATGATTATAAATTCATTCCGGATTCCAATAATAAGGAAGACGTGAAAAGCGAAATGATGTACCTTGATATTGATAAAAACGGTTCGAATTATTACAGCAGAACAAAATTTGTTGCCGATTCCACTTCCAGAGCAGAACTGGAAAAGCAGATCAAATCGTTTTCCGGAAATATCAGTATTAACAGAAGAGAAAATCCGGGACAGGTTTCATTCAAAGTAACCAAAAGCTATCCCGATTTCAAAACATATCTTTTCCGAAGTGTTTCTTCGGATCAGTATAAAATCAGAGAAGATCAGAAACCGGAATGGAAAATTTTATCCGACAAGCAGAAAATCGGGGAATACAATACGCAGAAAGCAACCACAAGCTTTGGCGGAAGAGAATGGATTGCATGGTTTTCTACAGATATTCCTTTTCAGGACGGACCTTATAAATTCTACGGTTTACCGGGGCTGATTGTTAAAATTGAAGATACTACAGGTTCCCACATCATGACTTTGGTCGGAAATAAAAAAGTTGCCCAAGCTGCTGCTTCGGAAAAAGAACCGGAACTTCCGCAAAACATCAGGGTTTTCGGAATGGACGGAAAAGAGCTTGAAGTAACGGAAGATCAGTTCAGAAAAGCGTGGAAAGATTATGTAAATGATCCTGCTAAAAACATGAGGGAAATGATGATGAGAAATACCGATAACTCTAAGATGACTTTTAAAGTAAAAACTTCAGACGGAAAAGAAATTTCAGATCCTAATCAGGTTTTCAGGGAAATGGAAAAGAGAACAAAAGAATCTCTGGCAAAAAATAACAATCCTATTGAGCCGGATCTTGTAAAATAATAGGTTAAATATTTCTTAAACAGGGCGAAAGTAATTTTTGCCCTGTTTTGTTTTTGTTATCTTTAGAACTGCAAATCATAAAATATGACGGAAAAGGAAAAATGTGCGAAAGGACTTTTGTATAATGCCAATTACGACCAGGAACTTATTGAAGAAAGAATTAAAGTAAAAGATCTTTGTCAGGAATACAACCTTCTGAAAAATTCTGATGCTGAAGGAAGAGCGGCACTGCTGAGAAAGATTTTAGGCAAAACAAAACAGAATATCTGCATAGAACCCAGTTTCTGGTGCGATTACGGATATAATATTGAAGTGGGAGAGAATTTCTATTCGAATCATAATCTGGTAATTCTGGATTGTGCGAAAGTAACTTTCGGAGATCATGTTTTTATCGGTCCCAACTGTAGTTTTTACACCGCAAATCATCCCATAGATTTTAAACAAAGAAACGAAGGTCTTGAATCTGCTCATCCCATTACAGTAGGAGATAACGTATGGTTCGGAGGAAATGTAGTGGTTCTTCCCGGAATTTCTATCGGAAACAACTCGGTGATCGGAGCGGGAAGTGTCGTAAACAAAGACATTCCGGACAATGTGGTTGCAGTGGGAAATCCTTGTAAAGTGGTGAAAAATATTATGAATTAAAAATTTAAACTAAATAAAAAATATTAATGAAGAAGATCATTATTGCGTTTGCGTTGCTATTGGGAATGTTGTTTAATGCCCAAAACAAACGTTTTGTTTATGAGTACAGATTTGTTTCAGATTCTACAAAAAAAGATGTATCAATCACAGAATCGATATATCTTGATGTTTCTAAGAAAGGTTCGAAATTTTACAGCAGAGATAAATATATTTCAGATTCGTTGATCGAAGCTCAATCGAAACATCAGAACGGAGATTTTTCTAAAATTAAGTTCGGAATGGTTCCTTATGTTGTTCAAAAATCTTATCCTGACTATAAAATTTTGTTTTTCAATCGTTTGGATATGGATGAGTACAAAGTTTCCGATGACAGGAAAATAGACTGGAAAATTTTACCTGAAAAACAAAAAGTAGGTGAATTTAATGCACAAAAAGCAACCACGGATTTCGCCGGAAGAAAATGGACGGCTTGGTTTGTTGCCGAAATTCCGATTCAGGACGGGCCGTATAAATTTCATGGATTACCGGGATTAATTGTAAAGCTGGAAGATCAAACGAACTCTCATTCTTATGTTTTAAAGGAAATTATAGATTTAAAAGATCGGGAATGGAAAAGTCAAGAAGAAAATCATAGATTCGGAGCATTGGTTCCTTTAAATCAGGAGAAATATAAAAAACAGTTTCTAGATTACCGGATTAATCCGACAAAAGGAATACGGCAGATGCTTTCCAGCGGAACAAAAATCATGATGACCGACGAAAAAGGAAATAAGCTGGATGTGGAAGACATGATTCGTCAGCGTGAGAGAAAGGTAAAAGAAGATAATGCAAAAGACAATAATCTTCTGGAACTGGATTTACTGAAATAATAATTACGGCGCGGAAACGAAGTTTCCGCGCCGTAATTTATTCTAAAATATAAAAAGATATATTGTTAAGATAATTTCTGAGAATCCGCAACAAACTGAGCCAATCCGCTGTCTGTTAAAGGATGTTTCAGTAAACTCAAGATCGGAGGAAGCGGTGAAGTAATCACATCTGCCCCGATTTTAGCACAGTCGATAATGTGCATCGAATGACGGATAGAAGCTGCTAAAATTTCAGTTTCATACATATAATTATCAAAAATCAATCTGATTTCCTGGATTAAATTTAATCCGTCAGTTGAAATATCATCCAGTCTTCCCAGGAAAGGAGAAACATAAGTTGCACCCGCTTTTGCAGCCAAAAGAGCCTGTCCCGGAGAGAAAATCAGCGTACAGTTCGTTTTGATCCCTTTATCTGAAAAATATTTTAATGCTTTAATTCCGTCTTTGATCATTGGGATTTTCACCACGATATTCGGATGGATTGCTGCCAATTCGTCCCCTTCTTTAATCATTTCTTCATACGTTGTAGAAAGAACTTCCGCAGAAATATCTCCGTCTACAATTTCGCAGATGGCTTTGTAATGATTTTTAATCGCTTCAGCTCCCTGAATTCCTTCTTTTGCCATTAAAGACGGGTTGGTTGTTACCCCATCAAGAATTCCAAGATCTTTGGCTTCTTTTATTTGCTCTAAATTAGCAGTGTCAATAAAAAATTTCATTTGTTTTACAGATTTATTTTTTACAAAGATAATCATTCCTTTTTGAGTGGAAAATTAATTAAAGATGAGATTCCGCATTCAGGAAGAGTTTCTGTTAAAACAAAAGTTAAATAATAGAGAAATACAATTCCCCTCTTTCGGAGGGGTGTCAAAAATTCAAAGAATTTTTGACGGGGTGGTTAAAGATTTACAGTTTTAAAATAATCACTAATTTAGTTAACAATAAAGTAGTAATGAAAAACCATTTCACCACAAAACTCGAAATTATCGGAATTAATCCTTTTGTTTTTCTTCCTGAAGAAATTCTTGCCGCCGTATTTGAAAATTCAGACAAAAATAAAAGTCCGATTCCCATAAAAGGTACGGTCAACGGCAAAGAATTTAAGCAGAATTTAATGAAATACAAAGGAGAGTGGCGTCTTTATATTAATATGATTATGCTGAAAGATTCACCTAAAAGAATTGGTGAAACAGTTGATATTTTTATTGAATATGATAATTCCGAGAGAAAAATTTCTATGCATCCTGACTTGGAGAAAGCCATCAACGAAAATTCTGTTGCTTTAAGAAACTTTGAAAATTTAACTCCTTCAAGAAAATCAGAGCTGATAAAATATATCAATCATCTAAAAACTGAAAAGAGTATTCAGAGAAATATTCAGAAAATCATTCAGCATCTGAAAGGAGAATCAGACTTTTTCGGCAGGAAAATTTAACCAAAAATAAAAAAGATCCGAAGAAATTTTCTTCGGATCTTTCACAACTATGAATTTAAAGCTTTGCTTAACTTTACAGCATCCTGATTGGTAGGATCGTACTGTAAGGATTTAGCAATATGCTCCTTTGCTTTATCGGGATTGCTCTGCTGTTCGGAGAATGCTACATAAAAATAGGCATATGCCAGATTTTTCTTATTCTGTTCCACCTCTTCAGGCTTTACCGTTGCAATATACTTTTCATAAGCCAGTTTTGCATTGGCATCATCTTTTGCAGACTGATAGGCATAAGCCTGACTATAATAAGATGGTGCCCAATCCGGTACTAAAGCCGAAATCTTTTTCCATGTATCAATTGCATTTGTCCAGTCTGAAGCTTCCTGATACGCTCCTGCTAATTTTGCCAAAGCTTCGGTATCTTTCGGGTTGGCTTCGATCTGTTTTTTTAGACCGTCAATCGTCGGATTTCCTGTCGACTGAGCGGTTGTTGTGGTTGTTTTTGCAGCAGTTGTACTGTCTGTCTGTGTCGTCTGTGCATTTACAAAACTTGCGGTTCCTATAAACATCAAACCTAAAAACAGGTTTTGGATATTACTTTTAATCATTTTCATAATCTTACATTTTTCAAGTTGATAACTAAAGTTCAATTATAATTCCATAAACGTCTAAATTTTAGAACCTTTAAACTTTTTTGGAAAATATTAACGGGATTCTATGTTTTTTTATCATTATTTTTGATTCGCTGTAGATTCGGTTATCTTTGTAACACAACGATCATAAGACAAATCATTCGTTATGAATATCATTTTGGCATCAACTTCCACACTCTTTGGTGGAGCATATCTGGAATATCTGAGAGAAGAATTAATCAAATTATATGAAGGAATCGAAGAAATCATTTTCGTGCCTTTCGCAAGACCGGGCGGAATTTCTCATGACGATTATACAGCAAAAGCACGTTCTTTTTTTGAAACCATAAATATTAAAGTGAAAGGTCTTCACGAATTTGAGGATAAAACACAAGCCATAAACAGCGCGAAAGCATTTTTTACAGGAGGCGGAAATACTTTTTTACTAGTAAAAACTTTACATGAAGAAGGCTTGATGAATGTTTTGAAAGAAAATGTTGAAGGCGGAAAACCTTATCTGGGATGCAGCGCAGGAAGCAATATCGGCGGACAGAATATGAAAACAACGAACGATATGCCGATTGTATATCCTCCAAGTTTTGATTGTATGGGGCTGGTTCCGTTCAATATCAATCCGCATTATCTCGATCCGAATCCTGAACTTAAACATAATGGCGAAACGAGAGAAACCAGAATTAAAGAATTTTTAACGCAGAATGACCTAAAAGTTGTCGGACTTCGTGAAGGAAACTGGATCAGAAGAATGGGCGATAAAATTACCGTTGAGGGAACCGAACTCACGAGAATCTTCGAAAAAGGGAAGGAACCTTATGAAATCGAATCCGGAACTGAACTGTAAATTTTATTTTAATTATATTTGAATTGAAGAATTTGATTTTGAATTCATATGTAAATGAAATCAGATGTTTCGCAGGTTTAGCATGATATTTATAATACTAACGGTTTTATATCAACAGTTTATTTGTAGCAGTGTCATGCTGAGCTTGTCGAAGCATATCAATTAAGCGATCAAAAGAATAAAAATCAAAGATTTTAAAAAACTATGTTGAGCTTTTTCATTTATAATGATCAGCTTTAAATAAAAGTTTAGTTCATCTTTTGTGGCTTTTGCGGTTAAATAAAAGTTTAGACAGACTTAAAAATATGCTGAAAAAATAAAGCAGATTCTTTATTTCTAAAAAGACAATAAAAAGTTTATAAAAAAACGCAATGAAAAAGACATTGGCTGTTCTTACATTATCCACGCAGATTATTTTTGCCCAAAATATTACTCAGAAACTGGATGAAGCAACCAAAAACCTGATGAATTCTTCAGGGGCAATTTCGTCTAACTTATCATTTTATGTTTCCGATGAAAACGGAAATTTTATTTATGAATATCAGGGAAATAAAGGACTTTCCACAGCTTCTACGCAGAAAATATTTACTGCCGGAGCAGCTTTGGAGATTTTAGGAAAGAACTACACGTATAAGACTACTTCATCATATTCCGGAAATATTTCTGGTGGAAACCTGAACGGAAATCTTTTCATCAGCTCAACTGGAGATCCCACATTGGGAAGTTGGAGGTATGAAGCGTATAAACCCGAAATTTTTAAGCAGAAATTAATCGATGCCATAAAAAAATCCGGGATCAAAAAAATTTCAGGAGATCTTGTGATCGACGATTCTTACTTTGATCATCAGACGATTCCGGGAGGATGGCCATGGAATGATCTTGGAAATTACTATGGAGCCGGAGTTTGGGGGATCAACTGGCGCGAAAACCAGTTCGACATCAACATCAACGGAAATGAATTCAAAAGCTTCTCTTATCCGCTTGAAGGAGTTAACTGGCTGAATGATCTTAAAGTGGGCGGAAGTTCAGATCAGAGTCTGATTTTTACGGCGCCGCATTCTGACGTTGCGCTGATTAACGGAACTTTACCCGCCAAAACGGTTACGGTTTCCGGTTCGGTTCCCAATCCGCCTTTGCAGCTTGGAGCGGAAGTGAAACAATGGCTGAAAGATTCGGGAATTGATTTTTCGGGGAAAGTGGTTACCAATTCCCAACTGGAAATTGAAGGAAAAAAGGCATTGCAGGCTCCGAAAAATAATATTATTCTTACTTACGAATCGCCGACTTTGGATAAAATTATTTACTGGTTTCTGAGAAAAAGCATTAATTTTTATGGAGAAACTTTAATAAAAACGTTAGGAAAAGAGAAAAAAGGCGATCCAAGTTTTAAAAGTGGAGTGGCTTATTTAAAAGAATTCTGGAAATCAAAGGGAATCACCCCGAATATGATTAATTTTGCAGACGGAAGCGGACTTTCTCCGCAAAATTATGTTGCGGCAAAAGCAGAAGTTCAGGCTTTGCTGTACGCCAGAAAACAGCCTTGGTTTGAATCTTATTATGATGGTTTTCCAACACATGATAACGGCATGAAAATGAAAAGCGGAACGATGAGCGATACCAAATCTTATGCAGGATATCACACCTCAAAAGACGGAAAAAAATATGTTTTCTCCATTATCATCAACAATTATGAAGGAAGCGGAAGCACGGAACTGCAGAAAATCCTGAATGTTTTAAAATAAATTTGCCTTGAAGAAATCCATATTTGCAAGACTTAACAACTGGATTATTTTTACGCTGATGACAATTGTTGTCTTAACAATTGTTATTGCTTCCACGATCCTTTTTAATTTCCTCCGAAAAGAAGAAGTAAAAAGGGTAGATATTTTAGTGACTGCACTGAAATTTCAGCAGGAAGTGAAGGTTCCGAGTCTGGAAATTCAGGCTTTGCTGCTGCAGATTTACAGTTCGAATACCACAATTCCGGTGATTATTCTGGATAAGGACGGACAGATTATTGAGCATAAAAATATTCCGCGCGATATTGAAAATAATTCTGCTGAAATTGTTGCTCTGGCTAATAAAATGGCTAAAAGTTATCCGCCGATTGAAATAAAAGTTCCCAACGCCAACAATCAGTTTGTATACTATGATAATTCCGAATTGCTGAATAATCTTCGGTATTCTCCCTATATTTTAGGGTTTTTCATTCTGTGTTATTTCCTTTTTTCATTCTGGTTTTTAAGGACGATTAAAAAAACGGATGAAGGCTATCTTTGGGCAGGTTTGGCAAAGGAAACCGCTCACCAGATCGGAACTCCATTGTCTTCGATGATCGGCTGGATGGAAATTATGAAGCTGGATACTCCGGATTCCGAAGGTGTTCATGAAATTGAAAAAGATATTGAAAGATTACGAACAATTTCCGAGAGGTTTTCGAAGATTGGTTCTGTTCCGGAACTGAATGATAAAGATTTCAACGCGACCATTCAGGAAAATTACGATTATCTGAAAACAAGAATTTCAAGAAAGATCAATTTCGGACTTCACCTTCCCAATTACACGATTTTGGTTCCCCATAATAAAATCCTGATGAGCTGGGTGATTGAAAATCTGGTTAAAAATGCAGTGGATGCGATGAAAGGAGAGGGTTCTATTTCTATGTCTGTTTTGGAAAGAAATAAAAATATTGTTGTGGAAGTTCAGGATACGGGAAGCGGAATGACGAAACAACAGGCAAGAAATGCGTTTAAGCCGGGTTATTCCACCAAAAAACGAGGTTGGGGATTGGGATTGTCTCTTGCAAAAAGAGTGATTCAGGAATATCACAACGGAGATATTAAAATTTCCCAGACGGAAATAGGAAAGGGAACGACTTTTAGGATTACAATTAAAAAAGGGTAAATTTTTTCAGGAATGTGCTGCGTAAAGTTTGTCATTCCGGAGGAATCTAAGCTGCGAAATTTATATATTGATTTTTATTAACTGACAATTTTTTATTGAATATTTAAAGGAGCAACCTGAATTTTAGCCCTGATTGAAGCTTTGTCTGAGCTCATTTTGTGTATTTGGGTTTGCGGCGGCGAAGCCGCCGCAAACCCAAATACACAAAATAGCGAGTGCGGAAAGCAGGAAAAAGCTCCTGAAAATGATCTCTTAGTTACAGCATTTACAAGACTTCGACAAACTCAGTCTGACAAAATTTCAAAATAGCAGTTGGATTTAGCAATGTCAAAAAGCATCTGTTTACTCAAAAAACTTATGGGTGTTCACATTGACAATAAAAAAAGCGGGGAAAATTCCCCGCTTGATTACTAAGTCCTAATTTTAATCTTAGCTGCATTTATTTTTTTCCGGTTAACCACTGATCCTGTAATTTTTGTTCAGCGGCTGTTGGATTAGATTTGAACTGAAGCGTTTCGATCGTCATTTTATCAAGAACTGCTTTCCCTTTAAGATCGATTTTCTCTGTTTTGTCACCATTTTTTCTTAAAACGGTTACTGTTACGTTTTGTCCTTCCTTCACAGATTTCGCATATTCTACAAAAGACTGGATATTCTGAACATTGATGGTTTTTCCGTCGAGAGCAACGATTTTATCAGTGATTTTAAATCCGATGCTTTTTGAAAAAGGAGACAAGGCAGAACTTTCGTCGAATACAAATGCATTGTCCTTATCATCAAAACCGGTCTGTTGAGGATCTTTAATGAACCAGAAAATTGGCGGAGTTTCCTGTTTTTTTGCTTCTACACCAACAAGACTCAGATATTGTGCATATGGCGTTGGCTGATCTCCTGCAATGTATTTGTTGTAAAAGTCTTTTACCTGAGGATACCCTGTAACCGTTACCAGTTCGTCAATCAGTTTATCGTCTTTAAACGGTTTGTTTTCCCCAAATCGCTGCGACAGTTTTCTGATCATGTCACGATAGCCCATTTCTCCGTTGGACAGCTTTCTCAATTCGATATCAAGACACATCGCAAGAAGCGCTCCTTTTTCGTAAACGTTTCTGTATTGGTCTTTGTATTCGTCTTTAAGAACATTTTTACTCATTACCGTAAAAGGCATGGTATCGTTATAGTTCTTGGAGTTGGCGATTTTTTCGCTCATTCTCTGAAGGAATTCATCTTTTGTGATCAGACCTTCCTGAATCTGGAATAAATTCGCAAAATACTCCGTTCCGCCTTCATACATCCATAAATGCTGAGACATTTTCGGATCTGCATAATCGAAATAATGAATTTCTTCCGAATGTGTTTTCAAAGGATTTACCGTGTGGAAAAACTCATGAGAAACAACGTCTGTAATGGTTTTGTCAATCGCATCTTTCGGCATCATTTCAGGAAGGACAACACTGGTTGATTCGTGGTGTTCCAACGCTCCAAAACCTTTGATATGCGGTTCTTCCATTCCCGAAAGATAAAGCATGATCGCATATTTTTTGTTGGTGTTCATATCACCTAAGAATTTCTTCTGGGCAATCACCGTTTTCTCAAGATTTTCTTTGAAATCTGCGGCTTTGTATTTTCCTGTCGGAGAATAAACGCCCAATACAAGATCCATTCCTCCCGCGTTGAACGTCACATAATCCGGTTTTGTGTACATTAACGGAGAATCGGTCACTTTTGCATAATTCGCTAAAGTATAGGTATCTGTAGATTCAGATTTATCCTGATCTACCAAAGCGGTTGTTCCGTAGAAATCTGTCGGTTTCTGGATAACCAACTGATAAGGAACATCCTGCATATTATCGATGTAACCTATAAAACCGTGGGTATTGATCAGATAAACTTTTCCGGTTTCAATATCTGTTCCCGAAGGTGAAAATACCGCTTTGTGTTTGGAATCATCCATTTCTTCATCAAAACTGTCATTCACAAGATAAGTTACTTTGCTTAAATTCTGAGCGTTTTTTAGAGCGTAAGTGTTGTCATTTACTTTTGTGAAAGCAATCTCTTTTCCTTTGTTATCTAAAAATTTAATTCCTTCCACGAATCTTCCGTAATCGTCTACAGAATAAGTTCCCGGAACCGTTTTAGGAAAATGAAACTTCACGTCACCAGATTTCATTTTTGGAAATTCCATCGTTACGGCAACCTTATCGTCTTTTACATTTACCAGATCTATCGTAGTTTTTATAGACTGTGCATTTACAAAAAACGCAGCCAGTAATCCTAAACTTAGTGCTATTTTTTTCATTGAGTTCAAATTATATCTAAGTAGTTGATGAAAAATTGATTTTGTTACTTTAAAAGTTTTAAATTTTTGTTAAAATTTACAGAGAGTAATTAATTTAATACTGATTCCTGGATAAATCAAACAAAAAAGCAAAACCGAAAAACGATTTTGCCTGTATTATTAAGATTTTACTGTACCTTTTTATAATCAATGTAATAATTCTCGTTAAACTGTACCGGATTTCCTTTTTTTAGTTTTACAATCTGCCATTGCTCGGTTGGATTAATGGTGATTCCGTCAACAATAATAGGAAGTTTTAAATTCTTCACAACGTTGGTGTAGCGGAATTTCAGTTCTTCGCCTTTCTGGGAATATTCCAGTGTCGGAATTTTTGTGGTTCTCAGATATTGATTGAACACACTCGAAAAATCGATTCCGGATTTCTTTGAAATGTAATTTTCGATCTGTTCGGTGGTAACCGTCTGATGATAAAAATCTTTATTGATTCCTCTTAAAATTTCTCTGAATTTCGCATCGTTATTGATGACCTGACGGATCGTGTGAAGCATACTTGCTCCTTTCGGGTACATATCGCCGCTTCCTTCATTTCTTACGCCGTATTTCCCGATGATCGGAATATCATTCTGAATACCATTGCGGATTCCCTGTGCATAAATATCCGCAGATTTTTTGTCCATATATTTTTCGGTGAACAAGACTTCGGAGTACATCGTGAAACCTTCGTGTACCCACATATCTGCCTGATCTTTTGCCGTGATATTATTCGCAAACCACTCGTGTCCGCTTTCATGAACAATAATGTAATCCCAGTTCAGACCAACTCCCGTTCCGGAAAGATCCTGCCCCAGATAACCGTTTTGGTAAGCATTTCCGTACGCAACGTTACTTTGGTGCTCCATTCCCAAATAAGGGGAATCTACAAGCTTGTAAGAATCTTCATAGAAAGGATAGGGTCCAAACCAGTATTCAAAGGCTAAAAGCATGGGTTTTACCTGCTGAAACTGTTTTTTTGCTTTGTCTAAATTATAATCAATTACCCAGTAATCCAGATCCAGTTTCCCTTTTTCTCCATTAAAAGTATCCTTGAAGTTCACATATTTTCCAATATTCGGAATGATAGAGTAGGCGTTAATCGGATTTTTAACTTCCCATGTGTAAGCCATTTTATCACCTTCTGCTTTTTTGCTGATTAGTCTTCCGTTTCCAACCCCCACTAAATCTTTGGGAGTAATGATTTTCATCACAACGCCATTGTCGGGTTCATCGTCCCAGATATCTTTGGTAGGAAGCCAGATAGAAGCTCCGATTCCTTCGTCGGCAACGCTCATCCACGGATTTCCGTTTTCATCTTTGGTAAAAACCCAGCCTCCGTCCCAAGGAGCCCGTTTTGCAATAGTAGGATTTCCGGAATAGGTGACGTCAATAGTATATTTTTCACCCTTTTTAAAGCTTTTATTGGTTTTGATCCAGATAAAATCGCCATCCTGTTTATATTCTGCCATCGGAAAACTGGCTTCCACTTTGTCCGCTTTCATTGGCTGCTGAAGATCAATCTGAAACGTAGGGTTTGTAACGTCTTTAATGATCTCAAAACTGATCTTGTTGTTTCCTTTAATGCTTTTCTGGGCAAAATCCGGCTCTACGGAAAGGTCATATTTTTTGACGTCCCAAAAGTTTCGGAATTGTGTATTGGAACCTTTTAAGGTATCTTGTTTCGTAAAAACCTTATCTTTTTCGAAAAACTGTCCGAAAGAAAAACTTGCCGCAAACAAAAGCGTATATGAAAGTTTTTTCATCTGAATTAAATTATAATGGCTAAAATATAAATTAATAAACGTAAAATAAAGTGGATATTAATGATTATGATCCTCATAATTAGACGAAGCAAATAAAACTTTGTTACATTCTTTGAATTTATTATTTGGTAATCAGTTGTTTATGTAATGAAATTCCCCTCCTTTGGAGGGGTGTCAAAAATTCTGAAGAATTTTTGACGGGGTGGTTAAAAAAACACAATCCGCAAAAGACTTATTATCAATATTTTCAGAAACAATTCTTTTCCACACAAAAACCCTAGCCGCGATTGCAGCAATTGTCTGAGCTCATTTTCAAGGTTCAGTTTTTGCGGCGGCGAAGCCGCCGCAAAAACTGAACCTTGAAAATAGCGAGTGCGGAAAGCGCGATAAAGCTCCTGAATGACTAGTCCTGAAAAAGGTTAACTAGTTTTATATCACAAATATACTTAAATCAGAGTAGGAATTTTCCTATTCTGATTTTGTTTTTTATAGGTTTTTAATTTCACATTATTTTTCATGTGTACTTGGTTTGGAATATTATAATGTAAAGAAAAATGCGGTCTTAAATTGTTATAGCAATAAATTGCTTGTTCAAGCTGTTGGGAAAGATTTTTAAAATTTTCAAAAGTATCAATCAATCCAAATTCATGTTTCAGAATACCATTCACTCTCTCTGCTATAGCATTTTCATAAGGATCCGAATTTTCGGTCATACTGATAAGCATATCACTTTTCTTGAGTGTTTCAGTATATTCTTTACTGCAATACTGCAACCCTCTGTCTGAATGATGAATGAGTGAATGCTTGTACAGTCGATTCTGTATGGCTTGCTTTAATGCTTTCAACGTAGAGTTGGTCTGTAAATTATCACTCAATTCGTATCCTACAATTTTCTTAGAATAGGCATCGGTAATCAGATGAAGATAATAATTCTTCTCTTTGGTCTTGAGATAAGTAATATCTGCAACCCAAACTTTCTCCGAACATTTCAATTCTTTTCCTTTGATAATATTGGGATATTTTTTCATCCAATGTCTGGAATTGGTTGTTTTAAAATAGCTGTGCCTTCTGGGAATTAAAAGATAATTTGATCTCAAAATGCTAAACAACTGATCCCTTCCTACATGAATTTCTTCCTTTTCAAAATCATTCTTAAGTAAAACATAAAGTTTTCTAGTACCTATTTTAGGCATCTTTTTACGAATTGATACAACAAATTCTATAACTCTTGTTTCATGATCTGTAGAAACAGGCTGTTTTTGTCTCTTGTAATAAGCTTGCTTACTGTAGCCAAACAATCGGCAGATATTCTCTGTTGAAAGAGTCGTATTTACCTTTATTTCCTGGATTGATTGGAACCAGACTTTTTTACAATCTCAACCTTAAGCTCACGCTCTGCAATTTCTATAAATTTCCTGAACACTTTGATTTCTTCTTCCTTTTTGGCCAATGCTGCTTCAAGCTCTTTAATCTTCTGTTTCTGTGGATCTTTCATGGGTCTGCCTTTACTTAATTGTTTTTCATAAGTAAAGTTACCATATTTCATTAACCATCTGGGAATGCAGGAATTACCCCTGATATTATAGCGGGTTTGTAATTGTGATTTTGTATATAATCCCCGCTCATATTCGGAGACAACTTGTCTTTTAAATGCTTCACTGTATTCTTGAACAGGGGCGGATACTTTTTTTAATCTCATTAGGATGACTGGTTTTTTGGTATTTAGTAGTCAACCTTTTTCAGGACAAGACAGAAAAAGAAAAATCCCGCAGAAAATCTACGGGACTATATTTTGAATGGATAAAAATTATTTCTGAACTGCAGGTAAATTTCCTGCCGCTTTCTGAACTTTCTTATACGTATACGAACACATGATGATACTGAATTCGTACAGTAAAAGCAGTGGAAATGCTGCCATCAACATACTTAAAACGTCTGCCGGAGTGATAATTGCTGCAACCACCATGATTAAAACAATCGCATGACGACGGTATGTTTTCATAAAGGTTGGTGTAAGAATTCCGATAGTGGTAAGGAAATAAATAAGAACCGGAAAAAGGAAAATTACGCCCATTCCTAAAACTACCTGTAAAAACAGAGTCGTATAATCGCTTAAATCATAAAGCGGAATAATAATATCGGAGATTTTGAAAATAACCCCAAAATTAACGGCAAAAGGAAGGATTAAATAATATCCGCATAAAACGCCTGTCATAAATAAAATCCAAACTGAATTGATGATAAAGATTGAATTTTTTCTTTCATTCGGATGTAAAGCGGGACTGATGAATCTCCAAAGTTCCCACACAATATAAGGAAAAGCCAAAACAATTCCTCCAAAAATGGAAACTGCCATCATCACATTAAACTGCTGGTAAAGCTTGCTTGCACGAACCGGAAAATCTTTCGGAAGGTGAATGCTGTCTTCGCCTAAAATCATTTTAGAAAAATGATTCACAATCTCAAATGTAGCAAAATCGTTTCGGGTAGGACCAAAGAAAACATGATCCATAATCCAGTTGATATTGAAACCGATAATAACTGCAGCAACTATAATAGCAAGAATAGAACGGATGAGATGACCTCTTAGTTCACCAATATGTCCCCAAAAAGACATGTCTTTAGCATCACTCACAGGATAATATTTTTTAAGATTTCAAATTTAGGGAAAAAGTTTCAGTAAAAAGAGATGTTTCATTTTTTTAAATGCAGATGCATGTTTATTATGAGAAAAAATTAAATCTTTTCACGTATACATTCTGATTAATTAATTCCTTCATCCAGCAGTTTGTGCAGATCGATAATCCCGAAATATTTTCCGTTTTCCGTTACCACAAGCTGTCCGATATTATTGTCCTTTAATATTTTCATGGCTTCTTTAGCCAGAGCACTTCTCTCGATGGTTTTCGGATGCGCAGACATGATGTCTTTTGCCAGAACTTTAGCGATATCATCACCCTTTAAAAGCATTCTTCTCAAATCGCCGTCGGTAATGACCCCGATAATTTCATCATTATTCGTGACTACCGTGATTCCGTGTCGGGAACCGCTGATCGAAATAATAACATCTTTTACCGTATCATTTTCTGTAACCTGAGGTTTTTGGGATGAAAGAAAATCATCCACTTTCGAAATTAAATTTTTACCCAGACTTCCTCCCGGATGAAATTTGGCAAAATCATTCGCCTTAAAATCATTCATTTCCATTAAAGCAATCGCCAAAGCATCTCCCAAAGCCATTTGCAGAGTGGTTGAACTGGTAGGCGCAAGTTTATTCGGGCACGCTTCCTTTTCTACATGGGTATCTAAAATTATTTCTGAAAATTCCGCAAGTTTACTGGATTTATTTCCCGTCATTCCTATTAAGGCGGAAGAATAATCTTTTAAATAAGGAACCAGATTCACAATTTCCGGTGAATTTCCGGAATTTGAAATACATAAAACAACATCCTGCTTCTGAATAACGCCCAAATCTCCGTGGATGGCTTCCGAAGCGTGTAAAAACTGAGAAGGAGTTCCTGTAGAGTTCAGGGTAGCAACGATCTTATTTCCGACGTGTGCCGATTTCCCGATTCCCACCACGATAAGTTTTCCTTTTGCAGAATGTATGATTTCTACAGCTTTTGCAAAATTGTCATTAATTCTGGATTTAAGTTTTTCAAGTTCTGAAATTTCTATTTCTAAAGTGCTTTTCGCGATTGAAATGATGTCGGCTCTTTCCATTTTTCTTTTTACAGCGTATACAAAAAATCTCTTAAAAAACGTTATATTTTTAAAAGAATATTTAATATAAATTTTATTTTTTATAAATTCGTTCGCTTTTATTTTAAGCGAAAAATTCATATCTTTGGGTTAGATGCAAATTTAGCAATAGAAAATTAGATGAGCGCAAAAAAAGCCAATTTATCAGGCGAATTGAAAAAATATTTCGGGTTTTCTACTTTTAAAGGACAGCAAGAGCAGATCATAGAAAACCTGTTGAATGGGAAGGATATATTTGTTCTGATGCCTACAGGAGGAGGAAAATCCTTATGTTATCAGCTTCCGGCTCTTATTTCGGAAGGTACGGCAATCGTGGTTTCTCCGCTTATAGCGTTGATGAAAAACCAGGTGGATGCCGTAAACGGGCTTTCATCTGATGATGGAGTAGCACACGTTTTAAATTCATCATTAAACAAAACGCAGACCAAACAGGTTTTCGACGATATTAAAAATGGCAAGACCAAACTTTTATACGTTGCTCCGGAATCATTAATTAAGGAAGAATATTTAGATTTTCTGAAAGATGTAAAAATATCTTTCTTTGCGATTGATGAAGCACACTGTATTTCAGAGTGGGGACACGATTTCAGACCGGAATACCGAAACCTGAAATCCATTATCGATAAGATTGCCGATGTTCCGGTGATTGCACTTACCGCTACGGCTACACCAAAAGTTCAGGATGATATCCAGAAAACTCTTGGGATGACAAATGCTCTGGTTTTTAAAGAAAGCTTCAACAGACCGAATCTTTACTATGAAGTACAGCCAAAAGTAAACGTAGACAAAGAAATTGTTAAATTTATCAGTCAGAATAAAGGGAAATCCGGAATTGTTTACTGTCTGAGCCGAAGAAAAGTTGAAGAATTTGCACAGCTTCTTCAGGTAAATGGCGTAAATGCATTGCCTTATCATGCAGGTCTCGATCAGAAAATAAGGGTAGCGAATCAGGATAAATTTCTGATGGAGGAAGTGGATGTGATTGTGGCAACTATTGCTTTCGGGATGGGAATCGATAAGCCGGATGTACGTTTTGTAATTCATTACGATTTCCCGAAATCTCTGGAAAGTTATTATCAGGAAACCGGTCGTGCAGGTCGTGACGGAGGAGAAGGTCATTGTCTGGCGTTCTACGATCCTAAAGATATTGAAAAACTAGAGAAATTCCTCGCTCAGAAGCCTGTTTCCGAAAGAGAAATCGGATTGCAGCTTCTCAATGAAGTGGTTGGATACGCCGAAACTTCGATGAGCAGAAGACAGTATATTCTATATTATTTTGGGGAAAATTTTGATCCGATCAATGGTGACGGCGCAAAGATGTGCGATAATTCATCGAATCCGCCAAAATTAAAAGATGCAACAGATGATCTTAAAAAAGTCCTGGAGCTTATTAATGATACCGGAGAAAAATTCAAAGCTAAAGATCTGATTTCGGTCATCGCAGGAAAAGAAACTGCGGTTACTAAGTCTTACAAACTGGAACAGACTTCTTATTTCGGTTTTGGAAAAGAAGAAAAAGACAACCACTGGAAAACGATTTTAAGACAGGCAACGGTTCAGAATTTTTTACAGAAAGATATTGAAACCTACGGCGTTTTAAAAATTGCTGAAAAGGGAAGACTGGTTCTTGACGGAAAACTGGAACATTCTTTCTTAATTGCAGAAGACAGAGAGTTTGATTTAACGCAGACAAAAGCAGAAAGCGATCAGGTTCAGATGCAGTCCGGAGGCGGTCTGGATCAGAATTTATTCAACCAGCTTAAAGAACTAAGAAAAAAAGTTGCCAAAAAACACGGAATTCCGCCTTACACAGTGTTTATGGATCCGAGTTTGGAAGATATGACGGTTCAGTATCCGATTACGGTGGAAGAAATTACTAAAATCTACGGAGTCGGAGAAGGAAAAGCCAAGAAATATGGTAAAGAATTTGCAGATTTCATCAGTAAATATGTAGAAGATAACAATATTGAGCGAACTCAGGATATGGTTCTGAAACAGGTGGCAAACAAATCCAGTCACAAAGTTTTCATCATTCAGAGTACCGATAAAAAGATTGATCTTGAAGACATTGCGAGAGCAAAAAACCTTTCGATGGACGAATTGCTGAAGGAAATGGAACGTATTGTTTATCAGGGAACCAAACTGAATATCGATTATTATATTGAAGATAATTTTGATGAAGATATTGTTGACGGTTTCATGGAATTCATGAATGAATCTGAAAGCGACAGCATGAAAGTTCTGCTTGATGAATTCGGAGATGAGCTTTCGGATGAAGAGGTGAGAATGTTGAGAATAAAATTCATCAGCGATGTTGCCAACTAAATGAAAGATGTATTAAAATATCTTTTGTATATTATAATTTTCTTGATAGGATGCTATTTCCTTTTACTTCTTTTTGGGGTATTTATAGACTGGTTTCTTCAGGGAAAAAAATAAAAAAGAAGCTCTTCCCACGAGGAGTTTCTTTTTTATTTTAAGAAAAAGTACTCATTTAAGTGGTATTCGTAAAGTTTGTCATTCCGTAGGAATCTAAATGTAGTACTAGAAAATTTTATGTTGAGATTCCTACGGAATGACAAACTGAACAAATGAAAAAATTAAATAGAGTTTAATTTCATACTGAAATTATTAATTAGAATGTTTAAACTTAATAGCTATAATCGTCGCAAAGACGCAAAATATTCATTAAATACGACCTTGTCTTAAGGCGCAAAGATATTTTATCTACGATAAAATTAGGCATCAATTCTTATTGGAAATCTTTGATTTTCTTACGCCTTAAAAGTTTAAGATTAATAAAGATCTTGCGTCTTTGCGTTTTCCAATAAGTATATTTTTATTTATAAAAAAGATTAAATAAACTCTATAGGTTTGGTTTGAAGGTTAAGAAAACTTTTTACTAATTTTACAGTGATGAAAAAGATTTCTGTCATATTTATTCTGCCGGATCTGGAAACCGGAGGCGCAGAAAGAATTGTTACTACCATTGCAAATCATCTCTCACGGGATCGTTTTGAGCCTAAGATATTGCTTCTGCGCAAACAGGGAGGTTATCTCAATATTTTGAAAGATGACGTTGAAATCATTGATGTTAATACGGAAAGAATCAGACATTCCTTAAAACCTATTCTCAGGGAAATTTACCGCAGAAAGCCGGATATTGTATTTTCCGGATTTGGAGAAGTAAACGCTTATCTGTCTTTATTCATCAAAGTTTTTCCCAAGACAAAATTTATTGCAAGGGAAACCAATGTTGTTTCTCAGCACGTTACCAGAAAGGAAATTAAATTTTTCTACAACTTCTATAACAATTATGATACGATCATTGCGCAAAGTGATGATATGAAGCATGATCTGATGCTTAATTTTAAGATTAAGCCTTCGAAAATCGTTAAAATAAACAATCCTGTAGATTTTGATTTCATTGATGAAAAAATTAAAATTTCCCATAAACCGGAAAGTTTTAAATACGGCTATAAAAATGTTGTCGCGATCGGAAATTTATCGGCAAGAAAAGGTTTTGATAATTTACTGAAAGTTTTCTCCAGGCTTAAAAACGAAAATATCCTGCTTCATATTTTGGGTGACGGACAGGATCGTGAAGTTTTGCATCAAATGAAAGATTTTTTAGGCTTAAAAAACGTGATCTTTCACGGAAGACAGGAAAATCCTTATCAGTTTTTAAAATATGCAGATCTTTTTATTCTTTCATCAAGATATGAAGGTTTTCCGAATGTTTTACTGGAAGCCGGAGCTTGCGGAACCTATTCTTTAGCCAATAATTGCCCCGGAGGAATCACTGAAATCATTCAGGACGATACCAATGGTGAAATTGCGAATATTGAAAATTATGAAGAATTTTCACAGAAAATTACGAAAATTCTTCATGAAAATCATGAAAATGAAGCTATTAAAAATTCTATAAAATCCAGATTTTCCAAGAATATTATTTTAAATCAGTACGAAAAAGTTTTGCTGGATCTGATGAAATAACCGCCTTGAGTATTCAGCTAATATTTTTTAATTTTGGACTTTTAATTTCAGAAAACAATTAGTAATGATTAAAATCCAGAAACTGGGATGCGCCTGCGAAAAACCGACTTCCACTTACACAGAATTCAGAACGTCAGAATTGGGAATCGATAAAACGAATGGAAGATTTGCCGAAGTAAGCATTCAGCAGTGTAAACTTTGCCAGAGAATCTGGATCCGATATTTTGTGGAATATGAAAGTTTTTCCAAATCCGGAAGATGGTACAAAGGAATTGTCTCCAAAAAAGACCGTCCGCAAATTACTCCAGAAAATGCTGTAGAATATCTCGAAAGCCTTGATTGGTACGTTTACGGAGGCTCATATTTTGAAAGCACAGGAGAATTCGGACAGGGGAAACTGATAGTGGATTTATAATTGGTTGGAAGTATGAAGCCGGGAGCTGGAAGATCTTACTGGATGCTTAGTTTAGTGAATAAAAAGATTAAATTTAAAAGATATTTGCAATTCTTTAAACTTCCATCTTCCATCCTCAATCATCCCTCTCAAAAATTTGACAAATCTCACTTTCTCACGTGGTAATAAATCGTTAAATTTGTAAGCATAAGAAAGTTAATAATAAACAAATTCATAAAATAACATGAGTCAATTTGATGTTACCGTAATCGGTTCCGGTCCTGGTGGTTATGTTGCTGCAATCCGTGCTGCACAATTAGGTTTCACAACAGCAATTATTGAAAAATATCCAACTTTGGGAGGAACTTGTCTTAACGTGGGATGTATTCCGTCAAAAGCGCTTTTAGACAGCTCTGAGCATTTTGAGAACGCAAAACACAATTTTGCAGGTCACGGAATCATTATCAACGAGCCTCAAGCCGACATTGCAAGAATGATCGAGCGTAAAAATGAGGTAATTAAACAAAATACAGACGGAATCAGCTATCTGATGAACAAAAACAAAATCACTGTTTTTGAAGGTGTTGGAAGCTTCGAATCCGCTACTCAGATCAAAGTAACAAAAAACGACGGTTCTACAGAAACCATCGAATCCAAATATACCATCATCGCAACAGGTTCTAAACCTTCTTCTTTACCTTTCATCACGTTAGATAAAGAAAGAGTGATTACTTCTACAGAAGCTTTAAATCTTAAAGAAATTCCGAAACATTTAGTCGTAATCGGAGGCGGAGTAATCGGTCTTGAATTAGGTTCTGTTTATTTAAGATTAGGAGCTCAGGTGACAGTGGTTGAGTTTATGGATAAAATTATCCCGACAATGGACGGAGCGCTAAGTAAAGAATTAACGAAAGTTCTTAAAAAGCAGGGAATGAAATTCATGCTTTCTACAGCCGTATCCGCAGTGGAAAGAAACGGAGAGACCGTAAAAATTACAGCGAAAGACAAAAAAGGAGAAGAAGTAACAGTAGAAGGAGATTACTGTCTGGTTTCTGTAGGAAGAAAGCCTTACACAGACGGTCTTGGATTGGAAAAAGCTGGTGTTGAGCTTGATGAAAGAGGAAGAGTGAAAGTAAATGACCATTTACAAACTAATGTTGCCAACAT
Organism: Chryseobacterium sp. 2P; assembly: GCF_059579425.1. NCBI lineage: Bacteria > Pseudomonadati > Bacteroidota > Flavobacteriia > Flavobacteriales > Weeksellaceae > Chryseobacterium > Chryseobacterium sp. 2P. Next base: position 1,896,483 of record NZ_CM184194.1, read on the forward strand.
TTATGCAATCGGAGACGTGGTAAAAGGAGCAATGCTGGCTCACAAAGCAGAAGAGGAAGGTGTTTTTGTTGCTGAAACTTTAGCAGGACAGAAGCCTCACATCAACTATAATTTAATTCCGGGAGTGGTTTACACATGGCCGGAAGTTGCAGGAGTTGGAAAAACTGAAGAGCAGTTGAAAGAAGAAGGAGTCGCTTATAAAGTAGGTTCTTTCCCGATGAGAGCTTTGGGAAGAAGCCGTGCAAGTGGTGATGTAGATGGTCTGGTAAAAATTATTGCAGACGAAAAAACAGACGAAGTTCTTGGAATGCACATCGTAGGAGCAAGAGCGGCAGATTTAATTGCTGAAGGAGTTATCGCTATGGAATTCCGTGCAAGTGCAGAAGATATCGCAAGAAGTTCTCACGCACACCCGACTTATGCAGAAGCGATTAAAGAAGCAGCTTTAGATGCTACCGCGAAAAGACCAATTCATATGTAATTGATTAACAATCATATAAATAAAAAAGAGAAATCAGATACTGGTTTCTCTTTTTTTTGGCATGAAAGTGGAGCTGGAGATTAAAAAAAGTGTTATGAAAAATATATTTATGAGTGTTTTGTTTCTTGTAGGAAGTTTTTCTTTCGCGCAGGAAGCAGGAAAAGCAGGCGAACTTTTAAAAAACGAGGCTTCAAAAACAGAAATGGAATCTCCAAAAGCAAAAAGAACGGAGAGCAGAAACAGCAATAATTCCGGTTTCAGAAATCAGAATGAAAATAACAACGGATTCAGGGTTAAAAATCCAAATTACCAATGGAATCAGCAGTATGGATATTCAGAAGTTTTCCTGAGAATTCCAGAGCAGGGAATGTTCAGTGTGGAACTGGGAGATCAGTTTATTTCCAACAATTCCGGAAGATTCAGATTTTTTGATCTCCCGTCAGGAAGAATTCCTGTTTCGATTTACGAAAGCGGGTATTTATTATACAGAACCACCTTAAATGTAAGAAACAATACCAGATTGGTTCTTGATTTCTTTACCAATGAAGGATTGTTTTTATTAGATTCATATCCTGTTCAGAACCAGTCTTACGGATTTAATGACTGGAATGATGTTTGGAACAATCCCTACGGAAATTCAGGAGGATGGAATGATGGCGGAAGTTATGCCAATGTGATGGATAACAGTTCCTTCAGTGAATTTATGGATATGTTGAGAAAAAATGCAAGATTCGACGACAGTAAACTCTCAATGATCCGACAGCAGATGCGTACAACCATGTTTACTTCCCAACAGATCAGTGCTTTGGTAAAAGAAGTGAGTTTTGATAAAAATAAACTTTCACTGGCAAAATCTATGTTTTCAAAATGTGTAGATAAGCATAAATATTTTCTGGTTTACGATGCCTTCGATTTTGAAAGCAGTAAACGGGAACTGATGGAATTTGTACAAAATTCATAAAAAAACAGTTTGAAATTAATATTAAACTTGTCTAAACTTTTTTACCGCAAAAGATGCAGAAGATTGTAACACTTTAGCTGTTTAAGTTTAATTCCTAAATTGAAAAAAGAGCACATAAGTTAAAAAAAATCAAAGATTTTTTTCTTTGCAGACTTTTGAAATACTTTACATAAATCCAATAAAGTCTTTTATGTCTCTTTTGCGGTTAATTTTAAAATTAGTTTAAACAACATATTAATAATTTGATATTAAAAGTTAGAAAGAGAAGCAGATTGTTTCTCTTTTTTTGTTTAAAGTTTTACATTTTGCAGATTCGGGTTATATTTCCTTACCTTTGCAGACTAATTTTATCATACATGCAATTCGGAAAAACTCAGACTTTAAAAATTTCAGATAAAAATAATTCAGGATGGATCTTAACTGACGAATCCGGAGAAAAGGCTTTTCTTCCTAAAATTTTCATTCAGGATGATAAGGAAATTGATGACGAAATTGAGGTTTTTGTATATCAGGATGATGGAAAATTAAAGGCAACTACAGAAATTCCTTTGGCAGAAGTAGGAGAGTTTGCCGTAATGAGCTGTGTACAAAGTCTTCCAAGCGGGGCTTTTATGGATTGGGGAATCATCAAAGATTTGTTTATTCCTTACAAGCAGCAGAAATCTAAGATCATTGAAGGCAAAAGATATCTTGTCTATATTTATGTGGATGAAGATATGGAACTGATTACCGGAACCACGAAATTCAAAAGAAATCCTCAATATCAGAATCTGCCTTTCCAAAAAGGAGATAAAGTGGATCTTATTATGATGAATGAAAGTGAGTTGGGCTGGAATGTAGTCATCAACAAAAAATATATCGGACTCATCTACAATTCGGATGTATTCAAAAAGCTTTATCCGTTGTCTGAAGAATCAGGGTATATCAAAGAGATCCGCGAAGACGGAAAGATTGACGTTTCCCTGCAGCCACAAGGTTTTGAAAATATCGATGAGTTTAAAAAGAAAATTTTAGACAAACTTGAAGAAAACTATGGTTTGCTTCATCTTTCAGACAAATCAACTCCCGAAGAAATTAAGGACGAAGTTCAGATGAGCAAAAAGAACTTTAAAAAAGCCATCGGAGGATTGTATAAAGATAAAATTATTGATATTCTGGACGATAAAATTCGATTATTGTAATTGTTTTTGACTCATCAAAAAGTGGTAAAAAATAATCAATAAACCTTTAAAAATAAAAAACGAGCGGAAAATTTTCCGCTCGTTTTTGTTTAGTCTCTGTTTTTAATCAGAAGCCAGCCTGTATATACTCTGCCATCTGAAACTTTTATCGTATACCAGTAGTTTCCTGTCGGGACAGGACTTCCGTTGAGTTTCCCGTCCCAATGCAGAGGTTTTTTAGAAATAATCTCTTTGAAAACAGGAAGACCTCTTCTGTCGTAAACGTTCACTTCAGTTCCCGGATAATTTTCCAGTCCTGTAATTTTCCATTGATCGTTATATCCGTCTGCATTAGGAGTGAATGCATTTGGGATATTGAATATCGAAAAAGGTTTCTGACCAATAATACAGCCGCCCTTTGTTCTTACATAAACAATATATTCTCCAATATTTAAGTTCGTGAAAATGTTAGAATCCTGCCATGTGAAGTTATCTAAAGAATATTCAAAGCTGCCTGTCGCAGAAAGGATTACCGTTGCGGAATTATTGCTGATATTTACGGAAACAATTTCCGGCAAAACCGTATAGCTTACCTGAATGTTATCTGTACTCTGACAGCCAAAACTATTCGTTACTGTTACAGAATAATTTCCGGGAGCTGAAACGGTAATTGTCTGAGTTGTCGCTCCGTTGCTCCATAGGTAAGATGAAAATCCGCTTCCTGCATCCAGAGTAACTGTTTTTCCTTTACAGAAATCAATTCTTTCAGGAAGGTTAAATATAGGTTTAGGGTTCAGAGCTAAATTTAATCGTACAATTTTAAAACATCCGTCCGGTGTGGAAACTTTTACGTGGATTACAGTAGCACCTAAATTGATAGAATATGCCGAAGGATTGGTAATTACGTTCCCAAAATCATCCGTATAAGTAAATGTATATCCTGAAGGATTGGCAATAATATTACTTTGATACGACGTTAAATTCACCATCATAGAGTTTCCTGTCGTACTGTTACAGAACGTCGCCGAATAATCATTGGCAGGAACATTATTCGTTGAAAGTGTTACCGTAATTGCCAGTTTTTCAGATTCACAATTGTTCACCGTCTGTGTTACGTAGTAAACTGTTCCATTTACCAGAGGAGTTGTAAGCGGTAAGATATTTCCTGCGGCATCATAAAACTTAAGGGAAGTTCCGGTTACAGCTAAACTTGCCAAAGTAGGATTTGCCGAAGCACAAAAATCCTGAACAGCGTTTCCTGTAGGTTTCGGAGTTTCATTTACAGTAACCTGAACAGCGATTTTATCACTTTCGCATCCGTTAATCGTTTGAGAAGCATAATAGGTCTGTCCGTTTACCAGAGCCGTTGTAGAAGGCAAAACATTTCCGGCTGCATTGTACCATTTGATATTCTGTCCTGTAATCTGAATATTGGCAACCGTTGGATTAGTGCTTTTACAGAAAATTTGTTGAATATTGGTTGTTACAGGTAATGCCGTTGCTGTTACCGTTACATTTTGGTTTTGAGCCGAAACATTTCCGTTTCCGTCATTATAAGTCCAGTGAATCACATAAGTTCCCGGAACAGAATAGGAAAGAGGATCGGTAGTGGTTGCCGTAATAATTCCGGCACAATTATCTGTTGCTTTTGGAAAACTGGAAATCGTCGTATGGCAGTCTCCGGTAATGTTGGGAAGACTGGCAGTATTTGGAATTGGAGCAACATTGTCTCCTACAACTACGTTTACTGTAAAACTTCCATCGCAGGCTCCTGAACCGGTAACCTGACAGGTGTATACTCCTGCGTTAGCTGCTGTTGCGTTGGGAATTACAGGATTCTGTAGAGTAGAAGTAAATCCGTTTGGACCTGTCCAGTGGTAATTTGTGCCTCCGGTTGCACTTAGCTGAAGGTTAGAGTTAATACAAACGGGAGAGTTTGATGAAATTACAGCAGACGACGTACAATCCTGAAATTTTGCAATAAATATATCATTCGATGGATGACCGCCTTGTTGCTGAAATGTTCCCGGAGTTGCAATACCAGTTGTATTATTACTGGACATTCCTGTAAAGTAAATAAATCCGTTACTGTCTTTAGTTGGTGTTCCTAATTGAGTTCCCCCGTTACCTCCATAAAAAGTTCCCCATTCTTTAACATTACTAGAATTATATTTTACTAAAAAAGTTTTAATATAGGGCCCGGTTGTTTCCATATAAGCACCGGGAGTTGCAATGCCCGTTTGATTTGTGTAAGCCAGCCCTCCAAAAAATATATTTCCTGTAATATCTATGTAGGCTGTTAATTGCATCTGATAAATAAATGGAAAATAAACTTTATCGATAGCGTTGGATGCTAAATCTACTTTCCAGACTCCCGGTTTTAGAACACTACCAGGAACAAGCTCCATATATTCGCCGGCAAGTAAAAGTTTATTATTAATGATTCTTGCTTCACGTACACTTTCCTGCCCGTTTTCTCCAAAATAGCTTGATCTTAACAAAATTCCTGATTTTGAAAATTTTAAATAGAGTCCATCCGATGTGCCGCCATTTGTAGCCTGAAACGGATTAATCATTGGAATTGTAGAAGATTGCGTTGCTCCAATCACTTCCAGATTATTTGTAGAAGAAAATATAGTGAAAATAGATGTTGATAATGATGAACCACCAAAATAAGTAGACCATTGTGCATTACCCGTTGCACTGTCCAGATCAATTAAGAACCCATCATAATACCCTGCTCCGCTCGGTTTTACAGGATATGCAGCATTAATAACCGGAAAGTCTGTACTCATCGTTTCTCCTCCAAGATAAATATGGCTTTGGTTATAGGAAACAGTATAGCATTCATCAACTTGAGTTCCGCTGAAATCTTTAATATACATTAAATTTCCATTAGCATTTAATTTTACTAATAGTGCATCTTTAGTAAGTGTTTTTTCTGCTGTACCGCCGAGATAAACATTATAATTTTCATCAAATGTAACATCATTGAAATAATCTGTTTTGGAAGTTCCGTAATAAGTACTCCAGGATCTTTGCCCGTCACTTGTAAGTTTCATTACAAATGCATCAGCTTGTCCGTTTAGCCAGGTTTGATATGCACCACTTGTAGCAATATTAGAAGTACTGGTAGTTCCTCCATAAAGATAAGGTCTGTTTTGATCGTCGGTTTTAATTTTTCCGTAATCTTCTCCATAACCTCCTGCATAACTTCCCCAAACCCTTGTAGGAACCGGATCAATAACAATAGTTTTATCAGAAACATTTACAGGAGCATTAAATCCGAAAATCTCATCGCCAAGATCATTAAAAGAAACATGAATATTCTCTTTTTTATTTCCTGCAATCCAGCTGTTAGGAATATTTTCATACATTTCTCCGAAACGTAATTTCATTAAAAGTTTATTCTCTTTTACAGCAACAGGAGCACCACTGAATTTCATTTTAATATCTGAAATTTTTCCTCCGGGATTGATAATAAAATTATACTCAATGGGTTTTAAAGTATCATTAGGTTTAAAAAATACCAGATCAATGTTCGGATAAATATTTTTATAAGAAACTTTCTGATAACGATGCACACTGGTTACTCCTTTCGGTTTGTTGGGAATGTTGTAATAATTATCGTAATCTGCAGATTTGCCTTCCGCAGTCAATTTTGCCGTTTTGTTCGAATTAATTAATTCAATATCAATTCGGTGAAACAGATTTTCGTAATTAAATTCATCATAACAATATGTTTTTGCATCAACAGAATGGTCTTTTCGGAATTTTGACGAATTCGGGTTTACTGTTTTTTTTGTTTCATAAACATCATAAGAAAAACCGTTAGATCGAAGCTGTACATTCAGTCCTGCAGAGTGGAAAAGGTATTTTACGCCTGCATTTTCTTTACCGTCCTGATCTACGATCTGTCCCTTGTTTTCGTAAAAATAATAATCATTGTTTTTTGAAATTTTGCTTTGAGAAAACAAAAATCCACAGCAGAAAACTGTGCATAGAAACAATATTTTTCGCATCGGTTACTAATTTTTCGGCAAAGATATAAAATCAGGTTATTTATCAAAGGTTAATAAGTCGTAATCTGAGAATAAAGTCAAAAATATGATGCATGTCACACTAATTTGTTTAATAATTTTGTTTAACAATTTTGTCAAAAATAAAATTTGATTTAAATTTGCACAAATTTGTTTAACAAAAATGTCAAATCAAGCAAAAAAAGACCAAACACAGGAATTAATTAAAGACACAGCAAAGAATTTATTCTTTGTGAAAGGTAAGTTTGACGCTACTACTCAGGAGATTGCTGATGAAGCCGGTGTCAACAGAACGCTTATCAATTATTATTTCCGCTCACGGGACAATCTCATTCAGATTATTTTTGATGAAGCTCAGAAAGTGGAAAAAGAAAAATCTGAAATTATCATGAATTCTGATCTTCCTCTGAAAGAAAAGATCAGCCAGTTTATCGAAGGAAGTTTGTCTACAAGTCTTCAGTATCCTTATCTCGAAACCTATATCGTTTCACAGATCAATAAAGGAAACTGCCACAAAAAAGACATCGAAGAAGATGAGCTGAAAAGGCTTTTTACAGATATTGAAATAGAAATGGAACGGGGAAATATAGAGAGGATGAAACCTATTCATTTTCTTCTGAATATGATTTCTCTGCTGGTTTTTCCAAGCGCGGTAAGACCTTTATTAATGGAAAATCTTATGATCAGCGAAGAGGAATTCGATAAGATCATTTCCGAAAGAAAAGAGATCATTTTGAATATGCTATTTAAAAACTAAAAAAATGTTAAAGTATTTTAAGAAATGATTCGTCATTTAGATATAAAAGCATTTAACATAATAATTACATTAAAAAAATAAACGAAGTATAATATTATGAAAAAACGTATAACTGCAAACAAGCTAAAAGTAGGAATAGCGGCTGCATTTATGATGTTCGGTTTTTCATCGGTGTCTGCACAACAGCAGGTTTCCTTACAGGAAGCAATCAAACAGGCACTTCAGAATAAAGCGGAAGCCAAAAAGGCAGCTTTACAGATCAAAAAAGCCGAATATAAGATTGATGAGGCAAAAGCAGGAGCTTTACCTCAGATTTCAGCGACAGCAGGTCTTACCTACAATCCCATCATTCAGGAATCCCTTCTTGCATTTGGAGGCGAAAAAATCAGAGCCCAGTTTGGACAGCCTTGGAACTCTACCGCTTCCGTACAGCTTCAACAGGCAATTTTCGATCAGAGAGTGTTCACCGGACTGAAGGCGGCAAAATCTACAAGAGAATTTTATGTTCTTAATGCACAGCTTACCAATGAGCAGATCATCGAAAACGTAGCATCCGCTTACTATCAGGTTTTTGTTCAGGAAGAAAATCTTAAAACCGTAGAAGCAAGCTATGCGAATACCGAAAAAGTAAGAAATGTAATTAAAAGTCTGGTGGATAACGGACTGGCAAAATCCATTGATCTCGACAGAACGAATGTTCAGCTTACCAACATCGGATCAAACAAACAGACATTAATTAATTCTGTTCAGTTGGCTAAAAACGCACTGAAGTTCTATATGGGAGTTCCGATTGAATCTGATATCGAGCTAGAAGAAAAAACCATTGAACCAAAACCGGAACTGGTTGCAGGAAATTTAAATCTTGATAACCGTACCGAAATCAAAGTTTTAAATAAAAACAGAGAGCTTCTGGTATTCAATAAAAAAGCGACTGAAGCGTATCTTTACCCTACAGTAAGCCTTGTTGCCAATTACGGCTGGGGTGCAAACGGAGCAAAATTTCCATTAACTAACGGGCTTAAAAATGGTGTGCTTTGGAGCGATTACTCTGCAATCGGATTAAATGTTAATATTCCGATTTTTACCGGAGGAGCTACAAAAGCAAAGATCAATCAGGCAGAAGTTGATATTCAGGATCTTGATCTGGATATTCAGAATACACAGTTAAGCCTTAATTTAGATTATAAAAATGCCATTACCAACATAGAAAATGCTTTAATTAATATTGAAAGTATGAAAGACAACGTAGGATTGGCAGAAAGAGTTCAGAAAAATACACAATCCAATTACCAGTACGGTTTAGCAACACTTACAGAAGTTCTGGATGCTGAAAATGCATTAACGCAGGCAAAACAGAATTACGCCAATGCTTTGCTGGATTACAAACAGGCTGAAATTAAATTAATTAAAGCAAAAGGAGAATTAAACACACTACAAAACCCGTAATAAACTATGAAAAAAACTTTAATATATATCATCGTAGCAGCTGTCCTGGTTGGTTTGGCGGCTTACAAGATTGCCGGAAATAAAGAAAAGCAGACACAGGAAGTAAAAGAGGTTGCAAAGCAGGTAGACAAAGTTAACGTAAACGTTGTAACGGTTTCGAGAGAAAACATTGATACAGATTACAGTGCAAACGGAACATTTATCCCGAAGCAGGAAATGAACCAGTCTTCTGAAATTTCAGGACGCGTGGTAAGCGTTTTGGTAAAAGAAGGCTCAAGAGTGGGAGCAGGACAGGTATTGGCAACTATTAAAAGAGATGCTATTGAAGTAGATGTTACACAGGCTCAGAACAATTTACAGAATGCTATTGCAGACAACCAGCGTTATGAAAATGCCTTTAAAACAGGAGGTGTTACCAAACAGCAGCTTGATAATTCCAGATTACAGCTTAAAAACGCTCAGGCTGCTCTAAGAGCTCAGGGTGTAAAAGTAAATGATACAAGTATTCGTGCAGGAATCAGCGGAACCATCAATAAAAAAATGGTAGAGCCGGGAATGGTGGTTGCTCCGGGAACAGGACTATTCGAAATCGTAAACATCAACAGCTTAAAACTTTCGGTTTTGGTTGATGAAAGCCAGATCGGGAAAATTCAGTTAGGACAGGAAGTTCCGATTAAAGTAAACGTTTTACCGGAAGATTCATTTGTGGGAAGAATTACATTTATCGCTCCTAAAAGTGATGCTTCTTTAAATTTCCCTGTTGAAATTGAAGTTCAGAACAGAGGAAACCTTAAAGCCGGTATGTACGCAACAGCAACCTTTAAAACAAACAACGGCGCAGAAACACAGAATATGTTAACGGTTCCTGCAGAAGCATTTGTAAACGGGGTAAGCTCCGGACAATTATTTGTTGTACAGAACGGAGTGGCTAAACTCATCAAAGTAACCGTCGGAAAAGTATATGGCGATAAAGTTCAGGTTTTAAGCGGACTGAATGACGGAGATCAGGTGGTTACAAGCGGACAGATCAATCTGGATAACGGATCTAAAGTAAATATCGTAAAGTAGAAGGTTTATGAAGTTAGCAGAAATATCGATTAAAAGACCTTCGTTGGTAATCGTATTGTTTACGATTCTTACGTTGGGAGGTATCCTGAGTTATACGCTCATGGGATACGAATTGATTCCGAAGTTTGAAACCAATATGGTAACCATTTCTACGGTGTATCCGGGAGCTTCGCCTGCAGAGGTGGAAACATCCGTTACCCGAAAGATTGAAGATGCCGTTGGTTCTTTGGAAAATGTGAAGAAAGTAGAATCTTCTTCCTATGAAAGTTTGTCCGTAATTATGGTTCAGCTGAACGACGGAGCTGATGTAGATTATGCATTGAATGATGCACAGAGAAAGGTAAACGCCATTCTGGCAGACCTTCCGGATGATGTAAAAGCGCCGTCTCTTAATAAATTCTCTCTGGATGATTTACCGATTATCACGATGAGTATTTCATCAGACAAATTAAACAGCAAAGATCTTTATGACCTTTTAGATAAAAAAATTGAGCCTATTTTCTCCCGTGTAAACGGTGTTGCTCAGGTTGACCTTGTGGGTGGACAGGAAAGAGAAATTCAGGTAAATCTTGACGAGAAAAAACTGCAGGGTTACGGACTTTCTATCGGAGATGTTCAGCAGGCAATTCTTTCTTCAAACTTAGATTTCCCGACAGGTAGTCTGAAAACCAGAACCTCAAAATCTACCATCAGATTATCCGGAAAGTATAAATCTGTAGCTGAAATGAACAATCTTGTGGTTTCCAATAAAAACGGAGCGCAGGTTCGTTTGTCTGATATTGCTACGGTTTTCGATTCTCAGAAAGATGTGGAGAAAGTAGCGAGATTCAACCAGTTTCCTACGATCTTAATGCAGGTTAAAAAACAATCTGATGCCAATGCGGTTGCAGTATCTGAAAGCGTTCAGAAAACCATTGAAACCGTTCAGGAAGCTTATAAAGCACAGGGTGTAAAAGTAAAAGTGGTAAACGATACAACCGACTTTACCCTTGAATCTGCGAACCACGTAATTTTCGACTTATTCTTAGCGATTATTCTGGTAGCAATTGTAATGTTATTATTCCTTCACAGCATCAGAAATGCCTTCATCGTAATGGTTTCCATTCCGGCTTCATTGGTGGCAACATTCATCGGAATGAATCTGATGGGATATACGCTGAACTTAATGAGTTTACTGGGACTTTCCTTAGTGGTAGGTATTCTTGTGGATGACGCGATCGTTGTACTGGAAAATATTTACCGTCACATGGAGATGGGGAAAAGTAAAATCAGGGCAGCCTACGACGGGGCTTCGGAGATCGGGTTTACTGTTGCAGCGATTACTTTGGTAATTGTGGTGGTATTCTTACCGATTGCGATGAGTTCTGGTTTGGTAGCCAACATTCTGGCTCAGTTCTGCGTTACGGTGGTTATCGCAACAATGCTATCGTTGCTGGCTTCATTTACCATCATTCCGTGGCTTTCATCTAGATTTGGTAAGCTTGAGCATTTAACAGGAAAAAACTGGTTCGAAAAATTCATCCTTTGGTTTGAAGGTTTAATCGAGAAATTCACGCACTGGATCACAGGAATTCTTGAATGGTGTTTAAAAACCACATTAAGAAGAATTTCCACGGTCGTAATTACTTTCATCGTATTGATTTCTTCATTCATGTTGGTAGCATTCGGATTTATCGGAGGAGAATTTTTCCCGCCGATCGATAGAGGGCAGTTCCTTGTTCAGATGGAATTACCAAAAGATGCAACCATTGAAAAGACCAATCAACTGACTTTAGATGTTGAGAAGTTTTTAAGAAACGATAAAGATGTTGTTGATTTAATTACAACAGTAGGACAGCAGTCAACAGGTTTTGGCGGAGCTCAGGCGACAACTTATCAGTCGGAAGTTCAGGTAAATTTAACGGATAAATCTGAACGTTCTGAAAGCACCAATATCAAAGCTGCAAAAATAAAAAGAGCTTTAGAAGAGAAATTTACAGGAGTAGAATTCAAAACTGCTCCAATCGGAATCATGGGTGCTGAAAATGCACCGATCGAAATGGTAGTAACCGCTCCGGACAACGCAACCGCTGTAAAAGAAGCAACAAGAATTTTAGAATTGCTGAAAAAAGTTCCGGGAGCAGTAGATGCAGAATTATCTACCGATTCAGGAAACCCTGAAGTTCAGGTAAATATCGACAGAGATAAAATGGCTTCTTTAGGCCTGAATCTTTCAAGTGTAGGACAGACAATGCAGACGGCATTCAACGGAAATACAGACGGGAAATTCAGAGCTGGAGAGTACGAGTATGACATCAATATCCGTTTCGGAGATGCGAACAGACAGTCTATTGATGATGTTAAAAACTTAATGTTTACGAATCCTCAGGGACAGCAGGTTCGTCTTAGTCAGTTTGCTGAGGTTAAAATGGGATCTGGGCCGAGTTTGCTTGAGCGTAGAGATAAATCACCTTCTGTAAAAGTAAGAGCTAAAGCAGTGGGTAGACCTGTAGGAGATGTTGCCAACGAATGGGCAAATCAGTTCATGAAGAGCAAAAACAAACCTATAGGAGTAGATTATATTTGGAGTGGAGATATGGAAAACCAGCAGGAAGGTTTCGGTACGTTGGGAATCGCTTTATTGGCGGCTATTGTATTGGTTTACCTTGTAATGGTTTCATTATACGACAGTTTTGTGTATCCTTTCGTGGTATTGTTCTCAATTCCTCTGGCGATGATCGGAGTAATGGTAATTCTTGCCTTAACAGCAAATTCACTGAATATCTTTACGATGTTAGGGATGATTATGTTGATTGGTCTGGTTGCGAAGAACGCGATTTTGATTGTCGACTTTACCAATGCCAGAAAAGCAGCAGGATCCAATACACACGACGCTTTGGTACAGGCAAATCACGCCCGTCTTCGTCCGATCCTTATGACAACGATTGCGATGATCTTCGGGATGCTGCCGATCGCATTGGCGACTGGAGCCGGAGCGGAAATGAACAAAGGTTTGGCTTGGGTAGTTATCGGTGGTTTAACATCGTCTCTATTCCTTACCTTAATTATTGTACCGGTAGTTTACTCTTTATTTGATTCAATTCTGAGAAGAATGGGTAAACATAAAAAAGTAGATTATGAAGCTGAAATGAAAGCCGATTATGAGCACAGAGAACTAAGTGAAGATGGTTTTACGCCAAAACATTTAGACTAATATAACACCTTAATTAACCAAAAACCGTATCAGCAATGATGCGGTTTTTTTTATGTCATTGCGACCAAACTGAAGACCTGCAAACGTAGTTCTGAAGCGACGAAGCAATCTTAAAAAGAAAAGAAACATGATTGCTCATTTGCTGAATAAAAAGTCTTTGCGACCGAAAAGTATGTTCAATAATTTAAAAAAGACTAGCGACTCTTTTGCGTTAAAATTAAAATTTAATTGATTATCTGTTATCAATCATAATGCTTGATTTTAACGCTAAGCAGGCAAAGACTTTTTATAAACAAACTAGTTTTTAAGGTTCGCAGAAGCGTTAAAACTTAACTGAGATCGCAGAGGTTTTTATTCTGACAAATTACGGACAATCAAAAAAAATTAATCAAATAAAAAAGCTTCCAAAATTAATTGAAAGCTCTTATTTATTGTAAATAGGGGATTATTCCGCCATTGCCTCACCGGCTTTTCTGTAGACAAAACTTCCGTAAATATGTCTTCTTGCAAAACGGCTCGGAGAATCAGAATTCACCATTTTGATATAGGTATTTTTCGGAACTCCAAGATATTCGTACATATTTCCGTTCAGGTGCTGCACTTTTAGAACCGATTTTTCAAGATAAAAATCCTGAATATTAGATTTCGTAATGGTTTCGGTATATTCTTCTTTGTATTTTTCCTGTGTTTCCGGATTGATGCTCACCAGAAAATGATAGGCTTCAATCACAGACTTGCTTTTTTCTTCCGCTTCCTGCTTTCCTGCTTCATCATTGATGAATTTATCTGGATGCGTATCTTTCATCGTATTCCTGTAGATGGTTTTCAATTCCTTCAGTGTTACATTTTTATCTACCTCAAGAAGCTTTCTGTATTCGCCTAATTTTTTCATAATGGATGATCCTTATTTCGGGGTGCAAAATTAAGGTTTTAAAATGTAAAAATCATAACTTATTCAGTATTAATTTATTTTATCCTGAAAATTAATATTAAGATAATCTTTGTGCATAATTTTATGTGTTATTTCACAGATAATTACTAACCTCAATTAAATTCAGATCCGGATCTCTAAAATAAACCGATTGTATTTTTCCTAAAGCTCCGGTTCTCTCAACAATTCCTTCGATGATCTCAATATTCTTTTCCTTTAGTTCCCGTAAAACTTCGTAAATGTCGGTTTCGGAAATAAAACATAGATCCGCAGAGCCACAAGTCGGATGTTCAGCTTTTGGTTCAAATTCTTTTACTTTCTGATGAAGGTTAATTTTCTGATTTCCAAAAGTCAGTGCTTTTCTGTTTTCTCCAAAAACTACGACTTCAAACCCAAGAATAGAGGTGTAAAAATCTACTGTTTTTTCAATGTCTGCAACTGTTAAAACAAGGTGATCTATGCTTTTGATTTTCATTTTTGATCTTTTAAATTAAAGACTATTAAAAGGAATTATTTTTTCTTCAGTTAATTTTTTCTTCAGTTGATCAGCATATTGATGGGCAAAATTTTCTTTTTCAACTTTAGGTAAGGCTGAGTAATAATCATCACAAATTTCTTTTGCATCATAATCTTCATCATTTTCGAAAGGTCTTTCAACAACTTCTAAATAATGAACATAATGGCCAAATTCATGTAATAAAGTTCTATACAATTGAGTATTTCTTGAAGGCTCCAAACTTAACTGAGAAACAAAATTTCTTTTATCTTCTGTAAAAATATGTCCGTCTTGCTTTAATCTTTCAAATTCTTTCTGATCTTCAACACTTTGCTTTTTAGACCATGTTAACTTTTTGTTTAAATCTATTGAGTCTAAAACTATTGCTGGAAAATATTCGTTTTCGTACTCAAAGCTGTAAACAAGCCTTCCCCAAACCGGAGAGATTATTTCCTCCTTTCTTTTCGGCTGGCGTAAAACAATAAACTTTAAATCTCCATAATCTTCTTTAGGAATATTTTCGATTATCTTTTCAAGATCAGAAACAGAACAGGAGTGATAACAGTTTTCGCGAAGCTCTTCAATGATAAATAAAAATTCGTGTCCATTTATTACTTTAGATTTTTTTTCATGCTTGCCAATTCTTTCGTAAAAAGACTTTAGTGTTCCGTTAGGTGTTGAAATTTTCAATTTATTATTTTGGCTAAAACCTTGATTTTCGGTTCCTATATTTCTGTTTCTTCTGGTCGCATTGTACATTTTCAGAGCGTAATTATTTTTCGAGATAATTTACATCAAGCCATCCCTTATTAAACCTTACTTTTACCGTATCATTATTCTGAAGATTAAAAATAGCTTTTAAATCTTTGGAAATTCTATAGCGGTTAATTTTTTGAAGATCCTCTTTATCATGAATAGAATTTTCATTATTCAGCCAAAATACTTTCTTTTTTTATCATGAATTACTTCGTAAGTTTTATTGATTTCCGTATTCTTCTTTTTTGAATTGATTAAAAGTAAAGCATTATCCACCAAAGAATGGAATCCGAAGTAAAATCCGCTTCCGAATATCATTAAACCCAATAAAATTGAAGGCACAGCCGAAAACGTAATGTTTTTCCTTGAAATGAAAATAATGATTCCCGCAAGAATAGTAAAAATAAAAACCGTGTATTTCCATGAAAACTCTTTGAAATTTTTTATATCGTCGTTTAAATACAGATCTTTTACAAAGGGTTTGAGAAAAAAATCCTGTAACAAAAGAATTATAATAAAAATAATTACCCAAAAATATTTTCTCAATAAAGCTTTTACATTGACGTTATGGTTATTAGTCATCCTTCTTACTCCGTTCTCTGGAAAATATGCGTCAGTTTGGAATTCTTAATAAAATCCTGAACAGAAGTATCTTTTGTAGCATTTTTATTCGTTAATTCAAAATAATAAATCATAAGATTCGGAAACTTCGGGTCTTTGCAGACCACTTTAAAACGCTTTACCTTTTCATCGGTACTTAAAAAACTCAGTTCAGAACCACCACTCAGTTTAATATTATTGACTTCAAAAGAATCTTTCCAGTTTTTTTGAATTTTTGCAAATCGTTTCTGCGTTCTGTCGCTGTCTTCGTTTTCGAATTTATCAACCTGAAATTCCGTTAAAAGCTGAGGATAAATTAATCCTTCTTTAAGCATCGTTTCAGTAATTTTATCCGCTTTATCATAGAATATAATTTTGTTATCAAACAATATCTGATTGTCATTAAGTGTCATTTTTCCATCGAACTTCTTATAATTTTTCTTTTTATAATCATTCTTAAAATGTTCAATGACAGCTTTATCTTTAGGGCCTGCTTTTTCAGTTTTCTGTCCAAAAACAGAAGCAGATAAAAATAAAGAAAGACTTATTGTATATATTAGTTTCATAATGGCTTGAATAAAATTAATTTAAATTTGAATTTTATAGAATATTTTTAATTCTTAAATATTGCAGCAGCATGATTGTTTTTGCATCTTTAATTTCTCCCGAATCGATCATTTCCAATGCTTTATCAATTGAAAGTTCAAGGACTTCAATGTTTTCGCCTTCTTCATCCAATCCGCCGCCTTCTGTAATTTTCATTTCCGTAGAATATTCTGCAATAAAAAAATGAAGAATTTCTGTTACCGAACCGGGAGACATATAGGCTTCAAATATTTTTTCAGCTTTTGAGATCTTATAACCTGTTTCTTCCTCGGTTTCCC
This sequence comes from Chryseobacterium sp. 2P, assembly GCF_059579425.1. Lineage (NCBI taxonomy): Bacteria > Pseudomonadati > Bacteroidota > Flavobacteriia > Flavobacteriales > Weeksellaceae > Chryseobacterium > Chryseobacterium sp. 2P. The sequence continues at coordinate 1,913,256 of NZ_CM184194.1, forward strand.
TTCTGATGCAGTCTTCGGGATTGTCATCGTCCAATAATCCGGCACACGCTTCGATCAGCATTCCTGTTGGATTTCCATTGATAAAAGTTGGCAGTCTGAACTGTCTTGTCAAAATAATCGTTTCAGATTTTTTATTATAAAGTAAAATAACGGCACCATTTCCTCTGTCATAGGCTTCACGGCTTTGCTGTTCGATGGTTCCGTCTTTTTTTTGAATATTGAAAGTTACTTTTTTCAAAGTATACCAGTTATCAGATAAAATTTCTGTCTTTTCAATATGTACGTTCATATTTTGCATAGATTTTACAATCTTCATTACATTTTTTATTTCAATAAATCTTCCAGAGCCCGCTTTAATTCAGGAAATTCAAACTGGAAACCTGCTTTCTGAATTTTTTCGGATGAAGCTCTCGAACCTTCCAGCAAGGCCTCCGACAACTCTCCGAACATCAGTTTCAGAACAAAAGCGGGAACATTGGGCATAAATAAAGGTTTGTGAAGAACTTCCGCCATATTTTTTGTCAGATTTTCATTCGTCGTATGTTGCGGGGAATTCGCATTAAATGCACCATCCAGTTCAGAATTTTTTAAAGCAAATTCGTAAATCGAACAAATATCATTGATATGAATCCAAGGCATGTATTGTTTTCCTGTTCCGATAGGCGAACCGATGCCCATTTTTACAGGCGGAAGCATCTTTTTTAAAGCCCCGTCTTTTTTAGAAAGCACCACTGCAGTACGTACTTTAACCACTCTTTCTGCAACATTTTGTTCCTTGAAATCATCCGCAGCTTTCTCCCAGAGAATCACAACTTCACTTAAAAAATCATTTCCCGGACCATCATTTTCAGTAAAAATTTTCTCCGTTGTTTTTGTTCCGTAATAATTAATTCCGGAAGCGGAAATGAAAGATTTTAATCTGATATTATTTTTTTGCAGAGTTTTTAAAAGCAAACCTGCAGAATCGACACGGCTTGAAATCAGTTCTTTTTTTCTTTCATCGGTCCATCTTTTTTCCGAAATATTCGCTCCCGCAAGATGAATGATATGGGAAACATTCTCAAAAACTTTTTCGTCGATCGTTCCTTTTTTAATATCCCATTCAAAATCGTTGCTGTTCTGTTTTTTTCGCGTAAGAAAACGTACCGTATAATCTTTCTCAAGTTTTTTAGACAATTCTTTGGCAACCAGTCCGTTTGCGCCCGTGATAAGAACAATTTCTTTCATGTTTAAAAATCTTTGTTGTTTCTAAGCCTGATTTTTTACGATCAGAACAAAATCATCTTCTAAAAGTTTATAGCCGTAATCGTAAATAAATTTATATTCGGAGCCGTTTTTATAAACTTTCAGATTTGTGAAATAATCGAAATCAAAACCTAAGCCATCGAGCTTGGATTTGGCAATTTTTGTTTTTCCTTCGGTATTCACTTCCGTCAGAATTCTGTAATTTTTGCGAAGCCTGTTATTGATGTTCCGCATCAGATTGCTGGAATCCTTGTTCTGTTTATTGTTGTAGGCATTTCGGCAGGCATCATTACAGAATTTTTTGTCGGATCTGCCGATAATTTTTTCGCCGCATTCGAGACAATTCATAGCTTTTTCATTTTGTGTGGATGTTTGTGTTTTTTCTTCAGTAAATATGTAAACCGATTATGATTCGGATAACTTCTGTTTGAGGTAATATTATTGAAAATTAAAGCAATAATCAATAAAATAATACATCCTGAAAGAACAGGAGAAAGAACATACCAATATCCCAGTTCCGGAATTTTTCCTGTAGAACTTACCGCAATAAGCGCAGTGGCTCCGCCTGGGGGATGAAGCGTTTTTGTGTACTGCATTAAAACGATGGAAAAAGCAACAGCCAGAGGTGCAGAAAGCCAGATGATGTCCGGAACAATTTTATAAACGGTAACGCCTACCAAAGCCGACAGAACGTGTCCTCCGATTAAATTTCTGGGCTGTGCAAGAGGACTTTGAATGGCTCCGTAAATTAAAACGCTTGAAGCTCCGAAAGAACCGATTAAAAAGATATTTTCTGTTGCCGACAAAGTGTGCGACTGGATGAAAGCAATTATTCCGATTCCGAAAAACGCTCCCAGAAACGACCAGAAATGCTCTTTATAGTCTACCAGAGTTTCTCTGTAAATCACATATTTAGAAACGCGGAACGTTCTTTTTATTGTCTTCTTCATAGGATTTCAAAGATACGAAATTATCCGTTTGCAAACGACTACAAACGAATTTAAATAGTTTTCTACCGACTCCGGTTCTTAAATTCAGCAACCTTTGCCACAGAGATTTGAGAAAAACATGAACGTCTCTTATCTGAACGTTAAATTTAAAAATAAAGTTATGTCACTAAGAAACAAAGTTACCCTAATCGGATTTACAGGAAAAGAAGTAGAAATCATCAGCTTCGATAACGGAAATGTAAAAGCTGTCGTTTCTCTTGCAACATCAGATCATTACACCAATGCAAAAGGTGAAAAAGTAGAAGAAACACAATGGCACAATCTGGTCGCTTTCGGAAAAACCGCTGAAATATTTCAAAAATACGTTCCGAAAGGAAAAGAAATCGCTGTGGAAGGAAAACTTACTTACAGATCGTATGACGATAAAGACGGTGTAAAAAGATACATTACGGAAATTCGTGTAGATGAAATTCTTTTGTTGGGAGGAAAATAATCTAAAAATTACAAACCATGAAAATAAAAGTTTTTAAAATCGGACTGGACGACAGACAACTTGAAAAAGATCAAAAAACACTTGAAGCTTTTCTGGAATCGCACGATATTATAAAAGTTGAAACCGCTTTCGTTCAGGACGAAAAATACTGGTCGGTTGTGCTGTATTTTGAAGAATTGAAAATCGTTCAGCAAAGCGTTGTAAAAGATTCTAAAACAGTAAAATACTCCGCAGAAGATGAAGCCTTAAATAATGATGAATTAAAAATACTGGAAGCTTTGAAATACTGGCGCTCCGAGAAAGCAAAAGAACAAAATCTGCCAAGCTATTTTATTGCTTCAAACAAAGAACTGATGTCTGTAGCGAAATATAAACCGGCTAAAAAAGAAGAGTTACGAGATATCAAAGGTTTTGGAAAGCATAAAATAGAAAATTACGGCGAAGAGATTTTGGAAATATTAGAAAGCATATGAGCTTCATGTATTTTTAAGTCTTTTCAAACCTCACAGGTTTTAAAAACCTGTGAGGTTTAGTAATATCTGCAGATAAAGCTTAAACAGGTTTATGTGTAGTAAAAGTCCTTTCAATTCCTTATTTTTGCAGCTTATACATATTAATATCATTTATTTATCATAAAATGAAACCAAGTTTAGCAAGAGGGACAAGAGATTTTTCAGCATTAGAGGTCTCAAGAAGAAGATATATTATCAATACTTTACAGAAAAATTTCGAACTTTTTGGATTTCAGCCTTTAGAAACTCCAAGTTTTGAAAATCTTTCAACATTAACGGGAAAGTACGGAGAAGAAGGAGACCGCCTGATTTTTAAAATTTTAAATTCAGGAAATTATTTAGATAAAATTCCTCAAGAAGAACTAACTATTGAGAATCATCAGGCTTTAACGAAAAAGATTTCTGAAAAAGCATTACGATATGATCTTACCGTGCCTTTTGCAAGATATGTTGCCATGAATCATGGTCAACTTACTTTTCCTTTTAAAAGATATCAGATTCAACCTGTTTGGAGAGCAGATAGACCCGCTAAAGGAAGATTCAGAGAGTTTTACCAGTGCGATGCGGATGTGGTAGGAAGCGAAAGTCTTTTGCAGGAAGTAGATCTGGTTCAGTTGTATTTGAAATCTTTCGCGGAACTTGGAGTTTCTGTAACCATCCACATCAATAACCGTAAAATTCTTTCAGGATTGGCTGAGTTTGCAGGAATTACCGACAAATTAATAGATTTCACGGTAGCTTTGGATAAATTAGACAAAATCGGGAAAGACGGTGTTGTAAAAGAATTGCTGGAAAGAGGAATTGCACAGGAATCAATTAATAAACTGGATTTCCTTTTCAACCAGTCGGATGATGCGCTGGAAAATCTTCTTCAGCTAAAAGAAAAATTTGCAGGGAATGAAACAGGACTAAAAGGGGTAGAAGAGCTTGAATTTGTGATTACACAATCTTTAAATCTCGGTGTGGACATTCAGAATCTTGTGTTTGACATTACGTTAGCAAGAGGTCTGGATTATTACACCGGAGCGATTTTCGAAGTAAAAGCAGATGAAGTTCAGATGGGTTCCATCGGCGGCGGCGGAAGATATGATAATCTTACGGAAGTTTTTGGCGTAAAAAATATTCCGGGAATCGGGATTTCTTTCGGATTAGACAGAATTTATCTTGTGATGGAAGAACTTGGTCTTTTCCCTGAAGGAGCGACCTCTAAAACAGAGTATCTTTTTGCTAATTTCGGTGGAAATGAAACGGTAGCAGCTTTAAAATTAATCCGACAACTGCGAGAAAAAGGAGTTTCCGCAGAAATGTATCCTGAAGCGGCAAAGATTGGCAAACAGTTTACATATGCTGAGAAAAAAGGGATTAAAAATCTGGTATTCTTAGGCGAAGAAGAAATTAAAAACGGAACGGTAACCTATAAAGATCTTGAAGCAGGGGAGCAGAAAACGCTTTCTCTAGAAGAGTTTTTGGGATAGAATAAATAAGAAATAAAAAAGCATCATTAATCCTGATGCTTTTTTATTTTCAGTTGGTACGATTTAATTACAAATTTGTATTTTAGAAAATCATAAAATTGTTTTGTGATTTTTAAAACTATTAAACATAAAACCCAATGAACAATATTTGTGGATTGTGCGGAACTCCTTTAACGGCTATGGATACGCTTTTGGGCGAAAACAAACTGGCAGACAATCATATTCTCTGTAACAAATGCCTGAATGAAGCTTCCGGTATCAATAAGGATATTGTTAATAATCTGCAGCAGTTTTTCCTGCCCGAGATCAGGGGAATTATTTTGCAGGGGAAAATCGGCGAAGTTGAAAATCCGGCTTCTTCACAGACTTCAAATGTACAGCGTTCCCAAACTCCTTCTTTTGGATTTGGCGGAACAGTGACCAGACTTGATGATATTCAGGATCAGATTGTTGCCCTGAATGCGAGGCTGAGCATTTTTGTAAACAGCGAAGTAAAAGAGCTCGTTCATATTTTAGAAAATAATGAAAGGTTAACCGCGATTGCAGAAGGTCTTACCATGCCTTCGAAGGTGGAAGGACTTTTGTTTTCTACGCAGAAAAGAGTTGTTTTCATAGATAAAAAGCTTTTTGGAAATGTGCAGAAAGATGAATATCTCTTCGAACATATACGTTCTGTTGAGCATGTGGAAAGTCTTTTATATTCAACGTTAAAAATTTTCTCTAAAAACGGTTCCACAGCAGAGTTTAAGCTTCATAACAAAAGTGACGGGAACAACTTCTGCAACGCAGTTAATCAATATCTGCATGGGAATGTGAATCAGCCTGTTCAACAACAACAACAACAACAACAACAACAACAACAACAACAACAACAACAACAAATTCAGTCTTCGTCTTTTAATCTCTACAATATGCCGGTTGCTGAGAATCCGTTTCAAAAGCCTGAGGATTCAAATCCGGTACAGCAGAATTCTGGTGTACAGAAAGAAGCTCCGGAAGTTATTTTTGAACAGCTGGAAAAGCTCGGCAAACTTAGGGAAATGGGTGTTCTGACGGATCAGGAATTTGCGGAACAGAAGAAAAAATTATTAGACCGGCTTTAATCCCTGTTTTTCTTTTTTAGCTAAATCAAAAATTAAAACAGGTTAAATATAATAAGATATTATAATGAATAATCATTGCGGATTGTGTGGAAAAGAACTCACTTCAATCGATATGATGTTGGGTGAAAATAAGCTTTCTGACGGAAATATTATCTGTAATTCATGCCTTGAAAAAGCGAGTGTGCTGAATGAAGAATTGCTTTCGGATCTGCACCGTTTCAGCTTAAAAGACATTGAAAGCCTGCTCCAAAACGGAGAAATTGTTCAGCATGAAACCGTTCAGGAAAATATTTCTGAAAATGTACCTGCTGTTGCAGATTCAGAGCGAAGGGTGCTGTCAAAAGATCTTTATAAAAGACGACTGAAAGAAATAAAAAATCAGATGGAAGGTTTAAGAGCCAGTCTTTCTATGTTTACAAAGGGAGAAATTAAGGAACTTCCTTATATTCTTGATCCTGACGAAGTGATTCTAGCGATTACCGATGCACAGTTTGCAAAAACTACGGATGCCGGAATTCTGCTTACGACTCCAAAAAGAATGATTTCAGTTTCCAAAGCGATGTTTTCACCTGCAAAAGTGAATGAATTTCTTAATGAGGATATTCTTGAAGTAAGCTTCGTCAAAAACTTTGTATCGCCGAACATCAGAATTCATACAAAAGATAAAATGTTTGAGTTTGAGTCGTTTTTTAATAAAGATTATGCTGAAGATTTTTACCAGTTCATCAGTAAAATATACAACAGGGAAGACGTTTCGGAAACATCCTCTGCAGAACAGGATGTAATTTCTGAAAGCGTTCTTGAGCAGCTCGAAAAATTAGGAAAATTAAGAGAAAACGGCATTTTAACGGAGGAAGAATTTACCTTACAGAAGAAAAAACTATTAGAAAAACTATGATGAAAGCAATCTTTTTAAGAAGACTTGTTTAAACTTTTATCTAAAAATTAAAACCAATGGAAAATTATCTTGAAATAAACAAAAATTCGTGGAATGCGAAAGTAGAACCGCATCTCAAATCAGATTTTTATTTTGTAGACGAGTTTCTGAAAGGAAGAACTTCCCTGAATTCCATCGAATTGGAACTTTTAGGAAATATTGAAGGAAAAACCATTCTTCATCTCCAGTGTCATTTCGGACAGGATTCTGTGTCGCTGTCGAGAATGGGCGCGAAAGTTACAGGAATTGATCTGTCGGATAAAGCCATTGCAGCAGCAAAAGATCTGGCTCAGAAAGCAGGAACCGATACAGAATTTCTCTGTACAGATCTGTACAGTCTTCCCGATGTTCTCGATCAGAAATTCGATATTGTTTTTACAAGCTACGGAACAATCGGCTGGCTTCCCGATTTGGGAGAATGGGCAAAAGTGATTAACCACTTTCTGAAACCGGAAGGAAAATTCATCATGGCAGAATTTCACCCTGTAGTCTGGATGTATGATGATGATTTTAAAGGCATACAATACAATTATTTCAACGAAAAGCCGATTGTGGAAACCTATGAAGGAACGTATGCAGATCAGTCTGCGGACATCGTTCAGGATTATGTGATGTGGAACCATTCTCTGGCGGAAGTTCTTCAGAATTTAATTGAACAGGATCTTCAGATTAAAAGATTTCAGGAATTCGACTGGTCGCCGTATCCATGTTTCAGGCATGTTGAAGAATTTGAAAAAGGAAAATGGAGAATCCCTCAGTTCGGAAATAAAATTCCTTTGGTTTTCGCGATTGAAGCACAAAAAAAGTCATCGTAATAAAAACTACGATGACTTTCCTGTATATATGAATGTTAAAATAAACTATTTATGGTCTAGCTTACCGCTTCCTGAGCTTTATTTTTAAGATCTTCCGCTTTATCCTGAGCCTGAGAAGCTACGTCGTTTGCTTTGTCTTTTACCTGCGAAGCAACATTATTGGCTTTATCTTTAAGATCATTTCCCCATTTGTTTAGGTTGTCTTTTGCGGTGTTGATCTTATCTTTCACCATCTGCTTATCTTCTTCAGAAGAATTTTTGTATTTCCAGTATGCAATTGCTCCTAATCCTAATAACGCTAATAAGCCTTTTGTCTTATTTCCCATGATTTCTATTTTTTTTAGTTAATATTAAAGTTTGATGTTAGTAATCATGTAAAATGTGTGCCAAAAAAATAAACAGACTTATAAAATAATGTTAAATTTAATTGAAAACTTCAAAATTTTCTCGGTCAAAACTTGCGAAAACCATAGTGGGATAAGAGTCCTGATGGTATATATTTCCATTTTTATCAATGGCAATAGCACCCGCAAAGCCATCAATGGTTTTTAACTCGTCGAAAGTTTTTGTAAACGCTTCTTCTATCGTCATACCATCGGTAACTCGGGTTACAATTTTCGTTGCGGTGGCATTGCTCACAATGTCTTCACCCACTCCGGTACAGCTTACCGCGCAGAAAGAATTGGCATAATTTCCGGCAACTGTTGCCGAGTCTGATATTCTTCCCGGGATTTCAAAACCTTTTCCTCCGGTAGAAGTGGCAACTGCTAATTTTCCGTCCTTATCAATTGCGACGCAGCCTACCGTTCCTTTTCCGCCATTTTCCAGTTTTGCTTCATATTCTTTTCTTCTTTGCGGAATTTCAGTTGAAAAATTCTCGAAACCATGTTCTGTTGCGTAATTTTTAGCGCCGCTTCCTCCCAAAACCCTGTCGTCTTCCTTCATCAGCTCTTTCGCCACAAAAACGGGATTCTTCACATCCTGAATATTGATAACACCGCTTAGTTTCTGGGTTTCTCCATCCATAATCGCAGCACTCATCCTGATCACACCATCACTCTGGATCTGCGAACCGATTCCTGCATTGTACAGCTCATCATCTTCCAGTAAAGAAACAGCGTAGGCAACGGTATCAAATGCTGAGTTGGATTTTAAATATTCAAATGCTTTCTGAGCAATATTTTTTAATGAATTTTGTTTGGCTGTTTTCACTTCGTGGCTTTGGTCGCTTTCCGAGAAAAATCCGCCGTGGATGATTATTTTCATTTTTAATGTTGTTTTCTGTAGACAATATACCCAATTTTGATAAAATCATACAATATTCCTGAAATCAATGTTAGGGCAGCTAAAATTAATATTTTTAAACTCAATGATCCATAAAGTGTTCCTCCGGTAATACCTCCCAGAAAGAAAAAACTGATGATGGAAATCCTGAGTTTTATTGAAGACAAAAGTTTCTTTCTTTTATCATCCGCTTTTTTATAAAAGAAAAGCTGTGAAAGTTCAATACCCAGATCTGTAAATAATCCGGTTAAATGGGTTGTTCTTACTGTTGCATTGGAAATAGTGGTTACCATTGAATTTTGTAAACCCATGGCAAACAGCAGAATAAAAGACAGAAGAACAGAGTTGTATACTATAAAGTAATTTCCCCAGATACCGGCTGCCAGTAAAAGGCAGCATTCAATAAGAGTGGGAATTATATACAGATATTTACTGTTTTTTCTTGATGCAAATTCTGTTATGAAATTCGAGACAAAAGATCCGAAAAAGAAAAAAAGTATGTACAGAAAGTAAACTGTTCCCTTCCAGAATCTAAGACTGAATATCTCATCAATAAAATAAGCAAAATGACCTGTTATATTAGTTGTAAGAGTCTGTACAGACAGGTAACCGGCAACATTTACAATTCCGGCAACAAAAGACAATAAACATGCTATATGCAAATTATGATAATATGTCCTTGTTCTGCCTTTATGTCTGAACATACTCTACAGATCGTATTTAACGGTCTTGCGGGATCGGATTAAACTGAGAATTTTCTATCGTCAGAGTTTTTGTCGTAAGATCATAATGATCGTTCATCGACATTACATGAACCGTTAAATTATCAATAGAAATAGGCTCTCCAAGATTAATATTCGTAAGATTAGTGTCTTTAATAAACCTTCCGTCCACCAGAATCACCAGTCCGGAACCTACCGCCGTCATCACATCATTGTGGATGAACAATCCGGTATCTTCTCCCAGACCGATTCCCAGAGTTCTCGGATTGTTTACTACCGCCTGAAAAAGTCTTCCGATTCTTCCTCTCTGTACGAAGTGTGTATCGATAATCACGTTATCGATCAGTCCCAAACCCTGCGTGGTTTTAATTTCTCCTTTCAGCAAAGCTTCGGAACTGCTTCCCTGATAAATCATATTCTCCGATGCTGCTGCGGCTCCGGCAGAAGTTCCTGAGTAAATGAAATCCTGTTCCTGATATTTCAGTAAAATGGTATCGTGAAACCTTGTTCCGCCAAGAATTGAAGTCAGTCTCAATTGATCTCCACCCGTAAACATCACTACATCTGCTGCATTGGCTCTGGCAACAATCGCATCAGAATTTGCTTCCTCACGGTTATGAATGTCAAGGATGTTTACATTTTTAGCGCCTAGAAATTCGAAGGCTTTTTTATATTCGGAACCTACAATTTGCGGAATCTGAGAGGCAGTTGTGATAATCTCAATCACGGAATTCTCTTTTAACTTCGATTCATTGATAATCTTTCGAAGAATTCCTCTCTCAAAGAAATTCAGGTTTTTTTCTACGTTTTGATCAAAATCGGTTTCTGCAAAACTTCCTTTGTTTACAGCACCTCCGATAACAATTAATTTTCCAACAGGTTTCATCATAGGGTGCAAATTTAAAAAATAATTAACATTTGAGAAAGGATTAAGAGGGATTGATAATCAATAAGTGAAAATAAAATTTAAAAAGCAGGTATGAGAAGTGATTGTTTCTTTATTTCTTTGGTATTAATTGTGTTTTTAATCTGTTGTAAACTCCAGAAAAGTTAAGGTGATTGTTTTGTATGATAGTATTTTTAAATGTGTATAAGTATCTATCTCAAAATAATTTAACATAATAAAATTTTTCTTTTTAATGTGATTTATATTGTTAAATTAGCAGTGAACATACACATGAAAATAATGAAAAAACTAAAAAAATTATCTCGAGATGACCTTAAAACAGTAATAGGTGGAAAGGCTTGCAGCCAATGGGTTGGTATTACTGCTTTTTGCGGAGCTACCTATTCTTTATGTACAGACAATTATAAGAATTGGGCAGAATTACAAGAAGCTGTAGAATATTTTAATGATGCAAAATGCTAATTACAAATGAAAAGAATTATGATAGCCGTAATTTATTACGGTTATTGTTCTTATTCTTAAGTTTTTTCTCCTATGCTCAGATTTCTGTGAGCGGAAATTTTTCTATGAAACCTGATTCTTATGAAGCAATGGTTATTGACAGCAGTTATCAGAATGTTTACTATAAAACAGAATTTGTTAAAGATACCAAAAAGAAAAATCTGGAAACAACCTGCGTTCTGCAGATAGGAAAGAAATATTCTAAATTTTCAGATTTTAATGTATTGCGTAAAGATTCTTTAATGGAGAAATACAGTCATTTGGAGAAAATAGGAGCTAAAGAATTAAATCAGTCTCTTAATTTAGCAGAAAAATGGAAAAGTGTTTTAATAAAAAATTTTCCGGAAAATAAAATTACAGTGCAGGATAAAGCAAATATCATGTACCAATATGAAGAAGAACAGCCGTCTCCTGACTGGAAACTTGAAAACGAGACAAGGGAGATTCTAGGCTATGTATGTAACAAAGCCACGGCAAAGTATCGGGGAAGAAAGTATACAGCATGGTATTGTAAAGAAATTCCTATTAATAACGGACCCTATATTTTTCAGAATCTTCCCGGCTTGATTTTAGAAATAGAGGATAGTAAAGAGAATTTTCATTTTACTGCAGTTGGAATGGATAAAAAAGCAGATAAAATCTATTTAAGAACCGAAAAAAGAATTCTTCATGTAACCCGAGAGCAGTTTAGAAAAGCCCTTCAAACGTACTGTGATAATCCCGGTTTTTTCCATGGGAAGGCTTACAATGAGGATGGAAGCCAGATCGCTGTAAAATCTGCACCTCTTCCATATAACCCCATTGAACTGGAATAATAAGCGGATTAAAGTTTCACCTTAGGGTTAAAAGGTATTTTCTCTACAGAAAACAGGAATTTCTCTGGTGTAAAAAGTAATTGACTCTTATGAAAATTGATTTCAGCCAACAGATAAAAGAAATTCGTCCTACAGAAAACAGCATTTTGCCGGGCGAAAAAAGCTGTTAATATTGGTGCGCAGTCGTTTTGTACGGTATGCAATATTCATTATCCTGCGAACCAAAGGTTTTTTAATCCCAAGAAGGACAAAATTTCACCAATAAATATTTTTTATTTGCTTATGATGAGTAATAGATTTTATCTTATGTATAGACTGTTAATGATTGGTTTTAAATTATTTATAAAGGTGTTAAAAAAAATTTTAAAAATATAATTTTTTAAAAAAATGTTTAACTATATATTGAATTGATAATAAAAATTATTATATTAGTATTAAATTAAAAACAAGTAACCATGTATATTAAACAGGAAGAATATCTTCCACTGGCCAAAGATCTTATGGCTAGTTTCAGCAGGGATCTTTTGCTTTTTGCAGAGGAAGATCATAATTATACACAGGCATATAAAGATGCTTTTCAGTCGAAAATTACAGAAGTAGAGCAGAAAGAAGCCAGTAATACGGCTTTGGTACAGCAGAAACAGGCAACGCAGGCACTTTATCTTTTAGGAGAAGACCTGAAGAAACCTCTTAAAAGTCTACGGATACGCATTGAAAGAGCAGGGATTCCCACTAACCTCACCACACAGATTCTGACGGATATTAAGAAGCGTAATTTCGAAGGAGTCGGCAGTAAGCTTACAGACCTTATTTCATTGGTCGATGCCCATCTTACGGTTTTACAGGATAAGGGAATGAAAAGTACGATACCTCAGGATTTGCAGGATTTTCAATTGGCTATTGCCGCAAAAGCCGATGAGCAGACGCAGTTAATGAAAAAGGTAGCAGGAATCATCGGCACTCAAAAAGAGCTGTACGACGGCTTATACAAATATATTTCTGAGATCTGCGAAGATGGCAAATTAATCTTCGAAGGACAGCAAAAAGCCGATGAATATATCATCAAAAGAATGCTCGCCAAGCTGCGCTGCATGTGGATAAGGTAAAGAGCGGGGAGGGGAAGATAACTTCTTAGGTGTTTTTAGTTTGTATTGGCGCAATGTGCTGATGCAAATGTTAATTGTTATTTTTTAAATGACCCTATAAAAATTTGTAAATTAAAAAATGGTTTCATTATATACATTATCTAAATTATCATCAGATAGAACTTCTTCAAGAGTAAAAAACTCATCAGATAAAGCACCTGACTTTTTAGCAATTTATTCAAATAAGGAGAATGCTACTTTTCAGGATAGATTAATTGATGCTTGTCAAAAATCACACGATGATCCAAAAGGAGTTGATGAATTGTTGTTTATTGCAATACCTGAAAGATTAATTGCTAAGTTGATTTATATGTCTATTGGAAAACCAACTGACAAACCTTATTTAGAATTATCTTCAAATTTTAGTACGGATTCTTTAAATTTATTAGAGCTGATTAGAAAAGAAGACGAACAAGTAGAATTTTACAATATAAAAACTTCCGAACAAATTAAAAAAGCAGAGACAATACTTTTATGTGGTGGTTTAAGTCCAGTTGATGACTCTATTGCTCTTCTATGTGAGTTTGGTAGAGCTTATAGAGTTAGTAAAATTCTTAAAAAGCCAATAAGAGTAATGTTGGCTGATAGTGAGTGGATGAGTTCTAATAAAACTATTCGACAATTTAAAACTTTAAATGAAACACAAATTAATGAAGGGTTAGATAAATGTAGAGATAGGAAAGGAAAACTTTATTCAAAATTTGGCTTTGAAGTTGATTTAAGACAAATCGTTCATTTTGAAAGAAAAGATTTCATCAACAGTGAAAAATTAGCAAAAATAAGTAAATACTATCTTGAACTTTCTAAAACTCTTTGGGGAGAAAAAGCAATTGGCAAAAGATTAGACCATAATTTAGTTTCCATTATATCAAAGCCATTAAATAATATAACATTTTTGGATAAAGAACTATTAGACTTATTACCAGAACATATTAGAGTACTCTCTCAATTTCCAAGTGTATTGGGTGCAATAGAAAAACAACTTAATGACCATTTACAAATCTTAAGAACAATAGCAAAACAGTTTAATATTTTTGACGAAAACACTTTTAGTTATTTTTTCGCACAATATTTTGCGCAAGACAAGTACAAAGGCAAAGTACTAAAAATAGCTCCAATTTCAGAGTCAAAGTTTGATAAACCTTTTAATGATTTAGATAAATATTTTAAAACTTGGGGAGAGGGTCACACAACAAAAGATTTGTTATCTGATGAAAAAAGTTTAAACCAATTCTTTAATGAAGAAAGAATTTCATCAATTTATTCGCCTCAATATCAAATTGGCAAATACAGAGTGCTTCCTTACACACCACTTTCATTAGATTTTGGAAGTAAAGACGAAAAAAACCACGAACATCTTTATGATGAAATTATATTAATTGACAGAGTGCAAGAAAGTAAATTAGTTCAAGAAATAATAAAAATGACTCCTGTTTTACAAAGAAATAAAATATTTTCCGATCTAATTTGGTTTGTTATTCTTGCAACCGAACAATTAGGAATTGAAGTAATTAATAATTTGTTAAAATCAAATAATAAGCCGACAATAAATGCACAACTTAATAAATTTTCTGAAAAACTTAAAAATAATTTTGAAAAAGACTTAAAATATGCCATAAATGGTCAAATTAATGATTTATGGAAAATTTGGTTTAGAAAAATTCAAGAAGATTCAAAAGACACATATTTGCCATCTCATTTACATTTTCACTTACTTGACGAATCAGATTGGAATGAAAATGCGTTTGAATTTGCTACGGGATTTGTAGAAAGCACAATTTTGATTTATAATAAAATAATTTCTTAAAAATATGAGATCAGTAATACAAAGAGTTTTTAAATTTGTCACTATTAATTTATAATCAAATTTATTCAAAAATAAAAAAAGTAATAGTTGTTTAATTAGATTTAGTAAATCAGACACAGTAAATAATTGAACAAATTTCATCAAAAATAAGCAGCCTAAGAATATTGAATGGTGAAAATGGACATTTAGAGAAATCATTATTTGAAACTAATGGAGACATATTAATTATAAGCAACTTTACATTATACGCTGATATAAAAAAAGTAAAATATGATTTTACAAAAGCAGGAAAATCTGATATTGCAAAATGTCTATGATTTATTTAGCATATCGACAAACTTGGTATAACAAATATTAAAATAGGACAATTCTGTAAATATATGACTGTTATTAGTCTTTATGATTGATCAGTTTAATAATTGAAAACGAATAGTAAATGAAAGCAGATAACAATGGTTTGTCAAAATGGGGGCAGAAGTGCTTTTACCAAACATTATTGTAAGGTTCAACTTTAGTAATTCTATTGAATTTTTCGTAATAACAATTATGACGGAAGAATTGACTTTATCACAGCTTCGTTTTTTGACATTAGAAAGTCAGGGATTAACAAAACCATATCCTTTTGGAAAAGGTAAAAATGCAGTTCTTCAGGCATTAGAACATCTTGGATATCTACAAATTGACACTTTATCAGTTGTTGAAAGAGCTCATCATCATACACTTTGGACGAGAATACCTGATTATAAAGCAGAATATTTAGATGAATTGGTTGAAGAACATAAAATATTTGAATATTGGTTTCATGCTGCGTCTTATCTGTCCATAAAGGATTTTCGGTTTGCATTGCCTCAAATGATAGGGGTGAAACAAAGCAAAACGCATTATTACAATGTAGACCCAAAAGTGATGAAGTATGTTTTAGATACCATTCGTGGAGAAGGTCCCAAAAGAGCAAGGGATTTTGAAAATAAAACCAAAAAAGCGGGAAGCTGGTGGAGCTGGAAACCTACAAAAATAGCTCTTGAAAGACTTTTTTTGCAAGGTGACTTAATGATTACAGGCAGAAAGGGAATGCAAAAAACGTATGACCTTACTGAAAATGTTTTACCAAACACAATTGATACAGCTTTACCAACTGAACTCGAATTCGCTGAATATTTAGTAAAAACCTATTTGAAAGCCTATGGATTTACGACAGTAAAGCAAATTACCCATCTTAAAACAGGAGAATTAATACGAAAAAATGTTGACATCGTCTTAAAATCAATGCTTCAGGAAGGAACCATAAAACAAGTAAATATTGAAAATATGCCTTCTGTTTTTGTGAATAAAAGTTCACTTGAAAATTCGTTAAACAAAACCAGTTCAGACATTCGTATTTTATCGCCATTTGACAATTCAATTATTCATCGGGACAGAATAAAACAGTTTTTTAATTTTGATTATAAGATTGAATGTTACACACCAAAAGAGAAAAGGCAATACGGTTATTTCTGTTTACCTGTATTATTTGGCGACACCTTTATAGGACGGGTGGATTGTAAGGCGCACAGAAAAGAAAAAGAATTTGAAATCATCCATTTACACATTGAAAATACAAGTATTGACAGCGAATTATGGAAAGAATCGTTTGTAGAGAGGATGAAATCTTTTGCCTCTTTTAATGGTTGTAATATCATTAAACTGACAAAAGTTAGTCCATCAAAATTCACAAATAAAATAAGACCATTATTCTGATTAAATCATTGACTATAAAACAGCTATGAATCTGAAAAAAAGAGGAAGACTAAAGTATGAATTTACTACAAAAATGTGGCAGTCCTTCGGAAAGGGCGGTTGGTATTTTGTTTCGCTTCCGAATAAGCTGGCAGAAGAAATCAGAAAAAATTTAAAATCGGAAGAAGAAGGATGGGGGCGGTTAAAGGCAAAAGCACGAATTGGAGAGAGCGAATGGGAGACAGCTATCTGGTTTGACTCCAAACATGAAACGTACTTACTGCCATTAAAGGCAGAGATACGAAAAAAAGAAAAGCTTGAAACCGGTAAAGACATACAAACGATTCTATGGATTTAAAAAGAGAATCGTTTGTTTCTGTGGCAAATTGGTTCAGCTATTAAAGGTTTTTAGAATATCTTTGTTTAATTTTTTAAAGAAAGTTTAAACTCATTTTGAATTTAACCGCGAAAGAGGTACAAAAGACTTTATTGGATGTATGTAAAGTATTTCACAAGTCTGCAAAGAGAAAAAATCTTTGATTTTTTTTAAACTTATCTGCTCTTTCTTTTCATTTAAGGATTAAACTTAAACAACTAAAGTGTTACAATCTTTTGCGGTAAAAAAGTTTAGATGTAAACAGCTAACATAAAACGGTTGTTACTAATCCTTATTAAACAATCTTTAATGACGGCAGACATTCAAATAAGTTTCAATATATTGTTCTCTATTCCTGAGATTTTTAAAATTTTAATATTTTTTATTCATTTTTTAATAAATGTTTAACTGTGGTATAGTTTCGTTTCGGGTTTTACATTATCTTTGATTTTAAATGGAGTTATTGTTAACAAAAAAAATGCAAATAGACTATGAAAATTGAGAAGATACAGGCGTTACGGGGACCAAACATTTGGAGCATCAGAAGAAAGAAACTGATACAGATGAGATTGGACCTCGAAGAAATGGAGAATTTCCCAACCAATAAAATTGACGGTTTCAGAGAAAGAATAGAAAAACTGATTCCCTCTTTGTTCTCTCACAGATGTTCCGAAGGAGTAGAAGGCGGTTTTTTTCACCGTATCGAAACTGGAACATGGATGGGACACGTTATTGAGCATATCGCGTTGGAAATCCAGACTTTAGCAGGAATGGACGTTGGTTTCGGAAGAACGCGTGAAACAAAAACTCCGGGAGTGTACAATGTCGTATTCAACTATATCGAAGAAAATGCAGGAATTTACGCAGCCGAAGAATCGGTGAAAATTGCAGAAGCTTTAATAAAAGGGGAAGAGTACGATTTGAATGCCTGTATAAAAAAACTAAAAGAAATCAGGGAAAGAGTGCGCCTTGGTCCTTCTACGGGAAGTATCGTGGAAGAAGCGGTTTCCCGAAGAATTCCGTGGATCCGTCTGGGAACCAACTCTTTGGTTCAGTTGGGATATGGCGTAAATCAGCAGAGATTTCAGGCGACGATTACAGGAAATACAAGTTCAATTGCGGTAGATATTGCCTGTAATAAAGAGTTAACAAAAAAAATGCTCCACGATGCGGCAATTCCTGTTCCTATCGGAGATCTGATTGTGGATGAGGAAGGATTAGGAAGTGTGATAAGAAAAATCGGTTATCCTGTTGTGATTAAACCATTGGACGGAAACCACGGAAAAGGTTCTTCGATTAATGTGAACGACTGGGAATCTGCAAAAATAGGTCTTGAACACGCTCAGAAATACTCAAGAAAAGTTATTGTTGAAAAATACATCACCGGATACGATTTCAGAGTTTTGGTCATCAACAATAAAATGGTTGCCGCTGCAAGAAGAGTTCCGGCTCACGTTGTAGGAGACGGAGAACTGAATCTTCAGCAGTTAATTGATAAAGAAAATAAAGATCCGAGAAGAGGTTACGGACACGAAAATGTTTTAACCGAAATCTTAATTGATAAAGATACCACAGAGCTTCTTGAAAAACTTCAGTATACTCTGGAAACCGTTCCGCAGAAAGGGGAAGTGGTTTATCTGAAATCAACAGCCAATCTTTCTACAGGAGGAACTTCTATTGATGTTACCGATATGGTGCATCCGGAAAACATTACCATGGCGGAAAGAATTTCAAAAATCATTGGTCTTGATGTCTGCGGAATTGATATTATGGCAGAAAATTTAACCCAGCCCTTAAAAGAAAGCGGCGGTGCCATCATCGAAGTAAATGCAGCTCCGGGATTCAGAATGCACTTGGCTCCAAGTGAAGGATTGCCGAGAAATGTAGCTGCTCCCGTTGTAGATATGCTCTATCCGCAGGGAAAACCTTTTACCATCCCGATTATTGCAGTAACAGGAACGAATGGAAAAACAACCACCACAAGACTGATTTCCCATATCGTTAAAAGCAACGGCTACAGAGTAGGTTTCACCACATCAGACGGAATTTATATTCAAAATACGATGTTGACGAAAGGAGATACAACAGGGCCTCTTTCTGCTGAATTTATTCTGAAAGATCCAACGGTAGAATTTGCCGTTCTGGAAACTGCAAGAGGCGGAATCTTACGTTCCGGTTTAGGATTTTCTCAGTGTGACATCGGTGTTTTAACCAACATCAAAGAAGATCATTTGGGAATGAACGATATCCACAACCTGAAAGATCTTACCAGAGTAAAAAGGGTTGTTCTGGACAGCGTGAAGAAAAACGGATGGAGCGTAATGAATGCCGACGACGAATATTCCATGAGAATTGTTAATGATCTCCATTCTAATGTTGCCATTTTCAGTATGGATGAAAACAATCCGCACATAAAAAAATTCGCTAAAGAAGGTAAAATTACCTGTGTGTATGAAGAAGGGTTTGTCACCATTAAAAAAGGAGACTGGAAGATCAGGATCGGAAAGGCAAAAGATTTCCCGATCACGATGGAAGGAAAGGCTAAATTCATGATCGAAAATGTCTTAGCAGCAAGTCTGGCTTCCTATCTCTACGGTTTCGGGATCGAGGATATTTCGAATTCTTTAAGAACATTTATACCAAGTGCGCAGCTTACTCCGGGAAGATTGAACGTATTTAAATTCAAAAGCTTTAAAGTACTGATCGATTTTGCGCATAATCCTGCAGGGTATGAGGCAATTGAAGATTATCTTAAAAATGTAGAAGCAACGAAGAAGATCGGAATTATTTCCGGGGTAGGAGACAGACGTGATAATGACATCAGGGAATGTGGGAAAATTGCCGGAAGAATGTTCGATCATATTATCATCCGAAACGAGAAACATCTTCGCGGAAGAACGGAAGATGAAATCAACGGCTTAATTATCGAAGGAATGCAGTCTTCCGGAAGAGATGTAAGCTATGAGATTATACCAAAAGAAATTGAAGCTCTGAAACACGCCATGGGAATGGCTGAAGAAGGAACCTTCATTACCGCTTTAAGTGACGTGATTTCCAATGCGATTGATCTCGTACAGGAATATCAGGCGAGAGAATTGCTTGAAGATGATAAAATATAATCATACTATGATTTAAAAGTTTCGGCGGCATCTTCGATGCCGCCGAAACTAAATAAAAAAGCTTCGAAATTCGAAGCTTTTTTATTACATATTTTCCCAGATAGATTTTATTTTCTGCATTTTAACCAGATAAAAATATAAAGGGATTAATTCTAATCTTATGGTAAAACTTATATTTGGAACCGTAAAAGGAATAACAAACATCATGATGATACAAATTGCAATACCCAAAAAAGCATCAATAATAGCAGTTTGTGGCGCCCATTTCTGTTCAAACCAAAGTCCGTAGGCAACAATTCCTTTGAATATTAACAGTAATGTTACAATTATTCCGGGTAAAGTGTAAGGATGATTGGCATTGATGCCATAAAGCGATAGGCTTATATTACTTAAAAAAGGTGCAATCATTAAAAAAATGACCGCAAAAAAACCTCCAATCAAAAAGAACCATAAAAATATTTTGATCCAGAGCGGCAATAAACTCCTTCTTCGTGTATTGCCCTGCGTTTCAAACTCTTCAAAAGCTGACTTTTCTTCCATTGTTTATTCGTATAATCTATTCATCCGCAAAAAAAGCATTCGAACTTCCGATCCAGATCGCATCCTTTTTATTGAAATCTACATTTACCATGGCTGCTTTCGTCATTCTGCCCAGATTTTCCAGTAGAATAGGACGTTCGTCATTTTCGCGCCAGATATACAGTAACCTGATCTCTGCTTTTGAAAACTCTCCGTTGATATCCTCAAAAATCGGCTCATAGTTTACCTTTCTCTGCAAAATATAGTTTTCTTTATCCTCAATAGCATCAGTAATTTCCTTTGTCGGATTTAAATTGACTCCGCTTCCTGCAAAAGAAAATAAAGGTTTTAAAACGAAATTTTCAAGGTTTTCACTTTCCGGGAATTCATGCAGAAAATAACTTTTCGGAACAAACTGATGCTGTAAAAGCGGAAGGAGGAATTTAGAAATTTTAAAAAACCAGTTCGGATGCGTAACCCAGATTACATCAACATCTTCACGGAAATCAAATTCAGTTTTCAGATCCGGAATCCGGTCTAATTCGTCAAAGATAACACGGTTGTAAATCCTTCTGATTTCTGTTAATTTTCCATCGTTTTCATAGAATAATTTTCTTCCGTCTTTTTTTATTTTGGTTAAACATACCGTTTTTATTCCCAGTAATTTTTCAGTCAGAACAAAATCGATAGCGGTTTTCTGCTTTTCAGGATAAATTTCAAGGAGAATTACATGTTCAGGATTTTCATTACCCAGAATTAAATCTTTCATGTAATTTTTAAAATCTTCATGAGGTGTTTTATTTTGCAGCTCCGAAAGAAAAGGATAAACATCACAGAATGTCTGCTCAAAAACTTTCTGAAATGCATACAGTGAAGGAAAAGCCTGCAGCTCGATCAGCTGAGGTTCAATCTCGCCGTTTTCGCTCTTGCAGATCCCGAAATCTATCGTGAAAAAGTGAGGCTGTTTTGTGTCGTTGGGAACCCTGCAGTTATCAGGAATCGCTTTTTGTAAAGTTTCTTCAGGAAGATTTTTAATCTGTGTAATGATGCTTTCGCTGGCATCAATAAGTTTGGATTCAAATTCTTTTGTTAAAAACAAAGGACTTTCGGAAATTCTGAATCCGGCTTCCAGACCACTTTTCTGTTTTAAAATTTCTTTAAACTGATTGTATTTTTCCTGAGAAAATTCCTGATTAAATTGCTTTCTGTATTTTGGAATCATAATTCTTTTTCTTTTTGTGATTTAAAAAATCGGACAGTTTTTTGCCCGATTTTTTGTATTGATAATTTCGTGTATTACAAATTTAAGCCATTGCTTCTGCCTGCTTCAAAACGTTTTTTTTTGCGAACTGCAAAAATCTCGGCAGAATCTGTGCCTGAGTAAGGATAATCTTATCTTCATCATCCATTCTGTCTACAGTTTCAAGATACTTTTCCATTCCGAAATTTTCGATCATCGCCTGCTTGTTCTTTTCGTCTTTCAGATTTTCAATCATCCCTGCAGGATTGGCTTCCGGATGAAACTGTGTTCCGAATATTTCCTCCGAAAAACGAATCGCCATTACCGCTCTTTCAAGGTTAATGTGCGGGCGGAATTTTTCAATGGCAACGATTTTCATACCCAGTTCCTCAAAACGGTCATGATCCGGTTCGATAAACTGATACGCTCTGGAATCTACAGCATAGAAAGGATCGGGAAGATTTTTGAATAAAAATTCCTGTTCTCCTTCTTCGGTTTTATGAACCGGCATTACACCGAAAGAATAGGATTTCCTTTTGCAGATATTTCCAAGTTTCCAGTGAATACTTGCCAGCTGAAAAGAATGACAGATCAGAAACAGATATTTCTTATCATCGCTGTACTGGTTATGTTCAAAAACATTATCCAGAAACTGAGCAAATTTATCTTCCCATTCAAGACCTTCTCTGTGCGGATCTCCCGGACCTCCCGAAGAAATAAAAATATCGAAATCCTCTACATTGGGCATTTCATTTTTAAATCTTACATCAAATGTTTCAATGCTTACGTTTTCCTGAATACAGTTCTTTTTAAATGCTTCGGAAATTTCTTTAATATTTTTAAAACCCTGATTAACATGATTGTTGTTCATGTCCAGCAAAGCAATTCGAATATCATTCATACGACTTCATATTTTTTACAAAGTTACCAAAAAATTATGAAGCAGTTTCACCGTGTGTTATGCCATACTCTGTTTCTGAGATCATATAATCAACAACTTTCGTAAGGTCACCTGTTTCATTGAATACTTTAAGCTGTCGGTCTGCTCCGGTTCCGTTTTCAAGAATGGTCCATGCATATTCAACCTCTTTTCTGCATCCCAATTCGTCCACTACATCATCAATAAACTCAAGAAGTTCCTTTAATAAATCCGGATATGGAACAGATTCTTCTTTTCCGAAATCAATTAAGTGAGCTTCAATTCCGCTCTTCGAAGCACGCCATTTGTTTTCGTTTAACAGTAATCTTCTGTAACTTCTGAAACTTAAATTCTGCTGATGAAGTTTGTAGATTTTTGCAACCAAAGCCTGCATAATGGCAGCGAGACAAACGGTTTCATCAATTCTCATCGGCATATCGCAGATTCTGAATTCGATCGTAGGGTAGAACGGATGAACTCTGAGATCCCACCATATTTTTTTAGCGTTATCAATGGTTCCTGTCTTTACCAAAAGATCTACATAGCTGTCAAATTCAGCTAAAGAATTAAAAAAGCTTGGAATTCCGGTTCTTGGGAATTTTACAAAAATTTCCTGTCGGTAAGACTTAAAGCCTGTATTTCTTCCGATCCAGAAAGGAGAATTTGTTGATAGTGCATAAACGTGCGGAAGGAAATACCTCATCACATTCTGTATTCTTACGCCTTCTTCACGGTTCGGAATTCCGATATGCACATGAAGTCCGAAAATTAAATTTCCTCTTGCCACATCACCCATATCGTCCACAATCTTAATATAACGCTCTCCGTTTGTAATGGTGTTGTGTTCCCAGTTAGAGAAGGGGTGCGTTCCGCCGCCGGAAACTCTCAGTCCCTGTTCGTGGGCGGTTTTTATAAGATGTCTTCTTAAATTCGTTAATTCGGCTTTTGCCTCCTGAATATTCTGGCAGATGCCTGTCTCCATTTCAATCATGGATTCATGCATTTCATGCTTTAAATTTTCACTTAAAACAGCTTTTCCGCCTTCAATAATTTTCGAAACATGAGAAACCAGATCCCGGCTCTCAACATCAATAATCTGATATTCTTCTTCGATTCCAATAGTAAATTGATGCATTTTTTTTCGTGCTTTTTGTTGATATTCTTATTTTACAGAATCTTTTACGAAAGTTCCCCAAGAGATGTTTGGTTTTCCCGGAACATATTCTTTTGCCTTTTCGATCGCTAATTTTGCTGCGTGTTCTACGATCCATGCAAAATTTTCTTCTCCTACAGAATTTTTGTCTGCATCCGGAGCCGGATTACAGAAGTCGATTGCATAAGGAATTCCGTCTCTTACCGCGAATTCTACCGTGTTGAAATCATAGCCAAGCGCTTCATTCATTTTGATGGTATAGTCGTGAATTGTTTTTAATAATTTTTCCAGTTCTTCACCCTGCGTCTGATGTGTAGTTGCATATCTCAGATGATGAGGATTTCTCGGTTCATAAGGCATAATATGAACATATTTTTTGCCTAAACAGTATACTCTGTAATAATCGTCAAAGATAATTTCTTCCTGAACCATCATAACCAACTGCTCAGTTTCGCTTAATTTCGACCAAAGATCTTCAGGATTTTCCACGCGGTATACGTTTCTCCATCCGCCTCCGTCATGCGGTTTCATGTACGCAGGAAAACCTACATAATCGAAAATATAATCCCAGTCGTGAGGGAATTTCAAATTTCTGAAAGAGGTTTCTGAAGTATTTGTCGGTCTTTCGTGAGACGGAAGCAAAACTGTTTTCGGAAGCGGAATTCCCAGTTTCGTCATTAAAGCGTTATTAAAAAACTTTTCGTCTGCGCTCCACCAGAAAGGATTGTTGATGACATACGTTCCGTTCAATGCTGCATTTTTCAGGTACGCTCTGTAAAAAGGCACATCCTGCGAAATTCTGTCGATAATTACAGCATATCTGTAATCTGCGCCCTGTTCAAGTTTATCGATATGTACAGGTTCTGCGATGATTTCTCCGCCTCCCAATTCGTTAACTTTATCAATAAACGCCCAAGGAAACGTATCTTCCATACCGAATAGAATTCCTACTTTTTTTGCCATAAATGTATTTTTTAATGTTGTATTTTAATATTAATTTTTAAGTTTTTAAGAAAAGAATGCTCCGATAAAAGTTGGGAAAACCATTCTCCAGAGTGGCCAGTCGTGATTAATCCACTTTCTTTCATCATACCAGAAATCAATGCCTTTGGAAGCTAAAATTTCTGCCATTTCCACGTTTTTATCTTTGCAGATATCCTGATCGGAAGTACTCAAAACGATATGCATATGTTTGTATTTCCATGCTTCATCATTTCTTACAAATTCGCGCGGACAGTTGAAATAAACCAGCTCATCGGAATAGCCGTCCATAAAATTTCGAATGCTGAATGCTCCTGACAGACAGAACAGATGCGAGACAACGTCCGGAAAACGGAAAGCAAAATTAGCCGCATGATATCCTCCGAAACTTGCTCCTGCTACCGCAACGCGGTGCGTCTTATGAATTTTCTGAACGTAAGGAACAAATTCCTGAATCAGAAACTGAACATATCTTTCATAATTTTTAATCCTTTGCTGAGGGGAAATATTATTGTCATAAAAACTCCATCCGTCTATGGTCTGAACGTTGTACAGTTTTACTTTTCCCTGTTCTATAAACCAGTTGATGCTTCCGTTAAGATGAAAATCATGGTTTTGGGTATATTGTCCCTGTGAAGTCGGAAACATGATGATCGGATAACCGTAATATCCTGTAACTTCCACTTTAAGACTTGTTCCTAATATGTGTGAATAATAATCTGTATGCTCTATCTGTGGCATTTTTTTTCGTATTTGGGTTTAATCAGTAAATTGATAATAAGGTTTACCTTTCCATTCTCCTGATTTAATTGTATCTAAATTACTTCTTAAACCAGAACCTTCGTGTAAACTTAATTTTATAAAATCAATAATTTCTTTGATGTTAATTTCTCTGTTCAAATTATGATATGGGTTTGTCTTTTGGCGGAAGAATATTCAGTAATTCAGCATGAATTTTTTCTGCTGCCGTGTCTAATCTTTCCTGTACGACTACTGAGTCTTTCGATTTGTAAACGATTCCGACATGATAATCGATAGGCAGGAATTTTACAGCCTCTTCACATTCAAACTGATTGTAATCCGGCTCTTTGTCTTTAATTAAAGCAACAATAAGTCCCGAATAATATCCTGTAGGCTTAGAAACCTCATAGTTTTTTCCTCTTAATAAAGCATCTTCAATTTTCGCCCATTCTCTCCAGATATTGATGCTGCTCGATGCTTCCACAAGATCCGGAATATGTGCTCCTCCCACTCTTGATGAAGTTTCAAGGAAATAATATTTGCCGTCGTCTTTACTGCGGATAAATTCTGTATGAGTCGCTCCGTTGATTAGTCCGAAATTGGATAAAACTTTCGAATTTACCTCTTCAAGAGCCTTAAATTCATCAGAATATCTTCCAAGCGTTTTTGTTCTGAAAACGCCTCCTTCATGCGAAACCTGCATCGGCGGAGCCAAATATTTTGAGGCAGAAGTGAAAACAATTTCTTTATTAAAAGTAAGACTGTCTACATGATAAACATCTCCGGGCTTAAAGCTTTCCAGAAGGAATAAGTGACGCTCTTCCCCAAGATTATTCAAAGCTTCCCAAAGCTCTTCTTTGGAAGACAGCTTTTTGATTCCCGAAGCAGAAGCTTCAGAACGAGGTTTTAAAACCCACGGTGCAGGAACATCATCAATAAAACGATTAACCTCATCATTATTAAAAACTGCCGTAAACTCAGGAACATTAATTCCGGAATCCTTTGCTTTCTGTCGCATGGCAAGTTTATCCCTGAAATAACGGTGCGTAGTCTGTCCCATCCCCGGAATTCTGAATGTTTCACGGATAAGCGCAGCTTTTTCCACATCGTAATCGTCCAGAGCAATAACGGCGTGTACTTTTCTGGTCTGCATGAGATGAGAAAATCCCTGAACGAGATGATCCAGATTCCAGACAGAAGGCTTTACTTCAGGCATATAAAATACCTCATCAATGGCATGCCACGGCCAGTTTTTTTCTTTAAGATTTTCGGATGTTACTAAAATAATTTTATTACCGAGTTTTTTCATTTCATCCATGAAATCATAACCCTTGTAATAGCACGAAATACATACTATTGTTTTCTCCTCCATACAATGTTTTTTAATTTTTGATGAACTTTCAAAAATAAAAACGTTTTTTTATTAATTATTTAATGTTAAAAATTAAAATATTGTGCGCTTTTGAAAATTCTATTTCAATTATACAGAGAATTTTTGTAATAAACTAATTTTTAGTGATAATTTTCGATTAAATCGGCTAATAATTGCACTCCAAATCCGGTTGCAGCTTTTTCTTTGGCATATCCTACATTTCCGAATGCCACTCCGGCAATATCAAGATGCGCCCATTTAGGATGGTTTTCAATAAACTGTTCTAAAAATTTAGCCGCAATAATGCAATCTCCGATAGGTTTCATCGAAATATTCTTAATATCTGCCACATCCGACTGAATATCGTCTTTCCAGACATCCCAAAGCGGTAAATTCCAAAGTCTTTGATTGGTTTTATCGCCGGTTTTTATCAAAAGATTTTTCAATTCTTCATTGTTGGAAAACAGAGCCCCGCAGGTATCGCCAAACATCCTTACAGAACTTCCGGTAAGCGTGGCAAGGTCGATCAGAAAATCTGTTTTGAAGTTTTTTGCCATATAGGAAAGTCCGTCGGCGAGAATCATCCTGCCTTCCGCATCGGTATTGAGAACCTCAATTGTTTTTCCGTTGTAAGCGGTAATAACGTCACTCGGAAGAAAGGCATTTTCAGAAATAGCATTGTCGGTTATAGGCAAAATAGCAACAATATTAACCGGAAGCTGCATTTCCGCGGCATAAATCAGCGTTCCCAAAACGGCAGTTGCACCGCCCATATCCGATTTCATATAATGCATATTGTCGGGATTTTTCAGAGAAATTCCGCCCGTATCAAACAATACACATTTTCCGACCAAGCCGAAAGTGACTGCATTTTTAAGATTGGTTTTGTATTCAATAATGGTAAACGCTGCATCATAAGCACTTCCCTGATTAACGGAAAGGTAAGCTCCCAGACCAAGTTCCTCACACTTTTTCCTGTTGAAAGAAGTATATTTTAAATCGTATTTTTTAGCTAAATTTTTTAAATATAAACTCAGAGTATCCGGTTTTTTAAGATTGGCAGGTTTGTTCAGCCATTCCTGACAGGCGGTCTGTCCGTTGCTCAGTGCTTCGGCTTTTTTGCTGATGGTATCTAATTTTTTCTGGCTTAAATTTTCAAAATGAAGCTCAAATTTAGCATTCCAGAACGCATGCGTTTTTTCGAAAGGATAGTTGTAGGTTCCCAGCAATAAACCTTTTGCAAATTCTTCAAATTGCTTTTCATTGATGCAATCTGCTACAACTAATGTGGGAACAGGCTGTACTTTCCCTTTCTGCGTTTGGGAAAATTTAACGGCAGTCTGCTGAATTTCAAAATTCTGCAAAGTAGATTTTCCTAAGCCTATAAAGTAAGTAATACCTTCTTCATGGGCATTCACGAAAACTTCATGCTTTTTACCCGTAAAGAAAGTTGAAATGTTTTTATTGAAATTTTTGCTGGTTTTCGTCCATTCTTCTTCTGTGAAAAGATGAAAAACCTGCGTATAATTTTTATTTTTTTTGTTGATTAATTTCATAATTTTAATTTTTAATGCTTTCCTGATGTGGTTTTACTTCCACCGGGTTTTCTGTGTTGTTATAATAAAGCCATTCAATTGCTCTCGGGAATTCCTGCGACCAGTAAAATTCGCTGTGCGTACCTTCCGGATTGATGCTTGTTCTGAATTCAAAATCGAAAAGATTCTTTTTCTCCCAGCGTTTTAAATATTCTTCGAAAATATGGATTCTTTTTACCATTTTCGAACCTTCCTGACCGCCTCCGTAAAGGTAGATTTTTGTTTTAAAAGGAACCCTGAAGCTCATCATTGGGAAATTGTTGTTCGGTTCCACCCAAAGTGATGGAGAAAATATCAATAGTTTGGAGTAGACTTCAGGATAAAGAAAACCACTGTAAATACTGATAAGTGCGCCAAGAGAACTTCCTCCTATTCCTGTATTGTCGCGGTCTTTTTTCGTGCGGTAAGTCTGGTCGACATAAGGCTTCAAAGTATCTGTAATGAAGCGGATGTATTTTTTACCTTCCGATCCGTTAGCGACATTGTCGTTATCAAAAATATATTCTTTAATTCTTTCTTCGCTTCCGTGTTCTACTGCAATGATGATGACATCTCCACGACCGTATTCTGAGAGAATGGAAAGTTTCTTATCGATTTCCCAGTTTCCGTAGCCGCTTCCTTCATTAAATAAATTCTGTGCATCCTGAAGATACAGGACAGGATATTTCTTGTCGGAAACATAATAATCATAGGGTAGAAGTGCCCAGATTTTTCTGTAGCGGTCTAACTGCGGAATGTAGAATTCCTCCGAAATAATTTCTGCAATCGGAAAATATTCATCCTTGAAAGGTCCCCAGTTGAATCTCCATTTTTCAACGGTATCTGATGTTTTTCCTGAGGATTTTAAAGCTTTTTTGTTTGGGGTTATACTTCCGTATTTGTCGAGTTCTACATTTTCCCAGCCTCCTTTTGTAAATTTATACTCTACAATATCCGGCAAAAGGGCATCGTCGATTTCGATAAAATAGTTTTGGGGGTCTTTTTGTGTAAGTTGAAAGTTGTAGTCTTTCGGATTCCAATTGTTAAAATTTCCTGTGATGTAAACCATTCGTTCATCACTTTCTGCTGTGTAAAGTTCAAACTTCATCCGTGTTTTTAGTAAAATTAAAGCATAAATTTATAAAAAATCTTTTTAAGACAAATCATTTTAAAACGATAAACACTGAATAAAAAAGCGGTATATTTGATAGAAACAAGTACTGCAAAGAGTTTAACATAATAATTTATTCAAAATTTATTAATGATTATTGCAGATATTTTTTGTAGTTTCAAGAAAAATATAAAAATTAAATCAAAACCGTGATGAATTCGGTTAAAACATACACTCTTTTTACGGATCATGATGTTTATCTTTTCAAAGAAGGTAAGCATTATAAGCTGTATGATAAATTCGGCGCACATTCCGCTGAAAAAGATGGAGTAAAAGGAGTTTATTTTTCAGTCTGGGCTCCCAATGCGAAGAAAGTTTCGGTAATCGGAAATTTCAACAACTGGAACCATAAAGACCACATCCTGTTTCCGAGATGGGACGAATCCGGAATCTGGGAAGGCTTCATTGCAGGTTTAACATGGGGAACTTTGTATAAGTATGCTATAGAAACGCCGCGCGGAGAAATTTTAGAAAAAAGTGATCCATACGCTTTGAGCTGGGAACAGAATCTTCAGGCTGCCTCATTGGTTTCTACCACTTGGTACGAATGGAAAGATAAAGACTGGCTGGAAAACCGCTGGAAAAAAAATACGTTAAATGCTCCGTTGTCGGTGTATGAACTGCATCTGGGATCCTGGGTAAGAGAAGGAAATGATCCGAAAAAGTTTCTGAATTACCGCGATATCGGGAAAAAACTCGTTCCTTATATTAAAGAAATGGGCTTTACCCACGTAGAATTTATGCCGGTGATGGAATATCCTTACGATCCGAGCTGGGGATATCAGATTACAGGATTTTATGCAGCCACTTCACGTTTCGGTTCTCCGCAGGATTTGATGTCTTTGATTGATGAGCTTCATCAGAATGGAATCGGCGTGATTTTAGACTGGGTACCTTCGCATTTTCCGGGTGATGCAAATGGTTTGCACAGATTTGACGGTTCTTATCTTTACGAGCATGAAGATCCCAGAAAAGGCTTTCATCCCGACTGGAAATCATACATTTTCAATTACGGAAGAAATGAAGTGAAATCTTTTCTGATTTCCAATGCGATGTTCTGGCTGGAACGCTATCATGCAGACGGATTGCGTGTAGATGCAGTAACCTCGATGCTTCACCTCGATTATTCCCGAAATGAAGGAGAATGGGAACCGAATATTTACGGAGGAAATGTAAATCTCGAAGCAAAAGCATTTTTGCAGGATTTTAATACGGCTGTTTATAAAGAATTCGGAGACAATATCATTACCATTGCAGAAGAAAGTTCAGATTTTCCTATGCTTACAAAGCCTGTTCATGACGGCGGAGTAGGATTTGGAATGAAATGGATGATGGGATGGATGCACGATACGCTGGATTATTTTAAAGAAGAACACGAAAACAGAAAGTTTCATCATCATAAACTTACCTTCGCTTCTATGTATATGTATAATGAAAATTATATGATGCCCTTGTCTCACGATGAAGTGGTACACGGAAAAGCGAGTCTTATCTATAAAATGAAAGGCGATGAATGGCAGAAATTTGCCAATCTTCGCGCACTGTATGTGTATATGTTTACGCATCCGGGAGCAAAACTGCTTTTTATGGGCGATGAATTTGGGCAGACCAGCGAATGGAATTTCAAACAGAGTCTGGATTGGCATTTACTGGAATATCCTGTTCATAAAGGTTTGCAGACATTGGTAAAAGATCTTAATCATCTTTACAGATATGAAACGGCTTTCTATGAAAATCAGTTCAGCAGGGATGGTTTTGAATGGGTGGAAGCAGATGATCTGGAGAATTCCGTGTATGTCTATTTGAGAAAAGGAAAGAAAAAAGATGATGTTTTTATGGTGATTCTCAACCTGAAACCGGAAGTTCTGGATTATAAAATAGGCGTAAATGCGGGAAGTCACTGGGAAATTATTTTTAACTCTGATGATGAACGGTATTCGGGAAGCGGTTATAAGCCTGAAATTTTCAGTGAACAGTATGAGGAATACATGAATCATCAGAAATCCATCAGCGTAAGTCTGCCGCCGCTTTCAGGAATTATCTTAAAAAGAAAAGATAAAAAGTATAATAAGCATAACAGAATCAAACAACATAAAAAGCAATGATTCAGTTATTAGAAATTTTAGGAAAAGACTATGAAAGTCTCAAAGATATAATTACAAGGACAGATTTCGACAGTGAAACTCTGGAGTCGTTTTCGAAAGCCGGAATTAATGCTCCTGTAAGCGAAGGGAAATTTAATGAGGATTTATATTTTTTTACTTTTAAAATTGAAAGATATAAAATAGAGTTTCTAAGAAATAAGATTTGTCAGATTGATTTCATTGAAGATAAAAATAAAACTCAGGAAATTATAGATGTTCTCAGAACGATGAAGGAATTTGAGTTTAGGTTTATCACCAAGCAGCAGGTTGAAGAGACGGAATGGGAAATAATAGATGACAATACAGAAGAGAAGGGTTTCACGGAATTCAAAAGAAAGCGTTTCGATTTTGATCCTTCTTCTCAATTTGACAGAAATAATATTGATAAATATGGCGTTATGGGTTTTCGATCACACGAAGTGAATATTATCATTAAAGAAGAATTCATAGAAAGCAAATCTTTTTTTGTATTTGAGATTTATAAAATCCCGAATATTGAAGATTTTAATTAAGATATAAATAATAAACGAGAGAGAAAAAAATGATCATTTATCATCTAAGTACGGAGTGTTATCCGGTGGCAAAAGTGGGAGGTTTGGCAGATGTAGTGGGAGCTTTACCAAAATATCAGAACAAAATTAAAGATATTGATGCGAAGGTGGTTATGCCTTGGTACAACAAATCTTTCGTGCATGATCATGAGTTTGACATAGTTTTTGATGGCTTCATTCATCAGGGATCAAATATGCTTCAGGTGCAGGTTTTAAAGGAAAAAACCAATGCTTTGGGCTTTGAGCTTTTTATGGTAAGAATTCCGGGACTTTTGGATAGAGATAATCCTTACGGATATTCAGATGAAAATTTTCAGTTTTTGGCTTTTCAGCACGGCACGCTTCATTGGCTGAGTGCGATGGGGATTCGACCGGATATTTTGCATTGTCATGATTATCACACAGGTCTTGTTCCTTTTATGATTCAGCATTGTCCTGAATTTTCGTTTTTAAAAGGGGTAAAAACCATCGGAACCATTCATAACGGTGAATATCAGGGAATGATGAGCTGGGAAATGGCGAATTACATGCCGGCTTTCGATCAGTATAAATGGGGATTGCTGGACTGGAACGGAGTCATAAATCCTTTGGCAAGCATGATTAAATGTGCCAATGCTTTTACAACGGTTTCGCAGGGGTATCTTGAAGAACTTTTTGTAAGCTTCAGAGGTCTGGAAAGTCTTGTTCGTGATGAATTTGGGAAAGCCTACGGAATTATTAACGGAATTGATACGGAAGTCTGGAATCCGGAGACCGATCCGATGTTGGATTTTAATTTTAACGTTAAAAATGCCATTGCCCAGAAGAAAAAGAACAAAGAAAGACTATGTAAAGAATATGGTCTGAAACCGGAACTTCCTCTTTTCGCATTTATTGGAAGATTTGCTACCGAAAAAGGAGCCGATTTTCTTCCCGATGTAGTCTGGAAAAGCATTAAGCAGAGTTACGGCGCTTTAAATATCATGATTTTAGGCTCAGGAAATGCTTACATTGAAAATAAACTGAAAGAATACGATTATATTTATTCCAATTTTGCTTTGGATCTTGGATATAAGGAACATCTTTCGCATAAAATATACGCTTCGGCGGACTTTTTGCTCATGCCGTCGAGAGTGGAACCATGCGGTCTTAACCAGATGTATTCCATGAGATACGGAACCGTTCCAATTGTACGATATACAGGAGGATTAAGAGATACGGTGGAAGATGTTTCCACAGGTGGAGCGGGAATTAATTTTACGTTTCCGGGAGTGGACGATATTATCCATGCAATGAACAGAGCTTTATTGGTTTACAATAAAAAAGGTGAAATGGAAAATTTAATCCGTGCCAATATGAATTTTGACTTTGCATGGGAAAAATCAGCCGAAAAATACATAGCTTTATATAAGAATTAAATCGTGAAAAAGCTGTATTTTCTATTTGCAATAATAATTGTTCTTTCCTGTCATCAAAAAGAGGAAACGATGATCCATAAAGACGGATACTATTGGTTTTTAACTTATGGACTTCCAAATTTTCAGAGAGAAGAAATCGAAAAAACAGTTAACAAAAAATGGAAAATAAAAACAGTAAGAGTTGCAGGATGCGAAGTTACCCAAGAATTGGTGGACAGTGTAAGATCTGAAAATGAAAAAACAGATCTAGCTCTTCAAAAAAGATACGGCAAAAACTGGAAAGATTTATATGATAAGGATATTCAGGATTATACAATGAAACAAGTGGATATCATGGATGTTTTAATCACTAATAAAGTATTCAGAAAAGAACTGGCTAAGCATAAGATTGAGATTGATGATGTAGATAAAGATGCTGAAGAGTTGGGCAGACCGGACTTTTATAAAGTAAATATTAACAAAATATATCCTGAAAACGGGATTGCATTTACAGTAAATGTTGATACAAAAAACAGAACAGTAAACCTAATAAAATAAAACGCAAGATAAACTATGAATCGCAATGTAATTTCCATTGTTTTAGGAGGAGGTAGAGGAACGAGATTGTTCCCACTTACGTATTCAAGATCCAAACCGGCTGTACCCATCGCGGGAAAATACAGATTGGTGGATATTCCTATTTCCAACTGTTTAAATTCAGGATTAAATAAAATTCTGGTTTTAACACAGTTCAATTCAGCTTCATTAAATTCCCATATCAAAAATTCTTATCATTTTGATATTTTCAGCAAAGGTTTCGTAGATATTTTGGCTGCGGAACAGAACGTTGAAAACGACAGTTGGTATCAGGGAACCGCAGATGCGGTGCGCCAGTCGATGAAGCACCTTGAAAAGTATGATTATGATTATATCCTGATTCTTTCAGGAGATCAGTTGTACCAGATGGATTTCAGGGAGATGCTGAATTTTCACATTGAAAAAGGCGGCGATGTAACCATTGCAACCATTCCGGTGAATGCAAAAGACGCAACAGGTTTCGGAATTCTGAGTTCTGATGATGAAGGAAATATTACTTCTTTTGTCGAAAAACCTACTCATGATCTTTTAGACGGCTTAAAATCTGAGGTTTCTGAAGAAAATAAACATGCCGGAAAAGAATATCTGGCTTCCATGGGAATTTATATCTTCACGAAAAGTATTCTGAAAAAGATGTTTGATGAAGGAGCCGGAGATGATTTCGGAAAAGATATTATCCCGAATTCCATCGGAAAATATACCACTTTAAGCTATCAGTACGAAGGTTATTGGACTGACATCGGAACCATCGAATCTTTCTATGAAGCCAATCTGGATCTTTGTCAGGATTTCCCGCAGTTCAACTTATTTTCTTCTTCGCCGATTTTCACACGCGCAAGAATGCTTCCGCCTTCAAAAGTAAACGGTTCTTATGTAAGCAAAGCTGTTTTCGGAGACGGATGCATTATAATGGCAGATAAAATTGAAAACTCCGTTATCGGAAACAGAACAAGAATAGACAAAGGAAGTACTATTGTGAATGCTTACGTAATGGGAGCCGATTTTTATCAGGATACCACAGAAATCGTAATGAACGACAGAAACGGACAACCTAATATGGGAATCGGGAAATATTGTTACATCGAAAAAGCAATTCTGGATAAAAACTGCTACATCGGGGATAATGTAAGAATCATCGGCGGGAAACACCTTAAAGACGGAGATTACGGAACACATTCTGTACAGGACGGAATTATTGTGGTGAAAAAAGGAGCCGTTATTAAACCGGGAACTCACATAGGGTAGAAAGTAGAGAAGTATTGGGTAGGTCTGATTCAATTAAATTCTAAAGAAATAAAACAGTCAGATAGTAAACTTCCATCCTCCATACTTCGTATCTTCCAGCTAAAAAATAATTAAAAACAGAGTGATCAGCATATTGGTCACTCTTGTTATTTTCTATACTTTTGTACAATGCGTTTTTTTAAGATCATAGCGGTAGTAATTGTCTTGCTGATTGGAGCTTATGCAGCTTCCATGTATTATTTTGTGGACGAAAGCAAAGATTTCAAAATAGAAAAGGAGATCGATTATCCTTTGGAAAAAGTCTTTTCACAATTCAACAATCTGCAGCATTTTACGCGATGGAATAACTTTTTTACAAGTTCTCAGTCTATTGATATCGATTATTATACGCCGTATGAAGGGCAGGGAAGTTCCATCAGCTACGCAGATCCTAAAAATGATACGGATGGAGAAATGTTTATCCGCTACGAAAACCTTAATAAATCTTTAAGGTATCAGCTTTTTGAAGAAAAAAATGAAAGCCCGACTGTCGTCGACGTTAAATTTAAAGCATTATCCGCTGAAAAAACCAAAATTACATGGGTAGTTCATACGCCTAAACTTTCTGTTTTAAGAAGGGTTGAAAATTTCTGGACCGAAGACCGTTTCGCAGAAAACATCAACAAAAGTATGGTGAATCTTAAAAATGTTTTAGGCAATAAAGTGGAAAAAGACAATCAGATGGCTTCGATAAAATATGACAGCCTGATGGTAGAAAATGAAGAAGAAAAGTTATTGCTAGGAATCAACGTAAGTACTTCCAATAAAAAAGATGCCCTTTACAAAAATATTGTGATGAATTATAACAAGATTTACAATTACACCACAATGGATCTGGGCAAAAAAGAAGATGAATTCGGTTTTCCAATGCTGATTACGGATGCGGATAATTATAAAGACAAAGAAGTGTCCTATTTTCTGGGGATTCCTCTGTCTAAAAAATTTGGAGTTACAGATAATAACTTCAGTTTCAGAACAATTAGTCCAACCCAGAATTATGTGATCTACTACAAAGGAAACTATGCCGGAAGAGTAAAGGCTATACAACAATTAATTCAGAAAGCCAAGAAAGACGAGATGCGTTTTAATGATATTCGTCAGACTTTTATAGAACGCCCGACGGAAGATCAGGATGTCAATATGAAGCTCTCATTATCAGTATTTAAGTAAATTCTGTAGATTTATTTCTTTTATAGTTTTTTTAATAGTTTAAAGGCTGTTCAGAATCGGTTTTTTTTATTAAATTTGAAGCTTAATTCTACAAACAAATTTTAATAACAGATAAACTGTAATAATGGACAGATTTTCATTCCTAAACGCAGCTCATTCTCAGTTAATTGAGGATTTATACCAACAGTACTTAAAATATCCCGATTCTTTAGAACCATCATGGAAAGCCTTCTTTCAGGGTTTCGATTTTGCTTTGGAGAACTACGGAGACGATGATAACGTTCAATATGTTCAGGCTCCCGCAGTTTCAGCACCTGTTGTTCAGCAGGCAGCTCAGGCAGCAACAAACGGAGAAGTTCCGGAACACATCAAAAAAGAATTCAAGGTAGTAAACCTTATTGAGGCGTACAGGACGAGAGGACATTTGTTTACCAAAACAAACCCTGTAAGAGAAAGAAGACATTATACGCCGACTTTAGACATCGAAAACTTCGGTCTGGATAAGTCAGATTTAAATACAAAATTCAACTGTGCGGTTGAAACAGGAATGAAAGGTCCTGCAACTTTACAGGATCTAATCACACATTTAGAGAACATCTACTGCGATTCTATCGGTGTGGAATATATGCACATCAACAATGTTGAAGAAAAAGATTTCATCAAACAGTGGCTTCAGGTAAACGAAAACCACCCGAATCTTTCAGCTAACGAAAAAACGGAGATTTTATTAAAATTAAATCAGGCGGTAGCGTTTGAAAATTATCTTCACACCAAATTTGTAGGGCAGAAAAGATTCTCATTGGAAGGTGGTGAAACTTTAATTCCTGCTTTGGATCAGTTGATCTCAAGATCTTCTCAGTTGGGCGTAGATGAAGTGGTTTTAGGAATGGCGCACAGAGGAAGATTAAATGTTTTAACCAATATTTTCGGTAAATCTTATAAGCAGATCTTCTCAGAATTTGAAGGAAAAGAATTTGAAGAAGACGTATTCTCAGGTGACGTAAAATACCACTTAGGTTCATCCAAAAAAATCAAAACAGCTTCAGGAGAAGAAGTTTCTATTAATTTAACACCAAACCCATCTCACCTTGAAACGGTTGCAGCCCTTGTGGAAGGAATCTGCCGTGCAAAAGTGGACGATAAATACAAAGATTATTCTAAAGTTTTACCGATCATTATTCATGGTGACGGAGCGATTGCGGGGCAAGGTATTGCTTACGAAGTTGCGCAGATGATGACTTTAGACGGTTATAAAACAGGAGGAACGGTTCATATCGTGGTAAACAACCAGGTTTCGTTTACAACAAACTATATGGATGCGAGATCTTCTACATACTGTACAGACGTTGCTAAAGTTACAGAATCTCCTGTAATGCACGTAAATGCAGATGATGCAGAAGCAGTGGTTCATGCAATCCATTTTGCGGCTGATTTCAGAGCAAAATTCGGAAAAGATGTGTATATCGATTTGTTAGGATACAGAAAATATGGTCATAATGAAGGAGATGAGCCGAGATTTACACAGCCTAATTTATATAAAACAATTTCCAAGCACCCGAATCCGAGAGAAATTTATAAAGATAAATTACTAAAAGATAACGTAACATCCAACGATGTTATCGCTAAAATGGAAACAGAATTCAAAGCACTTTTGGATAAAGACTTTGATGCTTCCAAAGAAATTGAAAAGAACGTAATGGACGTTTTCATGGCAGATGACTGGACGAATTATCCTATCGGGAAAAGAGGAGCCGTTCAGGAACCTGTTGATACAAAATATGACCTTGAAAAGCTGAAAGAATTGGCTGTTAAAATGTCTACACTTCCGGCAGATAAAAAGTTCTTAAATAAAATTACAAGACTTTTCGAAAACAGATTAAAAGCGATTGAAGGAAACTCTTTAGACTGGGCTCTTGGAGAATGGCTGGCTTATGCAACGCTTTTGGTAGAAGGTCATAATGTAAGAATTTCCGGTGAAGATGTAGAAAGAGGAACATTCTCTCACAGACACGCAGTGGTAAAAACGGAAGATACTGAAGAAGAATATATCCCTTTAAGACAGGTTTCTGAAAGTAGATTTGATGTATTCAACTCTCACCTTTCCGAGTACGGAGTTCTTGGTTTTGATTACGGTTATGCCATGGCTTCTCCTAATACATTAACGATTTGGGAAGCTCAGTTCGGAGATTTCGTGAACGGTGCGCAGATTATCGTAGACCAGTATTTAGCTGCCGCAGAAGAAAAATGGAAAATTCAGGACGGTTTGGTAATGCTGTTGCCTCACGGTTCCGAAGGACAGGGAGCAGAACACTCTTCAGCGAGACTGGAAAGGTTCTTAACGCTTTGTGCAAACGAAAACATGGTGGTTGCAAACATCACTTCTCCTGCTAACTATTTCCATCTGTTAAGAAGACAGTTGAAATGGGCATTCAGAAAACCATTGGTGGTAATGAGTCCGAAATCATTGTTAAGACATCCGAAAGTGGTTTCTCCGCTTGAAGATTTCGCTAACGGAGGTTTCCAGCCGGTTTTAGACGATCCTACTGCAGATCCTAAAAAAGTAGAAAAATTAGTACTTTGTTCAGGTAAATTATACTTCGAATTATTAGCTAAAAAAGAAG
The DNA here is from genome assembly GCF_059579425.1 of Chryseobacterium sp. 2P. Lineage (NCBI taxonomy): Bacteria > Pseudomonadati > Bacteroidota > Flavobacteriia > Flavobacteriales > Weeksellaceae > Chryseobacterium > Chryseobacterium sp. 2P. Next base: position 1,952,591 of record NZ_CM184194.1, read on the forward strand.
AATTAAATGCTGAAAATATTGCATTGGTAAGATTCGAGCAGTTATATCCGCTTCAGACAGATGCTATCGAAGCAATCTTCGAAAAATATTCAAACAGAAAAGAATTGGTTTGGGCTCAGGAAGAACCAGAAAATATGGGAGCCTGGTCTTATATCCTGAGAAACTTCAGAGAAACAGGAATCAATGTTATTGCTCCGGTTCCTAGCGGTGCTCCGGCTCCGGGAAGTCACAAAATGTTTGAGAAAAACCAGAATGCAGTAATCAACAGAGTATTCGACAGAAACGATGCTCCGGTAAAAAGACCTGTAACCGCTTAATTAAAAATAATAATCAATAAAAAAATAAAAAATACGATATGTCAGTTTTAGAAATGAAAGTTCCTTCACCGGGCGAATCAATTACAGAAGTTGAAATTGCAACCTGGCTTGTAAAAGATGGAGATTATGTAGAAAAAGATCAACCCATCGCTGAAGTAGATTCAGATAAAGCAACTCTTGAATTGCCTGCTGAACAAAGTGGTGTAATCACTCTGAAAGCTGAAGAAGGTGACGTTGTACAAGTAGGACAGGTGGTTTGTTTAATCGATATGGATGCTGCAAAACCTTCAGGAAGCGCTGCTCCTCCTGCTGCTGAAGCTCCAAAACAGGAAGAAGCTCCGAAAGCTGCTGAACCTGCTAAACAGGAAGCTCCGGCTCCACAACCTGCTGCTCAGCCTGTAGCTGCTGCAACGCAGACGTATGCAACGGGTGCTCCTTCTCCTGCTGCTAAGAAAATTCTTGACGAAAAAGGAATGGATGCTTCACAGGTTTCAGGAAGCGGAAGAGACGGAAGAATCACTAAATCAGACGCTGAACTGGCTGCAGTTCCTGCATTGGGAGGAAACCCTGTTACCGCTACAGGTTCCAGATCTACAACTACGACTAAACTTTCAGTTCTTAGAAGAAAAATTGCTCAGAGATTAGTTTCTGTGAAGAATGAAACGGCAATGTTAACGACTTTCAATGAAGTTGACATGTCTGAAATTTTCAGGTTAAGAAAATTATATAAGGAAGAATTTGCTCAGAGACACGGAGTAGGACTTGGTTTCATGTCTTTCTTTACAAAAGCGGTAACAAGAGCTTTACAGATGTATCCGGATGTAAACGCATCCATCGACGGAGATTTCAAAGTAAATTACGATTTCTGTGATATTTCAATTGCAGTTTCAGGTCCGAAAGGATTAATGGTTCCTGTATTGAGAAATGCTGAAAATATGTCTTTTGCAAGCGTTGAAGCGAACATTAAAGATTTAGCGACTAAAGTAAGAGACGGAAAAATCACGGTTGACGAAATGACAGGCGGAACGTTCACCATTACAAACGGTGGAACTTTCGGATCGATGATGTCTACACCAATCATCAATCCTCCTCAATCTGCAATCTTAGGAATGCACAACATTATCCAGAGACCGGTTGCGGTTGACGGACAGGTGGTAATTCGTCCGATGATGTACGTTGCGATGTCTTATGACCACAGAATTATCGACGGAAAAGAATCTGTAGGATTCTTAGTTGCAGTAAAAGAAGCGATCGACAATCCGGTTGGTATCTTGATGAACGGAGACGAAAGAAAAGGTCTTGGATTATAATTATTGATAAAAATTATAGTATAAAATAAATCTCGCCTCAAAAAGGGCGAGATTTTTGTATCTCTTACCGTAAATACTTAAGATGATGTTTTCTAAAATGACCTCCAATATCAAAGTTTCAGTAATACCTGAATATGATAGCAAAAACAGTTATCCGTCTGAAAACAGACACGTTTTCAAATACAATATCGTTATCGAAAACGAAGGCAGTTTTCCTGTAAAAATCCTTAAAAGAAAATGGCTGATTTTCGACGTAGGCTTCGGATATACAGAGATAATAGGGGATGGCGTAATCGGTCTTACTCCTGAGATTTCTACAGGCGAAAATTTCGCTTATTTCTCCAATGTAATGCTTCGTTCCGGAGTAGGAAATATGAGTGGAAAATACCTTGTAAAAAACATGGAAACGCAGGAGACTTTTGAAATTGATATCCCTAAATTCAATCTCTTATCAGAAGTTTTAAGCAATTAACAAATTATTCTTTGATAAATTTATGTCTTGAGATACCATTTTTTGATGCTAATTCTAAAAAATAGCTTCCTTTAAGCAAAGCAGAAATATCAGTTTTAGTTTCATATTTATTTTGTAGAATCAATTTTCCTTCAGAATTATAGATTTTAACCCATTCTATTTGATCTTTTGATTTTATGACTAAGTACTCATTTGCTGGATTAGGATAAATAAGTATATTTTTTTCTGATGTCTGATTGATATCGTTACTAGATAAAGTACCGGATTGATAAAAAGCTTGATCTCCTAAATAATTTGTGAGTATCAGGTTTTTTATATTTCCTGTATAAGTAATTTGATAACTGTGTAAAGGTGAATATTGACTAAAATAGCCTGTATAGATAGAAGAAAATGTAATATTTTCAGGCAATGTACAATTATTTCCATTTCCTACACCATAGGTCCAAAAACTGAAATTATTTACTGTTATATCAAAATTATTTATCGTTCCCCAAATGCTTTGCTCACAAACAGAACTGCTTAAATTTGTTGACGTGGTATTTTGATCGTTAAAAGTAAGTATAGGCACACTTATCTCAATATTTTGTGGAACATTATAAGTGATATTATTCTTTACTACTTTTCTTAAATACCAATTTGTATTATAAAGATCTGCCTGAGCAGATAAAAAACAACTAATAAATATAGCAAGAAAAAATAAATTTTTGTTCATCTCTTTTTATTTTTAAAATTACAATTTTTTTATATACTTATTTAAAATAGAATTGTTTATCTCATCATTTTCCGTCATGAATAATTTTTCAAAAGCCAGTAAAGATATTTTAGCACAAACCTCTGCATCATCACCGGCTCTGTGATGGTTGAAACTAATCTGATGATATTCAGCAAGATGTTTTAATCCATATCTCGGAAGATAATTCCATGATTTTTTGGCTAACTGGATACTGCAGAGATAATTGAGTTTCGGCGTGAACATTCCGTAATGATTCAGGCATCCGCGAAGCACACCTGCATCGAAACCTGCATTATGGGCAATCATTAACGTTCCGTACATCATTTCTTCCACTTCATACCAGATTTCATCGAAAGTTGGTGCATCTTTCACATCATCCGGAAGAATGCCGTGAACATCCACATTAAACGGGCTAAAATAAGGAAAACTTGGTGGTTTGATGAGCCATGTTTTGGTCTCAATGATTTTTGAATCCTGTACAACACAGATTCCCAGTTCACAGGCGGAGTTTCGCTCGTGAGTTGCTGTTTCAAAATCTATTGCACAAAAATCCATAAGTAAAGTCTATTGTTTTGAGTTAAGGGATTAAATTTTCTTTTTGTTACCTAAAAAATGTTTAAAAACAAGCCATTTGGTTTGATAATAATCTGTTTTCTGGTGTTTCTGGCGACGTGTTAAAGTGCCGGGAATCTGCGCATAAAATCCGAAATGCCCTTTTAAAACTGCCCAGAAATGAGAAATCCCGTTTTTATAAGCAAAATAAAATGAGGCAGCTCCGTCAAGACACAATCTGAAAAAAATCAGCCAGATCAGTCTGGGAAATGGCAGATTCTTCAGCAACATCGAAAAGTTATTCCGGATGTTTAAAAAAGTTTTCTGTGCACTCTGCTTGTTCAAAGTTCCTCCGCCAACGTGATATATCTTAGATTTTCCGGTATAAAAAATTTTCTTTCCGGAATTAATCAGTCTCCAGCAAAGATCAATTTCTTCCTGATGTGCAAAAAAACGTTCATCAAAACCCTTTTGATCCCAAAAATCCTTGTTTCGGATAAATAAACAGCATCCCGAAGCCCAGAAAATTTCCGTTTCATCATCATACTGCCCTTTATCTTCTTCCAGATCATCAAAAATTCTTCCTCTGCAGTATGGATAGCCAAGATTATCAATTAATCCGCCTCCTGCACCGGCAAATTCGAAGTAGTTTTTATTGTTGTAGGAAAGAATTTTGGGCTGAACTGCTGCAATGGAAGAATCTTTTTCAAAAAGTTCCAAAACAGGCTCTATCCAGTTTTCGGTAACCTCCACATCGGAATTCAGAAGGCAGTATAATTCATTTTTAACTTCTTTTAAACCTTCATTATAACCTCCTGCAAAACCGTAATTTTTATTGTTTTTAATAATCTTTACCGAAGGGAAATTCTGTTGAAGAAAATCGACAGAATCATCGGTGGAAAGATTGTCAATTACATAAATATCAGCATTTTGAGAAAACTGAATAACATTCGGAAGAAATTTTTCCAGCCAGCTTTTTCCGTTCCAGTTTAAAATGGCGACTGCTAATTTTTTCGACATGAGAAATTAAATTTTTTCTGAATCAAAATTTTTGATGGAATCCTGATATTTCCATTTTCTGTGGGACCATAAGTAATTATCGGGTCTTTTATTCAAAGTGTTTTCCAATAATTTATGGAATTTTTTTACGACTTCATTTTCTGCAAATTTTTCCCCGTCAGGATAAATTCTGTGATAATTGACTTGATAATAACCGCGTTTTACCTTCTTCATTTCACAATAAATGAACGCCAGATCCATTCTTGTTGCCAGTTTATCATACCCGATAAAAACCGGAGTTCTCTGGTTTAAAAATTCCAGACCGTAGTTTACGTGGGAAAAGTGGGGAGTCTGATCTGCCACAAACATATACGCTGAATCGCCGTCATTTTTTGAACGGAAGATATTCAGAATCACTTCATTGGCTTCCAAAGCTTCGTTCCCGAATTTGTTGCGGACTTTTTTCATCTGGTTTTCCCAGAAATCGCTGTTCACTTTTCTGTAAACCGGATGACAGTGCTTTTGAGGAATTACTCTCGCTAAAGCATTGATCCATTCCCAGTTGAAGACGTGCCCTGCAAGCATAATCACATTTTTACCTTCCGCTTTTGCTTCATGAAAAACTTCCTGATTGATGTGCTGCATTCTTACCCGAGATTCCGTTTCGGAAATACTGAAAGATTTTACTGTTTCTACAAGATAATCTGAAAAATTGAGATAAAACTTCTTCCGGATTTCTGCAATGTCTTCATCTGTCTTTTGAGGAAAAGACTTCCTCAGGTTTTGTGTAATTACATTTTTTCTGTACCCGACAATATAATGATTCAGAAAGAACATGATGTCTGAAAATATATATAAAACTTTCAGGGGAAGTTTGGAGATCAGATATAATATTTTGATAAGGAAATTCATAAAACATGCAAATTTACGTATAATAAAATTATGGTTCTATTTTTGCTTACAAATAGTATTATTTTTTTATTTTTAACGTATGAAAAAATTATCATTAATCGCATTTCTGGGTTTAAGTTCCATTGCTTTCTCCCAGAATACCAATACCGTAAGACAGGAAGTTAAAAGTGGTTCGGAAGAAAAATCGTTATTGGTAAAGACAGATCAGGCCGAACTGGATGCCAAGAAAAAGGCAGCAGAAGAAAAGGCGAAGCTTCCAAAACCTTATGATCCGAAAGCAGATGCAGAAAAAGATATACAGAATCTGATTGCAAAAGCTAAAAAGGAAAAGAAAAATATCATGATTCAGGCAGGAGGAAACTGGTGCATCTGGTGTTTAAGATTCAATCAGTATGTAAAGACTACTCCGGAACTGAAGAAATTAGTGGACGACAATTATATATATTATCACCTGAATTATTCTCCGGAAAATAAAAATGAAAAAATCTTTGCGAAGTACGGCGATCCCGGAACCAAATTCGGATATCCGGTTTTCATCGTTCTGGATCAGAATGGTAAAATGATCCACGTTCAGCAGAGCGACGTTTTAGAGGAAGGAAAAGGATACAGCCTTGAAAAAGTGAAAGAATTTTTCAATGTCTGGTCTCCAAGATCATAACCAAAAACCGGGAATTTTTTCCCGGTTTTTATTTTACATGAATTTTTTAATCCAGCTTAATTTTTTATCAGAATACGGCGGATATTTCATATTCGGTTCTCCCCACGTTGCTTTTTCCAGAATAGATTTCTGATGCGAGAACGTATCAAACCCGAATTTCCCGTGATAATTTCCGATCCCTGAATTTCCTACGCCGCCAAACGGAAGATTATCATTTCCCAGATGCATAATGACCTCATTGATGCATCCTCCTCCGAAAGACAGTTTATTTTTAAAATTATCCTTTTCTTCAGAATTATTTGTAAAAAGATAGGCTGCCAAAGGTTTTTCATGTTCTAAAATTTCATTCAGAACAATATTATAATTGGTAAAAGAAATAACAGGCAGAATCGGTCCGAAAATCTCTTCCTGCATTACATCATCATTCCAGTTAACATCGGTAAGAACGGTGGGTTCAATATATAATTTTTCTCTGTCCCAATTTCCGCCGAAATAAATTTTATCTTTATTAATCATTTTAATCAGCCGGTCAAAATTCCTTTCGTTGATAATTCTGGTATAGTGATCGGAATCAGGCAGATAATTGAATTCTTTAATGTACTTTCTCAGCAGTTCCAGAAACTGTTCCTGAACAGATTCTTCAACTAAAAGATAATCAGGAGCAACGCACGTCTGTCCGGCATTAAGGAATTTTCCCCAGACAATTCTTTTAGCGGCAACTTCAAAATCGGCATCTTTGGTAATAATGGCAGGCGATTTTCCACCCAGTTCAAGCGTTACAGGCGTTAAATTTTCCGCAGCAGCCTGATAAACAATTTTCCCGACTTTCGTACTTCCGGTAAAAAATATTTTATCAAATTTTTGTTTTAAAAGTACCGTTGTTTCATCAACGCCGCCTTCATAAACATACAAATATTCCGGAGGAAAATTTTTATTGATGATTTCTGCCATGATTTTCATAGTGTTTTCAGCAATTTCGCTGGGTTTCAGAATACAGCAGTTTCCGGCTGCCAAAGCAGCGACAACAGGAGAAATGGATAGCTGATAAGGATAATTCCACGCTCCGATTACCAGTACATTTCCTAAGGGTTCGGATAAAATTCTGCTTGTCCCGATCTGGTTAACAAGATTGGTACTCACTTTTTTAGGTTTGGAAAGCGATTTTAGGTTCTTCAGATAAAAATCAATATCATTCAGAATAAAGGAAATCTCTGTAGTAAATGTATCAAATGCAGATTTTCCAAAATCTTTGTGAATAGCTTCGTACAGGAGGTTTTCGTTTTTAATGATCAGATCTTTGAGTTTTTCAAGATACATCTTTCGAAACTTGATGTTTTTCGTCTGCTGTGTTTTGAAAAAGTCTTTCTGCTTCGCTACAATTTCCTGAATTTCCATAAAACAAAATTTTCTGAATTATAGCAAATTTTTTGCCTAAATACGGTTTAAATTTTATTAACCGCAAAAATCACAAAATATCAGCAGTAATTTTCTTTAAGGTTGGTTGGTTTAATGGAAAAGCTTACGGTAGCTTTAGAAAAAACTGAGATTTTTATTGTTCTGATAATTTTCAATATTCTTATCATTGCTGCATGATTTTCTTTTCGACTTTTGTTGCTCATCCTTTACATAATATTTCTCACGGCAATTTTCACCGGATGATACAGTAAAATAATCACTGCGGTAATTAAAGCGAGCCAGAACAGTCCTGTAAAAATCTCCATATTGGACAGCAGAATTGCCTGTGAATTGATTTTTGACTTAAAAATTCCGGCAGTGACAGACAAAGAGTCATTAACCGGAAGTTTCGAAATGCTATTTCCAAAAATCTGGTTCCATTGTGACGCGAAAATCGGATTTGTGCTTACAAATCCTGAACTTAAAGAATAGGAATGTTTTAACGTTAAAAAAAGCATCAAATTCTGCATTAACGCATAACCGATTGCCGTGGTCCAGAATCTTGTGGCAGTTCCTACTGCGGTCGCATTGGAAACGTACTGTTCCGGCATTCCTGCGATTAAGAAGAACACAAGCGGAGTAAAAAGCAAGCCTTGTCCGACTCCCTGAAGAAACAAGGGCGGACAAATCGTCTGAAGCGTTGTATCCGGATAAAAAGTGTAGGTAAACCATGCGCTGTCTATGGCTAAAATTAAAAATCCGGTAAAAAATACAAGCCTTGAAGATGCCCCTTTCGTGATGCACAATGCGGACAGAAAAACGCCCAACAGACTTCCTGCAACGTTCCAGTATTGTACTTCCACGATATAATCCCACTGCCATTTCCAGACAACAGCCATCACGCTGTATACATTGTTGATAGAAGCTCTGAGAATATAAAAGATGAAGAAAAGAATAACGCCTACAATTACATTTTTTGAACTGAAAACTTCAAAATGAAAAAACGGGCGCGGCTGATTTCTCTGTTTCAGCATAAATAATCCTCCAAAAATCAGGAACAGTAAAAAACAGAATACAATAGTATCAGATTCAAACCACATCAGTCTTTTTCCGTAGATCAGCGCGTAACCTCCTGCCTGAAGACATCCCCAAAGTAAAAACCAGCTTGTAATATCAAGTTGATACAAAGGCTTTTTCGGGAAAAATCTGTTTTTATTGAAAATAGCAAAAGCCATTACCAATACAAAAACGTGAAAATAAACCATCATAAGAATCATGTGCCGGAAATCATAGTTTTCAATGCTTGATTTTAGCAGGGAAGTGGTTAATGTTCCGCCTGTAAGAATAATGGTGTACATAAAAAGGTAGGCAATTTCTTTGGCGTGTTTTGTCTTTAACTCAGCCACAATAAGCGGAAGAAATATAGCCCCTTCCAGAACTCCGAAAATTCCTTCCAAAAAACGGATGATAAGAATAATATGATAATCATGCGTAACGGAAAGTCCGTAAAGAATGAGAACGGAAGCGGAAGACATAAGCAAAGTATAATATTTTACGCTGAAATATGCCATAAAACGCTGTATCACCAAAAGCGTGACCACAAATGTTCCGTACATCAGGATCATGAGATACTGAATGTCGTCCGAATCTGCATCCATAAAAGAAGCGGTAAAAGCACTGTTGGAATGCAGGAGAGACAAAAGCATCAGATGTGGGAAAAGCGCGAGAATAAGGAGCGGAAGCTTCAGCCACTGCGGAACCCATCGATGATAAACTGAATTGTGATGCATGATTAATTAAATAAAGGAAATAAAAATTGCGAAAAGACAGAAGTGGTAAAAAAAGGTATGATGACAAAATTGTATTCTGCCTTTTCGCTAAAAAATAATTGATTGGTTAATTAAAAATCCGAGAAAAGAAATTTGAAAAATGAAAACACTAAAAAAGCTCAAACCCTTTCACTCTCAAACTCTCAAACGCTCAAACGCTAAATCTTCTTCGCACTCACCAGAACATTCATTCCGGAAAGCAATTTTTCATTGTTTTGATTTTTATTGAGAATGATTTTTACCGGAAATCGCTGTTCAATCTTTACAAAATTTCCTGTTGCATTGTCGGGTTTTACTAAAGAAAACTGAGAACCAGAAGCGGGAGAAACTGATACGATTTTTCCTTTAAATTCAACATCAGGATAGGCATCTGCGGTGATAATGACTTCTTTTTTCTGATCGATTTGTCCCAACTGCGTTTCTTTATAATTGGCAATGATCCATTTTTCTTTGCTCACGATCTGAACCAAAGCCTGACCTTCTTTGATGAGCTGTCCTTCCTGAATGGTTTTCTTTCCTACCCAACCGTCGTAAGGCGCAGTAACAAAAGTATAGGAAAGAAAAAGTTTGGCATTGTTAAGATTGGCAGAACTTTGCTGTACCTGGCTTTTTACCGGAGCGATTTTCGTTTTTTGCTCACTAACGCCTGCTTTCACGGCATTTTTTTGCTGTTCTAAAGCCAAAAGACTCGCTTTTGCCTGTTCGTACAAAGCTTTTGCATTTTCAAACTGCTGATCGGTTGCTGCATCTTCATCCACTAAATTTTTATACCGCTTAAAATCCTGTTCGGTTTTCCAGATGTCGATTTTGGCGGAAGCAATTTTTGCATCAATAATTTTAGTGTCACTTTCTTTCGTATTCACTCCGCTTTCGATAGTGTTGATATTATCTGAATTGGCATGGAGACCGGCTTCCGCTATTTTTACCTGATTGATAAATTCGCGGTTGTCGATGATAACTAAAGTATCACCTTTATGCACAAACTGGTTTTCATTGAATTTTATTGTTTTTATAAACCCCGAAACTTTGCTGGAAACCGGCGTAATGTACTGTTCGATCTGTGCATCGTTGGTCGTTACATTTTTTCTCGAAAAAAGATAGAAGCTTAACATTCCTGTTATTCCGCTGATGATAAGAATCCACGCCAAAACGCTGATGATTTTATTGATTCTTTTTTCCTTTTGCGTTAATTGTTTCTTCGCCATAGTTTTATAAATTTCCAATCGTGTACTGGAGTTGATAATATTTAAGTTGTCGGTTAATTTTTACAGAAATAAGGTTGGATTGCGCTTCCAGATAGGCATTGTCGGCATCAATGAGTTCGGTGATTAAACTTAACTTATTCGCATATTTGGTCTTTACGATCCTGTAATTTTCTTTTGCCTGATTGATGGCTTCTTCTGCGATTTTTACCTTCTCTTCCGTTTCTTCGAATTTTTTGAAAACTTCATACACTTCATGCCGGATATTTTCTTCGTTTTCTTCGATCTGCAATCGGGCAAGAGTTATATTTTCTTTTGCTTCCTGCATTTTGTATTTATTTTTGTACAGATTTTCGATGGGATAGGTAAGATTGATACCGATCATTCCCAAACGGTACGCATAAGGTTCGGGCGGAAAAAACATCATATTGGGATATTTTAAAAAGTATTCTCCGCCTGCGGTAATTTTCGGTAAATAATTCGCTTTGGTAATTTTCTGATCTAATTCTTTCAGAGTGAGATTTTTATTGGCAATTTCTACCGATTCGTTTTTATGTAAAGCGGTTTCCGTTAATTCATTGATATAAGGGATTTCTGCATTCTCAGAAATTAAGTCTTCTGTTTCCACATGTATTTCCTGATTTTCCGGAAGCGAAAGCATCGTTTTCAGCTTGTGTTCTGCAATCTGAATATCGTTATCCAGTTCTGTCCGGCTCATTTTATGGTTAGAGAGCTGTAAAGAGGTTCTCAGAACTTCATTTGCCGTAACCACACCGTTTGCTTTCAGTGCTTTTACCTGTTTGATGTTTACGGAATCTTCTTTCATTTTATCATTAATTAAACGCTGCTGTTCTTTTAAATGATGAATCTGGAGAAAGGCGGTGATAATTTCCATCTTTAGATGTCTCTCATTCAGATGGGTTTTAATAGATGAAATTTCGGTATCAATAGCGGCTTTTTTTTCGGTATTTTTAATTTTTCCGCCCATATAAACAGGAATGGAAGCCGAAAGCGTAAAATCATACATTCCATTGATGATGTTGTACTTTGTTGCTTTTGCAAACACGCCGTCTTCATGCTGAAAAAGATTGGTGACCTGATTGTAGCTTGTGTGAAATTCTACATCGGGAAGCTTTTCCATTTTCAGATCTTTTTCTCTGGTTTCGGACATTTCATCTTTTAAATGGCTGATTTTTATTTTTTTGTTTTGAATTAATCCGATTTCTATTGCTTTTTGCAGGGTAAGATGTTGATAATCGGTTATCTGTGCCTTTAATAAATTACTCATAAGTAATAGGCACAACGCAAACCACTGATATCTGTTTGCGTATGATATCATTTTCATAAATATAGTTAAGATTTTTTGCTGAATTGTTTTTGACTCTGCAAATTTACGCGGTGCAGCTTCCGACATGATTTGTGAAAACAGAAAAAGATTTGCTCATTTACGCCATATTGAAATTTTCTCTTTACCTTTATTGAATGAACGAAAGTCATTTTAAAGCAGTAGAAGAAGCAGATTCGGAATTTTACGTTTATCATGTGCTTACCGGAAAGGTGAAAACCGAAATCCATTATCACAGTTCGGCTCAGTTGGTTTATGCAGAAGGCGGAATCGTGCATATTTTCACTGATCTGAAACACTGGTATTTACCGGCAAGATGTTTTATGTGGATTCCTGCCGGAACACCGCATTACATTTTTTCTACCAGTCCGAAAGTAGATCTGTATAATTTTTACTTTAAAAAAGAAGACAACGAAAATGGCTTTTTTGATGAAATCAATATTTATTCAGTAAGTCATCTTCTTCGGGAGATGATTTTGTACACTAAAGACTGGGATGGGAAAATCACAAAAAATGACGGAGTAAAATATGATTTTCTTAAAGCATTAAAAGGAATTCTATCTGAAAAGAGGGATAAGAAACTTGCATTTCCGGTTCAGCATCCTTTTCCGAATGACGAAATGCTTCTGAAGGTCGCACAATACATTCATGCAAATCTGGAAAAGCCTTTAAGCATAGAATCTACGGCTAAAGAATTCGGGATGAGTACAAGAACGCTTTCCCGAAAGTTTAAGGAAATTCTGGGCATGAATTACGTCCGTTTTTTACGTGCGCTGAGAATTACCCGCTCTCTGGAACTGATGCTGGAAGGGAAGTATAATATGTATGAAATCGCGATGATGGTAGGCTACAACAGTTTGTCGTCTTTCAGTAATATTTTTAAAAAAGTGATTGGGGTTGCTCCGACGGATTATCTACAGAAGCTGAAAGGTGAGGAGTGATTTTGGGTTGGAGAGTTTTAGAGTTGTAGGGTTTGAGAGTGGTAGAGTTGGAGAGTGTTAGAGTTTGAGAGTGGGAGGGTTTTTGTGTTTTTTCTAAATACTAATGATACAAGTTTTTTATGGAAACATTAATTAACCTTAATTTATCGCAAAGAAAAACAAAAGATTTTTTATTTATTGAAATTTTTTAAGCTAAACAAAGGCACTTCGTTTATTTAAAAAAGACAAAAATGGTATTACTTTGATCAATTTTACGCCTTTGTATATCTTAAAAGCAGAATTCCTGATAATTGAATCTCTTTGTTTAACCTTGCGTTTAAGAAGACTTATTCCGAACTTAGGATAATTAAATTTCTGCTTCATTCTTTATTTTTGGAGAGGTAAATGCTGTGAAAACGTATCAGTATTGATTGATGAGGGGAATTTTAGCCCCGATTGTAATGAAAATCCTTTTTTGCAAAAAAAGATTGTAATGGAAAGCGGGAAATAGCTCCTGAAAAATATAAAGATGTTCTGCTTGGAAGGTAGATTTCTCCTTCGTCGAAATGACAAATCTGTTGATGTAATAATAGATTATTGTAAGAGATTGCTTCGTTGCATTAGAAGTACGTTCACAGACCTTCAGTCTGTTCGCAAAGACATAAAAAAACCACTTCGGTTGAAGTGGTTTATATGTTGAGAAAATCTCGTCTTGATTAAGCTTCTTCAGAAGATGCTTCTTCTTTTTTAGCAGGAGCTGCTTTCGGAGCTTCAACCGGAGCATCAGATACAACATCGAATTCGTAGTTGTACTCAACGTTTCTGTGAAGTCTAACAAGAGCTGAGAATTTACCCGTTCTCTTGATCGTGTTTCCAGGAATTTTGATGTATTTTTTATCTACAGATACTCCTGCTTTTCCTAGAGCTTCAGCAAGATCCGCATTGTTGATAGAACCAAATAATTTATCACCTGTACCTACTTTTGCAGGGATTGTGATAGAAGTTTTCTTTAATTGCTCAACTACAGCAGTTGCAGCAGCAACCAATTTCGCTTCTTCTTCTTTTCTAGCCTCCAAAGTAGCTTCTAAAGCTGCAATGTTTTTAGGAGTAGCTAATAAAGCATACCCTTGAGGAATAAGGAAGTTTCTTGCATAACCAGGCTTTACGCTTACTGTGTCGAATTCAAGACCTAAGTTTTCTACGTCTTTTTTTAGGATAATGTTCATTGTTGTTGTCCGTTTTAGAGTTTGGAGCTCCGGATTGTATGTTCCGGTTTACTCTTCACATCGTTAGAATTTATAAATTAATTCAGCAACAAAAAGCCAAAAGCGAGAAGCTAATGGCTAATTGCAATTTTTTTATTTTAATAAGTCAGCTACGTATGGTAGTAACGCCAAGTGTCTTGCTCTTTTGATTGCAGCAGAAACTTTTCTTTGGTATTTTAAAGAAGTTCCTGTGTATCTTCTTGGTAAGATTTTACCTTGTTCGTTTACGAACTGTAATAAGAAATCAGCATCTTTATAATCAACGTGCTTAATTCCGTATTTTTTGAATCTACAATATTTCTTTTCAGATTTTGTATTGATATCAAGCGGAGTAAGGAATTTTACTTCAGATTCTCCTCCAGCTGAGGCTTGTTTAGCCATTTCGTCTATTGCCATGTCTTTTCTTTTTAAAAAATAGGGTTAATAATTAAGCTTTAGCTGCTTTTACTTTTGCTCTTCTAGTTACAGCGTAGTCAACAGCGTGTTTGTCTAGTTTTGTAGTAAGGTAACGGATTACTCTCTCGTCACGCTTGAATGCCAATTCTAAATCAGCAACTACAGAACCTTCACCTTTAAACTCGATTAAAGTGTAGAATCCGTTCTTTTTCAATTGGATCGGGTAAGCTAATTTTTTTAATCCCCAGTTTTCTTTAGCAACGATTTCGCAGTTCTTTTCTTTGATAAGATCTACATACTTGTTCACTGCTTCCTCCACCTGAGCTTCAGATAGAACGGGAGTTAAAATGAAAACAGTTTCGTAATTGTTCATAATGTTAAAAAATTTGTTAATTATTTCGAGGTGCAAAAGTAGACAATATATTTGTAATATGCAATATAAGAGGAGTCTTTCTTGAAAATAATTGATGGCGAAGTGTTGTTAGTTATGGTTTTTGGCTGTTGAAGCATTTCTGAGAAATAAACTTTAAACCCAAAACCCTGAACTTTACATACGGTCGTCTTTTCTGATCTCTGTTAAAAAATTCACTTTGATGATATCATATAAAGAATGTCGGCTTACCAAGATCGAGGCAATGGAAGACACCATTCCGGCTAACATAAGATGAAATATTAAAGAATGTCTGTCGGTCATTTCCAGAACAATGATTGCCGATGTAAAAGGTGCTCTTGTAATTCCGGTTAAAAAAGCAACCATTCCTGCCAAAACAACAACATTGGTTTCATTCGGGCTTAAATGAATGAATCCTGAAATAACAGAACCAATACTTGCTCCGGCTGTTAAAGCAGGGGCAAAAATTCCTCCTGCGCCGCCGGAAGTGAAGGAAAGGGCAGGACCCAACATTCTTAAAACCGGAACGTACCAGTCTTCATGTTTTTCTGAAGTAAAAAGAACGCGTTCCATGATTTCTTTTCCGGAGCCCAATATTTCTCTGTTGATGAAAAAGGCTATAGAAGCGATGATCAGAGCGCAGAAAATTAAAAATGCTACGTTCGCACGGTCTGTTTTAAGTTTTCTTTTCTTCCAGTCATTCATTTTCAGCATGATTACGGAGAGCTGACTGGCTAAAATTCCGGCAATTCCGCCCACTAAAATGATGGGAAACATGACCATTAAAGAAACGTCATTTGTTTTCGGATATCCCAAATACAGGTAAGAACCTGCCAAAGTCTGAGCCGTTAAACCCGCAATGATAACTGCGGTAAACAGAGCGGTTTTAAAGTAATTGATATGCGTTTTGGAAAGCTCTTCCACAGCGAAAACAATTCCGCCTAAAGGTGTGTTGAAAGCCGCTGCAAGTCCCGCTGCTGCACCCGTCATGATCATGTTTTTCTTTGAAATTTTCGGCCACCATTCGGGAAGGTATTCGTTTACTTTTCTGAAAACAGAACCTGCAATCTGAATCGTAGGACCTTCGCGACCGACTGCACCGCCCCCGATAACCAAAACCAAAGAAGAAAGAATTTTAAAAACAATAATTTTTAAGCTTAGTAAACTTCGGATCTTTTTATGTTCTTTCGGGTTGGCTAATTCTACGGCTGCCATCACCTGAGGAATTCCGCTTCCTTTTGCATTCGGGGCAAATTCTTTCACGAGCCACCAAGACAAGACAAAACCAATCGGGGCAATAATGAAGATCATCCAGGAATGCCAGTCCAAAATAAAATGCAAAAGATTTTCTCCCCATGCAAAAATTTTGGCATACATCACCGCCACAAAACCCGTAATTACGGAACCGATCCAAAAAGGAATTGCCTGAAGCAGATTGTACTTCAGTTGTTCGTTTCTAATATTATCAAAAGATTTTTTTAGAGATCTTCGGATGATGACTATTATTTTCTGCATTAAATGGTTTGTCGCAAGATTGTTGATAAAAATAAGGAATTTATATTTCTTTCAAAAATTTTGAAACCATTAAAGCATTTTGTACAGAAAGTTCTTTAGGCAAGGCGAAGCTTAATAAGTCGTTTTTAATTTCCAGCTTAAAATCTTCATCAGAAAACGCTTTGATTATTTCTTTTCGTTCTGAGTTTAAAAAGGATTGGGTTTTTAAAGGATCACTTCCCAAAACATAAAAGTCTTTAAAATCACGGTCTTTGAAATTAACAGTAAAGCTGCTGAATATTCCTGCAATTTTATCTGCCCATTTTTTTCTGTTGACTGAAATGAACTCAAAATCACTGCTTAATTTTTTCATTCCCCAGATTTGCAGACTGTCGTAAGAAGTTGTTGTGTACGCTCCTTTTACAGTTGTTCCGATTTTACTGACAATAAAAAGATAAAAAGAATTTTGCTTGTTTTCGTCTGTAATAAAATAGCCTATTTTTGGAGTAAAAAGCGGTATTTCTTCAGCGGAGTTAAATTCATGAAAAGGGGAGTCTTTGATTTCAATAACGGCAATATCGTAAATTTCAAAAAGGTTGTCATAAACCTCAAAAATCAGATTTTCCTCTTCTTTTGAAAAATCGAAAAGTTTTTTAACGTTTAGTTTTCTGAAATCGAGTTCCACGGTGAAAAGGGTTTTTTAAATTGTGTTAAATTTAAATATTAATGAGTAGATTTACACAAAAACGGAAAAAAGTTTATAAAACATGATGAATATTTATAAAAATAGAGATCAGCTACTGAAAAAAAACTCTACAAATGTGATATTGGTTTTTATATTTTTTTTGCTTTCACATATTCTGTTTTTACAGCGTTATGATTTTTTATCAAATGATTTTTTAAATAATTATCTTTATCTGTTAATCATTAACATGCTAATTATTCTTATAAGTTCTGCAGTAACAACAGGTAAAGAAATCAGAACGGTGTACATTATAATTCTTGTCTGTATGTTTATTTTTCTTATTATTTACAGCTTGTTTTTAGTATTGTTATCAGGATTGGCTAAAGCGCATATAAATGGCTATTAAAATTTGGAATATCATTTTATTAATTCTTATTGGAGGATTAATTATCGGAATTTTTTTGCATGAAACTGCTTACAAAAGATTTGACAGATCAGATTATTATATTTATGTTGAAAACGAAGAGAATATAAATACTGTACTTCTGGAAAATAAGTTCATAAACAAAGATGATACTATTAATATTCCCAATGGGGAAAATCATTTATCGGTAAATGAAAAACTTCTGCCTAAAAAACTTCATTTGCTTTGGTTCTGTTTTGAGGACAACAAATTTTATGAATTCAATGGAGAAATTGATAATGACCTTATCAGGAAAAACATTGAAAATAGCGAAAATTTTGGGCTTACCTTTGGAAAACATGGAGCGTTTACTGTAAAAGCGAATTATAAAGTAACACAAAAACTTAGGGGAACTGCGGTTTTAAAGCCTTGGTTTAATAAAGAGGTAAATAGAGATGTCGCAGTATTTTTTGCTCAGAATAAAATAAAAATTACCCCATATCTTACGATAAAAAGCGGCTCCGGGTTTTCAGGAATAGAATTTAGTCCTGTGACTTATCATTATTTATCAAATTCATCTTATTCAGCAGATACACTCATAAACAGAAAATTTTTCTATGAAAATCGACCTCTTATAATACGTCCCTTTGATGAAATTGATCTTAAAGTCACTAAAAATGCCGGAATGAAACCTAAGTCGGAAGAATATTTTTTTGCGCCTGTTTTAAGAATGAAAATACATCTAGATCCTGATCATCTCTATGAAATTTTAAAAAACAAATCTACAGATCATTTTGATCTACACATCGATCTTGATAAAAATGACAGTCTGAAAAGTATTTATCTGTCCAATAAAAAAGAAAATTTCAAGCTGGATACTGAAATAAAATACGAGTTAGAATCTAATCAATAAGAAATATTTGCTAACAAAAAAACCTCCGAAAAAATTCGAAGGTTTTATATTGTAAAGATGTTTCGATAAGCTTAATATAACAATTGTATCATTTATCACTTATCATTCATCATTCATCATTTATAAATTATATTTCCGTGTTCAGATCCCAGTTTTCAAGGTAATCATGAACATGTTTCAGCATCATTCCGCCTAAAGAACCGTCTACAACTCTGTGGTCGTATGAATGAGACATGAACATCAGGTTTCTGATCGCGATTACATCTCCGTCCGGAGTTTCAAGAACGGCAGGTTTCTTAACGATGGCTCCGATTGCCAAGATTGCAACCTGAGGTTGAGGAATAATCGGAGTTCCCATTAAATTTCCGAAGCTTCCTACGTTAGAAATTGTATATGTCGCGCCCTGAGTATCTTCAGGTCTTAATTTTTTGTTTCTTGCTCTGTACGCCAAATCGTTGATCGCTTTTGCCAATCCTGAAAGTGATAACTGATCTGCATTTTTAATAACAGGAACGATAAGGTTTCCGTCCGGTAAAGCTGTTGCCATACCGATGTTGATGTTTTTCTTTTTGATGATGTTTTCTCCGCTGATTGATACGTTGATCATAGGGAAATCCTGAATCGCTTTCACAACTGCTTTCACGAAAATCGGCATGAACGTCAGTTTTTCACCTTCACGTTTTTCAAAAAGAGATTTGTTTTTATTTCTCCATTTTACAACGTTGGTAACGTCTGTTTCAATGAAAGAGGTAACGTGCGGAGCAATCTGCTTCGCTTTTACCATGTTTTCAGCGATGATTTTTCTCATTCTGTCCATTGGAATGATCTCATCACCTGCAGCAGCCGTAATCGTAGCAGCCGGAGCTGAAGTTGCAACCGGTTGTGGAACAGATGCAGTTTGTACTGGAGCTGCCTGCTGAACTTGCTGGTTTCCTCTGTTTTTAACGTATGCTAAAATATCTTCTTTGGTAATTCTTCCTTCCAGACCGCTTCCTTTGATGGCTTTCAGTTCGGTTTCAGAAATATTTTCCTGCTGAGCAATAGATTTTACAAGCGGCGAAAGATAAAGATCTCCCGAAAACTCTGTTGAAGCAGCTGCTTTTAAAGGTTCTTCAATGGTTTTTAAGGTTTCTGCGTCCGGAGCAGCAGTCGGAGTTTCCGTTTTTACTTCTTCAGAAACTGGGTTTCCGCCTTCTCCTTCAATTTCTAAAATAGCAATGGCTTCACCTACTTTTGCAACTTCGTCTTTCTGTTTCAAAATCTTTACGATTTTCCCCGAAACGGGTGTCGGAACGTCTGAATCTACCTTATCTGTTGCAATTTCTACTACGGAATCATCCTCTTTTACGCTATCACCTTCGTTGAACAACCAGGAGATAATTGTCGCTTCCATAACACCTTCTCCCATGGACGGAAGCAATAATTTGTATTCTGCCATTTTTAATTTTTAGATTTTGACAAATATATAAAAAAAATCGATTTTTTTATGAAATATTAAATTTTAGAAAAATTCAATGTAAATATTCTCGCCCACGTTAAGTCCAAACAGGGATTTTGCCCCGTTTTTTCTGCTTCCTTTGTAAATGGTAAGCTCCAAAAGCTGACTGTCATTGAAGATTGCAGCAGACTGCCCGTGAAATTCTGTTTCCCGATCCCAGTCCGAAACCACTTCCGTATGACTCGAAAAGACTCTTGAAAGTGCTAAGTTTCTGAATTTTATCGTAAAACTTTCGTATCCTTTTGAGATGGTTTCGAAAAAATCTTTATTAATATTTGAGATTATATTTCCGAAATTATCAATGTAGGTAACTTCTCCGATAATCATTTTTTCAGATTCATTGTAAACAGGTTTCGGAAACAGAAGCTGCTTTGCAGAGTCTATTTTTCTTCCGATTACTTCGGGAAGTCCTCCGTTTGCCAGATGAACGGCTGCAGGAACAAAAACATCCGTAGAAGTAAAATTAACGATATCGTCGAAACGGTTATTTAATGTAATTTCGTAAATGGCTTCAGGTTTAATATCAAAAAAGATTAAACTTAAAACGCCGTTATCCGCCGCCAAAAAGTAATGACCGTCGGATTTATATAAAATATTTTTCCTGTTTCTGTTATGAAAACTGTCTACGGAAACAATATGTATGGTGCCTTTCGGAAAATGTTTGTAAGCATTTCTTACGATGTAAGACGTTTGTATAAGGTTAAAAGCCTGTATTTCGTGACTAATATCAACAATATTAACCTTCTGATTCAGAGAAAGAATGCTCCCTTTTACAGCGGCAACTCTGTAATCCAAATTTCCGAAATCTGAAGTGAGGGTTATAATTGACATTGATGGTTGTATAGAATGATAGAAATGCAAATTTATCTAAAATAAAAGGAATGCCGGAAAAATTATGGAAAAGAATTTGATATAAATTTCAAAAAAAGCTTTAAATTTAAAATCTAAAATTAATAATAATACTGCATGTTTGAATTGACATATGATCTTGAGGATATCGATGCGAAAATCTTCTACGGAGTAAACAACCAATTTTTCAACCTTATAAAATCTACTTTTCCCACTCTTAAAATTACCGGAAGAGATCACTATATTTTTGCGATGGGCAATCAGGAAGCTTTGGATATTTTTAAGAAAAAGCTTGATGATATTGTCAATTTTATTTCAAAAAATAATTCTATAGACCTGAAAGATGTTGAAAATCTTCTGAATATTAAAGATGAAAACGAAAAACAGCTTGTTTTTGATCAGGATATCATTGTAAAAGGCGTTAATGGTAAAATCATCAAAGCGAAAACCACCAACCTTAAAAAATTAGTTAAAGAAACTGAGAAAAAAGATATGGTTTTTGCGATCGGACCTGCCGGAACGGGAAAGACGTATACGAGTGTGGCTTTGGCGGCAAAAGCTTTGAGGGATAAAACCGTTAAAAGAATTGTTTTAACAAGACCTGCCGTTGAAGCAGGGGAGAGTTTAGGATTTTTACCGGGTGATCTTAAGGAAAAGCTGGATCCGTATTTACAGCCTTTGTACGATGCGTTACGCGACATGATTCCGCATGAAAAGCTGGAAGGCTTTATTGAAAAGAAAGTGATTGAAGTGGCTCCGTTAGCTTTTATGAGAGGGAGAACTCTGGATGATGCGTTTGTAATTCTGGATGAAGCCCAAAATACGACTCATTCCCAAATGAAAATGTTTTTAACCAGAATGGGGATGAATGCTAAATTCATCATCACCGGAGATCCGAGTCAGGTGGATTTACCTCCGAAACAGCAATCCGGATTAAAAGAAGCCATGAGAATTCTAAAGGATGTAAAAGAAATCGGTTTTGTTCATTTAACTGAAGAAGATGTTGTAAGGCATCCTGTTGTAAGAAAAATTATTCTTGCCTACAATGATGAGGAGAAAAGACAGCGAAACGATTAAACAATTTATCGTAATATAATTGAAAAGCAGATTAACAGGAGTTGATCTGCTTTTTAATTTTTAAACAATCAATAACAAAAATTTTGATATTAGAAAAAAAATACTATTTTTGCGGCTGATTAATAAAAAAAACTATTAACTATGAAGAAATTATTTCTTTTGACAGCAGTCGCTGTTATGGGATTGAGCGCAAAAGCTCAGGAATTCAGATTCGGACCTAAAGCTGGTTTTGCTATGTCAACAATTAAGGTTGATGAAAAGCAAGATGATCTTGGAAAAAGAAACATGGATCCTAAATATACTTTTTATATTGGAGGTATGGCAGAATACAAAATCAATGATAATTTTGGTTTTCAGGCTGAAGTACTATATTCACCTCTTGGAGCTAAAGAAAAAATTGATGGAGTAAACGCTGGAGTAATGTTTGTTGGTGAACAAACAAAAGTTACCTATGGAACTCTTTTATTTCCGGTATCTGCAAAATATTTCATTACAGAAGGTTTTTCTGTTGCAGCAGGAGCTAATTTTGGAGTTATTCTTTCGGCTAAGCAAAAAACTGTAATCGGTTCAGATCTTATCAGTGTAGATGTAACTGATGGCGAAAGTAGCGGCGAAGTAGACATCAAAAAACAAACTAAATCTTTAAATATTGCACCTTTTGTTGGTGTAGAATATATGCTGGAGAACGGATTGTTCTTTGATGCAAGATATAGCTTAGGTGTTTCTAACCTTTCTAATGATGGAAGCGGAGGTAAAGTAACCAACAGCTTTGCTCAAGTGGGTGTAGGATTTAAATTCGGAGGAAACTAAGAATTATTCTCATAAAAAATTAAAGCGGTACAGAATTTGTACCGCTTTTTTTTATAAAATGCTACCACATTTTTATCATTAGTAAATTCAAAATTTAAAATTATTAAAATGAAAAAACTACTATTATTAGGTGCTTTTGCGTTTTTAGGAGGTCTTACGCAGGCTCAGGAAGGTTTCAGACTGGGAGCTCATGTTGGTGCACCGCTTGGAGATGCGGCAGATGCTGCGAGTGTAACTCTGGGATTAGATGCAGCGTATATGTGGAATATCACGAAAGGTCTTGATATTGGTGCTGCTACAGGATATTCTCATTTTTTCGGAAAAGATAATGTAGACGATTTTGGATTTATACCTGTTGCTGTTTCCGGAAAATACAGATTTAATAAGATTCCTTTGTTTGTAGGATTGGATCTTGGAGCAGGAATTTCTACCAGAAACTATATCAACAGTGGATTGTATGTAGCACCGAGAGTAGGATATCAAATGAAGAATACAGAACTGTATTTGGGATTCCAGAGTGTAGGCAGTAAATACAAAGGTCGTGGCCCTTATTGGTATGGTGACGACAGATTTAACTTCGGAGCGGTGAATTTCGGGGTAAATTTATTCCTTAAGTAAATTTTTTAAAATCAACTATAATGAACTCCGATTGCAAAATTGGAGTTTTTTTATTCAAAAATTTGTGAAAACGCTAAAAGCCTTTATTTAATAAGATTTATTGTTGGAAATTGCTAAAAATTTCCGATGATATTAATCACATTAACAAATTTTAATATTCACAGCGGTCACTGTAAATTTGCCGTCAGAAAGTATTAAAATTATTAAAAAAATGAAAAAGGTATTATTAGCAGGTGCTATCGCACTTTTCGGTTTATCTAATGCGCAAATCGCTAAGGGAACTACATATGTATCAGGAACTTTAAACTTTGCAGCTACTGAAGATAACAATACAAACGCTAAGACTAGTAATTTAAGATTAGTTCCTACAATCGGACATTTCGTTGGAACAAATGTAGCAGTTGGAGTTGGAGTAGGTTATGCTTCAAGTGTAGCAAAAAATGAAGGTGCACTTGCAACTACTAAAAGCACTGTTTCTGCATTTGTTGTAGAGCCATTTGCAAGAAAGTACTGGACTTTAGGTGAGAAATTCTACATCTTCGGTCAGCTTTCTGTACCAATGGCTTTCGGAAAAGATAAGCTTGAGAATACTGTTGCAAATGTAACAAACACTACAGAAGAGAAATTCAATTCTTTCGGTGTTGCTGTGAAGCCAGGTTTAGATTATTTCTTAAACAAAAACTGGACTATTGAAGCTACAATCGGAGAATTCGGATACAGCAACTTCAAATACAAGAATGCTAAAAGTGTAGATAGCTACAACTTCGGTCTTGATTTGGCTTCTGTTGGAATCGGTGTAAAATATGTTTTTGCAAAATAATAAACAAAGCATATAAACTAAAAAGTCCTGAGTTTTACTTAGGGCTTTTTAATCTTTAAATAAACTTTAAAATAAATTTTTTAACTATGAAAAAACTATTATTAGCAGGTGCAATCGCATTTTTCGGATTATCTAACGCTCAGATGACTAAAGGAGACTGGGTAATCAGCGGAAATACAGGAATTGGTTTCAACAATATGGAAACTAAAACAAAGGTGAACGGACAGACTTTTGACGGGACTAAAGTAAGCACTTTCGCTGTTACTCCATCTGTAGGTTATTTTGTAATAGACAAATTAGCCGTAGGAATTGATTTAGGTTTCACAAGTGTTACAACAAAAGACAACGGTGATAAGAATACTGTTTCCAGCTTTTCTGTAATGCCGACTGCGACTTATTATTTTGCCAACAGCAGCAAAGTAGTTCCTTTCTTGGGAGCAGGTATCGGTTATGCTTCGAGCAAAACAAAAGAAACTATTTCAGGAACTTCAACAGATTTTACTGCTGACGGTTTAGCGTGGAAAGTGAAAGGAGGAGTTACTTATATGGCAACTCAGTCTTTAGGGATTAACTTAGGGGTATCTTTCGATCAATTCTCAAACAAAGAAACTTATTTCGGAACTGAATTTAAGAATAGAGTAGATACTTTCGGGGTAAACGTAGGTTTCTCTTATTTCATCAAAGCTAAAGCTCAGAAATCTGATAAATAATTCAATTTCTTTCATTAGGATAAACAAAAAATCCGGTTCAGATATGAGCCGGATTTTGTATTTGTAAAATACTAAAGTTTTAAAACCATTCTTTCTGGTTCTGAACATATGTTCTGTCAAATTCTTCATCAGATTTTGTAAGGTAAATAATTCCTTCAATAAAAGCAATTAAACCTCCGAGGCATAATAAACTCAGTAAGATCTGAATAATTCCTGCTTTTGTATAGCCTAAATAAAATTTATGTACTCCGAATGCACCAAGTAAGAGTGCTAAAATTCCAGCAGTTACTTTTTTTTCTGATTTGTAAGGTTGGTTGTTCCCTTGTTGATTGATTTCCATAATAATTATTTTTTAATCGTTTTTTTGTGTTTATTTGCCGAACATTCCGCCCATTCCAGGCATATTTGGCATTTTGCTCATCATCTGCATCATCTGTTTTCCTTGTGGACCCTGCATCATTTTCATCATTTTGCCCATTTGGTCGAATTGCTTCATTAATTGGTTTACATCTTCAATTTTTCTTCCTGCGCCTTTTGCAATTCTGTTTTTTCTTTGGGTATTGATGATGGAAGGTTTTCTTCTTTCTTCGGGAGTCATAGAGTAGATGATTGCTTCGATATGCTTGAATGCGTCATCGCTGATCTCAACATCTTTAATCGCTTTTCCTACACCCGGAATCATCCCCATCAAATCCTTCATATTACCCATCTTTTTGATCTGGTTAATCTGCTTTAAAAAGTCATCAAAACCAAATTCATTTTTAGCGATTTTCTTGTGAAGTTTTTTCGCTTCCTCTTCATCAAACTGTTCCTGAGCTCTTTCTACCAAGGAAACAACGTCTCCCATTCCAAGAATTCTGTCTGCCATTCTTTCCGGGTAGAAAAGATCCAAAGCCTCCATTTTCTCACCTGTAGAAATGAATTTAATTGGCTTTTCAACAACAGAACGGATTGTTAAAGCGGCTCCACCACGGGTATCACCGTCTAATTTCGTTAAAACAACCCCGTCAAAATTCAAAGTATCGTTGAATGCTTTAGCTGTATTCACAGCATCCTGTCCCGTCATAGAGTCAACAACGAAAAGCGTTTCGTTTGGCGTAATAACAGAATGAACGGTTTTAATTTCCTTCATCATCTGCTCATCGATTGCTAAACGACCAGCTGTATCCACGATCACAACATCGTGACCGTTAGCTTTTGCAAAATTAATCGCATTCTGAGAAATGCTTGAAGGATCCATAGAACCTTCTTCCGTGAAAACCGGAACCCCGATTTGTCCGCCTAAAACTTTAAGCTGATCAATAGCAGCCGGACGATATACGTCACACGCAACCAAAAGAGGTTTTTTATTTCTTTTTGTCTTTAAATAATTCGCCAGTTTTCCGGAGAAAGTAGTCTTACCGGACCCCTGAAGTCCTGCGATAAGAATTACAGACGGTTTTCCGGAAAGATTGATTCCTTCCTGAGAACCTCCCATCAGATCCACCAATTCGTCATGAACGATTTTAGTCATCAGCTGTCCCGGAGTAAGCGATGTAAGAACGTCCTGTCCTAAAGCTTTATCCTGAACTCTTTTGGTAAGATCTTTTGCAACTTTATAATTAACATCGGCATCCACCAATGCTCTACGAATTTCTTTTACGGTTTCCGCAACGTTGATTTCCGTGATTTTTCCACGTCCTGAAATATTATGAAGCGCTTTGTCTAATTTATCCTGTAAACTATTAAACATATGTATTGTAAATTATAGGTTTGCAAAAATAAGGAAATTTTTTAGTAAAATGAGAATTCTCATGGTGATAAGATTGTAAACATTCAATAAAGATAAAAAACCAGACAGAGAATTATATTTATTCAATTTGAAGGTCATCTTCATATATTAATCGGATATTGATCTTTATACAGAAAAACAGACTTCTTTTGGAAGCCTGTTGGGGTTTAGAATTAGAATGACAATTACTCTAAGGTTTCCAAAATGTCCATTTCTGACCATTAAATAGAATAAGCCTGTGTTTAGAAGAATCAGTGGGATGTTTTATAAAAGCCAGCATTCCCGGAGATGGATTCTTGATTGCCATAAAGTCTGTAACGATTGGCAATACCATTGCTTTGTCATTGGAATCTAAAACCAAAATACCATCAGTTGTCGTAGCGGAATTACCAATGACAGTTTTTGCGTTCGGATGATCTGTTAAAGGTGAAGCTTGTGGTACTTTTACAGTGGCTTCAACTGTTGTGCTGTAACCGGATTGTACACTTAAATCGGTCCATCCGGTATTTTCATTTTTTACCTTTACTTTATATTCTGTATTGGAAGATGCGTCAAAAATAAATGTTCCGCCTTTCGAATTATTTGTTCCTGTAGGTACAGTTTCTACATAGGGGAGTATGATGCCTTTATCATGAGTATCTCCGAATTCTAATAAAACAGACGTATTTGTAATATCTGGATTAGCTGTTATGGATTTTTCTCCGATTCTTACCTGAGCATTCATTATATTCAAAACTGAGGTAAGAGTTACCAATATAATTATTTTCATTTTATGTTTTAATTAATCGTTAAAATTTTTTAAGTATTTCAATGATGATATTTTATGGACAGGTTTGTGTGGTGAAGCACTTCCAGCCTTCTCCTGTAGCAGATCCTGTATAGATTTTAAGGCAGCCTTTTCCTGCGTTTTCGTCTGTATCAAAGACCATCATTCCTACTACGGGAATTGCAATTGTTCCTTCCGGATTGCTGTTTCGGGTAATTACAAAACCTTTTGTTTTACTTTCCAGTACAGTATAGGCAGAATTTCTCAGCATAGGCCAGTTTCCGTTATTGGCACCCGCTCTTCCAAGCGAAGTTATTCCATGTTTTACCGGATAAGTCTGGTTGGCTACTAAAGCTGGATCTTCATAGCAAACAGAATCTTTTATTACAATAGTTATAGAGCATGATCCTGTCGCACGAGGAGATGTTATTGAAATTGTAAGATTTCCCGCACTGCCGCTTCCGTCATAGGTAAAAGGAATATCAACATAACTGGCTCCCTGTGAAATGAATGCTACATATGGAGAAGGGGATGTTGTAATTCCGTTACCGCTTAAAGTAAATTCTGCCAATCCGTTTACTGCTCCTGAAATAGGAATTCGTAATACAGAATTTTGAATATTTCCGTTTGCAAACAGTTGTGCTCCTACTATACCTCCGCCGGGAGCACTGCAGTCAAATGTAAAGTTTCCGGGTACGTTCGTAACAGTAGCACAGGATCCTAAATCGCCAAAATCTCTTCGGTTTGTACTGGTACCTGCAATATTTCCCACAAAAGAAGAAATACCTGTCATTGCGTCCAATTTCCAAAGATCGGTTCCGTTTCCGTTTATTCTGCTGTAGTAAAAATAATTTCCAAGGTACGCTAAACCATTACCGTTAGAAGTGGTGAGATCCGGCACGGTTCCGCTCATCTGCGTTACCGGTGTTGCTGTAAGTGTTGAAGGATTTATTCTGTACAGCCAGTTATTAGTGTCGGTTACGCTAATAATTAAATACAGGTTTCCTCCGTTATCTACGGCAATATCATTCAGGGATCTTCCATTTGTCCAATTGGCATCACCTGTCACATTTCCTAATGTTGTGGCAGCTCCGCTTCCTGACCATCTTGTTAAAGCTTTGTTGTTAATTCCATACACTAAGCCTGTAGAGGGATCGGTACCAATTCCTAAAGGTGAACCCCAGGTTGTTGAAGTACTTTGTTGTTGATAAGTAGTATTAGCTGATGTAGCTACTCCAACCCAGATTCTTCCTGAGGAACCATTAGGCGAGGAGACAAATTGATTTTGAGATAAATTTCCGGCAATAGGACCATAAGACATATTACCATGAGTGGCTGGCGTACCGTCTGCTACCGATGTTGTTCCTGTAATGTTACCGGCAGAATCAAAATTGATCTTATAAGTTATTCCCTGGTTTGAATTGATACCGAACAATTCATTACAGGTAGGAGCGGCAGAGGGCGTAAATGACTGACAAGAAGCAAGATCTAAATCATCTGCATTAGAAAATGGACCTAAAAGAGTATTTAACGTATATGATGTTTTTACTGTGCTTACACCCGTATTAGGATTTATTTCATAAATTCTTGCTCCAAAAGAACTTGCCAATAGTATTGTTGTGGAGAACCCCTCAACAGCATAAATATTCCCGTTATAAAACGCCAATCCCTGAAAAGTCGACGGCAGATTACCACTCAACTGAACAACCTGTGCAGCCTGTAAAGTAGACAAATCTATTCTGTAAATATATCTTGCCGAACCTTGTGTAACTACAGTATACATTCTTCCGTTTGAATCGAAAAAAGAGTCGCTTGCAACAGTACCGCCAGACCAGATGGTGTCGCCGGTAATCGTTCCGAGATTGGCTGCAGGTGCAGGACTTGCTTTAATAAGACTTTTATTATCTGATATGCCATAAACATATCCTGCTGTAGAAGAACCTGATATAGGATTTGCAGTTAATCCTCCCACGCCTAACGGTAAATTTGTTCCTATAGAGGAATTGCTTACATACACCGGAGAGTTGGCAGATATATTAGAAGAGGTAAAAACCGTTTGTGATGTATTGGCAGGATTGGATCCCATAGCCAAATTGCTTCTTGCCGAAGAAGACATATTGGTTGTAGCGGCGGGCAAATTTCCGTTCAATGAAGAAATATCATAGACATTTCCGTTCTGAGCATTTATTATATATAATGCGTTGCAATTTTGAGCTTTTGCATTCCAGAATATACTGCAAATGCAAGTTAAAATAAAAAGAAATCTAATATTCATCTATATGTATTTAAAGTTATACTTCTATCTGTTTTTTTTAGATTAAAGTGTACCGATACAAATAGATGAAAAATAATCGCAACTATTTAATTAACAAGACCTCAGAAGTCCTCGTGTGGCAAAGTAAGGTGTCAGAATACGCTGTAATTTTAATCATATGGCAGAAAACCAGACTCTGGAATCTACATCTGATGATAAATTGAGTTTCTTTCTCAATCTGTAGATTTTGCCTTCCACAGATTTTATAGAGGAATTTGTATAGATGGCAATTTGCTTACTTGTAAATCCCAACTTAAGCATTGCACACATTTTCTTATCTGAAATGTTAAGAGAATTCGAACTGATTGCATTTAGTTTTTCAAAAAAATCAGGAAATGCTGTATTGAATTTTTCGATAAAGATCATATCGCTTAACTGTACGGATTCAATAAGTTCTTTTAATGTTTCCTCAGAAAATGCTTCTTTATTTAAATTTTCTTTTAACCGTTTTAGTTCGTTGCTGAGGTTTTCAATTTGTTGTTTTCTGTAAAGATTTCGATAAAGTGTAATATAATATTTTTCCCGCTTCTGGATAAAGTAATACGAATTGACAAACATTAAGATAAGTACAGATGAGATGTTTACGATTAACAGATAATTGTCAAAGCTTTCATACTTTTCATTATGATCAAAAATTTCAAAATCTGAAAATGCAGAAATATAAATATTTGATAAGATCAATGCAGTGAGAAAAATAATTAATAAGCGATCATTTTCCGAAGAGAAAAATAAATAAACTGCCAGCAATAGAGGAAAATAATACAAAAATGTACCACTTTTAATACCGTAATAACAGGAATAAAACGTAACCAGGAATGTTAAGGCAATAAAAGACAGAATTATACAGTATCTATTCATGAGAATATCTCTCAGGAAGAGAAAACAGAAGCAGTAAAACAGGGATATACAGAATAATAAGAGAGCATTAGAATAAATCCCGATAAAAAAGATATTAAAGGCAGACTGAATTAGGAAAAATACAGATAATAAAAAGATGTAGATATTGAAAAGAATAGCAGAATCTTTCTCTTTATCCGAATCTAAAGAATCATCAATTCTCCAATAGGAAACAGCGTAATACAATCGATTAAATGTTTTTTTTATCATCAGAAGTGTTTAATTATTTGTGTTGTAAAAAAGTACTCTGCTAAAACATAACAAACATTAGATAATTTCTTTAATTGATGTAGCAAAAAATTATATATATGTAAAAACTCATTTGATGCATGAAAAACAAGTTCTTATTATAAATGAGATTAAAGCAAAGTGTTTTTATAAAATTGATTGCAAATATACAAATAAGTTGCTTTTTATGAATTAATATTAAAATTATATGGATGATTTTTTTATTCTATAAATAGGATTTTTACTTGAATTGAAAGTATTCCGAAATGATTGAGATGATAAAAATCAAATTGTGGCAGAATACGATAGAAAAAGTCTATTTTTGTGTTCGTTAAAATTACCTTATATATTTATATATGTTAGGTTACAACTAAAATAAAAAATGAAGGTCAATCCAAATATTCTGGTTACAATACTGTTTTTTTTAACATTTTTGATTCATTTTTCATTATGGAAATTTGTTTTCCATCTTGATGAAATCATTATTGTAAAGTTTTATCTTTTTCTGAGTGTTATGTTTATGATGATGATAACACTTATTGTCTTAATTAATAGAATAGCTCCTGAGTTTTTAGGTTTGTCAGTTATTGGATTAATTCTTTTAAAGTTTGGATTAATGTATTTAATTAGAAAAAAACTAAACTTTGAATCTATTCCCGGCTATAAATTTCACTTTATATTACCATATTTTGTCCTGACAACCCTTCTTACCTACTATGCAATTAAGCTTATTAATTATGACAAAAAACAGTAAAAATATTTATTGAAACTAGAAAAATTATTATATTTTTGCACAACGAAAAAAACCTATCAATGTTTAAGAAATTCGCAGTTTTATTCTACAGTATTTTTGTATTAAACTTAGTGTCTGCACAGCATAGTGGTGCTGATGCTGAAGCAGGTTCTGCTACTACAGAGCTATCTGAAAAAGATAAAGTAAGTAAAGAAAACAAAGAGTATATCGATCATCACTTATTGGATGCTCACGATTTTACATTGATGGTGGATAAAGAAGGTCATCATATTGGTTTTCCTCTTCCGGTTATTTTTTATGATAACGGTTTTCACGCTTTCATGAGCAACAGTAAAGAGGGATTCATGCATGGTGAAACTACAGAGGTTGACGGAGCTTTCTATAAATTACATCATGAAAAAATTTACAAGACTGATGCGGCTGGAAATTTAAAAGAAGATGAAGAAGGTCATGTTACTTCGGAAAAGGTTTTAGATTTATCAATTACGAAGAGTGTTTTGATTATTTTATTGACAGCGGTTTTCATGTTCTTATTGTTTACCGGAATGGCTAAGTCTTATAAAAAGTCTGCTGTTCCTACAGGTGCAGCAAGATTTTTGGAGCCTTTGGTAATTTTCGTGAGAGACGAAATCGCTATTCCGAATATCGGGCATAAATATAAAAGATTTATTGGTTATCTTTTAACAGTATTTTTCTTTATCTTATTTTTGAACGTATTAGGATTGATGCCATTCGGAATTAATGTTACAGGGAATATTACGATGACGTTCTTTCTGGCTATTCTTACTTACCTGATTACGACTTTTTCGGCAAACAAAGATTATTGGAAGCATATTTTCTGGATGCCTGGAGTTCCTGTTCCAATGAAATTGATTATGTTGCCAATCGAATTATTAGGAACAATTACTAAGCCTTTTGCATTGATGATCCGACTTTTTGCAAACATGACTGCAGGACATATTGTAGTAATGAGTTTGATCGGATTGATTTATGTATTTAAAAATGTAGTGGCAGGAGTTGCATTCCCTTTCTTAACATTAGTAATTTATTTGTTAGAAGTATTAGTTGCATTCTTACAGGCTTATATTTTTACAATGTTATCTGCTTTATTCATCGGAATGGCAGTGCAGGAGCATGAGCATGAACACCACGCTGCTCACTAATTTGAAAGTTTAAATTAATTTATCAGAAACAAATTTTTTAAAATTATATATTATGGAAATCCCTAAAATTGTAGGTGCTGGTATCGTAGTACTAGGTGTAGGTATCGGTCTTGGTAAAATCGGAGCTGCTGCTCTTGAAGCTATCGCTAGACAACCTGAGCAATCTGGAAAAATCCAAACAGCTATGCTTATCGCAGCTGCACTTGTAGAAGGTGTTGCGTTTGCTGCTCTATTCGCGGTAAACTAATTAAAATTAAACCACTATCCGTAACGGTTGGTTACAGGTAGTGGTTATTTAAGAAAAAAAGTAATAATTATTTATACATTTATATAATGGAATTAATTCATCAGTTTTCATCAGGATTATTTATTATCCAGTCTGTTATTTTTCTGGCATTGTTATTCTTGTTAGGCAAATTTGCTTGGAAACCTATTTTAAAATCTATTAATGATAGAGAAACTTCTATTGTTGACGCTCTTAATCAGGCTACATTAGCAAGAAAAGAGATGGAAACTTTAAAAGAGGATAACGAAAGAATTATTCGTGAGGCTAAAATCGAGAGAGATGCTATCCTTAAAGAAGCAAGAGAAATCAGAGATAAAATCGTAGGTGAAGCTAAAGATGTTGCTAAAGTAGAAGGAGATAAAATGATTGAAGCTGCTAAACAAACCATCAATGCTGAGAAAAACGCTGCAATGGCAGATATCAAAACTCAGATCGGTACTTTATCAGTAAACATCGCGGAGTCTATTTTGAAGCAGAAGTTAGATAACAGCGAAGCTCAAAACGAATTAGTTCAAAATTATTTAAACAAATCAAACCTTAACTAATAATGCTTACATCTAAAGTAGCTAAAAGATACGCACAAGGTTTACTTGACTTCACCAACGAATCAGGTCAAACGGCTACTGTATTTTCTGAAATGAAAGATGTAGTAAAGATCATGAAAGAGTCTGCAGACTTAAACAAATTCTTCATGACACCTTACATCGATTCTAAAAAGAAAGTAGAAGTAGCAAACGAAATTTTCAAAGGTTTATCGGTTTCTTCCAAAAATTTGATTACATTGGTGATCAAGCACGGTCGTGAAAGCCAATTAAAGAATATCGCTCAGGAATTCATCAATAAAGTTGAAGATATCAGTGGAGTGCAGAGAGTGACGGTAACAACGGCAACTCAGCTTTCTAAAGAAAACCTTGATGAGATTTTAAGAAATTCCAACCTTGTTAATACCAATGCAAATTTTGATTTGCGGCTGAATATAAAGCCTGAAATTTTAGGAGGTTATATTTTAAGAGTTGGAGATCAGCAGATCGATGCTTCTGTGAAGTCTAAACTTAATCAGGTTAAAAAAGATTTTAGCTTAAATTAATTCAAAAAAAGAAAAAACAACCATACAATGGCAGAAATAAATCCGGCAGAAGTATCTGCGATCTTAAAACAGCAATTGGCCAACTTCGATACTCAATCAAATGTTGAGGAAGTAGGTACAGTTTTAACCATCGGTGATGGTATTGCTCGTGTATACGGGTTAGAAAACGTACAATACGGAGAGTTGGTGAAATTTTCTAGTGATGTAGAAGGTATTGTACTTAACCTTGAAGAAGACAACGTAGGTGTTGCGCTACTTGGTGAAAGTAAATTAGTAAAAGAAGGAGATACAGTAAGAAGAACAAACAGAATCTCTTCTATTAAAGTAGGAGAAGGAATGTTAGGAAGAGTAGTAGATACTCTTGGTAACCCTATCGATGGTAAAGGTCCTATTACTGGGGATTTATACGAAATGCCATTGGAAAGAAAAGCTCCCGGAGTTATTTACAGACAGCCGGTAACCGAGCCTTTACAGTCAGGTATCGTTGCAATCGACTCTATGATCCCTGTTGGAAGAGGACAGAGAGAGCTTATCATCGGTGACAGACAGACAGGTAAAACTACTGTTGCGATCGATACGATCATCAACCAAAAAGAATTCTTTGATGCAGGTAACCCTGTATATTGTATATATGTTGCTATCGGACAGAAAGCGTCTACTGTAGCACAAATTGTTAAAACACTTTCGGATAAAGGAGCTTTAGCATATACGGTAATCGTTGCGGCTAACGCATCAGATCCGGTTCCTATGCAGGTATATTCTGCAATGGCAGGAGCTGCAATCGGTGAGTTCTTCAGAGACACCGGAAGACCAGCTTTGATCGTTTATGATGATTTATCTAAACAAGCGGTTGCTTACCGTGAGCTTTCTCTACTTTTAAGAAGACCACCGGGTCGTGAAGCATATCCTGGAGACGTTTTCTACCTTCACTCAAGATTATTGGAAAGAGCTGCGAAAGTAATCGCTGATGACAATATCGCAAGACAGATGAACGATTTACCTGAGTCTTTAAGACCAATCGTAAAAGGTGGGGGTTCATTAACAGCACTTCCAATTATTGAAACTCAGGCGGGTGACGTTTCTGCATATATTCCTACCAACGTAATCTCTATTACAGACGGACAGATCTTCTTAGAGTCTGATCTATTCAACTCAGGGGTTCGTCCTGCGATCAACGTAGGTATTTCTGTATCCAGAGTAGGAGGTAACGCTCAGATCAAGTCAATGAAAAAAGTTTCTGGTACACTTAAATTAGACCAGGCTCAGTATAAAGAATTAGAGGCGTTTGCTAAATTCGGTTCAGACCTTGATGCTGCTACATTAGCGGTAATCTCTAAAGGGGAAAGAAACGTGGAAATCCTTAAGCAGCCGGTAAACTCTCCACTTCCGGTAGACAGCCAGGTTGCAATGATTTATGCAGGAACAGAAAACTTACTGAGAAACGTTCCTATCAGAAAAGTAAAAGAATTCCAGATAGAATACATCGAGTTCTTAAGATCTAAGCATCCTGATACAATGGCTGCAATTAAGGCAGGGAAAATTGATGATTCAATTACCAGCGTTCTTAAGCAGGCTGCAAATGACTTAGCTTCTAAATATAACTAAAAATTAGTTGATGGTTGTTGGCTGATAGTTGACAGAATTTTCTAAAACTAGCAACCAACAACCGACAACCAACAACTAACCCAATATGGCAAACTTAAAAGAAATACGAGGCAGAATTACGTCTATCTCATCCACGATGCAGATTACCCGTGCTATGAAAATGGTTTCCGCTGCGAAACTGAAGAAAGCACAGGATGCAATCGTAATGTTAAGACCTTATTCTGAGAAATTACAGGAACTTATCCAGAATGTAAATTCCAGTTCAGATCCTGATCAGATTTCTGTTTATGCTCAGAAGAGAGAAGTAAAAAGA
This sequence comes from Chryseobacterium sp. 2P, assembly GCF_059579425.1. Taxonomy (NCBI): domain Bacteria; kingdom Pseudomonadati; phylum Bacteroidota; class Flavobacteriia; order Flavobacteriales; family Weeksellaceae; genus Chryseobacterium; species Chryseobacterium sp. 2P. The sequence continues at coordinate 1,988,348 of NZ_CM184194.1, forward strand.
GTGCTTTTTATTGCAATTACTTCAAACAGAGGTCTTGCCGGAGCTTTTAACTCATCTATTGTTAAGGAGCTTAATGCACAGTTTCAGAACAAATCTCAATATGAGGTGGAAGTTTTGTCTATCGGTAAGAAAGCTTTTGATGCTGTAAGAAGAACCCGTAAGGTATACGCAAACGAAAGTGCTGTTTACGATAATCTGAACTTTGATACGGTAGCTCATGTTACTGAAGCTGTAATGAAAAACTTTACAGAAGGTAAATTTGATGAAGTATATTTAATTTATAATAAATTCGTTAATGCTGCCACTCAGGAAGTAACTACAGAACAGCTTCTTCCAATTTCAATGCCTGAGAATACAGAACCTCAGGTAGAAACAGATTATATTTTTGAGCCAAACAGAACAGAAATATTAGATAATCTGATTCCTAAATCAATCAAAACTCAGGTTTTCAAAGCCATCCTTGATTCAGTAGCTTCTGAACACGGAGCGAGAATGACTGCGATGCATAAAGCGACAGATAACGCGCAGGCTCTGAAAAACGATTTGGTAATTTTCTACAACAAAGCAAGACAGGCTGCTATTACAAACGAGATCTTAGAGATCGTTTCCGGAGCAGAAGCTTTGAAAAATTCGTAAAAAATTATTTTAACACAATATTAAAGCATCGTACATCACGATGCTTTTTTTGTTATTTTTATTTTGTATATATTTGTAGTACTAAATTTATATAATTTCTAAATGGATTCGGACATAGTCAGGCTTTTGCTGGCCTTATTACTTGTTTTACTTAATGGCTTTTTCGTAGCCGCAGAATTTTCAATTGTTAAAGTTCGTTATTCACAGATTCAGATAAAAGCCGCAGAAGGAAACTCAATGGCAAAGCAGGCAGAGCATATCATCAAACATCTTGATGAATATCTTTCTGCTACACAGCTCGGCATCACGCTGGCTTCCCTGGCTTTAGGTTGGGTTGGAGAAAGCGCGTTACACCATATTGTAGAAAATATTTTCCATTCGCTTAGTATTGATCTTAGTCAGGCAACCATCACTTCCATTTCGGTGATCACAAGTTTTGTACTGATTACGATTATGCACATTGTTTTCGGTGAGCTTATTCCGAAGTCAATTGCGATCAGAAAATCGGAATCTACTACAATGGCAACTGCAATTCCGTTAAGAGTTTTTTATACGGTTTTCAAGCCTTTTATCTGGTTGATGAATCTAATGTCGAATACCTTTTTGAGACTGGTAAAGATTCATCCGGCTTCAGAACATGAAATTCACTCTACAGAAGAACTTCAGCTTTTGGTAAAACAATCTGCCGACAGCGGAGAAATTGAAGAGGAAAATTATGAGATCATTAAAAATGCATTTGATTTTACAGATCATTCTGCAAAACAGATCATGGTTCCCCGTCAGAACATTACTTCCATAGATTTTGAAGAAGATATCAATGAAATCATCAATAAAATCATGGAAAGTGGATATTCCCGTATTCCGGTTTATGAAAATTCTATTGATAACGTGATTGGTGTTTTGTATACTAAAGAAATCATCAGAGAATTTGTAAAAAGAAAAGGTGAACTGAATCATGAAGATCTTAAAGAACTGATGCGTGACGCATTTTTCGTGGTAGGAAGTAAAAAGATTTCAGACTTACTGAAAATTTTCCAGCAGAAAAAGCAGCATTTGGCAATCGTTATTGATGAATTCGGAGGAACTGAAGGGATCATTACTCTCGAAGATATTTTGGAGGAGCTTGTAGGAGAAATTCAGGATGAAGAAGACGATGAAGAAAAAATTGTAGACAAGATCGGAGAAAATACATACTGGGTTCAGGCAACACAGCCATTGGACGAAATTAATGAATTTATCCCTAAAAAATTACCGCTTTCCGAAGAAAGCGAGTACAATACATTAGCTGGTTTTATTCTTCATGCTTTAGCCGATATTCCGGAAGAAAATCAGGAGTTTGATCTGGAAGATTATCATTTTAAAATTCTTAAGATGAATAATAAGAGCGTTGAACTGGTAGAACTGGTCTATGAAGAACAGAACAGCATCAGTGATCTTGCAGAAAAAATAGGAGAAGTTTAAACAATAAAAAAATGATTTTTTATAACCATATAAAAGATTACGAAAATCCAAAACGTCAATATGAAGAAGATGTTCTTGTTCTGGACGAAACGGATGAAGTATACAAGTTAGTCCTGCATAATGATGATGTCCATACATTTGATTATGTAATTGACTGCTTGATAGAGATCTGCAAACATACCTTAGAACAGGCAGAACAATGTACAATTCTTGTCCATTTTAAGGGTAAATGTACCGTAAAAACAGGCTCACTGGATATTTTGAAACCGATGCACGAAAAACTGCTTTCAAGAGAATTAACCAGCGAAATCGTATAAAATTGATCAGCTCCGACCATCGTCGGAGCTTTTTTTATGAGAGCAATCAATTATCGATTCATTAGAAGCAGTAACAAGCTAAAAGTGGAATTTATGATCCTGTGTTTTTGTACAGTATTTTTTCTGAACAATTTCAGCTTTTAATATTTATTTGCATTCAAGTAAAATAGTATATTTGTAAAAACTATAAAGAAACAAAAATAATGCTTGTAATAGGAATTGCAGGAGGTACAGGCTCCGGCAAAACTACGGTTGTTGATAAGATCATTCAGCAGCTTGACATCGAAGGAATGAACATCCTTTCACAGGATAACTATTATCATGATAATCATAATCTTACATTGGCAGAAAGAGAAGCCTTAAATTATGACCATCCCAAATCCATCGATTTTGATCTTCTGATAAAACATGTAAAAGCTTTAAAAAATAACGAATCCATTGAGCAGCCTATTTACAGCTTTGTAACGCATGGAAGAACAGGAGATCACGTTACCGTAGAACCTAAAAATGTATTGGTAGTAGAAGGAATTCTCGTTCTTACCAACAAGGAATTATTGAAGGAATTTGATCTGAAAGTTTTTGTGCATGCAGATTCGGATGAAAGGCTGATCAGAAGGATCAGAAGAGATACACAGGAAAGAGGAAGAGATCTTAACGAAGTATTACACCGTTATCAGACAACTTTGAAGCCAATGCATCAGGAATTTATTGAACCTTCCAAAAATGAAGCGGATCTTATCATCCCGAATATGAGACAGAATTCCGTTGCGATAGATTTTTTAACCACCGTTATTAAAAACTCGTTGAGAAAACACTAGAAATGAAAGAAAATAAGCTTATTAAAGACATTCAGCCCAAGTCTGAAACATTCAAACTTATTCAGAAATATTTTTTGAATAAATATACCATTACAATCTGTCTGTTTCTGGTATGGATGATTTTCTTTGATAAAACTTCCTTTCTTGTCATCAATGAACTAAACGGCGAAATCAGCAAATACGAAGAACAGCTTCAATACTATAAAACCGAATACGAAAAGAACGATACGTTTTATAAAAAACTGATGAACAACAAATCTGAAAAAGAAAAATACGCAAGAGAAAACTACTTCATGAAAAAGCCGGATGAAGAAATTTTTATTCTGGTAGTTGACAGCGCAAACGCGAAAAAATAATTTTTTTTAATGAATTCTCAATAGTGAATTTTGCTTCGCAAGTAAATTTTAAAATGATTGTTCGTCATTTATCATCATGGAAAAACCTTTGCGTTAGGATTATAATCAAGTAAAAATTGATGAATAAAAGCGGATTGACTATTGACCATTCACAAATTCATACAAAAACTATGTCAAATACAGCCTGGGAAAATTTAGTAAAAAAACAGCTTAAAACAGACGATATTTATCCAATCCTTACCAAAGAAAATCTGGAAGGAATTGTGGTAAAACCTTTCTACGACGCTGTGCAGAAACCATTGGTAAATCTGCCGAAAATTGAAGAAAGCACCCATTTGGTAGCAAAATATCATGAAAGTTTAGAAGAAGACGTTTTTGCATTTATTTTAGACCAAAATGTAGAAAATATCGATCAGAAAACAATTTTCATAAACAATGAAGAGTTGGCAGGACACATCAGTCCCGAAGAACAGGATCTGTACTTTTCACTAATTGATGTCTTTGATGAAAAGCAAGCTGTAATTAATGACCAGTTGGTCAAAGAATTACTCGCAAAACAGTTCAGAAGAAATATTTGTGTAGATATTTCCCTTCATCAGAACGCTGGAGCCTCTATTGTTCAGCAATTGGGAATTGCTTTGGCAAAAACAAAAGAACTTGTAGAAATCTACGGTTCTGAAATTGTAAACAAACTCATCTTCAGAATAGCAGTCGGTGGAAACTACTTCTTCGAAATGGCAAAACTGAGAGCCTTTAAAATAGTTTTCAATCAATTGTCAAAAGAATACGATCTGGACGAAATTCCATACATTTTTGCAGAAACTTCCCTGAGAAATAAAGCCGTTTCCGATAATGAAAACAACCTGATCCGTTCTACTTTAGAGCTTGCTGCAGCCATGATCGGTGGAGCAGATGCGGTTTTCAGCAATAATTATCTGGTAGAAAAAAGCACCGAAAATTCAGAAGAAATTTCTTTCAAACAGCAGATTGTTCTTGCGTATGAAAGCATCATTAATGTTTTTGAAGATGCCTCTAACGGAAGTTATTATGTAGAAGATATTACCCGACAGATCGCAGAGAAATCTTGGGCATTTTTTGTGGAAATAGAGGAGAACGGAGGCTATCTCGAACTTTTGAAGCAGGGAACTATTCAGAAAAAAATCTACGATCACGCCATTGAAGAGCAGAAGTGGGTGGAAGAAGGAAAAATAAAGCTGATCGGCGTTAATTTATACCCGAAATTAGACGTTAAAAAGTCTATTGAGGAATTATACAGCGAAAAAGAAATTAAAGCCGTTCGCTGGGCGGAAATGTTTGAATAATTTTTGAAAATATCATGAAAAGATAGATCCATTATCACCAGATACAATGCTGTTCAAAAAAGAATCTGATTTGTAACTTAGTATGAAAGAAAAATTAGTTGATTTATTCGAATATACTTATCATTTCAACAAAGAAATGATTAAAATTATTTCTGAAAATCTTGAAAAGGTTGATGAAAAAACAGTCAGTCTTATCAATCATACTTTAAATGCCCAACAAATTTGGAATTCCCGGATTTTAAATGAAAAATCTTTTGAGGTTTGGCAGATTAACCCTTTTGAAAATTTAAACGGGATTAATCAGCAAAACTTTAATAAAAGCCTTGAAATTGTTCAGAAATTTGATCCGGATCAAAAAATTGAATATCAGAATTCAAGAGGGACAAAATTTGAAAACACAGTTTTCGAAATCCTTTTTCAGGCAATTAATCATTCCACTTATCACAGAGGACAAATCAATTCGTTATTGAAACAAAATGGAATTACTCCTATTTTAGCGGATTACATTTTTTATAAAAGATAAAAAACTTTGAAAAAAGAAATTTTATATCAGGAAATTCAGCAATTTATCAATGCAAATCTAAACGCAGATTTGCATTCTTTGTTATTAAAAAAATCCCCGTTTCCGGAAGTTTCTATACAGGAAATTGTTCAGCAGATCAAAGGAAAGCAGGTTGCACAGAAGAAATTTCCTTTTCTGCTTAAAGAAGGAATTATTTTTCCGCCACAACTGAATTTAGAGCAGTCTTCCTCCGAAAAAACAGCATTGTACAAATCTGAGATCTTAAAAGGTAAGAAGTTCATCGATTTAACAAGCGGCTTTGGAATTGATGCCTTTTATTTATCAAAAAATTTCGAAGAAATAACCCTGGTGGAACAAAATGCTGAGCTTTTGGCAATTGTTGAACACAATTGGAACATTTTAGGAAGAAAAGCAAAGTTTGTCAACCAGAACCTCGAAGATTTTTTAAATGAAAATACAGAAACTTTCGATGTAATCTATCTCGATCCTGCGCGAAGAGACCACAATAAAAATAAAGTTTTTTTACTCGAAGATCTTTCGCCTGATATTATTGAAATTCAGGAAAAACTACTTTCTATCTCCAATAAGGTCGTGATAAAACTTTCACCCTTAATTGATCTGAAATATCTGGTTTCCGTTTTACCCAACCTTTTCAGGATCGATATTATCGCCTTAAAAAACGATGTTAAAGAAGTTGTTGTATTTCTGTCCAAACAAAATTCAGACAAAATTATCTGTCATTGTGTAAACCTTGAAAGTGAAGAATCGATGTTTACATTCACATTTGGAGATGAAGAAACTACTGTTGCAGAGTTTGGTGAACCTGAAAGATACATCTACATTCCCAATAATTCGGTTTTAAAAGCCGGAGTTTTTAATGTAATCTCAGAAAAATTCAGATTAAAAAAACTACATCCTAATACACATCTTTACACGTCAAATCAAAAGATAACTTATTTTCCCGGAAGGATTTTGGAAATGGAAGTTATTGATGCTAAACAGATTGTAAAGAAAAGTCAGTTCAATATCATTTCCAAAAATTATCCTCTAAAACCGGAAGAAGTTAAGAAGAAATATAACCTGAAGGATGGCGGAGAAAACTATCTTATTTTTACACAATCCAAAAAAGGAAAAATTATACTAAAATCAGTATAAAAATGTTGCCGAAAAAAATAGGAATCCTTAATTTTGGACAATTAAAAATTAATAAGAATCGTCTTTGTTAATCTATGCAAAATGATTCTGCTGATCTTAAAAAAATAAATTTTACATATGAAAAAATTAGTTATATGTTTAGCTCTTGCTACCGTTGCTGTAAGCTGTAAGAAAATTCAGGCCGGAGGGAACAAAAATACCTTGAAACTTGAAGAAGGAGCAGAAAGATATTCAGATGATCCTCAAGGTGAAGGTCATGGTCACGAAACTGCCACAATGCATACAGAAGAGGCAACTGCAGAAAAGCACGAAGCCGAAGCGCCAAAAACAGACAGTACAGCAACTGCAAAACCTGCCGAAGCTAAAGAAGCTCCGAAAGCTGAACACTAATTAAAAGTACAATATAAAAATGTCCCGCAGCAATGTGGGATATTTTTTTTGAAGCTGTTTCGCGCTTTCCGCACTCGCTATTTTCTGGATTTCGGCGCGGCGAAGCCGCGCCGAAATCCAGAAAATGAGCTCAGACAAATGCTGCAATCACGGCTAAACTGAAGTCTGTCAGTCAATTTCAGGGATAAAATACCATTCAGATTAAGATTTTTCGACAGCACACTTCAAACCTGAGGAAAATTATCTGTTTTTGTTTGTTCCTGCGGGGCAAATTTTTTATTTTTAGCAAAATAATATTTTACAATGCAAGAGACATTAAATTACATCAGCGAAAACAAACAGCGTTTCGTGGATGAATTATTTGAATTACTGAGAATACCTTCCATTTCTGCCGATCCAGCTTATAAAAACGATGTTTTGAAATGTGCGGATGTAGTAGCAGAACACCTTAAAAATGCAGGAGCTGATAATGTGGAAGTTTGCCAGACCAAAGGATATCCTATCGTGTACGGAGAAAAAATTTTAAATACAGATTTACCTACGGTTTTAGTCTATGGACATTATGATGTTCAGCCTGCAGATCCGTTGGAACTGTGGACAAAACCGCCATTCGAACCTTATATTGAGAAAACAGAACTTCATCCGGAAGGAGCAATCTTTGCAAGAGGTTCAGCAGACGACAAAGGACAGTTTTTCATGCATCTTAAAGCTTTTGAAGCGATGATGAAGACTAATGCTCTTCCTTGCAATGTTAAATTTATTTTAGAAGGAGAGGAAGAAGTAGGTTCGGTAAGCTTAGGAGATTGGGTAAATGAAAATAAAGAAAAGCTTTCTTGTGATTGTATTTTAATTTCAGATACACATATCTACAGCAACGAACAGCCTACTGTTACTACAGGTTTAAGAGGATTAAGCTATGTGGAAGTAGAAGTGGAAGGTCCAAACAGAGACCTGCATTCAGGACTTTATGGCGGTGCCGTTCCAAACCCGATCCATGTCCTGTCAAGAATGATTGCTAAACTAATTGACGAAGACGGACACATAACAATCGACGGATTCTATGATAATGTAGAAACCGTTTCAGATTCAGACCGTGCAGATATGAATAAGCTGAAAGATAACCCTGAAGAATTCAAAAAATCTATCGGCTTAAACGGAGTAGAGGGAGAAAAAGGATATACTACACTCGAAAGAACCTCGATTCGCCCAACCTTAGACTGCAACGGAATTTGGGGAGGTTATACAGGAGAAGGAGCAAAAACTGTAATTCCGTCAAAGGCTTTTGCTAAAATTTCAATGCGTCTGGTTCCGTATCAGACTCCGGAAGAAATAACAGAAAAATTCACGAAATACTTTGAAAAAATTGCTCCGGAAAATGTAAAAGTAAAAGTTACTCCACATCATGGAGGAATGCCTTATGTTTTACCAACCGATACCAAAGAATTTATGGCAGCAAAACAGGCAATGGAATCAGCCTTCGGAAAAGAAGTTCTTCCTTACAGAGGAGGAGGAAGTATTCCGATTACTGCTATGTTCGAGCAGGTTTTAGGAGCCAAATCTGTTTTAATGGGCTTTGGATTAGATTCAGATGCAATCCACTCTCCAAACGAACATTACGGGCTGTTCAATTTTTATAAAGGAATAGAAAGTATTCCGTTATTTTTTGAGAATTATGCGAAGTAATTTTTAACAATCAATAAATGAGTTCCTTAGGATTTTTTTTCTTAAGGAATTTTTTTTATATTTAGTGCAGCTAATAAATTAATTGAAATATAATGAAAAAAATTCTACTTTTTATTTCCGGAATACTTTCTGTAGGCAGTATTTACGGACAGGTTATTGACAGCCAGAATTTTAACAGTTTAACTGCCGGAAATGTCGGAACAAATTTTACAGGAGCTTCTACAGGACAAGGAGGATATTATTTATTAAATGGTGCTGCTTCAGATTACCAGATCGCTACTATTGATGCGGCTCATGCAAATTCTTTAAAAGTTACTGCAGGACCGGGTTATGCAGCTACAAGCGATCCAAATAATCACTATGCTATTAAATTAGTAGGAGTAAATGCTACCACAGGTAACGATATTATAAAAGCGACATGCAGTTTTTATACCGGATCTGCAAACGGTACCGGATCAGTGTATATAACGCTTTTTGATGACGGAACAACTCCTTCAGTTATCATAAGTCTCATTTATAATGTTGCCACCAAATCTATTACAGCCGGAGGAACATTATCCAATGCAGGAACAAGAGGGTTCTTTGGTATCAAAACTTTAGGAGCAACCTATCCTGCGAACACTTGGGTTACTGTAGGAATGGCATATAATATGACGACAGGAGTTATGAACTGGTATACGCCGCAGGAAAGCTACACTTTCTCTTCTCCACCTGCAGGATATACACTAATTCCTGGATTAGATGTAGGGCAATACCGTACCTATAATATTAATGCATCAGGAAATTCAGTTGCTTATAATTGGGCGATCGATGACTTTAATCTTTCTTATTCTAACAATACAATCCTCGCTACTAAAGAAGAAGTTTCGAATACAAAAGAAATTATTGATATTTATCCTAACCCTGCAAAAGATATTGTAACTATTGAAGGTAAAAATAAAATACTTTCGGTGTATGTTTATGATCTTTCCGGAAAAAGAATCGATCTTCCTTTAAGCGGTAATAAAGTGAATGTTTCCGGCTTAGCAAATGGAAATTATTTATTAGGAATTAAAACAGAGGCAGGTTTTGTCACTAAAAAACTGATCAAAGAATAATATTGAAAATATTTTCATTAATAAGGCTGCATTGTAAATAATGTAGCCTTTATTGTTGAAATTTTACTTATAATTGTGGTATTAGTATCATATTTTAAATATAAATGTTTTGTTTTTAAAATATTATTAATATATTTATAAAACTAAATTTTAATGATATGAGAAAACTTTTACTACTCGGCTCGTTTCTGGGCCTGGTCTCGATGAACGCGCAGACAAACGTTTACAGCTATGGTTTTGATACCGCTTTTACAACATGGACAACCTCTAATCAAAGTAGTCCTGTAACTACCTCGGTTTGGACAAAAGCCACTTATACCACACCTTTAACCAATCCACTGTTTGGAAGCGGCAATACAACTACTGTTCCTGTGGGACAGGCAGGAGGCAGCAATTCTTTTGCTTTGGTAAATTATACAAGTACATCCGGCGCGGGAACGATCAGCAACTGGTTATTCACCAATGCAATAGATGTTAAAAACGGCGACATTGTAAGCTTTTATTCCAGAAAAGGAACAGACGGAACTACCGATTATCCTGATCGTCTGGAACTAAGATATGCATTAGCAGCCGGAGCCGTTCTTCCGACTACCGGAGCTGCTGATGTGGGTTCCTTTACAAACTTAGGAGTATCTGTTAATCCAACTTTGGCAGGAAATTTTGTTTATCCCAAAATATGGACAAAATATAGCTTTACGGTTACCGGAGTAGGAACAACGCCGGTTCCTGTAAGATTTGCCTTCAGGTACTATGTAACCGATGGAGGTCCAAGTGGAAATAATTCGGATCTTATTGGTATTGATACTTTTTCCATCGACAGACCTACATTATCTACCAATGATGTTTCTTTGAGTGATAAAGAAGTTTCTGTTTATCCAAATCCGACGACAGATTACATTTCTGTTAAATCTGCAGACAAATTCAGTAACATCGAAGTATTTGATATTGCCGGTAAAAAAGTAGATGTAAAACTGGAGGGAGATAAAATAAATGTAAAACATCTGAACGCTGGTTCATATATTATCAGTATTGAATCTAAAGGAAATAAAATTTCCCAGAAATTCATCAAAAAATAAATTAAGTTTGATACTATTTTCAAAGCGCTTCGACCCGGAGCGCTTTTTTATTTGATCTAATAAACTGACAAATGTTAGGCAATAAAAATTACCTTATTTAAAGCATTTTTGCTATTTTTAAGAACTTAAACTGGCAATAATTATGATCGATAATAAAGTAGCATATATAACAGGAGGAACCAAAGGTATAGGCTTCGGAATTGCTAAAGTTTTGCTTGAAAACGGAGTTTCGGTTGCATTTTCGGGAAGAAAAAAGGAAGATGTGGAAAAAGCTGAACAGGATTTAAGGCAGATTTCAGAAAATGTCTTGGGAGTTGTGTCTGATGTAAAAGAACTTACCAATGAAGAAGATGCAGTAAGACAGATAAAAGAAAAGTTCGGAAGACTGGATTTTGTGATTGCAAATGCGGGTTTAGGAATTTTCAAGCCTGTTGATGAACTATCTGCTAAAGAGTGGAATGATATGATTGAAACGAATTTAACAGGTGTTTTCTATACATTAAAAGCTTCTGTAGAAGAATTGAAAAAGACAGAAGGATATTACATCACAGTTTCAAGTCTGGCGGGAGCAAATTTCTTTGAAAACGGAACAGGTTATAACGCCTCAAAATTCGGTGTAGTAGGGTTTACACAGGCAGCAATGATCGATTTAAGAAAATACAACATCAAATCTACGGTAATTATGCCGGGTTCTGTAGCCACCCATTTCAACGGAAATATTCCTTCAGAAAAAGACGCATGGAAGATTCAGCCTGAAGATTTGGGGAATCTGGTTTTGGATATTTTAAAAATGAACCCGAGAGTTTTACCGAGTAAGATTGAATTTCGGGCAACAAAACCCGCTAAATAATGACTTTAATGCATTGAATAGTAAAATAATAAGTGCTATGCATGCATAATATATTTTTTATTTATATTAGCAACAGATAATTGAGTTAAAATTTAAAGAAACATTAAATTTAATTAAGAGCTAAAAATAGTACACATGAAACCTAAAAGTTTCATCTGACCATTAAAACAATAAGAACAACATATGAAAATATTAGTTTGTATAAGTAGTGTTCCGGACACTACTTCCAAAATTAACTTTACAGCGGATAAATCTGCATTCGACAAAAACGGAATTCAGTGGGTAATTAATCCTCTTGACGAATTTGCGTTAACAAAAGCAATAAAATTACAGGAATCTCAGGGAGCAACAGTAACCGTAATCAACGTAGGAGATGTTTCTACCGAGCCTGTTGTAAGAAAAGCTTTGGCAATCGGAGCAAATGATGCGGTGAGAGTAAATCTTGATCCTAAAGACAGTTTCTCTACAGCTAAAGAAATTGCAGCAGTTGCACAAAACGGAGGATACGATTTAATCCTTTGCGGAAAAGAATCAATAGACTATAACGGAGGTTCTGTTCCGGGAATGGTAGCTCAGTTATTGAACCAGCCTTTCGTAAACGCTTCTGTAGGACTTGATGTAAACGGAAGTGAAGCTACTGCAGTAAGAGAAATTGAAGGAGGTAAAGAAACCATTTCTGTAAAATTACCGGCTGTAATCGCGGGTCAGAAAGGATTGGTAGACGAAAAAGACTTAATTATTCCGAACATGAGAGGAATTATGTCTGCAAGAACAAAACCTTTGCAGGTAGTTGAGCCGGCTTCATCGGAGGTGAAAGTTCAGGGAGTTTCTTATGACAGTGTTCCGCCAAGAGCAGCTGTAAAACTGGTTTCTCCGGATAATTTGGATGAATTGGTAAGATTACTTCACGAAGAAGCAAAAGTTATCTAATATTGAGGCTAAGACTGAGTTTTAGATTTAAATTTAAATTCTAAATCTTAGCCTAAACCTAAACCTTTAATTTTTTAAAATTCAAAAAATGGCAGTATTCGTATACGCAGAAAATATAAACGGAGTTTACAAAAAAGCAGCTTTTGAAGCAGTTTCTTATGCTAAAGCTGTTGCAGATCAGGCAGGAGATAGCGTAACGGCAATCTCTGTAAACCCTACAGATTCTTCAGATCTATTGTATAAATATGGAGCATCTAACGTAATCAACATCAAAGACGAAGGTCTTAAAAGTTTCTCAGCTAAAGCTTATGCTCAGGCGGTAAGTGAAGCAGCAAACGGAAACATCATCGTTTTCCCTCACACAACAGATGCTTCTTCAATTGCTCCGATGTTGGCAGTAATGAACGGACATTCTTTAATTACCAATGTATTGGAAGCTCCCGAAAGCCTTTCTCCGTTTCAGGTGAAAAGAAGAGCTTTCTCAGGAAAAGGATTTATGCATGCAAAAGCAGAAGGAAGCGGGGTAATTGTAACCGTTTCTCAAAATGCTTTCGGAGTGAAGGAAAATGCAGTTTCCGGATCAGAAGAAGTGAAAAATCTATCCGTTGCCAATGATGATACTAAAGTAATTTCTCATGAGCAGAGTTCAGGAAAATTAGACCTTAAAGAAGCAGAAATCGTAGTTTCTGCTGGAAGAGGGTTAAAAGGTCCTGAAAACTGGGGAATGGTAGAAGATCTGGCAAACGTTTTAGGAGCTGCTACAGCTTGTTCAAAACCGGTTTCAGATATCGGATGGAGACCTCACACAGAACACGTAGGACAGACAGGTAAGGCAATTTCTCCGAATCTTTATATTGCAATCGGTATTTCCGGAGCAATTCAGCATTTGGCAGGAGTTAACTCCTCTAAAACAATCGTAGCGATCAACAGTGATCCTGAAGCTCCATTCTTCAAATCCGCAGATTACGGAGTTGTAGGAGATGCTTTCCAGATTATTCCTGCGCTAACAGAGAAAATAAAAGCTCTTAAAGCATAAAAAGTGGATTGGGTAACAGTCGATTATTTCATGTATAAATTTTAAAGTACATCTTTAAAAAATTCGCTTACGAAGTAAAACAGACAGTGTCATTAAATCACAATTCGCATATAAAAGCCCTTTTCGGGCTTTTATTTTTGTACAAAAAGTAAAAAAAACTTTGAAAAATTAATCTATATTTGTAGTTATGGATTATAAACAGTTAATTATTCGCGGAATATCGTACAGCCAGACACAATCCGGGGCGTACGCACTATTATTGGAACATGAAGAAACACATATTAAATTACCTGTTGTTATAGGGAATTTCGAGGCACAATCCATTTCTTTGGGGCTTGAGAAAGACATTCACCCTCCTCGTCCTCTTACACATGATTTATTTACAAAATTTATACATTCTGCAAATTACGAACTTGTATCCGTTATCATCTATCAGATTGTAGACGGCGTTTTCTTCTCAAATATCAACTTTAAAAATAAAGCTACAGATGAAGAACTCATCTTAGATGCCAGAACTTCAGATGCAGTAGCAATGGCAGTTCGTTTTGATGCCCCTATTTTCACAACACAGCAGGTACTTAACGAAGCCGGAATTCTGCTGGAACTGGAAGATGTAACCAAAGAAGAGCCTTCGTTTTCCGAAACCGTTCAGGCGGAAGATAATCTAAAATCGATTTCGATGGAAGAATTGCAGAAGTTGCTGGATGAAGCGGTAAAAGAAGAAGATTACGATACCGCTCTTGAGATTCAGGAAGAAATCAGGAGAAGGAAGAAAAAAATTGACTAAAGAGATTATTTATACTAACTTATGAACTTAAAATTACGACTGACCATCTTAAGTTTTCTGCAGTTCTTCGTTTGGGGAGCATGGCTGATTACGATGGCTAATTTTTGGTTCGGTACAAAACATTGGGACGGAGCGCAGTTTGGTGCTGTTTTCGGAACCATGGGGATTGCTTCCATTTTTATGCCGACCATCACCGGAATTATTGCCGACCGTTGGGTAAACGCAGAAAGAATTTTTTCAGCGTTACATATTTTATACGGTATCGTGCTTTTCATTCTGCCTCATTCTGCAGATCCCGGTTCTTTTTTTACGGTAATGCTCGTTGCCATGTGTTTTTACATGCCGACTATTGCATTAGCCAATTCAATTTCCTATACTATTCTTAAAAACAGTGAACTGGATGTTGTTAAGGATTTCCCGCCAATCCGTGTTTGGGGAACCATCGGTTTCATTGTTGCCATGTGGATTACCAATCTTACGGGGAATAAAGCTACAGAAGGGCAATTCTATATTGCCGGAGCGGTTGCTGTTTTCTTAGGAATTTACGCTTTAACATTACCAAAATGTCCTCCACAGAAATTAATAGACAAAGATGCGCCGCTATCCGAGCAGTTAGGTCTTAATGCTTTTAAACTGTTCAAAGATTACAAAACAGCATTGTTTTTCTTATTTTCCATGCTTTTGGGGGCAGCTTTACAGCTTACGAATGCTTACGGAGACGTATTCCTGAGTGAATTTGAACATTTTCCCAAATATGCTGACTCTTTTGTAGTGAAAAGATCTACAATTATCATGTCTATTTCTCAGATTTCGGAAACACTATTCATTTTGGCAATTCCTTTCTTTTTAAAACGATACGGAATTAAAAAAGTAATGCTCATCTCAATGTTTGCATGGGTTTTACGATTCGGATTCTTTGCTTATGGTGTTCCGGAAGGATATGGCTTAAGTTTAATCATCCTTTCCTGCATTGTGTACGGGATGGCTTTCGATTTCTTCAATATTTCAGGATCGCTTTTTGTCGAAACCACTACCGATAAAAAGATCCGTTCTTCGGCTCAGGGATTATTCATGATGATGACCAACGGTTTCGGGGCGGTTTTCGGAAGTTATGCAGCAGGCTGGGCAATCGATAAATTCTTCACCCACAAATTTACTACCGCTTCTTCACTGGCAAATTATCTTGAAACAACACCGGACAACCAGACTTTTTTAGGAATTCTGCAAAAGAGTTTCAATTCTGCGGTAAATCCGGACGGAACTTTATCTTCTATTGTAATGGTAAAAGACTGGCATAATATCTGGCTTTCTTTCGCTGCATATGCTTTGATTTTAGCTCTTTTATTTGCTGTTCTGTTCAAACATAAACATACACCAATTCAGACATCTGATATTAAACATTAATTTTATCACACTGATAACGAATATATTAAATTGCACTTTCAAAAAAAGTGCAATTTTTTTGATATTCAGGCAACCCTTTCAAAAATCTTTCGTCTTATAAACAGAAACTAATTAATGAAGAATTTAGAAGAGAATTTTAAACTGGCAAAAAAGCAGGATCGGAGAGGGCAGAAAGCTCTGTACGAAATGTTTTCGGCGAAAATGCTTGCCATAGCAAATTCTTATGTGAATAACCTTCATGATGCGGAAGATATTTTAATGAATTCTTTTTTCACTTGTTTTTCAAAAATAGAGGAATGCAGAGAATGGAAAAGCTTTCAGTTCTGGCTGAGGAAAATCGTAGTGAATAACTCGATTAATTTTATCAGGAAAAACAGAAATATCCTTTACACGGATGTTGAAATCAGCGAAATCGGAAATGTTGAGGAAAACTGGGAAGAAGAAATGGAGGAGCTTAATATGGAGGAAATTTTTTCAAAAATGCCCGATGGATACCGATTGATTTTCAATCTCTATGTTTTTGAAGAAAAAAAGCATCATGAAATAGCAGAAATACTGAATATTTCTGAAGGCACCAGCAAAAGCCAGCTGAGCAAATCTAAAAAATGGATTGCAGATTTTTTAAAACAGAAGCAAAATGAAAAACAATACGTTAAATAATTTAAAATCCGAGTATGAGAAGCTTGAAATAAAGCCTTCCGCCGATCTTTGGGACAGATTGGATCAGAAGCTGGATGAAAAGCCTGAAAATGCTTCAAAACAGTCTTCCGAATGGTGGAAATATGCAGCCATTATCTTGTTGATGGTTTCTGTAGGAACAATTATTTATATTAAAAACAAAAATAACTTTGACCATCAAAAAACCGACTATATTGTAAAACAGCGTCTTGAAAATGCGGTAAATCCCATAAATCCGGAATTCGAAAAACAATCTGTCGCTTCTGAGGAACAAAAAAACAATCAGGAAAATACGGTAAAAGCTGTTTTAAAAAATCAGGAAACGAATTCGGCTGAGGTTTTAAATTCAAAAAAAGAAGTCAAAATTCAAAAAATTTCGAGTCCTGTAATTGAAGAAATTGCAGTTATGCAACAGAGAACTATCGATATTAACCCCGACAAAATTAAAAGCGAAAATATAATTTTTCCTGCGATTGCCGAAGCAAAGAAAACAAAATCAGGCTATACTAATGCTGATGAACTGCTTATGGGAAGAGAATTTGATAAAACCAGAGAAGAAGTGAAAAAAGATGATCGCAAATTCGGCGTTTTTAATATCAATAAAGTCTTTCAGAAAGTGGATAATGTAACGGTTCTTGGCGTAACGGTCTACACAGACACGAAATAGATTCTAATACTTTAAATAAAAATTACTGTTCTTTTTTATGAACAGCGGTAAAATATTGTCTAAAAAATAAAAGAAAATACATGAAAACTAAATTTGCCTTAATGACTGCTCTTTTTGCTTTTTCCTACGCCTTTTCACAGGAAGTAAGACCGGAATTAAGAAGCTATTCTAAAAAAGTGGACAGCATTGTAGTATCAGAAAAGTCTAAAATGAATCTGGAGCTGGATGATCTGGATAAGAACTACAGAGAAAACAAAGTAAGCGCTGATGAAAAGCAGAAGCAGAGAACAGAAATCGCGATGAAATACGAAGAAATCATCAACGAAAAAATAAACAGCCAGAAAGAAGAGCTGGAAAATGCAACCAAAGGCATTGTAAAAGATGTTGTGATGGGAAGATCCGGAAAACATTCTATTGAACTTTTAGCTCAAAATAATGCACTTCTCACACTGAATACCTCCGGTAATAAAACAAAAAAAGACCTTTTACGCACAACAGATTTTAACATCGGTTTCGGTTTCATGAATCTTACAAAATCATCCTCTTCCCTTGCAATAGGTAATAAAGAATCCGGAATGCGAGTAGGAAATTCCATGTCTTCACAAATGGAATTGAGAATGACGAGACAGATCGGTTCTTTGGTTTCTCCGGTATTTTACCGTATCGGTCTGGGATATCGGTCAGATTCTTTTTCACCGAAAAAAACAACAATTTTCACTCAGGATAAAAATGAAATCTCTATTTCGGATTTTAATACTTTCGCCGAAGGAAATTTAAAAAAATCATATCTTAAAAATCACTATTTTCTGGTTCCGATTGATTTTGTATTTGTCTTAAATCCTAAATATACTGTAGAAAATAATGAAAAAATGCTGGATAATTCCAAAGGAAATTTCAGAATCAGTGCAGGAGTTTACGGAGGCGTAAGATTTCTTACCCAAAACTATATCATTTACAAGAATGAAGAGAACAACCGCGTAAAATACAGGGAAAACATTTCAGACGCTGTTAATGCTTTTCTTTTTGGGGGTAAATTGTCTTTGGGATATGGTCCGTTTAATATTTTTGTGAAAAAAGATTTCACACCTATATTCAACGATCAGGCAAAAATTAATAACAAATATGGCGTTCAGATAGGATTGGAGCTGTTATATGTCAATTTTTAATATGAATCTGCATCATAGAAAAACACACTTTTTGGAGTGTGTTTTTTTTTGTATTTTGGCACTTTAAGAAATATGAAAAATATTCAGTTATTAGGATTGATATTGGTGGTTGCAGGAAGTTTTCTGCCGCTCGTTCACGTTCCCATCATCGGAAACTGGAATTATTGGAAGCTCGATCATTCTCTGGCAATAATCTGCTGGATTCTTTCTGCAGGAGCACTCTTTGGTATTGCAAACAATAATACAAAAGTTTCTAAAATTTTTGGTATTCTTCTGGTTGTTCTGTTTGTTTTTACGCTTATTGCCGTAAAACTTCAGGCTTCAGATTATTTCAGCTTTATGCCTTTTAAATCATGGCAGGATAAACTGGCAGGAATTGTAAAATTGAAGTGGGGCTGGATCTTAGAATTTTTAGGAGCGTTTATCATCATTTTAGTTAAAAATAATAAAGTAAAAGCATAATCACGTATGAATTTTTTGAAAATATTTTCGATCGGAGTATTTTTTCTGGGTGCATCGTACGCGAATGCACAGTCTCAGGAAACGGTAAAAAAGAAACCTGTAGATAACCCTCCAAAATGTACTAATATTAAGGAAGGTAAGTTTTACAGGATGAATTATCCGCCCAATCTTTGGTATATGACCATAAAAGATAATATACAGACCGAATATTATAACGATGGTAAAGATTTTATAAAACTAACCATGGTTTTTGTGAGTGACTGCGAGTATAAATTAATTGCTGTTGAAAAAACCGAAAAAGAAAATCCTATTAAAGTAGGAGATATATTCACCAATAAAGTTATTGCCACGCAGGACAATTACATAAAAATTCAGTCAAAATTCGAAAATGACACTTATAATTTTGTACTGATGAAAGCAAAAGAAAACAAAAAATAAACAGAAAATTATAAGATTCGGTTTAAACTAAACGTAAAAAAATAGAATTATAAAAATGAAAGAAGTATTCATCGTTTCCGCAGTAAGAACTCCGATGGGAAGTTTTTTAGGAAGTTTATCTGCTGTTCCTGCAACGAAGCTGGGAGCTGTTGCTGTAAAAGGAGCATTAGAAAAAATCGGTCTTGATCCGAAACAGGTTCAGGAAATCTACATGGGGAACGTTTTACAGGCGGGAGAAGGACAGGCTCCGGCTCGTCAGGTAGCTTTAGGAGCAGGACTTTCAAACGAAACGCCTTCTACTACGGTAAATAAAGTTTGTGCATCCGGAATGAAAGCGGTTTCTATGGCTGCACAGGCAATTAAAGCAGGAGATGCAGACGTAATTGTTGCAGGAGGGATGGAAAATATGTCCTCAGTTCCACATTACTACAACGCGAGAAATGCAACAAAATTAGGCGATGTAAAAATGCAGGACGGAATGGTTCTGGACGGGCTTACAGACGTCTACAACAAAGTTCATATGGGAGTTTGTGCAGAAAAATGTGCAGCTGACTACAGTATTTCAAGAGAGGAGCAGGATAATTTTGCCATCGAATCTTATAAAAGAGCAGCAAAAGCATGGTCGGAAGGTAAATTTGCTGATGAGGTTGTTCCTGTGGAAATTCCTCAGAGAAAAGGAGATCCGATTATTTTTGCAGAAGATGAAGAATATAAAGCGGTAAATTTTGACAGAATTCCTACACTTCCTACAGTGTTTAAAAAAGAAGAAGGAACAGTAACGGCAGCAAACGCTTCTACACTCAATGACGGAGCCTCTGCTTTGATCCTTGTTTCTAAAGAAAAAATGGAGGAATTGGGACTTAAGCCTTTGGCGAGAATCGTTTCTTATGCAGATGCAGCTCAGGCTCCTGAAGATTTTACAACAGCACCTTCAAAAGCTTTACCCATTGCCCTTAAAAAAGCAGGTTTAGAGCTTACAGACATTGATTTCTTCGAATTCAACGAAGCTTTTTCTGTAGTAGGTCTGGCGAACAATAAAATTTTAGGACTGGATGCTTCTAAAGTAAACGTAAACGGTGGAGCTGTGGCTATTGGTCACCCTCTTGGAAGTTCAGGATCAAGAATCATTGTAACTTTAATTAACGTTTTGAAACAGAATAACGGTAAATACGGTGCAGCAGCAATCTGTAACGGAGGAGGCGGAGCTTCTGCAATCGTTATTGAAAATATGCAGTAATCATTAGATTGATACATTCAGAATCCGGAAGTTTTACTTTCGGATTTTTTTTGGAGCTTTTTCCCGCTTTCCGCACTCGCTATTTCGGTTTTCGGCGGCGGCGAAGCCGCCGCCGAAAACCGAAATGAGCTCAGACAAATGCTGCAATCGGGGCTATAATTCCAGACATTCATAGAAATTATCGGTAAAAATCATTTTGAAAGGTTAAAAAACTTTTAAAAATCAAAAGCAATCAAAAAAAACAATATCTAATTGAAATAAGATAATTTTTCTTCTGAAAAATATTCTCTTCGGGCAAGAAATATTTATACTGAAGCCATTTTTTAAATAGCACAATTTTAACGGAATAATAAAATTTTCTCCAAACCAAATAAAAAGCTCCGAATATTCAGCGGTTTTGCTATTTTTGTGTTTATTAATAATTATTTGAAATGTCTGAAATTGAGAATCTGCAAACTCAAAACATAAAGAATAATCCAAAGATCATGAAAGCCTGGGCGGTTTATGACTGGGCAAACTCCGTTTATTCTTTGGTAATTACTTCTACTATTTTCCCTATTTACTATTCCATTCTTACCACAGCGTACGAAAAAAAGGAATACGTGGCGGAAACGAAATCATGGATCGATGTCCCTGTAAGACACATGATTAAGATCTTTGGAGAAGAATATCAACCCGATGCGGTCTATGGATATTCCTTAACGATTTCGTTTTTCATAGTGGTTTTATTGTCTCCGTTTTTATCCTCTTTGGCAGATACAATAGGAAACAAAAAATCCTTCCTGCAGTTCTTCTGCTATTTAGGAGCTACATCTTGTATGGGATTGGCAATGTTTACCGGAATGCACAACGTATTCTTGGGATTACTCTTCAGCATTACTGCAAGTGTCGGATTTTGGGGAAGTCTGGTATTCTATAATTCCTTTTTACCGGATATTGCCACCAGAGACAAACAGGATGCGCTTTCTGCTAAAGGATATGTTTACGGATATATCGGTTCCGTAGTTTTGGTAGTGATTTGTTTAATATTAATTCAGGTTCTTGCAAAAGGAGCTGCACAACAGTTGCTTTTCACAAGAATCAGCTTTTTATTAACCGGAGCTTGGTGGTTCGGTTTTTCTCAGTATACCTTCAAGCATCTGCCTCAGTTTGGTGATGTGAAAGAAAAACTTCCGAAAGATTTAGTCCTTTTAAACTATAAAAACATCTTCAAAAGACATAAAGAACAGGGTGGTTTCTTCGAAGTTTTAAAAGATAACTTAAGCTTCTATAAAGATATCGCCAAAGAAAGTTTTCATGAATTATTCAAAGTAGGAAAAGATCTGTTCAAAGACAGAAATCTGAAATATTTCCTTTCCAGCTTCTTTTTTTACAGCGTGGGAATGCAGACCATTTTCCTGATGGCAACACTTTTCGGGAAAAGCGAAATCAATCTTCCTCAGGATAAACTCATCGGAACACTTTTGGTCATTCAGATTGAAGCCATTATCGGAGCTGTAATTTTCTCAAGATTATCAAGAAAAATAGGAAACAAAAACGTAATTACCATTGCTATTATTCTTTGGATTGTTGCCTGTATCTGGGCATATTTCCTTAACAAAGAAAACCCGACAGTAGAATATCAGTTTTATGGCGTAGCTGCTGTGGTTGGTTTGGTAATGGGAGGACTTCAGGCAATGTCCAGATCCACTTATTCCAAGCTGTTGCCGGAAAACTCAATGGAAAACACTACATTTTTCAGTTTTTACGATGTTCTGGAAAAAATTGCCATCATTGTAGGAACATTTGTTTTTGCCTTATTTATCGATAAATACGATTCTTTAAGAGCCATTTTCGCTAAAATTGATGTCATGCTGCCTTCCGCTTCAGGAATGAGATTTGCCGCGTTTTCAATGGCACTATTTTTCTTTGTAGGATTAATTTTAATACGCTTCTTAAAGCTGAATACCCAGAAAAAATAGTTAAATCATACTACAACAAATTAAGGCGCTTTATAGCGTCTTTTTTATTTACCTGACTTTAAATTTAAGTGAGTTGATGTATAAACAATACAAAAATAGCAATAGGCTTTAGTCAAAACTTATATTCAATTTTCATTAAAGTTAATTTTGATCTGAAAACTTTATATCGGGCTGAAGACTAACGCTATTAATGAAATGTAGTAATTTGATTATCAATTTATTTTAATCTTCTTATATCGACTCACGGTAAATTTACATACCTCATTATTTCTTTTGAATAGAAAACCATATAAACCTTAATTTTCATCAATGTAATTCTGATTTTAGATTTAATTAAAATTTTAAGAATATTTTGCTGTTAAAATTTGTTAGAATTCGGCGCGGGATTTGCTTATATTCATCAGAATAGTATTAAATTTGCAGAAAAATTTATTTAAATAAATGACAAACCCATTATTTTACGCAAAAATTCTTTTGTTCGGAGAATACGGAATTATTGAAGATTCCCAAGGTTTGACATTACCTTACAGTTTTTATAAAGGTACCCTCAAATTCTCATCACTGGATTCCGAATTTGAAAAAAAATCCAATGATCATCTTAAAAAATACGCAGAATACCTGCAGAATTTAGCACTTCCTGAAACTTTTGAGCTTAATGTTTCAAAATTTAAAGAAGAAATTTCTGAAGGATTATTCTTCGACAGCAATATTCCTCAGGGATATGGAGTAGGAAGTTCAGGCGCTTTGGTTGCCGCAATTTTCGAAAGATATTCTATTTCTAAACATGAACCTGAAAATATTTCAAAAGACGAACTGAAAAACCTTCGAACAGTTTTTGGGTTAATGGAAAGCTATTTCCACGGGAAAAGTTCAGGAATTGATCCTCTGATCTGCTACATGAATCTTCCGATTCTTATCGAAAGCAAAGAAAGTGTAGATAAGGTGGCAATTCCGGAAAGTGAAGCCGGAAAAGGAGCTATTTTCTTGATAGACTCAGGAATGACGGGCGAAACAGGACCAATGGTTCAGATTTTCTTTGAAAAAATGAAGACCGAAGGCTTCAGAAAAACCCTGAAAGAAGAGTTTATCCGCTATAATAACGCTTGTATCGATGCATTCCTTAAAAAAGATATGAATCCATTTTTCAGAAACCTTAAAAAACTTTCTCACTGGGCATATGAACATTTCCGTCCCATGATTCCGGAAAGTTTATTCAACGTCTGGAAAAAAGGCTTAGATTCCAATGCATATTATTTAAAACTCTGCGGAAGCGGCGGCGGCGGTTATATTTTAGGTTTCACCAAAGATTACGAAAAAGCAGAAAAAATGCTTGATGGCTTCCATAAAGAAGTGATTTACAGATTCTAAAAATTGTTGTGAATGAATTCTGAAAAAGAAACTTTCCAACAGAAAAACTATATCCAAAAATCTTTTTTTTACAGATTTTCACAATTCGTGGGCTTTCTTTTGGGAGCTCGCTTTTTTGTTGCCGTTCTGCTGATTTTTGCACTCTATGTTTCAACATTTTTCCTCTTTAATCAGGATGAAAATTTCAGAAAATTCGTATTTGATTTTAAAGTTCACGGAATTATTTTCTGTACGGTTCTTACGATTCTTGCCGGAGGAATCATCAACCAGTTTTACGATTTCGAAAAAGATCATGTCGTAAAACCTTTCAGAACAAGAATCCAGAGCTTCATTAAGCAGAAATATTTTCTTTACGCTTACCTCGTTTTAAGTGTGATTTCTTTGGGAGTTGCATGGATGATTTCGCATAATGTTTTTGTATTTTTTGTAGTTTATCAGTTCTTTATGTGGTTTTACAGCCATAAACTCAGCCGGATTTTAATATTAAACAATCTCACTTTTGTAAGCCTTACGTTGTATCCCTTTTTCGGAATGATGGTCTATTATGAAACCTTTTCGAAGAAAGTTTTACTCATGGCGGTTTTTCTTTTTCTGATTCTTTTATGCATTGATATTGTAAAAGATACGTTAACAAAAAGTGTGGATAAAGCGTTTGGATACACGACAATTCCCAATTATTTTAAAAGCAGGAATACCAAAACAATTATTGTTTCTCTGCTTATCATTACCATGGCAGTATCCATGAAGCTGATCATGAAAACAGGAATTTCAGGATTCATGGCATATTATTTTACTGCCGGATTATTTATTTTCATCCTTTGCGTTTACCTTATTTTAAATCATACAAGAAAAAGCAACTTCATTACGCTTAATATTCTCAGAATTTGGGTTTTCATTGGGATAATCGCAATGCTTCTCAACGGACTGGAAGGTAAATTATAGAAAATTTTCTTTATAAAACCTGATCCTTTTCTTACCTTTGCAGTACCTTAAATTTATAAAAAGTAATGCCCATTTTTAACGATACTAAAGTCGCATTTGCGGATAAATCCGATGCACAGTTAAGAAAAGCGTATTGGATGTTCAAAATGATTGAGCAGCCTTCCCTTACAAAAATTGGAACTTCCGTTCTTAATTTCACCGTTCATAATAGTTTTCCTTTCGTTACCGGAATTGTAAAAAACACTTTGTTTGAGCAGTTTTGCGGAGGAGAAACCCGTGAAGAAAGTATGAAAGTAGTGAAACAGCTTTTCAGAAGAGGAGTCGGAAGTATTTTCGATTATTCTATTGAAGGCAAAGAAGACGAAGAAACGTTTGATGCAGTTTGCAAAGAGATCAAAGATATCGTAAGATTTTCTGTAGGAAATCCGGCAATTCCGTTTATCGTTTTTAAACCTACAGCCTTCGGAAGAATAGATCTGTATGAAGCTGTCGGGAAAAATGCGGAACTTACAACAAGCCAGAAAGAAGAGTGGGAAAGAGTAGTAAAAAGGTTTGATGAAGTCTGTAAGCTTTGCCACGAGCACGACAAAAAAGTGATGGTAGATGCCGAAGAAACCTGGATGCAGGATGCAGCGGATCATCTTTGTGAAGAGATGATGGAGAAATACAATCAGGAAAAGCCGATTGTCTGGAATACCATTCAGATGTACAGAACCGGAAGACTGGAATATATGGAGTCGCATCTTCAGCGCGCGCGAGAAAAAGGTTATTTTATCGGGTATAAGATCGTTCGTGGAGCCTATATGGAAAAAGAAAGAGCAAGAGCCGCAGAAAAAGGCTATGCAGATCCTATTCAGCCGACAAAAGATGCTTCCGATAAAAATTACAATGCAGGAATTGATTTCGTTATGAATCATTTAGATAAAGTTTCCGCATTTTTCGGAACCCACAATGAAATTTCTTCAGAGCTTGTCATGGATAAAATGAAAACGAAAGGACTGGAAAACGGAAATCCTCATATCTATTTCGGGCAGCTTTACGGGATGAGCGACAATATTACGTTCTATCTTTCGGATAAAGGCTATAATGCGGCAAAATACCTTCCTTACGGACCTGTAAAAGACGTTGTACCATATCTTACCAGAAGAGCGCAGGAAAATACTTCTGTTGCGGGGCAAACCGGTCGTGAACTGGGTCTTATCAAAAAGGAACTCGGAAGAAGAAAAGCAAGCAGATAAATTTTAAAGATAAATTTCTAAGCCTTACAATATTTTGTGAGGCTTTTTTATGATCTAAATATAAGTTGATTGAAATTTTGAAAATTGAACGGTTGCAAAGATCATTTAAGGTTCAAAACTTTCGAATTTGCCGTTTTCGTAGAAAATAACAATCCGTTTAATTTTATTTTGTTGATTTTCAATAGCTTGAACAATGATCTGATCACTGTTATTTTCTAATCGCTGAGAATCCGATATTTTCTCCTGTGCTTTACTTTGATCCGGTATAAGCGATTCCTGCCGCTTCATTTCTGGCGGTTCTATTTCTGTTTCTTCACTGCCAAAATCTTCATCGTTATTTACCATCGTAAAAAGATCGGGGAGAGAAGTTGTTCTCGGTTTTTCCTCTTCATAAATTTCTTCTTCCAGTTCAGAAACGTCCGATTCGGGAAGCTCAGACTTCAGCATTTCACCTTCACCCGTAATCAGCCAGTCCCAAAGAATTTCAGG
The DNA here is from genome assembly GCF_059579425.1 of Chryseobacterium sp. 2P. NCBI lineage: Bacteria > Pseudomonadati > Bacteroidota > Flavobacteriia > Flavobacteriales > Weeksellaceae > Chryseobacterium > Chryseobacterium sp. 2P. The sequence goes on from NZ_CM184194.1 coordinate 2,014,835, forward strand.
AAAGCGCGATTTTATTTTAATGATAAACTCAAGCGACGGCTTATTTCTTCCGGACGTAATGTGCGAAATAGAAGATCGCTGTACTTCAATTTCATCCGCAAACTCCGAAGAAGAAAGATTAGAATACTCGATAACTTTTGAAATTCTCTCGTTTAGACTCATAGAACCATTATTAAAACGCGTTACAAATGTAAATAAATAAATTTACAAATGCAAATTGAATTAATAAACAAATGTAAACTAAAGCAAAATACAAATGTAAACTACGTAACTATTTGAAAATAACCGTTTTATATAATTAATAAAATACTAATTCTAAATTTTACAAAAGTTTATCCACAATTAAATTATTAAAATCAATAAAATTTGGCTGAAATCGTCGATAACTTATTGATAAGTTATGTTCATATAAATACCATTATTGGTGTATTAAACATAATTTTGTTGCGGTTTAATACACTGTATCAGCAAATACAGAGAATATACTTAAAATAACAGATAAATGCCTTATAATAGGGTAAAATGAACGTTTTACTTTTGTAAAATATAGCTTTCAAACGCATTTGGACTGGGTTTTGTATTATTTTAATGTAAAATATAGTTATTGATCTTTTTTAAGATGTACCAGATTAAATTTCTGAAATTAAAAAAAGAAATAATTTAATAGAAGACTGTATTTTTAATGATTTACATTTGTATACAGTGTTCTATTCAAAGTTTTCAACAATAATTTTGTTTAAACTATTTCTCAATATTTTTCTGTAATGAAGGTTTTCAACACTTAAAGTAATATTGAAATAATTATTGAGTTAAATTTCATAAATTACTCAAATTAAATAATTTACGTATTTCGTATTAAATTATTCTCAATCCACAATTTTATCAACAGACATTTTGTCATATCAATATGTTTAATTATTTCACAAATGTAAAATTTATTTTTTCCATAAAAAAAACTTAAATTTGACTATTGTAAACTATTTATATGAATTTCGAACACATCTATTTACAAAATCCAAATTTCCCAAATCGCTATATTTCCCCTGAAAAATTATTTTCTTACCTACAAAACAATCTCAGTGATCATATAAAACAGATCGGATCGTCTTATTTAGAAAAACCTATTTATAAGTTAACAGTCGGAACAGGAAACATTAATATTCTTGCCTGGTCGCAAATGCACGGCAATGAATCTAACGCAACACATGCGATGCTCGATTTGCTTTTTTCTTTAGATAAAGCACCGGAGTTGAAAGAAGAATTGTTCAGTAAAATTCAGCTTGATTTTATTTTTATGCTAAATCCCGACGGATCCGAAAAATGGACAAGATTAAATGCAGTCGATATAGATCTGAACAGAGACTTTCATAACGAAGCCAGTAAAGAAATCAAATTCTTAAAAAATACGGTGGCTTCGAAAAAATATGATTATGCGCTGAATCTTCATGAGCAGAGAACAATTTTTACGACAGACGGAATTCATCCGGCTACATTATCTTTTTTGGCTCCCTCAGAAAATGTTGAAAGAACCGTAACCGAAAACCGGAAAAAATGCATGGCGGTAATTGCAAAAGTTTATCAGCATCTGAAAGAATTAATCCCGAATCAGATCGGAAGATATTCTGATGAATTTTATCCGACTTCCACAGGCGATAATTTTATAAAAGCAGGAATGCCTACGATTTTATTTGAAGGCGGACATTTCGTAGACGATTACACCAGAAAGGGAACCCGAAAATATTATACGGTTGCTTTATATTATGCGTTAAAAGCGATTTCAGAATTAAATTCCGAAACCACAGGCTGGGAAACCTATCTCGAAATTCCGGAGAACAGAGAAACTCATTATGATATCATTTACAGAAATGTAAAGCTGAATACAGATCATGAATGTATTTTAGACGTAGCAGTTCAGTACCGTGAAATAAAAGAAGAAGGAAAAGATGAAATCTCTTTTATTCCTTTTGTCATGGAAGTGGGAGATGTGAAGAAGAAAAAAGGCTGGCTCGAAATCGACTGTACCGGAAAGAAATTTGTCTCAGAAACAAAATATCCAAAGCTGGATGCAGAAGTGAATTTTACAATAGAAGACTGAAAATAAAAAAAGCGGAACATTGATTCCGCTTTTGTTTTATATTAACTGTGTCGTTTTGATGAAAGAAGAATCTGGAAATTTACAGATCCCTTATTTCATTGAGAACAACAAAATTAGTTTACCACTTTAATTCCGTTGGCTACAAATCTGATTTCCTCTTTTGGAGCTTTGATCGCATCGATTTCAGACTGAGGCTTTTTAGCATCTTCCGCATAATGTTTTTGCTCATCTACAGAAGTAATTTTTCTTTCTGCAGTTCCGTCCATAACAACAGTTTTACCTTTTAAAGCAGTAGGAACAAAGAATGCATAATCCTTCATTTTTACAAAAAACTGAGAGTTATCTTCTGTCTGGATCGTTAACCAACATCCTTTTTTGTCGCAAACGTCTGTTACTTTCCCTTTTACGGCAACGTTTTCTACTTTTTTATCTTTTTTAAGCTTTTTGCTCAGCTTATCTACAGAAATTGCTTTAGATTCTACATTTGAAGCAACTCCGCCACCGTAAACATCACCTACAAGAGCATTTCCTGCAGGAGGTCCGAATTTTTTTGTTTCCTGTGCAAAAGCTAAAGACGAAGCACTCAAGGCTACAGCAAATAATATCGCTTTGAATTTCATTTGAATTATTTTTCTCAAAAGTAATAATAAAATTCTGAACGGCAAACATTAAAAATTTGATAAAAAACAGGTTCAATCTTTCAGAATTTGAATGCATTTTCTTAAGACTAGCTTTGTTATACATTTTTAACGCAGAGTTCGCAAAGATAAACAGGATTAGCTTTGAAAAAATTCCGTTCGCAAAGGCGTTTCACTCAGTAAGTGATAGCAGAATTTTATTTTGAAAATAATATTGAATTTCTTTGATTTTAATAAACTATCGGCACGCAAAAAATTGGAAAACTCTTTTACGCATTTTTATCATTCGCTGAGTGAAACGCCATTGCGAACGAAAAATAATCAATCTTGTTTTTAATAAAACCTTGTGGTCATTGTGTTAAATATCAATTTACAGAAAAATCCGGCGAATATTAAATAAAACAGAAAATAATCCTATAATTATTTATATTTGGAATCTACAATCAATTATGCAGAAAAAACTAAAACTTTGGGATGCCATTATGCTGGTAATGGGATCTATGATCGGAAGCGGAATTTTTATTGTTGCCGCAGATATGATGCGGAACCTTGGCTCAGGATTCTGGGTAATCGTGGTTTGGATTATCACGGGAGTCATGACTGTCGCAGCAGCCATCAGTTACGGAGAACTTTCGGCAATGTTTCCAAAAGCGGGAGGACAATATACTTATCTTAAAGAAATTTTCGGAAGAAAAATGGGCTTTTTGTACGGTTGGGGATTGTTTACGGTCATTCAGACAGGAACAATTGCTGCCGTTGCCATGGCTTTCGGGAAATTTACAGCCTATCTCGTTCCCGCTTTAAATGATGCAGCTCCGATTTTCCAGAGTGGCGAATTTAAAATTACATGGATCCAGATTTTAGCAATTGCTACTATCATTTTATTAACCCAGCTCAACACAAGAGGCGTTGAAAGCGGAAAATTATTACAGAATATCTTTACAGGCTCCAAAATCATAGCATTACTGGGACTTATTGCTACAGGATTTATTCTGGTGGATATTTCGCATTTAGCGGATAACTTTAGCTTTGGATATGATGCTTTCAGCAATCTTAAAAAAGACATTTCAGGAAATTTCCTGAAAGAAGGCTGGGAACCCATCGGCGGAATGACTTTACTGGGCGGAATTGCCGCAGCAATGGTAGGTTCCGTTTTCAGTTCGGTAGCGTGGGAAAGTGTAACCTTCGTTTCCGGAGAAATTGAAAATCCAAAGAAGAATGTTGTAAAATCTATGATCTACGGAACAACTGCGGTCATGATTTTATATATCGCCGTCAATTACGTTTACCTGAACGCTTTAGACAGAGATTCCATTGCTTTTGCGGAAAACGACAGGGTAGCGGTGGCTGCTTCACACTTCATTTTCGGAAATGCAGGAACGGCAATTATTGCGGTTTTGGTCATGATCTCAACGTTCGGATGCAATAACGGACTGATCTTAGCCGGTGCAAGAGTGTTTCAGACGATGGCAAAAGACGGAATGTTTTTCAGACAGGCAGAGCAGAACAACAAAAACAATGTGCCCGCAAATGCACTCTGGATGCAGGGAATCTGGGCTTCCATTTTATGTCTGAGCGGACAGTACGGAAATTTACTGGATATGATTTCTTTCGTCATTGTTTTATTTTACATGATTACCGTTTTCGGCGTTATTTACCTGAGAATAAAACAGCCGGATCTGGAAAGACCTTACAAAACATGGCTGTATCCGGTGACTCCGATTATTTATTTATTGATCGGAACAGGCTTCTGCATCTTATTGCTCATCTACAAGCAGCAATATACATGGCCCGGTTTTCTCATGGTTTTACTCGGACTTCCCGTGTATTATCTCATTAATATGAATAAAAAAACTGAAAAATAAATTAAAAAGCTGTCCGTCAATCTGGGCAGCTTTTATTTTTTGTCAACCCCAAATCAAAAATAACCCCTAAAGTCAAAAATTCCCCTCTCTTGGAGGGGTGGCAAAAATTTAATTAAATTTTTGACGGGGTGGTTTTAAAGTTCGAATAATTCAAAAGTATTCAAATCCAAAGAACTCCTCCTTTCTAATATATCCGTCTTGCCAAAAAGAAATAATCATATAAAGCTGTTCGCAAAGTCGGGCAGCTTTTTTTTGGAGCTTTTTCCAGCTTTCCATTACAATCTTTTTTTCAAAAAGGATTTTCATTGCAATCTGGGCTAGGATTTTTCTGTATAATTTCAATTTTTGTCCACTACATCCATCAAAAACAGAAAAGATTAAATCAGAAGTCCCGAAAAATTCCCCTCCTCTGGAGGGGTGGCAAAAATTTTATTAAAATTTTTGACGGGGTGGTTTAGAAAAACCAAATCATTTAAAAACATTCAAAATCACAGAACTTCTCCGTTAATTACAAACAACTCTGTTTTAAATCTCAGGAGTTCTCCGGAAGTCTTCTACAGTTTGCAGGAAACCACAGAACTTCTCCGTTGATTACAAACAACCCTGTTTTAAATCTCCGGAGTTCTCCGCAAGTCTCCCGCAGTTTGCAGGAAATCACAGAACTTCTCCGTTATTTACAAACAACCCTGTTTTAAATCTCCGGAGTTCTCCGGAAGTCTCCCGCAGTTTGCAGGAAACCACAGAACTTCTCCGTTGATTACAAACAACCCTGTTTTAAATCTCCGGAGTTCTCCGGAAGTCTCCCGCAGTTTGCAGGAAACCACAGAACTTCTCCGTTAATTACAAACAAACCTGTTTTAAATCCCAGAAGTTCTCCGGAAGTCCCTCAGTTTATTGGAATCCATCGTACATGAATATTGTAGACAACTGATCCTTAAATTCTAAGGCTCTAAAAATTCCCCTTCTTTGGAGGGGTGGCAAAAATTTCAACAAAATTTTTGACGGGGTGGTTTTAAAATCAAAAATCTGTTTAAACTTTTTAGAGTTTTATGATTATTTACAATAAACTTTTATTAATTCATGTAATTTCAAGCCCAAGCCTATTTAAAAAAGAAAAATTTAAACAATAATCAATCATATTATCTCATTTTTTTCCTTAAAAATGATTAATTTGGTAGTATCTTTCAAAGAATTGAGTTCGATGAAGTAAAAAATTAAGAAGGAGAAATCATGGACACACCAAATTACAGAATGCCTTTTGTTCCGTCGACTTTAATGACGGAAGAGGGAAGCATAGAAACCTGCGATATGGGAGAAAGCATCGCGCACAATATTATGCTGCTCATCACCACCAAAAAAGGCGAAAACAGATACGACGAAAATTACGGAAACGATGTCTGGAACCTTGAATTCGATAACGGAATTACAAGCGCAGTCTGGGAAGCTGTTTTCATTAAAAGCCTCAAAAGGCAGATTCAGGAATACGAACCCAGAATCGTTCAGCCGCAAATCGATGCACACATCCAGATCGTAGAACACAGCTACGACACAAAAGAACATACCGAAATCAAAAAAAAGGTAAAAATCGCCATCAATGCCAAAATGGAGCATTCCGGAGAACGTTTCAGCTTTTCTACAGAACTTTTCCTGAGTCCGATGTCGATTGATTAAATTCTATAACCACCACCAAATCCTATGAATTTAGAACAGAATATTTATTCCAAAGAATCCGTAAAAGCGAGGATGCTTCAGAATGCCACAAAAGTCTGGGGATTGAAAAGCCCGCAATCTCTTGATCCGTTCGTTAAATTATTAATTGATGCATTCAGCACGGAAGTTTTCAAAGCGAATAACGAAATACAGACCGTAAACGCCAGAATTTTAGAAAAACTGGCAAAATTATTAACGCCTTCTATTTATACACATCCTATTCCTTCTCATGCGATTGCGTTTACACAACCTTATGAACCGTCTGAAATTTTATTGGAGCATACCGAGTTTTTCTTTAAAAAACAGATGACTTCCACCATAAAATCAGAATCGGATAAGCAGATCAACATTCCTTTTACGCCAATTGGAAATATCAGAATCAACAAAATACAGACCGCCATCATGTTTGTAGGAAATACCTGCTACGGAATCGATGACCGCCTGAATAAAATTCCCATTGCAAGATTTCAGGGAAGACCGGAAGATTACCGTAAAGTGACCATCGGAATTGATGTTTCAAAATACTCAAACGAAACTTTTCCTAAAAATGTGAGCATTTACTGCTCAAATCCTGCTTTCGAACATCTTGATTTTACCTATAAATTATTGCCTTACATTACGGTTTCGTCCAACGGAAATCCATTATTTGTAAAAGAAGGTTTAACTTATTATAAAAACAATCAGGCAGAAGGATATGAGCAGATGTTCCGCGAACAGTCTATTCAGAATAAAATTATTGAAGACATCAAAAGTGTGTATCATCATAAATTCATTGAGATATCCGGACTTTCAGCCTCATTATTTTCAGAACCGGGACAGCTTCCCGAAAATCTCAGCTATGTAGATTATAAAGAAGAAATTACAAAATACATCGACGGAAAACGGTATTTATGGCTTACTTTCGAGTTTCCGCCGCAATTTTCCGCCGAAATTCTGGATAATTTTTCCTTTGTTTTGAATGCTTTCCCCATCTATAACCGCGGCTGGAAAAAAACGGAATACAGCTTAGACATCATGGGAAACAATATTCCTCTGATAACGGATGAAGGCGAACATTTTCTGTATGTAGATGAGGTTCAGGACGGTGACGGAAGAAAATACACCGAAATTCCTTTTACTCCCAATGATGATCTCCGAAAAGGTTTATACACCGTAAGAAAGGGCGGAATGGAGCGTTTTACCAACAGGAATGCCGTTGATATGATTGCCAATGTTCTGGAACTCACACGGGACGAAATTGCAGCCTTCTCTTTACTGAACCGTGATAACGTGAAAGGCGTTCTCAGTGAAATGTCCGACAAAATGAAATCCATGGTCCAGAAAGTAAACAATGCCAAACGAAGCATTAAACAGGAGCTGAACTATGTGATTATGGAACCGGTTGATAAAACAGATCACACCTATGCTTCATTCTGGATCACGCATTCTACATTAGCCAATCATATGCGCCCCGGAACGGAACTTTCGAATCAGTTGAAATCGCAGACGCTGGTTCTTTTAACGGAAACGATCGGCGGAGCGGAAGAACAGAAGGGAACCGACAGTATTCAGGCTTATAAATATGCTTTAACCACAAGAGACAAGATTATTTCTCTGGAAGACGTGAAAAACTATTGCCGAATGGTTTTGAAAGACGAACTGAAAGAGGTGAAAGTGACGCGAGGAACGATGATCAGCAATAAACCGAAAGAAGGTTTTATCCGAACGGTTGAGGTAGAAATTATTCCGCAGAATTATTCTTTCTACGGAAGAGCTTACTGGGAAAATATGGCGAATGTTTTAAGGAATCAGATTATTTCCAAAGCCATCGACGGAATCGAATATCTGGTAAAAGTAACGAACGAAGATTTGGATTTTTCGTGATTGTTTAGGATATTCTCAATAAAAATGGATGAATTCTCAGACGATCTTAGGATGACTTAGCGAAATCTTCAGAATATTTATTTGAAGGAATATAAAAGCAGTTAGTATTAGAATCCTGTCATCCTGAACTTGTCGAAGGATCTCCAGCTAAATAACCTCAGTTCGGGATAAGAAATAAATTTAAATAATTGATTTATAATGTTGTATTATTTTATCGCAAAGAAAAACAAAAGATTTTTTTTACTTATTGAAAGTTGGTAAGCTAAACAAAGGCACTTCGTTTATTTAAAAAAGACAAAAATGGTATTACTTTGATCAATTTTACGCCTTTGTATATATTAAAAGCTGAACTCTTGATAATTGAATCGCTTTTTTTAACCTTGCGTTTAAAAAGACTTATCCCGAACTCAGGTTAAATAATAAAAATTTCGGGCAAACCAAAGGTTTGCCCGAAATTCATTAAAAAAAACTACTATTTAAAATAACTGATCCATAAGAATCACCTCTCTGTTTTCCAGTAAAGGAACAATCTGTTCGGCTACAACTTTCTGGTAATGTTCAGAATTTTTATGGAATTCCACTGCATCGGCATTTTTATACCCTTCAAACAATACCAAAGTATGATCGTCTGATCTACTTTGATGTACTTTATAGAAAAGATTTCCTTCTTCCTGTGAACTTTTTTCTGCTGCCTGTTGTACCAACTGCAGAACGGCATCCAGTTTTCCTTCTTTTACCTGCCATTTGGCACAGATATATACTGCTTTCTGATCCATTTTCTTATATTTTTTAATTATTTATTTGAATCCCTGTATTTCTAAAATAAGTGCAATGCTGTTGTTGATCTTATTTTCAAATTGTTACAATTATTTGTGTCTCTCCTTGCGATTCATTTATCGCGAAATTACATTAAGAGCCAGCCTGAATATTAAGTCTGTTTAACTTTTATTTAACCGCAAAAGCTACAAAAGATAAACTAAACTATTATTTAAAGTTGATCATTATAAATGAAAAAGCTCACCATAGTTTTAAAAATCTTTGATTTTTATTCTTTGGGCGCTTTGGTTATTATTAGAAATTCGATTTAACATTATCTTTTGTCCCTTTTGCGGTTAATTCTGAAATTAGTTAAACAAGCTTAATAAATATATTCTTGTTGTAAGACGCAAGATTTTTATTAATTTAAATCTTTAAGGCGCAGGAAAATCAAAGATTTTCAATAAGGATTGATGCTTAATTTTATCGCAGATAAAATCTTTGCGCCTTAAGACAAGATTGTATTAATGAATATTTTGCGCCTTTGCGATGCTTATAACGATTAAGTTTTTTAAGCTAATTCTTTATTAAACAGGCTCTAAATCTTACAATAAAAAGATTTCACATAAAGATAAGCAAAAGCATTCCCAAATGCACAACAGACTGCTTAAGCTTTTTTCGCTTCCAAAAGAGCCACTATTTTTTCTCCTACACCTTTTGCAGAAGCAGGATTTTGTCCGGTAACGATATTTCCGTCGGCAATACTGTTTGCAGACCACGGTTCTGCTGCATGGAAAATCGCACCCTGCTCCGTTAAAGCAGTCTGAAGATCAAAAGGAACATCCGCTTTTGCATAGCTGTCTTCTTCCGCAGTGGTAAATGCAGCAATATTCTTACCATTTACCAGATAACTTCCGTCGCTTAATTTTACATTCAGAAGTGAAACGGGACCATGACAAACCGCTGCTACAACACGGTTGCTTTCATAAAAATCGGCAAGTACTTTTTTAAGTTCCGGCGCTTCTGCCATATCCACCATCGGAGCCAGACCTCCCGGAACAAAAACAGCATCGTAATTAGAAGTATTTACCTCAGAAAGTTTTTTTGCATTGTGCATATCTTCCCAGCCTTTTCCGGTTAAAAATTTTAAGTTCTCCGGATCATCTGCTAAATTTAATCCGTCCAGAAACGGAGACTCACCGGTTAAGCTGGCAAAATCGATCTGGTAACCTGCATTTTCAAATTCTGCATAAGGATGCGCTACTTCAGGCAGGAAAGTTCCTGTTCTTTTATTGTTTGGACCGATAGAATTCGCGTTGGATACAACGATTAATACTTTTGGATTCATGATATTCAATTTTGTTTGTTAAAAATATTTTGTTTGATCTTTTTTGAAATTACCTGAATTTCTACAGCAAATGTATGCCTATCCAATGCTTCGTTCGAAGGACTGAAGTCACAAAAAAAGTGTGATCCAAATCACACTTCTGCATTTTATCCTATGGGTTTAGGATTTTATTTGGAGCTTTTTCCCGCTTTCCGTTACAATTCCTCATTGCGCGGCTCCGCTTCGCTCCGCCGCTCCATTGCGGGATTTTCTCTACAATCGGGGCTATGGCGGAAGTTATTCTTTTCAATATCTGAAACAATATGCATAAAGTCTGTCTTTAATCTAGTCTTTAATTTATTTGTGTTCTTTGTGCAAAAAGATTAGTGTCATTGGTGTTTAAAAAGATTCTTCATTTGTCTTTCATTTCGTATTCTCAGTATCACTCTGAGCCTGTCGAAGAGTCTCTTATTCCCAGTATTGTTAAGATCCTTTACAGAATGACAAAAATACTGTCAATGCATTTGAGAAAAGATAAACAATTTTACATTGAAAAAAAATCTGCGTAATCTGCACAACCTGCGGGAGACTATCAAAAAGATTCTTCATTTCATAATGCTTCGCAAAATTTCAATCAGAATGACATGACTCGTTAAAGATTTCGCTAAGTGAAAAGAGCTTTTAACAATCATTAATTGTTTTGTCTTTTGTTTCGTATTCGCGGTGTCACTCTGAGCCTGAGAGCCTTTTATAACCATTATTGTTAAGATCCTTTCAGGATGACAAAAATGCTGCAAATGCATTCGAGAAAGTGTAAACAATTTCACATTGAAAAAAATCCGCGTAATCTGCACAATCTGCGGGAGATTATTCAAAAGATTCTTCCTTCCATAATGCTTCGCAAAATTTCAATCAGAATGACATGACTCGTTAAAGATTTTCTGAATAAAAAATTTAAAAACTATTTATTGGTATTAGAATACAGCCTGCTTAAAGTTTCCCTGCTTACGCCAAGATATTCTGCAACATATTTTTTAGGAACTTCCGAAATCAGATCGGGATATAATCTTACAAATTCTTCGTAACGCTGTTGTGGTGTTCCCGACAAAAGCATCATAATTCTCTGCTGAAGCGCAATATAACCGTTCGTTAATTTAATCCTGAAAAAATGATCCATCTTGTGAAGATCGGCTGCGAGTTTATTTCTTCCTTCGAGAGTAAGACTTACCACTTCGCCTTCTTTCAGGCATTCAATGAACATTTTGGAATTTTGCTGTTTAAAAAATCCGATATAATCGGACATCCACCAGTCTTTTTTGGCAAACTGAAGAATATGTTCTTTGCCGTTTTCATCAATATAATAGACTTTATAAATTCCATCAAGAACAAGGAATTCATATTTCACTTCGTCTCCGTCGTGGATCAGGAACTGATTTTTACGGACTTTTCTTAAAGTGAAAAAAGTTTTGACATATTCAAACTCTTCGTCTGTAAGCGGTGTAATGGCTTCGATATGTTCTCGCAGTCGGTTCATGATAATGCTTTGTCCGGTGTAAAAGTAATTAAATTCTGAAGAATCTGCTTGATTTTCCAATACAGAAACTGCTTTAAAAAGACTGATCTTTTATTTTGAAAAAAAACAATAAGTAATCAAAGATTCATGAAAAGCAAATTTTGTGTGGTACAATTATCATAATAATTTTCCAAAATCATTAAAAAAACAAATAGCTTCCGAATAATTTCGCATCATTTTTGTAAGGATAAACTAACACTTTTTAACACTGAAAATTGCCAAAATTTCCGTAATTTTGCACATCGTGATTTTCAGGTAAAATCACCCCGAATTATGAGTAAATCAACAGAATATATAGAAGTTTACGGCGCACGCGAACATAATCTTAAAAACATCAATGTAAAAATTCCACGCAACGAGCTGGTCGTGATTACGGGACTTTCGGGAAGCGGAAAATCTTCATTGGCTTTTGATACGATTTTTGCGGAAGGACAGCGTCGATATATCGAAACGTTTTCTGCGTACGCAAGACAGTTTCTGGGAGGTCTCGAGCGTCCCGATGTCGATAAAATTGAAGGATTATCTCCTGTAATTGCCATCGAACAGAAAACCACCAACAAAAACCCGCGTTCTACGGTAGGAACCGTAACGGAACTGTACGATTTTCTTCGTCTTTTATTTGCCAGAGTTTCCGATGCCTATTCTCAAACGACAGGAAAAAAACTGGTAAGCTATACGGAAGAACAAATCTTAGAAACCATCAAAGAAAATTACAAAGGCGAAAAAATCATGCTGATGGCGCCTGTGGTAAGATCCAGAAAAGGACATTACCACGAACTTTTTGTGCAGATGGCAAAAAAAGGATACGGACAGGCAAGAATTGACGGTGAACTGCAGGACATTGAATATGATTTAAAACTCGACCGTTATAAAACCCACGATATCGACATCGTCATCGACCGCTGGATTATCGGGGAATCTGCTTCCGAAGCGAGAATGGAAAAATCTCTTCGCACGGCGATGGAAATGGGAGAGGGACTGATCGGAATTCAGAAACTGGGAACGAAGGACATCGAATATTTTTCTAAAAATTTAATGGATGCCGAAACCGGTCATTCACTGGCTTTGCCGGAACCGAATACGTTTTCTTTCAACTCTCCGAAAGGAAGCTGCCCGAGCTGTAAAGGTTTGGGAACCATCAAGAAGATCAATACAGATTATTTTGTTGAAAATCCGAAATTATCTATTAATCAGGGAGGTTTATTGCCATTGGAAGATTTAAAGTCTAATAAATGGGTGCTTTCTCAGATCAAAAATATCTTGGAAATTTTCGGATTGGGAATGGCAACTCCGATTCAGGATATTCCGGAAGAGGCTTTAGACTATATTTATAACGGCTGTCATAAAGAATTTAACAAAGATTTAAAATACGCCGGAATTACCAAGAAAATCAAAATCAGCTTTGATGGTCTGATTCCTTTTATGGAAGAAATTATCGAAGAAAGGGAATCTTATGAAGCGATTCTGCTGGAAAGACATTTTACTACGGAAGAAACCTGTCCGGAATGTAAGGGAACCCGTCTTCAGCCTTCCAGTTTAAGCTTTAAAATCGACGGAAAGAATATTGCTGAGGTAAATGCTTTAAGCTTGATTGATTTAAAAGACTGGCTTGCTGATGTTAAGGATAAATTTTCTGAGAAAAATGCCATCATTGCGCATGAAATCTTAAAGGAAATTGAAACCAGGCTGCAATTCTTATTAGATGTCGGTTTGGATTATTTGAGTCTGAGCAGAAGTTCAAAAACACTTTCGGGTGGAGAATCTCAGAGAATTCGTCTGGCTACACAGATCGGCTCTCAATTGGTGAATGTTCTCTATATTTTAGATGAGCCTTCCATTGGGTTGCACCAGAGAGACAATGAAAGATTGATTAATTCTTTAAAGAATCTTCGGGATATCGGAAATTCTGTTTTGGTGGTAGAGCATGATAAAGACATGATTCTGGAAGCCGATGAGGTTTTGGACATCGGTCCTAGAGCCGGAAAATTCGGCGGAGAAATTTTGTGGCAGGGAAAGCCGAAAGATCTGGTAAAAGCAGATACGATTACGGCACAATATATTAACGGAAAAAGAAAGATCGAAGTTCCTACGGAAAGACGTAAAGGAAACGGAAAAAATATCGTTTTAAAAGGAGCAAGCGGAAATAACCTGAAAAACGTTACACTGGATATTCCTCTGGGAAAACTGGTCGTAGTTTCGGGGATTTCGGGAAGCGGAAAATCGTCGCTTATCAACGGAACATTGTATCCGATTTTAAACAAACATTTTTACAGGGCGGTTCAGGAACCTTTGCCGTACAAAAAAATCGAAGGTCTTGAACACATCGATAAAATTGTAGATGTAGACCAGACTCCGATCGGAAGAACCCCGCGCTCGAATCCTGCAACCTACACCGGAATGTTTACCGACATCCGAAATCTTTTTGCCGAACTGCCGGAAAGTAAGATCCGTGGTTATAAACCGGGAAGATTTTCTTTCAATGTAAAAGGCGGAAGATGCGAAACTTGTCAGGGAGGCGGTTTAAAAGTAATTGAAATGAACTTTTTGCCGGATGTGTATGTTCACTGTGAAACCTGCAACGGAAAACGTTTTAACAGGGAAACTCTTGAAGTGCGCTACAAAGGAAAATCGATTTCCGATGTGTTGGATATGACGATTGATGAAGCGGTGGAATTTTTCCAGCCGATTCCGAAGATCTTTGCGAAGGTGAAAACGTTGCAGGATGTCGGTTTGGGTTATATTACGTTGGGACAGCAGTCGACCACACTTTCTGGAGGAGAAGCACAACGCATTAAATTAGCCACAGAACTGGCAAAAAGACAGACCGGAAACACGTTATATATTCTCGACGAACCCACAACAGGACTGCATTTTGAAGATGTGAAAATCTTAATGGATGCGATTAACCAGTTGGTGGAATTGGGAAATTCTTTCATCATCATCGAACATAATATGGATGTGATCAAGTTAGCCGATCATATCATCGACGTTGGTCCTGAAGGCGGAAAACACGGCGGACAAATCGTTGCGCAGGGAACGCCCGAGGAAATTGTGAAGTCGAAGAAAAGTCTGACGGGGAAGTTTTTGAAGAGGGAACTGGAGTAGTAGAATAGTAACTTAATAATATAAAGGAATTTGTGAATGCGGATTCCTTTTTTATGTTTGATAAAATTATGATGAGAAATTATTTAATTATTTTAGGGATTATCTTCATGTTATTTTCTTGTAAGAAGGAAAAACCTGTCGCAAAATTAACTTTAGACAATTCAAAAGCTGCCTTTAAAAAAACAGAAAATTATACTTTTGATAAGAATTCGGTTTTTGGGGTTTATCAGTTAACAGATAAAGATTTTGCAATCTGTATTCCTGTTCAGATTGATAATGAAGAACTTCCATTATCAAAAGAATACCAGAATTTTATAGTAAAAGACTCTTTTCCCTGGATTTATGGAAAAGATATGAGAGATTATAAATATTATGATACTCTATATATTGATAAACTGATCTACAATAAAAGATTTGAAGAAGTTTTTAAAAAGAAGATGAAAGAAAGTATCTTTGTTTTCGGAACAAAATCATCTCAAAAATGTAAAGTCGAAAAAGTCGTTTTTCATTCTAATGAATGCGGAAGTGATTACATCGCTTATATTCTTAATGTGAACAAAAGTTTGATTGGACATCCATTGATTGCATCCGAAAAAGATATTCCTTTACAATATGGCAATAACTATATTGAAGTTAATAAAAAATTAAAAACCTTTGCATCAAAGGAAAGTGATGAAGTAATATATGGTATGGGAAAATACAATCCTATAGTATTTTCTAATCATAAGAATTTATATTTTACTTATTATGACGACTTTAAATGGTATAATAAAAATTCAGACTCTCATTGCCAGTTTCCTGATCGAGGAATTTTTCAGATAGATTCAAAAGGAAATATTAAATTTTTATGGAGTTCAGAAATGGATCTTTTAGGACTGCCATGTTTATAGTTGAGCTAATTTTTATATATAAACAACGCTCCAATATTAAATTTTTAAAAATTTTAAAATTTTATTCAACTGAAAATCAGCAGTTTAAATTCCAATGTTAACTCAATGTTAACTCAATGTGAAATTATTGTAAATTATTTTATATATCTTTGGTAAAGAAACAGTAGATAAGTTTAATATAATATTTAAAACCAAAGAGTTATGAAAAATAAAATACAGATATTAATCGCTTCATTTTTTGTTTGTGGATTTATCGGACTAATCAATACAGCAAAAGCACAAACATCTGCCAATAATACAATTGAAGAAATTCAGTTAAGCAGAAGTGAAACTTTTAACGATATAAGAACCCGTTTAATGGAAAATTTTGATCTTTCGAATACGGATTACAAACAGGGAACTGTAAACTCTGTTGTAAAATTCGATATTTCCAAGAACGGTAAAATCGTTAATGTTCATTCGAATGGTGACTGTAAAAGTGTAAGCAAAGAAATTGAAACAGTTTTAAGCGAACTGGATTATAAAGTTGACCGTAAAAAGTTAAATGAAAGTATGGTTGCCTACACTTATGTAATGCCAGTAACGGTAGAAATCAACAACAGATAATATTCATAAAATCTTTTATACCAAGCCATGCAAATTCTGTATGGCTTTTTTATTTTAAGTGTAAATAATGAAAATTTTAAACATAAAGTTGTAATAATAATTAAAAATATTCGTTTTATATTTGAATCACAAAATTAAAACAATATGAAAAATTTAAAGAAGCTAAGCAAAACGGATCTGAAATCAGTATATGGCGGACAGCCGAAACAATACTGTGTATACTGTGAAAGACTCAATAAAGTTGTTTGCAGTGAAGTTCCGATTGCTCAATGTCCTTAACAAATTCAGACCGCTTTATTAAGGCGGTTTTTTTATGCTTCAAATATTTTTAATACAAAGTTCGCAACAGTTGTTTTGAAATTTTTGAAAATATTTTTTGTTCACAAAGGTACTTCGAAAAGCTCGGCATAAATAATTCACTCAGCAAATAATAGTTGAGTTTATCTAAACTTTTTATTTCCAACTTCTCCAACAGACCGTAAAAATTTATACATTTGACAGTATAATAGAAACTGTTGTGAATCCCATTTTAGATGTCGTTCTGCGCTCTCTCTGTGTTTATCTTTTCATGGTGATCGGAATCCGTGTTTTCGGGAAAAATCAGCTTTCGCAGCTTAATGCGGGAGATGTGGTCTTACTGCTTTTAATTTCCAATGCTGTGCAGAATGCCATGGTAGGACAGGATACTTCGCTTCAGGGAGGACTGATTGCCGCTCTGGTTCTTTTTGCGGCTAATTTCACCTTAAAAAGAATCATGTTCAGAAATCCTTCTTTTAAAAGTTTTATGGAAGAAGATCCCGTTATACTTATCAAAGATGGTGTTGTTGACGAAAAAGCTTTAAATAAAGTAAAAATAACTTCGGATGAACTGGAAGAAGCCGTAAGAGAACATGGTGTCGGAGGTTTCGATGAGGTAAGACTTGCTGTACTGGAAGTGGATGGAAACATCAGTGTGGTTTCCGAGGATAATAAAAGCAAACAGACGCATTATTCAAGAATTAAAAGAAAAAACAAACGAAAATATCATTAGCCATGAACTACGAGCTTAGAGAAATGCTTCCGAAAGACGAGACCAGAGTGTTAGAAATTTTCAGACAGGGAATTGAAGGCGGAAAATCAACCTTCGAAACAACCGTTCCGACTGCCGAAGCATGGAATATGGATTATTATAATGACTGCCGATGGGTTTTGGAAAATGAAAGAAATGAAGTTGTTGGCTGGTGTGCGCTGAAGCCTGTAAGCAAAAGAGAAAGTTATAAAGGGGTTGCAGAAGTAAGTGTTTATTTTGATAATGAGTATCAGGGAAAAGGTTTAGGATCTGTTTTGCTGAAAAAGATGATTCTGGACAGTGAAGATCATGGGTTCTGGACTCTGCAGGTGAATATATTTCCGGAAAATGAAGGTGCGCTGAAAGCACATCAGAAAAATGGTTTCAGAACCGTAGGAACAAGAAAGAAAATAGGAAAGCTGAATGGCGGGTGGAAAGATGTAATTATGCTTGAAAGAAGAAGCGAGGTAATATTTTAACATAAAAAGTAATAAACTTTCTTAAATATTTACATAAAAATAATAAAAACCGATTATTGGCATCCGGATTGTAATTTTTCATGATGTAATTTGAAAAATATATATTTATGAAGATGCTGACTAAAATTTTGGGAGTATTCCTGATCGTTTTTTCCTTTGTTTTGTACAGCGCCGCACCTTTGCAGAGAGGTCACGGTCACGGAAGAGGACATGGTTATGGACACGGTCCTAAAAAACATTATTACAAAGGTCCACACAGAACCTATTACAGAACCGTAGTGTACCAAAGACCTCCAAAACGTTATTATAAAAAGCATTATTACAGACCTGTAAGAAGGGTATATTATGCTCCAACACCGCAAAGAGTATATCCGGCAAGACCTGTAGTAATTGTTAATTTATAAATAGAATATAAGCATTGAAGAAATTCAGTGCTTTTTTTGTTAGCTATCATGCAGATTTGGTTTCTGAATATCGATTTATAAATAAGGAATTTTAATAATTTATTTACATACAAAAGGCTGTACCGATAGTGATACAGCCTTTTTATTTTATTAAATCTCAATCTCAACCTTAATCTCAATAATTTAAAGCCTCGATTTCTTAGGATTCAGAAAAGTATTGAAAATCATAACTTCCTGTCCGAATTTTGCTTCAATTCTTTCAGCAATATTTTCCATTTCGCTTTTGATGAAATCTTCTCTCAGCTCGTCATTATCAAAAATAAGCAGAAGATTATAGTTTTTGCCTTCTTCAATATAATCACTGTGTACTTCAGAAAGGATATATTGATTAACGTTCATCAGATTTTCCGTCATTAAAACCAAAGTTTCATCCATGTAATTTTCCCAGGCTTCAAGATTATTTTTTGTGCAGTGGAACGTTATGCTTAATATGCTCATATTTTATGAATTTTTAAGATTCTATAGATAAATTTTACCGCAAAAATCGGCAAATTTTTCGTAAATTAGCCCGTTAATAAAAATACAAAAAAAATAATTTTCAGACGTATAGCTAAGGGTCTGACTATCATTATAATAAAATTGTTTATGCAAAAAGAAGGAGAAAGACTGATTCCTATCAACATTGTTGATGAAATGAAGTCATCTTATATCGATTATTCGATGTCGGTTATCGTTTCCAGAGCGTTGCCGGATGTAAGAGATGGCTTGAAACCCGTTCATAGAAGAGTACTTTACGGTATGTATGGATTAGGGGTTTTTTCTAATCGAAAGTATTTAAAATCTGCGAGAATTGTTGGAGACGTTTTAGGTAAATATCACCCGCACGGAGACTCCTCTGTATACGATGCAATGGTAAGAATGGCTCAGGACTGGAGCTTGCGTTATCCGCAGGTAGACGGACAGGGGAACTTCGGTTCCATGGACGGAGATCCGCCTGCAGCAATGCGTTATACCGAGGCAAGACTGAAAAAAATCTCTGATGAGGTTCTTTCGGATCTGGATAAGGAAACGGTAGATTTTCAGAATAACTTCGACGACAGTTTACAGGAACCGACGGTTTTACCTTCAAAAATTCCGAATCTTTTAGTCAACGGAACTTCCGGTATCGCAGTAGGTATGGCTACGAATATGGCTCCGCACAATTTATCGGAAGCTGTAGACGCAATCTGCGCTTATATCGACAACAGAGAAATCTCAATTGACGAATTAATGCAGCACATTATTGCTCCCGATTTTCCTACAGGGGGAATTATCTACGGATACGACGGCGTAAGAGATGCGTTCCATACTGGTCGCGGAAGAGTAGTTCTGAGAGCAAAAGTAGCTTTTGAAGAAATCGGGAACAGAAATGCAATCATCGTAAACGAAGTGCCTTATCAGGTAAACAAAGCGGAAATGATTGCCAGAACTGCGGAACTGGTAAAAGAAGAAAAAATTCCGGGAATTTACGAAATCAGAGACGAATCGGACAGAAGAGGTCTTCGTATCGTTTATGAACTTAAAAATGATGCAATCCCGAATGTTGTTCTGAACTTACTTTATAAATATACAGCGCTTCAAACCTCTTTCAGTGTAAACAATATTGCATTGGTTCACGGAAGACCGGAGCAGCTTAACTTAAAAGACATTATTCATCATTTCGTAGAGCACAGACATGAAGTTATCGTAAGAAGAACTCAGTTCGAGCTTAGAAAAGCCAAAGAAAGAGCGCACATTCTTGAAGGTTTCATGAAAGTGATCGGTTCTCAGGATTCTTTAGATAAAGCGATTTCAATCATCCGTCATTCTGCCAATCCACAGGCTGCGAAAGAAGGATTGATCGAAGCTTTCGAGCTTTCTGAAATTCAGGCTCAGGCAATTCTTGATTTACGTCTTGCCCGTTTAACAGGAATGGAGCTTGACAAGATCCGTGATGAATATGATGCCATCATGAAAGAAATTGCAGATCTGGAAGATATTCTGGCAAACGAACCAAGAAGATTCCAGATCATCAAAGACGAATTAATTGAAGTTAAAGAAAAATACGGAGACGAAAGAAGAACCGAGATCGATTATTCAGGAGGAGAAATGTCTATCGAAGATATTATTCCGAATGAATCTGTGGTTCTTACCATTTCCCACGCAGGATACATTAAGAGAACTTCTTTGTCTGAATACAAAATCCAGAGCAGAGGAGGTGTAGGAAACAAAGCGGCAACAACAAGAGATGCAGATTTCCTTGAATATATTGTTTCGGCAACCAACCACCAATATATGCTCTTCTTTACCGAAAAAGGAAGATGTTACTGGTTAAGAGTATTTGAAATTCCGGAAGGCTCCAAAACGGCAAAAGGAAGGGCAGTACAAAACCTTATTAACATTGAACCGGACGATAAGATCAAAGCTTACATCAGAACCAACAACTTAAAAGATTCTGAATATGTAAACCAGATGAGCGTTGTGATGGTAACGAAAAACGGAACCATTAAGAAAACTTCGCTGGAAGCTTATTCAAGACCGAGAGTAAACGGGGTAAATGCTATTGAGATCAGAGACAATGACCAGTTGTTAGGCGCTTATTTAACGAATGGAACTTCACAGATCATGATCGCTACCAAAAACGGTAAATGTATCCGTTTTCCTGAAGAAAAGGTAAGAGAAGTAGGAAGAGGATCGATCGGAGTTCGTGGTATTGCTATGGATGAAGACGATGAAGCAATCGGTATGATTGTTGTAAATGATGTGGAAAAAGAAACCGTACTTGTGGTGTCTGAAAAAGGATACGGAAAGAGAACTGCGGTAGAAGATTACAGAATTACCAACAGAGGAGGAAAAGGAGTTATCACACTGAATATTACTGAAAAGACAGGAAATCTTATTGCTATTCAGAATGTAACGGATGAAGACGGATTAATGATCATTAACAAATCGGGAGTTGCCATCAGAATGGGAATGGACGAAATGAGAGTGATGGGTAGAAATACACAGGGCGTAAGACTGATTAATCTTAAAAAGAATGACGAAATTGCTGCTATTGCAAAAGTAGAAATGGATAAAGATGTGGAAGACGATTCTGAAGAAAACGAAGAAGGAGCTGTAGGATCGCTATTTGATAACCAGGAAAACAATACAGAAACACCTCAGGCGGAAAACGAAAATCCGGCAGAAGGAAATGAGAATTCTGAATCTGAAGAATAATATTGTACAATTAATATAAATAGTGATTATGAGAAAACTAATTTTAGGTATAGCTATTGTTGCATCTGCTTTCGTTTTCGGACAAAAAGAAGATGTTAATGCAAAACTGCAGGAAGCCAATAAAGTTGCAATGGACGCTTACAATGCGAAAAATTATGCAGCAGCGGCTCCTAAATTCATGGAAGTTTATAACTTACTGAAAACAAACGGGCAGGACAATAAAGTATATATGTATTACTCAGGATTGAATTATGCTTTGGCAAACGATATCCCTCAGGCTACAAAAATATATACAGACCTTATCAATTCCGGTTATACAGGTGTTGAAACCACCTATACTGCAAAAGATAACAAAACAGGTCAGGTTGCCAGTTATGATAAAAATACCTGGGAATTACTGAAGAAAACATCTTCAAAAGATTATTCAGACTTCAAAACAGAACAGTCTCCAAGTGTTGAACAGGATTTATATGAGACTTTGGCAACTTTATTAATCAATGCAAAGAAAAATGATGAAGCTTTAGCATTAATTGAAAAAGGACTGGCTAAATTTCCAAACAGTGCCAAATTGAAAGAATATCAGGGAAGTGCACTGTATGCATCAGGAAATACAGAAAAATTCATGACAAACCTGAAAGAACAGCTGGCTAAAAATCCTACCGATGCTACCAATTGGTATAATTTAGGAGTTCTTCAGGCAAAAAATCCTGCAACAACTGCAGAAGCAATTGCATCTTTCCAGAAGGCAATCGAATTGAAACCTGATTTTGCCAATGCTTATCAGAACTTAGTGTACACTGTAATCGGAGATGATGAAAAAGCTGTAGCTGAAATCAATGCATTAAGAAAAACAAAACCGGACGATGCTACAAAATTAATTGAAGCAAGAAAAGAAAGGTTTACAAAAGCAATTCCTTACGGGGAAAAATGGCTTCAGGCATTACCAAACGATATTACAGCTGTTCAGGTAATGAAGGATGTGTATAATACATCTAAAAATACAGCCAAGTATAATGAAATGAAAGCTAAAGAAGCTGAATTGGCAGCAAAGCAGCCAGCGAAATAATTTCAGATACTTACAGTTAAATATAAACCGGAACGTTTTTGTTTCGGTTTTTTTTATTTAATAGAAACAAATATTTTGGTAATGTACTGAAAAATAGTTGGTGAAATTCAGGATATATTTTAATAAATTATGGATGTTAATCCGAAGAGGACAAAAGCACTGGTGGAGATCAACTTTTCAGCAATAGGATTAATGTTCAAAACGATAGTTTTAAGGTGAGGTTTCCCTCACCTTTTCGTTTATTATCGGATGAACCTTATGGCTAAAAAAACTCTATTTTTCGTTAGAAAAATAAATATACCATTTGATGAAATTGATTCGGTTTTTCAATGTGAGACCTCTGTGCAGGTCGAGATGATTTTTTAAATGGCTGAAATATCCCTCAATACCATTGGTTGTTTTAGGAATATTGGGATTTTCCAGATAATGAAACATATTGGGCAATGCCCGTTTTATAGTAAAATACGATCGTCTGATAAGCTTGTGGGTATACCAGTATCTTTCGGTTTCAAGATTAATTGTTTTTTCATTAATATAATCCTGATGTCTCAAATACCAGTCGTTGAGTTCATTTTTCCACCAGATTTTATCGTTTTGTGTTTTAATTTTCAGTAATAATAAAACGTGTTTTCGAAGTTCCTGACCGGCAATGTGTTTAGGAAACTTTGTGAGCCAGATCAGGCACATTCTCTGAATATGAACCAGACATCTCTGAGTAATGATGTCTCCATCAGATTTATTTATGGCTTTCAAAACGCTTTTATGTCCATCTGTAGTAATGCTTTCCAGCTTTACGCCCAGCCGTAAAAGATTGTTTAAATCTTCCCTGATTTCTTCATAATGTTCTCCATCGGTAAAACGGATAAGCTGTGTATATCCATCAAAATCATCCTGATAAGCAATTAAACAGAACTGAGCAAAATAAGTTGCATCCATTCTTAAATTCACCTTTTCCCGTTTGATGATCTTTAAGGTAGGAGACTGCTCTAAAATGGTATAAAATGTTTTCTGCAAAGTATCTTTCGAATAACCGCTGTCTCTGCAAAGCGTTTTGTAGGTCTGCCTTTCCAATACCCATTTTTTGAACCAGATAAAACGATTTTTAATTCTCTGCTCCGTTCTGTTTTGAGTAAATAAAATCCCGCAATTTTTACATTTAAATCTTTGCTTTCCCCCTTGTTTTCCCCAACGAATTACCTCCAGGCTTGAACAAGACCAACAACGTTTTTTTGCCATTTTTCAGACAAAGAAAAAGTTTTATGAAACACGTTTCATAAAACTTCCTCCAAGCAGCCTAACAATGAGGTTTTGATAGGATTCTACCAACTATTTTTCAGTATTATGCCAATATTTTCATGCTTTAATAATGTAGTATTAGATATCTGTCATTATGAAAGAAGCGAAGCGTATTGAAGAATCTGTTTCTATTGCCCAAATTTAATCTTCAAAAAAAATTCGGGTTTTGTATTGGAATAAAGTTAGTTTTCAAATATTCAGCATTATTCAATTTTTTGAGCCAAAAGTAACTAAAGTATCAAAATATTTTTCATCTTTTGCGGTAAAAAAGTTTAAACAGGATGTAATTTAAAAACAATGAGCCGTTAAACAAGATGCAGCGAAATTTGTATTAAAATAACCTTAGTTCGGGATAAGAAATAAATTTAAATAATTGATTTATAGTATAGTATTTATTTATCGCAAAGAAAAACAAAAGATTTTTTTACTTATTGAAAGTTGGTAAGCTAAACAAAAGCACTTCGTTTATTTAAAAAAGACAAAAATGGTATTACTTTGATAAGTTTTACGCCTTTGTATATCTTAAAAGCTGAATTACTGATAATTGAATCTCTTTGTTTAACGTTGCGTGTAATAAGACTTATCCCGAACTCAGGTTAAAATAATTTCTAGCATCAAAAACAGCTGATATTCGAACCAAAATTCCAACGATTATCATCAAAAATCAATGTTAAAATTCTCTGCAATTCCGTATCTTTGAGAAAAATTTTTACAAAAATGATTGAGTGGAAAACCGCCAAAGAATACGAAGATATTACGTACAAAAAATGTAATGGGGTAGCGAGAATTGCTTTCAACAGACCGGAAGTCCGTAACGCTTTCAGACCAAAAACAACCTCAGAATTATACGATGCTTTTTATGACGCTTATGAAGATCCGAAAATTGGTGTTGTCCTGCTTTCAGGAGAAGGACCAAGTCCGAAAGACGGAGGCTGGGCATTTTGCAGTGGTGGAGATCAGAAAGCAAGAGGACATCAAGGGTATGTAGGAGAAGACGGAAGACACCGTTTAAATATTCTTGAAGTTCAGCGTCTCATCCGTTTTATGCCAAAAGTGGTGATTGCAGTGGTTCCGGGTTGGGCTGTTGGTGGAGGACACTCTCTTCATGTGGTTTGTGATCTTACTTTAGCAAGTGAAGAACATGCAATTTTCAAGCAAACCGATGCCGATGTTACAAGTTTCGATGGAGGTTACGGATCTGCTTATCTTGCAAAAATGGTAGGCCAGAAAAAAGCCCGCGAAATTTTCTTTTTAGGAAGAAATTATTCCGCTCAGGAAGCTTTCGAAATGGGAATGGTAAATAAAGTGGTTCCTCATGCAGAACTGGAAGATACAGCCTATGAATGGGCTCAGGAAATTTTAGCTAAATCTCCTACTTCCATCAGAATGCTGAAATTTGCCATGAACCTTACAGACGACGGAATGGTTGGGCAGCAGGTTTTCGCAGGTGAAGCAACGCGTCTGGCGTACATGACGGAGGAAGCAAAAGAAGGAAGAAATGCATTCCTTGAAAAAAGAAAACCGAATTTCGGAGACGATCAGTGGATATCTTAACATAAAAGTAATTGGCAATGAGTAATGAGCGATAATAACATTACTTATTACCAATTACTCACTACTTATACATTATGAAAGATTGGATAAAAGCCGCAAGGCTTAGAACGTTGCCGCTGTCGCTCAGCGGAATTATTATGGGAGCTTTCATTGCAAAATGGAGGCTTTATGGTGAAGGTAAAATTTGGGACTGGAGAATTTTTGCTTTGGCATTAGTTGTAACTTTATTATACCAGATCCTTTCAAATTACGCCAATGATTACGGAGACGGAGTAAAAGGAACCGATGCCAAAAGAGCGACAGAAGCAGAAGCAAGAGCAGTAGCCTCAGGAAAAATTACGGCAAAACAGATGAGAAATGCAGTTATTCTTTTCTCCGTTTTATCTTTTATAGCAACAGTAGCTCTTTTATATGTGGCGTTTATTCCCAATTATATGAACGAATTTTACATATTCATCGGTTTGGGAATCTTGAGCATTTTAGCGGCAATTGGTTATACGGTGGGTAAGAAACCTTACGGATACATGGGATTGGGAGATATTTTTGTATTTATCTTCTTCGGTCTTGTTTCTGTCTGCGGAAGTTATTTCCTGTTTACCAAATCGTTCAGCTGGGATATGTTACTGCCCGGAACCGCAATCGGAATGATGAGCATGGCTGTTCTGAATCTTAACAATATGAGAGATATTGAAAGCGATAAATTATCAGGGAAAAACAGTTTTGCACTGAGAATCGGCTTTAAAAATGCAATGATTTATGAAATGATTCTTTTACAGCTTCCTCTGATTTTAATTTTGTTGTTCTTAGGAGTCAATGGTTTTTTCCAGACTCAGAATTACAAAGTGTTTATTGTAATGATCTTAATGATTCCTTTAATGAAAATCAGAAGAAAGATTATGACCGTAAAAAATCCGAGAGAACTGGATCCTTTCCTGAAACAGGTAGGAATCATGACGTTTATGATTGCAGCTCTTACTGCTGCAGGACTTAATCTGTTTGGTTAAAATAATATGACCGCTTTAAAAATTACCTCCTGTTTATCCGTAGCAGCAGCATTCATTATAATTTACAGTTTAATTAATGAAATGCAGGATGGCGCGTCACTCTCAGAGATTGCCTTTCTGCCATTTTTAATCCTGATTGCTGTTTTGGCAAACGCGGTTATGGCGGTGCTTTTTTTAGCAGGAAGAATAAAGCTGATAAAGGAATTCCTTATTATCCAGATTTTTAGCTTGATTCTTACCGGCTTCATGATATTTCAGATTTTATTTAATTCAACAATTTCAGACTAAATCAAAATATAATTTTTAAATAAATCAAAATGAAAATACAATACTTAGGACAAAATTGCTTTTTGTTCACGTACAAAGACAAAACAATATTATCAGATCCATTCTACAACTATAAAAAGGCAGAGTCAGGATTCGATATTTCTGCACAGAAAATCGATTATATTTTATTGACTCACGCTCATGGAGATCACATTGCGGATGTAGAGGAAGTTTTACAGCATCATCCTGAAGCAACACTTATTGCAGTTCCCGAAATCTGCGGATACTTTAAAAATGCAAAAAATACAGACGATGTCAACTTAGGAGGATCAGCAAAAATCGATGATCTTAAAATTTCTATGGTTCCGGCTCATCATACAAGTTCGTTTCCGGACGGAAGTTATGGAGGCGTTCCTGTAGGCTATATTTTCAGGCTTCCTGAAGGTAAAAACCTGTATATGGCAGGAGATACCGGAGTAATGGCAGATATGGAGCTGTTTCCAAGGTTATACGGTAATTTAGACCTTTCCATCCTTCCGATCGGAAGTCACTACACAATGTGCCCTAGAAAGGCAGCATTTGCAGCATCAGAATTATTAAAAACTCCAAAAGTAATCGGATGTCATTTTGATACTTTCCCTGCTATTGAAATTAATCATGAAAGTGCATTAAAGCATTTTGAATGTAAAAATGTAGAACTTGTTTTACCAAAACTGGGAGAGACGTTCGAATTTTAAATAAATGTTGAGAGGTAATTTGAAAACAGGAATTAAAATGTTGAAGTATATAAAAACAAAAAAAGATAATTATCCAATTACCTCTCTTCAACTTAAACCAATAAAAAATGGCAAGCTACCTAAATCACACCGCTACGACCGATTACCTTTGCTGCGTTCCCACCCTGGAGGATTCTCAGGAGCTGGTTGTTTAGGACTTGCCGTTGCAAAGGTAGGAATATTTTGCAAAACTCAAAACTTTATTAAAGAAAATTAATGGAAAAAATTGGCTTACAGAGGTAGTTTGCTGAAATTCAGACCAATAATTTTTCAAAAATTTTCAAAAAAATTAGATATGACGAAGAGCCCTTCCACATTAGGAATTTTACTGTTTGGAGCTACGATGATCGTTTTTTTCGTGGTGTATTACTTCTTTTCAGGAGTTAATTATTTTGATATTTCATTGAAAGCCAATGCTTTCGTTTTACCGATTCTGTATGCCGGAGCTGCGTTCTGGTCGGTGAAATCGTACTGGAGCAGCCACAGAACGGTGAGCTTCAAAGAAGCATTTAAAAGAGCTTTTGTTCCCATGTTTATCGGAGGAATTTTATCCATTTTCAGCATTTATGCTTTCTTAAATTTTGCAGATACAGACGCGAAAAAACTGCTGAATTATCAGTATGTGACAAGACAGAAAGCGGAAATGGATAAAGAATATTATTCTGCAAGAAAAGTTTTAAAGCACCAAAAAGATATTGATGAACTGGATAAAAAGTACAAAGAAAGGCTTCCAAGCTTCTCTCCGGAGGCGGTGAAAGGAAAAGATATGCTTACTGCAAGTCATTTTTCAGGATATTTTGCGGCAATTCTTATATTTTACGTAGTTTTGTCAGTGTTTTTCGGAGCGTTTTTCAGAACAAAAACAATCTATCAGGAAGAACAAAACCAAGAATAATTTTTTATTAAAATTAAATGAATTTATCTATAGTTATTCCGTTACTGAATGAGGAAGCCTCTCTGGAAGAGCTTTTTTCAAGGATTGATAACGTTTGTAAATCAAATAGTTTATCTTATGAAATCTGGTTTGTAGATGATGGAAGTACGGATCTTTCGTGGAGCATTATCGAAAATTTGAAAGTACAGCATCCTCAGATCCACGGAATTAAATTTTCTAAAAATTACGGAAAATCTCAGGCGCTTCATGCTGCGTTTGAAAGAACAAACGGAGATGTCATCATCACCATGGATGCTGATTTACAGGATTTTCCGGAAGAAATCCCTGAATTGTACAACATGGTTGTTCAGGATAATTACGACATTGTTTCCGGCTGGAAAAAAAAGCGTTTTGATAACGTAATGACGAAAAACGTACCGTCGAAATTATTCAATGCCGCAGCCAGAAAAGTCTCCGGTGTTTATCTTCACGATTTCAACTGCGGACTGAAAGCTTACAAAAAGCAGGTCGTAAAATCAATTGATGTTTACGGAGATATGCACCGTTACATTCCTGTTTTGGCGGCAAATGCAGGATTCAGAAGAATTACGGAAAAAGAAGTTCAGCACCAAGCGAGACCTTACGGAACTTCAAAATTCGGAACCGAAAGATTTATCAGAGGATTTCTGGATCTGGTAACACTTTGGTTTGTAAGTCGTTTCGGAGGAAGGCCGATGCATTTCTTCGGAGCGGTAGGAACTTTAATGTTTATCTTTGGTTTTCTCTCTGCACTTTGGTTGGGTGTTTCAAAGTTAATTGATGTGGCAAGAGGAATTTATGGTCATTTAATTACCAATAATCCGTGGTTTTTTATTGCTTTAACCATGATGATTATGGGAACCCTGCTTTTCGTAGCCGGATTTTTAGGAGAAATGATTATCAGAACCAACAGAGAGCATAAGAATTATAATATTGATGAAGTTTTGTAAATAAAATCAGAATGAAATCCCGATTAATTCCGGTTTTTTTGGTGTTCCCTTTTCTGGTTTTTTCGCAAACTAAACATAAGAAAATAAAAAGGGTTTTTACGAATCAGAATATTGCGATTATAGAGAAAAATCATTTACAGCAGGAATCTACTTTTCTGTTTGAGTTTGATGAAGGCAATCAGGCTTTTTCTTTACCTGCCACCAGACTGAGATTAGGCATAAATAAAGATGTTGAAATTTTCACGGATATCAATTTTGGATACACAAAACCTTCAGGATTCGGACTCCAGCCTTTGTCTTTCGGTGCAAAAGCCAATGTGTTTAATGAGGGAAAATATTGTCCCGAGATAAGCATTTTAGGCGAAGTGCAGACAAAAAACTGGGGCTCAAAAAACTACAGGAATGAAAGTTTTCTGGTACCGCTCTTATCATTTATGATTCAGAAAGATTTTAATGATAAATTTTCGGGTGAACTGGATTATAGTGTACAATGGTTTGACGGTAATGCGAAACCCAGTTTCATAAAAGATCTATTCTTTAATTATAATTTTAATCAGATCTATTCTGCAAGCATTGGAATTACCGATTTTTCTACGGAATTACAGAATAATAACTTTCTTTTTTATGGAAGTGTGACAGATACTTTTAAAGACAAAAACTTTACCTTGTCTCTGGAATATGGGAAATATATAGAAAACTCTATTCAGAATTCTTATTTTAGTTTAGGGTTTACAAAAAATTTTAATCTGAAAAATAATGATAAAAATTAAAATCATATCTTATTTTTGTACGAGTATGAAAAAAAAATATAACTGTATGGTATGGAGGAATTTGCTATATGTGGCTTTTTTTTCTGTTCTCTTTTCATGTGGTAAAATATCTCCGAAAGGAAATATCGAAAGAAAAGATGTAGAGGTAGCGGAATTTGTAAATCTAGATTTGCAGGGGAAATTCCGTGTTTTCTACGCAAGGGGAAGCAAAAACTTTATAGAAATCGAAACCTATCCGAATGTCGCCGATAATCTTGATGTGGATGTAAAAGATAAAACCCTGACCATCAGAGAAAAACGAGGAACAAAAGGAGTAGATTTTTATAATGTAACGATCTATTCAAAATACAATCTGGAAAAAGTAACCGCTTCAGATTCTGTAGAAATGAATATTTCGAGCGAAATTAAAACCGATAATTTTAAGCTTAATTTAAAAAATTATGCTACATT
The DNA here is from genome assembly GCF_059579425.1 of Chryseobacterium sp. 2P. Lineage (NCBI taxonomy): Bacteria > Pseudomonadati > Bacteroidota > Flavobacteriia > Flavobacteriales > Weeksellaceae > Chryseobacterium > Chryseobacterium sp. 2P. The sequence continues at coordinate 2,045,477 of NZ_CM184194.1, forward strand.
TATGGGTTCGGTAAATACGAGAAGGGCAGAAGTAGAAATGATGAACCGAAGCAGAGCCAATTTTCTGGGGCAAACCAAAAATGCTGTGATTAAAGTATCTGATACAGCAAGTTTAATCGCTCCTTACTGGAAAATTGAAAACCTGAATATCAACTCTAAAAACGGAAATTACGCCGAAGTCAATGTAAAAGACTCATTGAAAGGACATATTCAGAATACGGCTAAATTTGTGTATTATAATGATCCGATTAGGGCGTTTAAAATTGATAAAAGTACAAGAGTGGAGAATAAGAAATTGGATTGAGAAGTAAGTTGGAAGAAAAAAAATACACAGCGAATAGTATTCAAAGCTTAGAAAGAATGGAGCATGTAAGACTTCGTCCTAGAATGTATTTTGAAGACTGTTTTAAAGAAAATAATTTAAATGCTCTTGTATTTGGATCTTTGTGTCATGCTATTGATGAAAATTGCAGTGAAATTATAATTAATGCTGTAGGAAAATCATTAAAAATTGAATATAATACAGGAATGTCCTTAGAAAAATCTCGCGATTTAACTAGAGCAGAATGTATTATGACCAAAATTGGCGCATGCAGTAATGAAAAGAAGCATTTGGAAGTAGGTGATGAATTTTGTCGGGTTGGAATGGCAATAATTAATGCTGTCTCTGAAAAATGCGAACTCAAGACAATTTTCAGCAGGCAAGAAGGTCATTTTATTTTTGAAAAAGGAAAAACAGTATCGAAGGAAATTATTAAAACGGATAATTCTGAAGATTTTACAACAATAAGCTTTGAGATCAGCAAAGAGATTTTTGGAAATTCTATTTTTGAATTAAATGATTTGCAATTGAAATTAAATGCTTTGAAAGAAAGACTGCCAAATTTAAAAATTGAGACAAATAATTTATAAATAAGTGCTTGTCATTTTGCATGAAATGAAGAATCTTTTATAAACAGATTTCTCCTTCGTCGAAATGACAAATGCTGAAACGATAAAACAAAGAAATTAAACCGGAACTTTACAAAAATTAGAAAATACAAATATGACAACATTAGAAAAAGCAAAACTTTGGTTGGGCGAAACATTTGATGAGGAAACAAGAAAGGCTGTTCAGGAATTAATCGACAGCAATTCGCCTGATCTGGAAGACTCTTTTTACAGAGAACTGGAGTTCGGAACAGGAGGAATGAGGGGAATTATGGGTGTCGGAACCAACCGTTTAAATAAATATACATTAGGTCAGGCAACACAGGGACTTGCAAATTATATGTTAAAGCAGTTTCAGGGAGAAGAAATTAAAGTGGCAATTGCTTATGACGTAAGAAATAACTCGAAAGAATTCGGAAAACTGGTGGCTGATGTTTTAACGGCAAACGGAATTAAAGTATTGCTTTTCAAGGATCACAGACCGACTCCTGAATTGTCATTTACCGTAAGAAATAAAAAATGTCACGGAGGAATTGTTTTAACGGCTTCCCATAATCCGCCGGAATACAACGGTTACAAAGTATACTGGAACGATGGGGCGCAGATTGTTCCGCCACACGATGAAGCAATCATCAATGAAGTTTATTCTGTAAAATTCGAAGAAATTAAATTCAACGGAAATGATGATTTAATCGAATGGATCGGGGAAGAGCAGGATGATGTGTATATTGATGCATGCATCGAAAACTCTACCTATCAGAATGTTGGAAAAGAAAATTTAAACATCGTTTTCACATCCATTCACGGAACAACTTACACAACCGTTCCGAAAGCTTTGGAAAAAGCAGGTTTCAAAAAAATTGATCTGGTAAGAGAACAAATGATCCCAAGTGGAAATTTCCCGACGGTAGATTCTCCGAATCCTGAAGAACCGGCCGCTTTGGAAATGGCAATGGATCTTGCAAAAATTACCAATGCAGATATTGTGATCGGAACAGATCCGGATGGCGACAGACTGGGAATTGCAGTAAGAAATCTTGACGGTGAAATTGAATTGTTAAATGGAAATCAGACCAATACGATCCTTACGTATTATATTTTAAACGAATGGAGAAAGCAGGACAGAATTACCGGAAAAGAATTCATTGGTTCTACGATCGTAACTTCAGATATTTTCTTCGATATTGCACAGAGATTTGGTGTAGACTGTAAAGTTGGATTAACCGGATTCAAATGGATCGGAAAAATGATCCGTGATTTCGAAGGAAAAGAAAAATTCGTTTGCGGGGGTGAAGAAAGTTTCGGTTTCATGACGGGTGACTTCGTTCGTGATAAAGATTCTTGCGGAAGTATTGTTTTAGCCTGCGAAATTGCTGCATGGTGTAAAGCCAACGGAAGAACGATGTACCAATACATGATCGAAATTTATCAGGAATTGGGAATGTATTATGAAGGACTGGTAAATCTGGTAAGAAAAGGAAGAGACGGAGCGGAAGAAATTCAGAATATGATGAAAAATTTCCGTGAAAATCCTCCAAAGGAATTGGCTGGTTCATTGGTTGAAGAAGTAAAAGACTTTAAAGAACAGACTAATTTTATCGTTTCAAAAAGTGAGAAGCAAGTAATGAACGATATTCCAAAATCGAATGTATTGATTTATTACACTCAGGACGGAACCAAAGTCTGCGTAAGACCTTCCGGAACAGAACCGAAGATTAAATTTTATATTTCTGTAAAAGATTCCGTTACTTCTGAAGCAGATTTCAGAGATAAATTGAAGTCTTTAGAGGCTAAAATAGAAGAAGTAAGAAAGGATTTGAGATTAGATTAATTTCATTCGATCTTCATGATAAAAAGAAGTTTAGCGGCTTTTATTCTGTTGGTTTTTATTTTTTCATGTAAAAAAGAAGCACCAAAAACTTCTGCAGGAAAGATAGAAAAAGACACCGTTTCAAAAGCAGAAACAAAAAAGGATTTGTTTAAGCCTATTGATACTGCCTGTTCTTCCAGAAATAAGACGGAAGATTATATTGCAGCGTTTCAGTGGTATCAGCAGAAAGCAGAAAAAGAAATTACTCAGAATTCACCTGAACAGAATAATAAATTATACGAAGATTATATCAGGATTCGTGAAAAATATACAGCTTGTTTAAGCGAAAGTCTGAATAAGATCCTTGAAGAATATGTGAATTATTATGATTCCGAAAGCAACAGTTACAAGTTTCCTGAAAATATAAAGAAACTAATTGCCGAACTGAAGAAAGCTGATCTTGAATTTACAGAAGTAGGAGAAGGATATACCGAAATACATTCGGTTCCGTATCATTATTTTTCTGTATTTAAAGACAAAGTAACCCCGGATTATAATACGTATATCGGGCAGTTAGCGAAAGAAAGCGAAGGTCTTTATTCGGCGGATGCAGGATTGGTAATTTCATGGAAAGAGTTAGGAGAAAGGACTGTTTTTTGGGAAGATTTTATAAAAAAATATCCTAAAAGTTCATTGATTTCCAGAGTAAAAGAAATATACAATAATTATTTGTATGATTATTTATTCGGTATGGAGAATACACCAACTTACGAGTTTTTGGATGGAACGATATATGACGAAAACAGGAAAGAATTCAATAGGATCATAAAGAAATATCCGAATTCTGCTGTAGCTAAAAAGGCAAAAGAATTAATCAGCCTTCTGGATGCAAAAGTTCCTGAAGAAGAAGTTGTAAGAAAAATAAATATTAGAAGAATATATTAAATAAATTTAAATAAAATAAAGTGAAAGTTTCAAAATTAGCGGCGAACCTGATTGGTTCTGAAATTGTAAAAATTGGTAATGAAGTAAACGATTTAAAGGCAAAAGGAGCGGAGATTGCCAATCTTACGATTGGTGATTTAAATTCTAATATTTATCCGATTCCGGCAAAATTGAAGGAAGAAATTCAGAAAGCTTATCAGAATAACCTGACAAATTATCCGCCTGCAAACGGACTTTTATCTTTAAGAAAAGAAGTTTCCAAAGATTTAAAAACCAGATGGAATTTAGACTACTCACCTAACGATATTTTAATCACTGCTGGTTCAAGACCTTTAATTTATGCGGTGTACAAAACAATCGTGGACGAAGGTGATAAAGTAGTGTATCCGATTCCGTCATGGAACAATAATCATTACGCTTATCTTACTTCAGCCAATGCGGTGGAAGTAAAAACCACTCCGGAAAACAATTTTCTTCCGACTGCGGATGATCTGAGACCTCACTTAGAAGGAGCCGTTTTACTGGCACTTTGTTCTCCGTTAAATCCTACCGGAACCATGTTTACAAAAGATCAGCTTTCTGAAATCTGCGAACTGGTTTTAGCGGAAAATAAAAAAAGAGGGGAAGACGAAAAGCCTTTATATTTAATGTACGACCAGATTTATTCTAACCTTACTTTTGGGGCTGAACACGTAGATCCGGTTTCTCTTTTCCCTGAAATGAAAGAGTTTACGGTGTATATCGACGGTATTTCAAAATGTCTTGCCGCAACAGGAGTTCGTGTAGGATGGGGATTCGGTCCGGTTCATATCATGGACAAAATGAAAGCTCTTTTAACGCACGTTGGAGCTTGGGCACCAAAACCAGAACAGGAAGCAACAGCAAAATATTACGAAAATCCTGAGGACGTAAATGAATTTGTTGAAGATTTTAAAGGTAAACTGAAAGCCAGCTTGAAAGTTCTTCACGGCGGAATTCAGGATTTGAAAGGAAAAGGACTTTCTGTTGACAGCATCGAGCCAATGGGAGCACTTTATCTTACGATTAAATTAGATTATATCGGAAAAGCAAAACCGGACGGAACGGTGATTGAAAACTCTTCTGATCTCGTATTCTATTTAATCAATGAAGCAGGTGTTGCTTTGGTTCCGTTCTCTGCTTTCGGGGAAGAAAAATCAGAACCTTGGTTCAGAGCTTCTGTAGGAGGTTTGGCAATCGACGAAATTGAAGTGATGATGCCAAAACTGGAAAATGCTTTGAACGCTTTAAAATAAAATATTGAAAAAATATACCAATCTAACAGTGTAACAGTTTAATAATTGTTACACTGTTAGATTTTTAAATTGTTATATTGGTAGTATGAAAATTATTGCAGTTATTCCCGCACGATACGAAGCAAGCCGTTTTCCGGCGAAACTGATGCAATTATTGGGTGAAAAAACCGTTATCACAACCACTTATCAGAATGTTGTAGAAACAGGTTTATTTGATGAAGTTTTTGTGGCAACAGATTCTGAAATTATTTTTAATGAAATTACCAAAAATGGTGGAAAAGCCGTAATGACCGGTCAACATGAAACCGGAAGCGACCGTATTGCAGAAGCGGTGCAGAATATCGACTGTGATATCGTGATCAATGTTCAGGGAGATGAACCTTTCCTGAAATTAGAACCTTTGCAACAATTAATTGAAGTTTTTCATCAGGATGAAAATCAGGAGATTTCTTTGGCTTCATTGAAAATAAAACTCACTGAAAAAGAAGAGATTGAGAATCCGAATAACGTGAAAGTAATTACCGACAACAATGGTTTCGCATTGTATTTCAGCCGTTCTGTGATTCCATTTCACCGTGAAATTTCATATGATGTAGACTATTTTAAGCACATTGGAGTTTATGCGTTTAGAAAGAATGCTTTAATTCAGTTTTCAAAGCTCGAAATGAAACCGCTGGAAATTTCAGAAAAGATTGAATGCATCCGTTATCTGGAATACGGAATGAAAATCAGGATGATAGAAACCAATTTTGTTGGCGTAGGAATAGATACGCCGGAAGACCTTGAAAAAGCGAGAAAATTAATTTAAAAACGTGATGTAATTCACATTTTCAAATTGTCTCATTTTTAAATTTTCAAATTAAAAAAGCCTTATATTTGAATTGATAAAATAAAATTAATGAAGAAGTTACTTTTAGTATTCGTCCTGATGATTTCACCATCCTTTTTTGCGCAGACCGCCAAAGAAATTATTGATAAAAATATAGAATTGTCCGGAGGATTAACCAATTGGAAACTATTGAATTCAGTATTGCTGCAGGGAAGAGTTATCCTGGGAATTAAGGATGAATATCCGATTAAAATTTATCAGCAGCGTCCCAATCTTACCAAAACCGTTATCACCATTGGCGGAAAAGAGACCGCAATTGAAGGCTACGACGGATCAAAAGGATATGCCATGAATTATGCAACTAATAAAGTTCAGGAATATTCAGGATATGTTGCGGAAAGTTTTGATAATGATTTTATAGACTGGGAAAATAAAGGATTTGAAGCAAAATATTTAGGCAAAGAAGTTATAGGAAATATCTACTGTCATAAAGTGGAATTAACGAAAAATGTTAACAAAAACATCTATTATTTCGACACAAAAAACTATATGTTGCTGAAAGAAGTAAAAAAAGATGAAACTTTATCGTATTCAGATTATAAAAAAGTCGGAAATTTATCCATGCCTTTCAGAATAGAATCTTCCAGTGCAAAAAAAGACGGAGATTATGTAATGCTCATCAACAGGATTGATGTTAATAAGGTATTTCCTGCCAATACATTTAAATTTTAAATCAGATAATAAAATTGAGTTATGAAAAAGTTATTTTTAATGTTCTTGTCAGTTGTTGCATTTTTCAACAGCTGCGCTCAGAAAAAAAGTGAAGAATCTAAAGCCAAAACAAAAGAACTTATGGGAAAATCAATATACGACTTCAAGGTCGATGCCTTGGAAGAAGGAAAGCAGATTAATTTTGCAGATTTTAAAGGAAAGAAAATCTTAATTGTAAATACTGCTTCAGAATGTGGGTTCACTCCTCAATATGCTGATCTTGAAAAAGTTGCTGAAGAATATAAAGACAAATTGGTCGTGGTAGGATTTCCTGCCAACAATTTCGGAGGTCAGGAACCGGGAAGCAATAAAGAAATCGGAGCTTTCTGCCAGAAAAATTACGGAGTAACATTCCCGATGGCTGCCAAAGTTTCAGTAAAAGGAAGCGACACAGCTCCAATCTTCCAATATTTAACGGAAAAAAACCTGAACGGAGTAAAAAATACAACCATCCTTTGGAATTTTACCAAATTTTTGGTAGATGAAAACGGAAAACTGATCGATTCTTTTGTAAGTACAACAAAACCAACGGACGAAGCGATTACAAAGTATTTGAAATAATATCAAAAAAATATATTTTTGTAAAGTGGATTTTGATCCACTTTTTTTATTTTTAAAATTTATGAAAAAACTACTAACCATTTTTATTTTGATTTTTTCAGTTAAAACATTTTCACAGGATTTTTATTTTTCCGGTAAAATGAATTACTGCACTCCGGAACATGCAGATTCTAAAAAAAACTTTGAGACCGCTTTTTTAGGATTAAAATACCCTCAGTATTATGGAGGAGTCACGGCATTACTTCTGAAAATAATAGAAAAAGATCCTAAATACTGTGATGCTTATTTTATGGCTGGATATTTTTTCAGACTGCAGGAAATGCACAAAGAAGCACTTGCTTTATATTATGTTGCAGATAGCCTCGCTCAAAATAAGGCTCCGATTTTCAAACAGAATTTAGCCATAGAATTTATGAAATTCGGAAAGGTTGACAAGGCTAGACAAAAGTATGAGGAAATGATAAAATATTTCCCCGATAATCCTGAAGGATATTATGGAATTGGCAATACTTCTATTGTTATGGGAGATTATGATAATGGGTTAAAAAATCTGAAGCAAGCCGAAAATTTATATAATACTTCAGGAAAAGTTAAGGATGATGTTATTTATATGTACGGAATGTTGTATACCTTAAAAGAAAACTATGATGTAGCTTTACCATATCTTGAAGACGTTTACTCAACATATAAAAAAGATGATGGATATCTTTCTTTATATGCACTTGCACTGATAAAAGTAGGTAAAAGTAAAAATGATGAAAAACTTATCAAAAAAGCTCAAAAAACTTATGATAAGGTAAAAGATAAAGTTATAGTTCCGGAAATCAGAAAAAAGTTAAATTCAGAGTTTGGTTAATTTGTATAACTGATTTACAAAATGTATTCGACTCTATTTGGTTAAAATTATAGTTAAATAGAGTTGAAATCAAAAGTTAATCATTACTCTTTTCCGCAAAACAGAAAATATTCCCCAGTTTTATACTTGAATAGCCATTGCTTTTAATCTTGGAAGAATTAATCATTGCTTTTGCCAGAACATCTGTCGGTAAAGGTTTCTGACTTTCTAGCAGTCCTAGTTTATTGGCAAATTTAATAATACGGCTTCCCAAAACTTCTCCCGTTCTGTCAGAATCTTTTCTTTCCAGCATTCCCGGTTTGAAAATGGTTATTTTATTGAAATGGAGCCGTTTTACAGCATCTTCCAGTTCGCCCTTCATTTTAGAATAGAAAATTTTAGATTGGGGATTCGCTCCGTAAGCAGAAACCAGAATATAATCGTCTACATTATTTTCTTTGGCAGCTTTTGCAAATTCGTACTGATAATCAAAATCTACTTTTCTTTGTGCTTCCTTGCTTCCGGCTACTTTTAAAGTTGTTCCGAGACATGAAAAAGCTACGTCACCTTTCACTTCATCTTTCCATTCTTCAGGTTTTTCAAAATTAACGATATGCACCTTAAGTTTATCATTTTCAATTTCAAGAGGTTTTCTCACAAAAATATTTACTTCTTCAAAATCTTTATCCTGAAGTAACTGATTCACAAGGTCTTTTCCTGTAGCACCTGTTGCGCCGATAACTAAAGCTTTCATAAAGAATTTGATTTTAATTAATAATTAAAGAATTTCCCTACTAAATTTACAAAATTTTAATAATATTGAACTCTCAATTTTTAAACCAATTTAATGGACGCTAACGAAATTCTGGACTATTGTTTATCGAAAAAAGGAGTAACCGAAAGTTTTCCTTTTGATAATGAAACACTTGTACTAAAAGTAGGAACGAAAGTATTTTTATTGATGGGGCTTGAAAGACAGCCTCTCGGAATCAATGTAAAAACCGATCCGGAATGGAGCGCAGAACTTCGTGAGCAGCATCCTCAGATTACGGGCGCTTATCATATGAACAAAACCCATTGGAACTCTGTGGTTATCAACGGTTTAAGAAAAGATTTAATTCTGAAAATGATCGATCAGTCGTATGAATTGGTCTTTAAATCTTTGACGAAAAAAGTGAAAGAAGAAATTTTAAACAGTTAAAAATTAAACTCTACCGTTAATCTTTTATCATCATCAAGTCTTTCAATTAATTTTTCAAGCCCTTCGAATTTAATTTCATCGTGAAGAAAATCTCTGAATTTTACGGTAATTTCTTCATCATAAATATCACCTTCAAAATCAAGAATATAAACTTCCACAGTCAGTTTTTCCCCATTTACGGTTGGGTTGGTTCCAACGCTCAACATTCCTTTATACTTTTGGTTTTTCACAAAAACTTCAACAATATAAGCTCCTTTTTTAGGCAAAAGTTTAATGGATTCCGATTCGATATTGGCGGTAGGATAACCGATTGTTCTTCCGATCTTCTTCCCGTGAACAACAGTGCCGGAAACAGAGTAGGAGTATCCCAACATTTCATTAGCTTCTTTAATATTTCCTGCTGAAAGTGCATTGCGGATTTTCGTAGAGCTGATGTTATTCTCGTGAATATTAATGGCTTCCATCTGTTCAACTTCAAAATTTAACTCCTTGGAAAGTTTCTGAAGCAGTTCAAAATTGCCACTTTTATTTTTCCCGAATGAATGATCGTAACCGATAATCAGGTATTTTACATTCAGTTTTTCAATTAAAATCTGGCGTACAAATTCTTCTCCGGTTAAATTTCTGAATTCCTCATCAAATTCCTTTAGAAATAAATTCTCAATGTTGTATTTTTCCATCAAAAATTTTTTTTCTTCTAAAGTATTTAAAAGCTTAAGATCTTCATTGGGGTTAAAAACAAATCTCGGATGCGGCCAGAAAGTAAGGACAGCGGTTTCCAGATCGTTCTGTGAACCCACTTTAATTAATTCATCAATAATACTTTTATGCCCAAGATGAACCCCGTCGAACATTCCCAAAGACAGTGCTAATGGCTTCTGAGAGGTGTAATCTTTAAAATTTTTGAAAACTTTCAAACCGGAAAAATTTTGACTGCAAATATAGGAAATAATGTAACAATGTATCAATATAACAGTTTACCAATATTTAATCTCCAATTATTGTTATATTGCTAAACAGATAGATTGTTAAACTAATAAAAAAGATATGATAAAAATCTGTTTTTTACCAATTGCAGGTTTATGAAGAATCATTATATTTGCACCAAGAAAAAATTTAGCAATGGCAAACCAAATTAAAGGTAAAATTTCTCAAATTATTGGTCCGGTAATCGACGTTGTCTTCAGTGATGTGGAAGCAGTTCCAGCGATCTATGATGCGTTAGAAATTACAAAAGAAAACGGTGAAAAAGTAGTTTTAGAGGTAGAACAGCATATTGGCGAAGATACAGTAAGATGTATTGCAATGGATGCTACTGACGGTCTTAAAAGAGGGCAGGATGTAATCGGATACGGAAATCCTATTATGATGCCTATCGGTGAGGCTGTAAACGGAAGACTATTCAACGTTGTTGGTGATGCTATCGACGGACTTCAAAATATATCTAACGAAGGTGGTCTGCCAATTCACAGACCAGCTCCGAAATTTGATCAGCTTTCAACTTCTGCAGAAGTTTTATTTACAGGTATCAAAGTAATCGACCTTATCGAGCCTTACGCAAAAGGAGGTAAAATTGGTTTGTTCGGTGGTGCGGGTGTAGGTAAAACCGTATTGATTCAGGAGTTGATTAATAATATTGCAAAAGGACACGGAGGTCTTTCTGTTTTTGCCGGAGTAGGTGAAAGAACGAGAGAAGGAAATGACCTTTTGAGAGAGATGTTGGAATCAGGAATCATCAAGTATGGTGATGATTTCATGCACTCTATGGAAAACGGAGGTTGGGATCTTTCTAAAGTAGATTTAGAAGCAATGAAAGATTCTAAAGCAGCATTCGTTTTCGGACAGATGAACGAGCCACCTGGTGCAAGAGCGAGAGTAGCACTTTCCGGTCTTACATTAGCTGAGTACTACAGAGACGGTGGAGAAAGCGGACAGGGTAGAGACGTACTTTTCTTCGTAGACAATATCTTCCGTTTTACACAGGCTGGTTCTGAGGTATCTGCACTTTTAGGTCGTATGCCATCTGCAGTAGGTTACCAACCGACACTAGCTTCTGAAATGGGGGCGATGCAGGAAAGAATTACTTCTACTAAAAATGGTTCAATTACTTCAGTACAGGCGGTTTACGTACCTGCGGATGACTTAACTGACCCGGCTCCTGCAACTACGTTTGCTCACTTGGATGCTACAACGGTACTAGATAGAAAAATTGCTTCATTGGGTATTTATCCTGCGGTAGATCCATTGGCTTCTACTTCAAGAATCCTTGCTCCTGAAATTATCGGTGAAGAACATTATAACTGTGCACAGAGAGTAAAAGAAATTCTTCAGAGATATAAAGCACTTCAGGATATCATCGCGATTCTTGGTATGGAAGAACTTTCAGAAGAAGATAAATCAGTTGTTTACCGTGCAAGAAAAGTTCAGAGATTCCTTTCTCAGCCTTTCCACGTAGCAGAACAGTTTACAGGTATTCCAGGATCTTTGGTAGACATCAAAGATACCATTAAAGGATTCAACATGATCATCGATGGTGAATTGGATCACTTACCGGAAGCTGCTTTCAACCTGAAAGGAACTATCGAAGAAGCGATCGAAGCAGGACAAAAAATGTTAGCTGATAACGCTTAAGAAATTTTAAATGTTAAATTTTAGATTTTAGATTGAATTTCAATAATTTATAATTTAAAATCTATAATCTATAATTTCATAAAAATGAATATAAAAATTTTAACACCAGAATACGTAGTTTTTGAAGGAGAAGTAGACTCAGTATTATTGCCTGGGAAAAATGGTGAATTCCACATCATGCATAACCACGCAGGAATTGTTTCTTCTTTAATCGGTGGTAAAGTAAAATTATATGCCAAGTCGATAGATGAAGCCTATTCAAAATACTTTACAAAAGGAACGGACAAAGATTCTTTTTTCTCTTATCCTATCAAAAGCGGTGTTGTAGAATTTAATCATAATAAAGGAATTATCCTTTGTGAATAATTAAATGAAAAGCTAAATATATTTTCAAGAAAGTGTAACGAATTGTTACACTTTTTTTATTTTTGTATGAATTTGGTTTTATGAAGGGATTTTTAATTATTTTACTGTCTGTTTTAGGAGCATTTTTTAATGCGCAAACCGTTAAAATTAAAAGAGGAATTGTTGATCTTGAAGGAGTTCATGTCGCAAAACTGTCTAACAAAGGAAGAGTGTATACTTTTATGGATCTTAAAGAAACCCCGATTTATACGATAGAATTTGTAGATAAAACGGTAGTAGATTCTGTACGGGACAGTTATATTAAGCTTAAAAGAGTTTACAATCAGGATAAAACGCTCGATTTGGACTATATTTCGCCATCTGCATTTTCAGGTGAAGAAAAATCCGCAGCTTACACCTGTGTTAAAAGTCTGAAAATTATTGATGAAAGAGGAATCAATATTAAAAACCTAGATGAGCTTTTTAAAAATTCCCCTAAAAGAAAACTGGATACGAAAACGAAAGATGCTTATACCATCCGAACTAAAATTGATAAATTAAATATTACGGTAAATAATGTAGGTGAAATTTTAAGTAACGGAAAACCAGTGGGTTATTTTACTAATTTACCGGCAAGTTTTGGTTCTGATGATACCATTACGGATAAAACTTTTGTTGATATTGAAGTTTATGATGCGAACAGCAAATACATCGGAAAATATATTACGACAACTAAGCAGATTAAAACTGCCGGAGGGAAAATCTTTACTCTGTACCGCGAAATGTCGGGAAGGGCATCGATTTTAAAATTCCCAACCTACAAAGCTATTGCCGAAAGAATGGCAATTATGGATCCGAATTTTATTAAAATTCAGGAAAAAGTAATTGTGGGTGAAGTCACAAAAGACGGTGTTCAAAAGTAAAAATCATCAATAGGAACGGGCTTTAGCCCGTTTAGTTTAATAAAATTCGATTGGCTTCAGCCAAAACATAAAAAAGCTTCAGATATTTTGAAGCTTTTTTATTTAATTTTTCCTGATTAGAATTTCTAAATAATTTAAGCCTGATATTTTTTAATCTACAAACTCAGAATAACGCCATTTTCTTTCAACTGCTGCATCGGTTTAGAAAACCAGAATAATTCAAAGTCTTCAAAATTTTCTTCGAATTGAGTTTTCAATTGTTGCAAAGTTGGCTTTTTTAAATTTTCTATTGGATATTCACTAAACATTTTCATAAGCCATTTTGCGTGTTCCTGCTCCAAATCTACACTTACGACATTGGTTTTTAAGTGCGCTGTAATTTTTGTGTACGCATAAATATATTTCTTTTTATTTTTTACGCGATTCTCAGCGATTACGTTTTTAGCTAAAAATAGAACTTTAGAATTTCCTTTAAAAACAAAATCATCCTCTTCCAGAAGACAGTCATGAATATAATCCGGATGAATCGTTGTTCTCGGAATTTTAAAATCAAACCATTCTTGAAGCGGAAGTTCGAAATTAATTCCGTGCATATAATTGAATAAAGATTTTTTTAAACCAAAGCTGAATTTTCCATGATCGATTCCTGTTTTGTCTGTAAAATCAACGTCGTTGTTCGCAAACAGAATTTCCTGTTTGATGGGAGTTACTCCAAATTCTTCGGGATTTAATCCCACTGGTGAATGAGCAGTCATCGCAAACTGATGCCAGAATCCACTTTGTAAAATTCCCATCTCAAAAAGCTGACGAACCATTTCCAGAGAATCCACTGTTTCCTGAATAGTTTGAGTAGGATAGCCATACATTAGATAAGCATGAATCATGATTCCGGCTTCTGTAAAATTTCTTGTTACTTTGGCAACCTGTTCTACAGAAATTCCTTTATCGATCAATTTCAAAAGTCGGTCACTCGCAACTTCCAGTCCACCTGAAACGGCAACACAACCGGAAAGTTTTAAAAGAAAACACAAATCTTTGGTGAAACTTTTCTCAAAACGAATATTCGTCCACCACGTTACGACCAGATTCCTTCTTAAGATTTCCAATGCAACTTCACGCATCAATGCCGGAGGAGCCGCTTCATCCACAAAATGAAATCCTGTTTCTCCAGTTGTCCGAATCAATTCTTCCATTCTGTCAACCAGAATTTTAGCTGAAATCGGTTCGTAAATTTTAATATAATCTAAAGAAATATCGCAAAAAGTACATTTTCCCCAATAACAGCCATGCGCCATTGTGAGCTTATTCCATCTTCCGTCACTCCACAAACTGTGCATAGGATTGGCAATTTCAATTACAGAGATGTATTTATCTAATTGTAAATCAGAATAATCGGGAGTTCCGATATCGGCTTGTTTGTAATCGTGTCTTGTGGAATTATTTTTATAGGAAACTTCTCCGTTTTCAATTAAAAAAGTTCTTTTGACTTCGACAGGCTCAGTCACCTTCGAAATTATATTTTGATAAAGTAATTCAATCGGAAGTTCTCCGTCATCCAAAGTAATAAAATCAAAAAACTCAAAAACTCTTTGATCTTTTAATTCTCTAAGTTCTGTATTCGGAAATCCGCCGCCCATTGCAGTTTTAATGTGCGGATAATTTTCTTTGATGTATTTCGCACAACGAAAAGCAGAATATAAATTTCCCGGAAAAGGAATAGAAAAACAAATCAGCTTTGGCTGAACAAACTCTAATTTTTCCTGAAGAATTTTTAAAGTAAAATCATCTATAAAAGTAGGTTCACCGCAAATTTTAGAATAGAGTTCATCAAAAGAATTGGCACTTTTTCCTAATCTTTCCGCATAACGGCTAAATCCAAAATCGGGATCAATATTTTCAACAATATAATCCGAAAGATCTTCTAAATACAAAGTTGCCAAATGTTTGGCTTTATCCTGAAGCCCCATATTTCCGAAAGCAAATTCCATATCATCAAGCTGATTGAATCGGGAGGCTTCCGGAAGAAAGTTCATCGAACAGATTTGTCTTGCCAACGTTGGGGTTTTACCCTGCAGAAAAGCAATAACCTGATCGATCGTTTTGAGATACTCTTCTTTTAAAACATAAATTCTCTGAGCGTTTTCTGAAATATTTTGAAGATCAATTTCTTTGGCAAAAATTTTCTGAAGTCCGTCTTTCGAGAATAGTTTCAAAATGACCTCAATTCCCAAATCTGTCTGAAAGCTGGAAATATTTTTGGTATTCAGAAAACCTTTAATATAAGCTGTTGCCGGATAAGGCGTGTTAAGCTGAGTGAAAGGCGGAGTAATGAGAAGTAGATCTTTCAAAAGAAAATTTTTGCAAAGTTATTTTAAATATTCAGATTCTGAAAATTTATGACCGTTTAAAATAAAACCACTGATCGGATATCAGTGGTTTTTTAATTTATTTTATATTCAGATTAAATTTCTTTGAAACTTAAACCTTGTTCTGCCAACAGTTTTTGTTCCTGATCTTTGTAATAACCACTTACTAATTTATCGTGAATGGCTTCAAACGCTGCAAGGGTTTCATTGATTTCAACATCGGTGTGAGAAGCTGTAGGAATTAATCTTAACAAAATCATTCCTTTCGGAATTACAGGGTATACTACTACCGAAGTAAAGATTCCGTAGATTTCTCTTAAATCTTTTACCAGAAGGGTAGCTTCTACCGGGGTTCCCTGCATCATCACCGGAGTTACACAAGTGTTTGTGTCTCCAATGTTAAAGCCTCTTTCTTTAAGACCATTCTGTAATTTGTAAGTATTTTCCCAAAGTTTTGCTTTGATTTCCGGTCTTGTTCTCAGCAGTTCCAGTCTCTTTAAACCTCCGATTACCATTGGCATCGTTAAAGATTTAGCAAAGATCTGAGATCTTAGATTGAATTTCAGGTATCTGATAATTTCTTTATCACCCGCGATGAATGCTCCAAAACCCGCCATAGATTTGGCAAAAGTAGAGAAGTACACATCAATCTGATCCTGACAACCCTGTTCTTCACCGGCTCCGGCTCCTGTTTTTCCAAGAGTTCCGAATCCGTGAGCGTCATCAACTAAAAGTCTGAATTTATATTTTGATTTTAATTCACAGATTTCTTTTAATTTACCTTGTTGTCCTCTCATTCCGAAAACCCCTTCGGTAATCACTAAAATTCCTCCTCCGGTTTCTTCCGCTACTTTGGTTGCTCTTTCAAGGTTTTTTTCAAGACTGGCAATATCGTTATGTCTGTACGTAAATCTTTTTCCTGCGTGAAGTCTTACACCGTCTACGATACAAGCGTGAGAATCAACATCGTAAACGATTACATCGTTTCTTCCCACCAAAGCATCAATGGTAGAAACCATTCCCTGATAACCGAAATTTAATAAATATGCAGATTCTTTCTGAACAAAATCAGCCAGTTCTTTTTCCAATTGCAAATGCTGCTCAGTTTCTCCCGACATTGCTCTTGCGCCCATCGGATAAAACATTCCGAATTCTGCCGCTGCTTTTGCATCAGCTTCCAGAACTTCAGGATGATTACACATTCCCAAATAATCATTCGCGCTCCAGAAAATAACTTCTCTTCCCTGAAACTGCATTCTCGGTCCGATTGGTCCTTCTAATCTCGGGAAAATAAAATAGCCTTCACCATAATCTGCAAATTGTCCAAGAGGTCCTGGATTTTCTTTTATTCTGTCAAAAATATCCAACATTTTTATTAATATTTTAAGTAAAAAAGCCTTTTGCGATTACAAAAAGGCTTGATTTGTATAAATTTTTCGTCCTTATTTAATGAATTCAGTTTTAAAAACTTCGTCGTAGTTGTGCACGCAGTTGTTTATAAATCCTTGTTCTGCCATCCACTTATCACTGTATACTTTAGTGATATATCTTGAACCGTGATCCGGGTAAATCAATACAACTAAATCATTTTCTGAAAATTCGTGAGATTGGGCATATTGCATTAAAGCCTGTGTAACGGCTCCTGTTGTATAACCTCCCATAATTGCTTCTTTCAAAGCGATTTCACGGGTTCTGTAAGCCGACATTTCGTCATTTACTCTTACAAATTCATCTACTTTATCGAAAAGAAGGGCAGAAGGGATTAAATTTTTTCCCATACCTTCAATCTGATAAGGATGAACATCTTCTTTATGAATTTCTCCGGTTTCGTGGTAGCTTTTCAGGATAGATCCGTCTGCATCCACTCCAATGATTTTAATATCCGGATTTTTCTCTTTTAAGAATTTTGCTGAACCTGACAGAGTTCCTCCGGTTCCTGTACACGCAAAAAGGTGAGTTACTTTTCCCTGAGTCTGTTCCCAGATTTCAGGACCTGTGGTCTGGTAATGCGCATCAATATTCAATTCATTGAAATACTGGTTGATATAAACGGAATTAGGCGTTTCTGAAGCGATTCTTTTGGCAACTTCATAATAGGATCTCGGATCATCTGCGGGAACATTGGCAGGGCAGATATAAACGGTAGCTCCTAAAGCTTTCAGATAGGCAATTTTTTCAGGCTTGGTTTTATCACTTACCGCCAGAATACATTTATATCCCTTGATGATACAAACCATTGCAATTGAGAATCCTGTATTTCCTGAAGTAGTTTCCACCACTACGGAATCTTCTTTTAATAAACCTTTTTTCTCAGCGTTTTCTATAATATGAAGTGCGATTCGATCTTTTGTGGAATGTCCAGGATTATATGATTCTAACTTGGCATAAACGGTTGCAGGAATATCTTTCGTCACAGTGTTAAGCTTCACCATAGGAGTATTTCCTATTAGGCCAAGTATATTATCGTAAACATTACTCATTATTTGTTATTTTTCAATAAAAATCTGTCGGCAAAAATACAAAAAAATAAATTTATTTCTAAACTTTTGTTTGATTTCTAACCTCTAAAATAGATAAAAAATTGTTTTCTGTTGCTATCTAAAGATGAAACTTTTCAAAAAGCGAGCCAAAATCTTTAAATTTTGTTAAAAACCGTCTAAAATCATATAAAAGCCTTATTTTCGCGTAATTGATTTATTACTATGAAAAATTGGACTTTTAAGCAATGGAACACCGTTCTCGGATGGGTCGTTTTCGTCATTGCATTTTTCACGTACTTGTCCACCATAGAACCGAATTTCAGTTTTTGGGATTGTGGCGAGTATATTTCCTCGGCGGTAAAACTTGAAGTAACGCACGCTCCGGGAGCGGCTTTGTTTCAGATTGTGGGTGCTGTGGCAGCCATTTTTGCTTTAGGAAAGGGCGAAAATTATTCTATCGTGATCAACGCGATGTCTGCATTGTTTAGTGCGTTTACGATCTTGTTTTTGTTCTGGACCATTACACATCTCGTAAGAAGGCTTTTAAACAAGGATTTTGATGACATTACAAAACATCAGGAGATTTCTATTCTTTTTGCAGGAGTTGTAGGAGCGTTATGCTTCACCTTTTCAGATACCTTCTGGTTCTCTGCGGTAGAAGGGGAAGTTTACTCGATGGCTTCTATGTTTATTGCACTTTTGGTCTGGTTAATTACCAAATGGGAGAATGAATATCAGGCGAAAGACAGCGAGAGATGGATTATTTTAATTTTCTTCATTCTCGGACTTTCAGTAGGGGTTCACATGATGTGTATGCTGGCGATTCCGGCAATTTGTCTTATCTATTATGCAAGAAATTATACTTTCACCTGGAAGAATTTTATCTGGGCAAATGTAATTACACTGGTAATCTTAGCCATTGTTTTCAAAGGGATTTTCCCATTAATCATGACGATGTTCGGGAAACTTGAAATTTTCTTTGTGAACGGTTTAGGTCTTCCTTTCCACTCAGGAACCATTGCTGCTTTTATTTTAATGGTTGCGATCTGCTATTTCCTGATTTCTTACGCAAGAAAGATGAAGAAAAACCTTTATCAGACGGTTGCCTTATCCATTGTTTTCATGATGATCGGTTTTTCATGCTGGATGGTTATTCCTATCCGGGCAAATGCCAATCCGCCAATGAACCTTAATGATCCGGACAACGCCATCGGAATGCTGGATTATTATAACAGAGAACAATACGGAGACTGGCCTACAATTTACGGTCAGAATTATACGGCTTTTCTGGATGCAAACGGAATTGAGAAAAATGAAGACGGAAGTTTCAAAACTCAGAAAACCGGAGAAATTTACGAAAAAGATGAGAAAACAGGAACGTACAGAAAAACGGGAGACCGATTCAATTATGTTTTCAACAAGGCTCATGTAGGTTTTATGCCAAGAATGTTCAATGAGGACAAAGATGTAATGGCAAACTACATTTCAATGTACGGTGCGCCGGATTTCACCTTTAATTACAGTAATGAAGATGTTGCAGACAGCCCTGAAGCGAAGCAGATTTTCGATGAATTAAGAAAGAAATATGAAGACGGATCTATTACCGCTGCAGATTATTTAAAAGTAAAACCATACAACTTAATCAACGTTCAGAAGCCTTCTCTGGCTCAGAATATGGATTATTTCATCACATTCCAGAACGGATATTACTTTGTAAGATATCTGATGTGGAATTACGTAGGTCGCCAGAATGATCTTGAAGGTAATATGGAAAGCACAAGAGGAAACTGGATCTCAGGAATTTCTTTTATTGATAATGCTTTATGGGGAAATCAGGATAAGATGCCTGCAAAATTCAAAAATGAAAGTACTGTAAAATTTTTCTTTTTACCTTTAATTTTAGGATTAATCGGATTCTTTTTCCAGCTTAACAGAGATTTCGGAAGATTCTATGCAATGCTTTCAATCTTTGTATTGATGAGTGTGGGAATCGTTTTCTATACCGGAGTAAAACCTTTCGAACCGAGAGAGAGAGATTATGCAATGGTAGGTTCGTTCTACGTTTTTGCCATCTGGATCGGATTGGGAGCCGGAGCAATTCTTTGGTTCTTGCAGTCTAAAATAAAATCGAATGCAGCAAATATTGTTGCAGGAGTGGTTCTTCTTGGAGTTCCTTTCATGATGGGCTTCCAGAACTATAATGTACACAACAGACACGACAGATATACTTCTTACGATTACGGATATTCTGTATTGAAATCTCTGCCTAAAAACGATATTGTTTTCGTTTACGGAGATAACGATACGTATCCGGTTTGGGCAATTCAGGAGACTGAAAACTTCAGAGATGATGTAAAAGTAGTTAACTTTACCTTAGCTTCCACACCTTGGAATATCGATCAGATTAAGAGAAGAACGTACAATGCGGCTCCTGTTCCGGGAGTTTTAACGCATGACGATTACAGAGACGGTGTAAACGACCAGATCTATATGATGAAGAAGGAAGACTGGCAGGGACTTTTCTCAATGTTAAAAGAACAGGGAGCTCCGCCAACAGAATTTGCGGAATTCAGAAAATATCTTACTCAGGATTCTATGACGATGAAAGAAGCGATCAGCTTCCTGAAATATACTTCTCCAGCGAAAAACGAACTTCTTAAAATGTATTTCGGAGAAGAAAAATTCGAGAAATATAATATCTTACCTGTCAATAAATTTATTTTACCTGTCAATAAAGAAAATGCAGTAAAATCAGGAATCATTAAAGCGGCAGATCTTCCGGAAACAGTAAATCAGATCATGATTAGTTATAAAGGAAATACGCTGTATAAAAACAATTTAATCTTACTTGATGTTTTAGCGAATTTCGACTGGAAAAGACCAATCAACTTCTCTTCGGGAGGAATTTATGACAGCGAAAATATTTTCTTCTTAGATGAATATCTTCAGTTTGACGGTTTCAGTTACAGATTGGTTCCAATTCATACTCCACCATCACAAGGCGGAGATATGGGAAGAGTAGATGCTAATTCTCTTTACAATGTGGTTAAAAATTTCAGATGGGGTAACTTTAAGAATTTGAATGCCCACTTTGACGAAACTGCAACGTCTAACATTATGAGCTACAGAGCTTCTGCAAGCAGAGCAGCAGCAGCTTTAGCAACGATGGGAGAAAAAGGAAAAGCACTGGAACTATTGGATTTAGCTTCTAAAGAAATCCCTGCTGAAAAATACAACGATCCTCGTTCTCTAAGCTCAATGGTTTACGGATATATTGTTGCAGGACAGGAGAAAAAAGGATTACAGCTTGCTGAAGTTCTGAAAAAAGGAATTTTTGAAGAATACGATTATTACATGAGTCTGAGTAAATCTGACCAGAGTTATCTGAAAAGACAGATCAGAACAAAACCAATGGAATATTCTTTAGTAATCTCTGCCGTTACGGATGCTTATTCGAAGATTGGAAAAAAAGATAAAGCATATGATTATCTGATAAAATCCATCGAGCCGATTGATAAGAAATTCAACACTTTTGTGGAAAACCTTAAAGAAATGGGCAAAGAGAAAGCGATGAAGGAATCTGAACAGGTACAGAAGATCACTCCTTTTTACCAGTATCTCTTCGATGTAATGGAACCTTTTGATTCTACTTACTCCAAAGAAAAAGAGGCGCAGATCACCAATTCGATTATTAAAGCAACGCAATAATAACAAAACTTAAAACGGAACTTTGGTTCCGTTTTTTTTATATATTGGGATTCAGAAATTTTAAGATTATATTTGTGGGATCAAAGAAGCACAATGGTAGAGACGAAAAATAACAAAATCCCGGTGTATGCTGTAATTTTTACAGTCGTTTTTAAACTTTTATTTTTACTTACCCACTACATTCAGGAAGATGCATTCATCACCTGGAGAGTCGCACAAAATCTTCTGGATTACAGAGTAATCGGATTTAACGGAGATACGAAAATATCTGCATCCACAACGCATCTTTATGTTTTTGTATCTTATCTCTTTAATTTAATTTTAGGTAAAGACAATTTCATAGAACCTCTTCTTATATTTAATTCCATACTTTTCACGATAGGAACTTTATTTCTTTCGAATCTGGTTCTGAAAAATGTCTGGCACAAAGCTGTTTTTATCTTTTTAATAGGAATCTTACCGCCATCAATTAAAATTTCCATCCTCGGAATGGAGTACGGAATTCTTTTCTTTTTAGAAATGGCTCTGCTGTATTATGGCTTTCATAAAGGTAAAAAGTGGGCTCTCATTGTATTGCCAATCCTCATTTTGTTTACAAGAATTGATACGGTTATCTTTTTGGGAATTGTTTTTTTTATCGATCTTTTGTGGAATAAAAAGATTTGGTGGACTTATATTTTAGGAGGGATTTTAGGGATTTCAGTTGTTTTGGCTTTCAACTGGTTATACTTTGGTGAATGGGTTAACAATACGATTATCGCCAAAAAACTGGCGTATGACAACCATTTTACCCTGCAACAGGATATTGAATGTTTCAGACTGAATTTCGGAAACTTCTGGGGAATGCTGAAACTTCCCGGAGATTTTAATCCGCTCACTGTTCTATTGCTCGTCTTTGAATTGCTGTGCTTTATTTATTTGGTAAGACAGAGAGACAGAAGAAACATTTTCTTATGGATGATCTTCATTTTCGGATGGGTGAAACAGTTCATTTTCCTTTCTCAGAAAAGTCTTTTCGACTGGTATTACTGGGTTCCGCAGATCTTACTCTTCGTGCCGGTCCTGATTTTTGTGTTGGAGCAGAAAGTAAAAAGAAATCTCTGGTTATCATTATTGGTTATCGTCTATATCATTCCCATGTTAGCTTTTCAGACGGTACATTCAATTGCTACCGGAAACGGGGAATGGAATTACAGAAGAACAATCGGAACATTTTTAAACCAATATGAGAAAGACAAAAACCAATGGATTTTCCTTGAACCTGCAGGTTATGTACCATATTTTTCAGGGTTAAAAACCATCGATGAAGTAGGTTTGGTGGATAAAAAAGTACAGGAAGAAATCAGAAAAGACAAGCCGAATTTCTGGATCAATACCGTGAAAAACAGAAAACCTAAATATCTTCTTTCTTACGACGACCTGTTTACATCTAAAAATGCAGAATATTTAAAACTTCATTATAAACTGATTAAAGAATTCCGTGTAAAGGACCATCTGAAAAGTGATAATAAGATTTTAGAAAAGATTTATATTTTAAAACCTTCCGGAACGGATTATAATTTATACGAAAGAATTGATTAATTTGGCTGGAAATGCTGGAAGCTGAAAGTTATCAGCAATTTTTTAAAGACTGTATCCATGAAAAATATTTGCAAGCTAATTTTAGTATTTATTTTACCAATTTTATTTGGATGTAAAGACGAATTACAAAGAAAAGAATTTCTAAAAACTGCAAAAATTTATCTTAGCGAAGAGTTAAAAAATAATGCAGATTATAAATCCTTAGACTCTTTGAGAATATTAAAAATTGACACCTTGTCTGATAAAGATGAATTATATCTATATATATGTCAATTATATAGATATAAAAACCATTTATTATCACAATCAAAATCGCCGAAAGATTTGTACGAATTAAAATATGGAACTGATGATTTTGATTCGCAAATGTATGAAGACTACGTAAAGTTAGAATATAAGTCTGTAAAAGAAAAAGAAGCAAAATTTAATGTTCTGAGGGATTCTATTGACTTTATTAAAAAACAAATAAAACATTATGAACAAATATTAGTCAAAAAAGATAGTTTAAATTTATGTATGTATGAAGTTGAATATAGTTATCAAATAACAAATAAAAATATGATTACTGAAAAAGGTGAGACATATTTATTATTTACAAAGGATATGAAAATGATTGAAGATAAAAATCTGGAAATAAAAAATCTTCACAAATTTCCATTTATTAAATAGAAAAACTGCAGATAACATCGTATTGCCAAAATGCGGGGTTTTAGTGTTAATTGAACTACTTTACTTTTATTTCCGCTAATATTTTCCAATTCCACATTTTGATTAACTTAGTTTCATTGAAAAAACATTGGCTAAGATTGGACTAAACTTAAACTTTCGTTCAGATTAAGCCCGCACTTCGCCAATACTTTTTCCGTTTAATGAATAACCATTAAAACACAATAACCCTAAAAACTCTCAAACTTAAATGAAATACTGTGCATTTCTCCGCGGCGTCAACGTAAAAGGAACCAATATGAAAATGGCAGAAGTCTGTCAGGTTTTCAAAAATGCAGGAATGAGCGACGTAGTTTCAGTTTTGGCATCGGGAAATATTGTTTTTTCATCCGATAAAAAAAGTGATGAATTAAAGCTGATTCTTGAGAAAGCAATGTCTGAACATTTCTCTTACGAAGCGTATCTGTTTATAAAATCTCAGCAAGAAACAGAACAGTTTTGGAGCGGAAATCCTTTTGAAAAGAATGATGATCTTCATGTGTATGCCTTTGCAGGAAATGATGGCGTGGAAAATATTTTAATGACAGAATTTGAAAATTCTGTGAAATCTGAAAATGAAGACGCAGAAATTGTGAATCATATTTTTTACTGGCAGATTTCCAAAGGAAATACATTAGATTCTGCTTTTGGAAAAATTTTAGGTAAAAAAAGCATGAAAGATCAGTTTACAAGCAGAAATATCAATACTTTCGAGAAAATTTTAAAGAAATTTTAAATCGATATCTCTTACACATGCTTCGAAAGTTTCTGAATGGTTATAAAATTTGTTTGAATTTAATAGCTGTAACCATCACGAAGGCGCCATATTCATTAAATAATATATTGTCATCAATCCTTATTGAAAATCTTTGATCTTCTTAGGTCTTAAAGATTTGAGATTAATAAGAAACTTGCGTCTTTGCATTTTCCAACAAGAATATTTTATTTAAATTTTTAAACAAAAAATAATAAGACATAAAGCTTCAATGTTAAATTGGGGCTTTTTTTTGGAAATTCTTTAATTGTCTCACAAAAATTGCATTTAAAATAAGAATAATTTGGAAAGATTCGGAGTAGTTTTTTTATGACAATCCGACGAATAATACTATTTCTCAAATTATTAAACCTGATCTCAGTTCAGATTCACGAATTTTAAATACATTTACAAAAACTAATATTCAAAAAAATGTCTGGACAATAATTTCAGACAAACCGGAATTTTATGAAAGAATTTACTATTGTTCGCGGATTATTTGATACACGGAAAAGATCATTAATCATTGACGACAATTTTATAAAATTTGAAAATAAAGATCAAAAGAATGATCTTTTTACCATCATCAAAAAGGAGGATATTGCCGGAATTCGTTACGGTATTCACTTCATCGACGGATATAAATTTACTATCGGAAGAGAATATCAGATTTTTATCCGAAATAAATCAGACAAAGAACTCAAAATATTTTTCAAACTTTTTTACAGAAGAAAATTAGACGAAAAACATCAGTTGTATTGTGATATTGTTGATGAATTGTGGGAAAAATTCATTAATGAAATTGTACATAATTATCTTTCAAAATATAGGAATAACGAGAAAATCAATATTTCAGGAATAGAAATTGATGAAGACAGAATCAGATTCAATAAGAAAGAAATATTGTTTGAAGATCTGGAATTGAAACAATATCGCCATCACTTTATGATTTTCTCCAGAGAAGATAATTATAACAACAAAATGTTGTACTACTTAAAAGATAAAGATGCAGTAATTCTGTTTAGTGTATTAAAAACTATAATTAAAGATGAACAACTTAGAACAAAAGAAATTTCCGATAGGAAAGTATCAGGAGCCTGAAAATATTTGTGATGTTACACTTGATGAATATATTAAAGTAATTAAAGACTTTCCCGGAAGGCTGAAAAACCTGATCGAAAACTTTAACGACGAGCAGTTAGATACTCCATACAGAGAAGGCGGATGGACAGTGAGGCAGGTTGTGAATCATCTGGCAGACAGCCATATCAATAGTTTTATGCGTCTGAAACTGGCTCTTACCGAAGATAATCCTACGATAAGACCTTACGACGAAGCAAAATGGGCAGAACTTCAGGACAGTCTCAATATGCCTGTAAAACCTGCCATGAGAATGCTGAAAGGAACGCACCAGAGATGGACAGCTTTACTGAAAAGTATGACCAATAAACAGTTTGAAAGAACTTTTCATCATCCGGAACACAATAAAGACTACAATTTAAGGAGCCATCTTGCGCTTTACGTATGGCATTGCAATCATCATTTTGCGCACATCGAAACTTTGAAGAAAGAAAAAGGTTGGTAAAAAAAAGTCTCCATAATCCTGAAGATTTTAATGAAATTGTACAGAGAATTTCAGGGCTAAAGCAAAATTCACCCAGAAAATGGGGGAAAATGGATGTCTGTCAGATGATGAGGCATTGCAGTTATGTCCTGTTAATTCCGCAGAGAAAATTACAGCTTACGCCCATAAACATTTTTTTCCGCTGGATAGGAATTGTTACAAAATTGGAAATGCAAATTTTTAATAACGGAATTCCCCGAAATATGCCGACTTTTCAAAAACTTATTGTTAATTTTGAATGTGATTTTAATTCAGAAAAAGCGAACCTCCTGAAAACGCTTGAAGACTACAAAGTAACTTTTAAGACAGGAAATTTGCCCCTTCAACACGTGCTTTTTGGACAAATGAAAGAAAAAGACTGGGGATTTTTAGAATATAAACATCTGGATCATCACTTAAAACAGTTTAGTACATGAGTTTTTTTGATAAAATATTTGGCGGAAAAGAAGATACACCGGAGCAGAAATCGTTCTGGAAAAAGATAGAATCTGAAGAAGATCTGGAAAAAGCCATCCAGGATTCTTTTCAGCACAGGATAGCAATATTCAAGCATTCAACAAGTTGCTTTATCAGCAAAACCGTGTTGAGAAATTTTGAGAAAGAAATAGAAAATCTGGATCAGAAAATAGATTTATATTACTTAGATTTGCTGGCTCACAGACCGGTTTCCAATAAGATTGCTGAAGATCTCGGAGTAACGCACCAAAGTCCGCAGCTTATTGTAATAGAAAACGGAAAGGCTGTAAACAACGCTTCTCACCAGAATATATCGGTAGACCAAATTGTATAATGACGAATATAAATAATTATCTAGCAAAAGTTTTGAATGTTCCTTTGGAAAAAGTGAATATGTGCAGCCTGCATTATGAGGTAAAAAAAGTGCAGAAAAACCAGTTTCTTTTACAGTACGGTGAAGTCTGCAGATATATTTATTTCGTGGAAAAAGGACTTCTGAAAATGTACTCCATCGATAAAAACGGCAAAGAACATATCATCCAGTTTGCGCCCGAAAGCTGGCTTACTTCAGACCGGAGCAGTCTTTATTTTAACGAAAAGTCCGTGTATTATATTGAAGCGGTAGAAGATTCCGAAGTACTACTGCTGCATCCGGATTTTATCAATAAACTGATCGGGGAATTTCCCGACAGTCTGGAAAAAAGCGATATACTCCTTCAGAAACACATCAAAAGTCTTCAGGACAGAATCAATTCCCTTTTGGCAGAAACTGCAGAAGAAAGATATATGAAATTCATTAAAATGTATCCGGATCTCCTGCTGAGAGTTCCACAATGGATGATTGCCTCTTATCTTGGGATTACTCCCGAAAGTTTAAGCCGTGTAAGAAAAGAACTTGCAAGGAAAAATTTCGTTCCGGACAGCAAATAATTTTTAAATGAGTCTTTTTAAACTTTTACATAACCACAAAAGATAAACTGAACTTTACGGCTGTAAATGAAAAAAGACCACAATAGCTTAATAAAAAAATGTTTTTTAATTATTAAACAGTTGATTTTCAATTTATTATATTGCTTTTATTTCGTGTGATTTTTTCTTATGACCAAGGTCATAAATACTTAACATAATATTATCCTACTTTTGAAGTATCACACCACTTAAAATATAATATTATGAAATGTATCGCATCGATTGCCCTTTTGGGCATTCTCGTATTGAGCTGTCAGAAAAAAGAAAACTCAACAACCTCTAATTCTGATTCGGGGTATGATTCGACTGTTGTAACAGATCCTTCTGTAAATACTACCACGCCGATGTCTAATGATTCTATTCCAAAGAACGACAGTACAAACACCACAACACCCCGCTCCGGAGGAACAGGATCGGACAGCACACGAACTGTAAAATAATCTCCAACAATTATAACCGAACCCGTTTTATAATTTAAAGCGGGTTTAGATTCTATACATTTAAACTATTCATAAAAAGCAATATCTGCTTAAAAGATTTAACCCATACAATATTCAACTTCTTAATTTTTAACAGATTAAGGTTCGATTTTTGTACTGATTAAATTTATATCCAATTTTATTTCTACTAGGAATGCTTCAGTATTAAGAAATATCAAAAAACAGCTAATATGGTTATTAAAGAAGAAATTTTGCATTCAGTAGGAGCGAGTATTAAAAATTACAAACCCTCGGAAAGCATATTTACAGAAGGAAGCTATCCCGGTTATTACTATCAGATCATTAAAGGAGAGGTAAAGCTTAATAACTTTAACGAAGACGGAAAGGAAAGTATACAGACTATTTTGGAAGACGGACATAGCATCGGAGAGTCTCTTTTATTTATAGATAAACCTTATCCTGTAAATGCTGTTGCCCTTACAAACTGCGAAGTTCTGAAACTTCCGAAATATATATTTTTAGATTTACTAAAATTATATCCGGAAATATCTCAGGATATAAATGTTTTTATGTCTGAAAGATTGTATTATGGCCTGATTATGTCTCAGAATTTAGCCAGTCAGAGTCCTGCCGCAAAATTGAAAACCCTCATGGATTATCTAAAAAGTTTTCAGGAAGAACAGGCTCCGTATTCCTTTATGATCCCCCTTACAAGACAGCAAATGGCTGGTCTTACGGGACTTTGCGTGGAAACAGCCATCAGAGCCATTAAGGTGATGGAGAGAGACAAACTTCTGCAAATCCGGAACAGAAAAATATTGTACTGATTATAAGACATATGGTCTTTTTTTTGCTGGAGAATTGTTAAAATTCTAAGATATGAAAACTATAAGCTGCATGAACATTGATCCGGAATTATTATATGAATTCGGAGCAGAAGATAGATTTTATAAGGCGAAAGAAATAATCTATAAAGAAGGAGATACAGCTTTGTATTACTACCAGATTATCAGCGGTAAAGTGAAGCAAAACAGCTATAATGAAGAGGGAAAAGAATTTATTCATAACATTTTAGGAGAAAAAAACAGCTTTGGAGATCCCATGCTCTTCTTAGAAAAATTTTACGCAATGAATGCCATCTGTATTACAGATACAGAAATTATCAGACTTCCGAAAAACAGTTTTTTGGAACTTCTCGAAAAAAATCCGAAAATTTCTTTAGAAATGAACCACTGTCTTTCTCAAAGACTTTATTTTAAAGCCATTATGCTTCAGAATATGTCTTCCTTAAACCCCGTAACAAGATTAAAAGGCTTACTGGATTATCTGAAAAGCTACCATGAAGGAGATTGCGAACAGTGTTTTCATGTAGACCTTACCAGACAGCAGATTGCCAATCTTACAGGCTTAAGAGTAGAAACAGTCATCAGAACCCTGAAAAAAATGGAAAAAGAAGGCAGTTTAAAAATAGAAAGCCGAAAAATTTTATATTAATCCTGCAATTGTGACCTCAGTCATAAAAATAAGGGACATTTCAGTTGTACATTTGAGTATATAATTCATATTCATTCTTTCAGTTCTCGATAAGAGAAACAGTAAAAGCATTTGCTTTTTTTTAAATCTTTTTATTACTAAAACCAAAACCATTGCTGTCTAAATACTAGTCACGGCCGGCAATACACATCACTAAATATTAACATAAAAAAAACAGTTATGAACACTAGAAATTCAGGAAACCGTAGTTCAAGAGGAAATTCAGACTCATCAAGCAATCTTGAGGAAATCTACCAGTTAGGATACGATCACGGGTATAACGATGCCCAAAATGATGAAGATTATGATGATGACTTCTCAGAGTATGAAGATTACTTTGATGATGAAGACGATGATTATGAAAACAGCTACGACGACTATGATGATGAAGATTACGACGACGATGACTATGATGATGAAGATTACGACGACGATGAAGACGATAACGACAACAGAGGTCGTGGAAGAGGACGAAGCGGAAACGGAAATCAGCAGAGAGACAGCCAGGGAAGATTTACTTCAGGAAGCGGAAGAGGAGGTTCGCGCAGCGGATCGGGAAGATCTTCAGGTTCAAATTCCGGCAGATCAGGATCAGGATCGGGTTCAAGATCCGGCGGAAGAGGAAGGTCGTCTTCCGGCAACTCTAACGACGATAATTATGACCACAGACACGATAATCCGGGAAGACCGAGAGGAAGCAGAAACAGTGGCGGAAGATCTGGTTCGGGTTCCGGCTCAAACTCCGGAAGATCATCGAATTCCAATTCAGGAAGCAGCAGAGGAAACTCAGGTTCAGGTTCAAGATCAGGAAACAGCAGCGGTTCAGGTCGAAGCTCCAGTTCAGGATCTGGTAACGGTACTTCAAGAAGAGGTTTCGCATCAATGAGCAAAGCCGAACGTACGAGAATCGCTCGTATGGGAGGGCAGGCTTCTCACGGAGGCGGAAGATCTTCAGGTTCCGGCAGATCGGGATTCGGAGGCAGACGTAATTCATAATTCTTTTTCAGATTACCTCTTTATTTGTGATTATGTAAAGGGGTAATCTTTTCATAAACTTAAACACCAAAAGCAAAATTATGGCAACCAAAACCACAGAAAATAAAGATAACAGCACGGTTAAAGATTCTTCGGCAACTGCAGAAACAGCAGTTTCTGCATCTAAAAAAAACATACAGGCAGATAATGCTTCCGTAAATGAAAGTGAGATGAAAAATTCTCCGCTTCATAAATTTTTTGTTTCTGCACTTAAAGACATCTATTTCGCGGAAAATGCAATTATTGATGCCTTAGACAAAATGCAGGAAGCTGCTACAACGGAAGAATTAAAGGAAGCTTTCGAAGATCATCAGCTTCAGACGAAAAAGCACGTAAGCCGACTTGAAAAAGTTTTTAAACTGATTGATGAAACTCCCGAAAAAAAAGAATGCAAGGCAATTAAAGGAATCATCGAAGAAGGAGAGGAAATTATAAAATCTACCGAAGAAGGTTCTATGACGCGTGATGCAGCACTTATTATCGCAGCCCAGAAAGTTGAACATTACGAAATCGCCACTTACGGCGGACTTGCTCAGCTTGCCATTACCATGGGACACGACAAAGCCGCAGATCTTCTGGAAAAAACGCTTCAGGAGGAAGAAGACACAGACTATGATCTTACGGAGATCGCCGAAACCTACATCAATTTCGACGCAGAGCAGGAAGAATAATATAAATAAGCCATGTAGATTTTTTCTATATGGCTTTTAACTAAGATAATTAAATAGATGAATTGCAGAAATATTGTAAAAAACTTAGAATCAGATCATTTTACAAAAATTAAAAACAGGGGAAAATGGTTTGAAGAAGGCGCTGAAATCTATGCCAAAGAAATCAGGGAAAATATTTTTCTGCTTTTTATTGTTTTAAAAGATTCTGAAAATGAAGATATAAAGGCATTGATTGCAAAATTTTACGGTGCAGATACTATAGGAATAAGAGAACCGGAACAGATTATGTTTTACCTCTCCGTTAAATGCAAAGAAGACCTTCACTATTTCGAAAAATATATAAAAAATACCGAAAGTGAACCGGCAAAACTGAAATAGAACCGCATCCGTTTTTATTTTGCCACTTACAAAAACAAACCACAAAATATAAGAATTATGAAAGACAAAAAACCGACAAACGATAAGCTGAATCAGCTTGAATCACACAAAACATCCAACGAAGAGACGAAACTTACCACTAATCAGGGTTTAAAGATTAACGACAACCAGAACTCCCTGAAAGCCGGAGAAAGAGGCGCCACTTTACTGGAAGACTTTATTCTGAGAGAAAAAATTACCCACTTTGATCACGAAAGAATTCCCGAAAGAATTGTTCATGCACGCGGATCGGGAGCGCACGGCGTTTTTACATTAAATAAAAGCCTTAAACAATATACAAAAGCTAAATTTTTAACTGAAGTAGGAAAAGAAACTCCTGTTTTCGTTCGGTTTTCTACGGTTGCAGGAAGCAGAGGAAGTACAGATCTGGCAAGAGACGTAAGAGGTTTTGCCGTAAAATTCTACACAGAAGAAGGAAATTATGATCTTGTAGGAAACAATATGCCTGTTTTTTTTATTCAGGATGCCATTAAATTTCCGGATCTTGTACATGCCGTAAAACCGGAACCTCATAACGAAATTCCGCAGGCAGCTTCGGCGCACGATACATTCTGGGATTTTATCTCGCTGATGCCCGAAAGTATGCACATGATTATGTGGCTGATGAGTGACAGAGCCATCCCGAGAAGTTTCAGCAGAATGGAAGGGTTCGGCGTTCATACCTTCAGATTTATTAATGATGAAGGAAAAGCCCATTTTGTAAAATTTCATTTCAAGCCGAAATTGGGAGTACATTCCGTAGCATGGGACGAAGCGCAGAAAATTTCCGGAGTAGATCCGGATTTCCATAAAAGAGATCTTTGGGAATCTATTGAAAGCGGAAATTTTCCGGAATGGGATTTCGGAGTACAATTAATTCCCGAAGAAGATGAAGATAAATTCGATTTTGATCTTCTCGATCCCACCAAAATTATTCCTGAAGAAGAAGTACCGGTAGAAATTTTCGGAACATTAACTTTAAACAGAAATCCTGATAATTTCTTTGCTGAAACAGAGCAGGTGGCTTTTCATCCGGGACATCTTGTTCCCGGAATCGATTTTACCAACGATCCGCTTCTGCAAGGAAGATTATTTTCCTATACAGATACACAGCTTTCAAGACTAGGTTCGCCCAATTTTCATGAAATTCCAATCAACAGATCTGTAAATACCGTTCACAACAATCAGCGTGACGGACACATGAGACAGCAGATCGTGAAAGGAAAAGTAAGCTACGAACCCAATTCCATCGGAGGAGGATGCCCTTTTCAGGCAATGATGTCGGAAGGAGGATTTACTTCACATCAGGAAAGAGTTTCAGGAACAAAAATAAGAGCCAGAAGTGAAAGCTTTGTAGATCATTATTCTCAGGCAAAATTATTTTACAACAGCCAGACCGATCATGAGAAAACCCATCTTCAGAATGCCCTGATTTTTGAATTGTCGAAAGTCACCATTCCGGAAATCAGAGAAAGAATGGTGGGACAGCTTAATTTCATTGATAAATCCTTAGCAAAGACGGTTGCCTTAAATGTAGGCGTTGAAGTAAAAGAGCTGGAATTCCCTAATAAAAGCCTTCCGGCAGACAGCAATCCTACAGATCTGCAAAGTGAAGAAAGAGAAGCACATACGAGAGCTTCTGAAGCTTTAAGCATGGCAAATACCGTAAAAAATACCATTCAGGGAAGAAAAATTGGCTTTATTATCGCTGATGGAGCCAATTTTGGCACTATAAATGATCTAAAAAATAAACTGGAAAGTGAGAATGCAGTTGTTGAAATCATTGCACCCAGTTTAGCTCCGGTAAAGACGGACAGCGGATCTGCCTTAACGCCAAAACACTCCCTCACAAGTACAGCAAGCGTATGTTTTGATGCCCTGTTCATCGGTGCAGGAGAAGATTCCGCAAAAGAGCTTATGAAAGCGGACAACAAGCACAAAGTGTTACATTTCATTAATGAAGCGTACAAACACTGCAAAGCAATTTATTTTGATGAAGGTACAGAAGCACTTTACAAAAACAGCAATGTCGGTTTAAGAAAACATGAAGATTCTGCCATTGTAACCTGGGAAGATCCTGAGCCTGACAGTAAATTTATACAGGCAATTGCCAGCCACAGAGTCTGGGAGTTTGAAGCCGAAAGAAACACGTAATAAATTTTGATCTGAAAAGACAAAAATTAGATATACACCACAACCACATAAAATAGTAAAGATTATGGAATTTCAAAAAAACCTCTTAGATTACATCAGTCAGTCGCTGATTACCGCTGATGAAACAATTTCTGTGGTAGAAAGCGTAACCTCCGGATGTTTACAGCTTGCCTTTTCACAAATGCCCAATGCATCATTGTTTTACAAAGGCGGAATGACAGCCTATACTTTACCCGAAAAAGTGAGACTTCTGAATGTAGATCAGACAGAAGGTGAAGAATGTGACTGCGTTTCGGAAAATATCGCAGAAACTATGGCTCTTAATGTCGCAAAGTTTTTCGAATCCGACTGGTCTATTGCCACAACAGGATATTGTACGCCGATCCGTAATTCTTCGTATAAGATTTTTGCTTACTTTTCTTTTGCCTACAAAGGAGAAATTGTTCTCACTAAAAAACTGGAACTTCATCCGAAAACACAGGCTTTGAACGCTCAGTTGTATTACACCGAATTTATTTTAGGCTGTTTTAAAAGTGAGATCAATCAGCTTTTAATTTTGAAATAATGAGGAAATTGAAATTAGACGGTAAAACCGCTCTTATCACAGGAGCCGACAGTGGAATTGGAAAGGCTGTTGCGCTACTTTTTGCTGAAGAAGGAGCAGATATTGCGATTATCTATCATTCCGATGAAAAAGATGCAGAAAAAGCGAAATCAGAAATTGAAGCTGCAGGAATAAAATGTTCTGTTTACAAAGGAGATATTAATGATTATGAATTTTGTGAAGAGGTAACCTCAAAAGTTATTTCAGAATTCGGAAAGGTTGATATTCTTGTTAATAATGCCGGAACACAGTTTCCTTCAAAAAGTATCGAAGAACTCGAAGAAGAAAATATCCGGACAACATTCAATTCAAATATAATCGGTATGATTTTATTAACGAAGGTTGTTTTTCCGTATCTGAAAGAGGGAAGTTCTATCATCAATACCACTTCCGCAGTGGCTTATCAGGGACATCCTGAACTCCTCGATTATTCAGCAACAAAAGGTGCCATTGTTTCTTTTACAAGATCTCTGGCATTGCAGGCAAGACCTAAAGGAATCCGTGTAAATGCCGTTGCTCCGGGACCTGTAGCAACTCCATTAACCAAAGAAACTTTTGATGAAGAGGAAGAAGATCCGGACAAACCTCCTTTTGAAAGAAATGCTACACCAGAAGAAATTGCCTCCAGTTTCCTTTTTTTGGCAGGCGAAGACGCTGCACAGTTTACCGGACAGGTTCTGCATCCGAACGGAGGAATCGTTGTTAACGGATAAAACTCAGCCTTATTTTATAAATTAGCTTTAGCCCACACATTTTTGTGTGGGTTATTTTATGCAATTCCCGATAAGCATGAAAATTATGTAAAACTGTATTTTAAGATTTCGCTTATATTTGAAAAATAATATTATGTATATTCATACTCTGATCTTTTCATCATTAAATTTTATTATATGAAAAAATTCTTTGCAGGACTATTTTTGATTGTCGGAAGTGTTCAACTGATTTCCGCTCAGGAAGCGGACAGCCTGCAGTTTCAGGATAATGCAGATTCTGCAATGGTTCTTAAAAGTCTTCCTGAAGATAAGACGCATCAGTTCAGCTATAAAAAGCTTATCGTTCCTACCGTACTGATTTCTTACGGAATTGCCAGTCTGAGCATTGATGAACTAAAAAACCTGAATTCTTCTACGCAATACGAAATAAGCGAACATAAACCGGATCATATTAAACTGGATAATTATACACAATTTGCTCCCGCAGTTTTAGTCTATGGTCTGAATGCGCTCGGAGTAAAAGGAAAACATAATTTCCGTGACAGAAGCATTATCTACGGAACTTCCATGATGATAACTTCCGCCATTACTATTCCGCTGAAACACGCTGTAAAAGAAGAAAGACCGGATCATTCCAACAGGCTTTCTTTTCCTTCGGGGCATACGGCAATTGCATTTGCATCGGCGCAGTTTATGTTCAGGGAATATAAAGACCACAATCTTTTGCTGGGAATTTCGGGGTATTCTTTAGCCGTTTTTACAGGAGTGTATCGGATGCTGAATGACAAACACTGGTTCGGAGATGTTATTGGCGGAGCAGGATTCGGGATTTTGTCTACGGAACTTGCGTACTGGCTTTATCCGAAAATCAATAAACTCTTAGGCGGAAAGCCGGAAAAATCTCAGGCAATGATGATGCCTTACTATCAGAAAGGAAATGTAGGAATCGGATTTGTGAAAAATTTTTAACCATCAAACAAAACAAAAGCAGTGAATTTCTCCACTGCTTTTTATTTAACCGAAAAACGAACTGTGCTGATACACAAACCATTTTTCAAATTATTTTAAACAAATCTTAAACCGTTGCTTTTCCTTCCACGCCGTCGGAATTATCCGTTGTATTTCCTGTAATGGCCGAAGTTACAAAATTGAAAAGACTTACTAGTTTTCCGGCTTTTGTATTCCAGTAATAGGTTTCTTTCGGTTCTACACGGATAATTGATACATTCGGATCATCTTTTCCTTCCTCAAACCATGCTTTTGCCATTGGCGACCATTTATCTTCAATTGTCGATCGGTCTTTACAGATGGCAGCTTCTCCATACACTGAAAGATATTCATAATCAGAATTGTTCATGAAAAATAACTGTACTCTTTTATCATCCCTTATCTCAAAGTTTTTGTTGCTCGTATCGCTACTGATGAACCAGAGATTTCCTTCGTCATCGGTTTCCTGAAGAGACATCGGGCGGGAATTGATCGGAAGTTGCTCCAGTTCTGTACAAAACATACAGATTCTTGCATTTTCAGATAATTCCTTAATTTTTTTAATCGCTTCCGTGTGGGTAAGATTTTCTGTAGACATAATATTATATTTTTGTGATTGATTTTCTTTTAAAACTGATTTTAATTACGGTTGTTTATTCAAAAACCCGACCACAATTAAAAAAATCCACAGAAAAATCGGAGAAAACGATATATTTTAAGAAGATTTTTTGGAGCGCTATTTTTTCAGATAATTAATGATTCCGATCACATCCTCTT
The DNA here is from genome assembly GCF_059579425.1 of Chryseobacterium sp. 2P. Lineage (NCBI taxonomy): Bacteria > Pseudomonadati > Bacteroidota > Flavobacteriia > Flavobacteriales > Weeksellaceae > Chryseobacterium > Chryseobacterium sp. 2P. The sequence continues at coordinate 2,082,506 of NZ_CM184194.1, forward strand.
TTCCAAAACCTTCATCATGAGCAGATTGATACGTTCTGATTAACGTTTCAGACAATGGAAAATCTGCCCCTGCATTCTTTGCCAGTACAATATCTTTCAGCATCAAATCCAAAGCAAAAGCGGGATCATAATTTTCTTCCGTTAAAAGTGGTGTTTTTACTTTGGTAGCACCGCTTCCGCTCGCACTTTCATTAATGATTTCCAGCATATCTTTACGGTCGATTCCCAGTTTATCCGAAAACAGAACCGTTTCCGCAAGTCCCTGATAAATCGCTGAAAGAAAATAGTTCACCGAAAGCTTCGCTGCAATTCCTTTTCCGTTTTCACCCAAATGTTTAATAGTTTTTCCCAGTTTCTGTAAATAAGGTTCCGCTCTTTTGAGATCTTTTTCTTCTCCACCCGCCATAATCAGCAGTGTGCCTTCTGCGGCAGGCTTTGTACTTCCGGCAACCGGAGCGTCAATGAAACCCGCTTCTTTTATTTTTACCGCACTCGAAATTTCTCCCGTCATTTCCGGCGAAATCGTACTCATATCAATAAAAAGTTTTTCTGAGATATCCAGCGAAAGTATTTTCTGATAAACGTCTTTTACTGCTTCGTCATTGGTAAGCATCGTAAAAATAATATCGCTGTTTTTTACGACATCTTCCACCGTATCATAAACAACAGAATTTTCTTTAAAATCTTCTGCCTTTGCCGGAGTTCTGTTGTAAACGGATAACGGAACTCCCGCTTTTTCTAAATTTTTCGCCATAGGATATCCCATATTTCCCAATCCGATAAATCCTGCTTTTTCTTTCATTTCCAATAGTTTTGTTGAAAAATTTGTTTAAACTTTTTTACCGCAAAAGATGCAAAAGATTGTAACACTTTAGTTGTTTAAGTTTAATACCTAAATGAAAAAAGAACACATAAGTTAAAAAAAATCAAAGATTTTTTTCTCTTTGCAGACTTTTGAAACACTTAAAATAAATCCAATAAATTCTTTTGTACCTTTTGCGGTTAAATTTAAAATTAGTTTACACAAACTTTAAATAATAATCTGGAGATTTTACTGCAAATCCTGTACAAAAATACGTTGCCGGATGCATTTATTTCCTGATAATTTTTATAATTGATAAATCTTGCAGACATTTGCAAAAAATAGAATAGTGAAGATTATAGATATTGAGAGCTGGGACAGGAAAGAGCATTTCGAATTTTTTTCTAAAATGAAAAGCCCTTATTTCGGATTTACTTCGGAAGTGGACTGTACCAAAGCTTATGATGAGGCGAAAAAGAATAAACAGTCGTTTTTTGCGGCATATCTTTACAAATCCATGATAGCTGTAAACTCTGTAGATGCCCTGAAACTGAGAATTGTAAATGATGAGGTAATTTTATATGATGAGGTTCATGTGGGAAGTACAATTGGCAGGGAAGACGGAACTTTCGGGTTTTCATTCTTTCACTATTCTGAAAATTTTGAAGTTTTTAATGAAAGACTTCAGGAACAGGTAAAAACCGTACAAAATTCTAAAGGGCTGGGAATCAGTAATGATGGTTTACCGATCAATCATATCAGGCATACTTCTATTCCGTGGACTTCTTTCAGCGCGCTGCTGCATCCTACGAATTTTGATCCTAAAGAATGCATTCCTAAAATCGCCTTCGGAAAATTCAGTATCAGAGAAGGAAAGAAGTTTCTTCCGGTTTCTATAGAAGCGCATCACGGTTTGGCAGACGGTCTCCATCTCGCGCAATATTTTGAAGAATTCCAGAAACAACTGAATCTTTAATTTTTTTAGTCATTTATCCCATATTTCGTTATTAGATTTTAAACAGTCCGGACTAATTTATTTTTCCTGATCACTTTTATGTATCAAAGAGGGTAATTTTTTGATTTTCAAAATACTACAAAGAAAAAAAGTTTTTCAGTTCCGGCTTTAGACTATATTTTCATGTACAATTGATTGTAATCATAAAAAAAGATGACAAAAACTTCTAGTTTTGTTCACAGTTAATTGAAAATATCAAAAAAAATATCCCGAAAAATAAGGCTGCCCGAAGAATAACGTGGTATGTATGTGGTATTTTAATTATATAAAATTTTAATCATTTTTTCTTTCTTTGTCTTTGGCTAAAATCTTAATCGTTGTTTTCACGATATTATTTTAAGCATAAATTCAAAAACAAAGAAAAAATAAGCAAATAAATGGTATTGAAATAGTAAAATATTCAAAACTGAAAAATTACTTCAACCGATAAAAAATTAACTGCGGAACCGAAGTAAAAGAGCGTAGAAATTTATGCTGAAGCTTTTTTGGAAAGCGTCAGAAATTAGTAGAGATGAGAAATTATGAAAAACGAAAAGACTGAATTCAATTTAGAAGATTTAAACCAAAAGATTTTTGTACAGGACGAGATTTTAGCATTAGCGAAAGAAAATTCGCCCCGTCTGCTGAATAAATTCAGATTGGTTGAGCCGGATTTCTTCAGTAAATTATCTGCAATCCAGCCCAATCTTAAAAACTCAGAACTTATTTTTTGTATTTATTTAAAACTGAATTTAACGACTAAAGAGATTGCAACGTACACGTTTGTAACTCCCAAAGCAATACAAAACCGTAAGAACAGGCTTCGTAAAAAGCTTAATATTGCTTCTGAGATGGATATTTATAAATGGTTTAATGATCTTTAAACCATTTTTTTTGTTTAAAATTCCAGAACAGCAGTATCCAGATCGTGGTACAATAAAACTTTCCAATGGTTTTCGATAGCTTCTTTTTCCCATTTCATCCTTAAATTCATTGCCTTTTTTCCGTCGAAATCACTTTTGTAAGCCAGATGATATTTTAAATAAGATTGCTGAGGAAGATTATCTGCTCCGTAAAAAACAGTCTCATTTTCTTCTTTCACCCAAAACACCTGCATAAACGGAGTGTGACCTCCGACAACTTCAAACGAAATTTCGTTCGTAATATTTCCCTTGTCTTCATCCATCCAGACAATATTTTCAAGTTCGATCAGCTTTTCAAGCGTATCAAAATCAAAAGAATAATTTCCTCGGTTTTCCATTGCGAAAGCCAGTTCACGCTTCTGGATGTAGATTTCCGCATTCGGAAAGGTAGGTTGAAATCCGTTTTCGGTTCTGGTAATTGTGGTTTCAATATGGTCTTTGTGAAGATGAGAAAGCAAAACTTTGGTAATCTGATCAGAATGAACATTTTCTCTTTCCAGAATTTTTGAAATCACCGTTTTTCCCTCTTCATTTTTCCATCCGATTCCTGCATCCAGAAGAATAGTATCATTTTCTGTAATGATTAAAAAAGGAGTAACAGACATTCTGATTCCTTTAACCGTATCTTTATTTTCTTCAGTTAAAAGCGTAAAATCTTTTGTCTTACTGGTAGAAAAATTTCCTTCTTTCAGTGGTATGATTTTCATGGAGCAAATTTCCTGAATATTTATAAAACAATGAAATATTTCCGTCAATACCTTTCATCAGCAAAACCAATAAATGCAGTAAACTTTTTAGCAGTAAATTGAGTATTTTTGTACTGCTGTTTAAAAAAAACCGGAAAAAAAGAATTTAAAAATAAAAAAACGCTCTGTGTGCTTATTTAAGTGAAATCTAAGATTCGACGTAGTCAAACGACTCTGTGAACTTAAAAACGAATAGCTATTAAAAAAATCTTCGCGCACTTTGCGTTAAAACAGTATAAAAATATATTGAAAATGAAAGTAGAAATCTGGTCGGATGTGATGTGTCCGTTCTGTTATATAGGAAAAAACAATTTTGAAAAAGCACTGGAAAATCTGCCTTTTAAAGATCAGGTAGAAGTGGAGTGGAAAAGTTTTCAGTTAGATCCTACTTTAGACCCGAAAGAAACAAAGACAACTTCCGAATATTTTAAAGAAAAGAAAGGTTTCCCTGAAGCTCAGGCGCAGCAGATGATCGCGCAGGTAAAACAGATGGGAAGCGGAGCCGGAATTGATTTTAATTTCGAAAAAGCATTGATCACCAATACATTTTCCGCTCATAAAATTTTGCATTTAGCTAAAAAATACAATAAGGCAAACGAAATGGAAGAAGCCCTTTTCATTGCTCATTTTGTAGATGGTAAAAATGTAGGAGATGTGGAAACACTGGTTGATCTTGCCGGTTCTTTGGGGATTGATCGGGAAGAAGCTCAGAAAGTTTTAGCTTCCGAAGAGTATAATACTGAAATCAGCAAAGATATTATGGAAGCGAGAAACAATGGCGTTTCCGGCGTTCCGTTTTTCGTACTGAACGGAAAATATGCGGTTTCCGGAGCGCAGCCTGTAGAACTTTTTGCCAGCGCATTGCAGCAGACTTACGATGAAACGGTAACTCCACTGCAAAATCTTTCGGATAACGGAGCTTCTTGTGATGCAGATGGTTGTGAAATTTAAGCTTAATTAAATGATAAAAATAAACGACGAACTTCAGTTTTTGATTGAAGACACTCTTTTTGTTTTTGCTTTGGATTCTGAAGCAGGAAAAGTATTTAACGATAAAAATAAACTGATTACAGGCATCGGAAAAGTAAATGCAGCAATGGAATTAACGAAAGAAATCTATCGTAAACGTCCAAAACTAATCATTAATCTGGGTTCTGCCGGAAGCAAAAGTTTCCATAAAGGAGATGTTGTATGCTGTACAAAATTCATCCAGCGCGATATGGATGTAAGAGGACTTGGTTTCAGCCTGTACGAAACCCCGCTTTCAGGAATTCCGCCCGTTTTGGAATATGGTTTGAAAAGACAGGATCTTCCGGAAGGAATCTGCGGAAGCGGCGACAGTTTTGAGATGAATCATTCGGAAACGGTTTATAATATTGTGGATATGGAAGCTTATCCTCTGGCTTTGATCGCGATGAAGGAAGAAATTCCTTTCCTGTGCCTGAAATATATTTCCGACGATGCAGGAAGTGATGCTGCGGACGATTGGGCTGTTCAGGTTCATCTGGCTTCGGAAGCGTTTAATAAAATTTTATTTTCGTAAAAATGGAGGCAATTATCATTAAAAAAGCTTCTCTTAGTGATCTTGAAATCATTCAGAAAATAGGAAAAGAGACCTTTTATGAAACTTTTGCACCTCATAACTCAGAAGAGCAGATTCAGAAGTATCTTACCGAAAGTTTTGCGGAAGAAAAACTGACAAAAGAATTAACTAACTCTCATTCTGAGTTTTATATCGCTTGTGATGAAGAAAATGCAGTAGGTTATCTGAAAATTAATTTTGGAAATGCACAAACCGAACTTCAGGACGAATCGTCTGTGGAAATTGAAAGAATTTATGTGAAAAGTTCGCATCACGGTAAAAAAGTAGGGCAGCTTTTGTACAGCAAAGCTTTGGATATTGCCGTTTCACATCACAAAAAATACATTTGGCTGGGAGTTTGGGAAGAAAATAAACGAGCCGTCAATTTTTACAAAAAGAATGGTTTTGAAGAATTTGACAAGCATATTTTCCGTTTGGGAAATGACGAACAGACGGATCTGATGATGAAGAAAATTTTAAACTGATTTTATTTAAATTTTCTTCTAAATCTCATAAATTTCAGCATCCGTAAAAACATAGAATCTTCCTTTTTTAGGGAGATTTTTTGTATCTAAACCTGTGAATTCACTAAAAGCCGGAAGCAACAATTGATTTTCCGTAACAACAAAACACGGAAGTTTGATTTTTTTTACCACAGAATTAATGACAAATCCGGGATGAATATGTCCCGTAATCTGAAATTTTTCATTCTTTTTCTGAAAATCGTGGACGAATAAAAAATCATCAATATTTAGGGTTTCGTCCCTGAAATTAAGACAGAGTTTAGCTTCGAGTTTCTTTGAAATTCTGTCGTGATTGCCTTCTATGAGATGAAATTCAAGATTTGGAAATTCATTTTTCCATTCGCAGAATTTATCTACTCCGGAATTGTCTCCTGCGTGAAGCAGATCGCCGACAACGATAAATTTTTCCGGCTGAAAATATTCAATTAAAACAGATAAACGTTGCAGATCATTTTCAAAAATATGATCGGAAAGTGCAATTCCGTTTTTGCGGAAATGGGCGGTTTTTCCAATGTGAAGATCTGACAGGATCAAGGCTTTTTCTTTTTTCCAGAATAATGCTCTCTGATTGGTTAATGTAAAGACTTCGTCCTGAATATGGATATTTTTTGTTACTATTTTCATAATTGTTTTCTGATTTCCGCTAACTTTTGTTCTGATGACTAAATTCGCAGCCCGACCTGAGTGGAGCTCTTTTTGTGCAGCATCGCGGAACAAAAAAGCGGGAACGGAGGGCGGATTAAGCTGCCCAGATAAAAATTATTTCCCTTTTTTAGCCTGCTGAATCAGTTTCTGAATTCTCACATCCAGTCCTTCGCTGGAAAGCGTCTGTCGCAAACTGTCCACTTTTATCGGGAAACTCAGCGGGGTAAAAGTATTGGCAAATTTCAGGATTATTTTTGATTTTTCAATCCGTTTAAAGGCTTCCACCAGTCGCTGTTCCTGCAATTGTGCATTAAAAACTTCTGTATACGCCTGTCTTACAAGAAAATGATTCGAATCGTAATCTTCGAGAACTTTGAAAATTAATCCTGCCGAACTTTGCAGAGATTTGTTGGAACGCTGTTTTCCTGCATAATTCTGGATCACCATTCCGGAAATGACCGCAATGTCACGGAATTTTCTTCTTGCCATTTCTGCTGAATTGATGCTGGAAATTACATCGGTCATTAGATTTTCCCTGCTCAGAATTTTATGGAGATTTTCATCATTCAGCGGAATTTCTTTGTCGCTGAACAGTTCAAAACCATAATCATTCATCGCCATTGAAAAAGAAATCGGAGCCAGTTTGGAGATTCTGTAGGCAATTAAAGCCGACATCACTTCGTGAACAAGCCGACCTTCAAACGGATACATAAACAGATGATATCCTTCGCGGTTTTTAATGAGTTCCACCAAAAACTCGTCCTCTTTCGGGATGTGAGAACGTTCTTCCTGATTCATCAGCAAAGGATGCAGAAACTTCAGTTCCTTTTCCGAAGCTTTCGGATTAAGCGCTCCGGATAATTTTTCTCTTAAAAACTGTCCCAAATTTGAGCTTAAAGGCAGTCTTCCTCCCAGATAACTCGGCGCAAAAGCTTTTCCTTTGGCAGCGCGGACAAAAACCGTCATATCTTTAATCATCGCGACTTCCAAAACTCTTCCTGCCAAAATAAATTTTTCGTCTTTTTTGAGTTTTGAAATAAAATATTCTTCCACCATTCCGATGTAACCGCCTGAAATGAATTTTACTTTCAGCATCGCATCGCTTACGATAACGCCCATATTCATCCGGTGAAGCATCGCAATTTTTCGGGACGTTACTTTATAAAGACCGTCTTCCTGAATCACGATTTTATGGAATTCTTCATAGCTTTTCAGCACACTTCCGCCGATGGTAAGAAAATCTAGGATGCTTTTCCATTCTTCATCCGTCATTTCCTGAAAAGCATATACTTTTTTAATTCTTTCGTACAATTCCTGCGGATAAAATCCGTCACCAACCGCCAAAGTCATTAAAAACTGAACCAAAACATCAAAACACAGAACCTGAGGATCTCTTGGCTCAATTACTTTCTGTTTTACGGCTTCTTTTAAAGCGGCAACTTCAATCAGTTCCAGTGAATGCGTTGGAACACAGTAAATTTTTGAAGTTTCAAAAGGGGAGTGGCCACTTCGTCCTGCACGCTGCAAAAATCTCGCAACGCCTTTTGCAGAACCAATCTGAATAACGGTGTCGACCGGCTTAAAATCAATTCCCAGATCCAGAGAAGAGGTCGAAACGACGGCTTTTAACTTTCCAGAACTTAGATTTTCTTCAATCCAGATTCTCAAATGAGCATCAATCGAACTGTGATGAATGGCAATCTGTCCTGCAAAGTCGGGATAGGCTTCAAGCAATAACTGATACCACATTTCACTCTGGCTTCGGGTATTCGTAAAAACAATGGTAGATTTAGATTCTAAAATGATGGGAACGATTTTATCAGCTAATTTTGCTCCTAAATGTCCCGCCCACGGAAGAATTTCCACTTCATCCGGAAAAACGGGGAGAATATCAATTTTCTTCTGTTCTTTGGCGGTAATTTTTGTTTTTTTAATGTCATATGGAATTAAAACATCTATCGCTTCATCAAGATTTCCGATGGTTGCCGTAATTCCCCAGATTTTCATTTTGGGAGCATATTTTGTGAGTTGAGAAATGCCCAATTCCACCATTACACCGCGTTTTGAACCGAGCAATTCGTGCCATTCGTCCACAACGATGGTTTTCAGTTCCTTAAAAAAGCGTTCGTGATTTTTCTGCCCGAGAAGAAGATGTAAGCTTTCCGGTGTTACCACAAGAATTTCAGGCATATTTTTCACCTGCTGCTGCCGTACTTTCGGATCTGTGTCGCCATTTCTTACGCCAACAGACCAATCCAATCCGATTTCGTCAATGGCTTCCTGCATTGCTTTGGCAATGTCTTTGGACAGAGATCGGAGCGGTGTGATCCAGATCATTTTTAAACCTTTTCCATATTGTTCAGGATGGTTTAAAAAATGGGTTAACAATGCTAAGAAAACAGAAAATGTTTTCCCGAAACCGGTCGGAGCAATCACCATTCCGCTGTAGCCGTTCTCGAATTTCTGCCACGTATCGACCTGAAATTTGAAAGGGGAATTGCCTTTATCCGTCATCCACTGCTGAATGACTTTGAAGCCGTTGGTATTTTCGAAGTTGCTCAAATTATTTCTTTTTATTTATCGCAAAGTCAACAAGGGATTATAAAATCATCTTTTTAAAGATATACAATGGGGTTTCATTTATCAAGGAAATACAAATTGTGTTTCCTTGATAAGCGAAGCGGCTTAGTTTAACATTTAGTAAGCAAAGTATAAAAAAATTTGTTTCTCCTTGCGATTAATTTATTACTGTATTAATTTTTTTATTTCTTCCAAATCATCAATTTCATCTACTGTTTTATCTTTTCTCCATCTTAAAATTCTCGGAAATCTTAGCGCAACACCGCTTTTATGACGGTTGCTGAAACCAATTCCTTCAAAAGCAATCTCAAAAACCAATTCAGCTTTTACTGTTCGAACGGGACCAAATTTTTCAATGGCATTCTTATTCACAAATTTACTGACTTCCATAATTTCTTTATCCGTTAATCCGGAATATGCTTTGGCGATGGTGACCAGTTTATCTTCATTTTTCACGGCAAAAGTATAATCGGTGTAGTATGCGCTTCGTCTTCCGCTTCCTTTTTGGGCGTAAATCAGAACTGCATCAATGGTTAAAGGACTGATTTTCCATTTCCACCAATCGCCTTTTTTTCTTCCGGAATGATAAGGTGAGTTTTTCTGTTTCAGCATCAAACCTTCACTGTTGATGTCTCTGGAATTTTCTCTGATCTGGTTCAATTCTTCCCAGTTTTCAAATTCTATTGATTCGGAAATTTTGATGTTTTCAGGATTTTCATTCAATAATAATTCTTCCAGCATGGCACGTCTCGCGGAGATGGGTTTATCACGCAAATCATTTCCTTCCAGTTCCAAAAGATCATACGCAAAGACTTCAATCGGGATTTCGGAAAGCATTTTCTTGGTCAATGTCTTTCGATTGAGACGTTTTTGTAATTCGTTAAAATTTAAAACTTTATCGTCTTTTACCGCGAGGATTTCGCCGTCAATTACAAAATTTCCGCTCATTTGCTGAACGGTTTCTGCGATTTCGGGAAACTGTTCCGTCACCAGTTCTTCTCCTCTCGACCAGATGAAGACTTCATCATTACGCTTGATAATCTGTCCGCGGATTCCGTCCCATTTGTATTCAATCAACCATTCATCGGGTTTCCCGAGTTCTTCCAAATCTTTCTCCAATGGATAAGCCAGACAAAAAGGATAGGGTTTTGAATTATCCGGATTTACATTTTCAGCCGAAATCAATTCCTGAAATGAAGCTTCTGTCGGCTGCCATTTTCCCATTAAACTGTGCATCAATGCGCTGGATTCCTGTCCGGAAAATTTCGTCAGAGCATTAATCAGTGTTTTATCTGAAACCCCGATTCTAAAACTTCCACCCAATAATTTATTGAAAATCAGCCGTTCCGTATAATCCAAGCCATTCCACGAATTGAGGACAAATTCTTTTTTCTCAGCGTCGGTTTTTGTTTTTAAGTTGATGATATCATTCATCCAGTCCGACAAAGAACGTTCGATTTTTTCCGTTGGCGGTGGAAGAATCAGGGAAATGGTTTCGCCTAAATCTCCGACTGAAGAGTAGCTTTCCTGAAACAGCCAGAACGGTAATTCTGTAATTTCCAAAGCCCATTCTTTCATATAGTTGGTGTTCACATTCCGCTTGGGTCTTTTGCCTGTAAACAAAGCAATAAACCAGACTTTATCTTCATCAGGCGCACGTTCCAGGTAATCGATGATGGCATCGATTTTTGCATTGGTCTTGTTGGTGCTTTCGAGCACATTGATCAGTTCTGCGAAATGTTTCATAAATTTTAATTGGCGTTTTTAAACGTATGTTAACAATTTTTTGGGCAGCTTAATCCGTCTTCCACTCCCGCTTTTTTGTTCCGCTTGGCTCCACAAAAATAGCTCCGTTCAAGCCGGGCTGCGTACAATTCGGCTTAATTATGATGGGCTATTAACAGTTCGCTCCTACGGAGCTCCGTTTTATTGTGCCGTAATTTTTTCTATTAACAGTAAGCTCCTACGGAGCTTTCCGGCATCAATATAATTATTAGTCTTTAATAATTTCTTTCTCTTTTTCTTCCTCATCATCATCGCCGTAAAGCGTTTCTACCACATCAGATTTAATACCAATTTCATTCAAATATTTAGAAAAAACTTCGGTTTGTCCGTGCGTAACGTGAACAATTTCAGCTTCGGTGGCTTTTATGGCTTGTAACAAACCTTTCCAGTCGGCGTGATCGCTCATCGGAAAACCTGCATCGGCACTCCGCCATCGTCTTGCACCGCGAACCTGCATCCATCCGGAACAAATTGCCGTTGCAGCATCCGGAATTTTTTTAATGACATTGGAATCCAGCAAAGCCGGCGGAACAATCACAATATCTCCAGCAACGTGCTTGATGCTTTCCCTGAAATCCGGAATTTCATAGTCAGGAAGTACGATTCCGATTTCTTCAAAGGCTTTATTCAGTTTTCCGATCGAGTAGTGGACGTGGATTTTTCCCATTCCTTCAACGGCTTTCATTACGCGTTGTGCTTTTCCCAAAGAATAACCGATGAAAACAGAAGTTTTTTGATTTTCCTGATTTCTGAGTACCCAGTTCTGGAGTTTTTTATTCAGATCCGGAACTTCCAGCCAGTTGTAAATAGGCAGTCCGAAAGTGCTTTCGGTAACGAATTCATTGCATTTTACCAGTTCGAAAGGGGTACTTAGTCCATCATCCTGAACTTTATAATCTCCTGAAACCACACTTACATAGCCTTTGTATTCTAGCCGGATCTGCGCGGAGCCGATGATATGACCGGCAGGATGAAGTGAAACTTTTACGCCGTTGATATTGATGACTTCGCCATATTCCACGCTCTGAACTTCAAGATGTTCGCTGATCCTTTTATGCAGAATAGGTTTGGTAAAATGATGGCACAAGTATTTCTTCATTCCCCAACGTGCGTGATCGGCGTGTCCGTGCGTAATGACTGCCAAATCAACCGGTCGCCAAGGATCAATATAAAATTTTCCCTGCGGACAATAAATGCCTTTATTTGTGAATGTGATAAGTTTCAATGGTGCAATTTTGTTATTTTTTACATTCAAAAATCTAACCAATATATTTAAAAATCGTTAATGTAGCATCTTTTTCACATGATCCGTTATTATTTCAACCGATTTTTCCATTTCTGTAGTATCGAGGTTTCCAAATCCTAAACGCATGGCGGTTAGATTTTTATTCTGATAAAGTAAGGTTTTAGGAATAAATAAATTGTTTTGCGCACAATTTTTAGAAAGCTGCATTAAATTGATGGGAATTTGCCATTCTGCCCAGACCGCAAGTCCGCCTGACGGTTTTTCGAATTGTATATAATTTCCTAAGTTTTCCTGAATCAGATGGATAAAATAATCTCTTCTTTCCTGATAAATTTTTAATGATTTTTTCAGATATCGGTTAATTTCTCCTTCGGCGATCATTTCTCCTAAAACGTGTTCCATTAAAATATCACCCTGTCTGTCAATAATTCCCAGATGTTTTCTCATTTCAGACATCAGATTTTCGGGAGCAACAATAAATCCTGTCCGAAAACCGGGAGCCAGAGATTTTCCGAAAGAACCGATGTAAATTACCATTCCGTTCGTATCTGCGCTTGCAAGGGGAAGAAGCGGACTTTTGTCGTAATGAAAATCATAATCGTAATCGTCTTCCAGAATGATAAAACCAAATTCATTTGCAAGATTCAGCAGTTCCAGTCTGCGCTGTGCGCTCAACGTAACAGTTGTAGGATAATGATGATGCGGTGTAAGATACAGCATTCTCACTTTCTGCTGTTGGCAAATTTTTCTGACTTCTTCTGTGTTAATTCCGTCATTGTCAATGGAGACTGATTTTATTTTCACCCCTGCTTTTTGAAAAATCATGTTCACCGAGAAATAGCTCAGTTCTGCAACTAAAACAATATCCCCTTCAGATAAAAGAATTTCCGAAGCAATATAAATGCTCATTTCTGTGCTTCTTGTAATAAGAAGATTATTTTTAGAAATGGGCAATCCTCTGGACAAATTTAAATATTTTGAAAGATTTTCTTTAAAAAATTCACTTCCGTCCTGATTGTACTGTCCGATTTTATGCGCCTTTCTTTTTAAAATAGAACTGTAAATTCTGGAATGCTGATCGATCTGAGTTAAGCGGATGTCGGGAATTCCGTCATTAAAAATGTATTCACAATTGGAATATTCAAAAGGATTATCTAAAATATTGGATGTTTTGAAGGTAAATCCAGTTGATTTCGGATAATTTTCGAGCTGAATTTTTTGTAAATTTTTCGATTCCAAAAACTGATACTGGTCTTTTCCGATGATAAAAGTTCCTTTGTTGGGAAGACTTTCCACCCATCCCTGAGAAAACAGTTCTTCGTAAACAGAAACAATGGTATTTCTGTGAACATTCAGCATTTCGCTCAGCATTCTTGTTCCCGGAAGTTTGGTTCCGAATGGCAAAAAACCGCGCTGAATGGCATTAATAAGCTGATTGGAAATCTGCATGTAAATAGAAACTTCGGAATTTCTATTGATTTTTATGAAACTCTGATAAGGAATTTTAACCGGACTATCCATAATCTCAAAACTGGTACCATTTAACCATCCGGCAATATACTACTTTTGAACCAAAACAAAAAAGAATGGAATTGTACAGTCTTTTAGAAAAAATTGTTCAGCAAAATGAAACGCACGCAAAATGGCTGAATACGCTTTCCTTTATGGAAAATGCAGGAGCCAGAAAAATTTCAGCTTGCGAACATCCTACTAACGTGAGTTTAATACAGCTAAAACACGCTGCGGAAGAACATCGCCATGCTTATTATCTTAAAAAGCAGATCCTGAAAATTGATCCTGATATGTGCAAAACGTACAATAGCAATGAACTTTTAGCCGCAACGGCAACGAGACAATATCTTCATTCTCTTGACATTAAAGCGTGTAAATATCTTCAGCAGAATTTCAATCTCAGCAAAGAAGAATTGAAGTATGCGGCTTATCTGTTTGTAACGTATGCTATTGAAGTTCGTGCCGATGAACTGTACCCGGTTTATCAGGAGATTCTGACAAAATATACCTCAAAAATTATGGTGAAATCAATTATTTTGGAGGAAGAAGGACATTTGGAGGAAATGATTAATCAGTTGGACGAATTTTCGGAAGACTGGAAAATTCATGCAGAAATTATTTTAGAGATTGAAAAAGATCTTCATAACCAATGGATTGATGCCATTTCAAAAGAGATTTTACAGGTAAATTATGCTGAATAATTTTCGTCATTTTCAGGAAGCCTTAGAAAAAAGAAAAGAAAGCGGAACCTTACGGGTTTTAAAATCTCAAAAGGAAGGAGTGGATTTTTATTCCAACGATTATTTGGGATTGGCGGGAAATAAAGATTTTCAGCAGATTTTATTAAAAAAAATCAACGAAAAGCCGGAATTACTGAAAGGAAGTACAGGTTCCAGACTGATCAGCGGAAATAGTTTAACTGTTGCTGAAACAGAAGAATGTATAGCCAAAGAACATCAATACGAATCGGCTTTGCTTTTTTCTTCGGGATATAATGCTAATCTGGCTTTGTTTTCAACGCTTCCCAATCGACATGATACCATAATTGTGGATGAAAAAATTCATCGTTCTGTTCATGATGCATGTAGAATGTCGAATGCTAAAAAACTGAAATTCAGGCATAATGATGTTGATGATTTAGAAAGGATTCTGAAAAAGCAAATCGGACTTTCCTATGTTGCAGTTGAAAGCCTGTATTCGATGGATGGAGATATTGCTCCTTTGAAAGAGATTGCAAAAATCACAGCAAAATACAATGCTCAGTTAGTTGTGGATGAAGCTCACGCTTTCGGTGTTTTTGGAAACGGTTTGGTGAGTGAGTTGAATCTACAGGAAAAAGTTTCAGCAACGGTTGTAACCTATGGAAAAGCTTTGGGAACGCATGGTGCGGCGATTTTAACGAATGATTTAATTAAATCTTATCTCATCAATTTTGCATCCCCTTTTATCTATACAACTTCAGCGCACGATTTTCTATGGATGAGTATTTTTAGCGGATATGAATTTTTAAAAGCAAACAGTAGATTATCCATACAACTTCAGGAAAACATTAAAATTTTTCGTGAACAGAATTTAGCCACTCCGTCTTCTGAAAACAGTCCGATTCAGGCCATTATTATTCCGGATAATCATCAGTTGAAAACTTTACAGAACGTTTTATCGGAAAGTGGATTTTTAGCGTATGCGGTTTTCAGTCCAACGGTAAAAGAAGGAACGGAAAGACTGAGGATTTGCATTCACAGTTTTAATACAGAAGAGGAAATTTTGAAGTTAACCGGGATTATTAAAGAATTTGTTTAAAACGTAAATATCATTCAATTGGGGAGTAATGAATCTATTGATTAAGTCTGTTTAAACTTTTATTTAACCGCAAAAGTCACAAAAGATTAACTAAACTTTTATTTAAAGTTGATCATTATAAATCAAAAAGGTAACAATAGTTTTTAAAAATCTTTGATTTTTATTCTTTTGAGCGCTTTAATTATTATAGAAATTCACTTTAATACTGTCTTTTGTGACTTTTGTGGTTAATCCTGAAACAGTTTAAACAATTTTATGATTAAAAAAGGATAGATTTCTCCTTCGTGAAATGACAAGAAACCATTGAAATAATGAACATTGAATTAGAAATACAAAATATGAATCAGAAAAAACTCTTCGTCACAGGAATCGGGACTGAAGTCGGGAAAACGGTTTGTTCGGCGGTTTTAACCAAATATTTTGAGGCAGAGTATTGGAAACCGGTTCAGTCCGGAGATCTGGATTACTCTGATACGATGAAAATTAAAGACTGGGTAGGAAAGCATACGGTTTGCCATCCGGAAAGATATCGTTTTAAACTGGCTGCATCACCGCATCAATCAGCAAAGGAAGAAGGAGTTCTGATTGATCTGAATGAATTTAAACTTCCTGAAACACAGAATCATTTAATCATAGAAGGAGCGGGAGGATTGATGGTTCCGCTGAATGATAATGAATTTATAATTGATTTAATTGAAAAACTGAACGTTCCCGCTGCTTTGGTTGTGAAGAATTATTTAGGCTGCATCAATCATACATTGTTGTCTGTTTTAGTTTTAAACCAAAAGAAAATTAAACTGAAATATTTAATTCTCAACGGAAATTTTCCACCGGACACGGAAAGGGTTATTTGTGAAAATATTCCATCAGAAACTGAAATTCTAAGAATTCCTGACCTTGAAAGTATAACAGAAGAAAGTATAGAAAATATTGCAAAACAATTAGAAAAAATAGAATCATGAATAAGAATCAATTAAGAAACGACTGGACGAAGGAAGAAATAGAAGAAATTTATAATCTTCCGCTTCTGGAACTTGTTTACAAAGCTGCAACAGTTCATCGTGAGTGGCATAATCCTGAAGAAGTTCAGATGTCGACCCTGCTTTCAATTAAAACAGGAGGTTGTCCGGAAGACTGTTCGTATTGCGGACAGGCAGCGCGTTATCATACGAATATTAAAGTTCAGGCTTTACTGCCGACAGAAACGGTCATAGAACACGCCAAAAAAGCAAAAGAAGGCGGCTCATCGCGCTTCTGTATGGCTGCGGCTTGGAGAGAAGTGCGCGACAACCGTGATTTCGACCGTGTGATCGATATGGTAAAAGGCGTAAATGAGCTTGGATTGGAAGTGTGCTGTACGTTGGGAATGTTAACGGAAGATCAGGCAAAACGCCTTCAGGAAGCAGGTTTGTATGCATACAATCACAATCTGGATACTTCTGAGGAATATTATGACGAAATTATTTCCACAAGAACGTTCGACAACAGAATCAATACGATTAATAATGTAAGAAAAGCAGGAATTACGGTTTGTTCGGGAGGAATTATCGGATTAGGAGAAACACCAAAAGACAGGATTTCGATGCTTTTAACATTGGCAACAATGCCGAAACATCCGGAATCTGTCCCGATCAATGCATTGGCAAGAGTAGAAGGAACGCCGCTTCAGGATAACGAAAAAACGAATACCTGGGAAATGGTAAGAATGATCGCCACAGCAAGAATTGTAATGCCTTCATCAATGGTTCGTTTAAGCGCAGGAAGAATAGAAATGACTGAATTTGAACAGGGATGGTGTTTCATGGCGGGAGCCAATTCGATCTTTACCGGAGAACGGGAAACGCTTCTGGTAACGCCAAATCCGGGCGTTTCTGAGGATATGCAGATGCTGCAGACTTTGGGATTAAAGCCGATGATGAAAGAGAAAACGATGTGCTGAAAAGTGAATAGTGAATGGTCAATAGTCAATCGCGAATTTTTGGAGTGTGAAAATAACAATTCAGCATTGAATTCTATTTATACTTTTAGTACTTATCTATTAATGTAAAGAATGATTAAACGCAAAGAAAATGTTTTGTTTTTATCATAAGTAAATCAAAGAAATTTCCGTCAGAGACGGATGATGAAGCGTTCGCTTAATGGCAGATGAAATCTGCTCGACTTTGCTTAGCTTAAATATTAACATGGAAATAAAGTCTTTGCGTTTACAATTTACGATTGACAATTCACAATTCACCATTGAATTTTCAGTACTTATCTATTAATATAAAGAATGATTAAACGCAAAGAAAATGTTTTGTTTTTATCATAAGTAAAGCAAAGAAATTTCCGTCAGAGACGGATGATGAAGCGTTTGCTTAATAGCAGATGAAATCTGCTTTACTTTGCTTAGCTTAAAATATTAATTTAGAAATAAAGTCTTTGCGTTTAAACTTGACGATTGACAATTCAGCATTGATAAAATTAAACATTACGACCAATTATTTATGAATTTACAAGAGCGCGACAGAGCCGTCAACTGGCATCCCTACACGCAGATGAAAACGGCGGAAGATGCAATCCCGATCGTGAAAGGAAGCGGAATTTATCTTTATGATGAAGACGGAAAAAAATACATCGATGCAGTGGCTTCGTGGTGGGTTACGCTTCACGGCCATGCGAATCCGTACATTGCACAAAGAGTTTCTGAGCAGTTGAATACGCTGGAACAGGTTATTTTTGCAGGATTTACGCACGAACCAGCCATTCAGCTTTCGGAAAATTTATTAAAGTTGCTGCCTGAAAATCAGGAGAAGGTTTTTTATTCGGATAACGGTTCTACTGCGGTGGAAGTGGCGCTGAAAATGTGTATTCAGTTCTGGCATAATCAGGGAAAAGAAAAGACGAAAATTCTGGCTTTTAAAGAAGCTTATCATGGTGATACTTTCGGAGCGATGTCGGTGAGCGGAAGAAGTGTCTGGACCAAACCTTTCGGGGAAATGCTTTTTGAAGTGATCTTTATTGATCCGCCGACTTCCGGGAGTATTGAAGATTTAAAAAACATTATAAAAAATCATTCTGAAGAAATTGCGTGTTTCATTTACGAACCTTTGATTCAGGGAGCAGCAGGAATGTTGATGCACAAAGCCGAAGATTTATCAGAATTGATGAAATTTTGCAGAAAAAACGGAATTTTAATGATTCAGGATGAAGTGTTTACAGGTTTCGGAAGAACCGGAAAGCTGTTTGCCGCAAATTATCTTTCGGAAAAACCTGATATCATGTGTTTTTCAAAGGGATTAACAGGCGGAACAATGCCGATGGGAATTACGACTTCTTCACAACAGATTTTCGAAGCATTTTTGTCGGATGATAAATATAAGACGTTGTTTCATGGTCATTCTTTTACTGCAAATCCTTTAGCCTGTACAGCGGCTTTGGCAAGTATGGAATTGCTTTTGAAAGAAGAAACGCTGGAAAAAATCAATGTAATCAGTCAGAAACATTTCAATTTTTCTCAGGTTTTAAAAAATCATCCAAAAGTTGAAAATGTGAGACAGACCGGAACGATTATCGCCTGGGAAATTAAAAATGATGAAAAAACGTCCTATTTTAACGAAATCGGGAAGGTTTTGTATCATGAATTTTTAAAAAGAGGAATCATCATGCGTCCTTTGGGAAATGTGATGTATCTCGTTCCGCCTTACTGCATTACGCCTGAAGAACTAGATTTTGTGTATCGGAATATTCTTGAAGTTTTGGATAGTTTCAGTAATTAATTGATTTTAAATTTTTTGATGTTCGTTTCCCCATTGGTGAAGTTCATCAAGGATAGGTCCGAGCTTTCTGGCTCTTTCCGTTAATTTGTAATATACTTCCGGAGGAAAATTGTAGACTTCAACCCGTTGAATGATATGATCTTCCTCCATTTGTTTGAGTTGTTCTGCCAGAACTTTTTTTGAAACTTTAGGCATTTTTCGCCATAATTCTACAAAACGGACTTCTTTTTCTTCAAAAAGATTCGATAAAATAAGCGGTTTCCACTTTCCGGAGATCATGTCTAATGTTTTTCTCAGTCCGCAGTTTTTAAATTCTTCAAATGTCATACGTTACAAAATTGTATATAGTGCACCTTTTGGTAACCATCGATTATTTAATTTCACTTAAATAATAGCTTTGCAGATACAAAATTAAAGAAAATGGAATTACAATTATGGCGAAATGCAACGCTGCTTTTAAATATTGATGGACTGAACATTTTAATTGATCCGATGTTAGGTGAAAAAGGTTCTTTGGGACAATTCCCGATGGTAGACAATGAATTATTGAATCCGTTAGTGGATTTGCCTTTTGGAGAGGAAGAACTGCAGGAAAAATTAAAAACGATTGATGCGGTAGCCGTTACACATCTTCATCCCGATCATTGGGACCCGAAAGCGATTGAACTTTTAGATAAAAATGTACCCATTATTTGTCCTGAAATCATTTCCGAACAGATTTCCGAGGCTGGATTTAAAAATGTGATTGATTTTAACGATACAATACAGTTTAAAAATATTGAAATTTCTTTAACGGACGGACATCATGGAACAGGGGAAATTGAAGAACAAATGGGCGTAGTTCATGGGTTTGTCTTTAAAAATGCTGAACAGTCGGTTTATATTGTGGGCGACAGTATCTGGTGTGAAGAAGTGGAACAGGCAATTAAAAAACATCAGCCGGAACACATTGTTGTTGCAGGAGGAGCCGCAACTTTTGTCGTGGGAGATCCGATTGTGATGACAAGTCAGGATATTATAAATGTCTGTGAAACCGCGCCGAATTCAAAAATCTGGGTAACACATCTTGAAAGTGTAAGTCATGCAAAAGAAGACAGAAAATTTATTAAAGAAAAAATTAAGGAGAATGGTTTGGAAGAAAAATGTTTTGTGCTGAATGACGGTGAAGAAGCTGAATTAGGTGTTTAAATCTCTTGTTTTAAGATTTGAGATTAAATCTTAATTTAGCCGGATCAAATTATAAAAGATGCATTTAGAAACAGAAAGATTACTGATTCGGGATCTGACTTTGGACGATAAACAGGCAGTTTTTAATTATCGTTCTGATACGGAAGCCAACAAATTTCAGAGCTGGATTCCGGAAACATTGGAAGATGTTGAACAGTTTATTGAAAGAAATAACAAAGAATTCAATCAGCCGGAAAGCTGGTATCAGGTTTTAATTACGGAAAAAGATACAAAAGCTGTGATCGGCGATATCGGAATTCATTTTTTTGGTGCAGAAAATTTGCAGACAGAGTTAGGAATTACTTTAAATAAAGACTTTAAGGGAAGAGGATATGCTTCTGAAGCGTTAAAAGGAGTGATTAATTTTCTTTTCAGTGATCTGAAAAAACACAGGATCATGGCTTCTGTAGATCCGGAAAACATTGATTCTATTAAACTGATGGAACGCGTTGGTTTTAGAAAAGAAGGTCATTTTGTGAAAAGTTTATTCTGGAAAAACAACTGGACAGATGATGTAATCTACGCTTTGCTCAGCGAAGAATGGATTAAAGAATAATAGAAAAAGCCGTTTCAACAGAGGTGGCTTTTATTTTCAGGACAAACGTTCATGCTATATTTTTCTTTTGCTTGGCTTATTTTTTGAACCTTGCAAAAATAAATTTTATATGCTATCCGTATTTCTGTTACAATTAGACTGGAAAGAGCTTTTAATGGGGCACGAAGAATGGTCTTTTATTCTGGAAATTATTCTCCGCACCGCCATTATGTTCATTACCATTATCATAGGATTAAGAGTTTTGGGAAAGAGGGGAGTAAAGCAGCTTTCAATATTCGAACTGGTGGTTATTATCGGACTTGGTTCTGCAGCGGGAGATCCAATGTTTAATAAAGATGTCGGAATTATTTCATCCTTTATCGTATTTGCGGTTATTATTTTTCTGTACACTATTGTAACGTATTTTATCGCAAAAAATAAGAAAATCGAACAGCTTATTGAGGGAAAATCCATCTGCCTGATCGAAAATGGTGAATTTTCCATTGAAAATTTTAAGAAAGAAAATCTGGGGAGTGATGAATTTTTTGCTGAATTAAGATTAAAAGGAATTTCCCAACTTGGGCAGATTGAAAGTGCCATTGAAGAAATTTCCGGAGAAATCAGTGTGTTTTATTTCGAAGATGAAAGAGTAAAGTACGGACTTCCGATTATGCCGGATTCTCTGGATCATCCTGTGAAAACGATTGTTCATCAGGGATTTTATTCCTGCACATTCTGCGGACATACGGAAGAAAAGCCCAAAGGTATGGCTGGAAACTGCAGCAAATGTAAAAAAGATGAATGGGTAGCTTCGAGTAACAAGAAACGCGTTACCTGATAAAAACAAAAAAGACTCCTTAGAAAGGAGCCTAAAAAAACACAAATGATGAAAAAAAATTATTTCGATTCACAAATATAATTAAAAAATGATTTTCAATCCTAATATTTTCAGAAAAAAAATAACATATTTTTTTCATGATGTCAATAGATAAAACTAATTGGTTTAAAATCATCTTTTTTATTTCTTTACAGGCTTTTTCTTCTTAAATGAAACAGGTGTATTTCCTGAAAGTCTCTTGAAAAAATTACTGAAATACGACACGTCATCAAACCCCAGTTCATAGGTAATTTCCTTTACAGATTTATCGGTAAACAGCAAAAGTCTCTTTGCTTCAAGAAAGATTCTCTGCTGAATAACAGACGACGGACTCTGGCTGTTGTACAATCTGAATAGGTTGGATAAAGTCTTTGGCGATTTATGAAGCTGATCTGCATAAAATTTTACAGAATGCTGAGTTTTGTAGTTCTTTTCCACCAAAAGATTAAAACTTCTGATGATATCCAGTTTTACTTCGGGAAGTTCTTCCTTTAAAAACTGCTTTTTTCCAAGTCTTGTAATAATAATGATGAGTCTTTTAATCAGCATTCTGATCATATCCTCCTGAATTCCGTCGATTTCCTGAAACTCCTCAATAAAAATGCTTTGTAAAAATGATAATTTTTCATGATCTTTTTCGTCAACAGCAATAAACATGATGTCGGCTGAACCGTAAAACAGAAATCCGACACAGCTTACTTCTTCATCATGCGTTTCAATACAGTAAAAATCCCTGTTAAACTGCCATGCAACAATTCGGGAGGAATCTTCAAACTGAAAAGACTGATTGACCATGAGACAAAGAACGGTTCCCGATCTAAAAATATATTCAATCCCGTCAATGATTACTTTTTGGTCTTCGCCTTTGTTCCAGGCAATGGTAAGCAGCTTTTTCTCGCGGTCTTTCCCGTAAAAATCCCGGTCGAAAAGTTCGGGATGTACAAAAAGCCGACATTCGGAGCCGGTCTGTTTATTATTTAAAGAATAAATCATTAAGTCTGTTTGAACTTCTTATTTAACCGCAAAAGTAGCAAAAGATAAACTAAACTTTTATTTAAAGTTGGTGATTATAAATGAAAAGCTTACAATAGTTTTTAAAAATCTTTGATTTTTATTCTTTTGAGCACTTGGATTATTCTGGAAATTTCCTTTATCAAGCTTGTTTAAACTTTTTTACCGCAAAAGAAGCAAAAAATTTAAACACTTTAGTTTCTTAAGTTTAGTTTAATAGTTAAATGGAAAAAAAAGTGCACCTAAGTTTTAAAAAATCAAAGATTTTTTCTCTTTGCTGACTTTTGAAATACTTTAAATCCACTAAAGTCTTTTGTCTCTCTTGCGGTTAAATTTAAAATTAGTTTAAACATTAAAATTTCATTTTAATTCAGAAAAACTTTTAAAAAAGTCAGAAAGGGAAAAAATCTAAATCTTTCGGGAAATTCTGCTATGGAATTGCCTTTCCTGAAACCGCAACTTTGCAGTGTAAAATTAATTAAACAAATTAAAAACAATGAAAAATTTTGAAGTTCCTCAAAAAGAACAAGTATCAGCAGCAAATCAGGCAATTTTTGAAAATTTAGAAAAAGGAATTGGCTTTGTACCAAATTTGTATGCAACTTTTGCCTATTCGGAAAATGCCCTTTCAACGTATATTGCATTACAAAGCTCTAAAACTTCCTTAAAAGCGAAGGAGAAAGAAGTGGTAAATCTTGTGGTAAGCCAGTTCAATAACTGTTTATATTGTTTAAGTGCTCATACAGCCATCGCTAAAATGAACGGTTTCACAGATGAACAGATTATTGAGATAAGAAAAGCAGATGTTTCATTTGACTCGAAATTGGATGCATTGGCGAAGGTAGTACAATCTATTGCTCAAAATAAAGGAGCGATTTCTGATGAAATAAAAGAAAACTTTTTTAAAGAAGGGTATACAAAGGGAAGTCTCGTAGATGTAATTGTTTTAACAGGCGATAAAATAATAACCAATTATCTTTTTGCAGCCACTGAAGTTCCCATCGACTGGCCTTTGGCAAAAGCAATTTAATTCACATTATTTTTTTTTAAAACTGTTCCTTATTGCGAACAGTTTTTTTTGTATAATGACGTAAAATAATTTCAGATAAATTCATTTAAGTTCAAAATTTTTAATAAATCATTAAATTTTATTTTTAATTTTAAACTAAAATATAAACCTATGAAAAGAAAATTACTTCCGTTTATCGTTTTACTAGGGATTCATTTATCTGCTCAGGAAAAAAGCGAAGCTGCTGTTTCGGATACTGCAAAAGTATGGAGCATTCAGGGGCAGAATACCTTAATGCTCAATCAGGCGGCTTTTTCAAACTGGGTTGGAGGAGGAGCCAATAATGTGGGGTGGCTTGCCGGACTGAACTATAATCTTACCTACGAAAAAGGAAAAGATCTGTGGGAAAATATTATTATTCTCGGATACGGACAAAATAATACGAAAGGAGTCGGCACAAGAAAAACTCAGGATGTCATTAATCTTTCGACCAATTACGGAAGAGAATTTGCAAAAAACTGGTACATTTCTGCAGGAGCCAGTTTGCAGACGCAGTTTGCTCCGGGATACGCGGACGGAAATAATCCGGATGCAGCTAAAATTTCAAATTTCATGGCTCCCGGTTATTTGAATATGGGAGCAGGGGTAACGTACAGACCTAATGACAATTTTACGGCTACAATACGTCCTGCGAATGCAAGATGGACTTTTGTACTGGATAAAGATCTTCAGTATAAGGGAATTTATGGGCTGAAAAATGACGGCGATTCATCTTTATTTCAATTCGGTTTTTTGGGAACAGCTATGTACAAGCTGAAGATCATGGATAATATCACCCTGATTAATACAGGTTCCGTTTTTTCCAATTATCTGGATCATCCGGAAAGACTCGTGCTTGCCTACAGCGGAATTTTAAATATGAAAATCAATAAGTTCATTTCTACCAACGTTACTCTGGACTTATTGTATGATCATAACCAGATTGCCAAAACACAGCTAAAACAGACTTTAGGAGTTGGTTTTGCCTATAATGTTGATAATGGCAGAAAACGTTCTGACAATAAAGAAAATCAGACATGGATGAAAAAATAATTAACAGTTTTTTTTAATATTTTCAAAATCCCTTTCCGAACATATCGGAAAGGGATTAAACAGCTAAAAATTTAAGGTAAAAACTCCTCAGACAATGAATAATGATGCAATTGCCTGGGCATCACTTCCAATTAAAATTTCGTCATAGGCAGCAGAACCTGCAGCAGCTCCGAAAGCTGTAGCGGTATTAAAGCCTGCCTGATTTGTATTGCCTTCTCCTGCGTAAACAGGGTTGGTTGCAGAAGGCATATTTCCTCCGTCTGCCAATTCTATCCATCCTTTATTCGCTCTCATTCTTCTCACCTGTGAAGCGTGTCTTGCTTCTACCGAGTGAATCTGTAACGCCGCCTGAAGAACAGTCTTGTTAGACATTACGTTTCCTGCCTGTCCTTTATACGCTCTTACTCCTGTATCTTCAAATGCCTGCGCTAAAACCAAGAACTGATTGTAATCTGTAAAAGGTGAAAAACTTCCGTTCGCCGTAAAATCGAAGGTTGGTTTAGCTCCCGGAGTTACTCCCAAAGAAGTTAAAGTATTTTTCAGAAAGGTTACGTGTGCAGATTCATGTTTTGCGATCTGCATAAATACTACACGGTCTGCACTTGGAATTAGGGATGATGCCGCTAATCCTAATGCATAATATTCATTTTCAAGATATTCTAAGACCAAAGCTAATTGCAATGCATCCGTTAAAGCACTTTTAAAGAATGTTGCATTTTTTGTAGTGTCTGTGGTTTCAGCTTTTGCAGGAGTCGTCATTAAGGCTCCTAATCCGAAAGGAACTGCAGCAATAACCGCTTTTTTCCCGAAAGATGAAATATTGGTAAGTGTTTCTAATCTTGATGTTTCTGTAGTGAAGAATTTATCATCAGAAAGCTTATCTAGTAATTTAAGAATATTCATAATGTAATTTTTTGAAGTGAATAATTAACCGATTCCCTGTTCTTTCCAAGTGAAAGGTGTTTTGAAAAATCCTCCCGCTGCAGATACAACTTCTTTTGGTTCTTTGGCAAGATCCAGTCCGTTAGCATCAATCACATCATCACCGGAGAAAGCCGCAGTTCCGGGGTTGATAAGGTTTCTGATCGCTGAAGCGTGTCTTGCTTCTACGGAAACAATTTTACCTGCAATTACAAGATAATCTGCATTGGTAATGTATTTTCCAGCTCCGTTATACGCTGCAACTCCCGTATCTTCCAATGCTTTTGCAGTAGCAAGCACAGAGTTTCTGTCGTTAAAATTTACATTTGGATATTGAAATTCCAGAGTAGGCAAGACGTTAGATGTTGCTCCGCTGATCGCTGCCTTAAAGAAGTCTCTGTGGATTACTTCATGATGATAAAGATCTGTAAAAAGTTGTTTTTCGGCATTTGAGATTCCGGAATAGAAATTATTAACCACTTTGGTATAGAAATCTGCTTCCAACTGTTCAAGTGCATAAGCGTAATTTAATACACCCACATCACCTTTTCCAAGGTCGAAAACGTTATTTTCAACCATATCGAAATTATCGTCATCACAACCGATCATGGTAAGACCTGCAAGAGCAAGACCTACACCGCTCAGTTTCAAAAAATTTCTTCTGCCTGTATCCAGAGTCGCTCCCTGGTTAGAAACATTAATAGTTTTTTTCATAATATTATTTTTTAGTGTAGAGATTTATTTATTGTTAATGTGTTTTTAGATAAGTTTGAAAGAAAACAGCATAAATATTATGCTGTTTCTCACACTTAAAAATTATTATGGCATTAATACCGTATCGATAACATGAATTACACCATTGGATTGGTTAACGTCTGCAATGGTTATTTTTGCATCGTTCCCTTTAGCGTCTCTTACATAAAGATTTTTACCTTTTGCCCAGAAAGTAAGTTCTTCACCTTCTACTGTTTTCATCATTGCTTTACCGTTTCCTGCTTTTACAGCTGCCCAAACCTGTTTAGAGCTGTATTTTCCCGGTAAGACATGATAAGTAAGGATTTTTGTAAGCATTTCTTTATTTTCAGGCTTTACAAGATTTGCTACTGTTCCTTTTGGAAGTTTTGCAAAGGCTGCATCTGTAGGCGCAAATACTGTGAAAGGTCCTGCTCCCTGTAAAGTTTCTACAAGACCTGCAGCTTTTACGGCAGCCACCAATGTTTTGTGGTCTTTAGAATTTACTGCATTCTCGATAATGTTTTTTGAAGGATACATCGGCGCTCCGCCAACCATTACTGTTTTTTCCTTCATTGTCTGTGCTGTTACGTTTCCACTGAAAGCGAATGATAAAGCCACCATTCCTAAAACTGCGATTTTTGATCTTGTATTCATTTCTTTTGATTTTTAATGATAAATTATTTGATTTGTCTGTTCTTAAAATCATTTACGAACTCGGTTTTATTTTGGATTTAAAAAATTGAATAAAAATCACAATCAATTGAAAAACAGTGTATTAAATTTTGTTTTTATTTTAATATAGTGGAATATTATTCATAATCTGTTAACATATACCTACATTTAATAAGGATTTAAAAGAATTTTTAAAATTTGGTTATGATTAATATTATTGTTACTTTTGATGAGTAAAATAATTTACTATTAAAACAAAATATTCTGAAGAGCAGCTAATCGTTTTATTAAAAGAAAAAAACGAAACCGGTTTTCATCATCTGTATGATCACTATTCAGGTGCGTTGTACGGAGTAATTCTTCGAATTGTTCAGTCTAAGGAATATACAGAAGAGATCATTCAGGACGTTTTTGTTAAAATATGGAATTCTATCCACCAATATGATGCTTCGAAGGGCAGGTTTTATACCTGGATGATAAATATAGCAAGAAATACAGCGATCGATTATTTAAAATCCAAAGGTTTTCAGAATGAACTGAAAAACCAATCGCTTCCGGATTTCGTATATAATTCTGCAGAGCTTTCAACAACCAACAACTCTTCCGATTACATCGGTTTTGCCAACGTGCTTGAAAGTCTGGAAACTGACAAAAAGGAACTTATCGATCTCGCGTATTATCAGGGATATACACAAAATGAAATATCCGAAAAACTGAAGATACCGCTGGGAACGGTTAAAACTAAAATGAGGAATGCACTTATGAAATTAAAAGATTTGCTAAAAGATTATCAATAAATTGAACACTAAAGAATACATATCATCCGGAATCATAGAATCTTATATTCTAGGTCTTGCTTCTCCTGAGGAGGCGGGTATTTTGGAGTGTGTGATGAAAAACAATGCAGAAGTAAAAACTGCTTTTGAAGAAGCACAGAAAACACTGGAAGATCTTGCAACGGCACAGGCAGTCGCACCTCCGGCAGATTTAAAATCAAAGATTTGGAACAGAATTCAGCAGGAACAGACTGCTGAAGAAGAAGAAAAGCCTGTATTTTCTGCAGATATTCCTGCAGCAAAACCACAGGAAGAGATAAGAATTCAGGGAAATAATAACTGGAAAGTATATACCGTTGCAGCATCGGTTCTGCTTCTGGTAAGCGTTGGCGGAAATATTTTCTGGATGAACAGCCAGAAAGAAACAAAAGCAGCCATTGCAAAAATGGAAACTGAGAAAAATGCTCAGAATCTTGCAATGCAGAAAATGAATCAGAAAATGGAAATGATTTCCAATCCTGATATGAAAATGGTAAAACTGAAAGGCGTAGAAAAACACACCGATTCCAAAGCAATGGTTTTCTGGGATACCAAAACTAAAGATGTTTATCTTGATGCCGAAAGTTTACCAAAAGCTCCGGAAGGAATGCAGTATCAGCTTTGGGCGATTGCAGACGGAAAACCTGTGGATGCAGGTATGTATACTGAAGAAAAAGACAGCAAGATTGCTCTTGCCAACATCACCAATGCTCAGGCTTTTGCCATTACACTGGAAAAAAAGGGCGGAAGTCCGGTTCCTACAATGGAAAATATGTATGTGATGGGAGGAGTTTAATTCAATAAAATTTAAAATATAAAGACCGACGGAAATGTCGGTCTTTTTTGTTGATGATGAAAATATTTTTAAAAATCCTATTCAGAATATTCTTTTAAAAGCTGTCGGTAGCTCATTAATATTGTTGATTTAGATATAAATCCTATAAATTGATTATTATCATCTACAACTGGCAAATTCCAGACTCCGGTGTCATCAAAAGTCTGAAGGATCTCAAGAGGCTGGTCTTCCGGACGGATAATCGCAGGAGGAGCTTTCATGATATGAATAATTGTTGCGGAAACTTCATCATTGCTAAATAAGTAAGGTCTGATATCATCCAGTGTTAAAATTCCTCTTAAAACCTGGTCTTCATTTATTACCGCAAAAATATTTTTATTTCCGCTTTTTACCAATTCAAATAATTCAGTAACAGGAGCATTCTCGTTAATAGTCTGAGAATATCTGTCAATAAATTCTTCCGTTTTTAAAGAGAAAAGAATGTTTTTATCATGCTTATTGGTGAAAATTTTCCCCTGATCTGCCAAAGATTTCAGTTCCGGAGAAATAGGAGAGAACCATTTAGCAATCAGATAAGAAATAATGGAAACAATCATCAGCGGAATAAAAAGATCATACCCAAAACTGGATTCTGCAATCAGGAAAATAGCTGTTAAAGGAGCATACATTACGCCGCTCATGGCTCCCGCCATTCCTACCAGAACAAGATTCGTAACAGGAACTTCTGTAAAGCCAATCTGCTGACAGACAACTGCAAAAAGATAACCTACTGTTCCTCCCGCAAAAAGAGAAGGTGCAAAATTACCGCCGTTTCCGCCACTGAAAATAGTGAAAGATGTTGCAAAAGCTTTCAGCAATAAAACCAGAATTAAAAAAATGATAATCGTAAAATCTTTGATTTCAAAATATCTGAAAAAACTGTTCTGAATAATATTGTGGGTATTTCCGTTGGTAAAAGCTTTCACCGTATCATAACCTTCTCCGAATAACGGTGGAAAAAGTACACAAAGCAAAGACAAAACAGCTCCGCCAAACATTGCCTTTCGGAGTCTGGACATTTTCAGCCCTTTGATAAAATGTTCAACTTTTTGGGAAATCACCACAAAATATCTTGCGTATAGACCTGTAACAATTCCTAAAATAAGATAATACGGTACATTTTTATAATTAAAAGCTTCTCTTGTATAAAACCTGAAAAGGACATCTTCCTGAAGCAGAATTCTAGACAGCAAACTTCCACAGACTGCGGCAACAACCAAAGGAATAAAGTCTGTAAATACAACTCCCGTTAAAAGAATTTCAAAGGCAAACATAATTCCTGCAATCGGTGCATTAAAAGCGGAAGCGATTCCGGCAGTGGCTCCTGCAGCGAGTAAAAGGGTTCTTTCTTTGTAGCTGAGACGATAGGTCTGCGCAAAATTGGAACCGATGGCTGCTCCGGTTACTGCAATCGGACTTTCAAGACCTGCAGAACCACCAAATCCTACTGTTATAGCACTCTGTACAATCTGCGAGTACATTTTAACGGAAGAAACAATGCTTGAATTCTGTGCAATTTCATATAAAATCGCTCCGATCCCCTTTCTATCCTGTCCTTTAAATATCGTTAAAACGATGCTTATCGTTAAAACAATTCCCAGAAACGGAAAAATAATATAAAACAGAATCTGGTATTCAAAATGAACTTTTGTGGTAATAAAATGATGAATATTGTGAACAAGAGTTTTAAGAATTACTCCTGCCAAACCTGCTGAACATCCGACAATAATTCCGGACAAAACCAAAAACTGATTTCTGCTGAGTCTGTTGTTTAGCCAATGTAAAATGAGTTCGTAGCTGCGCGCTTTTTCAAGTCCATACTTCTGAAAGTCTCTCTTGAACTTCAGAAAGCTCAGAAACTTTTTCCTGTTATGAATATTCACTTTTGGGAATTTTAGACCGTAACCGAATTGTTACAGTTCCGTAAAGTTATGAAATAAATCATGAAATTTAAAATTCTGTGTGAAACGCATTTTCCTTTTTAGGTCTTAAAATAAGACGGATGGAAGGATTGTTGGTAATAAATAATCTTAACCAGTTGAAAGCCAGACGCACCCTGCTTCCAAAACTTATCAATGGAATAATATGAATAAAAAGCCACGTTAACCACGCCATAAATCCTTTGTAGGAAAACTTAGGAAGATCTACCACCGCATTGAATTTCGAAATAATTGCCATACTTCCTTTATCATTATATTTGAAAGGAGTGAGTACCTTTTCCTCTTCAATTCTTTTAAAATTTTTACCTAAATTTCTGGCATGCTGTATCGCAACCTGAGCCAGCTGCGGATGTCCTTTCGGGAAATTTTCATCGGAGAACTGCAATGCAATATCGCCTAATGCGTAGATGTTTTTCATTCCCTGAACTTTATTATAAGCATCTGCTAATATTCTTCTTCCTTTACCTAAACTCTCTGCCGGAATTCCGGGAACTTCACGACCGATAACACCTGAAGTCCAGATTAGTGTTTCTGTTTCAATGGTTTTCCCGTCTCCTAAAATTACTTTTCCATCCACATAATCCTTTACGGCTGTATTTAAAATAATTTTTACCCCTAACTTTTTAAGCTGATCGTGGGCAGCTTCCTGAGCCATCTTGCTCATCGGAGAAAGTAAAGTCGGAAGAGCATCAATTAAATAAATGCTGGAAAGGCTGAGTTTAATTTCAGGATATTCTTTTTCAGCGATATAGCTTCCCATTTCCGCAATCATTCCCGCAAGTTCCACTCCGGTCGGCCCGCCTCCTGCAATCACAATATTCTGAAGTTTCTGTGCTTCTTTGATGTTTTTATTTCTCGCAGCTTCTTCAAGAGTTAAAAGCATATAATTTCTTAAGTAAAGTGCTTCATCAATGGTTTTCATAGGAATAGAACATTTCTTTACATTTTCCATTCCGAAGAAATTAGATTCCGTTCCCAAAGCAAGAACCAGATAATCATAATGCAGATTTCCCGTATCGGTTTCAAGAATATTATTTTCATGATCCACGTTTACAAGACTTCCCATATGGAAATTTACATTTTTATAATTTGAAAGTAATTTCCTGAAAGGATAGCTGATATTCGAAGCCTCAATAAATGATGTAGCAACCTGATAAATCAATGGCGGAAAGAAGTGATAATTGTTTTTATCCACTAAAGTAATTCTGAATCTTTTATCATTAACCAAAGATTTTATAAGATTAATTCCTGCAAAACCTCCTCCTACGATTACGATGTGCTTTTTCATATGTATGTGATTGAAATGGTAACCAATTTTATTCAATAATAAAGCCAAATGTAAGGTTTGTGGTATTTATACATAAAGATTTATTGTTAAATTATCAGCACGATGTTTGTATCGTTTAGAACAACCAAATTTTACAACAATATGAAAACAGATGTTTTAAAGGAAAAACACAGGCTCGGATTAGGCGGAGTAGCCATCGGAACAGCTTTTGACAAATTAACAGACGGTGAATCCTACGAAGTCCTTCAAAAAGCGTGGGATCTCGGTATACGATATTACGATACTTCACCGTGGTACGGATTAACAAAAAGTGAAAGACGATTCGGAAATTTTCTTCACGGGCAGAACAGGGAAGAGTTTGTATTATCCACGAAAGTCGGGCGTTTATTTGTGGAAGTTCCGGAAGATGAAGTTCCGCCAACCATGTGGAAAGCGCCTTTAAATTATGATTTTGAACACAATTACACAGCAGATGCCATAAAAAGGTCTATTGAAGAAAGTCTTGAAAGAACACGATTGAGCCATATTGATATTGTTTATGTACATGATTTGTCGGAAGATCAGGTGGGAGACCGTTATCCCTATTTTTTAAAACAGGCGAGAGAAGGCGCTTTTAAAGTTTTATCGGAATTGAGAGATCAGGGTGTCATTAAAGCATGGGGAATGGGCGTTAATAAAATTGAGCCGATTCTGGATTGTCTGGATTCCGCAGATCCGGATATTTGTCTTTCTGCAACGCAATATTCTATTCTGGAACATGAAGATGCGGTCGACAGACTGCTTCCAGCGGTAAGGAAAAAAGGAGTGAAGCTGGTTTCCGGCTCAGGTTATAATTCAGGTTTTATCAATGGACGAGATCGTTACAACTATAAGGATGTGATCCCGAAAGGAATGAAAGAAAAACGTGAAAAAATTGATGAAATAGCGAAAAGATACAACACAACCATTACACACGCCGCACTGCAGTTTGTTTTGGTCGCCGATGAATTTGCCTCTATTATTCCCGGAGCAAGCAAGCCGGAACAGGTGGAAGACAATGTAAAGGCTTTGAATGAAAAGATTCCGGCAGATTTCTGGAAAGAGTTGAAATCCGAAGGACTGATCTATGAAAAAGCTCAGGTTCCTCATTAAAATAAACTTCTGCTGCCTCTCGACTGAGAGGCTTTTTTTTTAGATAAAAATTTAAAATTAATAAAAACTTAAATAAAGATTAAAGCTTAAAACATCCATAAACAGATGTGTTTTAACTAAAAATTAAGATTTATTAAAATTAAAATGATCTATCCAAATAAATCTTTTTAATTTTTTTTTAAGAAATTATTAAGCATTTTGTCATGTAATGTTATCTGTATGTTAACGCACAGGGAATCTACTTCGGGATAATTTTGCGGTAGAATTTTGAAAGTATAAAAAATGAAAAAACTTATCTGTGCTGTAGCTTTACTCTCTTTTAGTTTAGCCTTTTCGCAGGAAACCAGTTCAAAAATTTTCGGAAGATTAAAAGGAACAACTTCTGAAATGACCATCAAAGTAATCCATGTACCGACTAACAGCAGTTTCGAAACAAAAAGTAACAAAAACGGACAGTTCAGTCTGGACAATCTTCAACCCGGAGGACCTTATACCATCGAAGTAATGGATGGTGCAAATGTGGTTTATTCCAACAGCAATGTACAGCTTTCTTTAGGAAACAATGATCTTCCGGTGGTAGAAGTGGGAAGCAAAGAAAAGATTATCGATGAAGTAAAACTGACTTCCAAAAGAGCAACCGCTGCAAAATTCGGTGTCGGAATCAGTCAGGCACAGATCTCTGGCCTTCCAAATATCAACAGAGGAATTCAGGATGTTACGAAGCTGATTCCCCAAAGTGCCAATAACTCCTTCAACGGAACAAATTTCCGCTACAACAACGTAACAATTGACGGTTCTATTAACAACGATGCGATCGGATTCAGCCCTTCTTTAGGCGGACAGACAGGAACTTCGGGAATGCCGGGAAGCAGCACGCGTTCAAATTCCATCAGTTTGGATGCTATTCAGGATGTGCAGGTTTACATCGCTCCTTACGATGTGAAATTAGGAAATTTTCTAGGCGGAAGTATCAATGCAGTTACCAGAAGCGGAAGCAATAATGTGGAAGGCTCTTTGTACATGTACGGAAGAAATGCAGCTATTACAGGAAATAACAGAGTGGGAGACAATTCTAAAATGCCAGGTTCTTTCGAAGATTTTATTTACGGAGGCAGAGTAGGATTACCGGTTTTGAAAGATAAACTTTTCTTATTCAGTAATATAGAATATACAAAAAGAACAGATCCTGTTTTCTATAACGCAGGAGATCAGGGAGCTCTGGTAAGTAATGATTTGGCTCAGCAAATTGCAGCTTTTGTTAAAAATAAATATGGCTTTGATGCCGGAAGTTTCAATAATTACAATAATTTTGCTGAAAGCGGAAAACTTTTCAATAAACTGGACTGGAAAATTAACGATAAGCATACTTTATCCATTAAAAACAATACGGTATTTTCACAGGCTTCAAACCTTGAAAGAGACGGTGCAAACTTCCGTTTTTCAAGCATGGATTTTATTCAGAAAAACACGTCTTCTACCACAACTTTAGAGCTAAAAAGCCGTTTTAATGATAAATGGAATAACAACTTAGTTGTAGGATATTCTTCAATTCACGATTACAGAGATCCGACTTCTCAAAATGCTATGTTCCCGCAGGTTGAAATTTCTTACAACGGAGGAACTATTTTATTAGGAAATGACAGGGAAGCAACGGTTTTTAATATGAAGCAGAAAACTTTTGAAATTACGGATAACTTAACGTACAAAACAGGTCATCACACGTTCTTATTAGGAACTCACAATGAATTGTACAACATCGATTACGGTTTTGTGAATGCTTTAAACGGAAGAATTTCTTATAAAAGTTTAAATGATTTTTATAACTCAAATCCTGCAAGAATCAGGGGAACGTATTCTTTAACAGGTCAAAACAGAGATGATCTGTTTAACAATCCTTATGCAAGCTATAAAGTCAACCTGTTATCAGCATATCTTCAGGATGAAATTAATTTAGGAAGATTAAGGTTAACTCCGGGAGTAAGAGTTGATTATACAGATTTACCTGATAAACCGATGCTGAGTCCTAAAGTAACCATCTCTCCTGCAGATCCAAACTACGGAAATACATATACTTACACACCGCTAAGCCAGCTAACAAACAATTATCTGAACAAACCGACCATCTCGCCAAGATTAGGATTTAATTTAGATCTAACCCAAAACAGATCTTTAGTAATGAGAGGAGGTTCAGGAATTTTTGTGGGAAGAATTCCGTTTGCATGGCTGGGTTATGCATATTATAATGACGGAGTTGGATTCGGAAGTTATGATTATAATTCGCCAACTGCCGCACAATTGGCAACAAACGGAGATCCTCTGGTAAGCTCAAATTTTCCGAAATGGCAGAATTCATCAAAAGTTCAGGTCGATTTAATTGATAATAACTTCAAAATGCCAAGAGTCTGGAGAAGTTCATTAGCTTTTGATTATACCGTTTCAGGATATAAATTTACATTAGAAGGAATTTACACAAAAGTTTTATATGATCTTAAATTCCAGCAGGTTAATAAAACGGATAACGTAACGTATTTCAGCTATGATACCAATCACGAAATGCCGGTCTACACAACGAACATTAACAGTAACTTCTCTAATGCTTATATGCTTTCCAATACAAAAGAAGGGTACAGATACAATTTAACAGTCCAGCTTCAGAAATCTTATAATTTTGGCTTAAATTTCTTCGTTGCATATACGTATGGTGATGCGAAAGACATTACAAACGGGATCAGAAATTCTATGGAAAGTAACTGGCAAATGAATCAGTCTTTAACACCAAATGATCCCAAATTATCAACTTCTAATTTTGCAATTAAAAACAGAGTTGTTGCAAATGTAGGGTATACTTTACCACTTTCTGAGTCGAACAGGTTATCGGCGAATGTTTATTTCAATGCACAATCCGGAAACCCTTTCTCTTGGGGATTTGTAAACAGTACCATTGCAAATACAGGACAGGCAGCAGGTTTAGCTTATATTTTCAAAGATGCAGCTGAAGCAACGAAATATATAGCTCCGATTAAAGACGGATCCGGAAATATTCTGGTTACTACAGCTCAGCAGGTTGCCGATTACGAGAAATTCATCAGCAGTAATACATATTTAAACAGCAGAAGAGGAAAATTCACAGAAAGAAACGGAGATTTCACTCCTTGGAATATTCAGGCTGACTTCAGAATAATGGATGAAATAAGATTAAGCGAAAAATCTAAAAATACGCTTCAGATCTCATTAAGTATCATCAATTTAACGAATTTGTTAAACAAAGACTGGGGAAAAGTTTATTTCGTACCAAATACATTCAACTCAACTGCAAGTGTAGGTTTAACGAAGGTCGGAAATATTGCCTCCGGACAGCCTTCTGCAGGAGATCCAACGTATAACTTCAGAACACCCGGGCTGCCTTACACCATCGATCAGTTTGCGTCGAGATTTCAGGCACAGCTGGGAATCCGTTATAATTTTTAACAGTATTTTCATTTCTTACATAATATAGACTTATTAGATTCTTTCAAGAAGAAGTCCGAAGTTTCTTTTTCGGGCTTCTTTTACTGTTAATATAACTAAGCATTTAGTTATATTTATTATATTTGCTGACTTTTAGAAACGAAAATAAAAATTAAATAAAGATGAAAAAGTTTATCACAACATTTTCTTTAGCGGCAGGACTTTTCCTTACGTCTAACATGGTAAGTGCACAGCAAAAAATCGGGCACGTAAATTCTGATGACATTTTTGCGAATCTTCCGGAAGCTAAAACAGCAGAAGGATCATTAGATACTTTCACAAAAACAAAACAGGGTGAAATTGAAAAGATGATTACTTCTTACCAGACAAAACTAAAAGCAGCTCAGGATAAGGAAAAGACAATAAGTGAAGCAAATAAGGAAACTGTAATTAAGGAATTAACGGCAGCTCAGACAGAATTGCAGACTTTAGGTAAAGATATTGAAGCTTCCAGAACAAAAGCTGCGCAGGAAATTTCTAAAAAACAGACCGAATTATTCGCTCCTATTCAGAAAAAGGTAAGCTCTATGATTGCTACTGTTGCGAAAGAAAAGGGATTGGCTTATGTTTTTGATATCGCACCTTCCCAGGGAAACAGTCAGGTTGCTTATATGGATGGAGGAGAAGATATTACTCCGACTGTAAAATCTAAACTTGGAGCTACAGCAACTGCTGCGAAACCTGCTTCTAAATAATTTTTCTGGAAAAATATTCATCTGAAAAATAAAAAAAGCTGGAAATTATGAATATTTAATTTCCAGCTTTTATTTCATTGTTCTACATCGATCTAATCGAGCGGCTTTCGGCCTGATATCAGATTATACAGTACCACGATAATGGCAATAACCAGTAAAACGTGAACCAGATATCCTGTACTCATTCCCGGAACGACTCCTAACATTCCTAAAAGCCATACCACAATACAAATGACTGCGACTAACCATAATATACTTCTCATAATTAAAAATTTTAAGTGATTTGATAAAGTAGATACACATATTATGCCCTTTTATTAAAAACAGCTTAAAAATATATACCACATATTATGAAAAGTGGATATTTTCCTTCAAAAATAAGAGTGTAAATGAAATTTAATTCAGAACCCCAAAATGAATTAAAGCTTTTTCAATTCCATGATTGTCAACATCTTCTGTAATGTAGTCTGCAACTTCTTTTAAGCTGTCATTAGCATTTCCCATTGCAATGCCGATTTTTGTAAATTTTAACATAGAAATATCATTTCCGCCGTCTCCGAAAGACATGGTTTCTGAAACATTAATATTAAAATGTCTGCAGAAATTTTCAATTCCGGTCTGTTTACTGATGTTTCCGGGATTTACATCGGCAAAAAGCGGAGTCCATCTGGAAGATATGCTTTTTGGCATTACTTCTTTCATGAATGTGGCTTCAGCCTCCGGTTTCAGAAAAATATTAGCCTGAAGCACATTCTCAACATCAATATTTTCTTTATCATGAATGGGCGGAACAGGAATATTAATATGAGAATACATTCCCACCACTTCCGGCGTTGCATCATTTATTTCAACCTTATCTTCATACATTAAAGAATAGCTCAACGGAATATTTTTAGCATAATTAATCAGACTTTTGATGTCGGAAGGATCTATTGTGTATCTGGAAATCAGCTTGTTGGATGTTGTGATACAGTATGCTCCGTTAAAAGTGATAAAGCCGTCAAACTTCAGATGATCGATATGATGCAGAGAATTGATTGATCTTCCCGTTGCTATAATTACTTTTATTCCTTTTTCTCTGAGTTTCTGAATTGCATTTTGAGTTGAAGAGGGTACTTTTCCTGTTTTAAAGCTTAATAAAGTTCCGTCTATGTCGAAAAATACGGCTTTAATGTTGTGATCTTGGGTGTTCATTGAAGTTTAATGATTTAATCGTTTAAGTTGTATAACAAAAATACAACAATATAATTTTGTTTTATGATGTCGTATTTTAATTAAAACTGAATTATTGCAGAATCTGTAAGGTATAATTCTTGTACAGTTTTTTACCACACCAAAAAAAAATATTATGAAAAATCAGGAAGAAATCGATCTTTTGAATGATCTCGTGCACATTACCAACGACAGAATAAAAGGTTTTGCTAAAGTAGAAGGTAAAATATGGGAAAGTTATCCGGACGTAAAATCTGAATATGCCAGAATGAATTCTCTTTCTAAAGTCATGAAAAATGAACTTATTGATCTCATCACAGAACATGGAGGAGAAGCGAACGATTCTCCCTCTATCGCCGGAACGCTACACAGAACATGGATTGATATTAAAAATTCCTTTACCATTGGAAATACGGAAGAATCCACCATAGAAAATGTAATTTTTGGCGAAAAAGCAGCAATTGACGCTTACCAAAATGCAATCGACACCGGAAAATTGAGTGAAAAGAGCAGAGAAATCGTTTCGGAACAGCTCAAGCATATTAAAGATTCTTATCATGAATTTAAAGGGATGAGCAATTACAAAAATTAATTGAATCTGTTTAAAAGCATAAACTTCCCAAACCGGGAAGTTTTTTTTTAGTATAAAAATGTTGAAAAAAGAATTAGAATTGATAACTGACGGCTTTTTTTGGGGAATTCTGAGGATTAAAAATCACCATATATTGAATAAAATCATCTTTTTTTTGATTGTTTTGGACAAATCTTGCTTCTTTTTTATTGGGTAGAATAGAGGTAATAGAAGAGTTGTTTATTATGGTAAATTAATGATTATCAAAAAGATATAAATTCCATAAAAGTAAAAGACATTCATTATTGATTATAAAATTAAGACATCAAAGAAATTTAAGAAAATTTTCCATTAAATTCTTTTGTATTATTAAAATTATTCATACATTAGTGATGTATAAAATACAGGTTTTATCATTTTATAGAATTTAGGGAATAAAATAATTAACCAAAAGTTTTATTTATTCATCTCTATATTTAATTCTGCTTTAAAATTAGGTACATGCCACTCTTGTAAAAGGGTGGTGTTTTTATGAAATAAACTGAAACAAAAATGCTGTCTTTACTAGACAGCATTATAAATATTTATCTTAAAAACTTTACTAATATTAAATTTCATCAGGTATAAAAGATTCATTTTTCAATTGGTTTATGTAATAAGAAGTTGTAATGCCTGTTTCTTTTTTGAAAACCGTAGTAAATACCTGTCTGGAAGAAAAACCGCATAGCTCTGCCAAATAAGTAATTTTGTATTCTCTGTATTTCGGTTCGTTATAAAGAACCTTCATGATGTAGTTGATTCTTAAACCGTTAATGTACCTGCTGAATGATTTTCCTTTGTAATTTTTAAGAACTTCATTCAGATATTTTGTATTGGTATTGGCATAATTGGCAAGATAGGATAAACTTACATTTGCATTAGTAAATTCATTTGTCTTTTCAAACGCATCAAGACATGTCAAAATAGACTGTATGGAAGCCTCAGGTATTTCTACATTATTGTTTTTATCCGCATCAATTGTTTTTTCCTCTGTTTGTTCTTCTTCATTATCAGCACTTTCTGCTAAAACAGGAATATCTTCATTTTTTTTGAAATTCTCTATAATGGTTTCATATCTTGCCTTTGTCTTTTTAATATGTTTCAACCATATTATCCCGAAAACAATGATAAGGATCATTATGATCACTGCTATCATCAACCAAGTTTTTTTCTGATCTTCTTTAAAATTTTTCTTTTTTTCTTCGATAATCTGACTATTAGAATAATTTATACTGGATTTTTCCAATGATCTTAAACTGTCTGAAAGCTGAGTGTAAAGCTCCAAATATTTAATTTTCATCTCCTTATTTCCGAGCTTGTCATAAGCTTTATAGAGGGTTTCATAAGTAATTTGTTTCTGGCTGGCACTTTGTGCTTTCATAATTTTTGAAAGTGCAATTGTGGCATATTCTACAGCTTTATTATAGTCTTTTTTTTCATTGTAAAAACGAGCAAAGTTATTGTAAAAAATAACACTATTCGCCTTAAAATTATCTGTATCCTTATATTTTAAAACCTCATTAAAGTATCTCTCTGCAAGGTCTAATCTTTGAGGTTTACTTACTCCAGTGTAATAACTTGCAATATTAAGATTTGTAAAAAT
This sequence comes from Chryseobacterium sp. 2P, assembly GCF_059579425.1. Classification (NCBI taxonomy): domain Bacteria; kingdom Pseudomonadati; phylum Bacteroidota; class Flavobacteriia; order Flavobacteriales; family Weeksellaceae; genus Chryseobacterium; species Chryseobacterium sp. 2P. The sequence goes on from NZ_CM184194.1 coordinate 2,123,118, forward strand.
TATATTATCATATTTTGAAGAACCATATAATTTTGAGCTGTCATTAACCTGCTTAGATTCTTCAATGCTTCTTTTTAGGAAATAAATAATAGAGTCTGGCTTTTGTTTTATTTCGTAATATGAAGCCATATTTTGATAAACATTTGATAACTGGTCATGCTTAATATCATTATTTTTTGACTCATTATTATATTTAATAGAACTTTTAAAATCCTCTAACGCTTCGTTCATAAAACCCAATCCTAAATAAGCAATGCCCCTATTCATATAAACATGAGCAAGTCTTTCTACATCTGGCGTTGAAATTAAGATTTTCTCACTTTCTTTAGCTATTTCTATAACTTTTTTATAGTCATGTGCAAAAACATACATGGTCATTAAACCTTCATTACAATTGAGCAATCCTGATTTGTAATTTATTTTTTTAGAATCACTTTTGGCTTCTATCAGAAGTTTCAGAGCTTTATCTCTATTCTCAGTTTTATTGTATTCAGAAGATTTTTGAATCTTTTTAAAAATCTCTTGTTCTGTGATCTGCGAATATATACAGCTTACAAAGCCTAACAAAAATATTAAAGTAAAGATTTTTTTCACCATTGTCATATTTTTTTTATCTGTCATTAAAAAATTAAAGCAAAGATATACTTTGATTTTGTTTTAAATAATGCTTTTAAATTGTGTTTATTATTTCTAAAATTAAAATTTCCTAGAAAAATCGCTGACTGTAGATGTTTAATTTATATAAATAATTGTTATACAATATATTAATAAGGTTTTAATTTCAGATTTATTTACTTAGGGACACATTACATTTATGTCATTTTTTATAGAAAATGTTGCATACTTTTCTTTTTTAGCCTGAAAACATTTACAAATTTTGCAGACAGAAATATGAATGTAGAATATCTTATAACGAACGATAAACGACAAAGTAGGGATTCGTAATTCAATTTTGCCAGATCAAATTTTAACTAAAATGCAAATAAACTTTAAAACAATCCATATCGGAAATCTTATTAAGTTTCGTGTGAAAGAAAAGAATATTGAGACTGAGCGCATCTGTAATTTTATGAAATGTTCTGAATATGATATTGTAAAAATGTATGATTGCAAAAGTATTGATACAGATCTTTTGATGAAATGGAGTAAACTTCTGGATTATGATTTTTTCAGGATTTATACACAGCATTTAATCCTTTTTTCTCCACCGGAGAAAAGGGATTATAAGAAAAAAAAACAAATACACTCAAAATTGCCTCAATTCCGTAAAAATATATATACAAAGGAGATTATCTATTTTATACTTGAAATTATACAGACGGGGGAAAAAACAAAAAAACAGGTAATTGAAGATTATAATATTCCTAAAACAACATTATACAAATGGATAGAAAAATATACGGAAAAATCTCAAAATCATAATGAGCAGACCAAATTATAAAAGTATTTATATGGATATTCTGACTCTAAGATATCCGGAAAAAATGCATAGCTGTGAAAAAATACTATTGAAAGAGCCTCTTACCTCTATGGATATTATAGAAATTAATAAAAGAATATTTGGGACTGAGGATTATTATCAAACAAATCAAAAACACAAATTCTATGATAAATCTGATATCCTCAAAATACTTGACTATCAAAAAAAAAATAAAATGAACAATACTCAACTTGCGAATCATTTTAAAATGAGCAGAAATACGATTGCAAAATGGAAAAAAAAGTTTCAGATATAATTTGTAAAAATGATAATCTCATTAATACTAAAGATTCTAAAAACATAAATATTAAAAAATTTGTAATGAAAAAAATAATTTTACCAATTACCTTAAGTATATCAGCTCTGACATATTCTCAAATAGGTATCAACAATACGAATCCGCAGGCGATATTTCATGTTGATGGGGGGAAAGATAACCCTAATACAGGTACACCTTCTGCAATACAACAAAGAAATGATTTTGTTGTAACTTCAACCGGAAGAGTAGGGATAGGAATAACCCAACCTTCAACATCTTCTGTTTTAGATATTAACTCTGTGGATAAAGGTGTACTGATGCCGAGAATTGCTCTAACAAGTTCTACAGATATAACAACAATAACATCTCCTGCTAATGGACTCATGGTGTACAATACCGGAACTGCAGGACTTTCCTATGCAGGATATGTATATTGGAATGGTTCCGAATGGAAATCTTTTGATGATAAATCTGTTGTAAATCCTACAATTACTTCTTTAACTTGCTCAGGAGCAAGTGTTTTTCCCTCCGTATTTATTTCCGGAACGGCGTACAGCGGAACGTTAACTGTTCCGTATACAGGAGGAAACGGAGGCAGATATAATTCTACAGTTCCATATACTCAAAACGGATTAACTTTTACTTTAAACCCAGGAAATTTAAACAATGGAAACGGCAGTATTACTTACTCAGTAAGTGGTACACCTAACTTTAGTTCTCCTAATACAGTAAGTATTCCCTTAACTTTTCTAGGGCAGTCATGTAATGCTACAATTGGGCAGAATTCTTCTGTCTCAAACCTTCAATATGTAAGAAATGTTACAACCCCAATTGATTCAAATACACCTACCAATTCTATTACAACCATAGGAAATTTATCTGTGAGATATGATTCGCCAAATGGTAATTTACAATACAGAGTGAATGCGATGAACCAGAGAACATCGATCTGGTATTGGAAAGGCGGAACCGGAGGAGCATTTTTTTCTTATTACGCCCAAAATGATATCACTGCAAATTCTTGGACTAATTTCCCTGCTAATTTTAATGTTTTTAATAGAGATTCTGCACAAACAACGATAAGTTTATTTGAAAGTAAGCAGGTATATAGAATTACTGTTGTAGGAAATGCAGACATGGCAGCAAGCGGTGTATTCCCATTCTTAACATCATCCATTACCATTTTCGTCGAATTACTAAGTCCACAATAAAAATTAAATAGCTGTCAAATATGGTTTATAGATTAGTTTGAACGGTAAATCTGATAAATGACATTAATGTTTCCATCACTTAAACAATTATTATAATCATTCATAGTAGTATGGCAATAATGTAAAATAAAAAATATACATATAATTTTATTAATCAAATGAAAAAAATTTCAATTATAATTGGCTTATTTGCCTTTTTAAAAGCATTTACTCAAGTTGGAGTAAATACTGCAAACCCTCAGGGAGCGTTTCATGTAGACGGAGCTAAGGATAATTCTAATATTGGAATACCTTCTGTTACACAGCAAAAAAATGATTTTATAGTAACTTCTTCCGGAAAAGTTGGGATAGGAACTGTTCAGCCAGCAGCTTCATCTGTTTTGGATATTACTGCAACAGATAAAGGCGTCTTATTACCCAGAGTCGCATTGACAAGTTCCACAGATGTGGTTACGATTGCAGCTCCGGCTAATGGACTTATAGTATACAATACAGGAACGGCAGGGCTTTCTTACATTGGATATGTATTTTGGAACGGCTCAGAATGGAGAAGTATTCCAAGTTCTACTCTTATAGCTCCATCATTATCACAAATTAACTGCGGATCTGCTTTTCTTACTCCTTCTACCTATACTTCAGGTGTGTCTTACGCAGGTACTCTTGCTGTTCCTTATTCTGATGGAAATGGTGGAAACTATACAGGAGGAACCACCACAACAGTGAATGGACTTACTTTTAAATTAAATCCCGGAACCTTAGCTATCGGCAATGGATATCTTTATTTTTCCGTAACCGGAACCCCGACCGTAAGTTCACCTACTGAAAGCAATATTAATATAAATTCCACCTTAATACCTTTTTTTTCAGGTGTTTCTTGTACAACTGCCAATGTAGGAGGCGGAGTAGTTACGATAGCGGGAAGTACAACTTCTGCAGGGTATGATATTGATACAACAACTCCTACAGCGTCTGTTACCTGTTTTGACGGCGGAAATTTCTGTGTAAGATATAATGGAACCACAGCAAACCAAAAGCTTGAGGTTAAACAGACCTATGGAGCTACCCAGGTAATGTTATCTTATTCGTATTGGGGAGTAGGTGATGGCGGACAATTTAACAGTGGTACATCTGCTATAAAAAACACAGCTTTACTGCAAAATACATGGACCCAAATGTATGATTTTGGTGCAATTAATAATACGGAAGGAACGGTAATTACTACTGTTCTTGTAGATAAAACAACAGGAAAACTGAAATCTTTTACTACTGAAGCTGATATTGTTGTAAACTCAGAAATTGGGATTTCTGGAGGTAAGGATAAGTTGTTTCTAAGACTTACAAAAAATTAGTCTTAACATTCTATAAAAAAAAAACAAACATAATGAAAAGGCATTTATATACTGGATAATTAATTCAATGAAAAAAATAATTTTAACAATCGCTATTGCTCTCTCAACAGCAATATACTCTCAAACGGGTATTCATACTGCAAATCCTCAAGGAGTATTTCATATAGACGGAGGAAAAGATAATCCAATAGCAGAAATACCTTCTGCGACACAACAGAAAAATGATTTCGTAGTTACTTCAGCAGGCAACGTCGGAATTGGCACGACAAATCCAAATAGTGATGCTGCCTTAGAGATAAACGCTACGAATAAGGGATTTCTTCCTCCAAGATTAGCTTTGACAGGAAGTAACGATATTACAACCATATCTTCTCCTTCTATTGGTATGATAGTTTATAATACAACTACTAGTGCTACCCTTAATAAAGGGGTTACATACTATGATGGTACATCCTGGAAACAGCTTGTTCCTGCTTCTTCAGCTAATAGTTCAGCGGTAGTAGACTTGCTTTCAGATGCAACAACAGGGAATTCTCTTTCCGGATCTACCTCTGGAGCTACAGTACTTAATTTTGGTACAATAACGGCTCCTTCAGACGGATCATATGCTTTTTCTTTTAGATTATATGGTACTACATCCGGTACAGGGAGAGGTATTTTTTACATATATTTGGTAAGAGTACGTTCTGGATCAGAAACATTACTGGATCTTGCAGAACTTAATCCCTATTGCTTTGGTTCTGATGCTACAACCTATTCAGTAACACTTTCGGGTGGCGGAGTAGTACAGGGAGATACCTTTAAGATTTACATAGGTAGATATAATGGAGGTGGTGCAACATCTCCGACATGGACTTTAAAGGGCAACCCAGGGAATTTTGCCAATAAAACATCTTTCACATGGTGGAAAATATAATTATTGATATTAATAGCTTATACAGAGATATAATAATCATTAATTATTAAGTTTATAACAGCTTTTCTTTTTCATGCAAGTAAAATTAGGCAAATATTATTCATTAATCTGAAGACTGTACCGATTTGTTTTTCAACAAATTAAAAGAGGGCAGGAGAATTTTCCTGCCTTTATTTATTAATAGAATTTGATAATATGACAATTAAAGTTTCAACGGATTTTTGGAGAAACAGCATGAATTGGAATTTAACATAATATTAAGTAATATGATAATCATTTAAATTCTGATAGAGTAGTACATTGATAATTTCCCTATTAAAAATCTTCCGGAAAAATTCCAGTTGCGTATTGCCATACTTCAACAATTTCATTTAGAGGAATTTCGTAAGGTTTGTAAAATGTATTATCTGCAGCAACTGTTAAAGAATTTTCATTTATAGATTTCAGACGTTTGTAAGTAATACCGTCGTTTAAAGTAATGAAAACGTAAGTGTTACCGGATTTCAGATCATTAAGACCTTCCACATATTTTCCGATGATGTATGAACCGTTCTTAAAGGGAGGCATAGAATCTCCATTCGCAGGAAATGCCCGAAATTTTCCGTTTTTAAGAAACGGCAGAGAAATTCTCTGTAAACTTTCAATATAATCTGGGTCGCTGTAACCCGTTAAATAACCCATAGAAGCCTTCTGTGAAACAATTTCAATGCTTTCATCGCCGTTCTGATCTACCATTACAGGCAGAACAATGCGGTTATCAGGAAGTTTCAGCATATCTTCAAGCGCATGTTTTGTTAAATCTACAGACAGCAGCAGATCAATACTAACGTTAAAAATTCTCGAAATTTTTATTAAAACATCAACCGGAGGTTTAGATTTTCCGTTTTCATAAGAACTGTATCTGGAAGCTGTGATCTGTATTTTTTGAGACAATTCGCGCTGGGTTTTTCCTAATTTGGCGCGTAAAAGTCTGATATTTTCTGAAAAAATCGACATATAAAAAATTAAAGCGTAAAAATACACAAGTTTGTCCGAGAATCCTAAGTTTTAGGGCAGTTGTGGATAAGTTCTTTTGAAAAAATATTTTGCTAGAGTCGGCTGTCAAACGTGAGATTAAAACTTTTAAAGAAAGTTTTGGATACAAATAATAAGCGCTGATTTTGGATTAAGCATTATAGTAAGTTCTAATTTTAAAAAATCGGATCATGAAAAAAATATAGCGGATTTATCATTTCAATAAATTCCTAAATACCTTCAATTTAACATAATATAAATTATAGGATTTTTATTTATTCATCAAATAGAGTATTCTGAAATTATTTTCTATTGATAAATTCTTTATTCATCGATATTCAGGCGTTTTAAAGCATTATGAAGCAAAGCTCTACCTATGCTATTTAGATAATTTACAATGGCAATTATGCGCATTAAAAAGGTATGCTTCTGTCTCGCGCATATTTTACATTTTATCTGATTTTGAGGATCTAAATAATCTTATAAACATAAACATCTTTTAGTATCGAAATCTAAAAAATGAATAAATTTGATTTTGTATAAATTTGTATAACTACCAATCATAATATGAATCCAAAAGTTGATTTCTTTTTTAATAAAACCGGACAATGGCAAGCAGAATTTGAAAAATTAAGGACAATTGCCTTGAAGACTGAGCTTACAGAAGATTTAAAATGGGGATGCCCGTGCTATACATACGAAGGAAAAAATATTTTCTTAATTCATGGTTTTAAAGAATATTGTGCACTCCTCTTTTTCAAAGGTGCTTTGATGAAGGATGCTGAAAATATTTTGATTCAACAGACTGAAAATGTACAGGCTGCAAGACAGATTCGCTTTACAAACCTGCAACAGATCATTGATTTAGAGCATGTTTTAAACGATTATATATTCGAAGCGGTGGAAATTGAAGAATCCGGAGTGAAGGTTGAAATGAAAAAAACGAATGAATTCAACATACCTGAAGAATTTGCTCAAAAACTAAATGAGAATCCTGAACTTCAGAAAGCTTTTGAAACATTAACTCAGGGAAGACAACGGGCATATCTACTCTATTTTTCCTCAGCTAAACAACCAAAAACCAGAATATCCAGAATTGAAAAATACATTCCGGAAATTCTTAACGGAAAAGGTTTAAATGATTAATTTTTTAAATAAGGCTTAAGGCTTTTAGGATAAAATTTTATTGTTTAGAAATTAACAATAAATCATTATTTCAATAAAATTTAAAATTAAAGTAGCTCGGAAATTAGTATTTTAGTAAGATCGAAAAAATTTGACTATAAATAATAAGGTTATGAAAAAATTACTTTTATTAAGTTCATTATCCATTGTATTGTTTAACTGCAACAAAAAGCCGGAAGCTCCTGCTGCTGATAAAGTTTCTGCGGATACTGCTGCGACAACAGAAAAAGTGATCGATACACTAGGTGCGAAATCATTCTGTTACATGGGAGTTACCGGAAAAGATACTATATTTGTAAGCATTGACGATAATCTTGGAACCATCACCGGAAAAATGGCGACCAAAAACAGCGAAAAAGACAGCAATAAAGGTACTTTAAGCGGAATTAAATCTGGAGATACGCTTAAACTGACGTATGAATTTGCTTCTGAAGGGGTTTCAGGAAATAAAAACGACATCTATTTTATACAGACCAAAGACGGCTTAATGGAAGGAATCGGCGGACGGGATGCTGAAACCGGAACAAAATACGCCAGTGAAAAAAAGATAAAATATGAAGGTGGCAGAAACCTTAAAACCGCTGATTGCAATACGGTTACAAAGGCTTTAGAATAAGAAGTCTGCAATAATATAAATGCAACCAAAATCGGTCGCATTTTTTTTATAATTCTTTATTAATAATTGCAATAAATCTGTTTACGGCTTCATCATCTGTATTCCAGGAAGTGATGAGTCGGACAGCAGAAAAATGCTCCTCGATTTTCTTCCAGACATAAAATTCAAACTTTTCAGATAGTTTTTCAATTAAATCATGACTCAGAATCGGGAAAATCTGATTGGTGTATGTATCAGATAAAAACTGTACTCCCCTTTCTTTCATAGCATTTTTCATCTTCATCGCCTGCGAATTGGCGTGTTTTGCCAGATCAAAGTACAGATCATTTTTCATCAGTTCCAAAAACTGAATTCCCAGAAGTCTTCCTTTGGCAAGCAACGCTCCTTTCTGTTTGATATTGAATGCAAAATCCTGCTGTAAATCTTTATTGTTGATGACAATTGCTTCTCCGATTAAAGCTCCGTTTTTGGTTCCTCCCAGATAAAAAATATCAGTCAGTTCTGCCACTTTTTCCAGCGTAAGATTACTGATTTCGGAGGTTAAACCATGTCCCATTCTCGCACCGTCCATGAACAGATAAAGACCTTTTTCTTTACAGAATGTAGAAAGTTCTTGCAATTCTTTTAGGGTATAAATCGTTCCCAATTCCGTAGAATTCGATATATATACCAGCTTCGGCATTACCTGATGCGGAACATTTTTATGATTTTCCAGAACCGGAATAATGTCATCAGGAGTTAATTTTCCGTCTGCTTTTTCAATGCTCAGAATTTTATGTCCTGTTGCTTCAATCGCTCCGGTTTCATTGTTGAGAATATGTCCTGTAGATGCAGAAACAGCACATTGATAAGGTCTTAAAACCGAGGAAATAACGATAAGATTTGCCTGCGTTCCGCCCGAAACAAAATAAACATCAGAATCTGAACTGTTCATTTTTTCTTTTATCAGTGCTTTGGCTTCTAAAGAATACCGGTCTTCTCCGTATCCGGCTTGCTGATCGAGATTATGCTCTGCAAGAGCTTTTAAAATATTGGGATGACAACCTTCCGAATAGTCGTTTTTGAATGAAAATTTCATAGAGTAAAATTAAAAAAGTTCGCTGAAAGTGCCTAATTTATTCATATTATTTTGTTAGATTTGTGCAGAATATCATCTAACATTTTGAAAAATACATTAACAGAAGAGAATTATCTCAAAGCGTTGTTTCATTTGGTCGACCATGAAGGAAAAGTAACGATTAACGAACTGAGCAAATTTTTAAACGTAAAAATGCCAAGCGTTAACAATATGATGAAGAAATTTGCAGACAAAAGCTGGGTAATTTACGAAACCTACAAACCGCTGATTGTTACAGATAAAGGCCGTCGGGAAGCTTCTCTGGTTGTAAGAAAACACCGTCTTACAGAAATGTTTCTGGTGAAAAAGATGAATTTTGGCTGGGAAAATGTTCATGAGATCGCGGAACAGCTCGAACACGTCCACTCTGCTGTTTTCTTTGACAAAATGGATGAAATTCTGGATTACCCGAAATTCGATCCTCACGGAGAACCCATTCCCGATAAAGACGGAAATATTATTGCGCAGGATTTGCAAAAGCTAAGCAACTGCGAAGTTGGTGAGACAGTCATTTTTGCTTCGGTTACACTTTCGGATGATGCTTTTTTAAATTATCTCACGGAAAGAAATTTACTCCTGAATAAAAAAATCAAAATTATTAAAATTGAAAGTTTTGATAGATCCGTAACCATCGAAATCGAAGGAAAACAGGAAGTTTTAAGCAAAAAAGCAACTGAAAAAATATTGGTGAAGAAGTAATTTTTTCACCAATAAATAAATGCTTTGAAAAGTTCATTTTGATGATTTTAAGTGTTTCTCTAAGCTTGTCGAAAAAGATAAATATTATTTTACCTGAGTTCAGGATAAGTCTTCTTAAACGCAAGGTTAAACAAAGAGATTCAATTATCAGGAATTCAGCTTTTAAGATATACAAAGGCGTAAAACTTATCAAAGTAATACCATTTCATTTTTGTTTTTTTTGGTAATGTACTGAAAAATAGTTGGTGAAATTCAGGATATATTTTAATAAATTATGGATGTTAATCCGAAGAGGACAAAAGCACTGGTGGAGATCAACTTTTCAGCAATAGGATTAATGTTCAAAACGATAGTTTTAAGGTGAGGTTTCCCTCACCTTTTCGTTTATTATCGGATGAACCTTATGAATAAAAAAACTCTATTTTTCGTTAGAAAAATAAATATACCATTTGATGAAATTGATTCGGTTTTTCAATGTGAGACCTCTGTGCAGGTCGAGATGATTTTTTAAATGGCTGAAATATCCCTCAATACCATTGGTTGTTTTAGGAATATTGGGATTTTCCAGATAATGAAACATATTGGGCAATGCCCGTTTTATAGTAAAATACGATCGTCTGAGAAGCTTGTGGGTATACCAGTATCTTTCGGTTTCAAGATTAATTGTTTTTTCATTAATATAATCCTGATGTCTCAAATACCAGTCGTTGAGTTCATTTTTCCACCAGATTTTATCGTTTTGTGTTTTAATTTTCAGTAATAATAAAACGTGTTTTCGAAGTTCCTGACCGGCAATGTGTTTAGGAAACTTTGTGAGCCAGATCAGGCACATTCTCTGAATATGAACCAGACATCTCTGAGTAATGATGTCTCCATCAGATTTATTTATGGCTTTCAAAACGCTTTTATGTCCATCTGTAGTAATGCTTTCCAGCTTTACGCCCAGCCGTAAAAGATTGTTTAAATCTTCCCTGATTTCTTCATAATGTTCTCCATCGGTAAAACGGATAAGCTGTGTATATCCATCAAAATCATCCTGATAAGCAATTAAACAGAACTGAGCAAAATAAGTTGCATCCATTCTTAAATTCACCTTTTCCCGTTTGATGATCTTTAAGGTAGGAGACTGCTCTAAAATGGTATAAAATGTTTTCTGCAAAGTATCTTTCGAATAACCGCTGTCTCTGCAAAGCGTTTTGTAGGTCTGCCTTTCCAATACCCATTTTTTGAACCAGATAAAACGATTTTTAATTCTCTGCTCCGTTCTGTTTTGAGTAAATAAAATCCCGCAATTTTTACATTTAAATCTTTGCTTTCCCCCTTGTTTTCCCCAACGAATTACCTCCAGGCTTGAACAAGACCAACAACGTTTTTTTGCCATTTTTCAGACAAAGAAAAAGTTTTATGAAACACGTTTCATAAAACTTCCTCCAAGCAGCCTAACAATGAGGTTTTGATAGAATTCTACCAACTATTTTTCAGTATTATGCCTTTTTTTTAAATAAACGAAGTGCCTTTGTTTACCTTACAAACTTTCAATAAGTAAAAAAATCTTTTGTTTTCCTTTGCGATAAATTAATATAATATTATAAATCAATTATTTAAATTTATTTTCTTATTCCGAACTGAGGTTATTATTTTAAACTATTCTTCAGAATTTCAGAAACCTCTTCAATCTCTTCCAAAGTATTGAAATAATGAGGCGATAATCTCACAATTCCGTTGATTTTTTTATTTGTAAAATCAATTAACGCTGAATTCTTATATGTTACAGAAAAGAAGACATTATTTTCTTTCAAAACCTTCTGAATATTTTCCAGATCGCCATCCGGACCGGAAAATGTAACAATGCTGCTCAGATGATTTCCCCAATCCCAAACTTTAAAACCGATGTCTTTGAGTCTGTTCCGTAATTTTTCAGATAAAATCTTATTGTATTGCTCAATGTTATCCAATCCGATATTGTTGGCATATTGTATGGCGTGTTTAACTCCTAATAAGGAAGCATAGGAAATTTCCCAGTGTTCAAATCTTTTGGCTGTTTTAAACAATTCATAATCATTATATTCCGTCCAGTTCGCTCCTCTCATATCCAATAGCAAAGGTGCATAATCCTGTTCCAGAATTTTATCCGAAACATATAAAAACCCGGTTCCTCTCGGTCCGCGCAAAAATTTCCTTCCTGTCGCCGTCAGAAAATCGCAACCTATTTTGTTTACATCAACAATCATTTGACCAACTGATTGACATGCATCAACCAAATACAAAATATTATATCTTTTACAGATTTTGCCGACTCCTTCAACATTCTGAATCAGTCCCGAATTAGTGGGAATATGCGTAACGGCAACTAATTTCGGGCTGTATTTTCTGATCAGATTTTCAAGATCTTCAAGATCAATCTCATTGTCGGAAAGATTTCTTGTTCTGATGATTTTGATATTTAATTTTTTCTGAAGCGAAATAAAGGTGATCTGATTGGAAATATAATCATCAACCGTTGTGATAATGATATCATTTTCTTTAAAAACAATGCTTGATAATGCCTTTGCAAATGCTTCTGTTGCGCTCGTTGCAAACGCAATATTGGAAGGTTTACAGTTAATCAGTTTTGCAGTCTCCTCATAAAATCCTTCTAATAATTCAGCATTTCTGTTCGCAACCTCATATCCTCCGAATTGTTCTTCCTGCTTTAAATAATCAATCATTGAATCCACTACGATTGAAGGCATTAATGAAGATCCTGCGTTATTCATGAAAATTTTTCCGTCCGAAAGACCTCTTATATCTTCTCTTATTTTAGCTGCATTCATTTTTTATTACTTTTTAATTCTGACGAAAGAATAATCATTTTCAATAATCTGATTTCCAAAGAAATTTAACGTCTAACAATTTTACACAAAAAATCCCGAATTTATCGTGTCGGGATTTGTATTTTTTAAATATGTTTTGGCACTAATCCAAAACGCTCCATCCTCTTTTCGGGTTATTATTATTGGACACTTCCTGCTCGTTAACAATAATATTTTCTTTTCTCTGACCAATATAATCCAGTTCACTCAGTTTGGCAAAGATCGTTTCAAGACTTCGCAGCATCTGCTGAATATAAAGGAACGGTTCTCCGCAATTATGATGATCGTAATTGGTTTCGGCAACTATTGATAGCTGATTAAGCAAGATATGAGGAGCAATTTCACTCCATTCCAGACTGTAATTCAGCATTTCTTCCAATTCTGCAGGAACCAGAACCTGAGTCGCATTATACAGTCGGAGTGCAAGTTTTGCAAAAGATTCAATTAAAAATACAGGCGGCTGATAAGGCGTAATATTTCTGAACTGAAAATACATATCTCCGAAAGTATCGATCATGGTATTGCACAGGAATTTTACATTTTGTGCCAATGCCGTATTCTGGTTTTTATGAGAAGCTTTCTGAATAATTTTAAAAGCATACTGCTGTAAATTCCCAATGGATTTTGCAAAATTGTTGTAATAGCCAAGCAACGCAGGATGACTCTGAATCGATGTGCATGGCGGAATAAAATTGGAATCTACCTGCGCAATATTTCCTTTTAAATCTACTTTTCCGATGATCAGATAATTTCCTCCCGAATAACTGCTGTTCAGAGATGTTACGGGAAGCAATTCGATATGGTGATTCGATTGTGTATTCGGATGACGGGGCGGAATTTCCTCCGGATCGATATCTCCGAAAGGAACTTTATCAAAAGGATTTACCGAAATCAGGATATAATATTCTCCGTCTGCCTGTTCCTCATGCATGGATTTTGCCAGAGATTTCACGCTTACTCTCCTGTCGTTCAGTTCAATTCTGTAACCCGCCATCGTAACCGCGCTGCAATGTTTGATAACGAGCTGAACATCATTGGTAGCCGTATTATGAACATCAAAAATAGTTCGGTCGGTAAAATTATTTGAGATCGGTAAAAGTCCGTAATTATAGGTCGTTATTCCCAAAGAATTGGAATCTCGAATGGTATCGATTAAAAAATTATCCTGATCATTAAGATGTCTCTGGGAAACTTTCATCCCGTCAACCCAATTAATGGCAAAATGCTTTATAGGCTGTATCATATTCAATATTTTAGATGGTGTTTTGCTGTGGTTTTCTTACGCCTTCCTCTTCATGCTGGATCACTCTTTTGCAGATCACGACGTCGTTTTCAGAAATTTTGTTTTCTGAAATGTCCTGATCAAAATCGATGTATTTTCTGAAGCTGAAGAACGATTTTTTGGTATAAAAGATCCAGTAATACGATTCTCGGGTTTCATCCGTAAGATGAATAACAGAATTGGGGTTTTTGTGGTTATAATCGTCCACAACTCTGTAAAACCAGTCTCCGAAAGTAATTCCCGTAGGTAAAGTCTTAGCTTTGATTCTGAATCTGTTGGAATCCTCAAGGTTTTTGCTTAATTCTACATTCAAAACCATTAATCTGTCGAAATCCGCTCCTTCAAAATCCGGAAGTTTCTGTTCCGGAGAATACCTCCAGGTTTTATAAATATCCACCGGAATGCTGATTAACAGGACATAACAGTAATGAAAAACGAGAGGAACAATAAATATGAAAATACTCGTTGCTGCCATAATCGGATAACCGGTTCCACGACTCATCCAGCCGAAAATCAGGTAAAAAAGATACCCTCCGAATCCGATGCACGTTAAAGAAAGAATCGATTCAAACAAAATACTTTTTGTGGTAGAACTGAAATGTTTTTTGAAATACCGATCTGATAAATTAACATGAATAATTCCTAAAATAAGGTAAATGATCTGGGCAATTAAATACCAGTAAGGATTGAATAAATTTCCTGCAAACCCGAAAATTCCCGGAATCGCAAGGCATAAACTGCACAGCAGAACATAGATGATAATGGTTTTGATCTTAATTGCGGGTTTGTCTTTTCTGATGATTCCTAAAATGACCATCATGATAACCGCAAATAAAGGCATAAGAATATACCTTAAAAAGATTCCTTTTACTGAAGAAATTTCCATTTGTCTTTTTTCGAATTAATATTTTTCTTGGTGATTGTAAATATAGTTAAAAAAATTCACAGAAAGGTAGAGTAACCGAGCCGGTTTGCATTTCTATCATCATCTTCCAGTGCAAAAGAATAATCCTGTTTTTCTGTGATGAAATTTTCTTCCACATCCACACTTACAGGCAGAAAATAATCGTACATCGCCTGCAAAACTTTCCGGAACGGACTTCCGTCTATATATTTTTTCATTTCGTTGTAAGGAATCGGTCCGATGTTTATTACCCAGTTTCTTTGTCCGTCCATATGTTTTCCGCTCGGAATATAGGTAACTCCCAATCTGGAATTTCCAAGCAGCATAGAATCGTCCTCCTCTTCCACTCCGTCAATAACATTCGGGGCAAAAGTTACTTTTACAGGAATTTGTAAAAATGCGGTCATACATCGCTCAAACCATGATTTATTTCCTCTGATCTGATGAAAAAACGGAAGAATATAAATAAAAATACAGGCGTTTTTTTTATCTAATTTATTAATCAGAGGCCAGAGTTCACTTACAGTTTCCAGTAAAGAATCTGTATCACTTGATATTTCAAAATCAAACTCTTTGAGTAAAGCACTGATCTCGGTAAAAAATATTTCCAGCTCAAAAGGCTTGAAAAATTTTCGGGCATCCTCTTCCACTTTTTTCTGTTTGCGGATTTCGCGGACAACGGTGTCTACATTTTTTCGGGAAGCTCCCAAAGAAGGCGGATGGAAAAGTCCTTCGGGAAGATAATCGTAAATTCCTTCTCTATACGTTTCTATGGTAAAAACTTCTTCGTCAAAACCCAGATAATCGCTCGAAATACTTTTAATATCCTTTAAATAAGCACGGTCATTAATCCCGATCCTGTCGATAAAAATATTGCTTACCGCTCTGTGGTATTTTAAAAGATTAACGGCTACAGCTTCCGCTTTGAAGTCGGTCTGCAGCTTATTGTATTGCATATCTACAATATTATTCTCATACATGGTTTTTCCTGTGATTTGGCTTGTAAAAATAGTATATCTCGAATTATTGAAAAAATATTCTTTCAATAAATTCATATTAAAAATACTAAATTATTAGCATTTAAAAGAATAATATAAACCTGAAATGTAAAATTTATGAAAAATTGCAACAAAAAATTCACTTTAAAAATCCGAAATAATATTGGGTTGTGTTTAAGATTACGTTAATTTTTAAAATCCTTATCCTCAAGCTTAACCTGAACCTTAAATTAACCGTATCTTTGCTCCCTGAAAATGTTATTTTACAATGAAAAGTATTTATTCTAAAATGCTGGTTTTAGCATTCATCGCATCTTCGCTTTATTCTTATGCGTGGGGATTAACGGGACACAGAATTATTGCAGAGATCGCAGAAAATCACCTTTCCGGAAAGGCAAAAAGAGAGATCAGAAAAATGATGGGGAGAGAACGTCTTGCGTACTGGGCAAACTGGCCGGATTTCATTAAGTCTGATACTACAGGAGTCTGGAAAGAAACTTCAGCATGGCATTATGTAAACATCGATCCGCAGACGGATTTTAAAGTATTTGAAGAAAAACTGAAAGCGCAGGCGGGATCAAGTTTATACACACAGATCAAAACATTATCCAGCCAGATCAAAGACGAAAAAACGTCTGAAAAAGACAGAAAAATCGCTTTAATTTTCCTGATCCATATGATGGGAGATCTTTCGCAGCCTTTACACGTAGGAAGAGCGGAAGATTTGGGAGGAAACAAAATTAATGTGACATATTTCGGAGATAAATCCAATTTGCACTCTGTCTGGGACGGAAAACTGGTAGATTCTCAGAAATACAGCTACACAGAATATGCAAAATTATTAGACATCAAATCTGATGATGAAGTAAAGCAGATCCAGACCGGAACTTTAGAAGACTGGCTGTACGATTCCCACAAAATAGCCAACAGAATCTATGCACAGACCCCAAACGATTCTAAACTGTCTTACGATTATCAGTACAAATTTAATGATACAATGGAAAGACAGCTTTTATACGGAGGATTGAGACTGGCGAAACTGCTGAATGACCTTTTTTAAAGTGAAATTGTCAATGGTGAATTTTAAAAGTCAATTTTTTTCACCTTTAAATAATAGAGCGGAACTTCGGTTTCGCTTTTTTTATTTTAAATAACAATATTCACAATATTTGTCATGCTGAAACCATCTAAAAAAGTTTAATGAAAGATTTGTTTTCAGGTAAGACTTGAGCATATATTTCGAACGCGAAAAGCCTTTATGTAAAAAGTTTTAAAAATTTATTGAACATCTAAAAAGCCCTAAAATCGCTGTTCTGTGAAGTGAGAGCTATAATTTACAACTATTTTTTCAAATGAAGTTTAATTAAATGAAAATATTTTGTAACCCGTGTAACCTTTTTGTTCCTTCATACGTATATTATAGTAGAAACTCTTTTTTGAGGATAAAATAGATGAGACAATTAAAAATCACTAAGCAGGTAACCAACAGGGAAACTGCTTCATTAGACAAGTATTTGCAGGAAATTGGTAAAGTAGAACTAATTACTGCGGACGAAGAGGTAGATTTGGCACAGAGAATCCGTGCGGGCGACAGAGCAGCACTGGAAAAATTAATTAAAGCCAACCTTCGTTTCGTGGTATCCGTTTCTAAACAGTACCAAAATCAAGGTCTTTCTTTACCCGATTTGATTAATGAAGGTAACTTAGGACTCATGAAGGCGGCAAAAAGGTATGATGAAACTAGAGGTTTCAAATTCATCTCTTACGCGGTTTGGTGGATTCGTCAGTCGATCTTACAGGCTTTGGCAGAACAGTCGAGAATTGTAAGATTGCCGTTAAATAAGATCGGTTCCATCAATAAAATCAACAAAGCTTACGCTCACCTTGAGCAGGAAAACGAAAGACCACCTTCTCCGGAAGAATTGGCGGAAGTTCTTGACATGAGCGAGGAAGATATCAAAGAATCGATGAAAAACTCCGGAAGACACCTGTCGATGGATGCTCCTTTAGTAGAAGGTGAAGATTCTAATCTCTATGACGTATTGCGTTCAGGAGAATCTCCAAGTCCGGATAAAGACTTAATGCTTGAATCTCTGCAAATCGAGATCGAAAGAGCATTGAATACTTTAACTCCGAGAGAGGCTGATTTGGTAAGATTATACTTCGGACTGAACGGAAAACATCCGATGACTTTAGAAGAAATCGGGGAAACTTTCGACCTTACAAGAGAGAGAGTTCGTCAGATCAAAGAAAAAGCGATCAAGAGATTGAAGCACAACACCAGAAGTAAGATCTTAAAATCTTATTTAGGGAAGTAATTTTTAACGAAACAATATTACGCGGAGCTTGATTTTCAGGTTCCGCTTTTTTATTTTTGCTGAAATGAATGAATCACAACTTTTTATCGGAGGAATTATCCTGATTTTTATTTTCGGGAATATATTCGTTTACTTCTTAAATAAAAATAAACAGAAACGGTTTTATGATTTCATCAGAGACAGAGAATTATACTTTAGTTCGAAATGTGGAAGCCGAGATAGAAGGCTATTCAAAATTAGGTGCAAAAATAAGCTACAGAAAAGCAGATATTGTTTTTCTGGATGACGAAATTTTCATTCTGACAATCAATAAACCCATCATTCAGCTTACTAAAAGTTATGAGGATTTTCCAGAGGTTTTCTATAAATATTCTTACTATGCAAAACAAAAAGTAAAAGAAAGACTAGAAATAAGGAATTCTAATAGAAGCATTAAAGTAAATCTTAACCTCAAAAAAAAAGATTTTGATTTAGAAAAATATATTAAAGGTCAAAATATGCATGATAATTGACCACTCATAAAACATAAATTTAATACATAATTAATCCGCTTGAAATCCAATTAGAAAAAGAATCCGATAGTTTCGCATGCAATTTAAAATCCCAAACAAATTAAATTAATCATGATTCAAAGAAAACTTTTCGGATGGATGCTTTTGCTTACCATAACGAGCATAGGATGTACAGATAATGAAATCGCTTCCACTTTAAAAGAAGAAAATTTATCTTCAAAAGCCGATCTCGGCAAAGCTGCCGCAGACGTAAGCGTAAATGCTTACACCGATACAAGCACATACATCAATTCCGGTTTTAGCTTTTTAAATCCTTCACAGATTGATAAAAACCGTCAGGCAATCGGCGGAAATGCTTATACCGAAGTCTACGGATTCAATATTCCTGAAGAAAACAGAGTGAGAGGAATCCGATGGAACACCGATGATGAAACAACTTCTCTTTGGAGACCGCAGGGAATTTCAGGATTTACCAAAGATGGGGTCCGTTATCTTTTGGTGAGTTGGTATGCGAAAGATGAAGCAGAATTTAAAGGTTCCCGAATTACCCTGATTGACATCAGTCCGAGTTCCAGTACATATCTTACTTACCGTCATATTCTTTTGGTTCAGCCCGATATTCCGGCAGGTACAACAGGCTATTCGCAGTATGGTTCTTATGCTCCGCTGAATGTTCATGCAGGCGGAATTGCCTATTTTAAAGGTAAAATTTATCTCAGCAGTACAAATTTAGGCGTCCGTGTTTTCGATCTGAATAAAATTATTGAAGTAAGTACAGGCGACACAACCAATGATAAATGTGGTAAAGATTCTAACGGAAACCTGTTCGCTTTCAATTACAGGTACATATTGCCGCAGACAGGATATCAGAAGATCAATAACGCAAATCCTTTCTCTACGATTCAGGTAAATGATGAAGGAACGCAGTTCTGGACAGGACAATATTATTCAGGCAGCGCGGATGCTTCCATTGTCCCAAAAGTATTTGGTTTTCCGGTTGATACGAACGGTAGACTTCAGAATACAGGAATTGTAACCGTGACTCCGAAAAACAGTCTTTTCACAGACAATCATGCGCACGGAATTCAGGGTGTTTTCAGAAAGGGCAACAGAACATGGCTTTCCTGTACCGGATCTCCAAGCAATTCTTACGGATCAAACGCGAGATTAGCGCGTTATACGGATGGTGCAGACGATACGGTACGTTTCAGATGGCCTTACGGAGCGGAATCTCTTTACTATGAATCTCAATATAATTATTTGTGGAGTTTAACCGAATACGAACCGAATGCAGGAGCACAAAACGGAAGTCAGGTGAACCGATGCATCTTTGCGGTTGATTTTTCCAAATACGAATAGTACAATTTGAATCTGAAATTCAAAAAACAGATAAAGACCGTCATTGTGATGGTCTTTTTTAATTCTAAAATTTGGATTTTATCTGCGATAAAATTCAGCAACAATCTTTATGAAAATCTTTAATTTTCTTGCGCTTTAAAGATTTGAGATTAATAAAAAACTTACGTCTTTGCGTTTTCCAACAAGAATATTTTATTTTTAAGCCTCCTTAGCTTAAAAAAACTGAGTGAAAATCAATGTATTTATTCCTTAAGGGCTTTAAGATTTTAAAACATTTAAAATTTTAGCTATCTTCACTTTTCAATTGAGAAACATGAATAACCATTCAGAAGAAAACAAAATATCAAAAGAGAAAAATGTTCTTGTTGTTTTAAATAACAGTCAGGAAATCAATACAGAACTTCAGTACATCATCGATCATTTCTGCGGAACCGTAGTTCATGAGCTTAGTCCGGAACTTGATCATCAAAAAATATACATCTGCGGAAATTTGGAAAATATTCAGAAAGACCATCATTTCCTGCATATCATTAAAGAATTTTCGGTGAATTTTGAAAATAGCAGCGAAGAAAAATCAAAGGTTATTCAAATTGGAGAAGTTCCGGTTATTGTAAGCAATGCGGGAGTCTATTTCCGAAGAATTTTTCATGAGAAGAATATTTTTGAAAAAGTAAAATCTGAACATCATTTTCAGGAGCTTACAGAATCCAATAAAGAAGCGAAAGCTCTGAGAAAAGGCGTTTATCTGAGTAAAGTGACTCATGAAGCCAATGAAAACGGAGAACAAACACTGCATTTCAATTTGTTGAGATGTTCGAGTAATCTGACAGGACCTACAGATAATTTCAGAGAAACCGACCGAAAAATTATAGCTCTTCTTAACGAATGTGCAAAAGAAACTTTTGAATATGAAACCGATCTGAATCACGCTTTGGTACAGATTTATGAGAACAAAAAGAAAACTTCCGATGCTGAAAAGGAAGTGAAAGCTAAAATTAAAGCCCATTCCGATAAAACGAAGGATATGCCGAAAGAAGGACTGATCGCATTCTGTACTTTCTACGACGATTCCAATTCCGACCATTTAAAACCATCGGAAACAGATCGATTTGATGTGTGTTATAAGCAAACGAGCGCATTAACAAGACTCCATTTCAGGCTTAAGAAAACGGTTGAGGATGAATCTCTGGAAAAAGAATTTACGGTTACTTTATACCCGGATTCTGCGTTTATTATTCCGCTGTCTACCAACAGATTGTATACACATGAAATCCGCCCTTCTGTTTTGGGAGTCGATCAGATTCCGATAAGAATGGGATATGTGGTTCGTTGTTCGAATCTTGAGGCGATGTACAGAGACAATCAGACCTACATCAGAGAAAGCGGTAGTTATGTTAAATTGGAAAGCATGACTCCTGAAATGCAGGCGGAACTTCGCAATTCTTATTACGAAGAGAACATGACGGAGAATAAGGTAAACTATAAAACAACCCATTTCAGCATGAATCTGGGCGATTATGAAAAACCAATACTGTAATGAGCAGCTTCGGATTTTATAAAATAAGGCTTCCTGAAAAGCAAAATACATTTGAAAATCTCTTGAATTCTGCGGATTTTGAAGCAACAGGAAAAGGCAGGCTCGGAAATCATCTCGTGAAAGAAGAAAACGGAACTTTTGCTGTTGTAAGAACAACAACAAGATATCAGATTCCGGCGAATCTCTTTTCTAGGGTTCATCATTCCGTTGTTGAACAAATTAACCAAACAATTTCAGCCGAAATAACAGATGTGCCTGAACAGCATTTCAACAATGCATTGATTGAAGTGTATGATTCTTCGTACTCGAAAATGGGTTTTCATTCCGATCAGGCTTTGGATCTGGAAGATCATTCATTTATTGCTTTGTTTTCATGCTATGAAAATCCAGATCAGTTAAAAGAAAATCAGCTCAGAAAGCTTGTTATAAAAGACAAAATCACGGAAGAAGAATCTGAAATTATACTGGATCATCATTCTGTTGTACTATTTTCGGTAGAAACGAATAAAAAGTTTCAGCATAAAATTGTTCTGAATTCCAACTCTAATTCTAAAGGCTTTACGGATAACAGATGGTTGGGAATGACGTTCAGAACTTCCAAAACCTTTATCAGATTTAAGGACAACCAACCGTATTTTTCAACCGGAGAATTATTTATTTTAGCCGATGAAGAAAAGGAAAAAGAGTTTTTCCGGCTGAGAGGAGAAGAAAACCGTTCTCTGGATTTTGTTTATCCAGATCTGTTTTTCACAATAAGTCCGGCAGATCTTTTAATTCCTGAAATCAAAAATTAAATAACTTCAGTTCGGATAAAAAATAACTTTAAATAATTGATTTATAACACTATAATGATTTATCGCAAAGAAAAACAAAAGATTTTTTTACTTATTGAAAGTTTGTAGCTAAACAAAGGCACTTCGTTTATTTAAAAAAGACAAAATAGTATTACTTTGATAAGTTTTACGCCATTGTATATCTTAAAAGCTGAATTCTTAATAATTGAATCTCTTTGTTTAGCATTGCGTTTAAGAAGACTTATCCGAACTCATATGAAATATATACACAACATGAAAAAATTATTTTTTACTTCTACCCTGCTTTTAGCCCTGTTTTCCTGCAATGAAAACAGATCCGAAAATAAACCTTTGGTTGAAAATGCAGTAGACAATGCGGAATCTTCCGCTTCAGGCTCCATAACAAAAGGAACAAGATTTTCTTCCCGTGAAGATGATATGGTTCATCAGATTTATGATGAATTGCTTAAAAACGATAAAAATCTTCAGGCTCTTGATGAAAAAGTAAGCATGATCGACAGCAAAACAGATGAGGCTACACTTGAATATGATGATGTCATTAGCAAATCTGAAACCTATTACAGCAATGCGGAATCTTTGGCTAAATCTCTAAGCGATTCAATATCACGAAAAGCAATTGAAGCAGAAATTAAAAAAAGCGCAGAACGCTATAATCTCAAAGTGAAAAAGATAAAAGATCTGATTGAAGAAATTACAAAAAACCGTGAAAGAATTCACGATACGTATACAATTTTCAAAATCAGAAAAACCCTTCCTGAAATTGAAAAATATCAGAATGCACATCCTTTAAAAACAGACAGTCTGGATAATTTTATCAGTAAACAGAATCAACTGCTGAGCGAATTGAAAAATCTAAAATAATGAATGAAATATCGATCATCGGAGGCGGAATCGGCGGTTTAACATTAGGAAATATCCTGAAACAACAAAACATTGATTTTACCCTGTATGAATCGGCAGCGGAAATAAAACCTGTCGGTTCCGGAATTATGATGGCAATCAACGCGATGCAGATCTTCGATAGATTGGGGTTAAAAGAAAAAATTGAACAGGCAGGAAACAAAATTCACGGCATTTCGATTACAGATGAAAAGCTGAAACCTATTTCTAAAACCAATGTTCTGGAATTGGAGAAGAAATACAATTCATGCAATGTAGCCATTCACAGAGCCGATCTGCAAAAGATTTTGGCGGAAAATATCGGCTATGAAACTATTCAACTGAATCATGCGCTGAACAAAATTGAGAAGAAAGAAAATTATATTTTACATTTTGGAAACGGAACTGAAACTGAAAGCAAAATTGTTTTCGGAGCAGATGGAATTCATTCAAAAGTCAGAAACCAGATTTTCGGAACCGGAACCATCAGAAATACACAGCAATTGTGCTGGCGCGGTTTGGCAGAATTTGATCTTCCTGAAAATTTCCACCATGAAGCCATTGAAGCATGGGGAAAAGGAAAACGTTTTGGTTTTGTAAGAATGACCGACCGAAAAATATACTGGTACGCTGTTATTAATAAAAACATTCATCAGAATGAAAATCAATTAGCTGAAAATTTTTACGGGTTTCATCCTCTGGTTCTTGAAATTATTGAGAAAACATTTCAGGAAAATATCATTTTTAACGAAATTATCGACCTCGCTCCTATTCCGAAATGGCACACTCATCATCTTTGTCTGATCGGCGATGCCGCACATGCTACAACGCCGAATCTCGGGCAGGGAGCCTGTCAGTCGATTGAAGACGCTTATATCATCGGAAAACTGTTGGAAAAGCATCAGAATTTTAATGAAGTTTTTGAAAATTTTCAGAAGATCAGGAGAAAAAAAGTAGATTATGTAGTCGATACAAGCTGGAAAATCGGACAGATTTCTCAATGGGAAAAAGGAACTTTTCTAAGGAATTTCATGTTCAGATTGATTCCTGAAAGTTTTAATCAAAAACTGGTTGAAAAAACAATTCGACTGGAAATGTAGTTCCCAGACATTTTGATTATTTGTCTACTTGTTTTTTAACGCGAAGAATGCAAAGATTTTCTTTTAAAAACTTACCGGATATTTTTAAGTTCGCTAAGGCGTTTGACTTTAATAAGCACACAGAGCGTTTTTTATTACATCCTAATTATTTTTAAACGTATCCTTCATTTTGCCTGCAAATTCTTAATCTTTCTTAACTTCTTAACTGCTCTTAATGTTTATCTTTTTACAACACAATAGGCGCAAAAGTTTCTTTGAAATTATTGAGAATATTCTTCGTTCGCAAAGCTACTTCGACAAGCTCAGTAACTATTCACTCAGTGAAGATTGCCAAAGGTAAATCATAAAACGTTCGCTTAATAACAGATGAAATCTGAATAACTTTGCTTTACTTTAAAATATTTACCTTAAAATATCAACTTTGCGTTAAAATTTTCAGTCTGAATGCAATTGAAAAATTTTAATTAAACTGTCTAATAAATTTTCAGCAAACTTTCAGATAAATTTCATGCAGTTTATAGAAAATAAAAATCCTCCAAAATTTAAAAATCTTGAAGGATTGAATTCTATTTTGTTATAAAAACTTTAATAAGTAAGGGTAATTCCGGCTCCCCATCCCATTTCATTATCATAATTTCCGGAAACAGACAGCCATTTCTGTAGAATGTAGCGCAAACCTGTATTGAATTCGCCATCAGAATTAACCGTAAAATTTCCGCGAAGCCTTCTTGAAAGCGGAATATCTTCCCTGCTGAATTCCAGTAAAACCTTTCCTTTCTGGTCTACACTTGCATCCGCTGTAATGAGCATCGGCAAAAGATACTGCATCCCGACCGTAAATGCACCCTGAGTTTTGGAAGCTTTCTGCTGTCCAAACCACGTTTTTTTTCCATGAAAATCCATTCCCATTTCTTCTGCCATTTTTCGTTCCATAATTTCATGATTTTTCTGAATTCTGAAACCCGCATAAGGAATTGCCCACTGGAATTTCCCTAAAAATCTGCCGACTTTAAAATTTCCGTCAAAATGATCAAAATCCCAGTTCGAGTGAAATTCATTTAAATTTGCCCATCTCGGTCCGAACATCGTCATGGATTCAGCATGTATTTTATTGCTGTTAATGTCAAGCATTGCCATTGAGCTTATCATTCTGTTGTCTTTCAGAAAATTTTTCCAAGCCAGTTTTCTGTCAGGCAATTGTGGATTTGGCTTTGAATTTTCATAGCTGAAAATTCTTCCCATTCCCGCCATCATGTGATACAGAATGTGGCAGTGGAAAAACCAGTCGCCATCCTGATTGGCAGCAAATTCAATCGTATTGGTTTCCATCGGCATAATATCCACAACATTTTTCAGCGGAGAATATTCACCTTTTGAGTTGATTAATCTGAAATCATGACCGTGAAGATGCATCGGATGGCGCATCATTGAGTTGTTATACATTGTAATCCTCAGAATTTCCCCTTTTTTCACTAAAATTTTATCGGTTTCCGTCACCGTTTTATTATCTAAAGTCCAGAGATAATGATTCATATTTCCTTCCAGAGTAAATTTCAGTTCGCGGACATTTTCTGTCGGAAGAATGGTTTTCTCAGGAGATTTTAACAGATTATAGGACAATCTTTTAATTGATTTTTCTTCCTTCATTTCCATCGAATGACCGGAATGCTCTTCGTTTTCCTCTTTGGTTTTGATGCCCATCATTTCATTCATGTGCTTCATCGTCATTTTTCTTTGACTTTCAGGAAGTTCGGGATACATCACTTCATTCATGTCCATCATCTGATTGCCCATCGTCATGTTCATCGGCTTCATATTTCCGCTCATTTCCATCATTCCGTTCATCATTTTCATGCCTTCGAAAAGCTTTAACCGTGGTAAATCCGGTGCTTCGATTTTTTCCCCTGAACCCAGCCAAAGCGAAGCGTGACCAATTCTGTCCTCCGAAGTTGCCCTAAATTCGAAACTTTTATTTTCCGGAATGGTGACTTCAATATCGTAAGTTTCCGAAACTCCTACAATCAGTCGGTCGACTTCCACAG
Source organism: Chryseobacterium sp. 2P (assembly GCF_059579425.1). Classification (NCBI taxonomy): domain Bacteria; kingdom Pseudomonadati; phylum Bacteroidota; class Flavobacteriia; order Flavobacteriales; family Weeksellaceae; genus Chryseobacterium; species Chryseobacterium sp. 2P. Next base: position 2,149,562 of record NZ_CM184194.1, read on the forward strand.
GAACCACATCGTTTCCGTCATTTCCTACTACTTTTATCTTTCCGCCTCCGAAATTCAGCCAGAAATAAGTGGATGAACCTCCATTTGCAACTCTTAACCGTATTTTATCTCCAGCTTTTAAATTGGAATAAGCAGAGCTTGGCTGTCCGTTGATGAGAAATTTATCGTAGAAAACATCACTTACGTCCATAGCTTCCATCCTTTTCCATTCATTCAGCACTTTTGTCCCGAAGTTTCCGGATTTTATGGCTTCCCAGTAACTTTGCACTGAATTTTTCTTAATGGCATACCAATCTGTATTCGCCATGTGAAGTCGTCTTGCAATCTGCATCGGATTTTCATCACTCCAGTCACCGAGTAAAACAGGGATTTCCTGAGTGTAATTTACTTTTGGCTCTACTTCTCTTTTTTGAAACACCAAAATTCCGTTCATCCCGATCTGTTCCTGCAAACTTTCATGAGAATGATACCAATATGTTCCGTTTTGGGAAACCTTAAATTTATACAAATGTGTTTCTCCCGGTTTTACAGGTTTTGTTGTTAAGTACGGAACTCCGTCATGTTCATTCGGTAAAATCACGCCATGCCAGTGAAATCCTGTGTTTTCTTTGAGCATATTGTGAAGATAAATTTCGGCAGTATCGCCTTCCGTGAAATATAAAGTCGGAGCCTGTAATTTTCCGTTGACAGCAATCGCTCTGCGGTTTTTTCCAGTAAAATTGACGATCGTATCTTTGACATATAAATCATAACGAACCGTTTTTCCTCCAAAACTTACTCTGCCGTTTTCCGAATTTCTTTTTAAAACAGAATTATCAGGTTTTGGTTCCGGATCAGATTGATGCTGTGAATGATTTTCAATTTCTATTAGATCCATTCCGCATTTCGGACATTTTCCGGGTTTGTCTGAAATGATTTCCGGATGCATCGGACAGGTATATTTTTGAGGCTGAGATTGGGTTTTAGAATGAGACTTTGACTGTGTTAAAACTTTAGTCTCAGATGTACTTAAAACAGGTTTAGAAATATTTGATTTGTAAGATTTGTCTGTCTTTTTAAAATCATTCTTTTTCTCAATCTTAGCCTTACTCTTATTATTAATTTCTTTTGATTTTATTTCTGTTTTCTGTACGGGTTCTGCTTCCGGCTTTGAAATAGTCTTCGGTTTTACAGCAACAACTTTTTTCCTTAAGGTCATTCCGCATTTCGGGCAGTCTCCCGGTTTTGAAGAAACGATTTCAGGATGCATCGGACAACTGAAATAGGTTTTTTTAGTCTGTGAGAAACTGAAAACAGAGAATAAAAACAGCAGAAATATTATTATTTTTTTCATAATATTTCGAAGTTTTTTGAAGTTGTATAACCTGAATTAAATTTTAAAAGCTTTCATTTTGAGCGAAAAGAAGTGGAGTGGAAAAATCTAAATCACTTAATTTTTAACGTAAAGCTCACAAAGATTTTGTTGAAATTATTGAGAATATTTTTAAATTCACAAAGCGTTTCACTTAACTAAGATCTCAAAGTTTTGGAATACCCTCCAAATCAATACATTAAAGTAAATTTTAATTTAAGCTATACAAATTATTATTTTTAAATAAGATATAATTGTTATTTAATTGTTGTTTTTACATTTCCGCAGGAAAGCATTGATTTTCCGTAGTAAGGATTTGCGATTTTTGACTCATCACTCAGCCAGCTTCCGTCTGCCATTGGACAATACTGAACATAAACCGGATTTTCAGAAAATTTGAATTCTTTTGCCAAAGCGATCATATTATCGGAAAGATTCATAAATGTTTCTCTTTGTGTACTGATGTTTCTTGCTTCAGAAATTGCAGTAGCATCTTTTCTTAGAATATTTAAATTTCCTTCCGAAACCTGTTTGTAATCAATTGTAGAAGCTGTTTTAATGAATTCTGTAGCCGCTTTTGAGGTTTTATCGGCATCGTCTGAAGCCAGAGCAGATTTTATAGCAATATAATTTTGATATAGTTTGGTAACCTGTGCATCTTTTTTAGATTGCGCTGAAATTGAAATAATTGAGAATAATGAGAATATTGCTGTAATGATATATTTTTTCATTGTTTTAAATTTTAGAATTAATTTTTAAAGAAAAAGTTGGTAAATTGATCGCGCAAAGCGACAAGCCGTGTCGTTCGTAATGATCAAAAGATCAAACGACTGACAGATTTTAAATTCTAAAATTACAATGACTGATAAAGATCGGAACGGAACGGTTTTCCGGCGGCGCATTGATCTGAATCTGAGTAAATTTTGTTGTCGAAAAAGAATGATCTGTAAAGAAAAATTCATTTTTCCGAATGTCATGGATTTGTTTTAAAAAATCAATTTTAAGAAAATCTGACTTTTGGGAATCATCAACTTTTACAATTTTGATTTCTGTCTTACAACAATCCTTTTTGGTTTTTACGCCACATTTGCTGCAGACATCATCCACTTTCTGACTGATGGAAGCCAGTTCATTCATGCAATAATGAACACTGAAAACCGCTCCGGAAGAAAAACCGAAGTAGAATACAGAGAACAGGATGGCAAGAATCTTTTTCATTGAGACAAAGTTAAAAATATGAAGACAATCTTCGTTATAAAATTCTGTAAAGATGTTATAAAATTCAGGAAATAAAAAAACTCCCGAAAAAATTCAGGAGTCTGTATTTATTTTATTCTAAATTCAAGTTTCACATTGAAGAAACGTCCTGTTAAACGTACAGGAACAGGATACATCAGATTGGTATTCGCATCGGTAATCCACTGATTGGAAACTGTATTTCTGATATTGAAGGCATTAAAAACCTGAACACCCAGCGTCAGTTCATCAAAATTACCCCAGAAACCATATGCCTGATTTTTCTCTTTAGGATCGATGAAGGCATAAGAAAGTCCTAAATCTACCCTTTTATAAGACGTCAAAGTTTTTTGATAGGAATATCCTGCAAGATAATCGATTTTTCTGTTTTCATCCAATACGATCGGCGATCCTGTAGGCAATCCCATTGCGTAAGTTAACGTAAGATTGACACGCATTTTCGGGAATCTCGGCATATAATCCTGATAAAACATCGCAAATCTTAACCTTTGATCGGTTGGTCTCGGAATGTCTCCTCTCCCATCAATATTTTCATACACTCGGGCATAACTTGCCGATAACCAGGAATCCACTCCGGGAACAAATTCTCCGAATAATCTGGTGTCAATTCCGTATGCGTAACCCGAAGCATTATTTTTTCCGGAGTAACGTATTCTCACATTATCCATGAAATACGGAATCAGATCATTCATTTTCTTGTAATACAGTTCCATAGTCAGCTTAAACGGTCTGTCATACATCTGGAATTCGTAATCGTTCGCCAGAATTGCCTGAATAGATCTCTGGGATTTTATATTTGAATTAAAATTTCCGTCTAAGTCTTTGATTTCCTTGTAAAAAGGAGCCTGATAATAGATACCTCCGGAAAGTCTGAACAACATATCGGTATCCCAATCCGGCTTGATTGCAAACTGAGCTCTCGGAGAGAAAATAGTTTCGTTATTGAAACTCCAGTGCGATACTCTTGCTCCCGCGTTTACAAATACTTTATTGCTTCCCCAGAAAAATTTCTGAGAATACTGCGCGTAAGCAGACATTCTTGTCGGCTGAATATCATTTTTCCCTGCAATGCTGTAATATAATTTTAGATCCGGCGGATTTCTGGGATCTAAAAGTGCGGAAATCGGCGTGCTGTAACCTGCAGAATCTACCAGTTTCCATTCGTTGGTAAGATCTTTCAGATTTTCTTTTTCATATTTAAATCCGACTTCAATATCTGTATTTACGTTAGGCGAAAAACGGGTTCGGAACTGTGTTCCGTATGTTTTTACATATAAATCATTTCTTGCATGCTCTATTTGTCCTCCTGTATCATAAGAAGTAACGGGTTCTCCCGTGATCGGATCAAAAGTCTGTAAAACGTAAGCCGAAGCAATGGTATAATATTCTCTTTCACGGTTTTGGTAGGCAAAAGCGTCTAAAGTAAATCTCCATTTATCGGATGGTTTATAGTTCAGGGAGAATGTTCCCATCATATTTTTATACTTATCATCTTCACGGCCACCATAATTTACCGTTAAATTAATCGGCTGCTGCAAAGATCCGAAGTCTACACTTCTCGCTTTCGGAATCATTTCGTAATCATTCTTGGAATAATATCCTATGAATGAAGCCGTAAATTTCGGGCTGAAATGATAATTCAGATACGTCTGAAAATCCATGTATTTCGGATTAAAGTCTGTATCTTCTTTCAGGGTATTAAGAACAAGGTTTGTATTTCTGTATCTTCCTGAAAATAAAGCGGTAAATTTCCTGTTTCCTTCTTTATCTTTTCCGAGAGCAAAACCGGTGGATAATCTTCCTCCGATTAAACTTCCTTCTCCGGAAACTTCAAATTTTTCAGGTTCACGGTAATAGATATTTAAAGCAGATGACATTTTATCGCCGTATCTCGGCTCGAAACCTCCGGCTGAGAAATTAACGGTGGAAACCATATCGGGATTGATGATGCTTAACCCTTCCTGCTGAGAATTTCTGATGAGGAATGGTCTGTAGATCTCAATATCATTAATATAGATCAGGTTTTCGTCATAGTTTCCGCCACGAACCATATATTGTGAAGATAGCTCCGTATTGGAGTTTACGGAAGGCAGAGTTTTAAGAATTCCTTCGATACCCCCGGAAATGCTTGCCACATTCTGAGCATCTTTTGCCGAAATTTTTACGGCGGTGATATCGTTGGTTTTTCCTGTTACTTTTTTCTGGAAAACTACTTCTTCAATAGTTTCGGTCTTCACTGTATCCCTCTTTTTTTTTACCTGAGAGAATACTAATGCAGGAACCATAAGGCTCAATGGTAAAACTAGTTTTTTCAAAAGAAATGCTTTAAAATTTCAAACGGTTAATTTATAACTTTTATTTTATAATTTGACTTTGCAGGAAAACTTTTGACCATTCTTCTACAAAATCCTTTGGTAAATTCTTTTCTTTAATTGCTGCAAGACACATAAATACATCATTGTCGCCTTTTACAAAATATTGTATCTGAGATTCTGTAGTTGTTGAATTGGTATAAGAATCTGCTTCAGCAGTAAAAAGAATGTATTCTCTTTCGCCTTTTTTATTTCGGGACAACTCTTTTATTCGCAAATTTTTGGTTTTAGACTGAAGAAGCTTTTTATTATTGTCAAAAAAAGTCTGCAACGGAATTTTTGCCAGATTTTTGGATACTAATTTTGTAATTATAATATCATAGTTGTCCCAGTTCTGACCTTTTGGAATATATTCCATCATTATCATTTGGTCATTTTCCTGTTTTTCCTCTAAATGAAGATTATATTTTTCAGGCAAAGAAAATTGTAAAGAATCTCTTTTTTGAGAATAAAAAACAGCTGAAAAAGAAAGAACTAAAGGTAAAAAAAGTTTTGTCATTATAAAATCGCTTCTCTTACTCTGGTTAGTTTTTGTAGTAAATCTTCAAGCAGATCCAGTCTCAGCATATTGGCTCCGTCGGACAAAGCGGTTTCGGGAGTGGGATGCGTTTCGATGAAAATTCCGTCTGCACCTACTGCGATTCCGGCTTTTGCTATGGTTTCAATAAGATCCGGTCTTCCTCCTGTAACTCCAGAACTCTGGTTTGGCTGTTGCAGGGAATGCGTAACATCCAGAATGACAGGCGCATAGTTTCGCATGGTTGGAATTCCTCTGTAATCTACCACCAAATCTGTGTAGCCAAAGGTATTTCCTCTTTCTATGATCGCCACTTTCTGATTGTTTGAATCTGTAATTTTTTCAACGGCAAATTTCATGGATTCCGGAGAGAGAAACTGTCCTTTTTTTAAGGTGACACATTTTCCTGTTTGTGCTGCGGCAACCAAAAGGTCTGTCTGGCGAACCAAAAACGCAGGAATCTGCAAAACATCCACATATTGCGCCGCCAAAGCCGCGTGTTCGTTTTCGTGAATATCCGTTGTTGTAGGAATATTGAAAGTTTCCCCTACTTTTTTAAGAATTTCCAGAGATTTTTCTTCTCCGATCGTCGTAAAAGAATCTACTCTGCTTCGGTTGGCTTTTTTAAAGCTTCCTTTAAAAATGTAGGGAATGTTATATTTATTGGTTAATTCCACCACTTTTTCGGCAATTTTCAGCGCCATATCTTCGCCTTCAATGATGCAGGGACCGGCAATTAAAAAAAAGTTTTTGGAATCTTTGTGATGAATATTATCTAAATACTGAATCATTTTATTTTTTGATTAAAAAGTTCAGTAAAAATAGGGAGAAAGTTCGGAAATCCGAAATTATTTAAAGGGTTTTAAAGACTTCGAAACGGATAGCTTCAATAAACTTAATGCCGATTTGTCCGATAATTCTGTTTTGGATAATTTTTTGAAGCTAGGAATTCGTAGATTTATCAAAAATTTCGAGAATTTTAAATATGAAAAAAGCGTTAATAATCGTAGACGTGCAGAATGATTTTTGTGAAGGCGGAGCGTTGGCTGTTCCGGGAGCTAATGAAGTAATTCCTTACATCAATGCTCTGATGGAAGAAAACGAATACGATCAGATTGTACTTACCCAGGACTGGCATCCTGCAGATCATAAAAGTTTTGCCAGCAATAATGGCAGAAAAGTAGGCGAAAGCATTATTTTAAATGGGGTTCCGCAGTTTATGTGGCCCGATCACTGTATTCAGGGAACTTTCGGGGCAGAATTCCATAAGGATCTTAACAGAGACAAAGTAACCCACATCGTACAGAAAGGTAAAAATGTAGAAATCGACAGCTACAGCGGTTTTCAGGACAATAATCATTTCATGAAAACCGGTCTGGACGATTTTTTAAAATATCATGACATCCAGTTGGTGGAAATCGTAGGTCTTGCTATGGATTACTGTGTAAAATATACCTGCACCGATGCTGTAGCCAATGGTTATGTAACCTGTCTTCACTTTAACGGAACACGTGCCGTAAACGTAAAGCCGGATAACGGAAGAGATGCCATTTATGATATGATCCAGAAAGGGGTTACGGTTTTAGGATAGCTTTTAAACACAAATTGCACTGATGTTTTTTCACAGATAGCACAATTTAATATTAAACTTAATAATGAAGTTGTTTAAAGTAAAAGAGTTTGCTCCTTTAGGAGCAGAATCTGTGTAGAAATAAGAATAAATCCGTCAATCAATCCATAGGATTGATATCTTAAATATGATAAATTTCTAAAAATAGCGTTCCTACGGAACGTAGAATGCCATGCGAATATGGTGTCTACACAGATAAAACTCTATAGAGTTTTTTACCATTTTACTTTAAACAACTTTAATATAACTATCGCAAAGACGCAAAATATTCTTTAAATACTGTCTTTTTTTAAGGCTCAAAGATTTTATCTACGATACAATAAGCATTAATCCTTCTTGAAAATCTTTGATTTTCTTGCACCTTAAAGATTGGAGAACTAATAAAAATCTTGGGTCTTTGCGCTTTCCAACAAGAATATTTTATTGATACAAAAGTTTAAATAAACTCATTGTGATATTTGTGAAAAAGCATTCGTGGCATTCGTGTTAAAGCAAAAAAAAAGACGCTGAAAAAAAATTCAACGTCTTTTTATTTTTAGCTTAAAATTTACTTCAAAATTAAAGCATTTTAAGATTATTTACTTCCTGCTCTGTAAGGATTCTCCAGTGTCCTCTTTTGATGTTTTTCTTCGTTAATCCGGCAAACATTACTCGGTCTAAGGCTTCCACTTCATATCCTAATCTCTGGAAAATTCTTCTGATAACACGGTTCCACCCGATGTGGATTTCAATTCCCACTTCATTTTTTGGTTTTCCTTCGATGAACGAAATCTGATCTACCTCAGCAACTCCTTCATCAAGACGGATTCCTTCCGCAATAAGTTTCATATCTTCGTGTGTAAGCTTTTTATCCAGCGTAACGTGATAGATCTTTTTTGCATCAAAAGACGGGTGCGTTAGTTTTTTCGTCATGTGGCCGTCGTTCGTTAAAAGAATAACTCCGGTTGTAGAACGGTCTAATCTTCCTACCGGAAAAACTCTGTATGGTGAAGCGTTCGCTACAAGATCCATTACTGTTTTTCTGGCTTTGTCGTCTTTTGTGGTAGAAATATATCCTTTTGGTTTGTTAAGAAGAACGTAAACCGGTTTTTCAGGGGTAATATTCTGTCCGTCGAAAACCACTTTATCCGTTTTCTGAACCTGATAACCCATTTCCGTCACCACTTTTCCGTTTACTTCCACCAAACCTTGCGTAATCAGCTCATCAGCTTCTCTCCTGCTGCAGATTCCGGAATTGGCGATGTATTTATTCAGACGAATCGTGTCTTTATGTACATCTTTCTCAATTTTATTCAGTCTTCTTTTCTGTACAAAAGATTTATTCTTATCTTCTCTGTTTTCTGTTCCGGGTCTTCTTCCGTATTTCAGGCTGCCTCTTTCGTATTTATCTCTTGTATCAAAAGTATTGGGTCTGCTTCCGCCTCTTTTCGGTGCAGATTTTCCGAAAGATTTTTTTTCTTCCCCTGAACTGGTTATGAATGGCTCTTTTTCAGTCTTTCCGTATTTCTTATCCATTCTGTCCTGATAGCTCGTACCGCTTCTTTTCGAGTCTGAATTTCGCTCACCTGCTTTCGGGAAAGATTTTTTAAAAGGTTTTGATTCTGAAGAATTTCCAGATCTGGAAGCACGAGAATTATCAGAATTTTTCTTGGTTGAAATTCTTGGTCTCTTTGGTCGTTCTGAATTATTATTATCTCTGCTCATTCTAAAAATTTCTGCAAAGATAGTATATTTAATAACGAGTTAAAAATTAAGAATCATAACTTTGCAATATAGTTTTACATTTAACCCTACAGAAAATCTGAAAATGATAACAATATTAAACGATAATTTTTCTCAATTAAACGACTTCTTACACGAAAAATCTTTCAGCAAAATCTTTATTTTAGTTGATGAAAATACACATGAATATTGTCTTCCCATCCTTTTAGGAAACATGGAAACGGATCTCGGATTTGAAATTCTGGAGATTGAAGCCGGTGAAGAAATGAAAAATATACAGACGGCGAACCAGCTTTGGGAAATTCTTACGGAAATGCAGGCAGACCGAAAAGCTCTGGTTATTAATCTCGGCGGTGGCGTTATTACGGACATGGGAGGTTTTGTAGCATCTACTTATAAAAGAGGAATACAGTTCATCAATATTCCAACGACGCTTTTATCGATGTGTGATGCTTCTATCGGAGGAAAAACAGGGATTGATCTTATGCATTATAAAAACATGGTCGGAACTTTTACTTTTCCTGAGAAAATTTTCGTCTATCCTAAATTTCTTGAAACTCTTCCCTTCAAAGAATTAAGAAGCGGATTTGCCGAAATGCTGAAACACGGATTAATTGCCGATAAATCTCACTGGGACAGTCTTACCCAGATCAGTAAACTGGATATTGAAGGCGTAATTCCGCATATTCAGACATCAATGGATATTAAACAAAATGTCGTTCAGGAAGATTTCCACGAAAAAAATATCAGGAAAACACTGAATTTTGGTCATACGATCGGTCATGCCATTGAAAGCTTATGTTTAAGTCAGGGAAACCCTATTCTTCATGGCGAAGCTGTGGCGATGGGAATGATTACGGAAGCGCATCTTGCTTATCTTGAAGGTTTAATTTCTGAAGAAGACACTACGATTATTATAGAAAACATTCAGAAGTATTACCCTTATCTTGATATCAGCGATTTTAAAGACGAAGATATTTTCGGTCTTTTACTTAATGACAAGAAAAATGCTGACAGTAAAATTAATTTCTCGTTGATTACCGGAATCGGAGCATGTAATTTCGATCATCAGTGCAGCCTGAAAAACATCACTTCTTCTTTGGATTTTTACAGAAAAATGAATGATGTTTCTTTATAGTTTCTAAAAATTCACTTAAAAATCGAATATATTTTCAGATCTGTTTTGAATTTAGACTATTTCTAAACAAATGTTTAATTAAAAATTTAAATTTCTGAAAATCAAAATATTAAAATAAAATACATCTGTTTTTACAGATGTATTTTTTTATGACATTTATCATAATTTGTTTTTTGGCAAGCAATTTGGAAGATACTCTGCGTCAAACGAAAAATTTTGACAGTAGTAAAATTTAAAATTAGAAAATAGTAAAAATTAAAAAATTAAAGTTATGAAAAAGTTAATTTTAGGAGTAGCACTTACAGCTGGTTCATTAGCATTCGCTCAGACGACGGGTTCATCTTCAATCCCGGTGAGATTTGGTATCAAAGGTGGGATGAACGTAGCTTCTCTATCTAAAGATGCAAGTCTTGAAGACCAAAAATCTAAAATCGGATTTAACGCAGGTGTATTTGCAAACATTCCTTTAGCAAGTTCATTCAGTGTTCAGCCGGAGGTTTTATACTCACAGTACGGAGCTAAAGTAAAAAGTGTTGATGAAGTTACAGTTCTTAATACAACTACAAGAAATGTTCAATCATATTCAACTCACTTAGATTACATCGCTGTACCGGTAATGTTCCAGTATAACTTCGTTCCCAACTTTTATGTAGAAGCAGGTCCTGAATTCGGATTCTTGGTAAGCGCAAAAAATAAAGGAGACAGAACTACTACTGTAACCAACGGTTCAGGAACAACGACTTCTTCAGCAAGCTATACAGATGATATCAATAAAGACAACCTAAACACATTTAATTTCGGTATCGGTTTAGGAGCAGGATATTATTTCACAGATAACCTTGGTATTACTGCAAGATATGTTGCAGGTGTAACAGACGTTGCTAAAAACAGACCAAATGGTTCTGATGCAACAAGAAACAACACATTCCAGGTTGGTTTAGCTTACAAATTCTAAGAAGCTGATTCAGTAAAAACAATTTTGATTTCAATACATAAAAAGGTCAGGTTTCGTCATGAAGCCTGACCTTTTTGATTTGATCTGAATGACATTATCCAATACATAATAATTCACTCTAAAAATTGTGAATTATTAACATTTGAAAATCCGAAAATCCTTTATTTGGCAAGCATTTTGTAAAATAACTGTTACCTGAATGAAAATTTCAGGCAACAAAAAAGTAGTAAAATTTAAATGTAAAATTATGAAAAAGTTATTTCTAGCAATGGCAGTAACGGCAGGAGCATTTGTGTTTGCACAGGAAGTAAAAACAACAGCTGTCCCACCGATGAAAATGAAGGAGCCTGTAAGATTTGGTATTAAAGGAGCGGCAACCGCTTCCCAATTCAGTGAACAGAAACTTGCTGCCAAAAACCAGAAAATAGGATTTAATGCAGGTGTTTTCGTAAATGTACCATTATCTGAAAAGTTTGCATTACAGCCGGAAGTTTTATACAATCAAATGGGTGCAAAAAGTGTACTTTCCGATACGGAAGTTACCACAGGAGCTACAACCGTAAGAACCAAGCAGGATTACAGCACCACACTGAATTATATTTCGGTACCGGTAATGCTTCAGATGAAACCTACCGACAATTTCTATGTAGAAGCAGGTCCGGAAGTAAGTTATTTCGTAGACGGTAAAAACAAAGGTGAGCAAACTATTTCCACAACAACTTCCGGAACAACCACCACACAGACTTTATCGGCTTCGGAAAGCATTAATAAAGACGATATTAAAAAGTTCAATCTGGGCTTTGGAGTCGGTCTGGGATATTATTTTACCCGTAATCTAGGAATTAATGCTAGATATGTAAACAGTCTTACGCATATTTACAACAATTCTGACGCATTAACCGATGCTCAGAAAAATGTAAATACAAACAGAGTATTTCAGCTAGGTCTGAACTATAAGTTTTAAATAAAAAAACAATTTTTGATTTCATAACAAAGATCAGGTTTCATCATGAGGCCTGATCTTTTTCTTTTTATTAAATTTGCAGCACTTTAATAATAAACATTCATAAAAATTAATAGACTATGAAAAAGATTTTTCTAGGACTTGCGATTACAGCAGGTACATTATCATTCGCACAGGAAAAAGCAGCGGCTTCAGCTTCACCGGTAAAATTCGGAGTAAAAGCGGGACTTAACGTATCTTCTATTAACGACAACGATTCTAAGGCAAAAGCAGGATTCTACGGAGGTTTCTTTGCAAACATTCCTGTAGCAAGTTCTTTCAGCGTACAGCCGGAAGTTTTGTATAACGGAATGGGTGCTAAAGATAAAACCTATTCTTCTGTAAAGCTTAATCTGGATTATATTTCAGTTCCGGTAATGGTACAGTATAATGTTCTTCCTGATTTATATGTAGAAGCTGGTCCACAGTTCAGTTTTGCAATCAGCCAGAAATTAAAAGGAGACGGAGGTTCTGTAGATGTAGATCAGGCTTTCAAAGGTTTTGATCTTGGTTTAGGTCTTGGAGCAGGATATTATTTTGAGCAGAAATTCGGAATTACGGCAAGATATGTTGCAGGACTTACAGATATCGCAGAAAACAATACAGGTGACGCAGTAAGAAACGGCGTTTTCCAGGTTGGTGTAGCGTATAAATTCTAATCCATTTCGCGGATACAATAAAAAATGTCAGACTTAAATTTTTAAGCCTGACATTTTCTTTTTGATGGAAATATTTTAATTGAATAATTCTACTTCCTCTCCTTTTCCTACAGGATATTCTTCGGTGAAACATCCGAAACAGTGATTGGCAGAGCCTAAAATTTCTTTCAGGTTTTCAACGCTTAAGAATTCAAGAGAATCTACTCCCAAGTAATCTCTAAGTTCTTCCGTAGACATATTGGCAGAAATCAGATCGTCTTTCGACGGCGTATCGATTCCCAGATAACAAGGAGCGATAATCGGCGGAGAAACACTTCTGAAGTGAATTTCCTTCACACCTGCATCTTTAAGAATCTTAACGAGTCTTTTTGAAGTGGTTCCACGTACAATGGAATCATCAATAATCACGACTCTTTTATCTTTAATCTCGGAAATAATCGGGTTTAATTTCAGGTTCACTACTCTTTCTCTCATTTCCTGAGTCGGTACAATGAAACTTCTTCCGATGTATCTGTTTTTAATTAAAACCGGACGGAAAGGAATTCCCGAAGCCTTGGAAAAACCAATGGCAGCCGGAACTCCGGAATCCGGAACCCCAATCACAACATCAGCTTCCACAGGAGCCTGATGCCAGATTTTTTCTCCGGATTTTTCCCTGATTTCGTACACATTAATATTTTCTAAAGTAGAATCGGGTCTTGCAAAATAAATATATTCAAAAGAACATATTCTCTGCTTTCCTTTTTCTTCGTCCACCATGTAAGAATGAAGTTTTCCGGGTTCGTTTTCATTGGTATAAATAATTTCTCCCGGTAAAATATCGCGTACATACTGTGCACCAACTGCATCTAAAGCCACAGATTCTGAAGCAACAACATAAGAGTTTTCGTTAATTGCTCCCAAAACCAAAGGACGGATTCCGTTGAAATCTCTGAACGCGAAGAATTTATTTCTAGTCATCCCGACAACAGAATAAGCGCCTTCAATTTTCTCCATGGTTGCCTTAATAGCTCCGCGAAGTCCCAGATCAAGGTTTTTCTGAATTAATCTTAAAATCACCTCAGAATCGGATGTTGCTCTGAATACAACCCCTTCAGCTTCGAGCTGCGTTTTCAGTTCTTTTGCGTTGGTTAAATTACCGTTGTGCGCAATTGAAAGAATAATCTGGTCGTATTCGTTTTTCGCGAAGAACGGCTGAAAATTATATTTCTTTTTGTCTCCTGCAGTCGTGTAACGGGTGTGTCCGATCGCAGAATTTCCCATAAAAGTCTCAGGATCGTTGATCTCTTTATAAACATCCAAAACCAGACCTTCATCTTTCATATTGGTGATTTTCCCGTCTTTAAGAACAGAAATACCACAAGCTTCCTGACCTCTGTGCTGTAAGGCAAAAAGACCGAACTGTGAAAGAGAAAACGTATCCAGATCATTATCAGAATACATTCCGAAGATTCCGCACTCCTCGTTCGGAGCATCTAATCTTTCTTCTTCCTGCGTTCTGAAAAGATTTCTTCCGTAGGTCTGGGTTTCAAATTGTTTTAAATATTCACTTTTATGAATGTCTAAACTTTTCATTTTTATTTTTTCTAAATTTTGATGGTGGAAGCCGGGAGCTCGAAATCTGAAGTTTGTAACAAAACTTTTTTACATATTCAGATAAACTTCCGGCATCCAACTTCTGGTTTCTGCCTGATAATTATTTAGCAAGTACCGTTTTCAGTCTGTTATAGATCTCAACGTAAGCTTCGGTAACTTCACCAAGATCTCTTCTGAATCTGTCCTTATCCAGTTTCTTCATCGTATCTTTGTCCCAAAGTCTGCACGTATCCGGAGAAATTTCGTCTGCAAGGATAATTTCACCGTCTGCCGTTTTTCCTAATTCAATTTTGAAATCCACTAAGATTATGTTCATTTTGTCGAAAAGATCGATTAAGATTTCGTTGATGTCTGACGTTAATTCATACATTTCATCAAGCTCTTCATACGTTGCAGCTCCTAAGAACACTGCATGGTGATCGTTGATTAGCGGATCTCCCAATTCATCTTTTTTGTAGCAGATATCGAAGATGGTAACCGGAGATTTAATTCCTTCTTCCACTCCCAGTCTCTGCGCCATGCTTCCAGCCGAATAGTTTCTTACAACCATTTCCAGAGGAATGATGGATACTTTTTTTACCAACTGCTCTCTTTCGTTCAGTTGTTTAATGAAATGAGTCTTAATCCCTTTTGCATTCAGATATTCAAAAATAAGAGTCGTGATCGCGTTGTTCATTTCTCCTTTAAGATCTACAGATCCTCTTTTCTGAGCGTTAAATGCAGTAGCATCGTCTTTGAAACGTACCACTACTTCATTAGGATTGTCGGTTGCAAAAACCTGTTTTGCCTTCCCTTCGTACAACATTTCTTTCTTTTCCATTTTCTAAAATTACTTTTTATTAGATTGATATATTACTTAATTAAAATTCCTGTTAAAACCGCCATTCCAAAGCTTAAAAGGGTTCCTATCAGAACATATTCGGTTAACTTTCTCTGCTTTGCCTGAGCAAGATCACTGAACCTGAAGACAGATTTTGCAGCGACCATAAAACCTACGCCTTCCCAATGGTTCACCACAATAAAGGTGAAGACCAATAAACGTTCTAAAATCCCGATATATTTTCCGGCACTTGATAAAGATTCGGTTTGTATATTGTTCTGAGTTTCGGGAACCGGAGTCCACGAAGACAATAAAATCTTGATAAAAATGGAAGCGGGTGTTGTTAAAAATAAAGCTGCCATAAGAATTTTTAGAATTTCCTTATCTTTTAAAAATTCAAAATTAAATTCATTGAAGTAAAAGGAAACTCCCGCAATCACGGCAATATGTAAAGCCTGATCGATAAAAAACCATGACTTTTTAGATTTTGCTGTCTGAAAACTAAGCTTCGCAGCGTCAATAATAAAATGTGAAACTCCGATCAGAACGGCGATCCACCACAATTCGGTGTTCCAGAGGAAAATAAAACTCAGAATGGTGTGAATGAGAACGTGAAAGTACAAATATCTGCTTTTCAGCTTTTTGCTTTCCTTCTCTGCAACCCATGAATTTGGCTGAAGAATAAAGTCTCCAAATAAATGCGCCAATATGAGCTGAATAAAAACCATGCTTACAGTTCGGATATTTTTTTTCTGAAATATTGATTGGTTTCTACGATCAGTTCATAGTTTGCGCGCTTCAGTCTCTGGCTTACGGAAGACTGTGAAATGGCAAACTTTTTCGCAAGATCTTCCTGCGTAATGTCTTTATTCATAATCATCTCATGAATAATTTCTGCATTGGCAACCGTCCAGGAATCAAAATCTTTGGAAGACCATTTCAGCAGAATATTCAGATCCCGGTCTACAGAATCGTTGGATGTTTTGATGGAAACGGTATGTCCGTCATTTTTAAGATCATTCAGCAGTCTTCCGGAATGCACATAAGCAGTTCCGTTGGATTCGGTGATTTTTTCAGAAGAAAAATTCTCTTCTCCAATACCGATGGCAATTCTTACGTCTAAATTTTCCTGACTTTTTATAAGAGATTTAATGGCAAGAAAACGCCAGAATACCTCATCTATCTTACATTTGAACTGAAATTCGTCGCCTCTGTAGATTTCCCATGTATGAGGAGTACTTCCCCACTTTTCGAGAAGATTTTTAAGCTTGGTAATCCAAACCTCTGTTTCCGCGTGCTGTGAATTTATAATATCTCCGGTAATGACCGCTATCATTCTGCAAATATAAGCATTATTACTTATAAATAAAAAATATAAGCAGAAACACTTATAGATAATGATTATTAGTGAATCTGCTTATATCGATTATATATTGCTTTCCCCTTTTCGGGAGATCACAGCTTATTTTTTGATAAACGGGTAGATCTTATCATCAATTTTTAATAAATATGAACCTGTAGATAAACTTTGTACAGAAATGCCCTTTTTGTTTTTGAAAGGATTTTGTTCGGAATAAATTATTTTTCCAGAAAGATCTAAAATCTGTGCTGATTTTACATTCTCTGTTTTCCCATCAACGAAAACATTGTCATTAACAGGATTTGGATAAATTTTAAATTCATTATTTCTGGCAAGAATAGCTTCTGCGGTTGCCAGTGTTCCTAAATTCTGACAATAATTGCTGGCGTAAGAATCCCATTCACTAATACTAAAGGAAGTTGTTGGCTGGTTGATATTAGATTTTCTGTACAAAGAAATATTTCCTAAAACCGAAAAATTGTTTGTACCGGAAACACCTATTGCATCCACGGTTGAAGATTTATATCTCAGTTCCAGATACTGACTTCCGGAATACGTCATCTGCGGAGCTGCCGTTACAAACTTTGCCTGATTTATTGTATAGCAGGAGAAATTGGCATCCGGATGCAATACTACAAAAGTCTCGTTATTCTGAACAATTCCTTCCAGCTCATAAGGATCTGCAAAATAATAATTTGTTCCGCTGGAAAACTGGATTGATAATCTGTAGTCACTAAGGTTTACGGGATGTCCCGTCTTATTGGTAATTTCAATACCTTTATTATTCGAAGTTCCTTCAAGATATTTCGTTACCATCAGATCTTTAGCATAAATATCCGATGCTAAAGTTGTAACAGAAACCGTATTACTGTCCGGAGAAAGCAGGTATCCGTTGTCGTAAGCCTTCACTGTAAAAGTATACGCTGTAGAAGGAGTAAGATGATCTACACTGAATGTTGAACCTTTCGTTGTCCCTACCAATGTTCCGTTCTGGTAGATTTTATATCCGATTACGTCCGTACTTGTACTGGGAGTCCAGCTTAAAGTTGTAAAATAAGCACTGTTTTGCGTAACGCTTACGTTTGTAGGAGTTTGTGGTGCTACAGCATCCGGAGTCTGTCCCCATATTGTATTCACCCACGAAGGATTATCAATAAAAGGATTTCTGTTTTTCTGTATTGCATACACCGCATTATTTCTGTCGATTTCCCTTTGCGAAACAGGATCTTGCTGATGCCACTGAAGCAGCATGGCGATATAAGCGGGATCATACGCTCTTTCCTCCGTTCCGTCAAGCGGATTGGTATCCGAAGCAGGATTTGCATTATTGTTGAAATTAAAAGTGCCCAATTTCCCTTCATACCTAACTGCAAAATAAAGCAGACATCTCGCAACGTCTCCTTTAAACTCGTTAATAGGCTCATATACTCTTCCGGTATAAGTAATTCCCGGAATGGCACAATTTCCTATTCTTGAAGTATTGGTAAAAGTATAATAAATAGTAGAACCTACGATTCCATAAGGGTAATTACTTCTCAACTGGTTAATTCTTGCGTCCGTTGGAACCACATAAAACAGATCTGAGTACATCGGGTAATTGCTGTAAAATGTACTTTGTGGCATCATGTGTTCTCTATTCCAGCCCTGTCCTTCTGCGGAAGCACTTCCGATGATATTCGCCGTTGTGTATTCATAAGCATCCGGTCCTGTAGGAATTTCAGAATAAATATCAAGGAGAATGGTCGTATTGCTTGGTCCGTAGTCGTAATATCGATCTAAATCCGTCTGATTATAATAATTGGTGAGATCACCATAATTCCAGTTTATATTTTTCGCCGAAATGATGTCATGAAGCTTTGACTTTAAGGCGTAACCCGTCAAACCTGTCGTTCCATCGTAATACCCTGCAGGAGCTTGAGCTGCAAAATAAGATGAAATCATAATAATAGGCAGTAGAAATTTTTTCATGCTTTAAAAATTGGGTGGCTAAAATAGTAAATTAATCTGCTTAAAGTTCGGAAAATTTTATTAAAATATCATTAATTTTAAGAATATAAAAAATTGAAAACTAGATTTTTGCAGATACCGCCTTATGTCATAAATAATTTTTTTGGGTGTTACAGCAATTTAATTATCTTTGGGAACTAACTATTATCTATATGAATACAGAGACTATTGACAACATCAAAATGATAGCGGAAACGGCAAGAGAGTTTGCTGAAAAGAATATTAGACCTAATATTATGGAGTGGGACGAAAGCCAGACTTTTCCTAAAGATTTGTTTCATGAGTTAGGAGAAATGGGGTTCATGGGGATCGTTATTCCGGAACAGTACGGAGGTTCAGGTCTTGGTTATCATGAATATGTAACAATTCTTGACGAAATTTCTCAGGTAGATCCATCCATCGGTCTTTCTGTGGCAGCACACAATTCACTTTGTACCAACCATATTTACGAATTCGGAAACGAAGAGCAGAGAAACAAATGGCTTCCTCAGTTGGCTTCCGGTAAAGTAATCGGAGCGTGGGGACTTACAGAACACAATACAGGTTCAGATTCCGGAGGAATGTCTACTACTGCGGTAAAAGATGGTGACGAATGGATCATTAACGGGGCAAAAAACTTCATTACCCACGCGATTTCAGGAGACATCGCTGTTGTGATGACGAGAACAGGCGAAAAAGGAGCTAAAAATAATTCCACTGCATTTGTTTTAGAAAAAGGAATGCCTGGTTTTTCTTCAGGTAAAAAAGAAAACAAACTGGGAATGAGAGCTTCCGAAACGGCTGAATTAATCTTTGATAACGTTCGCGTACCGGATTCTCACAGACTGGGAGAAGTAGGTGAAGGTTTCAAACAGGCTATGAAAATTCTTGATGGCGGAAGAATCTCTATCGCCGCTTTAAGTTTAGGAACTGCAAGAGGAGCTTATAAAGCTGCTTTAAAATATGCTAAAGAAAGACAGCAGTTTGGAAAATCTATTTCAGAATTTCAGGCAGTTAATTTCATGTTAGCAGATATGGCGACAGAAATTGACGCAGCGGAACTATTAATCCAAAGAGCATCAACTCTGAAAAACGCGAAGCAGAAAATGACAAAAGAAGGAGCAATGGCAAAATTATATGCTTCTGAAGCCTGCGTAAGAATTTCTAACAACGCGGTGCAGATTTTCGGAGGATACGGATATACAAAAGATTTCCCGGTAGAAAAATTCTACAGAGATTCTAAACTTTGCACCATCGGAGAAGGTACTTCCGAAATTCAGAGACTGGTTATCGGCAGAGATATTACAAAATAAATTTTAACTAAATTATTTCAAAAAACATCAACAAATGATTAAACAGGCATTATTAGGTGAATTTTTGCATGAAGCAGAAAACACCCGAAAACTTTTACAGGCAATTCCGGACAGTGCTTTGGATTACAAGCCGTCTGAAATTAACTGGACAACAGCACAGCTGGCTTCTCACGTAGCCGAAGTTTACAACTGGTACGACGGAACATTTAATCAGGATGTATTCGATATGGGAACATACCAATACGATAAAGGTGATATTTCCAAAGCGGAAAATATTGTTGCCAAATTTGAAGAAAATGTTGCTAAAGCGCAGAAAGCCATTGAAAGTTGGGATGAAAACACCATGATGAACGAGTGGAAAATGGAAATGGGAGGAAATTCGATATTTCCGCCAATGCCTAAAATTCAGGTTATCCGTTCGTTTCTGTATAATCATTTGTACCATCATCGCGGTGAGTTGGTAGTGTATTTAAGATCCACAGGAAATAAAGTTCCGGGACTTTACGGACCAACTGCCGATGATAAGTTTTAAAAATTAGAATTAAACTATTAATAATTCAATAGCATCCGTATTTTGCGGGTGCTATTTTCTTTTTTTGAGAAATTCACTATATGATGACATTTAATGTATTGCATAATTGTTTGATTGTATTGTCTAAATTTTTCTTAAAAAATTTTGTTTTTCGTAACGTTTTTTTCATTAGCTTTGGAATTCCACAATCAAATAGAAAACTTGTATGAGAAAACAGCTATTGGTGATTGGAATGCTTGCATCAGGTATTTCATTCGCTCAGACCGATCGACTTTGGTCTGAATCGTCAAGAAAATCAGCTACTGAAATTTTTGAAAACAAATTAACCATTAACAATCCAAAAATCTATAGTCTGGATATTAATGGTTTAAAAAATGCTCTTGCTAAAGCTCCAAAAAGACTTGCAGCAGGAGAAAAGTCTGAAATTATTATCTCGTTCCCGAATTCTGAGGGAAAAATGGAAAATTTTAAAGTAAGAGAAAACTCTAACTTTGATCCTCAACTGGCAGCAAAATATCCAGACATCAAATCGTACGTTGGTGAAGGATTGGGAGACTCCGGTTCTACAGTTTATTTCAGTGTTTCTCCATTAGGACTGTCTTCTATGGAAATCTACGGAGATAAATCAGCGGTTTTCATCGAGCCTTATTCAAAAGATCTTTCAACGTATGTGGTTTACAAAAAATCCGACAAGAAAGATGATTTAAACAAATTTGAATGTACTGTTATTGATGTTGCACAGAAAGGCGTTGCAAACACTGCAAATTTAGTTGCAAGACCAAATGCAGATGATGCAAAACTCAGAACATTCAGACTGGCATTGTCCTGTACAGGAGAATATACAGCGTATTTCGGAGGAACTAAAGCGAATGCGTTAGCTGCAATGAACAATACCATGACCCGTGTAAACGGAGTTTTTGAAAAAGATTTTGCAGCAAGAATGGTTTTAATCGCAAACAACGACTCGGTAATTTACACCAATGCTTCTACGGATCCTTACTCTGCAGCAGCAAGCATGAGTAACTGGAATTCGGAGCTTCAGTCTACCCTGACTTCGGTGATTGGCGAGGCAAATTATGACATCGGTCACTTATTCGGAGCTTCAGGAGGCGGCGGAAATGCAGGATGTATCGGCTGCGTTTGTACCAATGGCTCTAAAGGAAGCGGTTACACTTCTCCGGCAGATGCAATTCCTTCAGGAGACAATTTCGATATTGATTATGTAGCGCACGAAATGGGACATCAGTTTGGAGGAAACCACACTTTCTCCATGAACAACGAAGGAACAGGAGCTAATATGGAACCGGGATCAGGATCAACCATCATGGGATATGCAGGAATTACTTCTCAGGATATTCAGCCGCATTCTGATGCTTTCTTCCACGCGATCAGCATTCAGCAGATTACCAACAACATCAAAGCAAAAACCTGCCCTACAAGCACAAGTACAGGAAATTCAATTCCTACAGCCAACGCAGGTCTGGATTATACTATTCCGAAAGGAACACCATTTATATTAACAGGAGCCGGAACAGATGCAAACGGAGATTCGTTAACGTATATCTGGGAACAAATGGACAATGCGTCGTCTTCACAAACCGGAGCAAGTTCTGCGGCGAGTGCCACAAAAGCGACAGGACCTACTTTCAGATCATGGACACCACAAACTACACCTGTAAGATATTTCCCTAGAATGGCTTCAGTTCTGGCAGGAGCTACCACAACAGCAGGATCTGAAATTACTGTTGAAGCATTATCAAACGTTGCCAGAACATACAATTTCAGATTTACCGTTCGCGATAACAGAGCCGGAGGTTCCGGAAACAACTCTGATGATGCAGTAATCACAGTAAACGGAACAGCAGGACCATTCAGCGTAAGCTCTCAAAATACCGCTACAACAGTTACAGGAGGAACTTCCCAAACCGTAACATGGAATGTGGCAGGAACAACAGCGAATGGTGTAAATGCAGCCAACGTAGATATTCTTTGGTCTACAGACGGAGGAAATACATGGACTACTCTGTTGGCAGGAACTCCAAACGACGGAACACAGGCGGTAACTATCCCGAATACTTCTACAACAACAGGAAGAATTATGGTAAAAGGTTCCAATCATATTTTCTTTGATGTGAACAATGCAAACATTACCGTAAATGCAGGTTCAGGAACTCCAGATACTACTGCTCCTACCGCTCCTACTCTTGCGGCTTCAGGAACAACTTCTACAAGTACGAATCTTTCATGGTCCGGCGCAACAGACAACGTAGGTGTTACAGGTTATGATGTTTATCAGGGAACTTCATTAGTAGGTTCTACTGCATCAACTTCCTATACTGTATCAAGTTTATCACCTTCAACAACATACAGCTTTACAGTAAAAGCTAAAGATGCAGCAGGAAATGTTTCAGTTGCCAGCAACACAGTTTCCGTAACCACTTTAGCAGGAACTGCAGTTACTTACTGTTCTGCTTCAGCTAACAATACTGCTGATGAAAGAATCGGAAATGTGAAGTTCGGAAGCATTAACAATACTTCAACAGGAACAGCAGGTTATGAAAACTTCACTTCAATTTCTACAAATGTAACAAGAGGTTCTGCTTATTCACTTTCTATTACTCCGGTTTGGACTTCAACGGTTTACAGCGAAGCATATGCGGTGTATATCGACTATAACGGAGACGGAGACTTTGCAGACAGTGGAGAATTGGCATGGTCTAAGACAGGATCTACCACAACTCCTGTTACGGGATCTATTACCATTCCTTCAACTGCAACTGTAGGAACAACAAGAATGAGAGTTATGATGCAGTACAGTTCTGTACCTACATCTTCATGCGGAACGTATACTTACGGACAGGTGGAAGATTATACATTAAATATTGTATCAGCAGGAAGAGGAAACGTTTTAGATACGAAAGACATGATTACAGATATCAGATTATATCCGAATCCTGTAAAAGATGTTTTAAATGTTTCAAATACGACGAACGAAGACTATAAAATCTTCGATATGGGTGGAAAACTAATCAATTCAGGAAAACTTGAAAGAGGCGCAGTAAATGTAAGCGGTCTTATTAAAGGAGCTTACATGATCCAGATTGGAGAAGTCTCTAAGAGATTCATTAAAAACTAATCACTTCACTCAATTAAGCTTTGAGGTAAAAGGCTGTCCGGAAACGGACAGTCTTTTTTTTATGAGTCGCAAAATTAACAGACTTCTACTCTCTGCATAAATTCTAAACGGGATTAAACTCTTAAAAATCATTTAAACACAAATCCCAAAAACATTTTCACCAAAGCTCATCATCATTTAAAATCTGAAAGATTTATGAAAGAAAAAGCATGATCTATTCCTTGACTTTTGAGATTCTTCACTCCACTTTTTAACGATGTTCGTAGACTTTCAGTCTATGTTCAGAATGATATCATTGTGTAAAAAACCTAAGCCCCAATTCTTAAAATCTAAAACCCAATTGTTATCTTTGCCTAAATAAAAAATATTCATGGATAAAATTGATAGTCTGAACCAGGTAGCAGAATTCCACACCACCTTTAAAGCCCCTATTTTAGATACCCCTCAAATTCCTTCACCGGAAAGATGCAATCTGAGAGTTGAACTTCTTCAGGAAGAACTGAACGAACTGAAACAGGCAATTGCAGATAATAATATCGTAGAAATTGCAGATGCTTTATGCGATTTGCAGTATGTTTTAAGCGGAGCGGTTCTGGAATTCGGACTTGGCAGCAAATTTGTAGAGTTGTTCAACGAAGTTCAGCGTTCCAACATGTCGAAAGCCTGCGATAATGAAGAACAGGCACAGGAAACGGTAGAATTTTACAAAGCAAAAGACGTAGAATCATTTTATGAAAAATCCGGCGAGAAATTCAATGTATACAGACAGGCAGATCATAAAGTCCTGAAAAACAAATACTACTCTCCTGCCGATTTAAAGACAATTATTGAAAAATAGTATGAAAAAATTTATTACGAATTGTATAGCTGTTTCAGCTCTATTCATGGCAACTCAACAGCTTACTGCACAAAAAGTGGTTGTAGGACGTGAAGTTGAAACCACTGCCGACGGAAAAATGCTTTTGGGAAATCAGCTCAAAAGTAAATTTCTTGAAGCTCCTTATTCTGACTGGTATGTGAAAGAGCATGATGAATATGCTTTGGATCAGAAAGCGATCGGAGAACTTAAAAAAGCCAAGATCAATACTTACAACATTACGGTTTTCATGGGAACATGGTGTGAAGATTCTCACAGAGATTTTCCGAGACTGATGAGGATTCTTGAGGAAGTAAAATATCCGGAAGGCAAACTTACCATTATTGCCGTAAACCGTAAAAAGGAATCTCCTAATGGCGAAGAAAGCCTTTTTAACATCCAGAAAGTTCCTACGATTATTGTTCAGAAATACGGAAAAGAATTAGGAAGAATTATCGAAATGCCTACATCCGGATATATCGAAAGAGATTTGGTAGAGATCCTGAAAAAAGATGACAGTTCTGTAATTAAAGAAATTTTTGGTAAATAAGGTTTGAGAAATAGTAAAGTTTTAATATCGTTTTTGGCGGGGGCTGCACTGGTAACGGTTTTGTTTTTCAGTTTAAAGTCATGCTTTAATCTTAGTGAAAAAACTGAGAAATCAGATTATTATATTCTGACCAATCAGATTTCGAAAATGAACAAAATGGTCGTGCTTGAGCAGAATACTTCTTCCATTCAGAAAACCAAAATGGGCTATGAATTTTTAGGCAAAGAAGTTTCCAGCAACAGCATCATTACCTATACCAAAACGAACGCACAGGTTTCTTATGATCTTAACAAGATGAAAATGGAGGTAGATTCGATCAATAAAAAGTTAGTGATTACCGAACTGCCCGATGCGGAAATCAGAATTTCGCCAAATGTGGAAATTCAGTCGATGGACGATTCTTTTTTCAACAGAATTTCCGAAAAAGACATTAAAAACGTAACGCAGAAAGCAAAAGATACCGCTGTAAAATCCATCGATCAGAACAAGCTGAGAACGGAAGGAAGACAACAGCTAATGGAAAATCTTAATAATATTTTTGTTTTGGCAAAGGCTTTGAATTACACCATAGAGGACCAGACCGGAAAGCTGGGCATTTTAGGACTATAAAATTTAAAAGCTATGCATTCAGAAGAAAAAGAAAAACAGGAATCTGCAAATTCTGCGGAAACCAAAAAGCAAAATCAGGATTTTCCAGACATTCCTGCTTCATCAGAAAAAACAAATCCGTCGGACGTGGATAAAGAAGACATTCAGAAATCTTCTCAAAACAACAAATCCGGAAAAACGGATAATACAGACGAAAAATAAAAAGGTTCTGCTCAATGAGCGGAACCTTTTTTAGAAAAAAACACAAATAAAAGTCAAATATGTAATATGAACTACAACGGTCAATCTGCTCCGCTTGTCAACTACCGTAACTATTTGGCTGTTGACTTACGGAAGCAAAACTGACATATTTTTCAATGATTATCTATTATTAATCATAATTTTAACACAAAGTCCGCAAGGTTATTTTAAATACTAAGTGCTTTTAAGATATACAAAGGCGTAAAACTTATTGAAGTAATACCATTTTTGTCTTTTTTAAATAAACGAAGTGCCTTTGTTTAGCTTGCAAACTTTCAATAAATAAAAAAAATCTTTTGTTTTTCTTTGCGATAAATTGATATAATACTATAAATCAATTTTTAAATTTATTTCCTATCCCGAACTGAGGTTATGATTAATTGCAGACAATTAATATTTTTTAAACAATAGTTGATTTTCCGAGCTTCACATTTTCAAAATTGTAATACGATTTCTCGGAATATTTAATATAATCTGCGATAAAACTTCCCACTTCGCTGGTGGAATAAGGCTGCTCAGAATTCAGATCCACCGTAACATATTTATTTTCAATAGCATATTCTACAGATTGTCTCAATTTTTCTGCTGCCTGCTCAAGCTTTAAATAATCGAGCATCATTGCGGTACTTAAAATGGAAGCAACAGGATTCGCAATTCCTTTTCCTTTTGCCTGCGGATAAGAACCGTGAATAGGCTCAAACAAAGCATTTTCATTTCCAATGGAAGCCGAAGGAAGCAAACCGATAGAACCGCCGATTACACTCGCTTCATCCGAAATAATATCTCCGAACATATTTTCAGTAACAATCACATCAAAATGTTTAGGGTTTAAAATTAACTGCATTGCCGCGTTGTCCACAAACATAAAATCAAGTTCTACATCGGGATAGTTTGCCGCAATTTCTTTGCAGACCTTTCTCCATAATCTCGAAGTATCCAAAACGTTCGCTTTATCAATTAAAGTTAACTTTTTTCTTCTTTTCTGAGCCTCCTGAAAAGCCATGTGAACAATAGGTGCGATTTCATCACGGTTGTATTTACAGATATCATACGCATAACCCGCCTCTTCATCCGTAAATTTTTCGCCAAAATAAATTCCGCTCACCAGTTCCCTGAAAATCTGGATATCCGTTCCTTCAATAATTTCCCTTTTCAAAGGACTTTTTTCAATTAAAGAAGCATACGTCTTCAAAGGTCGGATATTTGCAAAAAGCCCCAATTCTTTACGAAGTTTTAGCAACCCCTGTTCCGGACGTACTTTGGCATCCGGATTATTATCGAAAGAAGGATCTCCGATCGCCCCGAAAAGCACCGCATCAGACGCTTTGCAGATCTCCAGTGTTTCATCCGGCAAAGGATTTCCAGTCTTATAAATCGCTTCCGCTCCCATCAATCCGTATTTAAAATCAAACTGATACTGGAATGCTTCCGCAATGGAATCTAAAATTTTAATACTTTCTGCAACCACTTCCGGCCCGATTCCGTCTCCCGGAAGCACTGCAATTTTAAAATTAGTTTTCATACACTTTTTGTGTTTTTAGTTCGAATTGTTCAATCGCCTGTTTTCTGCTGATTAAAAAATCAATATCATCATACCCATTCAGCAGACATATTTTTTTATAAGAATCTATTTCAAAACCTTCCGTTTTATCATTAAAGGTAATGGTTTGTTTTTCAACATCTACCAAAATTTCTTTTTCAGGATTTTCAGTAATTTCCTTTAAAATTTCTTTCAAAAATTCCTCAGAAACTTTTACAGGCAATAATCCGTTGTTTAAAGCATTGCCCTTAAAAATATCCGCAAAAAAACTTGAAACAACCACCTTAAAGCCATAATCCGTTAAAGACCATGCGGCGTGTTCCCGACTGCTTCCACAACCGAAATTGTTTCCGGCAACCAGAATTTCACCGCTGTATTTTGCGTTATTCAGGACAAAATCAGGATTAGGTTCATTCGTATGAACATCGTATCTCCAGTCTCTGAAAAGATTTTTGCCAAAACCTTTTTTATCAATACTCTTTAAAAATCTCGCCGGAATAATCTGGTCCGTATCTATATTTTCTACAGGCAAAGGAATTGCTCTGGATTGTATAATGACTAATTTTTGCATTTTTTTTGAGCCAAAATAGTTTTAATTATTGTTTTTTTCTTTTTCAGGAGCTATTTCCCGCTATCCACTCATACTCCTCGCTCCCTTACTTTTGCCTTCGCTTGCTGCGGGGTAACCGTTTCTATCGGGGCTAAAAAAGTGAATGGTTAATTTCACTTTGTGAGTCAACAGTCAATTTCTAAAATTCACTATTCACTATTGACAATTCACTTTTAAACTTATGTGCTCTTTTTTCCATTTAAGTATTAAGCTTAAAAAAACTAAAGTGTTTAAATCTTTTGCGTCTTTTGTGGTAAAAAATTTAGACAAGTTTTAAGTAGATTCATCTTCATCAGTTTTCAAAGACGGAAATTCTTCCTTCCACAGCAACTTTTGCGGCCGTCAATGGACTTGCCAGAATCGTTCTCGCACCTTGTCCCTGTCTTCCCTCAAAATTTCTGTTCGAAGTAGAAACACAATATTCCCCTTCCGGAATTTTATCATCATTCATCGCTAAACACGCCGAACATCCCGGCTGTCTGATCTGGAAACCCGCTTCATTAAAAACCGCATCTAAACCTTCTTCAAAAATCTGTTTCGCAACCTGTTGAGAACCCGGAACAAGCCACGCATGAACGTGATCCGACTTCCTTTTTCCTTTAACATAATTTGCCGCAGATCGGAAATCTTCAATTCTCGCATTCGTACAGCTTCCGATGAAGACATAATTCACTTTAATATCAGAAAGAGCCTGTCCCGCTTTCAAACCCATATATTTTAAAGCCTTCTCTTCAGATTCGTTCTGAGGATTCGGGATATTCTGACTGATGGAAATTCCCATTCCCGGATTAGTTCCATACGTTACCATCGGATAAATTTCCGAAGCATCGAAAGAAAATTCAGCATCAAAAACTGCTCCTTCATCGGTTTTCAAAGTTTTCCAGTATTCCAGTTTTTCTTCCCATTCCTCGCCTTTTGGTGCGAAAGTTCTTCCTCTTACGTACTCAAAAGTTGTTTCATCGGGAGCAATCATTCCTCCGCGGGCGCCCATTTCGATGCTCATATTACAAACCGTCATTCTGCCTTCCATCGACATTTCTTCGAAGACATTTCCGGCATATTCGCAGAAATAACCTGTTCCGCCGTCAGTTCCCACTTTTGAAATAATGTACAAAATCACATCTTTGGGCTGAACATTTTTATTTAACTCACCATTTACGATAATTCTCATCGATTTGGGCTTGTTCAGCAGTAAACACTGGCTCGCAAAAACCTGTGCCACCTGACTTGTTCCTATTCCGAAAGCAATAGAGCCGAATGCGCCGTGCGTAGAAGTATGGCTGTCTCCGCAAACGATGCTCATTCCGGGCTGTGTAACACCTAATTCCGGAGCAATGATGTGAACAATTCCCTGATACTGATGTCCTAAACCATACAATTCGATGTTGTTTTTCTTACAGTTTTCCGTTAACTGCTCCACCTGATTTCTGGAGGATGCATCGCGAATCGGCTGATCCTGATCCAGAGTCGGAACATTATGATCCGCAGTCGCTACAATCTGTTTCGGTCTGAAAACTTCCAGATTTCTCGCTTCCAGTTCCGCAAAAGCCTGTGGACTGGTTACTTCGTGGATGAGATGTTTATCAATATAAATAATCTGAGGTCCGTCCGGAATCGTCTCTACAACGTGTGCGTCCCAGACTTTATCAAACAATGTCTTTTTTGTGTTCATTTTAATTTATGTAATGAAGAATCAATTCTGTTACCCTATTTTTCTTGTCACTTTTTCGATCATTGAACTTAAATCGTCATTATTGACTTCTTTTTTACCGTCAGCAATTTTCAAAAACTCCTGATACAGAAAATCCAATTCATTTTTAGTAACTTCAAAACCAATATGTTTAAATCTGTATGCCAATGCAGAACGTCCGCTTCTTGCGGTTAAAACAATGGTAGAAGCATTCACACCCACTTCTGCAGGATCAATGATCTCGTAAGTTTCCCTGTTTTTAATAACTCCGTCCTGATGAATTCCGGAACTGTGCGCAAAAGCATTCGCTCCCACAATCGCTTTATTCGGCTGTACCGGCATTCCCATCAATTCAGAAACCAAAACACTCATAGGATTGAGCATTTTGGACTGAACGTCAGTATATAATTCTAAATATGGATGCTGTTTTAAAATCATCACCACTTCTTCCAGTGCCGTATTTCCGGCTCTTTCCCCCAATCCGTTGATGGTGCATTCTATCTGTCTTGCTCCGTTGATGACTCCTGCAATAGAATTAGCGGTTGCCATTCCCAGATCGTTGTGGCAGTGACAGGATAAGATCACGCGATCAATACCTTTTACATTTTCTTTCAGGTATTTTATTTTTGCACCGTACTCTTCAGGAAGACAATATCCCGTTGTATCCGGAATATTAAGCACGGTTGCCCCTGCCTTTATCACTTCTTCGCAAACTTTTGACAGATAATCATTGTCAGTTCTTCCTGCGTCTTCCGCATAAAATTCTACATCTTCCACATACGATTTGGCATATTTTACCGCCTGAACCGCTCTTTCAACAATATCTTCCCTGTTTGAATTGAATTTAAATCTGATATGAGAATCCGAAGTTCCGATTCCGGTATGAATTCTCGGTCTTTTGGCGTATTTTAATGCTTCGGCTGCGGTATCAATATCTTTTTGATTGGCTCTCGTTAATCCGCAGACTTTCGCATTTTTCACTAATTTTGAAATCTCCGAAACCGAATGAAAATCTCCGGGACTGGAAATCGGGAAACCGGCTTCAATAACATCCACTCCCAGTTCATCCAGTTTTTCGGCTATAATTAATTTTTGCTCGGTATTTAATTTACAGCCGGGAACCTGCTCTCCATCACGCAGCGTTGTATCAAAAATTTCGACTTTTTCGGATTTCATAATGAAGTTTTTACTTAATTTTGATTCAAAACTAGAAAGATGAAACGTTTATTCAGTTTCATTTTTTATAAAAAATACAATACTCAAAATATTGTATTTTAATTTCAATTATTTGATTATCATTATTTTAAATTTTAAAAATTTACAATGGCAGAATTGCATAAAGATTTTTTATTCGTACTCATCAAATCACTGACAACTTCAGAAAAAAGGCAATTCACCTTGTATGTAAATCGTCTCGGAATTAACGCGGATGCCAAATTTCTTCTTCTTTTTTCAGAACTGGATAAGATGAAGGAATACGATGAACATATCATCATCAACAAAAAAATTTCGACAAAACAACAGTTATCGAACCTGAAAGCGCATCTTTACAAGCAGATTCTGGTGAGTTTACGAATGAACCCGAGTCATCAGAATTACAGAATTCAACTGCGTGAACAATTGGATTTTGCGAATATTCTTTATCAGAAAGGCTTGTATAAACAGGCTTTAAAAATTTTAGATAAAGCAAAACAGACTGCGTTGGAATTGGATGAAAAAAGTATTGCTTCGGAAATTATCGATCTGGAAAAAGTAATTGAATCCCAGTTCATAACCCGGAGTATTGAAGGTAGAGCCGATGAACTGATCAGGCAGTCTACAGAAATCAGCAAACAGAATCATTATGCGACGGAATTATCCAATCTTTCGCTGAAACTGTACAGTGAAATGCTGACAAAAGGTTATGTAAAAAACGATGAAGACCGTGCCGAAATCATGCAGATATTCAATGCGCAGATTCAGAAAATTAACTTTAAAAAGCTGAATTTTACGGAGAAATTGTGGTATTTTAAAGCGCACGTCTGGAAAAATCAATTGCTTCAGGAATATAAATATACGTTGAAATATGCTTTTCAATGGGTGGATTTATTTCACAAAAATCCTGAAATGATCGTGAGTCATCCCGTTTGGTACATTAAAGGAAATACCTACCTGCTGAAAATCTTATTCCTTTACGGAAATATTGATATTCTTGAGGAAAGTTTTAAAGATTTCAATGAAATTGTTCATTCTTCAAGTTTTGCTCAAAATGAAAATCTGCAATCGCTTATTTTTCTGACGCATTACAATACTTTAATGAACATTCACTTTGTGAAAGGTGAATTCTTTTCCGGCTCGAAATTGATTCCTGAAATCGAGCTGAAAATGGAAAAGCTCCGTGATAAAATTGATGAGCATCATTTCATGATTCTTTATTTAAAAATGGCAGCGATGTTTTTTGGAAGCAAAAAATTTGAGGAATCCATCCATTATTCATTAAAAGTGATCGAATCCAAAGGAAATGTTCAGGAAGATTTACTGTTCCACACCCGAATTTTGATCCTGATGGCGAAACACGAATCCGGAAACGATGAAGATTATGACGAATTTATAAAAGCAACTTTAAAATTCACCAAAAAGATGAAAAAACCGGATGAATTTCATTTTGAAAGCATTCATTTTTTCAAAAACCTGAATAATATAACACCAGACAAACAATTGGAATCTTTCAAAAAATTTGATGAAAAATTAACTCTTTTTTCTGAAAATGAATACTACAGAAGGTCTTTGCTGTACATAGATATTCACGGCTGGGTACAGTCTAAAGTGAGAAATGTGGATGTAATTGAGATTATTAAAGAAAAAGTACGGTACAAAAGAAAACATCAGTCTTAATTTAACCTATTCATAATTAGACCGTTGGTTAAACGTTAATTATTTATGACGGTATTCTGAGATTTTTCGTATTAAATCTCGTCTCAAAAATGCGTGAAAGTAGTATTTTAAATAAAAAATCCGTATTTTTGCATCTTAAAATTTCTTAGTAAACAATGATAAAAATTACACTTCCAGACAATAGTGTCAGAGAATTCGAGGCGGGAGTTACTCCGCTAGATGTGGCAAAATCTATAAGCGAGGGATTGGCTAGAAATACCATTTCCGCAGTTGTAAACGACAAACAAGTAGAGACGACTACACCTATAACCACGGATGCTACGGTACAATTGCTAACCTGGAATGATGATCTTGGAAAGAAGGCTTTCTGGCATTCTTCTGCCCACCTTTTGGCGCAGGCAATCCTTGAATTTTATCCTAATGCTAAGTTAACGATCGGTCCTGCCATCGAAAAAGGATTCTACTATGATGTAGATTTCGGAGACGAAAGTTTATCTGATAAAGATTTCGAAAAGATCGAAAAGAAGGTTTTAGAAAATGCTAAAAAAGGATCTACATTCTCTTTATATCCGGTTTCTAAAGAAGAAGCTTTAAAAGTGTATGCAGACAATCCTTATAAAGTGGAACTTATTTCTAATCTTAATGATGGAGAAATCACTTTCGTGACGCATGATAACTTTACAGATCTTTGTCGTGGAGGGCACATTCCGAACACAAGTATTGTAAAGGCAATGAAGATTTTAAATGCTGCCGGAGCATACTGGAGAGGAAACGAAAAAAATCCTCAGTTAACGAGAGTTTACGGTATTTCTTTCCCGAAACAGAAAGATTTAACAGAATATCTTGAGCTTTTAGAAGAGGCTAAAAAAAGAGACCACAGAAAACTGGGTAAAGAACTTGGAATTTTCGCTTTCTCTGAAAAAGTAGGTCAGGGATTGCCTTTGTGGCTGCCAAAAGGAGCTGCTTTAAGAAAAAAATTAGAGAATTTCCTTTCTGAAGCTCAGAAAAAAGCAGGTTACGAATTTGTAATTTCTCCGCATATCGGTGCGAAGGAATTGTATGTAACTTCCGGTCACTGGGATAAATACGGAGCAGACAGCTTTCAGCCGATTAAAACTCCGAATGAGGGAGAAGAATTCATGCTGAAACCGATGAACTGTCCGCATCACTGTGAAATTTACAAAACTTCACAATGGAGCTACAGAGATTTGCCTAAAAGATATGCAGAATTTGGTACCGTTTACAGATATGAGCAAAGTGGTGAGCTTCACGGTTTAACGAGAGTTCGCGGATTTACTCAGGATGATGCGCATTTGTTCTGTACTCCGGATCAGTTGATGGAAGAATTTAAGAAAACGATTGATTTGGTTCTTTATGTTTTCGGTTCATTAGGCTTTGCTGATTTTACCGCTCAGATTTCTTTGAGAGATCCTGAAAATAAAGAAAAATACATCGGAACCGATGAAAACTGGGAGAAAGCAGAAAATGCAATCGTAACAGCGGCAACGGAAAAAGGACTGAATACAGTAACTGAATATGGTGAAGCTGCATTCTACGGTCCTAAACTGGATTTCATGGTGAAAGATGCTTTAGGCAGAAAATGGCAGCTTGGAACGATTCAGGTGGATTATAACTTACCGGAAAGATTTGATCTTTGGTATACAGGAAGCGATGGCGAAAAGCACAGACCGGTAATGATTCACAGAGCGCCGTTTGGTTCTATGGAAAGATTCATTGCGATTCTTATCGAGAATACAGCGGGAGATTTCCCATTGTGGCTGGCTCCTGATCAGTTCATCATTCTTCCGATCAGTGAAAAATACGTAGATTATGCTAAAAAAGTTTCTCAATTACTGGAAAATCACGATATTAGCGGATTAATTGACGACAGAAACGAAAAGACGGGTAAAAAGATCCGCGATGCCGAATTAAAGAAGATTCCATTCATGATTGTACTGGGAGAAAATGAGGAAAAGGATGGCACAATTTCTGTAAGAAGACGTAGTGAAGGCGATCTAGGAGTAATGAAGATTGAAGATTTCGTTTCTTATTTTAAAGAACAGTCAAAAACAGGATTTGAGTTTAACGCTTAAATCTTAAAGAATATCATTCTGAATAACTGAAAATTATTTTTGTTCAGAATGATGTGTAAAAAATAGAAGTTAACCAATAAAATTATAATACAATAGCACAAAGATTTAACAACAGGGGCCCACAGAGACGTCCGGTACAGGAGGACGCACACTTGATCAACGATAAAATTCGTGTGAGAGAGCTTCGTTTGGTGGGCGATAACGTAGAGCCGGGAGTTTATCCTACTGATAAGGCAAGACAGATTGCGCAGGAGCAGGAATTGGATCTTGTAGTAATCTCCGATAAGGCTGAACCGTTTATTGCAAGGATTCTGGACTATAAAAAGTTCTTATACGAGCAAAAGAAAAAGCAGAAGGAATTAAAAGCTAAGCAGGTAAAAGTAGTTGTGAAAGAAATCCGTTTTGGACCTCAGACAGATGAGCACGATTACGAATTCAAAAAGAAGCATGCTGAGAAATTCCTTGAAGAAGGTTCAAAATTAAAGACCTACGTATTTTTTAAAGGACGTTCGATTATCTTTAAAGACCAGGGAGAAATCTTACTTTTAAAGCTTGCTCAGGAATTGGAGCACGTTGGAAAAGTAGACCAGCTTCCTAAGCTTGAAGGAAAAAGAATGATTATGATGATGAGTCCTAAAAAACCAGCTAAATAATCTACAGCCGGATCTACGGATCTGAAACTAAAATATACAGCCTCAAATTATTTTTGGGGCTTTTATTTTTTATGATTTCTAAATTCATCATTAATTAAAATTCAATATTTTATATTAATTATTAAATATTTTTTAATTTTTACCATAGATCAAGATTATCCATTTAATTTACGACTACATTTGCTTTAGAAAAATAAGATAATAATAAGCTTATTTAAAATTTAATAACAATTAAACAATAAAGCAATGAGTACATTAAAATTAAAAGACGGAACAGAAATTTTTTACAAAGATCAGGGAGAAGGACCAGTATTGATGTTTCACCATGGATGGCCTTTATCATCTGATGATTGGGATGCGCAGGTTATTTTCTTTTTACAGAGAGGTTACAGAGTAATTGCTCACGACAGAAGAGGTCACGGACGTTCCAGCCAGAATATTTATAATCATACGATTGAGCAGTATGCTTCTGATGCGGCAGAATTGGTAGAATTTCTTGATCTGAAAGATGTTGTGCATATCGGACATTCTACCGGTGGCGGTGAAGTGATCCGTTATGTAAACAAATATGCCAACGGAAGAGCAAAAAAAGCAGTATTGATAAGCGCAGTTCCTCCGGTAATGGTAAAAAGCGAAAACAATCCGGATGGCGTTCCGATGGAGGTTTTTGACAACATCAGAGATCAGACTTTAAATAACAGAAATCAGTTTTTTATGGATTTAACGGTTCCTTTCTACGGTTACAACAGAGAAGGTGCCGTAGTGAAGCAAGGTGTACAGACCAACTGGTGGAGACAGGGAATGATGGGAGGAATTGTAGCTCATTATGACGGAATCAAAGCTTTTTCTGAGACAGATTTTACAGAAGACCTGAAAGCTGTAGATATTCCGGTATTGTTGCTGCACGGTGAAGACGACCAGATTGTGCCCATTGAAAATTCCGCTATAAAATCTGCTAAATTATTGAAAAACGGTAAGCTGATTACTTATCCGGGATTCCCTCACGGAATGCCGACTACTGAACATCAGACGATTAATAAGGATCTTCTGGAATTTATTGAGGCTTAATTTTTTCTACATATAAGTAAAGCAGCAATCAGAGTATTTTGGTTGCTGTTTTTTATTAAAAATGATTTCGCCGGAACTTTTCAGTAATTTATTCAAAAATATTTACAAAGTTTGTCATCGTGAAAAGGATTTCAACGAAGCATTGAATACGTTATTTAGATGCTTTCAGCATGACAAATAGTATGAACATTCGTTTACTATTTAACCTCATTTCAGGATAAGAAATAAATTTAATTAATTGATTTATCGCATTATATTAATTTATCGCAAAGAAAAACAAGAGATTTTTTTACTTATTGAAAGTTTGTAAGCTAAACAAAGGCACTTCGTTTATGTAAAAAAGACAAAAATGGTATTACTTTGATCAATTTTACGCCTTTGTATATCTTAAAAGCTGAATTCTTAATAATTAAATCTCCTTGTTTAACGTTGCGTTTAACAAGACTTATTTATTCCCGAA
This sequence comes from Chryseobacterium sp. 2P, assembly GCF_059579425.1. NCBI lineage: Bacteria > Pseudomonadati > Bacteroidota > Flavobacteriia > Flavobacteriales > Weeksellaceae > Chryseobacterium > Chryseobacterium sp. 2P. The sequence goes on from NZ_CM184194.1 coordinate 2,186,152, forward strand.
TCCGGTTATTTATATTGGGAACTGCCACTCTAGCCCTGATTGTAACGACATCCTTTTTGGTTGCGGGCGGAGCTAAGCGGAGTCCGCAACCAAAAAGATACAGTGGAAAGCAGGAAACAGCTTCAAATAAAATTTATCTCACAAAAACGGTAATATATAAAGCTTCATACACTTCCCTATTCTATTCAAAAAATCTTTTTTAAATATCGAAATTTTTCCGTAATTTTGCGGATTAATAAATAACACAAATGAAAAAAAGTATTATCGTACTGACAGGACTTGTTTTGTCCAGCTTTTTTTATGGTCAAAAGTTTCAAGCTACTCTTACTTTTAAAAATGGAAAAGTAGTAAATGGATTTGCAGATGAATTAGCCAAAGTAAATAAAAAAAATTTACTTGACTATAAAGAATCGAAAGATGGACAAAAACAGCAGGTTTCGTTGGAAGATTTAAGTAAGATCGAATATAGAGAAGGTGATAAAATCGCTTTAGCAGAACCAATATCTATTGTAGAATTTAAAAATGCTAAAAAATGGCTTTATAAAATTTATAGTGGAAAAGTAAATGTTTATACGTTTTCAAATACAAGTATAGAAAGTTCTTTTAGAAATGGAAATTTTTATTCAAATGAAACGCTACAAACAGTTTATGTTTTTCAATATAAAAATGATCCGGGAAATATTGTAACTTCAATAATGGATGCCGGACCTTTAACTGTAAATACTTTTCAAAAGAAAGCTAATGTAAAAATGCTTTTGAATTATTTTAAAGATAAATGCCCAAAAGTAAATGAAGCATATGAAAAAGGTGAAATAGAATTTAAGAAAAATCCTTTTACGTTTGTAGAATACTTTGAAAAAAAATGTAATTAAGATATTGATAACAAAACAATAAAAAGCAAAACAATGCCAAAATTAAAAACGAAATCAGGTGCTAAGAAACGTTTTGCTCTTACCGGATCTGGTAAGATCAAAAGAAAGAACGCTTACAAAAGCCACATCTTAACGAAGAAAGAAACGAAGCAGAAGAGAAATCTTACTACGACTTCTTACGTTGCTGCTGTGGACGAGAAAAGCGTATTGCGTCAATTAGCAATTAAGTAGTTTTTATAAATCTATAGTCGGTTTATAAGAATTCAAACAAATTCAACATTTTAACCCTGAAATGGAGCCACTAAGAGTAATGAAATAATTACCGCACATTTCAAAAAAACAATTTAAATTATGCCAAGATCAGTAAATTCGGTAGCTTCAAGAGCTAGAAGAAAGAAAATTTTTAAGCACGCTAAAGGTTATTTCGGAAGAAGAAAGAACGTTTGGACAGTAGCTAAAAACGCGGTAGAAAAAGCAATGCAATATGCTTACCGTGGTAGAAAAGAGAAGAAAAGAAATTTCAGAGCACTTTGGATCACTCGTATCAACGCGGGAACCAGAGAGCACGGAATGTCTTACTCTCAATTTATGGGAGCTCTTAAAAAGAACAACATTGAGCTTAACAGAAAAGTTTTAGCAGATTTAGCAATGAATCACCCTGAAGCTTTCAAAGCAGTTGTAGATCAAGTAAAATAATGTAAAATTTTTGTTATCAATATAAGTCCCAGGTTTTTTGCTTGGGATTTTTTTATTATTTACATTTGCGTAATATTATTAAATTTATAAAATTTTCCTTTAAAGTGAAAAAAATAACTACTCTACTGCTGTTTTCATTAGGAACATATGCATTTCAGGCTCAAAGTTTTATTCAGGCTTATCAGAACAGAGCCAATTTGGTTACCCAGACCAATATAACAACCTTACTTCAGGAATTTGGGAATCTTGGCGTAAAAACAACGGGTTCTGCAGCCAACACCAATGCATTAAACTGGCTTAAAGCAAAATATCAGTCTTACGGTTATACATCAAGTCAGATGGTAGAAGATCCTTTCACATTTGGCTCTACAAGTTCTAAAAATTTAATCATTACCAAGACAGGAACCGTTTATCCGAATACGTACGTTATTATCTGCGGACATTACGACACCATTACAGGTCCCGGAGTAAGTGATAACGGAAGCGGAACTTCTATTATTCTGGAAGCGGCAAGAATTTTAAAAGATGTTCCGACTGAATATTCCATTAAATTTATCCACTTTTCCGGTGAAGAACAGGGATTACAAGGAAGCGCACATTATGTAAACAGTGTGGTTTTCCAGAACAGTGTCCGTCAGTTGGATATCAAACTGGTTTTTAATTTGGATCAGGTAGGTGGAAAAATAAGCAATTCGAATGTTGCCATCAACTGCGAAAGTGACCAAAGCGGGCAAACCGCAAACAATGCAGCCTCTCTTTCCGTTACACAGCAGCTTGCAGCATGTACAACGCTGTATTCACCATTACAGACAGTTATGTCGAACGCCTACTCTTCCGATTATATGCCTTTTGAAGCCAAGGGAGACATTATTACAGGCTTTTACGAGACAGCAAGAAGTTATAATGAACACACCGTAAATGATACTTTTGCGAATGTAGATCCTACTTATGTTTTCAACGTAGGAAAGGCGGCTGTAGGAGCTTTACAGCATTTTTCAACAGCCTCTACAAGTTTATTGGCGACGGATGAAAAGACAGTTAATAATCTGGAAACCGTAAAGATTTATCCCAATCCGGCGAAAGATCTTTTAAATGTTGATCTTCCGAAAGACGTTAAAAACTTCAGTCTTGAGATTTCGGATATGAACGGCAGACTTGTTTTAAACAAACAGAATGAAGCTAAAGTTAATATTTCAGGATTAGCAAACGGTGTTTATATGGCAACTGTTAAAACAAAAGACCAAAAAGCGGTAAGAAAAATAATTATCGGTAAATAATTTTTTAATTCTCTATAAAATTAAAATCCTGAACTTTTGTTTAGGATTTTTTTATTATTACATTTGTATACCAATCAAATTACAAAAATTAATATCAAAATGAAAAAGACTTCTACAATTCTGCTCTTTTCTTTATCGGCTTTAAGCTTCAATGCACAATCTTTTATTCAGGCTTATCAGGACAGAGCTAATATGGTAACACAGACCAATATTACAACAAACTTACAGAATTTTGCCAATTTAGGGATTAAAACCACCGGCTCAACTGCGAATAATAATACTTTCAACTGGCTTAAAAATAAATATCTGGGTTTCGGATATTCTTCAAACCAGATTTCGGAAGATGCCTTCACTTACAACGGCAAAAGTTCAAAAAATTTAATCATCACAAAAACAGGAACCGTTTATCCTAATAAATACGTTATCATTTGCGGACATTTCGACACTATAAACGGTCCCGGAGTAAACGATAACGGCAGCGGAACATCCATCATTCTGGAAGCGGCAAGAATTTTAAAAGACGTTCCTACAGAATATTCGATTAAATTCATCCATTTTTCTGGTGAAGAACAGGGACTTATTGGAAGTTCACATTACGTAAATAACGTTGTTTATCAAAATAATATTAAGAAATTAGACATTAAATTAGTCTTCAATCTGGATCAGGTTGGCGGAAAAATGGGCAATAATAACAATACGATCTATTGTGACGAAGATCAGGGAGGTCTTTCCAGTAATAATGCAGCTTCAGCAGACGTTACACAGCAATTGCGCAACTGTACCGCTTTGTATTCTCCTCTTTTAACGGCGGTAGATCCGGCTGAAGCTACAGATTATATTCCTTTTGAAAGAAAAGGCGAAATTATTACAGGTTTTTTTGAAAAAATCAGAAGTAATTATCCTCATTCTTCAAATGATACATTTGCTAATACAGATCCTGTTTATATTTACAATGTAGCAAAAGCTTCTTTGGGAGCTTTACAGCACTTTGCAGTAGCAGCAAATTCTTTACAGAAAAAAGAAGCATTACTTTCCGGAAATTCTATAGAATCTATAAAGATCTATCCCAATCCTGCGAAAGATTATTTAAATGTCGAACTTCCGGAAGATATTAAAGATTTCAGTCTTGAAATTTCAGATATAAACGGCAGGCTTATTTTAAATAAGGAAAATGAAACGAAAGTAAATGTTTCAGAATTACCAAACGGAACGTATATCGCAACGATTAAAACAAAAGACCAAAAAGCGGTAAGAAAAATAATTATCAGAAAATAATCAACGGTCAAGCAAAATCCTGAGTTTCTTTCTCAGGATTTTTTATTTCTATATTTGTAAAATAGTAAACTAATTACCAATATGAATTTCAAAAAATTAACAGCCATTTTTCTTTTTTCTGTAACAGCCGTTGGATTTCAGGCACAAACATTTATTCAGGCTTATCAGGACAAAGTTAACTTATTAAAAAAAGAGGACATCATATCCAATTTAAAGGAATTTGAAAAACTGGGTGTTAAAACTACAGGTTCTGTAGAAAATGACAACGCCCTGAACTGGATCAAAAATAAATACTTATCTTACGGATATTCCGAGAACCAGATGGAAGAAGATCCTTTTTCCATAGGAAAATTAAAATCTAAAAACCTTATCATTACTAAGAAAGGAACTTTATATCCTGATAAATACATCATTATTTGCGGACATTTCGACAGTATTAACGGTCCCGGAGTAAACGATAACGGAAGCGGAACATCCATTATTCTGGAAGCCGCAAAAATCCTGAAAGATATCCCAACTGAATATTCCATAAAATTCATTCATTTTTCGGGTGAAGAACAAGGATTATACGGAAGCAGACATTATGTAAATGAAGTCGTTTATCAGAATAAAACAAGGCAGGTTGATATAAAAATGGTCTTCAATCTGGATCAGGTCGGGGGGAAAAAAGGAATGTTCAATGATACTGTTTTTTGTGACGAAGATCAGGGAGGAAATTCCAAAAATAATGGAGCTTCTAAACAGGTAACAAAAGAATTAATGACCTGCACAACACTGTATTCTCCATTACAGGCTAAAATTGATCCCGCAGAAGATACGGATTACATTTCTTTTGAAAAAAAGGGTAAAGTAATCACCGGATTTTTCGAATATCTAAGAAGTGATCTTCCTCATACCGGAGATGATACTTTTGCGAATACTGATGTGCAGTATGTTTTTAATATCGGTAAAGCGGCAATCGGCGCATTGCAGCATTTCGCTGTCGCATCGAAAAAATAGAGATAATCAAATTGTTCTAAAAAAGCCAGCCGAAAAATCCGACTGGCTTTTAATTTATCCGGCTCTTGTACCGCCTTTTGCAGCATCAGAATTGGGAGGTTTTACTTCTTTTACTTTTCCCTTTTCAGGGTTAATTTTTCCTTTACTTTCCGGTTCGGTTTTGGATTGCTGATTTTCTTTGTTGTCTTCTTTCATGGGATAATTTTTTAATGAATTGTATTTAAAACACATAAGTGACAAAAATAAGCTGAAATTTCATTTAAAACAGTTCAAAAAATCTTCGATTTTATTCTTTTGATAGCTTTGAATATTCTAATTCTTACAACATAATGGTCTTTTGCCTCTTTTGCGGTTGATTCTTAATGAGTTTAGAGATAAAAATACAACTTTATCGGTTTCTGGAAAGCAAAATTTCTTCAATATCTTTCAGTGTAAAATTCTTGGTTTTCAGTAAAATCAAAAGGTGATACAGCAGATCTGCCGCTTCATTTTTAAACAGATCGTCATTGTTGTCTTTGGCTTCGATCACCACTTCTACGGCTTCCTCTCCTACTTTCTGAGCCATTTTATTGATGCCTTTCTGGAATAATGAATACGTGTAGGATCCTTCGGTTTTTTCATCAATTCTTTGGCTTATTTTTTCTTCCAGTTCATACAAAAAACCTTTAGAATCTTTATCGCCGAAACAACTGAAACTTCCGGTGTGGCAAACAACGTTTGTAGGAATTGCTTTAATTAAAATCGTATCCTGATCGCAGTCTATCGCAATATTTTTAACGGTTAAAAAATTTCCGGACTCCTCACCTTTTGTCCAAAGTCGATTTTTGGAACGGCTGAAAAACGTTACAATTCCTTCTTTTTTGGTTTTTTCAAAAGCTTCTTCATTCATGTAGCCCAACATTAAAACCTGCAACGTTCTGTCGTCCTGAATAATAACCGGAACCAAGCCTTCACTTTTATTAAAATCGATATTCATCGTACTGCAATTTTTTTAATTTTCAAATTATTTTTGAGATCCTGAATCTTCACTTCTCCAAAATGGAAAATACTTGCCGCCAAAGCTCCTGTTGCTTTTGTCTGATTAAAAACGGCTTCAAAATCTTCCATTTTTCCTGCACCTCCGGAAGCAATGACGGGAATATTTACACTTTCGGAAATCAACTTAGTTATTCTGAGATCAAAACCGTTTTTGGTTCCGTCGCCATCCATCGAGGTGAGAAGAATTTCTCCCGCTCCCAGTTCTTCTGCTTTCTTTGCCCAGTCTAATGTCTTCAGATCCGTTATTTCCCTTCCTCCTTTTACGTGAACCCAGTCTGATCCGTTCACTAATTTCGTATCAATTGCAACCACAACACACTGACTTCCGAATTCTTTTGACAACTCTGAAATTAAAACCGGATTTTTAACCGCCGAAGAATTGATACTGATCTTGTCTGCTCCTGCTTCTAAGAGTCTTCTTACATCTTCCACCGTAGAAATTCCGCCGCCGACTGTAAAAGGAATACTTAATTCTGCTGCGATTTTCTGTACCAGTCCGGCAAAAGTTTTCCGTTCTTCTATCGTTGCGGTTATATCCAGAAAAACCAATTCGTCTGCGCCTTCTTTTTCATATCTTTTGGCAAGTTCTACAGGATCTCCCGCATTTCTTAATCCTTCAAAATTAATTCCTTTTACCGTAGTTCCGTCTTTGATATCCAGACACGGAATGATTCTTTTTTTAAGCATTTTCAATAAAATTTTGGAGTTGCTGCAAACTTACTCTGCCTTCATAAATTGCCTTTCCGATAATTGTTCCGGAACAGCCGATGTTTTTCATCTGTTCAACATCTTCAATACACGAAATGCCGCCGCTTGCAATTAACTGAACCGCTGTTTTTTCTACAATTTCTCTATACAATTCATCCGACGCACCCTGAAGCATTCCGTCTTTGGAAATATCCGTACAGATCACGTTTTTAATTCCTTTATTTTTATATTTGAGAATAAAATCAATCACATCCAGTTGGCTTTCTTCCAGCCAGCCCGAAGTTTTTATCTTGCGTTTTTCGCAATCGGCTCCGAGAATGATTTTATCGGAACCATATTTTTCAATTAAATCAAAACAGAAATCAGGATCCTGAACTGCAATACTTCCGATGGTAATCTGTTTTGCTCCCGAATTAAAGGCAATTTCAATGTCTTCCAGAGTTTTCAGTCCGCCCCCGAAATCAATTTCCAGAGAAGTCTCTTTTGCAATGGTTTCTAAAACTTTTTGGTTAACAATATGCTTCGATTTTGCACCGTCAAGATCCACCAGATGAAGATATTGTATGCCAAAACTTTCAAATTCTTTGGCAACTTCAAGCGGATTTTCATTGTAGATTTTTTTAGTATCATAATCTCCTTTCGACAAACGGACGCATTTTCCGTCGATGATGTCTATAGCGGGAATAATTTTCATATTCAGGTTTTATTGTTTTAAAAAGTTTTCCAGTAAACGGCTTCCTATATCTCCTGATTTTTCAGGGTGAAACTGCATCGCATAAAAATTATCCTTTTGCAGAGATGCGCTGAACGGCAGAATATAATCGCAAACTGACGTTGTATTTTCCGATAATTCGCAGTAGAAACTGTGAACAAAATACACATCACAGTTTTCTTCAATGCCTGAAAATATTCCGGATTTAAAATCTGAAATTGTATTCCATCCCATGTGCGGAACGATATTCTTTGCAGGAAACTTTTTTACATCGATATCAAAAATTCCCATCCCGACTGTATTTCCTTCTTCATTATTTTTACACATGAGCTGCATGCCCAGACAAACGCCTAAAACCGGCTGTTTTAAAGTCGGAATTAACTGATCCAGACCTTTTTCCTTTAGTAATTTCATGGTAGAAGATGCTTCACCCACTCCCGGAAAAATCACTTTGTCGGCTTTTCTTATCAGATCAAAATCATCGGTTACCACAGATTCTACACTTAATCTGTTCAATGAATTCTGTACGGAACTGACGTTTCCGCCGTTGTATTTGATGATGGCAATCATTATAAACTTCCTTTGGTTGATGGTAAATTAAAATTCTTATCGGTCTGTTTTACTGCCATTTTTACCGCTTTGGCAAATGCTTTAAACACAGATTCGATCTTGTGGTGTTCGTTATCTCCTTCCACTTTAATGTTGAGATTACACTTTGAAGAATCGGTGAAGGATTTAAAGAAGTGATAAAACATTTCAGTCGGAACATCGCCAATTTTCTCACGTTTGAAATCTGCTTCCCACATTAACCACGGTCTTCCTCCGAAATCAATTGCAACCTGCGCCAAACAATCATCCATCGGAAGCAGGAAGCCGTAACGTTCAATTCCTTTTTTCTTTCCCAAAGCTTTCAAAACAGCTTCACCAAGAACAATTCCCGTGTCTTCAATGGTGTGATGTTCATCAACCTGTAAATCTCCTTTGACATTAATTTTTAAATCTAAATTGCCGTGTTTGGAAATCTGTTCGAGCATGTGATCAAAAAAGTGTAATCCTGTTGAAATTTCAGAGGCTCCGCTTCCATCAAGATTAACTTCAACTTCAATTTCTGTCTCATTGGTTTTTCTTGAAACTTTGGCTTTTCGCGGAATATTCGTCAAAAACTGTGTAATTTCACTCCAGTTTTCTGTTGTTAAATCGGCTTCATCATTCTGAACTTTACTGATCAGTATGGATTTTGAGCCTAAGTTTTTCGCCAACTGAATATCTGTAAGCCGGTCTCCAATCACAAATGAATTTTTAAGATCGTAATCTCCGTAAATATATTTCCCCAACATTCCGGTTCCCGGTTTTCTTGTGGGCAGGTTTTCGCTTACAAAACTTCTGTCAATCAGAATATCACTGAAAACAATTCCTTCATTTTCAAAAGCTTTTAACATTTTTTCCTGTGGTTTGATGAAATCCTCATAAGGAAAACTTTCGGTTCCCAAACCATCCTGATTGGTTACCATCACGAGTTCAAAATCAAGTTCTCTGGCAATTCGGGCAAGATTCTGGAAAACTCCGGGATAAAATTCGAGCTTTTCAAGAGAATCAACCTGAAAATCAATGGGCGGTTCTAGGATTAAAGTTCCGTCACGGTCTATAAATAATACTTTTTTCATTTTACTTTTCTTTTACTTTTTCTACATCTCACAGGTTTTAAAAATCTGTGAGCTTTCAGATTTAATTAAATACTTTTTAAAACGTTAATCAGCTTATTGTTTTCTTCTCTTTTACCCACATTAATTCTAATGCAATCCGGAATCTGCGGACTTCTTTTGCTCGTCAGAATTTCATTTTCCAGCAATTTCCGGTACACCTTATCCACGTTTTCAAACTGAATAAGGAAGAAATTAGCATCGCTTGGAAATACTTTTTTGATACAGTTTATTGTCTCTAATTCATTTCTTAACCAGAAAATTTCATTTAAAGTATTTTCTATATTAGATTTTATAAATTCTTTATTAGTAATAAGTTCCGATATTTTATTTAAACTTAAATAATTAACATTGTACGGAGATTTAACTGTATTGATCAGTTGAATAATCTCTTCTGAAGCATATGCAATTCCGACTCTTGCTCCCGCCATTCCCCAAGCTTTGGAAAACGTCTGAAGAACGATAAGATTAGGAAATTTTTCCAACAGTTCAATACACGATTTCTTTCCTGAAAATTCAATATAAGCTTCATCAACCACAACAATTCCGTCAAAATTCTGAATGTAAAATTCAATGTCTTCAATAGAATTTCCGGTAGGATTATTGGGCGAGCATAAAAAGAAAACTTTTGGTTTTTCCTCTTTTGAGATTTTTAAAAACTCTTCTTTATCGATTCCAAAATTTTCATCCAGATTCAGTTTGATCACTTTATTTTCATTGACTGAAGCATAGAATCCGTACATCGCAAAAGAAGGATTCATCATCAGAACAGCATCTTTTTTCGGTTCACAAAAAACTTTCACGATAAGATCAATCAGTTCATCGCTTCCGTTTCCCACTGCAATCTGTTTAGCCGAAACATTTTTCAGTGCAGCCAATTTTTCTTTCAATTCTTTTTGAGTAGAATCCGGATAGCGGTTCAGTTCTCCGAAAGCACTTTCATTCGCATCCAGAAAAACAGGATTTTCAAATGTATTGTTGTCCCTGAAACTCACATAAGGTTGCAGTTCAAGAATATTTTTTCGTACTAAATCTTTGATATTAAATTCTTTCATTCTGTTCTTTTAATCTGATACTTACGGCATTTTTGTGAGCGAATAATCCTTCTGCTTCCGCCATTATTTCAATCGTTTTTCCTAAATTTCTCAATCCCTGTTCCGACAGATTCTGGAAAGTGATTTTCTTCACGAAACTGTCAAGAGAAACCCCACTGTAATTTTTCGCAAAACCGTTCGTCGGAAGGGTGTGATTGGTTCCGCTTGCGTAATCTCCCGCACTCTCGCATGAATAATTTCCTAAGAACACAGAACCGGCATTCTGAATTTTAGGAATAGAGTTTTCAAAATCATTAACAGCTAAAATCAAGTGTTCCGGAGCGTACAAATTGCTGAATTCCAAAGCTTCATCAATTGAATTCAGTAAAATAAAATGACTATTTTTTAAAGATTCTGCTGCCATTTCATTTCTCGGAAGTACTTCAAGCTGTTTTTGGGTTTCCAGAATGGTCTCATTAAGAATTTTCTCATCTGTGGAAAGGAAAATCACCTGACTGTCGCTTCCGTGTTCTGCCTGAGAAAGCAAATCTGCTGCACAGAATTCAGGAACCGCATTTTCATCAGCAATCACAAGAACTTCACTTGGTCCGGCAGGCATATCAATGGCAATATTGTAGTTTTGCGCATATTCTTTAGCGGCTACAACATACTGATTTCCCGGCCCGAAAATTTTATAAACATTCGGAATGCTTTCGGTTCCAAAAGTCATTGCTGCAATTGCCTGAGCGCCTCCTGTCTTGAAAATCTGCGTTACTCCGCACAATTTTGCCGTATATAAAATGGCAGGATTTACATTGCCGTTTTTATCGGGTGGCGTACAGAGAATAATTTCTTTACAACCCGCTAACTGAGCCGGAATGGCAAGCATTAAAACCGTAGAAAATAACGGGGCTGTTCCTCCCGGAATATAAATTCCTACTTTTTCAATAGCTCGGTTTTCTCTCCAGCAAACTATTCCTTTTGTCGTTTCTATTTTTTCGATTGTAGGAATTTGTGAAGCGTGAAACTTGGTAATATTTGATTTTGCTTCCTTAATGGCTGTTTTCAGTTCTTCACTGATCAGATTTTCAGCGGTTTCAATTTCTTCTTCAGAAATTTTAATGTTGTTTATTTCAGCGGAATCAAATTTTTTAGCAAAATCAATCAGCGCCTGATCTCCGTTGTTCTTCACTTCATCGAAAATTCCGGCAACGATTTCTGTTAATTGTTCTCTTTTTATAACGGGTCTTTTTGTTAATTCAGACCATTTTTCCCTTTCAGGATATCTTTCTACTTGCATATTAAATCACCATTTTATCGATTGGAATTATTAAAATATCCTGCGCTCCTTTGTCTTTCAGTTCATCAATCACTTCCCAGAAACGCGCTTCGTCTATCACGGAATGAATGCTGCTCCATCCTTCTTCCGCCAAAGGAATTACCGTAGGACTTTTCAGCACAGGAAGCGCTTTTGAAACTTTTCCGATCTTGTCGTTCGGAACATTCATGAGAATATATTTTGAATTTTTTGCTTTAAGAACGGCTTTAATTCTGAAGAGAAATTTTTCAAGAATTCTGGTTTTTTCTTCATCCAGTCTGAATGTTTTTGCCAGAACAGCTTCAGAAGTAAGAATGGTAACGGTTTCTCTTAATCCGTTTTTGAAAAGGGTGCTTCCTGAGCTTACAATATCGCAGATTCCGTCGGCAAGACCGATATTGGGAGCGATTTCTACAGAGCCTGAAATAATGTGAATGTCTGCGGAAATATTGTTTTTATCCAAAAAGTTTTTCAGGGTATTCGGATAAGAAGTGGCTATTTTTTTTCCCTGAAAATAAGTGATCTCATCGGTTTCAATTTCTTTCGGAACTGCCAGAGAAACCCTGCATTTTGAAAATCCTAAAGGCTGAACGATTTCAATTTTTTTCTGTTTTTCTACCAGAAGATTTTCTCCTACAATGGCAATATCTACCACTCCATCTTCCAGATACTGAGGAATATCTGAATTTCTGAGATACATGATTTCCATCGGGAAATTTTCTACGGAAACTTTTAACTGGTCTTTTCCGTTATTAACGAAAATACCGCAGTCTTTTAAGAGCTGAAGAGATTCTTCGTAAAGGCGACCGCTTTTCTGTATGGCTATTTTTAATTTACTCATTTCACTTTTTTGTTGTGTCTGAGTAAAAAGATGGTTTGGAAATAAATTGCCCGGGATGAATTTAGAAACAAAAAACCGCCTGTTTACTCAGACGGTTTTAATTATTTTGATTTTTAACATAAGTACATATCAATCAATTCCGTCTTAGCAGAGATGATGATGATAATGATGTACTGTTAAAAAATTCGGTTTCATTGTTGAAAATTGAGCTACAAATGTAGGGCTTATTTTTAAACTGCCAAATAATTTACGAAATAATTTTTCGGTAAAGGTTCATCAGATTATTGGCAATCGGTTCGTCATTGAACTGCTGAACAAAGTTAAAACCTTTATCAGCACGGCGTTTACGTTCGGATTCATTGTCCCATAAAAATTTAATTTTAGACTGAATATCGAGATGATTTTCCGGATCTACGTATACAGAATCTGGTCCGCCCGCTTCGGGAAGACAGCTTGTGTTGCTTGTAATAACTACTGTTTTTGAAAATAATGCTTCGATGACAGGAATTCCGAAACCTTCGAAAAAGCTTGGATAAACGAAAATGTCGGCAAGTTTGTAGATTGCAGCGAGTTCATCCATGGAAACTCCTTCGAGAAACTGCACGCTGATTTTATGCTGCTGAACAAACTGTTCTACTTTCCTGAAATATTTTGTTTTTTTGCCGACAACCACGAGTGGAATATTCGTGTCTTTCAACGCTTTTACCACATTGAGAAGATTTTTACGTTCTTCGATGGTTCCGACATTGAGAATGAATTTTTCAGGAAGACTGTATTTTTCTTTGGTTTTCTGAATGAATTCTTCGGACTGCTGTTCTTTAAACGCTTTATGGCATCCCTGATAAATGACTTCGATCTTCGATTCGGGAACTTTTAAAAACTGGATAATATCGCGCTTGGTCTGTTCTGAAATGGCAATGATTTTATCGGCAGAATTGGCGGCTTTCCTGAATTTCCAGAAGTGAATTTTACGGTCGAAAAAGGAATAATATTGTGGATATCTCTCAAAAATAAGGTCGTGAATGGTGACAATTTTTTTGATGGGTTTTTTATCCCATTTCAAAGGCAATTCGCCGGATAATCCATGAAAAATATCGGCGTTCTGTTTCTGCGCATCCTTCCCCATTTTAAACTGTCGGGACATTTTTCCTTTGGAAGTTTCCACAAAATGAACGTTGGAATTTTCTAAAATATCCGAACCTCTTTCCGATTTGTTTTTGTTGAGCAGAATGTATTCGTTTTTAGGGAAATACTGTGCTAAAATTCTAACGAGATCACGGGAATAATTTCCTAAACCGGAGGTATTATGAAAAAATCTTTTGGCATCAAATGCTATCTTCATGGCTGTATTTGTTTTTGAAATTCCTGAAATGTTCCGAATGAATGATTTTTACTTTTTAACCACGAAACAAATTCATCAAATCTTTCTATCATATCATTTCCGGAATTTTTTACGGTAAAACCGGGTAATTTAAAGGCTTCATCTTTTATTTCGGCAAATTCCCACGGATGAAAGTAGATGTTGAGATATTTGTCTTTTTTCAAAACGTCTGAAGCCAGTTTTTTGTAGAAAAATAATGGAAAATTGTGAAAACTCAGCCAAAATAACGGGATTCTGAAATTGGGCGAAACGGAAGCCGGAATCTGCACTACTTTTCCTTCGTTAAAGTAGGTTCTCGATACTTTTAAATTGTTATATCTTCCGGGAAGATAGGTCGGATTGATGGACGAATTGTAAGAATATCCTGCTTTTTCCACAGCATTTTTGCTGACAGGCATCATTCTGGGCATTCGAAGTCCTGTAACCTGTGTTGAAAACAGTTCTTCGAGCCGTTCTTTGGATTCTTTAAGGTGTTTTTCTTCAAAATCTGAATGAAACCATGTGTGAGAAGCCAATTCGTGGCCTTCATTTAAAAGTCTTCTGATGAGTTCTTTGCTGTTTTCTGCAAAAACGACTGTTGAAAAGAACGTTGCTTTTGCATGGTGTTTGTTGAGAATATCTAAAATTCTTTCAACGCCTTTCTGTGAAATTGAGATTTGCTGTTCAAAGGAAATTTCTCCTTTGTATTCGAATGGCATATCAAATTCCTCGATGTCAAAACTTAATAAAACCATTTAAAAATTTTTATTTTTGATGATATAATTTGGTCTTTCTTTTACCTGCTTGAAAATTTTGCCTAAATAAATTCCCATAATTCCTAAAATAATCAGTTGCAGACCGCCAAAAAATACGATGGTCATAATTAATGAAGCCCAACCTGAAATTTCTGTTTCTGCCACAAAGGAATAAATGACGTACAAACCATATCCGACAATTGAAAATGCTGAAAAAAGAAATCCTAAATAGGCTGCAATATACAATGGTTTTACACTGAATGCCGTAATTCCCGTAAATGCAAAAGTGATCATTTTCTTGAGGTTATAGCTGCTTTCGCCTGAAAGTCTTTCATTGGCTGTAAATTCAATTCCGGTCTGTTTAAAGCCCATCCAACTGGTTAAACCCCGTAAAAAGAGGTCATCCTCGTTGAAAGTTCTCATGACTTCCACGGCATTTGCATCCATCAGTCTGAAATCTGATCCGCCTCCTTTTGTTAAATTAACATCGGACAAACTCGACAGGATTTTATAAAAAAAGTCGGACGTTTTTCTTTTAAAATAAGAAATCTGCTTCGGATAGGTTCGAATCGTAAAAACAATGTCGTAGCCTTCTTCCCATTTCCGGATCATTTCAGGAATCATTTCGGGAGGATGCTGCAGATCGCCGTCCATGGAAATGACCGCATTTCCGAAAGCGTTGTCCATTCCTGCTTTTACCGCAGGCTGATGTCCGAAATTACGTGAAAACTCAATGAATTTTACTTCGTCATATTTTGCGGAAAGTTCTTCGAGCTTCTGCTGGGTTTTGTCGCGGCTTCCGTCGTTCACGAAAATAATTTCAAAGCCGTAATCATCCAGTCCATCAAAAACTTCTTTAATTTTCTGATGAACCAAAGCCACATTTCCTTCTTCGTTATGCGCAGGAATTACAATTGAAATTTTTTTCATAATCAGTTCAGGCTGTAGTCTTTTTCGAAGTCTTTTGTTACCAGTTCATAAATGATCCTGAACCAGACAACGATGCAAGGTAAAGCTTTTAGAGAATATTTAACGATATAATTCTGTTTTATAAATTTTGGAAATAAGTCTGATGGCGAAAAACAGGTAAGAATAATTACGAAAATCAACATAGCATAGACAATCGGTGTTCTTTTTTTCTGAAGGAAAAACCAGATCATCACTCCTGCCACAGCAATAATGTACGTTGGAGATTCTGATCCTGAACTGAACAATACTAAAAAAAGAAGTGTTGAGGCTAGAATCATCAATTGATATGCATAATTCTTATATTGATTAATCCTCACATACGGTAAAAAGAACAAAGGCGCTCCGAAAGCCATAAAAGTAAGATTGGAGATTGAAGCATCCTGTAAAATTCTTCTTACAAATCCCATTAAAGAAATGTCCTGATAAGAATCCAGACTTTGATTGAGTCCGTTTTTTTCCGCCAGAGAATGGAACCAGTCTGTATAGCTCTGTACAACGAACTGTGGGCTGGAAATTGCCATCGGTAATACAAAAAATAAAACCGCAACTGCAATTCCGGACAGAATAAATTTGAGCTTGTTTTTGATAAAGAAAAACTGCGAAAGTCCCAAAATTCCGTACAGTTTTACAAATACTCCGACTAAAATGGCTGTAGCAGACTGTACTTCTTTTTTTTCATAAATAAAAATGGCAGACAACATAAGCAATCCCACCAAAGCAATATTGAACTGAAGACTTACCGCCGCTGTAATATATTCCTGAAGACAAAGCAGTGCAAAAAGTGCTTTTTTAGCGTCTGAAAACGGAAGTTTGTAAATGGCAAACAGGAAAATGGCTGCGTTGGCAACGTTCCATAAAGAAATTCCAAGCCAATCGGGAATCAAAGCAAAAGGAGCAATCAGAATACTGAAAAATATTCCATAATGATTGGCATCTAAGTATCTTTCGGGATACTGCAAGTAGAGATTTTTCTGCTCGAAGGTATTTACAAAAACATTTTTGAAAATCAGATAATTGTTAATCGCCTGTGGTCCTCTGAAATATTTAGATAACGCCGTTGCAACAGCTATAATAAGATAAACCCCAAATATGTATTTAGGGTTTAGCAATATTTTAAGAATTTTTTCTTTCAAGATGTGAGGTTTTTAGTTTAAAATATTCATCTTAAACAGCAACATTATTCTCTCTCAACGCATCATTTAAAGACGTTTTTTTGTCTGTAGATTCCTTTCTTTTTCCGATAATTAATGCACACGGAACCTGATATTCTCCTGCAGGAAAGGTTTTGGTATAACTTCCCGGAATAACTACTGATCTCGCAGGAACTCTTCCTTTGATCTCAACCGGAGTTTCACCTGTAACATCAATAATTTTTGTAGATGCCGTTAAAACCACATTAGCTCCCAAAACAGCTTCTTTTTCAACATGAACTCCTTCTACAACGATGCATCTTGATCCTACGAAACAATCGTCCTCAATAATTACCGGAGCTGCCTGAAGCGGTTCTAAAACACCACCGATACCAACACCACCACTCAGGTGAACATTTTTACCGATCTGCGCACAGCTTCCAACCGTTGCCCATGTATCCACCATGGTTCCTGAGTCTACATAAGCACCAATGTTTACGTAAGACGGCATCATAATAACTCCCGGCGCAATATAAGCTCCTTCTCTTGCGATTGCATGCGGAACAACTCTTACTCCTTTTTCAGCGTAGTTTCTCTTCAAAGGCATTTTATCATGAAATTCGAACGGACCGACTTCAATCGTTTCCATTTTCTGAATCGGGAAGTACATTACTACTGCTTTCTTCACCCACTCGTTTACCTGCCATCCGTTTTCTGTAGGTTCTGCGGTACGAAGTTCTCCTTTATCAACCAAAGAAATCACCTCTCTAATCGCCTTCTGGCTGTCTTCATTCTGCAATAGTTCTCTGTTTTCCCAGATATTTTCAATAGTTTGTTGTAACGACATGTTTATTATTTAATATTAAATTGAAAAATTATACGCTGCCAAAGATACAAAAAAGATCAGCAAAACCTTTTGAAAGTATTTTGTTTAGAATGAAACTTGTTTAAACTTTTTTACCGCAAAAGAAGCAAAAAATTTAAACACTTTAGTTTCTTAAGTTTAGTTTAATAGTTAAATAGAAAAAAAGTGCACTTAAGTTTAAAAAAATCAAAGATTTTTTTCTATTTGGAGATTTTTGAAGTACTTTAAATAAATCCAATAAACTCTTTTGTTTTAAGATTAAACTTAAATTAGTTTAAAACTATTCCGGATGCTTTAAACAATGTTTTAATTTAATTGCATAAGCCACATGCGATTTAAGCAAATCAAAATCGGCTAAAGCGGAAATTCATGATCTGTTTTAGCTAAAGCCAAGTGTATTCTTAATTATTTAAAATGGGTTAAAGCCCATTTCTATTGATGTATTAGATAGCATGAAACGCTATCTTTAGAACATTACCGCATTACAGATATCAATCCTACGAGTTTTTTATTACTATTTCTACACAGATTCTGCTCCTAAAGGAGCAAAACTCTTTTACTTTAAAAAATCTTATGTTTTTAAGTTATACAATGCCTTTTCTGTTTATTAAGGTAATATAAAAACAGTTGTAATGTTTTGATTATCAGAATTTAATTAAATTTTCTTTGTTTAAAAGATTGAAAAACAAAACAGCTAAACAATTTAAACTACAGCACTCTCTGCGCGTGAAGATAGGCTTTGTTCCAGTAGGTTTCATTTAAGGAAGAAATGATAACGCCTTTTGATGTGGAAGCGTGGATAAATTTGACTTCTCCGTCACTTCCGATGTCATGAACAATTCCGACGTGTGAAACTCTACTTCCTCCTGCTGTTGCGAAAAACAGAAGATCTCCCGGTTTTACATCTTTGATGTCAATCTGAGATCCTGCTTCTGCCTGATCTGCTGATCTTCTCGGAAGTTTGAAGTCATTTTCCTCAAAAACTTTTACGGTAAATCCGGAACAGTCGAAACCTGAAGAAGTGTTTCCGCCGAATTTATAAGGCGCACCCAAATATTTTTCTGCGTCTTTCAGGAGTTCATTGATGGATTTTGAAATTTTCCCGTCAAATCTGGAATCAAGTTTTCTGAGATTTTCAGATTTTGCAACGGTTTTTGTAACCGGAGGTCTTTTTACAACGTTTTTTGAACTTCCGCAGGAAATGATAAATACGGAAAAAAGCGATACAATAAATATGTCTTTAACAAACTTTTTTTTGCCTAAAAATCTATTCATCATATTTCCCTGAATTTTACAATCTATACAAATATAATAAAATTATGCTTTCGCAGAGCTGAAGTAAGAAATACCACAAAAATTTTAAGACTGTTGATTTGAATGATATTAAAGAATGCGAAGTTTTCTTTTTAAAATTGTCTGTTGATTTTTAGCCTAACAAAGACATTAGATGTTTAAACTTTTTACCACAAAAGATGGAAAATATTTAAACACTTTAGTTTTTTAAGTTTAATACTTAATTGAAAAAAAAAGAGCACATGAGTTAAAAAAATCAAAGATTTTTTCTCTTTGCAGACTTTTGAAATACTTTAAATAAATCCAATAAAGTCTTTTTTCATATAACCGCTGCTTAAAAACTTAATAAAAAAAGCCATCCCAGAAGGATAGCTTTATTATATTGTATGTAAAAATCTTTTTATTTTGAAGTTTTAGCACCTTTCCAGGTTCCGGATCTTGTAGGCGTAGGAACGGCATTAGACCATGTTCCTGTAGCTTTTTTGTCTTCTCTTGTGAAAGTTCCTCTGAATTCGCCATCTTCAGGAAAACCGATCGTTGCAACAAGATCTCCGGATTCGCTAAGATGTCCTGAAATATAATAGTTTTCTGTTGTCTGATCAGAATGTAATGTTCCGGTTACTTTTCCGTCGGTAGCTACCACCACATTCCAGTCGCCTTTTTCGGTTCCTTCGTACGTTCCCGCCCAGGTTCCGATGAAATCATAAATCGTATCTTCATCTTTGCTGCAACCCACGAATAAGAAAGCTGTTAATAAAAGTAAAAATATTTTCTTCATAGTTTACAAGTAGTTAAACAATATTTGTGGAGAATACGGGGATCGAACCCGTCACCTTTAGACTGCCAGTCTAACGCTCTAGCCAGATGAGCTAATTCCCCCTGATTTTTCTTCAAAATTCCGAAGCCGTACAAAAGTAAGTATTTAAACCACATATACAAACATTTTATTACATTTTCTTTAAAAACTGATGGAAATATCTGTAAATATTTTATCAGAAATGAATTTTTTAAGACCAAATAAAAAACGCATACTGAAATAAATCCGTATGCGCTTTCTTTTTACTTTTATAGTCAGAGTTTATTTCCAACCGCCGCCGAGAGCCTGATAAAGTTCTACTCCGGCTTTCATTTTACTGTACTGTGCATTGGCAATATTCAATTCTGCATTTAAAGAATTGACACTTGCATTGAGTACTTCAAGATAATTCGCCATTCCGTAGTTTACTAATTCCTGAGAATAGTTTACAGAATTTTTATAATTCACCAGTTCTTTCTGCTTTAAATCGATGTACTGATCCTGAACGGAATAGACTCTTATGGCATCAGAAACTTCTTTTCCTGCAGTAAGAATGGCTTTTCGGAAATTCAGATAAGCGGTTTCCTGATTGGCAAGACTTACTTCGTAATTGGTTCTGATGGTTCTTTTATTCAGAACCGGCTGTGCCAAACCGCCTACAACACTTGCGAAAAGTGAATTTACACTGAATAAATGGTCGATATCCAAAGACTGAATTCCTCCGTTTCCTGTAATTTTTAATGTAGGATAAAACTGGGCTTTTGCAGAATTTGTAAGTTCAAAAGCATTCATTAAATTATATTCTGCTCTCATAACATCGGGTCTGTTTGCTAGTAATTGAGCGGGATATCCCAGTTTTACATCAATCGGAACAGTCTGGGCTGTTAGTGTAGATCTTTCTATTGCATGGGAAGGTTCTCCCAGTAAGAGACTCATGGTATTTTCCAGCAACTGAATCTGTGTATCAATATCAATTAACATGGATTTTGCATTATACACCAATGCCTCACTCTGCTGAACTGCCACTTCTGTTAAAGTTCCCGCCGTTTTCAGGGCTTTTGTAGTTTCCAAATTCTGCTCACGGACTTTGATGGTTTCTGTAATGATTCTTTTTTGCTCATCAAAAGTCAATAACTGATAATATGCAGAAGCAACTGAAGCCACAAGGTCACTTTTTACCGCTTTATGTGCAGCAACCGTTCCTAAATATGACGCCAGCTGAGCTTTTTCCTGCGCCTTTAATTTTCCCCAAAGATCAGCTTCAAAACCGATGCTTGCGGTAATATCGAGCTGATTGATGTATCTTCTGTCACCAAACAAACGTCCTGTCTGTGTATTCAGCGACTGGGTCTGGAAAGTGTAACCGGGACCTACAGTTACCGTTGGCTCATACGCTGCCTTGCTTTGTTTTAAATAAGCTTCTGCTGAATTTATACTCTGCAAAGCAATTCTTATATCCAGATTATTTTCCAGAGCTTTTGTAATATGTCCCTGAAGTACAGGATCTGTGAAAATCTCTTTCCAGGAAACATTCGCGATATTGGTGCTGTCTGCAGGAAGCATATCTGTACGGTAGAGTTTTTCGTCCACCACATTATCCGGTCTGTGGTATTCTTTTCTCGCCATACACGATGATACAGCGGCAAGAACAGCGACTGAAAATGTTATTCCTTTTATGATGTTTAAAATACTCTTCATTATTTGAAGTTTAAGGTTTAAAGATCAGGGTTTCCGGTTTTAGTTATTATTTAAACTTTACATCAAAAACCCTGAACTCACTTAATTTTATTCTGCTAAATTGATTTCTTTCGGTTTGATCGGTTTTACTTTCTCCTGTAAATATTCAAAAATGACATATAAAACAGGGATCACGAAAAGTCCTAAAATAGTTCCTATCAACAAACCGATTGCCGCTCCTGTTGCGATGGATCTGTTTCCTACCGCTCCGATTCCGCTTGCCAGAACCAATGGCAGTAAACCGAAGATAAAGGCAAATGAGGTCATCAGAATCGGTCTTAATCTCGCTTTAGCGGCGTTAATTGCCGACATAACGATGGTTTCACCGTGATGTCTTCTCTGAACGGCAAATTCCACAATCAGAATCGCATTCTTTGCTAATAATCCCACCAACATAATCAGGGCAATCTGGAAATAAATGTTATTTTCCAAGCCCATGATTTTCTGTCCGAAATATGCTCCCATTACTCCGAGAGGGAGAGAAATCACAACGATTAAAGGAAGTATATAGCTTTCGTACTGTGCAGAAAGGATAAAGTATACGAAGATTAAACTCAATCCAAAAATTAATATCGTCTGAGATCCTGAACTTAATTCTTCTCTTGACAGTCCTGTAAATTCTACATCATAATTCTGGTTCAGGGTTTCTTTTGCCACCTGCTGTACCGCTGAAATAGCATCTCCGGAACTGAATCCTGCGGAGTTGGCTCCTGTAATTTTCACCGAAGTGAAGAGGTTATAACGGCTTACTGACTGCGGTCCATACGCTTTAGTGAGCGTTACAAACTGTGAAATCGGAGACATTGCTCCGGAACCTGTTTTTACATACAGTTCATTCAGATTTTCAATATTCTGTCTGTTTTCAGGAAGAGCCTGAACCATTACCCTGAACTGCTTTCCGTATTTGGTAAAGTCTGCAGTATAAATTCCTCCGATATATCCCTGCATCGTTGCCAGAATGTCACTTACGGAAACGCCCAGCTTTTTAGCTAATGGAACATTGATCTTCATTTCATACTGAGGATATTTTGTATTGAACGAAGTCTGGGCAAAGTCAATTTCCGGTCTTTCAATCAGTTTTCCGATAAATTCATTGGTTTTTGCATCTAAATCTGAATATTCTCCTCCGGATTTATCCAAAAGAACCATCTCGAAACCGGCACTGTTACCAAAACCGGGTACACTTGGCGGCTGGAAGAATACAACTTTTGCATCCGGAACTTTTCCTGAGATTCCAAATAATTTTTTCGTAATATCTTCAGAAGTCTGCCCGTCTTTTTTACGGTCTTCAAACGGTTTTAATTTAATAAAAGCCAAACCGTTGTTGCTTCCGTTTCCGGATAAGAATCCTCTACCGGTGGAAATTGTAACGTTTTGTACTCCCGGAACTTTTAAAGCATTTGCCTGAAGCGTCTTCAATGCATTATAGGTTCTTTCCATAGACGCTCCCGGAGGAAGCTGAACATCGGTAAAGATAATTCCGCGGTCTTCCGTAGGTACGAAACCTTTTTTCATGGTAGAACTCGCCCAGTATAAAATTCCGCCCGTTACAGCAAAAATAATCAGCGTAACCCATTTATGTCTCAGCAGGAATACAAATCCTCTTCCGTAACGTTCTGTTGTTGTTTTAAAAGCGATATTGAATTTATAGAAAAACTTCTGAATGAAATTTAAATTCTTATATTCTTTATGGTGTGCATCGTGAGGTTTTAAGAATAATGAACATAAAACCGGACTTAACGTTAATGCATTGATCGCAGAAATAATGATCGCTACAATAAGAGTGATTCCGAACTGCTGATAAAAAACTCCGGTAGGACCTGTAATAAACGTTACCGGAATAAATACAGATGCCATTACCAAAGTAATTGAAATAATTGCTCCTGTAATTTCGTCCATTGCCTCCACGGTTGCTTTTTTCGCATCCGAGATACCGTGTTCCATCTTCGCGTGAACGGCTTCGACGACGACAATCGCATCATCCACAACAATACCAATGGCAAGAACCAAAGCGAACAACGTTAACAGGTTTAATGAATATCCGAATAAATTCAGGAAGAAAAAGGCTCCCACAATAGAAACCGGAACCGCAATTGCCGGAATTAAAGTGGATCTGAAATCCTGTAAGAAAATATATACCACGATGAAAACCAAGATGAAGGCTTCAATTAAGGTGTGCACTACTTTTTCGATAGAAGCATCAAGGAATTCGTTTGTATCAAAGTTGAAAGTATATTTAATTCCCTGCGGAAAACTTCCTTCTGCTGATTTCAGATAAGACTTGATGTTTTTAATAATTTCCTGCGCATTGGAACCTGGTGTCTGGAAAATCCCCATACTGATAGAAGGATTATTTCCGTTTTCCCCGATTCCCGTGTAAGACTGTCCTGCCAGTTCTACTTTAGCAACATCTTTTAGCATTAAATTCTGTCCGTCCGGTAAAGACTTAATGATGATATTATCGTACTGTTCCTTATCGTTGAATTTCCCTACATATTTAATGATATATTCGAAAGAGCTTCCGCTGTTTTGTCCGATAGAACCTGCGGCAGCTTCTCTACTCTGCTCATTAATCGCATTGGTAACATCGGTAGGTGTTAATCCGTAAGCTGCCATTTTAGAAGGATCCAGCCAGATTCTCATAGAGTAGTTTTTACCTCCGAAAACATTGGCATCTCCTACTCCGTTAATCCTTTTTAAGTTCGGAATAACATTGATATTCAAAAAGTTCTGAAGATATACGTCATCCAGATCTTTATTCTCAGAATAGAAAGACATATACATCAGGGCACTGGTCTGCTGTTTTTGGGTAACAACCCCGGAACGCGTCACTTCACTCGGCAGTAAAGGGGTTGCTCTTGTTACACGGTTTTGTACGTTTACCGCAGCAATATCCGGATTAATTCCCTGTTTAAAAAACACCTGAATCTGTGCAGAACCGTCATTTCCGGCAGATGAAGTAATATAATCCATTCCTTCTACCCCGTTGATCTGTTCTTCCAGAGGAACAACCACACTTTTCATTACGGTTTCTGCGTTCGCTCCGGTGTAGTTTGCCGAGACACTTACCGTTGGCGGCGCAATATCAGGATACTGCGTTACGGGTAACGAGATCAATCCTAAAACACCGAGAATCACAATTAAAATTGAGATTACGGTGGATAAAACCGGTCTGTTGATAAAATTTTTAATCATTAGAATTTCGGTTTTATAGATTGAACAAGACTATCCATTTTTACAGGTTTCTTTATCACTGCAGTTCCCGGTTTCAGACCTCCGATTCCTGCAGCAACTACGGTTTCCCCTTTGTTGACTCCTGATTTTATCAACGCCATGTTGTCGATTCTGTCAATAACATTAACTACTACATTTTTTGCAGTGTCTTTATCTACTTTATATACGTAAACAATTCCCTGTTGTTCGTAAGTTGCACTTTCCGGAACTACCAGAACATTGTCGTAACGTTGAGGGAATCTGATGGTTCCGCTGTTTCCGTTGCTTAAAAGTTTCTGCGCATTGGTAAATCCTACTCTGAACTGGATGGTTCCGGTTGTAGGATCGATCTGTCCTGTAATGGCTTCAATTCTGCCCTTTTCAGGATAAAGACTTCCGTTCGCAAGCTGTAATTCCACCATCGGAAGGTTTTTTATTTTTTCGGGCATGGATGCACCCGGAGATTTTTCAAGGAAATCAAAGTATTCTTTTTCATTCATTGAAAAGTAGGCGTAAATCTGAGAAGTATCTGAAATGGTGGTTAAAGGAGTCTGATCTGAAGGGCCTACCAAACTTCCCACTTTTAAAGGTAGCTTTCCGATTACTCCGGAAATAGGCGCACGAATAACAGAATATTCGATATTGGCTTCTACACCTTTATAATTGGCAACTGCCTGACTTTTTGCAGCCTGTGCCTGTTTTAGCTGTGCCTGAGCCTGCGCTAAATTTGCCTGTGCGGTCTGTAACTGCACATTGCTGATGATATTTTTCTGAACCAGCGGTTTAAGTTTATTTACTTCAACATTTGCTGCCGCTACAGAAGCCTGCGCCGCAGCGATATTGGATTCCGCAGCACTGATTCCTGCTTTTGAAGCCGCTGCATTTTCGTTCAGAATATTGGTTTCCAGACGGAAAAGCGGCTGTCCTTTGGTTACGTATTGTCCTTCATCTACCAAAACCTGAGTAATATACCCCTGAATTTTAGCGCGGACATCGTTATTAACTTTCCCCTGAATGGTAGCCGGAAAGGTTTGATAGCCTACTATATTTTTTGCCTCCACATTAACCACAGGATACGGTTTCGGACCATCCTGCTTCGGGGCTTCTTTTTTGCAGGCTGTTAAAGAAAGAGCCGCAACAGAAAGTATAACTAGCTTATTATTCATTTCTATAGTTTATTAAGTGATTCCTGAATATTTTTAATGTTCCTGTTTAAAAGAGCTTTATAAGCTTCCATCTTTTCATTGTAATCGTCATGATTTTTTTTAAAATTGTCTAAATCATCCAGTAGTTGTAATTCGTCTTGCATTTTTTGAACTATTTTTTCAAATCTTATCTTCTTATAACCATCATTGATGAAAAAATACCGTTTCCTCTCGTCCATCTTGTTGTGATCTACGATGAGTTCTGCGTTCAGCAGTAAAGAAATACTTGTAGAAACCGAACTTTTGCTCGCGGAAAGCACTTCCACAAACTCATCAAAAGTAATGCCCACTTTATCATAATCGAATAAAAGATAGGCGTAAATCTTTGAAGCTAATGGCGGAAGGCTGAAAACGGTACCGTAGAACTTTACGGCATTCTGAAAAATTTTTTCATCAATTTCTATACTCTTATGCATTGTATATAAATTTGAAGCAAATGTAAAAATTAGTTCAGAACTAAACGAACAAACCTGATAGAGTTTATAAATATCAGGCTTTTTAAAATTTCAATGAAAACGGATTTAACTTTCAGACTAAAAAATAATCTTTTCAAAGGCTTTTCTTACACCTCCTGCAAGAAATACTTCCCCACAATAGCTGTAACCTTTGCTTTCTAAGATCTTCAGCATAGGAATATTATCATAGTTGGTATCAACTTTTATGCTTTGAATTCCATGAGATTTTGTGAATTCTTCAATATGGTCGAAAAGGATTTTTACCATTCCCTGTCCTGCAAATTTTTCATCAACAGCCACTCTGTGAACGACAACGAATTCTCCGTTACTTAGCCAGGCTCCTTCAATGGTACTGTAAGCGGGTTCATCATTCAGAATTAATGCTACATAAACCGCCACTTCTCCATCTGCCGTCATTACATATCCGAAACCTTTTGCAATATCGCTTTCCACGGTTCCCAAATTCGGGTAACCTTCCTGCCATTGCGTACTTCCGTCTTTTCTCCTTCTTTCGATTGCCTGCTGCAAAATGTTCCAGATTATATCTCTGTCTTCAATTTCTGCTTTTCTCAGCTTAATTTCCTGTGCCACGTTGTTATATTGATTTTAAGTTTGTTTGTCCTTTGATTTAATTATGAAGGACTTCTTCAGTTTTTTTGTATTTTATTTTAAGGAATATCATGACAATCAGCATGATTAACATTAAAACATTGGTAATCCAGAGAGGTTTTGCATCTTTCATTACTCCGTAAACTGCCCAAAGCAAAGCATTCAGGGTAAGAAATGATAAAGTAACCATGGAAAGGTCTTTTCCGGATTTTGTCTTCCATAATTTTATGACCTGCGGTAAAAAAGATATGGATGAAATTAATGCGCCTGAATAACCGATTATCTGCTCTATCATACTGCTTTTTTTTGAATTATAATCTAATATACTAAAAACAAAATAATGCTTAAACGTTAAATCTTACGTCTTATTTATAAAAATTAGACTATTATTTTCAAAAAAAATACATTTTTTTCTGATAGATCTTCAAAGAAAAAAACCGAAAACTAATTTAAATTAATTTTCGGTTCGAAGTAGTAAAATTTAAAATTATGAAATTGTTTTTTATTAATTTTCACTTTGCTGAAGATAAGCATCGATAATTTCAAATGCTTTTTTTTCATCTTCAAGTTTAACCATTACTTTCAGCGATGTCGCCGTGGGCGTGGTTGTAAAAGTAAGGTAATTGTTTTCTACTGAATTTTTAATCTGCGCATCGTCCAGTTTAGACTTTATCAATTGGATTTCTGCAGGTTTGTCACTTTCAAAAACTGATACTCTTGTACTTCTTTCCATATTCTGTCTCGTTTGAGTATCTAAATATATAACGTTTTTTTGAAAATTACAAATTTCAGCTTTTAAATTTTATTAATATTATTTTCAATTTTATCTAAAGCGATCTGAATTTCTTCTTTAGTAACGTTCAGATGCGGTCTGAAGCGAAGTGACTGATCTCCACATGAAAGGATTATCATTCCGTCGTTCCAAAGCTCGTCTCTTAATGCATTTCTCTGTTCAGAAGTCGGAAGATCAATCGCGCACATTAATCCTCTTCCTCTCGCATTGGAAAGTTTTTCAGGATATTTTTCTGCAAGACCAATCAGTCCGTTCAGCAAATATTCTCCTACAACTCTCGCATTTTCTACAAGGTTTTCTTTTTCAATAACTTCCATTACCAACTGGAAACGAAGCATATCAATAAAATTGCCTCCGAAAGTGGAATTGATTCTTGAGCTTTCTCTGAAAACATTGTTCGGAACTTCATCAAATTTTTCTTTGTTGGCTAAAACTCCGCAAACCTGCGCTTTTTTACCGAAAGAAATAATATCCGGTTTTGCTGTAAAATGTTCAAATGCCCACATTTTACCTGTAATTCCGATACCGGTCTGAACTTCATCAAAAATTAAAAGAATGTCATGCTGATCGCAGATTTTTCTCAGTCCCAATAAAAATTCGTCTCTGAAATGGTTGTCTCCGCCTTCAGCCTGAATCGGCTCGATGATGATACACGCTACTTTATCCGGATTCATTAAAATCGCTTCTTCGATATTTAATAAAGCCAGTCTTTCGTTTTTAATGGTTTCTTCCAAATTCTCTTCCGTGATCGGGAAAGTAAGTTTAGGATTTAGGATTCTTGGCCAGTCGAACATCGGGAAATACTGATATTTTCTCGGATCGGAAGTGTTGGTTAAGCTTAAAGTATACCCGCTTCTTCCGTGGAACGCCTGTCTGAAATGGATGCAGATTCCTGCTTCTACATCAAGACCTTTATCAAAATTTTTACGCGTTTTCCAGTCGAAACATGCTTTCATCGCATTTTCTACCCCTAAAGTTCCGCCTTCAATAAAGAAAGCATACTGCAATTCTTCAGGAATTACCACTCTTTCGAAAACTTCTAAGAAATGCGCATATTCTTCAGAATATACATCTGCCAAAGTGGGTTTGTTGACTGCCATTTTTCCCAGCCATGCCGATTTTTCTACAATATAGGGATGATTGTAACCGATAGATGCCGAAGCAA
The DNA here is from genome assembly GCF_059579425.1 of Chryseobacterium sp. 2P. Classification (NCBI taxonomy): domain Bacteria; kingdom Pseudomonadati; phylum Bacteroidota; class Flavobacteriia; order Flavobacteriales; family Weeksellaceae; genus Chryseobacterium; species Chryseobacterium sp. 2P. The sequence continues at coordinate 2,214,967 of NZ_CM184194.1, forward strand.
ACATGGAAAACATATCTAAATATTCTCTGTCTGTAAGTTTATCGTACAGCCATGAACCGTGGGATTTTTCAATATCCATCACGAAATCGAAACCATCTGCCAAAACGTGTCTGCCAACGGTTTCTTTTACTTTATTTGCTTTTATTTCAATTGTCTGTTCCATTTTTTAAATAAAAATCTTAGGGGTGATTTAAAATTTAATAATAATTTGAGACTTAAAAATCTGCTTCCAAATTTTCAAACTCATGATGTTAGTTTTTAAAGGTCAAACTTAATTCCCTGTGCTAAAGGTAAGTTTGTGGTATAATTGATGGTGTTGGTCTGTCTTCTCATGTAATACTTCCAAACATCTGATCCGGATTCTCTTCCGCCTCCGGTTTCTTTTTCTCCACCGAAAGCTCCGCCGATTTCCGCACCTGAAGTTCCGATGTTTACATTGGCAATTCCACAGTCTGAACCTGCATGAGAAAGGAATAATTCTGCTTCTCTTAAGTTCTGCGTCATGATTGCAGACGACAATCCCTGAGGAACATCATTCTGAATAGCAATTGCTTCTTCTAAAGTTTTGTATTTGATTAAATATAAGATGGGTGCGAAAGTTTCGTGCTGAACGATTTCGTAAGAATTCTTTACTTCAGCGATACATGGTTTTACGTAGCAACCGGATTCGTATCCTTTTCCTTTAAGAACTTCACCTTCCACGATGAATTTTGCGCCTTCTTTTTTACCTTTTTTGATGGCTTCCTGATACATATTTACCGCATCGGTATCGATAAGCGGTCCCACATGATTCGTTTCATCCAGAGGATTTCCGATTTTCAGTTGTCCGTACGCTTTTACCAGTCTGTTTTTCACTTCATCATAAACACTTTCGTGGATAATCAGTCTTCTTGTGGAAGTACATCTCTGTCCTGCTGTTCCTACAGCTCCGAAAACTGCTCCGATGATCGACATATCAATATCTGCATCTTTAGAAATAATGATGGCATTGTTTCCACCTAATTCAAGGATCGATTTTCCGAATCTTTGTGCAACATTCGCTGAAACCATTCTTCCCACTCTTGTAGAACCGGTGAAAGAAACTAAAGCGACTCTCTTATCATCCACTAATTTCTGTCCGATTTCGTGATCTGCAACCAATACGCTGGAAATACCTTCGGAAAGATTATTTTCCTTTAACACTTCGTTCATGATGTTTTGGCAGGCAATGGCACAAAGCGGTGTTTTTTCTGACGGTTTCCAGATCGTAACGTTACCGCAGATCCATGCTAAAGCTGTATTCCAAGCCCAAACTGCTACCGGAAAGTTGAACGCGGTGATGATTCCTACGATTCCCAATGGATGATACTGCTCATACATTCTGTGTCCCGGTCTTTCCGAGTGCATTGTGTACCCGTGAAGCTGTCTTGAAACCCCTACTGCAAAATCGCAGATATCAATCATTTCCTGAACTTCTCCAAGACCTTCCTGCAGGGATTTTCCCATTTCATAGGAAACCAGTTTCCCCAAATCGTCTTTGTACTGTCTTAATTTCTGACCTAACTGTCTTACAATTTCCCCTCTTTTAGGAGCCGGAATCAGTCTGAATTCTTTAAAAGCTTTTTCAGCCGTCTCAATTACCTTGTCATAATCAGATTCTCCGGAAGTCTTCACTTTAGCAATCAGATTTCCGTCTACAGGAGAGTAACTTTCGATGGTTTTCCCTGATGCAAAGTATTTTCCGCCTACTGAAGTTCCCTTATTTTCATCCTTAATTCCTAGATTTTTGAGTGTTTTTTCGATCCCAAAATCCTTTACTTTTTTAGACATAAAAATTTTACTTTTCGTTTCCTCTAAAGATAGAAATATTATGCGAATCCCAAAATTTTAATTTTTTAACAATTTTTTATTTGGACTAATTATAAACATAGTTATCTTTGTATATGAATCATTTTATTTCAGGAATGGAAAATAATAAGATTAATAACGAACCTGCCACAGAGGAAAAAAAATCCTCCAGATGGAAAAGCCTGGTGAAAAAATTCGGGATCGGCGGAATTATATTTTTTACCGTAAAAGGAATTATTACCTCTACGCTGATTTATTTTCTGGGGAAAAATTTCTGGACGGTGATCTCCGATTATATTACCGGAATTTTTGATTAATTAATTGATATATAGATACAAAAAGCTGAGAAATTTCTCAGCTTTTGTTTTGGATTCAATGTCATTCGGAATGACGATATTTTATTCTTTCTTTTTCCTTCCTGAATTAATCAGGCTCTGATGCAGCAAATACTCAATCTGTCCGTTTACACTCCGGAATTCGTCATTTGCCCATTTTTCCAGAAGCTTAAATGTAGACTCATCAATCCTTAAGACAAAAGATTTTTTGCCTTTATTTTCGGAAGGATTCTGAGCTTTTTCTGATTTCATTTTTGTTAATTCTTTTTGTTTTCAACGTAAATCGCGCAAAGATTTTTCTGAACTACTTTATGTTTTTATGTTCGCCAAGGCGTTTCACTCAGCAAAGATGTAAGGTCATATAGCCATTCAGAACGGAGCACATTCGAGTGAAAATCTTTTAAATATAAATCTTCTTCCATTTTGCTCAAATTGACGTTTCTAATGCTATTCTTCTAAATACACAACTTAGATTCCTACGGAATGACAAATATTGCGAAAATTTTAATTATCAATTATATAAAGTTCCGGCATTTAAAATGGGTTGTGCAGCTTTTTCCCCGCAAAGAACCACCATTAAATTGCTTACCATTGCGGCTTTTCTTTCGTCATCCAGTTCTACGATATTTTCTTCCGAAAGCTTTTTCAGGGCTAAATCTACCATTCCTACAGCTCCTTCTACGATCTTTGTTCTTGCCGCTACAATTGCCGTTGCCTGCTGTCTCTGCAGCATTGCTCCTGCGATTTCCGATGCGTAAGCCAAATGTGAAATTCTTGCTTCCTGAATGGTAATTCCTGCCTTTGAAAGTCTTTCGGTAAGTTCCTGCTCCAGAATAGCGTTGATCTTTTCACCGCCTTCTCTTAAAGTAATCGGTGCATGATCATCTTCTAAATTATCGTAAGGAAAACTCATCGCCAAATGACGCACCGCAGCTTCACTCTGCATTTTCACAAAATCAGAATACCGTTCAACGTCAAAAGCCGCTTTTTACGTATCTCCCACTTTCCAGACAATCACAACTGCAATTTCAATCGGGTTACCCATCTTGTCATTCACTTTAAGAGTCTGTCCCTGTAAATTTTCAGAACGGAGACTGATTTTCTGTGAGGAATATAAAGGGTTGATAAAAAACAAACCGTTGTCTTTTACGGTTCCCACATATTTTCCGAAAAAGTTCAGCACTCTTGAATGATTCGGCTGAATAATCATTAACCCTTTCATGAAAAAGCAAAACAGAATAAATGACAATAATGATAAAACGACAAGCGTAACACTGTTATCGACACCGATTGCAAATAAATAAACGGAAACGGCAAACAATCCAAGACAAATGACCAAAGTAAGGTATCCCGACATTGGTTTTAAGATTTTTTCCATGATATTAAATTTTAATTTGATATTATTTTGATATCATAAAGGTATAACTTTTTTCACATGAAAAATCATTTATTTTAAAATTTCTTTTGACTTGTCGGTTCAATTCTAAGCAAAAAAATCCCTGAAAAATTAATTCAGGGATTGTATGTATGATATTTTATTGATTATCCGTTATTAGTAATACTGCTTTTTAACGCAAAGGATCGCCAAGATTCTCTTTATATACTAACTGTTTTTAAGTTCACAAAGGCGTTTCACTTAGCAAAGAACTCAAAGGTTTTTTAGTTATGCCAAATTATGGATAATCATTATCTTAAATTTATTTTTTATTTAAAATTCTGAACTTGTAATAAGATGCGGCTGATAAAAGTGCCATTGTTGCAAGTCCGATGTAAACCCAGGCCGGAACCGGAACCGGATCTCCCGCTGCGTAAGAGTGAAGTCCGCTCAGGTAGTAATTTACTCCGAAATACGTCATGACCATTGAACAGAATGCAAACATCGTCGCTACGTGGAATGCCCATCTGCTTCTTAATCCCGGAACCAGTCTCATGTGAAGAACAAATGCATATACCATAATGGAAATGAATGCCCATGTTTCTTTCGGGTCCCAGCTCCAGTATCTTCCCCAGGATTCGTTTGCCCAGATTCCTCCTAAGAAGTTTCCTACGGTTAATGCAAACAGACCTATGGTTAAAGACATTTCCGAAACGATTACCAGTTCTTTCAACGTTGTATCGTGATGTAATTTATAGGTTTCTTTATTTGAAATGATATAAAATACCAAACTGATTACTGCAATGATCATCGACAGTGCAAAGAACCCGTAACTTGACGTAATAATCGCAACGTGAACAATCAGCCAATAGGATTTCAATACAGGAACCAACGGTGTAATCTGCGGATCAAGAGCTGAACCTCCGTGAGCAAATCCCATCATAATAACAGCTACCATAAATCCGGCTGCCGGAATTAATGCGTTGGAATTTCTGTAGAGTAATAAACCTGCTGTAATTCCTACCCAAGAAATGAAAATAATGGCTTCATACCCGTTACTCCACGGAGCGTGACCGGAAATATACCATCTTGCCACCAAACCAAGGAAATGGAACAGATATCCTACAATTCCTAAAACAATGATGATTTTAATTGCTTTGTTTAAAACTTTTTTAGACTTAAATAATTCAACAAAACCTAATATCAATAGCAATCCTCCGATTAATGTATAGAATATCAACAATTTGAAGTTGATATTCACTTTATTCATGAACACCTCAAGATCAACTTTAGATTTCGCAGGAACAACAGCTTTCCCCCATTTTTGCTGATAGTCTGAAAGCTTCGCCAGTTGCGCATCTGCTTTTGCCCAGTTTCCTGATTGCTGAGCCTGCAAAACTTCCGCAAAATAAGGTCCCATAACCTGTTGAGATTCCATATCCGGTTCCATTTTCTGATCCAGCCATGAATGCCATGTATGATTAGCGTCATTCTTTACCGGAACAATTCTCATAAACTGACCGCTGAAAAATTCGTTGAAGATCTGAACTCTTTCGTTTACCGCAATCACTTCTTTATCATAATTAGTCTGTTCAGCCGGTTTTTTACGGAACGCAGTGTTGTAATCGCTTTCAAGGATATATCTTAAATTTCCATTGGCATCCGCAGGAAAAAGATTCATTAAAGAAGTATATCCGTCTTCGTCTGCTTTGGTTTTATTTTTCAGTTCGTCTCCGCCTTTTGTTCCCACTTTAATCATCGGAACCATCGTCCAGCTTGGCGTATCGATATTCACTGATAAAAACCATTGGTTTGCTGTTAAAGCTTTTCCGTCTGTTCCTTTAAACTCGTCTTTCTTGTAAAGCTTTCTTAAAACGTCTAAAGCTTCCGTATTGATCGGAACGATTCTCCCTTCAAAATTCTGCACCAAAAGATATCCGAATTTATCAGCATGTTCTTCACTGATTTTATTTCTTGCAATAATTTCATCGGCAGAAACCACTTTCATTTTTGTAAACGGCTGCGCTCCCTGTGGTTTTAGAGTTTCTGAACCCTGAGCGTGACTGTGATTATCACCTTCTACATGGATGTGTTCCCTGCTTCCGTCGGTTGTGCCGTGTGTCTCAATTTTCTGGGCATTTAAGCCGAAACTCAACAATAATAAAATTACTGCTGCTGCTTTCTTTTTGTTAACGTCTTTCAGCATTTTGTTTAATTTCCAGAAGTGGGTTCCTTTCCAGAAGAACATAAAGAACATTCCCCCGAATAAGAATGTATACCCGATGTAGGAAATCAAAGTTCCCCAATAATCGTGGTTTACGGAAAGAACGGTTCCCATTCTGTCCGGATCGAAACTCGACTGGAAGAAACGGTAGCCTTTATGATTCAGAACGTGGTTCATATAGATTTTAAACGGAGTCTGTTTTCCTTCATCAACAATTTTAATGTGACTTTCGTACGCACTCGGAGAAGAACTTCCCGGATATGTTTCCATTACGAAATCATCCAGTTTCAGTGAGAAAGGCGTATTGTAAATTTTAGGACCAAAACCGATCATGATGTTCAGTCCGTCCATTGTTACCTGTTTGTAAGCATTCGGATTTCCTTTTTCAACAGAAAGATCTACCATTTGCTTTGTTTTAGGTCCCTGAAGTTCTACCGTTAACATATCCGGAACATTCTGATCTTTCTTTCTGTCGCCTTCAATCGCAATCAGTTTTCCTTTTTTAAGACCTTCCGGAACTACTAATTTTAATTCGTTGATGGAATATAAACTTCTTAAAGCCAAAGGCTGGAATTCATCTTTCACCGTTGTTCCTGTTGCCTGAGTTGCCATCGTCATATAACTTGCATCCACAGGAGTTTTGATGAACAGTTTTCCGCCTTCGTTTTTAAATTCAACCGCTCCTTCAATAGCTCTGTTGAACGTTACCAACGTTCCGTTGATTGATTTTGTTTCGCCCGGCTTGATGAAAATATTCTGTCTTCCGGTTTGTCCTGTGGAAACCAAATGAAGATATTCTGCCCCATTCGGATCAGCCAGAAGACTGTCTTTTTTTCTCTGAACATATTCTTTGGCAACTACTTTTACCTGCTTTCCGTGGAAATCGTAGGTTGCTTCCAGATCCTTGTGCAAAGGAGACATTAAGTAAGGAATGTCTTTATAGTTAAGAACATCTCCTTTTTCTTCAATCTGTACTTTCAGGAAGTTTTTATCCGTTACGATTTCGTTAGACGTTTCTCCTTCGCGGATGTGCATTGTTCCTTCAAAACTGATGTATCTTGTGATTGCACCACCGATGAAGATCAGTACAAAAGCAAGGTGAAACACCAGAACCGGCCATTTTTCTCTCTTCCAAAGTCTGTATCTTCCGATGTTTCCGATGAAGTTGAGAATGAGCAGGAACATGATAAGTTCGAACCATTTCGCTTCGTAAATTAACGCTTTTGCTGTAGGAGTACCGTAGTCGTTTTCCAAGAACGTTGCATAAGCCATCGCAAATGCATACACCAGTAACAATACAGCCATTGTCCTGGTCGAGATAAGAATATCTTGCAGCTTCTTCATGATTTATATACTTGACATGCAAAAATAAGGATGATAAACCACAAAGACTCCAAAAAAAACTGTCATTTATCAGTTGAGACCGCTTTTAATCTTATTTTTATTGATTCTTAATAAGTAAATTTCCTTTGAGGAAAATTCAAAATGGTAAAAACGTTAGAATTGAATTTATAAAAGCTATACTATTGATTGACAAGCTCTATTTATTCAGCATCTTTAATTTTTATTTGATTCAAATTTTCAAAACAATAAAAAATGATGAATTATTTTTTTCCAGTTCATTTTATTTTAAATATTTTTAATCATTAAAACCAAATCAATTCAAAATTCCTTTTAAATAAGGAAAAAATTAGTTACTTTTTTAAGCTTGTGCGCATCCATTTAATGTAGGAAAAACATTAAATTTGCCAATTGACATTATGAATAAAAACACACAAAACAAACCGACTGAATCGCCTGATAAGGGCAAATTTTTATCTAAGCCAAGAGTATTTTTCGGGCTTACCTTCATCCTTTTTTCTGTAGTGCTTACTTTTTCGTTCGTTTCTTACCTGATGAACTGGAAGGCAGATCAGAGCCAGGCCGGAACGATGCTCGATAAAACAATAAAATCTTCCAATCTTTTCGGAAAGCTGGGCGACTGGCTCGGAAATATTTTTATTTTCGAAAGTATTGGGGTAGCTTCATTCATCATTGCCTTTTTATTTATGGTTTTCGGAACCGTTATTCTGAAAAAGAAAATGTTCAAACCTTGGAAAACGGTTGGTCACTCCCTGTTTTTCATTTGCTGGCTTCCAATTCTGTTTGGAGCAATTACTAAAGGACAGGGTGTTTTAAGCGGAGTTTACGGATATCAGATCATGGAATCTCTGAATACAATTATTGGTTCTTATGGTCTTTGGCTGGTTTTAATTGCAAGTATTGCTTTGTATTTTATTTTAGAATTCAATCTTCGTCCAAGTTCTATCAAGTCTAAATTAAATGACATCAATGAAAATACCATAGGAAAAGTAAGATCGATGATGCCGAGTTCTGATGAAAATTTTGAAGCCGATGAAGAACTGATTGAGGAAATTGAAACGGCAGAACAGGAAGAAGAACAACCTAAAATAAAAGTAACGGAAGTTGCAGAAAAACCGGCTCCCAAAATGACGGAGCCTGAACCTGTAAAAGTTCCGAAAGGTTTTCCGGAAGTTGCGGTATCCAGCAATTTGGATCCGATTGTAACGCCGAATAAAACGTCTTTTGATGAGGAACCTAAAAATGATTTTTCAAACTCCATCAATTTAAATCTTGACTCCAGACCTAAAGTTCCGACTTCAAGTCCGGAACAGGCATTTGATATGACTCCTTCTATTCCGGTAAGTACAGTTACTGCGGCTGCACCTCAGGAAAACATTAAATTTAATGTAGAAGTAGCTCCGGTTATCGATATTCTTGATGATTCCGAAAGACAGTCTCAGGAATTGGTAGATAAACACGGATTGTACGATCATAAACTGGATCTTGCCAAATTCCAGATGCCGCCTGTTGAATTGCTGAAAGATTACGGAAACGAAGAAATTTCGATCAACAAAGACGAACTGGAAGAAAACAAAAATAAAATTGTCGGATTACTGAAAAACTTTAACGTAGGAATTGCCGAAATTAAAGCGACGATAGGGCCGACTGTAACTTTATATGAGATTGTACCGGAAGCAGGAATCCGTGTTGCAGCAATCAAAAAACTGCAGGATGATATTGCCCTGAATCTTTCTGCTTTGGGAATCCGTATTATTGCACCAATGCCCGGAAAAGGAACCATCGGGATTGAAGTTCCGAGAAAAAATCCGACGATGGTTTCTATGCGTTCGGTGATTGCTTCGCAAAAATTCCAGAATACAGATATGGATCTTCCGGTTGTTTTCGGTAAAACCATTTCCAATGAAATTTTCATGGCAGATTTATCCAAAATGCCTCACTTATTGATGGCGGGAGCAACAGGACAGGGTAAATCGGTCGGGATTAATGCAATTCTTACTTCACTATTATACAAAAAGCATCCGAGCGAACTGAAATTTGTAATGGTAGATCCTAAAAAAGTAGAACTTTCATTATATTCAAAAATCGAAAGACATTATCTTGCCAAACTTCCGGATGCAGAAGAAGCGATCATTACAGACACGAATAAAGTAATCAACACGCTGAATTCTCTCTGTATCGAAATGGATACGAGATATGATCTGCTTAAAAATGCATTCTGTAAAAATTTAAAGGAATACAATAAAAAATTTGCGGAAAGAAAATTAAATCCTGAAAACGGTCACCGTTATTTACCGTACATTGTTTTGGTAGTAGACGAATTTGCCGATTTAATTATGACTGCCGGAAAAGAAGTTGAATTACCGATTGCCAGATTGGCTCAGTTGGCAAGAGCGGTGGGAATTCACTTAATTGTTGCCACGCAAAGACCTTCCGTAAATGTAATTACAGGTATGATTAAAGCGAATTTCCCTGCAAGAGCAGCATTCAGAGTAATTTCAAGTGTGGATTCCAGAACGATTCTGGATTCTCCGGGAGCAGATCAATTAATTGGTAAAGGAGATATGCTTTATTTTAACGGAAATGAAATTTTAAGACTTCAGTGTGCTTTTGTAGATACTCCGGAAGTGGAAAGACTAGCAGAATTTATCGGGGAACAAAAAGGGTATGCTTCCGCATTTATCCTTCCGGAATATGTTTCTGAAGATTCCACGAGTACAGTGGGAGCTTTCGATCCAAATGAAAAAGATGCTTTGTTCGAAGATGCAGCGAGAATTATTGTTTCTACCCAGCAAGGTTCTACTTCCATGCTTCAGAGACAACTGAAATTGGGCTACAACAGAGCGGGAAGAATTATGGATCAACTGGAAGCCAGCGGAATTGTTGGCGGATTTAATGGGGCAAAAGCTAGAGAGGTTCTCATCAGTGACCTTCATTCTTTGGAACAGTTTTTGGAAGATCTGCGCAGTTAAAGCGAAATTTCAGTTTAACTTTTAACATTAAAGAAAGTCTAAAGATTAAAGAATTTAATAAAAATGAAAAATATTATTTCAAAAGTTATAGTAAGCAGTTTGGTAGTTGGAGCGGTCGGATTTACAAATGCACAGAAGATTGACGCAAAGGCAAAAAAAATTCTTGATGATATTACGGCTAATTATAACTCTAAAAAAAATTCGTATTTCAAGTTTTCTTTCGGAAGCGGAACCAACGGAAAAGTTGATAAAACGGAACCCGGAATTTATTACGCTGCAGGAGATAAATACAAACTGAAGATCATGGAAACGGAGCAGATCTTCGACGGAAGTAAAATCTACAACATCAACACAGAAGATATGGAAGTTACGGTAGCGAAACCTAACGGAAGCAGCTCCATGTTCTCTCCTATCAATTACCTTTCTACCTACAGAAAAGATTATAATGTAACATACGGAGGAAAGAAAAATGTAGATGGTGTAAATGCAGACTTCATTAAATTAACTCCGGTAAAATCCAACGGAATTAAATATGTGTATCTTTTTGTAGATTCTGCAAAAAAACAGATGGTAAAACTGGAACAGCACGGAAACAATAAAGACCTTGCCGTAATTGCGATTAAAGAGTACAAGGAAAACCAGACACTGGATCCGGGAATGTTTACATTTGATAAAAACAAATACAAAAATTACCTGATCACAGAACTTTAAAAATAATCAGCAGATAAGCGAATACGCGGATTTGCTTTTAATTATAAAAATTTCATAAAATATAAGAGCTGCAAAGAAAACTTTGTGGCTTTTTGTTTAATTTTGGCGAATGTTAAAAATACTAGACCGATATATTATAAAAACCTTCTTCGGACCGTTTTTCTTTATATTCAGCGTATTGTTTTTCATCTTTATTGTGAACATTATCTGGATTCAGTTAGGTCAGTTTATGGGAAAAGGACTGAGCTACTGGCAAATCATGAAACTTCTTTTTTACCTCGGGGTAAGTGTGATCAGTATGGTTTTACCGCTCACGATTCTTCTGGCGAGCATTATGTCTTTCGGGGAATTCGGGGAACGGTATGAACTCGCCGCCATGAAAGCCGCGGGAATTTCGCTGACCAGAGTGATGATGCCGCTTTTGGGAGTAACCGTTGTACTTTCCATTATGCTGTATTTTTTCTCCAACAATATCATTCCGGATTTTCAGAGGAAGGCGAAAAATATGCTTTTTAATATTGCACAGACCAAACCTGCCCTGAATTTTACACCGGGACAGTTTATCGATCAGATTCCCGGAAACATGGTGAAGTTCGATAAAATTTATGGTAAAAATGATGAAAATATAGAAGGTGTTTTTGTTCATAAGAAAGCAAGCTCCTATGAAAATCAGCAGACAGTAATTGCCCAGAAAGGCGTTTTTGCTCCGGCAGAAAATACGAATTATCTGAAACTTAAATTGTTTAACGGATTTGTTTATGAAGATAATTTTGCCGGAAAAGGAGAAAATGTCCGTTTAAAACAGCCCGATCAGGTAATTAAATTTGATACGTTAACGCTCCACTTCGACGTAAGTGAGATCATTAACAAAGCCATTGAAGAGGAAAAAATCACAGATGATTACCGTTTTCAGACCTTCAATGAACTGAATACAACGATTGATAAAACAAAGAAAGACAATCAGAGATTCTTCACCAACGTAAGCAACGATGTTTTGGGACAGACCAATTCTGTGATAAGTTATATGGACACCAAACAGAACAGTGCAAAGGCAAAACCGAAACAGAGCATTAAGCTTGATACGGTGAAAGGAAATAAAAAACTGGAGATCATCGATAATGCTTATAACCGTCTCGATAATCTTAAAAGTACGCTTGAAGGAAAAAATAATGAAATTGATCCCGGCGTAAAATACTACAGCAAAGTCGTGATTTATCAGCAGAGAATTGTAACCTATTCTTTCACCTGCATCATTTTCTTTCTGATCGGTGCGAGTTTAGGTTCCATTATCCGAAAAGGAGGAATGGGACTTCCTGTAGTAATTGCGATTGTAATTTTCATTATTTTCTACGTTATTAATGTAGGTTTTGAAAACATGGCGTGGTCCGGAAAGATCAACCCTTATCTTGCAGCATGGGTTCCGAATCTGGTTCTGTTTCCTTTCGGAGTATGGATGACGTACAAAGCTCTTACGGATTCTCAACTGTTTGATGCCGAGAAATACAAAGCGGCTTTCAAACCTGTTATTAAACTTTTTGTAAAGAATACAGAACATAAAAGGTATCAATAATAGATTAAACCTGTAAATATAAAAGATCCGGAATTTCTCCGGATTTTTTTGTGGTATGTTAAAAAACGAATTTCAATTTCATTTTAGCTGTAAAAAATTATCTTTGTCAAAAATTATAACAGTTTTATATGAGAAAATTATTATTGATTGGCTTATTCAGTATTGTTTCTTTCAATGCTTATGCGCAGGAAGACAATACGGAATATGAAATGAGAATCGGGGAAAAGCCGGGTTACATTATTGATAAAAGCGGAAAAAAGATCGAAGGTATTGTAAGACTTGCCGGAGATGAAATGAATCCGTGGACGAATCAGAAAAAAGTGAAATTCATTGCGACTTCGGACGTTGACAATTCAAAGAAAAAGCAAAAATTCAAAACGTATGATGTAGATGATCTTAAAGGTTATATGGCGATCGATAACAATACGGAAAGAGTTTTCGAGACCATAAAATACACCAATACCAAAGAAGCGTACAATACGCAGAATGGAGGTTTAAGCGGCGGTCTGAAAGCTTTTAACAACCTGACAAAAAGCAATCAGTTTGCAGAAGTTGTGGCAGACGGAAAAATAAAAGTATACAAAGTGTACGGTTTCCCGACTACTTTCTCAGCGGGCGGACAAATTGCAGTTGCGGACGAAGAAAATAAAAGGATGAGAGAAAATCCGGCTTATGTTTATTCTAAAAAAGGAGGAAAACCGGAAGAGCTGAATGTTGCAAAAGCAAAGATCATTACCGCAGACTGTCCTGTTGTAAAAGCTAAAATAACAAAAGGAGAATACGGTTCTTTGAAAAATGATACCAAAAAGAGATCAGGTTTAGGAAAATTCATCCGAAATGAAATCGACAATGCGATGGCAGATAATCTTTCGATCGTAAATGAAGTGATCTACGATTATAACGAAAATTGTAAATAATCAATTAAAATATTTTTTAACAGCAGTTTCATTTTGGAACTGCTGTTTTTATTTGTGAGTTTTTTAATAAAAATATTCCTGTCGGAAAACGAAGACGTAAATCTTTATTAGTTTCAAATCCATAAGCCGCAAGAAAATCAAAAATTTTCAATAAATATTGAAGCTTAATTTTCTCGCAGATAAAATCTTTGTGCTTTTGCAATTGTTATAGCTATTAAGTTTAAATAAGTTTTGCGCATATTTTTTGCAGTACGTTTAAACAAAATCATTTTTATGAAAATACTACTTTTTACTTTAAGTTTTCTTGCTATTGTTTCCTGTAAAAAAGAAAATGCAGAAACTATTCAAAATAATTCGGGCAATGATAATGTAACGATAAATAAATCTTCGGAAACACTAAATGATTCCATTACTTCCATTGAAGATATAAAGAAAGAATATGCAGCCGTAAATAATCTTTTGTCTGCGAAACAGTTGGATTCAACGAAATTCACATACAACTGCGACGAAAAGGAAGGTGAAGTAATTTTATATTATGAGAATAAAGATCTCAGAATGGTTAAAGATTTTTATGCAGAACACAGTCACTTCTCTTCATCCACAAAATATTATGTAAAAAACAACAAAGTATTTTTCATCTTTAAAGAAGAAACAGAATGGAATTTTGATGAAGGAGGAACGCCGGAAAAACCAGAAACAAAAGATGATATCAATGAAAAAAGAATCTATGTTTTAAACGATAAAGCCATTCAGTGCCTCGAAAAAAATTACACGATTCGCTCAAAAGGAAATAATAAAAATCCAGATTCGGTTCCGAATAAAGAAACAAAATACAATATTTCCGATCTAATGAAAAACTATAATTTAATCCTTAAAAATAAAGACAGAAAAGGAAAAATCAATTGTCTTTAAACTGTACCCAAAACAAAAGCGGCTTCAAAATGAAACCGCTTTTTATATTTTCAGGAGCCGAAAATTATACTTTCATAATTTCAGCTTCTTTTACTTTAAGATGCTCGTCACAAGCTTTTACATATTTGTCGGTAAGCGTCTGAATATCTGCTTCAATACCTTTAATGATGTCTTCAGAAACTCCTTCCAGTCTTTTAAGCTCTTTCAGACCGTTTTGTCTTGCATTTCTTACAACTACTTTCGTGTCTTCTGTTTCAGACTTAGCCTGTTTTGCCAGTTCACGTCTTCTTTCTTCCGTTAAAGGCGGTACATTAAGGATAATGTTGATCCCGTTATTAGAAGGGGCAAAACCTAAATTGGAATTGATGATTGCTTTTTCAATATCATTAATTGCTTTTGCGTCCCAAGGTTGAATAGAAATCGTCATTGCATCGGGAATAGAAACATTGGCAACCTGATTAATTGGAGTTAATGCTCCGTAATATTCCACCATTACATCCTGAACCATTGTTGTAGACGCACGTCCCGCTCTGATTCTCTGAAATGCATGATCCAGGTGCTTGATAGCTGCTTCCATGTCCTGCTGTACAGACTCTACTATAAGATCTAATTCTTCCATTATATAATAAAAATTTGATAGTTACACATATGTTAATGATAAGTAATAAGTAATAAGTAATTGGTAATGAGTAATCTTTAAAACTTTAAACTCAAAACCCTGAACTTACTATTACAAATCAACTAAAGTACCCACATTTTCGCCGTCAACAATTTTCTCCAGATTTCCGTCTTTGTTCATATCAAAAACAATAATCGGCAGTTTGTTTTCGTGGCTTAAAGTAAATGCTGTCATATCCATTACCTTTAGATTCTTCGCATAAACTTCGTCGAAAGATAGTGAATTATATTTTACCGCATCTGCATTTTTTTCAGGATCACTGTCGTAGATTCCGTCTACTCTTGTTCCTTTCAGAATAACATCTGCCCCGATTTCGATGGCTCTTAACGTTGCAGCAGTATCTGTTGTGAAATACGGGTTTCCGGTTCCGGCTCCGAAGATCACTACTCTGCCCTTTTCAAGATGTCTTACTGCTCTTCTTTTGATGAATGGTTCTGCCACTTTATCCATTTCGATGGCAGACTGCAGTCTTGTTTTAATTCCCGCATCTTCCAGAGCACCCTGCAAAGCCATCCCGTTGATTACCGTAGCAAGCATTCCCATATAATCTCCCTGCACTCTGTCCATTCCTTTTGCAGCTCCTGCTACTCCGCGGAAAATATTTCCTCCTCCGATTACGATGGCAACTTCACAGCCTTTTTCTACCACTTTCTTAATTTCTGCAGCATATTCCTGTAGCCTTTCATTATCAATACCATATTGTCTGTTTCCCATTAAGGCTTCACCACTCAGTTTCAGAAGGATTCTTTTATATTTCATTGTATGTAAATAACTTTTTTTCGTTAGATTTATTGGTCTAAAAATTTGACTTTGCAAATATAATCATTAATGGGGTTGATTTTTACATCTGCATTAAATTTTTAAATCTTATCCCGGAAGCGGTTTGTAATACCTTGGAACTTACCTGATCCCTTCAATAAGTCTTCGATTTTTACAAAACTTAAATATTTAAATATAAATAATGTGAGAAATATTTTGAAAAGTACGAAAAAGGATTATTTTTGCATTACTAATAAACTGAGTTGAAGAAAATTGTTATTTTTTCATTATTTCTGTCAGGAATTGTTTCTTATGCACAAACAGGAACAAACGTTTATCCATTCTTAAATATTCCTGTTTCAGCGAGACAGGCTGCTTTGGGAGGAGATGCAATTTCTGTGAGAGATCGTGATGTTTCCTTTGCTATTGCAAACCCCTCATTACTGAATAAAGATTCCGACAACCAACTGTCTGTAAACGCAACTGCTTATCTTGCAGATTCCAAATACGGAACAATTGCCTATGCAAAAGACTTTGATAACGGTCACATGGCGACCATCAATGCGAGATATATGAGCTATGGGGATATTCCGCGAACAGACGACAGCGGTTTCGAGAACGGAACTTTCAATGCTTCGGACGTTGCCATCGGAGCAGGATATGCCTATCAGTTTGAAGAAGACTGGACGATTGGAGGTGGATTGAATTTCATTACTTCTAAAATTGATACCTATACTTCTTCTGCCATTTCAGGAAATGCAGGAATTACCTACCACAACAAAAAAAATAAAGAAACAGCTTCTGTTGTTTTCAGAAATTTCGGTTATCAGTTCAATTCCTTCAACGGAACAAGGGAAAACCTTCCATTCCGTGTAGATTTGGGATATACAAGAATTTTAAAAGTAATTCCTTTGGCTGTTACCATTACGGCGCATGATTTACAGGAATTCAATATTTCTTCCCAGTACAATGTAAACGGACAGGAAGTAAATACAGGCAGAAAAATCGCCGATCACTTCTCTATCGGAGCGGAATTGTTTCCGGAAAAAGGATTCAACATCAGACTAGGATATAATGTGAAGAGAGGGAATGAATTAGCCGTTGCAGATCAGAGAAATTTCTCAGGACTTTCGGCAGGATTCGGGATTAAAATTGCCAGATTCCGTGTAGATTACGCACATGTAAGGTATCATAATTCTGCGAATGTCAACCAGATAGGAGTTTCTATCGATCTTACAAGTCACGCAGGATACTAATTGTTAATCATTTTCAAAACAAAATAAATATCAGAAACCTCAAGAAAAACTCCTGAGGTTTCTTGATTTTTAAGAAAAAATCTTGAAATTTGCAGAATGAAAAAACCTGTAATAGCTATCGACGGCTACTCATCTACCGGAAAAAGTTCAATTTCTAAAGTCATTGCTGCAAAGCTGGGACTTATTCATCTCGATACAGGTGCGCTTTACAGAGGAATCACATGGTTTGCTCTTCAGAATTGTTTAAATGACAGCGGAACCATTGATCTTGAGAAATTATTTTCTTCGTTTGATCAGATCGGGCTCGAATTTAAAAATATTGACGGAGAACTGGTTCTTTTCCTTAATCATATTGATATTTCAAAAGCGATACGGACTACCGAAGTTTCGGAGAATGTAAGTTTCGTTGCCAAACAGAAAGAAGTGAGAGATTTTCTCCTGCAGTCTCAGCGCAATCTGGCAGAAAAAGGAGGCATTATTATGGACGGACGTGACATCGGGACAGTAGTGCTGCCAAATGCAGACTATAAATTTTTTCTTACCGCAAGTATTGATGAAAGAACAAGAAGGCGTTACCTGGAACTGCTTTCTTTAGGAATCGAAGCGAATGAAAAGCAGGTGAAAGAAAATCTTATAGAACGCGACAGAATAGACAGCGAGCGGGAAATTGCCCCACTAAAGCAGGCAGAAGATGCTATTATTATTGACAATACAACGATTTCTAAGAAAGAAACCATTGATGAGATTTTATCTCACATCAGAAAGATTTAACATTTTTTAATAGAAGTCTTTCTCCTTTGGTATGTTAATTGTACATTTCAATACAAGTAAAAAGCTAATATTATTAACTATTAAAAAAAACGAAAATGTCTAAAAAAAACAATACAGCGGGTATTTTGGCAGGACTTCTTGCAGGTGCTGCGGCGGGTGTTATCTTAGGAATGCTTTATGCTCCGGAAGAAGGTAAAGAAACCAGAAAGAAAATTAAAACTAAAGCAGAAGATCTTAAAGATCAGGCTAAAAATAAATACGGTGAAGTTTCCGAAAAAGTAAAAGATCAGTACAGCAATATTTCTTCTACTTTTAAAGAAACAGCAAACAGCGTTGCCAATACTGTGAAAGACGGATATGATAAATATAAAGATCAGATCGTTTCTAAAACTGCAGACGTAGTAAAAAATGTAGAATCTGAACTGAATGATCTAAAATAATAATATAGTTTATTTTTTAGGTAAATTATGAGAAGGAACTTTATAAACGAAAGTTCCTTTTTTTGTAACTTTAAAGAAAAACAATGATTGAAACTATTAAAGAATACGCTTCCAAAAGGATCGATCTCCTGAAAATTGAAGCCACCGAAAAATCCTCTCTTTCGGCAGGAATGATCACTTATTTTGTGGTTTTACTGGTCGCTTTTGGTTTTTTCATCATTCTGTTCAACTTCGGAATTGCCTTTCTTATCGGTAAAGCATTGGGCGATCAGTCTTACGGATTCCTTATTGTTGCCGCTTTTTATCTTTTAACCATGATTCTTATTGTGATGTTTAAAAAGAAAATCGTAAATTATGTGGCAGATCAGGTAATTAAATTTTTAAATCATTAAACTATGAGCAGAAAGTATGAAAGCTTAGAGGAACTGAGAAGAAAGAAAAAGCTGCTGAAGCAGGAAATAGACGGTCTGGAAGATCTCTTAACCTTCAAAAATACAAAGGAAAGTCTGAGTGCTTTTACCAATGGTTTAACAGATCAGTACCTGCAGGAAAAAATAGATGAAGACGGCGACGAAAAGGTAGTTCTTAGAAAAGATGTTATCGCCAAACAGATTACTTCGGAAATTAAAGGAGCCTTAATCAATAAAAATACAGCAATGGGAATTGCAAATTCCGCATTTAAAGGAGATGCTGCTGATATTATGATTAATCTTGCGGTAACCACACTTGTCGGAAATTATGCCAGAAAAAACTTTAAAAGTTCAAACTGGAAAAAGAAATTAATCGGCGCAGCCATGATTTATCTTGCTCCCGCCGCTTTAAGATTTGTACGAAAGAAACTTGAAACCTATCAGAAAAATAAAAGTGTTTCCAGCATGGAACAGCTTATCTAAAGTTTGCGGGTTTTAGAGTTTTAGAGTCAGAGATTTTTAAAGGGTTATAAAAAACTCAAACACTCCCACTCTAAAACTCTATTACTCAAACTTATTCTCCCATTCTAAAAAGCTGCCCCAGAATAATACCTGCAGCCATTGAAACATTAAGACTTTCTGTAGACTGCGATTTTCCGAATCTCGGGATCATGACACTTTTATGAAGCAGTTTTTCCGTTTCCGGACGCATTCCGTTGCCTTCATTTCCTAAAATTAAATTCATTTTTTCAGGTCTTTCGAAAGCATAGATATTTTCACCGTCCATATCGGTTCCAATGTTGATATTTTCTGTTTCGGATAAATATTCTGTCAGGTTTGTATAGATTATATTTACCCTCGTAAAAGAACCCATACTTGCCATTATAACTTTTGGATTGTAAAAATCTACAGTGTCTTCACTGCAGATAATCTGTTCTATTCCAAACCAGTCTGCAAGACGGATCATCGTTCCCAGATTTCCGGGATCCTGAATTCCATCCAAAACCAACTGGAGATTTTTATCCTCCGTTTTTTGTTCCGGATTAAGATAACAGACCGCCACAGAATCTTTTGGATTCTGCAGAAAACTGATTTTTTTCAACTCATTTTCAGAGATATGAGTTACCGGAGCTTCCATACGGTCTAATTTTTGCGGATCCGTAGAAAATATTTCTTTAATTTTAAATCTGGAATCAGGAAGTTCACGAATGATTTTGTTACCTTCAACCAAAAACAAATTGTATTTTTGCCTGAACTTCTTTTTATCTAAAGACTGTAAAATTTTTATTGTATGAGCTGTAAGCATTATAAGAATTCTCCTCAAAAGTATTATAAAATTATATCATTTGCAACATTTGTAGGTCTCCTTTATGCTTGTAGTACCACCAAAAAAGTTCCGAATGGTGAATATCTGCTGGTAAAAAACAATTTTCAGTTTGAGGATAAAAAAGAAACTTTCGATGGTGAGCTTAAAGATTATGTTCAGCAGAAGCCCAATAAAAGGCAGCTTCTTTTCATGCCATTAAGCCTGTGGCTTTACAATGCCGCCAATCCCAAATACGACACGCTTCTTAACGAGTACATGACGTATCCTAATGAATTGAGAAATCAAAAACTCAGAGATTCTCTTTTCATCAAATACAATATGAAAAGCAGTGTCGGCAAAAGTCTTTTCTTCGACAGACTTTATCACAACTGGGGTTCTGCTCCTGTAATTCTCGACCAGACAAAAACTTCAAAGAGTGCCGAATCTATTAAAAAAAGAATGACGTACCGGGGTTATTGGGATGCAGATGTAAAATTTAAACATGAGCTTGATTCTTCAGCCAAAAAAGCTGCGGTTAATTATTTTATCACGCATAATCAGCCGACTTATATTAAGGATTATTATTACAATATATCCGATCCTAATATTAAAAGTATCTATCAGCAGAAAATCCGTGAAACTCTTGTAAAAAAAGGTCAGATTCTGGATCAGACGATTTTAGAGAAGGAAGTAAGCAGGATTAATGATGTGATGCGGGAATACGGATATTACCATTTTAACAGTCTTGGCGATGAGGTAGGTTTTGTGGCAGATTCTCTTAAAAGTACAAAGCAGGTTCCGCTGGTTCTGGAAATCCGAAAAGATTCTCTGGACAGTCCATACAAACAGGCAACCATCGGAAATATTGATGTTGCTATTGTAGATGAAGCAAAAGATTTCCCGAATAATACAAGAAAAGACAGCTTAAGAGGAATCCGTTTTCATAAAACAGATAACAGCTACGATTCCCGTTCTATCTGGAGAGCTATTATCATAGGAAATAAGCAGGTTTACGACCAGAAAAAATTGGATCTTACCAAAAGAAATATTCTGGCGATGAATAATTTCAGTATTCTGAAAGCCAGAGATTCATTAAGAAGAGGTGGTACTTCCAGCCCGAATGACAGTATTGTAGATGTAACGTACATTTTGAAACCACTTCCGAAATATGATCTGAAAGTGGGAACAGATTTAAATTATTCTGAAGTATTGAATTTTGGAATTTCTCCTTCTGTTGATCTTACGACAAGAAATGTTTTTGGCGGAGCGGAAAACCTTACCACAAGTCTTTCCGGAACTTTCGGACGTATTGTAAACCCGAAAAATATAGACAACAGAATCTGGGCATATGAAATCTCAGCACAGGCTTCGTTAAATTTCCCGAGATTATTGCTGCCTTTCAATTATTATAAACTGATACCCAAAAGATACAGCCCTACTTCTTCCATTACTCTGGGAGTTTCAGATCAGAGCAATATTGGTTTGGGAAGACTTAACTTTAATACCGGTCTTAATTATCTGGCAACGGTAAATGATAAAGTAACACACAGACTTACGCTGTTTAATACACAGCTGAGTTTAACGAAAAATAAAGACGCTTATTATGATTATTTTGTAAATGACAATGCCATCCGCGAAGAGTTCTTTGCCGATTATTTTGCTTACAAACCTTCTGTAGCAAACGATTTTAAAGCAGGGCTGCTTACCATTGATCAGGTTTCCCAGAAAATCATAGCAGATACAGATTACCTTAATGGACTGGATCAGCAGGGAATTGACCGATTCGTAGCATTTGTGGGAACTTTGGTAAATAAAGACCGACAGACTCAGGATGTATTAATTTCTTCTTTCATCTATAATTTTATTTATAACGAGATAGGAAAAAAAGATTATCCAAATGCTTTTTATTTTAACGGAAAAATAGAATTAGCGGGTAATATCTTCAGTATCTTCAATCAGAAAAGAAGTGACGGAGGTGTTGTTACCAGTCCGGAAAGAACCATTTTCAATATTCCGTATGCTCAGTTTGTGAAATTTGATTTTGATTTCAGAAAATATTTTAAATTCGGAAACAATACTTTAGCACTTCGTCAGTTTATCGGAGTCGGAATTCCGTACGGAAACTCTTCGAATATGCCGGTAATCCGTTCTTATTTCAACGGTGGACCGAATGACATCAGAGCTTGGGTTCCTTTCGGAGGATTAGGACCTGCAGACTCTCAGGTGGATGAAAGAGTGCGTACTTATATGACTGATAATTTAAAACTGACCACAAATATCGAATTCAGGATGCCTTTTAATGATATGTATGAAGGTGCTATTTTCACAGATATCGGTAACATTTGGAGTCTTAAAAATTATAACAACGGATACGGAGACGAGTTTAAATTCAATAAATTCATCAGACAGGTAGGTGTAGGAAGCGGTTTTGGTTTAAGAGTAAATATTGCTTACATAAAACTCAGACTGGATCTCGCTTATAAAATATATGAACCGAACAAGCCTGAAGGCGACCGATGGAGACTAAAACATCTGCAGCCGTTTAAACCAACTTTAAATATCGCTTTCGGATATCCATTCTAAAACGTATAACAGGTAGTATCTCTAATAAATCGATACTGCCTGTTTTTTTAATCCGGCGAAATTCCTAAAGCAAAGTACACCACTGCAACTGTTCTCGCAAGAATTTCTCTGAACTGATTTCTGTAATAACTTTCAGGTTTGGTAACGTCCTGTGCATCAAAACCTAGTGCGTTCATATTGTTATTTCTGGCAAATAACAGAGCCCGGAGATTATGAAATCCCTGAGAAACAATAATTACATTGTCTTTTTTGTAAACATCTTTACAGCGGAGAATACTTTGATAGGTGTTGAAACCTTTCGGATCTTCCATAATAATTTCCTCCGGAACACCTTCCTGATAAATAAGATATTTTTTCATTGCTGCAGGTTCGTCATATCCTTTACTCTTCTCACCACTTACAAGAATTCTGCGGATTTTACCGTGATGATAAAGCAGTGCAGCCGCATCCATTCTCTTTGTAAAATAAGGATTGGATAAACCCGATCTCATTTTAGGAGAAGTTCCCAGTACTAAAGCAACTTCCCTCGGAGGAATTTTTGAAATTTTAGTGTAGGTTCTTCCGTCCGTAAGGGCAAAAACCCATGCATTGGCAAGACATATCAACAGAATTCCTATTTCTATTGATATGAATATCAGGTTAAATATGTTTTTTATTATTCTCAAGTAAGATCAAAGTTAAGCTTTATTTTCTTGCTTTTTGCAATCGACATACAAGCTAAGATATGTCCTCTCTCCTCTTCATTTTCCGTTAAATATTCATTTTCAAGCAATTCCACCTCTCCTTCTTCTAAAATACACTCACAACTTCCGCAAATACCCGATTTACAGGAATACGGAACCTGAAATTGCTGTATAAGAAGCTGCTGCAGCATTCTTTCTTCATTAGTGGGAAGTATGGCAGAATATTCTTTTCCAAGCATTTTAAATTCCAGTTCCACATTTTCTATTAACGGAAATTCTTTTTCTACAGGATAAATATCGTCATTAAATTCTTCAAAAAGCTCAAAATGAATATTTTTTTTCGGAATTCCGTGATGATAGCATGCGTTGGCAAGTGTTTTAATCATCTCTCCCTTTCCGCAGATCAGCACTTCATCTACAGCATCCCAAATGGTAGATTCTTCATCCGTATCATCCAGATGAAGGATCTGGTTGATGATGAGACTTAATTTTTTATCATCCAGCCTTCCATGAAAAAAACTGTTGGCGGTTTTCTCTCTGGAGAAAAAATAAAAAATCTGCAACCGTTCTCCGTGCATTTTAGCGAGGCGATCCAGTTCATTTCTGTAAATGAGATCTTCAGAGCTTTTATTTCCAAAAAATAAAAACAGCCTGGTTCTCGGTTCGTTATGCAGGATATTTTTAAAATGACTTAAAATAGGGGTAATTCCTATTCCTGCAGCAAATCCTACAATCGTTCTGAATTCGCTGGGTTTTGAAATAAGTGTAAATCTTCCACCCGGTTCACTTACCAATAATTCATCACCTTCTTGATAATTTTGAAACAGTTGTGAAGCAGCTCCTTCCGGAGAATTCATCTTTATGCCCAAAGCAATCTTATGTTCATACGGAGCGGAAGTCATCGAAAAGTCATTAATAATTTCTTTACCGTGAGCCTGAAATCTGATACTGACAAACTGACCGGCATCAAACCTGAAATTTTCTTTCAGATTCTCCGGAATCCCGAATTCCAGAGAAAAAGTATTTTTGGTCAGTTCTTCCTTTTTCGCTATTTTTAACCGATGAAACTGTGTAAGTTTCCCTTTATAGATTTGTTGTTCCATAACTTCAACTCAAAAATAGATAAAAAATAATTTATGAAGAAGATAATTTTATCCACGCTTGTAGTTTTTTCACTGGCGAGCTGTAAAAAGGAAAACCAGAAAAATGAAGAAAATGTAGCAACAACAGATTCTACAGCAGTTTTACAGAAAGAAGAAACGCCAACAGCTCAATTCAAAGAAATTTCTCAACAAAATCTGGTTGAGAATTTATCTAAAAAGAATGACACTTTATATGTTACCAATTTCTTTGCAACCTGGTGCGGACCCTGCATGATGGAAATTCCTCATTTTAAGAAAAAAATAGAAGAATTAAAGGGTAAACCTGTAAAATTTACATTTGTAGATATTCTTGATAAACCGGCATGGAAAGATAAAGTACCTGCTTTTGCCAAAGAAAATAATCTGGAAAATTATATTGTTTTAGTAGACGAATCTAAATTTGATGATACCTTTTTCGGTAATTTCAAGACGTGGAAAGGAAACGGAATTCCATTTACTCATTTCAGAAAAGGCGATAAAACAGAAGAAGTTGAAGGATCAATGTCTGAGGAAATGCTCAGCGAAAAAATCAATTCTTTATTAAAATAAACTTCAGACTTTATGTCAGACAAGTTTAAAATCCTGTGTTTGGTGCTATTGATTGCCATTATTTTGGCAACGGTTATTAATCTGAATACAGGATTTTTAAGTTTACATTTTCAGGACTTTTGGGGAGAATCTTCCAACAGCCAGATTGCGGAAATTCGTGTCAATCGGGTTTTGGTAATGCTTTTGGCAGGAATTTCTGTCCCGACTTCAGGTTTTCTGATGCAGGAATATTTTCAGAATCCTCTTGCGGGACCCGATATTTTAGGAATTACTTCCATTGCAAGTTTGTCGGTGGCATTTTACATTTTTTTTTCGCACGATTTAATTATCCCTGAATTTCTTCAGAACAGTTTTTTAAGCTTTGCTGCCATCGGTGGAAGTCTTTTACTGATGCTTATTCTTCTTTCCATTTCCAAAAGATTTCAGGATAAATCTTATCTTATTATATTTGGATTTCTGGTTTCGGCTTTTGCAGGAGCTATTGTTTCTCTTTTGCAGTTCTATGGAGAAGATCAGAGTCTGAAAAACTATATTTTATGGTCTTTCGGAGCCAACAATATGGTTTCAAGAAATCAGATTTATGTTTTATCGGTTTTAGTAATTATCGGTTTGCTTGTCTGTTTTAAAACAATAAAACCATTGATAGGAAATTCGTTGGGAACTTCATACGCACAAAGTCTGGGCGTTAATCTGAATCAGCTTAAATTGTTTATTATCGCTGCTTCTTCCCTTCTTTCGGCTTCAGTAACTGCCTTTTTAGGTCCCATTTTATTTATCGGAATTATTGTCCCGCATTTCAGCAGACTGATCTATAATCCGGCAAAACTTTGGCAGCAGTGGATTTTAAATATGATGCTGGGAATGCTGATGATGCTTTTTTTCTCCATCATCGCAGAAAAAACTCAGATTCCTTTAAATGTCATAAGCTCTGTTTTCGGAATTCCTGTAATTTTGATGATGCTTTTGAAGCAGAATAAAGTGTAATATTGTTGGTTTTTCGCAAAGGCGCAAAGTTATTTTTATAAGTACGTTTTAAGGCGCAATGATTTTATCTTTGATAAAATTTAGGATCGCAAAATTAACGCAGTACACTTGCTGAAAATCTTTGATTTTCTTGCGCCTTAAAAACAGTATAAAATTTGAAATCTTTGCGCCTTTGCGAAAAACCAACACAGGATAAAATAAAAAACATAACACAAATGACAGAAAACGAATTATCAAAAATTGTCTTTGAGACGGGATTAAAAATCCATAAAAAACTAGGAGCCGGATTATTTGAACACGTTTATGAAGAGTGCCTGTTTTATGAACTGACAAGAGCAGGACTTTTCGTAGAAAAACAAAAATTACTTCCAATTATATATGAAGAATTAAAAATTGAAAATGCGTTCAGATTAGATATGATTGTCGAAAACAAATTAATTTTAGAGATAAAAACTGTTGATTATATTAACTCAACGCATAAAGCACAACTTCTAACTTATCTCAAAATGACAAGTTGTAAATTAGGACTTCTTTTAAACTTTCAATCTGATATTTTTAAAAACGGGGTGACAAGAATTGTAAATTTTTTATAATTGAACGCAATAAAAATTTGACAAAGTCAAATTCCCTGCGTCTTAAAACAGTATTTTTGCAAAAAATTTTTGCGCCTTAGCGAAAATCCAACCATAATGCACCTACAAATTAAACAAGCAAACATTGGCTATCACAAAACCTTAATTTCAAATGCAACAGCTCATCTGAAATTAGGAGAAGTATGCCTTTTGATTGGTAACAACGGTGTAGGAAAGACAACATTAATCAAATCTATTTTACATCAGATTCCTCTTTTAAGCGGAGAAATATCAATCCATAATAAAAATGTAAAAAATCTTTCTGTTAAAGAGATTGCAGAACAGATTGCGGCTGTCTTTTCAAGTTCGGTAATTCCGCCGAATTATACAGTGGAAGATCTAATTTCTCTCGGAAAATATATTTACTATCCTTTTTATTTTGAACTGAAAAAAGAAGACAGAGAAGAAGTTTCGCATATTATTGAGGAACTCGATCTTGTACAGTACAAAAATACTTTGCTTAAAAATCTGTCGGACGGAAATCTTCAGAAAGCATTTATCGGAAGAGCCATCACACAAAACGCTCCCATCATTATACTGGATGAACCGACTACACATCTGGATGAAAAAAACAAAATTATCATTCTCAAAACCCTTAGGAAATTAGCCAAGGAGCACAATAAACTAATTCTCTTTTCGTCTCACGACTGGCGGCTTGCCAAGGAATTTGCGGACAAAATATGGTATGTAAAAGAAGGCAGTCTGTTTTCCGGAATTGTAGAAGATGTTTTACTTCAGCACGATGAATTAATCAATCCTTCGCTGTTTCAGATTAATGAAAATTTTGTTGCTCCGAAAATTATTGCCTCGGATGCGTATAAAGAAATGCTGTATTCTTTGCTGCAAAAAAACTTTCAAAAAGATCTTTCTTCTTTAAAATTTGAGTTTCAGGATAACTTTTGGAACATTACTTATCATTCAGAATCTTTTCAATGCGAATCCTTTGAAGAAATCATTAAATTATTGAAAACCATTCATTAATACCCGTTTTTTTTTGAATATGTTATATACTATGCATGCATAGTATTATGCTTGTCATATAATTTAATTATCTGATTATCATTTATTTAACAAAATTTAACGTAAATAAATATTATGCATGCATAATATTTACTAAATTTGGATTATAACCATTCGGCAAAAATGATGGATAACAATAAAGAAAAAATAGAAAACGTAGATCTTATTTTAAAACAGACATGGTTAGCTGTTTCTAAAATGTATACCGAATTAGCTCAGGAGCACGATTCGACGGCGGTTCAGGCGCTTACTCTTTTAAAAATTGATCCTAAAGAAGGTACAAGGAGTACAAATCTGGGTCCGAAAATGGCAATTGAACCTACTTCCCTTACAAGAATTATTAAACTACTGGAAGACAACGGATATATCTATAAGGAAAAAACAACAACTGATAAAAGAGAAGTCATTATAAAGCTTACAGATAAAGGTCTGAACTCCAGAAATCTTTCTAAGGAAGTTGTGGTAAATTTCAACAAAAGGGTAATGGAAAAAATCTCTCCTGAAAAACTGGACACTTTCAAAGAAGTGATGAGTGAAATCATGAAAATAGCAACCGACTTAAACAATAAAAAATAAATTCTGATGAAGAATAATTTGTTTGAAAGTTGAAATCTTCATGAAGAATAAAAAATTAAATAGTACAAATAATAAATTAAACAAACCGTCAGGTTACAACTGACCAATAATAAAATAAATATAATCAAATGAAAAGAAGAATCAAACACGTTACAGTTCTTGGTTCAGGAATTATGGGAAGCGGTATTGCAGCACACTTTGCCAATATTGGTGTAGAAGTTTCGTTGCTGGATATTGTTCCTTTTGAACTTTCTGAAGCAGAACAGAAAAAAGGTTTGACCAAAGATGACAAAGCGGTAAGAAACAGAATCGCTTCGGAAAACTTTGAAAAACTCAAAAAAGCAAGTCCGGCTCTACTCTACTCTCCAAAATTCGCAGACAGGATAAAGGTTGGAAACTTTGATGATGATTTACCAAAAATAAAAAATACAGACTGGATTATTGAAGTTGTGGTTGAAAGACTTGACATCAAAAAATCCGTTTACGAAAAAATTGAGCAGTTCAGGAAACCGGGAACATTGATTTCTTCCAATACTTCCGGAATCCCTATTCACCTTTTAACAGAAGGA
Source organism: Chryseobacterium sp. 2P (assembly GCF_059579425.1). NCBI lineage: Bacteria > Pseudomonadati > Bacteroidota > Flavobacteriia > Flavobacteriales > Weeksellaceae > Chryseobacterium > Chryseobacterium sp. 2P. Next base: position 2,243,531 of record NZ_CM184194.1, read on the forward strand.
AGAAGCGAGGATTTCAAACATTATTTTGCAGGAACACACTTCTTTAATCCTGTAAGATATCTTCCTCTTTTAGAGATCATTCCTACAAACGATACCGCTCCTGAAGTTATTGACTTCTACATGAATTACGGAGCAAAATTCTTAGGAAAAACAACCGTTTTAGCAAAAGATACTCCTGCATTTATCGCCAACAGAATCGGCGTTTTCTCTATGATGGATCTGCTTCACAATGTCCAGAAATTAGGGTTGACTGTTTCTGAAGTTGATAAATTAACAGGTCCGGTAATTGGGCGTCCAAAATCTGCGACCTTCAGAACAGCGGATGTTGTAGGTCTTGATACATTGGTAATGGTGGCAAACGGTGTTCGCCAAAGCGGAGCTGAAGCCAATGACTTCAATAATGTTTTTGCCCTTCCGGATTACATCCAGAAAATGGTTGATAATAAATGGTTAGGATCCAAAACAGATGGAGGTTTCTATAAAAAAGTGAAAAATGCAGAAGGAAAATCTGAAATTCACGGATTAAACCTTGATACTTTAGAATACGAACTTCAGGGCAAATCTTCTTTTGCGACTTTAGAATTAACTAAAAATATCGACAAGCCGATTGACAGATTCAAAGTTTTAATCGGCGGAAAGGATAAAGCGGGAGAATTGTACAGAAAATCTTTGGGTGCATTATTCGCCTACGTTTCTCATAAAGTTCCTGAGATTTCCGATGAGGTTTACAAAATCGACGATGCAATGAGAGCCGGTTTTGGCTGGGAAAACGGTCCTTTTGAAATCTGGGATGCTGTAGGCGTTCAAAAAGGTATTGAACTGGCTAAAGAAGCAGGTTACGAAGTTTCAGACTGGGTGAAAAACGTTGAGTTTTTCTATAAAGTGAATGATGAAGGACAAAGTATTTACGTTGATAAAAATTCAGGAGTTTACAATACAATTCCGGGACAGGATTCTTTCATTATTTTAGATAATATCAGAAAAAATAAAACGCTTTGGAGCAACTCCGGTTCTGCAATACAGGATTTAGGGGATGGCATTATCAACTTTGAAATCCGTTCCAAAATGAATTCTTTGGGAGGTGAAGTTCTGGATGGCTTAAACAGAGCAATTGATTTAGCTGAAAAAGAATATGACGGATTGGTTGTAGGAAATCAGGGCACAAATTTCTCTGTCGGAGCGAATTTAGCGATGATTTTAATGATGGCTATCGAGCAGGACTGGGATGATCTGAATATGGCAATTGCCTACTTCCAGAAATCAATGATGAGAGTTCGTTACTCCTCTATTCCTGTAGTGGTTGCTCCTCACGGAATGACACTTGGTGGAGGTTGCGAAATGACGATGCACGCCGACAGAGTGGTTGCTGCAGCAGAAACGTATATCGGATTGGTAGAAACCGGAGTGGGTGTAATTCCTGGCGGTGGAGGAACCAAGGAACTAACCTTAAGAACTTCAAGAGAATTCCACAGCGATGATGTTAAAAACAACAGACTTCGTGAGGCTTTCATGAATATTGCGATGGGTAAAGTGGCAACTTCTGCTTATGAAGCTTACGATATGGGAATTTTGGAACATGGAAAAGATATTGTTTCCGTAGATAAGAGAACCCAAATTAAAACTGCGAAAATGTTGGCTAAAAGTTTAGCAGAACACGGTTATACGCAACCTATCGAGCAAAAAGTAAAAGTTTTAGGTAAAGACGCTTTAGGAATGTTCTACGTAGGAACAGACCAGATGTTAACCGGAAATTATATTTCTGAGCATGATAAGAAAATTGCAGATAAGTTAGCCAACGTAATGGTAGGTGGAAATCTTTCTGAACCAACGGTTGTAACAGAGCAGTATCTATTGAATCTCGAAAGAGAAACATTTTTACAGCTTTGTGGGGAAAGAAAAACACTGGAAAGAATTCAGTATATGTTACAGAATGGTAAACCGTTGAGAAATTAAAAATTATGGGGAATGTTTGGGTTGATCTCAAAGATAAAAATAATTTATATAGAAATTTAATTCTTTTAAAAAGTTATTTCTTGAGTAATGGACATATGGATGTAAGTCAAGGAACTGATTGTATGAAAATTAAAGAATCAATCAAAGAATTGCTCGAAGATGATTTTGAAGTAAACTATTTCAATAAAAATTTAGATTTTTTATTAAGTGAAGGAATTTTCAAATCATATAGTTATTTAGGTTTAACTAAGATTGGAATTAATCATGTTGAGAGGTTAATCGATGAATTAAATGAGCTTTCTGAAGAAGAAAAAGAAATAATTAAAAAAAGTAATACTGAGAAATTAGCAAAATTTTTAGATATATCTTCAAAATTTGCATCTACGGTAAATCCCATAATAAGCATATTTAACTTAATAAAATAAACAAATGTCAAAGACAGCATATATAGTAAAAGGGTTCAGAACTGCCGTTGGAAAAGCTCCAAAAGGAAGTTTAAGATTTACAAGACCCGATGTAATGGCGGCAACCGTAATTGAAAAATTAATGGCTGAACTTCCGCAATTAGACAAAAACAGAATCGATGACCTTATCGTAGGAAATGCGATGCCGGAAGCTGAACAGGGCTTGAATGTGGCACGTCTGATTTCTTTAATGGGTCTTAACACTGACAAAGTTCCCGGAGTTACCGTAAACAGATATTGCGCTTCCGGAAGTGAGGCGATTGCGATTGCTTCTGCAAAAATTCAGGCAGGAATGGCAGACTGCATTATTGCAGGAGGTACAGAATCGATGTCTTACATTCCGATGGGTGGTTACAAACCGGTTCCTGAAACTCAGATTGCCAAAACAAATCCTGATTATTACTGGGGAATGGGTTACACTGCAGAAGAAGTTGCCAAGCAATATAAAATTACGAGAGAAGAACAGGATCAGTTTGCGTTTGAATCTCACATGAAAGCTTTAAAAGCAAATCAGGAAGGAAAATTTAAAAATCAGATCGTTCCCATTCCTGTTGAATATAATTTCTTAGATGAAAACCAGAAAATGCAGACTAAAAAGTTTGATTTCTCTGTTGATGAAGGTCCGAGAGCAGATACGTCACTTGAAGGTCTTGCGAAATTGAGACCAGTTTTTGCCAACGGTGGAAGCGTAACCGCCGGAAACTCATCCCAGATGAGCGACGGAGCCGCCTTCGTAATGGTCATGAGCGAAGAAATGGTAAAAGAATTAGGACTTGAACCTGAAGCAAGACTTGTTGCTTATGCAGCAACAGGATTGGAACCAAGAATTATGGGAATGGGACCAATTTATGCAATCCCAAAAGCGTTAAAACAGGCAGGTCTGGAATTAAAAGATATTGAGCTTATCGAACTGAACGAAGCATTTGCCTCACAATCGGTTGCAATCAAAAAAGAACTGGATTTAAATCCGGATATTTTAAATGTAAACGGTGGTGCAATTGCTTTAGGTCACCCTCTTGGATGTACCGGAACAAAATTAACGGTTCAACTTCTTGACGAAATGAGAAAACGCGGAAATAAATATGGTTTGGTTTCCATGTGCGTTGGAACAGGACAGGGAGCAGCTTCAATCTTTGAATTATTATAACTAAAAAAGAAAAAAATCAAATATTAAATGGGAAATATAGTAAAAGGTGGAGAATTCTTAATTAAAGAAATTCCTGCAAACGAAATTTTCAGTCTTGAAGAACTGAATGAAGAACAAAAAATGCTTCGCGATTCTGCGAAAGAATTTATAGACAGAGAGGTAGTTCCGCAAAAAGAACGTTTCGAGAAAAAAGATTATGCATTTACGGAAGAAGTGATGCGTAAGCTTGGAGAAATGGGATTATTGGGAATTGCTGTTCCTGAAAATTACGGAGGTCTGGGAATGGGATTCGTAACAACCATGCTTGCCTGCGATTACATTTCCGGAGTTACAGGTTCATTGGCAACAGCTTATGGGGCGCATACAGGAATCGGTACCCTTCCGATCGTTCTTTACGGAACAGAAGCTCAGAAACAAAAATATCTTCCGGACTTAGCTGCGGGAACAAAATTCGGAGCTTATTGCCTTACTGAACCGGATGCCGGTTCTGATGCCAATTCAGGAAAAACAAGAGCAAAATTGTCTGAAGACGGAAAACATTACATCATCAACGGACAGAAAATGTGGATTTCCAATGCAGGATTTGCAGATACTTTTACTTTGTTTGCCAAAATTGATGATGATAAAAACATTACAGGTTTCGTAATCAACCGTTCAGAACTGGAAAATCCTGAAAGCCTTACTTTTGGTGAAGAAGAACATAAATTAGGTATTCGTGCCTCTTCTACCCGTCAGGTTTTCTTTAATGATATGAAAATTCCTGTTGAAAACCTTTTAGGAGAAAGAAACAACGGATTTAAAATCGCTTTAAATGCATTGAATGTTGGCCGTATCAAATTAGCAGCGGCTTGTCTTGATGCACAAAGAAGAATTTTAAATCACTCTATCCAGTATTCCAATGAAAGAAAACAGTTCGGCGTTTCTATTTCAACTTTCGGGGCGATCAGAAAGAAACTGGCTGAAATGGCAACCGGAGTTTTCGTAAGTGAAGCAGGATCTTACAGAGCAGCAAAAAATATTGAAGACAAAATCGAAGAACTTGTTGCAGGAGGAATGGATCATCAGGCAGCAGAACTCAAAGGAGTTGAGGAATTCGCGGTTGAATGTTCAATTCTTAAAGTTTTCGTTTCAGATCTTGCGCAGCATACTGCCGATGAAGGAATTCAGGTATACGGAGGAATGGGATTCTCTGAAGATACTCCGATGGAAGCAGCATGGAGAGATTCAAGAATTTCAAGAATTTATGAAGGTACCAACGAAATCAACAGATTATTAGCGGTTGGAATGCTCATCAAGAAAGCGATGAAAGGAGAATTAGACTTATTATCTCCGGCAATGGCGATCAGCAAAGAATTGATGGGAATTCCTTCATTCGAAGTTCCGGATTATTCAGCTTTCATGAGCAAAGAAAAAGCAATTATTGCGAATCTTAAAAAAGTATTCTTAATGGTTTCCGGAGCAGCGCTTCAGAAATACATGATGGATATAGAGAAACAGCAGCATTTATTGTTAAACGCTTCCGAAATTCTTAATCAGATCTATATGGCAGAATCTGCAGTTTTAAGAGCAGAAAAACACTTCTCTCCTGATTCTGTGGAAGCAGCAATGGCTCAGCTAAATCTTTACAAAGCGGTTGAAAAAATTATCGTGGCAGCAAAAGAAGGAATTGTTTCTTTTGCAGAAGGTGACGAGCAGAGAATGATGCTTTCAGGATTAAGAAGATTCACGAAGTATACCAACCACCCTAATGTGGTTGCATTAACAGAAAAAGTGGCAGCTCATTTTATTGAAAAAGGAAACTATTAAAAATAGTTTGATGCAATAGAAAATCCCGAAAATAATTTCGGGATTTTTTTATTAAAATATTATGGAAGTAATAAAAAATAATATTCAATTGTCTTTTCAATATTATTTTTAACCATTTTAAAATTCAATTATTTTTTATACTTTTAACGAAAATACAAAAAAATGAAAATAACATTATTAGCAATTCTATTGTTTTCAGCATCACTTACGGCTCAGCAAAAGATCAGAAAACAATTAATTCCAAGAACAGATTCTGCCGGAATTTATAAAATTGATTCTAAAGAGATCCAGCCCCCACAAAAAGCAGATAAAAAAAATCTGTATAAAATGCCCTCTGCAAAACCCAAAGAAGGTACAGAATATTCCAGCCTAAAAGATCAAAGACAGGATAAAAATGATTACAGAATGCTGAATTCCATCTCTCCGGAAATTCCGGAAAAAGAAGAGATTGCGAAACAGGCTCCGTCATCATCAAAATAAACAAATCTTAAAATTATACACATGGGAAAATTTATTATTTCTACAAGAAAAAACGGTGAGTTTCAATTTAATTTAAAAGCCGCAAACGGACAGGTTATCCTTTCCAGCGAAGGCTACAGTTCTAAAGCCGGTTGCCAGAATGGCATTGAATCGGTAAGAAAAAACGCTCAGGACGATTCTAAATTTGAAAGGCTTACCGCAAAAGACGGACGTTCTTATTTTAATCTTAAAGCAACAAACGGGCAGATTATCGGAAGCAGCCAGATGTATGAATCTGATAACGGCATGGAAAAAGGCATCGAATCCGTAAAAAACAATGCGCCAAACGCATCTGTGGAAGAAGAGCTTGATTAAAAAAGATATCATAAAATAATTTTTGTAAAATGTCTCAGAATGTTGAGGCATTTTTTATTTTTGTACTCTACTTTACATAAGATGACAAAAGAAGAAATGCTCCACAGAGCAATAAAAATAGCCGATAAGGCACATAAAGGACAAACCGATAAATATCATGCACCTTATATTGCACACGTAATGCGGGTAATGGAATACGGAAAAACACTGGACGAAAAAATTGTAGGGGTTTTGCACGACGTTGTGGAGGATCATCCTCAGGAATTCAGCCTTGATTATCTGAGAGATCAGGGATTTCCCGAGTATATTATTTTTGCGATAAGCTGTCTCACAAAATTCGATCCCAACGAAGAATATGATGATTTTGTACGAAGAACAGAACGTTCTCCTCTTGCGGTTGCCGTAAAACTGAATGATCTGCGTGATAATATGGATCTTAGAAGGGTAAACAGAGAACTTACTTCCAAAGACATTAAGAGATTTAATAAATACCTGAAAGCCTATCATTATCTGATCGAGAAATACTAGAAAATTATAAAAAAACACATAATGACTAATAACCTGCCTCCTATTTCATCGGCTTACCGTTCTAAGCTGATTTCTGCTGTTATATCAATATCCGTATTCTTTATTGTTTATTTTATCCTGATTCTCATATCGTTGCTGCTGATTTTCCTGCTGGGTTATGGAGCAATAAATCTTGTAACATTTCACCCCAGCTATTTTACTGCTATTATTGCTTTGGGGATGATAAGTATCGGGCTTATTGTTTTTTATTTTTTAATAAAATTTATCTTCATCAGGAAAAATTACAGCACAAAACATTTAATTGAAGTAGATAGAAAAGCTCAGCCGGAACTGTTTGCCATTATTGATGAAATTATTCTGGAAACAAAAGTAAGCAGACCGGGAAAAGTTTTTTTGTCGCCGGAAGTAAACGCAAGTGTAAGCTACAATTCTCTTTTCTGGAGTATGTTTTTGCCTGTTAAAAAGAATCTTACCATCGGGATCGGGCTGGTAAATTCTTTAACTGTAGGCGAACTTAAAAGCGTTTTAGCGCATGAATTCGGACATTTCTCACAGCGAAGCATGAAAATCGGAGGATATGTAAATCAGGCAGAAAAAATTATTTTTGATACGGTTTACAACAATAAAGATTTTGAAAATTCGATCAGACACGGATCAGGACAATGGGCATTTCAGCTTGCCGGATTAATTTCTGTAGCTTTCATTAATGTCTTTCAGTTTATTTTAAAGATCTTTTCAGATTTTCTTTTTAAAAACAATGCTTCATTGCGAAGAGAAATGGAGTTTCATGCGGATGCAGTGGCGACTTACGTTACTAATCCGAAAGAGCAGACTTCATCTTTATTAAGGCTGGATTTAAGCAATGCGGCGTTCAACAGTTCTTTTATGTTTTATGCAGAGAGCGGGAATAAATATCTGCCTGAAAATTTATTTGAAAACCAAAGCTTACTGATGAAGATTTTTGGTGAAAGAAACAATCATTTATTTGAGCATGATCTTCCGAAAATTGATCTTGAAGATATTACCCGATATAATAAGACAAAAGTAAAAATTGAAGATCAATGGTCTTTTCATCCCGAAACGGACAAAAGAGTTGAAATGATCCGGAAAAATCAGACAAAAAACAATCCTGAAAATAACGATCTTGCAAAAAATATAATCCGCGGATATACGGAAATATGCAGGATTCTGACAAGCAAATATTTAACGCTGTACAATATTAAAAATGCGGGTGAAGTTATTGGTAATAATGATCAGTTCCTTCAGCTTTACAATGAAAAATATCCTTACAAACTGATAAATTCTGCATTCAACGGATATTATGAAAGTCACAATCCTGTTTTGGAAAACATTGATGAACTTATAAAAGATACTGAATTGGTAGAAAAAGAGGACTTCTTCAGCGATCAGTATGTTTCTCTGGTTTATGAAAAGGCGGGAACAGAAAGTGATTTGTATACTTTGAATTATCTTGCTGAAAATCCTAAAGCTGTTAAAACCTTTACCTACACGGGAAAGCTATACAAATCCAGAGAAGCAAGACTTCTGGTTCCTAAAATTAAAGAAGAATCCGAAGATCTGAATAAGCAGTTGTTAGAAAATGACATTCGTATTTTCAGATACTTTTACAGCATTGCTGATAATCATGAAAAGGAAATTTTAGCAGCTAAATACAGAAAATTTGCTTTGCTGGATAAAGAGTTTGATATTTTCCAGAATTCCATTAACAATTTTACGCCTCATCTGGAATTTATGATGGTTACTTTGCCGTTGGAGGAAATCCGTAAGCACAGAGCTGTTTTACTAAAGAACGAAAAACCGTTTAAAGATATTTTGAAACATTTCATGGAAGAATCTGCCTACAAAGACTTTTTAACGACTGAAAATAAGCAGCTTCTTAAAGATTTCATCAGTTCCGAATATATTTATTTCAATCATGACAAATACATTCAGAAAGAAGTGGATGTTTTATTTTCTTTAATTAACGAATATCAGGCAATAATCAATAAAATTTACATTGATTTTAAAGAAGAGCTTATTGAATATCAGAAAAGACTGGAAAAAGTACATTAATCCGCTCCGGGATAATCAAATGTTTTAACTGGATGTTTGGTTCCGTCGATATTAATGTTTAAAGCAACATACAGGAAATGAAAATTCTGGTTTGAAGAAGCATTGAATTCTCTCTGCCAAAGATACCCTGCAGCAACTCCCACACTATTATCGATCTGATAACCACCGCCAACATACACTCTATTTCTTGCGAAAGTCGGTTTTGCAGGACTCACAAAGAAAACCTCATCGTATGCATTGGCAAAAACAGTTCCTTTTTTTACTTCTTTTGCATTAAGGGGAACACTTACATTCAGACGGTAACGATAACGCATTCTTTCGGAATTTTTATCCGCCTGAGGTTCGTGAAACCATGATTTTTCTGCACGGAATCTGTTTTCGAACTTTACAACCCCTTTTTTAACATCGATTACATCCTGTAACCACACACGGAACTCTTCTTTGTTGATAGAATGGTCTTTATAGGTTGCATATCTTCCCATTCCGATGAAAGGCTTATGATTTTTGGTAAGATTATACCCCAATCCTCCTTTTATTTCGTAGTAATCGGAGTATGTAAATTCTTGAATTCCTCTTGACTGACCTTCCAGATAAAGAAAAAATTTAGGATGAAATTTGTAAGTGATGGTGACTGCATTGAAGCTGGAAATATGTTCCTGTGCTTTAAGAAATGTAACACCTAAAAGTAAACTCAAACTCACAAACAGTTTCATCTAGTAAAATTTTTGCAAATGTAAATGAATTAACAATTTCGTAATATTAACTTTCATTCATCATTAATTAACATTTACTTAATATTAATATTGTAAGAAAAACCAATATGGAACCATCTTTGCGGCATTTGTACACCGAAAGTTTCTGTATATGAAGTATTTGTTAAATTATTAATTAAAACATACACGGAAAAATCTTTTTTGGCAAAACTCAGTTTTTCATCAAGAAGATTATAGCTTCCATTGTTCAGTCTTTCATTATAACGGTAAACCAATTCATTGGTAAAGTTTTTCAGGAATTTTGTTTCCAGCTTTGCAATAAACTGATGTTTTAAATTATCCAGAACATATCTTGCCACAAAATTACCAGACTGATTCGCTTTGTTATCCAGATACGTGTAACCGACTGTATATTTCAGCCATTCATTTAATCTGTGATTCAATTCCGCTTCAATTCCTTTTAAGGTGGTATCTCCTATGTTCTGTGCATACCAGACTGCATCATTCGGCTTAATTTTAGTCCAGTCGATTGCATTTCCGGAATCCCGAAGGAATCCGCTCACTTTTGCCAGAATATTTTTTGTCTGATACTGATATCCCAATTCTGCGTAAACCGCACTTTCAGGTTTCAGATTCGGATTTCCAACCTCTGTTTTGCTTACATAATACAAATCTGTGAAAGTAGGAACCCTGTGAACTTTTGCAATATTCCCGTAAATTTTATTGTTGGGGTTAAAGCTAAATCCTACATCCAGACCGGGATAAAAAAAGTTTCCTTCTTTGGAATAATTTGCCCAGGAAATTCCGGGACTGATGTTTAATTTTTTGTCGAGTAAAGAAAAATGGTGTTCAAAGAAAACCTGCGATACAAAACGATTTCTTTCTCCCAGATTGTTGCTTACCAGAAATTCTTTCCTTAATTCTACTCCTATTCCTGTTGTTCCCAATCCCCATTCGTAAGTAGAATTTACTTCTCCTCCTACATTATTTCCGATGTGCATATTACGGTAAATTTCAGGTTTCTGCCTGTTGAAAAGATACATATCCTGCCCTCTTCTCCAGTACACATTTGAGCTGAGTTTTAACTTTCCGAATCTTTGCTGATGGGCTAAACTTACAATTGAAGCCTGCGTTTCTTCATACTGTTCGGTAGCCGCTTTTGAAGCATAAAAACCATTTGCTCCGAATTTCTTCTCAGAAAAACCAGCCTGAAGTCTGATATCACCTTCTTTTATATTCAGTTTACTCTGATAAAATACATTTCTGATCTCATAATCTGTATTATACATATAGCCTTCTGAACCTGCAGAATTAGCCTGTAAAGAATTGGAAAATTTTTCATTTCCAAGCTGTGCGTTCAGACCAAAACCGTAAGTTTTATAATCTCCTCCTTCTGCGCTTATCTTTACTCTTTTTCCCGGATTTGTTTTTGTAATCACATTAATTACTCCGGCATAGGCATTCTGCCCGAATCGTCTTGCTGCAGGACCTTTGATTACTTCAATTCTTTCGACATCATCAAGATCAACAGGAAGATTCATGGAGTTATGTCCGGTCTGCGAATCATTCATCCTGATTCCGTTAAGAAGCAGCAGAACCTGTTCAAAAGAGCTTCCTCTAAAGCCGATATCACTCTGCACACCATTCGCTCCTCTCCTTCTGATATCCATTCCCGGAACCTGCTGAAGAATTTCATCGATGCTTTTTGCAGGAGAATTAATGATGTCTTCTCTTGTAATGATCGTGATATTCTGATTGGCTGTTTTGTAAGGTGTTGAAATAAGTTTTCCCTGAACCTCAATGGTCTCAATATCGGTTGATTTTTCCTGTGCGTGCGTAAAGCAGAATGTTCCTACAAGAAAAACAGGAAGTATTTTTTTAATCATAATCAGTTTTATTCTCAGTTAGTTTCGTCAGCGCAAAAGTACTGGAGATCATGAAGAATGACAAATGATAGTTGTCATAAAAAAAGATGCGACAGTAATATCGCATCCCGGGAAGTAATTTCGTTATCTTTTTCTCATTAAATGTGTAATAAGATGTCTGAATAATTTTCTCATTTCTATATTACATATTTATGACTGCAATTTTAACAAATTTTAAAATAAAAAGCAATACCACAAACTTAAAAAAACTTATCTTTCAGAAATTTAATCTCTTATTTTTTATTTTTAAAAATATTTTTTATCGTATTATCAAAGTCTGATACTAAAGATACATCTTCAGCTTTTATAAACTGTAACTTTTTAACAAGGATAATACGGCTGACATCAATTTTCAAATCGGGATGATTCTTTTTAATATCCGCTACATCAAAGTATTCTTCCTCCTTAAAAAAAATACTTTTTATTTTTTTTTGTTTTAATAGTTCAGGTAACATATTTCAAGTGTTAAAATAGTCATTATTTATGTTTTTCTGAAAGAAAACTTATTTTTATCAGCATTTTTTTGCATCTAAAAAAAGAAACCAATCCCCATCAGAACATATATAAATCACAAATTTATGATTTAAATATAAGACTTAATATGGCATTCCGTAAAATTACCCGAAAACAATGATTCGTATACAAAATAATTAATAATAATTGTTTTTTTATTTAATAAGATCCTCGTATTTGGTTCTAACCGTGCATTTTTTGAGCAGATATGTAAATCTTTCGTTGCTGGATATATATCTCAAGTTGAACTTATAAATAAATTCATTTACATATTTTTGAAGATGCTTCTTAGATACAAAATTATAAATTCCAGAGACAGAATTTTTAAGAATTTTCCAGCACCCTTCAATCGTATTGGTATGTATAGATTTATCTTCAGAATTAACATATTCTTTTTTGGAATGATCAACGACCAAATGAAAATAAGATGTACCCAATCCTTTATATCCGCACCATTCATCACTTATTAAGCGGGTATTTTCGGAAATTACATATTGATAGATAAACGGCTGAATACTGGCTTTTTTGGTATCGTTTACAACGTATGCATTCATTTTACCACCTCTTTGCAGCATTCCTACAACAGGAACTTTATCCGGAAAATTACGGTTTTTAGAATATTCTACTTTTTTATGACGGTGCCTGTTTCTGTTCTTGCCGCCAATAAATGTTTCGTCACATTCCACATCTCCTGCAAGTTCATTATTATTTTCAATGCCGAAACATTCACGTATACGGTGCGACAGAAACCAAGCTGTTTTCTGCGTTACTCCGATATCCTTTGCAAGCTGAACAGAACTGATTCCTTTTTTTCCGGATGTGAGGAGCCATATCGCCAGAAACCATTTCTGCAGGCTGATTTTAGTATTCTCAAACATGGAACCGGTTTTAACGTTAAAATATTTTCCGGTGTTCCTGCATTTGTAGCGATTTTTACTGCATTTATACACTTTAGAAGCAGAGTCGAACGGACTTTCAACAATTCCGCCCCATCTCATTTGTTCAAGATACTCAATGCAGACCTGCTCGGAAGAGAAAGTCTGTATTAACTCCAGTATAGAATTAAAATTTGTGTTAATCATGGTATTGCAATATTAGCAATTATTTAAACGAACAGTTTTCAAGCATATTATTAAATTTTAGTTAAAGTTTCTATATTTTTCTAAAAACAGGCAGCATACTCCTGAAAATAGCTGAGCATACATTCAAATACAAAAGGCTGTGGTGTAGGATTGTACATACTTACCTTTCTTCATCCGTTTTTCAAAGAAGTGAGAATTAAAATTAATTAAGAATTATAATACTCTTCAGAATATACAATATTAAAATTCACACTGTGTAGAATTGTAAATAGTCGCCATATAGTACATTCAATCCGATTAAAAATTCGTAATTTTGTTAGTCTTAATTTTACTATGGCTTATACAACAGATATAGATATTAAAAAACAGATTTTCGTTAAGAATGCACACCTTAACAATCTGAAACACATAGATGTTCTTATCCCGAAAAATAAACTGATCGTTATTACAGGAGTTTCCGGAAGCGGAAAATCTTCACTGGCTTTTGATACGATTTATGCGGAAGGACAGAGAAGGTATGTAGAGAGTTTAAGCTCTTATGCACGTCAGTTTTTAGGAAAACTCGAGAAACCTAAAGTTGACGATATTAAAGGGTTGGCTCCTTCCATTGCCATCCAGCAAAAAGTAATTTCTTCCAATCCCCGATCTACAGTAGGAACTTCTACCGAGATTTATGATTATATGAAACTTCTTTTCGCGAGAATCGGGAAAACGTATTCGCCGGTTTCGGGTGAAGAAGTGAAAAAGGATTCAGTTTCTGATGTGGTGGATTTCATTAAATCTTCAAAAAAAGAAACTTCGTTTCTATTAACGGCTCCTTACGATTACGATGCCGAGAATTTTAGCGAAAATTTAAATGTTCTGAAATTAGCAGGTTTTACAAGACTTGAAATTAATGGGAATGTTGCAGGAATCGAAGATCTGGAAAGTTTTGGTTTTACCCCAGAAAAGGGAATGGAAATTAATCTGGTCATCGATCGTTTTACTTATGAAGAAGATGAAAGCTTTTTACAGCGTTTGGCAGACTCTATTCAGATGGCTTTTTATGAAGGTAGGGGATATTGTTCGTTAAAAAATGTAGATACCGGAAAAGTAAAAGAATTTTCAAACAAATTTGAACTGGACGGAATCGAGTTTTTAGAACCGAATGTCCATTTTTTCAGCTTTAATAATCCTTACGGAGCCTGTCCCACTTGTGAAGGATACGGAAAAGTGATCGGAATTGATGAAGATTTAGTTATTCCCAACAAAACACTATCCGTTTTTGAAGATGCGGTTGCTTCATGGAAAGGCGAAAGCATGAGCGAATGGAAAAAGGATTTCATTAAAAAAGCAAAAGATTTCCCGATTCATAAGCCATATCATCAATTAACCAAAGACCAGAAAAAATACCTTTGGAAAGGAGACGGAAAAAGCATGTTCCCATCGATTGACAATTTCTTCAAAATGCTTGAGGAAAATCTGTATAAAATTCAGTACCGTGTCATGCTTTCACGTTATCGCGGAAAGACTCTTTGTCCGGCTTGCGAAGGCTTGAGATTGCGTGAAGAAACGAGCTGGGTGAAAATCGACGGACATAATATCCAATCAATGATCGAACTTCCTTTGGATGAACTTTTTCCTTTAATTAAAAGCTTAAAATTATCTGATCACGATCAGGAAGTTGCCAAAAGATTATTATACGAAATTACAACCCGACTGGAGTTTTTACTGAAAGTCGGTTTAGGATATTTAACCTTAAACAGAACCTCCAACACGCTTTCCGGCGGAGAAAGTCAGAGAATAAATCTAGCAACAAGTCTGGGAAGTTCTTTGGTGGGTTCCATTTATATTCTGGATGAACCTTCAATCGGACTGCATTCAAGAGATACAGAAAACCTGATTGAAGTTTTGCAGAATCTCCGTGATCTTGGCAACACCGTAATTGTTGTGGAACATGATGAAGACGTAATGAAAGCGGCAGATTATATTATTGATATTGGTCCTGAAGCCGGTTATCTTGGCGGAGAATTGGTTTTTGCCGGGGATTACAAAGAATTGAAAGATGCAGATACATTAACTTCAAAATATCTTACCGGAAGACTGGAAATTGAAGTTCCCAAAAAGCGGAGAAAAGGTAAAGAATGGATTCATATAAAGGGAGCAAGACAAAATAATTTAAAAAATATTGATGTAGATGTTCCTTTGGAAAATCTTGTTGTAATTTCGGGAGTTTCAGGAAGCGGGAAATCGACTTTAATGAAGGAAATTCTTACCAATGATATCCAGATTCAGCTTGGAATGGGCGGTAAAAAAGGAGATTATGACGCTGTGGATTTTCCGAAAAAACTGATCCAGCATATTGAACTGATTGACCAGAATCCTATCGGAAAGTCTTCAAGATCCAATCCTGTAACGTATCTTAAAGCCTATGACGACATCAGAGATCTTTTCGCTAAGCAGAAAGTTGCCAAAATGATGGGTTATAAACCTAAACATTTTTCCTTTAACGTAGATGGCGGAAGATGCGATGAATGTAAAGGAGAAGGCGTTATCAACGTTTCCATGCAGTTTATGGCAGATATTGAACTGGAGTGTGAAGTTTGCAAAGGAACCCGTTTCAAAAGTGAAATTCTGGAAGTAAAGTACGACGAGAAAAATATTTCAGACATTCTTCACATGACTGTGGATGAAGCACTTGAATTTTTCAAAGATAATAAAGAAGAAAAAATCGCTACCAAATTAAAACCATTACAGGACGTAGGTTTAGGATACCTGCAGCTTGGACAGAGCTCTTCTACCCTTTCCGGTGGTGAAGCACAGCGTGTAAAACTGGCATCATTCCTTGTAAAAGGTGTAACCACAGATAAGACGTTATTTATTTTTGATGAACCTTCAACAGGGCTGCATTTCCATGATATTCAGAAATTGCTGAAGTCTTTACAGGCTTTAATTGATCTGGGGCATTCTGTGATTGTAATTGAACATCAACCTGATATCATTAAATCTGCAGATTACATTATTGATATCGGTCCGGAAGCAGGAAAACATGGCGGTGAAGTTGTTTTTACAGGAACACCGGAAGAACTGGCAAAAAATAAAAAATCTCATACAGCAAAGTATATTAAAGAAAAGCTGGAGAATTAAAATAAAACAGAGAGCTTTTTACTCTCTGTTTTTTTATTTGAAGATATTTAAGCTCTCACATTCAATTAAGAAAATTATCAGATCATAAACTGTGTTAAACCTTATACTCCTTAATTAAAATCTTATTGATCAGATTTATATATTATACAAAAACGGACTCTGCTTACAAAAAGTCTGATCATCCATCTGAGAAATTAAAAATTTTGCCAGATCTGTTGCGGAAATTGTTTCACCTTTACAATCCTGAAGATTGGTTTCTGTAACAAAACTTTCATCAGTCAGATTAATTAAAGGAAGCCTTACCAATGTCCAGTTCAGATTGCTTTCATTCAAAAGCTCATATTCTTTTTGCTTATCGGTAGTTGTTTCAGGATAATTTTGATACATCCAGTCGGTCGCCATTTTTACCTTTTCATTTTTGTGATCAAATGGTGTATTTACATTAAGTCCTGTTGTAACGATATAACGCTTGATTCCGTAGGAATTCATTGCTTTAATTATATTACCTGTTGCGTCGCTGAAAATTGATTTTTCGCCGACTGATTGTCCTAATGTACTTATCACTACATCACAATCTTTAATTAAATGATGAACAGCTTCAGAATTTCTGACGTCACCTTTCACAATATTAATCAAAGGATTTTTAAGAGTAAAATTCTCAGGATTCCTTAATAACATTCTGATGGGATATTGTTTATTTAAAAGACTTTGAACAAGAAATTTTCCCGATTTTCCTGTTCCGCCGATAACGGCTATTGTATTTGTATTCATGATATTCTCTTTATAATGCAAAAGCAAAATTGTTAATGTACAATTGCTTTTTAGGTTTAAAAAAACGATTTATGGGTTCAAGGATTTTGAACCATAGGATTTTCAGGCTTTAATATTATCCTGAAATATTGGGCGTTATTTATAAAGAGATTTTGATGAGATAAAGATAGGAATTTTCAATGATGAGAAGATATTTAATGCAAAAAAGTAACAAAGATCTGATCTTCTGTATCAAAAAAATAAAATGCACGGTGAAGGATATATCAACAAAAAGAAGACCATAAATCCGCTTTTGGAGATTATTTAACAAAAAAATAATATCACAAATTTATCCATCAAAAAATATAAATTTTAACATTTAGTGTATTGTCTGGCAAACATTTTATTCCTACATTTACTATGAAATACAACTGAAGTGGAAACATATTTTGCTTTTTTCAATTCTGAAATCGCAATTAAATTTATAAAAATTTAAGCACAGCATCGTCGGCTGTGCTTTTTTATTGTTGTCTAATTAAAAAAATGAGATGTATTTATCTACTGGATCTGCTCCTAAAGAGCAGATTCTTTTACATTATAATCGCAATAAAAATCCGGAAATTCAATGAACTTCCGGATGTTAAAAAAAACTTGCTAAATATTAATGAAATTAATTATGATTTAAGGGTCCACATAGAACCGTTTTTGGTGGTCAGTTTTTCTAGTATTCCTTTCTCTGAAAGCTCGTTTAACAGTCTTTCGCTTTCCTTTCTGGGAGTTCCCGATAATTCTGAAAATTCCCTTGCAGAAAGCGAATTATACTTTTCAAAAAGATTCTCCCAGTTTTTAGAGTACTCAGATT
Organism: Chryseobacterium sp. 2P; assembly: GCF_059579425.1. Taxonomy (NCBI): domain Bacteria; kingdom Pseudomonadati; phylum Bacteroidota; class Flavobacteriia; order Flavobacteriales; family Weeksellaceae; genus Chryseobacterium; species Chryseobacterium sp. 2P. The sequence continues at coordinate 2,261,307 of NZ_CM184194.1, forward strand.
TTTTGGTGTCCGAATTCACTCGCAGAACAGCCGTTTCATAGAATGCGTAAGGTTTAGAACCGTACACAATTTCTCTTTTTCCTGCATCATTGGTAAAAAACATCGTAGGAAAACCGCGAACTCCCATCTCTCTTGCCAGCTTCAGATCTTCCTGAAAAAGCTCTTTTGCTCTTCCTTCAAAGTCTTTTTTCAGCTGATCTGTATTTAATCCTGCTTTTTTTGCTGCGGTTACCATATGCTCCCATTTTGCAATATTTTTTTTCTTCAAAAATACCATTTCACGAAGCTCTCTCAGGAAATCAAGTGCTTTTTCTCTGTCCTGCATCTGCGCAGCTTTAAAAGCGATAGAAGGAGGATAAGAAGAGTCAAGCGGATCCTGCAGCCAGATATCGCCGTCGATAGGCATATCATAATAAAGACTTACTTCATCCCAGTGATGCGCAACATCAGAAGGTTTGCTGATTCCTCCGCTGTTATAGCTCCAGTCCGGAAGAAGCCCTCCCATTCTGTATTCTATATCTATGTTATCTCCGTATTCCAGTTTTAATTTTCTCAGCTGAGGCTCAATTCCCCAGCATGAAGAGCAGATTGGGTCTGTAAAATAAATAACTTTTACAGGTTTTTCGTCAGTCATTACATCAATATTCCCAATTTCAAACTTTTCTCCGGGAACTTCACAAACTCCTGTCGCAGGATCGCATAATAGAGGATTTGTAGATCTGTTTTCCATTTTTTTACTTTTATCATTCTGTCCGTTACAACTGCTTAAAGCTGCGGTGAGGAACATAAATGTTAGTATTTTATTGTTTATCATTTTTGCGATGATAAATATTTTATAATTTTTTAATATTACCACAAATCTAATATATAATCATCATACTCTGGTAATGGATTTCCTTTTAGAAACTGGTTTCCTCGAGGAAACTACCTTTCTGTTTTTTTATTATCTTTACAGCACTATAATTTATTTTGAAATCATGAAAAAAGAAGCTAACCTGAACATCACTCCTATCTGTAAAAACCGTATGAACGCAATCAAAGATTCAATGGAAATTTTATCTGGAAAATGGAAATTTCATATTCTCGGAACTTTAATGCAGAGCGAAAAAATGCGTTTTATGGATCTTTTAAGAGAAATTGACGGTATTGCAGCCAAAATGCTTTCAAAAGAACTTCAGGACATGGAAATCAACCATCTCATCAAACGTACTGTTCTGGACACAAAACCTGTAACTGTAGAATATGAAATAACCGAATATGGGAAAACCATTGAGCCGATTATTGATGAAATTGCCAAATGGGGAATTGAGTACAGGAAATCTTTATATCAAAAAACCGACAAATAGTTTCTGCCGGTTGAAAAAACAAAAATTGATATGGATATGATTGATATGTGTTTTAATGCTTTGATTTTTTATTAAAACAAATTTATATTTATTTAGACTTAATAAAAATAATATTTGAATGACATTTGTCACTTTAAAGAAAATCTTGCAAATTAAAGTTAAATAGGAACTTGTTAAACTAATTTTAAATTTAACCGCAAAAGATATAAAAGACTTTATTGGGTTTATTTAAAGTATTTCAAAAGTCTGCAAAGTGAAAAATCTTTGATTTTTTTTAACTTATGTACTCTTTTTTCATTTAAGTATTAAACTTAGAAACTAAAGTGTTTAAATCTTTGCTTATTTTGTGGTAAAAAGTTTAAACAAATTTTAGGTGTTTTAGTCGTTGAAAATTAAAATATTTTAACTTCGGGAAAGCTGATCTAATTTTTTAAGCAATGTCGGAATTCTGAAATTTCCGTGCATCTGTTCGACTTTTCGTTTAATTTCATCTACATCTGCTCCTTTTGCAGTCAGAAATAAGGGAGTCTTACTTTCTCCGCGATAAACTGCTCTTCTTCGTGAATCCGGACTGTTAAAACCGTTCTTTGCAATTCCGACCACCGTAAATTTTTGGTCTAAAGCTTCGTAAAGATGTCCTCCAAGCCCTATTTTCCCTTCTTCATCTAAAGTTACATAACCATCAATAATGATAATATCATCTTCTTTAAGGTCTATTTGATGTAAAAGACTGAGAATACAGGGTAATTCTCTTTTATAAAAGGCTCCGCTTTCGTATTCTGAGGTAATTGCTGTTTTCTCAGTGAAAACTGCTGTTTCATGTTCAGCATCCCAATCCTGAAAAGCTAAACAAACTGTATGGGCGTAGTCATCGTAATAATACGTATCGAAAGCGTAAATCATTCTTCGTCTTGTCGTTGATTATTGTTTTTAAATAATGGTAAAATTTTCTCTTTACTCCAATTGATTAGAAAAATTCTCCGAAATGCCACAAAACTCCGCAAGGATCATAAACAAAACATTCTTTGCCCCAATCCATCGTTCTCACAGGAACTATTTTTACTTTTTCGTATTTCTCCGGAAGATTTAAACTGATAAGTTCCTGATAAAATTCGTCTGTATTTTCAACTTCCACAAAAAGCATGGTATTATCAATCCAGTCTTTTACATAGGCATCCTGAAGATAAAAAGCAGTCTCATTCCATTTAAACAGAGACATTTTAGCATTCAGAATCACTTCTTCAAAACCCAGATCACGGTAAAAACGCCTGCTGGTTTCAAAGTTTTCAGAGCCTATAAAAGGACGCATTGATTTTATATTCTGTTTCATATTATCTGTTTTTCCAGTAATTATAAGTCATTTCAAATTTTATTTCATTCTTTCTGTGAACTCCGTTTTCTGTCCATCCGGATTTTCTGTAGAATATCTCAGCTCTTGTATTTGGAGAAGTGCTCAGCCAGATTTTCTCATTCGTCTGAACAAAATACCAATTCAGCAAGGTGTCGTGAAGTTTTCTGCCGATTCCTTGATTCTCAAATTCCGGATGAACAAAAAGCGCCCAGATACTTTTTTCTTTCATATCTACAATTCCGAATCCCACAATTCTGTCATTATCTTCACAAACCCAGCCCTTCCCCCTGTTAAAGAGAAAATCCTCACAATCCTGATCTGTCACAAGATTGGGATCAGATAACATGTTTTCTTTAACCGAATTTCTTACGATCTGGATCTGTGGAATATCTTTCCACTCAGCTTCACGGATTTTCATGCAAATTTTAATTTAACTAAAAAGGCAAACCGCTGATCTGCTAATTTGCCTTTTATATTGTATTTTTTAATTCAATTATTTCTTATCAACAACGATTCTGTCTGGTCTGTTGGCGATTTCCCAAGCGGTTGTGAAAACTAACTGGGTTCTTTTAGCCAGCAGATTGTAGTCGATTTTCTCTACATCATCCGTTGGTTTGTGGTAATCTTCGTGGATGCCGTCAAAGAAAAATGCTACCGGAACATTATTTTTAGCAAAATTATAGTGATCTGATCTGTAATACAGTCTTTCCGTATCATTCGGATCATCATACTTATAATTCAGCTCAAGATTGTTGGTCTTTTTGTTTGCCGCTTCATTAATTACTTTTAACTGAGAACTCAGCATTTCAGATCCAATGACATATACATACTGTTTTCCTCTGTTTTCAGGATCATCACGACCGATCATATCGATATTTAAATCTACAACCGTATTGACCAGAGGAAAAACAGGATTATCCGTATAAAATTCAGAACCAAATAAACCATGCTCCTCTCCCGTTACGTGAAGGAATAAAATGGATCTTTTCGGACCGTTTCCTGCTTTTTTAGCTGCCTGAAAAGCTTTTGCAATCTCCATTACCGCAACCGTTCCGCTTCCGTCGTCGTCTGCTCCGTTGTAAACCACTCCGTTTCTCGTTCCCACGTGATCGTAATGACCGGAGATCACCACAATTTCTTCTGGTTTTTCAGATCCTTCGATAAAGGCTAAAATATTTTCGGAATCAGGAAGATTTCCGCCACCTCTTTTCTTCATAAAATCTGCCGGAACCTTTTGATAGTAAGATCCTAAAGCTTTGGGATAAGAAATTCCCAAGCCTTTATAGTAATTCACCATGTATTCTCCTGCTCTTTTCTGTCCCGGACTTCCCGTATCTCTTCCCTCCATTTCATCGGAAGCAATAACGTATAAGTTTTTCTTTAGATCTTCTGCCTTAATTTCCTTATACGCAGCCAAAAAAGCTTTATCACCTTTTGCGACAGACGAAGATTGGGTTCCTCCTGCATCGGCTGCATTTTTTGCCGTTCCGCAGCTTACCAGTACAGCAAGTGAAAATAGTGGAATGAATAATTTTCTCATTATGGAATAATTTGCCTAAAAATAACAAAAAATATTTAATCTTTTACGGATTGCTATTTTTCTTATATTTGAAATAAATGCAAAAAGTATGGAGAATATCTACGGATTCAATCAATACTCTTTTTTTACCGAAATGTCTGAACTGGCTGTTAAAAACAACAGCTTTGATCTTTCTTTGGGCTTACCGGATTTTGATATCGACCACCGTTTGAGGGAGTACCTGAAAGAAGCTGCTGATCTCAATATTCATCATTATGAACCACTTGCAGGAAATCCTCTGTTGATAGAAAATGTAATTCGTTTTAATTTCAACAGAAAAAACAGCATAAGATTGCAACAAAATGAAGTAACAATCGTTCCCTGTGCAACCTTTGCTTTATATACTTCCCTTAAATCTATTCTGAATCAGGGAGATGAAGTTATTGTCATTCAGCCATCCTATTATACGTATGGCCCATCCATTTTCCTGAATGGAGGAACTCCTGTTTATTATGATATTGACAATGATTTTTTGATAAATTGGGAAAAACTGCAAAATTGTATTTCTGAAAAAACAAAAGCCATCATTGTAAATTCTCCACAAAATCCAACCGGAAAAATATGGTCTGAAAGCGACTGGAATCAATTATACAGCATTATTAAACATCAGGAAATTTATCTGATTTCGGAAGAGATTTACGATACGTATTGTTTTGACGGAAAGGAACATTACAGTTCGTTTCTTCATCCTGAACTCAAAAAAAGAACCTTCTGCATTTTTTCTTTTGGAAAAATGTTTCATTCTACCGGATGGAAAGTCGGCTATCTTTTGGCACCTGAAGAATTAACGGCGAAATTCCGTTGTCATCAACAGTATATTTCCTACAGTGCAAACGCGCCCTGTCAGTACGCAATAGCCAAATATCTGGAAGTATTTGATTCTTCACAGAACCAGATTTTAATGCAAAAAAAACGCGATCTTTTTAATGAACTGATTCAAGAAACACGTTTCATTGTGGAACAAAAAGCAGAAGGTGCCGTTTTTCAAATCGTGAATTTCAGAAGCGTTTCGAAAACAATGACGGATGTAGAATTCTCAAAATGGCTGACCATCGAAAAGAAAGTATCATGTCTGCCTTTATCTGCTTTCTACAATTCCAGAAAGAATTCAGATTATGTACGATTCAGTTTTGCTAAGAATGATGATCTGATTATTGATGCGCTTGAGTATTTAAAAAAGCATCTTTAAAATTACTGTAAGCGTAAAGATCTTCACCTTTTTTAGATTTCTCCTTTGTCGAAATGACAGCATGAAATATTTTGTTTCGTTGATTGAGCAGATTTCTTGGCAAGAAAATTTAAATGATATTTAAAACAAAAGCACCGCATGATGCAGTGCTTTCAATATTCAAAGTTGATTTTTACAGAGACAAAACTCTTACATCAATTCTTCTGTTTTTTGCCATACATTCGTCCGTATCGTTGGCTGCGCAAACAGGATGCTGAGAACCGTATCCTTCTGCTTCCACCCTGTCTCCTGAAATTCCCAGTTCAAGCAGTTTCAGTTTTGCGGTCTGAGCTCTCAGATTGGAAAGTTTCTGATTGCTTTCTTCATTTCCTGAATTATCGGTGTAGCCTCCCAATTTGATCTTTAAAGTTGGATAAGCATTCATAATTTCAACTAAATTTAATAACTGAACTTCCGAACCTGCTTTTAAATCACTGGAACCTGTCTCAAAGTAAAGATTTTCTATCGTAAACCATTTATTCGGATCCAAAACTCCCTGATCTTTATTCTTAACTGAATTAACCATTTGGTACAACTGGCTTCCTTCTCCTATTTTTATTTTCTTTCCGCCTTTTAGTTCTATTTCCTGAATATTTCCTGTGTCATAAACAAAATCTCCGCTTTCATTAACATAGCCTTTTATTTCCTGCGGAACAACGGCTGTTGATCCTGTCTGATTAGTTAATGAAACTGCTGAAACTCCTGTTAAAGCTTCAATTTTAGCTTTTCTGTTAGCCTCAATTTTATCTTTATGCATTACTGCCAATGTAGGAGCAATTACGAGAGAAACAATAGACATCAGTTTGATCAGAATATTCATTGAAGGTCCTGAAGTATCTTTGAACGGATCTCCTACCGTATCTCCCGTTACAGAAGCTTTATGAGGTTCAGAACCTTTATAATACGTCTGTCCATTGATATCCACTCCTTTTTCGAAAGATTTCTTTGCATTGTCCCAAGCTCCGCCTGCATTATTCTGGAACATTCCCATTAAAACACCGCTTACTGTAGCTCCGGCAAGAAAACCTCCCAGAACTTCAGGTCCGAAAATAAATCCGATGAGCAAAGGGGAAACGATGGCAATAGCTCCCGGAAGCATCATTTTTCTGATGGAGGCATCGGTGGATATGGCCACACATTTTTCATATTCAGGCTGTGCTTTTCCTTCTAAAATTCCCGGAATTTCGCGGAACTGTCTTCTTACTTCTTCTACCATTGCCATTGCAGCCTGTCCCACTGCGGTAATTGCCAATGATGAAAAGATAAACGGAATCATTCCGCCGACAAATAATCCGGCAAGAACATCGGCTCTGTAAATATCAATTCCGTCAATTCCTGCAATTCCAACAAAAGCCGCGAATAAAGCTAAAGCCGTTAAAGCAGCAGAAGCGATTGCAAAACCTTTTCCTGTGGCTGCCGTTGTATTGCCTACTGCATCAAGGATATCCGTTCTCTCACGAACTTCTTTGGGAAGTTCACTCATTTCGGCAATTCCTCCTGCGTTATCTGCAATAGGTCCGAAAGCGTCAATAGCCAGCTGCATGGCCGTTGTTGCCATCATTCCGGCTGCTGCGATGGCTACACCATATAATCCTGCGCAAAGATATGATCCGTAAATTCCGCCTGCCAAAACAATAATCGGAAGCAGTGTAGATTCCATTCCTACAGAAAGACCTCCGATAATATTGGTGGCATGACCTGTCGAAGATTGTCTGACGATGCTCGAAACCGGTCTCTTTCCCATTGCCGTGTAATATTCTGTAATGATACTCATTAAAGTACCTACAACCAATCCTACCATAATTGCCCCAAAAACGCCCATTTTAGAGAATTCATGTCCTCGGAGAACCATTTTGTCGGGCAAGATATAATTTACCAAAAAATAAGCAGCTACCGCCGTAATCACAATACTTCCCCAGTTTCCCAGGTTTAAAGCATTCTGCACACTTGAGGTGGAAGATCCTTCACTATCATTAATACGGACAAACAGGGTTCCTATTATTGAAAAAATAATTCCTGTTCCCGCTATAAGCATGGGAAGAAGTATCGGGGCAAAACCGCCGAAAGAATCCTGAGAAATGGTTTCTCTTCCCAAAACCATAGTTGCCAGTACCGTTGCCACGTAAGAGCCAAACAAATCAGCTCCCATTCCTGCAACGTCACCTACGTTATCTCCTACGTTATCTGCAATGGTTGCGGGATTTCGGGGATCATCCTCCGGAATTCCGGCTTCAACTTTTCCCACTAAATCGGCTCCCACATCCGCTGCTTTTGTGTAGATTCCTCCTCCTACTCTTGCAAAAAGCGCTATAGACTCAGCTCCCAGAGAAAATCCTGTAAGAATTTCAATCGTTCTTTCCATTTCGTGGGAATCTACGGTCGCATCCGGTGCAAAAATCTGTTTAATAATTAAGAACAATGCTCCCAATCCTAAAACCGCTAATCCAGCGACTCCCATTCCCATTACGGAACCTCCAGTAAAAGAAACTTTTAAAGCCTTTGAAAGAGATGTTTTCGCAGCCTGTGCTGTTCTTACATTGGATTTTGTGGCGATTTTCATTCCGATAAAACCTGCCGATGCGGAAAATATAGCTCCAACTATAAAGGCAATCCCGATACTCCAGTGGGAGTTGGCATTACTCATCCCCATCACCGCTAAAAGAATCGCTACCACAACTACGAAATAGGTTAAAATCCTGTACTCGGCTTTTAGAAAAGCCATCGCACCGTCAGCAATATGTCCGCTGATAATTTTCATTTTTTCATTTCCGGCATCCTGCTTACTTACCCAGTTACTTTGGATGAAAGTATACAGTAAGGCAATGACACCAAAAATTGGTACTAACACAAATAGATCCATAGTTTAATATTTTTTTGGTAATAGATTATTAAATATAACGAATAATTTCTATGGATTATGTTAAAATATTTATAAGTATTTCAAAATTAGCAGTTAAACGATTAAACGGATTGAATTTATTATGTTTAAATTTTGAATAACTGTTATGTAAATTGAGTTATTAATTTTTTAATGCAATCTGCGGAAAATCAATGGCATTTCATTCAGTCAATGATGACAAATATATTTGATAGACAAAATTAAAAGGACTTTTGAGGGATTTTTATCATTCATAAATGTTACAGCTGAAAACCTCATAGGTTTTTAAAACCTATGAGGTTTGGTTTGTATGATATTAAAAGTAATAATGATTAGCCCTGATTGAAACGACATCCTTTTTTGTTGCGGGCGGAGAGAAGCGGAGCTCGTAACAAAAAAGATACAGTGAAAAGCAGGAAACAGCTCCTAAAAAATTAAAATTTATTACTGATAATATTTCTGTTCATTAAAAACTGATAATATTTCTGTTCTTTATTGTTGTCGAAAGGTGTGATTTCTGAATTTCCAATAAAAATAGAAAACGATCAAAAAGAAAAAGGATAAACGAAACCGTCTATCCTTTACTTTTATCTGAAATTTGAGAATTTTATCCTCCGTATTTGTTTGAATAATCGTCCTGAGAAGCTTTGATTACCTTTTTAGCATGTTCTGCTCCGTAAACTTCCTGAATTCTGCATTTTGCAGGCTCATCCGGTAAGTTCTTGTAAGTAAGGAAGTAGTGCATTAATCGTTTCACTTCTGCTTCCGGCAATTCTGAAATATCTCTGAAATGTCCGAATGCGTGATCGCCGATCATTACGGCAACAATTTTATCATCTGCTTCTCCTCCGTCGATCATTTTGAAACCTCCGATTGGAATAGCTTCCATTAACAAACCTCCTGCGTGAATGTTGTGAGAGCTTAAAACACAGATGTCAAGCGGATCGTGATCTCCCATCGTAACATCTGTAGCACCTCTTTCAACCGCTAAGTTCATTACTGCAGTGTCACAATATGTTCTTGGAACAAAACCGTATAATGCCGGGATAATATTTGAGAATTTCTGAGGCCGGTCTACCTTTAAAAATCCTGTTTCTTTATCTACTTCGTATTTAATAGTGTCTGAAGGAACGATCTCCACGAAAACATTGACAACATTTGGCGCATCTTCTCCTGCAGAAATTCCGTGCCATGGATGTGCTTTAAAATTTGGAATCATTATTTAAAATTTATTTTTTTAGTTAAGCTATTATTAAAATTTCTTTTCTTAAATCTTCAATGGTCATAGAAATATAATCTTCTCCTTCCATATAATTCATCAGAAAAATGGTTTTGAACTCATCAAGGCTTGCATTACCGTTGATTCCTTCGTAAGTTCTGTGAAGAAGTTCTATAACTGCGTTTTTTGACTCGACAATATTTTTCCACGAATTTTTAGTGATGTACAATTGCTGGGAAGCGTTGTAATCGAATTCTTCATTGATCGCTTTTTCGGTAAGAAAAATAAATTCATGGACTGCAAGACCTTTATCGAACCTCTGGATAAGATTGGACGGTTTTAATCTTTCCATAAATAGCGTCATTCTTTCGTAAGACTGGGTTTTATTTTCGGAATTGGACTTTACGGAAAGTAATCTGATTTCCTGCTCTTTAAGTTTAATATAAGTAAATACAAACTGTCTCAGCAAAACCAGAAAAGGTATTGCAATAATCAATGCGAAAGCATAGGGTAAATATCCTGAAAAACTTGTCATAATTTGAGGTAGCAAAATTAGTAATTATTTGGCTATTTTTCTATAGTATCAGCTAATATTTGTTTTTTCGAATTCTGATACGCAATTAACGACAAAATTATAATTAAGTAAAACCCAACCATCATTCTGTTTACTAATGTCGGAAACATTATGAAACGTAATGAAACAGTAAGATAAACAGCAACATACAGACCTAAAAAAATTAAACTTTTTCTGTTTTTACTAATGATTAATCTATAATCTAAAATAATAATGATAAAAATTAGCAGTAACGGGAAGTAAGATGTATTCCATTCAAACAGTATTTTTCCTTTCACACAGTTTAAATATTCACGAAAATTAAATACATCGGGATTTGAGATCGGATACAACTGAACTTTTGTAAACTGGTTCATAAACAAAACAGACCACGGGATCTGGTTAAAATATTGTATGATTGCGAAAGTTAATGTAAAATAGCCAACTGAAAATAAAATTTCTTTTGATTGAAATTTAAAATCCTTTCTGAAAAAGTATAATAGTACAGATAGAAATGTATAAAAAATAAAATATTCAGGCCTTGTAAGAATACATAAAATTCCAAATATTGAAGAAACAAAAAGATTTCTTTTCATTAATACAAAATAAAAACTAAGTAATAAAAGTAATGTAGAAAAGCCATCCGGAGTAGCATGTCTTGAGGTATCTAAGAGAGGTTTGAATAATGAAATCAAAATGGTTAAAATAAAAGCCTGATAATTATTTTTAAGTATTTTTATTAAAAAAATAAAAATCAGGATTACGATTAAGACATAGGAAATAATAGTGATAAGAAAAGTAGATGTTGAAGCCGAAAATCCAAATTTAAAAAAGACTGAGTTTATTAAATTGTAAAACGGTTTTACTGTAAATAACTGAAGTTCTTCCTCATACATTTTTGGATTTTCAGATAAATTCTTATAATAACTGTTATCTCCGATCGCTTCCTCTTTCCTTTCCATATTTACCTTACCTACATCCGGATCTTTTTCTTTAAGTTCACTATAAACTTTTTTATGGATCTCTTCAATTTTCATATCAGGGAAATTAGCTTTATATACTAATCCCATGTAAGCTTCAATATCTGAATTGTAATATTGATGTGTATAGAGATAATATGTCATTAAACATAAATAAAGTGATAGTAGAAATTTAATGATTTTATTATTTTTAATTAACATTTTAAGTATTGTTTGGTAATTTAATTTTTATAGATTTACAAAGCTATAACAAAATAAAAAATAATCTTTTAATCATGAAAAAAACAATTATCTTAATTGCCCTTGCAATTAATGCAATCTCTACAGCTCAATCTTGGAATTTAAATGGCAACTCTGGAACAGTACCCGGAACAAACTACATTGGAACTTCTGATAATCAAGACCTTGTACTAAAAACCAATAATCAAGAAAGATTAAGAGTGAACTCTAGCGGAAATATTGGACTAGCCGGAGCTCCCGCAAACGATATTGCTCTAAAAGTATCGGGACGAACCCAAGTTCTAACTAATATTCTAAGCGACACCTTTTATGTAGGAAACGAAGGAGCTAATCATGACAATGGAAATTCTCTTGTTTTTCTTCGATACACACAATATCAGCCAAATAATCCAGGAATCATTGACGTAGCAGGATGGGGAACTTCTGCAGCATATGGATGGATTATGTCATTAAGAGCAAACGGTAAACTTTTTTTGGGCACTAATCCAAATAACTCTTGTACAGATTGTAATGATTACCGTCTTTTTGTAAAAGATGGAATTAGAACCGAAAAAGTAAAAGTAGATATAGCTTCATCAAATGGATGGGCAGATTATGTTTTTGATGACAGTTATAAATTAATGGATTTAAACAGTTTGGAAAATTATATTAAAACCAATAAACATCTTCCAGAAGTTCCATCAACTGATGAAGCAATAAAAAATGGTATTGAATTAAAAGAAATGAACATTCTTTTGTTAAAAAAAGTAGAAGAATTAACGCTTTATGTAATACAACAGCAAAAGGAGATTCAAAAACTTAAAAATACTGTTAAAAATGATGAAAAATAAAGTACTTCCAATATTATTATTTGCAACATCGTTTTTATTTGGACAGAATAAACTTTATTATGTTGAAATTCCTGATGAAAACAATGTTCCAAAAATAACAACAATTGATGGAAAAACCGTTATATCACATAATGATATACAAGTAAGAGATATCTTTTCCAAACATGGAGTCATCAATTTAGAGAAGGCTTTCCCTACATCAAAAATGCCTTACCTAAGGACCATCTATTTATTAGAAACTAAAAGTGCAGGTTTAATTAGTGACTTAAATAAGTATAAACAATATTTTCCTTACACTGAAGAAACTTATAAAGGAGAAACCTTACTTTATACACCCAATGACTATGATTTGATAGATCCTGTTTATCATCATAGAAATTTTGATTTGATTAATCTTAGAACAGCATGGGATTATAGTACTGGTGATCCAAATTTTAATATTGGGATTTCTGATAGCGGAATTAATACTACTCATGAAGACTTACAAGGAAAAGTAACAATGCTTACAAATGTAAGCGATTGGCATGGAACTTCGGTTGCAGGAATTGCCGCGGCAGCTACAGATAACAATATTGGTATGGCTGGAATTGGCTTTAATTCAAAAGTATTATTTAAATATATGTATGATGGGGCAATGATGAATACTTTGCTTGTTTTATCACAAAATGGCGCAAGAGTAGTAAATGCTAGTTGGTATAATTCATGCAGTTATAGTTCAATAGATCAGCTTGTTATTGACGAAGTTCATCAGAACGGAACAGTTATCGTTGTTGCTGCTGGAAATGGTGGAACTTGTGGAGGTCCGGATAATTATGTTTATCCTGCAAGTTATAATCATGTAATAAGTGTTTCATCAGTGGGTTTTGCAAAAGTTGGAAATGTTGCCTGCTGTGGATCTGGTGCAGGACTTCCTTTCAATTGGGAAGATCGTGTTGGAATTGGTCCAGGTGTAAATAATGATAGACATCAGACAAATGATATGGTAGATTTGAGAGCTCCAGGTTATGATGTGGTTTCGCTATTCGATCCAAATTACAATAATCAAGGAACAAAATATACCCATATTTACGGAACATCAATTGCAGCACCACAAGTTTCGGGAGTTGTTAGTTTAATGTTAACTGCAAATAGTTGTTTAAATACTGAAGAGGTTGAAACAATCTTAAAACTTACTTCAGCCCGACTAGATAACATTCAGGAGAATCAACCCTATCTAGGAAAACTTGGTGCAGGAAGAATTGATGCCGGTGAAGCTACAAAAATTGCATGGCAAATGAATCCTGCAAATGGAGGTGAAGTATTAATAAAGAATAGAAACTTTGAAAAATGGGACTTTGAACTTACAAATTCTCCCGAATCTATAAGAATTCAAAATGAAAGTTTTACACAAAATGCCAATGTTAAATTTAAAGCCAAGAAAAGCATTATTTTAGATACAAATACAGTTCTAGAGCCAGGAAATGGAAAAAGTCATTATTTTTACATAGAAAATCAAAATACTTGTTTTAATTTTAATCCTAACCAAAATAAATCTTTAGATACCGGAAAAATAGCTAAAAACAGCTCTTCAAAAATAGTTGAAATTAAGAATGAAGATATTACGCTCTATCCAATTCCTGCTAAAGACAATCTATTTATTAAAACAACTATAGAATTAAAAAATAGTACAATTAAAATATTTGATATAAGTAACAGATTAGTGCTTGAAAACAAAATCTCTATCATAAACACTGCATTAGTAGATATTTCAAACTTATTAAAAGGTACTTATTTTATTGAGATTACTAATGAGAATTCTAAGTTAAAATATTTCAAAAAATTCGTTAAGGAATAAAAATATAATTTTATAAACAGAAAGATCGCTTCTTGAATTTGAAGCGATTTTTTTACTGCCTGAAAAAACTCTTTATAACTTGCTTTTTTGAGTTAAAGATAACAGGATAGCTCTTCAATTCCGGACGAAAACCTCTGAAAAACTCTTCAATAGCGGGAATATCACTTCCTTCAAAATCAAAGATTTTAGTCTGTATATTCTTACGAATTACATTGTCTATAATAAATGAAGACCCTGATAATTTAATATGATCTTTATCATTAAAAGTACCCAGCAAAGCAATCGTTTTATCGTCACTATAGACGGCTATAAGATTGATAATCGCAGTACCATAAAAAAAAGCTTTTAATTTTAAATAACCTGCTTTTTCCAGGTCTGTAAAAATCTGCAGAAAGCTATTTTTATCCTTTTCATTTTTCGCACCAATCAGATTTCTTGAAATAAATTCCCAAGCATTAAATATAGAAACATCTCTCACTTCAGATTTTTGTAAAACATCATCATCAAGCCTTAATTTTCTCTTTCTCTTAGGAGAGTATTTCTGTCTTACAATTTCATAATTATCCGGATAAATAAGGAAATTTTTTCTCCTTTTTAATAATTTACTAAAGGTATTTTTATCATTAAAACCATAATACCAGATATTATATTTTCTTTCTAAAAAACTTAAAAAAAGATCGTTAATTTTAACATCATCGATATTCGAAAAAACACCTAATTGCTGACAAAGTTTAGGATTAATTACAATTTTAAATCCTAATTTTTTTACAAAAGGAACAGGCATTACTGCTTCATAGTCATTATAAACAAGCAATTCCCACTGCTTTCCAGAAGTAATATCCAAAAAATCCTTGGTAGCGGAATATTTCCGTTGTACAGCATTCTCAAGACACTTAGAATATTTCTCAAAATCTATTTCATTATATTTCAATCTTCTAATCATAATAATCCTTCATCTGAGAAACTGAAATACGAATTTTGGGTAATAATCAAATGATCCAGGAGCTGAATATTCAATGTTTTTCCCGCTTCTGTTATTTTTTTGGTAATATCGATATCTTCCCTGCTTGGCTTTAAGTTTCCCGAAGGATGATTGTGCGCAATGATAATTCCTGTTGAAAAATGGTCTAATGCCGTTTTAAACAAGACGCGTATATCCACAATCGATTGATTAATTCCTCCTTGTGTAAGCTGGGCAAGATGAATGACTCTGTTGCTCTGATTCAGAAAAATTGCCCAAAATGCCTCTGTCCGAAGATCCGACAAATGATTTCTGAAAATCTGATATGCTCCATCACTTCCTGAAATCACGGGTTTTTCAGGGATTTCCTGACTTGCTCTTCTTCTTCCGATCTCCAAAGCAGTAATAATGGAAATAGCTTTTACCTCTCCCACTCCCTTAAATTTCATTAAATCTTTTAAAGACAGAAGACTTAACTGATGCCAGTTGTTATTAACAGAGGCTAAAATTTTTCTTGCCAGTTCAATTGCCGTTTCATCCCTGCTTCCGCTTCCCATGATGATGGCAAGCAGTTCAGAATCAGAAAGCGAACTTTTACCTTTCCGTAAAAATTTTTCTCTCGGTCTGTCGTCTTCAGCAAGGAGTTTAATGCGCATTTTGTTAGTTTAAATAAAATTAGTAAAAAGCATATAAAATAATCGCTTCCTTTGAGCCGTCAATAAACTTAGAAGTTTCGTTGAATGCATTTTTAGAAAGCATGGGACATCCAAAACTTAAACAGGCAGGATTTGCAGATTCTTTGTCGGGAATACAATAATAAGAATGCAATACAATTGCTCTGGCTCTTGCATTGCTGTTCGTTTCGTCCAGACCATTTAATCGATAGGCTTTTCCAAATTTTCCGGAATAACTTTCCTTGATTTCGTATTTTCCTAAAGAAGATTGGTGAGAACCATCAACATTGCTAAATTTCAACGCAGAAGAATTTTTAACAACAGATCCGTCGCCGTGAGCAACAATTGCTTTCTGCAGGATTTTATTGTTCTTCAGGTCGTAAACGAAATAACGGTACTTTCCTGAATGAATTTTAAAATTGATAAAAACAGCAAGGTTCTGATTGTAATTTTTTCCTTTAATAAAATTCTTTAGTTCTAAAATTCTGGATTTTGGCAATATTTCGGTATTACTTGAAGCCTGAGAATCAAATTTGGTACATGAAATAAAGAAAAGAAATAAAAAAATAAAGGGTTTCATCATTTGCGGAAGTTTTATTCGATAATCATTCCGTCTTTCATTACCAGTTTCCGGTCTGTAATTTCCGCTAAATTCGGGTTATGCGTAACGATCACAAAAGTCTGGTTGTATTTATCTCTAAGATCAAAAAACAACCTGTGAAGATCATCTGCATTTTTCGAATCTAAATTTCCGGTAGGTTCATCTGCAAAAATGATTTTCGGCGAGTTGATTAAAGCTCTTGCCACCGCTACTCTTTGCGCTTCACCACCTGAAAGCTGGTTGGGTTTGTGGTGCAGTCGCTGTTCAATCTTTAAATCTTCAAACAGAGCATATGCCTTTTCTATAGCTTCTTTTTCATTGGCTCCTGCTATTTTTGTCGGTAATAAAACGTTTTCTAAAGCTGTAAACTCCGGCAACAACTGATGGAACTGAAATACAAAACCAATATTCTGGTTTCTGAATTTAGAAAGCTGCTTATCATTCATATTGATAAAAGATTCTCCGGCAATTTCAATTTCCGTATCAAACTTATTGGAAGTCGTTGGCTGATCCAGTGTTCCCAGAATCTGCAAAAGTGTAGATTTTCCGGCTCCGGATTCTCCCACAATTGAAACCACCTCTCCTGTTTTGATGTGAATATCAACTCCTTTCAGTACTTCTAAATTCCCATAAAATTTATGGATATTCCTTGCTTTAATCATGATTCAAAAATAGTGAATTGATTTAAATCTGAAAAGCAATAAAAATATAATTTACAGCGACTATCCATTTTCCAGTCGATATTTTTTCTCAATTTTATTGGCAAGCCAGCTCACGTAAAATAACTGAAAACTATGATAAATCATTACAGGAAGCAGAAACAGCACTTTCTGATCTTCCGGAATCCCCAAAACCATGACAAAAAGGCTTCCATGAACAAGGGATTTCTTTGATCCGCAGAAGGTAGCTGTGATGGTATCTTCTCTTTTAAAATGAAGCCTTCCGGAAATTAATTTTAAAATTCCGTATACCGAGAAAAATAAAGTGATAACACTGACAGCAATAATCAGGAATACTGAAGAAGGAACTGAGACAAATACATTTTGTGAAAACGCTTCCGAGAAACTTTCGTAGACAATGAGTAAAATGATCATTTTATCAAATTCCGCAATAATTTTCGCATACTTTGTCACCCAGTTTTTCAATAACGGATTTAAAATTAACCCTAAAATGATCGGCAGTAAAACTTTAAGCAACAATTGCTGAATAATTTCTGCGTTATTAATATTTTCCTGATCCGGTTGTATAAAAAAGCTCATCAGTAAAGGAGTCATGACAATTCCGATGATTCCTGAAATAGAGGCATTGAAAATAGCCGAAGTTACATTTCCTTTTGCAATAGAAACCATTACAACGGACGAAGATACGGTAGAAGGCAGACTTGCCAGGAAAAATATGGAAAGCCACGTCACAAAAAATTCGGTATCTTTTACAAAGCCATAAAACAAAAATGCAAGCAGCGGAAAAATAATAAATGTTCCCGCCTGAACCAAAAGGTGAAGTTTCCAGTTGGAAATATCTTTAATAATTTCTTTAATATTCAGTTTTAATCCATAAAGAAGAAAGATCGCTGCAATTCCCCAATCGATAAACATAGATAAGTTAAAATACTGACTGTATTCGCTTCTGAAAGGAATGAGTTTACCTGCTGCAACCATTACGATCAGCAATAAAAGAAAAATATTTTGTTTGTCTAATTTTAGTGTAATTAACTTCATTTTTAAAAACCTGCAAGGATCATTCTAAAATTTATTTATACAAATTAAAATCACCTTAAAATTAAAAAAGGTTTACCGAATTTGTTCCGGTAAACCTTTTTAAGTTGTATATCTAAACAGAAAATTACAGTAACAATGTTAAAGGACTTTCCAGATATGTTTTTAAAGTCTGTAAGAACTGTGCTCCTGTAGCACCGTCTACGACTCTGTGATCGCAAGCCAATGAAAGCTTCATGATGTTTCCAACTACGATTTGTCCGTTTTTCACAACAGGTTTCTCGATGATGGCTCCTACAGAAAGGATTGCCGAGTTTGGCTGATTGATGATGCTTGTAAATGTTTCGATTCCGAACATTCCCAGGTTTGAAATAGAGAAGGTAGAACCTTCCATTTCGTTCGCTTTAAGACCTTTGTTTTTCGCTCTTGAAGCCATATCTTTTACCGCAGCAGAAATCTGCGTGTAGTTCATCTGGTCTGTATTCTTAAGAACAGGAACTACCAATCCGTCCGGAATTGCAACCGCTACCCCAATATTGATGTTTCCTCTGTGAATGATCTTATCTCCTGCCCAGCTTGAATTTACCTGCGGATGTTTTCTTAAAGCAACAGCAGTCGCCTTAATAATCATATCATTGAAAGAAATTTTGGTATCCGGTAAAGAATTGATCTCTTTTCTTGCCTCGATCGCTTTATCCATGTTGATTTCCACCATCAGGTAATAGTGAGGCGCAGAGAATTTACTTTCGGAAAGACGTTTTGCAATTACGTTTCTTACCTGTGAGTTTGGAGTTTCTGTATCTTCACCCTGTACGAAGCTTAATGCAACCTGAGCCGCCGCAGGACTTGCAGAAGAAGCTGAAGCCGCTGGTTTAGCCGCAGAAGGCTGATAATTTTCAATATCTTTTTTAACGATTCTTCCGTTTTCTCCGGAACCCTGAATACTGTTGATATCAACTCCTTTATCCTGAGCCATTTTCTTCGCTAAAGGAGAAATGGCAACTCTGTCTGTAGAGGAATGATCCACAGCCGGAGCCGATTTTTCTTCTGCTTTAGCCTCAGTTTTTTGTTCAGCCGGTTTTTCTGATGATGAAGCAGCCGCTTTTGGAGCTCCAACTCCTGAAACATCTGTTCCTTCAGGTCCGATAATTGCCAAAACGGAATCTACCGGAGCAGCACCTCCTTCTTCAACACCCTGCTTCAACAATACTCCGTTGAACTCAGATTCGAAATCCTGAACGGCTTTATCTGTCTCGATTTCAGCAAGAAGATCACCTTCTTTTACGGTATCGCCAACATTTTTGTGCCATTTCGCAACTTTACCTTCCGTCATTGTGTCCGAAAGTCTTGGCATGGTAATTACTTCCACACCTGCAGGAATTTCCGCAGAAGTTTGTTCCACACTGGTAGAACTGTTTTCAGTTTTAGATTCTTCTTCTGTTTTTTTCTCTTCAGAACCGCCCTGAGCCGGAGCAGCTGCACCGCCTGTAAGTCCTGAAATATCTTCTCCTTCATTACCGATAATTGCCAGAACAGAATCTACCGCTGCTGCATTACCTTCTTCCACTCCGATATATAAAAGAGTTCCTTCCATTTCAGATTCAAAATCCTGAACCGCTTTATCTGTTTCAATTTCAGCTAAGATATCGCCTTCCTTTACTTTATCACCTACTTTTTTATGCCATTTTGCCACTTTTCCTTCCGTCATTGTATCGGAAAGACGTGGCATTGTAATTACTTCTGCCATAATTTTTTATAATTTGAAAATTTGGGATTTTATGAATTTGAAAATTAAAAAAGAAATGGTAATAAATCATTTTCAAATTTTCAAACTTTCAAACCGATTTATTATCTTTTAGTTTTCTAATTTGTCTAAGAACGGATAGTCTTCCTGAGCATATACATACTCGTAGATCTTCTCTGCATCAGGATAAGGAGAATTTTCCATAAATTCTATGCACTCTTCCACGAAATCTCTGGATTTGTTATCCATCGCTTCCAATTCCTCTTCTGTTGCCCAGCTGTTAGCCAAAATTCTCTGCTTAATCAACTCGATAGGATCATCATTTTTGTGAAGCGCAACTTCATCTTTAGATCTGTATGGTTCTGCATCAGACATAGAGTGTCCTCTGTAACGGTATGTTCTTGCTTCAATAAAAGTAGGTCCGTCTCCTCTTCTTGCTCTTTCAATTGCTTCATAAGCCGCTTCAGCCACTTTTTCAGGGTCCATTGCATCTACTGCAAGGCAAGGCATTTCGTAACCTAATCCTAATTTATAAATATCTTCGTGGTTTGCTGTTCTTTTAACAGAAGTTCCCATCGCATACTGATTATTTTCTACAACGAAAATTACCGGAAGCTTCCAGTTCATCGCCATGTTAAACGTTTCATGTAATGAACCCTGTCTAGCCGCTCCATCTCCGAAGAAACAGATATTCACCGCTTTTCTGTCGAAGTATTTGTCTGCAAAAGCAATACCTGCTCCCAAAGGAATCTGACCACCTACAATACCGTGACCACCGTAAAATCTGTGCTCTTTGCTGAAAATGTGCATAGATCCGCCCATTCCTCCGGAAGTACCTGTAGCTTTACCACAAAGTTCCGCCATGATTCTTTTAGGATCCACTCCCATAGCCATTGGATGGATATGGCATCTGTAAGCAGTGATCATACTATCTTTAGTTAAATCCATTGCATGCGTAAAACCTGCAGGGATTGCTTCCTGACCGTTATACAAATGTAAAAAACCTCTGATTTTTTGTTTTAGATAAAGAGAACGGCATTTGTCTTCAAACCTTCTCCACATTGTCATATCTTCATACCACTTCAGGTATACCTCTTTAGAAAATTCTTTCATGTGTTGAGCTCTTGCTTATTTATTATGAAATAGTTGAGCAAAATTATAAAAAAAACTTCATTTTTATTGTATACATACCAATTGTTTTTTTGCTTATAGTATTATATTTACATCATCAAACGTTAACATGGAAGAAAAACAGCCTTCATTATTACATAAAATATCAAGAGTTATTTCAGATTTTTTTAATCCTCTGTTGTCTTTATTTATATTTTTCGTCTACATGAGTTTTCTGAAATACACTCTTAAAGAATCCATTCTATCATTCCTTCCTATATTAATAATAGTTATTGCTCCCGTCATTATCTGGCTGATCTGGAATGTAAAAACGGGCAGATATACCAATATGGATGTTTCCAACAGAGTTCAGAGGAAAACCTTATACATTTTTATTGGAATTTGTGTGGTTTCCTATATAGCTTATCATTATTTCAGAAACGGGCAGATCGATTTTGTTATGCTTTTTATTCTGATATTGCTTTTCGCACTGCAGATCAGCAACTATTTCATAAAAAGCTCGATGCATACAGCATTTAATATATTTGTAGCCGCTTTATTTTTTGCACTGAATACCACAATGGGAATCATTTGGTTAGGCATTGCAACACTCGTAGGAATTACACGAATTATCCTGAAAAGACACACTCCAAAAGAGGTGTTTATGGGAGCCGGAATTGCTTTTATAGTATCTTTTCTTTACCTTTATTGCCATATTCAGTTTCAACAATAAGAATTTATATGAAAATCAATCATCTTACATCTGCGGAAGAAAATTTAATGAAGCTGTTCTGGAAGCTGGAATCATTTTATTTAAAGGATATTATGGAACAGCATCCTGAACCTAAACCCCATCAGAACACCGTTTCCACTTACCTTAAAATATTAGTTGAAAAAGGATACCTTTCTACAGAGAAAGAAGGAAGAATCTTTAAATATACCGCAATTGTACCATTGGAAGAATACCGCAAATTTTTATTGAGAGAACTTTCGCATAATTTTTTTGATAATTCGGGCAGGGAGATTTTAAATCTTTTGCTTCACGAAAATTTAATTTCTCAGGAAACTTTAAAAGAGTTCAATCCTTCGGCTGAGACCAAACCTTTAAAAGTAAAAGAAGAGTTTGAATATGCCAATGAAATTTTAAATCCTAAAAAGGACAAAAAGAAAGGCAAGGAAAAAGACAAAGAGAAGAAAAAGAAAAAAAAGAAGGAAAAAGAATAATTCCTTTAAAAAAGATCATAAAAAAAGCGGTTCCCTAAAGAACCGCTATATTTTTTACCAACGTTTTCCACCGCCGTTTCCGCCACGATCTCCTCCGCCGTAGCCACCGCCACCGCTTCTGTTACCGCCGCCGTAGCCACCGCCACCTCTGTTGTTACCTCCGTAACCTCCGCCTCTGTTACCTCCACCGTTGTTGCTGAAAGTTCTTCTTGGCTTCTCTTCTCTTGGCTTAGCTTCTGAAACATTAAGAGTTTTTCCGTTGAAATCCTTCTGATTAAGAGCGTCAATAGCTTGTTGTCCTTCTGCGTCCTCCATTTCGATAAATCCGAAACCTCTGGAACGACCAGTTTCTTTATCTGTAATAATTTTTACAGAAGAAACTTCTCCAAATTCTGAAAATAAATCCTGCAACTCATAATCTTTAGTTGCGTAGTTGATGTTTGAAACAAAAATGTTCATCTTGATTAATAAAATTAAAATAAGTTAAAAATGATTTGGTTTATAAAAGAAAAACAACATAAAGAATGAACAAATATTGATTCCAGATATAATACGGGTGCAAGATACGATTATTAATTTCATATCAAAGCTTTTTTTGAAATTATTTTAATAAAATTTTCAATCAAAATATTATTTCGTTAAAAAGTATTAATTCATCATGAAATATTTATGAATAATCATTAAAGAGAACAACATTAATAAAATTATTGTAAATTGTGATGTATCCATTATGGATAAAGTAAAATTCCTGTTGCCTGAAAACAGCCATTTTTAACCGACAAAATGAATATGAAACAGCATACAACCAATTACAAGAACACCTTCATTGAAGTTGCAGAAGACAGCCTGATTTCTGAAGCAAAAATCCCTCCTGAGAAAAAAGAAAAAACAATGGCTAATCTTCAGTACGAAATAATACTGAAGAATCCTTATAAATACAAGTCGGATGATATTATTTTTGAATGCTATTCCATTAAAAATGACATTACAGAGCGTGAAAAACCCGCAGAAAGACAAAACTTTTTCACCAAAGGTCGGCCTTGTCTCAGATGTTCCCCGTTAGCCAAAACCTATGGTTTCGGTATCCATCACAATAACGAAGGAAAAGTCGCAGTCTATCCTTTAGAAAGTGAATATTATCAAAAATTTTTAAAAGATGATACTGTTACAAAAGTGAAAGCGATGCGTTCCAAAAGAAAATAATTGAGAATATAAATATCTTTCTTCGGAATCCTGAATGCAAATCTTTTGAAAAAGCCGGTTTTAAAAGCTAAATTTGTGCAGTAAAATTTCAGATATGAACTACCACACAAGAAAATGGGTAAAACCCGAAGACCTTAATCCCAATCAGTCTCTTTTCGGAGGAAGATTGTTGCAGTGGATCGATGAAGAAGCTGCATTATATGCTGTTATTCAGCTCGAAAACAAAAAAGTAGTTACCAAATTCATCTCAGAAATCAACTTTGTAAGTTCTGCCAAACAAGGCGACATTATCGAAATCGGCATCGAAGTTTCTGCGTTTGGTTCCACATCTCTTACTTTAAGATGCGATGTCCGAAATAAAATGACGCATCAGACGATTATCACGGTAGATAAAATCGTTATGGTAAATCTCGACGAAAACGGAAATCCTGCCCCGCACGGAAAAACAAAAGTGGAATTTGTGAAAGACAGATTGAACAACCAGAACTCCTTATGAAGATTTTCATAAAAAATATGGTCTGCGGAAGATGTATTTCTGCTGTAGAATCGATTTTTACAGAGATGAATATCTCTTTGAAATCCATTGCACTCGGAGAAGCGGAAACACAAAAGGATATTTCCGGCGATGATCTGGAGAAACTTGAGGAACTTCTTCAGAAAACAGGTTTTGAAAGAATTAAAGACTCTGCCCATCAGTTAATTGAGAAAATTAAAAATTTAATTATCGTAAAAATCAGCGAACTGGATATTGATGAAAATTTCCTTTTGTCTGAATTTTTGATCTCCAAACTGCATAAAGATTACAGCGTCCTTTCCAAAACTTTTTCTCACAACGAAAACATCACGCTAGAACAGTTTTTCATTCTTCAAAAAATCGAAAAAGTGAAGGAACTTCTTCTCTATAACGAATTTACGCTGACCGAAATTTCCGGAAAACTGGGGTATAAAAGTGTTCAGCATTTATCTTCCCAGTTCCGGAACAGTACAGGCTTCACTCCTACTGAGTTCAAAAAATTAAAAGTCCATAATAGAAAACCGTTAGACCAGATTTAAGTTGGAGGCTTTGAGAATTAGAGAGTTTTTTGGGGTTTAAAATCATGTGGATTCTCACTTCTACACTAGAACTCTAATACACTCTAACCCAAGCAACAGAATTCTGTAAACATTATCCTTAAATTTATAACAGGCTTCCGATTGCTTTTTGGAAATTTGTATCATAAATCAGAAGGATCATGCAAAAACAATATACAATTCTCGGAATGACCTGTTCCGGATGCCAGAAAAAAATTTCTGACAAGCTGAACAGTTTAGAAAAAATAAAAGCTGATATTAATCTCGAAAATAATACAGCAACCATTACTTCCGACAAAGAATTTGAAATCAATACTTTAAATAAAGCACTCGAAGAAATCGGCAACTACAAACTGGAAGATCCGGACAATCCTGAAAAAGCGTTCATTAAACCACAAGAAAGAGTTTCTCCGTCTTCGGTTTACTATTGCCCAATGGAATGTGAAGGTGATAAAGTTTATTTTCAGCAGGGTAAAAGATGTCCTGTCTGCAATATGTATCTGGTTCCTATTGAGGAAAAGCACGCAAAAGATCCGAATTTTAAACCTGCTTATTCCCAAACAAATCTACCTGAAAATTTCAAAGACAATATCGGAAAATACTACTGTCCGATGTTCTGCGAAAGCGATAAAATTTATCCTGAAAAGGGAGACTGCCCTGTCTGCAACATGCATCTCGAAGAAATTACAGAAGACTTGGTAAAGAATTCAGCCGCTCATTCGCACCATCATGTCCACGATCATTCCCATCATCACGAAGCACCGGAAGTAACCGATGCAATGGCAGGAAAATACTATTGTCCGATGTATTGTGAAGGCGATAAAGTCTACGACAGCAATGTTGGATGTCCCGTTTGCGGAATGGATCTCGTAAAATATCCTGAGAAAAAAGCGGCAAAATACACCTGTCCGATGCATCCTGAAATCATTCGTAACGAACCGGGAGACTGCCCGATCTGCGGAATGGATCTCGTAAGAATGCCCGACAAAAATGAGGAAGAAGATGAAACCTACAATATATTAAAAAAGAAATTCATCATTTCACTGGCTTTTACCATTCCTGTTTTCATTCTTTCGATGGGCGGAATGTTTTTTGATTTTCCTTTTTCTCATGAAGCTCAAGGGATTTTTGAGTTGATTTTAACGCTTCCCGTTTTGTTCTATTCAGGATGGTTTTTGATGAAACGAGGCTGGATTTCGTTTAAAACATGGAACTTAAATATGTTTAGTTTAATTGTTTTAGGCGTCTTTGCAGCATTTATTTTCAGCATTGTCGCCTTGGTTTTCCCTGATATCATTCCGCATGAAATTCGTGGCAGCCATCACGAAACTCCATTATATTTCGAAGCGGTCTGTGTTATTTTAACGCTGGTTATTTTAGGACAGTTGATGGAAGCTGCAGCGCACAAAAAAACAGGAAATGCCATCCGGGAACTGATGAACTTGTCTCCCGATGAAGCCAATCTTATCGTTAACGGAGAAGAGAAAAAAGTACTGCTTTCACAGGTTAAAATCGGAGATTTATTAAAAGTAAAACCCGGTGAGAAAATTCCGGTAGACGGAAAAATAACGGAAGGAAGTTCTGTAGTTGATGAAAGTATGATTACCGGAGAGCCGATTCCTGTTGAGAAAAATGTCCATGATAAAGTTTCTTCCGGAACCATCAACGGAAATCATGTTTTTATTATGAAGGCGGAAAAAGTCGGCGACGAAACCCTGCTTTCCCAAATTATCAAGATGGTTAACGAAGCGAGCCGAAGTAAAGCCCCGATTCAGAAACTCACGGATAAAGTTTCTAAGATATTTGTTCCGACGGTCATTTTCATTGCGGTTTTAACGTTTGTTTTATGGCAGTTTTTCGGTCCGGAAGGTCAGAAAACTCTGTTTGCTTTTGTGAATGCGGTTGCTGTTTTAATTGTAGCCTGTCCGTGCGCATTAGGCTTGGCAACACCAATGTCTCTGATGGTAGGAATTGGAAAAGGCGCAAAAAACGGTATTTTAATTAAAAATGCAGAGGCTCTTGAACAGATGAATAAGGTAAATGTGCTGATTACCGATAAAACAGGAACTTTAACTGAAGGAAAACCATCCGTAGAACATATTGAAACAATCAACAATGATCAAAATTCAATTCTGAAATTAGCCTATTCATTAAATCAGAATTCGGAACACCCGCTTTCAAATGCCGTGATTAAAAAGGCAAAAGCTGAAAGTATAACTCCTGAAAAAGTAGATAATTTCGAAAATATTTCAGGAAAAGGAATCAAAGGAAACATCAACGGAAAAACGGTTTTCCTTGGAAACGAAAGTCTTTTAATCTCACATCAGGTTTCTCTTCCTCAAAATATAAAACAAAAGGCGGAAGAAATTCAGTCAAAAGCGCACACCATTTCTTATGTTGCTCAGGAAAACGAAGTTTTAGGATTCATCAGTTTTACCGATAAAATTAAAGAAAGCTCTAAAAAAGCAGTTCAGCAGTTATTAAATGAAGGAATTGACATTATTATGATGACCGGAGACAATGAAAATACCGCAAAAGCCGTTGCGGAAGAATTGGGTATCCGACATTTTAAAGCAAACTGTCTTCCTGGAGATAAATTAAATGAAGTAAAAAAACTTCAGAAACAAGGAAAAATTGTCGCGATGACCGGCGACGGAATCAACGACTCTCCCGCTTTAGCTCAGGCAAACATCGGAATTGCGATGGGAACAGGAACTGATGTTGCCATAGAAAGTGCAGAAATTACTTTGCTTAAAGGTGATATTTTAGGCGTTGCAAAAGCAAAACTGTTAAGTGAAAAATTACTGAAAAATATTAAAGAGAATCTGTTTTTCGCTTTTATATACAATGTTTTGGGCGTTCCCGTTGCGGCAGGATTATTGTATCCGTTTTTTGGAATCCTGTTATCTCCGATGATTGCAGCCGCGGCGATGAGTTTTAGTTCTCTTTCAGTTATTCTGAACTCTCTGCGACTGAATTCGGTGGATTTGGATATTGAATAAATTTTTCCCGCAGATTTGGAGACTAAAATCACTGATTATCAACAAAAAAGATCACAATAACTTTTAAAAATCCTTGATTTTTATTCTTTTGAGAGTTTTAAAAATTTTGATAATCGCTGTATGAATGTCTTTTGCACCTTTTGCGGTTAATTCTGAATTTGTTTAAAACAGGCTTATTAATAAACGTAAATAATAACAGTAAAATTATCTCCCAAATCTGCGAAAGCAAAAAGTAACAATATGAAAAAAGAAAATTTATATATCGGCTGTTCCGGATTTTACAATAACGACTGGAAAGGATCATTGTATCCGGAAGATTCGAAAAGCAAAGACTTTCTAATCCTTTATTCAAAGGAGTTTAACTGTGTGGAAATTAATTCTACTTTTTACAGAAAACCTACTGCAAAAACGTTGTTGAAATGGTATGACGAAACGCCCGGTGATTTTAAGTTTTTTATTAAAATTCCGAAAACCATTTCCCATGAAAAGCGACTGAAAGACTGTAAAGAAGAAATTGCGGAATTCTGTCATCATATTGAATCTCATCTGAAGGAAAAACTGTCCGGATTTCTGTATCAGTTTCCTCCATCTTTTAAAAATACTCAGGAAAATATTGATTTAATTCTTAACAATCTTCATTTCAATTATCTGAATGTCATCGAATTTCGTCACGAATCTTGGTGGAATGAAGAAGTTTTTAAAATTTTGAAGCAAAACAAGGTCATTTTTTCAGGTGTCAGTTTCCCCGGAAATTTGCCGGAAGATGTTATCATCAATAATCCTGAAATTTTATATTATCGGCTTCACGGAAAACCTGTGCTTTACAAATCCGAATACAGCAATGAATTTATTGAAAATTTAGCTGAAAAAATTAGAAATTCACAACATAAACCTTTTATCTTTTTCAATAATACATGGGGAAATGCTGCTATTAAAAATTCACTGTATTTAAAGAAAATTCTGGACTAAAAGTATTTTATTAAAATAAACTTAAAAAGTCAAAAATAAGTGAAATTTGGCGTAATTTTTGTTAAGAATTATTTGGAAAAATTAACAATTTTTAACAACAAAATTCCATTAAATTTTATGACAAAAACTTTTGCGGAAAAGTCTAGAAACAAGACTTTTCTCGGGATGTTTGCATTGGTGAGTGCAACTTCAATCTTATTCAACAGCTGTAATCAAAAAAAAGACAAGAAAGAATCTGAAAAACTGATTCCGAAAAACCATCCCGTCGCAAAAATTGTCCCCAAACTTGATGATGAAAATGTTCCCACAGATAAAAGAGTAATTTATCTGACCTTTGATGACGGTCCCAATCACGGAACCGAAAATCTCCTTAAAATTTTACACAAAAGAAATATCTGCGCCACTGCATTTCTTGTAGGCAAACACGCTTACGGAAGCAAAAAGCAACAGGAAGATCTGGAACTGCTAAGAAAAGATCATTTAATAGAACTTGCGAATCACAGTTTCACGCACGCGCACAACAAATACACCGATTTTTATAAAAATCCGGCGGGTGTTGTTGAAGATTTTAATGCGGCAAAAGACAGTCTGAAACTGTATGATAAAATTGCGAGAACTCCGGGAAGAAACATCTGGAGACTGAATAACATTACCGTGACCGATCTGAAAAGTTCAACGAAAGCCGCAGATAAGCTAAAACAGGCAGGTTACAAAGTAATCGGTTGGGATCTTGAGTGGAAGCCGACCAATAAAATGGCATTAAAGGGAAAACATGAAGAAATGCTGAAAAAAGTAGACAGTATTTTCTTTAATGACCTTGAAAAAACTTCAAGACATCTGGTTTTTCTTACGCATGACCAATATTTAACCGATGCAGATTCCATAAATGAGCTCGATCTTTTTATTGAAAAGCTCCAGAAAAGCAACCGTTTTGTTTTCAGAAAAATCTCAGAATATCCGAAGATTAATGAGGTTTTGAATTAAATTTAATCATCCTGGTCCGATAAACATTGAAACACAATTATAAGGTCGCTCCTCCGGAGCTTCCATTCTAAGAATAACTATTTTCTATGAACAGGTTGCTCCTAATGGAGCTGCATTTAATCCCATCGGGATTTACTGTTAGTAGAAAAAAGACACCATCAAAAAAAAGCTCCAGAGGAGCGAACTGTCGATTTGTGCGATAAACATTGAGATCATAAATTTGTTTATACGTTTTATCGGACAATATTGAAATTTAATATATTGTATGTCTGTCATTCTGATCGAAACGAAGTGGAGTGAAGAATCTTTAACAATAAAACTTAGATTCTTCCTTCGTCAGAATGACAGACATTCTATTTTAGACTCAAAAAAATCTCAAGTCTAAAAATTTCAATATTCATTAGCTTTTCCTCTTTAAAATTCGGAAATTTGCCATTATGAGTATTCAGGAAAATTACAATCATATTAAAAGCCAGCTTCCTTCTGATGTACAGTTGGTTGCGGTTTCAAAAACACATCCTGTTTCGGCGATTCAGGAAGTTTATGATTTGGGACAGAGAGTTTTTGGTGAAAATAAAGTGCAGGAAGTCACAGAAAAGTACCCTCTCCTTCCCAAAGATATTCAGTGGCATCTGATCGGGCATCTTCAGACAAATAAAGTAAAATATATTGCTGAATTTGTAGATACGATTCAAAGTGTAGATTCTGAAAAGCTGATCCGTGAGATCAATAAAGAAGCGGTAAAACACAACCGGATTATTAAAGTATTGCTTCAGGTGAAAATTGCAGAGGAAGAAAGTAAATTTGGACTCGATATCAATGAGTCCAAAGATTTGTTTGAACAATACCTAAAAGGAGAATTTCAGAATGTTGAAATTACCGGATTGATGGGAATGGCAACTTTCACGGACGATAAAGATCAGGTAAAAAAGGAATTTTTAAACCTGAAAAGTCTTTTTGATGAATTAAATCAATTAAAAAAGCTCGAAACATTATCAATGGGAATGAGTGACGATTTTCCGATCGCCATTGAATGTGGTGCCAATTCCGTAAGAGTGGGATCTGCGATTTTCGGGAGAAGAGATTATTCTCAATAAATATTTTAAAGCCATATACTCTAGAGGAACTATTTTAAAATAATCCTAATTAAATAATAAACTAAACCATGACAGACAAACAAAAAGAAAAACTCGAGAGAATTTTTGAAATTATAAAAGACGAACTCGAACCAGAAACAGAATATTATAGTTATCAGACTTACAGATCCAGACAATCATTCTATAAAATTACAGACGGAAGAACAGATAATCAGGTTCCAAAGGTTATTCACTGGAAAAATGAAGAAGAAAATTTAGAGGGAACCGACCTGAATATTTTAGATGTACTTTATGACAGTGACGAAGATCCGCAATACAGCGAAATCAATTTCTTCACACTTTCCAAAGATAAGGGTTTTACAAAACAGCCTGTTGATGCCCAACTGATCGTTGAAATTATGCGACTTGAACTTTTCAGTCACATTAAGCCCGGTTCAGGAAGGCTTGAGGAAAGTTTTATCAAGATTATTCCTGACCCCCAATCTGATAGACTGAACTTGGACATTTTCACTAAAATATATGATTCAGATGGCGAAATCAGGGAATATGAATATGCTCAAGTTGATAAATTTGTTGACTGTCTGTATCACGAGGCTGATAAAAAGCTAAAAATGATCTATACCTCCGCTTCCGAAACGGCTGTCGATATACAAACAATTCCTGAAATTCAGGGATTGACAAAATTATATGCGCCAGTTGAAGATTTATCTCTAAATTCTTCAGATATTCAAAGAATTTACGAGTTTTTAGAATCTTGGAGTGATTCCAAAATAGCTAAAGCTCTTGAGGTAATCAATGAAAATCCTGATGTAAAAGCAGATATTGAAAAACGTTATCTCAATCTTATCAAATTACGTGCAGGAGATAATGCAGGTCTGGAATCTTTTGCAAAAGCAGGTCTTACGCGAAAAGAATTTAATCTGCTAAATGGAAAACAAATTGATAAAAATTTCATTTCGTTATCTTATTTCAGTAAAGAGGAATGTAAGCTTATCGTTGATTTTATTGGTAGTCTTGTGCTGAATTACCTTAACATTAATCAATTTAAAAATAAGGCAGAATCTGCCGAAACAGAATCAGATCTAGTAGAAATATATTCGACAGCAGCTGACATGGTGAAAAAAGGCATTCTTGAAGAAGCTAAAAAAAATCCAGACGGATGGTTCAGTAAGCTTAGTGTAAAATTCGCCAATCTTAAAGTGGAAGATGTAATGTTTGAAAAAACGGATTTTAGCATTCCTGATTCGGATCAGCTAAAAGCATTTATATTTTACCTTGGAATTAATAACCGAAGAGAAGTTTACTTTGACGTTTTTCAGTCTTACTGTAAAGAACTTAGCGAGTTTTTTTGGTTCCTTCCTTCTGTACCCAAATCTTCCTGGGGAGATACGGAACTTGCACTGCCCAAATACACCTTAAAATTTCAGCGCACTGTAATTTATAAACTTGGAGACGGTAAACGCTGGAGAAACAAAAGTTTTCCTGAAAAATCATCAAAATAAACTTTTATACAATAAAGATATGAGCAAAGCACAAAAATGGGCAGAATCTTATTTCCAACGTTTAGAAAAAATTATTGAAGAATTAAAAGAGCATTCATTAATCAATCACCTTAATTATTTTCAATTTACAGGTGTATCCGATGAGGAGCTTATAAAAATAGAATCGCAAATCACAGAACTTCTAAGATTAAATGCGGAAGATTATGGAAAAACCGCACCTTCATCCTTTGAATTTGATGAATATATGAAAGCCTTTTACAGAATCAGTAACGGACTACACATTTCCTGGGACTCTCATATTCTGGAATCATCATTAACCACTAATGAAATACTTGTATCTGCACCAAAAGAGAAATTGGCTGTTGCTAAAGATGAATTATTACAGGCAGAAGGCTTCTTATCTTTACTTTCTTTAAATTCTTTAGTCTCTTATAATGACGTAAATATTTATGGTGATCCGACAGATTCACGTTTCGGACAGGAAATAAGAAACAAAGGTGGTCATTTTACTTATCTGGACTTTTATTATTTTTATAATGATACTTGTATCATTCTTAATGATAAGGATGATTCGGGTTTATTATATCATGGAGATGATTACAGTGCCCATTATAATCCCAATAACGTATCCGATTTTGTGATTTATATGGAGTATCTTTTGGTAGCGCGCTTTTCAGTCTTTTTGCGTCATACGGCTTTTCTCGACATTAATATCATTAAAGAAATGCGTACTAATCATTATGAAAATCTTATTAACAAGATTCATTCTGAAAATAAATACACAAGCATTGATAACATTTTGAAATATCATATGCTTAATGAACAAATGCTTGAGAGCTATGGAGATCTAAATTATTTACAATCAAAACCAAATGAAATTTATGAGAAAATTGAAGATCTTTTGGGAATAGTATTGGAAGACGAATTGTAATTGCAAAATAATAAGTAACAAAAAATCAAAAATAAAATGTCTTTTAAATGATGGGTTTAAATAATTTTCTATCTTTCAAAGTCAAAAACATATTCTAGACGATTAGGTATAGTTTTTGCTAATAATTCAATCAAAAAAATCTAAATTTGCAACTATGCAAAAAATCCTTATTGTAGAAGACGAAAAAGCAATCTCAGGAGTACTCCACAGTATTCTTTCTGACGAACTAACCGACTATGAATTTGTAATCGCCGAAGACGGACTTGAAGGCTATAAACAGGTAGAAAAAGAAGATTTCGCACTGGTGATTTCCGATATCAAAATGCCTAAACTTTCAGGTACTGAACTTTTAAAGCAAAGTTTAGCGCTGAAACCGGAATCCACTTTTATTATGATTTCCGGACATGCGGATATCGATTCTGCGGTTTCATGCCTTAGAGACGGTGCTTACGATTTCATTTCTAAGCCAATCGACATCAACAGACTGATTACGAGCGTAAAAAATGCTTTAGTTAAAGAAACACTGAAAAAAGAAAATAAAAATCTTCAGACAGAAAATAAAACGCTAAAGAAAAAGGTAAATAAAAAATACCAGATGATCGGCGAATCGGCAGGCTTGAAGAAAATCCAGGATATGATCGAAAAGGTTGCTGTTTCTGATGCAAGGGTTTTAATTACAGGACCAAACGGAGCCGGAAAAGAGCTGGTTGCACATGCAATTCATAATCAAAGTGACAGAGCAAGAGGTCCGATGGTAGAAGTTAACTGTGCGGCGATTCCTTCTGAACTGATTGAATCTGAATTATTTGGTCACGTAAAAGGATCTTTTACAGGGGCTATTAAGGATAAGCAGGGGAAATTTGAGCAGGCAAACGGAGGAACAATATTCTTAGATGAGATCGGAGATATGAGCTTAATTGCTCAGGCAAAAGTGTTGAGAGCATTACAGGAAAGCAAAGTTTCGCCTGTAGGAAGCGATAAGGAGATTAAGGTGGATGTAAGAGTTCTTGCTGCAACCAATAAAAATATGCAGAAGGAAATCGAGGCGGGAAGATTTAGGGAAGATCTTTACCACAGACTTTCTGTGATTGAAATCTACGTTCCGCCATTGGATGAAAGAAAAGAAGACATCAGATTACTGGTTGAGCATTTCTCCGGAATGATTGCTGATGAACATGGTACTGCTGTAAAAAAATTCGATGATAAGGCGATTGAAGCTTTAAAAGCGCTTTCATGGACCGGAAATATCAGAGAATTGAGAAACGTTGTGGAAAGATTGATTATTTTAGGAGGAAACACGGTTTCTGCCGAAGACGTTGCAAGTTTTGTAAGGAAATAATGTAATGATTATTTTAAATAAATTATGAAAATTGCAGTATCATTTGTTACTGCAATTTTTTTTGAATAAAAACTATATGAATTATAAACAATTATGAACTTTTTGAATAAAAACTATACGAAAGAATGCCTCACGCTGGCTCTTCCTGTGATGTTGACGCAGGTTGGACAGGTTTCGGTGAATCTTTTTGATAATATTATTGTAGGAAATCTTCTGGGAGCCGATGCTCTGGCTTCAGTTTCATTGGGAAATGCTGTGTTTTTCTCAATGTTTGTATTGGCTTTGGGATTTTCTTTTGCGATTCCGCCTTTGGTTTCGGAAGCGCATTCGAAGCATGACCACAAAACGATCAATTCCGTTTTCAGTCATGGTTTTGTCATCAATATGACGGTGGGAATTTTGCTAATGGGGATTTTACTTTTGGGAATGCCCTTGCTTTACAAATCCGGACAGCCTGAGAAGATCATTCCGGATACGGTTGATTTTTTAACGATTATGGCAATCAGCATTGTTCCTTTTATGGCTTTTCAGACGTTAAGAGAAGTTTCGGAAGGGCTTTCTTACACGATTGGAGTTACTAAAGCGACTATTATTGCCAATGTCATTAATATTGTTTTAAACTATGTCTTCATTAAAGGGCTTTGGATTTTTCCTGAAATGGGGGTAAAAGGTTCTGCCCTCGCAAGTTTAATTGCAAGAATTTTCATGGTGGTTTTCCTGTATTTTGTGCTCTCCAATGAGAATAAAACGAAACAGTACATCAAAGATTTTTCGTTAAAAGTTGAAGTTTTTTCAAAGAAAATGTTTGAAAAGATGATAAGACTCGGTTTTCCGACGGCTTTACAAATGTTTTTTGAAGTGACTGCTTTTGCGGGAGCCGCTTTTATCTGCGGTCTGATTTCGGCGCACGATATTGCTTCTCATCAGATTGCTTTAAGTATGGCTTCTTTTACTTTTAATTTATGTATTGGATTCAGTGTGGCTTCAACGGTTATGATCGGGAGAAAACTAGGAGAACAGAATTTCGTTGAATTAAGAAAGGTAGGAATCAACAATCTGAAAATTGCCTTTATCTTCATGTGCATCTGCGGAATTGTTTTTGTTCTCGGACGCAACATTCTTCCGACATTTTTCACCAAAAAAGAGGAAGTTGAAGTGATTGCTTTAGCATCTAAATTAATGATAATTGCCGCATTATTCCAGCTTTCGGATGGAATTCAGGTGACAGCTTTGGGAATGCTGAGAGGATTGCAGGATGTTAAAATTCCTTCTATCTATACATTTATTGCGTATTGGGTTATCACAATTCCTTTAGGATATTTCCTTTGTGTAACAATGAAAATGGGTGCTTTCGGAATGTGGATCGCTTTAGGTTTGGGATTAACGGTTTCCGCTGTAATGCTGGTCAAACGGTTTTTGAATATGTCTGCAAAAAGAATTAAGCAGAATTTGTAACAGGAAAGCGATCTTTTGGGATCGCTTTTTTATTTTTTTCTACGCCTTAATTTATCGCATAATTGGGGTCAAGATGTAAAGATTGCAAATCAAAATCGGCTTCAACGAAAGTTTAGTATAAGTTTTGGCTAAAGCCAATTTTCTTTCTTACGGATTAAAATGGTCTAAAGCCCATTCCTATTGATATTTTTGCGGTTCTTATATTAAAATCATTTTATTTTAAATCTCTTATAAGCTTAATCAACTCATTAAAGCGGTTAGTTTGTCATTCCGTAGGAATCTCAGTTTATTTTTTAGAAATTGTTTAAAAATTATTGTCTAGATTCCTACGGAATGACAAAGAGTGAAGTCATGTATTTAGTTGTATTCTGTAACGATTCTAGCCCCGATTGAACGGTATGTTTGAGCTCTTTTGAGTTTTCGGCGGCAGCTTCGCTGCCGCCGAAAACTCAAAAAGCGAGTAGTGAAAGCGGGAAACAGCTTCTAAAAAATTAAGCATTTTTGCTTCGAATGAAAGCTATCCTACTCTTTTTCCCAAAATCACCAAAGTTCTTTCAACGCCATCCAAAACTGCTACATCCGGAAAAACGCCCCAATCTTCAAAACCAAAGTGTCGGAATAATTTCAGGCTGGGTTCATTATGTAAAAAGATGAATCCCAATAGTGTTTTTACTTCAAATTTTGGTGCGTTATCAATGCAGTATTGCAGTACTTTTTTTCCGTAGCCTTTTCCGCGCGAGCTTTCATCCATGTAAATGCTGAGTTCCACCGTTCCGTTGTACGCAGGTCTTCCGTAGAATGATGAAAAACTAACCCAGCCTAAGACTTCGTTCTGTTCATTTTCAATGATCCAGAGTGGTCTTTTTTCAGGATTGTGGTCATGAAACCATTCGATTCTGCTCTCTACAGAAATATTTTCCGTATCGGCGGTCACCATTCTCGAAGGAATGGTTGAGTTGTAAATTTCTACAATTTTGGGCAAATCTTTCAGTTCAGCATTTCTGAATCTCAGTTCTTCCATTGATTTCAGCATATTTCTGCAAAGATAAAAGAAGCGTTTAAATCTGTTGAATTTATTCTTCAGAATTATTCTCCTGAAGCTCTTCCAAAGCTCGGTTCAGGCTTTCTACGGTAGTTCCGAGATAAGTTGCCATATCTTCTTTTGAAATTTCCATTTCTCTGGATTTTACTTCCAACAGTTGTGAAAGTGTATGTTCTGTCTTGTGAAGCTGCTGATAAGAAGCGCGGCTTGAAGTATTGAAAATGCGCTCTGCAAAAACATCCAACAATAAATTATTGAGGGTAAGGTCTTTTTTGATCAATGCCTGAAAATAAGGAATCGACATCGAATAAACGGTAACTTCCGTAATCGCTTCAATGCTGCAGATACAGGGAACGTTTTTGATGACTTCGATTTCACCGATGATCTCTCCTTTTCCCATAAATTCCACAATATATTCTTTCCCGTTTTCTTCCACAAAATAGCATTTGGTAATGCCGCTTTTAACGAGCATGATCTTTGTGGAGATCTGATTTTGAACTAATATTTTATCGCCTTTTTCAAAAGATTCTAAAACAATATTCCCTTTATGTTCTTCACTTCTGTACAATCCTTCAAGGTAGTCTAAAAATGTCTGATTGGTTCGTAACATATCTTTTTCGGAATCAATGTCCCTTGTTTTTTATTTTTTACTGAATTTTGCGGGCTGAAAATTACAAAAACTAAAGTAAACAGAATATGAATAATTTTTGAAAAAAGTATATTATTTAGAACAGAAATCAATATATCGTTTAATCATTTCGGAATGGTACTTTTCTTCAAAATACATCAATTTCTGATAGTAAGGACGCTTAATTTCTGAATAAAAATTATTTTCAGCCAACAGTTCAACCAAAGCTTCTGATGATGAAGGATTATTGAGAATCTCTTGTTCAAATCTTACCAATAAGGAAATCAATCTCCGTTTCTGTCCAAAGTGCTTTATTTTCCGGAAATACCATTTTATCAGGCTTTTCATCGGCTTTTATGACACTGTCGTTTCTTTCTTGCCTCCATCTGGTACGATCGATTTCAATTTTTTCTCTAAAAGTCAGTCTGTATAATTCATCTGCAAGAAAAGAATAGCTCCGAAGTACAAAGCTGGGATAAACAATAAACTAATTAATGTTTTCCTAGTTTGATAATTCTAATATTCTATCCGCTATTTAAGTCCGAATCTACAAAACCTGAGATACTTTTTGATATATTCTGAAGAATATTTTTTATCAAAATAGGCAATCTTTCCATAATAAGGAACTTTCTTATTTTCATGTAGATAACGAAAACAAATTAATTCAATCAACTTTTTAGAAGCATCATGATTATTTAAAGTGGTTTGTTCTAATCTATATGCTAATGAATCGACATCTTTTTTAGTCCAGATTGTTTTTGTATTTAACATATCAACTAAACCTAAATATTCAGGGCTATTTTGCTTTCCGCTAGTAATCATACTATCTTTCCATTTTTTCTCCCATTGCATTGCATCTATTGTTTGTTTTTCGGAAATTACATTTATATACAATTCATAATCTAATCTAGAAACACCACCTACGCAACCTTTCAAAGTTTGTACAGAATCCTTACTTTTAAGATAATATTCAAATATTTTTTCGATAGATTTAGATTTTCGGTTGAAAAGAATATTTGCGGCATAATATTTAGCTACAGGATTTCCATTGAAAGCAATATATTCCACTTCTTTATCGTTTGCAATTTCATCCAGTTTCTTATGAAGTTTATACAATTCACTTTCAGTTCCTTCCATTCCTGTATGAGAAGACTCGGCTTTTTCACCCTTTGATATTTGCTGATAAAGATTTTTTACTTCTGGCGATAATTGTGCAAAATGTAAAATCGGGAAAATTATTAATAAGATTATTAGCTTCATTTATTTATAGTTTTAAGTTTATGACTAGTCCTGAAAAAGGTTAACTAGTTTTATATCACAAATATACTTAAATCAGAGTAGGAATTTTCCTATTCTGATTTTGTTTTTTATAGGTTTTTAATTTCACATTATTTTTCATGTGTACTTGGTTTGGAATATTATAATGTAAAGAAAAATGCGGTCTTAAATTGTTATAGCAATAAATTGCTTGTTCAAGCTGTTGGGAAAGATTTTTAAAATTTTCAAAAGTATCAATCAATCCAAATTCATGTTTCAGAATACCATTCACTCTCTCTGCTATAGCATTTTCATAAGGATCCGAATTTTCGGTCATACTGATAAGCATATCACTTTTCTTGAGTGTTTCAGTATATTCTTTACTGCAATACTGCAACCCTCTGTCTGAATGATGAATGAGTGAATGCTTGTACAGTCGATTCTGTATGGCTTGCTTTAATGCTTTCAACGTAGAGTTGGTCTGTAAATTATCACTCAATTCGTATCCTACAATTTTCTTAGAATAGGCATCGGTAATCAGATGAAGATAATAATTCTTCTCTTTGGTCTTGAGATAAGTAATATCTGCAACCCAAACTTTCTCCGAACATTTCAATTCTTTTCCTTTGATAATATTGGGATATTTTTTCATCCAATGTCTGGAATTGGTTGTTTTAAAATAGCTGTGCCTTCTGGGAATTAAAAGATAATTTGATCTCAAAATGCTAAACAACTGATCCCTTCCTACATGAATTTCTTCCTTTTCAAAATCATTCTTAAGTAAAACATAAAGTTTTCTAGTACCTATTTTAGGCATCTTTTTACGAATTGATACAACAAATTCTATAACTCTTGTTTCATGATCTGTAGAAACAGGCTGTTTTTGTCTCTTGTAATAAGCTTGCTTACTGTAGCCAAACAATCGGCAGATATTCTCTGTTGAAAGAGTCGTATTTACCTTTATTTCCTGGATTGATTGGAACCAGACTTTTTTACAATCTCAACCTTAAGCTCACGCTCTGCAATTTCTATAAATTTCCTGAACACTTTGATTTCTTCTTCCTTTTTGGCCAATGCTGCTTCAAGCTCTTTAATCTTCTGTTTCTGTGGATCTTTCATGGGTCTGCCTTTACTTAATTGTTTTTCATAAGTAAAGTTACCATATTTCATTAACCATCTGGGAATGCAGGAATTACCCCTGATATTATAGCGGGTTTGTAATTGTGATTTTGTATATAATCCCCGCTCATATTCGGAGACAACTTGTCTTTTAAATGCTTCACTGTATTCTTGAACAGGGGCGGATACTTTTTTTAATCTCATTAGGATGACTGGTTTTTTGGTATTTAGTAGTCAACCTTTTTCAGGACAAGACAGAAAAAGAAAAACCCGTCCAAAATTGAACGAGTTTTTATGTAAATTATTATTTTTTCAAACATTTCTCCAGAAACTGATCCTGTTCCCAAAGCAAATGAAGAATATTCTCTTTCG
The DNA here is from genome assembly GCF_059579425.1 of Chryseobacterium sp. 2P. Taxonomy (NCBI): domain Bacteria; kingdom Pseudomonadati; phylum Bacteroidota; class Flavobacteriia; order Flavobacteriales; family Weeksellaceae; genus Chryseobacterium; species Chryseobacterium sp. 2P. The sequence goes on from NZ_CM184194.1 coordinate 2,301,345, forward strand.
CTGCATATCCGTGAGCTTCTTTAGGCAGAAGAACCATTTTTACAGGGGCTCCGAGATTTTTAAGCGCCTGAAAATATCTTTCCGTCTGTAAAGTGAACGTTCCGGGATTGTTGTCTGCATCTCCATGAACCAATAAAAGCGGCGTTTTCATCTTATCTGCATTCATGAAAGGTGACATGGTGTTATAGATTTCCGGAACATCCCAGTAATTTCTCTGTTCGCTCTGAAAACCAAAAGGCGTCAAAGTTCTGTTATACGCTCCACTTCTTGCAATTCCGCATGCGAAAAGCTTGGAATGGGTTAAAAGATTTGCCGTCATAAAAGCGCCGTAAGAATGTCCTCCAACTGCTACTTTCGTTCTGTCGATATAGCCTAATTGATCTACCGCATTAATTGCTGCTTCTGCATTGGCTACCAATTGAGGAATAAATGTATCATTCGGTTCTGTTTTTCCTTCTCCGATGATCGGGAATGCAGCATCATCCAAAACAGCATATCCTTTCGTTGTCCAATACACGAAAGAACCATAGTAAGGGAAAGTGAAATCGTTTGGATTCTGCGTATTCTGTCCTGCCGTGTTTTTATCTTTATATTCTGTAGGATAAGCCCAGATCAACAATGGTAATTTTTCAGTTTTTGCCTTTCTGTCGTAATTGGCAGGAAGATAAAGTGTTCCGGTAAGTGTAACGCCGTCGTTTCTTTTATACGTAATTACTTCTTTGTATACATCTTTAATGCTTTCAAAAGGATTCGCGAAATTGGTTACCGCTTCTGTCTTACTGGATTTAATGCTCTTTTTAAAATAGTTCGGGTACTGACTGGAAGACTGCTGAATCGTAAGAACTTCTCCTTTGGCAGGATTTAAAATATCAATAATTTCTTCCTTGGAATTTTTAAGATTGGAAGTATACAGTCTTTTCTTTTTCATGGTTTTCACATCCATCTCATCAATGAAAGGATGCTGTCCGTCTTTTGTAAATCCGGCTCCGATGAGGTAAGACTTTCCTCCTTTCATGTCTACAACGTATCTTCCGTACTGGTTTTTTGTGGTATTGAAATTTCCGGGATCGCTGTACACATCCTGATAATTTCTGTCATCAATCACTTTAGATTCTCCGTTATTTAAATCAACCAGAAAAGATTTTGTATTTCTTGTATCGTACCACCCTTCGGAAACAATGGCGTAATGATCATTCGTCCAGCTTACATCAGAATATCTCTGCTTTGTTTTAAAGAAAGATTTCGGAGCATTGCTGAAAGGTGCTTCCCATGTAAAAATTTCATCTCTGAATTCGGCATTTTTATATTGATCTCCTCCGTCCAGAGCTTCTGCATATACCAAAGTTGCAGGCATATCGCTTCTCCATCCCATATCTCTTTTTCCGGTTCTTACGGAAGAGAATCCTTTTGGCATGATTTCGTTCAGAGGTGTCTCGTTTACAACTTTCACCACATTTCCGTTCATATCATACACCGTGGTTGTCATCGGAAATCTGCTTAGAGGGACAATGTAAGAAAACGGTTTTTTAATGGTAGTTGCCATCAGATAATTTCCGTCCGGCGAAAAGCTTAATCCGGAATACATATCCTGATCTTTTACTTTCTTTAAAGTTCCATTCAGATCAACATTATAAATTTCTGAAGCGGTTAAAACCTCAAAATTCTTTTCGTCCTGCGGATTTTTCAGAAGATCCTGATACGTTCTGTTCTGCGAAACTTTTCCGTCTGCCGTAGAAACAATGGGACCAGTCGGAAGATCTTTACTTGAATCGATTAAAGCAGGTCTGTTTTGCGGAAGGGTTTTAATTAATAAATTCTGAGAATCTTTGTACCAGATATAAGGACTTCCCAAATTTGCATTTAAATTGTCTGAAGTTATTTTTTTTGCGGTAGCGGTTTCAAGGTCTACAATCCAAAGTTCTACTCCTTTATTGGTAGTATTCGTAAAAGCCAGTTTTTTTTCGTCGGGAGAAAATGAAGTATTGGCGATTTTTGGATTGGAAGGTAAATTTTTAACCTGAACTTCCGTTTTATCGTTCATTTTTCTCACTTTCAGGTTATTCGCATACGTTGCCGAACTTGAAATATTGGTTACCGGATTTATTCTTAATCCTCCAAGTTTCATTTCCTGCTGACTTAAATCTTCCAGTGTTTTGTACGTAGGGCGATACGTGAAAACAATCCAGTCTTTTTTACTGTTCATTAAAACACTTGGCGGTCTTTCATAATCAGCCAGTTTCAGGATTTCCGGAGACGGCTTTTGGTAGGTAATATTTTCCTGCGCTTCATAGAAATTGAGGAACGCAAGAAGGCATATGGTCAGTTTTATCTTCATAATAATTTCAATTTCCACGAAATTAATCAAAATTAGAGAATATACAATTCTATATTAAAACACTTTTATGGGATTTAATAAAATAATGTTATCTTTAGTATTCATCAAATTCAGAATTATTATGAAAAAATTAAAAAAAATCTTTATTAATCATACCGCTTTTTAACGCAGAGAATCGCTAAGATTATTTTACATACCACCTGTTTTTAAGTTCGCAAAGGCGTTTCACTCAGCAAAAAACTCAAAGATTTTCAGTTATGTTAAATAACGGACAATCATAAAAAAATTAGAATGAAATAAACTCTATAAAATGATCGGCGGAAATACAAGCGCTGCATGAAAATCGATGAAACGAGTGAACTTCCTAAATGGAGCTGCATCCCGTCCAACCTTCCCTGCAATACTTAGAAACAAAAAGAGCGGTTGAAACAACTGCTCTTTTTAATCTATATTATAAAAATAATTACCAATCGTTGGCTCTTTTCCTTTTCTCAATCATGTAATCGACTGAAAATTTTCCGACTCCGAAAACCATCAGTAAGAGATACACGGAAAGATAGATAAGACTCATTTCCCGCTTTTCAAAAGGATCTGCTCCATGAACGACGAAACCCGCAATAATCATGGTAAACATCAGAAATCCTAATGAAATTCTTGAAAATAATCCTAAAATAAGGAGAATTGAACAGGCAAATTCTGCGAAAACCGTTAGACCTAAAGTGATCTGCGATCCTAATCCTAAAAAATCAAAAAAATCCGACTTACCTTCTAAAAGCATCTGAAGCTTCGGAAAACCGTGAGAGAGCATGGCAAAACCAATAAAAATCCGCACGATTAGCAGCGCAACATCTTTTAAAACAGAATCTGAATTTGTTGTGTTCGAGTAGCTCATTAAAAGCAATTTACATTTAAAAATAGTGAAAATTCTCTTAATAGAACGGCTTTTAGGTAGTTTTTAGTCTATCTGTACCCAAAATTTTTCAAATCTCTGTCGTTTTTTCTCCAGTCTTTTTTTACTTTAACAAAGAGATTAAGGTGAATTTTTTTATTGAAGAATTTTTCAAGATCCAGTCTGGATTCTGTTCCGACTTTTTTAATTGCTTCTCCTTTATGTCCGATGATAATTCCTTTCTGGGTATCTCTTTCCACATAAATAATAGAATCGATGAAAATAATTCCTTCCTTTTCCTTGAACTGTTCCGTAACCACTTCCACAGAATACGGAATTTCTTTTTCGTAATTCAAAAGGATTTTCTCACGGATTGCTTCATTTACAAAGAATCTTTCGGGCTTATCTGTATACTGATCTTTATCGTAATAAGGCGGATTTTCCGGTAGTAAAGATTTAAGCTTTGGTAAAATAATTTCTGTATTAAAAGCATTTAATGCAGAAATAGGCAGGATTTCCGCTTTCGGGATTCTCTCATGCCATGTTTCTACCAGTTTTTCCAGACCTTCCTGATTGGTCTGGTCTACTTTATTCAGCAAAAGCAAAACAGGCACAGGAATTTTGTTCAGCTTATCAATCAGAAATTCCGAAGGTTCAGCTTTGTCGGTAACATCCACAATGAAAAGGAAAACATCGGCATCCTGCAAAGAATCCTTTACAAAATCCATCATTTTTTCCTGTAAACCGTATTTCGGATCCAGAACTCCGGGAGTGTCTGAAAATACGATCTGTAAGTCTTCTTCATTATAAATTCCGAAAATTCTGTGGCGTGTTGTCTGAGCCTTCTGGGTTACAATCGCCAGTTTCTCCCCCATCAGTTGGTTCAACAAGGTAGATTTTCCGGCATTGGGCTTTCCGACTATATTTACAAATCCTGCTTTGTGCATAAAAATTATATTAGGATTTGCAAAGTTACTAAACTTAATCGGTCTTTGGAATTAATTGGAAACTTTTACCGATAAAAAAAGACTTTTCCGGTCTGAAAAAGTCTTTAATTTTTATTAGAATTTTGATTCTTTAAATTTTTGAAATTCGGAATAACTGTAATCCGGACACGCACCTGATTTTGAAGTGATAAATGCTCCTAAAGCAATTCCTTCCTTTATAATTTCTTCAGGCTCCTGATTCTGAATTCTTTTGGAAATAAAACCGGCAAGAAAAGAATCGCCGCTTCCCACTGTATCTGCAATGGTGATGGGAACGGCAGGAAAACTATAATTTTGATCTCCTACAAAATAACCCGCGCCTTTGCTTCCTTTGGTTAAAATAATTTCATTAACCTTAAATTCTTTCTGAATGAATAGAACACTTTCTTCTTCGTTTGTATATTCTTCACCCATAAATTCAAGGATCTGCTTCATTTCCGCTTTGTTCATCTTTACAATATCGGCTTTATTCAACAATATTTTAATGAATTCAAAATCGATGAAAGGCGGTCTGAAATTTACATCAAAAATTTTCAGCTTTGCCAATTCAAGCAGTTGAAGCAAGGTTTCTCTGGTCTTTTCATTTCTGGCAGATAGACTTCCGAAGACAAAAGCTTCCGCATTGGCAACCAAATCTTGGTGTTCCGGAAGAAAATCTATAAAATCCCATGCTACATTTTCAACGATTTCGTAGCTCGCTTCATTGTGTTCATCAATTTTAGCGATCACCGTACTCGTAGGATGAACTTCATCTACCTGAATAAAATCTGTGGTAATTCCCCAACTTTTAATTTTATCGGTTAATTTTTCTCCCAGTTCATCCTTTCCTGTTTTGCTCAGCATTTTTACATCGATGCCCATTTTATGAACATTATATGCTACATTAAAAGGTGCGCCTCCCGCTCTTGAACCTTCAGGAAAAATATCCCACAAAACTTCACCGAAACATACAATATAAGGTCTTTTTTCTGTCGTCATTATCTCTTCTGTCATTATTCTTTTTATTATTTTACAGAACTTCTTTCCATAAATTTAGCATGGAAAGTTACTCTTTTTCCGTTAGTTGTATAATTATTAATCTGGTTATCAAGAAGCTCCACAGATTCTTTAGCCATATCGTATAAAGGCTGCTGCACAAATGAAACTTCCGTCGGGAAAAGGTAATAGGCTTCTGTTTCGTCGAACGCCACCAATGAAACCTGTTCCGGAACACTGATGTTATGATCGATCAGATATCTAAGACCTGCAATTCCCAGTTTATTACTTGAAAAATAAATGGCTGTTTTTTTGGAAAGATCCAGATTTTCCTGCATTTTCTGATGCACTTCTTCGGTAATATTATGAATTCCGATTAAAATTCTTTTCGCCGAAATATCCGACTTTGCAATTCTCTGGTCAAAACCATCCTGTCTGTCCAGCAAATGCGGTAGCTCTGTATCGTAACCTACATAAATAATTTCATCAAAATCTTTTCTTACCAGATGATCGCAGATCTGTTCAGAAATTTCTGAATTATTGATCATTACTCCCGGTAAACTTACATTTTTAAGATAACGGTCGATGGTTACGATCGGGTATTCTTCAAGAATAAGTTTATTGATGGCTTCATCCGAATCCACAACCGGGGCGATAATCATTCCGTCCACCTGCTGTTCTGAGAAAAGTTCGGTCAGTTTTTTAAATTTTTCAGGATTTTCATCGCAGCTTCCTATCAGAAGTGTATAACCCAACTTCATGGCTTCATCTTCAATATTTCTTGCGATGTTGGAATAAAAGTCATTTGAAATATCTGCAACAATCAGTCCGATCAGCTTGGTCTTATTCATTTTCAGACTTTTTGCAATTTTATTCGGGGTATAATTGATGCTTTTTGCAACGTCAAGAATTCTGGTTTTCGTTGCTTCACTAATTCTGCTTCCTTCTTTTTTATTGAGGACATAGGAAACCGTAGCTACAGAAACTTCAGCAATTCTCGCAATGTCTTTAATAGAAGCTCTTTTCATAATCTCTGACTTTTGTGCAAAAATATTTCATAAAAAACATAAAAAACAATAGACGAATTTTTTGGTCGTTTTGAAAATAATTGTAGATTGGCAGTTTTTCGAAACCGAAATAAAACAAAATTCAATACATTAAAAATCAAATAATTAACAACAAATTCAAATTTAAATTATTGGTATATTAATTCAATACTAATCAACAAAGACTTTCCGGCTCCTGTTTTGGTTAAACGTTTTACCTTCTAAATTTAATTAATTTTTAATTTAAATCAAAACAGAGGAGAATAATTTTCTTGTTTTCTGTTGCTAAAACCAATATTTTAGATGAATTATCCAAAACTTATGGAAATTGACCAGATTCTCGACCGCATTTACTTACTTCCCGAAATCTCAAAAATAAAACTGAAACAATACATTACGGAAGTTTCTTATCCCAAGAATTTCTGTCTGATGGAAGCTGAAAAAGTAATTCCTCATATCTATTTGTTGAAAAAAGGAATTGTTCGTGCCTATGCATCTACAGAAGACAGAGACATCACATTCTGGTTCGGAAGTGAGGGTGAACCTGTGGTTTCCATGAAAAGTTATGTGGAAAATAATCCAGGATACGAAAATATTGAACTGCTGGAAAACTGCGAACTGTATCAACTGGAAACAGAACATCTTAAAAAATTATTCAATGAGGATATTCATATAGCGAATTGGGGAAGAAAATTTGCGGAAAGAGAACTGGTAAAAACTGAGGAGCTCATTATCTCAAGACAGTATAAAACGGCTCTTGAAAGATATAAAGATTTGGTAAAAAACAAACCTGATTTGATCAGAAGGGTTCAGCTTGGGCATATTGCTTCTTACTTAGGGATTTCGCAAGTTAGTTTAAGTAGAATAAGAGCGGAGATTAAGCTGTAGTGTTTTTAGGGTTGGAGTGTTTGAGAATTTTAGCGTTTGAGAGTGTAAGGGTTGTAGGGTTTGGATAGATGAGATCTAATCTTTACAGTAGATTTTTTAACAATTGTAAAATTTTATTCTTACCAAATTACGGAACTTTGCAATTGTAAATGACAAAAAAATGAATTGGATCATCTTGATTATTGCAGGACTATTTGAAGTTGCTTTCGCTTCATGTCTGGGAAAAGTAAAGGAAACAAGCGGAACAACAATGTATTTTTGGTTTGCAGGTTTTCTGATTTCTTTAACGGTAAGTATGCTTTTACTGATTAAAGCCACCCAAACTTTACCTATCGGAACCGCTTATGCAGTCTGGACAGGAATTGGAGCAGTAGGAACTGTTTTAATGGGAATTTTTTTCTTTAAAGATCCTGTAAGTTTCTGGAGAATTTTCTTTATTGTTACTTTAATCGGATCTGTGGTTGGACTGAAAGCTGTTTCCGCACATTAAAGATAAACTCATATTTAATAATCTTGTTAAATGCTTTATAGCAAAGCCGTTTTCATAATTTGAAAGCGGCTTTTTAGTAAAGAAATGCTATCTTTGAGAAAATTTAAACCATGAAAAAAACTTTACTTCTTTTGTGTTGCGGCGGTCTTTTATTGGCTCAAAATACTTCCCAACTGTTCAATACAAACTGGTATATTTCACAAATGATTATAGGAGGACAAACAACCGTTACTCCTACGATGGATCAGTCGCTTCAGCCTTCTACATTTTCAAATTCATCGGGAAGCAATGTTTTTACCTCCAAATATTTTAATGTTTCCGGAATACCGCTTACCTTTTCTACTATAGATGATTCATTTACAAAAAACGGTTCTTCGGGATGTACGTTGGCTGATTACTGGGGAAATAATATGACGGCTGTACAAGGATATGATCAAAAAAATTGCGATTTTTACGTTAATCCGGCAATTGGTCAGGTTTATAATTATCAGGTTGTTCCTAATGGTTCGGGAAAGACTCTCATCATTACGAATCCTTCTAATGGAAATAAAATTTATTATAACAGTTTCATTTTATCAACGAAAGAGAATAATCTTAAAACTACCATTTCTTTTCAAAACCCTGTAAAGGATAATTTAATTGTAATAAATCTGGAAAATGATCTTCCCGTAAAGGTTTTCAATATGCTTGGACAAATGATGTATGAAGGTAAAACGTCTGACAAAAAAGTGAAAATTGACACTCAAAATTTTGAAAAAGGACAATATATTTTAATGATTGAAGGGCAAAAGCCTTTGAAATTTATCAAAGAATAATTTACTTAAATTTAAGAAAAAACAAAAACGTCTTCGTAACGAAGACGTTTCTTATTTTTTGTATACTATAGGCAGAATTTCATTTTCTCTAAGCCCGTATTTTTTTATTTCCTCTTGGGTGAACTGTTTAGAATAGAAATTAATATCCGTTTCAAAGCCTGCTTTTTTCAGTCGGTCAAAATAATCCATTCCGTACCAGCGAACGTGATCATACTGCCCGAAATGTTTCTGACGTTCTTTCGGATCTTTTATCGTAAAATCTTCATACGTTTTTTCCAAAGAATTTTTCATCGGAACCTGAAGAATTCCCCAACCTCCCGGTCTTAAAACACGGTACAGTTCACTCATCGCTTTGGCATCATCTTCAATGTGTTCCAGAACGTGGTTGCAAAAAACAATATCAAAACTTTCATTCTCAAAAGGCAAATCGAGAATGTCTGCTTTTACATCTACAATCGGCGAAAAAAGATCGGCAGAAATGTAGTTTAAGTTTTTCATTCTCTTAAATTTTCTCAGGAATTCCTGTTCCGGAGCGATGTGCAGAACTTTGTAATTTTTAATGAAAAAATCGGTTTCATTTTGCAGATACAGCCACATCTGTCGGTGTCTTTCCAGACTTAAAGTTCCGGGAGATAATGCGTTTTCGCGCTGACTTCCGTATCCGTAAGGAAGAAATTTCCGGTAAGATCTTCCGTCAATAGGATCAAAAAACGTATCGCCTTTAAAGAACTGATAGATAAGAGGTCGTGCCCAAATGCTCATTTTAATAAGCATCGGACGCGGAATTTTATTCAGTAAAAGTTTAGTTACTTTTTTCATTAAAAATCCAATTGGAACGCTTTTTCTTCATCGCTTACGATTCCTAAAGCGTCATAAATATACTGGAATGTTGAAAGCAACACCGGTTTTCCGTTAATTACCGCAACATCGTGTTCGAAGTGCGCAGAAGGCTGATTGTCTAACGTTGTCACCGTCCATCCATCATTATGAAATTTCACTTTTTCAGTTCCCAGATTAATCATCGGTTCAATTGCAATCGTTAATCCGTCTTTAATTACTTTTCCGCTGCCTTGTCTTCCATAATTCGGAACCTGCGGATCTTCGTGCATTTGTCTTCCGACACCATGACCAACAAGTTCTCTTACAACACCATATCCTTCTTTTTCGCAGTGCGCCTGAATAGCGTGAGAAATGTCTCCGATTCTTTTTCCTCGTACACACTGCTCAATTCCTTTATAAAGAGATTCTTTAGCTATTTTCAAAAGTTTTTTGGTTTCAGGTTTTACTTCCCCAATTTCAAAAGTATAAGCATGATCGCCCACAAAACCGTTCAGAACAGCACCACAGTCTACAGAAAGTACGTCTCCTTCTTTAATTTCTTCTTTGCTTGGAAAACCGTGAACCACCTGTTCATTTGGAGAAATACATAAAGAGTACGGAAAACCTCCATAACCTAAAAATGCAGGTTCAGCACCGTGATCCTTTATGAAATCATGCGCTAACTTATCCAAATATAAAGTGGTAATCCCGGGTTTGATTTCTTTTGCCAACATTCCTAATGTTCTTGAAACCAGACGGGCACTTTCTTTCATAAGACGTAGTTCGTCTATTGTTTTTAATTGAATCATTGTTTTAATTTACCAATGTATTAGTATATCCAATGTAACAATATCAATAATTGGTAAATTGCTACACCGTTAAATCGTTACATTTTAATTATTCTACCAGAATAATCCTTTTTTCTTTTCTTTTTTTAATTTTGAATAGGCTAAAACCTCTTTTCCTTCTACACGGAATTCTATTCTTTCCTGAATAATATTATAAATTTCGCCCCATCCCGGAAATCCTCCCAGATTTCTGTCGTCTATGAACCAGTCTGCATCTAATTTTCTGGATTGTGTTTCGGGATCGAAAACTTCTCCTTCAAAACTTGAATTGACTGCATAAAACTCAACGCCGTTTTCTTTGCAGAATTCTACTGCCTCATCCAGTGTTTTTCCGTGTCTGTATGTCCACAGAATTAATCTGAAACCTTCCGCCTGAAGTCTTTTAAGTGTTTCGAAAGCAAAAATTTTCGCCTTGCCGATTCCCGGATATGCATCGTCCACAATGGTTCCATCGAAATCAACAGCAATTTTTTTATTATTCATCATTATATTTAAGATTTAGAATTGCAAAGATACAAAATAAAAAGAGTGCCAAAAATACTTAGCACTCTTACTTTATAATTTATCCAATTATAGAACTAACTTTTTACCCAATTGAACTGAAACTGAAGATCCGGCGTTGAAATTCTGTCTGTAATTTTCTGCAGCCTTGCAGGAAGTTTCATTAAATATTCCTGTGCTTTTTCAGCTTTTTCGTTTAGACCTTTTACGTGTTCAATCTTCCATTCATCCAGAAGGTCTTTCAGAATATTGATGTAATCCTGTCCTGTATATACCATGCATCTCTGTGCAGCATCCGAAAAATGTCCCCAAAGTTCTCCTGCTTTTTGTCCGGACTGTCTCATCATGTGAGCAGGCATTACGATTTTCTTACGCATCATATCTTCAAAAGCAAGAATCATTTCCGAAGGATCAATTTCTAAAATTTTTGCTACGAAATGTTTGTATGCTTTAGCGTGTCTCGCTTCATCTGCAGCAATTACACCGCACATTTTAGCCAATTTTCCGTTTCCGGACTGTTTTGCTAACGTTCCTACTCTTCTGTGGGAAATATTGGTTGCTGTTTCCTGAAAACTCGTGTATACGAAGTTTCTGTAAGGATCCATACTTGTTCCCAAATCGAAACCGTCATTAATAAGATATTGAGTGGTAACCTCAACTTCTCTCATGTTTACTCTTCCGCACAAATAAAGATATTTGCTTAAAAGATCTCCGTGTCTGTTTTCTTCTGCAGTCCAGGCTCTCACCCAGTTTGCCCATCCGATTTCATTCTGCTCCTGATCTACTCCTTCTACTCCCATTAACCAGGATTCGTAAGAAGGCAAAGCTTCTTCTGTGATGCAGTCACCAATCAGGGTTACGAAAAGATCATAAGGCATTTCACGTGCAAAAGTCTGAATTTCGTCTAAATCATGTTTAAAATCTTCGCTCGAGGGATCCGGAAGATAATCAGAGGGTTGCCAGATTTTTTCAATTGGCGTTAAAAATTTATTCAGAAAAGAACCTACTTCCTTTTCCAAAATTCCCATTACTTCTTTCCTTACAAGCTTTTGATACATTTTTAGAATTTAGATTAAATTACAAATTTAAAGTTTTATTTATTATTTAGGACATAATATTTTGTTAATTATTTCTGATATTAATCATAAAAAATGCCGCTATATAAATAATAACGGCAATTTATCTTTAATATTTTTAAAACTTAAATAATATTTAAGAAACAAATGTTTTCTGATATTTTAATGAAACCTCCAGTATTTATTCTAGTTCACTAAAATATCTCCAGTCATTACTTCAGGAATTTCTACTCCCATTACTTTCAGGATTGTAGGGGCAACATCGCCTAGTTTTCCCGGTTTAAGATTCCATGTATGGTCTTTATCCATCACAATAAAAGGAACCAGATTGGTAGAATGCTGCGTATTTGGCGTTCCGTCCGGATTAATCATCACGTCAGAATTTCCGTGGTCTGCTAAAATGAATACCGCATAACCATGCTCGTAAGCTGTGGTTGCTACTTTTTCAATGCATTTATCTACCGTTTCAGCTGCTTTTACCGCTGCTGAAAAAACTCCGGTGTGTCCTACCATATCTGTATTTGCAAAATTCAGACAGATAAAATCTGTAGTTTCATTTTCCAGCTCGGGAACGATCGCATTGGTGATGTCGTATGCTGACATTTCCGGTTTTAAATCGTAGGTAGGAACATCTTTAGGACTTGGACAAAGCAGTCTTTTTTCTCCTTTAAATTCGGCTTCTCTTCCTCCTGAAAAGAAAAATGTAACGTGAGGATATTTTTCTGTTTCTGCGATTCGGATCTGTGTTTTATGGTTTCTTTCTAAAATTTCACCCATCGTTTCGTGTAACACTTCTTCGTCGAAAACAACATGAACGTTCTGGAAAGTTTTGTCATAATTCGTTAAAGTCACATAATAAAGCGGCAGTTTTCTCATGAAAAACTCCGGGAAATCTTTCTGAGAAAGTACTTCCGTAATTTCACGGCCTCTGTCTGTACGGAAATTGAAGCAGATGACCACATCATTATCAACAATTTTAGCAACAGGAACCACATTTCCTGTCTGTGTGGAATCGATCATGATAATCGGCTTGATAAACTCATCCGTCACATGATTATCATAAGATTTCTGGATTGAAGCCAATGCATCCGTCGACTGTTCTCCCACTCCTTCTACCATCGCATCATAAGCGAGTTTTACACGCTCCCATCTTTTATCACGATCCATTGCGTAATATCTTCCGACTACGGTTGCCAGTTTTCCTACTGTTTTTTCCATGTGATCCTGAAGTTCTTCGATAAACCCTTTTCCTGAAAGCGGATCGCAGTCGCGCCCGTCTGTAAAGGCATGAACGAAAACATTTTCATTCAGTCCGAATTCGTGAGCTGCCGTTAAAAGTCCTTTTAAATGGTTGATATGTGAATGTACTCCCCCGTTGGAAACCAAACCGATGAAATGTACTTTTTTATTTTCTTTTTTAGCATAATCAAAAGCATCCTGAATCACTTTCTGCTGTCCTAAAGATCCGTTCTCAACCGCCATATTCAGTTTAACCAGATTTTGGTAAACCACTCTTCCAGCTCCCAGATTCATGTGTCCTACTTCAGAATTTCCCATTTGTCCGGCAGGAAGTCCAACCGCCAGACCACTTGCTTCAAGCGTTGTATGCGGAAAATTTTTAAGGCAGTTATCTATAAAAGGTGTGCTTGCTTTATCTATGGCTGAAACATCAGGATTCATTCCCAGTCCCCATCCATCAAGGATCGCTAATATTGCTTTTTTCGACATTTTGTATAAACTTTTGTATTACAAATTTATTTATTTTGAAATGAATGAAAGAATGGACGAACTTAAATTTTGTTTAAAATATAATAAATACTGAAATCTTACAAAATTTTTTCTCTCGCGGATTTTTTAGATTTTTTTAAACGCAAAGGTTTGCCAAGATTATTTTTGACTGCTATTCTTTAAAATAGAAAACTATAAACTTCCATCATCAAGTTTCACACTCCCAGCTTCTTAATTTTCAAACCAATTGTTTATTTTATATGATATTTTATTTGATTTTAGCTTATCTAAAATAATATTGCTTCCTTTTTCAAAACCTTTTACATCGGCTTCCTGATCCCAAGTTCCTTTTGTAAATTTCAACTGCACAGGGAAGTGTAATTTTAACGTGAGTGTACGTTCGAAATCACTTTTTCTATTCATTTTTACGGATGAAGCGTTCCAGTTTCCTAATTCTTTCTGATTTCCAACAATATAGATCTCATCATTTTTATCGGGAACATTTACCGTAAAAGTAATTTCGGAAGGTTCTCCAGAAAATTCACTGAAAAAATCTTCATATTTTAAATTCTTTTCTTTTGCATATTGCTGAATGTAGGAATCCAGAAAACCACTTTCTTTTAAAAACAAAAAAGGATCCTCAATATTTAAAATGTCATGTACAGCTTTATGCTTGTCTGTCTGCTTATTAAAATACGCTTCACAAATTCTGTATCCAATCCAATATCCCAAATCATTAGGTCTGTCATCTTTTTTGGTAATTCCGTAAAACCAATCGTCGAAATCATCACTTTTATAGCGTGTCACAAATTCTTTACAGAGTTGATCCAGATGTGCTTCTCCATATTCAAAAGGTATAGTATTCATCTTTTCTCCTGAAACAAACTCTCCTATAAAATCCGCTCCACCTTCCGTAACTGCCTGTTTCAAAAGATTATTTCCTCCTTTATTATTTTGTTGAAAATGAATCATTTCATGAACGATAAGCGCAACAACACCATCCAGATTTTTGAATAATTCTGTTCCAATGGAAATTCCATCTGGTGAAGAGTTCCCTCCGGTTGTCATTCTTCCGTACACAAAATATACAGTCTGGAATTTCGCTTCCGGATACCAATATTTTAAAGCACTGTATGATGATTTTAACTTTTTATCAATTGAATTAATTGCTTTTAATGTATTTCTCGTCTGTAAATATTGTTCTTTATTTTTTTTCACTGTTGCATACAGAGAATCGGCGTTAATGATGCGGTATTTAATAAAGGATTGTACTCCGGGTGAACCTTTGTATATATATTCTGTAAAAGGATTGGTTTTGGAAGTTTCCATTTTATCGAAAGCTTCCCAGAAGTTTTGAGTGTCTTTTGTTTCTATGACAGCTTTCAGAGGATCTTCCGTTAGTTGAGCATTTGCGGTTCCGAAAACAAGTAAAAAAGTTGAAATAAAATGCCTGGCTAATAGTTTCATATTTGGTGCAAATAAAATATTTTTTGTTATTAACGATCAAAAATAAAAAAATGTTGTCAATGATTTTATTTTTTTGTTTATAAATCACAAATACATGAATTTTTAAAATATCTTCTAATTATGTTTTAACACGCAATATTTTGATTTTTATAACGTTTGGAGTTTTAAAAATATGCTGAAATCGTTTAGTTTGTGATTTATAAATAGAAAAAGTAAATATTTTATTAATTTTGCTCTATGGATTTAAGAGATCAACTGAAAAACCTTTTTCCTGATCATGAAGAACAGGATTTTGAGATGCCTGAAGAACAGTTCAAGCAAAAAGAACCTTTGGTTTGCAAATTTGAAAAAAAAGGAAGAAACGGAAAGCCTGTAACGATTGTAGAAGGTTGGGAAGGAAGTGAGGAAGACCTGAAAAAAATCTCAAAAAAGATAAAAACTACACTGGGAATCGGTGGTTCTGAAAAGGACGGAACGATTATCATTCAGGGAGATAATCGTGATAAGATTATGAATATCCTTAAAGAAATGGGCTATAAAACCAAGAGAGTTGGCGGATAGTTTTAGTCATTAAAGAATTTTATTTTCTTCGCGCGAAGGTCGCTAAGTCTTTTTAAATAGACTTTAAAATATTTTACGGTCGCAACGGCACTTCGTTCAGCAAATGATAGCGGAAGCCTTGCAATAATAGTTTTATGATTTTTAAAAATAAATCTGTGTTTGTGGCATCATTATTTTTAGCTTTTCAATGGTTGCTTTTTCCATTGGGTTTCCTGTTAATATTAATGTTTTAAGATTTTTCAGTTGAGGAATGTTAATTAAATGAATTTTATATTAAATCGGAACTTATAAGAATCAAAAAAAGCCATATAAAATATGACTTTTAATTGTATTCAATTGGGTTAGGTTTTTAAGACAGGCTGTACCATTTTTTGAACAGGCTGTCGTAATCTTTCTGGTCAGATTTTGTCTTAATCAACGCAGCAAGCTGTGACATCTGTGTTTCTGCATCTGCTTTTCGCTTGTTGTAAATTAAAAAGTCGCAGTAGTTCCACATATTGGTATAGTATGGTTTTATACTGATGCTTTTCTGATAATTTGCTTCCGCTGCTGCAATATCTTTATTCATTAAATGACATGATGCTAACTGATCGTACAGAAAAGCTTCATCCTGCTGATCCCAGCTTTGGGTGAGCGCTTCATTATAAACATCAATCGCTTTCTGATATTCTCCTTTCATTAAAAATTTCCCGCCGCGGTTGATAAATTCATTGGTTCTGTTGCTGATATCCGGTCCGGAATTATCATCACTATAAACAACACCAATTTCACCTGACATTGCCGCTTTTTTTAAAAACTCCGCCAGTTTCTCATCAGATTCTGTATTTTCGAAGAAATCATTGATTGGTTTCAGCAGATATTCCTCAATCTGAATCGTTCCCGTAGCTTCATTCAGTCGCTTGTATAATTTAGCGGTTAATTTATCGGCTTTAACGTTCATTTCGTTTAAAATTTCTGTTAAAAGATCTAAAACAGCTAACACATGAGTTCTGTATTCTAGGGTTACCTTATCTCCGAATGGAAGAACAAAAGCTTCTCTTAATTCTTTTAAAGCGGCATTGTAATCGCCATTAGTATACAGTTTTCTGGCATTGATTAATCTTCCGGGAGCGTTTTTTAAACTTTTACGGCTGGAAATTACCGTGTAAATAATAAGCACAGCAAGAATCGCTGCAAAAATGATAACGTACTTCATAAATTTAAGTTTTTAAGGTAAATAGTTTATAATTGTATTATTTTTAGCCTGAATAATCTGCTCTGCTATACAGATATTGATAAGACTAATTTTTATACTTTTTATATTATCGGCGCAATATAGTCATTTTAATAAAACTTTATCTACAAATTTCATCAATGTGGTACTTAAACTGTTGAATATTTCATTGATCATTAACTATTTCCGGCTTACATCCGTGAGAGTATTCAAAAATGCAATAATCTGTTTTATTTCGGTTTGTGTTAAATTCAGCTTATCCGAAGCCAGCGTCTGATTTTTCACTTGTAAGCCAAAATCTTTTCCTCCCCCTTGTTGTAAAAATCCATGACTTCTTCCAGAGTATTGAAAGCACCGTTGTGAAAATAAGGTTTTATTAAAGCCACATTTCTTACTGTTGCTGTTTTGAAAGACTTTTCGTAGATCCAAGAATTTTCCTTTTTCACAGGACTGTTGATTCTTCCCTGATCTTCTGTCGAATGTTTTAAAATCTGTATTTTTTGCGAGATAATTAATTTTTTGCTTTAAAATGGCATCGGCTTTCTGAATATTATAATTTTTAAAGTAAGGATCATCATGAAGATATTTTTGCATCCCTGAAAAAGCATGAGCAGAAAAAGGATCGCAACAAAGGGATAAAATCTCATGAAATTTTTAGCGCAAATCTATTAACAGCGCACAATTCGGACGTTACCACAATTTTAAATCTGAATTAAATAATGTTTACATCTCAGTTCGGGTATTTTTTATTAATTTTAAACCCCGAAATCAAATTCATTACTAAAAGTCAATTTCCAATATTGACATTCTAAAAATAATGATGAGGATATTGGGAGAGGATTTTTAAAGATTGACAAAAATCAATCACAATTTTCAATTATTAAAACTATAAAAAACAAATTATGCTGAATAAACTTGCTGCTTCAGAACTTGTTCTGAACGAAGACGGAAGTGTTTATCACCTGAACCTTTTACCGGAAGATATTGCCGAAAAAATTATTCTTGTAGGCGATCCGGATCGTGTTGCGAAGGTTTCAAAATATTTTGATAAAGTAGAAGTTAAAAAGAATAAAAGAGAATTTTACACGCATACAGGAACGCTGAGAGGCGAAAGAATCACTGTAATGTCCACAGGAATCGGGACTGAGAATATTGACATTGTGATGAACGAGCTTGATGCGCTGGTAAATATCGATCTTAAAAATAAAGAATTTAAAACGGAACATTCTGCTTTACAGTTATTCAGAATGGGAACCTGCGGAAGTGTAAATCCAGAGGTTCAGGTAGACAATATGCTGGTTACACAAAATGTTGTAGGATTGGACGGTCTGATGCATTTTTATCAGGATTATGCGTTTGAAAATGAATTTTCCAGAAACTTTACAGAAAAGTTTCCTTACCCGAAAATCAAACCTATGCTTTATTTTGCAGATTGGGCGGAAGAATTGGGAGAATTATACAAAGACGCAAAATATCATGGGAATACCGCAACATTCCCCGGCTTCTATGCTCCACAGGGAAGACAATTACGTTTGAAAGCTGTTGATGATAGATTTCTAGAAACTCTGAACGATCTGGGTGTAACAAACTTCGAAATGGAAACTTCTGCGATTTATGCATTGTCTAAACTTTTAGGACATAAAGCAATTACTGTAAATAATGTAATTGCCAACAGAAGACGCGGAGAATTTTCTGCAGATCATCATGCTTCCGAGAAAAATCTTATCGAATGGGTATTGGAAAGAATCATTAAATAACGAAGTAAATGACTCTGCTATTATAAATTTCAATACTGATAAAAGTAAAAGGATCTCGTTGATGAGATCCTTTCTTTATAACCATTAAAGAAAACTTCTGAAGATTTTTTCAATCTGTACGAAGTGACGCATTTTATTATTTAATTCTGTTAAAATTCATTAATCGTGACGTAGAAATGTGAAGAATACAAGCTTTCTGCGTTTCCTGAAATATTGGTAAGATTAATTGTAATAGAAGAAGTTGAAGTCATTCTCGGATTAGAAATAGAAAACGATGCATTTCCTGCGAAATCCGAAGCCGGAGTTACCACAATTGTCGCTCTGGTAGAGCTTGGAAGCATTGTCGCAGGAATAGCAATATCCATAGTTGTAGATTTTCCTGATGGCAGGTTATTAATAGAAACACTTGGCCAAACCTCAAAACTGATCTGGTTTTTATTTACCGTTCCTTTGCTTCCCAATTTGTACTGTCCGTTTACGTCTAATCTTGCTGTAGTATTCGGTGTACTTGTTCCTATTCCTACGTTTGCACTGCTGTTTCCGATGGCAATTGCATTATACTGGCTTGTGGTGGTGTTGTAACCAATTGCTGTAGAATTCTGCCCTATTGCAGAAGCTCCGGAACCTACTGCTGTGGAATTCTGTCCGTTGGTCACGGTATTGAATCCAACTGCTGTCTCGCTGTTGGAATTTGTCTTTGCATTGTAACCTAATGCCACTGATTGAAATCCTGCCGCGAATGAATTGTTTCCCAATGCTGATGATTCGTTGGCTGTGGTTTTAGAGTTATATCCGATTGCCGTAGACTGAAATCCGTCCGCTAAAGAATTATTCCCGATTGCTGTGGATTCGTTTTTATTGGTTTTGGCATTATAGCCGATTGCATTTGATTTGAATGCTGCTGCTGTTGCTTTGTTTCCTACTGCCAAACCGTCATTTGCCCCTACAGAAGCTTCATTTCCGATAGAAACTCCCTGATAAGCAGAACTTGAAGTTCCGATTGAAATACCGTTCTGTCCTGCATTTGCCATTGGGCCTAAACTTACGGAGTTGTCTACACCCAGTCTTCCCATTTTTACAGAATTAACTTTAAAAACAAGATCATCGTAGGTATTGGTTCCTAAAGCAAGATTGGTATTTGCTCCTCCATTGTTTCCGCTGTTGGTTGCGGTATCATTCCAGCCGTCTCCTCCTCCGGGAATAATTGGATTGATCTGGCTTCCTGCAATAGAAAGCATATTCCATTTTGCATTATTCCAGTAGAAAAAGCCAGTCTCCACTAATCCGGCCTGTCCGTTATTCCATACAATAAGTCCATCAGCGGGAGAAACAATTGTGGTATTATCCGTATCGGAATTTAAGGCAACACTTGGAAATAGTACACCTTTGTTATTAGAATTAATTTCCAACATGGCAGAAGGCTTTGGTGAAGGGGTTCCTATCCCAACCTGAGCCTGTGAAAAAGTGAAGCTTAAAAAAAATAAGCCTGCAAATAAGATTTTAAATTTTGAATGTCTCTGCATTTCTAGTTTTTGTTAAATAGCTATCAGTTTGATACCACAAATATAATAATTTTTAATAAAAAGCAAATATTTTTGACAATTCAGCAACTTAACACTAAATAGTGAATAATTACTACAAAAAGTGTCTTTTAATCACAGTTTATTGAAGATTAATATAGAATTTATTCTATAGAAAAAACCCTTTAAATAGTAGACAAATGAGGAATTTGATTTTTTTTGAATAGTAATTTATTTAAATATTTATCAAAAAAAAACATGTAATAATGAATAAAACATAATTTATCACTACGCATTGAAGACAAGCATACCTAAACTTCGATGAATAAAAGGATTTATAGTATTCTTCAATGATTTCAGCTTATTATAATAGAAAATATAAATACATTTTATTTATAAAGCTAATGATGATGATTTCAGTTAAATATTAAAAAATTAATCTACATAAAATATTATGAATATATAATATGCATTAAGTATTGCTAAGTTTTTATTTATAGTATCATATTAAAGACTTAAAGAACTTCATCTGAAAAATGATCATATCGTATTTTCTGCACAAATTAAAGGTTAACACAATAGCTTTTATATCAATTAAAGTTTATGAAAATTTTAACAATCAGAAAAAATTTTAGGAATGGTTCTTGTTTAATTATAATCACACAAACAAAATATCACATTATGAACAATTCGGAATACAACAAAGCAGAAAACGCAGTAGATGACACAAAAAACTCTTTAAAAGATGCTGCAGATAATGCAAAATGGAAAGTAGAGGAATTGGCAGACAGAGCCAAAGATTATATTAATGAAAAAAGAAACAATGATGAAGAAGCGAGACATGAAGACTGGCTGGACAGAGTAAAAAATAATTTTGCTGATGCATGGGATGATGTTAAAGATAAAGCCAATGATGCATGGGAAAAAACAAAAGATGCAGCAGAAGATGTAAAAGCAGAATGGAACAAGAAAACGAATTAAAAATTTCAGTCATATAAATATTTTCAAGAAAAACGGAGTCTTTTTACAGAAGGCTCCGTTTTTTATTGTGTACTAAACACAAATATTGCTACATTTGTATAATAATAAACATTAAAAAATTATGTCATACGGTTTACTTAAAGGCAAAAAGGGAATTATTTTTGGAGCCCTTAATGAACAATCGATCGCATGGAAAGTTGCAGAAAGATGTCATGAAGAAGGTGCTGAATTTATTTTGTCTAACGCTCCTATTGCTTTGAGAATGGGAGAACTTAACGGTTTAGCAGAGAAAACAGGATCTGAAGTAATTGGTGCAGATGCTACTTCTATTGAGGATCTTGAAAAACTTTTTGATGCTGCTGTTGCCAAATTCGGTAAAATCGATTTCATCCTTCACTCTATCGGAATGTCCATCAACGTAAGAAAAGGAAAGCATTATACAGAAATGAACTACGACTGGTTAGAGAAAGGCTGGGATATCTCTGCTGTTTCTTTCCACAAAGTAATGAGAGTGGCTTGGGAAAAAGACTGTATGAATGAATGGGGAAGTATTTTGGCGCTTACTTATATTGCTGCACAGAGAACATTCCCGGATTATAATGATATGTCTGACAACAAAGCTTATCTTGAAAGCATTGCAAGAACTTTCGGAAACTATTGGGGTGAAAGAAAAGTTCGTGTAAATACAGTTTCTCAGTCTCCTACAATGACAACTGCTGGAAGCGGTGTGAAAGGTTTCGGAGGTTTTCTTGGATATGCAGAAGATATGTCTCCGCTAGGAAACGCAACAGCACTTGAATGTGCAGACTACTGTGTAACGTTATTCTCTGATCTTACTAAGAAAGTAACGATGCAGAATCTTTTCCATGACGGAGGTTTCAGCAGTTCGGGGGTTACTCAGAGAGTGATCAGTAAATATGATACTGAATAATTTAAATCATTATTCTTATATAAATTAAGCCGGATTATTGAATTCGGCTTTTTTATTTGGATTAGTAAGCGAAAATTTAATAATTTTCATAATACATTTGATTTTAGTTTAAAAATGAAAAAAATATTTTTACCATTTGTAGCTGTTACCTTCTTATTTTCCTGTAAAAAAATTAATGAAAAAGATAATATTAAACCTCAAACAGTAAAAAAAGACGAGAATCTAAAAATTTTGGACGAAAACAAAGATTTTGTAATCTTTATTCATCCAACATCTCAATATTTAGATAGTTTAAAGAAAACGTATAAAAATGAGGATGATTTCTATACAATTGCAGACGATGCCAATTATTATACTGCAGAAGCCGGTGAATAT
The DNA here is from genome assembly GCF_059579425.1 of Chryseobacterium sp. 2P. Lineage (NCBI taxonomy): Bacteria > Pseudomonadati > Bacteroidota > Flavobacteriia > Flavobacteriales > Weeksellaceae > Chryseobacterium > Chryseobacterium sp. 2P. The sequence goes on from NZ_CM184194.1 coordinate 2,323,546, forward strand.
ATTTTAAAAAATAATATTGATAGAATTGATATAGAGATTGATAAGACAATTAAAATCGGAAAAATAAATATTAACCTATCTCAATACAAACCATGGTCTCTCTTATTATATGCTAAAGGAAAAGTTAAAAATGTTTATCCTATAGATATTGAAGATGAACTTCCTAAATTTTATGGAATTAAAAATAAAATCACCGAAGAAAAGTGTAATATTGAAAAAGCGTTAGATCTTATCAATAATTTACCAGAAGTTAAAAATCAGTCAAAGTTCGTAGATTCTATTTCATCAAATAAGAAACATCTTTCTTTTATGACAGATAGTCTTGAGCTCAATAAACAACCATATTATATAATCAAAACAGGATTTAATGGGAAGCTTCATTGGGAAACTTATACTATTTTTTACATCAATAAAAATAACTGCAAGGAAATTTTAGTTGATGAAACAGTTTCCGGGGATGTAATTTCATTAGAAAAATGGAGAAAAAGTAATCATAATCAATTTTAATCGCATTAAACACCATATCATGGATGAAACAATTGAAAAATTAAATCAATATCTATCAGTCTTAAGACCTGAATTTTATTCTCAATTGAATAATCCTCTCACGGATGAACAGATAGATACATTAGAAGATTACTATAAATTGGAAATTCCAACAGATTTGCGAATACTTTACAAATGGAAAAACGGACAAAATATGAATTGTTATGATTCTTTCGTAAACAATTCCATGTTTATTCCTTTAAATCAGGCTCTTTTTGATGCATCCGAATTAAATATGATGATTGGAACCGATTTCGAAATTGAAAACTGGTGGAATGAAAACTGGATTCCTATTTTTCAAAATGGCGGAGGAGACAGCATTTGTTATGATGTAAAAGGAATTTTTACCGGACAGAAAAATCAATTAATTGAATTCTGGCATGCCGATAATGACAGGAATATCATTTCCGGCAGTTTAGAATCTTTTCTTACTAAATTAATCGATTTTTATGAAACTAAAGATAACATTGATTTTGATGAATTTTTTAGAATCAGAAATATTAAGGGATATCCAAAAAGATTTATTGTTGAATAATATATAAAACAAAATCGGCGGCATCTTCGATGCCGCCGATTCTAAATAATAAAAATATAATATGAAGTCTATAAAATTACAGTCTGTATAGAATGTGCAGGAGCAGATAATTTTGCAGCCATACCTTCGATCCAGAGATGTGTATCCATATCGTTATCCGTATCATTCATGATAACCGTTACCAACTGTCCGTTTTCATTCATGAAAGTGGTTGAAGTTAATGCAGCTCTGTTTGACGAAGTTCCGATTCTGACCGCTTTTGGTTTAATGAATTTTGAAACGTGCCCTACATAATAATATTCATAGGTATAATGAAGCTCTCCGGTTTTAGTATCTGCAATAATAGGTGCAAAACAGAAATTTCCAACATGGTTTGGTCCGCCTGTTTCATCCAGAAGAACATTCCAGTCTGTCCATAAAGCCGTTCCTTTATTGAAATCGTTGATCATGTTTCTTCCGTATAATTCGCCTAAACTCACTTCATAAATTTTAGACATATCAAACTGCTCTTTACAGCCTTCGGTAAAAGCTAAAAACTTATCCGGAAAAGCTCTCTGAGTTTCAGATAAATTATCAAAAAGCTGGGTTTTGTTGTTCCATGTTTCGTACCAGTGATAGCTGATTCCCGATGCGTATTTTGACGTTTCAGGATCGTTTAACGTTGTTGTAGCTCTCTGGTAAATCAAATCACGGTTATGATCCCAAATCATCACTTTTTTATCCTTGAAACCATTTTTCCAAAGAGTCGGACCTAAATTATTTTTGAGAAATTCTCCTTCTTCTTCCGCCGAATAAATACACGACTCCCAGGTCTGTGTTGCCATCGGTTCGTTCTGAACTGTCAGTCCCCAAACATTGATTCCTCTTTTTTCGTATTCTTTAATGAATTTAATATAATAATCTGCCCAAGTCTGATAGAAAGAATTTTCCAGCCTTCCTCCTTTCAGCATATTTTTGTTTGACTTCATCCAAGACGGAGGACTCCACGGTGAAAAATAAAAGGTAAAATCTTTTCCGATTGACTTTTGCGCTTCTTTAATCATCGGAATTTTATACTTTTCATCATGCGAAACAGTAAAGGATTTTAACGAATTATCGTTTTCCTGAACATAGGTGTAAGAATCGCTTGAGAAATCACACGAATTCATATTGGTACGCACAACGGTGTATCCCAAACCATTTTTTCCGTAATAGGCTTCAATAATTTCTTTCTGCTTCTCTTTCGGAAGTTTATAAAAAGTCTCCGCGGAAGCATCCGTAATGGCGCCACCAATTCCTATTAATTTCTGATATTTAAAGTCCGGATCTACAAAAATACAGGCATCCGTTTCTTTGGGCTGACCAAATTTCTCGAATTTTACCGTGCCTTTATCCACCATCTTTTCATTGGTTTTGGAATTGGTAAGGAAAACTTTTGCCGTTTTACCTGCATTTTTCTTCCAGTAATTTTGTGCGTTTGCATTGAAAGCCAACCCAACTACAAAGCAACTTACAATTAATCTCTTCATTATAATCTTTTCTTATTTTTTAATATTAAACCACCTCGTCTAAATTTTCTTTGAAAATTTATCCACTGCTCCAAAGGAGGAGAATTTGGAGTTCTATATTTTATTTATTCTGATAAACTCTTACGTAATCGATCTCATATTTCTGAGGGAAAATGGTATCATCAATTCCTTCTTTTCCACCCCAGAAACCGCCGACTGCAAGATTCAGTATGATGAAATATGGCTGATCAAAAGGCCATGCTTCATACGTTTTTTCTTTGTTTTCATACGTGAAAAATCTCTGATCATCAATATAAACATCAATTTTCTCCGGCGTCCAGTCTGCCTTATATACATGAAACTTCTCACTCGCATCTTTCACAATCAAAGTATCCGTTTTCTGTGTTCCAATGATGTGATTATACTTCTTGGTATGCACCGAAGCATGAATGTACCCCTGATTAAATCCTACATGTTCCATGATATCCAGTTCTCCGTCATCGGGCCACTTTTTCATGTTTTCGCTCATCATCCAGATAGCAGGCCATGTTCCGCGACCTTTAGGAAGTTTGGCACGAACCTCAACAGTTCCGTATTGAAAGGAAAATTTACCCCTTGTCAGTAATCTTGCGGAAGTATATTTATTCTTCTCCCAGTTTTCTTTTCTGGCTTCAATGATAAGATTTCCGTTTTCCACTCTTGCATTTTCCGGACGGTTTTTTGTGTAAAACTGAGCTTCATTGTTGCCATATCCGTCTCCTCCCACATCGTAATTCCATTTTGTAGAATCTGGTAAACCTTTATAATTAAATTCATCGCTCCAGATTAAATTTCTGTTGGAATCTGGTTTGTTTGAAGCACAATGTACTGTTGAAAAAACAAGAGTTCCTCCGATGATGAAATGGAAAATATGTTGGAGTTTTATTTTCAAAGTTTAATGTTTTAGGTTTATATTTTAACGCAAAGATTTATTAATTACAAAATGTTCAGTGAGCAAAGATTGCGACCAATCACTGATGAAGCATTATGATAAACGTTAGCTTCATCAAATCAGCTTTGCTGATTCTTCTTTGCCTCCTTAAAATCAATAATTCGTTTTTTTAATCTTTGCGTTAAAAATTCTAGATTAAGATTTAATTATTATTTAATTTATTCTCAACACTTATCATTCTGAGGAACGAGGAATCTATTTTAAATGTTGGTCATTTAGATTCTTCACTCCGCTTCTGAACTGCGTTCGTAGACTTTCTGTCTATGTTCCAAATGACAACAATATGTTTAAAAGTTAATTTAATTATTTTCAAAGTCTTTCATGCGGGAAGAATTTCTGTAAGTATTATTTAGATTCTTTCAGAATGACAAACATTGTGTTTAACTAATATCTTTATAAAAAACATTCATTCTTCTACCACCAAAAGCGGGTTTCATCCCGCTCTTAGTAAGTAAAAAAGTAATATTATTTTGTCCAATTAATTCTTTTTGTCTGAACATTTTTAGAATTGGTTCCCACCATAATGTCAAATTCACCACCTTCCCAGTCGTAATTAAGCTGGTCGTCGTAAAATTTCAGATTTTCAGGAGTTAAACTGAAACTGATGGTTTTTGTTTCTCCTTTTTTAATGAAAACTTTCTGGAAACCTTTTAGTTCCTTCACAGGTCTTACCACTTTTCCGAACAAATCTCTGATGTATAACTGCACCACTTCTTCCCCATCGTAATTTCCACTGTTGGTAACATTTACACTAATGTTTAATGTCTGATTTCCTTTAAGATTATTTGAGCTTAAATTCATATCAGAATATTTAAACTGCGTATAGCTTAAACCATAGCCAAACGGAAATTTCGGATCATTATCAAGATCAATGTATGCCGAAACGTAGTTTCTATCGGTATTGTTTTTTGCAGGTCTTCCGGTGTTGTAATGATTGTAATAAACCGGAATTTGTCCCTCCATTCTAGGAAACGTCATCGGAAGTTTTCCGCCCGGATTTACCGTTCCGAAAAGAACATCGGCAATAGAGTTTCCGGCTTCGGTTCCCAGCCACCAAGTGTACATGATTGCCGGAATATTGTCTGCTGCCCAATCGAAAACCAAAGGTCTTCCCGCGTTGATCATCAAAACAATCGGCTTTCCTGTTTTTGCAATTTCTTTCAGAAGATCTTCCTGAACGCCGGAAAAATGGATATTGCTTCTGCTTTTTGCTTCACCGCTCATAGCATGACCTTCTCCTAAAGTCATGATTACGACATCTGCTTTTTTTGCTGTTTCCACCGCTTCCGCAAACATGGATCTGTCCTGATCATCAACATTTGCTCCTTTTGCATAAAGTAATGTTGAATTTTTATCCAATTGATTTTTAATTCCGTCAAACTGCGTTACAATTCTTTGGTTGTCATCTTTAAAAGCCACCGACCAAAATCCGTGGTTGGCAGAAGTTTCCTTTCCGAAAGGACCAATTAAAGCAACCGTTTTTACAGATCTTGAAAGAGGTAAAATATTTTTCTCATTTTTAAGCAAAACAATGCTTTTTGATCCAAATTCTCTTCCGAATTTTCTGTTTTCCTGATTATTGGTCTGCTCTTCCTGTCTTTTTTCACTGCTGAAACGGTAAGGATCGTCAAACAATCCCATTTCGAATTTTTTAACCAAAATTCTTTTTGCGGCATCATCAATCAGCTTCGGATCTACTTTCCCTTCTTTAACCAGATTGGGAAGTTCTGCCATATAAGCGCGGCTTTCCATATCCATATCACTTCCTGCAATAATTGCTCTTTCCGCCGCCTCTTTAGTGTCTTTTGCGTAACCGTGAGGAACCATTTCGCCAATACTTCCCCAGTCTGAAACCACAAAACCTTTATAATTCCATTTCCCTTTTAATAAATCTCTTAAAATGTATTTGTTTGCCGTTGCCGGAATTCCGTTGATGTCATTAAAAGAATTCATGAATGTTGCTACTCCGGCTTCAGCCGCTGCTTTGAAAGGAGGAAGATAGGTTTCGTTCAATTGTCTCAAACTCATATCAACAGAATTGTAGTCTCTTCCGCCTACTGCTGCTCCGTACGCTGCAAAATGTTTTGCACAAGCCATAATTGCATCCAGATTTCCAAGACCTTTTCCCTGAAAACCTCTGATTCTGGCAAGACCGATCTGTGTTCCCAGATAGGTATCTTCTCCGGAACCTTCCATTACTCTTCCCCATCTCGGATCTCTTGCAATGTCGACCATCGGTGCAAATGTCCAGTGAATTCCGTAAGCTGAAGCTTCTGTTGCTGCGATTCTTTCGGATTTTTCAATTAATTTCAAATCCCAGCTCGCTGCCTGACCTAAATTCACGGGAAATGTTGTTCGGTATCCGTGAATGACATCCTGCCCGAATAATAAAGGAATTCTCAATCTCGATTTTAAAGCTAATTCCTGAAATTTTCTGGTTTCTTCTGCTCCTGCCACATTAAGCATTGAGCCTACTTTTCCCTGTTTTATTTCATTTAGAACACTGGCAGAATTGGAATTTTGCGGACCTGTTGCGTATTCAAATCCTGAATACTGAACGAGCTGTCCCACTTTTTCTTCTAACGTCATTTTCGACAAAAGTTCTGAAACTTTCTGATCAATTGTTTTCTGTCCGAATGTATTGATTCCAAATGCTGCTACTGCCAGTAAGAAATAAACTCTTTTCATTTTAATTTATATTTTATATTCTGTCTTTTGTATGATTTTAACCTGAAGTTCACGATAAATTTTTATTTAACAAAGAACAAAAAGTTTTTAATGATTAGCAATTTTCGACAGAAATATTTGTCTTAAAAAATATAAGTTGCTGTTGAAATTCCCGGCATAGTTACCGAAGCTGTTTTCTGATTATATTTTATGTTAAATGCCTTATCTGATGAATTGCTGTTCTGCACAATTAAGACTGTCTTTCCTGCCGGAGTTTTAAAAGCCACCGTTGAAAGATTGTCTGCCTGCGTTGAAGCAATTCTCTGGGAGTTTACCGGAACAAATTTTGAAGCGTGCGCAATAATGTAGTATGCTACATTTTTTTCGTAGCCTGCACTTCCGTTTATCGTAATTGCTCCTTTACATTGGGTACATCCTCCCGGAGTGTGAGGTCCGAATGAAGCATCATTGGCTACATTCCATTCCAAAGCATTTTTGCTCCAGTTTCTCATGGAACCTATGATAACGTTTTTCATGTGCCAGTCCAGATCTCCTGAAAAAGCACCGGTAGAACTCGTCCACTGTTCTGTAAAATAGACGTTTTTATTGGGGAATAGATTATGTACTGTTCCCAAAGCTGAAATATCTCCTGCATACAAATGGAAAGCCGATCCGTCTACATAAGGATTTGCCGCTGTATCATTTAAAACAGCTAAAGGATATGTCGGATTGTCGCAATTGTGATCATAAGCAATGATCTTTGTATTAATATTTGCAGTCTGAAAAGCAGGACCTAAATTATTTTTAATAAAAGCTGCCTGATCTCCTGCCGACATATACATGCTTGGATTATTTCCCGGATGTAAAGGTTCGTTTTGTGGTGTGATGGCATCAATTTTAATTCCTTGTGCCTGCATTGCCTGAATATATTTTACAAAATACTGAGCATAAACCCCATAATATTCTGGTTTCAGACTTCCTCCCATCGTATTTCCGTTGTCTTTCATCCAAACGGGTGGCGACCATGGTGTTGCTAAAATTTTGATATTCGGATTAATGATCAGAATATCTTTTAGCATCTGGATCAAAGCCTGATCTTTGGTTAAGCTGAATTGAGCCAATGTAGGATCAGTCTGTCCGGTCGGCATATCGTCATACGAAAAAACTTCGCTGTTGAGATCCGAAGCACCAATACTGATTCTTAAATAACTTACTCCAATTCCGGAAGCACTGAACAGATCATTTAACAATTCCTGCTTTTTTGTCGCACTCAGCTGATTGATTACCTGTACGCTTCCTCCTGTAAGTGTATATCCGAATCCATCTATTGTCTGAAACGTTTGTGAGCCATCTACTTCAATGGTAGTTCCGGCTGCTGAAGCTCCTGAAAAATAAGAGGTTCCCTGCTGTTGTAGTTTCACTGTCTGATCTCCTTTCGTTAACCACACCTGTACCGGATCTCCGGAAGTATTTCCTCCGTTACCGCTGTTTCCGGAATTATCTGTATTATTGGATAAATCCGAAGAGGTACTGCTGCAGTTTAAAAAAGAAAGAAGCGCTACACCGCAAAGTGCAGCACTTCTAAGTACGAAACTATATGAATATTGTGATTTCATATCAATTTAATTGTGTGAAGATTATTGAGTTCTACGGAATTCAACTTTATCAATACTAAGGCTATTTACAGTGCCTCCTCCACATTTAATTTCCAAATAAACGGTTCCTGTTGTTGTAGCTGTATAAATTCCGCCATTCTTCGATCCGTTGCATCCGACAGACGAAACTTTTCCTTTGAATTTGCTTGTTCCACAACCATCCCAAGTGTTGATGTTTCTGTAAACTGTTCCCCCTACATCCTGTCCCGTCACCGGAGCCGTATTTAGAACATAAACCTCGAACCATGTATTCACTAAAGGTGTATCAGAGGAAGCTACCATATCGATGGAATATTTCTGTCCTGCCACAACATTTACAGCCTGATAAATACCCTGCTGACTGCTTCCACTTGCAACAATGGTGGCTTTACCGTTAGCAAAAACCCATTGAGCCCCTGAAGCGCTGATTTTGTGAACAGACCATTTTGCAACTTCATCAGGTGTATCGAATCTTCCTCCCTGAATCATATTTCCGGAAATCGGATCTGAAGTAGGGACAACAATTGTTTCACTGGCAGTTCCTCCGACAACTCCACCAATACCTACCGCCTGATGCTGAATCACATAAGTTCCCGCATCCGGAAGGAAAAGATTCTGTTCACCTTTGCCATTATTATAGCCGTCATCATCTATATTCCAGCTTGAATTAATATAATTATTGTAATTTCTTTTCAGTAAATAGTGATTCTCCGATGTTTTGGTTACTTTAAAAGAAGCGTCTAAAGCTCCCTGAGAAATACCATTTCCATCACCATCAACACTATCTGGCGTACAGTTTGCCAAGAAAAAAACTGATGATGCCAATAAAATACTTTTATTTATATATTTAGTTATCATGTTTTTAATTGTATTTAATTAATATCCAGGATTTTGTTTCAAAATAGTTCCTGTAAGCTCTGTAAGAGGTATAGGCATGATTTCGTTTTTACCTGCAACAAAACCTTTGGAAGCCAATTTTGTAGAAGCTTCTCCCCATCTTACAAGATCAAAAAACCGATGTCCTTCTCCTGCTAATTCCCTTCTCCTTTCATCTTTAATAGCCTGTAAACTCACTGGTACCGGAGCTAACCCAACTCTTGCTCTTACAGCATCCAGTAAAGCCTGAGCTCTTGAACCTGTACCGTTAAGTGCTTCTGCTTCCATTAGATAGGTATCTGCAAGTCTTATTAGAATATAATTCTGTCTGTAATTTAATTCTGAAGCACCCGGTAGATTTGTAACTTTATCTTTTGTAGGCATAAACTTATTAAAGAAATATCCTGTATCCATATATGCAGGAGAATAATCAGCTTTACTCTGTTGCTTCAGCAAGTTCATATTCAGTATTGTAGCATCTCTTCTAGGATCTGTCTGCATAAAGTTGTAAAGATCTGTTGTTATGACATTGAATGCCCATCCAGAAACAATATCAGGAGCATCCGCCGACTTTTTGTTATAAGATCTCGGTGCTGTCATAATGCAAATAGAGTTTCCTTCATCTTTTCCCTGCCCCCAAAAACTCCAATCTGAATTTGCTTTATTGGTATGCATTACTTCGATGATGGATTCTGTACTGAATTTATAAGGATCATTAGCTTCAGTTATCGGCGCAGACTTAAATAGATCCGCATAATTCGCTACTAATTTATATCCGTACTGGCTGGTTCCGCCTGGTGTTCCGTTAACATCAGCAAACTGTGCTGCTGCTTCATTTTTTTTATTTTCGTAAAGATAAACCTTACCCAATAATGCTTTTGCAGCACCTTGAGTTAAACGTCCTTTCTGATCTCCTGAAACCGTCATTGGCAGATTTGGAATTGCTTCAAGCAAATCTGTTTCTATTTGAGCATAAACGGCAGACGGAGCTACCTGCGGAACATTGAAAAGATCATCTGATGCTGTAAATGGTTTTAGAATTAAAGGTATATTTCTGAAAATACGTACCAGATCAAAATAGTATAACGCACGAAGAGCTTTTGCTTCTGCAATAAATCTGCTCTTTGTAGTCTCATTCATTACTGCATTCGGAGCTCTCAGAATCAGTGTATTTGCTCTTGCAATTCCCTGATAGTAATCACTCCAATAACTTGCAGGCATTGTATTCGGATTAATCTGAAAATTTGATGCCCCCTGAATTCCGGCTCCGTCTGTTGCACTCCCTCCTCCTGCGTAAAAATCATCAGAAGCTGCGTTATAGAAAGTTACCAGATTTTCAAAACCTCCTGCATATTTGCGCAAAGGATCATACGTACCTACAAGGGCGAAAAAACATTCCTGCTCATTTCTGAAAAAGTTTTCAGATAAAAATGTACCCGGATTTGTCTTTTCTTCAAGATCAGCATCCGTACAAGATATATTCATTGCAGACAAACTTAAAAGTAAAGAAGCCGCAACAGTTATTTTTAAGAATTTATTTTTCATTATATTTTTTTTAGAAAGTTACATTAGCACCAAACATAAATGTTCTTGCCTGCGGATAAAATGCTCTGTCAATTCCGAAAGAATCTCCTGCTGCGATCTCTGGATCATACCCTGTATATTTTGTAAAAGTGAAAAGATTTTCACCTGTTACATAAAGTCTTAGTTTACTAACTCCAAATTTTTGAGTTAAATCTGTAGGCAAGGTATATCCCACCTGTACAAGCTTAATACGGAAGTAATCTCCTTTCTGTAGATACCAGTTAGACATTCTTGAATAGTTTTTGTTAGGATCATCTCTTGTAACTCTTGGATTTACGTTTGTAGATCCTTCACCTGTCCATCTGTCTAAAATTTTTGTCTGATAATTGGCATCCAGCATATCAAGTCTTCTTAGTCCCTGAAATATTTTATGTCCTGCAGCTCCCTGTCCAAATACCATTAAATCCCAATTTTTATAGCTAAGATTCAATGTAGCTCCAAAATTAAATTTAGGTATTGAGCTTCCTAAATACACCTTATCATTATCATCAATTACCCCGTCTCCATTAGCATCCTGCCAGATAAAATCTCCCGGTTTTGCATTCGCCTGAAGCATTTGTCCGTTTGAATTTACATAGGAGTTAATCTGCGCCTGATTTTGAAATACTTCCAAGGTTTGGAAACCGTAGAAAGATTTATAAGGTTTACCTACAATTGTTCTTTGTACAGGACCCATCGATTGGAAGCCGCTTTCGTCTAGATATTTAGTTCCTGCTTCTAATGTAAGAACTTCATTTTCATTATATGCAAAGTTTGTATTTAATGAAAATGTAAAATCATTCCAGTTTTTCTTATATCCTAGTTCTACTTCCACTCCTCTGTTTTCCATGTCACCAACATTTGCTATATATGATCCTGAAACACCTACGTAACCGGGTATATGAATTGGACGTAATATATCAACTGTCTTTTTCTTATAAAAATCTACGGATAAATTAAAGTTATTAAATATTTTAAAATCAGCAGCAACGTTTACTTGTCTTGTGGTTTCCCACTTCAAGTTTTCATTTGCTAATCCTCCAGGAGCATATCCTGTCAATACTGTATTATTTCCATTAGTATAATTAAATCCTGATACTAAGAAGCTTGAAAACATAAATGGCGGAATTCCATCATTTCCTAAAGTACCAAACCCTCCACGAAACTTCAAGCTGTTAATAACATTATTCTGAGGCCAAAAACTTTCATTATTAACATTCCATCCTAAAGAGAAAGACGGGAAAAGACCCCAATGATGATTACCACCAAAAAGTGAAGAGCCATCATAACGTAATGTCCCCGTTAACAAATATCTATTATCATAATCATAAATAAGACGTCCAAAATAAGAAGCTTTATTCCATTCTACATTGTCCCATGCATTTGAAGTTCTGTTTTCTGAAGGTAAAGCAAAGTTAAATGAAGCGTCCTGATAGCTGCTTATTGGAAGATTTGTATGGGTAATTGTCTGCCCGTTTCCAATATTATAATCATAATATCCCGTTCCCAATAAAACATTAATATTATGCTTTCCGAATTTATTTTGATAGTTTAATGTGTTTTCTAAACTCCATTCAAATTTATTCTGTGAAGTGCGACTTAAGCTGTTATTTACCAGATTACTGTAAGTAGGACTCAAATAGAATAACGGAGTAAAACTCTGGCTTCCCCAATAAGCTTTTTTACCGTTTAAAGATGATTTAAATGTGAAATGATCTAAAAATCTAACTTCAGCATAAACATTTGCAATAAAATCGTCTGACCAATTAAAGTTTCCAAGTTGAGTGTATCTGAAAGCTTTCGGGTTAGACATCTCCTGATTTACATAGGGTGAAATTCCGTAAGGATTACCGTTTTCATCTCTTACAATGTACGGATTTGTATACATCGCCGGATCTACCATAGAAAAATTATTAACAACAACAGGAGTAATAGGATCAAGATTTACTGCTGAACTTAAAGGCCCGCCGAACTCACCATTAGAGTTAATCCCCTGGCTTTTCTGATGTGTATATCCAAATGTCTGTCCTAAAGTAAGCCAGTCTGTAACTTTATGACTAGAATTAATTCTGGCTGTTAATCTTTTGTAGTAAGATATATCACTCATTACAATACCAGACTGATCATAATATCCAAAAGATCCGTAGAATAAAGACTTATCGTTTCCTCCCTGAACACTTACCTCATGATTTTGTCTCTCGCCTGTACTGAAAATCTGATCCTGCCAGTCTGTCCCTTTTCCAAATGCCGAAGGATTCTGAAATCTGACCTGTTTTCCGTCATTGGCAAAACCTTCATTAATAATTGTAGCATATTGTGTAGCGTCCAGAAGATCTAATTTTCTTGCAGCGTTACTTATACCGTAGAAACCATTATAAGTAAGATTCAGTCTTCCTCTTTTACCTTTTTTAGTAGAAACCAGAATTACCCCTCTTGCAGCAGAAACTCCGTAAATTGCAGAAGAAGCTCCATCTTTCAATACTTCAATACTTTCAATGTCGGACTGGTTTAGCCATCCGATTCCGTCGACAACAATCCCGTCGACAACCCAAAGCGGATCATTATTAGAGGAATAACTGGTAACCCCTCTTACTCTAATTGTTGCACTGGATCCCGGTTGACCGGAGTTAGAAATTACATTTACCCCTGCTGCTCTTCCTTGTAGAACCTGCTCCGGTTTTCCGGCTGGGATTGCCTCAATGTCGCTTGCTTTGATACTCGAGATGGCTCCCGTAACGTTACTCTTCTTCTGAGTACCATAACCAATCATGACTACTTCCTCAATTTTCTGTTCTTTTGGAAGGGTGTCGTTCTTTGTGTTTTGGGCACTGAAATTTGCAGTGAAATACAGCACCGCAACCATGCCTAAACTTCTAGATATTCTTACATTCATATACAGTTAGTTTTTTAATTCTCAAATTGAGACAATAAAAATATATTTTTTTTTAATTATTTAACATTTTATTAATAACTATTTTAATATTTCCTGTATTTTTGGGCATTTGAAGGCATAAATTTTTCTTCAGAAACAGTAAAAATTTCAAAAAAACAGATAAAATCAATCCCCAAAATGACGACCAAGCTCTCGAAAATATCGCTTCCGCTTAAACTGACTTTTCTAATTTTCTCTATGGTGCTAAACTGCATGGGCATTGTAATTCTTCAGCTTTCGGAGGCAAAAATTACTTATGATAAGCTTGGTTTTTTAGAGTCTTTTAAAGATCTTCCGATTGCCTTTATTTCACTTTTTGCCGTTAATTTCATCAGCAAAACCGGAACAAAAAAATCCCTGATTTCAGCTTTAACAATTGTTGGGATATGTTCTCTTATTTTGCCTTTCGTGGAAGTATTCTGGTTTTATAAATTATGGTTTGCCATTATCGGAGCTTGTTTTGCGATCGGGAAAATCTGTGTATTCGGAATTATCCGGAACAATATTTCAGACGAAAAATCTTTAGCAAAAACCATGAACAGCGTAGAAGCATCTTTCATGATCGGTGTTTTCGTGGTGAATATAGGTTTTGGATGGATTATTTCAAGCCGGTTTTCAGAATTCTGGAAATTCGGATTTCTATCAATCTCTGTATTATCGGCAATAACAATTTTTTTATTTTCAAAACTTCCTGTTTCGGAACCTGAAAAAATGAAGAGTGAAAATATTTTCAAAGAAGTTGCAGAAATCATCAACCCTTTAATTATTATATTTTTAGCGGTAATTTTTTCTATTGTTTTTTTAGAACAGAGTTTTAATTCCTGGCTGCCGTCTTTTTACAAAAATCATTTAAAAGTAAATTCTTTTTTTGCACTTCAGGCTTCATCGTTTTTAGCCCTTTTCTCTTATGCAGGAAGAACGATTACAGCAAATGTAATCCAGAGATTTTCACTTTCCAAATATTATATTTTGTGTATAGCATCTATTGCTACAGTTCTTTTAATCATCATCGGAATCCAGTTTTCCGGTTGGGACGATTCTAAAATTCTGCTGTTTCTTTTTCCTGTTATAGGATTGTTTTTATCTCCGCTTTACCCGGTAATCAATTCTAAAATGATCGCTACAATAGATAAATCCAAGGCTAACCTTTTCACCTCACTAATTGTTATTTTTTCTTCGTTGGGAAGCTCTGTAAGTTCTATTATAATGTCGGTTTTATTCGAAAATCAGCTCCTAAACTATTACTCCGTTTATATTTTATCTGCTGTTATTCTGCTGTTTACAATTAGTTTAATTTATTTTAGATTTGCAGATACAAAATTTAGAAAATAATTTTATTTTTACTCCCATGAAAATCAAGAACGAAAAGAGTAAGGAAACCCTTCAGGAACTTATTGATACAAAAGACTTTGTAGCACACGTGTCTGTAGACTGTACCATATTTGGTTTTCATAACAATATCCTGAAAGTTTTACTCTTAAAATACCACGATCTGGATTTGTGGTCTCTTCCCGGAGGTTTTGTTTTTAATGATGAAGATCTTCGCGAAGCGGCGGAACGTGTTCTGTATGAAAGGACGCATCTCCAGAATATCTTCCTGAAACAGTTTCATACTTTTGGAAGAATCGACAGAACCGAAAATAATGTTCACCAGATTCTGCTTAAAAATAAAGGCGTTGAAGTGCCTAAAGATCACTGGATCTTCCAGCGTTTCATTACGGTAGGATACTGCAGCCTGATTGATTTTTCGATGGCAAATACTTTTCCGGATGCCTTCAACGAAAGCTGCGAATGGTTTGAAGTGGATAAACTGCCCAAAATGGCATTTGACCACGACCGAATTATCGAAACCGGACTGGAATATCTCAGAATGAACATCAATACCGAAGTAGCGGCGAGTAATCTTCTTCCCGAAAAATTCACCATGAAAGATCTGCAATGTCTGTATGAAACGATTTTGGGTGAAAAATTCAGAAGAAATAATTTTCAGCGTAAAATTTTAAGTCTTAATATTTTAGACCGACTGGAAAAACTGTATGACGGTTCTGCCAATAAAGCTCCGTATTTGTACAAGTTTAAAACCAGAATCTACAATCCGACAAATCAGTACCCTATTTCCAACGAACAGGAAAATTAAATTTTGATGTTTTGTGTTTAAAATCTGCATTAAACAACTAAAAATCAGCAGATAAAAGTCATTTAAAAAAAATTTCTCTGAAATAGTGAAAAGTCTTATTTTTAGGAAAATTAAAATATAATGTCATATTATTCCCTTACCAGCATTCCCGATTATTACGGGATCGATGCTTTACTTACTGAAGAACATAAACTTATCCGACAGTCTATAAGAGACTGGGTAGAAAGTTTTGTGATGCCGCAGATTGATCATGCTGCCCAAGACCACACCGACATCCCGAATTTAATGAAAGAATTGGGACAAATCGGAGCTTTAGGACCTTATATTCCGGTTGAATATGGCGGTTCCGGACTGGATCAGATTTCTTACGGTCTGATTATGCAGGAGCTTGAAAGAGGGGATTCTGCGGTGCGTTCTGCTGCCTCTGTACAGAGTTCTCTGGTAATGTTCCCTATTAATGAATTCGGTTCGGAAGAACAGAAAAGAAAATACTTACCAAAATTAGCTGCCGGAGAAATGATCGGTTCTTTCGGTTTAACGGAGCCAAACCACGGTTCTGATCCTGGTTCTATGGAAACCCATTTTAAAGATATGGGAGATCATTATCTTCTGAATGGGGCTAAAATGTGGATCACCAACTCTCCTCTTTGCGATATTGCCGTAGTCTGGGCGAAAAATGAAGAAGGAAAAGTTCAGGGACTGATTGTTGAAAGAGGAATGGAAGGTTTTACAACACCTGAAACTCACAATAAATGGAGCTTAAGAGCTTCAAAAACTGGAGAACTGGTTTTTAATGATGTAAAAGTTCCGAAAGAAAATCTTCTTCCGGGAGTAACAGGACTAAAAGGACCTTTATCTTGTTTAAATTCAGCAAGATATGGTATTTCATGGGGGGTTATCGGAGCGGCTATTGATTGCTACTGTACTGCGGTTCAGTATTCTAAAGAAAGAAAACAGTTTGGAAAACCTATCGGATCTTATCAGTTGCAGCAGAAAAAATTAGCAGAATTTTTAACTGAAATCACTAAAGCTCAGTTACTTTGCTTACAGTTAGGAAATCTTAAAAACGATCATAAAGCAACTCCTGCGCAGATTTCCATGGCAAAAAGAAATAATGTAAAAATGGCGATTGATATTGCCAGAGAATCCCGCCAGATTCTTGGAGGTATGGGAATTATGGGTGAATTCCCGATGATGCGCCACGCAGCCAACCTTGAATCTGTAATTACTTATGAAGGAACGCACGACGTTCATTTATTGATTACAGGTCTTGATATTACAGGAATTAACGCCTTCTAAGAGAGAAATTTTGTAATAAATAATACACAGTCTGATCAGTTTTCTGGTCAGACTTTTTTCTTTTTAAAAAATTAATATTCGTTGAATAATTATTGATATGATAAAATTACCGCTGTTTTATTTTAAAATTTTAATTTAAACATCAATAAAAATTGACAATAATGAAAAAATCAATTACTCTTTTTCTGGGACTTACTGCTTCTTTCTATTTTGCGCAACAAGCCGGAGACGTTTTCAGTGTTGAACAAAAACTGGATCTTACGCCACAGGCAGTGGCAGGCTTTATTTCAAACAATCTTGGCGAACAGAATTCTCCGGATTTTGTAAATTATCTCAACAGTTTTAATGTAGGTTTAAAAGCCTATAAAATAACGTATTATACAAAAAATGAGAAAAATAATCTTGTAAAAGCAACAGGACTTCTGATGTACCCGAAAGCAAACTACAAGCTTTCTACTGTAGTTTCGGATCACGGAACTACCGACAGCCGCCAAAATGTACCTTCCAATCTTAAAGGAGTTCTGTATGCAGGATTTGTAGTGGAGCTTTCTTATGTTCTGAACGGCTATATTTTAATGGCTCCCGATTATGTAGGGATGGGAAGCGGAGACGGAGTTCATCCGTATGTACACTATCCTACCGAAGCTTCTGCGACCATTGATTTTGTAACGGCAGCCAACAAAGTTCTTGCCCAGCAAAATGTAAAACGCTACGACGAATATTTTTTAGCGGGTTATTCGCAGGGCGCTCATGCAGCAATGTCCACATTAAAGAAATTGAGCATTTCGAATCCTAACAATCTGTATTTTAAGTATGCGTATATGGGAGACGGACCTTATGATTTCTCAGGCGTTACTTTGCAGAAAGGCGTTCTGGAAAAACAGGTTTATCCGTTTACTTCTTTTATCGCCAATGTTGTTAATACCTGCAATAAAACAGGGTACCAAATGTACAACAGCAATATTTCGGAAGTAATCTCTTCAGAATATCTGGACCGCTACAATTATCATGTTGTTCAGGATAACGGAGGTCTGCTTTGGGGTCCTTTGGTGTGGAGAACACTTTTTACCAATAATTTTGTAAATGATGTTACGAATAATCAGAATAACAAATTGAGACAATGCCTGAAATCAAATGACGTATACGACTGGTATAATAAAACACCCATGACTTTAGGACATTCTACGGTTGATCTCGCCATTCATCCGGACAATACATCTAAAACCATTGAGGTTCAGAGAGGTTATTATTCGTGGTGGGATCTGAATAAATACAAACTGGAGGCATTTTATTGGGGACCTTTAGGACATATCGGAGGAATTGTGCCTTTTGTTCTGGCATCCAATGCCAAATTCAACACATTAAGAAGCGGCGGACTTTTTAACGAATGGGCAATGCTGACTTCAAAACAGTCTCAAAATAGTCAATCCGGAATCAGTTCTATTTATCAATCACAGATAAAACCTGATCTTCAGAATATGGAACTTCTTGAAATCACAGATTTTAACAAGGAAAAGGCTGAACGAAAAGCTGTGAGCAACAACAATTTAGCATCCTTACAAGATGGAGTATATTTATTAAAAGTCTCTGAAAACAATTCGGAAAAACTCATTCCGTACATTAAAAACAGTCCGGAAACTGTAGAAGAAAAGGATATTGTAAAATCTGAGATCAATAATATTCTGAATTTAAAAATCAATCAGGAAGAAATTTTGGCTGTCAATATTTTTGATGATAATAAAAATCTTATCAAGTCGGTTTCTCAGGAACAGTATATTAAAGACGGAGGAATAAATATCAATACTATTGATTCTCAAAATCTTACTTTGGAAATTATCACCCGTTTCTATAATTTACAGTTTAAAAAACAAATCAGTGAACTGAAAACGGAAGATACAGTTTCGGTTATTGCTCAGAATAATCAGATTATTGTAAAAGCTAAAAACGGTATTAAAAATATCAGTATTTACAGTATTTCAGGAGATTTAATCCAGAATCAGGAAGTAAACAGTTCTCAATTCGAATCAAATACCATCAAAACAGGAATTTATGTGGTTCAGGTAATTCAGAATGACGGAAAAACTTTCAATAAAAAAGTGAAATTATAGTAATTTTCTTCATACAATCCTTCATCGTAATGAGTGCATCCGTTTCGGATGCATTCTTTTTTTATGCAGAATAAGGTTTTATGTTTTCGATAAATGCAAGATCCGGATTCAGAATTTCTTCGATCAGGCTTTTAATGGATTTCATGGCATCATCAATATCCCCTTTGTCAAACTGAAGAGAAACAACGCCTTTTTTAGCTTCGGCAAAACTCCAGATTCCCGTCTCAATCGGAAGTCCCCAAAACTCGGGAAGATTCTGTACAACGTACTGATAAATGCACAACTGCAAAGCCTGTTTTCGGTCGCTGTTATGGAAATATTCGTCTACATTGGATTCGTCGATTTTTACGATAAGATTTTTAATTTTTGCCGTTTTATAATCAATAATTCTCAACGTTCCGTTAAGCCGGTCGATCCTGTCGATGAAGCCGAAAAAAGAAACTTTGTCTTTTTCATCAAGATAAAAATCTACATTTTCGAAACGTTTTTCGATGTCTAAAATTTCCAGTACGTTTCCGCTTTTTATCAGCTCAAGATCATGATTTAAAATATTTTCAATGACTTTTTTAGCAATGGCTTTATGAATGAAATTCATTCCTTTTTCATAAAACTCAGGCTGATGTTTCAGCTTTTCAATAGCCACCTCTATGTATTGATCTATTGCTTTAACTGATTCTTTTAAATCGTTTTCTTTTAATACTTTACCTTTTAATACTTCATAAATTTCTTGAAGGGTATAATGCACCAGATTTCCGTAGTTTTTTACCGACAGTTCTTCTTCAATTTCATCACTTTCCGAGGTGTTTAAAATCTTGGAAAGGTAAAAATCAATCGGATTGTACAGATAACTTGTAAGGTGAGAAGCCGAAACTTTTTCCTTCCATTTTTCCAACCGCTGAAGAACAATTTCTGTTTTTGAAATTTCGATAGGCTGCGTAATAATCGGCTCGGAAGAATTTTCAATAATCAGATGTTCGATATTGTGAGAACTTTCCATTTCGATCTGGGTGATGAAACGGCTTTTTTCTCCCGTATTTACTCCGGAACTTAAGGCATTAAAAAGTAAATGTACATTTTTGGAATCCTGAATCAACCGGTAAAAATGATAGGCATAAATACTGTCGTTTTCCAAAAAAGTATGAAGATCAAAAAATCTTCTGATATCAAAAGGAATATAGGTATTCTGTGAATTTCCGAGTGGTAATTTCCCTTCGTTTACAGAAAGCATAATCACGTTTTCAAAATTCAGGAGACGGGTTTCCAGAAGTCCCATAATCTGCAAACCTCTCAAAGGCTCTCCCTGAAAATCAATACTTTCTGAATTAATATGCTGATTAATCAGAATTTCCAATGTTTCCATTTTAATTTCAAACTGATAAGGAGACAACTGATTTTTGATAATTCTGAAAGCATTTTCGAAATGGGAAACGTTTTCATACTGAATATCATCAATTTCCAGCCATTTGATCTGCTTGCAGAATTCAATTAAAGAATCTAAATAAACAGTTGTAGAGTCTGCTTTTTTCAATAAATTATAGTACGAAAGTTCATGTAACAATTCGTGAAAAAGCTTTTTGGAAATGTAAACGATATTTCGTTCTTCAATTTTTGCTTTAAAATTATTGATCACCAATTCATCTTCAGCAGATTTCGGCAATTCTTCCAGAATCGGAAAAATATCGCGGTAATAATACGACGACTTGTTTTTTTCCAGTTGTTTCTGAAGATAGAAAAGCTGTTTTACAGCATTCGAAAAAGAAAGGTTTTTCAAAGGAAAACCCATCGTTATATTCAGATTGGGAACGCCGTGCATCACATCCAGACTTGCAGGAAGCAGATTTTCATCCAGCAAAACGACCGCAGTATCGGAGTAGGTTTTATTTTCTATTTCTTTGAAGATTTCCGGTAAAATTTTCGTCTGGGTAATATTTCCTGAAACTTCGTAAACTTTTATGTTTTTGGGCTGATTAAAGTCGTCTTCAATCCATTGAAAAAGACGGTGATCATCAAATTCCTTCCACGTTTTATGGTTTCTTAAAAACTTTCCTGCTTCCTGTCTTTCATCATCAAAATAATAATGATCTGCCTGAAAAAAGCACTGTCCTTTGTCCCATTGCAGAAGAGTTCTTACGAGCTTTTCTTCCGCCGGAGTAAAGGCGTTGAAGCCGCAGAACACGAATTTTTCACTGGTATTTTTGGCAAACTCATCAATCTTTGCTTTTGCCGCTTCGTTGATCATTCCGGAAGTTGCCCAGTTTTTCTCCTTCAGTTTTTTCTTGAGAACGGGAAGAAAGACATTCATGTTTTTCCAGAAATTAAGGAATTTTTTTCGCGGTCCTTCATCGTCTTCTCCCAAATCCTGCGCCCATTCTTTAATACGCTCTTCATCAAACATATACTGTAAAACGGCTTCATCACTTTCGGAGAATTTCAGGATATCGTCCCAGTCTTTCTGCAACGTAGGAAACCATTTCAGAAATTCTGCAAAATCGTCATTTGGAATCAGATTTAAGCTTTTATAGACATCGAAAGCGAAAAGCCAGAGTGCAATTCCCTGAATCTGCTGTTTGTCGGCAATTTTATCAATCAGTTCTTCAATTGTAAAAAAGTTCGGCAAAAATCCGGAGTAATTATTTTCCTCAAGAATTCGTCTGATGAAAACAATAGGACGTTTTCCGGGCAGAACGATGTTAAATTCAGATAAATCGGAATTTTGGGTTAATAATTCACTGATGATTTTATTGAGGAATTTCAAGAGGTTTTATAGTTTTTGTAATTTTCCAGTTGTTCAGCAATAATACGGTTGTATTCTGCCTGCTTTTCCTCTACCATTCCGTTCCTTGTTTCGCCGTCATAAGTTTTCTGGAAATCCTGATATTCTTTGAGGATTGTATTGTAAATGGTTTTAAAATACCTGTCGAAATCAGCTCCGTTTTTAATCTTTTCCGAAACTTCTTTTCTCAGTTTTCGGGCAAAAACTTCAGCAACATCAAAATGTTTCTGCTCATGAAGCAGCACATAATCATTGATTCTTTTAACGTCTTTCCAAGATTGGTATTCGTTAAAAATCGTCTGAATCGTAATTTTTACCGGAGCTTTCGGATTTGAAGATTTTACGTAAGAATACGTCCAGCCACAGTTGGTATACGCCACGACATTGTCTCCACGCTGGTTGTTGACTTGGCTTTTAAAATTGCTCCAATTCAATTTTTTTCCCTCTTCCCACTTAATTTTCTGACCGAATACAATATTGGAAATCAGAAAACAAGCTGCAAAAACTCCTTTCATTTATTTTTATTGAACTACTATTGTTTTGGTGATCCAGTTGTTGCCGCCATTCCAGAATTTAAAAGTATATTTCCCAATCTGTTGCGGACTGAAATTGATCTGATTGGCAGAAGTGTACGTTTTTTCCGTACACGGTCCGTTCGTAATATATTTGTATGCCGTAACAGTTCGGGTTAAATTATCATTATGCACGTAATCATATCCATAAAAACCCTGACAATGAGACGGATAAGTAGAATAAGTCTTAATACTCTGAACCGAAAAAACATCCATCGTATCGTTAACAATCCTTACACTGTCAATTTTGATTTTGTCAACAGATTCGATGGTATTATAGTCATCGTCATTGTTACAAGATGTAAAAAATAATCCTAAAACTAATGCAGAAAACCCAAAATGGAGAAACTTTTTCATAGTTACAAAAATTTAGATTATTATTAAAAATATCAGAATTTATTCTTTAATACTGTAAAATTAAGAATTAAAATTACCTTTAGAAAGATACACTACTTTTTTTGTATCATAAAATTCTTCGTCAAAATAACTTTTCAGGCTGAAAATTTCACATTTCAATCCGGCAAGTTCTTCAGCAAGATCCCCTCCTTTCAGATACAGAACGCCATTATGCTTTGTATTAAATTGTTCTTTCTCGAATTTACCTTTCAGCCATCTTAAAAATTCAGGCATCTGTGTTACAGCACGGCTTACTACAAAATGGAATTTTTCCTTTAATTTTTCAGCTCTTCCGTGGATCGCCGTTACGTTTTTTAATCCTGCACCTTCTGCAACTGCATTTACCACTGTTATTTTTTTTCCGATAGAATCAATTAAAGTAAACTGGGTTTCGGGAAACAAAATCGCCAGAGGAATTCCGGGAAAACCACCGCCTGTTCCGATGTCCAAAACTCTTGTTCCGGGAGCAAATTCCATCACTTTTGCAATTCCCAAAGAATGTAAAATATGCTTTTCGTACAGAGATTCCATATCTTTTCTTGAGATCACATTGATTTTTTCATTCCATTCATGATATAAAACCTCCAGTTTATTGAACTGATCGATCTGTGTCTCTGTAAGATCCGGAAAGTATTTTAGTAGTAACGTTGTAGACATGTAAATTATTATAAAAAGCAAAAATAAGTTTTTTATCAGCTTTATTCAAATTATCAAAACCAAGATTTATCTTTCTCAAATTTCTTTACACCTCTTTTTCAATATAATTGTTGGTTCTTTTCAGTAATTTTGAAATTTTCTTATCCAGTTTTCCGGGATTGATGGATGACTGATTGATTCTTATTTCTACACAGATTCTGTTCATGAAGGAGCAAAACTATTTTTACTTTAAACAATTAATTGAATAAGTAATAAAACGCCAGCGCAGACAAAAAAGCTGACTCCGGCTCTATTTTAACTTCTGAAGAAATACTTTTTATTATATTTGTTAAAATAGAAATAATTACATGGAGAAACTTTCAGATAGAGTACAGAGACTTGGTTACTCACAAACTTTTGTTATGTCGAATAAGGCTAGAGAAATGAAAGCCAGCGGAATAGATGTTATAAGCCTTACTTTAGGAGAACCCGATTTTGATGTTCCGGACAATATCAAACAGGCTGCTTTCGATGCCATTAACCAAAATTACAGTCACTACTCTCCTGTTCCCGGATTTTTAGAACTTCGTGAAGCGATTGCTCACAAATTAAAACGAGATAATAATTTAGAATATAAACCAACGCAGATCTGCGTTTCCAACGGTGCAAAACAGGCGATTTTAAACGTTCTGGCTGCCCTTCTTAACGATGGAGATGAAGTAATTCTTCCGAATCCTTACTGGGTAAGCTATGATGAAATGGTAAAAATGATGGGCGGAGTTTCTGTGATGCTTCCGACTTCGTATGTAACAGATTTTAAAATTACTGCGGAACAGCTTGAAGAAGCCATTACAGATAAAACGAAGGCTGTCCTGTTCAGCTCACCGTGCAACCCTTCAGGCGGATATTACACGTATGATGAACTGAAATCTCTGGCAAAAGTGATTGCCAAATATCCTCACGTAACGGTAATTTCAGACGAAATCTACGAATTCATCAACTACGAAACGAAAACAACTTCGATTGCTCAGTTTCCAGAGGTTTACGAACAGACTGCCGTTATCAACGGGATGTCTAAAGCGTTCGCGATGACAGGATGGAGAATCGGATATTCTGCGTGTCCGGAATGGCTGGCTAAAGCGTGTGAAAAAATTCAGGGACAAATGACGAGCGGAGCAAATACAATGGCTCAGAGAGCGTCTATCACCGCTTTACAGACCGATCCTTCGGAGTATAAATATATGATTGATGCTTTCAAAAAAAGAAGAGATCTTGTTTATGATTTAATTAAAGAAATCCCAGGTTTTAAAGTGGTTTTGCCTAAAGCTGCGTTTTATTTCTTCCCGGATGTATCGCATTACATCGGAAAAACGTTAGACGGAACAGAAATTAAAGATTCTGATGATTTCGCGATGTTCCTTCTCGAAAATGCTCATGTAGGCTGCGTTGGCGGAGTTTCTTTCGGAAGTCCTGAATGCATCAGATTCTCTTATGCGGCTTCGGAGGAAGATCTAAAAGAAGCCATGAGAAGAATTAAAGATTTACTTGATAAATTTAACTAAGAATAATTTTAAGCATTTTTTTAAACAATAATCAAACATATTCCAACATTAATTAACATGAATTTTTTAAAGAGAATCACCATTGTAACCAGTATTGCAGCAGCAAGTTACTGCGGATACGCTTACGGACAGGATTTCCAGTGGAAAGAAGCACAGTCGAATGGCTACACGTATAAATATGTAACCAACGACCCTACCTCAGCAAGATATTATACGCTGAAAAACGGCTTAACCGTTATTCTGAGCCCAACGAAAAAAGATCCAAGAATCCAGACTTTTATTGCAACGAAAGCAGGAAGCAAAACGGATCCGGCAGATCATACCGGTTTAGCACATTATCTGGAGCATATGCTTTTCAAAGGAACAGATCAATTCGGATCTAAAGACTGGGCAAAAGAAAAGCCGCTTCTTGACCAGATTGATGCTCTTTACGAGAAATATAATTCGACAACGGACGAAGCAAAGAGAAAGGAAATTTATAAAGAAATCGATAAAGTTTCGGGAGAAGCAGCAAAATATGCTATTGCGAACGAATACGACAAAATGATGTCGGGAATGGGTGCAGACGGAACCAACGCATTTACATCATACGAACAGACGGTTTACACGGAAGATATTCCTGCGAATGTAACGGATAAATTTCTAGCATTACAGGCAGAACGTTTCAGACAGCCGATTTTAAGACTTTTCCATACAGAATTGGAAGCAGTTTACGAAGAAAAAAACAGAGGTCTGGATAATGACGGAAGAAAGGTTCTGGAATCTATGTTTGCCGCAATGTTTCCGAATAATAATTACGGAAAGCAAACGACCATCGGAACGATTGAACACCTGAAAAATCCTTCTTTAAAGGCGATCAGGGAATATTACAACAATTATTACGTTCCGAATAATATGGGGATCATCATGTCGGGAGATTTTAATCCGGATGAAATGATTGCCAAGATCGACAAAGCTTTTTCTTACATGAAAAACAAACCGGTTCCGGCTTACAATCCGGGGCAGGAAAGTCCGATTATGGCTCCGATTACCCGGGAAGTTTACGGCCCGAATCCTGAAAACATCATGATTGGATTCCGTTTTCCGGGTGCTACGACAAAGGATGCTAGAATGCTGAATTTTATCGGAAGTATGCTTACCAACGGACAGGCGGGATTAATTGATCTTGATCTTGTTAAAAAGCAGAAATTACTGAGCGCTTATGCTTTTCCGTACGTTCTGAAAGATTATTCAGCGCTTTTGTTACAGGGTAATCCTACAGAAGGACAGTCTTTGGATGATGTGAAGAATTTACTGCTTCAGGAAATCGACAAGCTAAGAAAAGGAGAATTTTCCGATGACCTGATCCAGTCGATCGTGAATAATGAGAAGAAAAATGTGATCCAGAAGTATGAAAAATACACTTCCAGAGCGGAATCCTTGATGGATGAATTCACTTCCGAAGTCGACCATAAAACCCAGCTTCAGTATATTGAAGAAATTTCTAAACTGACGAAAAAAGATATTATGGATTTCGCATCTAAATATCTTAAAGACAACAATTACATTGCGGTTTACAAAAGAAAAGGAGAAGACAAAAATATCGTAAAAGTAGACAAACCTACAATTACTCCGGTTTCCGTAAACAGAGAAGACCAGTCGCCGTTCCTGAAAAAGATCGATGAAATGCCTGAAGCTCCGATTTCTCCGGTATGGCTGAATTTTGAAAAAGATATTGCCAAAAGCAAAGTAAAATCGGTGGATGTACTTTCTGTAAAAAATACAGATAATGATCTTTTCAGATTATACTATTATTTCGATGCCGGAAAATGGAATAACAAAATTCTTCCTTTGGCAGCGGAATATCTGCAATATTTAGGGACAAAAAATAAATCTTCGGAAGACATAAGTAAGGAATTTTACAAACTGGCTTCAAGCTTCAATGTAAGCGCAGGAAATGAAGAAACCTACGTTACACTGGAAGGTCTGAATGAAAATTTCGATAAAACTGCGGCTCTGTTCGAAGATTTAATTAAAAACTGTGTGGCAGATCAGAAAGCTTTGGATTCTTACAAAGTAAGACTGAAAAAATCAAGAGCCAATGCGAAACAGAATAAAGGTTCTATCATGAGCGGATTGAGAAGCTATGCACAGTATGGTCCGCAAAATCCATTCAATAATGTATTGAGCGATGCCGAACTGGATGCCTTAAAAGCAGAAGATTTAGTGAATGTATTGCATGATTTATTTAACTTTAAGCATAAAATCCTTCATTGCGGTCCGAAATCAGCCAACGAAGTTGCTTCTTCTTTAACGCAGATCCATAAAGTTCCGGTTTCGCTGAAAGAGATGCCGAAGTCTAAAACATTTACCCAGATTCCTACGGATAAAAATAAAGTATTGTTTGCCCATTACGATATGGTACAGGCAGAAATTTTCTGGGTAAGAAACAGTGATCCTTACAATGTAAGCATTACTCCGACTGTAAATTTGTTCAATAACTATTTCGGCGGCGGAATGGGTTCTGTGGTTTTCCAGACGATCAGGGAATCTAAAGCTTTGGCTTATTCTACCTACTCTTACTTCGCGCTTCCGGGCAAAAAAGAGGATAAAGATATGATTATGGCTTATGTGGGAACTCAGGCAGATAAATTCAATGAATCTACCACAGCCATGAATGAGCTTCTGACAACACTTCCGAAATCTGATCAGTTATTTGAAACTGCAAAAAGCGGACTGAAGAAAACCATTGCCTCCGAAAGAATTACACAGGACGGAATTATCTTTACGTATCTGAGAGCCCAAAAGCTTGGAAATAATACAGATATCAGAAAAAATACTTACGAGCAGGCTCCAAACCTGACATTTGCAGACATCAATAGTTTCCACGATAAGGAAATGAAAGGTAAAAGCTACACCTACTGTCTCGTTGCTTCGCAGGATAAAGTAAGTGAAGCTGATATGCAGAAACTTGGTGAAGTGAAGAAACTGAATTTGACTGAGATTTTTGGTTATTAATAATGAAAAAGCCCTGAAATTCAGGGCTTTTTTATTGATAATCAATCCTGCGATTCAGTTCTATGGGGTTATTATTTTCCTTTATTTGCTTTTTAAGCTGTTTTGTCATCTTATTAAGATCGGTCGGGATAAGATTTCCTTTTTCATCTCCGGACTGTATTTTTATGTTTCTGGCTTTCAGTTCTGCAAAAGGATCTGCATAATAATCGGATTGAATTTTCTGAAAATCTCCCCAACTTATCGTCGTTCCTTTCTTTGAGAAAAACAGATTATCCTTTTCCAGTTTTTTAATCTTTATTAAATTAAAACTATAGTTTTCCTGATCGTCCGAAATGTTGACAATAATTCCGGGAAGACCATTAAAAATATACGGACCTTCAGGAATAGGAATACTTTGCGTAAACCATGCGATCCAGCTTCTTCCGCCGTACTCTACCGTTGCTTTCTGGCATTCAAAATCCTCTATTTTCTTTTTGTCGGATAAGATTTTCCAGTTCAGATTTTCATCTATATTTATGAAATATTTGTCATTAAAAAAGCTCATGAAAATAACCTTTTGAACATTTGCTGTCTCAAGATTTTTTACAACATAAATCTGAGAATTAAAAACCGGACTTCTGCCTAAACCAAGTCCCTTTCTTTGGATCATGGAATCGGAAACTCTTTCGCGCTCACAACGAAAAGCAGATTCCTTTTCAAAAACATCCAAGTAATAAGTTTCGGTAGTAAGGTCGGGTTTATTGGGATTAGGCTTAAATTTAAGATCATAAACAAAGGTCATTTTTTGAGACAGCATCATTGCTGAAAGTATGCATCCCAAAATAAGGAATACTTTTTTCATGAATAATTTTAAAATCATGGTATTTAAATTTACAGCTAAATTAAGATTTATTAAAATTTCATCTATCAGGAAATATGGCTAAATCATAAAAAACATCCTATTCAAAGGCTTTTTTATTTCTATCAGATCAAAAATAATTATAGATTTTATTTATCGAAATCAAATTGTTCGATAGACGAAATATTTCTATATTTGCACCAGAAAATTTAAAATAAAAAACAGGAAAATTATGTCTTTAGTAGGAAAAAAATTCCCGAATGTAACAGTAGATGCAATGTCTGAAATGGGTGATGATCTTAGAATCAACATCTTCCAGGAAGCTACAGAAAACCAACAAAAAGTTCTTTTATTCTGGTACCCGAAAGATTTTACTTTTGTTTGCCCGACTGAACTTCATGCTTTTCAGGAAGCTTTACCAGAATTTGAAAAAAGAAACACTAAAGTAATCGGTGCTTCTTGCGATACCAACGAAGTACACTTCGCATGGTTAAATGTTTCAAAAGACAATGGTGGTATTGAAGGCGTTACTTACCCGCTTTTAGCTGATACTCACAGACAGTTGGCGAATATTCTAGGAATTGTAGATCAGGATTTCGAATACAATGACGAAGGTGAAGAAGTTTTCACAGGTTCTAATGTTACTTACAGAGCAACTTACCTTATCGACGAGACCGGAAAAATTTTCCACGAGTCTGTAAACGATATGCCTCTTGGCAGAAACGTAAAAGAATATTTAAGATTAATCGATGCTTATACGCACGTACAGAAGCACGGTGAAGTTTGCCCTGCAAACTGGGAAGAAGGAAAAGAAGCAATGAAAGCAGACAGAACTTCTACGGCAGAGTATTTAGCGAAAAACTAAGATAATGTGCTAATTTGAGAATGAGATAATTTGAAAATTGATCACATTGATTATTTAAGAATTATCTCATTTTCTATTTTAAACATTTTCAATTAATAAATTGTCAAATTAAAATTATGTATACAGAATTAACAGAAGATACGCTTCAGAATATTGTAAGCGAAAATGAAAAGGTTGTAGTACAATATGGTGCAACATGGTGCGGAAACTGCAGAATCATGAAGCCAAAATTCAAAAAACTGGCATCAGAGAACGAAAATATTCCTTTTCTTTATGTAGATGCAGAAAAATTACCGGAAAGCAGAAAATTGGCAACAGTGGATAATCTTCCGACTTTTGCAATCTTCAGAAATGGTGAGTTGGTGAATCAGGTACAGTCTAATCAGGCAGAAAGTTTAATTAATTTATTCAACGAATTGTAATCATGAAGTTACCGATCATCAGACAGTTTTATCAGAACCAGACTCCTGAAAATCTTGAAAAAACGTTAGAAGTTTTAGAAAGCTTTACAGAATTCAGAGGAACTACCGAAGAAGATATGAACGTTGCAGGAGAATTAATTACGAATATCTGTGGAGCTCTGGAAGTTCACGCCAACGTACAAAACGGAATGAGCGAAAAAGATGCTTTAAATTCTTTTGCTCAGAAGGTTTTAGGATCGATTGACAGATAGTTTTTATTAAACACGAATATTTTTAAAATTGTGTCATTTGTGTTTTAGTTCAAACACGAATATCACGAATATTCTTTCACGAATAAGCACGAATATTTTTAAAAACTGTGTCATTTGCGCTAAATTAGTACCATTTGTGTTTTAGCTTAAACACGAATTTCACAAATATTCTTTCACGAATAAACACGAGTTCTTTTAAATTGTGTCATTCGTGTAAAATTAGTGCCATTTGTGTTTTAGTTCAAACACGAATTTCACAAATATTCTTTCACTAATAAGCACAAATATTTTTAAAAATTGTGTCACTTGTGTTTAGATCAAACCAAAAATAAAATCCCGATGAAAAGACATCAGGATTTTTTGGGTTTATAAAATTTCTCTTATTGAATTAGCTTCTTCTGCTCATTAAAATTCTCAAAATATACCAGAACAAAAGCATAATGGAAGCAAAAAGCTGTAAAGAAGCTCCAACATACTGATCTGTTGTATAAGAATCTTTCAGTTTGCTTGTCTGGTACAAAATCGTTGCAGAAGCCAGAATTACCATTCCTACCGAAAACCAAAGTCCAAGATCGAATCCGAAAATCATTCCGCCAACAATTAATCCAAGTGATATAAATCCTCCGATTACAATAATATTTCTAAGGAAAGAAAAATCTCTTTTTGAAGTAAATGCTACAAAAGAAATCCCTGCAAACATCGCGATGGTTAACATTGCTGCCTGATAAATGATTGATCCGCCAACATTCGCTACTGCAATGTAGATCATCGGCATAAAAATTAATGCTTCAAGCAAAATATAAAATCCCAGTCCCATATACTGAACCGATCTGCTTTGCGAAAGAGACCATTTATTCGCTAATACAGAAGCCAGCCAAAATACTCCGATAATTAACAGCCAGGTAAATTTCCCCTTAAACATTAATCCGATAACTTCCGGCGGAACGGTTTTTAACAATATGGTTTCCACTCCAATAAAAGCAAGAATCGCCAAAGCAACGTGCAAATATGTTTTTTTATAAAATTCTGCTTTTTCAACTTCTTTGGCATGCGCCACTAAAACATCTGTCATCATAGTTTTTTATTTTTTAATAATTTACTTCACAATCTTATAAGGTTTTATTCCCATAATCTTTCCGTCTGTTTCAAAAACTGCCGTAATCACCTCTTTCGGTTCAGCGGCTTTATCATCAGAATATTTATACTGAATCATTGGCAGGCTGCTTCCGTCAATTAAGGGTTTATAACTGGCTTTGATAATCTGAAACGTTTTGTCGGTCTTAATATCTGCTGCAAGCTTCTGGTAAACAACATCTGTTACCATAGTTTTGGCTTTTTCGGATAAAAGTTCATCCATGGCTTTTCGGTCAGAAACCTTCAGGGCTGCGATAAATTTCAGAAATTTTCCGTTGTAGAGTTCAACCTCCTCTTTTGTAAGACTTAAAGAGGGTTTTACATCGGGCGTTACATTTGTGTTCGTGTTCTTTTTTGTTTCCGGTTTCACATTTTTCGTCTTTTGTGAAAGAAAAAAGGGCGCCGACAAAACGGAAAGAACTAAAAGTATTTTTTTCATTATGTTTAAACTTTTTCAATAAACAATAAACGGAATACACGATTCTGTATTGCTTATCACTTATAAATTACCTGCTGTAATCCGGCATTACTCCTAAGATTTTACCGTCATTTTCAAAAACCACAGTAACCAGATCTCTTGGAGGAGAAAGCGTATCGTCTTTATATTTATACTGAATCGTTGGATAAGTTTCGTTATCCAATAGTTTCTGGTAGCCGGATTTATACACTTCAAATGTACGTTCAAAGCTGATTCCGCCCGATAATTTCTGAATGACATTATCTGAAACAATGCTTTTCACTTTATCTGAAATCAGAGTATTGACGGCTTCTTTATCCGATTTTTTCAATGCATCCACAAATTTCAGAAAATACGGATGATAAAAGTCGATTTTATCTTTACTCAATTCCGAAGTAAGCTCTATTTTCTTGCTTTCAACAACTTTAATTTTGCTTTCCTGCGAAAAACCCGCCTGAAAAGCCAAAGCCGCAACAATCAGAAGTATTTTTTTCATAATAAAATGATTTGCTGACAGCAAGATACAAAGAATTATATTACGGATAAAAATTTCATCGTATCTACATTATCCGCATACGTATTCAACCCCGGATGTTGGGCTTCTCCCAATTTAATGGAATCTAAACCAAGTTCTTCTTTCGCCACCACACACTGAATATCTTCTTCGTTTTCCAAAATAAAACTTTTCACTTCATCCAGAGAAGAATATCTGCTGAAATTGATCACAGAAAGCGGACTGAACAACTTCTCATCCTCCTTCAGCATCACAAAATTATTATCCCAGAATTTATCCTGATTTAAAAGATAAACCGCCCTGTTGTAATCGTAATTATTGGCATATTTATTATGATTGATGATCTCCTGAAAATCCAGAAAACTTTCAAATAATCTGTCGATAACAAAATCCTGAGGAATAAAAAGCCGGGTTACATTTCTGCATCCCAAACCGAAATAGCGGAAAATATCTTCCGCCAGAAGTTTAAGCTCCTCTTCCGTTTCATCCCCTTTTAAAACAGCAATGGAAGTTCTGTTTTTTCTGATGATATTCAGGTGATTTTTAAAATAATATTCCAGATATCTTGCTGTATTGTTGCTTCCTGTAGCAATTACCGCATCAAAATTCTCCAGTTTTTCTACAAACTCAAACGAGACATTTCCTTCCGAAAATTCATTCCATTTCTTTAATAAAAACGGAATCATGTATTTATCTTTTGAAGAAAGCTTGATCACCGGAATATGATTGCTCAGCACCACAGAAATCACATCATGAAATCCCACCAGAGGAATATTTCCGGCAAGAATAAGCCCTACTCTTTTCGTAGTTTTTGAAATCTGATATTCTTTCAGCCAGTCGGCAATATTTTCTTCCGTAAGAAGATCCGTCCACTGTTTCAAAGCAAACTTCTGGTTTTCAATGGTAAACCACGGATTTTCAATTTCAGATCGTTTTAACAACAATTCAAAGTCTGAATCGTTATCATTATAATCCTCCTGATTTTTGTTTAAAAAGTCTTTTATATATTGGCTTAGTCTCGTAAGTCCTAAAACTTGATTTTCGGTATTCATAATTGCTTTAAAATTGGGGAATATTTTGTAATTTTGTGCAAATTTAAAAAAAATTAGCGATGGCTATTAAAATAACTGATGAATGCATTAACTGCGGAGCCTGTGAACCGGAATGTCCAAACAATGCAATTTATGAAGGAGCAGTAGACTGGAAAGCTTCAGAAGGTACAGAACTAAAAGGTACCGTAACATTACCATCAGGTCTTACAGTGGATGCAGATGCGCCGCAGGAACCTGTAAGTGATGATGTTTATTTCATTGTAACAGATAAATGTACGGAATGTAAAGGATTCCATGAGGAACCACAGTGTGCAGCCGTTTGTCCGGTAGACTGCTGTGTTCCGGATGAAGATCATGTAGAATCTGAAGAAGCACTGCTTAATAAGAAAGCATTCTTACACGGAGAATAAAAAACTGCCGTCTCATCAATCATGAGGCGGTTTTTTATATACAAAAATTCAAAAGAACCCAATAAGAAACTATAAATGAATCTGTAAGAAGAAATTTTTACAGGAAATCCCAAAAAATAATAATATGAGCAAAAAGCACAACTTTAGCGCAGGACCATGTATTTTACCACAGGAAGTTTTCGAAAAATCTGCACAGGCAATTTTAGATTTCAACGGAATCGGACTTTCCTTGCTTGAAATTTCGCACAGAAGTAAAGATTTCGTAGCGGTAATGGATGAAGCACGCGCTATCGTAAAAAGACTGATGAATTTAGGAGATGATTACGAAGTTTTATATTTAGGAGGCGGTGCAAGTCTGCAGTTTGCCATGGTTCCTTATAACCTGATGAAAGTAGGCGGAAAAGCAGCTTATCTGGATACCGGAACTTGGGCGGCAGGAGCTATTAAAGAAGCTAAAAAAGTAGGAACAGTAGACGTTGTTGGCTCTTCAAAAGAAGAAAATTACTCTTTCATTCCAAAAGATTACACCGTAGGTTCAGAATATGATTATTTCCACTGCACTTCAAATAACACCATCTATGGAACTCAGATGAAGTCTTTCCCTGAAGTAGATACTTTAATGGTTTGCGACATGAGTTCTGATATTTTCTCAAGACAATTAGATTTTTCAAAATTTGATTTAATCTATGCCGGAGCTCAGAAAAATATGGGACCAGCAGGAGTAACTTTGGTGGTCATTAAAAAAGAAATTTTAGGAAAAACAGGAAGAGAAAATATGTTCTCTATTCTGGATTATGCTCAGCATATTTCTAAAGAATCTATGTACAACACACCTCCGGTTTTCCCTGTTTATGCTTCTCTGTTAACGTTACAGCATCTGGAAAACAATGGTGGAATTGCCGCAGCAGAAGCCAGAAACGAAGCAAAAGCAAAACTGTTATACGATGAGATAGACAGCAATCCTTTATTTGAAACATTCTGCGTAAAAGAAGACCGTTCTTTAATGAATGTATCTTTCAAAATTACAGACGAAAGCAAAAAAGAAGAATTTGATGCGGCATGGAAAGCTGCGGGAATCAGCGGACTGAACGGACACAGAAGTCTGGGAGGTTACAGAGCCAGTTTGTACAATGCTTTACCGATTGAAAGCGTACAGGTTTTAGTAGATGTTATGAAATCCATAAAATAATATAAATTATTAAATTTCAAATACTTAACAAATATTTAATGTTATTTTAAATTTTCTTAATTTGCGAGACTGTTTAAATTTTGAACCATTAAATATTTAAGTCAAAATAAAACCATGAAAGTTTTAGCCAACGACGGAATTTCGAAAGCAGGAGAACAGGCACTTAAAGATGCCGGAATAGAAGTTCTGGACAACAGAGTTGCACAGGATCACGTCATCAATTTCATCAACGAGAATAACGTGGATGTTCTTTTGGTAAGAAGCGCTACCAAAGTAAGACAGGATCTCATTGATGCCTGTCCAAGTCTTAAAATTATCGGAAGAGGCGGAATCGGGATGGATAATATCGACGTGGAATACGCTATTGATAAAGGAATTTACATCATCAATACGCCGACTGCATCCTCAAAATCGGTTGCAGAATTGGTATTTGCACATTTCTTTTCACTGGCAAGATTTCTCCATGAATCCAACAGGTTAATGCCTTTGGAGGGAGAAACCCACTTCAACGCCATGAAAAAATCCTTCTCGAAAGCATACGAACTTTCAGGAAAAACATTGGGAGTTATCGGTTTTGGAAGTATCGGACAGGAAGTTGTAAAAATGGGAATTTCTCTGGGTATGAAAGTAAAAGTGCTTACCAGAAAACCTAAAACAAAAGTCCTTTCGCTGGAATTTTTCGACGGACAAACTGTTAATTTCGAAATTACTTCCACCAACGATATGGATGAATTCTTAAAAGATACAGACTTCATCAGTCTCAATACGCCGAAAACAAACGAATATATCATAGACACGCCACAATTTGAAAAAATGAAAGACGGAGTCTACATTGTAAATACTGCAAGAGGAGGTGTAATGAATGAAGTTTCCCTGATAGACTTCATTGAATCCGGAAAAGTTGCCGGAGCCGCACTGGATGTTTTTGAAAAGGAACCCACTCCGGAAGTTCTTCTGCTGATGAATCCTTCGCTTTCCCTTTCTCCGCACGTAGGCGGAAATACCGTGGATGCACAGGAAAAAATCGGACTCGAGCTTGCAGAACAGATTATTAAGATTAAAGAAACTATAAACTAAAATATGCCAATTTTTAAACCTTTTCGTGGAATAAGACCTCATAAAGACTATGAGAGCACCTTCCCTACTCATCCTCTGGACAATTTTACGCAGGAAGAGATCGCGGAAAAAGCTCAGGTGGAAGACACTTACATTAACATGATAAAGCCTTATGTTGTAAGTAAATCCAAAGATATCGACAGGAATTTAAGGAAGATCCGGTCGACTTTTGAAGAATTGATGGAAGAGAAAAAACTCGTTCAGGACAATTCTGCCTACTATCTTTATGAACAGATTTATCCCAACAAACAGGTTTTCAGAGGTCTTCTCGGTTTAGCGAGCATCGAAGATTTCTGGAACGGAAAAATCAAGAGACACGAAAGCACCATTCCCCAGAAAAAGGAAAAACTGGCTCATTATCTTGAAAAAGTGAATCTTCAGGCAGAACCTGTACTTCTTACCTATCCGGCGAATTCGAAGATCGAACTGCTGATGAACCATGAGGAGAAAAACGTTCCGATCTTCAATCATGTGGATACCAAAGGAATCCGTCATAAAATCTGGAGAATCGATAACCGTTTAAAACTGCAGCAGTTTAAGGAAGTGATCGATCAGATCGATTCTTTTTACATCGCAGACGGACACCACAGAATCGGTTCCACTGCGCTGAACGCCAAACATCAGAAAGAAAAAAACAAAAGGCATAACGGGACGGAACATTACAATTTCGTGTACAGCTTTATCGTTTCCAACCAGTCGATTAAAATCCACGATTACAACAGAATCTTAACCGATCTTAACGGTCTTTCGAACGAAGAATTTTTAAAGGAGCTGGAAAAATATTTCCTGATCCACGAAAAAGGAGAAACGGCATATTTTCCTTCACAGAAATTCCACATTTCGATGTATATGGACGGTAAATTTTACTCCCTTCACGTAAAGCACGACCTCCGTTCTCAGGAAATGTCTCTGGATAATCTGGATCATCATCTTTTAGACAAATACATCTTTAAAGACATTTTAAAAATTGAAGATCCCGACAGCTCGGAGAAAATTTCTTACGTAAAAGGAACATCAAGCATTGAAGGAATCAACCAGCTTAAGGAAAAAGTAGACAACGGAGAAGGAAAAGCAGGATTCGGGATCTACCCAGTAAGTTTCAATGACATGATTAAAATTTCAGACCTGAAACTCAGCATGCCTCCGAAATGCACATTCATTGAACCTAAATTGGTTACTGCATTATTAATGTACGATATGAAACCTTAATCAGTTAACTTTATTCAATATAATTCTTTCGGTTAACGCTAAGATTGCAAAGAGGTATTTAAAATTTTGAAATATCTTCCGTTCGCAAAGGCACTTCGTTCAGCAAATGAAGCCTTTGCTGAGTTATACGCCCTTGCGAGCGGACAATTAAAGTTATACATAAAAATCCTCGTGTCCATTGCGTTAAAAATAATTAACTGCGGGTTTCTTAATCCGAATTTAGATTAAATTACTATTTTTTCCCTACTTTTATCTGCGGAAAAGAAAAGGTAAATAAAAAATGAAAAAAATATTCATTATCATTCCACTCTTTTTGGGTGGATTTTTATTTTCTCAAAAAAAACCTCTTAAAAAGCCGGTTAAGAAAACTGCTGTCGGCGAAAAATTCAATTATCCAGATGAATTCAGGAAGATTTCCGATGAGATCATGACCAACGGAATGGCGTACGAAAATCTGGGACAGCTTACCAAAGGCATCGGACCGCGTTTCAGCGCAACGCCGGGTTACATGAGAGCCGTAGACTGGGCAGAAAAAAAGCTTAAAGAAATCGGGATCGATATGATCTGGAAAATGGAAGCCAAAGCTCCGGTCTGGATCAGAGGAAAAGAATCTTTACAGATAAAAACCGCTAACGGAGACTGGAAAAACATCAGAATGCTTTCTTTCGGAAATTCTGAAGGAACGGGCGGAAAAGATCTTACAGGAGAAATTGTCTTAATCAATTCCGCTTCAGACCTTAATGCCATGTCTGTCGGACAGCTCAAAGATAAAATTGTTTTTGTGAATCTTCCGATGGATCCTAAGATCATCAATACCAGCGATTCTTATTTAATCACTGCAAAATCCAAACTTATTTCGGCTTCCGTTATTGCTAAAACCGGAGCGAAAGCATTAATTATAAGATCATTAACCACGGCTTCTGACGATACGCCACACGCAAAAATGGTGTATTACGAACCGGATGATAAAATAAGAATTCCCGCTTTATCCATCGGAGTAAAATCTGCCGATGAACTGGAAAAACTGTTAAAAAGCCAGAAAGTTACCGCTAAACTGAATATGACTGCCCAATCCAAAGGCGATACCACCAATCCAAATATCATTGCTGAAATTCAGGGTAAAAAAGATTCTAAGGTAATTGTTTTGGGTGCGCAGCTCGACTCATGGGATTTCGGAGAAGGAGCCATTGATGACGGAACCGGAGTCGCGCAGTGTATTGAAGTTTTAAGAACATTCAAAGCTTTAGGTCTTGAAAATAACCATACGATACGCGTTGTTTTCTACGCAAACAGCGAAAACGGCGGACAGGGGCGCGAAATGTATGCAGCGTACGTGAAGAAGAAAGATGAAAAGCACATTTTTGCACTGGGAACCGATGCAGGAGGCTATTCTCCGAGAGGATTTTCTCTGGATATGTCTCCGCAGAGAAGAAAACAGATTTTCGAATGGAAAAATTATTTCCTTCCTTATGGCGTTTACGATTTTGACCAGACAGAAGCCATTCAGGATATTTCTCCTTTAAAGAAAATGGATATTCCTTTGGCTGAGCTTGTGGTAGACACGCAAAGATATTTCGATTATCATCATTCCGAACAGGATACTTTTGATAAGGTGAACAAAAGAGAGCTTCTTCTCGGTGCGGTGGCAATGACGCAAATGATTTTTATGATTGATAAAAACTGGTAAATGAAAAAGATATTAGGAACAACTTTAACACTTCTGGGCTTGACGGTTTTTGGTCAGGCAAAAGAAGACTCCATACAATTTGCAAAAATTTCTACGGAAATATTAAATAAAGGAAAAGCATACAACGAGCTGAGAGAATTAACCAAAAATATCGGTCATCGTCTCAGCGGTTCAGCATCCTACGAAAAAGCCGTAACATGGGCAGAACAGAAGCTTCGTGATGCAGGAGCCGATAAAGTCTGGTTTCAGGAAGTAATGGTTCCGGTGTGGGTTCGCGGAAAAGAATCTTTACACATCAAAACCTCTAACGGAAAATGGAAAAGCTTAAAAATGCTTTCTCTGGGAAATTCTGAAGGAACAGGAGGAAAAGATGTTTCAGGAGAAATTATCATGGTGAGATCCATGGAAGAATACGATAAACTTTCGCCGGAACAGGTAAAAGATAAGATTGTGTTCTTCAATTATCCTTTCAGCCAGACGTATATAGAAACGTTTAGAGGATATGGTGATGCCGCAAAATACAGATCTACCGCTGCTTCATTAACGGCTAAAAAAGGTGGGAAATTTGCGATCATCCGTTCTCTTTCCTCTGCCTTTGATGATGTTCCGCATACAGGTTCCATGCGCTATCAGGATGATAAAAAAATTCCTGCTGTTGCAATCGGAAGCACAACGGCGGATGAACTGGCAGAACTTTTAAAATCACAGAAAATTACCGCTAAGCTCAACTCCAACTGTGGAATGAAGGGCGAAAAGCTCTCCCACTCTGTGATCGGAGAAATTACCGGGAAGAAAGATAAAAGCGTAATCGTTGTCGGTGGACATCTGGATTCGTGGGACGTGGGTGAAGGCGCCCATGACGACGGTTCCGGAATCGTGCAGAGCATTGAAGTTCTGAGGACTTTTAAAAATCTAGGCATCCAGAATAATCACACCATCCGCGTTGTTTGTTTTGCCAATGAAGAAAACGGCGTGAAAGGCGGTGTTATGTACGGTAAAACCGTGAAAGAAAACAATGAAAAGCATCTTTTTGCCATAGAAACGGACGCGGGAGGATTTACCCCGAGAGGAATTTCCCTTGATATGGATAACGAAAAAAGAAAGCAGATCCAGAGTTGGGCAGACCTGTTTTTACCTTACGGAGTTTATGATTTTAAAAATACCTATTCCGGAACAGATCTTTATCCGCTTCACGATTTAGGAATTCCGACAGCGGAACTGGTCCCCGATTCTCAGCGGTATTTCGACATTCATCATACGGAAGAAGATACTTTTGAAAAGGTAAACCGAAGGGAACTTCTGCTCGGTGCAAGTACTCTGACGCAGATTATTTATATGATTGATAAGAACTGGTAAAATATCATACACAACCGCTCTTTTAAGGGCGGTTTTTTTGTTTAAAATTCTGATGAAGAGACTCTTCGACAGGCTCAGAGTGACACCGCGAATACTAACTGTGTTATTTAAACAATGAAAGATTGTTTTTAGTAAAACCTTTAACGCTACATTGTCATCCTGAAAGGATCTCAACGATACATTGAAAACTTTGTTTAGATGCTTTCAGCATGACATACTGTAAATAAATCATCCTCCAAATGTTCTAAAAGTTATTTTATTTTTTGGTTTCTCGCTGATTGTGCAGATTGCGCAGATTTTTTTCAATTTAAAATTGTTTATACTTTCTCAATGTATTCACAGTTTTTTTGTCATCCTGAAAGGATCTAAACAATGATTTAAAATAACAGAGATCAATAAATAAAACATTCAGAAACGAGCTCTTCGACAGGCTCAGAGTGACACCGCGAATACTAACTGTGTTATCTTAGCAATGAGTAATTGTTAAAGGCTATTTTAACATATAAAATGATTAACAATCCTATGTCATTCTGACGAAGGAAGAATCTGAAAATATACGATCTTACTAAATGATGACAGAGACTCTTCGACAGGCTCAGAGTGACACTGCGAATACTAACTGTAATATCTTAACAATGAAGAATTGTTTTTAGTAAAACCTTTAACGTTACATTATCATCCTGAAAGGATCTCAACGATACATTAAAAACTTTGTTTAAATGCTCTCATCATGACAAGCATAAAAAAAATCAATCTATATATGTACAGAATAATAACTGTTCTCTGTTTTGTACAGGCATTATAAGAATTTTTATATTTTTGATGAAACTCTTTGAAAGAGAGCATGGCAAAAAAAATAAAACAGCACAGGAGAATAAAAAAAGCTGCCGGAAAGTTTACAGAAAAAACATAAAATTCAGGATTGCATTATCGGAAACTTCCGAAAGTCTCATCCTCTTCGGGTTCTCTCCGTCGGAATTTCCGACGACCCGAAACTGTTTTGGTTTGCGCCGCCGGAGATCTCCGAAAGCTTACTTTGATAGTGGTTTGCCCTGCCGGAATTTCCGACGATAAGAACCTCTTACAGTTTGCCGTCGGAAATTTCTGAAGATAGAGAAAAAAAAATATCCGCAGACTCAGTAAGACCCTGATCCTCTGTGGCAGATATAATAATAAAATATAACGCACATGAAAAAACTAATTTCGATGGATGCCACAAAACTGCATCATGCCGAATTCGGGCAGCTTATCATCCGTTTCTATGAAGATTTTGCAGCTTCTGCCCTGAATGCAGAAACAGACCTGGATTTTAAAAGAATGTACGATGCCATACAGGCACAGATTCCCACGTATAACAGCGCACTCGATCAGATACGTGCCAGTGAAGAATCTAAAAAAATCGCTGAACTGGACGATATTCGTGATGCCGACATGCAGGCGCTGAGAGATGCCATAAAACCGTACAGAAACGCTAAAACAGAAACTGAAAAGAATGCCTATGCTTTCGTAAAAATTCTTCTGGATCAGTATAAAAATGTGCAGGACGATTCTTACGAAGAAGAAACCATCCGCCTGAATACAATGCTGGAAAAGCTGCTTTCTTCAGAATACAGCGCAGCGGTTTCAGCTTTGGGGCTGGTAAAATTCATCAATCATCTGGCAGAATCCAATACGGATTTTAATGATCTTTTTTCGCACCGTTCTTTTAAGACTTCCCAGAAACAGACCTATGATGTCAAGATGCTGAGACAGACGCTGAACACAGATTACAAACAGATGTGCAATTACATCGCAACGTTAGCCGATGTGAAGCAGGATATTTTTTATCAGAATGTTCTGGCGATCATTAATAACGGAAGGAATTACTTTGCCAATATTGTTCTGGCAAGAAGACAGGGAAAAAAGAATAATGATCCTAAAACAGATTAATCTTAAAACCGCTCTTTTAAGGGCGGTTTTTTTGTTTAAAATTCTGATGAAGAGACTCTTCGACAGGCTCAGAGTGACACCGTGAATACTTATTACGATATTTAAACAATGAAAAATTGTTTCGTTATTTTCTTTGGTAAAATCATTAACACAAATCGTGTTATTTTGATTGAAATTTTGCGAAGATTATCGAAAGAAGAACCTTTTTGAATGATCTCCCGCAGATTTTGCAGATTGCGCAGATTTTTTTCAATTTAAAATTGTTTGTACTTTCTCAAATGTATTCCTATCATTTTGTCATCCTGAAAGGATCTAACCAAATTATAATGATTATTCAGCGATGAACAAATCCTACGAAAAAGAGACTCTTCGACAAGCTCAGAGTGACAGCGCGAATGCTAACTCTATTATTTAAACAATGAAAGATTGTTTTTAGAAAAACCTTTAACGCTACATTGTCATCCTGAAAGGATCTCAACGATACATTAAAAACTTTGTTTAGATGCTTTCAGCATGACATACTGTAAATAAATCACCCTCCAAATGTTCTAAAAGTTATTTTATTTTTTGGTTTCTCGCTGATTGAGCAGATTATGCAGATTTTTAACTTAATCATCTGTTAAATTTGCAGAATCTGCGGGAGATAATAATCCAAATCCTTCAGAAAAAGAGACTCTTCGGCAGGCTCAGAGTGACACCGCGAATACTATATGCAATATTTTAAAACAATGAAAAATTGTCGAACATTTTTCATTCATTGAAGCACTTTAAAATAAA
The DNA here is from genome assembly GCF_059579425.1 of Chryseobacterium sp. 2P. Lineage (NCBI taxonomy): Bacteria > Pseudomonadati > Bacteroidota > Flavobacteriia > Flavobacteriales > Weeksellaceae > Chryseobacterium > Chryseobacterium sp. 2P. Next base: position 2,366,463 of record NZ_CM184194.1, read on the forward strand.
TTTATTCGGTGTCTCAACTCTCAAAAAATTATCCTACTTTTAGCCCTTAAAATAATAAACATGAAGAAACTCATTTTTGCATTCTGCATGATCCTTGTATGCAGCAGCCAGATCGTAATGGCACAATCTAAAGCCAAAACAAAAGTACAGACTACGAATTCCAAGGAATCCATCTTAAAAGCAATGTATAAAGACATTTCTGAAAGCATGGTAAAAGAAGGAACTCCCAAAGAAAAGGCTGAGAAATTTGCAGACTGTCTTACTAAAGATCTTGGTGCAAAATTAACTACTGACGAGCTTAAAATGCTTGACAAGCTGAATACGATGAAAGACAAAAAAGAAAAGGAAGAACTTGCGAAAAAAGCAGAAAAAATGGGGATCAGAAAGAAAATGGAAACCGTGGGTGTTAACTGTGGATCGATCCTGAAATAGTGACAATTCCCAACAATCCATAAGATTCTTATTCACAAAAAAAACAGACGGTACATTCATTTTTACCGTCTGTTTTTATATTTCTTTAAGCTGATTTCTACACAAACTCATTCGTATCAGCTTTATATTTTTTGTTGAACAATCCTGCCAGTTCCAGCTTTTTCAGATGGGCTTTGAGTCCGTTGATTCTTGTCGGATAATGGGTGTTTCCTATCGTACACAGATTCTGGAATGCTTTTTCGTGACTGTCGGTATCCAGCGCATAACTGATCCTGTCATACGTTCCTCTTCCCTGATGCAGAATATCGCAGATCATAAAGCATACTTTTGCAGGATAACCATTCAGATTAAGCCTTTTGCTGTACTTTTTCATGTTTTCTTTGTACAGACTGATCGACTGTTCCACCTGTACTCTTCTGTGATTCGGGTCATTGGTCGCCCAATGGATAAATCTTGCCGAACAGATAAGTTCCTGCTGTTCCACTTCATTGGTGGTAGGATTCAGATATTCCATCAGTTTTTGGGAGCTGCTGTCGTTCTCGAGTTGTGAGGTCGCTCCTGTATCATTTTTATAATAGATTCTGTCATCGATCAGGCGAAGTCTCGGGAAATAGTCTGAAGCGTTTTCCAAAGCCAGCAACTTCCTGAAAAATCTTACAAAATCTCCGTTCGGAACGTGTGCCGCAAACTGCATAAAACCGAATGTAAAGTACGCTCTGTCATAGGTATTGAGACAGAGAAAAGAGCCCTGACTTTCCACTTTCGCGGTAGCCTCGATAAAGTATGCCCAAAAACCAAATTCGTTCACATAATCGGCGGCATTGTACACCAGATTATTAGAAACCGAAACATTGTAAAGTCCGAATCTTTCCTCATACTTCGTTTTGTATGCCACAAAAAACTCAGGTTCTGTAAGACCGGTCAGCTTTGCATAATACGCGGTTTTTCCTGTGGAAGTAACTGCTGAACGGATTTTAAAATCGTAAGCCATAGTTAAAAGTTTTAAATTTAGTGTACTGCTAAGGTAAGACTTCCCTTTTATTTACGGAATAGCTATTTCGGGTAGTTTTATGTTTCGTAAAATTCAGAAGGATTTCAGTTGGTATTCGCGGTGTCACTCTGAGCCTGCCGAAGAGCTCGTTTCTGAATGCTTTATTTATTGATCTCTGTTCTTTTAAGTCATTATTTAGATCCTTTAAGAATGACAAGCTGCATGATTGTTATCTCCCGCAGATTATGCAAATTTAGCAGATGATTAAGTAAAAAAATCCGCACAGTCTGCTCAATCTGCGAGAAACCAAAAAATAAAATAACTTTCAGAACAATTGGAGGGTGATTTATTTACAGTATGTCATGCTGAAAGCATCTAAACAAAGCTTTTAATGTATCGTTGAGATTCTTTCAGGATGACAAAAATGCTGTAAAGACATTGAGAGAGTACAAACAATTTTACATTGAAAAAAAATCTGCATAATCTGAAAAATCTGCGGGAGATCATTCAAAAAGATTCTTCTTTCTATAATGCTTCGCAAAATTTCAATCAGAATGACAAGCGACCGTTAAAGATTTTGGCAGATAAAAAGAATTGTAAACAATTATTAATTGTTTTGTCTTTCGTTTAGTATTCGCGGTGTCACTCTGAGCCTGTCGAAGAGTCTCTTATTCTGAATGTTTTAGTCATTGGTATTTTAAAATTAATTGTACTATTCTGAGATCCTTTCAGGATGACAAAAATGCAGTAAATACATTTAAGAAATTATAAACAATTTTAATCAGACAACGATTTCTTTCTGGAATTCTTCTTCAGAATGAAAGAAGACCATTCATTACTATTCTAAATCACCATTAATTTCCCTGATTAAAGCTTCCATTTCACCTCTGAAATCATCTTCAAAAACCAATGGTCTGTTGTCTGACTGAATCATATTTTTTATTCTTTCGCAGATGTCTATGAGTTTTCCGATTAAAGAGTTCTCTTCGGGTGATGAGATTTTCCCCATTTTCAAAATGTTGGAGAAATAATACTGTACTCCGTCGAGAACAATACGCCGCTCTTTAGGGTATTTCGTCTGATAAAGCGCACTTTCAAACAATTGTTGCAGTATTTTATAGGAATCCGGTGACAGCTTTCTTTGATATTCTAAAATTCTTTCTGCTTCGTTACCTTCCGAAAGTCGGATCGCACGTTCTGCAATTTTATAAACGATGCGGTAGTTTTCGATTCCTTTTTTTCTTTCTACGAACAGAATTCTTTCGGTATCGAAAGAGGGAATTTCCAGAAAATACAGTTCTGCGTACACGTCTCCCATGAGTGCACTCATGATTTTCACAAAGCTGCCGAGACTTCTATGGCTCGAACTGCTTCCGCAAGGTTCAAGATGGTTTCTTTCTAACATGGTTTTTAGATTGAATGTAACTTTTCACTTCCGAAAACAGAAAGATCAAATACAGATGTTTTTTCCATCTAAATTATTTAAAATGGCAATTCATCACCATCATATTCTTTAAAATTAATCAGTTTATCTTTTATTATTTCTCTTGCATATATTTTAATTGTGTTTTCGGAGTCTAAAATCCCCTTCTCTTTATAAAAATCTTCAACATCATAAATATCCATCCATCTACTTCCTACCAAATTTAAGTTAAATAACTTTTCAAAAATGTAATGATTTGGAGAAATATCTTTTAATTTAATCTTCTCTAATTTTAAATTGTTTTCAGAAAGTTGAATAGCATTACAAATTGGAATGTGTAATCCACTGGAAACCATTTTTGCTTTTTCATGCTGCAATTTATCCGTTGGACGTAAAAATCCTGAGCAATAAGGCATTCTAAAATCGATTAAATCACTTTCTTGGTCAGGTGAATCACAGCATTTAGAATTGCAAAGCATTCTTTCCATTTTTTTCAATTGAGGAATTAAATTTTGATGTTGTGAAAAATATATAATTCCATCATCCCACGTCTTATATTGCAAAAACAAAAATCTAACTTGATTAGTTTTCAAATTATACTGTTCATATAAGAGATCAGCCCCAGAAATATGCTCTTCTTTATCTGGATGAAGTAATCTTAATCTTAAAAATCTATCTCTTGGTAATGCATAATCAACATACTTATACTCTGAAATTATTTTATCTCCCAAAAAACTTCTATCCAGTTGAGAAAAGTCTCTAACTAGAATTGCATTCTCTGTAAAACTTCTCGGCTTAAGATTTTCTATTCCACTGTATAATTGAGCTATACGTCTTTTGATATTTTTAATATCTTGATTTTTTGCTTGAGCCCTTATCATCAAATTATTTAATCGCTTGATTTCTTTCGACATTAACTCAGATGCATCAATAGTTTTACCTGAAATCTGAGTTTGTAAAGCAGCTTCTTCTTTAAAATATTTAACTAGATCACTATCATTTTTTTCAGACAAAATGTTATTAAATGTTTCATACAAATCTGGATCAAGATCATGAATTAGTCTTAAAGACTGTTCGTAAGTTGGTGGTTGTGATTTTCTTGTTGCAATAGAGACGGCATCTCTAATTCCAACAACAGTCTGAAAGGCAACATCTCTTTTCTCACCTATATTATTATCTTTTGAGCTAAAAAATTCCATCTATAAAATAATTTCATGATTTAAGAAATAAATATTATCAAAATTTATAATTATATTTCTTTACTAGTTATATTATACAATATATAATTAAAAATGCAATTATCAAAAAAATATATACTTATTTCAACAAAAAAACCACCCTTTCGGATGGTTTTCAGTAAATAAAATCAAAAACTTTAAATTTTATCCAAAATCTTCTTCGGCAGCACTTTTACCAACTGAGATTTGTATTCATTTTCGAGGATCACAAACTTCCAGTATTTTTTGTCTTTGGAAACGGCACAGGCTTTCATATTGGCGTTGATGAGGTAAGAATTTTCCTTCGCGGCATACTGTACATTGTTTTTACCGTATTTCTGAATCAGCATCGCTTGGATTTTCTTCTTCATGTCTTCATTCAGGGAACCGACATTGCATTTCAGCTTGAGAAAATAATTGACGATGGAGAAATATTCTTTATCAATCTGTTCCGGCTTTGCAATATTCCCAAACTTAAAATCCTGAATTTCAATCTTCATAAACGGATTGTTGTAGGTAATGTTCAGAATCTGCGTCATCTGATCTTTCGGAATCACCGTGAAAAATTTCGGATAGATGCAGTTCACCGACTGATCGATTTTCTTTGTTTTAATGGTATTCACGAAATACGACAGTGATTGTTTAATGGCTGTCTCTTCCGGATTTGCCTTCGTCTGAGCAAAAGACATCAACGACAGGAACATAAACAGAAACAGGAATGATTTGGTTCTCATAATTTTAAATAGACAGTTGTTACGATTTTCACAGAAGACGATTGTTTCTTCTTTCCTTAAATCTGTCGCAGAAGTCCGGCGAATCGTTACAAACAAACGGCAATGAAAAAAGCCATCCTTTCGGACGGCTTTCAGAATATTGTAAGATTCAGATTATTTTACTTTTACAAGCTCAACATCGAAGATTAACCATGCGTTTGGCGGAATTACTCCTCCTGCTCCCCTTTCTCCATAACCCATTGCCGGCGGAATCAGTAAAGTAGCCGTTTCACCTTCTTTTAACAAAAGGATTCCTTCGTCCCAGCCTTTAATCACTCTTCCCATCCCGATAGGAATTTCGATCGGCTCATTTCTCTTGAAAGAAGAATCGAATTCCGATCCGTCTACCAGCTTTCCTGCATAATGTACAGAAACGTTATCACCCGCTTTCGGAGCTTTTCCTTCTGTTGTTTTCGTGATTTTATAGTAAAGACCGGATTCTGTTTTCTGCATTCCTGCTTTCAGATCTTCAACCATTTTTTCCTGATTGGCTTTGAATTCAGCTTCTTTTTTAGCTTTTTCAGCCTCTTCTTTTGCTAAAAACGCTTTGTTGTTTTCTGCAATTTTAGCTTTTCCTTCTGTAAAGGTTTTTGCTGCATCGTAGTTTTTGTACTCGTCTCCTTTGCTGAAAACGGAAACTTTTTCCAAAACAATGTCAGTTTTAGGCTTATCCTGCGCTCCTTTTTCTACATTCGCAATCGCATCGATTACATCCTCACCTTTTACCACTTTTCCGAAGATCGTGTGTCTTCCGTCTAACCAAGGTGTAGCCACTTCTGTGATGAAGAACTGAGAACCATTCGTATTCGGACCCGAATTCGCCATAGAAAGCACTCCTTTTCCGGTATGCTTAAGATCGTTTCTTTCGTCCTCGAATTTATATCCCGGATCTCCCATTCCAGTTCCCTGAGGATCTCCCCCCTGAATCATGAAATCTTTAATCACTCTGTGGAAAATCGTTCCGTCATAATAAGGAACCCCTTTCGCTTTCGCTTTGTTATCGATTTTTCCTTCTGCAAGACCAATAAAATTAGCCACAGTTACCGGTGCTTTTTTATCCTCGAATTTTACGATCAAATTACCTTTTGTCGTCTGAAGATTCGCATAAAGTCCGTCATTAAGACCTTCGTAAGTTTCTTTGTCTACGTTCATTTTTTTATAAATTGGTGTACAACTCATCAGCGAAACACTTGCCGCCGCCAGAATTATATTCTTGTTAAACAATTTCATGGATTATAATGCTTTTAATTTTATGATTAGTGGGATATCATTATCTATTTTCTTCTCATCTCCGTACGTTCCATACGCCAGTGCAGACGGAACCAGAAGCGTAACTTCCTCACCGTCGTGTATAAAACGCAAAGCATCTTCTACCGCCTTCAGCTCATCAAAATGGCCGAATTTGGCATCTCTTCTTGCGATTGGCTGATCGTAGATTTTCGTCTGATCGAAGTCGTACAGGTCGTAAGAATAAGAAATCAGCGTATTGTCCTGCCTTCTCTGCCTTTGGTCAAAACCTTCCGTATTCGTCCAGTAATTAAGCTGTGTAGGATAAAATTTTACCGGCTGATTGCCAATCCATTCCTGAATATGATATCTTTCCTGTGCATTCAGATTTTTCATCCTGTTTTTGGAAACATCCAGATCGTTCTTGCTGAGAACGCCGCCAACGGGAGGATGAGTCTGCGCATTTTTGCTGCAGCTCAGTACACCCAGTATCGATATGAAGAGTATTTTTTTCATAAACTTTTGCGAAAATACACATTTCGGGAATCAATTACAAAACTTCAGGAACTTATTGAATTAAAAACTGTGACAATTCCCCTGTCTTCCTGAATGAGATTATTATGTAAATTTTCACTGCTTTTGAAAGGATTTTTATTTTTAAGGAGCTTTATCGCGCTTTCCGCACTCGCTATTTTTTTAGTTTACGGCGCGGCTTCGCCGCGCCGTAAACTAAAAAAATGAGCTCAGACAATTGCTGCAATCACGGCTAAGATTGCAGACATTTCTTACAACACCCTAAACAAGTACAGCTTGTTATTTTATTAAAAACTTTAACGAGTCATGTCATTCTGAATGAAATTTTGCAAAGCATTATGGAATGAAGAATCTTTTGAATAATCTCCCGCAGATTTTGCAGATTACGCAGATTTTTTCAATGTAAAATTGTTTATTCTTTTCTCCATGTAATTAAAGCATTTTTGTCCTCTTGAGAGGATTTCAACGATACATTGAGATCTTTCCTTAGATGCTTTCAGCATGACAAACATACTGTAAATAATTTACCAGATTGTGCTGATTTTTTTCAACGTAGAATTGTTTATACTTTCTCAATCCATTGACAGCACTTTTGTCATCCTGAAAAGGATTTCAACCATACATTGAAAACTTTCTTTAGATGCTTTCAGCATGACAAACATACTGTAAATAATTTAACAGATTGTGCTGATTTTTCTACTTAATCATCTGCGAAATTTGCAAAATCTGCGAGAGATAATAATCATACAGCTTGTCATCCTGAAAGGATCTAAACACAGGACTTTTAAAGAACAACAATCTATAAATAAATGGCTCGAAAAAAGCTCTTCGACAGGCTCAGAGTGACACTACGAATACTAAACGAAAGACAAAACAATGAATAATTGTTAACAATTCTTTTATCTCCCAAAATCTTTAACAATCCCATGTCATTCTGATTGAAATTTTGCGAAGCAATATGGAATGAAGAATCTTTTGAATTATCTCCCGCAGATTGTACAGATTACGCAGATCTTTTTCAATGTAAAATTGTTTATTCTTTCTCAAATCCATTGACAGTATTTTTTGTCATCCTGAAAATGATTTCAACAATACATTGTAAACTTTGTTTAGATGCTTTCAGCATGACAAACATGCTGTAAATAATTTAACAGATTACGCGGATTTTTCTGCTTAATCATCTGCTAAATTTGCAAAATCTGCGAGAGATAATAATCATCATGCAGCTTGTCATCCTGAAAGGATCTAAACACAGGACTTTTAAAGAACAAAAATCTATAAATAAATGGCTCGAAAAAAAGCTCTTCGACAGGCTCAGAGTGACACCGCGAATACTAAACGAAAAACAAAACAATGAATAATTGTCAACAATTCTTTTTATCTCCCAAAATCTTTAACAATCCCATGTCATTCTGATTGAAATTTTGCGAAGCAATATGGAATGAAGAATCTTTTGAATAATCTCCCGCAGATTTTGCAGATTAAGCAGATTTTTTCAATGTAAAATTGTTTATTCTTTCTCAAATCCATTGACAGCATTTTTGTCCTCTTGAGAGGATTTCAACGATACATTGAGATCTTTCCTTAGATGCTTTCAGCATGACAAACATACTGTAAATAATTTAGCAGATTACGCGGATTTTTTTCAACGTAGAATTGTTTATCCTTTCTCAAATCCATTGACAGCATTTTTGTCATCCAAGGCTTTCAACAATACATTGTAAACTTTGCTTAGATGCTTTCAGCATGACAAACATACTGTAAATAATTTAACAGATTGTGCTCATTTTTCTGCTTAATCATCTGCTAAATTTGCAAAATCTGCGAGAGATGATAATCATCATGCAGCTTGGCATCCTGAAAGGATCTAAGCAAAGAATAATATATGAATTTTAAAAACAGCGATAAATAATACATTCGGAATAAAAAACTCTGTGGAGTTTTATCTGTGTAGAAATCATATTTAGGCTTACGTTCGGCGTTCCGTAGGAACGCTATCTTTTAGAAAATAATTAATTGAGAATTATAGATATCAATCCTATGGATTGATAGACTTATTCTTACTTCTACACAGATTCTGCTCCTAAAGGAGCAACGATCTTCACTTCAAACTACTTAACTGATAAAAATTTAAAACAAAAAGCCGGAAAAAATTTCCGGCTTTTCAATATCTAACATTTAAAAAATTAAACTGTTTCCAATACGTGATCCACTAAAACTCTCCATCCGAAAGGATCGTCTGAAAGGTTTGTCTGAAGATTCACAAGGTCGTTTTTCAAAGTAACGGCGAAGCTTTCTTCGTCTGATAATCTTGGCAATTCAAGCTTTTCTCCTTTGTAGCCTAAAGCCTGGAAAACGGTAGTAACCACTGCTGTTCCTACTCCCCAAACTTCTTTTAAAGTTCCGTTTTTCTGAGCTTCTACAACGTCCAGAACTTTAATAGGTTCTACTTTTACTTCAATTCCTCTCTTTTTAGCCAATTGGATGAAGCTGTCTCTCGTAACTCCGTCAAGGATTTTTTCAGAAGTCGGAGGTGTATAAATCGTATCGTTGATTCTTACGAAAACGTTCATCGTTCCGCTTTCTTCGAAATATTCGTGAGTAGCATCATCAGTCCAGATAATCTGCTCATATCCTTCTTCAATTGCCAACTGAGTTGGGTAGAAAGAAGCCGCATAGTTTCCCGCAGCTTTAGCAGAACCTACTCCACCGCTTGCCGCTCTTGAATAATGGTCTGAAATTTTTACAGAAACAGGTTCTGTATAATACATCTTTGCAGGAGTTGCAACGATCGCGAACATATATTTATTGGCAACTCTCGCCTTCAATGCTTCTTCTGTAGCGAAAATCAATGGTCTGATGTACAAAGACATCCCTTCTCCGGAAGGGATCCATTCTCTGTCGATATCCACCAATGCTTTTAGTCCGTCCAAAAACATTTCTTCCGTTATTTCCGGCATGGCAAGACGTTTTGCCGACTTATTGATACGTTCAAAATTCTTTTCGGGCCTGAAAAGGAAAACCTGTCCGTCTTTGTCTTTATAGGCTTTCATGCCTTCAAAACAAGCCTGTCCGTAATTTACACCCATCATTGCCGGTGTAAATGCCAAAGGACCATAAGGAACCAATTTTACATCACCCCATTTTCCGTTTTCGTACTCACAGATGATCATATGATCGATAAAAGTATTTCCGAATGAAAAATTGTTTGGGTCGAATGTAGAAATTCGGGAGTTTTCAGTTTTTTGAATTATCATTTCTAAAATTTTTTATGAGGTTCTACAAATTTAACATAATTTTCTAAATATAAAAATTTTAGAGTAAATTTGTAAAAAAATAGCTTGAAAAGAGAAATTAAGACCACAAACGACGGAAGCAAAACACTGTTTATCAATGAATTAAATGAAAATTATCATTCACACCATGGTGCATTACAGGAAGCCGAACATGTGTTTATCAAAAATGGATTAAATTTAATAAATGATTACGAAATTAATATTTTAGAACTCGGTTTTGGAACAGGTTTGAATGTTTTGGTAACAATTAATGAATATTTAAAAACTGACAAAAATCATATCATCAACTATTTTACCCTTGAGAAATACCCCGTAAATGAATCGGAAATTAACGATTTAGCCTATTTTGAGCTTTTCGATAATCCAGAATTCAAAAATATTTATCAAAAAATTCATCTGGCAGAATGGGAAAAATCAGAAGAAATCATTAGTGGTTTCAACTTAAAAAAGATAGAATGTGATTTTTTTGATCTGAAGAATATCGATTTACCCGCAATAAATCTGGTGTATTACGACTGTTTCGGTGCAAGAGTACAGCCCGATCTTTGGGAAAAGCCCCTTTTTGAAATGGTTGCTGATAAAATGGCTGTTAACGGATTATTAACCACCTACTCTTCGAAAGGAAGCGTAAGAAGAATTCTTCAGGAACTGAACTTTAATGTTGAGAAAAAACAGGGACCTCTGGGAAAAAGAGAGATGATTAATGCGGTGAAGTTGTAAGGAAGGGAGATGGGAGATGGAAGCTTGAGGCTGGAAGATGGAGGTTTTATTACTTGATGTTTTATAGTCTTTAAAGTTTTGAATGTATACCTTATTATATATTGAAGTTTTTTTAATTTCATTCTAAAAGTTTGTCATTCCAGAGGAATCTAAATATCTCATTCGACAAAAGACTGGAAAAATTTGCTTCCTAATAGTTTTGAGTATGTAAATCTAAGGTTAAAAAAAATTAAAATCAGTCGTAAACTTCCAGATCATGTCTTCGGGCGTCCGACAAATTTTCCCTAAATTAGCTTTAACAAATTATTATATATGATAGATAAGATCAACATTAGAGTTTACGCCTGTGCGGTAAAAGATAAAAAAGTCCTTACTTTATTTGAAGAATACGCAGGTGAACCTTTAATGAAATTTCCGGGTGGCGGACTGGAGTTTGGAGAAGGATTAATAGATTGTCTGCATCGAGAATTCGATGAAGAGCTGAATGTAAAAATAGAAGTTGTGGAACATTTTTATACGCAGGAAGATTTTCTGGTTTCGCGTTTCAGAGAAAATGAACAGCTTCTTACTATATATTATATTGTAAACATTATTGACGAAGGCGATTTCCTGATTCTTGATCCCTGCATTGAAAAAACAGAATGGATTGAGATCGACAGACCGGACAATCCGTTTCCGTTGCCCATCGACAAAATTGTTTTTGATAAATTAAAAGAAAAATTCCTGTAAGATCGTTACAGGAATTTTTTATGATTGATATTATTTGTAGACTTTAAAGCTGCTCGCTCCGGAATAAGGCTGAAGATAACCTGAATTCCAATTAGATTGAAGCAGGGATTCCAGATATTCGTCGGTTCTGTTTTTGTGCGGATCATAAGGATCTTTAAGATCAATATCTGCCATTTTTCCTTTTACATTCCACCAGAATGCGCTCCATCCTCCTCTTAGTTCTTTAATGATTTCATAGACATTTTTTCCGGTTGCTCTGTTCATCAGTTTGGCAAAAACCTGTCCTTCTGTTGTCGTAAGATCTCTGAGCTGTTTTTCATACTGATCGGCAAGAATGTTCTGTCGGTCTCTTATGTATTTTCGTTTTGCCTTACTGTCCATATTCGTCATTTCCCCCTGAATATCTCTGTATTGCTGTAAAGCAGTTAAAAATAACGGATATACTCTGTAAAGCTTTTTATTTAAGAAGTAATAATAGTTCCGATCCAGCTGATTATTGAATTTCGGCTTATTCAGCAAAACCAGCTCATCCATTACCACCACGGTTTCCCCGTTGATTTCATAGATCCTAGCTTTCTGCCTTTCGTCATAGAAATATTTATTGCCGAATTCGTCTGTTTTCAAAAGTTCTGCAGGGTACTGACTTAAAGGTTTCGCAATGATGGAATCCTTCTGAGCCGAAATACTGACTCCAAAAAAGAAGAGAAAAAGACAAATAATCTTACTAAAATTCATTATTTTTACGCGTATTAGAACAAAAATTGAACGCAAAAATCATTCCTTTTTATGAAATTTGAAAAGAAATCTTTAAAATTTTTAGAGAAATATTTAAACACTTCATCTCCAACAGGATACGAACATGAGGGACAGAAAGTATGGATGGACTACATTAAACCTTATGTAGACAAAATTGAAGTGGATCATTACGGAACCTGCTACGGAATCATTAATCCTGAAGCAGAATTTAAAGTAGTGATTGAAGCGCATGCAGATGAAATTTCTTGGTATGTAAATTATATTACAGACGACGGATTGATCTACGTGATCCGAAACGGAGGTTCTGATCAGACAATCGCTCCGTCCAAAGTGGTTCATATTCACGGTGAAAACGGAATTGTAAAAGGCGTTTTCGGATGGCCTGCAATCCACACCAGAGCCAACCAGAACGAACCGACTCCAAAAATTGAAAATATCTTCATCGATTGCGGGGCAACGTCCAAAAAGGAAGTGGAAGAAATGGGAATTTATGTAGGATGCATGATTACCTATCCCGATGAATTCTTCGAAATGAATGACCGCTATTTCGTTTGCAGAGCTTTAGACAACAGAATCGGTGGTTTTATGATTGCTGAAGTGGCAAGACTTTTAAAGGAAAATAAAAAAACAATTCCGTTCGGATTATACATTACCAATTCCGTTCAGGAAGAAGTAGGTTTGTATGGAGCGGATATGATTGCAGATACCATTAAACCCAACATTGCCATCGTTACAGATGTTACGCATGATACCACCACTCCGATGATCGAAAAGAAAAAAGAAGGTGACCAGAAATGCGGAGACGGACCGGTGGTTTTCTTCGCACCAAGCATTCATCACACCATCAGAGAACTGATTATCGACACCGCAAAAACAAAGAAAATTCCTTTCCAGAGAGCAGCAGCAAGCCGCGCTACGGGAACGGATACCGATGCTTTCGCACATTCTAACGGCGGCGTGCCGAGTGCATTAATTTCTTTACCTTTGCGTTATATGCATACCACAGTGGAAATGGTTTCCAAAGAAGACGTAGGAAATGTGATCCAACTCATCTACGAAACACTTCTGAGAATTCAGCCGGAAATGAAACTGAAGTATCATTAACAGAAGTAAAAGAGACAAGTTAAAAGTAAAAAGTAAAAATGAAAACGAAGCTTATTGCTCCATCCCTTTTATCCGCAGACTTCGGGAATCTGCAAAGAGACATCGAAATGCTGAACAATTCTCAGGCAGACTGGTTTCACGTAGACGTAATGGACGGAAGATTTGTTCCGAATATTTCGTTCGGATTTCCGGTAATGAAAACCGTTCAGCAGCACGCCAAAAAATTTGTAGATGTGCATCTGATGATTGTAGAACCTGAAAAATATGTGGAAGAATTCATTAATCACGGAGCGGATCTTGTATCGGTGCATTACGAAGCGTGTACTCACCTTCACAGAACGATTCATCATATTCAGAGTCTGGGTGCAAAAGCCGGTGTTGTTTTAAATCCTTCCACTCCGGTTCTGATGCTGGAAGATATTATTGCAGACGTAGATCTTGTTTTGCTGATGAGTGTAAACCCGGGATTCGGTGGACAGAAATTCATCGAAAATACGTACAAGAAGATTGCTGAAACAAAAGACCTGATCTTAAGCAACAATTCGACAGCATTAATTGAAATTGACGGTGGTGTAAATATCGACAACGCCTCTAAACTTTTCGAAGCCGGAGCCGATGTTCTGGTTGCAGGAAATGCAGTTTTCTCAGCAGAAAATCCGGAAAGAACCATCGAATTACTGAAAATTTAATTTCATTTCAATACAAACAAAAAGGCAACTCCGTCGAGTTGCCTTTCTTCTTAATGAAAATCTGAGCCTTTAATGGTTATTAGTTTTTGAAGAGTTTAATGCTTAAATTTTCCTTCTCTAATGCTGATGTAAAGATGGCAATAAATAAGGACAAAAACATCCGTAAAAACACGGAATTTTAATCTCGGTGTTTTTACCTAACCCCGAAGAACAGGAAGGTTTAAATCATTCAATAACAAATACAGGAGCTCTATAAAGTTCTTTTTAAGTATTTTTAGATCATAAAAAGAAAAAACGTGAAAGGGAAACTAATCGGCATATTGTCTTTAGGTCTGGTTTTATCTTCAGGAAAATATCCTGCGCAGAATCAGTCACAGGAAAATCAAAAAATGGAATGGTTTCAGGATGCCAAACTCGGAATTTTTATTCATTGGGGAATTTATTCTGTAAACGGAATTCCGGAATCATGGGCTTTTTTCAATAATTACATCAGCCATGAAAATTACATGAAACAGCTCAATGGTTTTTCGGCTGCAAAATATAAACCTGATGAATGGGTAAAGCTGATTAAAAATTCCGGCGCAAAATACGTCGTGATTACCACAAAACATCATGATGGTATTGCGCTTTGGGATTCAAAAGCTGAAAAATCGACCACCATTCCTAAACATTCCTTAGCCCAAAAAGACGTACTTTCTCCGTTTATCTCTGCATTAAAAAATTCCGGACTGAAAACCGGACTTTACTATTCCCTTCCCGACTGGAGCCATCCTTATTACGACATCAATACCCGGACAAAAAAACGTTACGAAATTAAAAATGATCCGAAACGCTGGGAAAATTTTGTCACCTATTATCAGAATCAATTAAATGAACTTTCTTCACAATTGAAACCTGATCTTCTGTGGTTCGACGGAGATTGGGAACATTCTTCCGAAGAATGGCGTGCTCCGGAAACACTGGAAAATCTGAAAAAATTCAATCCGGACATTATCGTTAATTCCAGACTGAAAAATCATGGAGACTACGAAACTCCGGAACAGGGAATTCCTGTGGTAAAGCCTCAAAGCAATTACTGGGAACTTTGCTACACCATGAATGATTCATGGGGATTTCAGCCTTTCGACAATCATTATAAAACTTCGAATATGATTGTAAGAACTTTGGCGGATGTAATTAATATGGGCGGAAATCTACTGTTGGATATCGCTCCGAAAGAAGACGGAACCATTCCTGAACAGCAGGTTGAAATTTTAAAGAACTTAGCAAGATGGACAACAAAAAATTCCGAAGCCATTTACGGAACAACACGAGGTTTGCCATTCGACAATTATAAAGGAAAATCTGCATTTTCAAAAGACCGGAAAAAATTATTCCTTTATCTTGAAGAAGCCAAAGACTTTGTAAAAATATACGGTTTAATGACCAATACTATTTCTGCCAGAATTCTTGGGGACGATAAAGCAAAGATTGATATTAAAAGTAACGGTAACGGGGATTTCACTTTCAATTTTTCCCATGTAAAATTTGATCAGGACGTAACCATTGTTGAAATATCGATTGACGAACCTATGATCAGAGTACAAAATGATAAGCCCAATTTATCTCTTCCTGAATCTTTAGAAAATAAAAATACGAAACTGGCAGTCTATGAAATTGCAGAACAGCTTCATTCGGGAAACAACATCTTCAAAAATTCAGGTTTAACACAAGACGGAATGGAAATGAAACTTCCCAAAACCCATAAAACCAATCCCGAAATTCTAAACTGGATCAGCAAACATTCAGAAGCACTTTATGAAACCGAAAAAGGGCTTCCAGAAGGTCATTTTTCAGGAAACTCGGTACTTTCCAAAGACAGACAGATCCTTTATCTTTTTGTGGAAGGAATTCCGACCGGACCGATTGCTTTAAAAGGTATTAAAAACGAAATTGCACGAATCCGTATTGTGGGTGAAGGAACTTTATTAAGCCATGAAATACACAATAAGCTTTACTGGAGTGAGGTTCCGGGAATCATTTATATTGATGTACCCAAAGAAAAACTGGATAAAAACCTAACTGTTATTGCGGTTCTTCTTGATCAACCGCTCGAATTATACCGTGAAAAAGTTGGCGCAATTGAAAGTAATCTGTAAAAAACAAAATCCGAAGAAAGTTTCTCCGGATTTTTTATTTTGAAATGATTTTTCTTAGAAAATTTCTCTTCCTGAAAAATGGAATTTTGCTTCGATAAGAGCGTTTTCGTCAGAGTCAGAACCGTGAACAGCGTTTTCTCCGATGCTTCTTGCAAACATTTTTCTGATTGTTCCTTCTGCAGCTTCAGCAGGATTGGTAGAACCGATTAATGTTCTGAAATCTTCTACCGCATTGTCTTTCTCAAGAACAGCAGCAACGATAGGTCCAGAGCTCATGAAATCTACCAATTCTCCGTAGAATGGTCTTTCAGCGTGAACTTCATAGAATTTTTTTGCATCAGCAACAGTAAGTTGAGTCAATTTCATAGCTTTGATTTTGAAACCACCTTCTGCAATCTTTCCTAATATAGCACCGATATGTCCGTCCGCAACTGCATCAGGCTTAATCATAGTGAATGTAATGTTAGACATAAATGTATATTTTTTTAATGGCGCAAAAATACAAAAAATTCTTTTGATTTTAATTTTAAAATATTTTTAACATAAAAATAACATTTGTTAAGGTTTTGTGAACGAAACTTTGGCACAGTAATTGTTTATTTTATTGTGATTCTCATGTTTAATTTGAGTTTTCATGGTTATTAGTTTTTACCCAGCTTCGGCTGGGTTTTTTATTGCCCGTAATTCCCCAAAAACTAAGCCTAACTTCCGGTTTATAAAAGAATTAAACGTTTATTTAAATTTTAAATTCCAAATATTAAACTTTGTTTATCCAGAATTTGGAATTTAATGCAGGGTTAAAATAGTTCGAAACTTATTCTGTGAGTAAAAAATTTTTGCATACGAGAAATTGAAATTCATTATTAAAACTCCTGCTCATCCTTTATTAATCATAATGCTTAATTTTACGTATAGGTTCGCAAAGATTCAGCAAAGATGACACGGCTGCTTTGTCATTCTGACACAGCCTGCAGGGATTCAAACGAAGTTCAAAGAATCTAATTTTTTTTTAATGAACCATTTTAAAACTAAGTTTGTTTAAACTAGTTTTAAATTTAACTGCAAAAGAGACAAAGGACTTTACTGGATTTATTTAAAGTATTTCAAAAGTCTGCAAAGAGAAAAAATCTTTGATTTTTTTTAACTTATGTGCTCTTTCTTTGCATTTAAATAGTAAGCTTAAACAACTTAAGTGTTAAAATATTTGCGGTAAAAAAGTTTAGACAAGTTTACTTTAATAATAGAGAAATTTCAGGAAAAATAGAAATTATTTTTGAGAAGCTTCTTCCGCCTCTTCCATTAATTTAATATAGGTAGAATATCTTGAATGCTGAATTTCTCCGGTTTCCAGACCATCGATTACCGCGCATTTCGGTTCGTTGATATGAAGACAGTTGTGGTATTTGCATTCTTCTCTTTTTTTGAAAATTTCAGGAAAATAATGCTGAACTTCTTCTTTTTCGATGTCGATCATGGCAAATTCACGAACTCCGGGAGTATCAATTACGTTACCGCCAAAATCCCAGAAATGCA
Organism: Chryseobacterium sp. 2P; assembly: GCF_059579425.1. Classification (NCBI taxonomy): domain Bacteria; kingdom Pseudomonadati; phylum Bacteroidota; class Flavobacteriia; order Flavobacteriales; family Weeksellaceae; genus Chryseobacterium; species Chryseobacterium sp. 2P. Next base: position 2,384,025 of record NZ_CM184194.1, read on the forward strand.
TCTGTGCAAAAGTTGTGGTGTGTTTACCTTTTAAATGTGTATCGGAAATTTCAGAAGTTTTCAGGTTAAGTCCCGGCTGCAAAGCATTCACCAGAGTAGATTTTCCACAACCTGAATGTCCGAAGAAAACTGACGTTTTGTCTTTCAGCAATTCCTGCAGCTTTTCCAGATTCAATTTTGAATAAGAAGAAATTTCCAGAGCATCATAGCCGATTTCATTGTAAAGAAACTCAATATCCTTTACAATTTCGATTTCTTCTTCATGCAGAACATCAATTTTATTAAATAAAATCAGCGGAGTAATATTGTACGCTTCACAACACGCGAGAAAACGGTCTAAAAACCCAAGGGAAGTTTCAGGATGTTTTAATGTGAAAATAAAGCAGGCAAGATCAATATTCGAAGCGATGATGTGCGCTTCTTTTGAAAGGTTTACAGATTTTCGGATGAGATAATTCCTGCGGGGCTCGATCTTCGTAATCCATGCAATATCATCCTGTTCCAGTTGAAATTCTACAAAATCCCCCACAGCAAGCGGATTGGTAAGTCTTGTTTTAATTAATTTAAATTTTCCGCGAATTCTTGCTTCGAAGATTTTCCCGGTTTCCATTTCCAAAACCTGATACCAGCTTCCTGTAGATTTAATGATTTTTCCTTTCATACTGTAAGATGCTGCAAATATAGGAAATTTAGTTTGAGTGTTTTAAAGTTTTAGAGTAAGAGCGTTTTATACATGGTATAGAATTGCTATTCAATCAACAACTCACAAACGCTCCTACTCTGTCACTCTAAAATTCAAAATCCAGATTATCTGTTAATCATAATGCTGTTCTGAACTTCGATAGACTCTTCATGAATGGCTTTGAATACTTTTTCTATGAATTCTTTCGTCATTCCGGTCTCAACAGCCTTCTGAGTAGCGTATTCCGTAATTTCTTTCCAACGTTCCGGCTGGAAAATCGCGATATCGTTTTCTTTTTTAAGCTTTCCGATCTTTTCAGAAATTTTCATTCTCTGCGCAAGCATTTCAATCAGTTGAAAATCTATATCAGAAATTAACGTTCTGTGTCTTCCCATTTCTCCTTCAAATCCTGCCAATCCTGAATTTCTCACCTTTAAGTTTCCGATTAGTTCTGCAAGAACTTCCGGTGTAATCTGCTGAGCTGCATCACTCCAAGCTTCATCCGGATTGCTGTGTGTTTCTATAATGGCTCCCTGGTAACCTACGTTTAAAGCTTCCTGCGTAATATCTGCCAAACCTGTTCTGTTTCCGCAGATGTGTGAAGGATCGATCAGCATCGGAATATTGGGGAACTGACTTTTAAAATCCAGAGCAATCTGCCAGTTCGGATTGTTTCTGTATTTTGTTTTCTGGTACGTAGAAAATCCTCTGTGAATAACTCCTAAATTGGTGATTCCCTGACCTAAAAGTCTTTCCAAAGCTCCGATCCACAAAGCAAGATCCGGATTTACAGGGTTTTTTACCAACACGGTTTTGTCTGTTCCTCTCAATGCCTGTGCAATTTCCTGAACGGTAAAAGGATTTACCGTAGAACGCGCCCCGATCCAAAGAATGTCTACATCTGCTTCCAAAGCAGCAAAAACGTGGTGTGCATTGGCAACTTCTGTCGCTGTTTTGAAACCGTATTCTTCCTTCACTTTTTTCAGCCAGTTAAGACCAATTACTCCTACTCCTTCAAATCCGTTCGGTTTTGTACGCGGCTTCCAGATTCCTGCACGGAAAACAGGAACATTGGCATTGGTTTCCCTGATTCTTTTTGCAATTTCCAGCATCTGTGCTTCACTTTCCGCACTGCACGGTCCTGCAATCATCATTGGCTGCTGGAATTCATTAATCCACTCGTTTTTTAAGTCTTTTAAATTCATATTTTTAATTTTACTATTATCATTATTGTTCATATTCAAACACAAAAAAGTATCATAAAATTACTTTATAATTCTTTCTAAAAAAAGCCGTTAAATTTTGTTTAAGGAATCAGGAAATAAGAAGAAATCTATAATCCTGTAGATTTTTTTGAAAGAAATTTATACTAGCAGTACCAATAATAAAATCGATAATACGTTCTGAAATTTCTAAAATACGGAAAAGAAAAGCCAAACTGCCCGCTAAAGAATTCAGCAGGAGCAAATACAGATTGATATGACTTTATTAATTTTTCCAAAATAAACTATCTATTTCTAGATTTTCGGTTTATATTTTAACTGAAAAACTGATGTCCTGTTTTTCAATTGCCTGACAAATATATAAATTTTATTTAAAAAAGAGTTTTAAGTACCATATTTTTTTTCAGATAAACATTACGATACTTTTATTGAGCATTATTTTGCAGAAAGCAGGCATTGAAATATAATATTGATTATCCGTTATCAATCATAATGCTTGATTTTAACGCTAAGCACGCAAAGATTTTTTATAAACAAACTGTTTTTAAGGTTCGCAGAGGCGTTAAAACTTAACTGAGATTGCAGATGTTTTTATTCTGACAAATTACGGACAATCAGAAATATAATTATGTTAAATCAAATTTCATCAGATCATCCAGATCCTTCAAAAGTGGATTTAGTTTAACAAATTTCTCGAATTTTTTTCTTGGAGTCATCACTTCTACTTTCAGGTTTTCGGCATCTCTTTTATAGACAACCTGAATAGAATGGTTATGAACTTTCGTTTTAAAATGATTAAAAAATTCACGGCTTACTTTATCAAACTCAGCTTTTGCAGAATCGGAAGGAAATAAAACGGTAATTTCATTTTCTCCGGATTTTATCATTTTGAAAGATTTAATGGCATTGAAAATAATGGCATCTTTTTTCTGGAGCTGCTTGAGCTGTAAATTCCATTCTGCCTGAAGATCTGTTTCGGTAAAATGATTTTGGGGAAGCTGTTCTGTTTTGGTTACAACTTTTTCTTCTACAACAGTTGTTTCTTCTTTGTTTAAAAAAGAACTGATGCTGAACCCTGAAGAAATTCCGGGTCTGGATAAAGGTTTTGAGGTTTTTTTGATCTCCGCGGCAACGGGAACTTCCGGATTTTCAGAAGACTGCTCCTGTTTAGGTTTCTGTTCCTGAGTTTCCGTAGGTTTTACGGGCATTTTGACTTCCTGCTTCTCACTGAGAAACGGAGCCAGAATTATAAACTTTTTTTTTTAGCAACGTCTGAATTAGCCGTCAAAGAAGCCAATTGCATTAATGCAATTTCTACTGTAAGTCTTGGATTTTTAGAATTCTTATAATTGATGTCTGCATGATTGCAAATTTCAATAGCATCAATAAGCTGTTGCGGATTCCATTTCTGAGCCTGTTCTACAAACTTTATTTTGGTCTGTTCTCCTACTTCTATCAGATCAATGGTTGAAGCATTTTGAGCCATCATCAGGTCTCTGAAATGACTTCCCAAACCTGCAATGAAAATATGAGGATCAAATCCTTTTTTCACAATTTCGTTAAATGCGGAAAGAACTTCGGGAATTTTATTTTGTTTGGCTAAATCTACAATTTTTAAGTACTGATCGTAGTCCAGAATATTTAAAACTTCTGCAGCTTTTGCCAAAGTAATATTCTTCTGGGAAAAAGTAGAGAGCCTGTCGAAGATGGAAAGTGCATCTCTTAAAGCTCCGTCTGCTTTCTGGGCAATAAGATACAACGCATCATCTTCATATTGAATATTCTCTTTCTGAGCGATATTTCTAAGATGTCCCTGAATGTCTTCAATTACGATTCTTTTAAAATCATAGATCTGACAGCGGGATAAGATCGTAGGAATAATTTTATGCTTTTCGGTAGTTGCTAAGATGAAAATAGCATGAGCAGGCGGTTCCTCAAGTGTTTTAAGGAAAGCGTTGAAGGCTGCCGAAGACAGCATATGAACCTCATCGATAATATACACTTTGTATTTACCAACCTGAGGCGCAAAACGTACCTGATCGATCAATTCTCTGATATCATCCACAGAGTTGTTCGATGCGGCATCCAGCTCATAAATGTTATAGGCAAAACCGTCCTCCGAAACTGATCCGTCCTTTTCATTGATCTTCCTTGCCAGAATTCTGGCACAGGTTGTTTTCCCTACTCCTCTCGGACCACAGAACAGTAATGCCTGAGCCAATTGATTTTCTTCAATAGCGTGTTCTAAAGTATCCGTAATATGAGACTGCCCAACAACAGTATCAAACTGCTGCGGGCGATATTTTCGTGCAGATACGATAAAATTTTCCATTGGCCAAAAATAAGAAATATTGTTCTAATTTAAAAATGAAAATCTTTTAAATTGTTTATAAAATACCCATTTTAGGACAACAGTAAATTTTTCTCATATTTATCTTTCCTCGTAAGCAAAATCGATGATCTCCGTGATTGCTTTTTCGATTTCTTTTCTGCCTTCGTCACTTTTTAAGTCTATTCCGCAGAATACACTTGCATTGTGTGCCGTGTAAAGATTAAGATAATAGGCTCCGGAAACCAGAAGTGCTGCGATGGCACGATATCTTACCGCTTTATCCTTAAAATGCGGATCTACGATGTTCGTGAAAAGCATTTCTCCCATTTCTTCTCTTTCATCTGCTACTTTTTTCAGGATCGGCTTACTTTCAGATAATCCCCAAAGAATAATTTTCTGAAGTTCCTTATTTTTCTTGATATGCTCAAACTGATTAAGGATGGCAACTTTAGAAAGTTCTTTTCCTCCATCAGAAAAATCCACATGAATATTATCCTGGTTCATTTTGCTCCAGTAATCCTGAGATCTGATATATTCATCAATAAGTTTTTCGGTACTTCCGAAATATTCGTAAATCAATTTTTTATCAAATCCTGCCACTGCTGCTATTTTACTCACCTTCAAACCTGAATACCCTTTGGTTCTCAGAATTTTACCAACAGCAGCAAGCAATTTTTGCTTTGTTTTTTCTTTGTCCCTTATAGGACCTTGTACAACTTTTCTTGGCATTTGTTATCTATTTTTTTGCAATATGCAACTTTTTATTGATATCCTCAAAGGCATTGAGGGTTTTATCAAGATGTTCTTTATCATGTGTTGCCGTTACACTCATCCTGATACGGGCATCTTTTCTGGCTACAGCAGGGTAAATAATAGGATTTGTATACACTCCGTGTTCAAGAAGCATTCTTCCTACATCGCCTGTAATGTGCGGATCTCCTATTTTTACGGGAACAACCGCGGAACAGGTTGTCCCTGTATCCAATCCCAAATCATTAAGTCCTTTTTTGAAGTAATTGATATTTTCCCATAGTTTTTCTCTCCAGTGGGGCTCTTCATCAATAAGCTCTATGGCTTTTACAATTCCTGTAGCTGTGGAAGGAGGCGTTGTAGCCGAAAATATCTGCTGTCTGGACTGGAATCTTATGAAATTCGTAAGACTTTTGTTGGCAATAACATACCCTCCGAGATTACCAAATGTTTTACTGAAAGTTCCTGTTATAATATCTATTTTATCCAGCAGACCGGTATCTTCAATCGTACCTCTTCCTGTTTTTCCTAAAATACCTACCCCGTGAACATCATCAACCATAAGGTAAGCGTTATATTTTTTTACTAAGTTATAAATTTCTTCAATAGGTGCAGTGTCTCCATCCTGAGAATATACACCGTCTATTACCACAAGCTTTGTACGAAATTGTTTTTCCGATGTTTTTAAAATCTGTTCCAGAGCCTCCAGATTATTATGCGGAAATGTTTTTCTGTTGGTAAGAATACATCCTTCGTATACACTTGCATGAACTGCCATATCTACAATCGCAATGTCTTCTTTCTGCAACAGGATTTGTAAAGTTGCACTGTTTGTCGTGTATCCTGTTGTAAAAATTACGGCTTCGTCCTGAGAACGTCCAAAAAAGGAAGCAATTTTAGCCTCCAAATCGTTGTGGTAAGAGTAATACCCTCCGATAAGCGGTGTTGCAGCCGTACCGGTTCCGTATTTTTCCACTCCTTCTATAGCCGCCTGCTTTACTTTAGGGTGTTGTGTAAACCCTAAGTAATCACTTGTAACGAAGCTTACAAACTCTCTGGTTACGTTGTGAGTTCCTACATTCATTACAGAACTGCAACCTGTATTATTCTGCAATCTGTAGTGATGACGCCCGTTTGATTTCATGTATTCCAGAAAGTCATAGTAAATGTCTGCACGCTCCATCATATCGAAGCCCGGAATATTTTCGAAATCCTTAAAAGTCGCTGTTGAAAAGTTAATATCCATCCTTAATTTTGTTAGCTGTTTAATGTTAAAACAAATATAGTATTATTTTAAAAAAAAATAAATTAATTTCCTACAAAAATTTATTATGTATAAAATATTTTTATTAAATAATCTTAAAAAAATTTAATATTCATAAAATAAATTAAATATTAACAAAAAAATAATAAAATAAAAAATTATATAACCGCTTAGGAATTAAGCAATTAACATCTTGGGTGTTTAACGATGATTTGGTGTTGATGATTTACAATTTTTCCGGCTTAATATCATTGAAAATCAGAAATATAAAAAAGTACAAAATCCTTTATGCGGAATTCCACTCATGCCTTTCTTAACATTATCCTTTAGAATGTACTGTCCGTAATCATTAAGCTAAATCGTTATTCTATTTGGGTAAAAACTGTTACTAAAAAAATATCATTCATTAAAAGCAATTTCACCTCCAATGGAATTATAACAAATATAAATATTTTATTTAAGAAAATTTAAGATTTAAAAAATATTATTTTAACAGATAATACAAGAAATCAGCAACAATAATTCAGTTATCCTTTATTAATCGTAATATCCGAAGCTTTTAAGTCTTTATTGCTATGAATTTAATTGTGTATAAATACCTAATTAAGCACGAAGCTACATTTTTATTCAAATGTTTTTAAATGATAACAGTCAATAATAAACTCTGTTAAATATTACATCTGTCGAATATCTTATTACAAATTTTCAATACATTTAATCAGATTATAAAAATTGGTTGGATATTTGAAGTATAAGATTAACAGCCAAACATAATTTTTCACCAATTCACTTAAAGTAATTATTATGATTATTCAGTACTCTTTTCTTACAGACTACATCATACGGATGATGAGAAAATCATTTACAATACCCGTCAATTAATTTCCAGTTATCATTTTAACGTGTTATTAACTATTGTAAACTTAAGCTTTTACCATTATGATTTTTGAAGAGAACCATTCTGTATTACAGGATAATCATAACCTTTCGTATGTAAAAAATGTAATCAATTTTCACGGAGACAAATCTTTCATTCTTAACTCTTTACAGAAAATAAAGAATAATACAATCTGTAAAATTAAGAGAAAAACCATTAATAAACTGATTAAACAATATACTCGTCATCTTAATCAGTATATTGAGAATGAAGATATTAACTCCAAACCTGAGAATTATGAACTTTCGCCTGTTTATGCACGACAGTCGTATGAAAAAGTGATAAAAGAAGATGAATATCTTCAGAAAGTATTAACCTTTCTAATGAATCAGTGAAAGTCTTTCTTCCTCCAGATCGATCTTTACAAGATGTCTGCGGATAAGATCTTCGTCAAAATGCTGTTTTTTGTCATAGTTTTGCTCAATCAGCCACGCTCTTTGCGTATTCAGAATATCCAGATAAGCACCTTTAATTTCGGAAGATAGTTTGATATCAGATTCTTTTTCGACTTTACCTTTCCACTTTTCATGTATCTGTTGTAAAAACATACTTTTTTGCAACAGTTCACCATGATTTTGTCTAAGATGCTCTAAAGTCATTTTTGCCATTTCACGACGGATTAATTCTTCAGCCTCATCTTCAGGAAGATGATCGTTATATGAAGGAATTTCCATCTTTCTGATAAGGTAAGGAAGTGTAAGTCCCTGAACTAAAAGTGTCGTTAAAATTACAATAAAAGTGATGAATAAAATTAAGTTTCGCTGAGGAAAATCCGGTCCGTTATGATACAGTTTTACTGGAATTGAAAGCGCAGCAGCTAAAGACACTACTCCCCTCATTCCTGTCCAACCCAAGAGAATCGGAGCTTTAAATCCCGGACTTCGGTTATCGGCAACCGTGATGAAGTTTCTTGCAATTAAAGTGACCACTACCGCTCCGTAAGCCGACAGAATTCTTACCACGATCAAAACCGCAGTTACAAGCAATCCGTATCCTACCGCAGCGTAAATACTTACTTCTCCCAAACCTGAAGTAATTTCCGGAAGATCCAGACCAATGAGGATAAAAACCAAACCATTAAGTACAAAAGACAGACTTTCCCAGACATTCAGTCCGCGCAAACGTGATGAAGTACTGAGAAAATTATGACGGTTATTGGAAAGCAGCAATCCGCCGCTTACGACGGCCAAAACTCCTGAACTGTGCGCTTCTTCTGCGGCGATATACATTAAATAGGGCGCAACAATGGTGAGAATGGTATCCATATTGGCATCTGTAGGAAGAAGTTTATGCCCTTTCATGAAAAGCCATCCAATGATTAACCCGATTCCGATTCCGCCAATCAGCATCCATGAAAAGCTGAAAACTGCATCCTGCCAGATAAACTGTCCGGTTGCAACGGCAATCATCGCAAAACGGAAAATAATTAAGGAGGATGCGTCATTCAGCAGACTTTCTCCTTCCAGAATAGAAGACAGCCTTTTCTGAACTTTTACAAATTTAAGAATCGCTCCTGCGCTTACTGCATCGGGCGGCGAAACAATTCCCCCCAAAAGAAATCCTAAAGCAAGAGAAAATCCCGGAATAAAATGATTGGCAACAAAGGCTACTGTAGTTGCCGTAAGAAACACAACAACGAAGGCAAAACTTCCTATAATTCTACGCCATTTCCAGAGTTCCTTCCAGGAAATTGCCCATGCCGCTTCATAAAGCAACGGAGGAAGAAAGATAATAAAAATAAGCTCCGGATCTATTCTGATGATGGGAACATTGGGAATAAAACTGATTAAAAGTCCCGCTATAACCAGCAGAACAGGATAAGCAACCCTAATCTTATTAGCAATCATGATAATAAAGACAATGGCTAGAATCAGTGAGAGATAAAAAGGAAAGTTTTCAATCATTTTAAATTTTTTCAGAATTAAAGATACATATTATAGTGAAAAACTGCCGGAAAAATTTAACCGGAAAATGTTGAGTTAATTTAAAAATTCAATTAAAAATCAATTAAAAAAGACATTTTAAAGATTTAAAAAATTTCATCAAATTAGCAGATCAAAATAACTCCATAATTTTTTTGCTTGATTTTTTAAGCACATCATGAATATTCCAAGGAAAGCAGACAGGAAAAGCAGACGGTTCTACTACATCAAACTGTGTATATTTTTATCGGGACTTTCGGTATTTGCGCAGCTTTATCTTTTTCAGCCGTTATTGCCAATGGTCGCAGAGCATTTCCACACAACAGTTGGCGACAGTTCTTTGCTGGTTTCTTCTTCTACGATCGGAATGGCTTTAGGACTTTTCTTTTTTGCGTTCCGTGCAGACAGTTTTTCACGAAAGAAACTGATGGTTTTTTCTTTAATAGCATCGGCAGTTTTAACCATCATTTCAACATGGATTCCGAGTTTAATGCTGCTCATCATCATTGGAATGGTAAAAGGTTTTGTCATTTCAGGAGTTTCTTCTGTGGCTCTGGCTTATCTTACGGAGGAGGTTGAAATTTCTGTGGTGGCTTTGGCAATCAGTATGTATCTCAGCGGCAATACAATTGGAGGAATGAGCGGAAGGATTTTAGCAACTCTTCTTGCCGGAGAATTCGGTTGGAGAAATGCTGTTTTGGTGATCGGTCTTCAAAGTCTGGTGTTGGGACTTATTTTCTGGAAACTTTTTCCGGATTCAAAATTTTTCAAACCTCAGAAAACAGATTATCATCTGAAAATAAAGCAGATGAAAAGACTGATCCGTGATTCTTATATTCTCCGACTGTATTTTATCGCTGCTTTGCTGATGGGAACTTTTGTAAGCATTTATAATTATATGACATTCCGATTGGAATCTGATCCGTTTTCTTTGAGCCATGTTTTTATTGCTTTTATTTTTCTGATGTACACTTTCGGTGTTTTGGGAACTATGATAACCAGCAGATTATCCGTAAAATTTGAAAAGAAATACATTCTGAAAGGTGCAATTTTCTTTTTGTTAACCGGACTTATTCTTCTTCTTTCAGAAAATATCTATGTTGTAGTATTTGGACTAGGTTTATTTACGTTATGCTTTTTTGCTGCTCATACCATGGCAAGTCAGATGACAGCGTTGCATGCAAAAGAAGGAAAATCTTCAGCAACTTCCATTTACTGGCTTTTTTATTATTTCGGATCCAGTTTTTTAGGAAGCGGAACAGGATATCTGCTCCACTCTACTTCATGGAATGTTTTTATTGCTACATTAATTTTGGTGATTATCATCGCATTTGCATTAACTATTGAATATAAGTCATTGAAAACTGAATAATTACATTTTTTTGATTTAACATAAATACCACATAAGTACCACAAATTTAACTTTCACAAATATTGTTTAAATCTTTTTAAATAATATAAAGTATTATATATCAACAATTTAAACAAAAATCACCATTTATAATTAACAATAGTTTAATTTATATTCAAAACATAAGGCATAGTATTTGCAAAACTACTTATACAAGGGCATTCACTAACCTTGGAATAATAACATAAACACCCACAAAATATTATGAACGTTGCAGATTTAAAAATTAAAAATCTAGTGGAATATAAAAATCAGATTTATAAGATTACTGAAATATTCCAGAATGATGAAAAAGATTATTTTGTACAGATTGAAAATGATTTCCATAGCTTTTCTGCTCCGGCAAAATCAATCAAGCCTATTCAGATTACCGAAGAGTGGCTGGAAAAATTCGGGTTTTCTAGAACATACAGCTCAGAACAGCGCATTCGTTACGAGAGACCTGAAACTTTCATAAAATATGATTTTGATCTTGATTCCAGAAAGATTGTTGAAGGTCTGAAAATCTACGGAAATTCTATTAAATGCAAGTACATCCATGAATTTCAGAATATTTTTTCTTGTCTTTTCGGTAAAGAACCCACTTCCATAAGTTATGGACTGATGCACACCGAATCTTAATAATATATACTTTCATTAAAAAACCACAACTCTCGGGTTGTGGTTTTGTTTTTATTCCTCTTCCAGTACTTCTTCCAAAGCTACAGGATCTGCTTCTTCCTGATATTGCTCCCACTCTTTCTCAAGTTGTTTATTGGTCTTCATTTCCTCTTCAAGCTTCAGTGTTTCACGATATTGTTTTGCTTCTGCGGTAAGAGTCCATTTACAGATAATTCCGGTATCTTCCAGATAATTTTTAATATCGTTAATTCCAAGTCTGAAAAATTCTTTCCGCGGATTGATTTTATTAAGCTGATTTTTTAAAAACTTTTTGTGAAGCTGTCTTTCCAAAGCCGGAGCATCATCAGAATAAATCATGGCGTGAACATCAAATTCAAATGGCACACTTGCATCGCCAAGTTCACGAACACGATCCAGCGGTTCCAGACGTCTTGTCATCCCGATCTTATAAACATCCTCTCCAAATGATCCTACATTTGAAATAATATAAACATTTCCGGAACGCGTTTGCTGTGCCATCGAAATTGCTCTTTGATTTTTTTCTTCCGCAACCATTAATTTACCCTGAAGTTCTTCGAGTTTCTGCTGGAAAATAAGTCTCTGCTCTTCATTGGCTTTGGCAACCTGCGATTCGGCTTTTTCAATCAGTCTTTTCAACGTTAATTCTTCTTTTTCGGCATCTTTTATGGCTTTTTCGTACTCTCTTCTTGCTTTTTCTTCCTCCCGCATCTGTTCCCTGATCTGTCTTTGCTCTTCCTGTTCCTGCCATTTCAGCTCCTGAGCAATAACTGCCCATTTCAGTTCTTCAAGACGGGCTTCGTGGTATTCTACCGAAATTCTGGCTTTTCTGAACGCTTCTCCGTTAAAATTAACCAACTGAAAAGCATCATCAATTTTCTGTTTAAGAATTCCGTAATTGTCTTTTTTTACTGAATTTAAAATGGTTTCAACTTTTCCGTTGTAAGCATCGATTACAAAGTCTATGGCGATATTTCTTCTGAATTCATCCATATATTCGCAGATTCCGGCTTGTCGGCTTGTGATCATTAATTTGTTATTCTGTCGAAGCTTTTTAAGATTTTCTCCGGCTTCTTTGTGGCTGAATTCTTCAGCAAGATCATCCAGCAAAGTATAAGATGGCACAATGTATTCGTTTCCGTAACCTTGTATCACATTTTTCATTGCTTTTATTCTGTCGGCAATTTCATTGGCTTCGCGCAAACTTCTGTAAGCATCTCCTCCGATGGCAAGTGCTTTGTCTTCAGCAGTATCAATAATTCTTTTGGATTCTCTTACTGCATTTTCATACAATAATTCAACTTCTCTGGTTCTTTTTTCAACAAGTTCCTTCGCCATTCTTCTCGATTCTTTCGCCTGAAGCTGCGCGTTATCCAGCTCCGCCTGTGCTCTTTCTTTTAATTTTAAACTGTCTCTTTCCGCTCTTTTCAGAAGATATTCGCATTCTACCTGAACATTAATGATGTCCTGATATTTACTTAAAGCATCATTTTGAGTTTTCAATTGAATATTATTTTCGTCCACCGAACGTTTCTCGATTTGCAGATTAGAAAAATCGGCTCTTAATCTCTGGATTTTGTCCTGTAAAGATCTTTTGTCTGAATTGAGGTTTGAAATCTCGGCTCTGAGCTGATTGATTTCCTTGTTGAGATTTGCAATCTGAGCTTCTTTCTCCGAAACCTGTTTTTTATTTTTACCTGATTTACTGAATGCAACAATCAGCAGAACCGATAAAATAATAATGAGTAAAATTTCCATATAATTAAAGTTTTTATTTGATGATTAGATTGAACAATAATACGCTTTTCGAACATCTGTTGATTATGGTTTCCCACAAGTTCATAAAAAAATTCGGCTTCAAATCGAAGATTTGAAGCCGAACACACCATCTAAAAAAAATATTATGCCTCTGCATATTCCCATACTCCGGAAACGGAAAGCAATTCCAGCCCCGGTTGTTTTTCGCCATAACTGAAAATTACGATGTATTTTGCAGCGCAGGATTCGCAGTCTGTCCCAAAATACAACGTTGGTAAATTATGAACTGTAAATTCACCGGCATGAAGCATATTCTTTTGCGTCTCTTTTACCATTGAATTTTTAAGCAATTCGTCAACAGATAGAATTTTATTTTCATGATAAAGTTGAAAAATCGGAAAACCAGATTCGTAAGGAGTAATTTTTACCAGATTTTCATGACTGCATTTACAACAGATGAATTTCAGCTCCGCAGACGAACTGATTTCATCATTAATAAACGAATCTTTCAGAATAATTGCCTTATTTAAAACCTGTATTTTCTTTGTTATTGCGTACATTTTCAATTAAATTTATTGAATCACCATTCCAACCGCCGAAGGATAATTTCCGCTCGGACTTCTTTTTATCGTTACTTTAATATAACCTTCCTGCGCAAGTTTATTCCATGTTTTTGTATATCCGGTAGAAGGGTCCAGAGGAATTTTCCACATCGTCTGTTTCCCTTTTCCAACCTGCCCGAACCACGGAATAATGTCTGCCGTTTGTCCCTTGAAAGGTAGCAAATTATTCAAAACTTCTATTTCATAATAAAAATCATAGGCATTTTCCGGTTTGTTAAGGGCGCGTTGAGCAAAAGTATAAACGTAGCCATTGATGATCGGGCTTGTAAAATTTCCACCCAAAGTCGGCGCTCCGGTTCCGCTGTATGTTCCGATTGCCCCGCTGTAGCGGTCATATTTTTGTCCGGCGGTAAAATCTGTATTATCCACAATATTATAACCTCCGTTTGCAGGCGGCCATCCTCCGTTAAGGTTATTCGCTTTAAAAACAGATTCCAGTTCGCCCCATTTTCCCTGCTTGTATAAATCGTAAATCTGATTTCTTAAGGTTTGATTTACTGTATTCGAAGGATCATAAGTTGAAGCGAGCTCATCGGCATTTTTATAAAATACCGTGGTTACTTCACTGGGCGCATTTTCATCTTCTATGGTGGAAGAACTGCACGCTACAGAAAACAGTACAACCGACAGAAACGAAATGTAATTGAGTAGTTTTTTCATGTTGATGAATTTCAATAATTATTAATTTAAAAAATGTTAAAGCAAAAACAGCCTCACAGATCGTTATGAGGCCGCCATTACTAATTTAATTTCATATCCCAACCTCTTACATCCTTTTTTTCCAAAACACTGAATCGCTCCAGCGTTGTTCTTTCTGATAAAAAAATGTTTTCGTCGTGAGATAATTATGATATATTGTATTAATGTTCTCCTGATAGTTAATAAAAGTATTTTCGTGTCCTGAGTCTGCATCAATAATCGCTTTTGCAGCATGACAGGCGGAACTTATGGCAAAACCGATCCCCATGGATGAAATAGGATCAAATGAAGCGACTGCATCTCCCACCGCCAGAAAATTTTTGCTTGAACGGATGTCTGCAATCTGAGAAAATGCATTTTTCACCCAGGGTTTTCCTTCGGAAGCCGCTTTTGATATTTTATGCTGAATGTGTTTTGTTTTTGATAATAACCTAATCCAGTTTTCGGTATTTTCAAGCTTTTTTTCTTTAATAATCTGTGCGTCCGAAAAGAAAGTTAAAGTCATCTTATGATTCGGCAGAGAAGCACAATACCACCAGCCATCTTCAATAGATTCTATCATGATGTTCTGCTTAATGGTCTGAGATTCATCAAAATAAAAAAATCTTCCGATCGCGGCAAGTTCGTCATACCGTTTTGACTGAACTCCGATTTTCCGGCATACACTTCCCATTCTTCCGGTTGCATCAATCAGATAATCTGCTTTTATCGTGAAGTTTCCTTTGGTTTCATGTTTTACATTTACCGTCCAGTGATTGTTTTCATCCTGATCAAAAGACAGGCATTTCGTTCTCGGAAAAATAATCCCTCCTTTTTCTGATACATTTTCCAGAAGCAGATAATCGAATTCTTCCCGATTAAGCTGAAAGCTCTCGGTTTCTGTATTGAAAATAGAATCGCGAACCATCAGTCTTTCGCTTCCCCAAGCTGCGGTACTGCTGTGTCCCCTGATAAAATTATTCTGATCCAGAGCTGTTTTTTCAATTCCCATATAACTGAGAAGATCAAAAATACTTGAGTTCACCTGTTCACCGATTTTTACAGATTCCAGACCGGTTTCTTCTACGATAACTACTTTCAGGTCAGAATATTTAAGCAGACTTAAAGCGGCAGAAGTCCCTGCTGGACCTCCACCGACAATTAATACACTAGTTTCTAACAAGTTTTGCATTTTATCTTCTGTTTCGCGTTCCGGAACGAGGTAACGGCATACGGTCTGCTGCAACAGCAATCTCTTTAAATCCTACCTCTTCCAGATGTTCCATCATCATTCTTCCTTTTTCACTTCTTTCGGTAACCACCTGCGTTTTCTTTTCGATGTAGAAAACCGGAATTGTGGTTTCATCATCCTCTTCGTTTCCGCTGATCTCACTTACAGGAACATTTTCATATGTAAATATTTCGTTATTTCTTTCAGTTTCCACAAAGAATGGGAAACCTGCGCTGTGAGAATTTTTATCCCTGATAAATCCTAGCGCGTACCAGTACTGAACCATCTGCGTAAAACTGTTAATTCCGCGTGCGTAGTTCATCTGCTGTCCTGCCGGAACATTGGTAGCCGACTGACCTTCAGCGGTAAATTCACCTACCAAAACATCCCATGGGCTTTGAGGCGGCCACCAGTAAGAATAATACGTTAGAGGAAGCGGTGCAGGTGGAGAACCCGCTTTATTCACAGACGGATCTGTAAAGTTGATTAGCTGAATCGTACACTGGAAGAAATCCGCCTGCCAAGGACAAGCCATTCTTTTGGTAAGATCTCCCGGTTCGCAGCCTCCGCCTTCACATTCGTCACGAGACGGCGTTAAACCTTGTGCTGCATATTGCTGTTCGTTTCCGTACTGTAAAATTCTGTATGGATTTGCATAAATAATAGGATTCTGCAGATTCCAGGTTACTTCAATTCCCGGACACATCGGAAGTCCTACACAATTTCCTACACTTGCTGCATCCATAGCATTTACAGGATATTCTTCGTAATTCGGATCGCTTACAAAATTTCCGTCTGCCCACTGCTGCATCAGGAAAAGCTGTGTTTCATCCAGTGCCATGAATTTCATGATATTAATATTGCTCACCGAGTTGCTTCCTGAATTTAAAGGCATCATCGGGAAAATATCGGTTCCGTTTTCTTTCAGAAGCTGTTCCTGTGGTAAATAAGGCGGAACCGGCGGCTGAGCATCATTTTGTCTGAAGTATGAAAAATAATTCTGTCTGTTCTGGCGGTTGGCTTCAGAATTGTCTGTAAAATCAAAAATATTGCTGGTAAAAGCCATCATCGACTGTACATTCGCAACCCATTGGTATTTACTGATTCTGTTGATAATCGGTAAAATATCTCTCTGAAAATTTGCCTGAAAATCTGGATTATAATTTCCGTTGCTGTACATCTCAGGAACCAGATTGAAATTTCTTACCCCGACATCAAACATCGTGTCGCTTAAATTTGAAATATTCACAATTTCCGGAGCGAAATCCGGTGATCCGATAATCACCCACGCTGTAAGTGAAACCGAAGGCGTTCCGTCATTAAAATTTACCGTACAGTAAACCGGTCCGTCCGAAATATCGTCATGCCATGTACTGGAACCTCCATAACTTGTTAGGAGCAGATCTCCGCCCGCATGACCAAAACCTCCCAAAACAACCAGCCTTCCTGAATTATCTGTAAGAAGATCTCCCAACGTAACCACCGGAACTCCGTATGAAACTTCCTGTGGAGGATATTGTGCAGGATAGCCCGAAGGAACATTATCTTTATCAAATCCTATCGAACTCTGTTTTCCGGAAATGGTTCTTGGTCCCGGATCTACGATTAAAGTTTGTCTGTCATTCTGTGGCACATCGGGATTTCTGAAAGGAATTTTCTGATTCTGATAGCTGTTTTCCTGACCGTACAAAAGATTTCCCTGCAACTCACTGTACTGATACCACGCTGCTTTTTTGTTTGCTAAATGCACTGTCCATTCAATAGAAGCTACATTCGGAGTGTCTAAAGTGATTTCTTCTCCTGTGTCTGAAAGGATTTTAAACGGTTGTCCCTGTCTTTTAATAAGACCTGCAGCATCTTTAAAGGATGTAATAGGACCTAAGGAATTTCCGTTGTTGTCGGCATCAAAAGGCAGACCACCGATGGTGTCCGGAGACAGACAAATTGCAGTTGTGCTATTCCCTAATCGGGCAACACCTACTGATGGATGAATTGATAGATTCATGGTTTAATTATTTAGTTTTCCCTACTCTGTTATTGGCTTTTCGGTTCCGCCTTTTATAAATGGTTGTTCAGTTTTGTTTAAAATATCACTCCTAAAACGAGCAATTATTTCGATGATAAATTTAAAATATTTTTCTCATATATTGGTGAAATTATTATAAATAAATTGAAAACTTTAAATTAACAACAATCATAAACACTTTAATGTTATTAATTAAACGTTTAATAAACAAAAAAAACCTTCAGAGATAAAATATGAAGGCTTAAATTATTACAAATGAAAGTTTTAATTAATGTTTAAATAATCTTTAATTACTTTCAGAACTCCAAAATGATCATTAGAACCAGCTTCAAAGCTTGCCGCTTTTTTTACCAGAGGATGTGCATTCTGCATCGCATAAGAGTACTTTGAATTTTCAAGCATCTGAATATCATTCATATAATCTCCAAAAGCCATGGTTTCCTGCGGAGTAATATTTAAAGTTTTCTGTAATTTTTCCAGCGCTACCCCTTTATTAATATTCCTGTTCATGATATCTAGCCAATACTGACCGGAAACCACCACTTCAAGATTATAATTTTCAAATTCTTTCAGCACAGGATAAACGTTTAATTCCGAACCGCCGGAATGATACACTGCAACTTTAAAAATACTGTCGTCTATTTCCTTCGTAAGATCTTCCTTTTTTTCATTATCCGTGTAAAACTGGGAAACATAATCTATAAAATCCTGATTATCAGTTTCAAAATATGCTTTTTTCTTGCCGGACAATACAGCTGTAGCGCCGGGAATTGTCCTGATTGCTGAGATAATTTCCTTAATGTATTTTGGATCAAGCTGATCTGCAAAAAGCTCTTCATTTTTGTAAATGACATACCCTCCGTTTTCAGCGATGAAAGCCATTTCATTTTCTATCTCACCAAAATATTTGGTAATTCCAAACATCTGCCTTCCGCTTGCAGGAACAAATAAAATATTTCTCTTTTTCAGTTCTTCATATATTTTCGGAAATTCCGGACTTACTTCATGGGAAGAATTCAGGAACGTTCCGTCCATATCCGTTACAATCATTTTAATATCTTTCATAAAATATTTTATGGTAATTCTAATTTATTTTACAAAGATATTGCTATTGTTTTAATTAGGAGGATCTCAATTTTAATAAATAGTTAAGAGAAAATGATATTAATAAAATATGACGGATAAAAACGATTATTTTAAAACAATTATCAAAACAAAACATTTACTTTTGAAAGATTCTAAATAAATAATATTTATTCTAATCAATGTGAAAAATATATAACTTTATAAACGGAAATTAGATAACCCAATTTATCCGATAAATAAAATTATCTAAGAATAAAAACTAAAACTTTAACCATAATTCAACGAGATGATTATCAACAAAATCCTCAACGTCGACGATTACTACTACGACGTATTCATGGCGATTTCAGAATCCCTCACCGGATTTTCCGTGAACGAGCTGCAATCTACAGGTTTAGCCGAGATTTATTACAAGTACATTCTCAACCAGATTGAAACTGCCACTTTTATTGAATTTCTGAATATTTCTAAAAATGTTCTGGAAAATTCTGTAAGTCAGGATCAACTGAAAAATGCGATCACCGCAGAAATTATTGCCAATCCTGCGACTCAGGAAATTGCTCAGAGCGTAATAACGCTTTGGTATATGGGAACTTGGGAAGGTGCTTACGTAAACGACAGATCTTATAAAGAAGGTCTTGTATGGACGGTAATGCATGCGCATCCGCCGGGTGCAAAACAGCCGGGCTTTAAATCTTGGGAAACAAAACCTGTAAACAGCAACTCATGAATCAGACAGAAAAACCTCAGCAAAAAAAAGATGTAATCATCGTAGGAACAGGAATCGCCGGTTCTTTGATTGCCAAACTTTTAACAGATCACGTTTTTGATGCCGATGCAAAAAAAATGATCCACCGTTCTGAAACGGACGACTCAAAAACGCATAAAGAACTATCAATTTTAATGTATGAAGCGGGGCTTGAAGCCGGGATAGAACTCGATTCTGCCACTTCAATGGTTACTTACAACGATTATATCCGTAAGTTTTACATAGAAGAAGCCAAAGTTCCGAATTCACCGTATCCGAATCTGAAACAGGCTCCCTCTCCGAATGTTCTGGACATAGAACCGATTGTTCCGCCGTTTCCCGATAAAAAAGGTTATCTGGTACAGTTCGGTCCGATGCCTTTTGCAAGTGATGCCATTCGTGTAGGAGGCGGAACCACACTTCACTGGCTCGGAACCACCCCAAGAATGCTTCCGAACGATTTCAGACTGAAGGAACAATACGGCAGAGCGATGGACTGGCCGATTGATTATGAGACGTTAAAGCCTTATTATGAAATGGCTGAATTTGAGATCGGGGTTTCCGGAAATGTTGCTGCGCAGGAATATCCTATTAAGGAAAGCATGGAAGAATATTACGGTAAAAATTATGTTTTTCCGATGGAAGAAATTCCGCAGAGTTATATGGATCATCAGATTATTAACGGATTGGCAGGAACGTCGGTTCAGCTGAACTTTGAAGAATATCCGATAATGCTTGTTCCGTCTCCGCAGGGAAGAAATTCCACCCCGAACATTGCTTACGGAACCTCCAAAATAGTGAAAGCTGAAGCTTCTGAATCCGGATATACTTTAACTTTAAAGAATATTGAAAACGAAGAATACAAAGCTTTAGGAGCGGTATGGAACCCTTATATGGGAGAACGTTGTGAAGGAAATGCATCCTGCGTTCCGATCTGTCCGGTTCAGGCAAAATACAACGCTCTGAAAACACTGAAAAAAGCTTTATATAAAGTAAATAAAAACCAGAATTTTCAGAGAAATCATAATATTCAGGTTCAGGCACAAAGCGTGGTGTACAAACTGAGTGTAGATGTGGCAGATCAGGAAAAAATCTCTAAAGTTCACATCAGAAGATATATTTCAAGAGAAAAAACAGAATTTGTAGAAGAGGTTATCGATACGAACGAAACAATCGTTATTCTTGCCGCCAATGCTTTTGAAAATCCGAAAATTCTTTTAAATTCTAAATACACTGTTTTCGAAAACGGGCAAAATGTTGAAAAAACTGTTGCCAACAGAAGCGATCAGGTGGGAAGAAACCTGATGGATCACATGGTAATGCTTACTTGGGGATTATTTCCGGATCCTGTTTATTCTTACAGAGGTCCCGGTTCCACCACCAATATTTCGTCTTTCCGTGATGGAAATTTCAGAAGCGAGTTTTCTGCATGGATCTCTCCTCTTGACAACTGGGGATGGAGCTGGCCGGCTTTTTCTCCGGGATCAGACCTTTCAGAATTTTTAAATGACGGACTTTTCGGAGAAGAACTGAAAGACGCATTAACCCACAGACTTTCCAGACAGGTACTTTTCCATTTTGAAATCGAGCAGCTTCCGAATCCGGATAACCGTGTAACTATTAACGACCAATATCTGGATGTATTGGGAATTCCGCGTCCTGTTATTAACTACGGGCTTACAGAATACGAAATGAGGGCAATGGAACAGGCAAAATTAGCTTCAGACCAAATGTTTGCAAGACTGGGCATTGAAGATTTCACCAAATACAATGCGACAGACAATAATACTTTTGTATATAATAATGTAAGATATTCTTATAACGGAGCCGGACATATTGTAGGAACCCACAGAATGGGCGACAATCCGGACGACTCTGTAACGAACAGCTATTGCAAATCGTGGGATCATCCGAATTTATACATTGTAGGAGCCGGAAATATGACGACTTTGGGAACTTCTAACCCTACCCTTACTTTATCCGCATTCACCATTCGTTCCGTAGAATCTATTCTGAAAGATCTGGAAAACATATTAAAATAGAAAACATGAGACAAAGACTAATCAATAAAACAGAACCTCAGGAAAACAGCGGCCTTCTAAGAAGTTCTTTAGATAAAAATACCATCGTAGACGAAGCTATTTCTTTGCAGTCGTTATTATTTGACAACACAAACAGCAAAGAAAACTGGATTGAAGGAATAAAATACCACAGTAAAAACATAACCAATCTTTTACTTAATAACCAGATTGATGCGTTCAACGAATATCTGAGATCGCAATTTGGCGGTGAAATTTCAGAAATTAATCCTACCGCAGATTTCTCCGGAGAAAAGGCTTTTCAGGTAAAAAAAGGATTAGAGAATCTGGATTACCGTCCGATTTTACAGGATTTGCTTCAGACTGCGATTTTAATCGAGCATTCTACAATCCCTCCGTATTTAACGGCTTTATATTCTATTAAAGACGGAACGAATATTCTTCCTTCACAGATCATCCGAAGTGTAGCGGTTGAAGAAATGCTTCATATGATTATGGTTTGCAACGTGATGAACGCAGTGAGCATTCAGCCTTCGGTCAACAGACCGCAGAATTATCCTAATTATCCGATGAAACTGCCAATGAATGTGGATTTTTACGTAGGTCTGGAAACGTTTTCATCCAACAGTATTGCCACCTTTATTGCCATCGAAAGCCCAAGTAATCCTTTGGTAAAAGCACCAAAATACGATTACGATGCACAACCGGAAGCAATGTTTTCAAAAAGTGCTGTTCAGGAGGATAATTTCTGGACTCTGGAAAACATGAAGGATTTCATCATGAAAAATGTTCATACCATTGGAGAGTATTATGATGTAGTGTTCTTTTATATTGTGGTGTTCCAAATCATTGCTTATTACAAAGCGAACGGAAGATTACCGCAGACTTTTGAAGAACTCAACAAAGGCGGAATTTTTACCGGAGATCCTGCAAAACAGATCCGTCCAGAACAATACTACGGAAGCGGCGGAAAACTCCATCCTGTTGATGCATTAGAAGGCGTTATTCTTGTTTTTCAGGAAATTAAGGGACAAGGAGAAGGCGCGGATGATTCTATTTTTGATGTAGATCCTTCACAGTTTGAGGAAGGTGCAGAATTAGCACATTATTTCAGATTTAAGGAAATTTTCCATGAACATTTTTATTTAGGGGGAGATTACAGACCGTTCACCGACAAAAACGGAATGATGCCAGTAACCACTCCACCGGTTGGAAAACCGCTTCCCGTAGACTGGAGTGCAGCTTATCCGATGAAACCGAATCCTAAAATGTCAGATTATCAGTCGAATCCTCAGTTATTTGAACAGGGAAAACAATTTAATATTACGTATAAAAAGTTATTGGATGCAATTCAGGCTGCCGTAGAAGGAAATTCTGAAGAACTGGCAAAATCCATCATGTATATGTATGCATTGAAAGAGCAGGCAATCGGATTGATGAGCCAGCCATTGACTTCCCAATACAATGCAGGACCAACTTTTGAGTATCCTTCTAACTAAAAAATAAAACTAAAGCCCGTTTTTATTAATGGGCTTTAGAATAAATTTAATAACCAATTTACCATGAGCAATCAATTACCTCCAATTCCAAAAGGATTCGGACTTCCCTTCTATTACGCAACACTTTATAATTTCGAAGTTGCTTTTCTTGTAGACCGGGAAAAAGTTTTAAAATATCTTGAAAATACAGGACTTACCGCTTCGGATTTTAACGGAAAAGCTATTGTAAGTTTTAATTTTCAGAACTACACAGGTCAGTTTCCAAACGGAGCAAGCACAACTCAGGAAATAGAATTGAATATTGTCTGCTATCCTGAATCTCAAAAAGATACCGTGGCTTTTGTAACAGCAGAAGAATATCTGAGAGGTGAAGAACAAACGAAATTAATGGGACACAAACGCGTTTATGTTCCCTGCGATGCCGACATGGCAATAAAGGCAGGAATAGAACTTTTCGGAGAGCCAAAATTCAAAACAACTTTCACTATTAATATTCCTTCCCTCAATGTTCCGGGACAAAATACATGGACAGTAACCTGCAATGACCCTGAAAACAGTGAAGAAACCATTTTCACCTGCAAGGCGGATGTCGCAGATCTCATTCCTGAAATGTCGGCTTTTTCGCCCATTACGGAATACGGGCAAAATGAAGGAAAACTGATCGGATGCCGATGGAATATTCTGCAGCCCACGAATTTATATTTCCTTAACGAAGATGAAAGCAGAAAAAGAGTAAGCATGGAGTATGGAAACTCCGAACATCCGATGAAAAAAGATATGGAAATTCTTATTGGAGATACTCCGGCTTTCGCGGTAAGAACCAGCATGTCGGCTCCGGCAGCCATTCAGACAAGAGCATATTATATTTAATTGAACTAAAACTTAACCATAAAACCCATCATTATGAATTTAGAAAGTAAAGTAAGAGGCTTAACTTTGGGAGCACAGGTTCTCCCGTTACATAAAGTTGAATCATCAGATTTGGGAGCTCTGGCTCCTCTTGTCGGCGTTTGGGAAAACATTCAGGTTCCTGGAAGCGAGGCTTCTTCGGGCTGGAACACGATTTCCGTACCGGGACAGGATACGGGCTTTGTCTTTGAGGTGATTCCTTACACAGAAACTTTAACCTTTAATCCGGTAGTCGTACAGGCAGGAAACAGAGGTCCTGTTGTAAAAGGACAGCAGGTTGAGCAGCTCATTTTCGGATTATTGTATGAACAGCAGATTGTAAGTGCATGCGAAACGAGTTTCTGTAACGACAGGGGTTTTTCTAAAGGTTCAACCATACACGTAGAAACAGGTTTGTTTTTAAACATTGGGCAACCGAACGGAGGTTATACGATTGCGAGAATGTCGACCATTCCTCACGGTAATTCTTTATTAGCTTTAGGAAGTTCTTTTGATGCAGAAAATCCGGGAACAAGCTTTTTTGATCCCGCTTCATCCATTCCTACAATGCTGAACGGAGGACCAATTACTCAACTGGGGTATTCAGATCCAATCATTGGAAATCCGCAATTTGCGGAATTTAATCAGGTAAATCCAAACGCTTTTCTTCAGTCTACTCTGGAAAGTTTAGTAGGTTCTAAAGGAGGAGTAACCAACATGACAGTGATTGAGATGTCTACAAGCACTCCGAACGCGAATGGCGGAATTTTAAATATTCCCTTCATCCAGACGAATGTAAATGCAACCAAAATGGATGCAACTTTCTGGATTGAAGATATTACGGACAGTGACGGAAACGCGGATCAGATTCTTCAGTATTCACAGACCATCAATCTTGTATTTCCGGCTACCGGTTCTGCACAGCCGATTAACTGGCCTCACGTAACAGTTAATACGATGAGAAAAAGACAGGAAACGCAGATGCAGTTCAAAAGTATGGACGAAAATGAAGCTTTTGATCCTACCGCAGGTCTTACCCCAAGTGAAATTTAGGTTTTGCGATTTCATAAAAAAACCTCCGGAGAAATCCGGAGGTTTTATTTTACTTTATGACATTTTAGAGATTAAATCGTTAATCCATGTGTATTCTTAACCTGAGCCATCACAAAAGTGCTGTGTGTGCTTCCGATGGACGGAACGGCACCGAGAATATTAAAAACAAAGTTCTGATATTGCTTCATATCTTTCACGTAGACTTTAAGCAGAAAGTCAAAATCACCGGAAATACTGTAACATTCTGCCACTTCTTCGATTTCCATAATTTCTCTTTCAAATTCTACCGCCAGATAACTGTCGTTGCTTTTTAATTTCAACTGGCAATATACCGTAAATCCTAAATTGAGTTTTTCAGCATCCAGAATAGCTGCATATTTTTTTACATATCCTTCCTGTTCCAGTCGTTTTACACGTTCGAAAACCGGCGAAGGAGAAAGATTAACCTCTTTTGCCAGTTCTTTCACTGTTAATTTCGCATCACTTTGGAGTAATCTGAGCAGCTGCAAATCTTTATTATCGAGATGATCCATAGAATATTATTCTTTTATAGGTTATTATTATCCCAAATATAAAGAATTATATTCTACATTATTATAATTTTTAAGTTTATTTTACTTAATTATTTAATATTGATTATTGTTTTATTCTAAATACCTACTTTTACTAAAACCAAACACCAGTCATGCAGGTAATACTGTTTCAAGAAAAATCATACGACATACAAGTAAAAGGGAATATTTTATAGTGAGATCACTCTAATTGCGGGGTGGTCTCCTTTTTATATGCTTTTTTTTCCGATACATCCAATAAATATACATTTTATCTGGATATTATTATAAAAATATTTCAATTAAAAATATACGTTTTTAGTTAAAATAATCTTAGGGACTACAGTTGTACAATTCGTGCAACTGTTTTTGTTTTTAAAAAATCTGCACTGTAAATCTATCTCATATCCTGTTTTCGGAATTATTAAAATAATTACGATACACAATATATACTATCTTTTCTCTACTTAAAAGAATATTATTCTATGAATAATTAATTTTAATTAACATTAAAGTAATTTTCACTTTTTACTATTAAAATTAAAGATTAATTTACTTATTTATTCCAATATTATCAAAAACACATCTATAAGAGGTAAATTTATACGAAAATTATAATCTAATCACTATTTAATTATTTACAATAAATATTTTCATAATTAAATATAAAAAATCAATACACAAAAATGAAATGAAGTTATCTCTGTAATGATTATTCACAGATTATATAAACTTTTAGCGTATGAAAAAAAGCTATTCTTTTTTGTTATTTATTTTATTTTCATTTCCTAATCTATTTTTTTCCCAAACATATCAGCTAACAGGAAATCCCGTTAATACAACAGGATGGACAATGGTAGCGCCAACCTCTGTAAATACAGACTTTATCCAGCTGACTCCGGATGCTAATTACCAGTCAGGCTCTATCCGGCTGAATCAGCCCATTAATCTTAAGTATTGTGACAAATGGAGAATAGAATTTGATTTCAGAATGGATTCTAACCAAACGGCGAACGGAGACGGTATTGCTTTCTGGTATCTTGCCAATCCTCCGGTCGCCAGTGTATTAGGTTCAGGTCTTGGTGTTTCATTGAACGCAGTAGGATTTGTGGTAGGATTCGATACTTATAACAATACCACCACTGCTGTAATGAGTAAGGTTCACGTCGGTTACGGACAGATCGTTAACACAACAGACACCAACAATGTTGAGTTTTTTAATGTTCCCGGAAGTTCTTTTCACTCTCCGGATATGAATACCACGCTTCCGTTTCAGGGAACCACTTATAAACATGTAGAAGTAACAGCACAAGTAGATCCGGCTGCTCCGGCAAACTGGATCGTGAAAATAACCATCAACGGAAATTTAATCTGCAACCAGTCTTTTGCACCTTCCGGAACTGCTGCGGCAATGACGGTTGGATATTTTGGCTTTTCTGCTTCTACAGGCGGAAACAGATCCAGGCATTCCATTAAAAACGTAAAGGTTTTTGTAGACAAAATCCCTTTGCTGCAGGGAGCCATTACGAAAAATATATGTCCGGATCTTACCGGAATGGCAACCGTAGATTTAACTTCTTTAAATTCTCAGCTTACCATCAATCCGAATAACTATACTTTTGCCTATTATACCGGAGGTTCTCCCATCACCAATCCTGCCCAATTTCAATACAGTACAGACACCAATGTATCGGTAGTAATTAAAGATCCTTCACAGGTTCTTTGCGACAACAACGATGCTACAATTGCTTTAAAAGTTGCTCCTACCGTTACCACTACTGACGCTTCGCTTCGAACCTGCTTTCTGGAAAATAATCCGGCAACAGGATTATTCAACTTAACAACGGCTTCTGTCATCAGTACACCTGGGGTTATTAAAAATTATTATCCTTCTTTAACCGACGCTGAAAATCAGACCAATGAAATTTCAGATCCTGTAAATTATATTGCCCCTAATGGAGTTGTATTTATAAGAGTAACTAATTCTTTCGGCTGTTATGACATCGCAAAGGTGACTCTTGAAGTAATTCCACCAGTATTTTCTAATGTTCTGGAAGATAAAATCATCTGTATGGGAGATAAAACCACCCTGGATGCAGGGTCTGGATTCACCAGTTATTTATGGAGTACAGGTGCAACAACTCAGTCGATCAGTAATGTGGGCGTGGGAACATACTGGGTAAAACTTAAAACAGGACAATGCGTTGCTTTGCAGCAAGTAAAAGTATATGCATCGGAACAGCCTGTGATTTCCAGTATTGATATTAACAATAATGAAGTTACGGTTCATGCAATCGGCGGTACGATTCCTTATCAGTATTCATTGGACGGAATTAAATGGCAGGATTCTAATCAGTTTAAAAATATACCAAGAGGTGACATTAAAATTTTTGTAAAAGACGCCTACAACTGTGATCCTATTACCGTAAGTGTATTGGTCCCTAATCTAATCAATGTAATAACGCCGAATGGAGATGGTGTGAATGATTTTATTGATTATTCTGCACTCGCCGGAAAACAAAATCTTGTCTTTAATATATTCGACAGATATGGTGCACAGATTCATAAAGCGGACAAGTCTAATAAATATAAGTGGGACGGGACTATAAACGGAAGAAAAATATCTACCGGAAACTACTGGTATTCCGTATCATGGAATGAAAATGATAAGAAAAATACTCCTGTAAAATATTCGGGATGGATTCTTGTAAAAAACCGTGACTAAACAATTTCAAACAAATAATACCTTATAATTTTTTAGCATGAATTTAAAATTACTTTCAAGAGCGATGTATACGGGAGCTGTCTTGGCAGCTTCTACAGCAGCAGCTCAAAATTTTCAGCCAATGCTTATTTCATCGGGGCTTAATTCCGATGTTATTGCAAACGGAGTCGGATCTTCCGCAGTAACTACCTCAACCGATGTAGACGGCGTTTCATTCGCTTTTGTATCGAGAGATTTTCAGCTTACTTCTTCCAGTACTCCCCTTACTTACGGTTTACCAAATGACGGCATCGTTAACAGTGTAGTTTCCACAACTCCGGGATTATCTTATAAATTAGCCAGTTACAGTGCAAACAATTCTCTGAAATTGGCTAACCAGAACGATTCAGGAACAATAACTTTTTCAACACCGACAGCAGCATTTAAATTATATATGCTCGCAACCAGCGGAAGCGGTGCTTCTACCGTTACGGTAACCGTTAATTTTACAGACAATACTTCACAAACCTTTACAGGAGTTACCGTTTCAGACTGGTATAACGGAACCGGATTCGCAATACAGGGATTCGGAAGAATCAACAGAACAAACGACACTCTGGAATCAGGAAGCGGAACCAATCCGAGATTGTACCAGACATTGCTGACGTTAGATGCAGCCAATCAGACAAAACCCATCCAAAGCATTACGATTACCAAAACATCAACCGCACAGGGCTATACCAATGTTTTTGCATTTTCGGCAGATGCCTACTCCACTTGTGCGCCTCCGACACTGAATGCGACAGGAACACTTACAGCAAATTCCGCAGCAGTTTCATGGACACCTGCAACGGGAACTACCGCTACAACGTACGATATTTACTACAGTACAACCAATACAACACCGGCTTCGGGAGCAGCCGCCAATCTTACGGGAATTTCGGGAACCTCAACTACAATTCCGGGACTGAATCCCAATACCACCTATTATTATTGGGTAAGAGCAAACTGTAGCGGTGCGGCAAGTCAGAGCGCGTGGTCTTTTTCAGGCACATTCAAAACATTATGCGGAGCCATGACTTCCATGTTTGAAGATTTTGAATCCTATACAACAGGAAATATCGTACCGGATTGCTGGGCAAGAATTATTGATACCAGCGGAAGCCAGACGATCACCACTACAACGCCGGCTTCGGGCGTAAGAAATATTTATCAGTATAGCTCAACGACTCAAAATCCAACAACTGTTGTTCTTCCTCAGTTCAGCAATATCAATGCAGGAACACACTGGTTAAGATTAAAAGCAAGAGTAAGCACTGCGACAGGAACGCTGAATGTAGGATATGTAACTGATCCTGCAAACAGCTCAACATTTGTATTGTTACAGGCTTTAAGCATCAGCAATACCACTTATGGCTCAACAAGCGAATATTCTGTGATCGTTCCTTCCTCTGTTCCTTCCAATGCAAGATTGGCGATCAGAAATACGGCAGACGGAAAATCTTACTATTACGATGATGTATACTGGGAACCTCTTCCGTCATGTTTTGCTCCTTCTGCATTAACTTCGTCTAATGTTTTGGCAAACAGCACAGGGATTTCATGGACGGCTCCGGCTTCAGCTCCGGCAGCAGGATATGAATACTATTATTCTACAGGCAGCACGGCACCAACGGCAGCAACTACTGCATCGGGAACCAGTACAGCCACTTCAACAACCATCAACGGACTTTCTCCGGCTACAACTTACAACATCTGGATAAGATCTGCATGCAGCAGTTCAAATAAAAGTACCTGGTGGGGACCTATTTCGGTTACAACTGCATGTGCCACATTATCTGCGCCGTTTTCTCAGACTTTTGATAATGCAACAGTACCGAACTGCTGGACGAATACCAATCCGGGAAGTACAACAGCGAATCTTTTATGGAAATTTTCAGGAAGCGCCGATTATGGAGCCAACCTTGCCAATAATGGAAGAGCGGCAGGAACTTATGCGTGGGTAGACGCGAGTTCTCCGTACAGCGGAGCGGGAGCCAATACAGTACAACTGGTAACCCCTTCAATAAATTTAACAGGATTAACGTCTCCTTATATTTCTTTTGAATGGTTTAAAAATCACTCTACCTCTACAAGTACTACAGTAAGCCCTTCAACGTATGACAACAACAAACTTATCGTAGAAGTAAACAGCGGAAGCGGATGGGTTTCTTTGTGGAGCGACACTTCTAATTCCAACCAGTGGAGATCTGTAGGAATTCCTTTGCCATCCTCTTATAACGGCACCACTATTCAGGTGAGATTTACGGTAGATAAAAATGTAAATGGCAACGGTTATTTTTATGATGATGTATTGCTGGACAATGTTGAGGTAAAACAGAATCCTATTCTGGCAACAAGTGAAGTTTCAGCGGCTAAAAATGCAGTTCAAATATATCCGAATCCTTTCAAAGACACTGTAAGCATTTCAGATATTGAAAAAGTAAAATCTGTGAGCATCAGCGATGTTTCAGGAAGAATAATTAAAACTGTTGAAAATCCTTCAAAAGAAATTAATGTAAGCACATTAAATTCAGGATTATACCTGTTGATTATCCAATTGAAAGACGGTTCTAAGTATACCGTAAAAGCAATAAAAAATTAGGCAACTATACGCTGCTTCACACAAATAAGTTTAAACTCATTTTAAATTTAACCGCAAAAGAGACAGAAGACTCTATTAAAGTATTTCAAAAGTCTGTAAAGAAAAAAAATCTTTGACTTTTAAACTTATGTGCTCTTTTTTCCATTTAAGTATTAAGCTTAAACAACTAAAGTGTTACCATCTTTTGCATCTTTTGCGGTAAAAAAAGTTTAGACAAGTTTAATATAAATACCAACGATGACAGTTGGTATTTATATTAATTTAAAATTTTACGAAATGAAAAATCAAAACAGAACTATTTTTAAAGAGAAGTTCGGTAAAGATGTTGAACAAATTATAAATATTTTAAAAGGAAGAGGATTTAAATTTAGGTTCAGAAGTCTCCTCGTCGGTTAACAATTTATGAAAGTCTTCAATTTTCATTTCAACGGATATTGTAGAACCATCTGTAAGTTTTACAGTAATATAGTTTGTTCTGCCACGAGATTCTTCGTGTACTGATGAAACACTGGCTGTATTAATGATGGCTTTTCCATTAAAGCCATCAAGCTCGATAAATTTAGTCATAATTTTATGTTTTTTTAATTATCAAATATACAAATAAACCATTTACATTTTGTATATCTAGAGAAATATTTATCGATCAAAAGGAAGCGTTAGTTTTAAATATGTTCGTATAAAGTAACTTATAATTAACAAAAATTAATTATTAATATTTACATTCGCAGAGGTATGTAAGAATGCATCTGCTTCCAGAACCTTCGGAATTTCCGGAGGTTTTATTTTGGTAATTCGGGTAAATCTATTTTTTCCGTTTTAGAGGATAACGTTTTTAAAAATGCTTCCAGCTGTGCAATTTCTTCATCCGATAGTTCAAGCATTCTCACCATACCCGATTTTTGAGAATGCAAAGTAATTCCTTCATACACGGTAGATCTTTTCTGTGAATATTCGGGATTTCCTTTGCTGTAAAATTCAATCACTTCTTTTAAACTTGTCATAGATCCGTTGTGCAAATAAGGCGAAGTTTTAGAAACCTCCCTTAAACCCGGAACCCGAAATTTTCCTGCATCATCTGCAATTTTTGTCACTGCATATCTGCCAAGATCCTCTCCTTTTTCGCCCAGTAAGGAGGTTCCCACGTTTTCAAAACGGTTATTTGAAAAATATCCGGAATTGTGGCAGTTGATACACTGCGCTTTTGTTCTGAAAAGATGAAGCCCCATCAATTCATCATTCGTATACACTTCCTGTTTTCCGTCGATAAATAAATCAAACTTACTCGAAGAACTTTTTACGGTTCTTTCAAACGTGGCAATAGCTTTGGAAATACGGTCTTTGGTAACGGTTTTATCGCCAAAAGCTTTTTC
Source organism: Chryseobacterium sp. 2P (assembly GCF_059579425.1). Classification (NCBI taxonomy): domain Bacteria; kingdom Pseudomonadati; phylum Bacteroidota; class Flavobacteriia; order Flavobacteriales; family Weeksellaceae; genus Chryseobacterium; species Chryseobacterium sp. 2P. The sequence continues at coordinate 2,416,083 of NZ_CM184194.1, forward strand.
AAATAAAATCTCATAGCCTTTTATTTTTGCAATTTTTCCTGCTGCAATATCAATATGTTCACTCATTTCTCTCTGATCCTGAATCGGCATCTGCGACTGTTCTTCCAGAGATTTTGCTCTTCCGTCCCAAAATAGAGATTTTGCAAAAGCTGCATTCAGGATGGTCATTGCGTTTCGGGTTCCGAGCTGTCTGTCGTGTCCGAAAGAAAACGTTCTGCTGTCGCCCCATCCCAATTCCGGATCGTGGCATGAAGCACAGGCAATCTGGTTGGATTTTGAAAGTCTGGGATCGAAAAAAAGCGTTTTTCCTAAGAGTTCTTTTTCGGAAGAATAGGGATTATCTTTTGGAAATTCCACGTCCGGTAAATGTCCGATTTCCACAAAAGTGGGCACAGATTCAGGATCAAGAACAGGTTTTGGCCATTGCGAAGAATCCCCTGAAGAATACCGTTTTCTCAGGTTATCCAAATAAGCATTTTTCTGGTTGATTTCTTTTTGAACCTTACTGTTTAAGCAGTTGTTTAAAAGCGAAACCAAAAGAAATAAGATCAAAATCCAACTTAAACTATTCTTCACGATTATCCGGAGTTTTGGCAAAAATAGGATATTTAATTGTTTTTAGAGATGTTTAAATAAAATGCCAGAAAACTCTGTGTAGAAATCATATTCGAAGTATGTTCGGCGTTCCGTAGGAACGCTATCTTTATAAAATGTATATAAATCCTACGGATTGATTGATAGCCTTATTCTTATTTCTACACAGATTCTGCTTCTAAAGGAACAAAATCTTTACTTTAACAACTTAAAAGTTTAAACCATATTATTTAAATTTCGGAAAATTTCATGTTTTATTACGTGCTTTAAGCCAATAAAAATCTTTAAAAACCGTTTTCACTATGAACTTTTCACGAACATGATTAAAGTTCAGATTAAAGCCTTAATTTTATGCTCTCTTCACATATAGGAGATGTAATAATTTATATTTAGCGAATTATTCAAATAATAAACAAACTTACATGCAGACATTATCATTTAAAATTGCCACTACCGCAGCAGCAATTTGCTTCAGTACGGCAGTTTTTGCCCAGCAGAAATATTCTGTGAGCGGTACTGTAAAAGATAAGAAAAACGGAGAGCTTTTAATAGGCGTTACAGTGAAAGTTGCTGAAGATCCCACCATTGCTGTGGTAGCCAACGATTACGGCTTCTATTCTCTTTCTCTTCCCAAAGGAAATTATACTTTGATGATCTCTAATCCCGGTTTTAAGGATTTTACGAAAAGTATTACCGTAGAAGATAACATCAAGCAGGATCTCGAACTGAGTTCCGGAGAAGCGGAAGCTGAAGAAAGAACCGGGAAAATTGATGAAGTGGTAATTTCCGGAGTGAAAAAGGATAAGAACCTCACATCCGCACAGATGGGAACTGAGACATTAAGCATCAAAAATATTGAAAAGCTTCCGGTTCTGTTTGGAGAAAAAGATGTTCTGAAAACCATACAGCTCCTTCCGGGAATCAAAAGCAACGGCGAAGGAAACAGCGGATTCAGTGTAAGAGGCGGCGCAACAGATCAAAATCTGATCTTACTGGATGAAGCAGCCGTTTATAATGCATCCCATTTGCTCGGATTTTTCAGTACGTTTAACAGTGATGCGCTGAAAGATGCAAGCATCATCAAGGGAAACAGTCCTGCCCAATACGGAGGAAGGCTTTCTTCGGTTCTGGATGTAAAAATGAAGGACGGAAACAACAAAGAATATAATGTAAACGGAGGATTGGGATTAATCAGCAGCCGACTGAGCGTGGAAGGTCCCATTCAGAAAGAGAAATCTTCTTTCATTGTATCCGGAAGAAGAACGTATGCCGATCTTTTTCTAAAAGCAACAGACGATTTCAAAGACAGCAAACTGTATTTTTATGATCTGAATTTAAAAGCCAACTATCAGATCAATGAAAACAACCGATTGTATTTATCCGGTTATTTCGGGCGTGATGTTTTAGGCTTAGGCGATACGTTTTCAAGTGATTGGGGAAATACAACGGCTACCCTGCGCTGGAACAGCATTATCAGCAGCAAATTATTCTCCAATACTTCATTAATCTACAGCAACTACAATTATAATGTAAGCTTAAGCAGCAATAATAACACATTCGGACTGAGCTCCAAAATTGAAGACTGGAACCTGAAACAGGATTTTTCATGGTTTGCAGGGAATAAGCATTCGGTGAAGTTTGGGCTGCAGTCTATTTATCATACCATTACGCCAAGCAGCGCTTCCGGAACAAGTGTAAGCAGTTATCCGAGAAACCCGAGGTATTCCTGGGACAATGCTCTGTATATTAATGATGATTTTAAAGCTACCGAAAACCTGACGATCAACTACGGAGCAAGGCTTTCCCTGTTCAGTGTTTTGGGAGGAGATATTTTTAACACGTATGATAACGGAGTTCTCACAGATTCTAAATTTGTGGAGAAAGGAAAGTTTGGTAAAACATATGTGAATGTAGAACCGAGAATTACGGCAAACTACAGAATTAACGAAGTAAGCAGTATTAAAGGAGGCTATTCCAGAAATACTCAGAATTTACACCTTTTAAGCAACAGCGGAAGCGGAAATCCTACCGATCAGTGGATTGGAAGCAGCTTTACGGTAAAACCTGAAATTGTAGATCAGGTAAGTTTAGGCTACAGCAGAAATTTCAGCAACAACAACTACGAAATCAATACTGAAATCTACTACAAGTCTCTTCAGAATCAGATCGATTATAAAAACGGAGCCCAGATTACTTTCGATACAGCGGCAGATGTGGAAAGCGAACTGCTGTTCGGAAAAGGAAGAGCATACGGACTTGAAATTATCGCTAAAAAGAAGAGCGGAAGATTAACCGGATGGATTTCCTACACCTTATCTAAAACGGAGAGAAAAATCGACGGAATCAATAATAATGAATGGTACAACGCAAGACAGGACAAAACGCACGATCTTTCAATTGTTGCCACTTATCAGCTGAATCCGAAATGGACTTTTTCAGGACTTTTTGTATACAGCACCGGAAATGCAGTCACATTCCCAACCGGAAAGTATGAGCTGAACGGACAGACGGTTTTCCAGTACAGCAGCAGAAATGCAGACAGAATGCCTACTTATCACAGGCTGGATTTTAATGCAACGTACGAACCTGTAAACAATAAACGCTTTAAAGGATCATGGTCCTTCGGTATCTATAATATTTACGGCAGAGAAAATGCTTACACCATTACGTTTGAAGACAATCCGGATAAGCCGGGAACAACACGCGCGATGCAGACTGCCCTGTTCAGATGGGTTCCGAACATTACGTATAATTTCAAATTTTAATTCATGAAAAATATATTTTTAATCATACTGTCTTTATTTTTAGTCACTTCCTGCGAGAAAGAAATAGATCTTGATCTCGAAGATCAGAGCGGACAGATTGTTATTGAGGGAAACATTACCGATCAGGCGGGACCTTATTTTGTAAAGATTACAAAATCTGTAGCCTTTACACAGACGAACCAATATCCTGCTGTGACGAATGCGCAGGTCATTCTGAGTGACAATACCGGACAGACGGAAACGCTTCAGTATGCCGGAAATGGAAATTACAAAACGTCCACCTTTGTGGGACAGCCCGGAAGAATTTATACGTTAACCATTAATGCTGAAGGAAAACAGTATACCGCACAGAGTACAATGCCGCAGGCTGTTTCTTTTGACGGTCTGGAACAGGATTCTTTCCTTGTGGCAGGACAGACAAGCTATACGCTTCTGCCTCTTTTCGTTGATCCGGCAACTTTAGGAAACCGTTATCTGTTTGTGTATACGGTAAACAATAATCCGAAAAAATTCTTCTCAGAATTTTCCGATAATGTGAACAACGGTTTACCGAACCAGAGACCTCTTCTGCTTCCCAACGACGACAGCAACGCGAATGATATTAAAGTGGTTGCGGGAGATGTTATTCATGTAGAAATGCAGTGTATCGATGATAAAGTGTATACCTATTATTCTGCACTTCTTCAGCTTTCAGGAAGCGGTCCCGGCGGAGGAATTACTCCCACCAATCCGCCAAGCAACATCAGCAACGGCGCTTTAGGCTATTTTTCAGCGCATACTGTAAGAACAAGAACCGCTGTTATTCAGTAAAAATTAAATAAAAGCTATCTGTACTTCCGGATAGCTTTTTTTGACTTCTGTAAACAGCTGACCTTTCAGTTCTTAAAAATTTATTATAGAATTAATACGATGTGATGTAACAAATATTCTCTTTATGGTGTCTTATGTAGGAAACATTATTTTTTTACATGAAAAATATTTTGATACCCATTGCCTTTTTAGCAGGCATATTTACATTTGCACAGGCTGAAAAGGATACTATAAAATCTAAGGAGAAGGCTATTGAAGGAGTTACCGTAACGGTAAGAAAACCAACCATTGAATCCAAAGTAGACAGAACCGTTTTTAATGTTTCCAACAGCTCTATTCTCGCAGGAAACACGACTTGGGATGTCTTGAGAATGACCCCGCTGGTAAGTATCGATAACAATGATGCCATAAAAGCTGAAGGAGAAACCGTAACCGTTTACATCAACGACAGGAAGTCTGTTTTTACAGGAAAGGAACTGAAAGAATACCTGAAAACCATTCCTGCGGATAATCTGATGAAGATTGAAGTGATTACAAGTCCGTCTTCGCGCTATGAAGCCACAGGATCTGTCATTAATATTGTTTTGAAAAAGCGTGATGATGAAGGAATTAAAGGGAGTGTTACCTTAAACAACAGGCAGAACACCAAAAACTCTCAGTATACCAACCTGAATTTAAATTATCACCGCAAAAGCTTTACACAGACCTTCATCGGAAGCTACAGCGATAATACCAATGTACAGAGCAATTCCAGTCTTTATAAAGTGGATGCAGAAAATTCTGAAACCTACAGAAATTCTAAAACCATAGGAAGATACAAAAGTCCTTCCCTTTCCTCTACTTCAGAATTTGAACTGGATAATAAAAATACGGTAGGTGTAATTCTTGAATATTACCAAAGCAACTCTTATTCCAATACCGATGCAGACGGATTGAGAAATGTTAACGGGCTATTCGAAAACTCATATCTTCAGAACCAAAATTCTACGGGACTTAACAGAAACTTCGGCTCCAATATTTTTTATAAATGGTATGATAAGGAAAAGAATAAAATCCTTGACATTAATTTGGGTTCCAATTATTACGGACAGTCGAATGACGATTATTTTGTAAAGAACATGCTTTATAAATCCAAACCGGCTGAAAAACAGGAAATCGGAGTTCTTACAGATACCGAAAACAGAAATTATTACCTGAAAGTAGATTACACGCAGCCTATAGGAAAAGAAGGTGGAAATTTTGAAGTCGGCGGAAAGATCGATTTCAATAATAATGTGATCCCAAACAGCTTATATGGAAATATGCTTACAGGACTAAGTTCCGGAGATATTTTCCACTATGAAGACAACATCAGTTCCCTATACGCCAACTACAGCAAAACATTCTTTAAAAAACTGGAAACCAGGATCGGACTCCGTTATGAATACATCGATTATAAAATACGTCAGGATAATGCCGGAACTTCGAGAAGAGATTCTTATGGAAAACTGCTGCCCAATATTTTATTGAAATATTCTTTTTCAGACAATTATGATTTAAGTTTAACGTATAACAAAAATATATGGCGACCGTGGTATGCGGAGTTCAATCCGTTCATGATCCCGAACAGCGACGGATTCTACAGCCGTGGAAGCATCGATCTGGAACCCAACCCAAGCGACAGGGTTTATATGAAGTTGGGCATTCATAAAAAATACTTTATCTCTGCGAGATATATGTTTACCGATCAGGATTACTGGACCAATTATGTAACGGGAACGATTAATGATATCAACGGAAATCCTCAGAATATCACCATTACCCAGCCCTCTAACTTTTTCGGGAAAGTGCATAAATATTATGTTTTTGCCAATACGAACCAGACCTTTTTCAAAAATAAATTTACGGTGAATCTTGGTTTAGGATGGTATTATATTGACAACAGCGATTTTAACAAGAAAAACGGTTTGGAAAATGCCAATAACTACATCAGCTATCTGAGTGCTTCTACCAACCTTACGTATACGAATCTGTTTAATAAAAACATCAATCTGAGCGCATGGGTAGAAGTTTCTAACCAGAACAACGGAAATTCTACGACGAACAGAGCGAATGTCTTTCATAATATTTCTGCCACAAAGATATTCCCGAAAACCCAGATGGAAGTCAGCCTTCAGCTCATGAATATTTTCCAGAGGCCAAATTACGATGCCACCACTTTTGTGCAGGGAGGAACTTTCCGAAATGCTTCAAAATGGGACTGGTACGGAGCATCTATTTCATTTGTAAAACGTTTCGGAAACCAGAAAGTAAAAGAAAATACCAAAACCGATGTTGAGAAAAACGGCGGCGGCGGAAAATAATTTTAATGTTAAATTTTAGTACGGATGATGGATAAATTTCCATTGTCCGTTTTTTTTATACATTTTCAATTTATCTTAATTTTATGTTCTATGTTGGTCTTTTTAAAAACGCTAAGTTCGCTGAGGCTGTTTTGAAATTTATGTGAATATTTTTCGAGCGCAAGGGCGTGAAACTCAGCTAATGATAATGATGATTTTTAAATCTCTGAAATTTTTATTTCACTTTAAGTTTTGGCTAAAGCCCATTGCTATTGATAATTTGTATTGATTTTGAATTGAACTCACGTTAATTTTCATCATCACACTTAACGTTCTTTTGAAAACGCTAAGTTTGCTGAGGTTTTCTTTAAAATTTATGTGAATATTTTTCGAGCGCAACGGCGTGAAACTCAGCTAATGATAATCATGGTTTTATATCTCTGAAATTTTTATTTCACTTTAAGTTTTGGCTAAAGCCATTTTATTTCGCAAAACTATTTAAATGGACTAAAGTCCATTCCTATTGATAATTTGTATTTATTTTGAATCGAACTCACGTTAATTTTCATTATCACACTTAATGTTCTTTTCTGAAAACGCTAAGTTCGCTGAGTTTTGCTTTGAAATTTATGAGAATATTTTTCGAGCGCAAAAGGCGTGAAACTCAGCTAATGATAATCATGGTTTTTAAATCGCTGAAATTTTTTTTCACTTTAAGTTTTGGCTAAAGCCAATTTATTTCTTAGAAAGATTAAAATGGGCTAAAGCCCATTCCTATTGATAATTTGTATTGGTTTTGAATTGAACTCACGTTAATTTTAGTCATCACACTTAACGTTTTTTTTTAAAAACGCTAAGTTCGCTGAGGCTGCTTTAAAATTTGTGTGAATATTTTTTCGAGCGCAACGGCGTAAACTCAGCTAATGATAATCATGATTTATAAGTCTCTGAAATTTTAATTTCACTTTAAGTTTTGGCTAAAGCCAATTTATTTCTTAGAAAGATTAAAATGGGCTAAAGCCCATTCCTACTGATAATTTGTATTGTTCTTGAATTAAATTCATGTTAATTTTAATCATCGTATTTAAAAAGTTTTGGACAAGATCAGTTTGTTAAAGTCTTTTACATTATCTTTTTTTAGTCTGAAAATGTAGTCTTTAAAAAAAGCCGGAAAAAGATATTTCATCTTTTTCCGGCGCTGATTCTTAAAATCTTTGAAATTACTGTTTACGGATTCGATAGAGTCTGCCTCCGTCCGTCACCGCATATAAATTACTATCTGTTCCCTGTGTAATATCTCTGAAACGCTGGTTTTCGTTTGAAAGAAGCCTTTCTTCGCCTATTACTTTGTTGTTTTCCATAACCAGTCTCGCAATGTGCATTCCGCTTAAGGAAGCTACGAAAAGATTATTCTGCCATTCCGGAATGGTGTTTCCTTTATAAAAAGTGATTCCGCTTGGCGAAATTACAGGATCCCAGTAATAAACAGGCTGTTCCATTCCTGCCTGCTGCTGAATTCCGGCTCCGATGGTGGCTCCGCTGTATTCAATTCCATAAGTAATGGTTGGCCAGCCATAATTTTTACCAGCTAAAACCCTATTGATTTCATCTCCACCTCTCGGTCCATGTTCACTCTGCCATAATTCTCCCGTTACAGGATGGATGGCAATTCCCTGCGGATTTCTGTGCCCGATGCTGTATAATTCCGGCAAAGCTCCGGATTGCGAAAATGAAGGATTTCCGGGAGCGGGTTGTCCGCTGGTTGTAATTCTCAGGATCTTGCCTAAAGCTGCGGTTACAGACTGTGCAAGAGGTCTTGTAGAAAGATCGGAACGTTCTCCCGTACTCACAAAGAGATTTCCTGTGTTATCAAAAGCAATTCTTCCTCCGTAATGAAGATTTCCCACATTGGCAGAAGGATTTGCCCTATAGATCACCACAGGATTTTCAATCATAGTTTCTGAGCTGAAGAGTCTTCCTTTGGCTACTGAGGTTATATTTCCGCCTGAAACATTTTCAGAGAAAACCCAGTATACCATTCTGTTGGAAGTAAACTGCGGATCTACACAAACGCCAAGCAGACCACCCTGCCCTCCGGAATTCACGGAAGGAAGTCCTGTTATAGCACTGCTTACAGTTCCGCTACTGCTTATAATCCTCATGGTTCCTGCTTTCTCGGTTACGAGAAGTCTTCCATCCGGCAGAGATGTAATTCCCCACGGCGAAGCTAATGATGAGGTAACAACTTCACTTACATAAGGTGTGGAAGTTTTTGCGCCATTCGCTCTGGTCTGTCCTGCAAAAGCCGGCTGATAATTGGTATTTGCCGAATTGGTCTCAACAGGAGGAAGTGATAGTCCGTTATTTCCGCCGCTGTCATCGATAGTGTCTGAACAGTTTGCCAGTAATAAAGACACGGCAATTAATCCATAATAGCTTGTTATTTTCATATTTCGAGATTTTGGTGTACTGAAGAATTTTATTTTCAAAAACAAATTACCTGCCGTAAATCCTATCGTCGTGGAATTCCCGCAAAATATTCAATCGGTTACACTGATAATAGAATTTCTTTAAAATTTCAATAATTGATTAAGAAAATTTTAAGACTTAAAATGAAAGTATGGCATGAATATTATTATAATTAATATAAACACGTTGAAGATGGAAAACCTGTTAGCCAATAAAGATTTAATAAACAACTATTTAAAGTTAGTCATAAAACTGCAATTCAATACAGAAATTGATTTAAAAGGAGAATATACATTTACCGAAAATCTGGTTTCCAAAAAACCTATTATAGCAACTACTTTCTCTGAAAGAGTTTTGTCCAGCCCCGATATAAAAACGGTTTTGACATCTGTAATTACAGAAATTAATATCGGCGTCTGTACCACAGAACAGATGAGAAAAGCAGTTCAGGATTATCCGGAAGCAGATTCGCGGGAAATGCAGGAAATTGTTTAAATAAAACTCCCTGTACAGCTTTTTGTACAGGGAGTTTTATTTTTTAAGAGAATTACTTTAAACTTTCCGAAGATTACTGCAGGTACTTTGCTACTTTGTCTTCTAAATCTTCAAGATTAAAAGGTTTGGCAACATAATCATCCGCCTGAGCTTCCTGCGCCAGAGCCACAATGTCGTTATTTGCCGTTACATAGATCACGGGAATGCTTTTAAATTCCTGATGATTCTTCAGAAGCCTTGTTGCTTCCACTCCACCAATTTTGGGAATCCAGTTGTCCATAAGGATAACATCCGGCTGGAACTGTTCTACTTTCTCCAAAATATCATGTGAAGTTTCCGAAATTTCGACCTGATAACCATTTTCTTCAAAAATGATGGTGATGACTTCCAAAATAGTTTTATCATCATCAAAAATCAAAATTTTCTTCTTATTCATATATACTTAACTTTAGTTAGGGGTTACATTTTTTTATAACTGATTGATGTAATCTGCCAGATTATCGGGTTTAATAATGAGGTCAAAATCAATCTCTTCTACGGCGTGTTTCCGCATATAATCCACTTCTGCGGTTTCAGGATCCTGAATCCAGACTTTTCCGTTATTTTTTTTGATGTATGCTAAACCTTCCACTCCGTCTGCATTGGCTCCGGAAAGCAGTACACCAATCATTTTTTCACCATACACTTCCGCCGCAGATTTAAAGGTGACATCAATAGAAGGGCGGGAATAATTCATTTTTTCCGAGCTGTCCAGAGACATCAGATTTTTATTTTCAAACAATAAATGATAATCTGCGGGAGCAATGTAAATTTTATTGTTCTGAATTTCTGTTTTATCCTCAATCTCAATAACTTCTACAGGCGAAAACTGCTGCAACAAGGTCTGCAGAATGTTGTTGGAATGTGCCTTTCTGTGAACCACAAGCAGAATGACAAAATCCAGCTTTTCCTTTATTTTTTTAATCATTTCGAGAATGACCTGCAAGCTTCCTGCGGAACCTCCGATAGCAATCAGTTCAATATTTGTATTATTCGTTTTCATGATAAAACAGCTTACTGATGATCTACTTTTTTCCAGATCTTCTGATCATCCACCTGATTATAATTTTTATCTAATTTAGAAAATCTAAGCGTTTCTTTTGCACCTAAAGCTAAAAAACCTAAATTTTCCAGACTGTTGTCGAAAAGACGGAAGACTCTTTCCTGAAGTCCCCGATCGAAATAGATAAGAACGTTTCTGCAAATAATCAGCTGAAAACTGTTGAAAGAGCTGTCTGAAACGAGATTATGCGTAGAAAGAATCAGCTTTTCCTGAAGGCTTTTATCAAATTTTACACTGTCATAATTCGCGGTATAATAATCTGAAAAATCTTTTTTCCCGCCCGATAAAATGTAGTTTTCGGAATACAGTTTCATCTGCTGTAAAGGAAAAACTCCGGCTCTTGCTGTTTCCAGAACGGAAGGATTAAGATCTGTACCGTAAATTAAAGATTTATGGTAAAGATTTGCTTCCTTCAGCAAAATAGCCATGGAATAGGCTTCTTCACCTGTGGAACATCCCGCCACCCAGATTCTGATGAGCGGATAAGTTCCTAACTGCGGAAGAATTTTCTCCCGTAATGCTTTAAAAAACTGAGGATCGCGGAACATTTCCGTAACGTTCACGGTAATTTCTTCGATGAATCTTTTCAGGTATTCCGGATCATTAAGTATTGTATATCTCAACTCGGCAAAGCTTGTAAATCTGTCGATCAGGCATATACGGTTCACCCTGCGCTTGAAGGAAGCGCGGCTGTATTCTGAAAAATCGTAACCATACATATCGTAGACATCTTTTATGAGATACTCTACTTCTTCATCTTTTACAATACTTGGTTCCAGCATTTACGATAATTTTTCAATAGCGTTCATTAAAAGGTCTACATCTATCGGCTTGGAAACATAATCTGCAGCTCCCGCATCCAGACATTTCTGGCGGTCTTCCGGCATTGCCTGTGCAGTAACTGCGATTACGGGAATATTGCTGATAGAAGGGGTATTTTTTATCATCTTTATGGCTTCATACCCATCCATTTCCGGCATCATCATATCCATCAGAACCACATCAAAATGGTTGTCTTTATTTAAAACTTCAATGGCTTCCTGTGCCATTGTACTGCTTTCAATCTGGTAGCCTCTGGCTTTCAGGGTGAGCTTTAAAGCAAATATATTCCGCGGATCGTCGTCCACGATCAGAATTTTTTTATTCATCAGAATTTTAGCTGTTTAACTTTCATATAACCAAACACGGAGTAAGGATAGCAGCTGATCGATATCCACCGGTTTGGAGATATAATCTGAAGCCCCTGCGGTAATGCATTTTTCACGTTCTCCGATCATGGATTTTGCTGTAATGGCAATAATCGGCAGTCTTTTGAATTTAGGCATTTTTCTGATCTCTTTGATTGCCTCGTAACCATCAAGTTCAGGCATCATCATATCCATCAAAATAACATCCACATCAGGATTTTCTTTAATCTGCTGAATCGCATGGTTTCCATCCATGGCGACAACAACTTCCACTTTATATTTTTCCAGTGCTTTGGTAAGGGAGAAAATATTTCGGACATCATCATCGGTAATGAGTATTTTTTTACCGCTTAAAACTTCCGTAAGCGATCCCATTGTTTTGCTTCTTACGTTTTCAATGGAATTATTTTTCTCTTCCACCAGATGCAGGAACAATCCTACTTCATCCAGAATTCTCTGGTAAGAATGTGCTGTTTTTACAACAATAGAATCTGCATACTGCTTGATTTTCAGTTCTTCGGATTTGGATAAATTTCTTTCGGTAAAGATGATGATCGGAAGATTCTCCAGCCCTTCATAACTTTTTATGGATTCTATAATTTCGTATTCGTTTCCTCTTGAAGCTCCGATGTCCAGAATGACGCAGTCTACATGATTGGCTGTTAAAGCTTTTACGCTGTCTTCCACATTATTTTCTACCGACAACGAAATATTGAAATTGCTGAGGAAATAAGACAATGCGCTTGCGTGTTTTGCGTTTTCTTCTACAATTAATACTTTCTGCGGACCTTTTTTAAGGGCTTCTTCAATCTTTCTGAAAACATCCGTCATCTGATCGAGTGCAACAGGTTTGCTGATGAAATCAATTGCACCTTTCATCAGACTTTCATTCTTTACATGAAGCGCAGACATCATGTGTACCGGAATGTGTTTTGTTTCCTGATTGGATTTTAAATCATCCATTACCTGCCATCCGTCTTTTACAGGAAGCTGAACATCCAGCAGAATTGCCTGCGGACGATATTCCAGTGCAGCAGCCAGACCGCGGTCTCCTCTTACTTCAATCACAGCTTTATAGTTCTGCAAATGAGCATATTTCAGCAATGCTTTGGCAAAATTGGTATCATCTTCGATAATCAAAATGGTTTTATCTCCTTCCTGAATGGTATTTCTGTCATCGTCCACATTTTCAGGAATCTGAAGTGTATTCACCGCTTCTTTTTCTTCCGTCTGTTTTTCATCAAGAATATTCTGGATTTCTTCAACATCTTCACGGATGATTTCTACCAGATTCTGATCTTTTTCAACATGAGGAACTTCAGGAACTGCTTTTACAGGAATGCTTAAACTGAACTCACTTCCTTCATCCACTTTACTTTTTAAGGTAAGCTCTCCGCCTAATAATCTGGCAATTTCACGACTGATCGATAATCCGAGACCTGTGCCGCCGAATTTTCTTCTTGTAGAACCGTCTGCCTGCTGAAATGCTTCAAAAATGATTTTCTGTTTGTCTTCTGCGATCCCGATTCCCGTATCTTTTACGGAAAAGATGATAAAATCTGCTTTTTTAGGATCTTTTTTAATATTTAAATCGATGCTTCCTTTTGTAGTAAATTTTAGCGCATTCGATAATAGGTTTCTCAAAACCTGATCGACTCTTAAACGGTCGGTTTCAATGTTTTTCTGAACGGATTCGTCGATATTGATGTTAAACTCTAGCTTTTTCTCCTGAAATACCGGATTGAAAAGGTCTTTTAAATCTTTTACCACGTCATTGATCACCACATCCTGATATTCAAGAGTCATTTTTCCTGATTCTATTTTTGCAAGATCCAGTATTTCATCAATTAACGTTAATAAGCTGCTTCCTGAGCTTTGAATAACTTTAGCGGATTCGATCTGATCTTCATTAAGATTTTCATCCGGATTTTCTGCCATCAGTCTGGAAAGAAGGAGAATTGAATTCAGCGGTGTACGAAGCTCATGAGACATATTTGCAAGGAACTCCGATTTGTATTTCGTGCTTAGCGCAAGTTCTTCTACTTTTTTCTGAATTTCTGTGTTGCGTTCTGCAATCAGATGATTTTTTTCTTCCAATAATCTTGAACGTTCTTCCAGCTCTGCATTTGCCTGCATTAATTCTTCCTGCTGAACTTTCAGCTCTTCTTCCGAAGCCTGAAGTTTTTGGGTCTGTGCTTCGAGCTCGGTATTCAGATTTTCAAGCTCGGAATGCTGCACCTGCAGTTCTTCTGACTGCGCCTGTGTTTCTTCAAGTAACTGCTGTTCTTTTTCGCGGCCTCTTGCTGCGCTTAAAGCAATTCCTATATTTCTGCTGCACTCTACGAAATAATCGACTCTGTCTTTTTCAAAGTTGGTAGTTGAACCTAATTCCAGAACTCCGATGATGAAACCGTCTGCAAAAATCGGGATCAGCATAATACCGTAAATCTGAATGGTGCTGCTTGCAAAGGTTACCACAAAATCATCTTCATGAAGATTATTGTACACCTGAGTTTTTTCGCTGATGAAAGTCTGACCTACCATTCCTTCTCCGGGCTCGAAAACTTTTTTCATGTTGTTTTCCAGACCAAAAGCTACGTTCAGCTTAAGTAATCCTTCATCATAGAGGTAGATTGAACCATTGATGCAGTTGCCGTATTCGATAAGCTGATGAAGAGATGCTTTGGCAACGTCTTTCACCGATTTGTTTCCTACGAGAGATTCATTAAGAATGGCAAGACCTTTCTGTCTCCAGTCACTTTTATTAATGGTATCGAAAGACAATTTCAGGGACTCCGTCATATTATTTAAAGAATCTACCAATTCTCCGAGATCATCTTCTGCCGTATCTACGACTCTCTGGTCATAATCTCCGTTGGCAATTCTGTTGGCAATCTGCTTAATGGCACTTACTCTTCTGGACATTTCCTGATCTTTTGCTTTCAGCATTTTTTCAAGTTTGTCTCTTCTGATGAGATCTGCTCTTAATTTGATGTAGAAAAACGCAGTAACCACAACTGCTGCGATAGAAGAAAATATAATGAAGAAAACGGTAGTTCGGGAAGATTTATTAAGATCTTTGGTTTTTATGGCAAGCTGATTTTCTTCGTACTGAGAAAATTCTTTTACAATCTGTCTGCATCGGTCCATATGCTGCTTGCTTTCCTCGATCTGTTCCTGCGTCATCATGACTCCTCTTCTTCGGTTTTCTACAAAGAGCTTCATGTTGGCAAGGTTCATCTCTACATTTTTCTCCAGCAGATCCAGAAGTCTTTTCTGATGCGGATCTGTAATTCCGAGACTTCTTGCATATTCAAAGGTTTTGGAATATTCAGAAATACTTCTTTTAAAGGGTTCCAGAAAACTTTCCTGACCGGTAAGCTGATATCCCCTGTTTCCTGTTTCCGCATCCAGAACAGCCACCAAAACATCTTTTACTGCCGTTACGACACGTCTGCTTTTACCAACACTTTCGCGGTGATCCATCTGGTTCTGTATACTGAAGTATGAAGCCAGTGAACTTGCGATCAGGATCAGGATGGAAAATCCTACCCCGAACTGAAGATTTCTTATAAATTTTTTCGGCATGGAAAATTAATTTAAAGGTAAAGTGAAATAAAACGTAGATCCTTCATCTACTTTGCTGGAAACTCCAATATTTCCGTGGTGCTGTTTGATGATTTCGGAACAGATGAAAAGACCGATCCCCATTCCCTGAAACTGGAGTGAAGATTCTTCTACACGGTAAAATTTATTAAAAACAGCTTCCTGCTTAAAATCCGGAATCCCAATTCCGAAGTCTGTAACACTTACTCTTACTTCCTGTTCTTCTTCATCTACAAAAGTGGTTACAATAACCTGATTGTTCTGTGGTGAATATTTTATGGCGTTCGTTAAAAAGTTAATGAGAACCTGCTCGATACGAATTTCATCCAGCGGAATCAAAATATCCGGTTTTACTCCGTCTCGTTTGATCTTCACTCTGCTTTCGTGAGTCTGCACTATTGTATCTATTGCGTTGCTGATAACGCCTTCCAGATTTGTAGGTTTTTTGGTGATTTTCAGCTTTCCGTTTTCGATTTTGGAAACATCAAGAAGATCTGTAATTAAAGTATTCAGTTTTTCGATCTGATCCTGTACTTTGGTAAGAAAACCGGCTTCCGCACTTTCTTTATCAAGTTTTAATTTTCTTTCCAGCAGCTGTACATATGCTTTTATACTGGTTAAAGGCGTTTTTAGTTCGTGGCTCGCAATACTCAGGAATTCATCTTTTTCTTTTTCCACCTTCTTCTGATCGTCTATATCTGTGAAGGTTCCTACCCAGTTTTTGATTGCGTTTTCTTCGTACACGGGAGTTACGCGCAAAAGATGGTAGCGAAAATCGCCCGTTTCTCTATTTTTTATCCTGACTTCAAGATCTAAGGATTTTCCTCTTTT
Source organism: Chryseobacterium sp. 2P (assembly GCF_059579425.1). Classification (NCBI taxonomy): domain Bacteria; kingdom Pseudomonadati; phylum Bacteroidota; class Flavobacteriia; order Flavobacteriales; family Weeksellaceae; genus Chryseobacterium; species Chryseobacterium sp. 2P. Next base: position 2,432,263 of record NZ_CM184194.1, read on the forward strand.
CCTGCATCGTTCAAATTCTTCTTTAATTTTATAATCATCCGGATGCGTTTCGGGAAAGTCTTTTTCAGAATCAGAATACTCATACCATTTACCGTTTACGAAATCTACTATTCCCTGCTCATTCAGGGTAAAAGCAATCTGAGGGAGAGATTCAAGCATTAAATGAAAATGATCGATCTGCGATTTCATGGTTACCTGAGATTCTCTTCTTCCTTTTACCTCAAGCTCAAGACTCTGCTGCGTTTTTTTCATCGCAAGATTCTGCTCCTGAAGGTTGTAGAAGGTTTTTACTTTCAGCATCAGAATTTCCGGATCTACGGGTTTCGTTACATAATCTTTTCCTCCGGAAGCATAGCCGCGTGTGATAAATCTTTTCTCGGTATTTACAGCCGAAAGGAAAATAATAGGTACTTCCTTTGTTTTGCTGTATCCTGCTAAAGTTTCCGCGACTTCAAAGCCATCCATATCCGGCATTTGAACATCCAAAATAATCAGTGCGTAATCATTTTTCAAAGCTTTTATTAGAGCTTCTTCACCGGAATCGGCTGTATCCACCTGAAAATCCTTGGATTCGAGTAATTTTTTGAGTGAATAGAGATTACTTTGGTTGTCATCAACAATTAAGATCATATAAACTTAAAATCAATAATTAATTATATTTACTTCAGCTTCAAAAATACTCACAATATTTCGAAAAACAGGAATTTTTTACCTATTATCAAAACACATACCACAATAGCTGAAAAAAAATTTATCATCTGTAAATTTTTAAAAAAAAATTCTGATTTTTTTTCTTTCTTCAATTCAGTGATTTAAGAGTAAAATTTTAACCACATACCACATTTTTAGTTAAAATTTTAATTTAATAAAATTATTCACGGCACAGTGTTTGAATACAGGATAACAACACTTTTTCACTTAAATATATTTTTCAAAATTAACCCACGTTTTATTGCGTGGGTTTGTTTTATTGTTCTTATATTTGCAGTGAATTTCTCATGTTTAATTTGAGTTTTCATGGTTATTAGTTTTTATCCCCGCCGAAAGTCGGGGATTTTTTTATGTATTTTATTCAACATATTTCACTTTTTTAAAGCACTTATTTTCTGAATATTATTCTTAAATCTCATCAATTTGTTTAAAAAAGTAAAGATGATGGCACAACTTGTGATATAAGTAAGACACACTTAAAATCATAGATATGCCGATACAGATACAAGTTGCCCAATGTACAGAATGCAAAGGCTACACTTCCGCTGCCCCACTCGATTCCAAACATACTTATCATCCGGAAATCGTCGACCATTTTTTATATCATGGCGAACCTGCGTTTACTCTGGATCAGAAAACTTTTGATAAATACAGAAACTTAGAAAATACAAAAGTCATCATCATGGATCTTACTGAACATGAAAAAAATGATCATCTGAATTGTAATTGCGCAAAGAAAGCCATTCAGAAAAGGGTATATTCTCAAAAGGAAATTTACAACATTCCCACCAATCATTTTGTTCCTGAAAAACAGGAAACTGATAATGAAATCTATTTTAAGGATCTTTACCACACCTACAATAATTTTCACGGACTAAGCTCTGCCAATCATTATGGAAGTTCGGGCAGAAAATTCCGTTAACTGAAATATTCGATTTTACCCTTTCCTATTCAAGTATTTAAGAATGTAAGCTTTACAACTTACCTTAAATACTTCTTTTTTTTGATAAAATTAATCTATCAGAAAATTAAATTCTTTTCTGTATTGAGAGGGACTTTTCTGTGTATATTCTTTGAAAGTCTTATTGAAATAACTGAAATTATTAAAGCCGGATTCAAAGCAAACCTCAGTAATGCTTAAAGGCTGCTCGGCAAGAAGCTTGAGTGAATGGGTAATTCTGTATTCGTTAACAAACTGAGTAAAGGTCTTATTGGTAATTTTTTTAAAGTAACGACAAAATGAAGGCACTCTCATATTGGCAAGATCCGCAACCTGCTCCAGGGTTATCTGTTCTTTAAAATGGTCTTTTACATAATTAAAAATAAGATTAATCCTTTCATTATCTTCCACCTGAGTCTGAAGATAATATTTTCCGGCATTGAGAATTCTGTAATCTGAAGTTGAAGCCAAAGTATCCAGAATCTGCAAAAATTTCACAAGTTTTTCCAAAGAGGAAGACTCGTGCATTTCCACGATTTTTTCTCCTATTTCTTTTTTAATATTTTCAGAAAAAACAATTCCTGCCTTTGATTTTTCCAAGAGAGCAGAAATTCTCTGCATTTCGGGAAGTCCGAAGAAATGTTCTCCTAAAAAATCGGGTTTAAACTGAATAACCATTTCGTAATCGTTATTGGTGTTTTCATTCGTCATTCCGCAATGCGGCAGATTACTTCCCATAAGCACAAGATCTCCGTCTGAAAAATAGGAAATATTACTTCCAATCTGCCTTTTTCCGGAACCTCCGCATACAAAAATCAGCTCTATTTCCGGATGATAATGCCAGACATGAGATTTTATATTTTCGTTACGAAGGAATTTAAGACTTGTAAAACTGCTTCCAATATTGGGTTTTACAGCTTCAAAAGCAGGATGCGAATGTTTCATAGCCAACGGTTAAATCATACACAAAATTAACAAATATTTATTAATTAATAAAAATAAAGGTTAAAATAAAACATAAATATGAAAATTGTATGGTAGCAGCTGTCTTAAAAGAAGTCTACATTTGCAATATAAATAACTGATAATAAAACCCTTATCATTATGAAAAAATTATTACAGTCCGTTTTCTTTGCAGGATTTCTTTTTGTTTCTACAGAAGCAATGGCTAAAGACAGAGATTTTTCTCTTTCTTTTGGAACGACAACATCCAAAACTTTAAGTTTTGAATTGAGCAATGCTAAAAATCTATCGCTGATTATATATAATGATTCTTACGGGGAGGTTTTTTCGGAGAGGCTTGAGAAAGAGGATTCCGTTATTAAAACCTACAATCTTGAAGATTTGACAGAGGGAACCTATTATCTTATAGCGGAATCTGAACAAAAGATCGAAAAATATAAGATTAAAATCAGTGATGATCATACGGTAACTATTGAAAAGACTCCTTTCGCGGTTATCAGTAAACCGGAATACAGCATTTCCGGAAATATTGTTAATCTGCATATTGCCAATCTGAAAAACAAGGTAAATATTTCCGTAACCGATTATTCGGGAAATACGTATTATTCTTCCGTGAAAGAAGGAAATGCCAACGAACTGAATATGACTTTTAATTTTGATCCTAAAACTGCAGACCAATACATCATCAGTATTGAAGAAAACGGCAATACATTCAACAGAACAATCACTTTAAAATAAGAGATTCTATACATTTCCGTACTTATATCGGAATTAAAATTTTACGTACAATTAGTTTATTAAGGCAGCTTTTCTTTTTTTAAATCACGGAGAAATGGCTGCCTTAATTTTTTTTAAAATTATCTTACTGATATTAAGTAGCTTTTAATATTTCTCAGCAAAACCTGAAAATTTATTTTGTGGGAATAAAAAAATCTTTCTATATTTGCACCACTGAAAACAACGATACAATCGGTGTTTCTGGAGAGTTGGCAGAGTGGTCGATTGCGGCAGTCTTGAAAACTGTTGACTGTAACAGGTCCGGGGGTTCGAATCCCTCACTCTCCGCAAAAAAAATCCTTCAAAGTAAATTTTGAAGGATTTTTTTATTATCCCATCTGAAAATTCAGGCGTTCTCATCATGCGCGGCATCTACGGGTTTAGATTCAGGGGAGCCTTTTTCACGGAGCCAGATGGAGAGAACGACCAGTGAAAATACCGCAAGAAATTCGCTTTGCCAGTTTTGAAAAGATTCAAACCAGAATCTGGAATCCACAATATACTGTAACGCTGTTGCTGTCTCTTTATTTTTCATAATCTGTTCTTCATTATAATCTTTCAGACTTCCATAAAAATGCATCAGGAAACTCGCCAAAAACAAAACCGCAAATGCCGTCGATAAGGAATGCTTATACAATTGAAGCCAGATTCCGCCTTTTTTTACTGCCCATGGACCTTTCGGATGCACTTTAGGCTCTCTGTCAACCTCCTCTTTTTCATCTAAGGATTTAGATTCGCTGGATCCTTTCTGCCTTAAAGAGACGGTAAGAATTACATACAGCATCATTTGCAGAAATTCGCTTTCCCAATTTTCAAATGTTGCCTGAATAAAATGTCCGCTGTGGATGTACTCTGCTATTGACAAAAGAGATTTCCCATTTTCGGCGAGTTCCTTATTTTCTGTTTTCCAGCCTGTAAGAAACTGACCCAACAAACAGATTATCATAAAAATAAGCAGGACAATACTTAAACTGTTCCGGTAAAAAAAATTTCTTTTAGACATTTCAGAAAAATTTAAGAATTCTCATCAGAATCAACCCTTTGAAGTCCTTTTACGGCAGGTGCTGTTAATATTTTACCATTCACATTAAATCTGGAGCCATGACAAGGACAATCCCAACTCAACTCCGCACTGTTCCACCGTACATCGCAATGTGCATGAGTGCAGCTGCTTTTTAACAGATGTACTTTTCCATTCGATTCTTTGTAGAGCGCGTAAGAATTCCCCTCATACTTTACTACTTTAGCTTCACCTTCGGTAATTTCTCCCAAAGACTCAATCTTTTCCTTGAGAAGCTTATCTTTGATAAAATCGAATGCAGCGGCAGCAGTTTCTTTTATAAAATCTGCCATTCCCGCAACCGGTTTAATTCTTGAAGGGTTAAAAAGATCTGCATATTTATTTTCGCGTCTGAGGATGAGATCGGTTATAATTTGTGAGGACAGCGTTCCGAAAATCATACCGTTTCCTCTGAATCCCGTTGCAACGAAGACGCTCCCGTTACTTCCCGGACTTTTTCCGATGTAAGGAAAGCCATCTATCGGTTCATAATACTGACTTGACCAGCTAAAATAAACAAGATCAACTTCAAAATATTTACGAACGTAATTTTCAAGTTTTGAAAAACATTCTCCTGTATCTTCCGCATGTCCGGTTTTATGATCTTCTCCTCCAGCAATCAAAAGTGTCTCACCGCCAATTGTCTGAGTTCTGTAATAATGATAAGGATCTACAAGATCATACCCCAGTTCCGCCGGATAGTTTTTATTTTTTAAGCTGAACGCCATTGCATAGCTTCTGTAAGGTGCATTTACGAAACTCAGCACATTTTTACCGGGAGGAATGTGCGTTGCATAAACAAGATTTCTGGCTCTGATCTTTTCTTTTGAGGTCGTTACGATAATGAAATCTTCCTGTTCTTCATGATTTTCACAGAGACAGTCTTCTAAAATTTCACCTCCCAGATTTAAAAAAGCTTCACACAGCGCCTTTATATATTTTACCGGATGAAACTGAGCCTGATTTGGAATAAGTACCGCATTTACAAAAGGAATAGGAAAGGGAATTTCTCTGGTAAAATGCATCGTGTGATTTACTTTTAAAGCTCCTTCCACAATATCTTTCAACTGCTTATCCTGCTTTTCGTCGAGCGCAAAAAGGTAAGCCGATTTATGTTCAAAATCACAGTCTATATTAAACTGTTGAATATTATTTTTTATCAGTTGAATCGCATCCTGCCCTGCTTTTGCAAATATTTTTGCATTGTCGAGACCAAAATCCTTGACAGCCTGCGAAAAAGTGGTATCAAAAAAATCATTAAGATGTGCCGTTGTTCCTCCCGTTGTTCCGAAACCTATATTTGATGCCTCAAGAATGATGCATTTTTTTCCTTCCTGCTGAAGTTTCAGCGCTGTTGAAACTCCGGTAATACCGCCTCCGACAATTACTACATCATATACCGTTTCAAAATCCGGATCGGAAGAGAAACTTTTAATTTCTTCCTGCCAAATGCTTTTCCTAGCTCCGTCTCTGTTCATAATTTATTGTTTAATTAAAATCCGAAACAATTAACCCTTGTTTTCTCAGATTATTGCAGCATATAATATGTGATCATCAACTAAAAATTATCATTTTTGAATTGACAACGGACTACAAATTTGCATTTATAAATCAATCTGAGAGATCATCTATCTCAAATTTACAATTTCAACAAACTATTGATTTATGACCGCAGTCATGAAATTTCAAGAATAAATTGTTTTATCAGAAACGTCAATAAAAAAACCTTCAAATTAAGAATCTGAAGGTGGTATTTTTATAGCAAACTTTAAACTAATTTCAGAATTAACCGCAAAAGGGACAAAAGATAATGTTAAAGCGAATTTCCAGAATAATCAAAGCATTCAAAAGAATAAAAATCAAAGATTTTTAAAAACTATTGTGAGCTTTTTCATTTATAATAATCAGCTTTAAATAAACGTTTAGTTCATCTTTTGTACTCGTATGTTTGCATATCAAAACTTTACGTTTATATAGGATAACCAAAAAGCTAAGGGACAGAAGAAATATTTTGTGACAGGTAGTTGATTTGATTTTAATATACCGTGAAAAGAAAGATTCTCTGTCTCTAAGTTTCTTCAAAATCTGAACAGTACTTAGGGAATGAATAAATATCCCGGATAATTACGAGAAAAGATGATCGGGAACTGTGGCTTTATAAAAAATAATATGATGAAAAAACAGTGTGTTGGTATTGACATATCCAAGGATCATCTTGATTGCTGTATCGGATGTATAGATTCTGACCAGAATCATAAGCTGCAAAATAACAAAAGGTTTTCGAATAATGAAACCGGTTTTAAGGCACTGCTGCATTGGGTTTCAGATCTTCAGGTTACAGAAAATTTGATGTATGTAATGGAAGCTACAGGAGTTTATTATGAAAATCTGATTTATTATCTCACAGAAAACGACTGTAAAGCATCGGTTTTATTGCCCAATATGGTAAAACACTATGTCAAAAGTTTGAACATAAAGACGAAAACGGATAAGGTAGATGCTGAAGTTTTATGTAGGCTGGGCTTGGAAAGAATACTTAGATTTTGGCAAAAACCATCCGGAATCATGCGGGAGCTTAAGTTCTTAAGCAGAGAGTATCGTGAGATAAAATATAAAATAAATCAGGTCAAAAACCAGCTTCATGCAAGGTTTTACAGTTATCAATGCCCTGAAAGTACAGAACAAAGATTAAAAAGACAGATTGTATTGCTCGAAACTCAGGCACTGGAGATAGAGGCAAAAATAAGAACTTTGGTGATGACAGACCGCTCTTTTATGATAAAATACAGCGGGTATGCACGATCCCGGGAGTGAGTTTTATAACAGTTGTTTGCGTTGTGGCTGAAACAAATGCATTTGCCTTAATCTCCAATTGCAAACAGCTTACCAGCTATGCGGGTCTTGATATACAGCAGAACCAGTCTGGCAGCAGAGAGGGAAAAACAAGAATTTCGAAAAAAGGAAATAGCTTTATTCGGTATGCGCTCTATATGCCGGCATTGTGTGCCAGTAGATTTAATCCCTCGATGAAATCTTTTTACAGAAATTTATCGGAACGGAAACCTGCAAAAAAGATAGCGGTAACAGCCGTAGCGAGAAAGTTATTGTGTTTAATCTACGTTCTCTGGAAAAAAGAGGAAGAATTCAATATCAATTATGAAGAAAATAAAAATACAGACAGGGTTTCGCCTGTCTGAACGGGATAAACAATAGCTTTCCCAAAAAATAGTTTAACAAATTTAAAAAATAATTTGCATATTAACACAGTACCTTTTGCGGTTAAATAAAAGTTTAAACAGACTTAGCATTGCATTTATTAAGCATTATCAGAAGAGCCGGATTTTATTTTCACAAACATATAAGCCAGCCCTAATCCCAATCCCGCTAAAAGTGCTATTTTTGTCTTTCTGGAAGGAACCGGAAGCATTGTTTCTCCGTAAATCCGGTGAGGTTCCGAAGATGGTTCTAAAATATTACCAGAATCTGAAGGAGCATTTTTCACCTTCATCATAAGCCTCATAACTGCTGAAGCACTGTTAATTACATGCTTTGGAAATAATCCGTACACATTTTTAAGGACCATAGACGTAAAATCCGGAAACAAATCTTTTTTAGGATTTTTAGCTAATTCTACCATTTTAGCAGCCGTATCTCTCGGATCTGCTGCAAAAGGAGGAATTTTAAAATCCAGCCCTGAATATTTTGCAGAATGCATATTTCCCGTTGAACGCTGGATCTGCGGATAAATATTACAGATATGGATCTGCGGAAAATCTGAAATTTCGCCGTGAAGACATTCCATCAGTCCACGAATGCCAAATTTTGTGGACGAATAAACCGCACTGTACGGAGCAGGCATAAAACCGCCGATAGAAACATTATTAATTAAAATTCCTTCTTCCTGCTTTTTAAAGACAGGCAAAGCACTGTACGCACCATGCATATAGCCAAAAAGATTAGTCTTAATCACCTGTTCGTTGATATCCATTGGGATTTCTTCGAATTTTCCGCTCGACATTACCCCTGCATTGTTTACCCAAATATCTATTCTGCCGTTGAACTGCAATGCTTTATTGGCTAAATTCTGAACATCGCCCGCAATAGAAACATCCGTTGGAACAGCCATCGCCGAAACGCCTAAATCCCTGCACAGAGCAACTGTTTCGTCCAGAGCTTCCTTACCTCTTGCCGCAACTACAATATTGCAGCCTTCCAAAGCAAATGCTTCCGCAGCCGCTCTTCCTACCCCACTGCTTCCTCCGGTAATTACTACGGTTTTTCCTCTGAGATTTTTTTGTTCATTATTAGAATTCATTTTGTGATGGTTTTTGGTTAATTATCCATAATCAACCTATTATTATGCCATAACGAGCATAATTTTCAAGTTAAATTTAAATCTTGTGAATAATTTTAACTGGAATTCCAATTTCCACTTTAAAGTCAATCTTGTTTTAAACTAATATTTAATAATATAAATTTTCGTTAATATTCTTAATTAATCTTAAATAATGTAGCCGCTCTATTTTCTTGGCACAATATTTTAATATTCTCTAATACTCATGTTTAATTTGAGTTTTCATGGTTATTAGTTTTTATCCTCAGATTCTCTCTGAGGATTTTTTATTTTTCATCAACCAGTTTTAAAACAAAAAACAGACCTTAAAAAGATCTGTTTTAATAAATTATATGTCGCTTTAAGTATGTTTATATTGCGTAAGCTCCTTTGTTCTGAAAAACATTAATGACTTCCGTTTTATTATTAACTGTATTGCAAATAACTTCGACCGTAAAATAAGAGACTTCATAAAGTACGTATTTTACAGAATTTACTGTTCTTTCGCTCATGACACGTCCTTCATTCATCACGAAACTGCACTGTGCCTGATTTGGCAAATTTTTAAAATCGTAGTAAGAAATCATAGCTTTGTTTTTTTTAAGAGTTTCAAATAGATATACACAATTTCTTTGCCAATTTTCTTTAATAAAGTTAAATTTTTAAAATTTAAATGAAAATACCCTAAAAACAGCGATTATATTCACAATATTTAATACGTATTACTACAACATTTTACCGGAAGCTTTTTAGTAGAATTTCTCCGATCAGCTCATCAAAAGAGTTTTGTCTATATCCAAAGTTGCTGCAGTTGTATTTTTTGTCATTTTAAATATTGCAGATCTCTCTGGGAAGAACTTTATCTTTTATTATTGATTTCAACACTATTTCAATTACTTCGAACTGAAAATGTAAAGTATTCTAACAATCTGAATTTCCACCCCGAAAATGTTATTATTACTTTACAAAAAAAAGAAACAACAATTTGAAAATCAACACTTTACGATATTAAACTTTTAAAAACATTGAATATTATAAACGTGTAAATATTTATATGTAAATTTATTCATCAAATAAAATTTCTGGCTTAACTAGACAAAAATCAATACAAAACCCATTAACAAAGGATTATAGTTCAGATATTGATTAAAATATTTCATTATGTAAATAAAAAATTTTACTTTTAATCAGAATTTTTAATAAATATCATAATGGTCAGAATTTTCCTTGTGGATGATGATCCATTCTTCGGAGAAATGCTAAAATATCATCTTGAGCTTAATCCTGATTATGAAGTTTTTCTTTATAGTTCGGGCAGAGAATGTCTTTCTGAACTTTACCGGAATCCTGATATCATTTGTATTGATTTTGGACTGCCGGACATACAGGGAGATGATCTTTTTAAGCAGATTAAAGGCATATATCCAAGCCTGCCGATCATCGTAATCAGCGGTCAGGAAAATATTTCCGTTGCTATAGATTTTCTAAAACAGGGAGCAAAAGATTATATTGTAAAAAATGAACATACAAAAGAACTTTTGTGGAACTCCATCATCCGTCTTAGAGAAAATATCTCTCTAAAACAGGAGGTTGAAGAACTGAAAGATGAACTTGAAAAAAAATACAGTTTCGAGAAAACGATCATCGGACAAAGCGAATCTATTAAAAATATTTTTTCAAAAATTAATAAGGCTCTGAAATCCAACATCAATGTCTCTGTAACCGGAGAAACGGGAACCGGTAAAGAAGTAGTAGCAAGGGCAATTCATTACCATTCCTCCCGAAAAAACAAACCTTTTGTTGCGGTAAATATGGCAGCAATCCCAAAAGATCTGGTAGAAAGTGAATTTTTCGGACATGAAAAAGGCGCATTTACAGGCGCTACAGATAAATCGGTCGGAAAATTTGAACAGGCAAACGGCGGAACTATTTTTCTGGACGAAATTGCAGAACTGGATCTCAATCTTCAGAGCAAGCTTCTCCGCGCTTTACAGGAAAGAGAAATTACAAGAGTTGGCGGAACTCAAAAAATAAAATTAGATGTAAGACTCATTATTGCCACTCATAAAAACCTTGCAAATGAAGTAAAAAAAGGGAACTTCAGAGAAGATCTTTATTATCGTGTTATTGGTCTTCCGATAGAATTACCGCCACTTCGGGAAAGAGATCAGGACACTTTAATTCTTGCAAAACATTTTATTGATCTTTTTGCCAAAGAAAACAAAATAAAACCACTGAGCCTGTCTTCGGATGCCAGAAAAAAACTCATGAAATACAGTTTTCCGGGGAATATAAGAGAACTGAAATCTGTAGTGGATCTTGCCTGTGTAATGGCAGAAGGTAATGAAATAACCGCGGACGATATCAGTTTTTACAGCCTGGAAAAAGAATCCGAAGTTTTTCTTTCTGAGCAAAAGACGCTGAAACAGTACACTACAGATATTATTCTTCATTTTCTGAAAGAAAATAATAATGATGTTATTAAGACGGCCAAAATATTAGACATAGGAAAATCCACTGTTTATAACCTCATCAACAGTGTAGATCTAAAAAAAACTAAAGAATAAATGAAAGTTGCTAAACTACTTTTTGCAGGCGGAAACTGGATATCTGAAAGAAACGATGATGAACTGGACGATCATAAAGTTCAATTGATACTGGGATACGGCTGCCGAAACATCCTTGAAAACCCAGATTTTTTTGATATCATAAAAACAAAGTTCCCAAACGCGGAAATTGCCTTATGTTCTTCTTCGGGAGAAATTTTCTGCAATGAAGTATTTGATGAAACTGTAACAGTTACCGCCATTGAATTTTTCTCTGCACAGATAAAAACCCAACAGATTGATATTAATGATTTCCAAAACAGTTATGAAGCCGGAAAGGCACTAATCGGAAATCTGCCTCATGAAAACCTCAGATGGGTTTTTGTTTTGTCGGACGGAAGCAAAGTGAACGGAAGCCAGCTGGTGAAAGGCCTTAATGAAGGACGGCCGGAAGGCGTATTAATATCCGGAGGATTGGCGGGTGACAGCGACCGTTTCGAAAAAACCGTTGTAGGTCTTAATGAAGCTCCGGTGAGCAATAAAATCGTTGCCATCGGTTTTTATGGCCATACGCTGAAACTTTCTCACGCATCATTTGGCGGCTGGGAAAGCTTCGGGCTGGAAAGAACTGTTACCAAATCCCAAAACAATATCCTTGTTGAGATCGATAATAAAAATGCTCTTGACCTCTATAAAAGCTATCTGGGAAAATATGCAGAAGAACTTCCAAGTTCTGCCCTGCTCTTTCCACTATCTTTAAAAATTGACGAAGATTCGGCTCCTGTGGTAAGAACCATACTTTCCATCAATGAAAAGAATAACATGATGATTTTCGCAGGAGATCTGCCGGAAGGAAGCCATGTAAGATTTATGAAAGCCAATCTGGACCGCCTCATTGATGCAGCGAATGATGCTGCCAATGCATGTCTTCAGATGAATCCGGATCCTAAACTGGGGATTATTGTAAGCTGCGTTGGAAGAAAAATGGTTCTCGGAGAGCGAGTTGCTGAAGAAGTAGAGATTGTGAGAGATGTTTTGGGTGAAAATACCTTTCTTAACGGCTTTTATTCTTATGGAGAAATTTCCCCGGTGAAGCCTTTCGGAGACTGTGCACTTCACAATCAGACAATTACCATTACCACTGTAAATGAAATACGATAGCTATGGAAATCGATTTGCACAATTTACTCAGAAGACAGATTAAAAGACATCTGCCCGAAGATTGCCACAGCGACCCGAAATTTAAGAACTTTATTAATGCAATCAACGATTCTTATAAATCTTTTGAGCGCGATAAAGAACTTACCGATCATGCATTCAGGCAAAGCGAAAAAGAATATAAAGAATTGTTTAATGATCTGAAGAAAGAAAATGAACTCAAGCAGGAATCCATTTCGAGCCTTTATGAATCATTAAGCTTACTGGATTATTCTTTTGATACGAAAAAAAATAAAGACCTTAAAGAACTTTCCTTATATCTGGCAGAACAGCTTAAAGAGCGAAAAAGAGCGCAGGATAACATCAAACGTCAGGAAGAAAAATACCGCAACATTATTGCGAATATGAATCTCGGACTTATTGAAGTGGATAATGATGAGATTGTACGCTATGCGAACCAGAGTTTCTGCAACGTTTCAGGTTTTGAGCTGGACGAAATTATCGGTAAAAATCCTTCGCAGCTTTTTGTACAGGGGGAAGCCAATCTGGAATTTATACAGGAACAGATTGACCTTAGAGAGAAAGGAATTTCCAGCGTTTATCAGCTTCCTATAAAAAATAAAAGAGGCGAACTGAGATGGTGGGCAATCAGCGGTGCTCCCAATTATGACGATCACGGAAATCTGTTAGGCTCCATAGGTATCCACCTTGATATTACAGACCAGAAAAAGCTGGAAGAAGATCTAAAGCAGGAAAAATCTAAAGCAATTGAAGCTTCCAAGGCGAAAGAGGTATTTTTAGCCAACATGAGCCATGAAATCAGAACTCCGCTTAATGCCATCATCGGTTTTCTCCGGGAACTTAAAAGGCTTGATCTTACAACAACCCAGAATCAGTTTGTAGAAAACAGCTTCAACGCCGCGCAGCATCTTTTATCCATCATTAACAACATTCTGGATATCTCCAAAATAGAATCCGGCGAAATGTCTCTGGATAATACTGTTTTTTCGCTGAAAGAATGCATTAGTAATATCATCAGTATTCTTCAGCCCAAAGCAAGACAGAAAAAAATAATGCTTAAAGCTAAATTTTCTGATGATCTTTTTTCAGAATTCAAAGCCGATGCCCTGAAAATAAAACAGATTTTGTACAATATTATCGGAAATTCCCTAAAATTTACAAACGTAGGAGAAATACGGGTAGAATGCAATGTCATAAAAGATTTCCCCAACCATCAATCTCTTCAGATCTGTATTATTGATACCGGAATAGGAATGAGCGAAGAATATGTAAAGCAGATCTTTAAGAAATTTAATCAGGAAGACAGCTCCATTTCCAGAAAATACGGAGGAACCGGTCTCGGAATGGCAATTACCCGGGAACTTATCTACCTGATGAAAGGAGAAATTAAAATTAAAAGTAAAAAAAATGTAGGAACTGAGATCAGTATTTTTCTGGATATGGATAAAAGTAAAGAAAAAACAACATTGAAAAACATTGAAGTAAAAGAACATGTTTCCATCGAAGGAACCCGTGTTTTGCTGGTGGAAGACAACGAACTTAATCAGCTTGTTGCCGAAAATTCTCTTACGCACTTCGGATGTGAAGTTACAAAAGCAGATAATGGCAGAAGAGCCATAGATATTCTTTCGAAAAAACAGTTTGATATTATTTTAATGGACATTCAGATGCCTGAGCTCGATGGTATTGAAGCCACAAAAATCATCCGTAAAGATTTCAGGCTTACCACACCCATTATTGCCCTTACAGCAAATGCCTTTAAAACAGAAATAGACAATTGTATTGCTGCCGGAATGAACAGCTACATCACCAAACCCTTTGATGAGGATGAGCTTCTGAAAGTAATTTATAAAAATATTAAAATGCAAAATGCCCCGGAAACCAATGATTCAGGAGCAGAAAAAGCACTTTATGACCTTAAAAATATTCAGGCTTTAAGCCGGGGAAATGAAGATTTCATTCAAAAAATGCTTTCCATATTCATTACTCAGACGCAGCAGACGATTCCTTTGGTAGAACAGGCATTCGAAGAAAAAAATTATGCAGAAATATCACGTCTTATTCACAGAATAAAACCAAGTATTGAAGGAGTCGGCATCTACTCCATCAAAGAAACCGTAAAAGAACTTGAGGTAAAATCTAAAGACCAACAGACAGATTTTACAGAGCTTTACACCATGTTCTTAGAAGTGAAAAACACACTTTCCACCGCTATAGAACAACTGGAAAAGGAAATAACATAGTTTTATTCCAAAATATGGAAAATGTCTTTATTTTGGAATTTAAACAATCAAACAAGCACTGATTATCAACAACTTAAATAAAGGCATGGTAATCGCGTTATCATTATCAAATAAAAGAGATGGAAACAAATAACAAAAAATTGAAATTTTTTATTGTAGATGATGACAGATTTTGTGCTACAGTTTATGAGCAGTATTTAAAGAATAACCATTACGAAGATATTACCTCATTCAGCAGCGGAGAAGAATGTCTGGACGAGCTTTACCAGAAACCCGATATTATTTTTCTGGATCACAACATGGAAGATCTTAACGGTTTTGAGGTTTTAAAAAAGATAAAAAGATATGATCCGAACATTTACGTGATCATGGTTTCTGCGCAGGAAAATATAGACACCGCAGTAAACGCCCTGAAGTACGGAGCATTCGATTACATCGTAAAAGATGCGGATGTATGCGATAAAATGACGGATACAATAGAGAAAATATTAAAAATTAAAGAAGAAATGTCTCAGAACCAACGGAAAGGTTTTAGAAAATTCTTTACAGTTTTATTTTAAATCTTATGTTAAAAAAACTCACACTATCATTCTTTTTCCTGATGCTTCTGGTATCCTGTAAAACGTACAATGTACTTGAAGAAGAGCAGGCTACCCGAAATATGCAGGATTTCAGCTATGATCCGAATTACGAATACAGAATCCGTAAGGACGATAAAATTACGCTTTCCGTTTGGGGTGAAGATGATTTAAGTGTGGGCTCCGTGTACGGAATTTACAATTCTAATGAAGTATACGGAAAATGGCTTCTGGTAGACATCAACGGAAATATAGAAATTCCAAAATTGGGAACAACTCCAGTTGTAGGAAAATCGGTTCCGGAGCTGAAGGAAGAAATAAAAACAAAACTTAAAAAATGGCTGGTAAATCCTATTGTGGATGTAAAAGTTCTGAATAAAGAAATTGCGGTGATGGGTGAAGTGAGAAACCCTGCTGTAATTCAGGTAGATAAAGACCAGAATACTTTACTGGAGCTGGTTTCCAAAGCGGGAGGATTTGAAATGTATGCCAATTTAAAATCAATTAAAATTTTGCGGCAGGAAGGGGAAAATGTTCGTGTAACCAATATTGATCTTACCAAAATGAAAGACGTTCCCAACCAGAATATCCTTCTTCATCCGGGAGACTACATCATTGTTCCTTCCAAGAAAAGTAAAGATTTCGATAAAAGAATTTCAACCATTATTCCTTTCGCAACCGTTACTTCCGCAGCAGCCATCCTCATAGGATTATTATAAAACTTATTACCATGAACAACGAGAATGTAAGATTTCTGAAACCGCTGTTACGAGGATTTCCTATCGTCGTTCTCGCAATGATTATTGCGGTTTTGGCAGCAAAAAAGTACCTTAACTACGTAACACCCATGTACGAAAGTACTGCAAAACTGAAACTTGCAGATACACAGGAAGGTGTACCAAGTGCAAATCTCTTTAAAGATTTCGACGTTTTTGCTACCCCAAATAAGATAAGTACAGAAATTGAAGTTCTTAAATCTACATCTTTAATTGAAAAAACACTTGAAAAACTACCCTTTTCCACTGAAATTTACAGAAAAGGAAAAGTACGCTCCGTAGAACTCTTTAACGATTCTCCGATAAAAGTTGAAGGATTTTTAACAGATGAAAAAAATTACGATAAAAAATTCAGCATCCACGTAACATCAACCCAGAATTTTACGATAGCTGCTTCAGACTCCACAAAAGAAATAAAGGGAACTTTCGGAACGCCCACAGATATTAAAGGAGGGAAAATTCTCGTTACTAAAAACGACAGCTTACTTAAGTCTAAACCTTCTGCTAAAATCATCGATCATTATGAAGTTGAATTCCTGAGCAGAGAAAAACTTTTGGACAAGATAAACAAGAATCTTGATATTGTTTCGGTGGATAAAGACGTTCCCGTCATCAGAATCAATTATAAAAGCAACGTTCCGGAAAAAGCCAGTCTTCTCGTGAATACACTTGCAGAAACATATATTGAAGATTATATTGAAAATAAATACCGCGCTGCCAATACAACCGTAGATTTTCTTAAGGGAGAAATCGGGCAGGCAAACAACAAACTTAGCGATGCAGAAAACCGCATCGAAAACTACAGAGACAGAAAAAATATCATTAATATACCGCAGGAAACAGAAACCGATCTCAGAAAAATCTCTCAGCTTAAAATCCAGAAGAGCAACCTGAAAATGAATCTGGATGCGATTAAAAATCTCAACAGCTATATTTCTGAAGGAAAAGACAATTATCTTGAACTTGCCCCAAATTTTGAAGCATTCAACGACCTTCTTTCTACGGAAATGATTAAAAATATGAAGCTGCTTCAGGCTGAAAAGAAGGAACTCCTGCTTACTTATACGCCCGAACATGAAAAGGTAAAAGTAATTGATGCTAAAATTAAAGATCTTACTGATTATCAAACAGAAAGCATAAGAAATACACAGAGAAATTTACAGATTAAGTATAACGATATCGACCGCGACATCCAGATTGCAGAGCAGGCTTTTATAGGTCTGCCTGAAAAGGAAAAACTGCTGAACATCATGAACCGTGAGTTTAATCTTTACGAAAAGAATTATAATTTCCTGAACGAAAAAAGAATAGATGCAGAAATTGCAAAAGCGGCAAAAATTTCTTTTCATAAAATTATTACAAAAGGAGAGCTTCCTAAACAGCCGGTTTCACCGATGCGCTCCATCATCATCATTGTTGCAGCCATTATGAGTATGATCGGGTCTATTGCGCTGATCTACGCTGTACATTTTGCAAAAGCCAAAGTAAATGATGTGTATACCATCGAAAAAAACAGCACCATTCCTGTTGCATTTACAACCCCTTTTATTAAAAACAGGGAAAACATAATGCATCACTTTCTCGAGAACGTGCTGGAAATGGAACTGAAAGAAATTATTAAAGATAAAAATCTCATCTGTATCACTTCTTATGATAAATCGAAACAGCATTTGTTTCATTCAAAAAACATCATAAAAGCTTTGCAGGCGCAATCCAGAAAAGTACTGGTAATTGATGTAGCGGGAAATTTAGAAAATATTGAAAACATCGATTATATCGACTTTTCAGAAGAAAAAAATTTAAGATTAACTTCCACGGACATTGAGAATCTGATCCGTGAAAGAATGACAGGAAACGAAATCTGCATCATCAATAACCAGTCGATAAAACAAGGAAAACTTCCTTTATTATTCCTGAAAATGGCAGATCAGAATCTTTTTGTCTTAGACAGTCGAAGAACAGCCGAAAAAACAATTATGAACGTAGAACTTCTGAAGGATGAATACAAACTGACCAATCTGTGGTTTGTTCTGAATAAAGAAGGTTACAACCCGAGTTTAATGACCTCTATTAAACGTTTTATAAACAGAAAAAGATCGTGAAAAAGCTTACAGAAATATTTCGCAGACCCACATCTCTGGTTTTCGCAGACCAGCTGATTTTCAGCGGAACAAATTTTCTTCTGACGTTTTTACTTGCCCGAAAACTGAATATTTCAGATTTTGGTCTGTTTTCGTCTGTGCTTTTGGTGACGTATCTTTTGGTAGGCATCTGCAACGCCATTGTGGTACAGCCTTTCCAGATTCTGGCAGCAAAAGAATACAGTAAAAAGTCTCTGGGCTTCGTTTTTCAGGCAGCAGTACCTTTAATTCTTATTTTTGCTGCTCTTATTTCTGCTGTTAAATTTATACCGGTTTCGGCACTGTCATTTATTAAAGAGAATACAGTGGCAATCATTGTTTTTGCAGCAGCGTATGTTTTTCAGGACTTTATGAGAAAAGTTTTACTTACGATAGACCGCATACAACTTGTACTTTTTATCGACAGTATTTTTCTCCTTGTTTTTCCTTTAATATGGTTTGAAAACAGTCTCGATTTAGGAAAAAGCCTTCTGATTATAGGAATTGTTAATGTCATTGCTTCCATTCCCGGAGTTTGGTATGGTCTGAAAAATGCAGACTTCAGCTTCAGTAACGCTTCCCTGTTTCATTATCATTTTACAGAAGGAAAATGGCTTTTAAGCGCTTCTATAGTTCAGTGGTTTTCGGGTAATTTCTTCACTCTGGCTGCGGGAATCTATTTAGGAGTTAATGCTTTGGGAGCTTTGAGGCTGGTTCAGTCGTTTTTCGGGGTTATTAATGTTATTCTTCAGACTGTTGAAAATTATTACCTCCCGAAAACTGCGAAGCTTCATTATCAGGACAAAAAAGAAGAAAAAAAATCCCTGCTTTTCAGTATGTCGAAAGGAATGCTGGCTTTAGGAATTTTAATCATCAGTTTCTTCATCTTTTCAGAACCTCTCATTACGCTATTGGGCGGAGAACAATACAAACAGTATGGTTTTGTAATTAAACTGGTTTCGGTACTATATGTCGTGATTTTGTACAGCTACCCTACCCGGCTTTCCATAAGAGTTCTGGAGCAGAATAAAGCTTTTTTTACAGGATACTGCATTTCGTTTGTGTTTTCATTACTCAGTTTTCATTTTTTACTGAAATACGGAGCACTTTACGGCGCAGTTGCGGGACTTGTGATTAACCAGATTTTAATGATCGTGTACTGGAAAATTTTACTTAACAGAAAACAGATTTCAGTATGGGCATAGTACATTTGATATTAGGAAAAGCAAATCCTGAAAAGATGAACGGCGTAAATAAAGTCGTTTATAATATCGCGACAAAACAGGCTGAAAATAAACAGGATGTAGAAGTTTGGGGAATCTCCGAAAATACAGAGGTTAATTACCCCGAAAGAAACTTTAAAACGAAGATTTTTAAACGGAAAAAAAATCCTTTTTCCATTCCGGAAGATCTTCAGAAAGAAATAATTAACAGCAGCGAATCTACAGTCTTTCACCTTCATGGCGGATGGATTCCTGTATTTTCGTCCTTAAGCAGATTTTTGCGGAAACACAAATTCAATTATATTATTACGCCCCACGGAGCGTACAATGCTGTCGCAATGCAGAAAAGTATGATTACCAAAAAGCTTTACTTCGAGTTTTTTGAAAAAAGCGTCATCAAAAATGCTTCAAAAATTCACTGCATTGGCGAAAGCGAGATGGAGGGTTTACAGTCGATTTATACAACCCGAAAAGGTACTTTGATTCCCTATGGATTTGAAAGGATAAAGGATGAAGTCTGTTCTAATCCGTACAAAGAAACTTTAATTTTCGGTTTTATCGGAAGGCTGGATATTTACACAAAAGGTCTGGATCTGCTTGTGGAGAGTTTTGCTGAATTTTCTAAAGCGGATCCCTTTTCTGAATTGTGGATTGTGGGCGACAGCGATGAAAAAGATGAACTTCATCAAAAAATAAAAGCACTGGGAATTGAAGATAAAACAATTCTTTTCGGAAGTAAATTTGGAGAAGAAAAAAATGATCTCTTGAAAAAGATGGACATTTTTGTGCATCCTTCCAGAAACGAAGGATTGCCGGTTTCCGTAATCGAAGCTGCAAATTTCGGCAAACCCTGTATTGTAACAAAAAACACCAATATCGGCTATCTTGTTGAACAATACAATGCGGGAATCAATATCCCTTCACCTAAGACAACACTCCTTACCAAAGCATTTTTCGATATTTCCAAAATTTGGAAAGACCAGCAGAACTATGAAAAGATTTGCGCAAATGCAATACAAATGGTAGAAGAAGCTTTCGACTGGAATAGAATTCTTCATGAAATGAATACCAAACTCTACAACTGCTGAAAATGGAAACGCTACCTCTTCATCATCAGCAATTTCTTAAAAAGCTGAACAACCAGCTCTTCATCATTCTTCTGCTTATGGTGGGATGTTTTTTTACATGGAGCGAAAATGTAAACATTACACGAGCCATCAAAGTAGTCGGAAGAATGGGCGTTATGATTTCTTCTATTCTCATTTACTTTAAAATCATCCGATACGGAAGCATCAATTCTCTGGAATACAAAAACATATTTTCGCCGATTTTATACATCTGCTATTTAATCTTGGGATTCATTTCATTTTCGTGGAGTACCAATCCGGGATTCAGTGCGTTACAATGGTTTATGACCTTTCAGAGCTTTGTTTTTGCTTATTTTTTCGTAAAAAGTCTGAAGGTTTTAGACGTTTATTTTGAAGGACACAACATCAGATTATATCATCTTCTGGGAAACACCGTTTTCGTTCTTCAGCTTATTTTCGTGATCGGAATGTGGGTTGCTCCGGATATATTTTTCCGGTTAACCGACGGTGGCGAAGAAGCAAGGCTTGGAGGAACAATGATGAATCCCAATGAGCTTGGAATGCTTGCAGGAGTAGGTTCTGCATGTCTTATTTTTGATCTTTACCGTTTTAAAAAGAAAGTCTGGACCATTATAAAAATTATGGTGATTCTGTATGCCTTATTTATGACCGGATCGCGATCTTCCCTGATCGGCGTTTTGCTGATCGTATTTTTCCACATCAACCAGACCAAACAGAAAACCCTGAAGTTTGCCATTATTGCGCTTGTTGCGATGGTTGCACCTTTTGCGGTATACACCGTTATTCTGAAAGGCGGAGATCAGGAAAGGCTGGAAGAAATCATGAGTCTTACCGGAAGGCTTCCTTTCTGGCAGGCTTTAATTACAGAAGGTTTACCAAGAGAACCGCTTTTGGGCTTTGGCTTTATGAGGATCGATTACAAAGAGTTTTTCCAGAGCGCACATACCTATCCGGGAAAAATGACGCACAACACTTTTATGCAGGTTCTGATGAATCTTGGATTTATCGGGTTTACCATTGTACTTTTTCAGGTATTTTTTACTGTAAAATCGATCTTGTCTGAACAGAAAGAACAGAAACTGATGCTCATCGGGATTCTTATTCCTATCGTTATTAATTCCTTTACAGAATTCGGGATTTTTGGAGAAAGTAATTATGGGATCATGTTCTATCAGATCATTATATTTTCTATTGCATTCCGCAACAATAATCATCTTACAAGATGGCAGAAAATTATCCTGAAGAAGAAAAGACCGGATCTATTTGCTGATTAAAATTCCACAGGACAGTTCCATTTTCCAGATTCTGGAATAAAAATCAGATTAAAAATAACATAACTAACTGATTATAAGTAATTTGAATTTATGGCAGATATTTTTATACTATTTTGGTATATAAATAATCATCATGAAAACATTATTTAGAAATACAGGGTACAAACTATTTACAAAAGAGGAAAAGAACAGTAAAAAGATTTCTTTTTCTTATATAAAAAATCCTGACGGAACAGTAAGATGGTTCTGGAACTCAGATTCCGCAAAGCCGTTATTTCTAAAATTTTATAATGCGGCTACTCCGAAGGCAAAACTTTTTGAACTGTTGGTGAAAACTGTTTTTGCACTACATCTGCAGAGAATTGTTTTTAAGAAAGAAACGCTCTATTATGTAAAAAATGGTCAGCCGGTTTTTGATATCGAAAACGACTGGGCAATTTTTACGGGAACAGTAGGCCCGAACAACAAAGCGCTTCTATACAGCGGAGGATATTTTTATAAAATTGCAGAAACAGAAACAGCAAAGAAGCTCATTGCTACGGAAAACAAAAACGTGAGAAAAATTATTTCGGGCAATATATTACAGGTTCCTGAAGCTTCAATGATCAGTGAAAATATTCTTCGGTTATCGGATGTTTCAAACAAAGGAATTCGTGAAAACGCTTTTACCGGAATTCATGCGGAAGCCGTAAAAAAGATTGCAGCACACCATGAAAGAAACGTAAAAATATCGGAATGGAAGTATTTTCAAAGTGTAAAAGAACAGTTTTTAACAATTGAAGATGAAAGAATTCCGAAAAATATCATCCGAAAGATAAAAGCGATCTTAAGACATACCAATGAAGAAGAAAACATTAAAGTTGCATTTTCTCATGGAGATTTTACCTCGTGGAACTGTTATATAAAAAATGGAAAACTTGCTGTTTATGACTGGGAGCTGTCTTCTACAGAAAAGCCAAAAGCGTTTGATTTCTTTCATTTTATTATCCAGAACGGAATTTTAATTCAGAAAAAAAGCTGGAAAGAAATTTATGCAGAGATTGAAGAAAAAAATAAAATAACCTTCCGGTTCAGCGAAGCAGAACTTCAGAACTATCTGAAGTACTATCTTCTGACCAATACGCTGTCTTATCTTACCATTTATGCTGCACAGGAAGAATGGCATCTTCAGATTCACTGGCTGTTAAAAACATGGAATGAAGCTTTAAATATCATTCTAAAAAACTATTCTACCGAAAGGGAACTGGTCATCTTAGATACTTTCGATGCGCTTTATCACACAGATTATGCGGCTTTGAAATTCCACAGTGAAGAACCTGAAAAACTGAAGCTGAATTCTGATATTGATCTGATTATTTCTTCTGAAAACGCGCAGAAATTAGTCAGCTATTTATCCGGCCACAGCCTTGCAAAGAAAGTTTCAACAGTGAAGAAATCTTTCATGCAGACGGTAAGAATTGTTACCCTTCAAAATGAGATTCTTAATCTGGATCTTATCCATCAGGTAAAATGGAAGCATATGCAGATTATGGATATTTCTAAAATTATGGAAAACAGAAGGAAAAACAGATATGGCGTTTATAAAGTTTCAGAAAAAGACACTGCCCGATTTATTGATCTTTTTTACAGCCTCAACGAAGCAGAAATTCCTGAAACGTACGAGAAGTTTGTTTCAGAACATTTAAAATCAAACAAAATAACCGACAGAGAACTCACGATTAAAACACTGAAAATGAAGAATTACAATAAAGGATACAGTTATTTTAAAAATACATTTCATTATTTAAGAGATTCCTTTGCGGAAAAAGGCTTCATCATCACATTCAGCGGTGTGGACGGAGCAGGAAAATCCACAGTGATCTCGGAGGTTTCCGAACTGATTGAAAAACGTTACAGAAGACCTGTAAAAGTACTGAGACACAGACCTTCCCTGCTTCCCATCCTGAGTGTATGGACCAAAGGAAAGGAAAAAGCACATGAGGACGCGGTAAATTCTTTACCCAGACAGGGAAACAACAAAAACTCCCTTTCTTCCTTATTAAGGTTCGGATATTATTATACAGATTATATTTTAGGACAATTTGTTATTTACACAAAATATGTTTTGCGGGGAAAAATAGTTTTATACGACAGGTATTATTTCGATTTTATTGCCGATGCAAGAAGAAGCAACATTCAGCTTCCGAAATCCGTAACGGAGACAGGATATCATTTCCTGATGAAGCCGGAATTCAACTTCTTCCTGTATGCTGCGCCTGAAAAAATACTTAGTAGAAAAAAAGAACTTTCGTATCATTCGATTTGTGACCTTACTTCAGAATACAGTTCCCTTTTCTCTAAACTGGAAAGAAAGAACCAGAGAGTGAAGTATTTAGCAATCGAAAACAATGATCTTGATGTGACATTAGGAACGATCATGAACACAATAATTGCACAGAGATGAAAAAGCTTGTCGTAAAAATTATAAAACTAAGAAGTCCCTACTTTACTATAGATGATGATTTGAACTCCGGAGCGGTTCTGCAGTTTATCTGGATCCAGCTCTGGAGCATCATCAGAGGTTTCAGGATGCTTCTCTCTTTCAGAAATCCCAAAGGAATGCTTCTAGGCAGAAGAGTAAGTTTCTTTAATGTTTCTAAAATAAAATGGGGAAAATTTCTGCGTCTGGGAAATGATGTCTACGTTTCTGCCCTTGCAAAACACGGAATTGAATTTGGAGACAATGTATCGATCGGAGCTTTCAGCAGAGTAATTGTTTCCACCTCTTTTAACAATATCGGAGAAAAAATTAAAATAGGAAACAACGTAGGGATCGGGGAATTTGCTTATCTTGGCGGTTCCGGAGGTCTAGAAATCGGTGATGAATGCATTGTAGGACAATATCTGAGCTGTCACCCCGAAAATCACAACTATGAAGATCCCGAAACTTCAATCCGGCTTCAGGGTGTCAACAGAAAAGGAATAAAGATCGGGAAAAACTGCTGGATCGGAAGTAAAGTCACCATTCTGGATGGTGTGGAAATCGGAGACGGATGTATTCTGGCTGCAGGAAGTGTAATTACCAAATCTTTTCCGGACAACAGCATTATCGGCGGAGTTCCCGCTAAACTTTTAAAAACAAGAACCCATGAAAACCAATCAGACGATACTCGCAACTTGCTACGCTATCAATCCGTATAAAGGATCGGAAGATGCGATGGGATGGAATTTTGTGTATCAGATCGCCAGATTTCGTAAAGTTTTTGTCGTAACAAGAGAAAACAATAAAACACATATTGAAAAATACATGAAGGAAAATCCAGATCCGTTATATCAGAACATGAATTTCCTTTATTTTGATCTTCCTTACTGGATGCGTTTCTGGAAAAAAGGAAGTCGTGGTGCGCTTCTGTACTATTATTTATGGCAACGGGGAATTGTTTCGTTTATAAAAAAACAGAAGGTGAATTTTGACATTGCCCACAATGTGAATTTTCATAACGACTGGACACCCAGTTTTTTATGGAAATTAAAAAAGCCGTTGGTTTGGGGTCCTGTAGGACACCATCCTCTCATTCCTAAACAATATCTGAACGATTATTCCCAAAAATACTTCCTTAAAGACCGTTTAACATGGATGGTGAAAAACTTTTTCTGGAAACTTTCGCCTTCCCTGAAAAAAACCTTGAAGCATTCCAATCACATCTGGTGCATGAACAGCGGAGTTCCGGATAAGCTTAAACTTAAAGAAAATCAGTATTCGCTCTATCCTTCTGTTGCTTCGGAAGATTTTTATCAAAAAGATGAAGTAGCGGTAAAATCAGATTTTGCCGTAATCAGTGTAGGAAGATTTGTTCCGTTGAAAGGTTTTGATCTTACGATTCGTTCATTCATTCAGTTTATCAGTCGGCTTTCGGAAGAAGAAAAAGCGAAATGCAAGTTAATTTTGGTGGGAACCGGCGAACAAAAGCAGTTTTACAAAGATTTAATTCAGCAAAATAACGCTGAAAATTATATTGAAATCATTGAATGGATCGACCGCAGAGAACTGATGAAAATGTATGAAAAAGCTTCGGTTTTTCTCTTTCCGTCTCATGAAGGAGCAGGAATGGTGGTTCCGGAAGCTCTTTCTTTCGGACTTCCGGTTGTCTGCCTCCAAAATGAAGGTCCCGGAGAATTTATTACCGAAAAATGCGGTTTTACTGTTCCACAGCAGGAATATGATCAAACGGTAACGGAATTAAGCAATGTTTTAACGAAATTATTTTCAGACAAAGATCTTCAGCAAAAAATGAGCATCGAAGCCAGAAAGCATTATCTTGACCGATTCTCCTGGGAAAAAAGAGGCGATCATCTCAATACAATCTATAACCAAATCTAGCCATGAAAAGAATTGTATCTGTTCATCTTCTGAATGATTATAGCGGAAGCCCGAAAGTTCTGATGCAGCTTCTGAAATCCTGGATAAAAAACGGGATGGATGCGCATCTTTTTACTTCAGGCGGAAGAAAGGGGTTTTTGTCTGATATTCCGAAGGTTAAAAATCATCTGTTCTGGTATCGCTTTTCGTCCAACGCACTGGTAAGAATTGTTAATTTCTTTCTCAGTCAGTTTTTTCTGATGATTAAATTGCTCTTTTTCCTAAAAAAAAGTGATGTTGTTTACATCAATACAGTGCTGCCTTTCGGGGCGGCAATTGCAGGAAAGCTGAGAGGCTGTAAGATTATTTATCATATCCATGAAACTTCGGTAAAGCCGAAAATATTTAAAAATTTTCTTTTCGGAACGGCAAAAATGACTGCCGCTAAAATTGTTTTTGTTTCGGAATATCTTCTGAAACAGGAATCTTTAATTAACAATCAGGAATTGCTGTACAATGTTCTGGAAAGTGATTTTGCCGAAAAAGCAGACCGTTTCCGAAATGTGGAAAAAGAAATCCCAGTAGTTTTAATGATCTGTTCTTTAAAAATTTACAAAGGAGTTGATGAATTTCTGGAATTAGCCAGAAAAAATCCTTCTTACATATTCAAACTTGTGGTAAATGCTACGGAAAAGGAAATTCAGGAATATTTTAAAGGAAAGGAAATTCCAAAACAGCTTATTATTTATCCTACCCAAACCGATACGCATCCTTTTTATCAGGAAGCCAGCGTAATTCTTAACCTGTCTCATCCCGATCTTTGGGTGGAAACATTCGGACTTACGATTCTGGAAGGAATGCGTTACGGCTTACCTGCGATCGTTGCGCCTATAGGAGGCGTTACAGAACTGGTTGAAGATAATAAAAACGGTTTTTTAATTGATTCTAAAAACACAAATGAACTTTCTGAAAAATTAAACTACATATTGAACAACCCATCTGTCTATCAATCTTTTAGTGAAGCATCTTACGAGAAAAGCCTTTTGTTTTCTGAAGCCTATTTCGAGAGAAAATCTCTCGAAATTATTTCCAATTTATAATCCATTTTCCAGATTGTGGAAATTCAAAACATTTTCTTTGAATTTTAACTATCTAATTATCAACTAATTAAAATATTTTTTATCATTTGGAATATTAATGGTCATTACATAATAAAATAAAACAATTATGAAAACCAAAGTGGCAATTATAGGAACTGTAGGTCTGCCTGCAAAATACGGAGGCTTCGAAACCTTAACTGCTCATCTTGTAGAAGAGCTTTCCGATATGTATGATTTTACTGTATACTGTTCTTCCAAAAAATACAGCAAAGAAGAGAGAATTAAAAGCTGGAAAGGAGCAAAACTGAAATACCTTCCGCTGGACGCAAACGGAATCCAGAGCATTCCTTACGATACATGGTCTATTTTTCATGCTTTATTCCGAAGTGATGTTCTTCTGATTTTAGGCGTTGCGGGAGCATGGCTTTTACCTTTAGTAAGATTATTCACCAATAAAAGAATTATTATTTCCATTGATGGTATCGAATGGAAAAGAGATAAATGGTCTGTTCCTGCAAAATTATATCTGTGGTGGGCAGAAAAACTGGCGGTAAAATTCTCTCATATTGATATTTCCGACAACGAATCGATTCAGGATTATACTTCTGTACGGTACAAAACGATAAGCCGCGTTATTGAATACGGAGCCGATCATACAAAAATAAATCATCTCCCATCTGCTGAAAATCTTGAAAAATATCCTTTTCTGAATGAAGAATATGCGGTAAAAGTATGCAGAATTGAACCTGAAAACCATGTGCATACAATTTTAAAAGTATTCAGCACGCTTCCGGACCGCAAGTTGGTATTGGTAGGAAACTGGAAAAACAGTGAATACGGTAAAAATCTGAAAGAACAATACTCCGGATTTGAAAATATTCTCCTGCTCGATCCAATTTATGAACAGGAAACCATCGATCTTATCCGCGGAAATGCTTCGCTTTACATTCACGGACATTCTGCGGGAGGAACCAATCCTTCGCTTGTGGAAGCCATGTTTTTAGGTCTGCCGATCATCAGCAACGGTGTTTCTTACAACAGAACGACAACCGAAAATCAGGCTTTTTATTTCTCCAATGAAAATGAGCTCAGAAATATTCTGGAACAGCTAACCGGAAAGGATCTTGAGATTTGTGCCGGAACGATGAAAAAAATAGCGGAAAGAAGATACACCTGGAAAAGAATTGCAAAAAAATACAGTCAGCTTATAGAAGAAACCTTTACTATCAATGAGAAAACAAATGTAATGCCTGCCATCTCCGAACTGGACAAAACTATTCTGGAAAAGTATAATGTAGAGCATCTTAAACACATTAAACTATTCAACAACTCTAAATAAATTGCTAAAAAACGAAGGCTATGAAAAACTTTGTAGAACTGTCTATATACGGAATTCTTGCATTTATACTTTCGATGTGTGTAATTCCGCTCATGAGAATGATTGCCCAGAAAATTAAGCTTGTGGATGTTCCCAATGCAAGAAAAGTGCACCAGACTGCTATTCCGCTGATCGGAGGACTTGTGATCGGGCTTGTTGTTTTTTTGCTTTTATGGATTTCTGATGATAAAAGCTGGAAAGATATTCTTCCGATCATCATTACGTCTTACATTATGCTTTTTGTGGGAACGCTGGATGATAAAACAGACATCAGAGCGATTTATAAACTGGGAATACAGATTTGTGTGAGTGTGATTATTGCAACGTCAGGAATCCGGATTACCACTCTTTACGGACTTTTCGGAATCCATGAAATGAATGTTTATTTTCAGTATATTCTTACAGTACTGATCATTACAACGGCTGTAAATGCTTTTAATTTAATTGACGGAATTGATGGTTTGGCAGGGAGTGTTGCGGGAGTAGGTTTTGCTTTGTTTTTCGTTATTGCTTTAATTGAAGGACATTTCGGACTGGCAAGAATCGGGTTGCTTTTCGTAGGGAGTATTGCCGCTTTTTTAAGGTATAATTTCTCTCTGAAAAATAAAATTTTCTTAGGAAATTCCGGATCTCTATTTTTAGGATATTTATTAATCTGCTTAGGAATTTATATTACGAAATTCGACAGAGGTTCGGAAGAGTTTCCTTACGGTATTTTCTTTATCCTATTTGTATTTACGATTCCTGTTATTGATTCCGTGAGAGTGTATGCAGACAGAATTTCGCGGGGAAAATCGCCATTCAAGGCAGATAAATCGCACATCCATCATCATCTTTTAGAATTGGGACTGTCTCACAAAAGAATCACTTTAACTTTTGTAGTTCTGAATATTGTGACATTTATTGTTCAGTATATGTTTTTCCCGAACTACTCTATTTATACAACGCTTATTTCATTCTTTGTCTTTATTTTCATCTTTAAAATTATTAAAGTGCTGAATCTTTTCCTCACATGGAAAAAGAATATCAAAGACATGGAAAATTCATAAAACCAAATTTTGATGTAAAAATTATTATTTCGCCCTTATTTGCCCTTAATAAAAATAATATTCCTGACAGTAATTGTCAGGAGTATTTTTTTATTGTCTGTTTAAACTGATTTAAAGTCTGTTGAACCATTTATTAATTCAGCTTGAAAAAGAAAAATGCAACGGCCGCCCATTCTTTTTTAATTCCGCTTGCATAACCGATGGTGGAATGACTACCGTTTTCTACCGTTCCGTTATCTTTTATATAACCAATGGTTGAATGGCTGCTGTTCTCTACGGTTCCGTCCTTTTTTACGTAGCCTACGGTAGAACTGTTTTTGTTCTGTATGGTACCGTCACTTTTAATATAACCGATTGTAGAATGACTGCTGTTTTCGATGGTTCCGTTGCTTGTAATATAACCTACTGTGGAATGGCTGCTGTTTTCAATGGTTCCGTTGCTTTTGATGTATCCTGCTGTACTGCGGCTTCCCGATTCTATGGTTTGTGCGCTTAATAGAGGTAAGTTAAACAAAACAGCACAAACGAATAGTGTTTTTTTCATGGTTTTTAAAATTTTTAAATTCTTCGAAATATAGGAAGTTTTTATTGAACATGAAATACCACAGTAAAAAACGCACTGTAAATTAAAATACGAATTTTTACTTATGCCTTCTTTATCTTTCTGAAGGTTATTGATATCCTTCTCTTTCTTGGGATTGCTGTATTTTGCCATTGATCGTTTTTTACGGCTTTGATCCCATGTTTCCAAAGGTATCTTGCGTCTCCGCTGAGTAGAAGAATACTTCGGGGATTCAGTATTATTTCATGTTTTTCCGAATCTTTTGAAAACTGCATCACGCAGGAAGAAAGTAAGCTTACGGAAA
Organism: Chryseobacterium sp. 2P; assembly: GCF_059579425.1. NCBI lineage: Bacteria > Pseudomonadati > Bacteroidota > Flavobacteriia > Flavobacteriales > Weeksellaceae > Chryseobacterium > Chryseobacterium sp. 2P. The sequence goes on from NZ_CM184194.1 coordinate 2,462,827, forward strand.
CTATTATGTCTTCAAAGCAAGGTACACAGTCTATATGGTTTGATATTCCCTGTCCCGGTTCGTATTCGTTGATGATGACCTGATCAAAAGACTGTTCTATATTAAAAGTTGCTTTAATCTTTTTTTCCAATTCAAAAAGCCAATCCGGAAGTTCACCTTTTCTTGAGTCCTGACTGATATTTTTCTTTTTGTAGTCGTAAATATAACCGTAATGCTGAACTCTTCGCTTCAGACTGCTATCCCACTCTTCTTTTTCAATCTGTGAAAGAATTGCTATTTCTTCGTCTGCACTTAAAAAATATTCCTTATAATAAAGACCTTTAATTATCTTATTCTCCATCTTCAATGGTTAAAATATATTGTAAAAAATCTGTAAAATCTTTATAAACCGGTTTGTATCCCGACTCCAATTCAATAGAAACCCAGATTGAATTTTCATTTTCCTGTGTGGCGTGATATCCGTAAAAAATTATCTCATCATGATGATCCTGATCTGCCAACAAATAAATATCCGCATCATTCAGTAACGGAGTGGTCAAAAGACTTGGATTCAGCCAGTCGTCAAAACCAAAAATCCCAATATCAAAACCGTCTCCATAAATATTGCAGCCTCCGTACTGACTTAAAAAATAAAAATAAGCATCGTCTTTTATAAATACTGCCTGCTTCATGATTCCCAGAGTTTCTTCTTCCCAGAGATTTTCTATTCTTTCTTTATTTAACGTTTCGAGCCTGTATTTTGAAGCGATTTGCTGCATGAGGTTGTCGACTTCAATAATTTTTTTAATCATAAATATTTTCAGAAATTAACCAATATGTATTAAATTTAAGTTCAAAGATTTTTCTGTTTTACTTTTATCAACATTTGCTTTTAAATACCTGTAAACTCATTAATTTTTTAATCACAAAGAAATACAATCTATTAATTTTCAATAATTTAATATATTTTCAAAATACAGGACAGATTCTTACCGCATATTTTTTCATTTAAACTCCTGAATAACAAAGGAATTTATTTTATTTTCCCTGTAACAGTCAGCAAGAAATTCATTATACCCTTCTAAATTTGTAAAAATTAATAGGTTTTGGAATTCCTTATCTTCAATAACGGACATTGCCCAATAAATTTCCTGTCCGATAAACCTGTCGACATCCTTCTGTTTTCCATCTGCAAATAAAGCATTAAGAGAACTTATTAAGCCTGCATTCAACGAATTGTATTCAAGAGGTTTCTTAAAAAAATCTGTAACAAGGCTGCAAATAAACTCATAGTATTTCTTTCTTAAAAATAAGCTTTTATCGCCGTCGTTGTTTGTAAATTCGTAAGTTTCTTCATTAATTCCTTCAATGATAAAGCTTACAATATCGTTCTCTTTTTTATAGCGAATATACCATTCCCGATATTGTTCGTTTGTTTTATTTTTTAAAAGATGCTTTATAGTCCAGTTATTCTCTATAATACAAATTGCCCAGTAGAAAGGCATTTCAGTAGTTATAATATACACGTCGTGATAATCTTCAAGTGTATTTAATAGATTTAAAAAATGTCTGTGAAACCCGTTTTCCGGCAACGGCTCTTCAAAAAAATCTGTAATTGTTGCACAGACGAGTTTGTAATATTTTCTTCTGAGAAAAACAGATTCATTACCAAATTCGTCGGTGTAAATGTATTGGTCTTCCATGGTTATTTTGATCAGAGACAGTTTTTTAAGTGTTTTACTCGAATATTTTTTATCTTATTCTATTATATCTTAATTTGTTAAAAATTCTATGAAATGTAAAAAAATAAACTATCAATAACGAGATAAGATCCTATTAAATCTGCTGTCGTTCTTATATTTTTCAATCATTGCATCATCAATCAGACTTTTATCCATTCCGAATTTTAAGGCAAGCTCAAGACTTTGGAAAAACCGCTCTTCTGATCCCATATCGAAAAGTATTTCCGCTTTTGTACCGTGATATAAACCAACTTCAGGTTCCAGATCTAATGCTTTATCGATATAATCCATACTTTTTTCTGTAAAACCTGCAGTCCGCAATTTATAAGCACGATTATTGTATGCGAGCGCTTTTTGTGTATTGGCTTCAATAGTGGTATCGTATAATGAAAAAGCATGATCTAAATTGCCTCTTTCCTGATATGAGAGTGCCAGATTCTCAATATCGTAACAGTAGTAGTTAACAACAGTATCAAGTCCTTCAATGGTATTTTCAATCAGGAAAGATAAAAATCCTTTGTTACCAACAATTTTGCTGGCTTCCTCAGTTTTCAAATAGTTTTTTATATAAACTGAATCTTCTATGTATTCGTCTTTTTCGTCAAAGATTAGCGAAATATCCAGTTCTTCAGGATTTTCGTATTCGTTAGTTTCATCATTAAAATAAAAATAATAGAATTCACTGTAAATATCTGAAATACTTTCTGAAGTAATCGCTGCATCGTGATAAAAGATCCGTATCTGTTTTCCGTTATCAGCAGTATCGAATGCAAAGTCATTCCCTGATCCGTCGGTCGCGAAATACATATATTTGTTTTTAACCTGCAGAGCGTAATATTCTTCGGAAATATTATCCAGCACATCGGATACAGATGATAATTGTATACCCAATCCAATGCTGTACTGACCGTATTTTTGGCACCACTCTATATAATCTTCAGGATAATTATGGCTTCTGAGGAGATCTATTTCGTCGGAATTAACACTTTTTTTCTCATTGATCCAGATTGGATTTTCGTAATCTGCATCATTTTTAAAAGCACTAATAAAATTGAAAAAATCATCAAAATTTTTAATTTTAGACAATTGATGTTTGTGCTTTTTTATCGCCTTTACCAAATTCTCAAGATTGGAGTTGAATTCTTCTTCGGTTTTTGCATTAAGCCCGTAATATCTTCCCATAAAACAAATATAATAAAAACAGGAAGATCGTTTAATCTTGTAGATTATTGTTTTTAAAAACTATAATATTCAGAATTTATACACTTCCGATTTTTCTGTTGTATTCAATTTTATTTCAAACATTATTACAATAAAAATTTACTCTCATTATTATTTTACCTCCAAGAATTCAAAACGTACTTTGTAAAATTCATTTCCATATCTTTTATTCGGTCTTCGAGAGCTGTAATTCCTTTTGTAAGATATTCCTTTTTTTCAGAATCAGTCAGCGTATGGATTGCATCAAAACCCGGTGCCGGAGTAGAAATCGGAACGGATAATTCAATGGTGTCGCCGTTTTTATAAATATAATAATACCAGTCTTTTTTTTCTAAAAGGTTTTTCATGATTATTTTTTATTGGTCTTAAAACATTAAAATATAATTTCCTTCATTCAGATCTAACCATCTATGATCTGATTTTTTCAGCCTCTTCAATATTGTATTCAATCCTCTTATCATCTTTTAATAAAGAACTGAAAACCTCAAAATATTCCTCAAACCTGTGTTTATCGTAATGAACGATAACCGGAAAAAGCTGACTTGCCTGATAGTATTTTTTATTTTTCAAAGCACTTTTCATCGCCTCTTCAATTTCTTTCAATAGCGGTTTGCAGTCTTTTTTCAACAGAAAATCTTTCAAACAGGATTCGAAAAACCTATCTCCGTAAATGCTTAAGAAATGTTTTACATAAGGATATAACTCCTGTTCTTCTTTTCCATTGAGTGTCGAAATGTATAATGCATCCACGATAACATCATACACATTATCTTCATTATAAATTCTGTGAGGTTCAAAGCTGTGCTTTTCATCCCATTTTTCAGAAATGAAACGATCAAGCTGATGGAATCCTTCCGGAATTGCCCAAGCAACCAAAATAAGCATTGCCTGATAAGAAATGTAGGCATTTTTATGATGAAGCAGAAGTTTCAGTTTTTCAACACGGTTTTCGTCTGTTTTACCGATCAGCTGCACTTCTGTAAGATCATAACCTTCTTCGCCATCTTCGCTGTAATAGTACAGCGTATCATATATTTCGTTTTCCAATTCTTATTAATTAAATAATTTATTTCAGTTAAAATATCCGTAATTTTAAGAGTTCCAGATCCGGATGTCTTCTAAAAAAAGCATATATCTTCCTGGTTGATATTCGCCGTAAGAAAATAAATAAATCAGATCATTTTTCTTCAGATAATATATTTCCAGTCGTTTTTCAGAAATATATTTTTCAATAATAATATTTATTCGTTTAAAGCTGTTTTCTTCCACCATCAGATCAAAACTTTCATGATCTATTTCTTTTTTCAGTTCTTTTAACGGATTGCCACAAAAATCGATCAACCTGATTTTCTGCCGATTAATTTCAAACACTTTGTTCACAGCTTCTCTTTCATCTCCATCAAAGAGAAGCTGTCTAAAACTTTCGGGTGATACATGATAATCAAATACTCCTCCGAAGATATCAATTAATAATTTTGCATATTCATCATTTTCGTAATCGAAATTTTTCACCGCCAAATGTCCTAAAGAATACCTTTTGTATAATTCGTTTTCAGAAAAAACAATAGTATTCTTTACTATTTTTTCATCAATATCCAGTAATTGATTATAGATGGAATGATACATTGGAATTTCAGGAAATAACTTAATTAGTTCCTCCGTTTTCTGTGTAGCCAGATTAAGGCTATCTCTATACACTTGTCTCATTTTTTCACTGTTCAGGCGGATGTACATTTCATTTGTTTTTTTAATTCTTCTACAGCAATAATATTTGTACAGTCATTTATCTTCACAGGATAAGCTTTGCTGAATTTCAGATCTTTAAAATCAAGATTCTGAAACTGACAGTCAGAAAAAATTAAGCCATCCACTTTTACCAACTGAAAATTTGAGCCAGAAATTATACAATTTCCAAAATAACTCCAGCCTAATTTTAAATTCTTAAAAAGACAAAACTCCACGGAAGTATCATAAAACTCTGCTTTTGTTGTTTCACTTTCTAAAAAAATACAGTTTTGGAATCTACACTGGTGAAATTCACACTTTCTGAGATACGAATTTTCAAAATTGACCGAAGAAAAAACACAGTTAAAGAAAGAACTTCCGCCCAGATTTACATTTCGGAAAACTCCGTTTATAAATTTTGTATTACAAAACACAGCTGAATTTAAATTTTCATCAAATAATTCCATATTGCTCAACTCTTCATTTTCAACGTTCATCTGCTCTCCTCCTTTATCATGTATCCAATTTTTATGAAGCTGTATTTTAATTTTTATATTTTCCAAATCTTAAAATTGAAATTTTATTCTTTTTGAAAACTTAAGATATTCTAATTATCGCGTTATCTTTTATGATTTTTTAAAATATCTTTTTTACCGTTTTATCATTTGTAAACAAATCATTCCGAAATCATCACATTACTTCCTTTCGTATGCGCATTCATCTGCGGTGCGTAATAATTCTGGATCGTGGTAATTCCGTTCGAGAATCTTCCGGATGCATTGGCAACGTAATCATACTCAAAAACATATTTTCCTTTCGGCATCTGTTCAATATAGAAATTAGTGGAAGCATCTTTGGTCGACTGATAATAGCCCAAACCATTTTTCCACTGATACCCTGAAAGGACGTCCAAAGGCTCAAATCCTGCAGCTCTCATGTCTTTGATGTGAATGAATTCCATCGGTCGATCCGTGTTTAAAATCATTCGTACCGTCACTTTATCGCCTACTTTCAATGGAGTTTCAAAAGTGATTTCCTGCAATTCTTCCCCATTCACGGTTTTGATTTTTTTGTATAATTCTTTGGTAACCGAAATATGATTTTCGGAAGATTTAATTTTATCCAGATCTTCGTAATACTGCCAGAATAAACCTCCCTGAACAATTCCTGCTCCCGGTTTTGTGACGGTAACGGTGGCTAAATTCTTATCTAAAACATCCGATTTCACGGTAGATTTTACATAACCTGTCGCTTCAGTTTGCGGCTGAAGCTCTTTTCCGCCCCAAACAATCGTTGCTTTATCACTTTCCGCAGTCGTCCATGATTTTCCTGAATTTAAAATCGTAAAAATAACTTCCGAAGTTCCTCTTGAGCTTCCCCATGAATTCACTTCTTTTTGGGTGATCAGCCAGATTTTCATGTCTTCAATGAATTGCTGATCGTTGGGTTTTAATTTGTTAAATGCTTCCAATGCTCCTGCATGATTCACCACTTTCGAGCTGAACCAGCCCCAGTCATCAAGATTCTGTTTCCAGTACACCCCCTGCGTTTTTGAATCTACGGAAGTTTCTTTCAGGTAATTTAACAATTTTTCCGAAACATCTTTTAAACCATAATCATTCATCAGTAAAGCGGCACGATGCAGTCCGAAGAAGGTAAAATCTGTAATTTTCATCGTTTTTACTTTCTGTTTTACCAAAGATTTTAAAGTGGCTCCTTTTCCTTTTAACGGATACTGTTTTTCCCAGTAATTTCGGGTGTCGAGATAGTCTAAAGTCCAGTTATTGATTACATTTTCTTTTCCCGCACTGAGCGAAGTCGAAGTGTATTTTTCAATTTCATTATCTGCGTATTTGATCAGATTGGAAACCATTTCATTCTGTTCTGAACTTTGGTAATCTTTTACGTTATCTTTCAGCCAGACATTGATTTTTCCTAAATTTTTAAGAATGTACAATGATGTGGAATACGAACTCGGATAACCTTTATACCACGAAAATCCTCCATCCGGATTCTGGAGTTTCTCTAAATCTTCCCAATCCTGCTGAATGGAGTTTTTCATTGAATTGACATCGAACAGCAAAGCCAGCTTCGACATCTGTTCTTCTTCATTCTTACTTTCCAGAACCCACGGTGTTTCTTCCAAAAGCAATTGTTTCAGTTCCTGATTTTTTTCAAGATTGGAATTCAATAATCCTTTATTCTGGTATTCTTCGAAAACGGTTTTCAGCTTCGGATTGGCTTTAAAGATTTCTGATGCCAAAACATCGGCAAACCATTTGTTAAAGATCACATCCGCTGAATTGTTCTGATCATTTTTCAGGCTCGGAAGCGCAAACATGATCTCCCAGATTGGGTTGGTCGTAAGTTCCAGTGTGTTGGAGACATTGGAAATCGTGGTGGAAGTCGCATTTTTAAGGTGTTCCAGTTCAAATGTTTTGGTTTCGCCTTCTTTTACAAAAACAGGAACCGCATCGGTTACGAGCATTCTGTTGGGTAGAACCGCAATGGCTTTCTGTTCTCCATCGGAATATTGTCCTGCTTTTGCCACCACTTTTAAAATAATGGAGGAAACATTATCCGGAACTTTTATTTTCCATGTCAAGGCTGAGTTTCCGTTTTCATTCAGATCAAAGTTCTGAGTTCCTGAATTTAAACCAAACTGAGACGAAATATCTTCATTGGTGAACGCATCCAGAATCTGCAAACCTGCCGAACCGTTTAATTTTTTGCTCGTTAAGTTCGATAGTTTGGATTGAAGATTCAGTTCATCTCCTTCTCTCAAAAATCTTGGGTAGTTTGGCGTTACCGAAAATTCTTTCTGCGTTATCACTTCTTTTTCCAGCGTTCCTGCTTTTGCGTCTTTCGTATGCGCCAAAAACATCAGCTTCCATTTTGTCAATGCTTCCGGAGAAGTGAATTCAAAGCTTACATTGCCTTCGGAATCGGTTCTCAAATCCGGGTAGAAAAATGCGGTTTCGTTTAGGTTTTGGCGCACGGGGATATTTTCCAAAGGTTTATCATCTTTATCCAGTATACCATCTCCATCGGTTCCATCATAATATTCTTTCTTTTCCTGCTCTGTAAGTTGTCTTCCTGAATTAAGAATATCAATTGCCGCATCATCCATTCTTACACTTGATAATTTCATTCTTGGAGACATTTCAGATTTAGGAGCTCTAGCTGGCTCTGAAAAAACTTTATTTTGCACAGATATTCCTGCAACGGCACCTTGTAAAGAATATATAAAGCTTCTATCGAACCAATTAAATTGAGGAACCTCTATATTATTTTCCTTGAAATATTGAATACTTTTCTGGTAATATTTTTGTCGCAGATAATCTCTTATATCGTATGATACTGTACTTATAAATGATGCATACAAAGTGTACCATTCATATCGATTAACGGCAAATTTATCTAGAGACATATCATACATATTCGCTAAAACTTCTGCGTTGATTTTCTCTTTCTCATTTCCTGAAACTTTTACAGACCATTTTTCTTTTGAATTCGGCTGAATTTTATCTCTGAAAGTAAGGGTTTCAATCGTTAAAGACTTGTCAGTATCATCTATATCCAGATTTACAGATTCTGTCTGAACGTCATTAAAGGCAACTACCTGAAACTGCACATTCAAAATTCGTACATCTTTATCTTTTGGAATAGCTGCTGTATATTCCAACATTCCGTTTTTAAAAGGCAAAACTTCAGAAACCGTTTTTCCGGAACCATTCTGTACAAAAATATTCAGAAGAGCGTTCGGAACCGAAGAATAAACCGTAAATAAAACTTTTTCTCCTCTTTTCAGTTCTTTTTTGGACTGTACAACCGTCAGGAAAGTTTTTTGATCGGGTTTAAGTGTTTTTTTGTCCCAAACACTGAAATTCTGCAACGCTTTTATCGTGTCTTTTCCTTCAATATTATACAGTTCCAACTGATAATCTCCGGCTTCCAGTTTTCCTAAATCAAGATTGGTTGTTGGTTGTTGGTTGTTAGTTGCTGGCTGTTGTATTTTCTCAAGAATTACGGTTGATTTCCAGTTTGTAGGTTCATCATTTTTATCGTAAAAATCATGCGGAAATCTGCTGATGAATTCTTCTTTTGAGAATTTTGGTAAATCCTGAACTTCCGATTTGAAATTCTGTCTGAAAATTCTGTCCGGAGAAATCAGTTTTGATAATTTTACCTGATACGATTTTTTAAGAAGCTGTTCATTGTAATTTTTTGTTTCAACATTCAGTTTTACATTTTCATCAGAAAAAACATTCTTTATTTCTTCAGCCTGAATATAGTGAGAAACGGAAGCTACTTTCAACTGGGTATCTGCAGTCTGTGTCTCGCCGTTGATATCTGTAACGGATGCATTGATTTCATAATTATCAATCTGAATTCCTTCTACATTTTCGTCTTTTTTAGGATCAATTTTAATGATAAATTCTCCTTTTTCATTGGTTTTTGCTTCTCCCAAAACTGAGTTTTCATTATCATCATCATTTTGCGGATACCATGAAAAATATCTCCCCCGGATATTTCGTTTTTTAATTTCATAATTAACGGTTGTATTGCTTAAAGCAACTCCGGAAAACATCATGGCTTTCCCTTTCAGTTCTATGGTTTTTCCGTATTTGTACTCATCTTTTACAGGATCGAACGTCACTTCAAATTTCGGTCTTTTATATTCCTCCACTCTGAAATTTTTATACCCGTCATTTCCATCTGTTCTCAGATAAAAAGTTCCGTTCAGCTTTCCTTTCGGAAGCACAAAACTTCCGTGATAAGAACCGAATTCATTGGTGGTAAATGTCTGTGAAGAAACTTCCTGTCCGTTGGTGTCGGTTAATGTAATTTTCTGTTTTAATCCGGCAACTACAGATTCTATATCTTTATCACGCTGTGTATTAATGACTTTAAAATAAACCGTCTGTCCCGGTCTGTAAATTGCCCGGTCTGTGAAAATCTGTACCTTGCTTTGTTTTGTTTCTATGTTCAGATCACTATTGTAACCCCTTTCTCCATAGACTTCCATGATCTGCACATCATTGGTTTTTGGCTGTCTGATCAGGAATGTTCTGTAATAATCATTGTTTTTTGTCGCAGGAAACTTGAAAATACCGTTATTATCTGTTTTACCGCTTATTTTGGTTAAATTATTATTGGAAACAAATTCATAAAACGTAAGATTTTCGTTAATTACGGGTTGTCCGTTTTCACTGTTCACTAATTTCAACTGATTGGATAACTGATCTCTGTCTGTTTTTGACTGATAAATAATTCTGTTATCCGAAACCAGAAAATAAAAGTCTTTTTCCGCTTCGGCTTCACTGTCGCTGATTCCGGCAACGTTGTATTCGGCAAGATAAATTCCCGGCGGAAGAGATTGTATTTCTAAGGAAGTTTTATGGTTTTTAAAATCTTTCGGATCATCCAGTTTATAAGCTTCTTTCCTAACCAGATTTTTTTTAATCTTATTAAATTTAGTAGAATACGAGTTTTTGGCGTACTGCAAAAAAGTAGTGAGATCCTCTTTTACTTCATAAATATTAATTGAAAAGGTGGAAACATTTTTATATTCTGCCACAAAATGAATTGGCTTATTGCTTTGGGTCTGCTGTTCATATTTAATATTCAGAAACGGATTCAGGATCTGGTTTTCTTTATTTTTAATATTATCAATAAAAGGAGATTTGGGATACTGCTTTTTTGCCAGATCTGCAACTGCAAGAGCATCTTTTTCTTTTTTTTGGGAAAGCAACTGTTCCATTATATCTTCCATGATCAGAACTTTATAATCGCCTTCCGTTTCGGTTTTCAAAAGGTTTTGAAGCTGAGTCAGACGATCTTTACACAGTGTGAAATTACAGTTGGCCTGCAATTTTTTATGCATGAAATACAATTTGGAATTACCTGAATTCTGTGCTATCAGATCATCATAGATCGCGTTAATCTTTATTTGATTTTCCGTAAGTTCATTTTTGGTAAAGAGACCATTATCAGAAAGAAATTCGATCTTTTTAGTCGAATACCAATCCCATAAAGTCGGGAAATAAGAAATATAATCGTTGTAAGAAAAAGCCTTCTCATATTTTATAAGAGAAATTTTTCTCATTTTATCTTTTTGCAGATCAAGTTCCTGATATTTTTTATTCAGATAATTGTTAAAATCAAGCTTGCTCCACGTCTCGATCTGGGAGAGATCCTGAGAATTGATATTGGTACGCTGTTCGATCTCCCAGGAATGTTGGTTGTAATAATCGAGGAAAAAACCATTCAGCAGAACTTCAAATAATATCCTGTCATCGTCTTTCAGTTGTTTTTCTACATCACTCAGTTTTTTGAAAAGCCGACTTACCGTATCGTTCTTTTCATCGTCCTGTGTTTGGTTTACGATACTGAATTCTGCCTTTAAAGACTGGATAAGCTGTAAAGTATTGTTATCTTTCATCGCCTGTTTCTGTATTTCTGAAATGATGGGAAGATTAGATTTATACGCTCCTTTCTGGGAATTTGCTGATATTTTTTTCCATTGCTCTTCATAATATTTCTGGGCGGAAATCCCCGAAAAATTCAGCAGGAGAAGCAAAAGCATAAAAATCTTGGAAAATCTTTTCATATATGTTATTTTTGATAAATGAATTTCTTAAAAGTACTGAAAAAATCCGTTATAGATAGTCAGTTTTACGTATCCTTAACGGGAACTCTTTTTGCAGTATTTTTCATGCTGGAGCAAAATACGTTCCGCTATCCGACGGTTTTCCTTCTTTTCATAACGTATTTCAGCGGTTATCTGTATACCAAATACCAGAAAACAAAGCATTTCTTTAAAATTTTAATTGTCAATGCTTTTGCGGGAATTATCTGTGCTTTTTTAATTATTCATAACCATAATGAAGTACGGTTGATGAAATGGTTTGTGATCGTAGTTTTAGGTTTATTGTACAACAGCTTTTTTCTCGATGCCTATATCCGTAAAATTCCTCTGCTGAAAGTATTTTATGTAGGTTTGGTCTGGGGACTGATGAATTGCTGGCTTAGCCTTCCGGAATTCAGTATTCCCATCTTTCTGATCAGTTTTTTCTTCATTACGGCTTTGGTTTTACCTTTCGACATTCGGGACATGAATGTAGATACCGTGAAAACATTTCCCACGATGATCGGCATTCAGAATACGAAATATCTGGCTTATCTGCTTATTTTTATCAGCAATATTCTATCTGTTTTTTATCTTGAATTCAATTATGCTCTTGCTTTTTTTCTTTCAAGCATCATTACGTATATTTTCATCTATTTCTCTGAAAATGAAAGAGATGATGTATACTTTTCTTTTGGCGTAGAAACTTGTTCGGCACTTCCCTTTTTATTTTTAGGAATAATGAAGTATTTTTGACGAATGATTATCAAGAAGCTTTCCCTGTACAATTTTAAGAACCACACCGAGAAAAAATTCGAATTTTCTCCGCAAATCAACTGTTTTGTAGGGAACAATGGCGTGGGAAAAACCAATATTCTGGATGCGCTTCATTATCTTTCCGTAGGCAAAAGTTTTTTGGGAAATACGGATCTCAACAATATTAAAAATGATGAAGATTTCTTCACGATAGATGCTGAAATCCAGAATGATGACAGTGAGGACAATATCAAAGTGCTTCAGCCTAAAGAAGCGAAAAAAGTCATTAAGAAAAACGATAAGAGCTACGACAGAATGGCGGATCACATCGGCTATTTACCCAGTGTGATGATTTCGCCGTACGATTCAAATTTAATTTCGGATTCGGGAGAAAGCAGAAGAAAATTTCTGGATTCTATGATCTCACAAACGGATTCCGAGTATCTTTTTGATTTAATTCAGTATCAGAAAACCATTCAGCAGAGAAATGCTTTGCTGAAATATTTTGCCAAAAACAGAGTCTGGGATAAAGATTCACTGGAAATCTATGATGATCCGATCATTAAATTCGGGACAAAAATTTTTACTAAAAGAAAAACATTTGTTGAAAAATTAAATCCGATTGTTCAGAATTTCTACAGGATTATTTCCGGAGGAAAAGAAACGGTTTCTGTGCTTTATGAGTCTCATTTGCTTGAAAATTCCTTTGAAAATCTGCTGAAGGAAAGTCTGGAAAGAGACAGAATGCTGACTTACACTTCGAAAGGAATTCACAAGGATGATCTTCTTTTTGAAATGGATTCCGTTTTAATTAAGAAAATTGGCTCTCAGGGACAGCAGAAATCCTTCTTAATTTCTTTGAAACTGGCGCAAATGAGTCTTATAAAAGAGTTAACAAAAAAAACGCCTATTCTTTTGCTGGATGATATTTTTGATAAGCTGGATGACAACCGTGTTTCTCAATTGATAGAACTGGTGAATCAGGAGAATTTCGGACAGATTTTTATTACGGATACGCATCGTGAACGTACGGAAAGTGTGGTGAAGAAGATTAATGAAGAAAGTATCATTTTTGAGATTTAAGCCATGAAAAATATACTGCTTTTATTCTTTGCTTTTTGCTATTGTTTGCATTCTGGTCAAAAGAAGAAAAATCCGAAAGACCTACTTGATGATTATGCTTCAGAAGGTGAAATCAATAAAAATTACCAGCCGGTTTCATTCGGTCAGAGAATAAAAAACTATCCTTTTAATAAAGCAAGTAAAATCAAAATTGTTTCTTATAACTTAAATTTTAAAAAGAGTTCAGGATATATACCTCCTCCACCGCCGCCAAAAACAAAAGAAGATTCTGTAAAATTGAACGAATTTTATCATCTTCCCAAGCCCATAGATTTTAGAGAGATTATAGAAAATCAATCTGAAAAAGAAATTGAAGAATCTAAAACTCTGAATTTAGAAGAAATATCAAAACTCAGTCATATTATTTTTAATACCTGTAATAAACATGTTATCACCATGTTTTCTCAGTCAGGATGCTTTTTCCCAAGAAATGCCATTGTTTTTTATGATGAAAACGACAGAATATTCGAAATAATTGAAATTTGCTTTGAGTGCGGAAATGTAGAAAGCTATCCTTCAAAATTTTTCAACTGGAAAAAAGCCTGTGAATTTATATATCCTGAATTAGAAAAATTTTTCCAAAGCAAAGGTTTGCAAACACAATACATCAGTAAATAATGAAGAAGAAAAAACGTGAATTCCAGTCCTCAGAACTTGTAAAATCTTTTGCCAAAATTCATGGTTTTGAGCATAAACTTTTAGCTTTTGAGATTAAAGATTTTCTTTCGGATTATCTTGATGAAAGCCTTTTCAACGAAATACAGAGTGTAAATATTGAAAACAAATGCGTTTTTATAAAAATAAACTCGCCGCTTTTGAAGCATGATTTCCAGATGCGTAAAAGCTTTTTCCTGAGAAAATTTCAGGATAAATTCGGTGTGGAGAAGTTTGATGATCTTCAGATATTGTAAAATTTTACTCTTCTTCAGATTTTGCCGTTTTTGTACTACTCATCAGTTCGTCTGCTCTTTTATCAAGACCGGATCGTATCGGAAGGAAAAATTTCAGCGGGTGCTTTAAAAAATACCTGAAAATTCCTTTGTACAGTTCTCCTACCTGTCCGAAATTCAGTTTTCTGGATCTGAAAGCCAGAAACATAGACAGACTGAAACTTACCAGAAAATTGAAAAACCCGATCAGGAAAACCGTTATCAGAGAAATGAAAAAGGTATAAGAATCAATTGTGAAATCTTTGCCGTACAATCCCAAAGCTAAATTTCCTGCCGCAAAAGTAATGTGGCGAATATCAAGATCCAGTCCCAGGAATAATCCTACCGGAGCTGTTGCCCCAAGAAATACACCAAACCAGAAGTTGGATACAATTCCGGGCCAGTTTTTAGCGTAATATTTGGATAATCCTTTAGCGAAATTTTTACCGAACAATCGGCTGATGGAAATATTTTTAGCAATTCTTTCCGGAATCTGATAAAATACCGAGTTGTTTCCGATATTTCCTGAAATAATCCCTGAAATAAAAAGATAAAATCCGGCAATACACGCATGAAGAATGGCTTTGGATTTAAAGGGATCTAAATCTTTCAGCAATTTATCTGATCTTTCTATGGCTAAATTTTGTGAGAAAAATACATCAAGTCCGTAAATAATCAGCAAAGCAACAGGAAAGGAAAGCAAAACATTTCCGACAAAAGCAATAAACTGGCTTCTGAATAATTTGGAAACCAAATGGGCAAACTCTGTACTGCTGCTTTTGATATTTCCTTCTTCAGCAAGCACTTTCGTCATTGTTGCCGCCGTCATGGCTGGCTGTTTTGTTGCTAAAGTGAAACCCATGAGATAAATCATCACAAACCCCATCGCATAATTCATGGAATACAAAAAGGCATGGGAAAAATCGCTTCCGGGAATGTATCCGTACAGCATTTTCAGTACGCACAATGCACCTACAATAATTCCTCCTCCACTCGCTTTGTAGAACATCGTCATGTACTCTTTCCGACTTGAAGTAATGTAATGGGTTCCTGTTTCAGCAGTGTGATTCGTGATCAGATGCGAAATCAGCCTTGTACTGTCGTTGATGAGTTCAGAAATATTATTCCTGTGAGATTTATAGCTTAAAATATTAAAAACCAACTGTTTGGAATTCAATAAAACATCTTTCTCCTCATCAATAACCAAAAGCTGAATGATTTCAAAAATTCTTTGTACCTGTTGGCGGATTTTAAGCAGCGACTGATTGATTTTCCCCGAAATTCCATATTTTGAGGAGTTTTTAAAGGCAATATTTACAAATTCCAGACATTGTTCAATATAAATTTTAATCTGCTTATAACGGCTGTTTCTGGAACTAAGCTGAAGCTGATTGTCTTTTTCGAAATCGGCAGCTAATTCTTCAAGCTCGTTCTGAAGGGCAAGGAAAGGATTATCAAATTTTCTGTATTCAGGAGCCATTCTTACCACCTCAACTTCCATTGCTGCACCTGTAACGCGCCATGAAAGGATGTTCATGGAGAACAGCATTTCTTTTTTCACTTCCGGACTGACGATAAAATCTGAAATTTCCAGCAATCTGAAAAGTTCATCTATTTCATTTTCAGGAAGATTATGAAAGAAACCCAGATCTTTTTTGGGAGTAAGACTTACATTATCAATCATATACCAGATCGTATTTTCGTTAACGACCGGTGGAAGCACTTTATTCAGAATTCTTTTTTTAAGCTCCGGAATAAAGGCATTTTCCGATAAAATATTGGCTTCTGTAAGGGATAAATTGAATGCTTTTCCTTTAAAAATATTTTGAAGGTAATATTTAAAATTCTCAAGAATTTCAGTATTTGCTCTGAAAAAGCTGAGAAGATCTGCAAAATCTGACTTTTTTACGCTTTCTAAAATTTCGGCAAACGGATCGAGCGAAAGTGTTTCATTCCTAAAAGAAAAATATTTTTTAAGAGCAGACTCAAAACTTGTGCTGGAATTAAAGAGTTTCATTGGTGCAAAGATACTATTTCAGACTCACATTCCTCATCTGTCTCATGATCCAGTTGTGCTTCTTTCTCAGATAAGGAGAGGGATTTTTAGGATCATATTTTTTAGGATTGGGTAAAACGGCTGCAATCCATGCTGCTTCAGAGGTGGTAAGATCTTTGGATGATTTTCCGAAATAATATTCTGAAGCCGCTTCTATCCCGAAAACGCCTTGTCCCATTTCTATGGAATTCAGGTATCTTTCCAGAATGATGTCTTTATTCCAGACTTTTTCGATGATGAAAGTGTACACTGCTTCCAGTCCTTTTCTGATCCAGCTTCTGCCCTGCCAAAGAAAGATATTTTTTGCCGTCTGCTGAGAAATGGTACTTCCTCCTTTTAATTTTTTCCCTTTTTCGTTGTTTTTCATCGCTTTTTCAATCGCCTGATAATCAAAACCATCATGATCGAAAAATTTCTGATCTTCGGAAGCAATTACTGCTTTTTTTACGTTACTTCCCATTTCATCATAGGAAATATAATCTCTCTGCAATCTTCCGTATTCAAAGAGTCCTCCAATCTGGGTAAGCGTAATGGGAGGATTGAAAAATCTTCCCCAGACAATAAAAACTACGTTAAGAATAAGAAGGACGAATATAATCTGTTTAATTTTTTTCCACATAATTTTAAAAAGAAAGTCAAAAATAAGGAAATACTCCGAGTTATTGCAATTCTTTCATGTAAGTAAGCTGATATCCGGGTAAAAGTTCAGGATGAAAAATTTTAATATAGTCTTTTAATACCAAATCTGCACGTACCACACCGCTTTCGAAGAAATCATTTGCCTGTGCTTTTTCTTTTCCTGTAATCACATAGATTTTTCCTTTATTGAAAACATTCAGTTTGCTGTAAAAGGGATTCATGCTAAGCATTTCTTTTTTGGAGATATGATTTCCTGCATTGATCCAATACTGTACTTTACCGGATTTTGCAAAAACCTCTTCAAAACTCATAGTTACAGCCTTCTGATCTGTATTGTCTTTAAGAATATATTCTGCATTGGCATCGGAAATAAAATTAGCAGCAGAAGTTTTTCCTCCCGGAAGATACCATACATCTCCATACATTTCGTTTGCTAAAACAATTGGTTTTTCTTTTGCAGTAAGCGCCAGTTTTTTCAGATCACTGTAGTTTTTTTCAACTTCATCGAATTTTGTTTCCGCTTCTTTTTCTTTTCCTAAAAGTTTTCCGAAAAGCTTAATGTAAGCTGTCTTTTCCAAAGGTTTCTGCTCCAGATATTCATCCAGAAAGACAACCTGAATGCCGTTGTTTTTCAGCAATTGGTAGGTATTGTCAAAACTTGCAATGTGATTGGTAAAAATAGCATCGGGTTTTAGCGAAATAATTTTTTCTACGTCATATTTCTGTTCACTTCCCAAATTCTGAATTTTTCCCTGCTTAATTAAATTCTGAATTTTTTCTGAATAAATATATTCCGGATTTGATACGCCGATAATGAGATTTTCTGCATTCAGCTCCGAAATATAGCCTGCCATACTTGCATTCAGCAGGATAATTTTTTTAAACGGAATCTGATTTTTCTTGAAATCATAGGTGAAATTTCCGGATTTGATGTGTATTCCTCCATTCTCTTCTTTGTACTGCACCAAATTTGAAACTGAAACAGCTTCCGAAGGTGAATTTTTTGTCTCTCTTTTACAAGAGGTTAGCGCGAAAAACGCGATTAATAGTAAAATTCTCGGTTTCATCTTTCAAAGAAAAGAAAAAAGTGCTATATTTGCAAACCTTTAAACGATAAGGAAACAACGGCCTCGTGGCGCAACTGAATAGCGCATCTGATTACGGCTCAGAAGGTTACAGGTTTGAATCCTGTCGAGGTCACAAGACCGACATTTGTAGATTTTTTTCTCTTATGTCGGTTTTTTTTATTTCCTAATCCGTTGTTATACTGATAGATACATTGAGCCACAATATTCATTTTAGGTGTTTGAAAACTTTTTCCGTCAAATTCGACTTTTTGAGGAAATATCAAACACCCTATCGTTCTTTTTGTCTGTAAATCACCCTGCTGATAAAGGTTTGCCAGGTTTTCCATTGAATCGAGAGCATTTTCTATTTTTGTTTTTATATCAAGTTCTTTACTCTCTGAAACAATATGCTGAATCTCCTGTTCCAAGTGTTCAATCTGTTCTTTTGTTATTTTTTTTACCTCTTTGTAATCTTCTTCATCTAATTTATCTGCAAGATATTTATCTCTTGCATTAGCAACTTTCTCATTAAGCTCATTAATCTCTTTTGATATGGACTTCCTTTTTGCATCTATATCAAAAGTGAACTGTTTGTAGTTATCTAAAAGTATATCTTTCATCAAATCTTTGATGATAGGATTGTATTCCAATTTCGAAATTTCCAATTCGAATAGTTCATTTAATCGATCTGAATCAAAACGAAATCCACATTTATAATGGCAATGATAATAGTAATACGTTTTAGACTTTCCTTTAGCCCCACTTGCTGTGAGATTTTTACCACATCTTGGACAACGTAAAAGTCCACGTAATGGAAAACGTTCATTACCTAATACTCTTCCGCCTGGTCCTTCTACCTTTCTTTTTTTGTCCATAATCTGCTGCACCTGATTAAAAAGTCTTTCGCTAATCAGCGGCTCATGTTTTCCATCACTGTAATATGCTTCTTCCTGTTTATAATCCTCAATATATATTTTACCACAGTAAACTGGATTTCTCATAGCTTTTGCAAATGCACTTCTTGACATTGAAGCACCCTCTCTTTTATTCATCTGCAATCTGACATGATCTGCCGGAATATGTCCTTTTGCAACCTCATTAAATGCCCAGGCTATATTAGATCCTTCCGGCTCTTTGATGGCAATATACTTTTTGCCATCTTCATGGCTTCTATTGATATATCCATAGGGAGCAATTCCCATCAATCTACCTTCTTTTTTGGCTCTCCGCATACCGTGAAAAGTGTTGAGTGCCCTTCTGTCATTTTCTACCTCCGGAGTGGAGAGATAAATCGCAAGCATAAGCTTGTTTTCAGGAACAGACATATCCAATGGCTGTTCAATAGATTGAGGAATAATGTGATTTTTATGTAGTAAACTTATCATTTGATAAGCATCTGCTGTATTACGACTGAATCTGTCCCACTTGGTAAATAGGACTAAGTTGCTTTTATGGCTTTTCTTTCTTATTTCAAGAAGGTATTTTTTCCACTCAGGGCGATTAAAACTTTTTGCTGAATGATCTTCAAAAATCACTCTATTGATAGCTATATTGTTATTAGCACAATATTTTCTTAATCTTTCATCCTGATCTCTTTGTGAATAACCTTTTTCAGCCTGTTCATCGGTAGATACTCTTATATACAAATCTGCAATAACCATAGTTGTAGTATTTCGTTAAAATTTAGTTTTAAATTCGCATCAAAGAAACTGATGCAGTAGAAATTCATCTTTCCGATATACTGCTAAGGTACAAATTATCAATCAGATGTAAAAAATTCTTTTAAAGTAAGTTTTACTATAATGTATAGAAATTCCATAATCTCTTCTGACTGTTCTTCGTTTACATCATGACCTGCTTTCCTTAATATCTGTAGCGCCTTTTCGGGAGGAATTTTTTTTAAAGGTATTGTTGGAATATATTTTTTAATTTCGGGTTGCTGGGATGCATTTTTTGATTTAGCTTTCTTCATAACAATGTGATTGAAGATTTGTTCTCAAACATTGTAATTTAAGTAGGTAGCATATTATTGATCAAGTTACTGTCGTAAAAGTCCTTTTTTGGCTGTTGGTTGCAAGCTAAATTTTAACTAAAAAATTTCTTACCTTTTCGTTATGAATATAACTGGTGACTAAAACGGTGGGTATCCGCATAGTACCTATGAATATTAATCTGCACAAATCAATTGCGGGTTTATCAGTATTTGAGATAATAATTCCCCGCAAATTAAAATAAAATGTACTGTAAGCTTAATCCGGTAACTGAACGCCACCATTGGCTGTAAGACTCATATGGCCTCTACTAACATCTATAATATTTTCTAAATTCTTCCAGCCTCTTGTTCTGATAGCACAGAAAATTTTAATCTCTTTGTCCGGATAAATCTTTTGAAGCTCAAGAGCAGCAGCCATAGATGTTCGACCTAATGTCAGAATATCATCAACCACGATAATCGTTGGTTCGGTGATAATTACAGGTCTTATGATTAAGCTATCTTGATGAGTTTGAACTGTATTTCTTGTATCGGCGTGAAACTGCCCGCTTGATTTAGGAATTGCATATGCACGATCTACACAAATAGCGACACTTTCGCCTAATCCATTTTTGACCAGTGTTTCACAAATTACTTGTGCTGGAAAAACAGCTCCGTCTACTAGAGGAGTACTTCTTGGAACAGGAACTAAGGATGAGTTTGCAAAATATTCTGATAAATCTGCTTCTTCTATTCTTTGGCTTAATCTTGTACTGAAGCTGACATCTCCATTTTTGCAAGAACCGGCAACCGTGCGTGAATTGATTTCAATCTCAGACTTACCTCTTGGAGAATAGGCCAGAAAGGTAAGAAACTCAAAAGACATACTCCTTTTTTGTGGTTAAAAAAGGAATGCTTTCAATTAGAAATTCAAAGTTGTCGTTGGTCAAAACCTGTGCACCATAACTTAGCATTTCTTCTGCCCATGAAACTTTTTGATTGAGCACATTTTCCATAATAAGAAGCTGCCTTCCCAATCTTAGAGCTTCCCATCCCTGATGTTTTGTACCGCTTTTTTCACTGGCCTCAACAATGATTGTTGCATCACTTATCAATGCCATGGTTCTATTTCTGATCGGAAAGCTTTTCGGAGTTACTGGATAATTTTCAGGAAACTGAGAAATCAGCAAATGATTTTCAGCAATAAAATCCTGCAATTGCTTGTTCTCAGCCGGAAAATATTTATCAATAGGAGTTCCTATAACACCAATCGTATGACCTTGGGATTCAATTGCCGTTTTATGAGCTATTGTATCAATACCTTCAGCTAAACCGCTTACTACAGTTATATCATTTTGCACTAATAATTTAGCAATCTTTCTAGCTCTTCTTACACCAAGATCTGAAACCTTACGAGAACCAACAACTGCTACTCTCCTACCATTTTCCAACAAAGAAAAGTCCCCCTTATAGAATAATTCTTTGGGACTGTTTTTTTTCTCAATAGTGGTCAGCTTATCATAGTAATCGTTAAAAGAACCGATCTGCATAAGTATTAAGGTTTAAATGAACATTGTAAATATAGTGTATTTACAGTGTATTTTCAAAGTAATAGTAGTAAATAATATAGATTAATTTACGGTTGTTTTATTAAACATTTTCCATAACAAACCGGTAAAAAGGCAGCTAAGGTATTGTTGTCAGCCGAAGGCTTTTCCCACCAAAAGACTACGGCATAAACGGTTTCCTTCCTAAAGGTACCCTCCAATTATTCCGTTTCCTTTTGGCTTTTTCTCTTTGTCAACACTTCATATCTGCTTTCTTTTTTCCGGTTTTTCTTTTGAAAAATATTCAGCGAAGCCAACAGGGCTTTGTAAGAAAGGACGGAGAAGAGATTGAAAACAAATCAAAATGTACAATCTTAAAACAAACAGTTATGAACATTATCGGAAGACTGACAAGAGATGCGGAAGTACGCACCCTGTCAAATGAAAAACAAGTAGTTAATTTCTCAATTGCTACCAATGACAATTATCGCAACAAACAAGGCGAAAAAATCGAACAAACTACCTATTTCGACTGCTCATATTGGATTTCTCCGAAAGTGGCTGAAATTCTTACTAAGGGAGCATTAGTCGAATTAAATGGCAGAGCCTACACTTCTGCATGGATAGGCAAAGATGGAGAAGCGCACGCAGGACTGAATTTCCTTACATCACAGATTAAACTCCACAGCAGCAGTAAAAAGGATAGTAGTAGTACAACATCTAAAAACAAAGGAGAAAATGCAAAATCAAAATCAGCAGAAAACGACAAAGACGACGATTTACCATTTTAAAATCAATCACAATTATTAACATTTAAAATCATTATCATGGCACATAATTTAAATTTCAACAACAGAACAGGGAAATACTCATTTTTTACTGTTAAAGAAAAAGCATGGCACAACTTAGGACAGATTGTGCAGGAACACCCAACGAGTGAGGAAGCAATTAAGTTTGCAGGACTTGACTATGATGTGGAGAAATCTCCACTATTTACCAAAGGTTCAGGAATTTTAGAAAATGACAACGGAATTGAAATAATTGATTCTGAATTGGAAGTTCCAAATTACTTTGCCAATATCCGTACTGATAACAACATCGTGTTAGGTGTAGTAGGAAAAGATTATCATATTGTACAAAACCGTGAAGCCTTTTCTTTTTTTGATTCAATTGTAGGCGGTGGAAATGGTATTTTATACGAGACTGCAGGAGCTTTAGGAAATGGCGAAAGAATTTTTATTACGGCTAAACTTCCTGATTATATCCGTGTTGGAAACGGTGATGATATTACAGAAAAATATATTTTCTTAACAACCTCGCACGACGGAAGCGGAAGTATTACCGCCGCATTTACCCCAATCCGTATTGTCTGCCAAAACACTTTAAACGCCTCTCTAAAAAACATGAGCAATGTTGTACGCATAAGACATACCGCAGGAGCAAAACAACGTTTAGATGATGCTCATAAGGTTATGGGATTAGCAAGCAAAATGAGTAATGAATTGGAAAACACTTTTAATCATTGGTCAAAAATAACTGTTGGAGATGCTGAAATGAAAAAGCTAATTCAATTGGCACTCTGCCCAAACAAAGAAACTTTAAATCATCTGCAAAAGGGAAATTTTGACGAACTGTCAACTGTCTTTAAAAATACCGTTGATGATGCTTTTGCCTACGCTATGATGAGCGATACACAGCAGATGGAAACAACCAAAGGGACTTTATTCGGTGCTTATAATGCTGTTACTGGTTTTTACCAAAATGTAAAGACCTACAAAGATGATGAAGCCAAACTACAATCTATTGTTATGGGCGGAACTGCGCAAATCAAGTCACAAAAAGCATTTGAATTATGTGAGATATTTGCCAAAAGTGGCGCAGATTCTTTACTGATGAACTAATTACCCCTATTAATTTTCTACGCACGGGAAATCCAAGTCTCCACCGTGCAGGAGCACTAATATGAATTACAGTATTGTGAACGAAATAAAAATAACATACACCCGAAAAGGCAACAGTGAAAAGAAGATCACCAACTCAAACGATGCGGTAAGTGTTTTCCGTCAGCATTTCGACAGTGAGGAAATCGATTACAGAGAATCTTTCTATGCCCTTTATCTGAATCAGGCAAACAACGTTTTGGGAATAAAGAAAATTTCTGAATGTGGCATTTCCTCAACGATGGTTGATGTAAGAATTATTATGCAGGCTGCTCTGCTCTGCAATGCTACCGCAATCATTATAGCACACAACCACCCCTCCGGAAACCTGAAACCTTCAGGAGAAGACCTCAAGATAACACAAAATATAAAGAAAGCATCAGAATTTCTCAACATCAGATTATTGGATCACTGTATCTTAACAGCAAGTCACCACTGCTCATTTGCAGATGAGGGTTATTTATCCAATTAAATTCTTGAAAAAAACAAAACGGCAATTAAATTTGCCGTTTTTTAAAATTTGGGCGAAAAGGCAATTCCTTCCGATGGTCGGAAACGTCTTTTCGCCGTCTTATTGGAAATCAACTCATTTGAAGTGCCTTGCTTAATCCTTAACATTTCAAAACAGTTGATCGATTGAAAGTCATTGAGTGCTATCAAATTCAAAATCTATTCGTTTCTCATTACCATAACTATCCTTAATCCAAATACTGAATTGGTGAGATTCTGATGACTGAGAAGTGTAATAAAGTCTAAATTGTTTCTCGGGCAATATATATTCATCATTAGGAAGATACGGTTCATCACTATAACGTTGAAGTTTTCCATTTCCCTCAAATTGAAAATAGCGTATGCTATATTTTGTCTCGCTAAAATTACCTGCCGTTTCCAATATTATTCTAATCTCGACGATTTCACCTTCTTTGATCTTACTTGGAATAGGCATAACCTTAACATCGAACGGAAAGTTTTGCTTCATTTCCAAATCATTGTCCTGACATGAATTAAAAACTATACCCATTAAAACCATAATAAATGAGTACTTTAAAAGATTTAGTATTTTATAATTAATCGCATTTTTCATATTGTATATTTTAAAAATTATAGCGCAGTCCTATGCCAATCAATGAATGTAAAGCTCCAAGCTGGCTGTTCTGCAAAAACCGCAATTGACCATCTACAATAAAGACTATGTGTTCAGTCAGATAACTTTCTAAAGATAACTTACCGGAAACTCCGTATATAAAGCTTTCTGTACTGTCCAGTAATGACCCATCGTAGAGTATTGGTATATTTCTGTTTACTTCCTGATAGCCACCAAGAGCCCCTACTCCGAAATTCAAATTTACATTTCGCATTGAATCACCTATCAAATAGAAACTGTAACCAGCATTTAATAGAAAGGTATCAATCGGTATATCGTAATTTCTGTATTCATAATATTTCCTGCTGTATTCAGCCCTTCCAAAAACATATCTACCGTTCTTACCATAAGAAATAAGACCAGCCGCAAATACATAATTCTGCTTTTCTGGAGATTTAGGAAATACTGAATAGGATATTTCAAATCCTTTTTGCTTTGGAATCATCTGCTGTGCAAATGATTGTACATTCATTGTGAAAATGAAAAGCATTGTTATCAATAATTTTTTCATCTCAATTGGTTTTGAAATTTAAACTATTGATAAGTTTCGCATTGATTAGCTCTGAATTTTCAAGCTCAACTTTCTGATGTCGTCCACCATTCTTTTCCAGAACCTCGATTTCTAAAACCTGGTCTTTTAACAAGGTAAATTGCTCCAATAAGTAAACACCCCTTATATGAGAATGATGCATTGCGGTCATCACCGGAAAATAAACTCTAATCGGCTCCAACTGCTTATCCTGAACCACTGTTCTTCTTAAGTTCTTCTTATCTACAATTTTAAAGTTGATCAATTCAATGTCATAAGCGACATTGCTGCTGTTATCAACTTCGATGGTAAAATAGAATTTACTGTCATTGACGTGTAATGCTCTGACTGAAAACTGAATACCAAAGCTTTTCGAGGCGATATGCTTAATGGTTTTTCGGCTTTTTTTGTACAGATCTTCCATGATCAATTCTGTCAGAGATGAAGAACTTCCTTTGAGATCTTCAAAAAGCACATCGGTTGAGTACTGCCGTTCTTGGCTTCTCTGCATCTTTAACAGGTCATAGCTGAGAACATCAGGATAAGCACTGTAAAAAACATCAAAACTGTAAAACTTACCATCTTCCGTAATCACCGAAAAATTAGTTTCTTCCTCGAAATCTCTTATTGCGGATTTGACCCTGAGAACGTTGCCGATCGGCTCTGCCTTGTTCGCGACCAACAATTCACTTCCCAGATCGACATAGCGTATCTGTGAAGGAAATATCAAATGACTGGTCTTGCTGTAAGTGACCTGCATCCTGAAAGGATTTAGCTTCGCTTCTTCCAATGAAACATGGGTTTTAACGGAGTCACAATCCTGAGCATAAGCCCGTCCTGCAAAGAGCAGGAGTAAAATTATTACGTTGCTGTAAATCTTATGTACATTCATTGTATTTAAATTTTAGTTAATTATTTTTAGGTACCAGTAAGACCTGCTGCCCTGCCTTTATTGTGACTTTCAATTGTCTTACCCTCTTTTGAAAATAGCCTGATAAGCCCTGCACTACCCCACGGCTTAAATCTGCTGCCACCTGCTGTCCGGCTGATTGGGTCATCATAATATTGGTTCCCGAAGTCTGACTCATATTAGCAACAATATCACTTACGGCAGTTTGTTCTGGTGAATAGGGAACATATAAACCGGATTGACCGTCATTGTCGTGAACATTGATTTCTACAGGATAAACATTCCCTTGGTATTGAATGGAAGAGATCTTCAATTGAAGCCTTCCTCCCTGAAATTTACATATTGCAGTCAGTAAACTTCCTGCAGGAATTTCAATTCGCCTCAATTGCATTCCTTCAGAAAGTCTGATGGACAAAGTACTTTCATTAATTACGGTTTTGGTTTCATAAACCACACCTTTTATTGCATTTTTGGATTGCACTGAATGATTTGAATCATTTTGTGTCTCATAAAATCTGTTCTGATTCAAACCTGCAATAAAAGCACTATCCGACGGCTCTCTGTATAATGAAGAAACAATAGTCGAATAGGATGGTTTTGCAGGTATCAGCTTCACTTTCTTTTCGGTAGGCTTTTCCTGCTCTTGTTTTGGTGCTGACTCTTCCTGTTTTGTAGTCGTCGGAAGGTATTTTGCTGCCATCTGATATGATTTTTCCATCAGTTCTAATTGGTCGTTCATTCCAAGACCTGCCGGAGCAGTGTTATTCTGCATTGCTTCATTCTTCAACCTTGAAATTTCTTTCCTAAGATTATTGACTTCCTGATTATCCCGACTATAAAATGAACTCAAGGTCTGCTGTGCATTCCGATAACTATTGACCGCATTCTGATCTGATTGTTGAAGAGCATTTTTACTATGGGTAGAAAGTGATTGACTATTTTCATTATTTAATCCGTTTTGCTCATTCCAATAGTCGGACAAGGTGGTCATTGCACTCCTTTTCTCCTCATTCTTTTGCTCCAACAACTGCTGCTCATAAGCTTTTTGCTTATCTGATTGTAACTGACCGTCCTTTGCCTGTGGAATAACAACATTAAAACCAGCTTCTTCAACCAGAGCATTATTAGCTTTTGGCTTAAAGATGAGGTAAAAACAACCTACGCAAACTGCTGTCATCAAGAAGTATATAATCGGTTTTTTCAGTTTCTCCCATTGAGCACTCGAATTATCATTCGTATTGGTAGAATTTTGAGGGAGATCATCTTCTGTCAATTTAATTTTCTCTGAATCTTTCATATGCTATTTTTTAATGGGTGTTTCTGCTTTATCGATATATCATATATCCTGAATCCTTTTCCGCAGGTTTCTTAGATATGCCGTCAATGTGATCGATAGACATGATATTGCTTCTTTTACTTGTGGAAATAAATACATTAACGAGGACGAGGATCGTAATCAAAAAATAGCCACCAAAGAATACCTTTGTTAATAATCTTTGCCGATCTATTGGAAGAACTTTCCAATGATTTTCTGTCTTCAAAACAAAATTTTCGATTTTATCTCTTAGCTTTTTCATTGTGGTCTTTTTAGCGTTCAACAGTTTCGATATCTCTATTTTCAATCACATTGAATTTTTCAATCGTAAATCCCTGCGGATTACTGTCAGACCTTACTGAATTAACCAAGGAGCAGTCTGTCACTAAATTCCTGATGGTCAAATTACTGGATCGGATAATGAATTGTCTGGCATAAGTCTTCACGCCATAGGGATAGCTGTTGAAATTGGCAACGACACTATCGATTTCAATCCTCTGCTGAATATTACCGGAGATGATTCTGTTGTAATAGCCTTTCTCCTGAAGATCCTTGTAGTAATTAAATGCAGATTGGTCTGCCAGATTAAAGGCTCTTTTTACATTGCTTTCAATGGCATTTTTATCGGGTGCTATCGTGAAAAACAATTCATGAAATCGTCTCACATGCTCTCTCGCTTCAACAGGTCTGTTAATGGACATATCCTGCGATAACGCGACCATTAAAGATTTACCGTTATCCAGCACATAGATTTTCTGGCGCTGTTCTTCAGCGAACTGAAAGGATTTGAATACAACGACCCCAACGACCCCAAAACACAGCACCGCAAAAACAAACGTAAACAAACGGATCTGCTTGAAACTGCTTTCAATATTTCTTAAAGTTTTAAATTCCATAGAACTGTATTTTTATTTTAATAATCTTCCTGAAATATTTCCTGTTGCCGAACCAACAGCAGCCCCTGCGATATTGCCCGACTTCGTAGCCGTTTGATTCACATTGCGCATGAAATTCCCCGCACCTCCTGCCTGAATGACCCAGCCTGTCACCGTCGGTACCGTAAAGTAGCCTATGATGCCAATCACCATATAGATAATGTAAACCGTATTGGAAGTGTCAGGAATAAAAGTAGGATCAGCGAGCATTTCAATATCCCGTTCTAAAATCAGAGTCTGTATTTTGGCAAGAATGGCGCTGAAAATGTCAGCAACAGGAAGCCACAGATAAACACTGATATATCTTGTCAGCCATTGGCTCAAAGTGGTCTGAAATCCATCCCAAACTGAAATGGCAAAGGCAATCGGTCCTAATATTGAAAGTACGATCAGAAAGAAGGTTCTGATGGTATCGATAACCAATGCAGCTGATTGAAAGAGGATTTCAAGAAATTCACGGAATCCATCTCTGATATCTTTTTTAATTGCAAACATCTCTCTTTCGATATACATACCTGACATCGTGACCAGATCTGAAGGCGACCAACCTAATTCTTCCAGCTTTTTGTCAAATTCCTCATTTGAGATAAGGTAAGCCATCTCCGGATTTCTAAGCATCGCTTCACGCTCCAAAAGATCTTTTTTTTGTTGCAGTTCATTCATATCCAAAACCTGATCTTCGAGCATTGAGTGACTCCCTTGAACGATCGGGCTCATCACGCCATTCAGACTGCCCAAAACCAATGTCGAGAAAAACATAATGCAGATACCAATGGCAAAGGGTCTCAACATGGGAAACAGATCAATCGGTTCAGCACGGCTCAGTGATTGCCAGACTTTCAACGCCACATAGAACAATGCTCCCAAACCGGCAACGCCCTTTGCTACAGCCGCCATATCAGCGCACATCGGCATCATTTCTTCGTAAACGGAACGCAGGACTTCATGTAAGTTGTTCGCTTCCATCTTACCAGTATTTTTGATTGGCGGTTCCGTAAAGATTCAGCACTCTTTGTGTGTTATTCTGTTTCTTGGCTCTCAGATAACTGACCGAAATATTTTTGTTGGTATAGTATCTTACCAGATTGTGATAAGCTTTTACCTCTTTATACACTCGGTCAACCACATCCATCCTTTCTTTATCATTCAATGATAGACCGTTCGAGGTGATGATCTCTTTCAGTTCTTTTAAAAGTTCGGTACTCTCGGTAAGAAGTGCAGAATAACCATTAGCAATAGAAGCTAATTCCTGTGCATTGAAGTTGGGATCATTGAGCATCTTTCCGAAATTGTTCACATACATTTCAGAAACATCGCCCACCAAAAGAACAGTCTGTTGGACTTTTCTGGCATCTTTGACCAAATTATTGATGGCTTTCAGCTGGTCATAATATTCCTTTCCTTGTTCATACACTTTTTTAACTTCATTGAAGTTCTTAACGACGTTGGATACCGTCGATGAGGTCTGCACAATTTCATTGGCAGAGTTTAATATGCCTGATGCCAGATTGGCGGGATCAGTCACGACGAATTGCGCTTTAGCAAATGTTACGGTAGCAAAGAATGCTACCATCATTGTTTTGATAATTAATTGTTTCATTGTTGTAAAATTTTAAATGATTTAATGCTCTTTTGTATTCGATTTGATTCTCTTAAGAGAAATCCGCTTGATGGCGTGTTCAACATTGCCGTCAAGTTCTGATGCAAGATTCATCACTTCCATCTTTTCTGTTTCTTCAGTGGTATAAGCCAAATATTCTTCGGTAGAAACTTCGGTGGCATAAACCGCAGAGTGAGTACCACCC
The DNA here is from genome assembly GCF_059579425.1 of Chryseobacterium sp. 2P. NCBI lineage: Bacteria > Pseudomonadati > Bacteroidota > Flavobacteriia > Flavobacteriales > Weeksellaceae > Chryseobacterium > Chryseobacterium sp. 2P. The sequence continues at coordinate 2,492,791 of NZ_CM184194.1, forward strand.
AGTCCAATCCACACTTCTTTATACAATCTTCGGGGATCGTTGTTCATGTTAATCGACAATACCTGAGATTTTTCTTTGTCGGTTAATCCCAGCATTGCCTGAATGTCATCGAATTTGTTCATGTACTTTCGCTGGTCAAGAAGAATCTTACAATCCGAATTGTTGATGATACTTTCCTTAACAATCGGCGACTGGATGATATCATCGACTTCTTGGGTCACCACAATGGCTTCTCCAAAGAATTTTCTTACCGTTTTGAACAGGTATTTGATGTATTCTGCCATTCCCTCTTTGGCGATGGCTTTCCAGGCTTCTTCGATGAGGATCAGCTTTCTGATTCCTTTGAGTCTCCTCATCTTGTTGATGAAGACTTCCATAATGATGATGGTCACAATGGGAAACAGAATCTTATGATCTTTAATAGCATCGATTTCAAAAACGATGAAACGTTTGGACAACAAGTCCAGCTGCTTTTCTGAATTGAGCAGATAGTCATATTCACCTCCTCTGTAATAGGGTTCCAGCACATTAAGAAAGTTGGCAATATCAAAGTCTTTTTCTCTGACTTTCTTTTGTTCCAATACTTTCTGATAATCATCTTTCACATAATCATAGAAGCCATTGAAAGAAGGATGCTCGTCATTGGATTTAATTTTTTCAATATATCCGCTGACCGCATTGGATAATGCTACTTCCTCTGAACGGGTCGGGGGTTCATCATCTCTTTTCCAAAGTGTCAGAATCAAGGTTTTGATACTCTCCCTTTTTTCAATGTCAAAGACGCCGTCATCGGTGTAGAATGGATTGAAAGCAATGGGATTGTCTTCGGTATAGGTAAAATAAAGCCCATCCTCACCTTTCGTCTTTCCTTTAATCAGTTCACACAATCCCTGATAGGAATTTCCGGTATCGACTAAGAGTACGTGAGCGCCCTGTTCGTAATACTGTCGCACCATATGGTTGGTGAAGAAGGATTTACCGCTTCCTGAAGGTCCGAGGATGAACTTATTTCTGTTCGTGATAATCCCCTGTTTCATCGGCAGATCTGATATATCCAGATGAATGGGTTTTCCGGTCAGACGGTCAGCCATCTTAATCCCAAATGGGGATGGAGAAACCTGATAGTTGGTTTCTTCGGTAAAAAAACATAGAGCAGGTTCAATGAATGTATAAAAGCTTTCTTCACTTGGAAAATCCCCTGCATTGCCCGGAATCCCCGCCCAATACAAGGTGGCTGTATCCGTCGTATTATGGCGGGGCTTACACTCCATTAAGGCTAAAGCACTCCCCGTATCATTCTTTAATTGTTTTAATTCAGCAGGATTATCAGACCACGACATTACATTGAAATGCGCTCGAATGGATTGTAACCCGAAAGAATGAGCTTCATTCAGATATTTTTCGATCCATTCCTTGTTAATTTGATTGGCCCTGCTGTATCTCGCCAGTGAATGCATATTCCTTGCAGATTTTTCAAACTGTCGAAGATTCTCATCACTGTTGTCTATGAAGAGATACTGATTGTAAATATGGTTACAGCTGAGCAAAAGTCCCACAGGAGAAGCAAATGACAAAAGACAGTCGCTCCGGTCTGTGCTTAACTTTTCATAACGGCTGTGCGATGAGACGGTACCCGGCAAATCCTCCGTATCCGAAAGCGTATGCATACTAATGCGGTTATTGCCAATTCTCATTTCTTCTGACCCTAATTTGATGTCCTGCAATGACGGACTAATGTCACGGGATAAGGTGAGATATTGTTCCAGTAATCCGGATTGTTCAGAAGTTCCGGATATCTCGTCTTCAGTCATCCGTTCAAGCTGGATGTATCCGCTGTCATTCATAATCCGCTCCAGCTGATCGACCGCTTCAAGAAAACGGCTCAGAACTTCTTTATCTTTGATTTCCTTCGGAATCAATTTGCCTTTGCATAGAGATGAAAAGTTACTCTGCATTCGCATTCTTTCCTTACTGGTTTTAGTAATGAATAGGTAGCAGTAATGATTTAAAAAAGGTCTCTCATTGAAATGTCTTTCAAAAGATTTGGACAAAAAACTTTGGTCTTCTTTTGATAGATCAGGATTATAGTTTTCCTTGATGAACCAGTCCTGCTTATGAACCACAGTAAAATCAGGCAATGTTTTAATTGCCTTGAACCAAGCAGAATGCATAGCTTCATACTCAGCGGAAGCAACGGTAAACAATTCAGGGAGTCTAACCTTAAAGCAAACCGTAACATCAGCGTCCTTTGAAATGATACAATCATTTTCAATTGCCAGCAATGGAAATTTACTTTCCAAGGTAGCTGCTTTGGAAGAATTTCTCATACATCAGCTTTTTTACGGTTTGTTTTTAGGTATCGATAAATGCTCCTACGGCTGATGATGTATTGAGGGTGCTTCTTACGAGCGCCCATTTTCATTAAACCATATTCTCCATATTTTCCATTCAGTGTGAAAGTCTGCCAGATCAGAATTCCACTGCTGACTCCCCCAAGGATAAGACAGAAGTATGTATTGACTCCTGCCATATACATGATCATCACACAAATGAGTAATCCTAGTAACCCACCTGCGAATATGAATAGGTATTGTGCTTTAAGTCCCTTGAACTCTACTGTCCTTCCTATTCCTTTATTGATATGATAGATATTCATAACTATCACTTTAAAGGAAGAATGAACGAAGGATTGTCGCGGCAACAATCAGGAATATACACGCACCGAACCAGCTGGCAGCAGTCTTACTGGTGTCGGGATCGCCACTGCTGAATTTGTTGTAAACCTTTACGCCTCCTATTAATCCTACGACAGCACCGATGGCGTAAATGAGTTGTGTCGCAGGTTCAAAATAAGAGGTGACCATCTGTGTAGCCTCGTTGATTCCGGCGGTACCATTGCCTTGGGCTGAGAGATTGACAGCAGTCATCAAAGCGACCGCTGACATCCAGACTTGAAATGTTTTTCTTTTCATAATCGATATTTATTTGTTCTGATCTCCTGCACTTTGCAGGATGATGAACAAATCTATCGGGCGCTAAGGCCTTGATTTGGAGATTGGCATTCCTAAGAATTTATTGGCTGACAATTGCCTTACATCAGTAGTTTTTAATTGGCTTAATTTCTGTACAGAATATGACACACCAAAAAATATTGTTATGTACAAAAGATTCATTGCAGGTTTAGGCGGCGCAATTGCCTTAACCATATTACACGAGACCGTTAGAAAAAATTGTAAAAATGCACCTGAAATCAATAAGGTAGGAGAAGAAGCTTTGGAAAAGTCTTTGAACCAATTTGATGCAAGCATTGATAGTCCTGATAAGCTTTACGCCGCCACATTGGTTGGTGATGTTGTAGGCAACGGAATTTATTATGCAGGAACAGCGACTAATAAAGCCGGTTTATTATCAGGATTGGCTATGGGTGTAGGCACAATCCTATTGCCCGGAAAGATTGGATTGGATGATGCTCCTGTTGCAGAAAATAACCAAAAGAAAATGATGACTATCGGTTACTATTTATTCGGAGCGCTGGTAACGAAATTGATCTATGACCGAATAAAATAAATTCAAATATTAAGCCTGAGCGGCACAGCATTTGAATAACGAATGTTACCAATCACACTTATATTATATGAAAATTAAATCCCCCTACTTTGATAAGTAAGGGGATTTTTTTGAGTAAAACAAAAAGTTCATTAAATGAACTCCTCAATGTCGAAACCTTCTGCTTCATTTTGACGATTCGGTGACCTGTTGACATCTGCATTCGAAGTGCTCTGGCTTAATAAATAGGCAATACGCTGAGTCGCACCCTCCAACGAATTTTCTAATAGATTGAAAAGCTCGGTTCCCTGAATTTTTTGAATTATATTAACTGCTTGTTGCTCTAAGGCAGGCTCTAGGAATTCTTCCTGTAGCAACTGCCCCGCAGTACTCAATTCCTGAAAGGTAACCCCTGTGGCAAAACCGTTTTCAATCTCAGAAAAATTCTCGTATTGCCAATCCTCTTCTTCTTCTTCCCAATTATCATTTTTGACCAGGATATCTTCCAATGATTTTTTTTCACTAGGCTGATCAATCTTCTGCTCTTTGATTTCTGAATCAAAATTATCTGTTCTTGCTTCTGCAGTTAAAAATTGGCTTTGAGTAGTAGATGATGGCAACGCTTGTCTTTCTTCTTGCTTGATTTTTCCAATGATTGTTGATGGATTTGATTTTGTTTCATTTTTTGTTTCAGGTGTATGACTTTTCATAGATTTTTTATCCAATAATAGTAGGATAATAATGATTAAAAGACCTGTTATAAGTAATTCCATAAGTAGGCATTTTAAAAGATGGGACGGTATTTATTGTTGAAATCTTCAGTAATTTCTTTTTCAAACATTTCAAAATGATGAGCAAGGATGTTATCCAAATACGCATATAGAGGAATCTGGTCATCTGCTACGATCTGAATGATCCGAGATAGTCTTTCGTGATATTCGGGACGGATGTATATACTTTTATCACCACGTTTATTCATCGTATGATGTGTCAGAAACTGCTCCACATATTTAATGTCATTACTGGTCTTCGCTTTGTTTTTTGATTTAGGCAAATGCGTTTCGTCGGATGTTATCGGTTTTGTATTTGCTGATTCTTTCTTGGTGGAACCAGCCATAATTGACATCAGGTAGTCCTCATCAATGCTATTTTCTTCTCCGTTCTTTTTATCAGTTTCCATCATTTATATATTGATAATTTTTATAAATTCTTCCATAAATTGATCCAGCCTGCATTGAATCATCAACTTATGATCTGCCGGCAACAAGGTTGAGCGAAAAACCGTTTTTGCAACGGTCTCTCCCTCTTTCCTGAATCTCTTACTGTCTGCGATAGATGCTTCCATCAAATACAGTCCTAACTCTCTGATTACTTTACTATAGTTTTCGTAAAGATTAGTTTTCTCCCTGCCATCAACCTGATTCCAAAATAGATGAATCGATTTAATTGCAGTCTGCTGTTCTTTCATCAGTACATTGGTCAGCACATCCGTAAAACTTAAAGTGCTTTCAAGGATAAGCCGGTCCGCCGTGATCGGTGAAAAAATATAATGAACATGGGCAAGGGCTCTTAAAATGCCTGCAGTATTCACGGTACCCGGAAGATCTAAAAATATAATATCGGGGATTGTTTCTGAGCCTTCTATAAACTTTTCTATTTCTTCCAGTACAGTGTCTGTCCTGCTTTGGAAAATGGGATACGCTTTTTTCCCAATAGTGGTAAATTGCTGATGCGCCATCTTTTTTAAAACCGGATTCTGCATCACTGTTTTTAAATCCCGTTCCCGCATTTGTATCAAACTGTACTGCGGAAAATCGCAGTCAAAGACTGCAACCTGATAGCCTAAACGGTAATGCAATATACTTGCAGCAAGTGATGTGAAAGTGCTTTTACCTACTCCTCCCTTTTGAGTTGAAAAAGCAATAATTGTTGGTTTTTTTCCTGTTTCCATTGTTTTGATTTATTGTTAAAATTTGTTGATGCTTTATTGATGGCAAGCAGTACTGCATTACTGCTGTACTTCATTCCGCATTGAAAGGATTAACTATGGCAAGCCTACCTGAATTCAATCTATCTTTATTGCCTTCCTACCTGAAGTCCAGCAATCGATCAATCAATTCTGACCGAGCGCTGAGACTCAGCATTTAAGAGATTCTTGATAGATGTTTTTACTGATTGCACGTTCTCCGGCATTCTGGAAAGCAAGCCTTCACGACCTTTAACCATCTAGCTTTATTTCTTTCCTGCTGACCTTCCGGTACAAATAGAGAGATTATTCATTGTGTCTGATGATTAGCGGTTGGATTTGACTGTATATGTCTCTTTTTGGCTTCATTTAAGATGGAGACTTTTTGATGATCTGTAAGTTACTTTGCTGGGGAGTTGTTCCGAACAACATTAGTTTTACTGAAAGGTTACTTCCTTTCACCCGAAAGGGGCAAGTTGTGTTTTGAGCATCTCGAAACGTTTTCGGATACTGAAAACAACTTGCCCTTGCAGGGGGCTGGGAAAACAATCTCCGAAGTCGATGTGTTATAAAATTAAATGGATGGATTATGAATGATCAGAATAATAAACAGAAAAAAACCGGTCGTCGCCCAAAGGCTGACCCTGCTAAAATTCGATATACGATTTCTTTTAATGAGGTCGAACACTCCCGGTTTCTTGAATTGTTTGACCAATCAGGGATGTCCGTCAAGGCTCATTTTATAACATCCTGCATCTTTGAAAAGACGATAAAGACGGTCAAATTGGATAAAGGAACCATTGATTTTTATATGAGACTGACCTCATTTCACAGCCAGTTCCGTGCGGTCGGTGTCAATTATAATCAGATTGTAAAACTGCTTTACACTCATTTTACTGAGAAAAAAGCGGCGTCATTACTTTTTAAATTGGAAAAGCAGACTATAGAAATGGTGGAAATCTTCAAAAAAGTAATTCAATTGACCGAAGAGTTTAATCAAAATCATCTTAAAAACGAGTAAAAATATGATTGCTAAAATTGGAAGAAGCAGCAATATGTTTGGTGCTTTGTCCTACAATAATCTGAAAGTAGAAAAGGAGAAAGGAGAAATTCTGCTGACTAACAAAATGATTGAAACTCCCAATGGGCAGTACAAGGTAAGTCAGCTGGCAAAATCTTTTGAACCTTATCTGTTTGCCAATCGAAATACAGAAAAACATACCCTGCATATTTCTTTAAATCCTGATCCTGAAGACAATGTTTCTGATGAGAAATACAGGCAAATGGCTCAGCAATACATGCAGGAAATGGGCTATGGGGAACAGCCGTTTGTTGTATTTAAACATACGGATATAGACAGAAGTCATATTCATATTGTTTCTGTCTGTGTCGATGAAGAAGGTAAGAAGATTTCCGACAAGTTCGAAAAAGTCCGTTCGATGAAAGTATGCCGGGAACTGGAAGAGAAATTCGGATTAATTTCAGCACCTGAAAAAGAAACTCAATTGAACAGCCCGATTTTTAAAGCGGTCGATTATAAGGGAGGTGATATAAAAAGTCAGATTGCCTCAGTGGTAAGACATATTAGTTCGCAATATCAATTTCAGTCCCTGGGTGAGTACAACGCTCTGCTATCTCTCTACAATATCACTGCGGAAAAAGTGGAAGGAGAACTGCACGGTCATTTGCAAAGAGGTTTATTGTACTTTCCAACAGACCGTAATGGTAAAAAGACAGGCCATCCTTTTAAGGCATCGCTGTTTGGAAAAAAGGTAGGTCTGGATTCTTTGGAAAAGCATTTCGAATCGTGCAGAACAAAAATGAAAAATCTTCCCGTGAGAGAAAAGCTACCAGAAAAAATCGTACTGAAATTACAATCTTCAAAAGATGAAGAAACATTTGTAAAAAATTTAAAGAATGAAGGCATTGATACAGTAATTCGCAAAAATGATACGGGAAGAATTTACGGCATGACATTCATTGATCATCAGTCAAAAACGGTCTGGAATGGATCACGTTTGGGAAAGGAATGTTCAGCCAATGCTTTTAATGAATGCTGGAACAGCATTCTTAAGCCAGATAAAAATGAAGCGGAAGAACCTTATAAAAAATCGTCTTCGTCGAATGACGCTAATTTTATAAAACCAACAATATATCCTTTCCTTGATATCATGGATACAAATAACCATAAAGATTTATTTGAATCAATAGGCGGTCTATTGCCGCCAACACAAGGAGAAGATTATGAGGAAATGGATTTTGAAAATAGGATGAGAAGAAAGAAAAAGCATTTGAGAAAAAAATGATATGACAAATTCTTGTCCTATGGCAATGTCATACCTTGTTAATTTAACTAATTTTATATAAAAATATGCTTGATCTACTGCCTTCATCTGTGTCCTATGCCTTTGTTTCTATCACTGCTTTAACCTTTGTGATGGTAATGATTATAATGAGGAAATCAAGAATTTGGATAAACCAGAAAAACAGATTTTTTATTGTTATTGGAATATTGATCTGGTTATTGATACAGGCTTTACTGGCACGCAAGGGCGTCTATCATCAAAATACTGATGTAATTCCTCCTCCCATTCTTCTATTTGGAATTGCTCCGGTCATTATGCTGTTCATAATACTGTTTATCAGTCAAAAAGGCAGGCAATTGATTGACAGTCTTCCTTTATTATGGATGACTTATATCCATTTGATAAGAATTCCTGTGAAGCTTGTATTATATTGGCTCAGTCTTTACAAAGCAGTTCCTAAATTAATGACCTTCGAAGGAATAAATTTTGATATTTTGGCAGGACTTACTGCACCATTCATTGCTTATTTTGGTATTAAGAAAAGAACAATTTCCCGGCAAACTGTATTAATCTGGAATTTTATATCCCTTGCATTGCTCCTGAATGTGGTAGTGATTGCTTTTCTCTCAGCGCCTTCTCCGCTGCAGAAATTATCATTCGATCAACCCAACCTGGCTGCACTAAATTTTCCGTTCTGTTGGCTTCCTACTTTTATCGTGCCCGTTGTTGTACTGGCTCACATCACATCCATAAGAAAACTGCTGCAAAACTCGGTGACGGATTCATAATGCCATATCACGCCCAACAAACCCTTTGACATCCAGTACCGGATAATTCATAAATCGCCTGTTATCTTCCCCTTGGATTAAACAATAAAAGATGCAGGGAGAAGATGATCTACGTGGTTTGGCAAAGACTATGGCTTTAATGCGGGCGGTCAGTATTATTTTAGTATTGATGCATTTATACTGGTTTTGCTACGGCTTTTTCGAAGAACGGGGATGGACGCTTCAGCTGATCAATACAATTTTACATAATTTTAACAGGACAGCAGGTCTGTTCTCTCATACCATCTATTCAAAATTATTTGCCACGCTGTTATTAGGTTTAAGCTGCCTTGGAACAAAAGGGGTCAAGAATGAAAAAATCACTTGGAAAAAAATCAATACTGCATTGATATCGGGTGTACTTATTTTTTATTTTAATACCACCCTGCTAAACCTATCTTCGAAAGCCTCCGTTTACCTATACATTTTTTCTACGGGTTTAGGCTATATCCTTCTCATGGTTGCTGGAGTCTGGATGAGCAGGTTACTCAAAAATAATTTGATGGACGACGTTTTCAACAGTGAAAACGAAAGTTTTCAGCAGGAAACAAAACTGCTCTACAATGAATATTCTATCAATCTTCCTACAAAATTCTACTTCCAAGGAGACTGGCATCAGGGATGGATCAATGTCGTCAATCCGTTTCGTGCGACTATTGTTTTAGGAACACCAGGCTCCGGAAAATCTTATGCCGTAGTCAATAATTATATCAGGCAGCATATCGAAAAAGGCTTTTCAATGTATATCTATGATTTTAAATTCGATGACCTTTCAACAATCGCTTATAATCATCTTTTAAAATATTCAGATGCTTATAAAGTAAAACCGAAGTTTTATATCATCAACTTTGATAACCCTAAAAAAAGCCATAGATGCAATCCTTTAAATCCTAAATTTATGACGGATATATCAGATGCCTATGAGGCTGCTTACACCATTATGCTGAATCTGAATAGAAGCTGGATACAGAAACAGGGTGACTTTTTTGTTGAAAGTCCGATTATTCTCTTAGCTGCCATTATCTGGTTTTTGAAAATCTATGATGATGGTAAGTATTGCACATTTCCACACGCTATTGAATTGCTCAACAAGAAGTATGAAGATGTATTTACCATTCTGACTTCCTATTCTGAATTGGAAAACTACCTCTCCCCTTTTATGGATGCCTGGCAGGGCGGTGCGCAGGATCAGTTACAGGGACAGATCGCCTCGGCTAAAATTCCATTATCAAGAATGATTTCGCCTCAGTTGTATTGGGTAATGACGGGAGATGATTTTTCCTTGGATATTAATAATCCAAAAGAACCTAAAATTTTATGTGTCGGTAATAATCCTGACCGACAGAATATCTATTCTGCGGCGCTGGGGCTTTACAATTCAAGGATTGTAAAACTGATCAATAAGAAAGGTCAATTGAAAAGCTCAGTCATTATTGATGAGCTGCCTACCATCTATTTTAGAGGTCTTGATAATCTTATTGCGACCGCAAGGAGCAACAAAGTATCTGTTTGTCTGGGATTTCAGGATTTTTCGCAGCTGACCAGGGATTATGGTGATAAAGAAAGTAAAGTCATCCAAAATACGGTTGGAAACATTTTCAGCGGACAGGTAGTAGGTGAAACAGCGAAAGCTTTATCGGAAAGGTTTGGCAAAGTGTTACAGAAAAGACAAAGTATATCGATCAACAGGAATGACACTTCTACATCCATCTCCACACAGTTGGACAGCCTGATTCCTGCTTCAAAAATATCAACTCTAACGCAGGGATTTTTTGTAGGAGCTGTCTCAGATAACTTTGATGAAAGAATTGAACAGAAGATTTTTCATGCTGAAATTGTCGTTGATACTGAAAAACTTTCAGCAGAGGAAAAGCATTATCAAAAGATACCGGAAATTCGTTCTTTTGCAGATAAGGACGGCAATGACTGTATGCTGAATGAAATTGAAAAAAATTACAGAAGTATTAAAACAGATATTCTTCAGATCATAACGAGTGAAATGGAAAGAATTTCTAATGACCCCGATTTGCAGCATTTGTTGCAGTAATTTGTAAATTAACTTAATAGCCAAGGCCTGAAATTTATCTAAATTAAGTTGGTCTCAGATCATGAAAGATAGATTCATCGTTTCTGTGTCATAATGATAATTATTGTTTACAGTCCAATTTTCAAAACTATAGCTTTAATCATAATTTGTACTTTTGTTAGGACTTTTACAAACATATCTATTCTTAATGCTAAAGAGAATATTTGCAAATTTAAAAAAGAAAATGGAAACCCTGTTTTAAACGTTCCCTTATTTCTAAAACCAGAAATAGGATATGGTTCGAGAGGTGTAAAAAAAGTATAAAACAAGCCGAAAGTTATATCTAGATTTTTTTTACAAATATTCATTATATCAACTCAATAGGATTCCAGTCGGTTTTAACAACAACATTATTTGGAATATCGTGCACATCATTGTAACACAACAAAAACTTATTTACAGAGGTTCTCCCTTACAAGAATATATTTCAGATGAGTTTTTTAAAAAATACCGATCGATAACACAACCAACAGAATCAGTTACTCGACAAGAAGCAGATGAACTTAAATCACTTTTGACTTCAAAAATTGAGCGCACAATTAATGATTTCGAAAACGGCATCTTTATCTGCTACAACAAAAGTATCACTGGTATTGGCTTTCATTTAATTTTTATACAAGATGCTTTTGCGTACAATAATTATCACGAGGTCTGCATTTGGGATACATAATGAGTAGTAGGAAATTTGTCTAAAAAGGTTCTCTTAAAAATAATATTGATAACATTTAGATACTACGTAATAAATATCAGGTTATAATTATAGTTTTTGGATATTCTTCACCTTATTGGCAGTTCATCTTAACTGATATAAGGTAGGTTTATAAATTCATAGTTTTGTACTCAAACAATTATAGATGAATTTGCGAAGAAATAAATTAGAATATATTTGTCTCAAACCCGATGAACCACTAACACATATCGTGGAAAGCATTTGGATGGTAAAAAACAACTCTAATGAAGAAAAAGAAGGCATTATAGTTCCCGATGGAAAAATAGATTTATTTCTGCTAGCTGATGAAAATGGAAATTTTGAAATTTTCGTTTCCGGAATATGTTCTGCTCCCATCACTAAACCCCCATTTCCTAAATCTACAATGTTTGCAATCAGCTTTTATCCCATCGCTGCTGAATATATTTTCAAACAATCTTTTAAGGATTTAAATAACACCAAGAAAACACTTCAAACAGGGTACTGGGGATTTTCAAGAGATGATCTGAATGATTTTAATCAATTTTATCATAAAGCTGTTAAGGTTATTTCTTCGATATCCAAAGAAATAGACGACCGAAAAAAGAAGTTATTTCAACTCATTTATGCTTCTAAAGGAGAAATTACGGTAAAACAACTCGAAGAAAATGTTTTTTGGAGTAGCAGACAGATGAACCGTTATTTCAATAAATGGTTAGGCGTACCGCTTAAAACCTACCTAAATATTATTCGCTTCTCCAACTCATTAAAACAACTAAAAAATGGTGATTTCTACCCCCAACTCGATTATGCAGACCAATCACATTTTATAAGGGAAGTGAAAAAATTTGCTGGAGTAAAACCAATTATATTAAATAAAAATGAAAACGACCGATTTATCCAATTTAGCCTGATGCCTGAAAAGTAATTTTGTTCTGTAATCAAAATAAGAATAAAATGAATTTAAATCACATCAACATCGTTGTGCAAGACGTAGATAAAGCTGTAAATTTATTTACAAAACACTTGGGTTTTAGTTTAATTGTCAATAGAAACAGCAAAATGGCAGTTCTGGAAAACAGCAATAATTTCGCCTTAGTCATTTGGGGTCAGGAATTGAACCATACAGAAAATACGCCTGAATATCCGGAGAATTTCCACATCGGATTTTATCAAAAGGATGAACAAGAAGTTTGGGATATTTATGAAAAGTTAAAACCAGAAGCTGACTTACAATTTGAAAATGAACCTAAGAAAATTAGGAATACATTTGGCTTCTATTTCTTTTTTGAAAAATTGATGATAGAAATAAGTGTTAGTCCATTTAAGGATAATATTGCATAGCTTGCCAACCACCAATAGATCATTTAAATTAAGTGATCTATTAACTTTTTTAGGGGAAAATTATTGCTTGGACTACTAGCAGTACTTCTTACTTAGTTTTAAATTCAGTAGGTCTCATGTTGGTCAGTTGCTGAAAATTATTGCTAAACGCAGATATATTCGAATAGCCTATTTCATAAGCTATTTCCGTCATGTTCAAATCTGTATCTTTTATCAATTCCATCGCTCTGATAATACGGAGCATCTTTAAATATTGAACAAAAGTGATATGCAATTTCGTTTGAAATAATCTGGTCAAACTACGCACACTCATTCCCGATTGCTGAGCAATACTTTCTAAACTTAGATTTTCATTTAACCGATTTCTAAAACTGTCGATTATGGCATTGAGTCTTTGATCGTCTGTTGTTGGAAGTTGGATGGAGAATTTTTTGAGATTTTCCTTTGATAATACGCCTTTAAGCGTAGTTAAAAACTCAAATTCCCATGAACCTTTAAAATAATCACCTTGCCATTTCTCGCTAAATGAGAGCATTTCTGCCAGAAGCTTACTAACAGGATAAATACCCAGTTCATCATAAAAGCTATCTGCTTTTTCATCTGGAAAATAGATATTGATAATATATAAATCCTGTGTATTAAACATCAAATTGTGCGGATAATTTTTCGGTATCCAGATATAATGATTAGACGGAATATAGAAATCCCTTGCGTCTGTTTGTAAATAAGCAATTCCTCCATAAACCAATAATAACTGAGCCTTATCGTGTTGATGAGCAGGCAAACGTTGCTCAGTTTGCTGTCGCATCACGAGGATAGAATCAGGATTTTGATCCACACTATTTATTAATTGGCTAAGAATTTCCATATGGCCAAATATAGCAAACTTTAGGCTAATTATATAAAATAAAGGTTTGGGGTGTTGAATAATTTTGCTGTGTTAATAATAGTAGAATCATTATGAAACATAAAATCATAAAACCTGACAAAGATTTTGAACTTGAAATACAAGCCCAAAAATCTGAACATAAATTATCTCGTGCAGATGAAGAAATTGATAAAGCTTATATCTACTGTCTGGCTTGTACTTATTCCAGTCCTTTTATGCCAATTGTCGATTTAAGCTTTGCTTTTGATGAGTTGACAAAGATGCTAACAAAATGGTTAGAAAACAGAAAGAACCCAATAATTTATAAAAACAAAACTAATGAAACAATATAAAACAGTTACGATTTTGGGTATAATTCTGATGTTATTTGCATCCTCTATTTATGCTCAAAATACAGCAAATATTCAACCATTAAGTTTAGAAGAAATATGGAAAATTGCTGAAACAAATAATCGACAACTAAAACTATCCGACCTAAATCTTCAGCAGAGTAAAATAGAAATATTGGAAGCCAAAGATCGTTTGTTGCCTGAACTTTCAGTAGGTGGAGACGTAAAGCTCAATTCCAAATTTCTGATTTATGACAATGGATTATTCTCTTCTCCACAGGATGTGCCAGTAAAAGGCTATGGTTACGGAGTAGGTTACAACTTAAACTTTAATCTTTACAATGGTGGTAAAGACAAAAGAAACATTGCCCTGAAAAAGGAAGAAGATACACGAAAGCAATATGAAGTGGATCTGCAAAAGCATAGTGTAAAATATAATGTCGCAGTTGCTTATTTTGATTTGTATAAGTTTTTGCATTTCTATGATTTTCTTCATGCAGAGATTGAAGCAGAAAAAAAACAATTGAGATTGATAGAAAGCCTGCATAAAAACGGTACCGTATTAAAGAGTGATGTGCTGAGAACCTCCGTGAAATTGTCTCAACTGGAACTTAATCTTTCCGATGTTACGAAAAAGATTGAAATCGCCAAACAACGGCTCAATATTCTGATGGGACGTGAAAATGATATGGGGCTAGCAATCAAATACGAAGATACAATTGAATTAAACGCAATCACAGAGGGTGACTATAATGACTATGTAAACATTGCTTTCAACAAATCCCCAGAATACAAAATGGCTGGTAGTGAAATCAAATGGAGTGAACTGAACGTAAAACAAGTGAAAGCTACGCTATTGCCCAAAGTTTCTTTGTACTCTAACTATAATTACAACTATCCACAGATTTCCTTTTATCCATATTCAAATGACTTGTGGGGATTTGGTCAGACAGGAATTAAAGTCCAGTATTCTATTGATAATTTGTACAAAAGCAAACATACCATTGCTCGTGCCCAAATTGTCAGCAATCAGGCGAAAGAAAAAGCAGAAATGAAGAAGGATGAAATCTCCCTTCAGGTCAAAGAGGCTTATTTACAGCAAAAACAGGCTTTGGAGAGCGTGGAAACGGCAGAACAAAATATAATTAAAACTACTGAAACTGTCCGTGTTATCAGAAGTAGCTACCTAAATCAGGAATCATTACTGACCGATCTTTTGGAAGCAGAAAATGCCTTATTGGAAGCAAAATTCAATCTGACAACAGCACAAACAAACGTAAAAGTAACCCATATCAGACTATTAGCAATTATAGGAATTCTTTAATACAAATATTATGAACAAAAATAAAACAGATAAAATTATTGTAAGCCTAACCAAATGGTTTGGTATCGCATTATTCGTAGGGATCATTATTTGGGGAGCTACCTATTTCTTTAAAGGATATCGCTATGAACAAACTAATGATGCACAGGTAGATGCTTATCTCTCACCTATAAACGCAAAAGTGGGTGGCTATATTAGCAAAATATATTACAAGGACAATCAGCTTGTTAAAAAAGGTGATACACTTGTTGTCATTGAGTTGGACGAGTATGGACTGAAAAAAGATGCTGCATCAGCAGAACTCATGAGTTCACACGCTAAATTACCGATTTTGACGGCGAGCGAAGAAACGCAATTTAAAAGTATTGAGGTTATAAAAGCACAATTGGCAGGAGCGAAAGCGAGATTGAACCAACAGCAAAAAGAATTTGATCGTTATAAAAATCTACTGGCGGATGAATCTACCACACAACAAAAATTCGACAACATCAGTGCTTCTTTATCCATTGCACAGTCAGATTATGATCAGGCTAAAGCTTCTTTAGAAGTAGCAGAATCTAAACTTAATGATTTCAGAGCTCAACATAATGCTATACAGGCAGAGATAAAAATTAAAGAAACACTTGTTCAAAGACAGGAATTGGACATTCGATATACGGTTATCACTGCACCTTTTGATGGGCAAATTGGTAAAAAGACCATTCAGGAAGGTCAACTGATACAAGCTGGGCAAACTTTGGCTTTTTTGGTGAACAAAGCCGAGGAAAAATGGGTGATTGCCAATTTTAAAGAAACACAGATTGGCAACTTTAAGATTGGACAAGCAGTGTCTATAGAAGTTGATGCTTTTCCGAATGAAAAATTCAAAGGTACTATCGAATCACTTTCCCCAACTACAGGTTCACGTTATTCGCTACTTCCACCAGATAATGCTACAGGTAATTTTGTCAAAATCATCCAGCGGATTCCCGTAAAAATTAAACTGACCGATACGCCTGAAAAATTAGGGAAACTCTCTGCCGGGATGAATGCGAATGTTTATGTTTTAAAAGATTAATGATGCAAGCACATAAAATACCGATTTTCAAATCCTGGGTATCTGAATGGGTGGCGAGATCTGTCATATTTGCCATTCTGATGACTTGTCTGTTTAGCTTTGCTTATTACGGTAGTCCAGTTGCGGCTATGGGTTTCTACGGAATACAGCCTACCGATGTACAATACGGTATGGTCGCTATTTATGGCTCTACCGTAGCTTTCTTGGCACTTGATTTTCGGATCGTAAAATATTTTGCACCTAGGAAATATTTACTGATTGCCCTTGCTGTAAACGCAATATGTTCTGTGATCTGTTTTCATTTTAAAGATTGGACATTGTTTGTTATTTGCCAGTTTTTTCAAGGAATTACCTGTGCATTGATGTCAGGAATTGTGTTACAGCTTATTTTTCCAAGATTACAATCTGTACGTGCCCGTGTGATTGCTTTTAGTTTACTGTATGGTAGCATACAGATTGCCGTTCCTTTTTATTCTATTTTTACCAGTGCAGTCATTCATTTTTTTGATTTTAACTGGCTATTCTATGGATTTATTATCATACTCCTCATCCTAACAATTACTGTATTGCTTACGATGAACAGTAAAGCTCGATTTACCAAAAAGATTCCATTGTATCAGGTGGATTGGATAGGCTATCTGTTTTATGTATCGTTTATCTTAATCTTGGGATACATCCTTGTATATGGGCGACAATTGGGATGGTTCGGTAGTTCATTAATCATTACGCTTAGTGTAGTTAATCTAATTATTCTTTCACTTTTCATCATGAGAGAATTGAAGCTTAAACGACCATTAATCAACTTACAGATTTTCAAAACCAAGAATTTTGTCATTGGGCTATTACTACTTTTTACATTTTATATTTTTAAAGGAAGTACAGGACTTGCCTACGGCTATCTTGAAGTAATTTTAGGAAACGACCCACTCAGCACCATTCCTATATGGACGTCTGTAATTTTAGGGACTACAGTGAGTATGTTCGTTACTTCCAGATTTGTCTTGATGGGTTATAACCTGATAAGAATGATTATTGTTGGCTTTGGAATTATGGCGATTTATTATGCTTATATGATACTATTTGTTTCTGTACAGGGCGAAACAATTGATTTCATTTTACCGATGTTTATTTATGGTGTGGCAACAGGAGTATTATTTGTTCCGATTGTTTCGTTTACCGCTTCATCAGCACCGCCAGCAATTGCTATCAATGCATCGCTCGTTGGCATATTGGCTAGGTTTACAGGGTTTACAGCTAGTCTGGCACTGAATAACGAACTTCAATTATTTTCAAAATCAGGAGTTCGCGAAAAGATTCGGGAAGCAGTTACGGAAACAAACCCTCAATTGCCAACTACCTTACTGGATATTCAAAATCAATATATGAATACAGGTAGCGATATCTATACTTCAAAAGCAGTATCCTCAGGCTATTTTAATCAAATGTTAGGTCATCAAATATTGGCTCGTGCTACCAGAGATTATTATGGTTGGATGCTGACAGGTGTGATTATCGTAATTGTTATTTTGCTCTTCTTACCACAGATACGACAAGTTGTTTTAAGATTAGAGAAAGGTAATATTCCTTATTAAAATTTTTTATGAATAGATTTTTAAAATGAGACTAATTAAAATAAATGCCATAGATAAAAAATAATGAGTGGTAACCTGATTTGCAATCACCTAATTTAATAATGCTTGATAAACCAGAAACGTAAAAGCAATTCTGGTTTATCAAGCATAGGTCACTCCCCTTCTGTGTTATGGAAATGCTGCAAAAGATTATCGCTGACGATGTTCAAAAACTTGGTCGGTCCTTGCTTTCTATTTCGGATTTCATAAATGGTCTTATGGAAGTTTCCAAGGTCGGTATCTAATGATTTTTCAACAAACTTGATCACTTCACTAAGCTCAACATTTCCACCGTTGAAGCACCGCATATGATATAAGGCATATACCAATTCGATAAGTCCTACCTTGGATGCTGACCAGACCAAAGGGGATATAGATTTGCTGCTATCTCTGTCTGATAAGCCATCAATCCGCTTTTTTAAATACTGGTCAAATTTTTCGTTCGCCATAAATTTTGCGATCAGCTGATCGTGAGAGGTTGTGAAGCTGGTATCGAAATTGTAAAATCCCAATGAGAGTTTCATTTTAAGATCATAGGAATCCCTGACAAATATTTTGTGATCCAGGTAGGTAGCTTCTCGTCTGTAATAACTGTAAAAATCAGATTGTTCTTTGTAAAAAATCTTAAGCTTTTCCTGTTCAGCCTCATAATATTCTTTAAGTGCATTATTCCCTGCATTGGGTTTATGCGATTCCAGATCTAAAATTGTTGAATAGTAGATGAACTTCGAAATGAATTTTGGCTTCAGATTTTTGAAGAAGTGTACTTCTTCGCCCAAATTATCAAAATGATGAGCAGAGACTAAAGACTTTAATTTTCTGATAGAATTATCGATTAAGATTAAAGATTTTTCTGCTACCTTCAGCATATCATTTTCATCATACACTTCATTGATCTTAAGCTCCAGCTCTTCATGTAGCTTTCCAATTTTTCTAAAAATAGTTTTTGTTACCATGTCCTTTTTTTAGAAATTTACAAAAAAACGTTTAGTGACGGCTCATTCAGCTGATTTTCAATTCTTTTTTCCGCTTTTTGATGTAATCTGTTGGTCGGATGCCATTGATATCGTAAAAGAGATTTGAAAAATTCTGACGGGCTGCAATCCCACACTCTTCTGCTAAGGCTTCTATGGTGTAGTTGAGGTATTTTGTGTTGGTATTTAAGAGGTTTGTTATGTAGTTGATCCTGAGTTCTGCAATATACCTTGTGAAATTCATCCCTTTATTCTCATTAATATAGATGGATAGATAATTTGCGTTGGTATTAAGTTTGGCAGCAATGCTGTTTTGAGTAATGCCTTTCTTGGTAAATTGCAGTTCTCTCTCGAATTTTTCCAGCTTTTCACCAATTTCAGATGTTACTTCAGGCGTCAGAAAAGTTTTTCTTAAGGAGTATTCCTGAGGTTGCTCTTCTACAGTATTGGGAATCCCGTAAGAGCCTTCAACAATCCTCTTCTGAAGTAGGTCATATTGTTTTTTTATCTTGCGGTCTTTCCGGTATCGGATGACAAAAAATAAAATCGTTAGCGTACTCGACAAGATCAGAAATTGGGCGATCCGCATTTTTTTCCTGCCTGCCTTCTCAATGTCTTCTTTTTGCTCAATGAGTGACCTGCGGTCGTACTCCTTATGAAGTTTTCCGGACAAGTATGGATAATCCTTGCTGATCATACTGTCTGCCTTCAGAAGCTGATCAGTATAATACAATTGTTTGTCGAGGTCTTTGTTTTTATAATAGCTGATGAGATAATTGTAACTTTTATAAACCTCCGGTAGGATAAATCCTTCTTTGACAAAGATGGAATCGATTTTACTGTAATAGCCGATCACAAAATCATCCTGATTCTTAGCCTCTGAGATCTTTCCAAGGTAATAGTAAATGACGGATACCCAGGCAAAGTCATTCCTTTTCAAGATCGCAGGTAATGCCCTGTTGAGATCCGACGCCGCACCATCATAATCTTTCTTCAAAAATTTGGAGATCCCTATACATTTTAGAAAATAGCTGTTCTCCAATAGAAAGTCATGGTCACCCTCGGTAAGTTTATATCCCAATTTGCTCAGACTGTCACTTGTGGAGACATTTTTTAAGTACCGGTTGACAACGGTCATTTGATGAAGTGAATTGAGATAGGCTTTCTTGTTGTTAAATTGTAAGTTTTCGTGCAGACCTTTTTGATTCATGGCCCTTTCATAAAATTGGGAACAGTTTTGAAAATGCTCTAGTGCTTCGTCATAATATCCCAAATGTGCTTTGACAACCCCTAAATGGTAAATAACCTTAAAATGCTGGTATTGGTCACCCGAACCTTTTGAGAAGTCATAGGCTTTCATATACTGATCTAAAGCCAGCTTATATTTTTTCTGGTAAAAGTAGTAGATGATTCCTTTGCTTAAATAGTCTTTACTGATGTCATCTTTGGTGCCGTACTTAATACTTACTGCCAAAGCGCTGTCAGCATATTTCATCTTGCTTTTATAATCAAATTGCCGTCCGTCCCGATAGCCCTGAATTAATTGAGAATTCTTGCTTTCAGATTTTGCTTTTTGAATGTAGGCTTTCACAAAAGGCATTGCCCGCTCATCATCAATGGCCATTTTTTCGTAATTGCTTCTGATCTCTCTGAAAGTCCGTACTTCTTTTTGCTGGGAAAATAATAATTGTGAATAGGCAGAAAGCAGGACGAGAAAGTAATTTAACTTTTTCATATACTGATTATTAGAACCTCACCATCTCAAAAATACGCATTTTGATTTTAAAAAATGCCTTTGGAAGCCAGCGAAGACCATTCGATACATAATATGCTGTGACCACTGATAAATACGCCTTTAGGAGCTTTTTTATGATGGTACAATTTTAAAATTGAGACGTATCTATTTAAAAATTGCCCCACAGGACAGTTTTTTTCCGGCCTCAGGGCTAATAACTTTGGCTTCAGAATTCTAATTCAATCCGACGTCGGGATAACCTAATCAAAAGAAATTACAATGAAAAAGTTAATCCCAATTTTTAGTATAGCGATAGCAGCAATCAGTTTACAAAACTGTACAAACCGAGATGAAGATTTAATACGATATGACGACTCACATGAGGTGCTGAACATATCGATCATGAAAAAAGACTCTGCAAAATCATCAGAAGAAATAGTAGATCCCGATCCGCCGGTAAGAGATGGCGACAATTGGAGGATCTCGAATAAAAATTAATCAATTCTATGACCTATGATTCCTCATACCTCCATATCAGCAGCCACAGGCTTACCATGTCCGGAAAGCGGCATCTGGGAGAGTATGGGGAATTTCAGAACAACGGTGACCCTATTTAAAGGTGAGCCCATGCCCGAGTACTGCGGAATGAAGATCAAATGGAGACTGATCCTGGTCTGTTAAACTAAATACAAACAAAGCTATGAAATCTTTTAAGCCAATTTTTGTCAAAGCTGTTTCCTATTTTTTTATCCTGCTGTTTATTTACGCAAGTGTCAGTAAGCTTTTGGACGTTGAGAATTTTCAGGTACAGTTAGCGCAGTCGCCTATGCTTGGAGCATATGCAGGCGTGATTTCATTGCTCGTTATTATAGCTGAACTGTTGATTGTCTACCTTTTAGTCGTCCAAAAATTTCGTCTGACAGGGCTTTATGCATCTCTTGGTATCATGTCAGCGTTTACAATGTACATCTATCTTATATTAAATTACAGCGATTCTATTCCCTGCTCTTGTGGAGGTATACTTGAGAAAATGGATTGGAATCAACACCTTATTTTTAATCTATGCTGTGTGCTCTCATTGATTGTGGCAATTATCATTAATAACGTTACAAACACAATAAAGTTAATAAGCCGGCTTGCATTGTTTACAATCCTGCCGATATTATCTGTGGTGCTGGTATACGATATCAATGTTGATGATCATCAGGGTTCTTTTGAAAGAAAAGTGATCGAACCATTAGCAGTGGAATATCAGACCTTGAAGTTTCCAATGAATAACTATTATTTAGCAGGAAGTTATGATGATTCCCTATTTTTAGCAAACCACAAAACACCACTCCTTCTTTCAACCATAACACCTGAATTTAATTCCATTAAACTGGACACGATCAGATTGAATAATTATAAGTATGATTTTGTCAGTGTTACCATTAATGTCTTATATCCATATTTCAGCGTCTCTGATGGAAAGGTGCCGGTAATTTTTGAAGGGAAACTCCCATCTTTAATGGCGTATGAGACAGGTATTAATCGACTTTATTTTTCGAGGTTCTATATGCTTGAACCACAAAAATATGTATTTAAAACAATGCTTGTTAAAACAAAAGAAAGTGAACTGGGTATTTTAAATACTGAAACTAAAGAGTATCAAATTTTCCCGGATGCATTACAGAAAAACACAGACGGCGTTTTTGATACGGATGGGGACATAGCTATAGATCGTCAAAACAAAAAAATTGTTTATAGCCATTACTACCGTAGCGAGCTGATGACAGCGGATTTTAATTTCCAAAATATTCAAAGGAAAAGAATGATTGATTCGCTTTCTCACATGGTAATTGAAACCCAAAATCTTAAGAACGGACAACAAAAATTAGTCAGAACTCCAAGCGTCATCAATAAGGTCCAGACTGTGTATGACAATAAGTTTTACAATGTGTCTATTATGAGGGGCAGAAATGAATCAAGGGATGTGTCCAGAAACAATTATATCATTGACGTCTATAATAATTCAACGAAACAATATCTCTACAGTTTTTATATCAGGAATACTGAGCATGATAAGATCAGAGGGATATTATCTACAAAACATTATTTCTATGTATTGTCGAGTAACAAAATTACAAGGTATACATTTAAATAATCTGTTGGCCGACAGAACAGGGAATGCCGAAAACCTGTTGATTTAGAGTAGGCATAACATCAAATTTTATTACAATGAAAAATTTCATTTTACCCGCAGTTCTGATTCTGATAGGAACAGGAACTGCATTCGCTACTCAAAAAGAAAAAAGTAGCAAAGAACATTTAGCAGTTAGACAGGGCTATATTTTTAACAATGTAACCAATCAGTGGGATAGAAGCATCATGTGTAAAGAAGAGGTTGATCCAATTTGCACAGTTAATGGTCTGCCATCAGGACAGCAGGTTTTTGGAACGACCGGGCCTGACGTTGATCACCCGGAAACGGCTAATGTCGAATTATACAAGATTAATTAAAAACAGCTCCCGAAAGGGAGCTTATTTTAATGGTTTGAGTTAAAAATTACTGTTATCAGCAGAAAAAGTTTTTATCAAATCTGTTGACTAATTATAATACAACATTAAATTTGACAAAATGAAAAATTATTTATTAGCATCAGTCCCCATTTTATTAGGAATCGGAGCTGTTGCCATTACAAAAACTGAAAGAAGTAACATGGAGAATGCAGCTGTTAGACAAGGCTATATTTTTAATCACTCAACCAATCAATGGGATCGAAGCGTCATGTGTGGAACAGATGGGACCATTTGTACTGTTAATGGTTTACCAGCTGGACAGCAGGTTTTTGGGACTGATGGACCTGAAATTGATCATCCGGAGACGGCTAATGTTGAATTATATAGGCTAGACTAAGAAACTCCCTTTCGGGAGTTTTTTATTGAGTTAGTGGGCGAATCCAGTCTGCCGGCTTTTTATTCTTCAGATAATAATCGAACCATTGCCAGATTTTAATATTAAAATCTAATTGATTGAAAGGTTGTAAGACGTTATGGGTTTCATTGATGTATTCCAGCAAAACAGCTTTTTTCATCTGTCTTTTTATTCCCATAAAGAACATCCTTGCCTGAGCAGGTGATACGTTTTTATCTTTCAACCCTGTCCAAAGCAATACAGGAACTTCAATATTTTTCACATGATAAACAGGCGAGTTCTCCAGATAAAGATTCCAATGATCCAGGACACTATTGTTCATCCTCATCTGATGATTTTCAGTCCTCATATAGTTCGGCTTAGTCATGAATTCAGATTGGCTAAGCGCATGGGAAACCAAATCAGAAATCATAACACCTGCCACTCCTGTCTTGAAGTACTTCGAATTGGTCAGTGCGAGACCGGTCTCATATCCCCCGTATGACAGTCCTATCAATCCAATATTTTTGTCATCGATTGATGCCAGCGATTTGGCTGAATCGATGCTTTTTTCCAAAGACAATAAAACGCTATTTTTAACATTTGCTACTTCGTATTGGAGATCCGGAAGTAAAACGATATAGCCATTCATCAGATAATGCATATAATTGAATCCGGTCATTATATTTAAATAAGGCTGCAAGAAAAATAACACATCTTGCGAAAGCTCCTCATAAATATTCACTATCATCGGATATTTTTTGTGGGGATCATAGTTGACAGGTAATAAGAGTGCTGCGTTGGAAGTTCCTAAATCGGTTTTATATTGAAATATCTCGTACCTAGCTCCTTCAAATCCTTTCTTTTCTTTTTTTAGAGATTCATAAACAATATGATATTTGCCTCTTTCGAGGATTGTCAGCTTAAAAGGCTCCAAGGCAAAACCAGATGTTAAAAAATATCCGTTATCATAAGATATTATATCCTTGTAATGACCTTGTTGGAAAAATGTTGTTTTATTGTTTTTATAGGTAACGGTGGCAAATCCTGAATCATAGCACAACTTATTGAATGTCTTAAATAGTAAATCCCGGGAAAGATCTATTTCAGCTATTCTGACATTCCAAGATGATTTCGGGTAATGCTCTTTTGACAACATGAGTTGATATTTCGTTTTTGCTACTTCTCCCATGGTGACTCTTTTTAATTGAATGGTTTTCAGGTCTATTACAAAATAATCAAAATGGTTGGAAATCATTATCGCAGATTTGCCTTTAATTTTAACAGGTTTAGTAGCAGGGCCTTTAGCCAAGCCGCTATGCTCGGGACTGTCCCAACCCTTTGTCTTAGGAGGTATAAGATCAACCTCTTTCCCGGTATTGATATTATGAGCTATCCAAGTCGTATCATTAAAATAGACAAACTGTTTTGTATCGCGATCCCAAAGATAATTGCCTTCCTCTATTCTTTTTTGGGGCAATAAATATGAATTTTTACCATAATTTAAAAACAGATTTAAATCAAGGATTCTATTTTGTTGCTCTTCCACAACATCATCCGCTAAATCATACACGATGAAATCTCCTTTGTCATTTAAAAATTTATAGACCGGTATTTCATCATTCACATCAGGTAGATAATCCCATTGTTCTCTTTTAAGATTATAAATGCCCAAATGGTAATAGAGCATTTTATCCTCGCCGTTCCTATTGGAATAGGTGATCTTCAATTCGGGATTTTCATAACGCTCCAGCTTACTTTTCAAATACAACGGAAATATGAAATGTTCATTTTCCCGAACTTCCAAATAGGTAATTAACCGGGTGGTTGATTCAAAGCCTTCGGGCACAGCTATCAGCTGCTTGATTAACTTTTCTGATCGAAGGTCAACACTGTAGAGTTCAATTTGCTTGGGTTGGACATTGGCGGCATATATTCGCTGATCAACTGAAGAAATCCATTGGATATCACTATTAACCTTGTAAGTCTTAGTGCGATAACTTGTCAGATTCGTTATAGCAAGGTCATTTCCTGATGTATAGATTAGGTTATTGGTAGTCGTATCAAGTTGATAAACCCTTACATCCTGTTTTCTCCACAAAACTTTTCCTTCTATGGAAACTAACAGAAG
This sequence comes from Chryseobacterium sp. 2P, assembly GCF_059579425.1. Lineage (NCBI taxonomy): Bacteria > Pseudomonadati > Bacteroidota > Flavobacteriia > Flavobacteriales > Weeksellaceae > Chryseobacterium > Chryseobacterium sp. 2P. The sequence goes on from NZ_CM184194.1 coordinate 2,518,517, forward strand.
TTCTCTTAAACTTGGATTAAATAGAATCACTTGAGCTGATGCTTGTGTAGGTTCGATTAAATAGTTACCTGAAACTTCCGTGGACTGACCGCTTCTTAAATCTGTGAATCGACAATGATTACTATTGCGCATCAGCAGTAAATCATCATTTAAAAATTGAAATTGATCATAATTACCCAGCATTGTCGTTTTATTTTTTTTAACGTCCAACAATTCATAGTCATTCTTTCCATAAGTATTGCTGTGGTTTAGAATAACGTAACGCCCATTAGGGCTGTTCGCCCGTAGTGCTGTTTCATAATATTGCTTGTAAACAGCATTTAGACTGTCAATATCCTGAGAAAAGCAAAGTCCCTGAATGATTAGGAATGCCAGCATATATAACCTAGTAACCATCATTCTGCGGATTTAAGTTAGGATTTAATAACAATTCACTTGCAGGCAGGGGCAGTAATTTAAAATAGGGTTTCCACTGCCCTTTCTTTGAAAGCATTATGACATCTGCAAGGTCGTAATGCTTTAAGTCATAGAAGCGGTGTCCGAACTCAGTAAATAATTCTGACCTCCTTTCCTGAATTAAAACATTGATCAGGATATTTTGATCAGTTGTATTGGCTAATGATGCTAAACCAGCACGGTTCCTGATCGTATTGATATCTGCAATTCCCAAGTCATATTGGCCTTTTTTAATATAAGCTTCTGCTCTTATTAAATACAGTTCCTCTACTCTTAAAATGACCGAATATTCTAATGAGGTTGGGCTGGTATAATACTGTTTATATTTATATGGATAATAATACGTTTTATTTTGTGCATCGGTCTTTTGCCCTATCCAAACGGATTTTCTTTGATCGCCAGTCTCAAATTCATCTATAAAATCCTGTCGTAGCGCAACATTGGTCGGCGAGGCTGTGTTCAGGATAAATACATTCCCCTGATATGCATTGTACGTAGCACCAAAAGGTAACAGATGCCATATACTTCCTGAGCTGTCTTTCAGGAATACCTTGTTTAAGTCGGCTTCCATTTTATATTGGACATCTGCGATGACAAGGTTGGAATACTGAAGCGCGGAATCCCAATTTTTTTCATAATAGGCCATTCTTGCCAATACAGTATAGGCTGCCATCTTTGTCGGGTATACCCTGTTTCCTGCGGCCAAAGTGGCGGGTAAGAGTGGTACTGCCGTTTCGAGATCTGTTTTACACTGGGCATAGACCTGACTGGTACTTAGCTTACCGATACTCTGATTGACCTGATAATTTGTAGAGGTGACGTAAGGGACTGGGCCGAATGTCTGGGTTAGGTAAAGATGCAGCAAAGCCCTGAGAAAAAGACCTTCCCCTTTTAAACGGTTTCTAACTTCTGAGCTTAGGCTTTCCGAATTTTCAACCCCCTCAATAACGGCGTTGATGTTGTATATCTGAGTGTAGGTGATCGTCCACAAATTCTTGATCTTATCGGTAGTGGCCATATGGCTCAGGTTATAAAAGATGGCAGCATCAGTAGTAGCTGAACCATAGGCCTGAAGTTCATCTGTATAGGCTGCCAGCACAAGCTGAGCCCCTGATGGAGCTCCTGACAAAAACCCCTGCTCGTCTAATGACCGATAAACCCCTGCCATGGCAGATTTAGCCAGCTGGTCATCTTTGAAGACCACTTCTCTTGTTATTTGATTTTTAGGCAGTCCAACTTCCGTAAAGCGGTCACAGCTGTTAGTGATCAAAAGGGACAGAATCAAAAGGGTTAATAATATAATATGTTTTAAAATTGTATTTTTCATAATAAAGCACTTTAATAGGTTAATGAAAGACCAAAGCTGACTACTCGGAGCGGGCTGGTGTAGCCTGCCGCCATAAATTCAGGATTTCCTTCTTTGTAACTGGAAAAAACAAAGAGATTCTGTCCGCTCATAAAAAGCCTGGCTTTCAGCTTGCTGTTGCTGTCCGATGGTATGCTGTAGCTCAAGGTTGCATTTTTTACTCTGACGGTGAACGAATCAGAAACAGTAGCATCGCTGAGGATAAAAAGGGAACTCGCTGTCGCCGCGGCTGTGTTATACCCTGCACTGGGCTTTTGAAACTCGGCATCAGGATTTTCCGGTGTCCAGTAATCGGTGAATATCGCAGGCATATTGGACATGTTACCGATATTGCCGTACATTGATTTCACATTGTATTGGCTCTGGCTTACAAACTGCAACAGCAGATCGAAACTCCAGTTTTTATACTGGATACTGTTCTGTAGTCCACCATACCAGTATTCCTTAATCTCTTTGCTTACGGTACGGTCGGCAGTATTGATCTTTCCATCCTGATTCGTGTCATAAAAGGTATATAGACCGGTGACAGGATCGATGCCCGTATATTGGTAAAGCTTAACCAGGGAAATGGATTTTCCAATTTCAAATCTGTTAGCGTAAGTCGACTTATCAAGATTGGGGAACTTCATAAGCTTGTTCTCCGGCAACGTAAAATTGAGACTGGTCGTCCACTTCCAGTGTTCTGTTTTAACAGGAACCCATTCCAACGACACTTCCAGACCACGGTTTCTTACCGTAGCGTCCAGATTGGCCTGAATACTGCTGAATCCTACTGTGGCAGGCATTGGGATACCGACAAGCTGGTTGGAGCTGGTATTGTGGTAATAGCCTATGTTCAGATTTAGCCGCTCTTTAAATAGCCCCATTTCTAAAGCAGCCTCGAACTTGCGGGTCAGCTCCCATCCGAAGTTTTTGTTGTACAGCCGTTGTGGGACCAATCCGGAATTCCCACCATAGGATCCGCCGGTGGACTGATAGGTGTCGTAATACTGATAGTCTCCGATCTGGTCATTTCCTGCTATACCATAGCTGGTTCGCAGTTTTCCGAAACTTAACCAGGATCTATCTTTGAATGGTTTTTCTTCCGAAAATAACCACGCAGCCCCAATAGCGCCAAAATTGGCGTACCTTCTTTCCGAACCGAATCTGCTGGACCCGTCACGTCGACCTGTTAAATTTAAAAAGTACCTTTTGTTATAGCCGTAGTTAAGCCTGGCATAAACGGCTTGGTAGCGGTATAAGGATTCACTGGCGCTGGGAACCGTAATGGATGCTGCGGCCGCCATATTGGTCAACAGGTCATCTGATGGGAAATTTCTTCCGAGAATAACGATGTTATCGGATTTCTGTTCCTGAAATGACGCCCCGACCAATGCGGAGAACTGGTGTTTCTCCAGTCGCTTCTCGTAGTTCAGCTGAGGCTCAAGGATCCAGCTCTCGTTCAATTTCTGGGCTTTTCTGAGAGAAGAACTGCTGCTGCCGATATTGCTGGACGGGTTATAGGTGGTCTTGGGGAAAATTTTCTGCTCATAACTGTTGTAAGTACTGTAACCACTATTCAGATTAGCACTGAATCCGCTTCCGAATTGGTAGCTGGAAGTCATATTCGCATTTAAACTCTTGGTTTTTACTGAAAAGGTCTGCGTGGCAGGTCCCATAGGATTGTTAAATGTATTGTTCTCCCAGTTGATCATTCCGCTGGACGTATACAGATCCGGAGCATTAGGTGCTAAGACCGGATATACAATATTGAAGTCAGTCGGTGGAAGAACATTATCCTGCAATGCGGCAGTCCCATTAAAACCGATCTGGAATTTACGGTCGGCACTGGTATGGTTGACACTGACTCCCACGGTATTTCTCTTATAGCGGTAGCTTCCCGGAAAAACGGTTGTTTCCTCATTGTGACCACCGGAAACAGAGAATTGTGTATTGCCGTTGCCGCCCGATACACCGAGCTGTACATCCGAAACCTCAGATGTATTTCCGACGAAGTATTTCTGCCAGTCCGTCGTTTTATCTGGACTCCAGACCCCATTGATATCATAAGCATTGGAGGGCACTGCTATGCCATCATTGGCAAAAGCCAGTCGACGCATCGCGGCATATTCTTCCAGGTTCATCATTTTTGGCAGGTTGGTCATCTGTCCCAATCCGTAACTTGTTCTCAGGTTGACCTCTGTTTTTTCTTTCTTGCCCTTCTTTGTGGTGATTAAAATAACGCCGTTGGCTCCCTTGCTTCCATAAATGGCAGTGGCATCGGCGTCTTTAAGGACCTCAAGCGATTCAATGTCATCGGGATTGATTGCATTCAAAGGGTTCGTTTCATTGTATGGAAGGATGCTGGCGGTCATTCCACTATTGAAATCATTGACCAGAGGCAGAGGAACACCATCGACAATGTATAACGGTTTATTGCCGTCATAACCGGTCGTTGAATAGCTTCGTAAGCTGTTTCGCCCCCGGATCTTTATATCAAAGCCTCCGCCGGCAACTCCGGAATTTTGTGTAATGCTTACGCCCGTCATCCTGCCTTGTAGAGCCGAAAGGACATTGTTGACAGGCTGGTTTTCGATGTCTTTTGCTGAAACTTTGGCAATGCTACCGGTTCTCTCTCTGTCTTTAACCTTGTAGTAGCCTGCGTTGAGAATAACTTCTTCGATTCCCTTTACTTTTTGTTCTAAGCTGATATTAACGACGGTCTGACTAGTGAGTGTGACTTTTTCTTCTGCATAATCAGGGTGTCTGAACAATAGGATGGGATTTTCTGCTGAAACCTGTATGCTGTAGGTTCCGTTATTAGCGGTCATGGTTACCTGATCACTACCCTCTTGGGAGATAATGACTCCCGACAATGGTTTATTAGATGAGGTGACGGTGCCGGAAATGCTGCGTATTTGGGCTTTTAATTGAGTACTGACAGCGGTCAGCATAAGGCCAAAGAAAATACCTCCTATATGGTAATAGGAATTTTTCATAGATTTGTAAAGGTTTTTAATTTTCTAAAGATTAATTACTGAACTACGCTCTTTCCCGTTGGTCTGCAAACTTTATGGGAAAGGGCTTTTTACATTCTTCTGTTTTTAAGTTGAGTAGTTTTTTGATTCTTTTTTTAGTAAAACTTTCCTGATGCCCTTTGGTATGAAAAAAACTGGTGAGGTTCTGTAAGCAGTGACTTCCAGGCACCGGAAAGAATTTAATATGAATGAATCTGTGTCCCGTGTAAGCTTTTTAAAGCCGCAATAGGTTGTACCCTCCTATTGTATCGTGTAATCTGATACTATTTTAGGAAGCGAGCTTAGATAGTAATGTAGAGATAAAGCGAACTGCATTGAAAAAGACGGCGTGGGACTCTACATTATCCAATTCGGGGTACTGGTATACCTTACATACAGATAAGAGAGCCCACGCCTAGGTCGTGAGCTTTCTGCTTATCATCTCGTATGTTAAAAATTACCAGTTTTCGAATTTGAGATTCTAAGCAATAGCTTCTATTATTCTTTGAAGTATCGCAAAGTTACATTTATTGTAACCTATTTTACAAATATAACGATATTTTCTTATTGCGCACAGAAAACCGCACTATTTTTTTTGTCTTTCTTTTAATTTGTCATAATGGACGAAGAAAATGATGTAATTATTGCTATTTGCAAGTATGTTTATACAAGCTGGATTTCAAAAGCAAAATCACAGAGAGAGTTTGCGTCCAAATGCGAAATAGAAGAAAGTACGGTAAGGAGAATTAAAAATATAGCATTAGGCACATCAAAGACTGATTACAATATGTCTGTAAAGACTATAGCTAAAATTTGTCGAAAGAAAGAAATCACTTTAGAACAATTGTTCCAAGATATAAAAAAGTAAATCCTAGCTGAATTAAATTAGGATTTTTTTGTCACTTTTCAACTTCTTTGTAATAGCGGTCAGAACATTGATAAAAAACTTCTTCTGTTTCAGTGGATTCTTGTTTGGGATGGTAGTCAAAGATGAACAATTTTCGAAACATTTTGCTGAAGATTTGCAAATGATATCAGAAATCAACTTTACATAATTATAGTGAAAGGTAGTTCAGTTGCAATGTGTTATTGCATATTCTTATTATGTCCGCAAGCAAATTTTTTCTTTACTATCTAATCTAACAACTTGAGAATATAATCGTAAGAGAATTCTAGCCACTGATGTACGTCTTCAAACTAACTTAGACATTTTGTAATAATTCCTTAAGGAGTAATTAGTTTTATAAATTTATTAATTTCTGTTGAAAATACAACTTTCTTCTTTTTCGGATTGAATCTGATTTTATTTGTTTTCTTTTTTCCAAAATCTGCTCAGATCTTCCGAAGTAAACATCTGCCGGAGGAAGGTTTTTCAAAGATTCGTGATATCGCTTGTTGTTGTAGTTTTCTACAAATTTTTCTAAAGCTTCCACTAATTCTTCTGGATGGTAAAAATGATTGAGTTTAACCACATTTTTCATCGTTCTATGGTATCTTTCAATTTTGCCCTGGGTTGCGGATGCATAGGTTTTCCGTGAACCTGTTTCATCTTCAAATCGTCTTTTAGGTAGGTTCTGAGCTCGTTTGACACGTAACAGGAACCATTATCTGAAAGTAATTTTGGCTTGGCTTTAGACTTTAATTTTGCTTTTTCAATCGCCGTATTACTGTTCGTTTTACATCTTCAGCCTTCATCGAATCGCATAGTTCCCAGTGAATAATGTATCGGTTATAATCATCCAAAACGGTGCTTAGATAGTACCAACCCCAGCCAATAACTTTAAAATAGGTAAAATCCGTCTGCCACATTTGATGTACAAATTCTGTTTTATCTTTAAATTCATTTGCTGCTGAAAGTAAAAAATGATTCGGTGCTGGGATTAAATCCCTCTGCTTTAAAATCCTGTAAACACTGGATTCTGAGATGAAAACACCTTGCTCATCGGTAATTTTTTGCGCCAATTCTCTTGAGGAAAGTTCGGTGTGTTCCAAAGCGATTTCTACTACCAATTCTTTTTGCTCTTCCGGAATGCTGTTCCACTGTCTTTTAGATGTTCTTTTGCTTGTCTTCAAGCCATCATAGCCATTTTCAAGGTATTTCTGATACCATTTGTAGAAAGTACTTCTTGCAATCCCAAAGTTTTCCAGAGTTTGTTTTACGCCAATTTCACTCGTAGTAACTTCTTGAATAATTTCGTATTTCTCACTTGCTGATAATCTCATAAACTTTCTGTATTTATGGGTTAATCCAGCATGTCTAAGCTTTTTTTTACAATGTCATAGCGCAGAACCAAATCGGCAACCATTTCCTTCAAGCGGGCATTCTATTTCTTCAAATCAGACACTTCATCACTCGTGGCTTCTCTGACAACATCAACATTGAGCCGTTTTTTACAGGCTTCCATAAATTCTTTGTTCCAGGAATAAAACTGAGACTGGGCAATATTATGCTGTCGGCATAGTTCTGCTACAGAAGTTTCTGCACGAAGCCCTTCCATAACAATCAAAATTTTCTGCTCGGTTGTGAAAATCCGTCGGGTATTTTTACGGATATCTTTTACGAATTTTTCGGAACTTTTCTTTTTAGGTGTTTCCATAATTAAATGTAATTATTTTTTTGAAAACACTCCTTAAATTTTTAATGTCTAATGTCCACTTTTTGCTGACGATTTACAGGCAGAAACAGAGATTTATGATTTTCAAACTAAGGAATTATTCTTACAGGTGGAAAGTTCAAAGAATTGTAAAAAAGGTAAGGAAAGGGGGTTGGCAAAGAACGGTGAGCGATGGAAAAAGCAGGTGTATATGGCGGATGGCTTTCAGTGTGGCGATATACTCCTGCGTGTGGCGACGAAACGGTAGGAATATGCTTGCATATACCTATTGTGAAGGAACTGGAGAAAGTCGGATTTAGCTTTGGAAAGATTCGGCAAAAATGGGTAGACAAGCTCGCACAAAAAAGATGCTTGACTTTCTGTTCAATTATGGAAATATTTCATTTGGAAACTAATCGTTCTGCGCGTTGGGAAAAATAGCTGTATGACTGATTGACGGAAGGAGCTTTGTCGGATGTTTTAAAGACCGATGAAGAAATACACTAAAACTATTTGCCTATGAAACTATCGTATTTTTGAATTGGGATTTAAACAAAGCATTGGCATAAGCTCCTGGAGGAATGAAGGAATACTGCTATACGCGTGAGTGAAAGGCCGAAGGTCGGCAGCCAATTAACTAAATGCTTTATGCAACTAAAAAAATTGGCTAAGGATATGGAAAGGCTTTTACTATTGGCAAAGGACTACTCTATCTGCATTTTTTTTGTGCATCCTATAAAATGGGTGGGTTGGGTGAAAAGCGTTGGCAAAGCGTAGGCGCAAAAGGGCTATGCCCGTTGTATGGGAAGCATTTAACATAATCTCAAATTATAGGCATACCCTGTTGGCAGTTGCGGTAACGAAGTGGACGCAATCCCCGATGCGTTGGCGTATGAGTATAATTTCGATTATGTTATTTGATGGGGGAAGGTATTGAAATTCATCTATTTACATTAAGTAATATTTAAATTTATTTCTTAACTAATAATCTTAATCCTTTACCAAAAGACGATAATGTTTCGCCAAGTAGTAAATTGGAATTAGGAATTTTTTCAATGATCTCATTAAATTTATCCATAAGCAAATCAATCCGCTCATTATTTAACTCTTTTATTGAAATACTGTCCACAATTACTTCTTTGGGTTCTAAACACGGAAGACCATTTGAGAAAAGCTGATATTTGTAACCACACTCTAAAGTCTCGGATTTACTGAAATAGTTTCCTGCTTTTATAGATCGCTTGAATGGTAAAATTTGAACATCAATTTTAGAAATAGTCTCACCTCTGATAAAGCCCTTCTCAAATTCATTTCTTAATTCTTTACGATGAATATCTTTAAGTTCATTAATATCATTTTCATACCTCGCTTTTATAGACATAATTTTATTACTATAATCTAATTCATCATTTTTTTGTTTTTCTTGCACCGTATTTTTAAAAACTTGCAATTTATAAAGTAGTACAATTATTAGAGTTACTAAAACCCCAAGAATAATGTATAAAACAACTTTGTCCATATTCATCGTAATTACTTGTAAACTTTGATTAGGCTATAATTATCTTCCGAATGGTTCTCTAGATAAGCTTGAATCTGTGAAATTTCATTACACTCTTTGGTTAGTAAAATCATGTGCTCTGTAGTCATGGTATTATGGACACCATCAGAACATATTATGAACGCTTCATCATCACTAATATTTTCTATCATAAAATAATCTACATAGCAGTTTTCCCGCTTCCCTGCAATTGATCTGGTTACTACATGACCATATCTTTCTTGGAGATCTTTTTTACGTACAGGATCTGCTTCGCTTAATTCATTAATCAATGTGTGATTTTTAGATTCCCAAACAGGTTTATTTTGTTTTATATAGATTATTTTGACATCACCAATCCAAAAACAATGTGCAAGATTATTGTTTATAATTATACCCGCAACTGTTGCACCAGAACGAATATCATTTACCTCATTAAACTGCTTTAAGGCAAGGTTTGCTTTTTTTATCGAATCATTAATAACTATCTCATTAAAAGTTGTATTCATTCGAAGATGCGTTGCAATATTATCTGCAATAATTTTTGCTGCTTCTGCTCCTTTTTCATAACCTCCCATTCCATCGGCTATTAAAAATAAAGATGTATTTTGGTTGAAGTTTTCAACCAAAATAACATCTTCATTATTACTTCTGCGACCTACTCCAGTACAAGATAAATGTTTCATTAATGTCCTGTTGCTTGAATTGTTGCTCCACCATGTTTCGTAACGCGAGGTCTCGTGGATATTTTTACTGGCTTAAGTGTTAAGCTATGATCATTGGCTTTAGTAGCCCATAAAAAAGCTTCACCAGGCTTCAAAATACTCATGTCGGCAGGCGTTAAGCCATTTAACTGAATAACAGATTTTTGAATATGTTTAAGCCATTGCGGGGAATTAAACTTATGTAGTAATACCATGCTACTCAGTTCAATTATTTCATTTGGTAAACTAGGGGGATCTTGACTAGCAATCATTATTGATACACCCTTATGTCTCATTTCTCTTATTGCTGTAACAATACTACCTGTTAAATCTTTATTATCCATGTATTTGTGAGCCTCATCAAATACAATAAATTTATTAAAATGCTCTCCTTCAAAATCTTTAACACCTGAAAAAATGTTTAACATGATTACGAAAAGACCTAAAGCTTCGTCCTTTACAATAAATTCATCCCTAAGATCAACAATTACTAATTTTCCAGGTGCAAGAACTTGACTTAATGAAAAATCATCATCAATATACTCTTGCGCAAAATTCAGCTTTTGCCTAGCTAGTTGTTTTTGCGTATTTGATAATAGGTCTGAGTTTTCTACACTTTCACGAATAGCAGCCATCGTAATATTACGACGATGCTCTTTCATTATATATTTTAATTGTTTAATGTACGAAGAATCATTACCTATTGCTCCTAAAAGAAATAACCAATCTTGAACATTTAATTCTTGTGAATTGAACATTAATGGTAAAACTTGTATTGAAGGAAACTGGTCTTGCCTTTCTTGCACTTTATCTAATGGAGTTAAAATCACAACTTTGTCAAGGGCATCGGGATCTGCACCATAAAGTGATTTCAATTTTTCAACTTCTGAAATATTGTCATTCTGATTTATCATAGATGTAAACTCAGGTTCGTAATCCATACTTTCACTATAGTGAAAAATAACACCTGCCAATGGTGACGGCAATTTATTTACATTTTTAAATTTTTTAAGAACCATTTCAGAAATACTTCCAATAGTGTAACTCTTACCCCCTCCTTGAACTCCAAATAGGCTAATTGTATTGGTATCGGATAAATCTAAAGCTACAGTTTTGTTTTGCAGCGTTTTTCCAAGAATACCATACTGCCTACTTTCACTAGACTTACCCACAAGAATATCAAATTGAAGTTCCTCCTCATTTTCTTGTTCCATTGCTTCTTTCTCTACATTAAAATCCTTGTCAACATTATTCTCGACACCTTCTTCAGAGTGGATGTTTAAGTCAAAATCCCCATCAGTTTCATTTAAAGTTGTCCCAGTACCTATGTTGTTTTCTTTTTTAGTCTCTACCTTAGGTTCTGTGAAAATTTCTTCATGTATTTCTTTTTTTACTTTTGATTTAAATTGCTGTATAAAAGGTTCTAATTTGCTTTTAGAATCAAATGCCTGTTCAAATTCATCATTAAATTCTGTATCTTCTAATCTTCTTGTATTCAAATCTGAGTCTGGATCAATAATTTCATTTATTAACTTTTCGCCAAAGGTGAAGATGATAGTATCATCATCTAAAGTCTCTTTCAAATGCTTCTGATCAAATGAAAAATCAAAAATAAACCCAACGCGATTAAATTTAAAATTAAAACCTTCATCTAACGATTGAATAAAGTCCCAATATATATTATATGCATTTTCAGAAATGTATTTATATCGATAAGCTCTGTCAATATAAAAAGCCAATAAAGATTTTAATTCCTTATTTTTTATCTCCCGATCTAGGCGATCTTGTGAAGTAAAGCCATTAGGATCGTAATGTTGCTTAATTGCAAAAATTGTATTGTTGATTTGATCAATCATTTTCAGTTTTAGATCTTCTCTTTCAGCTAAGCCTAAATACTTACGACATTTGATCTCAAGTACGGAAATGTTAATAGTTCTAGAATCTTTATCAATTGAGATAAATAAATTATCTGCTCTACTCTTCGAATTAGAATCTAAATTATCAAAAAGATTCTGATGTAAATCAATTGGAACTAAAAATGCATTTTCTAATAATCCTTTTTTTTCCAGTACTCTTTTTGCGAATGCAGAACCTATGACCTCAAATGCTTTATTTTTTGAAGAGTTTAGTTGCATAACCAATGAACTACTTATAGCTCGTAAGTCCTCTAATAATACTTTTAATGCCTCTTGCCCATCATTACTTTCTATATCTATTCCAAAATCCTTAAAATGTGGCCCTAGAATACCAACAATTTCACTCGACGGCTTAGTTGTTAAATATGATGATATACCTGTAACCTCTTCTCCAGGAATATAATCTAATAAAAACGGAATTTTCCCATCATCAGAAGGCATGTCAAAAATTTGAGGCCCTAAATTTTTATCAAATGTAATCACCCAATCAGAAAATTCGTGTAAATGAGCTATTAAAACTCTATCACGTTCATTCAAATTAAGATTAATAGCAGGTATTGCTTCTGTCTTGTGTGAAGCCAGGGCACCCGCTGTATAAGCTTGATAGGTCGTATAAAAACTATTTAAGAGATTTTTTTCTTTATCTCCAAAATCAACAAACGAATACCATGACATATTATTTCCATTTTTTCCCTCCTCAATTTCGATTGCATTATCAAGGATTAATCCATTTAGATAATCTACTTTATAATCTCTAAAAGGTTTGTGAAGCGTTATTTTTGAAGCAAAAGGATTGACTAAGAAACTTAAATGAGAATCATATTTAGCAGGGTGTTGAATATAATCTTCAATTTTATTTATGGAATAACGAAGCTTTGGAAATAGTCTATTTTTTGAAGGCTGTGAAAATAGCTCCGCTTCTTCAGTAATCTGTGTCTCAGGATTAATTAACTCCTTTAGTGCAATTCCGTTTTCTATTAAAGCATCTTCGCCAACGAAAATTCTAATTTCGAATTTTGTATCTGCATATTCTTTAATCTTACTTAATTGAACTAACGAGTCTGCAAAAATATCTCCATCACCAACATTAAAAAGGTTGATTATTAGCTTATCTGTGTAAGGATGTTGAATTAGAAAATTTTTAATACTTTTCACTACCATTGATTTACTCACATCATTGTTCACTAAGTTGGAATAAGAAATATTTAGTAGTGAGCGAAAATAATATTTTACCTGATGCGTCATTGGAACTAAAGTATCTTTTTTATCAACCAGCTCACTATTTAAATATATTCCCCAGCCAAAAGAAAGATCCCCCAAGTAATCGAAATTTGAAAAACTACTTGGATCTACAATTACATATGGATTATTTTGTGGTAAAAGTTTGCCTAGAAACAAATTCTCTAAATTAGACCACTCTTTTAAATGATCAGGATAAATTAAAGTTTTTGCATACCAATTTTCAAACAAGTCCATAAGATTTAGAAGCCAAGCTAAGCGTAAAGGATGTAACGGAGACATCAAAACAGCAGTAATAGGCTGAGAATTAGGTAACTTTGTTTTCAATTTTACCATATCTAGATATTGTACTTCAGCAAGAACTAATCTTAGCTCCTCATTTGTTTCACCCGCAGTATTTGATTCTTCCAATTGATCAAATAAATCTTGTAACCAATTTTGATACTCAAAAACATAGTTTTCAATTTGTTCTTTGATTTGGTACAAATTTGTGGTTTCTAAAATGCCGTTGTTACTGTGATTGGAACATAAAATATGTTCGAAAATCTGCTTTCTTAAATCAAATAATCTAGGAGGTGCAATATCCGTTAATGCACTTTTCTCTATAATGCAATTTTGCAGCCCAATAGTGCTTGAATTATTACTTAATGATGCAGTTACATGCCCCAAAATAGATGCATTATTTAAAAATTCAGATTCAATTAATCTTAATTTTGAAGAAATAATTATTTGGTAGTTATGCTTACTTGAATAATTGATATGAAAAATAGAATTCAGTTTCGGTTTTAAGTCATTTAGCCAAATATTAGATGTTTCACTTGGCTCAGGAATCTCAATTGGACTATTTGCTTTTAGGTTTTCAATATTAAATTTAAAAAAAGCCTGTAAAACATTATTTAGTTTGTCTTTACGTGTATTCTCTTCTTTATCAGGATTTTCATCGAACACATAATCAAAATCTTCAGAATCACTAATTAGCTTATAGTCTAGCTCAAGCTTTGCCTCTGCTGTTTCTCCCTGTTCCTCCCAAGTTTTTTGAATCTTTTTATCGTAAAATTCATCATTATTATTGAGGATATTTCCTTTATCATCCTCTGCTAACACTTTAAAGAAGTATGACCCTTCTTCCATCGAATTTGCATTCAGTTCAACCTTTGCTTCTCTATATTTTTGTGCAGCAGCTGAATTTGGTACTTTCCGTAAAACGCTAATTTCTTGTCCAGCACCACCATCTACAGACATCAGAATTACTTTAAAGTATTTCAAGTTATGTAGATTATTTGGTGGCGGTGTTGTTGTATATCTTATGGTAACCTTTGCATTTGCAGTGTTTTTAGCTAACAGAACTTTTTTACCTTCTTCTTCCACGAAATCGGTTGAACGAATTTGTAAAATTTGGAGCTTTATTTGATCAAAGTCTAAATTTGGAATTAACCACTTATTGAACCACAAAGAAGGATACTTGCTTTCAACAATACTTACAAGGGTGAATGCAGAACTAATTTGCGCTTCTTCCTTGAACAACTTGATAAATTGTTTTTGTAGAGAATCTTTTTCAATTTTTAGTTCACCAATTCTATCATATAATGGTTTATTAAATGTACAAAGTAAATTAGTGCTTTCTAAATTTAAGTTTAACCTCGATCTAAAAAGCTTGTCATCAAGAAGTAAATCCTCATCTGGAAAAACAGAAAGTAAATTAAGATTTTTGCCTATTGACCCTTTATCGTAATTATCTCCTGTTATTGCTAAAAGGTAATCAATTACATGACTTTGTTTTAATTCATTTACTTTTAGAATATTAAAAATTTGATCAATGTAACTTTTTTCTAGAGTTGGAATTGCAGATAACAATCTTATTCGAAGTTCATTCTCGACAGGCTCTAAGGAAACTTCTTTAAAAGTCGCATTTCCGTAAGAGTCCTCAGCTGCCGTTCTACTATTAGAAGGAATTAAAACCAATAAGGGTTTTCGTTGCTGATTACGATACTCAATAAGTTTTGTAGCTGAAATATATGGTAGATCTGCGCTAGATTCATTGATAATAAACGTATCTAAATTTTTGAACTCAAGAGTAATAGCTTCCCATAGTAGCAACATCTCATCGTTGCCCATACCAGTAATTTTCATGCAGTGTCCTGGCTTGGCATCATTAAACTCATCCTTGTAAAGTTCTATAATGAGCTCAATTATTTTATTATAGTAAAGGGATATATTTTTAACTTCCATGGTGATTTTGTTATTTTAAAGCGTATCGAGGTCTAATTTTTTGCAAAATATATGCATCACTAAGATCATTGTAAAAACCAATCTGTCTTAATTTAAGCTTAAATGCTTCCACATTCTCTTTGAATGCCATATTCGTATGTAAATCAGCATCTACAAAACGTTCTTCATTTTGCCCATTAATAATTAAGCCATATCTACTTCGTAAGTTTTCCATTAGTTCTTCAATTGATAAACTTCTGGTAATAAATTTGTCATTTTCTCTATCAAGTACCTGAATCTGAACTAGGGTTTCTAGGAGTCTCGTTCCCAAAACAAAACGTCGTGGATGTTTTTTGCTACGCCCTTGCGCTAAAAAGCCCCGATCATTATTTTTTTGAGAAACCGCATCAATAAATTGCAAATGGTATTTATATTGGTAAGGACCTTTTTCCTTCACAAGAATTTCAACATACTTGTCAAAGTAAGTTTCTTCATACTTTACTTTTTCATTAATTAAAGCCTTATCTTCTTCATCTTGTTGATTATAAATACTATCCCAAAATGCTCTAAATAATGTTTCGAAGTCTGCTGTAGGATTTTTTAATAGAAGTAAAGTCTTCGAAATAGAGCTTGAATCACCACGATCCAAATACAATTTACTAATAACACTGTTAATTTTGAAACAAGCCTTAATATAACCGTATATGGAGTTATATGTTCGTTCTGCGTCTGAGATTGCCAATGCTGAAACTTTACTATCAAAATCATCTGTCACATCCAAAACAACAGCCCAGTCATCTTTTACGTCCGTAGTACCTTGCTCGACCATTTTTGGTAGGAGATAGATTAGCTTATTAATGTATAAGGCCAGGTGAAAAGAGGTAATTGTTTTTAAATATTCTATTAAAACCCCTCTTGGTATTTCATTTTTATAAACCAATAATTTTCTTACATCATCACAATACTTCGCACTTTGCTCATGAAGTAAAGGCTTAATTTTATTTAAAGAAGTACTACTTTCTAAAAATCCAGGTGAAATACTTTTCATCAAATGTAAAACTCCTAAACTGTCAATATCTAGCCGACTGCTATTCATTAATTGATTTGTGGTAGAATCATAGCCTTCGCTTAAGAAGTTTATTAGGTTCTCTTTTACTTTTGGGTCATGGCCTAACATTAAATAAACTTGATCCGCAGAATAGTAATCTCTCGTTTTTTGAGCATTTCTAATTCTATAACTTTGCAAGTGAATTGGTTTTAATGAAGAAATCCCTTCCTTATCTGAGTTGCCTCTATTTACCAAATTTACGAGATTAGTACGTAGCCAAAGTTCGACCGCTTCGGAATTATCTTTAAAACCAGTAACATCCCCATCTTCTTCCAGTTTGGAAAATATTAATTTTAGTTTTTCAATATCAATAAATACATTTTCACCTCTTCTAGTTCGTTGTGAAGGTCGTATACCATTATGCTTTAGAAGCATAAAAAGATTAACAAATGTATTTTCAATGTTTATTAATTTTGCGTCAATAGCAAAAATCAATTCATTTCTGAAAACACTTTCATCTTTGTTTAGTTTTATAGGCATAATCAGTAAACAAGTTTATTAATTGAAATTTTATTGGAACTATCTTTTTTAACAGAGAAAAACTCTTTATTATCTGGGGTTACTACCACTTCATTGTAGTTAAGATTCTCTAAAAGGTTTTTAAAGACCAGTAACTCTATAAATTTACCTTTCATATCATTAAGAGATGGACTAAAACCTTTGTGTATGAAGTATAGCATCTCGTATAAGTCTAAGGAAATAGTTAAAGCCATATGTTTATTCACTTTATGACGGAAGGTTAACGAATCCGATTCATACTCTAAAAATCTGGTTAAATGGTCTGTTTTATTTACCAATAACTCAAAATCTGAAAGTGGGAATAATTTGAAAGATTTACCTTTTGGATCTTTAATTTCTGATGAGGCAATTACCAAGTTCTTAGCGTCTAATGATTTATTATTACAGCCCTCATTTAACGATATCGCTCGCGAAATACTTTCTTTAATATTTTCATTTAATTTGTCTGCCCGCAGTATATTGACAAACTCAAAAACAGACTTGTATGGGCTTCTTAAAAGGTTGGCAGGTTTCACACGTTTATCAATCGAGCCATTTTCATCTTCAACATCAACAACTTCTGTTATGAGGTTAAAAAATTTAGCCTCAAAATATTGATGGCGAATAAAGGATTTATGCTTTTCTTTTATTTCTAAAATAATTTCTGGCGACTGCTCATGAGCAGGAACGAAATATTTATTTTCATTAAATATCTCTAAAAGATTAGCTTCTCGATCTGCAAATTCTAAATAGTCCTTTTCTTGGTGTTTAGTGAAAAATAATTCTCTATCTAAGTTAGGTACTGCTACTTCTCCGATGTCTGTTTCGCGCAACAATTTTATCAAACGATCATTATCTAGACCGTCTTCAACATTAGGATTGGTAATATTAAAGTAATAGTATTGCCAATACTTATCAGGGTTCGACTTTTTGTAGTCTTCTAGAGACCTTACGTCTTCACAAGAAAAGTCACGCGTTAAAAGATAAGCAATAAACGAACGCAAATCACGCATTGTAATGTGCAATTCCCGTTTAAGACTTACTGTACGTAAAAGCCATTCCATTCTTGTAATCACTTCATTTCCAGCAGCAGAGTCGTTAAAGCTTTCTACATTATACTTGATAAAGCAATCCTTCGCCAAATCACAAGAGTCACAAGATTTCCAAAGATCTTTTCTGGTTAATTGTTTTATCTGTTGTTTAAAGAGGCTTCCTTCCTGATTATTTTCAGCCACCACAGAACGTAGGTTTAGATTAATAATCATAAGGCCTTTCGGCAATTCATAATGACCTTCTTTATCAAAATAGTTATCAATTACATCTGCGAGGTTTTTATGTTTAGAAGAAGTTTCAAAAAACTCCACTAATCGACCTTCATTAATTGCAATAATTCGCCCTTCTTTAGCTTGTTCATAATTTGACAAGCCCTCAAAAGGTTCGAAAAATTTTTCAAGAACTTGGTTATTTATATTCTCATTTTCATCTTGCGAGCCATCATAATTACTTTCATATTGGGTATTACCAATCTTAAAACGCGCTCCATTTTGATGTTCAAAATGTTCTACTTCTTTAACGTAAGGACTCTTCTCAATTTTCTTAATAAAAGCTGTTTTCCCATCACCAGCATTTCCTGTAATTATTAACAATTTGAAGGTGCCATCAACGATGCTTGGGATTAGCTTCTTGTCAAGCTTGGTTTCTGAGTAGGTTAATTCATCTAAATTGCCAGCAGTTGGATTTGCACTTACACGCGTTCCAAAATTCCCATATTTGGACTGACTGTATAATGAATTGATGTAATCTACAATATTTTCGCCTTCAACCTCAATTTTGCGCGCCTTGATTTTATCTTTATTATTTTCAAATAGCGTTTTTAGCGCAGCGTGAACTCTTTCTATATTACCAGCTGTAAAGGTTTTAGCACCACCATGCCAAAAGTTCTCGTTAATAATATCTTCATTATCTACTTTAAGAATCAACTTGATGGGTTGATCCAAATCTGGTTTGTATTTTTCTAACTTCGACGTAAACTCTGATAAGACATTGTCCACTGACTCAGACAAATTAATATATGGATTTTGTCTGTTGTATAGCTTAATGTTATAGGTTCCTTGTCTGATAAAAATTTCTGTATGGTATAATCTGTTGGTAGTTGTGATACCACTATCCTCTTTTGTAGCTTCAGCTAAAAAATTATTTTCAATTTCTAGCAAGGCTTCTTGCATTTCTAATGCATTTTTGAAACGAATACTGCTATCTGTCGCAATTGCTTTTAATAGAAAATCGCCAAACGCTCTTGATAATTTTGGTTCTACCAAACAAGGATCATTTGGTGCGATACTCATTGCTGGTACTTTTTTGGTGTGCCAAGGGTATTGCTTACATGCTAACTCATATAAAGTTACTCCTAACGCAAACACATCGGCAGACTTGTCCCAGTGGACCTTATAATTATCATGAATTAGATCTGGTGCCAAATATGGATTGGTCCCTACAAAATCTTTATTCTGCGTATTTGATGATGCCACATTGAAATCAATTAAAACAAAGCGCTCGCCCTGATCTAAAATTATATTCTGAGGCTTCAGGTCTCGGTGTAAAATAGGTTGTTCTTTCGATTGCATTTCAACCAAAGCTTTCAACATATCTTTTCCCAATTGAATGACTTTATGCAAAGACATTCTTACATCGGTCTTGGAATAATGGCTTAAATTTTCTCCATCTAAATACTCCATTACGGTGTAAAATTGTCCGTTTGCTGCTTCATCATTCCAAACAAACTCCACAATATTAGGGTGCTTCAGATTTTTTAGTGCTTCATATTCATCTTTTACAGAGTTAAAATTAACACTCTCATTGAAAAGTTTCATAGCATAAAACCTATCTTGAATGCGATGTTTCACTTTAAAAACTCTAGAATAGCCACCCTTGCCTAATACTTTATGAATTGTATAACTACCAATAGTATCTCCTTCTTTTAGTTCTTCAAATGAAGGCGCAGTTACCGATGGAATTGGTTTTGGTACGTCTGCGCCTGTACTAACAGAAGTACTTTCTAACAATTGTGCTATAAGCTGTTGCAACTCCTCTACGGTTTGTAAACGCTTTTGATCGTCCGTAAGAATTGTCTTACGACAAACCTCGTCCAACCAAACTGGTAGATTTGGGTTGACCTTGGATGGCAATAAATTATCGGGTAATCGTCCACCCAATTTATCTAACGCATATGGTGATGAAAAAGGTTCTTTTTCCGTAAATAGCCAGTAAATAAGAACACCCAAAGAGTAAATATCTGAGGCCGTATTGGCATCATTCACCGTAAGTTCTAAAGGATGATAAGCGGTTGCTGTCGCTTGGTTAATAGTTGGCATTACCGTATAACCTTCATCATTATGATCTAAGAAATACGATTTGCCAAAATTGCCTAAATAAGCGTACCCACTAGCCAAATAAATGTTTTCTGGATTAATATCTCTGTGGAAAATTCCTTTTAAATGGGCTTCTTTAAGCGCCACCATCACGTTTTCTATAATTTGAAGTTTCTCTTTGAATGTGAAGGTTTTGTGACGGGCTTCTGAGCGAAGCGAGTTTTCGTCCATAAAATCTGAAACTTCGTAGAAAAGATGATTCTCATTATCCACAATAAACTCCACGTTAAGGATAAAAGGTTTTCCTTTTAAGTTTTTGAGCGCATTGTATTGGTTTTTGATTTGGTCTTCGCGGTTGCGTAACTGTTCTGGAGACATATCCGAAACCTGCAATGCATATTCTTTAATACGACGTTTGACAGGCGTATTGCCTTCTTCCTTTACCAAATATTCTGTAAAGTTGGTTTGCTGATCCAAAATCTCAAGAATCTCATAGCCTTGGACTTCTCTTTTGTCTTCGGGTGCTTTTTTGCTTTGTTGCCCTGTTAAGAACTTTACGATATCTTCTTGTATATCCAGAATCGCGTTTTCTTCTTTACCAACATTGGCTGGGTTAAGAATATAATCTAATAGCCTCTCATTTAGCATAAAGGTTAGCTTATACGCCTCAGAGGAAATTACTGGTGAATAAATATTATCATAAGATAATGACAACATATTTTGCACCCATGCTTTTGCCCAAGAAGGGTTGTATTCTTTAAGTTTAGAAGCTAGAACTGCAGTTTTTTGACGTCCTGTTTTAAGAGGATTGCTCATTTGGCGATCGTTGAGATACCAATAATTATCATCGCCTTCTATACGTCCTTTCCAATCTTTGTTTTCGATGTTAAAAATAGCGTGTGGTGTTACCACAATAAGATCGTATTCCCAATATTGCGTACGGAAGTTTTTGGGATTGGTAGAAGCCAGCTCTACGTTGGGAATAATAAAATAATCGTCTGGAAGGTTAACTTCTAGAAAATCTAACAATTTTTTCTCGCCGGCATTAACGACCTGCTCGAAATAGGGAGGTTTTATGATACTTGCCATTGGTCAATTTCTTTTTCTATTAGATCGATTGCATTTTTTTCTTCATTAAATGCACTATAAATTAAATTTTTATAATTTTCTATAGAACTAACAATTTGTAAATATAAACGATCATCAGGTAAAGCAATCGGAATCATATCTACGTGAAAAGGTTCAACTCGTTCAATAACAGATCCGTACTTTAGTGATTGAGCAAATTCCTTTGCAAAATTTGTTTTCAAATATGCAAATAAATAATATATTGAAACATCGGATTCACTCTGATGAATTCTTATGATATCTTGTGATCCTATAGCGTTGAAATCCTCAAACTCTTTACTAATCAATCTAACATCTCCAATCGTGCCAGCACAAGTAAACAAAATTTGATTCTCTCTTAATCTTAACTCTTCTAAAAAAGGAGTTCTAGACTTGGACAAATATTCGCAATTGCCAAAAGGATTTAGTTTATTTAATTCCGAACCTTTAATGTATGGAAGACCATTTGTTGAATCAACTTTTATTCTTTTAAAAATGCCTGGTCTAGTAACTTTAAATCCCAATTCTTTTAATGTCGAAACATTCTTCGCATATTTTAATTCTTCATCATAAAAACTTACACTAGAATTAATATATGTTGGTGAATCAATTCTTAACTGGTAGTTACTATTTATAGTCTTTATTGAAGCTGAACCTGTTAAAGACCTTCCATGCTTTTTTTTATTTAAAAACTCGTCTATACTTTCAATACTCTCCTTCAACAGTTTATTGGCTTGTACTCTTAACTCGGAAGATTCTACGATAAGGTTGTGGATTTTTTGTTGTGTGGCTTCTGGGAGAATGGGGATTGGAATATTCTCAATATGGTGTGGCTCAATATGCTGAATAACCCCACCATAGCCAGATTGAGTCAACAAGCCATAACCATAATGACTGCTTAGGAAAGCATACAAATATCCAGAATAAACATTTTCGTTATTTGGGACTATTCTGATAAGATCATCAGTTAAGACCTTACCATTAAAAAGCTCACTTGAAAAAACGGTATTTCCAAGTGTGCCTGAACGGGAAACCAGTGTCCAATGAGGTTTAACAAATAAATGATTAATATCTGAATATTTTTTTGAAATAAATTTTGTTGCTGATATATCTGATTTCATCATATCGGAAGCTGTGATAAAATCGTATCCATTTTCCGAAGAGTCTACATATGTTCTTTTAAAAATACCACCTTTAAAAATACTCTCGGTCTCATCTTTTAACAAAGATGTCGGATAAGGACAGTTTTCTAACTTCCTTAATGTTTGTAGTCCTGGGCTTAAATGAAATGAAGCATCAAGTCTTGCCCCAGAATCATTAAACCAACTTTTTCTTACCGTCATTGTTTTCATAATCCTTGACCTATTTTAGAAATTCAAAATATGCTTTAACCACTTTCGGAAGATCATCGTCCAACTGCTTGATTTTCTCTTTACGAGATTTTACATAGGCGTTGCCTTGCTGGTTGAAGGCTAGGTATTTTTTTTCGGTTTCGAAAAGGATTTCTGCGCCGTCTTCATCTCTAACAAAAATTGGTACACCACGACGGTCTTTACCTAGTTTTTCTGCAATTGCCATAAATACATCATAATCTTCGCCACCGTCGTGCACCAAGTTACGTTGCAACTCGGTTTTCTTTTCCAAGAATAACAGTGACGCCTGTACCCCCACTTGTGGAAGAAAGGCTTCTACCGCTAAATCAACGGAAGCTAAAATTTTAAATTTGTCTAAAATCCATTCGCGTACTGGTAAAGTATTTGGGTTACCTAAAATACCATCGGGTAATACGATTGCCATTTTGCCTCCTTCTTTAAGAAAATCGTAACACGCCTCAATAAATAAAACTTCTGGCGCATCCGAATATTTGGATAGAAAGTAACGTTCTGCAACCTCTTGATCCACTTTAACTTTGGTACCAAATGGAGGGTTGGTAAATATCATATCGAATTTTCCTCTTGCATCTGCTACATAGTTGGAATCGATATCCTTCATCTCTCGTAAACTACTATCTATAGCTTTTTTAATTTTTTCGATCTCAGTAGGATGTTCCCAATTGGGATAAGCTAAAGAATTGACATGGAAAATATTGGCATGCCCATCACCAGCCATTACCATGTTCATACGCGCTGCTTTTTTAAGATCGGGATCGAAATCGAATCCGAAGATACTGTTCTCGGCATATTTGCGGACACGTTCGTTAACTTCGTACGAATTGTACTTTGATGTAATTAGCACTTCGTCTAATTCTGGGTACATTTCTGCTGCAATCTTCTTACGAACATGATCTAAAACCATTACCAGAAAGCCTCCCGAACCACATGCAGGATCTAAAACCCTAGTGTTCTCGTTGGGATTAAGCATCTCTACCATTGCCGCAACAATATTACGTGGTGTAAAGAACTGTCCTGCTTCTTGCTTTAGGGTATTGCTTACAATGGTTTCATACGCCATCCCTTTGACATCCACTGTTGCATCTAAGAAAGAGTATTTTGCCAATTCTCCTGCGATAAAAGCTAGACCTTTATCTGTAAGATCGATACTC
The DNA here is from genome assembly GCF_059579425.1 of Chryseobacterium sp. 2P. NCBI lineage: Bacteria > Pseudomonadati > Bacteroidota > Flavobacteriia > Flavobacteriales > Weeksellaceae > Chryseobacterium > Chryseobacterium sp. 2P. Next base: position 2,542,156 of record NZ_CM184194.1, read on the forward strand.
TCGTTACCATCAAAAACGCCAGAGAAAATATTGTCTTGCTTCAGCTCGGCGAAGAGTGATTTTATTCTATCCGCAACTGCTTTACGACCTTCGTTGGTATTTTGTTCTTTTGCGCCCACCCAAAATTTCTTACGGTAGGAAATGCCTTTTTCGAAATCGCTAAAGCGGCGTTTTTCATCGTATAGCTTACAAAAGATAAGAAATAGTAGTTGCCAAAAGGCATCTTTTTTACGACCTTCGTTTCCATAAATATAATCATGAGAACGTTTGAAAACCTTGATTAATGAGTCGTTTGCGGGCTTACGGCTGTGCGAACGTTCAGGTCTTTCCAAATCATTAATATCTTCTCCAAAACCAGGAATATCTGATAAATCACTGAATTTGTAATCGAATCCAAAATCATCATCTTCTCGTTGTAAATATTTGATGTCTATCCCGTTGGTCCATAGTCCGAATTCACAACGATCCAGTGCTGCCATTGCATTTTCAAGGGTCATTCGAACTCCTTTCTTTTTGTCGGTATCTTTGGTTTTATCATCTTGTACGGTTGCAATACGGATGATGTTTTTTTGATCACGCGTTGCTCCTTCTTCAAAAATAACCAACTCTACTTTCTGCTTTTTGACTTTCATTGTTTCGGGATCAGTGTAAGTAATCGTAAAATCCCGCTCCATATTTGCTAAATCAAAGCCGTATTCTTCGTTCAGCATTAGTATTGTTGATTGAAGGTTTTCTTCCTTCGCGCTTGTTTTTTTTGGTAGTCCTGTGAGAACGCACATTATTTGGTTATCCTCCAGTACTGTTTCTTCGTTGCTATTAGGTTTTGTGCTCATTGTTAGTTTAGTTCTTCGTTGATGAGTTGAATTGCTTGTGCAACATCATCAAATTTTAATATGGTATTGGTTTCTATAATCTGATTGAATAGTTTACTTTGTTCTGCTCTTGCAATATCTTCTTCAAGAAGCGCTTTTAGCTTCGCTTTTACATTAGGACTTTCAGATAATATTGTATTTAGCTTTATTCCCAAAATAGTTGCCCCCGCCTTTAATTCGGTAAAACGTTCATCATCATAAACTTTATTGTATGGCTCTTCATAAGATGTATCTCTGTTGATATTGAAGTAATTGTTGAGTAAAAACCCAATATCTTCTGCATCTTTTGAGGTTTTATGAAAGCGATCTTTCCATGCAAAAAGTTTTAGTAGAAATACACCTTCTAAGGAAACTATTTCAAGGATTCGTCTGGCGGCCAATAAATTTTATCATTTTGATTTTTTATATCGCCATAAGGAACAATATCAATTTCATATTGCCCTTTATAAATGAATTTTTGTTGATGCTTTATATCTTTGGTAAAATTGGGTAAGGCAGTTATTTTAGCTGCCAGATCATGGAATACTTCCCAATCGTTTATTGCGATCGCGATATCCAAGTCCATGGTAACCCTTTTCGATTTTTCGTTGTGTAAATCCAGAATAATATCTCTGGCTACTGCTCCGATCATATAAAACTTTATTCCTGCTTCTTCAAAAACAGGAATTAACTCTTCCAAAACAGGTTTAAGCAATGGATGATTTATATCTTCGCTACTAACTTTATAGTCCATTTTCTAATATTATTTTTGCAGCCTCGATATTTCTACTATTGTTTGTTCCCATTAAATCTGCATACACAACTAAGGGAGGTGCAGCATTATTATATTTGAGGTGAAGATCTTCTGGCCAAAAAGTATTGTACACTTCTATATTACCATTGGTATCGGGAATCAACCTAAGATTTCGGTTAAGGGTTGGTAAATCGCCATCATAATATATAGTATACTGATGTGATTTAAGATAATTGGTTATAATGCCTGCTGCTGCCTCGCCACCCCAAACAAACCCTAGATCCTGTGTATTTGTATTGATGAAATTTGTATCGTCATTTGCAAGGCGGTATTTTTTTCGGAATATTCTTGGTTTTAAAATCTCATTATAAGCTACCACCCAACGATCTAAAAGAATATCTAAATTTTTAAGCATTCTTTTATTATTGGTCTTTAATAAAAAGCCAGCATCTTTTAATTCTGCAAAAATGTTACTTACTGAGCCTAAAGAAATATTAGTCTTCTCTGCTAATTCGCGATAAGACATCTGAAGACTATGTGGATCTGAAATTAAAAGTAATAAAAGCTTTAAGCCTACTTCTTGAAAGGCTCGACTTTGGTTTTTCTTTTCGATGGACTTTTTTTTCCTTCCTTCTACTAATATGAAAAGATCATGAGCTTTTATGAACGCATTACCAGCGATATCTAAATAGTTATAGTTCTCCTTTTGAAGAATTTCAGCAACATCCTTCGCTAAATAATCTACAATCAACAAGCTTTTTTTACCAGAAGCAAAACTTTGAAGTTTTGATAGTATAAGTCCAATATTTGATATTCTTGCATTTTTTTTTGTCTCGGCATAAAATGTATGCTCCCCAACACTTATTACCGCATCGTAGTCTTGACGCACTGTTTCTACAGTTATTTGCAATCCAGTGATTTCTTCTAGATTTGCAACTGCTTCGTAAATAATGTCCGTTTCTCTATACATGGTGTTCAATAAAATAACGCGTTCAGTGACAATGAACATTCAAATTTATTGAACATATTTCGAACTACCAAAGAAAACATAAACAAATTTTTATATAAATTTTCTAATAATAACTTGAACAAAAAGAAAAAAAATCATCACTTATTATAAACCTTAAAAGTCTAAAGTTCCTTGTACAGGTGCAACGAAAATATTGTTATATTCTTCAATATACGCTTTTACAAGAGCTGCATGCGAAAGAGGTTTTTTTAAAGAATTAATATCTTCATTAACATTATAATCTAAAAAGACAAGGTCTTTTTTACTTGCCATTTCTAATAACTCCTGTACAAATTCTTGCAATTTATTATCTAAAACCCATTTATAGCAGGTTACAAATATCGTTTCTCTTGCTGTAAAATAATCTAAAATTTCATGACTAAACATACCCTTTTGGTGCCCCTTAATTGGTCCATTAACACGAATCGTACGCTTAAGTCCTTTCATATTTTTGATATAAAATTTAGAAAAATCGGTTCCGGTAGACTCAAATACTTTAAGACCTTGCCAAATTCCTTCTACTGAAATTCCTTCTTCATCATTACTGAAGGGAATAGGAATATTACCAATTGGATAAAAGGGACTGAACTGCACAAATTTAGATTCGGAATTAGATGTCAAATCAATAATCTCCGCATAAGGATATTTTTTTTTAATATTCTCTAATTTTTTCTTTTTATTTTCAACATAAATCATAAGTCATTAAAATTTAAAATATAACTGATCGGTAGACGTTCTGCCACAAGTACTTCTGCTTGATAATAAGATCTTAAAGCAATATCATGATTAATATCAAAATACTTTTTTTTAAAAATATCAAAACGCAAAGAACTAAACAATTCCAAAGCATCATTTATTACTGCCTCATTTTTATTTGCATTACAATCTGAAAATAAAGTTGTTTGATGCAAAATAACTTCAGGATCACATCTAAGAATAACAGGTTCCTTTATCCTCCCATCTTTTATTGCAAAATGCTGCATAGGATGATTTTCACAAAAAGATAATCGAACGAAATTTTCTAGTTTCTTTTTCTTATCAAATTGTCTAGATGTTTCGTTGCCTCCAGGTCTATTAATTAAAATATTATTATTGTCGCAATAAAACCAGGAGAACAGTGCTTTGTGCTCTCTAATAGAATCTAAATTACTTTTATCTGTAAAATGAAATAAGTATGAGATTCGATTATCTTCTAAAATCTTTAAATATTGTTGCCAATTATTTTTTTTGATAGTAGAAAAAGATAAAAACTTAAAAGCTTTTAAAATATTCTCTTGATATTCATTATGTTCTAAAGATTTTTTTTGAATAGATTCTAAATAAATAAAATCACTTTTAATAATAGCCACTAGACGATCGAATTTTGCAATCTTACTTACATTCTGAGAAATAGAAAAATTTTCAATCAAAGAAAATAAGTGCTTAAACAATTTTAAAACGTCTCTAAGTTTATTATCATACAATTCATTATAGAATTGAATATTTTCTGACTTTAAGTTTAATGTTATGTGTCGATGTGAATTCTCAAGAGTCCTATCTCCCCAATACATATATTGAGATGACTTTCCAATTAAACCAATTCTATATTCGAAATGTTCTGAAAATTTAGGGTTATTAAATAAATTATCAAAAATAGCAATCATCGATGTACTATGAGAAGTCTCGCTAGTTTCACTTACCTTCTGAAGTACCAGCTGCGAGTGATCAAGTGCAGTGATTATGCCTGCTAGTAAATCTGTAAAATATTCTCCTTGATTTGACTGCATCTATTAAAAATATTCTATTTTAACACTTCTATCTAAGAGTTCTAAGGTGAATTTTTCTACTTCGTCATATGCATCAAGTTCAATGGTAAACCTATAATCAGGATCTTCACCAATATATATTAATTTTTGACCTTGATTTGAAGATAATTTTGCTTTCTTACTTGACAAGGAAGGCTCAATAGAAACCATAATATACTCACCATCATTAAAAAAAGTAATATTGACATTTCTTTCAACAACAGCTTCACTAACAAACTTATTAAACTCAAAACGATGATGCTTTTGAGAATAAAATATTAAAGATTCTTTCTTATTATCATCAATATCTTCTCCATGTTCTTTTAAAAAATAGGTAACTAAATGATCCCACATACCAGACCAAGATAAATTAGCTGCAATCATATGAATGAAAATACCATCCTTACCTACCTGCCAATGGTTAGGAAATATTTGATACGCTGCACGCAAGAAATCAGAAATTATTGAGGTAAATAAATTTTTGTTTGCTCCAATAACATCATTAATTCTATTAATATCAGGAACAGAAACAACTTTATCTCCATAATTTTCTAAAATGTATCTGCAACATTGAAAGTTCACTTCACCCTCTAAATCATCAATCGTTATTGACCCTTTTCTTCCAATAAGATTTTGAAAGCCATCTTGAAGAATAGCTAAAGCATAATTAGGCTGCATAAATTAAGAATTAAAATAGTTGGTATTTTCTCTTAAAACACTTTCTGCTGATGGATGTCCCATTTTATAAGCACGTACAAGAAAATCGATACCATCTTGTGGCTTTCCCAGTTGATGGTTCAATCTAAAAATTTCGAAGTTCGCTTGTGGAAGTTCATATAAGGAAATTGATTTATGCAAATCTCTAAAAGCTCCATCAAAATCGTTGAGATTAGATTTTGCTATGGATCTATTATAATGAAAACCTGCATCTTGTTCAGCATCAACACCATAATTATCACTTGCAATAATTGTATTAAACAATTCTAATGCTGTTGGGTAATTATGATTTTGAAGATTCGCAATAGCAGCTAAATATAGTTGAGCTTCTAAGGGAAGTGACTCCTTAGAGTTTGAAGAGGTAATTTTTTCTTTTGGGGAACTAAAAATTTTTTTAAGCCTATTTATCATGATTATTAGATTTTAAAGTTTATAAATATACAAAATGCAATTGAAAGTAAAATGAGGAAAACCGTATGGGAGTCAGTAAGTCAGTAAAAATCACAAGAAAAAAATATTTTTTTTTTGATTTGAAAAAAAACTATTTTAAACGAGGTATTTAACGCAAAGTAATGAAGTATAACTCGGCGTTTGCTTTGTTCTATTCTATTTCAGCATTTTTTTTTTAAAGGGAAAAAATAAAAAAATGTTTTGCAAAATTTCACTGACTCCACTGACTCCCTAAGATAAAAAAATTGAAAAGAAAACGAGTGCATTTTTGCACTCGTCTTTAATTTTCAAATCGGAAAGGTATTTTTTCCTGTTTTGGAGGAGGTGGAATGATGTCTCCAGATAGTTTATTTTCTTTGTCAACTTCATCATAATCTTTAAGTTTTACAGGATAAACGTAGGTTTTATTTTTTGAGATTGTTATAAAACCATATTTCCTAAGCGACATTCCTAATTTTCTGATACTGGCTTCTGTTAAATTGATATTTGCTTTGGTAGATAAAATTTGTGCTATCTGCGTTGTATTAAAGAAATATTGTGCTTTTTCTTTTTCTATTGGTTCAAACCATGTTAATAGTAATTCTTCTTCTGGAGAACGAATTTGATATTGTTCGTTATTGGCATTTATTTCTTTGATTTCCTCTTGGTTGAACCAATGGCGGAAGCCATTGGAAAACAGAGAAAATGCTTGTGCATAAACTTTGTTGATGTCGATTTCGTGAGCATATTCGATATGCTCTACTTCAAAGCAAAGGAAACGGCGTGAGCCGGTTGTATCATTAAGGAACTGGGAAGTGTTTATACTTCCTGCGAAACTCGCTCTGCTTGGCATATTCTCGTTGTTATGACCATAAGCTTTGCGCATTCTAATATGGGTTTTGGTTATGATTTCTTTTAAACTGCCAATTTCTGAACGATTGAGGTTTTCAAGTTCGTCTAAGTTTATCAACATACATTCTGCTAAATGGATTAAAGTATCTTTATTACTTGGATTTATCGTACCTGAAAAGATGTATTCCTTGAGTTGTTTCGGCATTAATTTTTCAATCCAAGTGGTTTTCCCCAAACCTTGTTTTCCCGAAAAAACTATTACTGTTTGATTGACTTGTTTTTCATCAAGTACGCATGCTACCATTGCGACAAACCATTTTTTGAAGCATATTCTCCAAAGGTCTTGTTTAGTTGTTGTTATGGTATCTGCTAATTGCTCTATATAGTCGGTTTCTTCTTCCTGTTTTGGGAGGTTTCGAAAGTAGACATCAAAGGGATCGAACATTTCGCAATAATCGGAATGAAGCAAATTTCTCAATGAATTGATACTGCATTTTACTTTAGCTTTTAGGATTTCACGAAGGATTGAGTTTTCGGCAAAATCGGTCATCGGTTTGTATTTTATTGCTTTAATTGTTTTAAACTCTAGCTTTCCTAAAACCTTGTTATAACGAAAGTTATAACGATTATTTAAAAACATTTCTAGCTTATCAATGAAACTCGGTTTATCTTCATCATCTTCGAATTCGGGATCTTTTTCATTCTTGTTATTAGATGCTTCGACTCCGCTCAGCATGACAGATTTTTTACGGTCGTTTGTTGCAGGATTATTTTTTGGTTTGTATTCATCAGAGCCAAAATCAGAAGTATTGGAATAGGCACTTTGAACGGCTTTTGTTACTTCAACATCATTAAAATTATAATCGGCTAAAATGTAACCCAACGCCATCGCTTCGGGAACGCCCTTTCTATTGAGATTGTTAGCCAATTGGAATACAAAATTGTTGCGGTTACCTACTGTGAATTGTTCTTTCTTTTCAGTGAAACGGACTGCGTGTTCATATAAGAGGTCATTGTTGATGGTTGTCGGTTGATGGGATTTCGTTGTTGGTTGATGGTTGTCAGTTGTTGGCTTTTCTTTGTTTTCAGTTGTGAGAAATACTTTAGCATTGTCGTTCACGAATAATTCAGGATCAAAGGAAATAAAGCAAAGTCTAGTAATATCTTTTCCTGACTTATCGATTTCTACCTCCAATAATTCTTCAAAATATCGTTGCAATTTCAAAAAGGTTTCTTTGTGGTTTTCTTTGGTTGAGTCTATTTTTATAAATAGTTTCACGCCATTTCCAGAAGGACTTATGAAAGCTGCATAAACATATTGGTCTTGAATAGCTTTCGCCTTTGAATCGACTAATTTTTGTTTTTCTAGTTAGTCAATGTCTAATACTACTAAACTGTTATATTCTTGCAGAAATTCCATTTCTCTACCACCTTTGAATGTCGCACTTGGCGTAAATGCGGGAAGTGATTTCTTAATCCGTTCAGCCGCTTCTTTTTTGTCATCTGCTATTGATTTTCGTAGGTAAACGATTTGGTTTCTGTAAGTTCCGTTTTGGATGTTTTCTAGGATTTTAGAAATGGGTTGAGTGTCTGTAACTTCGTTGAAGTTTTGAAATATTGAGGTTTTCATTTTGTTAGATGTTAGAATTTAGAAGTTGGATTTTAGATAAAAACCCTCTGAAAAATAGAGGGTTTTAGTTTTTAGTATTAAAATAGTACTACTCTACTTTTTTGAAAAAGACTTATTGTAGTAGGTTTCCATACACTTTTCGAAATCTGATAATCTGTAATAGATTTTGCTTCCGACTTGGCTGAATGAGATTTTACCTTCATCGCGCCAGGTTTGTGCTGTTCTTGGAGAAATTTTAAGCATTTCCATAAACTGTTTGTTGTCTAAATAGGTTTCTTGTACCTCGCCTGGTTTAGTGTTTACTTTGCTTGCGATGCAAAATATGCCAAACAAATCACTTGATGATCAATTGATATGTAGATGATAGAATCTGAAGCCCGTATCAGGAGCAGCGCCTTTACATCCAGAGTTATTTGAACTTTTAGGAAATAAAAGAATATAACTTCAGATAATACGGAAAAGATAACAAAATAATGGAAGTACTAAAACTGCTGAAAAATAAATATTAGTCATTGCTTAAAATCTGTTCTGTAAATACAAATTAAACCCACTATGCATTCTGGAAGTGGGTTTGCTTATTTAATACGGCATGTATTGATCTTAAGGAAATTGAAAAGCTGTAGTATAATCATCTTTCAATAGGATGAAAGCTTCAAACTTTTTACCGTTTTTACTTTGCATATTTTTGATAAGTGGTGTTTTTCCTTTTGTTATGAGGGAAGTGATGTTGTTGATGCTGAGTTGCACGCCGCATATATTTCTGAATAGAATCCATTGGCATTGTTCATCTGGGCATTTGATTATTTTGTCTTTAATGATGAGATTATGTTGCTGGCATTTTGGACATTTGAGTTCTGGAATGTTTTCTTGTGGAATGTTGAGTGATAAGAGTTCTTGGGTTATTTCTGCTGTGTAGTTTTTGATGCCAGTGATGAATTGTTTTGAATCGAGTTCTTTTGTTTCAATTCGGTGGAGTGTCATCTCCCACTCTGCCGTCATTTGGACATTGGCAATCTTTTGGTCTTTGATGAGATCATAGACCATTTCGCCTTTCTCCGTTTGGATCAGTGATTTGCTTTTTCTGATGATGTAGTTTCTTGCGATCAAGGTTTCAATAATGGAGGCTCTGGTAGCTGGTGTACCGATGCCGATGTAGGCTAAAGCTTTTTGCTGTCCCTTGTCTTCAATCTGTCTGCCTGCATTTTCCATAGCTGATAAAAGGTCGGCTTCGGTGTAGAGTTTTGGAGGGCTGGTCAGCTTTTCTTGTAGTTCTGTAGATGATATTTTAAGCTCATCGCCTTTTTTGAATTCTGGGAGTTCAATGAGATTGGATTCTTGCGAATTGTTGTTGTAGCTTTTGTTATGACTGCTTTTGTCATTGCTGTTGCTATCTTGGTTTGTACTGGCTTCATCAGACAATAGGCCTTTGATGGCTCGCCATCCTTTGCTTAGTATTTTGGAACCTTTGATACTGAATTCATAATGATGGACTTTGATGGTGATGTGACTGACTTCTCTGGAGCAGGGATCTGAAAGAGATTCAAGCAGGCGGTAAACGATCATTTGGTAAATGGCTTTTTCGCTGGCAGATAAAGCGGATGGAATTTTAGTCGTCGGTAGAAGTCCGTGATGGTCTGTAACCTTGAGATCATTGACAATACGCTTGTTGAAATTGCCGAATTTGAGTGTTGATATCGCTGATTTGAATGGGTCGGTTTGATTGAGTACTCTTACAAGCTCAGGGATTTCTGACCAAAGGTCTTCGGGAATGTATTTGCTTCCGGTTCTTGGATAAGTAATGAATTTTTTTTCATACAGGCTTTGGGCGGTCTGTAAAACTTCATCTGCTGATAATCCCAGCTTTCGGTTGGCTTCTTTTTGAAGTTCTGTCAAGTCAAACAGTAATGGAGACTGTTCTTTAACATTGTTAATGGAAACATCTTCTACGGTGGCTCTACCCTCCCGCTCTATGGCTTTTAAAACCTGCTCTGCCTGTTTTTTGTCTTCCCAATGTTGGTTGGAAAGACTGGTAAAATTTAAATAGTCCTTTCTGTGCTGTAAGTGGATCTGCCAGTATTTCTTTTGTTTAAATTCTTTGTTTTCCTGAAATCTTTTGCAGATCAAAGCCAGGGTTGGGGTCTGTACTCTTCCTAGACTATAGACATCGTTGTTAGCTGCAATGCTTAATGCCTGGGTAGCATTGATGCCCACCAGCCAGTCGGCTTCGCTTCTGGCTTTTGCAGCAGCATAAAGTCCATCGAATTCTGAACCTGGTTTAAGGTTTTTAAAGCCTTCCTGTAAGGCTTTTTCTGTCAGGGAACTGATCCATAGTCTTTCAATTGGTTTTTTGCATTCGAGGTAATCATAGATATAGCGGAAGATCAGCTCGCCTTCTCTTCCTGCATCGGTCGCAGCGATAATGCTTGTGCATTGACTGAAGATATTTTTAATGATCTTAAGCTGCTTTAAAGCAGAAGGGTCTGGCTGATAGTTTTTTGAGTTGGCTGTTTTTGTCTTTCTTGGAGTCAGGATGAAAGGATTGGGAAAGATTGGCAAAGAGGCTTTATCAAAGCCTCTTATGCCATAATCTTCCGGCATTCCCAATGATACCAAATGACCTAATGCCCAGGTCACACAGTAGCCGTTTCCTTCAAAGTAGCCGTCTTTTCTATGGTTGGCATTGAGTATCTGGGCAATTTCTCTGGCAACACTTGGTTTTTCTGCAATGATGGCTTTCATAGGTTTTTGATTTGATGGTGGTTAGGGTTGATTTATACTTGATAGATTGAAGATTGTATAATGAATAGAATTTCGATTACATTTTTCTTCCTCTTGATCTGGCTGGCTTTTTCTGCGGTTCTTGTTGCTGTTTGTTGGCAGGTTCTTGCTGTTTAGACTGAAGCGGTTCTTTGATATTCTTCGTCGCTTCATTTGTTTTGCCCTCGCTATTGACCGCAGTTTGTGTTTTATGGGATTCTGATGGCTGGGCTTTCTCCCTGAGCTTGTTAGGATTGGTAAATGAGAAGTCGGTCTTGGATGTTTCCTTGTTGAAGGTAATATAGCCCTGGTATTCTTTGCCTTTGCTGTCGGTTAAACCGCTGACATAGACCGTCTCCCCTGCTTTAAATTTTTCATACTGCTTATCATCCAGTTCTTTGTCCCTGAAAACTCTTGGCGGTTCGCTGTTTTTATTTTTGTTTTGATTTTGACTCTGGTTTTGTGAACTGCTTTCTTTTTGAGACTGGCTTTGCTGATTCTTTTGACTGTTGTCAAATATGAATTCGACATAACGCTTATCGGCATTGAACTGTACGGTAGCATCGAAAGTGGTTCCTTTTGTAGAAGTCATTCCTTCAAGATAGAGAGGCTTGCCTTCCAAAAGGGTTTGTTTCTGATGCTCATCCAACTTGATTCCTTTGATCTCGTCAGGGATTTTCATATACTCAGCCCTGTAAGCCACGAGTTCATTGGTTAGGCGGTCACGGCTGATAACTGATGGAATGATCTCATCGGTCTTGGGATTGACCAGATCAACGACTCTTCCCATATTGCCGTTTTCCATCAGATTCTTCTTGTCTTCTTCGCTGAACTCGTGGCCTAAGAACTTGAGATTAAGATTAGGTTCTCTGCGGATGCCGTGAAGCTTGATACCGATATCGCCGGTATCGCCTTCCTGCAAGGACAGCCTGACGTCCATTTTGCTGACGGCAGCACCGAGATTGATGATGATGGGAATTAAGGTATTGGTCTTGTAGCCTCTGAGCAGAGGATCTAGTGCATTCATCTTTTCAAGCTTTTCCTGAGTAAGCCCAAGTTTTTCCATCGTCTTCCAGTCGATCTGCTCCGGCTGGAAACGGTATTCTTGATTGTCTGTGTTGTTTTCCATTGTATTCTGATTTTTTAATGGGTTGTTATTTTTAGGTATAATTTCATATTCCCTGAGCTTTTCTTTTTCTTCAGGCGATGCCTGATCGATATATTGCTGAAGGTCTTTAGCGGTATCGACAGCGTCATATTCCGAAACTTTAAAAAAGTTGAAATGCGTAGGGTTCTTAAGCTGCCGGTAAAAGTTGGAAAAGAAGTTGGAGAACAGATCCCCGTGTTTATCGACCCTGATAAGCTGGTCATTGTCTTTCTTGTTTTCTGGGGAAACTTTTTGCAGGTTTCCTTCCTTGTCAATTCCTTTTACCAGTTCTATCCTGTTATTATGGATATTCAACACCAAAAGGGTTTCCCCTGCCGGTTTGATTTCATTGGTTATGTTCGGTTCGCTATCTTCCATCGATGATCATTTTAACAGGATGAAAATAGACCGGCTTATGGTTAACCAATTGAAATAAGAGCGGTGTCGATCGATTTGGCTGTGATTGTCCTAGTTTTTTATTTGTTCAGACTGCTTCTGATGAGCTGGTGCACATCGGACAGCTTATAGTAGAGCTTACCGCTGATGGTATAATAAGGGAGCTTTTTATTGGTTCGGTATCTCTGGAGAGACCTGGAACTTATTTTAAGAAGCTGCAAAACGTCCTGGTTGTCGAGCAGCTGTTCGCCGTCTATTTCTATATACTTGGATTGCTTTGTTGCGATGTGTTCTTTTAGGATGTCGAATCGTTCCATAATTCTTTCCATCCATGCGGTAAATTCTGTTCTTTCAATATTCATAACCGTAATTTTTGATGTTAAAATGATGTGAACAGCTGATCAGCTCTGTTGGTGTAAAGTTGAATATTGGAGTTGAATTAAAATCACTACTTTTTCGTAGTACCGAAGAAATTGATTATTTATTTTATGTTATTGTTTAACAAATTTGCTGGTTTTGATTGATAGAAAGGCATATTTTTCGATGGACTTTGGTTACTTAAATCATGTATCGATGAACTTGAAATCAATATTAGAAGAGGCCAATAAATGCATAACAGCCGGCGACTATGAAAAATTCTTGACTTACTGCACCGAAGATACCTTATGGAAATTTGTAGGAGACCGTACCTTAAAAGGGATAAACGAAGTGAGGCAGTATATGGCTGAAGCGTACAAAGAACCGCCGAAGTTTAGCGTCGAATTGATGATTGAAGAAGGCAACTACCTGACCGTCCTAGGTACGATCAGTTTATTTGAGGAGGATTCACAATGGGTTGATTATGATTATTGTGATGTATGGCGGTTTGACAATGGTAAATTAGCTGAACTGAAGGCTTTCGCTATTGGTCCATAGTAAAGAGAGCCGAAGGTTCTGGGTCTTCGATGATGGATCTGTTATCAATCCTGATTCATTCTGGAACGAATTAAATGAATCAGGATGGTGGCTCAGCGGTAGGCAACTAAAAAGGCTAGGTTATTTTAGCCAATATGAATCCGAGTACTAAAGCTATGATCACAGCCACAAGTATCACAATGTAGTTGGTCTTTCCCTTCTGCGCTTCTTCTTTCAAGCGGATGTTATCCTGCCGTAATGTTTCGAGATTGGCCTGTAAAGTGGCTGTTTTTTCATTAACTGCTGACTGGACATTTTTCTCATGCAGCGCTGCAATCTCCTTTTTGTAATGGTCGAGTTCCACAGCCCGCTGTTTCTGTTGCTCCTGGAAGTTTTTCTGCAGTTCTTCCAACTGCCTGGCTGAGCTGGTTTGAAGTTTATGAAACTCGTCGTTGCGTACCTTTAGCTGATCGGCAAATGTTTTGGACTGGTTCTCTACCTGCTCTTTATAGGTTTTCTGTGCCTCGGTAAATTCTTCGTTTTTCTTTTTCAGCTGCTTCTCGAGTGTTTCGACCTGTTCGGAAAATTGCTTTCTGACGTCTTTTTTAACCTCCTCTATAAGCAAGGCTCTTGAGTTGGATTTTTCGAGGGATAGTTTTTCAGCAATGCTGTGAAGTCCTACACCGTAATCATGAGGCAGATGAAACCGCTTGTCGGCTAAACGATCCAGCAATGTTTCATCGACCGTATGACCGATGGCAGTCACCATCAAAGCGTTTATCGTGATAAAGTAATCCGATAAACTCAGGTCGTTGAATGTCTCCATACTTTGACGGTCTCCACCTCCTCTTACCAGGCCGATCATATCATAGTTTTTTGAAGACAGTTCTTTGAGCGTGGAAAGGATGGCTGTTGCCGAGGTGATATTGCAGCTGTAATTGTCGATCTCAAAATGGATTGAAGAAACATCGAGGCCTTCTGTAAAATCCTTCTGAACAATGGCATTGTTACCATAGATATTGGCGATCCTGATCTTGTCATCTTTAAGCATCTTATCCCTGATGAGAGTCTCAAGATCCTTTGATCCGGTTTCCAGTTTCTTTTGTATCAGCTCGTATCTCCGAAGTTCATCCTCTGAAATGGACTTTTCTTCCTGCTGGATGATCTCATCCACGACAAAACGTAATTCTATCGATGAATTTTTGATGTTCTTTTCAATAAAACCCCTTAAGGTGTATACCTCATTGTTGGTGATCTTGCTTCGCAGCAATGAAGAGATCTTGATACCTATCGAGCTGTGATCGCTCTCAGAGAACAATAGGTCATAATAGAAGTTGCCGTAGGATTTCCCTGCGCCATAAGCGTAACGCCCTTTCAGATAGATCAGGTTAACAGTAGCATTAAGTTTCAGTGCATTGCTGAAAATCCCGATCACCGACGCGGGAGAATAGACCGGGAAAGTATTTTCCTCTTCTGACATCATTGAATATCCTGTTAAGATTTCTAACAAAGATAATGGTTATTTGTTGTGGTAAACAATCAATGCGTATCAGATAAATGTAGCGGTACTGCTATAGTTAAAAACCATCTGCTCCAGCTGGGCAATATCGAATGGTTTACATAGGTAATCATCCGCAGAAGCTTCCTGAGCTTGGTTTGACAACGCAGAATGGGTACCCATCAGAATGACAGGCAATTCTTTCAGATACTGATCCTGCCTGATCCTGTTAGTGATCTTTATGGCATTGCTGCCATGCAACCACGTATCGATTAAAATAACGGCAGGATAAGCAGAGGCAATGGTCGCATGCGGCCTGTTTTGTAAAAAGTCCAGGTATATTTTTCCTTTACGGTAGGATATTTGTCGTTCAATGGTAGTTATTTTTGGAAGTTCTTCGTTAATTAATTTGACAATGACCCGTGCAAATTCTTTACTCTGTTCATAGGTACAAATGCCTAATCTATGACGTTCAACTTGGATCTTGGAATACCTTACTACCTGCAGTTTTATTTACTTGGAGGTGGAGGTCCAACTTTTGATGCTGGTTTATAGTTAGATAATTGCTCTGGTGTTCCTATAATATTGACATCATCATCAATATAAAGTATATTCATTTGAAGATTTTGATTTTTCGTTATATCAAGTGTCTTTATATTATTATCATCAATAACAATTTGTATCAAGTCGGGATTATTCGATAGATCAAGATTTTCTAATTTATTATTATCAATAGTCAAATATTTTAATTTTTTAAATTGGCTTAAGTCAATTTTTTTTATCTGATTATCCATAATATTTAAAGATACAATATTAGGACAGTTTTTAATTTTAACTGTTGTTAATTGATTTAAACCACAAGCAAATTCATTTAATAATGGTAGATTATAAATTTCAAGCTTATTCAACTTATTTCTTGCGATATACAATTTTTCTAATTTAAAAAAATCCTTAAGTTTGAATTCTTTAATATTGTTAATTGTAAGTGATAAATAGGTCAAATTTCTGAAATACTTTACGTCATTTGCATTTGTTAAGTTTGTTTCCATTAAACTTAGTTTTTCCAGACTTTCAGCTTCATTTTGCTCAATACGGTTGTTTTTATTTGAGTCAATTTCAGGATATTTTGCTAAAACTATTTTTTCAAATTCTGGATTTTCAAATTTCAGACTTTGAGCGGAATATATCGCTGTAGCAAGTAAAAAAACAGTTGATATAATTTTCATAAATATTAATTATGGATAATATTGTTTAAAATTTCAGGCAACATTCAAATCTACCCAATTTTAAAAATCATGTTCTAATCGATTTTTAAGGTTATATTAGTTATATAATACGGTTAACATTTATTTCAGCAGATTCAACTCAACCAAATTATTGTTTTTGGCCAGTTTGGTCATTATTTGCTGATTGATCTCCCTGATAACTTCTGCTGATGTACGCATGGTTCCGTCAGCATTGGGCTGGTCGGGAATTCGTCCCACCAGATCCGCAGTCGGATTGGCGCGGTAATTTTTGAATTTCTTGACGAATTGATTGTAATTTAATTCAATAATTTTGTATTGACCAAGGTCGGGATAGGCAAATTCTTCCTGATTGGAGCGGATGCCTTTCAGTTCCCAGCTGTGGCTTTTCGTTGAATCTTCAATTTTCAGAATCAATCCTGGTAAACCTTTAAATTTATATGGTCCGTCCTGAATGGGAAGATCTTTGGTGAACCATGCCGTCCATTTTCTGCCGCCAAATTCTGTCGTCGCTTTTTGAACGTCGTAATTAAGGACTTTGGAAAATTCATTAATGAGTTTCCACTTCAACTCTACATCTTGCTTCACTTTATATTTATCCCAAACCATAAAAGTAGTGTGCGTCAGTTGATTGGAATTGGGATATTTAGTGACCCATTCATTGACCGATTCAACGTCAGCCGGCATTGAAATAATTCCTTTTTTAAAATCGGCCGCCTGAGCAGAATCCGAAGCATACCGGACTGTACTGTAATATTCAGATCTGTCTTTTAGGACATTCAGGACCATTATTTCTGATCTGACGTTCGCTTTATTCGTAGAGTCAGGAATGAATTTATATTCGTAAAGAAATTGTTTGTTCTGCCCGAAAGTCAGGAATGAAATAAAAAATAAAAGTAAAGTCTCTGTACGCTTCATCGTTATCAGGTTTGGAACGTAAATATAACATTTAATTCCTAAGGTTTTTACTCGAAAAATTTAATCGCTTCCACAATATTTCCAAATTTTCGTTTTTTGAGATTTTATTTTATATGTACTTATACTCAGTCGATTTATAGATATTATTCCTTAACTATTTTATTAATAGGATTTCCCTCTACAATGCCAGTTAAATAAGAATATAGTGTCTTTTTTATGGATGGTCAGATCTAAACTTCCTTTCCGTTTTATGATACTATCACCAATCTCCACATTACTGGAATCAAATATCCAATTATTATGTATCATAATATCAGACTCTCCATCATTTTTGAGACTTGAGCCACTAATTTTAATCCAAGTCAGATCTATATGTGATCCTTTAACAACTACATTATACTCAATCGGATAAAAAGCCTGTTTCACCTCATTACAATGCACTTCCTTACAGGAAAGAATAGCAAATAAAAAATTTAAATAGATGAGTATTTTCTTCATGAATCTATTGAAACTCTAAACCGACTTTCTGTTAACCAATTTTATCCTGGCTCCACACTGAATCTGAGTGTATGTATACTGGCTGCAGTATGTTATGTCGATAGTAATTTTCTTACTAAATTGATTATACAAATATACTGTATCTTGATAATAGTTTAAGAGATCAACTACTAGCTGCTATTATTCCTTCCACATATGTTCAGGTATTGCCCGGTCGGTTTACTGTATCAAAAGACATAATCTAAGAAAATTTTGAAATAACTTTCATCATATTGATACCCTTACCGAGTACAGGTTTGAAAATATCACCCATGCTTTCCAAACGTTCCAATGCATTGAATATGGTGAAATCTTTCATCTTCAACCCTTTTTTCACCTCATCCCATTCCAGAGGCATTGATACGGTTGCTCCCGGCTTTGGCCGGACCGAATAAGCGGAGGCAATGGTCGCGTGCGGCCTGTTCTGTAAAAAATCCAGGTACATTTTGCCTTTGCGGTCGGATATCTGTCTTTCAATGGTGGTTATTTTCGGAAGTTCTTCGTTGACCAGCCTGGCAATGACCCGTGCAAATTCTTTACTCTGCTCGTAGGTATACTTGTTTCCCAGAGGAATATAGATATGGAGTCCCGTGGAACCGCTGGTCTTGCAGTAACAGGGCACGTCCATATCATCGAGGATCTGTTTGGTCACCTGAGCCGTTTCAATGACCTGGTCGAACGTATTTTTATCCGGATCAAGATCAATGATGCAGTAGGTAGGATAATCAGGTTTTTTGACCGTACTGTTCCAAGGGTTCATCTCAATACAGGCAAGATTGGCCATATACAGCAGTGTGGTTTCGTCGCTTCCGACCAGATATTGTTTATCTTTATGATCGGTATCACTATGGTAAATATACCTGTCGATCCATTCCGGGGCTTTTCCCGTAATATCTTTAAAGTAAAAACCTTCTTCTTCAATCCCGTTCGGAAAACGGTTCATGCTTTGCGGACGCCCTTTGAGGTACGGTAAAATGTAAGGTGCCACCTGGTAATAATAATTGATCAGGTCACGCTTCGTTATTTTATCATCCGGCCAGAAGATCTTATTGAGGTTCGTGAATTTCAGTTCATGCCTGTTGATCTTCTTTACCTGCGTGGCTTCCGTCGGATTGAGCAATGTTTTTCTTTTGCTGTTTCTGCGGGGCTGGATGATCGACTTATCCGATACAACTTCTGTGGTCTCAGATTCCTTTTCAAGAACGACGGTCTTCGCTTTCTTATCGTCCCTCATGCCTTCAAATGAAGGATGACGCATGACACCGTCGGTCGTCAATTCTGTATAGCTGACCTCCCCAATCAGTTCCGGCTTAAGCCACGTCACCGTTGCATGGGGCGGATTGGGACGGAACCTTGACGGCTTGTTAACATCGGGCTCTTCAGAAAATGGTACTTTATCGGTGATTAGCGGTTTGAATTGTTCCATCATCTCCTTCTGCATTTTGGCATTAAATCCTGTCCCTACTTTCCCGGTATAGATCAATTTTTCACCCTCATACACCCCTACCAGAAGGCTGCTGAAGAGTTTGTTCGAGTCATCATTTAAGGTAAAACCTCCGATGACAACCTCCTGCCGTTTATTGGCTTTGATCTTGAGCCAGTCTTTGGTTCTGTTCTTCGTATGGTATAAGCTGTCTTTTCTTTTGGCCATAATGCCTTCCAGTCCCATTTTTTTCGCAGCTTCCAGGAATTCAACTCCGGAGGTATGGAAATCCTGGCTGATCAGGATGGATTCATTCTGCGGCAGAATTTGGTCCAGGATCATTCTTCTCTCTGTTAACGGAAGATCTTTCAGGTCTTTGCCTTCATACCATAATATATCAAAGACGTAATATACCAGGTCTCCGTCTGCTTCGCTCCGCCAGTTTTGCAGCGAGCCGAAATCCGCCGAGCCTTTCTTACCCAGGACAACGACCTCTCCGTCAATAATTGCATTGAGATTCAACTTTTCCAATCCCTGCTGGATGGGATAGAACTTATCGGAAAAACTTTTATTGTTCCTGGATTTGAGCTCCACATGTTGACCGTCCATAAAAGCCACGGCCCTGTAGCCGTCCCATTTGATCTCGTACAGCCAGTCATCGCTTTCAAAAGGCTGATCGACCAATGTAGCCAGCATGGGTTCTACCTCGTGGTAGAATTTCTGCTCAGGCGCATTTTTCAATAAGGTGCTGACCTTTCTGCTCGCTGTCTTTTTCTTTGGGGCTTCGGCATTAAGCTGCGAATCCACAAGTTCGGCTGCTTTCTTACCTGCACTTTTTTTATCCTTTGTCGTACTGTCAACTTTGACAATATTTCTACCATAGACCTTATCCGGGTCCTTCTCCATCTGTGCAATGGTCTTCTTTGAGATCACGGATCTGTCTTTTAAGGTGATGTCATCTTTTGTAGCATACCGGTCATCCAGTTTCATCAGAAGCCAGCCGTTCTCCCCCCTTCCGTATGCTTTGACCAGCGCGAACTCACCTTTTAATTTCTTACCTTTCAGTTTAATTTTCAGCTTCCCGGAATACA
The DNA here is from genome assembly GCF_059579425.1 of Chryseobacterium sp. 2P. Classification (NCBI taxonomy): domain Bacteria; kingdom Pseudomonadati; phylum Bacteroidota; class Flavobacteriia; order Flavobacteriales; family Weeksellaceae; genus Chryseobacterium; species Chryseobacterium sp. 2P. Next base: position 2,562,087 of record NZ_CM184194.1, read on the forward strand.
GCTGATGCAAAAGATTCTTTTCCTGTTTCTTCAGATCCCCTTCGACAGGTTCTGCCGCTTCATACGTCCCTTCATCCCAGACGATCACCGTTCCTCCGCCATACTGTCCTTTAGGGATGATGCCTTCAAAATTTTTGTAATCGTAGGGATGGTCTTCTACCATCATCGCCAGGCGCTTGATATCCGGATCAAGAGATGGCCCTTTTGGAACTGCCCAGCTTTTCAATACCCCATCCATCTCCAGGCGGAAATCATAATGAAGGTGGGAAGCATCGTGCTTTTGCACGACAAACCGCAGTTCTGTTCCTGAAGGCTTTCCGCCGAAAGGCTCTGGCGTTTTATCTTCTGATCTTTTTTTATGGTAATCTGATAGTTTCATAATGTTGACTTTTAGATAATAAAAATCTTTCTGACAAGGCCAGAAAGATGAGATGTAATAGCGCTTTCTGTATAAAGCTGCTGAATGGATTATTTTTTATGCTTATCCTTCAAGTAAGCTTCAAGTATTTTTCGGTCGTTGGATCCTGTCGCACGGATCGCTCCCGTAACAGCCTGAGAACTGACATTCATTTTATCTTTGAAGTACTGGATTTCATAATTTTCAGAACCGCTTACTTTGCTTCGGTCACGCTGGTCCTTTTTTGATTTATTGTCTGCCATAACTTATATTTTTTAATAACAGGAACAAATAAAATGCCAGCAAAATACTTATTATCAATTAAATAGTAAGTCGAACTACTTTGTGGTATATTGATTACATTGGCTTAGTACAATATCTTGGTATGATCGATTTTGAGCAAGCCCGATGATTCCATCTTTTTAAGCGTACGGATTACCGTTTCTACCCGAAGGCCTACTAAAGAGGCCAACTGGGATCGTGTAAAAGGAACCTGAAAAGAAAAAGGTTCGCCGTAACCAAAATACTCTTTGAGATGTTTCAACAGCTTGTAGATTTTTAGCTCGGGATCTTTAATGGCCAAAAATGATGAGATCAAATATCGGAAATGCAGCCGTTCCGCCGTATAACGGCTTACACTTAGCAAATATTCGGGGTTTAGCTTAATCATATTTTCGTAAGACTCTTTCTCAAGCTTGATGATATCGCAGTCTGAAACAGCGGTTGCACTAATCACATAGGATTTATCGGTCAGCAGGTAGGTTTCACCGAAACAATGTCCTTCAAAAGGGAAACCATGAACGAATTCCTTTCCATCTTCAAAAACATTATTAAGCTTGACGATACCCGCTCGTATCTGGAAATAGTACCGCGCATACTCTCCTTCATTAAATATAAAATCATCAGCCTTAAAATGTTTTAATCTTGCTCCGTATTTGAATAAAATATTTTCAGGTATGACCATATTTGATTATTAGTTTTATAAAAATAATGAGAATTTTCTAAAATGCAGTATAAATCGATTCTATGTCAAATGTGAATGGTCATTTTATTAATCTGTTTTTAGCAATCGAAAAGTCAGATTGATCCGCTCTTTCATGGATATTGTTGATTTTGCAATACGATGTTCCCAGTTTTCCTGCAAATCACCCTTCATAATCAGAAGAGAGCCATGAGGAAGCGGAAGGCTGTATTTGCTTTGATGATGGTCTTTCTTCCTGAAATCAAAATTGCGGGTTTGCCCAAGGCTTATCGAGGCAATGATTGGTCGTTTTCCGTAACGGCTTTCTTTGTCCCTATGCCAGGCAACTGAATCATTATGGTCACGATACAGGTTTAAGAGAACTCCGTTGAACTGATAACCAAATTCGTTTCCTATTCTTTCTTTTAAGTCATAAAGTTCGGGTGTCCAAGGATTTTTATTTTTTGTGTTGCCATCAGCTGCTTCATAAGATGTTATATCACCATACCAAGCTGTAAGACGTGGCGTTAATACATTCTTATCATACATCTTTTGAGTTCTCTGTTCCCAAGGTGCCGTCTTTAAAAGCTGATCTTTAAGTTCATCGGCTTCTTTCCTGCTCAGGAAATTTTCCTGGTATTCCAAAAGGTCTTTGGGGAACTCATAAAATTCTTCTGCTTCAAATAAACTTAGCTGAGTCATTGTAGTTTCTGCTAAATATCGTATTAAATAACTTTTTTCGCCCTAATTCAAATAAATTCATTTCTTTTCTCACATTTTTTCCTTGATCTGTCTGATATCGGTCTTGATCTCTGTAATGAAATTATGAATATTGCGTTCTGCAAATTCATTAGCTCCATATTCTATGGTATTGATACTACAGGCAAATTCCCAGATCTCTTTAATGTCAGGTAATGCAATTTTATAAGGCTCGTAGAAACTATTGTCTGCTTTCACCCAAATGCCGTCAGCTTCGTGAAACTGGAATCTCTTATAACTGATCCCATCATTGGTAGTGATGAAAACGTACGTTCTGTCTGTTTTCAGATCCGAAAGATTTTCAACGTATTTGCCGACAATGTATGTACCGTTTTTATAGGGTGGCATTGAGTCTCCGTCCGCAGGAAATGCCCTGAACTTTCCGCCTTTTAGGAAGGGTAAGGAGATCGTATCAAGACCTTCAATGTATTCCGGATCGCCGTAACCGTTCAGATATCCCATAGAAGCTTTGTGTGGAATGATCTCGATCTGGTCGTTTCCATTATGATCGACCCTGATGGGCAGCACAATCCTGTTGTCCGGCAACTCCATAATCTCATCGATAGAATATTTGCTGAGATTAATAGTCAGTAATAAATCGATGCTGACATTATAATATTTTGAGATTTTGATTAAAATCTCATTGGGAGGTGATGCGGCATCATCTTCATATTTACCGTATCTGCCTCTGGTGATTAAGAGATCATCAGCAACCTTTTGTTGTGAAAGATTGAGCTTACCTCTTAAATACCGCATGTTTTCTGATAAAATTGACATTGCTATAATTTATAGCAACAAATATACATATTTTTGCTACAAATCGTAATAATTTTGTCAAATGGAAAGAGCAATTGCACATATGGATCTGGATACGTTCTTTGTCTCATGTGAAAGGCTGAGAGACTCTGTATTGGAGAATCAGCCAGTGATCATAGGTGGCGGGGATCGTGGTGTGGTGGCATCCTGCTCTTATGAAGCGAGAAAATTCGGGGTTCGTTCTGCAATGCCGCTAAGAATGGCTCTTCGTTTATGTCCGGAAGCCAAGGTGATCAAGGGAGATATGGAATATTATTCCAAAATGTCCCACCAGGTGACTGAAATTATCCAGGAAAAAGTTCCGGTTATGGAGAAAGCCAGCGTGGATGAATTTTACCTGGATCTTTCAGGAATGGATCAATTTTTCGGATGCTATCAGTGGACAACAGAAATTGCGAAATCTGTGAAGAAAAACACAGGCCTTCCCATCAGTTTTGCATTGTCAACCAATAAAACCGTTTCAAAGATCGGAACCGGGGAAGCCAAACCCAGCGGAAGATTAGAATTAAAACCACAGTTTATTCAACCGTTTTTAAATCCGTTATCCGTTCGAAAGATTCCGATGGTGGGCGATGTGACCTTTGAGCTGCTGTCAAGGTTGGGCGTAAGAAAGATTGAAACTTTGTCCAAGATGCCTGTGGATGTTCTTCAGGAATTGATTGGCAAGAATGGAACGGAACTCTGGAAGAAAGCCAATGGTATTGATTTAAATCCAGTAGTCCAATATTCAGAGCGAAAGTCCATCTCTACTGAAACAACTTTTGCTGAAGACACCATCGATGTTCAGAATATCAGGAGCATTCTATCCGGGATGGTGGAACAGTTATGCTATCAGCTGAGGCATGAGAAATGGCTGACCTCAACGGTTTCTGTCCGGATCCGCTACGCCAATTTTGATACAGAAACCAAGCAATGCAAGGTTCCGTATACCTCAGCAGACCATACCTTGCTGAAATATGTCCTTGAGCTTTTTAAGAAAGTATATACCCGAAGAATGAGAATTCGTCTGGTCGGGGTCAGGTTTACAGGGCTGGTGCACGGAAGCCATCAGATGGATCTTTTTGAAGATACCGAAGAGCTGATCTCCTTATATCAGGCAATGGATAAAATTAAAAATAGGTTTGGAAGCACCAGTGTTGGAAGAGCATCCGGATTAATACAATAAATCAAAAGATCATGTTTCTTAACTGTCATTCTTACCACAGTCTCAGATACGGCACCATTTCTATTCAGGATTTGGTTCGTCAGGCTGTAGATCATCAACTGCAAACTTTAGCATTGACCGATATTAATACGGTGACTGGTATTTATGATTTCTTGAAGTTGTGCACTGAAAACGATATTAAACCTATCGTAGGAGTGGAAGTCAGAGTTGATAGCAAACTGTATTATATCTGTCTGGCTAAAAATCAAAAGAGCGTTGGAGAGATTAACAGGCTGCTCACCCATTACAATTGTGACGGAGTAGAAATTCCAAAGCATAATCCGATGCTTAACGATACCATTGTCATCTACCATTTGCAAAACATTCCGGAAGTTTTACAAGATTTTGAATATATAGGAATCAGACCTGAAGAGCTCAACCAGCTTTTAAAACCGCAACTTAAAAAGTGGATCAGGAAAATGGTCATACTGCAACCCGTGACCATTACAACCAAGCAGGAGTACAATCTTCACAAAATACTGAGAGCCATTGACAACAATACCCTCATCAGTAAATTAGAAAATGATGATTACTGCAAGGAGACAGAAACATTTGTCAATAAAAAAGAACTGTTAAATCAGTATCGAAACTATCCGCAAATCATCCAAAATACTGCTGCCGTAATTAATCAATGCAGTTTCGATTATGATTTTTCAACCCCTAAAAATAAGCAGCATTTCACAGACAGCAGGGAAAGTGATTTTAAACTGCTGACGCAGTTGGCTCGCGAAGGACTGGAAGTTAGATATGGAAATAATCATCCTGAAGCTAAAACCAGAGTTGAAAAAGAACTCGCTGTGATCGATCAGTTGAAATTCAGTGGTTACTTTCTAATTACCTGGGATATTATCCAGTACAGCAACAAAATGGGATTCATGCATGTGGGAAGAGGAAGCGGTGCCAACTCCATTGTCAGCTACTGCTTGGGAATAACCGATATCTGTCCTTTAGAGCTTGACCTGTATTTTGAAAGATTCTTAAACCTAAACCGTAAAACACCGCCCGACTTTGACATCGACTGGAGCTGGAATACAAGAGACACTATTCTGGAATATGTTTTTAATAAATACGGCAAAGATCACGTAGCGTTTTGCGGAACCAATGTGGAATTTAAATATCGGTCTATCTTTAGGGAAATTGGAAAAGCCTTTGGCTTGCCAAAAGAAGAGTTGGACGTATTGGCTACAAGACCGATGAGTGAACATGATGACAATTCTGTTTTTAAGCAGGTTCATAAATACGGAAAACTTCTGGAAAAGTTTCCGAATCAGAGAAGCATGCACTCCTGTGGAATTCTTATTTCTGAAGAACCTATTACCAATTATACAGCATTAGAAATGCCACCGAAAGGATTTCCGATTGTGCAATTTGATATGCATACGGCTGAAGACATTGGTTTTGAAAAGTTTGATATTTTATCCCAAAGAGGGCTTGGAACAATCAAAGACACTGTTGACCTAATAAAAGAAAAAAAAGGTATTGCCGTTGATATCAAAGACACTGCCCTATCTAAAAATGAAGCAAAGTGCAATGAATTCCTAAGCATAGGGAAAACAATAGGCTGTTTTTATATCGAAAGTCCCGCAATGCGTGGGCTATTGAGAAGACTTAAATGCGAAGATTATAAAACTTTGGTTGCCGCTTCATCCATCATCCGACCGGGAGTAGCCCAAAGCGGAATGATGAAGGAATATATTTTCAGACATAACAATCCGACAAAATTTGAATACTTTCATGAAGTTTTCAAAAAAGAATTGGGTGAAACTTATGGCATCATGGTCTATCAGGAAGATGTCATTAAAATTGCATTGCATTTTGGAGGACTGTCAGCAGCCGATGGTGATGTCTTACGACGGGCAATGAGTGGAAAAGGAAGATCATTATCTGCATTGCAAAAAGTAAAGGATCATTTTTTTGAATCGTGCAAAGAATTGGGACATCCTGAACAGCTTTCTAGAGAAGTATACCGACAAATTGAATCTTTTGCTGGATATTCATTCTGTAAAGCGCATTCAGCTTCTTACGCTGTTGAAAGCTACCAGAGTTTATATCTTAAAGTCTACTATCCTATCGAATTTATGGTTTGTGCCATCAATAATGGTGGTGGATTTTACAGAACAGAAGTTTATGTACATGAAGCAAAAATGTCAGGTGCAACAATCAACAATCCATGTGTCAACCTCAGCGAATATCAGACGACAGTATACGGTGAGGATGTTTATTTAGGATTGATGCATATCGAAAAGGTGGAGGGAAAAATCGCCATGCTGATTCCTGAGGAAAGATTGAAAAACGGAGATTATACTTCTTTGGAAAATTTTGTCAAGAGAATACCTATCGGAATAGAAACTTTACAGACTTTGATCTTTATCGGTGCATTTAGGTTTACAGGGAAGCAAAAGCATGAGCTGCTTATTCAGGCGAGATTCCTTTTCGGAAATGACCAGTCAACATTCAGGCAGCCCACCTTATTGGATGAACCTCAAAAAGAATACAAGCTTCCGATTATTGTTAAAAATCCTTTTGAGGATGCTTTTGATGAAATAGAGATTTTAGGATTTCCAGTATCATTCAGTCCATTTGATATTTTACAGACAAAGTACCGTGGAACGGTTATGGCGAAAGATTTGGTCAAATACCATAAAAAACAGATTAAAATGCTTGCGTATTTAATCTCCAGAAAACACGTTCCCACTAAAAGAGGAGCCATGTTTTTCGGAACTTGGATCGATGCCGAAGGAGCCTATTTTGACACGGCTCATTTTCCGGATTGTCTGGAGGAATATCCTTTCCAAGGTGGAGGATGTTATCTTCTGTTAGGAACTGTAGAGGTGGATTTTCATTTTCCTACAATCACCATCCATAAAATGGCAAAGATGCCCTTTATCCCTGATCCCAGATATTCTATGGATAAAGATAAGTCACTCGAAGCTGCAAGAACCCTACATGAAGATATTAGCATGACTCAAAGAAAGCCTTATCCGCAAGAACATGAGATTGGATTGCCGAGACAGAAAATGCAGTAGTCCTCAACAATAACAAAAAATCAATAAATTGAAACTTAAAGCAACCATCGTTGAAGAGACAAGTCCCAATGACGACTCCGTTATTGTGTGTTTTGAAGGAGACAAAAACAAAAAGCATTTCGAGGTTAAGTGCTCTTTTAATCCTTTTGTACACAAAATGCGTAAATGGGACAGTTGGGAAATGGTGATCAAATGGGATAGTGAACTTTACACCGACGAAAAAACAGGGAATAAATCATATTTTACTTATCTGTTCTGTGATAGAGCAATAGAGATCAACTCTCCGTATGGCAAAAAAGATTAAAAATGTACAGAATAAATACTCCTTTTGAAAAATATAATATATGCAATTCTTAAGAAACTTACGTCATTTCAACTAAGATCATTACCGTTTTGACTTATTTTAAATTTTAGCTAATGCCCAATTTTGCATCAATAAATAAATCAAAATTATGCAAAAGACAATTTTTATAACCGGAGCTTCATCCGGATTAGGGAAAGCAACCGCCAAATTATTTCAGAAAAAAGGATGGAAAGTAATCGCAACTATGCGAAGACCCGAGGAGGAAAAAGAGCTCAATCAACTTCCCAATGTAATCCTACTGGAACTTGATGTTACCGATACCGTAAAAAGTCAGGCAACTATATCTGAAATCTTAAAATCCCAAACCATCGATGTCGTACTGAATAACGCGGGTTACGGCCTTATCGGTCCCCTGGAATCATTAACCGATGACCAGATCCAAATGCAGATCCGGACCAATTTACTGGGTGTGATTCATATCACTAAAGCCTTTCTTCCTTATTTCCGGAAAAGAAAAAGCGGAACGTTCATCAATATCACCAGTACATTCGGCCTTCTGGGATATCCTACCTGCTCCATTTACAATGCCAGCAAATTTGCCGTCGATGGATTTTCAGAAGGTCTGGCCTACGAGCTCGCACAATTTGGAATCAATGTAAAAGTCATCGCTCCGGGAGGGATGCAAACCAACTTTACAGGAAGATCCCTTCAGGGAGGAATGCATGGAGCATACAGTCAGCTGGTAGCAAAGGTCAGCGAAGGCTACAGTGAGGAGCAGGTCGCCGATTACACGAAAGCAGAAGAAGTGGCAGAGATCATTTACGAAGCTGCGACCGACGAAAAATCCCAATTCAGGTATGTTGCAGGCAACGATGCTGTTGCCCTTTACCAGGAACGACTGAAATTAACACCTGAAGGACAGTTTAAAAAGATCCGCGAACAGTTTCTATTCTAGCCTAATAGTTAGTTCTGGGCTGTTAATTTTTAGCAGTTCATAAAATAACTCCGTACTAATTATTTAAATTTGTATTATGAAAAAGCAACCGGTTATCTTTAATTCCTTGTCCCAACTTCATAAAGCAATGGGACAGCCGGCACCCTCCCACCCCCTCATCAGTATTATCAATTATGGTGAGGCACAGTTCGACCCCACGGATTTCGAGCAGGGTATCATCCTTAATTTCTACAAAATTTCCCTTAAGACAAGCTTTTCCGGAAAATTGAAATATGGTCAGGGCCACTACGACTTCGAAGAGGGCGGGATGTCGTTCATTGCTCCGGGCCAGCTGCTGAAAATGCAGGAAGAAGAGGCTGATTATGATGGGATGACTCTACACATACATCCTGACCTGTTAAACGCATATCCGCTAAGCTCCAATATAAGGCATTATGGCTTTTTCAGTTATTCTGCAGCAGAAGCGCTGTACCTTTCGGATAAAGAAAAAACAACGATACTCAGTATCTACCGGTTTATCCAGGACGAGCTAAGCGAGCGCATCGATAAGTTTAGTCAGGATGTGATCATTTCCCAGATCGAGTTACTGCTTAATTATGCCAACCGTTTCTATGATCGACAGTTTCTGACCAGAAAGGCGGTCAATAATGATATTCTTGCCAAGCTCGAACAACAGCTGGAAAACTACTTTAGTAACGAAACACCATTAGTCAACGGACTTCCCACCGTCAATTTATTAGCAGAACACCTCAACCTAACACCGCGATATCTTAGCGATCTTTTACGGAACCTGATTGGATTAAATACACAGCAATTCATTCATGAAAAAGTCATCGAAAAGGCAAAAGAAAATCTTGCAAAAGGTCACAAGAGCATCGCTGAAATTGCCTATCTGCTAGGATTCGAGCATCCTCAATCTTTCAATAAACTATTCAGAACCAAAACGTCCATATCACCTTCTGAATACCGGAAATCTCTGTTAAATTGATAATGGTCCGTTTCATATTTTGTTCCTGATCCATCACTTCCTCTTCGAAATTATTTCCTTGCCAAATATTTTTCTCGATAGGTAAATATACCATGAAAGCATCTTATATCTGCGCAAATTTATATGGAATTCAAACATTCATTATTCTTACCATCTGAAATATAAAAATCAAAAAACGAGTATGAAAATAACAAATTTTGTAGAAGAATTTATTGCGTCAAGCAATGCTTATGATACTGTAGACTATGTTAGCAAATGGCAGACAGATGCCATCCTTGACGATCCATCGGTAGGAAATGTCTATGTCGGACATTCGGAAATCAAAAATTACTTTGAAAGCTATTTTATAGGCTACAGAACACAGACCAAACTTATAAAACTTGACATCACGAGTGATAACAAAGCAAATTTGGAAGTTGAGTTTACCGGGAGCTTTCCTGAGGGAAAAATTAAAGGATTTTTCAGTTTTACATTCGAAGAAGGAAGGATATCTAAAGCATTTGCAGATTTACTATAATATTCCCGAGACAATATATGGTAGGTAAATGATAATAATTTAATTTTAATATTAAAATTCAGCTTTTATCCTCTTCCATATCAATCCGTAATTTTCCGTGTTCTTAATATCTGTTATAAATTATAAATCGCAAATTTCATAACCTTCTCTAAATCCTCTAAGAATGGTTATTCTTAGAGGTTACTAATTCATCAGTTATATCTTTTTGATATACACAATCAAAATTGATGAATACATTTTTGCCGATCTTAATATCCTTGCCATAATTGATGTAAAGCGGCGTAAATACATCTGTCGTCTCATCAATTTCGGACCCAACGATTTCCCCCAAATAATTCCTTATTTCCGCAGCATCTGTTGTGCTGTTTAATTTCATCAATACTTTTTGCTTTCATAAGAGACATCCCGCATTCTGTTCCTTTGAGAATCACCTTGCGGAATAGTTTTGCCACTTTTCAGTCTCTCAAAAATGTCTTTTTCTATTGGCATCTCTTTATTTTTTATTGGCGGCTTCATAAGCCTCATCATTTACCGCTTCCAACCAGGTGTTTTTATTAGATTCCTGATTAGGAATTATGGATAGATGTGCAAACCAGCTATCTTTTGTGGCACCATGCCAATGGTCTACATTAGGTTCGATTTCTATAATGTCCCCCTCTTTTATCCTTCTAATATCTTTTCCACGTTCCTGAAAGAGCCCTTCCCCACCTACAGCAATCAGAATCTGTCCGTTTGTATGCTTATGCCAATTGTTTCGGCAACCCGGTTCAAAAGTCACATTAGCAATTGGTAGATTTAATTCTTTATTAGATGTAAGAGACGCTACATATGATTTACCAATAAAATACTTTGATAAATCTGTATTCTCTTTTCCAACAGGGAATGCACTTACTATTGATTGGCTATTGTGATCCTCTTTTTTACTATTAAATTTGCTGAAGATCTCCACCATTGTTTTTGTGTCCAAAACATTCATATCAACTAATTTCAGAGATTTAACCATAGGAAGTGTAGAGTCTTTATATTCTTTAAAGTGAGGGGTTTGCAGATGGCTTTCATAGGCTTTTCTATCTGCGTAAATTTCTAGGATTCTCACCTGATTGGGATTTTCTTTCTGGAACATCGGGAAAATAGCGACTACTCCATGTTCAATTTTTACAGAAGCTGCCGATTCCTCTACCAGTATCGATTTGTACTGATCTAAGAATTCAGGTACAATTTCAATTTCCGAAATGCGAACCATCATATCATTTGCAATCAAAGGAGTTTCTTTTTCACCAATGGCATTTCTTAATACATTGCCTTGTTGACGACTGATGTACTGATCGATAATCAAAACCAATTCTTTCAATTGTCCATCTGTAATACCAGTGTTTCTTCCCATACCGATATGGGCTTTCAACTGAGGCTCTACTCCGGGCATAGCTGCCAATGCAGAAATCGTTACAAATTCTCGCTGACGAAAATTCAAAACGTCACTGTTAAAAATATCTGCAAAAAGATGCTCTTTTAAAAAAGCATCAGCTCGTGGTGCAAATTCGCCAAAACCAGGGGCAGGCTTTTGTTGCGGTGTTTTGGTAAGTTCTTCCAATACTTTACGACCCTGCTCATATTTATCCAATGTAGTATTTTCTACGATAATCTTTTTGCCTTCCTTGTCTTTGATACCTTTACCCGCTCTTTCTTCCACTACCGTTTTAAAAACACCTAAAGCATTCAAACTGCGAGGAAATCCGCAATACGCATATAATTGTACTAAAGCTTCTTTTATTTCGTTAATTGCAAGTCCTGAATCCAGACCTGAATTCAAAACCTTTTTAAGATTTTCAGTATTCCCCGAGGCGGTAAGGGCTGATATCGCAGACAAATTTTGCTGATGGTCATTTAAGTGGGTAAATCCATTACTCGTCGTTACTTGTGCATTCATTATACTATTCATATTTATTGTGAAAAAAAACACCCATAAAAATTTTGTTATTTTTAATCTCATAAGATTATTTTATTCTGGTTCAAATGTAACTTTTAGTTTTCCTTTTTGCATGGAACTGCATAATGCCTTCCTAAGGGTCTAATCTTTGTCAATACCTGTATTAAATCTCTTCGATCTTGGAACGATCTTGTTTGTTTTTATACTTCCAGTTTTCCATAATGATTCAATTTTTATAGATCTTCTGTGATCTAGATCATTACAAGAACAAAGTTCTTCATTGTATGGATTAACTTGTTTATACAGAATACGGAAGTATTTACCACTTTTACTGATTTGGGGTATAAGGATGTAATTCGTGTTAAAAGGTTTTATAAATTTGTGTATGTAAGTGATAAAAACGATATGGAAGAGGTCATAAAAATAGATACTGTACGACAGTATAATGACGAGATGGGTGCTGAGACAAAACATCCTTTGGTAAGTGTCGTTAATTTCGATGAAATTCCTACATATGTACAATTCAGGAGGTATATGGGGCTATACTGTGTTTTCTTAAAAAATGTAAAGTGTGGCGATATGCGCTACGGCTGTCAGCCATATGATTATGAGGACGGAACACTTGTTTTCATTGCACCCGGCCAGGTTTACGGTATTGACAGTAGCGGGAAGGTTATTAAACCGTCAGGAAAAGCATTGGTATTTCATCCAGATATGATTCTTGGAACCCATTTGGGGAAAATTATTAAAGACTACACTTTCTTTTCTTATGATGTTAATGAGGCACTACATTTATCAAAAAAAGAACGAGCTACAATCAACGATTGCTTTGATAAAATAGATAATGAAATCGATCTAAATATTGACAAACACAGTAAAACACTGATTGCGTCTAATATAGAACTTTTGTTAAATTACTGTATGCGATTCTATGACCGCCAATTCATTACAAGAAATAATATAAATACAGGTATTTTGGTGAAGTTCGAAAACCTTCTGCACGATTACTTCAGGTCGGGAAAATCGCAGGCTCTTGGACTACCCACCGTCACATATTGTGCTGAACAATTAAATCTATCGGCAAACTATTTTGGTGACCTCATCAAAAAAGAAACGGGAAATACGGCACTTGACTATATACAGACAAAATTGATTGAAGAGGCCAAGGAAAAAATATTTGAGCCTAATAAATCAATAAACGAAATCGCCGATGAACTTGGATTTAAATACCAACAGCATTTCACTCGGCTTTTTAAACAGAAAGTGGGTGCAACACCTCAGGAATTTAGGAATCTAAATTAATAGAATACCATTGCTTCTGAAACGATAAATTCTTGGCACACCTGGAACTATATTGAGTTTTTTCATTGGGGTAGAATAAATATTTAGTCCCGTATAAATAAACAATCAATTAGAATTATTTATGCATCTGAATTAGTCCATTATTAGTCGACCCTTATATTTACATTACTGCTTAAAAAAGGTTCAGAAAAACTCAATCCTGAACCTTTTTTCTTACTATTTAATTAAAATTGCCCCCTTATAAGAGATCTAAAATCATCAACTTCCCTGCGAAGCCCCATTCAGGTAATCCTCACTGATATCTTTATCCTTTTTAAAATCCATTTTCCCGAATTTATAGCTAAAACTTATACCGAACGACCGAAGTGGTAATTGGCGCATGGAATATGAAGTATAATCAGTGGTATTAACCGTTGTCACCTGATTGATATATTTGTTGAAAGGGTTTGTTGCTGTAAACCCTATACTTGCCTTTTTGTTCCAGAATTGTTTTCTCGCCGCAATGCTGTAAGTAATGGATTGAGGATTTTTACCCTGAATATTCTTTGCGGAAGAATTATAATTCCCAAATATCTCTACAATAAAATCTTTTGGAAATGCATAATTCATATTTAAGTTTAAACGGTAGCGTATTCCCATATCAATGTTTCCAAAATAATCGCTGACGATATATCGGTGGAAAAGCATCATGTTTCCCCGAATATTTAATTTGTTATTCAGCAAAGGAAGGGAGCCGGATAAAATACCTCCCGAATTATATTCTTTTCCGATATTGTCTCTTGAAGTCACAGAAACATTGGTGTAATTAGTTCCGTTGACGTTATAAATCGGATAAAAAGTTGTGATTTGTTTTAAATCCTGACTGTTAATTCTTTCTGTAAGCGTGAATGAAAGATTGGCTCCATTTTCAAAATTTCTATTGTATCCTAATTCCATATTATCACCAATTTCTGGTTTTAATGAAGGATTTCCGGTGGTAATATTGTGAGGGTCGCTGAAATTCAGAAACGGATTTAGTTCAGAATATTCTGGTCTTTCAACTCTTCTTGTGTAAGCCAGTTTTATAGTTTCTCCGCTGTCAAATTTGTGCGATAAAATAAAGGAAGGAACAAGCAGACTGTAAGATGGAATATTGGTATTTTGGTAATCAATTTTAACGGTTGTGTATTCGTAACGTACTCCTGCCCTTACATCCAGCCAATCATTAAATAATTTTAAAGATGAAGAAAGATACGCCGCATAAACTCCCATATCGTATTTCAAGCGAAAAGACTGAAAAGGATCAGATTCATACTGTCCTGATAAAGCATTCAAAACATTAACATCTGTTGTATTATTAATATGTTGAAGAATAGCTTTCGTACCGATTTCCAATGTAATTTTATCATTGATTGGCTGAACATAGTCTACCGATAAATTATGCTCAGAATCTGTTCCAGGATTGCTTCCGAAGATTCCGTCATAAGGGATCATTGATCCTGCCAAACTCTGTGTTTGCAAATAGTTACTTTTGGGTGAGCCAAAACTTCCCACATAATCAGCTGTTAATTCCTGTCCTTCTTTCTGAAATGTTTTTCGGTAGCTCACATTAGCATCAATAGAATTCACAGATGAACGAGTATCTGAATGTCTGTAACCGATAATAGACTGTTCATTCGGCGTGGAAAAATCTCTTATATACTGTTCCTGGTTGATGAAACCGATGTTTTTGTTGGCAAAATCATTATAAGAAACCGAACCGCTCAACGTATTGGTTTTGTTAATAGCCCAGTCAAAACCCAATCCCGTACGATAACCGTGTCTTTGAAAATTGTTGTAACCATTTTGCAATAATTGAGTTTCACTGGTAGCTGTATGAGAAACTCTGTTTTGTGAAGAAGGCGTGCGGGATTTCAACTGTGCATTGCCGCTGAAAAAAGCATTCAGGTTGAAATTATTATTTCTGAAATTTAAATTGACAGAACCTGTTTCAAACCTTGTTCCTACAGAACCGTTGATAATTCCGTTAATGCCTTTTACTTTGCTTTCGTTC
The DNA here is from genome assembly GCF_059579425.1 of Chryseobacterium sp. 2P. Classification (NCBI taxonomy): domain Bacteria; kingdom Pseudomonadati; phylum Bacteroidota; class Flavobacteriia; order Flavobacteriales; family Weeksellaceae; genus Chryseobacterium; species Chryseobacterium sp. 2P. Next base: position 2,577,275 of record NZ_CM184194.1, read on the forward strand.
AGAACAATATTGATAATTCCACCCGTTCCTTGAGCATCATACTTTGCTCCTGGACTTGTAACCGCTTCTATACTTTTAATCTGACTTGCCGGAATCGAAGCGAGCGCATCAGCAAGACTGTTTCCAAAGATGCCGGAAGGTTTTCCGTTAATTAAAAATCTTACATTGGGATTTCCCTGAAGCTCCACATTCCCATCTGCATCTACGGTTACCTGAGGAACTTTTCTCAAAACATCTATTGCGGCACCGGTCTGTGACGTCAAGTCATTAGCCACATTATAAACGATTTTGTCAATTTTATTTTCAACGATTGGCTTTTTACCGCTAATGACAACTTCCTGAATGGTTTTGATTTGATTGCCCTTTAGAGTATCGGTGGGTTTTGCAGGATTTGTATTTTGAGCCTTTGCGACAATCGCAAATAGTAAAGTAATTGGAATTGATAATTGTTTCACAGTGCTGTATTTATGGCACAAAGGTGAAACCTAATTTTGTAAACATTCTGAATTATGGAACGATAATGTAAAAGATATAAAATTCAAATTTTATTCAAAATCGCAAAATATTTTTGTGGAATTAGTCAAATTTAAAGTGGAGGTAATCAAGGATCATATTAATTTAGAGATAAGTAAAATTCAAAGTAATAATTCTTTTTTTGAGAGTAAAACCACTGAAGAAAAGATTCTATTGATATTTACTTTATCCGAAAAAGACTTCGTTTACAGTATTGTTGAAAGCCAAAGTATTATCATTACAATTGACACAAAATATTTTACAAAATACAATGAACCTCTAAATATTTTTCAAAAAAAAAGCAAAAGATCCCAATCGATATACAACATAACCTGCTACAAATCATTAAGAATAACTCTAATGACATTTTTAGGAAAATAGGCATTGAAAGTCTTATTCTTGATAGTATTTGTAAGCTTGGGACAAACGAGTTACAACGCCAGGAAGATAATCAAAAAGTCAAATTTTCGGACCTTGCCAATGTCGAGAAGATCAATATTGCAAGAAAGTTTATCGTTGAGCATCAGTCTGAGCATCTGACAATTCCTATAATAGCATTGGAAGTGGGAACGAATCAATCATATCTGAAAATCGGCTTTAAGAAAATGTATGGTCAAACCATTTTTGAATCTATCCAAAGTACCAGAATGCAGACCGCAAAAGAACTCCTTAAAAAGACAGATCTCACCATTACAATGATTGCTTACAAAGTGGGTTATTCTTCATTAAGCAGCTTCAGCCAGACCTATAAAAAACACTTTAGTATTACTCCATCATTAGATTGCAAATAAAAATTTTCTGATTTCTAAAACAGTATTTCTCTATTCGAAACAGAGATGCTTTTTTGACTTCATATTATATGTATCTTTGCGCTTTATTAATATTTGGTCTAAATAATATAATGAAGCAGATTTTTAGTTTAAACAGAACTAGTCCAAAAAAGATAATGGGGCAGCCTCCTTTTTATTTTAAAAACAATCCTATTTAATTTCATATTTATTTTTTAATAATTTTCTACTCAACTGTCATTTTTCGTATGGGTAAGAGATAAACAATTTTACAATGCATAAACGATTAATTTTTCTAATTTCAATGCTTGCGGCCTTATTTTCCTTTGCGCAAACCAAAACCGGAGCAATCTCAGGAACAATTACTTCCATTGAAGATGAACCTTTAGAACTTGTTTCGGTATCACTTTTAAATCAGAACAAAAGTACAATTACCGATATCAAGGGGCATTTTAGTTTCCCCAAACTCGCACCTGGAAATTACACTATAAAAATTCAGATGCTGGGGCTTAAAGAGCAGCAAATCCCGGTTGAGGTAAAAGAAGATGAAGATACACCTGTAAATTATCGCCTTACCAAAGAAAACATTCAAGTATTACAGTAAGTGCGAATTGTTAAAAATAATTCAACTGTTACCCGAAAAGAGAGTCCTTATGTGGCAAAATTACCCATCAAATATTTAGAAAATCCGCAGGTTTACAATACCGTTCCCAAAGAATTGATTAATCAGCAAATGGCAGTAGACCTGGGAAGCGTTTCCAAGAATGTTCCCGGGGCTGGTATTCCGATGATTGCCAATCAGGGAAGAGTGACTTTCCGTTCGCGTGGATTTGAAACTGAGCCTAATGCAAGAAACGGTGTTGCAGGAGCGGCTTTCTCATTTTTGGATAATGCCAATTTAGAAAGAATTGAAGCTATTAAAGGTCCTTCCACCACCCTTTTTGGAACTCAGGTATCAAGCAGCTACGGAGGTTTATACAACAGAGTCACCAAAAAGCCCTACAACGGATTTGGTGGTGAAGTAGGTTATACCGGAGGAAGCTGGAATTTTAACAGACTGGCTTTTGATGTCAATACACCAATCAATAGTGATAAAACGGCACTGTTTAGATTAAATGGGGCAACAACTTTCGAGAAAAGCTTTCAGGATAGTGGTTTTACGAACAGTTTAGCCATTGCCCCAAGCTTTTCATACCAGATTAATGACCGATTATCTTTGTTACTGGATGTTGAATTTGGAATTGCAAAAGGAACTTCCGTAGTTCGTTTTAATCCTTACACGAAAAGTAATAAAATCCAATCCATCGAGGACATTAATTTCCCTTACAAAAAGACATTTTTAGGCGATGACATCACCTACTCTACTCAAATGATGAATATTTTCGGGCAATTAAATTACAAGATTTCATCTTTATGGACTTCACAAACCATATTTTCCCGTGCAAGATCAACCATCAATGGCTATATCACAGCATTAAACGGAAGATCAGACACTGCATTACAGGCAAGTGTAATTGTAGGCAACACAAACTTTATTGCTACTAATTTACAGCAAAACTTCATCGGTGATTTAAACATCGGTAAATTCAGAAACAGAATGGTGGTAGGGCTTGATTATTATAACAATTTCAATAGTTTTGACAGAACCAACGTGAATGCACCAGTGGTCGATTTTATTAATACCCCAAGTACTTACAGAGTAACGAGGGATATGCTCGATACCCTTACCAATACAGGAACACCAAGAAAAGAAAAAAGCAGCGATGATACTTATGCTGTTTATGTTTCAGATGTTTTTGATATTACAGACCGTTTGAAAGCAATGGGAAGCTTAAGAGTTGATAATTTCCATTATAATGGGGTGTACAATATTCTTACAGGTGAAACAGCAGGAGGACTTAGCGTGAGCGGACTACAGGCAGGACCTTACACGCAAACAGCTTTATCTCACAAGTCGGGATTAATTTATGAAGTTTTAAAAGATAAAGTATCTGTATTTGGAAACTATTTAAATGGATTCTATAATATCAGCGGAGTTGATAAAAACGGAAACAATTTCGTCCCACAGAAGGGAAATCAATTAGAATTCGGGGCTAAGGCAGATTTATTTAATCACAGACTAGTCGGGACGATAAGTTATTATGATATTAAAGTAGATCATGTGTTAAGAACAGATCCGGATGATGCGAATTTCTCTATTCAGGACGGTTCGCAATACAGCAAAGGCATCGAAGTAGACATTACTGCAAATCCTGTTGTGGGTCTTAATATCATCGTTGGATACGCTTACAACGACAGCAAATTCACAAAATCAGATGCTTCCGTACTGAACTTACGTCCTGCTGCTTCCGGTCCGCAGAATATGTATAATTTCTGGGTGAGCTATGCTTTTACGAAAGGTAAATTCAGTGGTTTGGGAGCCGGTTTTGGAGGAAATATCGGAAGCATGTCTTATCAAACCAATACACAGACCGCAAAAGTGATAATCCCTTCTTACAAAATGTTTGATGCCAGTATTTTCTATGACCGTCCGAAATACAGATTAGGCTTAAAAATAGATAATATTACCAGCGAAAAAGCTTGGTCTGTAAGACTTACACCTCAAGCTCCGATCAGATTTTTGGCAAGTATTGCTTTAAAATTTTAAATAAGGTTTAATGAATTCTTTTATTGTGAAAAAAGTTTTTTATTTATTGTTTTTTCTTTTGTTAAGCAATCTTGCTTATGCAGACGGATATTGGCTGGAACTGGAAGGCTCAGGTAAAAAGGGAGATCCCTTAATGATAAAAATCCGTTACGGAGGCGTGAACGAAGACAAAACAAGATACATCAAAAGCGGAAGTGATCTTGATAAAATGAAAGATTTTGTACTCACTGTCATCAACCCCAATGGAGAAAAATCTCAAATTTCAATTCAGCAGAAAAACGATTTCTGGATTGGATCCTATATTCCTAAAAATGATGGAACGTATTATATTTTTGCCATTAACGACAGACTTCCTGTCGTAGAAAGAGAAGATCAGAAACAGAATATTAAACCTACTCAATATTTGCAAACCGTTTATGTAATTGGTAAAAAAAAGGAACAGAAAACGCCAATGCCTTATTTAAATCTGGATATTCACGTAAGTGATAAAACAGCAAAAATTTCCGCATTTATTGATGGAAAACCAGTAGAAAAAGGAACTCTGTTACGTGTTTTCTTGCCCAATAATCAGGATTTAAAATTGAGTACAGATGATAAAGGAACCGCTACTATTCCACTTCTACTGAATGGTCAATATTTAGTAAGGTTAGATAAAACCATAAACAGTGAAGGAGCTGTTGATGGCAAAAAATATTTTGCAGAAAGACATCGATGCGATTATAGTTTGATTACAAAATAAAATGATAAAAAAGATACGAATTTGCATCCGTATCTTTTTTATTTTTAAAAATTAATTCAATTATTTTAATGCAAATAATATAGTTCCACTTATTATTAATACTGCTCCGATTGCTGTTTTCAAAGTCAGAGTTTCTTTAAAGAACAAAACTGCAAAAATGATGGCTATTGCCACACTCAATTTGTCAACCGCTGCAACCTGTGAAACTTTTCCGATTTGAAGTGCTTTGAAATAAAACAACCAAGACAAACCTGTAGAAACTCCTGACAATACAAGGAAAATGATATTAAATTTTGATAGCGAACCAATATCTTTCGCTTCTCCTTTAATGAAAACAACACTCCAAACCAGTACGAGAATAATTATTGTTCTAATTCCGGTGGCTAGATTAGAATTAATATTAGAGACTCCTATTTTAGCAAAAATAGCCGTGAATGCAGCAAAAAGCGCTGATAGTAGTGCATAATAAAACCACATAATTCAAGTTTTAAAAATTTTTAACAAAGCCAATTCCTACACTTTTATTTTGGTAGAAAGGCATAACCATTGTCGCCGAATTTTTACTCTTTCCTCCCAAAAGATTATTGATTTTAGGATAAAGCCAATATGCCAGTTCTGTTGAAAGAATTCCAAAACCAGCACCACCAACAACATCTCCAAACCAATGTTTGTCATTCAGCATTCTGTAAACGCCTGTGAATACAGCAAATGAATAACCTGAAATACTTAATAAAAAGTTAGTATCCTTATATTCTCTGAACATAAATTGCGCAGAGGCAAAAGCAATCGCAGTATGTCCTGAAGGAAATGACAAATTATTGGATTGATCCGGTCTTTCTTCCTTTGTTATATGTTTTAAAGGAAGTACAAATGCCGAAGTAATGAGCATAGATGTTCCATAAATGATAGTTCTATCCTTGAAGTTATGTTTACCTTCAACACCAAATGCATTTAATCCGTATACCAAAGCTGCAGGAGCAAATTGTGTATAATTATCAAGTCTAATGTGGTCTGGCTTGTGTTCGTTGATTTCGTCTCTGGTTGAGAAGTTTAATTGTTTTAGGCCATTAACACTCAAACTCGCCACTCCGTATCCAATCAACGCAGTTGGAATAATCAATTTTTTATAACTAGGATTATATATTTTTTCATTAATGATTGTACTATCTTTTATTGTTTTCTGACCCTGAATTGAATCATTGTTTTGAGCCTTAATATTTCCAAAAACTGAGGTTAATATGAAAAGACCGATTGCTATTTTTTGACTGTAATTTGACATTTCTTTTGTGTATTAATTTTTAATAAAATCATTGGCGAGCTGGACATTCACTTCCTTAAATTTTGCAAGTATATTTTGTCCGTAATCTGTAAAATATTGGTGATTTTTTAGAAAATCATTGTTCTGCATCTGCCATTCTTCATCGGTAAAAATGAGTCCGAGATATTTTTCAAACTCCAGTCTTAAAGCTTTCTCATATTTGGGATAATTAGTTCTTGTTAAATGAAATAAATCTGCATCACAAATGATTTTTTCAATCTCTGATACAGGATTTTGAGGATATTTTGTTGAATCGATACATTCTAAAACCTTTTGAATAAAATCTTTTTCACAATTGAAGTTTTCAAGAAAAGTGCCGGCAATTCTCTTACTTTCTTGTTCGTGACCTTTATAACAAAAAGCATATCCGCAATCGTGAAACCAAGCAGAAACCTGTAAGGCACAAATATCCTCTTCGGAAAGAACACTTTCCTGAGAAATTTCCCGAACTGCTGCCACTACTTCATAAGTGTGCCCTATATTGTGAAATGTCAGTTCACTGGAAATATTCTCTGTAAGAAAAAGAATCGCATAATCTCTTACAGCCTGTAATAAATTATTCATTTTTTTTATATTTAAAACTTATAACTACAACCAACCCTAATGACCTGTGTTTCATAGTAATCATCGCTGCTATAGTAGAAACCACTTCCTTGAATCTGTTTCTTTATTACCATTGTATTCAGCAAATCCGTAGCATTGAAGAACAATTCTCCTTTTCCATTTTGAATCGATTTTTTAATACCGGCATCAAATGAGAATCTAGAACCGATTTTCCCTTGCGGAATAATATCAGGAGCTAGATAAACAGCCGTCAATTGGACATCCAATCCGCCAGCAAATTTGAGAGTATTGTTAAATTTCACATTTCCTGATATTACATTTTGCATTTCTGCCGAAAAAACATTTGGAGTTGGATAAAGATTGGTTACCGTAAAAGCATCAATCTGATTTCTGTAAAGATTTCCATTAATATTAAAGGAATATACTTTTGAAATCTTCTGATTTAAAATCATTTCAAGTCCGGAGTTATAACTTTTTCCGGCATTCTGAAAAACAGCGTAAACCAAAGTGCTTCCTGGAACAATGCTCGAAATTCTGGTAATCGTTCCATTTGAAAAACGATGATACAACGCAGAATACAAATAACCATTATCCCAATTGTATTTGTGTCCCAACTCAATAGAATTGGTAAATTGAGGTCTTAATTCAGGATTTCCGACTTTAATGATTTCTGCATCATCATATTTTGGAAAAATCCTGATATCTACTTCATTCGGACGGTCTACCCTTCTATTATAAAAAATAGAAAATTTGTTTCTGTCATTGAGTTTATAAGCCAATCTCATATTTGGAAACGGCAGCGTGTAATTGTAGCCATCACTTTTATAAGTCGGATGATTGGGATTTACATCGTACTGAATTTTCACATATTCCAATCTCAAACCCAATTCAGCTTCCCATTTTGGAGTTTCAAAAATATAATTCGTGTAAAAAGCAGGAATTAATTCTTTGTAGGTCGCCCAACCTCCTGCATTGACATCCAAAACAGAGTTTGCTCCGGGAAGAAAATTCATATTTGTCGGGATGCTTCTGTTTCTTAATTTGATTCCAGTTTCTAATCTTCCGTATTTCAGAGGTTTGATATAATCTACATTGAAATCATAAACCTGTTCGTCAGACAATAATTTAAAAGCATCTGTTCCTTTGGAAGTTGGCAAATAATTATCGTAAAAATACTTCTCATCTTCTCTGTGAAAAGTATAATTAAAACCTACATTCAATAAATGCCCTGCTTCCTTAAATTTATGCTGATAATTGGCAGTTCCCATGATTGTCGTTTTCAATTCATCTTCCAAAAACTGCCACAAACGAAGTCTTTGTGAAAAATCTCCGTTGAAAAAAGACTGGTCGCCACGGTCAATTATTTTTTCACTTCCGTACATCCCAGAAACCGTTAATGAATTTTGAGAATCGATATTCCAATCCAAACCTGCTTTTGTTGTTAAGAAATTGGTATTTCTGTTTCTTTTTAATTGAGATTTAATGATTGTTCCGTCGTCGTAAGTTCTTGTGACGAATTCATTTTTATTCAAAGTCTGGGTGTAAAGATTGTCTGCCTGAAGAAATATATTAACCTTATCTTTTCTATAATTAAGCGACAAAGAAGGATTGATTTTCGGGGTAAAAGTATATTGAGGTCTTATCGTCGGAAGATTTTCTTTTCGTACCCAAAGCGAACCCGTTCCGTAAGTGAAACCCACTTTCCCGTTCCAACCGTTTTTTGTATTTTTCTTCATAATAATATTGATGATTCCGGCGTTTCCGTTGGCATCATATTTTGACGAAGGATTGTTGATGATTTCGATTCTATCAATGGATGAAACAGGAATGTTATCCAATCCGGTCTGGCTTCCGAATCCTGTCAACGCAGTTTGTTTTCCATCAATCAGAACCGTGATTTTATCATTCCCACGCAACTGAACTTTCCCGTCCTGAACCGTTACACCCGGTAAATTCTGCATCGATTGTAATAAAGAACCTCCACTTTGACTGATATTATCGGCTAATGAATATGTTTTTTTATCCATCTGATTGCTGATTTCGTTTTTCTTGGTAGATGTTAAAACAACTTCCTCAATTTTAGTTTCTTTCGTCGAAGAAGAATTCTCCAGTTCAATAATTGGAATTTCAATAAACTCAGAAAGACTTCCTACAAAGAGATTTTGTTTTTTGGCAGTAAATCCAGAAATAGATATCTCTAAATAATAATTATCGGGTTTCACTCCTTCAAGCGAAAATCTTCCTTCTTCATTGGTAATGGTTCCAGCGACAAAAGCCTCATCATTTGATTTTTTTAAGATAATATTTACATATGGCAGATTTTTTTGATCCGATTGATTTTTAACCATTCCGGAAATAGTTACATTTGAAAACTGCGATTTAAAAAAACTCATCGTCATTAGTAAAACAAGGAAAAACAAATTCTTCAGCATTTTATATCATTTTAATTTTATGAGACAAAAATGAGATGAGATTTAGAAGAAATTTAGAATTTGATAATATAAATCCTTCATGTTTACATAAAAATGGAAGCAGTTTCGGTCAGACAGCTTCCATTCAATAAATACTAAATTACTAACACATCTAATCTTTCTGAAGTTTTATAAAATTACCTTTTGCATCAAACAAAGCATCACCACCATTCACTTCGGCTTCATAATTTACAGTACCATTTGCTTTTGTAATTTTTGCAGCTTCTTTGATCTTACCTAATTTGTTTTTTGTAATATAAGCTGAAACTGTTGCTGGTAACTGATTAGCTTTAATTTCAACTTCCTTTTCTTCTAAAATTCCCTGTGCGTTATAAACAACACTCATTTCCTGACCTTTGTATTTAAAAGAGCCTTCAAGTTTTCCGTCTTCATCTTCCCATTCTGCTTTTGTATTAGGATAAGCCTTTTGAAATGCCTTTTCCACAACAGCCGGAACTTCTACATTCTCTTTTTTTTCATCTTTCTCTTTTTTGTTCTGAGAATATGCCAATGTACTTACGCATAATAGAGACATTGCTAACATTAAATTTTTCATTTTATAATATTTTAAATTAATACTGTAAAGTTGAAATTCAATTCTGTAGAGATACTGAATTTTGAAAGTAAATTGAAAATTTATTTGAAGAATAAATATTATTTTTTAATGACTTTATATGTCTTAATTCCATTCTTAGAATTTAAAGAAATGAAATAGACTCCATTTGGATATTTCTGGAAATCTATCCTGTTTGAAGCAAGATTAGAAACTTCCAGATTCTCACCTAAAACATTAGAAATAACATATTGACATCCTGAAAAATCAGCTTTTAAATCCTTAAAAAAAATAGAATCAGAAGTAGGATTCGGATATATTTCCATCAAATTATTTGAACTTAAATCTGAGGTTTGAAGGTTGGTTGTAGCAGTTGCAAGCCAGATAACAGCATTTAAAAGCAATGGTTTGTGATTTCCGTTGGCATCTCCTGTATATCCATTGTAAAGACTGTCACCTGAATCTCCCGTTCCGTCATCAGGAACCGAACTATCGCCCAAAGCCACCACTTTTCCGGTACCATAACTTGCTGTTGCAACCATAGCTCCTGTAAGCCCTGTTGTAGAAGAACCTGTTTTAAAAATCAAACCCTGAACTGCGGAATTATTCACTTTATTAAGTGTCATAGAAGTCCCGTTTGAATATTGCATTTGTGTAGGATTTCCAGCAATTCCGTGTAAAATTGTATTTGCTGGAAGTGAGGCAAAATTACTAGTAGTTTGACTAAAATTACCAAGATCAAAAGTAATCCCGAACGGATTTGTCTGTACGGTATTATTTTGCAGGATATCATTCCAGATCGCTGGTGAATCCCATCCGTCATTGTTTCTGTCGCTGATGGTATGGTCGCTGATCATAAACAAACCGCCTCCATTTTGAACAAAGTTTACTAGCGCATTAGCCTCTGCTGTTGTAAATTTCAGATTAGGTTCATCAATAATAAAAACTTTATAAAGAGAAAGATCCTGTGTATTAGTTAAATCACCATAGCTGATTCTTCCATTGTACGGTAAAGTTTCAACGGCATAACCCAATTTGACCAGATCAACTGCCCAAGCGCTTAATGCGCCATTCCAATACGCTTCAGAGGTAGAACTTGTGATACCGCTTTGTGCGGGTGATGGAATTCTCTGAGGATTGCTTTGACTTCCACCTGTGGTGACAGTTCCATTGGAATTTGCTTTAAGATTATGCAGATCTGCATCGATCACCCAATCTGCATTACCAGCCATTTCAGCTTTCGTTGCATCAAATAAAATTTTAATCTGAGCATTGGATAAATGAACTACACAGATTAATGTAATAAGGGTAATAATTTTTTTCATAGAAGTAATTGAAATTTGTAAACATGGCAAAGCTGCAATTCAATTCTGTAGACATGCTGAATTTTTAGAAATCAGCTTATTTAAAACAAACTGTAAAAGAATGCCTGTTTTCTACAAAATCATACCGAATATCGTATTTATAAAGATGGCATATTTTTTTACAAATTTCAAGACCAAGACCTAAGCTTCTATTGTCATTTGACTGTTTCTTGAAACGTTGAAATAATTCAGATTCATTTAGTTGTCCTACACCATTCTTTGAATCATTACTGAAAGTGAGCGTTTCTCTATTAATTTCAATTTTTATCGTTTTATTTTCATCCGTATATCTTAGAGCATTTGAAAAAAGATTTCCGAACAGGATGTCGATCAAAATAGGATTTGCCGTAATTACAGAACTATTGTTGAATTGGATATCTAAATTTATATCCTTTAACTGCAAAGTATCTTTGTACTGACTGATAATGCCATCCAATACATCTTTGAGTACGATCCTTTCAACATTTGGAAACTGGTTATTTTCGATTTTGGTAAGCAGCAGTAATGTTCTGTTAATTCGCTGCATCTTTTCTCCGGCATAAAAAATTTCGCTGATGAGTTCTGCCTGCTCTTCGGTGATAGGACTGGTCTGCATCAAGAGTTCCAGTTTGCTGGTAAAAACAGCAATCGGAGTCTGCAATTCGTGAGAAGCATTCTCGGTAAATTCTTTTTGGGCCTTATACAATTTGCCATTGCGATTCACCAGATCGCTGATTGAACTTTCAAGATCCTTAAATTCAAAAATTCTGGTTGGCATAAAATTAAGTTTGTCACTTATATCCACTCGATATCCCTTCATTTTATTGACAATATCATTAAACGGTAACCAAAGTTTCTTTGAAATTGAAAAATTAATTAAGCCAAGACCAACAATAAGAATCAAAATAAATACAAACTGAAGCAATAGGATGTTCTGTAAAAGATCCTCATCTTCGATCATTGATTTTTGAATGCGGATCACATAGTTTTTTCCATTTACACTGACATTAGAAAGCAGAACACGGTGCATAACGGTTTCATGATCAGCTTCTACAAATACAGGTTCATTGAAAGATTGTTCAGATTTCCGAAACTTCTCCTTTACAGGCGTTATTGTTATATTATTTTCAAATGTTGAAATAGCATTGGGCTTTTCAGTCTTCAATTTATTTTCAATCCAGCTTTTTTGCTGCTTCATGCCTTCATCAAGACCTTTAAGTAATAAATGCTGCAACGAAACGTAGAAAAGAGGAATAGCAATAAGAGATATTATCGTTGAATAAATAATATATCTACGTGATATGTAATGAATAAGTTTCATATCATATTTCATATTTATATCCCATACCATAGACAGATTTCAGGTAGTCGTCACTTCCGGCCTTAGCAAGTTTCTTTTTTAAATTTTTAATATGAGCATAGATAAAGTCGTAATTATCATACAGATATAAATCTTCTCCTGAAAGGTGTTCTGCAATAGCGGCTTTTGAAAGCACTCTGTTTTTATTGACTGCAAAATAAAGCAACAAGTCATACTCTGTTCTTGTAAGATCAACGATATGATTGTATACCGCAACTGTTTTGGCCAATATATCAATCGTAATTTCATTCAGGATCAAAATATTATCTCCATTAAATTTTCTACGCCTAATAACTGCAGCGATTCTCGCGCTCAATTCCGATAAGTGAAATGGCTTGGGAATATAATCATCTGCTCCTAATTTTAATCCTTCAATTTTATCTTCTATTGAGTTTTTGGCAGAAATAATAATAACACCTTCGGTCTTATTATTTTCCTTTAAAAACTTAAGAACATTAAGACCATTTCCATCGGGCAATGAAATATCTAATAATATACAATCGTAATCGTAGGAATCCACTTTTTCGATACCATCGGTGAAATTACCTGCGACCTCACATAGATAATTTTCCGATTTTAAATAACTGACTATGCTTTTACTTAAAGCCACTTCGTCTTCTATAATTAATATCTTCATAAAGATTTTTTTTAGTTAAAGTTTACTACCAATCCAAGAATCTTTGAGATAGTAGTGGCCCGTGATAAATAAAAACAAGATTCCTAAAATAAATCCACCAAGCACATCCGTAAACCAATGTGCTCCTAAATAAACCCTGGAAACAGCACCCATAAAGATCATTCCGAGGCAAGCAGCTGCAAGAAATATTTTCATTTTGTTACTGAAAATTTTTAAAGTCATTATAATCATAATTATAGATCCAAAAAATACGGTGCAGAACAAAACGTGTCCACTTGGAAAGCTTTGATATTTGGTATCTTCCAGCAGTACTACAAGGTATTGTGTAGGTCGTGGCCTGTTAATTAATATCTTAAGACCCAAACCTAAAACTCCTGAGAACAAAGTCGATATCATTAGAAGAGCTTCCTTTTTATGTTTCTTCAAAGCCAAAAAAGATGAGAAAAATATTACTATAATAACAGAAACTGTTGTTCTTCCTAAAGAACTGATCCCTATCATAACATTATTGATATATATATTTTGGTTTTCTTGTATCTCCTTTGAAATGTGAATATCCAGATATTGGGGAGGTTCTACCATGACATATAAGCTGAGTAAAACGAAAGTGATCAGGCATACAGTAAAAATACCCGCTAATAAAGGTTTTAGATTGGTATCATTGAAAAAAAATGGTTTCATAAATTTTAATTTATAGCGACAAAATAAAAACCTAATTTTGAATTAATTCTGAATTTGGATTTCAATGCTATTTCTCTTTAATTCTTGTGAAGTACAGAGATCTACCCAGATATTTCCATTTCCAATAGCCTCGAACATACATTTGTCCTTCATCATTAATTTCGGCAAAAGCGTCCCAGGTTTTTCCGCTTGAAGCATCGTAAATCTTTCCATTTTCCCATTGTTGCTTTTGGGAATTATAATTCAATCCTTCCAAAATATCCATTCCGATAACTTTAGTACTCCGTAATTTTGGATTTGGATTGTAAGAATCAACACGTGTGTTCATCGGAGTTCCACTTCCCAATCTTTCATCAAACCAAATCACTTTTGCTTTAAAAGAAATCCCTTCACGATAAATATGAACGGCTACACTTTTGTCTGTCGCCATCCATTTTCCTAAAATGTCGTCCATCGATATTTGACCGGAAATATTTAGGTAGAATAAAAAAGAGAGCAATAAAAAAGATTTTTCCATTTTGAAGTAGGGATCTATTATTTTTTTAAAAATTAATTATCACCACAAATATTTATGGAAAAACTGTATAGAATCTGAATTCTATAAAGAAATGAAAAAATAAAACCATCAATTTGTATAAAATTGATGGTTTTTAATTGTGGAAGTGATTATTATCTAATTATCTGCTACTTAAAAATATTCATATTCTCATCATAAATCGGACTTTGTACATTTAGAAAATTCAAAACGCTGTGGAAAACATTATGCTGAGACAATGTTTTATTGGGTTTCAATTGTTTTGAACCATCGGAAGACCAAACGATAAATGGAATTTCGTATTGTTCTTTTGGAGCCATACTCAGCGGTAATCCGTGCATATAAAGATTTTTTTCGCCCAAAGATTCACCGTGGTCGGAAACGAAAATCATTGCGCTGTTATAATCTTTCAGTTGTTTCAGATCATCTATGACTTTGGATAAAATATAATCAGTGTAAACAATCGTGTTGTCATAAGCGTTCATCAATTCGGTTTGAGAACATTTTCCCAATTCCACGCTATTACAAACCGGTTTGAATTTTTCAAATTGTAAAGGATATTTCTTACTGTAAGTTGGTCCGTGGCTGGTGCTTGTGTGAAGGACAATCAGTATTTTATTCTTTTTGCTTGCTAAAATCTGCTCGTTCAAATCAGTCAGAAGAACTTCATCATAACTACAGCCTTCGCCTTTACATTTTGGTACTAAAAAAGCTCTGTCCTGATAATTTTTTATGTGAACAGGAGGTTCTCCCCAGTTTGTGGTTCTCCAGATAACTTCAACATTATTTCGGTCTAAATAATTAGGTAAAATCTCATACAAGTCGCCTGTATCTTTATATTCCAAGATACTTTTCACACCTGCAGTTGTATAAGTTGCATTAGAATTCGCATTGAAATGATGGACATTCGGAATTTTCGAAAGCAATGGATTGGTATCTTTTTTATATCCATAAAGAGAAAAGTTCGCCCTTCTAACAGACTCTCCAATTACCAAAACAACAACCGATTTTTTATTGTCTTTTATAGTTGCATTTGGCAGTAAAATTTCCTTTTGATTTTTCTGACTTTTATGAATGTAAAACAGTGAAATATTCACCGAATAAGACCAAGGCATTGCCAATCCGCCTAGTGTTTTTGAGTTTTTATCAATCCAAAGCCAATTGCTTGCATTTAAGAAAACCATCGTCAGCATAAATAAAAGTGTAAGAGAAATTGTGATGAAAAATTTCTTCAGTGGAACATTGGTAACTTTAGCTTTAATAATATAAATGCTTGGAAGAATTCCCAATAAAAGAACATATAATACTAGTTTAAAGGAAAAAAAACTGCTTGATTCAGAATAATTTGTATTCAGAACATTTCCAATCATACTTTCATCAATAATAACGCTATATGTATTGATAAAATATACTGCGATTGAACTAATGATAAAAGTAATAACCAATAAAAATTTTCCTACATAACGTGACAAAAAATAAAACAGATAGAAAGCAAAAGCATTGGCAACTAACATTAAAATTATTAAACTAATGACAAGAAAGAAGCCGTTTAAACTTTTGTAATCAACATTTTTAAAAACAAAACTGAAAAATGGAAAATGAAAAAACAGAAAATTTAGTAAACTTATCAATAAAACAAAGTGAATCAGTTTTATATTATTTTTTAACATATACCGTAACAATTTTATATAATGAAACCACTAAGCTAACGAATGCTAAATAAAAAATAATCAAATTTTCATTAATTATTCTGTTGATTAATGAAATACAGCAACCAGAAAATAACAGAATAAAAATTGGATAATATTTTTTATTCCCAATCCAACTCCAGATTTTATATTTTCGGCATATAAAAATTCCGACAAGTCCGGAAACAAATCCAATAATTCCGCCAATAATAGTATCCAGCGGATAATGTGCTCCTACTCCAACCCTCGTCAAAATAAGAATGAAACCGACAAACAGTATGGCAAAAATCCATAAAATTTTATACATTATTTTCTTGGGAAAAAATGCAAATAATACAATCGTAAGCGATGTAAAAATCGTAATCGAATGTCCCGAAGGAATACTGTTATGACCTGCCAATGTTTTTCCTACAATCACAAAACTGTTGTTATCAAAAGCTCCCGCCGGTCTTGGAACTGCAAATATTTTCTTCAATGAACTTGAAAATAAACAAGATAAAAGTGAAGCAGATAGCAATGCTTCCCACATTTTTGGTGCTGAAATAAATATCAAAGCTAAAAATGATGAGAAAATAAGCGCATCTCCAAACTGAGTAAGATTATATTCCAGATTCGGAAACTGACCTAATCTTGAATTCAAATTATAAAAACATTCCTTCTGAGCCTGAATGTATCCTTTAACAGATAATGCATTTTTGCTATATAGAAATCCAACAATTAAAATCAAAAGAGTTAGTGGCACAAGGAATATAGAAAGTTTCAGTCGTGAATAATTTTTGATGACAATCGTATTCATAATTATTTTTGATTACAGATTTTAAATACTTTTTAGCTTGTAAAAAAATTTCTGTAAAAATGAAATCCGACTTTGTAGAAATTCTGAATTATTTCATTGCCAATTTTAACAAATCATTAACTGTTTATTTCATCTTGATTAAATTTGATTTTACTTAATAGTGTTGGCAATACGATCAATAAAAGTGGTAAAGCCACAATGAATCCACCAATAACCGCAATCGCTAAAGGTTGATGCATTTGCGCTCCTGTTCCGATTCCCAATGCTAAAGGCATTAACGCAATGATAGCTCCTAAAGCAGTCATTAATTTGGGTCGAAGTCTTGTACTGATAGCATAAATTACCGCCTGTTCTTTTGTTTTCGTTGCTAAACTTTCATGAAATTGCAGATAAGTGAAAATGGCATTTTCGCCGATGATTCCGACCATCATAATGAGTCCTGTGTAGCTTCCGACATTCAGGGGTGTATTCGTTAGAAACAATAATAAAATTCCTCCCGAAAGTCCTAAAACAGATACAAATAAAATGATTAAAGCCACCAAAACATTCCGGAATAAAAACAACATCACAGAAAACACCAATAAGCTGGAAACCACCAAAATGATGAGCAATTCTTTAAAAGACTGCTGTTGTTCCGCATAAGCACCGCCATAAACCACAGAATATCCGCTTGGTAGTTTTATTTTCTGATCAATCTGTTTCTGAATTTCCTGAATCGTTCCGCCTAGATTTCCGTTATCCAATCTTGCCGTTACAATTCCTAAAGTCTGTAGATCTTCCCTGTTTACCTCAGCTGTACCGGTAACAACGCTTACTGTCGCAAATTCGCTCAGCGGTTTTAAAGTTCCATTGGGCAGAGCAATCATACTGTTGTTGATATCACTTAAAGACTGGTTGCTTTTTCCGTTGTATAATAATCGTATCGGGGTGTACTGAACCTGATCAAAAATATTTCCTGCAACATTTCCATCCAGATTGGCCTGCAGCTGATTCTGAAAATCTGGTAATGAAATATTATACTGTGCTAAAACAGGCAGTTTCGGAGTGACAACCATTGATGGACCTGCAATTACAATTCCGTCGAAAACATCGGCTGTACCGTTTACTTTTTCTACAATTCCTGCAATCTTTTGAGAATAATCTTCAATCACCTTTTGGTCTGTCCCAAAAACTTTGATTTCAATCGGCTGAACACTGCTCATCAAATCACCTAACATATCTGTAATTACCTGTCCGAAATCTACAGTCAACGGTAAACCTGAAGCATCAATTTTTGCACGTATTTCATCGGTCACTTCATTGGTGGTTTTACTTCTGTTTTTCTTTAATTGAATTAAATAATCTCCCCGATTGGGTTCTGTAATAAAAAATCCCATTTGCGTTCCCGTTCTTCTGCTGTAAGCCTGAACTTCCGGTGTTGAAGTGATAATTTTTTCAACTTCTTTTAATTCTCTGTCGGTTTCTTCCAGTGAAGTTCCCGGGGGTGAATTGTAATCCAAAACAATACTTCCTTCATCCATATCCGGTAAAAATCCTGTACTGATATTAGGAAGAATAACCGCTGTTAAAACAATTAATATTAAAATAAATGCATAACTGAATAATGGTTTCCTGATGAAAAACCCCACCCATTTTCTTTCTTTCACATCGTGATGCTGAAGATTATTTTCTTTTTTCTTGCCTGACGATAAAAGTAAATAAACGATGGGTAATAAGATCCAGGTTGCAAAGAATGAACAGATCAACGTTATAATCATTGTATCTGTCATTACCTTAAAATAAGCTCCTGCAACTCCACTCATCAACATAAATGGCAAGAAAATCACAATTGTACTAAGCGACGAACCAACCATTGCTTTTAATAAATAATTAATTGCTTTTTGCACTAACGTTTTGGAAGATTTTTCAGGATGTTCTTCGTGAGTTCTATGGATTTGTTCCACGACAACAATTGCGTCATCAATGATTAATCCTATCGCAGCTGCAGTGGCTCCCAAAGTCATAATATTGAAGGTCTGTCCCATCGTATAAAGAACCAACATTGTAAGACTTAAGGTGATCGGGATCGTGATCAAAATAACCGCACTCGCTTTCCAGGAACGGAGAAAAATAATGGCAACGATAATCGCCAAAACCAATCCGATCCATAAAGCATCGGTAACACTTTTGATGGAATCATTTACAAAATCCGCCTGAACGTAATACGGTTTTAAAACCAAATCTTTCGGTAAAGTTTTCTGCAATTCAGCAATTTTAGCTTCCATTGCCTTGCTTAAATCCACAACATTGGCATTGGGTTGTTGAATGATAGCAATCAGAATACTTTCCTGTCCGTTGGCATTAACTTTAATATATTGTTTGGCATTATGAACATTGATTTGAGCAATATCACCCAACAAAACAATTCGGTTTCCGTTGTTGCTTACAACCAGATTTTTCAACTGACTTTCATTGCGAATTTGAGCATCAGTAAGTGTTAAATATAAATATCGGAAATCAGAAGAATATCCATTCGATTTAATGAAATTTGTATTGTTAATCGCCTGTTCCACAGAAGAGGGGGCAATTCCCAATCTCGCCATCATTGCCTGATTCATCACAACACGAAATTCCTTGTCCTGTCCGCCAATAATTCTGACTTCACTTACTCCTGGAACTTGCGAAAGAAAAGGCTTGATGGTATAAAGTGCCAATTGTTTTAATTCAATAGGATCTTTTGAACTGGAATTCAACGTGTATCCCATTACCGGTAGAATCGACGGATTCATTTTCTCAACAGAGATATTAACGTCAGGCGGTAATTGATTTCTAACCTGATTAATACTGCTTTCTATCTGCTGTTTGGATAAATCAACATCTACCTTCCAATCCATAAAAGCGGAAATTTCGCAGCTCCCACGGCTCGTTGTACTTTTCAAAACCTGCAAATCCGGTACTCTTTTCACCGCATCTTCCAAAACTTTGGTCACTCCGATTGTCATTTGGTTTACAGGTTGTTGACCTGCATCTGCAATGATTTTTATTTTCGGAAACGTAATCTGAGGAAACAAAGCCGACTGAATCTTAGTATAAGAGTAAATTCCACCTGCCAAAATCAGGAAAATCAATACCAGTAAAGGACTTTTATAAGTTACAAAAAAGGACTTTTTCATAATGTTACGGTTTTTGAATTTTCACTGTGGCAGTATCACTCAATCCAAAATTTCCGGAAACAATGACTCTGTCTTTCGTCGTCAATTTCCCTGATTTTATCTGAATATACTTATCGGTTTCAACCCCTTTTGTGATATCTGTTTTAACGGCTGTTGTATCATTAATCATTTTCATTACCCAAAAAGAAGATTGTGTTTCATCACTTATAATCGCCATTTTAGGAACAGAAAGTCCGTAAGCAGAAGTTTTAGAGAAGCTAATCGTACCAATCAAATTTTCAGGAATATGATTATTTGAAACTTTCAAAAGTACTTTTACGGTTTGAGAAACCGCATCTACAGAAGGCATCACTTTCGCGATTCGTCCCTGCAAAATCGTATTATCAGGCAAAGTGATTGGTAAAGAACCTTTGCTTTTTATAATTTGAAGATATTCATACGGCACATCGACCACAAAACCGAAACTGCTCGCATCGGTAATGGTTGCCAAAACTTCTCCGTCCTGTACATAATCCCCTATTTGATGATTGAGCGCAGCAATATAGCCCGTTGCGGGACTTGTTACAGTTGTTGTTCCATTGAAACGAAAAGATTTATCCAGTTTATTAATGGTATTTCCTAATGCTCTCGCCTCCTTCGTCTGCAATCCAAAAAGGACACTTCCTTTTCCGACACGGTCAGCCAATTTGATGGTCATTTTTGTAATGTAACCTGTGGAATTGGCTTTGACATCAGATTTAAGTAAATAGTTTGCCGTTGCATTCAGCGTAATTGTATTATTCAGTTGAGCTGTATCAGATGGATATGCAACGCTAACCAACGTTTTAGGTTTTGCATCTGCTGCAGTTGTATCAGCAGGAACAATTTCGCTTGTTTTATTACAACTGAAAACAAAGACAGATACTATGATAAGAGTGATTATATTTTTCATAATTATTGAATAATTAGATATTGTAACTGGTTTTTCAGATTGAATATTGTCGTGTTATACTGGATGATATTTCCTTTGAGACTTAATAAGTTATTGATTGATAAGATAAAATCAACCATTCTCACATCGCCTGTCGGAAGCTGTTTGGCATTGGCTTCTACTAACGTTTTAGAATAAGTAATCTGCTGATTGGCTGTGTTTATTAATTTATTATACTGCTCTAGTTGACTGTTAATCTGAAGAATCTGCTGTTGATATTGTCTTTGGGTTTGCTCAAGATATTTTTGACGGGTTTGCAATGACAATTGATTTTGCTGCAACAACATTTTTTTCTGATGACCATCATAAATCGGAATCGTGACACCAACTCCGACACTCATTCCGAAGTTTTTATATGGTGTACTTGTAAATGAAGACTGATAACCACCATCTGAAAAAGCTGTAATCTTCGGTTTGTAATTGTACTGAATTATTTTAGCATCATTCGAAAGTTTCAAACTATCAGCTTTAAAAGCATTTTCATAAATACTTTTGTCAAAAGAAGTTGGATTGAGCGCTTCTTTAAATTGAGGAGCTTCAACAGGTTCGAAAGTATCATCAACAATACCCGACAAATATTTTAATAAAGAATAATTGTGCTGCCAATCGGCTTTTTGCTGTTCGAGAGTTAATTCATTTTGCTGAAGTGTTACTTTAAAAGTCAGATAATCTGTTTGCTTAAAAACCGAAGATTGAGTCAGTTTTTTCAAAACAACATCTTCCTGATTCAGCAAATGAATAATTTCTTTGCTTAAATCATATTGTTGCTGACTTGCATATGTTGCAATATACTGGTCGGTAATTTGTTTTCTAAGTGTCTGAAGGCTTATATTTTTTTGTGCTAACACCTGAGAAATACTTACATTAATTCCTGCCAATCGGGTGTTCAGATTATTTCGACTGATAAATTCTTTCGCAACACGAACGCCTGCAAAAAGAGATTGCCCGTTTGTGAGAGCACTGTCATATCCCCAACCTTTTATATTTGGTGAATATCCTGCTGTTCCTTCTCCTGTAAGAATAAAACCGTACGTTGCTTTTAATTTTAAACTGTCAATTCTATTGGAAATGATCTGATTGTTATAATCATTTAAAACAGGACTATTGGTCTCCGCTGTTGCAAGAAAATAATTCAGTGTATTTATTGACTGTGCATCAAGTTTTAAACAGCTCATTAAAACCATCAAAATCAAAAAAGTCCGAGCGAAATATGTTTGTAAAGTATTCATATTCTACCAATTATTGGGTAAAGATGAAACCCGATTCTGTAGAAATTCTGAATAAAAAAAGATTGATAAAAAATCAATCTTTCTTTTACTTTTTATTATTTGATCATTTAGCTGTTTATAGGGGCAGACTTCGTTTTTTTAAGTATTGTTTTAAATAAAATCCATACAATGTATCCTGAAGAAATTCCAACACCAGCTCCTCCGACAACATCAGAAGGATAATGTACCCCATTGTATATTCGGCTGTAAGAAACCAGCAATGCGCAAAACAAAAGAATTACCTTAAGCCAACCGTATTTTTTGGGAAGTAAAAAATACAAAAATGTGATCAATGCAAAGGCATTCGCACTGTGCGAAGAAACAAAACCATACATTCCGCCAGGACCTGCTTTACTTAAATGAATTAGCGGAATCAAATCTGGTTCGTGAGAAGGTCTTAGCCTTTTAAAAGCCTTCTTGATAATTCCCGATGCTATCTGATCAGACATTGTTATTGTAAGCGCAATAGCTAGCAGAATGTAAATACTGAATTTTCTGTACACCTTTATTATAAAAAATAATAAGACAGCATAAAAAGGAATCCAAAATAACTTATCACTTGCCCAATACATAATGACATCAAAAAAAGCATTATGTGCATTATTTATGGCAAAAAAAAGTTCCAGATCAAATTGTTTGATAGATCCCAAAATTGTGTTCATCTTATTAAATAACTGTATTATAAATTACAAATAATTAATTGGTTTTAATTCTTATCTACTTTCATGTTTCCATTCTTAAATCTTTCGCTTGCCGTTTGATAATAGGATATTGTTTCGGAAACCTTAGAATTATTCTTTAATTTGACTTCAGACAAAGATTTATCTTCTCCTGAAACTGTAAACTGTTTTACTCTTTTGCGGTCATCGATCTGAGTAAAAACATTGCCTTTTAGCATTCCTAAAGTTCTGTAATTTCCGATAAAAGCTCTTTCGTCTCCAGCTTTAGTTTGATTAATGTCTTTTCCGTACAAGCTTGTGTTGTAATTCCAACCTAAATAACCAAATAATGTTGGCATAATATCAATCTGAGATGTCAGTCTTTCAATCTTTTGAGTAGGCTGATTTAAGTTGTAAATAATTGCCGGAATGTGGTGTTTTGCAATATTAATTTCCCATTTCCCTGCACTGCTTGCACAATGGTCTGCAACAATTACGAACACCGTATTTTTGAACCAAGGTTTCAATTTTGCATCATTAATAAACTTTCCTAAGGCATAATCTGTATATTTTACCGCACCGTTTCTTTCGCCTTGCGGAAGGTCAATTTTTCCTGCAGGAAAAGTGTATGGTTTATGATTGGAAGTCGTCATGACAAATTGGAAAAACGGTTTGTGTTCTGCTGTACTTTTATCAGCATATTTTATCGATTGTCGGTACAAATCTTCATCGCAAATTCCCCAAGCATTTTCAAAACTCACTTCTTTATCTTCTATCTTGAATCTTTGGGTTTTAATGTTATCAGACAATGGATTTCCTCTGTCTCTATCAACAATATCGAATCCTTGTCCGCCAAAGAAATTATTCATATTATCAAAATATCCGTCTCCGCCATAAATAAAGTAAGACTGATAATTTTTAGATTTTACAATGGAAGCAACTGAAAATAAATTGTCATTATTAGGTCTTCTCACAATACTGTTTCCAGGAGTTGGCGGCACTGATAATGTTAATGCTTCCATTCCACGTACGGTTCTTGTTCCAGTTGCGTAAAGATTCGTAAAAAAGATACTTTCGTTCGCCAGTTTTTCATAATTCGGGGTCAGATTATCTTTATTTCCGAATGCGCTCAAAAAATCGGCACTGAAGCTTTCGATTGCAATTAAAATAATATTCGGACTTTGTTCCTTACTACCTTTTGTTGCTCGGGAAATATCATCAAATTTTGTTGAAGTATAACTTTGATTTTCCTGCAAAAGACTTTTCTTCACAACAGAGTACGATTCTTTGTTCGAAAGTTTCGGGTAAAAAATTTCATAATCCAATTCATTTGATTGATATGCTGAAACGAATGAAAATGCTCCATTTTTTCCAAGTTCATTCACAACTAAATTATTGCTGAAATCTGCCTGTTTATTTTTCATTATAAATCCTAATCCAGTTGAAATGATGACAAAAGGAAGTATGTACTTACTACGACTTGAAACAGAAATTTTATCTGAAAAAGTATTTTTGAAAACGTTTAATTTTTTAAAAATAAAAATCGTTGAGACAATTAATCCTACTAATACCAATGCAATAACCGGCAATGGATAAGACTGATTAATGTTCTCCACCACTTCATACGTGTAAATCAGGTAATCAACTGCAATGAAATTGAATCTTACACCAAACTCATCCCAAAAAGGAATTTCTGCCAAAAGACTAAAATAAATGATGATAAAAATTAAAGTCAGATAAAAATAAGTAAAAGATTTATCGAAAACAGATCCTATCCATCGCTTTGGAAAAATAAAAAGATAAACTGAATACAAAACGAGGAATAAAGTCCCAATCGTAATATCAAACAGAAATCCTGTGAAAAATGCCCTTAAAAGATATAAAAAATTAAAATCTATATCCTTTGCAGACCAAATTAGAAGAATTATTCTGATCAGAAATGATAGTAAAAGATATAAACTTAATGTACTGAAAAGTACTGAAAACCGTCCTGAGAATAGCTTTTTTACTAAATTAGATATTTTTAGAGCTGTCATAAGTTAAATTATAGACAGCAATATTAGAGTCCAATTTTGAAGAAATTTTGAATTTTCTAAATTGAACTCTAACTTTTTGAAAATTAAGAATGTATTTTATACTAGAAATTCTGACCGATTCCGAAGAAAAATAATCCGTCTTCCTTCGATTTACCGTAATCAAAATACAAAATGGTTGATTGATTCCAGCCAATTCGAAGTCCCGCTCCATACGAGTATTTAATTTTTTGAAAATTAAGGTCTTGCCAACGGTCACGTACTGTTCCCATATCAAAGAAAGGTGCGACTGTAAATGATAAATGCTGTTTCCATAAATTGGTTTCAGCAACTCTTGCTCTTAATTCAAAATTGGCGAACCACATTGATCTTGCAAGAAAACGGTTTGCTCTGTATCCTCTTAGAGAAGCTTTTCCTCCCATTGCGTTGATACTACCTTCTGGACTCCATTGATCCTGATATTCGAAAAATGGTGCGTTTTTACCAAAAACATTTCCAACTCCCACACGACCTGCCAAAACAGTTCGTGGACCAAATGGTAATTTTTGATAATAACGTCCTTGAATCAATAATTTATCAAAATTAAATTGTGAACCTATCGCCTTACCTGAATATTCATTAGCTATTTCAAAATAAGCACCTCTTGAAGGATCCGGCTCAAAATCTCTTGTATCATAAATTAGAGCACTTTGGATAATTGAAACCCATCCACCATCAACTCCTGAAATATTTCCCTGTTCAAAATCACGCCTTAAAAGTGATGTTCCGTTAGGAGCTTTTATTTCTCCACCAGTTACTGGGTCGATTGCCTCTGCTTCTGTTCCTTCAAAAGTGGCATAATTTAAATGCTGAATTTCATAGCCTCCCATTAATCTCCATTTTCCGTTTCCTAAAGCATAATCAGCCTTTAGATTAAGCATAAATTCAGTTTCACGAAAACGGTTTGAAAGAGCGTCTGTGACATACTGTGCTTCCCCTGCAGTTCCGGGACGTAACGTTTTTCTGGCTTTGTCAAAATCCTTATACGTTGAAAAAGTTACATTTTCATTGGATGGAAGGCTAATATTGCCCAATGTCTTCTCAGTAAGTCCGAAATAAAGATTTGCAGGATTTTGCTGAGCTTTAAAGTCTACCTTAAAACGCCAACGAGTTCCTTTATAGTAAGGTACATCAAGTGATAATGCCAATTCTCTCGCATTCGAGGTGTAATAGGCAGCATTGGCTTTAAGCTTCATCAGATAAGGTGTGTAAGCAAATAATTCATTATCCCGCTTACCATTCCAAATAAAATTGCTCCGTACTCCAAAACCAAATCCGGTTACCGGATCTGAAGAAATATCCGGAATTCCCGTTACAAAAGTTCCTTCCTTTTTCTTCGCCAAATCTGCGTCGCTCATACGTTTTGACTTCACATAAGACATCGTATCGTTCTTCGTCGACGAAACTTCCTGCGCTTCGGCCGCAACCGAGGTGACAAAAGTTGCCGCAATTGAAATAAATTTTCTCATATTATAAAGTTTAAAATTGTAAAAATCAAGACACCAACGATATACTTTGATTAGGCATCGTATTATGATTACAAAGAAACTTTAGAATTTAGAAGAAATTTAGAACTTTATAATTTGACAGAAAAAGTATGATGATTATTTTCAAAAGTATAGGCGATTTCCCAATTCTGAAATCGACATATCTCACGGATAATTGCAAGTCCAAGTCCACTGCCGTTACTATCATTAGAAAATCTTGAAAAGCGTTTAAATATTAAATTAGGGTTTAATCCTTCGGATCCGGAATTCGATATGCTGAAATATTCTTTTGATAGATCTATTTTAATATTTCCTCCGATATCAGTATGTCTGATCGCATTAATCACAAGATTATTAATCAATACATCGGTTAAAGATATATTACCACGAGATTTTACATTTTCCTGAATATTAGTAGAAAGGTTTATATTTTTTTGATAAATGTGTTCTTCAAGATTATTGATACTCTGATTTACTTGTTCATCAATATTAATTTCGACAATATCAAACTGACTATTTTCGATTTTAGCCAACAATAAAAGATTTTTATTTATTCTTGAGCTTCTGGTTAAGGCCATATTTATTTCCTCAACAATCTCATAATGTTGATCCGTTAAATCTTTGCTTTGCAATAATACATCTAACTTGTTTTTTATGATGGCTAATGGCGTCTGTAACTCGTGAGATGCATTCTCTGTAAATTCTTTCTGGCCTTTAAATACAGAAACACTATGATCAATCAACCTGCCTAATGACTCATTGAGCTCTTCAAACTCTTTTGTATCTGTTTTTATAAAATTGATCTTGTTTTGATTATTAAGATTGAATTTTTTTAACTGATTAAGAGTATCATTAAAAGGTGCCCAAATAACTTTGGAAAGCCTTCTGTTCAGAATAACAAGACCAATAACAATTAGAGTAAAGAAAAAGAATGTAATAAAGCTTATGATCATTATGGTGCTTTCCGTTTCTTCAATATTCGTCTCAATGGTAAAAAGATAAGGTGAATTTCTTATGAAAACAACTTTTCTCAAAGACCTGTAGCGTTCTATCGTAGGGTCCGCAGAAAACGGTTTATATTTTTCTTCTGTGAAAATTGAATCTTTTGGAAGTTTATGAGAAGTAATTTTTTCAATATTGGTACCTGGCTGAATCTGGTTCCACAGTGCAATATTATTTTGTAAATCTTCAGCAGAAATATTTAATCGATTAAGTTCATGTGCTGTTTTTTCAGCAACGATTTCATTATGCTCATCCAACTCATCCTGCCATATTACATCAATTACATAATAATAAACAGGAATACTGATCGTAAGAACAATCAATAAAAATAGAACGAATGGTTTGGTCGTTTTACTTAAAAGAGGTTTCATTGTAAATGTTTTTTTAGCTTTCCCATTTATAGCCTGTTCCATAGACCGTTTTCAAATAATGGTCACAACCAGCATCGTAAAGTTTCTTTTTAAGATTTTTCACGTGGGCATAAACAAAATCGTGATTATCCAGCATATCAGCAAAATCACCGGACAAATGTTCTGCTAATGTACTTTTAGAGATTACCTTATTTTTATTCCCGATAAAATAAATCAAGAGATCAAATTCTTTTTTAGTTAACATAATTGGCTGATCATTTATAGTAACAGTCTTTGACAGCAAATCAATTTGTAATTCGTTATTATTTATGGTATTGGAATTATCAAATTGCTTCCTTCGAATAATTGAAAAAACTCTTGCCATCAATTCAGAAAGATGGAATGGTTTCGTTAGATAATCATCAGCACCTAATTGCAGACCATTCACACGGTCATCAACGGCATTTTTTGCCGATACGATTATCACCCCCTCTTGTTTATGCTGCCTTTTCAGTTCTTCCAGAATATGAAGGCCATTTCCGTCAGGAAGCATGATATCCAAAATGATGCAATCATACTGATACGTATTGATTTTTTCTAATGCCTGAACATATGTCGTTGCAAATTCACATAAATAGTTTTCTTCCGAAAGATATTCAGCAATACTTTTTGACAAATCAATCTCGTCTTCTATTATTAGGATTTTCATTTTGCAAAATTACTATTGAATTCTGAATAAATTTTGAATTTAAAATTATGAAATTTGTATCATTACATTGTAAGAAAATTGTGGTTACTTATGAAAAATGAACTTTGTAATTCTTGTTTAATTTGGCTTAATCGAACCAAATCATCAATAAAAGTGTTTGAAGATACGCTCGTCGAGGCACAAACAGCCAAATGGCGCCTACTAAAGACAGTTGGCGCCATTTTATGGTCTTTGTTAAGTTATTTTAATAATCGTTTTTTGAGATTGCAAATGCAGTATTATTTATCTTTTAATTTTGAAAAATAATGGTTTGCTATATTAACACTTCCAGAGATTACTAGACCTCTTATAAATGACCAGAGCAATATTTCGTTTAATTTACTTGTCGAGTAACTAGTATCATCATAGAAGTTAATTTCCATTAGAAATATAATTACCGTCATTGTAAACGCACCTAATAAAATTTTTTCTATTCTTCGTGAGTCCATATTATAAGTTTATTTGCTATTTATGAGCTAATATATGGTTTTTTGAGAAAGAAAGATCCCGCTGTATTGGCGGGATCCTTTGGTTTGGGATATAATTTTTTTTCCTTTTTTCTCTTCAAATGTAGAGTGTTTTTCTAAAATGTCATTCAGTATAAATACGGAATTTGATCGTTTTTTGAGATTTATTAGATATTATAATTAGCTTAATTGGTACAATATTAAATTCTAATTGATTTCGTCTTCCTTGCCTTGCATAGCACTATTTAGAATCTGCTCAGCTTCTGCGTAAAATGTATTAATCGATATTTCAAACCCATTTTGCATGAAAAAAGTCACCTGCCCATCATTATTGTGACTTAAAAAAGCAATATTGCATGCATTGATTAAAACGGGCTTACCTAAGACTTTTGCTCCTTCAAGAGAATTAGGTCTTTTAATACCTAAAATTACTTTTTGGCTGATATAAATTAAACTGTTACTATTGCATTTTAATCTCATAATACAAATTTACTGTTTTTAATATTCATACCTAATTGAATGGGTTTAATTCTACCTGATAGGAAAGTATTGTATGATTTTGCTGAGATTCTCAATAGTTAATTAACATTTCCAGAAACATTCGTATCGTTTATTTAGATTAAATTATAATCAAAAGCCAAAGTCCCATCCCCAGCTTATTGACCTATTTATTCCCCAGGTTCCAACTTCTACTCCTTTTTCACAATTTAGAAAAAAAGTTAGGAATATTATAACTATCAATGCTACTATGAAAATAGCAAGCTTCTTTTTATTCATAATCTATTAGCTTTATCGGTTCTTAAAATGTTTAGTTATATAATCATTATAACTAATATATTTAAGTAATAAATTAACAACTTGCTGCTGTAAAGCACACCAAACATTCAGCAAACACTTTAATGTAAATTAAAAGTATTTACTACTTTTAAATGAAAATCAGTTGTATATTCAGAAATAAGTCTAAGATATCCCTGCGAAGCCTTTATTTATTTTCTTTTTTTAAACTTTTAGCTTCCGTTACTAAATTATTGAATTTTTCTCTGTATTCCGGAACCTGCAGATATGCTTGAAGCAATTCATATAAATTTACATCTGCATTTGAGCCATCATAAAGATTTAGAGTGTCAACAAATACCATAACAGCACCATTTATATCATTTGTATCAATTTCATGTAGTTTTGAGTGTGTTATTGAGTCTTTCTGTCTTCTAAATCTGGGCTTTCCCTCACTTTGATATTGGCTATAGTTTGAAAGAAATTCAACTAAAGATTCATGTCTTATTTGCTTTTCGGTTTTCTCCATAATTATTGTTTATTGTATCTATGTTTAACAATTTTTGTATAATCTTTAGTGTATTTCATCGTTAACGGTTTAAATATACAAAACTTTGAAAGTTTACAGTCATAGGAGTGTTAATAAAGCAAATAGAAATTAATTATTTTAGTTATAATAATTAAATAACTAATATATTTATTTTTTGAGATAAAAAAAAGAGAGTGCTCACCTCATTGCTTTTTCTATTTTCGAAATGTTAAATTTTGAAATTAATATTTGTGTAAAGAAGTGTCATAGTTCATCCTCTGTATCTTCTCCATATTCCCAGTCATCATCCTTACTTTTTCTCCATGCACTCCATCCGTATTGCAAATGATAAAGTTTATTGATCGTCGGGTCAAGCTTAGTGATCTCTTCCAGGCAAACAAGTTTTGCATCATCAATATTCGGCTCGTCGCTAGTATGAAATTGCCAGTCACCATAATCGTTGTGATACACGTACAAAATAGGATCACCTTCCAGTGCCTGACTGGTAGTATAAACACCCAAGTTACGCTCTTCGTAAAATTTAAAACCCGTATTCCTATCCAGCAATGGTTGTTTAAATTTCCAGTCAGAATTAAAGTTTTCATCCCATGGAAAATTATGCTGTTTGTCGGGCCACACAACTTGTAAAAGAGGAAAATTAAAATTACCCTCATTAAACCAACCTGCATATCCAACATAATCCGGATAATATTCCTTATCCACTTCAAGAAACTGAATATTATAATCCTGCAAAAATCCGGGATATGACCTACCGCTACTAAGTGTTTCGCCACTTTTGATCAGGTCACCAGCATGATTAAGAATAGATGCCAACACATCTGTTTTCAACCCAAAACAGATGAGTTCAGGGTGTCCGAATTTTTTATACAGTCCAATGGTATAAACAAATGCAGGCAGATAATTATCTGGTTCAATTAAAGCCAGGTGTAAACCATATTTTTCAATATTATGAATGATCGCCTGTTTAGCTTCCTTATCGTGTTGTGCATGTTCTTCTATCATTATTCTAAATTCAAATATTTATTTTTAAGTAACCAACTTCTTAATTAGTCGTTAATGATCATTAAATTAATGATTGTTAGCAGATCCTATGTTGGAAAAGATATCGGCTAACTTATTAATTTGTTATACAATAGCGCATAACCTATTCCAATTTTCATCAATTCTTGATCTATGTACTCCGAAACATTTTTGGTAAATTTCCTTTCAATAATAGCATTAGGTATTTCGGTTTTGAAAAATCTATCTATAATTAATAGATTCATTATTAACATATTCAAAAACACCAATAGTAGTAGCTTCAATAGCTTTCTTTACAATACTTTGAACTTCATCTGAAGAATAGAATAATTTTTCTGCCATGTTATTATTTTTTAAACATTTTAGTTATATAATCATTATAACCAATATATTCAAATAATTAATTATCAAATTGCTGGTGTAAAATACAGCAAACATTCAGCAATTTGTAATCTAATCGTTTTGATAAACTTGTAGATAACGGTTCGGGGCTTTGCGAGGGAGCGGATTTTAGCACTACCTTTGATAGGAAGCACGGATGCTTAAATTTACGAAAAAGTTTCAGACAAAGCACTTCGCCCGCTCTCTTGCAAAACCCTTGTTACAGGCAGTGTTTCATTCTCGTCTGCTGCTGTAAGTTTTATCTTGTTGATTTTTTTGAGATAAATAGGTAGTAGGTTGCTTTTAAAACAATAAAAATTGTAAATTTACAAGACTGGTTCTAGACTTCACTAAGCGATATATTATAGTCTAAATTAATAATGGGTGAACAATTAAAAAACAAAATTATGGCAAAAGCAGATATTGGTCTTACACCAAAACAAACAGAAATCCTTGCAGAAATGTTAGAGCCTTTATTGGCTGATGAATTTTTACTTTACCTTAAAACCCGTAATGCACATTGGAACGTGGAAGGACCGGATTTTCATACGGTACACGTCTATTTTGAACAACTTTATACGGAATTGGAAAACGTAGTAGATCAAGTTGCTGAAAGATTAAGAAAATTGGGACATTATGCACCTGCAACGATGAAGCAATATCTTAGTTTAACGCATTTATCGGAACAAGGAGATGGAAAAAACGATAGTTTGAGCTATATGAAAAATCTTTTGGCAGACCACGATGCAATTATCGTCTATCTTCGGGAATGTATTGTAAAAATTGGTGATGAAGTAGAACTTGCTTACGGAACAAGCGACTATCTTACCACGTTAATGGAGCAGCACGAAACTACAGCTTGGATGCTACGTTCGCATTTAAAATAATATATCATCATCAAAAAGGCTATTCTCAAATCAGAGAACAGCCTTTTTTTATTGAAACATTTTTAAAATACAATTATAGTAAAAATAGTATTCCTGCTGAAAATTCTATATATATGGATTTTCAGCAGGTTTTTTATTTCTTCAGAAAAAACAAAGTCAAAGATTTTGCTCCTTGTGCACCACGAACCAAAACCGCTCCGATGTCGGCAGTTGCTGATGGTCCCATTACAAAACAGCCGTAGTTCACATCGAATAAACCGGGAGTATTGTAAGCAGTGTGCATATTTTCGGTAATATCGGCAGGGTCTAATAGCACGGCTAAATGCTGCGACAAAAACCCGATAGCATTCACTTTCAGCGATTTTTCCGTTACCCAAACCATTCCCATTTCTGCAACGCCAAATTCAGCCCGGAAAATTCCCAAATCCACATCTGCCAAATCTTGCGGACGAGCGATTTTGTTGATGTCTTTATTTCCTTTCCACTCATCGGTAGCTGAACAAACAACTTTTGTGTCAGACAGTTTTTCCTGCATTATTTTTTGAGCTTCTTCCACAGAAGAAACATCGTAAAAATCTACCGCTGCCAATTTCAGATTTATTTCAAAAAGGGATTTCAAATCCACATTCTCCTTTTCGTAAGTCGGGATTTTTGGGTATTCGGTTTTGGTGCGTTTTTTCAAACTTTCCCGTACCGATTGTAAAAATTCTTGTTTATTGCTCATTGCTTTTTCTGTTTTTAATATACCAATCCCTAAAAGTTTCTTTCTTTACATCGGGCAGTTTGCGGTGTGCCGCCCAAGGGTCGAGGGTTTTGTTTTCGGTGATGGCTTCGGGTAAAATATTGATAGCATTATATGCTACTTTTTCTACTACACGGAACAACTTCGGATTGCTCAATACTACGCCTGCTGCTTTAAACGCCATTCTCCGGCTGAAATCGACTTCCTTGTTTTTCATCATCACTTTACGCCAGTCCATAATCTGTTCGGCAATGTTGATGTGTACTGGGCAAACTTCGGTACACGAACCGCATAAAGACGAATGATATGGCAATTCGGAATATTTTTTTGGGTCAAAAGTGGGGTCAATAATAATACCAATCGGTCCGGAATAAGTAGCACTGTACGCCAAACCGCTGCTTCGTCTATATACAGGACAGGTATTCATACAAGCACCGCAACGAATACATTTCAGCGAAGTCCAAAATTCGTCCATCGCCAAACGTTTGCTCCGTCCGTTGTCTGTTAAAATAATGTGCATTTCCGAACCTGCTCTCGGTCCCGAAAAATGCGAAGTGTATTGCGTAGCCGGAGTTCCCAAAGCACTTCTAGATAATATGCGTATGAAAACACCCAAATCTTCTACTTTGGGCAATATTTTTTCAATACCGATACTGGCAATGTGTAAAGGCGGTAAACTTGCGGTGAGGTCGGCATTTCCTTCATTGGTACAAACAACAAAAGTTCCAGTTTCGGCAATAGCAAAATTTCCTCCCGTCATTCCCGCATCGGCAACCAAAAATTTTGGTCGGGCATTGTTCCGCATAGCGGTATTTAATGAGCTTGGGTCGGTATCGTTAGGATCTGTTCCAATTTTTTCTGCGAACAATTTTGCTACATCTTCTTTGGTTTGATGAATGGCCGGCATTACAATATGACTGGGAAGCTGATCCGACAACTGTTGTATCCGTTCTCCCAAATCGGTTTCTAATACATTTATTCCTTTTCCTTCCAGAAAAGGAGTCATTCCGCATTCTTCTTGCAACATCGACTTACTTTTGATGATGTTCTTTACATTATGGCTGCTCAAAATTTCGTAGGCAATGGCATTATGCTCAATGGCGTCTTTTGCAAAATGAACTTTGATGCCTCTTTTTTCAGCATTCTCTACAAACTGCTCAATGTATTGGTCTAAATGTGTAAGTGTATGCTCTTTGATGGTAGAAGCGAGATTTCGCAATTCTTCCCATTCGGGAATTTCGGAAGCGGCTTTATCTCTTTTTACTCTTGCATTCCACAGGTTTTTGTCGTGTTCCGTTACGTGAACATCGTCCTGATAGATGAATGCCGCTGCGTTTTTTTCTATATTGACTTTTTTCATTTTCTATTTCTTTTTTTTGTCAATTAACTTCGTGTCTTCTTTATCAAAAAGGTCCGTTATTCAACACCTGAGCCACGTGTAGAAATTTCAATCCGGTTTTTTCTTTGTCCGAAACGCCTTTTTGGTGCATCAGGCAAGACATATCTGGCGAAACAACGTATTCAATTTCGTTACGGACATAATCCGAAACTTTGTCTTGTCCCATTTTGGCACTTACTGCTTCATCGGTTACACAAAACGTTCCGCCAAAACCACAACATTCATCGGGTCTGTTGATGTGTTTGATATTGATATTCTGAATGGTTTTCAAAAGTTCTTCTGTTTTATTGAAGCGAGGTTCCTGCCATTCGGAGCGAGAACTGATGTGCAATCCCCTGATAGAACTGCAACTGTTGTGAATGGCGACTGTATGCGGAAATGATAAGTCAGAAAAATCCGTGATTTTCAGAACATCTGTGAAAAACTCCACTAACTCAATTGTTTTTGCCCGCATTGCCGTTACTTTTTCAGTTTGCTCGATGGCATCGAAATGAAGTTTTATTTGTTTCACGCAACTTCCGGCAGGACCAACGATATAATCTACGTCCAAATCCTGAAAGTTTTGAGCAAAAACTTTTTCCATCTTTGCCGAATTTTTCTGATCTCCTTCATTGGCAGTCGGCTGTCCGCAACAGGTTTGATTAAGTGGAACGACAACTTCTATGTTGTGTTTTTCTAATAATTCCAACGTGGCAATTGCAACTTCGGGATAGATAAGGTCTATATAACAAGGGACAAAAAGTGCTACTTTCATAATATTTTTGAAAAATTTTTCAAATTAAATTTACGATATTGTCAGTCTTAAATTTTATTCGTTAGTAATTTGGAATGATTATAGATTTGTAATTAAAATTCCATTGGTACTTCCATTACGAGAACCCAAGCCCATTCCTTTCCTGCATCAACTCTATCATCATTCAACACCCGCAATGCACCAAAGTGCATACGTTCGGGATTGTGATAATTTGCAAAACTAAACGTGTGATAGGATTATAACTAGCCGTGTCTTACGTGTTCTCTTGTTTCTACTTTGTTCAATATTGTTTTTGCCATATTGATTAAATTTTTATTGAATGTCCGTTTACCTACCTAAAGCTTCGACAAGTTCAGCTTGAAAATTTTGATAATCAAGTGTTTAGCATTAGCAGCATCATCCAAAGCTTGCCGAAGGATCTTTACAGTTCATTGATTATCAATACCTAATTTACATTAGGTGCCTTAGCGGACATTCAAAAATTTTTATTATGTTCTCAAGTAGCTCTTTTATTTTGTCTTTTATTGAGTTGGTAGTGCGATTGTGTAACATTGCCTGTAACGTTTGGCTTTACGCATTGCGTCAATCCATAATATATAATATTCGCAAAGCCATTATGGTACAAATATAAAATATTGTTTTAATTAATTGAAAATTAGTTAAAAACAGTTGTCATATGGTTCGATTTATTTTAGGATTGGCGAACTTTTTACTTTTTAAGGCCCATATTTTTTATCTCTTCGTCCGTATGATTATCCAAAATTTTAGCATACCGATAAAATGTTGCTCGAGTCAATCCCATAGGCTTATAAATATCTTCCGGACGTTTCGTGACATCCTTATATATATTACGTAAAAGTAATAGCTTCGAAATTGTTTCTGCAGTGTACCCCTTCGGTCTTCCGCCTAATCTACCTCTTGCTCTTGCAGATTGCAAACCAGCATTAGTTCTCTCTCTTATCAACTCTCTTTCATATTCAGCTAGGGAAGCCATTAAATTTAAAAATAGCCGCCCATTAATAGTTGAAGTATCTACACCATCTACAAGACCTTTTATTATAATACCTTTATCACTCAAACTTAAGACAAGATCAATAATGTTTTTCAAACTTCGACCTAATCGGTCAAGTTTCCAAACATAAAGTTCATCACCTTTTCTGAATTGTTCAATCATTTTATCAAGTTCGGGACGATTTTTCGTTGCACCCGAAATTTTCTCTTGGTAAATTTTCTCACAACCTGCTTTTTCTAAAGCTTCGATTTGTAAATCTAAATTTTGATCTTTGGTCGAAACCCGAGCATATCCTATTTTCATATTTTGTTACATTAAACTCATACCATGTAAATTTATGAAACTTTGTTTAATGATATGAGATTTTGAGAAAACTTATTGAAAAATTAAGATTTGAAAATCTACGGACACAAAAATCTCAAAATACCACCGAAATTTCTAAACATTAATTTTAAAGAAAATCAAATCTCAACTTTAGAAATTTTTGAAATTCTAAATAAATCATTCACTAAATAGTTCGAGACTTCTTCGGTTATGGGTACAAATTCATTGCAAACCCTCATCCACAAAGGGTTTGCAGTTTTATATTTTTAATTTTCCTTGAGCCTTAAATTTTAACTGTGTAAAAATTCGTGTAAAATGAAAACGTATCACTCCCCCTTAAAAGTATATCCTATGTCGTGGGATAAAAGAAATGCTAGCAACTTAAAAAAGATTGGGAAATAAGGTACATTTACTTCTGTGATGAATATCCACAAGGTAAAATTATCAGATTTAAAGGTATAAATCACTGTAAATCCCTTTCTGAAAAGCAGGATCACACTAGAATGTTAATGGAAAATGAAATTCTAGCACTATCTTGTAGAATTAATGATTGACGTTTATGCAGGTGATAATCTGTGGGATTTTAAATAAAGGGCAGTACGGTTGAGATAGGGAAAAAGAAGAATCAGCAACAGAAATGCTGCCAGTAGCCATATCATCATTTCATAATAATCCATGGCAAAACTTACATGATTCTGAACATTCATTCTTCCCACCAACAGTTTATTGGAAGCCTTTACAGCATGGTCTTCAAGCATTCCTCCAGCCGAAAGCTTAGAGCCTGTTTATGAACAAAGTCTTTTACAAAAGGATCCACAGCACTCAAGTGATCCTGAAAAGCATTGTAATGGCTGCTCTTTTCATAAAGTTCAAAAAAATGATCAGCGCTATACTGATACAAAATTCAAAATATCGTATTGCAGTTGCCGAAGAGCCGATGGACGCCGAAACTAATGATATGATAAAAATAATAGATGCTTACCAAACCTTTTCATGATCTTTATCAAGCCTCATTAAAATAAAAGAGTTTTTTATCTTTTATTAAAAATAAGTTTATATATTTGCACTATAAAATCAGTTACAATGTTTTCCAAAACCTGCGAGTATGCTTTAAGAGCTTTAATTTATATTGCCCAGCAGTCTAAAAATGACAGCAGGGTCGGAATCAAAGACATTTCAAAGAGCATTAATTCTCCTGAGCATTTTATCGCGAAAATCCTTCAGGACCTGAGCAGAAAAGGATTTGTACAATCCGCAAAGGGACCGAATGGAGGTTTCTATATGGATGAGAAAAACCTGGACACCAATATTGCTGATATTGTTAGGGAAATTGACGGTGATAAACTGTTTTCCGGATGCGGACTCGGGCTCGATCAAT
Source organism: Chryseobacterium sp. 2P (assembly GCF_059579425.1). Classification (NCBI taxonomy): domain Bacteria; kingdom Pseudomonadati; phylum Bacteroidota; class Flavobacteriia; order Flavobacteriales; family Weeksellaceae; genus Chryseobacterium; species Chryseobacterium sp. 2P. Next base: position 2,615,304 of record NZ_CM184194.1, read on the forward strand.
GCTCTGAAATTCATCCCTGTCCTCTCCATAACCAGTTTAAAAGTATCAGACAGGATCTTCGCATTATGCTTGAAACATCCAAAGTACAAATGTTTGTAGATAACCTGGATTTAAAATTGACCTACCTTAAGGCATAAAAAAATTTAAATCAATAAAAGATAAAAGGGTATTAATATATTAAATAATCCAAAAAAATGAAACTCTATCTTAAAAATCCTGTTATACTCATGTTATTTTGCATTATGGCAGGAATGTTTATAACAGTAAGCTTCGTAGAAACTCCCCTGAAGTTTCAGGTAGAGGGAATAACCCTTTCAACAGCTTTGGGGCTGGGAAAACTGATGTTCGGAATCTCTACAAAAATACAGGCCCTATTTCTGATCCTGATTCTGATATTCATGACAATCAGCCAGAGCCACTATACAAAATTGGATTTTACAATCACCATTGTTTTACTTTCTATCCTGGTCTTAGAACAGTTTTGGATGCTTCCGGTTTTAGATGAACGGGCAGATCTCATTTCGTCCGGTAAGCCACTGGCTCCTACTCCGCTGCATGATTATTTTATTTATGCCGAAACAGCAAAAGCCATCATTCTGATCCTGGCTGTTGTATTACAATTTAAAACCCAACCCAATGAAAACAGATCCTATTGAAAAAATGTCCGCCCACTGGCTGCTGGCCAAGATCGGTAAAAAAGTCCTTCGTCCGGGAGGTTTAGCGCTTACCCGAGAGATGCTGGCTATGCTGAATATTACCCCCGGTGATCGTGTAGTCGAATTTGCTCCGGGTCTTGGTTTTACCGCAAAACTCACTCTGGAAAAAAATCCGGCATCTTATATAGGCATTGATGCCGAACAGGAGTCTGTAAACCTGTTGAAAAAGAATTTCAAACATACTTCTGCACAATTTCAACTGGGAAATGCGGCACAGAGTTCACTAGCTGATCAATCCGCCGATAAAGTATATGGTGAAGCTATGCTGAGCATGCATGCCGATCACAGAAAATCTGAGATTATTCAGAAAGCTTCAAGAATCCTGAGACCTAAGGGCTTTTATGCCATCCATGAGCTGGCCCTCGCTCCTGACAGTCTGGATGAAAATGTAAAATTACAGATTCAGAAGGAGCTCGCTTTAACCCTGAAGGTAAATACCCGTCCACTCACCATTCCGGAATGGACTCATTTACTGGAAAAAGAGGGATTTAAGGTTTTAAAAACAGAAACAGCACCGATGCACCTGTTGGAAATTAAAAGAATAATCAGCGATGAAGGCTTTTCCGGATTCCTGAAAATCGCGGGAAATGTAGTCATGCAGCCTAAAATCCGTTGCAGGATAATGCAAATGAGAAAAACATTCAAAAAATTTGAGAACAACCTTTGTGCGGTGTCCATTCTTGCACAAAAAGTATAAATCATTATCAATTATTATGAAAGCACAACTTATAAATATAGCAATGATTTTGAGTGTATTAGCAATAAACTTATCATGCTCTGACAAAAGCGGAACAACTCCTATACCAGTACCTGAACCTTCCACAGGACAGGCGCCGTCAGAACCTGTCAGTACCCTCGAACCGGCTGTTGCCCCAAACACTTCCGGTGATCCCGGCCTTACATTGATTGAAGGAGCTGATTGCCTTGCCTGTCATAAAATAGATGCCAAATTAATCGGGCCTTCTTACCAGGATGTAGCTGTAAAATACACCGAAAAAGATATTGATCAGCTGGCTCAGAAAATCATTGACGGAGGAAAAGGCAACTGGGGGGATATTCCGATGACGCCTCATGAAGGATTAAGCAAAGACGACGCTCAACAGATGGTAAAGTACATTCTTTCGCTCAAAAAGTAATCAAAAAAATTTAAAATAATAAAAGACAAAAAAGTATTATATTATGAATACAAGAACAGATTTAATAGGAAATATGGTAGCCGAAGACTTCAGAGCCGCTGCTATCTTTAAAAGACACGGAATCGATTTCTGCTGCAAAGGCGGAAGAACGATAGAAGAGGCCTGCAGCAACAAGAAACTCGATCCTGAAAAAATTTATGCAGAACTGGAGGCAATCCCAAAAAACGAAAGCTCTTCCATCGATTTCAACAGCTGGCCACTGGACCTTCTGGCAGATTATATTGAGAAAACGCACCATCGTTATGTAGAAGAGAAAACTCCTGTCTTGCAGGCCTTCCTGGATAAACTATGTAAAGTTCACGGGGGCAGGCATCCTGAATTATTCGAGATCAACACCTTATTTAATGAATCAGCCCACGACCTGGCCGCTCATATGAAAAAAGAAGAGCTTATTCTGTTTCCTTTTGTAAGAAATATGATTAAAGCTAAAATATCAGGCAGCCATCTGTCACAACCAGCGTTCGGCACCGTGGAAAACCCGGTGAATATGATGCAGCATGAGCATACTGCGGAAGGAGAACGCTTCCGAAAAATAGCGGAGATCACAGATGAATATCTTCCCCCTGCCGATGCCTGCAACACATACAAAGTAGCCTTTGCCATGCTCCAGGATTTTGAAAATGATCTGCACAAGCATATTCATCTGGAAAACAATATTCTTTTCCCAAAGGCCATTCAGCTGGAAAAAGAATTTACTGTTGAATCTTAAAAACTTCTCCGAATGACACCTAAAAAACTTTGGATAGGACTTGCTATTGTGATGATTGCCTCATTTGCAGTTCTTATATTTTACGGAACCGAAATCTATAGAAAAGTTCCTCCGATTCCGGATCAAATAGTAAGTGCGGACGGTACAGTGATTGCCACGGGGCAGGACATTAAAGATGGTCAGAATGTATGGCAGTCTATTGGAGGACAGACCGTGGGAAGCATCTGGGGACATGGCGCTTATATTGCCCCTGACTGGACTGCCGATTATCTTCATCGGGAAGCGGTTCTTCTGCTTGACGAACTGGCCAAAAAGGAAGGTAAGACATACAAAGAACTTCCTGATGATGAACAGGCAAAGTATCAGGTACTGCTGAAAAAGGAGCTCCGTACCAATACTTTCAATGAAAATAAAAATGAGATCGTCTTTTCTCCTGAAAGAGCAAAAGTACAAAAGCAACTTTCTCAATACTACTCCAGATTATTCATGAATGATCCTTCCATGTCGGAACTGCGTGATCAGTATGCCATTCCCAAAAATACCATCAAAGATAGAGGAAGGATGGCCAGAATGAATGCCTTTTTTGCATGGAGTACCTGGGTTTGCATCACAGAAAGACCCGGAGATGATGTCACCTATACCAACAACTGGCCTCATGATGAGGCTGTAGGAAATGTTCCACCTCCATCGCTTCACCTGTGGTCAGGATTCAGTGTATTGTTACTGTTGGCTTGTGTTGGACTTCTGGTATTTTATCACGCAAGGAATAAAGAGGAAGAAATCAACGAAGCGCTTCCTCTTGAAGATCCTCTGCGGAATATGAAGCCTACTCCATCTATGAAAGCTACTTTAAAATATATCTGGGTGGTTGCCTTACTAATCCTGGTTCAGATGCTTGCCGGAGTCATTACAGCCCATTATGGAGTCGAAGGAAGTGGTTTCTACGGCATTCCTTTAGATCAGTTTCTTCCTCAATCTGTTTCCAGAAGCTGGCATGTCCAACTGGCAATATTCTGGATTGCTACCTCATGGCTGGCTACGGGATTGTACATAGCACCAGCGGTTTCAGGATATGAGCCCAAATATCAGAAATTGGGTGTCAATGTATTGTTTGGAGCGTTACTGATCGTTGTGTTAGGATCTTTAACCGGGCAATGGCTGGGAGTGATGCAAAAATTAGGGTTGGTAGATAACTTTTTATGGGGACATCAGGGATATGAGTATGTAGAATTGGGGAGAATCTGGCAGATTTTATTGCTGATCGGGCTGATTCTCTGGCTGATTTTGATGGTAAGAGCATTACTTCCTGCTTTAAGACGTAAAGACGGAGACCGCCACTTACTCCTTTTGTTTACTCTTTCTTCTGTAGCAATTGCCATGTTCTATGGCGCCGGTCTGATGTATGGAAGGCAAACTCATATGGCTATTGCCGAATATTGGAGATGGTGGGTTGTACACCTTTGGGTAGAAGGTTTCTTTGAAGTTTTTGCTACCGTAGTGGCGGCATTCTTATTTACAAGATTGGGATTATTACGCCTGAAATCCGCTACCAATGCCGTATTATTTTCTACTATTATTTTCCTTGGCGGAGGTATTTTAGGTACTTTCCATCACCTGTATTTCAGCGCTACGCCTACTGCTGTGCTTGCTTTGGGGGCTACCTTCAGTGCATTGGAAATTGTACCTCTTGTCCTGATTGGTTATGAAGCCTATCAGAATTATCAGCTCAGCAAATCTACAAAATGGATTCAGGCTTACAAATGGCCAATATATTGTTTTATCGCCATGTGCTTCTGGAATTTCCTAGGAGCAGGAATCTTCGGATTTGCCATCAATCCTCCGATTGCCCTGTATTATATCCAAGGATTAAACACAACGGCCGTTCATGGCCATGCTGCCCTGTTCGGCGTATATGGAATTTTAGGAATCGGATTAATGATGTTTGTCCTCAGAGGTCTGTACCCGGACCGCCAATGGAATGACAAATTAATTGGTTGGGCTTTCTGGCTGACCAATATCGGATTATTGGTTATGGTGACGATAAGCCTTCTTCCTATAGGTATTATGCAATCGGTAGCCTCTATTAAAGAAGGATACTGGTATGCCCGTTCCGCAGAATTTATGCAGACGGATATCATGCATTTCTTAAGATGGATGCGGGTTCCCGGGGATATTTTACTAGCTGCCGGAGAATTTCTGCTGGTTGTTTTTATCATCGGGTTAAAATTCGGCTGGTCATTGAAAGAAAAACGATAATATAATCTTTACTTTAAACCTCATAGGTTTCAGAAACTTATGAGGTTTAGTTTCCTCTTTAATTTTTTTTAAAAATCATGAAACGTAACAAAAATATAATTCTTCTTTCACGGGATCATCATTTCGGATTGCTTTGCAGCTGGAAAATCAGACAAGGACTGAAGAAGGAAATTGAAACGGACAGAATTAAAAAGTATATTCTTCACTTCTGGCACAATTATCTGGAAGAACATTTCAGAGAAGAAGAACAGATCCTTTGTGCTTATCTTGAGGATGAATATACTGAACGCATCCGGTCAGAACATGCTCAGATAAAGGTACTGGCTTCTCAAATCGAACACTCGGAAGATACCCGTCTGCTTTCTGATTTTGCGGTACTTCTTGAACAACATATCCGTTTTGAAGAACGGAACTGGTTTCCCCATTTGGAGGAAAAACTTAACAATGCTGTTCTGAACTGGATCGGAAAAGAACTGGATCATATTCACCCTTAGAAAAAAGAGGTGTATGCTGATGAGTTCTGGAAATAACTTCTATTAATATTATATCTTTAAACTATAATTCCGGAAAAAGTTTTAAAGCAGTATGGATACATTATTGAGGTAATGGTATTTATTTGAACTGCTTTCTAAAAGTGATGGGTGAGACCCAGCGCTTTTTGTAAAAAAACGGATAAAATAGGCATCATCCTTGTAATTCAGATTATAGCAATTTCTTTACCGTAATTGAGATGTGAGCCAGAAACCTTTTACTTTCAAGAATAATATGATTTTTTATAATTTCATTGGGAGTTTCCTTACTGACAAGTCCTATTTTTTACTTAAGTTTTTAAGAGTAATGAAAAGCAGGTCTGCATAATCAGCAACCGTATGGAGTTCTTTGCTTCTCGATCAGCTTACTGAACTTTCTCAAAAACTGTACATTTACCTGCTGCTCAACATCAACCAATTGATGCTGCTCCTTTCAAATTCTTGTAGATTTCAATTTAATCATTTTTAAAAGTATTCACAACACTTCCTCCGTATTTGAATCTTCAAGTTCCATTTCAGACTAGATTTCCCCTATGATCCTTTGGATGTCAGCAGACTGCTCTTGATTCAAATTAATAGATGGGATTTCAAAGACATTATTGTATAATATTCCATCACAGGCTACTTCCTGGTCATGTATTTCTACACAGTAAAAGTCTTTATTAAAATTCATGAGTTGCCCTCCAATTGTTTCGAAAGGTTTTAGTACCACATTTGGATTGATAAATAACAACGAATCAGTTTGCATTTATATTTCTTGAAAATCAACCTGTATGATAGCATTTTCAGGAATAAAAAGAATTTTGATATGATCAGCCTATGGCTGTCAATAATTGGTCTCCTAAAAATGATTGCTAAATTCTACGTTGCCAAATTGTTTGTAAGAAAATTCTTTGATCATTTAATAGCTAAAAAACAATGGTAATTATAATTCCCAAAAATTGAGTCTTCCGTTACTCTCGTTAATTCTTCCAAGGATTTCATTCCTCTGTACGAGTTTCCTTTTAAATTTAATTTTGGAAACCATACCGAAACGATATAATGTTTAGGCATGTTGCTACAATTTCGCTCCGTACGCCACTTTTTCCAGGCAAACCAACTCGGAAGACAAATTCTCCTGATTCGTCACAAAACCCGCATGTTTGCATAAATTATTTGTTTAATTTACACACTTTTAAGAAAAGAAAACAGACATTATTAGCTTTTAATATCATATGAATATACATTATAGGGTATAATTCTCCTAGCTAAGTTTTGCGAAGCCCAACATCCTAATAATACTGGAAAGAATAACACATATCCGTTAGGTGTTAGATTACATACCAAGAAAAGTGCAGTTAAAGGAGCATAAATAGATGCTGATAAAGTAGCGGCAGCCCCAACCAACACAAAATTTACATAAATTAAAGATGTTCCAAAAAAAGTATTGCAAAAAAGAGCAAAGGTAAGTCCCAAGAATGCACCTGCAACAATACTAGGCGCAAAAACACCACCATCTCCTCCAGCGCCAAGAGTTAGAGCAGAAGCTAATGGTTTTAATAAAATTAGAAAAAGAAGAAAAAGAAAGGAGTAACTCTTGGGATGGTTGAGAATTTCCGATAATGAATGATAACTATCGCCATACAAAAACGGAAAACAAAATATTAGCCCCCCTACAATTAAAGCTCCTAAATTTACCCTCAAAAAATTATTGGAAATTCCTGAAAAAAAATCTTTAATCTTAATAACTAAAACTGTAAAATAAACAGATAAAACACCTCCTAATAAACTTAAGATTACAAAAAACGGAAGCGCAGTCCATTTCCATCCAGTAATTTCAAAAGAGAGTAATGGTTCACTTTTTATAAAACAAAGAAAAATAGCGGAAATGGTAGCAGATGCAGTACAGCTTATAAAAAGTGTTTTATTAAACTTTCTTGCAATTACTTCCATAGCAAAAAGCCACCCAGCAATTGGACTTCCAAATAAAATACTTACCCCAGCAACAACCCCAGCACAATAAGTTCCAATTTATAAATATTTGCAGAAAAATGTTTTTCGTATATCGTATTTCCTAGAGTTGCTGTTGCAACGACCGTAGATACTTCAATTCCTGTGGAACCGCCGAAGATTACAGTAAGAAATCCATTAAAATAATGTGATGGAATCTTGAAAAGAGGTAGATGATTTTTTCTTTGATCAAGAGTTTTGTAAATTTCGGTGATTCCTTTATTTTTTCTATTCAAAAAAAAGTATTTTCTTAAAAAGTAGATTGCTGTAATCCCAATCGTTGGCAGAAAAATAAAAATTAAGGTATTTTCTTCTTCTGCAAAATGAAATATGAGCTTTTGAAAATATTCAGTAATTAACTTTAATGAGTATCCTAGAAAAGAAGCGCAGATACTTATTATGATAGAAATTAAAATTAATCTGAAATAATGGTGTCTTTGTATGCTTTTTCTTTTCATTACCAATATAAATTCAATTTTTTCACAAAATTAGGTGCTGGATTGATGGATTCAAAAAGAAATCTATCATATTTTATCATTTAAAATCATATTTTCTAAATATTTTTTTAAAATCAAAGGATGGCAATGCTGCTCATCTTTAGCACCATAGACCAAAGTGATGATATCTTGTTTTTTATTTCGATTTAGAAATTCTTTTCCAGAACCATTTTCTTTGAGTTCGGTTTCGTATTTTTCTGAAAAACCCTTCCAAAGTTTAGGATCATGGTGAAACCACTTTCGGAGTTCATTAGAAGGAGCTAACTCTTTATTCCATTCTTCAATATGGGCATTTTCTTTAGAGATTCCTCGAGGCCATAATCTATCTACTAAAACACGGTATCCATCTGTAGGAGAAAAAGTTTCATAGATTCTTTTGAGTTTTATTTTCATTCAGTGTAGTATTAATGTTAAATAAATTAAAAAAATCGTCAAAATTTATCGTGACTAGGTTAATAAAAATAGACAAATATTTAATTTAAAGACTAAAATTCGTAACAATATAAAAAGCTGCCCAAGCTATAAATATCAAAGCGATAACCCAAACCCAAACTGGAATAGTTCTCGGGTTTTCACTTCCTTTAATAATAAAACTCTGATTTCTACCTGTATCATACGCATTGATCATCAATGGTAATATTCCGTTGACGGTTTCATTGTTAGATAGCCCCTCCATATGAATGATCGGTCCATTACGCACATTAAAACGAGTAATTTTCAGGCCTTCTTTATTATCAAATTTGCTAACAATTTTTAAAGTGTGTTCTCCGTCTGCCAATTTCGTGGTATCGAGATTGAAAACTATAGGCGTCTGAAGTTCAGCAATAGGATTCGGTTCCTCATCTATATATAAAAAGACTACGGCATTATGTTTTGACATTTTTCTAAGATTTAAAAATCCAATATATTATTTTTGATATGTTTCTTGCTATTCTCGTTTGGTTTGATTAAGAATTTGAAAGAATAAAACAATGTTCCTAGGGTAATTATTGTAATAATTGTCACAATAACCCAATCCCAGTTTGATTCAGGACCCGTACCATGTGTAAAGTTTTGGGTTATTTTGGGTTGCTGAAGTCTACAAGCATCACAAGCCTGAACATATTCAGTCCAAAGAACAAAAATAGGGATTATAAACTTTAATTTTTTCATACTATTTTATTTTATCCATGATTGTTTTTACTTCTTCAGCAGTTACTTTCTTACCATTATTTCCCCAGCTTGTTCTTTCATGATTAATGATAGCAGCCACATCTTCAGGTTTGAAATTAGCATTGGTCCCTACTGCTGGCATTTCTCCAAATTGAGGTGCCAGACCGTTATATCCTTTCATAATAATAGTAACATACAGTTCCAGATTATCTCCTAAGACTACTTTGTCACCTTTCAATGGTGGGAATGCTCCCGGAACTCCTTCTCCGGTTGCCTGGTGACAGGTGGCACAATTGGCTACAAATAAAGCTTCTCCATCAGGAAGATTATCTCCTCCAACACTTCCTTCAGTTTTTTTCTCTTCTTTTTTGTACAAAAATTCTCTTGCCGGAGTACTCTTAGGAAGTTCGGTCTGTTTAAGACTGAGAAGATATGCCACCAGGTCACTGGCATCTTTTGATGGAACAACTTTTCCTTTAATTCCTTTTTTAAACGCGTCAGGAAGACTGATTTCCTTATCTCCAGGATCAAGTTGATCTTTAATTAGGAATAACCATTTATAAGAAGGCATGATCGATTGGGGAACTACAGATCTGGGGTTGAATAGGTGGGAGTATTGCCAGTCTTTACTAGATTGTCGGGCTCCGATATTGGTAAGATCGGGACCTGTTCTTTCTGTTCCCATGAGGGTAGCAGTATTCTGGAAAAGATTGAGTCTTTTGTTTCTGGCATAATCTACAGCCAGGCTTGGACGGTTACCGAATACCTGGTCCATGTCTACATTACGAACCTGCTGAGTATGACATGCTACACAACCTTCACGGATATAAATTGATTTCCCACGGCTTTCTTCTTCTGTAAGAGGTTTACTTCCCTGTAAAGGTTGATATACTTTTTGGTTGTTCAATGCAGGAAATATGCATATAAACAGGGTCAGAAAAAGGAAAAATGCCAATGCTGAAGAAAAAAGTTTCTTATGGTCACTAAAAAAATCCATTATGCTTTTGTTTTTTTATTGTGAATGATTTCTAAAATATCGTCTGGTGTCTGAGGAAGTTTAATTTCTTTTTTAGGCTTTATCATTCTGTAAAAATTATAAGCAAAGATGATGTGTGACAACCACATCATTGTTCCTCCGATCGCTCTCCAGAGCCAGAAAGGCATCATATGCATAACTCCTTCAATAAACGGTTGTTTCTCCATCCACATCATTCCTTTTTCTGTAGAGCCTATCATTAGTGAAACGGTATATACTAAAACCCCAACCAAAGCTAACCAAAAATGTAATCCGACGGTAATACTTGGTGGTTCACATGAAGTAAGTCTTGGTACTAAGGTATAAGTGAAAGACCATAGCATAAATGTAATAATCCCGTACATCGTTAAGTGTGAATGGGCTACCGTAAAATCAGTAAAATGCCATAATAGATTGGTAGATCTGAAAGCTTCTGCCGTTCCTTGCATTGAGCCTGTAAAGTAAAAAATAATAGAAACTACATAAAAAGGTAGTACATAACTCAGTTTCAGGCGATGCCATGATCCACGAATTGTCATCATAAAATTAATACTGCCTGCTGCAACAGGAATCACCATGCCCACACTAGCAACAATAGCAATAGTCTGCATCCACCATGGGATAGCACTAAAAATAAAATGATGTGTCCCAATGAGAGTATAAAATAAAATCTGTGTCCAAAACGCAAGTATACTCAAACTATAAGAGTACACCGGACTGTTCAACTCTTGTGGAAGAAAATAATACATTAATCCCAAATTGAAAAACATAAACCACATCCCCACCCCCTGATGCATAAAATAACCCTGCGTTATGGTTTCTCCCAAACCGTCTTGCCAAAATGGAAGATAAGCAACCACCAATATGACTACAACAAACATCATAGCCGAGACTACATACCAATTGGAAACATAGATTTCTTCTGTTTTTCGGAACGCGATCGTATTGATATGATTATAAATACTAATTATAATTCCTGTAGCAAAAAGTAACATAACTGGCCAGATATATTCCCTGTACTCTCCGCCACTATTATTGATTCCCGCCATTAAGCAAACGCTACCAAGAAATACAGCAGAATTCATTAATATTAAAGTCACATATCCTATCTTAAGATTGAAAATTTTTGTATTTCCCACCCTTGGAATGACATAATATGAGAAACCTACCATTGCCATAGATGCCCATCCCCAAAAAACCATATTGGTATGTACGGGTCTAAGCCTTCCGAAACTCAACCAGCTGATATGGTCAGCATCCGGAGCGACAAATTTTATTCCAAGATATTCACCAACCGTGGTTCCCATAAAAAGCCAGAATACACTAGTGCCAAGAAACCAAAGGATTAATTTTTTTTCCTCATCCGGAATTTTAATATTCCTTCCCTCCTCTCTTTTGGTTTGCAGAAAACGGATTTCATGAATTTCATTTGCTTGGTCTATTAACCCACGCGGGTCTTTTACTTGCTTATTTGCGGAAAGTTCGTTTCCTGAAAGTTGGAATTCAAGTTCTTTTTTTCGTTCCTCCAACGCAGAAATTTCGCCTGGCTGCAGATGACTCAGATGCTCATATATCCTTTTAAGTTCTTTTTTTTTCAATGTATCAGAAATCATCCGATTTACTCTTATTAAAATAAGAATAAGTGCAAAAATGATGGGAATCAAAAAAAGAACAATTGTAATTTGTAAACCAGGCTCATTAAGAAGTTCGTCCATAGTATAAGTTTTAAAGAAACAACTTTATTTACTTAAAACTACTTTGAATGCTTAATTTTCTATTATGATTGAAATCACAACTGGTTAGTTTATTTAATAGTAAATTAATCCTTTTTTTATCTTCAGCAGATTATTTTTTTCCATTAATTTAATAGTTCGTATAACAGTTTCTACACGCAATCCGGTTAGATTTGCCATCTGTTGGCGGGTTAACGGAACAATATATTCGGAATTTAAACCATTTTCTATGCAATAGATATTCTTAAAATAATTCATTAAAGTTTTAAGTCTCGTAGTAGGGTCATTAGAAAATATATGTTGAGACATGATCATTTTATAATATAACCTGCGTGAAAGGCTTTTGTTAATTTCTATCGCATATTTAGGATATTCAGTCAACAGTTTAAAAAAATCTTTGGAAGAAATCTGTATAATATCACAATCTGTTAAGGCTATGGCATTAGTTGGATACTTTTCATTAATAAATAATAAGACTTCGCCAAATCCTTGTGGTGCATTGATAATATTCTGAATGAATTCTTTTCCATCTTCACTGTAATTATTAAGCTTGACCGTTCCTGATATAATTTGAAAATAACTCTTACAGGTTGAATTTTCCTCATAGATAAAATCTCCACTACTATACTGCGTGATATTGTAATTATAATCTTTTATATGTTTTTCAGAAATCATTTCTATTAATCGTAATTTATTAAATTTATAATACTATTGAATGATTTTTAATACTTATTATAATATTGCTTTCGGAAGGCCTCGGGGGTAAATGATGTATATTTTTTAAAAAATTTCACAAAGTAAGACGGGTCTGAATAATTTAATGCTTCAGCAATATTTGTAATTGATAAATCAAAATTCACCAAAAGTCTTTTAGCTTCCAGAATAATCCTATTTCTAATAATTTCACCAGCTGATAGGTTAATTTGTTGCTTACATATAAAGTTCAATTGATTAGGTGTTATATTTAGAAAAGTTGCATAATCTTTGGGTAATTTATATTGATGAAAATTAGTTTCTAAAATCTCTATAAACTGCTTTAATATTAAAGAATTATAATTCGTGTTAATAAATATAGTTTTGGAGATAGTATCTTTTCCAGCAAGTGCACAAATCTGAAGTATTAAAGATGCTATCATTATTTGTGACCAAGATTGAATGTCGGTCATTTCTGTAATAATATTTTCAAAACAAACTTTCAACTTACGTTGGTTTTGCTTTGAAATATTTACCATCTGGTCACTTTCAAATAAATTAAAAAATGGAAATTGATCAATTAACGAAGAATTGATCTTCAACTGATCAAAAAAAGTAGTGGAAAAATTAATTACATAACCTTCTGTATTTTCATCCAATCTCCAACTATGAACCTGTCCCGGACGCATAAAAAAAATCTTTTCTGGAGCAACGTCGTATGTTTTGAAGTCGATTAAATTTTCACCATATCCTTTTACAAAATAGGTAACATGATAAAAAGAATGGCGATGAACTTTTGTTGTTCCAGGATTTTGATCTAAAAATTCTGAAAATCTATCAATGGTAAATACTTCATTAATTGAATTACACGTCGACAGACCTTCAATTTCAAATGTTGGATAAACCTCCTTCATACTTTATTGCTGTAATATTTTAATCATCATAAAAATAGCTATTTTTTCGATGATTAACACCATAAATAAATGATAGTGGTATATTAACTTTGAACATAATGGAAACACAGAATTTTTACTATGATAACACCATAGTACGTGCATTTTTATATGCAACAATAGTTTTTGCGTTAATAGGATTCGTCTTTGGACTGACTGCAGCTCTGCTTTTGTTTTACCCTGAACTGCCTGAATTCATTTTTGGGACAGATGACCAATCTATTCATATCTTGAGAAACGGAGGTATCCAAGCATTGATAGATACTAATGGAGCCTTCGGATTTGGTCGAATAAGAATGTTGCATACAAATACTGTAATCTTTGCATTTGTTTGTAACAGCTTTTTTATTGGGGTATACTACTCTGTACCTCGCCTATTAAAAACAGAAATGTTTAACAAAACATTAAGTTGGATTCATTTTTGGACGTGGCAGTTAATGGTCGTAGTAACATTTATTACTTTCTTCATGGGAATCAATACATCAAAGGAATATGCGGAACATGAATGGCCAATCGACATACTTCTTACTTTTTCATGGGTAATTTTTGGACTTAATATGTTCGGAACCATCACAAGAAGAAGAGTTAGACATCTATATGTTGCAATTTGGTTTTATTTGGGAACTTGGATTGCAGTAGCAATGCTTTACATATTCAATAACCTTGAAGTTCCCTTATCATTTACGGGGTGGAAATCATATTCTGCTTATGCTGGAGTAAAAGATGCTATTGTACAATGGTGGTATGGTCACAACGCAGTTGCATTTATTTTAACCACTCCAATTTTGGGATTAATGTATTATTTTTTACCAAAAGCGGCCGAACGGCCTGTTTTTTCGTATAAACTCTCAATTATTCATTTCTGGTCGTTAATTTTTGTGTATATCTGGGCAGGACCACATCATCTTCAATATACAGCAATACCAGCATGGGCACAAGCTGTAGGTACTGGTTTTTCAATTATGCTGATTGCCCCATCATGGGGAGGAATGCTGAATGGACTATTGACTCTGAGAGGATCTTGGGATAAAGTACGAGAAAATCCTATTTTAAAATTCTTTGTCGTTGCAGTTACTTGTTATGGTATGGCAACTTTTGAGGGACCACTACTGGCAACTAAAAACATCAACAAAATTGGTCATTTTACCGACTGGGTGATAGGTCATGTTCACCTTGGAGCATTAGGATGGAATGGTTTTATGGCTTTTGGGATGATCTACTACCTTATTCCAATTCTATGGAGAACAAAAATATGGTCTGTTAAGCTGGCGAACTGGCATTTCTGGTTAGGAACTTTAGGAATTATTTTCTACGCAGTACCAATGTATATTTCAGGATTTACACAAGGATTAATGTGGAAACAATTTAACCCGGATGGGACATTATTATGGAAAAACTGGTTAGATACAGTAACGGCAATTATCCCTTATTTTAAAATGAGATTTTTAGGTGGGTTATTTTACTTTTCAGGTGCTATCTTAATGGTCATTAATCTTACAGCTACTATTAGAAAAGGCTCTTTCCAAAAAGAAGTGCCTGCCGAAGCACCGGCCTTAGCCAATATTAGTAATAAAAGGAAAGAGGGAGAAGGTATCCATCTTTGGTTGGAAAGATTGCCCGTCTTATTCACAGTGTTATCTTTTATTGCAGTATCAATTGGAGGAGCTGTAGAAATTATACCAACTTTAATGCTTAAACAAAATATACCGACAATTTCAGCGGTAAAACCATATTCCCCATTAGAATTAGAAGGTAGAGATTTATACATCCGCGAAGGCTGTAATGCCTGTCACTCTCAAATTGTAAGACCATTCCGAGATGAGATTGTAAGATTTAATGGCAAAAACGGCCAGTATTCTAAGGCTGGGGAATTTGTTTATGACAGACCATTCCTTTGGGGTTCAAAAAGAACAGGACCAGATTTACATAGAGAAGGTGGTAAAAACCCAAGTTCTTGGCATTATAAACATATGTATAACCCTAGGTCCACATCCGCCGGTTCTATCATGCCTCGATATCCATGGCTAATAGCCAATAATTTAGATCGATCTAAAATGATCGATAAGCTAAAATTTATGAAAAATACATTTGATGTACCTTACACAAAAGCCCAAATTGATTCAGCTGATAAATGGGCCGATAATCAGGCATCTATAATAGTGAAAGATATTTTTTCGGAGGCTACAGACTTGAAAGAAGCCTACGCCAAAAGGCCACAAGGTGAACTAGAAAAGAAAGAAATTATAGCTCTTATAGCCTATCTGCAAAGATTAGGTACAGATATAAAAACAAGCGATATAAAAACAGCTGGTAACAATTAAATATACATGAAATGATTACTCAAAACTTTAAAGACATTTTAGCAAATACTGATTATGCAGGATTTTATCAAACGTTATCCATGATTATTTTTTTATTTTTTTTTTGTTATTCTCATACTTTATGTTTTCACAAGACCAAAAAAATTTTATCATGAAGCAGAGCGTGCTCCCCTCCGTGATGATCAATAAGAATTACAATTTATATATACTAACACTGAAATGTCAGAAATAAATGAAGAAGTCGTTCGCGGCGGACAGGGGCAAGTTTTAAACCCTGAGACCTATAGAGATTCTATAGGAACAATGGAACAATCAGGTAAGAGAAAATGGGTTTTTCCAAAAAAACCAAAGGGTAAATACACTAATTACAGAGATCTAGTAAGTTATACTCTTTTGATTATGTACTTTGTCATTCCATTTATTAAAATTAATGGAAACCCTTTCTTTTTGTTAAATGTCATTAATGGAGAATATTTTATTGCGGGGCAACCTTTCTATCCGCAGGATTTTTTTATTCTTACCCTAGGTGCTATTGCTTCTCTTATTTTCATTATTGTTTTTACTATTGCCTTTGGAAGAATTTTTTGTGGTTGGATATGCCCTCAAACAATTTTTATGGAATCAGTCTTCCGAAAAATAGAGTTTTGGATTGAGGGTGATCGCAATAAACAAATGAGACTTGATCGACAGGAATGGAATACTGAAAAAATTTGGAAAAGGACTCTAAAATGGTCTATTTATATTATCATTTCTCTCATCATAACCCACATTATGTTTATGTATATTGTTGGTTACGAAAAAGTGTTTAAAATTATCTCGGAAGGACCATTTGAGAACATCACCAACTTTATTGTTATGATTCTTTTTACAGCCACTTTTTATTTTGTATTTGCATGGTTTCGAGAGCAGGTTTGCACATTGGTTTGTCCATATGGAAGGTTACAAGGTGTACTAATTGATAAGGAAACTATTAATGTATTTTATGATTTCAAAAGAGGTGAAAACCGCTCTAAATGGAGAAAAGGGGAAGACAGAAAAGTTACAGGAAAAGGTGATTGTATCGATTGTTATCAATGTGTTGCAGTTTGTCCTACTGGAATCGATATTAGAGACGGACAGCAATTGGAATGCGTAAATTGTACTGCATGTATAGATGCATGTGACGAAATAATGGAAAAAGTAGGTTTGCCAAAAGGTTTGATCAGATACGCATCAGAAAAAGAGATTGAGACCGGGACTCCTTATAAGTTTACTAGCAGAATGAAAGGTTTTGCAGCAATTCTGATATTGCTGATCGGGTTCCTTGGATTCCTTCTGTCAAGCAGAGGTGATATGGAAGCGAAGTTTATCAAACCTGCAGGTAGTACATTTTTTGTAAGAGAAGGAAAAATTATCAATACGTATAATTACACATTTCTTAATAAGACAAATAATAAAAAAATTGTTACTATAAAAGTTATCGAACCGGCACATGCTGAAATTAATTATAGTGCTTCTAGTAAAATAGTCGTAGATCGTGATAAAATATCAAAAGGAACCATCAACATCAGCTTTCCAGAATCACAAATGAATCTTTCCAAACAGAATATTACTATAGGTGTATATGATTTAAATGGGAAGTTAATTGATTCTTATCAGACTTACTTTGAAGGGCCTTTTAAATTACAAATACCTTAAAAGTCATCATAGCAAACGTAGCCAATATTAAAAGTGTTTTAAACTATAGCTTTAGTCATTAATTTATCACCTATTCACACATACATTTAAAAAGATGAAACTGGATAGGTACTCTTTTTTTAATGAACTACGTTAATTTAGTTTAAAATATTTCAATAACTTGATGTAATGTCAGATTGAACAAATCGTATTTTCTCAACATAAAAAACTTGTTTTAATCACAATATTCCATACTCATCAACAAAGAATTAGATACTTTTTTTTTAAGATAAAACAAAACATATTCGCATTGTTTATAACTGTTAAATTACAATTCTTTACCAGACAACCTGTTCAGTAATTTGTTTTAAAGAATCAAGACTATTGTTCAGTGTACAAATTTATTTGTGTTTTGTCATAAACGAAAAAGAAATTTTGATCATTGTTTCGATTGATAATGAAAAAATAAAAGTCAAAAGAATTAATACGCAAATAGAATTTTGATATAATAGCAGAATCTAGATCTTTATGCAAGATCGTGATTGAAAAGTCAAAATTTTGTTTACAATATCTACAAACTATTGTTTCAAAGGTCAAAGACTTGATGGAAGATGAAAATCCGTTTTTACGAACAAAAACACAAGAAAATTGATTCATATAAAAACTATAACCTGTCTTCTTATATGCCTGTTTACTATCTTAGATTTTTTTTGAAAAGTAGCCCATAGTAATCCACCGAAAAAATAATAAAAGCTATTCTAAAAATTTCTTAAGCTATTAAAGGCTCAAAATATAGAATAACTCTTAATTTATTCACTTTCGGTCATAAGATTGCATTACGCAATCTTATGATTAATTTTAATTAATTTGTTGAAAATTAATCATAAGTGATACTAAATTAATTGTTAAAATATTTTATTATTATTTATTCCAAAAACATAATTTCCGAATTTCTCTATTCCTTTTCTAATTTTCTTGAACAATTCCGAGAACTCAATAATGTTTTCATCTACGCGAATTGAAGTAGTTATTCCTTTTATATTGTTATTTGAATTTGATATTGCAAAAACATAAATTATTTCAGAATTATCGTCATAACATTTATATATTTTATCAACTTTGAACCCAGAAGCTGGAATTTCAGAACCTTCTGTTTTAATATTTTTTATTAAATTTAAATATTCCGTTAGTTCATTTTGTAAAAGATACCCACTGTCTAAGAGTTCTGATATAGTTTCACTAAAAATTCTTATTTCCTCCATACTTGTTTTATTCTTATTCCCAGGTACCTTGCATCGAAATACTTAAACTCTCGTTTTCAATTTCCATATCAATAGGGAAAACAATTTTATAGTCATCCATATCAATATCACACCTTCCAATCAATCCTGAAATCCCGCCCCAAAGCTCCAAGTGATATTTTTTTCCGTATAGGTTCATATTTGGTGAAGGATACATTTTTAGAGTTGCCGGCAATGGTAATGTACTTGGATATTCTTCAGTTTGCGCAATCGACTCTGGTAAATCATCAGAAAAAGCTTTTATATACAGCTTTTGTTCGGGTAGATTCTTTGAATATTCAAGAAGCTTCACTGTTTTCAGATGAAAAGTATTGTCATCATTATTACAGGAAAAGAGACCATTTAATATCAAAAGACTAATTAATATATGTTTTAATTTCATAATATAAGTATTAATTAAAAAGTTTAAGCCGGTGAAAGTCTTCTGGATCTGAGATATACACGAGTCCTATTAACATACGGGAATATTGCAATAAGCACCATAATGATTAATAAGAAAATAGCCATCATCTCATAATAATCCATAGCAAAACGGATCTGTGTTTGAGTACTAAGATTTTTAATAAGTAATTTCTCAGAAGCTTTAGAAGATATTCCCTTCAGCATACCTTTGGTACTAAGTTTTGTATTTTGCTTATGCAAAAAGTTTTTTACCATAGGATCTATTTTTGTTAAATGATCCTGAAAAGCATTATAATGCATGCTTTTTCTGAAAAGCTCGAAATAATTTATAATAGCAATACTTACAGCATAACCAAAATACCTTATAGCTAATGCAGCAGCAGCAGCAGATGGACCTAACGAGACTGGTACAGAGGCAATAATATAAACAATTGTGGGTACCATAATAAAACCTACACCCATTCCCTGAAGAAATAATGGTAGAAAATAATTAAATTCATCAGCTTGTATATCAAAAAGATAATACATCCTTACGTGGAAAACAAACAATAAACAAAATCCTAATAACCAAATATTTCTGATTCTTTTTTTCTGCAGAATCATCGCAGCAGAAATGATAACTCCAGCTATTATCCCTAAAATATTAAAAACATTCATGTAAGAGAGGTAAAAAGGATCAAACTTCAATACTCCCGTGAAATAGCTATTGGTAATACCTGACGCAAACCGACAGATATACATAACAAAAAGCACAACTAAACCTACTTTACAATTTCGATAAGAAAAAATACGTAAATTGATATAGGGTCGCTTCAATGATTTCTGACGAAATATAGAAATAATTAACAGAATTATAATAGCTAATACACTACCGGAAATCCTGACATCATCAATCCAATAGTACTCTTGTCCAAATATGGTAATATAACCTAAAAGTGACAGAATAGCACTGTACATTACAAAGCTTTGCCAATCCAATTTGTATAAAGGAAATTTAACGTGTAACCGAGATGAATTCATTCCTGTTATTATAAACAGTAAACCCGGAAAGAAGGAGAATATTGCAGACTTATAAACGATGTTAAAGTTGTAAGAATCTATTAATTCCGCGGTAACCAAATTGTTGAAAGGCAAAGCACAGAGCAAAGTTCCAAAAAATACTGAAAAACCAATTTCTCTCGCACGTTCACTTTTCAACCTTGTAAACATTAAAGATAAAGAGATATTCACATTGGATGCAAACAACATTCCTTGTATAAACCTTACGGGAAATAATATATAAACATCTTTTGTAATGTAACATACCAAACAAGCAAGCATTTGCAGAGTAGTAAAAATTATAAAATATTCTTTCGCAGCTAGAAAAGTAAAGAACCTTCTTTCCAGAGAATAAAATCCTACGTATCCGGCGTAAAAAAGAGCCACTGCAAACTGCATATCTGCGGGTTCACTTCCATAATAGCCTGCTGCTGCATTGATGTTAGCTAGAGGAAGAAAGAAAATCACAATTCCAGGTAGGGTCATACTGAAAAGTACTATTTTCACCATCCAGTCAGGAATCCAAGATTTAAATATTGGGATTGCTGTCTTCATTTAACTATGCTTTTTAGACGCAAATACGTTAACATTCATACCTACCTTTAAAACATCTATTTCTTTCCTCGAACCATCTACTCGTATTCTTATGGGTATACGTTGAACAATTTTAACATAATTACCTGTAGAGTTATCAGGTGGGAGTAACGAGAAACTAGAACCCGTAGCAGGTGAAAGAGAAATAATAGTTCCTTTAAACTCTTTTTCAGGATATGCATCTGCGATAATTTTTACTTCATCACCTATTCTCATATCTTTAATTTGAGTTTCTTTATAATTTGCAACGACCCATTTATCTGTATCGTCATTTACAATAAAAGCAAGAGTTTCCCCTGCATCAATCATTTGACCCACTTCAACTGTACGTCTTCCCATTCTGCCATTATAAGGAGCTGTAATGTACGTATAAGTAACATCTAATTTATGTCTATTTAGCAATGATTTCAACCTTTGAATTTCAGCCTTTACAACATTTCTTTCTGCGCGAATATCTTCTATTTTTGAAACTGATGCAGCGTAGTTTTCTTGAGATGATCTATATTCACTTTTATCTACATCAAGTTGTGCCTGAACTTTTTCGACTTGTTGTTTAGTAGCAGATTCTTCATTATATAGTTTCAGATATCTATCATAATCCAATCCTTGTTTCCATACCTTCGCTTTATTTGCGGCAATCTGTGCTTGAGAAGAATAAGCTTCATTTTCCAATGTATTAATTGTACTTCCTAAAACGACAAGCTGAGCCTCAGCTTTTGCAAGAGATGCTTGTGTTTGTTCTTGTTGAAGAACATATTCTCTATTATCAATCACCAAAATTGTGTCTCCCTTTTTTACGTTTTGATTTTCTTCAAACTTAACATCAACTATAAAGCCTCCAGCCCTAGAAATAACAGGATTAACATACTCTTGTATTTGTGCATCATTTGTTTGCTCATATTTATAATAATCCATTAAGGATCCTCCCCCCCAAACTATAAGCCCCAAAAGAATTAAACTTGCAATCCACCCTGTAATTTTAGTAACAAATCTATCAGTTACCGTATATTTTTTTTTCATGATTTATAAAATACCTATTATATTTTGTAGTAAGTAATATTTATTTTGTGCCATTATTTTTGCTGCTTCAAGCTCGAACTTTGTCTGCAGAAGTTGTACATCTGCATCTAACAAATCTGTAATTAAAGAAGTCTGATTAAAGTAAGTATTTTTAATAATTCTTGCATTTTCTTTCGCATGAGCCTGATTAGCCTCAGCAACTTTTATCTGTTCTAAAGCCTCCTGATACCTCAGGTAAGCTTCTTTTACTTGTTGTCTTACCTTATCTTCGGTATTTTTATAACTTTCTTCTTCTTTTTCAAACTCTATTTTGGCAGCTCTTACCTTATGGGTATTATGATAAAAAGATGATAAATTGAAAGATGCTCTTAACCCTATTACCCCCAAAGAATACCAATATGGATTGTAAGGAAATAAGAAAATTTGTGGATTTGCATAATAAAATTCTCCATACATTCCAATTTTGGGTCTTACATTAGCTTTAATTTGATCTATTTTTATTTTACTGAGCTCTGTTTTGTGTTCTGAAATGTGATAATCAAATGAATGTTCTAAGGCCGTTTTTAAATATTCTTCGTAGGAGGTGGTATTGTTCCAAATGTAAGTCGGTTCGTCTGGAACTACAATTTGTTCGTCAGGAACTCCAATAATAATATTCAGTTTTTGAGTAGCAATAAGAATATCATTTTCTATCGTAATTAATGCCATTTCACGTCTGGAGAGCTCAAGCTCTATTCTCAAAACGTCACTCTTTAGTACAACACCGTTTTTTAATAAGCTACGTATTTCTTTCAGCTGTTTTTTTTGGTCTTCAATATCCTCTTTTATAAGTTTTCTGAAAATTAATATTTTTTGTAAGTCTAAATACAAAGCAGCCGTCTTGTAGTGAATATCAGAAACAGTTTGCTCTCTCTTAATTTCAGAAATCTCGTGAAGTATTTTTTCTTCTTTAATTTGTAGATTAAGTTTATTTCCATTATAGAGATTAAGATAAAAATCAGCACCTGCTCTGTAGAGTGTATGTATTACTTCATGTTGACTTGGTTTTGAAAATAAGCCATTTTCATAAATCGGTATATTGCTTGCTTTTTCTGCACTTCCTTTTATCTGCACTTCGGGAAGCCGCTCCGCTCTAAGATCTTTTACTTCTTCAGCAGAAATACCCACTTCCAAATGTTTTATCTTAATATCGCGACTGTGTTCCTCTGCTTTGTTCCAAGCGTCTTTTAGTGAGAGTTTTAATGTGTCTGCATTCCAAACAGAACTCTGGGCCCAAGTCGAAAAAGTTATTCCAAACATTAGAAATCCAGTGAGATAATTTTTCATTGAAAATTTTAGAATCATTGTATTGCAAATCTACATTATTTACATAAAAAAAATTTATCGACAATAGTCATTCTTTTCATGATTCCGGCCAAATTCATTATCTTTGTTATCAATAAATACAACATTAGTATGGGATTAATTAATTCACTACCAGATATTGATAAGAACGATAAAAGTGTATTTGTAATGCATGAAAAATCTGAAAAATTGATCCCGGTTCATAGACATACCAAAGGACAACTTAGTTATGTTGAAGGAGGTATCGCTTATATTACTATAAATAATCGGACATATGTTGTTCCCGCAAGACATTTCTTCTGGATTCCGCAGGGTTTGGAACATATTTTACAAATTGGTCATTCTGCAACAGTATTACGATCATTATATTTCTTTGCTCATGACGATTTGTCTGATCCTTTTTTCAGTCGTCTTGGTATTTATCCTGCCACAGAACTTTTAATACAAATGATCAAGTATACTGAAATATGGGATGAGAGACATGTAATATCTACTGATGAAAATTTTGAATTTTTAGTAGCATTAAAAAAAATTCTACCCAAAACCCATCAACAACCCTTGCCCATTATTCTTCCTGCCACCAAAAACAAGATGACTAGGAATATTGTTTCTTATCTTGAATGTACAATAGAAGAAAAACACAGTCTTGCTAGTATAAGTAAAAAATTTGGATTGAGTGAACGCTCTCTATCGCGTCTTTTTAAAACAGATTTGGATATTTCTTTTCTCCAATACTTAAAAACTTTAAGAATTATTAAGGCCATTGAACTTCTTCTTAATACAAATAAGTCCATTAATGAAATTGCATATAACGTGGGTTATAATTCTGTAAGCTCATTTAGTGATACTTTCCGCGAATTTACCAGATCGAGACCTTCAGATTTAAGGAAATTAAATAATTGAAATACTATACCTGAAAAATATTCAAAAATAAAAATATTTCAACGGACAGTACCCTGCAAATAATTAAATTTTAATAAGACATTTTTAGCATACTCAATATATTAACTAATTCTTCTTTTTTTGGGAGTATTTTCCAGGTAATATTTCAGAAATTCTTTCCAAATCTTCCACCAAATGTTTCGATATTTCTTCGGTTATGGGTACAAGACCAACGCAGCCAAATGGATATTTATTATTCCATTGCTGATTTTTAATGATTCTTAGAATTAAATTGCTTTAGATAATAACTAAAAGAAATTATTTAATAAAAATGAGCTTTGCAATTCTTTTTTAATTTGACTCAAACGAACCAAATCATCGATAAAAGTGTTTGAAGATACGCTCGTCAAGGTCACAAAAATAACAGGTTAACTATTAAATCAAGCTTATTTCAGCATCTGAAGTACTGTGATTTAGGAGTTAACCTGTTTTCTTTTATCCTTTTGTCACAAAGTTGTCACAACGATTCCGGCCAGTAATTTTAATTTAAAAACATTATTAACATGGCTCAGAACAGACCTTCATTTCTTGTCACAAAGCTTGTCACAAAAAATAAATTTATGACAATCAGCACACATTTTTACCTAAACAACTACAAAAGAAAAGATGGAAAATGTCAAATTTTTTATGACGTTTCAATTAATAAAGAGAGAGAAAGAATTCCCACTGGTCTTTATATAAAACCAGAATATTGGGATAATGAAAACAGAAGAGTGAAAAAAAAGTTTGATACTGAAGATATCAACCTCTCACTTGATAATATGGATTCCAAAGCTACAGAAATAAAAATACAATATAGACTATCTAAGGGCTACTTTTTAGATATCAAGACCTTCAGAAATGAATTTTTCAGTAAAACACCCAAATATGATTTTATATCTTTTATGCGACATCATATTGAACAAGTTGCTACAAAAGAGCCTACAAAAAGACATGCGAGGTCTGTACTAAATAAACTCGAAACTTACAAAAATCCTCTGCCTTTTAACAATATTACTTTAGGGTTTTTCGAAGATTATAGAGGTTACCTTTATAAAAACGGCAACAAGCATACTACAATAGCAAGCAATATTAAAACAATCAAAAAATATCTAAATCTTGCTAGAAAACATGGACTTTTTATAAATTTCGATATGGATGACCTAAAAGTAGGTTCAATGACTGGCAATAAAACAAATCTAAGTATTCGTGAGGTCGAAATTCTAAAAAATTATTATTTCAGCGATGAAATAGATCCTTATCATTCGCTGAGTTTAGGATATTTTTTATTTGCTTGTTATACGAGCTTGAGAGTTTCTGAAATTCAAAAATTAAAAAGATATGACCTTAAAGGAAATGCGATAACATTTGCTTCTGAAAAAACAGATAAAAACCATACTATTGTTCTTAACAATACAGCAAAATCAATTGTTGACAGATTACCTGCATTGTTTGTTGAACATTTGCATCCAAATTATATTAATAGGACTCTAAAAAATATAATGAAATTAGAAAAGATAAATATCAAAAAAAATGTTTCGATGCATACAGGAAGGCATACATTTGCCACCAACTTTCTTAGAAAAGGTGGCAATGTAAGAGATTTACAACATATACTCAATCACTCAAGCATACTTACAAGCATGATTTATGTTCACATTGTAGAAAAAGAGTCGAATATGGCAACATTCATTATGGATTAATTAATAGTTTCGGTGACAATACTAACCTTATAAGTATTGTCACCGATTTTATCTTTATTCATCGATACAATCAAATGAATATTATTATAACAAAATTGTGAATCTTTAATATTTACCAATCCAAACTTTTCAGCATTTACTTCTCTTTCCCATTCGTATTGATATCCCCTAATTCGTCTTCTCAGCCAGGATTTCCAATTCTTATCAAATAATTCCGGATGAGCACATCCGGGAACATTTTTAGAATTATTCTGTCCATTAACCAATCCATCATAAAAAACCAATGCTAAGACATCCATAGAATCTTTTTTTACTATAGCAGTAGCCACACTATTATCTTTAGGCTTAAGCACTGGAAGAGGATATCCATTAACTTCAATTTCCTTTGTATCTTTATTTTTTGAACCATTGATCTTAACCCCTTTGATATCATATAAAATACTATCCATTTTATAGCCATCATCCAAATCTGAAAATTTGTGAAGAAATGATCTTTTCTGCAAAAAGGTTTTCTTGGGTTTTTCCACTTCAAATTCTCTAAAATCGTTAATAGAAATAGGCTCTGAGTTACCCAACCGGTTCATATAAATTTTTGTTCCGGATACTTCCAGGTCGTAATTGAACCAATTTTTAATAGTATTAACGTAATCTCCGAATGTCATGTCCGGAACAGCCTTTGATAAATTGATTTCATTTAAATTCATAACAACTCCATTATCTTCGTCAGTCGCATTTTCATCAACAAGAACATCTGAAAAAAGGTGAAAATCCATTACATTATAATCTGAAGCATCAGGATCAAGCGGAATGAAATAAGCATAAAAACGAATTGAATTATTAGCGGAAAGATTTAAAGGGACGGTTTTTTCAAGACTTATTGTTTCTACATAGCTATTACTCCAATATTTTTCGAAACTGAATACTTCTGATCCATTTATATAAATCTTTAGCCTTACAGTATCTCCCGGATTGGTTTTATAAGTAAAACTTCCCATAATTTTATAATTACCCGGTTTTAAAGCCCCTATTGTTTTATCATAAGATCTTTTGTAGGCAGTATATGCGCTGTTACCAATGACAAGCTGTGTTTTTTCACTAGAATCGAAATCCATTTGAGTATAAACTGCAGACAAACTTATTTGAGATTTTTTAGTAAAAACTTCCGTTCCGGAGAAGACCCATCGATCCTGCAAATCCGGATCCGTTAAAATATCTCCTAACAATTCGTAACCGGCATCTCTAAAACCTACCTTTAAGAGATATATCGGATGTGGACAAGGGTGAACAATATTTACATTGAAGATATTACCACTACTGTTTATGTAATTTCTTTTGAATTTACAAACACCATTTTCTATAGTACTATCATTATAATATCCGTCGAAAGCATCCCACAAACCACTATCTGAAGAATATTTTTTAGTAAAAATTCTAGGGAAATTATAATTGATTTGAGGCCATTTCTTTAAAACACAAGCTTCGGCAAATGCATATATATCTGAAACTTCAAACTTCTCAGTCGGAAGCTCGCTGAGTTTCTTATCAAAATTGGGAATTTCCTCAAGTCCATAATCTATCTGGCCGGTGAGAATATTACCTTCAACATTCTGAATATCAAGTTTAGCCTGAAAGGTTTTATTTTCGTGAAAAAGATATCCATCTATTGAAGTTTCCAGATCCTTGCTTTCATGACTTACATAATCTCCCAATGTATGATAAAGTTTATCATCAATATTAACCTCGAACGGGAAAAAGAATTTAGTAAATGTCTTATCGCTCATCATGGAATTTTCTTCCTGAGTACTGAATTTAACATCTGATAAATCCAAAACAAACTTTTCTGTATAAAACTTAATTTCCATTATTCTAACAATAAAAATTCTAAATCAAACTGAACTAATTCTAAAGAGGAATCCTCTTCTACCAATTTCTGAGTAATGAAAAATCCACGATAAACAACACCACCACATTCAAGATAAGATAATCTGCTTTCCACAATCTGCCCGATTTCCGGGACACATTTCTTTACAACAAAACCAGTGTTAATATTCCAGATCGTAACCTTTTTAACATCATATTTTTCCTGTAATGAGGTGATTACACTCTGACTATAAATCTGAGAATATTCAGGATTCTTTTTAATGTGACCTGTGAAGAAAAATGATTCGGGACATAGGTTTTGATTCTCATATTGTATATGAATGAGTTGCGGTCCGTTATTCGGAATCGTATAATAAATAAGCTGCTTATTGTCGGCAATTTCAAAAATCTTCTTTTTTGGAAAAATTATTTTATTTTCGTCATCTTCAATCTTTACTCTTACTATCAGTCCATCTTCTAAGGCATTTGGAGCTGCCATTGATATTTTTTCAGAATCAAGTAATCCTTGAATGTAAGAAAAAATATATTTAGACCCTATAACTCTTTGTTTCACTAAATTATCGGAAAGCAAAGGGAAAGCTTTAGGCTTTTTACCCGGATAAAATTTAATCTGCGAAACGTTATCTGTGTGAACTACATTATAATCCACATCCAGCTCCTCTACTAAGATTGAGACTTCAGCGGGATACATCCAAACTTTATTATCAAAAACATTTGGCTTTTTAGGCTCCATAAGAACAGACTTTTTAAGTCGTAAAAAATATTGATGAATCTTTTTTCCCAAATCGAACGATGCTTTGTCATTGAAATATGGAACCACTAAAGGAACAGTCATTGTTACGATTTCAATCTCAGTTCTGAATTTTATTGAGAGAGTAGATCTTACAAATCTTGCTAATAATTCCCTTCTGTTAAAATTAAGTATTTTATCATCCAGGCAAAAATTATATAGTTCCAAACCTGTAAGATATATGAAACTGATTACATTTAATTTTACAGGTATTATTTTTGTTGAGGAGGATCCGAAACTGATAACAATATCTCCAGTAGCTTCTCCCACCGGAAGAATGGCGGAATTTAAAGTAGTCACAGTAATATTGGTAGTTCCTGAGCCAGAATTCGCTGAAAAAGTTAACCAATACGGTCCCGATATCGTAAAAGGAATATTGTATGGATTAATTATTTTTACAACATCAAATTTTGTTTCAGAGTTAACCTGCTGTAATGTGAATTGCAAAAAGTTAGGCGATACGAGCAGGTTTGAATTTAAAACAAAAAGCTGGATATCAAAAGTCTTAAGCTTTACTGAAGTTCCCCCTACAATATTTTTAAATATATAAGAACTGATATTATATTCTCCTTCAATTGGTAAATTTGAATTTGTAGCTAAAGGTGTTTTCGGCTCCAAAACAAAAGTATCATTGATGATAGGATTCTTATTTTTGAAAATTTCAAGATTATTAAAAAAACCTAAAGAGGCATTATTAACGTTATCCAAAATATTAACGTTAAGATCTCCTGAAAGAGCGTCAGACTGGCGATCAAATATAAGCGTATATTCCGCTTTATCAGTAGAGATATTATCTATCTGACCGTTTACATTAAGATCAAAGTAAACTGATCCCGAATTCAAAAGAATTTCTGCGCCACCACTGATTCCATAAAGTGTAACAATAATATCTACCGGATAGTTTCCTTGAGAAAGACTGCTTAAATTGTCAAAACAGGCAAAAACATCCTGATTCCAGATTCCGGAATTTTTTGTAAAAAAATCTATGGTATTCGTTCCATCAGAAAAGTAAACAACATCCAAAGCCGTATTACCAACATTAGCAACAAGCGTAATTTTATAATTGGTATATCCCGGACCGTTACGGTAACAGTCTATATTAATTGGAATATTGGGAGGAAAAGAAGTTCCAATTTCCCAGTCGACACCCGTCGTGAGAGATTGTACAAAAAAAGAATTTATAGGGTTAGTTAATGGCATATTTAATGTTGGTTTTTAGTTCGTAAATCTTCATATTCATCGGTCATATCTTTGATATCCTTGCCTGTTCTTGCCGATTTTTCAAAGACTCCTTTTACTCCGTATTTTCTGAGTTCGCGAGTAGCTTCAGTATTTTCTTTGATAAGATCCATCAGCTTGATGAGCATTTCATCATTTCCGGAGCTTGTAACTTTAGGATAAAGCCCTTCTTCGAAACCTTCTACTCTTCGGATTTCATTCATGTATATTCTTTGAATTTCAGGATCTATTTTTTTCATTGTTTTACCGGAGACCACCAGTTCCGGCATTGTAGCTCCGGCTTCACCAACCAACATGGTTGGTTCATCGTAAACTCCAGTTTTGGAAGTCCTCTTACGCGCTTTAAAAAGCTTATTATCTTGGCTTCGCAAAACCGGATAAAAACCATCTTCTGCACCGGGGGCAGCAGGAAGAGGAGTATTTAAAATTGTTGCAATTTGAAAAGCTCCTAATGCTGCAGCCACTCCCGTCATAACAAGTCCAAGAGGAAAAAAAGGCTGAGTCTGAGCAGCATTGATAACCATCATAGCTACTCCTGAAATTGCTTGAGCGATTTGCATTGCCCTTTGACGCTTAGCTGCTTTATACTCTAATTCAGCCTTTTTTCTATCTAAATCAGTATCAATTAATTCTGTTTCTTTTTTGTATGTTTCCTGAGATATAATTCCGGCATCCAATTCAGATTTTAGTTTTCTTTTTTTCTTATCACTAGCAGCTTCCATTTGAGCAAGCATTTTCTGTTCGCGAGCCTGAACAAAATTTGAATATTCACTGAACATTTCTCGCGCTACAGTTAATGCAGCTCCTACTTTTTGAATTTTCTCCGAAAGATTATCGGTATTGGTAAATAGAGCTTTCCATTGATCGGCAGTCATACCAAACATATCCGCATTACCACCACCAAATGATTCTAGCTTTCCACCTAACTTTTTATCTTCAGTTTTTTTAATTCCCGCAATTTCAGCCATAAGAGATGCAATAGTATCTCTGTAAGCCTCCATCTTCTGAATTTGTTCATCCGTAAGATATTCCGGATACATTTCGGCTAAAAGCTCAAAAGTCTTAACCTGCTCTTGTAAAAAGGCAACCTGTTCTTCAAGCCTTTTCTTCTGGTAGTATTTTTCGATCTGAGATTTGCCTTCCTCCCAATTGGTAATAAGATTTAAGGTAGACTGAGAATATCCCTGACTTTCCAGAAATTTTTTCTGTTTTTCAACAGTATCGTATTCTGCAATTGTGCTATTTTGCTGACGTGTAATTAAATTCTGTGACTCCTGAAAAAATTCCTGCTGTTTTTCAAAATTTTGCTGCAAATATTTCTGATCAACCAATAATAGCTGATTATTTGTTTTTTCTTTCTCAGCGACGATGGTAGCATCTAATAAATTATTACTTTCAATCCATTGTGCCTTAATTTCAGTAAATTTTTTCTTTACAGCATCTTTTTCACGCGCAATGATTTTATCAATGTCATCAAAATCAGATTGTCGATATTTTTGCTTTTCAAGCTCAGCGAGTTTTTTCTCACTTTCGGAGATTATTGTCGCCAGTTCTTTGGTGTAACCTTCTTTTTGTTTTGCGGCAAGAGCAGATTGCTTTTGAGCCTCTAATTCTAGTTCTTTCTGATCATAATTTTCCTGATTTTCAAGAATTTTCTCTCGCATTGCTTTGTATTCACGCTCTTTTCGCTCAGCTTCTTTTTCGGCATCTGTTTTTTTAGTTTTTTTCTTTTTTTCAGGTAAAGGAGTATAATTAGAAGTACTGGAAGAACCTTCCTGACCTGTCATACCAAGAAGACCATATAATTCGATTTCAAGTTCTTTTTTTCTTGCTCCTTTTGCAGTTTTAATAGCCTCTTGTAAGTAAGAAATCCTCTTTTTTTCAGCTTCATTATATTGTTGCAGAACTTTATTATTTGCGTTAATTTTATTAATAATCTCAACACCTTTATTATGTTCTTCAAAGCTTCCAAACATATATACCGCACTATTTCCTCTTTCGGCACTGTAACTATATTTCTTTCTTAAATCATTTCGATCTCTCTGTTCTTTTTCGCGTGCCGCTGCCCCTTTGATGTATTCAAGCTCCAAACTTGCATTTTCATTATACAGGCTTTTCTTTGCTTCAGATCTTGCTTTTACACGGGCAGAAATATCAATTTGGCGAGCCAGTTCGCTGTAAACTTCTGCTAATTTTGCCGTAGCCCTATACTCTTTATCTACAGTACCCATAAACTCAGGATGTAGTTTGATTAATGCTTCATAAGACTGTTTACGGATATTTTGAGTAGAATTTTCATCTTTCAAAACACTTATCAGATTATCTACACTGTCAGTGTATTCCTGTACAGCAGTTTTTCCTTTCTGAACCATCATTTCAAGATCACTCTGATACCTATGAGATTCCACATATCTCTTTTTTTCCGCTTCCCTAGCCTCTTCAATACTATCTTTAAATAACAGATAAGCAGTAACTGCAGCCATTACTAATGCTACAATTGCACCCCATGGACTTGATTTTGTTACCGCGTCCAGCCTTTTTTGTGCAGCTGCCTGAAGATTAGTAGCGCCGGTGAGTTTTCCTATTGCCAACTGGCTGTAGCCAATTGATATGTTCCATAGGTTTTGAAGTGTAGTAGAAGCTTGAGTATAAAGATTTTGTGCTTTCTGAACGATTGTATATGCTAATAAGCGTTCTTTTAGCTTAGCGAGGGTAAGTTCAGATAAGGCAAGCGCAGTATTATATGATACAATCGCAACGGTAGCAATAGTAAGTATTTTAATAAGAAATAATAACCCTTCTCTGAATCTCGTAACACCTCCGGTAGTATCTTCTACAACGCCCAACATTTTTCCAATGGTCTGAATAATCCAATTAAGTACTGCTGCAACCTTTTCACTTGTATAGATCTCATTCCATTTCTTTTTCAGCTTATCATAGATCGCAGAGGCATTAGTATTTACTTTGTCAAATTCTTCCTGCAATGATGTAGCTTCACTGATCGCAATATTAGAAGATTCAATAGATTTCCGGAAAGCATCTGTATTTTCGGACGCTGCCCCAATAATTGATATAACTTCATTAGAATTAAGTTTTAAACCATCAAGAATTTGGGCTAGTTTTACAGGATCCAGACCTTTTGCTCCTTCAGAGAATTTTAAGAAAAACTGTAAAGGATCTTCGTTAATCAATCTCTCTACTTCAGACTGCGTTAAGTGCATCACTTTTGCAAATCCGGCAGCTTCCTTAGCTGCGGTACGAACAAATGCAGAATATCCGGAGGAAGCTCTTTCCGCATCGATACCGCTTTCTTCAAAAGCACCACCCAACGCCAAAGTTTCAGCAATGGTAGGCTTTAATTTCTCCGGAAGCTGACCAATTCTTAGTGCAAAATCCGACATATTTTCTTCTGAAGCCGCTCCTTCGGCTCCCAATTCATTAAGTCCCGATCCAATTTGATTCAGAGCGGTTGCGAAGTCAAGATCTTTGGTTTCTTTAAATAAACCCTTTATTTTTCCGATCTTTTCTGCCACAGCTTCTACTCCTCCGGAAAATGAATCTCCTAGAGCAACATACGCTTTATCGACTTCACGGGTAAAATCCTGAATCTCTGCTTTTGCAACTCCTAATCTACCTCCTACCTCTGCTATCTTTAAGAGATCCAATTTACTTGTACGAGTGTCAAACTGTGCATAAGCCTCAGTAAGCTCTTTTACTTCCTGAGTAGTCATCCCTGTAGTTTTTGCCACTGCCGTCTGAGCATCAACCAATTCATTATTCATATCGACGATCTCCTGCATTTTCATTAGGAATCCTGCGACTGATGCTACAGCAGCTGCAATAACACCAATATATTCGTTGAATTGATCTAAGAAGCCGGATTCTTCAGGTCCATTGTTCAACTCAGCAACCCGATCATTGATAGCCTGAAGCTCATCCCTGGTCTTATCCAGAGTCTCTCCTTCTACCATATGCTTCATTGCTTCTTTAAGATCATTAGCTCTGCGAGTAAGTTGATCAATGGTCATATTCATAATATCCATTGATTTTATCTCATCATCAATCTTTGTCTTATTATCTGCGATGACAGCTTTTGTAGCCTCAATCTCCTTGCGTAGATTCTTATATTCAGCAGATGCTTTGTTAAAGCTTTCCTGAAACTTACCCTGTTGCTCTGTAAGTTGAGTAATCTCTTCATGAATTGCCTTCGAGCCTTCTTCAGCTTTTGTCTTTACCCGTTCAATCTGTTTTTCAATCCTCTCATATTCCTTGGTTCCCTGAGTATAAGCCTGCTGTTTAGAACGTAATGCCTGCACCTCCTGTACAGTAGTAGATACAGATAATGTAAGTTTTTCATTATGCTTATTGAGCCTGTCTGTTAAAGTCTTCAGAGATTTTTCCTCAGCCTTTCTCTGTTTATCTATCTCCTTTTCCTGCTGGTTCAGCTGCTTTAGCTTAGTCCCTAATGATTGATTGGCGGTCTCAAGATCAAGCACCCGTTTCTGAGACTCATCACTATTGACAATTATTTTAAGCTTTAATATCTCATCTGATATGGTTTTAGCCATCGTTTTTTATGGCAATAATACCCTGACAGAGCATCAAAGGACGTTACATCAAAAAGTTGAATGAGAACTAAATAGGCATAAATAAGCTATAATTAAAGTGACGTTTTAAGCAATTTGAGCCAAAAAAGGAGCTACAGAACCATATTTCCAGCAATTTGAGCCCTGCAACTGCGATTACGATTCTTGGCGGCGTCGGCCTCGAAGTGTGAAAAATGTTCTAAAATTAAATTCAAAAAGGTTAGATAACAGAATTTCAGTGTTTTATAAAATTTTAATTAAAATTTTACCGTTCTTTTTGTACTTTTTACTATAAAAATTGATTATTTGTAATGATTAAAATTAATCTTCTTTTCTGTGATTTTAATTATTGACAACTGCTTTATTAAGAATATAAATACTTGATAGATAGTAATTTTCAATTTAATTTTTAGCAAAAAAATTAATAAAAAAAGTGCAACTTTATAAAAAGTTGCTAAATCGAATAGACTGTAAAAGAATAAATTATTGAGGTTGCAATGAATTATATA
Source organism: Chryseobacterium sp. 2P (assembly GCF_059579425.1). NCBI lineage: Bacteria > Pseudomonadati > Bacteroidota > Flavobacteriia > Flavobacteriales > Weeksellaceae > Chryseobacterium > Chryseobacterium sp. 2P. Next base: position 2,650,048 of record NZ_CM184194.1, read on the forward strand.
ATAAAAATTAAGATTAATTTCCAAAGTCAAATAATGGAAGTCTAAAAATTGTATATTTGAGAAACTAAAAATTTTATACCATGAAAATTACAATTAAAAACGGAGCAGAAGTTCTAGAATTAGATCTTAATGAACAAGCTTCTGCAAATTTTCCAACAGATTTAAAAAGATGTCTCGAAAATAATATCAGTCACTTGCATTATCAATTCTCGAATCAGATTATAATACTTCCAAGTGAATTTCTAAGAAATAGTGTTATTAGAGTAAATGTTAATCGGGGTGAGGATTTTGACATGGACAAAAAAACTGAATAAGCAAGATATTTAAAAAACCTCTGATAATTCAGAGGTTTTTGTTATAATTTACCAATTTCAAGCAAATAATCTTCACAACCGACTTCAAAAAGCCTTTCATATTGTTCAAAATACTGCTTCCAATCTCGATCAGGATAAAGTCTTATAATCTCAGTTTCAGATAAATCTGTAAATACAGCTTTTAAAGAAACTACAAACTGCTCAGTTTCATAAATTTGTGCTTGCTTTGCATTTACATTTGGTAATTTAACTCTTTCTTTAAAAAAAATTAAATGTTCGCTAAATTTTTCTGCAGCTATTCTTCTAAGATTTTCAGTAGTTTCCATATCACTTTGATTATTAAGTTTTTTTCAAAAGTAATAAAAAAGTTTTATTCATCAGATTCCTTCCCGGAAAACGTAGATCTTTTATTTTGATAGATTCTTAACCATGGACGACGGCAAAGCAGATACTTCAGCGCATCAGACATATTTGTTGAGAACATTGGAAGCTTTTCTTTTGGCAGCTTTTCAGAAGATTTATCCTTGTAAATTTTGGAAACTCCTTTACGGTTCTTCTTCACGATCTGCTTCGCAACATTCATCGATGAGATAAGCTGGCGGCATTGATATTTGTCAATTAATAGCTTTGGCAATTCCCTGTAATTTTCGTTCATCATAGCTTTCATGAACTTAAACTCAAGATCTTGCTCAATATTCCCCTGATTACGGGATTTCAGGTTTACCGTCCAACCGGTTGGCGTTCCATCCGGCCACGTCTCGAGAAATTTTCGCATCTCGTTTGCCCAGTCACGGCCAACATCTTCGTAAGCATTAGCGGATCTGTCGAAGTACAGATCAATTATTTTTTTCTTATGGTGTGCGAAAAACTTCAGGAAGCGCTCGCAGATCTTCTCTGTTTTCTGATTAACAGTATAAAAGTTTTTTAGAACCCGGATTGCATTTCCCTGCGTCTGCCCCACCACCATTGATATCATATTTCCAAAATCGGCACCAATTTCTAAGACTCTATCGTCCAGGCAATATTTAAGATCCGTTGAAAATGTTTCCGCATTATCTCCGGTTTTGTATCTGAAGTAATTTTCTTTAATGATCCCGTCTTTATAAATGTGACGGCTGTCGAATGCAAGATAAAACCGTTGTCCGGCTTCTACCTGAGGAGCCTGAGATAATACGGATGTATTAAATTCAATTTCACCGAGAGCAGCCAGTGCAGTTTTGAAAAAATCCAGACGCAGAACATTGACATTTACAAATGATGATGCTTTGTAAAAGAATGTAGAACCAATTCGCAGTCTGGTCTTCAGAACCGAAAGTTTTTTTATTTTGTTCTGAAGGGTCGCCAGTAATTTTTTATTCCTTTTTTTCGCTGCACGGATCGCTCCGGCGGTCAGTTTGTTCAGTTCGAGGGAAATTTGCAATAGATACTTGATCTGCTGCAGCTTCATTTCTTTTTCTTTATCCAGGATCCAGTCGTATTCACCCGGCATAATGATATTCGGATAATCCGTGGTAAAAGTAACGCCAAGATAATACGGAGATTTCGCAAACATTGTGGCATCTCCACGAAGTGCAGGGAATAACCGGTCGATTCGGCTTTTCTCAAGGTACTTTGTTTCATCACCGGCAAGATGCTGGTAAGAGTTACCGGCTCCGGAACTCGGCGTGTCCATCGAAATATAATTGAAGAAATTTCCAGTAAAAGTAGAAATGGTATGTTTATACTCGTAAGGAGTTTTATAAGGCTTTTTAAAGTGATCCGGAGGCGGCTGATCGACAACATAGTGAATACCTTCAATCCAGCCTTTACGGTTCCATCCTTCAATAATTGCCGGAACCACATTTTTAAGAAGATTGGTATAAGTATTTCCCACCAAAGCAATATAGCTATGAGGCATCTCATAGCATATATTCATCAGTCTTTCGGAAAGATAATCTGTAGTTTTTCCGGTTCCCCTCCCTAGAACTAGGAAAAGGTTTTGTGGCTCCATAAGATCTGTGATCATTTTGAGCCAGCTTGAATATCTTACTTCAACATCTTCGTAGACAGAGAGTGAATCAATTCGGACCGTCTGTCTGTTCATCATCAAAAATTTTAATCGGTAAAATCATCGCTTCCTGCTTAATTCTGTCAATCGCTTTTGGCGAAAGTTCTTTAGTATTTACGTCGATCCAGTTTTCAATCTCAGTAAGATTTTCATTTCCAACTTCGAACTGATCCATATCCATGGTGTACACCTTAATCGGTTTATTGAACATTTCTCTTGGAAGTTCCGGCGGATCTTCCTGATCAAGCTGACGAAATTTATATGCTTTGTCTGCAATTCTGGAAGCTTTCTCAAAATCTGAAGCGTTTTCTGAAACCGCTCTTGCCATCTCATAATCCTGATCCAGCTTAGAGGCATAATAATTTCTCCATGCTTTTTTGGAAATTTTCGTATCTGCGTTGAAATATTCAAATGCTTCATTATACAGATCAATAGCCTTTATACGATTTCCCTTGACAGATTCTTCAAAATTTACCAGATGCTTGATAATAGATTCTTTGGAGCCGTACAAATCGATACGGTTCATCATGCGGTAGATCTTCTCTAGCAAATTCACATAATCAATAAACTCTGCCGGAGCAGAGCTACTCTGTCCGGATTCGATCCACTTGTAAAGATCATCAAGGTTATAATCAGTCAATCTCTTCGCCATACATTATCCTTTTTCTGAGTTCCTGAAGATTTTGTGAGTTACGAAGTTTTGCCAGTTGCTGAATTGCAGTGATATTTCCTCCGGAAGCGCTTTTCGACAGTTCAATTCCTGCTTTTGCATCTACCAGTAAAATACCGCGGTCATAATGATATCTCACCCACGAATCTTCCATTTGATACTCTGTGCGCATTTTCTTTTTAGGAACATCAAAATACATCGCGATTTTATCTATGCAATATCCGGCGCCGGAAAGATCTTCCAATTCCTCCAGCTGTTCCTGAGAAAATCTCACTTCATAATCTCTCATCCTGAAATCAGTTCATATTAATATTTTTATAAGAAAAGAAAACCGGTCCTTTTTTAGGTTCCGGTTTCTTTATTCTGCTCATACTTTTAAGCATCGCCAGAGAAATCTCGATGATGGGATTATTTTCACAAACAGGTTCATTTTCCAAAGATTCCTTTAGCTCTTTAATGCTAAAAAATTTATGATTCATGGTTTTATTTTTTTAACTTATAAAAAGTCGTTTTTATACAATTTCTTCTGTACCCTCATGATCTTCTTGAAGTTCAGCCTTAATAGATAAATCTATAAATACAGAATGAATATTCGATAAGAATACAATTACAAAGGAGAACCCAACGATCATCAAATTAACATGACCATTTTCCCAAAAGTTATCATCCAGATAACCATAAAGAAAGATTAAAGCAAACCAGGAATGTGTTAAGATCGTACTAAACCATTTGGAAAAACGTAACCAAAATAAATTAGAAAATTTCATATTATTATTTTTTAGATTTAAGATATTTCTCTACCAAAGTCTTTTCATTCTTAAGTTTCGATAAACGAATTTTTGCAGCTTCAATTTCTTCCGGATCTTTACTGGTATTAATGATCTTGTTGGTTTTAGAGATATAAGATTTCAGATTATTACCTCTTGTGGCAAGATCAGCCGGTGAAAGTTTTGATATTTCCAGATCCAGATTATAATCTTCAAAAATCTCATGTTTTCCAAGAATAGTTCCGGTTTCCTCGTAATGCTGAAGTTCTGCATGGATCTCTCTGTTCATTTCAAAATCTTCAAGAACCTGGTTAGCAATTTCAAAGATTTCGTTTTCATCCAGTTCAGGATCTGCAAGCGCTGCAACTTTTTGGAAAAGCTCTTCATGGCCTGCTTTGTAATTTTCGAATGCAGTGATGGCATCACCTACCAAAATTTTAAATTCTTTAGGACAGTCTTTCGATCTCAGAAAAGTATATTTCCCGTACAGCTTCATTCCCTTTTGCGGTTCTTCAGGGAGTTCTTTCAGAAGCTCAGTTACCTTATCCCTGTTTTCTTCCATAAATCCTTCCAGAGTTCTTTCTACCAAAATGGGCGTGATAAGCTCTTCTCTGAATTTACGAATATCTGCATCCTTAATTCCGAAAGCTTTTTTGATATCATATCTCAGATTTTCCAACCCCTGTTTTGTGTAGCCTTTATTGTTGTAAGATCTTACTGAGTGTCTTGATCCCGGATTCTGCATCAGTAAAGCAAGACCCTGATTATAATCTTCCTGAGGATTGGTAATCTCTGCAACAAGATATTTTAATACGTTTTCATTCATATTATTTTTTAATGCAAATGTTCGCAATTGCTTGCAATTGCTTTGTTACATTAAAAAAGCCCGCAACAATTGCGGACTTAAAAAATTACAGATTCGTTATTTTCTTGAGCAGACTCGGGTTCTTATATAAAATACGCAGGATAGATCTGCTTGCAATATGAAACTCGGATCTCATCTGTTTTTCTTCTTTACAGAGATCGCCGGACTGCAAATTGGCATCTTCGAAGACATGAAATATCATATCTTCAATTTCTTCCGGAGAATATCCAATAAATAATCTTTTGATAATGGTAATGAGTTGTTTTTCTTCACGATTTTCCTCAGTGTGTACATCTTTCATGATTAGGTTGTTTTGTAATTGAACTATAAGAACGTACCAATCGTATATATGCTAACACAAAATTATTATGAATCGCATAATGCTCAGCGCCTGAAGATGTGATAACGGATAATCTTACACTTCCGTTTTTCAATGTTCTTAATCTGAAGGAACTCAGTTTATTCTTGCGAAAGAATTCGCACGGGGTATCTATTTTTTCAGTTTTATCTGCTGTAAAACCTTTGGCAGCCTGTTCGCCGGCAAAACGGAAAATATCCATAAATGATGGATTATCTTCTAAATTGATTGTTGAGTTTCGCATTTTTATAATCTATTTAAAAGTTCCTCTGTAAACCACGGACAAAAAAAATACCTTGACATCCGTGGTAGTCGCGAAACTCAACAAATCCAAAGGAATTGTACCACATCAGCCAAGGCTAATTTATTTTAAATTAAAAAAATTTAGGAATTTTAAAGACTTCCTTTGGTCTTATTGAGTTTCGCTACAGCAAATATATAAATAAATTATGTTAGTTTAAAATAAATTATAGCAAGAAGTACAATAACAACAGCAATAATACATCCAACAGCCGAATTATTTGAATCAACTTTCTGCTTATCATCCTGATTTTTTTGAATTAATCTGACTTCTTCCATAAGCTCTGGATTTGCTTCGATCTCTTTCCAAAATTTTAACAGATTATATTTAACATTTGTAAAATATTGAAATGAATCTTTAGAATCTGACTGAATAATCATTTGATCTTCCAATCCTATATCATTTTTATATTTGAAAATAATGTAAGACAAAGAAAAAGTTTCTCTTTTTTTCCATGCTAAGGCAAAAATACCTACTAACAATAATCTTGAAATACTAACTCTACTATCAATTGTGGACTGATCTTCAACGTAAATATCAATGAGTTCTTCTTTTTTAATCCTAAATCTTTCCTGATATTTTTCATCCTTGAAGACTATAGAATTGTTATCCGGAAAAAATCTAACTAAAAAAGATTCATTTAAATTTGGAATACCCTGAATATAATTTGCATTATATAAATAAATATTAGTGTTTAGAAAAAAATTATAGTTTTCCATATATGTTTAGAGTTTTTTACCAATCTTCTTTTTTACCTTTTAAAGATTCAATTAGATCATTTAAAAATTTCGCTGTATAATCCTCTATATCATTAAAAAACCTCTGAGACTCGTTTGTTTCTCTTTTTTCTCCTGATCCCTTAAAACAAGCACTATAAACAAATCGATCAAGTCCCTTAAGATCATTTACTGTTATTCTTACTTTACCATCTTTTATATCTATCTGCATTGTGTAAGATAACTGTAAAGTTGTACTTCCGAAAACTCCTTTAGACGGGATTTTCCAGAAAGAACGGATTCGTATTAATTCTCCAGGAATTTTGGATTTAAGAATGATATCTGGATTTTTAAAAGTTTGATTAACCCATTTAAGAGAATTTGCGTAAATCTGATCGGCTTTTAGACTGTCAACTTTAATTATATTCTCAGATAAAATTAACTCTTCCGGAGCTGCTGTAACTTTGATTTGAGAAAAAGTAAACATCCCCAAAAATATCATGAAAATTAAAAGTATTTTTTTCATAGTAATATATTTTAAATTATAATAGACTTTCCAGTTCATAGAGCTTATCTTCATCTATCCAAAGACTCTGGGTGAAGGGAATCGTCTTAATTTTCCCATCCATATATTGAATTTGGATACTGACCATCTTAAGATATTCTACGATATCTGTAAGCCATACCATATCAAACTTCCAGGAACCTTTTGCAAAACTCTCAACCGGTCCTATTCCCCGGCTTGTTTTATTAGTACCAACTTTGTCCCTTACAGGATTTTGACCGTAATAAGTGAATGTAATATACTTTATTGTTTTTTTTGATACATTCAAAATTTTGAATTCAGCTCCTGTTGTAGAATACCCTTCTGTTGGATTTGCATTAATAATAGCGATACCATATTTCTCAAAAGTCCTTAAATAACTGAAAAGTTCAGATTTTTTATCTTCCGAGGTATGGAAAGCAAGTTTAGGACTGTAAGACTGCATTATATTTTTCTGGCTGTCGGACAGCTTCTGAAATTTTTCATAAAATTCTGAAACCGAAACATTTTCATGATCAAAAAGGAGAATCTTATCCGGTTTCGCGTCTACATATCCTACTTTATCTGCAAAATGAATTTTGAGGAAGTACTCATCTTCTCTGTATGTTGATTTACACTTGTAGATATCGCTTATATAAAGAATATCTTTTTCGTTAATTCCCTGAATATAATCACCTTTTGTAAAGCAGGTCTGGCTGGAATAATCTGTATACACCAATGACTTATCCAATAAGGAAAGATTTGTTGCAGCGATAATAGTATCCTTTTCTGCCTGACTAAATACTAAAAACGGACAGAGCAATAGAATTAAAAATAGCTTTTTCATGGTTAAATTTTTTCAAAAGTAATAAAAAAAAACCAGCATAAGTTTGCTGGTTTTATTGTCCTTTTAGAAGGTTATTTTCTCGTGCCATCTTTTCGAAAATTGCTTTCACTTCATCCGAGAATCCGAAAGCAAGCTGTCTTTGCAGATATTTTTTGTGCCGGAAAAGAGGTTTATTGTGAATTGGCAAAGATTTTTTCTGATTTCTTCCCGCACGCATTTTCTTTGTAGATGGATTATATCCTCTTCTGGCTCTTTTAGATTTCATATCAATAAAACGTACATTGATATTATGAGTATATGTAAGTGTATCTCCGGAAACAGTCATCGTCCTTTTATTCCACGCAGCATTCGCAAAACCCTTCATTTCTTTAGCAGTATCTGCCATCATCACTTTTGCCTGATCCTGAAGAGTTTTCTGGATGAAGAGCCCTTCAATTACTCCGATATCGGAATTCCTTCGATTTAGCAATGACATAATTATTCAGTTATAATATCCAACGCCCAGCCATTACACTGAGATACCTTCTTTACCGGATCTATTACAAGCCCGTTAATATCTAAATTACTAAGCGTAGGATAACATCCATCTTCGACTTTACCAATAAGAAAATCGCGCACCTTTTCAATAACAACTAAAGTTCTTTGATAGAGTAAAACAAACTCATCATTATTGAGTGCCGAATAATCCGTTTTTTCTATGACCTGAAGTTGGAATATAGGAAGCATTTTGAATTTTCCTATTTCCCCAGAATGCTGATAAGAAGGGATAATACCAACCAACGCCATATTATCGGAATTACCCATATCCGCTGCAAAGTCAGCCAAATCTGAATCATCTATAAGCGATATCGTTCTGTTTATTTCCGGAATTTCAGATTTTATTTCTGATAAAAGTTCCTTAAGCTCTAGTGGAGTCATTGTTTTTAGTTCTTGCTTTTTCGTCGAGTTCTTTTTTCTTCAGTTCATACAGTCTTACCAGAACCAGCCACATGTTTGTTTCCCGAACCGAGTTGTATGGTCCGAAAACCTGACTTTCTGCCAAATCCGAAATTGTATTCCGGAGACCGGTTCCCGGAATATCACTCTCAAACTTATCGTCTGATTTATAAATAATCGAAAGATCGATAGTGTTTCCCATCACATCAATTTCACCTCCTAAAACATAGGTCTGCATAGAAGAGAAAAACAGATAAAATCCGTATAGATATCTGATATCAACAAACTTTAAAGTATGCTGAGATCTCAGCCTGGCTTTTTTATAACTGTATATCTCCCCTTTTCTCAAATGAAATATGCAGAAGAGCATGCGCAACGCTTTGATATCACCTGTATTCGAGTAATAAAGATATTCATCTAAGCCATCGCAATACTGTGCAAAGGTAACATCCGCAAAATTATCTTCAGGCCCGTAATATTTCCAGAAGAGTCTGTAAACAGGATTATGATTTTTTGTAAAATCCAATTTAATATTTACAATATTTTGCTCTTCATCCATTTCGAAAAACCTATTGACATAAGATGATAACTGAATAATGTTCGCAAGCTTTTCAGGATTTTGTTTTTTGGATCTTTTCAGGTTTAAAAGTTTATAAACCGCCCATATTTTCATATCTCTGAAACTTAACTTTCCTTCTTTAGCAAGGAAAAGAAGTTTTGCAAAATCCCTGTATTGCTGTGCGTCACACTCAGCCAGTTCTTCCGGCATGTAGAGATATTTTTTCTTGTGAGGTATTTCTATTGCAATCATGTGCTTACAAAATTATCGTCATCATTAAAATCAAAATCCGGAAGTCTGAATTCTTCGGTTGGTAAAGTCTGTCTGAAGGAAGACATTTCTGCTTCCATTTTCTTCATGTAGCGCTTTGCATCTTTTTCAAAAATGAGAGCAAATTCAGCCGGTAAAATTCCTGTGGATCTGTTTGATTTATCTGATTCCGAAGCTTCGGTTGTTCTGAAGGTTGACTTTGGGAACATCTGGATATCCAGATGACGCAAGCCCCAATCTATAGAATAATATACTGCAGCTTTCTGAGAATAATTAAAAAGAACTGTCTTTAGCTTCAGATCATCTCTATTTTCGTAGAGTTCCGAACCAATACGCGGAAGGAGCTCAAGTTCTTCAAACTCCCGTAATCCGGGCAAAAGATTCAGGTACAAAAAATAAGAGTCATTCAGTCCGAAGTGTTTCTCAAAATCTGCGAGCGTTGGAACAATTAAATTGTTATGCTGAAATTTCTCAAGATTAATACTTAAATTATTCTTGACCATGAATTTTAAAAGCAGATTCATGTGACGGTAAAAAAAACGTTCCAGAGATTCGTTGTGATTTGCGATTTGCCATTCGAAAGCTCCTACCTCATAATCATCACGTCTCATAGTTCTGCCTTTGTTAGTCATCGCCAGATCTCCCGTAGGCGCGTACAGAATATATGATTTAAAAGCAATAGCAAATCTTACCAGTTCTGAAAAACGCTGAAAGCTTTCCGGGATAATGTCTCCGGATATCAGATCATAATTATCCAGACCGATGATTTCAATGATATCGTCTGTCGCTAACTCAAGAGAGGGACGGATCTTATCCCACGAAAGATCTGCATCTACAATTCCGACAGTTTTCTTAAAATCCTGTGAAAAATTTTCCTGTTTAAATAACATTTTCATTATCTGGGAGCTATTAAGTTTCTTTGACTTTGTGAGACATCTTCCTGGCGTTTTGTTTCGTCATGATATAATCCCATTTTAAGTTTTTTATTTGGAAAATTTGCCTTTATTGCAGCATTGATTACTTCCATAATCACCATTTCAGGCATATCAATTCCTGTTTGCAGATAATTATTAAGTGCGTAATACTGCTCGGATCCGGAATTGCTTCCGGATTCTGAAATATTCCCGATTGCATTATGTACACCAACTCCGGTTGCTGTAGATTTATCGGCTTTATTAGCAATTGCGATCTGAGCATTTACCGTATCCTGCATTTTTTGGTCGATAACCGTAATTTTCCAACCCATTTCTATAATGTTCATTCCTTCGATTACCAAAACCTGCTCAGAATGCCAAAACTTTCCTGTATTTTCCAAACCAGACAAAACCTTTTCGATGGATTTAAGCATTTTGCGCTTAAAACTTTTAAACATGGATTCTTTATAATCAATATTCTTATCGGTACATTCATCTTTAATTTCGTCGCGTTTTTGGTCCCAAAATTCTTTCGGTGAAGTGATATGATATTTTATGTTGATTGAATTTTTACTCAATGCAGCCAAAAATTTGGGGACATTCGTAGACTGAATAATCCATGGAATTGATCCCAAAATATGAGGAATACTGAAGAATGAAGAAGCGAATGTATATAAATTCGAATACTTCATGCTCAGCGGATATCTAAACGGATCGTATTTGTCAAAAAAGGGAAAAGCATCATAAGTTTGAGGCTCATTTTCTCTGGCTAATAAAATATGCGTCGGTGTGTATTGCTTTCCGGCTACAAGTGGTTTCCGATCAGGAGAAACATGTTCAAGTGATTTTATTCTCGGAGCTCTGCCAATTCTCCAAGCACGGTTCTGAATCACTTTTGTAAAATAACTTTCAATATGTGAAAAGTCGGTTGTACATTTTGCTAAATATCCTTCATAATCCCAGGTATCAAGCCAGGCTTGAATCTCCGGATCTGATTTATATTCTCGGAAAAGTAATCCTTTTTCATCAAATTTTTCTTCATAAAGCTTAGGACCTTTTCCCCAGTTCATTCCTGTTTTTTTATTTAAGATACCTGGAGCAATAGAATTGGAATAGACAATATTCCGGATCTGAAGTGGAAGATCATTATTTTCACCATAAGGAAAAACTTTCCAGTCTCCATAAGTAGTCTGGAAAACTGAAGGAGAAAAAACATCCATAGAAAAGTACGGATCATTCTGCTGTCTTTTTTTATCTATAACCTCAAATGTAAAGGCGCTCTGCCCATTTACAATCGCATCATCTCCTAAGAATTCTATCATGGGTAATTTTATAATTTTTCACGGTCATTAACAGAGGAAGCCAAAACTGTTTTCTTTCGCCAGTATCCGTATTTTCATAAGCTATAAGATTCTTCGCATATTTAGATTTGCTGTTCGGCATTCCCTTGGTTAATATTCCATTTTTAACTTTTATTAAACCACCGGAAATTTTCCGGGATCTGTCACACGAAATAAAGCTGAAGGAAACAGGAAAATTTTCTGCAGAAAGCTTTCTCATCAAGCGAAGAGCATCGTATATATTTATCTCTTCCATAAAACAAAAATAAAATGAATACATATGAAACATTGTTACATCAAAAAAGCTGCATCAAAAGACACAGCTTCTCAATTTAAAATACAATATAACCAACTACTTTCTGGATGCTTCTACTAAATAAGTTTTTTCCGCCTTTACTACTCTTAGATTAATAATTGAATCTTTAAGACCGATCCAGTTTGTCGCTTCTTTTAAAAGAACCGGAACAGATCCTGAAGGTGTATTTTTCAAAACGTACGGAGCAGCTCCTCCGCCTCCAATGACCGTAACAATCTGATCATGTTCAAAGTCCGAAGATGTAAATTCCACATCTGCAGTTATTGCAGCAGCTGCCAGTTGATACATAGGACCGTTTGCTTTAGCAAGAATAATATTTTCATCTGCAACAGCTTTTGGCTCAGCAAAAGAAACATCTCCGGAATAGAATTTAATAAAATCCCTGTTGATCATTTCCTGCTCGAAAGTTAATGTATTGACATTTCCATCCTTATCGTCTTTTCCAGCTGCAGATAAAATCAACGGATGACATTCGGATCCCATTACCTTCATTTCCTCTTCACCGCCGCAACCACCATAAATAAGAACAAACCCCTCACCCATATTCTTTTTAATAAACGACAACGCTTCTTTTGTTGTACCCGGGTGTTCACCAACATATTTATTCATTGCTCCTTTTCCGTCCGGATTTCCTGAAGACTCATAAGTTGCTGCCTGAGTGGGAGCTGTCATATAGATGCGGAAGAAATTTGTTCCAGGTTTGAAAACAAAATTTCCAACTAAGGTTACACCATCTTCAGCGACGGAAGGCCAGGAAATTATATCATCTACAAAAGCGGCAATTGTATTGGCTTTTTTGGGAGTGGGAGTTCCTGCATTATTTTTTGATTTTTTTAAATCAGTTCTCATAATTTAAAACCGATTGGCCTATACATCGGGAGGTTTTTGGTTATTATAATTTTTTACCCTCTTGAAACTTCATTCCAGAATCCATCGATGAAAATAAGATCAATCCATTTTGCATGGGAATCCATCACGTAAGTGCTTGCAACTTTTATATTGCCTAAAGTTTTTACACTCAATGCGGAACCTGATGCTGCACCTCCAAAAATTCTGATTGTATTTCCTTCAGATCCTCCGGCAATTGATGCAAGATCTACTGCTGCATCACCCATATATATGAATTTATCTGAATCTGCATAATCAATTGTAGTATCATTGAATTCTACCTGATTTGTTACCGTTTCCGGAGCCGTAGTTCTGGAAACTTCCTTCCAAGTATTACCTTGTTTGATCAGTGTCAAAGTTCCTCCGGATTTCAAATCAAAATCAGTTGAAGTAAGAACTAATTCTGAATTTTTCTTAACTTTCGTGTTACCAGGTAGAGAGATATTCCCTCTGATGAAAAGATAGTTTCCGATATTTCCTTTAATGGAAGTAATATCTGTAGTAAAGTCAGGTGTCGGTGTAATCCTGTTGTGATTTGCATTTACCACTCCATTTCCAAAATCGAAAACAGGGATGAAGAAATTTTTGTCAAACAAAGGTTCAAAATTTGACCATACAGCCTGTAGTTCATATTTTAAAGGATTATCATCCGTAGTTTCCAAGCCAATATGATTTAATCCAATTCCTAGTTTGTAATCTGCAAATGCATATACATCTCTCAGGAACTTTTCAAACGTTAGTTTTGATTTTTCCTCAGGAAGAAATTCTAACGGCTTTACATTATCTTTGAAAGTCACAAAAATAAATTTAGAACCTTCAAGCTGCACGACAGGAACAAATTCTATATTAGGATAATCTCTCGGGTTTTTTATTAATCCTGTGAAATCGTTATTACCTCCATACAATTCACGGTCTCTAGTTTGATATTTTCTGATCCAATACGGAGCAAGGTCCATCTGAAGATCCATATTTCTCACATCAATCGGTAAAGACTGGATCATATTATCAATATAATCGCAAACATTAGATTCGGTAAGTTCCCCAAGATAAAAAGCTCTGTACTTTTTATCAATATCCCTTGCATTAAAAAGAATTTTAAGAACCCCATTATTTCGGATCAGATAACTAACTGGCTTATCGTAGTTTTCAGGTTTTTCTGAAAATACTCCTCTTACTAAAACATCAGCATCTTCAGATCTTGCTTTCTCAAGATATTTAACAATTAGAAATTCTATAAAGCTCATTTTATAAGCCTGAGAACCTTCCTTATTGAAATTGTGAAGCCAGGAATTTTCTAGCGCCTGAAGTGTCCAGTAATTGAACTGAAGATCAATCTGCGTTGGTTTTACCTCCATTACCTCCGGCTTGATTGTTACACCTCCTTTAGCCACCCAAATAGCTTTTCTAGGTTGAGTAACTTCTTCCACGGAGATGGTAGCTGATAACAATCTATCTGATACTCCAAAAATTGTATTTTGTTTCCAAAGTTCTGGCAGATTATATTTTTTATCAAAAATTGAATCAAACTTAGAAGGATATTCAGCTACAAATCCTTTGATATCTTCATTTAAGGTATTTATTACCATATCATTTTTGAAATCTGTAGCCGGAGCCGAAAGACCGGCAACAGCTCTTGCATTCCAAGGACGATCCATTGCGAAAACCTGCCCTTGTAGCCCCATCAAAAACCCTGCAACCGCGACAATTTTTCCAGCTCCGAAAACCACAGCCGGACCGGCATTAACTGCTTCAACAATTGTTTCCGGAGAATCTGCAAGTTTTTCAATAATCTTATTCTTATCTACCACTTCTGACTGAAGAGTACTTACCTGAGTCGTTAAGTTTTCTACTTGAGCTGTAACTGCCTGATTTTCCTGATTAGCAGTTGCCAATTGACTTTGAACTTCTCTTAATTGAGTTTGAGCGTCCGCAACCCCAGCAAGTTCATTGTTTGCCTGCTCAATGAGTGTCGCCGCTTCTTCTGTACCTAAAAGACTTTTAAGCTTATTTTGCTGCTCTTCTGAAAGATCTACTTTATTATCTTTCTGCTCTACTTTTGCAAGGCCTAAAAACCTCGCTAACATGGTTAAAAATTTCATAATTATTTAGACTTTAATTTTTTAAGTTCTGATTTTGCAACAACCCAGTTGTAAGCGTCGTTTATATTTCCAATACTGTCGGCTAATTTATTTGTGATTGCATCCTGAGCTGAATAAGTTGCTCCTTTCAAAATTTCAGGTTTTACAGATGGCCGTTTTTCTGATACTGAAGCTTGAAATCTTTGAGCTAATGGAATTAATTTTTGAATGTATAAATCATATTTTCCAGCAAGAGCGTCTATGAAATCCTGATTTTTTTCCGAAGATTCCGGAGGTCTAATGATGATCATTTCTCTTTCAGGTTTTTCAAACATAATCATAGCCCCAATTGAACCAACTTCTGCAGTTAAATCATTTGAAAGCATTAAATGTTCTCCTATAAGAACAGCCGCCCAATAATGAGCGGAAAATGCTTTGTCGATTAAACAAATCGAAGGTTTAGTAAGTTTTGAAGAAAGATCAATAAATAAAGGCATAGCATCAGCATTACCTCCATATCCGTCAATATGGAAAATTATTCCAAGAGAATCAGGATCGCGATCTATTTTAATAGCTTCTTCACAAATGCTGTCTGCCCCGTTGGAGCACATTCCGGAATATTTAGTCATTATCCCGGTCATAGATATGTACCCAACTTTATTTAAAAGCGTGACATTTCCGGTTTGAGGATCTGCTTCAGGCTCACCGATAAACTTAGAAAGTAATGGTTTTTCTTCATTTACTTTTCCTCCAGCCAAAACAGTATCGACCATAGATTTAAGACGCTGCGGATCATCTGTAGTAAAAAGCCAGGTTCCTCCTAATATTTCAGACAATATTTTCATATCGCAAAACTATACGAGGCGGATTAAATGATGTGTTACATTAAAAAAGCAAAAGCGTCTGATTTTTCAGACGCTTTTAAATTTTCTATTTGTATTAAATTTATAGATCAATACTGGCTAGTTCTTCACCGTAAGATTTTATACTTTCAATGATTTTCCTGGCTTGTTCTTCAGAAGGATATTTTTCTCCTGATTTATATTGAGAAATTAAAGAATTATTTAGCTTGTACTTTTTACTAATTATAGAAATATTAATACCATTATAGTAAGACAAAAATTGTTGCAAATCAAACTTAATTGTAATATCGTTCAACGTTGCTAATTTTTTGCCTTCATGCTCTAGTAACAAGTTTAAAGAATCTAACATATTAATTTTTAATTCTTCGTAAGTATCCCCTGTCGTAGCAGCATTATAATTTTCTGCGTATGCAGAATATCCTGTATTTGTTTTTTCTACAATAAAAACTGCCTTTTTCATTGCATTATAGATTTATAAGTTTTAAGGTTTTTTATTTTTTATTATCAGAAACTGATAATATGGTCTTTTTGGTTCTTCATGACCTTATAATAATTCTATACATATGCGATCGCAGACTTTATCCTCCTGCTCCGGAGTTTTCATATAATTAAATTTATTTTTTGAAGGAAACCTTCTGGGAGCTATACTCCCAAAAGTTCCTTTCTAATTTTCTTCTCCATTCCCTTCGCCATTTCCTTTGACCCGTGATTGGGTACCGCCATTTGTTTTCCGGTAATTGGGCTGTACCAAATTTCATGGCTGCCTTTTCCCTCTCTCACTTTATAACAACCTGCTTTTTTCAGGTCTCTCAAAAGTTCGCTGCTTTTCATAACTCTTGTTTTTCATACTTCAAAGGTAAAATATTTTTTACTTATTTCCAAATATTTTTAATAAAAAGATAAAATATTTTTTACCTGAATAATAATATTACGGATAACCATATCTGATTATCAAAAGACTTTATTAATTTTATAATCATGAAAGAATTTAAAATAGAGGCACAGCACAGTATTATATTAGAAATAGTAAAAGCATTAAAATATAATATTTCCGGAATAGGACTAAGAAAAATTTATGATATTAAAATTGAAAGAGAAACTTACTTTAATTGCAAAATAATATTTACTGCTAAAGAAGGTAGAGAAATCGAAACCAAACACTTTTTTTATTTTGCATTGGATATTCATTTGTAAATTTAAAGTATGAAAACAAAACTAAGATTATTTTATGCTCCGTTAGAAGAACAATATTATATCCATTATTTCAGAGGCTATAGTTTTATTTTGTACAAAGTAGAAAATATAAATCCATTAAATATTATAGCTGTTGAAAGCTTTGGTGTAGTTCATACAGGCGAAAGAGAAACTATAAAAGCTGTTGAAGAATTTGCAAAATCTGAATTTGAAAAATTAAATTTCGGTTACTAAAAAACTTAAACTCGTCTAAGAATAAATCATTTGTTATTCGTTAACAATTCTTCGAAAAATTGAGCGTAAGATGCAATCAATTCCTGTTTATCAGTTCCATTAATACAACGTCTTGCACTTTTATAATCTTTAGATTTATCATTGATATAATCTGTAATTTTCTTTCCAGTAAAAGCTCCGGTTTTAAATCCGTCAATTAATATTTTAAAAGCATATTTGGGAAGCATAACCAGATCTGGATTTTTTACAAAGTCTTCTCCCAGATCCTTTGAAAATTTCTGGTAATTTTCTCTCCAAGTTATCTGAACGTAACCGCGACCGTAATACGGTGAATATTTTAGATTTTTTAATCTCCAGGATTCAGATAACCAATAAGCTTCTTTAACAGGTAAAAACGTAGCTTTCGTTTCATGAAATGTAGTTGCAAAAACGTAGGCCCATTGTGGAATTGTAAAATAATTCCATGTAGCATCCACAAAATCAAGGAAAATGGTTAATGCATTAACTTCTGACTGATCTAATTTTTTATTAGGATCAAGATTTGATCGATAGCAATCAAAGAAATTTTTTCTATTAATCATTATTATTAAGTGTTAAAATTTTCAAGACAGTAGAAGGCAGATGTTTTTTTACTATTTCCCAAACAATAATCCCTGCAATAAAAGAAACAACAATCATCCAAATGATATCGAAAAAGCTTATGCCGGATCTTTCTGTCTTTACTGATTTATAAGTAGTCACCGTTCGATATTTAGTCTGAGTATTATATACATTAACGTGATGATAAACTATATAATCAAAATACCGGCTCTCAGACTTAATTTCTTTTTTACTTTTATTTAACTCAATATCTGCAGAACCTGAAAATAATATATTTCCAAGCTGAAGCTGGTAGGGAGATCCGTTTGACGAAATTTTCATATTTTGATTTTCCAACAATTCGGATAAATCATTTTCACTAAAAGTAGTTTTGTAAAAATCAGTTTCAGATCTTCCGGAGTTTTTACTTTCGAATTCGAATTTTTGAGAAGATTCTTCTAAATTTTTCTTTCTTGAACCACAATCTACAGTTAATAGAAAAATCAAGCTAATCCAGATAAACTTTTTCATTATTTATAAATTTATATTTCCTGATTCTGTAGTCTTCTTTATGAAATAATCTTCCGGTCCATTTTCGCGGAATTGCCTCCCAATATTCAGGTTCATTGTTTGGCTTCAGTGCTTCAATTGAATCAAAAACTTTTACAATAATACTCTTATCAAAGTGTCTTAATTTTTTCTCGACTTCTTTTTTCCTTATTTCTTCTTTTATTAAAGCAATAATTCGTAACTGTTTCTGAATTTCTTTATTTTTAAGAAACTTAATACTATCAATACTCTTTTTCTTCTGCTCTATTGTAGCAGCTATTTCTTTCGCTTCCGTTGAAATTTGCAAGGTATCCTGCGAAAACACAATCAAAGGAAGTATGGTAAAAATTAATTTCAATAGTGTTTTCATTTTGATTGATTTAAAAGTTTATATGTTTCATTAAGTTGTTCTGTTCGCTTCCTCTCGTTTTCCAAATCTATCTTAGCATCCTTTTCCTCCTGGTCATATTTTGGTTGAACCGCTTCTTTCCATGCTTTAAAAACTTCTATACAGTTACGATCCTCTAATTTTTTCTGTAATGATTCTAAAGCAATTCTGTGATCAATTTCATTTTTATCAATTTTAGAATATAAGTCTGAAATTCTATTTTCATCGTTATAAATCCAGTAGCCTAAACCAAAGATCAGAAGAACATAGTATGTACTCCAGTTTTTTAAGAGCTTCCATATCTTTGGAATTAGCTCCAGTTTTTTTTCTATTTCTTCTGACATTATAAATTCATTTTTTTAACGAAACTTCGAGATTATTCATACAATCAAAAACACAAGCTCTTAGTTAATATAAAAGGTTTATGTTACCTGTATCGTCTTTAAATGAAAGTTTACCATTAGTTATGTCTAAAAATAAAGAATTGTTTAACACTCCTGCTGCTGCCTGTGGTGTAAATCTAATACCTCCATTATAAATTAAAATACCATTTCCGGCATAATCTCCCAGATATATTTCGTTGTACATTCCTGACCAAATTCTAATCTTTGAATCACTTACCAAACGTGGATTTAAACCCTTAAAACTATAATCAAAATAGCCTCCTCCATAATCTTTTATAGCAAATAAATCAGTCTCAGAACCGTCATTCTCTTTTCTAACTGTAACAAGCTCTTTATTGTTTTTGAAATATCTCTGAAATAATGAAATATCACTACTTTGATCTTTCATTTTTGCTGAATCAAAAACAGAAGAACCGTTGCTAACTATTAATTCAGATGCTTCTAATCGCTCAATTCTTGAGAGTTGCCCCTGATGGCTGGTGATCTCAACCTGATTTTTACTTCCGGTGATTGTTGGAATCAAAATCGGTGAACCCGCCGGAGAGTCTGCGGCTGCATCATTATGGAAACCATGAATTATCATATTATAATCCGAATCAATAAACTTATAGTAAGCCGTTGTAAAAGTATTTGCATCAAATAAATTATTGCTTATAAAGCTGTTATTGAATGCAACATAACCTTCAAAGAAGTGTTTGTAGTGTATCATTTCAACAAGATTATAAGCAAACACATTTCCTGCACAACTTTGATTTGAATTGGACGAATCTAATTTGATACATCCGCCATTTGCGTTACCGCATTGGAACCAAAATTTATTATTCTTAAATACTATTCCGTTACAATAGTTTTGCCCTACTAAGCCAAATCTGACATGATTAAACCAATTGGCTTCTATTACGGTTCCGTAGCCTTGAAAACCACCGTTAGGGTTATCACCTACCTCTGTAGGATCAGTTCCTCCCAGAAATATTATATCCTGATCGCACGCAGCACCGATCTTATTTGGATCACCGAGGAATGCATTCCGGTACAACCTAAGCGTTGTGTAAGTAGAGAAGATAAAAGGCGTATTGTCACCGGAAATATCCTGTAGTGTAATATCTTCCATTACTAAATTCCCAAGCCCGCGAGTAATAATTTTTGCGTCCATATAAGTTCCATTTCCATTGTATGCCAATTGAATTGTAGAACCCCTTTTGCCGTTTCCACCAATTTCTTTTCCATTGGCGTAAGCACCGTTCCCTAAAATACTCCAAGGTCTTTGAGTGGGCGTATTAACTTCTACCGTATATGGAAAAATGATTTGAACTTCAAAAATATAATCACCTTCAGCAGCAGGAAAAATAAACGCAGCTCCGGTTTTTTTTAATCGCTCTAAATTTCTCTGGAAAATTGCCCCGCAATTTTGTCCGGGAAGCATTCCGATATCACGTACATCAATGACGGCATCAAATATCTGAACGTAATATTTCCCATTTTCCTTGATATAGAATCCGTCTCCTGTCACATCCAAATCCGACATTAAATCGCCGTTATGGTTTAATTGAGTTTCGATGTATGTTAATGATTTTCCAGAATGTCTGCTAATTTTCTTGATAGTGTTTGAAGCTACTGGACTTTGTCCACTTGGTGTTACATTAAAATAATTGCGTTCTTTTAAAGTTAACCATGTATCGTCTTTTCGATTAATATGAATAGATCCGTCCGGAAGAATAAACAGCCCTTGTTTTCCGTCCAGTTCAGCTATTGTCGGAAGCTGATTAACCGTAATAGGAATTAAAAAGTTTGTCATAGTTTAGTTTTTACCATTGATTACTTATAGGAAATATATTGCTGCTCAAGAAATAATCTGAAAGGATTAATGCCCAGGTGTCTTTTTCTTCATGATTCAGATTGGATCCATCTCTGCGCGCGAATAATCCCTCAAAGTCAATATCCGGATCTTCAATAGCGCTTTCATCTAAAATAATTTCTCCATTGTAAAAAAGCACCGGATCTTTGTCTGCAAAGTTTTGCTCGAAGGTTAGCTCATATCCTTTCTTATCGTTATCATCATTGAATTCGCCTGTGAAGTATAGCGGATTTTCGAAAGATCCGTAAATACGGTGATAGACATCATCGTAAGAATTCATCACGATGACAAAGCCTTGATTGATATTAAGCCGGGCAAACTCGTGAATATCTATCTGATCTCCCGGATAATTTCCTGAAACTTTTTTTTTCCATCCACGTGAATCTACTTCACCATCGGATTTTATATTTCTTTTTTGAGTTGTTGGTGTTAGATAAAGAATGTGAAAACGCCGCCCGTTTTTTAGGTGGATATCTCCAATGCACATTACACCTTTTTCAGACCGCAGCGGCATGGAAGCAATATCATCTTTATATAAAAGATAAAGCTCTCCTTTTGGTGTCGGTAAACCGACGCCTACATTTTTGGGCTTCCTGGCATTGAGTCTGAATTCGGGCATTGATTTTTTTTTACAAAAATCAGATTCAGAGCATTATTCCTGTGTTACACCAAAAAATCCGTAATTTAATCTGTTATTATCCTGAAACAAAGAAAGAACGCCATTATTGGTGTACCGATAGTAAAGTATACGCATCTGATTTTCAGAATATCCCCACTCCAAAAGATCATACATATCACAAAATTCGGATATTGCTTTTTTAATTTTGCTTTTCGTAGAGCTACCTTTGCAATAACCGCGTACAAAAAAACAAAAGTGTGTTCTGAAGTAAGAATCCAGAAATTTGTAAAACTGCTCAAGATCTTCAAAGCTGAGATCAATGGAGAATTCTGCAGTATTGTAAAAATTGATAACTTCTGAAGAAACAACTCTTTTTTTTCCCTGAGTATTTGAATAAATCGTGAGACAAAATTCTTTTACCGATTTAGGCTCCTTTAGACGGGAATATAAAAAATGCCCTAGAACGCTTTTCGGTTCTATCAATATCTGCTTATATTCGCCGCCATCCTTGAGAAGAGAAATACCGTCACATTCCTTCAAAATAAAAGGAATTAAATATTCCGGAATTTCTATCGGTCGTAAGCGGATCATATTATAGAACATCTAAACTTGTGACTGTAAATTTAATGTTAGTTTTGAAGTTATTAGAGCTTATCTCCAGCTTTAAAGCCGTATTGCTGAAGTAATCATTTTTGTAAAAAACTATTTTTTGATCTGTATCAAGCACAACCAGAACAGCTCCAGCCTTAGAAACTTTTTCAATATATTCTTTTTCTCCTTTTCCAGGAACCGAAAATTGTATCTCGTTAACATAATAAAATCCAGAAGTGCTTTCTTTTTTATCGAAAGAAAAAAATGCAGTTCCCGGAGTAAAATAATCCGGCTCCATATTACCTGCTTTGAATATGATTTCTTCGTCCTGAATTCCATCATACAGTAAATCCTTCGGTATAATATATAACTTCTTGATATATAGAAAGTCCTGCTTCATTTTACGGTTTTACACAAAGATACGTAAAGTATCTATTGTTACGTAAAATAACTTGAAAAAAGAAAAAATAATGTAATTTTTTTGTAAGTCTGTAATATTGTAATAACGTTTTGATTGACAGATATTTAAAATAAAATAACATCTGTAATCCCTATATTTTTGATTTGTAATGCTTTTGTAATAGATATTTTAATTACATTTTTTTTGTAATGACTATTTAATTATTACAAAAAATAAAATATACTGTAATACCTTACAAATCGAGATTTCAGGTTATTAATTACAATATTACAAAAATTAATAAATTTTTATGGGGTGCAAGGGGTGGATTGAAAACTGCCGCGGCCTTTCCTTTGAAAGTGCATTTTGGCAGTGTAATTTTAAAATCCCGGAACAGGCTGAGAATCGCATAAAAAAATTCCCGGCGATATTATCACCGGGAATTAAAATCTCACTTAATATTAAAATAAAATATTTACTCGGGTCTAATTCTTGTCCCGTCGGTATTCTCTTCAAAATCTAGGTTGTACATTCTCGAATATAGATTTTCCTTAATTTCAGGCTCCATATAATAAGTGTGATCTGGATATTTATCTTCGAGAATTGGCGCCCAATCTTGCGTTAAAAAACCTTCATCATCAAGTTTATCCCAAAATGCATTATATAAATCTTCACCCCATAAGTCTTTAATCTCTTCTATTTTCATAAATTTATTTTTTTCTACTTCTGGCAATGTTATAGCTGAAACTGGAATTTCACAACACATATCAACAGTCACCCAGTCAGTTCCAGTATCATCATCATGATAGACATCGAAAGCTTCTTGATCAGTACCTTTAAATCTATTCACAAAGCCTTCCATTTCTGCCTTATTAAATCCATGTTTAATTAGTTCTTCCATTAAATTATCTTGGATTCTAATTTTATCGCCTTTTTTAATTTTGATCATTTTTTTGTATTTTAAATTTTCTATAAATAGCCAAATGCTTTGGCTGCAGCTTCACCGATATCGAGCAGATCTCCCTCTTCTTCTTCAGAACTTTCGGAATCTAAAGCATAGATTTTCCCGATTTGTTCATCAAGTTTATCCCACATTTCCGCTTTCCGGATAAGCGTAGGAAGATCGCTTTCCGGATCGATATCGACTTTCGTTTTTCTGAGGCCTTCAACTAATCTTTTTGCATTATCAATAGCTTCTGATAATTCATCTTTCATTTCCTGAATGTCTTCATCCATTGCTATTTCACCTTTTTCCAATTCATAGCAGTTTTCGCAAATGGTTGTATTGGGATACCATTTTTCGGAGCCGTAACCGTCATTCAAATCAAATAATTCGCCACAATGCTGGCAAGGTGTAGGCATTTCCATTTCTTCAAATTCTTCCATATTTTATCTCCATTTAGTTTTATAAACAATTCCATCCTTTCTTGCCGGATTTTCTCTAATAATTATTGTTGGTCGAGAAGGATCAATATTTGTAAATGGATCATGTCTTTTCCTCTCAAGCTTTTTTTCATGAGCTGCCTTTACAATCTTCACTGCCTGCTTTTTAACTTCATCTTCGTTACCTTCGCCTTCAAAATAATCCCAGACCTTACAGTCTTTACCCCAGTTTTGTTCGATTTGATATTTCATATTTATTCGATTTCGCCTTTAGCTTTTAATTCTTCATACTCAGCTTTCATTGTTGGAGCAAGTGTCTTCCAACATTCTGCGCAAAAGTAATCACCGCCTGAATCTTCATGCATTTTGTCCATATCAAATTCTTTTTCACAGCTTGTACATTTTAAATAACAAATACTTTCCAAGGCATCGAGCCTATCAAGTTCAGCAGCGATTAATGCTCCAGCGATAATTAATCTTTCTTTAACATCACGAACCAAAAAGTCTTGAAATATTTCTGCATTCCAATTTTTAGGATAAGCTTGAAATGTCATTCCTTCTATTTCTTTTAATAGCAATAATATTGCTCCGGACTGCAGTTGGTTTGAATTATACCATTCTGGATGATTTACATGATGCTCGGCAGTAAATCCATGTTTGTCAATTTGATGATTTCTTTCTTTGGCGATTAATTGAATGCCTACTGTTAAGTTTTCCATTGATTTATATTTTAAATTTCTTCTGTATATTCAATTTCAAAATCCACTCTTCCATTCAAATCAGTTTCTACTTCAATATTGATAGGACTTTCTATTTCTTCGTATTTTCCATTATTGAAAACAGTTTGATTTTCGCTATTGACATTTAAATATCCAACACCTTCGATAAATTCTCTTGTACCATAACGCGAAACATGACTTGCAATAGATTCAGATAATGATTCCAAATTAGCAGATCCATCTATAGCATCTTTATAGCCAAGAAAAATTTCTTTAAACTCTTCTGAATTTTCATCAAATTCTACGATGACTTCAGCCTTTAATGTTATTCTAAACTTCATATTAAAAAGGTTGTTTTTGATATTCTTCCCACTTTGATTTATACTCTTTCAGAACCGGAACCAACTTTTCCCAAACTTCAATCTTATTTAATGTAGAAACTAATGAAGCGTGTATTTCTTCACTAGTACTTTCGATTTCTGCATATCTAGGTTTATTTGGCTGTAGATCTTCTACAACGATAAAAGCAAGCGCATCCTGGCCGAAAAACGTGAATGTGCAGGACACTGCGATAAGTTTATCCTCTTCCCAATTATTATCTGCGATGTAGATCATTTTCAGATTTGGAGTAAATTCGATATTGGTTTCTCCAGTAGCAATATTTACAAGATCCGGCACAGTTCTAATTGCTTCTTCTACAGAAGTTTTTAGCTTCCTGAAATCTTTAATGACGTTTCCTGCTTCATCATAGTAAACCATTTCCCAAGTTGGATGTGCCAGTCCTTTTTTTCCACTATCAAAAAGAATTTCGATATATCCGTTTTTTTCTCTGGTAATTTTGCCGGAATTTCCGTCGGCTTCTACCTTCATTCCTTTTTCCAGGAATGGTAATTCATAATGTTGTTTGATGTAGTCCATAATTAAAATGTATTTGTTTTTCTGTTTTGTAGATATTCTCTGTGTTGCTCAATTCTTCCGTAAAAATTAGAAATGAGCTTTACTATATCATGGAATGTTTGAGGCGAAGAGTCGTAGGTATGTTCTAAGTCGAAATAGCCAAATGTTAAAAAGCCTTCAGGAGCAGGAGCGCCTCTTGGAAGAAAAATTAATTCTGGATCATTCCAGTCTTTAACTCCATATTCTGGCCTATCTCCATAATAAAATCTGACTTTATCGTTATAGATCTCAAAATCAAAATCCCCAATGATACCAAAGTCGTGATAAGGATATCCATTTTCTCCTTCTTCATTACAGCCCCAATATTCGCACTTTGTGAAAGTGTTTGTTGAATAATTGAACACTTCTATTTGATCTATTAACTCTACATTAAAAGGATCAAATAACTCAACTTCCGTTTTTAGAAATTCAAAATTTTTCATGAGAGGAAGTTTTCAGGTTTTTCAATTATTTCATATTCATATATGAAAACAAACGGATTTCTGTTCCAGGAATCTTCTCCATTCAAGCGTTTCCATAAAGCTGCGAAACGATATGTTGGAACTTGATCAGGATCCATTCCTTCTGCAATTGCGTCTTCATCTGAAATATCTTTCAGCCTTTCACAACGTACACTCGTAACTTTTAAGAAGATCCTGGCTATTTTTTTCGGCATGTGAATAGAAGGTTTCCAGCCAGTAAATAATTTCATACATGAATCTTCATCAGCCTTATAATGATAAACTTGCTGAAAAGGATCAAACCAAAAAGTTTCTCTTACCCAAAGAATATCCCCCGGCTGATATTTAGCTGTCCTGATAATCCAATCTGTGATATTTTTTTTATGATGAAAAGCATACTCTAAAAACATGTAATGCATTTCATCTACAATTCTTCTGGTTTGACTCTTAATTCCTTTTAAATTAGCCTGAACCATTTCTGTCGAAAATAATATTGGTTTGGTTTTTATTATTATATTTTTCATTACAGTATTACAATTTTACATTTTTGAGAGGTTGATTTGGACGAACTTCCATATCGTTGATAAATACATAATTATCTTTTACAGGTGCTAAAACTTCAACTTTCCCTTCAAATGCTTCTTCATACTCTTTTAAATCATTCCAGGAATCTGGAGCATCTCTATACGCTCTCAAAACCTGTTTTTCATTAAATACTTCTCCTTCATAAATGAAACCTGTTTTCCGATTTCCTCTATAAGTGATTACAACGACTTCTCCAGATTTTATAAAACGGATTCCTACAAGATCCAAATTGATTAGAGTACAGTTGAAGCTTAGATATCCAAAATGCTTTTTTAAATCTGCTTTAAATGGTGGAAAATTTGATCTGTACATTATTTTACGTTATAAGGGTCATCATCTTCTTCCACTCCTGATTTTTTCATTTCTGTATAAAGTGGATTGAGTTCAATATCTGAAGCTGCGATGTATATCATTTCATGTGATACACTATTCAAACTTCTCATAATCCTGCCATCTGCTGTAGTAAGCTTATCAGTTGGATTAAGTACATATCCTTTCAGCTCACAGAACTGATTCAGCTTCTTTTTGAAGCTTGTTGCTGAAATTGTCTTCATTGATGCATTATAGAATTTAATACTCTCATAAGCTTCTTTTTTAATTACATAATTATTTAAGCGGGTATCATCAAAATATCCCTCTGCCCATTCAAGGAAGACCGGTCCCATCTCGGTAATAAGATTTCTTTTTTTAATATTTCCTTGTGGAGCACCGAGTTTGTCTTTTGTACCCAAATAAAACTGGAGACATTGCACGGAAAAATTCAAGAACAAATTCCATTGTTTATCATCCCATTCTGTAAAAAATCTATTCTGAAAATCGTGAAGCGGTGAGCGCGCTTCCATATCCTCTTTTGCTCCATGATACCAGTCGCCGTAAGAAACAAATAAAAGCCTCTCCATTGTTGAAGAATCCAAACCAAAAGGCGCATAATTTGTGGTTACACAAAACTTTGGTGATTGATGGAAAGGAATCAGATAAGCATTTTGATTTTTAGGATTCACATTAAGATCCCCTGTAATATCAGTAAAAAGCTGATTGAACTGAAATTTTTTGTCCGCATCGTCGAAAAGAACGTAGTCTGTCTGATCAGTGATTCCATCGTAAAGGAAATCGCTATCTAACAGATTTTTTTTTCTTGCGCCCATATATTTAGAGTTCATAAATAATCTGACCGCATTATTAGATAAAAGAGATTTCCCTGATCGACCATGAGATTCATTATCATCAACCACTTCATTATCCATTACATAAACACACCAAGCTTTCGACGGATCTTTGTATCTATGAAGCAGATATCCGTAGGCATAAACTTTATTAGCAAAGTGTAGCTCCTGCTCATAAACCTGATCATCATCTAAACCAGTTGCAGATCCTTCGGTTCTATAAATATCTAAGCAAAAATTATTTTGCTGCAGATAATCATCCCATTTTGATCTAGGCAGACCTTTAATCTCTTCTTTCCAATGCACTCTGCTCGCATTGATCAGATAATTCATAAAGTCACAGTCTTTACGTAGAATCTTCACATCCCAATTGTTGTTTTCATCTTTCTGAATCTCGAAAAAAGGGTTTCCTTTTATAAGCTTTCCATCCCGATCAACATAATTTGCTTCAAGCCTAATTTCCCTGGTATTAAGACTATGTCTTGTCTGTTTTTTTATGATATTATTTAGAATATCATTTTCCATAACATAGCGACTATAACCTTTTGTGATCTCTTCAACACGATCAGCTTTTACTTCCCAGATAAACTTATCAAAAAACAAATATTGTGTACTAAACGTGTGATCTGTAAAATCAAACTCTTTGGTTTCAAGATTTACAAGTTTTTTATCGGAAACAGCTTCTGAGCCTATCAACATGTTAAGTAAATCATCGGGAAACAGTACAAGTCCTTTTTCTCTTTGTTTCTGATCTAATAAATTATTGAAAAAGTCTTTTATTTCCTGAGCAGATACTTCTTTTAAAATATGTTTATCTTGCTTTACAAAGTAATATCCATCCTTTCTGTTTTCATCTTTTATTCTGAAGAAACCATTTAACTTCAGGAAGTTGAAAGCATTCTTATAATTGATTTTATAATCGGTAGTCTCAGTCCTTTTATTCCATTTTCCTGACCAAAATTTAGCCGGCCTGGCTAACTCAAGGAAACGTTCAACCTTCCTTTTAAGATCAGTTTGATGTTCATCATCGTAGCTGCTATTAATTTTCATAAAGTCAGTAAAATCCTTCAGCGGGTTTCCGCGAAAATCCTTTCTTTTGGTAATTTCTTCAGGAAGCCATGCTGTCTTAACATCCATGTGCTCCAAAGCTATTTTTTTTCCAGCTTCTACTCCTGTAGGATCAAGATCTGGAACATTGATAACTTCATGTGCATGTTTAAACAATAATCCGATTTCGCTTTCAGTGATATCTGCTGTCTCAGAATTGAACCAAACTACCGCATCAGCTTTTCCGGTTGAAGCCATGTTGATAGAATCCCTGTCTCCGGAACAGATAATTACTTTCTTAATTTTCTCTATTACTTCTTTTTGCTCTCCCGTAAAGTGCCCGTTTTCATCTAAAACATCTTCCTTCCTAACGGTCATTCTTTTTAGAATATCGAGGCCGAAAATATGCTGCTTTGGTTTTTTACCCAGATAAGAAAAACGATATTTTTTGTCAGCTGATTTTGGCTGATAGATTTTCATCCACTCTCTGGCAGGATTTGCCGGTTCTACAGATACATCTTTTTTAGGTCCGTGTAAAGAAAGTTTTGGTTTTCCACCTCCTTCAGAAATAATGAAAGCTAATACGGGATTTGTATCTGAACTTGTAACCGTGAAAACATCGCAAAATTCTTTTTGTGTATTATCTGATTTCTTTAACCATGAATAAGATTCCAAAGAGTAAAGACTATATTTTTTACAAATTTCGGAAGTAACTAAGGGACCCAGGGTTTCGAGCTCGTAAGGTGTAAATTCTTTTATTGTATAGGCAAAACCATCATCATTTAATTCCGGACCAGTATATTCACTGAAGCTGCACTTGGTAATATTTTTTGCTTTGGTTTTAGTTTGATCAATTAGATTAAGCTCTTCCCCTAAAGCAAGTAAAGACTCAAAATAAGTTTTACCTGTATAATGCGAATAAATATGAATTGCATGTTTTGATTTTTGGAAAAAGCCTCCGGAATCGCCCCAATCCTTTACGAAATAAATCCCTCCACTTTCATGGATATTCGCACTTTCCGTACCTTCATTTCTTATGCGAAAATGCTTCTTAAGATTTGCATCCGGCAAAAATCTTTGTATTATATCCCAGCCTCCGTTGGTTGCTCTAAAAATATCTTCTTGGCTTATTGGAAATGACATGCTTTACTCTTGCTATTAGTTTATTATTACTATACTACTACTTCATCAAGTGCTGTAAGGAAAATTCCGACATAAAGAATCTCACTAAGAAACTGCATCCCAGCTTTAATTTCTTCAATAGATTCCGCTTTAAAATCGGTGAATTTTTTATCCGGATTTTTTTGATTCCATTTTTTAAAATCTGAAAGGATATCAGACTTAGTGTTATGAACTTTTTCTTTAAAAAATTCCTCCTTTCCTTCGGATTTGAAATAACTTTCTGTTTCGGATTTGATAGTTTCTATATTCATGGATGAAGTTTTGAAAATTTTTACGTGCAAGTTGCGCTGCACGACCTAGCGATTCTATTGCTTGGGCTAAGTTGTCAACAGAGCAAACGATTATCTTTACAGCAGTTCGAGTTTGATGAATTTTTTTAATTTTTTTACGATGTTTTTTACTTGCCATCTTCTATTTGATATTTATTTTTGATTTCATATATGTAAAAAGCAACACAATCAACTCCAGAAATTCCATAATCTTTATTTTTCGAAGAAGCTCCGGCATTGTACCAACTTGGTTTTTTAGGAGAACTTCTTGAATATTCCTGATTAAGAAAATTTATTTGTTGTACGATACCATCCTTAAAAGTTTTTAAATCTTTTTCTTCGATTAAAACCCGATCATTAGCATTAATTAATTCCAAGATTGCAGACTCAAGTTTATTTTTTGCCGAGTAAATTTGACTTACTCTTGTTAGATATAGTTTCATCGATATTTTGAATTATGAAATAGTTGCTCAAATTTTTCCTTACCGAGTTTCGCTATTGCTTCCGAAACATTATTGTGACCTATTGACTGTGCAAATTGAAATTTCCTATCAAAGACATCCCCAACGATTTTTTTTACTGAACCACTTTCAGTTGCATTCGGATCATAACCAAGCTCATGAAACTGCTTAATCCCCTGAAGCTGAACCTTAGCGTTATTAATGATACTGTTGGAAACGTTTACCAAGGCATTAGCTTGATCTGGTTTAATTTTGCCTTCCTTTAGCATGAGAAAAACATCTCCTAAGTTTGTGTTTAAGTCTTGTAAATTCATTCTTCTTTTTTTAGTTGTTTTTTTATTCTTCCTAATAAATGCATTGATTTTCTTAGTTCTGAAGGATATTTTCTCCAATTATTCTTCAAAGCATGCTCTGATCTGGTAACAGCTGTAAGATTAATTGGATCACAGTTTAAATTATTTCCATCAATGTGATTAATTATTTTATCTTTTGGAATAGCACCGATAAACACCTGATAGTTAAAAACTCTTAAATGAATATATCCTTTTGCCGTCTTAATAAACTTATCACCATCCCATACTAAGATTGTTCCTAAAGGATTTTCTCCTCTCGTCTTCCACATTTTTTTAACCCCCTCAACATAAACTCCTTTTGCTTTTGCCTTTTCTTTGATTAAAAAAAGTTCTTCAGGGGTTCTTTTTAAGCGGAGATAGTTTCTTTTTTTTTCAATATGCTTAAAAGTCCAACCTCCAATTTTTTTCCATTTTAAATTGAATTGCTCTGCCAGTTCCTTATCTCCATTACTTTTATAATTATCTTTCAAGTAGTCTATCTGCTCATTAGTCCAATACTGAATATCTATTTTTCTATAACCTGCATTATAAAGCTGCATTCTGAAATGCTGTAAAGCATATTTATATCCTAACTCTTCAGATATTAATCGATGTAACTCAACTACTGTATAAGAATTATAATGTATCTGGATAAACTCTAAATGTTGTTTTGAAAATTCCATTTTGGTACAAATAATATTTTTCCACATTTTGAACAATTCCAAGTCTTTCTTAAATCCTCTTCATTTCCACATTCACATTTTTTCCAAACTTCATGATTATGTTCTTTAAGTAGCTTATAAAATGAAACATTGCCTGCTTCAGTTTTTAAATCAGAAAGGGCAAACTCTTTGATTGGTTTATCCTGGAATGATTTTATAAAATTTTCAATTTCCGAAGTCATAATAAAGTTATTTTTGCGGGAGGATTTTTTGATCTTTCAATACGATCAATTTCAGCAGCTAAAAAAGCACCAGCAATTTCCAATCTTTCCAACAAAGGTTTAATACATAGACCATAAAAACTAAATCTATCCCAATTTAAAGGAGCTTCTAATAATCCTGTTTGCGCATCTTTCGATAATAATTTGTAGGCAGCATCTTGTAACTGCCCGTTTTCATAAAAGTCAGGATTATCTAAAATAAAATTAAGACTATAACCTTGACTGTCAATTTGTTTCTGTCGTGCGCTGGCTATCTTATCGACACCAAAATTTAAACTTTTCATAATTGTTTAACTCGAGTAATTAGTTAATTAATTTTTTTTGGAATTGAAAGCGAGCTTAAGAATGTGATCGTTGTTTTTTCGCCCTGTTCATTCACCTTTAAAACAATAGAACGACAGCAAGGAGATGCAAAAAAATGGTTTTCATACCTCGAACCACATTCCATACATTCTGTGATAGTAGTTTGATTTTTATTCATAATTTTTGGATTTTAATAAAAGAAAAACCCGACCGACTTTCGGTCGGGTAAAAAACTAATAACATAGAAAACTCATTTTATATGAGTTGTGGGAAACGAAGGACTTGCACCTTCATAAGCGATGCTTACACTGTATCTCAGCTTAAAACACTTATTCTGTCGGAATCCCTTAAAAGTAGTCCAGGGCTTCACAGCAGTGGACTACAAACCTTATAAAATTTAATGGGAATAACCAGGCAAACACCTATACTTCTTCTCTGATTAAATCCTTTCACGATTACTAAGAAAAAATTGCTTTTGATTCTTTTTATAAGAAATTTAATCTAAGTGCTTTATTTTTACTGGTTTCTATAAATTTTATCCAATTTATCGTTCATTTCCTCTCTGATCTCATCGGGAATACTGATCAAACCTTGGTCGTAATACATTCTTAGTTTTCTCGAAAATGCAAATAAGCAGTCTTCCGTTTCAATCTTTTGAATCTGTTTGATAGTACCACGAACATCAATTTTTGTATAAACTAATTTCACCATTTTAAATCCTAAAATACCCCGCCGAAACGGGGTTCGGTTAACTATTATATCAGCCCAATTTTAAACGCTACTCCGGCCAATTCTTGTTTTGTAGTAATTTCCATTTTTTTATAAAGCCTGGTTCTGTAGATCTCGAAACTTCCTATAGGAATATCAAGCTCATCAGCAATGACAGTATTCTTTTTTGAAGAACTTAGGAGTTTTATTGCTTTTATATCAAAACTTGTAAGTTCTATACCTTTATACTTTAAAGGTTTACAAACAACACCAAATCCTATACAGTCAGAAATTTTAGGGCATAAAATATTATCCGGGTCAGCTATGCCGTTTTTTAAATCTGGAGTAAAATTTAAACCTCCAAACCGGCATTTTGCCAAAGTTTTCTTTTGATTATACTCATCAGTAAACCAACCGCTAAGAATCTTTTTTGTTTCTGGTTCGTTGTCAAGTATTTCTTTTAAAAAAAATACTTCGTTTTCATGCAGGTCATCATATTTTTTAATACGGCCATTGTTAATAGCCATTAATTCATTTAATTCATGATTAAAGAAAATTTCTAGTGCGCCATCACACATTCCGGGATAAAGCCTTATTGAGCTCATTTGTATTAATTTAAAATCATTTCATATTTTTCAGCTACCTTCTTCAATGCAGCAATAATTCTTAAGTCACCACTTTTCCTTCGCTTAATAGTTCTGATATTCTCAGCAGTAGCAAAAGGAACAATCTCCATAACCTCGTTGGTATAATTAGCTGGCAAATAGTTATCTATAATTTTAAATGCCTCTTCTATATTGGAATCAATTTTCTTTTGTCGCTTTTTTTTCATTACTTTTGCGTTGCATTTTGTGACATATTGTTGCATTACGTGACAAAGTTACGTATTATACCCAAAGACACAATACGTATCATGTTAAAATATGTTAAAAAAAATATAACTAAATGACAATCAGCGAGAAAATTTATATGTACATGGAAATTAAAGACATGAAGGTTCAAACTTTTTCAGAATTATTAGGAATGAACCGTACCACATTGTCTGCCATGTTAAATGAAAGAAATAGATTTTCTCAGGATTTTTTCGAGGCATTATGTTTAAAATGTCCAGATATTGATCTAAACAGATTGCTAAATCCCGATCATGATAATTTTCTTCAAAAAACGACAGAAACTTCGGATAAGAGCAGAATTAAAGAATTAGAAAATTATATTAAAGAAATTAAAAAAATTGTATCAAAATCTGAAATTTGACACAAATACGACATAATTTTAATTTAAAACATTGATAATCAAAGTGAAAAATAATCCTGTCGAGGTCACTACACCGACATTAGAAGTTTTAACTCTCTTATGTCGGTTTTTTTATTTCCTAATCCATTGTTATATTGATAGATACACTGAGCGACAATGTTCATTCTAGGTGTTTGAAAACTTTTTCCGTCAAATTCGACTTTTTGGGGAAATATCAAACCCCCAATCGTTCTCTTTGTTTGTAAATCGCC
Source organism: Chryseobacterium sp. 2P (assembly GCF_059579425.1). Taxonomy (NCBI): domain Bacteria; kingdom Pseudomonadati; phylum Bacteroidota; class Flavobacteriia; order Flavobacteriales; family Weeksellaceae; genus Chryseobacterium; species Chryseobacterium sp. 2P. The sequence continues at coordinate 2,684,430 of NZ_CM184194.1, forward strand.
CTGCTGATAAAGGTTTTCCAGGTTTTCCATTGAATCAAGCGCATTTTCTATTTTTGGTCTTTATATCTAATTCTTTACTTTCTGAATCTATCAGCTATAGCTCCTGCTCAAGTTGTTCTATTTACGATTTTGTTACTTTTTTGATTTCTTTATATAGTCTTCCTCATCTAATTTATCTGCAACATACTTATCACGTACACTTGATACCTTTTCATTAAGCAAATTAATTTCTTTTGAAACTGATTTTCTTTTGTCTTCAATATCGCTAGTAAATTGTTTGTAGTTATCTAAAAGCACTTCCCTTATTAATTCTTTATAACCGGATTATATTCCAGCTTAAACATTTTAAAGCTTAAAGAGTTCATTAAATTTATCCAAGTCAAATCTGAGAAATTTGTATTAATTAATCGATTGTTTAAATTAATCTTTCAGAAAAGTACTCGATTTAGTTCCTTAACAGAAATTTTGTATACAATAATTTTCCGCAACTTAGTTGAAGTTCATGAAATTACAAGATAAGAGTTTCAATTAAATACCACACGAAAATTTACTAACCATTCCATAATAAATTAATTCAAAATTCAGTAATTATACTGAATTATTTTTACAGAAATTATATTAATATTGTTTTATTGATAAAGTATAAACTAAACCTATTAGCACAGGTTGGGGATTTATGTTTTTCCCTATGCTTTTATCTGTTGGTCATAATTTAGTCATGATGTTAGTAACTATTATTATGCTAACTGAGTATATGGGAACATCCTCGAGTTCCTAAGTGGGAAATTAATTTCAGACTAAAATTTTACAATTTATATTGTATAAAATGGGATTTGTAAAACAGTGTAATAATTTTTTAATAATCACCCTGGTTATAACTAAAGAATGTTATTGCAATTTTAAAAATATAATCAACTAAAAACTAATAATCTAAATAACCATGAAATTAAAATTTAAAAAACTGATGCTTTTGAGCATTACAACAGCTACTTTACTGGGGCTTACATCTTGTAAAAAAGAAACTTACTCTAATACTAAAACAAGTTTAGCAAGTATTTTTGAAGATTACAATAAGAATAACGAAATTAAAAATACAGTCGATACCATAGTTCTTGACAATGATCAAATGTTTGTTGACTGGTCTTGGCAAAAATTTTTATGGTTAACGTCAAATACCAAAGATAATGTTCCTGTATTTATGAAAGAATTAAAACAGGTTAATGATTTTGGCGAAGAAATAAAAATAGATTCTTTAAAAAAGAAAGGATTACCATCTTCATACATAAAAGATGGTAAATTACCATTAATTTTAGATTTGTATCAACAAGCAGACGGAACAAAATTGAGCAGCAAGAGCAATTCTCTCGTAAGATATTCGATACATGCTAATGACGGAATATTAGAGATGTTTCATTCAGCCGATGCATCATTAATTATTAGCCAAGCAGCTGAAATACTAAAAAATGACAGCTTAAAGCGTTCTATTCGTGAGAGTAAAAATCAATATCCAGTTGGTGCTACCGAAATTAAAATAGCTTGGATAGAAACATCTCAAGTAGTAGATTCTACTAAAACGTTTAATATAACTGCTATTGTTAATAAACCTGATAAAAATTTGCACGAAAATTATAATAACGCTGAGCTAAAAAGAATGTCTATGATTGGCTTTCATATATTTACAGTTACAGCAGAGCACCCTGAAGGCGTGTGGTCAACTTTTGATCAACGAGATTTAGCCCCAGATAGAACAAGTTTTCATGGAGACCCTGTAAATTCTAAATCAGATAAATACACATTATTCGATGGAAACGCTGTTGGAAATACAGAAGATGGAATTATTCAAGATAAAACCACTCTTACTCCAAAAATTAAAAATAAAGTATTTCAATCCTACCCTGAAGGAGTTAGATACAATCAGGCATCTCAAGGAATGGAGGTTATTAAAGAAGATAAAGAGTTTGCTACAATGATTAAATCTAGTAACGAATTAGCTAAAAAAGCCCTTACGAATGATAAAGTTAAAATATGGTCGAACTATAAATTTGTAGGCTCTATATGGTCAAAAACGAATGCTCCAATTAATGAGTTGCTAGATGGAGATTTATCAAAACCATATGGTACCGGTAATGGGCAAAGTTTTGGTAGTTTAGATTTAGCAAATGTCACTATGGAAACCACATTCCAAGCAGAAGGAATGAATTGTTTTACTTGTCACTCTATGAATAATAATTTATATAGAACAAATACATCAAAAAAAATAAATGTTAAGTCTCCTTTGATTAACTCGCACTTATTTGAAAAATATGCAGAATTAAAAGCAGCATTATTAGCAAGTCAAGGAGCAGCCAAAACTGAAATGAATAAAGGATTGAATACTAATACAATGAAATCTTCTAATAATATAGATGTAATTAATAAGTTAAAAAATAACATAAGGGAATCATCTCGTGAAGAAGCTAGAGAATTACTTAAAAAGTAGTTATAATACCCTTAAAATACTGGATCGATATTTGATTTTAGGTAATTGTATAATTAAATCTACCACGTTTCATCTTTACATAAATCCTATTAACTACGTACAATTAAAATATTCTTCGTAAAATTTCTATGAAAAGGTGGAAGCCAATCTAAGTAAAATAAAGTAAAACTATTTCAATTTAGATTGTTTCAACTATTTAAAATTATATTGCAAAAAATCTTCTTAATTACGAGAAATTTAATGCTAGATTTCGAATAGCCAATCCTTGTTTAATCTGGCTTAATCGAATCAAATCATCGACAAAAGTGTTTGAAAATACGCTCGTATTGGTCAAAAAAACCAAAAGCGCCAACTAAAAACAGTTGGCGCTTTTTTTATTTAATATCTATTATAATTAGTTCTTCCTCAGGAAACCTATATCACATACCCGCCTAAACAGTAAAATTTCAGTATGAAATATTTGATTGAACGGGTAAAATGAGTAGGAACACTAAATTGTAAATGTAATTTCTGTTTTATTATTTCATTAATTTTTTTATTATATGCAATCCGGTTGATATTTCCTGAATTATTTCGTCGTGTAATATTGAAAAATCTACATTTTGACCGGTCTTATTTTCCCAGTATATTACCTTCTCAGAAAGCTTTATCAATCCGGCCGTTCCGGCTGTTCCCTTCAGTTTATGAAGACTTTTTTTCAGATCATCCATATTTCTTTCTGCAACAGACCGCTTTATATTATTTTCTGCCTGAGTAAGCTCGGTAATCACCAGATTTAAAAATAACCCTTTGAAATCTTCATCATCACCTGTTTGCTGCTGTAAAAATTCCATATCAAGGTTGCTTTCAGCAGTTGCATCATGCTCCATATCCGTTTCTTTTTCCGAAATATATTTGCTCAACATTTCCAAAAGTTCAGCTTGACGTAAAGGCTTCGGAAGAAAATCATTCATCCCGGATTGCAGGCATTTTTCTTTTTCTCCAAATGTTGTTCCGGCTGTCACTCCTAGGATAGGAATTGTTTGATATTCCGGAAGTTTTCTAATTTCCCTTGTTGCTTCAATACCGTCCATTACCGGCATCTGGACATCCATCAGGATAAGAGAAAAGTTCTGTTTTCTGCATTCTTCAAGTGCTTCCAGTCCATTTACAGCTTCCGTAAGCTCTACATCAGGAATAAGGGATTGCATTATTCTGCTATTAAGCAGCATATTCACAGGATTGTCGTCCACTAATAAAACATGAAGACCAGGCGCATGTAAAGAAGGTTCTGTTTTTGTTTCCGTAGCTGTCGGCAGTTGTTTTTCATTATTTTCTGTCGCCCTCCTTAAAGTTTTATATAGATCTTCGGATTTAATCGGCTTTAATAAAAAATAAGAGTTTTCTTCCTGTCGGAAGGAGTTGATAACATCATGTTCTTCTGAAGATGTATGAAGGATCACCAACGGAGAAGTTTCTTTCTGTTTACTAAATAACCCCTTAATTTTTTCAATCGTTTCCAGCCCGGAAATAACAGGCATATGATAATCCATGAGAATAATATCAAAACGTTCTCCCGCTAACAAAATCTGTAAAGCTTCCATCCCATTCGCAGCCAGCCTGGATTCTATATTTTTATAAGCCAGCATATGCTGCAGAATGATTCTGTTTGCTTCGTTATCGTCAACAACAAGTACTTTGCTGATCTTCAGTTCTTCATCTTTATTTGCCGCAGACATTTCATACGGTACATCAATATCGAAGAAAAATACAGATCCTTTGTGTAGTGTACTGTTTAACCTGAGTTCACTTCCCATATAGCCTAGAATATTATTTGAAATGGTAAGCCCGAGTCCGGTTCCTCCGTAACGTTTGCTGATGGAGCTGTTTTCCTGTGTGAAAGCATTAAAAATAGACTGCTGTTTTTCAACGGGTATTCCAATTCCGGTATCCCGCACTGCGAAACGGAGCCGTATTTTCTCATGATCCATCCATTGTTTTTCTACTTTCAGCTCTATTTCTCCCTGTTCTGTAAATTTTACAGCATTTCCTAAGAGGTTGATAAGGATCTGTTTCATTCGGGATTCATCAATCAGGATCGTTTCCGGTAAACCGGGTTCAATATTCAGCAATAATTCTATATCTTTTTTTTGGGACTGGTATAGAATCACGTTGATGACCTGACTTACCATATCATAAACATTACTTTTATCAATCAAAAGATCCATTTTTCCGGATTCAATTTTAGAGAAATCTAAAATGTCATTAATGATCGTAAGTAAGTTCTCCCCCGATTCGTTAATATAGTTGAGATACTGCATTTGTATCTCGTTAAGTGGAGTCTTTAATAATAGATCTGAAAAGCCGATCACACCATTTAACGGTGTACGGATCTCATGGCTCATGTTAGCAAGAAATTCTGATTTTGCTTTGCTTGCAATGTCGGCCATTTTTTTGGCATCCTTCAGTTCATTGTTTGTTTTTACCGTGTCGCTTATATTCTGTACAGAAATAATAATCCCACCAGTAACTCCGTCTGAAAGATACCATGGTCTTACTTCTAGGTTATAATACTGAAGACCATCTTCCTGCTCCAGCACAAAGTTTTCATTTTTTATAGGTCTTTCCTCTTAATGCATTAAAATAAATCTCTTTCCTTTCTTTCGGGACATTGGGTGAAACTGTAAAAATGTTCTGACCGATAAGATCAAGATGATTCATATGAAATTCATCCTTCCAGCTGCTGCTTACAGATATATAATTAAGGTCTTTATCAAACATGGCAACCGCAGTGGGTACGTAAGTTACAAAAGACTGCAGCATTGCTTCTTTTCTTGCCAGTTCCAGATATATATTTTTAAAAGCATTGATATCCTGAATAATTCCGAAAATCTTTGTACATACGCCATCTTCTAATTCCGGAATTCCTTTTACCCTAACCCAAATCATAACGCCATCATTACGTATAAGCTGAAACTCTTCATCATAGGCTATTCCTTCTGATACAGCTCTTTCGAATAAAAATCTCATTCTGGACCGGTCTTCTTCTTTATAAAACTGCAAGGCACTTTCAAAATCAGGCTGCAGCCCCGGATCTATTCTATGAATTTCTTTTGTCGTCTGCGACCAGAATACAGAATTATTTTTCAGATTCACTTCCCATCCTCCTACCTGAGCAACAGCACTTGTTTGCTCAAGTATTTTTTTCGTGTACAAAAGGTCACTTTCCAACATCATCCTTTCCGTTATATTAAGTGCCGTACTTAATACATAAGGCTGTCCTTCCCTATTGATCTCCACTCTATTATGATACATCCAGACAAGCTCCTTTCCCTCCTTTGTTTTCAGGATCATTGTTCCAATGTCTTCCTTATTCTGATTAATCTTCTGTAAATAATCTTCCAGCAGCTTCCAGTTTTTTTCGGGGACAAGATCTTTTAAATTCAATCCGGCAACTTCATTTTCAGAATAATGCAAAATTTCTCTGCCCTTTCTGTTGACCTCAAGAATATTACCTTCCATATCATGCATACTCATCAGTCCGATAGCATTTTCAAAAAAGCTTCTGAAACGGCGTTCCGATCTTTCCAGCTGCAGTTTCTCCTCAATATGCTGAGTAATATTGGTTCCGAAGCAAAAAATCTCAGAATGACTATGATTCCGTTTCATATACCATTCGATGATTACCTGTTGGCTTTCATTCATCTTTGTAGAAGTGGTTATCATCAATTCTTCACCATTCTGAAGAAAATTTCTGACTTTCAGCTTAATATCTTCACTCTGATCTCCCAGAAGTTTTAAAAAATCAAGATGATATGGCTTGCTGTTGTTTTCAAGATGGAATGCCTTTTCAAAAGCCGGATTTATATCTTTGATAATCAGATTATCATCCAGTACACAAATAGGATTATTCGAAATAGTAAAGATCTGCTGAAAATATTCTGCGTGAACATTTTTTCTTTTAGCCATTAAAAGTCTGGTAACTGCTTCTCCTAATTTCTTAAGAGTAGAAATCTGCTCTTTAGATAATGATTTCGGCTCGTAATCGAAAACGCAGAGTGTCCCTAAAGCAAAACCTTCGTCATCCAAAAGCGGAACTCCCGCGTAAAAACGAATACCCGCTTCAATAATCAGCGGATTGCCAGATGATCTTTCGTCTGATAAAGTGTCGTTAATAACGATCGTTTGTCCTGTAGCAACAGAATATTGACAGACTGTATTTTTACGGTCTACTTTATCCAGAGATATCCCGATACAGCTTTGTATCATTTGGGTTTCGCTTTCCATAATGGCAATGAGCGCATTTTGGCAGCCGGAAATAAGACATGCTGTTTCTGTAAAAACGTCCAGCTGAGAATCTTTAGATAAGTTCAACAAATCAAAAAGTTCCAGCTTTTTCATCCTTTCTTTTTCGTTATCAGGAACCATATAATCACTCATATTATTAACCATAAATCATTATAAATCTAAATATAATAAGAAAATTTATATAAAAAGTTTTTTTTGGCAAATATGAGCATTATATCTCACAACAACGAGACAAGCAATTACTTTTTAAAAGGCTTCTGGCATTTTATTCGTAAATGTTATTTTTATATGCAAATCTCAGATGCAGAACAAAGTTTCAATCCTGTTTCGCTGTTTTTTTAATGAGCTTAATTAACGAACAGATCATCGAAGATGTTTTTATATTAAGTATTCGTAATTTTCTGAAGCAGGTTATCTTATTATCTCTACAAAAATCATCTAAAAAGACAGAAGCATCTTAAGATTTTAAAGCTTAAATTTTATAAAGAGCTTAAAGCCAGTGGAGAAAGTTTTATTACGCAAGATGGCAAATTACAAGATTAATCAAAAGAGTAATTATGCGAATCTGATGACATTTATATTTAACATAAAAATCTTGGTTATCTCATATAATGTTCTTAAATTTAATGTAGATTAAGTTTGTTAGTATAGTTCATTTTAAATGAATATTATTTAATACACCTTCAAATTCACCCAATCATGAAAAAACAAATCTTTATCTCCGCTCTGGTTCTGGGAGCAGTTGCTTTAGGAACCAATCTTGTTTTGGCGCAAAATTCTGATCACGCCAGTTCAACAGTAAATATTATTTTAGCAGATGTTATTTCAATGGATATGGGAACTGCTGCTTCAGGCAACGCTGTAGATTTTAACTATGCGAATACAGCAGATTATAATTCTTCAAAAAATGTGACGGTTCCCAATAGCTTAGTCATCATTTCCTCTAAAAATTTTGATATAAAAGTAAAATCTGAGGGCGCAAACTTTGTAAGCGGCACCAACGTAATTCCAGTAGATGTATTACAGGTAAAAGCAATACCCGGCGGAAGTTTATCCGGAACTCTCAATGAGGTCACCTTATCTACAGCCGATCAGGTGCTGGTAAGTAACGCCGCTTCAGGCGCAAAACAATCTCTAAATATTACTTATTCTATTTCAGCACAAAAAGCATCGAATGTCCTTCTGGGAAAACCTAAAGGTACCTATACACAAACGGTAACTTATACAGCCACTGCACTGTAAGTAAACGTCAGTTTTTCTTAAATAAGCCCTCAACACTTTTTGTATTGAGGGCTTTTCTATTTGACACAAATAATTGATCGTGTAGTTATTTTACTACATGAACTTCCGTTTTCCACTACAAAGAAAATTTTTTCGCCGACATAAATTTGCAGTGTTCAAAGGGAACAAATAAACAAGAATAAAAATTAAAAATAAATATCATGACAAAACAAATTGCAATCGCAGCATTAACTATCGGAGCATTCATCTTAGGAACTAACAAAGCTCAGGCGCAGAACACCACTGCAACAACAACGGTAAACATTACCCTAAATGATGTAATCTCTATTGATGCAGGAAGTACTGCAATTGGAAACACTGTAGATTTCAACTATGTTACTGCAGCGGATTATAATTCAGATCAAACAGTAACAAAAGCCAATTCATTAAAAGTGACTTCAACAAAGAATTTTAATGTAAAAGTAAAAGCAGGAGGTGCTAATTTTATGAATGGAACCAACCTAATCCCTGTTAGCGTATTAACAATTAAAGCAGCTACCGCTTCAGGAACTATGGGAGGAACAAAAAGTGCTGTTGTTTTATCTTCAACAGATCAGACATTAGTATCAAACGCTCCGCTTGGAAGTGCCTTAACACTGAATTTGGACTATACAATTCCTGCAGCGAAGTCTTCGTCTTCTGACATCTTAGGTAAACCGGCGGGAACGTACACTCAGACCGTAACTTATACTGCAACGGCTTTATAATAAAAACACAGAAATTCATACGCGCCCTAAACACCTAGAAAAGTATTAAGGGCGCATATCATTAAATACTAAAATATCATGATAAAACAAATTGCAATCGGAGCCTTAACAATCGGAGCAAGTATATTAGGAACCAACAATGTTCAGGCTCAGAATACAACTGCAACAACAACCGTAAACATTACTCTGAACGATGTAATCTCTATTGATGCAGGAAGTACTGCAATCGGCAATACCGTTAACTTCAACTACGCTACTTCAACAGACTACAATTCTGACCAAACCGTTACCAAAGCCAACTCTTTGAAGGTTACTTCAACAAAGAATTTTAATGTGAAAGTAAAAGCAGGAGGTACGAATTTCGTGAATGGAACCAACCTAATCCCTGTTAGCGTATTGACAATTAAAGCAGCTACCGCTCCCGGAACTATGGGAGGAACAAAAAATGCTGTTGTTTTATCTTCAACAGATCAGACATTAGTATCAAATGCTCCGCTTGGAAGCGCATTAACGCTGAATTTGGACTATACCATTCCGGCAGCGAAGTCTTCTTCTTCTGACATCTTAGGTAAGCCGGCAGGAACTTACACGCAGACCGTAACCTATACTGCAACAGCTTTATAATAAAAACACAAATTTATATACGCCCTCAATACCTTTCTAAGTGTTGAGGGTTTTCTATTCAAGAAAAAGAATAATCCTGTAGTTATTTTACTACATCAACTTCCAGCTTCCATTACAGAGAAAATTTTTTCGCCGACATACATTTGTAGTGTTCAAAAGGGAACAAATTAACAAGAATAAAAATTAAATATTACAATATCATGACAAAACAAATTGCAATCGCAGCATTAACTATCGGAGCATTCATTTTAGGAACTAACAATGCTCAGGCTCAGAACACAACTGCAACAACAACCGTAAACATTACCCTAAGCGATGTAATCTCTATCGATGCAGGAAGTACCGCAATCGGGAACACTGTAGATTTCAACTACGTTACCGCATCAGACTATAATTCAGATCAAACAGTAACAAAAGCCAACTCATTAAAAGTTACTTCAACAAAGAATTTTAATGTAAAAGTAAAAGCAGGAGGTGCTAATTTCATGAATGGAACCAACCTAATCCCTGTCAGCGTGTTAACAATTAAAGCAGCTACTGCTTCAGGAACTATGGGAGGAACAAAAAGTGCTGTTGTTCTATCTGCAACGGATCAGACATTAGTATCAAACGCTCCGCTTGGAAGCGCATTAACACTGAATTTGGACTACACCATTCCGGCAGCGAAGTCGTCGTCTTCTGATATCTTAGGTAAACCGGCAGGAACGTACACACAGACTGTAACTTATACTGCAACGGCTTTATAATAAAAACACAAATTTATATACGCCCTCAATACCTTTCTAAGTGTTGAGGGTTTTCTATTCAAGAAAAGAATAATCCTGTAGTTATTTTACTACATCAACTTCCAGCTTACATTACAGAGAAAATTTTTTCGCCGACATAAATTTGTAGTGTTCAAAAGAGAACAAATTAACAAGAATAAAAATTAAAAATAAATATCATGATAAAACAAATTGCAATCACAGCCTTAACAATCGGAGCAAGTATATTAGGAACCAACAATGTTCAGGCTCAGAATACAACTGCAACAACAACCGTAAACATTACTCTGAACGATGTAATCTCTATTGATGCCGGAAGTACTGCAATTGGTAACACTGTTAACTTCAACTACGCTACTTCAACAGACTACAATTCTGACCAAACCGTTAACAAAGCCAACTCATTAAAAGTTACCTCAACAAAGAATTTTAATGTGAAAGTAAAAGCAGGAGGTACGAATTTCGTGAATGGAACCAACCTAATTCCGGTCAATGTATTAACAATTAAAGCAGCTGCAGCTCCCGGAACTATGGGAGGAACAAAAAGTGCTGTTGTTTTATCTTCAACAGATCAGACATTAGTATCAAACGCTCCGCTTGGAAGCGCATTAACGCTGAATTTGGACTATACCATTCCGGCAGCAAAGTCTTCTTCTTCTGACATCTTAGGTAAGCCGGCAGGAACGTACACACAGACAGTAACTTATACTGCAACGGCTTTATAATAATTTTTTTTAGTTTGTAAGGGGCATTTTGTTACGTTTTCAGTAGTTTTGGGAATCTTTATTTTAAACAATTTTCACCATGAACAAGTTTATCTATCTTTTCATTTTCTTGATAATCACAGGATCTTCTTCAATTCTGGCACAAAGCATCTCTATGTCTCCTACACGATTGTTTTTCACCGGTAATCTGGGAGAAAAAGTGACAAGAACAGTCACACTTCAAAACAGCTCGGAGAAAGATTATGTTTTTAATCTAAACTATAAAGACTGGGTTAGAGAAGAAGACGGAAATAAGGTTTATCTTGATCCGGGCAGTTCAAAAACGTCCAATGCATCCTGGATTTCAACTCTGGAAAACACAGTAACCGTTCCTGCAAGAAGTACAAAGGAGATTGTAGTAACCATGCAGATTCCTGCAAACGCATCAAAATCTGATGTTACCAACAGTATGTTGTTTTTCACGCAGCTTCCTCAGCAGGCAGATAAAACACGTATTCAGAATGGTATTGGTATCATTACTTTATTTGAAGTGGGGCTTCACATCTTTTACACTCCACCGGGGAATCATGTAAAAAGTCTGGATATTACCAACATCTCAGAGGTGAATAGTGAAAATGGAGCGAAAAGAAAAGTCGCAGTAAACATCCATAATGACGGAAATACCATCAATGATGCCACCGTTGAGTTTGAACTAACCGACAAAGACAGTGGTAAGGAAATAAAATTGACTCCAATTTCCATCTCTATGCTTCCGGATACCAATCAGACTGTTCAGTTTTCTTTACCTGAAAACATTTCAGGAAACTTTCTTGGTGTAGCAATTATCAAAATGGCAGAATCTAACGATTTACGCGTAGGCGAAAAAAACTTTAATTTTAAATAGTAAGTCTTGAAATCACAAAATGGAATATCACAATTAATCCTAAGAAGAACCCTCTTATCTTTTTTATTGGTTCTTCTGCACTTTTCTTTGGCATTTGCTCAGGAAAAGAAGGATATTCAGATCCATTTTGAGACTGACAGTATAGCTGTTGAGAAGGGTTCAACTTTTACTGATTTCTTAGTGATCGAGAATAAAAGTTCTGAAGCAATTACCATTCAGAATATTACACCTGAGGAAACATATCCGGGATTGCTTTTCTATCCCAAAAACGAATTTACCTTAAGCGCAGGACAGTCTAAAAATCTTCCTGTGAAACTGATCGCCAATCTGGATTTTATGAAAATGAGATCCAATGAGATCAGATTCAATATTTCTTACGCCACTCCGGCGGTTACCAAAACTGAAAGTGCCTCATTTTTTGTTAAAAAAGAAGAGAACAAAAACATCGCAATCTACACAGCCAGCTACGAAAATTTTATTAATCCGGCTTTGCCCGAATCGTCAATTCTGCTGATTGCGGAAAATCAGGGTTACAGTAAGCGAACCGTAAAGATCGATTTACAATCCATTCCGGATGGTCTGGAAATGATGCCCAAACAGCAAATCGTAACTCTGGAAGGATTAGAGAAACAAACCATTGAAATCAAAATCAGAGTCAGACAACAGAATACGATTTATCCGGAATTTAATATTAATGCAATCGCCACAGATCTGCTTGATAATAAAATTGTGGGAAGCAACACGCTCTATCTGGTGATTTTATCGCACAACAGACAAATTGCCCGCGGAAATGAAGCCGTGAACGGAAGTAATTTTGCCGAACTCAGCTATAATGAAAACAGTTCAGGATTCAATTATCTTCAGTTGAGAGGAAACACCGCATTCAGGATCACTGAGAATTTAAAATCGCGCTTCAATATGGGAGCAGACTACTATCTTGAAGACGGCCGCTATAATCTGTATGATACTTGGCTGGAACTGGAGAGAAAAAACACCGTATTACGGGTGGGAAATGTTAACGGCAACGATTACGATTACCCTGTTTTCGGAAGAGGCGGAAAAGTTTCAACCAGATTTGGAGAAAATAATCAGCTTGAAGTTCTAGCACTGGAAAATAATTATAATCTGTATGGTACTTATTTCAAACAAACAGAAGGATCTAAGATAGCGGGCGCAAAATATGGTTTTGGAAACGGTAAATCTTTCACCGGAAAAGTATCTTATATATTCGACCACGATCCGCGCTTTAATGTAGATACACAGGTAACAAACGCGACAACATCATTTTTGATTAATGATAAACATGTCATCCGTACAGAAGCCGGTCTTAGCCACGAAAAAGGACTTTCTAACAAAGATGAGAACACAGGAGCTTTAATAGCAGCCAATTACGAAGGAAAAATAGGAAAATGGGATGTACAATCTATTAATTCCTTTGCTTCCAAAAGTTATGCGGGGATTAAAAGAGGTTCTTTTATCACAAATCAGCGAATCAGCCGTCAGTTTTCAGATTCTCAGCGTGCTTTCATACAATATCAGAATTCGCAGGTAAACCCGGAGTTCCTGAGTTTCCAGAGTGCGCCGATCCAGCCCGGAAATACTTCTAATGTGCGTTATTATTTCAACAGTACAGAAGTTTTGGGATCAGGTTACCAGTTTTCTTTAAAAAAATGGAATTTTCTACTGGCTCCAAAGGTTGAAAGGCAAAAAACAGCAAATTTTTATACATCGCAGGAGCTTTTTTCTTACCGGCTTGAAACCAACATCAATGCTACATTTGGTTCTCACGGATTGAATTTAACAGCGGAATATTCTTATTCAAAAGACAACAATAAGGACGATTGGTTCAACAGTCTGAAAACAACTCTGTCCTACAGATATAAATCTTTTTCCCTTAACGGAACCGCCCAATGGAGCGCAACGAGTGTTTTTGATTTAAATTCTTATTACAATGCAGACCGTAATTTTGCGAACTACAATTTTTATGCTTCGTATAATTTCCAGATGATGAATAACAATTTGTCGGGATCTTTTTCTGCCGGAACTTCCTATTCGGAGCTTTACAGAAACCTGAACAGCAATGTAAGCGGTAATCTGGAATATAAGATCTCGCCTTCGTGGTCCAGCACAGGTTATTTTAATTTTTCCGGTTATAAATCTACGGCTGCTTATGGAAGCTCCGGCAATTACTATCAGTTCAGAATAGGAATTAAAAAATATTTTGCCGCAGCTACAGCAGCCGGAAATCATAAAGTGACGTTCCAGTTATTTGAAGATAAAAATTTCAATGGACTTCTGGAAGCCGGAGAATCTGTACTTGCCGGTGAAATTGTGAAACTGAACAATTATGTAGCGATTACGGATAAGAACGGAAAAGTAATTTTCCAGAATGTTCCTGAAGGCATTTATACCCTGAAAGTGAATGAAAATGCAGGTGCAAGATTAATGATGGATCCTGTAATTATGGTAGACAACAACATCAACCGCAAAGTTGGTCTGGTAAAAAACATCAGGGTAAGCGGAAAATTAAAAGAAATTAAACAGGCCTATGATGTTCTGGAAACAGATGTAACCGGAATTGTGGTTTATGCAAAAGGTGAAGACGGAGAAATTCATACTGCTGTAGTTAACCAAAAAAATGAGTTTGAATTCTTCCTGAAAGACGGAAAATACGACCTCTATATTGAAAATGACAAATACACCTATACTCTGCCTACCCAGACTATTCAGGTGACAAAAGAAGGGTATTCACAAACTGTAGTTTTTGAATATAAGAAGAAAGACACCACCATTAAGGTGAAAAAGTTTTAAATTTAGAAGGTATGAAAACGATGAGAGCTTTTTTAACAGGAATTTTTACCGTATGCTGCGGATTTACAGCCATAAAAGCTCAGGACGTGTATCTGTCGATTCCTGAGAATAATATTTTAAACAGGGTTGAATTTACCTCAGTTCCTACAAGGGTAATGACGAACGCCAACAGAACAAACTGGGATTATGCCTTTTTGGGATTACTTCCAATAGCTCCTACATTTACTTCTGTTTCCGGAGCAGCTTTCACCCACTCTTCTTCCTCATCTACTTTACCAGGCTCCACTCTTCTCTGGCAGTTGGAAAGTATGGGAGGACAGCTTCCTTCTGCCGGATATTCAGGATCTTTGCCCGGTTTTCAGTCGTTCAGTACAAGCCCTGTAAAATGGTATGAACCGCCTTCATCCATATTCTTCGGAGGAGGATTCAATCGGGGGAACATCAATTTTACATTTAAAATACCGGCTGCCCAGTTTACCGCCAATGCGTTTCGGGCAGGGAATTATTCCATGGATATCACTCAGAATTATAATGATTTTACACCGATTAATTTTAAAACAATTTTAGTTATTCCGCAAACCATCAGATGGCTCACCTCATCTTTAACAAAATATGTTGAAGTATCTTCTTTAAATGACTACCGTACCACAAACACGAAGGTATGGGATTTGGGAAATACGGAAATCGCGAATACGGTCGATTTTAATTTTTGGGCGAAAGCTGCTGCCACAAATATTCAGTTTACTTCTTCCAAAGGAGTTCCGGGAACCCGAAATATTGCAGCCGTTAAATTGGGAAGCAACGGACCCGCCCTTACAACCAAAGCCTTATCGGCAGATTTTCAGAATTTTTCTGCTGCTAACTTTACTGTTGCCGCAGGAAACAGAAACAGCTTCATTCCGCAGCTTTATGTGTCTGCAGACGATTTTAAAAACCTTTTTTTTGAAGCCGGAACTTACACATTTGATTTGAACTTCAATGCCAAAAGTACAGACAACTCCATTAACAATTTACAAAATACAGCCGTTCAGTTAAAGGTTCTTCCTTTATCGGAGATCACCATCCCGAGTTCCGGACGAAATGTAAATTTTAATTTTAATACAGCAGAGCATTATACCAACGGACAGTCACAAACGATTCCCAACCAAATTATACTGTCTAATAACGAAAGTTTTGAGCTGTATGTAAAATCAGACGAAAATTATTTCAAGAAAGCAGGTCTGCAGACCGACATCAATTCCAACATCCTGCAAATAGGTATAAACGGAAGTCCTGTAACGGTTCCATTATCCAAAACTCCCCAAAAAATCCTCTTAAACGGTACACCTGTTTTGGATCGGGGACTGAATGTAACATACACGATACCTCCCGCTCGTGCGCAAAGTCTGGTAGGTAAAGAAAACACCACCTACTCTATCAATATTTATTACAGCTTTACGGCGATTTAAGAATACTTTCTGAAATAACGCTTCACGTTAGAGCACTTTTAACAGCAGTCATCAATTGCCGGCTCAGCATATCATTATATCTGCCGGATTACACTGCTTTTCCGATTTTCCCTTCATAATTTTTGAAACAAATGGATGCCTATTCGGCGTGCAGCGTTCTATTCTGCATCATTCAGATGCCTGATATCAATAATCTGTTGATATTTTTCACTTTACATTTTTACCACTTTCCGTTAATCCAATCCATAGTTCATCAGGAAGAAAATCCTTATGGAAAGGGATTTTGCGTAAAATTTAGACGTTTTTTATGAAGCAGGACATTTAATTTATGATTTAAATCAAATCCTTTTGAATTTTCTTTTTACTAATTATGATATTTTTTATAACTTGCCAAATATTGGCAGAATGGACTGAACTATATATTTTTATGCTTATATAATAGAATATTTTTATGCCTTTTTACAACAAATAATTCAAACAGCTTTTAAAATATTTGATATTGAATTTATGAATGACCTTGTCAACGAACTGCAATTAAAAATCCAGAGACTGGAAAATGAACTCAATTTCAAGAACGGACTGATCTCCATATTATCTCATGATTCAAAAGAACTGTTTGGAAATTTTCTCTGGCTTATAAAATCGCTGGAACAGCAGACCATAAGCGAGGCAGATTTTTTTAAGCTGCTGCCGCAGATAAAAAACGACACCCAGAAGAATCTGCAAACCATACAGGACAGCACCACCTGGCTAAAAACACAATACGGAGATTTTAAGATTAATCCCGTTAAGATCGCAGTAACAGATCTTTATCACTATTTAGAAGAAAAATACGCTGCCAGATTAAAAGAGAAAAAAATCAGTTTTCATTTTAAAGGAGATCACAGCGCGTTTATTACAAGCGATGTGCTGCTGCTGAAATATGTTTTAGATAAAATTTTCAACAATGCGGTAAAATATTCCCTGCCGGAACAGGATATTTATTTACAGGCAAGTACAGAAGACGATCAGGTTTTACTTTCGGTAACAGATTTCGGAACAGGAATGAATGAAAAGTATTTATCTGCAATTTATACCTATGATAATCCCATATTTCTGGGGACTGCAGGCGAGAAAGGAGTTGGATTAAGTTTGAAAATTGTTAAAAATTTTATATCCTTGCTGCAGGGAAATATCAAAATCATTTCTGCTGAAAATAAAGGAACTACAGTCACCCTTTTTTTTGTAAATTTATAAAATGATGAGTTCAAAAATTAACGTTCGTATTATTGTTGCAGACGATCACGGTATAGTAAGAATGGGACTGATCCAGACGATCAAAAGATTCAGGTCCGATGCCGTAATTTTAGAAGTAGAAGATTATAAATCTATGTACAAAACGATCCAGAAAGAAGAACTGGATCTGGCAATTATGGATGTTAATATGCCTAATGGTACAGTTCAGGAAGCAATAGATTACATAAAAATTCATCAGCCTTCACTTAAGATTCTAATATTTTCTTCACAGGACGAAGTGCTGTACGGGATGCGTTATCTAAAGATGGGCGCCGGCGGATATCTGAGCAAACAAAGCTCCACCGAAGAAATTGAGACTGCTTTATCGGCAATGCTGAGTAAAGGCAGGTATGTAAGTGATAATATAAAAGAAGAGATCTTTTTTGAAACCTTAAGCGGCTCACCAAAAAACTCTTCCTTTGAAATGCTGTCCGACCGAGAACTGCAAATTGCCAATAAGCTTGCAGAAGGCATTCCCCTTAAAGAAATTTCTAACCAGCTGAATCTTCATTCATCCACCATCAGTACTTACAAAAACAGATTGTTTGATAAGCTGAAAATACGATCCATCCCCGAACTTGTGGAAATTCTTAGGCTATACAATAAGTAAAACAGTGTATTATTTTCCTATTGATTGTAATGGGCTGTATTACTGCAGCTGAAGTTCAGCGGTCTGCTGCTGCTCATACGGAAAGTTCTTTTTGTTATTTTCCCGTTCCAGAATCAGCCATGCTGCATCCAGCATTTTGATGAGGTGCAAATACGGATCTACGATATTGCGCTCCGGTACATTGTTGAAAGTTCCGAGCGAGAAATACACGACTTCCGACAGAAACTCCTCGAATTTCTCAAGACGGTATCTTTTAAAGGCTTTCCGGAAAACTTTTGCCGGATCGCAGTATTCTTTTTCCGAAAGCGATCCCTGCAACATCGGGTTTTTATGTTCCGAAAGTTCGGGAACCAGCCATTTTCCGCGCTTGTTTCTAAGGGAATATCCTGCCCGAATAAACGACCGGAGCGACTGGTGAAAATAAAAGATAACAGAAGCATCTTCAGGAATTCGTGTTTTGCGCTGTGCGGCGTATTGAATGATGAGATTTAGATGTTTTTTGGCGGTTACCAAATCATGAAACTGGAAAAATACTTCCATCAGCGAAAGCGCGGAATGTTTCTTACGACCGCACCAAAAACGGGATTCAAAGTCTATGCTGTTCTTTTTCATACGAAGAAGGTTTTGTGTTTTTATTGTTTTTTGGGTTGCTCTTTTCCCTTTACGTGTTGCAAATTTGATTTTACAAATATAAATAAAAAATCAAAAAAGGATACTTATAAGTATCCTAAATTTTAACTTCAAACATAGAATTTTACAGCTAATGAATGAAATTGATCTTACTAGCTGTAAAAAAGCACTCGGGTACAGAATTTCTGAATTAAGAAAGAAAATTATAAATCCCGAAACCAATAAACCTATTTCACAGGAAGAGCTGGGTTTAAGGACTGGTCATGCGAAAAAGACAATCGGAGAATTAGAGCGAGGCAATACAAATCCGCGCTATGATACTTTGCTTATTATATGTAAAGAACTTAATGTTACGATTCAAGAACTCTTTGATTTTGATATGAAGAAATATATCAAACTTGCTAATAAATCCTGACTAGAGTTGGGATTTTTTTTGTTTACGGAAAGCCGTAAATATACTCTGAATAATTTTTTTACATTTGGTTTTGATATAAGAAATGTTTACATTTATTAATATATAAAGTCATTTCATTATTTCATATAATAATTATAAATTTGCACATTAATGATTAGAGCTCATTACTTTTCAGTTATAGAAGAAAAACTAAATACACTATCCTATCGAATTACTTCGAGGGGAAAATTAAATATTTTAGATCTTCATTTACACTCGGAGAGCTTTTATCATTATTTCCTGAATGAATTATATTCTTGGAATGTTCTGAATGAAAATGAATTTAAACCGAATGTCGAAGCAATTGACTTAATTGACCATACTAACTTATATGTTATTCAAGTTTCTGCCACAAATACAAAGCAAAAAATAGAAACTTCTTTAAGTAAAGATTTAATAAAAAATTACTCAACATATACTTTTAAATTTGTATCTATAGCACATGATGCCAGTGACCTTCGTTCGAAAACATATATTAACCCTCACAATATTAATTTTAGTCCCTCAGCTGATATTATTGATAAAACCTCAATTTTAACAACAGTTAACAGTTTAAATATTGATGATTTAAAAAGAGTATATGATTTTATTAAAAAAGAACTTGGATCAGAGATAGATCCTGTTAAACTTGAAACAAATTTAGCTACTATTATTAATATTCTTTCCAAAGAAGATTGGAACGAAGGAGATTATAATCCTGAAAAAGTAAAATTTGAAATTGACAGAAAAATCATTTATAATAATTTGAGGTCTGCTAAAATTATTATTGAAGACTATAGCATTCATCATAATAGATTGGATAAAATTTATTCTGAGTTTGATAAGTATGGTATCAATAAAAGTAAAACAGTTTTATCTACAATCAGGCAAGAATATGCTAAGCTATCTGTGAACCTAACAGACGACCAGTTATTTTTTAAAATTATTGAGAAAGTTCAAGAAAAAATCTTAGCAAGTGCGAACTATCAAGATATTCCTTTTGATGAATTAGAGCTTTGCGTAAATATTTTAGTCGTAGATGCCTTTATTCGTTGTAAAATTTTTGAAAACCCAGAAAATTACAATTATGCTATTACCTGATAATATACATCCAGAAAATACAATTTATTATAATGGAGCTTTTGTCTTAGAAGCTATCAAATCAAGTAGTGCAAATAATATTTTAGATTTATATCAAGCTACGAAAGAAAGAAAAGAAATGTCATTTTCGATCTTTATATTATGTCTTGATTGGCTATATTTATTAAATATTGCTAAAACTAATGATAACGGAGAAATCAGATTATGTTCTTAAAGCTATTAACTATTTCAACAAATAAAGAAGTTATTAGAGAGATCCCTTTTTTCAAGGGATTAAATCTCATTGTTGATGAAAGTAATAATCAAGTAACTGGAAATAGTGTTGGTAAAACAACCGTGTTAAAATTAATTGATTTTTGTTTAGGAGGAAAACCTCAAAACATATATGTTGACCCTGAAAGTAAACGCCAAGAATATAAGTTAATTAAGGACTTCTTAATCGAAAATGAAGTTCTTATTACATTAACTCTCACTAGTGACTTAGATGATGAAAACTCCGAAGAAATTGTTATTGAAAGAAATTTCTTAGCAAGAAAACAGATTATCCGCAGGATCAATGGCGAGCAATTTACAGAAGAAGAATTTGATATAAAGTTATCTTCATTGATTTTTCCAGAACACAATGCAGAAAAACCAACATTTAGGCAAATTATCTCACATAATATAAGATATAAAGATCAAAGTATCAATAACACTTTGAAAACACTGGATAACTATACTTCTGATGCAGAATATGAAACACTTTATTTATTCTTATTAGGCTGCGATTTCTCTAAAGGAAATAATAAGCAGGAAATTTTAGCTAAATTGAAACAAGAGGATATTTACAAAAGTCGCCTTGAAAAGAACCAGACTAAAACAGCTTACGAGACAACCTTAGCCTTAATTAATAGTGATATAGAGGAACTCAATAAACAAAAATTATTGTTTAATATAAATGAAAACTTTGAAGCTGACTTAGATAGACTAAATTATTTAAAGTATAAAAAAAATAAAATTAGCTCTGAAATCGGAAGATTAAATATTAGAAAGAATTTAATATTAGAAACAGAAAACGAATTAAAAAATAGCATTTCAGAGATTGATGTAAAGCAATTAGAAATTATTTATTCACAGGCAACTACCCTTATTGCAAATGTTCAGAAATCATTTAATGATTTAGTAGATTATCATAACCAAATGCTTATTGAAAAAGCAAAATTCATTACTAAAGAATTACCACTTATTAACTTTAAAATTCAAGAAAATGAATTACAATTACGTGAATTTTTAGCACAAGAAAAAGAACTTGCTGAAATTATTTCTAAAAGCGATTCATTTGAAGAATTGGAGATATTAATTGTAGAATTAAATCAAAAATATCAAAAAAAAGGTGAGTACGAAAATATCATCCAGCAATTAGAAGAAGTTGAAGAAAATATAAAAGAATATAATAAACAACTTAACGAAATTGACGATGAACTTTTCTCCGATGAGTTTGAAAGAATAGTAAAAGTTCAACTTAATAAATTCAACAAGCATTTTGCAAATATTTCAAATAAGCTTTATGGAGAACAATACGCATTAAAATATGATATTGTAAAAAACAAAAAAGGACAAAGATTATATAAATTTAATGCATTTAACACAAATCTTAGCTCTGGCAAAAAACAAGGAGAAATTTCTTGTTTTGATCTTGCTTATGTATTATTTGCAGAAGAAGAAAACCTATCTTCTTTACATTTTATATTAAATGATAAAAAAGAGCTTATGGACGACAAACAGTTAGTAAAAATTGCTGAATTTGTTAATAATAGCAATATCCAATTTGTCGCCTCAATACTTAAAGATAAATTACCTGAAGAATTAAATAATGAAAAGTACTTTATTGTTAAACTTTCTCAGTCTGATAAATTATTCAAAGTTTAAAGATGCTAAATAATGTTTTTTCAGGTGTTTATTCATCTTTTAAGCAAAAAATCCCGAATTATTAGGATTTCAAATTCAAACTTACATAATCTCCACAGAAACCGAGATTTGATCCCAATCCATCGAGAATCCGTTCTTACTTATTTTGTAAACCAGAGCTTCCTGTTTTGCAGGCAGCACTTTTATTTTTATGTCTATACGCAAAGCATTTTTTACATGTTCGTATTTGTAATCGCCCCATTGTTTTGGCTCTTTGTTGAAGATAGCAGCCCAAGTTCCGCTTTCTCTAGGAATCAAGAAAAAGCTGTACTTTCCGGCAGGAAGTTTTTTACCCTGAACGCTAATTTCTTTATCCAGCGTATTTTTCACGAAATACAGGAAAATATAATGAAAGGCTGAAGATTTCTTCCTACTTCTATCTAGCTAATCTTCCCTTATATCGGCTTTCCTTCTGCCATCCTGCTTCACCTTGAGAGTCTACAAAGCAGATTTTTAGATCCGCCATTCCCGGAGAAGTAAAGAATATCAAAAAATCAGCATCTTGTTTATTACGAGTGATAAACCAATGTGCATCCCCATGAGCCAACCCCCAGGAAGCAACCCTATGAACCAATAAATCTGCATCTCCCCTGCTTACAATCGCAACTCTTATACGTGCTTCTCCCATAGATTCGGTCTGATATATTCTTGCCATTTTTAAATGATTTTTTATGCTTTTATTAAACAGATAAAATTATGATTGAAAATAAATCACAAATATACTATGTGAGTAAACAAGATGGAAAAATAATTTCAGAATTTTTTTTATCTGTTACAGCCAAAAAGACCAATTTAAACTCATCCACCATAAATCTCACAGTCTTTCACCCATTAAATTTTAAATAAATTCCGTATATTTATATGGCCACTAAAACTAAAAACTATGACTTCTTTTCAACTGAAAAAAGGTTTGTAAACGGTTCATTATCTTTAATTCAAACTCATGTTTTTAAATTCCATGGGCTTCATTCCTGTCTGTTTTTTAAACAGTCTCGTGAAGTAGGATGGATTTTCGAAACCAAGCTGAAAAGCAATTTCTGCAATGCGTTTTTCTTTAAGTTTTAAAAGATTTTTGGCTTCGGAAATCAGAAAAATATGAATGAGTTCCATGGCTGTTTTTCCTGTTTCCTGTTTCAATAAATCGCTGAGATAACGTGGAGAAACAAAAAGCTGCTGTGCCAATTGTGCAACAGTCGGAAGTCCGTTATGCTCCAATTGACCTTCATTGATGTAATTCTTTAAGGCGGCGTTAAATTTCGAAATCATTTTTCCTTTTATCTGGGAATGATCGACGAATTGTCTTTTGTAAAACCGCTGTGCATATTTCAGAATGGATGAAATATGGCTGAGAATAATCTCACGGCTGTATTCGTCCGGATTATTGAAATATTCTTCCTGAATTTTATCCTTTAGTTCCAGAATAATCTGCTCTTCTTTTGGGGAAAGATGGAGCGCTTCCGTTACTTCATAATAAAAAAAGCTATATTGCTCTATTGTACTGAAAAGTTCGTGACCATTCAGATAATCTTCATGAATCAGCAGCATATAGCCATTTTCTTCAAAATGCAAATCTTTCATTTCGATAATTTGTCGCGGCTTTGCGAAAAACAGACTGCCATTGTTGTGATCATAGGGCGTTCTTCCATACATAAAAACGCCCGATTTTATTTTCTTAAAAGCAATAATATAGCCATCTGTCGTGAATTCCCGATTCCCTAAAGTGCATTCGGACAGACAGCCGATTACACTGAAAAGCGGACTTTCCGGAGCGCTCCATCCGTTATCTGAATGAAGATCTGTCAGGGTTTTATAGTGTTTCATCGGCTGAATTTTAACTGTAAAAAATAACTATTTACTCAGGAAAAGATTGATGTAACCCGCCGTAATTTCAGGATACTGATGTTGCGGTCCGTGTCCGGCATCATTTAAAATGATATGCTGCATTGTAGGTGCATTTTTCATTAATGGAAACCAGTTTTCAGTGGCAAAACTAATGTCATGGTCTCCCGAAATCACCAGAACCGGCGTTTTTAAAGTTTTGTATCCTTCGCGGAAATTCAGCTGGTCTTCTTTAAAAGATCCGGAACCTGCAAAGTAACTTTGGAAAAGTTCCGGTGTAGAAGGAATTAATACTCTGTTAAGCCGCTGCGCAATTCTGTCGTGTGATTCTTTAGCTGCCTCTCTGCTTCTTTCCGAAGCCGGTTCGAAGAAAAGATAGTATTCGTCTTCCAGATTGTTTTCAGGTTTCAAAGCATGTTCGAAAAAAACGGGTTCTATTGCGATTTCATTTTCTCCGGGAGGATTAGTTCCTATTAAAACAGTTTTCAATACCCGTTCCGGATTCTGAAACATTACTGTTTGGGTTACCAATCCGCCATAAGACCATCCCAATACATTGAATTTGTCGATTCCCAGATAATCGGCAAGTGCCGGAACGGTTTCTGCAACTTCAAAAATATTCAGAGGCAGATCGCCTTCGGAATTTCCAATTCCCGGATAATCAAAAAGAATTACGGTATTTTTTTCCGCCAGAGCATCCACAAAAAGAGGATCCCACGTGTCCAGAATTCCTCGGAACCGGTTGATGAAAAATAATGGCGTTCCTTCTCCGAATCTTCGATAGGCAATTTTATTATGGTTAATCTCTGCAAACTGGGTTTCTGCTGTTAATGCTGTTTTCATTGTGATAGAATTTTTATAGTCGTATTTTAAATTAATGTCCGTGTGCTGCAATGCTTACTTCTTTCCAGTTTTCAATATCTTCCAGACGTTTTTTATACACTTCGCTTACAACATGATAGGCAATTTTACCGAATAATACTCTTTTTGGTGGATTCCCATTGTCGATAATATCCAAGATTGGCTGAACGGTAGCTTCCGGTTTTCCCCAGGTTTCAGGATTGTCGCCGGACTCCGCAAACGCAGCACGCACCGGATTATAATCTGTAATTTCCGAAGAAGTCTGAACCGCCGAAGATCCTGCCCAATCTGTTGCAAAACCATTTGGCTCAATTAAAGTTGTTTTAATTCCCAGATGTGCCGTTTCGCTTCCTATGGTTTCTATAAGCCCTTCCACAGCGAATTTTGAAGCATTGTACAAGCCTAGCAATGGCAAAGTCGTCAATCCTAAAAAACTGGAAACCTGAATAATATGCCCGTTTTTTTGTTTTCTCATCACCGGTAAAACAGCCTGCGCCACCCAAAGAGAGCCGAAGAAATTGGTTTCCATCTGTTCTCTTGCCTGTTGTTCCGAAGTTTCTTCAGTGGTTCCGAATAATCCGAAGCCTGCATTGTTAATTAAAACATCAATTTTTCCGAAATGTTCCTCTATTTTTCCGACAACTTCAAACACTTCTGTTCTATTATTGACATCCAGCTGCAAAGGCAAAATCTGATCGCCGTATTGTGTTTTCAAATCATCCAAAGCCGAAATATTTCTTGCTGAAGCTGCCACTCTGTCTCCTCTTTTCAAAAGTGCTTCTGCCCATAGTTTTCCGAATCCTTTTGATGCTCCTGTAATAAAAATTGTTTTTTGCATTTTATTAAAATTTTAAATGTTTATTTGTTTAATTTTGATAGGACAAAGTTAGGCGGATGAACTCCCGAAGCTCTAACACAAATGAGCGGAAGTATAGCACAGAAATACGCAACGAGACATTTAATATGGTAAAACGTCAATAAAAAGTAAACTATGGAAAAAATCAACCATTATAAAAGCATCCCAGAACTACACGAGAAAAGTGGCTTTGAGATGCCGAAACATCCGCTGATAAGTCTTATGACGTGTAAAGAATTAATGACGTATTCTGTAGGAGAAGACCGTTTTACCGGTGATTTTTATATGGTTGCGCTGAAAAAGATAAAATCAGGACACGTTTTGTACGGGAAGACCAAATATGACCACAGCAACGGTTCGGCAGTTTTTATGAAACCGCGTCAAATCATTGAAGTAAGCAATGTACAGTTTGCAGAAAAAGGTTTTGTAATGTTTTTCCACGAAGATTATCTTTCCGGACATCATCTTTACGAACAGATAAAAAAATACGGTTATTTCGAATATGAAATCAATGAAGCGTTGCACATTTCTCCAAGTGAAGAACTGATATTGTGGGAATTATATTATAAAATCCGGAAAGAATATGATGAAAATCCGGATGAATTCAGCCGTGAGATCATTCTGTCGCACATAGATTCTATTCTTAAATATTCTGACCGGTTTTATAAGAGACAGTTTATCGACAGGAGCATCAATGTATCAGGAACGATGGTCAAAAAATTCCAGAACGTGGTAGATAATTATTTTGAAAAAGATCTGCACTTACAAGATGGGCTGCCAACCGTAAATTACCTTGCGGATAAACTTTCTGTTTCCACGCGTTATCTGAGTGATGTTTTAAAGCAGGAAACCGGAAAAACAGCTTTGGAACATATTCATATTTATTTGATTAAAGAAGCTAAAAATCTACTGTTAAGTTCAGAAAACAATGTTTCCGGAATAGCTTATGATCTGGGATTTGAAAGTCCTTCTTACTTTACAAGATTATTCAAAAAAATTGTTGGATTAACTCCTGTTCAGTATCGGGAAAATGTTAATATATGATCGGTATATTTTATTTTTAAGGAAGATTCTTTAATATCTCTGCACTTTGCTCCGATGTGATATCACGCTGAGCTTCAGCAAGCATTTCATAACCAACCATAAATTTTTTCACTTCTGCACTTCTCAGCAAAGGCGGATAAAAATGCATATGAAAATGCCACTCCGGATGAGATTTTCCATCGGTTGGGGATTGATGAATCCCTGCTGAATAGGGAAAGGAAACATTAAAAAGATGATCGTATTTTGTCGTCAGATCTTTTAAAATTAATGCTAAGGATAATTTTTCGCTTTCGGAAAAATGAAGAAGATTTACAATTTTTCTTTTGCTTACAACCATTGTTTCGTAAGGCCATACTGCCCAAAACGGAACTAATGCAGCAAAATCTTCATTTTCTAAAATGACTCTTTCATCGGCTTCCAACTCTTTTTTTACATAATCTTCTAAAAGAGAAGTGCCGTTTTTTTCAAAATATCTTTTAAGATTTTCCTGCGTTTTTAATACAATAGAAGGAATTGAAGACTGTGCCCAGATCTGCCCATGCGGATGCGGATTGCTGCAACCCATCACCTGACCTTTATTTTCAAAAATCTGAACGTGATTGATGTAATTGAGATTTCCCAGTTCCTCATATTGTTTCTGCCAGACATCAACAACAGTTTTAATGTCATTAACTTCCATATCGGGCAGTGTAAGACTATGATTTTCCGAAAAACATATAACCCTGTTAATCCCGCGTTCAGGTTTTAGTAAAAAGAAATCTGAAGTTTCACCAGAAAATTCGACATCGTCTTTCATCAGGGAGCCAAAATCATTATCAAAAACAAAAACGCCTTTATAATCCGGATTTTTTTCTCCATTAATCCGAACGTTTCCTGAGCATAAATAACAATTCGGGTCGTGAGCCGGAAGCTCTTCGTGTGATGTTTTTTCGGTCTGCCCCTGCCAAGGTCGGTTTGCTCGTTGCGGAGAAACCAGAATCCACTCGTCCAAAAGCGGATTGTATCTTCTGTGAGGATGGTTTTTCTGATTAAATGACGATTTCATTTCTTTGGTATTCATTAATTCCGTCCGATATTTTTACTTTGTAGACTTTCATGTCTATATTGTAAGCCTGTTTATACAGATCCGTGATATTTTCAATAATGCGATTTACCTTTTCATCTTTAATAAGATTGATGCTGCAGCCGCCAAAACCGCCGCCCATAATTCTCGCTCCTAAAACACCTTCTTCTTTTAACGTTTGTTCAACCATAAAATCGAGCTCATCACAGCTTACTTCAAACTCTGTCGAAAGTCCAGTATGGGTTTCATTCAAAAGTTCACCAAGATATTCTATATTGCCTTCTGACAAAGCTTTTGCAGCCTTTTCCACTCTTTTGATTTCTTTGAGAAGGTAAAAGCATCTTTTATAAGGAACTTCTCCCATTTCTGCTCTTGCTTCATCCAGCATTTCAAAACTGAAATCCCTAAATTTATTCACTTCAGGAAATTTTTTGCCCAATATTTTTTTACCGTTGTCAACATCCGTTCTTCTGTCATTATAACCGGAAGTAAGATGGGTATGTTTTACACAGCTGTCGAAAAGAACCAGACTGTAACCATCGATATTGGCATCAAAATACTGATGCTCCAGAGAGTTACAATCCAGCATCATCACCTGATGTTCTTTTCCGAAGACTGACGAAAACTGATCCATAATGCCGCATTTTACCCCTACAAAAGTATGTTCGGATTTCTGACCGATGACTGCTATTTCTTTTTTATTTAAATGTAAATCGAAAATTTCATTGAGAAGATAAGCAAAACCACATTCTAAAGCAGCTGAAGAAGACAAACCGGAACCCATCGGAATCGTACTGCTGAAAGCAATCTGTAATCCTCCGACCTCTTTTCCAAATTCCTGAATGGCATTAAAAACACCTAACAGATAATTTGCCCAGGTCTTCGAAACCGGAATCTGATTTTCATAAACATTGAAGCTGAAAGAATCGTTAAAATCTTTGGCAAAAAAAGAGATTGCAGAATCATCTGTTTTTTTTACAGCAAAACAAATATATTTATCAATGGCTGCCGGAAGCACAAATCCGTCACTGTAATCGACGTGTTCTCCAATAATATTGATTCTTCCCGGAGCGAGAAAAATTCTTTCAGGTTCCGATTGGAAAAATGCCCGAAATGCATCTTTTGTGTGGTTGATTAAATTATCCTGCATATATAACTGCAATTTATGATTTTAAATCTTTTTGCTACAAATTCACGAATAAAATTTATCTTTTTCTCTGAAAAAATCGTGAGTTTGTGCTAAATACTTAAATCAAGCAATTGTTTATTTTCTCTTCATTACTTTTTCCACCGCTTCTACAATATCATGAGCCGTTAATCCGTATTTTTCCATCAACTGATCCGGTGTTCCGCTTTCCCCGAAACTGTCGTTTACAGCAACATATTCCTGAGGAGCAAGGTATTCTGTAATCAAGAGCTGAGCGACACTGTCTCCCAATCCGCCTAATCTGTTGTGTTCTTCCGCAGTTACTACACAACCCGTTTTTTTAACGGAAGTAAGAATGGCTTCAGAATCTAAAGGCTTAATGGTGTGAATGTTAATAATTTCAGCATCGATTCCCTGTTTTTCAAGAATTTCTCCTGCTTTAATGGCTTTCCAAACCAAATGTCCTGTTGCAATGATGGTTACATCTTTCCCTTCATTCACCATCCATGCTTTTCCAATTTCAAATTTTTGATCTTCATCTGTAAAAACAGGAATTACGGGACGTCCGAAACGCAGATAAACAGGACCTTCGTAATCTGCAATAGCAATGGTTGCCGCTTTCGTCTGGTTGTAATCGCAGGTATTGATCACCGTCATTCCCGGAAGCATTTTCATTAATCCGATATCTTCCAGAATCTGGTGGGTTGCACCGTCTTCACCTAACGTTAAACCGGCATGGGAAGCACAAATTTTCACATTTTTCCCTGAGTAAGCCACCGACTGACGAATCTGATCGTACACTCTTCCTGTAGAAAAGTTGGCGAACGTTCCCGTGAAAGGTATTTTTCCTTCTGTTGCAAGACCTGCTGCCATACCAATCATATTGGCTTCCGCGATTCCGATCTGGAAAAAACGCTCCGGTGCTTTTTCGATGAATTTTTCAAATTTTAAGGAGCCAATAAGATCCGCGCAGAGTCCGACAACATTCGGATTTTTATCTGCCAGTTCTGCCATTCCTGCTCCGAAACCGCTTCGGGTGTCTTTTTTTTCTGTGTAGGTATATTTTTTCATTTGATTAATCTGTTGATTTTGTTTTAGACGCAAAAAGCGCAAATATTTTTTTATCTTATTGAGGATATTTCCTTTCGTAAAGGCGCTTTGCTAAGCTAAAAGTGGATTTCTCAGGTAAATTTTATCCGATGTTTTTACAAAATATTTTTTTGTGAATACTAAAAGCTTTACAGGTCACCTCTACGAGGTTTTGTGATGCCGAATTATTTTGATCTGTTATCAGTTCGCTCCTACGGAGCATTTATTATTCTAAAGCGTATTTAGATGGAGCCACAGCGTGGCGAACTGTTAACAGAAAAATTAATTCCAGAGAATCCAGCTCCGTAGGAGCGACCTGTAATTTAACATCACAATAAATTCTATTGTTATTTCCGAAAACTTTTTCTATTTAATGCTTTGTTCGTTGATTGATTTGGAACGGCGAATCTATCTCCACTTTATTATTTTTATTTTGAATCGATGAATCTCGTTCCTCGATTTCTCGCAGCCCGGCTTGAGTGGAGCTCTTTTTACAAATTTCCGCGGTGGAAAAGCCTTGGAAATTTGCAAAAAAGCGGGAACGGAAGACGGAAAAAGCTGCCCAAATAATTTTTAATTTAATAATCGCCCAAAGTTTCTTCGAGTTGATCTAAAGCTTTTTCTAATTGTTCATCATTCGGTGCTTTTCCGTGCCAAGCATGAGTTCCCATCATATAATCGACGCCGTAACCCATTTCTGTTTTCAGGAGAATACAAATCGGCTGTCCTTTTCCTGTCAAAGATTTGGCTTCGTCCAGAACTTTCAAAATCTCTTCCATATCGTTTCCGTTTTCCACTTCAAGAACTTTCCAGTCAAAAGCTTCAAACTTGGTTTTAAGATTTCCAAGAGAAAGTACTTTGGATGTAGGGCCGTCAATCTGCTGTCCGTTGTAATCGACTGTTGCAATAAGATTATCTACTTTGTTGTGAGAGGCATACATTATGGCTTCCCAATTTTGTCCTTCCTGCAATTCTCCGTCTCCGTGAAGACTGAAGACAAAGTTCGGATCCTGATCCAATTTCTTTCCGACCGCATGACCGACTGCCACAGAAAGCCCCTGTCCAAGCGAGCCTGAAGCGATACGAACGCCCGGAAGATGCTCGTGTGTAGTAGGATGTCCCTGCAATCTGGAATTCAGCTTTCTGAAAGTTGCCAGTTCAGCTTTGTCGAAATATCCTGCATGTGCCAAAACACTGTAAAAAACAGGAGAAATATGTCCGTTGGAAAGATAAAAGACATCCTCGCCTTTTCCCGTCATATCAAATCCTTTTTTTCTTTTCATTGCATCAAAATAAAGAGCAACAAGAAAATCTGTACATCCCAGTGAACCTCCCGGATGTCCCGACTGGCAAGCATGAACCATCCTCACAATGTCTCTGCGAACCTGTGAAGCAATACTTTTTAATTTTTGAATATCGTGCATAATTTTTATTGCATTTTTTGTGAATCTTTGATAAACTGCTCCAGGCCGGAATCCGTTAAGGGGTGCTTCAGTAAGGACAAAATCGGAGGTAATGGACAGGTAACCACATCGGCACCGATTTTTGCGCAGTTGATGATGTGCATTGAATGGCGAACAGATGCCGCCAGAATTTCTGTCTCGAAACCGAAATTATCGAAAATTAATCTGATGTCTTCAATTAAATTTAAACTATCCGTAGAAATATCATCCAGTCTTCCTAAAAACGGCGAAACATAAGTTGCTCCGGCTTTTGCAGCTAAAAGTGCCTGTCCTGCTGAAAAAATGAGAGTACAATTGGTACGGATTCCTTTTTGGGAAAAATATGTTATAGCCTTGATCCCATCTTTAATCATTGGAATTTTTACTACAATATTAGGATGAATTGCCGCCAATTCCTCGCCCTCTTTGATTATTTCTTCATAGGTTGTGGAAAGGACTTCCGCCGAAATATCTCCGTCTACAATTTCACAAATGTCTTTGTAATGTTGAAGAATTGCTTCTTTTCCGCTGATTCCTTCTTTTGCCATCAGTGAAGGATTGGTCGTTACGCCATCTAAAATCCCCAAATCACTGGCTTCTCTGATCTGCTCTAAATTAGCAGTGTCGATAAAAAATTTCATATGTAGATTTCTATTGATTATTGATTATTTTTTAACTAACTGTTTGATTTATAGTTTTGATTGCTGCTCCATCATCAACAGTCAGTTTGTCATTCTGCATGAATCCAGGTATTTATTTACCTTTTGAGTTTTCTGCTGAATGACAAACGAGATTTTAAACATCTGATTATTATTAAATAAGACATTATTAAAGTTTTAATTAAGTGTTAAATTTACACTTAAATTATAAAACAAACAACTTCCTGTCTTAAAAAGATTTAGAAAGTTATTTGTTTAAATTAAAGAGATTGATTAATTGTGATGTCCCATATTGAGCTTAATTTTCTTGAGATCTTCAAGCTGGTGGACAGGTTTTTCAATATCAGCAGGAATTGGTCTTTTGGAAAAAGTCTGAAAATATAACAGGCACGCATCTTTCCACCAAACGGAATCATCTGCCTGAATTTTCAGTTTGTCCTGAATCTCTGAGAATCTTTCTGCATCAACGTAAGGTTTCGCAGTTTCCCAAGTTTTCTGATACACTCTCACGCCTTTCACTCCTGATTCATATTTGTAACAAAGTTCCTCCCAAAGTGTTTTTCCGTCTTCCATTTTATAATCCCAAGGAACGTGGTGGAACCAAAGAATGAGGTTCTCAGGTGTCGTTTTAATATTCCCGTAGATTTCATTTAATGGCGGAAAATACTGTGAAACTGCATTGCTTCCTGTTTTTGTTCTGTCGAATCCGATTCCTTCTGCATTCGCCTGATGATAATACACCGGTGACCAATCGGGTCTTTCTCCTTTGTAATCTCCCCAAGGTTCCGGACCGTAATGATGTCCGCCTGCAAAAATGTGATGAAGACCAAGTGGCATCATGTAATCGACGGCTGTTTCACGGGAAGTAAGCATGATTTCTTTGACCGGATTTACAAAATTTTTCTGATTGGTAAAGGTCATTTTAATCCATTCATCTGCAATCTGTTCCGAAGTTAAATTGTGATTCCACGCCAAACGTCCGAACGCATACCAATTGGCTTGAGCAAAATGATGTCCTGTCCAGTTTTTATCTTCTCCGATATTCGCCACTGCAGCAATGGCAGTAAGTTTTGCAGGTCTTAATGTTCCGTCTGTAATTTTAGCAATTGTGGAACCTTTTCCATCTGAAAAAGTATCGCTGTCTAAAGTTTCTTTGAATAACGGTGCCAGAAAAACCAGATGATTTGCCTGTCCTAAATATTCCTGCGTAATTTGAAATTCAACCATTTCCGAAGTTTTTCTCAATGCTCCGAAAAGCGGGTTAAATGCTTCTCTCGGCTGAAAATCAATCGGTCCGTTTTTAATCTGAATAATCACATTGTCTCTGAATTTTCCATCTAACGGAACAAATTCCAGATGAGCTTGTTTTGCACGGTCATCTTTGCTTGGACTGTACACAAATGCTCTCCACATGACGATTCCGCCGTAAGGTTTCAGAACATCCGCCATCATATTCGCTCCGTCTGCGTGGGTTCTTCCGTAATCCTGCGGTCCGGGCTGTCCTTCGGAATTGGCTTTCACTAAAAATCCTCCGAAATCAGGAATCAATTTGTAAATTTCTGCGGCTTTATCTTTCCACCATTTCTGTACTTCCTGATTTAGCGGATCGGAATTCTGCAGTCCTCCCAAAACTTTCGGTGAAGAAAAATTAACAGACAAATACACTTTAATTCCGTAAGGTCTGAAGATATCAGCCAAAATCTTAACTTTCTTCAAGTAATCTTCTCGAAGCATATTTGGTGAAGCATTGACGTTGTTCAAAACCGTTGCATTGATCCCGATGGACGCATTGGCTCTTGCATATTCTTCGTATCGCGGGGAAATTTTACCTGGTAAATCTTCCCATTTCCAAAGTGAATGACCGGCATAACCGCGTTCAATAGTTCCGTCCAGATTGTCCCAATGATTTAGAATCCTTACATCATAGGAAGGTTTTTCCTCAAGTTTCAGATGAGAAAAATCTGCTTTTTGCTGCTGCAGATTCAACAGATAATAGCTTCCGTACAGTAGTCCCAAATCTGTTTTTGCCGAGACGATAATTTTTTTCGGTGTTGAAATGATTCTGTAACCGTCTTTAAAATTTTCCGGAAACCGATCAATCTTCAAGTCGACTGATTGTCCGCTCCAATGTTGATTGAGTTCCTTTTTGGCGATTTCAATAGCTGGACTTTTACTGTTTGAATTCACAATATTTCTGGACTTTGGATTTACCGGATATCTTAGCCATAACTGGCTTCCGTCTTCAGCCCAAGCCATGAACGGAATCATGAGAAACAGTAATATATAGTGTCGGAAATGTTGCATTATTTTAAATTTTTACTTTAAATTTCATAGGTTTTAACTACGGCTGTTGAAATATTCTTTTGTTGAACTCTTCGAGTTCTTTAAGAAACAAACTTTGTCAAAGTTTTAGAAGTTACTGCTGGGCTTCCAGTCCTTCAATAGTTTTTATTTTTCCATTTTCATCGTATTCCAATTCAACGAATTTCATGCTTCTCAGCCATGTTTTTCCGCCACTCGGAACAGAATCATGGAAGAACAGATACCATTTTCCTTTAAATTCTACAATGCTGTGGTGGGTAGTCCAACCTACGACCGGAGTTAAAATTTCACCCTGAAAAGTGAACGGACCGTAAGGATTATCACCCACTGCATAACAAATCAAGTGCGTATCTCCTGTGGAATAAGAGAAGTAATATTTCCCGTTGTATTTATGCATCCATGATGCTTCGAAAAAACGATGTTTATCACCGTGAAGCAATGGGTTTCCGTTTTCGTCAAGAATCACAACATCTTTTGGCTCTTCACCGAACTCAAGCATATCATCGCTGAGCATTACTACTTTTGATGAAATGGCAGGTTCATCTTCGTCAGGAAGAATGGCAGATTCCAGTGCTTTATTGTTTCTGTACCTTTGTAACTGTCCGCCCCAGATCCCGCCAAAATACATATAATGTTTTCCTTCATCTTCAAAAAGACAAGGATCTATGCTGTAACTTCCCATCATCGGATGTTTTTCCGGAACGAAAGGTCCGTAAGGTTTATTGCTTACCGCAACGCCGATTCTGAAAATATCATTTTTATCCTTTAAAGGAAAATACATATAATATTTACCGTCTTTAAAAGCCACATCGCAATCCCACAACTGTCTTCCTGCCCAGGGAATATCTTGTACCGAAAGAACAACACCATGATCTGTAACTTCGCTATTTTCCACATCATCAAGGGAAAAAACATGATAATCATTCATATCGAAATGGTCGCCATTGTCATTTTCTTCGATCCCGCTTTCGCGGTCATGAGAGGGATAAATGTATAATTTGCCTTCAAAAACGTGTACAGAAGGATCTGCCATAAAGTCTTTCGGGAAAAGGTATTTTGCTTTGTTCATTTTTTATTTTAGATATTTAGATAATAGATTCATAGAATGATAGATTTTTTTATTCAAACCTTATAGGTTTTAAAAACCTATAAGGTTTAATGGCTCTATAATTATTTTTGTTTTGTTAACCCAATGATTTTCTCCACGACAGGTTTTGCCTGATAATTTCTGTCGAATGGCAGCGGATAATCGGTTCTGCCTTTTACCGGGAAATCGTTTTTCCAGGATTGACTGTCAGTAACGCCCCACAAAGTCACTCTTCTGATTTTATCCTGATGTTTGATAAATAATCTGAAGAAATCCAGATAACGGTCTTCCCATTCTTTCGTCACATTTTCCGGTAATCCTTTGGTGTAAGGATTCATTTTTGCTTCATATTCCACCTTATCGGAAACGTTGGCAGAAGTTCCCCAAGGAGAAGGCAGTGCGCTGATTTCCATTTCGGTAACATTCACTTTTATTCCTGTTGCTGCATAATCAGTGATTGCTTTTTCGTATTCTTCCAGTTTTGGGGTGTCAAGTCCTACGTGCGTCTGCATTCCTACGCCGTCAATTCTGATACCTCTGGATTTCAAATCTTTGACGATTTTGGTAACGGTTTTTACTTTTTCAGGAAACCACTCGTTGTAATCATTGTAGTATAATTCGGCATTTGGATCTGCCTCCTGCGCATACTGAAAAGCTAACGGAATGAATTCTTCGCCCAGAATTTCATAAAATTTGCTTTTGCGGTACGTTCCGTCTTCCATAATCGCTTCATTCACGACATCCCAGCCTTTTACACGACCTTTGTATCTACCGACCAAAGTTGAAATATGGCTTTTCATTCTTTGTTTCAAAACTTCCGGAGCAACATCTTTTCCGTTCTTGTCCACGAAAAACCATTTTGGCAGTTGTGAATGCCAGATCAAGGTATGACCAATGATGAACATTTTATTTTTCTCCCCGAATTCTACGAATTTATCTGCATCACCAAAGAAAAACTGCCCTTCTTGCGGCTGGATAAACATCGATTTCATACAGTTTTCTGCAACGATGGAACTGAATTGCTTTTTGATAATTTCATCAGATTTTACATCGGTACCGTTAATTTGAGGAAGGCTCATTGCTGTTCCGATGTAGAATTTATTTTTGAAAGCATCTTTCAGGGAATCTTTTGATGATGCCGAACTTGCGGTTTTGCAGGAAACGGTCAGGGTTAAAATTCCAAGTAATGCGGCTATTTTTTTCATTTTTAATTTTATTATTTATTCCGAAACTTAACAGGTCGCCTCTACGAGGCTCAATGGCTTGAATATATTGGCTATTAACAGTTCGCTCCTACGGAGCTTTTGTTATTTTGTTTTTCTCTATTAAAATTCTTAAACTAAAGAATGTCCAATATTGTCTTTAATTCTAAAATTTGTTTTATCCTGAATCTCGCAGCCCGGCTTGAACGGAGCTCTTTTTATGAAGCAAAGCGGAACAAAAAAGCGGGAGTGGAAGATGGATTAAGCTGCCCAAATCATTAAACCTATATTAATCTTCTTTTTTCCTTCTCTCTTTCAGATCCTGCTCGATTTGGGTTTCCATTTTTTTGTTGATTTCGTAGAACATTAGTAATCCACACGCCGCAAAGAATGGAATGGCCGGAAAAATACTGACCAGCATCTGAGCTCCATTCGCTACGGATTCCGGCTGGATAATATTTTCCGTACCTTCCGAAGAAATGTAGCCGTAATGTCCGATAATAGAGGAAACCAGTGAACTTCCGATGCTCAAACCCACTTTTAACCCCACCATCATGGCGGAAAAAATAATGGCTGTGGCGCGTCTGTTGTTTTTCCACTCGGAATAGTCGGCAACATCGGCAATCATTGCCCAAAGCAAAGGTGTGCTGATTCCGTAGAAAAAACCATGAAGAATCTGCGAAAGAAACATTAATCCCACCGATTTTGGCGGGTAAAAAATGAATGCCACAATGAACAAAGTTGAAATGAACAGTGATGCAATGAACGCGTCCCTTTTTCCATATTTGTCGGCAAATCTTTTTGAAAAGGTAATTCCGATGATCATCATAATAATTCCGCCTGCATTAAAGAGTCCGAAACCTGCTGAACGAGGATCTTCTCCGAAGAAATTCATCCCGACAGAACTGAAAAATGCGGTAATCGGTGATATGAAATTTTTCAAAGAAGTTTCATCCACATAATTGTTGAAATAATAGACATAGGAACCTCCTTTCATTGCCAGAGTAATGAAAATCAACGCTGTAACCATCAACATAATAATCCACGGTTTGTTTTTCTTTAAATCTTTTAAATCTGCTCCCAAAGTGGACTCCTGTTCCGGTTTTGGAATCACTCTTTCTTTGGTGGTGAAAAATGTAATGAGCAACATAATGGTTCCAATGATTGCCAACCACGTCATTACGATCTCAATTCCGACTGCTTTATCGCCGTTTCCTGCTGATAAAATGATCGGCAACATAAATACCTGTACAAAAAACTGAGCAAACATCACTGCTACGAAACGGTATGATGAAATACTGTTTCTTTCTTTCATATCG
The DNA here is from genome assembly GCF_059579425.1 of Chryseobacterium sp. 2P. Lineage (NCBI taxonomy): Bacteria > Pseudomonadati > Bacteroidota > Flavobacteriia > Flavobacteriales > Weeksellaceae > Chryseobacterium > Chryseobacterium sp. 2P. The sequence goes on from NZ_CM184194.1 coordinate 2,722,365, forward strand.
CCTGTAATCACGCCACTTAAAGCAGCATAAGGCAAATTATTAGCAGCATATAACAACAGTAAAATCGTATATGTTGCCGCTGCATAGATCATTTTTCCCTGATAAGAAAAATCGTGAGTGCTGAATGCAAAAAGTGCGGCTGCGCCCAACGGAACGGCAGAAAATAAAATCCACGGACGGAATTTTCCCCATTTGGTTCGTGTTCTGTCTGCCAAAGCACCGACCATCGGATTGAATCCGAAACCTGCAATCAATCCGACAATCAAAGTGATAATGGAGGCGTCTTCCGGTTTTAATCCGTAGATATCGGTGTAAAAGTAAGCTAAATACGTAACCAAAGTCTGGAAAACCAGATTGGCTGCTAAATCTCCCAAACTGTAGCCGATTTTTTCAACGACAGATATTTTTTGAGATGAGTTATTCATATGATTGTTGATATTTTTATAATTAATTTTTAAACGCAAAGTCCGCAAAGATTTTTTGACTACTAATCGTTTTTAAGGCTCGCAAAGGCGTAAACTCAGCAAAGGCTTAAAGATTATTCCGTAGTGAAAGGCGATGCGGGAAGTCTGGTTTTGTTTTTGAGGTTTCCATCGGGATTATCTGCCCAATCGTAACGGACAGCAACAGGATTTGTGACCGAATCATTCCAAACTGTAATTGTTTTGCCTTGGATTTTTGCTTTTGCCCAAGACCAGTTTCCGCCGGTATTTTTGATGGCAAACCCTTTTAGTTCAGCAACGGGAGCAAAATCATCGGTTCCGTTTTTAAAAGAAAGTACAATTTTATTTCCATCGATTTTCATTGACTGATAAACCGGTCCTTCTGCAACGATGTTTTTTCCGTAAGCCAATTTCATTGCCTGCAACGCAAGCCTGTCTCCTACTGTTTTTTTGTTCAGCGGATGGATGTCATTCCATTCCCCAACATCGATGATTACGGCAAGTCCGGCATTTGGAACCTGTAATGAAACTTTACGCTGCTGGTCTCTTAGCTCCGCCCAGTTGCTTTCGATAGGCTGTGCTTTTGATTCCATAAAATTAGCCAATTGAACTGTGATGAACGGCATTTCTTTGTTATTGAATTTATTTCTCCAGTCTGTAATCATCGTAGTTAATAAATCGCCGTACTCTTTCGGTTTTCCGGTATTGCTTTCTCCTTGGTACCAGATTGCTCCTGTGATATTATAATTGATTAAAGGATTGATCATGGCATTATACAATCCTGTCGGTTTCCAGCGGATAAAGGTTGTTCCGGGTGCCATTTTTGCCATTTTTGCCCCGATTTTATATTTCCATTCGGATTTTAAATCTATTTTTTGTCCGTCGATTTCAAGGTAATAGGGTTTATCTGCGATGAACTGCCCTTTTCCGCTTCCGTTGGAAACTCTTACGGCAATTACATTTTTACCTTCCTTAAGAATTCCTGCCGGAACATCGTACCAACGCGGAGGATATTCATAAGTTACATTTCCGACTTTTGTTCCGTTAATGTACGTTACATCGGCATCTTTAATTCTTCCAAGGTTTAAAAAAGCGGCTTTTCCTGCCTGATTTTTAGTTAAAATAATTTCTTTTCTGAACCAGACCGAACCTTCAAAAGAGCCTTCCGTATCTTCCCAAGAACCCGGAATTTTCATGGTTTTCCAGTCAGAATCATTCAGATCAAATTTTTCCCAATGTTGGTTTAACCCTAAATCACTCTGATCTAGTTCTGTATACCAGGCTTTGCTTAATGCCTGTTCCGAAGATTCTGTTGATTTTATCAACTCATCATTCTGCCATTTTTTAGCCTCATCCAAATATTCAGGATATTTTTTTAGTGAATTTTCATCCATCCAAGCCTGAATTGGAGAACCTCCCAAACTCGCGTGAATAATTCCTACCGGAACTTTATTTTTTTCACTTACATCTTTAGCAAAAAAATATGCAACCCCAGAAAAATTCAGAATGGTTTGAGAATTTGTTGCTTCCCATTTCCCTCCGTCCAATTCAGTCTGAGGTAATTTGAAGTTATATTTTTGAGGAACCGTAAAAAAACGGATGTTCTGATTGTTGGCATTTTTGATTTCGTTTGAATACAACGGCGTCAGTCTGCGCATGGGCAGTTCCATATTAGACTGTCCGGAAGCGAGCCATACATCGCCAATCAAAATATCTTTTAAAGTGATTTCGTTGATGGTCATGGTGTACGGACCGCCTGCTTTTTGTTCTGGAAGTAGAATTTTCCAGTTTCCGTTTTGATCTGCGGTGGTTTTGTAGTTTTTATTGAGAAATTTAACGTCTACCTTTTCATTGGCATCGGCTTTCCCCCAAATATTCAGCTTTTGATTTCTCTGCAACACCATTCCGTCTGAAACTAAGTTGGGAAGCGTAACCTTTGCCTGAAAAAGCATATTGCAGAATATGCAAAGCATTAAGGTAATCGTTCTGGTAATATTTTTATGGTTCATAATTTTTTATACTTTAAACGCTAATTGCAAATTTGTTCTTTCTTAGATTGAACTCCTACGGAGTTCTGTTTCTTCGGTCAATTGTATTTCTACACAGATATTGCTCCTATGGAGCAGATTTAATTCTGCAGTTGTTTTTAGTTTTTATCTGGCGTTTGATTCAGTAATCTTACTTCGATGATTTTCGGCGTTAATGATTTTTCACCCGAATTAAACTTGATGTTCAAAATTTCTTTACGGATTTCAGATTCAGGAATCGGAATGAGTAAAGTTTGTGGAGAACCGCCCATTTTTCCTTCAAAATCTTGGGAAAACACTTTAATTCCATTGATTTCGGCATTCAGGGTACGGTAGCTGTTGGCATCGAAATAGAGAAGATAGAGGTATTTTGCATTCCTGTCCTTGTTTTTCATCTGATAGCTAAACCAGCCTTTAGCGTCGCGGAAATGCCGGTCTTCCATATAGCCTTCGTAAGCATCTTTGCTCTCAAAAAAGTGGTCAGATTCCGGCTGTTGCTCGCCGAGTTGGATTTTATCGGTCGTAATATTATCCTGTTTTCGAATTTCCACTTCTTCTTTAGCTTTCTGTTTCTGAATCATTTCGATTTTATCCTGAGTCGCTTGCGGAAAATAAATGATGTAACGTTCTTCCTGAATCTGGTAAAACGGAACAAGCTCCAATCCGTTACTGAATTTATTCTGAGGATAAAGTCCGCTAATTTTAAATTTTAAATCTTTCTCATTAACAGGCTGAAGATGATTCAAAACCGTTGTTGAAGATCCTAAAATTGCCGGAATGTCGTTCAGAGGAATCTGCGGTCCGTGTGCAATATGTCCGCCGCGGCTGTCGTCGGCAAAGAGCCCTGTCTGATTTTCTTTGCCATATTTTGCTGCCAGAACAATGGGTCCGTATCTGAATGCAAAATAATCCGATTTGTCCGAAAGCTGTTCTGCGGAAAGGTGCATCGGCATTTTCATTTCAACAACATCGTCTTTTTTCCATTTCTTTTTGATATTGAGATAACCTTCGGAATCGACAGAACTACTGACCTTTTTAGAATTCACGGAAACTGTTATCTGTGAAACATTCGTCCATTCCGGTGCTCTTAATTTTAAATTGATTTCAGTTTTTGGAGCAAGATCAAAGACCAATTTTGTGGAAGGTTCCTGCGGAAAATTATTTTCCTGTCTTATGACCAATTTTTTTTCTGACCATTTTAAAACAGAAGGAATAAAAAGATTCACGTACAAATCTTTATCAGAATGCGCATAAATCATTTCGCCGTATTTGGCGTGATTTTCCATTCCTGAACCAACGCAGCACCAGAAGCTGGTTTCCGGCTGGGAATATACTCTGTAGTGGCCGGGACGCATGGGTGTAAAATAAACAAAACCGCCTTTTTCCTGATTTTGGGTGGAAAGTATGTGATTGTATAAAGCTCTTTCGTAATAATCCAGATAAGACGACTTCGGACTGGTCGCGAAAAGCTCTTTGGTCAACTTCAGCATATTGTACGTATTACAGGTTTCGGGACCTTCAATACTTTTAATCATCCCGCTGAAATCTCCGGTAGGATTGAAATGTTCGCTTACACTGTTTCCGCCGATAATGGCTGAACGTTTTTGGGTAACATTAGTCCAGAAAAAATCTGCCGCACCACTCCACTCTTTATTATGCTCCAGATCTGCGATTCTCTTGAAACCGATTACTTTCGGGATCTGTGTATTGGCGTGAATTCCTGTCAGTTTATCTTCGTGAATCAATAATGGATTTAAAATCGCCTGATGTGAAAAACGGTGTGCTAACTTAAGATATTTTTCATTTTTGGTAATGTCATAAACATCAGCAAAAACTTCGTTCAGTCCGCCGTGTTCGCTTTTCAGCATCTCCTGAATCTGCTCATCGGAAAGTTTGGAAACTTCATCTGCCATCCAGTCGGTAAGCTTAATGAGCATTTTTTTTGCCTTTTCGCTGTCTGCGTACCAATACGCATCCCGCAAACCGGAATATATTTTGTGAATATTATATAAAGGAACCCAACGGTCGTTCAGTCCGAAAGCGGATGCACGAATATTGCCGTCCGAGATTTCTTTCCATATCTTTTTGCCATACGGAACGCCGGAAATATAACCGTTTCCTGAAAGATTCTGGCAACGTTCCAACTCGTCGATCATATAATCCAGCCGCTGTTTTACTTTTGCATCGCCTGTAGAAGCGTACATTAAAGCCAAAGCAGAAATATAATGTCCGCCAATATGACCATCTAATCCTGTATTTTCCCAGTTCGGATAATTCGGTTTTTTAGGATTAAGTCCTGCTTCTTTTAAATAGGGAGCCAACAAACGGTCGGCATCCATCGACATTATGTAATTTTTATCTGTCTGCATTGCCCTGCTGAATATGCTTTCAGACAAAGCGACTTTGTTCAGCGGAAAGTAACTGACTGTTTTGCTCACCTGTCCAAAAGCAAGTGTGCCAAAACCTAAAAATACTATCAGCGATTTTTTATTCATTAATAAATGTCTGTTCAACATTTCTAAAAATAAAAGAAAGAATCAATATGACAAAGAATTTTGCAGAATGTGCCGCTGAAATCAAAAAAAAGTCTATTTTAAAGTCTTAGAAAAAAATTAAAAATAACAGGGGCTTATCATAAAAATTAAGATTATGAAAAAACGCGATAATCAGAACCATACAGTCAAATTACCTGCATGAAAAATGAATACGGAATATACAGTATGAACGCTGATATTTTATATTAATAGCTTATCGTATTTTTAAGACTAAGCCCTACTGACTGTTTCAGGGTAAATTTAAAATGAAAGAAAAATTAATTTTAACATATTTTTAACATTAAGTTCATCTGTTTTTAATGTCTTAGATGAATAAAATGTAAGTTTCGAAGGTAGAAAATGCTCCCAAAATGACAAGGAAGATGATGGAATCCTGAGAAATTCAAAATAAAAAGTAAAATAAAGTGTGTAAAATACATTTATATTGATCCGACAGTAAAATCAAAGGCTAAAAGCATTAACTTTGCATAAAAATATAATCGATGACACAAGACTATTCTCATTTTCCGCGACATCTGGTAGCTGTAGACTGCATTATTTTCGGGTTCGACGGCGAAAATCTTAAAATTCTTCTGGTAAAAAGGAATTTTGAGCCTAAAATGGGAGAATGGTCGTTAATGGGTGGATTTATAGGAGACGAAGAAACATCCGATGAAGCAGCGCAACGTGTTCTGAATACTCTCACAGGACTGGAAAATATCTATCTGGAACAGCTGAATTCTTATACGCGGATTGACCGTGAACCTACAGCAAGAATTATTTCAATTTCATATTATGCGCTGATTAATATTGAAAAGAATATCCAGATCAATGAAAAATACAGCGCAAAATGGTTTGATCTTCGGGATTTTCCAAGTCTTATTTTTGACCATAACGAAATGGTAAAGGATGCCGTTCTGAGGCTGCGCAGAAGAGCTTCCACAAGACCTATCGGGTTTGAGCTTCTGCCAGAAAAATTCACGATGAAAGATCTGCAGAATCTTTACGAAGCGATTTTTAATGAACAGTTCGACAAGCGGAATTTCATCAGCAAAATTAATGCGCTGGATATTCTTGTGAAAACGGAGGGTAAAGATATGACTTCTTCAAAAAAAGGGTCTTTTCTGTATCGTTTTGATGAAGCAAAATATCAGAAAAAGCTTGCGGAAGGGTTTATGTTTAAGATTTAAACGGTTTATTTCTTTCCTATTGAACCCAGATGGGTATGTTTGAAATCGTCTTCAAATTTAAATCCGTATCCGAAAATTCTGTCCATTGCAGAATGGGCAAATAAAATAATTCCGGCAAATTCTACGATAGAAATTTTAAGCCAAAATCCGAGAATCAAAACAAGGATTGCAAGCATTTTATGATGAAAAAAATTGTAAATCCGGGCTCCGGTTTTTGGATTGATTAAGTAGCCGACCATGGAAACATCCGGAAGCAAAAGGCAAATCGGAAAAAGCCACCACTGAAATTCTAACTGTGTAAACAGGAAAACGGCTAAACCAAATTGTCCTAATTCTTCGAGCTGCAAGAGATTTTTCATTGTCTGAGATTTATCTTACAAATGTCTGACAACAGAAAATAGATTCTCTTGATAAAAATCAAGAATTTTCTGCCTGCCGTTTCCTGATTCTGCTGAATGTTTCGGGCGTCATTCCCAAAACCGAAGCAATATATTGCAGCGGAACCTGATGAAATAATTCTCTGTTCTGCTCAAAATACCGGTTGTACCTTTCTTCCGCGGTCATGGATAGATAAGAAAATATCCGGTCTTCCATCATTCCAAAACATTTAATCATAAATCTTTTCTCAATTTCAGCCCATTTGGGGAATTCCCTGCACAGTTTTAAATAATCTGTTTTAGAAATGGTGAGTAATTCAGCTTCGGTAAAGGCTTGTATCGTCCATCGGTTGTGTTGATTAAAGAAAAATCCCATCACATCGGTAACGAAAAAACCTTTTACGGAAAGCCACTGTGTAATCTCTTTTCCGTCTTCTGATAAAGCGAAAACACGCAAAATACCGGATTTCACCATGCTTAATCTGTTACAAATTTCGCCTGAACCTGTAAATATTTCATTTTTCGCTAATTGTTCTTTTCTGAAATAAGACTAAATAACAGAGTGTTCGTGAGCATTCAGCGGTCCGAAATATGTTTGTATTAATTCATTTAAATCTTCCATTGTTTTTTTATATGCTGAATTAAAATTAAACAAAAACAGGACTCCAAAACGGAATCCTGCCTTTATTTTATCATAATTACATTTTACCAGAATTTCACATAAAGTGCAGTAAGCAGTAATAACGTTATAACGATTAAAACCAATGTTCTGTTGTCTACGCGGAACATTGTTGCATCGATTGCGAATGCTTTCGGATTCACTTTCGGTCCTGCAAGACTGATGAGAACCATGGTTGCAATGGTGATCACGAAAGACCATCCCATATTAATTAAAAATGGGATTTCTGTAATGGTGTGCACAACTCCGTTTTCCAGTTTTTCATACGTAAAAGCGGTATATAACCAGGTTTCTTTTCCAAAAATATCGACTGCAAAACTGTTGAAGAAAATTGCCAGAACGAATCCTAAAATTACACCGACCAAAGCTGCTGTTCCGGTGGTTCTTTTCCAGAACATTCCCAAAAGAAACATGGCAAAAACTCCCGGACTTATAAATCCTGTATATTTCTGAATGAAGGTAAATCCTCCTTCACCGCCGATTCCTAAAACATCGGTCCATGTAAATGCCAAAGCCACAAACATCGCGATGATAATCGCCCATCTTCCGGTTCTCACCATCTGGATTTCCGTTGCATCAGCTTTTAAATATTTCTTGTAAATGTCTAATGTAAAGATCGTTGAAATACTGTTCACTTTTCCTGCCAAAGAAGCAACGATTGCCGCCGTTAAAGCCGCTACAGCAAGACCTTTCAGACCAACCGGCAGAAATCCTAAGATTGCAGAATAAGCACCATCTTTTACGCCACTAAAGCCAGTTAAATGCCCTTTTGAATACAAAACGTACGCTGCAATTCCCGGAAGCATTACGATAATCGGCATAAATAATTTTAAGAATCCTGCGAATAAAATTCCGGTTCTTGCCGTTTTCAGATCAGCTCCCAACGCTCTTTGGGTGATGTATTGATTACAGCCCCAATAATTCAGGTTTACAATCCATTGTCCTGCGAAATACATCGCCAATCCCGGTAAAACAACATATTTCTGAACATCAAGATTTTCAGGCATTGCCAAAGTTGTGGTGGTCTTCACCGGCTTTTCCAGCATCAGTTTAAAGTGTTGCGGAGCTTCGTTCATCAAAGTCTGAAAACCTGTTAAAGCATTCCCGACTGCCGCCCCGTTGATTCTCTGATCAACAATCTGAAGCGCCATGTAAACCGTGGCAAAACCTCCGATAATTAAAACCGCCACCTGAATTACATCTGTGTAACCGATTACCTTCATTCCGCCAAGACCAATTAATAATGCCATTAAAAGCAATCCGATCATAATAATATGAAGGTTATCGCCTCCCAGCAATGTATCTATTGCCAAAGCACCTAAATAAAGGATGGAAGTTAAATTAACAATAACATATAAAAAGAGCCAGAACACAGCCATAATCAGGGAAACCGATTTGTTGTAACGGGTTTCCAGAAATTGTGGCATCGTGTAAATCTTGTTTTTAAGATAAATCGGAATGAACCATACTGCAATAATAATCAATGCAATTGCCGCAATCCATTCATAAGCAGCTACAGCAATTCCCACAAAAAATCCTTCACCGGACATCCCGATAAATTGTTCGGCAGAAATATTGGAAGCAATTAAACTCGCGCCGATTGCCCACCAAGTCAGTGAACCTTCTGCCAGAAAATAATCTTTACTGCCTGTCGCTGCAGATTTCTTTCTATTATAAATCCAGATTCCGTAGCCTGCAACTACCACAAAATAGATAAGAAATATGATGATATCAAGAGTAGCTAAATTTCCCATATTTTATTTTTTAACTGAGAATTTATAAATTGTTTTCGACTGGTATTTCTGTCCCGGCTTCAGTTCTGTAGAAGGGAAAGAAGATTGGTTCGGTGAATCCGGAAAATGTTGAGTTTCTAAACAGAATCCCGTTCTGAATTCATTTTTCCCGCCAGTTTTGGTATCGAATTTTCCATCCAGAAAGTTTCCGGAATAAAACTGTACTCCCGGTTCGTCAGTTAAAACTTCCATTACTCTGCCCGATTCGGGATGGTACACTTTCGCAATACTTCTCAGTCCGTTTCCGTTCAGAATCCAGTTATGATCGTAGCCTTTTCCTTTTTTCAGTTGATCGTCATCAGCACTGATGTCTTTTCCAATTGCTTTTGAAGCTGTGAAATCGAATGCACTTCCTTTTACAGGTTTTTGCTCACCTGTAGGAATCAGCGTTTCATTGACCGGTAAAAATTTATCTGCATTGATCTGCATTTCGTGGCCAAGAATTGTTTTTGAGAAACTTCCTGAAAGGTTAAAATACGAATGCTGGGTAAGATTTACCACAGTCGGTTTGTCGGTTTCCGCTTCGTAAGAAATTTCCAGAGCGTTATCATCCGTTAAAGTATAAAATACCGTAGTCGTCAGTTTTCCCGGATATCCTTCTTCCCCATCTGCGCTGGTATAAGTCAGTTTCAACGTTGGGAATTTGGCATCTTTTACAGGTTCAATATTCCAGATTTTAGTATGAAACCCTTCTTTTCCGCCATGAAGACTGTTGGGTCCGTCATTTTTATCAATGTCATAGGATTTGCCTTCCAAAGTGAATTTGGCATTGGCAATTCTGTTTCCGTAACGACCAATTAACGCTCCAAAATTATAAGGATTTCCATTAAAATAATCTTCCGGTTTTGTAAAACCCAAGACCACATCTTCATATTTTCCGTTTTTATCGGGAGCGGTAAGTGAAGTGATGATTCCGCCAAAGTTGATGACTTCCACTTTCATCCCGTTTTTATTAGTCAAAGTATATTTTTTAACAGAATCACCTTTTGACGTCACTCCATACTCTGAAATCTGTATATTTTCCATTGCCTGCTTTTGATTTTTTGATTGATTTTCTTTTTTATTGCACCCGAAAATACATAAAACGGCAAAAAGAATTATCAGGTTGATACTTATTTTTCTCATTTTTTATAATTTTTGCAAGTTTAGCGATAATATATTTCATTCCAGCGAAGTGTATTCTTAAAATCACGGATTTTTGTATTTTCATCAATCACTAACGATTCGATTCCGGCGATTTCTGCAAAATCCTCCAATTGTTCTGCACTAATGTTTTCGCTGTAGCAGGTATGATGGGCTCCACCCGCCAAAATCCACGCTTCCGCGGCTGTGTACAAATCAGGAAGTGGTTTCCAGAGTACTCTCGCTACAGGAAGCTTCGGAAGTTCTTCGGTAATTTCCAAAGCTTTTGTTTTGTTGATTAACAATCTGAAATGATTTCCGAAATCCATTAATGCTGCATTTAAAGAATCAATATTTCCTCTTGAATTGAAAACCAGACGAACCGGATCTGCTTTTCCGCCAATTCCAAGCGGATGAATTTCACAAGAAGGTTTGTCAACCGCCAAAACAGGATCCACTTCCAGCATATGAGAACCCAGAACCGATGGACTGGAAGGATTTAAATGGTAGGTATAATCTTCCATAAAAGCATTTCCGCCTTCTAAACCCTGCCCCATTGTTTTCATCGCACGAACCAAAGCGGCAGTTTTCCAGTCGCCTTCTCCGGCGAATCCGTAACCTTTTTCCATTAATCTCTGAACGGCAATTCCCGGAAGCTGTTCCAATCCGTGAAGATCTTCGAAAGTATCCGAGAATCCTTTGAAATTTCCGTCTTTCAGGAATTTTTCCAAACCTAGCTCAATTCTGGCAGCAGCTTCGAGGGATTTTCTGTTCGCTCCTCCTGAGAGAAGGGATTCTGCCATTTTATATGAAGATTCATATTCTTCCATCAACGATTTGATTTCGCCTTCGCCAATTGAATTGACAACGCTTACCAAATCTCCGATTCCCCAAGTGTTTACGGAAAATCCAAACTTGGTTTCCGCTTCCACTTTATCACCGTCTGTCACGGCAACATATCTCATATTGTCTCCAAAACGGGCAAATTTTGCGCCCTGCCAATCGTCCCAGCCAGCAGCAACTCTACTCCATTCTCCGATTTGTTTCTGAACTCTTTCCTCTGCCCAATGTCCAACCACCACTTTCCTGTTTTTGCGGAGACGGCTTACCATGAATCCAAATTCCCTGTCGCCATGTGCTGCCTGATTAAGATTCATAAAATCCATATCCATCGTAGACCACGGAATATCCTGATTGAATTGCGTATGAAGATGCAGCATCGGCTTTTGCAAGGCAGTAAGACCACGAATCCACATTTTTGCAGGGGAAAATGTATGCATCCACGTTACGATTCCGATGCAGTTTTTTGAAAAATTGGCAGCAGTTAATGTCTCGAAAATTTCTTCCGTGGTTTTTACGGTTGGCTTTAAAACCACTTTCACAGGAATTTGTGACGAAGCATTGAAGGCTTCCACAATCTTCGCCGAATGTTCCGCTACCTGTGCTAATGTTTCAGAGCCGTATAGATGCTGGCTTCCGGTGATGAACCAGATTTCTTTGGTATTGAGAGGTGTTAACATATTTGATGATTGATAAATGATGATTTATAATTGATATTGATTTTATTTATTTCATAGGTTTTACCTAAGGCTATTAATATTGAATCCTCCGGATTTTGATGTTTTTCATCAAACCTTATAGGTTTTAAAAACCTATAAGGTTTATGGCAGATATTACACAAACCTCCAGTTATTGCCCGTAGTAAGCATTTTTACCATGTTTACGTTCGTAATGTTTTTTGATGAGTGAGTCTTTTAAACAGGCTGCATTCGGATTGATTTGTCTGGTGAGATAAGCCATTTCGGCGATGGTTTCCAAAATTTTGCTGTTGTAAACAGCCTTTTCAGCATTTTTACCCCAGGTAAACGGTCCATGATTTCCGATGAGCACCATTTCTACTTCTTCATAAGACAGTTTTTTTTCTCTAAAACAATCCAGAATCTGGATTCCGGTATTGTATTCGTAGTTGCCTTCTATTAAATCGTCATGCATTGGTGGCGCACAAGGAACATCCGTTGTAAGATGGTCTGCGTGCGTTGTCCCGAAAATCGGGATGTCCAACTGAGCCTGTGCCCAAGCTACAGAATAGATGGCGTGCGTATGCGAGATTCCACCAATGTTTTCCCAGTTTTTGTAGAGATAAGCGTGGGTTTTGGTATCAGAAGATGGTCTTAAATTTCCTTCAACGACATTGGCATCATAATCTAAAATCACCATATCTTTAGGTTTTAAAAGTTCGTAAGGAACGCCGCTTGGTTTGATTGCAAAAATTCCTTTTTCGCGGTCAACGGCGCTTACGTTTCCGAATGTGTAGACAACCAGTTTTAAGGCATCGAGCTGCATATTGGCTTCGTAACATTCTCGTTTTAATTCTTTATAGATGCTCATTTTTATTTATATATTTTTTTCAAATGCATAGGTTTCACCTACGGCTATCGATATTTAACCCCTCGGGTTTTATCATACGAATCAATCGCAGCCCGACCTGAGTGGAGCTCTTTTTGTGCAGCGAAGCGGAACAAAAAAGCGGGAACGGAGGGCGGATAAAGCTGCCATAATTATTTTAGTTGATGGTTTTTGGTTGATTGTGGATCGTTCTTTAATTAATGTAAATATTTAACAGATCGCCTCTACGAGGCTCTTTTTGTGATGATAATATTTACATTATTTGCTATTAACAGGACGCTCCTAACGGAGCTGTTTTAACCTAATTAATCACTATAAACTGTCAACCGTCAACTTTTTCTTAGATTTGATATTATTTTCGGTGAAATCTGCTAAAATCTGATAGTGCTGCATCAATTCTTCGTATTGTTCTACATGTTCTTTCTGTGGGAAGTATTCAGCTTCGAAATCAGAGCCCATTTTTTGGCTTGCTTCCTGAACGTTAGGATAAATTCCTGCGGCAACAGCGGCATAAATGGCTGCCCCTAAAGCCGGAGCCTGATCTGATGCTGCCACAACGATGGGCATATTCAGGACATTTGCCAAGGTCTGCATGATGAATGGTGATTTTCTGGCAACGCCGCCAATTCCTATGACTTTATGGATTTTAATGCCTTCATCTTCAAAGCGGTCAACGATTTTTCTTGCTCCGAAACAGATCGCATTAACCAGTGCTTTGAAAATATGTGGTGCTTTTGTTCCCAACGAAAGACTACTGATTGCCATTTTCAGTTCCTGATTGGCATCGGGCGTTCTTCGTCCGTTAATCCAATCCAATGCTATTGGAACGGTTTCCGACAGTGGAATTTTTTCCGCTTCGAGAGTGAGATGTCGGATCATACTGTTTTCTATTTCTTCTTTCAGCAACTGTTTTTGGTCATCGTCAATTGCATCGGAGTTCATCAGAATATTGATTGTGGGTTCTGTAAGAAGATTTTTATACCACGCCAAAACATCTCCGAATGCAGATTGTCCCGCTTCCAGCCCCATTAGTCCCGGAATGACGGAACCATCGACCTGTCCGCAGATTCCTTTAACCGTTCTATCGCCGATAATTTCGTTTGGAGCCACCATAATATCGCAGGTGGATGTTCCCATAATCCTGATTAATGTGTTCTCCTCAACTTTTGCACCGATTGCACCGGAATGCGCGTCGAAAGTGCCGACAGCAATTACAGTTTTAGTCGTTAATCCCAATTTTGCCGCCCATTCTTCGTTCAGATTTCCGGCAACTTCATCGGAAGTATAGGTTTTATCATATAATCTGTCGCGAAGTTCTGCTAAAGATGAATCCAATTGATTAAGAAATTCTTTGGAAGGAAGTCCGTTCCACGACTCGTGCCACATTGCTTTGTGTCCGGCCGCACAGCGGCTTCTTTTGAATGTCGCCAGATCCTTATGGTCAGAAAGTAAAAATGTGAGGTAATCACAATGTTCCATCCAGCTGTATGCTGCATTTTTTACGGCTTCATCTTCTCTGCTGATGTGGAGGATTTTTGCCCAAAACCATTCTGAGGAATAAATTCCGCCTTCAAATTTTGTATAATCTTCACCACCCCAGTTTTTTGCCAGATCATTGATTTCTTCTGCTTCCCGGATGGAAGTATGGTCTTTCCAAAGCACCATCATTGCATTCGGATTTTCTGAAAATTCGGGTAAAAGGGATAAAGCAATTCCATCTTTATTTACAGGAAGGGGTGAAGAACCCGTAGTATCAATACAAATACTAACGATATTTTCGGGCGCAACTCCACTTTCTTTCACGACATCGGAAACGGTTTTTTCCATTCCTTCGATGTGATCCAGCGGATGCTGACGGAACTGATTTTCTTCCGGTCTGCAGAACTGTCCTTTTTTCCATCTTTGGTAATAGCTTACGGAGGTTGCCAGTTCGGCACCATTTTCCGTATCAATCAAAACGGCACGAACGGAATCTGTTCCATAATCTAAACCGATAACATACTTTTTCATTAACGAAAGTGATTTATTTGATTATTGTTTTGGCTCCTTTTTAAAATAACAGTTGTAATGGATTACATTATGCAAAGATTTTCCGTTAGGATTTCATTTACCTTAAAGAATTCTCCGGTTTTCTGTTGAAGAGATAAAACAAATATAAGATTCTATTTTAAATAAATGTAATATTTACACTTAATTTTAATTTTTCTTTTATTAATGAGGCTTTAGAGCTATTTAAGCTTTAAAATAACGACAGAATTTGCCGGAATTTCCGCAGAAATTTTTCCCTTTTTAATGGTCTGCGTTTCTTCTTTGGGTGTGATGATCTCCGATTGGAAGTTATTTTCATCGGAAAGTCCTGATGAAGTCAGTAAGATTTTGGTGAGTTTACTGGCATGTTTAATGTTTTTGGGATTGATTTCAACTGACATTTTTTCATCATCCGTATTAACAATTTTAATGATTGTTTCATTTTTTTCAATGTCATGTACGGCGGATGCATAAAGATTGTTTTCGCCTTTTAACGACTTTCCGTTTTCAGTGATCTTAATTAAATCTGTTCCTTTGTTGTTCGAAAATAATTTCTGAACATAATAATTGGGAGTTGCATAAGATTTTAAATTATTAAACCAAATCAAATCCGGTGTCCATTGCCAACCGTCTGCATGGGCGAAAAGCGGTGCGTAAGAAGTCATGGTTACAACATCTGCATTGCGTTCCAGCCCTGTCATAAAAGCGGCTTCCGAAAGTGCGGTCAGCCAGTTGTTTTTATTGTCGGGCTTTACAACACCCACCGATTGTGCGGCGTATTCCCCCGCAAAAACTTTAGGTCCTGAACGACCGTATTTATCATATCTTCCAGCGTTTTTCATAAACCATTCCGGAGAATTATAATAATGTTCATCCACAACCTGCGCATTCAGTTTTTTAAGTTCTTTCCAGCCGTAATCGAAAAATTCGCCATCGGGAGAAGGGCCGCTTCCCGAAATAATTTTAATATCAGGATATTTGGTGTGAATTGCTTTTTCAAAAACTTTGTAACGCTCGATATAATCTGCTCCCCACTGTTCGTTTCCAACGCCGATGAATTTCATGTTAAAAGGTTTCGGATGTCCCACTTCAGTTCTGATTTTTCCCCATTTTGTAGAGGAATCTCCGTTGGCGAATTCAATTAAATCCAAGGCATCCTGAACATAAGGATCTAAATCTTCCACTTTTACGAGTTCGGCTGTGTTGAACTGGCATGCCATTCCGCAACTCAGAATCGGAAGCGGTTCTGCACCCAAATCTTCCGCCAGCTGGAAATATTCAAAAAAGCCAAGACCGAAAGACTGCCAGTAATCCGGAGTAAGACGGTGCGGAAATCCATTATTCCATTTATTGATAAGGTTTTCCCTGTCTTCTACCCTGCCAATCGTCTTTTTCCACTGGTACCTTTCTGCCAAGGTTCTTCCTTCAACAATACATCCGCCGGGAAACCGTAAAAAACCGGGTTGTAAATCATATAATTTCTGAACTAAATCCTTTCGTAAACCGCCTTTTCTTCCTTTCCATGTTTCTTGCGGAAAAAGTGAAATCATATCCATATTCACCACCCCTTTTCCTGTGAAAGTGATTTGAAGCTTAGCCTTTTCAATGGTTTTAGAAGGTATAAAAACGGTGCTGTATTTTTGCCATCCTCCTCCTTTGATTATCGAAGAGGCAGAAGAAATCACCATTCCGTTTTCATCAATAATTTTTGTATTGACGGCAGAAATATTTCCTGACACATTTTCCAGATTGAAACTAAAATCATATTTTTCACCCTGATGAAGTCCGATTCCCCGGAAACCTTCGTTTTCCAGTGAATAGTTTTTATCATTCAAAACCGTTATTCTTGCGTAGTTTTTATTGGTTTTAGACTTATCAGTTATAATCGTCAGAAAGCCGGAATCTAAATTGGGAGACAATGTTTTTGTATTGGGTTGTTTCCAGCCGGTTAAAGGTTCATCAAATTCGAAACTGCGGTTTTTGATGAGTTCTGCGTACAATCCGCCGTCTGCTGCAAAGTTAATGTCTTCGAAGAAAATTCCGTACATCGTGGGCTGGATTTTGATGTTGGTGGACGTTCCGTCTAAATCGAGGAAGTGCTTTTTGATATTTCCGTTCTGTGCTGAAAAAAACGCTGTACTTAGTGAAATAGCCGCTGTGAATATTTTGATTTTCGCTTTCATTTTTTGACTTGAAAAATTGAATTTTTTACTGATAAACCTTATAGATTTTAAAAACCTATAAGGTTTCGCGGTTCTTATAGCTGATTAATTAACTTTCATTTGAATACTTTTTAACCCGGATTCCTCAGAAGTTCCGCCATAGAAAATGGTGTAATCTCCAGCTTTTGGAGCTAAATCATCTGCTTTTTCATCATAAAATTTGAAAGAATCATTAGAAATCATAAGCTGAACATTTTTGGTTTCACCTGCTTTGATGAACACTCTTTCGAACGCTCTCAAAGTCTTTACAGGAGCTAAAACATCGTTATTTCTTTTTACATATACCTCAACAACCTCTTCACCGTCACGTTTTGAAGTATTTTTAACAGGAATGGTAATCATCAGATTTTCAGTTGCAGTAATCGTATTCTTACTCAATATAGCATCACCATAATTAAATTTTGAATAACTCAACCCATGTCCAAAAGCATACAAGGGTTTTTCGGTCATATAACGGTAGGTTCTTCCCTGCATATCGTAGTTTTCAAAACCTTGATGTTTAGCTGTTTTAGAAAGATTATTATCGAGCTGTTCCAGATTTTTGTAGAATGTAACCGGCAATCTTCCGGACGGATTGTAATCTCCCGCAAGAACATCCGCAACCGCCGTTCCTCCCGATTGTCCGCCATACCATGCGTTCATTAAAGCATCATAATTTTTTTCATCCTGCTCCAAGCCGAGTGAGCTCCCCGTACAAAGGACAAAAACAACAGGTTTGCCCGTCTTGTGCAATTCAGCTAATAAATCACGCTGAACTTTCGGTAAATCAATGGACGTTTTATCACCACCTTTGAAGCCTTCTGCATTCACCATCATTTCTTCACCTTCCAGACTTGGCGAAAGTCCGCCTGCAAAAATAATGACCTCAGCTTCTTTCACCTTTTCTCTAACGGCAGCAAAATTGACCGGATCTTTTCTGTATACATCGAAAGTGATGCTTACATATTTTCCTTTTTGAGTGTGTCTTAATTCAATGTTATATTCTTTTCCTTTTTCCATTTTCACAGGAAATTCTGAAGGATGTCTTGCATCAGGACCTTTTCTTGTGGCGATTTCTTTTCCGTCAACAAAAAGTGTATAAACATCGGATGTTGAAGGTGAAAGAATGACATCGCCGGTGTAAGAACTTTTGAAAATGCCGGAAATAATCGCCGATGTATTTTCCCTTCCCACATTGGGAGCAAGCTGGGTTCCGCCGAAACTGTTATAATTGATTCCGCTTTTATTGACTGAAATATTAGCCGGAGTTCCTTTGAATTCATTGTTGTTGAAAAACGCTACTTTCATTCCTTTTTCGCCATTTTTCTGTCTTAAAAAGTTTTGGTAAAGCGAAGTTCTGGAAGATGGATCGGCAACTTCGGTTCCTTTTTCATAAATAATTTCAGCATTAGGAAATTTGGTTTTAATTCCATCTAAAATTGTTACAATGGATGAAGGTGTTCCGTTGTAATTTCCCAACTGCATCAGTTCGTCATCTGCATTGGGACCAATGACTGCGATTTTTTTGATGTTTTTATTCAAGGGCAAAACATTCTTCTCATTTTTCATCAATACAATTGATTTCTGAGCCATTTTTAAAGCCTGTTTTTTATGCTCTTCAGAATCCACAACGGAATATGGAATGGAGTTCCAGTGAACCGAAGATTTTGGATCAAGCATTCCCAATTCAAACCAGCCTTTCAGAATTCTGCGCATAGAAACATCCAGATCTTTTTCTGTGATTAAACCACTTGCTAAAGATTTGTTTAAATTATTGTAGGTATCACCACATTCTAAATCTGTGGAGTGTTTCAGCGCATCTGCAGCGGTACTTTTCTCATCGGGATGTGTTCCGTGGTATTGTTTCTGGTAAAAATCTGCCAAAGCCCAACAATCGGAAACGACCATTCCGTCGTAGTTCCATTTTCCGCGGAGAATTTCTGTCAATAAAGTATTGTTCGCACAGCAAGGCTGTCCATCAAACGCATTGTAAGCACACATCACTTCCCTTACATTTCCTTCTAAAACCAAAGCTTTGAAAGCCGGAAGATAAGTTTCATACAAATCTCTTTTAAAAACTTCTGCGTTGTAAGAGTGCCTGTTCCATTCGGGACCGCTGTGAACGGCGAAGTGTTTTGCGCAGGCATGCGTTTTAAAATATTTCGGATCATTTCCCTGCAAACCTTTCACAGCCGCAACGCCCAAAACAGAAGTTAAATAAGGATCTTCACCATAGGTTTCCTGACCTCTTCCCCATCTCGGATCGCGGAAAATATTAATATTCGGGGTCCAGAACGTCAAACCTTCATAACGTCCGGTTTTTTGAGACTCATCAAAAGATCTGTTGTATTTTGCCCTTGCTTCGTCTGAAATCATTTCAAAAGTTTTAAAATGTTCCGGAACATCCCACGCTGCAGCCATTCCGATTGCCTGAGGAAAAACCGTTGCAGTTCCTGCTCTTGCAACACCGTGAAGCGCCTCATTCCACCATCCGTAACCGGGAATATCCAATCTGGGAACGGCTTTTGAATTATCCATCATCATTCCGATTTTTTCATCAACTGTTAATAATCCGAGAAGGTTTTCGATCCTCTGTTCTACGGGAAGACCGGGATTCTGGAAAGGATATTTAAAATTCTGTGCGGAGGATACTGCACAAATAAAGATTGATATATTTAACAGAATTTTTTTCATTTTTATTACAACAAAATATTTTATGGTTAAAAATCTTTAATTATTACAGGGTACATTCAGCTAATTCTGTAACAAAAACAAATATAAGATTCTATATTATATAAATGTATAAATAACACTTATTATTTTCGAGTAATGATTTTTATTGAATAAAACAAAGCCATCAAAATATCAGACTGATGATGGCTTTGATGAATTAACTGATATACAGATTATTGTTTAATAAATTTCTGTGATGATATTTTTTTGTTTGGTGATGAAATTTCAATAAAGTAGGTTCCTGCAGAAAGGTCGCTGATTCCGATACGGTTTTTCCCTGCTGTCATTTTCAATCCCGATTTCACCAAGCCTCCTCTTGCATCATAAATTTTAGCCGTTGCATCCTGAGTTTTTAATTCAACAAAAATTTCCGTTTTTGCAGGATTAGGATAAAGCTTTATAGCATCTTTCTGCAGACTGTTTTCCTGTGCAGCCAATACAGAAAAATTGAGAGGGATCATATTTGCGGAATATACATTTTCTTCCGTGAGGTATGCTCTGAAAGGATTAATCATCGGTTCGTTTCCTGCAACAACTTTATAAAAGCCTGTTACTCCGCTTTCTGTTTTCAGAACATAACTGTTAGCCGGAACTTTTATGGTGTGATAGACTCCGTTCATCTGATTTACCGTAATGGCTTTCGGCGTAGAAACGTTCCCTGTACCTGTAAAAGTATAGTTTCCTGTCGCATTCACAAGTACCGGAGTATTAGCAGGAATTGTTCCACCAGAAATCTGGGTTCCCGAAACTGCTGTTGCGCCCGGTGACATAAGATATACCGATACTCCTGAAGGAATATTGGCTTCAAAAGGTAACAATAAAGTCTCATACCCGTTAAAAGTTCTGCTGTAAGAAGCTGATGTCGTGCTGAAATTAAACGGAACCTGAAAATCTTTGCCCAAATCTGAAAGGACAAGATTGGAACATGCCATTCCGGAAATAACATTGTTTGACGTTGAATTTACACCGGAATTCACATAAAATATGTTGTTTGAATTTACACTTACAGGCTGCCAGTTATTTGAAGGGGTAATTCCCGCAGTCGTCCTGAAATCCAGCGAGGTAAAGTAGCCATTTTCGAGTGCATCCATAAGGTTACTGTCACTGTCTGAATAGGTTCCGCCAAATTTTGAAGCAATTTCGTTGCCTACATTAAAATAAACATCTCCTAAATTTAAGGTAAGAACGGAACTGTAGTTAGAATTTCTAAGTCCTAAAATTCCTTTGCATCCGTCGGTAAGCACCTGTCTCGAAATATCAAGGGTAATATCAAAATTTCCTCCTGCCGGAAAATTGATCCTTCCGTAGTTGAAAGATTTTGCAATACCCTGACTGTTGATATAATACAGAGCCGTATTATCTGAATAGCTTTGTCCGGCTGTGGTGTAGCTGTTAACGTGTAAAATTAGTTTGTTAAATCTGTCATTCAACTGAAGATAACCGTTTGAAGCAGTCATATTATTACTGATCAAAGGACTTGGATTGGAA
Source organism: Chryseobacterium sp. 2P (assembly GCF_059579425.1). Taxonomy (NCBI): domain Bacteria; kingdom Pseudomonadati; phylum Bacteroidota; class Flavobacteriia; order Flavobacteriales; family Weeksellaceae; genus Chryseobacterium; species Chryseobacterium sp. 2P. The sequence goes on from NZ_CM184194.1 coordinate 2,743,386, forward strand.
AATGTTACCGTTGTATTACTGATGTTAAAAGCAGTTCCGAAAGCGGAATTGGTGGTTGTTTGTGTTTCAATTTTATTGTAATGAACATTTCCGCCTGTCATCAGAGAAACCGGTCTGTCGCCACTTTTATTGAATACGAAAGTCATGACGCTGGATGGAGCGATATCCGCTCCGGGACGGAAAGTGGGTGTACTGAATGAAATCGGCGTGGTCACCATATTGGAAGAAGCATTTGTGAGTACTTTTGTTCCCGATGTGGTATAGAATGGCAGATCAACCTTCAGATTATAAGTATTGGCAGAAGAATTAATCACCATTAAAACAATCTGGTTACCATCTGCGGAAATATAGGAAGATCCTTGTAAAGTTCCGGTTTTATCGTCCCATTTGGCATCAATTCTTGTTTTTCCCGTTACATATTTTGCATAATGGGACAGAATATAGCCTCTTTTAGACATTACTCCTGTTGGTGTTCCGTAAGTTCCGTCGCCCATTAACCCGTAATATCTTTTTGAAGCATAATGAATCCACGCATTGATATTACCGAGCATGGAATTATTGATGCTTGAAGCAAAGTTAAAAGCATCAAGATTCCAGCTAAAATCACGCGGAGTCTGGCTGCCGGAGTTCCAATTAATCAGATACTCTGTCTGCCAGATTTCTTTATTATAATTCTGGAACTGTTTGTAAGCCGACTGCATTAATCCGTACTGGTGTCCTCCATAAACTTCGAAATTAGCCATAGTAGCAGTATTCAGCATGGCATTGGCAAAGTTATCGGTAAAACCTACACTTTCCGGTGCAATCACTTTGCAGTTGATAAGATGTCCGTAATCTTTTACAAAAGTCGCTATCTGAGTCGGAGTCCAGATACATCCCTGATATTGAGCCATTTCGTCCGGTTCATTCTGAATGGAGATATAATCCAGATCCACTCCATTTGTTTGTAAATAGGTAACGAAACTGTTGAGATACAATGCATAATCCTGATAATTTTCAGGTTTCAAATATCCGATCTGCTGGACTCCGTTGGCATCTGTATAAACAGCATTCACATGGTTATTGGTTTTCCAGGCTGCGGGCATTGTCCACGGACTTGCGAAAATAGTAAGCCCCATTGATTTTGCTAATTGTGCCGTTGGTAATACAGCACTCCAGTTGCTGCTGTCTTCCGGAATATACAGCCTCATGATATTATAGCCTCCTTCACTTCCTGTTCCCCAAAGCGTCTGAATTTCGGAAGTCGTCATATGATTATAAGCGAATTGCGGACTGCAGACAAATCCTCCGAATCCTTTTATTTTCTGGTACGAGGTATTTTTATCGATTTTAACGGTGGTAAGCTGTCCGTAAAAAAAACAGCTAACAAGCAGAAAAATAGATTGAATTGCTAAAAAGTTTAAACGTTTTTTCATAATGTTTTAGTTTTAATTTTGATCATTTTTCAGTAAAGTATGGAATATACAATCCCCTTCAAGACGGTTTATTATTGAAAAACCATCAAGAAAATTCCCTGAACTGTATCAGGCAGCGGGTTTAAATAAAGTTTTGTTACAAAGCCTCTGCTGTTTTCCTTGTCCTGTATTTGCTGAAAACAATATTTAAAAAAAGAGAATGACAAATTGGATTAATGTTTCATAAGCAAAGCATTGATTGTTGTTACTATTTGCTGATTTTCAGTGAAGAATTTCACTTTCGGGTGCACCCAGATAAGAAGGCTGTAAACCTCCCGTATTGATCAGTATTTTTTCCAGAACGATCCCAGGCTCCAAAACACGGAATCGCAGCGTATATTTTCCGGGTTGGGAAATCTGGTGTTTCGTTGCGGACTTTATGATATGTTCGGATTGCCATCTTCCCAATTCGCCTCTGTAATGACCATTGAAATTAACTATCTGCGGCGTTTGATTATCAAAAGAAATTTCATAACGCAGTCCTTTGTTGTGATTAAAATTCAAAGTCGGCGCCAATAACAACTGGACTTCGAATTCGCCTTTGGATTCAAAATTCATATCATATTCCAGATAAATATTTTCATCCGCTTTTGGATAGGCATTCTGTGGAAAGGTAGTCACGCCGGATTTAGTTTTACCAAAATCCGGAATCACTTCCCAATGAATTCGGTCTGAATGGCTGGTTCTCGCAAAATTTTCCGCTTCTATCGAAATATAGCTGTTTTTCTCCTGAAATATTTTTTCTTTGGAAGCGTTATCATCATATACATAGGTTACTTCAGGCATTATATTTTCTTTTCCGTCTGCCCAGGTTTTGTATCCTATTCTCATCTGATCCATCATGTGTTTCCATTTCCCGCCGGCAATTTCATTGTTGTATTTATGATCCAGATATGCATTTCTCTCAAAGCATTCTTTTACCTTGTCCGCAAAATAATTTGCTTTTAAATCGTATCTGGCAGCCAATTCCTTGTTTTTTGCAACGGCATAATACATTTCATACAAATTGCTGCATGCATCGATAGGATAAAGAACTAACTGATAATAGGCATCATGATATTCTGCAGGGATCTGCTCTTTCAGGCGCAATGCATCAACAGCCAATGCTCTGTAATCATTTAAAACAGTTTCGAATTCATGGTAGTTTTCCAGACTGTATGTTTTGCTGTCCAGTGTTTCCGGTGTAACGCGACGGTTGTATTTTGCATACAGATTAATCATTCCCGCAATTTCTCCGGCGTGTTTTTCACCAAACTGCTGTGCTGCCCATTTTTCGGTATATTTTAAAAGATTTTTTGAATTGAACTGCTTCGGATTCCATGCCATTTCAAGGAAAAAACTGATAGGAAATTCCATTGGCTTCAAATCTCCGACATTTACCACCCAAACTTTATCCACTTTATGTTCGTAGGAAAGATTCATCTGTTCCCAAATCCTCTGAATTGGATTGATATTGATCCATTTTGAATTTCTCGGTCCGCCCACATAATCGAAGTGGTAGTACATTCCGTAACCGCCTTTGTGCAAAGGTTTTGAAAGATCCGGAAGTTTTCTCACATTTCCCCAGTTATCATCACAGAATAATAAAATTACATCATCCGGAACTCGCATTCCTTTGTCGTAATACTCCTGAACTTCTTTGTACAAAGCCCAAACCTGAGGTGTTTTTTCTGCTTTTTTACCGGTCACCTCAGCAATGATTCTTCGCTGGTCTTTCACTACTTTTTCCAGAAGGGAGATGTTCGTTCCCTCTCCCATCGCTTCATCACCGTCGCCGCGCATTCCCACTGTGACTAATTTTTCCCAGTTTTTGCTTCTTTCAAGCCCCAATTTCCAGAATTCCTGCAAAACTTTTTCATTTTTGGAATAATCCCAGACATTCGGTAAATTATTCTTCTTAATGTACCGATGCCAATCGGTCTGAGCCTGAGCCATCGGTTCGTGGTGTGAAGTTCCCATAATAATTCCCATTTCATCGGCTAAAGGTCCGTTCAAAGGATCATCGTCATAGAAAGCTTTTCCCCACATGGCTGGCCAGATGTAATTGCCTTTCAGCCTTAAAATCAGCTCAAAAACTTTCTCGTAAAATTTAGAATTGATTCCTCCAAAAGTTGTTCTCGCCCATCCTCCCAACGAAGGTTCTTCGTCATTCAGAAAAATTCCTCGGTATTCTACTGCAGGTTCTCCGTCTGTATACATTCCTTTTTTAAAATATAAGTTTTCCTTTTTCTCAACCGGAACATCTGCCCAGTAATACCATGGCGAAACCCCGATTTGCTGAGACATTTCATAAATGCCGTAAATGGTTCCTCTTTTGTCGCTTCCGGCAATGACGATTGCTTCAGAAAGGCCGGGAAATGGATGGCTTACATTCTGAATGATGTATTTTTCATTTTTTCCGGTTAAAGATTTTCCGTCGATTTTTTTCTGTTTAATGAGATCATCAACTACCGATTTTGTTCCTACTGTTCCGATGATGATTAAAGGAGAATTCATTTCCGAAACCTGATTCAATATATTGGGTTCACTTCCCGTTACCTTAAGAAAATCGGACTGCAGATTTTTAACTGCTCTTAAAATTCCATTATCCATTCCGGAGGTGAAAAGAATCGAAAGAGGGACTGATCTTTCTTTTAATACAATTGTTTCCGAATTTTTTTCTTTGCTGATGAACGGTTCTGTTGCATTGAGTTGTAAACAGCATCCGAATACCATGACGAGAAAAAACATTTTTATCTGATTCATAATCTTTTATTTTCTATTTAAATAAAATTTGAATGGCTTATCAAATTGAACCCTTTCAGGGTTCGGATTTATCCATATCTCTTTCCATAGATTTGTACCTATGGTTATTGATATTGAATCCTTCGGATTCTTTGAGTGCAGCGAATCTTCCGCAGCCCGACTTGAACGGAGCTCTTTTTGCCGCAGCAAAGCGGAGGCAAAAAAGCGGGAGTGGAAGGCGGAAAAAGCTGCCCAAAACCAATTAATTTCTCAAAACAAATCCTCCGTTTGGCTGAATTTCTACAGTGAAATCACCTTTTTTACTCACTTTTATTTCTTTTTCTGATGAATTTCCCTGAGCATTGTCATTAATGAATTTTACCGTTTTTCCGGCGAACATCGGAAGACTGATTTTCAATTTTTTTACCGTTTTTTCTGCATTAATTCCGGCAACATACCATTGATTCTGATGTCTTCTTGCGATCACGGAATATTTTCCGGGATAACCGTCTATAAAAACGGTTTCATCCCAAAGTGTCGGGATCTTCTTCATAAAATCAAGCTGAAATTTTGGGGCATCGTTCAGATTGTTCGGTGTTATCCCAAACATCTGAACCGGATTCTGAAACAGAACCGCCGTTGCCAACTGAAAACTGTCTGTTGTGTATCTTTTATTCTTGTCTTTGTTGGATTTCGTTAAATATTTATTGAGAAAAGTCCCGCCAAACTCCATACTTCCGACGGTATTTCTGATGAAGGGATGCAGCGAGGCGAAAAAAGCTTCCTGTTTGCGGATATCTTCGGAAAAATAGAGCATTTCGGACGCTAAAACTGCCTCACTTCCTGCATAATTCGGATACATTACTTCCCAGCCTCTCGGTAATGTTGCTCCGTGAAAAATAATTTTTAACCCAAAATCATTGGCATCGGAAAGGATGTCTTCATACAGACGTATTGTTTCCTGTTTATCACCACCGAAAAAATCGACTTTCAGCCCTTGTACTCCTGCTTCTTTCAGCCATTTCATTTCTTTTTTGCGTTCTATGGAGGAACTCATTTTGTTTCTCGGTCCCATCGGCGCATCATTGGAAGCACCGTTGGAATTGTACCAAAGCAATACACCTACATTTTTGGATCTGGCATATTGAATGAGGTCTTTCATTCTTTCTCTGCCAATGTTTTTGTCCCAAAGTGCATCAATCAGAATGTATTCATACCCCATTTCTGATGCTAAATTGATAAAAAGGCTTTGATCTTCGTAATTCATACTGTTGTCCTGCCATAAAATCCAGCTCCAGGTTGATTTTCCGAAGGTATATTTCTGTGAGGGTTCATACATTGGCTCCACAACGTCAAAAGGAATCGTGGTTTCTACAATCGGTTTTAAAGAATCGCCAATGGTGATGGTTCTCCATGGCGTTTTTCCCGGAAGTGAAATGGATGCTCCTGTACTTCCAAATCCATTGTTTTCAGCTTTATTCGGGTAAGCAACCTGATAAAGATTTTTTTCCGGGTTTGTATCCAAATGAGAAGCGCAGTAGAGACTGTTTACACCAGTTTCAGACAATAAAATCCATCCATCGTTTCCGACATGAAACAATCCCGGAAAAACATAACCATAATCGGCTTTTGTTCCTAATTCTGCATCAGCTTTATATCCACTTTCGTAGCTTGGTGCCGTTCTGGCAAAACCTGTCATCGGCTTCATCATCGGAGAAAGGAAAGTTGTGGTTTGAGCCGGGAATCTGTAGCCTGTAGTTTCTGACTGTACGACCGCACTTAAATGGTCTTTCATCGACTGAATTTCATATCTGAAAGCCAGATTGTTATTGCTCACCTGAAATTCGATTCCCATCGTGAAATTGTCTGCATTGGTAAAATTGACTGTCAAAGTATTTGCTGTATAACTGACTTGTGATTTCTTGATTTTCTCGTTGGTATATTTTTTAGAAACCTTATCTTTTTTACTATCAACGAATTTCAAATTTTCAGAAAAATCAGATTCATTGGTAATCAGACCTAAAGGAGATTTTTCCAACATTATTTTTCCCTCAAAACTAAGATTGTAAAGAGCTTTTCCGTTTTCAGCAAAGACATTTAATTTTAATTTTCCGTCGGGGCTTGAGATTTCTGCGACCTGTGCAAAACCTGAAATTCCGGTGAGGAACAACAACAATATGGAGAGGTAGGATATTTTAATCATAATCAGTTATTTTCAAGAAAAGTCCAATAATCGAAAAACATAATATCTTTAGGTGCTTTTCCATTAAATACAAAATACACATCGTGAACGCCGGTAATTTTTTCCTTCAGTTCTGTTTTCACGGTTTCCCAACGGTCGTCTCCGCCGGTTAAAGGGACTTTTACCGTGGCAACCAATAGTCCGTTAATACCGTCCAGATGAACATCCATTATCACGTCACTGCTGTGTGTTGTTCCCACTCTTGCTGAAAATGTAGCGGCTCCTTTTCTGCCAAAATCCACATTTTTCACACTGGTGTAAGCGCCGCTTTTTTTTGCTTTGATAAAAACGCCTGCTGCTTTGTTCTGATAAGATTTCACATTTTCTGACCATGCAATTGTTTCCGCCTGATTAAATGAGTAAGGATTAATGGCTGCAATGGCTTTGGTTATTCCACTCGTCATTTTGATGGGTACAACCGAGCCGTCTTTATTAAAACTGAGTTCTTCCACACTTACGGATCTTGTAAATCCGCTTCCTCCCGGCAAAGCGCCGTTGTGATAAAAAAAATAGGTTTTTCCTCTGAAATCAACAATTCCGGGATGATTGGTAAACGATTTCCCTTCGGTTGGCATTACAATTCCGCCGTATTTCCATGGACCTTTTGGGCTTTTGCTTGTGGAGTAGCCTATGAATTCAGGAAGCGGACCGCCCGGCCAGAAGAGATAATACAGATCTTTTCTTTTATATAACCAAGGTCCTTCCTCATATTTTGTCGGTCTTTCAGGATTTTCTTTTCCGTCTCTTTTCCCGAAAGATTCTTCTGTCATGGGAACTTCAACAATCTCGCCGGAGTAAGAAATCATGTCCTGATTCAGTTTTACATATTTGAGTTTCGGATTTCCCCAGTACATATGCGCCCGTCCGTCGTCATCAATAAAAACCGTCGGATCGATGTCGCCCCATTCGCTTTGCACAAGAGGTTTTCCAAGCGGATCATGAAACGGCCCGAACGGACTGTCTCCCACCGCAACACCAATCGCTCCTTTATTATTGGTTTTAGACCACATCGGAACGTATATAAAAAATTTACCGTTTCTTTCCACGCACTGTGCCGCCCACGCATCACGTTTTGCCCAGTCGAAGTCGCTGTAGGAAAGGATTGTTCCGTGGTCGGTCCAGTTCACCATATCGTTGGTGGAATAAACTCTCCAGTCGTTCATCGTGAACCATGTAGAATCATCTTCATCATGGGTAGTGTAAACATAAAGCCTGTCATTGTACACCATCGGAGCCGGATCGGCGGTATAGTTGGTCTGAATAATAGGATTCTGCGAATATAATATTCCTGAAAAGCCTATCAGACAGATATTTAACATTATTTTTTTCATTTTTAATTGACTTTGGATACGATTTTACTCTTTAAAAAGCCCTTGCGCAAACTCACAGAGACTGTTTCTCCAAACCGGCCATGTATGACCTCCAGGATAATCTGTATAAGAATATTTAATTCCGATTTTATCCAGTTCTTTCAGCATTTTCTGACCGTTTTCATAGGCGATATCGTCTTTTCCACCCATTGAAATCCAAAAATTTCTGATATTGGATGAAAAGGCAGATTTATTTTCCGTTAAAAATTTATACTGCTTGTCGGCAACGTCCTGAAGCGCAGGCAGCATATATCCTGAACTGAAAACGCCTAAACCTGAGAACATCTCGGAATTCTGAATTCCTGTATATAATGTATAGATTCCACCCATAGAAAGTCCTGCCAAAGCTCGATTTTCCTTGCCTTTTTTAATTCCGTAATTGGTTTCTGCAAACGGAATGACAGATTCTTTCAGTTCTCTTTCAAAAAGCTGAAGATTGCGTTCGCCGAAATTTCGGATTCCTGCCTGTCCGATATTGGCATCGGGCATAATGATAATCATTTTTTTTGCTTTTCCTTCTGCAATCAGATTATCCAGAATAAGATTGGCTTTGCCCTGTTTTGCCCAGCCGCTTTCATCTTCGCCTCCGCCATGTAAAATATACAGTGCGGGATAAGATTCGGAGGAATTCTGGTCGTAACCCGGCGGTGTGTAAATGAAGACTCTTCTCCATGAATTGGTGACTTTGGAATAAAAATTTTTAATGCGGATGTCCCCGTGAGGAATGTCTTTTAAAGCATAAAAATCATCTCCTTCAAAAGGAATATCGATTCCACTGGCGTATCTTCCCATTCCGTAAAATGTTTCGCTGGAGGGATCTGCAACCGCAACACCGTCAATCAGCAGGGAATAGTAATGAAAACTTCCGCTTTGAGGATCTGTTGTGCCTGTCCAGAATCCATCGAGATCTTTTTTCAGGTCATATTTTTTTCCCAAATCGATCTGTACTTTTTGTGCTTCCGGAGCTTTGATTTTAAACATCACTCTTCCGTCGGGAAGAATTTGAGGATACTGTGCATTCCTAATATTGGTTGCTGCGGGTGTTCCTAAAACCGTAAAATTACTAAACTGAGATTTGTCGACAGGCTTGAATAAAAGCTGTGAAAAAATATATAAATCGTTTTTCCAGACCTTAAAATCGTGACCGCCCGGTTCGATGTAAAAAATATGGGGGATTTTGTTTTTTTTGAGATAGTCGCTGGTTCTTTTACTGAAAGGCATCAGTCCGTCCGCATCGCCACAGGAAATAAAAATAAGTTTCAGCTTCAGGGCATCCTGCGGATTGGGTAAAAGCTGACCAGGCTCTTTTGTATTGGGAGCTGAAGAAAATGCACCCAACCATGCAAATTTATCCATATTTCCGAAGGCGAAATTCTGGGTTTGTCCGCCTCCCATTGAAAGCCCTGCCAAAGCGCGGTTTTCTCTGTCTTTTTTAACCGGATATTTTTTTTCTACAAAGGGAATGAGGTCATTCAGCAGATCTTTTTCGAAGGTTGCAAATGCTTCTACTTTATCCGGAGCCATAATATTTCCTGTTGCTCTGTCATTCTTCATTGCTCTTCCGTTCGGTAAAACAACAATCATCGGCTGCAGTTTTCCCTGTGCGTAGAGATTGTCGAGAATAACATTTGGTTTTCCCTGATTAAACCATTCTTTTTCGTCCCCGCCGATGCCGTGAAGAAGATAAAGAACAGGGTATTTATTTCCTTTTTTGAATCCGGGTGGAGTGTAAATCAGGGCTTTTCTGGTCGTTCCTACCGTTTTTGAGAGATATTGAACCGTATCTATTTTTCCGTGAGAAATTGTAGGATTTTCTACATCAAAACCCTGTGGTGCCTGTTTATCGGAAGTCTGTGCAGAAAAAAGAACTCCGGATAACATGAAAGTGACTGTTAATATAATGGATCTGTTCATGATTTTTATTTGTAATTTTTACACTTATTGATTTTGATAAAAAAATTATTCATTCAAATGGATTTGATTTGTTTTTTAAATTTTATCGTCTGTTTTTATTAACAGTTCGCCTCTACGAGGCTTTGTTTTGGTGACGCAACTTTTTTCTATTAACAGAATGCTCCTACGGAGCTCATATGTCTTTTTAAACAGCGAATCTCTCGTAGCCCGGCTTGAACGGAGCTCTTTTTGTGAGGAGAAACGACGAATAAAAAAGCGGGAGTGGAAGACGGATAAGCTACCCCAAAAATAATCCCACATCATTACTCTGAAATAGTATTGACTCTGAAAAAATCAACATCTACAAAACCACCCAGATTCCTGGTTGCATAATTGAAGATTGCCAACCTGGAACCCATAAAAAATCTTCGGTAATCGAAAATCATTTTGTATCCTTTTTCCATTTCGGTCCAGTTTTTCTGATCGGTACTGTAATAGAAATCTGCGAGATCTTTTCCGAGGTTGAAATCGGCATCAATTCTAAAATAAACGGTATCGGAATTCAGAGGAATACGCTTTTTCTCCTCTTTTTTAACGCTTATAACTGCCTTGGTCTTGTTATCTAAACTGACTGCATCGGATGAAAAAACAATAAATTTTTTACCACCTTCCATTATGACAGACAGAATGCCGGAGTCACCGTTAAAAGCACTGAAACCTGCAACATCGCCGTCTTTCATTCCTTTCACATTTAAAGAAACGATGCCAGTGGATTTAGGACCTTCCATTCTCTGCGTTAAGGTGTTTGGAGCGAGGTATAAATTATCCACTACTCTGCTTGTTTTCAACCGTAGGAAGCCTTTTCTTTCGGATAGAGACCATGCTGAATTGACAGGATTATGATTCCACTGCCATTGTATTTTCATTTTTTTACCTGAAAATTCGTCACTTTCTACCAGATGATTTTTTGGTTTAAATGTCGGAAGCGGAACTTCACCCGTGAAAGGTACTTTTCCGTTATTACCCAAAATTGGCCAGTTGTTTTCCCATTTCACTGGAAGCAAAACCGGAACTCTTCCTACTCCATTCCTGTCCTGAAAGATCAGGGAATACCAGTTGCCATTCTTATCGTCAATCAAAGCGCCTTGTCCGGCATAAGAAAATCCAAGAAAGTTGTCTTCCAGAACGATCTTTTTTTCGTACGGTCCGGTAACTTTATCGGCTCTGTACACTTCCTGACGGCGTTTTCCGCCTCTTGGCCAGGAAATCATCATCATATAATATTTTCCGTCTTTTTTAATGATCTGGTTGCCTTCCAAAAGTCCGGTTTCTGATTCATCTTTCTGAAAGACTTCTGTTCCGTCCTGATTTCCGATAATGGTTTTAAAATCGGGACTCAGCTCAAAAACTTTATTTGAGGTAAAGACATATACCCGATCATCATCATCGAAAAGCAAAGACGCATCGTGAAAATGTCTGGTTCTCGTAATGAGTTTCCAGTTTCCTTTTTCAGGATTGTCGGTAACATAAAAATAGGATTTAAAAGGCTCATCATTAGGAGAAAACAAAACGTAATATTTTCCTTTGTGAAAACGAATTGACGATGCCCACTGTCCACGTCCGTAAACGGTTCCGTTAAGCAAGTCATATTTAGAATTATCATTCAGTGTATCAAAAACATAGCTCAACATTTCCCAGTGTACCAAATCTCTGGAATGCATTACAGGAGCTCCCGGCATCAGATGCATAGTGGTGCTTATCAGATAAAAATCGTCACCATTTCGGGTAATTGATAAATCCGGAGCATCCGCCCAAATGATGGGGTTGGTAAAATGAGTTGTCGTCTTTTCAGAATGATTTATCTGGGCCGAAAGTGGATTCAGCCCGATAAATCCCAAAAAAGAAACTATATAAAATGGTATATTAATTTTCACGTTTTTGCAATTTTGGTTTGGTTTTAATCAATCTAAAAAACTCTTTGACAAGCTCAGTTTGACATTATTGATAATCAATCTGTTGTAAATTCGAATTAGCCTTTTAAAAGCCTGTATGATCTTTTATTTTGGCTAAAGCCGAATTGGCTGTTCTTTTTTTGAAAAACGGGCTAAAGCCCGTTCCAATTCATATTCCGAGTGATTGCTTTTACTATTGATTCGGCACAATGTCATTGGAAGAAGTACTGTATAATCCAATCAGACTTCCTGTAAATCCGCCTGCCACATCGGTAGAAAGGATGTCTCCAGAAACCGGACCGCCGAGATTTTTAAAGTTTCTGCCATCCAAAGAATAGCTGAAGCTGATTTCATCTTTTTCTCCTATTACCTGAAATTTAATATTTTTTGAAAGTGAAATTTTTTCGCTTGCTAACAGTCTGGATTCCCCTTTTTCTGTTCTTTCCAAAACAATGTAGAAATCTTTGTCTTTTTTCGTAATCCCGAAAACGTAGTTGAATCTTTCACTTTGGTAGCAAGTAATTCCTGCCAGTTCTTTTTCGGATTTAGGTTTAAAATCAAGCGTTACAGAGGTTTCAAAATCTTCATGCTGCAATCGGCGGAATAATGCAGAAACAGGAGCTAAAGCTTTGATATTTTTCTCCATAGGATTCACTTTTACCCCCGCTTTTGTAGTGGTGATAAAATTTTCGCGCGGTCCACGCATTGCAATCCAACGGAAATCCAGATTTTTATCGGTTAATTTATCATTATAGGTAAAATTTCCATTCGGGAAAAATCCGTTTTGTCCGGTTTCATTTTTCATTCCTTCCGGCATTTTCAATTTCGGTTTCATCGGAACCAAACCGTTTTGGAATACAGGATATGTTCCGCTCCAGTCAACCGGAAGAATGAAAGTTTCTCTACCTTTATTTACTCGGTTATTGATATTCGGGCGGATTGCTAAAAATACGCCGTACCATTGTCCGTTCGGGCCTTCCACCAAATCTGCATGACCTGCCCAGTCTACTTTTTCTTTTCTGTCTCTTGGAAAGTATCTTTGGGTAAGAATCGGATTGTTTTTAGCCGGAACAAAAGGCCCTTTTGGAGAATCTGCCATAAAAATCACTTCGCTGTGGTTACCTCCGGTTCCGCCTTCTGCACACATCAGGTAATATTTCCCTTTGTATTTGTATAAATGAGGACCTTCGATCCAGATTGGTTTTTGCGAAAGGTCTACTCCTCCGTTCACAATAATTTTGTCTGAACCTGCGACAACCTGGTCTTTTTCCAGATCGTAATCCCACATTTTTATAACGCGATGACCCTGATACTGCTCGGTTCCTTTTGGCGGTGCATCGTTATGAACGATGTAAGCTTTTCCGTCATCATCAAAGAAAATGGCAGGATCAATCCCATCAAAATTCAGCTTTTGTACTTCGCTCCATCCTTTTGCAGGATCTTTGGTTTTCACGACCATATTCCCGACTCCACCCGCAATCTGGGTAGTGATCATATAAAAAGTGTCGTTGTATTTGTTGTATTTGATATCCGGTGCATAAATTCCCTGTGAAACGCCTCCTTTTTCAACTTTAAGCTGGGAAGGTCTGTCGAGAACATGACCGATCTGCTTCCAATTTACCAAATCTTTAGAAGTGAAAATCGGAATTCCCGGAAACATTGAGAAAGAAGAATTTACCAAATAATAGTCATCTCCTTTTTTTGTAATGCTTGGATCGGGATAACAGCCCTGAAGAATCGGGGAGTAAAATTCGTCCGGTTTCAGGGGATTGTCGTTGTATATTTTGTCGTTTCCACGATAGGTAAAATCTGAGAAAGTCTGTGCAGAAAAATGACTTACGGAAAGTAAAGAGGCTGTAGCCAACAAAGTAAGTTTATTTCTTAAAAAAATCGAATGCATTATTCTCTGTCTCATTATTATATTTTTAGATTATTGTTTAATATGGTATTTATGTTTTTTAATCTTGTCAGAAAAATATTGAATCTGACCTTTTTAAATCTTTCAAAGCTGCATTTTATTCCTCACTAAAAGCCGATGTAATTTTAATTCTTGTTTAATTCTTCAGTTACAGATTTCCTATTAATCAGTTTAATGATCAGCCATGCGGCAACATAAGAGATTCCTGCAATAAAGAAAATGATGTTGTATCCTCCATTAATATTTCCTGATTTTTTAAATGTATCCAGAACAACACCAATAAACAGAGGGAAAATAATTCCTGCCGCCGAACCAAGCATTCCGCCAAATCCGATCACGGAACTTACATGGCTATTGGGTAATCTGTCGCCAACCGTTGTCATGAGATTTGCTCCCCAGCCTTGGTGCGCAGCAGTTGCAAACGCAATAACAATGGTTATTATCCACATATTTTCTACATATTTTGAAAACATTACCGGTACTACCATTAATGCAAACAACAGCATCACGATGCTTCTCGCTCTTCCGATCGCCCAGCCTTTTTTAATTAAAAATGATGACAGATAACCGCCGCCAATGCTTCCAATAGTGGTTCCGCTGTAAATAACGATTAATGGAATAGAAGGTTTGGTTAAATCCATTTTGAAAACATCGGAAAAATAAGCGGGCAGCCAAAACATGAAGAAATACCAGATGGGGTCTGTCATTATTTTTCCGATGGCAAATGACCATGTTACTTTGTATTTCAATAATTCTGACAGCGGAATTTTTTCATGAGATTCTGACGGTGTCTGCTGGTCACTTTTAATATATTGAAGTTCTTCCCGGCTTACAAGCTTCGATTTTTCCGGTGTGTAATAGAATTTCCACCAGAGAATAATCCATAATAATCCCAATGCACCAATCCAGACAAAAGTCTGCTGCCATCCGTAATGCCCCAGAATAAAAGGAACCAAAACAGGAGCAAGAATTGCCCCGACCGTTGCTCCCGAATTAAAAATTCCTGTTGCCAAAGCCCTCTCTTTTTTCGGGAACCATTCTGCAACAGATTTTATAGCCGCAGGAAAATTTCCGGCTTCGCTAAGCCCCAAAGACATTCTTGCAACAATAAATCCTATTGTACTCTTCACAAAACCATGTCCTATAGATGCAAGACTCCACACGACCAAAGAAACCGCATAACCAATTTTGGTTCCCACTCTGTCAATAAAACGTCCCATTGCCAGATAACCGAATGCATATGTTGCGGTAAAAGCCATCACAATATAGCTGTAATCTTTTTCGTTCCAATGAAATTCGGTTTCTAATGTTGGTTTCAGCAATCCCATCACCTGACGATCAAGATAATTAATGGTTGTAGCAAGGAAAACCAAAGACAGCATCCACCATCTGAGATTCGTTTTAGGTATCTGCATTTTATTTTGACTTTAACTGAATTAATAATTTTTTAATCTTATCTTTTAATTCTTCGGAAGAAAGATTGGGATTAATCAGAGAGCTTCCGAGTCCTACCGCAATTGTTCCGCCTTCCAGCCAGCTCATAATATCTTCCGGATCAGAGCTGATTCCACCGGTCAGCATAAATTCCATTTCAGGGAAAACAGGAAGGATTGATCTGATGTATTTTTTCCCTACGACATCCGCAGGAAATATTTTTACCATTCTAAGCCCGTTCTGATAAGCAAGATTTATTTCTGAAGGCGTAAAACATCCCGGAATCAGTAAAACATTTCTTTCCGAGGCATTTTTCACGATGGAGTCATCGATCACCGGTGTAATGATAAAGTCTGCACCCGCATTTACGTATTCATTCATCTCTGCTGCATTTTTTACGGTTCCTATTCCTAAGAAAAGTTCCGGAAATTCTGTCGCTGACAGTTCTTTCAGTTTTCTGAAATTTTGTAAAGCAGATGCTCCACGATTGGTATATTCTACAACGCGGATTCCTGCTTTATAAAGCGATTCTACAATGGATTTTGAAACGTCGAAAGATTCATTGTAAAACAATGGAACGATCTTCTGGTCTTTTATTTTCTGTATGATTGTTGAACTCATAAATTTTCGATATTAATCGTTTCGTTGATGGTGTCTCCCTGTACAAAAAGTTTTTTAAAGGCTACTTTTACAGCGTCATTCAGAATTCTCTGGTTCGTATTTCCTTTGATGATTCCGTGAATAAGAGCCGCCATGAAAGAATCTCCGCTTCCTACTCTTTCCAGAATTTTATCAGAATAGTAATGTTCGGAAATGAATAATTTTCCTTCGGAATACAGGGTTGCAAAATAATGAACTTCGTCCCCTTTTGTGAATCTGAAAGTATTGGCAATGCCTTCTACATTGGGATAAGATTTCTGAATTTCCAAAGCCGATTTTTCAGCCTGTTTTAAAAGGTTTTCATCATCAAAATTTCCTTTTAACTCGTATTGGATTGAAATGTCCAGAAATGCCTGAATTGACCATATATTTCCCATTAAAACATTCACAAACGGCATCAGCCTTGAGATTTTATCAAAAGGATTCTGATTCTGCCAAAGAGAAGCCCGGTAATTCAGATCGAGAGAAACTTTGATATTTCTGGCATTGGCTTTCTTCATCAAATCAAAACATTTTTGAAAAGCATTATCGCTCAAAGCCGGTGTAATTGTGCTTATATGAAGCCAGGCTACATCCTGAAAAAGTTCATCATCGGAAAATCCTGAAAAGTCTGATTCTGAAAAAACCGAAGGAAAACGGTCGTAGATCACTTTGGCATTCTGCATATCGCCATCAAAAGGTAGATAAAAGGTTCCCAGTCTGCCAGTTGATTTTTCTGCGAGGATTTCTATTTTTTCCAGATTTAATTTTAATTCCAGCAGATTGCCCAGATAATTTTCCGGTAATGCAGAATACAGAGAAACTTTATTTCCCCATTTGGAAAGAGCGGAAGCCACATTATATTCAGCTCCGCCTATATAAATTTTGACGGACTGATTTTCCAGCCAATTTCCATGAGAATCCGGAGCAAAGTGCAAAAGCATTTCTCCAAAGCATAAAATTTTATTTGAATTTCCCTTATTCATTTTTAAAAGTTGAAGTAATTTTTGGCATTGTAGTAACAGATATCCTGAATTATCGCTCCAACCCATTTTTCGTCATCGGGAAGAAGCCCTTCTTCCATTTCTCTTCCGAACATATTACAAAGCAATCTCCTGAAATATTCGTGTCTGGAAAACGAAAGGAAGCTTCTGGAATCGGTGAGCATTCCGACAAATGTGCTTATTAATCCAATATTCGAAAGTGTGTTCATCTGCTTCTGCATTCCATCCAACTGATCCAGAAACCACCATGCAGCACCGAACTGTATTTTTGAGCGGATTCCGGATTGGTTGAAATTGCCTGCAAGAGAAGCCAGAACTTCATTATAAGCTGGATTTAAATTGTAAATAATTGTTTTTGCAAGTTTGTCTTCGGAATTGAGTTCATCAAAAAGAACACTCATCCTTTGAGCAAAATACCGCTCTCCGATTGCATCAAAACCTGTATTTGCGCCAATACTTTTCAGCATGAGGGAATTGTTATTTCTTGTTGCCCCTACGTGGAACTGCTGAACCCAGCCTTTATCAGAATACATTTTGCAAAGTTCTTTCAAAAGAAATCCGCAAAGCGCATCCGGATTGGAAAATGCAGGTTTGTTGCCTTTCAGAAATTCTGAAAACTCTTTTTCCAGATCTGAGCTCCACTTCGTTGTGTCCGGAAAATATTCAAACCCATGGTCTGAAACTTTAGCTCCAACCTCATCAAAATAATTGATTCTTGACTGAAGTGCATTCAACAAATCGGAAACCGAACTGATATTGATTCCGGAAGCTTTTTCGAGTTTTTTAAGGTTGAGAATATACGATTCGGGATCAATAATATTAATGTAAATATCCGGCCGGAAACTCGGCAGAACGGCTGTACTGAAACCTCCTGCTCTTAATTTTTTATGATGATCCAGCTCATCCGAAGGATCATCTGTTGTACAAAGTGCTTCCACTTTATAATTTCTGAGCAAATTCTGTGGTGTAAAATCAGGTTTCTGTAAGGAATCCTGCATTGAGCTGTAAACATCTGCCGCATTTTTACCTGATAAATATTCTTTAATCCCAAAAGTATTTTTTAACTCAAGATGAGTCCAGTGAAATAGCGGATTCCGAAGCGTATAAGGAACGGTTTCTGCCCACTTAAGAAATTTTTCCTCATCGGCTGCTTTTCCGGAAATGAAGTGTTCATCAATCCCAAAATTGCGCATCGCACGCCATTTGTAATGGTCGCCATCCAGCCATATTGCAGTAGGAGAACGGAAATTCCGGTTATGTGAAATGACATCAGATTCCAGATGATTATGATAATCGATGATGGGCATTCCTTCCGCATAGCCAAAATAGAGGTTCTCTGCTTTTGCTGATCCCAACAAAAACGAATCTCCGAAAATATCTTTATTTTTAATGAAATGACTCATTATTCAATTTAAAAAAATTAAACTCCGCTGAAAGCACTAAAACCTCCATCAACGGGAATTAAAGCTCCGGTGATGAAGCTTGCGGCATCTGAACAGAGAAACTGTACAGTTCCGTTTAACTCTTCCACTTCCCCGAATCTCTGCATGGGTGTTTTGGCAATTACTTTTTTGCTTCTGTCCGTTAAAGATCCATCAGGATTGAGTAAAATAGCACGGTTCTGATCTCCGATGAAAAATCCCGGTGCTACTGCATTTACACGGATTTTATCTCCGAATTTTAAAGCCAGATCGGAAGCCAGCCATTGGGTAAAATTGGTAATTGCGGATTTTGCCGCCGAATATCCGGCGACTCTTGTAATTGCAGAATACGCTGCCATTGATGAAATATTAACAATGCTGCCGCTTTTCTGTTCCGCCATTATTTTTCCGAAAACATAGCTAGGATAAACGGTTCCGTTGATATTAAGAGCAGTAACCTCATCCCATCCGCTGATATTCATGTCGAAAAATGACTGGTCGGGAGATAAGGTTGCTGAAGGAATATTTCCTCCGGCGATGTTCAGTAAAATATCTATTTTACCATATTTTTCGATGATTTTTTCTGATGCCTTTTCCAGACTTTCAATGTTCATTACATTGGCTTCCACGGCAAATGCATTATCTTCTGAACCTGCAAGTTCCTTTACACGGGACTGCAGTGTTTCGTGGTTTCTTCCTAACATCACCACTTTTGCACCGGCTTCGATAAAACTTTTGGCAAGGCTTCCTCCCAAAACGCCGGAAGCTCCTGTAATGACTGCGACTTTATCTTTTATACTGAATATTTCGTTCATTTTTTATTTTTGATGAATGATGGTTGATATTGAACCCTTCGGGTTCGCTGTTCATTGTATTCTGTTTTACATAGGTTTCACCTACGGTATTTGTATTGAACCCTTCGGGTTCTGTCTTACTAAAGTTTTTTGTTCATTTCATTCTGTACGGCTGCCATTACTCCTTCTATCTGTCCTAAAGCCAGCATCCTTCCCAAGAAAGAATATCCCGGATTATAGCCTTTATCTGTATCTTCCGACAATAATCTTCCGTGATCAATTCTCATGGGCAGATCGGGATTTTCTTTTTCAAATACTCTTATTACATCGATTAACTTTCCTCTTCCGCTTAAATGATGTGCTTCAATAAAGTCTCCGTTTTCAAAAACATTGGTGCTTCTGAGATGAACAAATTTTGTTCTGTGAGCAAATTTCTGAGCCAGTTTCGGAACATCGTTTTGTAGATTGGCACTCAAAGAACCTGCACAGAAAGTCAGTCCGTTATAGGAATTGTCTACTGCATTCAGAAACCAGTCGATATCTTCTTCGTTGGTGACAATTCTTGGTAAACCGAGTAATGCGAAGGGCGGATCATCGGGATGAACACACATCTGGATATTCCATTCTTCACAAACCGGCATTATTTTTTCGAGGAAATATTTCAGGTTTTCGCGAAGCTGATTTTTATCAATCCCATCATATAATGCCAGTAAATTGTTAAATTTTTCTACGGGATTTAATTCGCCTTCTTTAATGTTTCCGTTAACGAATCCCTGTGTTTTCACAATAACTGAATCGATCAGATCATGGTTATCTTTTTCTGTGAGTGTATTTTTCAGTTCTTCAACTTTTTGAAGAATTTCCTGAGTGTAATCTTTTTCTGCTCCTTTTCTTTTAAGAATATGAATTTCAAAATAAGCAAATCTTGCTTTGTTAAAGTACAATGATGATGAACCGTCTTCCCACTCATGGAAAAGATCTGTTCTTGCCCAGTCTAAAACCGGCATAAAATTGTAGCAAACCGTAGTTATCCCTGCTTTTCCTAAGTTTTCGAGACTTTTAATATAATTTTCTATTAAAAAATCACGGTCTTCTCCTCCGTATTTGATCGCTTCGCTTACGGGAAGACTCTCTACAACAGACCAGCGAAGACCGTGACTTTCTATATAATTTTTATAATCGTTAACAGCCTCTAAGCTCCAGATTTCTCCGTTAGGAATGTCGTGTAATGCCGAAACAATACCTTCTACACCAATTTGTAAAAGGGTTTGTAATTTAATTTTATCGTTTTTCCCAAACCAACGCCATGTTTTTTCCATACCATTAAAATTTTTAATTAAAAAACAAGGCAGATATTTTAGGATCTGCCCTGTAAACTATATATGAATGTGAAACTAACTCACTTTTAATAACCAGGATTCTGGTATTTTGCTTTTTCTTCAGCAGTTGCACCACTCATGGCATCGATTTGTCCCTGCGGAATCGGTCTCAGATAATGGAACGGCTGAATATTACGTGTTACGGTCTGCGGTGTATGGTTTCCATAAGCAGTACCTCCGATTTTATAAGAAGCTGCGTATTCGCCCCATTTCTGTGTACGTACTAAATCGTACCATCTGTAGAATTCTCCGTAGTATTCACGGGATCTTTCTGCCAGAATATAATCAATAGTAATTACAGAAGGCGTTGCAGCAGTCATTGCGGCACTATTATCTGCAATGTACGTTGTATTTTGAGCGTTATTAAATTTCCATTTTCCTGCTCTTGCACGGATTACATTAATTAAATCTCTCGCCGTCATAGAACCTGAAGCTCCTTTTACAGCTGCTTCTGCTGCGATAAAGTAGAATTCTGAGAATTTTGCTACGTTGAAAGGGCGAGTAAGCCCCGCGTTCGGATATCCCAGTCCGTTTGGATCATCCGTACGGTACGTTCCGATTTTCCACAATCCCGGATAAACAATTCTGCTGATTCCGTTTGGTGCAACTACCCAATCTGCTCTTCCCGGTAATGTACCTGCGCCCACACCGTTTTGCCCTGCTCCTGAAGGATAAGTTGGCGTTTGGGAATCATCGTTAAGGAAGCTCAGAATCGCTCCTCCCGGCTGTACAGGTAAGTTATTGGCATTATACAGAACAGGGTTTGTAACACCTGCTTTGTCCCAATTACCTCTGTAAGTCGTAACAAAAGTACCGTCATATCTTGAATCGGTAGTTTTATCAGCAAATGTATTCTGAATAACTCCAATCGGAGGAGCCATACGAACCCATGGACGACCTAAAGATTGTGTTGCAGCACGCTGTACAGAACTTACAGCAGTAAAGGTTGTTGCAGAACTGCTGCTCTTCAGGTTGGTGTAGTTCCATGTCTGCATCCACGCAGCGAAGTTATCAGGAGCCCATCCGGAACCGAAACCTACAGGATCTGATTCGTTATAAAATGCACTAGCCTGAGTATGATCCGCATATAGCATACATTCGTTGTTTCTGTCGTTTGATCCTACATTGACATCATAAAATGTAGGTTGTAAAGCATATGGACCGGGAGTAGTTATTCCCTGCATAGCTGTGTCATACGCCTGCTGGAAGTACCATTGTGCATTATGACCATCCGGATCGGTTCTTGGAGCGTCCGGATACGTTGGAATGCTGTTCGGATTCTGCAGCCACCATCCGTATGTAAGGTAGGCTTTTGCTAAAAATAATCTTGCAACATTTTTCGTTACTCCTCCCGTTACTCTTGGTGAAGCAGGTAAATTATCTATTGCTTTTCTGAGATCAGGAAAAATTCCTCTGGTGTAAACTTCCGGAACGGTATTTCTTTTAGAAGTTGTTATCGCATTTGTATTGAGTGCAAGTTCTCCTGCTCCCAAATCTAACGGAACTCCTCCATACGTCTGAACCAGCATAAAGTAATCAAATGCTCTGAAGAATCTTGCTTCGGAAATTAATGATTCTGCCACACCAAACTGCGGACCTCTTTCTACAATTCCGTTTGCGGTATTAATAGAAGGGAATACAGATCCCCAAATCATACTCGGAGGGAAAGAAGCGGGCGTAACATTACCATTTCCTGAAAAGTCCAATTCTTTAAAGTTTCCGTCTGCACTCTGTGCAAAAGTAGATTCGTCGGTTCCGTTCTGGCAGTTACTCATGAAGTAGCCGTTACCATACAATAAACGCAAACTTCTGTATAAAGATGTAACCCCTGCTGTTACCCCATCCGGCGTATTAAAATAATCCACCGTATAGTTAGATCTTGGCTGTTCGTCCAGAATTTCATTACAACTGGATAAGCAAAGCGAGAAGAAAAACGCTCCTAAAACTATTTTTTTATTAAACTTGATCATGATTTTGTAATTTAAAAAGATAAATTGATTCCCATTAGATAATTACGTGTAGACGGATTATTGGTTCCTATAATCAGCTGACGCGCATTATAAGGAAGACTGCTGTTTACCGCCTGATTCTGGTTACCGTAAGAGTTCGGTTCAGGATCCATCCCTGATTCTTTATGATAAGGAGAGAAAAGAACCAGAGGATTAGTTACCGTTACATAAATTCTTAAACTATTTAATTTCAGATCATCTAAAAATTCTTTCTTCAAATTATAACCTAGTGTTATTGTTCTCAGTTTAAGATAAGATCCATCGAAGTAAGCAAGAGTAGAACCGTATTTCGGATTATCTCCACTCATTATACCTCCCGGCTTAGGATATCTTACATTCGGATTTTCTGCCGTCCAGTAATCTACATCTACGTTATTCCCTCTTCCCGTTAATCTGTTAAGATAACCCGAAGAACCATAAATAGAACTGATTAAAACACCACCATGCTGAAATGCACCTACAGTACTCAATTCAAAATTTTTGTAAGCAAATCTCATATTGAAACCACCCTGCCAATCCGGAGCTGTATCGATAATTTGTCTGTCGTCCGGACCGATTGCTCTTACCGGAGTACCATCTGCATTGTAACCGCCGGTGTAAAGAACTTTAATCATCCCTATATTACCACCCGGCTCCAATATATTCAGATAAGGATCTCCCTGCTGCCACAAGCCAATGTTCTGATAGTCATAGATCGCATTGATATTATGTCCTACAAACCAATTGTTCGCCACATCACGGGTAGTCCCTGAATTCAAAGCTAAAATCTGATTTCTGTTGGCATACCAGTTAACTCCTGCATCCCAGCTGAAGCCATCAGGATTGTTTATGATCGTACCATTAAGTGAAACTTCCCAACCTTTGTTTTCTATCTGTCCTATATTGTTCGTTACACTTGCAATACCTCCGGATATAGGAAGATTTGTCGGAGATAAAACCTGCTCTGTTTTAGTTCTGTAATACTCTACAGTACCTGTCAATCTATTATTAAATAATCCGAAATCCAAACCGAAGTTATTGGTTTTAGAGTATTCCCAGCCCAACTCTGGATTTGGTGCAGTAGTAATATATACCCCTGTCGTATTTGTATTTCCGAAATTATACGGAACAACCCCTAAAGTACCTTTGGTAGTGTACGGACCAACCGCCTGATTGGAAGTCTGCCCCCATCCGTATCTTAATTTGAACTGATTGATGGCTTTGAGACTCTGCATGAAAGATTCATTCGCCAAATTCCAGCCTAAAGATATTGCGGGATAGGTATGCCATTTGTTACCCGGTGCCAAAACAGATGCACCATCTGCACGAAGCGTTGCTGTAATCATGTATTTATTATCATAGGTGTACATAGCACGTCCCATATACGATATAAGCCCTCTCTGTACATATACCTGATCTTCAGGCTTCACAGAAATATCTGCTTGCGGAGACTGTCCCAAATTGTAATACTGGAAGAAGTCTGACGGTACATTTTTGGCACTCATATAGCTGCTGATATACCGATTTCCTTCTGCAGAGTATAAAGCTACAGCATTAATCTTATGTTTTCCAAAAGTTTTGTCATAGGTTAATAAATTTTCTAATGTCCAGTGATAAGTCTGGCTGTTTCCTTTTCCTGCACTGGAAGGAGCGGCTGAATTCACATTGAAAACCCCTACTCCTGTATAGTTTCCGCTGTTAGAAGTGGTATAATCCAATCCGACATTTAATCTGTATTTCAAACCGCTAATCGGCAAGCTTACTTCTCCATATAAATTATTGTATGAAGAAAGACCTTTGCTTTCATCTACATATTTATCCCCCAGATTTTCGAGGGTTTTTCTGATGTATACCCAGGACTGATCAATATTCGATGCCGTACTAATGGTTCTTTTAATACTTCCATCTGCATTATAAGGGTTTGCTAGCGGAGAGTTGCCCAGAACCGGCGCTCCTGCCACGCCATTCCCTTCTGACACTGTATAGTTGGTATTGGATGTAAATCCGAATTTGAAGCTTTTACCAACCTGTTGATCCAAAGCAATCCTTAGTGAGAATCTTTCATAATTCTGGATCGGAATTAAAGCGTCCTGCTTAAAATAGGATAAACCTACGTTGTAATTACCTCCTTCCGTTCCCCCCGAAACCCCTACATCATGACTGGTCATCATGGCCGGTTTGTAATACAGCTTTTGCCAATCTGTATTGGTGTCTAATGTTTCATCTTTTCCTAATCCGTAAATATTTCCTGCATCAGCTCTTAATTTAGCCAATTTAGGACCGTCCATCATCGGAAACCTTGAAAACAAGGTCTGAACTCCTGTGAAAGAATTGTAAGTAAATCTCGGCTTCTGACCTTTGGAACCTCTGTTTGTTGTTACCAAAATAACTCCGTTCGCTCCTCTGGAACCATAAATCGCAGTTGCAGAAGCATCTTTCAGGATATCTATACTTTTAATGTCACTGGAACTGATGTCACCAAGTGATCCCACAAACGGAATTCCATCAAGAACAATTAACGGATCATTCGCATTGGGTGTTAAAGATCGTGTTCCTCTGATGCGAATCTGCATGCTGGCTCCGGGTTTTGTAGATGTCTGGCTAATATCTACCCCTGCGGTTCTTCCCTGCAATGCCTGAGTAATGTTAGCAGTAGGTACTTCTCTTAAAACATCTCCTTTTACAGATGCTACGGAGCCTGTTACGGCTTCCTTTCTTTGGGTTCCGTACCCGATTACCACTACTTCTTCTATTTTTTTCTCCTTAGCAACAGTATCTTTTTTACTCTGAGAATAGGCTAAACCGGAAGGTAATAAAGCCATTGCAAAAAAGAGCGCGGCTTTATTGGTTTTAGCTAAATAAGATCGATTCATAATTATTACGTTTAATATTAGGGTTGAATAAAAAGGCTATTAATAATTATCGTTTTGAGAAATCCTTAGTGTTTAGCAGCCTTTTTACGTTTATTTAGATATACATATTCACAATCGCTTCAAACAATTCCTGCTTTCCGCTTTTTGGCTGTGGTTCCCCAATTTCATGAGCTATCCTCTGAAGATCTTCCAAAGTAAGCGTTCCTGCTTCAAAAGCCTTTCCGTTTCCGTTATCGAAAGATGCGTAACGGTCTGTTCTCAGTTTTTTATAATCTGAATTTTCAAGAATATCTGCTGCGGCTAATAATCCTTTCGCGAAAACATCCATTCCCGAAATATGAGAAATAAACAAATCTTCAGGATCAATAGAGTTTCTTCTGATTTTAGCATCGAAGTTAACTCCTCCGTTTCCTAAACCTCCTGCAGGAAGTAACACCAGCCATGCCTGAACCATATCTAAATAATCTACCGGAAACTGATCTGTATCCCATCCGTTCTGATAGTCTCCTCTGTTTGCATCGATGCTTCCTAAAAGTCCTGCATCTACCGCCACCTGAAGCTCATGCTCGAAAGTATGACCTGCTAGTGTTGCGTGGTTCACTTCAATATTTAATTTAAAATCTTTATCTAATCCGTAATGTCTCAGGAAGCCGATCACCGTTTCAGAATCGTAATCATACTGGTGTTTTGTAGGCTCCATCGGTTTGGGCTCAATAAGGAAAGTTCCTGTAAAACCCTGCTGACGGGCGTAGTCTCTGGACATGGTAAGAAAACGTGCCAAATGGTCTTTTTCACGCTTCATATCGGTATTTAAAAGACTCATGTAACCTTCTCTTCCTCCCCAGAACACATAGTTTTCGCCACCAAGAGCAATTGTAGCATCAATAGAATTTTTAACCTGAGTTCCTGCGCACGCAACAACATCAAAATTCGGGTTCGTGGAAGCTCCGTTCATGTATCTTTCATGAGTGAAAACGTTTGCCGTTCCCCATAAAAGTTTAATTCCGGTTTCCTGCTGCTTTTGTTTTGCATATTCCACTACAGCCTGAAGATTCTTCTCGTAGTCTTTCCAGTTATCGGCAGGATCTACAAGATCGATGTCGTGAAAACAGTAATAGTTAAAACCCATTTTAGACATGAATTCAAACCCTGCGTCCATTTTATGCATTGCTCTGGTTACGGCATCGTTTCCGATGTCCCATGGATGATGAATTGTTGGTCCTCCAAACGGATCGCTTCCGTTTGCACATAAGGTATGCCACCAAGCCATTGCAAAACGTGTCCAGTCTTTCATAGGTTTTCCCATCACAATTCTTTCTGCATCATAATATCTGAAAGCCATCGGATTCCTGCTTTCTTTTCCTTCAAATTTGATTTTGTCGATACCTGTAAAAAACTCTTTTGTACCTGTTAAAGTGTTCATATATTTGTTTTAATTTTTAGTTTAATTTTAAAATTCAGCATAAAGTTTCCCTGCTCACTGATTCTGAAGAATCAATAAGTACAATAAAAAATCTTTTTGTATTGGTGATTATACTATTTCGTTAAGATGCTGTTTCCATCTTGAATAGGCTTCTAAGTATTGTTCTCTTTTTTCCAGTTGCGGTTCTATTACGGCTATTCTTTCCAGAGAGGCAAAGGCTTCCTTAGAATCTACGTAAAAGCCTATTCCCATTCCTGCGGCTCTTGCAGCACCTACCGCTCCGTCGGTATCATAAAGTTCAATAACGGCATTGCTTACTCCCGCCAGTGATTTTCTGAAAATTGAACTCAGGAACATATTGGCATTTCCTGCACGGATCACCTGAATATCCATCCCGATATTTCTCATGATGTCCATTCCGTATTCATAGGAAAATACTATTCCCTCCTGTGCGGCACGCAGAATATCTCCTTTGGTATGGATATTAAAATTAATCCCGTGAATGGAGCAATTGGTTTCTTTATTTTCGAGTACTCTTTCTGCTCCGTTTCCGAAAGGGATGATGCTTAATCCTTTGGCTCCTACCGGTGAAAGCGATGCCATGTCGTTCATGTCTCCGTAAGAAGACAGGGAGGTTGCCAGATTATGTTTTAACCAGGAATTTAAAATTCCTGTTCCGTTAATGCAAAGTAAAACTCCTAATCTCGTTAATTCTTCGGTATGATTAACGTGCGCGAAAGTATTTACTCTTGATAGTTTATCGTAGTCTAATTTATCTAAAACACCGTAAACAACGCCTGAAGTTCCTGCTGTGGAAGCGATTTCTCCAGGATTAAAAACATTGAGTGATAATGCATTATTCGGCTGATCTCCTGCTCTGTAGGAAATGGGTGTTCCTTCTTTTAAGCCTAATTCCTCTGCCGCTACGGCAGAAACTGCTGACTGAATTCCGAATGTAGGTACGATTTCAGGAAAAAAGCTTTTCGGAATCCCGTAATAATTAATGACATCTTCTGAGATGCAATTGTTTTTAAAGTCCCAGAAAATCCCTTCTGACAAGCCTTCAACCGTTATTCCGATCTCTCCGGAAAGTCTCATGGCAATGTAATCTCCTGGAAGCATTATTTTGTCTATTTTTTCGAAAATTTCCGGCTCATTCTCTTTTACCCAGGCTAATTTTGAAGCGGTGAAATTCCCGGGAGAATTTAAGAGATGAGATAAACATTTTTCTTCTCCGATTTCTTTAAAGGCTTTTTCTCCATAAGGAACAGCACGGCTGTCGCACCAGATGATGGAGGGTCTTAACAGGTTCTGATCTTTGTCTACCAAAATTAAACCATGCATTTGCCAGGTAATACCAATTCCTTTAATGTCTTCCGCATTTATACCGGCTTCATGCATTACCGCTTCATGAGCCAGCTTCAGATTTGTCCACCAGTCGACAGGATTCTGCTCTGCCCAACCGGGATGAATTGCAGTAATTTTCATCTCTTTTTTAGGTGAAAATTCGGATGCGATTACTTTTCCGCTGGATGCTTCAACGAGACAAACTTTCACAGAAGAACTGCCGATATCATAGCCTAGTAAGTACATATAGTTTTAAAAAGGTATTATTTTATTAGTTTAGTATTGTTTTTCTTGTAAATTTTGGCATCGAATTTATAATATCTGGCTGCACGATGCGATACGTTCTTTTCAATCTCATCCAATGGTATAATATAATTGAACGAGGAGATTTTTTTATGAAAGTTTTTAATATCAATTTGTTTTTCACTTAATGCACTGTACAACTGATAGAGCTGTCTAATGGTAAACTTTTTTGGAAGAAGCTCAAATATAATAGAGAAATCCACTTCTATCCATTTTCTTACCTCCCCTAAAGATTCATTAATAATTTTATTATGATCAAACGGCAGAGAAGGAACCTCATCAATGGGAAACCAATCTACCGTGCTGTATTTTGTACTGTTAATCTTATGATCAATCTTACACAGAGAAAGATAGGCAACGGTAATAATTCTGTCGATATGCTGTTTGTACTCTGTTCCCATCCATTGGATATCGTTTTCATTATTGGCTCTCATAGGATCTGCAAAACACTTAAATTGTTTCAGAACCATTTTTTTAATTCCTGTAAGCTCGTGCAGCACCCTTTCTGCAGCATCGTCCACATCTTCATCACTAAAAATGAGACTTCCCGGAAGTTTTATCTGTCTTTCTTCATCAAGATGCCTTTCTACTAATAAGATATTTAATCTGTTTTCATGGTCGAAACCAAAAACAACACAGTCAACCGAAACATAGGTATGTATAAAATTGGGGCTCATGCAAGTGTTAACATTTATGTAACATGACAAATATAAAAATTCAAATGAATAAAAAAAATAATTTTCACACTAAGACCTAAATATCAGCAATTTACATATCGATTTTTTATGAAAACATTCACATACAAATTATGATAAGGTTATCATTAAAATTACACTTATCAATATTGTAATGCATCAATTAACAAGTATTTATGATGGAGATTACAATAAGAAAATAAGTGATTTTTTTAGATAAATATTATGATAAGAATTGTAAAAAAAATAACCTAAAAAAAATACAAACAAGTGTAAAAAAAACACTTTTAAAGCTAAAAAACGTTAAAAATTGATATTTTTTTTTACCGTTTTTGCATGTAAGCGATTAGAAAATTACAAATAACAGAATTCAGCATAAATTAAAATAAATTATTTCAGGTAAAATAAAGTTTAAATATCATCTGTAGAAAATTAATTTTAGCAGCTTTCAAAATCAATAAATACAAAAACAGAAATACATCCGGAACCCTTTTTAATACCATAAGAAATTCAATTTGTAAATTCTCTTTTGCCAATGATTACCGCTTTTAAACGTCAGTTTTAGAATATCATGCTCTGTACTTCCGGGAATATTAATTTACTTTAAACTACAACTTATAATTGAGTTGAAAGTATATTGCAACTTATAAAATCTTTTAATTTGCAGATTAATTATGAACCAAATAATAATTTAACAGAAAATAAACGGATGGTACTACAGAAAATGAAGAGCTTAATCAGATAAATAACAGAACGTTTTTCTTATTCAGAGCAGCTAAACTTTTTGTATAGTCCCCAGATTTTTCGCTTGATCCCTTTTGAGCCTGATCCTAAAAACGTCTGAAATTACATATGCAGTAATAAAAAAAATCCTTCAAATTTTACTTTGAAGGATTTTTTTTGCGGAGAGTGAGGGATTCGAACCCCCGGACCTGTTACAGTCAACAGTTTTCAAGACTGCCGCAATCGACCACTCTGCCAACTCTCCAGAAACTCCGATTATATCGTTGTTTTCAGTGGTGCAAATATAGAACGTTTTTCAATTCTGACAAAATATTTTCCTGACAAATTTTAACAAAAATTAATAATGAACTAAAAATCAGGTGAATTATTTCGGTTAAAAACTCTAATTATACCCTTTTAAAAATAATTTTTGTGCGAATTGTAAACAAAAAACGCATCCCGAAAGATGCGTTTTTATATTTAATTTCTTAAGATTAATGCAATTCTGCAAGATACTTCTCTGCATCCATGGCTGCCATACAACCGCTTCCCGCAGCTGTAATCGCCTGTCTGTAGATGTGATCCTGAACATCTCCTGCTGCAAAAACTCCCGGAAGATTTGTTCTTGAAGAACCTTTTTCCGTTACAATATATCCGTTTTCATCCAGATCAATCTGTCCCACGAAAATATCTGTATTCGGCTTGTGACCAATGGCAATGAAAATTCCGTGGACATCAATGGTAGATTTTTCCTGAGTCTGATTATTAATGACTACCGCTCTTTCCACAAGGTTATTTTCTCCTTCAATACCGATTAACTCGTGGTGGAACTTCACTTCAATATTGGGCGTATTATTCACTCTGTGAACCATTGCTTTAGAAGCTCTGAATTCATTTTTTCTGACCAACATGGTTACTTTGTTCACCAGCTTTGCAAGATAAGTTGCTTCTTCTGCTGCTGTATCTCCTGCTCCTACCACCACAACATCTTTTCCTCTATAGAAAAATCCGTCACACGTCGCACAGGCAGAAACTCCTCCTCCGTTGTATTTTTTTTCGTCATCAAGACCTAAATATTTTGCAGTAGCTCCGGTAGAAATAATTACTGTTTTTGCATAAATTTCTTTATTTCCTGCGTACAGCTTATGAACTCCTCCCACTTCTTTTGAAAATTCAACTTTAGTAATCATTTCATAATGTACTTTTGTTTCGAATCTTTCAGCCTGCTTCTGCAAATCCATCATCATTTCAGGACCTGTAATTCCGTTGGGATATCCCGGAAAGTTGTCGACTTCAGTAGTTGTAGTCAATTGTCCGCCCGGCTCCAGACCTGTGTACAGTTCAGGTTTTAAGTCTGCTCTTGCTGCATAAATTGCCGCTGTGAAACCAGAAGGTCCAGATCCAACGATCACACAATCTAAAATGTTTTGCTCCATATTCTGCTTTTCAAAAAAATTTAAAATTTCCGAGTGCTAATTTCGGAATTTTTACTGTTTATTTAAAGTTATTTTAATGATAGTTGTCAATATCTAATATGTTGAATTTCGATAGTAGTTTTTAAATGCCGATTATTAGTTGATGATACAATTGAGGTCAATCAGTCAGCAACAGTTATCAAAATCATACTTTCATTTTAATTTTATCGACATTTATAATTTTGTAAACCAATTCTTTAATCAGTTCTGCTTCGCTCATATTTACTGCGCCCAATCCTTTTCCTTTCATGTCGAATTCTCTTAAAATTGAAATGACTCTGGTTGCATGTTTTAATGGATACAATCTCGCCGATTCTGCATAATCTTTTATAAAATAAGGATTTACGCCCATTTGTGCAGCAATTGTCTGAGGTGGCTGACCCATCATCGTGTTATAAATAATGACATTGGAAAAGTAATTGTATAAACTTGCCAACATCATC
The DNA here is from genome assembly GCF_059579425.1 of Chryseobacterium sp. 2P. Lineage (NCBI taxonomy): Bacteria > Pseudomonadati > Bacteroidota > Flavobacteriia > Flavobacteriales > Weeksellaceae > Chryseobacterium > Chryseobacterium sp. 2P. The sequence continues at coordinate 2,774,880 of NZ_CM184194.1, forward strand.
ACAAAAGGATTGTTTTTAGGGTTTTTGCCCATAAAATGTGCAATTTTAAATGCTGCGTTGGCATTTTTTGTTCCTAAAGCTTTCTGTAATTCAAAAACATTGTATTCTTTGCTGATTCCGATATGGTTTTCGATGATGGTTCCGTCTAAAATTTCACCTTCTTTCAGGATAATTTTCAGTTTATTCAGCTCATTGGCAATTCTTGAAAGGTCGTTTCCTAAATATTCTGCTAAAAGATGTGAGATATTGGGAGCTGTTTTTATTTTTAGTGCGGCACATTCGTCTGCAATCCATTTGGGAAGGTTGTTTTCGCGGATTGATTCGCTTAAAAATAATGCTTTCGCTTTTTCTAAAGATTTGGTGACTTTCTTCCTACTGTCTAATTTTTTATGTTTGTGTGCAAAAACCAGAACGGTGGACGGAACAGGATTCTGAACGTATATTTCCAGAGCATTGCTTTCGCTTTCGGCGAGTCTTAAATCCTGCGCTTCTTTTACAATGATAACCTGTTTGTCGCCCATCATGGGAAACTGTCTCGCCAAAGAAAGAACTTCCTGATAAGTGGTATCTTTCCCATAGACTACGGTTTGGTTGAATGCTTTTTCATCTTCCGTCAGAAAGTCGTGTTCGAGAGCTTTTACAGCAAGATCTATAAAGTAGGGTTCTTCTCCGTGAAAAAAATAAATCGGTAAAACTTCTTTATTTTTAATATTTTTGAGGATTAAATCTAATTCTTTCATCTTATAAATGGAACTTCCAAAACTGAATTTTCAGGAAACTTTTGATTTTAAATTCAAGAAAGACAAAGATAAGTTTTTTATTTATGATTTGGTTCGTAAAACTTACCTTTTGCTGACTCCTGAAGAGTGGGTACGGCAACACTGGATCCATTATTATCTTACGGTACAGTCCTACTCTGCTTCTGCATTAATTACGGAAAAAAAGATTGTTTTAAATGGTTTAACGAAGAGGGTTGATCTTTTAATTACTGAAAAAGCACAGCCTAAAATTTTAATTGAATGCAAAGCTCCGCAAATTAAATTAACCGAAAAGACTTTTGAGCAGACTGCAAGATATAATTCTGTGATCGGAGCGAAAGAGATTGTTCTGACGAATGGTTTGCAGCATATTCATGCGTATTATGAGAATGAGCAGTATCTGTTTTATAAGCCGGAGTGAGGTTGAGATTGAGGTTAAGGTTAAGATTGATTGAGGTTGAGGCTAAGTTTTAGGTTGATTGAGTTAAATTGATGATGAAAATTTAAATGATAAACTTTACAACTAATTCAGAATTAACCACAAAAGCGCTCAAAAGAATAAAAATCAAAAATTTTTAAAAACTATTGTGAGCTTTTTCATTTATAATAATCAACTTTAAATAAAAAATTTAGTAGATATTTTGCAGCTTTTGCGGTTAAATAAAAAGTTTAAACAGACTCTATATCTTATTTTTATTGATTTTGAGTTATTTTTAGTAATTTAAATTCCTGATTATTTTTCAATAATTTAGAAATGCATTGTTTGTTGTTTTATGAAAAACTTGTTTAAACTTTTTTACCGCAAAATATTGTAACACTTTAGTTGTTTAAGTTTAATAATTAAATGGAAAAAAGAGCACATAAGTTAAAAAAATCAAAGATTTTTTCTCTTTGCAGACTTTTGAAATACTTTAAGTAAATTCAATAAAGTCTTTTGTCTCTTTTGCTGTTAAATTTAAAATTAGTTTAAACAAACTTGAAAATTTGGGGTTTGATTAAATGAAAAATCTTGAATTTTGAGAGAACAAAAGATGTTCATAATTTTTATTGATTAAATCTTAACAGGCAATGGCTGAATTTGGCAGAACTATTGATGGTATTGTTACAACATTGATTAACAGACAGATATTTAGCCCTGATTGAGCGGCATGTCTGAGCTCTTTTCTGAATTTCGGCGGTGGCTTCGCCACCGCCGAAATTCAGAAAAAGCGAGTAGCGAAAGCGGGAAACAGCTCCTAAAAAAAAATTAAATTACAAAATATGATACGTTCACTTTTATTGTCTTCATTTTTAATGACTTCGGTGACTTTTTTTGGTCAGAATCTGAAACCTGTGGCTTACCAGGACGGCGCGCAGAAACTTAACGGACTGGTTACTTCCAATGCGGGAAAGAAACTTCCGGGAGTTCTGATTCTTCCTGCGTGGAAAGGAATTGATGATGAAGCGAAAACAGCCGCTGCCGAACTTGAAAAACAAGGCTACGTTGCTTTTATTGCGGATATTTACGGTGAGGGAAATATTCCGACCAATATGGATACGGCTGCGAAAAATTCGGGATATTACAAGAAAAATTACGAAGCGTACCAGAAGAGAATTTCACTTGCACTGGAACAATTGAAAAAAAACGGGGCAATTCCTGAAAAAATTGCGGTAATCGGCTATTGTTTCGGAGGAACGGGAGCTTTGGAATCAGCGAGGGGAAATCTTCCTGTGGTGGGAGTTGTTTCTATCCACGGAAGCATCGGAAAAGATCAGGCGAGAAAAAACGGACCGATCTTGACAAAAATTCTGGTGGAAAATCCTGCCGATGACAGAGGGGTAAGTCCGGAAGATTACAATAATCTGGTGAAGGAAATGAATGATGGAAACGCAGACTGGCAGATTATTACGTATGCACACTCCAAACATACTTTTACTGATCCTAAATCGCCGGATTACAATGAAGTGATGGCGAAAAGAGCGTGGAACCACACGCTGATGTTTTTAAAAGAACTTCTGAAATAATTATAATCTTCATAAAAAAACGACCTCCAAAATTAGAGGTCGTTTTCTTTATAGTTCGCTTGTCGTGTTGCAGTCAGAACACCAGAAATATTCGGTTTCTTTGTCTTTAAGCTTTGTTTTTGTTTTGTTTCCACAGTTTTCGCAAATGTATTTCTCACTTTCGCTTTTCTTTGCTTCGTAATCACAATTGAAACAGCTCCAAACGGTTAGATGAGACTTTCCGTTGATAAACCATGTAAAGGAATTTTCTTTACATTTCGGACAAATTTGTAGTGCCATACTTTTATTCTTTATTCTTCCCTGTTTACAAGATCCATAGAAAAAGCCGGAAGACAGATGGCAACATATTCACATTCTTCTGAAAACGGATTGCTGTATCGCACTCTTGCTCCTTTTTCTATTAAAATACTTTGTCCTTTTTCTAAAACAACTGTTTCTCCGTCAATTTCAAATTGTTTTTTTCCTGAAATAATTAAGGTGAATTCATCAAATTCGGGAGTCTGATGCGGTTCGCTCCAGTTGGGCGGTGTAACCATGTGTGCAATGGAAATATTGGAATTTCCTGTTGAATTTCCCCAGTGTTCTTCGATGAGTTTTCCGTCTGTGGTAGGAACAACGAATGGGGATTGCTGAATTTTATATTTCTTCATATTATTTATTTTTTATTTTTTGAACACTAAGTAAACAAAGTTTTTTACTAGTGATCGCTTTTTAGTTTCACAAAGCCGTTTCACTTATAAAAACTCACGCAGATCAATAAGATCTGAATTGTTAAACCATAGGATGTTAAAACTTAATAGTTATAACCATCGCAAAGGCGCAAAATATTCATTAAATATTGTCTTATCTTAAGGCGCAAAGATTTTATCTGCGATAAAATTAAGTATCAATCCTGATTGAAAATCTTTGATTTTCTTGCGCCTTAAAGGTTTGAGATTGATAAAAATCTTGCGCCTTTGCGTTTTCCAATAAGACTATTTTTATTTTAAAAAATTTTAAACAAACTCCATATGTGAAATCTGCAAAAAAAATTAAACCCAATGATTTTCTTTTCTGATTTCATACACAAAGTTAGTTCTCGTCGGTTCTCCGAAATACGCGACTTCCTGCTCCGCAATTTTCTTTCCGCCTAATCTTTCCAAAGCAATCTGGGAACGGTAATTTTCTTTCCCGATATGAAAATGAACCACGTCTACAAACTGAAAAATATAATCGAGCATTAATTTCTTGATCTGTGGATTGATTCATTTTCCCCAAGATTTTGTTCCGTAAAATGTGTAGCCGATAAAAATACTGTTCTCTGCTTCATCATAATCATAAAAACGGCTGCTTCCTAAAACGGCTCCTGTTTCTTTTTCAATAATTTTAAAGGCACCTTTGCTTTCTATTGCTCCTCTGAAAAAATTTTCGAAAACTTCTCTTTGGAAGCGGTCTTTATTAGGATGCTGTTCCCATACTTTAGGATCGGAAGCCACTTCGTATAAAGACTCAAAATCCCCTTGTTGTAAGGGGATTAACTGATATTTTTCATTTTCTAAAACAGTCTGAATAGAAAAGTTCATTTCTTAGCCTTTTGTTTTTGCTGCGTCTGACTCGATTTTTTTGATTTCCTTCAGCTTATCTGCAATTTTACTTACTGCTTCAGGACTTGACGGTTTTAAAGCAACTTCCGCCTGAGAAAGATCCCACTTTAACACAAGGTTGGCTGAGTTTTCGCCTGTCGGATTCAGAGTAATTTCGAACCATTCCTGCTTGTCTGCTAATTTATTAACCGGAACTGTAACATCTACAACGTCCTGTTTTGCATCATATGTATAAGCTCCCCACTGCTGGAAATCTTTGTTTAAGATTACTTTCCATTCTTTTTCTGTCGGAACGATGAATAATCCATAAGTTCCTGCCGGAACAATTTTTCCGCCGAAGTTTACAGATTGTCCGAAAGTAATTTTGGTGGATGAATTCGCTCCTGCTCTCCAAACCTGTCCGTAAGGAACCAGTTCTCCGAAGATTTTACGTCCTTTCACCCCCGGTCTTCCGTAATCGATCGTGATTTTAGACATTGAAAACTGCTGCTCTACTTTCTGGCGCGGACTTGCTACCGGTACAGAATAATCCTGAGCAAAACTGAAAACTGAAGCTGATATACAAATTGCAAATAGTAACTTTTTCACTTTTTTAAATTTTGCCTAAAATTACAAAATTGAATATAAAAACCATTTTCTGACATGATAAAATTTGTTAAAATGCCATTTTTAATTTCTTGTTTAAGTAAGCTTTTTTATTGTTTCAACCTGTTTTAAGTTTAACTACAAAAGATATTTTAGAAAGCTATTTTCAAAATAATCAAAAGTTTAGATAAGTTTCAATCGTTAATGAAAATTAATTCGGCATTGCTTTCCATTTATGCAGAACAGAAGTATACAGATACATAAAGACAAATCCGCAGCATAAAATTATATAACTGAGATTGAATTCTAATGTTTTAATAATTGTAGGACAGTTATAAGACATAATATTGATCTGGTCACAGCTTCTTTCCTGATGGATATTAATGATAAAAAAGATCAGCAAAACAAAAAGAGCAAAGCCATTCATCGAGATGTTAATGAGAATTGAGGCAATAATTTTTTTAAGACTTTTCATCATTACAATTGGAAGCAGTAAAATCACCAGTCCTATAAAAAAAACAAAATAGGAAACAAAAAATTCAATTTCACTTCTACCGCCTGAAGCTGAAAATAATACTGTTACCAGAACAACTGCCAAGAATAAAACGCCTGCACTAATCACGCTGAAAAGAAGAGATTTAAGCCCTGTTATTCTGAAGCTGAAAATAATGGTAGAGAGGAAAAATGCGATCCAGATGTAAATATGAATATTTTCTGAAAAGAAATCCGTAGATTTTATAATATCTACATTATTCAGAAGATTCTGAAGATTGTCTGAATAATAGTAGTAATCTGTCGTGTTATTCTTAAAATATTCCGCCGGAGAAAGCTGGTTATCAATATCCGGATTAAAGTCTCTGATCTGAACGGAATCATTCACCACTTCACCGTCAACAACAGCAACAGCAGAATCTGCAACAGTTTCGGTGTACACATAATTTCCGTCTTCGTCCGTTGGCGGATTATTTACATCATATTCTTCACCAGGAACCGGTTTATATTTTTTAATAAAATATCTGACGTTGAAATCATTGGGATAATAGATCATTTTCACCCAGCTTTTTGAATCAAGGTTATTGTTGATTCCGAATTTTTTTGAAATATCAAGAAAACTTTTCAGCAGCTTTTCAATTTCAGCAGGATTTTTTTTATTCAGCAGATCCGTTGTAAATCTGTTGATTTCGAATCTCTTCTTTTTATAAGAGTCTTTAACCATCTGATTATATCCATCATAAGGTTCTTCAACAGAATATTGCATCCTCAAATAATCTTTTCCTGAATCATCATCACTATAAAATACATCAGAAAAATTATAATACGTTAAATCCGTGGTATTGATGTAGGATGACATATCCACGACATCTTTTTTGAAATAGTAGGTTGCAGAACCTTTTTTATTTTCTTCATACGCCAGATTCTTTTTGGTTTCACCTGACGGGAAAAGGAAATCTCCGTATTTATCTTTTTTATAAACGGTTTTTGAATATAAGTTATAGAACTGATAAACCCTGTTATAGTACACAAAATATTTCTGATTCCGGTCTATTTTATTAATATCCGTTTCGCAATACAAATCGTAAAACTTTGGAAAAGTTCTGTTATCCAAAGTATAATGCTCAAGATCCTGAGAAAGAAAAGCATTGGCTTTATTAATAACGTTGATATTTTCAGTCATTTCCTGATCGGGATATTTGTTTTTAATAAACAATTTAAAACCCGTCATATAAGAAAAATAAAAAGTAGTACCTGCAAAAAGAATAATGAAGTACTGAACAAACTGCAGGAACAATTTTCCTTTTGAAGAAGGATAAAAGTTTTTGAATGCGTTATTTTTAAACATCATAATCAGCCATCCTACCATCATGAGAACCGAAATAATGAGGTGGATAAAAATCATTCCTTCGCGGAAATAGTCATCTTTTACATTCATTTTCTGTAAAGAGACCGGATCAGCGTGAGAAATATAGCCTACTATAAAAAAGAAAATATGAAGAACTGCACTCGCCAAAAGCATCCATACAATTCTGGTATTCCATACCGTTGGATATTTTTCGAGCAGAAATTGATTAATTTTATTTATTTTTTGCATTTTTTGTTGAATTTGAGAAAATTAGCTTACGAAAAACCTTCTGGTTGAAGAAGAAATATTACGGATGTACACCACATTCATTCTGGCATTTCCAAGCGCGGACATCACCGTATGAAACTCTGTATCTGCTGAAAAATGAGCAACATAAACCCCTCCGTTGAAATTCAGTTTTTCAAGAGGGAAACCTTCAAATGCTTTTAATAAATCTTCTCTGGAGTTTGTAGTATCAATTTCGATAATCAGTCCGTCATTTTCTTCATTTACCAGTTCGGAATTGTCTTTGTACTGCCCGTTTTTCAGGAAAATAACTTTGTCTGATATTTTCTCTACCTCGTAAAGCTGCTGTGAACTCAAAATCAACGCAATAGGATTATTAACCGAATTTGCAATAGATTTTAAATCTTCCAGAATAACCTGCTGTGCCAAAACATCCAGATTGGCAAGAGGTTCATCCAGTAATAAAATTTCCGGTTTTCTCAGCAGTGTTCTGGCTAATTCAAAACGCATTTTGTAGCCGGAAGAAAGTTCGCTCCACTTCAGATGTTTGTAATTCCAAAGTCCGAGACGGGCAATCATCATTAAAGTTCGTGTTTCATTTTCTTCAGGTTTCACACCGTAATTTGACAGTACAAATTTCAGGTTGTCCTTTAAACTTCCGTACCATTTTGCCGTTCTCTGCGGAATGTAAACCAGCTTTGTACGGAGATCGTATTCATTTTTTGGTTCTTCGTTGAAAGAATAATTCAGTTCTCCTTCGTTGTGGGAAATTTCTTTTGCCAGAATTCTGAGTAAAGTTGTTTTTCCGTTTCCGTTTTCGCCTACCAAGCCGTAAACCTGTCCTTTATTCATTTCCACAGAAACAGGACCCAGCGAAAAGCGGTTGCTTCCGTAGGATTTTAAAATATTTCTGGCTCTCAGTACAGATTTTTCCAGCGATTGTTCTTTTACCGGAATTTTTTCTATTTTCTGAAGAAGATTTTTTGATTTTTCGATGAGTTCCTCCGTGTACGAAGGAAACTGTTCTTTCCAGTCAGTTAATGCGACAGCTTCTTTGTAGATCTCCATATTCTGAGTATCCATTGCACAGTCCAGTAATTTTCTAAATCCTAAAACAGTGTCTTTATTGTCGAAAAAATGATAGACTTCGGCTACTCTTTGCTGATGTTTCGTCATTTGGTTTCAGAGTTATTAATTTTCAGGTTTTAAAGATATAAAATTTCTTTTCCCCACAATTCTTTTGACTCGAATAAAAACTAATTTATTTTCCTATCACCTTTACCATAGGAAATCTTTCATAAAAAGAAAAATTTACCGGCATTCCTTTAACTTTCTCTCTACAAGCCCATGCTTTTTCTCGCTCCAGCGATAGCAGTGTTGCCCCAGTATAATCATGTTGTTATCCACCACTTTATATTCCGCGGTTGTCACCACTGTACCGGCACAGCATTGATTCCTTTCGTAAATTCTTTTTTTAGCCTGATCAAATTCCAAAGAAATTCCGCTAAAGCCACTTTCAAAATACTGCTGGGATTTTTTATCATATAAGAAGTAAATGCTGGAAGTGTTGGGACCGGCATAACTGCTTTCAAAAACGGAAAAATCCATAATTCCATCAAAATTATAATCATTTACAGCAATACTATTCAATCCCCAAGGTTGGCATTCTACATTAAGAATCTGCAACACTTTATCAGTTTTTTTCTCAATAATCTTCACTGCGGAAACTTTCGGGTAATATTCATCTTTCTTTTTGGTAAGTACAATTTTAAAATAATTATTTCCCAGAGAAACAGGCTGCAGCAGTTCTCTTCCAGACCATTCGATATTTTCACCGACATCAAAAGCATATTGTTTGGTAAGGCTGACTTTGAGTTCGGTATTGCTTTTTGTATTTTTCCATGTTCCTTCGAGGTTATCTTTGGATTTAGAAAAATTATTGATCGTTAAAACAGCTGTCGTAATATCTTTTTTTGAATTTTCCTTTTCCTGAAATATAAGATGTCCATTGTTTATTTTGCCATTGTCCAGACTTATCGGTTCATCGAAATTAGTGTAAGAGTATGTAGCATCAGCCAATTTCCCATAAGGATAAATCACCATTTCAACAGGATAATTGCCGATAAAGCCGGTGTATACAGTTTGTGCTTTTATGGTGAAAATCAAAAAGAAAAATAGAATGGAAAAGATTTTTTTGTGCATTTTTAAATTTACAGGTTTTGTTCTAAATGTACAGAATTTTTATAATTCTGAAAGATACTCCGGAAAAAATTCCGGAAAGGGTTCCAGGTTACATTTAAAGGATTTTAGACGATGAAAGAAATGGATTTAAATTTTCCGAAGAGCAAAAGGAAAGTATTAGGAAAACAAGACATAGACCTTATGAATAAAGCTCTGAAATTGAGACTTTTATTTATAAAATAAGCTCTAAATATTATAATTATAGTGAATAGATATTTTTTTTCAAAATCTTAAAATTCTATTGATTCAAATCTTTCTCCAACTTTTCCAGATATTGCGACCATGCACCGGAACAGCCGCCAAAACATTCAAATTGCGGGCTCAAGCCTTCGTGCGTGAAAACAACTTTTGTTTTATCGGCTTCTTTGAAAATCTCAAAACAAATTTTTGTTCCGGTCCATTCGTCCATTTTGTTTACGAATTTGAGTTTGCTTTCGATCACTTCCCAAACAATTTTCTCGTAAGGACTTACTTCTATAAGTCGTTGAACGGTGTGATGAACTCCATTTCCGGCATCAAAAATAAATTCATCATTCAGATTTTCAGATTTTCCGGTAATGATTTCATGATGCAGACCAATCCACCAGTTTCGGGGATTAATTAAAGTACTGAAGATTTCTTCAGGGGATTTTGAAGTAGTGAAGCTGTAAGAGAAATTTTGTACTGACATCGTTTTGTGTTTTTATGAATTTTCAAAATCATATATTTTTCTCAAAGTAGTTTTATCTGCAATCACATTAAAAGCTATATCTCCATTAAATTCATGATAACCAAAAATATAGCTTTTTGATTTATCAATAGCTTTTTGATTTATCAATAACTTTAATTCCGTTAAATTTTTCTATTTTTTCAGGATTTTGCAATTCGGAAAAACCAAATATAGTGATAAAATCACTCAATTTTTCGGCTTTTATGGAGACTGATTTTGCAAAGGGATCTGAAAGATATTTCTTATTAAAATCCACATCAACAGATAAAGTCTGAGGAAAATGACCGCCAGTTTCAGTATAAAAGAATTTGAGCTTTCCACATTTTTTACATTTCCACAAATCGGCTCCGTTCATCGGATAAGAGCCTAAAAAAATTTCTGAATCATCTGAAGATTTAAATTCCAGATAGCTTAAATATCCAAATTTACCGTCGTAAATCTCAAAAATCTTTTCATAATCCATTAAAATATTGTGATTGCAGTCAATATCTTTAATCGGATAATCAGCAAAAAATTCATTAATATTTTCCAGAGTTAACATATATGCAATTTAATATTGATATTCCTAAACTTAGAAAGATTAATTACAATAAGTTTCCATATAGGTATTTTTCTCGCCCAGTTTTTTCATTCTTAAATAATCTTTACAGGCACCTTCAGTGTCGTGTAATTCTAATTCTAAAGACATTCTATTGGAAATTGCCTGTATATGTTTCGGATCCTTATTAATTACAATCGTAAAATCGTCAATAGCATCTTTGTATTTTTTCAATAAAGCTTTTGCCTGTCCTCTTATATTGTAACCTCTTATATCCTGTGGATTTAATACTACAGATTTGTCAGCATCTTCCATTGCTTCTATATTATTGCCAACATTTATGTTAACGATAGCTCTGTTGATATATCCATCCGCATTGTTTGGATCAAGTGTAAGCGCCTTGTCAAAATCACGTAATGCTTCTTCATATTTCTTTAAATCACCATTACAATATCCTCTGAATAAATAAGACTGCGCAAAATCGGCATTCATTTCTATACTTTTATTGAAATCATTCCATGCATTTTGGATATCTTTTGAATAATATTCTGCAACACCACGATTATAAAATACTTCAAAATCATTCGGATTCAACTTAATTGATGTTGAGTAATCGGCTATCGCTCCCTTATAGTCCTTGAGATTGGCTTTAGAAGCACCACGATGATGAAAAACTACACTGCTGTTCGGATTAATGCTTATTGCTTTATCATAATTCTTTATAGCTTCTGCATACTGTTTCTGCTTTACAAGATCTCTTCCTTTTTCCGCATAATAAGTAGCTGTTTTGCTTTGAGAAAATATAAAATGACAGAATGATGCAAGGAATATTATAAGGCTTTTTTTAATCATGGTTTACTTTATAGGACCGTGTTATGGTTTTTAAAAAATCTAATGTACGGAATTATTAAATTATTATTGATTTAATTTTGCTTCAAAAAATTCTGAAAAATCTCTATAAAAAAAGCGGAAGAAAAAATCTCCCGCTTTTACTTTATTTAATTCGAAAAACAATATGAAAAACAAAACCTCACAGGTTTTAAAAACCTGTGAGGTTTGATTTATGGTAAATCATTAAAATTTCCGAAAACTACATTGTCTCCATTTTGAAACTCATGCTTTCGATAACTTTCAGGATGGCTTCTACTGTATCCATGGATGTTAAACAAGGTACGCCGTTTTCTACGCTCATTCTTCTGATCTGGAAACCGTCTCTTTCCGACTGTTTTCCTTTCGTCATCGTGTTCACAACATACTGTACTTTTCCTTTCTGAATCAAGTCGATCAGGTTGACACTCTCCTCCCCGATTTTATATCCTATTTTGCATGGAATTCCTTTTTCTTCGAAGAATTTTGCCGTTCCTTCCGTTGCCCAGATTCTGAAACCAACTTCGTGGAATCTTGCTGCCAGATCAGCCGCTTCCTGCTTGTGTTTATCTGCAACGGTAAACAAAATCGAACCGTGCATCGGAACTTTTCTTCCTGCCGCAACCAATCCTTTGTATAATGCTTTTTCCAGAGTGGTGTCTTTCCCCATTACTTCTCCCGTAGACTTCATTTCAGGTCCTAAAGAGATATCTACTTTTGTTAATTTTGAGAAAGAGAACACCGGAACTTTTACGAAAACCCCTTCTTTGTTTGGAACCAGTCCGCTTTCGTAGCCTAAATCTTTCAGTTTCTGTCCTAAAATTGCTTTTGTAGCCAGATTTGCCATCGGAACATCGGTGATTTTAGACAAGAAAGGTACGGTTCTCGATGATCTTGGATTTACTTCGATCACATATACATTTCCTTCGAAAAGAACGTACTGGATGTTCATTAATCCGATCACATTTAATCCTTTCGCCAATCTTTTCGTGTAATCAACCAAAGTTTCGATCTCGCTTTGTGAAATATTCTGTGGAGGATACACTGCAATTGAGTCTCCGGAGTGAACTCCCGCTCTTTCGATGTGTTCCATAATTCCCGGAATGATTACTGTTTCTCCGTCGCAGATGGCATCGATTTCCACTTCTTTTCCCACCATGTATTTGTCGACCAAAACAGGATGTTCAGGGCTTGCTTCCACTGCATTTTCCATGTAGTGCGCCAGTTCTGTTTCCGTGTACACGATTTCCATCGCTCTTCCTCCTAAAACATAGCTCGGGCGAACCAACACCGGATAACCGATCTCGTTGGCAATTTTTATCGCTTCTTCTTTTGAAACCGAAGTTTTTCCTAAAGGCTGCGGAATCTGCATTTCCTGAAGCGCTTTTTCGAATTTATCTCTATTTTCCGCTCTGTCCAGATCTTCCAGGGAAGTTCCCAAAATCTCAACTCCGTGAGCGGCTAATTTATCTGCTAAATTGATAGCTGTCTGTCCTCCGAACTGTACCACAACGCCTTTTGGTTTTTCCAGCTCGATGATGTTCATTACATCTTCTTCCGTTAAAGGCTCGAAGTAAAGTTTATCTGAAATCGAGAAATCCGTGGAAACGGTTTCAGGATTATTGTTGATGATAATCGCTTCGTAGCCCATTTCTTTGATTGCCCAAACCGAGTGTACTGTTGCATAATCAAACTCAACTCCCTGCCCGATTCTGATCGGTCCTGAACCTAATACGATGATTTTTTCTTTATCCGAAACCACAGATTCGTTTTCTTCTTCGTAAGTTCCGTAGAAATAAGGGGTTTCAGATTCGAATTCCGCAGCGCAGGTGTCTACCATTTTGTACACCGGCATTACTCCGTTTTCTTTTCTGAAATTGAACACTTCACGCTCCGTCACGTTCCACAGAACTGCAATATTTATATCTGCAAAACCTAGTTTTTTAGCTTCCAGTAAAATTTCTTTGCTGAATTTATTTTCTGCGATTGTCTTTTCGAAATCAATCAGTTTTTTGATTTTCCAAATGAAGAATTTATCAATTTTGCTCCATTCTACGATCTGTTCCCAGTCGTACCCTCTTCTTAAAGCATCTCCGATGATAAATAATCTTTCGTCATCACAAACTCTGATTCTTCTTTCGATTTCTTCAGCCGTTAAAGCTGCTGCCTGTTTTGTTTTTAAACCGATATGTTTAATTCCTGTTTCCAGAGAACGGATAGCTTTCTGTAAAGATTCTTCGAAATTTCTTCCGATTGCCATTACTTCACCCGTAGCCTTCATCTGGGTTGATAATCTTCTGTCCGCTGTTTCGAATTTATCGAAAGGGAATCTTGGGAATTTTGTTACCACATAGTCTAAAGCCGGTTCGAAACAAGCATAAGTCTTTCCTGTTACCGGATTCATGATTTCATCCAGTGTTAAACCTACCGCGATTTTTGCAGCGATTTTTGCGATCGGATATCCTGTTGCTTTTGATGCTAAAGCGGATGATCTCGAAACTCTAGGGTTTACTTCGATGATATAATAATTGAATGAATGCGGATCTAAAGCCAACTGCACGTTACATCCTCCTTCAATTCCTAATGCTCTGATGATTTTCAGTGAAGCGTTTCTCAACAACTGATATTCTCTGTCTGAAAGTGTCTGAGAAGGCGCCACAACGATTGAATCTCCTGTGTGAACTCCAACCGGATCAATATTTTCCATGTTACAAACCACAATGGCGTTGTCGTTTGCATCACGCATTACTTCGTATTCTATTTCTTTGAAACCTGCGATTGATTTTTCAATCAGACACTGTGTTACGGGACTGTGTTTTAATCCCAGTTCAGCAATTTCTTTCAGTTCCGTTTCGTTGGAAGCGATACCTCCTCCTGTTCCACCCATTGTGAAAGCCGGACGAACAATGACAGGATACCCGATTCTGTCTGCAAAATTTAATGCTCCTTCCACCGTGTTTACAATATCAGATTCCGGAACGGGTTCGTTTAATTCTCTCATCAGTTCACGGAAAAGATCTCTGTCTTCCGCTCTGTTGATGGCTGAAAGTTTTGTTCCCAACACCTCAACTTTGCATTCTTCCAAAATTCCTGATTTTTCCAGTTCTACCGCCATATTCAGTCCGGTTTGTCCTCCAAGCGTTGGTAAAAGTGCATCGGGACGTTCTTTTCTGATGATATGACTTACAAACTGAAGTGAAATCGGCTCGATGTAGACTTTGTCTGCGATTTCAACATCCGTCATAATGGTTGCAGGGTTTGAGTTAATCAAAATTACCTTGTAGCCTTCTTCTTTTAAAGACAGGCAAGCCTGCGTTCCTGCGTAATCAAATTCCGCCGCCTGACCGATAATGATGGGACCTGAACCGATTACTAAAATTGTTTTTATGTCGTTTCTTTTCATTTTACTTTTTAAATTTTATTTTACCAAATTGCTTTTTACGATTGTATTTCTAATTTCTTGTTCAAAATAATAAGCAATATCAAAATTATCTGTTGCCTGATTTTCCAATACTGTAACCGAAATTTTCTTCTTTGGATAATATAGGTTAACAGCTGTAAATCCTGCTGGCGGAGAAAATCCCGTATGTCCGATTTCAAAAACATCCGCTTTGTCGTTAATTCTTAATCCGTAGCCATAACCTATTTCTTTCTCACTGAAAAGTGTATGAATATCAGTAATAGAATAATGAATCATTTTCTGATAGCTTTCGTCTTTCAGAATTTTACCATTGTGAAGGAGATTGTTCCATTTTGCCAGATCTCCGGCTGTAACAATCAAATGACTTCCAGGATAAAGTTCTGCTGAATATGGAAATTCTTTGACCAGATTTGTCCCATCTTTTGTAATCGCATAACTATTAACAAGACTTTTCTGATTTATAGTATTAGGATAAAAGCTACTTTTCATTCCACATCTTCCGAAAAGTTCTGTAACAAGTTGTTCATAAGATTTTCCGGTTGCACTTTCCAGAATTTTGCCCAGCATAGCATAACCAATATTCGAATACTTGAACTGAGTTCCCGGCTCAAAAAGTAATTCTTCTTTTAATTGCCAGGCATCAATCCCTGAAGAATTGTTCAATAGATGATGAACGGTTACCTTGTTTGCCCAATCATATTTTAAATCCTTCAGATAAATATTGATTGGCTGATTAAGACTGATGGTTCCTTTTTCTACTTCCAGCATTACCAAAGTCGCTGTAATCTGCTTTGCAATAGACATTGATGAAAATCTATCGTCAGGACTAAGCTTAGTCTGATTTTTAGCATTTGAAAACCCGTAAGCTTTTTCGTAAATATTTTTTCCTTCTTTTGAAATCACAACCACTCCATTGAATGTTCTTGGATTTTTGGTTTGAACCAAACTGTCAATCTTTTGAAACAATTGTTTTTGCTCAACAACTTTTGTTGTATTACAGCTTAGTAAAATACTTGTAGCGAAGGTTAGAAAAAGGGACTTCAAAATAATTTTACTTTTTAAAGTTTTCCATTAATTCAATAAACTCATCAAATAAGTAGTTTGCATCTTCCGGACCCGGGCTTGCTTCAGGATGATACTGAACGGAGAAACAAGGGTGAATTTTGTGTTTCAGACCTTCGTTTGTTCTGTCGTTCAGGGCGATGTGTGTTTCTATTAAGTCGGTATCTTTCAAACTTTCCTGATCTACGGCGTAACCGTGGTTTTGGGAAGTGATCGCCACTTTGTTTTTCTCTACATCTAAAACCGGATGGTTTCCACCTCTGTGTCCGAATTTCAACTTGAACGTTTTTGCGCCACAAGCCAAACCAATTAACTGGTGTCCTAAACAGATTCCGAAGATCGGAACTTTTCCTAAAATTCCTCTGATCATTTCTAAAGCCTGTTGGTTATCTTCAGGATCACCGGGACCGTTGGATAACATTACTCCGTCAGGATTCATCAGTAAGATTTCTTCTGCCGTTACATCCTGAGAAACGACTGTGATATCGCAGTTTCTTTGAGATAATTCTCTGATAATTCCTAATTTGGAACCAAAATCTACAAGCACCACTTTAAGTCCTCTTCCCGGATTTGCATAAGGTGTTTTTGTGGAAACCTGCTCAACCTGATTGGTTGGGAAGTTGGTTGATTTTAATTCTGAAACCACTGTGCTTTCATCGGCATCAGCGTTTACGATTTTTCCTTTCACCACTCCGTGGTTACGAAGAATTCTTGTCAGCCTTCTGGTATCGATTCCTGAAATTCCGGAAAGGTTTTTCTTTTTAAATAGTTCATCTAAAGTAATCTGAGTACGGAAATTGGATGGCAGATCACAAAGCTCTTTTACGATAAGTCCTTTAATCGCCGGTTCAATACTCTCATAGTCATCTCTATTAATTCCATAGTTTCCGATAAGCGGATAGGTCATACAAACAATCTGACCGCAGTAAGACGGATCAGAGATCAATTCCTGATACCCTGTCATTCCGGTATTGAAAACCACCTCTCCTGCAGTTTCCAATTCTGCTCCGAAACCTTCTCCGTGAAACACTTCACCGGACTCCAGTATTAATTTTTTCTTCATTTTCTTTATTTAGATTTTCTTTTTTATTAACAGGTCGCCTCTACGAGGCTTTGATAATCTTTATCTTTTTGTTTCCAAGGTTTTACCCATGGCTATTAACAGATCGCCCTTTCAGGGCTTTGGTTATCATCTTTTTATCTTTTCCATGGGTTTGACCCACGGCTATTGTGGTTTGACCCTTTCGGGTCGGCTTACTACTTGATTCTTTTTACTGTTACTTTGGCTCTTTTACCTTGGTTCTTATTTAAAAGTATATCCTTGGTTTTCCAAGGCTTCTTTTAAGATTGCCATTCTTGCGAAAACACCGTTCTGCATTTGTTTGAAAACTCTTGAGCGTTCGCATTCTACCAAATCATCATCAATTTCCACTCCTCTGTTGATGGGTGCAGGATGCATAATGATGGCTTCTTTTTTCATGGCCTTTTCTCTTTCTTTGGTTAAGCCATATTTTTTGTGGTATTCTGAAGCAGAGAAACTCATTTTAGCATCGTGCCTTTCGTGCTGGATTCTTAGTAACATCAGAACATCTACGTCATGGATCATTTCATCAATATTCAGATAGGTTCCGTTGATTAAGGCTCCTTCATCAAACCACTGTTCAGGTCCTGAGAAATATACTTTTGCGCCTAGTCTTCTTAAAGCTTCAGCGTTGGAGTTTGCCACTCTGCTGTGTTTTACGTCTCCAACGATTCCTACTTTTAATCCTTCAAATTTTCCAAACTCCTGATAGATCGTCATTAAATCAAGCATACATTGTGAAGGATGATTTCCGGTTCCGTCACCTCCGTTAATTACAGGGATTTTTATGTTTTTCAGTTCTTCGAAATATCTGTCTTTCTTATCTCTTATTACAACAAGGTTTACCCCCAGACTTTCGATCGTTTTTATTGTATCGTAAAGACTTTCTCCTTTGTTTACGGAACTGTGGGAAGCATCGAAAGGAATAACCTGTAGTCCAAGTTTTCTTTCAGCAATATCAAAACTTGTTTTTGTTCTTGTACTGTCTTCGAAGAAAAGATTGGAACAAAAAACTTCTCCATCAATTTTGGCAGTTTTTCCGTTCGCAAAAGCCAGAGCTTCTGTTACTATACTGTTAATTCTTTCGTTGCTTAGTTCTGTGATCGTAAACATATTGTCTTTAAATTTTTTACAAAAAAAAAGCGAAGAAAATATCTTCGCTTAAAATAAATAAATATCGTAAAGGGCGTCTACGCCCGGTAATTCTAATGATATAAATACTGTGTTATTCATTAGGTGCAAAGATATAACAATTCTGTAAACTGACAAAATGAAAATTAAATTTGTAGAGAAATCCGTTACTTGTTAGCATCTAAATACAATAAATAGTAATGTTAAAATACCTTTACAAAGCGGATTGGCATGGTTTCCACCGTTCAATGTCAAGCATTTATTTTCGGAAGCAATTGTTTATTTTTTTTGGGTTGATTTTCGATATACTGTAATCATCCGAAGAAATTATTTAGCCAGCCTTATGCCTGTAAACTGCCACTGCAGTGATGTGGGAAAGAAATTTCTGTATGTTTTCCGGCTGTGTCCTTTTGGTGTTGCCAATGAAGCACCTCGCAAAACCATCTGATTGACCATAAATTTTCCGTTATACTCTCCCACTGCTCCTTCTTCTTTTGCAAAGCCGGGATACGGAAGATAAGCACTTCCTGTCCATTCCCATCGTTTTCCCCATCTTAAAAAATCGGAAGCGATTTCCCATTCTGCTTCGGTAGGCAAGCGCATTCCTTTCCATGAGGCAAAAGCAGAAGCTTCAAAAAAGTTGATGTGACAAACGGCCACATCCGGATTTGTTTCTTTTAAACCGTTTAAAGTATAATGCATCCATTGACCTTCTATGAAATGCCAGTATAAAGGAGATTTAGCATTATTTTGTTTTACCCAGTCCCAGCCTTCCGCATGCCAGTGCCTGAAATCTTCATATCCTCCTTCATTCATAAATTCAATATATTCTGAGTTGGTTACTAAGCGGTTTGAGATCTGGAAATCATTGAGGTATACTTTATGTCTGTTAAGTTCATTATCAAAACAGAATCCTTCTCCTTCAAAACCTATTTCATAAATACCTTCACCGAAAGAAAGCATTTCAGAATTTTCCGGTTCTGATTTTTCTAACGGAAAATTTTCGTTGTAAGCGGGAAATAACGGATTGTGACCCAGAATATATTTGATATCAGTTAATAACAATTCCTGATGCTGCTGTTCGTGGTTTAGACCTAATTCAAAGAGTTTTTGAAGATCATCGGATAAGCCGTTGTTTAAAAGAAAAGTTTCCATTTGTTCATCGACATATTTCCGATACTGAAAAATATCGGCAACAGAAGGCCGGCTCAAATTTCCTCTGTCAGTCCTAATAACTCTCGCACCAATGGTTTCGTAATAACTGTTGAAAACGAAATTGTATTGTGCATTAAAAACCTGATAACCATCAAGATTCGGGATCAAAATAAAAGTTTCGAAAAACCATGTTGTATGTCCTAAATGCCATTTCGGAGGACTTACATCTACAACAGGCTGAACTACAAAATCTTCCGTTTCAAGCGGTTCGCATATTTCAACGGATCGCGCTCTGATTCTACAGTAATTCTCAAACAACTGTTTTTCTTTGACTAGTGTATTCTGTTCGATCATCGTTTTAGGTTTTAATTTAAATTAGATTTTCCAGATCGCATCCACAAACCAGCCTTTGTTATCAGAAATCTGTTTCAACGGCTTAAATCCGGTCTTTCTTGCCATTATATCTATTTCCTTTTCTGAGTATTTTTGGGAAATTTCCATATACACCGCTTCATTTGCTTTAAAACTGATTTCCTGATCATCAATATGTACCTTCTGATCTTCAAGACTAATCAGATAACTTCTGCATGCTCCCGAAAGCGGATCATAGGTCTGATAATGACTAAAATGATCTATATTAAAGTCTGCTTCCAATTCTTCATTAATTCTGGTTAAAAGATTGAGATTAAAAGATGAAGTAATTCCTTCTTTATCGTTATAGGCAGCAAGAATGGTGTGGGGATTTTTCTTCAGATCAAAACCAATAAGAAGAATATCATTTGGATTGAGTTTCGATTTTAATGCATTACAGAATTCATAGGCTTCTTCAATTTCCATATTTCCAATATTTCCACCTAAGAAAAGAATGACTTTTCTGCGAGAAGAAATTTCGTTGGCCTTATCGAGCATTTCAAAGTATTCTCCATTAAGACCTGTCATTTGAAGCTCCGGAACTTTTGAAGTAAGATTTTCCTCCAAAATTGAAATAATATTTGCGGAAATATCAATCGGCATGTAGGTAAAATCAGCGTTTTGCGCTACAAGATATTCAAGCAGATACAAGGATTTTGTAGCATCTCCGGCTCCGAGTTCAACCAGATCAAAAGGCTCATCGAATGCTCGGATTGCTTTTGCAATTTCATTCTTTTTTCTTGTAAAAATTTCGAGTTCGCAATCAGTGAGATAATATTCCGGCATATTCATGATCTGTTGAAAAAGCTCATCTCCTTTTTTATCGTAGAAATATTTGGATAATAAATGTTTGGGCTCCTCACTCAGTCCGTTTAAAATTTCATTTTTAAATTTGTGATGGGTATCGTAATCAGCCAATGAAGATGTTGCCGTAGTCGTATTTCGGTTCATATTAATCTGGATTTCGTATGCAGATTACAGCAATTAGTCTGCCATTGAACAAAACAGATGTTAATATTCCGGCTGTATATCAAAAGGTTTTGGGTTTATAAAACAAAATTTTAGTTTTAATTTTTATAAAATTGTATATTTACGATTCAAAATCGACTATATGGATTTAAAAGACAGGATGATTCTCAGTATTATTCAGGAAGATTCTACGCTTTCTGTGAAAGAAATTTCGGAAAAAATTGGTCTTACCTTTACTCCAACGTATGAACGCATTAAGCAACTGGAGAAAAACGGAATTATTGAGAAATACGTAGGTCTTTTAAACCGTGAAAAACTAGGCTTGAATATTGTCGTTTACTGCAATGTCCGTTTAAAAGAACAGTCTAAAAAAGTTCTGGAAACTTTTGAAAAAAATATCATGCAACATGATGAAGTTCAGGAAATCATCAGTCTTTCCGGTGAATACGACTATATGCTGAAGATTATCGCAAAAGACATTAATTCTTATAATGATTTTACGGTGAATGTGATCTCAAACATCCCGAATATCGGTCAATATCACAGTTCTATTGTATTGCACGAGGTGAAAAAGTCTACGAAGTTTAAGATTGATCTGGGTTAAATTGAACCATTAAGATTTTAATTAAGAAATTAAGCTAATTTAAGATTTTGAAGCGAATTATATCAAAAATCCTATATCTCTTAATTTTTTTAACTCCTTAAATGAATCTTAATGGTTTAAAATAATTCAACCCAATAATTTATTTTTCAGTTTATTAAACTGATATTCTATCTTATCTAAACACAAATTTCCAATACTTCCCTGATGCGTATGGTTTAAACTTCCAGTTTCAAAATCGAATGCATTATTTTCAATCTCCTGCCCTACTTTTACGTAAGCATCCCGGAAGGAACTTCCGTTTTTTACTTCTTCATTGATTTTCTCTACGCTGAAAAGATATTTGTATTTTTCATCCTCCAAAATCCCGTCTTTCACCTGAATATTGGGTAATGTATAATTTAAAATTTCCAGACATTCTTTTAAGGAATCAATCGCAGGGAAAAGGATTTCTTTTGTAAGCTGCATATCTCTGTGATAGCCTGAAGGAAGGTTATTCGTGAGCAAAATAAATTCATTCGGTAACGACTGTATTCTGTTGCAGCGCGCCCGAACCAGCTCAAAAATATCCGGATTTTTCTTGTGTGGCATAATGCTGCTTCCTGTGGTAAATTCCTTCGGAAAACTTATGAAATCGAAATTCTGGCTTAAATACAGACAAACATCGTAAGAGAATTTTCCTAATGTTCCCGCTAAAGTCGCCATTGCCATCGACAGCATTTTTTCAGACTTCCCACGCGTCATCTGGGCATACACGGAATTGTAATTCATCGACTGAAAGCCTAAATTGTATGTTGTACTCTCACGATCAATCGGGAACGATGAACCATAACCTGCCGCAGAACCCAATGGATTTTTATTGATAATATTTTTAACTGAAAACAGCATTTCAATATCATCCAACAATGCTTCTGCATAGGCTCCAAACCACAATCCGAATGAGGAAGGCATTGCAATCTGCAAATGGGTATATCCCGGAAGCAAAACATTTTTATGCTGTTCCGCCAGTTTGATTAATATCTGAAAGAATTCGTCTGTTAATGTGGTAATTTCACGGATTTCGTCTAATAAATACAATTTAATATCCAGTAAAACCTGATCGTTTCTGGAACGCGCCGTGTGAATTTTCTTTCCGGTATCGCCTAATTTTTCAATTAAAATCGATTCAATCTGAGAATGAATATCTTCCGCATTTTTATCAATTTTAAATGTACTGTTTTCAATATCTTCTAAGATTTCCTTTAAAACAATCAACATTTGCTCTGATTCTTCAACAGAAATAATTCCCACTTCTGCCAACATTTTGCAGTGCGCCATTGAACCTTTGACATCGTATTTTGCCAAACGTTCATCAAAATCAAGATCTTTCCCGACTGTGAATGTATTGACTAATATATTGGTGGCGTTATTGTCTTTCTGCCATATTTTTTTCATAAAATTTCTTTTTTGTTTTTAAAATTTTCTTTTGTCTTAAAACAAAAGAAACAAAAATTCAAGACTGGAAACTCCGGCTAAAAATTTAAATTGAACCCTAAAATCCCCAAAACTTGCGCGAATTGAATATTTGTTCTTCGATTTGATATTCCCGTCGCACTCAAACAGTGGGATTTTCTTAACGTTCATAAAATTATTTTTCTTAACGCTCCATTTTCCTAGGTCGATATTTTTATGCTTCATAAACTTCCATCATCCCTCTTCCTACTTCCAGCCTATAAAACTTTCTCTAAAATTTGAATATAAATCTCAATCCCTTCTTCTATTTCCTTTATGTAAATGTATTCATCCACGGTGTGAGAACGGGTACTGTCGCCGGGACCGAGCTTTACGGAGGTACACGGAATGATTGCCTGATCAGATGATGTTGGGGAACCGTACGTTGTCCTCCCAATTTCCAAACCTGCTTTTACAAAAGGATGATCCATTTCAATTTTAGAAGAATTTAATCTGAACGATCTTGCGGTTAAAGTGGATTTCATCTGAGACTGTATGATTTCAAATGCTTCTTTATTAGAATATTCATCCGTAACTCTTACATCTAAAGTGAAAGTACAGGATTCCGGAACAACATTATGCTGAACTCCCGCGTGGATTCCTGACAAAGTAATTTTAACTTCACCCAAATAATCCGAAACTTTTGGAAATTTGAAATTTAAAATACGCTGCAAATCTTCCATACATTTTACAATCGAATTATCATTGTTCGGATGAGCGGCGTGAGAAGGAGTGCCTTTCATTTCACCGTCAATTACCAAAAGTCCTTTTTCTGCAATCGCCAGATTCATCTGCGTGGGTTCTCCTACAATGGCGAGTTCAATATTCGGTAATTGGGGGAAAAGCGCTTCAATACCATCAAAACCTGAAATCTCCTCCTCTGCCGTTAAGGCTATAATTAAGTTATATTGTAAATTTTCTTTTTCATAAAAATGTAAAAAAACCTGCGCCATCGAAACCAATGAAGCTCCCGCATCATTACTTCCCAATCCGAATAATTTTCCGTCTTTTTCAATCGGAACAAATGGATCCAAAGTATAAGCTTTGTTAGGTTTTACGGTATCGTGATGCGTATTCAGCAAAATAGATGGCTTGAAAACATCAAAATTTTTATTTACCGCCCAAATATTATTTTTAAAACGTTTTGTCGGAATCTGATGTTTTTTGAAAAAATTTTCAATTTCCACCGACGTGTTAAATTCATCCTTGCTGAAGGACGGAATTTCAATCAGCTTTTTTAAAAATTCAATGGCATTATCCCGCAATTCTTCTTTGCTATAAACAGATTTCAGTTCCTGCATGATGGTTTTCTATATGGTTTTTCAGTTCGGTTTCTTTAATTAAGAATACCTTATTGACATTATTTTTTACTGCTCCCAAAGCGTTTTCTAACTTTGGAAGAATTCCTTTGTGAAGTTTTCCATCTTCTTTTAAGATTGAAAATTCTTCTTCGGAGATATTTTTAATAACCGATTCCGGATTGTTTACATCTTCCAGAACACCTTCTTTATCAAAACAGTATAACAACTCCACATCATATTTTACGGATAAAGCCTGTGCAATTACCGAAGCGATCGTATCTGCATTGGTATTGAAAAGATGCCCTTTTTTATCATGGGTAATTGCCGAAAATACAGGAACAAGTTCCAGTTTCAGCAATTTTGAAATTAATTTTCTGTTCACGCTTTTTTCGGTGATATCTCCCACAAATCCGAAATCTATTTCAGCGTGTTCTCTTTTTTTGGCTTTAATTAAGTTCGCATCCGCTCCCGAAAAACCAATGGCTTTACACTTTTTCTGCTGAAGTTTTGCGACAATGTTTTTATTGATTCCTCCTGCATAAACCATTGCGACAATGTCCAACGTCTCTTTATCGGTTATTCTCCTTCCGTTTACAAGTTTTTGCTCAATTCCGAGTTTATCGGCTAAAGTTGTTGCCAGTTTTCCTCCTCCATGTATCAGGATTTTCTTTTCCTGAATTTCTGCAAATTGCTCTAAAAATTGTTCTAACAACTCCTCGTCATCAATTAATGCTCCGCCAATTTTTATGATGTATAACTTTTCTTTCATTACAAATCTTTTTTGGAAACCTCATAGGTTTTTGAAACCTATGAGGTTTGTTTTATTAAGAATTCAATTCATCTAAAATTTCAGAAAAAACAGCCTGTGCAGAGAAAATCCGGTTTTTTGCCTGCTGATAAATGATTGAATTTTCACCATCCATCACCTCATCGCTCAGTTCCACATTTCGACGAACCGGAAGGCAATGCATTACTTTTGCATGATTGGTATTTTTCAGTTTTTCGTTCGTCAGCATCCAATTTTCTTTTACTTCATGCATTTTAGCATAATCATCAAAAGACGACCAGTTTTTAACATAGATAAAATTGGCATCTTTTAATGCTTCTTCCTGATTATGAATAACTTTCACATTTTTTGTAAAATTTTTATCTAAATCATACCCTTCCGGATTGGCAATGACAAAATCTACATCCATTTCCTGCATCCATTCTGCAAAGGAATTTCCCACCGCATGAGCAATCGGTTTAATGTGAGGCGCCCAGGTTAAAACCACTTTCGGTTTACGATTTACACTGAGCTTGTCGAAGTGCCAGTTTTCGGTAATGGTGATGCAATCTGCCAGACTTTGCAAAGGATGACGTGTCGCAGATTCAAGAGAAATAACCGGAACTTTTGCATGTTGCTCAAACTGGCTTAAAATGCTTTCGTTTACATCATCTTCCTTACTTTTCATTCCTGCAAAACAACGAACGGCGATAATATCGCAATATTGATTTAATACTTCAATAGCATCTTTGATATGTTCTACTGTATCTCCGTTCATCACTGCACCATCCGCAAATTCTAGGTTCCATGCTTCCTGAGCAGCGTTTAAGGTTAAAATATTTAAGCCTAAATTCTGAGCCGCAATCTGACTGCTTAAACGGGTTCTCAAACTTGAATTTAAAAAGACAAGTCCTATTGTTTTTCCTTTTCCTTTTTCGGGTTCTGAAAGAGGATTTTCTTTAATTTGTAGAGCTTTTTTTATGATTTGCTGTAAGTTTTCAACATCGCTTACAGAGGTGAATTTTTTCATTTGGTAATTTTTATTTTTTCAATGGACAAATGGAATATCCATTTCATTTTTAAATAAATTTTAAAGATTTTTTATCTTACCTACTTGATTGAGTTTTTAACGCTGTGGTCGCGAAGTTTTTTTTATTTAACTTGAAAATATTTTCGTTCGCAAGGGCGTTCTAATCAGCTAATGATAGTTGTGTTTGTCATTCTGAACGAAACAAAGTGTAGTGAAGAATCTCTTTTTGATAATTAATAGATTCTTCCTTCGTCAGAATAACATTCCGCATAATTTTCAAATTCTAAATATTTTCTAAAACTTCTTTCAAAGCATTAATGAATAGATCCGTTTCTTCTTTTTTAATATTAAGCGCCGGAAGAATCCTTAAGACCGCTTTATCATTAGAGTTTCCTGTGAAAATATGATGATGGTACAACAGGCTGTTCCTCACTTCCGAGCAGTCTCTGTCGAGTTCAATACCAATCATCAAGCCTTTCCTTCGGATGGTTTTTATGTGTGGAAAATCTTTAATTTCATTTTCAATATATTCGCCCATTTTCTGAGCATTTTCGATAAGATTTTCATCTTTCATGACATCTAAAACAGCAATTGCCGCAACACAAGCCAAGTGATTTCCGCCAAAAGTCGTCCCCAATAAACCATTACTTGCCTGAAACTTCGGATGAATTAAAACGCCGCCAATCGGGAAGCCATTTCCCATTCCTTTTGCGGTGGTGATGATATCGGCTTCAATCTCAAATTCCTGATGGGCAAAGAAATAACCACTTCTTCCGTATCCCGACTGAACTTCATCTAAAATCAAAACAACATTGTATTTTTCGCATAATTCTTTGATTTTAGTTAAAAATTCAACTGTTGGAATCATAATTCCACCCACTCCCTGAATTCCTTCAATGATGACGGATGAAATTTTATTTCCCTGTTTTTCAAAAACTTCTTCAAGCTGTTCGATATTATTCCATTCAGATTTAATGAATCTTTCATCATAATTCACAGGAGCTACAATTTTAGGATTGTCCGTGACCGAAACTGCTGCCGAAGTTCTTCCATGAAATGAACCTGAAAAATACAGTACCTTATTTTTTCCATTATGAAACGAAGCCAGTTTTAAAGCATTTTCGTTCGCTTCTGCTCCTGAATTACACAGAAACAAATTATAATCTTCTAAACCTGAAAGTTTTCCCAATTTTTCAGCCAGTTCAGTCTGCAATTCATTCTGAACCGAGTTTGAATAGAAAGATATTTTATCTAATTGATTCTTTAACTGAGTTTTATAATGCGGATGGTTATGCCCGATAGAAATCACCGCATGACCTCCGTAAAAATCAAGATATTTTTCTCCTTTATCATCCCAAAGAAATGATCCCTGTGCTTTTACGGGATTGATGTTGAATAATGGATATACGTTGAATAAATTCATGTCTATTTATAAATGATAATTGATGTTTGATGAATAATTCATCTTTATTATATTTTTCTTTTGTCTTGAAACAAAAGAAACAAAAGTTCAAGACTTGGAAACTTCCGCTAAAAAATATTTTTGTTCTCTAAAAATTCTAAAACTTGCGCGAAATCAGCATTTGCTCTTCGGTTCTGTATTTGTTTCGCGCTTCAAACAGTAGAATTTTCTTAACGTTCACAAAACTATTTTTCTTAACGCTACATTTTCCTAAGTCGGTTTTGATTGAGTTGTAAAAATTCACGATTGACCTATTGACTATTCACGTTTAAAACGCTGTCGCTTTCAAGTTTAATCCTAAATTTTCTTCCCAGCCCATGGCGATATTCATGTTTTGAACTGCCTGCCCGGAAGCACCTTTTAACAAATTGTCAATCGCTGAGTGAATGACCGCAACATTCCCACATTTTTCAATCTGTATCACACAGCGATTGGTATTGACAACTTGCTTTAAATCAATTGCTTTTCCGCTTACCTGTACAAAAGGTTCCTCTGCATAAAAATCTTCAAACAACTGATAGATCTGTGAAAGTTCTAAATCTGTCTTTATTGTAGAACTTGTAAAAATTCCTCTCGCAAAGTCTCCTCTCCATGGAACAAAATTCAGACTGATTTCATTGGTATTAAAAGAAACTAATTGTTGTAAAATCTCATCCACATGTTGGTGTGTTAAAGTTTTATAAGCCGAAACATTATCGTTCCTCCATGTAAAATGCGTGGTTGCCTGTAAAGACTGACCTGCACCTGTTGAACCTGTGATTCCTGTTGTATACACTTCATTCAACAACCCTTTTTGAGCTAAAGGAAGCAGAGCGAGTTGAATTGCTGTTGCAAAACATCCCGGATTGGCAATGCTTCTGGCTCCGGAAAGTTGTTTTTTATTGATTTCGGGCAATCCGTAGATAAAATTTCTGTTTCCAAAGTTTCCATCGAGGCGAAAATCGTTCCCTAAATCAATCACCAATGTTTCATCTTTTATGGGATTCTGAATCAGCCAATTCTGACTTTCTTTGTGAGGAAGGCATAGAAAGAGAATATCGACTTCTTCAGACTGATCCGTTAAAATCATTTCACAAACCGTCGTTAAATCCGAGTACAAGTCTGAAATTTTTGTTCCCGAATTTGAACGGCTATATAAAAAACTCAATGACACATTGGGATGAAAAACCAACAGACGAACCAGTTCGCTTCCTGTGTAACCGTTGGCTCCGATGATTCCAATTTTCTTTTTCATTTTATTATTTTCCATAGGTTTTCACCTAAGGTTATTTATATTGAACCCTTCGGGTTCTTTGTTTGTATTGATCTTTTAATCCATAGGTTTTACCTACGGCTATTCGTATTGAACCCTTCGGGTTCATTGGTCTTTGACTCTCTTGCAGCCCGACCTGAACGGAAATCCTTTTATGAGGAGGAACGACGAATAAAAGATTGGGATCCTTCGACAAGCTCAGGATAAACTACAGGCGGATAAAGCTGCCCAAATTTTATTTATTAATCTGATGATATATGTTTAAAGAATTGCTTACAATCTTTGTGTAGCCTTTTACATCTTCGCCTGTCCATGCCCTGTTTGCTTCTCCGTAGCTTCCGAATTTGTCCGACATCAAATCATGCTGAGATTCAATTCCATTCAAAATAAATCGGTAAGGATGAAGGGTTACAAATACTTTTCCGCTGACTGTTTTTTGAGAATCAACAAGGAAAGACTCGATATTTCTCATCACAGGATCTAAGAAAAGTGCTTCGTGAAGCCAGTTCCCATACCAGTCGGATAATTGGGACTTCATCATCTGCTGATATTTTGAAAGCGTATGTTTTTCTAATAAATGATGCGCTTTGATAATCACTGAAGCTGCTGCTGCTTCGAAACCTACCCTTCCTTTGATTCCTACAATAGTATCTCCAACATGAATATCACGACCGATTCCGTAAGCGGAAGCCAATTCTTCAATTTTCTGAATTGCGTAAACCGGATGTTCAAAACTTTCTCCGTTTACAGAGATAATTTCACCATTTTTAAACTCAATCTCCAGTTCAGAGGGTTGATTTTCTTTAATTTGTGACGGAAAAGCTTCTTCAGGAAGATAATTTCGTGAAGTCAGCGTTTCCTTTCCGCCAACTGAAGTTCCCCAAAGTCCTTTATTGACAGAATATTGTGCTTTCTGAAATTCCATTTCATAACCGTGATTTTTCAAGAATTCAATTT
Source organism: Chryseobacterium sp. 2P (assembly GCF_059579425.1). Lineage (NCBI taxonomy): Bacteria > Pseudomonadati > Bacteroidota > Flavobacteriia > Flavobacteriales > Weeksellaceae > Chryseobacterium > Chryseobacterium sp. 2P. The sequence goes on from NZ_CM184194.1 coordinate 2,804,341, forward strand.
CTTCTTCACGGGAAAGAGCCATATCACGAATAGGCGTAATGATCTCTACATTCGGACACATCACCTGAAAAATAAGATCAAAACGAACCTGATCATTTCCCGCTCCTGTACTTCCATGGGCAATTGCATCCGCTCCGATTTCAATCGCATATTTTGCAATTTCCTGCGCCTGAATGGTACGCTCCGCACTTACAGACAGAGGATAGGTATTGTTTTTCAGAACATTTCCGAAAATCAGATATTTTACACAAGAATTGTAATAATCTTCCTGAGCATCAACGCACCTGTATTCTTTTACCCCAAGATTCAGGGCTTTTTTCTCCAGTTCTTTTTCTTCATCTTTGGAAAAACCTCCGGTGTTTACAGTAACTGCATACACATCATACCCCAGTGTTTCGCTGAGATATTTGGCGCAGTAAGAGGTATCGAGACCTCCGCTAAATGCTAAAACTACTTTCTTGCTCATTATTGTATCTGTTTTCAGACTGATTATTTTCAGTGCTGTTTTTTGTATTATCGGGAACGAAAAGCATTGCTGTGCAAAGACAGTTTTTCCGTTCTTTTTTCATTAAAATATCATAATTCACGCAGCTTTTGCAGCCGTTCCAGAATTCTTCATCCTGAGTAAGTTCAGAATAAATAACGGGTTTATATCCTAAATCGCTGTTGATCTTCATTACTGCTAAACCGGTAGTTAATCCGAAAATTTTAGCGTTTGGGTATTTTTTTCGGGATAAAGCGAATACTTTGTCCTTGATTAAGGTTGCCACTCCCAAATGTCTGAATTCGGGAGAGACAATAAGCCCGGAATTGGCAACAAACTGACCGTGAGACCATGTTTCTATATAACAGAAACCTACCCACTTTCCTTTATCGGTGGCGACTACAGCATTTCCATCAGTAATTTTTTTACTGAGGTATTCTATGGAACGTTTGGCAATCCCCGTTCCTCTTCGCTGTGCAGAATCGTACATTTCCTGCTGTATTTCACTCACATACATCAGATGTATGGATGAGGAAATTTCTATTTCCATTTATTTATCTAAATTTTTTGGCAAATTTAAAATATAATTTCTTTTAAAACCAAATAAAAAAGATAATTTTATTGAATTAAATTAATATACAGGTAATTTTATCTTTAAACAAAATTAATATTTTGCTAAATTATTATATATTTGCTAAAAAGATATAGTTATGGAAAATCGCTGCCCGAAATGCAACACAGACAAAGTGGTTAAAAGCGGAATTGTAAACAACAAACAACGCTTTCTATGCAAAGACTGCAACTATTATTTTACGGTAAAAAAACTGGGAAAGCAAATAGATGATTACTACGTAACCAAAGCTTTACAGCTCTATCTCGAGGGATTGAGTTTTCGTGAAATTGAAAGAATTATAGGCGTTTCTCATGTGACGATCAGTTCATGGATCAAAAAATACAATATTACACGACCTCCTCATTCTGAGTTTCATCCGGTATATAAAATCCTAAAACAAAATGAGCTGATTGAATATATGAGTAAAGAAGAAAATCTGAAAAATTCAGGATTAATTATCACTCAGTTTGCAGACAAATATATGCTCATTAAGTGGGAAAGATTTAAAAAATAATTTCAAAATCAATTGAAAATAAATGAATTGAGAATTTAAAATTCAGCTCAACAACAATAAATTTTAAACTCAAAACTTAGAATTTTAAGATCTATCTATATACTTACCATTAATATATATTAAATTTCTTTAAATAAATTTTTAATTACAATTTGGCTTTCACAAAAAACAACGCCAAAAATTGATAATTTATGAAGAAATTAATCACTTTTATTGGATTGGCTCTAATCAGCAATTCTTTATACGCTCAAGGTTCGCCGGATTACGGAAGCGGATTAAAAATTAATCTTAATCAGCAGGGCGATAAATATGTCAGGTTCATTTTATGGGATCAGTTCTGGTTGAGGAACACGCAAATGAATCCGGGAAGTATGGTTGGCGGAGAACCGACAGACAATTCTTGGAGTCTGGGAAACAGGAGATTACGTACTTTGGCGTACGCTCAGATTTCCAAAAGATATATGATCTTAGCGCATTTTGGGATTAACAATCAGACATTTATCAATGGAGGCGGTTCGGGAACTTCAGGAACAGGAGGTTATGGAAACGGTAAAAAACCGCAGCTCTTTTTTCATGATGCATGGAATGAATACGCTGTATTTCTACCCGGAGAAGCAGGAAAATTTACCTTGTCTTTAGGGGCGGGACTGCATTATTACATGGGACTTTCCCGAATGACGATGGCTTCAACTTTAAACTTCCTTACGGTTGACTCCCCTATTTTTACGTGGCCATTAATCGATAATTCCGATCAGTTTGCAAGGCAACTGGGAATGTTTGCTAAAGGTAAATACGGAAAACTGGAATACCGTTTCAGCTTAAATAAGCCTTTTGCAACGGATTTAACTCCGGTAAATGTTACCGATCCGGCTAAAGCGGTTGCCGTAGACAATAACGGAAATCCTAATTTTTCAAAAGCGGGATATGTAGAGTATCAGTTTTTGGATGAAGAATCCAACGTATTGCCTTTCAAAGTAGGTTCTTATCTGGGAACCAAAAAAGTTTTTAATCTTGGCGCAGGATTTTACCATCAAAAAGACGGAACCCGAACTTCTATAAATTCCACTGTTGAAAAGCACGACATCACCCTTGTTGCAGTAGATGCTTTTGCAGATATTCCTTTGGGAAATGCTAAAAATAAAATGGCAGTTTCCGCGTATGCAGGTTATTACAACTATCAGTTTGGTCCGAATTACGTGAGAAATTTAGGAATTATGAATATCGCTGCTTCTGATCCGAATTTTACGGGAAGCAAAGCCATTGCAGGAGTAGGAAATCTGCAGCCAACCATCGGAACAGGGAATATTATCTACGCACAAGCCGGATTGCTATTGCCAAGTCAGGCTGAAAAACCGAAAATCAGAATCCAGCCTTTCGCGGCGTATACTCACAAGAATTTTGAAGCGTTTGACAAATCTTCGTCACAGTTTGATGTGGGCGCAAACTGGTTCATAGACGGTCATCATGCGAAAATTACCACGCAGTATTCAACAAGACCGGTTTATACAAGTCCTACGGAAAGTCCTTCTTCAAAAGGGGAATTCATTGTACAGTTCCAGATTTATTTATAAAAATATTAATCATTATTTTTTTTACAATCGCAAAGACGCAAAGCTTTTTTAAACCAGAACGTTTTTAAGACGCAAGAAAATCAAAGATTTTCAGCAAGTCCCTTTTAAATTTTATCGAAGATAAATTCTTTGCGCCTTACAACATAAAGCATATAAAATTTTCCTTGCACCCTTGCGATAAAAAACAAAAACTATCAAAATCCAATCAATTTAAACTAACATCAAAAATTAAAGCATATGAGCGATAACAATGAAATAAGCTACGAGAATATGACTGATAAGCAAAAGAATCGTACGATCTGGAGCGTCATTACAGCATCATCTCTCGGAACACTGATCGAATGGTATGATTTCTATATTTTCGGAAGTCTTGCCGTTGTACTGGCTACTAAATTTTTTCCGGCAGATAATCCTACCGCAGCATTTTTATCCACGCTTGCTACTTTTGCCGCAGGATTTGTCGTGAGACCTTTCGGAGCATTATTTTTCGGGAGATTAGGAGATCTTATCGGGAGAAAATACACCTTTTTGGTTACTTTACTGATTATGGGATTTTCTACATTTCTTATCGGATGTATTCCCAGTTATGAAACCATAGGATTTATGGCTCCTGTTTTGGTATTAATTTTAAGATTATTACAGGGATTGGCTTTAGGAGGTGAATATGGAGGCGCTGCAACTTATGTCGCAGAATACGCACAGCCCGGAAGAAGAGGCTACTGGACTTCATGGATCCAGACTACTGCAACAGCCGGACTTTTCATTTCACTTATTGTAATTATGGTGACAAAAACCACTCTTTCCACTGAGGAATTTGACGGTTGGGGATGGAGAGTTCCGTTCTGGATTTCGATATTAATGGTAGGAGTTTCTTACATCATCAGAAAAAACATGAAAGAATCTCCGCTTTTTGCCAAAGCTAAAAGTGAAGGAAAAACTTCTAAAAATCCATTAAAAGAAAGTTTCGGAAATAAACTGAACTTCAAATTTGTCCTTCTTGCCTTATTCGGAGCAGCGATGGGACAAGGAGTAATCTGGTACACAGGACAGTTTTATGCGATGAGCTTCCTTCAGAAAGTGATGAATATTGAATCGATTCAGGTGGATTATTTAATGGCAACTGCTTTGTTTTTGGGAACTCCGTTCTTCGTTTTCTTTGGATGGCTTTCTGATAAAGTTGGAAGAAAAGCAATCATGATGACCGGAATGCTGATCGCCATTTTAGCGTACAGACCGATTTATGACAGGATGTTTAAAAGCGTTGATTTAAAATCCAAAACCTTTGCAGAAAGCGGCTTGGTTGAAAAAAGAACGGCAAAAATTCATGATAAAATTGCAACGGACAGTTTAATCACCTTTCACAAAGAAACGCTTTTCACAGACGGAACTTTAGCTAAAAAAGACAGTATTGTACACTGGTCTCCGACCGGACCTGTGATGAAAGACGGAAAAGCTGAAGAAGCAAAGGTAACTCAGTCGATAAAGATCAACGACAGCACAAAATGGTATCTTGTATTTTTAGTTTTCATTCAGGTGATTTTTGTAACGATGGTTTATGGTCCTATTGCGGCATTTTTAGTTGAAATGTTCCCGGTAAGAATCCGCTACACTTCGATGTCGCTCCCTTATCATATCGGAAACGGCGTTTTCGGAGGACTGCTTCCTGCTGTTGCCACTTATCTCGTAACCACAGGAAAAGACGGAGGACATCCTGAATGGTATCTGGAAGGACTTTGGTATCCGATAGGCGTTGCCGGAGTCTGTCTTTTAGTCGGATTAATTTATCTTAAAAATAAGAACAATAATATTCACGATTAATCCCGGAATCACTTAAAAATTTATTAATTTTAAAACTACTAAAATGAACAAAATACTCAACACAATAAAAAAAATATTTGGCATACTCTGGATCGCCATTGCATTAGTTGTAGGATATTTCGGAATTACAGTAATGGGAATTCCCAAAATCACCTCAGGAAAACAGGAAGATCTGGTTTTCGGGATCATTATCCTTTGTGTACTGATGCCGATTATTTCCGGCGGAATGGCAATTTTTGGCTACTATGCGCTAATCGGGGAATATTCTGACGATAAAGTTTAATCTATTGATGATGAATGATAATTGATGCATGATACAAAAATGTCAGACCATCAATTATCATTCATTTAATTATCATATATGAAAAAAAGACACGAACAAAAACTGATCATTCTGAGCATCGGACTTCTGATTGCCTTCAGTATTCCGGTTTCACTGCTTTTCAACAATGACCGGGAAGTTTTCGGTTACCCGATGATTCTGGTTTATATTTTCGCTGTCTGGATGGTTTCCATCATTATTTCTTTTGTAATCGTAAAAAAGTATGATGAGTAGTTTCGCTTTATTCACTGTAGTTTTGTTTTATCTGGCACTTTTATTCTTAGTTGCTCATCTGGCGGAGAAAAAAAAGAGCAAGCTCTGGATCAACAATCCTTACATCTACGCGCTTTCCCTTGCTGTGTACTGTACCGCATGGACATACTACGGAAGCATTGGTGTGGCGGCAACAAGCGGGCTTAATTATCTTCCGATTTATGTGGGACCGATAATGGTGATTCCTGCATGGATTTACATCAACACGAGAATTGTACGTATTTCCAGAGTGAATAAGATCAGCAGTTTAGCCGATTTTATTTCTTTGCGATATGGGAACAGCAGAAGTTTCAGCGCGATTATTACAGTGGTTTGTCTTTTGGCAATTGTTCCGTACATCGGTTTGCAGATCAAGGCTATTTCTGAAACTTTTCATCTGGTAACCAAAACAGCAATTTCTAAAAACATTTTAACGGATAACGCAACTTTCGTTGTTGTTTTAATTGCTTTATTTTCATCCTATTACGGAACACGTTACGTTGATGCTTCCGAAAAACGTTTGGGAATAATTTCCGCTATTGCACTGGAAAGTTTTCTTAAGCTATTCTTTATTATTATTTTAGGATTATTTGTTATTTACTTTGCATTTGACGGATTCTCGGATATTTACCAAAAGGCAAGTCTTTTTAAGGATTTTAAAGAAAAAAATACGTTCAACGGTATTGAAGGTGCGATGAACTGGATGGTGCTCTGCATGATTTCGGGAACAGCGATCTGTATTCTTCCAAGACAGTTTCATACCGCGATCGTAGAAAACCGACAGGAAAAACACATCAAAACAGCCATCTGGTTTTTTCCGCTTTATTTATTGATTTTCACGATCTTCATTTTTCCTATTGCATGGGGAGGAAGACTGATTTTTAATGGACAGAACGTCAATCCGGAATTCTACTCTATCCTGATTCCGCAATATTTTGACAATACTTTAATTACAGTTTTGGTTTTTCTGGGAGGTCTGAGCTCATGCATTTCGATGATTATTATTTCCGCGATCACCTTATCCATCATGCTTTCCAATAACCTGATTATTCCTTACGGATTATTAGGAAAATTTAAATCTGAAAACGAAATTCAGAATACAAGAAATATCACCAACATCAGGAAATTCAGTATTTTCGCACTGATTATCATGGCTTTTGGTTTTTACAAATATTTTATTTTAAAAACTTCGCTGGATTCTGTCGGATTAATTTCTTTCGTTGTCATTGCTCAATTGGCACCTGCTTTTTTCGGAGCTATTTTCTGGCGTAGAGGAAGTTACAAAGGTGCTGTTATCGGTTTATTGGCAGGATTGGCAATCTGTTATTTCGGATTGATTATTCCACAATATTACTTCTCTTACAATCAAGAATTTAAAGGTGTTTTAAGAGAGCTTTACAATGCTTTTGACTTTTTCAAGATTTCCTTTTTAGGAAGAATTCCACAGATTTTCTTCTGGTCTCTTTTAGTGAATACTGCTTTATTTTCAATTATTTCTGTCAGCACTAAAGGAAATTACCGTGAAAGAAATTTTGCTGAATTGTATGTAGACATTGACAAGTACATTCAAAACCACGAAAATGCTTTTATCTGGCGCGGAACAGCCTACGTTTCGGACATTAAAAATATTCTGGAACGATTTTTAGGTAAAAACAAAACCGAACAGGCGTTAAGAATTTTTAATTTAAAATACAATATTGATTCGCAGACGGAAACCGCCGATTCAAGATTTATTAAATTTTCCGAAAATCTTCTTGCGGGTAGAATCGGAACGGCTTCTGCTAAAATTTTAATTGAAGGCGTTACCAAAGAAGATAAAATCTCATTAAAAGAAGTTTTAAACATTCTTGAAGAATCAAAAGAAACCATCACGCTTAATAAAAAGCTTACCGAACAATCGGAAGAGCTGCAAAAGTTATCCGATGATCTGAGAAATGCCAATGAAAACCTCATCATTAAAGACCGTCAGAAAGATGATTTTCTGGATTCTGTTGCCCATGAACTAAGAACTCCGATTACCGCCATCCGTTCCGCCGGAGAAATTTTAGCTGATGATGACGATATTCCTCTGGAAATTAAAAAGGAATTTTTAAACAACATCATTACAGAATCCGACAGGCTGAGTGAAATCATCAACGATATTCTGTATCTGGACAAATTGCAGCATGGCGAAATCGTACTGCACATTCAGGAAAATAATATTCTTGAAACGTACAAAAAAGCAGTAAACCCTCTTATGCATCTTATTCAGCAGAAGAATATTCATCTGAGTGAGGTCAATCTTCTCAATCAGTTTGTATTTAAATATGATGAAGCAAGAATGATTCAGCTTTTTCAGAATATTTTAGGAAATGCTTTGAAATTTACGGATGAACAGGGAACTATTCAGACCAAATTATCAGAAACGGAAGATTGGTTAATCATTAAAATCTTCAATACCGGAAAGCATATTCCCGAAGAGGATCTGGAAATGATTTTCGATAAATTTTATCAGTCGAAAAATCAAAACATTTTGAAACCAACGGGAAGCGGACTAGGACTTGCCATTTCAAAAAAAATCACAGAAGCTCAGGGCGGAACCATAAAAGCAGAAAACAGCGGATTGGGCGTGACTTTTACGATTGCTCTGCCAAAAGAACAAGAAGGAGAACCCGAAGGGTTCAATTTAAATAGCCGTAGGTAAAACCTATGGAAATAAATAAACACAAATGAGAAAATGGGAACATATCGACAAATATTTTATCATATTGTTTTCGGAACCAAACATCGGGAACAAACAATTAATGAAGAAAATGAATCAGAGCTATACAAATATATTTGGGGAATTTTAAAAAATAAAAAGTGTAAATTATATAGAATTAACGGAATGCCAGATCACATTCATATTTTTTGTGACGTTCATCCGAATATCACTCTCAGCAACCTTGTAAAAGATATAAAAGTTGCATCCAATTTATGGATGAAAGAATCGGGATTATTTCCTGAATTCTCAGGGTGGCAGGAAGGATATGGAGCATTTACCTATTCATTAAAGGATAAAGAAACAATAATAAATTATATAAAAAATCAAAAACATCACCATAGAACAGAGACTTTTGATGACGAATTTAAAAAGCTTTTAGCAGAACATGGAATCGAGCCGGAATTCAATTAATAAAATTCAACCCTTACGGGTTGATTTGATGCGAATCTTTATTCCATAGGTTTCACCTACGGCTATTTAAATTGAACCCTTCGGGTTCCCCAAAAGAAACAAAAAAAATAATGCAGTTGAACAAAAAGACAATCACAATATGAAGAAGATAATCATTGCCGATGACGAGCACAAAATATTAATGTCGCTGGAATACAGCTTCAAGAAAAACGGATACGATGTATTTATTGCAAGAGATGGAACAGAAGTTCTGGAATTTCTGAAAACAATGACGCCCGATGTCATTTTATTGGATATTATGATGCCGAATCTCGATGGATACAGTACCCTGGAACTAATAAAACAGGATGAAAAACTGAAAGATACAAAAGTAATTTTTCTGAGTGCCAAAAACAATCCGAAAGACATTGAAAAAGGTCTGGAAATGGGAGCCAATGCTTACGTTACAAAGCCTTATTCAATCAAAAAACTCATGCAGCAGATTGAGGAAATGTTTTAATACATTTTACAAACCGTCATTGCGAACGAAGTGAAGCAATCTCAACAAAATATTAAAAGATTGCTTCGTCACTACGCTCCTCGCAATGACAAAAACACAAAAACTAATATGAGTACAGATATTTTATTTAAGCAAAGTATAGAAGACAAGGAGAACTTCTGGAAAGAACAGGCTCAGGAAATAAGTTGGTTTGAATTCCCGAAAACTATCACTTCTAATGACGAAAACCAATACAATCAGTGGTTTCCGGACGGAAAACTCAATATGTGCTATTTATGCATTGATAAACATATTGAAGATGGTTTTGGAGATCAGGTTGCGGTTATTTACGATTCTCCGGTAACGAACCAAAAGCAAACCTACACCTTCAATCAAGCCAAAGAAGAAATTTCGAGATTGGCAGGAGGATTAATTTCTTTAGGTCTAAAAAAAGGCGATACTGCTGTCATTTATATGCCGATGATTCCGCAGACTTTGTTTTCCATGCTTGCGTGCGCGAGAATCGGAGTCATTCATAATGTGGTTTTCGGCGGTTTTGCACCACATGAACTCGTAGTGAGAATTGACGACTGCAAACCAAAAGCATTAATTACGGCAACCGCTGGAGTTGAAATTGCAAAAAGAATCCCTTATCTGCCTTTGGTAGAAAAAGCGATCGAACTGGCACAAGATAAGGTAGATCACATCATTGTGTACAACAGAAAACTGGTTGATAATCAACATGAAATGTTTGATGGATTAATTGATTACGAAGAATTGATACAGGATTCAGAACCTGCGGACTGTGTTTCGGTGCAATCCACTCATCCACTCTATTTGCTGTATACTTCCGGAACGACAGGAAAGCCAAAAGGCGTTGCAAGAGATACAGGAGGCTATGCAACTGCGTTGAAGTTTTCGATGAAATATATTTATGGAATCGAGCCGGGAGAAACTTTTTGGGCAGCTTCCGATTTCGGATGGGCAGTTGGTCACAGTTATACCGTCTACGGTCCTTTAATCAACAGAAATTCGACGATTATTTTTGAAGGTAAACCTATTATGACGCCCGATGCCGGAACATTCTGGAGAATTATTTCCGAATATAAAGTAGCAGCCATGTTTACCGCTCCTACCGCAATCAGAGCCATCAAAAAAGAAGATCCGAACGGAGAATTGGTGAAAAATTACGATTTAAGCCACTTCAAAAAGCAGTTTTTAGCAGGAGAAAGATGTGATGTTGCCACTTTAGACTGGTTTGCAGAACATATCGGCGTTCCGGCAATCGATCACTGGTGGCAGACAGAATCAGGTTCGCCAATGCTTGGTTTAATGACTTTTAATGAAGACTACAAAATCAAAAGAGCTTCCGCAGGAAAACCAATTCCCGGCTATGATATTAAAATTTTCGATGAAAACGGTTATGAACTGGATGCGCATCATGAAGGTTATTTAGTTATAAAATTACCGCTTCCTCCCGGAGCTTTACTGGGAATATGGAAAGATTATGACCGTTTTGAGAAAAGCTATCTCTCGCAGTACAAAGGCTATTATTTTTCCGGAGACGGAGCCATAAAAGATGAGGACGGCTATATTTTCATCACAGGAAGAGTGGATGATGTAATTAATGTTGCAGGACACCGCCTTTCCACTTCCGAAATGGAAGAAATTGTTTCTTCTCATCCCGATGTTGCAGAATGCGCTGTTGTAGGAATTGATGATGAACTGAAAGGACAGATTCCTTTTGCAACGGTTGTTTTAAAAAACGGATCCGCTGTTTCCGAAGATCAGGTAGAAAAGGATATCGTAAAAACAGTCCGTGAAAAAATAGGCGCCGTTGCCTGTCTTAAAAATGTGATGGTTGTAAAACGCTTACCTAAAACCCGTTCAGGAAAAATTTTAAGAAAGCTGATCCGAACTCTACTGGACGGAAAAGAATTCCAGATTCCTTCAACGATTGATGACGAAAAAATCATTGAAGAGATTCAGGAGAAAATTGGAGATTACAGAAGATAAAATATAAAATTGTTTAAACTATTTCAGGATTAACCACAAAAGTCGCAAAAGACAGTATTAAAGTGAATTTCTATAATAATTAAAGCGCTCAAAAGAATAAAAATCAACTTTAAATAAAAATTTAAACAGACTTTAAAAGAGACTAAAAATTTAAATAATAAAATTTCAAAAAAGAAAGGATATGAGAAACTATCAGATAGAAAACCTACCGCAATATTTTGAAGAGTATAAAAAATCTATCAAAAATCCTAAAAAATTCTGGGACAAAATTGCAGATGAAAATTTCGTGTGGTATCAAAGATGGAGCAAGGTCGTAAAATACGATATGAATGAAGCAAAAATTTCGTGGTTTAAAAATGCTAAATTAAATATTACCAAGAATTGCATCGACAGACATTTAGCGGTAAGAGGCGATAAAACGGCAATCATTTGGGAACCCAACGATCCGAAAGAAGAAGCACAGCATATTTCTTACAACGAACTCTACAAAAGAGTCAACAAAACCGCCAATGTTCTTCGTGAAATGGGCATCGAAAAGGGCGACAGAGTCTGCATTTATCTTCCTATGATTCCGGAATTGGCAATCACAATGCTGGCTTGTGCAAAACTGGGAGCCGTTCATTCCGTTATTTTTGCAGGATTTTCGGCTTCAGCCGTTTCTTCAAGAGTAAATGACTGCGGCGCAAAAATGGTCATCACCTCAGACGGAAGCTACAGAGGAAACAAAGTTCTGGATCTTAAAAGCATTGTAGACGAAGCACTGGAAAAAACGCCAAGTGTAGAAAAAGTTTTGGTGGTAAAAAGAACCAACAATGAAGTGAAAATGAAGGAGCACAGGGATTTTTGGATGGAAGATCTTTATGAAAATGCCTCTCCGGATTTCGTTACCGTAATTATGGATGCGGAAGATCCGCTGTTCATTCTTTATACTTCCGGTTCTACGGGAAAACCTAAAGGAATGCTTCACACCTGCGCCGGATACATGGTGTATACTGCGTATACTTTTAAAAATGTATTCAATTATAAAGAAAATGATATTTATTGGTGTACTGCCGATATTGGCTGGATTACAGGACATTCCTACATCCTTTATGGTCCGCTTTTAAACGGTGCAACCACTGTCATTTTCGAAGGGGTTCCTACTTATCCTGAACCTGACAGATTCTGGGAAGTGATTGAAAAACACAAAATTACACAGTTTTATACGGCTCCTACTGCGATCCGTTCTCTGGCTAAAGAAAGTTCAGAATGGGTAGACAAACACGATTTAAGCTCGTTAAAAGTGATCGGTTCTGTTGGAGAACCTATTAACGATGAAGCTTGGCATTGGTTCAACGATCATGTAGGTAACAAGAAATGTCCTATTGTAGATACTTGGTGGCAGACAGAAACCGGAGGAATTATGATCTCTCCTCTTCCTTTCGTTACCCCTACAAAACCAACGTACGCAACACTTCCTTTACCGGGAATTCAGCCTGTTCTGATGGATGATAAACGCAACGAAATTACCGGAAATCAGGTAACAGGAAATCTGTGCATCCGTTTTCCATGGCCGGGAATTGCCAGAACGATCTGGGGAGACCATCAAAGATACAAGGAAACCTATTTTACCGCTTTTCCGGGGAAATATTTCACAGGAGACGGTGCTTTGCGTGATGAGGTTGGCTATTACAGAATTACAGGCCGTGTAGATGATGTGATTATTGTTTCCGGACACAATTTAGGAACTGCCCCAATTGAAGACAGCATCAACGAACATCCAGCTGTAGCGGAATCTGCAATCGTAGGGTATCCTCACGACATCAAAGGAAATGCTTTGTACGGTTTCGTGATCCTGAAAGAATCCGGAGAAAGCAGAGATAAGGACAATCTTAAAAAAGAAATTAATCAGTTAATTTCAGACCAGATCGGTCCGATTGCCAAGCTTGATAAAATCCAGTTTGTTTCGGGACTTCCGAAAACGCGTTCCGGAAAAATTATGCGTAGAATCCTCAGAAAAATTGCGGAAGGAGATTTCAGCAACTTCGGAGACATCACTACCCTTTTAAATCCTGAAATTGTGGAAGAGATCAAAAACGAAAGGATTAACTAAATTATATAAACTGATGTATCAGGGAGCGGGCTTTTAGTCCGCTTTTTCTTATTTGCACTCTGACATACTTACTAAATATTGATTCAATAGACAGTTTCAAAGAAACATACAAATTTTATAGATTTTACATTAAAATAATAATTTATTTGAATTTTCACTAAAATATTTCACCTATAATAGCTAACTTTATATACTCATTAAAACCAATGCTTATGTCAAATATATTAGCTGGATTATTTGGACATCACAGCGATTATAAAAAAATAGAAGCAGACCTTGAAAACTCAGGTTTCAAAGATTCAGAATACATTGTATATCTTCATGATGATGAATTACACTCCCAATATCTGGTAAGTGTTGTCGTGAAAGATGAGCATCAGACCGATAGTGCTTCCGGTATTTTCAGTGAGAATGATGTTTTAAAGACCTATCTTTTTGAAAATATGGAAATTGAACAGGCAAATTACATGAACATCAAGAGATTTATTGATGCCAGAAACAAAGCAGAAATCCACAACAGTCCCGATGTAAAGATTAAAATCTCTACCGCCGGAATAGATTCTGAAGTAAAATTTTAACCATTAAAGATAAAAATTAATAACCACCGATCCGCAGAGCGTTCTGCGGATTTTTAATGCTGAAAACTGCAAAAAAATTCGTATTTTCGTGTAAATATAGGCTTTTACACAAATGAGTTACGACTTAGAACAGGAAAACAAGGAGATCCTTGCAAGGTATAAGGATCTGATTTCGAATACATACAGAACTTTGGATGAGGAAAATAACAAGCTCATCCGTAAGGCATTCGATATAGCGCTCGATGCGCACAAAGATCAGCGAAGAAAATCTGGTGAACCCTACATTTACCATCCTATTGCTGTTGCCAAAATTGTAGCAACGGAAATCGGTTTGGGAGCCACTTCCATTGCCTGCGCCTTACTGCATGATGTAATTGAAGATTCCGACTATACCTACGAAGATCTGAAGAAAATTTTTGGGGAGAAAATTGCCAATATCGTGAATGGACTTACTAAAATTTCCATTATGAATCATCAGAATATTTCGGTACAGTCTGAAAACTACAGAAAGCTTCTGTTAACGCTGTCTGAAGATTTCAGGGTGATTCTGATCAAGATTGCAGACCGTCTTCACAATATGCGTACTCTGGAAAGCATGGCACCGGACAAACAGAAGAAAATTGCTTCCGAAACCGTATATATTTACGCTCCGATGGCGCACCGTCTCGGATTATACAACATCAAATCTGAGCTTGAAGACCTTTCTTTAAAGTATAACAATCCGGATGTTTACAAAGAAATTACCGAGAAATTAGAACTCGCCAAAGAAAGCCGCGAAAAATATATTGAGGAATTTAAAAAAGAAGTTTCTGAGAAATTAAATGAAGAGGGATTAAATTTCAAAATTAAAGGACGTGCAAAAGCCATTTCTTCAATTTACAGGAAAATGCTGAAACAGGGAGTTTCTTTTGAAGAAGTTTTCGACAATTATGCCATCCGAATTATTTATAAATCGGATGCCAAAAACGAAAAATTCCTTGCATGGAAAATTTACTCCATTGTAACGGATGTTTATCACAGTAATCCATCCAGAATGCGGGACTGGATTACACAGCCGCGTTCTACAGGATACGAAAGTTTACACTTAACGGTTCTCGGTCCTGATAAAAAATGGATTGAAGTACAGATCCGTTCCGAAAGGATGGATGAAATTGCGGAAAAAGGAGTTGCAGCACATTACAAATACAAAGAAGGCTATAAACAAAGCTCTGAAGACCGGAATTTTGAAAACTGGGTAACTGAAATCCGGGAAGTTCTGGAACAGCAGCAAAACCTTTCTACATCTGAACTTTTGGATAATATTAAGCTGAATTTATATTCAAAGGAAGTCTTTGTATTTACGCCAAAAGGTGAGATTAAAATTTTGCCGACCAATGCAACCGCTCTGGATTTTGCATTTTCCGTTCACTCCGATCTGGGAATGAAATG
This sequence comes from Chryseobacterium sp. 2P, assembly GCF_059579425.1. NCBI lineage: Bacteria > Pseudomonadati > Bacteroidota > Flavobacteriia > Flavobacteriales > Weeksellaceae > Chryseobacterium > Chryseobacterium sp. 2P. The sequence goes on from NZ_CM184194.1 coordinate 2,819,661, forward strand.
TTTAGGCGCAAAAATCAACGGAAAACTGGTGCCGATCTCTTACGTTTTGCAAAATGGAGATCAGATTGATATTTTATCTTCCCAAAACCAGAAACCAAAATCCGACTGGCTGGAATTCGTTGTTACTTCAAAAGCCAAATCAAAGATCAAGAGTTACTTAAACTCACAAAAAAATCAGTTAGTAGAAGAAGGAAAAGAAATTTTGCAGCGAAAACTGCGTCATGCGAAAATTAACTTTAACGATGAAGAAGTAAACAAACTTCAGAAGTTCTTTAACCTTAAAACTTCTCAGGAGCTTTTTCTTAAATTTCAGTCCAACGATCTGGATGCAAGCAGTTTAAGGAAATACATTGAAAGTAAAAACGTATTCAACAACCTGCTTTCAAGATTCAGAAAATCACCTGCGAAAAATACAACTTTTGTAGAGCCGAAAGAGCAGAATCTTGACATGATTGTCTTTGGAAAAGATGAAGAAAAACTGAACTACAGCTATGCAAAATGCTGTACAGTAATTCCGGGAGACAAAATTTTCGGATTTATCACGATTTCAGACGGGATCAAAGTACACAGCGACAATTGTCCGAACGCGATCAACCTTCGCGCACAGTACGATTACAGGGTAATTCCTGCAAAATGGGTAAATGCGGAAAGCTTTAAGAACAGAGTGAAAATAGAAATTGAAGGACTCGACAGAATGGGAATGATTAATGATATTACCACTGTCATCAGTGGAGCGATGGGAATGGATATGAAAAGTATGTCCATCGAATCCAATGACGGAATTTTTACCGGAACGATCATTCTCGAGGTAAAAAATAAAAGCCAGCTTGAACAGACCTTCACCAAACTGAATGATATTAACGGCGTTTCCAGAGTGAGACGACTACAATCTTAGATATGAATTTAACGGTATATTTTAAAAAATTTTTCGAAAGCAGTCAGGCTTCAGGAATTATCCTGATTTTCTGTGTTTTAGTTTCCTTACTTATTGCCAATTCCTCTTTTGCGGAAAGCTTTCAGCACTTTCTGGACAGAGAAGCAGGAACAGAAATTTTTCATTTAAAATATCCCGTTAGTATCTGGATTAACGACGGTTTAATGGCTATTTTCTTCCTTTTGGTGGGGTTAGAAATTAAAAGAGAAATGGTAGAAGGCGAACTTTCTTCATTTAAAAATGCTTCTCTGCCGATATTTGCGGCAATCGGCGGTATGCTTGTTCCGGCAGCTATTTACAGCTTTTTCAATTTCGGAACCTCATACGGAAACGGATGGGGAATTCCGATGGCAACAGATATTGCTTTTTCATTGGCTATTATTTCCATGTTGGGAAAGGGAATTCCAAACTCGATTAAAATTTTCCTTGCTGCTTTAGCCATTGTAGACGATTTGGGAGCGATTCTGGTCATTGCAGTATTTTATACAGAGCAGATTCACTGGAACTATTTACTGCTGTCTTTAGGGATTACCGCTTTATTATTTTTATTGAATTTTCTGAAAGTTACCCGAATTATCTTCTATCTGATTCCGGGATTATTTTTGTGGTATTTCCTTCATCATTCAGGAATTCACGCTACTATTGCAGGAGTTTTACTGGCATTTACCATTCCTACCAATGTTTCCAATGTTGAGATTTCGCCTTTAGAAAAACTGGAGCATCAGCTTCATTTCCCGGTAAGTTTCATCATTATGCCTGTTTTTGCTTTAACCAATACCAACATCACTTTCAATAACGAAATGATCGGAGGTCTTACAAGCACTTTAGGTTTGGGAATTATTATCGGATTAGTTGCAGGAAAATTAGTCGGAATCAATCTTTTTTCTCTGATTGCCATAAAGCTGAAAGTAAGTTCACTTCCTCAAAACAGCACATGGATGCACATGATCGGCGTAGGATTGCTTGCTGGAATTGGTTTTACGATGTCTATTTTTATCGCACTCTTATCCTTCAAGGATGAAATTCCGATTCAGGATGAGGCTAAATTTGCGATTTTAATAGCTTCTTTTATTGCTGCCGTTTCAGGTTTTTTAATTCTGAAAATAAGTTCTAAAAATGATATTATCGAAGACGGGGAAAACTAATTTTCTTTGTCTTTTTTATCGGTCAATTTCCACTTATGATTTTCATCGCCTTCCAGATCCGGCTCAGAATTTTTTGCATGATAGCCTTTTGCTTCTTTCTTCAGTTCGTCGGAAAGCAGTTTTTCGATTCTCACTTTTCTTATTGCCATATTGAGTTCATTTCCGAAAAGTAAGAGATAAACATTTACATTTACCCAAACCATTAAAAGAATCATACTTCCGATGGAACCGTAAAGAACGTTGTAACGGGCGATATTCTTCACATAAAGCGCGAAACCGTAAGTAGTGAGTACAAATAAAACCGTTGTTAAAATAGCTCCCGGAACCGCCTGTCTGAATCTGGCAATTCTTACCGTTCCCAGCCAGTAAAATAAAGCCAGTAAGATAAAATAAAAGATAGGGAATGATACAAATCCGATGATTTTGGAAAGGTTATCCACCAGCCACGAAATATCCTGAACCGGCGTAAACAGTTTAAGCACAAATTCTGAATAGTAGACTCCGAAAAGGGCTAGAAATACAATCGTAATAAACCCGATAGTGATGAAAAAAGACAGGATAAATTCTTTAACGTCCGACATTTTTTCATCTGTATTTTCATTAAATCCGTTGATGAGTGAAAAGGTTCCGTTTGTTGCGAATATCAAAGCAAAAACTATGGTTAAATTACTGATTCCCTTCATATTGGGAACAATACTGGTTTCTATATAATTTCGGACATCACCTTCTATATTGGAAGGGAAAACATTATGCAGCAACACTTCGAAAATATAAAACTGAAGCTTATCATAATGAGGCATATACGGCAAAACCGAAAGCAGGAACAGAATAAACGGAAAAAGACTGATGGTAAAACTCCACGAAATTGCCGCAGCTTTTCGTCCGATTTTATCTTTAAAAATACCGCTGATATAGATCTGAAACATCTGCCAAAGCGATATTCCCAAAAAAGGAATATGTATATCGTCGAAAAATTCTTGAATTTTCAAGATGAATTTAGGAAGTTTTATGCCCATATTTATTTACTTCATCATAAAGGTGCCATACAAAAATAATGATTTTTTTAAACTTGAAAATCTGATGCCAATTTTCAGATGATGAGATTCTTTAATTTATGAATATCTTTGCTGTCTAAACTTAAAATAAAAAATGCAGATTAATTTGCTTTGCATCGGCAAAACTGACGATAAGGAAATTTCTTCTTTAATCAATTACTATCTGAAACGTCTTCCCAAACACTGGAATTTTGAAATCATTGAAATCCCTGATGTAAAGAACGCCAGAAATCTCTCCCCTGATCTTCTTAAAAAGGAGGAAGCTAAACTTTTTATGAATCATATCGACAGAACAGATTCCGTAATTATTCTCGATGAAAAAGGAAAACAGTTTACCAGCAGAGAGTTTGCCCAGAAAATTGACAACTGGATGAATTCTTCCGTGAAAAAAATTCATATTCTGATTGGCGGAGCTTATGGTTTTTCAGAAGAAATCTACAGCAGAGCGAATGAAAAAATGTCATTATCCAAAATGACTTTTACGCACCAGATGATCCGATTATTCATTGTGGAACAATTATATCGAGCAGACCAGATTTTACAGGGAAAACCTTATCATAATGATTAAATAGGATAAGGTTTTAAAAATAATATTAAACTTTTAAGCCAATCTGTCTTTTTGCTTCGCCCACCACAAAAGCAACGGAATTGGCAATATTAAAACTTCGGATCAATTTAGACATCGGAATGGTAAGATGATTTTCAAAACGATCAAGCACATCTTTGCTTAAACCTACACTTTCTTTTCCGAAAACCAGCCAGTCTCCATCCTGAAATTCTGTTTCCAGATAGGACTTTTCAGCATGCGAACTCATCAGGAAAACTCGGGACAAATCCGGAATATTTTTAACCCATTCGTCAACATTCTCGTATTCGGTAACATCAAGATGAATCCAGTAATCCAGACCGGAGCGTTTCAGGTTTTTATCATTAATGACAAATCCAAAGGGATGAATTAAGTGTAATCTGCTTTCGGTTCCTACACACAATCTCCCGATATTGCCTGTGTTATTGGGTATTTCCGGTTCTACGAGAACGATATTTAACATGACGTATTTTTAAGGGTTCAAAAATAATTAAGTTTTACTAAATTCTGCTATTGATATAAAAACTTGTTAAACTAATTTTAGAATAAACCGCAAAAGCTGCAAAAGACCTTTATACTGCAATAATCAGAATTTAAAAGAATAAAAATCGAAGATTTTTTTAAAACTGTACCTTTTTCATTTGCAGCCACTAGCTTTAAATAAAGTTTCACGGCTAAATAATAGTTTAAAGATTTAAAAATAAAAACGGACCATCTGATCCGTTTCAATTACATTTCTATCTATTTTGTTCTTAGAGCCTTTTCAAATATTTCTAAATGAAAGTATAGCTTTTTCTTAATTTAACATTAAGAAATTAAGCTGGTTAGAGTGATTTTTATTAAAGAATTAAGAAATCAATAAATTGATTTTATTAAGTTTTTTAAGCTAAAGAGGCATAATCTATTAATGATTAAAATTTATTTTTTAACCTCACATTTAGAATAATAATCCATCAATAAAGGCTTTTCATATCCTAAGCTTACTGCTTTATCTAAACTTGCACATGCTTCTTTAGGCTTTGCTGTTTCAAATAAAATCAAAGCTTTGTTCACATGAGCCTGAGCAAACTTTGGATCTATAGAAATCGCTTTATTAACGTCCGCAAGAGCTTCTTTGTTTTTTTTCAGCCTAAAATAAACGTCTCCTCTTCCACTGTACAGTAAAGATTCAGGTTTTTCGGAGATAAGCTGGTTGTAATCTTTTAAAGCCCCTTCAAGATCTCCGCTGTTTTTTTTCAGATTCGCGAGTCCGGTTCTTGCATAAATATTATCGGGTGCAAACGTAAGAATTTGGTTCAGATCTTTCATGGCAAGATCTTTTTTGCCTAAACTTTCGTAGACTTTTGAACGGGTAAGGTAAATATCTGCGTTTTCAGGCTCAATCTGAAGCCCTTTGTTGAGATAATCGATTGCTGCCTGTTTATTTCCTTTCTGTCCGTGAATGGAGCCTAAATTGGCGTATACAGCAGCAGACATAGGATTTGCTTTTAAGGCGGATTCGTAAGATTTAAAAGCCATTGAAGTTTTGCCAAGTCTTCTCTGGGCAGTTCCTAAATTGTTGTAATATTCCGACTGTAATTTCTGGATTCTTTCACTCTGAGCCAGTTTAGAATATTGTTCTTCCGCACATTTATAGTCCGCTTTCTGAAAGCAGTCTTCAGCTATTTTTTTGTCCTGTGCGTTAAGATTGAATGAAGTAAATACTGTTGCTAAAAGGAATAAAGATTTTTTCATGAAGTTATTTTTTGTTTGTTGATTACTTTTTTTGCGAGCGCACTGAAAACCACTCCCAATAAAGATCCAACAAACGCCCCCACCAAAATATCTATCGGGAAATGCACTCCTAAATAAATGCGGCTGTATGCAACTACTGCCGCCCATACAAATATAACATAAGGAAACCATTTAAGATTCTTTTTTAATAAAATACTTAAATAAGTTGCCAGAAAAAATGTATTAGAAGCATGAGCAGAGTAAAAACCATACTGTCCGCCACATTTCACAATTCTCATGTGATGTTCTAATGTGGGATCATGACAAGGTCTTAATCTGGCAACGCCATATTTGAAAACACCGGCAAGCTGATCCGAAACCGCTACACCAATACCTACAAAGATCAATATAAAAACCAATGATCTTAATTTGTAATTTTTGAATAAAAAATAACAGAAAATAATATAAAGCGGAATCCATATCCATGTACTGGAAATGAGCTGCCAAAACTGATCGAAAGACGAGTCTCCCAAGTTATTGAGAAACAAAAAAACTTTTTTATCTTCCTGAATGATCTCCTCCATCCTATCTGCTTACAGGACCTTCGTAGGTTTCGTCTTCAGAAGGTTTTGGTTTTGGAGGTTCATTGGATGCCTGAGATGTCTGAGGTTCGTTCAGGATGTCTTTCTCAACATCATTCATCGGATTGAAATCTTTTGCAGCATCTTTTACTTTCTCAATTTCGCGCTTGATCTCAGAAACAGGATTGTCTGTTTCTTTCATGATCTCGGTTTTGATGTCTTCCACTGCACCACGCATTTTTCGTACACCCGAACCCAAGTCGCGTGCAATCTGAGGAAGTTTATCCGGTCCGAATAATACAACGATTGCTATGGCAATCAGTGCCATTTCTCCAATGCTTAATTCCATACTGTAAAATTACGAAAGATATACGAAATTGGATGTTAAATATTAACTTTTAATAAAATATTAAGCTGTATTAAAAATTATTCAAATAATCAACTTTATGTAAATATAAGATAATTAAATAATTACATCACGAAAATATTGTTTTATATTATTGAAACTATGTAATAATTCTTTCTTTAAATGTAGACTACAGTTCTTCTTTTTTGATATTTTTTTTCCTAAAATTAATATAAGTAATAATCACGCTGATCGTCATTAAAATGAAAGCTAAGAAAAAAGGCGCACCCGAAAATTTAAAAGGAGCTTCGTCGTGGGTGAAAAAGTAAAATAAATTCGTCATCATCGGAGGACCAATAATTGAAGTGGCACTCATCAGACTTGTTAATGCACCCTGTAATTCCCCCTGTTCATTAGCAGGAACACTTTTCGTAATTACCGACTGCAAAGCCGGTCCGCAGATTCCTCCTAAACAATAAGGAACTAAAAATGCAAACATCATCCAGCCTTGTGTGGCAAATGCAAAGAGAAGCATCCCGAATGCATACAAAGCAAGACCGTAATAAATACTTTTTTCTTCTCCCAGTCTGGGCGTTGTCCATCGGATCAAGCCTCCCTGGACCAAACCGACAAGCAAACCAACCACTCCTAAAGAAATTCCTACCATTCTTTCATTCCAGTTGAATTTATACATGGTGAAGAAACTCCAGTTGCTTTGTACGGCGTGTCCTGAGATATAAATTAAGATCAAAGAAACAATTAAACCTGAGATTTCGGGATGTTTTCCCAAAAATTTAAAAGAACCGACAGGATTTGCTCTTTTCCAGTTGAATTCTCTTCTTTTATCTTTATCTAAACTTTCGGGAAGGATAAAATATCCGTAAAGGAAATTCAGCAGACATAATCCTGCAGCCGCATAAAAAGGAACTCTGGAACCATATTCTCCCAAAAGACCACCCAAAACGGGACCAATGATGAATCCCAGTCCAAAAGCAGCTCCAATGAGTCCGAAGTTTTTTGCACGGTCTTCATCTGTAGAAATATCCGCAATATAAGCACTCGCCGTAGTTACACTTGCGCCTGTAATTCCGGCAATAACGCGGCCTAAAAACAGCCAGACAATGGAAGGAGCCAAAGCAAGGAAAATATAATCTATTGAAAAACCGAAAAGCGAGATCAGAATAATAGGTCTGCGCCCGAATTTATCGCTGAGATTTCCTACAATCGGAGAGAAAATAAATTGCGTAAACGCATACGCAAAACCAAGCCAGCCACCATATTTTGCAGCCTCACTTATGTTACTATGAATAAGTTCTTCAATAAGTTTCGGAACCACCGGAATGATGATTCCCCACCCCGTAATATCAATCAGTAATGTAATAAAAATGAAGCCGATTGCGGCTTTTTTTCTAGAGTTTTCCATACACCTGCAAAATTAGAAAAATAATGATTTCAAATGATATTAATTATTTATTGAATACTATTTGTTGTTGTTGTAATTGGAAATTTCATGTTTTGCGTGACAGGAATTTTCCCGACTGCAACCCTAGTCCTGATTGCAGCATTTGTTTGAGCTCATTTTATAGTTTTGGCTTTGGGGGCGCGGCTTCGCCGCGCCCCCAAAGCCAAAACTATAAAATAGCGAGTGCGGAAAGCAGGAAATAACTCCTGATTAAATAAAGAATTTAAAAGAATAAAAATTCTAAGGAGAAGTTTTCAATATCCACAAAAAAAGCCTCCCGAAATCGGAAGACTTTTATTCTTATTTATTGTAGTATAAGTTATTTTGAAGCAAGTACTTCTTTGTTGGTTGTTGATTTACCATGTACTTCATCTTCTTTTCCTGTTTTCAGGAAGTCGTAGGCAATTGCGGATGCCACGAAGATGGATGAATACGTACCGAAACCAATACCGATTAACATGGCAAACATAAATCCTCTAAGATTATCTCCACCGAAAATGAAGATTGCCAGAATTACAAGAATTGTTGTAAATGAGGTGTTGAATGTTCTACCCAAAGTACTTGAAATAGAATCATCAAATAATCCTGCTAATGTTAATGATTTCTTCTCTCTTAAATATTCTCTGATTCTGTCGAAAATAATTACGGTATCGTTAATTGAATAACCCAGTACAGTAAGAATCGCAGCAATGAAGTCCTGATTGATCTCCATATTGAAAGGCATATACTTGTGAAGCAATGAATATGATCCCAAAATAATGATCGCATCGTGGAATAATGCAGCAACCGCACCCAAAGAGAACTGCCATTTTCTGAATCTTAGTAAAATGTAGATAAAGATAATTCCTAAAGCTCCTAAAACAGCGTAGATACCGTGAGTCTGAATATCATCAGCTACAGAAGGTCCAACTTTCTCAGAAGAAATAATTCCTGCATGCTCTTTATCTGCAGATTTGAAATCTTTCAACGTTGTTCCTGCAGGTAAGTTTGATTTTAAACCTTCATATAATTTTTGCTCAATTACCTGATCTGCTTTTAAAGATTCGTCTTCGATAAGGTAATCTGTAGAGATCTTTACCTGGTTGTTGCTTCCGAAAGTTTTAGCTTCAACAGAAGAGTTTTTACCGTCTTCCGTTTTGAATAAAGCGACTAATTTGTCTTCAACATCTTCCGCTTTTACATCTTTATCAAATCTTACCACATAGTTTCTACCACCTGTAAAGTCGATACCGTATTTGAAACCGTGTGTTGCAATTGAAATGATACAAGCAATCGTTAAAACAGCTGAGAAAATGTATGCATATTTTCTTTTCCCGATAAAATCGATCCATGTGTTTCTGAATAGATTTTTCGTTGCCGGAGTCCATACAGAAAGTCCTTTTCCTTTAGACAGCCTTGAGAAGATCATTACTCTTGAAAGCAATACGGACGTGAATAAGGTCATTGCAACCCCGATCATCAAGGTCAATGCAAAACCTTTGATAGGTCCTGTTCCGAAGAAGAACAATACAACAGCCGTTAAGAATGTAGTTGTGTGACCATCGATAATCGCATTCAATGCGTGTTTGAAACCATCTTTATATGCTTCAAGAATACTTTTTCCTGCGAATAATTCTTCTTTTGTTCTTTCGTAAATGATAACGTTTGTATCAACAGCAACTGCCATTGTTAAAACGATACCCGCGATACCCGGAAGCGTAAGCGTAAAGTCGCCCGAATCCATAATACCGAAAATATAGAATAAGTTGATGATCATGGCAATTACTGCATAAACACCTGCTCCACCGTAGTAGAAAATGATGTAAACGATAATAATCGCAAAGGCAATCATGAACGACATTAACCCTGCATCAATCGATTCCTGACCTAAAGACGGACCAACAACCGTAGCCTGAACTACTTTTGCTCCTGCCGGTAATTTACCCGCTCCTAAAACGTCAACCAGTTCTTTTGCTTCCTCCTGAGAGAAGTTCCCAGAAATCTGAGTTCTACCATTTGGAATAGCACCTACAACGTTCGGCGCAGTGTAAACTCTGCCATCAAGTGTTACAGCAACAGGTTTTCCAACGTTTTTCTCTGTTAATGTTTTCCATTCTTTAGCTCCTTTAGAATCCATCTGCATATCTACCACTACTCTGCTCAACTCATCATAGCCGATGTTTGCACTTTCTACAGCACCATCTACCGGAGCTTTCTGGTTGATATTTCCTCTGATGGCATATAATACTAAGCTTTCAGCATCGGAAGCTTCCGGCTTATATCCCCACATAAACTGGGTATATTTAATGTTTGCAGGACGTAAAGACTGTGCAACTTTGCTGTTTAAAATTTTGTTTACAACAGCGGTATCAGACAATTTTACGCTTCCTACAGCACTTTGGCTCATAGATTTTCCACCCTGCAAGATATTCATCAAGTTTACATTTTTTGCAACTCCCATAGAATCTCCTTTTGCAGCGATCATGGTAGCTAATGTCTGGAAATAAGGATAAACCTCAGGAGATTGCTGTACTTCCCAGAACTGAAGTTTTGCAGAAGTCTGAAGCATTTTCTTTACTTTATCGATATCCTTCATCCCCGGCATTTCAACAGAAATCCTTGCAGTTCCCGGAACTCTCTGAACGTTCGGCTGGATGGCTCCAAGCTTATCAATTCTGGTTCTGATTACCTCAAAAGCGGTTCCTACAGATGCATCGATCTTTCTTTTAACAATTGCTTTTACCTGATCATCAGGCGTGTTGTACTTCACTTCAGTAAGCGTTGTATTTCCGAAAAGTTCCGGATCTGCCAACTTCAGGTTTGTACCCTTGTTTTTGTTAATTGCATCGAACTGATCGAAGAAATTGTCGATGTAAGCTTTTGTAGAATTCTTCTGAACTTCATCTGTTTTGTTTAAAGCCTCAATAAGGATCGGATTTGTAGAATACCCTGTAAGATCATTCACAAGATCTCTCTGGTTGATTTCCAAAAGAACGTTGATCCCCCCTTTAAGGTCAAGACCAAGTTTCATTTCCTTGTCTTTGGCTTTTGTGTAATAAAGTTTAGTGAATCCCAGATTCAGAGTATCCTTAGAAAGTTTTGCAATTTCTTTCTGATACTTCTCCGGATTGTCTCCTGCAATAGCAGTCGCCTGCTTTTCAATTTTGCTGGCGTACCATGTTGGTAATAGCTCATTTAAGCAAATTAACCCTAGTACAATAGCAACAATTGTAATAAGTCCTTTTCCTTGCATTTTGTTATAACTACGTTAAATTAAGTCGGCAAATATAATCATTTTCTTGTATTTTATGAATTTTTAACAACAGAAATCGTTTATTTTCAGATATATCGGCATTCTTATTTTCATTTAAGATTTAATAATTATTTCGTGGTATTTTAATGAATTTTTCAATGGTTCATTGGTATGGAATTTTCATTCAGATTTAATACACTAAATATCAAAATATTATGAAAAAACTACTTTTTTACGCAGGTATTTTTTCTTCTCTCATCCTGAATGCCCAAAGCATTACTCTGGAAGAATTTGCGACCGGGTTTACGGCACCCGTAGAAATTGCCCACGCGAACGACAGCCGGATGTTTGTTGTTCAGCAAAACGGAATCATTAAAATCTTACAATCGGACGGAACAGTAAATTCTGCTAATTTTTTAAACATCAGCTCAAAAATCACTTACGGAGGCGAAAGAGGACTTCTCGGACTGGCCTTTCACCCGCAATACCCTTCAAACGGGTATTTTTTTGTGTATTACAATGATACCAGCGGAAATATTACCGTAGCCAGATATACCAGAAGTTCCACCGATCCTGATGTTGCCGATCCTGCAAGTGAAAAAATTATTCTGAATCTACCTAAACCTTTTGATAACCATAATGGCGGAAGTATTCATTTTGCACCGGACGGATATTTGTGGATCGTTACAGGCGATGGCGGAAGCGGCGGCGATCCAAATAATAATGCCCAGAATAAAAATTCTCTCTTGGGTAAATTACTGAGGTTGGATATTAATTCCACAGGAGCCTACAATATCCCTACCGGAAATCCTTTTGTAGGAATTGACGGAGCCGATGAAGTCTGGGCTTACGGATTAAGAAATGCATGGAAGTTTAATTTTGATACCGTTTCAGGTAATGTAATGATTGCGGATGTGGGACAGGGACAAATTGAAGAAATCAACAGAATGCCTTTAACACAGGCAGGAATTAATTACGGATGGCGGTGTTACGAAGGCAACAATACCTACAATACGACAGGATGCGCCGCACAATCAACAATGACTTTTCCAGTTGCAGCTTATGATCATTCGGGAGGAAAATGTTCGATAACGGGAGGTTATGTTTACAGAGGGACACAGTTTCCGGCGCTACAGGGAAGATATTTTTTTGCAGATTACTGCTCCACGCAGATCGGCAGTCTGAATTCCGATGATTCGATCACGTGGACTTCTGCTTTTTCAGGCAATAATTTTTCAACATTCGGCGTGAATAATCAGAATGAGCTTTTTGTAGCTGCTGTTACTAGCGGTAAGATTTTCAGAATTACGACTACCACTTTGGGAGTTCAGGAAAATGACCTTTCAAACCAAATCAAGGTTTACCCTAATCCTGCTTCGAAAAAGGTTTTCATCGAGGGTGTAAAAGATAAAAACACAACAGTTGAAATCATCAGTTTTGAAGGAAGAAAGGTTTTAGAACAGGGAAAAATTGAAAGTGACAACAGCGTCAATATTTCGGGGATTCCTGCAGGAGTTTATTTTATCAACTTAAATTCAGGAAATGAAAAATCTTACAGCAAAAAAATAATAATTAAATAAATTTCAGACAGCTAAAAAGCCTCACTTCAAAAATGGACTGAGGCTTTTTGATTTATTTAAAAAATATTATATCGTCATCGAGAAAATTCTCGTTTCCGGTTTGTTTCTCATCATTCTGAGATCAAAAACCATTGCTACATTTCTCGTAAAGGCTCTTCCTTTTTCTGTAATCTGGATATGATGACCGTTAATTTCCACCAACTCATCATTTTCCATTTCTTTCAGCATCTCAAATGCATTTTCAAGCTCCGGAAAAGAATTATTGATGTCAAAAGTGGTTTCCAACTGACACATCAGGTTCAGAATATGTCTTCTTACCGTAAGATCTTCATCATTCAGAATATGACCTTTCACGACAGGAATTTCTCCTTCTTCCACCATTTTCTGGTATTCTTCCACGGTTTTTATATTCTGGGCAAAAGCATACCATGAATCTGAAATAGCAGACATTCCCAAACCAACCATTAACTGAGTTTTACTTGAAGTATAACCCATGAAATTCCTGTGTAATTTCTTCTGAATCAGAGATTGGTACAAATCGTCATGTTCCAGAGAAAAATGATCCATTCCGACTTCGATATAGCCTAATTCTTCCAGTAATTTTTTACCGTCTTCGTACAAACGGCGTTTTTCTTCACCACTTGGCAAATCGTTTTCATCAAAACCTCTTTGTCCGACACCTTTCACCCACGGAACGTGCGCGTAAGAATAAAATGCCAATCGATCCGGTTTTAATTCCATCGTTTTGCGGATGGTGCTTTCCATAGCTTCCCAAGTCTGATGAGGAAGTCCAAAAACCAAATCATGACTGATTCCTCTGTAACCGATTTCTTTCGCCCACTCCGTTACTTCTCTTACTTTTTCGAAAGATTGAATTCTGTTGATCGCTTTCTGCACTTTCGGATCGTAATCCTGAACGCCAAAACTTACCCTTCTGAAGCCTAAATCGTATAAAGTCTGAAGATGTTCTTTCGTGGTATTATTCGGATGCCCTTCAAAAGAAAATTCCTGATGTTCGGCAATTTCTACGGTTTCAAAAATTCCTTCCAGTAAGGTTTTTAAGTTTTTCGGAGAGAAAAAAGTGGGAGTTCCGCCTCCCAAATGCAATTCCTTCAGTTTTGGTTTTTCATTAAACAGTTTAAGATAAAGCTGCCATTCTTTTAAAACACTTTCAAGATAAGGAATTTCAACGCTGTGTTGTTTTGTGATCCTTTTGTGACACGCGCAAAACGTACATAAAGCCTCGCAAAAAGGAAGGTGAATGTATATGGAAATCCCCTCTTCTGCATTACTTTCCTTGAATGTTCGGATGACACTCTGCTTCCACAATTCCGGAGTGAAAGAATTTTCATCCCAATAAGGAACGGTAGGATAAGAAGTGTAACGAGGTCCGGGAATATTATATTTATCGATTAAAGAATTCATTTTCTGTTTACAATTTTAAGGTGAACCAATATCTGGTCTCACAATGCAAAATTAACTATATCTGATGAATTTTGTATCATGAAATATATTAGTCGTTTTTATGAAATTTATAATGAGTCTAAATATTCAGAATTTAAATATGTTTAATCTAATTTCGGAATTAACCACAAAAGTGGCAAAAGACATCATACTGCATAATCAGAATATTCAAAGTGCTCAAAAGAATAAAAATCAAAGATTTTAAAAACTATTGTGAACTTTTTCATTTATAATTGTCAGCTTTAAATAAAAGTTTAGTTATCTTTTATATCTTTTGCGGTTAAATAAAAAGTTTAAACAGACTCCATATAAAAACATCAAAGATAAGTTCAAAAAAATAATCGTTTTTGGAATTTCTGAAGTTAAATTCTATTCTTTAGATTCAGAATTTCAATTTCATGACAGAAATTTTACCATTTCCTGCAAAAACAACAGTACTTTCATTGATCCACTGACAAACAAAAAAACCTTTCTCCTCCGAAATTTTCTTCCACGTTTTTCCGAAATCAGAAGAATAACTGATATGTTGATCTCCCACAGAAATAATCTCTTTTCCTTTGGAATTTGGTTTTATCTTCACACAGGTTGTGTATCCTGCATTTTGTCCGGAAGCCTGAATTTGCCATGTTTCGCCGCCGTCATTGGTTGTGGCGATATTGTTGATATTGGCTTCCTGTTTTTTGTAATCTCCGCCAACCGCGATCCCGAATGTATCGTCTAAGAAATCGATGGAGTAGATTCCCTGAGAAGATTCTCCCTGAATAATGGGAGTATTAAAAATTTTAAACTGATTATTCTTAAAATTAAATTTTAAAATTCTTGAAGCTTTTCCTCCTGTCGCAATCCATAAATAATTTTTGGTGGATGAAATATTGGTATTGCTCGCCGCAAAAGCTGCTTCTCCTTCATTTAATACAACATCATTTTTAAGCATAACCCACTTTCCGTTATCAAATTTGGCAAGTTTTAATTTACTGTCCTTATCTGCATCACTGAAGGTATAAGCCAGTTTATCATTCACAAAATGAAGCGCATCATAAAAAGCCGTTTTCACAGTATCTCTAAAAACCACTTCATATTTCAAGCTTTTTTTATCAATCTTAAAAAATTCAGCAGGACTTTCAATATTAATGGCATAAAACGATTTTTTATCCTGTCCCAATGTTCTAAACTGTAATTTCTTTTCAGACAGCCTGATCTGTTTTTGATTTTTTGAATTCTTTAAATCAACAAAACCAAATTTGGAGTCCGTTCCGCTATACCAGACTTTGTTATCGTAGATTTCAATAGCTCTGATGCTGATTTTATCGTTTAAAATAATCTTTGAACTTTCGATCTGTTGAGAAAATGTAAAAATCCCGGAGAATGACAGTAAAAATGGTAAAAGCTTTTTCATATTCACAAAAATAAAAAATCCACAGAATTCTGTGGATTTTATTTGATCTATTTATAAAATTTTAATCTAAATCAGGTTTTTCTAACGGCTCCTGCTCTGCTTTGAACGTTTCGCCATAACCCACTTTGTGAAGTTTACTGTTTCTTAAACTATAGGTAAAGTAAATGACTACACCAAGCGCTAACCAACCCATAGAAAGGTATTTTGCTTCGTGGCTTAAGTTCCAGATCAGATAAAGGTTGATGCAGATTCCTAATGTTGCGATTATAGGAAGTGCAGGAACTTTAAATGTTCTTGGCATATTCGGTTCTTTTTTTCTTAAGATCCAAACCGCTACGCAAACCATTGTAAATGCGAATAAAGTACCGAAACTCGTCATATCTGCCAGTTTACTAATTGGTGTAAATGCTGCTACGGTAGCAATGATGATTCCTAAAAGCATTAAACTTTTAGCCGGTGTTTTTCTTACCGGATGAACATCGCTGAACATTTTAGGGATAAGACCATCTTTAGACATTCCTAAGAAAATTCTGGATTGTCCCATAATCATTACCATCAATACGGAAATTAAACCTACAGTTGCTGCAATCGTGATGATGTATCCAGCCCAACCCTGTCCTGCGATTTCAAATGCATACGCTACAGGTGCTTTAATTGCATCCGGATAATTTCCATGAGGATCAAAGTCTGAATAGTGCATCATTCCTGTTAAAACAAGAGATACCAAAATATATAATCCTGTACAAACCAAAAGTGAAACAATGATCGCAAACGGAACATCTTTTTTCGGATTGATCGCTTCTCCCGCCTGTGTAGAAACGGCATCGAAACCTACATACGCAAAGAAAATTGCCGCCGCTCCGGAAATAACTCCCTGAATACCATACGCTTCCTTTACATTTTCACCTTCGTGAACCATTTTAGCAGCAGGAATGAAAGGATCCCAGTTATCTGCATTAATGAAGAATGCTCCTGCAATAATGACAAAAAGAACCGCAGAAACCTTCATGATTACGATAAGATTGTTCGCTTTTGCAGCTTCTTTAGTTCCTTTGATAAGAATAGAAATTACAAAAATTACGATAAGAAAAGCCGGTAAATTCATCGAAAAACCTTCTCCAGTATAACTTGCAGGATCTGAAGTAAGATAATCCGGAAGATGAAGACCGAACATTTTTAACAACTTATTAAAATATCCCGACCAGGAAACGGCTACTGTCATAGATCCCATCGCATACTCAAGGATGAGCCCCCAACCGATGATCCATGCAAATATTTCTCCCACAGTTCCGTACGCATAGGCATACGCTGAACCTTCAACAGGCAGGATAGATGCAAATTCTGAGTAACACAATGCTGCAAATACACAAGCAATTCCGGCAATAATGAAGGAAAGAGCCAATGCAGGTCCGGCATGATAATACGCTCCGGTTCCTGTAAGTACGAAAATTCCTCCACCAATAATAGCCCCGATTCCGATAGCTGTAAGACTCCATTTACCGAGTACTCTTTTGAGCTGACTGCTTTTCATATCATTTTCGAAAGCACTCATCGGTTTTTTGGTCCAAATTTTAGACATATTTTATTATTTATTAAAGATTTACGAAAATATAAAAAATTTAGAAACATTAACGTTTATTAATAATTTTTCCGTGTTAATTTTATATTCTGAAACTTAAAATTCTGATTTTCATAATATTTAAATCATTGCAAAGTAAGTGTTTTTTTACTTATTTTTGACCGCATGAATGTATACGATCTTTTCTTAAAACCCTATGAAACCTACTCTGCCACGCAGATTCTGCTGGAAGCATCCGCTACGGTATTCGGAATTTTAAGTGTTTATTTTTCCATAAAAAAAAATATCTGGGTTTATCCTACAGGAATTGTTTCAACTTTAATTTATGTGTATATTCTTTTCAATTTCGGGTTGCTCGGAGACTGTATGATTAATGTTTATTACACCATAATGAGCATTTACGGATGGATTCTTTGGGGAAAAAGTTCGCAGGATCATGTTCATGTGGAAGTAAGCTGGGCATCCAAAAAAGAATGGCTGTACGGAATTTTACTTTTTGTATTAAGCTTGGTTCTGGTAACTGTAGTATACTATTTCAAACCTTATATTGATAATCATTTTTCTATGAAAGGTGTAGATTTAGGTTTGTATCATTTAGACTGGGGAAACTGGCTGGATGTCATTACAACTTCTATTTTTCTTGTGGGGATGTGGTTTATGGCGAAAAGACGCATAGAGAACTGGATTTTCTGGATCATCGGAGACTTTATCTGCATTCCGATGATGATTTATAAGGAACTCGGAATCACTTCGGTTCAATATTTGGTATTTACTATTATGGCGATCCAGGGATACGCCAGTTGGAAAAAAAGTTATAAAGAAAAAAAGTACAATTAAAAACATGAAAAATTTATTTAAAATAGCGTTCAGCTTAATTACAATGGCAAGTTTAACCTCTTGTGCGATATATTCGGATCCATATGCCAACAATTATGGAGATCCTTATTATGATAACGGATATTACTATGCGCCTCAGGGATATTACGGAAACGGCGGATATTGGGGAAATGACGGATATTATTACAGAAACGACTACACATATTATTATGATAACGGGATGCCGTATTATTACCAGAACTATAATAATTCCAGAAGAAAAGTTTATGTTGAAAGAAGATCAGGATCAAACGGAACGACTTCCGCAAGACCAAACAATGGCTTCAGAGGCGGTGTAAATGACGGAACTTCAAACGGAAGCTTCAGACCGAACAACGGACAAAACACGAACCAGAGACCGAATAACGGATTCAGAAATCAACAACAGAATACGGTATCGCCACAGCCTCAGAATAACGGCGGATTCAGAAACAATTCCGGTAACGGTAATTCAAACAGCGGGTTCAGAAATAATTCCGGAAGCAATATGAATTCAAACAGCGGAGGATTCAGAAACAGTTCGGGAACTTCGACTCCTCAACCGCAGCAAACTTCTCCTCAGCCAACGAGAAGCGGAGGCGGATTCAGATAAAACCATTATAAATAAGGAAACGGACAGCTAACACTGTTCGTTTTCGTTTTAATTATAGTAATTTTGCAGTTTCAATTTTTAAAACAAACATTCTATTAAGAAATAAACATGGAATTTTATAAATATCAGGGTACAGGAAACGATTTTGTAATGATAGACAATCGTTCCGGAGAATGGGATGATCTTTCCATTGAAAATATTCAGAAGCTTTGTGACCGCCGTTTCGGGATCGGTGCAGACGGACTTATCAAAATAAACACAGTGAAAGGGTATGATTTTGAAGTCGATTATTACAACTCAGACGGCTCAAAAAGTTTTTGCGGAAACGGGGCGAGATGTTCTGTAGCTTTTTCTTTTTTTCTTGATATTTTTGAAGGCAGTTGTAAATTCACGGCTATTGACGGAGAACATATTGCCGAAATCCACAACGGAATCGTAAAGTTAAAAATGAGTGATGTACATACGATCTCCAATGACGGAGAGGATACGGTAATGGATACGGGTTCGCCACACTATGTGAAATATGTAGAAGATATCGTTAACTACAACGTTTTTGCGGAAGGAAACGGCATCAGAAATTCTGAAAATTATAGGGAAAAAGGCATCAACGTAAATTTTATGGAAAAAATTTCTGATGATGAGATTTTCGTAAGAACCTATGAACGAGGGGTTGAGGATGAAACCTACAGTTGCGGAACGGGAGTTACGGCTTCGGCTTTAACTTTTCTGCAAAATAACAATCTAATCTCTGTAAAAGTTAAAACTTTGGGCGGAAATCTGAAAGTATATGCTGAAAAAAACGGAGACACTTTTCAAAATATCTGGCTCGAAGGTCCTGCAAAGCAGGTTTTTAGAGGTAAAATAGACCTTATTTAAAAAAAATAAAACTTTTAATCACCATTTAAATGAAGAAAGCTATTCTTATCATCATCCTGCTTGTTTTTGTAGTAGGCGGATTTTTTGGATTTAAATTTTATAAAAAATATTACGGCAACAACATCAAAAAGGATGGATATG
This sequence comes from Chryseobacterium sp. 2P, assembly GCF_059579425.1. NCBI lineage: Bacteria > Pseudomonadati > Bacteroidota > Flavobacteriia > Flavobacteriales > Weeksellaceae > Chryseobacterium > Chryseobacterium sp. 2P. The sequence continues at coordinate 2,839,219 of NZ_CM184194.1, forward strand.
TTTTGATTCCTCATCAGGCAAATTTTAAACAAATCCTTGATTCTGCGGCAAAATACGTCGATAATAAAGAAGCTTTTGAAGCCGTTGCGAAAGAAAAGGATCTTGAAAAATATTTCAAACCGGGACGCTATCATTTCCAGAAAGGTTTAGGGAACGCGAATTTGGTTAATATGATTAAAGCAGGAAATCAGAGTGAAAACAGTTTCAGAATTGGTGATTTTGGGGATGTTTATCAGATGATCGGTAAAGTAACCAAAAAAACAGAACAGGATTCTTTACAGTTTGTAAACGAATTCAATTCAATTGCTGCCGAAAAAGGATATAACAATGCGGAAGATTTAAAAAAGTATTTTTTTATTGATACGTACAATTTTTTCTGGACGGTAACTCCGAAAGAATTTTTCAAAAAATTTGATGATCAGTACAATGAATTCTGGAACAGCGAAAGAAAGTCTAAAGAACAGCAATCCGGTTTAACGAGAGATCAGATTTATGCTTTGGCTTCTATTGTATACAAGGAATCGGGAGGAAAAAAGGATGAACAGAAAACGATTGCAGGATTATATCTTAACCGTTATAAAAAAGGGATGAAACTTCAGTCTGATCCCACAGTAATTTATGCAATCAACAAGCAGACAAATTTTAAGGAGCAGATCAAAAGAGTTTTTTATAAGCATCTGTCTACTCCATCGCCATACAACACGTATGCTAATAAAGGAATTCCTCCGGGACCTATTTGCGTAGTAGATAAAAATTCTGTGGATGCAGTGTTAAATGCAGAAAAGAACGATTATATTTTTATGTGTGCTGATCCTGCGAGATTCGGATACCACAAATTTACAGCAAGTGCAGAAGAACACGCTGTTAATGCTAAAGCTTATCAGGACTGGCTGAATTCAAAAAATATAAAATAATAATCATATTAACTTTTTTTTAACAATTCTATAACTAACATTTGGCTTTTTAGTCCGACATATACCTTACAAATAATAAATTAAACTTAATATTCTGAAATTTAAACAGATTAACAATTTCATAATATTAGGCAAAATCTTTTACGATTTTACACAAAAAATACCTTATGAATCAGACGGAAATCATTAACATTTTTACAAAGAAAACCTTAGGGCTTACTTTTGTACTTTCGGCAGCAGCATTGGCTTTTGCACAGGAGAAGGTCGGTATTTCCGGGTTGGTTGTCAGCAAGAATAACCAGCCCGTTCCTTACGCTTCTGTTACCTTCAGTAACAAGGCAAACAAACAGTTCAGTGATGCTACGCTTACCGACGAAAAAGGTCAGTACAAGCTTGATCTTGCTCCGGGAGCTTATGATATTACTATTGAAGCAATCGATTACCAGAAAAGTGTAGTTAACAAACAAATTACTGCGGCAGGAAACATTGGTGCTTTATCAATCGACCCTGAAAAAAGCGCTACCAATCTGAAAACCGGAGACATTCAGGGAGTTGTGATTACAGCTCAGGCTACGAAACCTTACAAGGTGGAACTGGATAAAAGAACATATGATCCGTCTCAGGATATTGTAAGTAAAGGGGGAAATCTTCAGGACGTCCTTTCCAACGTTCCTTCGGTTTCAGTAGACACAGACGGAACGGTTTCTATGAGGGGAAGCTCTAATGTAAAATTTTTAATCAACGGAAAACCTTCTGCTCTTCTGGGGATTGATGATGGAGCTAATGCTTTGCAGAGTATTCCGGCAGATCAGATTGAAAAAATTGAAGTAATTACCAACCCTTCATCAAAATTTGAAGCAAGCGGAACAGCAGGTATTTTGAATATTATTCTTAAGAAAAATAAGAAAACAGGCTTTAACGGAAGTGTTACCGGAACCGTTGGATATTTGCCGCAAACAAACCTTAATACCAATTTAAGCTGGAGAAAGGGAAACTTCTCATGGTTTCTTAATGGCGGAGGTGGTTATAGAGAATCTAAAAACACAAACAGAAGCGACGATTATTTCTCTAATGCTATTGCAGCAAGCGATTTTACGGAAAGACATCAAAATTCTGTAACAAACAGTAAGAATAACAATTACAACGCTTCAGCAGGAGTTGTATACGATATTTCTCCAAAAACTTCAATTAACGCCTCCGGTACGGTGAGAACTTTTGACAGCGAAAATGACGGAAATATTGACTACAGTTATTTTTATTTAAGTAATCCAAGTTCATCTTCTAACAGAAGAACTTTAGGCACAAATAACAATCTTGCTTTTCAGGGAGATTTTGGATTAGATCATAAATTTGACGATAAAGGTCAGAATTTATCCGTATCACTAAGTTTACAGAGCAACAGATCTTTTAATGATACCAATATTGATGAAACCAGAGATGGAATATTCAGTCTTAAGGATATTGTAAATCAGAACACTAAAAATAAAACGTTAATCGGTAAAGCAGATTACGAATTGCCGATTGGAGAATATTCCAAATTAGAGGCAGGATACAGAATAGACATCAATTCTAATGACTACAGCAATGATGTTCAGGAAAGTACAGCTTTAAATCCGACTTTATCATTTTTAAGACCTTACACCTATGACGCAACCTATAAAGAAACATTTAATGCTTTTTATTTGCAGTTTAAAAGTAAGATCGGAAAAATCAGCTATCAGTTAGGATTAAGAGATGAAATCTCTAATATCGATATTAATTATGCCAATTTATCTCCTAAGGATAAAACTATAATTACTACAAAAAATTATAACAATCTGTTTCCAAGTGTTTATTTAAGCTATGAATTCGCAAAAGACAATCAGCTTTTACTAAACTATGCGAGAAGAATTGATCGTCCAAGATCATTCTTTATGATTCCTAACCCGAATTATAGCGATAATCAAAATATTTTTGACGGAAATATTGATCTGAATCCTTCTTACGTAGATTCTTACGAGTTCGGTTACAGTATTTCTAAAAAGAAATTCACTATTAACCCGACTTTGTATTTCAGACATCAGACCGATGATACAAAAATGTTAGTTTATAATAAACTTGCAGAAGATGAAAATGGAAGCCTTATTATACCAAGACGTATTGAATCTCATACCAAGCCAATTAATTTGGGATCTGATGACCGTTACGGTTTAGATCTGAATTTTAACTGGGACGCAACTAGCTGGCTTAAATTTTTAGGTAATGTAGATTTATTCGGATATAATACCAAAGGCAGCACCTTGTATGACACATTCGACAAAAACGGAAATCCTATTCAGGCAGTTGCAGATTTTAACGGTAGTGGTTTTTCTACAAGAGCAAGACTTACCACAACTTTTAAAGTAGATAAAACTTTCAATTTCCAGATTCAAGGCTTCTACAGAGGAGGGCAGAAAACTGCTTATCAGGACAGAAAAGATATGTATGCCATTAACTTCGGAGCATCAAAAACGATTTGGGATGGTAATGGAACAATATCTTTCAATATTCAGGATATTTTCAATACGAGAGCAATGCAGGCTACAACATACACGGCAAACAGTATAAGAGATTCTTATATGCAGTGGCAGCCAAGACAATTTGCTTTATCTTTAACCTATAGATTCAAGCAAGGAAACGAAAAAGTAGAGCAGCCGAAACGTAAAAAAGACATCAACTCCAATGCAACCGGAGACGATCAGCAAGGAGGACCAATGTAATCCGCCTTTCATACAAACAGAAAATCCCGAAATTGAATTCGGGATTTTTTTATTTTGTAGCTTCTGCTTTTTCCAGTTTCTGAAGTTCGGCTTCGTAAATTCTTTTTCTTAAATCGCTGGAAGAAAACCTGTGATCTCTTTTGTTGTAGAAAATCTCAATTCCTTTTTCTTCACAGTATTTTTTACCGGTGAAATCTCTGTCAAGATAATCGTCCCCGATAATTCTCACATCAATTACAAAAGATTTTAAAATATCCAGAAGATCTTCCTCTGTATAATATGGAATAATCTCATCAACAGCATTTACTGCTTTTAACTGAATATATCTTTCTACGATGGTCTGAGTCGGTTTATTTTTGGTTGGGCGATCGTGAGAGGGATCAATCTGCAAACCTACAATAAGGTAGTCACATACGGTTTTTGCTTCTTCAAGCATTTTAATATGCCCTGCGTGAAGCAGGTCGAATGACGAAAACGTGATGCCTATTCTTTGTGTTTTCATATAAATATCGTCTTTTTTGTACAAATTGTTAAGTGTTTCTTGTTTCTAAATATTTCTGCCACTGCCAAACTGTCCGTAATGCTTCTTCTAAAGATGTTTCAGACTTCCAGTTAAGCTCTTTTTGGGCTTTATCTACGTTTGCATAAGCAATTGTAATATCTCCTTCTCTTCTGTCGCAGATCTGGTAAGGAACTTTCACGTCATTTGCTGTTTCGAAAGCTTTTACTACTTCCAGAACCGATGAACCTTTTCCTGTTCCTAAATTAAAAATATCAACAACTGCATGATCAGAATCGTCTGCCATTAATTTTTTCAATGCTGCAACATGGGCTTTAGCCAAATCTACAATATAAATATAATCACGGACAGCCGTTCCGTCTTCGGTAGGGTAATCATTTCCCCAAACATTTAGTTTTTCACGGATTCCTGCCGCAGTTTGCATCACGAAAGGTACTAAATTATTCGGAACTCCAATAGGTAACTCCCCTATTTTTGCTGAAGGATGTGCTCCGATCGGATTGAAATATCTTAATAAAGAAATTTTGCGGTGATATGCTTTTGCAAAGTCAATCAGGATCTCCTCTCCCATCTGCTTTGTCTTTCCGTAAACGCTTTCAGGCATTTTTAACGGAGTATTTTCGTGGATCGGCATTTCATCCGCCTGTCCGTAAACCGTGCAGGAAGAGCTGAAAATAAAGTTTGAAATTCCTCTTTCTTTAAATTCCTGTAAGATATTGATTAATGAAAACAAATTGTTCTCATAGTAATCAACAGGTTTTACCTGGCTTTCGCCCACTGCTTTAAATGCCGCAAAGTTGATACATCCGTCAATTTCATGAGCATCAAAAACCTGCGTTAAAAGTTCTTTTCTTTTTAGATCGAAAGGATAAAAAACAGGTTTCTTTCCTGCAATTTCCTCAATATTTTTTAATATAAATCTCTCGGAATGCGATAAATCATCCACAATAACAACCTCAAAATTGTTATTTAAAAGCTCAACAACTGTATGCGAGCCGATATATCCTAAACCTCCTGTTACGAGTATTGCCATTTTTTATTTTTAAATACTTTGTCAAAGTTAAAAATCTTTGACAAAGTTTAAGTTAATTTCTTTTAAGTGACACTGTATAAAATTTTCACGGTCACCAAATAGCTCCAAAACATCCTTACGCATAATGTTAGTTTCTGCATTGGAAATTATTGCGGGATAAGATGAAAACTTATAAGTATGAAAATTTTCTGGATTTTGATGAATATATACAATTAAATTTCTAAGATAATCATCAGAATCTATATGTATTCTTTTGAAAGGTGACTCAAAAATGGGTCCGCTTCTTTGATATACTTTATTAAAAGACTGAGTATAGCTGCTAATCAATTTGCCAATGGCTTTACTAAAAAAGCCATCTTCGGAATGGAGTCCACTCTTTTTTTCAGAAAAAGCTATTTCTTTGACAGACTTTACTTTGAGGAGAAAATGAAAATGATTTGGCATTAAACAATAAGCATAAATATCAAAATAAGGAACTAAATATACTTTAACTTTCTGAAGAAAATAATTATAATTTTCATTACTTAAGAAAGTGAGTTTAGAATTAATTCCTCTATTAAAAATATGATAAAACTTATCTATTTCCAAATGAGTTACCCTTATCTCCATGGTTATATTTTAACTTTGTCAAAGATTTAAACTTTGACAAAGTTCTCTTTTAATTACTGTGTTCCTATTTCTTCTATTTCGGAAAATTTCATTTTAAATTTATATTTATTATTAAAATAAATAAACGACATGAAAATTATTATAAATATTAAAATCATAATAACATAAATCTGTTTTGTGCTGTTATGATTTGATTTTGAATAATATTTTAGAAATTCATAAAAATTAATAGTCAAAGTAACCAAATAGGTTAGATTAAGATAAAATATCGCTCTTTTAGGCTTTAAGAAAAGTACTGCAATAGCAATCGTATATACAATTACGTATGCAGAATAAAGAGCTAATTGTTCAAATTTACTTTCCTGTACTAATTTATTATCATCATCTATAAATACTAATGCCAATAAACTTAAAAGTGTGAGAACTAAGAATCCGGAATTAAATATAAGATTTAATAAATATAAGATTTTGCTGCTAAAAATTTTCCTTTCCATTTTATCCCATAAACTCCAACACCGCATCCGTAATATACTTCAGCTGCTCATCATCAAGTTCCGTATGCATTGGAAGAGAAATTACCTGATCTAATAATTTATCCGTATTCACAAAATCGGCGTCGTTACTTTCCTGAAAATAGGCTTTTTGCTTTCTTAAAGCCACCGGATAATAGATCATTGCCGGAATTTCCTTTTCAGCTAAGAATTTTTGCAAATCATTACGCTTTCCGTTCAGAATTCTTAAAGTGTACTGGTGGAAAACATGAGTAGAATATTCCGCTCTTTTTGGTGTTAAAATATGTTCATGTCCGGCAAAAGCTTCATCATAATAATCTGCTGCTCTTCCTCTCGCTTCGTTATAGTTATCCAGATGCGGAAGTTTTTTTCTCAAAATAGCAGCCTGAACACTGTCTAATCTTGAATTTACACCCACCTCATCATGATAATATCTTTGGTACATTCCGTGATTTACAATTCCTCTTAAACGGTGCGCCAGATCATCATTATTCGTGAAAATTGCTCCACCGTCTCCATAGCATCCTAAATTTTTAGATGGAAAGAAAGAAGTCGTTCCAACCGTAGACATGGTTCCTGCTTTTTTTACAGTTCCGTCCGAAAATGTGAATTCAGAACCGATTGCCTGTGCATTGTCTTCAATTACATATAAATTATGTTCTTCAGCAATTTTTAAAATTTCTTCCATATTCGCGCACTGCCCAAAAATATGTACGGGAATAATGGCTTTTGTTTTAGGAGTAATAGCTTTTTTAATCGCCTCTGTTGAAATGGTGAAAGTATCATAATCCACATCCACCAAAACAGATTTAAGTTTAAGCAAATGAATAACTTCCACAGTTGCCGCAAAAGTAAAATCTGCCGTGATGATCTCATCACCTTCCTTCAGATCAAGACCCATCAAAGCAATCTGAAGTGCATCAGTTCCGTTTGCACAGGGAATAACATGTTTTACGTCCAGATAGGACTCTAATTCATTCTGGAAAGACTTTACTTCAGGACCATTGATAAAAGCCGCTGAATCCATTACATTTAAAACGGCATTATCCACATCATTTTTTATCTTGTAATACTGACTTTGTAAGTCAACCATTTGAATCTTTTTCATAAATAAATATTTCTGTAAAAATAAGGAATTTAAAATCCCTTCAAAAATTTTATTGATTTTGTTTTATCTTTATACAAAATAAATACATGAAAAAAACTTTACTTTTTTGTCTTTTAGCGGGTTACTCTGCCGGTTTTGCCCAGACGTCGCTTGTTTTTGTATTTTTTAAAGACAAACCGAACAAGGCTGCATTCTATGCAAATCCGTTATCAGAATTATCTCAAAAATCCCTTAACAGACGTACTTCGTTAGGAATTACGCTGAATGATCAGGATGCTCCGATAGAACAGACTTATATTACCAATATTCAGAATTTAGGATTCACCGTAACCGATTATTCAAAATGGCTGAATGGTGTCGCCGTGAATGCAACACCGGCTCAGATTACCATGCTTCAGGCGCAGAATTATGTACTGTCTGTAGAAAGTTTTGCAAGAAATTCGTCAGGAGGAACAAAAATGAGTCATCAGAATAAATGGGACAATCCAATCAACTTGGCTAATAAAAATTTAACCACTTTTGATTATGGTTCTGGTTCTGCACAGATCGACCAGATCAATCTCCGTCCGCTTCATTTGGCAGGTTACACAGGAACAGGAGTTACCATTGCTGTGATTGATTCCGGATTTCCTTACGTAAATACAGGTTCTGCCTATTCAAGATTGTGGACCAACGGGCACATCAAAGGCGGATATGATTTTGTCGCCAAAGGCTCAGACATTTACAATACTTCGCTTAACAATCACGGTTCTGCTGTTCTGGGTGCAATCGGAGGATATATTCAGGATACTTTTGTCGGCTCAGCTCCGGATGCGGATTTTTATCTGTACCGAAGCGAAAATGCAGCAATAGAAATTCCCGAAGAAGAACTGTACTGGATCGAAGCCGCCGAAGAAGCCGACCGTAAAGGAGTGGATATGATTACAACATCTCTGGGCTATGCTACTTTTGATGACCCCAAATACAACTATACTTACGCCAATATGAACGGAACCACTTCCTTTATCGCAAGAGGTGCAGAAATTGCCGTCAACAAAGGAATTCTAACTTTATTCGCAGCAGGAAATTCAGGAGCTCAGACGTGGCATTATATTTTAACTCCGGCAGATAACGCAAAAGTCTTTACCATCGGAGCCGTAGATTCTTCCGGAGCTTCTTCCACCTTCTCATCTTTCGGTCCGAATTCTGCGGGTGTTATAAAACCCGATGCGAGTGCAAGAGGAACCGCCGCAACAAGTGTTATCAATAATAATTCAACCATTTCAGTTAACGGAACATCCATTGCCACTCCCATTGCTGCGGGAGGAGTCGCCTGTCTTATTCAGGCTTTTCCTACCATGAACAGAGATTTAATGAGGGATAAATTAAGACAGAATGCATCACTTTATCCCAATCATACCGATCAGATGGGATTTGGAATTTTAAATTTCGGAGGTCTTTACAATAGCGTTTTAAGCACTTCGGAACTGGTAAAGAAAAACAATATTGCCATTTTCCCGAATCCTGTTAAAAACATTCTGAATGTGGCTTCAGAAAGTGATGTTTTATCTTTGGAAGTTTACGATAACTTAGGAAGATTCATTACAAAAACCAATAATCAAAAATCTGTAAAAGTCGAAGATTTTGCAAAAGGTGTTTATTACCTGAAAATTCAGACGAAGGATAAAATCTACTACGAAAAATTCATAAAAGAATAAACACAGAAAAACCTCTCGCATTGAGAGGTTTTCTTATTATTCCCGAAGGCCGAGCGAAGCCGAAGCCTGATGTCTAATTGCAAATCATCATTCAGTAAAAATCTAAGCAAAATGTTTAGATTCTTCATTCCGTTTCACTGCATTCAGAATGACACACGGATTATTTATTATTAAGCCGAATTTCTGCTCGCATTAATATTTCCGAATAAAGAACGCGTCACAAGTTTTCCGTATGCTTCCAGATCGCCTTCTCCTTTCTGAATTTTCATTAATGCATATTGCTGAATGCTCAACAAAGGCAAAACAATTCTCTCGCGGATTTTCACCGACTTTCTGGAAAGCGGATCTTCTTCCTGTAGCATTTTAAAGCCTGTTAATTCCAGCATGATATTTTTGGAAAGATTGTATTCATCAAACAAAACATTCCAGAATGCACCGAATTTCGGGTTGTTTTTAATATAATACGTCAAAGGAAAATAGGTCTTGTTCATACTCATCATTGAATTTAAAACCAACGTTTTAAAGAAATCCGAACCTCTGTACAATTCTCTTACCTCATCAAATCGTCCCTGTTCTTTCAACTGCTGCATTGCAAAACCGAATCCGAAGAATCCCGGAACATTCTGCTTCAACTGTGACCATGATCCTACAAACGGAATGGCTCTCAAATCCTCAAATTTCAGCTCACTTCCGCCTCCTCTTTTAGACGGACGGCTTCCGATATTTGTTTTTCCGTAATATTCAAGCGTACTCATTTCCTGCAAATAAGGAACAAACATAGGATGTGCTTTCAGATCTGAATATTTTTGATAACTGATTTCGGCCAGTTCGATGATTAACGTCCTTTCTTTTTCCGTTAGTTCTTTTTTCGCATTTTTGAAAACATCATTCTCCACTCCGGCTGTTAAAAGCTGTTCAAAATTATATTTTGCCTGTTCTTTATTTCCGAAAATACTCGTAATCGTCTGTCCCTGAATCGTTAATTCAATTTTATTATTTGCAATAGTTTTCCCCTGTGAGGCATAAAAATCGTGGGTTTTTCCGCCTCCTCTTGCGGGAGGTCCTCCTCGACCGTCGAAAAACACGACTTTAATTCCGTTTTGCTCGGAAAGTTTCGTTAACACTTCTTTGGCTTTATAAATTTCCCAGTTCGCTTTCAGGTAACCGCCATCTTTCGTTCCGTCCGAGAAACCTAACATAATGGTCTGCTGATTTCCTCTTTTTTCCAGATGCTTTTTATAAACAGGATTTTGGTACAATTCGTTCATTACATTCTCTGCGTTGGCAAGACCTTCCATTGTTTCGAAAAGCGGAACGATATCCATATTGATTTCGTCTTCCTGATAACCGCAGACTTTGAAAAACGCATACACATTCATCACATCTTTTACCGCATCGGAATTCGAAATAATATAACGGTTCATACCTCTCAATCCGTTGAGTTGCTGGATTTCTGAAATTTGGGAAACCGTAAGCAAAGTATCTTTTACAATATCTTCAAAATCATCAGGATTTACTTTTTCAGTAACCTGAATTAACTTATTGAATTTTTCTTCCTGTGTTGCATCATTGGCTCCAAATACTTTAGCAAAAACCTCATCAATTACTTTCTGATGGATTCTGCTGTCCTGTCGAACATCCAGAGTCGCAAAATGTGTCCCGAAAATCTTCACACGGTCTTTGAAATTCACCAACTGATCAAGGAACAATGAATTGTGCTGCTCCACAAGGATTTTTTCGGCTTCTTCCAGTCTTTTGATAATATCATCTGCCGTAATCTTTTCATTTCTGAAAATCGCGGAATACAGTTCGTTGCTCAGTTTTGTTAAAACTTCTGAAACACCTCTGAAACTCAGTCTTCTTCGAACCGATTTCAGGTTGTTGTAATAGGCTTTTAAAATTGCAGTATGCAGTTCTTCCGCTACTCTTTTCGTGACTTCTGCTGTTACAAAAGGATTTCCGTCGCGGTCACCTCCCGGCCAGAACCCAAGCTGGATCAGATCTTCATGTAAATGAAAATGATCGTTTTCAAATGTTGTTTTTATTTTCGTGAAAAGTTCTCCGATGGTATCGTAATATACATATCTCAGATAATAAATGATGCTCAACGCTTCATCAATCGGAGTTGGTTTTTCCTTATTGACGAACGGTGTTTTTCCCAACTGCTGCAAAAGCATATCGATATTCGTGATAGAATCGGTTGTAATGGCATTTCTGAGATCGTGAAGAATTCTCTGTACGGAATTCGGGTAAAACTGTGTCGGATGCGCCGTAAATACGATTTTAATGGCAAAATCTTTCAGTTTTTCACGCACTTTTTCCAATTTATGATCCTGAAGCGAACGTTCGTACATATTGGTTACCGTTCCGTTATCACTTTCGGAATGCAGGTTCGGAAATGCAGCATCTTCAATACTGTCAAACAAAACCACCTGTCTTTCAATATATTGGATTATTTTGAAAAGCAGTTCTGTCTTCTGTTCTTCAGTCTGCAGATCGGTATGATTTTTAAAGAATTCTTCAACGATTTCTTCAGGCGTTTTTCCGGCTTCATAGCCGATTTTGCTTTCTTCACAAAGAAACGGAAGCAGCATCCCGATATTCGTCATTTTATCATAAGGCAGGCTCATAAACAATGAATTGTAGATCTGGAACTTATTTTCCACGATCTGCCTGAATTTTTCTGCGCGTTGGTCGTGTATCATATAACAAATGTAGGGGATTTTTAAGAAATTCATTTTAATTCTATTTAAAAAATTCTTTTAAAAATGATAAATTGTCGTAATTTCGATTTATTATCATTAAATAACAAAATGCATCAAATCAAGAAAGAATATGACTTTTTTATAAGTCATGCATCAGAAGATAAAGAAACATTTGTAAGACCATTAGCCGAAGAACTATTGAAATTAGGTTTTAAAGTTTGGTATGACGAGCTAACATTAAAATTTGGAGATTCCCTATTTGAAGAAATTTCTAATGGAATTAAAAAATCAAATTATGGTCTAGTAATAATTAGTGAAAACTTCTTAAGAAAAGAATGGACTAAAAAAGAATTAAATGGATTAATTTCAAAAGAAATTTTCAATAAAGAAAAGACTATTTTACCTATTTGGTTAAATATTTCTTTTGACTCTATATATGATTTTTCACCTTTATTAGCTGATAAAGTATCAATTCAAGTCATAAATAATGAAATTGACAAAGTCGTAAAAAAAATTTTAGAATTAGAGAACACACGTATTATCGAATGTGACGAAGTAAAAAAAAAGTTCAATTTTTGATAAATTGTAATGAATTTGAACGTAAAAAATATATAATTGATACTGAAACTCGAATTAAAAATTTAGTTCATTTTGAGGAAGCATTTTTCGATTGGTATTGTTCTGATGAAAATTTAGAAGACGAATTTTTAGAAGAAAAGAAGAAACGAGAATTATTAAATCAATATAATTTACCGCTTAATATCACCTATAATCCAGAATTTACACCGTCTCGTGATATGAATTTAATGATTCGCCTAACAAAAAAGTGGATTTCAAAAAAAGCTTCGATTAAAGAAATTTATGAAATGATTTTTTTAATTGATTGGTATCATGAACTTGATTTACCGTATATTTTATGGGAATTTCCGAATGATTCTCTACATGATTCCGAAACATATGATTTTTGCTTTTGGGCTCCTTATCTTATAAATGAAAAGAAAAAAATATCCCACGAAACAATTCGAAAGGAAAGTGTAAAAGTGTGGAGTGAATATTTTGACAATGGTCTTAATCCCATTGTATTGAAAGAACTCAATATAGATCTTCACAGTTACCATTAATTATTTCTAAAGCTTAATCACCAATCTGAATCCCATGAGAAAAATACTCCTATTCTTACTTCCCCTTCTCCTTTTCTCCGCCTGTGGCGAAGACTGCTACAATGCGCCACAGCCGATTGCTTTTAAATTTGTGGATTCCAACGATGTGAATCTGATTACAGACGGAACGCTTACCAATTATTCGGTGAAGGAGGAAAACCAGACCAATATTCAGCTTACGAAAACCAATGATGATATGGTTATTCTGGAAAACGTGGGTGCTTACAACGGAACGAAAAATTATACTTTTACTTCCAATATTAAAAATTTCACTTTTACGATCCAGTCATCGGAGTTTAAAGGCGGCTGTAATGGTTTTCAGATCAACAAACTTACTTTTACTGGCATCGGAATTGATGTGAAAGACGAGAACGGCTACTACAAAATTATTTTCCAGTAAATTTCTGTTCGCTACATTTGCAAAAACAAAAGAATGAAAGTATTATTTCCGGTTTTACTGCTTTGCTCAGGTTGGATATTCAGCCAGAAAACCGTTCCTTCAGACTTCAAAAAAATTCCGGAAATCCTTGATAATACAGAACTGCTCTACCCTTTTATCGTTCCGGATAAAAAATACGAATACTGGAGTGTTCTCAGAAATAATCCCGATCCCGATAAAGCCATTGTTTACGAAAGCCAGATGCCCGATTTGATGACGTTGAATGATCCTGCTCCCGAAAAAGGATTTTTTCAGAAATGTCTCGGCGAAAATTGCTTTTCCTATATTTTAGCCTGTGAAAAAAGCCGTTCGAAATACTTTTCAAACGAACAGCAGCTAAGAGATTTTATCGGATTTGTAGACAATCTTCCGGAAGCTATTTTAATTGCGAATACTTTCGGATATTCGGTTGACAGTTCCAATCAACTAGGGAGTGCATATAAAATTGAAGATCAGCACATTTCACTGTATCTTTCAAAATCTAAAAACAATTCTGAAACTAAGGAATCTTTTTTCATTAAAATCAATAGAAAAACAGGAAAATTGGAGGTAAAAAGTAATGGAGCTTATTAAAGTTTTTTTGTCATTCTGAATGAAATTTTGCGAAGCATTATTCAATAATTAATCTATTGAAAATGAAATCTTAAATATTAAACACACATACTTTTTCAACCACAAAAGCCACAAAAGATTTTTAGGCTTAATTAAAGTTAACAATCATAATAGAGAAAGCACACAATAGTTTTTAAAAATCTCTGATTTTTATTCTTTTGAGAGCCTTTATTATTCTGAAATTTGGCTTTATCATCATCTTTTGTGACTTGTGTAGTTAACTTCCTCTGTCATTCTGAATGAAATTTTGCGAAGCATTATGCAATGAAGAATCTATCTTAATATGAGATTTTTCGACTCCACTTCGTTGCGCTCAAAATGACAGTATCGCACATTAAATACAAGAATTTTATTCGACACATAGTCACATAAGATTTTAAAATGCTTCTAAGCTTTATGTCAGAACACATTAGTTTTTGAAAATCTTTGATTTTCTTCTTATGTGATCTTTAAATGGTTATTCAACAAAATTCAATAGTTTTAATAAAAGAGAATCATTAAAATTTTAAAACTTTATTAACTTAGTTTTTGTGTGGTATTGCGTAATTTTGAATTCAAATAAATTTAAGAACAATGCTTAATTTCGAACTAAAAAATCCAACCAAAATACTTTTCGGAAAAGGTGAAATTGCTAAAATTTCAAAAGAAATTCCCGCAGATGCCAAAATTTTAATGATTTACGGAGGCGGAAGCATCAAAAACAACGGTGTTTACGATCAGGTAAAAGAAGCTTTAAAAGATCATGAAGTGCATGAATTCGGCGGAGTTCCAGCCAATCCGGAATATGAAGTATTAATTAATGCTTTAAGCTTTATCAAAGAAAATAATATTACTTTTCTCTTGGCTGTCGGAGGCGGATCTGTAATCGACGGAACGAAATTTCTTTCCGCTGCTGCAAATTACGATGGAGAACCGTGGGAAATCCTTACGAAACCTGTAAGAACTTTTGAAGGCGAAGGAATGCCTTTCGGAACTGTTCTTACGCTTCCTGCAACCGGTTCTGAGATGAATTCGGGGTACGTGATTTCGAGAAGAGAAACCAACGAAAAATTGTCTTCGGGAGGTCCCGGATTATTCCCGCAATTCTCGGTTCTGGATCCGGAAGTGGTGAGATCTATTCCGCAAAGACAGATCGTTAACGGTTTAACGGATGCTTATACTCACGTTCTGGAACAATATATGACGGCTCCTTCTTCTGCGGATCTTCAGGAAAGAATTGCAGAAAGTATTCTGATCAGTATACAGGAAACCGCTCCGAAAGTTCTGGCGGAGGAATTTGATTATGACGCAGCCGGAAATTTCATGTGGTGCTGTACAATGGCTCTTAACGGACTGATTCAGAAAGGTGTGATTACAGACTGGGCGGTTCACGCGATGGGACACGAACTGACGGCTTATTTCGGGATCGATCACGCAAGAACTTTAGCCATTATTGCGCCATCGCATTACCGTTATAATTTTGAAACCAAAAAAGGTAAACTGGCTCAGTACGCAGAAAGAGTCTGGGGAATTAAAGACGGAACACTGGAAGAAAAGGCAGAACTGGGAATCAAAAAGCTGGAAGAATTCTTCCACAGCCTTCATATTGATACGAAACTTTCTGATTACACAGAAGATTATAAAGGAACTGCTGAAAGAGTGGAAAAAACTTTTACAGAGAGAAACTGGCTTGGTTTGGGAGAATACAGAAAACTGACTCCTCAAGATGCTTCTAAAATTGTGGAAATGAGCTATTAAAAGCCGAAAGTTTCAGATCCGAAGAGGGAAGTTTATTGCTATGCTGTAAAAAATAAAACAGACAGGAATAAATTTTCACCTTACAATTTTTGTTCCAATTTGCTTTTTCTGTAATCAATCGTTTAAAAAACCTTAATTTCATTAGAGATATTTCAAATTTATTTATATTTTAGCATATTCTTAAATTTGTAAAAATGAAAAAACAATTACTTTTATTTGCCTTTTCAGCGTTAGCGCTTACTTCATGTAACGATGATGATATCCAGGGTTATGAAATGGATATGATGAAAGGTGATTGGAAGATCAGTAAAAAAGAAACGATATCAGGAAAAGACGATAAATTTGTAATCGGTACTTCAACGCCAACAGGATGTTCTGTGAATGACAAACTGGAGTTCAGAACAGATTATTATACCTCTTTTACAACGTATGGAGGAACTGGTACAAACTGTAATGTTGTGGCGAAAGTAGAAGGGAAATATGAGTACAATTCTGAAACAAAAGATTTAACGGTTACTTATACCAACACGAGCCCGGTGAAATACAGAATTGTAATTCTTACGAGCTCTGAGATGAGAATAAAGCAAATGTCCGGCAACATAGACCAAAACGGTGATACGATACCGGATGCGGAATATATTACCTACAAAAGATAAAAAAGAAAACTCTCGAAAATTTCGGGAGTTTTTTCTTGAAAAGAAATTTTAATATTCAACTAAAACTATTAAAACAATGAAGAAGATTTTTTCGGCATTTCTGATGCTGACTTTTGCCCTGTTTTTTGCACAGGAAAAACCGATGTTCTGGCAGGACATTCAAAATTTTAAGAAACTGAATCTGGAAAATCCTCCGGCTAAAAATGCAATTCTTTTAGTAGGAAGTTCGTCTTTCACAAAATGGACGGATATCGCGAATTACTTTCCGGATAAAACCATTATCAACAGAGGTTTCGGAGGTTCAAGATTAACGGATCTGAATGATTATGCAGATGATCTTTTAAATCCTTATCAGCCCAAACAGATCATCATTTACTGTGGTGAGAATGATTTTGCTGACAACGACAAATTGAAAGCTGATGTTGTAGTGGAAAGATTTAAAGCATTCTATAAAAAAATCCGCACAAAATTCCCGAAAATTGAAGTGGATTATATTTCCATCAAATATTCTCCGAGCCGCGAAAAACTTTGGCCACAAATGAAGGAAGCCAATAAAAAGATTGCCAATTTCATGAAAAAACAACCGAATTCAGCGTTTATTGACATCACAAAGGTAATGCAGGATGAAAACGGAAATGTAAGAAAAGACCTTTTTGTGGAAGATATGCTTCACATGACACCGGAAGGCTACAGATTATGGACTTCTGTGATGAATCCTTATATGAAATAAAATGAGAGAATCTACCCGAAACCTTCCGATTTTTAAAAAAGCACAGGAAATCTACGAAACTCTAAAAGTGATAACAGATTTATTTCCTGAGGATAATGATTATCTCCAGACACTGAAATCGCATCTTCTTGAAGACAGCATGATTATTCAGGCAAAAATATCCGGTGCGGAAGCCGTAAAACTGTATGACATTAAGATGGAAAATGCAGCGATCATAAGAAAAGCAGCAAGAAGCATTATGGTAAGCGGAAATACACTGGAAATGATGGGATTTACAGATGCAAAATATTACACAATTATAAGAAATCTTACCGAAGAATTCAGGCTTTTATTCGTCGACTGGGTTTCAGGATTTAATCCTAAACATTTTATTGTGGACAATTGGGGATTGTTTAATCCTCCGGGAATTTCGCATGATTATGTTCAGCGGGATGATGAACTGAATTTTCTTGATGAGGATGAAGAATAAAAAATGAGCTGTTTTAGTATTGAAGCAGCTTTTTTGTTGATAAATTAATTTAAACTTATAGCTGGAATATGGGTTTATTTAAAGTATTCAAACGTCTGCAAAGAAAAAAAACTTTGATTTTTTTTTAACTTATGTGCTCTTTTTTTCCACTTAAGTATTAAGCTTAAATAACTAATGTGTTAAAATCTTTTGCATCTTTTTGCGGTTAAAAAGCTTAAACAAACTCGATGATTATTTTATTGAAAGATTTTTTTTGTGTGAAAAGTTTTTTTCCTTTTCTTTGCAGCCTTAAAAATTAGTTTAAACCATGAAAAAAATCTTATTTCTTGCTGTTTCGGCAGGTTTTCTTTTCACAGCCTGCAAAAGTGATGATGACGATGTATATGCATCTGTTGTAGGAGTCTGGAAGCCTTCCAGAGAAATGGCAGTTTCCGGAAAAAACGGAAGTACTATTTATAATGATCCTTCTTCAAGCTGCTACAAAAAAAGTACGTTTGATTTTAAATCGAACAACACAATGGTAAGCAACATTTTTGATGAAGGAATGAGCGGAAATTGTGAAAATCTGGGAACAGATACTTCTTCTTATTCTTATGACCCGCTAAACAAGCAGATCGTTATAGACGGTGAATCCAGTGAAGTTCTAAAGCTTACCAATTATGAAATGCATATTGTTTCAGATTACAGTGATGAAGACGGAGACGGAATTGACGACAAAATAGTTCTTGTCCTGATCCGATAAAAATGCAAACTCCCGAAAAATTTCGGGAGTTTTTTTATTTCTTCTTTTTAGATTTAGAGATTGATTTCTGCTGTGCTCTGTTGGCTCCAAATTTTTTGGGTGCTTTTCTTTTGGAAGGTCCGCCCCAGTTTTCTTTGGTATTTTTCGCTTTCTTTTCATGAAAAGCTCCTCCTCCTTCATTTAGTTTTACCTTCACAGGATTTTTCATGATTACCGTTTCTTCCTCTGAAGCAATCTTTTTAGGATTTATTTTTACTTCTTGCGGGAAATCGATGTATTTCAGTTCCTTATCCATTAATAATTCTATGTCAAGAGCTAAAGTTTCTTCTTTTTTGGTGACGAAAGTTATGGCTTTACCATCTTTGTCCGCTCTACCCGTTCTACCGATTCTGTGAATATACTGTTCAGGAATATCCGGCGTTTCAAAATTGATAACATGGGTAATATCCGAAATATCAAGACCTCTTGCCATGACATCTGTCGTAATCAACCCTTTGATCTCTTCATTTTCAAAGCTTTTCATTGCTTTCAGTCTGTAATTCTGCGATTTATTGGAGTGGATCACATCAAACTGCTCAGGAAAAAGTTCATCAATTTTTGTAAATAAAAGATCTGCATTTCTTTTATTATTGGTGAAAATCAATACTTTGGACATATCGGTATCGGTTTTCAGCAAATGCTCCAATAGATTGATCTTGGTGTTGAAATTCTCTACTTTGTAAGCAGTCTGCTCAATTTTTTCAAGCGGCGTTCCGGATTTTGCCAGTGAAATTTCGACAGGGCTTGCAAAATATTCATCCAGCATTTCATCAACAGCTTCCGTCATGGTTGCAGAAAAAAGAATATTCTGTTTTTTCTCTTTCATCATTTCGAAAATATGCGTCAGCTGTGGTCTGAAACCAAGGTTCAGCATTTCGTCAAACTCATCAATAATCAGTTTCTGAACTTCCTTTAAAGAAATGGCATTATCGATCGCCAAATCCATTACTCTTCCGGGAGTTCCTACCAGAATATCACATCCGTTATCAAATAACAATTTCTGGGTATTGATGTTTTTTCCTCCGTAAATCCCGATTACTCTTGCAGTGGTATTTTCCGTCAGTTTTTCTACAATCTCTGCAACCTGTACCACCAATTCTCTCGTAGGAACAAGCACCAAAACCGTAGGATTCCCCGATCTATTGTATTTCCATGTTTTAAGAACAGGTAAAAGATACGCCAGAGTTTTTCCTGTTCCCGTCTGTGCAATTCCCATTACATCACGTCCGGAAAGTATGGGTTTTAAGCTCTTTTCCTGAATAGGAGTAGGTTCAAATAAATTAAGATCTGCTAAAACATCAAGAATTTTAACCGGAAGGTCAAAATCTGCAAAAGTGAGTTTTTCCATTTTGCAAAGATAGACAATTAATTTTTGAAGCCCTTATTTTGCATTCCTGCTTTCATTAATAATTTTCTCGCGGTGTTTTTTGCCCCAATCCTGAATATGAACCAATACAGGTTTTAATGTAAGACCATACTCCGTCATTTCATATTCTACCGTCACAGGAACAGTTGCAATAGCCGTTCTGGTTATCAGCCCGTTTATTTCCAAATCTTTTAGTTCAAGACTAAGCATTTTGGGCGTAATCTTTCCGATATCTCCCAATAAGTCTTTAAATCTCTTTTTTCCGCTGCATAAACTATATAAAATGGGAAACTTCCATTTTCCGCCAATAACTTCCAGTGCATCCATTACCGGCTGAATTTCTATTTTCTCTTGCATTGCCTATTATTTAAATAACTATATTAAAGTATACTAATATACATTTTATACACTTATTGCAAAAGTATAGTAAGCATTTTAATTTTGCAATACATATTTAAAATAACAAAACAAATGAATACAACAAAATTCACATCAGACAACACCGCTTTATTGCTTATAGATCACCAAGTGGGAACAATGAAACTCATCAAAAATATTCCTCTGGAAGAAGTTGAAAAGAAAACACTGGCTTTGGCAAAAATGGCAAAAGTTCTTAATATTCCTGTTATATTTACAGGCAGTCAGGAATATGCCGCACAAGGACCTTTAATGCCCGCATTAGCAGAAATTCTTCCTGAGGCATTCGAAAAAAGAATAAAAAGAGAAGGAATTGTAAACTGTTGGGAGCATACAGATTTTCGGGATGCAGTCTTGGCAACGGGAAAGAAAAATTTAATTATGGCAGGAGTAACAACGGATGTCTGTCTTGTTTATCCGGCTATCAGTGCTGTTGAAGAAGGTTTTAATGTACAGGCTGTAATGGATGCATCCGGTTCTCCGTTTGATTTAAGTGAAAAACTAAGCCAGCAGAGAATGGCAAAAGCAGGAGTTGTTTTAACTGCCACTAATACGCTTATGGCAGAAATTGCTGAAGACTGGGCAAGACCGGAAGGCGGAGAATTATTAGGTATCTTGTTTTCTGATGTTTTACCATCTATGGCATAAATTAAGAATAAATGGGTTCTCAATTTAAGGATTCATTTATTTTTTTTTTAATAACTTTTTTATGTTCACAATAAATAAAGCTTCTGAAAGACAAAAAGCCGGACACGGAGATTTTCATATTAATATTGTAATTCCCGGAAGAAATACGGCTGATCATGATCTTGGATTTTATAATTTAGGCAGATTTGATGATGCTCATCTTAAACCGGGCGCATTTGTAGGGATGCATCCTCACAAAAATGACGAAATACTTACGCTGATGCGAAGCGGTACAATGCTCCACAAAGACAGCACGGGTAAGGAAATCGCAGTAACACCGGAGAATTTAATGCTGATGAATGCAGGAAGCGGTATTTATCACGAAGAAAGTATTCCTGCTGAGAGATTTACAGAAGATGTACGGCTTTTGCAGATTTTTATAAGACCTGAGAACGAAGACGATCTGCCACAGGTACAGTTTGCCAATGCCGGAAAATTAAGCAAGAATGAATGGCGGCTCGTAGCAGGTGTAAAAGGCAGTAATGCATCGCTTGAAATCAAAAGCAATATTTTGGTGTATGATATGGAAGCGGAAAAAAACAACATCAGATTACCCGATTCGTATTTTGAAAACTCTGTATATTTTATTTATATTTTCGACGGAAAAGTGAATGTAAATGAAACTTTCTTGCAGCAAGGTGACAGCGTCATTCTTGATAATAAGTCCCAAATTTTATCTGTAGATGAAACCTGCATACTTGTTTGTTTTGAAATTGATAAAAACTCAAAGTTTACAAGAAACGGAATGTATAGCGGAATGAAAAGATAAACAAAAAGGCTGAAATTTTAAACTTCAGCCTTTTTTATAATTTATCTTTTCAAAATCTTAAAAGCCATATCTCTTCCGTAACCTTGCATAATGGCGAGATTGATCCACGAAAGTGCAAATTTTTCCAGCAGTTCTACTTTATCCGCTTTTCCAAAGTCTGTACAGGAAGCAAAACCACAATCCAAAGCAAGCCTTTTAGCGACTTCTTTTGCTTTTTCGCTGTCTCCTGCCATAAACATATCGATTCCTTCACCATTGTATATCGGATCGAGCATATTTTCAAAACCTGTTGTGTTAAAACATTTTACGATTTCTGCGTTGGTTTTATCTGCCAAAGCGTGATACACTGTTTTGTAAGGTTCCGGAGACTTCATTACTGCATTGGTAGCATCAATAATTACTTTTCCCGAAACATCGCCTAACTGTTCAATCACTTCAAAAATCGCCGTTGGAGGTGTTGCGATAAGAATTACTTCACACTGCTTCACCGCATTTTCGATCACCGCAAAGCGATCTTCCCCGATTTTTGTTGCAAGGGAAATATTTTTTTCACTTAAAGGAAATTGCGCGCCTATTAAAACAGTATGACCCGCTTTTATCCATTGTTGAGCCAAAGCTCCGCCAACATTTCCGGAGCCGATGATTGCTATATTCATACTTTTAGTTTAACGTGAAATTTACGGTAATTTTTGCATTCAGCAGTTTAGAAACCGGACAATTGGCTTCAGCATCTTTTACAAGCTCCTCAAATTTCTCAGCTTCAATTCCGGAAACTTTTGCTGCCAAAGTAATGTTAGACTGAGTAATGCTTCCATCTTCCAGAACGATTTCACAATCAGTTTTCAATTCATCTGCCGAAAAACCTGCAGCCTGTAAATTAAACGCCAGTTTCATACTGAAGCAACCGGCGTGAGCTGCAGCAATCAGTTCTTCAGGATTCGTTCCTATTCCGTCAGCAAAACGAGAATTAAAACCATATTGGGTTTCGTTTAAAACTGTACTTTGTGTTGTAAGATTTCCTTTTCCGTCTTTCCCGGTTCCGCTCCACACTGCGGTTGATTTTCTTTTGATCTGCATATATTTTATTTAATCCATCTTAAACCGTAATACATTATTTACTTAAAAGCGCTACAACTAATTCTGCAGCAGCCGCTCCCGAATTCTGCTGTTGTCCGGTAATTAAATTCCCGTCCTGAATAGCGTATGAACTAAACGGAGCCGCAACTTTAAATGTTGTTTCCTGTAATTTTCTAGCTTCTTCTTCAATTCTGTAAGGCTGAATTTTCATTCCGACCGCCTGATCTGCAAACTCTTCTTCTGCGTCAGCAAAACCGGTCCAGGTTTTTCCTTTTACTAATAATTCACCATTTGATTTTTTAGCTTCCAATAATAATGTTGTTGAATGGCAAACCGCTGCGCTTGGCTTTCCGCTTTCATAGAAACTCACAAATAATTGTTCCAGATCTTTATTTCCTCTGAAAGTGTACATCGGTCCCTGTCCGCCAACCAGAAAAACCGCATCATAATCTTTTGCATTAACTTCAGTCAGTTTTCTTGTATTTTCAAGCATCTCGTTAAAGTCAGTTTTCTGTATGTACCCTAAAGAAATTACATCATGTGTAGAATAACCGCTTTCGTCCAAAGGATTGGAATAGCCGTCCATTTCCAGTTTTCCTCCTTCTGTTGAAACCAGTTCCACTTCGTAACCTGCTTCCTGAAAGACTCTTAAAGGATGAGTTAATTCTGCTGCCCAGAAACCGATTGGCCAATTGGTCTGTTTACTCACACTCGGCGAGCTTGCCACCATCAGAATTTTACCTTTTACGGGAGCTCCGTGAAAATGAACATAACTATTTACTTCTTTTACTTTTTCCATTTTTTGTTTTTTTGATTTTAAAATCTCTAATTTTGATGAAACAAAGATAATTCTGAGTAGGAAAGAAAATCAATAATGGCTATCTTTGTAAGAAACACACAAAAATGTAAGTATGCCTGATTTTGTTTCGGATAAGCACCTTTTTCACAATCCTGTTGAATTTGCCATGAGCAAAATAGGCGGAACCTATAAAATGCCTATTCTCTGGCGTCTGAAAGACAAAGCATGGCGTTACTCGGAATTGGCTAACAGCATTCCTCATATTTCAGACAGGATGCTTTCTAAGAGTTTAAAAGAATTGCTGGAAGACGGCTTTATTTCCAAAGAAATATTTCCGGAAGTTCCTCCAAGAACTGAATACAATATTACAGAACGCGGTAAAAAAGCTGTAGAAATTATTTCAACTTTAAGAAATTACGGATTTGAGCTGATGAAAGATTTCGGAATTGAAGAAAAATAATTTAAGTCTATTACTTCATTTAAAGCAGCGCTATAATTTTATCAGCTTCCCGAATTCCGCTTAAGTAAGCACCGTGAGCGGTTGAAAAATAATCTGCTTCCGTGTGTTCTCCGGCAAAGAAAAGTCTATCGTTTACCTCTTCTGCCAAATCATCGAAATGAGACATTTCTGTACCGACTGCCGTATAGGAATAGGAACCGAAAGAATTTTCATTATTCTGCCATTTGGTACGCAGCAAATTTACCGGATTCGGAATGCTGTTTCCATAAATATCTTTCAGATGACTCATGATTTCTGAGATAACCTGAGAATCTGACATCGTCTCTGTCTGTCTTGCATAATCTGCGTAGGCAAAAGTCATTAAAGCATTTGCATTTGGACTGAATTTCTTTACATTCACAAAATAATTAAACTTATCTCTAATTTCAGGTGTGTAAGAAATATACTGTACATCATCCCAAAAAGCAGTGTTCCATATTAAAAGAAATTTATTTACACAGTTCATTCCCACTTTTTGGATAGCGTTTTGCTTTGCAGCAGGAAGTGAGGGAAGAAATTCAATTTTATTGGCTTTTAAAACCCCCAACGGAACACTTACAATTACATAATCTGCCTCTGAAATACTTCCGTTATGAGTTATCTTTATTTTGGCATTGCTGTAATCTATTTTGCTAACTCTTTCATTGAGTCTGATATTTAATCCGGAAGATAAAAAACTGGCAATCGTATCATAACCATTGGTTGCTATTTTTTCTACTCCTCCAAATTCTTCTCCTTCATCATAAAGCACGGAAGAAACCTTATCCAGATCTCCCCTGTCGAAAGTGAAGTAGGTAGAAAGAAAAAATTTCCATAGCCTGTTGTTGAATTTATCCGGATATAAATTTTGAAAAACGGTCTGAAAGCTTTGCGCCGGATTTCCGCTGTTTTTTAAAGTGGAAAGAATATTGTAATATTCGGTTTCCGTATTATCAAATACGGTATTACTCCGCAGAATTCCTCCAATATCGTAAGATTTTCTGCTGTCATCAACCGTTTCAAAAGTCTGCATTCCTGCCTGCTGCGCAAGATTTGTTATCGGATTGCCATTAATTCCGTGAATCCAGCTTGCTCCTTCATCAAAAGGAATTCCCAGACTTCTGTTGGTCTTTAATCTTCCTCCAACTTTCTCCTGAGCTTCTAAAACTGTAACCTCAAAGCCTTTTTCTTTCAATTTTTTGGCTGCAGCAAGACCGGAAATTCCAGCTCCAATAACGATGACAGATTTTCCGTTAGGAGTTTCAGTTTCATCTTCCGAAGAACATGAGTTTGCCAGCAAAGAAGGTGCTAAAAATATAAGGGGAAGACCTGCTAAAGTATTCTTAATAAATTTTCTGCGTTGCATTTGTATTTTTTGAAAAACAAATATATTCAATTTTAAATCTGTTTTTCACGGCACGTCAAAAATTTAATAAGCTCTGAATAGTTTTTCAGTTTTAAATTACTTTCTCGTAACCCTCAGTAAAATAACAATTACTAAAAATACAGAAAATATAAATCCTAAAACAGCTACCAAAGACAACTCCCCGATTCTCGGACCCGATTCTGAAGTAAATACAATTGCCGTTGCAATGATATTTGCGCCTAAAATCATTGCCAGAATAAGATTGATAATGCTTGATTTTATCAGCTGGTTTGTTTTTTCAATATTCTTTATTTCGCTGGAAACGGTGAATTTATTTTCGTCTAATTTCTGTAAAACAGAACGCAGTTCTTTGGGAATTTCATCTACACTGTCTGTAAACATGAGCATTCTGTCCATTCCTGTTTTTACAATATTTTTCGGACTTATTTTTTTAGTAAATATTTTTTTGGTGTAAGGATGAAGACTTTTTACCACATCCAAGTCCGGATTTATAGTTCTTCCCACTCCTTCAATAAGACTGATCCCTTTGAATAAAAGATAAAAGTAATCCGGCATATGAAGACGGTTGTCTTTCAGAACATCTTTCATTTTATTGATGATGACCTGTGCATTAATTTCTTTTAAGGATGAGCTGTGAACGAAATTCAGAATATCTTCCACATCATTTTCAAATCTTCTTTCATCCGGAATCTCATAACTGATAGCCATTTTCTTCAGATAACGTACAATTTTATGCGGATTTTTGGCTACAAAACTTACAATAAGATTTTCAAGGACTTCCTTGTCATTCGGAGGGATTTTTCCAACTGCACCGAAATCAATAAAAACTACTTTTCCGTCTTTTTTTACTAAAATATTTCCTGCGTGAGGATCTGCATGGAAAAATCCATAGTCTAAAATCTGAGAGACAAAAAGTCTGAGACCTGTTTCGGAAATGTTTACAGGATCAATATCGTATTGTAAAAGAGATGCAGTATCCGTCACTTTAATCCCATCAATAAATTCCATACAGAGAACATTATTGTTGGAAAATTCTTCATAAACCTTTGGAACGTAGGTTTCTTTGCTGTTTTTAAAATTTCTTCTGAACTGCAGGATGTTTTCCTTTTCATTAATCAGAGAAACTTCTTCCAGTAAAGATTTTTCAAAGGTGGAAATCGCCTGTTTCAGATTGAGCTTCTCTCCTATTTCGGAATAAGAAGAGACCAGCTTTTCCAGATCTTTGATGAGCAGTAAATCGTCTTCAATCACAGACTGAACATCTGATTTTCTAATTTTCAGAATAACCTCTGTTGCATCAATTAATGTTGCTTTATAAACCTGCGCAATCGATGCTGTTGCCAAAGGCTGTTTCTGAATATCCGCAAAATGATCTTTCACCGACATACTGAATTCGTTTTCCAGTATTTCTTCCACATTCATTTCAACCGTTTCCACTTTATCCTGAAGTTTCTGCAGTTCCTGAAGAAGTTCCGGCGGAAGAAGATCTTCTCTGTTGCTGAAAGACTGTCCGAGCTTTACAAAAGTTGGTCCCAGTTCTTCCAAAACGAGCCGGATTCTTTCGTAAACAGTTCCTTTTGATACGACTTCATCGGAATTGGCGGGAATTTCCTCTTTATTTCCCCCGTTCATTCTTGCCAACAGATCTTTGAAGCCGTATTTGCTTAACACGGAAATTAACCGGGCAGATCTTTTTAATTTTCTTTGCTGTTTATCGAACATAGTCTGAAATGTAGTTGCAATTTAATTCAAAAATTGTTCCTATTGATAATAATTAATTTTCTATTTTAAATCGCTTTTTTATAATTTCCCTTTCAGTTTGTTCTGATCGAGGCGCAACGCAGTGAATAATCTATTTCCTAAAACAAAGATCGCAAAGATTTTATTTAAAAAGGTTGAAAATATTTTTCGTTCGCAATGGCGTTCTGCTCAGCAAATGATAGCAGTGTAATGCAAGTTTTTATTATAGCAAATTTTTGAAGTAAATTTAATTAAATACGATATGTCATCCTGAAAGAAGCGCAGCAGATTGAAGAATCTATTTTCTAAAACAAAGATCACGAGGATTTTATTTAAAATGATTGAAAATATTTTTCGTTCGCAATGGCGTTTTACTCAGCAAATGATAGCAGTGTAATGCAAGTTTTTCTTATCGCAAATTTTTGAAGTAAATTTAATTAAATACGATATATCATCCTGAAAGAGGCGTAGCAGATTGAAGAATCTATTTTCTAAAACAAAGATCACGAGGATTTTATTTAAAAGGATTGAAAATATTTTTCGTTTGCAACGGCGTTTTACTACTTCGGATCTTCGATTTCACTCAGCAAATGATAATAAAGCTGTTCAATCTTTTCAATTTAGTTTGTCTTTTCACAGGAATCTAAACTTAGTATTAGAGAAATATAAGACTGAAAGATTTGCGCTTAGATTTCTAAGGATTGACAAACTCTGTGGTTATTTCCTAATGTTAATAAAGCAACTTCCAACCATAGCCCCGATAGAAACGACATCCTTTTTTGTTGCGGGCTAAGCGAAGCGGAGCCAGTAACAAAAAAGATACAGTGGATAGCGGGAAAAAGCTCTAAATGAATATTCTATCATTTTTTTCTTTAACTTTACCATGACAAAATATTTAAAACCAACGCTAAAAAATTATTAAAATGAAAAATTTAAAGAAAGTTTCAAGAGAACAAATGAAAAGTATCGCAGGAAGCGGATTTATCAGAAACTGCTCTAATAAGTGCTGTCCTGATGATGGAAGACCAAGATGTCCCGGATTAATCTGTCCGGCTGTTTTGTGCCCGAATTAGGATCTTTTTTGAAAGAATAAAAACGGAATGCAGAAATGCATTCCGTTTTTCTATTTTAGGTATGTTTCGTACAAATCTTTTCTTCTGTCTTTCATGACCTGAACTGAACCGTGATGATGCAGATCTTTCAGTAAATTTAAATCAACATCTACAATTAATGTCATTTCTGTGTTCGGGGTTGCCTCTCCTTTCACTGCATTGGACGGAAACGCAAAATCCGAAGGGGTAAAAACCGCCGCCTGACCAAACTGAATATCCATATTATTAACTCCGGGAAGGTTTCCTACGCAACCTGCAATTGCCACATAACATTCGTTCTCAATCGCTCTTGCCGCTGCGCAATGGCGAACACGCATATACGCATTCTGGGTATCTGTAAGGTAAGGCACAAAAAGAATTTTCATTCCCTGATCGGCTAAAATTCTTGGAAGCTCCGGAAATTCAACATCGTAACAGATCACTAAACCTATTTTTCCGCAGTCGGTATCGAAAACACGGATTTCGTTTCCACCTTTCATTCCGTAATATTTTTTCTCATTGGGCGTGATGTGGATCTTCCTGTATTCATCCACTCTGCCATCTCTGTGAAGAAGGTAACTTACATTATACAAATCATTATTTTCGAAAACCGGCATGCTTCCGGAAATGATATTGACATTATAACTGATCGCCAAATCTGAGATTTTCATCTTGATCTCTTCGGTTAATTTCGCCAGCTCAATCATACTGTCTCTTTCCGAAAGTTTATTGAAAGGAGCCAGCAAAGGGGTATTGAATAATTCCGGAAACAGAACGAAATCTGCTTTGTAATCTCCCATCACATCTACGAAAAATTCCACCTGTTCATAAAAAGCATCAATATCCTTAAAATGTCTCATCTGCCACTGAACCAATCCCAAACGAATGATACTGTCCTGCATCGTATTTGGTTTTTTGCTGTAGTAAATGTTGTTCCATTGGAGCAAAACCGCATTTTCTTTGGATGATTCGTCCTCCGGCAAATATTTCTTTAAAACTCTGATGGGTAAAAAGTTATTGGAAAGCTGAAAAGACAAAACCGGATCATAAATTTCTTTATCGCGGACTCTTCGGATGTATTCTCTTGGAGACAAATCGCTGTATTTATGATAATTGGGTATTCTTCCGCCTAAAACAATTGATCTTAGATTCAGTAATTCGCAGAGTTCTTTTCTTGCATCATACAATCTTCTTCCTAGGCGCAGTTCACGAAATTCCGGATCCACAAAGACTTCGATTCCGTACAGTACATTTCCGGTTGAAAGGTGGGTGTTAAAAGTATAATTTCCTGTAATATCGCTGTACGTATGATCGTCGCCAAATTCGTCATAGTTCACAATAATAGAAAGGGCAACTGCTGCGAGTTTTCCGTCTACCGTAATGCAGATTTGTCCTTTAGGAAATATCCGGGTAAGTTTTTCGATACTTTTTTTAGACCAGACGTATTCCGACATTTGGGGATAAGCTCTCTTCATGGTAACGACCAATTCATCATAATCCTGAACCGTTAATGGTCTTGTTTCTATTTGCATTTGATGTAATTTTATTTAAATTTAGGGAAAATTTTTATTTTTAATAATTTGCAGAAATAAAAAACATTTGTTATAAAAATTATGCTTGAAAATCTTTCTGATCAAAAGAAAATTAACCTATTCTTAATATTTTCTGCTTTATTTCTTATTTTTTTCATTTATCAACTTGCCAAACCGGACAATGGAAACGATAAATTTATAATTGCCGAAATTAAGACATCAATTGATGGAACGGTTATTAAAAAAGTTGCTGTAAGAAAAAATCTTTTTAGCCATGTTAAAATTTTCCGAAAAAATAAATTTGACACGTTAATTTTTCTCGGCGAGCATACTGATAGCGTAAATATTGGCGATAGAATTTTAAAACAAAAAAACTCACCTTTCTTTTATGTTTTAAATAAGGGAAAAGTTCCTAAGAAATATATTTTTACATTAATTTCTGAAAATACTTTAAATAACTATGGATTTCCAAAAGCATGGAAAGACAGTTGTAAAAGAAATTGGAAGAAAGTTTTAGTCAGAGACGAAAACGACTAGTATTGACCAATGAAATAAAAAAAACCACCAAAAAAGGGCAGTATTTATATTTTATCTTGAATAATCAGGCAAAGATAGCTCAGAAATATTACTCAATTCAATAGAATCTTTTGCCTCATTATATCTTACATACATTGTTCTCCACTTTTTTTTCATCGCTTCCTCTTTTGTAAAAGAATGTTCTTTTACAGTAAAGTGTTCTTTCATATGGTCAAAATCTTCATATTTAAGTTTAAAAATACTTTCAAGCTTCTGACTTACAAGAAACTCGTAATCTTTATATTTAAAATAACCGTATTTCTGACTTTTAATTTCATCATTTATCCTTGGTGAATTTTCATTAATAATGGTAGGTTTTTGATTCGTGAACAGTAAATCCAATTGCTTTTTTTCCGAATTTTCAAATCCTGACACAATTATAAATTTCACTTTTTTCTTTGCATTAGAATCTTCGATAAATTTATCAATCTCAGCAATTATTTTCTTCTGACCAATAACTTCGCTGATTTCAGGATTCTTATTACAGGCAGACAATATCAATAGAACAGCTATAACTAAAATATTTTTCATGGTAAAACTTCAAAAAATTTAAATGACAAAAATACTAAAACAAAAAATCCCGCCAAAAGGCAGGATTTATATGTAAAATTTCATTCAAAATTATTCCCACTCGATAGTTGCAGGCGGTTTGCTTGAAATATCGTAGGCTACTCTGTTGATTCCTCTTACTTCGTTGATGATTCTGCTGGAAACGGTATCTAAAAACTCGTAAGGAAGTCTGCTCCACGTTGCTGTCATAAAGTCGATGGTGTTTGCGGAACGAACGACTGCTGTGTATTCGTATGTTCTTTCATCGCCCATTACGCCTACAGATTTTACCGGAAGAAGCACCACGAAAGCCTGAGACACTTTTTCATACAGATCGTTTTTGTATAATTCTTCAATGAAAATATCGTCTGCTTCTTGTAGAATTCTTACTTTTTCTGCATCCACTGCTCCCAAAACTCTGATTCCCAATCCCGGACCCGGGAAAGGATGTCTGTGAACCAGATGATGAGGAATTCCCAATTCTTCGCCCACTTTTCTTACTTCATCTTTGAATAATTCTCTCAGAGGCTCAAGCAATTCGAATTCCATATCTTCAGGAAGTCCGCCAACGTTGTGGTGCGATTTAATTACCGCTGAAGGACCATTTACCGACTGACTTTCAATTACATCCGGATAAATTGTTCCCTGTGCTAAGAATTTAGCTCCTTCAATTTTATGAGATTCTTCATCAAAAACGTGAATAAACTCGTTTCCGATGATTTTTCTTTTCGCTTCAGGATCATCTACTCCGGCTAATTTTGATAAAAATCTTTCGGAAGCATCCACTAATTTAATGTTCATATGGAAATGCTCTCCATAATTATCCATTACTTTTTTGCCTTCGTCTTTTCTCAATAAACCTGTGTCTACGAAGATACACGTCAACTGGTCGCCAATTGCACGGTGAATTAAAACTGCCGCTACAGAAGAATCTACCCCCCCTGAAAGTCCAAGAATTACTTTCTGATCTCCGACTTTCTCACGGATTTCGGCAACTGTTTTTTCGATATAATTGGTCAGTTTCCAGTTTTTCTCTGCATTACAGATTCCGAAAACGAAATTTTCCAGCATTTTTCCTCCTTCTTCGGTGTGGGAAACTTCCGGGTGAAACTGTACGCAGTAGATTTTTTTATCTTCATTAGAAATTGAAGCAATTACACCTGATTTTGCATTCAGTTCAAATCCTTCAGGCAATTCTCCCACTTCATCGAAATGACTCATCCAAACCACAGAATTATTGGTAACGCCTTTTAATAAAGACGATTCTTTTACGATTTCAAGGTGTGCTTTTCCGTACTCTCCTTTTACGCCTTTATGAACTTTTCCGCCTAAAAGGTGTGCTGTTAACTGCATTCCGTAGCAAATTCCCAGAACAGGAATTCCCTGCTCGTATAATTCTTTTTCAACCAAATGGGCATTTTCTGCATTTACAGAACTTGGTCCGCCGGAAAGAATAATTCCTCTCGGCTGTTTCTCTAACAGTGTTTCTAATGGTGTATTGAATGGTAAAATTTCCGAATATACGCCCATCTCACGGATTCTTCTTCCGATAAGCTGGTTGTACTGTGATCCGAAATCTAATATGATAATACCGTTGTTCATTTTTTATAATTGATGAATAATGATTGATAAATGATTTTGTAAAATTGTCTGAAATTATAGCCCCGATTGCAGCGGCATCCTTTTTTGTTATTGCGATTGCTGAAAAGTTCCAAATATTGCTTCACTTTGTTCGCAATGACAAAAAAGATACAGCGGAAAGCGGGAAATAGCTTCTAACAAAAAAAGCCCCGAAAAATCAGGGCATTATTTTAAAACTTTCCGATGTCTTCTCTGTAGAAGCCGTAATCGAAATGCACATGGCTTGCATCTTCATACACTTTTTTGCGGGCATCTTCATACGTTGCTCCTGTAGCCACGATGTTCAGTACTCTTCCACCGTTAGAAACTACTTTATCTCCTTTTCTGATGGCTCCTGCGTATAAAAGTTTGCTGTATTTCAGTTTATCTTCGCCCACGATTTCGAAACCTGTTTCGATGTTTCTTGGGTAACCACCTGAACACATGACAAGACAAACTGCTTTTTCGTCTTTAAATTTAAGCTCGATGTCTTTTCCGTCCATACAATCCTGAATAACATCCAGAAGATTGTTTTCCATCAAAGCCATTAAAACCTGCGTTTCAGGATCTCCGAATCTCATGTTGTATTCTAAAAGATAAGTTCCGTTTTTCGTTACCATTAATCCGAAGAAAATGATTCCTTTGAAGCTGAAACCTTCTCCTTTAAGACCTTTAATGGTAGGTTCTAAGATATTTTTTTCGAAATCGGCGTAGTGTTCCTGAGTAAATTCGGGGCTTGGAGCTACGGTTCCCATACCTCCTGTATTGGGTCCTGTATCGCCATTTCCGGCTTTTTTATAATCTTTCGCCGCAATACAAGGGAATAATTTTTCCCCGTTTGAGAATGCGATGATAGAGGCTTCAAATCCTTCTAAATATTCTTCGATCACTAAACGGATTCCTGCATCTCCGTAGATTCTTCTGATCATAAAATCATGAATCGTTGCTTCAGCTTCTTCCAATGTATCGCAGATTACTACGCCTTTTCCGCCTGCTAAACCACTTGCTTTAACAACCAATGGAAACTTCTGCGTCTGCACATATTCTTTAGCTTCATTATAGGAATCGAATACTACTGCTTTTGCCGTTTTGATATCATAGGTCTGCATGAATTTCTTAGAGAAAGCCTTACTTCCTTCCAAACTTGCAACTTTCTGATTCGGACCAAAAACTTTAAGATCGTGTTTTTTGAATTCGTCCTTTAAACCTGCTACAAGCGGTGCTTCGGGACCAACGATCGTTAAGTCTACCTTTTCTTTGATGGCAAAATCTCTAAGTTCTTTAATCTCTGATAAATGAACATTTTTTCCAATAACATCAGTGGTAGCGTTTCCGTTGGCGAAAAACATTTTAGAAATTCTTGGGTCATTCTGAAGTTTTGCTGCCAAAGCAGATTCTCTTCCACCTTCACCTATGATTAATATTCTCATACTTTATTTAATTAACTAGTCTATAATTTACAAATATATAATTTTGGATGCTATAAATACAATCTCAAAATATAATTTACGGATGTATGCATTTAATCTCAATAAAAATTTTTAACGCAAAGTCCGCTAAGATATCTTTCATAACTGACTGCTTTTTAAGTTCGCAAAGGCGTTAACACTCAGCAAAGACAAGAAAGCAATCTATCCTAAATTACAGATTTTCTTCTATAATTTTAATTTAATTTTAATTAATGTAAAAAATGTCTAATTCCGGTAAACATCATCGGGATTTTGTGTTCGTTGGCAGCATCTATGCTGTCCTGATCTTTTACACTTCCTCCCGGCTGGATGATTGCCGTAATTCCTTCCTGAGCGCAGAAATCTACTACATCACGGAACGGGAAAAACGCATCTGAAGCCAATACTAAATCGCCGGAGAATTTTTCTTTGGCTCTTTCGATCGCCTGTTGAGTTGCCCAGATTCTGTTTACCTGTCCTCCTCCGATTCCGAAAGCCTGAATTCCGTTGGAAACGACAATCGCATTGGATTTTACATATTTTACCACTCTCTGAGAGAATAATAACGCTTTTTTCTGCTCTTCCGTAGGCTGTGTTTCTGTGACAACTTTGATGTCATCTGAAAAGATGCTGTCGTTGTCCTGAACCAAAATTCCTCCGTCAATTTTCACCCAAGTCTGTTTGTCTGAAACCGGATTGACAATTTTTATAATTCTTAAGTTTTTTTTCTTTCTTAAAATTTCAAGTGCTTCTTCATCAAATTCCGGAGCCATTACAATTTCAAGGAAGGTTTTGTTTAATTCTTCTGCGGTTGCCGCATCGATTTTGTAGTTCATAGCAACAATTCCGCCAAAGATGGAAACCGGATCGCATTCGAAAGTTTTCTGATAGGTTTCCAGAGCTGAAGTACCGATCGCCACTCCGCAAGGTGTAGAGTGTTTTACTGCACAACAAGCCATTTCTTCTTTGAATTCGGTCACCACTTTCCAGCAAAGATCCATATCCCGAAGATTGTTGAAAGACAATTCTTTACCTCCCAACTGTTCGAAATCTTTCATCGCTCCGTTTTCGAAAGTAGAAACGTAGTAAGCTGCAGTCTGATGAGGATTTTCTCCGTATCTCAGGTCAGAAACTTTTTTGTAAGAAGCATTGAGATAAGTAGGATATTCTTCTTCTAAAAGCATTCTTGAAATCGCAGCATCATAAGCTGAAGTAAGGTTGAATACTTTTCCTGCGAGTTTTTTACGGGTTTCGATGTACGTGTCACCGTTTTGCTCCATTTCGATTTTTACGGTTGCATAATCTTCAACATCCGTGATTACCGTAACAGAATCGAAGTTTTTCGCTGCAGAACGTAGCATTGAAGGTCCTCCGATGTCGATGAATTCTACCTTTTCGTGAAGAGAAATGTTTTTGTTTACATTTTCGAAGAAAGGATAAAGATTTACAATTACCATATCAATCAGTCCAATTCCGTGCTCCTGAACGGTATTCATGTGTTCTTCGTTGGAACGTACCGCCAACAAACCACCGTGAACTTTAGGGTGTAATGTTTTCACTCTTCCATCCAACATTTCCGGGAAATTGGTAACCTCATCAATCTGAATCGGATTTAAACCAGCGTCTTTCAAATGTTTGAACGTCCCTCCTGTAGAAATCAATTCATAATTTTGGGCTTCCAAAAACTGCGCGAATTCGGTTAATCCGCTTTTGTCAGAAACACTGATTAAAACTCTCTTTTTGCTCATTTTACTTTCGATTTTTTACTTTTTACAGCTATTTCAAACTGTAGACCGGTTCTTTCACCTCCGGTCTGTTTTATTTTTACTTAGATTTTTCTTGTTTTCGAAATAATAAAATCTAAATGTGTTTTTCATTAAAGAGATGATTTATTTCCTTCGACAAGCTCAGAATAAACTCTTGACTCAGCGCTACATCTCTAATACTAACTATTTTTCTGTTCTGTTTGTCATGCTGAAAGCATCTCAGCTAAGCTTAGATTCCTACGGAATGACAAACTGAGTGGCTAGATTTTGCGTTGTCAGGCTGAGCTTGTCGAAGCCTTTCGTTGTTGTTAGTTTTTTAACCACCCCGTCAAAAATTCTTTGAATTTTTGCCACCCCTCCAAAGGAGGGGAATTTTTGTATCGCTAATAATTAGCGTTATATATTATTTAATACTTTGTTTATCGCAATTGGGTAAATTTCATATTCTATTAAATGAACTTTTTCCGCGACGGTTTCGGGAGTATCGTCTTCTGTAATTTCGAATGATTTCTGAAGGATGGCTTCTCCTTCATCGATTCCTGAAGTTACGAAGTGTACGGTTGCTCCGCTTTCTTTTTCTTTTGCTTCAATTACGGCATTGTGAACATGATGTCCCCACATTCCTTTTCCTCCGAATTTCGGAAGCAGAGCCGGATGAATATTGATTATTTTTCCGTTCCAGTTTTCACAGAACTCAGGTTTCAGGATGGATAAAAATCCTGCTAAAACGATTAAGTCTGTATTTTGAGGAATTTTTTCAGCCAATTCTTTACTGAAGTTTTTTCCTCTTGGAATCAGAATGTTTTCTATGTTATGATTTTTCGCTCTTTCCAGTCCGTAACATTCTCTGTCGGCAATCACTAAAGATACTTTTGCATTCCGGATTTCTCCATTATCAATGGTATCGATGATTCTCTGAAGATTGGTTCCTGAACCTGAAACGAGTATGACAAGATTCTTCATAATGAGTCAATTTGAAAATTAGTTAATTTGAAAATGGAATACATTATCTAATTGGTAATTTTCAAGTTGATTTTTTCGCTTCCTTCTGTAATTTCTCCGATTTCGTAAGCATCGTCTAAAAGGTGCAATACTTTTTCGGCGTGTTGTGCATCCACTA
Organism: Chryseobacterium sp. 2P; assembly: GCF_059579425.1. Taxonomy (NCBI): domain Bacteria; kingdom Pseudomonadati; phylum Bacteroidota; class Flavobacteriia; order Flavobacteriales; family Weeksellaceae; genus Chryseobacterium; species Chryseobacterium sp. 2P. The sequence goes on from NZ_CM184194.1 coordinate 2,876,061, forward strand.
CAACGATCATTCCGACTCCCATATTGAATGTTCCGAACATTTCTTCACGGGCAATTCCTCCTCTTTTTTCCAATTCTAACATAATGCTTGGAATCTGGATTTTTGAAGCATCGATTGAAGCGCAAAGTCCGTCACCGATAATTCTTGGGATATTTTCGTACAAACCACCTCCTGTGATATGCGCGATCCCTGAAACTGCTACTTCTTCAAGAATTTTATGAATATCTTTATAATATAGTCTTGTTGGAACCAAAAGAGTTTCGTACAAAGGCTTTCCTTCGAATTCTTCGTTGAAATCAGGGAACACTTTTCTTACCAGAGAGAATCCGTTGGAATGGAATCCTGAACTTGGCAACGCAATAATTTTGTCTCCTGCTTTGATTTTTGAGCCATCAATAATCTGGTCTTTTTCAACGATTCCTACGCAGAATCCCGCAACATCGTAATCTCCCGGCTGATACATTCCCGGCATTTCTGCGGTTTCTCCGCCGATTAATGCACAGTTATTGTCTTTACAGGCTTCTACCATTCCTAAAACGATTTCAGCAGCAATTTCGGAGTCCAGTTTTCCGCAAGCCAGATAATCAAGGAAAAATAATGGTTTTGCACCATGACAAAGAATATCATTGGCACACATAGCAAAGCAGTCTACCCCGATAGAATCGTATTTTTTTGAGTCTAAAGCTACTTTAAGCTTTGTTCCTACTCCGTCTGTTCCGGAAACCAATACAGGATTTTTGTATCCTCCGATCTCATAGAATGCCCCAAAACTTCCCAAATGGTTCAACACATTGGAATTATGTGTTTCGCCGACCGCTTTCTTGATCTTATCAACGGTTTTGTATCCTTCTTCTTTGTCTACTCCTGCTGATTTGTACGTGTTGCTCATAGTATTTTAATAATCTAACAATGTATCAGTTTAGCAATGTAACAATGTTTTGAACTGGTAAATTCGTGCATTACTGAATTGGTACATTTTATTTTTACTTTTTATTCAAATTCAGAAAACAAAAAAGCCGACAATCTTGGTAGATTATCGGCCGTTGTCTTATCTCAGAATTTCAGAGTCCACAATATTCCCTTTCTTGGAGAAACATTCTTTAAAAGTGGTCTGAATTTTCATCTTTTTTCCTTTTTGCAAAGATATTAATTTTATATTAATTTTCAAATCTATTTTTCAAGAATAGATTCCAAGGCAGAAATTTTCTGAATTTTTTCTTTTAATTCACTGTCTTTCTCTTCGTTAGAAATTTTCTGAGCCGCTTTATCAAAATTATCATTAAAGAAAGGCAGTGTGAAGGTATCTACAATATTTCCGCCGTGAAGAGGAAAACGTTTTCCTGAAGCTTCCAAAACGCCTAAACCGCCTCTTGCTCCCGGAGCTGTTGCCATTAACAGCATTGGTTTCTCGTTCCAGACTGCTCTGTCTTTGATTCTTGATGTCCAGTCGAATACATTTTTGAATGCTGAAGAGTAAGTTCCGTTATGTTCTGCCAAAGAAACCAGTAAAACATCTGCTCCGTCGATTTTTGAGGCAAAGTCTTTTGCTTCCTGCGGAACTCCGCTTTCTACTTCACGCTGGTGTTTGTAGATCGGCATTTCAAAAGCATTCATGTCTACGATTTCCACGTCTGCGTTTGGAATTAATGATACTGCGTAAGTAACCAGCATTTTATTGATTGATGTATCGGAATTGCTTCCAGCTATTGCTAAAACTTTCATTGTTTTTTATCTATTTTAAAGTATGTTTTTGTTATTTTGTCCGAATTTTAACGCTAAGGTCGCAAAGATTTTCTTTATTGGCAAATCTCTATTTTTTCGTTCGCAAAGGCGTTTCACTCAGCAAAGATGAGAAGTCCGACTAAATTTTGCTTAACCACCCCGTCAAAAATTCATTCTGAATTTTTGCCACCCCTCCAAAGGCGGGGAATTTTCGTGGTGCAAAATTAAGGGTTTATTTGAGATATGACGGTAATTCCATCGGAACTTCCATTAATAATATTTCTGTGTCTTCTATGGCTTCAATGTTGAAACTTTGGGTATCCCAGATTCCTAATCCGTCTCTCTCATTTAAAATACGGTCTCCGATTTTCGCGCTTCCTTTCAGTACAAAAGCATAGACTCCGTTTCCTTTTTTGTTCAGCATGTAGTTTTTGCCGTTTCCTTTGGTAAAATTGGCAAGATTGAACCATGCATCCTGATGAATCCAAACGCCGTCGTCGTTTTTGTCGGGAGATAAGATCTGCTGGAAGCCGTTTATTTTTTCGCCTTCTTTAATGCTTTGCTGATCGTATCTTGGTTCTACTCCTACTTCTCTCGGGAATACCCAGATCTGTAAGAATTTTACTGCCTGATCTTTATTTTTGTTGTATTCGCTGTGCATTACTCCGGTTCCGGCACTCATTACCTGAATTTCTCCTTTTTTAATGACTGCTGTAGTTCCCATAGAGTCTTTATGCTCCAGATCTCCTTCCAACGGAATGGAAATAATTTCCATGTCTCTGTGTGGATGTGTTCCGAAACCCATTCCCTGCGTAACGGTATCGTCGTTCAATACTCTTAATACTCCGAAGTGTGTTCTTTCAGGATTCTGGTAATTGGCAAAACTGAAGGTGTGGTAAGAGTTTAACCATCCGTGATTGGCGTGACCTCTTGTGTCTGCTTTATGATATACTGTTTTCATAATGTTTTTATTTTATGATACAAATGTACAGGAGATAAACGGCTAAACTGTTGATGTAAGATAAGAACGACAAAATCCGCCTTTTCAGCGGATTTATTGTTTGTTTTTGATATTACACAAGCATATTGAGAACATCGGGATTTTCATTGAGATAGGACTCAAAATAATCCAGATTCTGCATTCTCTGTCTGAGTCCTTCGAAGTCTGATGGATCTGAAAGCTCGATTCCGACGATTGCCAGAGCTGTTTCTCTGGAGTTTTTCTTGGTGTATTCAAAATGGGTGATATCATCGTTTGCTCCCAATACATTAAGGACAAAATCTTTAAGAGCACCGGGACGCTGCGGAAATTTCACCATAAAGTAGTGCTTAAGACCATTGTAAAGCAAAGCGCGTTCTTTGATTTCCTCCATCCGGGTAATATCGTTATTGCTTCCGCTGACGATGCACACTACGCTTTTTCCTCTGATCTGCGTTTTATACTGCTCGAGTGCAGAGATTGATAATGCTCCCGCCGGTTCCAATACGATAGCCTCTTTATTGTAAAGCTGAAGAATGGTTTCACAAATTTTTCCCTCGTCTACGGAAATGCATCCGGAAAGTGTATTTCTGCAAATTTCAAATGTTAAATCTCCTACTTTTTTTACGGCTGCTCCGTCTACAAAGCTGTCAATTTCAGTAAGCTCGGTATTGATTTTGTTTTCTATGGATGTTTTCATGGAGGGCGCTCCTTTCGGTTCTACGCCTATGAGTTGGGTTTCTGCGGAAAGTTGTTTAAATACGGTGGAAATTCCGGAAGCGAGTCCTCCTCCGCCGATCGGAATAAAAACAAAATCTGTTGCTTCTTTTTTCTGTTCTAAAATTTCGAGTGCGACTGTTGCCTGTCCTTCAATGATCTGAATGTCATCAAAAGGATGAATAAAGGCAGCGCCGAAAGTTTCTGCAAAATCCAAAGCGGCTTTTTTGGATGCATCAAAGGTGTCTCCGAAGAGTTTAATGTCTACAAAATGACCGCCGAACATTTCTACCTGTTCCAGCTTTTGTTTCGGTGTGGTTACGGGCATGAAAATGGTTCCCTTTATCTGGAGATGCTTACATGAAAAAGCAACTCCCTGAGCATGATTTCCTGCACTTGCACAAACTATTCCTTCTAAAGTTCTGCCTTCGCTGAAAAGGGTTTTTATTTTATGATAAGCACCTCTTAATTTGTAGGATCGTACCGGCAGTAAGTCTTCTCTTTTAAGGTAAATATGAGCATCAAATTTTTCCGACAAACGGGCGTTGTATTGCAAAGGGGTGTAATTCACCACGTTTTCGATGCTTTTTCTTGCCTGTATGACGGATTCGAGTGTGGGAAGTGTGAGTGTTTTATTCATCTTCATTTATTTTACCGGTTTTTTATGGTCTTTATTTCCTGAAAGCGGAATATATCGCAGCCCGACCTGAGTGGAGCTCTTTTTCTTTTTCGAGAAAAGAAAAAAGCGGGAACGGAGGGCGGAAATAGCTGCCCCAAAAAATTTTTATACGGTTTTTATGGATTTCATTGCCGTCATTGCCTGACGAAGTTTTCTGCCGACCATTTCTACCGGATGGTTTCTGAGGGTGTCGTTAACGTGAACCAATTGCGCATTGTCTACGGACGCGTCTTTTCCTTCGTTGAAGTTTTTTCCTGCGAGGTCTGTGTCTACTTTCTTCATGAAGTCTGCCAGAAGGGGTTTGCAAGCCTGATCGAAGAGGTAACAGCCATATTCTGCGGTGTCAGAAATCACGCGGTTCATCTCGAATAGTTTTTTTCTTGCGATGGTATTGGCAATGAGAGGAGCTTCGTGCAGGGATTCGTAATAGGCAGATTCCGGTTTTATTCCTGCTTCCACCATGGTTTCGAAAGCGAGTTCTACGCCTGCTCTTATGAATGCGGACATGAGGAGATAATGATCGAAATATTCCTGTTCGGAGATTTTTACGTCTCCCGCCGGAGTTTTTTCAAAGGCTGTTTCGCCAGTTTCCGCGCGCCATTTCAAAAGGTTGGCATCTCCGTTTTCCCAATCCTGCATCATGGTTTTGGAGAATTCTCCGGAGATGATATCATCTTGATGTTTCTGGAAAAGCGGGCGCATGATGTGTTTCAATTCTTCGGAAAGTTCAAATGCTTTGATTTTTGCAGGATTGGAAAGCCGGTCCAGCATTCCGCTCACACCGCCGTGTTTCAGTGCTTCTGTGATCACCTCAACGCCGTACTGAACGAGCTTGGAAGCATATCCTGCATCAATGCCTTTTTCTACCATTTTGTCAAAGGAAAGAATGGAGCCGGTTTGTAAAAGCCCGCATAAAATGGTTTGTTCTCCCATTAGATCTGATTTTACTTCTGCCACAAAGGATGATTTTAACACGCCTGCTTTGTGTCCGCCAGTTGCCACACAATAGGCTTTTGCTTCTGCCCATCCTTTTCCCTGAGGATCATTTTCGGGATGTACGGCAATAAGTGTGGGTACTCCAAAACCTCGAAGGTATTCTGCACGGACTTCGGAACCGGGACATTTCGGAGCAACCATGATTACGGTGAGGTCTTTACGGATCTGCATTCCTTCTTCCACGATGTTGAATCCGTGGGAATAGGACAATGTAGCTCCTTCTTTCATGAGTGGCTGTACGGTGTTGATGACGGAAGTATGCTGTTTATCGGGGGTTAAATTGATGACTAAATCTGCTGTGGGAATGAGTTCCTGATATGTTCCTACGTGAAAGCCGTTTTCTGTGGCATTTTTCCATGAGTCTCTTTTTTCGTCGATGGCTTCTTTTCTGAGGGCGTAGGAAACATCGAGTCCGCTGTCTCTTAAGTTAAGCCCCTGATTAAGCCCCTGAGCACCACATCCTACGATTACTATTTTTTTTCCTTTTAAAGCTGCTACACCATCGGAAAATTGTGTACTTTCCATAAATTCTGCCTGTCCAAGCTGATGCAATTTTTCTCTTAGTGATAAGGTATTGAAGTAATTTGCCATATTTTTGGGTAAAATGTAAAAAGTATTAAGTAAAATGTTTACTGTAACTACTTTTCAGGATTAATATTTTTATTTTAGGTTTTGTTCTGAATATTTTTTGAAACAATAAAACATTGTATTCAAATTCAATTCAGAGTTGAATATTTTGATTAATGTGTTTACATTGTAAAAACATTATCCCGCTTATCGAGATATTCATTTTCTACAATATGCGGAGAGGGTTCACGGTTTTCAAACTGAAGTACTTTTTGGTGGATTCCCGCACTGTTTTTAATGATGGCGATTCTGGCACCGCGAACGAATTCTATAAGACCGTATTTGTTAAGTTCTTCGGTTAATCTGTCTATTTCTTCACGATGTCCTGCTGTTTCAAAAACGATATAATCCTGACGGATGACTACGGTTGATGCGCCATACTGCCGAAGCAGCCGCTCTACATATACTTTTTCGGTAACCACATCTGCGGGTACTTTGTAAAGTGCCTGTTCCTGCCATACAATTTCATCATCCGTATTGTAATAGGCTTTCATTACATCGATCTGCTTTTCCAATTGTCGGCAGAGTTTTCTCACTACTTCTTCGTTCTCCTGGATAACGATGGTGAATCTGTGAATGCCTTCTACTTCTGAAGGTGAGGTATTAAGACTCTCGATATTGATTTTTCTCCGTGAGAAGATTCCCGATATTCTGCCGATTAATCCCACTGAATTTTCGGTGTATAATGTGATGGTAAATTCCTGTTTTTCCATTTTTTTTTATTTTAGTCTGATCTCCGAAACTGAGGTTCCCTGTGCTACCATCGGAAATACATTGTTTTCTTTTCCTACCATCACTTCAAGAAGGTATGCTCCATCATGACTGAGCATTTTTTCGAGGGCAGCTTTTAAATCTTTTCTTTCGGATATTTTTTCACCTTCAATGTAATATCCTTTGGCAACTGCCACAAAATCAGGGCTTGTGATATTTACGAAGGAGTAACGTCTGTCGTGGAATAATTGCTGCCATTGTCTCACCATTCCCAAAAACTCGTTATTGAGGATGAGAATTTTAACTTTTGCCCCAAACTGCATAATGGTTCCCAACTCCTGAAGTGTCATCTGAAATCCGCCATCCCCGATGATTGCCACGACTGTTTTTTCGGGAGCGCCATACCATGCTCCGATAGCAGCAGGCAAACCAAATCCCATTGTTCCCAGTCCTCCGGAAGTGACACTGGATTTTGAATGGTTATATCGGGCGTATCGACAAGCAACCATCTGATGCTGACCAACATCTGTTGTAATAATGGCTTCTCCGTTGGTAAGCTCGTTTAATACTCTGATAACTTCTCCCATCGTCATGGCATCTGTGGTGGGATTCAGTTCATTATGTATGACTTCTTTTATTTCTTCTTTTTCCAGTTCGCGGAATTTCTCTACCCATTCTGAGTGGTCGTTTTCTTCGAGAAGTGCCGTCAGTAAAGGGAGTGTTTTTTTACAGTCGCCCCAAACAGGAACTGTTGTTTTTACATTTTTATCAATTTCTGCGGGATCAATATCAAGATGAATTACTTTTGCCTGTTTTGCATATTTATCGAGGCGTCCGGTAACGCGGTCATCAAACCGCATTCCTACAGCAATCAATACATCGCATTCATTTGTCATTACGTTGGGGGCATAATTTCCATGCATTCCCAACATTCCTACGTGTAACCTGTGATCAGTAGGCAGTGCGCTCAGTCCCATTACGGTAGACGCTGCCGGAAGACTGGCTTTCTCAATAAAAGACTTAAATTCGTCTTCGGCTTTTCCCAGAATCACTCCCTGTCCGAAAAGGACAAATGGCTTTTTGGCTTGATTAATGAGCTGTGCTGCTTTTTCAATATATTCTTTTCTGATCTCGGGTTCGGGACGATAACTTCGGATGTGAGTACATTTTTTATAGCCTAAATAATCGAATAACTGAAGCTGCGCATTTTTGGTAATATCAATTAAAACAGGACCGGGACGACCGGTGTTTGCAATGTAAAATGCTTTGGCAATGGCTTCAGGAATTTCTGTGGCATCGGTAACCTGATAGTTCCATTTGGTAACCGGTGTGGTGATATTGATAACATCGGTTTCCTGAAATGCATCTGTTCCCAACAAGTAAGCATAAACCTGCCCCGTAATGCAAACCAGCGGATTACTGTCGATCATGGCATCTGCAAGACCTGTCACCAGATTGGTAGCTCCGGGACCACTTGTCGCAAAGACAACGCCCGTTTTTCCTGATACTCTTGCAAATCCCTGTGCTGCATGAACTGCGCCCTGTTCGTGACGAACGAGAATGTGTTTCAGTTTTTCGGAATAATCGTATAAAGCATCATAAATAGGCATAATTGCTCCTCCGGGATATCCGAAAACAGTGTCTACATTTTCCTGCAATAAGGCTTCTAAAACTGCTTTGGAACCTGATATTTCGATGGCTTCCGCACTTCGGGTATCTTTCTGTTCATTTATTTCAAGTGTATTCATAATGTTTCAATTTTAATTGTGATTACAGGTCTGTTACGCAGCCCTGCGATGCATCTGCCACAGATTTGGCATATTTATAAAGAACTCCGCTTTTCACTTTGTATTCAGGCTGATGAAAACCGGCTTTTCTTTTTGCAATTTCTTCATCCGACAGCAATGCATTGATGGTATTTTTTTCTGCATCGAGCTCGATGAGGTCTCCGTCCTGTATAAGACCGATCAGTCCTCCTTCAAATGCTTCCGGTGTGATGTGTCCTACAACAAAACCGTGTGTTCCTCCGGAAAATCTTCCGTCTGTGATCAGTGCTACATTTTTACCTAAACCGGAACCCATTAAAGCGGAAGTTGGCTTCAGCATTTCGGGCATTCCGGGAGCGCCTTTCGGACCTTCGTTTTTGATAACGACAACGTTTCCTTCTTTGATTTTTTTGTCTTCAATTCCTTTGATGAATTCTTTTTCGCCATCAAATACAATGGCTGTTCCCCTGAAATAGTTTCCTTCTTTACCCGTAATTTTAGCTACTGATCCTTTTTCGGCAAGATTTCCATATAATATTCTGATATGTCCTGTTTCTTTGATGGGATTTGTTATATCGTGAATAATATCCTGCTCTCTCTCAATAATGGAAGTTACATGTTCGAGATTTTCTGCAATGGTTTTGCCTGTTACTGTAAGGCAGTCGCCGTGAAGAAGTCCCAGATCCAACAGGTATTTCATCACCGCCGGAACTCCTCCTACTTTATGAAGGTCCTCCATCAAATATTTTCCGCTGGGTTTGAGGTCTGCCAGAAACGGTGTTTCATCGCTGATCCGCTGAAAATCATCCAAAGTTAAATTGTATCCTATTGATTTTGCAATGGCAATAAAATGCAGTACAGCATTGGTACTTCCGCCTAAAATCATAATCAGTCTCAAAGCATTTTCAAAGGATTTTGGGGTCATGATATCGGAAGGTTTGATGTCTTTTTCCAAAAGAATTCTGATGTAATGTCCCGCAAATTGGCATTCTTCTTTTTTCTCGCGACTGAGCGCCGGATAGGAAGAAGAATACGGAAGACTCATTCCCAGAGCTTCAATAGCAGAAGCCATGGTATTTGCGGTGTACATTCCGCCACAGGCTCCTGCACTCGGACAGGAGTTTTGAATGACTCCCTGAAAGTCTTCTTCTGAAATTTTTCCGGCAATTTTATTTCCCAGCGCTTCAAAAGCTGAAACAATGTTCAGATCCTGACCTTTATAATGTCCGGGAGCAATACTTCCTCCATATACCATTATGGAAGGCCGGTTGAGTCTTGCCATGGCGATGAGGGAACCGGGCATATTTTTGTCACACCCGGGAACGGTGATGAGCCCGTCGTAATATTGCCCTGCGCATACAGTTTCTATGGAGTCTGCAATAATATCCCGGCTTACAAGGGAATAGCGCATTCCGTCTGTACCGTTGGTCATCCCGTCGCTTATTCCTATAGTATGAAACATTAAACCCACCAAATCCTTTTCTTTCACTCCTTTTTTCACGATTTCAGCAAGGCTGTTGAGATGCATATTGCAGGTGTTGCCATCGTATCCCATACTTGCAATTCCGATCTGGGCTTTATCGAAGTCTTCTTTCTGAAAACCAATACCGTAAAACATTGCCTGAGTTGCAGGCTGCGTCGGGTCTTTTGTAAGCGTTTTGGAATATTTGTTCAGTTCTGTATTACACATTTTGCAGGTTTGATTTCAGGTATGAATAATTTTCTTCTACGACCAAATGACGGTAAGCCTGCTGAATTTTAGCTGATAAACTGTCTTCCCAATTCATTCTGAAAGGAATATCATTCAAAGATTCCACAGCGACAATTTCTGCCGCTGTTCCACAGAAAAATGCGGCATCTGCCCCCTGCATTTCCTGCGGTGTAAATAATTTTTCTTCGTACGAAATCCCTAACTGATTACATATTTCAAAAACTGTAGCTCTGGTAATACCGGGCAAGATGTTTCCTTTTTGAGGAGTATATAGTTTTCCGTCTTTTTCATAGAATACATTTGCACCGGAGCTTTCTGCTACATTTCCATTTTCGTCCAGAACAAGTGCTTCATCAAATCCTTTGTCTTTCGCTTCCTGACTTGCCAGAATAGAATTTACGTAATGTCCGCTTACTTTAGCCTCTATTTTAAAAGCTTTCGGATTAGGACGCTGAAAGGAAGAGGTCATAATTCTCAGTTTGTTCGCCAGATAGCCATTATCCCAGTTCCATACTTCAATGACAAGGTAGCTTTTCTGTCCTTTTGAAAGGGACATATTGGGAGAGCAGATAACTAAAGGACGGATGTAAGCGTTACTCAAATTATTAATTTCCAGCAATTTATAAGTAGTCTCTATCATTTCCTCAGTAGAATAATGGAAAGGCATATGCATCGCTTCTGCTGATTTTCTCAGTCTGTCGTAATGTTCTTCTGCTTTAAAAATTTTGGTTCCATTAGCTGTTCTGTAGGATTTAATACCTTCAAAAACCGCATATCCGTAGTGTAATGATTGACCGTACAAATCGGTCTTTGCTTCTTTTGCTTTCACATATTCTCCATCAAAGAAGAGAACACTGTCGTCATTGTAATACATTCTATATTGTTTTAATTTTAATTTTTGGTGTTGTCTTTAAACAAAAAAACCATTCTCGTGATGAGAATGGTCTGTAGTATTTCAATTTCAAAAATTATCACAAGCCATTGCCCATCACCGAAAATCCGATAATGACAAAAATGACAAGAATAATAATTGAGTTACTCATTTGCTTGTATTTAACGATACAAATGTATAAACTAATTTTGATACGCAATTACTATTTCATAAAAATTCCTCCCAAAAATTATCAAAAATCTATAAAAAGCAGTGTTTTTTACGATATTCATTAAAAGAAAAATATTCTATAACCTACTGAATTTCAAATTTTAACGTCAGATAAAAATACGATGTCTAAAATTTGTCTAAAGACTGTCTATCGGGATTGTATTTTTTAAAGTTTTCCTGATTTTTTACCATAATTAAATAAAAAAATCTACCGGATCCGGTAGATTTAGAGTTATATTTTAACCTGAATTCGGGATAAGAGGTATTTAAATTTTGACTATCCTTAATTTAACGTGAATGAGTTAAGCTATTGTTTTTATATTTTATAATCTTTATTCCGAACTTGGGTAATTTTAGAAAATCAAATGCAGTTTTTTTCTTTTTTATCAGAAATGTACCTGCTGAATTTCTTTTTCAATTTCTTTTGGAGTATCATGTTCAGATTTAACGAAAATAAGAGTGAGAACAGCTCCTAAAACCATACAGATTCCGCCCACTACAATATAATCTATTGCCATTTTCCCGAAAATTCTGCTAACAATTGGTCCTCCAAAAACTCCGTTAATGATTTGAGGAATTACAATAAAAAAATTGAAAATCCCCATATAAACGCCCATTTTTTTCTGCGGAATAGAATCTATAAGCATCGCGTAAGGCATTGCCAGAATACTTGCCCATGCAAAACCTAATCCTACCATGGAAATCCACAGATAATTTATATCTTTAATAAAATACATGGAAATCAGTCCAAAACCTCCGCTCGCCAAAGCCAGCGCGTGAGTTTGCTTTTTACCGATAAATTTAGCAATCGGTGTTAATGCAAACGCAAAGAAAATGGCGTAGAAATTATAACTTCCGAAAAGACTTCCAGTTAAATCTCCGGCTTTATTAAATTCTGCTGAATGGGTATCTTCCGGAGAAAGTCCGAAATGATGGGTTGCCAAAGCACTGGTTGTAAAAACCCACATCGTAAATAAGGCAAACCACGAGAAGAACTGAACCACGCCCAGTTTTTTCATCTGGGACGGAACATTGGCAAAATCTCTGAAAATATCTGACATTCTGGATTTTTCTTCTACGATTTCCTTTCCGCCTTCAAAGGAAGCGAATTCTTCCGGGGAATATTCTTTGGTAGTAATAATTGTATATAAAATTGATAAAATAAGTACGGCTGCTCCGATATAAAAAGAATAGATGACATTATCTGCAACAAAACCTTTCGGAGCTTCATTAGAAATTCCCATTTTGGTAAGCCAGTTGGGTAAATCTGAACCAATAACTGCTCCGATTCCTATCAAAATCGTCTGAACCGAAAAGCCAATCGTCGCCTGATGTTTAGGCAGCATATCTCCCACCAAAGCACGGAAGGGTTCCATTGCCACATTAATGGAAGCATCCATCATGGCAAGGAAAATGACCGCCATCAGTAAAACATTTGCAGCCATCATCTGTGTTGCCGAAGCCGCATTGGGAAGCATTACCAAACCTATGGCGCATAAAACGGCTCCGATTAAAAAGTAAGGTTTTCTTCTTCCTAAAGGACTCCATGTATTGTCTCCCATATGACCGATGATGGGCTGAACGATTAATCCTGTTATCGGCGCAACGAGCCAGAACCATGATAATTCATGAACATCAGCTCCGAAATTGGCCAAAATTCTACTGGCATTTCCGTTTTGCAGACCAAAAGCCATCTGGATTCCCAAAAATCCCATGCTCATATTGATGATCTGAGCCATGGATAAATTCGGCTTTTTTACTTTTCCAAATTTTCCTGCATCTGCTTTTCCTATCATTTCTGCCATTATTTTTTCAGTTTTTGAATTAATACATCTTCTATTGGAGTCTTTTCTGCCACTACTTTATCTACCACTTCATTGGGAACCGTTACGGAAAGTACGTATTGCTTTACTTTCCATGCTCCGTTGATTTTTTCCACCACTCCTGAGCCGCGGCAGATTTTCATCTGGGTATCCAAGAGTTCATCAAACCAAGCCAGGTTTCCATCTTTGCTGAAGTAAATATTTCTTTTCAGGGAAGTAAAATTCCAGGTTTTCTTTTTATCGAAATAGGGTTTTGCCCAAATCATAAAGGCTTTTTTGTCCCATACTTCTGTAGCATCTGTCCCGATAAAAACAGATTCGTCGGCAAAATAATTAAAGTAATTGTTAAAATCTGCTTTTGCTGCCGCAACATTAAATCCGTCGAGCATGGTTCCTATTTCTGTTTTTTCTTTATCAAATTTTGACTGAGCAGAAATAGATGTAAAACTCAATACAAATAGGATGAATGTAAAGAATATTGTTGTTTTTTTCATTTTTAATTATAAACCTTTAATTTTATTTTTTAACGCAAAGAGCTCAAAGTTTTCTTTTTAACTACTAACTGTCTTTAAGTTCGCAAAGGTACTTCGACAAGCTCAGCATAAACTATTCACTTAGGTAAGATCACAAAGATTTTAATTGTGAAACCTAGTTTTAATTTAATTCAATAACCATTGATGATTTTGCAGGGATTTTAAAATTGTCCTTTACCGAAAATTCTTTGCCGGAAATAATGTCTTTCCCTTTTGAAAAACCGTTCAGGGATTCTGCGAAATGCTTCACATCGATCGTCTGTTCCGCATCATTATTATTTAAAATGACCATTACGCTTTCTTTTTCGTTGTATCTAAAATACACAAAAACATTGTTCTGTGGAACGAAATTTTTGGTTTTTCCTGTATGAATAACTCCTTTTCCTTTTCTCCAGTTCAGCAACTTCTGGGTAAAATCGTAAAATTCTTTTTGTTCAGGAGTCTGAGACGAAGGATTGAAAGCATTGATTTTATCTGATTTCCAGCCGCCCGGAAAATCTCTCCTGATGTCTGCATCGCCGCCTTTGTTTTTGTCGCCGCGCATTCCTATTTCAGAGCCGTAATACAACTGTGGAATTCCCCGAATTGTCGAGATCAAGGTCATGGCAAGTTTATAATCTGCTGGATTTCCGTTGAAAACTTCGTTGAATCTTTCGGTATCGTGATTTTCAAAAAAAACAAGAATATTATTGATGTTAGAATATAAAAAATCACTTGTAAAAACATCGTATACTTTTACCATTCCGGAATTCCAGCTGCCTTTTTCTTTTAATGCTTTCGGAAGGTTAGAATAAAGCATGAAATCCATTACAGAAGGAAGGTTTGAATTATAGCCTGCTAATTCTGCAATTTTAGAATCTTTTTGCCATACTGCGATATGTGCACTGGAATACAGCCATGCTTCTCCTACAATATTGAAGTTCGGATATTCATCTGTAATGGCTTTTGCCCATTTTGCCATTGCTTCCTTGTCGTTGTAAGGATAAGTATCTACACGAAGGCCTCCCAGTTCGGCATATTCGATCCACCAGATCGCATTCTGGGTTAAATATTTTAGAACCAAAGGATTTTTCTGATTAATGTCGGGCATCGTCGTATCAAACCATCCATCCAAAGCCAACCTTTTATCTATCTCTGAAGCATTTGTATCAAACTGAGTGGTTGTTTTATAGTTAGAACGTTTAAAACCATTTTCACCATCGCTGAACCAGTGAATCCAGTCTTTTGTGGGTAAATCTTTGATCATCCAGTGCGAAACTCCCCAATGATTGGTTACATAATCCATCACGAGCTTCATTTTTCTTTGATTTAATTTCTGAGAAAGTTCTTTATATTCTTCGTTGGTTCCGTAACGCTGATCGATTTTGTATAAATCTGTCTGTGCATATCCGTGGTAAGAATATACTTTTTCGTTGTCCTCATTAACCGGAGTGAGCCAGACTGCTGTTGCTCCAAGGTTCTGAATATAATCTAAATTGTTGATGACTCCACGCAGATCTCCTCCGTGCCTGCCGTTAGGAAGATTTCGGTTTGCTTTTTCGGTTAAATTGGGGCTGGAGTCGTTTTTTTCATCCCCGTTGGCAAAACGGTCCGGCATGATGAGATACATCACGTCTTTGGAAGAATAGGATTCTCTGTCTGCTGAATTTGGATTTCTCTGCCTCAGTTCATACGTGTAAGAACCTAAATTTTTCTTTCCGCTTTTTACATTGATGTTAAATTTCGGAACGTTAATTTCATTGGTATTAACGGTTACGAAAATATAGTTCGGATTTTCAACTTTCTGAATATCTTTGATCTGAACTCCGTCTGAAAGCTCTATTTCGTTTTTAGCAATATCTTTTCCGTATACCAGAATCTGAAGTTCGGGGTTTTTCATTCCTTTCCACCAGAATGCAGGTTCTACTTTCTGAATCTGCGAAAAAAATAAAGACGATGCGCAAAGCGTTGTTATATAAAAAAGTTTATGACGCATATTTTTTAATGTAATATGAATGATTTCAGTATTTATTTATGTTGATTAAAAACTGCTTTGTACTGTGTAATTCCCGAATTATTAAACTCAATTCTACGGTTGGGCATATTCTGAAGCTCATATTCTCCGTTGCGGGTAAATTTTACCTCTGTAAATTTATATCCTGTAAGATAAGTGACTTTTACCTGATAAACCCCTTTATCATTGATTTTTTTAAGCTCAGTATCCTGATCCCAATTCAACGGTTTGTCTTTTCCTCTGATTCCTACAGACGTAATCCCTTCAGAATCGGGAATTTCGACTGTATAAATTACAGTCTGCTTATACGCTTTCTGAACACAGCTGAACATCAAGAAACAAGAGATTATAAGAAATACTATCTTTTTCATCGGGTCAATTTTTTAGCAATTATGTAATCTAAACCAAATCTTCCGGAGCCTAAAATGATATAAAATAAGCTCACCCACATAATTCCCATTGCAGGCAGCATATTCCATACTCCCTGATTCATCTGCTGAAAAAATACAGCGACAAACATGGTAATGAAAACAAGTACTGCAAAAGGTCTTGTAAACAATCCTAACAATAAAAAAACTCCTCCTACCGCTTCACTAAAAGCTCCCATCCAAGCAAAAAATGCAGGAAACATGGCAAAAACACCACCATATTCTGCGACATCATTCGGAAACCAGAAAGCCACTTCAAAAAATTTCAAATTATTGTCTGCGGGAGACCAAGGCAAGCCGAATTTTGCAGCACCGAAGTCGCTCGTCAGTAAATATCCGCAAACTATTCGCGGAATGGCAAAAAGCAGATCCTGCCACCAAAATGGCATCTGAATGGGGGTAAAAATTCTTTTTATCATAGGAATATGTATTAAAAAACCCTACAGAAAATCTGTAAGGTTTTTGGTTAATTCACAATTATTTTACAGGCTTGATAGAGATAGCAAAACCTCCGCTTCGTACCATTTTAAAATTGATCTTAGATTTGCTTGTGATTTCTTTTTTGTAGATGTTATAGCTTTGAGGATTGTTAATATAATCCGCATCTTTTCCATCTTCATAAATCACAGCTTCATATTTTTTGCCTTTATCTAAGAAAGAAAAATCTACAGTGTAATCACGTTTGTTTTCATCGGTAATTCCGCCCACAAACCAGTTTTCAGTTCCTTTTGCTTTTCTTGCCGTAATGATGTAATCTCCCGGCTCTGCCGATAAGATTTTCGTATCGTCCCAGTCTGCTGCTACATCTTTTATAAACTGGAAGGCATCCATGTGCTTTTTGTAGTTTTCCGGTAAGTCTGCCGCCATCTGAAGAGGCATATACATTACCACATAAAGCGCTAACTGTTTTACCAAAGTTGTTTTTACAAAACGTTTGTCTCCGGGGAAATAGTAATCCAGTTTTGTCTGGAAAATTCCCGGCGTGTAATCCATCGAACCTCCCATCCATCTTGTAAACGGAAGAATGGTCTGATGATCAGGATTATTCCCTCCGAAAGCTTCATATTCTGTTCCACGAGCAGCTTCCGCAGAGATATAGTTTGGATACGTTCTGCTTTCTCCTGTAGGGCGGACAGATTCATGGGAATTCACCATAATTTTATATTCGTTGGCTTTTTCAGCAATTCTGTAGAAATGGTTGATTGTCCATTGAGAATAATGATGTTCCCCTCTTGGGATCATATCTCCTACGTACCCTGTTTTCACGGCATCATAACCGTATTTATTCATTAACTGATATGCTTTATCCGCCCATCTTTCATAGTTCGTTGCTGAACCTGAAGTTTCATGGTGCATGATTAATTTGATTCCTTTGGAATGCGCATAATCGTTTAACATTTTGATGTCGAAATCAGGATAAGGAGTGATGAAATCGAAAACAAATTCTTTTGAGTGGCCAAACCAGTCTTCCCAACCAACATTCCAGCCTTCAATCAAAAGTCCCTGAAAACCGTTTTCTGCCGCGAAATCGATATATTCTTTCACTTTTGTATTGTTGGCTCCGTGTTTTCCGTTAGGCGTAAGTTTAGAGAAATCTGTTACTCCAAGACGCACATTAGATTCCGGCTGTCCGTAAGCCCACTGAGATTTACCAATGATCATCTCCCACCATACTCCCATATATTTTGTCGGGTGAATGTAAGAAGTATCGGTATATTTTGTAGGTTCATTAAGATTGAAAAGCATTTTAGAATCCATCACCTCTTCTGCTTTCGGAGCCACAATAATTGTTCTCCAAGGGGTAACGGAAGGAGTCTGAATATATCCTTTTGCACCCTGTCTGTCTGCTGTAAGATGTGTTTTGAATTTGAAATTCTGAGCATCTACTTCAAGATGAGAAGCAGGATAGTCTAAAACAGCAGCTTCCGCAACGTTGATGTATAATGGTTCTTTTCCTTCCTGCTTTAGCATTACCGGAGACTGAACCGCGTTTCTGATCAAAGTTTGTGAAGCGTTTGCATCTGCAGCTTTCGGCCATCTTGCAGGGATTTCAGAAAGTTTTGTTTCCTGATATTGGTATTCCTGAGAGTCGTAATCTGCAACGATCCACCAAGCTTTCATGTCAGTTGGAAAATCAATTTCAGAATCTTCCTCCCTGATGACGAAGTAATTAAGGTTTTTCTGCTGCGGAAATTCATATCTGAAACCTAACCCATCATTAAACAGTCTGAATTTCACCACAATATTTCTGTCTGTTGAGGTCTGGTTAAGCGTTACCGCCAATTCATTGTAATGATTGATATAATTTTTCTTTTCCCCTAAAACCGGCTGCCAAGTTTCGTTTTTAGCGTCACGCTTTTCATCTATTTTAGTAAAACCGTTATTAAGATCAAATTTTACATCTTCCGGTTTTGCAATTTCTGAGGCAAATTTTATTGAAGTATCTTTAAATAATCTGAGTCCCAATTTGGAATCTTCGACGATCGTTTTTCCGTTATATTTAAGATTGTAATAAGGTACGCCCTGTTTCAACTGAAAGTCCATTTCGAACTTTCCATCCGGCGATTTTAAAGATTGTGCATTAACACCCGCAAACATCATAGAGAGCATCATTGCTCCTGTTGTAATTTTCTTCATATTAGATTATATAAGCTTTAAAAATAAAAAAACTGCTGCCAAAACACAACAGTTTTATATAAATGTCAGAGAATAGATTATAACTTCACAGCGGTATAAACCAGATTCACTTCATCAAACGTAATTTTATACGTTCCTGGTAAGCTAATAGGAATGTTGGCTCCACCAGCGTCTAAGGTTCCGTTATTTCCATCATCTCCAAAGTTTGTTCCCCAATCATTATTAAGTCTAAACTTAATTTCACCGACTGTTAAAACAACAGTAACTTCCCACTTTTCAGTTGTGCTATTCCAAACCAAATCAGTATCTGGGTCGTTCCAGCCATTTGGCGTAGCAGAACCAATAACAGCCCAAGAATATGGACTTAAAGTAAATTTATTTGTATTTGTATTAACAGTTAATTTTTGACTTCCCGCATTTGCTGCCTTCAGGTTACCACCTCCATCATATATTAAATCTACATTATTATTGGTACCATAACTATGATCCCAGTTTTTCATTGGTGTAATTTTAAATTCAGAGTTTGGTGATGTGAAATTAATATACCCAATATAGATTCCGTTACTCGTTGCAGATTTCAACGCTTGCGCTGTTGGCGGATTCCATCCCTGATAAGCTCCAGGAGCGTACATATAAGAAACAAGAGCATAAGGAGTTACTGAAATCTTTTGTATCTGTGAATATACGGGTGATCCTTTGCCCACTGTAGTTTTTAATCTCACATCTATACTTGAAGCGACACCCGTTGGCAATCCAAGATTTAACATTAAAGCATTAAATTCTATTACTGTATAAGATTTGGATAATACTCCACTGCTTAAACCTGCCTCTTTCACCGAAGCAAAATTAGTCCCAGTTACTGCGAACTGTAACACATTTGTAACTTCCACTGCTGGAGTATATTCTGCAGGGGTTATTGTGAAAGTAACCGCATTATTATTCGCATTTGCGCTAGTTAAAGATAGAGTATTTGTACTAGCCTTCAGATTAGGCTCAGATTTTAATGATAAAACAGCCTGATCTTCATCTTTCTCGCAAGACCAAACCATCATAATAGCAATAGTCGCGAAAAGAAATTTTATTATATTTTTCATTATTATAACTTTTAAAAATTAGTACCCAGGATTTTGAGATAAGTTGGAATTCAAATTCAAATACTTATTAGGAATTGGAAATAGAGTTTTAGTAGAAGCTATCGAAGATCCATTTTGAATACCTCCTTTCCATTGCCAAGTGTAGCCCGAAACATAATGATTTAATCTTATTAAATCCTGCCTTCTTGTGCCTTCCCAGTATAATTCTTTAGCTCTCTCGTTCAAAATAAATACTTCTTTGGCATCTGTAGTAGTAAGAGCATTAATATCAGACATTGTAATATTTGCAACACCGGCTCTTGTTCTTAAGGCGTTAATATAATTTAAAGCAGTAGCGGTGCTTCCTTTTCCGTTAACAATTGCTAGTTCTGCGTACATTAAATATGCATCACCCATTCTGAATAAAGCAAAATCCGCATCTGCAAAAGTACCGTCACTTCCATTCGTACCTCCTACTTTTTTATTAGAAAACTTAATTAATTTTACTCCTTCTTCAAATTTAGAGTAATCCGAAATCGAAGCAGGATCTGTATTTCCAGGTACTTTCATAACTCTAGCATCTGTACCAATAGACTGAATAAATTCCTGCCTAGCTCTAAAACCTGCCCAACCGGCATCAACTCCTAATGTAGCTCCTACTGCATTATTACAGCTAGCGTGTATTAAAAATGTTGTGCCTCCATAAGTTTTTGTTTTAATTCCGTCAAAAGTAATAGGAAAAATAGCTTCATCCTGTGCTCCGTTAATATTATTATCCGCTTTGAATAAATTTGCATAAGGTATAGTTGCTATTTTATAAGGTGAACCAATAACTTTTGTAATTTCTGTTAAAGCTTCAGTACTTTTATCAACTCCTGTATAAACTTTAGCATTTTGATATAATTTGGCTTTTAACATCCATGCAGCTGCTTTATCTGCTCTACCATATTCGTTTGTTTTTGGAGCTACTAAATCTGCATCTATACTATTTAATTCTTCAATAATATAATTGAATACATACTCTCTTGATTGCATTGGTGGTTTCACTCCAGAACCAATGATATTGTCTTCGGTAGCAAAAGGTACTTTTCCATAAATATCTATTGCATGATAGTAAGATAATGCTCTTAAGAATCTTGCCTCAGCACGAAAAATTTTTATTTGGGCCTTTAAATCTGCTGAAACACCTCTAGAAGATAACTTTTCATCTGTCGTTTCTCTTAAAAATTCATTTACCAAACCTACTTGAAAAAATATTCTTGCAAAAAAAGCCTCGTTAAATTTGTTATCTGCATTCCAAGTATTGAAGTTCAGATCTCTAATCCCCGGATTATCAGACTCTCCCCATGCAATAATTGCCTCATCAGTCGTTAGCTCCTGCAGTTGCCAATATCCTCTGATGTATTGTGAAAACCCCTCGTTAGGTCCTCCATCTGCTTCTGCTCCTAAATCTGAATTCCCGTTAGGAGAAGTTTGTCCTGTTACCGCTAAACCAGCATAAATTTTTGCTAAAAATTGTTTATATGACTCCGGATTCGCATAAAATTGCTCAGAAGTATATAATTCATCATCATTTACTTTAACATCCAAATCATTGAGACAAGAAGTCATTGATAAAATAAATGCACTGGCAATGGCTAAGTTTCTTAATTTTAATATATTTAATTTCATTTTTCCTACATTTAAAAGTTAGCATTAATTCCAAAAGTAAACATTCTGGCTCTAGGATATATTGAATTATCAATTCCGTTATTAAATACCTCTGGATCTAAATTTTTGTACTTTGTTATGATCAGCACATTATTTATACCTGTGTATAATCTAATCGATCCGTTATTCTTTAATAGCTTATTAAATGTGTAACCTAACGTTACATTATCCAATTTTACAAAGCTTCCATTTTTTACGTAATAGTCAGACTCTTTACGTGTTTGTGAAAAACCTGTATCACTAAAGTCGACAGGAGCATTATTAATTGTACCATCTACTGTATTATTAATATTACCCAACTGAGCCCGGTCTGCTGAAATTCTATCATAAACATAGTTTCCTATACTTGCTCTCCAAGCCATTGAGAAGTCAATATGTTTTCCAAAAGTAGCATTGGTCATAAAGCCCATTGTTACATCGGCCTGTGGCTTTTTATAAATATATTTATCTGCAGAAGTTATTACTCCATCATTATTTCTGTCCACATAAGCTCCTTCTATTGGCTTACCATTACTGTCATAAACCTGTTGATAAACATTAAATGCATAAGGAGAATATCCTGTAGCGAATGTTTGAATAAAAGCCCCTAAACCAACACCTCCTTTATCTATATTATCAAGTTCTAGTTCTTTTATCTTTATAGTATTATAGGTTAAGTTATAATTGAAGTTTAAGGTAAAATTTTCCTTTTTTACAGCTTTAATGTCCAAGCCTAAGTCAATACCTTTTGACTGTAATCTCCCAATATTTTTTGGGCCTATAATTCTTAAGTTTTCTAAAGGTCCCTCAGGAACAATAGATAATAAATCTTTAGTGTCTGCTAAATAAAAGTCTAACGTTCCTGTTATTCTATTATTTGCGAATCCAAAATCTAATCCTACATTATATTTGAAGCTCTCTTCCCATTTTAGATTTTCATTATATCCATTTGCTTTAGCAATCTGATAAAATGTATTTCCAAACTGATAAAATAAAGTTGAAGAAATATTATACGTCTTAAAATAGTCAAATCTATAATCTCCAATATCTTGTTGACCTGTTTTTCCTATACTTGCTCTTAACTTTAGATCAGATATTGCAGAATTGCCTTTTAAAAAATTTTCTTCCGAAATTTTCCAAGCTGCAGCTACACCTCCGAAATTACCCCATCTATTGTCTTTACTAAAACGGGAAGACCCATCCCTTCTATAGTTTAAAGTAATCAAATACTTACCTGCATATCCTAAATTTAATCTACCAAAAAAAGCCTGCAAATTAACATCAGGTTTAGAATCAGGATTATAGAAATTATTGGCTGGATCTAATGAATATAAGAAAACATTACCTGTTGCAAAACTTGTTTTATGATAATTTTGGTATTCATACCCCCCCATAATATCAAAATTAAATTTGCCAAAAGTCTTCGCATAATCTAACTGTACATTAGCATTTTTATTCAATAGGCTTTCTCCAGAAAACGATTCAGATCCATAATAAGCAAATGTATTTTTTACAGAATAATAGCCATTTCTGGAATATTTATTTGTGGTAACGTGACCATCGAGCTCTTTGCTATCTAAACCTGCATTTGCAATTAACCTCAATTCCGGCAAAAAATGGAATTTATATTCCATATTCACATTTCCAAAAAATCTTTTAAAATTTTGAATATCATGTTTGTTTTTTAACTGAGCCACAGGATTAGCTACTCCATTAGGATTGTATGTTCCTGTCGTAGCATTAAAATTTCCACCTTTATTCTCATAATAACCATCTCCGTAGATAGAACTACTATCATAAACAGATTGTGTCGGGTTCATAGAAAGTGCATTTCCGATAGCACCTTCATCAGCATTATTCTTAAAAGTATAAGAATAAGTACCTGTAATATTAAATTTTAAATGATCATCAAAAAAGCTTGGACTTATGGCAATATTACCTGTCGTTCTTTTAAAACCAGAAGTAATTAATAACCCTGTATTGTCTAAATGATCTACTGAAAAACGAGTTGGAACTTTACCAAATAAACTTCCTGAAACTGAAGCATTAATATCATTAGTCACAGAAGTTTTAAAAATTTCATCTTGCCAATCCGTATTAGCTGCACCTAATTGAGCAACTTTTCCAGGTACATACTGGTTAATTAAAGATCTAAATTCATCACCATTGTATACTTTAATTTTTTTAGCTAAAGTATTAACCGTTGTAAAAGCATTTAATGATACTCTTAATTTTTTACCTCCTTTTTTAGTCGTGATTAATAAAACCCCATTAGATCCTCTGGATCCATAAATAGCTGTAGATGCAGCATCTTTCAATATAGAAAAAGATTCTATATCATTTGGATTAATTGTTGATAAAGAAACACCGTCCAAAGGCAGTCCATCAACAACAAGTAAAGGCTCGTTACTGGCATTTAAGGAAGAGCCTCCCCTAACTCTAATTACAGGCTCACTCCCCGGTGTTCCGGACTGGGTAATCACAACTCCGGAAGCACGTCCGTTAATAAGTCCTTCTGCAGTTGCTACAGCACCTTTATTAAAATCAGCTGATGATAGTGCTGTAATAGATCCTGTGAGATCTGTTTTCTTTTTAGCTCCATACCCAATCAAAACAACCTCTTCTATCTTTTTTTCTTTCGTAGCAGAGTCTTTTGTTTGAGCATGAATCATTGTACTTGCTAATAAAAATGCAGGCGCAATTTTTAATACCGTTGTAAAGTTTTTCACAATAATTTCTTTTATATAGTTTCGTTCTTGTTAAATAAGCATCACTGCTTGTGTTGCAATTTATAAAAAAATTATAATTATCATAATTTTATTTAAAATTAACATAAATTTATGTATATTAAACGATCTTTTTAACTTAAATCACTTTATATCAAAATATTATACTAAAATATGCAGCGCATAATATAGTTCCTAAATTCACAAAAAGTTAAACATTAGTTTAACTAAATGTAATATTTCAACCCTCGAAAACACTCACTAGTCTTCAAAATTCGTAGAATATTCGATTTTCACGGATAATCATTATCTTTGTAGCTTAAAACTTTACTATAAATGTCAAACAGAAAGATGATTACGGCAGCTTTGCCTTATGCAAACGGACCGGTTCATATAGGACATTTAGCAGGTGTCTATATTCCTGCTGATGTATATGCGAGATTTCAGAGAAGATTAGGGAAAGATGTAGCGTTTATCTGCGGAAGCGATGAGCATGGAATTCCTATTACCATAAGAGCAAAAAAAGAAGGGGTAACGCCACAGGATATTGTAGACAAATACCACGAAATCATTAAAAAATCTTTTTCGGATTTGGGGATTTCTTTTGACGAATACTCCAGAACAACCTCTCCAAAACACTACGAGACTAGTCAGGATTTCTTTAAGGTTCTTTACGAAAAAGGAAAGTTTACGGAAGAAATGTCTGAGCAGTATTTCGACAAACAGGCAGGAGAATTTTTAGCAGACCGATACATCGTCGGAACCTGTCCTAACTGTGGTAATGAAAACGCTTACGGAGACCAGTGTGAAAAATGCGGTACTACCCTTTCACCCTCGGAACTGATTAATCCGAAATCCATGTTAAGCGGAAACGTTCCTATTCTGAAAGACACAAAAAACTGGTACTTACCATTAAATGAATATGAGGATTTCCTGAATGAATGGATTATTGAAGGTCATAAAGACGACTGGAAACCGAATGTTTACGGACAGGTGAAATCATGGTTAAATGATGGGTTAAAACCTCGTGCAATGACCAGAGACCTGAACTGGGGTGTTCCGGTTCCTCTTCCGAATGCGGAAGGAAAGGTATTGTACGTTTGGTTCGATGCGCCAATCGGATATATCTCTTTCACAAAAGAATGGGCGGAGAAAAACGGAAAAAACTGGAAAGATTACTGGCAAAGCGAGGAAAGTGATTTGGTTCACTTTATTGGAAAGGATAATATTGTATTCCACTGTATTATTTTCCCTGCGATGATGAAGGCTCACGGAGATTATATCATGCCTAAAAATGTTCCTGCTTTTGAGTTTTTAAATCTTGAGAACGATAAAATTTCCACCTCGAGAAACTGGGCGGTTTGGGCGCACGAATATGTGGAAGATTTCCCGGGACAACAGGATGTTTTAAGATATGCCTTACTTTCATCCGCTCCTGAAACAAAAGATAACAATTTTACGTGGAAGGATTTCCAGACGAAAAATAATTCTGAACTGGTTGGAATTTTCGGAAATTTCATCAACAGAGTTGCTGTGTTAATTCATAAATATTATGATGGGGTTGTTCCTCAAGGTGATGTAAACACTCCTGAGCTAAAAGAAATTAACAAATCAGCAAAAGAAATTTCAGGATTTTTAGAAAACTATGAATTCAGAAATTCTTTAACAGCTTTAATGAATTTGGCACGTTTCGGAAACCAGTATCTTCAGACAGAAGAGCCATGGAAAACAATAAAAGATAACCCTGAAAAAGCGGCACATTCTTTATTTGTAGGAGCTCAGATTGCAGTTGCTTTAGCACAGTTGTGTGAACCGTTTATGCCTTTCAGCTCTGAGAAATTGTTGAATATGTTTAATGTTCAAAAATCTGATTGGAATACTATTGAAACTAAATCTGTTTTAATTGAAACAGGTCATAAAATCAACGAAGCATCTCTTCTTTTCTCAAAAATTGAAGATAATGTTATCGAAGCTCAAATCCAGAAATTGGAAGACACCAAGCAAAACAATAAAAAAACAAATCCTAACGCAAAACCTATGAAAGAAGAAATCACTTTTGATGATTTTATGAAAATCGACTTAAGAACAGCCACTATTTTAGAAGCTGAAAAAGTTGAGAAAGCAGATAAACTACTGAAACTAACTGTTGATACAGGAGTGGACGTAAGAACCGTTGTTTCAGGGATTGCAGAAAGCTTTACCCCGGAAGAAGTTGTTGGAAAGCAGGTTATGATTTTATTGAATCTTGCCCCAAGAAAAATCAGAGGAATTGAATCTCAGGGAATGTTGCTTTTAACTACAAAACCGGACGGAAAATTATCTTTCGTAACGCCGGATGACAGCAATGTTGAAAACGGTATTGAGATCGGATAATCCGATATTGAGATAAAAAATAAATCCACGTGAACTAAAAATCATGTGGATTTTTTATTTGTCATTGCGAGGAGCAAAGCGACGAAGCAATCTTTTATTAATCTTAACAATATAAATAAATCTTAATGTTTCAAATTTTAACCATTAAGATTCTGTTAAGGATTTAAGAAAAGTTAAGTCTGAATGTTATTTTTTAAGTTTGAGATTGCTTCGTCGCTTTGCTTCTCGAAATGACAAAAACTAATTATTTCTTAGTCAGCCTCGCCAGATAAGAATCCTCTTCCTGCAACACTTTTTCTATTTTAAAACCATTATTCTCTGCTGCATTTTTTAAGGTATTAAAATCCAGATACAGCCATTTTATCGGATCTTCAGATTCTCCTTTATAATGAACAATATAATCGAGTTCGCCGTAATATCCTTCCGCAGGAATATAAACTCCGCCATCCTCATCTTCATCAAACATATACAGAATATCTGTGCTGTCGATTAAAATCTGACCGTTCGGATTCAAAAGCGAATAAAGTTTTTTCAGATAAATATCAATCACATGAAGACTTTGGAAAATGCCTGTTCCGTTCATCAGCAAAAGAATCGTATCAAATGTTTCTCCGGAAAAATGAAGCATATTTTCAGCAACTGCTTTCTTTATTCCTCTTAACTGGCAGACTTCAATGGATTTCGGAGAAATATCCAATGCGGTAACATCAAGATATTTTTCATTCTGAAGATACAAAGCATGAGAACCCGCTCCTGCTCCAATGTCTAACGTTTTTCCTTTTGCAAGTTGCAGAGCTTTTTGCTCAATTGTATTCATTCCGTCAAAATCGCGGAACAGATATTTTACAGGAAGTTCATCCAGTTCGGAAATAGAAGTTTCGGTCTGCAGATCTTCAGGATTTTCGTTGTGATAAAAATCCCAAATGGCTTTCCCCATTAAATCTTTCATAGTTTGATATATGGTACAAAGATAAGTTTTTGAAATTTTTAAATGAACATCTGTTGTGAAAAACGCACTTAACCATAAGTCTGTTTAAACTTTATTTAACCACAAAAGGTGCAAAAGATCTACTAAATTTTTTATTTAAAGTTGATCATTATAAATGAAAAGGGTCACAATAGTTTTTAAAAATCTTTGATTTTTATTTTTTTGAGCACTTTGATTATTCTGGAAATTCGCTTTAACATTATCTTTTGTCCCTTTTGTGGTTAATTCTGAAATTAGTTTATCACAAGTTTTAATTCTAAAATTAACATTCGAAATTTTTGACTTTAAATTTTTAAACCATAAGTCTGTTTAAACTTTATTTAACCGCAAAAGGTGCAAAAGATCTACTAAATTTTTTATTTCAAGTTGATGAAAAAGGTCACAATAGTTTTTAAAAATCTTTGATTTTTATTCTTTTGAGCACTTTGATTATTCTGGAAATTCTCTTTAACATTATCTTTTGTCCCTTTTGCGGTTAATTCTGAAATTAGTTTAAACAAGTTTCATTCTCAAAACGCAAAGCCCCACTTTACAATTAAAATGGAGCTTTGACTCAGTAAATGAAAAACAAGGTTCTTTACATCGCAGGACCTGCTGCGTCTTTTATTTCTTCGGATAATCTTTTTCTTTCCAAAAGTCTTCTTCTGGCAATTACAGATTTTCCGCTTAACACTTTTATAAATCTTGTCGATACAAAACGCTCTCTTCCAAAATGATGCGTAAGAATATATCCTAAAATTCCGAAACCGGCAATAACGATATACCCGAAAATCTTTTTATTGGCAGCAATAATCGCATTGAGCTGAATACCTTTCAGATTGGCAGCCACACTTTGTGAACTCACCGTTAATCCATCCATATAAACCGCCAGATTCCCTAAACTTTCCACCTGAAAACGGTACTGAAACCATGAAAATACCGCCGAAAAGAAACCGATCGTAAGAAAAGTTCTCCAGACCAAAGCCAGTCCGATGGCAGCCATCATATCATCAAGTTCAAGCTTATCCAGCGTGTAATACCAAACGGAAATAAAAAGCACCGTCATCCCAAAACCTTTCAGGAATAAAGGAAGATACCAGTTGTCATAATTAAACTCCAAAACCATAGAGAAATACATAATAACCGAATATCCCAACATCGCTGCAAATCCGGAAAAAATATACATTTTCACAGGTTTGTCCCTTTTAAACCAGATAATCGCCACAATTCCGGCAGCTACAATTCCGGGAATCATCAGAAGATTAAGTTTCGCATTCGTTATTTGGTCGTATCCCAAAACTCCGACGGCAAAAATATTCTGTAATGTTGCCGTTGCCATAAACATTCCCAGACAAAGAAGCATAAACAATCCGTGAAGAACATTGCTTTTTGAAAAAACCTTGAATGATAAATAAGGTCTTTTCAGATGCGTCTGTCTGGTCACCAGAAGCGCAAAACTTACAAAAGCACCAATCCCTGCATTGATGATATTTTTAGAATTCAGCCAATCCTGCTGTTTTCCGAAAGCAAAAACATACGCCGAAAACATAAACGTTGCCACAAAAAGCACAATACTCAGCCAGTCAATATAATGAAGCGGAACTTTCAGCGCAAAATACTGATC
This sequence comes from Chryseobacterium sp. 2P, assembly GCF_059579425.1. Classification (NCBI taxonomy): domain Bacteria; kingdom Pseudomonadati; phylum Bacteroidota; class Flavobacteriia; order Flavobacteriales; family Weeksellaceae; genus Chryseobacterium; species Chryseobacterium sp. 2P. The sequence continues at coordinate 2,904,937 of NZ_CM184194.1, forward strand.
GTGCATAAAAATCCACTGCAAAACAGCCAGTCCGAAACACAAAATCGAAATAAGGACGAAAAATTGCTGCCAGTTATACAAAACCGAAACTTCTACGGCATAATATCCCACAATCTGGTTCATAATCAGGATAAATGAATAAAAAACACCGTAAAAAACACCACGGTTCCCGATCATTGCCATAACAGGTAAAAATAATTCGATCGCAACAATCATTTTAAAGAAACCGATCAGAAGAGAACTTCCGATGATTACAGAAGGCTGAAGTGTGGTTGCATTAATGTAATTTAAAATTCCCAAAAGAACCAGAACAACCGTAATTTTATCCCTGATCTTAAACCGCATTTTTAGTCTCAGAACAATCGGCATTGCCGCTCCCATTCCGATCGTGGAAGCATAATTCGCAAAAATATAATTTTCCGAAAGCGCACCGGTTCCGCCCACCATATAACTGATGTTTCCTGTGTAAACGCCGCCCAAAGGCATTACGATCGCCAGTAAAAGCACGATCAGTAAAAGCTGAACAGGTTTCGGTACCCAATCTCGGTATAATCCTTTGTTGTACATATTTTAAAATTTGATTTGAAGGCTGAAAGTCTGAAGATGTATGATTTAAAATACATTAACCTCGGTTTTCCTCATCCTTCTTTCTACCCTCCTTATTTTTTAATCACAATATTCATATTCATTCCTGCACTCAGCTTTTCGATGTCTTCTTTTTTATTGGAAGGCGTAAACTCAATTCTTACAGGAATTCTCTGCTGAACTTTAATGAAATTTCCGGTAGAATTATCCGTTGGAATATTAGAATATCTTGAACCTGTAGCCGCAGAAATTGCTGTAACTACTCCTTCAAATTGTTGTCCGCCCAATGCATCGGCTGTCATCATCATTTTTTCTCCTGTCTTTACATTCGGCATCTGACTTTCCAGAAAATTGGCAGTCACCCATTTCTGACCGTTCAAAACAATCGTTGCCACCTGTTGTCCCGGCTGAATCAACTGTCCTTCAGAAATCGTTCTTCTCCCCATCACTCCGTCATAAGGTGCAGTAATTACCGTGTACGAAAGATTAATTTTCGCCATATCTAATGCGGATTTTGCTCGTTTAATTTCTGCATCAATGATCCCGAATTTGCTTTTCACTTCTACAGTTGAAAGATTTGCCGACTGTTTCTGGTTGATTAAAGTCTGATACGCCGCTTTTTGTGCATCGTACTCCGTTTTTACCTGATCGTACTGCTGTCTCGTCACCGCCTCGGAAGCCAGAAGGTTTTTGTAACGGTTTAAATTCTGCTCCGCATTCCAGAGTCTTGCTTTTGCTCCCGCAATATTAGATTCCATCACATTCACGTTATTGGAAACCGTATTCACCGATGAACTTGTTGCCGCTCTTTGCGCCAAAGCATTCTGATACGCTGCTTCCGCCTGTCCGATCTGGGTTAAAATTTCGCGGTCATCCAATACAACAAGTGTATCTCCTTTTTTAACCTTTTGATGCTCAATGAATTTTATTTCTTTGATATAAGCTGAAACTCTTGTGTTGATAGGATTGATAAATTCCTCAACCTGAGCCGCTTCCGTGTATGTTTTATCACCGATGTGAAAATATTGCGCAATCAGCCAGTACAATCCGAAACCAATCACGGCAAAAACCAAGATATTGGAAATGATAGCTTTGATTCTGTTTTTCTTTCGTTCTTTCTTATTGGCTGCAGCTCCTGAATTGGCAGGAGCCTGAGTTGTATTTTGTGTATTTTGTTCCTTGTTTTCCATTTTGATTTTCAAATTTTAAATATTAAAGTGTTCCGGTAGATTTTAAAAGATTGTAATACTGATACAGCACATTGATTTCTCCATTTGCATAATCAAGCTCCGACTGTAATTTTTGATTCTGCGCGTCGATCATTTCTGCCTGTACCGCCAACTGATTCAGATATTTAGCTTCCGTAATTTTATAGTTTTCTTCCGCTAATTTTTTAGCATCATTTAAAATTTCCGCCTGCTGAATAGATTCCTGATATTTGGTATATGCCGCATTTACAGCCATATCAATATTCTGCTGCGTTAAAGTCATCGCATCATTTGCCTGCGTTTTCTGCAGTTCTCCCAGCTTCACTTTTTCTTTGGTTTTAAAAAGATTATCAATATTGTAACTTAATGAAATCCCCGTTTGCCAACCACCGGAATACATATCCAGAACAGGATTTCTTGTAGTAATCGGTCTTTGCAGAGAATATCCTCCGAAACCTGAAATCGTAGGCATTCTGTCGGTTTTAATAATTTCAATATTTTTATCGGCAACATCAATGTTTGTTTTCGCAGATTTCAGCAAAGGATTGCTGTCATGAGCAAGATTTACATAATATTCGATACCAATTCCCGATTCTTTGTTCTGCAAACTTTCTACAGGAACAATTTCCGTATCAGTGGGTAATCCTAAAGCAATACTTAAATTGTAATTCAGAATTTTTTTATTGTTTTTTAACGTTAAAACACCCTGATCTAAATTTTTGATTGCCAGTTCACCTCGAATGACCTCGTTTCTCGTCACCATTCCCTGCTGATAAAATTTCTGAATGTTTTTCAGTCTTTCCTGAGCCAGTTTTTTATTGTTCTGAAAAACAGCTTCCTGATTTAAAATTTTATAAATATCCAGATAATTTGAAATGACCAGAAGTTTTACGTCCTGTTTGTTCTTTTCCAGATCCAGTTTAGAAAGTTGCTCACGAAGTCCCGCCATTTCAATAGACTTGTTCACCAATCCACCTTTAAAAATAAGCTGGGTTGCCTGAACCGCATACGAACTTCCATAGTGCGGCATCGGAACATTTGTGGAATTTGAGAAATCTTTATCGATAGCAACGGCATCGCCTAAGTAGAACTGACTGGTAGAAGCCGTAATGTTCGGCAGTTTCTGTAGTTTTACCACTTCCGTATTCTGTCTGGCAATGTTGATATTCTGTACCGAAACTTTCAGTTGCTGATGATTCTGCACCGCGAGTTCGGCAACTTCGTCTGCGGTGAGCTGTTTTATTTCCTGCGAAAAAAAAAGCGCAGGAAATAAGGCTATCACGAGTGATAGCGCTGTTTTTATGTTCTTAACCATTTTACCTTGTTTTACGGATACAAAGGTACGGCAGCAACAAACTCAAACAAATGTTTAAGAATTGGAAAAAGATGTTCAGATGTAAGATTTTAGTTTTCGAACTGATTTCTGTACTGGGAAGGACTTTCGCCCAAATGCTTTTTAAAAAAGTGCGAAAAAGAATAAGGATCGCTAAATCCGAGAATACCGGAAATCTCCGAAACAGGCTTATTTGATGAGTTCAGCAGCACTTTTGCTTCGTTCATCACAATCAGTGAAATAATCTGGCTTGCCGACTTTCCCGTGATGTCTTTCACCACCGCCGAAAGATGTCTGGTTGTAATCGACTGGTGCTGCGCATAGAACTCTACGCTTCGCTCATGGGTGTGGTGTTGCGCAAGATCGTTCAGGAAAATAAAAACAATTTCTTCCTGTCTGGACATCTGACTCATGGAATTGCTGTCTTCCTTGGAAATAATTCCCGCCATCTGATAACAGAAAACGGAAAAAAGATGTTCAACAATTTCTTTCTTGTAGGTCATTTCTGTCTCAGAATCGAGAATGTATTTGAGGAAATTAACACTTTTCCAGACCACTTCCAATTCATCCGGTTCGAAAGGAACACCGATGTTCATCTGCTGCCTGAAATAACGGTACGTAATTAATCTGTTGAATTTCAAAGATAAAGCCGAAATAAATTCACGTTTGTACGAAACCATTCTCGATTGAAAATCATCGCTGATGGAGATCATTTCGTACACCGTCTGAGGATCCGTCACCATAAACATATTGGCAGAAAGCTCAAGATCGCGGAAGTGCTGTTTCAGCTTAATGCTTCCTGTTTTCACAAAGATAAACGCAGGATTATCAGGACGGAATGGTTTATCGACAGAAATTCTCTCGAAAATATTATGTTGCGTAAAAATTTCAACTCCGAATTTTTCTAAGACAGACATAGTACAAATATAAAGCAATCTCTTGAGCGGTCACAAAAATTTATTATTTTAGTGTTTTCCAAATTAGAGATATGAGAAAAATCGATTTGCTATTTGCAGAATACGCCGAAAGCCACAGAAACTCGACCAATAAGCTGATCCACTGGATCTGTGTTCCTTTAATTTTCTGGACGATTTTAGGATTTATTTCTTTCATTCCTTCAAAATCAATTGGCTTCAGATATATTGGCGAAATCAGCTATGTAAGTTTTGCAGCCATTGCTCTGGTAACTGTTTTTTATACCAGACTTTCTTTTTTAATCGGTCTGATTATGTTTTTCGTGATGATTTTAATGGAAAGTTTCGCTTACGGAATCAATATCCGTTTTGAAGAAAAATCATGGATGGTTTATCTCGCTGTTTTTATAATAACATGGATTTTTCAGTTTGTAGGACACAAGATTGAAGGCAAAAAACCTTCTTTCCTGAAAGATTTACAGTTTCTTTTGGTAGGACCGATTTGGCTGTTGAGTTTTATTCTTAAAAAACTGGGAATCAGATATTAATCTTAATGATTGGTAAATGATGATTGATGATTGATGATTGAAGATGGAAGTTGATTTTCAGGCTATACAACTTCCCTCTTCCGGCATCAAACTTCTAACCTGATTAATCTTCAAGAGCATAAACGGCAAAACTTGCGAGCCAATGATCTCCCCCATAATTTCCCTGAAAAAGCAATGGCAATCCGTTGTTTAAAAATACATTGGCTGTTTTCTCAAATTTCTGTTTCAAAGAATGATTTACAGGAAGCGATTTAGCGATTCCTTTCATGCACCACGCCTTCGAAAAAGATAAACCGACCAAATGAACAGTCTGATAATCTGAAAGATCACTCACCACCGGAATTTTTTCAATATTTTCCAGACTTCGTTTTTCATAGAAATTATTTAACCACACGACAAATTCTTTTTGGGGTAAAACGCGTCGCATCAGATCTGCAATTTCGAGACTTGGCGAAAAGAAATCCGATCCGTCCGGTTCAAGATAAGCGGGTGTTTTCGTATTGTTCAGATAAAAATATTTTGCCTTTTCAATGAGCTGATTTTCAAAATCTTTATCTCCGGTCGCTCTTGCCCAATCGAGTGCAAAAACCATTGCAAAAGCCGTATTGGGATGAACTCCCGTTCTGTTAGGATAAGTTTGTTTAGGCAAAAAAGTCTTCCACGAAGCTAAAATTTTATCAGTAAGAGGTTTCAGATTCTCTTGCCATATTTTTGCTTTCGGATGATTCCATGTTGCCAGTTCTTCGTCTAATTTCAATAACCAAGCCCATCCGTATGTTCTTTCGAATGTTCCGGTTAGCTGATATTTGGTGAAATAATCGGCTTCTGTCTGTAGATTTTCTTTTCTAAAAGAGTTATCCAAAATCTTTTCAATATCTTTTGCCACGGAAAGATTCGGTTTTGTTTTCAGCAGCCGAAGCAGCATCCAATGTCCGTGAACAGAGCTGTGCCAATCGAAGCAGCCATAAAAACTGGGATGAAGATCTTTAGGACTTAAAAGAACTTCTTTTTCGTTATTGATAATATGGGCTGTTTTGTTCGGATATTCCTGATTGATACAGTGAAGCGGCTTTTCAGATAATCTCACTGCCATTTCATCGGTAAGTTTCGGAATTTCCTGACCAAACATCAGAAACGGTAAAAAAATGATGGCTAAAAGACTCTTTTTCATTCATTAAAAATATAAAATAAATTCAATCTTTCATTTGTAATCAGGCTAAAAATAGAAATTCATAAATTATCTTTATCTGTTTTGAATATTTATTAAAGCTTTTACTTATCCTTAATTAATTCTAGTGCTAAATTTTAACGAAAAGTTTACAATATTTTTAAAATACTTACCGATTTTAAGCTTAATCTATAAAAAATATTGAAGAAATTCATTACAAGCAATTGCAGATTTATTTGAAAATTTCAGATAAAAGACTCGGATTATTGATTAATTTTAATACTATGAATATTTTAGATGGAATTAAAAGAGTGGTCAATAAGTTATAATTATCTCTCCCGCAGATTGCAAATTAAGCAGATCAAATTAAAAAAATCTGCATGATCAGTAAAATCCGCGGGAGATTATAAAACCGTCTCTATTTTCCCAAAACAAACACCGCCGGAATTTTATGGAGTTCCGGTTTCTGCTTCTGCCACTCTTTTATGGTTTTTGTTTTAATAAATTCCTGTTCAGGATCGTTGATATTGGCGGCGATGCACAATTTTGTGTTTGGTGATAAAAATTTCGTAAGATCTTCAAAAAGTGCGTTATTTCTGTAAGGCGTTTCCATAAAAATCTGCGAATATCCTGTCTTCTGAACAAGACTTTCGAGCTGAAGAATCTGCTTTTTCTTTTCACTTTTATCAATCGGAAGATAGCCGTTGAAGGTGAATTCCTGTCCGTTAAAACCACTGGAAATTAGTGCTAAAATAATCGATGAAGGTCCTGAAATCGGGATAACACGGATATTTTTCTCATGACACCATTTTACCATCAGATTTCCCGGATCTGCAATGCACGGAAGTCCCGCTTCAGAAAGTAATCCGAAATCCTGACCTTTTAGCATCAGTTGCTGCGCTTCTTTAATATCTGCGTTTTCTGTGTATTTATCCAGCAAAAAAAGTTTCAGATCCGACTGTTTTTTTTCGGGAGCGAAAAATTTAACCACTTTTCTGGCGGTTTTTTCATTTTCCACGAAGAAGTAATCGGTCTGCATGATATACTCTTTAATTACTGGTGAAAAATGCGTGATAGAGGTATTTTCCGAAAGATAAGCAGGAAGTAAAAAAAGCATGATTTTATTTTTTTGTTCTTTCTTTTAAAGAAGGTTGTGGGTAATATTTTGTAAGATCCATGGAAAAAGACACGGAAGTAATTTTCCATTTTCCGTCGGTTTTCATTAAAGTCCAGATTTCTTTACCCCAGTTCAGCATTTTACCGTCATGCCAAAAACTGTAATCGAAATTAGCGGAAGCAATCGATCCGTCCTGAATAATTTTTACGTTGTAGAATTTTTCTTCCGATTTATTGTCTTTAAAACTTTTAATGAAGGCTTTGTAATTATCTGTAAAATAGATTTTTTCGTCGGGATATTCTGTCACAACTTTTTTGTAAGTACGATCTGTATACACTCCAGTCCAGAGAACCGGATCCTGAAAAAGCGAGACAAATTTTGCCTCATCTCTGGTTTTAATGCAGTTCATAAAATCATCCATTATGGTACGGATGGCGATTTCATCTTTTGTCTGAGCGAAAGCAAAGCTGCCGCAAATAAGAAAAAGAATTAAAAATTTTTTCATCTTTATTTTAAATTTTATTTAGCATAGCATCACAACCACGATCTAAAAGCTGATAGACCTCTTCAAATTCATTCAGATCTCCCCAATACGGATCGGGAACTTCAGCATTTTCATGATCGCCTAAAACTTCAAGAAATAAAGACACTTTCTTTCGCTGTTCTTCATTTTTAGCTTTGGAAATAACATCAGCCAAAACGTCAACATCCATGCAGTAGATTTTATCAAATGTTTCAAAATCCGAGTGTGTTATAGGTCTGGATTTCTGTTTCGAGATATCAATTCCGTGGTTTGAAGCGGTTTTAATGGCTCTTTTGTCGGGATGATTTCCTTCGTGCATGGAAATGGTTCCGGCAGAATCTATTACAAAATTTTCAGGAGCTTTTGCTTTCATGATCCCTTCTGCTAAAGGACTTCTGCAAATGTTTCCCAGACAGACCATTAATATTTTCATCTCAGTTTCAGGTTTTAATGTTTCAGGTAACAAAACTAAATAAAAAATGAAGAATAAAATTATTCTCCATTTTCTTTATTTAAATTGAATTATTTCTTACTGTTTAATTCTTTCTCCCAATTCCTTCACATACTTTTTAACCTCTTTGTCGATCTTGGAAACATCTTTAATGGTATCACAAGCGTACATTACTGTAGAGTGGTCTTTTCCGCCCATTTCTTCCCCGATTTTGGTAAAGGTAGCATTGGTCAACTCTTTAGAAAAATACATCGCCAATTGTCTTGGAAGCGCAATTTCTCTTTTTCTAGTTTTGGATAAAAGCTGCTCTTTTTTGATTCCGAAATAATCGCAAACCACTTCCTGAATATAAGGAATATTGATGACTTTTTTCTGGTTGGATGCAATTTTATTAATGGTATCCTTCAGTAAAGTTAAGCTAAGATCCTGTTTATAAATGGTAGAGTATGCAATAACCGAATTGATGATTCCGATAAGCTCTCTTACGTTTGTTTTTGCTTCCGCAGCAAGGAAATCCAGCATATCATCCGGAAGAACGATACCGTCTCTGCTTAGTTTATCGATGATGATCTGTTTTCTTGTTGAAATATCCGGAGATTTGATCTCTGCAGAAAGTCCCCATTTGAATCGGGAAACAATCCTGTCCTGAATATCCAGAATATCTGCAGGAGCTTTATCTGAAGTAAGGATGATCTGTTTTCCGTTCTGATGCAAATGATCGAAAATGTGGAAGAAGCTGTCCTGTGTTGCAGATTTACCGGAAAGGAACTGAATATCATCAATGATTAAAACATCAACCATCTGATAAAAATTCGCAAACTCAGTCTGCTTATGTGCTTTTGCAGCCGAAATAAACTGCTGAATGAATTTTTCGGAAGACAGATATAAAACTACTTTATCCGGAAACTGATTTTTTACTTCCAGTCCTACAGCCTGTCCTAAGTGCGTTTTCCCAACACCGTAACCTCCGTATAAAAATAATGGATTAAAAGCTGTTGCTCCCGGTCTTTTAGCGATAGATCTTGCAACTGTCGCTGCAAATTTGTTACTCTCTCCTTCTACATAATTATCGAAAGAGAAGTCAGATTTTAAGTTGGAATCAATATTTACCTTCCTGATTCCCGGAACCACAAACGGATTCACGATATTGGCAGAAAAGCCCTGAGGCATCGTTTCCTGCACTTTCGGAGTCGGTACAGATTTACCTTTTATATTCATGGTAACCGGTCTTTCCAAACCGGCAGGTTTGTTTTCCATTACAGAATACCATAATTTCACTCCTTTTCCTATATTTTTTTTCAGGGCAGCAGAAAGCAGGGACAGGTAATTGTCCTCAATATATTCCTTGTAAAAATCACTCGGAACCATAAGCGTAAGATTATTCTCAACCAATGAAATTGGCTGAACCTTATCGAATAGCAAATCGAAAGATTTTTCAAGTTTTTTAAGATCAGAATTATCTTCAGCTGCGTTGAGATTATCGCGCATGAACTGAAGGCACTTCTGCCATATCATCATTAAATTTTCATCCATAATTGATGCCCCGATTAATTCTTAGTTGTTAGTAATTTTTGGAAGGACGACAAAGGTCTAATTTTTTTATTTTAAAAAAAAATATTGTGGATATTGATTATTTAAAAATATATTTGTATGTATATAAAGAAGCTTAAAATGATACACACAAAACACTCATTAAGAGTGCGTTACGGAGAAACAGACCCCATGAAATATGTTTATTACGGTAACTATGCAGAGTATCTGGAAATTGGCAGAGTGGAGCTTTTCCGGAGCATAGGAATGTCGTATAATGAGATTGAAAATCAAGGAATTTGGCTGCCTGTTTCCGAGTATAAAATTAAGTATTTACGCCCTGCTTTTTATGACGAAAAATTAGAAATTCATACCTATGTAAAAAAAATTCCGGGAGTGAGAATTGAATTTGAATATGAAATTTTCAACGAAGAAAATATAAAGATCACAGAAGCTTCCACTACTCTTTTCTTTCTGGATGCCAAAACCAATAAAGTTGTAAAATGTCCGGATTATCTTTTGAAACTGATTGAAGAAAACTGGAAGGAATAATTTTAATAAAACATAGAAACAAAACATTAGTTTACAAAGCTATTTTTAGAATACAGGTTTTAGCGGGGTTTTATAAATTTCGCTATATTTAAATAATAATAAAAGAGATATAATGAAGATCGCATTTTTGGGACCGCAGGCAAGTTTTACCCAGCTTGCTGCTACCCAGCTTTTTCCCAATGAAGAACTTTTACCACACGCCAATATTTTAGACTGTTTTACCGCTGTAGAAAACGGAGAAGTTGATAAAGCCGTTGTTCCTCTGGAAAATTCCATTGAAGGGACGGTTTCCATGACACTGGATTATCTTTATAAAACGCCTTTTATAGCAGTAGAAGCCGAAGCAGTAATGCCCATCGCACATCATCTTATGATACATCCAAACTGTGATGAAGGAAATATTGAAAAAATATATTCTCATCCGCAGGCTTTAGCACAAAGCTTTCATTTTCTGGATTCGAAGTTTAAAAATGTTCCTAAACAGGATTTTTCTTCTACCGCTGCCGCAGCAAAACACGTTTCTGAAAACATGAACAGGAATCTGGCGGCTGTGGCTAATCAGTTTGCAGCAAATTTGTACGGATTGAAGATTATCCATCGAAATATTCAGGATTTTGAGCAGAATCATACAAGGTTCATTATCATTTCGAAAAAACACAATGCTTACAGTAATGAAAATCTGGAAGTTTTGGGAGAAAAATCCGGTCTGCTGATCACCCTGCCTGAAGATCATGCGGGAAGGCTTCATCAGGTTCTGTCGGTTTTTGCATGGCGAAAGATGAACCTCAGCAAAATAGAATCCAGAACCCTGAAAACAGGACTCGGAAATTATTTTTTCTTCATCAATGTAGCCGGAAGCTGGGAATCGGCACTTTATCAAAATGCACTTGAAGAATTAAAAGCACTGAATGTAGAAGTAGATTTTCTCGGCAACTATAAAGAATTTTTTCTAAAAAGCTAATTAATATTTATTTACAAAAGGATATACCAATTAATATATTTCATCTCAAAGAGATTTATTTAGTTATTTTCTTGGTTTTGAAAATAAGAAGAAATTTTTCTACTTAGTTGTTACCTGCAAACTATTGATTAATAGAATTTTCAAATATTCATAAGGAAAAAATCAATTATATCCAAATTAACATAATTTGCATATAATTGATTTTTTATGATAATTTTCCATTAAATATTGAAAAATTACCATAAATAAAGTATTTATTGCATGATATTTGATGCGATTATAACAACTGACTGAGACTAAAACCATTAACTAATTTAAATTTTGCAGCATGAAAACTAAAATTTGTAGCTTACTTTTGGCTATGATGTCAGCCTCAACTTTTGCTCAAAGTGGATGGGTTGGCATTAACACTCCGAACCCTCAAGCCAATCTCGACATTAATGGAACAATGAAAATCAGGCAGACTCCCGCCGCTTCTACTCTTTCAGGATACCAGATGCTGGCTGTCAACCAAAATACCGGTGGAGACTCACAGGTTGTGCAGGTAGCTCCACAGGTTATTGCAGATTACATAATGACTTCGGGAGCTAATACTTCTGTTTATTCCGCGAAAAAATCTTCAGGTATTACTTTGATCAATGTGGGAATTTTACCAAACGGTTTCAGACCGGTAAATTTTTTAACCACAGAAAGAACTACAGGTACGGCGTCTTTGTTCTCTGATTCTGATAATACGTATACAGCACCTTCTACAGGTATTTATGCAATCGGATTTAGTTTCAGGTATGGTACAGGTATTCAATCCGGAGTTCTTACAACAACACCAAGCATTGCCATTTTAAGAAACCGCGCAGGAACTTCTACCATCATCGACACGAGTGATTTCAGCGGAGTCAATCTTGGATTGGTTAGTTTAACAATCTCTGAGGGAAGTATTAATTCATTATATTCTCTTCAGGCAGGAGATAAAATATCTTTCGGTCTTACCAACAACACTGTACTGGATTTGGGATTACTCGGTTCAAGCACAGGCTCTTTCTATATTTACAAAGTATCTAATTAATTTTTATAGTTCAAATATTACTTTTAGATTAATCCGCCATATAATTTGCTTATTGGCGGATTAATTATTTGCTATTAAGTTTATTGTTATATTTGATACTCCCAAAAGAACAAAGATGATTTATGCAATTGTTATTTTCCTCATTCTGTTTATATTCATCATTTATAATAATCTGAGCAGTAAGATCAGCAGATTAGAACAAAAGGTTTCAGAACTGAGTTCAAAACTGAATCCTGAAATTCCGGAAAGAAAAGAAGAAGAAAAAGAATGGCAGAAAATTCCGCACCCGACAGAACATGAAGTTCTTCCTCAGGAAGAGAAAAATATTCAGCAAGAAATTATTCCTGAAAAAGAAGGAAAAGACTGGATGAATATTATCTTCGAATTTCTGAAACAGAATGCTTTAACCATTATCGGGATTTTTACTTTGGTTTTGGGAATCGGTTATTTTGTAAAGTATGCCATTGATAAAAACTGGATCGGAGAAACCCCAAGAGTCGGAATCGGATTCTTTCTGGGAGCAGTCATTATTTTACTTGGTCATTTTTTAAGGAAAAACTATTCGGTCTTTTCTTCCATTATTACAGGAGGCGGGATTGCTGTATTGTACTTTACGGTTACTATTGCTTTTCGGGAATATCATTTGTTTTCGCAAAACATTGCTTTTTCTGTTACCTGCCTGATTACTTTGATATGCATCGCACTCTCCTATTATTATAAAAGTGAAATTCTGATTATTTTCTCTTTATTCGGAGGTTTTTTAGCACCATTGATGGTTAGTTCTGGACACAGCAACTATCCGTTTTTGTTTACTTACATTACGGTTCTGAATCTGGGAATGCTCACCATTGCCTTTCTTAAAAACTGGAAAAGTATCGGATGGATTGCGTTCATATTCACATATGTTTATCTTTTGTACTGGACTTTTGAAACTACTCAGCTTACAAGCATTTATTTCTATATTTCAGGATACATTATCTTCTATTCTTTTGCCTTAAAAAATTATTTCCGGAAAGAAGTAATGTCTTCACCGGATATTCTGATGCTTGTTTTAATTAATTTTACCAACATCATCGGACTGGTTTATATTTTTAATCAGCTTGGCTATGAACCTGTGATTATTTTTCCGCTGATTTTTGCTTTGGTGAATTCATTTTTGCTTTTCAGAGAATATTCTCAAAAGAATTTTGGAATTAACTACTCTGTTTTTGCAGCTATTACGGTGGGTCTTTTAACATTAGCCGTTGCATTGCAGTTCAAAACCCATCTCATTACGAGTGTCTGGGCAATTGAAGCAACGCTCCTTTTATATATCTGGAAGAAAACCGGCCTGCCGATTTTCAGAAAATGTTTCTATGTTCTTTTTCCTTTGGTAATTGCTGCACAAGTAATTACCTGGACAGAATATATTGATGCCAAAAATCTGAATATTATTTTCAATCCTGTGTTTTTAACAAGCTTGGTAACTTTGATAACAACATTTTTCAGTTTATTTTTACTGAGAAAACATCCCGATCACGATGAAAAATTCAATGCTTTTCTCGAATATTTATTTTCGATATTAAGCTATGGTGTTATCTATTTCGCTATTCTGCTGGAAATCATGTATCACATTTCCTCACAACCGTGGATTGTAATTTTCAGTGTCGGAATTATTTTTACACTTTATTATATTTTCGCAATTCTTTTGTTCCGAAAAAAACTGGAAATTCCTCAAGCTTCAGCAACCCAATTTATTTATCTGTTTTGTGTATTGATTATTATTGATACTGCTGTTTCTGGGACAGGAATTGTTTCTAATTATTTGTTGGATAAAATATCACTTGGTTTTTACGGGCTTTATCTTTTATATTGGATTCCTTTTATATATACCATTCTCCAGATTCTGCCCAAATCCAATTTTTTCAAAATAAAACTATCGTACTGGCTGATTTCTGTAACCTTTATAACTGCACTCAGCTTTGAACTGTACAACATTTATATATTACTGAATGCTGAAAACATTTCCGGCATGAAAGTTTTAAGTAAACATTTTGGGCTTCTTTATCTTTCAATGATCTGGGCTGTGCTTTCATCCGTATTAATTTATAAAGGGCTAAAAAATAATATTCCGGAATACAGCAAGATTGGCTTTGCATTAATAGCAGTCACCATACTGAAGCTTTATCTGTATGATGTATGGGAAATGGACAATATATCGAGAATCATTGCATTTATTATACTGGGAATCATTTTGTTACTAAGTTCATTCCTGTTTCAGAGGCTCAAAAAAATCATTAAAAATTTAGTGGAAAACAAAGAAGAAAAGCCGGAAACTGAGAATTTATAACTTCGTAAAAGCTTTTATTGATAAACGATTGTTAAAATATTATGAATTTTTATTTACATTCTATAAAAAATACCTATATTTATCACGTTTTTAATAGTCATTTATTCCGGAAACATTATGAAAAAAATTCTCCACTCTTTTTTATTATTATCTTCTGCTACGCTGTTTGCTCAGAAGAATACAGCTACAAAATTTGCAGTGGCAAATGATATTGTAGGAACGGTAGATATGTTTAATACTCATTACAAAGGTTCTGTACAAAGCTCAAAAGCATACAAATCTGCAGCAGAACTTCCTCAGAATTTAAAAAAATTCGATTATATTGCTGATAACGGATTGGTAGAATATAAACTGAAAAGCAATCAGGGCGTAATCGACAGAATGCCTGTAAATGAACTGAACGCACAGTACGGACTTCCTGCAGATACACCGGTACTTATTGACGGATACGAGTTTACCAATACAAAAACTATGGTATACGGAGACATCATCAATAACGCGCAGGTTGTTACCAGCAACGGTAAGAAAATGGTATCTGTAACGACTTCTAAAAAGTAATTTCTCAGATCATATTTAAACAGAAGGATGCCCAATTTGAGCATCCTTTTTCAGTAATATTGCTTAAAGCTTTTCTTTTGAGAACTTTGAATATTCTTATTATTTATGATGTTTGTCTTTTGGAACTTTTGCGGTTAATAAAGAGTTTCAGTATTTATTGTTCCATTTTTTCTTTAATTCTTCGTAAATCTTCTTTTCAGTGGCATTGTTTCCCGGTTCGTACAATTTTACCTCTTTAATTTCTTCCGGCAGAAAACTCTGATCTACAAAGTTGCCTTCATAAGAATGTGCATATTTGTACTCCTTTCCGTAATCCAGATCTTTCATCAATTTCGTAGGCGCATTTCTTAAATGTAAAGGAACAGGAAGATTTCCCGTTTTTTTAACCAATGCCAAAGCTTCATTAATCGCCATGTACGTTGAATTGCTTTTTGGCGAAACCGCAAGATAAACCGCCGTTTCGCTCAGGATAATTCGTGCTTCAGGATTTCCGATCACGTTCACCGCCTGAAAACAGTTGTTGGCAATCACCAATGCATTCGGATTGGCAAGACCAATATCTTCGGAAGCTAAGATCAGCATTCTTCTCGCAATAAATTTAATATCTTCTCCTCCTGCAATCATTCTTGCCAGCCAATACACCGCACCGTTCGGATCGCTTCCGCGCATGGATTTAATGAAAGCAGAAATAATATCGTAATGCTGTTCTCCGTTCTTATCGTAAAGTGCCATCGTCTCCTGCAAAACTTCAAGCACATCTTCATTTTTAATTTCTGATTTTTTGGAATTTTTATATTGATTTAGAACCAACTCCACAGAATTAATCAGCTTTCTTGCATCACCACCGGAATATTGAATAAAAGCTTCTTTCTCAATGATTTTGAAAGATGTTTTTTCATCCTGATTGCACCGTTCCGAAGCCGTATCAATCAATTCTTCCAGCTTTTCATAGCTCAATGCCTTTAAAACATAAACCTGACTTCTTGAAAGCAAAGCCGAAACCACCTCAAAGCTTGGGTTTTCGGTTGTCGCACCAATCAGAACAATCCAGCCTTTTTCTACGGCATGAAGAAGAGAATCCTGCTGAGATTTATTGAAACGGTGAATTTCATCAATAAATAAAATCGGCGATTTTCCGGAAAAGAGATTCTGCTTTTTGGCATCTTCAATTACATCTCTTACATCTTTCACTCCCGAAGAAACCGCAGAAAGCTTATAGAATTTCCTTCCCGACTTTTCAGAAATAATTTCCGCCAGAGTGGTTTTTCCCGTTCCGGGAGGTCCCCAGAAAATCAGGGAATTCAGGGAATTGTTTTCCAGCATTTTCCGGATCGTCCCTTTTTCTCCGGTTAAATGTTCCTGCCCGAGAACATCATCCAGTGTTTTGGGTCTTAATTTTTCAGCTAATGGAATATTTTGGTTCAAAATTTAATGTATTGTTTATATCAACTTCTTTTAGTACATATTAAATCTGTTTAAACTTTTTTATTGAACCGCAAAAGTGACAAAAGATGGCTAAACTTTTTATTTAAAGTTGATGATTATCAATGAAAAACTTACCATAGTTTTTAGAAATCTTTGATTTTTATACTTTTAAGTGCTTTCATTATTATAGAAAATCGCTTTAACATTGTCTTCTGTGCCTTTTGTGGTTAATTCTGAAATTAGTTTAAAGTTTAATACAACGTAAAGATAAGAATATGTTTTCTCAATTAAAAAACCCGTCGGTATAGACGGGCTAAAATTATTGTAAAGGAGGATTTTCATTTTTTTGCTGTACGGCTCCGGTTTCTTTTCTGTTTACAAGAAGTATATTGTACTGGTCTGTAAGCGCATTGAGCTGATTAATGACCGTAATATAAGGAGACGGAGGTGTTTCTACCAAAAGATGAAGCGCATCGATCCTGTCTCTTAAAGCATAATAAGCCGCATTGGTTTCTTCTCTTTTTCCTTTAATGGTTTCGGGACTTGCGTCTCCATATTCCTGTGTACGGGAAAGATAAGTGGTATTGAAGAGGTCGTTAGCCGCTTTCATTTCATCTACCCATGCCGAAAGGGAAAAAAAGGCGACAGCATTGGTAAGTTCTGGTTTGTTTTCCCAGTCTCTCATGAGATTATTAAGCGTTGCGGTTTCTGCCTGATAATTGAGCCGTGCAATACCACTTCCGTACAAAGCCATATTATCGAGAAGAAGCTGTGCTTTTTGTTTCTTATCCGCTTCATAGTGATAAGACTGCGACAGCAGAAAATAATAAATTCCGTTGATGGCATTATCTCTTCGTTCGTCCAGAAGCAGAAGTTCCTGAGTTTTGTCACTCGCCAGAGCTTTTTTATAAAGCGCTTCCAGTTCGGAAATTTTTGTATTGAAAGCAGAAAGCTTGGTTTCTATCCCTAAAGATTCAGGGTTGTTCAAGTTAATGATTCCTGTAAAGTCTTTTACATATTGCAGATATTCTGCATTACGAAGTAATCTTAATTCTATTGCATTCATATTTTTAAAAATGTTTCTTGTGTTTTTTCCGGGAAAGTTTCTTACTGGGGTGCAGGAAGGTTTCCCGCCTTCGGGAAAGTTTGTCGCAGGGGTGCAACAGACTTTCCCGGTTACCGGAAGAGCTGTTGCAGGGGTGCAGGAAGCTTTCCGGAAGACGTATTGGTTATTTCTGATTGCTGGCTTTATTTTTCCAGAAGTCAATCTGGTCTTTCAGCTCCCGATTTCTTTCCTGAAGCTCTTTGATGCGCTCTTCGTATTGCTCGATGAGTTTTTCTGAAGCATTATAATTATTGGTCTGATTTTGAATCATTCCGCTCCCACTATCATTTGTTTGGTCATTATTATTATTTACCTGAACATATCCTTCGTCTTTCAGTAGATTATAGATATCTGTTTCATAGAATTCAGAGATTTTCAGCAGATTGTCAATTCCCGGTTTGGTCTGGTCGCTTTCCCATTTCCCGTATGCAGTCTGGGAAACATCCAACTCCATGGCTACCTGTGTCTGCGATAAATTTCTTCCTGTTCTCAGCTCCCTGAGTTTGGTTCCTAAAGACATATTCTGATAATTTTCAGCTAATTTACTGTTTTTTATATTTCAAAATTAAAACTTTTGTGGTGGATTTTAAAACTTTTGTTGTAGGCAGAAGTGAAATTACGTATTAGATTTGTCCCTGTTCATATATAGATCGATTTTTTTTTAATACATCTTGTGCAACCAAAACAAAAAAATGCATCTTATAATAAAAAGAATTATATTTAACCCGAAAAAAAACTAAAATGACTATGACGAAAAAAATGATTTCGTGGCTGTCTCTTGTGGCAGTGTTTCTTTTTCTTCTACACTCCTGTGTGCACGATGAGATCTATTCTTCTTCCGATCCTGCATCCGAATCCTATCATTCTAAAAGTTTATGGAAAGAAGATGAAAAGTACATTAAAAATGTAATGAAAATTTACTCCGAACACGAGGACAACATCAAGAAATTTTCCGGGACTCCAGACTGGGATTATGCCATGAGTATGGGAAAATATGATGAATCTTTTATGGTGGTTCCCATCATAGAAAATGGTAAAGTAGTAAATACATTGGCTTGCGCAAGGTTCGATAAAAAAGTTTACTTCCGTTACGAAAATTCTGAAACCAATAAAGCTTTTTTCCAGAACATCATCTATGGAAAATATACCCGATACAAGACAGATGCGAATAACACCAAAACAAATACACAGAAAGGGATAGTTTGTATAACCAAAACGATTTCCATGTGGTATCCTGATAACGAGTCTAATCCTAATGCGGGAGGACACTGGGAAACCAATTATTACACCAATTGCTATAACTATTTAGATTACTCCAGTCCGGGATGGGAAGATAATGGTGGCGGAGGCTACGACTACGGCGGTGGTGGCGGAAGTGGAAATAACAACCCAAATAATCCCAATAACCAGACGCCCTGCGAGAAAACGAAAAATATTGTAACCGATCCTAAATTAAAGCCTAAAATTGACAGCCTCAAGCAATATTCTTTAACGGCTGTAGCGAATGAAAAAGGCTATCAGCAGGATAAAGCTGGAAATGTAACGCCTGCAACTGTAAACGGAGTACATCATGTAGATTTTATTATTGGTACCAATTCTTTAGGCGGAATTCATTGCCATACACTTAATGGAACCCATATGTTTTCTCCAAAAGATATCTTAACTCTTTTAAGTTTTGCAGGAGTACAAAACCAAACCTTGCCAATAGGTAGCACTGTCGACAATACAGGAAATGCTTATTTAGGAATGATTGCCCAGTCTGGCAGTTATTTTATTACCTTTAATGGCGGAAGTGGAGATTTGCCTCCACCAATGACCGATGCAGAAGAAGAGGCTTTTGAATTAGAGATGAATAAAATTTACAAAAAAACAGTTGAAGATTTACTAAAAGCAGAAGGAAAAAGTAAAAATGATGATCTATCAGATGCAGGACTTCAAAAATTATTTTTTAGCATAATCAAAGAGATGGGTTTAGATGGCAAAATTAACCTTATTAAAGAAAATAACGGTAATACTTCTACCATACAACAAAACCCAGACGGAACCATAAAAGCTCCAATACCTTGTTAACTTATTAAAACAATTATTATGAAAAATATATTTTTATTATCAATTATACTGTTGTCTTTTTCTTGTAGGGCACAACAGATCTACCCATTAGCTACAAGTTTTTCTACAATTCCTGACAACGCATACTTAAAAGATATAAATAATGAATTATTGCCTTTTGTTGGAATATGGAAAGCTAATTTCAATAACAAAGAAATCACCATTAAGATAGACAAGATTGACCATCATTATATGAAATTAGGTACACACATGTATTATCAAGATATGCTATTTATTCGCTATAGTATAAAAAATTCTCAAGGCACAATAATAAAAAGTACAATGAATTTGAATATTGAGAATTCTAATATCGAAAGTAGCACAATTTTTCCAAATCAGTTGATTTCATTTATTTATTCAGGAGGCGATTGTAGATTTGGCTGGGGAGATGTTGATTTACAGTTGATAGATTCTACACACATAAAATGGAGATATCAACCAGAAGGTGTTATTCTCACCAATCTAAACTGTCCTAACGGGGCAGATACAACAATCTATTTACCTGAAACAAACAATTTAGTATTTACCAAACAGTAATAAAAGCCTCTTCGGAGGCATTATTTCTAAATACAAATTATAATGCAACAATTATTATATTTTTTAATTCTCACATCTTCTCTTTTACAGTCTCAAGTTATAAAAGACAGTGTTCTAGGAAATCCAAAATATGTAAAAGAATATGTAGTTTTTCTAAATGATTCCGGTCCGTTTACTTTTATGAAAGGTGATAATGAATATGGTCATGCTACAAGAATGGTTCCTAAAATTCTGAGAAGAAGTATGTCGGGATCCTGGTTTGAAACCGATTTTTGCAGATATATCAACAATGAAACTTATTATGATAAAAACCGTAATATTACAAAAGAAACATGGTATTATAAATCGGGAGAAATTGTTGATGATTATACATATACATACGATAGTTTGGGAAGATTAATTAATGAAAAGACTAATGACAAATACTCTACAACCAATAAAAAATATATTTATAAAGGTTTAAGTAAAAAATTAAAATTTACAGAATATCGTTCAAAATGGGAAAATGAACCGGAGAAAACCTATTTTAATAATCGTGAATATAATGCTCCATTTATAGTAACAAGATTTGATACTTTATCGAAAACCGACAGTGTTTTTGCCGTAACAGATTTCGTATGGAAGAAGGTAGGAGAAAATTCTTTTCAAGAAGGGAATGATTCTATCTTCCGAAAAAAACTTTGTCAGGTTAATTTTTATGATGACGACTTCCAAATTAAAGAATCTAAGTTCTTTGATTATAAAATTGACCATTATAATAAAAAACTTTTTCAAAGCGGGTACACAAAATACGAACGTGATTCATTAGGAAGAATTAAAAAAGAAACACAAATTCAGGATGACAAGTATCATTATTTTGTACCGGAAAAGAACGGAAAATATCGTGAGGAAATAAAAGATGGAGGTTATGCAAGTACATCAGCAATGGCTTACGAGTATTATGATGATGGCAACCTTAAAACAAGAACACACTTTTATCAAGGAAATATATCAAATAGAATTCAGTTTGTATATAAAAATAATCGAATAGAAAAGATTTTTTACTTAGATACTTGGGGAAAAGATAAAAACAACTTAAAACCAACTGAAATTATTTTCAAATACAAATTCGATAAACAAAAGAACTGGACGGAAATTATTAAAAACATAGATGGAAAAGACCTGTATAAATGGGTAAGAGAAATTAAATACTATGAATAGAAGCTGTTTCAAAAAGAAACATCTTCTTTTTTAGGTTATATAATTATGAGATTCTGTTTTATTAAAGATCTTTATATTACACTTTACGAAATATTGCCTATAAAGAAAATAAACAATAGCAAACGAAAACCACCTTTCTTTGGTGGTTTTACTTTTTTATTATACAGATCAGCTATTCTTTTCTTGATTTAAATCTTACAAAATCCATTAAATCGACAAACACCAAAATTTCTCCGACGAATGCGCTTTTTCTGTCCCGAAACTTCTAACAAATTTAAACTAATTTTCAATTTTTTACCCTATTTTTGCATTGTTTTGAAACTTACATTCAATAAAATCATCACTTTTCCTTTGGTAATTCTCATCAGATTTTACCAGTGGTTTATTTCGCCCCTGCTTCCCAAAAACTGCCGTTATGAGCCTACCTGTTCGCATTATATGGTGAAAGCGCTTCAGGTTCATGGTATTTTTAAAGGATTCTGGCTGGGTGCAAAAAGAATTTCAAGATGTCATCCGTGGGGAGGAAGCGGATATGATCCTGTACCGCCAAAAAAGTAAAATTTAAAATAAACAACTACTAAAAAAATAACAATGAGTAATATTTTTTTCAGAATGTATCTCGTCATTTTTGCGTTCATTACCCAGTGTCTTGTTGCGCAGAATTATCCGGACGGAATGTCCGACGGAACTTTAAAAGTAAACTCTACCAATGTTCCGGTAAAAATTTATTCGACCACCGAAGTTCAGGATCTGAATGAATTTGCAGACAAACCTATTAAAGAAAATGTACTTGTTATTCTGAATGAGTCTAATTTCGAACCTGTTTATGTAAATTACAGTATTGCGACATTGGCGAAATACAAGCTTGTTCATTATCAGCTTTTAGACAAGGATTTTAAAGTGATTGATGCGGCGGCAACGAAGGAAAATATCAATACCTTTAAGTATGCCGTTAAAACTGCAAAACCTCTTACCGAATCAGACAACATCAGTCTGGAAACTCCTTTTAAGATCTGGGATCCTACAAAAGGAATTCAGTTGGGACCTATTACACTTCATTTTTATAGTCTGATGTTCATTTTTGCATTCGGTTTCGGGTATATTTTAATGAACAGAATCTTTAAAATCGATAATGTAAACCAGAAATATTTGGAACCACTTTTCACATGGACTTTACTGGGAACCATTCTGGGAGCAAGAATGGGACACGTTATTTTTTATCAGCCCGAACTTTTCAAAGAAGATTTCTGGAGTGTATTTTTACCGATCAGTACGAAAAACGGCTTGAAGTTCACCGGATTTTCAGGATTGGCAAGTCATGGTGCAACGATTGCTTTAATTTTTACAACCCTTTATTATTCATTTAAAATCATCAGAAAAAATCCTTTCTGGGTATATGACAGATTAGGAATTGTGGTTGCTTTGGGCGGTGCTTTTGTAAGAATGGGAAATTTCTTCAACTCTGAAATCATCGGAAAACCTGTTGATCCCAACTCTCCTTTCGCAATACTTTTTCCACAGCAAAGCAGTGAATACGGAGTGACGGTTCCGCGTTATCCTTCTCAGTTATTTGAAGCTTTCGGATATGTCTGTCTTTTTGTTTTACTGTGGATTCTGTACAGAAAAACCAACAAAAAATATCAGCAGGGATGGCTATTCGGATTGTTTTTCATTATTCTCTGGGCAATCAGATTCTTTGTAGAATTCCTGAAAGAACCGCAGGGTGATGAATTTATCCATTTCGGAGGATTAAATACGGGACAGATTTTATCCATTCCGTTTATGATAGCAGGAGTTATTATTATGATCGTTTCAAAAAGATTCAAAATTACTCAGGCTGAAAACGAAAAACCTGAATAAGCGAAACATTTAAAATAAACTTTAAACTAATTTCAGAATTAACTGCAAAAGATAATGATAAAGCTAATTTCAAGAGTAATCAAAGTGCTCAAATCAATAAAAATCAAAGATTTTTAAAAACTATTGTGATCTTTTCATTTATAATCACCAACTTTAAATAAATGATTAGTTCATCTTTTGCGACTAAATAAAAAGTTTAAACAGATAATATAAAAAGGCAAGTTTGTGATCAGACTTGCCTTTATTTTTTATCACTAAAATATCTTTAAATTATAATGCTCTTTCCACTTTTGCATTCAGTTCTTTGAAAACAGTTCCGAATTCCTCAATAACATCTGTAGGAAGCATAGACTCTTTGGAATGCTTTTCAGAAGCAAATTCTGCAGCTCTTCCGTGAAACCAGACTCCTAAAATTGCAGCCTCTTTTTCTGAGTAATTCTGTGCCAGAAAAGAAGTTATTATTCCGGTTAAAATATCTCCGCTTCCGCCTTTCGCCAGTCCTGAGTTTCCTGTAATATTGTAAAAAACATCTCCTTCCGGCGTTACAATCTGAGTATGATGATCTTTTAAAACAATATAAATTCCCAGTTCTTTGGCTTTATTTTTTGCCAGTTTTACTCTTTCAAATGAATTTTCAGTGGTTCCGAATAGTCTTTCAAACTCTTTCGGATGAGGTGTTATAATGGAATTTTCAGGAATTATCTTTAAATTTTTCGAATCCTGTGAAATGATATTCAATGCATCTGCATCCAAAATCAAAGGTTTAGAATGATTTTTTAAAAAGGTAAGAAAACTTTTCACGGTCTTTTCGTTTGTTCCTAAACCGGGGCCAATTCCGTAAACTGCATTATCATCCTTTTCAAAATGATCTATGAAATCATTTCCGCCTTCGATAAACATGGCTTCCGGATTCGAGGTCTGCAAAACTTCATAACCGCATTTCGGAGCCAGTGTAAAAGTAAGTCCGGTTCCTGATTTCAGAGCTGATTTTGTAGAAAGAACGGCTGCTCCTATTTTTCCATAGCTTCCTCCTGCAATAATTACTTTTCCGTAAGTTCCTTTGTGCGAAAATTCATCTCTTGGCCTGAAAAGATCCTTAATCTTATCTTCGTTGATGACAAAATCTTCGGTTTTTGTTTCTGTAATATATTCCTGATGTAATTCAATATCCAAAACCTTCACTTTCCCTGCATATTTTCCGGTTTCGGGATGAAGGAAAGCTTTTTTCCAGAACTGAAAGCTCAAAGTGAAATCGGCTTTAAAAATTGCAGCATTTTCAGAAGAAACAGTGTCTGCAAAAAGTCCGGAAGGAATATCAATAGAAATTTTAAGATTATTCTTTAAATTCAGAAAATCAATCAGCTCTTTAAACTCTCCTTCAATATTTTTTGATAACTCGGTTCCGAAAAGTGCATCTATAATAACTGTTCTGTTGTCAAACCGATACTCTTTTACTTCCTTGAATTCTTTAACGGAAACTCCGGAAAACTCTTTTAATTCTCTGAAATTATTTCCTGCATCCGCAGAAAATTTTGCTTTGGTACTGGTAAAAACATCTACATCAAAACCTTTCAGATGAAGCATTCTGGCAATAGCAAAACCGTCGCCGCCATTATTTCCTTTCCCGCAGAAAACCGCAAAATTTCTGTGATTTTTACAATTCTCAAAAATCCAGTCAACACAAGCCTGCGCTGCTCTTTCCATCAACTGTCCGGAAGATATCGGCTCATTTTTTATCGTATATTCATCACAATTGCGAATCTGCTCTGCTGTGAAAATTTTCATATTTAAAGTAACATTTTGGTATTAATAGCAATTTACGAAAAAGAATTTTTAATTGGTTTGAAAAGAATTATATGAATCTGTTAATTATAAAATTTTTACACTTTAAAATAATTGGTTAATATTTAATTATAAAATACGAAAATTATATTTTTTTTTGTAATTTAAACCCATGTTTTATTAAAATAATACTTAAAAAAATATAAATTATGGGATTTGTAAAAGAATTTAAAGAGTTTGCGATTAAAGGTAATGCTTTCGATCTTGCTGTAGGTGTCATCATCGGCGGAGCTTTCGGAAAAATTGTAACGAGCGTTATCGATGATTTAATTATGCCAATTGTTGCTGCACTGGTAGGGAAGCCGGATTTCAGCAGCATTTATTATGCTATGGGAAAAGGTGCAGAAAATATTCCGGCCGGAGCTACGCTTGCCAAAGCTAAAGAAATTGCTCCTGATGCTGCTATTTTTGCATACGGTAACTTCATTACGGTTGCCATTAATTTCCTTTTACTGGCACTTGTTGTATTTATTATGGTAAAAGCAATCAACAAAATGAAGAAAGAAGAAGCTGCCGCTCCGGAAGCTCCTGCTGCTCCTACTGCAACAGAACAACTGCTTGCGGAAATTCGCGATGAGCTGAAAAAGAAGAATTAAAAAAATTCGTTATAAAACAAGACTCCGGCGCAACGAAGTTGCGCCGGGGTTTTTTATAGTATCAGAAAATTACTGAATCTGTAGAATACTTGAAATCTGTTCTGCCAGAGAAAGCCCGATTCTGTCCTGCGCTTCCAGTGTAGATGCACCTGTATGCGGCGTCATGGAAATTTTCGGATGATTTAAAATTTCCTTTGAAGGAGTTGGTTCGTTGATGAACACATCCAAACCTGCAAACTTCACCTTTCCGGAATTCAACGCGTCAATTAAAGCAGTCTCGTCAATCACTCCGCCTCTTGAACAATTTACGACAGCTACACCGTCCTTCATTATTTCGAACTCATTTTTCCCGATCATATAACCGTCTTTCTGAGCCGGAACGTGAAGGGTGATAAAATCTGAATGTTTCAGAACATCCTGAAGCGGTTCTGTTTCAATATCAACATTAATGAACTGGTTGTTATAAAACTTAACTTTAATACTTGCTTTACCTACATTATTATCTGCAGCAATCACTCTCATGCCAAGACCTAAAGCAATTTTAGCCACTTCCTGCCCGATTCTTCCCATTCCTACAATACCGATGGTTTTTCCTTTCAGCTCGATTCCGGCAGCATAAGCTTTTTTAAGACCTGCAAATTCGGTGTCTCCCACCAAAGGCATTTTTCTATTGGAATCCTGTAAAAATCTTGCCCCTGAAAACAGGTGCGCAAAAACCAGCTCGGCAACCGATTCTGAAGATGCAGAAGGGGTATTGATCACATGAATTCCTTTTTCTCTTGCATAGTCTACATCAATATTATCCATTCCTACTCCACCTCTTCCGATGATTTCGATGGAAGGGCAATTATCGATAATATCTTTTCTCACCTGTGTTGCGCTGCGTACCAAAATTGTACGGATCTGGTGTTCATTAATATAATCTACCAACTGTTCCTGCGGAACTTTCGTAGTAATTACTTCAAAACCTTTCTCTTTCAATGCATCAATACCGGATTGATCCAAACCGTCGTTTGCTAAAACTTTCATAAAACTTTTATAGATTTAATAATTGGGAAAATTAAAAGGATTAAAAACTATTTATCATAATATTTAATCGTTTAATCTTTTTCCTTAATTTTTTTATTCGTCTTCTTTGAAAACTTCAATAGTAACCTGTTTTTCAACCAGATCTGTAAATCTTCCTTTGTATCTTGTTGCTCTTACCAGATGATTATCAATCCAGTGATAATTTCCGCCTCTTGGTTTTCCGCATAAAACACTGTGATATTTGAAACCGTGCTTATCTAACCAGTCTATGGTAATCTGCTTTAAGTTTTCTGTTCTTGACGTGAAAAAACAAATCTGGTGACCTTCGTCATACCATTTGTTGATGGTTTCCAAAGCATCCGGAAAAGGCTCACAGGTAACCATTCTTTCAGGTTCTTCGTTTGGAACGTCTTCTGTAATGGTTCCGTCAATATCAATTAAATAGTTTTTTACGCCGTCCTTAAGAATCGGACTAATGTGTTCTATGTACTCTAATTCCATCATAAAAATTTGAAGTGCAAAGTTACTGTTTTTGCATCAAAAAGACTTATTAAACTTGCTTTATATTAAATATTTACAGCAAAAACATTTATTTAATGAATAATATCAATAACTAATTTGCTTTTTATACAATTTTAATTAAAATTTTCCTCTTTAGTGAAACTTTAACCCGTTGTATTAATTGATGAAAAAACCGAAGTAAGCTGAAAACCAAAAAATATGATGTTTCACCAAAAATTTCCAAAATACATTTATTACACTTACATTTGTAGAAATGGAAGAATTCGTAGTTTTAGTAAATCCTGAAGACAAAGTTCTTGGCTTGATGGAAAAGCAGCAGGCGCACATCAACGGCTTACTGCATCGTGCTTTTTCAGTTTTTTTATTCAACAGCAATGGCGAAATGCTTTTGCAGAAAAGAGCTTCCGGAAAATATCATTCTCCTCTGAAATGGACCAATGCAGTCTGTTCGCATCCAAGAAATGAAGAAACTTATCTTGAAGGAGCCAAAAGAAGGGTAAAAGAAGAGTTGGGAATTGATGTGGAGCTTTCAGAGAAATTTAATTTCATCTACAAAGCCGACGTGGGAAACGGACTTTGGGAACACGAGCTTGACCATGTTTTTACAGGAACTTTTGAAGGCGAATTCTATTTAAATAAAGAGGAAGTGGAAGAAGTACGCTATATTTCTCTCGAAAATCTCAACAAAGAAATTTCTGAAAATCCTGATAACTTTACAGAATGGTTTAAAATCATTCTCGAAGAATATAAACACAATCTGCACTGATGAAAAAGTTTTTTCTTATCATGTCTTTGGTAACCGCATCTTTATTTTCTGCACAGTCTGTCCCAAAGAAAGTGTATGAAAATGATAACTACTCCATCACGCTTCCGGAAGGCTGGAAAGTAACCAACGACAGCGAAATCATCAATATTTTTCCGGGCAACGAGATTGGAGCCATTACGATTTCAGAATATCACGATCTTAATCTGCCGGAAAAAGAAACCAAAAAATTTATTCTCGCGCTTTACAAATCTTCGGATGACGAAAAGAAAATAAAAAGCAAAAGCGGAAAAAAAGGATACACAGAATATTTTTACGAATACGATGATGAACACGAAAAACTCCACTGGATCACCAGAGTTTTTCAGAAAGACAAAGATTTGTTTCTCGTTACTATCAACTGCACACAGAAATACTGGAACGGAAATTATATGAAGCTTTTCAACGAGGCTTTCGACAGTTTTAAAATAAAGAAATAGAAATAAAAATTAAATATGAAGAAAACAGCATTGTACGACAAACACGTTTCTTTAGGAGCTAAAATCGTACCTTTCGCAGGCTTTGAAATGCCTGTACAATATTCTGGAGTTACTGAAGAACATTTTGCCGTAAGAGAAAAGGCAGGTTTGTTCGATGTGTCTCACATGGGACAGTTTTTCATTGAAGGGGCGGGTTCCAAAGAACTTCTCCAATACGTTACCACCAACAATGTAGATGCTCTGGAAAACGGAAAAGCTCAGTATTCTTGTCTTCCGAACGAAAACGGAGGAATTGTAGACGATCTTATCGTTTATAAAATGGAAGACGACAAATATTTCGTGGTTGTCAATGCTTCAAATATTGATAAAGACTGGGATCATATCTCCAAATACAATACTTTCGGAGCAAAGATGACGAATGCTTCAGACGAAATGTCTTTATTGGCAGTTCAGGGACCGAAAGCGACTGAAATTCTTCAGAAATTAACCGAAACTAACCTTTCTGAAATTCCTTACTACCATTTTACAGTAGGTTCTATGGCGGGAGTAAGTGATGTGATTATTTCCAACACAGGCTATACCGGAAGCGGAGGTTTTGAGATCTATTTTAAAAACGAATCTGCCGAAAAACTTTGGGATGCTATTATCGAAGCAGGTGCAGAAGAAGGAATTATCCCTTGCGGACTGGCTTCCAGAGATACTTTGAGACTGGAAAAAGGATTCTGCCTTTATGGAAACGATATTGACGATACCACTTCGCCAATTGAAGCAGGCTTAGGATGGATCACAAAATTCGATAAAGATTTTGTGTCTAAAGAAACGTTTGCCAAGCAAAAAGAAGAAGGCGTTACCAGAAAATTAGTAGGTTTTGAATTAACGGACAAAGGAGTTCCAAGACACGACTACCCTGTTGTAGACGCAGAAGGAAACGTCATCGGAAAAGTAACTTCGGGAACGCAATCGCCGATGAAAAAAATAGGTTTAGGTCTTGCGTACGTAGATAAACCTCACTTCAAATTAGGTTCTGAAATCTTCATTCAGGTAAGAAACAAAAACATTCCTGCTAAAGTAGTAAAAGCTCCTTTTGTATAACTGATTGTTTTTTAACGAATATAAAACCGCCTCACAAATTCTGCAAGGCGGTTATTTTTTGGGAGCTGTTTCCGGCTATCCACTTTATCTTTATTTTTTGCCGGAGCTTCGCTCCGGCAAAAAAATAAAGGATGCCGTTTCTATCCGGGCTAAATAATTATATTGCAATACATTTTTTCGTACTATTGCAGAAATTTTTTCTGATGAAAAAAATGGTATTTCTCTGTATCATCATACTTATTGTAGTTTACATTTTCTATCCTGTTTTTGACAGTTAAGGAATTTCTTATCTCATTATTTTCATCTGCTTTGTAACACTCTGTTTTACCATTGCAAAAATAATGACGGGAAATTTTCCAACAGATTATGAATCAACAGAAAAAGAGATGAACAGACTTTATTCAGAAGACGGAATTTTCAGTTATAACGCAGAAGGTTTTTATTTCAAAAAAGAATCAAAACCCCAACAATACATTAAATATTCAGATATTATAGAAGTAAATTCGTTTTCTATTCGTTTTATGCAAGATCAAATTCAATCCGGTCTTGAAATAATTACGGTCAATGAAAAATATGAATTTCTAGATCAATACTGTACAGGAATGGAGAAATTCACCGAAAAACTTTCCGAAAACCTTCCTTTTCATCAGAATGACGAATTAAAAATGATGAATAATAATGGTCTAAAAAAAAGAAATTTATTTTTAAGATCATACGAAAATCGCTTTACAGAATTACATAACAGTTAATTTTTGAAAGTGATTTGTTTAAGACTTCCTTCAGTTGAAGTTTGCTTCCCGCAAATTGTTTGAGACTTTCTGCAATTGTTGGTAATGCCGAAAAAAACCTCACAGGTTTTTAAAACCTGTGAGGTTTAAGTTATAAAGAGAATATAAGATGAGTTTAACTCTTCTTTATAAAATTTACTTTAAATAACAAGAATAAAGATGATATCAAGAATGGAATTCCGCTGATTAAAGAGAATTTATCTAGGTCCGATCTTGAAAAATCCTGAACTAAAACAAAAAATATCAATAGGAGAAGAAGTGAAAAAATTGTTATTAAAGTTCTCTTCAGCCGCCCTGCTTTTATTCTCAGACAAATTAAAAGTAATATCTGAAAAATTAAAGACAAAAAGGATACCGGCATCAATCTTTCGTCATAGTGACTCCAGTTAAAAGCAGGGAAATCCGTAAAGATAAAGTTTAGGCTTAAAATTTCATAGACGAATAAAAAACCAAATCCATGACCGGCTCCGATTAATATAAATGCATTTAAAATAACTGTAGTTATTACCGGAAAATTTAACTTTTTATCCATAAGTCTACTCTTTTACATTCCCAAAAAACCTCACAGGTTTTAAAAACCTGTGAGGTTTGAACCTTAAAAATATTTAAAATAGTCGTTACAATTACAAGAAATTAAGGTTTTTCATTAAGTATATCTTACTACTCTACTCCAAAAAACTCCCGTAAAGCTTCCACATTCTTCTTTTCATTTCCAACAAAAATACTATCATCGGTAATGAAAACGGGACGTTTCAAAAAAGAATAATGATCCAGCAGCAAATCTTTAAAACCATTTTCCGAAAGAGATTTTACATCTATCTCTCTTTGCTTGATCTGGGTAGATTTTTTACTGAACAGCGCTTCATAAGACTTTGTTTTTTCATACATTTCTGCAAGTTCTTCTTTGGTAACGGGAGTTTTTTTTATTTCACGCAGTTCCCAGTCTTTAAGATCAAATTCAGCCATTATTTTTTTACATGTACCACAGGTATTCAGGTAAAATACTTTTTTCATTGAGAGATTTATTTTGATGGTTAATAGAAAATTTTAACATTTTCATTCTTCAAAAGTAAGATTTAATCCAAAATTTTAAAAATTATAAATACCTTTATTCAAATTTTAAAAAGAATGGACAACAAACCGATCACTTTTCAGTTTATTTCAGAACCTTCAGATGTCAACTACGGTGGAAATGTACATGGAGGGAGCGTCATGAAATGGATTGATCAGGCTGGTTACGCCTGCGCAACAACGTGGAGCGGAAATTACTCCGTAACAGTATATGTTGGCGGAATCCGTTTCTACGAACCCATCAAAATCGGAGAAATTGTAAAAGTGGAAGCGCAGGTTATTTACACGGGTTCATCGAGTATGCATATTTCCATCAATGTATTTTCCAGAAACCTGAAACAACCGAATTTCGATAAAAAAACACACTGCATCATTGTATTTGTTGCCGTAGACGAAAACGGAAAAAAACTTCCCGTTCCGAAATGGATTCCGGAAACAGAAGAGGAAAAGCAGAAAGAACAGTATGCAATTCGATTAATGGAACTAAGAACTCAGATTGAGGATGAAATGAAGCCTTTTCTGTAGAAAATTTTGAGGCTCTGCATACAGAGATTTGAAGGCGGAAATTACATTCTGAAAAATGATTTATAATTTTTATCTTTGCAGTACAAAAGGAAATGGTGTTCTTCCTTATCCAACCGCTTTTCAAAAGCTGATGACGCCTGATTAAAAGATTATTAACAGTAATTGATCAGGAAAATTATGTCTCAACATCAACGAACTTTAAACCGTACAATAAAATTTCACACTGGTTTTTTCTTCAGAAAATATCCGGCTTTGCCTTATATCCTGAAATGGCTTTTTATCAGTAGTATTATCGGAATTTTGGTAGGAAGTGCTTCTGCCGGATTTTTAAAATCATTGCAATGGGCAACCGATTTCCGGGAAAATCATCTCTGGCTGATTGCGTTTTTGCCTTTAGGTGGATTTTTAACGGGACTTTTGTATTATTATTTTGGAAAAGATGTGGAAGCAGGAAACAATTTGCTTCTGGAAAATATTCAGGAACCGAAGGAAATTATTCCTTTTAAAATGGCACCTTTTGTTTATTTAGGAACGATGGTCACTCATTTTTTCGGAGGTTCTGCAGGTCGTGAAGGAACTGCTCTTCAAATGGCGGGAGCGATTTCCGATCAACTGACAAAAATCCTGAAACTTGATAAAAATGACAGAAAAATTTTGCTGATCTCGTCTATTGCCGCGGGTTTTGGTTCTGTTTTCGGAACTCCTTTAGCGGGAGCGGTTTTTGGACTTGAAGTTTTTCTGATGGGACGAATTCGTTATAATGCTATTTTTCCCGCTTTTACTTCTGCGGTTCTGGCTGATCTTGTTACCAATCTCTGGAAAGCAAAACATACGCACTATCATATCGAACTTATTCCAAAACTTGAATTTTTACCGATTTTATACAGTGTTTTGGCAGGAATTTTATTTGGAATCTGCGCAGCAGCTTTCAGCAGGATGATCCATTTTACGGGCTCTGTTTTCAAATCTAACATAAAATTTCCTCCGTTTCGTCCGGTTGTGGGCGGAATCATTGTTGCTGTTGCCGTTTTTGCAATGGGAACTACAAGATATATCGGATTGGGGATTCCGACCATTGTAGAATCTTTTGAAAAACAGCTTCCGCTTTATGATTTTGCCTTCAAAATGATTTTTACCATCGTTACGCTTTCTGCAGGATTTAAAGGCGGTGAAGTGACTCCCCTTTTCTTTATCGGAGCAGCTTTAGGAAGTGCATTGTCATTATTTATTCCGCTTCCGTTTGGTTTGCTCGCCGGAATGGGATTTGTGGCTGTTTTTGCAGGTGCAACCAATACTCCTCTTGCATGTATGCTTATGGGAATTGAATTGTTTGGAGCTGAATGTGGAATCTATGTGGCAATTGCATGCATTGTTTCTTACTTATTTTCAGGAAATAACAGTATTTATACAAAACAAAAGATCGGTGAAGCCAAAAACAGCAGATTTGAGCATCTTGAGGATAAAAATTTCTCGGATTTGTAAAGTCGTTGATGTTGTTGATTGATTGTTATCAGCTATTAATGCTGTAATTCTATTATAATTAAAAACGATCAACCGTCAACTAAAAACCAATAACCACAATGTTTGATTACAGATTAAAAGTTTATCGGATATTTTATTCTGGCTATTTTGCTGAACACTTATTTTCCTTTTGTTGGTGAACTTAGTTCCTCCATTACTTTTTTAGCGAAGTCCGGATTAAATTTAACGTTGTTTTTTATTGGTTCTACTCTTTCTGTTGAAACTTTGAAAACCATCGGTTTTAAGCCTCTTGCTTTTGCTGTTTTTCTATGGATTTTCATCAGTACCGGAAGTCTGCTGTATATTTTAAATTTTAACTGATGGACGTAAGAGATCCTGTCATCTAGCCTCGATTGGAGCAATTGTCTGAGCTCATTTTCATTATTTGGGCTGCGGCAGCTTCGCTGCCGCAGCCCAAATAATGAAAATAGCGAGTGCGGAAAGCGAGATAAAGCTCCAAATTATTTTTTGCTTCATAACAGACATCTATTAATTACAAAAACCTTTTGGAAGGTCCCAAAAGGCTTTTGCGTATTAAATGTGGAAATGTTTATTTCTAATTGAAATAATTTCTTATATAGCGTCGTTGCAGGTATAAACCTGCGGACAAGCGATGTACTGAACGCAGTAAAACGGTCCTGTTACAGATCCTGAACAACTGCATCCGCATTTTGAAAGATCCGGTGTTCCGCTTACGCCTCCTGTAATGTTTTTAAGATCGGCTTTTTTTAATTTTGTTGCTTTTTTTAAAAAATTTTGCATTGTGATGTGGTTTTTGATATTAAACGTTAGTTTTAGTTGCGTGCCAAAGTTAAACAAATATTCATTATTCAGAGCATAATTTACTATTATTTTTGATAATTTATTTATTCTCTTAAACTTATTAAAACTGATAACGAAAATTTGAGATTATTATTTCTTAAACAGCAGAAATTATTCTGTAAATTCAAGATCTTTGTCGTGGGTTTCTGAAACCGTTAATGAAGAGTAGAAAGCCAGTCCGAAAACAATAATTCCCACAATTGCCGCACTTACAATTACCGAAAAATCTTTCTTAAAAAGATCAAAGGCGAAGATCATTACGGGAACCAATCCGCGAACCATATTCGGAACGGTGGTAGTTGCCGTATTTCTGATATTGGTTCCAAACTGTTCGGCTGCCAGTGTAACGAACATTGCCCAATATCCTGTTCCCAATCCTAGCCATACGCAGAAGATGTAATATTTTGTTTCGGTATTGGTATTTCCGAAAAGCATCAGTACAACTCCAATAATGGTAAAAATCAGCATATAGAAAATCGCCATTTTTCTGGATTTTAAAAAGTGGGAAATAAAACCGCTTGCCAGATCTCCGGCAGAAATTCCAACGTAAGCCCACATAATTGCTTTTCCGGGATTAAGGTCTTTAATTCCGAGTTCCGGTGCAAACTGATTGGCTAAAACAGCTAGAATCCCGATGCAAAACCACGTGGGTAAACCAATTGCAATACATTTTAAATAGCGTACTAAACGGTCCTTATTGGTGAAAAACGACAGGAAATTTCCTTTGGAAACCGACCGGTGTTCCATTGTTTTATAAATTCCGGATTCGGAAACACTGATTCTGAGAAATAAAAGCATAATTCCTAAAATTCCACCGATGATGTAAGAAATATTCCACCCTCCTGCTAATTCTACCGTTAACTGAGCCACAACCGCCCCCATTAATCCGAAACCTGCAACCACAGACGTTCCGATCGCTCTTAAATTCTTTGGCAGACTTTCAGAAACAAGGGTAATTCCGGCTCCGAGTTCTCCGGCAAGTCCAATTCCCGCGATAAATCTTAAACCCGCATATTGGTACACCAGATGCTCTTTTGGAAAATAGGGTAAAAATCCACATGCAATATTTGCCAAAGAATAGACTAAAATAGAACCGAACAAAACAGAAAGCCTTCCTTTTTTGTCACCGAAAATTCCCCAGAAAATTCCGCCCAAAAGTAAACCAATCATCTGTGCATTTAAAATAAATGTTCCGTCGACATCAGGATTCAATCCTAAAGCTTTTAAACTCGGAATTCTTACGATCCCGAATAAAAGTAAGTCGTAGATATCTACAAAGTAGCCTAATGCGGAAATGATAACAGGAATGGAAAAAATGTACTTCAGTTTTGAAGATGTGGAAAGTTCTTGCATTTTGGAGTTTTAAATTTTGCTAAAAATAAAAAACCTTCCAATTTCTTGAAAGGTTTTTATGAATTATCTTTTTCTGATTCTTATCTCGCAATATTTACAGCTCTCGTTTCTCTGATTACTGTTACTTTTACCTGTCCAGGATACGTAAGTTCGTTCTGGATCTTTTCTGAGATGTCGTAAGATAACTGAGAAGCTACTTCATCGTTTACTTTTCCGCTTTCTACCATTACTCTTAACTCTCTACCTGCCTGAATGGCATAAGCTGAAGAAACTCCGTCGAAACTTAATGCTGCAGATTCAAGATCTTTTAATCTCTGGATGTAAGATTCAAGAACCTGTCTTCTTGCTCCTGGTCTTGCTCCTGAGATTGCATCGGCAACCTGAATGATCGGAGACAATAATGAAGTCATTTCCACTTCGTCGTGGTGCGCTCCGATGGCATTGACAACTTCTGCATTTTCACCGTATTTTTCTGCCCATTGCATACCTAGTAAAGCGTGAGGAAGTTCAGATTCCTGCTCAGGAACTTTACCGATATCGTGTAACAGTCCTGCTCTTTTCGCAAGTTTTACATTTAAGCCTAATTCAGCCGCCATTGTTGCCGCGATATTCGCCACTTCTCTTGAGTGCTGTAACAGGTTTTGTCCGTAAGAAGAACGGTATTTCATTCTACCTACGATTTTAATTAATTCAGGGTGTAATCCGTGGATTCCTAAATCGATGATCGTTCTTTTTCCTACTTCAATAATTTCCTCCTCAATCTGCTTTCTTGTTTTTTCAACAACTTCTTCGATTCTTGCAGGGTGAATTCTTCCATCTGTTACCAATCTGTGAAGGGATAATCTTGCGATTTCTCTTCTTACCGGATCGAAACATGAAAGAAGGATTGCTTCCGGAGTATCATCTACAATAATTTCCACTCCAGTTACCGCTTCCAAAGCACGGATATTTCTACCTTCTCTACCGATGATTCTTCCTTTTACCTCATCCGATTCGATATTGAAAACGGATACTGAATTTTCAATCGCCTGTTCTGTTCCGATTCTCTGAATGGTCTGGATAACGATTTTTCTTGCTTCACTTTTTGCATTAAGCTGCGCTTCTTCCATAATGCTCTGAACGTGCGCCTGAGCTCTTGTTTTCGCTTCCGCCTTCATGGTTTCTACCAATTCAGCTTTTGCTTCTTCAGCGGTGTAGTTGGCAATTTTTTCTAAAATTTCAACTTTTTTCGCTGTTGCAATATCAAGTTCGTGCTGTTTTCTTTCTAAAATTTCTGTTTTTTTAGCGTAATCAGCGATTTGCTTATCCAGATCTTTTTCAAGTTTTCCGGTTTTGCTAAGCTCGTCGTTCAGCTTATGCTCCTTATCCTTGATTCTTTTTTCTACCTCCTGCATTTTCTTTTCTCTTGCCTGAATGTCTGCATCGTGCTGAGATTTCAGTTCAAGGAATTTTTCTTTTGCCTGAAGGTTCTTTTCTTTCTTTATGGATTCAGCTTGTACATTAGCTTTTTCTATAAGGTTTTCGGCATTTTTCTGTGCATCATCTATAATAAATTTTGCTTTGGTATTCAACGAGCTTTTAGAGAAAAATATCCCTGCAACTGCACCGATTACCAAACAAATAACGCCGACTATAATGGCTGTTGTCATAATCTATATTGAGTTTTAATTGTCTTACTATTCATAAATAAAAAAAGCCCACAATAATCCAGAGATTGAGAGTAAACTCCTAATCAACACGATTTGAACTGATTTCCACTGTCTGTAATCCGGAGAACCGGCACGCCATTCAATGGACATTTGTTCGGTAATTGTTTAGCGTTGAGTTTACCTTTAATGTGTTAGAATTATTGTAGGCAGCTTTTTCGGGAAAAAAAATCTATTTCCCTGTTTCATTATTCAACGACTGATTAATTTTTAATAATCTTTCGTTGGTAGATTGTATGGTTTTATCGTAGTTCATAGACACCACTTCAGCATTGGTTCCTAATTTCAGGGCACACATCGCTAAAGCATCCTGTTTGTCTCTCACATCGAAATTCTGTTCAAAATCTTTAATCATATTCTCTATCTGCTTCCCGACTTTGCGCAGGGTTTCTTCCTCTGCTGCCGGTACATTCAGCGGATATACTCTTCCGGCTATATTAATGGTTATTCTTCTTACTTCCATTATAATCCACTGTTTTGAAGCTGCGCAATGCAGAAATCTATTTCTTTCACCAACCTGTTGATGTGGTTTTTCATCAATCGGTTGTGTTCAGGATTTCCTGATATTGCTGAATAAAGTTTTATATTTTTTTGTTCTTCTGCTAATACCTGATTTTTTCTTCTTTCTTCATCGTATCTCTTCTTCAGATCTTCATGCTCAACATTTAATTCCGAGAATCTTTCGCTAAGATTTTTGTAATTTTTCTGTAACTGCAAAATCTTTTTTTCTAATTCTGAAAAATTGTTTTCTAAATCTTGAAGCATTTCAGGTTTTGTATATTCTAACTATTAGCAAAAATAACAAAATATTAATACTAACAAAAATAAAACGGTCTATATTTTGCCCTGAAACAAAAAAGGAGATACAAAATATATCTCCTTTCTCTATTTTATAGTAAATTTTTATTCAAATTTCAGTACAAAAAAGATTGCTCTTGTGTGTAAAGTAGACATTGCAGACGTCCAGTAAGGAGGTGTTGTTGCATTATCTGCCACAATTTCATTGTTCATAATGAAAGTTCCTCTTACGGCAGGAGTCAGTTTAAATTTATTGAAATAAAACTGGATTCCCATTTCTGCAGACCATGCAAAGTTATGCGTAGTAGATCTGAAAACCTGCTGCATATTGTCGTCTGTAGAAGTTGCATTAGACTGAAGGTTTACGATATAGTTTACCCCGGTTGCAACGTAAGGTCTGGAATTGTACCATCTGTTCCCGTGGAATTCCAGCAATACCGGAACATCTATAAGGGTAGTTTTAATATCTCTTATTTTGTCTTTATCCGTTAATTTCATCGGAATAAAAGGATCGTTCGTCAAAGTACCCGCAGCATACTGGTCGTTGCTCTGCGTATTGAAAGTAAGCTGTCTCTGCCCAAATTGTAACCCTGGCTCCAATCTTACATCCAAAAAGTCATTCAGTCTCCACTTTGCAATTAAACCTGCACCGAAACTGTAGCTTTCTTTAGATGTAACAAGATTCTGATTGTTGTTCATCCCATATCTTGGATTGAGAACAATACGGTAGTCTAGTCTGTTACCACTTAGATAAAAACCCCAACTGAATTTCTGTTCGTCAAAGTCTTCCAACTTATCCATTCTGTTTCGGGTTCTGAATTGCGCGTTTGCTAAAACTGCAACATTTACTGAGGCTAAAACCAGTGCTCTTAATAAAAATTTATTCATAGGTTACTTTGTTGCTTTATAAATTGTGGCTATACCTAAACTTAGTTTTTTATATTCAACTTTTTTAAATCCTGTATCTAAAAGAATTTGTCTCATCTTTTCCCCGTAAGGAAAAGCATTTACAGAATCCGGAAGGTATGTATACGCCCTGTTATCTTTGGAAACCAGTCTGCCGATTGCAGGTAAAATGTTTTTAAAGTAAAACATATACAATGGTCCCATAAACCCTTCAACCTTTGAAAACTCCAGTATATAAACACTCTTGTTATCTTTAACTACTCTTCTTAATTCTGCCAAACCTTTGGTAAGGTTTTCAAAATTCCTAACTCCGAATGCAACGGAAACCGCATCAAATCTGTTATCTTCATACAGTAACTTCTCCGCATCTCCTTTTTGCATGGAAATTTTGCCGTCTAATTTAAGTTTTTTTATTTTAATAACGCCAACATTTAACATTTGTTGCGATAAATCTAAACCAATTACTTTAGAGCCGGTTCCTTTTTCCACAGCAATCGCCAGATCACCCGTTCCTGTAGCCACATCCAGCACTTCCTGCGGATTATCTTTTTTCATCCATTTCACCAGTGTATTTCTCCACATCACATCGATTTTCATGGATAAAACCCGATTCAGAAGATCATACTTCGGTGCAATATTGTCGAACATATCTTCTACCTGACTCTTTTTAGTAGCGTCGGTATTGTAAGGCGTAATTTTGGTAATATCTTTTGTCAAAACTTAAAACTTGTAATATTCATTATAATAATTAAGGTAATCCTGCTTTCTGAAGATCTTCGATCTTGATTCTACCTTCTGGATATTTTTGATAATTTTATCGTAATCTTCGTCTACGTTATAATAAAAATCATCGGTAAACAGCTTACTGAAACGTCTTGCGCCTCCGAAATACGGTTTTCCGTCTATGATGGTTTTATCTAATGCCAAAAGTAATGAATCTTTTTTAAGATTATATCCGTAATACTGATCATTGATATAATAATCCTGATGAGCGATATTGATAAGACCTCTGATTTTTTTTACCTCAAAAGCAGAATCGAATAATAATTTTTTATTCCGGTCGAAAACTTTTATAGAATTTTTTCCCTGATTAAGATCTACGGGAACCGTCTGTCCGCCTGCAATTATACCTTCGGAACCATTATTGATTTTATAGTAAAACGTATCCGGCGTAGGATTATCCACTACGTAGTAATTTTTTTTGGCTAAAAAAAGGAAATAAATCCCAAAGGCTACGATAAACGCCACAACTGCAATAAGTAAGCCTTTTAAAGAAGGATTGTTTTTCATAGGATTGTAAAGTACAATTTTTGCAAATTTAGTAATATTTTTAATTCTCTGTTATTAATATTAATTATTAACTTTGCATCTTTAAAAAAAATCATATAAACGAATGCCGAATACGATCATTATTGGTTCTGGATCTTATCTTCCCAGCAGAATTATAGGAAGAGACTTTTTTCTAGATTCAGAGTTTTATTCAGAAGACGGGGTAAAGATTGACAAACCTGCTGAGGAAACGATCTCAAAATTTGTAGAAATTACAGAGATAGAAAACAGAAGATTCATAGAAGATGATCTTTCCAACTCAAAAATCGGTTACGAAGCTGCAAAAATTGCTATTGCAGATGCAAAAATAGATCAGGAGGAACTGGATTATATCATTTACGCAAGTAATTTCGGGGAAGTTACTGTAAACGGATACGCAGATTTTATGCCAACAATGGCAGCGAGAGTGAAAAACAAGTTAGGCATTAAAAACAGAAAATGTGTTACTTACGATATGCTTTTCGGATGTCCGGGATGGGTGGAAGCGATGATTTTGGCAGACAACCTAATTAAAGCTAAAGTGGCTAAAACCATCTTGGTAATCGGTGCTGAAACATTAAGCAGAGTAACAGATCCGCATGACAGAAATAGAATGATCTTTGCAGACGGAGCAGGTGCTGTTGTGGTTCAGGCTACAGATCAGGAAAATGTAGGAATCATTGCTCACAATACAATCTGTGACAACGGTGTGGAACTGGATTATCTTGCCAACGGACCATCCATCAACAAAGATTCTGACCAGAC
Source organism: Chryseobacterium sp. 2P (assembly GCF_059579425.1). NCBI lineage: Bacteria > Pseudomonadati > Bacteroidota > Flavobacteriia > Flavobacteriales > Weeksellaceae > Chryseobacterium > Chryseobacterium sp. 2P. The sequence continues at coordinate 2,945,899 of NZ_CM184194.1, forward strand.
CCGTATTTTCGTAAGAATGCAGGGCAGAAAAATCTACGAATATGCGTTGAAAAACGTTCCGGCTGCGATTAAAGAAACCATTGAAGACGCTGGTCTTTCTATTGAAGACATCAACAAAATCTTAATTCATCAGGCAAATGCAAAAATGGATTATGCGATGATTGAAAGGCTTCACAAGCTTTATAATGTGAAAGAGTATGACCATTCCATCTCTCCAATGACGATCCAGAATTTCGGAAATTCTTCCGTAGCAACCATTCCTACTATGTTTGATTTAATAATTAAAGGAAAAATGGAAGGTCAATCGTTTAAAGAAAAAGGTAACATTGTAATGACTTCGGTAGGAGCCGGAATGAACATCAATGCTATTGTTTACAGATTTCCTTAACAACATTTAATTTAAAATATAAAAAAGCACAGGGAAAATTAATTCTTTGTGCTTTTTTTACACTTAGTTATGCAAAGAAACTTTTTTATCATTGCGGCAGTTTTTATTTTTCTGGAAATTTACATTTACCAGGCAATCAGAACTTTAACAGATAACAACTGGATCAAAATAGGCTACTGCGTCATTTCTTTAGCGGTTTACGTTTTTTTCGCTTACGAAGTTTCCCACTTCAGCAGAGCAGACCGAAGCATGATGCGCGCGCAGATTATGATCTCCCTGTTCCTAATTTTTATTCTGCCCAAAGTTTTCATCGTTTTATTTTTATTAATTGATGATATCTTCAGAACCGGAAGCTATCTTATCGGACTTACCCGCCCGTCAGAAAACTTTTTCCCTGAAAGACGAAAGTTTTTAAGCATTATGGGATTAGGTTTAGGAGGTGTTCTTTCAGCTCTTTTTATCGACGGAATTACCTTTGGAAAATACCGCCATAAAGTAAGAAGAGTACGAATGAATTTTGCGAATCTTCCCCAAAGCTTTAAAGGATATAAAATCGTACAGATTTCCGATGTTCACAGTGGAAGTTTTGCGGATCCGGGAAAGCTTCAGCATGCAATTGACTTAATCAATGAACAGAATCCTGATCTGGTTCTTTTTACCGGAGATATGGTGAATAATGTTGCTGAAGAATTCAAACCATTCATTCCATTATTTTCAAAAATTAAAGCGAAAGACGGAAAATTTGCCGTTCTTGGAAATCATGATTACGCAGATTATGTAAGCTGGGACTCTCCGGAAGCCAAAAAGAAAAATCTTGATACCTTAATTGATTACGAAAGACAGGCCGGTTTTGATATGCTTCGGAACGAACACAGAATCATTGAAAAAAATGGCGAAAAAATATACATTTTAGGTGTTGAAAACTGGGGATTGAAACCTTTTCCACAGTTTGGAAGATTAGATGATGCCCTAAAAGGAGTTCCGGAATCTGCTGTTAAAATCTTAATGAGCCACGATCCTACCCATTTTGATTATGTGGTGAAAAAACACCCTGCAAATGTTCATTTAACGCTTTCAGGACACACCCACGGAATGCAGTTTGGTTTGGATCTGAAAAACATAAAATGGTCTCCTGTTCAGTATAAATATCCGAAATGGGCAGATTTATACGAAAGCGAAGGAAAAATGCTTTATGTAAACAGAGGCTTCGGAGTTTTGGGATATCCCGGAAGAGTCGGCGTTTTACCGGAAATTACGCTTTTTGAACTTGCTTAAATCACAAACACTTATTGCGTTTGATTCAAAGATATTTTTCACTCAGTTTTTCGATAAGTAGATTTGAATCAATCGCATTCTCATCAAATCTTGTTAAAGCTTCACGAACCTTAGGATATTCGTCTATGAATTCAAGGTTTTCGATTTCTTCTAATTTAAAGTCATTCATGATCTTCCGGAACAATTCTTCATCCACTCCCCAATATTTTATATATTTACTTTCATCAATAAATATTTCGACTAAGTTCTCATCATCATTATAGATTAGCCCAAAATTTATAAAAGCATCCTGAGTAAGTTCTTTTTTATATTGATTAATAAATTTCAAAATACTGTCTTTTTCCTCATAATTGCCATAATTTAAGTCAAAATCAATATGCCCAAATAGAACAGCCGCAACTTCGGGTAATGTTTTTGAAAGCGCAACAATTAAATTCCAGAGGTTAGAATTATCAATATTTATTTCAGCAAAAAAATCAAATCCTATCGATTCATTCTCAGAATTATTTTCTTTAAGCTTAAAAGTATATCCCTGAACAATATTTGCAGTTTTACTCTCTTCCCATCTTTTTAAGATTGAAGGATTGTTGGGAATCTCATCTTCATTTAAAAATCTTATCGTTTTGGGGGATTCCAAAGTTTTTTTCATAATTAAAAAATATAATCTTTCATACGGGAAGTAGCCATTTCTTTCTCGTTGATCCAACTGAGGAGGGCATCTAATTTGTCCTCCATTTTTTTGCCCGAATTCAGCCTTCTGTAAAAGGGAATATCAAACGGATATTTTTGGAAATCTGTAAACTGCCATGAATTAAGATAGATCAGAACGAAATCATCCTTTTTCAGGGTTTCAAAAACCATACTCTGGTAATATTCCATCGGAAGCATCTGAAATACAAAATCGTTATACGGAAGCTGACTGTAAGGAGAAATACTTTCCGGAACAATACTCAGTCCGTCCTCCTCATTAATTTGCGTATCTCTTTTCAGACGTTTAAAAGGAAAAAGAATGTTGGCATTATCAATATTGGAAACGTAATTAAATTCCAGCAATTTTAAATCATGCTGTGGAAGTTTATTGTCTTTCTGACGAATTCCGCGAATCTGTTTTTCTAAAAATTCCTGAGTAAATTTTTTAGCATTGTCAATTTCCGGAAGGGTAGAATTTTTATTATAAAAAGCAATTTCATGCCCTTGGAATGAAATTGCTTTTATTAAATTCTGAAGTTTTTGAGCGATCGAAATCTCTACAAAAAAACTTGCTTTAACATCATGAATGTCTAAAATTCTAAGTATTGCTTTTGTATTATCTTCTGAAATTTTCAGTCTTTCTTCATCGGAAACAGACTGCTGTTTTTTGCAGTCAGCTTCAATATTCAGAATGTTAAATGTGAACAATATCATTTAAACTAAATTTTAGATAATTTTTATAATAAATTAAAAATCAGATGTTAAAATAATTTCTATTTAAATTAAAACTCGAAGTAAATTAATTTTTATTCAATTTTACTTTTAAGTTCTTAATCATGTCTTTTGTCATTTCAGAAATCCCGAAATCGTAGCTTAATCCCCAGTCTTTTTTCGCTACGGAGTCATCAATTGAAGCCGGCCAGGAATCTGCGATCGCCTGTCTGAAATCCGGTTTATAGTCGATCTCAAATTCCGGAATTTCTTTCTTAATTTCTTCCGCCAGTTCTTTTGGAGTGAAAGACATTCCGCCCAAATTATATGAAGATCTCACGGTAAGATTTTCTTTCGGAGCATCCATTAATTTCAGAGTTGCATTGATAGCATCATCCATATACAGCATCGGCATTCCTGTATTCTCGGAAATAAAACTTGTGTATTTTCCTTCTTCAATGGCTTCATAAAAAATCTCAACAGCGTAGTCTGTTGTTCCTCCACCTGCAGGCGTTTTCCATGAAATCAATCCCGGATAACGGATGCTTCTTACATCCACTCCATATTTGTCAAAATAATATTCGCACCATTTTTCACCTGCCATTTTAGAAATTCCGTAAACCGTTGTAGGATTTAGAACTACATCCTGCTCTACATTTTCTTTCGGAATTCCCTTTCCGAAAACAGCGATAGAACTCGGCCAGAAAATTTTTTGGATAAGTCCTTCTTTTGCCATTTCACAAAAATGAAGCAAAGGCTCCAGATTTAGCTTCCATGCGAAAATGGGCTGCTTTTCTGATGTACCCGACAATAATGAAGCCAAATGGTAAACGGTGGTGATATCGTAATCTTTGATCACCTGTCTAACCAATTGTGTATTCGTAACGTCCATCCTTTCGTAATGACCCGCCGCAGTAATTCCCTTTTGCCATCTGTCAAGTCCCGAAGCCACAACATTTTCAGCTCCGTGAATTTCAACAAGTCTGTTTGTAAGCTCGGTACCAATTTGCCCTAAAGCACCTGTAATAAGTATTCTTTCCGTGTGGGGTTTCATTTTTAACTTTTATTTGTTGATCGAAGCAAAAGTAAATATTTTACACCCTATCTTAAAACAAAATCGTAAATTCGAATATAAATTTTGCAAATGAAAAAGATTATCCTTTCACTTATTTTAATTTCTTCCACAATTTCAGCACAATACACAGATATTACTATTGTGAAGGAGGTAAAAGTTAAAAACAAAGGTGTGGTTGTTTCTGCACATCCACTGGCAAGTGAAGCCGGAGCAAAAATTCTTAAATCGGGAGGAAATGCCTATGATGCTATTGTTGCCACACAATATGCACTTGCCGTTGTATATCCGCAGGCAGGAAATATCGGCGGAGGCGGATTTTTGGTTGGTGTAAAAAATAATGGTGAAAAATTTACGCTCGATTATCGTGAGACTGCGCCTAAAAAAGCAAGCCGCGATATGTACGTCGACAAAAACGGAAAAGCTAACACGGATCTTTCCCAAAATGGAAGATTAGCTGTCGGAATTCCGGGAAGTGTGGCAGGTTTTTTTGCTACTTTGAAATACTGTAAACTTCCGATGGACAAATTGATTCAGCCTGCCATTGATCTTGCTGAAAAAGGATTTGCGATTACTGAACAGGAAGCTAATTTACTGAATAACAATAAGCAGCATTTCCAGAAGCACAATCAGTCTTCAATTGTATTTGTAAAAGACATTCCGTGGAAAGCCGGAGACCTTCTAGTTCAAAAAGATCTGGCTGAAACGTTAAAGTTGATTCAGAAACAAGGTTTAAAGGGTTTTTACGAAGGAAAAACAGCGGAACTTCTGGTTTCTGAAATGAAAAGAGGAAACGGAATTATTACTTCTGAAGATCTTAAAAATTATAAAGTTGCCGAAAGAAAAGCGCTTGAATTTGATTACAAAGGAAATCAGGTGGTTTCTATGCCTTTGCCTTCTAGCGGCGGACTTCTTCTTGCGCAAATGCTGAAAATGGCAGGTTATGAAAATCTTGAGAAATATCAGCAAAATTCTACACAGGCTGTTCAGGTGATGGTGGAAGCCGAAAGAAGAGCATATGCAGACAGAGCGGAATATATGGGCGATCCGGATTTTATTCAGGATAAAACATCTTATCTGATTTCTGACGAATATCTGAAAAACCGATGGAAAAGTTTCAGTTTCAGCAAAGCAACTCCAAGTGCGGAAGTCGGGAAAATAACCAAACAGCCGAAAGAATCTACAGAAACGACTCATATTTCCGTTATTGATAAGGATGGAAATGCGGCAGCTGTTACCACGACTTTAAATGGTTTATACGGTAGTAAAGTTGTTGTTTCGGGAGCGGGATTTTTCTTAAATAATGAAATGGACGATTTTTCCATAAAACCGGGTGTCCCGAATATGTTTGGAGCGGTTGGCGGAGAGGCGAATTCCATTCAGCCGAATAAAAGGATGCTTTCCTCGATGACACCAACCATTGTTCTGAAAAACGGAAAACCTTATATGGTAGTGGGAACTCCGGGAGGAACTACGATTCCGACCTCTGTTTATCAGGCTATCGTTGATGTGATCGATTTTAAGCAGAATGCAAATATTTCTGTAAATGCTCCGAAATTTCATCATCAATGGCTTCCTGAAACGGTTGCTTTTGAAAAGAATTTTCCTGAAACCACGATTAAGGATCTGGAAAAATTAGGATACAAATCTGAAAAATGGAACCAGATCGGGAGAACAGAAATGATACTGATTGATGACAACGGGAATATTCATGCGGTTGCGGATGGTCGTGGTGACGATTCTGTTGCAGTGGAATAATTGACGTTTTTGTAGTTAATTTAAAAAAACTGACTCAAAAACATGTTAATTAATTGATTATCAAATATTTTCATTCATCAAAATGGCAAGAGTGGAATAATCTGGATTTTGAGACCTTTTTTTGAGTTTCTTGCTTCATTAAAATTATATAAAAATTTAAAATAATTTTGGTTTCGGCTCGGGCTTCGCCCGAGCCGAAACTATTCATGACATTTGTCATTATTTTAAAGCAAATTTCACTAATTTTCGGTTTTTAAAATCCATATTCTTGTGAAAGCAAAAAAGATTTACCACCAGCTTTATTTTCAGGTTATTATTGCGATTGTTGCAGGAATTCTTTTAGGAAGATTTTATCCGGAACTTGGTGAAAAGATGAAACCTTTGGGTGACGGATTCATCAAACTCGTGAAAATGATTATTGCTCCAGTGATTTTCATTACTCTTACCTTGGGAATTGCACACATGACTGACCTGAAGAAAGTAGGCAGAATTGCGGTTAAAGCGATGATCTATTTCCTTACGTTTTCAACATTGGCATTGATTATCGGTTTGGTGGTAGGAAATATATTACAGCCGGGTCACGGTCTGAATATTAATCCTTCTACCCTTTCGGGCGATGTTTCGCAATATCAGCAAAAAGCACATGAAACGACTTTAACGGGTTTCATCATGAATATTATTCCGGAAACGCTGTTCAGTCCGCTGGTTGGAGATAATATTCTGCAGGTGCTTCTTGTTGCTATTTTAATGGGAGTAGCTTTGGTTTTAACGAAAGAAAAGAGCCAGAAAGTAACGGATTTTTTACAGGATCTTTCCACTCCGGTCTTCAAAATTGTGCATATGCTGATGAAACTGGCACCGATCGGAGCCTTCGGAGCGATGGCTTTTACCATTGGAAAATATGGACTTCATTCGGTTTTGAATCTGATTTTTTTAGTGGGAACTTTCTACATTACTTCTGCATTATTTGTAGTTTTGGTTTTAGGCGCTGTCGCCTGGTACAACGGTTTTAATATTTTTAAACTGATGTATTATCTGAAAGAAGAACTTTTGCTGGTTTTAGGAACGAGTTCATCAGAATCCGCACTTCCCGGAATTATGGAAAAGCTTGAAAAAGCAGGATGTTCAAGAGCGATTGTCGGTTTGGTGGTTCCTACAGGATATTCTTTCAATCTCGACGGAACCAATATTTATATGACGCTGGCTTCACTTTTTATTGCCCAGGCTCTGAACATCCATCTTCCAATTGAAAAACAGATCATTCTTCTTTTGGTTGCCATGCTGAGTTCTAAAGGCGCAGCCGGAGTTACGGGAGCGGGATTTGTGACTTTAGCAGCAACATTAGCGGTTGTTCCTGAAATTCCGATTGCCGGAATGACGCTGATTTTAGGAATCGATAAGTTTATGAGTGAATGCCGTGCTTTAACCAACGTTATCGGAAATTCTGTTGCAACGGTAGTGGTTGCCAACTGGGAAAAACAACTGGATAAAGATCAGCTTCAATATTGTCTGGATCATCCGAATGAAGTGGAAAAAAAGTTGGAAGTTTAGCCTGAGTTGTAACTGATAAGTTCTACTCTGAAGCCGATTAAGTTTTTGTTATGACTGTCATTTTAGCCGCGATTGAGCGGCGTGTCTGAGCTCTTTTCGTTTTTTTCGGCGCGGCAGCTTCGCTGCCGCGCCGAAAAAAATGAAAAAGCGAGTAGCGAAAGCGCGAAACAGCTCCTAAAATAGAAAACAATCTATTTTTTACCGGAATGACTGTTTTAAATTAAAATCCTTAAACTCGAAGGCTGAACTTTTACACGAACCGGAGATTTTATTTTATTGAATTCTCCGTCGAGATGCCAGTTTTTGGTATTCACCTTAAATTCTATTTCGGAAACAGGCAAATAAGTAATGTAATCGTCCTGTTTCAGTTTTTTGGTAAACATTCTAAATGCAAAAAGCATGGAATAGAAAAAAGGAAATTTTTTGACGAGAACCATATCCACCAAACCGTCACTTTTACTTGCATGAGGCGCAATATAAGCGTTGTTCCCAAACTGCCGGGTGTTGGCAATGTTTATCATTAAGTATTTTCCGTTGTACTGCTTGTATTTTTCGTCAAAAAACTTCAGTTTGATCGGCTTATAGCTGAAAAAAGTTTTTATGGAAACTTTGATGTAATTTTTAAATCCTCTTGTCGTTTTTTCAAATTCTTTTACGACTTTGCCATCGAATCCGGTTCCGGAAACATTGATGGAAAGCCTTTCATTTACAGTGAACGTATCAATCTTTCTGGAATTTCTGGTTTTGATCTTTTCCAGCAGTTCGTCCAGATTTTTGCTGAACTGGGTTTCGTTGGAGAATCCGTTTCCTGAACCTGCCGGAAAAATCGCAAGAATTTTTTCTGTATCAATGAGGTTTCTGGCTACGGTAGAAATGGTTCCGTCGCCTCCGATGGCTACAAAAATATCAACGTCATTAAAATGATCCTGAATAAACTGATCGGTTCCGGGAATAGATTCCGAGATGTAATACAAAGGATCTTTCACCTTTGCTTTCAGTTCGTTGAGAAACGGCTGATAATTTTTTTTTGCCGAAAAAGGATTGATGATGAAAGCGACTTTTTCCATTAGTGCAAAAATAAAAAATGCTCCCGATCTGGAAGCATGATTGTTATTTAATTTTTATTCTTTTCATAAATTCGGGAGTAAGAGTTCCTTTAAGCTCTGTCCAGGAAACAGGGATTATAATATCTCCTGCTGCAAAAGCTGTAATTTCGTACGGACTGTAATGGAAATATAGGTTTTTATCATCAAAATAGAAGTTCTCCGTTGCCGGAATTTTATCTACCAGAAGCATTTCAGAATTATTAACTTCTCCTTTATCGTCGGTAGTTCCGCTGTTGGTCTTGTTGATATTTTTCATTAAAAGAGCTTCCAGTTTTTCTTTTGGCATGGAAGTTATGTCTTTTAATTCTAATTTTTTATTGTTTTGAAGATCAAAAACTCTTTCCGAATAACCGTAGTTATCGTGCGCTCCGCCTTCATATGAAGCCCAAAAGTATTCTATCTGGAGATAATCGTTGATATTGGATTTTACTTTCATTGCTGTATCCGAATACCATTCCTGAGAGAATGAAATATCTGAAATCCAGTCTTTTGAATCTTTTCTGATGTTATTAAAATATTCGTTTTTGCTTTTCTGAAGGTAATTCAGCAATCCTTCTCTGGAAAAATCGCCAATATTTTTTTCTGTAAAATAAATGCTGTCTAATAATTTTTTATCCTTAACTGTCGGGAACAGCAACATTTTGGAAGTATATTTAACGGTTAAAGAATCGCTTAACTTAGTCGAATCGCTGATTTTCACGGAATCTACTGTAAACTTTTCAGGTGCTGCAGCTTCTGTTTCATTCAAATTATTGTTTTCTGCCTTTTTACAGGCTGAAAAAACAAAGAAAGCAGAAAGTGCTAAAACAGCAATCGTATTTTTCATAATTCTGATTTCCTTCTGCAATGCAAAAACCATTCAAAAGATGAATGGTTTAAGATTATTTTGAAAAAAAAATTTTAATTACTGTTTCTTTACGAGACTGATGACCTGATTTTCCTGTTTGGAAGCCACTCCCCAAATCTGCTTAAAGGCAGGGTAATATTCTTTCTCATAAGTGGGACTCTTAACTTTGGTGGTAGAAATTACCTCAATCTTATTTCCTTTTTGTTCAGCAATATAACTGTATTCGATTTCTTTGTCGTCCGTTACAATTTTTTTGTTTTTCGGCATCTCTTCAATCAGATATCCTTCCGGAATTTCCAGAACTGCTTTTTTAATTCTGGTGAATGGCGAAGTGAAATCGATAAGGTATTTTCTTTCTTCGGTCTGATCGAATTCGTTTGAGTTTTTATTTAAAAACAACATCGGATTGATAATCATTTTCTTTCCGATCCTGTCTATCAAATTCTCGGAAGAAAATTTCATAGTGCTTTCAAAATCCCCGTTCTCAAGTACTTTAGAATCGATATTGGTGAAATCTATAGAAAAATTATCTTTATACTGTTTTTTGTACTTATCTGCATTGTCGTCGTAGTTTTCTTTCGCAAAAATGGCATAGGTTCCGGTATCTTTATCAGAATAGGTTCCGGAAATACTTCCGTCTGCATTAATTTTTGCCTCTGCGGTAAGATAAGTGAAACTTGTTTTTGCATTGATCATTGATAACTGCTGAACTTTATCTTTATTCATCAAAATTCCGAACTGATTCCAGTCTCTTGGTGGCAACTGATCGATTGAAGACTGCTTGGAAGTGGCATCATACAAATGAAAACCATCTTTTGTCTGAATAGCGGCAATTACAAAATTCATATTGGAAACATTGGGTGAAGCAACATTAATAAGACCGTTGCTTACTGTAGAAATCGTAAGCGGATCTGCTTTGATTCCGGCTTCACGAAGCATCATGACCAGAAAAAGGTTGATTTCTGCCGCATTTCCGGTTTTTGTTTCCAGCATTTTTTTGATGCCGTCTTCTGTATAAATTCCTCTGTCTTTGTTCCATGTAAAGGTATTTTTAACATAATTAAAAACAGCATTGGCTTTTTCTATCTCTCCTGAAATTCCTGAAATATTTGCAGGCATATTGTCTTTTGCCAGTCTTGTTTTCTTTAATTCGCCTCCGAAATCTTCACTCTCATACAATCTGTCTTTGATCTGTTCCCAGGATGAAGAATACAATTTAAGTTCCTTAAAATTTGTTGAGTGAAGCTCTGCGCCTATTTTTGTTCTGTAATTTCTGTCATTGTTTACAAACTTCTCGGTTTTAAATCCTTTTACGTTTTCAAATCCGAAGCGGTATGTTCTGTAATTCATTCCGTACATCAATCTTTCTTCCACTTCTCTGTATTTCGGGGTCAAAAAACCCGTGTAATTTAAGTTGTAAGAAATATTTGATGGACTGTCTAAAACATATTCCGTATATAAAGAAGGGGTGTCTGTTTCAATCGTAATTTCCGGAACTACGTAAAGAAACGGAGAAGTAACCTCATACTGATATTCTATGATGGAGCCGTTTTTTACATTCGGAAATGCAAATTTTGTAATGGAGACATATTTGCTTTCCTTACTCTTAAATTTCGAACTTTTATCTACTTTTGTGGCCACAGAAGTACCATTTTCCAGGTTGTATGTGAAAGCTTTAACCTTTGAAATGGTTTCCTGATTGCTCCCACTCTGATATAACGGAATTTCAAGGTTCAACCAGTCTTCCGCCTTGTCTTTATCATAAATTTTAACTCTGTAAAATGCTTTTTTCACCAGATCTCCTGTATTATTGTCAATACTGAAATGCAAAGATTTGAATAAAATTTCGGCAGGTGCATTTTCGTCCAAAGCAGATTTCTGTTTTGTAAGATCTGCATCATTAAATTTAGGATAATTAAGAAATTCATGCTTTTGTGCCTCAATAAATATCAAATTCATTGAGCAGAAAGCCACTAGAAATATTTTTTTCATGTTAAATTTTAGAAATTAAAATTTTTGAGTTGTCGATGTTAATGGTTTTTTTTCGGAAATTAACGTAATCGTTATATTTTTCTTTAGGATAAAGTCCTTTATTAATTCTGATGGTTCTATTCACTTTCAGTTCTTCACCATTTTTTACAAAGCTTAATTTGTAGGTTCCGAATTCTGAGTTTAAGGTCACATTCTCAGGAAGTTCCTCGATTTTATAATTCTTAGGAAGGGCAAAGCTTATTTCATATTCATCCTGAAAAGATTGTCTTAATTCAAAAGGCAATTCCCTGTTTTCGTCTGTTTTGTAGACATTGTTTGAATAGATGGGCACCGCTCTGAAAATGATGCTGCTTCCTGCGTTTTTAGAATAATTATTCGCTTTAAAATCAAGATCAAACTTTGCAACAGCATTGTCTTTATCGTTCAGGAAATTTTTCATTTCAATCTTTTCAAAATGAAGAACATCCAGAAGATTTTTTATGGCTTCATTTCTTTCTTTTGGTGACATCGTTGCAAGTACGAGATTGTTATCATACTGAATTCCTGTATACGCAAAATTACCTTCCCCGGAAATACTATTGTCTTCATTAAGCTTTATTTTTAAAAGCTGTTTTTCTTTGCTCTGGTCTGCTGTATAAACCGGAGTATCGATTAATTCAATTCCGTTTTTTCTGATGGAAAGTACATTTCTTTCTGTGGTTCCGTAACTTAAATGATTAAAAGCTATTTGCTGAGATGTATTTTCCAGCCAGATATTTCCTTTTTCAGCAGGAACCATCAGAATAACATGGTTTCCTCCCATTTTAGGAAAATCTTTATCAAACGAAACCGGAGAAGAACCGGAATTGATCACCGAATAATAAGACGGAATTCCTGCTTCATCCAGTAAAGTTTTCATATAATTTGTTAATCCCTTGCAGTCACCATATCCTTTTTTCTGAACCTCATCCGGAAGCATCGGCTGCCAACCGCCGATTCCCAACGCTACGAAAATATACCTTGTCTTACTCTGCATATACTGATACAGTTTTCTTACTTTTTCTTCGGTTGTTCCCTGTAAATTTAATGCTGCAACTTCCGCTTTGATTGCAGGTGTTGATAAAGAAACCGGTTGTAAAATGCTGTTGTAATACCAAGATCCGAACTCACCCCAGTTGTTTATACTCCCCTGCTTTCCTTCAAGATTAAATTTAGTTAAGGCAAAACTTACTTTTGGTAAAATTTTTATCGGCTGGGGAAGCAAAAAAACATCATCAATAGCCGGAACATTTTTATAAGAGTATATTTTTTCTCCCGCATTATCGCTTTCTATAACTGAAGCATAGTTATAAGCCGAAGGATACGTTTTTGTTTTAAGTTCAATACCGGATTTATTGATGATCTTCATCTGAGCTTCTTCCAGTGAGATATTGGTTGATCTGAAAGGAATAAAATCCGGCAGGAAAACTGTATTTTCATCACCAATCTGATAAGAGAATTCAACGGTGTAAGGATATTGAGTCGGAGTATATGACATAGCCATCACTCGGTTATCCGAATAGAAAGTTCCCTGATTGTTATTGGCAAAATCTCCAAAATCCGACTTGGAAAATGACTTTATTTTCTTTCCTGATTCATCGTAAATATTTACCTTGATGTCTGAAATACTGTTGCCTTTTTCATAAGGGATATAAATCTGCGCATCGGAGTCTCCATCTTTGTTCAAAACTGTAGTAACCGTATAATACTGATATCTTATATCATCAATTTTATTGATCTGAATGGTTGTAAGATCTTTCCTGATCACCGCATCTGCGTTTTTCTTCAGATTCTCAGGAATAGCAGAAACCGGAAAGTTTTGTGAGTAGTAAAAAGAAGCCATCGAAAGCGCTCCAATACAAAGTATTTTCATCATGGTTATTAAAATTTAGCAAAAATAATGAAATCTTATAACTGACAAAATTATTTTTTATTGTATTGAATGGTTAATATTGAAAAAGAAAAAAGACTCCATTGCTGAAGTCTTTTATAATCGTATTTTTTGAATTCAATTATGCATCAATTTTTGCATATTTGGCATTCTTTTCAATAAATTCTCTTCTTGGCGGAACCTCGTCTCCCATCAACATAGAAAATACACTGTCTGCTTCCACCGCATTGTCGATGGTTACCTGTTTCAGGATTCTGTGTTCAGGATTCAGAGTGGTTTCCCAAAGCTGTTCAGGATTCATCTCTCCAAGACCTTTATAACGCTGAACCTCAACCCCTTTTCCATCCGGAGACATTTCTAAAGTAAATTCTTCACGCTCTTTTTCGTTATAAGCATATACTTTTTTGTTTCCTTTTTTCAATAAATACAAAGGCGGCTGAGCAATATAAATATATCCGTTCTCAATCAGCTCTTTCATGTATCTGAAGAAGAAAGTTAAGATCAAAGTGGAAATGTGGGAACCATCAATATCAGCATCGGTCATAATGACGATCTTGTGATATCTTAATTTTGCCATATTCAACGCTTTGCTGTCTTCTTCCGTACCTACGGAAACTCCTAAAGCGGTATAAATATTTTTAATCTCTTCATTATCATATACTTTATGAAGCATTGATTTCTCAACATTCAGAATTTTACCTCTTAACGGAAGAATTGCCTGAAAGAATCGGTCACGTCCCTGTTTTGCAGTTCCACCTGCAGAATCTCCCTCAACCAAGAAAATTTCTGATTCTGCCGGATCTTTTGAAGAACAGTCGGATAGTTTTCCCGGAAGCCCGGAACCTCCCATCGGAGATTTTCTCTGAACCATTTCACGGGCCTTTTTCGCAGCCTGTCTTGCTTTTGCAGCCAACACAACCTTCTGAACGATAATTTTTGCTTCGTTAGGATTTTCTTCTAAAAAGTTAGTCAGCATTTCCCCAACAATTTTATCAACAGCTCCCGAAACTTCAGAGTTTCCTAATTTTGTTTTGGTCTGTCCTTCAAACTGAGGTTCCATTACTTTTACAGAAACTACAGCCGTAAGTCCTTCACGGAAATCGTCTCCTGTAATTTCTACTTTTTCTTTCTGAGGAATTCCTAAATCATCCGCATATTTCTTTAAGGTTCTCGTTAAAGCACGTCTGAAACCTGCTAAGTGAGTTCCTCCTTCGTGAGTGTTGATATTATTAACGTAAGAGTGAAGATTCTCGTTAAATGAAGTGTTGTAACGCATCGCTACTTCCACAGGAATATCGTCTCTTTCCCCTTCCATGAAAATTACGTTTTCCATGATCGATTCACGATTTCCGTCGATAAAAGCAACGAATTCCTTTAACCCCCCTTCAGAATGGAAAACTTCCGATCTGAAAGAACCGTCTTCCAGTTTTTCTCTTTCGTCAGTAAGGGTAATGGTAATTCCTTTATTTAAATAAGAAAGCTCTCTTAAACGGCTTGCTAAAGTATCATAATTATACACTAACTCTGTAAAAATCGTATCATCCGGCTGGAAGAACTGTTTGGTTCCTCTCTGATCGCTGTGTCCGATTTCCTCAACGCCCGTCTGAGCTTTACCTCTTGAATATATCTGCTGATAAACGTTTCCGTCTCTGTAAACTGTGGTTACCATCTCGTTGGAAAGTGCGTTCACACACGAAACCCCAACTCCGTGAAGACCTCCGGAAACTTTATAAGAATCTTTATCAAACTTACCACCTGCACCAATTTTTGTCATTACCACCTCAAGAGCAGATTTCTGTTCTTTTTCGTGGAAATCCACAGGAATACCTCTACCGTTATCGCTAACCTCGATTCCGTTTCCTTCTTTAATGCTGACAAAGATCGTGTCGCAGTACCCTGCTAAAGCTTCGTCGATAGAGTTATCTACTACTTCATAAACCAAATGATGGAGACCTCTTACTCCCACATCACCAATGTACATTGAAGGACGCATACGCACGTGTTCCATTCCTTCCAATGCCTGAATACTACTAGCTGTATATTGTTTCTGACTCATATAAATATTAAAAAATCCTGCTAAATGCAAAGACTCACAAATATCGTGATTTTTTTCGAGGTATGAAAGTTAAAATATGTCAAAAAAGTGTTGATTTTTCCACAGAAACCCAATATTCTTTTCTTTTAAAAAACATCAAAGTTAAAGCCTATTTCTCGGACAAATGCTGTTGTAAATCATAATGACGGTCTATAATTTATGCGTAAATTTATTTACTCAAAATGAATGGTTTATGGATGACTTTCTTGCAGCTCGTGCACAGATGGCAATGTCACTCGGCTTTCACATTATTTTCTCTTGTGTCGGTATGGTAATGCCTTTCCTTATGGCTTTTGCGCACTGGAAATACTTAAAAACAAAAAATGAAGTTTATAAAGGTCTCACCAAAGCATGGAGTAAGGGTGTAGCAATCCTTTTTGCAACCGGAGCCGTTTCCGGAACAATGCTTTCCTTTGAACTGGGACTTCTTTGGCCTGAATTTATGAAACACGCAGGACCGATCTTCGGAATGCCTTTTTCACTGGAAGGAACCGCTTTCTTTATTGAAGCCATCGCTATCGGATTTTTTCTGTACGGATGGGACAGATTTAATAAATGGTTTCATTGGTTCTGCGGATTTTTGGTAGGCTTAAGCGGTTTGGCTTCGGGAATTTTAGTGGTTGCCGCAAACGCGTGGATGAATTCTCCAGCCGGATTTGATTATGTGAACGGACAATATTTAAATATAGATCCTATTAAAGCCATGTTCAATGATGCGTGGTTTCCTCAGGCGTTACACATGACGGTTGCTGCGTTTTGCGCGACTGGATTTGCCGTCGCCGGAGTTCATGCTTTCTTGATTCTAAAGAAAAAAAATGTTGAATTTCATACCAAAGCTTTCAGAATTGCGGCAGGATTTGCTTTGATCGGAGCATTCGGTGCTCCTTTGAGTGGTGATGTTGCTGCAAAATCAGTTGCAAAAAGACAACCTATAAAATTAGCTGCCATGGAAGCCCATTTTGAAACGGAAAAAGGAGCCTCATTTGTGATTGGCGGCATTCCGGATGAGAAAAAAGAAGAGATAAAATATGCCATAAAAATTCCGAAAGTTCTTAGTTTTTTAGTGGCTAATGATTTTAATGCTGAAGTAAAAGGACTAAAAGATTTTCCAAAAGACGAATGGCCTCCGGTCGCGGTTGTGCATTACGCTTTTCAGATCATGATCTTCTTCGGAGTTGTAATGATTATCATTGGAAGCGTTTTTCTGTATGCTACGTTTTTCAGAAAAGAATGGCTTTCCAGAAACTGGCTCCTGAAAACATTTTTATACGCGACCCCTTTCGGATATATTGCTCTGGAAGCGGGATGGACAGTAACTGAAGTCGGAAGACAGCCGTGGATTATTTACGGAATTATGAAAACGGCAGAGGCGGTAACTCCGATGCCGGGAATTCAGTATTCATTTTACTTTTTTACCGCAATTTTTGTCTCATTATCTTTCGTTATTATTTTCCTTTTGACACGACAGATTAAAATGGTTCCTAAATTATATGATCCTACCGATCCAAAGTTTAATTCTAAAAATAAAAAGTCATGATTTATATTGTTATAGGATTTCTCTGGCTATCCATCTGTCTGTATGTAATTTTAGGCGGAGCCGATTTCGGGGCGGGCATTGTGGAAATGTTCACCAGAAAAAAGAACAGACCCAAAACACAGACTTTGATGTACACTTCTATTGCTCCGGTTTGGGAAGCCAATCATATGTGGCTGATTATTGCGATCGTTATTCTTTTTGTCGGCTTTCCTGAGATTTACACCACGCTTTCCACCTATCTTCATATTCCTTTGGTTTTAATGCTGGTAGGAATTATTGCGCGCGGAACAGCTTTTACGTTCCGGCATTATGATGCAGTAGAAGACAGTTGGCAACGCATTTACACACAGATTTTTTACTTTGCGAGTTTACTCACTCCTTTTTTTCTGGGATTAACGGCTGCAGCTACAATCTCTCATTCCATTAATCCGGATGCGACTAACTTTTTAGATTTATATATTTTCAGCTGGCTGAACTGGTTTGGTGTAGCAGTTGGTTTATTTACAGTTTCCATCTGCGCTTATCTTGCTTCCGTTTTTGCATTGAGAGAAACATCCGACCGTTTTGAACTGGGCATGATGATCAGAAAATCCAAACAGACCATGATCTTTGTTGTTGTCGCAGGACTTCTGGTTTTCATCACGGCTTATTTTTCTGATATTCCTTTACTGATGTGGGTTTTCTCAAAACCTTTAGGAATTATGGCTACGGTTTTTGCCACGATTTGCCTGTTCCTGATTCTGAGAGCAATGAATCGCCGTAAACTTTTACCTGTGAGAGCTTTAGCCGGATTTCAGGTGATTATGATTCTGGTTGCCGCAACTTATCAGCATAATCCGAATATTATTTTGTTTGGAAACGGGCAACATCTTTCGCTATTAGAACACGTTGCAGCACCAAAGACTATTTCCGCTTTGGGATGGGCTTTAATGCTGGGATCGTTATTCATCCTTCCTTTTCTATTTTATCTGATGGCTTCGTTCAGTAAACAGAGAAGATAATTTTATATGTATAAAGAGTTTCGGCGCAGCTTTGCTGCGCCGAAACCTTATCATCTATTTTTTAAGCAAAACAATCTCTACCCTTCTGTTCTTCATAAAATCCTCTTCCTTTCTTTCGGGATAAACAACAGGATTGAGATGTCCCATTCCGGTTGCTTTGATGCGCGTGGAAGCAATTCCCTGTTTTTCCAGAAATTCTTTGATGGCATTGGCTCTTGTCCAAGATAGGTTAAATGTTTTCAGATCTAAATCTTCACCATCGAAATTATCATAATCACAGCAGATATGTCCCTGCAATTCTACCTCAACTGTAGAATTATTTTTTAGAATTTCTGCTAACTGCATCAATATACTATTTCCTTTTGGCAGCCATACGTGGCGACCTCCGATAAAATTAACATTTGGTAAAGAAAAAGTTTCTCCGATTTTCATTTCTGAAACTTTTTTGCTGAAAAAACTCTCAAAGGTTTTCCCCAAATGTATTTCTCCGGCAATCATCACCCGATCAATAAATACATCTACCCTTCTGTTTTTACCACGCAGTTCTTCGGTACTGTTGTCATTAATCGGTTTTTCTTTTCCCAATCCTACTACACTTTCCAGCTTGATATTGTTTCCGATTTTTGACTGTAGATATCGATTAACCGCATTTGCGCGATCTTCAGACAGCTTTTTATTGTATTCCGAAGTTCCGGAAATATCACAATTTCCAAAAATTCTGAATTTCAGATTATATCTAAGTTGCGCCAGACTGTCAAGTTTCTTTTGCGCGTCTTTCGTCAGTTTAGAACTGTTGTACTCGAAATAAACCGAACTAAGCATTTGAGCTCTCGTGTTGACGAACAGAAAAATAAGGACGATCAGAATTCTCATCTTATTTAGTTTTTATAAATAACGGAAATTGTACTGAAATAGTTTCTTAAAGTTTACAAAAAGTTCCGGCGGAAGCTTCGCTTCCGCCGGAACTAAATTATTATAAAATAAAATCTTAAACCAGTTTCATCAAAAGAACCTCATCGATCTTCTCCACTTTCACGAGATTATTTTTCGTTAAAGTTTTGGAAGCTTTGTCCCATTTTTTACCGGACAACTGACTTCTTTCTTTCACTTCTGCCAATGTAAAAGGTTCTTCCTGAGAGTTTAAAATTTCAATAATTACTTTTTCATCTTCACCCAGTTCAATTTGAGGAACTGCTTTTTCAGGTCTCATCTGAGGGAAGAATAAAACTTCCTGAATAGATGCGTTATTTGTAAGGAACATAATCAATCTGTCCATTCCGATTCCTAACCCTGAAGTTGGCGGCATTCCGTATTCCAACGCTCTTAAGAAATCCTCATCAATAAACTGTCCTGCTTCGTCGTCTCCTTTTTCGGATAATTTTAACTGATCTTCAAAACGCTCTCTCTGGTCAATCGGATCATTAAGCTCAGAATATGCGTTAGCGATTTCTTTTCCGCAAACCATCAGTTCAAAACGCTCGGTTAAGCCTTCTTTACTTCTGTGCTTTTTCGTAAGCGGTGACATTTCAATAGGATAATCTGTAATGAAAGTCGGTTGAATAAAGTTTCCTTCACATTTTTCACCAAAAATTTCATCAATTAATTTTCCTTTCCCCATCGTTTCATTCACTTCGATTCCGATAGACTTCGCAAAATCGAATAATTCCTGCTCTGTTTTTCCGGTAATATCGAATCCTGTAAATTTAAGAATCGCATCCGTCATGGAAATTCTCTGGTAAGGCGCTTTAAAATCCACTTCATGTTCTCCGAAAGTAGCTTTTGTTGTTCCGTTTACCTGAATGGCACAAAACTCTAATAACTTCTCCGTGAAATCCATCATCCAGTTGTAGTCTTTATACGCTACATAAATTTCCATTGCCGTAAATTCCGGATTGTGCGTTCTGTCCATCCCCTCATTTCTGAAGTTTTTAGAGAATTCATACACCCCGTCAAAACCACCCACGATCAATCTTTTCAGATACAGTTCATTGGCAATTCTTAAATATAAAGGAATATCCAAAGCATTGTGATGCGTAATAAAAGGTCTCGCCGCAGCTCCTCCAGGAATCGACTGTAAAATAGGAGTTTCTACTTCGAAATATCCTGCATCGTTGAAGAATGTTCTCATTGCATTGAACAGTTTTGTTCTTTTTACGAAAACTTCTTTCACCTGAGGATTTACCGTTAAATCTACATAACGCTGTCTGTATCTTAGTTCCGGATCATTGAAAGCATCGTGAACAACACCGTTTTCATCCGTTCTTGGTTGCGGAAGAGGTCTTAAAGATTTCGTTAACAGCGTAAAATTTTTAACCAAAACCGTCTTCTCTCCTACCTGTGTTGTAAACAGCTCTCCTTCTACTCCAATAATATCTCCGATATCTAAAAGGTGCTTGTACACTTCGTTGTATAGAGTTTTATCTTCTCCTGTACAGATTTCGTCTCTGTTGAAGTACACCTGAATTCTTCCTGTAGAATCCTGCAACTCAGCAAAAGAAGCTTTCCCCTGAATTCTTCGCGACATCAGTCTTCCCGCGATCTTTACCTGTTTACTTTCTGCGAAATCCTGTTTTATAGATTCTGTAGTATCTGTAATGATGTATTCATCCGCCGGGAATGCATTAATCCCCATTTCAACAAGCTTATTCAGCTTTTCTCTTCTAATGATTTCTTGTTCTGATAATTGCATTTCTTATTTTTCTAAAAGCGTACAAATTTAGTGATTATTTATAAAATTCTGCTTTAAAGTTGAAGCAAATATTTTACGCTCCAATACATTACTGTATACAGTATATATTAATTAAACTGCTAAATGATCAGATAGCTTTAAACCGAAACTAAGGTTATCTGTCAAAAACAACAGACCTGATATTTTTGTATGAACATAATGTTAAAGCGCAGTTAACGTACAGGAAACGTGTATAGGAAAACAATATTAATTAAAAAGCAAAGATATACTGGAAATTATATTTTTGACTTCAAAAACCAGTCTTTATGCTTGTGAAGATCAACAAAAGTCCAAGCCAATATACGGCTGATTTTCTGTCCCTGAGCCATTTCGATAATTCTGAGATCTGCTGCTTTTATTTTCTTTAAAAGGGGTGTTAATTTACTGAGGTTCTCTTTTTTGGAAACAAGGCAGGTAAACCATAAAACCTGAGATGAGTACAGCGCACTTTCGCGAATCATATTTGTAATGAATGCCAGTTCTCCGCCTTCACACCATAATTCCGACTGTTGTCCTCCGAAGTTCAGTAATGGTTTTTTAACCGTAGATTTTTTAAGATTTTTTGTCTTTCTGAAATTCCCTTTCATGGCAGATTCTTCGGAATCATGAAAAGGCGGATTGCACATCGAAAATGCAAAACGATCTTCTTTATCAATAATATTTTTGAAAATATGTTCAGGTTCCGACTGTTTTTTCAGATGTATGAAAGGGAGTAAATCCGGATTCTGACTTAAAATATATTCTGCATTTTTCAGGGAAATGTCGTTAATATCAGTTCCAAGAATTTTCCACCCGTAAGAACGATGGGCTATTAAAGGATAGACAAGATTTGCTCCTGTCCCGATATCCAGTCCTTTAATATCAGAATTCTGAGGATTTTTTTCACCGATTAAATCGGCAATATAATGAATGTAATCTGCTCTTCCGGGAATCGGCGGACAAAGATTACCATCGGGAATATCCCAACCCTGAACCTTATAAAAGTGCAACAACAACGCTTTATTCAGCAATTTTACAGCCTTCGGAAGACTGAAATTAATTGTTACACTTTGATAAGCGTTCACAAAAACATAATGTTTTAGTTCCGGTACACAGGAAATCAGCTTTTCGAAATCATAAGGATCACGATGCAGATTTCTTGGATGTAAAGCAGACTTTTCAGTCATCAATTATTTTTTCAGACTTAAAATATACTGTACCATTTTTTTGGCATCTTCTTTCGATACCTGTGGATGTGGAGACATCGGAACGCCTCCCCAAACTCCGCTTCCGCCTTCTATAATCTTGGAAGCAAGCATTTCTGCATCCTTTTCAGAATACTTTTCTGCTATTTCCTGATAAGAAGGCCCTATCATTCTTTCATTCACCGCATGACATCCGGAACAGTCCAGCGTTTCAATAATTTTGTCGCCGGAAAGATTACTTTTCGCCGGTTCATTCATTGTTGTGGCTTCGGGAGAAGCCGCGTCAAGAGGTGTATTTTCTTTTTTGGAACAGGAAAACATCAGCATTGCCAGACATCCTGTCAAAAACAGATTTTTCATTATTTTTTTGTAAGAGTATCTGCTTTAGCTTCAGCTGCAGGAAGAGATTCTGCGGCATTTACTTTTGCTGCTTCAGTTTTTTTGGCAGTAGAATCCACCACAGTTGGAGCATCCGGCTCTGGCAACATCGTGTTGCTGTCCTGTAAGTCATGATTTGGCTTTTTAGAGCAGCTAGCTGCCAATAAACCACCGATAAACGCGATTGCTAATACTTTTTTCATTATTTTTCCTATAAAATTTAGACAAAAATATAAAAAATAAACTTTCAAGCTTATGATAAACCTCCATTTTTAAAGATATTTCATTAAATTTTTTCTGATAAAACATTTTTTCTGATTAGTGAAAGCCATCAGTTTTCAGATTAAGTTTTTTGATGGTCTGTTATTAATCATATTGCTTTTTAACGCAAAGGTTCGCTAAGATTCTTTTATATGCCGACTGTTTTTGAGCTTGCAAAGCTACTTCGACAGGCTCAGTATAAACTATTCACTCAGCAAAGAACTCAAAGGTTTTTTAATGATGACAAATTGCGGACAACCATAAAAGTTTTTTTTAATTTCATAATTTTTTTGTTTTCATATTAAAAAAATTATATACATTTGTACTATGGTTAACAACAAAAATATGTGGTGGTGGCATTCAAACTCTTCGTCGGGTCTGATGTTATTGTCATGTTGTTAATGCTAAACAACCAACAGAAATAATTTATAACAAATAATAAAGACTTTGACGTAATCGTTGAAGTCTTTTTTTTGTTTCATCCATTTTAAAATTCAACTGCAATGTTCAGTAAAAAGATAAAAATAAAAACCGTTTCCAAAAAAACACTCGGAGATCTTCAGACTCCGATGAATATCTATCTGCAGATTCGCGACAAATTCAGAGATACCATTCTTCTGGAAAGTTCAGATTCTAAAAATATCGATAACAACTTCTCTTTCATTGCCATCAATGCGATTGCAGGAATTGAAATTAAAAATTTAAATGATTTTGAAATAAAACTTCCGGGACAGGAACCTGTAAAACAATTTATCATTGAAAATAAAATTGAAGATGTTTTTCAGAATTTCTCAGATCTTTTCGAATGCGAAAAAACGGCAGATCCTATAGAACAGACGGCACAAAGTCTTTTCGGATATACCAGTTTCGAGGCAGTTCAGTTTTTTGAAAATATTCAGTTCAAAGCACAGAGTCCCGAAGTTGAAATACCGATTCTTCGGTACCGATTATATCAATATGTTATTGCCATCAATCATTACAACGACGAAATGCATATCATTGAAAACCAGATGGAAGGTGTAAAATCTGAATTTTACCTTCTTGAAAGCTTAATCAAGAATCTGAATTCCGTAATTTATCCTTTCGAAAAAGAAGGAGCAGAAACTTCTAATATTACGGATGAAGAATATATTGAACTCGTAAAAACAGCCCAGAAACACTGCATGAGAGGCGATGTTTTTCAATTGGTTTTAAGCAGAAGATTTCAGCAGAAATTTAAAGGAGATGAATTCAATGTCTACCGTGCATTAAGAAACATCAATCCTTCCCCTTATTTATTTTTCTTCGATTATGGCAATTACAAACTCTTCGGTTCAAGCCCTGAAAGCCAGTTAATCATCAAAAACAACAAAGCCGTTATTCATCCGATTGCCGGAACATTCAAACGAACAGGACATTTTGAAACGGATCTCCAGTCTATCGAAAATTTAAAAAACGATGAAAAAGAAAATGCAGAACACACGATGCTTGTGGATCTTGCAAGGAATGATCTTGGAAAGCTCGGAAAAAATGTAACGGTAACCAAATTAAAGGAAATACAGCTTTTCTCCCACGTTATACACATGGTAAGCGAAGTGACAGCGGATCTGCAGGAAAATGTAAATCCTTTCGAAATGGTGGCAACAACTTTTCCGCAGGGAACTTTAAGCGGAGCCCCGAAACACAGAGCGTTGCAGTTAATTAACCAGTATGAAAAAGATTCCAGAGGTTATTATGGCGGTTGCATCGGAATGATTGGACTGAACGGAGACTGCAATCAGGCAATTATGATCCGTACTTTTTTAAGCAAAAACAATACGCTGTATTATCAGGCAGGAGCCGGACTTGTAGCAAAATCCAACCCCGAAAGTGAGCTTCAGGAAGTAAACAATAAACTGAATGCCCTGAAAAAAGCAGTGGAAAAAGCGGAGAAATTAGTGAATAGTTGATTGAGTTTAGTTGACAGAATTTAGATGTCTGGACTGAATCCAGAAAACTATCAAATCTAATTTATGATGCAATTAAAAATTGTCTAAAAGAAGAAGTTTTAATTCTTTGCAAAAAATTGATAAACGGATTTATTAATTATTACAGAAAAAAATAAAAATGAATAATACAGAACCATCAACAAACAACCAAAAGCCATCAGCTAAAGTTCTTGTATTCGATAACTACGACAGCTTTACCTACAATCTGGTTCAGATTATCGAGAGAGTTTTGGATACCAAAGTGGATGTGGTAAAGAATGACCAGATCAGTCTGGAAGAAATCGATCAGTACGATAAAATAGTACTTTCACCCGGTCCCGGAATTCCGGAAGAAGCCGGAATTTTATTGGATCTGATCAAAGAATACGCTCCTACAAAAAGCATTTTAGGCGTATGTCTCGGTCAGCAGGCAATTGCAGAAGCTTTTGGAGGAAGTTTAACCAATCTTTCCGAAATTTTTCATGGAGTGGCAACTTCCGCAGATTTCGTAAAAGAAGATACCAAAATTTTTAAAAATCTATCCAGCGGAATTGAAGTCGGAAGATACCACAGCTGGGTTGTTAACCGCGAAGATTTACCGGAAGAACTGGAAATTACCGCAGTAGACAAAGATGGAATGATTATGGCGTTACAGCACAAAAAATATGATGTTCACGGCGTACAGTTTCATCCGGAAAGCATTCTTACTCCGCAGGGAGAAATTATCATCAAAAATTTTCTACTCAATTGAAAACAGCACAAATTCCCTCAACCATAAAACCTCCACAAATGAAAGAGATCCTGCAATACCTTTTTAATCATCATACCTTGTCCAAATCTGAGGCAAAGGCGATTATGATTGAGATTGCCCAGAATAAATTCAATGCAACCGAAGTTACGGCTTTTATAAGTGTTTTCCTCATGCGAAATATCACACTTAAAGAGCTCGAAGGCTTTCGTGAAGCCCTTCTGCAAATGGCAGTTCCCGTAAACATCGATTCCGGAGATGCCATTGATATTGTAGGAACGGGCGGTGACGGAAAAAACACCATCAATATTTCAACTTTATCAAGTTTTGTAGTCGCAGGAGCGGGACAGAAAGTAACGAAACACGGAAATTACGGAGCTTCCACCATCACCGGATCTTCCAATGTACTGGAAGAACTGGGCTATGAATTCAAAAACAGTTCGGAAAAACTTCAGGAAGATCTTGAAAAAGCCAACATCTGCTTTTTACATGCCCCCTATTTTCATCCGGCACTTCAATCGGTTGGTGCGTTGCGAAGAGCTTTAGGTCTAAGAACTTTTTTCAACCTTCTCGGTCCGCTTGTAAATCCTGCAAAACCTCAGTTTTCCATGATCGGCGTTTACAATCTGGAAATTGCCAGAATTTACCAGTATCTTTTGCAGAAGGACAACTGTGATTTTATCCTTGTTCATGGGATGGACGGCTACGACGAGATCAGCCTTACCCACGACAGTAAAATTATTACCAAAAAAGGAGAAGAAGTGTATTCCACAGAAGATCTTGGTTTTGATTCTATCACGCATGAAAGCATAAAAGCAGGCGAAACACCCCAAGAAACGGCAAAAATTTTCAGAAATATTCTTCAGGGAAAAGGAACGGAACAACAGAATGCCGTTGTATTGGCAAATGCAGCAGTTGCCCTTTATCACACCGATAAATTCGGAAGTTATGAAGATTGCCTTTTGATGGCGAAAGAAAGTTTACTTGGAGGAAAAGCATTAAGAAGTCTGCAACTTCTTTTGGAATAATGAAATTGATTATGAATATTTTAGATAAAATCATACAAAGAAAAAAAGAAGAAATTTCCTTCTCGAAATCGAACACTTCAGTCTCAGCATTGAAGGAATCTGAATTTTTCGGAAGAGAAAATTTTTCACTGAAAGAAAGCTTAAAAAAGAGAAGCGGAATCATTGCCGAATTCAAAAGACAGTCACCCTCAAAAGGAATTATTAATGATAGAGTTTCACCTTTAGAAGTGGTTTCCGCATATGAACAATTTGGAGCGAGCGGAATCTCTATTTTAACGGATCGGGATTTTTTCGGAGGAAGTTCTGAGGATATTCTGAGTGTAAGAAATTCTGTAAATATTCCGATTTTGCGAAAAGATTTCATGATTGATGAATATCAGTTTTATGAAGCCAAAAGCATCGGTGCCGATGTTATTTTGCTGATTGCAGCCTGTCTTTCACCACAACAGGTTTCAGAATTTACGGAGCTTTCTCATGAGTTGGGATTGGAAGTTTTACTGGAAATCCATACCGAAGAAGAGTTGAAACACATCCACAAAAACATTGATCTTGTGGGAATTAACAACAGAAACTTGAAAGATTTTAAAGTAGATCTGCAACATTCCGTTAATTTGAAAAATCAGCTTCCGAAAGATATTCTGTCTGTTGCCGAAAGCGGAATTTACAACGAAGAAGATTTCAGATACTTAAAAAATGAAGGTTTCGACGGATTTCTGATGGGCGAATATTTTATGAAACATGAAAATCCCGGAAAAAAATTAGCTGAATTTATTTCGAATACAGGAATTTAAAAATCAGATTATGAAATCAACAGACAACAATCTATTGACGAATAAAACCGCTCCGAAGCTAAAAGTTTGCGGATTAACCCAATCTGATCAGATTCAAAAGTTAATATCTTTACAGACAGACTTTCTTGGTTTTATCTTTTATGAAAAATCGCTCAGGTATGTTTTGAAACATTTGAATCCGGAACAGATTTCAGCAATTGAACACTCTGGAAAAGTCGGTGTTTTTGTGAATGAAAATTTAGAAAAGATAATTGAAACAGCAGAAAAAGCTAAACTGAATTTCATACAGCTTCACGGCGATGAAGATGAAAATTTTATTACAGAATTAAGAAAAAAATTAAATTCTGAAATCAAAATCATCAAAGTAATCCGAATCGGAAATCAAAACTCTGATGAGCTTCAGAAAACAATCAATCAATATGCGCAAACAAACGATTATATTCTTTTCGATACCGATTCAAAAACATTTGGAGGAACAGGAAAGACCTTCGACTGGAATCTGTTAAACAACATTGAAATTCCCTTTCCCTATTTTTTAAGTGGCGGAATTTCAGAAGAAAATACAGAAAACATAAGCATTTTAAAACAAAAGCCTTTTGCTCTGGACATCAATTCGAGGTTTGAAACAGAACCCGGAGTTAAAAACATCAATCAGATAAAAATATTTAAAGAAAAACTGATCTGATCATAAATTAAAACACAAAATTTGTTTAAACTCATTTTAAAATTAACCGCAAAAGACAAAAGACTTATTGAATTAATATAAAGCATTTCAAAAGTCTGCAAAGAAAAAAAATCTTTGATTTTTTTAAACTTATGTGCTCTTTTTTCCATTTAAGTAGTAAACTTAAACAACTAAGGTGTTTAAATCTTTTGTGGTAAAAAAGTTTAAACAAGCTTACAATAAAAAAACAAAAAGCATTGAAAAAATATTATTCGAGAAAACTGAAGCTTTTAAAATTTAAGAAATTAAATCTTGAAGAGATCGGAAAATCCGTTCACAGAGTCCTGTTTTCTCAAAAATTTGAAAATGAAAAAGTAGAAAGACTGCATGATTTTGTCTCTGAAAATGACAGCAATACAGAATATTGGTACATCGGAGGATTATTAAGTGATTTCATCGAAATCATTAAAAATTTTCACAAAGAAGATGTCGAATATTTCTTTAAAACCATTCATTTCTGGGACAGCTATCATTTGGTGGTGATTGCCGATAAATTGCTCGACAGCAACGTAAAAGCCAGTGTGAAATATGATTTCGGAATCGTTTACTGTAAAATTTTCTGCCTGTATGAGAAATTCGATTCTTATTATCTTGTTGATAATCTTGAAATTGCGATTACCATGTACAACTCGAAATTAGATTTAGATATTTTAATAGATTTAACTGCAAAACTGCATCTGCTGCATCAGAACAAACAGATCAGCAAACAGCAGTTTGATTATAACCTTTCACTGATAAATACATTACAAAATGAATTATAGAAACCCCGACGAACACGGATATTATGGAGAATTCGGAGGCGCTTTCATCCCGGAAATGCTCTACCCGAACGTAGAGGAACTGCAAAAAAACTATCTTGACATTATTGAATCTGAAGATTTTCAACAGGAATATCAGGATTTGTTAAAAAATTACGTAGGACGTGCAACACCACTGTATTTTGCGAAAAATTTAAGCCGGAAATACAACACCAAAATTTACTTAAAAAGAGAAGATCTCAACCACACCGGAGCGCATAAAATCAATAACGCTTTAGGACAGGTTTTGTTGGCAAAACGTCTCGGAAAAAACAGAATCATTGCCGAAACCGGAGCCGGACAGCACGGCGTTGCCACCGCTACAGCCTGCGCGCTTCTGGGACTGGAATGCATCGTTTACATGGGCGAAGTCGATATCCAGAGACAGGCTCCCAATGTCGCAAGAATGAAAATGCTCGGCGCAAAAGTCGTTCCCGCAACTTCAGGTTCCAAAACCCTGAAAGACGCTGTAAATGAAGCCTTAAGAGACTGGATCAACAATCCCGTGACCACTCATTACGTGATCGGAAGTGTGGTCGGTCCGCATCCTTTTCCGGATCTTGTGGCGAGATTTCAGAGTGTGATTTCAAAAGAAATAAAAGAACAGCTTCTGGAACAGACCGGAAAAGAAAATCCAGATTACATCATTGCCTGCGTTGGCGGCGGAAGCAATGCAGCAGGCGCTTTTTACCATTTTGTAAACGAAAAAGACGTGAAAATTATCGCTGCTGAAGCAGGAGGTTTCGGTGTAGAATCCGGAAAATCTGCCGCAACGACTTTTCTGGGAACTTTAGGCATTCTTCACGGAAGCAAAAGTCTCGTGATGCAGACCAATGACGGACAGGTTATCGAGCCCCACTCCATTTCCGCAGGGCTGGATTATCCCGGAATCGGACCTTTTCACGCGAATTTGTTCAGGGAACAAAGAGCAGAATTTTTCAGCATCAACGACGATGAAGCCCTGAAATCAGCGTTCGAACTCACCAAACTCGAAGGCATCATTCCCGCTCTGGAAAGCTCTCACGCGCTCGCAGTTTTCGACAAAAAGAAATTCAACGAAGACGATATTGTGGTCATTTGTCTCAGCGGTCGCGGAGATAAAGACATGGAAACGTATTTGAAACATTTGTAAAATAATTCGGGCGATAATTTCCGTCTTCCACTCCCGCTTTTTTGTTCCGCTTTGCTGCACAAAAAGAGCTCCGTTCAAGCCGGATCGCATCGTCAACATCAAAAATAATTTTTGTCATTACGAAGAACTGATGAACTTACACTTTATTTAACCATAAAAGTCATAAAAGATAAACTAAATGATTAGTGTTTATCAATAAAAAGATCTCAACAGCTTTCAAAAAATCTTTGATTTTTTACACTTTTGAAAACTAATGTTATCAACCTTATCTTTATAAATATCTTTTGCACCTTTTGCGGTTAAACTAAAAAACCATTTTAAGCAGACTTTACGAAATGACACCATTAAAAAGAATTTTTAAATGAAAAAACTAAATATATACTTCACCGCAGGAATTCCCGAACTGGAAAATACTGCTGAAATCATACAATTAATTCAGGATTCCGGCGCAGAGATGATTGAAATCGGGATGCCTTATTCCGATCCTGTTGCAGACGGTCCCGTTATTCAGCAGGCTCATGAATTAGCCCTGAAAAACGGAATGACCATCGAAAAACTGTTCTCACAATTGAAATCCATTAAAAACGAAATAAAAATCCCTTTAATTTTAATGGGCTACATCAATCCAGTGCTGCGTTTCGGATTTGAAGAATTCTGTGCAGCATGTTCGGAAAGTGGAGTTTCAGGATTAATTATTCCCGATCTCCCTCCCATCGAATTTGAGAAAAATTATCAGAAAGTTTTAACAAAATACCATCTGAATTTCACCTTTCTTGTGACTCCCGAAACTTCGGACGAAAGAATTTTATACCTCGATTCCTTAAGTTCCGGATTTTTGTATGCGGTAAGTTCGTCTTCAACCACCGGAAACGATCAGGCTGTTCTCAAAAACGAAGAATATCTTTCAAGATTAGCTTCACTTCCTTTGAAAAATCCGGTGATGATCGGTTTCGGAATCAAATCAAAAGAAGACTTCGAAAATGTAACCGAAAAAGCGGATGGCGGAATCATTGGAACTGCTTTCGTCAACATTTTACTTCAAAATAGAGACTGGAAGACCAAAGCTATAGATTTCATCCATTCCATCAAAGCCTAAAAATCACTAAATTTGTGTATTCAAAAAATGATATGAATACAATTCAGAATAAAGTAGTAGAATTTGAAGACTTAGGAACGCGGGAATATCAGTCGGCGTGGGATTATCAGGAATCTCTGATGAAAAACATCATAGATCTGAAAATTAAAAACCGCGATCTTCCTGCGGAACAGCACAGCAAAACGCCCAATCATTTTCTTCTTGTAGAACATCCTCATGTGTATACGCTGGGAAAAAGCGGACATGAAGAAAATATGCTTGCCGGAATTGATAAGCTGAAAGAAATCGATGCCACTTTCGTAAAGGTAAACCGCGGAGGAGATATTACGTATCACGGTTACGGACAGATTGTAGGCTATCCTATTTTAGACCTTGAAAATTTCTTCACGGATATTCATAAATACATGAGAAATCTGGAAGAAGTCATCATCAGAACCATTGCCGAATACGGATTGAAAGGGGAACGATCTCCCGGAGAAACCGGAGTCTGGCTGGATGTGGGAAAACCTTATGCAAGAAAGATCTGTGCAATGGGCGTAAAAGCTTCACGCTGGGTAACTTTACACGGATTCGCTTTAAATGTAAATACGGATATGCGTTATTTTGAATACATTATTCCGTGCGGCATTAAAGACAAGCAGGTAACTTCCTTAAAAAGAGAACTGGAAAGAGAACTCTCTCCTGAAGAAATGGAAGACATTAAAGCGAAAATAAGAAAGCATTTTACGGAGGTTTTCGAAGCAGAACTTATTGCTAAGTAATTTTTACTAAATAACATTTCCCTGCATATTGCGATGTGCAGGGATTTTTAATTAAAAAAACAATATTAGACGTACGTTCGGCGTTCCGTAGGAACGCTATCTTTAGAAAATTCATTAAGAATTACAGATATCAATCCTACGGATTGATTGATGAACTGATTATTATTTCTACGCAGATTCTTCTCCTAAAAGAGCAATGACTTTTACTATAAACAACTTAAATAACCTGAATTCGGGATAAGAAATAAATTTAAACAATTGATTTATAGTATTGTATTGATTTATCGCAAAGGAAAACAAAAGATTTTTCTACTTATTGAAAGTTTGCAAGCTAAACAAAGGCACTCCGTTTATTAAAAAAAGACAAAAATGGTATTACTTTGATAAGTTTTACGCCTTTGTATATCTTAAAAGCTGAATTCCTGATAATTGAATCTCTTTGTTTAACCTTGCGGTTAAGAAGACTTATCCCGAACTCAGGTTAAATAGAAAAACAGAAAGATTTCAGCCGAAACTTATTATCAATTTTGCCTAACCTAACCTTGATTGTAATATTCGCATCACACTGAAGTTCAGTAAGAGTGATAAAACATGATCAATTTATGCCCTATTAATTTCATCGAACTCACGTTAAATACTTTCGCCCAATTTAATTTTTCCAGTATTCATCGGTAATCTGAATGCCTGATAAAATTTCTTAAAAATTTTGAATTTTATATTCAATTTTTTATTACTTTTAAAATCACAACGTAGTGAACTATAGATAAAAAACTGCATATCATTAACCACAAAAATTAAAACTATGAAAAAATTTCTGCTATCCGCAATGGCATTTGTGATGGTACTTTCCTCCAATGCCTGTTCAGATTCCAGTGCCAATCAGGATCCGAATCTTGTTGTAAAGGAAACCAATGAAAATGCCATGAGAGACTTTGGCAGCACTATTCCGGTAGGGATCCAGAAGGAAGGCAATATCCTGAAAGTTTCTTTCATCATTTCTGCGCAGTTCTATGAAATTAAAGACAGCAAAGAAAATGAAGCCTTCATCTCAATGATTCAATCAGCGGTCGAAAATGAAACTCCGGTTCATGTTTTCCTGAAAAAAAATTCCAACGAAATTGCCAAAGTTGAAAAAGCAACCGATGAAGATGTTACTTACTTCAAATCTATCTTCACCAAAGAAACTCAAAGTGAAACCAGCAAAGCAGTAAGTGTAATTCCGAATCAGGCGACTCTGAACAATCTTTTCACACAGATCAAAAATCAGTCCTGCGGAACTTCTACAGCTTCTTCACCATGTATCACGTTTAGATATGCAGTGGACGGATGTTATGCAAGAGCTCATAAAATGAGACAAATTCTTCTGAATGCAGGTTATGACTGCGAAAAACAATTCGTCTACGGAAACCTGAAAGCTTCTACAGGAACATGCTGTGTTTCGTGGGGATATCACGTAGCCATCTTGGTAAGCTTTAAAAATGCTTCCGGTGTGGTGGAGAAAAGAATTATAGATCCTTCCCTTTTCGCCTCCGGTCCTGTAACCGATGTTACATGGAGAAATGCCTGCGTAAATACAAGCTGCGGTTCTGCTTCTGTTTCGTCTTATGCCAATACGGCAGGAAATGTATATTACAGAAGTCCGTCCGGTTCGTTGCTTTATGACAACAATTATATAAACACGAATTGTGTACTGACAACATTTTCAACATTGTCCGGATGCTCTCCTGTTCCGGCTCCAAGTGTAGCAAGCTGCGGATTCTAACAAATCTTTATATAGCTCCTGCAATTATTTGTTATTTTGCAGGAGCTTTTTAAAATCATATTTTCATGAAATTCTTAACCTATACTCTCTTCATAATAATGATGATCATTTCCTGCTCCGGCAATCAGAGTTCACAAAACCTTACATGGTACAATAATTCGGTGATTACCGATATTACAGATGATCCAGATCGACCACAGGAATTTGCCCGTGTTTCCATAGGAATCAGCGCGCAGGTTTTCTATCTTTCAAAAAAATCTCAGGATTATACCCATCTTATCGAAAAGGCAACTTTAAGTCTTAAGACAAGTAAAAAATATGATATTGGCATTGAAAATAAAACAAATATTATCAGACAGATCAAAGACGTAAAATAATCTTTTCATCACATTATCATTTAATTACAGATATTCCGGCATCAATTCTCAGTTCCGCTCCGTGAATGTAAGATGCTTCATCAGAAGCAAGAAAAAGTACTGCTTTTGCAATTTCCGAAGATTTTCCCTGTCTTTTAAAAGGAATGGTAGAAATAATATGCTGTACGGCTTCATCAATCTGTTCTGAATTTAAACCCGTATTATTAAAAATATTGGTTTTAATATGTCCCGGACTAATTCCATTCACTCGGATTCCCTTGTTCGTAAGCTCAGAAGCAAAAGTCTTAATGAAACTTTGTACTGCCGCTTTTGCCGCAGAATAGACCGAAAAATTGGACATCCCGAATTCTGTGACAAAAGAAGTATTAAACACAACCGCACTCCCCTTTTTCATTAAAGGAAGCATCTGCTGAACAGTAAAAAAGCTGCCTTTTACCAGCATATTGAAAAGCTCATCAAAATGATCTTCATCCACATTTTCAATCGAAGCAAATCTTCCGTATCCTGCATTTGCAAATACCAGATCGATATGTTCCGTTAATTTTTCAACTTCATTTCTAAGATTCATCAGATCGCTTATTTTTCCGGCATCCGAAACAATTCCGAAAGCATTTTCGCCTAGTTTATTTACGGCATTTTTTACATTTTCTTCACTTCTTCCGGTGATGATTGCCTTTCCGCCTTCTTCTATAAACTGTTGTGCTGTTGCGAATCCTATTCCGTTGGTTCCGCCTGTAATCAGAGCGATTTTGTTTTTAAATCTCTGCATTGTTTTTGGTTTAAAATTCTTCAGCAAAAATGGAAAGTTCAGTCTTCAGAAAAAATCCGATTCCTGCGATGTTTTAAGAAGGTTTTAAAAACTTTTAAATTAAATTTAACAAAATTAAATTGCACGCAATTTAATTTGGCAATATTTTTGCATCATAGTATTCAAATAAAAAAATTAACAAAATGTCATTAATAGAAGATTTAAACTGGAGACACGCTGTAAAAGCATACAATCCAACAAAAAAAGTATCAGAAGAAGATTTAAATAAAATTTTAGAAGCCGCAAGACTCGCTCCTACTTCTTCCGGATTACAGCCTTTCCGTGTGATCGTAGTGGAAAATCAGGAATTAAAAGAGAAAATGGTTCAGGGTGCGTTGAATCCTGAAGTAATGAGAGATTCTTCTCATGTTTTGGTTTTCGCGGCATGGGACAGCTATTCTGATGAGAAAATCGATAAAGTGTACGATCATCACACCGATGTAAGAGATTTGCCGAGAGGAAGATTTTCAAGCTATACCGATAAAATTAAAGAAATCTACGGAGCGCAGACTCCCGAAGAACATTTCGCACATACCGCAAGACAAACGTACATTGCTTTAGGACTTGCCATGGCTCAGGCTGCGGAACTTAAAGTAGACAGTACTCCCGCAGAAGGTTTCAGCAATGAAGTGGTGGACGAAATTTTAGGCTTGAGAGATTTAGGCTTAAAAAGTGTGAGTTTACTGTATTTAGGATACAGAGACGAGAAAAACGACTGGCTGTCACACATGAAAAAAGTAAGAATTCCGATGGAAGAATTCATCATCAAAAAATAAAATCATAATTGTCAGTAATTTATCGTCATTGAAGAACCTTTGAGTTTTTTGCTAAGTGAAAAGTTTATACTGAGCCTTTCGAAGTAGCTTTGCGAACTTAAAAACGGTTGATACATAAAAAATCTTAGCGATTCTTTGCGTTAAAAAGCTCTATGATTAATAACGGATAATTAAATAAAAACCTCTTCATTTTTCAGAAATCATGGAAAATCCCGAATTTTTAAAATTAGAAAACCAGCTCTGCTTTCCTTTATATGTTATTGCGAAAGAAATTACGGGGCTTTACCGTCCTTTTCTTGATGAGCTGGATATTACTTATCCGCAGTATCTTGTGATGATGGTGCTTTGGGAACATGACGGACTTCCGGTGAACAGCATCGGCGAAAAGCTGTATCTGGACAGCGGAACGCTTACACCGCTTCTTAAAAGACTTGAAAATAAGGGATTTATCGAAAGAAAAAGAAAAAAAGAAGATGAACGTGTGGTGGAAGTTTTCATCACAGAATCCGGCAGAAATTTACAGGAAAAAGCCTGCGGAATTCCGGAAAAATTATTTCAGAAAATCGGAGCATCGCCAGAAGACTGGAAAGCTCTGAAAGAAAATGTTCAAAAAATATTAACTAAAATAGAAAAATAAATGAAAACTTTGTATACAACAAAAGTAACTGCAACAGGAGGAAGAAACGGACACGTAAAAAGCGAAAACGGAGTTCTTGATCTGGACGTGAAAATGCCTAAAGCTTTAGGCGGAGCCAATGACGATTTCACCAATCCGGAAATGCTTTTCGCAGCAGGATATTCCGCATGTTTCGACAGCGCACTGAACCGAGTAATTTCTTTGTCTAAAGCAAAAACCGGAGAAACTACAGTAACGGCGGAAGTAAGCATCGGACAGTTGGAAAACGGCGGTTTCGGATTGGCGGTTCAGCTTGATGTGAATATTCCTGAAGTTTCTATTGAGGAAGCACAGGCTTTAACAGAAAAAGCGCACCAAATCTGTCCGTACTCTAATGCGACAAGAAATAATATCGAAGTAAAACTTTCAGTTACGAACAACTAATTCAGCGTTTTACGGTATAAATATCAGAATCTGTTTCTTTGGAAGCAGATTTTTTTTGTTTAGTAATATGAGAAACATGAAACAGAAATTTGTTTCATCCGAAAAACGTTTATATGTTTGTTGCAAACTAATTTTAAATTTACCGTAAAAGGTACACAAAAGACTTTATTGGATGTATTCAAGATATTTCAAAAGTCTGCAAAGAGAAAAAATCTTTGATTTTTTTAAACTTATGTGATCTTTTTCCCCATTTAAGTAGTAAACTTAAACTACTAAAGTGTTACAATCTTTTGCATCTTTTTCGGTAAAAAAGTTTAAACAGAATTTCTTTAAAAACCATAATCATTTGAAAAAACTTTTCGCCCTATTTATCACAATTTTTAGCTGCATTCAGTTGTATGCTCAACATACGTATGTTTTTTTCGGTTCTTTTAACTGGGAAAAAGAAACGGAGGGAATTTATGTGTATGAATTGAATACTCAAAACGGAAAATTATCGAAAATTACTTCTATTTCGGGGATTTCAAATCCTTCTTTTCTCACTTTGTCACCAGACGGAAAATATCTTTTTGCGTGTACGGAAAGCAAAACAAAGAACGGCGGAAGTGTAAGCAGTTTTGAATTTAATCCTGATAAAAAGTCTTTACAGTTCATCAGTAAACAGAACAGCGGTGGTGAAAATCCGGTTTATCTTACGGTTCATCCAAGCGGAAAATGGCTCGTTAACGGAAATTATACGGAAGGAAGCGTTTCTGTTTACCCGATTTCAGATAACGGAACTCTTGAGCCTTTTGTGCAGAATATACAATTTTCGGAAGGAAGTGTAAATCCCGACAGACAGGATCGTGCGCACATCCATTCCACCGTTTTTTCTCCGGATTCTGATTATCTATTTCTGCCTGATCTCGGAGCGGATAAAATTCGCGCTTATCGTTTTAACAATGAAAAAAATACACCTTTGCAGGAAGCTGAAATTCCTTTTGTAAAAACAACTTTGGGAGCGGGACCGAGGCATTTTACTTTTCATCCGAATGGAAAATTCGCGTACTGTATTGAAGAAATGGGCGGTGCAGTCAGTGTTTATGCTTACGAAAACGGAAACCTGAAACCGCTTCAGAGGATTTTTACCCATCCTGAAACCTGTAAAGAAGATTTTGAAAGTTCTGATGTTCATATTTCGCCGGACGGAAAGTTCTTGTATGCTTCCAACCGAGGAAAAGAAAATAATATTGCTATTTTTTCGATTCAGGACGATGGAAGTCTGAAAACAATCGGTTATCAGTCTGTAAAAGGAAAACATCCGAGAACATTTAATCTTGATCCAAGCGGACAATTTTTAATCACCGCCAATACGGCAACGAATAATGTCACAGTTTTTAAAAGAAATCCTGAAACCGGTTTGCTGAAAAAAACCGGAAGAAAAATTAAGATCAGAAATGTTTCGAATGTGCAGATCAGAAGATATTGATCATAACAAAAAAACTCTGTAAATTTAGATAACAACAAAATTTAAAAACTAATGAACCAGAATAACTTTTACATTCAATATCATAATGCTGATAAACTGAAATGTTTTCCAACTGAAAAGACAGATTTTAATTCTTTAATCTCAGAAATTACTCTTAATGATGATATAAAAGAACATGAATCTTGGATTTATACCCAAAAGAAGACAGCTAAAAAAGCAACTAATGGAATTTGTTTTCTAATTGTAGGAAAAACTGAAAATAAAATTAAAAATTATTATTTATGGAGTTGCTTTAAAATCGAAGATTATGAAGAAAATTTAGACAAAATAATTGTTATCGGAACAGGTCAAGATTTAAAAAAACCAATTTTGCTCAATAATCATCCAGATTTTGTAAGCTTTAAAAAATTTTGCGGGAATTTTGGAATCGGATTTCAAAATATTACTAAGAATAATTTCTCGCTAAAATTATTTTCATACATCAAGGACAACAAAGGAATTTTTTATCAAGCTAATCAGAAGATATCTCTTTATAAAGAAATTAGAGAATTAAACAATAAAATGCTTTTTATTAATCCAGAAAGAAAAGTACAAGAAATTGATAAAATATTACGAAAAGATAAAAAAATAGTAGAATTATTAAAAAAACTTGTTGATTATAAGTGTCAATTTCCAGAATGTAATTCAACTATTCCTACCGAAAAAGGCGTGAATTATGTTGAAGTTGCTCATATAAAACCGGTTTTTAAAGGAGGGAAAAGTATTTTAGGAAACTTAATTGTTTTTTGTCCTAATCATCACAAAGAATTTGATTTGGGAATAAAAGAAATTCTGGAGGATAATATGGAAACAATTTCAGGAATTTTAAATGGTAAAAATTTTAAAATCGATTTATATAACAATTATACTTACAAGATAGAATAATATCAGTAAAATTACCTCATCCCAGAATCACTCTTCTTAAAAGCATCCACTTTCTGATAAGAATCGTTTTTCTCTTTTTCTTTTTTGTCTGAAATTAAAATTCCGAAAAGATGATCGATTTCGTGCTGGAAAATAACGGCTGTAAAACCTTCCACAATTTCTGAATATTTCTGACCTTTTAAATCGACATATTCAAGCTGAATGACTTTGCTTCTGTAAAACTGATCTCTGAAATCGGGAATCGAAAGATCGCCTTCGGGACCTAAATTCTGTAATTCTGATCTCCAGACAATGACAGGATTGATAAAATATTCCAACGGTTCTCCTTTTTTATCAAAACGCTGAACCCAGATTACTTTTCTGTTGATTCCAACCTGTGGTGCGGCAATTCCCACTCCGCCATCGGTGGAAAGCAAAGATTCTTTCATTCTGCCGACTAAAACTGCCGTGTTTTTATCCAACGGATCAATTTCTGCCGAAAGACTTAATAACGTCTTGTGCTGATTTTCGTCTGTGGTCTGATAAATCGGTAACGCAGAATTTTTATCTCCCTGATTGATAATGGAAATTTCGCTTGGTGTCAATTTTTGAGCGTTCATCAAACCGATGAAAAGGATGAAAAGAAGGGATATTTTTTTCATTTTTCTGAATGTTTTGCAAAGATAAATATTGCAGAGTAAGTTTTGTATTTTTGGGCTAAAACCAATTAATTTTTTGGTAAAAAGCAATGAAAAATATGCAGACCTCATTATCTTTTAAACGAATCATTGTCATTCTGACGAAGGAAGAATCTGTTTGAATTCTTCCAAACTTTTAGTCTAAATATAAACCTGGCTCTTTATACTTTTCACTTTTTACCTGGCTCTTTCTCAATACGTTTTCGTCATATCACTTGGAATGATCAGATTAAAATCGGTGGGAATATAGTCTTTCTCAGGAACTTTTAATTCAGGATCATCCGATTCAAAAACAGAAATGACCGCCATTTTCAGGTTCGGATTCTTTTG
The DNA here is from genome assembly GCF_059579425.1 of Chryseobacterium sp. 2P. Lineage (NCBI taxonomy): Bacteria > Pseudomonadati > Bacteroidota > Flavobacteriia > Flavobacteriales > Weeksellaceae > Chryseobacterium > Chryseobacterium sp. 2P. The sequence continues at coordinate 2,985,587 of NZ_CM184194.1, forward strand.
TTTAATGTACCAGTAAATTCCGCCAAATTCCTTGCTGTGGTAGTTTCCGTTGTAATGAATGAATGTTCTTCCGGATTGCAGATTTTTTAAAATAGATTCTGCCATAGTCGCATCTTTTATTGCCTGAGCGGAAATAAAATTCATGACTTTGGTTCCGTCTGCGTGATCGCCCATCATCGCTTTCATTTCAGGGTAACCCGGTGTTTCAAGCGTTACTTTTATTGGAAGTTGTGCAATATAAGATTTTTCTTTTTCAGATAAATTATTCAGAGATTCCAGACCTTCTTTGGCGGTTTGGGATGCATATTTTCTGGGAATATTGGTTGCGATGAAGTTCAGCTTTTTTGCTTTGGCAAAATCCACCAAAGGTTTATAATCGGTCGTGAAATTATTCCAGAGTCTTGCGGAATCTTTCAGTGTTTTCGAGTCTATTTTCCCGTTGAGATATTGATTCAATTGCGGCTGATTGTCTCTTTCGAACATTTCAGCACCTAAAATAAGCTGTCCGTTTTTCTGAGCATATAACCCTTCCGTCACTTTAAGTTGTAACCAATGGTTGATGGAGTTGTTATGATTTTCACCAAAGAAAACCACGTCGTAATCAGCCAGTTGTCTGATGAGTTTTTCGGGCTTTACTGATTTTCCTTTTTTGTCGTAAAACTGATAGGCTTTAAATTGCTGTGCCTGAAATGAGCAGAAAACAGTAAGAAGAAAGGCAGTGAAAAGGTTTTTCATTTTAATTTTGTTTTTTTTGACGCGAATGGCTTTACAAATATCATGATATAATTTTAATCTTCTGTTGTTTTTTTAAACACGATTGACACAAATGGCTTCACGAATATCACGATATAAGTTTAATTTTTTAATGATCTATTGTTTATTTTAACGCGAAGCTTTTTTTAAACACGAATCACACAAATGGTTTCACGAATGACACAAGGTAACGTTGATTTATTTTAACGCAAAGTAGATAAGGTAAATATTTTAAAGTAAGCAAAGTTATTCAGATTTCATCTGTTATTAAGCGAACGTTTTATGATTGCATTTGGCAATGTCTTAGCTGAGTGGCTCGTTCTATCACTTGCTGAACGAAGTGCCTTTGCGAACAAAAAAATATCCTCAATAAGCTAAAAACAAAACTTAGCGATCCTTGCGTTAAAATAAATCAACGTTACCTTGTGTCATTCGTGAAAAGTACTCGTGCCATTTGCGTTTAAATTAAAAAAAGCCGCCTGTAAAAAACAAAACGGCTTAAAGAAACTATCTAACTATTTCAATTTATTTTTCAAGATCGGCGACGAGGTCTTTCCATTCCTGTAATTCCGGGATTCCGGGTTTTCTTTTTCCGAAAAACTGAACGATAAAATCGCCTTCTTTATTGAAAACTTCAATGGCGGTCACTTCTCCGTCTTCCGTCGGTTTTTTCACAATCCATGCTTCCGCAATTTTGGTAACGTCCAGATGCAGATTGAAATCCGGATCCATTACGTTGAACCATTGCTGATGCCAAAGTGTTTTTTTCACGTTTCCTGTATGAATCTGGATGATTCCTCTGTTTCCGACAAAAATCATGATCGGAAGTTCTTTTTCCGATGCGTCTTCCAGTACGTTTACGACTTTTGAGCTTTCAATTTTCTTTGCAAAACCTTCAGGAGCCAGTCTCAACGCCTGCGTTCTGCTCACTCCGAATTTTCGGGTCATCATAAAGAAATCGTGCGTATCTTTCAGTTCTGTCCATGCTTTCTGGAAGCCTTCTACATCAATTTCGGTGTCCGGTTTTTCTTCTGCTTTCGGAGCTGCTTTTTCAAAATCGAAAGATCCGTTCTGCTCTTCTGCTTTATATTTTTCTGCTATTTCATCGAATGCAGCTTCGTTACTGTCTTTGGTAAGATAAATTTTATGCAGCGCCAAACCGTCTTTTCCGAAAAACTGAAGGCTTTTTTTATCTCCTTCCACCACTGCGAAAGCTAATTTCCAGTGATTCAGGAAAATTCTTAAATCAATATCTTCTCCCACGAAAAGCTGTGCATGAGGACTGCTGAAATCGCCGTTCAGATACACTCCTTTTCTTTCGTGAACGCACTCTTCGTTGCGTGTAAGCGCCATTACTTTTCCTAACTGCTCCACTTCTGCTAAAATATTCTGAAATTCCGGCTTCAAAACCGTTACGCCTTCTCCTACGCTGGTTGCCAACAGTTCCGCCTCGCTTACTCCAAGTTCTGCTGCGGCATTTCGGATTCTCAGATGCGGATTTTCAGCTTTAAGAGCTTCCCATTTTTCCTTCAGATCGTTTACTAATGTGCTCATTTATTTATTTTTTAATGGTTAAAATTGTGTAATTTCTTGTGATGGTTTCTTCTCCGGTTTTGCTTTTTACTTGTTCCTGCCGTTCGGAAATTTTCATTCTTTTAAAATAACTTTTGGAAACGGTTTCCTCCATTTCATCGGTATTGTACAACGTAAAACCGAACTGCGTAAAAGGAAGTTTTTCCATGAAATCCCGCTGTCCGAAAGTGAGTACAAATGTTCCGTTGTCTTTCAGAACTCTGTAAATTTCATTGAGAAAATCTGTTGGTTTTTCCCAGAAATAAACGGTGTTTACGGTAAATATTTTATCGAATGTTTTGTCTTTAAAAGGCAGTTCTGCTCCTTCATACAGGATAAATTCAGCCTGATTCTCAAAATCTTTATTCAGTTTTATGGCTTCGTGATGCATGGTTTCCGAAATATCAATTCCGGTATATTTTACATCAATGGCTTTGTTTAAAATATTTCTGACATGCCCTGCATTTCCATGACCGATTTCCAGAATGTGTTCGTTGTCTTCTATTAAAAGGGTTTTTATGCTTTCCAACGTCATTCCGATGTTGGTTTCATTCATCATTTCGCCGATCTCGATTCCCTTTTCTCCTTGAGGATGGGCGAGATTCTGTGCTAATATTTTCAGTTTTTCTGTATCCATATTATCCAAAAATAATCATTGGGTGCGAAGTTACCGGATGATTGCAGATCGTACACGGAAAATTGTAGGCTTCCCGGATATTTTCTGCGGTGAAAACCTCTTCCGGAGTTCCGTACGCAGCAACTTTTCCTGATTTCATTAATAAAACTTTATCGGCATATTGTGCGGCAAGATTGAGATCATGAAGAACAACAATCGCAGAATTGGCTTTTTTGGTGAAATTTTTAATGATTTCCAATGCTTTGTACTGATGTTTAATGTCTAAATTATTTAAAGGTTCATCTAAAAAAACAAGTTTGTGGGCAATTTCGTTCTGAAGCTGCGCAAAAACCCTCGAAAGATGAACGCGCTGTTTTTCGCCTCCCGATAAAGTATTGTATTCTCTTTCTTTTAAATGCAGAATATCCGTTTCATTCATCATTCTGTTTGTAGATTCATGGTCTTCTGTTTTGGGCTGTGCATCGAAATACGGATAACGTCCCATCATCACGACCTCTTTTACTTCCAGCGGAATATCGTTGCTGTTGTGCTGTGAAAATTTGGCTTTGTGTTTTGAAAGCTCTTTCACATTCCAGTCGTTGATATGCTTGTTTTTAAATATAATCTGCTGTTCAGATTTAATTTCATTGGCAAGAATACTCAGAAGGCTCGATTTTCCTGCTCCGTTCGGACCGACAATTGCCAGAAATTCGCCATATTCCAGATGAACGTCCACCGAATCCAGAATATGGAAGGTTTTATGCTGATAACTGATCTGATGCGCTTTTATCATAACAGGGATTTTTTAAATTTAACTAAAATCGCAATGAAAACCGGACCTCCCATTAAGGCGGTTAAAATCCCGATCGGAAGTTCCGAAGGTTCCACAATACTTCTGCTGAAAGTATCTGCCGTTAATAATAAAATGCTTCCGCATACCGCTGATAACGGTAAAATAACAGCATAGTCTGATTTAAACAAAAATCTTAAAATATATGGAACGATAAGCCCGACAAAACCAATGGTTCCCGAAAATGCCACACAGCTTCCCACCATTAAAGCCGTAATAAGGATGATCTGCTTTTTTAATCTTTCGACATTAATTCCCAAGTGCTGTGCATCTTTTTCGCCTAACATCATTGCATTCAACGCTTTGCCTTTTGGCAGTAAAACCGTGTACGAAATAACCAGAACGATTCCCAAAATAATATTCTTCGTCCATGTTGCAGCGGCTAAACTTCCTAAATTCCAGAACGTTAAATCTCTCAACTGGTCGTCTTTTGAGATGTAAATCAGGAAACCTGTAATGGAAAATCCGATCGCTGTAATGGCAACTCCCGATAATAACATCATCACGACATTGGTTTTACCGCCGCTGGTTGAAATTCTGTACACCAGAAGCATGGAAATAAAAGACCCGATAAAAGCAGCGATCCCCACCAATGAAAACTGTACGGCTTCAGGAAGAAATTCTCTGAAATATCCTCCCAAAACGATGGTAATGGCTGCAAGCAGGGTTGCGCCGGAAGTGAGCCCGATTAAATCTCCCGTTGCCAGAGGATTTCTGAACAATCCCTGCAAACCTGTTCCCGAAACCGCCAACATACTTCCGATAAGGATCGCCATCACAATTCTGGCTGCTCTTACGTCCCAGACTACATATTTATCGCTCATTGTGAGTGACTGATCTCCGTTCATTATTTTTTGTAAAACAGCGAATGCAGACTGACCTCCGAAATCGTAAACTCCGGTGTTAAGCGACCCTACTGCAATGATGCAAAGCAGTACGGTGCTTATGATGATGTAAACGGATAATTTACCTGGTGCTTTCAATCAGAAGTTGGTTTAATTCTACTGCTGCCTGTCCTAATCTTGGTCCGAAACCGGAAACAAGACCACCGTCCATGGCAATAATTTTTTTATTTTTTCCGGCATTGGTTTGGGAAACACCCGGCATTTTTAGTGCGCCTTCGTTTCCTCCCGCTCCCTGCAGCCCGCTCGTGAAGAAGAATAACACATCGGGATTTGCTTTTACAACCGCTTCCGGCGTTAAAGGTTTGAAATCTTCAAAATCATTTACGGCATTTTGTCCGCCTGCAATTTCAATTAAAGAAGCCATCGGTGTATTTTTTCCTGAAACCATGAGCATATTTCCTCTTGCATAGATGAACAGGACTTTCGGTTTTTTGGCAATCGGCTGAATCTGTTTCAGATCGGCATCAATTTTATCATTCAGTTTCTGATAATCTGTATTTCCGACTGCTTTCGCTACTTCTGCGATCAGTTTTTTAGTTCCGTCAACAGTAAATTCCTGTTTAAAAATTTCTGTTTTGATGCCGGAAGATCTAATTTTCCCCATCAGTTCAGGATTGATGTCTTTATCGGAAGCTAAAATTAAGGTGGGAGAAACTGCCATAATCGGCTCGATGGTCATTGATCTTACGTGTCCCAGATCTTTAGCTGTCGATTTAAGAGATTCGGGAAAAGTACTTGTCACGTCGGTTCCCACGATTTCTTTTTCGTGACCCAAAGCAGCTACAATTTCAGTGATTCCGCCGTTCAGCGTTACGATTTTATGAGCAGATTTTGGAGCTTCAGAGCTTTGTTCTGTTTTATTTTCAGTAGCAGTTCCTTCTTTTTTGCAGGAATAGACTGCCATTAATACAGATGCGGCAAGAATGAATTTTTTCATGATATCTTTTTATTTGATTTAAAATTTTAGAACAGGGGTTTGTATTCGAACTGCGGATAGCCTCTTTCGCCGCTGCTGCTCGTAAGTCTGGTGAATCTCAGCTTAAAGTAATATCCGTCCGGATCTTTGATGACATAAAATACATCACCTTTCACCTGATATCCGGAAGGTCCGACTTCCCGCCAGTTTCCTCCGATAACACGCTGATCGTTGTAAATGAATTTCGACTGATCGATATCCGAAACTTTAAAATTATTGTAGGCTTCAACCCCGGTTGTGGTTCCTGAAGCTTTTACTTCATAAGCTCCTGCTCCACCTACATTATTGATGGTGATAAAGTCTGCATACACATAGCTTCCAGCTCCTGTAATGGTATTGGTAAAGACCGAAAAGCAAAGATCCCATTTCTTTTTTTCAGGCTGAATGAAGAGTTCTTTTTCATTTTTCAGGCTGACAAAATTATAGTTGTACGCGGAGTTTTTATTGATGGTTAATTCCTTGTGAGAAGCAGAATTTAATGGGGCGTATTTTATTTTATATCCTCCGTTTGAAGTTCTCAAGATCTGAATTTTCATCCATCCTCTGCTTTCTCCGGCTGTGGTAACGCTTCCCGCAGGAACATTTCCTGTGTAAATTCCTTTTCCCATGTTCAGAAGGTATACTGCATTTTCAGATTCATTGGGATTAATTTCTTCAATTGCGGTGTATCCTGAAGGAAAGTTTCCTTTCACATCATCAATATAAATGGTGTTGGAAGGGTTAAAATTCGCAACCTGTACAAGATCCTGCAAACCGGAAACCTCAGCTTCTGTGACCAGATCGATATTTGTAGCATTCGGGATTTTTCCTGCTGCCATCATCAGAGAAGAATTAAGAATGACTTTAAAATTGCTTCCTGAATACAAAGCGAGATCCCAATCGGTTCTTTTGGTCAGCACTTCAGAATCCGTTCCCAGATCAAACCAGACCTGATTGGGCTGTGTAGGTCCGCCAACGGTAGGATTCACGATGGAACCTTCAATTTTTGATATGGTAACGGGATCTTCATTATCATTAATACAGGACTGGGTGATGAATGATGTCCCGATGAAGAGGTAAAGCAGTATTTTTTTCATTTCAATGATTATTTTTTAAAAGTTGTAGGTTAGTCTGGTGAAGTAGCTTCTGCCGTAGAAAAGATTCGAGTTCGGATCGGTGGTTCCGTGCGCGGTTCCGGCAACGGTGGTGTCTCTTACGGATGAAACATCAAAAATGTTCTTGATTCCTGCACTGAGTTCAAAATGATTTTTGAAAAAGGGCTGACTTACGACGAAATCCATCATATTGAAGTTGCCGCGCTCTCCCACATAATAAAAAGGATGGGCAATATCCTGACTGTCTAAGACAAACATCTGAAGTTTCCCGACGTGTCTGTAAAACAACGAAACATTGGTTCCTGTTTTTGGGAGGGTATAGTTTGCAGCCAGTTTTCCTTCGAATGTATAAAAGAAATCATCTGGAGAAACCAGAGTCCCTGAAAAGAGTTCTTTTCCGATGCCATAATAAGAGGCATTGGCAGCAAGGCTGAACTGGTTTTTCTGAACTTTAAAATTGGCTTCAAAAAGTAATGATCTGAATTTGTTGATATTGATGTATTTGTACTGCAACGGACTCTGATTGATCTGCAGAACTTCTATTCTGTTTTTGAGATCCATGTACGTTGCGCTCGCTCCTACCTGAACATTCCATCCTGAACTGGTGGTGAATTTTTTGTCTCCGTTTAAAGAGATCGTGATTCCTTCTTCCGGTTTTAAATCTTCATTTCCTCTGATGTCGTGGTTGCTGTCTACAAAGTAGGTGTAGAGTTCATCAAAATTGGGAAATCGGTTCGCGCTTCCTGTAACGAGTCGGATATTACTGGAATCATCAATTTTACCTCTTACCGTTAAGGAATAATTGTGCTGTCTATCAAATTTATCACTCAGCGCCAAACGGTAACCGGGTCTCAATGAAAGCCAGTCTGTAGGATTCCATTCTGCTGAAATAAAATTGGCGTAGTTGAAAATTTTTCGGTCAACATTATTTCCTGCAAAATCTCCTGCAATAAAACCTGCGTATCCTTTGGTATGATCGAGTTCATAACCCAACTGGAAATCTATTTTTTTATCATCAAGAAAATTGCTGAAAACACCTCGTGAATAAATGACATCTGCTTTATTATAGGATTGATAAACTTCTTTCGTTCCCATTACTTTCCTGTTCGGAATATCATAGGTAAAATCTCTGTATTTTCTGTCCTGAGTCTGATAAGAAAAATCACCTGTATAATTGATGCTGCCTAATCTGGTCTGAACATTTAACTGATTGACGTATCTTGTGGTGAGGTAATCTCTGTCGGCAGAAGTATAAGTTCTGTTTCCCTCTCCTAAATAAAGTTCTGAAACAATCGGGCTGTAGAAATTGAGTTGTTCATTAACGAAGCCGAATTTATAGAAAACGGACGTTTTATTTTTACTGTATCGGATCACTCCGTCGATATTCAGCACATCTTTCGGCTGCCACAGATATCCTCTTTTTCCATCCTGTTCAAAATACTTATATCCTTCCTGCGTCCCTTTGAATCCCTGAAAATCGTTATGATTGATATTGGCTCCGATATACCAGTTTTCATTTAAGTTATATCCTGCATTCAGCGTTTGAATATGTCTTCCTTCTCCTTTTTTGTACCAATTGTATTCTTTTCCTACGGTTTCTTCCTGAACCGAAGCATTTAACGTTAATTTTTTCTGAGTGCTTTTTTTGGTAATGATATTGATGACTCCGGCAACGGCATTGCTTCCATAATCCACTCCCATTGAACCTCTTACCACTTCTATACGTTCTACATTATTGATATTGAGCTTGGTGAGATCTATATTGTTTCCCAGTCCTACATCTCCCACCACAGGAATATTGTCAATCAGGATCTTGGTATATTCTCCACCCAGTCCCAGTAAACTCGCGGTTGAATTTCCTGAATTGCGGTCTGAAGTAATCAGGATGTTCAGACTTTGGTTTAAAACATCTGCCACATTGGTTGCTGCCATATTTTTGATCTGCTGCGCATCAATAACCTCCACTTTATAAATTGATTTATTTATGGATTGCTGAGTATACTGTCCGGTAAGGACAACCTCTTCAATTTTTTCCAGCTTTACAGAATCTTTTTTCTGCGCGTCCATCCACAAAATCATCGTTAAAGCAAGAACAGAAAGCAATTTCTTCTTCATAGGATCAAAAAATTTTTGACAAATATAATATTTTATTTAGAACAATTAAAAATAATTATATAATTTTGTAGAATAATTCTAAATAAAAATAATGTTATGAAACTAGGACTACTTATTGGAGGTTTACTGCTTACAGCGATTTCGGGAAATGCACAGGTAACAACGATTAATGAGAATTTTGAATCTTTCACGGCAGGAACAGCTGCAGCATGGCCGCAAAATAACTGGAACCGCGTGCAGAGTGGTTCCGGACCTTGGGTATATGTTGACAATTCGAATGCAGCAGACAAACATATCCAGTATTACAGCTTTTTTACAACGAATACACCGGGTTATGCTATTGCTCCGCAAATTGTAGCACCGGACGGAACTCAGACGCTTACGTTTAAGTCTTCCCTTACAGCAGGATCTTCCGCGGGAAGTACCGGAACTATTGAAGTTGGATTTGTGGACGGCGTTACAACAGCAGATATGGCAAGTTTTACAAAGATTGGAAATACGATTACGCTTACTTCAACAGATACGCAGTATTCCGTACCGATTCCTGCATCCAATAAGCAGTACATCGCATTTAAGATTGTGGGAAGTCTAAATCATACCGCGATTCAGTTGGATGATATTTCTTACGCAGTAAGTTCGATACTTGCGGTTTCAGATCAGGCAAAATTAAAGGAAAGTGTACAGTTTGCAGTGAATTCCGACAATACCGCATTGCAGTTTGTTGCTAAAAAAGAACCGAAAAAAATTCAGATCTATTCAACGGGAGGTCAGAAAACAGCCGAAGGAAAATTATCCGGAAGATCGTTTGATATCAGTACGCTTCAAACCGGAGTTTATTATATCCTGATCGAAACGGCGGAAGGAGAAATCGTGAAATCAAAATTCATTAAAAAATAAACTTTTCACAGAATCACAAAGGTTCACCTGAACTTTAATGATAATACTTTCTATTTTTTCTAATAAAAGGCTGTCCGCAATGGTGAACAGCCTTTTAGTTTTATGCTTCCCTCAGGAAGAGTAAAGTTATTTTTAAACTTCCTTCTTACAGATTACAAAGTTTTAAATCCTTTAAATACCTGAGTAGAACTTTCCAGCATTTTAGAAACGTCTCTTCTGAAATTCAGCAAATGATCCTGCCCGTTGTGGCGGTTCAGGTGTTCTTCACTTTCCCACAATTCCACCATGAAAAAAGTTCCTTTGTTATCTTTGTCTTCAATAAGGTCATACTGCAGACATCCCTCTTCTTTTCTGGTTTCTCTTACCAGTATCTGGAAAAGTTCAACTGCTTCCATCAGATAATTCTCATTAAATCTGAAAAGCGCAACTACGTTTATGTTCATTGTTATTTTTTTAGTGGTGTAAATGTAGAATTTTTTCAAAACCGAAAAGATATTTCATGCTTTTATTTTTCCACATTTAACAGATTTTATCACTAAAAAACAGATTTGTAAATGGTAATCGAGCTCATCACGATGACCAGAGTTCCGATGATGATAAACATACTTTTCACAGGAAGTTTTGCCGTTAACATTGCAGAAAAAGGAGCGGTAAAAATTCCTCCGATCAGAAGACCGAGAATGATATTCCAGTGCTGAATTCCCAATGTGAAAATAAAAGTAATGGCTGCCGTTAAGGTTAAAATAAATTTTGCCACCGTAGAACTTCCCACTGCAAATCTCGGCGTAAAGGAATTTTTAATTAAAGTTCCTGTTACCAACGGTCCCCATCCTCCTCCGGCAAAGGAATCGATAAAACCACCGATCACTCCCAAACGCGTTAAATTTGTTTTCCGTTTTAATTTTTTGTCCTGCTTATTTTTAAAAGCATTGGATAAAATCTGAATTCCAAGATATAATGTGTAGAAGGAAATAATTGTTTTGGTGATTTTTGAATAATATTCTCCGAGATACGTGAGTGAAACCGCCCCGATAACGGCTCCGAAAACCGCAGGAATGGCGAGTCTTTTCACCAGACTTTTGCTTACGTTTTTCAGTCTGATATGACTGATGCTTCCGGCTGCCGTTGTAAAGCTTTCCGCAGAATGAATACTCGCACTCACCGCATGAGGCGGAATTCCGAGGAACAAAAGAGTGGTTGTACAAATTACGCCGTATCCCATTCCCATTGATCCTGCAACGATTTCTGCCAAAACTCCTACCAACATCATCCAATAGAAAATGTAATTGTCTTTGGCTAAAACAGTGAACAGTTCATCCAGATAGCCCAGTTCATACATCGTAAAGGCAACAACCGACAGAACTGCGATCGTCACAAAAAATACATTTAACCTGAACTGAACTTTTCTTGAAATAACCATTTTTTCTGTTTTCTATCGTTTTAAACCATTACTGAAATATTTATGCAGCTAAGAAAATTCACTTTAAATCAACTTACCTTTTTAAATCTTTCCTAAATGACTCAGATTATGTTTGTTTAATTTATAAAATCATTACGGCTCCCACCGTTGAATTGCCTGTCTCGTCGATCAATATAGCGTTGCCTGTTGCATTGCTTTCTTCAAAGCTGTCGAAAACCAGGGGTGAAGCTGTTTTTAAACGGATTTTTACGACTTCGTTTAATTTTATGCTTTCAGAAACCGGCGTTTTTTCTAAAGTATTAACGTCTATTTTATATTCGATTTCTTTGATAATCGCTTTTAAAAGTTTGCTCTTGTGCTGAATAAAATATTTGTTTCCTTCGTTTAATTCCTTTTTATCCAGCCAGCAGACAACGGCTTCAATTTCGTTTTCAACTTTCGGAAGGCTTTCAGTTTTTACTAAAAAATCGCCTCTGCTGATATCAATATCATCTTCAACATGCAGAATAGCGGGCTGATTGGCAAAAACGAATTCCACCTCTTTTCCCCCTGTTTCTATTTTTGAAATTTTAGTCTGAATATTCTGAGGAAGTACCGTAATTTCGTCACCTTTTTTGTAAATTCCTGAAAGAACTTCTCCTGCGTAACCTCTGTAATCGTGCAGATCCTCCGTTTGCGGACGAATGACATACTGAACCTGAAATCTCGGACTCTGAAAGTTTTGATCTGAATTGATTTCAACCGTTTCGAGGAAATCCAACAGCGTAGAACCTTCATACCAAGTCATATTTTCTGATCTTTCAACAATATTGTCGCCATGAAATGCCGAAATCGGGAAATAATTTACATTTTTTAACCCTAGTTTTTCTGCAACCAATTCATATTGAGCTTTTATATCTTTAAAAACTTTTTCAGAATACTCAACGAGATCCATTTTATTGATGGCGACCACCACATTTTTCATCTTCAATAAAGACGCAATAATGGAGTGTCTTCTTGTCTGTTCAATCACGCCCTGTCTTGCATCAATCAGAATAACAATCAGTTGCGAATTAGAAGCTCCCGTAATCATATTTCTTGTATACTGAATATGTCCCGGTGCATCCGCAATAATAAATTTTCTTTTCGGCGTCGAAAAATAGCGGTACGCAACATCGATGGTAATTCCCTGCTCTCTTTCTGCTCTTAAACCATCCGTTAAAATAGCAAGGTCTACTCCGTTTTCGTTTTTATTTTTTGACTGTTTTTCGAGTGCTTCAAGCTGATCGATCAATATATTTTTACTGTCGTACAGAAGTCTTCCGATCAGGGTACTTTTCCCGTCGTCTACGCTTCCTGCAGTGATAAATCTTAATATGTCCACTTTTGTTTTATTAATGATGAGTAATTGAGTGAGGTTGAGAGTGAGGTTAAGGATAAGGTTGAGGTTAAGATTAAAGGCTTACTACAAAAACTTCTGGCTTCCATCTTCCAACTTCCAGCCTAAATATAAAGGTTGGGATTAAGGCTAAGACTGAAAACTTACTACAAAACGTCCATCTTCCATCTTCCATCTTCCAGCCTCCAACTTCCAGCCTAAAAATAACCTCCTTTCTTCCGGTCTTCCATCGCAGCTTCCGTCACTTTATCATCGATTCGGGTTTCGCCGCGCTCAGAAATTCTGGATGCGGTGATTTCATTCACAACCTCATTCAAAGTTTCGGCAGTGCTTTCTACTGCGGCGGTACAGGTCATGTCTCCGACGGTTCTGTAACGGACTTTTTTATTAACAATTGTATCATTTTCATCAATCTGAATAAAATCCGATACTGCAATTAACTGTCCGTCATATTCAATCACCTCACGGTCATGTGCAAAATAAATGGATGGCAACTGGATATTTTCTTTTTTAATATAATTCCAGACATCAAGCTCCGTCCAGTTCGAAATCGGAAAAACTCTTACGTTTTCACCTTTGTTGATTCTTCCGTTGTAGATGTTCCACAATTCCGGACGCTGCAGCTTCGGATCCCACTGTCCGAATTCATCCCGCACAGAGAAAAAACGTTCTTTGGCTCTGGCCTTTTCTTCGTCTCTTCTCGCTCCGCCAATGCATGCATCGAACCCGAATTCTTCAATCGTATCTAATAAAGTGTGGGTTTGCAGCCAGTTTCTGGAAGCAAATTTCCCTTTCGGTTCGGTTAAATTTTTAGCTTTGATGGTATCTTCCACTTTTCTTACAATCAGTTCCGCGCCGATATTTTCTGCTAAATAATCTCTGAACTGCAATGCTTCAGGGAAGTTATGTCCTGTATCGATATGAACCAACGGAAAAGGAATTTTCATCGGAGCAAAAGCTTTTTTTGCCAGATGAACCAAAGTGATAGAATCTTTTCCGCCACTGAAAAGCAGTGCAGGTTTTTCAAACTGAGCAGCAATTTCCCTCATAATGTAGATACTTTCTGCTTCCAACTGCTCCAGATAGTCTAACGTATGTGTCGTCATTTTTTATTTTTTTGAATTAATGAGAATGCAGACCGCACTCTTTCTGTGAACTTTCCCACCACCATCGTCCAACGCGCGGATTTTCTCCTTCTTCGATTGCTCTTGTACAGGGTTGACAACCGACACTGATGAATCCTTTTTTGTGTAAAGACAATTCCTGAACTTTATTTTCTTTCAGATAATCTAAAACATTCTGGTAATTCCAGTGAATTAAAGGATTGTATTTGTATAGTTTACGATCTTCATCCCATTCTATAACCGGCATATTTTCTCTGTTTTCAGATTGTTCGGAACGTAATCCTGTAATCCAGACTTTTGCATTTTCCAATGCGCGGTTTAAAGGTTTAACCTTACGGATAAAACAGCATTCTTTTCGGTTTTCTACAGAATGATAAAATGCATTGATTCCTTTTTCATTCACATATTTTTCCACGTCGGAACTTTCCGGAAAATAGACTTCCGTTTTTGTTTTGTATCGGGAATTATTTTGGGAAAGCAATTCGTAGTGCTCGTAAAAAAGTCTTCCAGTATCAAGCGTGAAGACTTTTACCGGCAGATGATTTTTGAAAATCATATCTGTAATTACCTGATCTTCCTGTCCGAGTGAGGTGGAGAAAACAACCCCTTCCGAAATTTTTGAAGAAATAAATTTCAGTCCCTCTTCTGCGGAAAGCTGTTTCAGTAACTCTGCATCTTCTTTTGAAATCATATTTTGTTCATTTGAAGTAATGCAAATATCAGATAAAATAATTATCCTACCAAAAAAGTAGACTAATTATTTTAAAAAAAAGGATCTGATTAATCCACCAAATCCATTAACGTTCTTTTCTCCAGAATATTCAGCGAAGCGTCGCGAACTTCAATCAGAACGTCGTGAAGACCGCAATGATCTTCACTGCAGTCGTCGCATTTTTCATAAAAGTTTAAACTTACGCAAGGAAGCAGAGCAATGGGTCCGTTAACGAGACGAATGATTTTCGCCAGCTTTACATTTTCCGGATTTTCTTTGAAGAAATAGCCCCCTCCTTTTCCTTTTTTGCTATCGAGAATGTCCGCTTTTTTAAGCTCAAGCAGGATATTTTCCAGAAACTTTAAAGGAATTTTCTTGTGTTCGGCAATTTCGGAAATAAGAATCGGTCCGTCATTTCTCTTTTCTACAAGATATGACAGTGCCTTGAAAGCGTATTGAGATTTTTTAGACAGCATTACTACAAAAATAAGAAAATTGTTTGATATATGTAATAGGGAAGCTGGAAGTTAGAAGATGGAAGCTGGGAGTTTTCAGAGACCGTATTACTTCCTTCTTCGTACTTCCTTCTTCCATGCAAAATCCCTAAATTTGCGTTATGTTCAGTAAACAGGAAGCACAGCAGTTAAAGAAAGAGTTTTGGACGGCTTTCGGAAAGTCTTTTCCAAGAAAATGGATTTTGTATGATACCAAAATCAAGGATATGTCGTTTAAATTTTATGCGGATAAGAAAAAAGCGGAAGTTTCTCTGGATATCGAAATGAAGGATGAAGTTTTCAGAGATGCGTACTACAACAAAATATGGTCACTGGAAGACATTCTGAAGGATTTTATCGGCGATTTTCACAAGGAAGAATTTTATACGCTGGAAAACGGAAAAGTTATCAGCCGAATCTGGGTTGAAAAGCACGGCATTTCTGTTTTCAATAAAAATACATGGAGGGAAGCTTTTGAATTTTTTGTTGAAAAAATGGATGGCTTCGAGCGGTTTTATTATGAATATGAGGATTTTATAAAGGATGTTTAGTGAATAGTTCTTAAAGGATAAAAAAACATATCATGAAAATAAGATATTGCTGGAGGTGCAGAATGGATGTTCCCATGCTTGATGAAGAAGAGGGAAAAATCGCTTCGAAATTATTAGCTGAAGGATTTCAGGAATTTAAAACAACCAGAAAAAAGCCTTTAAATGAAAATTTCAAAAAACTGCTGGATTATTACAATAATTTAACCGGTTTTGAAGAAACAAATCCTAATGCCATCATGCATCATTTCATTGATATGTATGGTCCTGACTGTGAAAACTGCGGAAAACCTTACCGAACGGAAACTGCTACATTCTGCCCGAAATGCGGTAACAAAAGAAAAATTTAAGGACTTTTCTCAATTTGGATTTTTTTTAAACGCAAATATTATTTTTACCAATACAATTTTGAGAAGGCAAAGGCAAATGAAATTTGCTGTTCGAAGCTTGAAAATAGATTTCAAAGGCTAGTTTTGTGTCAAGGTGAATCGTGAATTTTTAATTCAAATCAGGATCGGAAACCGCTTAAATATTTTTAACCTTGTGATTTAAACTAATTCAGAGTTAACCGCAAAAGATAATGATAAAGCGAATTTCAAGAATAATCAAAGCGCTTAAAAGAATAAAAATCAAAGATTTTTAAAAACTGTTGTTATCTTCTTATTTATAATCACAACTTTAAATAGACGTTTACTTTATCTTTTGCGGCTTTTGCGGTTAAATAAAAAGTTTAAACAGATTTGTATAAAATTCAACCTTCTGTTCTTATATTTTTCTGTATTTTGGTCAAAATAAAAATAACAGAATAAATTTTCAGCAAAATAAAAACTAATAATTAAAACAAAATGTCAGAAAATAAAATATTTTTCGCAGACGCAGCAGATCCTGAAATGTCTAAAGCTTATAAAAAAGCGCAGGAAACCTTTAAATATTTCTGGAGAGAGCAATCTTGGGAATACAGAAGAATTATTCCGGCACTGAGTGTTTCATGTGTGAAAGTAGCTTTTTCTCAGGAAGATCCTTATTCAGACTCACCTATTGTAGAACATATGTGGATCAATGACATCAATTTCGATGGCGATCTTATCAAAGGCTACCTCATCAACCAACCGAATAAACTCACCAATGTTGAAGTCGGAGATTATGTGGAAATTCCTGTAAACGAAATCAGCGACTGGCTTTTTGCCATGCCGCAACGCGCAAAAAAAACGAAAGGACTTTCAAAACTGTTTTCATCTTCTGCAGAGTCTCTTCCTCCGAAAGCTTATGGCGGATTTACAATCCAGAAAATGCGTTCGGATATGTCTCCGGCGGAAAGAAAAGCACACGATAATGCGTGGCAAATGGATTTCGGAGATTTTAATGATATTGAAATTGTCTATGAACAGAAAGAGCATCCTGAAAATCTTGTGGAGCATCCGATGAGCAGAAACATGAAGGAAGAGCTGGTAAAATTCGTCAGCGAAAATCCGGATGAGATTACAGGTCAGGATAGTAACGGCTACTCTATGCTTCATGCGGAAACAATTGCCGGAAATCTAAGTTCTGTGGAAGTGATTCTTGCAGCAGGAGGTGATAAAAATTTAAAGACAAAATCCGGAAAAACAGCTTTGGACTTTGCCCGACAACTGAATTGGGAACATATTATTCCTGTTTTGGAAAATTGATTTTATCTTAATTAAAGTAAGTTTGATGTTAGAAGATTGAAAATTAATTTTAACCGAAATTAAGTATAAGTTTTTGGCTAAAGCTAATTGTTTTTTAATTGAGTTTGTTTAAACTTTTAAAAAATAAAATATTCTTGTTGGAAAACGCAAAGACGCAAGATTTTTATTAATCTCAAGTCTTTAAGGCGCAAGAAAATCAAAGATTTTCAATAAGGATTGATACTTAATTTTATCGAAGATAAAATCTTTGCGTCTTAGGAAGAGACCATATTTAATGAATATTTTGCGCCTTTGCGATGGTTATAACCATTAAGTTTAAACATCCTATAAAATGTGCTACAGTCAATTCCTATTGATATTTTATCCTGATTTTACATCGAACTCACGATTAGTATATAAAAGAGAAACTTTCCCGTTTCTCTTTTTTGTTTTCTGCCATCCACGATCTGAATACATTCTTTCCTGATTCGGCTACATTTCCTACTGCACAACTTTCCATCTTTGTACCATCATTTAACAACAAAAAATATTTAAAAATGGAAACAAAAAAAGTATGGTTCGTGACAGGAGCTTCAAAAGGATTAGGATTTGAACTGGTTAAAAAA
The DNA here is from genome assembly GCF_059579425.1 of Chryseobacterium sp. 2P. Lineage (NCBI taxonomy): Bacteria > Pseudomonadati > Bacteroidota > Flavobacteriia > Flavobacteriales > Weeksellaceae > Chryseobacterium > Chryseobacterium sp. 2P. The sequence goes on from NZ_CM184194.1 coordinate 3,003,313, forward strand.
TTATTGTCTGAAGGATTTCAGGTAGCTGCAACAAGCCGTACCGTGAATTCTTTAATTTCCGCTTTTGGAGAGACTTCGGAAAACTTTCTGCCCTTAAGTGTAAATATTACGGACAATAATGATGTAAAATCTGCCATTGCAAAAACCACAGCGCATTTCGGACAGATCAATGTTGTGGTAAACAACGCAGGATACGGACAGATCGGAACTTTGGAAGAGCTTAGCGATGAGGAAGCAAGAGAAAATTATGCGGTGAATGTTTTCGGAACTTTAAACGTCATCAGAAATGCTATGCCTTATCTTCGTGAGCAGAAATCGGGAAATATTTTCAATATTTCTTCTATCGGAGGTTTTTCGGGAAATTTTCCGGGTTGGGGAATTTACTGCTCTACTAAATTTGCTGTGGCAGGATTTACGGAAGCTTTGGCTGAAGAAGCAAAAGATTTCGGAATTCATGCAACGGTAATTTATCCGGGATATTTCCGTACAGATTTTTTGGCTAAAGATTCGGTAAAAACTCCGGCAAATCCTATTCAGGCTTATGAAGCGGCAAGAAGTTCGGAACAGGCACATCTTGACGAAATCAACGGAAACCAGCCGAATGATCCTGTAAAAGCAGCAGATGTTCTGATTCAGCTGAGCAAAGAGCAAAATCCGCCGGTACATTTCCTTTTAGGCGTAGGAACCATGGAATTTCTTACCAATAAAGTAGATGCGATTACAGGAGATGCAAGGAAATGGGAGGTTTTAGCAAATTCTACAGCAATTTAGAATTAATTTACTTCTTTTGTCTTGAAACAAAAGAACCAAAAATTCAAGACTTAGAGCCTGAATGCTAAAAATTAAAACGTAATCCTAAAATTCCCAAAACTCGCGCGAATCAAAATCCGTTCTTCGGTTATGGATTATACCCGCGCTCAGACAGTGGAAATTTTTTAACGGATTACGTTTCAATTTTCTTAATGCTTCAGGCTCTTATGTCGGAAAAGCCATCTGATTTAGACATTTTTGATTTAGGTAATGTAAAGTATGAACGTTTAGCAAATTCTACAGCAATTTAGGATTGATTGATTTCTTTTGTCTTGAAACAAAAGAACCAAAAATTCAAGACTTAGATCCTGAATGCTAAAAATTAAAACGTAATCCTAAAATTCCCAAAACTCGCGCGAATCAAAATCCGTTCTTCGGTTATGGATTATAACCGCGCTCAGACAGTGGAAATTTTTTAACGGATTACGTTTTAATTTTCTTAACGCTTCAGGCTCTTATGTCGGAAAAGCCATGTGATATAGACCTGATATAGACATTTTTGATTTATGTCAGGTAATGTAAAGTATGAACGTTTATCAAATTCTACAGCAATTTAGGATTGATTGATTTCTTTTGTCTTAAAACAAAAGAACCAAAAATTCAAGACTTAGATCCTGAATGCTAAAAATTAAAACGTAATCCTAAAATTCCCAAAACTCGCGCGAATCAAAATTTGTTCTTCGGTTATGGATTATATCCGCGCTCAGACAGTGGAAATTTTTTAACGGATTACGTTTTAATTTTCTTAACGCTTCAAGCTCTTATGTCGGAAAAGCCATCTGATTTAGTCATTTTTGATTTGTATCTCAGGTAATGTAAAAGTATGAACGTTTAGCAAATTCTACAGCATTAATTTACTTCTTTTGTCTTGAAACAAAAGAACCAAAAATTCAAGACTTAGATCCTGAATGCTAAAAATTAAAACGTAATCCTAAAATTCCCAAAACTCGCGCGAATCAAAATTTGTTCTTCGGTTATGGATTATACCCGCGCTCAGACAGCGGAAATTTTTTAACGGATTATGTTTTAATTTTCTTAACGCTTCAGGCTCTTATGTCGCAACAAAAGAACATTTATTTCATAAAAATCACTAAAAACAATTAACTTCGTTACTATGAAAGAGACCTTCCGTTTTCATTCGATCTCCGATTTTCATGCTTTCTGTAATCTGCCGAGTCCGGATCATCCGCTGATCAGCTTAATTGATTACAGCAAAGTCCGCTATCCTGTAAATGATACGGAGCTGAAATGGACCCAGAATTTTTATTCGGTGGGGCTTAAAAGAAATGTAAACGCGAAGTTCAATTACGGTCAGCAGGAATATGACTTTGATTCGGGCGTGCTGTGTTTTGTTTCGCCGATGCAGTTTCTAAGAATTGAGATGAAACCAGATGTTGAGTTTGAACCGACCGGATATCTTTTGCTGATTCATCCCGATTTTCTCTGGGGAACCTCGCTCATCAAAAAATTTAAATCGTACGATTTTTTCAGTTATAAGATCAACGAAGCTCTTTTTTTATCGGAAAAAGAAGAGAAAACTATTGTGGAACTGTTTAAAAATATTGAAAAGGAATACCAAAACAATATCGATAAATTTACTCAGGAGCTTATTGTTGCGCAACTGGAATTATTCCTGATCTATTCTGAACGCTTCTACGAAAGACAGTTTTTCACCAGAAAAAAATCCAGTCACGAATTGCTGGATAAATTTGAGGAAGTTCTTTCGCAGTATTTTAACAGCGGAAATCTTCTAGAACATGGTATTCCTTCCGTGAAAACCATCGCCGAACAACTGAATATTTCACCCAATTATCTGGGAAGTTTACTGCGCATCCATACACAGCAGAACACGCAGCAACACATACAGAATAAACTGATCACTCTCGCAAAGGAACGTCTTAGTACAACGAATTTATCCGTAAGTGAAATTGCGTATGAACTGGGTTTTGAACATCCGCAGTCGTTTAGTAAGTTATTTAAGCAGAAGACGAATCAGTCTCCAGGGGAGTTTAGGAGGTTGTTTAATTGAGAAATCAAATTTTCAATTTTTATTTTTTAAATTTGGTATCCGAAAAAATATTAATATGAAAGACATTAATTGGTTAGTAACTTCAGGTCAAGCAAAAATTACTGAAACAAAAATTACTTATATCCCAACTAAAGCAAAAGATCCTGAAGGAAATGAATATTATCAAACTTCTGTTATAAATAGCGATGTAGATTTTGAAAATGGTTCTATCGAATTTAATATAAAAGTTAAAGAAATTAAAGCTTTGTGTCAAATAGTACTAGAAACAGAAGAATATGGCAATTTAAATATCGGAATGAATGCTAGTGGTTCATTATTTGGAATTACAAAGTATGATTACAAAACAAAAAGATGGGAATGGCAAAATGGATCTGGATTTCCTGAAAATTTGGAATTAGACAAAGAATATAAATTAAAAATAATTGTTACTGGCTCCTTATTAACACTATATGTAAATAATATAAAAATCGCCGAATCCAATCAATATATTAAAAAAGCACAGCTAAAATTTTTCATAACATCAAGTAATGAAGTTGAAATTACAGATTTTAAAGTTACAATGAAAAAACCCAAAGCATTTATAGTAATGCAGTTTTCCGATGAATTTAATAAATTATATAATGAGGTTATAAAACCAATTTGTGAGGAATATGGCTTAGAATGCGAAAGAGCAGACGAATTTTATACTTCTACACCAATAATTGCCGATATTGTAAATTCTTTAATTAAATGTTCTATCATAATAGCTGAAATAACTCCAGATAATCCAAATGTATATTATGAATTAGGTTATGCACATGCAATTAATAAACCTACAATTTTATTATGTGATAAAAACAAACGATCTAAATTACCATTCGATGTTTCAGGTTTTAGAACACTGTTTTACGAGGATTCCATAATGGGGAAAAGTAGTATTGAAAGTAGCTTAAGAAAATATTTAGAGATCATATCTTATTAAAAAAGAGAAGCCAAAAACTTCTCTTTTTATTTTATCCAAATTTCTTCTTTCTCAGCCAGAAGAACAAACCTCCCAAAATACCGATAATGACTAAAGGAAGCAGCAAATTAAACCATTGCCAGTTGTTTTTCTCTTCCGTAATTCTCTGTCGGTCAAGAAGCCTTTCTTCGATGTTTCGGTTTCTGAGATCCATAAGATTGCTGTCGTCCAGAAGATAATCTAATGCATTTCTCAGGAACTGCTCGTTTCCAAACTGTTCGTTAGTAAGCAAATCTACGCCTAAAGGAAGCGGTTCTCCTTTCAGAACTTTATTTCTTCCTACGTCTCCGTCGGCGATCACAATCATTTTATTTTCAGGGCTCGAACTTTTGAAATTCGGGTAGGATTTTCTTTCGATTCTGGAAGCATATGCAGAATTGAATTTTCCTTCCAGAGACACCGCATAAATCTTCGGTGTGCTTGGTTTTTCCATTTGTCCGAGACTGTCGACACTGGAAATTTCTTTCAGATCCACATAATTCGGAACCTGCTTCAATAAAGTTCTTTCACTGGATTCAAAAAGAACGTTCGTTTTGATATTTTTTCTTCCGCCCAATGTATCAATCGAAGTCGGGAACTCAAACTTTACAGGATTGATATTTTTAGTAATCGGATTGTTGCTTTCTGCAATTCCCAAAGGAAAATACGGCCACGGAAGACTGGTGTACTGCGGATTTCCACTCACTTCCCCTGTTACCAATCTCAACAGCGCAAATTTCTTCACATCTTTTACCAAAGCCGGATTGATCCTGATTCCATAATTGAAGAAAAAGTCCGTCATATTGATGTCTACAGGAAAAGGCATCACTTTTTGAGACCTCATCAACGTATCCATTTCCGCATTTACGGCATCAATCATCCACAGCGTTTTTCCGCCGTTCATGATGTATTGGTCAAGAATTACTTTTTCACGGTCTGTGAAAGCTTTTCTTGGTTTTGCGATCACCAAAGCGTTCATTTGTTTTAAGGTCGGAATATCTGCAATGGTAAGTTCGGTCTGATTTTTAGGAATAATAGGACCTGCATCATAACTTTCCGTTGCCAGTTGCATAAATCCCTGAAATTCTCTTGGATTCAGCTCATCCTGATTCACCAGAATCCCGATTTTCTTTCTTTTATGCGCCGCAATATTTTTAATGTTTGAAACCAGATTGTATTCTAAATTTTCAATGGATTTCGTAAGCTGCTGATCAGCATCAATTCCTGTCTGCTGAACGACCAAAGGAATAGAAACTCCCCTTTTGTCGTATTTCACAACCGCATAAGGAAAGAGCATGATCTGAGAAACTTTGCCGTCTTTGATGTCCGGAAGCATGGAAGGTTGCATTCCCATCGCCATCAGAGTATCTTTAGACATTTTGGTTTTGATAGGATCAATGAATTTAAAATCAATCTTCGGATTAATTTTTCTGAACTCTTCCAGCATAAATTTCGTTTCGCTCTGAAGCTGTTTGAAACTTGCAGGAAAGTCTCCTTCCAGATAAACATCGACTACCAAAGGTTTATTTACCGATTCAAGAACCTTAACAGTATTATCGGAAAGTGTATATCTTTTTTCTTTGGTTAAATCCAATCTTATTCCTGAAATGACAAGAATAATAACCAATGGCAACACTACGAAAAGTAAAATTCCTAACGGAGATTTGAACTGTATCTTCTTCATCATTCTACTTCTTTTTATTAATGAAATGATTGGACAAAACTAATGTAACACCGATAATTAAAGCAAAATAAGCCACATCCTTAAAATCAATAAGCCCTCTTGTAAAGCCTAAGAAATGTTGGTAAAAGCCTACATTCTGTAAAATAAAATCTGCGCCTCCCAACAATTTGTAACTTGCCAGTTGCTCGATCCCGAAATACATGATGAAACACATGAAAACGCCCAACAGATAAGCCATAATCTGGTTTTGGGAAAGCGAAGACGCCAAAATTCCCACTCCGGAAAATGCTGCAATTAAAATAATTAAGCCGATGTAGCTTCCGAACGTCATTCCCAGATCTACATTTCCGGCAGGAACGCCCAAAACATAAACCGTGTAAAGGTAAATTAACGATGGAATCAGGCATAAAATTCCTACGATCCAAACCGAAAGAAACTTACCGAAAACCAGATCTGAAACTTTCAGCGGTTGGGAAAACAGCCAGTTTAAGGTTCCGGTCTGCTGCTCTTCCGCAAAAGTTTTCATGGAAAGTGCGGGAATAATAAACATCAGTAACCAAGGAACCAGAACGAAATAACTTTGCAGTGAAGCCATTCCGATCTCAAAAATGTTGGAGTCGTTGTCGAAAAAAAACAGAAACAGCGTCGCGATCAGACTGAAAGCCGCGATGATTACCCACGCGCTCCAGTTTCCGAAGTAGCTCCAAAGTTCTTTTTTTAAAATTGCAATCATAGTTTTATTTAGGGTTTAGGTAATAGGTGTCAGGAATTAGGTGTTGGAAAATCCACAACTTACCATTCACAATTCACCATTATCTCACTTTTTCTTATTCTTATTTACCAGCTTCACCGTCATCATGATTAAAAATACCAGAACGAAAAATCCTGCGATTAATTGCCACCAATATTCAATAACCTGAGCTTTTAAAATCACGGTGAAAACGACAAGGAACAAAATGAAAGTAGCGATTTCATTTGCCTGTCTCAGTTTTATATTGGCGGTTTCAAGTGTACTTCCGTTGAGTTCCTTCAGTTTTAAAACTTTTTTCCAGCACCAGTAATGATAGACCGCCAAACCGATCAGGAAGGTAAGTTTTAAATGAAACCATGGTGTTTTCATCAATCCGGAATTCAGGAAAATCATTGTCAGTCCGCAAACCGTCATGATTACTCCGGCAGGAACGGTGATAATGTTCCAGAGCCTTCGGGCCATAAACGTATATTGTTCTCTGAGGATTTTCTTCTTTTCTTCCGCAAATTCATCGGTATCTTTATAGTACACAAAAATTCTTACGAGATAAAAAATTCCCGCAAAATAGCTTACCATGAAGATAATATGAAGCGCTTTTATTATGGTGTAAAGCATGTATTAATTCTATTTTTTAACAGCAACAATCTTACTAAATGTATCCAGTTTCTTTAAATATTCGAAAAAATTATCTTTTGCATTATTAATCCTAACCCGATGTGATAAAACAATTAAAATATAAATGATAACCATGGCGGTAGTCCATAAATAATATGCTTGTAGAAAAAATGCAATCGCAAATCCCAAGAAAATCACGATTTCAAATATGCTTCCAAAAATGGAAAAAACATCTGAATATACGGTCAATTCGATACTTTCCGGTTTATTCTCTTTTCCAACAAATCTCCCTTTAAAGTAAGGAGACATTTTATCCTGAAAAAACTTAACATCAAAACTATTGTCAGACACCTTTCCCGCGAAACGCTTGTTCCAATCAAAGAATTTCTTATATAAATTTTTATCTATATCATCTAAAATTTCCGCTTTTGGTTTTGAAAATTCAATTATATACTTGGATTTAAAAAACATTTCATTAAAAATAATGCGCAAAGATAAGTTTTTATATAATTTTTAAAAATAAATTCTTTTTGATTCGGAAATATAATTTTATAAAAGATGCTTCGACAGGCTCAGCATGACAATCCTAATACTAACAGCTTTTATTTACAGTCATTTCGTAGCGTTGTCGCACTGAACTTGTGGAAGCATTACATTAATAGTATTAATTAAGAAATTACTCCCAATTCTTTTCCAACTTTTTCAAAAGCAGCAATTGCTTTATCCAGATGTTCTCTCGTATGTGCCGCTGAAAGCTGAACTCTGATTCTCGCTTTTCCTTTCGGAACCACCGGATAGAAAAATCCGATGACATAAATTCCTTCGTCCATTAACTTTTCAGCCATTTTCTGAGCCAAAGGCGCATCATAAAGCATTACAGGAACAATGGCAGCATCACCATCCGGAATATCGAAACCTTTAGATTTCATTTCCGCTCTGAAATATTCTGCATTTTCCATTACTTTATCGCGAAGAGAAGTATCTTCAGAAATCATGTCCAAAACCTTCAAAGCTGCTCCCACGATTCCCGGAGCCAATGAATTTGAAAACAAATATGGTCTTGAACGCTGTCTCAGCATATCAATGATCTCTTTTTTACCTGAAGTAAATCCGCCTAAAGCACCGCCTAAAGCTTTTCCAAGCGTAGAAGTAATAATGTCCACTCTACCCATCACTTCGTTGGCTTCGTGCGTTCCGCGACCTGTTTTCCCGATGAAACCTGTTGCATGGGAATCGTCCACCATAACCAAAGCATCGTATTTGTCGGCAAGATCACAAACTCCTTTCAGATCTGCAACAATTCCGTCCATTGAGAAAACGCCGTCTGTAACGATGATTTTAAAACGGTGATTTTTTTCGGAAGCTGCAATTAACTGAGCTTCCAGATCTTCCATATTGTTATTTTTGTAACGGTATCTCGCTGCTTTACACAAACGAACACCATCAATAATGGAAGCGTGATTCAGTTCATCAGAAATAATTGCATCTTCTTCTGTAAATAAAGGTTCGAAAACTCCACCGTTCGCATCAAAACAGGCAGCATACAAAATGGTATCTTCAAGACCTAAAAAGTCTGCAATTTTCTGCTCCAGTTGTTTATGGATATCCTGAGTTCCGCAGATAAAACGAACCGAAGACATTCCGTAACCGTGAGATTCTATCATTTCCTGTGAAGCTTTCATCACTTCAGGATGATTGGATAATCCCAGATAATTGTTGGCACAGAAGTTCAGCAGCTTTTTCCCGTTCGCTTCTATTTCCGCACTTTGCTGAGAAGTGATGATTCTTTCTCTTTTGTAAAGTCCGTCGTTTTCAATATTCTGAAGTTCGTTCTGTAAATTTTCAAGATACTTTTTAGAGATCATTTCTAATAATTTTTAGGATGCGCTAATTTAATAAAATCGCGGTAAAGTAACAGGATTTCTCTTTTTTATTCCCAATGTCTGCAGAAAATCATACTACTTTAACTATTAGTCTATAATTTTAGTAGACTAATTGCTATATTTGCAGAATAAAATCAGAAAATGCGACTATCACCAGTACAAAAATTGAAAATATATCATCAGAGGATTTTATCAAAACCTATCTAAAGCCTGCAAAGCCAGTAGTCTTAAAGGATTTTGCGGCTCCGGAAAGTCCTGCTTTTAAAAATTGGAATTATGACTATTTTAAAGAAATTGCCGGAGAACATAAAGTGAATATCTATGGAAGTGAAATTGAATCTCTGGACAGAATCGCCAGTAAACCAATCGGACAAAGCACTTTTTCAGAATATCTGGATCTTATAACTTCCTCTCCTACCGAACATCGTCTTTTTTTATTCAATTTATTAAACATTAAACCTGAATTAAAAAATGATATTATTTACAACGATGTTACAAAAGGAAAAATTATAAAATGGCTTCCTTTTATGTTTTTCGGAGGTGAAGGTTCGGTTACAAGAAATCATGTGGATATTGATATGTCCCATGTTTTCATAACTCAGTTTCAGGGTATTAAACGAATCTGGCTTTTTCCATGGGAACAGTCTGATTTACTGTATAAACTGCCTTATAACTTTCATTCCATCACCAATATTAAAGAGCCAGATTTCAAAGAATTTCCGGGACTGAAATACATAAACGGTTATGAAGCTGTTATAAAACCTGGTGAAACGCTTTATATTCCTTCCGGATGGTGGCATTACATTCAGTATGAAACGGAAGGATATTCTGTTTCTGTAAGAGCTCTGCCTTCAAGCTGGCTGGAAAAATGGCGGGTTTTTAAAAACTTAGTGCTGATCCGGAATTTTGATAATGCGATGCGTAATTTATTCAAAGAAAAGTGGTTCGATTTTAAAGTTAGAAAGGCCATAAGAAAAGCCAATCGCGCGATTAAAAAACAAAAAAACTTTCAGATTTAGTGAATTATTAACCTTAAATATATTACTATGGAACTACTTTATTTGATATTTTCCTCAGAAAGATCTTTATATACCTATTTACCCCATTTCATTTAACCATTTTTAAACAAAAAACCTTCAGAAATTCTGAAGGTTTTGACTTTATGCTGTAAAAAATTATTTCTTTAAAAACTTCACATTCTTATCGTTAATTTTAAAAATATACGTTCCCGGAACCAACTCTGAAATGTTGATTGATTTCTCCGGCTGATAAATTCCCTGTCTCACTAATTTACCGTCTGTGAAATAAATCGTAAAATCTGTAGGTTTTGTAATCCCTTTTAAGTTCAGTTCATTTTTAGCAGGATTCGGATATAAAGCAAATTCTTCTTTAATTAAATCTGCTGTTCCCAATGTGTTATCCTGAGTTACCGTAGAATTTCTGTCCAGAATCTGATATTCATAGTTAAATTCCACACTTGCTACAGGAAAACTCACAGTCTGTGTAAAATACTGGTTGTTGGACGTATTGTTTAAAGCAAAATAAGCAACCTGTCCTCCTGTTCCGTTTACTTTGATCGGTAAAGGCATTTCGAAGAAACTTACCGTTGAACTGCTCTGGGTTTGAGATGCTCTGAAAGTAACGGTATTTCCTACCTGCTTCCAACGGATGTCATACGTAGGATACCCCTGTCCGTAAATCCAGTCGTTGAAGAATTCTGTAAAATCCTTTCCGGTAGACGTTAATAAAGACGCATTCAGATCCTGAGTTCTTACATAGTTATAAGCCAAATTCGGTCTGGAATGGTAATCCTGAATTGCCTGATAAAATACGGCATCTCCCAAAATCCATTTCAACATTCTCAGTACATAAGCTCCTTTTGAATAAGACAGTCTGCTGCTGAAAATAGTTCCTACACTGGTAAGATTGGCATCAGCAACATATACACTTCCTGTTGGCGAACCTGTAACAAAGTTTTTCTGAGTCAGCAGATAATTTAAAAAGTCTGTATTTGTCATCAGCAATTTTTCATTCGCCACATGTTCTCCAAAAGTGGCAAAACCTTCATTCAGCCAGATGTCATTCCACGCTCCGCAGGTTACTTTGTCGCCAAACCACTGGTGAGCCAACTCATGGGCAATGAGACCTCTGCTCCATCCCGCCATCGATGACATGGTCTGATGTTCCATTCCTCCCCCCGCCTGAAATTCCATATGCCCGTATTTTTCATTTCGGAAAGGATAAGGCCCGAAGTACGTTTCAAAAGTATTCATCACGGTTTTTGTCCAGTCGATGTTACTCATACTTGTCGTATTGGTAGAAGTTGCCGGAAATATATAATTAATGAACGGAAAAGGAGGATTTCCCATCGTATCCGTAAGTTTCACAAAGTTGGTGATCGAAAGTGCAATTAAATATGCTGCAGTAGGATACTGCGTTCTCCAGAACGTCAGTTTCTGACCATTCCCTAAAATGGTTTCAGACATTGGCTTTCCGTTGGAAGCAACGCTATATTGTGAAGGGGTGGTTACTTTTATATCTACTCTTTCAATTTTATCATTCAGACTTTGCTTGGTTGGAAACCAGTCCTGCGCTCCATAAGGTTCATTTAAAGTAGATAAAACCGCAGTTCCGCCCTGTGTTCCGTTAAAAAAAGCGTTGTTGGTTGATGAAGGCGCTCCTGAATACGTAACTGTTAAAGAATCCAGAACATTCGCCGCAAGAGCAGACTGAAAGTTAATTTTCAGTTCTTTGGTAGACAACTGTTGAAAAGTAAGCGGCGTTCCGTGATACTGCACTCCCGAAACCGTCATCTGATTATCCAGATCAAAATAAATAGAGCTTACACTCTGATTCGGTTTAAAATGAGAAGTGACGGAACCCGAAACATTATACACCGCCGGATTAATGGTAAGATCCAGCCTTTGGTATTGAAGATCGTAATTCAGTGTATTAGGATTCACATTTCCTACAGCCATTTTGTGAGCGAAAGATTTCATCTCCTTTTCCACCATCGCTTTTCTTTCGATATTCTCGTTTTGTGCGCTTAATTGCTGAAAAGCCAGAACACTCAAAACTAAAAAGTAAAACTTTTTCATATTCAATTTAAAATAACATATCAAAGATATAAAAAAACCTTTCAATCATTGATTAAAAGGTTTTGATATTCATTAAATTTTAACAATTTATAAATCTAAAGCTGGTTCGAGAATTTTTTCCATTCTTTTCTTTACCATATCTACAGAGCCTGCATAATTGTTAACCATTAAAGAGAAAACCAATGTTTTTCCGGTATTTGTTTTCATATATCCGGCTAACGTTTTTACTTTGTTCAGCGTTCCTGTTTTTGCAAAAACCTGACCGTTTCCAAGACCGTTGAACATTCTTTTTAATGTTCCGGACTGTCCTCCGATCGGCAATGAATTCAGATACGTTTTGTAATATTTTTCATTCATTAAAGAAGTCAGGAATTTTGCCTGAGCAATCGGCGTTACGTTATTGCTTCTTGAAAGCCCGCTTCCGTCGATATAATTTAATCCAAGCATATCAAATCCTCCGTTTTTAAGATGCTCTGTTACTACTTTTCTTCCGGATTCTGTAGTCTGATCTCCAAGACTCTGAAAACCTACGGTTTTTAACAACGCTTCAGCCAGACCGTTATCGCTGTGCTGATTGGTATAATAAATAATGTCTGCTAAAGTTGGAGATTTGTATACTGAAACGAGCTTTCTAGCTTCAGGATTGGCATCCGTCATTTTTGGAGTCACCTTTCCTGTTACAGAAATTCCACTTTTTACAAGAGTAGTTCTGAAAGAGTTGGCAAGAAAAGCAGGTGCATCGGGTAATTTTGTCGTTAAAATTCCGTCGCCTTCATATTTATCTGCATACACCATCTGATTGTTGTACGGAGAAACGTAGAAAAACTTTTTATCGGTTGAAAAATTGTTTCCTTTCTTTACGATCAGTTTTTCATTGGCAGGATTGATCTCTTTGGTTGTTCCCACCGGCAAATAGTAATTGTTGTTTTCCAACCACACAACATTTTCCGGAAGCTTCGAAATATTGCCTTTGAAAAGCGCTGTCTGGATAATAATATCTCCATTTACCTTTTTGATTCCCTCACGAGAAAGTCCTTCTTTGAAATCTGTAATAATGTCTCTGTAAGCCCAAGCTCCGCCTTTATTGGTTCCTAAAGAAGGATCTCCGCTTCCGACGATGTAAAGATTTCCGTTTAACACTCCGTTTTCATCCACTGTTCCTGAATATTCGAGCTGAGTATTCCAACGATAACTTTCGCCTAGCATGTTCATTGCTGTTTCGGTAGTTAATAATTTCGTTGTGGAGGCTGGAACCAAAGGAGTATTTTCGTTATACGAAGAGATTACTTTCTTCGTTTTCGGGTCGTACACTACGAATCCCCAAGTTGCATTTTTCAGCACAGGATCGGTCATCATAGTGTTTACATTAATGTCTACAAGTTCTTTCGGCGACAAAATAGTTTTTTCCACCATGGAAGTGATGGGAGAAGGTAAGTTTAAACTGCTCTTCTGATTGTCGTAAGCCGGAGAATACAGAACTGTAGAAACGGTAGACTGTGCAAGAAAAAATCCTGAAGCCAGCACCGCAACACCTGAAATATACTTTCTGAAATTTACCATCTATTTTACTTTTGTTATAGTTTGGATGGTTTAAAAATCAACGGGTTAAATTGAAATAGAAAACACCAAACATATAATCAACGATCAAATGTAGAAAATATTGTTGTATGGCAGTTCAGTAGACTATTATAAAAAGAGTATAAAGTTTGTTAAAAATTGTTAAAAATCTACAAAAACGTCTTTTCTGATGCTGTGATACGCAGTAATTTCATCGAATTCTTTCAGACTTGCTAAAACCCTTTTTTTATACTCTTCATACTTTTTCCCTTTGGGAAGTTTCAGCATGATCTGGAACTGATAGAGATTGTTAAGTCGCGCAATCTGAGCTTTTTCCGGACCCAGAACACAATCTTCGGGAAGATATTTTCTAAGGATTGATCCTAAAAACTGGGAAGCACGATTGGCTTTATCCTCTCTCCTGTGTTTCAGCTCAATCATAATAAGCTTTGTAAAAGGCGGATAATGGAATTTCTGGCGTTCCGTTAAAATATATTTGTAGATTTTCGCCGGACTATTCATTTTAATTAACTGAAAAACAGAATGATCCGGATTAAAAGTCTGTATTAAAACTTTTCCTTTTCCGGAAACTCTTCCCGCTCTTCCGGAAACCTGAGTAATGAGTTGATAAGCTCTTTCTTCTGCTCTGAAATCCTGAACATATAATAAGGAATCCGCTTTCGGAATCGCAACCAACTCGATGTGATCAAAATCCAGGCCTTTTGAGATCATCTGTGTCCCGACAACAATGTCTGTCTCTCGGTCTTCAATTTTTTCGTACAGTTTTTCATAGGCAAATTTCTTTCTCATGGAATCTACATCCATTCTGTCCACTTCCTGATCGGGAAATAATTTAGAAACTTCTTCATGGATCTGCTCTACTCCTACTCCTCTTTCATTCAGGTTTTCGGAATGACATTTTGGGCAAACTTTGGGTTTTGAGGCTCTCTGTCCGCAGTAATGACATTTCATTTCATTGGCAGCTTTATGATACGTCATCACCACATCGCAATTGGAACAATAGTTTACGTAACCGCAGGTTTCGCATTCCACAACATTGGCGTAACCACGGCGGTTATGAAGAACGATTGCCTGATTTTTTTCTTCGATAACATTTTTAATCTCGTCAATAAGCTGTAAAGAAAAATTTCCGGATACTTTTTTGGATTCCTGAGCTTCTTTGAAATTAATCAGTTCATATTCAGGAAGATTGACATTTCCAAAGCGTTCTTCCAGAAAAACATATTTCATTTTATCTTTTCTGGCGTTGTAATAGCTTTCTACGGAAGGTGTTGCAGAGCCTAAAATGACTTTTGCTCCATAAAAATTTCCAAAAACCAGTGCCGCATCTTTTGCATTGAAATAAGGAGAAACTTCTCTCGGACGATACGCAGAATCATGTTCTTCATCCACAATAACCAACCCGACATTCTGAAAAGGTAAAAACAAAGAATTTCGTGTTCCTATTAAAACTTTAATATCATTCTGCCTGATTCTTCTCCAGACTTCAACCCGTTCAAAATCTGTAAGTTTCTGATGGTAAAATCCCAATTGTCGACCGTATTTTTTTTCCAGTCTTTGGGTGATCTGTTTGGTTAAAGAAATTTCGGGAAGTAAAAACAGTACATTTTTTCCTTCGCTGATGCATTCTTCAATCTTTTCTAAATAAATATGGGTTTTTCCGGAAGAAGTTACTCCGTGAAGCAGGACATTTTTCCCTTCTTCAAAGGCTTCATCCACTTCATTTTTCGCTTCTTTCTGGGCTTCCGAAAGTTCTTCGATCTGTTCTATTTCACCTTCATAGCTTTCGATGCGGTCTTTCTGCATATAATATTCTTCGACCAGATTTTTATCTGCCAAAGCCTTAAAATGCGAGCTTCCGAAATATCCGTCTTCAAAAAGTTCTGATTTTTTGATGGGCAAATCAGGATTTTCGGTCTGCTTTTCTAAAATATGGAGGAAAAGATCTTTCTGCTTTTGCGCTCTTTTTAAGGATAAAAGTATTTCTGTAAGATTTTGACGCTGTAAAACCTCATCATTGATTTTTACGTAGGCAACTTCTTTCGCTCTGTATTTTTCGGCAATTTTCTCGTCGATTTCAATGTACTGCAAATCGATTAACGAATTGACGGTTTTAATGATATCTTTTTTAGGAATAAAAGCTTCGATGTCAGTTAGATTAATCAACTGCCGTACTTCCAAAGCCTGAATAAGATACATTTCGTTGACATCGAGGTTCTCAAAATCAACTTTTACATTGGGTTTTAGCTTTAAATATGTTTCACTTTCGAGTTTGAGGGACGAAGGAAATGCAAAACGGTAAATTTCTCCCAAACCGCACAAGTAATAGTCGGAAAGCCAGTTCCAGAATTTAATCTGCTCCTGCGGAACAATCGGCTGATCGTCGAGAAGACTGATAACTTCTTTTGCTACAAATGTTTCCGGCGCATTGTTGTGAAGTTCAAAAACAATTCCCGTATAGATTTTTTTGCCGCCAAAAGGAACCAAAACCCTCATTCCTGTCAGAATTCCGGTTTGCAGCTCTTCAGGAACTTTATAGGTGAAAGATCCTTTTAGGTTTAACGGTAAAACAATCTGGGCGTAATTCAAGGGAAAAATTTAAAGTGTAAAATTAATTTTTTCTTTTGTGAACTGCAATTTTTTTGGTGGTGTGTTTTTATGGGATACTTTTTAAGTAGATCATTCAGGAAAAATCTTTGATTGATATGCTTTTTTAAACGCAATGACCGTTAAGATTTTCTTTAAATGATTATGTATATTTTTTCGTTCGCTAAGGCGTTTCACTTAGCGAATGAGATGAAATACTTAAAGCTTATTATCAAAAGGAATTTTTTCGTTTTGAAAGACTCTGAAACATACAAAATTTTTAAAATCTATCTGTTCAATTGGAGATTGTCTCGTCGTGTTGCTCGTTGCCATGAGTTTTTTTAGCCCGGATTGCAACGGCATCCTTTTGGGTTGCGGGCGGAGCAAGGCGGAGCCCGTAACCCAAAAGATACAGTGAAAAGCCGGAAAAAGCTCCAAAAAAATGTTGAAGGGTTTGAGAGTTTAAGAGTTTAAGAGTTTGAGAAAGTTAAGCTTTAGTTCAATGTAAAGATTTCTAATCAAAATTGATTTTAACCGAAATTCAGCATACGTTTTGGCTAAATTGTTACTTATCTTTTTGTATAGTTTTTACATTAAAAACAATAGTTGCCATTATCCACTAAAGAAGTAATCGATAATGTAAAACCAGACTGCAGAAGTGAAAAACGCCGCAATAATACTGAAGCCGATCGTTAAATTGGTAAGTTTTGTATTTAATCGGTACTGCTCCGCAATAATGCTTGAGGTAACGACTGTAGGCATTGCTGATTCGAAGATGGTAATTCTGGCAATATTTCCTTTTATTCCGAGTAAAAGTGCTAATCCGAGCGTTATTGCCGGAGCCAGAATAAGTTTGTAAAACATGGAAACGGACATTTGGGGAATCAGTTTTTTCCAGCCATTGAATTTCAGTTGTAATCCGACTGAAAATAAAGCTAAAGGACTAACTGTGGCTGCTAATTTATCGAAAAAAGGTTCTGCGGAAGTGAAATCGACGAATTGAGACAAAACTAATGCAGCAATACAGCCAATTAAAGGTGGAAATGTAATGAGTCTTTTCAGAATAAATGCCGCGCTGATCTTTCCGGATTTGCTTCCGCCTTTTAAAGCCGCAATAATTCCTAATGTTGAAAGTGCAAAAAACATGGTCTGATCACAGATAATGGCAATGCTCAGTAAGCTTTCTCCGTAAAAAGCCGAAATAAGCGGAAAACCGATAAACGAAGTATTGCTGTAGCCGCTTACAAGTTCCAGAGTGCTTCGGGAACGCCGTGAATAACCTTTACTTTTGCTGTAAAACATCATAAAGAAAAAGCAGAAAACCGCTGTAAGAAAAGTCGCCACCACAGGAAACAGCATTTCTGCCGACCAGTGAACTTTCGGTAAATATTTGAATGAAACCGCCGGAAGCGCAAGATAGAGAATCCAGGTGTTGATTCCTTTATGTGCATCGGGATGGATGGATTTTGTTGCTTTGAAAACCATTCCCGCGATAATGCACACTGCAATCAGAACAAAATTTACCATAGTTTTGAATTATTGTGCAAATTTACGGTTGATTTCTTTTTAATGGAGATATCTGAAGATTTTTTAATCGCTTATTTTCCATTATCAAAAAACTTTATTTTTGTCATTCTGACGAAGGAAGAATCTCTACGAAAATATTATAAATTCTTCATTCCGCTTCTTAACTTTGTTCGTAAACTTTCAGTATATGTTTAGAATGGTAACTATATATAAATTTAATTCATTGTATCAAACAAGCTCATTACCTCTATTTTCTCCAATGGTTTTGAAAGGATAATTCTTTTGGCTGTTTTTGGAAGAAGATCGAAAAAATTATCGCTGAAATGGGTATCTCCCATCAGATAAACGTCTTTTGCCAAAACATCTGTAGAAATTTCAATTTCAGTGGCAGATATTTTCCTGATTTTAAGTGCAGGTTTTGTTAATTTTAAATCTTTGGGCTTTGCGAAGAAATAGTTGCTTTCGGCAATTATCTTTCCGTTGGTATCTTTTAAAGTCAATTTTAAAAACGTTTCATTTCTATTGGAATCAGAAACCAGATTTTGAATTTCGATCGGATCGAATGGTACAATTTCTTCCAGTGTTTTTCCATTGGGAACTGTTGTTATTTCGTCTAAAACTTTCCCTTGAAAATTAACGATCTCTATTTCCACAAAAACATCATCAAATTTTCGTGTCTGATCATTAATGGCATAAAAAGTAAGTATTCCTTCTTTTTCTGCCATTAAAATCACCTGATTTTCAAAGCTCCTTTTCACCTGATAATGCAATGCTTTCCAGTTTCCTGAATAATCTATGGAAGACCACGAAACAACAGGCCAACAATCGTTCAGTTGCCAGTATAAAGTTCCCATATTATAAGGTTTTGCTCTGCGGTGTGCTTCAATGGCAATCTGCATTCCACGAGCCTGAAGCAACTGCGAAACATAATTATACTTCACAAAATCTGTCGGAACTTTATAATCACGCTTCATGTAATTTTCAATAATTTCCCAGCCTCTGGAATGTTTTTCATGAGCTTTTATGGTTCCATTTTGTAAGCTTAAATCAGGATTTCCCGAAAACATAGATTTTGTAGTTTCCAATGTCGGCATTCCCTGAAAACCATATTCCGAAGCAAAACGCGGAACTTTTTCATTGTATATTTCAAACGTCTGTTCTCCCCACCAAACGCCCCAATAATGGGAATCGCCTTCCGTAAGGCTTTCTTTATGCCCCCATCCGATGGACGGTGAGCTTTCCCAATAGATTTGCTTATCCGAAGACGCATATTTTTGAATGGCATTGGGAATTACTTCATGAAAAATTTTCTTGTAATCTTTCCAAACCTGCAGCGAATCTTCTTTTGAATATTTGAATTGTTTCTGATACCCCCAATTGACAATCGCTTCATCGATTTCGTTATTTCCGCACCACAAAGCCAAAGAAGGATGATTCTGAATCCTTTCGATCTGGTCTTTCACTTCCAATTCTACATTTTTCTGAAAGTTTTCATCGGACGGATAAAAACTTCCTGCAAACATAAAATCCTGCCACACCAAAATTCCATTTTCGTCGCAGGCTTTGTAGAATTCGTCATCTTCATAAATTCCGCCTCCCCAAACGCGGATCATATTCATATTCGCATCCTTACAGGCTTTAATCAACTGCTGATATTTTTCTTTGGTCATTCTCGGAGAAAAACTATCGCCCGGAATCCAATTGGTTCCTTTGGTATACATTGGTTTTCCGTTCACTTTGAAGTAAAATGATTTTCCTTTTTCATCTTTTTCCTGAATTAATTCAACTGTTCTCAGTCCGATTTTTTCAGATTTTTCAGCAATCATTTTTGAATCTTTTTGCAAAGAAACTTTGATATCGTATAAGTTCGGATTTCCCCAACCGTTAGGCTGCCATAATTTCGGATTTTGAATCTGATAAGGAATTGAAATTAAATTCAATCCGGATTTTAAAGAAATATTTTGAGATTTTCCGTTAATTGAAAAAGTGTATTTTCCTTCTTTTTCAGTAAAAATTTCAGCCTGAATGTTTAAATCCGCTTTTTGCTTTGTTAAATTTTTTTGTTCGATTTTTACATGATCAAGTCTTGCAGCATTCCAGAAATTCAACTTAACGTCTTTCCAGATTCCTGCCGTTACTAATCTCGGTCCCCAATCCCAACCGAACTGATATTGCGCTTTTCTCACAAAACTTCTCGGAGATTCCGGCATGATGAAAGGAACTTTTTGGGCTAATTCTTTTCCGACATTTACCGCAGACCTGAATTTTACCTGTAAAACATTCTCACCTTTTTTTAAACTTTGTTTAACCGGAATTGTCCATTTTCTGAACATATTATCTGTCGATTCAATCAATTTTCCATTTAAATAAATTTCAGAAAACGTATCCAATCCATTAAAAATCAATTCAATATTTTGATTTTCTAAATCCTTTGAAGAAATGTTAAATGACGTCTGATAATCCCAGTCTTCATTTTCTATCCATTGTACTTTTTTTTCGTTTTCATCCTTATACGGATCGGGTATAATTTTGTTATTCATCAAATCCAGATGAACAGTTCCCGGAACAGAAGCAGTCAACCAATTATTCTCTTTGGCATTTTTGAATTTCCATTTTTCAGAGGATAAATTGCGCTCTGAAGTTTGTGCATTGGTAAAGATTTGTATGAAAAGGAAAGTAAAAAGTATGGATTTTTTCATTAAGAGATTGATTATTAGTAAAATTCAAACGTTTTGTCATTCTGACGAAGGAAGAATCTCAGCATTTATATTTAGATTCTTCACTTCACTTCGTTTCATTCAGAATGACAAACTTGGCGTATATTTTTTAGTTAAAATTTCATATTATTATTTATTCTTCAAAGCAACAATCTCTTCAGAATTCGCAAAAGCTCCACCGTCCGTAATCGCAGAAGAATGAAAATATCCGGCTTTGGTAAATCCCCTGATTTCTTCGATATTGGATGACCGAAGTCCGCCACCGACAAGAATTTCTATTCTGCCATTGGATAACGCTACTAATTTTTTAAGATTTTCCTTGCCCTCCGAAACATTGGGCTTCTGTCCTGAAGTAAGAATGGTTGTAAAGCCGCATTCAATAACTTTTTCCAAAGAGTTTTCTAAATCTTTTGCACGGTCAAAGGCACGGTGAAATGTACATGGATAAGGTTTTGCCAGTTCCACCAAAATTTTATTCTGCTCACTATTCACCTCATCATTTTCATCCAGAATTCCGAATACGAAACCGTCAACTTTTAGAGATTTTAACTGAACCAGATCTGATTTCATCTGTTCAAATTCATCATCACTGTACGTGAAATCTCCGCCACGAGGACGAACCATCACAAAGATTGGAATATTGATTTTTTCTCTAAGTTGTTTTATGGTTTCAAAATCAGGTGTGGTTCCTCCTTCGCTTAATCCGTCGCACAATTCTATTCGGTCTGCACCGTTTTCAACAGCGATTAATGCAGATTCCGGATTGAAGCATGCTATTTCTATTTTTGACATCTTTTTAATTTAAGTTTTGGCTAAAGCCAATGGATTTTTTATTTTGAAAAATGGGCTAAAGCCCGTTCCTATTGATGATTACATCTATTTTAATGCAAAATCTGGTTTTTCCAGACGGTTTCCTTTTTGATCGTACACTGCGAAATTAAACCCATCCTGAATGCAGTAGGAGCCATATTCCCCTTTTTTATTAAGGGCAATAAAACCCACCTGAATATCCTTCAGATTTTTATTTCTACGCTGTGTAATTTTTACAATTCTTTCAACAGCTTCTTTACAAGCCTGTTGCGGCGTTCTTCCATGTCTCATTAATTCTACCACCAAATGCGTTCCTACGGTTCGGATCACTTCTTCACCATGACCGGTTGCTGTTGCTGCACCTACCTCATTATCAACAAACAAACCCGCCCCTATAATCGGTGAATCTCCTACTCTTCCGTGCATTTTGAAAGCCATTCCGCTTGTTGTACAGGCTCCGGAAAGATTTCCGTTTGTATCCAGAGCGATCATTCCGATTGTATCGTGATTTTCGATATTGACGATCGGCTGATATTTGCTGTCTTTCAGCCATTCTTTCCATTCTTTTTCGGATTCGGGAGTGAGAATATTTTCTTTTTTAAATCCCTGCGAAATGGCAAACTGCAAAGCTCCATCTCCAACCAGCATTACGTGAGGTGTTTTTTCCATCACAGCTCTTGCTACAGAAATCGGATTTTTAATATTTTCCAGACAGGCAACAGACCCGATGTTGTAATTTTCGTCCATAATACAGGCATCTAAAGTCACTCTTCCGTCTCTGTCGGGACGACCGCCGTAACCTACACTTCTCTCTGCCGGATCATTTTCCACAAGGCGGACTCCTTTTTCCACTGCATCCAAAGCTCTTCCTCCTTTTCCGAGAATCGTCCAGGCTTCTTCATTGGCTTTTAAACCGAAATTCCATGTGGAAAGAACGATCGGTTTATTAATGATTGTCTTGTTATTTTCAGGCTGATTTTTAGCTAACAGATCCAACGGATTTACCGCTAAAGCCAGTGAAGCGACGGCAGATTTTTTCAGAAACTTTCTTCTACTTTGCATACTCAGATTTATTTGGCTCCAAATTAAGGATTTTTCGCATGAAGATGAAATAAAAAAAGCGGTAGATTTTCTACCGCTCAAATGATTTTATTGAAATTAATGAGGTAATTTTTCCCTGAAATATCCATACATCCAAGTCCCGAAAATAGCACTCAGCAAAGTGATAGCTACCGCAAAAGCTCCGGTTCCGATCTGTGCGAAAAGCGGTCCTGGGCAGGCTCCTGTAATTGCCCAGCCAAATCCGAAGATCAGTCCGCCATAAATTTGCCCTTTATTAAATTTCTTTGGAGCAATGGAAATTTTTTCGCCATAAATAGTTTTGATATTAAATTTTTTAATGATCAATACGGCAATCATTCCCGTTAAAACGGCACTTCCGATAACGCCGTACATGTGAAAAGACTGTAACCGGAACATTTCCTGAATTCTGAACCAGCTTATAATTTCTGCTTTTACAAAGATGATCCCGAATAATATTCCAACGATCATATATTTTAAATTGTGGTACCATTTGTGCCTAAGTTGACTTTCGTTGGTACAAATACTGTCCTGATGTCTTATCTCTTTTTCCTGTTTCATTTTTAAATTTTAAAGTGAAAGAATAATGGGCAGAATGATGTTTGCCATTAAAAAACCACCTACCATAAAGCAGATTGTTGCAATTAAGGAAGCGCCCTGAAGGTTGGAAAGTCCCATGATGGCGTGTCCGCTGGTACATCCTCCCGCATAACGCGTTCCGAAACCTACCAAAAAGCCGCCGACAACCATCATAATAAATCCTCTTATAGTAAAAAGACTGGTAAAATTCATGAGTTGGGTCGGAACGAGATTGCTGTAATCTGTAATTCCGTAGGTTGTTAATTCTGCTTTTAGATTCTGGTTAACGGTAATTTCTTGTGAATTCATTAAAAATTGGGCGGCAATCATTCCGCCTAAAAAAATTCCGAACACGAAGAATAAATTCCATAGTTCTTTTTTCCAGTCGTATTTAAAGAAGCCGATATTCGCAGGAATACAGGCTGCACAAATATGTCTGAGTGATGAGCTGATCCCGAAAGATTTATTTCCCAAAATCAGCAAAGCAGGAACAGTAAGCCCGATTAACGGTCCTGCAACGTACCACGGCCAAGGTTCTTTTATGATTTCTAACATTAAGTATTTGTATTAAAACTGTTTTTATTCTGATTAATGATTTTAACGTGAGTTTGATGTAAAGATTGCAAATAAAATCGACTTCAGCAGAAATTGACCTATTTTTGGATCTAAACGCCAGGAACGCTAAGTTTTCTTTTCAAAATAACTCTGTTGATTTTTATTCTGCCTGATTTTGGATCTCCAAAGATCTTTTGTCTCTTTCTTTGTTAAATCTATTTTAAAATTTTACTCTGGCAAACAAAATCACTTACCGGAATGTCTGTTTGAGAAATTGCGCTGAACCCGCCTTCAATTTCACTAAAATTGCGGTAGCCTCTTGCCTGAAGAATACTTGCAGCCATCATACTTCTGTAACCTCCTGCACAGTGAAGATAGAAATGTTCTGCCGGATCGATTGAACTGATCCATTCGTTGATGTATGCCAAAGGTTTGTTGAATGCTTCATCTATATGTTCTGCATTGTATTCACTTTCTTTTCGGACATCAATAATTTTCGCATCTTTTTCTTTAATTTCCTGTTCAAATTGCTGCGCTGAAATTCTGTTGACAGAATCTGTTTCTTTACCGCTGTCTTTCCATGCGTTGAAACTGCCTTTTAAAAATCCGAGAACATTGTCAAATCCTACACGGCTTAATCGGGTCACGGTTTCTTCCTCTTCATTTTCGTTGGTAATAAGCAGAATCGGCTGTTTTACATCTACAATCAAAGCTCCGACCCAAGGTGCAAAATCGCCATTCAGTCCGATATTAATGGATTGCGGAACAAATCCTTTTGCGAAGTCTTCGTTATTCCGTACATCCAAAATCAAAGCACCTGAATGTTCTGCCATTTCTTCAAATTCATCCGGAGAAAGAGCCTGTAAACCTTTAGACAAGACTTCATCGAAACTGTCGTAGCCTTTTTTATTCATCGCCACATTCATTCCAAAATAAGCCGGAGGCGGAAGAAGTCCGTCTGTAACCTCTTTGATGAAACTTTGTTTATCTCTCTGATTCAAGGCGTAATTGGTTTTCTTCTGATTTCCCAGAGAATCTACCGTTTCTTTCTGCATATTTTTTCCGCACGCAGAACCTGCTCCGTGTGCCGGATAAACGGTAATATCGTCATTCAAAGGTAAAATTTTGCTGTAAAGACTTTCATAAAGCAAACCAGCCAATTCTTCCTGCGTCATGTTTGCTGCTTTCTGCGCCAGATCTGGACGGCCTACATCGCCTAAAAACAAGGTATCTCCGCTAAAAAGAGCTGTTTCTTTTCCGTTTTCGTCCATCAGAAGAAAAGATGAGCTTTCCATGGTATGACCGGGTGTATGAAGAACTTTTATGGTGATACTTCCTACCTGAAAGGTCTGATTATCTTCTGCAATAATGGCTTCAAATTCAGGTTTTGCTGTGGGACCGTACACAATCGGTGCATTCGTTTTTTTACTTAAATCTAAATGTCCGCTTACAAAATCCGCGTGAAAGTGGGTTTCAAAAATGTATTTCAGCGTAACGTTATCTTTTTTAAGACGCTCAATATAAGGCTGGGTTTCTCTTAGCGGGTCTATAATTACCGCTTCACCGTTGGAAACAATATAATAAGCTCCCTGTGCAAGACATCCTGTATAAATCTGTTCTATTTTCATTTTTTATGATTTTAAATTTTACTTATTTTTTCTGATACAAATTTCCGAGTTTGGGATTTTCTGTACCGCTACTTTTGTTACAGAAGGGTTTTATTTTTTGAACACAAAGACCACAGAGTTTTTTTTAAATACATATTTTTTTAGCTTCACAAAGCCGCTAAAGCTTATAAGAGATTGGATTTCATGGTATTTTAATTAAAATTAGCTTTACACGAAATTTATTATAAGTTTTGGCTAAAGCCTATTGTTTTCTTGATTATTAAAATGGGCTGAAGCCCATTCCTATTGATACTTTTGTACTGTTTTTAGATCAAACTCACGTTAAGACACTATATCCCCAAAGATTTTTTAACTACTATGCTTTTTTGAGTGTCACAAAGCCACTAACGCTTATAAAAAATTGAATTTCAATGCATTAAAATTAACTTTAATAGAAATTTAGTACAAGTTTTGGCTAAAGCTTATTGTTTTCTTGATTATCAAAATGGGCTGAAGCCCATCCCTATTGATAGTTTTGCACTGTTTTTATATCAAACTCACGTAAAATACTATGTACCCAAAGATTTTTTAACTACTATGCTTTTTTGAATATCACCATGATGCTAACGCTTATAAGAGATTGGATTTCATGTTGTTTTAATTAAAATTAGCTTTAATCGAAATTGAGTACAAGTTTTGGCTAAAGCCTATTGTTTTCTTGATTATTAAAATGGGCTAAAGCCCATTCCTATTGATACTTTTGCACTATTTTACATCAAACTCACGTTAAAATACTTTGTCCCCAAAGATTTTTTAACTATTATACTTTTTTGAATATCATAATGATGCTAACGTTTATAAGAGATTGGATTTCATGGTATTTTGCTCTATAGATTTAAAACTTTGATGTTTTTTTCTCCCGAATCTTTCGCAGTCCGACCTGAGTGGAGCTCTTTTTGTTTTTTACAAAACAAAAAGATTGGGAGCCCTTCGATAAACTCAGGATAAACTACTGGCGGAAACAGATGCCCTAATAAAAAAACTATAAAAAAAGTTCTTTAATGATGATGTACATTCCCATCACAAGAATGAACCATCCGAATGCAGGTTTGAGTTTTTTCCCGTCGATTTTTTTGGACAACTGCGAACCGATGATGATGCCGACAATTGCAATTGATGAAATGGTGGCTAATAATTTCCAATCGATTTTCACAGCATCCATTGATGAGAAAAATCCGATAAGCGAATTGAGCGAAATGATTACCAGTGAAGTTCCGATGGCTACTTTCATTGGAGTTTTAAGCAGATTAACGAGTGCGGGAATGATCATAAATCCGCCTCCTGCACCTACCAAACCTGTCAGAACCCCAACAACAGATCCTTCTCCTGCTGCTAAAAGGGTATTGTTTTTCTGTAAATCTGATGTCTTGGTAACACAATCTGTAGTTTTCTGAATCATTTTGTAGGAAGCCAAAATCATTAATCCTGCAAAAATTAAAAGCAACAGAATATCTTTGGTTACCACAAAGTTGCTGACTGTAAAAACTTCATCGGGAATTAAGGGTACAATATAATTTCGCGTCAGAAAAATGGAAATAATGGACGGAATGCCGAAAACAAGTGCTGTTTTAAAATTCACCAAGCCTTTTTTAAAATAGGAAACTGAACCGACCACACTGCTGATCCCGACAATAAAAAGGGAATATTCTGTTGCCAGAAAAGCGTCTAATCCGAAAAGGTAAACCAAAACGGGAACGGTAAGAATGCTTCCGCCGCCACCGATTAACCCTAACGAAATTCCTATTAAAACAGAAGCGAGATATCCAAAAATTTCCATGTTTTCAACTTTATGATGCAAAATTGAAGATATTTGGAAAGGTGTACCGCTACTTTTGTTACAGAACGGCTTTTTAATGCTAAGTTTGCGAAAATTTTTACTTTAGTTGTTATGTTGAAAGGATATTAATATTTTTTTTGATCGCGAAGTTCGCTAAGATTTTTTTTAATACTATCCTTTTTAAGTTCGCAAAGCTACTTCGACAAGCTCAGCATAAACTATTTACTTAGATAAGATTGCTAAGAGAGATTTAGGAAAGTAATATAGAATCTTTGTAAACATTTAAGATTACTTTTATCGTGATGAAATATTTAGTTTCGACGGATTAAAACATCTTAATATTTTTTTGATTGCGAAGTTCGCTAAGATTTTTTTTACTACTATCCTTTTTTAAGTTTGCGAAGCTACTTCGACAAGCTCAGCATAAACTATTCAATTAGATAAGATCGCAAAGAGACTCGCTAATCTTCCAAAATTGTAATTTTATTTCGTCCGAGCTGCAGCTTTCCGGAGTCTTCAAGCTGTTTCAGGAGTCGGGAAACGACGACTCTGGCTGTTCCAAGTTCGTTAGCAAGCTGTTCGTGGGTGATTACGATGGTTTTGGAATTCAGAATTTCGGATTTTTTGTGAAGAAGATTCAGCAGTCTTTCATCTACTTTTTTGAAAGCGATCGCATTGATGATATCCAAGAGTTCTTCAAAACGTTTATGATAGAGCCTGAAAATATAATCGAGCCATTCCGGATATTCTTTAATAAACAATGAAACCTTGTCAACAGGCAGAAACAGGATTTCGGTATCTTCTTCTACTTCCGCTTTTACGATGCTTTTTTCGTTGTGCATTCCGCCCAGAAAAGACATGATGCAGCTTTCTCCGGCTTTGATGTAGTACAGAAGAATTTCTCTCCCGTCTTCTTCGGTACGGATCACCTTCATCATCCCTTTCATCACAATCGGAATAGAACGGATGGACGAATTTTCATCGAGAATAATATCGCCTTCCTGATAGGTTTTTGTAACTCCGTATCTGTAAAGCTTTTCTACCAGTTCCGGCGAAGTAGTAAATTCTGAGGAAAGAACCGAATCTTGCATAATTAAATTTCTAAGGCTAATTTACGCCAATTTCGTCAACAAAAAGCCAAGCTTTAGAATCCGCGCCCGGATTTCCCGCAGGAATAATGCCTGCATTTTCTATTTTAACCTTAATGTATTTTGAATTCTGGCTTCCTACATTCACTTTAATTTCTCCTTTTGCTGAAAGGATTTCTTCTTTTCCGACTTCTTTGATTAACTTAAAATCTGAGCCGTTGTCTGACACGAAAATCTGAGCCGATTTTGCAAAATGAATCCAGCTTCCTTTATTATCCAGTGTATTGAAATAAACTTCTGAGAACTGCGTTTTCTGTCCGAAATCAATGGTTGCGACCACATCTTTTCCATTAAAACCGAGCCATGTTTTTCCCAATTGCTTTTGGTTTCCAGTAATTCCGTCGACTAAAGTAAAAGCTCCGCCGAAAGAATAATTTTCACTCGGCTGCTCTTCTAATGTAATTTTTTTTCCGGTTGTTTTGGATATGGTGAAACTTTGGGAAGATACAGAGCTTTTAAGCTGTCCATTTTCGAAATAGGCAGATTTAACCGTCATTGATTTTGAAATCTGAACAGGATTTTTATAGTTTTGAGAATTGGCAGAAGGATCTGCTCCATCCACTGTATATCGTATTCCATCAGGATTCTGAGAGGTTGAAAGTTCGTAAGCTACTCCATTTTCAGAAGAAATTACTTTCCCTGAAACATTGTAAATGCTTTTCGCATAATTCACCGCCATTTTATCCAGATTTCTGAATTCATTAATTACTCTTCCTTCAAATTCCTTGTAATTTTTAGGATCAGCAGTTCCCCATCCCACTTCCGAAAGCGCCAGTAATCTCGGGAAAATCATATACTGAACCTGTTTGAAATCCAGAATATATTCCGTCCATAAATTTGCCTGAACTCCTAAAATGTATTTTGCCTGTTCAGCATTCAGTTCTTCGGGAATCGGATTATAAGAATAGACTTTATCCAAAGGCGTAAATCCTCCGAAAGCGTTCGGCTCTGTTGCGGGATCTCCCTGATAATGATCGAAATAACAGTAAGAACCGGGCGTCATAACGGCAAAATGACCGGATTTTGCAGCTTCTACCCCGCCTTTTATTCCTGTCCAGCTCATTACAACAGCATTCGGAGCCAGTCCACCTTCCAGAATTTCGTCCCAGCCGATAATTTTTCTGCCTTTTGAATTTACATATTTTTCAATTCTTCGGATAAAATAGCTTTGCAGACCATGTTCATCTTTCAGGTTATTTTTTTTGATTAATTCCTGACAATGTGCGCATTCTTTCCATCTTGTTTTCGGGCATTCGTCGCCTCCGATATGGATGTATTGTGAAGGAAAAAGTGCGATTACCTCATCTAAAACGTTTTCTAAAAATTTAAATGTTTCATCTTTCGGGCAGAAAACATCATCAAAAACGCCCCATTTCGTTGCCGGTTCGAAAGATCCTTTTGTACAGGCTAAATCAGGATAAGCGGACAATGCAGCTAAAGCGTGACCCGGCATTTCAATTTCGGGAACTATGGTAACATGTCTTTCCTGAGCGTATTTTACCACTTCTTTAATCTGTTCCTGTGTATAAAAATACGGTCCGTAAGGTTTTCCGTCGAAGGTATTGTCAACATACGCTCCAATCATCGATTCCTTACGTTTTGAACCGATCTGCGTTAATTTCGGATATTTTTTGATCTCAATTCTCCAACCCTGATCGTCGGTTAAATGCCAGTGAAAAGTATTGAGTTTGTACATGGCAAGATAATCAATGTACTGTTTTACTTCTTCAACGGTGAAAAAATGTCTGGAAACGTCCAAATGCATTCCTCTCCATTGGAATTTTGGGGAATCCTGGATTTCGAGAGCAGGAATTTTTCCGTCTTCTGACGTTTTTATTAATTGCAAAAGAGTTTGGATGCCTTGAAAAAGACCTTCAGGGTTCTTCCCAACAACCATAATCATTTCGTTGCTGATATTTATAATATAATTTGAATTAAACTCTCGTTTATTATCAATTTTTAAATCTTTATTTAACAGTAGCGAAATAAAATTTGGCTTTGTTTTTTTTATGTTTTGAGATGAATTTTTTGGATAGATTTTTTTAAAATTATCCATAAAATATTTGTATTCATTCGATTTTTTGTCTCCCACGAAAAGTGTATTCCCGCTTACCTCGAAATTCCCTGTTTTTAATTCAACCTTTTGCGGATAGGGAATTAAATTTAATCTGGTTTGAGTAAAAAAAAGACTTGAAAAAAGCACAGAAAGTACCAGTAAAAAACGCTGCATTTTGTGAGTTTAAGATTAAGCGAATATACTTATTTTCTGAAAATTTTTAAACGTAATTTAACTTATTAAATAAGAAAACATCTAATTTTGCAAAAAAATAAATGATGAGAAAAACATTTTTACTGGTGGGCGGACTTTTATTTTCAGTTTCATCACAGGCACAGATTTTAGATGTCATAAAATCAACGGTAAAAGATCAGACAGGAATTGATCTTAACAATCCAAAAGTTCCGGCTCAAACCAGCGGAACGGCAACCACGCCAAAAACAACCACGACCACATCTCCAATCAATCTCGGAAGTCTTACTTCAACCCAGATTTCTTCGGGACTAAAGGAAGCTTTAAGTCTGGGTGTGAATGAAGGCGTAAAAAAACTGGGCGTTACAGACGGTTTCCTGAAAAATGAAGCAGTAAAAATCTTAATGCCGGAAAAATTGAGAAAAATCGACACGACTTTACGCTCTATCGGGTTGGGAAGTCTTGCAGACCAAGGAGTGAAATTACTGAACAGAGCTGCGGAAGATGCTGTAGTGGAAGCCGCTCCTATCTTTACAAAAGCAATTACTTCAATGACGATTACGGATGCTAAAAATATTTTGCTGGGAAGTAATAATGCAGCGACCAATTATCTGCAAACGAAAACACAGGCTCAGCTTTTCTCCGCTTTTCAGCCAAAAGTGAAAGCTTCACTGGGAAAAGTGGGAGCCGATAAGGTCTGGAGCAATATTATTTCCAAATACAATACTTTTACCGGACAGGCTGTAACCACGGATCTTAATGAATATGTAACCACAGAAACCATCAACGGAGTTTTCAAAATGGTGGCAGAAAAAGAAAGCGGAATCCGAAATACGCCTGCCATGAGAACCACAAGTATTTTACAGAAGGTTTTCGGAGCGCAGGACGGTAAATAATTTAAAATCTAATCCCTTCAAAATATCCGGTTTTGAAGGGATTAATTCATGATAATTTATTGACTTTCTGCTTAATACCCGATATTAAAGTAAAGCGGAAGTACTATCTGTAATTTAATATTGTTTCAATAAATATTTTAAAATATCTGTGGTCGTTACAATTCCTTTCAGTTCTCCATTTTCCACTACAGGAATAGAATGAAAACTCTGTTCAGATAAAATTTCCACTACTTCTTTAATAGTTGTATTGGGTTCTACAATCATCGGGCTTTTCGTCATCACCTGTGAAATGCTGAAAATATCATATACTACGGCAGAAACGCCATCTGTTTCAACATCCTCTTCCTCCACATCTGCATAGCTGATTTTCAATAAATCGGAATAGCTTAATACTCCCAGCAGTTTTTTATCTTCCACAACAGGAATGTGTCTTATTTTGTGATTCTTAAATAATTTTTCGGCATCATACAGTGTATTCGAAACATTAAGAGTTATTAAGTCTTTCGTCATGATCTGAGATACAGGAATTCTTTGTTTCATAATATTCAAAATTTAAATTGTTTTTAAAGAAATCACTTACTAAACTCCATTTTGTATACTCAAAGTTAGCGAACAAACTGTTGTTTTTAGAATTCGGGAGTATGATAAAAGTTAGCTTCTTCAATAAAAAAAGTGAATATTGATTTTATGAATCACAATTGAAAAATCAATTCATATTTTAAATATATAAAATTTAAAATAAACAATTATTAACTAAAAATAAAACAATAAAAAGACTTAATCTACCGTAAATTTAAAAACAAAATTTATATTTTTTAACAAAAATGACAAATATCAAAATGACAAATATCAGCGAAAATCATCACAAAAAAAGATGAATACCCTCCTAAATTTGATGGTGTTAAATAAATAAAATTTAGGAACATGAAAAAAATGTTATTAGCTGGTTCTATGATAATAATGGGGCTATGCAACGCACAGGAAAAGCAAGAAGGTCTAAAGGGAACTTGGTTTGCAACTGCACAATTTGGCTATCAAAGCACAAATGACGGTTCGGAAACCGGTAAATCTTCCAGTACTACGATTCTTCCTCTTGCCGGTTATTTTGTAGGACCTTCCACTGCCATAGGAATTGCAGCAGGAAATATTGGTGTAAAATCTCAAAATCAGGTTGCGGATAATGTAACTTTAAAAACGAATCTTCTGGTGGTGGAACCTCTGGCAAGAAAATACTGGAATATACACGGAGGACTTTTCTTTTTCGGGCAACTTGCAGTTCCTATCATTTCAGGAAAAACGAAAATGACAGCAAACGGACAATCTGTACCGAATAGTGATATCAAGGTAAATCAGATAGGGCTGGCTGTTTCCGGAGGATTAGATTATGTTCTCACCAAACATTTTACGGTAGAATTTTCTTATAATCTGGCTAATCTTTCGTATACAACAATTAAAAATTATCCGGGAACAACAAAAGATATTAAAACAACAGATTTTTCTCTGGCTCATGTTGCCACTGTAGTACCGGATTATAATAAGGCGGTATTCGGACCTAACGGAAATGCCATCTCTACGCTGTCTTTCGGTTTTAAATTTTTATTTTAAAGAAATCTGAAGATACTTTACACGCTCATAGGTTTGAATGAAATAAATGATGCTTAACAAAAAAGCTGTTTCAGACAATTGAAACAGCTTTTGTTTTTTATCAGAACTGCATTTCCGGAATTTCTCCTTCAATAATCAGATCAGCTTCTGTAGATTGTATGATGTGCTCCACAGAAACTCCCGGAGCTCTTTCAATAAGCTTAAAACCTTGAGGCGTAACATCTAAAACGGCTAATTCTGTAACCACTCTTTTCACGCAGTTTACTCCGGTTAAAGGAAGGGTACATTTTTTTAGAATTTTACTTTCTCCGGCTTTGTTTACGTGCATCATCGCAACGATAATATTTTCTGCCGAAGCTACTAGATCCATTGCTCCGCCCATTCCTTTCACCATTTTTCCCGGAATTTTCCAGTTGGCAATATCTCCGTTTTCTGCAACTTCCATGGCTCCCAAAATGGTAAGATCTACTTTCTGCGCTCTGATCATCCCGAAACTGAACGCCGAATCGAAGAAGGAACCTCCGTTTAAGATGGTAATCGTCTGTTTTCCGGCATTGATAACATCCGCATCTTCTTCTCCCTCAAAAGGAAATGGTCCCATTCCCAAAACTCCGTTCTCACTCTGGAACTCTACCGAAAGATTGTCCGGAACGTAGTTGGCAACCAATGTTGGAATTCCGATTCCTAAATTTACGTAATATCCGTCTTTTACTTCTCTGGAAATTCTTTGTGCAATTTGTTCTTTAGTTAGCATAGCTTAATCTTATCCTGCCAAATTAGCCATTTTTTCAGAATTACAAAATAATTTTCTTTCTTATCATAGGATAAATTTTGAATCTCAAATTGTTGTAAATTTGTACGCTTTAATTTAAACGATGAAAATTTTATTACATTACCTTAAACCTTATAAGTGGCTGATTATTATTTCGCTTTTTTTAGCTGCTGTAAATCAGGTATTTTCTTTATTTGCACCCGCTATTACAGGAAATATATTAGATAAACTTGTTACCCATCCCAATTTTTTCGATAAAGAGAAAACTCTTCCCAGAAATATGGGGGAATATCTCTACGGAACTGATATCTATCATGGAGTTTTTTACTTTTTGGGACTGTTAATCGGTACTGCCATGATCAGCCGAATCGCCAAAGCTTTTCAGGATTACGTGGTGAATGTGATTATTCAGAAATTTGGGGCTAAAATTTTCACGGACGGTCTGAAGCATTCGATGAGGCTTCCTTTTCAGGAATTTGAAGACCAGAGAAGTGGTGAAACACTTTCTATTTTAACGAAGGTTCGGGAAGATTCTGTAAAATTCATCAATAATTTCATCAACGTTTTTTTCGGAATTCTGGTGAGTATAATTTTCGTTTCTGTGTACGCAATTCGTCTGCACTGGTCGATTATGCCAGTTTATGTGGTGGGAATAGTTTTTATTGCAGTGGTAACAAATTTATTAAGCAAGAGAATAAAAACCATTCAGAAAAATATTGTTACCGAAACGACCAATCTTGCGGGAAGTACCACGGAAAGTCTCAGAAATATTGAGATCGTAAAAAGTTTAGGACTGACCAATCAGGAAGTTGAACGTCTGAACAATAATACCTACAAAATTCTGAATCTGGAACTGAGAAAGGTAAAAAGTATCCGTTCCCTGAGTTTTGTACAGGGAACTCTGGTTAATTTTTTACAGCAGACGATTACTTTTACTTTATTGTTATTGATTTTTAAAAATATTGTAACTCCGGGACAGTATTTATCGTTAATGTTTTACGGGTTCTTTATTTTCGGACCGATGCAGGAAATCGGAAACATCATCATTTCATACCGTGAAGCGCAGGCTTCTCTGAATAATTTCGACAGAGTGATGAAAAAAGAAGTGGAACCAAAACCTTTAACGCCAAAGAAAATCGGAGCTATTGAGGAGCTTGAATTTGAAAAAGTTTCTTTTCAGCATCAGACTGCGCATTATAAAGCTTTAAATTCTATTTCATTTAACGTAAAAAACGGAGAGACCATTGCTTTTGTAGGACCAAGCGGTTCGGGAAAAAGTACTCTGGTAAAACTGTTGGTGGGATTGTACAGACCGCAGGAAGGCTCTATTTTATATAACAATATTGACGGGAAAGAATTTGATTTTGATGAACTGAGAAACCAGATCGGGTTTGTAACGCAGGATACTCAGCTTTTTGCAGGAACTATTAAAGAAAATCTGCTATTTGTAAACCCATCTGCAACGGAAGAAGATTTGCAACTGGCTTTAAAAAAATCAAGCTGTACTGCTCTTCTGGAGCGTGCTGAAAACGGAATTAATACCGTGATTGGTGAAGGCGGACTAAAACTAAGCGGTGGTGAAAAGCAGAGAATTGCGATTGCAAGAGCATTACTGAGAAAACCTCATTTGCTGATCTTTGATGAAGCTACTTCTGCACTGGACAGTATTACCGAAGAGGAAATTACCACAACCATTAAAGAAATTTCTAAGGAAAAAGAACAGATTACCGTTCTTATTGCACACCGTTTAAGCACGATTATGCACGCCGACAGAATTTACGTTCTGGAACGCGGACAAATTGTAGAAACCGGCTCTCATCTTAATCTTATTGAAGAAAAAGGTTTGTATTATGCCATGTGGAGACAGCAGATCGGGGAGAGAAAAACTTTAGTGTAGATGAGATGGAAGTTGATATGATTGTGAGATTCTTCACTTTGTTTATAATGACAATTAGGCTTTTATAACTAAAATAAATTACCCCGAATATTGATTTCGGGGTATTATTTTTAAGAAGAAATTTAAAATCAATCTCTTTTTCTAACGGTTCTCTGCTCGATTCTTTTTTCGAATTTTTCACCCTGAAAAATTCTCTGGATCATGATTCCCGGAATGTGAATCTGGTTGGGATCCAATTCTCCCGGTTCTACTAATTCTTCCACTTCTGCAATGGTAATTTTTCCTGCTCCTGCCATCGGATGATTGAAGTTTCTTGCCGAACCTTTGAAGATAAGGTTTCCGGCGTGATCTCCCTTCCAGGCTTTTACAATAGAAAAATCTGCTTCATATGCATATTCCAGAATATGAGGTTTTCCTTTGAAATCTTTTACTTCTTTTCCTTCCGCTACTTCAGTTCCGAAACCAGCCGGTGTATAAAAAGCGGGAATTCCAGCCTGTGCCGCTCTGCATTTTTCTGCCAAAGTTCCCTGCGGAGTAAGTTCCACTTCCAATTCTCCTGAAAGCATCTGTCTTTCGAATTCTGCATTTTCTCCCACATAAGAGGAAATCATTTTTTTGATCTGTCTTTTGTGAAGCAGTAATCCCAGACCGAAATCGTCTACTCCGGCGTTGTTTGAAATACAGGTTAAGTCTTTTACATCACTCTCTACCAAAGCATTAATTGAGTTTTCAGGAATTCCGCAAAGTCCGAATCCGCCTAACATTAATGTCATTCCGTCTTTAATGCCTTCGATGGCTTCCTTTGCATTTTTTACTCTTTTATCTATCATGAAATATTAGATTTTTCTGTTGGCTAAATTTAATAATTTTTCTCATATATCCGTTGTTCAGGATTTTTAGATTTTTTTTCGTGGTCTGAATTTTGGTACGTCTTACACAATCACCTCACAAATATTTATTTATGGAAACAAAAAATATTTCAAGAATTGCTCTGGGAGCTTTTCTGATTACCGCAGGAATAGGACATCTTACTTTTGCAAGGAAAGAATTTCAGGCACAGGTTCCGGAATGGGTTCCTCTGGATAAAGATGATACTGTTGTTTATTCGGGAATTGCTGAAATTGCTTTAGGAACGGCAATGATCGCAACGCCCAAAAAATACAGAAAAAATATGGGAAGAATTGTTGCCGGATTTTTCGCGGCTGTTTTTCCCGGGAATATTGCCCAGTATAAAAACAGAAGGGATTCGTTTGGACTGAACACGGATAATCAGAGATTGGGAAGGCTTTTTATGCAGGCTCCGCTGATTGCATGGGCACTGAAATCTACTGATGATTGATTTTTGAATGTCAAATATTGAACTACGGAGAATGTTTTAGCCCAGATTGAGCGGCATGTCTGAGCTCTTTTCTTATTTTCGGCGGCTGCGAAGCAGCCGCCGAAAATAAGAAAAAGCGAGTAGCGAAAGCTGGAAAAAGCTCCAATTTTGATGATCGATAATCAATAATTGATGATTGATTATTGATGAGCGATGGGTCAATATATAATTGATCCGGGTATTACCAAAAATAACAAAAACGGACTTTTCTAAGCCCGTTTTGTTGTTTTATATGAAAATTGAAGTGTTTTACTGAATGACTAATTTTAAGGTAAATAATTTTCTTGTGTATACTTTTACAAAATACACTCCTTTCGGAAGATTTTCGTTGACCAGAGAGAAACGCTGGTTATTTACATTTTTCGACTGATATAAAAGGTCTCCGTTGGCAGAAAGAAGTTCTATTTTTTCGATCGGATAATCACTTTTAATAAAAGTCGGTTCACCGGGTTTTGTAGGATTCGGATAAAGAACCACATTTTTCTCTGTACTTTTTGTTTCTTCTGTTCCAAGCGGTGTTCCGGTTACCTGAAACTGAACCCTGTTTGAAACTTCCGTGTAAGAATCGTTGGTAAACATCACCATATAATAATTTCCCGGTGCTGCAGGAACTGCTGTTCCGGTGATTGTTTTGGTTCCCTGTGTAATTCCGTCAAAATAAGTATAAGAAATAAACTGATCATCCGGAACCGAAATATTCTGAGGATAAATTCCGAGCCAGTCTTTGATTATTCCCGGAGAATCCGTCCATGAAGCGGTGATATTTTCTCCTAAACTGTAAACCGGTTTGTTGATCCAAAGTTCGGTGACTACATCCCCTACTTTAAAGAAAACTTTTTCTCCAACCGTTGTATAACCGTCTTCCAAGAAGTACTGTGCATAATAATATCCTTTGGCAAGGCCTGTAAAATTAAGCGTTCCCGAAGCCGTTGTCACATAGCTCCACTGAGTAGAATTTATGGTTCCGGGCGTGTGTCCCATTTTATAAATTCCGATCCAGTCTTTGGTTAAATTCGGTCCGTTGGAGAAATTTACGGTTACGGTTCCGCCAACAGGATAAACATCTGAAGTGGTACTCAGATTAACTTTCGGACCTACGTAGAAGTTTTTTCTCGGTGTAATTTCCGTATATCCGTTATTGGCAAAAAATCCTGCAAAATACTGACCTTTGGCAGAAATTCCGTTCGGGAAAGTGGCTGTTCCTGCGGTTTGCCCGTTGGTATACACAAAAGCCTGAGAAGTTACGGCAGAAGGATTCTGTCCTTTTTTATAAATTCCAACCCAGTCCTGATTATTTCCTGGACCGTCTGTAAAGTTGGCAATAATGGGTTCGTTTTGAAGATATTCTGTTTTATTTAAAGTGAAAACAGGATTAGAAACCACACTTCCGGTTACTGTAAACTGTTTTACATCACTCCAGTCGCTCCACTCCATGTTGCGGTCTCTGTAACGCACTTTTACGTAATAATTTCCGTTGGTGATTGAGTTGGCGGCAATAGTAGCTTTTGTGATATCTACTCCTGCATTCAGGTTTTTGGTGATATCGGGAGTTCCGCTTCCGTCTTTTCCGAACCAGTTTTCATAGTCTCTGTAAAATTCTTTTTCAATGATGGAAAAATCAGCCGCTTTACTAATTAAGAACTGAGTGGTGTTCAGCAATTCTCCGTTTGAGCTTGAAAATGTACTTCCGTTTAAAGTTAACGGTAAAGTAACCGGCGCCGTAAATGTATTGGAAATGGAAGGTTTTGCAGGTTTGGGCTGATTTTTATAGCGGTGGAATGTATCAATCAGCTCATTATATTTTTTATGATAAACCCCTCCGATAGAATAGGATTCCACATCTACTTTTCCTGTGTTTACATCTACTTCCACGATCTGGTACGTCCAGTCTGTTAATGTTTTCTGAACATCATCAAAGTCCTGTTCGGTCGACATTCCCCAATACTGATCCCATGCAACTCCACCGGAAATAATCTGGTAATTCGGTGTATTTTTCAGCTGACCTCTGTGGTATAAATGGTGATGCGCTCCAACGTGCATTAAATATTTTGAAGAAGTGGTTAAAAGTGGAACGGCACTGTTTCTTACCCATGTAGAAATATCTCCTACATATTGTTCCGCCTGATACGGTCTGTGGCTCAGAGAAATGATCCAGTCTACCGTAGAATCGCCGTTTGCAGCATTTAAAACCTGTTGCAGCCAAGTCATTTGTGCAGAACCGGTATGTTCAGAGCTTAAGCTTATAAAGAGAACGTTTCCAGCCTGTTGCGCATAGTAATTTTCGTTTCCTGAGCTAATGTTTTTATACTGAATTTCATCGATGTAAAAATGTGCATAATAGGAATTCATTCCCAGACTTCCGTAAGTTTCATGGTTTCCCACCGTGGTCTGAATCGGAAGATAAGGCGATAAATTAATGTTTTTCTTGAAATGAACATTTTCGTAATGATCCAGAGTTCCCACATCTACCTGATCTCCTACCATGAAGGTTAAAGCAATATTATCTGAAGGATCGGAAGCCGCACCGAATTTTTCCTTTAATTTTTTATAAGCATTTAAAGTTAAGGTATCGTATCTCGGTTCTGCTTTAATCTGGTTGTCGCCCATGATCAGGAAACGGATTTTTCCGTTGGCTGTTGCTGCTTGTCCCGGTAGAGGAAGTGTCCGGAAATTATACACTGCAGATTCACTGGTTCCTGTTTTAATCTTATAATAGTATTTTGTGTTAGGCTGAAGATTGGCAATTTTTGCAGTGTGATAAAAGTAATTGTTGTTATATCCTGTATCTGAAAAAATATTCGTTGTTCCTGTAAAAGTAACATTCAGGTTGGTTGGGCTGGTTCCGTAAAAAACTGTGGTTTCATTATTGGAAGAGGTTTTCCAGTTGACAATCATGGAAGTTGGCGTCGGATTTTGTAAATAAGGATACAAAGTCTGTCCAAAAACCATCTGGACGACGAAGAGGAAAAAGAAAAAATAATGTTTCATTTTTAGTTTAATTTTTATTAGATTTATTGAGATTAAAAATTGTATATCAGCGGATTATTAAAAATTGTACTGCCTGATTTTATTTTCGTGCAAAAGTAGAATTCACATATAAACTGTGTCTGATGGGAAGTTGAAGGAAACATTAAATCTGAGCCGAAAAACGGGATGAAAATTTCATGATATTTAATATAAAATTGTTTGGAAAATTTCAAAAATGTTTTGTACATTTGCAACCTGTTATTCAACCTCTGACGAAGTCCGTGTAAGTTGCTTAGCTTTAACATTTTATTTATTAATAATGGATTTATTAAAGTACGTACAAGACAAGTACATTACAAAAAAAGAATTCCCTGAATTCAAAGCGGGTGATACGATCACTGTTTACTACGAAATTAAAGAAGGACAAAAAACAAGAACTCAGTTTTTCAAAGGAACAGTTATCCAATTGAGAGGTACTGGTTCTACAAAAACTTTCACCATCAGAAAAATGTCTGGTGATGTAGGAGTAGAAAGAGTATTCCCAATCAACATGCCGGCTCTTCAAAAAATCGAAGTTGACAGAAGAGGTAAAGTTAGAAGATCTAGAATCTACTACTTCAGAGATCTTAGAGGTAAAAAAGCGAGAATTAAAGACGCTGCTTACAAGAAGAAATAATTCAGACAACAATACATACGAAAAGAGACTGCTAATTTTTAGCGGTCTCTTTTTATTTGAAGTACATATTTATTTGGAGCTTTTTCCCGCTTTCCGCTGCAATCTTTTTTTTTTCAAAAAAGGATTTTTACTGCAATCGGGGCTAAGAAAAGTATGCATTTTAAAACCACCCCGTCAAAAATTTCAGGAAATTTTTGCCACCCCTCCAGAGGAGGAGAATTCATTCATTAAAAATAAATTTATATATTCTCTCAATCATTTAAATTTTCAATCATCAAACCTTTTGCTTTTCTACTTAATAAATTCATACAACGCATTCCAGAATTTATCATAGACTTCGATATGCGGAAGGTGTCCTACGTTTTCGATTTCCACGAGTTTAGAACCAACAATCTGTTGTTGTGTTTTCTTTCCTAATTCCTGATATTGCCCCATTTTTGTTTGCAGTTCTTTTGGAGCGCGGTCTTTCCCGATTGCGGTTCTGTCTCTTGTTCCGATAATGAGTAAAGTGGGAACTTTTATGTTTTTAAATTCATAGCAAACCGGCTGATTGTAAATCATATCTGAAGTTAAGGCTGCATCCCATGCAACTTTTGGATAATCAGGATGTACAGTCCATCCTGCAATTAAGTTTAACCATGGTTGATATTCTGCTTTCCATTTATTGTCGTAATAAAATTTAAGCTGATAATTTTTATAGGTTTCTGCGGTATTTTTTAATTCTGACTGATATGCCTGATCAATTGTTTGATAAGCAGCAAATGTTTTATAATCTTCCAATCCGATTGGATTTTCTAAGATCAATTTTTCAACTTTTTCGGGGTATTGTAAAGTAAATCTTGTCGCAATCATCCCTCCCATCGAATGTCCTAAAACAATAATTTTATCGATTTTTAATTTGTCCAAAATGGCTTTTGTATTTTCTGCCAACTGCGAAAATGAAAACTGATAACTTTGAGGTTTTGAAGATTTTCCAAATCCTATCTGATCCGGAATAATCACTCTGAAACCATTATCTGAAAGGTCTTTGGCGGTTCTTTCCCAATAAGCTCCATTAAAATTCTTACCATGAAGGAGCATGATGACTTTTCCGTTTGACTTTGTTGGCTGAACATCCATGTAAGCCATTTTCAAATTGTTTTTCTGAGATGTAAAATTTAAAAAATGAACTTCGAAAGGGTATTGATAATTCGTTAATTCCGCATCCAGTGGTTTCACCTGTGACAATAAAAGATTCGTACTTGTAATAAAAATTAATGCGGTAAATATATTTCTGTAATATTTCATAAACCATTTTATTTACTGAAATTAAAAAACCGTTCCAAATGAAACGGTTTCAATAGTATTATTTAAGATATTTCAGCAAGTTGATTTTCTTTTTTAGATAAATTCATGAGGACAATTGCAAAAAGTATTAGTGCAATTCCAACCCATTGTATAAAAATTACTTTTTCACCCAATAAAACAAAGGCCATCGTCACAGAAACCGGTAATTCTAAAGAAGAAACGATGCTTCCCAATCCAAGTCCTGCATTCGGAAATCCGACATTAAATAAAATCGGCGGAATTATGGTTCCGAAAAGTGATAAAATTAAACCATATTTCCATAAAATTGAATAATTAAAGGAATGAATATGCTCTGTATTGTCTGTAAAATTAAGGTAAAAAGATTTTAAACCTTCGAAATGCAGCGGTCCGATCTGTGCAAAAAACAAAAATGCAAAAACAACAACTGAACCACCCAAAAGCATGATAATACTTTTTCTGAAAACAGGTAAGTGCGTTGCTAAAGTATTGGAAGTAAACATCGTTAGTGTATAGGAAGCTGCAGCTAATAATCCCCAGAAAATTCCTTTCCAGTCCAGATCTAAACTTTCATTGATTAAATTGGTGGCTAAAATGGTTCCCGCCAAAACAATAATAACGGAAACAATTTTTCTTGCATTGGGCAGTTTTTTTGTCAGAAAACTTTCCACCACTACACTGAACCAGACGGACTGCATCAGCAAAACAATCGCTATCGAGACATTGATATACTGAACTGCAATGTAATAAAACAAACTGGTGCAACCTAATGAAGTTCCGGCTAACAGTAAGTTTCTTACTTCTTTTGATGTTGGTGAAGGCAAAGCTTTTTTAGAGGTGATTGTCTGAATAAAATTTAAGACTAAAAGGCCCACTATTCCCAATAAAAACTGTGATGTTGTAACTTCTGAAGTGGTATAACCATCCTGATAAGCGAGTTTAACAAACGTTGCCAGCATCCCATATATACTTGCGCCAATCCCTACAAATAGAACTCCCTTTAAAATATTTTTCTTCTGCATAATTCATTTTTACAGCCTGCAAAGGTACAATATATTATTAAATGAATAATAAAATGGCTGTGAAAATAAAAAGTTACGGCGCGAGCTTCGCTCGCGCCGTAACTAAAATTTATAAATATTCAGATTATTTTTTAACAATAACTTTTGATGCAGCATCAATACCGATGCCTTTTACTTTCACCATATATGTTCCGTTAATCAGTTTATCTGTAGAGATTGATTTTTTAGCATCTGGAGAAATTTTATCCTCAGAAGAAACTAATTTTCCAGACATATCATAAATTTCAACACTTACTTTTCCTAACGTATTGCTTGGGAAATTGATGAAAAATTCATTCTTCGCAGGATTAGGATAAATTGAAATGTTGTTTTTAACAACTTTTACTTCGTCTGTAGCCAATACACAATCTGCAGGAACACTAAAATCCTGAACCTGATCATTAATATTTGTTAAACTTCCCGCACTAGCATTAACACCTAAACCTCTCTTTGCAAACGTTCTCCAGATCATACATCTGTCTGCACCTCCTTTAGCCTGATCTGCTGCAATGATGGCATCTCTACCATTGATAAATGTAGGATTACAAACCTGAAGTTTCAATGCGTCGGTTACTAATTGTAAAACTCTTGAGCTACCATTTGTTGTGTTTGCCATTACATCAGAAGAATATCCATACTTGGCAACATACTGCCAGTGAAGATCCCAAAGCATTGTAGCCCATACAAATCCAATAGAGTGTACATCAGGAACTATTTGTAAATTAGTATTCGTATACTCCATTCCATTGGTGTCACCATAAGTATAATCATTAATGGCAAAATCTGGTGAATATTGAGCTGGTCTTATACCGCTTCCAAAAATCCCTTGTCCTGCTGCATATGTTGCCATACCTCTTGGAACAGAGGCGTTATCTCCCGCCTTATTAGTAAGCATTAAAGCAAAGAAGTCCGACCATCCTTCACCCATTTGCTCTTTATCTAAAGAAGAATTCAA
Source organism: Chryseobacterium sp. 2P (assembly GCF_059579425.1). Taxonomy (NCBI): domain Bacteria; kingdom Pseudomonadati; phylum Bacteroidota; class Flavobacteriia; order Flavobacteriales; family Weeksellaceae; genus Chryseobacterium; species Chryseobacterium sp. 2P. The sequence goes on from NZ_CM184194.1 coordinate 3,046,946, forward strand.
ACATCCAGAACCAGTTCCGGTAAGTCTATTAGAAATTCCGTGACCATATTCATGAACTACTATTCCATTATCAAAACTTCCATCTGGCGTAATACTGCTGGCAGGATCATTTTTTAAAGTTACATTTACAGTTGTATTAGCGGAAAGCTGCCCTTTAATATATTCACCTTCAGTATTTGAAATTAGAACTGATGGGATAGTAATCGTTGCATCAGTTCCAGACATATTTCCAACCGTATCACCATTTGTAGTGTTATTATAAATAATTACTGCTGTAGCTCCTGCGTTTTGTGCATTTTTCACCTTAACTGTAAAATTACAAGTTCCTCTTTCTACTAAACCAATCTTACCCGTTAAAGATCCTGCAGGTATTGCTGTACAGCCATCAAGAACTGAGGATAACTGTACATTGCCTGTAACACCAGTCGCATCTAAAGCATTTCCAAATAAAGCTGTTCCTGCAATGGGTTGACGAGGCACTGCCGAAGTCGGTGCATTATAATAAAATATTCTGTTCACAGCTGACCAAAGATACATCTGCATTCTTGGTTTACTTCCATCACTAGGACTTGCAAAGTTAGCATTATTTGTTCCTCCTCCATCTTGTGCTTCAGCCTGTACATAATCGTTACCAGAACCTCCTAAGCCAAAATTAGTATTCTGAAAGTTTCTTGCTGTAGGAGTAAAACCAAACATGTAGAAAATATCGTGAATTTTATTATTAATATAAAATAAATTCGTTATTGCCGCATTCTGATTGTTTAATGGATCATCATTAATATTAAAAGCATAATTGAAATTTCTTGTAGTGCCTCCATCAGGTGAATATCCAACTGCATTGGTTCCTGCTGTATCCTCATAAGCATGTACGTTATTACCTCTTGTAATTGTATAACGGGTAGTTCCGTCATAATGCCATCCTTCCGGAGAGGCAGTTAAGATCCATGGATTACTTACAATTGATCTTGAACCAAATGTAGGAGCCTCTATAGGTAATGCAAAAACATTATATGAAGCGTTATCGGGTGCTAAAAGTGAAAAACTATTTTTACTTTCTTCTTGCTTTAGCGGTCCTGCTGTAATAGTTTCATTATGAACATGACTGTAATCACGCGAATAAGCATCATTATGGAAATTACAGGATAAGTTCAAATCTAGTTTACTGATAATATTTCCTGTATTTGCATCTACTAGAATATCCCAATAGCTTGGAGAATTAGGCTCTGGAAAAGAGAATTGGTAAGCTAATTTTAAAGCACCATTATCTTGTACGTATACCAGTCTTTGTTTTGCAGCGGGTGCGTTATTTAAATCTGCATCATTATACCCTAAAATAGGATAATTCTGAATTTTATCTTTCTGTAAATTTTCAGCTATTTTCTGAAGAGCAGCAGTCTTCGTAACAGAAGCTGTATTTGATACAGAAGAAGTATAATCTTTCAAAAAAGTATCAGAATAATAAATTACTTTATTATCTCTTACTAAAACAGTACCTTCCGCATTGTATACCGGAAGTCCATTATAAGTCTGCTGGAATTTAATTACATTTCCATTTAATGACTTTGATTCATCAACATTATCAATCTTAAAATTTGTAAGATCTGATTTCTTATATTCTCTGATCTTATTTTGAGAAATATAATCCTTAATTAACTTCTCATTATCCTGTCCGAAAAGAACAGAAGGAAACATTGCAGAAACTACAAATAAAAGGGGTAAAGCTACTTTTTTCATATACACTAATAAAGCCGCTAATTTACATATAATTAACAATAAAACAATAGTATAATTTAAAATTATTTAAATAGACATTTAATTTAACAATAGTATATAAACTCCGCTAAATTTATGAATAAATCAAATTAAGAAATCCCGGATTAACAGCAATTTTATGAATTGAATAAAAACAAAAAAGCCACTCTTTTGAGTGGCTTAATATTTAAAATGAATCAGGTATTATTTCCCTTCTTCCATTTTTCTTTTTAATTCTGCTAATGCATCGATATCTCCAAGAGTAGATCTCTCTTCGTTTGAAGATGATGAAACATTATTAGATCTGTTGTTAGAGTTTTCTCTTACGTTTTTCTTCTCTTCGTCTCTGAAGATTCCTGTATGAGAAACTACTACTCTCTTGAATTCTTTGTTGAATTCAATTACTTTGAAATCAGCCTCTTCACCTTTCTTGATTTTAGATCCGTCTTCCTTCTCTAATAATCTTGATGGACAGAATGCTTCAACTTCAGCATCTTCGAACTGTACAGAAGCTCCTTTATCGTGTACTTCTACCGCTTTACCAGCGTGAACTGTTCCTTCAGCATATTTAGTTTCGAATGCATCCCAAGGGTTTTCTGTTAATTGTTTGTGACCTAGAGATAATCTTCTAGCCTGGATGTCTAGTTCAAGAACTACAACATCTAATTTATCACCAACTGCACAGAATTCAGATGGATGCTTGATTTTCTTAGTCCAAGAAAGATCAGAAATGTAGATTAAACCGTCGATACCTTCTTCTAACTCTACGAATACACCAAAGTTAGTGAAGTTTCTTACAGTTCCTACGTGCTTAGATCCTACAGGATACTTAGCTTCGATATTTTCCCATGGATCTTTGCTTAATTGCTTGATACCTAAAGAAATTTTTCTGTCTTCTCTGTCTAAAGTAAGTACTTCAGCTTCTACCTCATCACCTACTTTTACAAAGTCACCTGCAGATCTCAAGTGAGTAGACCAAGACATTTCAGAAACGTGGATTAATCCTTCAACACCCGGAGCAATTTCTACGAATGCACCATAGTCAGCAAGAACTACTACTTTTCCTTTTACTTTATCTCCAACTTTTAAGTCAGCAGAAAGAGCATCCCAAGGATGAGCTTCTAATTGCTTCATACCTAACTGGATTCTTGTTTTCTCATCATCAAAATCAAGGATAACCACTTTTACAGTCTGTCCGTCCTCAAGGATTTCAGATGGGTGGTTCACTCTAGACCAAGAAAGGTCTGTAATGTGGATCAATCCATCAACACCTCCTAAGTCGATGAACACACCGTAAGAAGTAATATTCTTAACAGTACCTTCAAGAACCTGTCCTTTTTCTAACTGAGCGATGATTTCTTTTTTCTGACCTTCGATATCTGCTTCGATCAATGCTTTGTGAGAAACTACTACGTTTTTGAACTCAGGGTTGATTTTCACAACTTTGAATTCCATAGTTTTTCCTACGAACTGATCGTAATCTTTAATTGGCTTAACGTCGATCTGAGAACCAGGTAAGAATGCTTCGATTCCATGTACGTCAACGATCATACCTCCTTTAGTTCTAGACTTAACAAAACCGTTAACGATTTCACCTGTTTCGTGAAGTTCGTTTACTTTATCCCAGGCTTTAAGCGTTCTTGCTTTTCTGTGAGATAACTGTAACTGTCCTGTTTTGTCTTCTCTTCTGTCCACCATTACTTCTACCTCGTCTCCTACTTTAAGACCTTGGTTGTAACGGAATTCGTTAAGAGAAATAACACCTTCAGACTTGAAGTTGATGTCTACGATAGCTTCTTTATCAGTTAATCTTACTACTTTACCAATTAGAACGTCGTTATCGTCTAAGTTGTTTAAAGATCCGTTGTAGATTTCTTCTAAATCGCTTTTCTCTTTTCTAGCATCAGCATCAAGACCAGATTCGAAAGAATCCCAGTCAAATTGTTCAGGTGCTACGTTTTGATTTAATAATAATTCAGCTGAATTTGTCTCTTTTGACATAATTCTAATTAAATTTGTATTCCTTCTCTTTCAACGGTCTGAATAAATGTGAATTGAAAAATACGGAAGTAATTAATTTTTAGTTATTTACTCTTCAAACCTTTTCGCCACAAAAGTGGGTGCAAAGATATGAAATTTATTTGAAACAAACAATAATATTCTGAGCATCAAAATACTGCATATCTTTACCAGACAATGCATACTTTACAAATATTCATCCCTGAAATATTGTTTTAATAAAATGAAGCTACCTAAGACAGCTAAACCATCATTCTAATCCAGCCTTTGAAATCAGGAAAAAGCGCCTTATAATTTTTTATTGATATCTTTTAGTTAAAAACAAATCTTAAACTTTAAACTGAAAAAAACAACTAGCCAACACCATAACGAATTCTGTATCTTTGCACCATGGAATTAGAATCTATCTACGAAAAACTGCAGATTCAGGACATGAATCAGATGCAGAAATCTACATACAAAGCGACAGAAAACAATCAGGATGTTGTCCTGCTCTCTCCTACCGGTTCGGGAAAAACACTGGCTTTTTTGTTTCCTGTGCTGCGAAATTTAAAGAAAAACAGTTCAGGAATTCAGGCTCTTATTCTGGTTCCGGCGCGAGAACTGGCTTTACAGATCGAGCAGGTTTTTAAAGCAATGGGAACCGATTTTAAAGTTTCCGTGTGTTATGGCGGTCACGACAAAAAAATTGAGGTAAACAACCTGATTGAAGCTCCGGCGGTATTAATCGGAACACCGGGAAGAGTGGTTTATCATCTGAGGAATAATAATTTTGATCCGAAAACCATCAAAACGCTGGTTCTGGATGAGTTTGATAAGGCTCTTGAACTTGGCTTTCATGATGATATGGAATTTATTTCCAATTCATTGAAGGGATTGTCTCAGAGAATTTTAACTTCCGCAACGGCAATGGACGAAATTCCTGCATTTACTGGATTAAAAGATGAAAAGATTATTGATTTTTTAAAACTAAGCGAAGCAAAACCCGACATTCAGTTTAAAAAGGTAATGACTACGCCGGAAGAAAAACTGGACACGTTATTCAATTTAATCTGTAAAATCGGGAACAAAAGAACTTTAATTTTCTGCAATCACCGAGAAGCAGTTGACCGGATTTCCGAGCTTCTCCGCCAGAAAGGAATTGACAGAGAAACCTTCCATGGAGGAATGGAACAGGATGAAAGAGAACGCGCCCTGCTGAAATTTAGGAACGATTCTGCAAGAATTTTAATTACCACTGATCTGGCTGCAAGAGGGTTAGATGTTCCGGAAGTAGAATCGATCGTTCATTATCAGTTACCGCCGAAAGAAGACGCTTTCATCCACAGAAACGGTCGTACAGCAAGAATGAACGCGAAAGGTTTTGCGTATCTTATTATGACGGAAGATGAAAATTTCCCTTTCATCAAAAACAATACACCGGAAGACAGCGTAGCCGGATTTACCAGAGTTCCGGAAAAAACGCCTTTTCAAACCATCTATATCAGCGCCGGAAAAAAAGACAAAGTGAATAAAGTGGACATTGTTGGTTATCTGCTGAAAAAAGGAGAACTCCAGAAAGAAGATGTCGGCTTGATCGAAGTAAAAGACACGACTTCTTACGTTGCCGTATCAAGAAATAAAGTCAATGCGCTGCTGAAAAAACTTGCCAATGAAAAACTGAAGGGCAAGAAAGTAAAAATGGAAGTGGCGTATTAAGATTAAGGTTGAGGTTAAGATTTAGATTAAGGCTGAGATTAAAACACAACGCTTATCTAAACCTTAACCTCAACCTTAAATTTATCTCACTCCTCTTACTCGTGTCGGTAAAGTATAAACAGATTTTGAAGCGGTGATGAATAGAACATCATTATTTTTACCTCCGAAAGTAACGTTAGAAGTCCAGTCTTCTTCGATGGGAATATGATAAATCTTCTTTCCTTCTCTGTTGAATACATGAACCCCTTTTCCAGTTAAATAAAGATTTCCGTGTTTGTCTAACGTCATTCCGTCGGAACCCATTTCACAGAAAAGTTTTTTCTCGGATAATTTTCCTTCGCCCAAAATATCATAAACATATGTTTTTCCGGCATCAATATCCGAAACATACAATTTTCTGAATTTTTCGCTTCCTACCACTCCATTCGGCTGTGTAAAGGTTTCAAGTTTGGAAATCTGTCCGTCTTTATTTCTGTAGTATAAACTTTTATGCGGAGTTTCCTGCTTAAAATTCACCCAGTAATCTCGTACATACAGAGGATCGGTAAAATACATTCCGCCAAACTCGTCATTCCAGACATCATTCGGTCCGTTCAGTCTTTTTCCTTCAAAGCCTTTCAGCAGAACCTGTACTTTTTTATCTTTTGAAATTTTCCAGATTTCACCCTGATCATCGGAACAGGTGATTAAATTATCATCTTTATCGAAATGTGTTCCGTTGGCTCTTCCCGTTTTATTCATGAACTCAATCACTTTATTGGTTTTCCAGTCCCAATAATAAATCTTATCATTCGGCTGATCCGTGAAGTACACATTCCCTTCTTTATCCGAGGAAGGACCTTCGGTAAAACTGAACTGATCCGAAACTTTCTCGGGCTTTACATCTTCATAAAACATTTTAGTGGTATTTACTGATTGACAGCTATATACTGCTAAAATCAAACCAAGCGAGCCGGTTTTTAAAATATTTTTCATTCCGCACAATTTTTAAAGCAGGCAATTTACGATATGTAAAATGAGATTCAAAGTTTATTTTCTCTTTTTGATTAAATAAAAACCAAATCCAAAATGTCCGAATTGTACTATTTCAGAAGCAGATCATATTAGTTCAGGAAACAATTATTGCAGAGCTTTGTATCAGTGAAAAACACTATAGGATTTTAGTTAAAAATATCTGGAAATGAGCATTTAAACTTTATTAAATGATTTCAGCCAGCTTTCAGATCAAATCAAAAAGATGAATACACAGAACAGCAATTTTCAGGCTCCGGAACTTTATGAGGAAAGCTTCCGGAATTCCGTAGGAACAATGGACGAAACCGGAAAAAGAAAATGGGTCTATCCGAGAAAACCCAAAGGAAAATTTACCAACTACAGAGATTATGTAACTTATTTGCTTTTAGCGATATTTTTCACTTTACCTTTTGTGAAAATCAACCATAATCCTTTTCTTTTATTTAATGTTATCGACAGAAAATTTTTTATTTTCGGACAGCCGTTTTATCTGCAGGATTTTTTCATTTTAGCACTTGGAGCCGTTACTTCTGTTATTTTTGTGATGCTTTTCACCGTTGTTTTCGGAAGGATTTTCTGTGGCTGGCTTTGTCCGCAGACCATTTTTATGGAAGGGGTTTTCCGGAAAATAGAATACTGGATCGAGGGCGACCGTAATAAACAGATGAAGCTCGACCGACAGGAATGGAACAGCGAAAAAATAAGAAAAAGGCTCACCAAATGGTCTGTTTACGCCGTTCTTTCTGTGGTGATTACGAATTTCATGTTCATGTATATTGTTGGTTATGAAGAAGTTTTCAGAATCATCACCGAAGGTCCCGCAGAAAATCCGCTGAAGTTTCTTGCGATGATCTGTTTCACTGCGGTTTTCTATTTTGTTTTTTCGTGGCTGAGAGAGCAGGTTTGTACTTTGGTTTGTCCGTACGGAAGATTACAGGGCGTTTTAATCGACAAACAGACCATCAACGTTTATTATGATTTTAAAAGAGGTGAAAACCGCTCCAAATGGAAAAAAGACGAAGACCGAAAAGCCGTCGGAAAAGGAGATTGTATCGATTGTAATCAATGTGTTGTTGTCTGTCCTACAGGAATTGACATCCGAAACGGACAGCAACTGGAATGCGTAAACTGCACCGCATGTATTGATGCGTGTGACGAAATTATGGTAAAAGTAGGTCTTCCGAAAGGGCTGATCCGTTATGCCACAGAAGCGGAAATTGAAAATCAGGAGAAATTCAAATTTACCGGAAGAATGAAAGCAACAACGGTAATTTTAAGTTTACTGATCGGGTTTTTAGGATTTCTGATGTACGACAGAGGTTCGATGGAAGCTAAATTCATTAAACCGGCAGGATCAACATTTTTCATTAAAAACGGAAAAATTACGAATACTTTTATTTATACGCTTTTAAACAAATCCAACGAAAAGAAAACACTCACAATAAAAGTCTTGAATCCTAAAAATGCGGAAATTAATTTCTTCGGCAATGAAAAAATTATATTGAAAGGGGATCAGATCTTAAAAGGAAATATCAATATTTCTTTCCCTGAAAAAGAGATCCGGTTTTCGAAACAGAATATGACGATTGGCGTTTTTGATGAAAAAGGAAATCTTGTAGATTCTTTCGACACGGTATTTGAAGGACCTTTTCAATTGGTATTGTAGATATTGAGGTGAGAGTTTGAGTTTGAGTGTTTCAGAGTTTTAGAGAGGAGTTTGTTGGAGTTAAACTTCATACCATCAACAAAATTAAGCCTTATATTTTTTAATAAATTGTGTGGGAGTCATGCCGGAAGTTTTACGGAAGACTCTCACAAAATAGGAATATTCTTCGAAACCAAGACGGAACGCAATTTCCGTAAGGCTTTCATCAAGATACATAAGCATTCTTTTGGCTTCCAGAATTATTCTTTCTGTAATAACGTCAGTCGCTGTTTTCTGAACGACAGTTCTGGTAATTCTGTTTAAATGTTTAGACGAAATTTCCAATAAAGAAGCATAGAAAGCAACGGATTTTTCTTTTGCAAAATACTCTTCAATAAGATTTTCGAACTGCTGATAATGTTTAAAATAAGAAATGTTAACCCCAGAATTTTCTTTTCCCAGCTCTTTTGAAAAAGCTCTTGTTGCCTGAATGAAAATCTGTGACATCAGTGAAAGAATTAAACCATCTTTCATCACGTTTTGAAGCTGATATTCTTTTTCCAGTGCTGCAAAAAGGTGATTATTTTCTCTTAGTTCCGTTGCAGTAAGCTGTAATTTTCTTGGGAAATTAACCGATCCGAAAAAGGGAAAACTTCTGAGCTTCTGATTGACATAATGCATTTCGTAAAAATCCTGTGAGCAGAAAAAAATATATCCATCGATATCCTCAGAAAGTTCCCAGCTGTGAATCTGTCCCGGAGACATAAAAAATAAGCTTCCTGCTGAAACGTCATATTTCTGAAAATCAATTTCATGCATTCCGCTTCCTTTGGTAAAGAGAATTGTGGCATAAAAATCATGACGGTGCGGTTTTTCGATATGTCTGTGTCCCAAAACCAGATGTTCCTTCATTCGGTTGAAATAAAAATCTGAGGTATTTTTACCAGGCTGAAAAAGATTAATATGGATAACAGAAATAGAATTCAATTTTTTATACGTTTTTCATCATCAAAAATAACAAAAAGAATTACATTTTCTTATCATAAAATTCACATTGAACCCTGATTACAAAGCGGAGAATGAACTTTTTGCCCTCTTAATTTGCTGTGGGATTTAAAAAATTTTTTATCTTTGACCATTACGATTCTAAAAATGAAGATAAATTTACCTGATAAACTGTATTATTCAATAGGAGAAGTAGCGAAAGCTTTTGATGTAAATACTTCATTAATACGTTATTGGGAACAGGAATTCCCTATCATTAAGCCTAAAAAGAACAAAAAAGGCAATCGGTATTTCACTCCGGAAGACATTAAAAATCTTCAGATCATTTATCATCTCGTAAAAGAAAAAGGCTACACTCTGGACGGTGCTAAAATCGCATTAACCACCAACAGCAAGATCTCCGAAACCATCACCATCATCGACAGATTGGAATTTGTAAAAGCTGAATTGCTGAAACTGAAGGAGTCTTTGGCAGAGAGGGATGAGGAATAGTTTAAATATTTCTTCCATAATCTTTTTTGAATTTATTTTTTGAAGCCGAATAACAGAATTTATATCCTAAAATAATCCAATTGCAACCCCATCATTGCGAATACTTAACAGAATGATTAAGTTTACAGCGATGAAAAAAAACTATTACCAGAGATTGGCAGTCATGGGAATATTGCTGATCATTTTATTCGCTTTTCAAAAATATACAAGTAAGGAAAAGGAAGAATTTCCCGATGTTCAGTTTATCACACAACCATTCGCTGTGCTCCATCTCACAGAGTTTGATCCTAATGAACTGGATGAAAAACAATGGCAGAATTTAGGGTTTACAGAAAAACAAACAGCGACGATTCTCAACTATAAGAAAGTAGTCGGAGGAAGATTTGTATCAAAGGAACAGCTTAAAAAATGCTTTGCCATTTCTGAGGAAAAGTTTTCGGAGCTGAACCATTATATTTTACTTCCGGAAACCCGTAAAGAAGCCAAATCAGTTGCATTCAAAAGTTTTGAAAAAAAATCGATTACGGTTAGAGGAAAATTTAACCCCGATCTTTATTCGGCAGACGACTGGACGAAAATGGGCTTTAGTGAAAATCAGGCAAAAGCTATTTTAAAATACAAAAGTTATCTGGGCGGAAGTTTTGTGAGCAAGGAAAAATTCAGGGAGTGCTTTATCATCAGTGAAGAAAATTTTCAGAAAATCGATCCTTATCTTATTCTACCGGAGAAAACACCGGAAAATTACAGAGCTGCTAAAAATTTTAATGTCGATAAAAAGAAAATTCAATATCATTCTTTCGATCCGAATGCATTGGATTTTGAAGGATGGAAGTCTTTTGGCTTTTCAGATAAACAGGCACAAATCATCATCAATTACCGTGACCGGAATTTAAAAGGAAGCTTTAAAAATCTGGAAGACATTCAGAAATGTTTTGTTATTTCTTCTGAGAAGTTTGAGGAAATGAAACCGTTCATTAAATTCAATACAGAAACAATTGCGGTGAGTAAAAATGACAAATCTGAAACTAAGCAGCAGGAAAAAACGGATTTTACCAAGGTAGATTTAAACGCAATAACCTACAAACAGCTTATAAAGTTTGGATTTGACGGAAAAGCAGCCGGTTCGATGATCGGTTTTCGAAATAAACTGGGTGGATTCGTGAATAAAGAACAGATTCTTTCTACGTACAATATTGATCCGGAACTGACGAAAAAATTACTTTCAACCGCACCGCTTATAACTTCGAATGTTCAGAAATATACGTTGCAGGATGCTCCGGAAGAATGGCTGAAAAATCATCCTTATTTTAAATATTCTGCAGAAAAAATTATTTTTTACCGAGTTTCCGAAAAAGATGAGAATAAAATCTGGAAGATGCTAAAACTGAAACCAGAGTATGAAGTGAGGATGAAATGGTATTTGAAGTAGGATGCAATTTTCCACACTTTAATTGAACCGCAAAAGAAGCATAACATAAAAATATCACATTTAAAATCAACAAGATACCTCTTTTTAATTAACCTCAGTTCGGGATAAGAAAAAAAATTAAATAATTGATTTATAATGTTGTATTATTTTATCGCAAAGAAAAACAAAAGATTTTTTTAATTATTGAAAGTTTGTAAGGTAAACAAAGGTACTTCGTTTATTTAAAAAAGACAAAAATGGTATTACTTTGATAAGTTTTACGCCTTTGTATATCTTAAAAGCGGAATTCCTGATAATTGAATCTCTTTGTTTAACCTTGCGTTTAAGACTTATCCCGAACTCAGTTAATTAATTTAAATTTATCAATTAAATCTGCGCGATCTGTAAAATCCGCGGGAGATAAAAAAACTTTTTGAGATTCCTCCTGTGTCAGAATGACAATGCAGCTTTAATTTTTTTGTCAAAATATTTTTTTAACAATCATTCATTGTTTTAACTATTATAGGAAGTATTCGCAATGTCACCCTCAGCTTGTCGAAGGGTTTTCTTTAAAGTTAATTTTTTTAGACTTTGCTTAGATCCTTTCAGGATTACAAAAAAGCTGTAAATACATCTGAGAAAAGTTTAAAAAAAAGAGATGTCCAATCCGGCATCTCTATTATTTTTAATCATATGTTTTACTGGAACTTTCAACCAGTTTTTGTAGGGCAGAAAGTTCTTCCTCCGTAAGATCCCTCCACTTTCCGATGGGAAGATCGAGTTTGATATTTAAAACCCTGATCCGTTTCAGCTTCTTTACTTCGTAGCCTAAATATTCGCACATTCTTCGGATCTGTCGGTTCAGACCTTGTGTAAGGACGATACGGAAATTCATTTCATCAATTTTTTCGACCTCGCATTTTTTTGTGACGGTATCTAAAATCGGAACTCCGTTTCGCATTTTATCCAGAAATTTGGGCGTAATCGGCTTATCGACTCTTACAATATATTCTTTTCCGTGGTTGTTTCGGGATCTCAGAATTTTATTTACTATATCGCCATCGCTGGTTAAAAGAATCAAACCTTCACTAGGCTTATCAAGTCTTCCGATCGGGAAAATTCTTTTGGGATGATTAATATAATCGATGATATTATTTTTCTCACGTTTTGTATCAGTCGTACAAACGATTCCTACAGGTTTATTAAAGGCAATATAAACATGGTTTTCTTCCGGCTCACGGATTGGTTTTCCGTCTACTTCAATCACATCTTCATCAGAAACCTTTGTTCCCATTTCCGGAACTTTGCCGTTAATGGTGATTCTTCCTTCCTCCAAAAGCTTGTCTGCCGCTCTTCTCGAACAGTATCCTACTTCAGATAAATATTTGTTAATTCTTGTTTTTTCCATACTATTTTCAGACTGCATTCATCAATAAAAGCAATTTCTTTTTATGATTCGTTAAATCTAAAATCATTTTCCAAAAAGTCGGATGTTGCATCTTCTATTTTATATTCTCCGATTTTTGTCCGTCTTAATTGTGTTAAATAAGCTCCCACACCCAACTCCTGTCCGATATCGTGAGCTAAACTACGAATGTAAGTTCCTTTTGAGCAGCCTACTGTAAAACTTACAAGCGGAAGATCAATTTTCACATTATCAATATAAAAAATTGTGGTTTTACGGGATTTCATTTCCACTTCTTCTCCTGCTCTGGCAAGATCATATGCTCTTTTTCCTTCGATCTTTATTGCCGAAAAAACAGGCGGAGTCTGATCTATTTCTCCTACAAATTTTTCCAATGCCGTTTTTATCTGCTCTTCTGAAATCTGCGAAATATCCTGATGCAGAATTTCGGGTTTTTCAGTATCGTATGATTCTGTCTGAACGCCGATTTTTATTTCGGTCCGGTATTCTTTTGGGGCATCCTGAATTTCAGGAATTTTTTTGGTGAATTTACCACAGCAGACAATCAATAATCCTGTTGCACGCGGATCTAAGGTTCCTGCGTGACCAATTTTGAATTTCTTAGGTAAATCAAACTCTCTTTTGAGTTTGTATTTCATTTTATTGACCGCCTGAAAAGAAGTCCAGTCCAAGGGTTTGTCTAATAAAAATATATGTCCAGATTGTAGATCTTCAGCAGTCATGGATATGAGTAATTGGTAATGAGTAATTTTTTAGTATTACTGTTTATATTTTTTAGCTTAAACTATTTAAAGAAATAAAAATAAATCAGTAAAGCAACCCCAACGAAAATACGATACCAACCCCAAGGTTTGAAACCATATTTATTCAAAACTCCGATGAATGCTTTGATGGCGATTAGTGCAACGATAAATGCAACAACATTTCCTACGATGAAAATCATGATGTGATCCTGAGATTCCATAATCATTTCATAACCTTTCTGCGGATTAGGTGTTTCTTTGCCCCATGTTTTTACAAAAACCGAATATACCGTTACCGCCAACATGGTAGGAACCGCCAAAAAGAATGAAAATTCTGCCGCTGCTTTTCTTGTCAGTCCCTGTGTCATACCTCCGATAATGGAAGCTGCACTTCTGCTCGTTCCCGGCATCATTGCAAGACACTGCCAAAAACCAATCGTTACCGCTTTTTTAATGGTAATGCCTTTTTCATCATCAATCTTTGGATTTTTGAACCACGTATCGGCAAACAGTAAAACAATACCTCCAAGAACCAAAACGGAGGAAATAGCGATCTGATTTCCTAAAACGGCTTCAATTTTATCATCAAATAAATACCCTAAAACCAAAGCCGGAACCACTGCAAAAGCAAGTTTAAAATAAAACTGCAAATTTTTCAGATCAAAAAACTTTTTCCAGTATGCCACAACCACAGAAAGGATTGCCCCAAACTGTATGGAAACCTGAAACATTTTTAAAAATTCAGTTTCTTCCAATCCCAGCAAATTGGCGGTGAAGCCCATGTGTGCAGTTGACGAAATCGGGAGATATTCTGTTAAGCCTTCAATGATCGCAATAATAATTGCTTTGATTAAATCCATAATTTATCCAAAATTAAAAGATTAAGAAACCAAGAGATTTAGACTGATCTAAATTTCCGAATTTCTTAATCTTCAAATAAAATTTATTTCTACTTTCTTTTTAAAATCGCGTATACTTCGATTCCGAAACCAATCACCACAAATAATGGTGCAATCCTGATTCTTCGGATAGAAAAAATACCTTCATTCCATGAGTTCGGATCGTATTTTCCGTCTACGGTATTGGCATCGGCTCCCATCATCAGAAGAAACCCTACCACGATGAATGCCAAGCCGATCAGCATCCATTTAAAGTTTTCTTTTCCGAAGTAAAAAGTGTTCTCCTTTGGAACTTCGGTTGTTTCTTTCCCGAAGTTATCTGCGGAAAATTTATTTGTTTTTTTGCTCATTTTTAAGAGTAATATAAGTCGTCAACGTTTGATCTTAAGAATCTCCAGGTAGCTACAATCGTACTTAAAACCGTAATAAAAATTCCTACTCCGAATACCAGCAGAACCAGCCAGAAGTATTGGTTGTTGTCCTGTACAAAGGCAGATCCGATCTGGCTTGTAAAGTAATACCATGCTCCGAAAAGAACCAGAAGTCCGATTGCAGAACCAATTGCCCCTAAAACTACCGCTTCGATGATGAACGGTTTCAGGATGAATCTTCTCTTCGCTCCTACAAGCTGCATGGTTTTAATAATAAATCTCTTGGAGAATATTTTCAGACGGATGGAGTTGTTAATTAATACAACCGCCAGTATTAAAAACAGGATGGAAAATCCTAAGATCCATTTCAGAATTCTGCTCAGGTTGTTGTATACATCGACCATTAAAGTACTGTCGTTCTTTACATCGATAATTCCCGGAACGGCTTTAATGGCTTTAATGGCTTCATCGATCTTTGCCGGATCTACATATTCCGGTTTTAGGGCAATTTCTACAGATGAAGGGAAAATATTTTCTTCGAAAAGCGCATCCGTATCAATTCCCATTGCTTTTTTCGCTTCTTTGGAAGCCATTTCTCTGGTTATGTACGTTGCTTTCTTTACCGGAGCCAGTGTCTGAATTTCTTTGAAAACCTCAGCTTCCATTTTCGCAATCTTTACAGAATCTTTTGCCTCATAGTTTTCATCAAAATAAGCATTTACCACAAGTTGCTCCTTGATATAGTCGGAATATTTCTGGGCATTGATTAAAATAAGTCCCATTAATCCCAACAAAAATAACACTAAGGCAATACTTATTACTACTGTAATATTGCTAGACCTAAGCCTTTTCTTATTAAATTCATCTACAGATTTAGCCATTAATATTAAAATTTTTGGCTAAAATAGAAAAAATCTTCCGAAATTTGGGAACGAAAAAGAGAAAATCACTGTTAATAAAATCATAAAAAACATTGAGTGTAAAAGCAAAAAAGCATCTTGGTCAGCACTTTCTGACGGATGAAAACATCGCAAGAAAAATCGTGGAAGGTCTGAGTTTTGAGGGCTACAATAAGGTAATGGAAGTGGGTCCCGGAATGGGAGTTCTCACCAAATATCTTATTGAAAAAGAACAGAATATTTACCTTGCGGAAATCGACAAAGAATCTATAGAATACTTAAAGCAAAACTATTCTAAAATAACCGAAGAAACTTTTGTGGGAGATTTTCTGAAGCAGGATTTTCGGTTTACCAACGGAGAACAGATTGCCATTATCGGAAATTTTCCTTACAACATTTCTTCCCAGATCTTGTTCCAGATTATCGATCATTATGAGCTGATTCCTGAAATGGTGGGAATGTTTCAGAAAGAAGTAGCGGAAAGAACAGCAGCCGTCCCAAGAACAAAAGATTACGGAATTCTCTCTGTCCTGATTCAGGCTTATTATGACACTTCGTACTTGTTTACGGTTCATGAAAATGTCTTTAATCCGCCGCCAAAAGTAAAATCCGGTGTTATCAGAATCACCCGAAACCCGAAAGAAGGATTAGCCGGAAATGAGGTTTTATTCAAACAGATCGTAAAGGCAGGTTTTAACCAGAGAAGAAAAAAGCTGTCGAATGCGCTGAAAATTTTAAATATTCCGGAAGCTTTAAAAACACATGAATTTATGGATAAAAGAGCGGAAGAACTCAGCGTAGCAGATTTCATTTCATTTACACAGCTCTGGAAAGAAAGTGTGTAGTAAAAAAGTTAAGAAGAGCAATAACTTAATTTATCCTAAAAAAAGCCCCTCAATTTCTTGAAGGGCTTTCATTTTGCATTATCGATTGATTTTTTATTCTCTGTTTTTCAACATAATCCAGCCAGACTGGGTCATGCTTGTTTTTGATTTCGGATACTGGAAGTTAAATTTATACCAGTATGTTGCAGTTGGTAGCTTTTTACCTCCTAAAGTTCCGTTCCAGATTGGGCGTTCTTTCGAGAATCTGAATAATTCTGATCCATATCTGTCATACACTGAACCTGTGAAGTTATTAAAGTTTCCAAGCGCTGTAAGATCCAATGTATCATTAACACCATCCTGATTTGGAGTAATTATATTTGCAATATTCAATGTGAAGAATTCTAACGCACCTACACAATGTGTACCCACTGTTCTTACCTGAATATCATAATGTGTATTATTTATAAGCCCTGTAAATACATTAGACTGCTGCCATGAAATACCGCCATCCACAGAATATTCTGCCGTTTGAGGGATGTTATTAATCATTGGAACCTGCGCAGTAATTGTTAACGTATTGTTGCTGTAATCAACATTCGAAACAAATGGTGAAGCTGCCGCCATTACTTTTGCAGTGAAAGTCTGCTGGCAAAATCCATTCTTAATGGTTACGGAATAAATACCCCACTGATCTACTTCTATAGTTCTTGTGGTTGCACCCGTACTCCATAAATAAGTGTAATTTGGTCCCGCTCCTGCGTCTAAAGTTACCCTGTCTCCCTGACACATTTCCACATCTCTCAATGAAGAACTGATTTCCGGAACAACC
Organism: Chryseobacterium sp. 2P; assembly: GCF_059579425.1. Lineage (NCBI taxonomy): Bacteria > Pseudomonadati > Bacteroidota > Flavobacteriia > Flavobacteriales > Weeksellaceae > Chryseobacterium > Chryseobacterium sp. 2P. Next base: position 3,063,973 of record NZ_CM184194.1, read on the forward strand.
TCAACGGTAACTTTTGCAGGCTGTAAAGATTTACATCCTTTTGTTCCCAATGCATATACAGAGAAAGTAGTTGTATTGTAAACTGTTGCACTTTGCGTATTGCCTGTTCCTGAGAAGTTTGCCCATTGATAAGTTACTCCACCTGTGGCAGTAAGATCAACTACTGTTCCCGGGCAGACTTTAATTTTGGATGCCACAAGATTTGCAACAGGAGTAGTTTCTTTTGATAAGGTTAATTTAACCATCTTACTACAGAACCCGCCATTTGATACTACAACATAGAGAATCTGTCCGTCATTACCATTATAATGAAGAATATCCTGAATATAGTTGTTGTTCTGAGCAATTGCATCTGCCTGATTTACATAAAAATGAAATACCGCGCCCGGCGTTGTACTGATTGATGCCATAGAGTTGGTAAGATCAAACCAGGTGACATCCGGAGTTGTACAGAGCAGCAATGTCGCATCTACTGCGGCGGGTGTTGTTCCTCCGTTAATCTTAATATTGGCTTTACCCGGACAAGGACTTCCCGGGAATGAAACCTGAATTTCATAATTCCCCGGCTGTGTTGCTGTAATGGTAGGAGAAGTAGCTCCCGGAATAGCAACTCCGTTGAAGAACCACTGATACGTCATATTCGGATCACTAACCGATGCTGTGATAACCTGAGGAACATTGTCGCATACATTAATTTCCTCCGGCAATGTTGCTCCGGAAGGATCTAATAATTCTACTCCAATGTTGAAAGATCCACCATCTAAAAATACAGCAGAATCATAGCTGCTGTCAATAGCATCTGCCAAAACCATTTTAAAGTGGTACGCCTGTCCAGGAACCACTGTAGCGGTCGCCTGTAAAGGAACCGTTCTTCCGTTAAAGTTAGTTTCTATATTAGCCGTGTTATATCCTCCAAAAAATGCAACGTTTGGCGCGCCGCATCCCATATTGGTTCCCGCAAAACTATTTTGTGGGTGAATATTGGTTACACTCACCGGTCCTGTTCCCGGAGCCGGTAATACAGCCATGTTGACATAAGGTCCGCCGGATACAGGTTTTAATAATAAAGCAAATGCATCTGAGAAACTACAAGGGAAAGTTCCTGTATATTCTTCGGAAGCAAAAAGATAATTAAACTTTACCTGACTGGAAGTAGGTACAAAGTCAAACTCTAGAATAACGGCATCATTAAGTGTTGCAGAAGGATTCGTTGCTGCAACAAGATCCGGATCACTACCCGTCGGCAAATCATCTCCTAAAGTAGAGCTAATATAGCTGTTTCCGGCTTTTTGAGCATATCCTGTAGAAAGAACAATACCATCCTTGAAAGGAAAGCTGGTTGTTCCTCTGTTGAAATATCCCCAGGATCTGTTTGCATTTGTTGCCGGGAGATTCGGACTCACCTGCACGTTGGAAACGTTGGGTGTAACACAAGAATTGGTTCCTGATGAAATCAGCACATCTTTTACCAGCTGCAAAGGGGTATAAGCTGACGCAGGATATGTAGGAGCATTCACATCAATAAAAGCACCCGCTTTCATTGTAAGAGAGGAAGCCTTTTCTTGCTGAGGCTTTCTGTTTGTATTTTTTTGTGAATAAAAGAGACTCGATGAGGAGACCGCAAATAAAGAAAACAATAGTAGATATCTCTTCATAATAATTTTGTTTTAACAAATTTAACTTTTTTTTGAATATACCACACACATATTTGGCATTTTTATATAAAAAAAGCAAAAAAACCTCCCGGTTGGGAGGTTTTCAATTTAAATATCTTTTAATTTCTGTTTTTCAGCAAAATCCATCCGCTTCTCAGCTCAAGTTTTTTACTGGCAGGATTTTCCCATTGTACTCTGTACCAATAAGTAGCAGTCGGAAGCACCAGACTTCCTCTCAACATTCCGTTCCAGAAAGTCTGGTTTTTGGAAGCTTTAAATACTTCCTGTCCGTATCTGTCGAAAATGGAAGCTGCAAAATTGTTATAATTGCTGATTCCTGTAAAATCTACAATATCATTTTTTCCATCAGAATTTGGTGTAATGGCATTGATTATAACAAATGTAAAGAACGATATGGAAGTGCTGCATTTCGCATCTTTTACCTTTACCAGAAGATTATAATTGGCATTATCCAGTATATTGTAGAAAATATTTGAGGTCTGCCAGCTAAAACCATTATCTGCAGAATACTCCAGAGTTCCGCCTGTCGGGTTTGTCGTAGACAATGTTAAAACATGGTTCTCGTAAGAAATATTTGTGAATTGTGGTAATACCGGATTAATCAGCTGTGCAGAAAATACTTTAGAACAAACTCCATTACTTATCGTTACCGTATAAGTTCCCGGTGTACTTACGGAGATCGTTTGTGTTGTTGCTCCGGTATTCCATACATACGTATAATTTGTTCCTGCACCTGCATCTAAAATTCCTGAATCTCCGGCGCAAACATTAACATCTTTAAGAGTAGAGACAATTGCCGGTACAACCTGAATGGTAATTGAAGTAGGATTAGCCACTTTACATCCGTTTCCTCCTAACGCAAAAACAGAATAAGTAGTCGTGGATGTTGGAGATACAATTTGTGTACTTCCGTTACCCGGTAAACCTACCCATTCGTAAGTAACGCCGCCGGTTGCTGTTAAAGTTACAGATTCACCCGCGCATATTTTCATTTGAGAAGCAGTTAAAACTGCTACAGGAGGAGCCACGATTATTGTAATGGTAGCTGGAGTCGCTGAAACACATCCATTAGCACCCACAGCAAAAACGGTGTAAGTAGTTGTAGAAGTAGGCGAAACTACCTGTGTATTTCCATTTCCTGTAAGTCCTGTCCAGTTATAGGTTGCACCGCCAGAAGCCGTTAAAGTAACAGACTCTCCGGAACATATCTGTAATGCCGTAGAAGTTACAGTTGTTACAGGAGCTGTTGTATTTTGTGTTACCGTAACATTTGCTGTATAAGTACAATTTAAATTTCCTGGCTGGTTGACGTTAGTTACCGTTAAAGTATATACTCCACCCGCGTTTACCACCGGAGTTAATGTATTAGCTCCAGAAACAATATTTCCACCGCCTGTTGCGGTCCATGTAATCGTAGAACCTGCAGGGATTACAGAAGACGAAGCATTCAATGTAATCTGAGGTGTGGTACAGGTAATCTGCTGAGGCGGATTAATGGTTAAAGTGGTCTGAGGCGTAGATAAAAGCTGTAAGGTTACTACATTCTTACATCCTCCGTTCGTCACCAGAACATATATCGTCTGTCCTCCTGCACTGTTAAAAGACGCAGGATTTGCAATGGTATTCGTATTTCCGGCATTGGCGTCTGCAGCATTCAGATAATAAGCAAAGGTAACCCCTGTTGCTGTCGTAATCTGAGGTTGTGCCTCTGTTAAATTATAATTAATTCCTCCGTTCTGATAACATTTTAATAAAGTTGCATTCTGAACGGTAATAGGCTGAGTCACCTGTATCGTAATCGTTGCAGGAGTAGCAGAAACGCATCCGTTCGCACCTACTGCAGTTACCGTATAAGTTGTGGTAGTTGTAGGAGAAACAGTTTGTGTAGCTCCGTTTCCGGGAAGACCTACCCAATTGTAGGTAGCTCCACCAGAAGCCGTTAAAGTTACCGATTCTCCTGAACAGATTAAAACTTTTGAAGCTGTTAATCCTGTGGTTGGCGGTGCACTGTCTCCTGTAACCGTCACATTTGCGGTTCCTGTACAGGTAAGATTTCCCGGCTGATAAATATTAGAAATAGTTAAAGTATACGTTCCCGCTGTATTTACAACAGGATTTAAGGTATTTGCTCCTGAAACAATATTTCCGTTGGTAGTTGTCCAGCTGAAAGTGGAGCCTGTAGGATATACTGAACTCGAAGCATTTAACGTAACTTGTGAATTCGTACATGTTAAAACTCCCGGTGTGGCAATCGTTGCTGTAATCTGAGGAGCTTTTATCAATTGTAATTCGGCAACTTTGGAACAAAAACCATTTTTAACCGAAACATAAACAGTCTGTCCCGGACTTGAAAACGCAGTTGGTGTTGCTATTGTATTTCCGTTTCCGGCAACTGCATCTGCCTGATTTACATAATAAGCAAATGTAGCTCCCGGTGTTGTACTGATTGAAGACTGCGCCGATGTTAAGTTGAAAGTAGCATTCCCCTGCGTATAACAGGAAGTAAGTGTTGAATTCTGAACCGTCGGCGAAGTTCCTCCGACAACAGTAATAGAAGCCGTTCCCGGACAGGTATTTCCGGGTAAAAATACCTGAACAGAATATACTCCCGGCTGTGTAGCCGTATAGGAAGCATTTGTCGCTCCCGGAATTGGATTTGTTCCCAGATACCACTGATAAGTAGCTCCGCCTCCCTGAACCGAAGCCGTAAATGTCTGCGGAGCGTTATCACAAACGTTGATGGATGAAGGAAGTGAAACTCCGGCAGGATTTAACAGCTGTACCCCAATGTCGAAAGATCCTGCTTCAAGAAATACCGCAGAATCGAAATTAGCATCCTGATAATCTGCCAAAACCATTTTAAAATGATAAGTCTGTCCCGGAATTACCGTTGCTGTTGCCGTTAACGGAACAGTACGACCGTTAAAATTGGTTTCAATTTGAGGAATATTATATCCTCCAAAATAAGATACGTTTGCAGCTCCACAAGCTAATGGTGCTCCAGTCTGATATTGTGTGGAAGGGTGAATATTGGTCACACTTACAGGTCCTGCTCCTCCCGGTAAAACGGCAAGATTGGTATATGGATCCCCTACTTTTTTCAATAAAAGTGCAAAACCGTCACTGATAGTACAAGGGAAGTTCGTCTGATATTCTTTTGAAGCAAATAAATATCTGAAACTCACTTTCGTGGAAGCCGGAACAAAATCGAATTCGATATAAGTAGCATCATTAAGCTGATTGTTAGGAACTCCAAGAGCCGCTGCCAAATCTGCATCTCCTCCGGAACCTAAACCGTCACTTAATGTTCCCTGAAGATCATTTCCTGCTTTTCTCGCATATCCTGTCGTAAGAACAATTCCTTTGGCAAAAGGAAAATTAGTGGTTGCTTTATTAAAATATCCCCAGCTTCTGTTTTGGTCTGTCACTGCTAAATTAGGAGAAACAGATACATTGGTTACGTTAGCTGCGGAACACGTAGACCCTCCACTAATGAGCACATCTTTTACCAGTTGTGTTATGCTGTATGCAGACTCTGGATAAGCCGCAGTATTTACATCTATAAAAGCTCCGGCTTTCGTGTTTTCAGGGGTTTGTCTGCTCACAACTCCTTTTCCGTCTCTGCCTTTCTGGGCATTAACGAAACTCCCTACAAAAACCAAAAGCAAAGCCAAAAATAAATTTTTTGTCCTCCTATTTAACATTTTATATTATTTTAAACAAAAATACTATTTTTTTTAATTGAATTTTAATTCGGTGCTAATTACATTATCACTAATACAATTAAATATATCATAAAAAGAGTAATTTCAATTATCTGTAAAACGTAAAAAAGACCAACAAATTGTTGGTCTTTTTTACTATTGATTTAAATTTTTCCGCTCATAGTTTATCAATCTTGTGCATAGTTTTAAGCTGGTTCACAAAGACTGTAACAAATTACGGATAATTATTCGAAATTTTTCAATAAGATCCAGCCTGTCTTTACAACCGGCTTTTTACTTGCGGGATCTTCGAAGCTTACCTGATACCAGTAAGATGAGGTATTCAGTCTTTTGCCTTGGAAATATCCGTCCCAATAAGGCTGTAAGCTGCTTTCCCTGTAAACTTCTTTACCGTAACGGTCGAAAATAGAAGCTTTAAAGTCTTTGTTTTTATTAACGATTCGGAAATCGATGATGTCGTTAATGTTATCTCCGTTTGGCGTAATAACGTTCTGCATTACAAATGTAAAATATTCAAGGAAGCCTACACAGCTTGTTTTCTTCACTCTTACTCTGATGGAGATCACCGTATTTCTAGGCACATTGGTAAATGTATTGGAATTTTGCCATGTTAAACCATTATCAACAGAATATTCCAAAACACCGTTGCTTGGATTACTTGCCGTAATAATCATGGTTCCGTTTTCGTTATAGTTAACATTAATAACTTCCGGAATAACCGCCTGGATAACCTGTGTTGTAAAGACTTTTGAACACACTCCATTAGTAATGGTTACACTGTATGTTCCCGGAGTTCCTACAGAAATCGTCTGAGATGTTGCTCCATTACTCCACAGATATGTATAGTTCGGGCCTGCTCCTGCGTCTAAATTAATAACATCGCCCTGACAGATCATTCCACCGGAAAGTGTTGATTTAATAGCCGGAACAACTTCTATAGTAACGGATGCAGGCTGTAAAGATTTACATCCCTGTGTTCCGATCGCGTAAACAGAATATGTTGTAGTCTGGGTTGGAGAAACCGTTTGTGTAGCTCCGGTTCCCGATAAATTCGTCCATTGATAGGTTGCTCCGTTCGAAGCTGTTAAAGTTGTAGATTCGCCTAAGCAGATTCTTACTTTTGTTGCAGTAAGCTGTGCAACAGGCGTTGCTTCTTTTCTTAAAGTTAAAGTTACCGTTTTGCTACAGAAAGCTCCATTAGAAACCACGACATACAAAACCTGTCCGTCTGTTCCGTTATAACTTGCCATTTGTGCAGCAGTAAGATAATTTCCATTCTGAGCAACAGCATCTGCCTGATTTACATAATAACGAACGATGGCCGTAGTGGAAGTTGTAATCTGCGGCGTTGCATCATTTAAATTAAATGTTGCCAAAGATGGTGTTGTACAAAGTTTTAAAGTAGCATTCTGTGCAGGCGGCGTTGTTCCACCTACAATGGTAACGGTAGCTGTCTGACAATTGGTTCCTCCCACAAATGTTCTTACAACATATACCCCAGGTTCTGTTGCAATGTATGTAGCACTTGTTGCACCCGGTATGGCAACACCGTCTTTGTACCATTGGAAAGTCATTCCCGGAACGGAAGCAATTTGTGCCGTTAAAGTTTGCGGTGTATTATCACACATGTTAACGCTTGTTAATGGATTTCCATTTCCGTCTACAATGGTCATTCCAATATCAAAAGATCCTCCCTGAAGAAAAACCGCAGAGTCAAAACTACTGTCGGAAGCATCAGCCAGAACCATTTTAAAATGATACGTCTGTCCCGGAATTACCGTTGCCGTCGCTGTTAAAGGAATTGTTCTTCCATTGAAATTCGTTTCAATATTTGCGGTGTTCATCCCTCCAAAATATGCTTCATTAATAGGTCCGCACGTGAAACCGTTACCTGCAGGAACAATATTGGTAACACTTACAGGTCCCGCTGTTCCCGGTAAAATTGCCATATTGGTATAGGTAGGATCACCTACTTTTTTCAGTAATAAAGCAAAACCATCAGAATAAACTCCACATGGGAAATTAGACGTATATTCTTCCGAAGCAAAAATGTAATTAAATTTTACCTGAGTACTGTTAGGAACGAAGTCAAATTCAATAAAAACAGCATCTTTTAAAGGAGCCAAAGGGTTAATTGCCGTTACAAGATCCGGATCACTTACCGTAGAACCGGGAACAGTATCACTTAATCCGCTTTCCAGAACATTTCCCGCTCTTCTGGCTTTCCCTGTTACGAGAACAACACCGTCCGTAAAAGGAAAAGCGGTAGTTCCTTTATGAAAATATCCCCACGCTCTTTCCGTGTCTGTTGCAGGCTGGTTGGGTGAAACGGTAACATTGGTAACGTTGGCAACCGCACAACTGGAGCCACCGGAAATCAGAACATTTTTAACAAGCTGCTCTATATTGTAAGAAGATGGCGCATAAGATGCCACATTCACATCAATAAAAGCTCCAGACTTCAGACTCGCACCGGAATGCTTTTCTGTTATTGGTTTTCTGGACGTTTTTTGGGCAAAAACAGATCCTGAAACCAAGAGTAAAACTAAAAAGAAACAGTAGTTTTTTAATCTATAATTTAACATTTTGTTGTTGTTTGTTCAAAAATACTAAATTATTGGCTAAAATCAGAACAAAAAATAAGCATTATAATATAAATAACCTAAAATATTTTAAAATTAAAGAAATAACAGATAATCTATCTGAGTTAATAAAAAAGACTGATAAAATTATCAGCCTTTTTGTATGGAATTATAATAATTCAGCAATTATATCTGCTGATTAGTTATCTTTTTTCAGTTCATCAATCATATTCTGCAATTCTGAAATCTTATCTTTCAATGCTTTAATTTCATTTTTATTGGAACTTACATTGCTTTTCAGCATTACATTTTTGGCGCGCTCATTGTGGTCTTCCTCATCTTCATCCTCGTTAATTTCTTCAATATCTTCCTGAATGTCTTCGATGTCTTCATTAATTTCTTCGATATCCTCACTGATTTCCTCAATATCTTCGCTGATCTCTTCAATGTCTTCCTGAATATCTTCAATATCTTCCTGAATATCTTCAATTTTCTCATGGCTTTTATTCACCGACATCTGAATGAAAATCGCAAGATAAATTGCCTCCAATGAAACCACTGTGGTAAGAATCAGCAGCATTTTATCAAACTCTACAAGGTGAAGAATAGGCAGAAGAAAAGAAATCAAAAAAAACAGGGTATGTGCAATGAGCGAGGGAATAGAACCAATCCACCATGTAATTCCGTTTGCAATTCTTTCTAGCATTTCAATTTTTTCTTCGTTCTTTTTCATTGCGTTTCAATTTTAAAGTAATTCCTTTGTAACTCCCAGTCCAAACAATGCAAAATCGTATTTTGCAGGATCTTTTTCATCAAATGTACGGATCACCATATCCAGTTCTTCCACCGTTTTCCAGTCATTCTGCGTTCTTGTAATAAGCCCCAGTTTTCTAGAAATATTTCCGGTATGCACATCCAGCGGAATAGAAAGATATTTCGGATCTGTATTTTCCCAAAGACCAAAATCTACGCCACGCTTATCTTTACGCACCATCCAGCGCAGAAACATGATAATTCTTTTGGTGGAAGAATTTTTATACGGTGAACTTACGTGTTTATGTGTTCTGTGCTTTTCCGTTCCCAGAAACTGTGTTCTGAAACGTTCAATCGCGTGAGAAAAATTAACTTCAGAATCATTTACCCTGAATAAATCTTCCAGACTTTCATTCTCCGTATAAATCCTGTTAAACTGCTTAATAAAATAAGCAAAATCTTTTCCGTTAAACGTTCTGTGGACACTTTTGCCTTCAAGAAATTTCAAATCCTTTTCCGAGTGATTCAAAACAAAATCATAGGGGGAATTCCCTATAATATCGAGCATCTTTTCTGCCGATTTAATGATCGCCTTTCTGTTTCCCCATGAAATTGTAGCCGCCAGAAATCCTGCAATTTCAATATCCTGTTTCAGAGAAAAACGATGCGGAATCTGGATCGGATCATTTTCTATAAATTCAGGATCATTGTATTGGTCTGCCTTTTCATCTAAGAAGATTTTCAGTTCTTCAAACTTCAACATTATTTTTTAAATTTTTACAGGTTCCAGTGCTTTCGGTAAGAAAGTATTGGGAAAAACAGTTCTTGCTTCATCGGTAAATACGGTAAGATCTCCATAACGGTTGGAAAAATGTCCTAAGATCAGTTTTCCGACTTCTGCTTTTCTCGCAACTGTTGCAGCTTCCAAAGCAGTTGTATGCCCTGTGTAATCTGCCATTTCTTTCAAATCGTGAAGAAATGTAGATTCATGATAAAGCACAGTTACATTTTTAATGATCGGGATCACACTTTCCAGATATCTCGTATCGCTGCAAAAAGCGTAAGACACAGAAGGTGCAGGTTCTACGGTAAGAATTTCATTTTTAAGAACATATCCATCGCTTAAAACAAAATCTTTTCCGGCTTTTATATTGTGATAATCACAGGTTTCTATTTCGCTGTACTTTGCGATTTCCTTCATGTTCAAATGCCTGTCTTTCGGCTTTTCTTTAAATAAATATCCGTTGCAGTATATTCTGTGATCCAAAGGAATGGTGTACACTTCTACCCTGTTGTCTTCGTAAATTTTCTCTGAATAATCTTTATCCAGTTCATGATAAACGACTTCAAAACCTCGGTGCGTTTCTGTAATCGTGAAAATAGTTTCCAGCATTTTCTTAATTCCTTTCGGACCGTAAACGTGAAGCGGCGTTTCTCTTCCCAAAAGCCTGAAGGAAGCAATAAGCCCCGGTAAGCCGAAACAGTGGTCTCCGTGAAGATGAGAAATAAAAATATGATTGATCTTCGAAAATTTCGCTTTGGCTTTTCTCAACTGTACCTGCGTTCCTTCCCCGCAATCGATTAGGAAAGACCGTTCTTCCATCTCCAGAAACTGTGCGGTAGGAGAAGAATTTATCGTAGGAATTGCTGAATTAAAGCCTAATATCGTTAAATAAGTACTCAAATCGATGGTTTATTAAGGTGACAAATGTACGGATTTAGGTTAAGACTAAGATTTAGGCTGAGATTAAAATTGCGTAGTGGAAACCAATTTAAATATCTAAATTCTGGTTTCTGTTTTTACCATACATCTTAGCCTCAACCTCAAACTATTCTTTCCCTTTCAGGAAATCCAAAAATAGATCCAAAGCCTGTTTTCTGTGGCTGATTTTGTTTTTATCCTGTGGTTCCATCTCTGCAAAAGTCATGTCGTACCCTTCCGGAACGAAGATCGGATCGTAGCCGAACCCTTTGAAACCTTTATTTTCCTTCAGTAAATTTCCATGAACCCTTCCGTCGAAATATTTGGCTCCGTTTTCGTCATAATAGCATAAAACAGTAATGAAATACGCTTTTCTGTTTTCAATACCTTCCATTTCGCCCAAAACTTTTTCGATATTTTTGGCAAAATCATGATTTCCTGCATAACGCGCGGAAAAAATTCCCGGTCTTCCGTCCAGAGATTCTACAACCAGTCCGCTGTCGTCGCCCAAACTTGGAATTCCTGTTTTTTCGAAGCAGTATTTCGCCTTAATTAACGCATTGGCATTGAAAGAATCTCCGTCTTCTACGATTTCGTCATGAAGATCGTAATCAGCAAGACTTTTAACGATAAATTCATCGCCTAAAATCTGCTGAATCTCTTCTTTCTTATGTATGTTGTGCGTTGCTACCAGTAATTCCATATTCAATTTCATTTATTTAATTTCTATTTTGTTTAAATCTCAAATCATCATCACAAATAACACCAATGATATTAGTGAAATTCGTGTTTAAAAATTTAGTGCCATTCGTGTTTAGATTTAAATTTCAGAATAATGCACTTTATATTTTTTCATAAAAAGAAAATAAAACAAGGAGAAAAGTGCAATTCCTATCATCAGTATGATCCATTCCGAAACTTTAAAAGCATCTGCGAAGCTTTCCGTTTTTATATAAGTGATTAACAAGGTGGAACATAAATTATTAAAACCATGCAAAAGCATCGGTAAAAGCAGAGATTTTGTTTTGTAATAGACCAATCCCAGAACGCATCCTAACAGAACAGCTCCCACAAACTGCCATGGATTTCCGTGAATCACTCCGAATATGACAGAAGCAAAAACAATTGCCATTTTTGGTTCAACACCCTTATTCATCAATCCTTTCTGGATAATTCCCCTGAAAATAATTTCTTCAAAAATAGGCGCACAGATAACAGCAGTAATGATCATCACAACCGGATCATCGGTAAGTTTTTCCATCATCTGCGTGAAAAAATCGTAATACTTTCCGAAAAAAGGTCCCGTTGTAGGAATCTGAGCAGTAATAAACTCTGCAATAAACATCATCCCGATCATCATTGGAAAAATCAGGAGATAGGTATAAAAATTAGTTGGAGAAAAATTAAAATTCAGCTTCATTCCCGTTGTTCTTCTTACAATGAAAAAATCAAAGAAAGCAATCGCTGTAAGAAATCCTGCGGCATTGGTAATCATAAAAAACCAGTCTCTGTACTGTAGATTTTCCTTGAAAGTAAACACCCAGAAAACATTAAAGGATGAAACCACCATTGTTCCAAAAAACAATCCTGCCACTAAAACAAGACCGCCAATCCATGTAAACTTGAAATTCGGATATTTACTTTTTTCCATAGAATCTAAGAATTTATTGAGAAACAAAGATAATTCAAATTATGGGAAAAGAGAATCGCAGAGAAGTTTAACCTTAAAATACATTGTTACATTTATGTTTTTTAAAATGTTTAAACTAATTTCAAAATTAACCGCAAAAGTTGCAAAAGACCATTATTCCGCAATAATTAAAGTTCTCAAAAGACTAAAAATCGAAGATTTTTAAAGCTGTTGTTGCCTTTTTCATTTTTCGTTATTTAATTTGAATAAAAAATCAGCTTATATTTTATAATTTTTGCGGTTAAATAAAAAAGGTTAAACAGATTTTAAGTTAAAATTCTCTGTCAGACTATTTTAATGAAGTAACTTTGCAGCTTAATATTTTCACATGCAGGGTTTGGTAAAAAAGTCGGAGAATGTTAATCTGTCTTTAATCAGTTATGTAAGTTTTACCTTTATAGGATATTTCATTATCGGATTATCGCTTTCGGTGCTTCCTATTTTCATTAACAAAAGTCTTGGGTTCAGTCTGGTGATTGCAGGTTTGGTCATCAGTCTGCAATATGTTTCTACTTTTTTTCTGAGAGCTTATTCCGGAAAAATAATTGACGGAAAAGGCCCGAAACCAGCCGTTTTATTCAGCATGATCAGTTTTTCGCTGACGGGAATTTTCCTGATCATTGCTTATTATTTTAAATTTTCTCCGTGGTTAAGTTTAACATTTTTGGTCATCACGCGTCTTCTTACAGGCTGCGCGGAAGGAATGATTGGTGCAAGTCCGATTAACTGGGCAATTATGGCAGTCGGAGAAAAACATACAGCAAAAATTATTTCCTACAACGGAGTTGCCTGTTACGGAGCTTTAGCAATCGGAGCTTCTCTGGGGGTAACGATTGAGCATGAATTCAGCTTATACGGAATCGGAATTCTTTCGATTATTCTTGGAATTTTAGGGTTTCTTTTTGCAAAAACCAAAGACAATAAAACCAACACGAATATAAAGGAATCGCAGCCGTTCTGGAAAGTTTTGGGAAAAGTGGCTCCTTTCGGGGTTTGTCTGGCTTTAGGCGGACTTGGCTTTGCGAGTATTTCTACTTTTATCACTTTATATTACAACTATTTTCACTGGAATAACGGCGCTTTATGTCTGAGTGTTTTTGGGGTACTGTTTGTTGCGGGAAGACTCGTTTTCAATAATGTAATCAATAATTACGGAGGAATTAAAGTCGCCATTGTCTGTCTTTTGGTAGAAACTATCGGGCTTTTAATCATTTCATTTGCAACGAATTCACAAATGGCTCTTGTAGGAGCCGGCGTTACGGGACTTGGTTTTTCATTAATTTTTCCGGCTTTGGGTGTGGTTGCGATTAAAAGCGTGCCTTCATCCAATCAGGGTTCCGCTTTGGCGGGATATGGTCTTTTTATTGATCTTTCTCTTGGTGTTGCAGGACCGCTGATTGGCGGAATTGCCGATCTTTACGGGATGAGCTATATTTTTCCTTTCAGTGCGGCGATGGTTTTTGTGGGATTGGGACTGGCTTATTTACTTAAGCTTAAACACAAATAGCACTAATTTTTACAAGAATTAATAGGACTCAGATTGGTTTTCGCAAAGACGCAGGATTTTTACTAGTCTCAAATCTTTAAGGCGCAAGGATTTTATCTTTGATAAAATTGATCATCAGAATTATAAAATAAAATCTTTGATTTTATCCTTGCGTCTTAAGACTGGAAAACTCTTATTTAAATCTTGCGCCTTAGCGTTTTTCCAATAAAATTTAAACTCATCGTTGATCTTTTAAACACGAATAACACAAATGGTTTTCACAAATTCCACGAATTTGATTTTTTTTAGCCTATTTTTAGTTTGGCAAAAGCAAACAAAAAAAGTTGTTTAAAGTAAAACGGTAGAAAACTCTATGGAGTTTTATCTGTGTAGACACCATATTCACAATGTATTTTGCGTTCCGTAGGAACGCTATCTTTAAAAAATTTATCATATTTATAGATATCAATCCTACGGATTGATTTGCAGATTTATTCTTATTTCTACACAGATTCTGCTCCTAAAGGAGCAAACTCTCTTACTTCAAACAACTTCAAAATAAAAAATCAAAGATTTTTAAACTAATGGGTTCTTTTACGTATAAAGAATTTCATCTTAAGTTACTAATGTGTTATAATTTTTTGTGAGTTTTTGGTTAAATAAAATTCATGTCTTTTCGTGTAAAAATTTGTGTTCAAACAAAATTTTCAGGATTCGACAAAATTCCCGATTTTTGCAACTTCAAAATACGATATGTCAGACTTAATCAAAGAAATAGAAAAAAGAAAAACCTTCGGAATTATCTCTCACCCGGATGCCGGAAAAACCACTCTTACGGAAAAGCTTTTGCTTTTCGGAGGTGCAATTCAGGAAGCAGGTGCGGTAAAATCCAACAAAATAAAAAAGGGAGCGACCTCCGATTTCATGGAAATTGAAAGACAGAGAGGAATCTCCGTGGCAACTTCGGTATTGGCTTTTGAATACAGAAACCACAAAATCAACATTCTGGATACTCCCGGTCACAAGGATTTTGCAGAGGATACGTACAGAACTTTAACGGCGGTTGATTCTGTAATCGTTGTGATTGACGTTGCAAAAGGGGTTGAGGAACAGACGGAAAAGCTTGTTCAGGTTTGTAGAATGAGAAATATTCCGATGCTGGTTTTCATTAATAAGCTTGACCGTGAAGGTAAGGATGCTTTCGATTTGCTGGATGAGGTGGAACAGAAACTGGGATTAACGGTTTGTCCGCTTTCTTTGCCAATCGGGATGGGAGCTGACTTTCAGGGAATTTACAATATCTGGGAAAACAATATCCAGTTGTTTTTGGAAGAGAAGAAACAGAAGGTGGGTGAAGCGATAAAGTTTGACAATATTAATGATCCTTCAATTGATGAAGTGATTGGCGAAAAAGCTGCCGCTATTTTAAGAGAGGAACTGGATCTGGTTCAGTCGGTTTATCCGGAATTCAACCGTGAAGATTATATGAAGGGCGATTTGCAGCCTGTTTTCTTTGGTTCGGCTTTGAATAATTTCGGGGTTCGTGAGTTGCTGGATGCTTTCATTGATATTGCACCGATGCCACAACCGAAGGAAAGTGATACGCGTATTGTAAAGCCCGAAGAAAATGGTTTTACAGGATTCGTTTTCAAGATCCACGCAAATATGGACCCGAAACACAGGGACAGACTGGCTTTCGTGAAAATTGTTTCGGGAACTTTCAAGAGAAATGAAAATTATCTTTTGGTAAGAGAGGGCAAAAAAATGAAGTTCTCTTCACCAAATGCTTTCTTCGCGGATAAAAAAGAGGTGGTTGATGAAAGTTTCCCGGGAGATATTGTAGGTCTTCATGATACGGGAAGTTTCAGAATCGGAGATACGTTAACAGGCGGTGAAAAACTGAATTTCAAAGGAATTCCGAGCTTCTCTCCTGAACATTTCAGATATATTAACAACAACGATCCGTTGAAAGCAAAACAACTGGCAAAAGGGATCGATCAGTTGATGGATGAAGGGGTTGCACAGTTATTTACCCTTGAAATGAACGGCAGAAAGATCATCGGAACAGTGGGTGCGCTTCAGTATGAGGTAATCCAGTATCGTCTGGAGCATGAATATGGCGCAAAATGTACTTACGAACCTCTTTCTATGCACAAAGCGTGTTGGGTGGAAGCGGATGAAAAGTCAGACGAATTCAAGGAATTTGCAAGACTGAAACAGAGATTTTTGGCGAGAGATAAATACAACCAGTTGGTTTTCCTTGCTGATTCTTCTTTCACGATTCACATGACGCAGGAGAAGTTCCCGAATGTGAAACTGCATTTCATCAGTGAGTTTAAGAATGCTTAATTGAAATAAATCAGCTTTAAATAGATAATCCGCGGAAGTTTTTCTGCGGATTTTTTTATGAAATTAAATGAAACTTTTATACCATGAAGAATCTTGAGTGTATCTGAGATTTTTCGACTCCGCTTTGTTTCGCTCAAAATGACAGCTCCGAAAATTAAATTCAGACAGGATTTGGTTAAGAGAAAAAATAAAAATTTAAAAAAACTTTGTAAAACAGCATTTTTTTATTTTACAAAATACTAAAATTCAAACCCTTATCAATTTACATAAGCAAAACAATTCCTTTACAATCTTTACAAAAACTTCCCTCCTAATTTTACCTCATCGAAAAAATTAATGTTATGAGAAAGTTCATATTACTCGTTGCTGTATCAGGCACGTTCATTATGTGTAAAAAGGGAGAATCTGCAGTTTCTAAACTGGAAAATACCGCAGATTCTGCAGACAGCGCAATTTCTGTTGCTTCAGAAAAATTAAATGACGTAAGCGAAAAAGCCAATGCTGCGCTGGATTCTGCCAATGTAAAAATTAAGGATTTTGAAAACGCTAAAAATGAAGTGAAAGACAAGATTGAAAATACTTCCAAAATGGTAGATTCTTTATCTGAGAAAATTTCTTCCGTAAGACTGGAATCGAAAACGGAGAAAAAGGATTCGGCTAAAAAAGAAGAAAAAATTGTGGTGAATGTTCCCGCTCCGAAAGTGATTAAAGAAACCAAAATCGTTTATAAAGACAAACCAAAAAGTGAAAATTACGAACTGAATGTTCTGAAAAATAAAATGGTAAAATCGGGCTATTTAACCATGAATGCAGACAATACGGAAACAGTAAGGGAAGTTATAAGACAGGAAACGGTTAGAAACAACGGTGCTGTGACAAAAGAAGAACTCACTTATATTGCAGCAGAACCTTCCGATGACAGATCTTCGGAAATGGCGGATCAAAAAGCATATTATCTTCAGATTAAAGTTCCTCTGCAGAATTTTGACCAACTGATGGATGATTTAAGCAGCAATATCGGCAATATTAAAAGCAAAAACATAGAAGTAAAAGGAAATGACTATTATAACAATACGCTTTGTGAAATCAGGATCTCTCTTTTGGATAACGCTCATAAAGCTCCGGAAACTTTTGGTGAAAAATCTTTAGCCGCCGTTTCTTCAGGATGGAGTGTCATTACTTCTATTTTCCTGTTTATTCTGCCGCTCTGGCCATTGCTTTTAATTGCCGGAATCGGATATTATTTTTATAAAAAGAGGGGTAAAAACACAACCAATCATGATGCTCATTAATTTCGAAAGTCCATCCCTTGTGATGGATTTTTATTTTAATATTATTTTAATCATATAATCTCTTATGTAATAATTCTTATTGATATTTTTGATATATCAACAAACATAAGAATACAATCAAGGATTTAACTTTAACGAAAAATTTCAATCAAAAAGATAAATAAAGAGAAAAATTTTATATATTATATTTTGTGGTTCGTGTGAATGTAAAAAGGCTCCCAAATCTGGAAGCCTTTTACTATTTCATGTATAATTAAGCAATTACTTTGCAATGCTTCTTGAAATAACGATCTTCTGGATTTCAGAAGTTCCTTCGTAGATCTGAGTGATTTTTGCATCTCTCATCATTCTTTCTACGTGATATTCTTTCACATATCCGTATCCGCCGTGGATCTGTACAGCTTCAATCGTAGTGTCCATTGCCACCTGAGAAGCGTATAATTTTGCCATTGCACCGCTTTCAGAGATATCTTTTCCTGCATCTTTTTCTACAGCCGCCTTGAAGCAAAGCATTCTTGCTGCTGTAATCTGAGTTGCCATATCTGCTAATTTAAATGCAATCGCCTGATGATTGATGATTTCTGTTTTAAACGCTTTTCTTGTTTTAGCATATTTTAAAGCCAGTTCGTAAGCTCCGGAAGCAATTCCTAAAGCCTGAGAAGCAATCCCGATTCTACCACCGTTCAGAACAGCCATTGCGAAATTGAATCCGAAACCGTCTTCCCCGATTCTGTTTTCCTTCGGTACTTTTACGTTATTAAAGATCAAAGAATGCGTATCGCTTCCTCTGATTCCCAGTTTGTCTTCTTTCGGACCGATCTCAAAACCTTCCCAACCTCTTTCTACGATAAAAGCATTGATTCCTTTATGTTTTTTCTCAGGATCTGTCTGTGCAATTACAATATAGTAAGATGCTGTTCCTCCGTTTGTGATCCAGTTTTTAATCCCGTTTAAAAGGTAATAATCTCCTTTATCTTCCGCAGTTGTTTTCTGGGAAGTTGCATCAGAACCCGCTTCAGGCTCAGACAAAGCAAAAGCTCCTATTACCTGTCCGCTTGCCAAAGGGGTAAGATATTTTACTTTCTGCTCTTCAGAAGCAAATTTCTCAAGACCGGCACAAACCAAAGAGTTGTTTACAGACATTACCACAGCCGCAGAAGCATCTACTTTTGCAATTTCTTCCATAGCAAGAACGTAAGAAACACTGTCCATTCCGGCACCACCGTATTTAGGATCCACCATCATCCCCATAAGTCCCATTTCTCCCATTTTCTTTACCTGTTCTGCAGGAAACTTCTGGTCGCGGTCTCTTTCGATTACTTCCGGTAAAAGTTCGCTTTGCGCAAAATCTCTTGCTGCCTGCTGAATCATCAGCTGTTCTTCTGATAAATTAAAGTCCATAACATTGAATAATTAGATGGTCGCTAATTTACACTTTTTGGACAAATCTGAAAATAGAATCATAAATTAGATAAAAACAACGAAAGAAGTTGATTTTTAAATATTCATCATATATATGTTAAGTTTGAATTATTAAATATATTATGGCATACATTTTATTAATTTCTAAATAATCACTTGCAATTTCCACAATTAAAAAAAATGCTTATATTTAAAATCCTTTAACAATTACTTAAAAAATCATGACAATCAAAAGATTATTTGATATTCCTCAACATGCATTGAAAACCTATCCCAAGTCGGATATGTTTGTAACCAAATATCATGGTGAATGGAAGAAAACTTCCACACAAGAGTTTATCAATGAAGCCAATAAGATCTCAAGAGGACTTTTAAAGCTTGGCATAAAACCGGGTGATAAAATTGCATTAATCACCACCAATTCCCGAACAGAATGGGCAATAATGGATCTTGGACTTTCCCAGATCGGAGTAGTTTCCGTTCCTGTTTATCCTAGTATTTCTGCCGAAGATTATGAGTTTATCTTTACCAACGCCGAGATTAAGTACTGTTTTGTGTCTGATAAAGATCTTTTGAATAAGGTAGTTAAAGTAAAACATAACATCCCTTCATTACAGGGCGTTTTTACTTTCGATAATGTTTCGGGAGCTGCCAACTGGAAAGAAATACTGGATCTTGGCGAAGATGATTCTACGCAGATTGAAGTGGAAGATCTTTCAAATGCTATTAATCCTGAAGATCTGGCTACCATTATTTATACTTCCGGAACCACCGGAAAGCCAAAGGGAGTTATGCTGACGCATCACAATATCGTTTCCAATGTTTTGGGTTCTATCCCAAGAATTCCCAAAAAGAAAGGACTGGATTATAAAGATACAAGAGTTCTGAGTTTCCTTCCCATCTGTCATATTTTCGAAAGAATGCTTTTCTATCTTTTCCAGTACAATGGTTTTTCTATTTATTTCGCAGAAAGCATTGAAAAAATGGGAGAAAACGTGAAAGAGGTAAAACCTCACTACATGAGCGTTGTACCAAGACTCGTAGAAAAAGTGTATGATAAAATCTACGGAACCGGTTCTTCTGCGGGAGGATTGAAACAGAAAATCTTCTTCTGGGCACTGGATCTGATCTCTAAAAAGAAAAGCGTATCTAAACCATCCGGATTAAAGGAAATTATCGCCGATAAACTGGTATTTAAAAAATGGAGAGAAGGTTTAGGCGGCGAAATTGTTACTTTGGTTTCCGGTTCTGCGGCTTTGTCTACAAGACTGAATTTAATGTTCCAGAATGCAGGAATTCCTATTCTGGAAGGATATGGATTAACGGAAACTTCGCCTGTAATTTCGGTAAATTCTTTCAGCAAAATGAAAATCGGAACGGTAGGATTACCACTTGATAATCTGAGTGTTAAAATTCAGGCAGACGGAGAAATTACCGTAAAAGGACCTTCTGTTTTTAAAGGATATTTTAAAAATGAAGAAATGACGAAAGAAGTTTTTACAGAAGACGGTTATTTCAGAACGGGAGATATCGGACATATCGACAGCGACGGATTTTTACAGATCACCGACCGTAAAAAGGAGATGTTCAAGACTTCCGGAGGAAAATATATTGCACCGCAGACCATAGAAAATTTAGCAAAGGCTTCAAAATTTATCGAACAGATCATGGTTGTCGGGGACGGCGAAAAAATGCCTTGCGCACTGGTACAGCCAGATTTTGAATTTGCAAAAAGCTGGGCATCCAGAAACAATCTGAATGTAGGTTCTACTCCACAGGAAATTGCCAAAAGTGCGGAATTAAAAGAAAGAATTAAAAAAGAGATCGACGATATCAACCAACATTTAGGAAACTGGGAACAGATCAAAAAAATCGAGCTTACCCCAGAAGTCTGGAGCATTGATGGAGGTCTTTTAACGCCGACTTTAAAGCTGAAAAGAAAAGCGATTAAGGAAAAATTTATAGATCTTTACAATAAGATGTATGAACGTAAGGACTAAATTTTCAACGAAAATAAAGAATAAAAAAATTAACCGATTCATCATTTTTGGATCGGTAATTTTATTTTCGTCCTGTGAAAAACATACCGACAACACAAAGATATGTTCCAAAGAAGATTCTGTTCAATTTGTTTCGGATATACCAAAAATTCAAGGACTCAGCAGAACGGAACTTATGGATTATGTGAAATCTTCACCAACCATCGAGACAAACCAGAGCAGCGGAATTCCTTTCAGTACGCTTGATTATGATAAAATTATAGCATACGATTTCAAAGGTGATGAAGAATTGTACGATGCTCCGATTAATGAACAGGGAAACTTCATTCCTATCATAGAAAAACAGCAGTTTCTGTCACAAGAACAGGCTGATAAAATTTTAACGGCTTTAGCGAAAAAATCCAGTTATGGAGAAGCTTCCGCGGCGTGTTTTAATCCACATTTAGGGTTGGTATTTTTTAAGGACAATAAAAAGGTTAACCAGATCAGTATTTGTCTGGATTGCAATGGTTCTATTTCAGAAATTGATATTCCGGCTCGACGTCACAGAGTTTTTAACAAAGGAACTGATGACGAATATTCTTTTACCGGTTTTACTCCTCAAGGAAAAGCAGCTGTTGCTGAGCTTTGCAGAGCAATTAATTTTTACTATAAATCTGCAGACAGTACGAAGGCAAAAAAATAATTTTCTCTGTCGTATTTTTAACACGAATTGCACAAATATTTTTACGAATGGCTCTATCTAATGATTTCAAAATAAAGCTATTTCAGTTTTCCACTAAATAAAAGTTTTTAAATATTCTTTTTCTTTATAATCACTAATATCATGTGGTTTATATTTATTTTTTTAAAACTCTATAGAGTTTTATCTGTGTAGACATCATATTAGAAGGACGTTCGGCGTTCCGTAGGAACGCTATCTTTAGAACATTTATCCTATTATAGATATCAACCCTGCGGATTGATTGATAGACTTATTCTTATTTCTACACAGATTCCGCTCCTAAAGGAGCAAAGCTATTTTACCTTAAAAAACTTCAATATTAAATTGTGCTATCTGCGAAACATTTGCGCAATTAGTTTTTAAAGCCAAAAAAAGCTGTCTCAAAATTGAAACAGCTTTATATCTTTAAAATCGTAAGTTATTAAAATTTAATTACAGATTTCATTCTTTCGTTTTCTTCCATTACCAACTCGTCGTCAACAAGGATTTTTCCTGAATGCTCATCGATGATGATTTTCTTTCTCTGAGCAATTTCCATCTGCTTTTGTGGTGGAATGGTGAAGAATGATCCTTTCGGAGCGCCTCTTTCCAATCCTACTACAGCAAGACCGTTTGGAGAGTTTGTTCTGATTCTGTTGTATGAAGCCAATAATCTCTCATCAATTTTTTCAGAAAATTCTTTTGATTTCTCAATAAGATATTCTTCTTCTTTCTGAGTTTCAGAAATAAGACCTTCCAATTCTTCTTTTTTGAATTTCAGGTGATTTTTAAGCTCATCAATTTTTGAATTCAATTCACTTAACGTTTCGTTTTTGTGACCTATTTTAGCACCGAATTCTTTAATTCTTTTCTCTGCTAGCTGGATTTCAAGCTCCTGATATTCAATCTCCTTTCCTAACGCTTCAAACTCTTTATTGTTTCTTACATTATCCTGCTGAGACTTGTATTTTTCAATTAAAGTTTTTGCATGGTTTATTACTTCATGCTTTGTTTTGATCTGATCGTCCTGATCTTTAATTTCTGCATGAAATTTTTCAGCTCTTTTTTCAAGACCTTCGATTTCAATCTCAAGATCCTCTACTTCGATTGGCAATTCTCCTCTTGTATTTCGGATTTCGTCCAATCTAGAATCAATGATCTGCAAATCGTATAAAGCTCTTAACTTCTCTTCAACTGAAATATCGTTGGTTTTTGCCATATTTTAAATGAAATAATTTACCGGGTTTGTTTTCTCAATAGATTTTGAGATTGCAAATGTACTAAATTTTTGTGACAATATTTCAAATAATTGTTGAGTTACAAATTGTTCTGATTCAAAATGCCCGATATCACAGATCATCATTTTCGAATCGGCAAGGAAAAAATCGTGATATTTTACGTCTCCCGTAAGATAAGCATCACATTTTTTGGAAATTGCAGACCGGATGCCGCTTGCTCCGGAACCACCCAGAACTCCTACTCTTTTAATTTTTTTGTTATTGAATCCTGAATGACGGATCATCTCCAGACTGAATTTTTCTTTTACAAATTTCAGAAAATCCTTTTCATCCATCGGCTCATCAAGGTCGCCATACATTCCCAGTCCGGAATAATGGTTGGTATTTTCCAAACTGTAAATCTGGTGCGCGACTTCCTCATAAGGATGTGCTGTTTTCATTGCGTTAACGATCTGTCCCTGTTTGTAATCCTCAAAAATTACAGAAACCATATCCTCATCTGCATTTTCGCGGATGTTCTGCTGTCCCGAAAACGGATTCGAGCCTTCAATCGGTCTGAACGTTCCGTTCCCGTTGATTTTGAAACTGCATTCGTCATAAAATCCGATATTTCCTGCACCTGCCGAAAATAAAGCTTCCTTCACTTTTTCAGAATAATCTTTCGGAACGAAAACCGTAAGCTGTTTCAGATTATTTTTTTTAGGCTGAAGAATTTTTAAATTTTTTAATCCCAACTGATCACAGATTCCACGGTTCACCCCAAAAAAATCATTATCGAAAGCCGTATGAATGGCATAGATGGCAATTTTATTTTCAATAGCTTTTAAAACAGCTCTCTCTACATAGTTTTTCCCTGTTAAAGATTTCAGTCCCGAAAAAATGATGGGATGAAAACATACAATTAAATTACAGTTCTTTTCAATGGCTTCATCCACAACATTTTCCAATGCATCATGGCATACCAGAATTCCGGAGACATTTCTGTCGGGAACCCCGCAAAGCAAACCTACATTATCAAAATCTTCTGCCTGCTGCAGTGGAATTCTTTCTTCTATTTTGGCAATTACCTTACTTATTGTCATTTTATTGTCTATGTTTGGTACGAAAATAGGGATTATTTGTTAATTTTAAAAAAACCTCGAAAAATGGAAAAAGAGCACAATCTTATTCCCGAAGATGCTCTCTGGAAAAGACATCTTTACCGCATTATATACCGCTCCGACACAAAGCTCGGAAAACTTTTCGACATTACTTTACTGATTCTTATTCTCATCAGTACGGCAATTATCATGATGGAAAGTGTTCCGAAGCTGGATAAAAGGTTTCATTATACGTTCATTATTATGGAATGGATTATTTCCATATTTTTTTCTGCGGAATATTTTTCGAGAATTGCCGTAGTGAAAAACAAACGGAATTATATTTTCAGTTTTTTCGGGATTATTGATTTTCTTGCATTGATTCCGTTTTATCTGAGCTTTATTTTTCCGGTTACCAAATATTTCCTCATTTTCAGAATGCTGAGAATGTTAAGAGTTTTCCGGGTATTCAACTTACTGGATTTTATGAATGACGGTTCTGTAATTGTGAGGGCATTAAAGAACAGCTCACGAAAAATTTATATTTTCCTTTTATTTTTAATTATTTTCTCCGTGATTGTTGGCTCACTGATGTTTATGGTGGAAGGCGGAAGAGAAGGTTTTGAAACGATTCCGCAGGCAATTTACTGGGCGGTTGTTACCGTTACAACGGTTGGTTATGGCGACGTTTCCCCGATTACTCCGATGGGAAAATTTTTCGCCGTGGTTTTAATGCTTGCCGGTTATTCTATCATCGCTGTTCCTACGGGAATTGTAACCGCCGAGATGAGAAACAAAAGGCAAAATCTGGAAAAAGTATGTGACAGATGCGGGAATGAAGATATTGATGATGATGCAAGGTATTGTAAACAGTGTGGCAAGAAATTAGCTTAGTAAAAATTAATACTCAATTTATTAACGAAACACCACAACAATCATGGAACCTAAAAAGAAAAATAAACCGAACAGCTTAGTAATTATCCTTTTCTCGATGATCGCCCTTATGATCGTAATTTACTTCATACTCGTTATGTTCTTCCCTACTGTTTTCGAAAGTATGACGACAGGAGAAATTCAGCCCGTTCCCAATAAATAAAATATCTTCATTAAATAATAAAGGCGATCTTCAATAGACCGCCTTTTATTATGGTTAAAGTTTATTTATTTTTTAATTGCTTTTACAACCTGTTTAGAACCGTCTTTCATATCCAGCATCAGCAGATACACTCCCTGCTTCAGTTCACCCAAATGAATTTCTGAATGAGGATTTTCAATCACTCTTATCAGTCTTCCTGAAATATCTGTCACGGAAACCGATTTTACTTTAGCAATATCAGAAACTGTAACCACATCACTGAAAGGATTTGGGAATACTTTAACGGTATTTTTATTGGCTGCAACTTCAGAAGTTCCTAAAGTGTTTTTTGTAATATTAATGGAAAATGCTCCTTCCGGTTCATCTGACCAGCCACTGTAATGACCAACATTTACATAATAAGTATTTCCTGAAAGAGTGGGAATAGAAATTGTTTCAGCACCGCCCTGTCCTCCGTCATCTACTGTATTTTCACAGGATAATGCAGAGCAGTTTCCGCTATAAACTCCGATCTGAGGATCAAAATCACTTCCCGCAGGCATTGTTACGCTGATATTAAATGTACTTCCGTCTCCAGTAAAAGTAAACCAGGTTCCGTCATTCATTTCATTAGAACATACACTTACAATTCCTGAATTATTAGTAGCTCCCGCTCCGTCATTTTGTATATAAGTATAAGGGAAAGCATTGGCAGATAATGCACCTGAGCAGGCATCATTTACCGGAGGCGGAGGGAAAGTTCCTACACAGATATTAAAGCTCTGATTACTTCCTGCTCCGTAATAACTATAAACTCTCACCCAATATGTTTCTCCTGCGGTAAGACCTGTTACAACTCCGGAAGGCGGATCTGAACAGAATATACTGGAAAGCGCTCCACAGCCTCCACTGAATACCTGAAAATAAGTATCGGTATCTCCCGTTGTACTGCCTACAGAGGTGATATTGAGAAGGGATATTTTATGAGTCGCCGCAGTTGCTACAAATTTAAACCAGACATCATCATCCGCATCTCCGTAACATGGACTTGGGGCTGTTCCTGAATCTGTGGCACCCAGAGTATAACCAGCCGTTACAGTTCCACAGTTTAAATCAGGATTCACCGTTAAAGTAACCGCTGTTGCACATTCGTCATTAGCAGGCTGCGGAGGTGCGGTTGTAAATGATATTTCTGTACATCCGGCAGACTCTCCTCCTGAGCCTACAGCTATAATTTTAACATAATGGGTGGTATTAGGAGCCAATGCGACAGAGGGTGTATAACTATTGGTTGTTACAGAAACCTGATTCGCAACATTTGTTCCTCCTGAAGAAGTTCCGATAGAAACTTTGTAACTTGTTGCTCCAGCCGTATTATTCCATGTGATTGTAGGAGTTAAAGGAATAAAAGAAGCATTACTTCCCGGATAAGTAACTACAGGACAAGCCGGAATAGGATTCGGAGCCAGCCCCTGAAAGGTAACAACAGATTTATAATTTACCAGATTTCCCGTCGCAGGCGGTGAAGCCGGATCCGGATCTGTATAATCGTTTTTATAATAAAGGGTAGAATTTTGTGCCCCGTTATAAACGTGCATTGCCTCATCATAATTATTGTTATCATAGCCTGAAGAATTTTCTTCAGCAGCAATAACGAGATTGGAGGTATTATTGTAGGAAAAAGGGGTAGGAAAAACAATTTCAATAACACCGTTATTATTGGTAACTGTCCCGGAAAAAACCTGCGTTAGCTGAGCTCCGGGAATCCAGTCTGAATCTGTACTGAAAGATGTTTTGTTGGTCAGCCCCAGATAAACCACCCATTGTGAAGAGTTTGAAATGGACATTGTCGGATCTATATAGAACTTCAGTCCTGTAATGTTTCCGGCTGCGTTTGCGTTAATTTCCTGCTTTGTGAAAATCTGCTGCACGTAAGAATATCCATAATATGTACTGATTGGAGCAACGCCGACATTAGTACTTCCTGATCCGAGAGTAATCTGGGCAGAAAAACACATGCTTAAGAACAATAAGCATGAAAGTAGAATTTTTTTCATAAACTATTTATATTTTGTTGATTAAGTACTAATTTAACAATTATTATCTAATTTCTATAACAATTTTCAAATTTAATTAACAAAAAAAATAGCGGCTAATATTAGCCGCTATTATAATTTATGGTATGTATTAAAAACTATTTTTTAATTGTTTTTATCGTTTGTTTAGATCCGTCTTTCATCTCTAAAGTAACTAAATACATTCCTTGTTTCAATTCTCCTAAGTGAAGTTCTGAAGTAGGATTAGCAATAGTTTTCACTAATCTTCCCGCAATATCTGTAACCAGTACATTTTTAACATTAGCTATGTCAGAAATATTCAATACCTCAGAGAATGGGTTTGGATATACTTTGATGTTGTTTTTAGCATCTTTTACTTCATTAGTTGCTAATACAAGTGATGCATCATAAGCAGATACCTTGAATTGACCAGTTGTTGATGAAGAATAATTCCAAACACCAATCAGTAATGTAGATCCCGGAGTTAATCCTGTAAGAGATACTAAAGAGAAGTTACCGTCTGCGGAGCTGTCATCATCACAACCAATTTGCGTAAGTGCTCCACAGCTTCCACTGTACACTCCTAAAACAGTATCCGTAACATTAGAACCAGAAACAGACTGAGTCTCTATTGTAATATTTCCACTTGCAGGAACTACTACAGAATACCATACATCTCTGTAACCTGTAGTCTGGCAAGAATGTGTAGCCGTTGCATCAGAGGTTGCTGTAGCACCAGCATTAGTAGAAACCACTGCATTTTGCGCAAAAGTACCACCAGGCGTTAAAGCAATTGCTCCGGAACAGTCATCATTTGCAGGAGGCGGAGGTGCAGTTGTAAAGCTTCTTTCTGTACATCCCGGAGATGTAGATGTAGCATCATAAGCATTTAAGGTATAATAATAAGTCGTATTATAACTTAGCGCAGTTGGAAGTGTATAAGTTGTTACATTTCCTAAATCCTGAGCATTCATAATATTAGTAGCACCTGCTGAAGTACCGATAGAAAGTTTATAACCAGAAACTCCGGTTACAGCAGTCCAGGTAAATGTAGGGGTTACAGAAACATTTGTTGCAGCAGCTGAAGGTGCAGTAACTGCAGGACAGAAAGATTTTGTCGTAAATGTTACAGGAACCCAGATAGACTGATCTGAAGCACTACAATTAGATCTAACCCATAAATAATAAGTTGTAGAAGGGGTTAAATTAGATAAAGTAGTTGTAGCAGCAGTTAAGCCAGAAAGTGTTGGTGTTGTAGTAGCAGTCGGAGCTGTATTCGTTGTACTGTAATAAACATCATAACCGTTTGCAGGAGCTGTAGCAGGTGCAGTCCAGTTTACAACAGCAGAGTTATATGCTAAAGTTGCAGCAGGAACTGTAACCGCAGAAGGCTCTGAACATGTTGGAGTAACAACAATACTAATATCATCTACATACAGGTTATATTGGTCAGCAGCAGAATATGCATTAAATCCAAAATAATAAACACCGGATGCAGCAGGAGTAAAGTCTACAAAGTTAGTTGCCGCTGTTGCAGTGTTAATGTTTGTATGATCTGCCAAAGCATTCGTCATACTTGCACTGCTGGCAGAGGTGCCATATGCTACCTTTAATTTTTCAACATACGTTGTACTGTTATTTCCATAGGTGTATTTAATTCTATAAGAAACACCAGCCGTTAAATTGATTCCCTGAGTATAGAACCAGGCATTAGCAGCATTAAGAGAATTATACAGATAAGTAAGCGCTTTAGTAGTAAAGCCATAAGCAGCAGGTGAACTTGTAGTCCAATTGTTACCCGTACCCGCATTTTCTATAGAAGTACATGAAGGCAACGCAGGTGTCGTCACACTTTCAAAATCTTGTGTGTAAGGAACATTTGTAGATGTACATGCAGTTGTAAAGCTCAGAGGACCAGCCCAAGAACTTGTAGATCCGGAACCACAATTAGAACGCACCCATACATAATAAGTTGTATTAGAGGTAAGTCCGGATATATTGTAAGTTGTAACCCCCGCTGCAACAGTAGCACTTGGTGTTGTAGTAGCAGTTGGAGCTGTGTTGGTTGTACTGTAATAAATATTATATCCATTTGCAGGAGCTGGTGTAGGAGCTGTCCATGAAATGGTAGCACCTGAAGCTGTAATTGCAGATGAAGTAAGTACCGTTGGTTCAGTACATGCAGGAGTTAATTCCAATTTAAAATCATCAAACCCCATATAATATGGTGCAGTAGATGTTACGTAAGCTTTTATACCAAATGTATAAACTCCTGAAGTTGTTGGTACATATGTTACTGTAACTTTGGTATAATTGGTACTATTAGATCCCCCTGTTGCTGTTTGCGTTGAAGTAAGGAATGTACTAAGGCTTGTTGCTCCTGTAGAAGATTGAGCATTATTTACCAATACTTCATTCTGCCATCCCGTTAATCCATCTCCAACCCAATAGAATGAAAAATCATATGACTGACCTGCTGTAAGATTAAATGAAGGAGTCCATAAATATGCAGCCGTAGTAGGATAGTAAATAGTCATATAGTTAGGAGCAGACTTAGGATCATTATAAGTATTTCCAGATGCAGTCTGACTTGTAAACAGATAAGAAGAGCTTAAACCTCCACTTGTTGCCCAACAGCTTGGAGTAATTCCGTTTCCAACTGTTGTCATACCATCAAAGTTCTCAGTCCATGGGAAAGTTGATATCGCTGCTGCAGGAGCAGATACTGCAACAGGAGTAGAGTTAGTAGTGATTCCTGAACCTGAACAAGTAACAGCACAATAGAAGGAATTAGCAGCACTTACAGTTGTTGTGTAGGTAGATGTTGTAGCACCCGCAATTGCACCTGCATTATTGTACCATTGATAACTAACCCCTGATCCAACCGTAGAATTCTGCAGACTTAGCGTCGTAGAATACGGGGAAGAACACGGTGTACTTGTTGCCGTTGCTAATGTATTCCCGGGATTAGGAGCACCAGAGCAAGCTGTTGCAGTGTATGTTAGTTGTGTCTGATACCTTCTCGTTTGAGTGGTATAACTAGTAGTTGTAGCTGCAATTGCAGTTGAAGCACTGGTTCCCATCGCCTGAGCAGTAGTTGTAGTATCATATAACCATTGGAATGCTCCTCCTGTAAATGGAGTTGCCAAGGTACCGGAAGGAACCCATTCAATATATACTTCAATAGCACCTCCTGTATAACTGAAAGTGTTTGATGTATTATTGTTAAAGGTTACCCAGCCTGCAGCAGCAGGAAAATTGTTAGTACTATTTATCGTAGCACTATAAAATAAAGTTGCTCCTCCAATCATAGTACTCCAGGCAGTACCACTTGCTAAAGCTGTAGCAGTACTATTTTTAAGATAGACATTAAGTGTCCATGCATTACTGCCCGACACATTAAACGCCGTACTCTTATTATAGGCGATACTGTTAATGGTTGCTCCAGGAACAACAGATGCACCACTCAAATCCGCTGCCGTAAGCAACTGTATAGATTTTGAATGATGAAATGAACTCGTACCACTGGAACGATAGATAGGATCGCCATTTGTACCAGCCGATGCTGTACTGGCTCCCGAACCTATTGTTACTGTGGTTTGCGCCATGATGCCTGCATAGAGGAACATCAAACACATCAGTAAAAGTTTTTTCATGCGTAAAAAAATAAAATTAGGTGATGTAAAAATAAAAATAAATTTTAATTTAATTAACCAAAACTTTATAAATAATTAATATTTAATAATTAATAAAAACATTTTAAACCTATTTACTAAACAATCATTTGAATAATTAAATAAATCATAATTTAAACGAACTTATAAAATATTGTTTATTAGCAAGTTAAATAACACTCACAAATATTTGACTTACAATCAATAACAACTTTGCATAAAAAAACCTTTCAAAAAAATATAGACTGCCTCAAAGAGACAGCCTATATTAGTTAGTTCTATTTATCAAAATCTTTTGATAAACCATAAATTATTTACTTTTCGATACCTCTAAATATATATCTTTTTGATATACGGATAAAAACTACCACAAACCTTAACACTCTGATAAAAATCACCCAGTGCTTCAAATTTCATATTTACAGAAACTGTTTACAATGTATCAGGTAGCATGATGCTGCCATACTTTGATATTTCAGTTACAGGATCAGGGAGGCTTAATGGTGAGTGAAGTCATTTTTTTGTCCTTTATTTTTAATCTTTAAACCTGATGCAAAAGATTTTAATACTTTAGTTGTTCAAGTTTAATACTTAAATGGAAAAAGAGCACATAAGTTTAAAAAAATCAAAGATTTTTTCTCTTTGCTGACTTTGAAATAAAAGTTATTTAAAGTAAAATGGTAGAAACCTCTGTGGAGTTTTATCTGTGTAGACACCATATTCGCAATGTGTTCTGCGTTCCGTAGGAACGCTATCTTAAAAAATTATCGTATTTATAGATATCAATCCTATAGATTGACTTATGGGTTTATTCTTATTTCTAACAGATTCTGCTCCTAAAGGAGCAAACTCTTTAACTTTAAATAAGTCCAATAAAGTCTTTTGTGTCTCTCTTTTGCGGTTAAATTTAAATGAGCTTAACAGACTTGTTATATTCATTTTTTTATGGTCGTCTTCTATTAAGATATTGTAGAAAAAGTACTAAACCCTCTAAACCCGAAAAAATAATTTTCAGTCTTTTAGATGAACTTTTTTCTTCCTTTTCATATCAGACTATTTTAAAATATGCTCACTCAGGCGTTTTATCTGCGGATGCTCCCGAAAACACATTTCTTTGGGCGAAACGATTTCGGAACTCCCCGAAAATGTTTTCCTTTTGGCGGAATACACCCGGCGGGTTCCGAAAGTCTGCTCCTTTAGGCGAAACGGTTTCGGCTGTTCCCGACAGCTCCCTCCCTTCGGCGGTGGCTCTAGGAAGGCGTTTCCGGAGATTCAGGTTTCTGATCTTCTCCCCCGCTTTCTTCCGTACTGCTGTATTTGGTAACGGCAAGATTATATTGGTTTACCAGACTGCTGAGCTTTGCCATTAACTGATCGTATTCTGCACTTGGGGTAAGCAGGGCATGAGCCTCTATATGCTGCTTCAGTGTCCGGTAAGCTTCCGTAGATGCTGTTCTGGCAGTGGCTAACACACCTGTTTCTAGTTCCGAAAGTTGTACGGTACGGGCAATGTACTTGTTGTTAAAATTCTGGTTGGAAGTTTTCAGCTCGTTTACCCAGTCCGTAAGTTGAAGCTGGGAGATTTTATCGCTGTGCTTTTCTTCCCATTCTGCTACGATGCTGTTAATCGTGGCGGTTTCCAGCTGATACCGAAGCTTGTAGATACGGTCTCCAAAACGGTTAAGGATATCTAAAAGTGCAAAGGCATTGTTTTTGATCACCGGATCGAAATGGTACTGCCATGCTTCCAGCATCATTTTAATCCCGATAACAGCATTGTCTCTCTGCGCATCCAAAGCCTGAGTTTCCGGCGTAATATCGCTTCCCGTATAGGGCAGATAAGCATTATTAAAACTTTGTGCCGCTGTTTGCAAAATTGTTCTTTGGCTGCCTATATTTAATTGGTCGGCAGCGGCTTGAGGTAAAAGTTCCAGTACATTGTTCACGAATTGCAGAAAATCTCCGTTACGGTATTTTTCCAGATTGGCGGTTGTAATCATTGTGTTATTTTAAAATTTTAAAGGGCTAATTTAT
The DNA here is from genome assembly GCF_059579425.1 of Chryseobacterium sp. 2P. Lineage (NCBI taxonomy): Bacteria > Pseudomonadati > Bacteroidota > Flavobacteriia > Flavobacteriales > Weeksellaceae > Chryseobacterium > Chryseobacterium sp. 2P. The sequence continues at coordinate 3,096,510 of NZ_CM184194.1, forward strand.
AAAAAAATTGAAAGCGTTTTTCTGTTCAGGTATATTTTGTGAAAAATTTTAGATAACTTCGATATATTGGCGGCTATAACATTTTCATAGTAAAGAATTTTCATGAAACATTTATCAAAAAAATAGAGGCTGTCCTATTGACAGCCTCTACCTTTTTATTAGTATAGTTATTTAAGATTATCTCTTAATTGTTTTGAATGTCTGTTTAGAGCCATCCTTCATTTCAAGAGTAACTAAATACAATCCTTCTTTAAGCTCTCCCAACTGGAGTTGAGAAGCTGGAGTTGCGATAGTTTTCACTAACCTTCCGGCAGCATCTACGATGAAGATAGATTTTACATTAGATACATCAGAAATGTTTAGTACATCCACAAATGGATTAGGATAAACTTTAATTCCTTTGTCTTTATACAATATTTCGCCTGTACCCAATGTAGGAGCCATTTCCGCATAAGAAAGGAAACCTGTGTAACCGGCGCTTGCCAATGCAGTAGTAGATTGTGTTGTATTTGGACTGCCTGCCGCATAAGTACCGGTAGTACCAAATGAGCTGTCATACACTCCATTTGCCGTTGTCGCGATTACCGGGAAATTACTACTTGCAATTGCTGCATCTCCTAATCTTACATTGATGGTTGAGAAAGCACCAGATACCAGTGGAGCTTCCCATCTTCTTGTAGCAGATAAATTTTGAGTACCTGCGCCAGCCGTTCCGGAGTTGGAATCAAAAGCTTCAGCTTTCATATTGGTTACCGCCGTAGTTGCCGGTGCCAATGCAATTGGAGCATACGCTGTTTTACCTACAGGATATACTATATAGCTTGTATTCGCATTACCGGAAGCAATCGTTCTGGCAAATGGTCCCACTACATAAGATGTAGTGCTGCCTCCTGACAATGTACCTGCAGCTGTTGCTGTACCTAATGTCAATAAGTTAGTAGAAGTTGTATTTACTTTACCTGCTGTAAGCGTTAAAGTTCCACTTACTGATAACGGTGCATTTAATGTAACACCTCCGGTACTTGCATTGTTTACAGTTAAACTAGTTAAGTTAGCTGTAGGAGATGCTGCTAAATTTCTGAATACACCTGTACCAGATATAGTTTGAGCATTGGTAGATGCCAAGCTAGAAGTAGAAGATGTTAAATCTGCTCCCCATTGTGCCAATTCTAAAGTACCAGTAGAAGTAAGCGTACCATTATTTACAATATTTCCATTAATTTTTGAACCAGATAATCTTAGCTCACCAGAAGTAATGGTTAAATCTTTTTCAACACCTACGGTATATGGAGGTACAACAAATCTATTTGTACCTGTAGGTAAATTAATAACTAAATTACCCGCAATAAAATATCCAGTGCCCGGCCAAGTATTATATTGAAGACCACTCGTGTTTCCACCTGCATCAGTAGACACTCCGTCTCCTAATTGAATTGTATGATTTACTCCTGCACGGTAACCATTACCCCAATACGCGAAAGCATGTCCATTTGAAGTACCTCCTGCTGCTGAAGTTGCCACATGCGGATCTACAATAACAATTCTACCGCCTGTTAAATTTAATGTAGCTCCTGTTCCTGAAGTACCAAAACCAAAGATATTAGTACCAGAAGCAACAGAATTAGCCACTATACCTGCATCATTACCATCTACAATAATATCTCCACCTGATTGATTAAATGTTGATCCATTTACATTATTTACATTACCATTTACATTTAATATACCACCTGAAATTGTTAATGTTCCGTTATTTACTAATGAATTATTTTTAAGAGTACAACCTACCGTAAGATCACCGGATGCATTTACCAATGTCCCTCCTGTATTAATCGTAACATTTTTAGAAACATTTCCTGCGGAATTTACCGTTACCGTAGTACCTGCTGCAATTTGCACCACATCTGTACAAGATGGTACCGTTCCTTTATTCCAAGTTGCAGCACTATTCCAGTTTCCGTTTCCTAAAGAGACAAAAGGAATATCCGAAGCTGCGATACCTAAATAATAAGTATCCGCTAAATTAGCCAATGGAAGAACGGTTCTTTGTGCATTTACATAATTTGTTCCTGCTTGGTGTGTCCCTAAAGCCGGAGCAGAAGCTAAGGTAATTCTGCTGTTACCGTTAACAGCAGTATAAATATTTTGCCCGTTTATTGCCATAGAATAAGTAGGTGTTCCCGTAATCCCTGTCTGAGAAACAACCCAGTTGGATTTTGCCTGCGTATCTACAGTATAAGCCCCATCTACAATGCTTACAGTATTTGTTCCCGCAACATCATTATATTGTACTGCAATTTTACCACCAGTGGTAGCAGCAGCTGTTTGGTTTAAGTAAAGATTTCTTGCCACAAAAGCGGTTGATGTTCCTGTAGCAAAAGGATATACTCCTGTAGTCGTTGCTGACGGTGTTGTACTTGCTGTAATAGTTGCTCCACCTGTTGTAGTAGGCCACCATCTTGCAAAAGTACTTCCTGTACTAAAGCCACCTGCAGTATAAGATAAAGTTCCGTTAGATGTAGCTGAAGTTCCTAAAATAAGAGTATTAGCACCTGTATTTACGAAACCTGTTGTCATTGTTAATGTACCAGAAACAGTTCCTGTATTTGCACCGCTTAATAAAGAGTTTGCATTGCCAAAAGTAACCCCTGTTGAAGAACTATTATTAATCGTTACAGAAGTAAAATTAGCTGTAGAACTTGCCGTAACAATATTATTTCTGAATACTCCGGTTCCTGAAACAGTCTGCGGTGTAGTAGAAGCTGATGCTGTTCCGTTATTTTTGAAATTCTGGAAACTCACTGTGGAAGCAGTATGTGTAAATGTACCATTATTGGTAAAGTTACCCGCAATACTTACTCCCGAAGTTGGTATTCTAAATTCTCCATTTGCATTAATGGTTAATGTATTAATACCAATTGTGGCGGAATTTGATACATATCTGTTTGTACCCAAAGCTCCGTCTATTATTACATTATCAAAATAGATTTTACTTCCTGCATTGTTCCAGATAAATCCTCCAACAGCTGAAGCCGTTGCCGTAGTACCTCCTGCATCTGTAGATGATCCGTCACCAAACTTCAAAGTCCAGCCAGCTGTATTATCAATCGCAGTTCCTCCCGTATAGGAGAATGCGTATGAAGTAGTACTGTTAGCTGCATGAGGATCTACCACCGTCATCGTTCCACCGGTAAGCGTTACGTTTCCGGTAGCTATATTTACTATATTTGTACCAGAAGCTACACTCGTCGCTGTGGCACCCGCATCGTTTCCATCTACATTAATATTTCCTCCACTTTGAGCAAAAGTAGAACCGGAAGCATTGTTAATATTACCATTTACTGCTAATGTTCCTCCAGATACCGATAAGGTACCGTTATTGTTAATATAATTATTTTTATTAACACATCCTACAGCAATAGAACCTCCTGTAACAGCTAAAGCTCCCCCTGTATTAATAATTACATTACTTGGATTTGCCGTTGTAGAAGAAGATACAGTCACCGTATGTCCTGAAAGAATAGCTGCATTAGCACACGAAGGCACCACTCCGCCTACCCATGTACTTGTACTTTCCCAAGGACCGGATTGTGCAGATTCAATAGGAGATTCTGATGCAATAGAAGCTAATGTATAAGTAGCTGCTATATTTGCAGCAGGTACAGCCGCTCTTTGTCCCATAGGCTGGTTTGTACCTGCCTGTGCAGTACCTAACAACGCTCCGTTATTTAATACCGTAACATTGGGAGTTACAGCTGTATAAGTTCCCTGCCCCTGAACGGCAACAGTATGGGTAGCAGAAGAAGCGTATCCCGCAGAAGTCGTCACCACCCAATTAGCATTCGTCTGCCTGTCATAAGTTAATGAACCTTCGGTTAAAGGAGTTATTGCTGTAGTGCCTGAAGCACCATTAAACTTTACAGCCATTTGACCAGCTGTAGTTAATGCTGCAGTAGCTCTATGAAAATGATCCGCTGAAAGTCCAATTACAGGATTACCCATTACAAAAGGATAAGTTCCTGCACCCGGAGTTGGAATTGTAGATGCTGCTATAGTAGTTCCTGATCCTGCTGTTCCGTACCATCTGCTGAATGTAGAACCTGAACTGAACCCTCCTGCAGTATACGACAGTGAACCAACAGTTGTACCACTTACACCTAATATAAAAGCATTAGATCCCGTATTTACCACGCCATTTGTAAAAGTTAATGTCCCTGAAACAGTACCTGTATTTGCGCCGCTTAATAACGAGTTTGCATCTGCAAAAGTAACACCACCTGCACTCGTATTATTGATGGTTAAACTTGAAAAATTTGCGGTTGGAGAAGCTGCTAAATTTCTAAAAACGCCACTACCAGAGATAGTTTGATTTTTTGTGGAAGGTGCATCAACACCATTGGAGAAAAATTGAAAAGATGTTGTACTCGTGTTTGTATACGTATCATTATTAATCAGATTACCTCCTATTCTATTAATAGAAGTAAATCGAACTTCTCCAAGAGTGATTCTGAAATCCCCACTAAAACCAAGCGAATATGTTGTAGAACAAAGTCTCCTATTGCCTGTTCCTGCCGTATTAAGAATAAAATTACCAAAGTAAAGTCTTCCTGAACTGACAAAAGTATTCAAGTTAAAACCCGCTGTGTTAGTAGTAGCATCAGTAGAAACCCCATCTCCAAATTGTAAAATATGTGTTGATGTATTGGATGGATTAGCCATCGAACTGCTGCTATAATTGATAGCATCTCCTGATCCTGCGTTGGGATCAACAATAATGAGTGAGCCAGCTGTCCAGTTGATATTTGAGCTAGTAATACTTAATGTAGCTGTGCCACTGGCTACACTTCCTGTGGTATTGCCTCCATTATTTGGATCTATTGTGATAATACCTCCAGATTGATTGAATGTACTGGTACCCGAAACAATCATGTTTCCATTTACATTCAAATTCCCCCCAGAAACAGTTAATGTTCCTCCTGTTACATTTAGAGTAGAATCAAACGTTCCTGCTTTACTCACCGTAAGAGCATTTGCAGCAACTGTTAAACTTCCGGAGTTTATGGTAAGCTGCCTTACCGATGCATTCCCGGGAAGCGTCATTGCTGATGAATTTTGTATTACAAAATTATCTGCATTACTAATAGAACCGGGTGACGTTCCCGTTCCGTCAGTATTGGTTCCCCAGGAAGCCACATTTGTAAAATCCGTCGCCGAGGCTTTCGAATAATACGTGGTCTGAGCTTTTATTGAGGCGACACCGCCAATCAATAAAAGTAAAAAATACGTTTTTTTCATAAATTGTTAAATTAAAATTAGGACTTGTAAAATTATAAATAAATTTAACCCAATTAAAAAAAACTCAATAAATATTTAAATTTAACATAAAAAAAACATATTAAGCATGATATTTTTAAACAATCATTTAAAAAATTAAAATTTATGTAATTAAAAAGCAATTCATAAAAAACTGTTTATTAGGTAGTTAATTATTAATCACAAATCACTGATTTATAAACAACTATGACTTAACATAAAAAAATAAACATTCTCCAACCTGAGATCTCTGCTTAAAATGAAACTTTTACATCTCGGTTATTATTTTCAGGACACAGAACTGTAATGTAACATTTCTCAAAAAAATAGAGACTATCCAAATTGGCAGTCTCTATAATTTATTGATTGGTATAATGAACAGAATTACCTCTTAATCGCTTTAAAGGTTTGTTTAGATCCGTCCTTCATATCCAAAGTAATTAAGTACATCCCTTCTTTCAATTCATTTAAATGAACTGATGATTCAGGATGGGTTATCGTTTTAACCAATCTTCCTGCAATATCTGTTACATAAACAGTTCTTACATTAGAAATATCCGATATATTCAAAATATCTGTAAAAGGATTCGGATATACTTTAATATCGTTCTTCGTACCGGATAATTCGTTTGTCGCAAGCGGAGCGGTTACAATGAGTGAATAATCAATAATTTCTCCCCTTGAAAAACCTAAACAAGGATCCGTTGGTGCGCTGTTGTTATAATTGATCAGAACCCTCATTCTGTACGTTCCTACAGATGTATTTGCAGGGATGGTAAGTGTTGCACCGCTTGTGGTTGTGGTATAAGCTGTTGTTGCATACAGCTTTTCGGAAGCATCAAAAACATTATTCTGATTTAAATCTACCCAGACAGCCATTCCCACAGTAGGTCCTCCCGCCGTTATGGAAACAGGGATAACCGTATTGGAAGAAGATTTAGCAATTGAAATATTATTTGAACTCATCAGATTCTTATACCCGAAAGTTGCTGCGCTGTTTGCTGTTGCAGAACTATATGCCATATTGGTATTGGCAGTGGTGGATGTAAATGAACTGATCCATGAATTCTGATTGGAAGTTGAAGGTGTACAGTAATTGCTTGTATAGAATCTTGTTCCGCCTTCCCATGCACTGTTATCAGTAGCGGTACATTTAGCTCTTGCCCATACATAATAGAATGTATCACTGGTTAATCCTGTCAGGTTAGCTGTTGTACCCGTTCCACTTGTAGTTACTGAATTAGCCGCATTTAAAACCGTTGTTACTGTTGGTGGTGTATTTGTCGTACTGTAATAAACATCATACCCTACTCCAATCGTAGAAGAAGGTGCCGTCCAACTAACTGCAGCTCCGTTAGCTGAAGTTGATGGTACAGTAATTAATGTCGGATTATCGCAGCTTGGAATAGTCTGAATATTAATATCATCAATCCCGATTCCTCTGTAGGTTCCTCCTACACCGTGTCTGAATGCCAGATACTGATCTGTTCCCGCCGGAATATTTACCGTATACTGTGCCATAGTTGACGTTAAAGTAACCGAACTGATCTGCGTAAAAGTAGAAGCATCAGCAGGATTGCTTAACGTTCCTACCTGAAGCGTATAACCTGCAGCCCCTCCCACAGCCATGAAACGAACTCTGTTTGCTCCGTTTGAAAGAGGGGTAATTTGTGGGGAAACCAACATTCCTCCCGCTGTGGTAGCTGTATCATTATATAGATAATACCCATTTGGAGCAGAAGAATTATACGATGTATTTACATAGCCATATCCTGCCCAAGATGACGGCTCTAAATATCTCCAGCAGGAAGGTGCGTTTGTATTGCTGCTGCTTCCCGTAGCTGTGGTGTCGAAATTTTCAGACACAGGAAGAGAGGTTACAGCCGGGCAAACAGTTGTAAAGCTTCTCTCTGTACAGTTTAAAGAGTTTTGAGTTGCCGTATATGCTCCTACAGACCAATAATATACCGTACTATAATTAAGAGAAGTTGGCAAAGTGTATGTGGTAACATTTCCTACATCAAAATTATTAAGGACATCATTTCCGCCCGGCGTTGTTCCTATTCTCAGCTTATAGCCTGTAACTGCAGAAGAGGAAGAAGCAGTCCATGTAAAGGTAGGCGTCAGCGGAACATTTATAGCAGATGCTGCAGGCGCAGATTGTGCAGGACAGATAGAAAGTGTTGTAAATGTTCTCTCTGTACAACCTGTAGATGAAATCGCAGCATTATAGGAATTAACCGTATAATAATACTTTGTGTTATATGCTAATTCTGTTGGCAAAGTATACGTTGATACGTTCCCTACATTCAAATTATTTAAAACATCTGTTCCTCCTGAAGTTGTACCCACAGATAATCTGTATCCTGTAGCTTCCGGATTTGCCGTCCATGTAAATGCGGGCGTTACGGAAACTCCTGTTGCCGCCGAAGAAGGCGCAGAAACCGTAGGACAGAATGTTTTCGTGGCAAAAGAAGATCCTGAAACCCAAGAACTCTGATCCGAAGCAGAACAACGGGATCTTACCCAAACATAATAGGTTGTATTCGGCGTTAAATTGGTTATTGTATACGTTAAACCTGTTGCTCCCACAACATTTGGCGTTGTAGTAGCAGTAGGTGCTGTATTGGTAGTACTGTAATAAATATCAAATGCCGGTGCAGGATTTGCCATCGTCCAGCTTACCGGAGCTGTTGTAGAGGTAGTCGTTCCGGGAGTTATAGAATCCGGGAACATGCAAGGAATTACGGAAATATTTACATTATCAATATAAATATCGTTGCTTCCATTATCTCCTGTAGCCATAAATCTTACAATCGCCGTCGGACTGCTCGTTCCCAAGTCTGCATATTTGGTAGTCCATGAAGCAGAAATCCCCTGAGTAGAACCTACCTGATTGAAAGTATTTCCGCCATCTGTAGAAACCAGAACTTTTAAAACATCAGTTCCTGAAGTATTCTGATAATCATACGACAACAGCCTCGATCCTGTTCCAGAAGATAAATTGATATACAAGTCCATATATCCTGAAGCATTGATCGTATTGTATGAATGGAATCTTGCGGCAGGAGCTACACCGGGTGCAGCAACAGCAATATTTCCACCCACGCTTGTCCATCCTGTTGTACTTGCGTAACCATTTACCGTAATATCACTTGCTCTCCAAGAATTATCCCCTCTCGAAGGCCATGTTCTCCAATAGCTTGCATTAGGAAGATCGCCTATGGAGTTTCCGTTTTCCCATGTCGTGAAACTTTCATTAAAAGGAATCGCAGCATACGTTGCAGGCGGCGCAATCCATGTTCCCGGAGAATAAGTAAACGTAAGACCGGAAGCAGGTACAGTTGTGGAATTGGTCGTTCCTAAAGTAACCGAATCTGTACTTCCTGTTCCTATGGAAGTTGCTGTCCAGTCTGTTCCTACTCTGTTGTTGGTATCAGAAGCTTCTGATCCTCTTATTCCGACCTGTCCCGTTAATACTGCAGTACCGGAAACACAATTTCCGTAGACAATGCTTACATTATTAGAAGTTAAATCAAACTGAATCTGAAAATTAAGAAGCTGCGCAGCAGATGCCCCACTTCCCTGAAGATCTTTAAACTGTATAATAAATTTTGAACCAACAGTATCGTAAGAGATCTCGGAGGTTGTTGTATTTGCGTTCTTCAAATTGGCTGCAAAACCTGCAAATGCCCCTTCATAGGGAGTTGTGGTATCTGTAGACAACCCGGTATATGTAGCTGCAAGAGCAGCGGTTCCAAGCGTTACAAAACCATTATTGCTGAGGTAAACAGCGTTATAAGATTTACCATTAAATTTAAAAGCTGATGGTAAATTAATCGCAGCAGAAACAGCATCTGTCCCTAAGGCTGCTCCCGACTGCCAAATTGTTCTGGAGGCAGAAAGCGGTGTGTAAGCTCCTGTAGTCTGCGTAAATCCGTAGCCGTTATTGGTATTCGGATTGGTAGCCTGAGGCGGTCCCACCTGTGCAAACGCTGCCGATCCCAAGGCAAGAAGACACGTGAGTAGAATTTTCTTCATATTTCAATAAAATTAAGGGCGGTAAAAATATAAAAATTATTCATTAAATCTGTTAAAATTCAGAAATTCATCATTATTTAATGTTAAAAAGATAAAATATTTTAATAAAAAATAAACATTAATTTAATTTTAACAGATCAATAAAAAGTGGAATTTTAATGAGTGGCTCATGGTATTGGTTTAAAAAACACAAAAATAAAAATGGCTAAAAATCTGATCAATAGATTCATAGCCACTTTAAATTTATATCAGCAGAGTTTTAAATTTAATTCAGATAAAATTCATATTTTTTTAATAATTGAATTTCTTTGATCAGTTCACCGCTTAGATTTACAGAATGCTTCATAGACTGAACTTCGAGATGTTCCACCTTCGAATCTTCTTCTACATTTTTCAGATAAAATTTCAGCTTCTGCGTTCCCTGATTTCTTTCTAAAACTTTTCTGAAAAAATTCAGGTCTTCCGGTCGGAAATCCATCACATCCATCACTAAGGAAATACTTTTTGCAAATCTCTCAAAAGCTTCCTGAAGCTCAATAACATCCGTAACATTCACAAAAACCCTTCCGTCCTTTACCTGAGCAAATTTTATTTTGAAAATAACAAACCGCTGAACCTCCAGTTTTTCTTTCAGCTTCATATAATCACGATCTCCCAGTCGGAAAGAATAAGAACCGGAATAATCTTCCAACGTTACAAAAGCCACTTTTTCACCACTTCGGAAACCATCTTTTACCACATATTCGGTAATCAGACCGGCAACAGTATATTCTTTTCCGCCACCGCCGTTTTCTCTTTCCTTCTGTAAGGTTTTCCAGTCTTTTTTCTTCTCTTCGAATAATTCTTCCTGCTTATTCGCAAAAGCCTGTTCTTTATACGCATCTACTTCATCAAGATTAAGGAAATGGAAAACACCTTTTGGCTCTGCTTTTTTGGTGACTTCCTCAATGATTTCCTCTTCTTCACCCGCAATCACATCATCGGAAACAATTTCCGCAAGTTCAGCCACATCTTCCGGAACCTCCTGCTCTAAGATCGGAACCTCATCTATTACGATTTTAGATTCGTCTTCTTTTTCCAGAACAGATTTTTTGGAAAGACTTCCCTGTATAAACTGGAACTGGTATTTGAATTCGTCCAGAGGATGTGCAGAAAGATAGAATCCAATGGTTTCTTTTTCCTTATTCAGCTTATGCATATTCGGCCATTCCGGACACGGAGCCAGTTTGGGCTGCTCGATCTGAACTTCCTCTGCAAAATCCGCAAAAAGAGAATGTTCCATTTCATTTTTACTTTCCTGAAAGCTCTGTCCGTAACGGATCAGTCTTTCGAGATTGGTTCTTCCCGCCATATCAATATCGAAATACTGACCTCTGTGGAAATTGTCGAGTTCGTCAAAAGCTCCTGCCAAAACCAAACTTTCTGCCACTCTTTTATTCATTTGCGAAGGCAGAATTCTTTCGAAGAAATCATAGATATTTTTAAATCTTCCGTTCTGTCTTTCTCTTGTAATGGCTTCACTCGGACCTTCACCAATTCCTTTAATGGCACCCAGACCAAAACGGATCTGCCCTTTTTCGTTTACCGAGAATTTGTACTGCGATTCGTTTACATCCGGTCCCAAAACATCAACGCCCATACTTTTACAGTCTTCCATGAACATGGTGATGGAATCTGTATTGTTAATGTTGTTACTCATCACACTCGCCATATATTCTGCCGGATAATTGGCTTTTAAATAAGCAGTCTGATACGCAATAAATGCATAACACGTAGAGTGAGACTTGTTGAAGGCATATTCTGCAAAGGCTTTCCAGTCGTTCCAGATTTTCTCTAAACGTTCTTCGTTGAGGTTATTTTTTCTTCCGCCTTCAATGAATTTCGGGTACATTTTATTAAGAACGTCGATCTGCTTTTTACCCATCGCCTTTCTCAGCGTATCGGCTTCCCCTTTCGTGAAATTTGCCAGTTTCTGGGATAAAAGCATTACCTGTTCCTGATATACGGTAATTCCGTAGGTTTCTTTTAAATATTCCTCTGTTTCCGGTAAATCGTAGACGATTTCTTCAATTCCGTGTTTCCTGTTGATGAAGTTCGGGATGTATTTTATAGGACCGGGACGGTACAATGCATTCATGGCAATAAGATCGGCAAAAACGGTAGGTTTCAGCTCTCTCATGTACTTTTGCATTCCGGGACTTTCATACTGGAAAATCCCGACTGTTCTTCCCTCTTTAAATAACTGATAGGTTTTTGCATCATCAAGCGGAATAAGATCCGGATCAATATCTACTCCATATCTTGCTTTTACTAGTTTTAAAGCATCTTTAATAATGGTTAAAGTTCTCAGCCCTAAAAAGTCCATTTTCAGAAGCCCTGCACTTTCTGCCACCGAGTTATCAAACTGCGAAACCAGAATATCGGCATCTTTTGCCGCAATGGTTACCGGAACCAGATTACTTACATCTTCCGGCGTAATGATAACCCCACAAGCGTGAATTCCTGTATTTCTGATGCAGCCTTCCATTTTTTTTGCACTCGCCAAAACTCCGTGACGCGCATCATTCGGACTGTCGAGAACGTAGCGCATTTCGTCAACAAGCTGTTGTTCTTCAGGTTTTAATTTATCGTATTTTGCTAAAGCTTTCGCAATATTCATTCCCGGTGTGGAAGGAATTAATTTAGCAATATTATTCGTGTCAGGAATCGGGACATCCAAAACTCTCCCCGCATCTTTAATCGCAGATTTACCTCCTAAAACCGAATAGGTAATAATCTGGGCAACCTGTGTTTTTCCGTATTTATCAACCACCCACTTGATGATTTTATCACGTCCTTCATCATCAAAGTCGATATCGATATCGGGCATGGAAACCCTTTCCGGATTCAGGAATCTCTCGAAAAGGAGATCGTATTTAATAGGATCTACGTTTGTAATTCCGATACAGTAGGCAACTGCAGAACCTGCCGCAGAACCACGACCGGGACCCACCCAAACGCCCATTTTACGGGCTTCGTTACAGAAATCCTGAACAATCAAAAAGTAACCGGGATATCCTGTATTGGCAATAACTTCCAGTTCGAAATCCAGACGTTCTTTTATCTCATCTGTAATTCCGGTTTCCACATATCTTCTTTTTGCCCCTTCGTACGTTAAATAGGTAAGATAAGCCATCTCACCGCGTTTTCCGCCATCGACATCATCTTCGGGATGAATAAATTCTTCCGGAATATCGAATTTAGGAAGGAGAACGTCTCTTTTTAAAGTATAAGGCTTGAACTTTGCGAAAAATTCTTCATATGCTTCGAATGCATCGGGATACGTTAAAAACGCTTCCTTGATTTCATCCGCCGTTTTCATATAGTATTCTCCGGTTGCAAGTCCTCTTCTTTTTCCAAAACCTTTTCCTACAGGCGTTGAAAGCTTTTCACCATCTTTGATGCAGCTTACAATATCCTGAATATTAGAATCGTCTTTATTGGTATAGAACGTTTCATTCTGCGCTAAAATTTTAACATTATATTTATCGGCAAAATGCAACAATACATCATTTAAATGCTCTTCTTCCGGCAGTTTATGGTTCTGGATCTGGACATAAAAATCGTCTCCGAAAGTATCTTTCCACCATCTGAAAAGCTCCTCCCCTTTCTGTTCCCCCGTATTTAAAATGGCATCCGGAATATCTCCGTGAATTCCTGAAGTTAGAGCAATAACTCCTTCTTTATATTCGGCAATCAATTCCCGGCTTACCCTCGGAACTCCGAAATAAAATCCTTTAAGAAATCCGATACTGGATAGTTTGGCTAAATTTTTATAGCCGTTAAAATCCTTTGCCAATAAGACAACCTGCGTTCTTCGGTCGGGATCATCTTTGGTAAACTGCTTCTGCTCATAACGGTCTGAAATATAAAATTCACATCCAACTACAGGAATCAAAGGCTGTGAAACCGGTTCCGGTTCATTGAATTCTTCGCCTTTTTCTTCTGCTTCCTGTTTTTTAGCGAGGTATTCTTTATGCTTTTTCGCACGGTCGCCGTTTGCGCCTTCTACCGCAGAAACAAATTTGAAAGCACCCATCATATTTCCCAGATCCACCATTCCGACAGCGGGAAAATTATCATCAGTTGCTTTTTTAATTAAATCGTTGATGCTTGTGGTAGCCGTTAAAGTAGAGAAAACACTGTGGTTATCAAAGTTGAAATATTTTCCGAGGTCGATCTCATCAATACTTCCGAAGTCCTGCTGTTTCTTTTTGTTGTGAAAATCCGCAACCTGCCTTCTGATAACAATATTGAAAGGCTTTATCGGATCAGGATACAGCGTTTTAAAATACGCAAGCTGATCTTCCGAAGTTTTCAGTACTTCCGCAGGAATGATCCCGATTCTCATCATTTCGAAGAAAACCTGCGCCGTTGCATTTACGTCGGCAGCGGCGTTGTGCGCTTCATCAAATTTATGACCGTATAATTTTTCGTAAAGTTCTTCCAGCTTCGGAGCTTTGTACCTTCCTCCTTTTCCGCCTCCTAACTGACAGAAATCTGTTCCCAGAATCATCGTATCGGCTTTGGGCTTTTCCTGAAGATTGTCTTTAATATTTTTACGGTAGAATTCGGCTCCCACAATGTTGTAGTCAAACTCCACATTGTGTCCGGAGACCACTCTTACTTTTTCTAAAACTTTAGAAAATTCATTTAAAATTTCTTCGAGATCACGACCTTCCTCATTGGCGATTTTTGTTGTAATCCCGTGAATTCTCGCGGCATTGAAGGGAATATCATACCCTTCCGGTTTTATAATATAATCCTGATTTTCAATTAATGTTCCGTCATCATCATGCAACTGCCACGCAATCTGCACCATTCTTGGCCAGTTATATGAATCTGAAAGCGGAGCGTTGAAATTCTTCGGTAAACCTGTGGTTTCTGTGTCAAAAACTAAATACATGTAATTTTTCTAGCTTTTATTAAAAAGAGAATGTAAAGTTACTTTAATTTTTTGTCTTTTGGAATTAGTTTTTATAAATCCTGCTGAATCATGGTATATATATTTGATTTTGATAAATCAGGTTTTAGCGCAAATCAGACATCAAAGAACATTGAAAAACAACAGATTACCGAAAAACACTAACGATTGTTAGTATTTTGATTTTTTGTTTATCTTTGCTTTCTATGGAAAATACACTTCACGAAAAGGTTTCTCAAGATATATTACTCAAGGCTTATAACCACATGATGCTTGCCAAAGCAATGGCAGATATTTATGAAGAAAACAGAAATGTCTGTAAATATGTTCATAGCACATCAAGAGGTCATGAAGCCATTCAGCTGGCAACGGCTTATCAGTTAAAAAAAGAAGACTGGGTTTCCCCTTATTACCGTGATGAAAGCATACTTTTAGGAATCGGCTTTGAACCTTATCAGCTTATGCTTCAATTGCTGGCGAAAGCTGATGATCCTTTTTCCGGAGGCAGATCCTACTACTCACACCCTTCAAGCAGGGACGAAAATAAACCAAAAATTATTCATCAGAGTTCTGCGACAGGGATGCAGACCATTCCGACAACGGGAGTTGCGCAGGGAATTAAATATATTCAGGATTTCGAATTGCAGCAGTTTGAAAATAATCCTGTGGTAGTCTGCAGTCTGGGCGACAATTCTGTAACGGAAGGTGAAGTAAGTGAAGCTTTCCAGTTTGCGGCTTTACATCAGTTGCCTATTATTTTTCTTGTTCAGGATAATGAATGGGGAATTTCCGTAACCAAGGAGGAAGCAAGGACGTGCGATGCCTATGATTTTGTAGCCGGTTTCACGGGTTTAAGCAGAATGAGAGTAGACGGAACAGATTTCGTGGAAAGCTTTGAAGTAATGAAAAAAGCGGTGGATTTTGTAAGAACTGAAAGAAAACCTTTGGTGGTTTGTGCCAAAACTGTTCTCATCGGCCACCACACTTCAGGAGTACGAAGAGAGTTTTACAGAGACGAAGAAGATTTAACCAAACACCGTGCGAAAGATCCGGGAAATATTCTTAGAAATCATTTGATCGAATCCGGAGTTGATGAAGAGTTATTAAAACAGATTACGAAAAAAGCCCGTCTTGAAGCTGAAGAAGCTTTTGAAAAGGCTAAAAATGCAGAAGATCCGAAGCCTGAAAGTGTTATGAATCATGTTTTCGCGCCAACTCCAATTACGGAAGAGATTGGAACCAGAGAACCTGAAGGTGGAGAAAAAATTGTGATGGTTGACGCTGCAATTCACGCGATTCAGGAGCTAATGTGGAAACATCCGGAAGCTTTGCTGTACGGACAGGATGTTGGGGAAAGAATCGGAGGGGTTTTCCGTGAGACGGTAACATTAGGAAAAAAATTCGGAAGCAAAAGGGTTTTCAATACCGCGATTCAGGAAGCTTATATTATCGGTTCTACAGCGGGAATGAGCGCAGTCGGATTAAAACCGATTGTTGAAGTTCAGTTTGCGGATTATATTTATCCGGGAATCAATCAGTTAATTACAGAGATTTCAAAATCGAGTTATTTAAGTCAGGGGAAATTCCCTGTAAGCAATATCATCCGTGTTCCGATCGGAGCTTACGGCGGCGGCGGTCCTTATCACAGCGGAAGTGTTGAAAGTATTTTAGCGAATATCAAAGGGATTAAAATTGCCTATCCGAGCAATGCGGCAGATTTCAAAGGTTTATTAAAAGCAGCCTATTACGATCCGAATCCGGTGGTGATGCTTGAGCATAAAGGATTGTACTGGAGCAAGGTTCCGGGAACGGAAGATGCAAAAACCATTGAACCTGCGGAAGATTATATTTTACCTTTCGGAAAGGGAAAAGTAATTATTGAAGCGGATAAAAAGGAAACCGAAAAAGGCAGAACTTTATTGATCGTTACTTATGGAATGGGGATTTACTGGGCAAAAGAAGCGGCGAAAAACTTCAACGGAAGAGTTGAGGTTATCGATTTAAGAACCCTGATTCCTCTGGATGAAGAACTGGTTTTTGAGAGAGTAAAAGCGCATGGAAAATGTATTGTTTTAACGGAAGAACAATTAAACAATTCTTTTGCGGAAGCTTTTGCTCACCGAATTTCGAAAAACTGCTTTAAATATCTTGATGCACCGGTAGAAACGATGGGTTCTCTGGATGTTCCTGCGGTTCCTATCAATTTGGTGCTTGAAAAGGAAATGCTTCCGAATGCGGAAAAGCTTTCCGATAAAATTGAAGAAATGCTGAAATATTAATTCAGTTTAAAATAAAAATTGTAAGCCTCTAATTTTTTAGAGGTTTTTTTGTGTCTTAATTTCTTATATTTATATGCTGCCAGTGAAAGTTTTTCAAATTCTGTTTCAAAACATGGTATCTGTTTTGCTAAGTTTTTTGCTGGTTCAAAATTAAATTGCACAAATATGATTACAACAAAATACGTTAATTACCGACAGGTTCTCAATTTATCAGGATTTCATGTGATTCTGATTTCAATCTGGTGCACTTTAATTGCTGTGCTTTTTCACTTTTTCCATTGGGACTGGATGATTATTCCGTGGGTTCCGGTAGCATTGATTGGTACTGCGGAAGCTTTCCTGGTAGGTTTTAAAAATAATCAGGCGTATGACAGATTGTGGGAGGCAAGAAAAATTTGGGGCGGAATCGTAAATTCCAGCAGAATGCTCGGATCAATGGTTTATGCCTTTGATACCAAAGAAGAAAAAGTAGGAACATTTGATCTGGAAGACCGCAGAAAGAAAATCGTTTTCCGGCATATTGCATGGCTGTATCAGTTAAGGGAGCAACTCCTGATTCCTACAGAGTGGGAACATATTAAAGTAGAAGAAGATCGGTTCAAAAGTGTGGATTATAAGCGTAACCGACTGATAAAGGCGGGTTTTCCTGATTATGGGAGAACGCCTATTTTCCTCAACAAATACTTGTCTGAAGAGGAAACTGAATTGCAGTCTCAGTATAAAAATTTCGCGACTTATCTTATTGCTCAGCAGTCGAAAGACATTAATGAGCTTAAAAATATGGGTGCGATTTCTGATTTCAACCAAAAGCAACTGCAGGATTGCCTTAACGAATTTTATACGCTGCAGGGACAGGCAGAAAGGATTAAAAAGTTTCCTTTGCCAAGACAGTTTGCAAGTACCGCTTTTGTTTTTAATGTCATTTTTATTATGCTGCTTCCGTTAGGTTTGGTGAGTGAATTTGCCAAATTGGGAGACTGGGGAATCTGGGCTTCGATTCCGTTTTGTATTACGATTGGCTGGATTTATATTATTATGGAGCTGGTTGGAGATTATTCTGAAAATCCTTTTGAGGGTCTTATGTTTGATATTCCGATGCTTTCGATCTGCAGAACGATTGAAATTGATCTTCTGCAAATGACCGGAGAAACGGATTTACCTGATCCTATCGCTTCTAAGAATGGGGTTTTGGTTTAATTAATTGTTTTCAATTGATCGTAAGAACGCAGTTTAGCCCCGATTGCAGCTTTGTCTGAGCTCATTTTCAGGGATTTAGGGTTGCGGCGGCTTCGCCGCCGCAACCCTAAATCCCTGAAAATAGCGAGTGCGGAAAGCGGGAAATAGCTCCTGAAAAAAACTTTTTTCTCTACAAAACAATTGCCGTTGTATTTTTTACCTCAGAGATCATGAAAGAGCTGTGTGTACTTGCAATATGCTGCAATGTCGTAAGTTTTGTAAGCATAAAATTTCGATAGTCTTCCATATCTTTTACCCCGATTTTTAAGATATAATCGTAGTCACCGCTTACATGGAAACATTCGGTTACTTCTTCCAGATTCATCACTTCTTTTTCGAACTGCAGAACGTATTCTTTTTTGTGCTGAGCGAGTTTGATATGACAGAGCACAATGAAATTGCGGTTGATTTTATGCCTGTCCAGAATCGCAACATATTTAGAAATCACTCCTGTATTTTCTAGTTTCCGGATGCGTTCATAAACAGCCGTAACGGATAAACCTAACTTGTGAGACAGTTCTTTGGTGGTTTGTTTGGCATCTTCCTGCAAAAAAAAGAGCAGTTTTTTATCCGTTTCATCAAAACTCATAGATAAATTTTAGTCAAATGTTTATTAAATTCAAATATAATAAACTTTTTTTCTATTGATTAGCATTTTACTAGATTTAAATTCTAATAATTTAAATTTCTGTTGTAATAGTTCAGGAGGTTATTCATATTTATAGCATAAAAACTTAAACGATATGAACGACTTTAATGCAGCCAACGAAATACAGGATTTGCAATATTTCGGTGAATTTGGCGGAGTAAATCCATCAATTTCAGACAGTTCTACTTACACTTTTCTTTCTGCAAAAACGATGTTTGATACTTTCGAAGGAAACGCAGAAGGATGCTATTTGTATTCAAGACATTCTTCTCCGATGAATCTTTATCTTGCACAGGCTCTGGCTAAGCTTGAAAATACGGAAGCAGCCAATGTTACCGCATCGGGAATGGGAGCGATTACTTCGGTTCTGATGCAGGTCTGCAAAAGCGGAGATCATATTATTTCGAGCAGAACAATCTACGGCGGAACGTATGCTTTTATGAAAAATTTTCTTCCGCCATTTAATATTCAGACGACGTTTGTAGACATCAATAATTTTGAATCTGTTGAAAATTCAATTACTGAAAACACAAAAATCATCTACTGTGAAAGTGTGAGCAATCCGCTTTTAGAAGTTGCTGATTTAAGAAAACTTTCTGAAATCTGTAAAAGACATAATCTGAAACTGATTGTAGACAATACGTTTTCTCCGCTTTCTATTTCGCCAAAGCTTTTGGGCGCAGATATCGTGATCCATTCTTTAACGAAATTTATCAACGGAAGCAGCGATACCGTCGGCGGAGTGTACTGTGGAACTCAGGAGTTCATTAATGATACTAAAAACGTAAATAACGGAGCGTGTATGCTGTTGGGACCTACCATGGACAGTCTTCGTTCTGCAAGTATTCTTAAAAACCTTAGAACGCTGCACATCAGAATGAAACAGCACAGTTACAATGCAATGTATCTTGCTCAAAGATTTGAAGAAGACGGACTGCGTGTCTCTTATCCCGGATTAAAATCTCATAAAAACCACGAACTGATGAAAACGATGATGCACGAAGAGTACGGATTTGGCGGTTTGCTGACTTTAGACGCGGGAACCACAGACAAAGCCAATGAACTGATGGAACTGATGCAGCAGGAAAATCTGGGTTATCTTGCGGTAAGTTTAGGCTTTTATAAAACTTTATTCTCATGTTCAGGAAGCTCCACTTCTTCTGAAATCCCGGAGGAAGAACGTGCTGCGATGGGAATTTCCGATGGACTGATCAGATTCTCAATAGGGCTGGATCACGACATCGAACGAACGTATGAAAAGATGAGAGAATGCATGCTTAAAACAGGTGTTCTCAGCCATAAAACCATCTCCATATCCTAATTATTGTAAAAAAGCTGTTGATTTCGACAGCTTTTATTTTTTTTAGATAAATTTCGTGCCTACAGAGCAATATTTGCTGTAATCGAAAATCATAGTTTTTTTTAACGCAAAGTTTAATTTAAATACCCCTTATTTAAGGGAGCAAAGAAGAATCAATAAGTTGCTTTGATAAAGCGTATTTTTCAAGCTTTGCGTAGCAAATTTATTTGCCTTTACTGACTAAAATTAAAGCTTTGCTAAAAAATCTTTGCGTCAAAAAATTTACGCTAAAAAGTAATGCATTAAAAATTTTAGTGGTAAAATCAAACTTTATGAAAATGTTTCGGGAAGGCATCTTCGGGTTTCATCCTGAAAATATTCAGCAAAATCCACGATTTTAAGAAGCCATAACCGTAAGAAAACATCTGGATGTAGGTGGAAATTACCGCCATTCCTGCAATGCTGATGTTTTTGGTCACCCACAAAGCATGGAAAAGTACCATGAACGTATATAAACCATAAAACGCAAGAATAACGCCTTTTCCCAGAATAAAATATTCTATAAATCCCATCACGTAACCCAACATAAATAAGGTAGGAAATGCAAATGATATCTTTACATAATTCGGATGTCTCTGATTAAGAATTGGTCTTGCACAGCCAAACTGATATACCTGTTTCGAAAATTTTCCGAAATCTACCCTGCGTTTGTGGTATACTGCAATATCATCAAAGAAAGCTGTTTTAAAGCCATTTTCCCAAAGCGTCATGGAAAGATCCGGGTCCTCTCCTATTCTCATTTCTGAAAAACCACCGACTTTTTCGAAAACCTCTTTTTTTACCCCCATATTAAAACTTCTCGGCTGAAATTTTGAAACGGCTTTTTTACTTCCTCTGATTCCTCCGGTTGTAAAAACAGAAGTCATTGAATAAGAAATGGCTTTCTGCATCAGATTAAAACCTTTATGTGCCTTATCTGCTCCTCCAAAAGCATCACATGGAATTTCAAGAATATCTTTTTTGATGTTTTCGATGTAATCGTTCTCTACAATAACATCACTGTCCACAAAAACAAGCCATTCATTTTCCGCTCTTCTCGCACCGTAATTTCTTGATAAACCCGGTCCTGAATTATCTTTCCGGAAATATTTAATGTTTAAAAAACTTTCGAACTTTGAAATCGTTGGTTTCAAATCGATTAATGAGCCGTCATCCACGATAATGATCTCAAACTCTTTGTCTGTCTGCGCAGTAAGTGAATTCAGGAGTTCAAAAAGTTCGTCTTTGCGGTTAAAAATGGCAACGATAATGGAAATGGTTGGCTTCAAATCTGAAAATTTTTCAAAATTACTTATTCGGGAAGTAATGAGCAAAAAGATTTTGGAAATTAACAGCTTAATTTTAGATGATAAATAGCAACATTACACCTCAATAATTGATTTTTAAGTATTTTTGATCTTTAAACATAAATGTGATGAGTGGTTTTAGAGAATTTAAATATTCTATTATAATTTTTATTATTGGCTTAATTACAACTTCCTTTATTTTTATACCCTCATATTGGCTATTTAACATCCATCCGTTTCCTCCCAAATTCGGACTTGATATATGGATAATCTTAATACTCGTTTTGCTGATCCCGGCTTATTTTATTGAAATAAAATTAATTAAAAACTTTAAACTTTCTAAAAAAAGGGAAGGCGTTATCATACTTTCGTCTTTGTTTTGTATTGTAATGATCAATTTTTCGATGATGGATTTTATGAAAAATAATTATCAGACAACGAAGATAATATCTTCTGTTGATGAGATATACAATTCAAAAAGTCCGAAATTGATAATAAAAAATTTCGAAATCATTAATAATCCCGTTATTTATAAAAATATTCGCATTAATAAAAGATCAGGATCACAATATCTACAGCTTTATTTTTTATATCCTTTTAAAAGTGAACAAAATAAAAATAAGGTTTATTATTCCCTACAATTCGAAATACTTTCTGACACAAAATTTTTTACAGAAGAAGAGCAGATGGAAAATTTCTTAACCGAGAAAAAGAAAGAATTGCAGAACTATGATTTTTATAGAATAAAAAAATTCACCTATCTCACTATAACCGATCCTAATTTTGATTGTTATAATAAAGCGGTATCTAATTATTCCGACATATTTTTAATACCAATAGCTAATGAAAATGATGAAAATCAGAATTCTAACATCAAGTTTATAGTGGGAGTATTTTTATTTTATATCATAATTTTTCTACTTACAAGAGTTGAGGAATGGAAATAAATTAAGAAAATATTCCTGATTTAAAATAAACCCACAAAACCAAAGAAATAAAAAAAGACAATATAGAAACACTGAAAAAAAGCCACTGAAAAACACTCTTGAAATAGTATTTTTCTAAAGAATGTAAAACAAAAAATAATAAAAATGAAATGGCAACTCCAATAAGTGAAGCAACAATTAATGTCTGAACATATTTTTCAGAAGACAATGGATCTTTGAATACGAAAAAAAATAAAACTCCCGAAGAAAAAAGAAATACTGCACTTACTTTTTCTGTAAAATACTTTTTGGGCTTTTCATTTTTTGGCTTTTCGTGATAACTAAGATCTGAAGAAGAATTACTTCCAAACAATTCCAAAGCATCGAATACAATGTCTAAAATATCCAGAAAATTCCAATTCATGACTTGAGTTTTTTTGACAAAAATATATTTTTTATTTAAAAAATCATAAAAAAACCTTCCATTTCCGGAAGGTTTTCACTTTATTTTTCTTCTAATTTATGAACTTTCTTCGTTCCCTCATACATTTCATACTGCAAAAATCTGGTTTCCAGTTTTCCGTTGAAAAGCTTGATTTTTCTTGACGGACGAAGACCAATTTTCTTCACCGCTTCCAGATCAGAAGAAATCAGCCATGCCAATGTATTCGGATAATGGGTTTTGAAAGTGTCGCCTATTTTCTTGTAAAAATCATCATCATTAATAGAAATTCTTTCGTCGTAAGGCGGATTGAAGACCATCAACAAAGGGAAAAGTTCTTTTTTGGAATCAAAGAAATTCTGTTTCTTTACCTCAATCACGTCTTCCATTTCTGCTGCTTCGATGTTCATTCTTGCCGCATTCAGCATTCTTGCATCAATATCGTAGCCAACGATCTTTCCGGTAAACTCTTTCACCCTGTTGATTCTGAATTCTTTAATCTTGGTAAAAAGATCCGCATCATAATTTTTCCAGTTTTGGAAAGCAAATCTCCTTCTGAAAATCTGCGCCGGAAGATCCAAAGCAATCATTGCCGCTTCTATTAAAAGTGTTCCTGAACCGCACATCGGATCAAGGAAATTACCTTTTCCGTCCCAACCTGCCAGTTGAAGCATTCCGCTTGCCAGAACTTCATTAATCGGAGCTTCTCCCTGCTCTCTTCTGTATCCTCTCTTAAATAAAGGATCTCCCGAAGAATCCAGAGAAATGGTAATTAATTCTCTGTCGATATGAAGGTGGAATTTAATATCCGGATTTTTGGTTTCTACATTCGGACGTTTTTTGAATTTTTCCTGAAAATAATCCACAATCGCATCTTTCATTTTCAGCGTTACGAACTGAGAATGTTTGAATGTTTCAGAATTTACCGTAGAATCAATTGCAAAAGACTGATCCACATCCATAAATTCTTCCCAGTTGAATTTGAAAAGCCTGTCGTAAAACTGGTGCTGATTGAAAGCCTTAAATTCATGAATCGGAACCAAAATTTTCAAAGCCGTTCTCGCAGAGTAATTGATCTTATATAAAAAGCCCAAATCTCCTTCACAGTTTACCGCACGGTTTTTAACCTCAACTTTCCTTCCTCCCAGCTTTTTGATCTCTTCCGCCAGGATCTGTTCCAGCCCGAAGAATGTTTTTATCTGAATCTGTATATTTTCTGTATTCATTCTGCAAAAATAGCAATTTTAGTTGTTGGTTCTCAGTTTATAGTTTATACAAATCACTGCAACTACAAAAACCATAGCTTCGCAACAGCAGACAATCGCTCAAAAAACACTATTTTTGCAGTATGGAATGGTTTGAATCTTGGTTTGATACCCCTTATTATCATGTACTGTACAGCAACAGAGACTATACAGAAGCGGAAAATTTCATCACAAAACTTACTACTGAACTGCAGCTTCCGCCGAACTCAAAAATCATCGATCTCGCTTGTGGTAAGGGAAGACATTCGGTTTTTCTTAATAAACTCGGATATGATGTTTTAGGACTTGATCTTTCGAGACAGAGTATAGAATTCGATAAGCAGTTTGAGAATCAGACCTTGCTTTTTGATGTTCACGACATGAGAAACCCGATAGACGCAGATCCAATGGACGCTGTTTTTAATCTTTTTACCAGTTTCGGATATTTTGATAATGAGAATGATGACAAAAAAGTATTCCAGTCGGTTTATAATGCATTAAAACCGGGCGGATATTTTGTTCTGGATTATCTGAATGAAGAATATGTAAGAAAAAGCATCGTTCCGGAATCTACCACCGTTCGCGGAGATATTGTATTTAAAATAAAAAAGAAAATTGAAGGCAGGCATATTGTAAAGGACATTCAATTTGAAGCAGACGGAAAGCCTTATCATTTCTTCGAAAAAGTAAAACTTCACACATTGGATGCGATCAATTCCTATGCAGCTGAATGTGGTTTTGAGAGAATAAAAATCTGGGGAGATTATCAGCTGAACGATTTCAACAAAGAAACTTCTCTGCGTTGCATTAATTTATTCAAGAAAAAATAATGATTACCGTACTTTTACTGGTTTTAAGCGTTATTACAGGAGTTTTTCTGGGAAAGCATTTCGGTAAAAAAGAAAAGCTGGCAAAAAATCTTTTGATTTTAAGTGCCGGATTTCTGATTACCATTTGTCTGAATGAAGTATTTCCTGAAGTCTATACTTCAGAAACGGGAGGAAGTCTGGGCATTTTCGTGATCGGCGGTGTTTTACTGCAAATGATCCTTGAAGCTTTAACCAAAGGTTTTGAACACGGACATTTTCATCATCACAGCGAACATAATATTCTGCCTGTCGCTTTAATGGTGGGGCTTTTCATTCATGCTTTTATAGAGGGAATTCCTTTGGCGAACGAAGAACAGGAATTGTCACCTTATCTCTTGGGAATTGTTTTTCACAATCTTCCGATATCGTTCATTTTGGGCGCGTTTTTGTTTAACCGAAAAGATGAATCGAAATCTAATCCCTCTTATCCGTCCTTATTAATTGTTGCACTTTTTGCACTTGCTTCACCTTTGGGAATGCTGCTCGGAAATTATTTCAATCCTGATCTTCAGCCCTATTTTCTGGCTATTGTAGGAGGAATTTTCCTTCATATTTCTTCGGTAATTATCTTTGAAAGCAATAAGAACCATAACATCGACTGGGTGAAAATAGGACTTGTTATTTTAGGAGTTTCATTAGCCTTAGTCATGCATCTCTTTCACAGTCATGCACCAATAGGACATCACCACTAAACAACGTGGATCCGATGTAAAAACAATACAAAAAAATCAATAGGCTTTAACCAAAATTTAATTAAATTTCTATTAAAGTCAATTTTGATCTGAAAACTTTACATTGAACCGAAGATTAACACAATTAATGAAATACAGTGGTTTGATAGTCAATTAATTTTCAATCTTATTATATCGAACTTAAGGTAATCAACTTAATGAAAATAAAAAAGCTCCGAAAATAAATTCGGAGCTTTTTATATAGTATATTGTTTCAGGAAATTAAAATTTCCATCCTACTGTAATAAAGAAATTGTTTCTTACATTTTTTACATCAGACACTGCGAAAGCATCACTTGAGATTAAATGATTCGGAGAATAATATCCTGCTTCGTAATTACCGTCTACTTTACCGTATAAGAACGGATTGGTATAATTTGAAGTAACGTTCTGATATGATGCATCAATATAGAATGATCTGAAATCATATCCTAAACCTACAGATAAAGCATTTCTGTCGTTTAAGATCAGATTACTATATGACTGATTTTTATCAACACTTCCATTATTCGAGTATCTGTCTACCGTTAAAGCATCAAACGGGCTTGAAGCATAAGAATAACCTCCTCTCAGTCTGAACTGTTTAACTCTGTATTCCGCACCAATCTTTACTTCTGACAGATTTTTGTAATTTTCTTTAAAGAAGTCGTTCAGCTCGGTTTCGGCATCTCCGTACACTTTATATTTAGGCTTTGTTAGACCTAATGTATAATCTACGTTCAGGGCAAAACTCTTGCTCGCGATAAATGCAGCACTCACAGTAGCCTTTAAAGGAGTCGTTAATTTTCTGTTTTCAACAGCAGTATCATCTCCATAAACCGGATCATTATAGAAGTTGTAGCTTCTGTCTATATTCCAGAAAGTAGGCGTTTCTAAAGCTGCTCCCAATCTGAAATTAGGACTTAATTTTCCGATCACCCCCAATGAAGCCGAGAAACCGTTTCCTTTTTCATAGAATGGCGTATTCTGCTTACTGAAGTACTCTGAACTTCCATCCGACAAAGAATTGAACATTGCTGTATCCGATTGATCAATGGAAGAATTAAAGAAATTCAATCCTGCTCCCAGATACAGGTTATTGTTGTAGTTTGCTCCTACCCCAACACTTGTTTTTGATAAATATCCATATCTGTCGTAGGCATGTCTGCCGAAAGATGAACTTTTACCATCAGGAAAATCATATACTAGATTACTGTTTCCCTGAGTTTCAATATAATTTTCAATAGACTGGTTAGAATAATTAACCCCAATATTGATAAACTTCCAGGCACTTTCACTTAATAACTGAAACGTCATTACAGCTCCTAGGTTCCCAAGATCTCCTTTGTTGACACTGTATCCGAAAGATGAACCTGCATAAGTAGACGTATTCTTGTTATTGGTGATAGATAATGTTCCGGAAATTTCTCCTGAAATGGCTACTCCCAAACCCGCAGGATTGGTAAGCAGCGAATTTGCATCACCTCCCAAAGCTCCGTTTGAGCCAGCCATTGCGTTAAATTTAGCTGAACCTACATTCGGGGCATTAGAATAAACATCCACTGTATTTCTAATCACAGAAACATCTTGAGCCTGCGCAAAAAATGCAGCAGAAATACTCATTATTGCTAAAGATTTTTTTAACATTATTTTTTGAATAGTTTTTGCTTTTTAAAATTATCTGCCGCCTCGGAAACCGCCTCCGCCGCCACCGCCGGATCTGAATCCGCCGCCGCCACCGCTTCCGCCACCGAAGCCTCCGCCTCCTGATCTGAAGCCGCCTCCGCTGTTGGAATTATTGAAGCCTCCGTTATTTCTAAAACCTCCATCATTGTATCTTGGCTGCGATTGTTGCGGATAATTGTAGCTTGGTCTTGGCTGACTCTGATTCGGGTTTCTAAAGCCTCCCTGAGATCTTATGCCGCTTTGACTTTGATTTCTGAAACCGCCCACATTACTGTCTCCTTGTCTGAAGCCTCCACTGTTGCCGGAATTTCTGAAACCTCCGTAATTCGAGTTAGAATCTCTGAATCCGCCTGCATTGTTGGTGCTTCTTCTGAAACCTCCGGAACCTACGCCATATTTGCTGGCAAAACCACCGTTATATGAATTAAAGCCTCTGCCGTTAGATCCGCTTCTTCTATACATGGGTGCATAATATCCTCCTCCCCAGTATCCTCCGTAACCCCAGTAAGGATTGCCGTAATATCCACCCCAACCCCAATATGGATTGTAGCTCCAGTATGGAGAATATCCCCATCCCATATTCCAGCCCCATCCCCAGGAACCTCCCCATCCCCAGGAAAGTCCGATGTTCCAGCCGCCATAGCCACCATATCCCCAGTAAGGATTATAGCCTCCATACCATCCTCCCCATCCCCATGGAGAACCCCATCCCCAGGAATTGTTATAATAGTTGGTCTGGCTTCCTGCATAGCTTCCCCAGTCTGAATCTGTAGCTGTGGTATTCCAGTTGTAGTTATTCCAGTCGCTGTATCTCCCTTCCTTAGCATTTGCTTCGGCATTCTGGATTACATTGGTATCATCCTGATAATAGTTGTATTCTTCTCCTACCCTGTTTCCTCTGTCATTAATAATTACCCCTTCAGGAAGTGTGTCTTTATTCGGGTCGTAATAAACGCCGTCCGTCTCGCTGTAGCCGCCCATCTGAGCGCCGCAGGACATAAGTAACAATCCACCGGATATTGCTAAAATCCCTTTGGATCTTAAAATTCCTAGTAAATTTTTATGTATATTTTTTTTCATGATAACGTAAAAATTTTTAATTTAAATTATATTTGCAATCTGTACTAAAAATGTACCAAAACACGGTTATAAAAATCTATCAAAAATAGATTTTTATTTTTAGATAACAATAACATAAAAAAGTTAAAAAAATTAAAAAAAATAATGGCAAAATTAACCTCAAGAAGCGAAGATTACAGCAAATGGTATAATGAGTTGGTGGTAAAAGCCGACTTAGCTGAAAACTCAGGAGTACGAGGATGCATGGTGATTAAACCATACGGCTATGCGATCTGGGAAAAAATGCGTGACGAAATGGACAAAAAGTTCAAAGAAACAGGTCACGTTAATGCTTATTTCCCGCTTTTTGTGCCCAAGAGCTTGTTTGAGGCTGAAGAAAAAAACGCAGAAGGTTTTGCTAAAGAATGTGCAGTTGTTACCCACTACAGATTGAAAACAGATCCGGATAACCCTT
Source organism: Chryseobacterium sp. 2P (assembly GCF_059579425.1). Lineage (NCBI taxonomy): Bacteria > Pseudomonadati > Bacteroidota > Flavobacteriia > Flavobacteriales > Weeksellaceae > Chryseobacterium > Chryseobacterium sp. 2P. Next base: position 3,125,048 of record NZ_CM184194.1, read on the forward strand.
CCAAGCTTATTGTAGATCCGGACGCTAAACTGGAGGAAGAACTTATTGTACGTCCTACTTCTGAAGCAATTATCTGGAATACTTATAAAAACTGGATCCAGTCTTACAGAGATTTACCTATATTAATCAACCAGTGGGCGAATGTTGTCCGTTGGGAAATGAGAACCCGTCTTTTCTTAAGAACAGCAGAATTTTTGTGGCAGGAAGGTCATACTGCTCACGCTACAAAAGATGAAGCAATTGAAGAAGCTGAAAAAATGAATAAAGTATATGCAGATTTTGCAGAGAACTTTATGGCAATTCCTGTGATTCAGGGATTGAAAACACCTTCAGAGAGATTTGCCGGAGCAGACGAAACCTATTGTATTGAAGCATTGATGCAGGACGGAAAAGCTTTACAGGCAGGAACGTCTCACTTTTTAGGTCAAAATTTCGCAAAAGCATTTGATGTGAAATTCACTAATAAAGAGGGTAAAATTGAACATGCATGGGCAACATCGTGGGGAACTTCAACCCGTTTGATGGGGGCTTTGATTATGACACACTCCGATGATTTCGGATTGGTGCTTCCTCCTACTCTGGCTCCGATTCAGGTTGTGATTGTTCCTATTTTTAAAGGAGAAGAACAATTGGCACAGATCAGCGAAGTGGCTTTAGATATTCAGGCTAAATTGAGAGCAAAAGGAATTTCTGTAAAATTTGATAACGATACACAGAACAAACCGGGCTGGAAATTCGCAGAATATGAATTAAAAGGTGTACCAGTAAGAATTGCAATGGGACCAAGAGATCTTGAAAACAGATCTGTGGAAATTGCAAGAAGAGATAATTTAACAAAAGAAGTCCGTTCTATTGACGGTTTAGATGCTTACATTGAAGAATTACTGAAAACTATTCAGCAGGATATCTACAACAAAGCATTTGAGTTCAGAAAAAACAACATTACGAAAGTAGATACTTACGAAGAATTCAAAAAAGTTCTGGAAGAAAAAGGAGGATTCATCTATGCACATTGGGACGGAACGGTTGAAGAAGAAGAACAAATTAAGGATGAAACCAAAGCAACAATAAGATGTATTCCTTTGGACGATGATATTGAAGAAGGCGTTTCCTTAATTTCCGGAAAACCATCTAAAAGACGTGTTTTATTCGCAAAAGCATATTAAGACTTAACATAAAAAATTATTAAATCTGCAAAAATTCCTGAAATTTTTGCAGATTTTTTTTAAAAATCAATAAGTGGACTATTTTTTGTTTAAATTTATTACAACATTAATCTTTAAAATAAATTTATTATGTCTTTAAATGTTATTGATTTAATTAAAGGACAATTAGGTCCTGCTTTAGTGTCTCAGGCTGCATCACAGTTTGGGGAAAGTGAGTCTGCCATTTCAAAAGCAATCGGAGGTTTATTGCCTGCCGTTGTGGGAGGTTTAGCAAACAATTCAGATAATCCTGCCGTTTTGGATGCAATTTCAGGAGCTTCTTCTAATGGAATTTTAGGTAATCTGATGGGTGGTTCTTCCAACAATTCAATCATTTCAAGTTTACTGTCTTTAATTTTCGGCGATAAACTGAGCGGTTTGGTAAATGGCATTGCTTCTTACGCAGGGATCAGCAATAATTCTTCAAGTTCTCTTTTAAATTTAGTTACAGGAGCAACTTTAGGTTCTATTGGAAAATATGCCGCTGATAATAATCTGGATAAATCAGGAATCTCAAATTTACTTGGTGACCAGAAAGGAGTTATTTCTTCATTATTACCTGCCGGACTTTCTCTGGCTTCTTTAAATATGGGAGACTGGGATGCAAGATACAAATTTGATAATGACGGCGATGCAATAAAAGCTCCTGCTAAGGAAGAACCAAAAATTGAAGTTACCAGAAGTACAGCTCCTAACGGAACATTTCCCGACAGGAACAATAATGATGGCGGAGGTTCTATCTGGAAATGGCTTCTTCCATTATTGCTTCTAATCGCTGTAGGTTACTTCATCTGGAAGCAGTGTGATAAAAAAGGGACTACAACAACCACTACTATGACGGACTCCGGCAAAGTGGTTACAGATACGGTAAACGCTAAAACATCGGATACAGCTTCAATGAAGTCTGCAAACGCTAAAGTTGATGAGAATATCGATTTAAACGGTGTTTCTTTAAAAGGATATAAAGGAGGAATGGAAGACAATATGATTGCATTCTTAAAATCCGGTGGTTATAAGAATGCTAAAGATGATGCTGCTTTAAAGAAAACGTGGTATAATTTTGACCATGTAAACTTTAAATTGGGAAGCGCTACAGAACTTGAAGCAGGATCTGAAGGACAGCTTCAGAATTTAGTGGCTATTTTAAAAGCATATCCTGAAGCAAAAATAAAAATTGGTGGTTATACAGATAAAACCGGAGACGAAGCCAAAAATCTTAAGCTTTCTGCAGACAGAGCCAACTATATTAAGACATGGCTTGAAAAACAGGGAGTAGGATCTCAGGTGACCGGAGCAGACGGATATGGAAGCCAGTTTGCAAAAGTACCTGCATCTGCATCTAATGAAGAAAGAGCGGTTGACAGAAAAATGTCGGTACGATTTACAAAATAATCTTTAAAACATAAATCAGAATCCCGGAATTTTTTCGGGATTTTTGTTTTCCGGTTATTCTCTGTTTTCATTTATTTAATTATATTTGTTAGCCATTTCTAACATTTATGAATCTGAAATTAAAAGCCGCGTGGCGAAAAGATAAAACATCTCATTCACTATCCGAAGTATATTCTTCGGTAAAAGTTCCTAAAAATGCAAGTTTCTGGAGAAAGTATCTTGCGTTTGCCGGTCCCGGACTTATGGTTGCCGTTGGATACATGGATCCCGGAAACTGGGCTACAGATATTGCAGGAGGAGCACAGTTTGGCTATACTCTACTCTCTGTAATTTTAATTTCAAATATTTTTGCAATGGTTTTGCAGCACCTGTCTGTGAAATTAGGAGTAGTTGCCGAAAGAGATTTGGCACAGGCTTGCAGAGATCATTTTAGCCCGACCACAAATTTTATTCTTTGGATATTCTGTGAAATTGCCATTGCAGCGTGCGATCTTGCGGAAGTAATCGGCTCTGCGATTGCATTAAATTTACTTTTCCATATTCCTCTTACCTGGGGAATTGTTATTACGACTATTGATGTTCTTTTCATTCTTCTGCTTCAGGCAAAAGGTTTCCGATGGATCGAAAGTATTGTGGGCGGACTGATCTTTATTATTCTCGCCTGTTTTGTGTATGAATTGGTTATTTCCAAACCAGCCGTTAATGAACTTTTAGGTGGGTTGATTCCACAAAAAGAAATCATTCAGAACCCCGCCATGCTCTATATTGCAATCGGGATTTTGGGAGCTACCGTGATGCCTCACAATCTGTACTTGCACAGCAGCATTGTTCAGACACGGGATTACGAGCGTACACAAGAAGGTAAAAAAGAGGCTATCAAATTTGCTACTTTAGACAGCACCGTTTCTTTAATGCTTGCTTTTTTCATCAATGCCGCGATTCTTATTCTGGCGGCTGCAACTTTTCATACAACAGGAAATAAAAATGTTGCCGACATTCACGATGCGTATAAAATGCTGACTCCAATTTTAGGGGCTTCGATGGCAAGTATTGCCTTTGCGATTGCCTTGCTTGCTTCCGGACAAAATTCTACCCTTACCGGAACGCTTGCCGGACAGATTGTAATGGAAGGTTTTTTGAATATTAAGCTGAAGCCTTGGTTAAGAAGACTGATTACAAGACTGATCGCTGTCATTCCGGCTCTTATTGTGGCCATTCTTTACGGTGAAGAAGGAACTACGGATTTACTGGTTTTAAGTCAGGTTATTCTTTCTATGCAACTGAGTTTTGCGGTGGTTCCGCTTGTTATGTTTACAAGTGATAAAGCCAAAATGGGGGAATTTGTGAATAAGCCTTTCATGAAAATTTGTGTCTGGATTATTTCGTTTATTATTATTATTTTGAATGTTTATCTTCTGTATCAGACTTTTTTCGGGAAATAGTTCTGTACCAAAATTATTTTCTTTTTATATTAAGTAACCGTAATTTTTTTGTACATACTTCATTAATGATCGTGCTTAATTTTTAACGCAGAGTCTGCAAAGATTTTTAAAGACTTATGTCCATTTTTAAGTTTACAAAGCCGCTCTACTTAGCAAAGAACTCAAAGGTTTTCAATGATGACAAGTTTTGGACTATAATTATTTTTTCAAATCTGATATTTGTAATGATGTTAAATTTTTCAAATAACAGATTTCCCAATATTTAAAACACGACTTCAACTCTAGCCCCGATTGCAGCTTTGTCTGAGCTCATTTCTTTGTTTTTGGCTGCGGCGGCTTCGCCGCCGCAGCCAAAAACAAAGAAATGAGCGAGTGCGGAAAGCAGGAAACAGCTTCTTAAAAACAAGAAAAACAGCTTTACTTTAAGTAATATTTAAAACCATCCCGTCAAAAAATTTTTACAAATTTCTGTCCTCCTTCAGAGGAAAGACATTTTTAGCCGCTCGTTATTCAATTGCAACAAATACTCAAAATCTGACGAAATGTCACGCTTTTTTCTTTGGCAGAATGTTTGTGAATAAAAAGGAAAATAAAGATTGAATTATGGTAAATCAGGATATTAACGAAGAAAGCATCAATAATCAAGAAGATACGAATATTCAGAACGAAGCGGCAACTGAGGAAAATGTGACAGCAAAACCTACGGCAGAGGAACTTTTGGCAGAAGAAAAGGATCGTTACATCAGACTGTACGCAGAATTCGAAAATTATAAAAAAAGAACGAGCAAAGAGAAAATGGAGTTTTTCCAGTATGCAAATCAGGATATGATGATTTCTATGCTTGGCGTATTGGATGATTTTGAAAGAGCAATTAAAGAAATTGCGAAGAACGGAAATCCTGCTGATCTGCAAGGTGTTGAATTAATTTACAACAAATTCAAAAATAAACTGACAGAAAAAGGACTGAAAGCAATGGAAGTAAAAGCGGGAGACAGCTTTAATGTGGATTTCCACGAAGCGATCACTCAGATTCCTGCTCCGTCAGAAGATTTGAAAGGAAAAATCGTGGATGTTATTGAAACAGGATATACTTTAGGAGAGAAAGTAATCCGTTTTGCAAAAGTAGTTACAGGAAATTAACATAAGCAATAAGTGATGGGTAATAAGCAATTTTTGATATTACTCATTATTCATTACTAATTACTCATATAAAGATGTCAAAAAGAGATTATTACGAGGTTCTTGAGATCAGCAAATCTGCATCAGCCGACGAAATAAAGAAAGCATACCGTAAAATGGCCATTAAATATCACCCTGATAAAAATCCGGGCGATAAAGATGCCGAAGAAAAATTTAAAGAAGCTGCAGAAGCTTACGAAGTTCTGAGCGACGAACAGAAGCGTGCGCGATACGACCAGTTCGGACACGCAGGAATGGGCGGAAACGGAGGCTTCGGAGGAGGCGGTTTCGGTGGCGGAATGAACATGGAAGATATTTTCAGTCAGTTTGGAGATATTTTCGGTGGCGGTTTCGGAGGATTCGGCGGTGGCGGCGGTGGCGGCGGTGGTCGTCAGCAGGTAAAAGGTTCTAATTTAAGAATCAGAATTAAGCTGAATCTTGATGAAATGGTGAACGGAACACAGAAAACCATTAAAGTAAAGAAAATGAAGATGGCAGAAGGTGCCACTTCAAAAACCTGCCCTACCTGTAACGGTTCTGGTGTACAGCTTAAGGTAATGAATACGATGTTCGGACAGATGCAGACCCAGACAACCTGCGGAACGTGTCAGGGAATCGGAAAAGTGGCAGATAAAATTCCTGCGGGCGCCAATGCTCAGGGATTAATTAAAGATGAAGAGGAAGTAACGATTAATATTCCGGCCGGTGCAAGAGATGGTATCCAGCTAAATGTAAGAGGAAAAGGTAATGATGCTCCTTTTGGAGGTATTCCGGGAGATTTACTGGTGATTATCGAAGAGGAAATTGATAAAGTCATTAAAAGAGAAGGCGATAATCTTCATCAGGAATTGTACATTTCTTTTGCTGAAGCAGCTTTGGGAACGAAAAAAGAAGTACCGACAGTTGGCGGAAAAGTAAAAATTACGGTAGATGCAGGAACGCAATCCGGAAAAATTCTGAGATTAGCAGGAAAAGGTCTTCCAAGTATCGACAGCTACGGAAAAGGTGATATGTTTATCCACATCAATGTATGGACTCCGCAAAAACTTACGAAAGATCAAAAAGATTTCTTTGAAAAGCAGATGAGCAGCGGAGAAATGGTTGCGGAACCATCCGGCAAAGAAAAAACTTTCTTCGATAAGGTGAAAGATCTTTTCAATTAACTATATTTATAGAGGCTTTCTTTGAAAAGTCTCTTTTTTGAATTTTAAACTACTTTAAATTAAAAACCTGTACATATTTGTACGTATTGTAAAAATTTCACATGAACTACAAGCTTCAACTCCATACACCAGAATCTACGGCGAATCTTATTTTCAATATGATTACTTTTGATGCATTCAAGATTAATATTGTTGAGAGATATTTCGGACCTGCTAAAAAATCATGCGAGGTTTTATTTAAAGTAAGAACGCTGGATGATAAAATCGTAGAAAGAAGAGACGGAAACATGAGAGTAAAGATCAAAAATGAAGATCTTGAGACTTACAGACAACTGCTTTCTGTTCTGAAATCGTATGAATATAAAAATCATCTGATCAACAGAAAAAACGCAGATCAGGATTATGTGCATTTTATTCTGAGACTCGTGATCATGAATTATGATCTGAACTAGGTAATTAAATTATCTTTGAAATAAAAAATTCGCGGCTTCGTAGAAGCCGCGAATTTTTACTATTATTGATCAATTTTCTATGCGCGTTTCACTAAGGAAAACAATGCTTTCCCGATCGTGAAAACAGCCACGGCAAGCAATCCTCCTGCAAGTCCCAGAATCACTTCTTTAAGAACCGTAAGTATTTTATCTGAAGACCATGATGGTAAAATATGGTGAAAATATTCTATTCGGTGAGCAAAAATTCCTCCGGCAACCATAATCAGGGCAATCGTTCCGATCACTCCTAAAGCTTTTATAACTATTGGAAGTGCTTTTACAAGCAGATGTCCTAATTTCCCGATAACCCCTTTATCGTTACTTTTTCTGATCAGTTTAAATCCTGCATCATCCATTCTTACAATTAAAGCTACAATTCCGTAAACTCCTACTGTTGCAATAAAAGCCACCAATGAGGTTACCAGAATCTGGGTAATAAAAGGATGACTTTCCTCCAAAACCGTTCCTAAAGCAATAATTACAATTTCAATAGACAGAATAAAATCCGTTGTAATTGCTGATTTAATCTTTGCCTTTTCGGTTTCTTCAGAATTTAGATCTTCTTCTTCCGCCTCTTCTACGACTTCATGACCTTTTTTATCCCTGTGAAACAGAAATTCTATAATCTTTTCTACCCCTTCAAAAGCAAGATACAGACCTCCCAAAATCAAAACATAATTAATGGCAGGCGGATACAGCCAGTTTAGCAGAAAAACAATCGGAAGAATAATAAGTTTGTTGATGAAAGATCCTTTTGTGATCGCCCAAAGTACCGGAAGTTCTCTCGAAGAAAGGAAACCAGTCGCTTTTTCAGCATTTACAGCAAGATCATCTCCTAAGATTCCAGCCGTTTTCTGAGTCGCTATTTTACTTGTAACCGCTACATCATCCATTAACGCAGCAATATCATCCAAGATCGCAAAAAAACCAGATGCCATAAAATTTTAATGTTTTTTTAATGTTTGTTAAAGGGCAAAAATAATTATTTAATTCGGTTTTTCTTATGACTGACCGAGCTTTATTTAAACTTACTTATCGCGTAGTTAATTAAGATTAATTATTTTAAATCTGTATATCAAATTGTATTCCTCATAATTTGTATATTCGTGATAATCATCAAAAAACTATGAAAAAGTGATTATGTACCATCTTTTTCAATTAAAGTAATGATTCATAAAGATTTTCATTCAATTTTTTGTAAAATATGCAGTCAGGAATATTCTCCCGAAGAAATCATTTACGAAACATGATTTCAGGGAGAAAGTTTATTTGCTTCGGGAGGAAAAACTTTATTGTGTAAAAACAACCATTTTCTTTTCGGATATATGGAATGGAACTCATAACAAAAAATAAAAATTTCTGGTATTATTAATTTTTAAATTCTAATTTTCTGTACATTTATTCTATGAAAAAGCTGATTCTTCGTTACCATTTCTTTGTTTTAGGGTTAATTGGCTTTATTCTGACTTCATGCAATACGAGAAAATTTAAAGTCTGGGTGGGAACAAATAACGAACAGAAAATTTACAATCTGAAATATGGCGAACATAAAAGGCAGAAAGCAGACATCTTTCTTCCTTCGGATTATCCTGAAAATTCTCCCGTTGTTTTATTAATTCATGGCGGAGCATGGACTCTGGGCAAAAAAGAACACATGATCCAGATTCAGAAAATGCTTTTTAAAAATAATATTCCGACCATTAATATGAATTACCGACTGGTTTCAAAATCAAAAAAAATCACGTACCGCGAACAGCTTGAAGACATTAATTCGGTGATTGCCAAATTCAATGAACTGGCGCAGAAAGCAGAACTTCAGCCTAACAATTATATTCTTTTGGGAGAAAGTGCAGGAGGTCATCTTGCTTTGCTGTATGGCTATCAAAATCCTGATAAAATTAAAAAAATCATCTCCTTAAGTGGACCCACAGATTTTTATTCTCCGGAATACCTGAATTCATTTTACTCCAAATATTCTTCGCCAACCGTCCAAAAAGTGGTGGGAACAAAATTCACGCGTGGAAACTTGTCTGAAGAATTTAAAAAAGCCAGTCCGATTGCCCATATTTCGAATGTTCCTACCCTCCATTTTCAGGGAAATCAGGATTTTTTAGTCAGTCCGAAACAGGGAATTGCCTTAGATTCTGCTTTAACGGCTCAAAATATACCGCATAAATTTATTTTTATGGAAAATACAGGTCATGCGCCAAGATTTTTTAGTAAGAAAAAAAGAGACAGTATCATTTATCCCAATATTCTGGAGTGGATTAAAAATTAATCTGATAAATAACTAAAGAACTGGTTTTGTAATATCTCCTTATCCTTCTAAGAAGAATCTATAATGATTCAGCAAAAAAATAACCCGCTCAGATAAGCGGGTTAAATATATTTAAAAATGAATTCTTAGTTGTCTTCTTCATCAAAATTATGATTTTCATACTTGGAGAAGTCCTGTTTTTTACCGAATAAAAATTTGATAATAACCGGAACTGTTGTTATCAGAACAATTACAATAATAATCAGTTCTAGTTTTTTCTTAAGATCAATTCCGAACTGATCAATGAATAATTTATCCAGATAATGTCCTGCAAAAATCAATAAAAACGACCAGAGAACCGCTCCGATGATATTATCTCTTAAGAACGCCTTTTTATCCATCTTTACGATTCCTGCAACAATCGGAGTGAATGTTCTTACAACCGGTAAAAATCTCGCCATAATAATGGCCAAAGCTCCGTTTTTCTCGAAAAAATCGTGCGCCTGATAAAGGTATTTCTTTTTAAAAAGCCATGTATCTTCTTTTTTATATAAAGCAGAACCTGTCTTTCTTCCAAAATAGTAACCTATTTCATTCCCTATAATAGCAGCCAGAGAAACTGATGCCGCTAAGATAAATGTATCGAAAAAATCGCTCCCTGTGGAGCCGAAAGTCTCTCTGATGATATCAATTGAATAAATTCCCGAAACGAAAAGCAGTGAATCGCCCGGTAAAAAAAATCCTACAAAAAGACCTGTTTCGGCGAAAATGATAAACAGAATGAGCCAAAATCCTCCAAGCTTGATATAAAACTCCGGATTTAATAAATCTTTCCAGCTATTGAAATCTTCCATACATTTTGATAAGTAACAAAAATAGGATTAATAAACGTCAATCGGAAATTAATTATAAGATTTTAACGAAATTTAAACATTGTCCTACAATTCCATATCATCATCTGAAACCGCCGTTCCATCCGCCATCAGGAAAGCTTTCAGGAACGGAGTGATGTTTCCGTTCATTACAGAATCCACATCGGAAGTTTCGAATCCGGAACGCACATCTTTTACCAGTTTATAAGGATGCATAACGTAGTTTCGGATCTGGCTTCCCCACTCGATCTTCATTTTATTGGCTTCGATCTCGTTACGGGCTTTCATACGCTCTTCCAGTTCCATTTCGTATAGTCTGGAACGAAGCAACTGCATTGCCTTTTCCTTATTTTGAAGCTGGGAACGCGACTCTGAGTTTTCAATGATGATTCCTGTAGGTGCGTGACGAAGACGAACCGCCGTTTCTACCTTGTTTACGTTCTGACCTCCTGCTCCGGAAGATCTCATGGTTTCGAATGAAATATCGGCAGGATTGATGTTGATTTCAATCGTATCATCCACCAAAGGATACACATACACCGAAACGAAACTCGTATGACGCTTAGCATTGGAATCGAAAGGCGAAATTCTTACCAGACGGTGAACTCCGTTTTCTCCTCTTAAATATCCGAATGCAAACTCTCCTTCAATTTCCAGTGTTACAGTCTTTACTCCGGCAACATCCCCTTCCTGAAAGTTCAGTTCACGGATTTTATACCCTTGTTTTTCCGCCCACATGGTATACATTCTCATCAGCATTGAAGCCCAGTCGCAGCTTTCTGTTCCTCCTGCTCCTGCAGTAATTTGTAAAACCGCAGAAAGTTCATCCCCTTCATTGGAAAGCATATTCTTGAATTCAAGATCTTCGATTTTTTCTACCAGTTGAGGAAAGGTTTCGTCCAGTTCTTTCTCAGAATCCGGATCTTCTTTGGCAAATTCTGCCAAAACCTGTAAATCTTCAAACTGGGTATTGATTTCGTCATACGCTTCCACCCACTTCTTTTTGGAACGGAGCTGTTTCAGAAATCCTTCAGCTTCTTTAGGATTGTCCCAAAACTCAGGAGCTGCTGTTTTTTCATCATCATTAGAAATTTCTATCTTCTTTTTATCGATCTGAAGATATTTATGTAAATCATCAATTCTTGACTGAATTTCTTTTATCTGGTCGCTGTTAATCACGATTGTTTATTTTTTGCAAAAATACGGATAAAATTATGAGTGCAAATTTTTGTCCCGCAGATTTCACGAATTAGTACAGATTCCTGCTGAAATATACTTTCAATTTATATGCTTGTCTTCTTAATTAATTTCAAATTTAAACACATCAGTCACCTAAGATTTTAAATCTTTCGTATCGTAGAGAAGAACAACGTAAGTTTTTGAAAATCCTTGATTTTCTTCTTAATTGATTTTTTATTTTAAAGTAATAAAAACCAATGTGACTGAAATTAAATCATTTCCGCTACAATCTCCCCGATTTTCGGAGCCAACGCAACACCCATTCCTGAAAGACGAACTGCACAAAACTGTCTTTCTGAAAGTTGTTTTACAATCGGTGTTTTTTCGGTTCCCATTGCCATAATTCCTGACCAGCGATGAACGATTTCAACATTTTGATCGGGTAAAATGACTTCTTTCAAAAAATTTTCAAGATGATTCTGCAAAAATTCTGTGGTTTCAAAAGATGTGGTTTCTTCTGTTTTAAAATCCTGATTTCTTCCGCCTCCGAGTAAAATCCGGTTTCCGAGATTTCTGAAATAATAAAAACCTTCATCATAATGAAATGTCCCTTTTAATTTCAGATGTTCAATCGGTTCAGTTAAAATAATCTGTCCTCGAGCCGGAATAATTTTTTCTTTCTCTAAAAATTTTGAAGCAAAAGCATTCGTACAGTGTATTAACTGATCTGTCTTCACAGAAAGATTTTTTGAAAAATGAACTTCAATTTCATCTGAATGTTCCGTGATATTTTCAACTTCGGTTCCGAAGAGAAATTCAACCTTTAATTCATGACATTTTTCCAGTAATTTTTGAAGGAGTTTCCCGGAATGCAGACTTCCTTCACACGGATTTTCAATGAGATATTGAGATTTTTCCAAACCGAATTCCTGAATTTTATGTTGGCTTAAAAAATAGATTTTTTCTACATTGGTAATGGATTTCAGCTTCTGATTTACTTCATCCAGTTTTTGTAAAGGTTCATCTTCATTAAGAATCTCGAAACCGCCATTCAGATCAAAATCTATTTCAGAATTTTTAAAATAATGCTGAATTTTCTGCAGACCGTCAAACCTCATCTTTACAAGGTCTAGTGTTTTTTTCCAGCCCATTTTTTCAGAATCGGCAATCACTTCCGTTAGACTTCCGAAGCAGGCAAATCCTGCATTTCTCGTGGAAGCACCCATCGGAACAGAATTTCGTTCAATGATCAAAACAGATTTTTCGGGATATTTTTCTTTAATGGAAATTGCCGTCCAAAGTCCCGTAAAACCGGCTCCGATAATAATAACCTCGCGTTTTCTGTAAAAAGTTTCAAGTTCCCAGATGCTGTTCATAAGCTATTTTTATGGTAAATTGTGAATAGTCAATTCTCTTCTCTTGTGAATTTTTTTTTCATTCTGAGTCATAATATTATAAAAATTGACAGTTGACTTGCAACGCAAAATTCACAAACCAAGAGAATTCACACCTTTCTATCCCTGACTTCCTTCTTCTTCGCCGTTATGATGGAAACCGATGATTCTTCTTGGTTCTTCAACTGCTTTGTAAGTATCCAGTTCTTTTTTAAGATTCTGAATTCTCTGCTGGAACTGATCGAAATTATTGATTATCGCATCTGCTAAAAATCTCGCAATCTGATCCAGATATTCTTCCGTCAGTTTCGCTGCCGCATCTCTTAAAGCGCCTTTTAAAAGTTTCTGATCGATCTTTAAATTTTCGTTCCGTGTTTTCTGATATTCGTTTTTAATTCTCTTTTTCAGACTTTGGGTAAAATCGATCAGCATCGTATTGCTGAATACTTTCATTTGTGAAGAAACCTCGTTCCAGAAAGGAATTTTATCGGCTTTGTTATTCCTTAAAATCTTAAACAGCAAAGAATCCTTCTCCAGATTTTTCGTCATGGCATATAAAATGATTTCAGATCTTTCCGCAAGATTGGGCGGAAAAACAGGAATCATGACATCGAATCTTCCCGGAGCCAGAATTTCTTCATTAATTTCAGAAACGGAATTTGCAGATCCTACCATTAAAAGATTTCCCCGCTCAAATTTCGAAATATAATGCAGAATAAGTTCCTGTGTTTCCAGATTACAGGAAGCGACATTATTGTCTGCTTTCCTTGCCATCATAATTTCATCAAAGTCTTCCAGAAACAACAGAATTTTATCTTTTTTCATAATGGTTACCAGAAAATCATTGAAATTGGTCTGAATTCCGTCTACAAAAGAGGTTCCGAGGTAATGTTTTTTAACTTCTTTAAATTGATAGCCTATAATTTCGGCAATTTTATTTGCCCAGAAAATCTTGCCGCTTCCGGGAGGACCATACAGAATAATTCCGGCGGGTTTGTTGATTCCCCAGTCTTTAATCTGCTGCGGATTTAAAAACGGTTCCAGAGCGCCTGAAATATAGAAGAAAAGATCTCTGTAGCCGATAAAATCTCTTTTCTGAAGGCTGGTTTTATGCCCGAAATAATCATACACAAACTGATAATTTCCGCCAAGTTTGTTATCGATTCCGTAGCTTGAAATGGAGGATTTGAAGAAACCGTTGTCGAAAATATTCGGATCAGCTTCTTTAATGGCTTTTTCTATTTTTTCTTTGGGCTGATTGATGGTTTCCGCAATCTGTTCCAGTGTTTTTGTTTTGTCTAAATCTTTTTCGTAAAGTTTTAAAAATTCGATGTTTTCGCGCGCAAACTTTTCAAAATCTTCTTTTACTTCAAAATTTGTGCTTATGCATTCTACAAGCTCAAGATCAAAATCCTGAATAAACTGTTTGATCGCTTCGGCTGAAACGTTAAGTTCTTTTGCCAGTTCAATTAACTTCATAATTCCCTATTAATTCTATCAAATTTAATGTTTTTAGAAATTAAATTTTACGGATTGATGATATAATTTGTAACAAAACGTGAATTATATACACTACTACTATGTAAAACAAATTACATGGAAAAAATTTTATCAGTAAAGAATCTGACTAAAAAATTCAAGAGAATCGTGGTAAACAATATCTCCTTTGATGTGGAAAAGGGGAATGTTTACGGACTTTTAGGACCGAACGGAAGCGGAAAGTCCACCACTTTCGGGATGTTGCTTTCTACGATTAACCCGACAAGCGGAGAATGGTACTGGTTTGGAAAGAAAGGAACTGATCCTGATACGCTGAAAAAAATCGGGGCGATTATAGAACAGCCTAATTTTTATCCTTATCTGAATGCGGAGACGAATCTTAAAATTGTTGCCGAAATTAAAGGAACGCCTTATTCCAGAATTGATGAAGTACTGAAAACGGTTAATCTTCTGGAAAGAAAAAAAGATATGTTCCGAACGTATTCTCTGGGGATGAAACAGCGTCTTGCGATTGCTTCGGCATTACTGAACAATCCGGAGGTTCTTATTCTTGATGAGCCGACAAATGGTCTTGATCCTGAAGGAATTATCCAGATCAGAGATATCATCAATAATATTGCAAAACAGGGCATTACGATTATCATTGCGAGTCACCTTCTGGATGAAATTGAAAAAATATGCAGCCATGTAATTGTTTTGAAGGAGGGAAATTCCATCTATTGCGGAAGGGTGGACGAAATGACCGCCAATAATGGTTATTTTGAATTAAAAGCAGACAACAATACATTGCTTTTAAATGCACTGAATGAACTGCAGTGGTTTACTGCGGTGAAGCAGGAAGGTGAAATTTTAAAAGCACAAATTCGTGATGATGCTTCTATTTCGGCTTCGGCGCTGAACCAGAAACTGGCTGAAAAAGAGATTTTCCTGTCTCACTTAACAAAGAAAAAACTGTCTCTTGAATCTCAATTCCTTGAACTTGTAAAAAACACAAAATAATCATGCTGAAATTACTAAAACTAGAATATTACAAAAACCTGAATTACAGACCATTCAAGGTTTTTACGATCTTATATTTTGCGATTCTTATTGCTTTGCTTTTCGTCGGACTGGTAGATTTTGATGCTTTCGGAGGAAAGATTAATTTGAAAGAGCAGGGAATTTACAATTTTCCGGGAATCTGGAATTTCACAACATGGATTGTGGCTTTGCTGAAGATTTTCTTAGGATTAATCATTGTTTTTTCGATTTCGCAGGAATTCAGCAACCGGATGTTTAAGCAGAATACGATTGACGGTTTAAGCAGAAAGGAATTCATCAGCTCTAAATTGTTAACGATAAGCATTTTCACAATTATTTCTACGATTATCGTTTTTGCGATTACCATGTTTTTAGGGTATCAATATTCTGATACAACAGAATCTGGGAAAGTTTTTGAAGAGGTTTTCTTTATTGGCAACTACTTTATAAAGCTATTTACCTTCTTCTGTTTCCTGATGTTTCTTTCGGTTTTATTGAGAAAATCGATTTTCGTATTTTTAGCATTGTTTGTATTATGGCTCGGAGAATGGATTATTGGTTTATTTGAAACTTTTTCGAAAGTAAGAGGAACACAGGAAGCGGAACGATTAAAGATTATGAAAGACGATTTCTTCATCAGTCATCTTTTTCCGCTGGAAAGTATGTCAAGCCTTATTCCCAATCCGATGATGCGTTTAAAAGCCGCACAAATCTTTGGAGGAAAATATGAATTCCACTACCCTACCGAAAGTTTAGTTGCGTGTCTGGTTTGGTGTGCGATTTTTATTTTCGGGTCGTACTGGATTCTCAGAAAGAAGGACTGGTAATTTTTTTAAAACATTCAACACAATATATTCAGATTATTTTTTTTAAGTGGTTCGTTTTTTACGGATCACTTTTTTTGTTTTTTGGCTTAAAATTTTCATTCAGATGAAATTAAATTATTACCATGAAAAAGATCTATTATTTTCCGGGACTGATCAGTGCTTTGCTGATTCCTGTTCTGTTTTGGTATTATGGGAATATGAAACTTGAAGAAGCTAATCTGCGTGTTATGGATATAGGACTTCCAGCGAAGCTTACAGGTAATAATTATCTATATAGCTTTGAGCCTTTGAGACATTGGGACTATAAAAAAATAAAAGTTAATCCTAATACAGCTAAAGAAAATTCTAACTTGTATGTTTCGGAAATGAAAGCTCTTCAGAAAAGAAATCAAAAAGAAACAGGAATTGAGTTCATTCTTGATGAAAATAACACTTACGGTGATTTTGTTTCTTTATTAAATGATATGGCTATTGCAAAACAGGACACTTATGCTTTTGATATAGAAAAAACAGGGCATGTATTTGCAGTTCATTATTATAAGGATCCAAACGCAAAAGAAGTTGAATGCCTTCTTTGTAATGATGCCATTTATACTTATGCAGAACCAACTTTTAAAGATAACTTTTTCAAACTTCCAAAAGAAGCTTTTTTCATTATTTTTGGATTTCTACTGTTTTTAAACATTTCCATGTTCAGCATTAAGGAAAATCTTCAAACTAAAAGAACGTTTGCATGAGAAAGATCTATTATTTTCCGGGACTGATCAGTGCTTTGCTGATTCCTGTTTTGTTTTGGTATTACGGTAGCCAAAGAACTCATGAACAATACACCGTTATGGATCTTGGACTTCCCGCTAAACTAAAAAAAGGAAAGGAAAATTCATTGAATACTTTTGAACCTTACAGAAAATGGAATTACAAAAAGATTGTTGTAAAGCCCAATACCGCACTTCAGAATCAGCCATATTATGTCTCCGAATTAAAAAAACTTCAGGCAAGAAATGAAAAAGAAACCGGAATTGAATTTGTAATTGGAGATAAAAATAATTATCAGGATTTTATCGCTTTAATTGATGCAATGAAGATGGCAAAACAGGAATCCTATGGGGTTGATGTTGAAAAAACCAATCATTTTTTTGCTGTTCATATGTACAAAGATCCGAAGGCTGTAGAAAGAGAAGCTATTTGTGGAGGAGTTGTAGGAGGCGAGCATCACGAAAAGAAAATCGCATTGAATTTTTTTAATCCAGAGACATTTATTAATCATGTTCCTCAACAATCGTATTACATCATCTTTGGATTTTTACTATTTTTAAATTTTTCCATGTTTAGCATTAAAGAAAGACTTCAGCTAAAACTCTGATAGATTCTTCAATGCGCTCCACTCCGTTCCGCTCCTTTCTGAATGACGGGATACTCAATTTAAAGTATAAACATAAAAAGGCTGCCTTTCGACAGCCCCTTCAATCACCTCTTCACTTAACACTTACTTTTTATCTTTATCAAGTAGAGAAATATATTCTCCATAACCTTTTTCCTGCATTTCCGCTTTCGGAATAAACTTCAGGGAAGCTGAATTGATGCAGTAACGAAGTCCGCCTTTGTCTGCGGGACCGTCATTGAAAACGTGTCCCAAATGCGCATCTCCTGTTTTACTTCTCACCTCCACTCTTGTCATTCCGTGAGAACGGTCTAACTTCTCTTCGATTAATTTTTTGGTAATCGGCTTAGAAAAACTTGGCCATCCGCAACCGGATTCGAATTTATCGGTGGAGATAAACAAAGGTTCTCCTGTGGTAATATCTACATAAATCCCCTCTCTGGTTTCATCCCAGTATTCGTTCTGGAAAGCTCTTTCTGTACCGTTTTCCTGAGTTACGTTATACTGTTCGGCAGTCAGTTTTTCTTTTAAAACCTTTTTATCCTGCTTCTGATATTTGGTTTCGTTACTTCCTTTTGTATCTTTTTTTGGCGGATTGGCGTTTCTTGCCATTTCAAACAATCCCGGTTCGATGTGGCAGTAACCTCCCGGATTTTTATCCAGATAATCCTGATGATAATCTTCCGCTTTATAGAAATTCTTTAAAGGAATGGTTTCCACCACGACTGGTTTGCTGTAATTTTTAGCCAGTTTTTCCACTTCAGCTTTTACGATCGCTTCCGTTTCTTTGTCTGTGGAATAAATTCCCGTTCTGTATTGGTTTCCTCTGTCATTTCCCTGTTTGTCGATGCTTGTAGGATCTATGGTTTTAAAATACAGATCAATTAATAGTTTTAAATCTACAACTTCAGGATCGTATTTCACTTTTACGGTTTCGGCAAAACCTGTAGTATGACTTACTACTTCTTCATATGTAGGATTCTTTTTATTTCCGTTGGCATAGCCAACTTCTGTTCCTACCACTCCGCGAATCTGCTGAAAAAAATGCTCGGTTCCCCAGAAACATCCTCCTGCAAAATAAATTTCTTTTACATTTTTGTTGTCCATAATGGTCTCATTTTCTTTTTTTGTGTCTGTGGATTTTTGTCTGGCATCTCCACAGCTTGTCGCAAAAACTGCTATTCCCAGTACCACACTGAGTAAAATTAGTATGTTTTTCATTTTTATTTTATTATCCATTTTTTCACATTTAAAATCATTAAACCAAATCCTAAAAGCATCAGATCCTTCAGAATGAAAAAGTCTGTAACCGGAATTCCATCAACCACTTTCCAAACTCCCGGAGTTGTAAACAAATAGCTTAAGGTAGTAAGAAAAGTAACAATCATTCCGATGGCGGCGTACTTTCTGAGTGATGCAAATTTCACACTAAAAATTAAAAGTAATGCAATGATAATTTCTATCACTCCGATAGTATCAGACACTGCCTGAATGCTTACAATATCATATACGAAAAAAGTAAGGAAATGGTTTTCCACCAAAGGTTTTATCGCATTCGCTTCTGTGGGTGTAAATTTGAAGATTCCGATCCAGAGCAGAATAAGAGCAGCTCCGAAAAGTGAGAGGTAATACCCTGCTTTTCCGGCAAGGTTTTCGTTATCGATTTTAAGTGCAGTTCCGTTCATTTTTTAAGATTTTGAGTTAATACTTTATTATTTTCAAAAGTATAGTCGGAACGTTTTCAAAATCCTGACAAAAATTTTATTAAAGATCTAAATTTTTAACCATTTTTTCTTTAAAACCCTGAATTTCAGAATCATTAATTTTATCTTTCTGTTCGTTGAGAAGTTTTCTTTTTAAAATTTCATCTAAAATTTCCAGCTTTTCTTTATACGCTCTGCACCATTTACAGATTTTCAGATGCATGGAAAGTTTTCGATTCTCTTTTGAAGAAATTGTACCTGCATTTCTTTTTTCCATGAGCATGGTTGCCTGGCTGCATGGTAAAAATAGGATATGGATTAGTTTTTTTAACATTTTAAAATCATTTTAAGACTTGGCAAACCAGTTAAATTCCAGACATTCTCTCAGTTGCATTCTGCTTCTCTGCAGAATCTTCCAAAGATTAGTCGTAGAAATATTGAGTTCCTGACTTACTTCAGGTGCTTTTTTTTCTTGAAGATAATACATTTTCATGGGAAGTTTCCACCGAACCGGCAATTCTTCCAGACAATCTTCCAACGTTGTATTAAAATCTGTATCGTCTAAAAGTTCTGTTTCTTTATTTTCAGCATTCCAGTCATTCAGCACATCGTCATTTTTCCATGATCCGGTTTTTTCATCAAAAAAATGATCCAGACTTATCTGCGGTTCCGATTTGTATTTTTTGCGGTAAAAATCGGCAACCTTTCGGTTTAAAATTGTCATTAACCACGTTAAAGGCTGACTTTTCCCTTCGAAGGATTCATACGACGAAAAAGCAGAGATAAAAACCTCCTGAACAATGTCTTCCGCCTCCACTCTATCCGACAGCAAATAAACAGCTCTTCTCAGCAATTGTCCTGAATACTGATCGATCCAGCTTTTAATGGTTTCATTTTTTGTCATATCAAATATTATCTTATTCCCTTAGATTTTAAATCTTTAGGTTTTTCTAATATTAAAACGAATATAGAAAGTTAAATGATAAACTGCAAAGTTTTCATCAAACTTATCTGTACGTTGTATTTGTCATGCTGAAAGCATCTAAGCAATAATATCAAACACAAATGCCACAAATCCTAACACCAATAACACGATTCTGATAAAATTATATCTTGTGTTGCGCAATTTAAATGCTTTCAGCATGACAAATGATGGTTTATATAATAAATAGTGAAAATTATAATCGTGATTTAGCCCCGATTGCAATGAAAATCCCGCAGTGAAGCGGCGGAGCAAAGCGGAGCCGCGCAATGAGGAATTGCAATGGAAAGCGGGAAAAAGCTCCTGAAAATGTTTCAGATTATTATACAAATCTTAGCAAAAGTATCAAATATTTAAAACTAAATCACTCAAAAACATTAAATTTGCATCTTATCAAAATTGTAAAAAGCAAAGCAATATATAGTATTATGACATCACAAGAGATTCGTCAAAAATTTTTAGATTATTTTAAAAGTAAAGAACACCTTATCGTTCCTTCGGCTCCTATTGTGCTGAAAGACGATCCTACCCTTATGTTTTCCAATTCGGGAATGACGCAGTTTAAAGATTATTTTTTAGGTTATAAAGAGCCTAAAGCCCCAAGAATTGCCGATACCCAGAAATGTTTAAGAGTTTCCGGAAAGCACAATGATCTGGATGATGTAGGTAGAGATACCTATCACCACACCATGTTTGAAATGTTGGGGAACTGGTCTTTTGGTGATTATTTTAAAAAAGATGCTATTGCTTTTGCCTGGGAATTGCTGACAGAAGTGTATGGAATTCCTAAAGAAAATCTTTACGTAACCATTTTTGAAGGAGATACTTCCGAAAATCTGGAAAGAGATCAGGATGCTTATGATTTCTGGAAATCCCATATTTCTGAAGACAGAATCATCAACGGAAACAAAAAAGACAATTTCTGGGAAATGGGCGCAAGCGGACCTTGCGGACCGTGTTCTGAAATTCACGTTGACTTGAGAACTCCGGAAGAAAAAGCTAAAATTTCCGGTCTTGAATTGGTGAACAATGACCATCCTCAAGTGGTGGAAGTCTGGAATCTCGTTTTTATGGAATTCAACAGAAAAGCTGATGGTTCTTTGGAAAAACTTCCTGCACAACATGTTGATACCGGAATGGGCTTTGAACGTCTTTGTATGGCGCTTCAGGGAAAATCCTCTAATTATGACACGGATGTTTTTACCCCTTTAATTGCTAAAGTGGAAGAACTTTCAGGAAAAAAATATACCGGAATTTTAAAAGACGAAAAAGATATTGCGATTCGTGTTGTGGTAGACCACATCAGAGCGGTTTCTTTTGCCATTGCAGACGGACAGCTTCCTTCAAGCGGAGGTGCAGGTTACGTTATCCGAAGAATTTTAAGAAGAGGAGTTTCCTATTCTTACAGATTCTTAGATATGAAAGAACCTTTCCTTTATAAATTGGTTGCCGTTCTTCAGGAACAAATGGGTAAATTTTTCCCTGAACTTGAAAAACAGGGAGCTTTGGTTACAGAAGTGATCAAAAGCGAGGAGGAATCTTTTCTTAATAAAATTGAAAACGGACTGATAAGAGTTGAAAAATTAATTCAGCAGACCATTGAAAGCAATTTGAAAGTGCTGCCAAGCGATGAAGTTTTCGAATTATATGATACTTACGGCTTTCCGAATGATTTAACGAGAATTATTGCTGAGGAAAAAGGCTTAACGATTGATGAAGCAGGTTTTGAAGCGAGAAAGAAAGAGCAACAAGATCGTTCAAGAGGCGGCGCTGAACAAAAAGTCCACGACTGGGTAATTCTTGAGGAAAAAGCAGAAAATTTTGTAGGTTACGACCAATTAGAATCTGAAACCTACATTACAAGATACCGAAAAATAGAAAATAAAGACGGAGAATTTTATCAGGTAGTTTTAAGCGAAACGCCTTTCTATCCGGATGGCGGCGGACAGGTTGGAGATAAAGGTCTTCTTGAAAACGCCACGGAAAGTTTTGAGGTTCTGGAAACAAAAAAAGAAAACGGACTGATTATTTCGTTAATTAACGGTCTTCCTAAAGATGCAGGAGCAGTTTTCTATGCTAAAGTAAATGCAGCGGAAAGAAAAAATTCTCAGGCAAACCACTCGGTAACGCACTTACTGCATGAAGCACTAAGAGAAGTTCTGGGAACGCACGTGGAACAGAAAGGTTCTTACGTAGGTCCGGATTATCTGCGTTTCGACTTCTCCCATTTCAACAAAATGACGGAAGAAGAACTGGCTTTGGTAGAAAATAAAGTGAATGCTAAAATCAAAGAAAGTATTGCGTTGCAGGAATTCAGAAGCATCCCGATTCAGGAGGCTTTAGACAAAGGTGCAATGGCTTTGTTTGGAGAAAAATACGGAGACAATGTAAGAATGATCCAGTTTGGAAGCTCGAAAGAACTTTGTGGAGGAACTCACGTAAAAAACACCAGCGAAATCGGTCATTTTAAAATTCTTTCCGAAAGTTCTGCCGCAGCAGGAATCAGAAGAATTGAAGCGATCTCCGGAGATGAATCTGAAAAATATTTCAAAAATCTTGAAAAGCAGGTAGCTGAACTTTCTCAGTTGTTAAAATCCAAAGACATCATCCGTTCGATTGAAAAGCTGATGGAAGAAAATGCTTCTTTAAAATCTGAAGTGGAAGCTTTCAAGAAAGAAAAAGCAAAAGGAGAAATCGGCGACTGGAAAAATGCTTACGAACAAAAAGGCGATAAGCAGCTTTTGGTAAAGAAAACGTCTCTTGATGCAGGTTCTGTAAAAGACATCGTATTCCAGTTAAAGAGAGAAATCCCGACTTCCGTAACGATCATCCTTTCTGATGCAGACGGAAAACCAATGATTACGGTGGGTGTTTCAGATGATCTGGCTACAAATTATCAGGCAGGAGCTATCGTAAAAGATTTAGCGAAAGAAATCCAAGGCGGTGGCGGCGGAAATCCGGGCTTTGCAACGGCAGGAGGAAAAAATCTTGATGGTCTTGAAAATGCATATCAAAAGGCTTTAGCGCTTTAATTAAAATATGGTTTTGAATTCGGCGGCGAAGCCGCCGAATTCCCAAAAATATCCTGAAAATTTTTCAGGATATTTTTTTTATTCCACTTTGGAACGATTCATGATAAGACAATAAAAGACAGATCTGATTTTATCTGAAATATAATTCTGAATGAGATATAAAATTAAAATACAATGCATTGTCATTACATTCAGAAAAAAATCACACAGAAAACCGATTATTATTAAAAATAACACACTTACACATATTAATATAAACTACAAAAAAATTTACATTATGAAACGAACACATTTTATTTCAAAAATTCAGATTGCTGTACTTACATTAATGACCAGTTTTTCTGCACTTTGGGCAAATGCACAGGAAAAAGCATCCGATCTGAAAGTTGATGTTAACGTAAACAAAGGAGACAGCTCGGCTGACTGGATGTCTAACCCGATTGTTTGGGTTGCAGGAGCACTTATACTAATTCTTATCGTTGCCTTGGCAGCACGAGGAGGCGGAAGTAAAGCTTAATAACGTGATTTCTATTTATCATTATTGAAACAAGATAATATAAGAGGCTGTCCTAATTTTGGGGCAGCCTTAATTTTGCTGATTTAGAAATGTGTTTTTATTTTAACAAAAGATTATATTTTTTCGTACCGTTTTGTAACCTTCTTATTTTTAGTTTTGTCTTATCTATAAAAAAGACTAATGACAAAATATCTATCTTCCCTGTTTTTGTTTATTTCGGTAGTGTTTTTCGCCCAGAATCAGCTGAAAGTTATCAGTAAAACGGACAAAAAACCTGTTCATAACGCATCGGTTTACTGTGATGACGCACTTCTTGGGAAAACCGATTTTAACGGCAATTTATCTTTTAAAACAAAATGTAAAAAGGTAGAAATTCTTGCCAGCAATTTTCAGGATGTAATGGCGGATGTAAAACCTTCTATGGAAGTTTCTATGCAGCCTTTATCTGAAAAAATGGGAAATATCGATAAAATCGTTATTCAGGATAAAAGTGATCCGAGAGCGTTGAGAATTTTAGATGAAGTGAATAAAAGAGCCAAGGAAAATTCACCCAAATCATTGGACTCCTACAATTTCAAATCGTATTCCAAGTTTTCTATTGATGTAGATAAAGATTCTGTAGATACGTATAAAAACTTTTTGGCAGTACGAAAAGATTCGCTTTCAAAGGTTAATAAAAAAGACCTTAAACAGACAGAAAAAGAGAAAAAAGACTCTTTGATCGGAGAAGATCTTATTCAGGCAACCACCGAAAGCCAGCTGTTTCTTTGGGAAAAAGCAACAGAATACAAATATTCTAAAAGTTTCGGAGAAAAAACCAATATCATTGATAACAGAATGTCGGGATTCAAAAATCCGATTTACGAAGCTTTAGCCATTAATATTTCTAATCTTGACAGAACGCCAAGACAACTTAGACCCGAAAACAGAAAATTATTCAATTTTTATCTTTCCGATACTTTACAGCTTGACGGAAGAAAAACTTTTGTGATTAAATTCAAGGAAATCACCGATAAAAAGAAGCAGAATCCGAGAAAATTCAACGGGAAAATATACATCGATTCCGAAACTTATGCTTTGAAAAAATTTGAAAGCCAGAGTAAAAAGCAGAATGAAGGAGATATTGTTTCGGTTTGGAAGCCTATCGACGGAAAGTGGTTTTTAGACTATGAAAACATCAAAGTAAAAATGGGAAGCCAGAGTTTTGAGACTTCGAAAAAAGACAGTCTGAAACCCGGTGAAAAATCAAAGTACAACAAAAAGAATTTCGGAAATTACCTGTATGTGAAAAACCGTTTCTTCGGTTTTGAAATTAATAAAGAACAAAAAGCATCCGACTTCAAAGGGTATTCTCTTGAAATGAAAAACTCGGACGGAAGTCTTCTTTCCCAGTACAGAACCGATAGTCTTACGGCGAGAGAAAGTGCTACTTATACAAAAATCGACAGTTTTGTGGAAAAACATGATTTTGAAAAAAAACTGAATACATTAACGCAGCTTTTAAGAGGAAATCTGCGGTATAAATTCATCGATTTTGATCTTACGAAGTTCTTCAGCTATGATAAATACCAAGGTCTTCGTCTGGGAGCAGGAATCAAGCTGAATGAAAAATTCAACAAAACATTTTCTCCGGACGGCTATTTCGGGTACGGATTTAAAGATCATACGTGGAAATATGGTTTGGGTCTTGATGTGAAATTATCAGATAAAAGAACTTCCATTTTCAGGATCGATTATGTGGATGATGTGTTCGCAGCAGGAAGATTCAGCAATCATATGTGGGACATGATGATGAAATTTTCAGACATCAATCTGGATCTTCACAACTCAACTTTCTACAAAAACCAAAAATGGGGAGCTTCTTTCCTTTATGATATTTCGAATTCTTTAAGTGTGAAAATTGCAGTGAATAAAGAGAAGCAACAAGCTCTTTTTGATTATCAGTACAAAAATATGGGCAACAGTTTCAACAATACAAGCGCTACTTTATCCTTAAAATTCTCACCAAATGATAAAAACATCATGACACCAAGCGGAAAATTCACTTATGAAAAAGGATATCCCCAAATCTTCATGAATTATGAAAAAGGATTCGAAACTTTAGGAGGAGATCTGGATTATCACAGAGTGGATGCATTAATTATTCATCAGTTCAGATCAAAATTAGGATACACGAACGTTAAACTTTTCGGAGGATTTTCCTCAGGCAATGCACCGATCTGGAAAAACTTTGAAATCGCCGGACAAACTGATGCAGACAGAGACAACTGGACTTCAAGCATTACCACACCTTCCAATCTGGGATTTGCAACCATGCCTTCGGGAACATTTTTCACCGATAAATTTGCAGCCTTCAAAATATCACAGTCTCTTCCTTTCAGGTTTAAAACTTTCGGATCAAGATATTCCAGTATCGAACTCGAATATCAGGCGGCGATCGGAAACATGAAAAACAGACAAGATCATCAGTTTCAGTTTCAGGTGCTGGATCATTATTATCAGGAAGCCGGAGTTATCTGTAACCGTTTCTTGGGAAGAAATTTTGGGGTAGGATTTTCTTACCGTTTAGGATATTATCAGACGTCAGAATTTAAAGATAATTTTGCTGTTAAGTTCAGATTTAATCTGTTAAACTAAGCGCTAATTCAGAAATCATAACAAGAAAAATAAGAACAGAAGCTTTCGGGTTTCTGTTTTTTTATTATCTTTCCGGAAAAATAATCATGAAACATATGCTTATTGAGTGTTTCTCTACAATATTACTTTCTAGTATAAAAAAATTCAAGCCTTTGAGTCAAGATGGAGAGTTTGAGCATTTTTTCTAAAAGATATTTCCAATCAATAACCACATTAATATCAATTAACAAAACTTTTGCGGGACAATAAATATTAGTAATTTTGGCAAGGTTTTCTATGAAAAGGATTTTACTGTTTCTATGTTTTTCAATCTGTATTTTTGGTTTTTCACAATCGAAAGTTACTTCTATTGAAACTGTTATCATAGAAGATAAGAGTGATCCCAAAGCATTGGAAATCCTCAATAAAGTGAACCAGCACTTTCATGAAAACTCTCCGAAAACACTGGATTCCTATTATTATAAATCTTACGAAAAAATTTCTCTGGACATCGACGAAGATAGCATTGCACAGTACAATAAGTTCTTCGAAGAAACCGGAATGTTCAAAAAAAGGAGAGAAAAAGATTCATTAAACAACATTACCGCACGAAAAATATTCTCGAAAAGCAAACTGTTTCTCTGGGAAAGAGCTCAGGAATTTCTGTATTCTAAAAAATACGGCGAGAAGATCAATATTCTGGATAACAGAATTTCCGGTCTTAAACAGCCCATCTATGAAATGATTTCGCTTCAGCAGAGCAACAGAGACAAAATTCCGGATCAGGTGAAAAAAGAAAACCGCGGACTTTACCGGTTTTTTCTCACAGATACGATTGAAATCGACGGAAGAAAAAATTTCGTTATCCGTTTCAGGGAAGTCAATTACAAAAAGCCCGATAAAAAAAGGAAATACAACGGAGCCATTTATGTGGATACCGAAACCTACGGCGTAAAAAAAATTGAAAATTTCAGCAAAAATAAAAACGACGGCATTATTACCAGTTCGTGGATTTTCTTCAACAACAAATGGTTTCTGGCATACGAAACCGTAAAGCTGAAGATGAGCAATATGCAGATGGAAAACGAAAATTCCGAGCAAAAAATTGACAGAAAAAGCAAAAAAACTTTCGGAACTTATGCGTTTCTCACGTCGAGATATTTCGATTATCGTTCCCCTGTGGAAAATAATCAGAATGATTTTAAAGGATATACTTTTTCCGTAAAAAATATTGATGGAAAAACCTTAGACCAATACAGAACCGATCCTCTCACCGAAAGGGAAAGAAATACGTATAAAACCATTGACAGTCTTGGAAAAATTTACAACATCGATCAAAAGGCAAGGGTTTTGGGTGGTCTTTTTCTTAACGGACAGATTAAAGTGGGTGTCGTTGATTTTGCAGTGGATGAGATCGTGAATTATAATCTTTATGAAGGCTTCAGAGTTGGGTTAAAAGCAAAACTTAATGAAAATTTCAATCCGTATTTTTCTCCGGATTACATTTTTGCCTACGGTTTTAAAGATGATAAATGGAAATACAGAATCGGACTCGACATCAAAACAACACTGGAAAAAGATTCTTATTTCCGGTTGGATTATTACGATGATGTGACGGCTTCCGGCGAGTTCTACAGAAGACTCTGGAGCTTTAAAATGAGGACGGCAAACTATGGAAATAACCTCAATAACGACCGTTATTACCGTTATAAAGGAGCATCTGTTTCTTATCTGAATGATGTTACCAACGGATTAACCCTGGTTTTTGCTGCACGCAGAAATCTGGAAGAAGCAATGTTTGATTATTCTTTCCGCGGAAGAGGTCCGTCTTTTGATAATTTTAACACCTTATTTACACTAAAATACTCGCCCAATTCTACAAATATTATGACGCCACAGGGAAAATCGCTGATCGATCAGAAATATCCCGAACTGTACTTTAATTATGAACAGAGCTACAAAATTTTTGGCGGAGATTTCGATTATACTCGGTTTGATGCGCTTTTGGTTCATAATTTCAAAACAATGTTTGGAACCACAGGTTTCAGACTGTATGGCGGAATGGTTTTCGGAGAGGCTCCAATCTGGAAAAATTTCACCATGAACGGACTTGCTTCTTCAAGGAAAGATTTCAATTTTAACTTAACTTCCTTCTTAGGATTTGCTACTCTGGAAGGCGGTAAATATTACAATGACCACTTTATTGCCTATTATTTTACACACAAAATTCCTTGGTATTTTAAAAGTTTCGGGCAGAATATTTCAAGTTTCGACTTTGTTTTAAGAGGAACAACGGGAAATATGAGGCATCCTGATTACCATCAGTTCAGATTCCGTCCTTTGAATCATTTATATCAGGAAGTCGGTCTGGAATGGAATAATTTTCTTTCAACCTACTTTAATCTGGGATTATTTTACAGAGTAGGATATTACACCACTCCTAATTTTAAACAAAACTTTGCGATTCAGTTTAAATTAAAGATTCTGGATTTTTAAAAAATAAAACAGCAAAAAATAAAAGATAAATGCAGAAAATCGAAATAAAAGCAGATCAGTTTTTTGAATTACTGAAATTAAAAGATACTTCAATGTGGGAAATTTTTACCCAAATGATCGATGGCAACGAAAAGGAAATTATTTTTCTGGATAACGAAGATAAAATCCTTTTCAATTATATCCTTCCTTCCACACCGGAGAAAATGGAGGAAGACCGAAAAGAATTTTCAAAACAGTTTGCAGATAAGCTTGCGAATCTGAATTAAACTTTTAGAAACGTATTTCTTCTTATTTAAAGTTTAACCTCAACTTAAACTTCATTTTTTGTTTATTTTGTGTTAAATTTTAAAAGTTCAATCAAATCATTAAAAAATTCAAGATGAAAAATTACCTATTATCTGCAATCAGTGTGTTTGTTTTTGGGACTTTTACTGCTCAATCCTATCAAAAACCTTTGGTTTCTGCTATTAAAGAAGGCGATCTTCGCAAAGATATGTATGATCTTGCAGCCGATCAGTTTCTGGGGCGTGAAGCAGGAACTTTAGATGAGCTTAAAGTATCTATGTGGTTAGCCGACAGAGCCAAAGAAGCGGGAATGAAGCCAGCCGGAGATAACGGAACTTTCTTTCAGTTTTTCGATATGTACAGACATCAGGTAATTCCGCAGAGCAGCCTGAAAATTGGTGACAATTCTTTAAAATTATGGAAAGATTTTCTTGTTGCGGAACCCGTAAATGCAGACATTGATTCTGAAATTGTTTACGCCGGAAATGCCGAACCTGAAGATTTAACAAAATTAAATATTAAAGGGAAAATTCTCGCCGTAAATGCATCTGACAAGAATATTGAAAAGGAAATGACACTTTTCGTAAGAAGATATCCCGGTTTTGTAAGAACAAAATATTATAACAAAGCATTTGAACTGGGAGCAAAAGGAATCATCTTCATTACAGACGAAACGTCGGATAAAAGCTGGGTTGAAGTTTTACCGCAAATGACGAGAGGTTCTTACGGAGTTGAAGGTTTAAGAGAAAGTGTAACGAATAATATTCCTGTTTTATGGATTAAAAGAGAAAATTCTGACTGGGTAAAAAACAATCCTAAAATTTCGCTGCACCTCATCACAGAAACTTATAAATATCCTTCCGTAAACATCATCGGAAAAATAGACGGTACAGATCCGAAACTTAAAAGCGAATATGTCTTAATCAGCGGACATCAGGATCACGACGGAATAAGACATCCCGTAAAAAACGATACGATCTACAACGGCGCAGATGATAACGCAAGTACCTGTGTTGCGATGCTGGCAATGGCAAGAGCCTATAAAAAACAGCCTTCAAAACGCAGTATTCTCTTTGTTTTTCATGGTGCTGAAGAACGAGGTTTACTGGGTTCGAGATGGCATGCAGCGCATCCTGTTGTGCCAAAAGAAAATATTGTTGCCGTTCTTAATGGTGATATGATCGGAAGAAATGACAATAATGAAGCTGCCCTTCTGGGAGGAAATGCGCCTCACAAAAATTCTGAAGAATTGGTAAAAATGGCTGAAGATGCCAATAATGAGAGTACGAAATTCAGGTATCTGAAAGATTGGGATTCGCCGAAGCATGCAGAATATTTTTATTTCAGAAGCGATCATTTACCCTACGCAAAGGCAGGAATTCCTGCAATATTTTTCACGAGTGTTCTGCACGATCAGTATCACACACCGCAAGATGAATCGGAAAACATTAATTACAAAAAGCTGTACAAAATGACGGAATGGATGTACCGAACTTCATGGAAAGTAGCCAATGAAACCGAACGTCCGAAAGTGATTTCTAATTTTACACTGGAAAGATAAATTTAGAACTATAAAAAAGCTGTCTCAAAAGCCAAAAAACTGACTTTTGAGACAGCTTTTTTGTTTTTTAATCATGAAAATCCGAAGATTCGGATCATTTTAGCTCCTCAAAAATATATCCAGAGTTTTCTTGGCTTCCATAACATCATGAACTCTCAAAATTTTTGCGCCCTGCTGCAAAACTTTCAGATGCAATTTCTGAGTTTCTTCATTAATGTCCAAAGGAGATTTTCCTAAAGGTTTGTAAATGAAAGATTTTCTCGAAATACCGATCAGTAAGGGAAATTTTCCAAATCCTAAATATTGTACTTCGTCAGTCATTTTCACTTGATCTTCCACCGTTTTACCAAATCCGAAACCGGGATCAAGGATCAGATCTTTTACTCCTGACTTGAGCAATTCTGCCGTTTTCTCTGAAAAATATCGGTTTTCTGAAAGAATAATATCTTCAAATATTATTTTATCATGCATCGTTTCATATGTAGGATTTACATGCATCAGAATATACGGAAGCTTTGTTTTCGCCGCAGTTTCAAACATTTTATCATCATACTGACCGCCGGAAATATCGTTAATCAGATCAATGCCTTCGTTGAAACCAAACTTTACGGTTTCCGAGTAAAACGTATCCAGAGAGATCAAAGCTTCCGGAAATTCTTTTTTAATGAAAGAGATCATATTTCCGATTCTTCGGATTTCCTCTTCGGAAGTCAGAAATTCTGCATTCGGTCTTGTGGATTGTGGTCCGATGTCGATTATTTCCGCTCCTTCTTTCAACATTTTTTCGGTCTGTTCCAAAGCTGATTTCTCACTGTTAAATTTTCCACCGTCTGAAAAAGAATCCGGAGTGAGATTGAGAATTCCCATGATTTTCGGAGCCGACAAATCTACGATTCTTCCGTTGCAGTTTATTGAATGATAATTATTTGATGGTAAATATGCCATAATAAATGTAAGGTAAATAAAGATAGAGTTTAAACCGTAAGAAACTGATTTCCCCAGTTTTTCATTTCAACTAAAACACTTTTCAGGGCTTTGCCTTTCTCTGTAAGTGAATATTCAACCTTAGGAGGAACTTCTGCATAAACTTTTCGCAAAACAATCCCGTTTTCTTCAAGCTGTTTCAGTTCTTTTACAAGCATTCGGGTATTTATTCCTTCAATTTTTCTTTCCAGTTCTTTAAAGCGACTTGTTTCTTTCATGAGCGCAAAAATAATTGGCAAAGACCATTTTCCACCCAGAACTTCCGCCGTTCTTGTGATAGGACAATCTGTAAATTTAGATTTTTTTTCGTTCATAACTGCTGAATATCAATAATACATTACTTTTTGTTACTACTTCACATTTTGATAACTACTTGCAAATATAAAGTAATGGATTTAATTTTGTAACTGAAATTCTTTTAATCTTAATTATATTTAAATATTTAAAACTATTAAAATAATGAAAGCTTTAGTAATAAACGGACACGTACGATGGCCACAAATAGCCGAAGGTAAACTTAACCAGACAATTTTTGAAGAAAGTATAGCCGTATTCAGAGAAAAAGGATACGAAATTCTGGAAACAACCATAGACAAAGGATATGACGTGCCACAGGAAGTAGAAAAATGGATAAATGCAGATTTTATTTTGTTTCATTTCCCTATTAACTGGTTCGGAATGCCCGCAAAAACCAAAGCATATATAGATACTGTACTGATGAGCGGCTATGGAAAAATATACGCAGGAGACGGAAGAAATAACGGCGGGAAATATGGTACCGGCGGATTATTAAAAAGCAGGGGAATGATTGTGAATACCTGGAATGCTCCTGAAGAAACTTTCGGAACTCCGGAACAATTATTAAGTGATATATCCATGGAAGATTTTACAAAACCATTTACGGCAGCTTTGCAGTTTCTTGGTGTAGAACCGCAGCCTACCTTTGCATTTTATGATGTTTTCAAAAACCCTGATATAGAAAACGATCTAAAGAAATATAAAGAACATATAACAAAATATATTTAACATATCATGAACAGAATACAGGTAATTTTAGCCATAGACACAAACAATCTTCCAGAAAATTTTCAGCAGATCCTGAAACACGAACAGGAAGTATTAGCAGACTGGAAAGAAAAAGGAATTCTGGAACATCTGTTTTTAACACAGACCAAAGATGCAGCCGTTATCATTCTGAAAGAGGTTGATGAAGCAAATGCAAAAGAACTTATTGAAACTTTACCACTTTATCAGATAAAAAAAAGTGTGGAATACTTAAATTTAGTGAAACAGTTTTAAAATACAGTAAAAGAGTAAAAAGTAATTTTTACTCTTTTTTATTTGAATGGCTTTTATAGTCATTGAATTTATCTGCGGTAAACCAATTAATGATAATTCATAACTCAAAAAAACCTATTGATTCCTGCCTATTTTGTATATTTGAAAGATTAAGAGAATTTATGTCAGAAACATCAGTACAGTTCGGGAAAGTTATCAGTCAGTGCCGCGAATTATTCAGCAAAAAATTACAGGATTACGGTGCAGCTTGGAGGGTTTTAAGACCAAGCTCAATTACGGATCAGATCTATATTAAAGTGAACAGAATCCGTACGTTACAAATGACTGACAAAAAAATGGTAGATGAAAGTGAAGAAGATGAATTCATCGCCATTGTGAACTACTCCATTATCGGACTGATCCAGCTTGAAAAAGGTTTTTCCAACGATTTTAATGAAAATAAAGAAGAGATTTTAGAGCTTTACAATCATTATGCGACCGAAGCACAGCAATTAATGGAAAGAAAAAACCATGATTACGGAGAGGCTTGGAGAGATATGAGAATTTCCTCTATAACAGATCTTATTTATCAGAAAGTTTTGAGAACCAAGCAAATTGAAGATAACCAAGGCGTTACTCTTGTTTCCGAAGGTTTGGACGCCAATTATTTTGATATGCTGAATTATGCGGTTTTCTGCCTGATCAAATTTTCTGAAAAAGCAGCCAGTGTAAAATAAAAAAACAAATTAATTATGATAAAAGGTTTATTACGATTTCTTCTTGCGGTTATTTTCATCCTTTCAGGGTTTGTAAAAGCAGTGGATCTGGTTGGTTTCTCCTTTAAAATGGAAGAATACTTTGCCCCGAATGTTTTTAATATGCCGTTTTTTGAAAAGTTTGCACTGCCGCTTTCGATATTTGTTGTGGTTCTGGAACTTCTTCTGGGCTTTATGCTTTTGATTAAACTGAAACTTAAATTCACGCTTTCTGCATTAATTGCACTTTGTATTTTCTTTGGTTTCCTTACCTTTTATTCTGCCTATTACAATGTGGTTACCGATTGTGGATGTTTTGGAGATGCTATTAAATTTACGCCGTGGCAGAGTTTCATGAAAGATATTGTACTTCTGGTAGGATTAATTGCTGTTTTTATTCTTTACAGAAAAGATTTTAAGAAAAAAGATGCGTACAGCTACAGTGCAAAAAAAGAGACAGGAAATAAATTCAAATATATTCTTCTGGGCGTTTTTTCTGTTGCCATGATCGTGGTGGGTGCTTATGGAATTATTCATGAACCTGTTATAGATTTCCGCGATTATAAAATCGGAACCGATCTGAGAGCTGAAAAAGCTAAAATTGCTAAAAATCCGTCCCAGTATAAGACGTTTTATTCCCTAAAAAACTCTAAGACCGGAGAAGTTCTGAAAGTGAATCAGGACGATTATATCAAAAAGACAGAATATTGGGCAGAAGGATCGCCATGGAAAATTGAGGAAGGAAAGAATGAATCTGTTCTGGTAAAAGAAGGCTACAAATCTGAAATTGCAAAATTCAAGCTTGAAGATACCACAGGAACGGATCTTACTCAGCAGATTATCAATGCTCCGAAAGCCATTTTAATTTTCACGTACGATCCCCAAAATGTTTCTCCGGAAGTTATTAAACAGCTTGAAGCTAAAGTAAAAACTCAGGGTACACCTGCTGTTTACGGGGTTTCAACGCTTCCGAATACTTTCAAAACGATTAAAAACATGATGATGGATGCTACAGCCATTAAAACCATCGCAAGAAGCAATCCTTTTGTTCTGGTTCTTGAAAACGGAAAAATTGTGGATAAACAGCCTGCAAAAGATTATCTGAAATAAAAAAACACTAAAATTTAAACTATATCAATGCAAAAGTCTAACAAACCCATTGCCGGTTACCATTTATTGATGATTCTTTCTTCTGTAGACGGAGAATTTGCTCCGGAAGAAGGAATGCTTGTTCAGCAGTATCTAGCCGATGAATTTCCTTTTAAAATGAATCTTGATAATGAGCTTGAAACCATTGCCCTGCTTCAGCCGGAAGAATGGAAAGATCATTTTGAATTTCACGCACGTTGTTTCTACGACGATTCCACAGAAGAGGAAAGAACAAGTTTCATCCAGTTTGCCAAAACGCTTATTAAGGCGGATAATAAAGTAACGGATGAAGAGCATACTTTTTATACGCTTTTGAAAAATCTTTGGAATATTAATCGATAATTGAGTCATTAAAAGTTAGAAATCCTTTTCTGACTTTTAGTTTTTAACTTTAAAATAATAAGAAACTATGAGAAGAAAAATAGTTGCTGGAAACTGGAAAATGAACAAAAATGTAATTGAGGCTCAACAGCTAATGGTTCAGTTACTAAGCTATAAAAATAACAATACAACCAACTGCGAAGTATGGATCGCACCTCCATCTCTGTATCTGATGATGGCGAAAGATGTTTTTGAAAAGGATGAAATCGGCGTTTTCGCACAGGACATCAGCGAACATGAAAGCGGAGCGTACACAGGAGAAATCTCTGTGGATATGCTTGAATCGATTGATGCAACAGGTTCTTTAATCGGGCATTCTGAAAGAAGACAATATCACGGCGAAACAGACTCTCACTGCAACAGAAAAGTAAAATTAGCTTTGGATAAAGGTCTGATTCCGGTTTACTGTAACGGAGAAACTTTGGAACAGAGAAAAGCAGGACAGCATTTTGAAGTGGTAAAAAACCAGACTGAAGTAGCTCTTTTCACACTTTCAGCAGAGGAAATTAAAAAAGTAGTGATCGCTTACGAACCGGTTTGGGCAATCGGAACCGGAGAAACAGCGACGCCGGAACAGGCACAGGAAATTCATGCTCACATCAGAAGTATTATCGCTGCAAAATACGGACAGGAAGTTGCTGATGAAGTTTCTATTCTTTATGGAGGTTCTGTAAAACCAGATAACGCAAAGGAAATATTCTCTCAACCTGATATCGATGGTGGTCTGATTGGTGGAGCCGCTTTAAAACTGGAAGATTTTTCTAAGATTATTGAGGCTTTTAATTAGCAGACAATATAAGCCGTGAAAAAATTTATACTGCTGTTTCTGGGAATACTGTTATTTGATATTCTTTATGTGTTTATCTACGATCAGTTTTTCATCGGGATAAAACCTGAATTTTTGCAGTATCCGTTGTCAATCATAAAAGTTTTGGCTAGCTCACCTGCAGTATTGTTTGATCCGTTACTGCCCTTTTATGCGCCAATTCCTTTTTATAAGGTATTCCTGATACTTTTAGGAAATGTTTTCATACAGACGTTTTTAATTTACAGGATGTTCTATAAAAAGAGAAAGTATAAGGAAAGCTAAAAATAAGATCCGGCGGCATCTTCGATGCCGCCGGATTTTTTATAATCAGAGTTTGTAAAATTAAAGTTTGTGCTTTTATATTTTAGATGGTCTGTTCTTCATGTTTGCCTTCTTTTATTTCTTCTACCATCTTTGCATTAAAGGCAGGAAGATCTTTCGGAGTACGGCTTGTGACCAGACCATGATCTACCACAACTTCGCTGTCTTCCCAGTTCGCTCCCGCATTTTTAAGATCTTTGCTGATTGAATCTACCGATGTCATTTTCCTTCCTTCTACCACTTCCGCGTTAATAAGAATCTGTGGTCCGTGACAAATAGCTGCAACGGGTTTGTGCTGCTGGAAAAAGTCTCTTACGAAAGATAAAGCAGTTTCGTTGGTTCTTAACTGATCCGGATTGATTACTCCTCCCGGTAAAACCAATGCATCATAGTCTGAAGCATTAGCTTCATCCAGCATTTTATCGACATTGTATTCTTGTCCCCAGTCTTTTTCTGCCCATGCTTTAATGGTTCCGGATTCCGGACTGATGATGTGGGCTGTCCAACCTTGCTGTTCCAAATGTTCTTTTGGAGATTTCAATTCGCTTTCTTCAAATCCGTGTGTTGCTAAAATTGCAATTTTCTTTGACATAATTTTTATGATTTAAGTGTTGTACTCATCATCTTGAAAAAATGATACCGTTTTTACCCCTACATTTTATAAAATTTGTTAAAGTATTTATTTTGGATGTGAAAATTACTTTTATCGATATTGATGTGAAAATTGAAAATACGTCAACTTTCTTAGCCCGGATTGCAGCTTTTGTCTGAGCTCGTTTTAATATTTGAGGGGTTGCGGCGGCTTCGCCGCCGCAACCCCTCAAATATTAAAACAGCGAGTGCGGAAAGCCGGAAAAAGCTTCTGAAAAAATTCATAAAAGCTTCAGGTCTCAATAAAAAAACGCACCAAAATCAATTGATGCGTCTTCTTATTATTTTTACGAAATTTATTTTTTGTCTTTGGATCTCTGTAAAACTTCGTCTACCATTCCGTATCCTTTTGCTTCTTCGGAAGTCATCCAGTAATCTCTGTCTGAAGCTTTTTCTACCCAGTCATAAGTCTGTCCTGAGTGCTCGGAAATGATCTCGTAAAGCTCTTTTTTAAGCTTTAACATCTCTCTCAAGTTGATCTCCATATCAGAAGCCACACCTTGAGCACCTCCGGAAGGCTGGTGAATCATTACTCTTGAGTGCTTTAAAGCAGAACGCTTACCGCTTTCTCCGGCAACCAAAAGAACCGCTCCCATTGAAGCTGCAATACCTGTACAGATTGTTGCTACATCCGGCTTAATGATCTGCATCGTATCATAGATTCCTAAACCAGCGTAAACGCTTCCACCCGGAGAATTGATGTAAATCTGAATATCTTTTGAAGGATCTGCACTCTCTAAGAAAAGAAGCTGAGCGGTTACGATATTCGCCACCTGATCATCAATTCCTGTTCCTAAGAAAATAATTCTGTCCATCATTAAACGGGAGAAAACGTCCATTTGTGCAACGTTTAATCTTCTTTCCTCCATGATGTACGGCGTAAGACCTGTAGGACCGTACATTCCCATATACTGATCGGTTACCAAACCGTTATTTCCTAAATGTTTTACAGAGAAATCTCTGAATTCTTTTTTAATGTCCATATGTTTGCTTTGTGTATTAAATTTTTACAAGGTTGAATTTACAACTTTTATTCCTAAAATTTTATAAGACTTTTTGTCATAAAGTTTTAATAATTACGAAATCATTTGCCATTATCTGTCAGTATAAATACCTGTAATTGCAGAATAATTTAAAATTTTAGCCAGTTCTTTGGAAACCATCGTGAGCATCTGAATTTTCTTAAGCTGTTCAAAATATTTAGATTCATCGGATTCTGCATATTCTGCCAATTCTCCTTTTGCTTTTGATATCAGGAAATTGACGTATCTGAATTTATGAATCAGAATATCTCCTGCAACCTGCTCCGGAATTTTATCTCCGTAATTGGGTGAAAAAATATTTCTTGTGGTCCAGTCGTTCAGCTCACTGTAAATATTCATGGAATTAACGGCTGCTTTACTTAGTTCTTCATCCATTAATCCGAAAAAGAAATTTCCTTTTCGGAGTTCCTCTTTTTCAATTCCTTCTTTTATATAGTCTACGATTTTTTTATTCAGTTCTACCTGAAATTCATAATCATCTTCTTCAAAATGGTGGAGAATTTCTTCAATCACCGTAATATCATATTTCTGCTGATCCGGCGCAGTGCGGTGAAGAACAACATCTCCGTAATTGAGCATATGGTTGATGAGATCATTTTCAAGTTTCGTTACATTAAAAAGTACCGGATCAATATAATCTCTCGGATCACTAACCACTTCAAGCTTCGCAGGTTGTTGCGCTTCAGCTTTAATCTGTGCTTTATGCGTCTGATTTTGGGTGATTTGCTTCTGAACATCCAGCTCATTAAACAGACTCTGCTCAGAAAGTCCGAATTTTGTAGAGACCTGCTTCAGGTAAACCTCCCTTTTCAAAGCATTCTGAACAAAGGAAACCGACTTCACAATGTCTCTGATCGCCTCAGCTTTCTTAATTGGATCGTCTCCAATTTCCTTGAAAAGAATTTCGGCTTTAAAATCAATAAAATCCATCGCTTCATTTTCGATGAATTTTTCCACGTATTCCTGCGGATGTTTTCTGGCGAAAGAATCGGGATCGTCTCCGTCCGGAAACAGCATTACCCGAATATTCATTCCTTCTGTGAGAAGCATATCAATACTTCTGAAACTGGCTTTGATTCCTGCATTATCTCCGTCAAAAAGAATGGTTACATTCTCAGTTAATCTTTTGATAAGCTTAATCTGCTCCGTCGTTAAAGATGTACCGGAACTTGCCACCACATTTTCGATTCCCGACATGTGAAGCGAAATAACATCCATGTAACCTTCCACCAAAAGACAGACATTTTTACGCGAAATTGCCTGTTTGCTCTGGTTTAAACCATAAAGAACGTTGGATTTATGATAAATTTCCGTTTCCGGAGAGTTGAGATATTTGGCTGTTTTTACATTATTTTTAAGAATTCTGGCTCCGAATCCTAAAATCCTGCCCGAAAAACTGTGAATCGGAAAGATTACTCTTTCACGAAAGCGGTCGATTCCGGCGGGAGAATTTTCAGGGAAAATCGAAAGTCCCGATTTCTCAAGAATTTCTTTTGAATAGCCTTTTTCCAAAGCATATTCTGTAAAGGCGTTCTTTTTTTCAGGTGAATAGCCGAGCTGGAATTTTTTAATGATATCATCACGAAGTTCACGCTCTTTAAAATAAGAAAGACCGATTGATCTCCCCTCTTCCACTTCCCAAAGGAAATTCTGGAAAAAATCGTTGGCAACTTCATGAATTTTGTACAATAAATCTCTTTCCGACTGTGCATTTTTTGCTTCTTCGGAAAAATCTTTCTGATCTTCTTCAATTTCAATTCCGTATTTTTTTGCCGCGTGACGAAGTGCTTCAGGATAGGTAAAATTTTCGATTTCCATTAAGAAAGAGATCGCTGTCCCTCCTTTTCCGGTAGAGAAATCTTTCCATATCTGTTTACTTGC
Organism: Chryseobacterium sp. 2P; assembly: GCF_059579425.1. Taxonomy (NCBI): domain Bacteria; kingdom Pseudomonadati; phylum Bacteroidota; class Flavobacteriia; order Flavobacteriales; family Weeksellaceae; genus Chryseobacterium; species Chryseobacterium sp. 2P. The sequence continues at coordinate 3,164,793 of NZ_CM184194.1, forward strand.
CGAAACAACGAAACTCGGTGTTTTCTCGTCATGAAAAGGACTTAATCCTTTGAAATTAGACCCTGCTCTTTTGAGCTGCACATATTCTCCAACGATTTCTTCTACCCGAATCGTGGAAAATATTTTATCTATGGTCTGTTTGGAAATCATGCTGCAAAAATATACAAAAATTATATTCTTTCTATAATAGGATTGTAAAGAAGATTTTTATTAGCCCACATAATTTATTGATTTAAAACAATTTAATTTATTTATTTTTGAATCAAACTATAACGACATTCTTTATTTATGAAATATTTCAGACGATTTTTTATTATAACTGTTACTATTTTCATTGTATTCCTTTTGTATCTAGAGTTTGGAGGAATGTTCATCTTAAAGACCAACGACAAAAGAACAATCACATTCAACATCAGAAGCAGCGAAAAAATTCCTAATAACTTTTCAAATTTTTATAATACCGTTTATCCGAATTCGTTATCCGCAAATTCATGGAGTTACATGTTTGATATATTAACTAATCCACAAGTTCCTCGAAAAGAATGCCCATGTAATCAAATGTCTTACAAGATTTTACCAACTTTAGAAATTAAGCATACAAAAAGAATAAATTATTTCATGAATCAGTTTATTGTAGCAAGATTTATTGAAAACAAATTTAGCCAGAAAGAATGTCTTCAATTTAATTTCAGCAGTTTTAATTTCTTAGAAAACAGAAAAGGTTTATCTGAAGTTTCCCAGTCTCTTTTTAAAAAGGATGTCGAAGATCTGAAACCCATGGAAATGGCTGAAATTTTAGCATTATACGAAGCTCCTCTAAGATACAACCGATCTAGAAATCCTCAAAAAGCAAAGGAAAGGACAAAACATTTTTATAATGTTTATCTCAACAATTCTAAAATAAAGAATTAAATTTTTTACCGTAATTAATTATCTTTGTTTAAAAATATGCAATTCACGATTCAACATATGGAAGACTGGCAGAATATTGCCGAAACCGTCATTTCAAAATTAGAGCATAACATTTTACTTTTAAAAGGAAATCTGGGCGCCGGAAAAACAACTTTTACCCAGTTTCTCCTTAAAAACTTGGGAAGTACAGATGAAGTAAACTCTCCTACCTATTCCATTGTTAACGAATACAGTACTCCAAAAGGAAAAGTATATCATTTCGATTTATACCGCTTAAAAAATATTGATGAAGTCTATGATATCGGAATGGAAGAATATTTAGACCATTCATTTCTCTGCATTATTGAATGGCCTGAAGTGTACGAAGAAGATCTTTACGGTCTTAAATACCACGAAATGAGCATCATTAATACCGGAGAAAACAGAGAAATTTCATTCGAGTAAATATTATGTATCTTTGCTCCTGAATTTGAATGTAAAATAACGATCTGTAAGAACCTAATTATTTAAAAGGATGAGTACTACAAACATTTTTACTCCTTTTACCGAAGAGGAACTGATGCCGAAAGAAGAAAAACTGGAGGTCATTAAAAAAGGAAAACAATTCAGCATAGGAATTCCGAAGGAAACTTCCCTGAATGAAAGAAGGGCTTGCATAACGCCCGATGCGGTGCAGGTTTTGGTAGAAAGTGGTCATGAAATTATCATAGAATCCGGAGCCGGACAAGGTTCGTTCTTTACAGATCTGCAATATTCTGAATCGGGAGCAAGAATTACAAACGATCCTAAAGAAGCTTTCGGACAGGATTTAATTTTAAAAGTGAATCCGCCAACAGAAGAGGAAATTGAGTATATGAAACCGAATACCTATCTTGTATCGGCACTTCAGATCAATTTGAGAGATAAAGATTATTTCTTAAAACTGGCAGAGAAAAAAGTAAATGCCATTGCATTCGAGTTCATTGTAGACGAATACAAGCAGTTAGCTTTAGTAAGACTGGTCGGCGAAATTGCAGGAACGGTTTCCATTCTTTATGCTTCCGAGCTTTTAGCTTTATCCAACGGCTTAATGTTGGGCGGAATTACAGGAGTAAGACCTGCAGAAGTAGTGATTTTGGGAGCAGGAATCGTTGGAGAATTTGCCACAAAAGCAGCCATCGGTTTAGGCGCAAGTGTAAGAGTTTTCGATAATTCCCTTTCAAAATTAAGACGACTTCATACTTTGGTTGACAGCAGAGTTCCGACTTCCATTATCGATCCTAAAGAGCTGAAAAAAGCTTTAAGAAGAGCCGATGTTGTAATCGGAGCCCTTCCAAGACTGAATATGACGCCCATCGTTACCGAAGATATGGTAATGAAAATGAAAAAAGGAAGTGTAATTATTGATATTACCATCGACAACGGAAAAGTAATCGAGACTTCCGAACTTACCACCATGGAAGATCCATACATCATCAAGCACGGCGTAATCCACTGCGGACTTCCGAACCTTACTTCAAGAATGCCGAGAACTACTACAAAAGCCATCTCCAATTTCTTTCTTTCCTATATTTTAAATTATGATGAAGAAGGCGGTTTCGAAAATATGCTGGTTCGCAAAAACGAAATGAAACAGAGTCTTTATATGTACAAAGGCAGACACACGAAAAAAATCATCTGCGACCGTTTCGGACTTACTTATCACGATATCAATCTTTTAATTTTCTAATGAAAAAACTGAAATTCTATGCAATCGGTCTTGTACCGGGATGTATTATTGTATTTTTTATCTTAAACAAAAAAGGTGCAAGCTGCAGCGGTTATCTTCCCAACAGCCGCGTTATTGCAGAAACCCTGTCTAAAGATTTTAAATATTCTGAAACAGCAAAAGCAGAAATGGCGACATTAAAAGTTGATGAAAAATTTCTGAAAGACAGTATCATCACCAAAGGAAAGATTGATTTCGACAGAAGCCACGCACAGAAAAAACCCTGTCCTGATTATCTTCTCACCTATCCTGAAGAGAATCCCGCTTATGAAATCACTTTCGAAAAATGCGAGGAAAGCGTAACGGTAAATTCTTTGAAGAAATTGAAATAAATTATCAGTCTGCTTTGCGAAGCATTTATGCCTTTGCTTATTTTAAATTTAGAATTATCTTTATTAAAACTTTGCGTTTAAATAAAAAATAAAGATGCTTCGACAAGCTCAGCATGACATTTCGCAAATACCGAGTGTTTGGTTTAAAATAGAAAATAAAAAGAAGTAAATAAATTTTCAATCCATGGAAGGCAATTACTACATGATTCATGATTATTGGATATTCATCGGAGTATTTGCGGTTTTCTTTTTTTTAACGGTAAGCATTTATTTATTCAGCCAAAATCAGAAATTTAAAGTAAAAAATGCCAAGCTTTCGACTGCCAATAAAATGATTCAGGAAAGACTGAATGAAGTACAGCTTGAACACATCGGAACAAAGCTGAATCCGCATTTATTTAAAAATATCCTGAATTCGGTGCAGTCTCACGCCTATCAGACGTATATGTCGCTCGATAAACTTGCGAATGTTTTAGACTATATTCTATACGAAAGCAATAACAAATTCGTAAGCCCGAAAGAAGAATTAAATTTTGCTTTAAGTTTAATTGAGATCAACAAAATTAAAGTAAATCCGCTTTTTGATTTCAGAATTAAATCGAAAATCAATAAATCGGATGAAATTTACGAAGAGAAAGTTTTTGCCCCTCTTCTTTCGGTAGATTTGATTGAAAATGCCTTTAAACACACCGATTTCCTTGCTTCAGACTCTTTTATTTCCATTCAGCTTGAACTTGAAAAAAGAATTTTCACGATGAAAGTAAGCAATAAAGCTTCTCTGAAAAATGTTCTCGAAAAAGAAAAAAGCGGCTTCGGAAGCCAGTCTCTGGATCAAAGGCTGAAAATGATCTACAATAATTTTTACACGCTTCAGAAAAGTTCAAAAAACGGTATCTTCACGGCAGAATTAACAATCAATTTAGGAGATTTCTATGATAAAATGCGTTATTCTTGATGATGAATTACTGGCAATCAGCTATTTAAAACTTCTATGCGAACAGATTGAAAATGTAGAAGTTGTAAAAGCATTCAATGATCCTAAAATTTTTCTTAACGAAATTGAAAACATCGACTGCAACGTCTGTATTTTAGACATCGAAATGCCCGGAATAAACGGATTGCAGGTTGCAGAAGCCATTTCAGGCTCAAAAAAAATCATTTTTACCACCGCTTACAAAGAATATGCAGCCGAAGCTTTCGACCTGAATGTTGTGGATTATGTAAGAAAACCCATCAAAAAAGAAAGGTTAACCCAGGCTTTCGAAAAAGCGGAAGAATTGCTCCGGAAAACCCATAAAAAAGATTTTATCGAGTGGAATACCAACATCGGCAAAACCGTAATTTTTACGGACCAGATCGCCTACATCAAAACTTCGGAAATCGACAGTCGGGATAAGGAAATCCTTCTTAAAGACGGAACCAATATTGTTCTAAAAAACCTGAATTTCAAAAACCTTCTGGAAATGCTTCCTGCAAAAGATTTTGCGCAGGTCAACAAAAAAGAAGTTATTGCTTTATCTGCCGTCAAAATATTCTCCACCAACGAAATTATTACCACTGTTTCTCTGGAAAATGACCGGTTCTTAAAACTTCAGATTGGGGAAACCTACAGGAAATCTCTTTCTGATTTATTGGGACATTAGATTTCACTGCAAAATTCTTTCTTTTCATTACATTTGATTAAAAATCATCTTTTTTTTCCGATTTTCTTAGCAATTTTGTCTAAAATTTGGAATCATGAATTGGGGAAAATACAGAAATATCATCTTTTATATTTCCACCATTATTGTTTTTTCATCACTGATGTACTTTTTCATCATTGAAGGACAGACGTTGGAAATCGGAGAAAAGATCATTACAAAAACAAACAACAGTTCCAGTTGGGACAACTTTTTAGAATCATTCAAGACCAATCTTCACCATCCTTTAGCTTTATTACTGGCGCAAATCGTTACGATTATTCTTGTTGCAAGACTTTTCGGCTGGATTTGTATGAAGATCAAGCAGCCTTCCGTGATCGGTGAAATGATCGCGGGAATTGTTCTGGGACCTTCCCTTGTAGGAATGTACTTTCCGGAATTTTCGGCATTTCTTTTCCCGAAAGAATCTTTAGGAAATCTTCAGTTTTTAAGCCAGATCGGACTTATTCTTTTCATGTACATTGTGGGAATGGAACTGGATTTAAGTGTTTTAAGAAAAAAAGCACACGATGCGGTGGTCATCAGTCATGCAAGTATCATTATCCCTTTTGCCTTGGGAATTGGTCTGTCTTATTTCATTTATAAAGAATTTGCGCCGGAAGGAATTCAGTTTACCTCATTCGCGCTATTCATCGCTATTGCTATGAGTATCACTGCGTTTCCTGTTTTGGCAAGAATCGTTCAGGAAAGAAATCTTCAGAAAACCAAACTGGGAACTGTGGTTATCACCTGTGCTGCAGCCGATGATATTACGGCATGGTGTATTTTGGCAGCCGTAATTGCTATTGTAAAAGCAGGATCGTTCGAAAGTTCACTCTATGTAATTCTGATGGCAATTGCCTATGTATTTTTCATGATTAAAATTGTAAGACCATTCCTGAAAAGAATCGGTGACTTACAGGCAGGAAAAAGCACCATCAACAAACCCATGGTTGCAATTTTCTTTTTAACCTTGATTCTTTCGGCTTATGCTACGGAAGTTATTGGGATTCATGCGCTTTTCGGAGCTTTTATGGCAGGAGCGATTATGCCGGAAAATGCAAAATTCAGAACTTTGTTTATTGATAAAGTTGAAGATGTGGCATTGGTTCTTCTTCTGCCCCTTTTCTTCGTATTTACAGGACTTCGTACCCAAATCGGTCTATTGAATGACAGTCATCTCTGGATTACGGCAGGATTCATTATTTTAACCGCAGTAATCGGAAAATTTGCAGGAAGTGCATTAACCGCTAAATTTTTAGGTATTAAATGGAAAGAAAGTTTAACGATCGGAGCTTTGATGAACACCAGAGGTCTGATGGAGCTTATTGTCCTGAATATCGGTTATGATCTGGGCGTTTTAAGTCCTCAGATATTTGCCATGATGGTAATTATGGCGCTGTTTACAACTTTCATGACGGGACCGGCACTGGATTTCATCAATTTTATTTTTAAATCTAAAAAAGATGAAGATGAATCTCCGGAAAATGATGCAAAATACAGAGTTTTATTGTCTTTCGACCATCCTGAATCCGGAAGCACCCTGCTGAAACTGGCTCATGATTTTACCAATAAAATGAACGGCAACAAAAGCATAACCGCAATGAATATTGCTCCTGTGAATGAAATGCACGCTTACGACATTAATGAATACGAAAATGAGCAGTTTAAAAATGTAATAGAAACGTCCAATGATCTGAATCTTGAAGTTACAACGCTTTTCAAAGCGTCCAATGATATTGAAAACGATCTTACGCACATTACCAACAAAGGAAATTATGACCTTCTTCTCATCATGCTCGGAAAATCGATGTATGAAGGAAGTTTACTGGGAAGATTGCTTGGTTTCACGACAAAGATTATTAATCCTGAAAAACTTTTAAACACAGTTAAAGGAAAAGGAAATATTTTCAACAACTCGCCTTTTGACGATTTTACGTTACAGATTCTGGATAAAACCCATATTCCTGTTGGGATTCTGGTTGAAAAAGAATTCACTTCCGCAGACAAAGTTTTTGTCCCGATTTTTAATTTAAGTGATTTTTATCTGCTTGAATATGCCAAAAGACTCATCAATAACAACAATTCCCAGATTATTATCCTAGATGTTGCAGGACAGATCCGGAATAATATTGAAGTGAAGGAACTCATCCGAAGCATCGAACAGGTTGCGCCCAATCACATTACGCTATACAATGAGAAAAAAATTGAGAAAGAATTTCTGAATTCGCAGGATTTAATGCTCATCAGCAGCAAAAGCTGGAAAAACCTCATCGATACAAAAAGCATATGGTTATCGGATATTCCGTCAACATTGATTATCAGCAATCCTTAATGATTTGAATAATGAATTTTGCTACGCAAGCAATGGCTAATTCTTAAATTCACAATGAAATAAATTGACAGCAAAGCGAATTGGCAACGAAGTTAATTGACCTGTAAAAAATTTGACTCGCGAAGCAAAATTCACAATTCACTTTTTAATCCTGATTAAAAAAAATTATTTACCTTTGTCTCGTGATTACAAACAACGGAACATATTATTACGGAATTTTTAACTCAGATCTGGGATAAGGATTTCATATAGATAAAACAAAACCTCGTCCTTGGGCGGGGTTTTTTATTTTAAAATTTAAACGATGAAAATAAGTATTATTGGTGTAGGATTAATCGGGGGCTCAATAGCTTTAAAATTAAAACAAAAGGGAATTGCCGATTTCGTCTACGGTATTGATAACAGCAATGAGCATCTGAATGAAGCATTAGAACTCAAAATAATCGACGCAAAAGTAGATCTGGAGTACGGAATTAAAAACTCTGATCTGGTGATTCTTGCCATTCCTGTGGATGCCGCGAGAAAATTACTGCCGAATGTTTTAGACCTGATTTCGGAAAATCAGACGGTAATGGATGCAGGATCTACCAAAGCGGGAATTGTAAATGCGGTAAAAAACCATCCGAAAAGATCGAGATTTGTGGCTTTCCATCCGATGTGGGGAACGGAAAATAACGGCCCGAAATCGGCAGTTTCAGAAAGTTTTTCCGGAAAAGCCGGGGTTATCTGCGATAAAGAAGAATCTGCGAAAGATGCTTTAGAATTGGTTGAAAAAATTGTCGAAAGTCTTGATATGCATCTGATTTATATGAATGCAGAAGATCATGATGTTCACACCGCTTACATTTCGCATATTTCCCACATCACCTCTTACGCTTTGGCAAATACGGTTTTAGAAAAAGAGAAAGAAGAAGAAACTATTTTTCAACTGGCAAGTTCCGGTTTTTCCAGCACCGTTCGTCTGGCAAAGTCTCATCCTGAAATGTGGGTTCCGATTTTCAGACAAAATAAAGAAAATGTTCTGGATGTTCTTAATGAGCATATTGCTCAGCTAAGAAAGTTTAAAGCCGCTTTGGAAAAAGAGAATTTCGAATATCTGGAAGAACTGATTTCCAACGCGAATAAAATAAGAGGAATCTTAGATAAATAGATAAAAAATAGGGTTAAAGATTTTAAATATGTCTTTAACCCTGATATTTTGAATTACTTCTAAAACTTCATCACATCTTTCACCACTCCGTTATTCTGCGTATGCTGTAACAGTTCGGCTTCGATGAAAGATTTTATTTTTCCTTCTGAGCCGTCGTTCGGGAAGAGAAGGTGAACGTTGGCTCCTGCGTCTAACGTGAAGAACAGCGGCAAACTGGTTTCTTTTCTGAAATCCCAGATTTTGTTGATGACTTCCAAAGTTCCTGTTTTCATCAGAATAAATGCAGGATCGCTCATCATCATCATGGCATGAAGTGTTAATGCTTCGTGTTCTACCAGTTTAATAAAACGCTGCAAGTCTCCACTGGCTAACATTTCTTTCATGGGACCGAAATTTTCCCTTGCTTCCTGAAATCTTCTGTCTGCGTAAGGATTGGTATTCATCAAACCATGACCGACAGTGGAAGAAACGCTTTTCTGCCCTTCATGGATGAGTAAAACCCAGTCATTAAAATCTTTAAAAATTTCATGAATTTCATCGTTTGGGTATTGTACTGCAAAAAGATCTGAACTTCCTTTTACCTGAGATTCTCCCCACACAACCAATCCGTTGTAAAGACTTCGGCACGCGCTTCCGCTTCCTAATCTTGCTAAAAAAGAAGCTTTTCTCAACGATTCTTCATCTGATGTTTTTCCTGAAAACGTTTCGTCAAGATTCATCAGACATTTGGCAATGACTCCAAAACCTGAAGCCGAGCTTGCAATTCCTGAGCTGTGGGGAAAAGTATTTTCGGTTCTGATGATGTATTTTCCCTGTAAAATCCATGGAAGATACTGTTCAATATTTCGAAAATATTTTTCAATTTTTTCGGCAAATTTTACTTCCTCATTTCCGGCAAGAAAAGTCTGCACAGAAAAAGGTTCATTGGCAGAAAACTCCATCGAAGTATTCGTTCTGCAATGATTTAATGTAAAACTGATGCTGGGATTGGCGGGAATCTGATTGTCGTATTTCCCCCAGTATTTGATTAAGGCAATATTCGAAGGACAGCTTTCCGAAACTGTCTGATTATGTATTGTAAATTCGTTATTTCCTAAAAACTCCTGTGTTGTCATAATTTTAATTCTTGTAAGATGGAATGCAGCCTGATTTACCGTTATTGCTTAATCTTAAGCTCAGCCTTAAAATTTAATACATTTTCTCAATAAGATCTGCATATTTTTTAAGCACTACATTTCTTTTTACCTTTAGTGTCGGAGTAATTTCTCCCGTATTAATATCAAATTCCGAAGGCATCAATGTGAATTTTTTCACTTTTTCGTAATCGGATAAATGGCTTTGCAGTTCTTTAATTTTGTCTTTGTAAAAATCGTGTATCTTTTCGTTTTTTACAATTTCTTTCCAATTGGTGAAAGGAATATTATTTTTTTTGAGATATTCTTTTAAAAATTCAAAGTTCGGAACCACTAAAGCGGAAACAAACTGTCTTCCTTCCGCAATCAGCACAATCTGCTGAATGAAATTGTTGTTGGTTAAGATATTTTCAATCTGCTGCGGCGCGATGTATTTTCCGTTGGAAGTCTTCATGAGATCTTTCAATCGGTCTGTAATGGTAAGATTTCCTTTGCTGTCGATGGTTCCGGCATCTCCGGTTTTAAACCAGCCGTCATCGGTAAAAACTTTCTGCGTTTCTTCAGGCTTTTTATAATATCCCTTCATGATTCCGTTTCCTTTTGCCTGAATTTCGTCGTTCTCCCCGATTCGGATTTCCACGCCCGGAAGAGGTTTTCCGCAGCTTCCGTGTTCAAAATGCGTCAAAGGAAAAGCGGTTAAAGTTGCCGTAGTTTCCGTTAAACCGTAGCCAACCGTTACATGAATTCCAACCGACTCAAAAAACTTCGTCACTTCCGGAGATAATGAAGCTCCGCCACAAGGCAGAAACCACAATCTTCCGCCCATTTTTTCTTTAATTTTACTGAAAACCAAAGATTCGGCAATATTTTCTTTTATTTTTAATCCAAATGGAACCGGCTGTTCTCTTCTTCTTAATTCTGCGGTCTGCGAACCGGTTTCCAATGCCCAGTTAAATATTTTTTTCTTCAGCGAAGAACCTTCTTCTGCCTTTTCCAAAACTCCGGCGTAGACTTTCTGGAAAAATCTCGGCACCGCACACATCATGGTCGGTTTTACCTCTTCCAAAGCATTGGCGATATTCTTCGGATCTTCAAGGAAATAAACTCTTGCGCCTCCGTAAAGACACAAAAGGCTCCAGCTTCTTTCGAAAACGTGGGTTAAAGGTAAAAATGCCAGAGAAAGTTCTTCTTCGAAGTTTTTAAACTTAAAAAATTCAAAATGGGCATCAAATGCTTTTATGAAATTTCCATGGGTGAGAATGACTCCTTTCGGTGTTCCTGTTGTTCCGGAAGTGTAGATAAGCGTGGCAATATCTCCATATTCTTTCTTGCAGAATTCTAATTTGGGAGCGCTTTTGGCAATAAAATCTTCAAGATAAAAACTGCTGAATTCTTTTTTGATCCAGACAGCTTTTTTAGAAATGATAATCGTTTGCAGATTTGTACTTTCTTTTTTCAGAATTTCCAGACACGTATCGTACTGAGCCTGATCTCCCACCAAAATAGCCTTTGCTTCCGAATCGTTGATGATGTATTCTGCCTGTTCTGCATTATTGGTGGAATAGATCGGAACCGTAATGGCTCCGATTGCTAATACTGCGAGATCAAAAATCATCCATTCTGATGAATTATCCGAATAAATGGCTACTTTATCATTTTCCTGAATGCCTGCATTTTTAAGCGCATTGGCTGTTTTATACACAATTTCGCCGAATTTTTTCCAGCTCAGTTCTTTCCAGCCCGCATCTTTCTTTTTAAATCCGATGGCAGATTTTATGGGATGCTTTTCTGTATTTTTTAAGATAATTGCTTCTGCAAGATTCATTGCTTTATCTTTTTATCGTTGATGTAATTATTTAAATGAAAATCAATACTTTCCGTAAGAGGAATGAACTGATAATTCAATCTGCTTTTTATTTTTTCGTTGGAAACAATATTCATCTCAGAAATTGCTTTTACATTGGATCTTGTCGCCATTCTTAAAGCCGGAATCAGCCATCCGAATAATGCATTTGCCAAAACTCCGACATTCAGCTGAAATTGTGACAGGAGTTTCGCTTCCTTCAGCCCCAGTTTCTTTCGGATCTGCTTTCCTAATTCTGCATATCTTCTGTTCTCGGAAATGATGATGAACCGTTCTCCAAAAATATTTTTCTCCATCAGTTCAACAGAGATTGCGGCAACATCTCTCACGTCCGCATAGCTTGTTCCTCCTGAAAAAGTAAAACTGTTTTTTTCGAAAGTGGGAAAAATATCGCCACTGCTGTTTCCCCAGTTTCCGCTTCCGATAATCATTCCCGGATTTACAATAACGACGTTTAACCCTTCAGCAGAAGCTCTCCAGACTTCCATTTCAGAAATATGTTTTGAGATTGCATAAGCAGAATGGTCTTCTTTCGGGTTAAAATCGGATTCTTCATCCAGCTCACCTTTTTCATTAAAATTATCGAGAACAGCAATTGAACTTACATGAAGGAACTTCTTCACTTCAGTACCTTCACAGGCATAAAGTAAATTTTCTGTTCCTTTAATGTTCGTGTGGTAAATTTCTTTGCTGTCTTTGGGATTGAAACCCACTTTAGCAGCGCAGTGATACACCTCATCAATTCCTTTTAGGGCTTCCTGAAGAGAGAGAATATCATCAAAATCTACATCGATCCATTCAATTCGGTTGAAAAAATCATCGGGATTTTCCGTATAAAATGTATAGGAATGCCTTACTTCGTTTAAATTGCTCGTCGGTCTTTTTGCTGCACGAACGTTTTTTCCCTTTTTCAGAAGTTCTAAAACGATTACTCTGCCTAAAATTCCGGTTGCTCCCGTTACAAAAACCATCAATTTTTTTTACTTGATTGCTTACTAAATTATGATAATATTCTACGTTATGCAAATTTGCGATTTTTAAGGGAGATTTTGTGTTTTTTAAATGGATAAAAACAGCAAAAGTTTTGATGTTTCTGTTTTGAGCAATAGATAAGATGATCATTAAATTAACCTGAGTTCGGGATAAGTCTTCTTAAAAGCAAGGTAAAACAAAGAGATTCAATTATCAGGAATTCATTTTTTTAGATATACAAAGGTGTAAAACTTATCAAAGTAATACCATTTTTGTCTTTTTTAAATAAACGAAGTGTCTTTGCTTACCTTACAAACTTTCAATAAGTAAAAAATCTTTTGTTTTTCTTTGCGATAAATTAATATAATGCGATAAATCAATTTTTTTAAATTTATTTCTTATCCCGAACTGAGGATAAATTAAAAAAAACGGACTTTCGCCCGTTTTCTGTATTATCTTGTGTTAGAAAAATTTAGATCAAAACCATATTGTTTCTTCTTGGAGCTTTATCGCATAAGATATCGGCAATACTTTTAGAAATAAGGTTTCCTTCGGTAAGATTATCCAGCCAGAAGAATTCTCCGGCACAGTTGATCTCAATGAAATAATATTCGTCTTCGGGCGAAACGATCATATCAATAGCTCCGTAATCGATATTGTAAACGTCTAAAAGTTCCAGCAATTTTGCTTCGATGTCTGTCGGAAGTTCCGCAGGAATCCATTTATCAATGAGATTTACCCCGTCTTTTCTCCAGTCTATTTTTGCGGCTTCCGACTGTTGGGAATCGATTTCAAAAGCGTACACTTCTCTTCCTACAATGGTAATGCGGAGCTCTTTTTTCTTTTCAATTTTTTTCTGAAACTGCATCGGACAGTATAAAAGCGTATCCAGTTCTTCCAGTTTATCTTCCTTTACCACATTGGTGAATACCACACTTTCAACACCGTCTTCATAAATAGCAAATCCAGTCTGCATTTTGGCAACTACATTTTTATGTTTCACAATGAACTGTCTGGCTTCTTCCGGATTGTTTGTAAGGCAGGATTCCGGAATTCTAAGTCCAATTTTATGAGCTATTTTCAATTGCTCTTCCTTGCTGTCTACTCTTCTGTAAACACTTGGTTTCCCTAATGCATAAACATCAATAGACTCTAAAAACCCAAATAATGTCGTTCTGATCTCTCCCATCGCTGCACCGTAAAATTTAGAATCCAGCTCTTCTTTCAGACCAGATCCAATATTGTAGGCTCTTCTGTACCAGACTGCGGAAATATCGTCCAAACGATGTTTTTTTTCAGGAGTTTCTAAAATACTGATCCACTTTCCATCTTCAAAACGAGTAGATAATTTATTTTGCAAAGGGTATAAATCGACGTCGAAACGGATGACTTCACAATGGTTTTCAGCAATATATTCTGTTACTTTTTCTATGGAAAAATTATCTCCTGTATGGGTAATTATTAAAATTTTATTCATTGGTTTTCATTCTTTTTATAAGGTTATCGGCAATTCTTTCCGCAATTGGGAAATTGAGTTCTTTCTGGAGCATTCCCCATTCTCCCTGCGGATTTACTTCCAGGAAATAGTAGTTTCCGTCTTTGCTTTTTATCATATCGATTGCTCCGATGTACAGTCCCATTTCTTTCATCATTGAGGTGAGACCGATTTTAATATGTTCCGGTAAGTGATATTCTGACCAAAAATAATTCTCATTGGCTATTCTCCAGTCGGCATTTTCGCTGTTATTGATTTTTCCGGTAAAAAATTCTCCGTCAAGATACAGTATTCTCAGTTCATATTCTTTTTCAATGTAGGGCTGAAAAATCATGGGACAGTATTCTATATCGTCTATATTTTCGAGAGAATTTTCATCGATAATATGGGTAGAAAGGAAATTTTCCGCGTTCATCGACTTGGAAAGCGCACCATGAAGTTTTGCCACCATTTTTCCGTTACATTTCTGATGGAAAAATTCGGTTATTTGTTCTGAATCGTTTGAAAAAATAGTTTCGGGAATAGTAAGATTGTTTTTTTTGGCAATCTTTAGTTGATGCATTTTATTGCCGTCAATCTTATTTTCATTTTCAAACGGATTGATCCACGGAATGTCTTCCAGTAAAGTGAAAAGATTGTTTCGGAGGGCAGCATATTCTTTCAGGAAAATTTTTGTGAAGCTTTCATCCAGTTCTTCAGGAACAGTGATGCCCCACGATTTTCTGTGCCATACTGCTTTAATTTCGTTTGAATTTACGGTATTTCCGGATTCATCAGTTAATTCAAAATAGTTTTCGTTGATGCTGATTTTCTGGTAATGACTGATTTTGTCTGAATTCAGTCGGAAACATGGAATATTTTTAGATTTTAAATATTCAAAAAAGATTTCAATATTGTAAAAGTCGTGAGAATGCGTTATACAAAGAATCATCTGCCGTTTTTTATTAAAAAAGGAAACTTAGAGTGTAAGTTTCCTTTAATATGATTTTTTAATGCGATCTGAAAATAAAAATCCATTAAACAGATGGAGAATCATCATCTCCGTCGGAAGGATATTTCATTGTTTGCGCCATATCATAGATTGGCTTTGTAACTGTATCTACAGCGGGTTTTGTAATGCTGTCCTGCGATGCAATAGTTACATCTCCACCTCCTTTAATTTTTTCAGGATCCTGTAATTGTTTCTCTAAAAATGAAGCGAAGAAAGGCTTCTTTTTTGAATCTTTGTTTTTCATAGTTGTTTATTTTGGGTATTTTTTATGACTATTCAATTCCCGGAGGATTACCTGGATTAAATCCTCCCTCGTCACTGTCTGAAGGATATTTCAGTGTGACAGGAGTGTCTGTAACCGGTGTTGTGGTTACTGGTCCGTCCAGCGTTTTTAAGGTAAAAACAGAATCTTTTGCGGGTAACGTAACAGAATCATCCATTAATCCTGTTATTATTCCGCCACCGCCCTGAACTTCTTCAGGATTCTGAATCTGCTTCTCTAAAAACGAAGCAAAAAACGGTTTTTTCTTGTCGCTTCTTTTCATAATGTCTGTGATTAGAGTTTATACAGTTAAATCATTTTTTAGATTTCTGTACCCCCTTCATCACTGTCTGAAGGATACTTCATGGTAACATTATCATTGGAAGGTTTTGTAACGCTGTCCTGAAGTGCCGTTGTAACATTATCTCTTAATGGAGCTGTCGCAACAGTTTCAGATCCTCCTTTGATTTTTTCCGGTTCTGCGATCTGTTTTTCTAAAAATGATGCAAAAAACGGCTTTTTGTTTTTCTTATTTTCCATGAGATTAATATTTAGTGATTTAGCTTCGACTAAAATATTAAAAAATATCACACAAAGTAGAATAAATTTACACTTTAAGAAAATTTTAACAAATAACCCACAATAAATGCATTATGTTACACAATATTCAAAAATTCTTTTACAATTTTAGCAAAATCTACAGGATTTTCAGCCTGAACCCAATGCCCTGCATTTTTAACTGTTGAAAACTGAGCTTTGGGAAACTGCTGTTTAATAGCAAACTCATCCTGAGGAAGAATATAATTGGATTTTTCGCCTGCAATAAACAATGTCTCTCCTTCGAAAACACCGAATTTTATCGCATTGGAGACAAACTGATTGTATTTTTCAGAAAGGGTTTTCAGGTTAAATCTCCAGTTCAGTTTTTTATTATCATCCCAATACAGATTTTTTGTAAGGAATTGTATTGTTGATCTTTCAGGAATATACTGGCTTAAAACGGTTTCCACATCATTTCTGGAATTTACCGTATTAAAATTCACGGTTTCCAAAGCTTTTATAATCCCCTGATGATGTGGAGGATATGCTTTCGGAGAAATATCCACAACAATAAGCTTTTCCACTTTTTCAGGATATTTAATGGCAAACTGCATCACTGCTTTTCCTCCCAGAGAATGCCCCAGAATATGAGCTTTCTGTATGCCGTAATGCTCCATATAGCGAAGAATATCATCCGCTAAATCGTCATGAGACATTTCATCCGAATGAAAACTTCTTCCGTGGTTGCGGAGATCAATAAGATGCGTTGGCAAAAACTCTCCGAAATCTTTCCCGAAAGTTCCCCAGTTGTCCAGCATTCCAAATAAACCGTGAAATACCAAAAGCGGTGTCGACGAAAGATTCTCGCCAAATATTTTTGAATTTAAAATTTCCATACGTTTTGTTTTTAGGATAGAAGTGGGTTTTGGAAGCAGATAGTTCAGACAACACTTATCAAGCCTTTGGCTTTACATATCCAGCTTCCAGCCTATTTACCATTTTGCCAGTCTCTTCAGATAAGCCTGAACTGTATTTTCCATTCCCATGTATAATGCTTCTGAAACCAGAGCATGACCGATGGAAACTTCGAGCAAATTCGGGATGGTATCTGCAAAATATTTTAAATTTTCTAAACTTAAATCGTGTCCGGCATTAATTCCCAATCCAAAATCTGTAGCAACAACTGCCGTATCATAATAAGGTTTTATGGCAGATTCTTTATTTTGGGTATAATTTTTAGCGTAAGCTTCGGTGTAGAGTTCAATTCTGTCGGTTCCTGTTTTGGCAGCATATTCTACCAGTTCAGGAGTCGGATCTAAGAAAATTGAAGTACGGATTCCTGCATTTTTAAATTCTGCGATAATTTCCGTAAGAAAATCCAGATGTTTTTTCGTGTTCCAACCCGCATTTGAAGTAATGGCATCATCTGCATCGGGAACCAACGTTACCTGTTCCGGTTTTACCTCAAGAACCATATCGATAAAAGAACGGTGAGGATTTCCTTCGATATTGAATTCCGTGGTTACCAAAGGTTTCAGATCATAAACATCTTTTCTTGTGATGTGTCTTTCATCGGGTCTTGGATGGATGGTAATGCCCTGTCCTCCGAATTCCTGAATTTTTACGGCTGCTTCCGTTACACTGGGTGTTTCTCCTCCTCTTGCATTTCTCAGCGTCGCAATTTTATTAATGTTTACACTTAGTTTTGTCATACTGCAAAAATAAAAAAACCCAACTTAAAAGTGGGTTTATAGTCTTAAGATTTTTCCTATTTCTGTAAGGTAAGTCTTATAATGGTAAGAACTATATTTACAGCAAGTCCTATAAGTGCCATATTACACGCAGATTTCGCTGCCATAGGTTCTTTGTCTTTTTTAACGAAGTAAATGATTGCACCTGCCAAAGGAATACAGAATGATAAAATCTTTAATCCTATATGCAAGTCTTCATTAGACTGATTAGGCTTTTGGTAATTTTGATTAAAATCGCTCATAGTTTAAGTTATTAATGTTTCAATGAATTTATAAGTATGATAGGTAATTCTTTCACTAAGACCACTCATTCCTATTCCGGCGAGAATTCCGGTAAAACAACGGATAAAGTTGGTGCTCTCTCTGTTGAGATAAGCCTGAGTTAAGCCATCAACAAACGTAGGAAGAACAAGCACAACACTTAAAAGAATACTTATCTGATAAAACCATAATAAAGGAATCATGACAAAATATCCTAAGTAAATGCCGGTACATCTTGCACATACCGGAAATTGTTTATTCTTGTAAAAAAATGATCTTGAGGGCATTCTATGACAGTCTACCCATTGTATTTTAGTCATAAAGCTAAAATACAAAAAAATTCTTCTGAGAAATTATTTTTTTGATTTTTGAAAATGTAGTTGACAAAGTACTCTGAAAACAAACTTCATTACACCTTAACACTGATCTGCATCACCTGAAGATCAAATTCCTTTGAAGCTACGAGTAAATGATCGAAAATATCCGCCTGAATCTGCTCAAAATGTTCCCAGCGCGAATCGTTAGCGAAACAGTAGATTTCCAGAGGCAGACCTTGTGGAGTAATATCAAGCTGACGAACCATCATGGCTCCTTCCTGATTAACATCGGGATCGTTCTCAAGGTATTTTTCTGCATAATATCTGAAAACACCAATGTTCGTAAGCTGTCTTCCGTTCACTATTTTATCACTGTGCTTTAAAGTCTCTTTTTCTTTTTTCAGTTCAATGCTTTTTCCTTCAAGATATTCCGAGATCAGATTGATATCTTTCAGCCTTTCAATATCTTCTTCCGTTAAAAATTTAAAGGAATTGATATTAAAGTAGATTGATTTTTTAATTCTTCTGGTATTGGATTCAGACATCACCTGAAGATTTTTAATCTCAGTAGTTAAAAGATCATAGGTTGGAATTGAAGAGATTGTTTTATCGAAATTCATAATCTTCGTCGTCAAAAGACTGATGTCTGAGATATTTCCTTCAATACTGTATTTGGGAATACTGATCCAGTCTCCTACTTTTAAACTTTTAGAAGTGGAAACATGAATTCCGGTTACAAATCCAAGGATGGTATCACGGAAAACCAAGACCAACACTGCCGTAATCGCTCCTAAACTTCCGACAATGGTAGAACCTTTAATCCCGAAAATCACACAGATTCCTACAATGGAGAAAATGAAGATTCCTAAAATTTTCATTGTTTCAGAAATCGCATTCAATGCCATAATCTTGTAATAATCCTGTTTGATGGCAAAATAATTTCTAAAGGCCGTTAATCCTCTGTAAAGCATCCCCGCCAGAATTAAAACAAATCCCAGATTGATGGCGCGTATAATAAAGACGTTGGTTCTGGGAATCGCTTTTGGCGGAAATATAGAAGTCTGAATTCCTACAACAATAGCCAGAGCAAAAAGATGAGCCACAGAATTGGTAACTCTGGACTGGTAAACTGATTTTACAACCGGATATTTTTCTTCGTTATGAAAAAAACGGAAAATAAAATTAATCACAGGTTTTACAAGAAAATCAACCAGCAAAAATAAAACAACTAATATAGCAAGCTTTGTAAAAGCATGAAAAACCCAGTCCAGACCCGCCGGAGAAATTTTGGTGATGTATATATAAAGCTGTTCGCTTAAATCCTGTATAAAATTTTTAGTTTCCTGTAACTGATCATTCATTATAACAAATTTAATAAAATTTAAATCCTCCCAACACCGATTAAATAAGAATTTTTCACAAAACAATCAAAAATTATTTAACAATTATTTAAAATTATTTTAAAAATAAAACATATTTAATAATAAAATCATTAATTTAGTCTTTTAATTAAAAACTGTAATTTATGAAAAAATTTAACCTCTTCTTTATTTTTATCATTCTTTTTTCTCTGGGTTCCTGTCACTCAGATTCTTCTTCTCCCACAGAAGCAACGGCAGACAATACGGTAAAAACCGGAAAGGTAACCGGTAAAGTAATGTCTCAAAACGGCGCAAAAGCCATTGGTGGTGCCTCTGTTTTTACTTTCGATGATAAATATAAGATTTACTACACAACTTCCGATGCGGATGGTAATTTTACACTGGACGCTCCGGTCGGCAATCACACCATTCACATTCAGACAGGGAATGGAAGCAATTTCCGTACAGAAGTTGCTGCGACTGTAAAAAATAACGAAACTTTAACGCTTGATCTTTCCCAGACCAAACTGAATCAGGTGGCTAAAATTGCTTATGTAAAAGGCTCGTATGATAAAATTGAAGATATTATTCTTTCTTTAGGATACACCGCAACAGAAATTACGAATAATGATCTTACGAATTTAAATACCATTGCACAATATGATATCATTTTTCTGAACTGCGGTTCGAGAAAATATTCCACCAATCAGGCACTTTTCCCTGCAATCGACGCAAATCTTGCTATTTTCGTTGCTAATGGAGGAAGTATCTATGCTTCGGACTGGGATGTTTCTTATCTGGTAGGCGGAACAGATAATACTTCAGGCTGCGCTCCAGCGGGAGGATTTGTTCCCGATTCAAAACTATGTTCTGTGAATAACGGAAGTTCGGGAATTGTTCCGGCTGTGGTAAGCAATGCAGGATTGTCTTCTGCTCTTGGTTTCAGCAATCTTAATATTGATTTTGATTTGGGAGCATGGCAAAAAATTACCAGTTATGATTCTTCTTACTGGGAAGTCCTGGTAAAAGACGGAGCCAATCAGGCATTGATGCTGAGAACGAATCATTTTACAGCTACAGGAATTCCTGTAACTCCAATTGGAAATGCACCGAACACCACGTTTGTTCCGGTTTGCGTTACAATTCCGGGAACTAATATCCAGATCACGATTTCAGTTCCGCAGACTCTGGTTCCTTATCTTGTTGCATTAGGAGCAACTGTAGGTCCTTGCTCCGGATCATCCAACAGCGGCTTTATTTATTATACGAGTTTCCACAACCATGCTGCAGGAAACATCGGCAATGCAGGTGTTATTCTACAGTATGTAATCCTGAATCTTTAATCCATTTTTTTCATTATTATATAAAGTGGCTCTTTGGAGTCACTTTTGTTATATACTGTCAATAAATTTCAACTTATGGACACAACATTAATTAATATCCTTTGTCTTATTCTTTTGGTTTTAGGTATTTTAGGAACGTTTCTTCCTGTTTTGCCGGGGTTATTATTAAGCATTTGCGGACTTTTGATCTATAAATACGGTACAGATGCAGATCTGTCTATGATCTATGTATGGGTATTTGTAATTCTCACTGCGGCTTCTGTTATTTTAAATTACGTCATTCCGGCAAAAACCACCCAGAAATACGGCGGAACCCGCTGGGGAAGCATTGGTTCGGTTATCGGAACCATTGTAGGAATTTTCTTACCGATTCCTTTAGGATTTCTGGTAGGAATGTTTGCGGGAGTTTTTGTTGGAGAGCTTCTTCACGACAGTCAGGATATAAACAAAGCCCTGAAGTCCACAAAAGGAGCATTTATAGGATTTATTTACGGAACAGGATTTAGTTTCGTGGTAGGTGTGGCAATGTTTTTGGTGGTATTATTTAATATGCTTAATATTATCTAAAATAAAAAATTATGTTTCATAAAATCCTTATCCTGAGTTTAAGTTCGTTATTTTTAATGAACTGCAATGCTCAAAAGAAAAATAAATTAAAAGTGAACACGGATAAAACAGGCGTTACAAAAGTAACCAATAAAGATGGCGAAATCATTTATTTCAATGAAGGAGAAAATAAATTTCTGAAAGAATATGAAATGAATGTAACCTTTAAAGGAATATCGGAAGACAGCCGCTGTCCAAAAGGAGTAAACTGCATTTGGGCGGGAGTTGCCGTAGCGCAGGTTGAAGTAATGGGAACTGCAACCCGACCAATGGTTCTTAATTTAGCTACTATGGATAATGAAGGCAGAAACTATCATCAGTCGGCTGCATTTAACGGATATACTATTTCTTTAACGGATGTTCAGCCTTATCCGGCTTCTGCAGACGGAGCAAAGGCTTTGAACGGAAAGTATAAAATAGGAATTACCATTAAAAAAGGAGGAGAAAATCCTACCATGAAATAGGTTTCTTCCCTTTTGAAACAAGATATTCATTAATTTTTGAAAAAGGTCTGCTTCCGAAGAATCCTCTATACACGGAAAACGGAGAGGGATGAGCAGATTTTAAAATAAAATGTTTAGCCGGATCGATGAGTTCGGCTTTTTTTTGTGCAAAAGCGCCCCAAAGAACAAAAACAACGTTTTCTTTTTTATCTGAAATTTCTTTGATGATGAAATCTGTAAATTTTTCCCATCCCAAATCTTTGTGTGAATTAGGAGAATGCGCACGAACGGTTAAAGTTGCATTCAACAGTAAAACTCCTTGTTTTCCCCAATCGTCCAATTCTTTTGAAGTTCTTTCAACACCTAAATCATCTTTTAATT
Organism: Chryseobacterium sp. 2P; assembly: GCF_059579425.1. Classification (NCBI taxonomy): domain Bacteria; kingdom Pseudomonadati; phylum Bacteroidota; class Flavobacteriia; order Flavobacteriales; family Weeksellaceae; genus Chryseobacterium; species Chryseobacterium sp. 2P. The sequence continues at coordinate 3,186,668 of NZ_CM184194.1, forward strand.
CAATAAAAATATTTTTCAGAGAAGGCGGCGCGGCAACCTGTTCAGAAACAGAAAAACATAAACCATTCGCCTGATAATCATTATGATAAGGATCCTGTCCGATGATCACTACTTCAATATCTTCAAAAGGCGTAATTTCCAACGCTCTGAAAATCTGATTTTTTGGTGGAAAAACTTTAGTGGCTGCATATTCCTGCTTTACTTTTTCCCAAAGGTTGGTAAAGTATGGGGTGTTTTTTATGGGGGCTAATATTTCTGTCCAGGTCATTTTTTTAATTTGAAAATTTGAGAATGAATTAATTTGAAAATTCAATTTTTACGCCAACCTGTCATTCTGAATGAAGCAAAGCGTAATGAAGAATCTATGCAAATTTAATGATTAAAATAAAAAGAGATTTCTCCTCCGTCGAAATGACAAAGAAATTTATTTCTTCAAGCTAAAAACCAGATTCTCCAGAAAATCTTCATCCTTCCTATCTTCCTGCAATACAAAATCATGTTTTAAAAGAAGTCCTTTTGAATTTTCATTGAGTTTATGCGTCATCGCAACAATTTCCTGCAAATGTAAATTTTTAAATGCAAAATCCACGACTGCAGCCAAAGCTTCCGACATGATTCCTTTTCTGTGATACTCCGGTAATAATTCATAACCGACTTCTGCTTCTTTTCGGTCTTCGGAAAAATTCCATAGACAAATGGTTCCAATCAGATTTGGTTGGTCTTTTAAAGAAATTCCCCAGTAAAAAGATTTCTGATTTCGGGTATTTTCTTTAATGGTTAAAATAAACTGAAGCGCATCATAATTATTTTTAGGAGGATTTCGGTGTACGAACTGGTTAATGGTTTCATTGCTTCTGATCTTTAGAATGTCTTCTGTATAACTCTCGTCGATGGGTTTGAGAATTAATCTTTCGGTTTCTAGCTTCATAGTTCAAACTTACATAAATTTAGTAAATTAAACTTATTAATTTCGACCAAAAAACACGAAAATTTTATTAAAAGAAGTCAGCCTAAAGTTCAAAAATTAAATCTAATTGTTAAATAGTGGTAAACAAACCTCACAGGTTTTTGAAACCTGTGAGGTTTTAAAAGAAATTTAGTAATTAAACTCATTAATTTCTGACTCAAAAATCACAAAAAATTTTATTAAAAGAAATCGACCTAAAGTTCAAAAATTAAATCTAATTGTTAAATAGTGGTAAACCTCACAGGTTTTCGAAAACCTGTGAGGTTTTAAAATAAACTTAGTAATCAAACTCATTAATTTCTGACTCAAAAATCACAAAAAATTTTATTCGAAAAGTCAGCCTAAAGTTCAAAAATTAAATCTAATTGTTAAATAGTGGTAAACCTCACAGGTTTTCGAAACCTGTGAGGTTTTAAAAATAAAATCAAACATTTATCTAATTATACAGCACATTAATGATTTCAGAAAAACTTTACAAAATGGTAACATTTCAAATACAATCGAAGCGTTAAAAGCATAGACTGAACTGCCGAAGCTTAAATTAATAAAAGAGATCAAATCAATAAATCATTTTCAAATTCTCAAATTATTTCATTTTCAAATTAATTATCTTTGCAGTGTGTATATAAATAAAGAAGATTTAAACGAATTAGAGTTTCCGCAATTGCTCGCGGAAATTTCTCCCTTTGCGTATTCTCCGAAAACAAGAGAAAAAATTCTTCAACTTCGTCCGATGGAAATAGACGAGGCAGAGCTTTCATTGAAAAAAACTTCCGAATATCTTTCGAGTTTTGAAAGTTCAAATGCAATTCCGTTTGATGAATATGAAGATATCGAAAGTGAGCTGAAGCTAATGCTGATCGAAAATTACCGACTGGAAAACAGCGCTTTCATCAAAATCAAAACCATCACGGAGCAAATCGGGAAACTGCAGAAGTTCTTCCCGACCATGCCTGAAACCTTCCCTACTCTCATGGAAGATGTTTCTGTTCTGGAATTCAGAAAAGAGATTATTGATAAAGTTGATAAAGTATTCAACCGTTTTGGTGAGGTTAAAAGCGAAGCTTCCCCAGCTTTAAAAGGATTAAGAAGTGAAATTCAACACGCCAAAAAAGCGATTCAGGAAAATTTCAACCGTGCGTTAACAACTTACGGACAGAGTGATTTCCTGGATGATATCCGCGAAACGATTATTGATGACCAAAGAGTTTTAGCGGTAAAATCGGGTTTTAAGAGAAGAGTTCCGGGAAGAGTTTTGGGACTTTCAAAAACCGGTTCCATCACTTATATTCAGCCGGATTCCGTAGTAAAGCATTATTTCAAGCTTCGTGAAAGTGAGGAGGAAGAGAAAAAGGAAATTGATAAGATTTTAAGACAGCTTACCGCAGAATTGGCGGAATTTCAACCTCAGCTCTGGAGATATCAGAAGTATATTTTCGACCTTGATTTAACGAGAGCGAAGGCTAAATTTGCAGAACTCATCAATGGTGTTTTACCAAAAATCAACCGCCATAAAACGTTAAGATTAAGAGAAGCGTTCCATCCTTTGCTGTTTTTAAGGAATAAAGCGGAAAATAAAACCATCTATCCTCAGACGCTGAGTTTAACGGAACACAACAGAATCATCTGTATTTCCGGACCGAATGCGGGAGGAAAATCCATTACGCTGAAAACGGTTGGTCTGCTTCAACTGATGATCCAGAGCGGAATTCTGGTTCCGACCCATCCAAAATCGGAAATGTTTTTCTTTGATAAGATCATGACCGATATTGGAGATAATCAGTCGATTGAAAATCACCTTTCAACGTATTCATCCAGACTGAAGAAAATGTCGGGAATCATTCGTGAAGCTGAAGCCAATACGCTTTTACTGATCGATGAATTCGGTACAGGTTCCGATCCTGAACTGGGAGGTGCTTTAGCAGAAAGTTTCCTTGAGTTTTTCTATGACAAAAAAAGTTTTGCAATCATTACAACGCACTACACCAACATTAAACTTGTTGTGGAACAGCTTCCGAATGCTCAGAATGCAGCAATGTTATTCAATGAAGAAACTTTGGAACCGATGTACAAACTGGAAGTGGGACAAGCGGGAAGTTCATTTACTTTTGAAGTGGCAGAAAAGAATAAAATTCCAAGATTTATAATTCATTCTGCCAAGAAAAAGGTGGAACATGATATTGTAAATCTGGATAAAACGATTGTAAAGCTTCAACAGGAGAAATATGAAGTGGAAAAGCTTAAAACCGATCTTGCCGAAAGAAAGGAATCTGTAGAAGATAAGCGCGATAACCTTCAGAAACTGAATGAGCAGCTTCAGCAGAAGCTATTCAATTTCCAGAAATTATATGAAGAAGAGCATCGTAAACTGCAGTTCGGGAACAAAATTGAGGCTTTTATCGACAGCTATGTAAAAGGAAAGTCCAGAAAAGATGTGGTAAAAGATTTTGTAAAAATTCTTGAACAGGAAAAATTCAGAAAACTGGGCGCAGATAAAGATGAATCCAAACGTCTGCAGGTTGTAAAAAGGAAAATTACCCAACAGCTTAAAAAGGAGGAAGTGATTGAAAAAATTACGGAAACCAATGAAAAACTGGAGGAAAAACGCAAAACCGACCGCGCTCTCTGGATGAAAGTCGGGCAGCGCGTCCGTATTTCCGGCAGCACAAGTGTGGGAACGATTGAAAAAATTTCGCGGAATAAAGTGATCGTAAATTACGGAACTTTCAAAACAACGATTGACGCAGACGAACTGGAAAGAATTTAAATGATAACGGTAAAAACTCATATCAGTTTTAAGGATTTTCTGATGTTTCATCTCAAAAGTTCTTTAATAAGGCTTATTGCTTTTCCTTTGCTGATTCTGCTTTTCTTTATTGTGAAACTGTTTGCGGACGGCAATTCTGAACAGGAAATTTTGCTTTCGGCTTCAATGTGGCTTGGAATTATGTTTCTGTTTATCGTGATCCGGTCTTTTTTGCGGCTGAGATTTGCTTTCAGTTCCAATAAAAAGATTCAGGAGCCTATTACGTACATTTTTACGGAAGAGAAAATCCGTACGGAAGGAGAAACTTTTGATGCAGAATTTGCATGGAATACAGTTTATAAAGTGAAGGAAAATAAAGAATGGTTTCTGATCTACCAAAGTGCACAGACGATGAATATGGTCCCGAAAAAGTATTTTACAAAGGAGCAGATTACCGGATTGCGAAGAATGATTACAGAAAATAATGTAAAAGCAAAGCTCAGAAAAGAGTAATGTGCTTACAAAATATCTCATGAGAGCGTCTGTTCAGGACGCTCTTTTATTTTAAATTTTATATTTTTACCCCAAACAATAATTTATGAAGACCTTAAAAATGCTGTCCGACTTTCTGCCGATACCGAGCTATACTGTAATTATCCTTTGTTTTTTATTTCCCTTTTTCCTTGTGAAATGCGGTAATGTTACTTTAATGTCTGTAAAGGGAACTGATCTGATAACGGGAGTTTCTAAGCAAAAAATGGACGAAAGAATGAGAGAAAGCATTAAAAAAAGTTCTCCTTACGCATCTTCCGTAAGCAATCAGGAGGATCGTCCGTATTCATCCGATGATTCTCGGGAAGAAAGTGACAAAGCAGATATTTCGCCAAATCCGTTTGTTATTCTTTCTTTTCTAATGGCAGTAGCAGGAATTGTTGTGCAATTGATGAAAACCATACGAAACAAATATCTTTATCATCTTGGATTTTCTGTAGCCGGACTTCTTGGGTTTTTAGGATTTTATCTGAGTTTTAAAGCTAAAATGGAAGATATGGAACATACTACAGGAATAGGAATGGATGGAAAAATAAATATTGCGTACAGTTTCGGAGAAGCTTTTTACATTGCTGCCGCTTTATTTTCAGTTGTTTTTCTTTTCTTTGGAATCTATTCTTATCTGTTTTTGTCAAAAAAAGATCCGGGGAAAATTTAACGATATTTGGTTATCAGTTTCTAAAAAATTTCAGATTTTTATTCTTTTGAGAGCTTAAGATATTTTAGTAGAAGCTTTATGATCAATTGATGTAACTTTGGTTGAATTCAAAATTAATTTAAACAGATATATGGTTAAAAATATAAGGATTCTCTGGATTTTCTATGTAAAACTACTGATTCCTGCTGTTCTCTTTTCTTTGCTGATGAATATCCTGCTTGGTTTTACTGCTGCCAATTTCGGATTATGCTTCTTATTATTTTTTCCTGTTTTTCATTACCTCATCTATGAATTGAGGCTAAAAGAAGAATATTCTTTCTTTGCCAATTTCGGGTTTTCAAGATTATTTCTCTGGATCTTTACTTTTTCATTAAGTGTAATCATTAATATAGTTTCAAAACTAATATGAGCAGATTACATATTGACAGCCTCACAAAATCTTTTAATGAAAAGAAAATCCTAAGAGATATCTACATCAGTTGTGAAACGGGAAAGGTAATCGGTCTGTTGGGAAGAAACGGTACGGGAAAATCTACTCTTTTAAAAATTATTTTCGGGATCGAGAAGGGAGATTCTCAGTTCATCAGAGTGGATGATAAAGTTTTGCAAAATCAGATGGACAGGAAAGGAAGAATTGCTTATTTACCTCAATACTCATTTCTTCCGAAAGGTATTAAAATAAAAAACCTGATCTCCCTTTTCTGTACTAAAGAAAACGCGGATCAGCTTTTTAAATCAGATCTGCTAAAACCTTTTTTGAATACAACTCCACGAAACCTTTCAGGCGGCGAGAAAAAAATTGTTGAGGTTATTTTAATGATCTATTCCGATTCGAAATTTGTTCTTCTGGATGAACCTTTTAACGCTTTATCACCGAAAATGATTTCTGAAATTCAAAAAATGATCAAAGAACAGTCTCAGCAGAAGGGATTTATTATTTCAGATCACCGTTATCAGGAGGTTTTGGATATTTCAGATGAAATTTATCTGCTTTCTGATACGTATCTGAAGCAAATTAAAGATTTTAAAGAATTGCAGCAGTATAATTATCTTCCGAAGAATATTTAATTTATATATTTGAACTTTCAAAAAAATTTTCATAATGGTTTCCGGAAAAAAAGCTTTTTATCTTTCAGTGTTCAGTATTTTTTCTTTTGCTTTTGCGAAGGGACAGAATAAAGTGCCTTTCGGCGTGGTAAAAGCTGAGGAAGGTTATGCCATGGTGCGTGTCCATAAAGACGATTACCGAAAAATAATTGACAAGATCCGTATGAAAACCGGAGATGTTTTTATTTACGAAAAGCCTGCGCCGGGAGAAACAGAATGGATCTGGATAAAATATCCTGAAAAAGAAGACACCGAAAAACCTTTCGTACGATACGACAGCATCACCAAGGAAGGGATGGTGAATAAAAACCGTATTGTTTTCGTTGATAATTTACCAAAATTTACGCCTTCTAAATCGAAAAACGGAAAGTCTCTGATCTTTACAGATGATACCAATCCTAAAATTCCCGGAAACCAGAGAACAAAAGTTATCATTGATGTTTATCCTTCTTATGCACAAATCAAAAAGCAGGAAAAAGATTCTAACGGAAACATCGTTAAAATAGACAAGGTAAAAGCCTGGGGCGTAGGAAAAGAATTGCCGGAAGGTTTAATGGAAATAAAATCTGTACGCGTTCAGCAGCCCGGAAGAGGTTCTGTTTTTGTAAGAGATGCCATTAAAAATATGTTTCAGCCTGCCATGGATTTTGAAAACGTGGGCGTAACCGCCATCGATAACGATCATATTTTTCTTTATATGATTAACGGTTCAGGCGAAAACCGCTATACAACGATATGGACAATCAAGCAGGGAAAAGCTGAAAGCCAGATCATTTATAAAACTCCTGAATAATTCGTCAATAATCATTATTTTTGTCATCGAAAAGTGTGACTTTAGATTTTATAAGCTTATCACTTTTCAGGAAACTGGTTTTGCTTAACTGCAGATTAAAAGGGAATCGTGTGAAAATCACGAACTGTCGCGCAACTGTAAGTAACGGAATTCTTTATTAAAAATCCACTGTGCAAGGTCATGGGAAGGAAATAAAGAGGTTACAAGTCAGGAGACCTGCCTTTTTCTTAACAACAAAAAACTTTCGCGATTTGAAGTTTATTGATCTAATGGATACTCAGAGATTTCTGTCTCTGCTTTTTCTGTTGTTCCGATATTTTCATTTCGCTTTAATAATAATGATATATGACTACAGAAGAAAGAATTGAAGCATCCGAAACCCGAATTTTTAAAGCGGTTTTCCCGAACACAACCAATCATTACGATACTCTTTTCGGAGGTACGGCGATGCAGCTAATGGATGAAGTGGCTTTTATTGCAGCAACAAGATTTGCAAGAAAACGCGTGGTAACCGTAAGCAGCGATAAAATTGATTTTAAAAGATCGATCCCCGCAGGAACGATTGTGGAGTTAATCGGAAAAGTTGTTCATGTAGGAAAAACAAGCATGAAAGTAAATGTAGAAATTTTTACGGAACAGATGTATTCTTATGAAAGGGAAAGAGCGATCGTAGGAGATTTTACTTTTGTAGCGATTGATGAATTTAAGAAGCCAATTCAAATATTATAAAAAGGGTTCCGGCGACCTTCGGTCGCCGGAACCCAATATTTTCAAAATGTTCTTTAAAGCGGTTTCGGCGGGCTTTGCCCGCCGAAACCTTTATTTCAATACCTTTTCGGTCTCAAGATTTTTAATTAACAACATCTGAAAAGCTTCTCCCAGTTCATCGGAAGCCCTTACAATGGCATTTTCCAGCATATTTCTGATTTGTTTTTCCGTGACGCCGGCTTCTGTCCAGCTCTTTCCTGAAGTGTGGGAATTTAAGATAAAAGGCATAATACGGTCAATTGCACAGGCAAAAACAGCATCGGGAGTCTGCTCTTCTTCAAATTCCAGCCAAAGGTTAAAAAATTCAGAGCGCAGCGGTTCATCCAAAATTCCGAAGATCTTCTGAGCCGAAACTTTCTCTCTTTCAAATTTCCCGACCATGGCAGCTTCATCAAATATAAAGGTGTCCCCTGCTTCAATTTCAACCAAATCGTGAATTGACAGCATTCTGATCACTCTCAAAAGATCAATATCCGCTCTGTTTTTCGCATAAGGAAACAGAATCTGCGCCAGAATAATAATCTGCCACGAATGTTCTGCCGTATTTTCCCTTCTGGAATCATCTGCATTATAATTTCTTCGCTGTACATTTTTCAGGGCATCAACAGCCAGAATAAAATCGATTTCCTTTTGTATCTTCATATTTATTTTGTTTAAAATTTCATCATCCATTTTACGGGATTGATGATAAAAAAGCTGTACAAAAATAAGACTTTTGACTGTAAACCTATTTTAATTCACAGATTAGTATTACATTTATTTAAATATTATGTATGACGCCAAATTACAATTATCCTGCAGAAATCAAAGGAAAAAGAAAACTGTATTCTCTTTTTTACGGAGTAAATAATCCCTTGGAAGTAATCAGTGGAAATCATGTCCTTGCAGGAGATACTTATTACCTTAAAGCTACTTTAACGAATAAGAATTTTATCTTTTCTCAGGATAAGGAATTCATCGAATATATTTTAAAACAAAACCAGAAAAATTATTTTAAATCTGATATCCAGTCCGTTACTTTAAGAAAATATCTCGGGAAAGGACTGCTTACCAACAATGGAAAAGACTGGCTGAAACAAAGGAGACTTATACAGCCCGGTTTTAGTAAAGCTAAAATTGCTGAACTTATCTCTATCATGAACGAAGAAATAAATAAAGCTTTTACGCCTTTTCCTGATGAGCCTGAAATTGATCTGCATGATTTTTTCCACACCCTTACTTTTAATATTGTTGCAAAAACACTTTTCAGTTCGGATATTGATGAAGAAAGCGTAAAAGAACTTGGGAAAATTATTACAGAAGTTCAGGAAGTTTTTGCCAAAGAAGTAAGAATACCTTTCTATTCACAGTTTTTGAAAAGTATCGGTGTCATCGATAAAATGATAAAGAAAAGTACTGAAGCCAAAAATATTATTCAGAGTGTTCTGGATAAACGCAGAAATTCGAAGGAAGAAAAAAATGATTTGCTGGATATGCTTATTCAGGCGAGATATGAAGACACTCAGCTTCCGATGTCTGATGAACAGCTTATTGATGAAATGCTCATTCTTTTCATTGCAGGACACGAAACAACAGCCAATGCATTAAGCTTTATCTTTTTTGAGATCAGTCAAAATCCTGAATCTGAACAAAAGCTAAAGGCTGAAATTGTCGCAGAAGGAGTAAACGCTTTCGGGACAGAAAGCTTAATGAAAAAATCTTATACCACGAATATTATCAAAGAAGCAATGCGGCTGCATTCTCCGGCATGGGCAATCGACAGACAGGCTTTAGAAGATGACAATTTTAAAAATTATTCATGGCAAAAAGGGACTTTCATTATTCTTTACATCAGCGGACTTCACAGGAATCCAGAATATTGGAACAGCCCGAATTCCTTTATTCCGGAACGTTTTGATGATGAAAATGCTAAAAATTTCGCTTATTATCCTTTCGGAGCGGGACCGAGACTCTGCATCGGAGAACACTTTTCCATGATGGAAATGGCACTTATCGTTCGTAGATTCTATAAAGCTACACTTTTAGATCATATCATAAAGAATTACAGAAAAAAGCTTTGGTTACGTTAAGAACAGTGAGCTTAAAAGGTAAAATTATTAAAAATTTAACCTGAATTTCCTAAAATTCATATTTCTAAAATTTTCCAGTAAAAAATAATTAAACTGATTATCAATTATTTAAATATTTAATTTAAATTTTTTCACTACTTTGTATTGCATAATACCATTTTATTTACATATCTTTGTAATGTAAAATCGAAACAGGTACAACTAGCTAGGTTCCGGGTTTCGAAAATTATACAACTAATTAACAAAACTTATTAAAGATGAATACTGAAAATACCAAAGCGCAAATGCGAAAAGGAATTCTGGAATTCTGTATTTTAAGTCTCATCAATCATCGTGAAATGTACGTTTCCGACTTAATAGATGAACTGAAAAAAGGAAAACTGGATGTCGTAGAAGGAACACTCTACCCTCTTTTAACAAGATTAAAAAACGGTGAGTTCCTTTCATACAGATGGGAAGAATCTACGGGAGGACCACCCAGAAAATATTACCAGATTACAGAAAAAGGTAAATTATTTTTAGATGAACTTCAAAATACCTGGAACGAATTAACCAATTCAGTCAACCAAATCACTCAAAAAAATTAAAAACAAAGCTATGAACAAGACACTCTCAATAGGACTCGCAGGTTTTTCTTTTACCATAGAAGAACACGCATACATAAAACTTAGCGATTACCTGAATGCTCTGAGAAGCTCTCTGGACGCTTCGGAAGCAGATGAGGTAATGCATGACATAGAAATCAGAATGGTAGAAATCTTCAAAGATTCTATGGCAAAACGTGAAGTAATTAACGACTCGGATGTAGAAAGAGTAATTGCACAGATCGGAAGCCCTGAAAAAATCGAAGAGCAGGAAGAAGCATATTATTCTGAGAAAAACACAAAGAAAACAGGAACTTCCGGAACCGGACATTCTGATAAAAAGCAGTTGTTCCGCGATCCTGAAAGACAAAAAATCGCCGGTGTTTGCGCAGGTTTAGCACATTACGTAGGAATGGACATTACTGCGATGAGAGCAATCTGGCTTGGTGTTTTCATCTTGGGAATCTTCACGGCAGCCGTTTCTTCAACCTTGGTTTTCTTACTTTACGTTATTCTTTGGGCAGTTTTGCCAAAAGCAGAAACCGCAGCAGATTTCCTGAAAATGAAGGGAAAGCCTATGAACTTCGACAATCTTAAGAATGAGTCTAATAAATTGGTACAGTTTGCCAATGAATCTACTCAGAGGGTCGGAGAAATCTATATCGAAAACAAACCCTACATCAATAACGCCGGAAGCGGACTTTGGAATGTATTACGATATATTTTAGGAGGTATTTTCGGGTTTATGTCTTTGTCTTGTCTCATCGGAGTATTTGTAGTATTCGGTTTTATGGGAGCAGACAGCGATTTCCCTCCGGTAAGCCAGATGAACTTCTATTTTGATAACGATAATATGAAATACATTCTTATGGCACTGATTACTTTAGGAAGTTTATTGCCTGCGATGTTATTCGGATTATTAAGCATCAAATTAATTTCTCCTAAAACAAAACTGAGAAATACAGGCTGGGTAATCGGAGCTTTGTTCCTTGCACTGATCACTTTAGGAACTTACTTTGGATTCAGCATGGCAAAAAGAGAAATGTTCCTGAAAGGTCATAAAGAAGATACGGAAGAAATTGCGATCAATACACAATCAGACAGTATTTATGTAGATTTCAAACAGGTTTCTATTCCTCAAAACTTTAAAGGATATGATGATGATCTTTATTCAGACAAAGTTTCTGTATACGAAAGAGACTGGATGCATGTGGATGTAACGAGAAAAGCAGACATCAAAACACCTTATTTAATCATTAAAAAAGAAGCTAAAGGATACAATCTTCCATTAAATGTAAGCGTTCCTGTAGAAGTGGTGAATAACAGAATTGTTCTTCCGAACTACATCAAATACCCTTACGAACACCGTTTCAGAGATTACAGCATAGATTATGAACTGGTACTTCCTTTAAAAACCGTAGTGATCCCTGTGAAAAAAGACGGAATCAGCTTCGATGGAGATCTTAACGCAGACGGAATTAATGATGACGATCAGGAAAGAGACGAAGACGGAAAAATTAAAATCGAAAAAAATAAAATTACCGTAAATGGTTCTACGATTGAATACAACTCTGATGATGAAGACAGCATTATCGTTAACGGAAAAAAAGTTCCGAGCAATAAGGCAGATCAGGTAATCGACTCCATGAAAAGCAGCATCAAAAAGATGAAAGGAGCCAACATCGACTTCAAAGTGGATAAAGATAAAAACGAAATTTCCATACAAACCAAATAACTAAACTGCAGAGAGTGGCAGAAGGTGTGAATGAATAACCCAACCGTTTGAAATTCACACTCTTCTTCTCTCACTGAAAACGAAAAAATATAAAGATTTTGTTCGCTGTTTCAATAAAAATCTTTACATTTGTGTAGTAAAAAATTAAAACCAAAACACTCAATAAAAATTCAATAATCATGGTACAACTGGCACTAGAAATTGTAATGAAAATTGTTGATTTAATCAGCAGTCTGTTTTAAGAGCGATAATATTTCAATATATTTGTAAAGTATAACCACTTTGGTTATACTTTTTTGTTTTTAATCTAAAACTATATGAGAAAGCTGATCGGCAAACTGCTGCTAAAATTAATGGGCTGGAAAGTCGTTCTTCAGGGCGACGAAAACGTTCTGAACAGATGTATTCTTGTAGTTGCGCCTCACACGCACAACATGGAATATATTTTAGGAAACCTATCCTACTGGTCTCTGAAAAAACCATTAAAAATCATCATCAAAGATGCACACACCAAAGCATGGTACGGAAGCGTTGTAAAAGGTCTCGGCGGAATCGGGATCGACAGAAGCCAGAAAAATGATCTGGTGAATTTCGTAGCCAAACAGTTTGAAAAAGACGATTTCAGTCTGGTCATCACTCCGGAAGGAACAAGAAGCTGGGTTCCGAAATGGAGAAAAGGTTTTTACCACATGGCTTTAGCGGCAAAAGTTCCTATCGTTCTCGCGGCAGGAGATTTTAAAAGAAAAATCATTTATCTTGGGTATACCATTCCCTACGAAAGAATTGCAACGGCACCATTTACCGAAATTATGCAGGAAATTCAGGATTACTACATAAAAAATGATATAGTTCCTAAAATCCCTGAAAACTGGAACCCGAATATCATGGGAAATGATACTGAGGCTAAAGGTTAGGAGATAGAGGCAGGAAGATAGAAGCTAGATGCTGGAAGATGGAAGTTAGAAACTAGATGTTAGATGTTATCAAAATTACTCATTACCAATTACTTATTACTGATTATTAAAATATGTATATAAAAGATAAAAGCAAGGAAGAAATATTAGAATTCATCAACAACTGGGGCGGAGAAACATTTGCAAAAACTCTGGATATTAAGTTCACAGATATTGATGTTGAAAATGAAACACTGACTGCAACAATGCCTGTTTCACCAAAAATTCATCAGCCTTTCGGAATTATGCACGGTGGCGCAAGCTGTGTTTTGGCAGAAACCATGGGTTCAAGCCTGTCTAATATTTTTATTGATGGTTCAAAATATTTCGGAGTGGGAACCAACATCAATTCCAACCATTTAAGAAGCAAAAAAGACGGAATCGTAACAGCCGTTGCAAGATTCATCCGAAAAGGAAAAACAATGCACGTTTCGGAAATAGAGATCCGTGATGAAAAAGGTCAGCTCATCAATCATACCACGATGACGAACAATATCATCAACCGATAAGATTTAATTTTCACTGAAAAATATCAAGCTCAAAAAAATTTGAGCTTTTTTTATTTTCTTACTGCAACCTTTTATTTTTTCTGCATCTTATAAGAAAAATAATAACCATGAAAACTTTAAATTTATTTTTTATTGACCCTGTTCATTTGTATAAAGATTTAACTTTATCTTGAAAAGGTCTAAATTTTATGTGATGATCCGTAATTGGTCATAATTGAAAATCTTTGAGTTCTTTGCTGAGTGAATAGTTTATGCTGAGCTTGTCGAAGTACCTTTGCGAACTTAAAAACGGTTGGTATATAAAAGAATCTTAGCGATCCTTTGCGTAAAAATTAAGCAATTATGATTAATAACAGAAAATCAAAAAATTTTAATAAAACTTCCGGTAAATAATAACTTACTATTTGTCGCGAATTAAATTATGAAGCAAAACAGCAACTTCAACTGGCAGAAAATCTATCTCGATTATTCCCCGAAACTTCTGGGAATATGCCGAAGATATGTCGATGATATTTATACGGCGGAAGACATCGTGCAGGACAGTTTCATTACCGCAATCCAGAAAAACGATCAGCTGAATGATGAAAAAGCTCTGTTTGCATGGCTGAAAAAAATTGTGGTAAACAATGCACTGCAACACATCCGCAAACACAGCAAAGATACTTTTGTAACTACAGAACCTTTGGAAATCCCAGATACCTATTCAGAAATGGACCATCATTTATTAGAAGAGAAAAATGTATTCGTTTACGACTTTACCAGTGAAGAACTGCTGTCTTCCATCGACAGTCTTCCACCGCATCACAAATCTGTTTTCAATCTGTATTTTATTGAAAATCATTCTCATGCAGAAATTTCCGGTTTATTGGGAATTACCGTAAATACCTCAAAATCTCACCTTTTGAGAGCGAAAAAATCGATTCAGAATTATCTGATGAAGAATTTCGTCAATCAAAATACTCCGAAGAAAAAAATGGCGCAACTGCTTGTTGTTTTCGGACTTGGAGGATTGCTTTGGGCGCAGACTTTTAAAAGTAAATTTGCAGATTTTACCATTCAGCCATCAAAAAAATTGCAGATTCCTTCCGATCTTAAAATTAATAACACTGCATTTTCATCATCCAATACGAGTCTGAAAAAGAAAACAGTTATTGGAGGAACATTTTTGGTCATCATCATTCTGTCTGTTTTTTTCTTAAATCCGAAGAATTCTTTTTTCTCAACGAATCAGAATTCAGCTTTACCAATTCTTACAGATAATAATGAAACAGTAGGTAAAAAGACAAAAAACCACTTCGTAAATACCAATTCTGATTCAAAAGAAAAATCAGACAATAATGCTGTAAATCAGTCAGCAACAAATATAATTGAAGAAAAAAACACTGCTAAAAGAGAAATAAGAGGAGATGAAACAGGATTGAAAAGCAGATCGGTTTTAAAAAAAACGGCTGCAAACGACACCATTGAAGAAGCTCCAAAGAAAGTAATTGTCGTTAAAAAAATCATTAAAAGAGACACCGTATTTATTGAAAAATAAATTGAAACGCAGAATATGTTCTTCCAAAAAATAATACTTCTTTTTCTCATCGCCTGTGTCAACTTTTCGTTTGCACAGAAAATCAGGAAAAAGAAAATAGATACGGTTTACGTCTACGAAAAAGTAGTCGTTTATGATACCGTATATCTCATGAAACCTTTAAAATTCAGGCTGAATGATGTTGTGATGAAAACACCAACCGTTCAGGAAACGAAATTTGTTACGGATGTATACAAACAGGAAATCGACAAACAGAGGGCTTCAAGAAGAGCAAGATTGCGAAAACCGGTGAGCTTTCAGTACGGAATTGAAGGAGGATTTGGCATAAAAAGTACAAACTGGGCTTTAGAAAATAAACCGCAGTTCGGAGAAAATATCGGAATCTGGGCTTCCAAAAGTTTCTCCGATTCTCAGTTTTTAGTCTGGCTGTCTGCCAATGTGTACCACTGGAATTCATCCTTCGATCTCGATGCCAACAAAGAAGACACTTTTCTGAACGGATATTATTTTACCGAAGATAATCAGCCGCTTCTATTTCAGAAGTTTAATAATGAACATTTTGAGTTTGCACTTCAGCTTAAACTGATGTATAACTGGAAAAACTTCCGTCCGTTTGCAGGAATTCTGCTAAATAATCAGACTTATAAAATGCAGTTTCTGACTCCTGAAAATGATGTTTTAACCAAACTGGAGGATTTTAAAAGCACACAGACCAATCTCGGATTTTCTGCGGGTCTTCAGTATAGATTTTTGCGACGCTTCATCATTTCTGCGGAATATCAGCATTACAGCATCAAGAATATTTCCTTAAAAAATCCTGACTTTGATTTTGAGATTTTTAAGACTAATAATACCTTTGCAGAAAGAAAAATCAACGTTGGAATTTCTTATATTATTTCCCGACTCTGATTTTCTAAAAAGCTTCAAACAATGATTTATTTCAAATTTCCATTCGACGAAAAACTGTATTCCACAGATGAAAATTCCGGAGAAAATCCTATCAGTTTTTATTCTTTTGATGGATTGAAACGATCGGATTTTGGAGGAAAAATTATTGAATTAAGCCCCGAAAATTTTAATCAGATAGCTATTTCAAGTAAGATTTTATCTGAAGATAAAAATGAATTTGCTGCCGAAACCAAGGAAGAATATTTAAAAAATCTTGAAAAAGTAATTGAGATTATCCAAGAACATCAGCTTCCGAAACTGGTCTATTCAAGAAGAAAAATTTTTACCGATTTTGAAGAAATTAATCTGAAAGAAAGCTTTAATCATCTTTGTCAATCCTATCCGAATGCATTCAGATATATTTTTATCAATAACGAAAATTCATGGATGGGCGCTTTTTCAGAAGTTTTAGGAAAATTCAGTAAAAAAACGTACGAATTTGAAACGATGAGTCTCGCAGGAACGCTTCCTGTTTCTGAAAACTGGTCGAAAAAGGAAATAGAGGAACAAAAACCTGTAACGTCATACATCAGAAATATTTTAAACCAGTATTCTGAAAACGTAACGGAATCTGAAACCTACGATCATATTTCGGGAAACATCAAGCATCTACGAACCGATTTTAAAGCCCAAATTAAGCCTGAAAACTTAGATCAGATTATTCAGGAATTACACCCCACTCCTGCTGTTTGCGGAATTCCGAAAGATTTCTGTAGAGAAGAAATTCAGAAGATTGAAAAATTTCCGCGCGAACTGTACGCAGGATATATTAAAATTGAGACTGATGAAACGGTACAGTATTTTGTTAATCTTCGCTGTTCAAAACTGTATAAAAATGCAGTTCATTTATTTGTAGGCGGCGGAATTACCGCACAAAGTAGTCCCGAAAAAGAATGGACAGAAACGGAGCTGAAATCGGAAGCAGTTCTGAAAAATCTGGTGATTTTGAAATAATAAATTTCTTTAAATTTTATTTGACCGAAAAAAGGCAAAAGATTCAACATTTTGTTTAAAGTAAAATGCCAGAAAACTCTATAGAGTTTTATCTGTGTAGAAATCATATTAGGAGGACGTTTGGCGTTCCGTAGGAACGCTATCTTTAGAAAATGTATCGTATCATAGATATCAATCTTATGGATTGATTGATAGACTTATTCTTATTTCTACACAGATTCTGCTCCTAAAGGAGCAAAACTCTTTAGTTTAGATTTTTATTATTTGAGAGCTAAAATTCAACAAGAAACAGAAATAAAAAAGCCTCCTTCAAACTGAAAGAGGCTTTATATAAAATTGTAATTCAATTATTTTCTTACTCCGATCTTGCTCCATGTATTCATTACAAAAAGCAAAATAAGACCTATCGCTGCTGAAGCTATTGAGAAAACAAACTTCAGGTTATCTTCAGACAAAATATCCGATTGCCAGTCTAAAGCATAAAGATTAATTGCGATAAACACGATGAACAGTACCAAAAATACTTTATAAAACTTCTGCATAACTCTTAAAAATTAATGTAATTCTGCACCAGTTGCGCAAAATTCGCGGTGAATAATTTAATTGAAATCGCCAACAGGATAATTCCGAAAACTTTCTGTAAAATGGCAAGTGTTGCATCGCCCATTTTCTTCTCCAGCCACGTTGCAGATTTCAGCACCAAATATACGAAAATTGTGTTGAGAATAATTCCAAAAATAATGTTAATGTCATGAAACTCCGCTTTCAGAGAAAGCGTTGTCGTTAAGGTTCCTGCTCCTGCAACCAGCGGAAACGCGATGGGAACGATGGATGCAGCCTTTGCTTCAGAAGTTTTATTGATCTCAATCCCCAGAATCATTTCCAGTGCTATGATAAAAATCACAAAAGCTCCCGCAATTGCGAATGAATTAACATCCACACCAATAAATTTCAGAATTTTGTTTCCCACGAAAAGAAAAACAAGCATAATGGCTCCTGCTGTAATAGATGCTTTTTCAGCTTCAATCTGCCCGAATTTCTGCTGTAAACTTACCACAATCGGGATAGAACCAATGATATCAATCACTGCAAAAAGAACCATAAAACAGGTAATAATCTCTTTTATCGAAAAATCATTAAATATTTCCATTTCCTTGCAATTAATAATTTCGCAAAAATATGAAAATAAATTGATTATTTGCTAATCTTAGAATACAAATTAACGATGGAGGATAAAAGTTCGTCCATTCCTTCCGAAGATTTTATCGGAGCATATTTTTCAACCTGTACTCTCTGAATAAGATTCCTGTATTCTTCGGCTATTGACGAGCCTTTTTCTTTTTCCAGCAAATCGGTTAAATGATCAGCAGGATTTCCAGAATATTGATTTTTCACTTCCTGATCAAGTTCATCAAAGGTTTGAAAAAACTTCTGATAATCTTCATTATCTTTAAGATTTTCCAAATAGCCAAAATAATCGTTGATGTCAGTTTTAAACTTTTCACGGATTTCATTTTCCGTTTCAGCAACAGAACCTAATGGCATCGGAGCCTGAATTTCTTTAGATAATCTGTTTTTCTTCTGCCATGTTTTAAACAGAAGATACATTCCGAATAAGGAAAGCAAAATAGCAATATTGATAAAAAGAACATTCCAGTGAAATTTCTTTTTTTCTTTTACTTTAAATGAAGTTGTTTTTAAAACAGGCGTATTTACCGTTTCTAAAAAAGTATTGGTATACTCATTCACTTTTTCAACCGCTGTACGGGACTCAAGAATCTGATCATGAGAAAAAGCATTTACCGCTAAAGACTGCTGTCCAAGATCTACATACTCTTTGCTGGAAGGATCGAAAAAGGCAAACTGTTCTGTTTTAATATTAATTTCTCCCGCTTTTTTAGGAATTACAAGATAATTGGCTAACACCTCTCCTTTCATTCCTTCCGTTCCAACCGTTACGCGTGAAATGATCTTAGGAGCGAAAACTTCATAATCCGGAGATTGCGCAATTTTAGGAAGCTCCATGCTTTTAAGATTCCCTTCTCCGCTTACTTTTACCAGAACATTCATCGGTTTTTTAACCTCAATTTTTTCTTTTGAAGTATTAACAACGGTTACATTAAAATTCCCGACTGCATTCTTAAAACATTCCGGAGAACCTTCAGGAAGTTTTTTAACATTAATCTTTACTTTATTGGAAACGAGCTTGTTTTTGTTAGCATAAGAATTCAGCGAAGCCGAAACCCCCGGAATGTCCACATAACCGGCTTCATTCGGGAAAACCATAAACACGGCAAGAATCTGCGATGCCATATTTCCTGCATCGGAAGGATCAATTTCAGATTTGGTAAAACTTACCGGAAAAACATCCAGATTGTCCTGCTCAGGAAGATGTATATTTCTTACTCTTCTGAAGTTATCCATGTTTTTTGAATACACCTTCAGAACAGCAATGGTAGGCTGATCCTGATACACTTCACGGTCATCAATCTCCATATTGAGATAAACGTCTTTTGAAGCATTGTTGACAGTAACCGGTTTCTTTTCTACATCTTTAATAAAAATGTCAAAAGGTTCGGTTTTATAAATTTTATTATTGATGGTAATCAGGAAAGATCCGATCTTTACTTTTCCTTTCTGTTTGGGTTCAAGAGCTAATCTTGTAATAGATTGGGAAATTACGGTATTGGTTTCAGGATCCACATAACCGTTACTGGCAGAACCGCTTCCTATGATATTAAATTTTGACAAGTCCGGTGAACGTAATGGCGTTTGCTGATTATACTCACTACCATTCATTTCAAGAACAATATTCAGATTTACTATTTCCTTACCATTATACGTTGTTTTGTCAGGAGTTACAGAAAGATTTACCTGTCCGTAAGAAATTACGGAAGACATTAAGAGTAATATGTAGATAATTCTGTTCTGCATCACCAATCTTTCTCGTTGCTCTCGGGCATCGAATAAGAATTTTTATTCAAAATTCTTCTGGCGGTTTCTTTTTCCTTATCGCTTACTTTGTTGAGTATTTGATTTTCGAGACCTTTAGGGATTTTGCCTTCATTATTCTGGTTACGGTTGGGATCATTTCCCTGTCCGTCTCCTTTATTCTGCTGACCTTGTCCCTGATCCTGCTTTTGATCTTTTCCTTTTTGATCATCATTTTGCTGTTGGTCTTTACCACCGCCTCCTTTACCGGAGTTATTTTGCTGTTGTTTTTTCTGCTGGTTTTCCTTATCCTTCAGCTTGGCAATCTCGTAATTTTTTCTTGTTACTTCGCTGTACGGATTTTGTTTCAGGGACTGTCTGTAGAATTCTGCTGCCTTTTCAGGCTTATTCATCTGCATATAGGTATTCCCCAAATTATGAAGAGCAGCCGCTTTATCAGGAATTGTCTGAGAAAGTTTCTGAGCCGTCTCGAATTCTGCTTTTGCTTCTTCGTATTTTTTGCTTTTATATAATGCGTTTCCTAAATTGTAGTGCGCTATAAAATCTTTACTGTTGGTTCTTATCGCTTCCAGATACTTTACAGACGCCCCATCATAATCTTTACCGTTGAATTTTTCATTGCCTTCATAGACTAAAGTCCTGTAATTTTTCTGCCCGAAAAGATTTCCCGAGAAGATGAAAGCAATTATAAACGATAAAAAAATGATTTTAGTATTCATTATGTGCAAAATTATTCCTTTAAATGTTAATAAACAGTGTCTTATTTGTTAAAATTGGGTTAAAGTAATGGTCTGATTCTGAGACAATGTATCCGGATTATCAAACATTAAAATCTCTTTTAGGATTAAATAAATAAATCAGAAAGAAGAAAAATAGAGAAACTTCCAGAAAATACTGGTAATAATGATTCGCATTTTGTGATTTCACCATCGTTTCAGATGATCCTGTTTTCTTTTTCAGAGCATCTAAAATTCTGTCCGGAGCTTCATTGATGTTATTTCCGTCAATATAGCTTCCTCCGGTTGCATCAGCCATTTTTTTCAGCGCTTCCGTCTGTCTTTTGGAGATAACAGTCTGTCCGTTGATATCACTTTTATATCCCATTAACTGTCCGAAAACATATTCCGGAACCGGAGCGCCTTCTTCGGTACCGATTCCGACGGAAGTAATCATAATTCCCTCTTTTTTAGCCAGTCGTATCGCTGCATCATCATTTCCTTCATTATCTTCACCGTCACTAAGCAAAACAACTTTTCGTCCGTCTTTGCTTACGTTTTTAAATTTTTCAGCCGCAATCTTCATTCCGTTAAGGAAATCTGTTCCCTGAATCTGCATGGAGTTTGTTTCGATTCCGCTGATATAGGTTTCTGCTGAATTATAATCTGTGGTTAAAGGCATAATGGAAGTTGCCTGTCCTGCAAAAATCACCATTCCCACTTTATCGCTTTTCATTTTCTGCATCGTCTGAAGCATCAGATTTTTTGCTTCCGTTAAACGGCTCGGACTGATATCTTCCGCATTCATTGAATTGGAAACATCCAGCATGAAAATGACATTGTTTAATTTCTGACTGGATTTCACTTCTTCTGAACCACTTAATAAATCGATAATTGAAAATATTAAAAACAGGGTTCCCAAAAGATAGAGTGCGGGAAAAAACTTCGTAAAACCTGATTTTTTCTCAAATAGCTGCTCATGAAACTGGCTGTCTGCAAAAATTTCTCTTTTCTTTTTTTTCCATTTCAGAAAACGGATTAAAAAGGAAGCTAACAGCGGCAGAAGCAATAGCAATAATAAAAACCAATAATTCCCTAAATACCAATCCATTAACTTAAAATTTTATAAAAAACCCATCTCAGTAAAGCGTCTAAAAACAGCATTCCCAAAGCAATCCACAGGAAAATTTTAAAATATTCCTGATAATTGAAAAGCTTCGCCACCTTTACATCAGATTTTTCCAGTTGGTTAATTTCGTCATACACTTCTTCAAGACTTGTATTTGATGTGGCTCTGAAATATTTTCCACCCGTCATTTGTGCGACTTCTTTTAAAACAGGCTCATCAATTTTCACTTCGGTTTCCGTAAAGACAAGATCTCCGAAAATATCGGTCTGTGTAGGCATTAAAGCGTATCCGTTCGTTCCGATTCCGATGGAATATACTTTAATTCCGTTATTTTTAGCCAGTTCCGCAGCAATTGCAGGAGGCATTGCATTTTCAATGGTATTCACACCATCCGTCATGAGAATGATGATTTTACTCTTTGCCTTGCTGTTTTTCAAATGGTTAACCGCAACAGAAAGTCCTTCTCCGATGGCTGTTCCCGGCTGTAATTCCAGAGGATTCAGATTGTTCAGTTCATCCACAACAACCTGATGATCGGAAGTTACCGGAACTTTCGTAAATGCTTCTCCTGAATAGGCAACGAGACCAATTCTGTCATTCGGTCTTTTATTAACGAATTTAATTGCAATATCCTTCAATGCCGTTAAACGGTCGGGTGTTAAATCCTTTGCCAGCATACTCAGGGAAACATCCACAGAAAGCATAATATCAATTCCTTTGGTGTCGTCTCTGTCCTGAGAGACCGTAAAAGTTCTCGGTCTTGCCATTGCAATAATCAGCGAAGAAAGAATAATATACTTCGAAATTCTCAGGATAAAGATAATAAAATGAATCCCGCCGCTTTCGCCCATATTTTTTACCGTAGGAACTTTTATCCCTTTTCTTTTCTGTCGGCTTGCATCCCTGAATAACAAAGGGATAAACAGTGCGAAAAGCAACAGAAACCACGGACTGTAAAATTCAAAATCAGGCATCTTTTCTCAAGTTTTCAAATTCAAGATCTTTGGATGATCTTTTTACAAAATCTCTGATGTCGGCAAAATCTTTTTCCATGGTTGCCTGATCCGGAAATGTTTTCGCAAATTTCACCAGATCTCCTCTTAAAAATACGTCTTCCACTATTTTTTCATTTTCCTGAGAAATGGTATTGTTTTTCTTCATCACATCGATAAGGTCATCCGTTAACAAAACATCTGCCGGAACGCGGTATTGCTTTGCGATGAATTTTCGGGAAATATCAATCAGTTCAACATAAAATGAACGGTAATCTCCTTTTTCCACATATTTTTTCTTTTTAAGGGAATCCAGTTCCTTCAGGGTCTGATTTGTGGCGACAACCGGCGAATCTTTTGGTTTTCGTCCGTATTTTATGAACATGATAATCGCAATGATGAGGCAAATCACCGCAATGGCGGCTAATATGTAAAATTTATACAGTTCCCAATAATCTGTGACTTCAAGTTTTACTTCTTTGTTGTTCATAATATCATTAATCTGGTCGGTCTTCTGAGCCGTATTAATAACATCAATTTCGTAAGGAATTGTTTTCAGAACTTTTCCGTTGACTTTGAATTCCAGTTCGGGAATGGTAAATTTTCCTTCATCAAAAACAGCAAATTCAATTCTTCTGTAATAAACATCCTGAGTCTGCGCAATACTGTCTTTAATTTCTTCAAAATGAAAAGGCAGCAACTCATTTTCGCGAGCTGCAGAAACTTTTTCATTGTTCAGGTTATTAATGGTGATCACAATATGGTTCACTTCTCCCAAAGCAATGGTTTTCTTCTCAACACTGGAAGAAAGGATCTGCGAAAAGGCATTTGCACAGATTAAAAAACAAAATATAAATAAAAGTTTTTTCAATTTTATTATTAAATTTTAATGATGAAGCAAGATTGTCATTCCGACGTAGGAGGAATCTAATAATTTCAAATAGATTCTTCACTCCGCATCCGTTACGTTCAGAATGACAAACTTACCTCACAATTTTATTTTTTCTGAAAATAGTTATACAGCAATCTCGAATAATCCGAACCTGTATTAATATTCATAAAACTCGCCGAACTGTTGGCAAAATCTTCTTCTAAAGATTTCATTTTCTGCTTTTTGGCTTCTGCAAAATTGTATCTCCATCTTGCACTTGAAGTATTTACCCAAACCTGCTTTCCGGTTTCCGCATCATATAATAAGGTATATCCCACATCCGGAATTTCATTGTCTTTTTCATCATAAATTCTCATTCCAAGCAACTGATGTTTTTTGGAAGCTACTCTCAGCATTTTAGAGTCATATTCGTCTTCAAAATCCGAAAACAGGAAGACCAAAGATTTTCGTTTGAAAATTCCCATCATATATTCCATTGCTTTATCAATTTTTGAAATGGCAGGAACATAATCTGCGGTTAAAATGGTACTGATAATGGATAAAATATGTTTTCTTCCTTTCTGTGGCGGAATTACTTTGTACACTTTATCCGCAAACAGAATTAAACCTACTTTATCATTATTTCCCGCTGCTGAAAAACCTAAACTTGCTGCAATTTCTGCAACGTATTCTCTTTTCAACTGATTTTTAGTTCCGTAATCCATCGAAGCGGAAATATCCACAACCAACATCATCGTCAGTTCACGTTCCTCCTCCATTACTTTTACGAAAGGTTCCCGAAAACGAGCTGTTTTGTTCCAGTCGATCCTGCGGATCTCATCTCCAAACTGATAGGGACGAACTTCCGAAAACGTCATTCCCTGTCCTTTAAAAGCACTGTGATATTGCCCCATTAAAGTAGCTTCCGTCTTCTTTCGGGTCCGGATTTCTATCTGCTTAACTTTTTTTACAATATCTTTTATCTGCATTTCCTTTGTTTGAGTGTTTTAGTGTATGAGCGTTTTTTTGAGATTTTGTAAACTTCCATCATCATGCTTCCAACTTCCCTACTATTTAAATTCAATAGATACATTCAACCATTCGTCATCAAATTTCGGGCTGTATTTTTTGTAGAAATTAATTGCAGGCTCGTTCCAGTTGAGCACCTGAAAAACCATTCCGCTGTATTGGTTAGATTTTCCGTAGTCTATGGTAGCTTCAAATAATTTCTTGCCGATCTGTTTTCCTCTCAGGTTTTCCGTCACCACCAAATCTTCTAAGTACAATCTTCTTCCCTTCCAGGTCGAATATCTGTCGTAATACAAAGATATCCCGACAATTTCACCATTAAATTCTGCTACAAAAGCTCCCCAAACAGGAGATTTTCCGAATCCGTCTTCAATAAACTGATCCAAAGTTAAGGTAACTTCATGCAAAGCCTTTTCATAATCCGCCAGTTCTTTAATCAGTTCCAGCATTGGTGCGCAATCTCCCTGAACTGCCTTTCTAATAATTACCTCACTCATTACGGAGCCTGAATTTTTGCCAGAATTCTGTTGATGATCTCTTCTGAAGAAATTTCCTCCGCTTCAGCCTCGAAAGTTAATCCGATTCTGTGTCTCAGAACATCTTTTGCAAGTGATTTTACATCTTCCGGAATTACAAATGCTCTTCCCTTTAAGAAAGCATACGCTCTGGAAGCAATGGCAAGATTAATTGATGCTCTCGGAGAAGCCCCGAAACTGATATAATTTTTAAGTTCCGAAAGTCCGTAATCTTCAGGGAAACGGGTGGCAAAAACCATATCCAGAATATATTTTTCAATCTTCTCATCAAGATAGATCTGATTGATTAATTCTTTCGCCGCAACAATATGTTCAAGTGAAATCACAGGTTTTACAGTTGGCTGATGCGAAGTGGAAACCATTCTCATTACGGTTCTTTCATCTTCCAGTTTTGGATAATCGATCGTACATTTCAGCATGAAACGGTCGCTCTGCGCTTCCGGTAAAAGATAAGTACCTTCCTGATCGATCGGGTTTTGCGTTGCCAATACCAAAAACGGTTTTGGAAGCTTCATGGTTTCGTCTCCGATGGTTACCTGCTTTTCCTGCATCACCTCCAAAAGAGCCGACTGCACTTTCGCAGGCGCTCGGTTGATCTCATCCGCCAAAACGAAATTCGCGAAAACAGGACCTTTTTTTATGGAGAAATCATTGTCTTTTACATTGTAGATCATTGTTCCCACAACATCCGCAGGAAGAAGATCCGGCGTAAACTGAATTCTGGAAAACTCTCCGTGAACCGCTTCAGCCAGAGTTTTTATCGCAAGAGTTTTTGCCAGTCCCGGAACACCTTCCAAAAGAACGTGACCATTGCCCAAAAGACCGATCAGAAGACGGTCTATCATATATTCCTGTCCAATAATAACCTTGTTGATTTCCTGTCTCAAAAGAGAAAAAAAGTAGTTTGCTTCTTTTACCTGCTCCGTCAATTGACGAATATCTTCAGCTTGATTGATCTCTGACATATCTTGATTTAAAATAATGGGTAAATTTCCAATAAATACTTGCATTAATCAACACAAAAAATGCCATTTTTGAGTTAAAGTTTGTTAAATATTCCGGCATTGATGCAGGATTCTAAATAGATGAAGGCTTAAAACTCAATACAATCAATATTATTTTTCTTAAAAATATATAAATTTTACTTTAATCCACCGTTCAAAAATTGTCATTTCCAGTTTATTAAACTATTTTTGGAGATTAAAATTTTTGTAAAATGAATTATCATTTTCAAGCACACAGACAAGTAAGAAAAAACCTTCTGGATATTCTGCAAAACACTTCTCACGAAGATCTTTTACTGATTCCGGACGGTTTTAACAATAATCTTTACTGGAACATTGCTCATACGGTTGCTACACAGCAGTTGCTGCATTATTATCTAAGCGGAAATCCTTTCAGAATTGATAAATACTGGATCGAAACTTATAAAAAAGGAACGCTTCCGAATCTGGATGTGCAGAAATCCGAAGTGGAAGATCTGGAGTTTTTATTAACCGAAACTTCAAAAATCCTGATGAAAGATTATGACAGCGATTTCTTTTCAGATTATACGCCTTACACCACAAGTTTTGGGCTGGATCTGAAAAGTATTCAGGATGCCATTATTTTTAACAATATGCACGAAGGTCTGCATTATGGCTATGCTTTGGCGCAGAAGAGAGCTATTTTAGGGGAAAAAGGAAGATAGTACAACTGAATTTTGCTTCGCAAGTTAATCGTGAAAAGTGATTTTCAATAGAATTGAACTGACTTACGAAGTAAATGGGCAATTTATAATTTAAAATATCAAAATGACAGATAAAAAAGATGACTTCATTTTCGGGCTGCGTCCCGTAATTGAAGCTATAGAAGCGGGAAAAACAATTGACAAGGTTTTTGTGCAGAATGCATTGCAGGGACCTATTTATGCTGAACTTAAAGCCATTCTGGCGAAAAATAAAATCCGTCCCAATTACGTTCCGGTAGAAAAGCTGAATCGTTTTACGAGAAAAAATCATCAGGGAGTAGTTGCTTTTATTTCGGATGTTCCTTTTCATAAAGTGGAAGATGTGGTTCCTCAATTGTTTGAGGACGGAAAAACTCCTTTTTTATTGATTCTGGACAGATTAACAGATGTAAGAAACTTCGGAGCCATCTGCCGAACCGCAGAATGTGTGGGAGTGGATGCAGTGATTATTCCCGAAAAAGGAGCAGCGCCGATTAATTCCGATGCGATAAAAACCTCAGCTGGAGCTCTTTATAATGTGAAAATCTGTAAAGCTCCGAATCTGGCTCATGTGGTAGATTTTCTTCAGCAAAGCGGAATTTCTGTTTTTGCAGCAAGCGAAAAGGCTGAAAAATTAATTTATGATATTGATTTTACAGAACCCTGTGCAATCGTGATGGGAAATGAAGAAACAGGAATTTCCAAAGAGGTTCTTCACCATTCTGACGAAAAAATAAAACTTCCGATCGATGGGAAAACACAGTCTTTAAATGTTTCTGTTGCGTGTGGAGCGATTTTATATGAAGCAGTGAGACAGAAAATGATTACCGCTTCGAAAGCGTAAAATATGAAAATTAAAATTCTTTTACCTTTTTGTTTTGCAATAGCTTGTAATGCTCAAAACAAAAATATCCCTACAGATAATCCTTTGACAACCAATCTCGATAAGCTGGTTCAAAGGAAAGTATCTGTTTATATGGAAGATCCGGCTCGTGTTGGGATTTCCATAGGGATTTTTAAAGATGGTAAAAGCTATTTTTATAATTATGGGACAACAGAATTAGGAAAGTCAAAACTTCCGACTTCAAAAAGTGTTTATGAAATTGCATCAATAACCAAAACATTTACAGGAACACTTCTCGCGCACGCACTGATAGATAGAAAAATTAAACTGAATGATGATATCCGCAAATATTTAAATGGCAACTACACAAATCTTGAGTTTGATAAGCAACCCATAACGATTGCACATCTTACCAATCATTCTTCAGGATTACCGCAGTTTTTGCCCGATCAGTCGGAAACATTTAAAAAACCAATGGATTCTGTAGCTTTTGCTTTGTCAAAGTTTTATAAAAATTATTCTAAAAAGAAATTTTATGAAGATCTTTACGAAGCAAAAGTGGCATTTAAGCCCGGAACAGATTATAAATATTCCAACGTAGGAACACAGATCGCAGGCGATATTCTGGAAAAAGTATATCATAAAAGCTATGAAAAATTACTTTCGGAATATATAACCAAACCTCTGAAAATGAATCATACAATAATTAGTATAGATTCAGTAAAACTCATGACCTGTTATAATGAAAAGGGTAAAGTAATGCCCAGAAATATTACAACAATCATGGCTCCGACAGGAGGGATTCTTTCTACCACAGAAGATTTGGTAAAATATATGCAGTATCACCTCAGTCAAAATGATAAATATGTAGCCTTGTCACATACTCCTGTTGTAAAAACTGAAGGCGATCAGACAGGATTATTTTGGAGAATCCATACCTATGAAGACGGAACAAAAACAATTTATCATACAGGAGGAACATTTGGTTTTTCCGGTGTTCTTCAGATTTATCCTTCAGAAAACATGGGAGTTGTTATATTATCCAATGAATCCGACGGAGAATCTCAGGGAAAGCTACAGGATATTGTAGAAAGTATATTAAAAAACAGCAGTAAAATAAATTAAAAAAATCGAATGAAAAACATAGCAGCTTTAGCGCTTATCTCAACCATAGCCATTGTTTCGTGCAACAAAAAAGAAACGGCAAAAATTACAAAAGTAGATCCTAAAACCGGAAAAACAATTACAGTGGAAGTTCCGGCAGATTCTGTAGCGAAAGTGGAGGAAAATCCGGCGATTAAAGATTCAGCGGGAGTGTATACGCAGACTTTTAAACTGGAAAAAGGAAAAACCTATCCTTTAACAACGTATCAGAGAGATACGAAAACAATGACTGACCCTCAAGGAAAAACTCTGAACGGAACAAGCGAATCTACGGACGAAATGTCTTTTACAGTGAATGATATTAAAGGAAATGTTTACGATATTACCTTAAATTTAATCGCTAAAAGAAGCTCTCAGACAGCACAGGGAAAAACAATCGTAGTAGATACCAAACTGCCGATCCCGAAAGAGGATGATCTGAAGATGATCTGGAATATCAACAGAGCATTGACAGGAAATAAACTGAACATGAAGATGGACACCAAAGGAAATGTAATTTCAATTACAGGTTTTGATGCTGTTTACACTAAAGTTGCCAATTCTGTAGGATCACTGATTAAAGATAAAAACCAGAAAGAAAGCGTAGTTGCAAGTCTTAAGGAATCTTTTAACGAAAAAGTTCTCAGAGATCAGTTCAACAAAAATTTAACGATTATTCCTAAAAAAGGTGCAAAAATCGGAGAAAAATGGACGAACAGCGAAAATGCTGATGCACAGGGAAATATTAAAGTGACCTCTCACTACATTCTGAAAAGCGTAGGAAACGGTGTAGCAGAAATTTCTGTAACCGGAGGAATTCCAAAGAAAGTTAATAAACAGAATCAGGGAGAAGTTACCCACAGCTTAAGCACGGAACTTACGCAGAACGGAACGATTACGTTTGACCAGAATACAGGATGGATCAAAAACCAGAATATTTCTGTGAAAACGACACAGATTGAAAGTATTTCAAACGGAAAGGAAACCCAGTCTATGACGAGCGTTTCCAATTCTTCCGTAATGGTAAATCCTTCTGCTAAATAAAGCAGAACTTTTTAAAGTTGAAATGTCAGAGCGTAACAACGGCTTTGAACATTAAACCTTAAATATTTTTATTATGATGAAACATATTTTTGAGTTTGTACTCGCAACCATTATTATCTATTTTGTGTGGAATATTCTGAAGAGAATCTTTTTCAGAAAATTTCACAGCTATCTGTTTAACCAGAACAGAAATGAAAACAGAGGGGAGCAGAACATCAAAAACTCAGACAATACGAAGAAAAAAATCAACTGGGACGCAGAAACCGTTGATTATGAAGAGGTAAAAGAAAACAACAATAAAAGGTAACAATTCCGAAAAATATTTAGATAATAACCATCAACATGGCGAAAAATAAAAACCTGATTTATATTGCAATTTCATTAGTTGTATTTATCGTTTTAGCATTTTTATACTCCACTCCTGTTTTCACGGGAAAGCAGCTTTTCCAGCATGATATCGTGCAGTATCGGGGCGGTGCAAAAGAGCTTCTCGATTACAGAGCCGATACCGGAAAGGAAACCTACTGGAGCGATTCCATGTTTGGAGGAATGCCGACGTATCAGATGGGAAGTCAGTTTAACGGAGACATCATCAAAAAAATCGATTCCAAACTGAATTTTCTGCCAAGACCGGTTAATTATCTTTTTCTTCTTTCCGCAGGATTTTTCCTTTTGGGAATGGTCGTGGTAAGAAACTGGAAATATGCTCTTTTAGGAGCTACTTTTTTCGGACTTTCCACCTATTTTTATATTGCCATCGCAGCGGGACACAACGGAAAAATCAATACCATTGAATATTTCGCACCGCTCTTAGCCGGAATTTTACTCGTTTACATCCGGAAACAATACGTTTGGGGATTCATCGTCACGACTTTGTTTATGGGGCTTCAGATCGCTGCAAATCACCCACAGATGACGTATTATCTTTTCTTAGCGTTAGGATTTTTATTCCTTTCTGAACTGATAAGAGGTATTCTGAAAAAAACGCCTATGAAACACTTCCTGATCTCTTCGGGAATTGTTGCCGCTTCATGTTTAATCGGAGTCGGAATGAATTCTCAGAGAATTATGGCGAATTCGGAGTACATCAAAGAAACCGTTCGTGGAAAGCAGATTCTTACAAACAGCAGCAATACAGGCGGAGATTCTGGAATGGATAAAGAAAGTATGCTGATGTGGAGCTACGGAAAGCTGGAAACTTTAAACCTTTTCATCCCGAGATTGATGGGAGGCGGAAGTCAGGAACCGGAAGGAAAAGAAATGATGGCTAAAATTCAGGAATTGGTTCAGGAAAATGTAAGTTCACAAGCTGAATATGACAGAATTTCCAAAGGTTTCGGGAATCTAACCTATTGGGGAGATCAGCCGGGAACTTCGGGACCTGCTTATCAGGGAGCTATTGTTTGTTTTCTTGCGCTTTTAGGGTTCTTCATCACATGGAAAAAATACCGCTACTGGATTTTAGGAGCTTCTATTCTTACCATATTTTTAGCTTGGGGAAGTAATTTCATGGCACTTTCCGACTTTTTCATCGATTTCGTGCCGTTTTATAATAAATTCAGAGCACCTTCTTCCATTTTGGTGGTTGTAGAATTATTATTTCCTTTAATTGCCATCATCGGATTATACAGATTCTTCACAGATAAAACACTCACACAGGAATACAAACAAAAAACACTTCTTTACGTAGGCGGCGGAACTTTAGGTTTTGTATTGATTTTACTGGTTTTCGGAAAATCTCTGTTAGGGTTTCATACCGAGAACGAAAAAACTTATCTTCCTCCTTTCCTGTTGGATTACCTTATAGATGAAAGATTTAAATTATTCAGAATTGATGCTATTAAAGCATTTATTTATGTTGCGATTGCAGTGGGCGCTTTATTCCTGGTTTTAAAGCAAAAGCTGAATCAGAACATTGCTCTGGTAATTATCGGAGTAGTCAGTTTATTCGATCTTTGGACAGTTAACAAACGTTACCTGAACGATGATAATTATGTGGATAAAATCTTTGCTGAAAATCCTTTCCAGACGGAAAGCTCAGATCTGATGGCTGAAAAAGTTCAGGGAAATCCAAATCTGGAACCTATTTTAGCGAATGTAAATGTGAACAAAACATTAGAAAGCATCGCCGAAAAAGATAAAACGCATTACAGAATTTTCAACAATATTTTAGGAACATTCAACGAGACAAACACTTCTTATTTCAAATCTTCTATCGGAGGTTATCATGCAGTAAAGCTGAGAAGGTACGATGATGTAATCAACGAATATTTCCAGATTATGGATTCTGTAAAAGTTCCGAACATTCTGAATCTTCTGAATGCAAAATATTTGGTTTTAGGCGGTCCGGAACAGCCTCAGGCAATGCCGAATCCAAAAGCCAACGGAAACGCATGGTTTGTAAGCGATCTTAAATTCGTAGAATCTCCGAATCAGGAAATCAAAGCAATCGGAACCATCAACAGCAAAAGAACCGCCGTTATTTCCGCAGATGACAAAAAATATTTTGACGGAAAACCTGTTCAGGCAGACTCAACAGCGTTTATCAATCTAACGAAATATCAACCTAACGAACTGGAATTTAAATCGCAGTCTAAGACTCCGCAATTGGCAGTTTTTTCTGAAATTTACTATCCTCACGGCTGGAAATTCTTCATCGACGAAAAAGAAGTTCCTTACATTAAGGCAGATTATATTCTTCGTGCCGTTCACGTTCCTGCGGGAAATCATAGTGTGAGAATGATCTTCGAACCGGAAGTTATCGAAAAAGGAAAATGGATTTCATTAATCTGCTTCGGTTTATTTATTCTGTTAAGTGGTTTTGGAATTTATTTTCTTTACCGCAAAAGAGACAAAAGACAAATGGAAAAGATTTAGAAATTCAAAAGTTTGAAAAAGCATTGTGCTTATGATTACTCAAAAATACATTACAGATCTTACCTATAGAATTAATGGAGCTTGTATAGAAGTTCACAAGATTTTAGGCGCAGGTTTGGCAGAAATTGTATATCATAAAGCTTTAGAAAAAGAGTTTAAATTAAGGAATATCGAATATAAATCTGAGTTTCAAATTCCTGTAATTTATAAAGATGAGTATTTAAATTGTGATTTCAAATGCGATTTCCTAATTGAAGATTTAATTGTTTTGGAAATAAAAGCTGTATCTTCTCTTTTGGAAATTCACAAATCTCAAATTCTAAATTATATGAATCTACTAAAAGTACCAAAAGGTGTTTTAGTAAATTTTAATGTAAAAAATATTTATCACTTTGGTCAAGAGACATTTATTAATAAATATTTTGATCAATACGATTAAAATAGTGAATTACATTTTGTCACCTTTTGAATAGCTAAAAAATCATCATCATCTTTTGCCTCTTTTGCGGTTAAAACAATTATTAATGGAACCAAAAAAAATACTCATCATCACCTATTACTGGCCTCCGGCGGGAGGTCCAGGTGTGCAGAGATGGCTGAAATTTGCAAAATATTTACCTGAATTCGGATGGAAACCTGTGATCTATACACCGGAAAATCCGAGTTATCCTTTGCTGGATGAAAGTTTATTGAAAGATGTTCCGAAAGATCTGGAAATTGTAAAAACAAAAATCTGGGAACCTTATCAACTGGCTGAAAAGCTGAACAAAAGCAACAAAAAATTTAAAGCGGGGCAGTTTGATGTCGGGAAAAATCAAAGCTGGAAATCTAAGCTTTCGATTTGGGTGAGAGGCAACTTTTTTATTCCCGATGCGAGAGTTTTCTGGGTAAAACCTTCCATAAAATTTTTGGAACAATATTTAAAAGAGAATCAGATTGAGGTTGTGGTAACTTCGGGACCACCCCATTCTTTACATTTAATAGGTTTACATTTAAAAAAGAAACTTCCTAAATTGAAATGGATTGCCGATTTCCGTGATCCGTGGACAGAAATCTCTTATTACAAACACTTAAAACTGACCAAAAGTTCGGATCGAAAGCACCGTCAACTGGAAAGCGAAGTGTTCAGAAACGCAGATATTACGTTAGCAACAAGCTACACCGATGCTGAAAATTTCTGTAAAAACGGAGCGAATGCACTTTGTATTACGAACGGTTTTGACGAGTCAGACTCAAACACTCAAACACTTAAATTTTCCAACACTCAAACAAAATTCACATTAAGTTACATCGGAGTTCTGGAACAGTTGAGAAACCCTGAAAATCTCTGGAAAGCTCTAAATGATCTGGTGACAGAAAATGAAGAATTCGCTGAAAAGTTTACCTTGAAATTTGCCGGAAGAATTGATGATAAAATTCTGAATTCTATAGAACATTCAGACCTGAAAAATCATATTCTGAATTTAGGATATCTTTCTCACGATAAAGCGATTGAAGAAATGCAGACTTCGGAAATACTGCTCATCACCAACTTTCCTAATGATTCTTCCAAAGGGATCATTCCCGGAAAAATATTTGAATATCTGGCAACAGGAAAACAAATCATTTCTTTTGGACCTAAAGATGCAGATGTTTCTAAAATTTTAAGTGAAACACAGGCAGGAAAACATTTCAGTTATGATGATTCCGGGAAAATTAAAGAATTTATTTTAGAAAAATTTGAACTTTGGAAAAACGGAAATCTCTCGGAAAACACACAAAATATTGAACAGTTTTCAAGAAAAAATTTAACTAAAAAATTAGCGGAAATTTTATAATCACGAAAATTTTACATATTAACGCTACTGTGTAGACATCACATTATGTTAGTATTAGAGATGTCATCCTAAGCTTGTTGAAGGGTCTCTGCCGAAATATAGTTATTAACAATTCAGTTGCTTATAAAAACAGCTATTTATGAGATTCTTCCTTCGTCAGAATGACATAGGATCGTTGAACCTCTTTCTCAATGAAAATCATATTTCACAATAATACATTGTTTAAATATTGCACTGAGTATTTGCAAAATCGCACTAAATCTGTCGAATTTTTTTAATTTATTCTAAATCGTCCACTGATCGTTAACAACACCAATAAGATAATATTTTCCCTGAAATTCTTCAAAAACCAAACGAAGGCATTTCCAGTCCATTTCGGAGTTGACTTCTGAGCCTTTGATGAAATTTTCCGTAAAATCTGCATTTGGATAAATTTCCTTTACATTATTCAGAGAATTGCCTTTTCCCTGAAACGCATTTAAAGAAACCTGCGCTGTCGCAAAGTCTTTGGAATACACCCAGTCTGTTAAATAATCATGAATAGTCGCTCTGTACAGATCTCCGGAACCATCCATTCTTCCCCAAGTGAAAAGGGTTTTGGTAGGTTGATATCTGATAAAATCCGCTTTTGAAAGTAACTTGTCTTCTTTTGGATTTACGAAAGCGTACATCGAAAAGCGAACTCCTTTTTCAGGGTGAATAAATTCCGCAAACTTCTTAAAATCTTGATCTTTTAAGGTTTGTATAATATCCTCATTGACCTTTTTTAAAGCCTGATCTTTGGTAATTTTCGTTTTACTGATAACTGAATCATCTGAAACCGTTTTGCCTTTTGCATTCACCTCATCATTAACAAATTTTTCAGGATTTTTCTCACATGCAACTGCCGAAAAAATAAGCAGGGAAAAGATAATTTTCTTCATTTTTCTTAATGTCTGATCATAATTCACCAAAATAAATGCCATGTTTTGAATTGAAGAAATTTCATATTTATCGAATAGATGGTCATTATTACAGCAATAGTTTTTTGCTTTTATCGAAAAAAGCCTTTGTTGATGGGTTTTCCTTACATTTGTTGTATGGAAATTTTAGATATTCTTATCATCGGAGGCGGACCGATCGGGCTGAACTGTGCACTGGAAGCGCAGAAAAATAATCTTTCTTATCGGGTTATCGAAAAAGGAACCATCGTTAATTCTCTGTACAATTATCCTTTGTATATGCGGTTTTTCTCAACTGCTGAAAAACTGGAAATTGATGGAATTCCCTTTATTTCAACGGCTCCAAAACCGGGAAGACAGGAAGCGCTGGAATATTATCAAGGAATTGCAAGACAGCGGAATATCAACATCAATTTATATGAAAAGGTAGAAAAAGTTTCCAGAGAGAATGACATTTTCACCATTGAAACTTCGAAAGGAAAATATTTAGCGAAAAACGTCATTATTTCAACGGGATTCTATGATATTCCGAATCTGATGAATATTCCCGGAGAAGATTTACCCAAAGTAAGACATTATTATACAGAACCTTATCCGTACGCAAAACAGAAAATTGTTGTGGTCGGTTCGAGCAATTCGGCGGTCGATGCTGCTTTGGAAACTTACAGAAAAGGCGCGGAAGTCACCATGATTATCCGACATTCCGAGATTTCAAAAAGTGTAAAATACTGGGTGAAACCGGATATTGAAAACAGAATTGCGGAAGGAAGTATTGCAGCGCATTTCAATGCCAAATTGATTGAAATTAAACAGCATTCCGTTGTTTTTAAAGATGAAAAAGGTGAAGTGCAGGAAATTGAAAATGATTTTGTTCTTGCAATGACCGGCTATCTTCCTGATTTTGATTTTTTAAAAAATTCCGGAATTGAATTGCAGGGCGATTGTCTGAACCCGCTTTATCATCCTGAAACCATGGAAACCAATGTTCCGAATTTATATTTGGCGGGTGTAGTTTGCGGAGGAAAAGATACACATCTCTGGTTTATTGAAAATTCCAGAATTCATGCGGAAATGATTGTGAAAAACATTCTTTCGAAATAATGTCATTGCGAGGAACAACGTGACGAAGCAATCTTTATCTATTTTTATTGTTTAGTTTTAATTAAGCATCTGTTTAGTTTTAGACAAACTCAGTATAAACTTTTCACCCAGCAAAGAATCCAAAGTTTTTTTAATGATTGTCTTGTCCTGAAAAAGGTTGACTACTAAATACCAAAAAACCAGTCATCCTAATGAGATTAAAAAAAGTATCCGCCCCTGTTCAAGAATACAGTGAAGCATTTAAAAGACAAGTTGTCTCCGAATATGAGCGGGGATTATATACAAAATCACAATTACAAACCCGCTATAATATCAGGGGTAATTCCTGCATTCCCAGATGGTTAATGAAATATGGTAACTTTACTTATGAAAAACAATTAAGTAAAGGCAGACCCATGAAAGATCCACAGAAACAGAAGATTAAAGAGCTTGAAGCAGCATTGGCCAAAAAGGAAGAAGAAATCAAAGTGTTCAGGAAATTTATAGAAATTGCAGAGCGTGAGCTTAAGGTTGAGATTGTAAAAAAGTCTGGTTCCAATCAATCCAGGAAATAAAGGTAAATACGACTCTTTCAACAGAGAATATCTGCCGATTGTTTGGCTACAGTAAGCAAGCTTATTACAAGAGACAAAAACAGCCTGTTTCTACAGATCATGAAACAAGAGTTATAGAATTGGTTGTATCAATTCGTAAAAAGATGCCTAAAATAGGTACTAGAAAACTTTATGTTTTACTTAAGAATGATTTTGAAAAGGAAGAAATTCATGTAGGAAGGGATCAGTTGTTTAGCATTTTGAGATCAAATTATCTTTTAATTCCCAGAAGGCACAGCTATTTTAAAACAACCAATTCCAGACATTGGATGAAAAAATATCCCAATATTATCAAAGGAAAAGAATTGAAATGTTCGGAGAAAGTTTGGGTTGCAGATATTACTTATCTCAAGACCAAAGAGAAGAATTATTATCTTCATCTGATTACCGATGCCTATTCTAAGAAAATTGTAGGATACGAATTGAGTGATAATTTACAGACCAGCTCTACGTTGAAAGCATTAAAGCAAGCCATACAGAATCGACTGTACAAGCATTCACTCATTCATCATTCAGACAGAGGGTTGCAGTATTGCAGTAAAGAATATACTGAAACACTCAAGAAAAGTGATATGCTTATCAGTATGACCGAAAATTCGGATCCTTATGAAAATGCTATAGCAGAGAGAGTGAATGGTATTCTGAAACATGAATTTGGATTGATTGATACTTTTGAAAATTTTAAAAATCTTTCCCAACAGCTTGAACAAGCAATTTATTGCTATAACAATTTAAGACCGCATTTTTCTTTACATTATAATATTCCAAACCAAGTACACATGAAAAATAATGTGAAATTAAAAACCTATAAAAAACAAAATCAGAATAGGAAAATTCCTACTCTGATTTAAGTATATTTGTGATATAAAACTAGTTAACCTTTTTCAGGACTAGTCAGATTACAAATTGCGGACAACAAGATGAGATTGCTTCGTCGCTTCGCTTCTCGCAATGACATTAAAAATCAACCTTTATTCCCAATACAAAATTTCTTTTGGCAGCCGGATTATAATAACGGTTTCCGAAAGCATTGATATCAAAACCTAAAACATATTCTGTATTATAAAGATTCTGAATCTGAAGATACAAACTGACTCTCGTTTTTTCAAAATGTACAGGAAATCTGAACTGGATATTTCCAATTAAATTTGATTCAGACCAAACAGAATTGGCATCATTCAAAGGGGTTTTTGAGGTGTAAAAATGGGAATAATCTACCGAAAGTTTTCTGAAAAACGTAAAATTCAACAAACTGTTGATTGTTGTTTTGGGAACTCCGGTGATTTCATTTCCTGAAAAATCATTTCTGTTTTGCTGATAATTTTTAAATATAAAATCGTAAAAACTTCCCGAAAATCTGAATTTAAAATGGCTTAAAAAGTTGTTTTTCAGATTAAAATTCTTCGATTCCATTAAAATTTCAACCCCTTTTTGAACGGTTTCTCCGGAATTGACAAAATATTCCTGTCCTGCTTCGTTCTGTCTTCTCACAATTGCATCTTTCATCCGGAAATCAAAATAATTTCCTTCCACAAAAACGGAGTTGCCGAATTGTTTCCTGATCCCGATTTCCTTGTTCCAGCCGAATTCGGGTTTTAAATTTGTATTAAACTGCTGATTCGAAGAGCGGATTTCTTCATTCGTCGGTGCAGAATTCCCCTTCCCTATTTTTCCGCGTACCGAAAAACCTTTTCCCAAAAGATAGGTGAAACCAAAATTAGGCAACCATTGATTTTTAAAATGAACTTTTCCTTCTTCATTTCGGGGATATATCCGATTCCAGTCGTAAGAATTTGAATTTAAACTGATGGAAAGATCGGTGAATAATTTTTCGCTGACATTCAGTTTTTGAGAAAGAAAGAAAAACCCCGAAGTATTTTTAATCTGATCAAAATTCTGCGGATTTCCTTCTGTTCCTCTGTTATTATCATAATTTCTAACCAAAATATCATTGATTCCGCCTTCAAATCCCAATCGGTAAGCTAATGAAAGAGCATTCCAGTTTCTTTCATAATTGAAGTGTGTTCTTAATGCAAAATTCTTTTCAAAACGGTTTTCATAATTCGTGATAAACGGATTTTCAAAATCTACGTAAGAACCCTGAATTAAAATAAAATGGGAGAAATCCGGACTGAAGTTATAATCATTTGAAACTCCTGCCAAAACCATTTTATTGCGGATTCCTGCATCCTGTTCTTTTGCACCCGGAACTGTTTTGGTTGCCGGTCTTGCCTGTTTCCGGTTGATCTGCATCTGCTCTAAAGTAAGTCCTCCCGGAGTCTGATAATCGAGATCAGCGTACAAAATCATGGCTTTCAGAATTCCTTTTTCTGAATATTGAAAATTGTCTTTTACAAAAATCTGCTTTCGCTGAACCTTCGACTGTTCCCGATAAGAATCGGTCTGATAATAGTTCTGAAAAACCTGAAAAAAGTGTTTCCCGATGTGTTTGGAAAGATCAAAACTCTGGTTAAAGGTTCCATAACTTCCGACCGCCAGTTTTGCAGAAATCTGATCTGATTTTCTGGTCTGAAGCAAAACAGTTCCGCCTGTTACAGCGCCGTAATCTCCGCTTTCAGGGCCTTTATATATTTCCATCCGGTTGATGAGTTCAGGAGAAATAACATTAAAATAGGTGTTTCCCGAAGCATCGGACAGGATAAAATCATCGAGATAAACTTTCACATTCCGAACGCCAAAAGGGGATCGCAAAGTGCTTCCGCGAAGAGAAATCCTGTAGCTTCCGGGAGAACGTTCTTCCATTCTGGCTCCTGCAATCTGATTCATGGATTCGAGCATTCTTTCAGGTGTATTCTGGTTAAGCAGATTTTCTGAAACTACAGCAACCGATTTTGTAGATGAAATAAAAGCGGTTGGTTTTTTGTAAGCATCGATCCTGATTTCTGAAATCAGTGCTGCGGAAT
Source organism: Chryseobacterium sp. 2P (assembly GCF_059579425.1). Taxonomy (NCBI): domain Bacteria; kingdom Pseudomonadati; phylum Bacteroidota; class Flavobacteriia; order Flavobacteriales; family Weeksellaceae; genus Chryseobacterium; species Chryseobacterium sp. 2P. The sequence goes on from NZ_CM184194.1 coordinate 3,226,765, forward strand.
CTCTTTCTTGAGAAAACAGCAGGGAAACGGAACACAATGAAAATAGAAAGCAAAGTTTTGTCATCGAATGAAGGGAAGCAAAAACTGTACTTTTCTGTGCGAAAATATAAATTCGCAGAAGATTTGTTTAAAATAATGTGAGTTGGGCTCAGACGAAATTGATGATGCGTTTTGGCTAAAGCCAAATTTGTTTCTTACTCCGTTACAATAAAAAGTCCGTCAACATTTTATGTGACGGACTGAATTTCTTAGGATGTGTTTTCCTTCGCGTGAGGGATGCAGCGGGCGGCGACGAAGGCGCCGGTGCGAGTGAGAGACGAACGAGTACGGAAGCGAAGCGGACCCCAAAGCAGCCCGACCCGAATTGTAGGGGGAAACCTCATAGGTTTTTAAAACCTATGAGGTTTAGCTCCGGAATGAAGGACACGCCCAAAATATTTAAGATTCTGCGTGTTTTCTGTCACCAATCATCCAGGGAACAATGTAATAAAACGCAATGGCAATGATTGTGGCTAAAACTCCTGTCCCGATCCATAATATGGTAAATCCGAATCTTTCGGCGATGAACGTTCCCAAAGTAGGGGTTACAATAAAGGCGATGGAGAATGAAATTCCGTTCAAGCCCATGTAGGCTCCTTTGTTGTTTTTTCCGGAGCGTAATGCTGTGATGGTTGACATAAACGGCAAAGCCCAGATTTCTCCTACGCAGAGAAGACTCATGGATATCACTAAAGTCACGATACTGTAATCAAAACCAAGCATTGCATAAGCAAATCCGCAGATGAAGGTTCCCAATAACATGGTTACAGCAAGGCTGAAATATTTTTCGGCAACCTGTACCATTCCCATTTCGAGTAAAACGACTAAAAATCCGCTGTACCCCAAAATATATCCTATACTTTGCTGACTTAAATGCGCCGTGTCTTTATAAAAAATAGTCAGCGTACTGAATAACTGGAAGAAACAGATTGAAAACAGCATACAGAAAAAGCAGTAAACCAGAAATTTACCATCGCGGTAAGGCGAATTTTCTTTTTTAATTTCTATGGCTTCCTGTACTTTTCGGGCTTTTAGCTTTGCCAGAATGTTTCGTTTTCTGAAAAAGACGATGTATAAAATCCCTGCTGCCAAAGCGGTAAAAGCATTGCTGAAAAATAAAAATTCGTAAGAAATTGCCGATAAAATACCGCCCAAAGCGGGACCGATGGAAAATCCTAAATTGACTGCCATCCGGTTTAACGAAAATGCTCTGGTTATATTTTCGGGTTTCGCATATTTTGTAATGGCAACCGAGTTTGCAGGACGAAATGAATCGCTTACAATGCTTTGCAGCAAAATAATAGTCGCCACTCCTATTTCTGTTTTGAATAAAGGGATCATACAAAATAAAGGCACACTGAGCAATAAGCTGAGATACTGAACTCTGTACTCCCCGATTCTGTCTGTAATAAATCCGCCCAGCCAAGAACCGATTACCGAACCGATTCCGAAAAAGCTGAGTACAATTCCTGTATTTTCGATACTGAATTTCAGATGATCGGTCATGTAAACTCCCAGAAAAGGAAGTACCATGGAACCTGCCCGATTGATGAGCATGACCAAAGCAAGCATCCAGCTTTCTTTGGAAAGCCCTTTGAATGAGTTGGTATATAAGTGTATAAGTTTCACAATTTTTAATTTTAATTACTGTTTTTAAACACGAATGACACAAATGCTTTTCACGGATAACCTTATTTTTTGGTTATCGTTTTTGTTTCGTTAGGGTTAAAAACAAAAAACAGGGCTTAAAAATTAAGCCCTGTTTTATTTATATGTATAATAAATTTTTACTCCGGCTTATAAGAGTCTTTTAACGTCACAGTTCTGTTGAATACAAAGTTTGTATCCGTAGAATCCTGATCTTTCGTGAAATAGCCAATTCTCTGGAATTGAAGAGGTTCTCCAACTGCCACATCTTTTAAGCTTGGTTCAGCAAATCCCTGAATGGTAGTTACAGAATCCGGATTGATAAAGTTTAGGAAATCGACATCTTTCTCTGCATCTGGCTGTTCAACAGTGAATAATTTGTCGTAATTTCTTACTTCCACAGGAATTGCGTGTTTCGCAGACACCCAATGAATGGTTCCTTTTACTTTTCTTAAGCTTTCCTCCGTTCCGCTTCCAGACTTGGATTTTTCGTCATAAGTAGCGTAAATGGTGGTAATGTTTCCGTTTTCATCCTTCTCTACTCTTTCACCTTTAATGATGTAAGCAGATTTCAAACGAACTTCTCCGCCTAACTTTAACCTAAAGAATTTGTTGTTTGCTTCTTCCTTAAAGTCTTCACGCTCAATATATAATTCTCTGGAGAACGGAATTTCTCTTGTTCCTGCATTTTCCTGCTCAGGATTGTTTTCTGTTTCCAGCCATTCTTCTTTTCCTTCCGGATAGTTTTCAATGACTAATTTGACAGGATCCACAACCGTCATTACACGTTTTGCGACTTTATTAAGGTCTTCACGAACGCAGAATTCCAGTAACTGAAGCTCAATAAGATTTTCTCTTTTGGCAACTCCTACTTTTTCAATAAAATTTCTGATGGAAGCAGGCGTAAATCCTTTTCTTCTCATTCCTGAAATCGTAGGCATTCTCGGATCATCCCAACCGTTCACTACATTTTCGGCAATCAGCCTCTGTAGTTTTCTTTTGGAAGTAATCATGTAAGAAACGTTCATTCTCGCGAATTCTCTCTGCTTGTTTTTCACTTTTCCTTCTTCGTACACCTGATCTAAGTACCAGTTGTACAAAGGTCTGTGGTTTTCAAACTCTAAAGAACACAGTGAGTGAGAAATTTGCTCAATATAATCGGATTCACCATGCGCCCAGTCGTACATCGGATAAATTTTCCAATCGGTTCCTGTTCTGTGGTGAGGCTTGTTCAGAATTCTGTACATCACAGGATCACGCATATTCATATTCGGTGAAGTCATGTCGATTTTTGCACGAAGAGACATAGAACCACTTTCGAATTCACCGTTTTTCATTCTTTCGAATAAATCTAATGATTCTTCAACAGGACGGTTTCTGAAAGGAGATTCCACACCCGGTTCTGCCGGATTTTTTCTCTGCTCGGTAATCACTTCAGACGGCTGCTCATCTACGTAAGCTTTTCCTTCTTTTATCAACTGAACTGCCCAATCGTAAAGCTGCTGGAAGTAATCGGAGGCGTACAAAACTTTATCCCACTTGAAACCTAACCATTCAACGTCTTTCATAATAGAATCTACGAATTCCTGTTCTTCTTTTTCAGGGTTCGTATCGTCGAAACGAAGGTTCACGGGAGCATTGTATTTTTCACCCAAACCGAAGTTGATGCAGATCGCTTTGGTGTGACCTACATGCAGATAACCGTTTGGTTCAGGCGGAAAACGGAAACGGAGCTGATCTTTTCCCAGACCGTTTGCCAAATCATCTTCGATAATTTGCTCAATAAAATTGAGTGATTTTTTTTCTTCTTCCATTAAAATTCGCTTTTAAATGCCGTAGAATACGACAATTTGCAAATTTATGAAATTTTCAGGGTTTATGGAAATAATAATGTAAAAGTATAATTCTGAACCTGTATTTCCTGAACAGCGTTTTTTGTTAAAAGATTCAAATTTTTAAACAAACATAACGTTAATACTTTCTATGAATTGGGAGATTGAAAGAACTTTATACCTGCGAAATCTAAAATATTGGAAAAAAAATTTACAAACACCTCTTACACAACAGTTTATATATTATTGAAAAAAAATGTTAAAAAAGTAAAAATTATGCATTGAATTCTGGCATAAAGATTGTAAATTTATTACCACAAAAATATTAACATTTTATATTATGAAAAAAGTTAAAAGTAAGTTTTCTTTAATTTTAGAATACATTAAGAAAGCGATTTTTGTAAAAGATGTCATTTAATCGCCAATCACTAAACCATAAACACCAAAACTATACGACTGAAAATTACTACATAAAAACTTCAAAATCATTTTCTTGACAAACAAAGTTCATCTGAACTTTGAAAACTTTTAATATATTTTCCGAGGTATATTAATTCACTTTAATGTGTGTTAATATATGTTAAAGTGTTGCACATCACAAAAAAGAATTTCATATTTACATAACAAACCAAAAAAAAATGTTTCTATGAAAAATCTAAAAAAACTTAAAAAAAGTGAATTAAAAACAATTAAAGGAGGTATAGTTCCTATCGGCTGCCTTAGTTGGAATCCTAAATTAAGATGCTGCAGAACATGGGATGAAGAACATTACAACAATCCTGTTTGTGAAATCTAATTTTTAAACCACAGTAATTCTCCTTTCAGATCCAGATTTGATTCGAAATTATTAACAAATAAAGCTCCGGTTCCCAATCCTTGCGGCATCGGGCTTTTTTTTGTAAAAGTATACTGAGCAATTGCGTTAAGCCCGATATTACTTTCCAGTGCTGATGTAATCCACCATCCTATATTACGCTCTTCAGCCAGAGAAATCCATTCGTCTGATCCGGAAAAACCTCCTACTAAAGCGGGTTTTAAAATGATATACTGAGGTTTTATGGTTTCGAGTAATTTTCTTTTCTCATTAAAATCTGTAATCCCAATCAGTTCTTCATCCAAAGCAATCGGAGTAGGTGTTTCAAGACATAATTCTGCCATATCATTCCGGTTTCCTGCTTTTATCGGCTGTTCGATGGAGTGAATATGCAGATCGGCTAATTGCCGTAAAACAATTTTTGCTTCTTCTTTCTTAAAGCCTCCGTTTGCATCTACTCGAAGTTCAAGCCTGTCCTTTGAGAACTTTTGTCTCAGTTTCTGAAGAATTTCGTGTTCGGATTTCCAGTTGACTCCTATTTTGAGTTTAATGCAGTGAAAACCTTTTTCCAGTTTATCCTGAATCTGTTCTTCCATATAATTGATATCGCCCATCCAGATCAGACCATTGATAACAATCGGAGTTTTTCCTTCTGTAAATTCACTTGGAAAATATAGATTTTTACCATTTTTTAAATTCAGAACAGCCTGTTCATAACCAAACCAAATGGACGGAAATTCTTTTAATTCTTCTTTTAAAAACTCGGAATCCTGTTGAATATTTTCACAAAGCCATTTTAATTTATCTTCATAATCCGGTCTATCGTCAAAGCTAAGACCTCTGAAAATCGCACACTCTCCTGTTCCTTCCTTTCCGTTTTCTGAAATTTTGAGAATAAAGGTCTCTTTTTCAAGCAAAACGCCACGAGATGTTCCACTCGGGCGTTTGAATTCTAATAAATATCTTGAATATTCTGCTTTCATTATTTTACACTGTCAATTCGCATAAATTCTTCCGCTTTCTCCACCATATCGATACTTCCGCAGAAAAACGGGATTCTCTGATGCAGTTCTGTCGGTTCAATTTCAAGGATTCTTCTGAAACCGTCTGTTGCTTTTCCTCCTGCCTGTTCTGCAAGGAAAGCCATAGGATTGCATTCGTACAATAATCTCAGTTTTCCGTTCGGAGCCTGAGAATAAGACGGATAAATATAAATTCCACCTTTTAACATATTTCTGTGGAAATCTGCAACCAACGAACCAATATATCTTGAAGTATACGGTCTGTCTCCTTCTTCCATCTGGCAATATTTAAGGTAATTTTTTACGCCCTGAGGAAATTTGATATAGTTTCCTTCGTTGATGGAGTAAATCTTTCCTGTTTTTGGGAAAGTCATGTTCGGATGAGACAGATAATATGTTCCCAAAGAAGGATCCAGTGTAAATCCGTTCACACCGTTTCCAGTAGTATACACAATCATTGTGGAAGATCCATAGATAACATAACCCGCTGCGATCTGGTTAACTCCTTTCTGTAAAAAGTCTTCCAGCTGAACTGGAGTTCCGGGCTCTGTAACTCTTCTGTAGATTGAGAAAATAGTTCCTACCGAAACATTTACATCAATATTTGAAGAGCCGTCAAGAGGATCAATCAGTACTACATATTTGCTTAAATGTCCGTTTTCGCCACATTTGATATCGATGAAATCGTCGTTTTCTTCGGAAGCAATTCCACAGACAACCTCTCTCTGAGACAAAGCGGTAATAAAAATTTCATTGGCAATTACATCCAGTTTCTGCTGTTCTTCTCCCTGTACATTCTGATTTCCTGCAGCACCGGCGATGTCTACAATTCCTGCTTTATTTACTTCTCTGTTTACTACTTTTGAAGCCAGTCTTATTGCGCTGAGTAGGCGGGAAAACTCTCCCGTGGAGTACTGAAAATCATCCTGTCTATCAATAAGAAACTCTCCTAAAGTCTGTAATGGTTGCTCTGACATATTTTGCTTTTTACGTTTTCTCCAAATTTCGTAAAATTTATTACAATTTAAAAGAATAATTAACAAAAGACCTTATTGTCTGTCTATCAAATAAATACAATCACAAAAATATGACTTGAAAAATATTTGTCTTAAAATACCAATCCCATTTTATTGAAGCAATCGGAATAATTTCTGCGAATTGATAATTTTAATAAAATCTTAAGCCCGCAGCGATATTGTGCTCTTTCATATCTCGTTGTAAATGCATAATTTTGTCACCCGTAAAATATTCCCACAAATTTTATCTAACAATTTTATTATTAACAATTTAATGAAAATTTTCAAGTTTGGTGGAGCATCGGTAAAGGATGCTGAAAGTGTAAAAAATGTAGCCATGGTTTTAAAAAGCCAGGGATTTGCCAAATGTCTGCTGGTAATTTCAGCAATGGGCAAAACGACGAATGAGTTGGAAAAAGTTGTAGAACTTTATTTCAAGAAGGAAAACTATCAAACTGAAATTGAAAAGATAAAACGAAAACACATTGAGATCGCTGAAGGATTATTTCCTGAAAATCATGCAGTGTTTGCGGAAATCAATTTATTTTTTGATGATATTGATTCTTTTTTAAGAAGAAACAAATCTCCGAACTACGATTTTGTTTACGATCAGGTGGTAAGCTGCGGGGAAATGATTTCTACGAAAATTGTGAGCGAATATTTGAACGAAATTCAGTTTACCAATCAGTGGCTGGATGCAAGAGATTATGTAAAAACCGACAATTCTTACAGAGAAGGTGTAGTAGACTGGGCAAAGACGGAAGAATTTATTTCTAACCTGAGTAAAGAAATCTGCTACGTTACGCAGGGGTTCATCGGTTCGGATGGCAATAATTTTACGGTGACTTTGGGAAGAGAAGGATCTGATTATTCTGCTGCAATTTTTGCATATTGTTTAAATGCAGAAGCTATGACGATCTGGAAAGATGTTCCGGGAGTAATGACGGGAGATCCGAGAAAATTCAAAGATGTAACGTTACTTTCTCATATTTCTTACGAAGAGGCAATTGAAATGGCTTATTACGGGGCAAGTGTGATTCACCCGAAAACATTACAGCCGCTACAGCAGAAAAACATTCCTTTTTACGTAAAATCTTTTGTAGATCCTACAAAGGAAGGAACAAAAGTAGGTGCTTCGGAAAAGAACCAAAGCGAAGAATCTTATATTTTAAAGGAAAACCAGACTTTGCTGAAAATTTCCACAAGAGACTTTTCATTTATCGCAGAAGACCATATGAGTCTTATTTTCGGGTATTTATCCAAGTACAAAATTAAAGTTTCCCTGATGCAGAACTCTGCAATTTCATTGGCTTTATGTCTTGAAGATAAATTCAATACCGTGGATGAATTAAATGAAGAACTTCAAAAAGTATTTAAAACAGAAGTTATAAAAAATGTATCTTTATTTACCGTAAGAAATGCGAAAATAGAGAACATAGATAAATTTTACCAGGAAAAAAGTGTATTATTGGAGCAGATTGCGAAAAATACGCTTCAAATGGTAACACAATAAAAACTAATTGCGACTAAACACAATATGAGTTTAATTTCGAAAAACGATCTGATTAAGGCTTCCGGCTTAAGTAAAATAGGATTTCTGAAGAATCCTGTAGCATCTGCTGTGATGAGCATTGCTAAAATCAACGAAGTAAATAAATTATACGACAAACTAAAAGATAAGGAAGGCAAAGACTTTTTCGACTCATTTGTGAGAGAGCGCAACTTAAGCTACATCGCTTTTGAAGAAGATCTGGCAAAAATTCCGAAGACGGGACCGTTCATTCTGGTTTCCAATCATCCGCTTGGTGCGATTGACGGGATTTTAATGTGTAAAGTATTGTCGGAAGTACGTCCGGATTTTAAGGTAATGGGAAATTTCCTTCTGGAAAAAATCAAACCGATGGAACCGTACGTAATTGCCGTAAATCCTTTTGAGGGCAGGAAAGAAGCTTACAGCAGCTCTTCCGGAATGCGGGAGACCTTAAAGCATCTCCAAAACGGAGGTTGTGTAGGAATTTTCCCTGCAGGAGAGGTCTCTAATAAAAATAATCCTTACAGCGAAATTCTGGATAAGGAGTGGGAAAAACCGGCGTTAAAGCTTATAAGAATGGCAAAAGTGCCGGTTGTTCCTATGTATTTTCATGCAAAAAACAGCAGAATATTTTATCAGGTGGCAAAAATACACCCGAATCTGCAGACTTTAATGCTGCCCGCAGAAATGATGAATGACCGGGAAAAACCTATCAGGATAAGGATCGGAAAGCCTATCTCTGTAAAAGCAATGGACGATATGGAAACCATTGAGGAACTGGGAGAATTTCTGAAACGTAAGGTGTATATGATGAAATCTTACTACGAGAAGCGAAAATCTTTGGCGCAGAGCATTAATCTTAAAAATCTTTCGGTAAAATTTCCTTTGTTAAAAGAAGAAAATATTGTTCAGAATATCATCGACGAAACTCCGAAAGAAGATATTTTAAAAGACATCAATAAGCTGAAAGGAACTGATAAAATGTTTTTCAGCAACGGAAATTATGAAGTTTATTTTACCACTTACGAAGAAATTCCTTCAATAATGCGGGAAATCGGAAGACAGAGAGAGCTTACCTTCCGTGCAGTAGGAGAAGGAAGTAATCTTCCGTTCGACCTTGATGAATATGACAAACATTACCATCATCTTTTCCTTTGGGACAGTGCTGCAGAGAAACTTGTGGGAGCTTACAGAATGGCTCTGGGAAAAGAAGTCATGAAAAAATCAGGAATTAAAGGGTTTTATACAAGTTCTTTATTTGAATTTGAACAGGATATCCATCCTTTTTTCAAGAAAGTAATCGAAATGGGACGTGCGTATATCTGTCAGGAATATCAGCAGAAACCACTTCCACTTTTCCTTTTATGGAGAGGAATTGTACATGTCTGCTTACGAAATCCGGATCATAAATTTTTGATGGGAGGCGTAAGTATTTCCAATAAATTTTCAGAATTTTCCAAATCTCTGATGATCGAGTTTATGCGTTCGAATTATTATGATTCCGCAGTTGCACAATATATTACTCCAAGAAACGAATACAAAGTAAAACTTCGCGACAGGGATAAACATCTGTTTTTTGAGGAAATGGAATCTGATCTTAATAAGCTTGATAAGATCATTGATGATCTGGAACCGGAACTTAGATTGCCTGTTTTAATTAAGAAATACATTAAGCAAAATGCTAAAGTTATCGCCTTTAACGTAGATCCCAACTTTAATGATGCGATCGACGGACTGATGTACATACGAATAAGTGATCTTCCGGAAAGCACGATTAAGCCTGTATTAGAGGAAATGAGCGAACAGATAAGACGCGAACAGGAAAATAATTCAGTTGAAAATCAGTAGGTTTTTAAGTTTTGTTAAAAAAAGTCTTGTTAATACTTGCTTCATATACTAAAACTTACTACTTTTGCATCACTTTAAAACAACGAAGTAACAAGAATGGTTTCTTAGCTCAGTTGGTAGAGCAATGGATTGAAAATCCATGTGTCCCTGGTTCGATTCCTGGAGAAACCACTTAAAAAACCACCTGTAAAAAGGTGGTTTTATTTTCAAAGTTTTAAATAAAATTTGCCAAGATTAATAATTATTATTACTTTTGCACCACTTCAAAAAAGAAGCAAAAATTAAATGGTTTCTTAGCTCAGTTGGTAGAGCAATGGATTGAAAATCCATGTGTCCCTGGTTCGATTCCTGGAGAAACCACTTAAAGTCATCTCATTTAGGATGACTTTTTTTGTTTATACTTATTTGTAATCATTTTTATAATCTATCTCAATAGGATTATTTTGCTCACGAATCATTTTTTGTGTTTGTTTTGTCAATTCATTCAAGTCTAATGCCTTTTTTCCACCATGTCCGTCACTGGTATAAACAGGTAACATATTTCTTAATTTAAGATCAGCATAAGGATCATTGTAATATTGCATCATTAATTTTTTGAAATGAGAAAAATCCATATCCAACCCTTTTTTTCGCAGAAATAAATTCCCAGAATTATTTTTGATTGCTATAAGTGTAAAGTCGTAATCCATATCACTATCAGTTGCTCTTACAATAAGTCCCGGAAGTCCGTTAAAAATATATGGACCATCCGTAATCGGAATTTCTGTTGTGAACCATACAATCCATTTTCTTCCACCATAGTCTGTTACAGCTTTCTGAACATCAAATCCTCCTATTTTATCCCTGTCGGATTCTATTTTCCAGATTATTTTATTTTCTATTTTTACATCGTAATAATCATTAAACCGTGTCCGATAATTTCTTTTAATATCTTTATTCTTTAAATCTTTTGTTACGTATATCTGCCTTTCAATATTTTGATCAGCTCCTATTCCGAATCTTGATACGCTTAATAATGAATCAGATCTTTTCTCTTTTTCGGTTCTAAATACGGATATGTTATCATTAAAATCCAAAATCATATTAATATAAGCAAGACTATCATTATGAGGTTCCAAGTGATATTTCAACTCATAAACAAATGATTTTTTTTGTGCGGAACAGAATCCTATAAAGCATATTAGAAAAATAAAATTAACTTTTTTCATAATAAAAAAGAGCTATAACTGAAACAGGTGTCTCATGTCATTTTAGTAAATAATTAAATTGTCACACATCTTAAACATTGACTATCGTTTGATCTTCCACTCACTGTCAGAACGATACATATCTGTGCAGTCTGCACCTCCTCCATTCCCAGAATATCTTTAAGATTTTCATAATAGATTATTTCAACAAAATTATGTCTTTTATCTTTCTCTCCAGCTTTTGTAATTGATCCGTTTTTTGTTTTCAATTAAAAAATTCTTTTCCGTTTGTAGATTTAAATAAGCACTTCGTAGATTTTATTATTATTTTTAAAAGAAAAACTTGAATTTTATCTGTTTTTATTTTAAAATAATTTAGAACCTTGAAACTGACTCAGAAAAACAAATATCACATCTTCTTTTGGCTTGCCTATTATCTCTTTGAGATTAATGCATCATTTGTGTATATACATGAAAGTTTTAAACAATTTTCATGGCAAAAAACACTCTATCTGTCTGTAATCTCAGAATTCACTTTTCTTTTTGCAGAAATTCCGGCAGCATATTTAGTTTTGACAATGATAGACGGTAAAATAAAAATTCTCAGAAATAAAGCATTCCGAATTTTTGCTGTAATTATAATCGTAACATTTTCAGTAGTTGTTTTCAGGATAATATCCCATGATCTCATATTTCCTTACTATTATTATGTTCCGGAAGACACCACAAGATTTTCATTAGGCGGAATTTTTGTTGCAGCCATGAATATCGTTTTTGCCATCGCCATCATGTTGGGCTTTGAAAAATTTATTCAGCAAAATGAAACGCAAAAAAGATTAATCGAAATTTCGAAAGAAAAAACAGATGCAGAACTAAAATTGCTTAAGACCCAATTAAATCCCCATTTTCTTTTCAATACACTTAATAATATTTACGGACTTTCGCTTAAAAAATCAGATGAAGCACCCCAAATTATTTTGAAACTGGCAAAAATAATGCGGTACAATATCTTTGATTCCGCCCAAAGCAAAGTGTATCTCAATCAGGAAATAGAGAATATTCAGGATTTTATTGATATACAGAAAATAAGACACAAACTGATTAAGGTAGAATTCAATGACTCAATCGACGATCAATTGCAGGAAATCTCTCCGTTAATTCTTCTGCAATTTGTTGAAAATGCCTTTAAACATGGTGCTTCGGAAAGCAGATTCAACTCTTTTATCACCATTAATCTTGAACTTAAAAATAAAGTTCTGGTTTATAGTATTGAAAATTCCAAAGAAGAAAATCCGGAAAAAGAAAGCACCAAGATTGGTTTAAAAAATATTAAAAGACAGCTGGATTTGTTATATCCCAAACATAGTCTGGAAATTAATGACAGCAACAACCTGTATTCGGTTACTTTGAAAATATTATTCGATTAAAATGATTCCTGAAATAAAATACAATTGTCTGATTATAGAAGATGAACCTATTGCCATGGAAATCATGGAGCATTTCATTTCTCAAAATAAAGATTTTCACATTGTCGGAAAATGTTCGGATGCAATTTATGCCAACAGTCTTCTTAAAATATATCAGATAGATTTGATATTTCTGGATTTACATCTTCCCGCAATAAAAGGGTTTGAATTTTTAAGAAGACTCAAAAATCGTCCTCACGTTATTGTAACAACCGCCTTTCACCAATATGCACTGGAAGGATATGAGCTGAATATTGTAGATTATCTTTTGAAACCAATCTCTTACAGCAGATTTCAGGATTCAATAGAAAAATTTAAGCATCTGATGAATGCAGAAAAAGCCATCCTCGAAATAGAAGACCGGGATTTTATATTCGTCAATATTGCAAAACGAAAAATAAAAATTGTTCTTCAGGATATTTTTTATATTGAAAGCATCAGAGAATACATTAAAATACACACAAAACAGGAAGTTTACACGGTAAAAATGCCCATCAGTAAATTTGAGAAAGATCTTGAAGGAAATAATTTCATTAGAATTCATAAATCTTATATCGTTTCCAGATCCAAAATTGAAGTAATGTCTGCCAGCGAAATTACAGTCAATGGAAAAAAGCTGCCCATCGGAAGAACTTACAGACCATTCATTAGCAATTAATTTTTCCCTTTTATCACGTGTAGAGATTCATTATTTACTCTTTTATCATGCCAAATAGTAATTGATATACGGTAAGCTGCTTTTTGTAGAAATAAAATACTCAGCAGCCGGAATAACTGTAATATTGATACAGAAAAACAGTTAAATCTCTTAACTAAAATCTTAAAATTACTATGAAAAAGACAATTAAGAATCTGCGGCCTCTGAAGGCGAAAGAACTGAAAAAAATCCATGGCGGAGCTACAAAAGGCTATGACAAATGCTGTTATAAAGGAGAAATTCCACCATATGATCCATTTTCAGGATGTGAAGCCTATTACATCTGTGATTAAAAGTAAAATAGTTTAATTAACCAAAATTTCTAAACAATAACAATCTTAAAAATTAATTTATTATGAAAAATTCAATTCTAAAACTAAAAAACGCAAAAAAATTATCCAGAAATGAGCAAATTTCAATATTAGGAGGAAGTTCTTCCTGTTATATAAGAACCTGTGAAATTACCAAAGAGCAATGTGACGATTTACAAGGATTCTACAATAAAAAAGGTTGCTGCGGCTATGTTCCTTTAAGTCAGAATTGCTAAAAAAGCTGAAAGCAAACATGAGTAAAAGATTTTATCCTATCAACAAAAACTAATATACTGAGTAAACAAGATAAATTTTCATAAGATAAAATTAATCAGCTTTAAATTTAAAACGAGAGATTGTCGAAACATGGCAATCTCTTTTTTTTATAATATAATTAGCATACTATTTTATCGATATACAGCCAAAATATACTATATTCGCCAACAAATTCTAATTGGAAATGAAGAAGATTATCTCCGGTTTATTGTTATTTTCTGCTGTTACGGCATTTGCTCAGGAAGCCATTAAATTTGAAGATCTTCCCTTTAAAGATCTTATTGCAAAGGCAAAAAAAGAGAAAAAGATTGTCTTTCTGGATGCCTATGCTTCATGGTGCGGTCCGTGCAAAATGATGGAAAGAAATGTTTTTACGCAGAAATCGGTGGGAGACTACTTTAATGCAAATTTTGTAAATGCAAGATTTGATATGGAAAAAGGCGAAGGAAGAGATATTGCCGTAAAATACGGAGTACGCTCCTATCCTACTTATCTTTTTCTGAATGGCGACGGAGAGCTTGTTTCCCAGAATTTCGGATATATGGAAGGAAGTATGTTTCTGACGATGGCGCAGGATGTAAATTCTCCCAACAATAAAAAAGGTTCACTGAAGGAACGTTTTGCAAAAGGTGAAAAAGATCCAGAGTTCCTCATCAATATTATGAAACTGAACTCCTCTTCTGACTTTAATTTTGCAAAGCAGGCATCTGAAAGGTATTTTGAAAATAAAAAACTTACTGAAGAGTTTACAAAAGATGACGTTGGACTGCTGCTGTATTTCTTAAAATCTACTGAAGACAAAAATTACAAAGTTTTTACAGACAGAAAAGCGGAAATCATTAAGTTTTTACCGGACGAAACCTACAAAGAATTTGACAATCAGATCAAGCTTGGCAAAATTGTGGAGCAGTCTATCGATCAGCAGAATAAAAAAATCAATGAAGATTACTTCATGAAAAATGCGGAACCTCTTGTAGGAAAGCATGATGCGGAACTGAAGCTCAACCAGACAAAACTCGCATATTACGAGCAAAATGCCAATTTTCCGGAATATGAAAAAGCGGCTTTAGCCTATTATAAAAATTCAGAAGCATTTGAACCCAATGAATTGTTAAAAGCAGCGTGGGTATTTGCTGAACATATAAAAACTCAGTCATCCCTGAAAAAAGCGGCGGAGTGGGCCGAGAAATCCGTAATGAGAGGCGAAAGTTCTGAAAATACTTATATTCTTGCAAAGCTTTATTTTCTAACCGGAAATAAAGAAATGGCAAAAACATACGCAGAAATGTCTAAAAATATGGCTGCTCAGGCTCAGAAAGATTCCACTTTAGCTGATGAGTTATTAAAACAAATAAAATAGAATGCTTAAAATAAGATTGATTGCAGGGATTTTGACCTTGTTTTTTTTAGGAACACTCCATGCACAGGAACAGGAACCACAACAGACTTCTGAAAAAAGTGTATATCTGAAAGGAAATGCTTTACTAATACCCGTAGGAGTTATCAACCTGGGATTAGAACATCAGTTAAATAAAAAATTCACAGTACAGGGCGATGTTTTAATTTCTCCGTGGAAATCTTTTGCCGGACATGAATTGCAGTATTACTCCGTTTCACTGGAAGGAAGATATTACTTTGATGAAGCTTTTAAACACTGGTATATCGGAGGAAATATTGCAGGTTCCCGCTTCATAGCACAAAAATGGAATTACTGGAGTGACAGTACTTTTGTTGATGAAAAAAACGGAAATGTCTATCAATATTCAGATGTTTACCAGAAAGGATATTCAATAATACTGGGAATTACTGGAGGCTATCAGTTTAAACTTGCTGAAAACTGGAACATGGATATTTATGCAGGAATCGGAACTTCTCAAGACTTTTACAAAGGCTATGTCCGTTCAACAGGAGCACGTTACGATGTAGCGGAAGGCTTTAACAAAAGCGGGGAAATTCTTCCTTACAGAGGCGGCATCATGATTTCTTATAAACTAAAATAAAACAATGAAACTATTCGGTAAAAATCATATTATTATCTGTATCATCACTTTCGGGATTCTTTTTCTGATGAACTACCTTGGAAACGATCAGGCAGATAAGCTGGAAAGAGCTTTAATGATCGGTGCAGCAGGCGTTATCGGTCTGTCGATTGGTCTTGTCATCATGAACAAAGGAAAAAACGACAAAACTCCGCCGCAGGATTTTGATTAAAAAATTTCAATTGTCAATTGTCAATAGTGAATTCATTTTATTTGTGAATCTAAATTGACAATTGACGATTCACATTTCATCAGTTTTCGTAAACAACATATTTCTTTCTGATTTTCTCGAATTTTTCCAAATCAGACTTCCAGGATGCTTTGATCTCCGAAGCTGATTTTCCGGCAACAATCTGTTTTCTCAGCTCATCGGTTCCTGCTAAAGTATCAAACCACAAATTACTTCCTGTAGTTGGTTTCAGGAAAAAGTCCAGATCAGGATTTTTATAGTTTTTATACGCTTTTATTACCCAGTCCAGATTCAGTTCCCTTAAATCTTTTCTATAATCTGAAAGGTTTTCGCCGTAGCACAATTTTCCGTTTAAAAAAGGATCTTTTGCTCCTGCACTTGGCTTCGGAGTAAACTGATAAGGAAGATTTTTTGTCCATGGAGATCCGTAAATCTGGAACGGCAAATCTGTTCCTCTTCCCACGGAAACCTGCGTTCCTTCAAAAAAGCATAAACTTGGGTATAAGTTGATGGCTCTATCATTGGGTAAATTCGGGGAAGGTTTATCTGAAATCTGGTAACGCAACCTTTTATGATAGTTTTTCATCGGAATCAAGGTGTATTTTGCCTGAACTCCGTTTTTCAGCCATTTTTCTCCGTTCACCATTTTTCCGTACTCTCCTATTGTTAATCCGTATACAACAGGAACTTCATGCATTCCCACAAAACTTGTCCATTTTTTCTTTAAAACAGGACCATCTGTGTAGCCGTCATGCGGATTGGGTCTGTCCAGAACAATCACTTCAATATTATTTTCCGCGGCTGCTTCCATAAGATAGGTCAGTGTTGAAATATAGGTGTAGAATCTCACTCCAACATCCTGAATATCAAATACCAGAATATCCATTTCTTTCAGTTGTTCCGGAGTCGGTTTTTTATTTTTACCATATAATGATACGATGGGAATTCCGGTTTTTACGTCTACTCCATTTTTTACTTTTTCTCCTGCATCTGCATCTCCTCTGAAACCGTGTTCCGGCGCGAAGATGGATCTTATTCTGATTCCGTTTTTTACCAAAAAATCTACAACGTGCGTTCTATCGCTCATCAGTCCGGTCTGGTTCGTTACCACTCCTACAATTTTTCCTTTCAGCAAAGGCAAATAGAGCTCCGGCTGATCTGCTCCCGTTTTAAAATCTTTTTTATCTTGAGCCTGAGAATAATATTGATTGAATACTCCTAAAAAAATTAGGCAAATAAGAAGTAAATTTTTAATTTTGAAATCTAAATTCATAAGTTTGAAATTTCCTTTATATTTCTCGAAAAAAATAGCGTTTTCCAAAGATAACAAAAATAACCTTTCGAGGGTTATCATCTTCATCGGCAGACTTTCTGTGGCATTGGGAATTATTGTTTCTCTCATTACCGTTTCCACCGGATTCGGCTCGAAGAAAGCGATTAAGGAAAGACTTGCAGATTTCAGCGGACACATTACTGTAAGATCCACGAGATCAAACTCTTCCTACAACACTTCCGTTCTTGATAATCAGGGACTGAATATCCAGAAAATAAAAGAACTTCCGGATGTTGAAAGTGTGCAGAAATATGCTACGGTAACGGGAATTATGCGGAACGAGCACAATTTTGCAGGGATTATTTTCAAAGGAATCGGAAAAGATTTTGACAGTGTAAGGTTCAAAAAATTTCTGGTTGCCGGAACTTCTCCGAAAGTTACGGAAGTTGGCTATTACAACGGAGTCACCATTTCCCAGAAGATTGCCAAAGATCTTCATCTGAAAGTGAAGGACAGCATTGTAACGGTATTTTCAAAGGCAGATCAAAAGCCTATTTACAGAAAATTTGAAGTAGTCGGAATTTATAAAACCGATATTAAGATGATCGACGATCAGTTTGTGTTGGGAGGAATTAATCATGTAAGAAAAATTCAGGATATGAAGCCTGATGAAATGGGCGGACTGGATATTTTCTTTAAAAATGTAAATGATATCGACAGCGATTTTCCTGAAATTGAGAAACTCATCGGCTATAAAAATTATGCTGAAAAAGCCACTGAAAAATATCCTCAGATTACAGACTGGATCAGTATTTTCGATACGAATATCGCTCTGATTATCATCATCATGCTGATTGTTGTAGTCATTAATATCATCATGGTTCTTCTGATCCTGATTATTGAAAGAACAAATTCTATCGGTCTTTTAAAGACTTTGGGAGCAAGCAATTCACAGATCAGAGCCACTTTTATCAATTATACTTTAATTATTATGATTCCGGGATTGCTGTACGGAAATGCGATTGGTCTCGGACTGCTTTTGATTCAGAAAGTTTTTGGAGTGATTACCTTAAATCCGGAAAATTATTACGTTAGTACGGTTCCGGTAGATCTTAATCCGATTGCCATTATTTCAATTTCCGCCGGAATTCTGATTATTTCAGGGTTAGCTCTAATAATTCCGAGTTATCTGATCAGTAAGATTTCTCCGGTGAAGGCGATTAAGTATAATTGATATTAATTATTCGACGGAATTTGTCATTGCGAGCGAAGCGAAGCAATCTCAGATTTGTAAAATTATATTCACTTTTCTACAATTTGAACATTAAGTTTTATTAAGGGTTTAAGAATATTAAGTATAACTTCGTTTTGAGTTGAGATTGCTTCGTCACTACGTTCCTCGCAATGACAAATGTTCTGATAACGGCAAAATCCTAGCCCCGATAGGAACGACATCCTTTTTTGTTGCGGCTGGAGCATAAACTGAAGGTTTACGGACGTAGTTCAGGAAGCCGTAACAAAAAAGATACAGTGGATAGCGGGAATAAGCTTCTTATTGAGTTGGAGAGTATGAGAGTTGGAGAGTATGAGAGTTGGAGAGAGTGAGAGTTGGAGAGGGTGAGCGTAAGAAGGTAAATAGAGTGAGAGGGTTTTGAGGGATTTTTAGAGTTTGGGTTTGGATTGGAAAGGTTGGTTTTGAGGGGTTGAAATTGAGAAAACAGTATTAATTATTCATTTTTAATTATTAATTATCTGAAAGCCGTATCTTTGCAACGCTTTAAAAGACATTTATGAAATACGCAAACAACATCCTCGAAACCATCGGAAATACGCCTCTTGTAAAACTTAATAAAGTTTTGGGTGAAGATTTTCCCGCACTGGTTTTGGCAAAGGTGGAAACTTTCAATCCGGGGAACTCTGTGAAGGACAGAATGGCTCTGAAAATGATTGAAGATGCTGAAAAAGATGGAAGATTAAAACCCGGAGGAACGATTATCGAAGGAACGTCCGGAAATACAGGGATGGGACTGGCTCTAGCCGCGATCATCAAAGGGTACAAATGTATTTTTGTAACCAACTCTAAACAGTCTAAAGAAAAATGTGATATTCTTCGTGCTGTAGGAGCAGAAGTTATCGTCTGTCCGACGGATGTAAAACCTACCGATCCGCGTTCTTACTATTCTGTTTCCAAAAGACTGGCTAAAGAAACGGAAAACGGATGGTATGTAAACCAATACGACAATTTATCCAACAGAGCCGCTCATTACGAATCTACGGCACCTGAAATCTGGGAGCAGACGGAAGGAAAACTAACGCATTTTGTTGTCGGAGCAGGAACAGGAGGTACGATTACAGGTTGCGGAACATTTTTTAAGGAGAAAAATTCTGACATAAAAGTAATCGGAGTAGATACCTACGGATCGATCTTAAAAGAGATCCACGAAACGGGGGAAATTAACCTAGGAAATGCTTACACCTACATTACAGAGGGAATTGGCGAAGATATTCTTCCTGAAAACTATGATATGTCTGTAATCGATCATTTTGAAAAAGTAACGGATAAGGACGGAGCGGTGTATGCAAGAAAACTGGCTAAAGAAGAGGGGATTTTCTGCGGATATTCTGCGGGAAGTGCAATTTCTGCTTTGGTACAGATGAAAGATCAGTTTACGAAAGATGATGTGATTGTGGTTCTTCTTCACGATCATGGTTCAAGATACGTCGGAAAAATTTACAACGACGACTGGATGAAGGAAATGGGCTGGCTGGATTAATCAGCTTTTTTATGATAAAATAAAACTCAGAGTGTTTGGCTCTGAGTTTTTTATTTAGATAAAATCTTTTTTAATGATTCCTTAAAAAAGATATAATCTTCTTCACTCATTGCTTTTTTAGGAAACAAATAATTTTGAATGCCTGATTGTAAAAAAATATAATCATTTTTAGATTCTACTTTGGTAAACTCTTTCCATTGAATATAATCTTCCTGATGATCTATATTTATAATTAAAAACATTTCTGTTAATTCTAACTGAAAAAAGGAGCTATTGTCTAGCGATTTTAAATATTTTGTAATCACTTTTTTCCATCTCACTACTGTAATAAAAGCAGCTAAAAGATAAAGAATACTTCCAAAAAAGACAAAATTTAGAAAATAATACACTCCAATATTGTCCAAGCTCACTAAATTACCTAAATGTAAAACAGTTAAAATTACTCCAATAACAAGGGTGAAGATTGTTTTGTTTTTTGTTGTGGGCGAAAAAAACAGGCTGCCCTGATTATCTTTGAAATATATTTCCTCAAAATCTGTCCTATTATATCTTAGTGGAATGATTCTCTCATTCATAGAATATTATTTTAATCAGTCTTAATATTTTTCTTTAAAACCTGCTTCAGAAAGCTGTACTCCTTTTCACTCATTGATTTTCTGGGAAACATATAGCTGTATTTTCCTTCAACGGTAATAAATTCATTATTGCTGTCAAAATAAGTGAAATCTTTCCATTCGCTGGTTTCTTTTTCGCCATCGATATTTACGGTAAAGAAATTTTCATCAAACCGGATTTCGTAGATTTTACAGTTTTCAAGCTTATTTAAGTAATTATTCACCTGCTTTTTCCATCTCGAAACTTTGTTGATGCTTACAGAAAGAAAAACCGCACACAGCAAAAACAAAAAACTTACAAAATATAAAATTCCCGCTTTTTCTTTGGTAAAATCATTTCTGAAAACAAAAACAATCAGTAAAATTATGGCAACTACAATCGTTGTAATCGTTTTTCCTCTGGTTGTTGCTGAAAAAAACAAACTTCCCTGATTTCCGCTGAAATATATTTCTTCGAAGTCTTTCCTTTTAGGATTTAAAACAATAACTTTTTCTTCAGTCATAAACAGTAATTTCTGATGCAAAGCTAAATGAAAAATTTAATTAAATGATGATCTCTTTATTGATCTATTATTTTTTACAACTCCAATCATCAATCATGACGCCTCAGCTATCAACTAAATTACCCATCCTCATATTTATCTGCAACCGCCGAAAGTTTATTCATCAGTTCACGGTTCCTCTGTCTGAGATCTTCCATTTTTTTCAGCATTTCATGGATTACTTCCAAACCCGGAAGATTGATTTCCAGATCATAATGCCAGTTTGTAAATCTTTCAAACATAGGTAAATCTTCATACATCAGATAACGGATTTCATTTTCTGTGTGAATAGTAAGCAATCCCGAGTTTACCAATTCATCAAAAAAAGTAATTTCTACGTTATATATTTTTACGAGTTCTTCCCGCGATATTCTTTCACTCATGGCTTAGGAATTTTTAAGTTGTTCAAAAAGTTCTTTCTGCTTTTCAGTCAGGTTGGTCGGTAATTTCACTTCATACGTCACAAAAAGATCACCAAATTCGCCCTCTTTCTTGTACACCGGAAAACCTTTTCCTTTTAGTCTCACCGTTGTTCCGTTCTGTGTTTCAGGTTTTACTTTCAGATTTACGCTTCCGTTCAGCGTGTTTACTTTTACGTCGCCTCCTAAAACTGCGGTGTACAGATCAATCGAAACTTTAGATTTCAGATCATTGCCGATTCTTTCAAAATTCGGATCAGGAGTAATATTAAAAGTAATGTATAAATCTCCGTTCGGACCGCCATTGAAACCGGGATTTCCGTGACCTTTTAATTTAATCTGCTGACCGTCATAAATTCCCGCCGGAATGGTAATCCTTACTTTTTTGCCATTGATATCAAAAGTCTGAGGATGTGTTGTTGCGGCATCTTTCAAGGTTAAAGTTAATTCTGCCTGAATATCCTGTCCTTTGAATTTTCCCGATGCACTTCCCCTTGAATTCCTTCCGAAACCTCCTCCTGCTCCGCCAAACATACTCTGGAAAAAATCTGAAAAATCTTCCCCGTCGCCGAAATCCGCTTCCGAAAATCCTCCTCCGAAGTTTCCTCCCTGATTTTGATATTGCCTTTGCTGCTGTTGCCGGGCTTTTTCATATTCTTCGCCATGCTTCCAGTGTTCTCCGTATTTATCGTACTTTGCACGGTTTTCGGGATTGCTCAGAACTTCATTGGCTTCATTCAGCTCTTTGAATTGTCTTTCGGCTTCCTTATCATCAGGATTAAGATCGGGATGTAATTTTCTTGCGAGTTTCCGATATGCCTTTTTGATATCTTCCTGCGTTGCGTTCTTGTCTACGCCTAAAATTTTATAGTAATCTATATAAGCCATAGAAACGATGTTTACTCAAATTTAAGGATTTTATGACTGAATTTTATATAACGGAATGTTAAAAATTAAGCTATCTTTGGTTAAAAAGCAACGCATGAAAGAAGTGTTGAAAAACTATTCAGGAATTTTACTTTTACTTTTGGGAATCATTGTCGGAAGCATCATCGGAATTGTTGCTCCCGATATTGTGGATTATATAAAACCTTTGGGAGATATCTTCCTGAACCTGCTGTTTGTAAGTGTTGTTCCGCTGGTTTTCTTTGCCGTTTCCAATTCTATTGCTTCGTTAGAGCAGCAGTCTAAGTTTGGAAAGATAATGGTTACCATGGCTTTTACCTTTCTGTTTTTTATTTTAACTGCGGCAATTTTTACGATTTGTGCCGTTTATCTTTTTCCGGTTTCCGGAGTTTCGGGAAGTTCTGAAATTGTGGAGGAAGCGACGAGTAATGACAGTTGGGGAAACAGAATCGTAGGCTTTTTTACGGTGGGAGAATTTACACAGCTTTTTTCAAGACAAAATATGCTGGCTCTTTTAATTTTTGCTTTCATGACGGGATTTTCAGCCAGAAAAGCGGGAGAAAAAGGACAGGCTTTCCGCTCATTTATCGCTTCGGGCTATGAAGTGATGAAGGAACTGCTTCTGTTGATTATGAAAGTTGCCCCGATTGGTTTGGGCGCTTATTTTGCGTATCAGGTGGCGACTTTGGGACCTCAGCTTTTCGGATTTTATGCGAAACCTTTAGGGTTGTATTATATTGCAGGAGTAGTCTATTTTCTGGTCTTCTTTTCACTCTATGCTTTTATGGCAAAAGGACAGAACGGGGTTAAAAGTTTCTGGACGAATGCTATTTTCCCTACTTTAACCGCTTTGAGTACCTGCAGCAGCTTCGCCACAATGCCCGCCAATTTACAGGCAGCTTCAAAAATCGGAATTCCGAGCCAGATTTCAAATATTGTAATCCCGATTGGAACAACTTTGCATAAAAACGGTTCTTCCATGTCGTCAATCATTAAGATTTATGTGGCATTCTTAATCATCGGAAGGGATTTTTTTGATCCTATGAATCTTCTTCTAGCTTTAGGAATTACCGTGTTTGTAAGCATTGTTGCAGGAGGAATTCCGAACGGAGGATATATCGGAGAAATGCTGATGATTTCGGTATACAAATTACCACAGGAAGCAATTCCGGCAGTGATGATTATCGGAACGCTGGTTGATCCTTTGGCAACAGTTTTAAATGCGGTCGGACAATTGGTAGCTTCTATGTTTGTGAGTAGGTTTGTGAAGGTTTAGTTTTTTTGTAACTAAACACAAATTGCACGAATATTTTTTCACGAATTGCACAAATATTTTCTAAATAATTTTATTGTATTGATTCCTGTATGAATTCTTTTTACAAGAGTATCGGACTTTACGAAAGTCTGAATTTTGACATTGAGATAAAGCAATCTGAGCTGATAGAAAGCCTGAGAAAGATTACTTATAAAACAAATCCCTCTTTTATTTCTTTAATTCCGGATTATGGAATTCCTACAAGATTTGAATACCGCGGAATGGTGAATCAGAAAAATTTTACCATTAAAAGAAGACGGCATTTTTTCGACTTTAATATTATGCATTGTATCATAAAAGGAAGTATTTCGGAAGAAAACAACAAAACATTGCTTACGATAGAATTTATACCCTTTCTTTATCATTTTATAATCATGGTTGTCTCAATTGTTTTTGCGCTATACATTGCTTTTCTAGCCAGTAAAGACGAAAAGAATTATTTCATTCTTGCTGTGCCATTTCTTATAATGATTGTACAGTATTTCGTCCTGAAAGGAAGCATTCAAAGAGACAAATATGACTTTTTAAGAGAACTGAATTTTATCACACAGAAAAATAATATGTTAAAAAATACACGATAATTATTCACTGCGTTTCACCGGTTCTAAATTCTCCAGTTCTTCCGGTGTGAAAAGTCTGTAAATGACTTTGAATGTTTTTCCCAGAGGTGTTTCTAAAGAGAATCCGCCCGGTCCGAAACCATCGACAACATCGAGTGTAAAATGTGAATATTTCCAGTATTCGAAGAGATCACGGTCGATCCAGAATTCATGATTGTTAATCGTACCGATCATCGCATCGTTCATTCTCGGGTAAAATCCTCCTTTTTCAAAACACTGCGGCTGCGTTCCTTCACAGCATCCTCCTGCCTGATAAAACATCAGATCACCGTATTTTTTTTCCAGTTCCCAAATGACTTCCAAAGCTTTTTCGGTTGCTGAGAGTCTTGCTATTCTTGTTTGCATTTTTCTTTATTTTTAGTGAATTAAAGGTCTACGAACGCAGTTCAGAAGTGAAGTAAAAAATCTTTATAAATAAGGTTTAGATTCTTCCTTCGTCAGAATGACAACATTTTCGGTATTTCAGAATGTCATTATCTCTTCTTTGATCCATTCGCAAAAATCATGTTCTTAACGCCTCCGTTTCCCTCGTCATTATTTTTCTTACATAAAGTTAAAAAGTTTCGGCGAAATTTCATTTCGCCGAAACTCTAAATTTATTTAATTCGAACTTCCTGCAATATCAAGAACAATTCTGCCATCGATCTGCCCTTTCTTCATTTTATCGAAAACATCGTTAATATCTTCTAATTTTGCCGGGGTTACCGTTGCTTTCACCAGTCCTTCATTTGCAAAATCCAGTGCTTCCTGAAGATCTTTTCGAGTTCCTACGATGGAGCCTCGCACCGTGATTCTTTTTAATACGGTTTCAAAAATCGGAAGTTCAAATGATCCCGGTGGAAGGCCATTTAACGCGATTGTTCCTTTTCTTCGGAGGACATCAATTCCCTGTTTAAAGGCAATCGGAGATACTGCTGTAATTAATGCTCCATGCATTCCGCCAACTTCTTTATGAAGGTATTCTCCGGGATCTGTTGTTTTGGCATTCACGACTAAATCTGCGCCTAGTTTTTTAGCCAGATCCAGTTTATCATCTGCAACATCAATGGCAGCAACATGCATTCCCATGGCTTTTGCATACTGAACTGCAACGTGTCCCAATCCACCGATTCCGGAAATGGCAACCCATTCTCCCGGTTTTGTTTCCGTTTCCTTTAAGCCTTTGTATACGGTAACTCCTGCACAAAGGATCGGTGCAATTTCTAAAAAGTTAACATCCGGTTTCAGGTGTCCTACATATCGTGAATCTGCAATGACATATTCGGCAAAACCTCCATCAACGCTGTATCCTCCGTTTTTCTGGGCTTCGCAAAGTGTTTCCCAGCCTGTGATACAGTAATCGCAGCATCCGCAAGCGGAATAGAGCCACGGAACGCCCACTGCATCTCCTTCTTTTACAAAAGCTTCAGGACCACATGCAACAACAATCCCCACTCCTTCATGTCCCGGAATTAAAGGCATTTTCGGTTTTGCAGGCCAGTCGCCGTCCACCGCGTGTAAATCTGTATGACAAACGCCACAGGCGATTACTTTTACGAGTACTTCATATCTTCCGGGTTCTCTTACGGGAACTTCTTCTATTTTCAGGGGTTGTCCATAACCTTGAACAACTGCTGCTTTCATTGTTTTTGGAATCATTATTTATTTTTTTGAGTTGGTTTTTAAGTTTAGTCTTTTTCTTTAAAGTTTTGATACGGCTCTAAATGACACAAAAGTTCCTGCTCACCCGAAAATTTCAGATCAGGACGAATGGTTGTTCGCGTGAGGGATAGGAAGGGCGGCGAGGAACGAGCCGGTGCGGAGTGAAACGGAGCACCGAAACGAAGTGGAGCCCTGAATAGCCCGACCGTTTTTCCCCGTTGCCGAGACGGGGAAAACGGGCACGCCCTAATATTTAAGATTAAAAGAAACCTAGTTTGTTTTTGTTGTAAGAAATCAGCATATTTTTGGTCTGACGGTAATGATCCAGCATCATTTTGTGGTTTTCGCGACCGATTCCCGACTGCTTGTATCCTCCGAAAGGAGCTCCTGCAGGATATGCATGATACTGGTTTACCCAAACTCTTCCTGCTTCAATATGACGCGGAATGTTATAAAGCTGATGGGCATCTCTTGTCCATACTCCTGCTCCAAGACCGTAAATGGTATCGTTTGCAATTTTTAATGCTTCTTCTTCGTCTTTGAAGGTGGTGAACGCCAGAACAGGTCCGAAAATTTCTTCCTGGAAGATTCTCATTCTGTTGTTTCCTTTGAAGATGGTCGGCTGAATATAATATCCGTCTTCCAGACCTTCGCCAACATGATTTACATCTCCACCGACAAGCACTTCTGCGCCTTCTTCTTTTCCTAATTTGATGTAGGAAAGGATTTTGTCTTTCTGGATCTGTGAAGCCTGCGCTCCCATCATTACGGTTTTATCTAAAGGATTTCCGACTTTGATGGCTTTTACTCTTTCTATCACTTTGGCAATGAAGGCATCTGCAATGTCTTCCTGAACCAGTAATCTTGACGGACATGTACAGATTTCACCCTGATTCAAAGCAAAAAGAACTGCGCCTTCGATGGCTTTATCTAAAAACTCGTCGTCTGCATCCATTACCGAATTGAAGAAAACGTTTGGAGACTTTCCTCCTAATTCTAACGTTACCGGGATGATATTTTCTGTTGCGTACTGCATAACAAGTCTACCCGTTGCTGTAGAACCTGTAAATGCTGCTTTTGCTACTTTCGGATTGGTTACCAAAGCTCTTCCCAGTTCTGCTCCGAAACCGTTCACAATGTTCACCACTCCTGCCGGAAGCAGATCGCCGATGAGTTCCATAAGAACCATGATGGAAATCGGAGTACTTTCTGCGGGTTTTAAAACGACACAGTTTCCTGCTGCCAAAGCCGGAGCTAATTTCCAGACTGCCATTAAGATCGGGAAATTCCATGGAATGATCTGTGCGATCACTCCAAGCGGTTCGTGAACGATTAATGAAACGGTATCTTTATCCAGTTCGTTGTGAGAACCTTCTTCCGCTCTGATAACGGACGCAAAATATCTGAAATGATCAATTGCCAAAGGAATATCTGCGGCTAAAGTTTCTCTTACCGCTTTCCCGTTATCAATGGTTTCAACGGTTGCGATGTATTCTAAATTCTGCTCGATCCTGTCGGCAATTTTGTTTAAGATAATACTTCTTTCTGTGGAAGAAGTATTTTTCCATGTCTGGAATGCTTTTTCGGCCGCATTTACCGCCAATTCAAGGTCTTCTTTGGATGAATGTGCTGCCTGTGTGAAATTTTTACCGTCAATGGGAGAAACTACATCGAAGTACTGTCCGTTGACCGGAGCTGTAAATTGTCCGTTGATGTAGTTGTCATATCTTTTTTTGAATTCAGGCCATTGGAGTAATGTTTCTGATTGTTGTTGTGTTGTAGTGCTCATATTCGTACAATTTTAATTTTTATCTATTGCCAAATTACATTTCCTTCAATGATTCTGATAGCACAATCGTACAAAAAAACTTCAAAATCGTGCAGACGTAGAATTTTATTATTTCATTAACAGTATTGTAAGCTGATTATTTTCTATATTTGAGTAAACAGGCTATTAAAAATGTTTAGAAATGAACAATAACAAGATTTTATTAGAAACTCCTGAATTGAAAAGGGAAAACCAGCTTATGCACTTGGTTGAAAATCAGACAAAATTCAATCTAAACAATTGTGAATTCAGTATCTACGAAACGCATAAGGCTGCTTTCGATGTAAAACTGCATTTTGAAACGATTGCATTCACGGCAATGCTTCGCGGGAAAAAGCACATGAAAATAGATCATAAAACGGGCTATTTCGATTATTTTCCGGGAGAAAGTGTTCTGGTTTCGCCGGGAGAAACAATGGTGATCGATTTTCCTGAAGCGGATGAAACGCCTTCCCAATGTATTTCTCTTAGCCTGAATCCTGAATTTATAGAGAATTCTCTCAATCACCTCAACTATCATCTTCCGAAAGTAGACGAAACTTCGCAATGGAATATTGAACTGGATGAGTATTTTCTGTTTA
The DNA here is from genome assembly GCF_059579425.1 of Chryseobacterium sp. 2P. Taxonomy (NCBI): domain Bacteria; kingdom Pseudomonadati; phylum Bacteroidota; class Flavobacteriia; order Flavobacteriales; family Weeksellaceae; genus Chryseobacterium; species Chryseobacterium sp. 2P. The sequence continues at coordinate 3,255,193 of NZ_CM184194.1, forward strand.
ATAATCAGTCTCTGGCTTCGGCAACGAATAATATTATGAGAATTGCGATGGACGATAATTCACAAAAGGATATTATGGCAGATTTTGCTTTGAAGGAACTTCTGATCCGCCTGATGCAGACGCAGGCAAGAAGCATGGTGGAGAAAAATATTGTTAAAAACAAATCCAGAATTGGTTTTGTGGTAGATTATATTAAGAAAAATCTTCATCAGAAATTATCAATAGACAGCATTGCAAAAATGGCATATGTGAGTAAATCCAATTTCTTTAAAATGTTTAAAGACGAACTGGGAACTTCTCCGAATGAGTTTATTTTGCAGGAAAGAATCAATCGGGCAAAAGAACTTTTGGCGAACCAGAACAGCATTAAAGAAACGGCTTATCAGACAGGGTTTTCGGATGCGAATTATTTTACGAGAGTATTTAAGCAATTAGTGGGAGTAACGCCGAAAAGTTATCAGGATACAGTGTTGTTTCTGGAATAAAAAAACACCTCAGATTGAGATGTTTTAATATTATTATTGATTTTTAATTATCCCTGATAATCATAATATCTTGCGCCTTTTAAAACAGGATTTTCTAATTCTACTGATTTTAAACCGAAGCCTTTATAGTTTTCGTTAACTGAATTTTGCAGTTGTTTTCTGTGAAGTTTTTCATAAGTCTCAAAATCAATTGCTGTTCTGTTTTTTAAACTTTCAAATAAATTCCATTTTTTGACCACCTTTTTCCAGTTTTCTGAAACTTTTCCGGCAAAAACTTTGGATTTTGATCCGCTTCCGTATCCTAAAAATCCGATTTCCTGTCCTGCCAATTCTTCATTCTCGTTAAAAGATGTCTGTAAAGCAGAAAGTAGAGCCATAAAAATAGAAGCGGTATACATATTTCCGATTTCCGAAGAGGCTCTTTGCGATTTTTCAATTTTATCATTAATAAACTGAAGGTATTCTTCTGATTTTGCCACTGCTTTTTGTTCTTCAGGCGTTTCGTAAGACAAACCGTTTTCTAAGCTGTAAATTTCTGTAAAAACTCTCTTTCCGTGGAAGGCATAAGGAAGATGGAAGATCAGATATTTCCAGTTTTCGTAAGGCTTATTAAGTCCTGTAATGTCTTTATAATGATCGTAGGCTTCTCTAATTCTGTCCTGATAACACTGGTTAGAATATTGTCCATCAAAGACAGGTTCATCCGTAAAAACTTCTATTTTTTCCGGAAAATTTTCGGGAGCATTCGTTAAATCTTCTTTTTTGAAATGACGACGCGGCTTGAAAAAGTCAAAGACCGATTCTGTGGCAACTCCCCAATTGTTCTCAATTTCAATGAGATCAGGTTTTGAAGAAATTAGAACCGCAACTGCTCCTCCACCCTGTGTATATTCTCCGGAAGAAGCCAGTTCGTATTTTGCGTAATCACTTGCAATGACTACTGCTTTTTTATCAGGGTTTGCTATTACAAAATCTAAAGAATTATGGAGCGCATCTACTGCTCCGATGCACGCAAAAGTCATGTCTACCACATCACAATTTCTGAAAACCCGTTCTCCAAATTCTTTTTCGAGAACTTTTTCTACCATCTGCATAGCGTAAGAAGCGGTTGGTTTAGCGGCATCTAAAGCGCTTTCTGTTCCTAAGTAAATTCTTGATATTTCTTTCGGATTGATATTATAATCCTTTATGAGTTTAAGTAATGCTTCTGCTGCGAAAGTTGCGGCATCTTCATGAACATCGGGAAAGCCCATTTTATGCAATCCCAATCCTTTTTCGAGTTTTGCAGGTTCGATTCCTCTTTTTTCTGCTAAATCTTTAATTTCCAAATATAATGAAGGCACATAATAGCTTGCTGCCTCAATTCCAAAAGTCATATTTCTTAATTTTCATACGAATTTAGAAAATGTAAACGTTTAATCATATATGATTTTTAGCAATTATTAAAAATTTATTCAGAATATGATAAACCTCAGTGCATTATGTTTTATGCCTGAAGATGGAGATTTTGTGATTACTGATCCTCAAACTCATTATTTTTCAGTAATTCTGCCAGAACTTTTTTTGCACGCATCACCCTAACTTTTGTATTGGCGACAGAAATGCCCAGTTCTTCGGCAATTTCTTTGATGCTTTTTTCTTCAAAAAATCTTAAACGAATGATTTCCTGATAATTGACATCTAAAGATTCTATTGTTTTAATGATTTTCTTTTGTTCTTCTTCGGAAATCATTAATTCTTCAGGAGATTTGGCATATTGGTTTTTTACTTCATCCAAATTTTCTGTAGGATCCTGATTTTCTCTAGATTTTTTCCGCCAAAAATCGATGATGGTATTCTGCGCGATCGTGAGAACCCATGTTTTAAACTGAAAATGAGGATCGTACATTTCCAGCTTTGAAAGGACTTTTGAAAAAACATTTACGGTGATTTCATCGGCATCATTTTCGTCGTGAACTTTTTTCATTACAAAAGAAAAAACATCAACCCAAAAAATGTTGATGAGCTTTGTCTGCGCTTTCTGGTCTTTTTCCTTCGCTTTCTGAATGAGAGGAAATAATTGTTCGTCGTTCATTAGTAACAAATATAACTGATTTTCGCTGAAAATACAATGCAGGAAATCAAATGATTTTTTGGTAAAAATGGTATTACCGACCGAAGTTTAGCCCTGATCGCAGCATTTGTCTGAGCTCATTTTGTTTGATATAGGTTTCGGCGGCTTTGCCGCCGAAACCTATATCAAACAAAATAGCGAGTGCGGAGAGCAGGAAACAGCTCCTAAAAAAACAGCTTCTTTTTCATCCTGAATTGAAAGTTTCTGTCTTCGCCTTATTGCTCTGAAATGATTATCTTTGCACATTAAAATTTTAAATCAGAAAATAATGAACTCTTTTATTGAAGAACTGAAATGGCGCGGGCTTTTTGCCGACATGATGCCCGGAACGGACGAACAACTGGATAAGGAAATGACAACAGCTTACATCGGTTTTGATCCTACCGCAGATTCTTTGCATATCGGAAGTCTTATTCAGATCAAAATTTTAGCTCATTTTCAGCAGCACGGTCATAAACCGATTGCTTTGGTGGGTGGCGCAACAGGAATGATTGGTGATCCTTCGGGAAAGTCTGCGGAAAGAAATCTTCTGGATGAAGATACTTTGCTTCATTATGTAGACTGTCTTAAAAATCAGCTTTCCAGATTTTTGGATTTTTCGGGGAGCGAGCCGAATAAAGCGGAACTGGTAAACAATTACGACTGGATGAAAAATATATCTTTCCTTGATTTTGCCAAAAATGTAGGAAAAAATATTACCGTAAACTATATGATGGCGAAAGATTCTGTGAAGAAAAGATTTTCGGGAGAATCGGGTGCAGAAGGAATGAGTTTTACGGAGTTTACGTATCAGTTGATTCAGGGGTATGATTTTTTACATCTGTATCAAAATAACAGCGTTAAACTTCAGATGGGAGGTTCTGACCAGTGGGGAAATATCACGACCGGAACTGAACTGATCCGCAGAAAAGCGCAGGGTGAAGCTTTTGCATTAACAGTTCCTCTGATTACAAAAGCCGACGGTTCTAAATTCGGGAAGTCTGAAAGCGGAGAAAATTACTGGCTGGATAAAAAGAAGACTTCTCCTTACAAATTCTATCAGTTCTGGCTGAATGCAACGGATGAAGACGCAGAAAGATTCATTAAATTCTATACATTTTTAGGGAAGGAAGAAATTGAAGCTTTAATTAAAGATCATAAAACGGCTCCTCACGAAAGAAAACTTCAGAAAAAATTAGCTGAGGAAGTTACGGTATGGGTTCACGGAAAAGATGAATACGAAAAGGCATTGAAAGCATCTGAGATTCTTTTCGGACGTTCAACCGCTGAAGATCTGGTAAGTCTTGATGAAGAAACTTTTCTGGAAGTATTTGACGGAGTTCCTCAAAAAGAAGTATTGAAGAATGATGTTTTAGGTGTAAATATTGTAGATCTTTTATCTGAAAAATCAGGATTTTTAAAATCGAAAAGCGAAGCGACAAGAGAGCTGAAAGGAAATTCTATTTCCGTAAACAAACAGAAAATTAATGATGTTTACACTGCCAATGAAAGTGATCTGATTGACGGAAAGTTTTTACTTCTTCAAAAAGGAAAGAAGAGCTATTTTATTATGAAAGTAATTTAAAAGTTAATAATATAGTGTAAATCGGGGGCGTAAAATTTTCAATTTTGCGCCCCCGATTTTTTAGGTAATATCAATAAAAAAAGACCACCTTTTCAGATGGTCTTTATATTTTGAATAATTTTTTCTTATAATTCTAAGAAGCTGTAAGAAAGTGATGCACTCTGCGTACCCGATCCTACTACTTTTTTAGTTTTAGCAACTTCACCGTCTACATAAATATTGATGATTAGCTCAGAATCTGAATAAGGAAGAACTGCATTTGCTGCTAAATTTAGCTGAGCCTGGCTTGAGCTTACAAACTGCTCTCCGCTGGACCATGTAGTTCCTGTAGGATTGAAAGTAGTACTCTGCCCTGTTCCGATTTGTGTAACTACTGTTTTGAAAGTTCCTGTAACTGGTGGATTTGCAGGTGGATTTGGACCTTTTGTATTTATTTTAGCTTCAAATTGAATAATATGATCTGTAAATCCGTCCTCGTCATCTTTCTTACAAGAATTAACAACTAAAATTGCCGAAAATAATACAGCGAATAAAAAAGAAAGTCTAAGTAAACTTTTTGATTTGTAAAATTGCTTCATTTCTCCAAATAGATTTTTAATGTTCCAAATATAGGTTTTTTATCAATATAAAAATAACTTTTATGAAAAATTTCCAACAATGATTTGCAAATAATATCAATTCAATAAATATTTACACCGTTGTTTTTGCCTGAATATTGAATGACTGGACAATAGTTTTTAAGACAGTTTGTCCGTGTCTCTGAAATGGTCTTATTTTGATGCTGTTGAAGGATAAATACATCATTAATAATTATCTTTGCCTTATGAATTTAGATTATATTGTAAGAGAACCCGAAAATATTAGTTCCGACACCACGATTCTTTTCATGCTTCATGGCTATGGAAGCAACGAGCAGGATCTTTTCAGCTTCAGGGAAACACTTCCTAAAGACTGGATTATCGTAAGCTTCAGAGCTCCAAGAAACACCCAGTTTGAAGGCTTTTCATGGTATGATATCGATTTTAATAATCCTGAAAATTTTATTGATGTTCCGCAGGCTACAGAATCTTTAAACAGCGTTACGGAAAGTATTCTTAAAATTATAAACAGCTACGGAATTACCGAAGGAAAGACTCACCTTTGCGGTTTCAGTCAGGGGGGAATTTTATGTTATGCTCTGGCTTTAAAATACCCTGAAATGTTCAATCTTGTGGCTTGTTTAAGCAGCTATCCGGAAGAAAAATTACTCACCGACATTGTAAGGGATAAGAAAAAACTGGAAAGACTTCGCTTCTTTATTTCTCATGGAACAGACGATGCCGTAATTCCTTTGGAATGGGGAAGAAAAGCGGCAGATCTTTTATATGATTTAAGCTGTTATTTTACATTCAGGGAATACATGAGCGGTCATGGAGTGAATCAGAAAAATTATATGGATCTGATGGATTTTTTCTCCAAATAGATTATCGAAATGTAAACATTCGTTTTAAATTATTAAACAAAATACAAACATTCTCATTTTGGGAATGTTTTTTTATTGATGATAAGGATAAATTCAGTAAATTCAGTAAATGAAACTGAGGTATCTTTTTGTGTTGTTGCTGTTCAGCATTTTAATGAATGCTCAGAACTCTTTTGAAATAAAGGATGCCAAAAAAACAGTTATTCCCTTTAAGCTTATTGCCAATTTAATCTTTATTCCCGTCAACATTAACGGGGTTAATCTCACTTTTTTACTGGATACGGGAGTGGCAGAAACTTCAATTTTCAGTCTGGAAAATAAAGAAATCAGTCTTCAGAATGTCGAAAAGATAAAGTTTGCCGGTTTAGGAGGCAGTGCAAGCATCGACGGATTACGTTCCGACAATAATATTGCGAAAATCGGAAAAAATTTCGTGAATTATTCAATGACGGTTTATATCATTACCGATCAGGATTTTAATATTTCATCGCACGTAGGAATTCCTGTGAATGGAATTATCGGCTATCATTTTTTTAAAGACCATCCTGTCCTGATTGATTATGCATCTAAAAAGATTACCATTTACAACGATAAAAATCTATTTCAGAAAAAGATAAAAAATTTCAGAGAGATGGATATCAGCATCGAAAAAAACAAGCCTTATATTGTGGCTGATGTTGAAATGACCAGAGAAAGAAAACCTTCAAAATTGCTGATTGATCTGGGAAACAGTGATCCGATGTGGTTATTTCCTGCCCTTATCAAAGATTTTGTATACAACCGGCCGAATATCGATGATTATCTGGGAAGAGGTTTCAATGGCGATGTGTATGGCAAACGGAGCAGAATTCACAATCTGTATCTCGGAGATTTTAAATTTGAAAAGCCATTAACGGCAATGCCTGATGAATATTCTATTCAGCATGTAAATATGGTGGAAAACAGAAAAGGCTCAATTGGCGGAGATATTATGAGACGTTTTACTGTTGCATTCGATTATTCTGATCAGAAAATGTATTTAAAAAAGAACGGCAATTACGATGATCCTTTTCATTTCAATATGAGCGGTCTGGATTTTAAACAGGACGGAATGGAATGGACAAAAGATGTGGTGAATCTTCCCGCTAAAAGCAAAGAAAGTCCTTCCAACGGAATCGAAATCATTAATAACAACCTGCAGTATAATTTTGTTTTAAAGCCCATTTTTTCCATTGCCGGAGTCCGTAAAGATTCTCCCGGAGCTAAAGCCGGACTTCAGAAAGATGACCGCCTGATTAGTATTAACGGCAAGAAAACAGAAGATATGACGCTCAATAAAATTATGGAACTGATGAAATCCGATGAAGGAAAAACCATCGATATGCTGATTGAAAGAAAAAATAAACAAATGACTTTAAGCTTTACTCTCGAAGATCCGATACCTTACCAAGAACAAGAATGATATGAAAACCGAAGAAACTACGCTGGACAAAATAAGAACCAGACCGCGATTTAAGATGTTCACTCATTTAACCAAAGAAGAATATGCAGAAAATCTGAAAAAATATCTTAAAGAACATAAAGATGAATTTTCCGGCAACATTAATAAAGAGGTTGCAACCATCTGTGTGGAAACAGATTATGAAACCTACTGGAAACCAAGATTGTCTTTAAGGATTGAAATTGAAGACGAAAAAACTGCGATACGGGGCGTTTTCGGACCCAGTTCCGCAGTTTGGACGTTTTTTATGTTTTTATACTTTGTTTTTTCGATCCTCTGGATGGTTTTTATTTCCATGTATTATGTTGAAAAACAAATCAACAGTCAGGAATTTCCATGGGCGCTTACCGCATCCTTTATTATGTTATTCTGCATTGCACTCACATATGCAGCAGCACGTTTCGGCCAACATAAAGGGAAAGATGAAATGCAGAAGCTCAGAAGATTCGCCGAAGAATCTACGCTGCAATTCGAAAAGATCGATTAAGGAGCAACTGTTTTGGTGGTTTGCGGCATTTGTTCCACAACAGCTTTTGCCGCTTTTATAGAATCCACCACTTTTTCTCTGTTGTCCTGCTCTTTGAGTATTTTTTCGATGTTTGGCTCTATCATCTTAGTCATTTCTTCCACAGAAACGCTGTTTGCATTCGGATCGTTTAGAAGTTTTCTCCAGGGTTTTCTTTTGCCCCAGCCATAATCTCCATACACCATTACCGGAGTTCCTTTTGCTTTTGTAGTTGCACCACCCGGATTTAATACCCACGTATCTGCATAACCGTAAAGCCATTTTGCATCTTTCATTAATAATCTTAAACAGGAGTGCGATGCAGGGTAACCCGGAAGATCGTACTGATGCCATCCAATTCCGTCAAGATTAAAAATATTAAAATTGTAAGGCAATTTCCACTCGCTGCTTACAGTTGAAATTGCCAGCTGCTTTTTCCAGTTGGCAAAAGTAAGACCTGTCTTTGTTTTGGCGGTTTTCTTCCCCATACTTGTAGGACCCCATTTTACCAATGTTCCGTTTGAATATACTCCGTAAGCCTGAATAGGATATGAAAAGATAACAAATTTCTTCACCGGACTCAACACATCAAGCTGCATCGGGAAAGGAGAATACTCCATTAATGTAGTATCAATTTTTGCAGGAACCACCAAAGTATCGGCATTCCATTTATTTTTAGAATCCAGCCTGTTTAAAGCTAAAATAGCATAACGCTCCTTTTCAGTATACTTTTCATTGAAGATTCCGAAGAGAGAATCTTTCATTTTTTTGTCTTTTGGGAAAATAAAAGCATTGTAAAAACCATCTTCCTGCATTGCGGGTGGTAAAGATTCTTTTTCTATTACAGAATCTTTTTTTACAATTATAGAATCTTTTTCAGAATCGGGTTCACTTATTGATGATGTTGTATCACTGATTTTATCGCTGATTTTTTCAATTTCCTTTTTGCAGGAAACCATCATTAAAGTAATAAAGAATGCGTAAAGAAATGATTTTTTCACAAGTCTGTTTTTCATAAATAAAAATGGCAGATAATTTTTTCTACTCAGTACAAATATCAGACCTAAAATCGGATAAAAAAAATACAGCGTTCATTTACCGTAAAAATACGGTGAGCAGATAATCCTATTCTGAAAGTTCATTATTTTCAAGCTTATCTGATAATTGACTGATAGTTAACTAAAAAGCTATTATAAAGAAAATAAACTGAGAATTCACTCCATAAAATATAGACAGCCAATGCAAAGACTAATTCATAAAATTAATTTAATCTGATGATTTTCAATCTGTGCTGTCCGGTACCTGTTAAAGCCGTAACAGTACCCACTTCCCCACCGATTTGTATATTAACCGTTTGTCCGGCTGTTAGGTTCACCACTGATGATGGAGAACTTGTAATATTAACTCCGCTTCCCGCGTATGGAGATGCCGAACAGGATGATTCTGTGTCTGTTGTACCATTTACAACAATTCTGGTTGTAATTGCATGGTTGGCAGCTGTATTTGCATTAAAACTGTTATTTACGATAATCTGATACGTTCCTGTCGCCGGAGCCGTAAAATTTCCTGAGGTTGTATTATAGGAAGTTCCTACATTTACCGCTGTTGTATTGTAGGGGATAACAACATAGGCAACAGCAGGAGTATATGTTGTGGTTCTCGAAGCATCTACCAGCAACTGAGGAAAGGTATAATTGCTGGGTTCCCATTGGCTGGTAGTGGTGTTGTAAATCAATGTCTGTCCGTTTACAGGAGCTGTATTGGCAACATTTCGTCCCTGAATTTTTGTAACTGTGGAAGCTGCTAAGGTTCCGGTAACGTCACCTGCTATAGAAATTCCTGATGTTGGATAAGTTCCTGCTGCAGTTAATTGTCCCTGTGCATTTACCGTGAATGTAGGAACAGCAGTAGAAGCGGTTCCGTAAGCCCCTGCAGTCACCGCAGTATTACTCAAAGATATGGTTCCTGTAGTGTTTATGGGTCCTCCCGTAAGTCCTGTTCCTGTGGCAATATTGATTACAGTTCCTGTATTTGAGGCTGAAATCGTTCCGTCCGGAGCAACATTTATTCCTGAGCCAATTTTTACCCCTCCAAGAATTGTGGAACTTGCAACAGGCAGAGAATATGCCGAAGGTAGCAAGTGTTTCTGCCCATCTGCACCAATATAGGTATTTGTATTTCCTGTCCCTCCCAAGACTCCCTGAGTTCCTGAAACAAGGTTACCGATGCCAGTAACTAAATCGTAGTCTAAAGTTACTCCGCTCCCCAATACAGCATTGGTACCGCCTGTTAGAGTTAATCCCGCTGTTGATGTCGTTATATTACCTCTTGTAAGCGCTGCATTTGGTGATGTATTGATCCAGCCAGATCCGTTATATTGTAAAATCTGCCCTGCTGCAATAGCGGAAAGAGATACATCACTTAAACCTGACAATGCGAAATTTCCTAAAGTTCCGTTTCCTCTAATGTATTGAGCAGCTGTTCCCGAACCGGAAACAGTAATCGTTCCCGAATTGGTAACCGGAGAGCCGGAAACACTAAATGCAGAAGGCATACTAAGTCCTACACTTGTAACTGTTCCCGTATTTGCCGCCGATATTGTACCGTCTGCCGCAATATTAATTCCTGAACCAATTTTTACTCCTCCAAGGGTCGTGGAACTTGCAACTAGCAAAGAGTATGCTGAAGGCAGCAAATGTTTCTGTCCGTCCGCACCAATATAAGTATTTGCAATTCCCGTTCCTCCTGAAACTCCCTGAGCTCCTGCGGAAAGCCCTCCGATACCAGTCACTAAATTGTAATCGACCGCTGCTCCGCTTCCTAAAACAGCATTAGTACCTCCGCTTACGGACAATCCAATAGTGGTTGTCGTTAAATTTCCTTTGGTAAGAGCAGAATTTGGAGATATATTAGCCCAGACTGAACCATTATACTGCAAAATCTGTCCTGCTGTAAGACCGGACAAAGTAACATCATTTAAACCTGATAATAAAAAGTTTCCTAACGTTGCGTCTCCTCTGATGTATTGTGCTGCTGTACCAGAACCCGAAACAGTAATGGTTCCCGATCCGGTAACGGGAGAATTTGAGACACTGAAAGCAGCGGGCATACTGAGCCCTACACTTGTTACAGTTCCGTTATTGACGGTATTAAGAATACTGCCGGAGAATGTAAGTCCTGAGCCTAAAGAAAGCGGACTTACATTACCAGAAGCATTTGCATATAAAATTTTATTAATAAGACCTGCACTGGTATAGGCAGCTCCGACAGATTTTACGATTCCATTAACGTCAAGCTTTTCAGTAGGATTGGTTACCCCAATACCCACATTCCCGGAGTTTTTATTGTAAATATTACTGCCGGATAAAGTCCATTTTGACTCATCAATCTGTTTAAGGGTACCTTTGTTATCAACTACCCTCACTTGTGCATAGAGTGAAAAAGACAAAAACGAACAAAATAAAATTGAAAAATTTGCCAGTCTCATGTTATCAATAAAATTTTGATCAATTATTATTCTAAAGAAATCTCTTATTTCAGATACTGAACCTCGATAATGTCTCCCGCCAGTACAGACCAGTTGTTAGGAGCAGTACTGTTCGGAACGAGAGTTACCACAGATCCTGATACTGTATAATCTTCATTGGCAATTAATTTTGCTCCGTTTCTGTATACCCATACCTGCGAATAAGCAGGCAATGCAGGAGATCCCGTTAAATTGTAAGAAGTCTGGCCAGCCGCAGAGGTAAATTTTTCCTGTCCGCTTTGTACAAGATCTGTTGCAAGCATTTTTAAAACATTTCCTGTAGCTTCATCTCTTACCAGAATTGTGTACCCTGAAGTTCCTAATGTTGCAGAAGTTGAAGGAACATTAGATCCTGCCTGATTTGCATTGGTGTTCTGAAGGACTTTCGCTAATCCGAACTTTTTGCCGTTAAGATCAATAGTTGTGTCATCTGTAAGCGTACCTCCCAGTTGCCAGGTTGTAGTTGTTACATTATTCGTTGTATTAGTAAGCGTTGTAATCCCGTTTTTAGCCTGCAGGTATTTAATTGTCCCCTTGTTGTCTATTACTCTTATTGTTCCGTTAAGAGCCTGTGTTGCTCCATTAGCAGAATTTTGGGTTACATCGCCTGTCGTTTGCTGCGCATTTACCATTCCGAAAGATGAAAGAATGAATACCAGGATTGCTGAAGTTTGTAGATACCTTTTCATGATAAGTAATTTTAAAGTTTTATAAGAATTTGTAAATTTTTATTTCATCGTTAGCGTAGCAGGATACTCCGGGTTCCAGTTTTATATTAAATGAAGAAAGAACCTGAAAATCTATGTTTACGCCATTTCTGTAGACTTTTGTATTAGAAGAACTTACATTCCAGGGAGTCGGGAATTCCGTCTGACCATCTGTTGCAATAATTTTTACAGAAAGAATCTCCGTTCCGGACATTTGTGAAATCCAATTGCTGCCATTATACACAAAGAGAGTTCCCGTAGAATTATTAACAAATATATCTCCCGTAGAGTTGGTGGTAGGAATAGCAGGATCTGAGTTTCCGTAGAAAATTTTTGAACTGTCATTAAATCTGAGCCATTTGCTGCCATCCCAATAATAGTAGCCTTTGGTAATTACGCTGTTTGTCGTTGTATTATAAACAAGCAGGCTGACTGCAGGATTAGGAACGGTAGAAACGTCCGTAACGCTCTGAAGAGGAACTCGCGGTATGAGAACCCCTTTGTCTGATGCTTTTGCCACAATGTCGAGTGCCGCTGAAGGATCAGGATTAGGAGTATTCACCCCTACCTGAGATAAAAGCAGTGGTGAAATCAGGACTGAACATACAATAAACATTAACCTCATAGCTTTAAGGCTTATTACTTATTATTATACTCTAATAAGTTAAATGTTCATTAAAATGTATTTGGAATAGATTGCAGAACAGCAACTACTTACAGGTTTCTCGAAATAATTTTAATGGCATTATTCAACTTTGTGTGATTAATTGAATAATTCTCATCTAACTTTGTGATTATTTAACGAATATACATATTTATTTAAAATAAAAGAAAAATAATTTTAAAATTTTACTAATTTTTAATAAATAATTTAATTAGTTAAATTCTATCGAAAAAATATAAATATAAAAAGTGGTAAAATATTAAACAAGCTTTAAATACCTTGTAACGTTTTGTTTATAAATGATTGGCGGAAAGTTTAATTTTGAAAAACGGGTAAAACAGAAATTCAGAATATTATTTTGTGTGTTGATGACCTTTTTCTAATTTGCTTTTACAAACCATAAAGTACTCTACACAATCCTGAATGAGAAAATCTTTTTTTACTGAACAATAAGTCTGCATTTCGCTAACAAACAATTTCTGAATAGTTTCTAATTCCGATAATGATCTTCTCCGTAAAAAACAATCTCTGATATAGTTTTTAAGAATAAGAATTATAAAGCCTCTTTTTGCACATTTTTCATCAAATATAAACGGAAAAATGATTCCCATCCATTCATTATCAAAAAAAAGAACATCTTCATCATCTTCCAACAGTATTAAACTTTCATCATAAGCCCATTTCAGAAGATTTTCTTTCAGTTCTTCCTTATTGTTCCAATCAAAGTTTAATGTAATCATCCGTTTATTTTCTCTTTAATCTTGATATTTCTGCTAATGGAAATTTAAAAAATTAGGGTTTATTCTGTATAAATGTTGGGAATTATTTTCAGAAAATTATACAAAAACTCTTCATGAATTAATCTGAAAATATAAAATGATATAAATAAAAAAAGTCTTCTACAATTAGAAGACTCTCTGCGATCCGGACGGGACTCGAACCCGCGACCTCCGCCGTGACAGGGCGGCATTCTAACCAGCTGAACTACCGGATCAATTTTTAAAAGTAAACTGATAAAACTTTTGCTATGCGGATGTAATTCATACTTTTCAGAAAAATACCTATCCATAAGCTTTTGCTGTTGTTCTATTCAAAATATTACCAAATGAGTAACTTTTGAAGTAAGATAAAGAGCGCTTGTTTTAACTGGTGCAAATATATAGATTTTTTTATTGCTGTAAAAAGAATTTGCTTTTTTTTCTTCTTAAACAACTGTAAAGAACAGATTTTCAAATATAAAATTTGTCAGTTATCTGAAAATATTTACCCGAATAAAATCATTAATTACATAAAAAAGATATGCTGAATCTCCTGCCAGACCGCTATGATTATTAAGTTTATTTGCTTTTAATATTTATTTTACAGGAAGCTCAGTTCCTTAAATACACGTGTTTTTATACGCTTACATAACACTGATAATCAGTTAAGTATAAATACGCAGTTTATAAATTAAGTATTTTCACCTAACAGTGTATTATTTTATTTTCTTTACTTTGAGTTGTTCTTTAATGAATCTTCTATTACATCAACAAGGCAAATTTTAAAAAGCCAGACTGTGATATTTTTTTAATAATTGACTTCTTTGACATAAATAATTTTAAAATATTTTTTAAATCTTAAAACTAATAATTATGGCATCACAAAATCCAGTAATCAACCAAAGTGGAAGTGCAAGTATTAAATCAGGTCAATTCTGTACCTGGAATACGGCAAACGGTACAAACTCTACCATCACCATTGCTAACGCCAGCAGAAGTAATGTATTAAAATTTGCTATTTCGGGAGCTCCGGCAAGTGGTATTATTGTAGACAATGCAGGTCAGTCGACAACACCTTTCGACGGGGTGTATTCTTTGAAGCCCAATTCTCCAAACATTGTAGTTACAGCTTTTGGTGATTTTGGCGGTTCAACAGTTACCATCACCAACATTACCAATGCTCAAAATGATGCTGAGGCAAGTATTCAGTGTCAAACAAGCTAATTGTAGCGGTAAACTCCGCTTTCAGATTCTCTTATTATTTATTCTTGGTCATACTCTGGCAACGGCTCAGGGTATGGTCAAGTCTAAAGCAGACACTGTATGGCTTTCCCGATATGAATTTGCACAAAAGCAAACCAACAATGGAAGCGATTGTATCTGTTCTATTACCAATAACAGTCAGGCTAATATAGCCACAGTTGTATTAACCGGCGCACCAGATACGAGTACTATTCAACTGGACAGTACGGCAACGTTCAATGGTACACACTATTTAAAGCCCGGTCAGCAGGCAATTGCTGTAGGCAATTTTGCCGGAAAAACAATTACAGTATTAAATCTGTCCCTTTTAAATGTCGTGATTGTTGTTATGCTATTCTGCCCCGGTTAAGAATTTACCTGTATCCTATTTTGATAAAAAACAATTATTCTTATGGCACAATCCGAAACAGAAATCATATTCAGCAATGAAAACTCCGGAAACCCTGCGCTGTATATATACAATCAAATAGGGCAACACTGGACTGCTTTATTGCTACCGGAAGGATCTGCTTATACTGATCCTGCTATTACCCTTCAGACTGCAGTACAGCAACAGGTCTATTTTCTTTTTGCCAAAACAGCTCCCGCCGATCCAAAGACCTTTATAGAGAACTATCGTTCTTATCTGCTTACGTTTCGTCAAAACGTAACAGCCAACCTTACAGTTGCATGGCTGAGTAACATTAATGAAAAACCTTCTGATAAAAATACAACCGTTATTAATTTTGCTCAATATGGAGCCAATAAACCTTTTGTAGTAGGGCAGACATTTAACACTACCATCGGAAATGGTTTTGCTACGCTTACCATACTGAACAATACCACTATGACATTACAGCCGGAAACAACTCCGGATGCTTTACGGCTTATCTGGACTCCTGGCAATCCTAACATGAACTTTGCGAATAAAGTACTTGGAACCAGTTCGCTCTTCAACAGCGACATTACGATTCCTTTCAGCGGTCCTGGTACAGGATCTTTTCGTTTTTCATTGGGGCTTAATATGAATTTGGACTTTACAGCATATGGCTTACAAAATAAATATTATTACGGCAACAGCAAACCACGTTCCTGCTTCTCTTATCCTATGCTGAAAACCGGCAATGGCAATGATTATTTAATTACCCAGACCGAAATCGATCTGCTCGATATAGCTAATGATAACGGACTGAATACCTATTTTGCCATCACTGGTCAGATCTACAATACACTTAGCGGTCAGAAAAGATCTGCTTCCCTGCCCAGTAATTACGCTATCAATACCGGCTACCCTCTTACTTTATGGCCTTTGGTAAACATGGTAGATTCAGGTGCACCTGTCAATAATTTATTTCCTACAGACTACAGCGCACGTTTTGTAATATCACCACAGGATGCAGCAGGCTTCGAGCCATACTACCTTTCACCGGAAGGCGATTTTTATCTTGATCCAGAAGCATCACAAGCTGCCTTTGCCGATGAAAACGGGCAATACAGTTTGCTTCCCGGACTTTCAGGTACTGAGATCATTACCTTTACTCCTTATAAAAATAATAACGGTGCTGTTACCGGCGATACTATACGCTTTATTTCAAAGCAGGCCGCCTTTGCCGCTAATTTTCCGGGACAGGAAGTTTCACTTGCCAATCCGGGGACAGATGCTCCCACTCTCGACAGTACCTATTTTACAGCATGGGCTAATATTGTTACCCAAATTTCCGGCAATGTGCAATATGCTTCACAACCTCAGGGAGCTTCTTTATTTGCCAAAGATCATGGTATAGCGTCATCTGCGAATAACATCACAGGATTTCTAGGGTTTTATGAGCCTTCGGTAGATATGCCGCAAGACAACAATTTTGCAGTGCCATTGGTGCCTTATCTTGGCATAAGTACTGTATCTTCTTCAAGCTCACAAGATATAAATACATTTGAATCCAAGGTGCTCAGTGCAGAAAGAAAAGCATTGATATCAGCCGCCTTCACCGTACCTCGTTCCAGCAAGAGTCTGGCAAAAAGAAGCATGGCAGAAGCGGAAGCAATGTCTTACACTGCCTCTTCTACACCGCAGGGAATGGTTGCCAATGTAAATAATGACGGCAGCTGGGGATTACTAAATCTGGCGCAGAATACCGTAAATAATGGTTCCCCTGAATATCTAAATCCCGAAGGGCAAATACCAGCAACACCTCCGCAATATCAGCTCAGTTTTATTAATCTGATGCCTCAAATGCAGAGCGCATTTCTTACCAATCAGCAGTTTCTGGTAATGACCAATAATCAATATTTAGGCAATTTATTCTCAACGATGAATACATCAGGCGGTGGCTCAAGCAATCAACCGGTGTTCAACAATAAAATGTCTATTGAAGACTGGCCTTTTGATCTGAATGTGGGAACAAGTAATACTTACGCCGACTATAATAATGTTTTAATTTTTAAATTCTGTCAGGGCAGCATTATTGATCGGGTAAAAAATCCTAAAGAATGGTCTCAGGCTAATGCATTTAATATTGATAAAGACAATACTGATCCCAATGCTGCTTATAACCAGCTGGTTGCCGTATCATCGTGGCTTCAGGATTATTTACAGGCAGCTGAAGATGCATATAACGCTGCTCTCTTAAATCCTGCCTCCGGACAGCTTGAATATTATCAGAAGTTTCATTCCATTATCAATGATCCTAATTGGAATGGCATTCTGGCTCTTAAAGCAACAATCGATCTAAAAGAATTCCCTCAACAATTAAAAGGACTAATCAGTGGAATTAACCTTAAAAACTTCTATGCACATCACTTTGGAATAGAAGTAAACCGTGTAGATGCAAGCGGTGTGATAACTATGGATCCAGTAAGCTCTTTGTTCGGGTTGATAAATTATGTTGATCCTGCATATGCCCAGCAAATCTCACAGGGATTAGATCCTAATAAGCCGATACAGCCTGCAGCAGGCGCTACTTATGATTTTAAAGTATTGTTTCTACAGGTACTCTTTGAAAATACAGCCATCAAAGATTTTGCCAGTAAGATACAGCTTACCATGAATAATCTCTTCTCTGATAAAGTGACTCATACAAACAATCCTTACGGTTCAGGCAGTCTGAATACCGTGGTACTCAATGGCACTTATCAGGATCATAATGGCACTCCTGTATATGTTTTTGATAATAAAGACGATAATCTTTTCTTCTTTGACAGTAATCTGCTTACGAATGTAGAAATTACCAAAATACAGTTCAACACACTCACAACCGATCCTGCAGCACTCGATATACAATCGAGGTTTACCATGTGGGGTTATCTTAACTTCGATACAATGATAGCTCCGGCTTCCGGCGAAGGGGAAACAGATTATCCGCTTGATACTTTTTCTTTTGGGATCACAATAAACAATGATACTTTACAACAAGGGCTTAATTACAGCAACCTGTATGTAAATATGTCATTTAATCTAAATACGCCTTCAGTTACAACTTTTGCTTTCGATGCCTCTCAGATTGCTTTCAATTCATCACAAAGCAATGCCAGACCGAATAGCCTTTATCCTAATTTTGCTTTACAGATCAATAAGCTCTTGAGTGGCAATGAAGAATCGGCTCCATCAGGACAAGGGTATTTAAAGCTTGCATTGCCCGGCATCAATGCCACGGGACTTGCTGGTAACTGGTACGGATTACAGATGACACTTAATATGGGCTCACCCGGAGAGCTTGCCAGCAGCGCAGGTTTTAATGCCAGTCTTCTGATTGCGTGGAGCCCCGGATCTAAAAGTGCGGCTCCCGGCTACAATGCATTTGTAGGTATTAAGCTGCCCGGTACTTCCAGTAATGCTAAACTTATGAGCATACAGGGTGTATTAAAATTATCTATTGATAAACTGAGTTTACAATACGTAAAAGACCAGAACTCATACCTTTTGACCTTATCCAACATTGCTTTGAAATTACTGGGCATTTTGAAATTACCTCCCGGAGGAAATACGGATTTCCTATTGTTCGGTAATCCCAATCCGGGTGCTACCGCTAAAAGTCTGGGTTGGTACGCTGCTTATAATAAATCAGAATAAATTGCCTTAAATCATATGTACATAAAAAATAACAACCATGGCAAGAATACTCTACTGGAACATACGGCAATTCGCAATTAACAAGATCGACGCACCCCGGGCTAAAAGGAGATGGGATGGATCTTTTATCATTCCTCCGCAACCGAGCTACAGAAAACGAGTGATAAGAACGACAATCACTCAGAACAAACCCGATATTTTTGTCGTAGTAGAAACATCTACCGGAGCCGGAGCTGCAGGTACTTTAATTTCTGCAGGCGGCGCTGATGGAAGCATATTTCTGCTACAACAAATGAGAACCTGGTTTCCGGGTGACGACTGGCGGCTTATTCCCCCGCTAAGACTGGGACAAGGAAATGTTCAGGAGGGTATCTCTGTATTTTATAACCATGCCAGAGTACAATTTACAGGTCCATGGGGATGGCAGGGCGATGGCAACCCATCTGATTCGGTTGCTAACATCGGACTGGGAAACCTCGTTAACTATGGTCCTCCTTGGGTAAACCTTCTGCCTGCTGGCAATGCACCTGCCGGACTTAACACAATTAACCCTGGTGTACCATATAGGAAACTTGCGGGACAATGGCTTTTTCACGGACCTTTGGCTGGCGGTGTTGCTCCGGTGTTAGGCTTTCCTAATGCATTTAACAGAACTCCTTTCTTAACTACTTTCTGGGAACCGGGAGCAGGAGGCGCAGCAGGCAAAATGATTAAATTGTTAGCTTTCCATGCTTCACCAAAAAAACAGCAGGCTGCCGATGGAACCAACCAATTATCCAATATTCTTGAAATGACTACAGATCTTGCTGCCAATCAGGTAGGAGTTATTGTAGGAGATTTTAATGTAGATTTATTTAATACTCACTTTGAGCCCATTGCTTACGACCGTTTACTTGGTGCTTTTCCAGCAGGTGTTGGCTATACCCGTCAGATTAATCCTACCGCTAACATATGGCCAGACAAAGGATATGTTTGTACCATGCTGAGGTCTCATAACAGTGCCAGACCCTGGGCAACGAACGGCTATCCGGGGTATGAATATGTAATACAAGATACATTCTCAAGTGTAGACAATATTTTAACACGTTATGGCGGAGGTTCGGCTGTTGGTCCTGCAACCAACATTACCATAGCCAACAGAGTTACAGGAACACCATACAACAGAGATGTGCCGGCTATAGCGGGAGCTCCACAAGGGAGTTTGATTTATAATTCTGCCATGGCATTAGATGGAGGAGGATTACCTTCTGCACTCCCTCTTCCTATAGCCGGACCCACAGGACATGGCGGTGTTGTTCCCGGAAATATAGGAGCGCTGACTTCTTTTGTTGGCTGGAATAACTACCGCAGAATCATCAGTACCAGTGACCACATGGGATTAATTGTGGACGTTTAACAGAATCATTTTATTATTATGAGCTTATCCAATTTAGTTACTACATTTAAAAGCCAGGCTGCTGCCAATAGCGGTAATATTACTATTAATGCAGCATCTTTTACCGATTCAGGCTTAATTCCGCCAGTTGGGCTGGATGAATTGCTGTCTCAAAGTTATCAACTTCCGGATGGCTCATTTTTGTTGATTGATACTTCCGGTACTTCTATTCCTGAGCCTGTAGGAAATACATTAACAATCTCCGATGCTACGGCAGCAATACTTAATGTAGAAAAAGTAAATACTTCAGTTACGCTGATTATTACAGCAAACGAAGCGGATGAAGTTCAGTTTACCATACAAATTAACCTGTCCGACTGGAAGTTTGCCACCAGCTGGCAATACATGACGGGCGGCGTATTCGATAATCTTCCATACACCTCCCCTTCCTTCATTTTCAGTACTCAGAACACAGCCATTTTCAGCTGGAAGCAAAAAAATATATCTTTAACGAAGGGGCAAAACTTTGCATCGCTTATTACCCTTACCCAATGGCTTAAGCCTGTCGTAAACTTTTTTACTTCATGGTCGCCTTCTACCAATCTGGCTTTGGCAGGAAGTATAGATCCCTCTCAGGTTAATAACGAAGACATTATTTATCCCGAGATGAATTTATTTGTGCCTATTGATGCAACTTTAATATCATTAGGTTTTCTCAATGTCAGTAACCCCGGAGTTGGATTTCAGATTAAAACAGAAGAAGAAACGATTACAGCCGATCCGGAAGATGAAGGAGAAGCATTACGTCTGGAATATGAACCTACAGACAGCTTAACACCAGCAGAAGGAGAAACACAAAAAGTACAAACTCCTATCCTCTATTTTAGTTTGCTGTTGGCAGCCGGAAATTCTATTGTACTGAATTTTAGTGCTGCTGTAGAATATGAATCTTCTTCTTTTACCCTGAATGTAGACTCTGAGCCAGACAAACCACTCACACCTCTCATCCTGTTCGGTCTTATGGCTGGACAAAATTGGTTTCAGAATATTCCTCCTACTTTACAACAGTACCTCAACAGCATTGCATTCAAAGGATTTAACACGGGGCTGGATTTTAACAACGGGCTTACTATTACCAGCGTTTCCTCTTTTATCGGCTCCAATGGAGCCTGGACGCTTTTTGATAATTTTATTATTCAGCAGTTTGATGTTAATTGGGTTATTATTAATCCTGGAACTACCAATTCACAAAGTTTATATTTCAGTGCTCACGTAGACTTTTTTCCAACCATATTTGTTGGCGGTTTCGATGTGGAAATTACCTCAGACCTAACCCTTTCTGCTGCCTTTGCAGGATCTGTTACCTTCAACAATTTACTGTCTGCCATTACAGCAGGAGCCATTACTATTCCAGATAATCTTTTACTGGTTGAGTTTACTGCTTTCGGGATTAATATGGATATTAACAGTAAATATTACGAGTTTTACGCGAATGCTAATATTGATCTGAATTTCATTACAAACGTTTCGGTAACGGATGGTACGTTACTGCTAACTTCTTCTTCGCCCGCGAGCGGTACCGGTCCAAGTATATTTACGGCAAAGGTATCCGGATTGTTTGCCATTGGTAAATTACAACTTAATACCGATGTAAATTATAATTCATCGGACGGATGGAACTTAAGCCTTGCAATGCCGGAAAGCAGTAACTTAAATCTGGGAGAGCTCATTAAGCAATTATTCCAGTCTATCAGTCTGCCTACAAGCTTTTTACCAGATAGTCTTAATATTACTCAATTCTCACTGGATGCCACAATTCCCAGCGGAACGGGAAAAAGCAGCTACGAGGTAAAAGGAGGATTGCAGTGGATCTTTACCTTTCCTATTATTGATCAGCAGATCAATATCATTGCCAATCTTTGGCTGAAATATGAAGCCGCGAGCAATGATTCTACATCCGGTAAATATTCCGGTGGTGTTTTAGGAAGTGTAACATTAGAATACTTCAATGCTACTGTCGGTATAAGCTATAATTTCGCCGAAAACAATCAGCAGCTTGCTATTACCTGGGAAGGCTTTACCGCTATGTATGATGTAACCGGAGAAAGCCGTACAATTGTTTTCTCTATTAAAAACTGGACATTGGGCGGGTTAATTACCTCTTTTATGAAGATGTTGTTTAACCCTACATTTGAGCTCGATGCACCATGGGATATACTCAACAAAATAAGTCTGGATGGATTCTCGGTTACATACAACCTCGACACGAAAGATATTAAGGTTAATTACAAATTACCTAAAACATTAGACCTTATATTCATCAATATCAATGGAATTAATCTTACCAAAAATCAGAAAGGGGTATTTATCACTTTCGATGGGAATTCTGTTGTTCCTTCTATTAACGAAAGTAATTTATTTAAACCAGAGACAGGCGGACAGGACATTCAGAAAATGCCTGATGTTCCGGGACAAGGCACACAGTATTTCGATTTGCGTCTGCTGGCAATGGGTCAGCATGTAGAATTGGTAAATCCTGCCCAGTACAACTCTATCAAGGATGTAACAAAAGCTATGCAGGAAGCTTTTACCGAACCAAAACCGGGTACCATTCCTATAGGATCGGGCTCCGGCAACACACTGCTTAGATTCAATGAAGACAGCAACTGGCTCATCGCCACCAATTTCGGGATATTGAATGCAGGAACAAAAGAGAAGCCTGTTTGGACTCTCGATATGCAGGTGGTATTTAATGATCCCAATCTCTATGGTCTGCGCATTGCTATGGCAGGTGGAAAAGCCAAAGTATTTGAAGGGCTGGATTTTGAGATCATGTATAAAAAGATCTCTGAATCCATTGGCGTATATCAAATGGATCTTACCCTTCCTAATGCTTTACGTTATCTGCAGTTTGGTGCGGTCAATATCACTCTTCCTTCCATTGGTATAGAAATTTACACCAATGGTGATTTTACGGTAGACATCGGCTTTCCTTACAATATGGATTTCTCCCGATCATTTACAGTACAGGCAATTGTCCCTCCGGGTATACCGGCTATGGGTTCAGGGGGAATCTATTTCGGAAAGCTCAGCAGTGCTACAACCAATAAAGTCCCTAAGACCAACTATGGAAACTTTAATCCGGTAATTGTATTTGGTATCGGCTTGCAGGTAGGTGTAGGATATAGCGTAAACTATGGCTTACTCAGCGCCGGCTTCAGCGTTACCATGTTTGGTGTTATTGAAGGAGTAATAGCAGCTTATTATCCTTACAGCGGCACTTTACAGGAAAGCAATAAAGAACAGGTAGAAACTTCATATTATTATTATCTTCAGGGTACTATAGGGATTATCGGTAAATTATACGGTTCTATAGACTTTGGTATTATATCGGCAAGTGTAAACATTACCGTAATGGTATATGCACAGGCAACCTTTGAAGCTTATAATAAAATACCATTGGCTATTGTAGCTTCTGTAGATGTAAGGGTTTCTGCTAAATTAAATCTAGGAATCTTCTCCATTACCATTCATTTTACTTTTACAGCAAAAATTAGATTTGATCTTACCATCGGCACGGATCAGACAGCCAAAGCTCCCTGGAATAATAATCTTTCGGCACCAAACGCTGCATCCCGTATATCTTCACCTGCAGCCGAATTTCGTATTGCTCCTGCCCGACAGGCAACACCACTTGATGGCGCCAGACCTGTTTCTTTTGCAGTAATGGATTCATTCGATATAACGGAGCTGACAGGCTCTGATATAATGGTGATGCGCCGTTCGCCCAATATGCCCATCAGTTATCATTCCGTTTTGGTAGAAGATGACTCTGAACTCCCTGTGCTTAATTTATATTTTGTACCCCATTTAACAGTAGCAGGACCTGAAAACGGAAATCTGCAGAACCAGACAGCACAATATGTAGCTACTTTATTCATCGATGCTCCCGATCCTTCGGGTGACGGTAGCGGAACTACAACTTCCTTTGAATATCTATGCTCTGATTTTTTCCGTTGGCTGATACTGAACTACATTGATCATACCCCTTCGAAGTCTTCCCGTGGAGAAGTAGAAACTGAAGGTATTTCAAAAGCTGATCTTGATGCATTAATCACATTCCTTTCAAGCGAAGAATATCCGTTTCCTATTCCTACCAATGACCTGCTAAGCTTTCTTCAAAATAGTTTTCAGGCATTAAATGTACAATTATTACAAGAAGATCTTGCCGCCGCAGCAATTTTCCCAATGTTTTTTGATCTTGAACTGAAAGTACCAGATATTGCATTGGACATCCAGTTCAATAACTATAATATGGCTACACAGGAATACCTGTCTGAAGTAAAAAAATGGTTTAATGAACTTGCCGTAAAGGTACAGGAAGAAACATCTTCTGCCGCCAGATTTATGACTTTGGAAGATCCTCAGCAATGGAGTATGTCTACTTTTGTATTTGAAGACTACTTTGTACTTATAGGGAAACAACTGGCAGGTTACGCATCTGATGCTATGGATAATTTTACTTACCGCATCAGCAATGGTAATAGCTTGTCGGCCATGGTAACCTGGGCAAACAGCATTACTGTAGATGGAACAGGCAATAAAGTAAATGTTCAGGATATTGCGACAGCTAACCAGACACATCCGCTTAATGGAAAAAATCCTATAGCCATTACCGGCATAATGTACAATATTTTGGAAGGTGATACTTTTACTTCGCTAGCTGCCATATATGCCATTACACCTTCAATGTTAATCACAGAAAATGCAGCCGTTCCGGGATTACTGGCTCCGCAAACGATTACTTATCATGGAAATGCATATAATGTACAATCTACAGATACCATTAACACAGTTGCTGCAGGTTTAAATACCACACTAAATGATCTTGCTTCGGATAAAGATTTCCAGAGTACAGCAGTGCTCACAACAGGTAACTGGCTGATTATTGGCGCGGCACTTTACACCGCAAAAAGCGAAGATACCTTTAGCAGTATCGCTACTGTTATCTATAATCATCTTGATACAGCGGCTTTACTGATGCAGAACCAGATCACTTCAGGCCTTTTCATTGCAGGCAACAGCTTTGAATACGACGGTATAAAATATGTAATCGTACCGGGTGATACCCTTACCAGTATGGCAGCAGCTATTTCTGTATTAAAAGGAACTACGATTACACCACAGGATCTTGCAGGTAATATCCAAGTACAGGCACAACAAGTGCAGCCTCTCGGTCAGGTATTAATTCAGCCTTTTACCCACACTACTGCTGAATTCACCGATGCAGTAAACGCCGACACGCTTGATGCATTGGCACAGAAATACAATACCACAGCAGCCTTATTGGCTACCAACTATGCCAATCAGCAGCAAAATAACTTTTTCTACAACGGAGAAGGATTTACCAATGCCAATATTCCGGGTCTGCAGTATTTAACTGTAGGCAGTATTCTGGAATACTTTGCCGATAATAACTCCTATGGACAGTTATCCGGTATGGCATCTCGTTATCAGTTACATGGTATGCGTCTGCCTACGAATCTTCCGGGGCTTACCCTTGCACAAGGTTCTCCCTGTACAGGAAATAATTGTGCCCTATATTCCCTTACCGGTCAGGAGTTTGCCCTTCCGGCTACAATACCTGCCGATTTCTCTATCCAGCTCATCAACAATTCATTAAGCTGGCTTAAGTTTAACGGAAAATCAATGGATGAGGAAGGCGGAAATATATTAAATGTAAAGCTGACACCTGAAGATATTAATCAAATTGGCACCTTGCTTAATTATGCACAGACAAAAGGGATAAAGCCAGACGTTCTGGAGCTCGCACCTATGAAGCCTTTCAACCTTCAGCCTGTACAATATACTTTCCAGACAACTACAAAGTGGCAAACTTCCGGAGCATTAAACCTGCCTTATGGGTCACCAGACGGTCAGAGCAGCGTATCACCACTTATCTGGCAATTTCCTTCAGGTCTGCTCAATCAGCTGGCACTGCCTAAACAAGCAGGTTCTGAATTCAGTATACAGATCGGTCAGTACGATGCAGCTAAAGGAGTAATGGACTACTGGCCATCCTCCTATTACGGATGGAGTACGATGATAGATATAGAACTTAAACTTCTTGATACTGATTCCACCGCTCCTGTAAATGCTTACAGTTATGAATTATTAGGTGCAAGCGAAGCCGGTGCTAATATCCTGCAAAGACTGTTGTTAGCATTAAATCCAAAATCTTCCAATAACAATCTGGATAAAATAGTCGATATACAGTGGTTGTATGAAGGCTCAGATGGATTATTGTCAGTAGGTATGGAACACATGAAGACCTTCATCGTACAGGCTAATCTTTCCACAGAAACAAATCCTGACACTGCTGCCATGAAAATGATGGCTTTGGAAGTAACAGAAAAAAAGTCAGATACAGGAATACTGAACAGTATTTATGATTTCATACGCATGTTATGGGAATGCAGCATTACCCGTTCCGGAGGATATTATCTTATGTATAATGAGACTGAAGGTAATATAGGATTTCCTTCCAGTATTTTTGGAAAAGGAGATAATGCGAATGTACGCCTGCTTGTTACCTATAGCAGCCAGTACAATAATAAGCCTACAGATTACATGAACTGTGCAGTAACCGGTGATAAAATTGATGCTAATTCTTGTGTGGTATATGCGCAAAGCGAAATGCAGGAAGGACTATCCTATTATGTAAATAAGCCAGAAGATACTATTGATGCAATAACTGCACGCTTCAATATATTACCTGCAGAACTGGTAGATCTTAATAAAAAAGTGACACTTAACACGAAGGCTACTGTAAATGATTCTTTAAAATATGATATTCCGACTATTATATTTGATGGATTGGTATGTGAAATAGGTGCCAGCGGACCGGGAAATACGCTGACTTCAATTGCAGCTTATTATAATGTGGAAGCAAGTACCATACAACAACTCAACCCAGATATTACTGACTGGAATAATCTTCCGCTCTGGCAGCTGATACTGTTGCCTCAGGTGCAATACACCATCAGTGCGGAGGGTAAAGCGGGTCTTACATTTGAAACCATAGCTGCCTATTATTTTATCGATATGGCTTCCATGGCTTGGGCTGCAAAAGATGTAGTCAATATTTTTATGACCTCAACCATGCTTACTATCAATGATCAGATCATGCATAAAGTAACAGCCGTTCAGCAAGGTACTGCAGGTTTTGACCTGAACAGAACCAACCCGAACCCGGATCCTGAAAATCAGCCGAAGATCACTGATCCTGATTATGCAGAGGTATATCTCAACAATATGTACAATCTTTTAAGCTATCAGATCGTAGAAAACAGCTGGTTCGGTGAAAGTGTTGTGGGCTTACCTGCTGGTCCTGCCAAACCACAAACACAAGACGACGTACTGGGTAAAACAGACGATAATGACACTGAAGATGATCTGATCTGGTATTACAATCAGATTGTGCCTATTGCCAAATTTGCTAAAACGAACCCATTTATGACTTATCCTGCCGGCTATCCGCAGGAAGAAGACAATCCGTATCGTGGTATCGGTCATCAGGTACAGGTACATTTTGACTGGGTAGATTATTATGGTAATGTAACAGTAACTCCATTTAGTGATCCGGAAATGGATCCCTCTACTCCGGTAAACAACCCACCTATTCAAACCGGCTACGTGGATGAGCTGAAAGGATTGGGTAAATGGCCAAGTGTGGAGTTAAGTTATTTGTTTGATCTTGACCTCAATCATAACCCTGAACTTAAACTAGAATTTAACTTTAATATCCAGCGTTATAATGATTTGCCTGATGTACCGGCAGATCAGCAGCAAGACTGGAAACAGAATGCCGCTAATGATCTTGTAACCTATACCAATATATATTATCAGTTAACACAATTAAATCCGGCAGACGGTAAGAATACTTTAACGATTACACTAAGCACTTCCCTTACACCAGGCAAGACTGTTGATCTGTCTGATGAACAGTTTAACCAGGTGCTGCAGTTTGTAAAAGATATTTATACTTATCTATCCGCACGCAGTCAGGGTAATGAAGCAACAGCACCTGTAATTAGTCCCATCACAAGTTCTGTGAATATAGAGGATATAGATACACACTCTATCCTTCAGCTCACTGTGAATCTCGACTTTTACCGTGACCTTAAATACGTTAACACAGATTTTAAAGATAGTGATCTGGTTACCCGCGCTCTTACTCAGGTAAAGCCGAAAACCATGTCTAAAACAGTGAAGGACGGGACAGATCCTCAATACAGCCTCAACGAATTTGCTGCTTTATTCGAAGCTGCTTTCTTAAATGCCGGTAATTATGAACTGAAAATTGCCATTGGTACCAATGCTGCAACAGCAGGCGGTGTGAATAATCAGGCAGTATTCGTAGTACGCATGGGGCTAAAATCCGGGCAGGGTATTTACTGGAAAGTTAATCAGGCAGGTACTTATAAGCTGACTACAGAATCCATTACACAGCTTACAGCTGAAGGCGTTCCTGCAGAAGTTACCACGGCTATCAGCTCTTTGGTAGACACTTTTTATGAAAACAGGGATCAGTTCGATATTGCGTTACAACAAAAACTGACTGAAAAACAGTTTTCCCAGTATCGCATCAACATCTATACCTATAGCTTGCTGAATGCTGTATTCTATGCTCCTAAACCATTAGCAACGAGCCTTGTTTCTAAAAGCGGAGTGCCTATATGCAAATATATCACGGGTCAGGGTCTGGATTGCAGCAAAGGGGAAATACAGACGTTTACCGGCATAGATATGGATACATGGGGTGCACAGTCTCTTAATGCTATTGATGTATTCCTGAGTGCAGACTATGCAATACCTGCTTTCCTTGTAGATCAATTAAAAGCAGATGAAGAAGAGACATGGCTGGCTACACAGGGGATTGAAGCGACCACTTATTTACAGGCTATTACCAATGCTAAAACCACACTTGCTGGTGCCATAGCTTCAGAAGTAGAATCTGTACTGAAGGCACCGTATGTTTCGTTGGAAACAGGTGACAACACAAGTCTCGGCAATGCAAGGGAAAAATTTGAGCAACAATTGCTTAACCAATTAGGCAATGCCTATACCGTAAATGCTCTGGTTCAATTTGAAGTAACTGCTGAATCAGACTTCAGAGCAGACAGCAACTACAAAACACCACCACGACTGTATGGCACACCTGTAATCAATAATAAAGCAGACGGTGATGCAAAAGAATATAGTATTTCTACATCCAAGATACAGCTAAACGAAAAAGACGCAACGGACACAGATTCCTTCCTTACGTTCAGTTTTACCACTAAAAATGCAAAAGAATTTACCAGTGTAGATCTGGATATGACTTATGTAGTAACCCACGTAGAATGTGATATCAGTGATGTAGCCGGTATCAATGGATATCAGGGTTCCAACTGGCTCACCTTCATTATACCTGCTGATGTAAACAGCCTTGGTGGCGATAATCTTGTTTCAGCATCTTTACAGCAAAGTTTAGGTATCGTGGATATTCCGGTAGTATTGCGTAATTATCCTACACCGCCTACTCTCACTACACAGACCGGTAAAAGTGTTCCCGTATCAGGAGATAATACAGAAACACGCCTTGCCAAAGCATCCGAATGGAATTTTATGTATTCCTATACTGAAGATCAGGCAGCACAGGACAAAATATTCTCCGATATTGAATTCAATACCTTGCCTGCTCTTTCTGCAAAAATGTATGGAAG
Source organism: Chryseobacterium sp. 2P (assembly GCF_059579425.1). Taxonomy (NCBI): domain Bacteria; kingdom Pseudomonadati; phylum Bacteroidota; class Flavobacteriia; order Flavobacteriales; family Weeksellaceae; genus Chryseobacterium; species Chryseobacterium sp. 2P. The sequence continues at coordinate 3,284,907 of NZ_CM184194.1, forward strand.
TCCTGCACGTGATCTTTTCAGTGATCTGGCTCAGTTTGTGACTGTATGGCCACAGGTATTAGATGATTTCAACAGCTACCTGAAGATGATTACCGCACAATCAGACAGCACTGATCCTAATCTTACCAATGCCTATTATGCTCTGCAGACAATGGTGAGTTTAACAAATAACCTTGCTATTGCATGGAGCGAGTACAATGGTTTACAAATCGATAATTCTGATGATAATTCTACGGCACGGGCTTACGACTTTATTATCCGACAGACAGATGATACTGATTTTGACAACCGTCTGCTCGTAACCATTGTTCCTGCTGCGGATATGTCTTCTGATGATCTGTCGCTCTACAGGGGTAATAAAGATGTATTTGAGGCTGAATTACCCCAAACGCCTTATGTAACTATTGACAACTATACAAAAGTGAATGCTACTGATAAAAACGGAACTCCTATTCCTAATGCATATTGGTATCAGGCGGCAGATAAAACCTATCTGTCATGGGAAAAATCTTTCAATATTCCGTCCCGCAACGTTAATGTAGATGCGCTGAATGTCTTACAATTCCAGTATGCTTGGGCGGGTATTTCCATTATTCGTAATGAAGACCTTGTTCCGTACAACCCTACCGTTAATAACTTTATTTACCGTACGCCATTGGTAAGATTCTCTAATAAACTGATTCCTTTGCTTAACAGTAATGATATTTTTGATATTGCTAAAATTAATAATGAAGCAGGAGTCAATCTGTCGTTGGCACAGCAGTTGGCCAATTTCCTCAGCACTTTCTTTACCTACGATGAACTGGCAGAACAATTGCTAAAACTAAGTGTATCGTGGAATTATCCATTATTAGGTACATCCGGAAATATTCTTCCTCCTATAGAATTACCCGTTTTGCTTGCCGCTCCATTCATTTTTGAAATACCAAAAGATTATGAGATACCTGTCGGAGGATGCCAGCCTTCGTTTAGTGAAGCAGATCCGTTTGTTTGTCGTCTTTCTAATGCACTAAAAACCTGGTATAACCAGCACAAACCTGTAAACAATGGTGCATGGTTTCAGATTGATCTGGCGGTATTCTCATCTCTCAGCGAGAGTAAGCTTCCACTGATAGAGCTTAAAAATATAGTATTGTATTATAAAAATATTACGGATATGAATGCATGATCCTCAATAATAGTTTTCATTAAATAATAAAATTCATTTAAGAAAGTTGAAATCTAAACAAATCAGGAAAAAAGTTCATTTTCTTACTATTCAGAGATCTGTTTCTCCTTTTAAACAATTCACTGAATAGGTAACTTTCATACCATGATTTTGGGTTTCATCTGGAAATAGACAAAAACAAAAGTGCTGTAAAAATATCTTTTTACAGCACTTTATTTTATTTGATAAATCATTGCGATCCGGACGGGACTCGAACCCGCGACCTCCGCCGTGACAGGGCGGCATTCTAACCAGCTGAACTACCGGATCAATTTTTTTAAAAGAAATTGAGAAAACTTCTGCGATCCGGACGGGACTCGAACCCGCGACCTCCGCCGTGACAGGGCGGCATTCTAACCAGCTGAACTACCGGATCAAATTTTGTTTTAAAAGTAAATTGAAAAACTTTTGCGATCCGGACGGGACTCGAACCCGCGACCTCCGCCGTGACAGGGCGGCATTCTAACCAGCTGAACTACCGGATCATGTTTTTGTTTCTAAAGAACTTCGTTTCTTTTTTGTGATGGCAAAAGTACAACTTTTTTCGTTACCTGCAAATTTATTTCAAAAAAAATGCCTTCCAAAAACGGAAGGCGTTCATTATCAAATTTATTTTTTTACAAGTGAGCGCTTAATTTCTCTGCGATCACTTCTTTTGGAGCTACTCCTACTAATTTGTCAACCACTTCTCCATTCTTAAAAATAAGAACTGTAGGAATATTTCTGATCCCGTACTGCATAGAAATATCCTGGTTGTTATCCACGTCTACTTTCCCTACTATTGCTTTTCCTTCGAAATCGCTTGCTACTTCTTCGATGATTGGTCCTAACGTTCTGCAAGGTCCGCACCATACTGCCCAAAAGTCTACTAATACCGGCTTATCTGATTTTAAAACCGTTTCCTGAAATGAGCTATCTGTAATTTCTAAAGCCATTTTTGTTTCTTTTATTTAAATTAATATTATTCTTTTATAATTTCCTTAATTGGATAATCAAAATTACGCTTTTTGAGTAATAAGACTATCTATGCTCAACATTTGTATTTTCTATAACAAAATCTTTAGAAATTTCTTTCAAAGCAGTAGCCAAAGCATCAATATCTTCCTTAGTCGTTAAATGGCTGAAGGAAATACGAAGCGGCGTACAGTGATCCATTTCATCTTCAGATAAAACCATCATCATCACCATAGAAGGTTTGGACGCTCCAGAAGAACACGCACTTCCCTGAGAAATCGCGATTCCTTTCATATCTAACTGTAGCCCGATTAGAGGATTTTTATACGGTAATAAAGCACTTAAAACCGTGTAAAGACTACCATCCTTCTCAGAACTTCTTCCATTGAATTTAATGCCCGGAATTTCCGCTGTAAGCCTTTCTACGGCATAGCTTTTAATTTCCTGCATATGATTAGTATAAGTTTCAAGATTTTTTAAAGAAATTTCCAGTGCTTTTCCCAGTCCTACAATTCCTGCTACATTTTCTGTTCCTGCTCTTAAGCTTCTTTCCTGTGGTCCTCCTGTAATAATTCCTTTTAAACCGCTTGATTTTCTTATAAACGCAAACCCAACGCCTTTTGGTCCGTGAAATTTATGGGCACTGCAAGAAGCAAAATCTACCTTAATATCAGAAAAATCCAGATTCATGTGAGCCATTGTCTGAACGGTATCCGAATGGAAAAGCGCATTATTTGCCTTGCAGAGTTCTGCCACTTTTTTAATATCGATAAGATTTCCGATCTCGTTATTGGCATGCATTAAGCTTACCAGAGTTTTCTTGTCGGAAGCTTTTAACAGTTCTTCCAGTTTATTAAGATCAATATCTCCTTTTTCATTGGGACGGATGTAGTTTACCTCTACTCCTTTTCTGCTTTTCATGTCCAGAATACTCTCAGAAACGCACTTATGCTCAAGAGGGGAACTGATGATACGTTCTATTCCGAGATGCTCAACAGCCGATTTTATGATCATATTGTTCGATTCTGTACCGCAGGAAGTGAAAATAATTTCAGCGGGCGTTACATGAAGATAGTCTGCAACCTGTCTCCTTACGTTTTCGATAAGAATTTTCGCTTCCTGTCCAAAACTGTGTGTAGAGGACGGATTTCCGAAATTCATTTTCATGGTATCAACCATTGCATCGATAACTTCTTCCGAAAGTGGAGTTGTTGCAGCGTTATCAAGGTATACTTTATTCATTTTTACTTTGAAAATATTAGTTTCTGTGGAATATGTACAATCTGTAAATCCTACAAAATCAGTAGAGTTATTGTTTTAAAATACTCTATTTCGATCTGTTTATTTTACTGCCCAAAATTAGTGAAAAAATTGGTAATGTCCTTCATTTGCCCAATTCAACATTGGTTTATCTCCCGATGTATCTCCAAAAGCAATAATTTTATCGTATTTATGATTGCTGATTTCCTGCTGGATTCTTACCAATTTTTCGTCTCCGTTACAGTTTTTTCCCACAAAATTTCCGGTAAAAACTCCGTTTCTGAACTCGGCTCTGGTGGAAACGAGCTGCATTTTAAAAGCTTCTGCAAATGGTTTTGCCCAGATGTCTAACGATGCGGTAACTAATAGACTATACGTATTATTATGATCTATATTTTGAATAAAATCCAAGGCATTTTCCCTTACGATTTTAGGATAATAATGTTCAAAAAACTGTCTGGATTTTTTTTCGATTTTTTCCTGAGTCTGTCCTTTCAGAATGGAACCGATAAAGCTTTTTTTCACTTTTTCCGTATCGGCAAGTTTCAGTTTTAAAAGAACAAAAAGCGGAATATGCTTCAAAAACTGCAGACGAAATCTTGTAGAATCGTAGAATTTAAGATACATAAACATGGTATCTTTATACGTAAGTGTTCCGTCGAAATCGAAGCAGTACAGTTTTTTCATTGAAGTAAGTCAATTTTAGAATATTTATCTTTTAACGTAAAGATCGAAAGTATATTTTAAATAAAATAATTTTAAAGCTTTAATTTTTTAAATATAAATTCAGGAATATTGCGGATAATCATCATGATAATTCCCCAGATCGGCAAAACATAGGCTACGTTTTTCTGTTTTTTATAAGCCTTGAAAATAGATTCTGCTGCCTGTTTCGGGGTTGCGGTAAGTTTTGGATTCAAAGGTAAGCCTTCAGTCATTTTGGTTGCCATAAATCCGGGTTTCACTGTCATTACGTGAACTTTTTTATCGAAAAGATAATTCCTCAAACCACTTAAATAGGCTGTGAAAGCCGCTTTGGAACTTCCGTAAATAAAATTACTCTGTCTTCCGCGATCTCCGGCAACAGAAGAAAGTCCGATAATCGTTCCGGATCTTCTGCTTTCAAATTTCTGCGCAAAATAATTCATCACAGGAACCAGTTTAGCGTAATTGATATCAATAATACGTTGTGTATTTTTGTTGTCATACAATCCTTCTTCTGTTCCTTCTCCCAAATAGCCTGTCGCACAGAACAGCAAACCTGAATTAACAGCATCAAACTGATTATAATCTATGCTTTTCATAAGGTCAAGCTCTATCACTTCGGACTGCTGAAGAAATTTCACATCAATATGTCGGGCAAATCTTTCGGTCGTTTCTTTACTGGAGGTAAAAAGATAGATTTTTTCAAATCTCTCTCCTTCCTGCAATGCCTTTTCCACAAAAGCCTGTGCTACTTCCGATGTACTTCCTAAAACGATCATGTTTGCTAAATATTATTTAAAATTCTTTTATGCTGCAAAGACACAAATTTTGAGCTCTGAACATTTTTCAGATAATTGGTGAGCGAAGATCTGCTCATGCTGTCTTTGGTAAGGTAAATTTTACCGTTGTACTGCTCTACGATATCATCCAGCTGGTCAATCAGTTTTTTCAGTTTGGAATTCACTTTGAAGTCCAATGCTAAAGAATATCCTTCAAACGGAAAGGAATTGTAAGCTTCCGGATTTTCTTTTCCGTACAGCTTTAAAACAGCTAAAAAAGAACCGTTTCCGCTGTTGGCAATGGTTTCCAGAATTTTTTTCATTCCTTCTTTTCCGGATTCTTTGGGAATCATCATCTGATATTGGATGAAGCCGGATTTTCCGTAAATCTTATTCCAATCATGAACGAAATCAAGAGGATAAAAGAAAGTTTCATAATCGATAAAGTTTTTAACTTCCTTTTTAGACTGTTTTTTATAATAGAAATAATTGAAAATCTTTACCGTTAAAGCATTTAAGACAAATCCGGGAAAATAAAACGGAACAGTTGGCTCAAATTTTTTCTTTAAACGCAATGGTTTTTCTTTGAATTTCTGAGGCAGCTCGTGCTGAAAAGCGTGTTCTCCTCTCATCAGGATACTTCTTCCGATATTTTTACCTTTCTGAAGGCAGTCGATCCATGCTACAGTATAAGTCCAGCTTTCGCTTTCTTCAAACAGATTAAAGATCTCATCCAGATTTTCGGCTTTAATACTTTCCTGACGGATGTATGCCGATTCAATATTTTTCAGCTTGAATTTTGCCGTTAAAATAATCCCGGTTAATCCCATTCCGCCGATAGTTGCCCAGAATTTATCTGAATTTTCTTCTCTTGAACAGTTGATGATATCGCCGTTTTCGATCATCAGTTTAAATTCAATTACATATTCCGAAAAGCATCCTTCAGCGTGATGATTTTTACCGTGAACGTCAGAAGCAATGGCTCCTCCTACAGAAACAAATTTGGTTCCCGGTGTTACGTATAAAAAATATCCCTGCGGAACGGCAATTTCCAGCACATCGGAAAGCAGGACTCCCGATTCGCATTCGATAATTCCGTTCAGACGGTCAAAACTGATGAATTTATTTAATTTTTTGGTTGAAAATATATGCTCTCCCAATGAAGAATCTCCATAACATCTTCCGTTTCCTCTAGCAATTACTTCATTATGATTCTGAACAAATTCTTTTATTTTTCTGAAGCTGTCCTCAGACTTCATTTCTTTTTCCACTATGGGAAAATTACCCCAGTTGGTCACTTTTTGTACAAAATTCGGCTTCATTTTTTAAAGTAGATTTGAATTAAAAATGCAGCAACCCACAATATCAAGGTGATCTGAATGTATCTGTCTCTGTAAACAATCTTCGTGGGAGATTCGGTTCTGTTGTATACCAATGTCTGCTGTAAGTATCTTAAAAAAGCAAAAACAACAAAAATTACCGTATAAAATACTCTTGAATGAAATCTTGCCTGAACTTCAGGAGACAGGGTAAACATCAGATAACAGACAATTGCCAGAGTCACGGAAATGGATAATGCAATATCTGCAAACTGTACATTGTAGCCGTCTAATGCTCTTCGCGTTTTTCCGGAAACCTGCGCATTGATGAGTTCTCCCCGCCTTTTTCCTATGGCTAATACCAACGCAAGCACAAAGGTGAGTAAAATCGCCCATTGAGAAATGCTGATTCCCGTAATGTAGCCTCCCGATAAAACTCTTAAAACGAATCCCACAGCAATGATAGAAATATCAATAATCGGAACGTGCTTTAATTTGAATGTATACGCAAGATTCATTACAAAATAAAATCCTACGATGGTTGCAAATTTCCATAAACTTTCATGAAAATACATCTGGGCAAAGAAAACCAGTGCGATGTCCAGAATAATAAGTCCTGTAAAAATTCCTACCGCCTGAGATTTTGAAATGGCTCCGCTCGCCAAAGGTCTTCTTCTTTTTTCGGGATGTTTTTTATCTGCTTCAATATCGTTATAATCATTCAGAATATAAACGACACTTGCAGCCAAAGAAAAAATGATAAAAGCAAAGATGCTTTTTGTGAGTAGTTCGAGATTTTTAATATTACCCGAAAAGAAAAGAGGAACAAAAACAAACAGGTTCTTCACCCATTGCTCCACGCGGAGCAGCTTTAAATATTTCTTCATTTATGTTGTTTCAAATGCAAAAATAGTAATTTCAAAAAATATCACCATAAAAATACAAAAATAACCGCTATTGCGGTTATTCACGAAAATATTTATATGTTAAATAATTATTGACCGTTCTGTGCGTCGTTAATCATTTTTTCATTGGCGGTAATAGCGAATTCCACTCTTCTGTTTTTAGCTCTTCCTTCTTCTGTATCGTTAGTAGCAACCGGCATACTTTCTCCTTCTCCCAAAGCAAATAATCTGCTAGAAGAAATTCCTTTACCCGCTAAATAAGCTTTTACAGAATTGGCTCTTCTTTCAGAAAGACTCATGTTGTAAGAATCTGAACCTTTGCTGTCTGTATGCCCATAAATATTAATGTTTGTATCCGGGTTGTTCGTTAAAACCTGAGCCAGTTTATCAAGGTTTGTTTTTGCAGTACTTGTTAAAGCAGAAGAATTGAAATCGAAATTCACGATGCTTTCACTTAATGTAATTTTGATACCGTCTCCTACTCTTTCTACCTGAGCTCCCGGTAAAGTTTCTTTAATTTCTCTTGCCTGTTTATCCATTTTAGAACCGATAACGTTACCTGCAACACCACCGATAATACCTCCTAAAACAGCTCCTAAAGCAGCATTTTTACCTTTTCCTACGTTATTCCCCAAAATACCGCCTATTACAGCTCCGGAAGCAACACCTACTGCTGTCCCTCTCTGCTGATGGTTGGAATTCTGTACAGCCTCACAGCTTGTAAGCAATAAAGCTGATGATAAAAATAACGCTCCGATATATGTTTTTGTAAATTTCATCTTTTTATATTTTTTATGTTAAATTATTTCATTCCTGTTCTTTCGAAATTGTAAACTACTCTTACATTTTCTCCATCGAAAGGAATATTCTGTTCCAATGAGAATTGGTCTGTATTCTGGTTAGTCAGCGTCAAAGTATAACCTGCTGTATTTTGCTTTGCTTTTGTACCGTCAGCAATTTTTTTGAAATTAAATGTATTTCCGCTTACCACATCAATCTTAATCGGCTGTGTAAATCCTGTTCCGCAGGTTCCTCCTCCGTTTAATGTATACGCTCCTGTCCAGTTATTTGGAATCAGTCTCCAGTGGCTTCCTACGAAACACTGTGCATCTACACCGTCATCGAATGGCTTTACTTTGAACTTTTTATCATAATTTACACTGACGATCTGCCAGTCGCCTTTCATTTTCAAAAATTCTGATCTTTGTGTTTGGGCTGTTTTAGCATTATTCACTGTGGAACAAGACACTGCAAAAAGCGATGTTCCCAACATCCCTGCAAGTAGTAACTTTTTCATTTTGTTGTTTATTATTTTGTTACAATAAAGTTACAAAAAACCGTGCCAAAATTAATTATTACCAATAAAAAAAGTCCGAAAATTTCGGACTTTATATGTTTCTACCTTAAATACAGGAAGATATACTATTTTTTAACAGTCTTTTTTACGGATTTATCAGCCTTCTTTGAAGAGCCTGCTTTTCCGTTGTAAAAATGCGTATAAGCATATTCTGCCGCTTTTTTAAGATCAATTACTCCTCCTGCTTCAGAGAAATCTCCGAATTGATTTGTTGTACTTGGGTTGCTGGATTTCACCAAAGATTCGATAATCTGTACAGGTGTTAAATTAGGCATATAAGCCAATAAAACTGCTGCAGCTCCTGCTACAACCGGAGAAGCCATAGAAGTTCCCTGTAAGTATTTATATTCATTATGAGGAACGGTAGAATAAATTTCTTCACCCGGAGCAAAAACGTTTACCATTTTCTTATTGAAGTTGGAAAAACTCGCTCTTAATGCATCATTTTTATTGGTACTTGCTCCTACAACCAATACGTTGTTTACAAATGGTTTTTCATCGGTTACATTCTTAAAGTTGGTAGGATAAGCCAGATGTTCTGCCACATCTTCGTTTTCATTTCCTGCAGCTTTTACCAGAAGAACTCCTTTATCCTGAGCATATTTAAATGCATTCCAAACTACATTTTTACCCGGAGAAACCGGCTTTCCGAAGCTCATGTTTAAAACTTTCGCTCCGTTATCTACTGCGTATCTGATTGCGTTGGCAACGTCTTTGTCTCTTTCATCACCATTCGGAACGGTTCTTACAGACATTATTTTCGCTACTTTCGAAGCAACTCCATACTGTATTTCTTTTCCGTTCGGAAGACCGGCAATAATTCCCGCTACGTGAGTTCCGTGTTCTGCATCCGGACCTTCGTAATGATTGTTTCCGTAATTTTTCTCAGAATAATCGTCATAGTTATCTCCTACGATTTCTTTTCTCGGATCGTAATTAAGATCATACTGCTTTTCCTGAGGACCAAAATAGTCTAAAGCTTCTTTAATCTGACCGCTCATTGCTTTTTCAAACTCTGCAGCCGATTTTCCTTTAAATTCAGGACTTTGAGCAACCTGCGCCAAAACCTGCGCCGCCATTGCTTCTTTTTGATCTGCAGGTTTTATTGCTGCAACATTTTCAGGAGTAAGAGGTTTTCCGTTCAGTAGTTTTACCATTACGGGAATTGCCTCATTAATCATAGTATAGGTCTTGAATCCCTGCTTTGCCTCAACGCTTTTCTTAGTGAAAAGGTCTTTAGCTTTCATATACATTGCAAATTCTTCAGGCATTTTAGCTTGGTTTGCTTTGTTTTTTGTAGAATCATCTCCTTCGAAAACAGGTTTATATTTAACAACAACTCTGGTTACCTCCATATTGTCGATGTCTATATCTCCATTTTTACCCCCGATAAAGTTCCATCCGTGGATATCATCGATGTAACCGTTACCATCATCATCTTTTCCGTTGTTCGGCACTTCATTAGGATTTGTCCAGATGTTTTTTACCAATCCCGGGTGATCCACCTGAACTCCGCTATCTAACACACCTACCAAAACTGTCTTTGGCTTAAGACCTTTAGATTCTAAAAATTTATAGGCATTTTCTGTATTTACCCCATAAACTTTCGTTGTAGCAAAATCTTTATGATACCACGTCATAAGATCTTTATCCTGCATCGGATCTTTTGCTTCCTGCGCCTGAGAAAAACCAATCCCTACTAAAAAAACAGCAGCTAATAATACCTTTTTCATTTACTATGAATATTTAATATTTTTAATATAAGTCAAAGATTCCGGTCCTTTGTTACAAATTAAGTCCAAAACTGATAAATCTTTCAAAAAACCACGTTTATCAGAGAACGTTTGATAATATTCGTCCATTTCGTATTCTGAAGGTATTTTGGCTGAAAATTGATCTCTGAAATTAATTTCTTCCGGAAATTTGATATATTCTTCATTCAAAGAGTGTGCCTTTTCTGTTTTAAGGATCTGCTGAACGATTTCAAGAGTTTTAAGGTTAAAATCCAACAGATGTTTTTCTTTCAGATCGTAAATCTTTCTGAATTTATCTTCATAAAATTCAAAATACGGAGAGCTTTGATAGGCGGTTTTAATGGATTTCCAATGCAAATTCCTCCAGTCTTCACGGTGAGAAATTTCAATATCCTTAAATTCTCTGCATCCGTTATGAGCAATAGGAATGATTAATGATAACTTTCCGTTGGCTCCGAAAATATTAGCTCTGTTTCTGTACGTCTGTTTCGGAAAACTTTCAAACTGTTCAAATACAATTTCATTTTCAGGATCTAAAAACACTGAAAACCAAGAAATTGGCGGCAGATAAAACGCCGGTAATAATACATTCTTCATATTCATAATGCAAAAATGAAGTATTTTTTCAAATACTTCATTCTATTTACAATTTATTTTTTCAATTAAATAATTGATTTTGAAACTTTGTCAAAGATTTAAACTTTGACAAAGTGAATTACACATCGTCTTCCGTCTTTTTCTTTCTGAATAATTTCATGAAATATTCCCACCCGAAGAACAGAATAAGAATCATCGCTGCAATCCACCAGTAAGAGGTTTTGTTGGCTTCTCCTGTATTGGTTGCTTTAAACATTCTTTCCCAACGAACTTTTTTAGGAGCCTGATAAGTAGAACTTGCATCCGCAAAAACTCCCTGAACACTCATCCAGGTAAACATTGGCTTTCCAACGATATTTTCTTCAGGAACGAAACCAAAGAATCTTGCATCCAAAGAAGCGTCTCTGTTATCTCCGACCATCATATAATAATCCTGCTGAATGGTATACTGATTGGTTTGTTTTCCGTTGATGAAAATTTTACCGTTTTTATTCTCTAGCTTATTGTGTTCATACTGAGAAATAATCCACTGGTATTCCGGTAAGGTTTCCTGATTGATGGTAACCACATCTCCTTTTTTAGGAATCTTTAAAGGTCCGTACCAATCCTGATTCCAAGGTTTGTTGATTGGGAAAATAGACTGGGTAGTATCAATACTTTTGGTGTACGCTGTTTTATCAGCATTCAATTTATAAGAAATCGTTGCAGAATCTTTAGGATAGATATTTTCTTCCATGCTGATCACGTTCGGTAAAGATTTAATTTCTTTAGCCGTTTTATCAGTAAGTCCCTGAAACATATAAACAAATCCGCCGCTTTTTTCATTCTGAATTTCTCTAACAGGCAAAAATCCGTAAATGTTATAAAGTCCCGGAACATCCAACTGCGTTCCTGTGCTTACTGTGTATGCATGCTGAACTTCCTGATCTCCTAAATATGTTTCAGCTTTTCCGTTAACGAAAAGTCTTCCTGCTCTCATTTCGAAAGTATCTCCCGCAACAGCTACACATCTTTTTACGTAAGGATCTTTTCTGTCGATGGCAGTGTGCACGGAATCCTGTGGATAATTGAAAACAACAATATCTTTTTTCTGAGGCTTGCTAAACTGAAAAATTCTTTCATAAGGTAATTTTACAGCGTCCACATAAGATTTAGGATCATCTTTCGGGTTTCCTTTTTCCCCTGTATCCATGATGGTTCCCTGTAAGAAGGGAATCGCCAGAGGACGCATTGGAAGTCTGTATCCGTAACTCCATTTGTTTACGAAAAGGAAATCACCTACCAATAAAGTTCTTTCCATAGATCCTGTCGGAATTCCGAAAGGCTGTGTTACAAAAACGTGAATTATTGTTGCGAAAACTACCGCAAACGTCACAGACCCAACAAATGAATCTTTCTTTTTTGCACTTTTTTCTTCGTCGGTAAGAAAGATGGCATTTTCGTCTTCCAGCTCAACATCTTTTCCATAATTTATCGTTGCCATGTAGATAAACGGAAGAATGACTGTAAGAAACTGATCTTTGAAGAGCGTTTTCCCGAACTTTTTCACTAAATACAAATGAAAAACAGACATCATAATAGGTCCTACGATTGGCAGATATGATAAAATTGCCCACCATTTCGGATGTTTTGTCTCTTTTAAAATAATGAAATAGTTGTAAAAAGGAATAAACGCGAAAAGCGGACTATATCCTAATTTTTTGAACAGTTTCCACGTGGAAATCCCCATCAATACAGATAAAATGAGAACATAAACTGCGTACGTTAAAAAATAATTCATAAATTTTTGTGCCTAATCTATAATATAATTGATGAATGATGTCTTGATAAATGATCACAAATTCACTATTAACACTTCACCATTCACTCTTATTAGTTTGCAATGTAAGAATTTTGTTACAATATTAAAGTCCCAAAACGTCCTTCATCGTGAAATTTCCTTTTTTATCTTTAATCCATTCTGCCGCAACTACTGCACCCAGTGCAAAACCACTTCTGTTGAATGCGGTATGTTTGATTTCTATTTCGTCCACTTCGCTTCTGTAAAAAACACTGTGTGTTCCCGGAACCTCATCTTCACGGATGGCAAAAATGCCCAGTTGATTTCCCTGCGTTTCTTCCAGTTTCCAGGAATCGAATTTCGGATTGTTTTTAAAAATTCCTTCGGCGATGGAAATTGCTGTTCCGCTTGGCGCATCTAATTTGTGAATGTGATGAATTTCTTCTAACTGACAAGAATATTCGTCTACATTTTTCATTAAATCTGCCAGTTTTTCGTTTAAGGCAAAGAATAAATTAACACCAAGACTAAAGTTTGAACCATATAAAAAAGCGGTTTCTTTTTCTACAGCCAGTTTTTCAATTTCGGATTTTTTTTCCAGCCAGCCCGTTGTTCCGCAGATCACCGAAATTTTGTTTTCCAGACAGGCTTTGATGTTTTCGTAAGCAACTTCCGGTAAGGAAAATTCGATTACAACATCAGGATTATTGAGATTTTCAGCAGTTGGAGTTTCTTTTAACCGGGCAACGATTTCGTGTCCTCTTTTAGTGGCAATTTCATCAATGATTTTGCCCATTTTACCGTATCCAACTAATGCTATTTTCATGTTCTTCTTTATTTAATTTTATAATCTAATGCAAAGCCCGTAAAGATTTCTTTAAAATCCTCCTGCATATTCTTCGTTCGCGAAGGCGTTTGACTTCGTCGAATCTTCGATTTCACTAAGCTAAGACTGCATTACTTATTTTTAAAATCTGTAACTTAAACTTAAGCCCGTTTTCGGAGGTGCAATTCCATACTGATCCTGAATCATTGCCGGATTAAGCGTAAGATCCGGATCGTGTCTCGCTTCGTATAAATGGGCATCAACCACTGCATCTACGATATTCAGAATGTAAATTAATCCTGTAATTGCAATGGCGTAATCTCTCTGCCTCTTTGATCTGTCCTGTGCATTTCCGAGAGCCACTTTGTCGAGCCAAGGATGGCTATCAACAAATTCATTTGGAGTTCCGTTGAGCTTGGCGATGTAATATTCACGGTATCTTCTGTACTGATTGTCATTCCAGACTGCAATTCCTACCCCCGCTCCTACTGCTCCTAAAACAATGGGAACCTTCCAGTATTTTTTATTATACACCTGTCCCAATCCGGGAAGTACGGCAGAGTACAACCCTGCTTTTGTAGGGTTAAGTTTTAGCGTTTTTTTTGTAGGTCCGTTTGCTTTTTCAAGATCTGCAACTACCCTGCTTTCTGTTTTGATGTTGTTCTTTTCCACGGCAACACTGTCTTTCGGGCGATAGTCTACCCGAATAGTGTCGTTAGGATTTACCTGTGAATACGCAAGAGCGAACAGACACAGAAAAAATGTGAAAAGTATTTTTTTCATTTATTTAATATGGGATAAAATATATTCCAGCTCATCTTCATTTTTGAAGTCCAGAACAATTTTACCTTTTTTACCGTTTGGAGAGGCTTTGATTTCAACTTTTACATCTAAAATATCTGCAATTGTTTTCTGCGCTCTTTTATAATTGTTGGAAAGCTCGGCTTTTGCTTTTTTCGCCGCCGGAGATTTCGGGTTTTTAATGGCTGTAGCTGCCTGTTCTGCCTGTCTTACATTGAGTTTTTCTTTGATAATTAAATCAAACAAAATCTGCTGATGTTCTTCGCTTTCAAGACTGATGATGGCTCTTCCGTGTCCTGCAGAAATTTCTCCGCTTCGGATCGCATTCTGAATATCGGGATGCAGTCTCAGTAATCTGATGGAATTTGTAATGGTACTTCTGTCTTTCCCTACTCTCTGGCTTAGATTTTCCTGGGTAAGACCAATTTCTTCCATCAATCTCTGATATGTTAATGCAATTTCTATCGCATCAAGATCTTCTCTCTGGATGTTTTCAACAAGTGCCATTTCAAGAAGCTCCTGATCATTAACCAGACGGATGTATGCCGGAATAGACTCTAATCCTGCAATTTTACTTGCGCGGTAACGTCTTTCTCCGGAAATGATTTCAAACTTTTCGCCGTCTTTTCTTAAGGTAATCGGCTGAATAACACCTAAATTTTTAATCGACTGCGCAAGTTCGTTCAATGCTTTTTCGTCAAAATAAGTTCTTGGCTGAGACGCATTGGGATAAATATCTTCTAATGCAATTTCTACGATATTCCCTACAAACTTATCTGCTCCCTCATCGGTGGCAGAATTGATCGTTGCTTTGGATTCGGCACTAAGAATTGCGCCCAAACCACGTCCCATTGCTCTTTTTTTATCCTTCATATTTTGTTTTTAGCGTTTAGCTTAGCTAGCTGCTTTTAATTCTTTACTAATTTTTCGTTTTTCAATAAAACTTCTTCTGCCAACTGAATGTACTGTATTGCTCCTTTACTTTCTGCATCGTAATTCAGGATACTTTCTCCGAAACTTGGCGCTTCGCTTAATCGTACATTTCTGCTGATAATGGTTTCGAACACCATTTCAGGGAAATGAGAATTTACTTCTTCCACGACCTGATTGGATAGTCTCAAACGGCTGTCGTACATCGTAAGAAGCAGACCTTCAATATCCAGATCTTTATTGTGGATTTTCTGAACGTTTTTGATGGTATTCAGTAATTTTCCAAGACCTTCCAACGCAAAATATTCGCACTGAATCGGAATGATTACAGAATCTGCTGCTGTAAGCGCATTTACGGTAATAAGACCTAAACTCGGCGCACAATCGATAATAATATAATCATAATCGTCTCTTACGCTCTGTAAAGCTTTTTTAAGCATATACTCACGCTCTTCTTTGTCGACAAGCTCAATTTCCGCTGCCACCAAATCGATGTGAGAAGGCACAATATCCAGATTCGGAGTTGCTGTCTGTTTAATACATTTTGAAGTTTCTACGCTGTGCTCCAAAAGATTGTATGTAGAATATCTTACGTCTTCTACGCCTAAACCTGAAGTTGCATTCGCCTGAGGGTCTGCATCGATGATTAATATTTTTTTCTCTAATACCCCTAATGCTGCGGCTAAATTAACAGCTGTTGTTGTTTTCCCAACTCCTCCTTTCTGATTAGCGATACCTATGATTTTTGCCATTGTTAGAACTTTAAGTTTCAAAAATACACATTTTTCCCTGCTCTTAATAAAGGGATAAAACGAAATTTGAGTTAAAATATTGTTAATAAGCAATTTAGCAATAAAAAAAATTATCCACAAAAAAAATTCTTTGTGGATAACTGTTCAAGATTTGTTTTTTATGTCTTATTGATCAAATTTCATTGTGATCGGAAATTTGAAATAACTTCTTACGGATTCACCCTGTTTGTTTTTTGCAGGTGTCCATTTTCCTTTAATCGATCTGATTGTTCTTACCGCCTCACTATTGAAATCCGCATCTGAACCCGCAGCCTTTATTCCAGAAATGGTACCGTCTTTTTCTACAATAAAAGTAATCGTGGTTTTCATTAATTCACCAGAATCAAAGCCTGATCCGTCAAAATTACTCATTACTTTATTTCTGAATGAGTCGATTCCACCATCAAAATTTGCTTCTTTTCCTAAATCTCCACTATTGAAAATTTTATTGGGATCCTCTTTAATTACTACTGGTGGAGCCGTAGTAATTACAGGACCAGTTCCGATCGTTGGAGTTGTTGGTACATAAGTATTTGGTGGAGCAGTTTCTCCATCAGGATTATTTCTTGTTCCTGCAACAGCTCCTTCAATTTTCTCTACAACTTTTTCATTGGTTACATGAGAAGTAGGTGTCGGAACCGTATCATCGAATGTTTTTACAGGAGCAGATGGTGCTTTTGGAGGCAGAACTGCTACTGGAGGTGGTGTATCATCATATTCATTAATAAGAATTGGTGGAGGTAATTCATACCCTCCTTCGTCAGTCACTTCGGGATTCTTAAATGCATTAATCGCAAGCGGAGTTAAAGAAACGGCAGCCAATACACTGACTCCTATAAAAAATGCTTTTGTTAAGATTCTGTCTGATTCTCTTCTTAATACATAAGCTCCGTATTCTTTGTTACGGTGTTCGAAAAGAACTTCGTTAAAACGAAATTCCTGATTTTGATTTGTGTGTTTCATTACTAAAATATTTAAACTGTTAAAAAAATTTGATTATTAGTTTTTATGATCTTACCAATAAGCATTGATTCAATATCAAATTTTTTGCCAAATATCTGTTAAAATGATAACGTTTTTAAAATTTTAATGTTAAATAATAAAATTAACTATGTTGCAAATAATAAATTCCTGAGTTTAAATATTTTACGGAGAAAGTTAAAATTGCAGACCTGCATTTTAGCCCAGATTGAGCGGCATGTCTGAGCTCTTTTCTTAGTTTCGGCGGCTGCTTCGCAGCCGCCGAAACTAAGAAAAAGCGAGTAGCGAAAGCTGGAAAAAGCTCCTGAAAAGGGAATTGGTCGATAGTTGATGGTTGATGGTTGAAATTTACGGAATAAAAAGAAAGTAGAAATTTAGTTTTTAAGAATCAAAGTATCCAATAAAAAAAGAGACCACCGTTTGATGATCTCTTTCTGTATGTTGAAAAAATATTCTTAGAATAATTCTTTTCTGATGATATTTTGGCTTCTTTCCGGTCCAACAGAAACCAAATAAACGTTGATTCCTAAATATTTCTCGATAAATTCGATGTATTCCTGAGCGGTTTGCGGAAGTTCGTCGTAGCTTCTGGCTTTCGTGATATCTTCATTCCAACCCGGTAAATCCTGATAGATTGGTTCGTAGTTGTATAATTTTTCGGTGGATGAAGTGAAATAATCGATGATTTTTCCGTCTTCCGTTTTATAATGCGTAACGACTTTTAAATTTTCAATTCCTGTAAGAACGTCTAATTTTGTAATCACTAAATTATTGATTCCGTTGATCATACATGCGTGCTTCAAAGAAACAAGGTCTAACCAGCCTGTTCTTCTCGGTCTTCCTGTCGTCGCTCCGAATTCTCCTCCGATCTGTCTGATTTTCTCACCCAGTTCATTATCCAGTTCTGAAGGGAAAGGTCCGTTTCCAACTCTTGTACAGTATGCTTTGGCAACACCAATTAAGTTTTGAAGGGAAGTTGGCGGAACTCCCGCTCCTGTACAAACTCCTCCTGTAGATGGAGAAGATGAAGTTACGTAAGGATACGTTCCGAAGTCGATATCCAGCATTAAAGCCTGCGCTCCTTCGAATAAAACATTTTTACCGTCTCTGATCGCTTCATTCAGTTCAAGTTCGGTATCTACGATTCTGTGCTGAAGCTGTTTTCCGATTTCTAAATATTCGTTGTAAATTTCTTCAACGTCCAATGTAGGTTTTCCGAAGTATTTTTCAAAAAGAGAATTCTTGATTTTTAAGTTTTTCTCGATTTTATCTCTTAAGATCTCAGGATTCAAAAGGTCGATCATTCTGATCCCCACTCTTGCAATTTTATCTTCATAGCAAGGTCCGATCCCTTTTTTTGTTGTCCCGATCTGCGTTCCTCCGTGCTCTTCTTCACGGTACGTATCCAAAAGAATGTGGTAAGGCATGATGACATGCGCTCTTCTGCTGATGAAAATGTGATCTGTCTTTAAGCCTTTGCTTTCGATCTGATTCACCTCCTTAATGAAAGATTTAGGATTTACCACTACTCCGTTGGCAATGATACATTTCCCTTTGCACTGAAGAACTCCCGATGGAAGAAGGTGCAAAACGAATTTCTCTTCACCTACATAAACCGTGTGACCCGCGTTGTCTCCCCCTTGGAAACGTACAACGTAATCTGATTTTGCCGATAAAACATCCGTGATTTTTCCTTTACCTTCATCTCCATACTGAAGACCTACAACTACGTAAGTTGACATATTTTACTTTTATTTTAGATTCATGCAAAATTACTTTTAAAAAATTGGGTGGGCAAATTTGTGGCGGATTTTATTTTTTGGGTGGGAATTATGAGCTTGAAAATACATTTCTGACATTTATTATTATATTTGAAAATCAATTATTACAAACTAATGACTATAAAAGAAGCCATCTTAAAAAGCCTTGAAGATTTAATAATACCAGTATATAATATAGAAGTCTACAATCACATTGTTGAAAAAAATTATTATGAATTTCTAAAAGGTAAAACTCCTTCTTCAACAATATCTGCGCAACTTGGTGACTTTATAAGATTGGGGGATTCAAGAGTTAAAAGAATCAAAAAAACTAACGGCACTTATTATTATTATCTAACAAAGAATGAACAACAGATTGAAGAATACATTTTAGATGATGAAAGTACGATTGCAGTAAATTTAAAAGGGGAAATAAAAACCAAGGTCTATGAAGAAAGAGACCTACATAAATTATTGAGTAGTTTTTTGAAGAACACTGAAACTTTCTCTAAGACTATATTTCATGAACAATCTAACGGAAAGGACAGTAATCAAATATGGACTCATCCTGATATGATTGGGATCAAATTTTTAAATCTTCAAACCAAAGCAAGCCAAAACTTTCTAAAATCAATTAATCGCGTTGATACATTTAAGCTAAGTTCATATGAACTTAAAAGAGAAATTAATAGTGATAGCGAACTTAAAAAGGCTTATTTTCAAGCTGTTTCTAATTCAAGCTGGGCTAATTATGGATATCTAGTTGCTTTTGAGTTTAGCGACAGTCTGAATGAAGAAATGTCTAGATTAAATCAGTCCTTTGGAATTGGAATTATTGAGTTGAACGCTAATCCTTATCAAAGTAAAATATTATTCCCCGCAGTTTATCGAGATTTAGACTTTAAAACCATTGATAAGCTTTGTAAAATAAACAAAGAATTTGAACATTTCATAGAACAAACAGAAAAACTATTAACAGCTAGCGAAAAATATATTACTGGTGCAGAAAAAGAATTGAACGAGTTCTGTGATAAGTATTTTTTAAGCGACTCTGAAATAGAAAAATATTGTAAAGATAAAAACATTCCTTTTGAAAAATAATCAAAATCACTACAATTAAAAATTGCTTTAATAAAAGGCGAAAACTCAGGTTTCCTGCGGAATGACAGACAAAATGAATTGTTAGATTTTGCAAAGTTTCATTAATCGATACAACGCTACAACATATTCAAAACTATGATTCGTAAGAATTTCCACGTTTTGATTTATACAATTTATGGTAATGTACTGAAAAATAGTTGGTGAAATTCAGGATATATTTTAATAAATTATGGATGTTAATCCGAAGAGGACAAAAGCACTGGTGGAGATCAACTTTTCAGCAATAGGATTAATGTTCAAAACGATAGTTTTAAGGTGAGGTTTCCCTCACCTTTTCGTTTATTATCGGATGAACCTTATGGCTAAAAAAACTCTATTTTTCGTTAGAAAAATAAATATACCATTTGATGAAATTGATTCGGTTTTTCAATGTGAGACCTCTGTGCAGGTCGAGATGATTTTTTAAATGGCTGAAATATCCCTCAATACCATTGGTTGTTTTAGGAATATTGGGATTTTCCAGATAATGAAACATATTGGGCAATGCCCGTTTTATAGTAAAATACGATCGTCTGAGAAGCTTGTGGGTATACCAGTATCTTTCGGTTTCAAGATTAATTGTTTTTTCATTAATATAATCCTGATGTCTCAAATACCAGTCGTTGAGTTCATTTTTCCACCAGATTTTATCGTTTTGTGTTTTAATTTTCAGTAATAATAAAACGTGTTTTCGAAGTTCCTGACCGGCAATGTGTTTAGGAAACTTTGTGAGCCAGATCAGGCACATTCTCTGAATATGAACCAGACATCTCTGAGTAATGATGTCTCCATCAGATTTATTTATGGCTTTCAAAACGCTTTTATGTCCATCTGTAGTAATGCTTTCCAGCTTTACGCCCAGCCGTAAAAGATTGTTTAAATCTTCCCTGATTTCTTCATAATGTTCTCCATCGGTAAAACGGATAAGCTGTGTATATCCATCAAAATCATCCTGATAAGCAATTAAACAGAACTGAGCAAAATAAGTTGCATCCATTCTTAAATTCACCTTTTCCCGTTTGATGATCTTTAAGGTAGGAGACTGCTCTAAAATGGTATAAAATGTTTTCTGCAAAGTATCTTTCGAATAACCGCTGTCTCTGCAAAGCGTTTTGTAGGTCTGCCTTTCCAATACCCATTTTTTGAACCAGATAAAACGATTTTTAATTCTCTGCTCCGTTCTGTTTTGAGTAAATAAAATCCCGCAATTTTTACATTTAAATCTTTGCTTTCCCCCTTGTTTTCCCCAACGAATTACCTCCAGGCTTGAACAAGACCAACAACGTTTTTTTGCCATTTTTCAGACAAAGAAAAAGTTTTATGAAACACGTTTCATAAAACTTCCTCCAAGCAGCCTAACAATGAGGTTTTGATAGGATTCTACCAACTATTTTTCAGTATTATGCCCAATTTATCGATCCTAACCCACACAGGTTTTGAAAACCTGTGTGGGTTGAACAAATCCACCTACAAAAAAGGCGTATTCAGAAAATCATTCAAAGGCTTCATCACTTTAAAGATTTTGGCAAGATTTTTCACGGCATTTTTATCGAAAACTTCTTCATCTTTCAGGTTATAAACTACGATAAAACTTTTCAGTTTGAGATACTCTCCCATCGGATCTTCCTTTTCAAAACCCTGCGGAATTTTTTTCAGCTTATCATCCTGATCAAGATCCGGAAAATATTTTTTGAATTCTTTGTTATTGATGACTTTAAGAAAATCCTCTCCATATAAAGAAATTTCTTTTCTCAACTCCTTTAAAACTGAAGATTCGGGCATGTAAATTCCTCCGGCAATGAACGATTTCCCCGGCTCCAGATGAAGATAATATCCGCCTTTCGGACTTCCTTTTCCCATTCCCAATGACGCTCCGAAATTCGTTTTATAAGGAATTTTATCCTTTGAAAATCGTGTATCTCTGTAAATTCTGAACAGAGATTTCTTGGCATCAATTTTTCCCAGCTCATCGTCAAAACCAGACATTTCTTTAATGAGATCTCCAAGAAAAGCAATCACATTTTCCTGAGATTCCGTGTAAAGGTTTTTATTTTCCGTAAACCATTCGCGGTTATTGTTAACGGTAAGTTGATTAAGAAAATCGAATACTTTTGGAGAAATTGTTGCAGACATCATTCTGTAAAGTTTTTTATTTTAAATTGTAAAACTGATAATTTGTAATGATTCAAATGTACAAAAACCGAACTGTTTTCAATTATACTTTTTCCACACAAATAACCAAATAAAGAATTTAAATGGATCTGAAAGTTTAAAATTTTTGAAAATTCATAAATTCCAGAGAAAAAATAAAACACATCTAATAAAAAAAAACAATGGTTAACATCTTTATAATTTGCACCCTGTTTTTTTGCATTTAATTTTCAAAATAAAAGTAAAAGATTAAAGGATTCTGAATTTAAGTTTAATTATTTAAAAATAATTCAAAAACAAATCAAATATTTATTGTATATTTGCAGAAATTTTATAATATTTAATGAATTTATTTACGGAGACCAATTTAAGTCCTGATATTCTTAAGGCAATTGGCGAACTGGGCTACGAAAGCCCGACAGAAATCCAAAAACAGACTATCCCTTTTATTCTTTCAGATATTCGCGACTTGATCGCACTTGCGCAGACGGGGACAGGCAAAACAGCAGCATTTTCGCTTCCGATTTTGGATATGATTGACGAAACGAGTCGCAAAATCCAGCTTTTGGTGCTTTGTCCGACACGGGAATTATGTCTTCAGATTGCTAAAGACATAAAGAATTATTCTAAGTACATGCAGAACATCAAAACCACAGCGGTTTATGGTGGAAGCAGTATTATGGAGCAAATGAGATCTCTGAAGGACAAACCGCAGATTATTGTGGGAACTCCGGGAAGAGTAATCGATTTGATTAACAGAAAGGCTTTAGACTTTTCTGCTATTCACTGGTTGGTTTTGGACGAAGCAGACGAAATGCTTTCCATGGGTTTCAAAGACGAATTGGAAACCATTTTAAGTGAAACACCGGAAACAAAACAGACTTTCCTTTTCTCTGCAACGATGAACAAGGAAGTGGAAAGAATTTCCAAAAACTATCTTACGAAGCCGCACAGAATTTCTGTAGGTTCTATTAACGAGGTTAAAAAGAACATCAAGCATGAATATTATGTGGCAGGTTACCGTCAGAAAAAAGAAGCTTTAAAGAGATTAATTGATTCCAACCCGAATCAGTACTCCATTATTTTCTGCAGAACAAGAATGGAAACTCAGGAAGTTGCCGATTTCTTAATGCAGAACGGTTATGCAGCAGATGCACTTCACGGAGATCTTTCTCAGGCGCAGAGAGATACGGTAATGAAGAAATTCAGACTAAAAAACATTGATATTCTTGTAGCGACAGATGTTGCAGCAAGAGGTCTGGATGTAAATTCTCTTACCCACGTTATCCACTATTCTTTACCGGACGATCCTGAAGTTTTCGTACACAGAAGCGGAAGAACAGGAAGAGCAGGAAAAGACGGAATTTCAATGTCTTTAATTAAGCCTGAAGAAAGCAGAAAATTAAAGCAGATCAAATCGGCTACGAAAATTGAAATCACGGAAGGTAAAATTCCTACCGGTGACGATATTATCAAAGCTCAGGTTGGAGGAGTTTTCGAAAGTCTATTCGAAATTCACGAAGATTTCTTTGAATTTGATGACTCTCTGATTCCTGATTTATCGGCATTCACGAAAGAAGAACTGGCGCACAAGCTTCTTCAGTTCCAGTTAAAGGATCTTGCAATGTACTACAAAGACAGACATGATCTTATTGAGCAGAAACTGAGCAGCAGAGATGATGACAGAGGTTCAAGAAGAGACCGTGACAGAGGAAGAGACCGCGACAGAGGGGAACGTGGAGAAAGAAGCGACAGAAGAGAACGTGGTGCAAAACCAAGAAGGAAGAACGAAAATATGGTTCGATTTTTCTTCAATCTTGGTAAAAAAGACCAGTTGAAAAAACTTGACGTTTTAGACATCATCAACAAAGCGACATCTTCAGGAAAAAGCAAAAAAAGAGCCGAGATCGGAGACATCGAAATTCTAGAGAAATTCTCTTTCTTCGAGGTTGAAAAATCTTTCAAAGGAGATCTTTTAAGCAATATTTCTACAATGAAATTCAGAGGTAAGGAAATGAGAGCTGAAGAGGCTAATTAATCTTACTGAAAATATATCTAAAACCGGCTGTAAAGTCGGTTTTTTTATTTGATAATCAGGCGTTCATCCAATGTTAACAAAACTTAACGTTATCCCCTTTCAGGTAAGGCGGTTTTTTAAGAAATTTGCACACGAATTATAAAAACTTTACAATGGGAATTGGTAATATTTTCCACGCTTTTCAACCGAAAGATAAAATCTTCTTTGTACTTTTCGAAAAAGTAACAGAAAACCTTGTAGCAATGTCTGAGGAATTCAACCACGGAATCAAAGATTTCGATCTGAACGACGATTCTATGTTGAAAAAGATGAGCGATTACGAACACAAAAATGATGAGCTTACTCACGAGATCTTCGTAGAACTGGGGAAAAACTTCATTACTCCTTTCGACAGAGAAGACATCCACACTTTAGCAACAGGATTAGACGATATCGCAGATTACATCTACGCTTCCACAAAATATATCTTCCTTTACAAGTCGCCGGAAATGAAGGCCTATTCAGACTTCTCATTGCTGATCCACAAAGCTTGTCTTGAGATCCAGAATGCAATGAAAAACCTGAAAGGATTCAAAAATATGGAGCAGGTAAAAGAAGCTTGTATCAAAGTAAACTCTATCGAAAACATTGCAGACGATTTGTTATCCAATTCTATGGTAGAATTGTTCGAAACAAACGACGCGATCAACATTATCAAAGTTTCATCTGTACTTAATTATCTTGAAGTCGTAACTGACAAAGCAGAAGATGTTGCCAACACGATTGAAAACATCATGATTAAATACGCATAATTAATAATTATAATTAAACAATGGAATTTCCGATTTTACTTATAGTTATTATTGCATTGGCTTTGATATTCGATTACATTAATGGTTTTCATGATGCAGCCAACTCAATTGCGACTATTGTTTCTACAAAAGTTTTAACTCCGTTCCAGGCGGTTCTTTGGGCAGCACTCTGGAATTTTGCAGCTTTCTTCATCGCTGCTTACATCATTGGAGAATTTAAAATTGGTAATACAATTGCCAAAACAGTTAATGAGAATTTTATTACCCTCGAAGTTATCTTTTCAGGTCTTGTTGCGGCAATCGCATGGAACCTTTTAACATGGTGGTTTGGTATTCCCTCCTCCTCTTCACACACACTGATCGGAGGATTTTTAGGAGCCGCTTTAATGCACGCTTTTATGATGGATTACCACAACGTTGCAGCAGCACAGCCGGAATTGGGAACTTGGGAAACCGTAAAGGCAGCCGCTTCGCAGGTAACGCACCAGAGCGTTGTGAAATTTGACAAGGTAATCCCTATTTTCCTTTTCATTTTCATGGCTCCGATTATCGGGATGATTATCTCAATTATCATTACTTTAATTATTGTTCACCTTTATAAAAGATCAAACCCGCACAAAGCAGACCAGTCTTTCAAAAAATTACAGCTTGCTTCTTCAGCACTTTTCAGTTTAGGACATGGTCTTAATGACGCGCAGAAAGTAATGGGGATTATTGGTGCAGCATTAATTTACTATCATGTTGAAATGCTTCACGATCCGATTTATTTAAATCTTGAATCAGCAGCACGTTTTGATTATTTCGCACAGCATTATATCTGGGTTCCTCTGGTTTCGTTTATCGCGATCGCTTTGGGTACAATGAGCGGTGGATGGAAAATCATCAAAACCATGGGAACGAAAATTACAAAAGTAACTTCTCTGGAAGGAGTAAGTGCTGAAACAGCAGGTGCTATTACGTTATTTATTACAGATCACTTCGGAATTCCTGTTTCTACCACACATACGATTACAGGTTCCATTATCGGGGTTGGTCTTACAAAAAGAGTTTCTGCCGTAAGATGGGGAATCACTGTAAGCCTTCTTTGGGCATGGGTTCTTACTATTCCGATCTCTGCAATTGTTGCCGGAATTACTTACCTAGCAGTAACTGCATTATCTTAACAACTCAGATTACTCAAAATAATAAAACTTTGCTCTTTCGGGCAAAGTTTTTTGTTTTTTTAAATTGAAAAATTTGGAGCTATTTCCAGCTTTTCATTGCAATCTTTTTTTTCAAAAAAGGATTTCCATTACAATCTGGGCTAGTAATTGTTGGCGTGTATTCAAGTTGTGGAAGAAATAACCAGAGGATTTGTCATTCCGTATGAATCTAAGAAATTGTATTAGAAATAAAATCTAAAAAATTATATTTAGATTCATACGGAATGACAAATCATGTGAAAATAACTAAGAATAAAAAATTTCAATCACATAAAAGCGTTTCACTCTTAAAACGGTGAGGATTTTGTTTTATAAAGCCCTGAAAAATTGTATTTTTGTTCAAACTATTAGAATTTATGGAATTTTTAGACAGATATCAGCAGATTGTTGCGGATGCCATTACCAAATATACCTTTAAAGATAAACCAACTGAACTTTACGAGCCTATGAACTACATTATTTCGCACGGAGGAAAGCGTCTTCGTCCGATCATGGTTCTAATGGCCTGCGATTTGTTTGGAGGTGATCTTAAAGAAGCTATAAAGCCTGCTCTGGCAATTGAATTTTTCCATAATTTCACGCTGATCCATGATGATATTATGGACGAAGCTCCGTTAAGAAGAAACAAACCGACAATTCATACGTTACACGGAATTAACGTAGGAATTCTTTCCGGAGACGGCTTAATGCTGAAAGCCTATAAATTTTTCGAAGACCTTGAACCTGAAATTTTCAAGGCGTGTATCAGAATTTTCACGCATACAGGATTGCTTTTATGCGAAGGTCAGCAATATGACATCAATTTCGAAACTCAGGAAAACGTAACGTTTGATGATTACATCAGAATGATTACCTACAAAACCGGAGTTTTAAGTGCTTCTTCTTTTGAGATCGGAGCATTGATTGCAAAAGCAAACTTCAAAGATGCAAAATCAATTTTCAACTTCGGAAAACACATCGGAATTGCATTCCAGATCATGGACGATTACCTTGATGTTTTCGGAGATCAGGCGCAATTCGGAAAAAAACACGCCGGAGATATTTACGAAAACAAAAAAACCGTTCTTTACCTGATGGCGAGAGAACACGCTACGGAAGAAGAGAGAAAAGAGCTGGATTACTGGTATTCTAAAAAGACCGATAATATCGATAAAGTATACGGTGTGGAAAAGATTTTCAGAAGAACAAAAGTGGACGAAAAAGCATTACGTCTGATCGAAAAACATAACGAAATCGGACAAAGCTATCTTCAGAAAATTGATATTCCGGAGGAAAAGAAAAAACCGTTTGCTGAACTTGCCAATTATTTATTGAGAAGAGAATCATAATTTGATAATTAGTCAATTTGAAAATGAGTAAGCATAAATCTTAAATTTTCAAATTGACACATTCTCAGATTTTCAAATTGATTAAATGAAATTCAGAACCGAAGTTGATATCAAAGAATCGCAGAAGAAAATTGAAGTTGAAGATAGAATATTTTCGATCGGCTCCTGTTTTGCCTCTGAAATGTCGGATCTTTTTCAACAGGGGCAATTGCAGACCATCAACAATCCTTTTGGAACCATTTTTAATCCTTTTTCAATCAACAATGCGGTCAAAAGGCTTCATGATGCCGAGTTTTATTATGAAGAAGAACTGATTACCTTTAACGATGAATTTATTTCTCTGGATCATCACTCAAGTTTCGACACAAGATATGTTCATCAGACGTTACAGAAAATAAATTCCGGTCTTGAGGAAGGAAATTCCTTTCTCCGAAAAACCAACTGGATAATTATCACTTACGGAAGTTCATTTATTTACGAATTCACGCCCAAAAACAAACTCGTTGCCAATTGTCACAAAATCCCTCAGAAATTCTTTGAAAAAAGACTTTTGACCTTTCAGGAAATTACAGATTCTGTGTACAATACAATTCTGAACCTCAAAGACATCTGTACCGATGATGTTCAGATTCTGTTTACCGTTTCTCCGGTTCGTCATACCAAAGACGGAATGATTGAAAATCAGCTGAGTAAATCTAAACTGATCACAGCAATTCATGAAATGATTGATGAGCTGGATTACTGTCATTATCTTCCGGTTTATGAAATTTTAATGGACGATCTCCGCGATTACCGTTTTTACAAAGAAGATATGATTCATCCTAACAATCAGGCAATTAATTATATTTTCGAAAAATTCGGAAATGCTTATTTTTCGGATGACACAAAAGATTTCATCAAAGAAAATTTTAAAATTCACAAAGCGTTGGAGCATAAAACCAGCGACGAAAAAGATCCGAAATACATCGAATATAAAGAAAAATTAAACCTAAGGATTGAAGCTCAGCGAAAAAAAGTAAAGCATAAAATATTTTAAAAACTAATGGCTATTATTAAAAACACAGAAGGATTATCAACCGATCAATTAAATGATGAATTACAGAAAGGTGCTAAATTCGTAGTTTTTTCATATACAATTTCAATTATTTTCCTATCCTCAAAAAGACCAAGTGATATTTATTTTATAAAATCTGATGAGTCTTCCTCAAAATACAGTTGGAAATATTCGCTGTTGACTTTATTTTTTGGTTGGTGGGGAATTCCTTTCGGACCTATTTTCAGTATTGCCTCTTTTTACAGAAACTTTACGGGAGGAAAAGACATCACAAATGAAGTTTTACATCAGATAAACACCCATCATGTTGAGTCTTCAAATTCAATAGAATCAAAATGATTGATTTCACAAAAATTGACTATCTGAAAAACGGAAATGAAAGGCAAAAAAGAGCTTATGAAGTTTTGACGAGATATCATATTTTTGAAAAGCTGAAGGACTATTCTCCCATTTTGGCAGGAACTATTCCCATAGAAATTGATATTGAAGAAAGTGATTTAGACATCATTTGCGAAGTTGATCTTAATTTTGAAGAGGATTTTTTAGAAAAAGTGAGTTTTAAGATAATTGTTCCTGCAGAAACAGAAGTTACGGTGGAAAATATAATGATTGAAAACGAAAAAGCAATTGTTATGAATTTCAGACTGGAAGAATTTTCCATAGAAATTTTCGGACAGAATAGACCTGCAACCAAACAGAACGCCTATCTTCATATGATTGCCGAATACAAAATATTACAGGAAAAAGGTGAAGATTTTAAGCAGAAAATAATAAAATTAAAAAAACAGGGCATCAAAACGGAACCCGCTTTCGGCATCTTGCTGAATTTGGAAAATCCTTACGAAGACCTGTTAAAAATGATATAAAAAATGATTGATACCCATACACATTTATACGCAGAAGAATTTGATGAAGACAGAAAAGAAACCATTCAGAGAGCTTTAGATAAAGGAATTACAGAATTTTATCTTCCGGCAATCGATTCGGAATCTCATGAAAAAATGCTGCAACTGGAGGCAGAATATCCGGAACATATCTTTTCGATGATGGGACTGCATCCCTGTTATGTAAAACCAGAATCCTGGCAAAAAGAGCTCGAAATTGTTAAGAATTATCTTGATCAAAGGTCTTTTCCAGCCATCGGAGAAATCGGAATCGATCTATACTGGGATAAAACTACTCTTGATATTCAGGTGAAAGCTTTTGAACAGCAAATCGACTGGGCAATTGAAAAAGATCTTCCTATCGTAATCCACACCAGAGAAAGCTTTGATGAAACTTTTGAGGTTCTGGAAAGAAAAAAACATCCGAAACTGAGAGGAATTTTTCATTGTTTTTCAGGAAATTTAGAACAGGCAAAACAGGCAATTGACCTGAATTTCATTTTAGGAATTGGTGGTGTTGTAACCTTCAAAAATGGTAAAATAGATCAGTTTCTGAATGAAATCCCTTTGGATAAAATCGTTCTGGAAACAGATTCGCCTTACCTCGCTCCGGTTCCGCACAGAGGAAAGCGCAACGAAAGTTCATATCTTGATCTGGTTGCCGGAAAACTGGTGGATCTTTACAAAGTGGATTTTTCGGAGATTGACAGAATTACTACTGAGAATGCGAAAAAAGTCTTCGTTAAGACTTAAAAATAAAAGCCTTCCGGATTTGGAAGGCTTTCACATTATTTCTTTCTTGTAAAATTTTTATTCTTAGGCTTTTTAAAACCGACTGACGCAGCTCCGTTATCCGGCTTTGCCTTATTTCGGCTGAATTTTGAAGAATTTCCTCTTGCCTGTTTCGGTTTTTCCGATCCTGCAGGAACTGGCTTGTTATTCGAATCTCTTTTCTGAGCAACCAGATCGTCTGTATGAAACGGATGGTTTTTAACCACAGGAATTTTCATTCCGATCAGTTTCTCTGTATTGCGAAGATTGAGAAGATCCAGCCCGTCTACAAATGAAATAGAAGTCCCTTCCGCTCCTGCTCTACCCGTTCTTCCGATTCTGTGAACATAGGTTTCGGAAACATCAGACAACTCAAAATTAACAACGTATTTAAGCTCATCAATATCAATTCCTCTCGCTGCAATATCTGTAGCCACCAAAACTCTGGTTTTTCCGGATTTAAAATTGTTTAAAGCATTCTGACGCGCATTCTGGGATTTATTTCCGTGAATAGCCTCTGTTGTAATATTATCTTTCTGAAGTTTTCTGGCAATTTTATCGGCACCGTGTTTTGTTCTTGCAAAAACCAGTACAGAATCAGAAATATCATTCTTTAAAATGTGCGTTAAAAGATTCAGTTTATTATCTTTTTCTACAAAGTAAACCGATTGTTTAATGGTTTCTGCGGTAGATGAAACCGGAGTTACTTCTACTTTTACAGGATTATTAAGAATAGAATCTGCCAGTTTCTGTATTTCTGAAGGCATGGTTGCAGAGAAAAACAAAGTCTGTCTTTTCTGAGGTAAAAGTTTGATGATTCTTTTCACATCATGAACAAACCCCATATCCAGCATTCTATCCGCTTCATCCAGTACAAAAATTTCAAGATTTTTTAAGCTGATGATTCCCTGAGCAATAAAATCCAGAAGTCTTCCCGGTGTTGCTACCAGAATATCAACTCCTTTTTTTAATGCAGCTTCCTGATTTCCCTGCTTTACACCGCCAAAAATTACGAGATGTTTTAATGGTAAATATTTTCCGTACGCCTGAATATTTTCTTCAATCTGAATCGCCAGTTCTCTTGTAGGCGTTAAAATCAAAGCTTTAATATTTCTGTTGGGGAATTTGTTCTGAGCAAGATTCTGAAGGATAGGAATGGCAAAAGCCGCCGTTTTTCCTGTTCCTGTCTGAGCGCAACCCAAAAAATCTTTACCTTTTATAATTTCCGGAATGGATTTCTCCTGAATCGGAGTCGGGTTGGTATATCCTTGTTCCTGAATTGCTTTTGCAATAGGATCAATTAAATGTAAGTCTGTAAAATTCAAATAAATTGTATTTAATAATTAAAACAAAATTCCTTCAAAATGAAGGAATTATATTTTGCAAAGGTAGCTTAAATATTTTAATTAATTATTTTACTTTTGTCCATTGCTGACTGGTTCTTAAATCCTCAAAAAACCTATACAGTTTCTCAAGTTTTTCAGTTCCTTTTTTGCCGTAATCTTCAACATGTTTTGAAGTTCCGTCTGTAAAATTGATTCTCAAATGGGAAGTGGGAAGATCTGTAATATTTCGCTCGCCATATTTTTCATTGAGATTTTTTACATCTGAGTTATCCAATAAAGTAATTAATGTATTATAATCTTCCTGTTTTATTGTCCCTTTAAAAGTTCCTTCACGGGGTTTATCGAACTCGCCTTTTGAAAATCCTTTTGAAAAATTAAAGTGTTCTGCTTCAAATACAGCCGTTCTGTCAAGATTTACTGTTATTTTAAAAATGGGGCAGGATCCGAAACAAGCACCTGCTTCATATTCAATTTTCGAATATTTTAAACCGTTTTTCTGAGAAATACACGAAAATAAAAAGATAAAAGCCAAAAGGCTTAATAAATATTTCATAGCTTACATTTGAGTGGTTTCTCTCAATAATTGTTCCAAAAGTGAAAACATTGAATTATATAGACTATAAATATTACCTTTTTATACTTTTTTAGGGTTAGTTCATCATAATACGATTTTTTCACCATAGAATCATAATTATTTATGAATTTTTCAAAGACAATTATGTATACAAATTATAAATATATAAAATAAAAAGCATTATAAAAAAGTCATTTAACGATGAATTTTATTTTATTCATAGTTACATTTGTGTCTAATTTAATAATCATGAAAAAAACAATCATTCTACTTTCTGTTATATTAGGTATTACAGCAAACGCTCAATGGAATCTTACAGGAAACACAGGAACAACTCCAGGAACAAATTTTATAGGAACTTTAGATAATCAACCCCTTGTTATTAAAATAAACAATGATGAAAAAATGAGAATTACACCAACTGGTCAGTTTTCATTTCATAATATAGGATATACAGGTCAGATCTGGGATAAAAACTTGCTTTTTGGCGGTGGTATGAGCAATACTACAGGTATTTTAAACACAGCGTTTGGTATGGGAACATTAACGCAAAACGCCACATCCTCAGGTAATGTTGCATTGGGAAGTAATGCTTTGGCTTCATTAACAAATGGTAATTCAAATACTGCGGTAGGTAGTGGCACCATGCGAAATACACCTTCTGCTACATTTAGTGTTGCAATAGGAACTAATGCTTTGGAGAACATGCAGGGAGGTACAGGAAACATCGGAATAGGACTGGGAGCAATGGGATCAGGAGCACTTGTGGGAGATGATAATATCGCTTTAGGAAATAGTGCCACGAGATATATTGGAAACGGAAGTTTAAATGTGATATTAGGAGCAAATTCCTTCAGAGCGTTAACAACAGGATCAAATAATATTAATTTAGGAGGTTCTAATGCAAGATATATTACATCTGGAAGTAACAATATATTTATAGGAACGAACATTGTACCATACAATGCGACGTCGCCAAACAATGAGTTAAACATAGGAAATTGGATTGTAGGAAATAACGGGACAATCGGAATCGGGCAGTTTACCAATCAGTTGCCCGTAGATGGAATCGCTGCGGATGGTGAAAAATATAAACTTTTTGTAAAAGACGGAATTAAAACTGAAAAAGTAAAAGTAGATATTGCTGCTAATAACGGATGGGCAGATTACGTTTTTGAGAAAGGTTATAAATTAATGCCATTAAATAATGTTGAAAAATTTATCAAAGAAAACGGACATCTTCCGGAAGTTCCTACAACAGAAGAAGCTATTAAAAATGGTATTGAACTTAAGGAAATGAATATTCTACTTCTGAAGAAGATTGAAGAACTTACACTTTATACCATAGAGCAACAGAAAAGAATTGAAGCGCTTGAGAAAAAAGTTAAATAATTAATTATATAAAATTCTAATGCATGAAAAAGTTTTATATCGCAATTATATTAATCTTATTTCCTTTATTAACTTTCGCTCAAGGAGAAAATGATAACTGGTATTTTGGGAATTATGCCGCAATTAATTTTTCCTCTCCGTCACCAATTGTATTTACCAACAGCCAAATGACTACAAATGGAGCCTCCGCTTCTGTAAGCGACAGTAATGGGAAATTATTATTTTACACTAACGGAATTTCAGTATGGACCAGAGAGCATACTATAATGCCAAATGGAGGTAACATAATGCAGGAAACTCCTATGCAAATAGCTATTGTGAAACATCCTTCCAATCCTAATCTATACTATATTTTCAGTGGCGGGGTCGTCTCATCATCAAACACCTTTGTAGCGAGATATTCAGTTGTAAATATGTCTTTAGGAAATCTTGGACTTGATGGATTTTCTCTTGGTGATGTTGTACAAAGCCAGACAAATATTCCTATTTTAGATGAATTTGGAAATGATTTTACAACAGCAAAAGGAGTTACCATTGTTCCGCAAATAGATAATGCTTCTTTTTGGGTGTTAATTCCTACAATGACAAAATTATATAGTTATCCCTTAAACAATACAGGCTTTGTAAATAATCCCGTAACCAGTAGTTTAAATATTGAGAATGCTTATCCTTCTCCTTTTCAGCATTATGCCTATATCAAGGCTTCTCCAAAATTAAGATCATTGTGCAAAAGTTTTTCACATTATCTGAGTTTTAGCTCTGAAGATTTTGTAAACTCTTATAATGAAGGAAGAGTATACTCTTTTGATGACAGTACAGGACAAATAACAAATGCCTATGAACTAACAATTGCAAGTCTTACTCCCATCTTGACGGAATTCAACAAAGATGGTTCTATTTTATATGTAGGAACACACCTCTCGACTAATATATATGCTGTTAATATGTTGGCATCTACAAATAACAACATTATATACAACAGCATAGCAAATACCATTACCGGCAGTGTAGATTTTCAAGGAATTCAAAGAAATAAATACGGTGATATTTATTTCAAATATGCCTATATTCAAAATAACTACATTGGTAAAATTAATAATCCTGATGTTTTTGGCGGAGCCAGTTTAGATTTGTACAATCTAAATATATCTCCCGGCTATTCCAGTACAAATCCTAATTTGTTTCCTCAATTAGTTCCTACTCTTAATACCAACAATACAAGTAATAATTGTGTCCCCAATATTGTAAAAAATTCACAGGAAACAAATAATATCCATACCTATAATGCGAGTAATACTATTATTACAAATACAGCCTATGTTATAGATGCAGGAAAAAATATTACAATGAAAGCAGGAGAAAGTATTACATTGCTACCCAATACTTACATTAAAAACGGCGCTAAATATTATGCCAAAATTGAAGGATGCGGAGAACCCTGTGAAGGAGAAATTGAAGGGAAAAAACAAAATGTGAAATTATTTATGGATTTAAGGAAGAAACTTCCTGATGTACATGGAAGTGATATTAATTTATATCCAAATCCCGCTTCTGATTTTTTAACGATTCAATCCACTTTGAAAGTTGAAAATGTAAATATTTATGATATTTCGGGGAAGAAAATTAATACTGTATTGAATGGAAATACAATTGATATTAAACATATTCCTTCCGGATCGTATCTCATTACAATCGAAACCAAAGAAGGAAAAACAACAAAAAAGTTTATAAAGAAATAATCATTGACACTAAAAAGGAGAAACAAAGCATTTCTCCTTTTATATTTTTAGGCATAATACTGAAAAATAGTTGGTAGAATCCTATCAAAACCTCATTGTTAGGCTGCTTGGAGGAAGTTTTATGAAACGTGTTTCATAAAACTTTTTCTTTGTCTGAAAAATGGCAAAAAAACGTTGTTGGTCTTGTTCAAGCCTGGAGGTAATTCGTTGGGGAAAACAAGGGGGAAAGCAAAGATTTAAATGTAAAAATTGCGGGATTTTATTTACTCAAAACAGAACGGAGCAGAGAATTAAAAATCGTTTTATCTGGTTCAAAAAATGGGTATTGGAAAGGCAGACCTACAAAACGCTTTGCAGAGACAGCGGTTATTCGAAAGATACTTTGCAGAAAACATTTTATACCATTTTAGAGCAGTCTCCTACCTTAAAGATCATCAAACGGGAAAAGGTGAATTTAAGAATGGATGCAACTTATTTTGCTCAGTTCTGTTTAATTGCTTATCAGGATGATTTTGATGGATATACACAGCTTATCCGTTTTACCGATGGAGAACATTATGAAGAAATCAGGGAAGATTTAAACAATCTTTTACGGCTGGGCGTAAAGCTGGAAAGCATTACTACAGATGGACATAAAAGCGTTTTGAAAGCCATAAATAAATCTGATGGAGACATCATTACTCAGAGATGTCTGGTTCATATTCAGAGAATGTGCCTGATCTGGCTCACAAAGTTTCCTAAACACATTGCCGGTCAGGAACTTCGAAAACACGTTTTATTATTACTGAAAATTAAAACACAAAACGATAAAATCTGGTGGAAAAATGAACTCAACGACTGGTATTTGAGACATCAGGATTATATTAATGAAAAAACAATTAATCTTGAAACCGAAAGATACTGGTATACCCACAAGCTTATCAGACGATCGTATTTTACTATAAAACGGGCATTGCCCAATATGTTTCATTATCTGGAAAATCCCAATATTCCTAAAACAACCAATGGTATTGAGGGATATTTCAGCCATTTAAAAAATCATCTCGACCTGCACAGAGGTCTCACATTGAAAAACCGAATCAATTTCATCAAATGGTATATTTATTTTTCTAACGAAAAATAGAGTTTTTTTAGCCATAAGGTTCATCCGATAATAAACGAAAAGGTGAGGGAAACCTCACCTTAAAACTATCGTTTTGAACATTAATCCTATTGCTGAAAAGTTGATCTCCACCAGTGCTTTTGTCCTCTTCGGATTAACATCCATAATTTATTAAAATATATCCTGAATTTCACCAACTATTTTTCAGTACATTACCTATTTTTATGTGTCGGTTAAATTCTACCCATGCAACTTCTTCCAGATCACATCTTTCAGTTCCATAAGACCTTCTCCGGTAACGCCTGAGAAAAATAAAGGCTGTCTGTTTTCCGGAAATTCTGCGGAAATTTCTTTCCTCAACTCTTCATCCAGAAGATCGGACTTTGAAATGGAAATAATAAAATCTTTATCCAGCAATTCAGGATTGTATTCCTTTAATTCATTTTCCAAAATCTTAAATTCCTGAAAATGATCTTCAGAATCTGCAGGAATTAAAAACAACAGGATGGAATTCCTTTCAATATGTCTTAAAAAACGGTGTCCTAAACCTTTACCTTCCGCTGCTCCTTCAATAATTCCCGGAATATCTGCCATTACAAAAGACTTGTAATTTCTGTAATCTACAATTCCAAGATTAGGGGTTAACGTGGTAAAAGCATAATCTGCAATTTTAGGTTTAGCCGCAGAAACAGAAGATAATAAGGTAGATTTTCCTGCATTCGGAAATCCTACAAGACCCACATCAGCAAGAATTTTAAGCTCAAAAACGACGTATCCTTCCTGTCCGTCCATTCCCGGTTGCGCAAATCTCGGAGTCTGGTTGGTAGAAGATTTGAAGTGTTCGTTTCCTTTTCCTCCCATTCCTCCTTCCATCAGGATAATTTCCTGACCGTCTTCCAGAATTTCACCGATGATCTCGCCATCTTCATTTTTAGCAATCGTTCCGATAGGAACCTCAATATAGACATCGGCTCCGTAAGCTCCTGTTAACTGATTTTTCCCTCCGTTTTCACCACGCTCCGCTTTTACGTGACGCGTGTAACGCAGAGGAAGTAAAGTCCATTCGTTGGCATTTCCTTTCATGATGACGTGTCCTCCTCTTCCTCCGTCTCCTCCATCCGGACCGCCTTTAGGAATATATTTTTCACGGCGGAGATGCGCAGAACCTGCTCCTCCATGACCGCTTTTACAATGAATCTTTACGTAATCTACAAAATTTGACATAATTTTAATTCAAGGTTTTATGTTGAAGGTTCAAAGTTTTAACCTTGAATTTGGAACTTTGAACCTTGAATCAAAAATTTTTACTTTTGAAACTTCTCTACTTCAGCGAAAAGTTTTTCAGAGATTTCATTGATGTCTCCGACACCGTTGATCTCTACATATTTGCCTTGCTGCTTGTACAGTTCGGCTACTTCTGCTGTTTTTGTGTAGTACTCTTTTATTCTGTTTTGGATGATCTCCACATTGCTGTCGTCTGATCTTCCGCTGATTTCTCCTCTTTTCAATAATCGGTCTACCAAAATTGAATCTTCAACCACTAAAGAAAGGCATACATCAATTTCATCATTCAGTTCTTCTTTCACTATTTTTTCCAACGCTTCCGTCTGAACTGCTGTTCTCGGATAACCGTCGAAAATAAATCCTGCTGCATCGGTTGGTTTGCTGATCTCATCGATCAGCATATCTGTTGTTACCTGATCCGGAACCAATTCTCCCTTATCAATGTAAGATTTTGCCAACTTTCCAAGCTCGGTATCATTTTTCATGTTGAATCTGAAAAGATCACCTGTTGAGATTTGTTTCAGATTGAATTTCTCGATCAGGTTTTGTGCTTGTGTTCCTTTTCCACTTCCTGGAGGACCAAACAGAACGATGTTTATCATAATGTTGTTTTGCTTCCGGCAATCGGCATTGCTTTTTTTGGCTGCTTCCTGCTTTTAGCTGTTTTTAAGTTATTATTAAATTTATTACTTTATTTTACTTTTAAGCTAAAAGCTATCAGCTAATAGCCAACAGCGTTTTAATGATTGATTTGTCCGTCTTCCAACTGGTACAGATTAGGTAAGTTTCTTCCTAATTCATCATAATCCAGACCGTATCCTAAAACAAATTTATTTGGAATTTCTTTCCCGATATAATCCAGCTTGAAATCTTTCTTATACACTTCTGGTTTCAAAAGGAATGAAGCTATTTTTACAGATTTCGGGCGCTGTGTCTCGTTAAAATACTTGAACAGACTTTCTACTGTATTTCCGGTATCTACAATATCTTCTACCAGAATGATGTGGCGGTCTTTTACATCCTTTGTCAGCTCCATTTTCTGGTAAACAATTCCTGTAGATTCTGTTCCCACATAAGAACTCATCTGGATAAAAGCAATCTCACATGGTCCGGGATAATGCTTCAGAAGGTCTGAGAAGAACATAATTACCCCATTCAAAACACCTATGAAAACAGGAACTTCATCTTTATAATCTTCATAAATCTTTAAAGCCGTAGCTTTTACAATCTCCTGAATCTCGGCATCCTCCAGATAAGGAACGAAAGTTTTGTCGTGAACTTTAATACTCTCCATAAAAAATTTTAGTAGGTGGCAAAGTTACGGATTTTTGACGAAAGTTTTTAATGGATAAATACTAAGAGTTTTTAAAATCATTTACTTTTTTCATTCCAATCCGCTATTATACAAGCCATTAGAAAAATATGAAAAATACTGCTGAAAAACAAAAGAGCTGATTTAAAATTAAATCTAAATTAAAAAAAATGCACAAAACACTAAATATCAAATATTTACAATCTTATTATTTTAACATTGTTTTAACCATTTTTCTTATATTTGCTGATTAGTCCAAAAACCTTACAATGTCTCTGTACCAAAGAATCGCTGAGAAGCTGCAATATATAAGCCCGAATTTTTATAAAAAAAGATATTTTAAAAGTTTAAATAATCTTACCAAAGATAATTTTTCGTCGCGGAATGTAGAGCCGGAACTGGTCTGGATTAAAGAGTTTTTGCCTAAAAATGCTGTTATTCTCGACATCGGAGCCAATGTAGGAACTTTCCTTTATCAACTGGAAAACAAGCTGGATCATGAAAACATCTATGCTTTTGAACCCAATAAAAAACTATACCGCCGCCTGAAAAGATTATTTCCGGCAATGCGCATTTTTCCTCTGGCGCTTTCTGATGAAAACACGACCGCAGAGTTTAAAGTTCCGGTGATTAACGGAAAAATGGTTGCTTCAAGAGGTACTCTGAACACCGATTATAAAGAAAAAGGCGAAGAAAAAAGCTATACCGAAAAAGTAAAAGTGATAAAGCTGGACGAATGGGCAGCCATTGAACATTTCAAAAAACTGGATTTTATTAAAATTGATGTGGAAGGTAATGAAATGAAAACCCTTAAAGGAGCAAAACAAATCATCAGTAAGTTTTCTCCGACTTTAATGGTGGAAATGGAACAGAGACACCACCAGACTCCGATTTGGGATGAAATTTCAGAAGTTGAATCGTGGGGTTATGATGCAAACTACCTGAACAGGCACACTTTTGAGCTTAAAAAATTAACGGAAGAAATTCTTTTAAAAAATATCAGCGACGAAAAAAATAAAACGGAATACATCAACAATATTATTTTTATTCCAAAAAACTAATAAAAGATGAGCGTAGTAGCAAGGCAGGGCTTTAAATATTCCATCATTGGATATATTGGTTTTTTACTGGGAACGGTTTCCGCAATTTTTATTTTTCCGAACGACTTTGAATTTTACGGAAAACTTCGGTATATTCTTCCCAGCGCGGAATTTTTAGTTCCATTTGTAGTAATGGGAATTTCCTATTCCAATGTAAAGTTTTTTCATAAAGTGGATCAGGATGGTAAAAAGCAGAATATGCTTTCTCTTTCTTTACTTGCCGTTTTTATTAATTTTCTTATTTTTTCGTTAATATTTTTCATCCTGCCGTATGTTTATCCCAAATTTAAACTTACGGAAGCCTGGAGAGCGAAAGAAATCATTTTACCGCTGGTTCTTATCCTTTCTTTCTGTGCGATTTTCAACAAATACACCTCCAATTACAAGAGAATTGTAGTTTCTAATATTTTTGACAATCTTTTTCCGAAAATTGCCAATTTAGGAGCCTTCTGTCTTTTTTTCTACTTTGCTGCCTCACAGAAAATTGCATTTGCCTTTTTCTTCGGAATTTTTGCTTTAATGCTTTTCGGATATATCCGTTATACCAATAAACTGGACAAAATCAATCTGGATTTCAGTACAGATTATTTCAAGAAAGATGGTTTCTGGAAAGAATTTTTCAACTACAGTTTTTTCGGTTTTTTAGGAACTTTCGGAAATTACTTGGCCATCAACAGCTTAATGATCGGCGAATATCTGGGAATGGAGGAAAACGGAATTTATGCTACCCTTTACGCCTTGATTTCCCTGATTTCTATTCCACAGCTCGGATTATTTAATGTTTCTGCGCCCATTATCAGCAAAAATCTTGCAGACGGCGATATGGAAGGTTTAGATAAATTTCATAAAAAAACATCGCTTACGCTTTATTTTCTAGGGGCTGTTCTGTTTTCCTGCATCGTGGTAGGATTTCCTTATTTAACGTATTTTATGCCGAAAAACGGAATTCTTCTGAGAGAATATCAACCGGTTGTATGGATCTGGGGATCAGCCGTTCTGG
Source organism: Chryseobacterium sp. 2P (assembly GCF_059579425.1). Lineage (NCBI taxonomy): Bacteria > Pseudomonadati > Bacteroidota > Flavobacteriia > Flavobacteriales > Weeksellaceae > Chryseobacterium > Chryseobacterium sp. 2P. The sequence goes on from NZ_CM184194.1 coordinate 3,325,821, forward strand.
TAGATTTAGCGACAGGTTTTAACGGAAATATCATTTCCCTTTCAAAATATTATAAATTCAATATTGTTGTCATGCTTTTACTGGCGGGACTTACCATTGGACTGAATCTTTATTTTATTAAAAATACAGAACTGAAATTAAGCGGAATTGCTTTGTCTACTGCGATTTCTCTTACCACCTACAATGTCATTAAGATTATTTTCAACTATGTGATGTTTAAAGTGTCCCCATTAACGATTGAGATGATTTTTGTATCCATTATCTGTACTTTAGCAGTTACGGTTGCGATTGTTTTACCGAATTTCGACAGTAATTTCATCAACATGATTTACAAACCTGCTATTGTTCTTATACTGATCTTTATCGGAAATTATTTCACCAAAATTTTCCCTATAGAAGATTATCTGAACAAAAATTTTATTAAAAGTATTTTTAAATTTAAATAGAAATCAACTCTTTTAGAAGCTTTTCGAGTTTTTGCTGAACAGATTTTTTATTGAATTCTTTTTGAAAGTCGAACTGACTGTTTTTGAGTGATTTAAACTGCTCCAGAATATCTTTTTGCTCAGGAACAATAAAATCTAATTTTGAAGCATAATTTGAAGGAAAAACAGCCTGTTTTCCGAATTTAATGGCGTCACCGAGATTTCCCGTCATTTTTGTTTTGCCATAAATTTCTTCCTGACCGAAAAACTTGGTTTTCTGCTGAATAGGACACCACAAAACGTCCGCTTTCTGCATCCAGTCTTCGAAATCGGCTTGAGAAACTCTCTCTGAAAAATAGGTAATATGGATATATTTCAATGACCGTTCCAGATCAATAATCTCTTTTAATTCTTCATTTTTTGCTTTTCCTAAAAAGACAAATTGAATAAATTTATTTTCAGGATCTGAATGTTCATTTAACTTTTCAAGATTGTTTATGATTGAAAAAACTCTTTTATAATCTCTTCTTTGCTGGGAAACTCCACCCGGAATAACAATGGTTAACACATTATTTTCCGGCTTTTTAAAATTTTTAGTGTAAAAAAGAGGCAAGAATGTATATCTTTCAGAACTCAGTTCTTCATCCAAAAGCAGAAGTTTTTCTGCTTTTTGATAAACTTTCGATGCATTTAACAAACCTTCTTTCCACAACAATTTCAGTCTGTATATCTGATCTTCTTTAAAAATACTTTTGATAAGACTGAATTTTGAAGATTTCATAAAGTTCATATTGTGAACGATCACGGAAGCTTTGTATTTTTTTACAATGGCAAGAAAGGTGTTGAAATAACGGTGAACCGTTCCGATGATAATTACATCATATTTTTTTAAATTCAGCTGATCCAAAATCATGGAACTGTCCGACAGAAAAATATTCTCTCCGGATTCAATGATCTGATCTTTTATTTTTTTTGAAAAATAATAATCTACGGTAAATTCTCCGGAACCGCTCATTACATTGATGAAATCCTGAGCAATTTCGGCGTGGGTATCAATTTCTATGTAGGCTATTTTTTTCAAAATTCTAAAGTTTGGGCTAATTTTATATTTTGTTAAACGGACTAAAATCCGTTTCTATTGAATAGATTCTATTTTTGCTTATACTTAATTAATCATAATGCTTAATTTTAACGCAAAGTTCGTAAGAGTTTTTAAACATTAACTGCTTTTAAGCTCGCAAAGGCGTTTCACTCAGCAAAGAACCCAAAGTTTTTTTAATAGTGACGAATTGCGGACAACAACATTTTATTTAATTCATTACATTTTAAGCCATTTTTTCTTCAGCATATTCCAACGCTGATTGTTGATGGCTTTCTGTTCTTCTTTTGAAATCTTCAGTTCTAAGTTTTGAGAACGGCACTTTTCATATGATTTAATGATTGAAAAGAAAAATGCAGCCGATTTGCTTTTCGCGGCTTCTTTTGAGGAAGCGATGTAGGCTAAAAACCGGTTCAGTCCTAAAAAATAAAAATATCTCCCGTAATAATCTGCGGGTTTTATGGTATAATCTGCTCCTTTTACTTTAATTAATTTCACGTGAAGTTCCGGCAGAACAACTTCTTTCCAGCCCAGATTTTCCAGCAAAATGGCATCAATATTATCCCATCCCAATGTTTCCCGAATGCCTTTCATCTGGATAAAACTTTCTTTACGGTACGCTTTCATCGGACCTCGAACATGATGTTTGTTGGAATTTCCTTCGTAAATCCATTCTCCGTCTTTTTCAACGTAAAGTAAACCGCCGACCAAGCCGTATTTTGGATTATTTCTGAATGCATTTTCTACCGTTCCAAGATAATTTTCAGGTAAAATGACATCCGCATCAAATTTGCAGATGATCTCAAAATCCTCTATATTCTCAGTATTTAAACCATTCTTAAAAGCATTAACGACTTTGGAACCGGGTTGATGTGCAGATTTCTGAAGATTAATTGTTTCAAATCTGGAATCTTGATCTGTGTATTTTCTGATGACTTCTGAAGTTCCGTCTGTAGAACCGTCATTAACAACCACGACTTTAAAATCCTTAAAACTCTGCTGTTGTAAAGAATCTAATGTAAAAGGAAGATTGTTTTCTTCGTTATGCGCAGGAATGATGATTAAAAATCTCAAAAGAAAGATATTGGTGATGAATAATAAGCGATACCTGATAAAAAAAGTCGTATTCTTAGTCAAACATCAGGTATCGCTTACCGTTATTTTTATTTATTGTGCGGTTTCAGCATATTTTTAGGATCAAGAATTTCGTCCAGTTTTTCCTGAGAAAGAAGTTCTTTTTCCAACACTAAATTATACACACTTTTTCCTGTTTCCAAAGCTTCTTTGGCAATCGCTGTCGATTGTTTATAGCCAATGTAAGGATTTAAAGCCGTTACAATTCCGATGCTGTGCTTCACCATGTTCAGGCAAACCTCTTTATTTGCTGTAATTCCGACGATACATTTTTCTCGAAGCGTATCCAGAGCATTGCTTAAAAAGTGAATATTTTCCATGATCGCATGAGAAAGCACAGGTTCCATGACGTTGAGCTGTAACTGTCCTGCTTCTGCTGCGAAAGTTACCGTAAGATCATTTCCGAACACTTTAAAACAAACCTGATTCACCACTTCCGGAATCACAGGATTTACTTTTCCCGGCATAATGGAAGATCCCGGCTGCATCGGAGGTAAATTGATTTCCGATAATCCGGCTCTCGGTCCTGAAGCAAGTAATCTCAAATCGTTACAGATTTTTGATAATTTAACAGCAAGACGTTTCATAGCTGAGGAATAGATCACATAAGAACCCGTATCTGGTGTAGCTTCCACCAAATCCGGTGCAGAAACTATAGGAAAACCTGTTAATTGCGCTAAATTTTTCGCGCAGAGTGTTGCGTATCCAACCGGAGCGTTAATTCCTGTCCCGATCGCAGTGGCTCCCATATTAACTTCTACGAAAAGATTAGCATTGTTATTTAATTTAGAAATATCTTCTTCCAAAGTAGCGGCAAAGGCTTCAAATTCCTGTCCCAAAGTCATCGGAACCGCATCCTGAAGCTGCGTTCTTCCCATTTTGATGACATCCTGAAATTCTTTCCCTTTGGCTCTGAAAGCTTCAACGATTTTTTCCAGTTTTTCTACAAGAGAGATGTTCATCTGCAACAGTCCCATTTTAATTCCCGTAGGATACGCATCGTTGGTAGACTGGGAAAGATTGATGTGATCGTTGGGTGAACAGAATTCGTACTGCCCTTTATTTTTCCCTAATTTTTCCAGAACACGGTTGGCAATTACTTCATTGGCATTCATATTAATGGAAGTTCCTGCCCCGCCCTGAATCATATCCACCGGAAACTGATCGTGCAGTTCTCCGTTGATTAATTCATCACAAACTTCAGCAATGGTAAAATATAGATTTTCATCCAGCAGACCCAGTTCATAATTGGTTTTAGCCGCCGCTTTTTTTACGAAAGCCAATCCTTTGATGAACTCCGGATATGAAGATAAAAGCTGTCCTGAAATTTTAAAATTATTAATCGCTCTTTGCGTCTGTACTCCATAATAAGCATTCACCGGAACCTCTAATACTCCCAGCAAATCACTTTCTTTCCTGAAATTTTCCATTACAGATTTTTTAATTATTTTGAGACTTTAAAGATAGCAAAAACGCACCGAAACCGATGCGCTTTCCTTATTTATTTTGTAGGATATTTTACGTTTAAAGCCTGCAATATGGAGAAGGTTTCCGCGTCCATTATTCCGTCATAATTCTGCGGACGGAAGTGATACTGAAATGCTTCTATTGTTTTTTTGGTAGCATCATCCCATTTCCCGCTCAGATCCAATGCGTAACCGAATTTCTGCAGCTGCGTCTGAACATTAAAAATAAACGTCGGATCGTTGTATTTTGACTGAAAATCCGTAGATGTCGCCAGATCGTAGAAACTTTGCTTCACGGCATCGTCATACCACATTCCGATCTGGTATTCGTCGTATAATTTTTTCCATGGAAATAAAGGTCCCGGGTCCTGTTTTCTTGTAGGGGCAATATCTGAATGTGCCAGAATATTGGTTGCCGGAATATTATATCTCGCCACAATATCTTTCACCAAAGCGGCTACTTTTTTTACCTGAGTTTCATCAAAAGGCATAAAAGTTCTCTTTCCTGCAGCGTCTGTAGTGAATCCTGAATTTACAATCTCAATTCCGATGGAAGTATCATTAAGGTTTTTATCGGCTCTCCACGCGCTTACTCCGGCGTGATATGAACGTTTATTTTCATCTACCAACTGATAAATTTCATTATCTCCTGTATTATTTACCAAATAATGTGCACTTACCGCCTGTTGAGATAATACGGTAATGGATTTATCATCCGGTAAAGCCGTATAATGCAAAATTAAATATCGTTGTCTGAAATTCTGTGCAATTGCAGGGAAATAAGTTTTCACGACTTTATAACCTGCAGGTTTTGCTGAAACGATAGAACCATAACTTGCCGTGTTATCATTTTTAGTAATATCTGCAATATTGGTTGTAAAAAATTCTACTCCGTGTTCAGAAGTAATTTTAGGTTTTGGCTTATCATTACCCGAAGTCTGAGTGGCAGTTTTCGGCTGTACTGCGGGAGTTCTCGGGATGTACTGTTTTTTTTTAGCATTTTGCTGAGAAGTACAGGAAAAAATCAAAGAACTTAATCCGATGATATATAATGTATTACGCATTTGTTTACTTTTTTTGTTGTTTATTACCTCAAAAATACACAAATTTTTCTTGAAAAATATTTGGTAAATAAAGAAATCTGTTCTATATTTGCACTCGCAATAAAGGAACAACGATCATTAAAAAATAAGATAAACAGGAGGGTTGCCGGAGTGGTTAACGGAGCAGTTTGCTAAACTGTCGACGCGAAAGTGTCGCAAGGGTTCGAATCCCTTACCCTCCGCTTTTCTATATATCTTTTCGGGGCGTAGCGTAGTCCGGTCATCGCGCCTGGTTTGGGACCAGGAGGTCGCAGGTTCGAATCCTGCCGCCCCGACTTTTTTAACGCGTTTATTTACTAACTAAGCGGGAATCAACTTTATAATGGGTGCGTAGCTCAGCTGGATAGAGCATCTGCCTTCTAAGCAGACGGTCAAAGGTTCGAATCCTTTCGCGCTCACAGAAACCTCATAGCTTTTTGTTATGAGGTTTTTTGTTTATGTTAGTTTTTGTGCAACTTCTAAAGCTAAAGTCCGAACGATTGTTTATTCAGAAAGTTTTGATTCTAAAAATAAAGCTTATAAAAGAGAAAGGGAATAAAATCATGGAAAAGCAGTTCCAAAATTCAAAAACTAATTGAGAGTTCAGCCGGATAGAGCATCCCGATCATAATCGGGACGGTCAAAGGTTCGAATCCTTTCGCGCTCACAGAAACCTCATAGCTTTTTGTTATGAGGTTTTTTGTTTATGTTAGTTTTTGTGCAACTTCTAAAGCTAAAGTCCGAACGATTGTTTATTCAGAAAGTTTTGATTCTAAAAATAAAGCTTATAAAAGAGAAAGGGAATAAAATCATGGAAAAGCAGTTCCAAAATTCAAAAACTAATTGAGAGTTCAGCCGGATAGAGCATCCCGATCATAATCGGGACGGTCAAAGGTTCGAATCCTTTCGCGCTCACAGAAACCTCATAGCTTTTTGTTATGAGGTTTTTTGTTTATGTTAGTTTTTGTGCAACTTCTAAAGCTAAAGTCCGAACGATTGTTTATTCAGAAAGTTTTGATTCTAAAAATAAAGCTTATAAAAGAGAAAGGGAATAAAATCATGGAAAAGCAGTTCCAAAATTCAAAAACTAATTGAGAGTTCAGCCGGATAGAGCATCCCGATCATAATCGGGACGGTCAAAGGTTCGAATCCTTTCGCGCTCACAGAAACCTCATAGCTTTTTGTTATGAGGTTTTTTGTTTATGTTAGTTTTTGTGCAACTTCTAAAGCTAAAGTCCGAACGATTGTTTATTCAGAAAGTTTTGATTCTAAAAATAAAGCTTATAAAAGAGAAAGGGAATAAAATCATGGAAAAGCAGTTCCAAAATTCAAAAACTAATTGAGAGTTCAGCCGGATAGAGCATCCCGATCATAATCGGGACGGTCAAAGGTTCGAATCCTTTCGCGCTCACAGAAACCTCATAGCTTTTTGTTATGAGGTTTTTTGTTTATGTTAGTTTTTGTGCAACTTCTAAAGCTAAAGTCCGAACGATTGTTTATTCAGAAAGTTTTGATTCTAAAAATAAAGCTTATAAAAGAGAAAGGGAATAAAATCATGGAAAAGCAGTTCCAAAATTCAAAAACTAATTGAGAGTTCAGCCGGATAGAGCATCCCGATCATAATCGGGACGGTCAAAGGTTCGAATCCTTTCGCGCTCACAGAAACCTCATAGCTTTTTGTTATGAGGTTTTTTGTTTATGTTAGTTTTTGTGCAACTTCTAAAGCTAAAGTCCGAACGATTGTTTATTCAGAAAGTTTTGATTCTAAAAATAAAGCTTATAAAAGAGAAAGGGAATAAAATCATGGAAAAGCAGTTCCAAAATTCAAAAACTAATTGAGAGTTCAGCCGGATAGAGCATCCCGATCATAATCGGGACGGTCAAAGGTTCGAATCCTTTCGCGCTCACAGAAACCTCATAGCTTTTTGTTATGAGGTTTTTTGTTTATGTTAGTTTTTGTGCAACTTCTAAAGCTAAAGACCGGACGATTGTTTATTCAGAAAATTTTGATTTTAAAATTATAGCTTATAAAAGAGAAAGGGAATAAAATCATGGAAAAGCAGTTCCAAAATTCAAAAACTAATTGAGAGTTCAGCCGGATAGAGCATCCCGATTGTAATCGGGACGGTCAAAGGTTCGAATCCTTTCGCGCTCACAGAAACCTCATAGCTTTTTGTTATGAGGTTTTTTGTTTATGTTAGTTTTTGTGCTGCTGCTATATTCTTTTTTTCTAAATCTTTAAATGAATATTATGTCACTCCTGCGAAATCTTACAGGAAAGATTAAGGAAACATTTATCGGATCATAGAGGATTTACTTCAAAAGCTAAAAACCGGACGATTGTTTATTCAGAAAATTTTGATTTTAAAATTGAAGCTTATAAAAGAGAAAGGGAATAAAATCATGGAAAAGCATTTTCAAAATTCAAAAACTAATTGAGAGTTCAGCCGGATAGAGCATCCCGATCATAATCGGGACGGTCAAAGGTTCGAATCCTTTCGCGCTCACAAAAACCTCATAGCTTTTTGTTATGAGGTTTTTTGTTTATGTTAGTCTTTATGCGTTACTGCCAATCTACATCACTCAAACGTCATACAGAACAGAAACATCAAATGGAAAATTAATTTTGATTAAGGAATCCGAAGCTTCTAATTCATGAAAAACAATATTTCCACCTCTTAATAAAGATATTGATTTTACTAAAAAAGCATTCTCTTTTTTATTGTTACTTGTAAAAATCTCATTGATAATTTTCCACTCTTTTTTCTTAAAGGTCTTAAGATTTATCACAATTTATTCAATTCGTAAAAATGATTCTTCATCGATCTTCACGCAATAATACGTTTTCTCATGAGTCCTAAAGTTTTTGTGAATACAATGAAATAAATATACATCCTTTTCAAACGAAACTATTGATGTGATAATATCGTCATACCAATCAATTATATGTAACTTATTAATGGTCATCCACTTAACTTATTTTTTAAATCTCAGATCATGCATTTTTTTCCTCCGAGTTATGAATTTAGATGCTCTGAAATCCTTTGATATAAAAAACAGATTCAGAAAAATGATAACCAACCATTATCATCAAGCATTTTTTACCATTTCTGATATAAACAACTTTATCCTGAAATATGTAAAATAAATCTTTTCTGACATTCAGTCTGCATTCATCAATTTTTATTTCTAACAATTCCTGTTGTAAATTTTCACCTATATTTTCAATTCCGTATTGATAGAAATTTTTATTGGAATGATGTTCTAAAGTTCTTATGTTTTTAGCTTGTATCGTAGAAAAAGCTTTACAGAGGTTTTGCTCCATATAAAAATTAGAGACAAATGAAATCACAAGCAAAAGAAGAAAAAAAAGGAAAACTTTATTTTTCATTTAAGTTTTATCTAAAATAATGGTTCTGAAACAGGTAAAGGTAATGAAAAACGGCATTAAAAAAATTAACCAAAAATTATTTCAGTTTTACTTTCATAATTCAAAAAAAGTTTATACATTTGCAACCACAAAAAACAAGGTAATTCTTGTTAATAAGATGACCTCAATCGGGGCGTAGCGTAGTCCGGTCATCGCGCCTGGTTTGGGACCAGGAGGTCGCAGGTTCGAATCCTGCCGCCCCGACAATTTTAGGGTGCGTAGCTCAGCTGGATAGAGCATCTGCCTTCTAAGCAGACGGTCAAAGGTTCGAATCCTTTCGCGCTCACTTAAGCCTCATAACAAAGTTATGAGGTTTTTTGTTTACATTAATTTATGTGCTACTGCTATATTCTTTTTTCTAAATCTTTACATAAATATTATGTTGGACATTCCTGTGAAATTTTACAGGAAAGATTAAGGAAACATTTATCGGATCATAGAGGATTTACTTCAAAAGCTAAAGACTGGATGATTGTTTATTCTGAAAATTTTGATTCTAAAATTGAAGCTTATAAAAGAGAAAGGGAAATAAAATCATGGAAAAGCAGTTCCAAAATTAAAAAGCTAATTGAGAGTTCAGCCGGATAGAGCATCCCGATTGTAATCGGGACGGTCAAAGGTTCGAATCCTTTCGCGCTCACTTAAGCCTCATAACAAAGTTATGAGGTTTTTTGTTTACATTAATTTATGTGCTACTGCTATATTCTTTTTTCTAAATCTTTACATAAATATTATGTTGGACATTCCTGTGAAATTTTACAGGAAAGATTAAGGAAACATTTATCGGATCATAGAGGATTTACTTCAAAAGCTAAAGACTGGATGATTGTTTATTCTGAAAATTTTGATTCTAAAATTGAAGCTTATAAAAGAGAAAGGGAAATAAAATCATGGAAAAGCAGTTCCAAAATTAAAAAGCTAATTGAGAGTTCAGCCGGATAGAGCATCCCGATTGTAATCGGGACGGTCAAAGGTTCGAATCCTTTCGCGCTCACTTAAGCCTCATAACAAAGTTATGAGGTTTTTTGTTTACATTAATTTATGTGCTACTGCTATATTCTTTTTTCTAAATCTTTACATAAATATTATGTTGGACATTCCTGTGAAATTTTACAGGAAAGATTAAGGAAACATTTATCGGATCATAAAGGATTTACTTCAAAAGCTAAAGACCGGATGATTGTTTATTCTGAAAATTTTGATTCTAAAATTGAAGCTTATAAAAGAGAAAGGGAAATAAAATCATGGAAAAGCAGTTCCAAAATTAAAAAGCTAATTGAGAGTTCAGCCGGATAGAGCATCCCGATTCTAATCGGGACGGTCAAAGGTTCGAATCCTTTCGCGCTCACTTAAACCTCATAACAAAGTTATGAGGTTTTTTGTTTATATGTCTTGTCCTGAAAAAGGTTGACTACTAAATACCAAAAAACCAGTCATCCTAATGAGATTAAAAAAAGTATCCGCCCCTGTTCAAGAATACAGTGAAGCATTTAAAAGACAAGTTGTCTCCGAATATGAGCGGGGATTATATACAAAATCACAATTACAAACCCGCTATAATATCAGGGGTAATTCCTGCATTCCCAGATGGTTAATGAAATATGGTAACTTTACTTATGAAAAACAATTAAGTAAAGGCAGACCCATGAAAGATCCACAGAAACAGAAGATTAAAGAGCTTGAAGCAGCATTGGCCAAAAAGGAAGAAGAAATCAAAGTGTTCAGGAAATTTATAGAAATTGCAGAGCGTGAGCTTAAGGTTGAGATTGTAAAAAAGTCTGGTTCCAATCAATCCAGGAAATAAAGGTAAATACGACTCTTTCAACAGAGAATATCTGCCGATTGTTTGGCTACAGTAAGCAAGCTTATTACAAGAGACAAAAACAGCCTGTTTCTACAGATCATGAAACAAGAGTTATAGAATTGGTTGTATCAATTCGTAAAAAGATGCCTAAAATAGGTACTAGAAAACTTTATGTTTTACTTAAGAATGATTTTGAAAAGGAAGAAATTCATGTAGGAAGGGATCAGTTGTTTAGCATTTTGAGATCAAATTATCTTTTAATTCCCAGAAGGCACAGCTATTTTAAAACAACCAATTCCAGACATTGGATGAAAAAATATCCCAATATTATCAAAGGAAAAGAATTGAAATGTTCGGAGAAAGTTTGGGTTGCAGATATTACTTATCTCAAGACCAAAGAGAAGAATTATTATCTTCATCTGATTACCGATGCCTATTCTAAGAAAATTGTAGGATACGAATTGAGTGATAATTTACAGACCAGCTCTACGTTGAAAGCATTAAAGCAAGCCATACAGAATCGACTGTACAAGCATTCACTCATTCATCATTCAGACAGAGGGTTGCAGTATTGCAGTAAAGAATATACTGAAACACTCAAGAAAAGTGATATGCTTATCAGTATGACCGAAAATTCGGATCCTTATGAAAATGCTATAGCAGAGAGAGTGAATGGTATTCTGAAACATGAATTTGGATTGATTGATACTTTTGAAAATTTTAAAAATCTTTCCCAACAGCTTGAACAAGCAATTTATTGCTATAACAATTTAAGACCGCATTTTTCTTTACATTATAATATTCCAAACCAAGTACACATGAAAAATAATGTGAAATTAAAAACCTATAAAAAACAAAATCAGAATAGGAAAATTCCTACTCTGATTTAAGTATATTTGTGATATAAAACTAGTTAACCTTTTTCAGGACTAGTCAATAATATTTCATTGATCTGCCTCCTACCCTTTTTCCTTTTTTAGATATTCAATAAATTTTGAAGGAGGAATTCCCATTTTGTCTATAAAAATTCTGCTGAACACTGTATGAGAAGAAAAGCCACATTCTTCGGCAAGATAGCTAATTTTGTAATTGAGATATTCCGGGTTTTGTTTTAATTTTATAACGATATAATCTATTCTTAACTGATTTAAATAACCATTAAAATTGCTTTCTTTATGTTTTTTAATAATAGACGACAGATAGTTCGTATTGGTTCCTATCTGTGCAGAAAGAGAACTTAAAGAAACTGCAGGAGATAAAAACTGCTGTTTCTTTTCGAACTTATTCAGTTTGTCCAGAATTTCCTGTTCTTTTTCGTCAGAAAGATTATTTCTATAGATTTTGGGTTCTCCTTCATCCTGTTTTCGTTTTAGAATTTCCTTTTCAAAATCTGCATTAATTTCCATAAACCTTTTTTTATACTTTCTTAAGGTGAAGAAACGATGGATTAAAAATGCTGTAAACAATCCTAAAAGCAGTATGACAACCCAAAGATAGGTCATGAAATTTCTTGTATGGTTTAATTCATATTCAAGAGGTTCTATCTGATCCAGACTGTACAGCTTCGAAATAAATTCCGCCCTGGAATCATAATTCAGTTTTTTATTTTTTTCCTGATAGAGTTTTGAATATTTGAGATAATTGGCATTGTCACCTAATTTATCGGTATTTTCCATTGCTATCCGGTAAAGCTCAAGCTCGATATTTACAAAATCTATATTCAGAACAATCGTATTAAGCCCCTGTTCGCAGTATTTTAAAGATTCTTTATAATTTTTCTTCAACTGATGGGCTCTTGCCAGATAATATAAATCATAAAAAACTCTGGCTTTGTCATTTTTAGATTCATTTTTATCTTTTGTTGCTTTCTGTATTGCCAAATCCAGCTTTCCGAGAAGAATAAAATAATCTGCTTCAGTACAGCCGATAATATCGTCTTTATCTTTTTGTGACAGTGTTGAATTTTTTATTTTGTTGAGGTAAATTCCTGCTGAATCCAGTTTTTTCTCGTAATCGTAACTCAGAAAAATATTTTTGTATTTAATACATTTATAAAAAGTTAACTGATACTTTTTTTCAGGGGAAATGTCTGTGTGTGAAGAAAGATAATCATCTATATTTTTAATAGCTCTCTGATAACTTTTGATGGATTTTCCGAAATTTCCTAACAGAGCATAGATTGCGTCATCGTCTCCTCCGGAAAGCAGTTCTTGTATTTCATCTGTTTTTTCAACAGATTTAAGCCTGTTTCGTTTTTCTATAAGCTGAAGCGAATATCTATATCTGTTTTGCAATGCGTATATGACAGCAATGATATTCAGGTTTGTTTTTTCAAAAGTAACATTTCCTGTCTTTTTAGCATACACATTGGATAAGTTCAGGTATTGTATTGCCTTCTCATAATTATTAACCGTTTCAAACCAGTATTTTAATGCATAAATATTATAGCACTTTGTTTTCTCTTCATCAGATAATTTCCGGCTGAGCATTTCATCGCAGTAGATTTTTGGATTGATGTCCGAATAACATTTTTGCACAAGAACGTCCACAGAATATTTTTTCAGAGAATCTGTATTATTATAAACATTCTTCTGTTCTCCTTTTGCATATACACAAAGGCAGTATAACATCAAAACGAAAAATCGGGTAATAAATAAACGGTTCATCATCTTCAGGTTTTACACAAAATTAATGTTTCAGTTTTATATTCCTGTTATTCATAAAAGATTAAAATATTTTTGATTATCCGTAATTAAGGATTATAAGAATAAAAAACGCCCCAAATTAATTTGGGGCGCAATTCACAATTATTTCCAAAAAAATTATCCTGTTAAAATATTATAGTTTTGATGGTCTTACAACGTATTAAACTTTTACTCAGATAAAGATAATGCAACGATTTATAATCAATCTGCCGGAAATCAAGACTTCATAAAAGTTTAAGTTTCCAACCTATAAGTGTGACATCAAAAAGTTATTAGTAATTATCGGTTATCAGAATCCTTTCATTAATTGTTATAATTATCCGACACCCAATACGTTCCGTTGCTTGTGATGGTAACTTTATTAAGGTTCGCGCCCCATGCTATCTGGTAGTTTGTAACAGCCGGTAATCCGTAGGCGAACTGTCCGCTGTTTGCTGTATTATAAATCGGATAATTTGTCCAGATGTAGGTATATGCTCCCGACGGATAATTGGCTTCATAAGAATTATTGTAGATTTTCAGCTGTCTTCCTTTACATGTTGCAGGATCCGGCAATATTAAATTGGCTGCTGCATTGATTCCTAAAGGAAGTGTGTAAGGCGTTGCATTTCCTATAGAAACATTAAAGCCAAGCGCATTGGTAGATTTAGCCTGCCATTCTATTAGATAATCATCAGATTTAACGATATACGGCGGAGAACCTGCCTGATTATTATTGGCATTAAATGTTCCTCCTGCTCCCACAATCTTATAATCAACAAAAACAGCTCCTCCTGAACCTCCTATACAGTTCCATGCAGAACCATCGAATAGGGAAAGACATTTTTTGGTAGTATCATACACGATCATTCCGCGCTCTGAAGCCGCTGCACCCAATGCATTAATCTGTGTAGTCGTAAGTCTTGTTGGCAAAAATCCTTTATTTGTAGAGGATAATTCCAGCAAAGCTTTTGTGTTTTCTGTATTTTTATCTCCTATGGTAACGGAACCGCTGTTATGGATAAAAGTACCATCGCCGGTTGAAGGCTGGTTTTGGAAATACGCAATTTTGGTATCATCAAGACCGCTGTTGTATACCGCTTCTGTACCTACTGCTATTTTTTCAAGGGCAATTCCCGACTGAGCTTTTACATTAACCGCTGATGAAAGTGCAAATGCACCTGCAATGATAAATAATTTCTTCATTTTCTATATAATTTTATTTTATTTAACTATAAATTTGGTTTGATACCGGTGTTGAGCATCTTTAATCGTGAAAATATATACTCCCTCACTTAAAGAACTTATTCTGAGTTCCTGTACTCCTCTTCCGGTAATATTTATGTTCGAAAGAAGCTGAACCATGCTTCCTGCTGCGTTATACACTTTTACTTCAGCATTCTTGTAAGATTCTATTGAAGATATCTGGAGAATTCCCTGTTTTGCCTGGGAAGCCACTAATTTCGTAGTCTCTGTATTTGCTAAATCTCTAATATCTTTTTCTTTTCCTCTGCTTATTTTCAGAAGACCAACTTTACCTTCTGTAACAGAAGCTTTATTACTTTGATGCAGTGCAGCGGTAAACAAAATCCCATTACCGTTTTCATGCTCTTTGTTTGCTGGCAATTTCAGACCTTGTAATTTTGCAATGCTTTCTGATAAATTCGCAATATCTTCATCAGCAAATAATTCGCAGGTAGCTTTTGCTGTGTTGAAATCACTCACTTTCAGAACCACTAAATGATCTTCATTGTAATTAAAGGTATTTCCAGGATCTGCCCTGTTTTCGGGATTATTGGTATCAGTAAGACTGAACGCAAACTTCTTCCCCCTATTTTTTACCGCCAGCTGTACAAAACCGTTTCCTTTGTACATAGAGGTAGGAACTTTCAGATCCAAAAGCTGAAGTTCTTTTGTTTCGTCAGCTTTTGAAAGATTAAGGATAAAAGAAACCAACAGGGTATTTTCATCTTTAGAAACTTTAGTGTAAACGTTTTGAACAGCTCCCAACTGTCCTATTACAAAATGTTTTCTGGTGGTACCATAACCCGGATAAGCCATCAGGTTTTCCGCAAATAAGCCTTCGTTCAGGCTTTGAACTGTTTTATCACTCGTGCTTTTAGTAGTGGCGTACTTTTCGTAATTTTCTGTTTGTAATGTCTGCTGGGCAAACATCCAAGAAGAAGATAACAAAAGTAATAATGCATATTTTTTGTTCATGAAAAATTATTATTTTAAAATTCTGTCTCTATAACATATTGAAATAAAAAATGTTACAATTTTTATTTATCAGACATCCGGATTAAAAAGATAAATAAGCGTCCAAAATGTCATGTTTATCGGCATCTTATCAAATTATGGCTGTGTTACGACAAAGAAGTTGCTGTTTGGAGTAAAAGTGTAAGTCTGATTTGTTGATCCTCCAAGTGTTATATTGATTTCCGGATAGTAAGTGCTGCCGTTCGTTAAGTACGCTGCAAAAATATAAGTTCCGGTAATTGTGGTTCCGGATGCATTAATAGACTGTGATGATCCTGAAACACCATTTATATCAAAACTAATAACGGGCGTAGCTCCTGTACCGGTTCTTGTGAAATTATAAGCAATGGAAAATACACGCACTCCGTCACCTTTTGCAGTAAACTTTCCTGTGGCAGTATCAAATTCGCTTAAATTGTCTGCGACTTTTCCTCCAAAAGTTTTATTGTTTAAAGTAATCTGCGTGGTAGAAGAAGTTCCGGCAGTAATAACGAAACTCTGTGTTCCTGTATTGGTTGCAGATGCTCCCGATTTATCCACTGTAGTAGGTTCCCACTGTGAAGTTGTCGCATTGTATTTCAGGTATTGTTTATCCGTAGGTACAGCTGTACTTACATTGGTTCCCTGCAATTGGCTGGCATTCCATAAAGGGGCTGTATTATTTACCGTTACCGAAGTGTTTGCTCCGTTTACAACAGCATTTGTTCCGTTGGTAATTGTAACCGGAGCTGTAGCTGTTGAAGAACTTGTACCTGTGTTAAGATTATTTCTGGTTAAGGCTAGTGTGGCTGTTCCTGTAGAGGCACTTACTGTGATGGGAGCTGTTGCAGATAAACTCGTAACACCGGTATTGGATAATGTTCCGGAAGATAATCCCAATCCTGAACCCAGTGTAATATCATTCAACTGTCCGTTCGCATCCGTACCTAAAATCTTTGTTGCTGTAGTGGCTGTAGTGTTAGACACTCTTGCAGTACCTACCACGTCTAATTTTGCAGCAGGCGCAGTAGTACCAATCCCTACATTAGTATCCGTTCCGGAATTCACACCTGTGATTCCTCCCAAAATTAAACTGTTGCTTTGTGTTACAGAAGCCTGATAACCTATTGCCGTTGCATTGGTTAAGCCATTGCTTACTGCCGTGGAAGCACCAATCCCTGTATTTCCAGTACCGGTGGTCATGCTCCCTAAAGAAGATTGCCCAATAGCTGTATTGTTTGTTCCCGCCGCTGCACCTCCAAAACCTAAAACAGATAAAGAATTTTGTCCTACAGCCACATTCTGACTGCCTGTAATATTATTATTTAATGCAGTATCCCCAAGTGCTACGTTGTTATTTCCCGTTGTATTATTATATAAAGTATTTGAACCAACTGCCATATTTCTGGCGCCTGTATTGTTTGCTAAAGCAAAAGCCCCTATCGCTGTATTATCAACTGTTGTAACTGTATTTAAAGACATCGCACGAGAACCAAATACTGTATTTCTTGTTCCTGTTGTTATTCCGGTACCTGCGTATGATCCAAACAAAGTGTTGTCGTCGCCAGTTGTAATGGAAGATCCCGCATTGTAACCAAAGGTTGTTCTGTGATCAAAACCGGTAGTAGCTGTTAATAGCGTTGGAGTATATTGGATATATCCTGACAATATATTATTTACTTTAAATACTAAGTTTTGTGCATCGGTAGTACCTAGAAAATTCGTGCCGGGTGTAGTTCCTGCATTACCTGCCAAAGACCAAAAATTTCCGTTGTTTACTGTTCCATTGGGTATTTTTACCCAAACCTTATTGCTATCGAAATAGTAATATCCTTCTGATGTTACGTTTATTGTTTTTGTTGTAGTAGGGTTTGCTGCCGCTGTTGCATACACCAAAGTTCCTATTTGTGGTGTATCGTACAAAGCGTCTTTTGCTTTCAATTCATTTCCTGTAAGGCGTGGAGCAAGAATTCCATCCGCAGCATTGGTGTCTGTTGGATTTCCTGTAACATCCAGTGTTGCATTGGGTGACGGAGTATTAATCCCAACCTTTCCAAGAGAAGTCTGTGCATTAGCTACAATTCCTGTCATGGATAATACTAATACGAGTACAATTTTTCTATTCATGTTTTTTATGATTTTTCTTTTTTGACTGAAATAATTCAATTAAGATTTAATTAAATCAACATACTGAGTGATGGTATGTCCTGAGATAAATCGAGTGCAAAATTATAGCTTAAGAGTCTCAAAAATAAACAAATGATTCGATAAATTACGATTTTGCACAGTAAATACAAGCAATTAAAAACATGATAATCAATATGTTAAATTTTAAAATCTGTTTTTATATTGTATTCATATTTCAGGAATAAAAAAGAGATTAAAATTCTTCAGTATTCAACAAAATTATAATTAGTGGAATGCATATTTTTCAGGAATTAATCTTTTTAAAGAAATTTGCGCGATATAAAAATCTACCTTTTCTGCATCATCACCCATTATTAAAATAAGCCTCCCTCATTTCGATCCTCCTTTATTATTTTAGGAAAAAACACAAATTATGGCATATAAGAATATTCATATAGGATCTCTTTTAAAAGAAAGAGTAGAAGAAAGCAATTTGGATATGACAAGAATTACAAGATTTTTTAAATGCAGTGAAGAAGAAATTTTAAATCAGTTTGAAAAAAACGATATCTATTGTGAAGATCTGCTGAAATGGTCTAAATTATTAGAGTATGATTTTTTCAGGATCTATACACAGCATCTAATATTGCATGCTCCTCAGAGAAATGTAAATTACAATAAAGTTCCTGCCAAAGAGTCTTCCTTACCGCAGTTCCGGAAAAACATCTATACCAAAGAAATTATTGAATTTATTCTGGAAAAGATCAACAAGGGAAAAATGTCTAAAAATGAAGTAATGGAACAATATAACATTCCTAAAACAACATTATATAAATGGATTTCTAAACATGAGAAAAGTCTCATCAAAAAAAATGATCCGCCATCAACCTAAAAAAATGGAAAATAAAAAGACGGAAAATATAACCCGGTCTCAGCTGAAAGGGAAAAGCAAACAGGAAATCATTCATATTTTAGGAGAAAAAGACGCAGAATATTCTGAAGAAGATCTGTGGATTTATGTGGAAAGAAAAAAAATAATGAAGAAAGTTCTGTATGTGTATTTTGAAAATGAAAAGGTAAGCTTTACAGTAGAAAGATATTATTATTGGTATGAAAGAATTAAAAAAACCGAATTATAAAAGAATTTACAATGATCTATTGTCTGAAAAATATCCTGAGAAAAAGGAAAAATGCACAAAGCTGCTTTCCAAAAAACATCTGTCTTTTGTAGACATTATAAGACTGAATGAGCTTATATTCGGTAAGAACAATGAAGCTTTTAATCAGCAATACCGTTCCTACGACAAAAAAACAATATCTGAGATTCTTGAATATCAGAAAAAGAACAACCTTAACAATACCCAGCTTGCCAGTCATTTTAAAATGAGCAGAAATACTGTTACAAAATGGAAAAAAATAAAGGAAATAAATTTCATCCGATAAAAAATAAAAAAAACACTTCATATATAACAGCGTCCTGATTTGTTGACTAATAAATGATTTTTGAAACAGCAGGATAAATTAATTCAACTTAAAAGTTGCAATTAAAAACAAAAGAGGACTGATCTATTTCAGCCCTCTTTTAATTTGCACCTTATTATAATTTCTTAGCATCACACTATAAATTGATAATTATATTTTTATTTTTTTTCAGTTCACTCTGATAGACAATAAATTAAGCATAATATTTTTGTATTTAAATAAAAGATATTATGTTACAAAAACAAAAAAAAGCAAGAATAAAACTTTATGTAGAGCAAAGAATGCAAGATTTCATAAAGAGGAACAATTTAAAGAAAATAGAAAAGACAATTACCGTATTTGAATTACAGAGAAAAACCTATTATGCTTTAAAATTTGTAAAAAGTTGCACTTTACTAATGCCCTATGATTCAGAAAAAGAAAAAGAATTAATTACAGAATATTATAATGAGAGATTAAAAATAGCTTACAGTTACATTATAACCTTAAACAAATAAAGTAAGTTCTGAATATAGTGAAGAATCTTAATTATTTGATTTTTAGAGATTCTTCGCTGCTCTCAGAATGACAAAAGTCAAATAGTTTGACTTTTGAGACAACCTATTTGACTTTACTTCAAGCGATAAGAACTTCCGTCCCAGACGTAGGTTTTAGTAGCTTTTTTCTTCTTCTCACGGTCTTTTTCATCCTTTTCCATTTCTTCCATTTTAAAGATGAAAGCATTGGGAATTCCGCCTTTGTCATTCGGGAAGACAAATTCTTCAGAATGGTAATAAACATCGGCATCACCAACACTCATTAACTGAGGTAAAGCAATCAGCTTTTTATTTCTAAACAAAATATATTGGTCATAACCCGGAATTCCACAGGCTTCGCCCGAAACAGTGGCTTTTAAAGTCAGTTCAACGTTTTTCAGCTTATGATTACTTTCCGTTGCAAAACTTCCGTAGCTTAAACTTTCTCCCGAACCTGTTTCAAAAGAAACCTCATCAATCAGCGTATTTCCTTCCATAACTTTTACAGAAGCGTAATTCTGCTGAATAGTTGTGTTAAAGCCGGCATCTTTCTTCGCTAATGTTTTGGTGAGACCGAAAAGAAAATCATAGCCATTCTTATTTCTATGTCCTACACAAAGATTTCCGCCCCAAACATAACCTTCGGAAGTTGTATCCCCTTTCTGGTAAGAAATTTTATACCAGTTCGCTCTTCTTTCGCCTAATTTCAGGATCGTTTCGTCTTTTTTAACAATTAAAATCTGCTGATTGCTTTGAAGAGAATCCAAAACCGGAGAACTGACATTCGGAGACTGTCTTATTCTCGTCCAGTCCGTGAATATTTTCTGTGTTTTATTTTCTTCAAAATCAAAAACTCCGTTTGCATATGCATAATCATCTTCCTGCGCAGATAAAATCTGAACAACGAATACAAACAGAATGGTGAAAAAGGTTTTCATAAGATTTGGCTGAAACTGAGCTAAGACTAAGGCTAAGATTGAGGTTTAGGCTAGGTGAAAATGTGATTATTTATTTTTCAAGCAGTAAACTTACCCATTCTTCTCTCTGAAGTTTTTTTGTAAGTGTTAAACCGTTTTCTTTACACACTTCAAGAATATCATCCACATCGAAGAAACACAATCCGGAAAGCAGTAATTTCCCACCTTCATTTAGTACAGAAACATACGTCGGAATGTCTGAAATTAAAATATTTCTGTTGATGTTTGCCAAAATAATATCGTAATGTTCTTTGCCTAAATTTTCCGCAGTTCCCAGCTCAATATCCAGTTCCACATTATTTCTTACTGCATTTTCTTTGGAGTTTTCCACCGACCATTCATCAATATCAATCGCTTTGGTTTCTCCAGCTCCGATCTGTTTTGCATAAATTGCCAGAACCGACGTTCCACAACCCATATCCAAAACTTTTTTACCGTTAAAATCAATATCCATCATCTGTTGGATCATCAGGTGCGTTGTCGGATGATGTCCTGTTCCGAAAGACATTTTCGGCTGAATAACAATTTCGTGCATTCCCGGAACCGATTCATGGAACTCTGCTCTGATCAGTACTTTATCATCAATATTAATCGGCTCGAAGTTCTTTTCCCACTCTTCATTCCAGTTGATGTTCGGCATTTCCTTAAAAGTATATTCAATTTTTACCTCATCATTCTGAAAAAGCGGCAACGCTTTCAGCTCTTCTTCATTAAATAAATCTTTCTGAATATATCCTAAAATACCGTTGATTTCTTCCGTAAAACTGTCGAAACCTATCTCAATAAGTTCTGCCATTAATATTTCGTTCCACGGCTGAAGCGGTGTGATTTTGAAATCGAATTCTAAATAATTTTGCATGTGAATAATTTGTTGCAAAAATAAAACTACTTTTTTGATTTATTGGAATATTGCTGGTTTTGTTTTTAAGCGATTAGTTTTGTTTTTAACGCAAAGTCCGCGAAGATTTTCTTTTAAAAACTTACTGGATATTTTTAAGTTCGCTAAGGCGTTCCACTTAAATAAGCACGCAAAGCATTTTTTTAACTTATCCTTCAGTTTGCCTGCAAATTCTTAATTCTTCTTAACTGCTTAAATTCTCTTAATGGTTTCTTTTTAAACGCAATAGACGCAAAGGTTTATTGAAATTATTGAAAACATTTTTCGTTCGCAAGGGCGTTTCACTCAGCGAAGGTAATACGCTTAGTTTGTCATTCTGACGAAGGAAGAATCTCTATTTTTTATTTCTGGAATATTGCTGTTCTTATTTTTAACGCGATTAGTTTTGTTTTTAACACAAAGTCCGCGAAGATTTTTCTTTCAAAACTTACTGGGTATTTTTAAGTTCACTAAGGCGTTTGACTACGTCGAATCTTCGATTTCACTTAACCAAGCACACAAAGAGTTTTTTACTACACCCTAATTATTTTTTAAGCTTATTTTTCAGTTTGCCTGCAAAATTCTTAATTCTTCTTAACTGCTTAAATTCTCTTAATGGTTTTCTTTTTAAACGCGATTAGTTTTGTTTTTAACGCAAAGTCCGCGAAGATTTTTTTTTAAACTTACTGCATATTTTTAAGTTCGCTAAGGCGTTCCACTTAACCAAGCACACAAAGAGTTTTTTACTACACCCTAATTAATTTTTAGGGTATCCTTCAGTTTGACTGCAAATTCTTAATCTTTCTTAACTGCTTAAATGATCTTAATGGTTTTCTTTGTCATTCGGACGAAGGAAGAATCTCGACTTCTTACAGAAGAAAAATCTATTGTTTATTGATTAGAGATGCTTCACTTTCACTTCGTTCCAGCTCAGAATGAAAGATTTCCTGCAGAAAAAAAGCGAACCGAAGTCCGCTTTTATGATTGCTTTATATCTTGAGTCTGACAAAATCCAGAACTCAAAACTTTAAACTTTAAACTTTAAATCAATTAAGGATTGGTAGAGAAAATAGAACCGTTTGCGATCAACGCTCTTCTGTTCATTTTTAAAATATCTCTTACCCATTCTGCAAAATCTTCCGGCTGAAGAACTTTATCAGGATTTCCATCTGTTAAACCGCCCTGAATCGACATATCTGAAGCAATCGTGCTCGGTGTTAAGGTAATCACACGAATATTCTGTTTTCTCCATTCTGCCATCATCGACTGAGACAGGGAAACTACCGCTGCTTTTGAGGCTGCGTAAGCCGACATATTCGGTCCGCCTTTCAGACCTGCTGTAGACGCAACGTTTACAATATCTCCCTCTCCTTTTTCTTTCATGAAAGAATAAACTGCTTTTGCTGCATAATATACCCCGAAAAGATTGGTTTTAATCACCTGTTCCCAGGTTTCGGAAGGCATTTCTTCGATAGAACCGAAATCTCCGATCCCCGCGTTGTTAATTAAAATATCAACACCTCCTAACTGCTCCGCAATAGATTCGATTCCTGCTTTCACATGGATTTCATTATCAATACTGAAAACTGCGTAAGCCGATTTTACTCCCAGTTTCTGGATTTCATCGACTACCATTTTAAGGTTTTCTTCATTTCTTCCCGTAATGGCTACGTTTACTCCTTCATTTGCCAAAGCTAAAGCAACTGCTTTTCCCAATCCTCTTCCGCCTCCTGTAACGATGGCATTTTTTCCGTTTATATTCATTTTTAAAGAATTTTTTATTCGTTGATGCAAATTTACGAAACATTAGCCGAGCTAAAAATCCGTATTATGATTAATTTAAAAATAACCGCTTATGTTTAAAGCAAAACCGACTCCAAAATAGAGCCGGTTCCTTTGAAAGTATAGTAATAAATGAAAATTAAGGAATAATAATCTGGTTCTGCACTTCAAATTCTTCTGTTGCAGAGAACTGGTTTCCATACATATCCGTTGCTCTTACCTCAACCTTATGTTTTCCCAAAGCAAGTTTTTTCGGGAAATCTCCTGTCCAAATATGCTTTGAAGATTCCGGATTGGAAGGTCTTCTTCCCGGGAAAATAGTCTGCGTAGTATCCCACTTGAAAACGGACATCGCAAAACTTGGGTCTATAGTCTCATCATACTGCATTTCTTCCCATTTTTCGCCGTCAATTCTGTATTCTACTTTGTCTTTTTTGCTTCCTATGAAGAAGTTTGCCAGAACTTTTGCAGACGTTTTTGAAGGGAAAGGAACTACTTTCGGAACATATAAATTGATCTGATAATCTTCAGGTTTTCCGGCAGTTTTGTATTTTACTTTGTATTCGTTATCGTTAAAGCTGATGAAAGAATATCCTTTTGCTGTTCCGTCTCTCATCGTGGAAGTAGGCAATCCTAAATCATCCGAAGTTCCGGACCACCAGTCGCCGCAGGTTGTTCCTACATTGTATTCATGAAGATCTTTTGAACCGTTCCATCCTGCTTTTTTTCCGTAAAAAAGTTGCTGCTGAACGTGAGTGTGCGCCGAAAGCAACAAAGCATTCTTAAACGGAGCAAGGTTATCAAATAATTTCTGGCGGTCTGCATTTCTGAAATTATCTTCATTTTTATGCTCCAGAGGAATATGGAAAGAAACAACAATCAGTTTATTTTTATCCACCAGTTTCAGATCGTTTTCGATGAACTGCATCTGATCTTCACGGAAACCGCCCCAATATCCTTTTCCGTCGCGCGGATCGGGGTACAAAATATCATCCAGAATGATAAAATGCACATTTCCGTAATTGAAGGAATAATTTGCAGGTCCGAAATTGGATTCAAAAGTCTCATCAGAAAGCATATCTTCTTTCGCTTCGTAGTTCATGTCATGATTTCCCATCACGTTATACCAAGGAAGCCCGATTTCTTTCATCACGTCCGCATAAGGTTTTTGCAGGCTTAAATTATCTCCCACCAAATCCCCAAGACTGATTCCTAACACCGCATTTTTCTTCGTGTTTTTTACTTCATTTACAATGGCTCTTTTAAAATAATCCAATTGTTTTTCCGTATAAGGCTGCGGATCTCCGAAAACCAGAATATCAAAATTTTTGCTTTCGTTCTGTTTATTTAAGGCAAAATTAATTTCTTTCGGAAGCTCGCCTGTAGGTGCAGAACCTTTGTATTTAAAATCTGTGGGAGAACCTTTGGGTTTGTACTGATAATAATATTGAGGAAGATTGTTTGCATTTAGAGCAGTCATGTAGCCGGAAGGTTTGATGACAAAAATGGTCTGTCCGTCCTGAACAGGAAGACTGTATCTTCCGTTTTTATCGGTTAACACAACCTGAGCTCCGTTGGAAACCGCCACTCCTTCGATTCCTTTTTCTTTGTTTTCCCTCTTCTGATTTTTGTTGATGTCTTCGTAAACATATCCCGAAACAGAAGTCTGTGAAAATGCCATTGCTGAAATTAAAAGACAAGGCATTAAAAATTTTATGTTCATTGTATTGATATTTACATTTAAGTTTTGACTGAAGTCAATCTGATTATTTTTCTAAAAATCGGGCTAAAGCCCGATCCTGCGGATAAGTTTATGGTTTATTCCACCACATTTTAACATTGATATTGTCTCCACCCATTGCCTGAACTGCTGCATTGTAATTAGCTGTGTTCATTACTTTGGTCTGGGTAGGATACATAAATCTTACCGGCATCTGTCCGTTGTTCTGAAGCCCTCCGTTGTTCGGTAAAACCGGGAATCCTGTTCTTCTGTATTCGTACCATTGCTGATGATCTACAAAGAATAAGGAAATGTATTTCTGAAGCATTATTCTTTCGAAAGTTCCGTTGTAAGCCACATTGGTATTCGTAAAATAATTGGCTGGAACGGTTGCTCCCCATTGTTCAATGATCGATTTTACCCCGTTTTCATAATAGGTCTGGGTATTTCCTGTAATAATTCCTTTAAAAGAAAGCTCTGCAAGAATAAACTGAACCTCAGAATAGGTCATGATTAAATCTTTCAACGGCGCTTTCGCAAGATTTTGGTTGAAATTCGAAGGCTGATAATTGAAAGCACTTCCCAAAGCATATCCTGAAGGAGCGCCTTTGTAGCCGATGTTCGCATTGGTAGCCAGATCTTTTGCCTGTGTGAAGAACATGCTCATTCTCGGATCATTATTGTTTTTCATGGCATTCACAAAAAATTCTCCTGCGGCACGGTACGCCGTAAAATCCTGTGGTCTTGCGATCGGCGGAAGATAAGGTGAAATTCCTGAAATGGTTAATAAAGCGCTGTCTGTATTGTTCTGGAAAATCGGATATGTGGCAGGATTGCTTACAATTTCCTGAATTCTTTCATGAACATTTACTTCACCGTTCCTTTTCAGAATTCTTGTTAACAATCTTAATGATAAAGAATTACAGAACTTCTTCCAGTTAACGATTCCCGTCACATTATTATTGGCATTATAGAAAAGATCCGTTTCCGTTAATGTTTTGGTGGTATCGAATAAACTGTTTGCTGTTTTAAGATCATTTAAAAGCTGAACATAAATATCTTTCTGGCTGTCGTATTTCGGGGTAATGATTCCCTGATCGATTTTTACCGCTTCAGAAAAAGGCACATCTCCGAAAGCATCGGTAAGATTGGAGTAGATCCACGCATTCAAAACCATTGAAATTGCCAGATAATTGTTGTTCTGCTCTTTCTTGGCAAAAGTTCTCAGGTCATTCACCTGCTTCAGCCACTTGTAAGAGGTGTTCCAGACTCCGTTTCCGCTTCCTTCCGTCATATAATATCTGCTGTACGTATTTCCTTCATTCGGAAAATCCAGACCGATCTGCATGATATCGAAAGTGAAATCATTGGCTCTGCTATAACCGTAGTTTGCCATTTCGTACTGAATGGGAGCCAGAAGGCTTCCTACAGACGGATTGAGAATTTTACTGGTATCTGTGTTGATTTCTTCAAAATTTCTGTCGCAAGAATTGAAAATAAAAAGTGAAGCAACCAAAGCTATGTTGATGAATAATTTTTTCATTTTTTTAAGATTTAAAATTTAAGATTTAACTGAAATCCAACGGTTCTGGCGGTGGGAAGCTGCCCCATTTCCACTCCGGGAGTAATGGTGGCGTTATCTAAAGTGGCTACTTCAGGATCGAACATCGGGAACTTCGTCCACATCCAGAGATTTTTTCCGAAAATAGCTAAGGTAAGATCCTGAAGTCCTAAAGATTTTATGGTTTCTTTCGGGAAAGAATAGGCAATTCTTGCATCTCTCAGTTTGATAAAATCTGTGCTGAATGTATTCGTTTCCACGTTGGCTCTTCTGTAGTATTCTGCATAATAAGCAGACACGGTAACCGCTTTTGTATTCGGGCTGTAAGAACCGTCCGGATTCTGCACTACTCCTTCTCCTACGATCATTCCGTTCGGATTGTCTCTTCCCGGAAGCGTAGATTTCAGTTTTCCCTGTTCCGACATTTTGTGATGCGACTGCGAATATGCAACGCCACCATATTGACCATCAAACGAGAAACTTACGGTGAAATTTTTAATTTTAAAATCATTCTGTAAACCAGCTCTCCATTTCGGGAATGCGTTTCCTACTTTTTCTATTTCCGCAGGTCTTAAAGGCAATCCTGCGTTGTCATAAACAACCTGTCCCTGACTGTTTTTTACCAGTTTGAAACCATACATATCTCCTAAAGAACCTCCTACAACGGCTTTATAAAAAACCACTCCTCCCACGGTTGAAATAATTCCGTCGAAACCTTCCGACGTGGTAAGTACTCTGTTTTCGTTGGCAGACCAGTTGGCTCCGATCATCCAGGAGAAGCTTTTGGTTTTAAAAGGTGTTGTATTTAAAGATAATTCCAAACCTCTGTTTCGGATTTTTCCTGCATTAATGATTCTTTGGGAATAACCGCTTTCATAAGGAAGAGAAACCGGAATAATCTGGTTTTCACTCATGTTCTGATACAGCGTGAAATTAAAATTCAATCTGTTCTTTAATACGCTGAAATCCATCCCCGCTTCCACGTTGGAATTTTTTTCAGGCTTAAGATTAGGATTATTAAAGATATTTCTCGCGACCACACTTCCTGTGATAGAACTGGTATCGTAATAAGTATCTAACTGGTAAGGAGAACCGTCAATTCCGACTTTCGCCCACGAAGCTCTCAGTTTCCAGTAATTAAATCGGTCGCTTTTCAGTTTGAAAATTTCTGAAAGTATGAAACTCGTACTTACGGAAGGATAAAAGAATGATCTGTTGGATTTCGGAAGCGTGGAACTCCAGTCGTTTCTTCCGGTAACATCCACAAAGAATTTATTGTCGTATCCCAATGTTACCAAACCATAGACACTGTTTACCTGTTCATCTCCCGGTCTCGGATATTTTACATCAATTCCAAGCGCATTGGTAAGATTGTATTCTCCGGCAATTTTCAATCCGTTTGCCTGATAATCATTCATCACATACTGATTGTAACGGATGCTTCCTCCGGCTGATGCAGAAATATTGAATTTATTAAAGTTCTGTTTGTACGAAAATAGAATATCGTTGTTGTATTCGTGATTTTTGATGTACTGTTCTCTGTAGAATCCTTTTGCATAATTAGCTGAACTCCACGGACGCTTCGTTGTTCTTTTTTCGTTCAGAACTTCGAGTCCGGATCTCAGCATCAGGCTGAAATTTTTATTGAACTGATAATCTGCCGTAATGTTTCCGAAAATCGTTTTTTTATCCACTCCGTTCAGCATTTCGTAAGCGATGAGATAAGGATTGTCGATAAACGTACTGAAAGGATGAATCTGATCGATCTGAACCTGTCCCGGCTTCCAGATCGGCTGATACCATGCAAGATCCACATTCGGATTCTGGAAGATCATGAAATAGGAAATCGACTGGTTGTTGTATCCCGTTGCCGGAAGATTGTCACTTGATGTTTTATTGAAAGTAAATTTGGTGGATACTTTTAATTTTTTGGTTAACTGATGTGCAAACGACAAAGCAAAATTCAGTCGGTCAAAACCTGTATTCGGCATCATCCATTCATTATTAAGATAGGTAAGCGATGTTCTGAAATTGGTTTTATCATTAGAACTTTCCACCGAGAGACTGTTGGAATAGGTAGAACCTGTTCTCCAGAATCCTTTGATGTTGTCTTCGTACGCTCTCCAAAGCTGCCTTTCCTTGCTCTGTCCGCCAACGGTAGGATCATACTGGAAATAATACTGTCCCGCGAATTTCGGTCCGAAAGCACTGCTCGTTCCTCCGGTACTTACGCCGTCTGCCGAAGCTCCGTAGGAATAATAGAATTGTCCTGCTGTATTTTTAGCCAAAGTTCCCTGTCCGTATTCGTACTGCCAATCCGGCCATTTCAGAACGGTATCATAACTTGAGTAGGAATTGAAAGTAACCTGAATTTTTCCGTTTTTGCTTTTTCCGGATTTTGTAGTGATCATCAAAGCTCCGTTCGCAGCGCGGGATCCGTATAAAGCGGCTGCAGAAGCTCCTTTCAGAACAGTTACCGATTCAATATCATCGGGATTGATGCTGTTCAGTCCGTTTCCTAAATCAATAGGAACATCCCCTCCGGAACCCGCTCCGTAAGCCGGAGTTCCGGTTCCTGTCGTGGAATTTCCCAGAGGAATTCCGTCTACAACAATTAATGCGTAATTATTATCCAATACCATGGACTTTTCGCCTCTTAAAGTAATTCTGGAACTGGCAAGTGGTCCCGCTCCTGCCGTCTGAACTTTCAGTCCGGCAACTTTTCCTTCCATAGACTGAGCCCAGTTGTTGTTCTGGGTTTCTTCGAAAGTGCCGGAATTTACTTTTTCGGCAACATAACCTAAAGATTTGTCCTGTCTTTTAATCCCCAAAGCGGTTACCACAACTTCGTCGATATTTTTAATGGTATCTTTTTTAGCCTTTTGCTGAGCTGCCAGATTTACACTGACAAGTCCTAGTAATGATAAAATGAGTACTTTTTGTGTCTCTTTACGCATATCCTTTTTGTTTGCGCAAAACTAAAACGATATTACGAGTAGGATTTTAATACTATTTTAACATTTATTAAAGAATTATTAAACGCCATATTAATTAAACCTTAATAACATTGCACAGCCAACTGGTTAACAAGAGGTTAAAAGAATGAATAATTTTTAATATTTTAAAGCTGATTTATTTCCCTAATTTTATTGTCTTTTCCTGAGTAAATAAGGGATACCACAAAGTTGGCTGAATTTTAAAGGAAACTTTTAAAACAAAAAAAGTCCGCCTCAAAAGAGACAGACTTTTTTAATAAAGATGGTATGATCTTATTTTTTAAGTTGATCCGGAATATTGGTGGTGATGAAACCAATTCCCTGTTTTTTTAATTCATCGGCAATGGCAACGTCATTCACCGTCCATGCATTAGTGATCAATCCCAAAGCTTTTGCATCTGCAATCCATGTAGGATTTTTCTGGAAAATGCTATAATGGTAATCGATTCCGTCTAAACCTTCGTCCTTGATCTGTTGCGGGGAAAGTTCTCCTTTCAAATACTGAACTTTAAAAGTGGGTTCCAGCCTTTTAATTTCCTTACAGATATTTAAGCTGAAAGAAATGAAATCGCATTGTGCTCCAAGCTTCATATCCTTGATCATTTTGATGGTTTTTGCCGTCAGTTCGTCTTCTTTTTCCTTCGTTTTGTCAGGCTTTATTTCAACCACCAGTTTTAACGATTTATCTTTCTTCCCTTGTTTTAAATAGTCTTTCAGAGTGGGAAAATCTTCACCGTTGGATAATTTTACTTTTTCCAGTTCTTTAAAATCGGTTTCGGAAATTTCCATTTTGGCGTGATGTTCGTCGTGGTTTACCACCAAAACTCCGTCTTTCGTCATTCTTACATCGAATTCAGATCCGTAAATCTTCAAATTCTGTGCATTTTCCAACGATTTCAGAGAGTTCTCTGTCGTGGGCGGCTGCGTCTGCCAATAACCTCTGTGTGCTACGATCTGGGTTTGTGCCTTCATTCCAACTGTGCTTAAAACTGCTAACCCTAAGATAAAATTTTTCATAATATAATTTGAATTGTATTCGAAAGTCTTTCAACTTTCAGATAAAGGTATATAAATTTATTTAAGTGAATCGCCAATTGTAAATCCTATGCTTTCAATGATCAGTCATTTAAAATTAACAATCACTTGCAAAGCAAAATTGACCATTCACATTTTTTTTACATTAAACTTGTCTAAACTTTTTTACCGCAAAAGATGCAAAAGATTGTAACACTTTAGTTATTTAAGTTGAGTACTTAAATGTAAAAAAAGAGCACATAAGTTAAAAAAATTAAAGATTTTTCTCTTTGCAGACTTTTGAAATACTTTAAATAAACTCAACAAAGTCTTTTGTCTCTTCTGCGTTTACATTTAAAATGAGTTTAAACTTATTTTTAGATTAGAAAGAATATTTCGCTCCGATCTGGATCTGGTAAGGATTTCCGGAAAGTGGCTCCAGTCCGCTTGTATTCAGACTGTACTTAAACTGTTTTGTAGCCTGATCAAATCCTGTAATTCTGTACAGCGCTGTATTTCCGTAGGATTTATTAACGCCCCATTCTTTGTTAAGCAAATTGGCAACATTGAAAATATCCACAGAAAGTTCAAAAGCTCCGATTTTTTCAAATTTGATTTTCTTTGCTACACGAACATCCCAAACTCCGTAGAAACCGTTCTTCCCACCATTTCTTTCTGCAACTTTGTTGTTATAATCTGTAATGTAGTTCTTTAAAGCCTGTCCCACTTCAGGATTATCAATTAAAGTCTGTGTAAGATTCGGGAAAATGTAAGCTAAATCGTTCGTGTCTACGAAATCCCCGTTTACGTTTCCGCCTGCCGTTACAGAGAAACGCGTCCCACCGATTCCTGCATAACGGATTCCTAAAGTAAATCCTGCAATCGTTGGAGAGTTCCCGTAGATAACGACTTTGTTTCTGAACTGGTTATCCGAATACGACATTCTTAAGTTTCTCGGATCTCCTGAAACCATGGTAGACAATGTTGCAGAATTGGCTACGTTTCCGTTATACGAAGTATTATCTTTGATGTCCGCCCAAGTGTAACTTGCTGTAATTTCTCCGTCTTTCCAGTAACGGTAACTTGTGTCTAAAACGAATGAAAACTGATTGACTTTTCCATCACTCACCAATTCCAGAACTCTTCCGAAATTTTTGTTGATTCTTCCGTCTTTCCAGTTCAGCGTTCCGTTGGCTGCGATCGTTGCTGCAGGAACAAAAACTCCTCTTCCTCCTTCATTATCCAGCGTAAAATACGGATTTGCCACCATATTTCTGTCGTAGTAGAAATAGTTGTTTCTTCCCAACGTCATGTAGCCCGCAACTCCCGCTCTGAATCTCTCGTTGAAGAAATGCGTATAAGAAACATTGGCTTTGTAAACCACCGGAATTTTTGCATCTTTTCCTGTGTAGTTAATTGTCGGAAGCTGATACTGCGCTAAAGTAGGAACCGTTCCGTAATCGTTTCTGTAACTTATGAAATCCGGCTTCAGACCAATCTGAGAAGGATTTACATCCACTGTTGCCAAATGTCTTCCGTCAAACACCAGATTATTGATAATCATATAGTTATTGATGTCTGAAGAGAAAATTCCAGCCCCGAATTTCAGGAAGTCTTTATTTCCTTCATTAATATTCCAATCGAACTGGAATCTTGGCTGAATGATGAATGATTTGATCTGATTATCTGTCCGGATTCCCATTTCATCATACAATTTCTGGTTGAATCCTGCTTTCGGATAACCGCCGTAATCCAATCTTAAACCCGCCATTAAATCCAGACCTTTTGCAATTTTTGTCTGAATCTGTCCGTAAACTCCCAAATTATAAATATTGGACTTTACAGAAGGATCCTGCATCAAAGGAACTTCTCTGTAAAATCTGTACGCCACAAGATTATTGAAATTAAATAAATTATCTCCACCGTTCACAGTAGGATTCTCCCTGAAGTGGAATCTTCCGTTCACTTCACTTCCGTACACAGATTTTGCCATCGTATACATTAAATCTGCTCCGAATGTATATTTGATTTTATCCGTATTGTAGTATAAATTGTCTACGATCTGGAAAACATTATTCCTAAAACTTTCCTGCGCAAAACGGTGCCCTCCGATCTGAATATTGGTTGCCTTATCTTTTCCGTCAATGCTGGTTACGATATTTTCGACAATGGCTCTCGGAACGGGATGACCAAGCTGATCGTTCTGATAACTGTCCTGAAACGTGTAAAGATACTGCGCCTTCAGTTC
This sequence comes from Chryseobacterium sp. 2P, assembly GCF_059579425.1. NCBI lineage: Bacteria > Pseudomonadati > Bacteroidota > Flavobacteriia > Flavobacteriales > Weeksellaceae > Chryseobacterium > Chryseobacterium sp. 2P. The sequence goes on from NZ_CM184194.1 coordinate 3,358,482, forward strand.
GTTCGTTATATTCGGTTTTAAGTTGGATCTTAAAGTCAACAATAAGCTGTTATCCAGATTTTTATCATTTCCATAGGATTCAAAAGCGTTGATCGCTGTATTGTCTCCTAAACCGTTTTTGTTCAGATCATAGGTGAAGTTATTTCTTAAAGTCAATAAGTTTTTATCGTTAATCTGCCAGTCTAAACGCAAAAATCCGGCATCAGAATTTCTCACTTTATCAAAACTTCCGAACTGCGGTGTATTTCCAACTCCATATTTTGCTCTGGCAATGTCAAGGAATTTATTTAAAGTAGCCGTTGTGGTATTTAACCTCAATTCGTCGTCATGAGATTTGATATCAGCAATCTGCAACGGTCTTGAATCCAACTGATGATCCCATGCAACGAAGAAATGCAGTTTGTTCTTAATGATCGGTCCGCCTAAAGAGAACCCAAACTGGGAAGTAGAAAAATCGTTATTGATTTTATTTCCTCTGATATCGTATTTGCTGGAAAGCCAGTTTGTTCTTAAATATTCCCATGCACTTCCTGAGAATGTATTGGTTCCGGATTTTGTAACCGCGCTTACGGTTCCGCCTCCGCTTCTTCCTAATGTGACATCATATTGATTGGTGGTTACTTTAAATTCACGAACCGCTTCGATGGAAATAGAAAACGGAGCATTACTTCTGCTTGTCGTAGAACCTGCAGATGTAGGGTTTTTCGCCGTCATTCCGTCGATGGTAAAATTCGTGGAAGAACCCAACTGTCCGGAAATACTTCCGTTTTTACCGCTCAAAGGTGAAAGTTCAGCAAGGTTGTTAAAGTTTCTTCCGTTTACAGGCAAAATCCCTATGTTTTTGGTTGTGATGGCTGTTGCTGCACCTAAATTCCCGATTTTGTTTTTTAAATTTCCGGTAACAACAACTTCTTCAATGCTTTTCTCGCTTCCCAGATCTACGTTTACCGTTACCTGATCTCCAAAATTTACATTGTAGCCTTCTCTCTTTTCATCATTTACGAATACCGTGTAAGGGCCGCCCAAAGGAATTTCTTTGAAAATATATTCTCCTTTCGAATTGGTTTCCGTTTCCGTTTTAAAACCTGTCGATTCATTTACAATGGTTACTTTTACCTTTTCCTGCGGAGCTTTTCCGGTTCCGGTAACTTTTCCTACAATAGAAGCCTGAGTGGTCTGCGCATACGCAAGCGTTCCAAAACTCAGGAACAATAGTCCCAATACAATCTTTACTTTTCTCATATCTACAAATTAGCTTTGCAAATGTATTCTGACTTTCCGGATCCTCTGTTTAAGGGAGTTTTAACATTTTTTAAATTATATGGGAACCTTATGTTACCTGAATTTTAACCCCGATTTTATCTGGTGGATAATCAGTGGGTTGAAATATGTTACAACTTTTTAATTTTCGCGGAATATTTAATTCCCTTATTTTTTAAATTGGAATTACTTTTATTTATTTTTGCTGAAAAGATAAAAACCCGATGTCCGAAAACATACAACAAAAAATAGAAGATCTGCGAAAAGAGCTTCATCAGCACAACGAAAATTATTATCTCCTTGATACTCCGACGATTTCGGATTATGATTTTGATATGTTGCTGGAAGAACTTCGTGATCTGGAAGCCCGATATCCCGAATTTTATGACGAAAACTCTCCTACCGTTCGTGTCGGCGGTGGAATTACCAAAGTTTTCCCTACGGTTCAGCATAAATTCAGAATGTATTCTCTTGATAATTCTTATGATTTTGATGATCTTGAAGACTGGGAAAAAAGAATTATTAAAACCATTGACGAACCGGTGGAATTTGTTGCCGAACTGAAATACGACGGTGCTTCGATCTCCATTTTGTATGAAAACGGAAAACTGGTTCAGGCAGTAACTCGCGGCGACGGATTTCAGGGTGATGAAATTACCGCAAACGTTCGTACCATTTCGGATATTCCTCTGAAACTGAAAGGTGATTTCCCTGAACATTTCTTTATGCGCGGTGAAATTTATTTAACCCGAAAAAATTTCGATAAAATCAACAAACAGCGTGAGGAAGAAGGTCTCGATCCTTTCATGAATCCCCGAAATACAGCAAGCGGAAGTCTTAAAATGCAGGACAGCGGCGAAGTGAGAAAACGCGGGCTTTCATCGGTTCTGTATCAGTTTATTTCAGAAGATATTCCTGCAGCATCGCATTGGGAACTGCTTCAGAAAGCGCAAAGCTGGGGTTTCAAAACATCCCAACAGGCAAAATTATGTACGACTTTGGATGAGGTTAAAGAATTTATTAATTTCTGGGACGTTGAAAGACATAATTTACCGTTTGAAATTGACGGTATCGTTTTAAAAGTCAACTCTTTAAAACAGCAGAGACAACTTGGATATACTGCAAAATCTCCACGTTGGGCAATGGCTTATAAATTTAAGGCTGAAAAAGTGGAAACCGAACTGCAAAGCGTTTCCTATCAGGTCGGAAGAACAGGAGCCATCACTCCGGTTGCGAATCTGAAACCTGTGTTATTAGCCGGAACGATCGTAAAGAGAGCCTCGCTTCACAATGAAGATATTATTAAAAAACTTGATCTTCATGAAAATGATTTCGTTTATGTAGAAAAAGGAGGTGAAATTATCCCGAAAATTGTCGGCGTCAATACCGAAAAAAGAACGGAAGAAAGCAAAGAAATTGAATACATCAAAAATTGTCCAGAATGCGGCACTGAGCTTGTAAAAATTGAAGATCAGGCGATTCATTTCTGTCCGAATGATCTCCACTGTCCGCCACAGGTTGTAGGAAGAATGATCCATTATGTTTCGAGAAAGGCTTTAAATATTGATAATCTGGGAAGTGAGACGATTGAGCAGCTTTACAGAGAACGACTGATTGAAAATCCTGCGGATTTCTATGTTTTAACGAAGGAGCAGCTTCTTCCGCTCGAAAGAATGGCAGAAAAATCGGCACAGAACATCATTTCAGGAATCGAAAAATCCAAAGAAATTCCGTTTGAAAAAGTACTGTACGGAATCGGGATAAAACACGTCGGAGAAACGGTTGCCAAAAAACTGGTTAAAAATTTCCCGACCATCGAAGATCTGAAAAATGCAACCGTGGAAGAGCTTTGCCAAGTGGAAGACATTGGAACCAAAATCGCGGTAAGCATTGTAGAATTCTTTGCAAATTCCGAAAATATTTTGATGATCGAAAGGTTAAAATCTTACGGAGTGCAATTGGAAAAAGGTGAAAGCACGAACGAAGTTTTATCCAATGTTCTGGAAGGTAAAACATTCCTTTTTACCGGAAAATTATCATTATTTACAAGAGAAGCGGCGGAAGAAATGGTAGAAAAACACGGCGGAAAAAATATTTCGGCAGTATCCAAAAACCTTAATTTCCTTGTGGTGGGCGAAAAAGCCGGAAGCAAACTGAAAAAAGCACAGGACATCGGAACAATTGAGATTTTGGATGAACAGCAGTTTTTGGATTTGGTAGAAAAACAGTAAAAATTATAAAAATATTTAACATAATAAACCATTGAGATTAATTTTCAATGGTTTATTTTTGCTTTTAATTAAAAAAATAAACTAATAACTAATAATACATGAGAAAAATCTATTTAATCATTTGTATCGTTTTATGTGCTGTTTTTCAGGCACAGATTGTGAATATTCCGGATGCGAATTTCAAAAATATTTTACTCACTAATTCTACATCTTTCGCATTGAATATCAACGGTTTTCCTACAGTTATTGATACTAATCATGATGGAGAAATTCAGGTGACCGAAGCTGCAAAAATAAAGTCGTTAAATTTTGATAAAATGATAATCCCTAATTCCTCTTATTATTTTGATAATATCGTTTCAATGGAAGGTATTAAAAGTTTTACCAAACTTGAGAGTCTTAGGATTAATAACTTTCTTCTTTTAACATCTCTTGATATTAGTGATAACATCTACTTATATAAACTTGACATCTCCCAATGTTATGCACTTTCATCAGTTAATATCCAAGGTTGCAGCCAATTATACGATCTTGATATTTTCATGGCAAACCTTCCTTCTATTAATCTTTCCGGGTTAACAAATTTATATAGTGCTGATATTCAGTTATCACAACTTAATAATATTTATTTAAATAATAATATTAATCTAAATTCATTAAATCTGGCAGTGAATAATCTTCAGTCACTTCCCGTAAACCAAACACCTAATTTAGAATATTTAAATATTTTTAATAATAAATTTACAACGCAGGATTTCAGTTCTTTTCCACAACTTTTAGGGATTAGATGTACGACTAATAAGTTTACAAGCATTGATTTTTCCCAAAATCCAAATCTGGCGACTTTTTTATGCGATTCAAATCCCTATCTTCAATCATTGTTTATAAAGAATGGTATCAACAATTTTACCCCAAATAGTAATTCAACTTTTTCCAACACTCCTAATCTTGTTTACATTTGTGCCGATGATTCAGAAATATCGAATGTAAGCGCTTTATTACCATCTGGAAGTTCCTGCGTGATAAACTCTTACTGTTCTTTTACACCGGGTGGAGTAAATTATACCATTCAGGGAAATACAAAATATGATGGTAACAATAACGGTTGTGATGTTAATGATAGTAATAAAGCTTTTCAGAAATTCAATATTACCAACGGAACAGTTTCGGGAAGTTTAATTGCGAATGCATCAGGAAATCATTCAATTGCCGTAGGCGCTGGTTCTCACACAATAACTCCGGTTATTGAGAATCCTTCTTATTTCAATATTTCACCCATAAGCTTAACAGCAAATTTTCCAACGCAAACGAGTCCATTAATACAAAACTTCTGCCTTTCAGCCAATGGAGCACACAATGATCTTGAAGCGGTAATTATTCCGATTACTGCGGCAAGACCAGGCTTCAGTGCAAAATACAAAATCGTTTATAAAAACAAAGGAACCGGAACACAATCCGGAACTTTATCTTTCAATTACAATGATAACCTGATGGATTTATCAAGCTCATCTGTCACGGTAAATTCTCAGTCAACCGGACTTTTAAACTGGAATTTCAGCAACCTGAATCCTTTTGAAACCAGAGAAATTACAGTTACCTTTGCTTTAAATACTCCTACACAAACTCCTCCGTTAAATGGTGGCGCGGTTCTTAATTATACCACTCAAATTAATGGAGCAACGGACGAAACTCCTCTGGATAATACATTTACGTTAAATCAGACTGTTGTCAATTCTTTCGATCCGAATGATAAAACGTGTCTGGAAGGAACTTCCATTACACAGGCAAAAGTAGGCGACTATGTTCATTATGTGATCAGATTTGAGAATACCGGAACTGCAAATGCGCAAAACATTGTCGTAAAAGATGAGATTGATACCTCGAAATTTGATCTGTCCACACTAATTCCGTTAAACAGCAGTCATAACTTTATAACCCGAACTACCAATCCGAATACCGTAGAATTTATTTTCGAAAATATTCAGCTTCCTTACGCGGCAGGAAATAATGGCGGATATGTTTCATTTAAAATTAAAACAAAATCCACATTAAATATTGGAGACAGCTTCAGTAACACTGCAAAAATTTATTTTGATTATAATGCTCCGGTTGTGACCAATACTTACACAACAACTGTTCAAAACGTATTGTCGACGTCCGAAATGGCATCAAAAAACAATGAAGTTTCGATCTATCCGAATCCTGTAAAAGAAGTTTTAAACATTCAGTCTAAAGATGAAATTGTAAAAGCTGAAATTTACGACGCTTCAGGAAGAATATTAAGTTCAGCATCGGTAAAAGGAAATTCAATGAATGTTCCTGAACTTGCCAAAGGAAACTACATCATTAAATTATCCACAAAAGATAAAACATTCGTTCAGAAATTCACTAAAAATTAAACTGACCTGAATACTATTACAAAAGACTGTCTCTCAAAGGCAGTCTTTTTTTAGCTGTGTTCCAAAATATACAGCGCGTCCGAAATTTCCCTTGCAAAACTTTCATCCCCCTTTTCGAAATAGTAGAAACCTTCTTCAAGACTTTTCGCATTTTCTTTGATCCATTTCAGAAATTTTAGCTGATCTGATTCATCGAAACTTTTATTTTCCCGGTTTTCGTTGACAAAATCCGGATAATAATCCCGGATAAAATCCATATAAATCATAAAGCTGTTTAGGGCAATATCCACTTTCCAGTATGCTAGTAATCTTTCGATTTCACCTGTCATATTATAGATTCCGAAAAACAAATCATCATCAAAGAAAGTCCTGTTTTCTAAGAAATACTTCCACCATTCTAAAAGAAAAGCGATAACGGCTTCTTTTTCAGCATTATCCCAGATTTCCCATTTTCCGTACTTCAGCTTTCCGAAAATACCAAACGGATGGATTCCCAGATCATGATCAATGCAAAGTTCCAGTATTCTCGGCAGGAAATGTTTAAAATCATCCACATTTCCCCACGTTGTCATTGCTTTGAAAGCATATCGGGAAAGATCCTCTTCTTCGAGCTCTCTGAGTTCCTTACTATGAATTTTCTCTTTGTCACGATTCGAAACGCAATAGAGGCATCCCTCTATAACAGATCGGATTTCATATTTTGAAAAAACAGAATACAGGTTTTCAATCGACTTTTTCAGACTTTCATTCAAGGTTGTAGCATTTTACTATACAATATACCTCATTTGAATTTTTATCAAAAGAATTATTGTAATTTTATTTAGTAAAATCTTCAAAATGGAATTTTTAAAAGATCATTACGTTATCCAGAATGAGCTTCTGCTGATTTTCATTTCTGTTCTTCTCGGCATTTTCATCGGGACAGAACGCGAGTACCGGAATAAATCGGCAGGGTTGCGCACTTTTATTCTGGTCTGTTTCGGATCCTGCCTGTTTACGATACTTTCCATTAAAATCGGAGTTGCCAATCCGGATCGTCTTGCAGCTAACATCATTACCGGAATTGGCTTTCTGGGAGCAGGCGTTATTTTTAAAGGAGACAGCAAAATCGACGGAATTACCACTGCCACAACTATTTTCGCAACCGCCTCCATCGGAATGGCAGTCGGATCAGGATATGTTTATCTTTCTCTCCTCGGAACGCTTCTTATTTTAGTGGTTTTAAATTATTTAACCTATTTTGAAAAATTTATAGACAGACATCATAAAATTCGGGAATATAAGATTGCGGTAGTTAATTACCATGATATTCAACATTGTGAAGAGCTTTTTAAGAGAAACCATCTGAAATTTACCTTGGCAAAACAACAATATACACAGGGAAATCTCTCGACAACATGGGTGGTTACAGGCAATAATACCAATCATGAAATTTTAATGAAGAACCTGATGGAAGATGATAAAATAATTGCCTACCAGTTTTAATATCATCGATGTCAATAAAAAATCCCTTCAAATGAGGGATTTTGGAGGTTACACGATTATTTCTTTTTAAAAATATACAGGGCTTTGTTCGGGCCGTCAATCGGTTTTCCTTCCATATCAAGCTGTGTAAGTGTATTTTCCCCAACTTTGTATTTGTATTTTGAAATTTTTCCGTTTAAGGTAATGATGCTTCCCGTAGAATCCCATGTAAACATTCCTGTATCTTCATTTTTAGAATTTCTTTCCAGATATTCTTCTGTGATTTTAAAAGATTTATCCTTACTTAAAACAAGGATGGTTTTAATTCCGGGACAGTCTGCGCATGGAACTGTGGCTTCATACGTTCCGTCCCAGTCCAAAGAATTTTCTGAATTATCAGCACCCGCAACGGAAGTTTCTTTTGTACTGTCCACCGGGGCCTGAATCGCCATCGGATCTGTTTTAGGGTTCATCTCCACTTCAGGATTTTTGTCTTTTTGCGTACAGGAAACCACAAGCGACGCAAGAGCGATTCCCAAAATCTGAATTGTTTTTTTCATAATAAATGATTTAGCGTGAATGCTTTTTCAGCAGCAAAAATTAAGCCGCCTGATATTTTCTTGTTGATGGTTGATAGATCGAAATGATTAAAGATTAAATCGTATCATCAATCTTGATACAAAAATTTTATTTGTTTTTACTTTTCTAGAATAATAGGTATGCTGAATTATAATTTTACGTTTGAAAATAACAGAATCATAAAATATTAAATTTGAACAGCCTCTAAAAAACAATCAACTATCAGCCAATTTTAATCTAAGTATACTATTTTCTTCGTAAATTCGGCAAAATTTTGATTATGACAAAAAAGATACTTCTATCTGTATTTCTTTTGCCGGCTGTAATGACGTTTGCACAGCAATACGGCGGAATGTGGATTCCAACGGAGCTTAATGAAAAGGAAATGAAAGATTTGGGAATGAAAATCTCTGCAAAAGACATTTTCAATCCGCAAAAAGCAAGCATAAAAGATGCGGTAGTACAGTTCAACGGAGGCTGTACCGCAGAAATTATCTCGCCAAAAGGGTTATTGCTTACCAACCATCACTGTGGTTACGGACAGATTCAGTCTCACTCAACCGTGCAGAATGACCTTTTATCAAATGGTTTCTGGGCAAAAAATCCTCAGGGAGAACTTCCGAATCCGGGAGTAACGGTAGACTTTATTGTTGATATCAAAGAAGTAACTTCCCAGATTTTAGAAGGTACGGATAAACTTCAGGAACCTGAACTTTCTAAACAGATTGCCAAAAATATTGAGATTTACAAAAATTCTCAGAAAACAGAACCTTATCAGTCGATTTCTGTAAGATCCATGTATTACGGAAATAAATTCTATGCTTTCACTATCGAAACATTCAAAGATATCCGTTTGGTAGGAGCTCCGCCTCAAAGCATCGGAAAATTCGGTTCGGATACAGACAACTGGGTTTGGCCAAGACATACAGGAGATTTCTCTATGTTCAGAATTTATGCTGATAAAAATAACAAACCAGCGGAATATTCTAAAGACAATGTTCCTTACGTTCCGAAACATTATCTTCCTGTTTCCATTAAAGATAAAAACGAGAATGATTTCACTTTTGTATTCGGATTCCCGGGAAGAACCACAGAATATCTTCCTGCAATTGCGGTTGAAAAGATCATGAAAGACACCGATCCTGCGAGAATTTCAGTGAGAGATGTTGCTTTGAAAACGCTGGACGAAAAAATGCGTACCGATGATGCCACAAGAATTCAGTATGCTTCAAAATACGCTTCGGTAGCCAATTACTGGAAAAAATGGATCGGTGAAGTAGAAGGCTTGAAAAAATCTAATGCGGTAGAGAAAAAAGCACAGTATGAAAATTCTCTTATCGCTAAAAATAAAGATATTAAAACGACTTTAGATCAGCTGAACAAACTGTACAACGATCAGGCTCCTTATGCATTAAACAACGCATATTATTCTGAAACCATCAGAAATGCAGAAACGTTAACGCTTGCCAATCTTTTCTACAACTACGTCACTGCGGTTGAAGCCGGAAGAATGGATGAAAAAGGAACCATCTCTTTTAAAAACAGACTAACTTCTTTCTACAAAGATTACAATGCAGAGCTTGATGCAAAAGTTACGGCAAAATTACTGGCTCTTTATGCCAATAAAACGGCTCCGGAATTTTTACCTGCAGGATTTGAAAAATATAAAAATGAAGCGCAAAATCTTCAGACGATTGAAGAAGATTCTAAAAATTCCATCATCACAGGAAGAACTGAAGTAAACGGAGCTTTTCTTAGTAAAGATATCGAAAAGGCACTCTCCAATCAGGATAAACTGATCAAAACATTGAAAAAAGATCCTGTTTATCAGACTTATTTATCCATGAGAGACACCTACATCACCAAAGCTGATCCTCAGTTTACATCGATGCAGACAAAAATTGATGCTTTACAGAAGACTTACATGGCTCAGCAAATGGCAACTGATAAAGACAGAAAATTCTTCCCGGATGCGAACTCTACCCTTCGTGTAACGTACGGAAAAGTAAAGGGTTCTTCCCCAAGAGATGCCGTTTCTTATAATTATCAGACGCATTTGGCGGGTGTAATGGAAAAATATGTTCCGGGAGATTACGAATTTGATGTTCCGAAAAAGCTGATTGATCTTTACAGCAAAAAAGATTTCGGAGTGTACAAAGATAAAACCGGCGATGTTCCTGTAGGATTTACAGCTACCAACCATACAACTGGAGGAAACTCCGGAAGTCCGGCTCTTGATGCCAACGGAAATCTTGTAGGACTGAATTTCGACAGACAATGGGAAGGAACAATGAGCGACATTAATTATGATCCTCGTTTCAGCAGAAATATCATGGTGGATACGAAGTATATTCTTTTCATCATCGATAAATTTGCAGATTCCAAATGGCTGATTGATGAGATGAAGATTGTAAAATAAATAATAAGAAAAGTCCTGAAAATTTCAGGACTTTTTTATTTCTTTACTATTCTTACTTTAAGAGTCTAAAAAGATTTTTAATTTTTACATTCCGGTTCTCCACAGAACTTACCTACTTTTTCGCAAACACCATCGTAGTTCATACAAATCATTAATCCTCCCTTTACTGTTTTAAGATTTTCTCTAGAAAGTTTCTTTAAATTTTTCATTGTTTTTGTTTTAATTTGTTTCCTACTCTGTGAGCTTTTCGGATACCGCTATATTTTAAGATAAATTTAAACAAAAGAAACAATTCTCCAATAATTTTTCACACATTTAAGAAAAAAATATATTATGTTAAATAAAATAATGTTTTTACAACATTTGCTGATCTGAAATCCTTTTTAAAATATAAACTTAAACTTTCGAAAAACGCAAAATATTCAATAAATACTGTCCTATCTTAAGGTGCAAAAAATTTTATCTACGATAAAATTAAGCATAATACCTATTGAAAATATTTGATTTTCTTGCGCCTTAATGATTTGAGATTAATAAAAAACTTGCGTCTCTGCGTTTCCAAAAGAATATTTTTAAAAAGTTTAAACTCTATATAATAAGCGTTTATTTAGATTTTTTAATCCGCATTTTCAGGATGGAAATTGCACATGAACTAAAAACAGAAAGAGGCTTTTTCAAGCCTCTTTTTTAATGTCCGAAAATATCTTTTAAACTCACTTCCCTGAAGGTTCCCATCTTATCAACCGCTTCCCTGTTCAGGTTTTCTTTTTTCCCGATAATGGCGGTGTTGAAGTGAACGGATTTTATATAATGGTCGTAAAAATCTTTCAGATCTTCAAATTTCAGGCTTTCAATCTGGCGATAGATATCTTTCCTGAAATCGTGATGAATATTCAGTTTTCTTAATCTTAAGGTATTGAAGAAAATATTCGTTCTCGTTACCCGTTGCGAAGCAATCTGTTTCAAAGCAGAATTTTTTGCATTTTCAAACTGTACTTTCACTTCAGGAAGTTCAGTCATCAGTTCAGTCATCGTATCTACTGCAATCTGCAATTTGTCCGGCTGCGTTCCGATGTAGGTGGTAATGTAATCCGGATGATCCAACTCTGAATTCGCTGCGTAAGAAACGTATGCAGAATAGGCTAAACTTTTGCTTTCACGGATTTCCTGAAAAACAATGGATGACAAACCGCGTCCGAAATATTCATTAAAAACATTGATTTTACCAAAATTTTCCGTATTGACATTGCGACCTCTTCCTACTTTGCTCATTTCCATCTGAACCATGTCGTAATCTGTAAAATATACATTTCCGTCTGTTTCAGGTTCCGGATAATTTTTAGGCTCCGGAATGACAAAACTTTCATTTTCAGTATATTTTCCGATGTACGAAGTGAAATTTTCAAAATTTCTTCCGTAGAAAAATATCTGATACGGATATTTGAATAGCTTCTTCATCCGGTCTGTAAAAACTTCCACATTGCTGCTTTCCAGCTCTTCTTTTGAAATAACATCCGTGAACCGCGAAAAAGGTCCCAATTTGGTATAATTGGTAAGAGCCGTCATAATTCTGCCTTTATCCTTCTTCATCGCAGCACGGTTTTCCAGAATAGTTTCTGTAAACTGTCTGTAAATTTCCTGATCCGGTTTTACTTCATACAGCCAATGCTGAAGAAGGTCTATTCCTTTTTCAATATTTTCTTCCAAGCCGTTCAGCGAAATAATCAGCTGATCGTTGGTGGTTTTAAAATCATTGGTAACGCCGATTTTGAAGAATTCTTTTTTCAGATCTTCCGGAGAGAATTTTTCAGTTCCAAGATATTGAAGAACCTGAGTTGAAATTCCCAGATCGCGGTCATGATCGCTTCCGAAAGGAAAAATAAAATGAACCTGCGCAATATCGTTGTATTTATTTTTAACGAAACTTATCCTTTTTCCTTTCACGGTATCTTTCTGAATTTCCTTTTCATAATCCACAAATTCTGGCTGAATGTCTTCCGTTTTTTCTTCTAAAATCTGGTGTAAAAAATCAGACTGGGCTTCACGGTTTATTTTCACAGGAGTAATTCCCGGATTTTCTACGCGGATCAATTTTTCGTTTACTCCTTTTTCTTTATAAACGATAACATAATTATCTCTGAAAAACTCATTGGCAAAGGCGATAACCTCTTCTTTCGTCAGTTTTTCATACTGATCCATTTCATTCAGTTCCTGTTCCCAGGTTCTGCCTTTGATGTACGTATCATAAAGGTTTGTTGCCAATCCGTCTGCGGTTTCCAGCGCCTTCATCCTCTGAATTTTAAAATCATTGATGATGGCAGGAAGCATCCAGTCCGGAAATTCTCCTTTTTTAACCAGTTCGATCTGCTCCAGAACCAAATCTCTGGCTTCATCCAAAGTCTGCGATTCCTTCGGAACGGCAACGATGGAAAAATATCCGTACTGTTTCAGACCTACTGAATACGCCTGTCCCCACAATAATTTTTGAGTCTGATTAATATTCAGATCCAGCAATCCTGCTTCTCCCCTGTTGCTAAGAATATTTACCACCACATCCGCCAACATCGCTTCTTTTGTGCCGTAACTTTCCGTTCTCCACGCCAATTGTACTCTCGGCGTTGTGGGACTTTTTACCGTTCGTTTTATAATTTCCGTAATCGATTTTTCGATGATGGGCGTTTTTTTCGGAAGCTCTCTGTAGGGAATGGTCCCGAAATATTGGTCAACAAGCTGAATCGTATCTTCAAAATCAAGATCTCCCACCAAAACCATGGCATAATTGTTCGGAACATAATATTCATCAAAATATTTATGAATCGCCTTCATGGAGGGATTTTTCAAATGTTCTGCCTTTCCTAACGTGGTTTGCTGTCCGTTGGGATGCGTAGGAAAAAGTGCGTCCATCAGTTCATAATTTACCAGACGCGAATCGTTGTCCTGTGCTCTGTTGAATTCCTCATAAACAGATTCCAGCTCGGTATGAAAAAGCCTTAAAGCCAGTTCAGAAAAACGTTCTTTCTCGATTTTCAGCCATTTTTCAAGCTCATTGTTCGGAACATTATTTTTGTAAACCGTTTCATCGAACCATGTATGTGCGTTGGTTCCGCTTGCGCCTAAAGAAGAGATTGCCTTATCATATTCATTCGCAATGGCATACTGACTCGCTTCCTGAGAAACTTCATCTATTTTGCGGTAAATTTCTTTCTTTTTTTCAGGATCATTCTCCGCTTTATGCTGTTCGTATAAATCTGAAATCTGATCTAATAATTCACTTTCCTTTTCCCAGTTCTGAGTTCCTAATTTAGAGGTTCCTTTAAACATCATATGTTCAAGATAATGTGCCAAACCTGTATTATCAGAAGGATCGTTATTGCTTCCGGTTCTCACAGGAATATAAGTCTGGATTCTCGGAGCATCGGAATTTTGGGCAAGAAAAACCTTTAAACCATTTTTTAAAGTGTAAATTCTTACTCCATTTTCGTCATTGGAAACCGTGATATATTCGTAGTTATTTTTATCTGTATGAATTTCTTCCCTGAATTTTTTATCAATCATAAACTTCATTTTTCACCCTTAAAATAGAATGAATACAAATGTAAGCAATCAAAAAAGAATCCTTCCATTTTATAAATATTAAAATCTATGATTAAGATTCGCATTTTATATTTAAGTTTGCATCAGTTTTCCAAATTACAACACCATGCAAGGAAACATCCTCATCATCGATGACGAGATCAAGCTCCTGAAATTATTAGGAATGATCCTTTCCCAAGAAAATTTTAACGTAAAAGAAGCTTCCACCGCACGTTCTGCGATGACGATGCTCGAACAGTATGAATTTGATGTCGTGCTAAGCGATGTTCGGCTTCCCGATGCTTTCGGAGTAGATTTAGTAAAATCCATCAAAACAAAATATCCTCATCTGGAAATTATTCTGATGACGGCTTTCGGAAATATTACGGACGCAGTTCAGGCAATGAAAAACGGCGCCTACGATTATCTGGTGAAAGGTGATGATAATGATAAAATTATTCCGCTGGTTTATAAATCTTTAGAAAAAGCGAAAGATAACAAATCGAAAATCATCCAGAAGAGTTCTTCTTCAAAAGGTTTTGAAACAATTATCGGAAATTCGCCTTCCATTATTCAGGCAAAGAAACTGGCAGAAAAAGTAGCGTTAACCGATGCAACCGTTCTTCTGACGGGCGAAACCGGAACAGGAAAGGAAGTTTTTGCAAATGCCATTCATGAAGGCAGCGACAGAAAGAAAAATAATTTTGTAGCCATCAACTGTTCCGCTTTCAGCAAAGAAATTCTGGAAAGCGAACTTTTCGGGCATAAAGCCGGAGCTTTTACAGGAGCAGTAAAAGATAAAAAAGGACTGGTGGAAGAAGCCAATGGCGGAACCCTATTTCTGGATGAAATCGGAGAAATGCCGATTGAGCTTCAGGCAAAACTGCTTCGCGTACTGGAAACCAAAGAGTTTATCAAAATGGGAGAAACGAAGGTTTCCAGATCGGATTTTCGACTGATTGCCGCTACAAACCGTGATCTGGAGGAAGAAATAAAGCAGGGAAACTTCCGTGAGGATCTTTATTTCCGGCTGAATATCTTTGAAATCAGGCTTCCGTCGCTTCGCGAGAGAAAAGAGGATCTGAAAGCTCTGGCTAAAAATTTTGTGAATGTTTTTTCTCAAAAACTTCATATCTCCAATATTGAAATCTCTCCGGAATATTATAAAACATTGGAAAAAAACGACTGGAAAGGAAACATACGGGAACTGCGAAATACCGTCGAAAGGAGTTTAATCCTAATGAACAATCATATCCTTGATGCAGAAAGTCTTCCGCGTTATTCTGAAAAAGTTTCTTCTGAAAACGATTCTTTCAGCATGAAATCTCTGGAAAAGGAGCACATTCAGAAAGTGCTTCAATACACCAAAGGAAACAAGGCAGAAGCAGCAAGATTACTGGAAATCGGGATTGCTACCTTATACCGCAAACTGGAAGAATATCATTTGAGATAAATGTTAATTAAAATCTACGCTGTAGATACTGGAGTATTTTATTTAAAACAATAAACAATTGATTATCATTTAATTATAACTAATTTTAAATACATTGAGAATTAAACCATTAAGTTTTCAGTTTAGAAGTTAAGATTATATAAGAGAAGCTTCGCTTTAAGCTAAAAAATGCCTTCAAAAATATAAAGGAACATAGTTTTAGTCTGTTTTTTTTAAGAAAGAACTTAATTGGTTAAAAAAATAAAACCTATCATTTTAATAACGAGCCTATCATTTTGATAGGCTTTTCTGTATTTTGGCACATGATGAAATATAACCAAAACACTCATTTTCAATTAATTAAATTAATCTAAACAACAATGGAACTTCTTTTGGCATTGTCAGTCTGAATAAAATATTTATAAAATGACAATTTCAAGAAAAACGTTCAGAGAACGGGAGCGCTCAAAACTGGGTCTGCTGATGGTATCTTACGTAGTATTTACTTTATTAACCTTAATTGTTGCCGTATGATGTTGATAGTTTTAATTCTTCTCAGCGCCTTATTATTCTGGATCTCTTACAAATCCGTTGAATTTTTTGATAAAATATAAAAATTATGTGGAGCTTATTTTTCCTATCCGTTATCGCCTTTGTTTACATCTGCTATGTATTAATAAAACCTGAAAAATTTTAACCAAAAATAATGAACACAGAAATTTTAGGCATTATTGCCATGTTCACGATTACCTTAGTGATTGGTATTTTTCTCGGAAAATATATTGCTAATGTATACGGCTACAAAAAAACCTTTTTAGACAAAATTTTTCAGCCTGCTGAAAATCTGATCTATAAAATCTCGGGCATCAATCCGAACCATCAAATGACCTGGAAACAGAATATGTCTGCGATGTTAACCATCAATTTTGTATGGTTTATTCTTGCCTTTTTTATCTTGCTGAATCAATCCTGGCTTCCTTTAAATCCGGACGGAAATCCGGATATGTCGCCGGATTTAGCCTTCAATACCGCTATCTCTTTTTTAGTCAACTGTAATTTGCAGCATTATTCCGGAGAAACGGGAGCCAGCTATTTCAGTCAGTTGTATTTAATGTTCTTACAGTTTGTCTCTGCTGCGACAGGAATGGCTGCAATGGCAGTTCTATTCAAAGCTTTCAGAGATAAAACGACAACAGAACTGGGGAATTTTTACGATTTCTTCACCAAATCTGTGATCCGTATTTTATTGCCTTTAAGCATTGTGGTTGCTTTCATCCTTTCATCCAACGGAAGTCCGATGACTTTCGAAGGAAAAGACCATCTGACCACTCTGGAAGGAGCCAAAATGGATGTTTCGCGAGGTCCGGTTGCCGCTTTTGTTGCCATCAAACATCTGGGAACAAACGGAGGAGGATTCTTCGGAGCTAACTCAGCGCATCCGTTAGAAAACCCGAATTATACAACCAATATGACGGAAATGATTGTTCAGATGATTATTCCATTCGCTCTTGTTTTTGCTTTAGGATTTTATCTGAAGAAAAGAAAACTTTCATGGACGATTTTTGCCGTTATGACGATTGGTTTTCTGGCTTTAACCGTTCCGAACGTTATTAATGAAACCAACGGGAACCCTCTGATTACCCAAATGGGAGCTGATTCTCATCTTGGAGCGATGGAAGGTAAAGAAATCCGTTTCGGAAGTGCTGCTTCAGCATACTGGAGCATTGCTACAACCGTTATTTCAACAGGATCTGTAAACGCGATGCATGACAGTACGATGCCGCTTTCGGGAATGAATGAACTTCTTGCCATGATGATCAACTGTTTCTACGGAGGATGCGGAGTCGGAATTCTCAATTATTTCATTTTCATCATTCTAGCCGTATTCATCAGCGGATTAATGGTGGGAAGAACCCCTGAATTTTTAGGCAAAAAAATTGAAGCTAAAGAAATGAAGATCGCGATGATTGTGGCTTTATTCCATCCTTTTCTGATCTTGGTAGGAACAGCTTTAACAGCCTATCTGCCTGAATTCGGAACAAAAACGCTGAATAATCCCGGTTTCCATGGCTTCAGTGAAATGCTGTACGAATTTACCTCATCATCTGCAAACAACGGTTCCGGTTTTGAAGGTTTGGGAGACAACACACCATGGTGGAACATCTCCACAGGAATTGTGCTTTTGTTATCAAGATTTATCCCGATTATCGGCCCGGTAGCCATTGCAGGATTACTGGCACAGAAAAAATACATCCCGGAAAGCTCGGGAACGCTGAAAACAGATACTGCCACTTTCGGATTTATGACGTTAGCCGTTATTCTTCTGATCGCAGCGCTGTCCTTCTTCCCTGCCCTTACGTTAGGTCCGATTGCAGAACAGCTTCAGTATTTTTCTAAATAAAAAATTAAATAATTGAACCATTAAGACTTATTAAAGCTGTTAAAAAAATTAAGCTTATCAAATTATTAAGTTTAAAATATTCTTTGAATATTTCTTAATTGTTCAAAAAAGAAAAATTTAATTCAAAAATCAATTCAAACCATTAAGCAGATTATATAAAGAAAACTAGTCTCAATTTTCATCCATACCCAACTAATATTATCCATTTTCATTCTTTAATATTAATTTGCTTTAATGGTTGATTTTGGTTTCCAATGATATAACACTTTCAAAACAAAATGAAAAATCAATCTCAGACATTGTTTCAAAAAGATTTGGTAAACGAAGCCATCAAACAGTCTTTCGTAAAACTGAATCCGAAAATCATGTTTAAAAATCCTGTCATGTTTCTCGTAGAGATCGGAACGGTTGTCATGCTTATTGTAAGCCTGTTCAGCCTTACCGGAGACAAGTCTCAAGGCAGTTTCAGCTATAATTTTTTAGTATTCGTTATCTTATTTTTCACGGTTTTATTCGCCAATTTTGCCGAAGCCATTGCCGAAGCGAGAGGGAAAGCGCAAGCGGATACTTTACGAAAAACCCGTGAGGAAACTCCCGCAAAAGTTGTCGTAAGCAACAAACAGGGATTTCAGGTAGAAACCGTGATGAAAAAATCTGCCGAAATGAAACTGGGCGATATTTTCCTTTGCGAAGCCGGAGATCAGATCCCGATGGACGGAGAAATTATCGAAGGACTTGCAACCATCGACGAATCTGCCATCACCGGAGAAAGCGCACCCGTTATCCGTGAAGCAGGAGGAGACAAAAGTTCCGTAACAGGCGGTACAAAAGTACTTTCCGACAGAATAAAAGTAAAAGTAACCACCAAACCCGGAGAATCTTTTTTAGATAAAATGATTGCTCTTGTGGAAGGTGCTTCCCGACAAAAAACACCCAACGAAATCGCATTAACCATACTTTTAGCAGGTTTTACGCTTACCTTTATTATCGTAACCGTTACCCTGAAACCTTTTGCAGACTACGCGCAGACACCGATTACCATTGCGGCATTTATCTCACTTTTCGTTTGTTTGATTCCCACAACGATTGGCGGTCTGCTTTCTGCAATCGGAATCGCGGGAATGGACAGAGCTTTGAGAGCCAACGTGATCACCAAAAGCGGTAAAGCCGTTGAAACTGCGGGAGATATTGATGTACTGCTTCTGGATAAAACAGGAACCATTACCATCGGAAACCGTAAAGCAACCCAATTTCATCCTTCAAATGGAATTCAGCTTGATGAATTCATCAAAGCTTCAGCACTGAGTTCCGTTGCGGATGAAACACCTGAAGGAAAATCGATCATCGAATTAAGCCATTTAAAATCCGAAGATTTACTTGTTCCCAATCCGGTTTATATCGATTTTACGGCTGAAACCCGAACTTCAGGAATCGATTTTGAAAACACGAGAATCCGAAAGGGAGCATATGACACGATTAAAAAACTGACAGAAAAAGCCGGAAATATTTTCCCTTCTGAAACACAGGAAGCCGTGACCAGAATTTCCGAAAACGGAGGAACTCCTTTGGTAGTTTCTGTTAATGAAAAAGTATGGGGCGTTATCGAGCTTCAGGATATCATCAAGACCGGAATTCAGGAGCGTTTTCAGAGATTAAGAAAAATGGGCGTGAAAACGGTAATGGTAACCGGTGATAACCCTTTAACGGCAAAATTTATCGCTGAGAAAGCCGGAGTGGACGATTTTATTGCCGAAGCAAAACCGGAAGATAAGATGAACTACATTAAAAAAGAACAGCAGGAAGGAAAACTGGTTGCCATGATGGGAGACGGAACCAACGATGCTCCCGCACTTGCACAGGCAGATGTGGGCGTAGCGATGAACAGCGGAACACAGGCAGCCAAAGAAGCAGGAAATATGGTGGATTTAGATAATGACCCTACGAAACTTATTGAAATTGTGGAAATCGGGAAACAGTTACTAATGACACGCGGAACGTTAACAACTTTCAGTATTGCGAATGATGTTGCCAAGTATTTTGCGATTATTCCGGCATTGTTCATCACGTTTATTCCGGCGCTTCAGAAGCTGAATATTATGAATCTTCACAGCCCTGAATCTGCGATTTTATCTGCGATTATTTTTAACGCCATCATCATCCCGATCCTGATTCCTTTAGCTTTGAAAGGTGTTGCTTACAAACCGATCGGAGCAAGCGCATTATTGAGAAGAAATCTCTTGATCTATGGACTGGGTGGAATTATTGCCCCATTTTTCGGAATAAAGCTCATCGATTTAGTTATAAGTCTTTTTTATTAGACTGGAAGTTTGAAGCTGGAAGTTAGAAATGAAACGTAATATTTTAACTTCCGTCATCCTTCTTCCATCTTCTATCCACTCAACTCAAAAATTTAATTCAAATGAAAAATCATATTTTATCAGCATCCAGACTTACATTGGTGATGCTTGTAATTGTCGGAATATATTTAGGAATTGTCTACGCAGGTTCTAAAGTTTTACCGACTCAGGGAAATGCAGAAATTATTAATTTTAAAGGACAGAAATTTTACGCCAATATCGGACAGAATTTTACGTCTCCGAAATATTTTCACGGTCGTCCTTCTGCAGTAGATTATAATGCGGCAGGAAGTGCGGGAAGCAATAAAGCACCAAGCAACGAAGAATATCTTCAGACTGTAAAAAAACGAATTGACACTTTAAAAATGATGAATCCTGAAATGCAAAACGTAAAAGTACCTGTAGAACTCATAACAGCAAGCGGAAGCGGACTTGATCCGGACATTTCTCAGGAAGGCGCGCTTTATCAGGTTAAAAGAGTGGCAAAAAACAGAAATATCAGTTCAGAAAAACTGGAACAACTTATCAAAAATCAAACAGAAACATCTATTTTCGGTCCGTCAAAAGTAAATGTATTGAAATTAAACATTGCTCTGGATCAGCTTAAATAAAATACAAATTTTATGAAAAAATATATTGCGGCATTCTTACTTGCAGGATTTTTTTTACCGAAGGCACAAAACACAGACTCTGCAAAAACCGATGCCAAGCTGAAAATCTCTGCTTACGCTGAACTATTTTACACCTATGATTTCAATGAACCTTCCGGAGGAAACCGCCAGAGCTTTTTGTACAGCTACAACAGGCACAATGAAGTTAACCTCAATTTAGGATTCATTAAAGCCAACTATGAAAACGACAGGATGCGCGCCAATCTCGCTCTGATGGCGGGAACTTATGCACAGGATAATCTGGCTGTGGAACAGGACGCTCTGAAATATGTAAATGAAGCGAATATCGGGATTAAAATTTCCAAAACAAAAAATCTGTGGATTGATGCAGGAATTATGCCGTCGCACATTGGCTGGGAAAGCGCAATCGGGAAAGATAACGTTAATCTTACCAGAAGTCTCGCCGCAGAAAATTCTCCCTATTTCGAAACCGGAGCCAAAGTTTCTTACACTTCGGATAACGGAAAATGGTTTCTGAGCGGTCTTGTTTTAAACGGATGGCAGAGAATTGCAAAAGCTGAAGGAAATAAAAGTCTTTCTTTCGGGCATCAGATTATTTTTAAACCCAATGATAAGATTACACTGAACAGCAGTTCGTTTATAGGGAATGATAAACCGCAGGATGATAAAAGAATGCGTTATTTCCATGATCTGTACGGAAATTTTCAGTTGACGGATCATTTTTCCACGACTTTAGGTTTTGATGTCGGAGCTGAACAGAATGAAAAAGGAAGTGAAAGTTACAATCTTTGGTATTCTCCAAACGTATTGATGAAATATCAGTTTGACAATCAGTGGAGTTTTGCGGGACGTGTGGAATATTTCAGTGACAAAAACGGAGTGATTATCGCTACAGAAACGCCTAATGGATTTCAGACTTTCGGATATTCTTTAAATGTAGATTATCAGATTCTTAAAAATGTAGTTTTCCGTACGGAAGCGAGAGGATTTACTTCTAAAGATGCCATTTTCGTAAAAAATGACAATTTCAGAAAGGGAAATTTTTTCATCACCACCAGTTTAGCTGCCTGGTTTTAAGATAAATTATTAAGTCTAAAGCCGGAAACCTCACAGGTTTTAAAAACCTGTGAGGTTTGTAATGACTTTTATAACTATGGTAATCCTTTAAAATAAAATTAAAACAATAAAAACCATGTCTTCTTCAGCAAAAGATTTTTTAGAACTCATCCAGAAATCCCGAAAAGGGAAATTTAAAATCTACATCGGAATGAGCGCAGGAGTAGGAAAAACCTTCCGTATGCTTCAGGAAGCGCATACTCTTTTGCGAAACGGAATTGACGTAAAAATTGGCTACATTGAAACGCACGGAAGGGAAGAAACCGTCGCTTTAACAGAAGGAATTCCCGAAATACCGAGACGGTCTTCTTTTTATAAAGGTAAAAATCTGGAAGAAATGGATCTTCAGACCATCATCAATACGCATCCCGAAGTTATTTTGGTGGACGAACTGGCTCACACAAACATTGAAGGCTCCAAAAACAAAAAAAGATGGCAGGATGTTCTGGAAATTCTGGATAACGGAATCAATGTCATCAGTGCAATGAATATTCAGCATATTGAAAGCCTGAATGAAGAAGTAAAAAAGATCACCGGAATAGAAGTATCGGAACGGGTACCCGATAAAATTCTGGCTTTAGCGGATGAGGTAGTCAACATCGATTTAACCGCAGATGAACTTCTTACGCGCCTGAAAGAAGGAAAAATTTACAAAAAAGAGAAAATCCAGACGGCTTTAAGCAATTTTTTTCAGAGCGGACATATTTTGCAGCTTCGGGAACTGGCTTTAAAAGAAGTGGCAACTCATGTTGAAAGAAAGGTAGAAACGGAGATCAAAACTGAAAATTTTAAACCCATAAAATTTCTGGCGTGCATCAGCAGCAATGAGAAAATAGCAAAAAACATCATCCGGAAAACGGCAAGACTGGCAAGTTATTACAACAGTCCGTGGACCGTTCTTTACATTCAGAAACCTTCAGAAAACCCTGAAAAAATTGCCCTGAATAAACAGCGATTTCTGATTAATAATTTTAATTTAGCTCAGGAATTGGGAGCAAAAGTGATCCGGCAGAAGGAAAGCAGTATTCATAAAGGAATTCTGGACTATGTGATTGCACATAACATCACCACCGTTTGCATCGGAAAACCACACGCTCATCTTTTGCAGAGAATTTTCGGCTATAGCTGGATCTACACATTAATGAACCGACTGAATGAAAGACAGATCGACATTATTATTTTATCTTAGAATGCAATGAAACTAAAAACGAAACTCACCCTTGGGGTAGGTCTTTTATTTGTGCTGATTGTTCTGCTATCGGTTATCGGGTCTTTTTACATCAATAAACTGAAATCTGATACGGAAAAAATTCTTATCGCCAATTACAACAGTCTGGAATTTTCTCAGAATATGCTTCTGGCACTGGATAAAATGAAAACCGACAGCGCCGTTGCCATTAAAGATTTTAAGAAAAATAATCTTCTTCAGGAAAGAAATTTAACAGAATTCGGAGAGAAGGAAGCTACCCAGAATCTCAATCTTCATTTCAACAGCTACATCCATGATCCTTCGCCGGAAAAAGAAAAGATGATCCGTGAAGATCTGGTTAAAATCATGTCACTCAATATGAAAGGAATTGAGCGAAAAAGTGATATTGCCATTATAACAGCAGAAAATGCAACGTTCTGGATCGCCTGTCTCGGAACCATCTGTTTTTTAATTGCGATCACGCTAGTTTTTAATCTTCCTCAGACAATTGCGGAACCCATCAGTCAGCTTACGTTCAGCATCCGACAGATTGCCAATAAAAATTATAACGAAAGAGTTCATTTCAGGGGAAGTGAAGAGTTTAATGATCTTGCGAATTCTTTCAACATCATGGCGGAAAAGCTTCAGGAATATGAAAGCAGCACTTTGTCTGAACAGCTTATGGATAAAAAGCGGATTGAAACCCTTGTGAATAATATGCACGATGCCGTGATTGGTCTGGACGAAAATCATTTTATTTATATGATTAATGATGAGGCTCTTAAAATCACCAATCTCAATAAAGATGAAATTATCGGGAAAACGGTTCATGAAGTGGCTGTAAACAATGATCTGATAAGGGAACTTCTGAAAAATATCAATCATCCGCAGAAAGATCCTATTAAAATTGTAACCGACAATAAAGAAAATTATTTTGAGCAGGATGTAATCCCGATCAATATTACAAAGACGGGAGAAAAGGAAAAAAAATACATTGGAAAGGTTATTCTGCTGAGAAACATAACTCCTTTTAAAGAACTGGATTTTGCAAAAACCAACTTTATCGCAACCATTTCGCATGAATTAAAAACTCCTATTTCTGCTATAAAAATGGGCGTTCAGCTTTTGGAAAATCAAAAATTCGGGGAACTGAATGATCAGCAGAAAGAGTTATTAAAAAGCATTAATGAAGACGGACAAAGACTGCTTGATATTACAGGAGAACTGCTTAATTTATCTCAAGTAGAAACCGGAAATATCCGCCTGAATATCGAAAGCTGCGCTCCAAAAGAAATAGTACAGACTGCTGTAAAAAATGTGGAAAAGTTGGCAGAACAGAAAAACATTTCGATCCAGACGCAGTTTCTGACGGATGAGAAGGATTTTGTTATGGCTGATTTTGATAAAACAGTCTGGGTAATGAATAATTTCCTGAGCAATGCTATTAAACATTCTTTTCAGGATGAAAATATCCTGATTTTGGTTGAAAAAGAACCATCCGGAATTAAATTCAGCATTACCGATACCGGAAAAGGAATTGATGAAAAGTACCAGCGACAGATTTTCGACCGCTACTTTCAGGTTCCGGGAGAGCATCAGAACGGAACCGGTTTAGGACTTGCGATTTCCAAAAATTTCATTGAGAAACAAAACGGAGAAATCGGTGTTAAAAGTTCTTTAAATCAGGGAAGTACTTTTTATTTTGTGTTGCCGATGGTTTAAATTTTTTGTATATTTGATTATGAAATCAACAAAGATATCTCCTAATATTGTGCGACAGCTTCGCAATCAAAAATTGCATAACGGACAGCCTTTTATGATTAATACAAAAGAGGTTAATCCCAATGAATGCTATCTGGAATATCCCGATGGAAGTATAAAGCTGGTTGTTATTCAGGAGAATAAAAAAGATTTTTTTGTTATTCGGGAATTAACTACATCCGAGGCTTTTTATTTACGAAAAAAATTAAATTTTTCTGATTTTTAATGCCTGAATTATATATTATAACCGGCTCTAACGGAGCAGGTAAATCATCACTTGGTCCTCATTATGTTCCTGCCTCTTTAAGTGATTCTATTTTTGACGGTGACAAATTATTAATGGTGAAGAAAAGTGAATTTTGGAAAAAAGGAATCCGATCATCAAAAGAATGTACAAAATTAGCTGCGGAAATTGTTGAAGATACTTTTGATAAGCTTGTAGAAACATCTTTAGCCAATAATTTAGATTTTGCTTATGAGGGGCATTTTACAAATCACGAAACCTGGTCGATCCCGCAAAAGTTTAAAAATGCAGGCTATAAAATCCATTTAATTTTTTTTGGACTTACCAACACCGATTTATCTGAACTGAGGGTACTTTACAGAACAAAAGAAGGAGGACATCATGTCGATCCTTTTACATTGGCTACCAATTTTTATGGTAATTTAGAGAAACTTGATATTTACTTTAAAATTTTCGATTCTGTTGAAATTTACGATACCTCCGGAATCGAACACATCCATCTGGCGGGCATTGAAAACGGAAATATTTCATCTTGTATAAGATTATCACAATTACCAGATTGGTTTGTAAAATATCTTCCCAATATTTCGCTATTAATCGAAAATAAAAGCTTTGAGTGATTTAATTTCTTTTAAATGAATAATATTTTTTTTCTGATTTTTATAATCGGACTCTGCTTATTTGCTATCGGAAAAACCATTTACTATTTTATTGAAAAAAAGAAAGTTCTTACAACCTGTAAAAATCCAGATTCTATCGAAATAAAAAATATAACCGGTACAATATTTACAGATGGCGGAAATAACAAAAGATTAGAATTATGTACTTTTAATCTTTTGATTAATGAAAATTCTATCTTTCTTTTCACACTAAGTTTGAGCTTCATGCCTTTACAGATTATCAATCTCTTATTTTCAAACAAAAACAGAAAAATACGCGACATTATATTCTTTTAAGAGAATACAAAATTGATGATGGAAAGGTTATTTTAGTCTATTATCCCGGTTACGTTCCTAGACTTAAGAAAATTACCTTCGAAAATCTTAATCCTGAACAGCTTTCCATTTTAGAAAAAACATTAGAAGGCAAAAGCCGCAGATTTTATTAATATGAAAATAGAACTTATACCTGTTATAGAAGTTTCAAATTACGATGAGGATCTGGAAATGCCTTCCGGTTCGTATTTAGAATTTCCGGATAAGTGGGAAAGATATAATATTTCTGCTAACGTAAAGGCGGGTTTTTCCGAAAGTTTTAGAGCTTATTTTAAAAGTTCCTTTTTTTACAGAATAACTGAAATTTCTGATGCAGATCTGTTGAAAATCATTCACAGAGAAATTGAAATTCAGCAGACTGAAGAAAATCGTGGAATTGATGATTTAGCATGTTCTATGGACGGTGGTTACATTTTAAAGATTAATGATGTTGACACCTATTTTCCACAATGTTGCGGAAGGCTTAAACACATTACTGAATGGGAAGATCTTGTTTCCGACGAAGGAAATTCTTGTTTTTATACAGGACATCCCTCTCCGAAAATTGAAATTCAGGAGGATACAATTATTTTCGATTTTTTACATTCGATGCCTCAGGAAAGTTACGCTTACCCTGTTTTGGAAGATCAGATTGAAGTAGATAAAGAATCATTAAAAACAGCGGTTGACAATGCAAAAAAAGAGCTTCAGTATTTTTCTCAACAGCTCATCAGAATTAATAAAAAAGAAAACTTAAATATTCCTGAAATTGATAAAATATTCATTTACGGAATTGATGATTAAAATATATTATGCCGGAAACTTTAATCTTTTTCACCGCTTTACTGGGAAATTCAAATTTCCATTATTTCCTCTTTTTCAGGAGGGAAAATAAGCAGCTGAAGCTGAAAATATATTTAACGGTACTTTTCATGATTACCATTCTGGCAAGTTTATACATCATTATTATTACTCCCGATTTCTTTGAATATAAAGGCTTGGAAAACTGCTTGTTTTTGGTGATGATTAACTTTGCTTTTCCCGGATATTTCTTAATGCTTTTCGGAATTAACAGCCTTTTGGAAAACATTCCGATTATTCGCGGCTATTTTACTTTCAATATTATATTTTGTATTTTATTTCTCAGTTCAACGATGTTATATTACTTTTTAATGACTTTGATTATGATGATTTTCACTTTAGATATTGTTTAAATTTACTTTCAGATAAAGAACCCATGACGACTCGCCTTTACATGATTGCTCCAGCTCTTGATAAAAAGTTTGTGAAATCGAAAGGAAAAGTATGGTTCGAAAACTATTTATACTCCGAAAAAGAAATTTTGCGTGATGAATTTCAGACACGTTACACCCAAATTCCCAAAAAAGATTCTGCCATTGCCAACGAAATACTTAAATTTCTGTTTTAAAAATTCGCAAATATTATTCTACCTTTGGCCTTTATTACGTTTAAAATTAGAAAAGCAAATGACTACAGACACATTAGACTTTTGGGTAGGAAATTTCAAAAGCGAGGAAGATTTTTATGAATTTGTGGAAGAAGATGAAAATTTTTATCTGGAAGAAGAATCTGATGAAAAATATATTTCAAAATTTGCAGAATCTCAGGACACCATCTGGCTGGATCACGATTTTGTAGAATACGGCTATGAAGACGGAAACAGAACCATTTACGAAAAATTTGCAGATTATTCTTTTGCAGAACAGTGGCTTCCGATTTTAATCAACAGGCTCAACGAACTGAATCTTGATTTTGATATTAATTCCATTATTTTCCTGAATAAACAGATTCCGAAACCCACTTCCGTAGAAACAGATTTTTTTTCTATGGTTTACATCGGAGGAATAGAATATTCTGCGTAAAACATTTAAAAACTTATAACCTTTTTCAAATTATTAATGAACATTTATTCTGCTCTTCAGATCGGAGATTACCACATTAATCATTGCGAAGATTTTCTCATCATAAAGAAAATAGGAAGCAATAAGATTCTGTGTGCTGTAATGGATGGATGTTCAACCGCTATGGAAAGTCAGTTTGCGTCCGCACTATTTGGGAAGATCCTGCGTAAAATATGCATTGAAAAAGGTTATAAAGAATTATATGAAACAGAGAAAAATTCTGATCCTGAAGAAGATTTAAAAGCTGTTTTAAAAGAGCTCTTCAAAGAAATTACAACCGTGAAAAATCATTTGATGCTTGATGAAAAAGAACTTCTTACGACATTGATTATTCTTCTTTACAACACCAAAAAAGACGAAGGAATTATCATATGTATCGGAGACGGTTTAGTGTGTATCAATGGAAAAACAACAGAATTTGAAAGAGACAACAAACCTGATTATCTGACCTATCATTTAAAAGAAGATTTCGAAGAATGGTACGGCAATCAGACTCAGAAAATACGATTCAGTAAGCTTGAAGATGTTTCTATCGCTACAGATGGAATTTCATCTTTCATCCCAATTAAAAAGACAGATCACAACGAAAAAATCAATCCGACAGACTATCTTCTCTATGATAAAAGCAATGTTGAATCTGAAGAAATGCTTTCCCAGAAATTAAAAAAGCTTGAACATCATTACGGAATGAAACCGAGTGATGATCTCGCCATTATAAGAATTATAAAGTAAATTTTATTTTCAATATAATAGATTAAGTTTTTGTTTTATCATGTTGATGAACAGAAATAATTTTCATTACATTTGCTTTATCATAACTTAATAAGATGATTTCTAAAAAGTTACTTCGCATCAATATAGCTGTTTTATTCCTGCTTATCGTTGTTTATACTTTAGGAAATTATCTTATTCTTTATCCGATGAAGTTTGATTTCCTGACCGTTATTTCGGAAAGTCAGCCTCATTATCTTCTTTTTATTATTGCTTTTTTTGTTCTTATTTCATGGTTAATAAGCCATGTCAGAATTAAGAATTTAAGTCCTAAAAACAGATTTCTTCTGGCTTTTACCATTTTGTGCGGAATAATGCTTTTATGGATAAGTTATTTTAATTTAAACACTTACTTCAATACCCGAAAAGTAATTACAAAAATTGAGAATGAATACATCCAACAGGCGAAAGAAGATATTAAAAATGATCAGGTTACTTTTAGATTTACCGGAGGATTTGAATTACCAAACAATGACCGAAAAATGGATGTAAAAATTGACAGCATTCAAAAAAAGTATGGAATCAAAAGTAAAAATACAGGTTGTACCATAGACGAAATTGATACTAAAGCTCAGGAAAAATATATCGAAACAGTAAAACCGTACTTAGAAAAAAGAAATGGAAAAGGCTGGGAAAGTAAAATGCAGAATGAAATCAACAAACTGAAATTAACCGAATTATCTACTCAAAAATAATTTTCATTAATAATTTAGTTTCTAAGAAAAAAATCGCTAAATTTAAAACAAACTAACAATCAGTTATTTAAATTGATTTTAATAACCTTAAAAACTATAAACATGAAATTATCTCAACATCAGTTATCTGAAAATTCAGGATAAATTACTTCTTTTTTTATCGTCATTCAGGATGGATTTTTAATTCATCTTTTCATCTAATTTTTACTTCTTTAAAAAACGCTCAGCCATGAAAATAGGAATCTATATATCCGGATTGGGAATTTCAAAAAGTAACTCGGTTGAAAATTATGCAGAACGGTTAAAAAATGAAATTAATTTCAATACAAATGGTTACCAGTACGAGACCAAAATCGAAAAAATCCATTACAGCAAAAGCAGGGAAAGCACTGTTGTAAGTATTGTTGAAAAAGAATCTCCCGAAAATCCCGTTTACAAATTTTACGATTTTAAGTACAACGAAATTCTCACCGAGGATTTCAAAGGAAGAACACTTATTTACAAAAGTCTCTGGCTTTTTGCATTGGTTATCAAGAAATTTCCATTAATTATCAAACGAATCTTTATTCCCCAAAATTATTCGAAGCCGGGACAGTTAATGTATGTATTTTCCATATTTTTGATTTTATCGCTTTCTTTGGTCCTGATGTTTCCCGCCGTTCTCGAAGCTACAGGTCAGTTTTTCTCAAAGGAAAGCGGAAAAATGACTGAACTCAGAAAACTGATTCCCATCGGAGATTTGAAATATATTTCAATGAAAGGAATTTTTATCGATCTTCCAAATAAACGCTATATTGGTATAGATTTTAACTGGTTTTCTAAACTGATTATTTTATTTACAGCGCTCTTGGTCTTGCTTGTTCCGAACGCCAATACCATTATCACAGATCTCGCCACCAATTTCGTCTGCGCCAACGATTATTTGCAGCACGGCTCAAAAAAACAGCTGATTCAGGGAAATTTAGAACATCTTGTAGATTATATTACGGAAAACGAGAAGGACTGTAAAATTCATTTTCATGCCTACAGTTTCGGAAGTGTTCTCGCATTGGACTATGTTTTTCCCTATGGCATAAAAGCCTCTAAAAATGCTTTAGAATACTGTGAATCCATTATCACTATCGGAACACCTTATGAATTTGTAAATTCTTATTATCCTGAATTTTACAACAATCGCCAAACCCAACCCGGAGATCAGATTCAGTGGTTGAATGTGTATTCTGCAGCCGATGCTTTAGGTTCCAACTTCAGAAAAGACGGAATTGCCGGAGACTCTGAAATCTCTTTCAAAGGAGCTTCCAATAAGCCGTATAATATCAATTACGAAGTTTATCCTATCGGAAAATTCAGCATTATTGATTTTATCATGCTCTACAGCATCAAAGTTCATGATATGTACTGGGACGAAAATACGGAAGGACAAAGTTGTCTGGGACTGGTTTATCAGGAGATGAAAGGGAAAGGTTTGATGTAAATTAAATTACTCAATAATTTCCCACTTATCATATTTGTATTCGTAGGTTTTTACTGTTTTTTTACTATTGATATACTGATAAACTTTTACCTGATGATCCGGCAGATTATAAAAACTAAATTGAATGTAATCCATCCCTGTATTTCCTGAGATTTCCAAAGAATCTTTACTATTTTTGGAATAGTAATAAAATTCTGCTCCGGTTTCTTTCACCCTACCTTTACTAAATTTTTTGAATTTTTCCGGATCTTCTTCATCAGTATAATAATACCCCTCATAAGAGCCAAAACCTCCACCAATTGAGCTGGGAATAATGAATTTATTCTTAAATTTCTTGCCTAAATATATCAGATCATCAGTTGTCCAATTTTGAAGATTATAAAACGGATCTTTCAAATTGTATTCTCTGATACACGTAGAATAATCTCCTATTACATCACATACAAGGTTAAAAATATTAAATCTGAAATTAATATATTTTCTGGTAAACTGTCGCTCATCCAAATCATCAATCAGCGTTCTAGTTAAAGAATTAAAATCCATTTCGGAAGCTTCACGCTTTAACTTATTATAAACAACTTTATCCTTTTTGTTTTGCTCAATACATTCTTTACTTGGTGAATAGCCACTGTAGTAAATCATTGTATCCCTTCTCATATTTTGTGAGAAGATAATGATAGGGAAAAGCAAAAATAAAAACTTCATCATATAAATTTGTTCACTTAAAATTATTAATAATTTTTCTTAGAAATGATCTTTTCAAACCGATCAATAAAAAAACTTCCATAAATATGAAAGTTTATCTTTTTAATATCTATTTTTTCAGACACTTCAATAAGCTCAAATGACATCACTAAAAATTGACAGCAATAAAAATAATAAGCCTCATTTCATCTATTTCCTGACCGGTTCATAAAAATAAGGCGGTCGCGCTCCCATTGGCGGAACCACAAAAGATCCTTTATTTGAAAAATAAGTAAAAAAACCGTTTTCTTTGTTTGATTTATCAGGATAAAAAATTAATTCTACAGATTTTATTTTATCAGAATCATTTTGAATTTCGCCAATCTCGAAATATTCAAATACAAAAGGATCATCCGGAAAATCATAATAAGTAATTTCCTTTTTATCAAAGTCGATATAAGCATTCTGATCTTTATCTCTGAATAATTTTTGGGTTCTAAAATAATTTTCGATATCACTTTTATTATTAAACGGAATAAATGCTGCCTTAGGATTTGCAAACAAATAATCACTAACCGATTCTGTACTTAAGCCAAGAAGCGTAAGTTTTTTTCCTTGAAGTCTAAAATAAAAATGATAAGTCCCCCCCTGATTTTTTGAAATTCCTATCGCAGAAAAATTACAGGATGTTTCAAGTTTTCTGTTTTCTTTAAAAAATGATTCTGAATGTGATGTATATATATTATCAAAATCTCTTAAGGAAAAATCACCTTTATTTTGTTTAACGAAAAATCCTGTTTTAGAAAATTCAAAATCGCCTAAATACATGGGAGAATCTGTAAAATCTACATTTTCAAAAACATCCTGATTAAACCAGTCAATTTCATCTTCTAAAGTAGAATTTATTCTCAGAATAGGATATGGACCGTCATGATAAAAAAGCATCATTCCTAAATCAGCATCAATGTATTTATCGATATTTTCAGCTTTATGAGAATTAAAATCTTTAATAAAGCTTGTAAAAACAATAAGAGAATCTTCTTTTACATTTTCTTTTGTTTCCTTAGTAATTTTTTTCACTTCGAAGTCATTTTCTTTATGTTCTTTTTCACGTAAATTAAAAAAGAAAACAGCAGAAATTACAATAATAAAAGATGCAATAAGAATATATAGTTTTGTTTTTTTCACGGTTTGAGTTTTTTCTAAGCCTTACATTTGAAACTAATTGTTTGAGAAAAATGCTTCAACACACTCAACACGACATCTCTAATACTTACCACCTTATTTTAGCGGCTCATTCGTAGCGATGTCCTGCTGAGCCTGCCGAAGCATCTCAGAATTTTTTATTTTTTAATGCGCTTCCAGCCAGTTATTCCCTACTCCAACTTCAACCAATAGCGGAACCTGCGTTTCAACGGCGTTTTCCATTTCCATTTTAATGATGTTTTTGGCAACTTCCACCTCATCAATCGGGGCTTCAAAAATTAATTCGTCATGCACCTGAAGCAGCATTTTTGTCTGCAGCTTTTCCTTTTCCAGTTCTTTCTGAATTTTAATCATTGCCATTTTTACCACATCTGCTGCGCTTCCCTGAACAGGAGCATTCACCGCATTTCGTTCCGCGTGACCACGAACCACAAAGTTATTGGAATTGATGTCTTTTAAATGACGTTTTCTGCCTAAAAGTGTTTCCACATAACCGACTTCACGGGCTTTTCTTACCTGTTCCGCCATGTATTCTTTCAGTTTCGGATAGGTTTCAAAATAGGCTTCGATCATTTGCTTGGCTTCCGTTCTCGAAAGTCCGGTCTGCTCTGCCAATGCAAAAGCGCCCTGTCCGTAGATGATTCCGAAGTTTACGGTTTTTGCCTGACTTCTCTGTGTTTTGGAAACTTCTTCCAACGGAATATTGAACAGTTTTGCCGCCGTAGAAGCGTGAATATCTTCCCCGTTCTGGAATGCTTTAATCATATTGCCTTCCCCGGAAATTTCGGCAATCAGACGCAATTCGATCTGGGAATAATCGGCAGAAATAATTCTCTTTCCTTCTGCAGAAACAAACGCGCCACGAATTTGCTGACCTCTAAGAGTTCGGATCGGAATATTCTGTAAATTCGGGTTTACACTCGCCAGACGACCTGTTGCAGCCGTAGTTTGTGAAAAATTGGTATGAACACGGTTGTCTGTTTTTTCAATCTGTGACGGTAATGCATCAACGTAAGTCGATTTTAATTTCTGATAGGTTCTGTATTCCAGAATATGTTTGATGATTTCGTGTTTTGAAGACAATTTTTGAAGCACATCTTCCGAAGTTGCGTACTGTCCGGTTTTTGTCTTTTTCGCTTTCGGATCAAGCTGCATTTTTTCAAATAAAATTTCACCCAGCTGTTTTGGAGAATTCATATTAAATTCTTCTTCTGAAATCTCAAATATTTTGGATTCGAGTTGTCTTAGATCATTCTCAAGATCAATACTTTCCTGAGCCAGCCATTTTTCGTCAAGAGAAATTCCCTCCAGTTCCATTTTTGCCAAAACTTCCATCAAAGGCATTTCTATACTGAAGAATAAGTCTTCTAAATTTTCTTTTTTAAGCTGCGGCGCAAACAATTCGTACAACTGGAAAGTTACATCTGCATCTTCTGCAGCGTAATCGGTCTGCGTTCTGAGATCCGCATCACGGAAACTGCCCTGTTTTTTTCCTTTTTTACCGATGATGGTTTCGATGGAAACAGGTTTGTAATTTAAGTACACTTCCGAAAGATAATCCATCCCGTGTCTTCCGTCCGGATTTAAAAGGTAATGCGCAATCATGGTATCAAACATGGCTCCTTTTACCGTAATATCGTATCTTTTAAGAATTTTATAATCGAATTTTAAGTTGTGCGCTACTTTTACCAGATCTTCTTTTTCGAAAAACGGTCTGAAAATTTCCAAAGTCTGCAAGACTTCTCCCTGATCTTCGGATAAAGGAACATAATACGCCAAACCTTTTTTATAGGAAAAACTCATTCCGACCAATTCGGCTTCCAGTTCATTAAGAGAGGTGGTTTCGGTATCGAAGCAGACTACTTTTTGTTTTAATAAATTATTGACTAAAATTTTCTGTGCTTTCGGATTATCCACAAACTGATAAAGGTGATCATTCTGCTCAATCGTCGATTTTGTGGATGTTGCCTGATCGAGATCTTCATAAGTGGCAAAAAGATCCAACTGTCCGACTGCCTGTGCAACTTTTTGCTGAGGAGTCGTTTCTGTAACCGTTACTTCCACTTCTGTAACTACATTTGGCGCTGCAGCCGGAGCAAAAGCTCGGTAAAGATTTTCGTATAATCTCCGGAATTCTATTTCTTCAAAAACTTCTTTTACTTTATCGAAATCAGGCGTTTCCAGATCGTACTGTTCCTGATGAAATTCTACAGGAGCATCGCAGATAATGGTCGCTAATTTTTTGGATAAAATTCCTCTTTCGGCTGAAGCTTCCACTTTTTCTTTCAGCTTTCCTTTAAGCTGATCTGTATTGGCTAAAAGATTTTCAATACTTCCGAATTCTTTCAGGAATTTCATGGCTGTTTTTTCACCAACGCCTTCCAGTCCGGGAATATTGTCGACTGCATCTCCCATCATCGCAAGAAAGTCGATTACCTGTTTCGGATCTTCGATTTCGTATTTGGCTTTGACTTCTTCAACGCCTAAAATTTCAATATCGCCACCTTTAAGTCCCGGTTTATAAATTTTGATTTTATCGGTTACAAGCTGTGCAAAGTCTTTATCCGGCGTTACCATGAATGTGACGTAGCCTTCTTTTTCTGCTTTGCAGGCAATGGTTCCGATTACATCATCTGCTTCATATCCCGGAACTCCCAAAATGGGAATGTGCATTGCCTCTAAAATCCTGTGAATGTATGGAATCGCATTTTTAATGGCTTCAGGCGTTTCGCTTCGGTTCGCTTTATAATCTGAGAAGTCTTCGGTTCTTACACTTGCCTCTCCTACATCAAAAACCACTGCCAAATGGGTTGGTTTTTCTCTTCTGATCAGTTCAATTAAAGAATTCGTAAATCCGAAGATGGCAGAAGTGTCCAGACCTTTGCTTGTAAGCCTCGGATTTCTGATCAATGCGTAATATCCTCTGAAAATCATCGCATAAGCATCGATGAGAAATAACCTTTTATCTTGTGTTGCGTCCATATTTTCCATAAGGAACAAAGATAAGAAATTACTTTTCTTTTTTCTTTGTCTTGATGACAAGCAGACCGAATTTGTTTCAGATATTTTCTTTTGTCCTGAAACAAAAGAAACAAAAATTCAAGACTGGAAACTGAATGCTAAAAATGAATCCTATTCTCTAAAAATTCTAAAACTCGCGCGAATGGCGCATTGGTTTTTCGGTTTAAAATTCTGTCGCGCTCAGACAGTAGAATTTTTTTTAACGTTCATCTGATTCATTTTCTTAACGCTTCAGCTTCCGAAGTCGATTTTCAGGCAATATGAGCTGTCATTCTGACGAAGGAAGAATCTAAGCGCCTTTTATTATAACATTTTCTTTGTCTTGAAACAAAAGAAACAAAAATTCAAGACCGGGAAGCTGAATGCTAAAAATAAATCCTATTCTCTAAAAATTCTAAAACTCGCGCGAATGTACATTGGTTCTTCGGTTTAAAATTCTGTCGCGCTCAGACAGTAGAATTTTTTTAACGTTCATAGGATTCATTTTCTTAACGCTTCAGCTTCCGAAGTCGATTTTTTCAAGCAATAGGAGCTGTCATTCTGGCGAAGGAAGAATGTAAATGTTGAATTCTATTTTAAATATTTTTCTTTTGTCTTGAAACAAAAGAAGCAAAAATTCAAGACCGGGAAGCTGAATGCTAAAAATAAATCCTATGCTCTAAAAATTCTAAAACTCGCGCGAATGATAAATTGGTTCTTCGATTCGAAATTCTGTCGCGCTCAAACAGTAGAATTTTTTAAACGTTCATATGATTGATTTTATTAACTCTTCATCTTCCAAAGTCGATTTTTAAACAATATGAGCTGTCATTCTGGCGAAGGAAGAATCTAAGTTAAAGATTCTTCATTTCATAATGCTTCGCAAAATTCCAATCAGAATGACAAATGAGTACTAATCTTGCTGAAAATTTCAACGGTCTATAGTTCCTAGCCTCGATTGCAGCATTTGTCTGAGCTCATTTACAAATTTTCGGCTGCGGCGGCTTTGCCGCCGCAGCCGAAAATTTGTAAATAGCGAGTGCGGAAAGCGAGAAACAGCTCCTGAAAATATTTTTTCAAATAAAAAAGACCTCAAATTTGAGATCTTTTTGAATATTTGGAAATATTTTAGTCAATTTCGGCTTTTGAAAAGAGATCCTGAATCAGCATTTCGTCTTCACAGGCTTTTTTGAATTCGGAAATAAATTCTTTCAGGCTTTCCGGATTATTGGAATAAGCACAGAACATATCGGCTTCGGGATCAAACTTAATATCTTCTGAAAGGTTCGGTTTTTTCTCTTCCACAAAAACTTTTGCCAGCGAGGTCCAGTCGTAACCGTTTCCTTCGAAACCTTCGTCTTTTCTCCATTCGAAAATTTCGGGTTTGTAAGTTCCTGCGTTTAAACATACTGAATACGTTTTTTCTGAGGATACCCAAAAAAAGGGCTTAATAGCAGTCTCAAAATTGTAGGCTTCCATAATGTTTTTTTATTAAAATTAATAGAATATTAAAGATAATAAATTTATGAGCTCATCCATTTTTTATAACATTTATTAACGTTTGTCCGTTATTTTAAGCTTAAAAAACACACCGTTTCTCACATTTCCGGAAAAAGCCTCCCTGTTAAAAATTTAGTTTTCCGGTCTCCAAAAAGATGAAATAGTTGACAAAAAAAACAGAATAGCTGCTCTTTTAAGCCATGCTATTCTGTAACCAATTTTATTTTTACTAAGATGATTGTTGTGTTTTGTATTATTTAGCTCCCGGCCATAAACCTTCATACTTGGAATTTCCGTAGTCGATGGTTTCTGCGCTTATAACAAAGCTGATCAGCATACTGTTTTCATCCACTGCATCGAAATCCACTTCATGCTGGATAACATATCCGTTTTCCCACCCCAGTGTAATTAAAGTACCTTCTTCGTGAGATTTGTTGAAGGTGATTTCGCCGGTTGTCGGTTTGTATTTTCCGTTAAGTAAGCTTTCAAGGATGTCGGATTTTTCTGTAGCTTCCACAGTAACTTTAATCAGTGCATTGGAAGGATCTGATGCTACTCTTCCGGAAACGTCTGTAGATCTTGAAACGCTGTAGTTCAGTTTTAATAATTTTTGTCCTTCGCCGCCGTTGAATTTTAAAATTCCTCTTGAATTTGCTGCCATGATTCGTAAATTTTAATCGTTAATATTTTGTGATTTGGTTGATTTGGTTGATTTGGTATTCCAAAGATAGAACACCTTTTCTGAACCCGAAAGGAATCGAATATGAATCTGAATTTTTGTAGTAATTCTACGACTTCATGTAGTAATTCTACGATTAAAGAAATATCTCCAAATTCAAATTACTATAAATCAATCATTTAAACAACAAATTAATTTAAAATAATATAAAATTTACACACCAAAAAGAGAAATATTAAGATTTAATTAAGATCATTTTAGCTTTTGTTAACGGATTGAATCTCATAGCTGAATAAAAATTCCGATGAAAAGATTTTCACCGGAATTCGTATAAACTGAACTGAGAACTGATAATTTCTTTATTGGTAGGAATCGTGGAATTCCCTGTCTGTCTTAAATATTCTTATGCTGTCTGCTTTTACAGGCTGGTTATTGATAGAAATATCAAAACTGCTGTTGTCTTTTGCTACTTTAAAATCTAACTGAAAGTCTTTTCCTGCTTTTTCAAACTCACTGTTGAGCCTTTCCCAATTGAAATACGCTCTTCCGATAAACTGTTCGCCTTTTGCGGTTTCCCAGATGAAATTCAGTTCTTTTGGAACCGCTCTTTCTCTTGAAGGAATTTTATCAATCCATGAACGGAGAATAACTTCTTCTTCCGCATTGTAATAACTGATATTGGATTCGAATAATTTAAAAGCCGGATTTTCTGAAGTAATTTGTGGTTTCCAGCTGTACTTTTTGCGGTAGTTTTCCCATTCTTTCGGTGTTATCTCTACAAATCTGTTCTTTTTCATCTCTTCACGTGTTACCGAAAGTTTGGAAAAAAACTTCTGCTCTAACTGTTGATCATCTTTTACGATTTCAGCCTGAAATTTTCCCAACTCAATCTGAACAGCCCGGAATCTCAGCCATACTACGACCATTCCTTTTGGAGCAAAACCAAAAACAAGTGTTGTAAAACTGTTGTACGGATTTTCTGTGCTGCTGTATTTTTCGTTCCTTCCCAGATTTTTATATTCTTCCAAAGGTTTATCGTAAAAAGAAGCTTCGCGCTGCGCATACGCACGCTGCATGTAATCTTTGATTTTTTCCACCGGAAAATCTGCCTTCAGATGATAAAAAGCATCTTCGTATCTGGAAAAATAAGTAACATCTATTCCGACGGGAGTTCCGTACTGCTCTGTCCAGCCTTTCCCTGAATTTCCCCACGTTCCCGAAGAGCTTCCATAAGGCAGACTTGCAGGAACGCCTTCCAAAGTGATAATTTTATCTTCAACAGGCGTTACAATCAGATTATTACTGGGACTGCTTATTTCTACGTTAAATTCCGGCAATTGTTCTTCTTTCATTTTCTGGCAACTTATATTCTGAAAAAGGAGGGTTAAAAAAAATATTATTTTTATCGTTCTATCCATTCTGTATGTTTCTTTTGCGGTATTGTGCAGCCAATGCGCCTCTTCTTTTCGGAGCATTATCATTAGGTCTCGCATCTAAGCCAATCTGGTTGGCTTTTACCGACCAGTGAAGGTATTTGTTTCTTAATATTTTAAGATCTTCTTCTTTGATGTGTCCCAGATACGAAATTGCTTTAATATCCTGCTTGTATTTGGCAGCTGAAGGTTTTTTCCCTGCGTTAAAATCTTCCACATATTTATTTCTGAGCTCGTTACACGCATTCATATAGGATGAAAGCTGGCTGTAAATTCCGGTTAGAAAAGAATCTGTTATTTTATGATTTTCATTGATGAGATCTTCCAGATATATTACTTTATGCTGTTTAGAATAATGAAACATCTGATTCAGCGGAATCTGATCGTATTTATTGGATAGCTTCCGTGTTCCCACCAAACCGTAGTACATGGAGATTTTATTCCACCACCGGTCATAATTCACATCTTTCTGCCTGAAATATTTAATTTCCAACTGCTCATCATGATACCATCCTTCGTCCACCACAATTTTTTTAAACGCTTCGCATTCTTTGTGAGTATTCACATTATTGTAGGGATCGTAAGAATCGCAATATAAGACAGAAATTTCATCGCCTTCTCCGTAAGATCCGCCAATATCGGAATGAACTCCGGGAAGGGTAAACTCCAGTCCGTATAAACCTGTACTGTCGATATTCGTTAAATCAAAATTATCTCTGTATTCGTCATCCGAAGCAAGCTGAAGAACAAAATTTACTTTTCCGCCTCCAATAGTGTCTAAACCAAGCTGTTTGGTATCATCATCAATCCCGAAACCTCCTCTGTGGTTGAGTCCATAAGAAGCAACCGTATCATACAATCCTGCAAAACGGAATCTTATCTCTTTCACCTCAAGATCCTGTGCGAGAAGGCAGGCTCCGAAATATCCGTGCCTCATGATGAACTGAGACTTAGAGCCGTCTTTATCTTTAATTGTCACCGTTTCATTATTGATGAATTCCGGAGGAAAAACCTGTAACGTTTCTTTTCCTAAAGCATAAGAAATTATTCCCGGAGAATTTGCCACATGGATAAAATGTCTCGCCGCCGCAGCTCCTCTACTGAATCCATACACATTTACGGTAAGAACTCCGATAGGTTTTGTATTGTTTTTAAGTTTATTTACGATGGCTTCGGCTCCTTTTTTACAGCCTTTTGCCACTTTTGCCACCACTCCTGTATCTCCGGTTCCCTGTGCAACCCCTTTTAAAATGCTGTCGCTTTTTCTGTCCTCCGTTCCGATTCCTTCAATATACCATGAAACCTGATTCTGTGCATTCGGATCGATAGAGTCGTAACCGCGCGCAACGTTCGTAAACTCATTGTTGTAGCTGTCGTCTTTATCGCTGCTTGCTTCTTTGAAATCTCCGCCAAGCTGGGTATTGGTTTTGTTATTCTGGGTTCCGTCAAAAAAAAGATTCAGGCTTATATCAATGGTATTAACGGGTTTATCATCGGGATTAATGGTTTCTGCTTTGTTATAACTTACTCCCGTTCCGTTTCCTTTCTGTTCTACGGTTGCCGCACTGTTGTGACTGATGCCTTCTTTGGCAAAAGTTCTGGAATCTCCATCAAAACGGGTGACCGCTTTCCCTTCTACAAAATATTCAATGCTCATTTTTTAGTGATTTTTAGATTTCTCGCCACTATTGTTCTGAACTTCTTTTTCTGCGTGATGTTCCACTTTTCCCTGACTGTTGACCTCAACGCCTTTAAGGCTGGTTAATTTATGCTCTTTTTCGCCATAGACTTCCATATCGCCTTTTACGTAATGACTCATTTTTCCGACAACATTCGTCATGAAATCGGCTCCTGTAGAAAGATATTTCATAGAACCTACACTTTCAGTATGATTTGCCATGATGGTATCAGATTTATTCATTCCGACATTGGTGCTCATATTTTCGCCGACGTTAATGTTCATGTTCCGGCAGTTGAACGTCATGGTTTCAGGAGCTGTAATGGTGATATTGCTTCCTGTGGTGTCTAAATGAATTTTATTTCCCGATTTATCGGTAATGACGATGCTTTCGTCCTCGGTAAAAATAATTCTGTGACCGCTTCTCGTCTGGATAGATTTTACTCTGTTGTCCACACCGCCGCCGAGACCGATTCCGCCATGGAACATTCCGCCCATCACAAAAGGTCGGTCGGGATGACTGTGAACGAAATTCACCATCACCTGATCTCCCACTTCGGGAATTGCGACATATCCTCTGTTTTGGTTCACCTGATCGGTTCCTCCCGCATCGGGACTCATCATTCTGATAAAATGCGTTGTATCGTTGGTTTGCCAGTCGAATCTTACCTGAACTCTTCCCTGTCCTTCCGGATCTGTATTGGAAATGACGGTAGCAATCTGCGGTTCGGCTTTAGGAATTTTAAATTCAGGTTTAGGTAGAAATCCTGTGTCTGAAGCAATTCCTTCGAAGCTTCCTTTGTAATGTCCAATCGTATCAATTTCATGAGAAACTTCCGTCACCATGATTCTCGTAAAATAATCGGATTCGTTGCTGTCTAATTTTCTCATCTGAACGTCCACCACACACCCCGGATGCAAAAAAGGAACGGTTGTATTTCCTGAAAAGGAAAATACGCTCACCGCTTCACTTCCTGCTGCACTTTTCTGCGAATATTCAACGTCAAGATGAGTGGAAGCTTTAATGGGCGCAACCTGTAATGCAGGTGTTTTATATATTTTTTCGTTGTGGGAATAAGCTGTTTTTGCCAGATCTCCCACATGCTGAACCGGCGTTTCACCCGAAGTCAGTTTTTCATGTTTACTGCTGTTGTAACCGTAAAACTGGGGTTTTGTGTGTACTGCTTTTAATTCAACCTTAATATCATTGGCGCTGCTTCCGTAGGTTAGCCTGATCGGTTTGTTCTGAGGCGGAAGTTTTCCGAAATGCAATACTTCGCCGTCATAATAAAACTGTTCGCCATACGCTTCAGCCATTCTTGCCAGATAATTATAATGCGTTTCATCGTACTGACTGCTGTAAATAATCTGCGAATAATCGTTGGTATCCACTCTCACATCAAAACGGCTGGAATCGATCCCCTGTTTGATGACTTCGTTGGCAATGATTCCCATATTAACGGGAGAACTTCCGCCAAAACTCTGAATATGCGGCGCACCATCGAGTAAAATGGTCGGGCTGTACCCTGTTAACACAATATTTCCAAGGCTCATTTTTTCCTGACTGAAACCTACTCCTGTAATGACTCCGACAAAGGTTCTTTCGGGGCTGCTTTCAATATCTTTGTAGGAAATAACGGCTGTTAAACGTTTTCCGAGAAATTTATTGGCTTCTTCGAGGGTATGAGTCTGTCGGTCTCCTAAAGCATCATGAGCCAATGTCACGCTGAATTGGTGGTGGCGTTTTGTGCTTTGGGTAAGTTGAAAATGCTTGTAATATTTAATCACTTTTCCTTCGATCACGAGAGAAAGTTTTACCAGACGGTTGATTCCTGTGTGATGATTCTGAGAAATTCCGTCTGCATTCTGCGATGGGCGGAAGGAAGGATTCTGTAGTATATTTTGTGATTCTGTTTTCATATTTCCTGTGATTTGGTAGGTTAAACATGATCGCTTAGTGTTCGGTATTTGGTGTATTTCCTTCTTTTATGGATCTTGAAAGAATTTTTGTCTTTCTCAATAAAAAATCAGGCATAAGATCGGTCGGAAGATACAATGTGCTTTCTCCCTTTTTCTGAAGTTCATCGTTGATTCCGGGATTCCAGGAGAGGAGTTTGTCTACTTCCACATCCAGTTCATCGGCAATGATGTTGAGATTGAATCCTGCATTGATCTCGGTTTCTGCCAATTGCACATTGTTTTTTCCGCTTCCTCCTTTTACGAGGAAAACGGTGTTCATTCTTGAGGAATTATAGTTTGCCAAAACATTCTGCAATTCTCCGGTTGCATAGCATGCATTCAGATATTTTTTAACATGATTGATGGTTTCTTCCGGCAAAAACTTATAAAAAACATGGTATTGAGTAGAGTTTGCAGCCGTCATAGCTTTGGCAATATTTCCTTCTCCGCAATTATAAGCAGCCACTACAGTAATCCAGTTGTTGTATTTTTTGTATAGATTGGCTAAGGAAACTGTTGCTGTTTTTGTGCTTTTGTAAAGATCCGTTCTGTTCTGTTCGGTTAATCCGTATTGATTGGCGTGAGCGGTCATAAATTGCCAGACTCCCACTGCTCCGGCTCCGGAAGCTATATTTCTGTTGAAATGGGATTCTATTAAGGCTAGATTTCTCAAATGTCTCGGCAAACCTTTCTGAACCAGAGAATATTCGATAAAATCTACAATTTCTCTGTTGGCATTAATGATACTTTTATATCTCTTCACACTGCTTTCCGAAGTATCGGAAGCGGCAAGAAACTGTGCATTCGCCATATTCGAGCACAGCAATACCATTGCGGTTAGAAAGATATTTTTGAGATTTGGGTTCATTGTTTTATGCTTTTGTGAAAAGTTTTTTAAACTGATTCACGATTTCCATTCTTTCTTATTCTACGTTCCAGCTCAGTTTTTCTTCTTCTGAATTCCAGTCGACATGAATGATCTGTCCGGCTTTTACTTCTTCTCTTACGATCATTTTCGAGATAGGTCTTGCCAATTGAGAACGTATCACTCCTGAGATCTGTCTTGCGCCGTATTTGCTGCTGAATCCGCCCAAAGCAAGATTTTTCACGGCTTCATCGGAGATTTTTAAACTCATTCCCAGTCGCGCTAAAGAGTTGTGTAGTGATTTTAACTGAATATTAAAAATTCTCTCGGCGATGGATTCTGTAATTGGAGCAAAAGGAATAATTTCTGTAATTCTTGCTAAAAATTCCGGTCTGAAACGTCCAGAATTCGACATAATCTGCATCAAAGTTTTCGATTCCGGGATCTTTCCTTCTTCAAACTGTTTTACGATTTCTTCGCTTCCGATATTTGAGGTAAATAAAATCAGGGCATTGCTGAAATCACCTTCTTTTCCAAGTTTATCATGAACTTTTCCCTCGTCCATGATCTGTAAAAACACATCAAAAACCGAATGATGGGCTTTTTCAATTTCATCAAATAAAACGACAGTGTAAGGCTGCTGTCTTATTTTGTTGACGAGCATTCCTCCTTCTTCGTA
This sequence comes from Chryseobacterium sp. 2P, assembly GCF_059579425.1. Lineage (NCBI taxonomy): Bacteria > Pseudomonadati > Bacteroidota > Flavobacteriia > Flavobacteriales > Weeksellaceae > Chryseobacterium > Chryseobacterium sp. 2P. The sequence continues at coordinate 3,403,058 of NZ_CM184194.1, forward strand.
ACCTACGTATCCGGGAGGCGCGCCATACAAAAGTGCGGCTGAATGTTCTTCTTTAAATTCAGACATATCGAAACGAACCATTGCCTTTTCGTCGTTGAAAAGGAGTTCTGCCATCGATTTTGCCAATTCGGTCTTTCCTGTTCCTGTTGGTCCCAAAAGGAAGAATGATCCAATGGGCTGTCCCGGTTTATTGAGTCCGCTTCGGTTTTCAACAATTGCATCGGAAAGGATTTTTAAAGCGTGATCCTGCCCTACAACACGGTTCATTAAAAGAGATTCCATATTCAGCAGTTTCTCTTTTTCCTGCGCCTGAATTTTCCCGATTGGAATGTTTGTTTTTGCCGCCATTACCGCCGCGAGTTCAAGACGGTCTACTTTTTCTCTTTTCTTTGAGGCGTGCTGCAACAGTTCGGCATAGCTGTCTTCAATAATTTTCTGAATCTGCTCCACCGGCATGGAATTGTCGATTTGCGGCTGCTCACTTAAAGATCCCCATAAAATCGGACTTATTTTGTCTCTCAGCAAATTGTAATTCCAGATCAGTTCGTCTGCTTTGTCTTTTTCGTCAAAATAATCTTCGCTCTGAAGCTTTTCGTAGGTTAATTTCCAGCTTTCCAGTTCTTTTTCTGAAAGTTCGTCGAGCATTTTAATCGCCGCCATGGTTCTGTCTAAAAGATCGATGGCTGCATCGGGAAGTTTTTTCCCTTTTGCATATCTTTTTGCAAGACGTACACATTCCGGAAGAGCGGTTTTCTCGACTTCAATTCCGTGGTGTTTTTTGTAGCCTTCGAGTAAAACGTCGATCATTTTAACGCAGGTTTTTTCGTCCGGTTCATTTACGGTTAGCACTTCAAACCTTCGGTTGAAAGCCTGTTCCAGCTCAATAATTTTCCTGTATTCTTCCTGAGTGGTGGCTCCGATTACGGTAATTTCACCTCTTGCGAGTTCAGGTTTCAACAAATTGGCAACGTTTCCGATGCTTCCTTTGGGATCTAAAAGGGTATGAATTTCATCAATAAAGAGAATGGCTTTTTCTATCTTTTTGCATTCGTTGATGACTTTTTTCAAGCGGTCTTCGATCTCGCCTTTGTAAGAGGTTCCTGCCAGTAATGCTCCGGTGTCCAATTCCAGTAAGGTTCCGTTTTTGAGCATTTCAGGAACATTTCCTTTGATGATTTCAATAGCAAAACCTTCTACCAATGCGGTTTTCCCGACTCCGGGTTCTCCGATAATGATAACGTTCGGTTTGCTTCTCCTGCAGAGAATTTCAACCAGCATTCTGAGTTCTTTGTCTCTTCCGATGATGTTTTCCAGTTCTCCTTTTCTTGCCTGTGCGGTTCTGTCTGTGCAATAGCTTTTTATGGAAGGAAAAGACTGATCTGAATAATCTGAACCTTTTGAAAATATCGAAGAAAATTCTCCGTTTTCCGAACTGTCGTAAGGCGTATCTTTTCTGTATAAGTTAAAAATTTCATGTTCTCTGAGAGGTAGTGATTTGAGCTGCTGTAAAGTAAAAGCGACCTGTGGTTTTACAATGGCTGTTAAAATACAGATCGGGGTAATTTCGTCCAGACCTAATTTTAGTCGGATGTCATCCGCTTCTTCTACAATATGATCTACAGTTTCGTCTTCTCCTGCTTCACTTGGAAGATGGCTGGTTTTGGGATAATCTTCAATGCGAACATCTGCCCATTCGTAGAAATATCCGGGATCTTTGTCGATGCTTTTAAGGAATTCGTTCAGCCCGATGTCTTTGTGCATAAGTGCCTGCAAAATGTGCGGAGCTCCGTAGGTGGCATTGTAATTTTCCTTCGCGATGGATTGCGCTATATGAAACAGCTGCTTTACAGTCTCATTGGTAACTAATACTCCCATTGTACTATTCAGATTAATATTTTGTGCGGTGATTTGGTGTTTCTCCGGTTTGGATTTTCCTTGTTTTTTATGGAATGAATCTATAACCGTCTGAATTTTTATTATTTACTAAGTTAACTGTTTTTTCTTAAAAACGGAAAAATATGTATTAATAATGTGATTTAGAATAAATATTTTAACAAAAATTAATTTAAAATGGTAAAAAGACCGTCTTGAGTGACAGCCTTTTGTATGAATATCAATGAAATGAATTGTTTAGCTTGATGGCCAAAGACCTTCGTATTTGGAATTTCCGTAGTCGATGGTTTCTGCACTTACCACGAAGCTGATGAGCATGCTGTTTTCGTCTACCGCATCGAACTCAACTTCGTGCTGAATAACGTATCCGTTGTTCCATGAAAGGGTGATTAATGTACCTTCTTCGTGGGATTTGTTGAAGGTAATTTCTCCTGTGGTCGGTTTGTATTTTCCGTTCAGTAAGCTTTCCAGAATGTCTGATTTTTCTGTCGCTTCTACGGTTACTTTGATGAGCGCATTGGAAGGATCTGAAGCTACTCTCCCGGAAACATCCGTAGATCTGGAAACGCTGTAGTTCAGTTTTAGTAATTTTTGCCCTTCTCCGCCGTTGAATTTTAAGATTCCTCTTGAATTTGCTGCCATGACAGGTAAATTTTAATCGTTATTACTATTTTGTGATTCGGTGATTGTGTAACAAAGATAAAGCGGCAATTTCTCTTCTGAAAGTTTTTAAATATCAATTTGAAATTTTGTCGTATTTCTACGATTTGATGTCGTAATTCTACGACATTGGATTTAATACTATCTTAACAAACCTTTGCTGTAAAATGTTTACGACAATTCTTTGAGTGTAAAAAAACTTTTATTTTTTACACCATACTGAGAAATACTGTAGCTGATTTCGATTTCTTTTACCAATCCGGAGTCTTTATCCAAGATATATTTTCCGACAAAATCAAGCTCATTTTCGTATGAATTTATATTCTGACGGAGAACGATTTCATGATCTTCGGAATCTTCCACTTTCTGCTGAAGCTGAATTTCTGTATTTTCTTCTCCGATTGACTGACTAAGATAAGATTTTCCTTTCTTAAACCTGTTTCTTATGCCTGCAAAATAGTTTTTGATGAAGATGTCTTCCTTCATTCTGCTATGGAAAAGTAAAGGATCGAGAACGACGAGTTCGAATTCATCAAGATATAGTTTAGCGTATTTATCGGGGAAAAGATCTGTAAGACGCTCTTTAATCGTATTGAAATGATCTGTGGTTTCTTTGGTTAACGAAATAAATACAACTCTGCCTTTGTCATCGGTTCTTACCTCAACAGGATTCAGCGAACGGATGGATTCTGAAGCGAGATCCGCCATCATCGTTCCGGATTTTTCGAAAAAATTGTTTTTGAAAAGGTGAAAAATGTGATTATTTTCTTCTTTTCGGATCCATTTTACTGAAACGGTGTAAGAAAGTGCATTTTCTTTTTTTTCAAGCTCATTTTCTTCGGTTTCCCGGCTTTCAACGGTATAAATTTTAGCCAGATTTTCGGGATGGAAAGGAATTTCAGGGTTTAATTTCAGATCTTTGAAAGGTGCATCATTCCTGCTGTTGTATTCTTTTATTTTGTGAATATCAGGAATAAGAAGTTTTTTCCGCGGAACAAGGTTATCGTATATAAAATCTTCTCTCGCACAATGTGCATTGTGAAATTCTTTAAGGTATTCTGGATTTTCGAGATTAATTTCTTCAGCTATACTTTCCAGCGTTTCTCCGGAAAGGATAAAATGAACGGTCATATATTTTTGTTTTTTGGCTCAAACTAAGTTAGAGGAAAATTTTTAGTCCGCAAAATAGTTTTGTCATGATCTTCATGTAACGCAAGGTTCATAAGTTTTTATGCAAATCACTTTTTAAGTTCACAATAGCTTTTCTACGGAGTCAGGAATGTAACCTTTTTTAAAACCATTTTAAATTTAACAAAAAAACAGCGCCCGAAAATGGATGCTGTTTCTATTTCAATCATTAATTTTTGATTATTTCTGTCTGGTGAATTCCAGATATTTATCGCCGCATTGCGTGAAGTGTTCGAATTCGTTCATGGCATTTCCGTAATTCTGGATCACAATTTTATCTCCTTCGTACAGACCGCCAATTTCGCCCATGGTAATATTTTTGATCTCTCCTGTTTTTTCATCGCTTTCCGCAGAAACATTTCCGGCAGCAATCACTTTTGTTTTATCTAAAATTTTAAATGTTGGATTTCCGTCCGTATTTTTAAATTCTATTGAAAATCTTGCACCTTCACAGGTTGTTGCGATAAATTTTCCTTCAACAGAAGTTTTGGAGACGGTCTTTTTTGTATCTTTTTCTTCCGGACTTTCTGTTTGTTCATCAGATTGTGCTGAATCTTTTTTCTCAACAGGAACTGCCGTTTTTTCAACAGGCTGAGAAACGGACATTGAGTCTGCTGTTGCCGTTTTGTTCTTTGTTTCATTTTTCGAGCAGGAAATGGTGAAAAGTCCTGCCAGTAAACAAATTCCAATGATTTTTTTTGTAATCATAAGGTATACTTTTGACGTATTTATTAGATCAAAAATACCATAAATTTTAATCCGACAATATTTTTTGTTTTAAAATTGACTGAAAAAAGATTCAGACAATGATTTAAGATGAAAAGTTCTGTGGTATTTTAATACTGCGTTCGCAAAGAAAACTCATTCAGCAAATGACAGCACAATATGTTCAAAATATATTTAACGGCAAAAGTGAGATGAGTTTAAAAGATTTACAAAAAAAAGAGATTGTGAAAAACACAATCTCCGAATGGTACCGTAAAGTTTATTATTTTACTTTCTTCAACGGAAGATCATCACTTCCGGGATTAATAAAGTAGATGGGACTTCCCGAGATATAAAATTCGTCATCAAGCTTTTCTACGTAGATGATTCCCATTTCTTTATCTTTCGGGCTGAAAGGGATGCTGATCTTGTCTTTGGTAACAAATTTACTCCTGATATTTTTATAAATTTCCGGCCGGTCTTCATCGCTCATATATTTTACCGTAATATTATCGAGCCTGATGATCTGTATATCAAAACTTGTTTTCATACCGTCGCGGTTTCTTGCAGAAAAGTGATAAGTTCCGATCCAGTCTTTTTCGCCGGACAATTTGCCGGCTTCGGAAGGCTGACAAACCATATTGATGAGCAATATGAAAAAGCAAAATAGTGATTTCATGTTCTTGTTATTTTTTAATGAATTTCCCTGTTGCGTCTATGCTGTATTCTACACTTACTTTCGCGGAATCGCCCTGTTTTTTTTCTCCCACAATATCTCCTGCCTCATTGTATTCCAGCTTATCTACAGAGTGTTTTACTATGGCGATGGATTTATCTTTGCCGATGGAAAATGTTCTGAAATATTCTGTCTCAAAAGTAAAACGGCAGTCGAGCAACAGTTTATCCGTTAAAACATTATTGAAATAGCTGTTCAGCTGAACATTCAGAATTTTGGTGTCATTTTCCCCAAAAGTATTATAAATAATGAGTTTTGCTGTATTCTGATCAGAAAATTTAAATGTCTCCAGTGTATAATATTTCGTTTTCGGATCGGGTGTAATCCCAAAATCATTTTCTTTGATGGGAACTGACGAGTCTTTCTCGTTAAATGTATCCGACTGCAAACCTTTATAAGAGGTATTTACAACATAGCTTACAGAATCTGTATCGGGTTTATAGTAGGGCTGCACACGGTCTGAAGTGTAGGGTAAATTATTTGTCATTTCTGTTGATGTACTGTCTGTTGATGATCTGTTGCTTTGCGAAATTCCGTTTTCGCTTACGTTTTTTTTGCAGGAAAAACACAGCAAAACAAAAAGGTGAATTGTGATCAGTTTTAAAATTTTCATTCTCTAATTTCTTTAAAATTTGGGCTGTACCCCTGTAGATGCAGGTGATGATGATGGTTTTTGGTATTCTTTGGCAAATGGTGAAGATAATTTATTTTGCCGTTTCTTTTGTAACTCCATCCCAGCATACTTTTCCACCCGAATCTGTACAGCGCATCATTCCATTTATTCTGTCTTACATCATCCAGCATATCCGGATTTGCGCTGATATCAAGACTGGTTCCGTCGCCAAACATCAGTTTTTTATCTTTTCTTAAATATTTAAAATCTCCGTTATTGCCATTGATATGGCTTACACTCGGACGTGAGGAACCGTCGGAATGGCTGAAACCGTTACAGCTGATGTCATTATAGCTTACTTCAAGCATTGCACCAAAAAGGCTTGCCAGTGTTTTTTCATTCACATATTTTCTCGGAGAGTCTACATTAAAAGTGTACTGATAGCTTCCTTTACTGTAGGTTTTGGTTACCTTATCAAAATTAATAAGATTGACCATCACTCCTTTTTTACCGTTTACCATCTGGGTCGGGATGATGTCGTAGGTTCCCAGCTCATGCAGGGTTCCTTCTTTATCATGGTAAATATACCTGTACTTTTTTTTGTTTTCTTCTTTTACTGTTTTCGGAATTCTTTTTTCAATTCTTCCGTCACTGTAGATATGGTAAGTGATAAGACTGGTGGAAGATGACGTTGTCGCTTTAACGTCCTGACAGGTGAAATCAGTAGTTTTTAATGCTTTTCCTTCGTTGTAAAAATCATTAATGGCTTCTTCGAATTCCCAGACGTACGACTTCCCTTCTTTTCCTTCGTAATATCGTTTTTTTCCTTTTTTATCAATCCAGAATTCATGAGATTCCCTTTTAAACATGGGATTATCATCATATGCAGCTTTGGTACTGTCGTAAACCACATAGTCTTTTTCTGTTCCGTGGCCGCATGCTTTGGGATAATTAACCGCAAGATAGAGATCCGTCTTTGTCTTCAGCTTTCCCTGAAACCTTTTTTGTAAAAAGTGTTTTTCCACATAATCGAGCTGTTTCTCCGCAGTCATCTTAATGAGTTCGCTCCGCTTAATTCCCAAATCTATGGAAGCCACCTGTCCGAACTGGATAAGCCCGACATATCCTCCTTTCCGGCTGTCGTCCTGATTGGATTTAAACGTTCCCACCGTAGGATCAAAACTTCTTCCCGTTTCCAGTGCCATAACCGCCATCAGCCAGTTTGCGCCTTCAAAATTCTGCTGCGGCAGTCCCAGATTCTGAGAAATCTTTATAACTTTTTTTCTGAATTCACAGCTTACTTTCCTTCCCCAGATGAGATCTTTATACAATTCTTTACAGATGCAGCCTTTCGGTGCCTGTGTTTTTCCTTCTACCACACTCGTTGTCTTACCTTCAGGTTTGGCAGCCGTAGGTTTTTTATCCGGTTTAACGGTTCCTTTAGATTCTGCCCAGTCCCAAAGTTCATTCCATGTATTTCTTAAGGATTCTGTGAAGGAATCAAATATTCCGCTGGTTTCTTTTTGTGAATCAGGTTTTGAAGCGGCGGGTGAACCGGTGGCTTTTGGTGTGGATTTCGGAGCCTGAGAGGACTGAACAGGCGGTTTGTATTCTGGATTTTTTATCACCCTGTTTTCACTTGCGTGCTTTCGGTCTTTGTAATATTCTACCGTCACATAAAATTCCAGTTCTTTAGGATCTCTTTCGCCCTGCGAAGCTTTCTGCATCAAAGCTTTAGTAAGTATAAATTCTGCGGTTGCCGTTCCGGTTCTGGTTACAACGGCTTCTTTGCTGTCCACAAATTTATTCTTAGAATTATGTCCTTCTCCGGCGGTATCATCTTCCCAAAGCGTAAACAATAATTTTTTACCTGCAAGATTTACGCACTGCGCACTGGCTACAAGCTTTTCCTGATAGCTGAAAACGGTTCCCGGAGAATCGTCGACATAGCGTAATTCCACTTTATTGATCTTGGGAACTTCTCCCGGTTGCGGAGTAATATCAATGGTGGTACTTCCTTTCCCTTCCGGCTGATGAAGATACGCTTCCAGACGGTAGGTATTTTTAGCCGCAACTTCTCCAAATGTAAAACTTCCGTCCCCCACTTTTTTGATGTTGGTTGTCGTATAACTTCCGTCGGGACGTTTTTTAAAAAGTTCCCAGGTAACCCCAGCAGGATTTCTCTCTTCTGCGGGCGTGGCGGGATACCAGTCTGTAACCATGTAAGTGGTTTTTTCACCAACAACCGGACTTGGGTTTCCCGAGATTTTTGAAACTCCTTTTTTAGACATAGAACGTTCTTTTTGAATTAATTAGTAAGCATCGATTTCACTTTCGAGAACGGTGTCTTTAAAATCCTGCATCTTCACCAATGGATTGATGTGCTGAACGGTTTTGTTATCCGCATTTTTTACATTCTGTTTACTCATTTCTCCACGCTGTCCGTGATCTTTAATAGTAATTTTGCCTCCGATTACACATTGCAGTTCAGAAAGTTCAGTGACGATCTTCTTCCCCATAATGGTTACTTTATCATAAGTTTTCTGCCATTTTCCGGCTGGCGCATAAGAGCATGGCAGATAACCTCCTGAAGTAGGTTTAAGTCTGCATTTTCCAAAACTGGGACCGGATGGATTAAACTGAAGATCGTCTTCGGTAACGCCAAGAAAATCTGCATTACCATCGGAATCGTTCCAAAAATGTTTCTGATGGGAAGTAACCTTGTACTGGGGAAACTGATCACCCTGATTACACTGGGCTTTGCCTTTGCGGACAACAAAATATTTGCCGTCATGAGGTGATGATTGCTGTGACATATTTACGTGATTTGGGTAACCAAAGATAAAAAATTTACATTAAAAAATAAAAAAAGCAGAAAAATATTTTCCGCTTTTCTGTTTATAAAGAATTAATGTTGAGTATATTCCGGTTCCTCGACAGGCATCATGGTCGGCATGAAATATTCATTCAGCCAGTAGAAAGTCTGTCCGTTCTGCTCGATTTTCACCGCAGGATCATTTCTGTGAGACAACATTCTTTCGGCTAAATCTTTGTAATGTTTAAAATAGGTTTTTACCGTTTCATTGGTCACAATTTTAGATTTTTTCCAGCCTTTCAGCATGTATTTCGACATCAGTTCTTCATCAGAATTATCAAAACCTGTACTGATTCCCACGGAGTAAGACATCGGCTGTTTGTAAAGATCACTTTTGTCTAAAAATTTCAGAGTGGGGTTGTATTTTTTCAGCAGTTTCACGTACTCGTTGATCGCTCTGGACTGGCTGAAATCTGATCGCTCTGCTCCGGTGTTCTGATAAACTTCCGTGTAGAAAAGTTTTAAATTATCAAATTCTTTCTCAGAAATTAAAATTCCTTTCTCTAATCCCGGTTTGTAATCTTTCAGTTCTTTCGGAATGTAACCTTTCACCAGAAACGGATTTCCGTAATTGATGAGCTGTGCGGCAATTCCTGCAGGAACGGGATTGGTAAGTCCCGGATAAAGATATTTGTACTTTACATCCACATCGGTTCTTCCTGCTCCTACTGATGAATGGAAATAATCGTTTAAAGATTTATCCAAAGTCGTATTATCGAGAGTAACCTGCGCAATCAGGCTGTCGACGGATTTTTTAAGATAACCGGGCTTCGCAATATCTCCTTTTTTAGGAAAAATTACAAATCCCTGTGCCATACTTTGCTTCGGGTAATCGAGTGAGAAAAAGCCTTCATCACCTTCAATAAGACTGAAATTATTTTTCGTTAAAACATCATTTTGGTTAATAATTTTCTGTTTCTTCAGTTCAGCAATATTTTTTGCGGTATTGGTTACCACATTTTCTGCCATCAAAACAAAATCGTTGTAGGTATCGGATGATCTCGCACTGGTCTGGAACATGATCAGTCTCGCCTGAGCCTGCGTTAGAGAATTGATGACTCCGTACATATTTCCCCCCTGACTGGACGATGTTCCCACCGTGATTACGATATTGGTTTCATCCGGAACGTTAGACAAAAGGTTTCCGGCAGCCATCAAACCTTCATTTACGGGCTGATAACCGCTGTTGCTTACACAGTTCATCTCATTACTTTTCTGATCGATGAAGGTGGTGATTTTGCTGTAATCTGTGCTTAAATTTGAAACCGCCACATTGTCTCCACAGGAATTATTTTTGTACAAAACCACTCCGTATTTTACCTGATTAAAGTAAGACGGTTTCTCGAATCTCAACTGCAAATCCTGTAATAAAGATTTCACAATCGGAGCATAAGGTGCATTCGGAGCACTGATGTCTAAGGCAAATACGATATTTATTTTTTTATTTTTTTCTGTAATCTCGCGGTAACGGTCGAAATAAATCGGCTCTCCTAATACATTGAAAACGTAATTTTTACTGTAATCTAAAATATTGGTAAAATACTTTGTTTTGGAATCCGGAGTGGGTGGTTCATTTAAGGGTAATGTTACCGGAAAAATATTTTCAAGCGGTGTTCTTTTGTTCACATCCGTTAATAAAACGGCGGTTCTGTTTTCGGTTTCGTTTCCTCCCGGAGAACCTTCATGAATTCCCAGCGTGGTTTCTGTAATTCCTGTGGTATTTTTCATTTTTACGGCAGAACGTTCTCCCCATGTAGAAACTACGTTGGAGCTTACCCATCCGTACAGACTTGTACTGATGCTGTCGATATCAATGTTGGGTTTTTTACCCACCAGAAATCGTTTGTTGTTTTCCGCCTGTTTGTAGACGTATACGATCTGTCCGTTCGGGATTTTCACATCTGTCTGTTCAATAAGACTCGGCGAATTAAAAACCATGATGGAATCGTTCTTGTAATATCTTTCTGAGTTTTTGATGACCTCACTGTTGCTCGGTACAATGGCTACTCTTACCGGAAATCCTGTCTTTTCGCTTTTTAAGGAATTGCTCCATAAAAGAAGATCGGATTCCGGAATCCAGCCGTAGGTTTTAATCTGTTTGGAAGACACTTTTTTCATGAGTGCATCCGGAATATATTCTGCAACTTTTACCATTCCGTCGTGGTTTTTCAAAACCATTAAAGGCTCCAGAAATTTAACTTCCTTGTAGGATTTTTCATCGCTTTTATCGAGATATGCGGTATTTCTGGATCTGTCGGATATGGCAATCCACGGAACTGATTTTTTAGGAAAACCGTTCACGACCGGAGAATTATCAACCTGTCCGTAATGAGTGGGCTCCGGAGTTCTTTTCGACGGCAGTTTTACCTGACAGCTTACGAGTACTACTGAAACTCCGATATAATATGCTGCTAAAGGAAGTTTATTTTTCATCCTGATTTATTTAATGATTGGTGTGTGGGGTTCAAGAAAATTTCTGAACGGAAAATTATTTACTTTGGTTAATATCAACTTTGGTTACACAGTTCTGTGCATCATCAAAGTTTACCTTTACGGTCTGAATGACCATATTTTTATCAAACTGAAGACCTGCACAGTACATATAAAAATTATTGACTTTGCTGTCACTAACTTTTACGACTGTATTTTCATTGTTGCACAGATAGGTTCTCAGTAAATAATTGTAATGCATATTGAAGCTGTTTCCGTTGGCAATCTGCTGAAGGTGATATTTAAAATCATTATCTATTTTAGCATAAGCGTCTTCTACACTTACCTCTTCTTCGAGCGCATCATAAGCGGGAAGAATTTTAATCTGATGAAGAATCGGCTCCGCGCTTTCGTCTGTGTAAAGTGTTACGACATAATCTCCCGGTTTTTTGTAGGAATAGATCGCCATTTTATCTTTAGAATCAATATTTCCGGTTTCTCCGAACTTCCATGTAAACTGTTTGGCATCGGAAATCGCGCGGAACTGTACGTTTTCAAACTGCATTGCCTGAGTCTGCGCATCGATTAAAGTTCTTGTTTTTGCGGAATCTACAGGCTTCGGAATTGATCTTGCGGAAACCATTACGGGAAAAGATTTGGAATATTTGTTATCAATAATCAGCGTTACCTGATAATATCCCGGTCTGTTGTAAAAGTGGAAGCCGCTGTTTTTATCGCTTGAAGTTCCGTCTCCGAAGATCCATTTTTTGGTTTTTGCAAACTGGGTTTTGTCTTCAAACAAAAGGGTGTCTCCTACTTTCAGGGAAGAGGGATAAACTACCCCTACAATATCATCTGCGGAGTGGATCACCTTCTTCTGCAGCCACAATGCAACCAGTGCCGCGATAAGCAGCGTCGCAATAACACCGATGATAATGTTCTTTTTGTTTTTTTGAAAATAATTCATAGTTAATGATTGTGTGATGTGTGTTTTATTTGGTGTGTTTTATGAAAGAATATAAAAATTTACTGAGTCCGCGCTTTTAAAGCTGTTTCCCGCTGAAAAAGCTGGCTTTTCTTCTCTTTGAAACCTATGGAGCATTCTTCAAATTGTTTTTCGAAGCTTTTAATGTTTTCCGTTTTGCTGGAAATTACTTTTTTGTCGTTGAAATACATTTTGTAGAATTTCGCAATCTGCGGATACGCATCTTTTCTGATGTCTGAAATATTATCCCCGTTCTGGAAATAATTGGCGACATCGTTAATTCCGTACATGATATTGCTTTCTACAAAAGGCTGCGGCGATTCATCCGTTAAACGGTTGATCATCGAAAAGGTGCTATCTAAGGTTTTATAGGAAAACTTCTGCTTTTGATCGAACTTTGCTTTTTCTTCAAGATTCTGTACCGAGATCATGTCTTCGTCTGAAAACGGAGATTCAAAACCTTTTAAAAAGATGATTCCCAGAAAAATAAGCGCTGCAAAAAGCATTACAATTAAATATAAAAACTGATAATGCTTTTCTTTTTTAGATAGTGTGATTTGTCCCTGCATAATTTTAGTTTTTATCTTCTTCGTTTGCTTCCCGAGAATTTTCTTGTAGGATCTACCCTTAGCTCATGGTTTACAATGCCCACTTTACCGCGGCATTCGCTGAGGTCTCTTAATGCATTCTGCTCTTTGTAGGAAACATTTACAATCTGATTTTTCAGTGCAAGCATCGGCTCGATCTGTTTCATGAGGATGGAATAATGCTTAAAATTATCCGCGCTGTCTTTCCCCATGATGTTTTTGGCATCTCTTACGTTATCCATAATGTAGTTGCGGAGGAAAATATCGTTATCCACCTTGCTGATATCGAGCTGATCCATCCGGTACAGGATACTGTCCACATGGATTCTGAGAAGATCGCTTCTTGTAAGCAGTTCGCGGTAGTCGTCCGCCTGTTTTTTAATCCCTTCTCTTTGGATATCATAGCTTTTAAAAAAGAAAAAGACACAGATGAAGGATACACCTGATAAGACAATGAATGACAGAACAAATTTCCAGATTCCCGCCCTAACGTCGGCATGGTTTAATTTTCTCTCCCTGTTCGAAGACATATTTTGTGATTTGGTTTGGTTATGTGAAATTATAAAAAAATAATTTATGCACAAAATTTAAGTTTTCACTTTAAATAATTCTATTTTCTGAATTAAATTAAGATTAATTTTCACTTTCAGCATATTTTCCTAATTTAGTGATCTGAATTTTAATTATCATTCACCAAATCGATAATAAAGTGAGCAAAATATTAACCAATACTGTGCGATTTTCTATTGCCGACAGTGATTTTTATTTTAAGAAAATCATGATCAAAACGCTGACGGAAAATCCGTTCTACATGCTGCTGAACGACTGCAACAACGGGCATGAACTGATCAGCCGGAATTACAGAAGACAGGAAGACGTATTTATTGTAGAGCTTTTTATGCCTGTTCTCAGCGGGCTGGAAGCCATTAAATACATCCGGAAAAGCGATTCTGAAACCCCTGTTATTACGTATTCCGGAACCTATCAGGAAGATATGGCGGAAATTCTTTCTAAAATTCCCAACACTTTTTACTGTGAGAAAAAAAGTACCATCATTAAAGAAATTATCAAAGGAAAAATTACCTCAGACAGTTTCGATTATGAAGCCTACACGAAACATTGGGAGCAGCAGCCCTTAGCGGTAATGGATTATATGAACCGGCAGAAAAAAAGCCAGGAAGAACTTTCCCCAACGGAAATACAGCTGATGAAATTCTGCTATGAAGGCTTCAGTAACAAGGAGATAGGAGAAAAACTGAATCTCAGTACGAGAACAATCGACACGTACATCAACCGTCTTACGGAAAAGCTCGGATTAAAGACAAAACTTCACCTGATCCGCTTCTGTGTAGAGAACGGCTACTACAATTCCAGTATGTAATCGTGACTTAACAGAATATCTGTACAGAATAAATACTAAGTTTTCAACCTCTTATCAAAAAATATTTTATCACTAATTTGCTAATATTCAATTTTTTTAACTAAATTTGCACACCTAAAATTTAAAATTAAAATAAGGAAATGACAAAGGCAGAATTGGTAAACACCATCTCAAACAAGTTGGGAACCGAAAAGAATGAAACACAGAAAGTTGTAGAGGCATTTATGCAAGAAATCAGGACTTCTATGTATAATGGAGATAATGTTTATCTAAGAGGTTTTGGATCTTTTATCATTAAAACAAGAGCAGCAAAAACAGGAAGAAACATCTCTAAGAACACTGCCATTGAAATCCCTGCTCATAACATTCCTGCTTTCAAGCCATCAAAATCTTTTGTGGAGAAAGTAAAAACGAAAGTTACAGTAAAATAAGAAATTAACTGAATATTAACTAGTTACTAAAAAATTATAATTATGCCAAGCGGAAAGAAAAGAAAAAGACACAAGGTTGCAACTCATAAGAGAAAGAAAAGAAGAAGAGCGAACAGACATAAGAAGAAATAATCTCTTTTTCTCGAGATTTACAATATAAAGATATAGTTGGTGATTTTAAATTTTAAAGCCTCACCGACTATATTTTGTTTTGCAACTATAAGATGTTTAAGGAAAAGAACGTTTTATATTTTATCAGAAAAATTAGCATTCATTCAATTGTTATGCGTAATTTAAGGTTAAAATTCATCTGATGAAAAAAACACTCTTTTCCTACAATCTTAACAATTTTATCTTACAACAAAATGAAGAAAGAACTAATAGTTTCGCATGAGGATGATCTTACAAAGATTGCACTGCTGGAAGACGGAAGACTATGTGAACTTCATGAGCAAGAGGACAAAAGCGATTTTATAGTTGGAGATTTGTTTGTTGGGAAAGTAAAAAAGCTGGCTCCTAACCTGAATGCAGCTTTCGTAAACATAGGATACGAAAAGGATGCCTTTTTGCATTATCAGGATCTGGGACCGCAATATCTCACGTACAGAAAATTTTTACGGGATACGATTTCCAAGAAACAAAATACTTCAAGCTTAAAAAATTTCGAGATACAACCCGAAATAGACAAAAACGGAACGGTAGACAAGGTAATCGCGAAAGACGATCTTGTGCTGCTGCAGATTACCAAAGAACCGATCTCTACGAAAGGACCGAGAATTTCCACTCAGGTTTCTTTAACAGGGAGATTCCTGGTACTCATCCCTTTCGATAACAAGGTTTCGATTTCCAAGAAAGTAAAAAGTTCCGAAGAAAAAGAGAGACTGAGAACGTTAATCGAAAGCATCAAGCCTGAAGGTTTCGGGGTTATTATAAGAACCGTAGCCGAAGGTAAAAAAGTTGCAGACCTGCATAATGACATGAATCAGCTGATTCAGAAGTGGGAAACAACTTTCAAAAATATACAGAAAAATAAAGTTCCGTCACGAGTTTTAAGCGAAGACGATAAAGCTTCAGCTATTTTAAGAGACAACTTCAACCAGGATTTCGTGAGCATTACCTGCGACGACGAACAGATGGTGGAAGAAATGAAAAACTACCTGGAAGTAATCGCTCCCGAAAGGAAAAACATTGTCCATTTTTACAATTCTCATATTCCTCTTCTGGAATATTATAATGTTGAAAAACAGCTCAAACAAAGCTTTGGAAAACACGTCAATATCCCAAGCTCAAAAGGTGCTTATCTGGTAATAGAACACACAGAAGCACTTCACGTAGTGGACGTAAACTCCGGAAATAATATCACAACCGGAACTGCCGTAAACAAAGAACACGCCTTAAAGGTGAATAAAATGGCAGCAACCGAGATTGCAAGACAACTGCGTCTCCGTGATATGGGTGGAATTATTGTGATCGATTTTATCGACATGCCCAACGCAGACCACAGAAGAGATCTGTACGAACATCTGAAGGAAGAAATGAAACGCGATAAAGCCCGCCATAAGATTCTTCCGCCGAGTAAATTCGGACTGATACAGATTACCAGACAAAGAAACCGTCCGGAAAAACAGATCGACACCAAAGAAGAAAACCCGAATAAAGACGGAGAAATTGCAGCTCCGATCGTTATTGTGGAAAGAATGGGAGAAACCTTGAGAACCATCATGCAGAAGGAAAAAGGAAAACTTTACCTTCACGTACATCCGTTTGTGGAAGCTTACCTTACGAAAGGGATCAAAAGCATCCAGATGAAATGGTTTATGAAATACAAAAAGTGGGTAACCGTTATTCCAAGGGATTCTTTTAAATATTTAGAATACAGAATTTACAATTCCAATAAAGAAGAATTGATAGGATATTCTAATTAATACAGGAAAAACTTAAAATCTCCATATTATTGTATGGAGATTTTTTATTTTTACAAGCAATCTGTATTTCACAGCTCTTATTATACAAACTGATACCTGAAAATGAAAAGTATTTTCTCCTTACTTTTATTATTGTGTTTCTTCATTGCTTTTGGGCAGAAAGAGGATTCTGTTGCAATAAGCAAAATATTTAAAATTGAAAATTCTTTACTGAATAAAATTATTTCTGAAACTGACAGCACTTCCATAAATTCAAAAAGTATTATTCATATTCAAAATGAAATTCTTTTAAAATACAATCAATTTATTGCAGCTTATCCGAATTCTGAATATTTATTTACTGCATTTTTAGGCAAAGCATCGAAGGAACAAAGTCTTAAACAATTTAATCGTGCAAAAATATCATATCTTGAACTTTTAAATTATTTTAAACAAAATAAAAATTTAAAAGACCCTTTTGTAAGGATACCCTATTCTGAAGACAATCAGTTTTTGTATGAACTCTACAAAAAACTGGCTTATCTTGAGATGATTCAAAAAAATTATAGGGAAGCCATACAATATCTTAATTTAGCCCAAAATAATCCGGTAAGAATATCCTGCGGAAACGGACTATTTTCAGAAATAGCTTATATTGCTTACCTATATTCTGAATGCTATTCCAATCTTCATGAATACGAAAAAATATATGACGTTCTGATTCCGATAGCCGCTATTCCGATGGTTCACGAAAACTCC
This sequence comes from Chryseobacterium sp. 2P, assembly GCF_059579425.1. Taxonomy (NCBI): domain Bacteria; kingdom Pseudomonadati; phylum Bacteroidota; class Flavobacteriia; order Flavobacteriales; family Weeksellaceae; genus Chryseobacterium; species Chryseobacterium sp. 2P. The sequence goes on from NZ_CM184194.1 coordinate 3,420,205, forward strand.
CCTACCGTTACAATGCTGTATGAAACTCTTTCCAAAAAATATACAAAAAAAGGAACTTAAAAAACTCTTTAAAGAATCTTTTAAAACACTTTACTCCAAACAAGGCGTGATAAATACTATAGAAAACACCATTTATTACGTAAAGTTTATGGATAGAGATGTCATTTTATACGATCTAAATTTTAAAAATTTATCCAAAAGAGATACAAAGAAAAGACTGAATAAAATTTTACATTTTTCAAAGTTTTACACACTATTATCAAAATGAAAAATCACCATTATAAAATCACAGTTTGCTGGACCGGAAACAAAGGAAAGGGAACCAGTTCTTACAGAGAATACGAAAGAAGCCATGACATCTCTGCAGAGAATAAGGCGATAATTCAAGCTTCATCCGATCCGTCCTTTCGCGGAGACAAAACAAAATACAATCCGGAAGAGATGTTTCTTTCCTCAATTTCCTCATGCCATATGCTCTGGTATCTTCATTTTTGTTCCGAAGAAGGGATTATTGTGACGGAGTATACAGATTTTGCTACAGGCATCATGACGGAACCGGAAAACGGGAGCGGACATTTCACGGAAGTCATTCTCCATCCTGAAATCACGGTTTCAGAGGAATCGATGATAGAAAAAGCCAAAGAACTTCATCAAAAAGCAAACAAATTCTGCTTCATTGCCAATTCTGTAAATTTTCCGATAAAACATATCCCCAAAGTGTTAGTTAAATAATTTCTCAATCTAAATCAGTGTTCGAAAATCCCTATAAATACGGACATTTATTCGCAATAACTCTAAAAATAGAATTGAAAATTCCAATCACAGAGAGTTATTTATCAAATTATCATAAAAAATTAAATTATTTTGAATATTTATTTGGAATATCAATATATTTTTAACTATATTTAATAAAAATTCAAGTTTAATTAATTCCAACGAAACAAGCCATAATAAAATAACAATTAATAATCTTCCACAACCTATGCTGTAATCCGAAGTATTTTTACTTCTTCAGAACAAATTAAGATTTTGCGACAACTGATACTTGAGATCCGGAAAATGATAATTCACAATCAATCAGCAACGGATTTAGAAGTAAAGACCTCTCTAAAATTTTTTATAAGTAATAAAGCACGGTAGAAACACACAGAAAAAAAATTCTTTATCTAAATGAAATTCGGCAGTAAGCTGTAAAATAGTATGCAATCGCAAAGTAATAACAGCTCTATTTCATTACCAAAACAAGAATCCGCCTCAGAAGAGCCGGATTCTTTATTATTGAGCTTTTTTGTACATATGGATCACAAGCATAATGATTGCACTCTAAGAACTAAAATTTATTGCGTCATTATAAGAAATTTTAATTTTAGTATTCTTTTGTACAGTAATACCATATTTATCATCTGAATTGTCATCAATCACTTCATCAACAATAAAAAACAAATCATTTTCTATTAATATGTATTGATAAGGATCATTATTTTCAAAACTAACGCTTACTAAAACCTGCTGATTTAAATATTTTGATACTTGATATCCAAATAAAAAGTTATTTGGATATATTGCAGTTATTTCATTGTTAGGAATATAAACATTTAATTCAGTACAAAACTCTGAAATTTCATCTAAAATTCTGTTTTCAAAGGTTATTTCAAAGTCTTTCTGATCAAATAAATTTCCTATTTGTTCTTTTTTATAATTAAAAACATTACTGAGCATTTCAATAACCTCAGCATCTTCTTTATCATATTTTACATAACAAATATAATTATCCATTTTTGATGATTTTTTATATATCCTCTTCCAAAGCCAAGATCCGGAAATGAAACTCCAACTTTTGAAGCAGCTTTCTGCAATTTTTCTTCAGATGTAAATAGGCTCATCCTTATAATCATCTATATTGCAATTTGATATATTATTAATTAGACGAAAAACACCTTCATTCCACAATCTGTCAAATTCTATTTATTAAATATATTTCAACAATTTGATCTGGTGTGGCTGCATCATATTTTAAAGCAGTTGACCTTGTACTGGTAAATATATTAATTCTTTCCGCAAAATTTATTAATATAAAAAATAATGCTTATTGCTAAAAATTTAAAGACCTCTAATAAAATATCGTTGTATTATAACACAAAACCCACGCAATTGCGGTGGGTTATTTATTATTGCTAACGGATTACAAATCCGCTAGATCCCTGCTTCTTCCGCAACTTACCCTTGCATTTCCCAAATGATTTTTATACTGGTAAATATATTGATTTTTTATGTAATCGTAAAATCCTTCTGAAGTCGGTAAAAACTGCAGTTCAGAATTCTTCAGCATTCCGACAGGTTCCAGACCTCCAATGTCCACAAGACTGAACGCCTGCGTTTCCATCACTCTGGAACTCTCAAGATTGGATGCTGAAAAAGAAGAGCTTCCACCGCCTCCGCCACCTGAATTAGTGATGTTCTGATACTGGAAGCCGTCAAGGTAATCGATGGTCTTTACAGAAGTTGTGTAGCCATTAATTCCGGAAATCGTTGTGGTGTTTACCTTACGGAGCTTTGTTCCGTCGGCGCGGTATTTTGTGTCCAGTTTCACCATTTCAATGCCATCTCTGCTGTATTCCAGATGATGGGGAAGGTTTAAATGATTGTATTTAATCACACTGATTCCCTTATCCGGCATACTGATCATGTTTCCGTTCAGATCATATCCGATGGTTTGTCCGCCGCCTTCGTATCCTGTTGCATTTTGTGCATGATCATTGATGTTGGTAAGCCTGTTGCCGGTATTGCCGGAAGCATAGATGTATTGCAGGTTATCAATCATGGTCGGCGTTTATTCATCTGATCCTGTACAAAACTTCTTGAATTCGAATCAGGAATACCCGTATCTTTTCGGGGAACAAAACCCACCGCAAATTGGTGGGTTCTTTATTGTTGCTCACGGATTACAAATCCGCGAGATCAGGTTAATTATCTTCTTGACTTATGTAATATTTCAAAATTTTAAAGTCTTTATTTTCTTTTATCAAAGTAAAGCTCTCTTTTGTGTGTGCATTTTGATACTCAACTATATACCCCAAATGTATAGTATCTGTAGAATTTGTAGATTTTACTATTTTATATTTTCCTAAAGATTTTTTATTTATTTTTCCAAACGCTTTATTTTTGTTACTTACCATTTGAACAAATTGTTTATATGGAGTTCCTTGGTAAAATTGAAAGCTCATAAGTGTGTCAAGAGCCTTATAATTCCCAGATTCTGTATCACTATAAAAAGCATTTGTCACTGTTTCTCCTTGCTTTAATTGAGCTTTTCCACAAGCAGAAAGTAAAAATAAATAGGCTATAATTATTAAAAGATTATATTTCATTTTAAAATTTTGATTTGCTTATTATACATATCATATACTATTTTACTCTTATCTTTTTTATAAACTGTAAAATATGTAACATCTTTATTTTTAACTAAAGAGTCTCCAGGTTTAATTAATGAAATGATGTTTAAATCTTCCAAATAAATTTTATTTCCATCAGATGATTTGACAATATTAAAATGTGTCGTTAGATCATATATATTAGAAATAACTTTTCCATTACAATGCTGATCAAAATATTTGTATTTTGATAAATTAGGATCTAGCACTTTTTTAATAATTATAATAAAAAACAATAATCCAAAAAAACATAAAACTATTTTATTAATATTATTTTTTAAAAATCCCATACTGACGTTTTAGAACGTTTATAGAAAATCCCTGTTCCGATTCCTTTTAATCCTGAACTTATCTCGGTTGCACCTCTTTTACCTGCTCCAACATTTAAAGGATTCATCATTTCTATTGGTGTTGATTTTGGATCAAAAGTTCCGCCATAATTTACTCCTACAGGAGAAACAAACGATTTTGCTTCACCTGAATAATCCTCTAATAAAAAAGGACCTGAATGACTCGATGAGATTCTTCCTAGTTCTAATCCTCCTTCGAAACCTAATCCAAATTTATGTTTCTATTAAAAAATAATCCCCAATTATTTCCAGCATCTTTTACTAATCCAATATCAAATCCAAAACCGCCTCCTAAAACTCCATTTGCACTAAACGATATACTAGTACCTTTACTTTCTGTACCAATAATTCTAATTCCTCCTTTGGTTTCAAATGTTTCTTTAGCACTTTTTTGGGAACCGTCTGCCTTAGTAATTGTTCCATCATCGTGAAACGTAAGCTGAGAAGTCACTTCTCCATCTTCTCTTGTGGTGATTGTGCTACCTTCTATTAGATGTTGAGCATTCTCACCATATTTATCAATTGCCTGCTCTTGGGTTTTTATTGCAGAGTCGTAAAAAACTTGATTTCCTCTTTTTACCCAGTCTGATTCTGATCTTCCATCGGGATCAATAAATCGGATGGGATTATTGACAGCATAGTTATAAGGTGTAAATCTTCTGTTTTTCTCCGCGAGTGGATCTACGACGCCCCACCTTCCGATATCAGCCATATAAAACCTTGCTCCGTAATCATACATGCCGGATTCCTGTAACTCTTTTCCGTTGTATTTATAATTATACAAACTATTTACCCCAAAAATCGCCTTCTCTTCCCTCAAAATATTCATCCCGAAAGGATAATAATCATTCTGGTCTGTAATTTCTGCTAATCCGTTTGTTCCTTTTTTATAGCTTACCCTTACGTTCCCTAAATGATCTTTATACTGGTAAATATACTCTTTTCTTTCGTAATCATAAAATCCTTCTGCGGTCGGAAAAAAACTAAGAGTGGGTGTATGGTAATCCGGGGCTGCACCATCAATAAAAGCCTCCTGTTCATAGGCAAATTCCATAGGATCCAGTTCATTGGGTTCGCTTCCTACTGTACTCAGATACTGGAAACCATCCAGATAATCCGTAATGGTGGTATATACCGAGCCGTCCTGCTTTATAAAATTAAAGGTCTTTCTGAGCTTGGTTCCGTCTGCACGGTAAAGATAAAGCATCTTCTTTTTAGTATCATCAATTTTCATGGCATTGGGAAGGTTCAGGTAATTGTAGCCAATCTGCTCAATCTGCTTATCAGGCATGAATTTCATATTCCCGTTACTATCATATCCTATGTCGCCTCCACCGCCTTCATATCCTGTAGGATTGTTGCTGTTATCGTCTATTTTAGTAGCCTGATTACCTGAATATTTGTAATCCAGATCATCGATCAGTTCTGCAGTATTGCTGTAAAGGTTCCTCGCATTCCTTTTAAGCGTCTTTATATTTCCGTTCAGGTCATACGTTATTTCCTCATTATTCCAGTTGTTTCGAGGAACCACACTGTCCGGATTCAAAAAGGTTCCTTTCGTAAGGCGGTTCAAGCCATCGTACTGATAAGCATATCTTTTCATGGTCTGGTTGGAAGCTATTTTCCAGTTTACCTCAGAGATATTCCCGTTGTTTTTATTGGGTGAGAGAATAGCATCGGTAGGATTCTGATACCGGATATCGTATCCGAAAAGTTTTCCGTTCAGGTTTGCAGGATCATTGATCTTGGTCATCCATCCGCGGATGTTGTAGGTGTAATCGATGCTCTGAAGATTATTTCCTACTTTCTTGTTCACAAGCTGGGACAGATCGTTGTAGGTATTTTCGGTAAGCAGTTCCTGCGGTTATTATCCACCTGATGATAATGTTTTACCAACCTGTTCTGAGAATCGTACTCAAATCTTTCCTGTACCGTTACCCCGGCTTCGCCCTGCTTTCTGAGGTTAAAAATGAAAAGCATTTTATTTTGTGCTGCTATTTATAACACAAAACCCACCGCATTGCGGTGGGTTCTTTATTGTTGCTCACGGATTACAAATCCACGAGTGTGGGATCGCTTTCATTATAAATTCTTTACCGAATTATATTGTTCTTTTGTAATTACTTTCTTTTCTAACATTTTCTTAAGCCAATCTTTTATTTGCTTTTTAGAAGAAGAGTCCATTTTTGACATATCAATTTTTGAGAAATCACTAAAATCAACACTTACATTATATTTTTCGCACAACGCTTTAAAATAATTATAGTATGCTGTTTCATTATTGTATTTCTCTGCCATTATCTTGGAATAATACATTACTGTATCGGTTCTATCTTCTTTATTTGAATCCATTAAAAAATAATACAATTCATCATATGCTTCAATATTACCTTTATTTTTTACAAGATTAGTAATACTATCATAATTTGAAATATTATTAATAGAAACAACTTCATTCTGATTAATTGGTTTGTTAAATGATTTCTTTTCTCGACACGAATTTAATATAATGATTGATATTAAGACAATTATTACTTTCATAAAAATTAATTAAATATTTTATCCCATAAACTTCGTTGATCTTGTCCACTTGGCTTTGTATTACCTGGCTGCTGATTAGTCTGCTCTCCGTTTTTAAAAGAATTCCAACTTCCAAATTGACCTGTTGATTTTCCATGTTCACTTCTTGGTGTTTTTGGAAGATAATTCACCATTATTATCAGTATTTTTAGCGGATTGTGGTCCTATTTCTTTTCCTTTAGTACTAACAAATCTTTTTCATCAGGTTACAAATCTGCGAGATCAGGAGATCAGGGTTATCAAATATTCATTTTCTACTCTATAAAGTGCCAACCTTGCCTTAGAATTGCTCCAAAAGAGAAACAAATTATTAAAGTTATCAATAGCAAACTATTAATAATATAATTAAAGGTTTTATTATTATATCGATAAATGAAATAAAAATTAATGGCTAATAAGAATATTATTAATGGCAATAATTCTAAAACATCGAAATAAGGAAAAAATAGAAATTCTATTATAACTAATAAGGAAATAATAAAATTTATTTGAGGTATTTTTTTCATTGTTAATTAGGTATTAATTCTCTACTTACGACTTTAATTACTTTCGTGTGTAAATCATTATCTATACTTCTATGTGTTGAAGTTTCAGGAGCAGCTACATTTATTATTTTAGTCTTATTATTACCTTTTGTAGCCTCTATTTTCTCTCCACCATACATATCTTTTGTCTGATAGTAATTGACAGCTTTTGATACATTAGAAGGTATATCAGTATTAGAATAGCCTCCCAATATATCCAATGTAACAAGCAAATCTACTTTTAAATTTTTGTTCTCGTTTACTTTTTCCACTAAGTTATCCCCACCCAAACTATGTCCAACAGCAGCAACCATACCATCAGGATGGCTTTCATTGAAGCTCGAAATTGTTGAATTTATGTCGTTCTTTGTATTTTCATTTCGAGAAGAGTCAAAAATTACTACTTTTGTATTTGAATTTGATAGTTTTTGTAAAGCTCCTAATCCTGCCTTATCAACACTTCCATCTCCTCTGTTTTGAGCTTATGTATATCCTTTTCTTGTATCTCCTGACCAACCTTGAACTACAATTACAAGATTTTGATATTTGTCATTTTTTCTAAAATCTACCGCTTCTAATCCTTCTAATTCTCTTGCATCAACAACTCTGTTTTCAGAAAAATTATAATGCGATTGATAACTATACTTTTCACTCAATGGATCTATATTAAAAAACCTGCCAACATCCGGCATGTAGTTTCTCCACTTAAACGAGTAAAAACCAGTCTCCTGTAATTCCTGTCCCTGATATTTATAGTTTTTGTAGGAACCCCCTCCAAAATACGCATTTCCCGTTTTCAGGTGATTCATTCCGAAAGGATAATAATTATTAGCATCTACAATTTCTAGAATTCCTGCGCTGTTTTTCCCAAAACTTACCCTTGTATTTCCCAAGTGATCTTTGTATCCGGTAGAGTTTCCGCTGATGTCTTTAATTTTCGTTGCTCTGTTTCCGGTATAATCGTAAGTAAGATTATCAATTACCGTTGCCGTACTGCTTCCGTTTTCCATCACCGAAGTCCTGTAAAGGCTGGAAATATTCCCATTCAGGTCATACACCAGAGACTCCATATTTTCCTTGCTGTAAGGATTCTGTTGATTCTGGTAAAACCCCGCCGTTAACCTGTTAATTTTATCATACGCATACCCGTATCTTTTCGGGGTTGTTGATGGATTGGCACCAATAGATTCTACGGCTCTCCAGTCTACCTCGGCAATATTCCCGTTGTATTTCGGGACAACATTCTTTCCTGAAAACTGAGCTGTATCTGGATTTTCGATCCCCTCGCGACTGGTATATTTTATTTTGTAGGAAAACAGTTTTCCGCCAAGATCAGCAGCCGCCATCTGGTTTTTGTTGATCTCCGTCATCCAGCCGCGGATGTTGTAATCGTAATCGATGCTTTGCAGGGGCGCAGAACCCGATGTAGAGCCTACTTTCTTGTTCACAAGCTGGGACAGATCGTTGTAGGTATTTTCGGCAAGCAGTTCTTCGGGATTATTGTCTACCTGATGGTAATGTTTTACCAACCTGTTCTGAGAATCGTACTCAAATCTTTCCTGTACAGTTACCCCGACTTCGCCCTGCTTTCTGAGGTTAAAAATGAAAAGCATTTTATTTTGTGCTGCTCTTTATAACACAAAACCCACCGCTTTGCGGTGGGGTCTTATTGTTGCTCACGGATTACAAAATTCGCGTCATCGGGTTGTTATCATTTCTACCTTTATGGCAACTACTTCAGGGATCGGGTGACTTATTACAATTCACTCTATTTTTTAAATTATCAATATAATCCTGAACTTGCTTCTTTCTTTCTTCTTTGGTAGTTTTTCTGTATTTATTTCCTAATGTAATATTGAGAGTTGTTTTTTCTTTTTTATTAATATCAAAAATTATTAACGAAGAGTAACCAATATTTTCTGAAAAATAATCCTTGTTATTTTCAATATATCTTAATTTATCGCATAAACCAAAATTTATGACAAAATTGGAAACCTGAATGGAGTCCTTAATATCAATACTTTCTCTAGTGTTTAATTTGCTGGAATTACATGAATAAATCAATAATAAGCAAACACTTAAAAATAAATTCCTTTTCATTATTGTATTTCATTAAGGTTAATATTCCCTTTTTTCTCTTCTGAAGAAACGACATTTCCATTTTGATATACAACAACTCTATGCATTTGGTTACCATTTTTATCAGTAAAGTTTTGATAATTAGTAAAACTCATTGTTTTAGTATTTATATTACCGTCTTTATTTTCTCCTGATTTTACTCCTTGTATTTCATCTCCTTTAGTAACTGCCATAGGATGCACAACGTCATAAGCATTATCTTGAGATAAACTTGCTACTTCAGGAACATTCTGTGCCAAAAAGGATTCATATGCTTCATGAAAAATATCCGTTGATGCTAAATTGTTTTCAGTTGCAGCATGTTGTACATCCCATAAATCGACAGTGTTTTGATATTTTTTACCATCATCTCCTAAAGAAATATCAAATCCACCTATTAAGGTTTTACTGCTTTTCTCTGTCAATGATATTGTAGTTTTAGAACCTGGAGCGAGTAGCATACTATATGCATCATATAATCGTTGCTGAACTCCAGAAAGAACCGCTCCTTCTGCAAGTACAAAAGATACCAATCCACTCTTATCTATATTTACTGTTACATTATTTCCAAAATCATTTTGGATAATATTTTTAAATATATCAAATACTCTTTGTTGATCTCCAAAAGTTGTAACTATTAAATCCTTACCATCAGGATCAATAAATATTATGGGATTATTAGCTGCATAATTATAAGGAGACATAGAATTGTATTTCTCTGCTTTCATATCCACGACTCCCCAACGTCCGATGTCAGCCATATAAAACCTTGCACCGTAATCATACATACCGGATTCCTGCAATTCTTTTCCGTTATATTTATAATTCTTATACGAACTTGATCCAAAGAATGAATTTCCACTTTTTAGATGATTCATTCCGAAAGGATAATAATCATTAGCATCCACAATTTCAAGAGCGCCTGCGCTGTTTCTTCCGAAACTTACCCTTGTATTTCCCAAGTGATCTTTATACTGGTAAATATATTGATTTTTTATGTAATCGTAAAATCCTTCTGAAGTCGGCAAAAACTGCAGTTCAGAATTCTTCAGCATTCCCACAGGTTCCAGACCTCCGATGTCCACAAGACTGAACGCCTGGGTTTCCATCGCTCTGGAACTCTCAAGATTGGATGCTGAAAAAGACGAGCTTCCTCCGCCTCCGCCACCTGAATTAGTGATGTTCTGATACTGAAAGCCGTCAAGGTAATCGATGGTCTTTACAGAGGTTGTGTAACCGTTAATTCCGGAAATCGTTGTGGTGTTTACCTTACGGAGCTTTGTTCCGTCGGCGCGGTATTTTGTGTCCAGTTTCACCATTTCAATGCCGTCCCTGCTGTATTCCAGATGATGGGGAAGGTTTAAATGATTGTATTTGATCACACTGATTCCCTTATCCGGCATACTGATCATGTTTCCGTTCAGATCATATCCGATGGTTTGTCCGCCGCCTTCGTATCCTGTTGCATTTTGTGCATGATCATTGATGCTGGTAAGCCTGTTGCTTGTATTGCCGGAAGCATAGATGTATTGCAGGTTATCAATCATGGTCGGCGTTGTATTCCCATATTCCAGAACCGAGGTTCTGTAAAGACTGGTGATATTCCCGTTCAGATCATACGCTAAAGATTCCGTATTCTCTTTACTGTTCGGGTTTTGGGGATTCTGGTAAAACCCGGCTGTAAGCCTGTTAATTTTATCATACGCATACCCGTATCTTTTCGGGGTTGTTGATGGATTTGCACCAATAGATTCTACCGCTCGCCAGTCTACCTCTGCAATATTCCCGTTGTATTTCGGGACAACATTCTTTCCTGAAAACTGAGCTGTATCCGGATTTTCGATCCCCTCGCGACTGGTATATTTTATTTTGTAGGAAAACAGTTTTCCGCCAAGATCCGTTGCCGCCATCTGGTTTTTGTTGATCTCCGTCATCCAGCCGCGGATGTTGTAATCGTAATCGATGCTTTGCAGGGGCGCAGAACCCGATGTAGAGCCTACTTTCTTGTTCACAAGCTGTGACAGATCGTTGTAGGTGTTTTCGGCAAGCAGTTCTTCAGGATTATTGTCTACCTGATGGTAATGTTTTACCAACCTGTTTTGGGAATTGTACTCAAATCTTTCCTGCACCGTTACCCCGACTTCGCCCTGCTGTAAGTCTCCCTAAAAACTGGACAATTTATACCCCTAAGATTAACGAGAAAAAACAATTAATTTTAGGATATGAGAACAAGTAAATTTACAGACAGCCAAATTTTGGCAATTTTGAAAGAGTATGAATCAGGGCAGACCGCAAAAGAATTGTCTCGAAAATACGGTTTCCACTACCAAACCTTGCACGATTGGAAAAAGAAATTTGGTGGGATAACTTCTACCAAAGAACTACAGAAAATCAAGGAACTGGAATCTGAGAACAATCGTTTGAAGAAGATGTTTGCCAATTTGAGCTTGGAACATGAAGCATTGAAGGACGTTTTGTCAAAAAAGTGGTAAAGCCTGCTACGAAACGAGAAGTTGTGAATTACCTTGTGTCAGAATATCCTATAAACATCCGGCAGGCGTGTAAATCTCTTAATTTGGAAAGGAGCAGTTATTATTATCAGCCCCAAAGAAAGGAAGACACAGAACTCATTGGTTGGCTGAATGAACTTTCAGAGAAACATCCTAGCTATGGATTCAAGAAAATATTTCATAGTCTGAGGAATCAAGGTTTTTCCTGTAATCACAAGAAGGTGTATCGTATTTACAAAAAATTAGGATTGAATCTTTTAAGGAAACGCAAGAGAAGATTGGCTTCGAGAGAACGAAAAAATCTGGAAGTTCCAAGAAACTACAATGAAGTTTGGAGTATCGATTTTATGAGTGATGCGCTTTTCAATTCGAGAAGATTTAGAACATTGAATATCATTGATGATTACAACCGCGAATCAATTTGGATTGAGATTGGGCTTTCCATCGGAGCGATTCATATGACGGATTTGTTGGAATGGATTGTGAAAGAAAGAGGAAAACCCAAAGCAATTCGAACTGATAATGGTCCAGAGTTTACGAGTAGTGTTTTCACAAATTGGTGCCACAGGCATAGGATTGAAATCCGATATATTCAACCTGGAAAACCTACACAGAATGCTTTTATTGAGAGATTCAATCGTAGCTACCGCACCGAAGTTTTGGATGCCAGAATTTTCAACAATTTAGTAGAAGTACGAGAAATTACCACGGAATGGGTGGAACATTATAATAACAAAAGACCACACGAAAGTTTACAGAATCTTTCTCCAATGCAATATTTGTTGAAAAAGGAAAACTCGTCTAAACAGAATTCCATCTCCGAGTTTTCTCCTTTCCAACAAAATCATTCAACACCAACATCACCGCAATGAAATATTTTATAGTTTTACAAAACAAAATGAGGGTATAATTCTTTCCAACGTTCGGGGAGACTTACACTGCTTTCTGAGGTTAAAAATGAAAAGCATTTTATTTTGTGCTGCTCTTTATAACACAAAACCCACCGCTTTGCGGTGGGTTATTTATTGTTGCTCACGGATTATAAATCCGCGAGATTGGGGTTAAAATAATAAAACTTATTCAATTCTTGTATCAAAATTCAGATATTCATTTTTTTTATCAAATTTTATCCTAATATTTGATTTATCAGAATCTATCAACAATTTATTATTTACACATATACTATTATAGTAATATATTATTACAGAAAAATTATCATACACTAATTCCTGATTAGGAATACCCAAAACATTAATAAATTCTTTCTTACTTTTTTTATTTAATAATTTGTAACCACTTAATAGTTTATTAAAGTTTTTAACATTTCTGTACTTTAAGCAACCTATATTATCTTTCTTCCATTCTGATGATAAATTTTTTAAGCTATCATTTTTTATAACAATAACATTTTCTTTGGATGCAACATTATTTTCATTGAATTTACAAGAAAAGAAAAGTAATATTATTATAAAGTTTTTATCATAAATTTTATTTGTTGTTTTTCCAATTTTACCTTTCCCATTTTTATCAAATCTTACTCCTTTAAGAACATCATATACTTCTGTTTTATCTACTCTTCTAAAATTCGGATCTATAGAATTACTAGGCCCTTTTTTTGACCATTTAGGATGTACTTGTGTACCTCTCGCCTCCATAATGTCAGGTACATCGTTTTCATTTTGTCCTCCTTTATTAGTATGATCAAGCCCTAAACCATGGCCTATTTCATGAGCAGGTGTTGTTGAACCAGCTAAGTCATCATCAGTATTAAAATAATATGAATTTGCACCTAATTCTTGAGTGAAACTACTTTCTCCATTTTTACCATCTTCTACACGAATAAAGTTATTTTTTATATCCGTATTTCCAGAAGCCATTTTTTTAGCGTCAACTTCAGATACTGTTTCATAAGTAACTTTAAATTTAACTTTATATTCCACTCCACCAACTTTTACCCTTCCATTAGCACCATTCCATTGAGAAGATATTCCTGTTGCTATTTTATCGGATAATTTAGAAGTTGCTTTTCCTCCATAAAATATCAAATGTTGATTTATTGTGATGGTTTTATTTTTTTTATCTAGTGTGGGCTCACCACTTTGCCCATCGGGATCAATAAATTTTATTGGATTATTCCATACGTAACCATAAATATCCATAGTTTTCTCTGCCAACGGATCAACAACACCCCATCTACCGATGTCTGCCATATAAAATCTTGCGCCATAATCATACAATCCTGATTCCGTCTGCAATTCTTTTCCATTGTAACTGTATTTGTATGCAGGATTTCCCGGTAAAACATTATAGGCTTCATGCTTCATCCCAAAAGGATAATAGTTATTTTCTTCAAGAACTTCTGCGCCGCTTCCATTGTTGAAATAACTTAAACGGATATTTCCCAAATGGTCTGTGTAGTTGTAAATATACTTATTATTTTCGAAATTATAATACCCTTCGGAAGTTGGAACAAATTTAAGCAACTCATTGGTATATTGAAAACCATCCAGATAATCCGTCCTTTCGTTGAAAAGATGGGTTATATTACTGGAATTTTTATAGGAATATTGTTTCCCCACTTTTACTCCATCTGCCCTGTAAGTATATGCTGTATTAACGTATATTTTTCCGGCACGAGTTGTTATGAAATTATCGAACTTAATGTATTTCGGAAGATTTAAAAAATTATAATCAATTTGCAAAATTCCCTTATCTCTGTGAGAAATCATATTTCCGTTGCTATCATAGCGAATTGGATTTCCTGAGGTATCCGGATAACCTCTGTAATCTGTTGAGGAATCGGTAACGGAAGTCAGCCTGTTTCCGGTATAAATATATCCAAGATCATCAATATTAAATGCAGAAGCACCTTGCTGAGATTGCGCCGATCTTTTCAGATTGGATATATTTCCGTTAAGATCATATTCCATCTTTTCGAAGTATTCCTTTGCAGAAGGATTGGTGTCTTTCTGGTAAAATCCTGCCAGTAGTCTGTTCACTCCATCATAAACATAGCCGTATCTTCTCAGGTTATCTCCTGTGGTTGTTCCTGTTCTCCAGTCTACTTCCGCAATATTGCCGTTGTATTTCGGTTTTACTTTCAGAGTAGAAAAGTCTGTATTGGGCGTTTCAAGCCCTTCCACTTCACTATATTTTACTTTATACCCGAACAGTTTTCCGTTAAGGTTTGCCGGATCATTGATCTTGGTCATCCATCCGCGGATGTTGTAGGTGTAATCGATGCTTTGAAGATTATTTCCCACTTTCTTGTTCACAAGCTGGGACAGATCGTTGTAGGTGTTTTCAGCAAGCAGTTCTTCGGATTACAAATCCGCGAGATCGGTTTTTTTGCCAAAAACGCAGCTACGCTATAAAACATAAAACCCACCGCTTGCGGTGGGTTATTTATTGTTGCTCACGGATTACAAATTCGCGAAAGCAATTAAATAGGACTAGGTTTTATTCTTTTTCTTTTTATTAATGAAGCTGGTGCTGGAATAAATAATTTTTCTTCTGAATTTTGTTTATTATTATTTTCATCAATTAAGCATAAACATAATTCACATTCAAAGATTAGTTTTTTAGAATCAGATTCTACAAATACACGAAGATTATCATCATGACAACAAGGACAATCTTTATCTGTCTTAAAAATCAAAAGATTAAACAATATGTGATCAACATGTTCAATTGCCCATTGATAAGAATCAACTTTTGCTTGAATAATATCGTATTGAATTATTTCTTCCAATGAATACCAAACAATATTATCATTATAAAAGATTTCTTCTATATCTAGCTTTTCATAATAACTGAAGTGAAGTTTATATAAATTTTGTATATGAACATCTTTAATTTTTTTTATTTCTTGTGTCCAATCTAATAATTTCCTTAATAAAGCATGAGCATCCAAATTTTCTTTATCTGGAATTATTCTCTGTTTTAATTGTTCCCATTTTTTTAATACAATATGACTCATTATGGTGCTACTGGATATGTTGTTATTAAATTTCCTTTTTGATCAGTAATTACATTAATCCATGATGTTAATCCTCCGCCATCTTTTAAAGCTGCATTACCTATTATCTGACCTGTATCTACAGTTCTTTGAAACTGTCCTCCTGTCAGTGGAGTTAGCGGAGCAGTAATTACAGTTTTACTTTGTAGTATGTTTTTTACCTGTTCTTCTGTTATATTAAAGACTGATCTATTATTTGCTAAAGGTCTATTAAAATGACCATTGACTACATGTTTCCATCCAGCACTCACTGGGTTTCCGTTTAAACGTAAGGGGGTAAAGCGGGTAATTCCTTTTGCTATATTAATTCTAGAAGCATCTACATTAACCAGCTTTTGTATTCCAGATGCATTTCCATGGCTAACTTGAACAAGCATAGCCATTAGTTGAACTGTACCGACAGCTTCCTGAGCTTCTTCACTTTGATAATCAAGCCACCAATCAAAAGTAGCCCAACCAGCAGACGCAACAATGTTACTTCCTCCCATCATAAAAGTTCCCATCGTGAATGCAAGATTTCTTTCAAATTTCTCTGTTGCAAGAGCTGCTTTGCTTCCTCTAATAGCTTTAGCAAACCTGTCTTCAGAAGAATGATAAGCGCTCAAGCTGTTTATACCCATCCAAGAAAGTGATGAATCATGTGATTTTAGAGGTTTTATAGGAGCAGGTATTACAACTTCTTCTATTAATTTACCACCCTTGGGACCGTATATTTTTTTTGGATCAGGATCTTCTCCAATCATACCAGTCGGATCATTAAATCTAATCGAATTTCCATAAACATAAGAATAAGGGCTATATGTGAATTGTAATTCACTTAATGGATCGTGCACTCCCCATCGTCCGACATCAGGCATATAAAACCTTGCACCATAATCATACATGCCGGACTCCGTCTGTAATTCCTTGCCATTGTATTTATACTGGTAACTGCTTCCAAAACTGAAAGAAGTATTGTATCCTTCATGCTTCATCCCAAAAGGATAATAGTTATTTTCTTCAAGAACTTCTGCGCCACCTCCACTGTTGAAATAACTTAAACGGATATTTCCCAAATGATCTGTGTAGTTGTAAATATACTTATTTTTTACAAAATCAAAATACCCTTCTGAAGTTGGAACAAATTTTAACTGAAAATCATTCGTAGGTATTCCGGATAATGGTGTCCAGTCATATTCATATTGAAACCCATCCAAGTAATCGGTGGTTCTGGTTCCCAAAGCATAAGCATAGGAAGGATCTTTATAATTATGTACTTTTCTGATCTTTGAGCCATCTGCTCTGTAAAGATAATTCGTATTTACATATACTTTGTTGCTCCTGTCGTAACTTGCAAAATCACTGAACTTAATATATTTCGGAAGATTTAAAAAATTATAATCAATCTGAAGAATACCTTTATCCTTATGATCTTTCATGTTTCCGTTCAGGTCGTAGGAAATCGTGTTTCCTGAAGTATCGGGATAACCTCTGTAATCTGTTGAGGAATCGGTAACGGAAGTCAGCCTGTTTCCGGTATAAATATATCCAAGATCATCAATATTAAATGCAGAAGCACCTTGCTGAGATTGCGCCGATCTTTTCAGATTGGATATATTTCCGTTAAGATCATATTCCATCTTTTCGAAGTATTCCTTTGCAGAAGGATTGGTATCTTTCTGGTAAAATCCTGCCAGTAATCTGTTCACTCCATCATAAACATAGCCGTATCTTCTCAGGTTGTCTCCTGTGGTTGTTCCTGTTCTCCAGTCTACTTCCGCAATATTGCCGTTGTATTTCGGTTTTACTTTCAGAGTAGAAAAGTCTGTATTGGGCGTTTCGAGCCCTTCAACTTCACTGTATTTTACTTTATACCCGAACAGTTTTCCGTTAAGGTTTGCAGGATCATTGATCTTGGTCATCCATCCGCGGATGTTGTAGGTGTAATCGATGCTCTGAAGATTATTTCCTACTTTCTTGTTCACAAGCTGGGACAGATCGTTGTAGATATTTTCAGCAAGCAGTTCCTGCGGATTA
This sequence comes from Chryseobacterium sp. 2P, assembly GCF_059579425.1. Classification (NCBI taxonomy): domain Bacteria; kingdom Pseudomonadati; phylum Bacteroidota; class Flavobacteriia; order Flavobacteriales; family Weeksellaceae; genus Chryseobacterium; species Chryseobacterium sp. 2P. Next base: position 3,437,752 of record NZ_CM184194.1, read on the forward strand.
TTATCCACCTGATGATAATGTTTTACCAACCTGTTCTGAGCATCGTATTCAAACGTTTCGGTGATCACTTTTTCAGTATCTGTACTTAATCTTTTATGATACGTTTTAGAAAGCTTGGGAACTCCTGCAAAATCCAGCTCGGTTTCGGTGTTGGTATATCCTCCGAGATGGTTGGTGCTTTTGGTGGCAATGGCTCTTCCCATCGAATCGTAATAGATGTAGGTTTTCGTCCAGTTGTTGTCTTCTATGTTTTTAACGTAGGCAGCGGTTAAAATCCCTATCGTGGAAGCATCTTCACTGCTTCCCAGCGTCTGTTTCATCGTATGCTGTCCCAGAACCGTTGCCGGAACTGCCGGAGCTTCGGGAGGATAGGTATCGTAATAATTAACCGAAAGCAGGATCATGCTTCCTGTAGGAAATGCCTGTTTGTCGTAGTACACCTCCAGTCCCTGCAGATTAAAGGAGGTGGAGGTTCTTCTTTCAGTATTGTAAGGATTGGCGGTCATGCTGTTCAGGGCATTCTGCATTACCTGTCTCGATGCGGTGTTGGAGAAGAAACCGGTATACGCCACTCTTCCGAATTCATCATATTTGGTAAAAAGCCAGCCTTTGCTTCCGAAGCTGTTGTTTGCTGTTCTCAGGATCGCATCCTGCGTGAGCACCAAACGGTCCTGTTTGTCGTAGACCATCAGTTCCCATTCTTTTCCGGGCAGTCTTTTTTCAACCAGACGGTCTCTGCCATCGTACCGGTACTGGTAGCAGAGTTCGTTTAAAATCGCATCCGTAATCAGGTTACTGTTATCTGAAATCTGTTTTACCGCTTTCGGGGAAAGGACGAAAGCCAGCTGGTTGTACTCGTTGTACACGTAATACGTGTCCACATTCTGTGCCCCGTCATTTCTGCGCACCAGAATCGTCTGTCCCTGTCCGTTTTTAAATTCCGTTACAGGGTTTCCGTCCTCATCGGTAACGGTATTTTTATACAGTGTTGATGCGGGATAATATCCCGAATTATCCGTAGAAACCGAAAGCGTGGAAACCGTGGTGGAAACATTGCTGACGGTACTGGTGGTTGTACTGGTGATGAATTTCTTCACCTCTGTTCCCAGGTTGGTTTCGTACTTCAGCTTCCGGGTGTGTCCCGAGCTCATCTTCCATGGCTCTCCCGGGCTTGCCTGCTGCAATACCCTGTCCAGCGGGGAGTTTTCCATTTCCTTTTCAGAATATGCGTTGGAAACCCCGTAATAGGAGTTGGCAGCCGTTTCATCGGTAATTCCGGTATGGATGGAGGAGTTCTGGGTGGCGGCAGGAACGGGAAGGATGGTTTTCACCTGTCTTCCGAAGCCGTCATAGGTAACGGGGGTTACCAGGTCTTTTCCGCCGGGTGTCGCTTTCACACTGATGATCTGCTTGGGTCTTCCCAGACCGTCAAAATAAGTGATGGTCTCGGATTTACGGCTGCAGTCGTCATTCAGACAGCTCCGGGACTGTATGTAGTTCTCGTTCTGAGACTGTGCGAAAGACATCGCGGCAAAAACCAGCCCCAACAGGGAGAATGCTTTGGTTGTACTGTATTTTCTCATGTTTGTGTTATGGTTTGTAGTTGTACTTGTTTTCAGACATTTTTTTGTTGATATAGCTTCCTGCACTGTTTTTTGCTCTTACTCCTGTTTCTTTCAGCCTGTTTGCCGGATCGTAGGTGTAGGTCTGTCTTACCCCGGACGGAGGGGTGATGCTGGTTACCCCGATCAGCGGATCATAGGTGTAGGTGGAGATCAGCTTTCCTGAAAGAGCCGACTGTTTCCTGAAGCTGTTCAGGGCATCCAGAAGAAGGCTTTCCTGTGCAGGATCTGCGGCATCGTTATTCGACGCCGAAATAATATTGACATCAAGGTAGGCATGAGAAATAGAGGTATAATCCGCTCCTTCAATTTTAGCAATTGGCAGAGTTTTGTTATATCCCCAGATAATGGTTACCGGAATTCCGTCTTTGGTGGTGTATTGAAGAAGGTTCCCTTTTTCATCATATCTATCATAGGTTACATCCGTTGACATTGTATTATTCAGTTTATTATATGATTTTTCAGACAGTGGCAGGATAAGATTTTCTGATTGGTACGTTGGAAGTACTGTTGGATAAACGGTTTCAGATTTCTTCAGTGTTTTGGTAACACCGCCGACGGTTTGGGTCGTCGTTGTTTCCAAAGGAATACCTATCATGTTTTTAGAGATCATCAGCTGGTTGTTTTTTTCGTGGGCGTACTGGTAATTTGTCTCTGTAATGCTGTTCTCAGGGGTTGTGACGGTTTGTCTGGTAATCTGATTATGATTAGGCATGGACGAATATTCATAATTCGTAGTAGTAATGAGCTTGCGGTAAGCCGATTCTGAAGTATTTAAATTTTCTGCCGCCCAGTAATCATCTAAATTATTATACAGAGTTAAAGGAACTTCATCAATATAGTCTGTTACCGTTTCTTTTTCAATTTTGGTATCCACAGTGTAGTTTTTATACATTGTCATATAAAAATTGGCAATACGCTGTACATTTCCTGTAGGGCAGTTGGCATCAGTAAGATCATTAAACACCTTGGAAACAAAAAGATTTGGATTGGTTTTCAGGATATTGTACCTGTATTGGTTCTGTACCTGCTTATTTTTATAAATACTTCCGTTTCTTTTAACGAAGTATTTGGTATTCTGCAGGGTACCGCTGAAAGACAGCCTGTTTCCTTTTGCAGGAAAATAAACATCATTTAATAATGTACCAAAAAAGTTAGGGAGTGCCTGAATACTGCCAAGACCGCCATACCCTGTACCTGATGAAGGAGCCCCTGCCCCGCTACCGGAACCTGAAGAAGGCTGAATCCTTACCAATGCATCATCTGAGTCTTTTCTGAATGTTTTCTGGTATCCTCCGTTCTCAAAATGGTCTCCGCCCAAACTGGTGGTTACAACACGGTACCGCTCCTGAAGCCTGCTGTTATACAAAGGGCTGGAATTGGTAGAGTTATGCGCTGAATAGGTTACAGCCATATTCATGTTTTCATGAAATTCATCGAATGTTGCATATTTTACATACGGGACAATCATCATTTCATTTTCGTTAATATCTTCCTCTTTCGCAGTATAAAGTGCGGCCGGACAGTAATACAGTCTTTTGTATTCGCTTACCTGATTATTTTCAGAATGAGTGACAGACTTTAACCTGATCCCAAAGTTATCAATGGGGTCTTTGTGGCTGTAAGAATATTTAAGTTCCGCATTTCCTCTCGGTGTAAATGATATAAGATATCTCCTGTTCTTCTGAACACTGAACGATCCGGTAATTGAATCTTGTGGCGCATAGCCGTAAGATTTTCCATTAGCATATATCTGTATATTAGAATCAAGATCCTTTACCGTAAAATTTGCAAGTTTCATGTGATTAGGACTTGCATCACCTGAATAGGTTGTAAGAGTAAATTGAAGAGTCTGGTCAAAATGAAGATTCTCTATCAATTGTGTAGAAGTCCCTCCCGAAGAAAAAAGATCTTCTCCCATATTCACCTTTGTTTTGAACAAAGCCTTTGTTTTAGGAGCTTCATATTCAAACTTCGTTTTTCCTCCAGTGGGGTAGATTACTTCCTTCAATGTCCCTTTGGAAGCAAATGCAAAATCCGGTCTGCGGTTTCCGAAGGTCGATAAGATGGATGGAAGGTAAGCAGCACTTGGAGTAGCATCACCAAAGAAAGCCGCAATCAGAGAACCGTTTTCAGAATGTCCGTTAAAATACCCGTACATATCCTGTCCGTGAGTCAGTCTTGCAGGCAGATCTAATGGATTGTCATAATTAAACTGGTATTTTTTTTCAAAAACATTGTTGTTGTAATAGTTCAGCTGTGTTAAATAGAATCTCTGAATATTTTGTGGCGGATTTGAATTTTCAAAAAGATAATCAAAGGCTATTTTTTTAAATACTGAATTATTGACTTTGTATTCAATTCCTGAAAGGTATTTTTTAAAATCGGAATCCGTTCTCTCTGAATAAATAAAGTTGAGCACATCCGTATTTTCACTGTTCGAAATACTTAAAATCCTTTTTTTATTCTTCGTATAATGGGTTTGTGTTAAAACTATCAGTTCAGGATCCAGATTGGGCATAATTCCTGTTCCTAATCCTGCGGAATATAAATATCGTGTATGAATTTTACTGATGCTGTTGGTAACCAGCGGAGTATCTTCATAAGAGAAAAAAATCTTCTCTCCGTTAAGATACTGAATCTCCTTCAGGAAAAATGAAGTAATCGCATAATCGCCCGGCGGATTGGCGGGCATGGCTTTTGAAGCCGTGGTTTCCCAATATGCTATGCTTCCTCCGAAAATGTACTGGATTCCTTCCTTTGTCGTCAATTCAAAACCTATGAATTTCCTGTTGTCGGTTTCATTAGCCGGAAGGATATTTTTTATTCTGACATCCGAATCATTTTTCAGAAAAACCGGAATAAAATTCTCATCCAGATAGAAAGATCCGGACAGATCGCCGAACCTGAAATCAAAAATATCACGCTCTGTATCCATCTGTTGGGGAGTATAGCAGGCAGTTCTTATTTCTTCGTCCGCCGCACAGTCAGAAGCTGTTTTCTGGATTAATTCTGCTTCGGGCTTATTCATCCTCATGGTTGCCTTTTCATCGATAAGTCCGTTAACGGTTCTTGTAATGACTCCTCCTGCATTAACTACCCACGTCATCCCCGCATCGTTAGGCAGGTCGTCAACTTTTACCCCGGCTCCGCTGTATATAAGGCTGATATCCGTACTTAATTTATTGGATTTATAAGTAAACAGGGGGATGTTTACACTGGCACTTCCCGTATGTTCATTTTCAGACACCACATTCGTTGCTTTAACGAAAGAAAAAGACTGTGGGCTTGGGGGTATGAAACCCGTCCCCTGGGAATACATCATGGCAGACTGAAATAAGATCAGCAAAAATGTAAATGGTTTTATTTGTCTCATCATGTTTATTTTTTAATCAATTTGGCATTCGCCGTTTTGTCACTGGTTTTCACCACCACCAGATACGCCCCCTGAATCAAAGGCTGGGTATTGATCTTGGTGATCTTATTTTTTGTCTTTACCGTTTCAAGCTTTCTTCCGCCCATGTCGTACACCGCAATCTCGGCTTCAAACGCTCCTTCTCTCAAGCCCTCAAATCCAAGCTCCACATACACATAATCCGTTACCGGGTTCGGGTAGATCCTGATATCCTGCTTTTCGATCAGCTGGTCAACCTGTTTATCCCCAAGCTTTACGATCTTCCAGTTTTCTTTGCCTAACTCCTCTGCGCTGGTTCCTGCGAGTACAATCGATCCGTCACGGTTCAGCTTAATATCAGACAGTCTTTCCTCTTTTTTTCGGGATTCTCCTTTTACGTGCTTTCTCCACTGCTCATTTCCGTTCTGGTCCAGATACAGCATCCAGAAAGTCTCGTCATCATTTTCAATCCTGCCTTCCGCCTGTGTGTAACCGCCCAGCAGGATGCCTTTAGACTTCCCGCTTCCGTCTTCCTGCTTCCCGGCAATAACGCTCATCCCCATCAGAACATCGCGGTTTTTAAAGCTGTAGGATTTCTGCCAGAATTCTTCACCCCTTTCATCAATGGAGATCAACCAGAGGTCGGTACCCTCTTCAATACCTACTGATTTGTTTCCCGATCTTTCCGATCTGGATTCCCCTCCGATCAGGTAGCCTGTAGAAGTCAGTGCCAGTGTTCTTAGATGATCATCGCCTTTTCCTCCGAAATTCTTTTCCCATTCCACTTTTCCGTCTTTCGAAAGTTTCACGATCCAGTAATCGCCTTCGCCATAATTTTCTGTCTGCTTGGCTTTACTTCCAGCTTCTGCCTTCCCGCTTCCTACCAAAGCCCCGCTTCTCGAATAGATCCCTAATAAAGCTCCCCCGTCTTTGGTGGGAATCATTTTTTCCACTTCATCCAGACCTTTACCTCCTAAAACCAATTGGGATAGTTCCTTCCCGTTTTTATCCAGCCGTACTACCAGTACATCTTTGGAGCCGTAGCCTCTCATTTTTGGATCCTGAGCGGAGCCGAAGGATCCCGCTACAAAGAACCCCATATCCGTGGTCTGAATCACCGCCCTTGCTTCTTCATCCGCAGTACTGCCTATGGTTTTCTGCCATAATTCATCCCCAAATTCGTTGATTCTGATCAGCCAGAAATCCGACCCGCCTTTGGAATCGTCTTTTTTATCCAGCCCTTTCCCCGAATAGCTGGAACCTGCCAGAAGAAATCCTCCTTCCTGCGTGTTGACGGTTGCCGACAAAAAGTCATGGTTTTTCCCTGAGAAATATTTTTCCCAGACCTCTTCGCCCTGCTGGTTCAGTTTTACCAGATGGAAATCATAGCCGTTGTTCTGCTTTTGGCTGCCGGATGCTGGCTGATGGTTGTCAGAATGGATGCTGCTTCCGGTAATTAGATACTGCTGATCGATGGTCGTGGTGACCTGTGAAAGAAAGTCCTGCGTAGAGGACCGGATGTCTTTCTGCCAGACTACTTCCTGGGCATATACCCCCAGAATGCTGCACAGAGTGAACACACTCATGCTGAATTTTTTCATACTTAGTGTAATTTTAACGTTATTGTAAAGGTGAAATTAAGAATAGAACGGGTTAAAAAAATAAGGAAACCCTCATTCTTGAAAAATTATTCCGGATAGAATCTGCTCGAAAATCTTTTTTTGTATTCATGGTCTTTGTTTTTTTATTGGCTTTTGACAGCCTGTTTTTAGTTTTTTTTAAAAAATCAGAATCGTAAAAAGCTTTTAGTCTTTTTGTCTTCTGCAAAGTTACACCCCTGTAACGACAAAAGGTGTCGTTTTATTTTAAAGATGCAAAAATTTTTAAAAAGGTTGGAAATTAATCGAAAAAAAAGAAAGCGTGGAGCTTCCCATTTTCCCGTTATAATCCGGAAACGAAATTAGACAAAATATTTTTCAACGGCAAAGTTTATTTACTGTGCGCTTCGGCTTCGCTCAGCGCACGGTGGCAGGTTTGGGTACAATGATCTGTTTAAAATGGGGTGGCAATGATGTGTGCTTCGGCTCCGCTCAGCCTACAGTGGCAGGTTTTCGTTACAATGATTTGCTTAAAATGGGGTGGCAATGATGTGTGCTTCGGCTCCGCTCAGCCCACAGTGACAGGTTTGCGTTACAATGATTTGTTTAAATTGATGTAGTAATGATGTACGATTTGCAGAGCCGAAGCGGAAAATATCCGCATCAAAATTTTATCGGAGATAAAATCTTTGCGCCTTAATACATACAGCATGAAGTTGTTTAAAGTAAAAGAGTTTGCTCCTTTAGGAGCAGAATCTGTGTAGAAATAAGAATAAATCCGTCAGTCAATCCATAGGATTGATATCTTAAATACGATATATTTTCTAAAGATAGCGTTCCTACGGAACGCAGAACGTCTTGCGAATATGGTGTCTACACAGATAAAACTCTATAGAGTTTTCTACCATTTTACTTTAAACAACTTTTATGTTAAAAATCTTGCGCCTTTGCGATTGTAAACAATTTTGGGGATGGTTATTCAGGATGATGTTCGCTTCGGCTTCGCTCAGCGCACGGTGGTGGTTGATTGACAATGATTTGTTTAAAATGGTGTAGCATTGAAGTACGCTGAGCGAAGCCGAAGCGTACAATGAAGCAGAAATACTTTCATAAAATTCTTCCGGAATCCTTCGACTGCTGTTCGGTAATCCTTCGGAAAAAATCCCATTTTTCCGAAGCCGATCCGAAGAAGACCCGAACATGATCCGAAGAAATGGGTTTTCAAACCGGTCAAAACCGGTCAAAAGCAGTCAAAACCGGTCAGAATTTTTTATGATGGTGGAAAATGGACATTTCTGTGGTAATTTTACCCTGTTCATCAAAAAACAACATTCAAAAACAAGCAAAAAAACAGATTTCAGAAATTCAGCCATTCAAACAAATCAACCCATCAGCACGCAGAGCGAAACCGAAGCCCCCAACAACCAACAACCAACAACCAACAACCAACAACCAACAACCAACAACCAACAACCAACAACCATCAATCATCAATCATCAACCATCAACCCTAAACCCTAAACCCTAAACCAACGCCCCCTCACTTTTACCATTAATTAACATTTTCCGCTCTTCCTTTCTTCAAAAGAAATGATTAAATTTGAGAATGAGTTTTGGAAAAGATTTATTAAAGAAAATAAAGGCTGCGGAATTGCCGGGCATCCATGCGCACGGTGTTTTCTCCCCTCCTTCCCGCCCCGTTTTTACGTATGAAGAGGTTTTGGCAAAAAATCCAAAATTTGCTGCCGTAAATATTGTTCTGTACCTGAAGAATGATGAATGGCATTTCCCATTAATTCAGAGAACCATTAATGAGCACGACCGCCACAGCGGACAGATCTCTTTACCGGGCGGAAAGCGTGAGGAAACGGATGAGGATTTTGCAGAAACTGCGGTGCGTGAGACGTCTGAAGAAATCGGCATTGAAAAACATTATGTACGGATGATTCGTGAAATGTCGCCTATCTACATACCGCCCAGCAACTTTTATGTGTATCCTTATATTTCGTATACCAAGAAAAATCCGGAATTTATTTTACAGCAGAGCGAGGCGGTGGAAGTAATCGAGTTTCCCATCACGTGCTTTCTCAATCTTCCGGATGAGCCGGAAATGATGGTTTTACCGAGCACGGCAGGAAATGAAGTCCCTGTTATAAATTTCAACGGATATATTATCTGGGGCGCTACCGCCATGATTCTGAGCGAATTCAGCCAGTTGCTGAAAAAAATGTAACTTTGCAATACCGTGTTTAATTGAGAGATGGCGAAGAAAAACATTTTCACCGACGCGTTCGGAACTCCTTATTTTTTAAAAAGGTTAATTATTTTTATTTTAGGAATTGTATCTTACAGAAGATTCAACGGCTTTAATAAACTGAAAATCACCGGAACTGAGCATCTTGTGGATCTTCCGGATTCCAATGTGCTGTTTGTATCCAACCATCAGACGTATTTCGCAGATGTGGCAGCGATGTATCATGCATTCTGCTCGGTGAACAATGGGTATCTGAACACCATTAAGAACCCGATCTATCTTTTAAATCCTAAAATTGATTTTTACTATGTAGCTGCCGAAGAAACCATGAATAAAGGGATTCTTCCTAAAATCTTTAAGATTGCAGGGGCGGTAACGGTAAAAAGAACTTGGAGAGCGGAAGGTAAAAACGTCAACCGGATGGTAGACATGAGTGAGGTGGATAACATCATGAAAGCCCTGGATAACGGCTGGGTAGCTACTTTTCCTCAGGGAACCACTGCTGCTTTTGCTCAGGGAAGAAGGGGTACGGCAAAACTGGTAAAAAACCAACGTCCTATTGTTATTCCTATTAAAATTAACGGATTCAGAAGGGCATTCGATAAAAAGGGACTTCGTGTAAAAGTAACAGGTGTAAAACCGACCATGGAGTTTAAAGCGCCTCTTGACATAGACTACGATAAAGAAAACGCGCAGCAGATTCTGCATAAAATCATGACGGCGATTGAGCAGACGGAGGATTTCAATGTCCTGCACAGTTATGATGAAGAATTAAAGGCTAAAAAATCAGAACAAAAAGAATCAGATAATTAGTGCCTGTTTAAATATTGCTAAATAAAAGTTTTACAGGTTTTTCTTAACTTTCTTAATTAAAAGAAACTTTGTTTATTCTTAAATTTAACATTAAGAAATCTTAGATTCGATGAAGTTAATGTAAGCTGGTTAAACTGATTCTAATTAAGAAATCAATACATTGATTTTTATTAAGTTTTTTAAGCTGGAGGAGCTTAACTCCTTAATGGTAAAAGTAAATTATAAATTTAAACATGCTCTTAAAGTAGAAAAAATTATGAAAAGAATATTAGGAATTTTATTCGCGATCATAGTATTAGTATCCTGCAACAGCCAGAAAGTGTATTCGGATTTCGACATCAGCTATTCGAAAAGCGGAGGATTTGCACCGATGTATGAAAACCTTCTGATTAAAGGAAATAACGCGCATTACTCTTTCGAAGGACAGGGAAAAAAATACAAACAGGATTTTAAAGTTACAGACGAAGATCTTAAAAAACTGAACACTACCCTTTCCCAGAACAATTTCAGAAGAATACAGGAAGACCACCAGAAGATCTATGACGGGATTGCCACAACGATCAACGTGAAAAAAGGCCCGAATGAAGGCAGCAAAACCGATGCAAGCTCTGTAATGCCGAACTATAAAACAAACTGGACGAACATTACCAATGCTTTTCAGGAGATCATTAATACTAATGTAAAAAAACCGTAAATACAGTTGAAAACTCATTTCATCGCGATCGGCGGAAGTGCAATGCACAATCTTGCCATTGCATTAAAAGATAAAGGATATGTAGTAACAGGTTCGGATGATGCGATCTTTGAACCTTCAAAATCACGTTTGGAAAAGAAAGGAATTCTTCCCGAAGAAATGGGATGGTTTCCGGAAAAGATCACTTCCGATATCGATGCCGTTATTCTCGGAATGCACGCACATCAGGATAATCCGGAACTGGCGAAAGCCAAAGAGCTTGGTCTGAAAATCTATTCTTATCCCGAATTTCTGTACGAACAGTCTAAAGATAAAACAAGAGTGGTTATTGCCGGCTCACACGGAAAAACGACGATTACTTCCATGATTCTCCATGTGCTGAATTTCCATCAGAAAGAAGTGGATTTCATGGTAGGAGCGCAGCTCGAAGGTTTCGACTGTATGGTGAAATTAAGCGAAAACAATGATTTTATGGTGTTGGAAGGGGATGAATATCTTTCCTCTCCTATCGATCTCCGTTCAAAATTTTTGCTCTATCAGCCGAATATTGCTTTGCTGAGCGGAATTGCATGGGATCACATCAACGTTTTCAAAACATTTGATGATTACGTGGAGCAGTTCAGAAAATTTGTGGCAAGCATTACAGCAGGCGGTGTTCTGGTGTACAATGAAGAAGATGCCGAAGTGGTAAAAGTAGTGGAAAGTGCTGAAAATTATTTCAGAAAAATTCCTTACAAAACCCCTGAATACGAAATTGTAAACGGTAAAGTTCACCTGAAAACAGAAATGGGCGATGTTCCGCTTTCAGTTTTCGGCGCACATAATTTACTGAATCTTGGAGGGGCAAGACACATCTGCCATACATTGGGAATCATGGATGAAGATTTCTATGAAGCGATCATGAGCTTTAAAGGAGCTTCGAAGCGTCTGGAAAAGGTGGAAAGAGAAGACAACGGAACATTGTATAAAGATTTTGCACATGCACCAAGCAAGGTAAAAGCAGCCGTAAAAGCATTCTGCGAACAGTTTAAAAACGAAAAGAAATACGGTTTTCTTGAGCTTCATACGTATTCCAGCTTAAACCCTGTTTTTCTGGAACAGTACGATCACGCAATGGACGGACTGGATGAAGCGATTGTTTTCTATTCTGAAGATGCCCTGAAAATCAAAAGAATGGAGCCGATTTCACCGGAACTGATCAAAGAAAAGTTTAAGAATGAAAATTTAAGAGTATTCACCAACGCGGAAGCGCTTCATGCGTACTGGAACACGCTGGATAAAACTGAAGGCGTTTATCTCATGATGAGTTCCGGAAATTTCGGAGGTCTCGATCTTACGAAATAACTGTACAGAATATAAAAATCAAACTCCTTTCAGACCGAAAGGAGTTTTTTATTTTATTGACTTACCCCTTTTTACTCATAAAGGCTTCGACAGGCTCAGCCTGACAATGTTTAATATTGCGGTTAGTATTCGGGATGTCACCCTGAGCTTGTCGAAGGGACACTATTATAAACCGCCTGCTCATTGTTGTTCTCCAATAATAATTAAAAGGATAAGTCGATTATTTTATTTGATTCTTTTATAAAAACGCCTCAATACATCTTTGGCTCCGTCGCCGTCGAAATCCTGAGTGCGGTCTTCTACCACCATATCAGATTCATTAAGCTTTGTGATGTAATACGGATACTTTTCCTGCCCTTCAAACCAGAATGTACTGTTTGCCTGATTAAACGTGTATTTTTGGGTGACAACATTTGCTTTTTCGCAGGTATTGTTGTTCTGCGCAAAAGAAATGGAGAAAAGATGGGTAGAAGTAAATTCGTAGGTGCTCATTTTCTGACATTCCGTTGAGAAAGAAACCAGAATCTGCTGATTTAAAGATTTGTAAATCTCGGTTTTTTCGACATACCATGTTCCGATAATGGAAGATTTATTGTCTGTGTTCTGATCTTCATCACTTCCGGTGCAGGAAATAACAGAGAGCAGAAGAAATGACATGAGTATTTTGTTCATATTGATAAAAAGTATTCTTGCTGTCTAATTTCTTAAACAGAGGTATTGTAAGTCCGCAAAAATAGATGAAATTCACGGCTTATACATGTTATGCCGAAAAAAATCAGATGTTTTTGTTTTTTAAAAATTTTTGAATATTCAGGAGCCCGGATTCAATATTTTTGTAATGGAAATCGCATCCGCAACTGTATCGATGCTGTAAATCTGCATCACTCCTTGTGTCGTAGCAGCCTGAGCCAAGATATTCTGCTGATTCTGAGCGCTTACTGCATTCTGAAAAAGTATGCCTGTAGAATGTGCCATAGCCTGATAAAGATTTCCCATTGCCACTGCAGGAGCCTCTCCTAAAACTTTTACATTAGCCTGAGTCACCGCATCGGTGATCTGATCATTAACTTTTGTATCCATAATTTTAGTTTTTAAGTATAATGGTAAAGTTAAATGATATTTTTTAATAAAAAAAGAAGCAATAAATAATTATTACTTCTTTTTGTTTACTTCTTACAAATGATATCATTGTAATTTTGATAAGGCTCTTCCATTACAAATTGTCTCGCAAAACTATATACAGTATCCTTATTTAAATTTTTTAAAAAATCCTCTCTCCAATTAAAGATATCATCTCTTAAAAAGTCTATATTAATTTTTAAAAAATCTTGAATAATATGTCTTTTAATTTCGCAACTGTACGAATATTTATTGCCGTTATCTTTATTTGCAGGAATAAAAATATTAATTAAATCTAATTGTTCAAAATCTCTAAAAGCTTTTATAGTATTTTCTAACAGCTTTTTATAAGCATAATATTCTGTTTCTGCATACCTTTCTTTGAAACAAATAATTCTATTAAAATAATCAGATTTTTCAGAATCAAAATATGCTGTGTTATGCTTATTTCTTTTTATAAATTCATATTTAGAAAGTTGCAAACCCTTTATATTTTGATTAAAAAAATAATCGACAGGAATATCTATTTTTCCAAACTCATTAAATTTTAAAATATCTAGTTTTATATTAGAAAATTTTATTCTGTTCTTTGATGCTTGTGAATATCCGTTATTTGTAATTAAAAAACCAAAATTTGCATTCACATCTTGGCTCATTCCTATAAAACTTTCAACTCCTTTCACATCAACATTCTTATTATAGAACTTACAGTCCACAATACCTAATATTCTTTTTCCAGCAATTGTTCCTCTAATAGAAAAATCAATTTGTCTTTCAGCTTTGCTATAAATACCTAAAATCGAATCATTAAACTCTATTTCACATTCTGGATAAGCTAGCTTTAGAGCTTCGTAAACCTCTATTTCGTACTTTTTCCACATAGAATATTAAATATCCGCTACCGATTTCAGCATTTTCTGCTCCCATTCCGGATCTTTCGGATCGAAGAATAATCTTTTTCCGGTGTCTAAAGAACGAACCACATTCATTTCATCTTCGGTTAATTCAAAATCAAAAACATTGAAGTTTTCTTCAATTCTGGAAGGGGTAACCGATTTAGGAATCACGCAGAATCCTTCCTGTAAATGCCATCTTAAAATTACCTGCGCCACCGTTTTTCCGTATTTTTCGCCGATTGATTTAAGATCCTGATTATCCAGTAATCCGGCGTTTCCGTTTCCAAGCGGACTCCATGGCTGCGTGATAATGTTATTTTCTCTGTTGTACACCTGAAGTTCTTTCTGCTGGAAAATCGGGTGCAGCTCGATCTGGTTGATGACAGGAAGTACCGTTGCATCCGCTTTTAGTTCTTCCATTTTATCCTCCGGAAAATTACAAACTCCGATTGCTTTTATTTTTCCTTCCTGATACAGTTCTTCCATCGCTTTCCACGCTCCTTTAAAATCAGAGTACGGCCAGTGAATAAGGTACATATCAAGATAATCCAGCTGCAGTCGGTCTAAAGTTCTCTGAAAAGCGCCTTTCGCCTGCTCATAAGAAGTATCCTGAACCCAAAGTTTTGAAGTAATGAATAATTCTTCACGGTCTGTTCCGCTGTTTTTAATCGCATTTCCTACTGCGGTTTCATTCTGGTAAATGGAAGCCGTGTCGATCATTCTGTAGCCGGTTTCAATGGCCTTGATCACCGCATTTTCACATTCCTGCATATCTTCCATCTGCCAAACCCCGAATCCTAAAGCCGGAATATCCACTCCGTTGTTCAGTGTAATTACAGGCTGTCCTGTGTATGTTTTCTTTTGCATACTTGTTATTTATCTATTTATAATTTGTTAAATCTCAATTTCTTTTCCCATCATCTTCCTGAAAAGTGTTTTGATATGATCGATCTCCGTCTGATAATTCGTTTTCTTCCGGCATCCGAAATACAGGGTGTTTTTTAATGGTTTTTCACCTTCCCAGATCAGTTGTACTTCTCCGTTTTCAATTTCCTTTTTGCAGAGAAAATCAGGAACCACTGCCAAACCCGTTCCGCCTTTCAGACAACGCACAATTGAATTCAGGTTCGGAACGATATAATTGGGACGGAAGTTCGGTTTATGCCCGAAATTCAGGATCCAGAACTGAAAAAGATGCTCCATATCTCCTGCTGTACCGTACCATTTTTCGTTTTTCAGCCATTCTTCCACGTGTTCGATTCCTTTTTCATTTAAAATAATTTCAAACTCCTCTTTATCAACCTCTTTTCCTCCCACAAGAATGATCTGTTCGGAAGAAAATGCTTCATGCTCAATATTCGGCGAAACTCCTTTTTTGGGAGTAATGATTAAATCTAAAATTCCTTTATCTAATTGATCGAGCATTTCGCGGTATTCTCCGAAACTGATGATCAGATTGAACGGCAGACTGGAAACATACTGCTCCAGCGTTGTCTGAAACGTTTCAAAACACATGCCGACACTTATGGTAGGCGTGAGTTTCTCTGTCGATTTCTGAAAGTTTTTCTCCACCTCTTCCAGTTTTGCCAAAGGTTCGGTAATCGCATTATACAAAACCTTTCCTCTTTCCGTCGGAATCATTCTCCGCCCTGTTCTGTCGAATAATTTATACCCGACATACGCTTCAAGCGAACTGAGATGCAGACTTACACCCGGTTGCGAAATAAACAGCGTATCCGCAGCTTCGGTAAGCGTCCCTGTTTTATAGATTGCCTTAAAAGTTCTGTACCATTCTAAATTAACCATAGGTATTACTTTTATGATGCAAATGTACCCAAATAATCATGATTATGATATTTTCAGCATCAATGAAAGCGATAAAGGCGGTCTATATTTAAATTAAAATACTGATTCACAAATCAATACATTAATTATCATTTAAATAATACTTAGCTATGATTTTTATTATTTCTCTTATAGCAATTTAGCCAATACCTTTGTCCCTGTAAAATTTTAACAATCATAAAAGCAATGAAAAAAGTATTAATTATTAACGGAGGACAGAATTTCGGACATTCCGGAGGAAAATATAACCAGACCATCGCAGAGAACACTTTGGAAGTACTTAAGAGCTTTGAAAATGTAGAAGTAAAGATCACTAACGTAGACGAAGGGTATGATAAAAATGAAGAAGTGGCAAAATTTGTATGGGCAGATTACATCATTTACCATACTCCGATCTGGTGGTTCCAGTTACCGAACGGTCTTAAAAAATATATTGATGAAGTCTTCACCGCAGGACACGCCAAAGGAATTTATATGAGCGACGGAAGAAGTGCCGATAATCCGAAGATCAACTACGGAACGGGAGGAATGCTTGGCGGAAGAAAATATATGGTAACCACAAGCTGGAACGCGCCTGCAACAGCATTTACGCTACCGGGAGAATTTTTTAAGGAGACCAGTGTAGACAATGGACCGTTATTTGGATTCCACCGGATGAATGCTTTCGTTTCTCTAGAAAAATTAGAAAGTTTCCACTTTCATGATGTCGAAAAAAATGCTGATGTAGAAAGAGATATGAAGCTGTACAGAGAACATCTTACCGAAGTTTTTGAAAAAGAATTAAAACCCCAGCTGGCGTAATGAAGATTTATTTAACAGCCGTTATTAAAGCCAAAGAAGAATACAGAGCAGAAGTTCTGGAAGTTCTTCAGAATATGGTAAAAGAGACCGTGAAAGAGGAAGCCAACGAACTTTATACGCTTCACCAGGGAATTGAAGATAAAAACCAGTTTGTATTTTATGAAATCTGGAAAAGCAGTGAAGGTTTAGCACAACATAACGAGCAGCCTTACATCAAAGCTTTCGGAGAACTGGTGGATGAAAAGCTTCAGGAGCAACCACAGATTTATTTAACAGAAATTATTTAAAACACTATTAAATAACTGAATTTCAACAGTCTATTTAACAGTAAAATCAACATGAAAAAATTAACATTACTCATCCTTGCCATCTTTATGGCAGGATTTATGCAGGCACAAACCAAAAAGTTTAAAAATATGGAAAAGAAAATTTTGTTCGTCATTACCAGTCATGGAACAAAAGGCGACACCGGTGAGAAAACAGGATATTATCTGGGGGAAGTGGCTCATCCGTGGGAAGTTCTTCACAAAGCAGGATATGAAATCGATTTTGTAAGTCCGAAAGGCGGAACTTCTCCGGTAGACGGATTTGATCTGAAAGATCCGGTAAACAAAGAATTCTGGGAAAACGAAAAGTATAAAAACAAGATCGATCATTCCATGAAACCATCGGAAGTGAATCCGGAAGACTATAAAGCGATATTTTATGCGGGAGGTCATGGTGCGATGTGGGATTTTGCAGACAACACCGAACTGGCTTCCATCGCTTCTCAAATTTATGAAAACGGCGGTGTGGTTGCAGCAGTCTGCCACGGTCCGGCTGGTTTGGTCAACATTAAACTGAATAATGGTAAATATCTGGTTGACGGTAAAAAGATCAATTCTTTCACTAACGAAGAAGAAGCTGAAGTAAAATTAACCAACGTGGTTCCTTTCCTTCTGGAAGATAAGCTGAAAGAAAGAGGCGCAAAATTTGAGAAATCCGGACTTTGGCAGGTTCATGCAGTGAGCGACCAGAGAGTAATTACCGGGCAGAATCCTCAGTCTGCGAAAAGTGTAGGCGAAGAAATTCTAAAGGAATTGAAAAAATAAACAGACTAGTTTAAACTAATTTCAGAATAAACCGCAAAAGGGACAAAAGATAATGATAAAGCGAATTTCCAGAATAATCAAAGTGCTCAAAAGAATAAAAATCAAAGATTTTTAAAAACTATTGTGACCTTTTTTATTTATAATCACCAACTTTAAATAAAAGTTGAGTTGATCCTTTTGACTTTTGCGGTTAAATAAAAAGTTTAAACAGATTTAATAATGAAAAGAGCTTTTCAGATATGGAAAGCTCTTTTGTTTTTACCCTTGGCGTTTAAACATTATTTTCCAATCGGCATATGGGTAGAAATGGCAATTCTGTTCCACATATTAATGACAATACCTGCCATAATGATATCTGAAATCTGGGTTTCATCAAAAAGTTCTTTTGCCTTCTGATAGGTTTCTTCGGTTAATCCTTTCTCACTGATTAACGTAATTTCTTCCGCAATCATCAGAATAACCTGTTCTTCCTCCGTATAAAGTTCTTTCGCATCTCTCCATGCATTCAGCAGGAAAATTCTTTGCGGTGTTTCGCCATACTTCAATGCATCTTTCGTATGCATATCCAGACAGAAAGCACATCCGTTGATCTGCGAAGCTCTGATTTTGATTAATTCTTTCTGAATCGGACTTAAAAAGCTGTTCTGAAGAGAAGTTTCCATGCCTATTCCCGCTTTGTACGCAGCAGGATGAACGGTTGTCCAGTTGAATCTTGCACTCATAATATTTTGGTTTAAATTTCTGAGACAAAGTTCCGGTTTGAAGTCTGTAAAAATCTTAAACTGGTTTAAGAACGTAATTTCGCCCTGATTTCACTTAAATATTCCGGAGTAAAACCTAAAAAAGAAGCCACCAGATATTGCGGAATTCTCTGGATAAACCACGGATATTGGGTACTGAAATGCACATACAGCTCTTCCCTGGAAAATTCGTAAAGATAACGGATGCGCCTTTCTGAAGCGGCATATGCTCTCTGATAGATCATCCTGAAATACCTCTCCATAACGGGATGCTTTTTCAGCAGTTCTTCCTGATCTTTTAAATCAATTTTTAAAAGGTGTGATTTCTCAACCGACTGGATGGAAAAGTTGGAGACACCCTGTCTTTCGTACGCAAAAGTATCGGTGATCCACCAGTTTTCAATTGCAAATTCCGTAGTCTGCTCCACTCCTTTTTCATTGATGAAAAATTTTCTCAGACAGCCTTTTTCCACAAAATACATCGACCGGCAGATTTCTCCTTCAGTCATCAGATTCTGTTTCTTCTTACTATCCATTGGTTGAAAAAATGAAAGAATGGAAGAAAATTCATCATCGGTTACCGAAATAAATTTTTCCAAATGCTGCATGAAAGTTTCCATTTTTTTTGAAAATTGTATAACCAAACTTAACTTTATTTTTTTAGTTTTACAAAACAAAAACGTAAATTATGGAAATTGTAGCTAAAATACTCATTGCCGCTGTTGCCCTCGAACACCTTTATATTCTTTGGATGGAAATGTTTGCCTGGGAAACCAAAGGAAAAGAAGTTTTCAAAGCAGCCTTACCTCCCGAAATGTTTAAACCGACCAAAGGTTTAGCCGCCAATCAGGGACTGTACAATGGTTTTCTTGCAGCCGGACTCATCTGGTCATTCTTCATCGAAGATCCGAAATGGCAGACGAATATCGCTTTATTCTTCTTAGGATGTGTTGCCGTTGCCGGAATTTACGGTGCCATTTCAGCAACAAAGAAAATCTTTTTTGTTCAGGCTTTACCTGCAATTCTCGCGATTATTGCAGTGATTTTAAAATAAAAACCCCTACCGCAGATTTCATAACCCTTCATCATTTTGAAGTAAAAATTTCCTCTCTATTAAAATAAATGAGGAATATTTGTATTGGTGACCTTTCGTACGCTGAGCGGAGCCGAAGCGTACCGTAGAAATCTACAGCTTCCAATCAATATAATAAACAAAATCATTTGTTCAAAACCTCTTTGAGCTTCTTCTTTAATCTCTCAGGTTTAAATAACCCTTCATAATATCCAATCAAATTTCCATATTTATCCAGAATAATCCACGCAGGATAAACCGGCTGACTTTTATTCTTTGATAAAGCCAGAGCCAGCTCATGAATTCCCAAATTTCCGTTAGACAGATAATGGTATTCTTTTCCTAAAAAACGGATGTTCTCTTTTGTTTTTTCAGTTTCAAAATTGATAATATAGAAATGCTGATTGATGAGTTCAACCAGTTCTTTATCCTTATTTAAATTGAATTTCTCGATTTTACAGACGCCACACCAATCGGTATAAAGATGAATAATGATGGGTTTAGGATCTTCCTTCTGCTGAATTTCCAAATCCGAAAAAGTGCCGGTTTTCATCTGCGAAAGACAAAAACACGGCACCAACATTAAAAATAAAAATATCGTTAGGCTTTTCATTTTATATATGTTTTTTCTTATAAAAATCTTTTAAACGCAAAGTTTTAATTTTTTCTATTTCATATAAGTGAGCAAAGATGGATCAACAGGTTGATTTGATAAAGCTTTTCCTTACGCTTCGTGAAGCAAATTTATTTGCCTTTGCTTTCTAAAAATATTCTTGTTCATTAGAAAAATCTTTGCGTTAAAATTCACAACTATTTTAAAGTATATTTCACCCCCAAAAAACCTCTTATTTTCTGCATCGGCGCATATCCGTACGTCGTATCAAAAGTATAATGATAAGGATTGCTTACCGGATCATTTACATTTTTATCAAACGGATCAAAAGGTCGCATCAACGGATCTTTCGGAGTAAAATTGAAAAGATTTTTAATTCCGCAATACACTTCAAATCCGGATTTAAAACTCTTCGAAACCTGAATATTCGCCAAAGTATACAACGGAGAATATTCAGGTCGGTAATCATTCGGTAAAACCGGCAGTCGCATCGGTCCGTAAAACTGTCCTGTAAAATCTATTGTCAGATTATTTTTGAACTTATAACTCAGATTATAAGTTCCGCTCCATTTCGGGGCATGAAGCTGCTGCGTTTTTTCATTTTCCCCATCAAACTTCTGATAAACATCCAGATACGTCACTCCCAGATTAACACTCAAAGGAAGATCAAAAGTATAATCCAGATTTAAAGAAGCTCCTCTCGAAATTCCGTACCCCTGAAGATTGTCGTAAATAATTTTCGCAGGATCGGTATCAAAATCGCCGACAATTTTGTTGCTGAAATACGTATAAAATGCAGAAGCATCCAAATTAATCAACTGGTCTCCAGCAGGAATTTTCCATACATAGTTTATATTTCCGTTGATAGATCTTTCAGGCTTTAAATTCGACCGAATCACCACTTCACGCGAACCCGTTAATGCAGCGTGATCTTCGGTAAACAAATTCACCACACGGAAACCCGTCCCAAAATTGAATCGTACAGTATGATAAGGATTCGGTGAAAATTTCCATGCAAAACGCGGAGAATGTACGGCATGATGAATTTTATCATAATCCAGTCTGTAACCCAGCAACAACGTATTTTTCTCATTAATTTCCCACTGATCCTGAAAAAAAGCTCCAACAATCGGCGACCTCATCGGTTCGTTGGTTAATCCGTCCGCAGACAATGTTCCCGGCGTATTGTCATCATAGTATGTCTTTTTAAACGTAACCCCCAGAATCAAATCGTGTTTTCCGAATTTTTTATCCCAATACGTCTGGGTAAAAGCCACTTTCTGATTCGCCAGAAAAGGATTATTGCCGTAAAAAGAATTCTGGTCATGAAAATTATAAGAAAACTGGGTAATTATATTCTCTTTTAAAGGCCATTGATAAACCCCGAAAGCTTCTACTCTATTCGTATAAATACTCTCTCCGTATACTTCATTGCTTCCCCGATACGATCTATTCCACTGCATTTCTCCGCCAAAACGGTCTTCATATAAATATCTCAGAGCAAAACTCCCCAATCGGTTTTCCTTCCTCCGAAAATTCCATTTGTTAAAAACTGAAATTCTGTTCTGTAAAGCTCCATCCGTAAAATTGTCTTTATTGTAATCGAATCTTTTTGTATAGTTAAAATAATTCATGCTCAACAGCGAAGCGACATTCTTTCCCAAATTAAATTTCGTGGAAAGGTCTACATTATTTTCACTCCACGTTGTCGTCATGAGATCGACACTTAATTTGGGTGCAGTCAAAGCATTTTTAGTAATAATATTAATGACTCCGCCCATTGCTTCGGAGCCGTAAATAGAAGAAGCTGGACCTTTTACTACCTCAATTCTGTCAACAAGACTGTTGGGAATTCCGCTCAGTCCGTAAACGGTGGACAGCGAACTGACAATCGGCATTCCGTCAATCAAAATCATCGTGTAAGGACCTTCCAGTCCGTTAATGTGAATATCTCCTGTGTTGCAGACGGAACAATTTAACTGAGGCTTTACTCCATTGACCATAGAAATGGCTTCAAAAATGCTCGGCGTCGGATTTTTCTGAAAAAACTTCTGCGAATAAATTTCAACATTTACAGGACTTTTCGATTTGCTGATAGGTTTTATCGTTCCTGTAATCACCACATCATCAATATTTTTTGTTTTGATTTTTGGATTTGAAACTTTTGCAGAATCGTGCTCTTTCGACCCATTCAAAGCCAGACTGTCCGTTTCCTGTGAAAAGCAGAAACCCGAAAAGAAGATTGCAGAAAATAATATTCGCCTCATGAAATTATAATTGTTAGACAAAGCTAACAATTATTTTCTAACCACAAAACTCAACTGAAAAATATTATTAAATTGAATTCATGAAAAAGTGTTAAATTTGAGAATCAACATATAAAAGTAAAATGAGATATCATCAGTCGGGAAATATTCCCCAGAAAAGACACACGATTTTTAAATCTCCTGAAGATAAATTTTACTATGAACAGCTTTTCGGGACGGAAGGTTTTCATGGAATTTCTTCTTTATTGTACCACATTCACCGTCCTACGCAGATAAAATCCATCGGCGAACCGAAGGACGTAGCTCCGAAAATTGTTATTGATAAAAACGTAACGCCAAGAATGTTTAAGGGAATGAATGTAACTCCCGAAGACGATTTTCTGGACAGCCGTAAGTTCCTAATGGTGAACAACGACCTGAAAATGGGATTGTCGAAGCCAAGAAAATCAATGGATTATTTTTATAAAAATGCCGAGTGCGATGAACTTTTATACGCGCACAGCGGAAGCGGAATTTTAAAAACTTTTGTGGGAAATCTTGAATTTTCTGTAGGGGACTATTTAATTATTCCGAGAGGAACCATTTATCAGGTGGAACTGCATTCTGATGATACGGTTTTCTTCATTCTGGAAAGCCATTCTCCAATCTACACTCCGAAAAGATACAGAAACGAATTCGGACAGTTGCTGGAACATTCTCCTTTCTGCGAAAGGGACATCATCACTCCTACCTTTGTGGAACCGAAAGACGAAAAAGGAGAATTTTTAATTAAAGTAAAAAAGGAAAACCAGATTACAGACTTCATCTACGCAACGCATCCGTTTGATGTTGTAGGATGGGACGGTTATTTTTATCCTTACAAATTCAATATCAAAAACTTTGAGCCGATTACGGGAAGAATTCATCAACCGCCTCCGGTTCACCAGACTTTCGAAGCTCATAATTTCGTAGTCTGCTCGTTCTGTGCAAGAATGTACGATTATCATCCACAAGCCATTCCGGCTCCTTACAACCACTCAAATATCGATTCGGATGAGGTTTTATTTTATACGGAAGGCGATTTCATGAGCCGAAACCATATCGATTTAATGGATTTCACGCTTCACCCGGGAGGAATTGTTCACGGACCGCATCCGGGAGCTATGGAAAGAAGTATCGGTAAAAAATTCACGGAAGAATATGCTGTAATGGTAGATCCTTTCAGACCTTTGAAAATTACGGAAGAAGCTTTAAAAGTGGAAGATCCTTCTTACAAAACTTCATGGCTGGAAAGCGAAGACAATCATCTTGAAGACCGTTCTCAGGAATAATAAAGCTTTTTGCGACTGGCTTCCGGCTTTTAGCACTGAAATTATTATCAAAATATATTGAGGACTGAATATTAATATTTCAGTCCTTTTTTTTTGAATCAATTTAATTAAAACATGATAAAAATCTTCGAATAATAAGACTAAGTAAAAACAATATGAACTATCTTTAAGACTAAGAAAAATTCATAAAAAATTTCAATATGCAAAATTACATCAGCGCAGAAGAAGCTATTTATACCATTAAAAGCGGAAACCGTGTATTTTTTCACGGAAGCGCCTGTACTCCCAATTACTTAATCGACGAACTAGCGAGGCAATCCCATCGTTTGGATAATGTAGAAATGGTTTCCATTACCCAGCAGGGAAATGTGGAAATTGCAAAACCTGAGTACAAAGACAAATTTTTCGTTAATTCTTTATTTGTTTCGTCTCCTGTACGCGATGCAGTGAATTCCGACAGAGGAGATTTTGTTCCCGTATTTCTAAGTGAAATTCCTATTCTTTTCAGAAAAAATATATTACCGCTTGATGTTGCTTTAATTACTGTTTCACCGCCCGACAGACATGGTTTCTGTACATTGGGAACCTCCGTGGATGTTGCAAGAGCTGCGGTGGATACCGCAAAAATACTTGTCGCAGTTGTGAATCCTTTAATGCCGAGAACGCATGGCGACGGAATGATCCACATCAGCAGAATTCATAAGCTTGTATGGCATGAAGAAGAACTTCCAACCGTAGATTACGGGGC
This sequence comes from Chryseobacterium sp. 2P, assembly GCF_059579425.1. Classification (NCBI taxonomy): domain Bacteria; kingdom Pseudomonadati; phylum Bacteroidota; class Flavobacteriia; order Flavobacteriales; family Weeksellaceae; genus Chryseobacterium; species Chryseobacterium sp. 2P. The sequence continues at coordinate 3,461,973 of NZ_CM184194.1, forward strand.
AAAAGTAGGTCCTGAAGAAATGCTGGTCGGTAAAAATGTTGCGGAATTAATTGACGATAAATCCACCCTGCAAATGGGAATAGGAACCATTCCGGATGCGGTTCTGAAATGTCTTCACAATCATAAAGATCTGGGAGTACATACCGAAATGCTGAGTGACGGTGTAATAGATCTGATCCAGAATGATGTCATCAACAATAAATATAAAGGCTACAACGACAATAAAACCATTACCAGTTTCTGTTTTGGCACAAGAAAACTGTATGATTACGTGGACGATAACACGGTATTTTCATTTGATGATGTGAGTACGGTGAATTTCCCGATCAATATCATGAGAAATAATAAAATGGTTGCTATCAATTCTGCCATTGAAATTGATCTTACCGGACAGGTTTGTGCAGATTCTATCGGAACGATGCAGTACAGCGGAATCGGAGGGCAGATGGACTTTATGAGAGGAGCCGCATTGAGCGAAGACGGAAAACCGATCATCGCCATTACTTCGAGAACCAAAAAAGGAGTGTCCAGAATTGTTCCTTTCCTGAAACAGGGAGCCGGAGTGGTAACCACAAGAGGACATATTCATTGGGTGGTAACGGAGTACGGAACCGCTTATCTTTACGGAAAAAATTTAAGGCAGAGAGCTCAGGAATTAATCAGTATTGCGCATCCCGATGACAGGGAAATGCTGGAAAAAGCTGCCTATGAAAGGTTTAAGCATTAATATTCTCTATATTTTAAGAGCTTATTTTTCTTTCTGCCAGTCAAAAAAACAGTCTGCGATTTAACATAATGAAATAGTTAAAAAAAAATCAGTCAATTGGCAGTATATTTGCAAAAAAGCTTTTAAAAACAGGAAATTGAAAACGATATATAATTCGATAAGAGAAGAGGTTGTTAAGCATCCCAAAGTGAAAAATTCAGTTCTGGGGAATGTGCAGGAATGGAAGCGAAGCCATTATATTATCCTTTCTGAAATCATTAAAGATGAACTTTCTGAAGCAGAAGAACTTAAAGGCGGAAAAAAATTTGAAATAGGCAATACCATTTCCCACGTTACCCTTCAGCGTTTTTTCGAGAATGATTATCAGGATAAAACGCACAATGATCTCAGATTTTTAAAAACACTGGATAAGATATGTATTTTTCTGGGATACAAAGATTTAAATGCTTACATACAGTTTATAAAAGAAAAGAGACAGGGAGATGATGAAGACAACAGTCAGAAATTCTTTCGGATGGTGTACGACTACTGCGCTACCGTTTTTGAATTTTACAAGCAGTTTCCTCAGCATAAGACAGAGCTCTTCACAGATCTGGTATTCAATGAATCGCCCTTTATGGAAAGAGCCTCACATTTCAGCAAAGAATTGTGTGAAAGAGATTTTCATCTGGTAACGAAAAATAACCGTTCGAATTATGAAGTATTTGACATCCATATTGTGACAGATGAACCGGACAAAAAAATTCTGGAATCTCAGGAATTCTGGAACCTGCTTTTTAAAGTAGGAGCAACAGGTGAAGAACATTTTGTCAACCAGCTGAATACACAGATTTATTTTATAAGAAAAATAGACAATGTGTGGAAAATATGGGATAATTATAACCCGGATGCAGGAAGATTAAACAATCTAAAATAAAGAAAGCCGCAGGAAAAACCTGCGGCTTCATTTTTCGAAATATTTTTTTTTCACTTGTTAGTAATACAAATCTATACATATTATTAGCAGAATAATAAACTTAAATATACTTAAATGAACTTTTCTTTACGATTATGTTAAATCAACCTAACGATTGTTTGTTAATATTTTTCGTATTAGTAAGAAATTCGTAATTTGCATTCCCATAAATATAAAAGTAAAAATAGAAATATGTCAACACTTACATTTGCCGAAAAAATTGCTCAGGCTGAAAATTTTTTACCGATCAATGGTACAGATTACATTGAGTTTTATGTAGGAAATGCTAAACAGGCTGCACATTATTATAAAACCGCTTTTGGTTTTCAGTCTGTTGCATACGCTGGTCCTGAAACTGGAGTAAGAGATCGTGCTTCTTATGTTCTTCAGCAGGGAAAAATCAGATTGGTACTTACCACAGGGCTTAAATCTGATTCTCCAATTAATGAGCACGTAAAAAAACACGGTGATGGAGTGAAAATTTTGGCTCTTTGGGTAGATGATGCCTATTCTGCATTTGAAGAAACTACAAAAAGAGGCGGAAAACCTTACCTTGAGCCGGTAACGTTAACAGACGAAAACGGTGAGGTAAGAATGTCCGGAATTTATACTTACGGAGAAACCGTTCATATGTTTATCGAAAGAAAAAATTATAACGGACCTTTCATGCCGGGTTACGAAAAGTGGGAAAGCGATTACAAGCCTGAAGACGCAGGTTTATTGTATGTAGACCACTGCGTAGGAAACGTAGACTGGGACAGAATGATTCCAACGGTAGAATGGTATGAAAAAGTAATGGGATTTGTAAACATTCTTTCTTTTGATGACAAGCAGATTAATACAGAATATTCTGCTTTGATGTCTAAAGTAATGTCCAATGGAAACGGTTACGCAAAATTCCCGATCAACGAACCTGCAGAAGGGAAGAAAAAATCTCAGGTAGAAGAATATCTGGACTTCTACGAAGGTGAAGGAGTACAGCACATTGCGGTAGCTACAAAAGACATTATCCATACCGTAACTGAACTTAAAAAACGTGGGGTAGAATTTTTATCTGCGCCGCCTGAAGCCTATTATGACATGGTTCCTGAAAGAGTGGGACACATCGACGAAGATATTAAGAAACTTCAGGAGCTTGGTATCCTTATTGATCATGATGAAGAAGGATATCTGCTTCAGATCTTTACAAAACCTGTAGAAGACCGCCCTACTCTATTCTTTGAAATTATTGAAAGACACGGAGCGCAAAGCTTCGGAGCAGGAAACTTCAAAGCATTATTCGAAGCATTGGAAAGAGAACAGGAAAGAAGAGGAAATCTTTAATTTTATAGTAACAGTGAGTTTTGTCAGGATGAACAGTCTTGACAAAACTTTTTTATAAAAAACACATTAATATGAAAAAATTTTTAATTGGAATGTTATTTTTAGGAGCGAGCTTTGGGCTAAAAGCTCAGTATGGTTCGCTGAATGATATTCTTACAAGACTTGAGGAAAGAAAGGGAGTCAACCAGAATCTGGAAGCGGTAAATATTGACAACAAAAAGTTTATTTTCATCAACGATGAAGCAGACCATACCGAAAGGGATTTTATTGTCATTAAAGGAAACAAAGCGACTTATGTAGAGGTTTTTGATGATAAAGCTACTGGAGAAAGCAGTTCAAATGTTTTTTCAGGGGATATTGTAAGAAACAGAAAGAACATCATTTCTTTAAGAGCTGATCTTCTGGAAAACAAAAAAGTTCCGATCCCCGTTACCAAAACGCTGCTTTTAACAAGACAGGACAATATTCTGTACCTGATTGACGTGAATACAAAAGCACGTTGGATTGACGAAGAATCTTTTTCTAAAGTTAAAAACAAAACCAAATCTAAAAAGTAATATTTAAACAAATATTACAACCAAAAATTCTAACGGATTTATATAAAGTCCAAACTAAATTCTAAAATTATGAAATCATTTGTAGAATATTCATCAGATTCAGATTTTTCTATTCATAATATTCCGTTTGGTGTAGCGGTTTTCAACAAAGAATACATCGGGTGCTGTACAAGAATCGGTGATCAGATCATAGATCTGGCAACGTTGTACGATTTAGGGTATTTCGAAGAAATTGAAGGCTTTGGCGATAACGTTTTCGAAGCCTATACCTTAAATGAGTTCATCGAGCTTGGAAAGCCCGTAACAAATGCCGTTCGTTTAAAAATTCAGGAATTATTACAGGAAGGTTCTACTTTGTCAAAAGACGAAAAAACCATTGAAGAAGCTTTCTATGAGCTGGATCAGGTTAAAATGATGATGCCGGTTCATATTCCGAATTACACAGATTTTTACAGCAGCATCGAACATGCAACCAACGTGGGAAAAATGTTCAGAGATCCTGCAAATGCACTGCTTCCTAACTGGAAACATCTTCCGGTAGGTTATCACGGAAGAGCTTCCTCTATCGTCGTTTCAGGAACGGAAATCAACCGTCCGAAAGGTCAGATGAAACCTGTAGATGTGGAAAAGCCAATTTTCGGACCTTGCAAACAACTGGATTTTGAACTGGAAATGGCATTCATCATCAATAAAAATACCGAAATGGGCGAAAGTATCTCAACCAAAGATGCTGAAGACGCGATTTTCGGAATGGTGGTTTTCAACGACTGGTCGGCAAGAGATATTCAGTCTTGGGAGTATGTTCCGCTGGGACCATTTTTAGCTAAAAATTTCGGTTCCTCTATTTCGCCGTGGGTGGTTACTCTGGAAGCTTTAGAGCCATTCAGAACCGCTTCTCCTACACAGGATCCTGAAGTTTTGGATTATCTGAAATTTGAAGGAGATAAAAATTACGATATCAATCTTGAAGTCTATCTTCAGCCTGAAAACGGAGAGCAAAACCTGATCTGCGAAAGCAACTACAAGCATATGTACTGGAACATGACGCAGCAACTGGCTCATCACACCGTAAACGGCTGTAACGTGGAAGTCGGAGATCTGTATGCAAGCGGAACTATTTCAGGAAGCGATCCGAAATCTTTCGGTTCCATGCTGGAATTAACATGGAGAGGTCAGAATCCGATTCAGTTAAACAACGGAGAAGAAAGAAAATTCATCAACGATAACGATACCGTAACCATGAAAGCCTGGGCTGAAAAAGACGGGGTAAGAGTTGGTTTTGGAGAGGTTTCTGGCAAAATTATTCCTGCTGTTTAAATATAAAATTTATAGATAATTTTTGACACATAAGTCACAAAGAAGTTTTTATCTGCATAAGAGAACACATTAGTTTGAAAATCTATCGATTTTCATTGAATTAGGCAAAACACAATTATGGAACTTACTAAGAAATACATCAATGAGCTTACGTATAAGATAATTGGCGCATGTATAGAAGTTCATAAAATTGTTGGTCCGGGTCTTTATGAAGAAATATATCATAAATGTTTAGAAAGAGAATTTGATTTGCTTGGCATAAAGTATAAAAGTGAACTTGAAATTCCATTAATCTATAAAGGTTTAAAGATTGACGGTAAGGTTAAATGTGATTTTCTAATTGAAAATGCTATAGTATTGGAAATAAAATCCGTTACAGAATTTCATAATATTCACAGAGCGCAAACAATGAATTATATGAATTTGCTTAAAGTTTCAAAATCAATTCTTGTAAATTTTAATGTTTATAATCTTTATCATGAAGGAACGGAAACATTTGTAAATAAAGACTTTGAAAATCTGTTATAAATGAAAATCTATAGATTTTCAAACTAATGTGTACTAAATATTTTCAATATTTTGAACTTTAAACTTATGTGACTTATGTGTTAAAAAAAACAATATAATAATGAAAACACTCATCCCCTCTGAAATAACTCCAGTACAACTGCAGACAGTAATGCAGACTGCCGTTTCACCGCGTCCGATTGCACTGGCTTCAACGGTTGATAAAGACGGAAACAGCAATCTGTCGCCGTTCAGTTTTTTTAATATGTTCAGTACAGTTCCTCCGGTTTTGGTTTTTTCACCTTCAAGAAGAGTTCGCGATAATACGATCAAACATACGCTGGAAAACGTTCTTGAAGTTCCGGAAGTGGTGATCGGAACGGTTAATTTTCCGATTGTACAGCAGATCTCTTTGGCTTCAACAGAATATGAAGAAGGCGTTAACGAATTCATTAAATCCGGATTAACGATGAAAGATGCTGATCTTGTTCAGCCTAAATTAATTGAAGAATGTCCTGTAAATTTTGAATGTAAAGTATTAGAAGTAAAATCTTTAGGCGATCAGGGCGGTGCAGGAAATCTGGTGATCTGTGAAGTTCAGAAAATTCATATCCGGGAAAAATATCTGGATGAAAACGGAAATCTGGATCAGGCAAAACTGGATATGGTGGCAAGACTGGGAAGCAACTGGTATTCCAGAAATACGGCAGACAATCTTTTCGAAGTTCCAAAACCACTGGTAACGAAAGGAATCGGCTTCGATCTTCTTCCGGATGAAATAAAATTCAGCAGAATATTTACAGGAAACGATTTGGGAATGCTGGCAAATGTTGAAATACTGCCTTCAGGAAATTATCATTCCGATGAAAAGATTCATTTTGAAGCCCAGAAATTATTACTGGAAAGTAAAATTGAAGAAGCCTGGAAAATTCTGATTTACTAACATTTATGAGAAAATTCATCCTCTTATTACTGATCCTGTTTGGTTTACAGTCCTGCTATTATCCTGTAAGAAAAGACTACGGAATTTACAGCAAATCTCTGGTGTTTTCTAACGATCAGAAGTGGCTGGTTAATAATATCAACACGACGGTTGATGAACATCACAAGGAAATGATGACATCTGCAACCATGAAATTATTTAACGAATTAAGCGGCGGGAAAGCCTATGATTTAAAGACAGCAAAATCCGAAAACTTAATCAGTCATGATATTCCGTTCAGTCCGGAAACAGAAGATCTGGAAGACCTTAAAAACAATTCAGACTTTAACTTTCTGGTGAATATTTATACGTTCAAAGTCCGAAACGGGTTAGACCATACTTTAGGCGTACAAGACGAATACAGAAAAAATGAAACTTTCGCGATGATGGATGTTTATGACATCAAAACATTGAAAAAGATCTACACCCTCAAAGCCTATTCGGAAGTTTCTGTAGAAAAAGGTGAGAAAGCAACGATCTTTACACCGTCCACGGAAATGATGACGATGAAAAACTTCAGAAGTCTTTTAAAATCCGTAAAAAAGAATGCCATTAAGCTGAACAAATAAATAAGGAGTGAAAATTTTCACTCCTTTACTTTTTAGAAACAACACTGAGATCGTCCGTTTACCGTAACGATTGTACCATAATCGTTTGGACATCCCGAAGCGATACAAGTACTGTCTCCATCGCTGAGATAGAAATTGTAACATCCTGTTGGCGGACAAGATTGTACTCCTTTTCCTACAATAGCTTTTTGTGCCTCTCTGGTTAATTTTTTTAAATTTTTCATAGCAGAATAATTTGGATTTGTTAATCTCACTAATGTATGAAAAATTTTCAATCCGGAAACTTACATTTTCTCTTTAATAAACGCAATGCATTTTTCTGTAACTTCATGAAGGTCTTTTGGAAGTTGTTCCTCTTCCCACGGTTCCTTTGCTCCAAAAGTATGATTGGCATTTTCAACCAGATACAGTTCAGAATTAGGATTCAGGATGTGAAGATGCTCTGCGCTTTTTACATTTACTGCTTCATCTTCCGTTCCATGAATGATTAAAAAATGTACTTTCGCCATTTCGGCTGCTCTTTCCACATCAAAACGGTGAAAATTATTTTCAAAATCTTCATAAAACTGATAATAATGAGGCATTTCCTGCTTTGTTCTTCCATTCATCACATAATACACTCCGGCTTCCTTCCATTTTTCGAAGGCATCGTTTTTCGGGAAGCGATCCAGTGTGTCTACACTTGCAAGGGTAATTAAACCTTGAATTCTTTCATCCTCAAAACTTTTGATGATTGAAATTCCTCCTCCCCTGCTGTGACCGATCAGGATAATCTTATCAGCATCTACTTTTTCATTTTTAACGAAATAATCAATCACGGTTCCCAGATCCGAAAGTTCCTTAGAATAATTATTATTTCCAAACGCTTCAAGATCAGCAAATTCATGAGGATTTTCAACCGTTATTCCGTTGTGCGAAAAATTAAATTTAACAAAGAAAAATCCGGCTTCCGCAAACTTTTCAGCCATAAGATTCCATGCGCCCCAATCTTTGTAGCCTTTATAGCCGTGAACGAAAATCACCAACGGTAATTTCTGTTCAGTTTCCGGAAAAAATGCATCGGCGAAAAAGTGTCTGGTTTCAGGATTGGAAATAATGATATTTTGCTTTTTTGTGATCTGCATATTGTATTGTATAATAATGTATTAAAAATTTTTCTTTGTCATTCCGACACAGCATTAATCGATGCGAGCATCGTTCAGGAAATTTATATTCAGATTTCTTCATTCCGCTATGGTCTATTCAGAATCATAATTTCGAAACAATCAATTTTTACTTAAAAATAGTATAAATAGAAATAAAGACAAAGGAATATCTTATTTTTGCCTTATGTTGGATTTAAGAAAGGTAACCGTCATGCGTTATATTCTGCCGCTTCGGGAGGGAGGTTCTCTTCCTGCTTTGGCAGAAGCAGATGATGATTTTAAATATGTTCTGAAATTCCGTGGAGCAGGTCACGGAGTAAAAATGCTGATCTCTGAACTGATCGGCGGAAAGATTACAGAAATTTTGGGATTGAAAATTCCAGAGCTTGTTTTTGTGAATCTGGATGTAGATTTCGGAAGAACGGAGGCTGATGAAGAAATTCAGGATCTTTTGAAAAATTCCGAAGGTCTTAACTTGGGACTTCATTATCTTTCAGGTTCCATTACTTATGATCCGAGTGTGAAGATCGATCCGCTTCTGGCTTCGAAAATCGTCTGGCTGGATGCATTTATCACGAATATCGACCGTACTTTCAGAAACACAAATCTGCTGATGTGGCACAAAGAACTCTGGATTATTGATAACGGAGCTTCTTTTTATTTTCATCATTCATGGCAGAATTTTGATGCTGCAGCAAAAACACCTTTTAAATATGTAAAAGACCATGTTTTGCTTCCACAGGCATCGAAGCTGGATGAAGCCGATCTGTTTGCCAAAGAAGTACTGAACGAAAAGGTATTCAGAGACATTGTGAATATCATTCCCGAAGACTGGCTGCACTGGAACGATGCGGAAGAAACGCCGGAAGAAATCCGTGATATCTATTTCAACTTCCTGAAGACCCGATTAGAACATTCTGAAATCTTTTTAAACGAAGCTAAAAATGCAAGAGGATAAAATCTACGAATACGCGGTAATAAGATTGGTTCCGAAGGTTGAAAGAGAAGAATTTTTCAATATCGGACTGGTAATGTTTTCAAAAAAAGAAAAATTCATTAAGGTGGAATTTTATCTCTGTCCGGATAAATTTAAGCTGATGCGAAGCAAAATAGACTATGAAGACGTGATCCAGAATCTGGAAAGTTTCAAAAAAATCGCTGACGGCACAAAAGACGGCGGACCGATTGCACAGCTTGAAATTCCGGAAAGATTCCGTTGGCTGACTGCCGTAAGAAGTTCTGTGATCCAGACTTCGAGACCTCATCCCGGAAAATCCAGAAATCTGGAAGATACTTTTGGTAGGCTTTTTGAGGAGTTAGTAAAATAATACGCTTCAAAAAAATATTCTATGAAATTTACGAATGACAATACTATATACAGGTTTTCTAAAAGCCTGTTTTTTATTTTTCTGTTCAGCTTTTTTACGTTGAGTTATTCTCAGGGTCCGATCGAAGGAACTCCGACACCGCCAAGTGTTCTTCTTCCCGAAAAAACGGATTTTTCAGAAAATATTACGTATAAAAATGATGTTTCCGGAAATCCCATCAAATTGGATCTGTACAAACCGAAAAACGCGGGTTCCGCAAAACTTCCGGTGGTTATCTATGTTCACGGCGGAGCATGGGCGAAAGGCGATAAAGTAGTAAGATCCAACAATTACATCGAAAATTTCATTTTAAAACTTGTTGAAAAAAATTATGCTGTGATAAGCATCGATTATACCCTTGTAAGTGAAACCGTACACTTTCCGCTGCCGATTCAGGATACCAAAGATGTGGTGCGATGGGTAAGAAAAAATGCAGATCAATATCATTTTGATCCTGATAATATTGGTTTTTTCGGAGCTTCTTCGGGAGCGCATCTTGCTCTGATGGCTGCTTACACGAATGACAATGAATATTTGGGAAGCCCTGAATTATCTCCCTATTCGGCAAAGGTAAATTATGTGGTTGATAATTTCGGACCGACTGATATTAATAAACTTCTGCATACAAGACTGGGAAAAGTTCCGGTGTCTATTGTAGGTCTCTTCTTTAAACCGATTGTTGAGATCAGACAGAAACTGGTTTATGGAATTTCCGGCTACGATATTAATGAAGAAAAAAGAAAAGCCATAGATTATCTGGAAACGGTTTCTCCGATCAATGAGACTGAAAACGGTATTCCGACCTTTATTCTTCATGGAAATAAAGATAAGGTGGCGCCATTGAGTCATTCTAAAAAACTGGTAAAAAAGCTGAAAAAGCAAAATATAGAAGCTGAACTTGTCGTGGTAGAAGACGGAACGCACGGTTTCGGAACGACTGATAAAAAATATATGGATCAGCTTACGGATGATATGATCCGTTTTATTGATGCGCACAAAAAGTAAAAAGTTTTAGTTTAAAATTTAATTGAAGATAATTGCTTTTTTACAAAGAATATTTGACCTTTTATATAACCACAAAAGACATAAAAGATAAGATAACCTTTATTCAAAGTGCTGATTTTAAAAGAAAAAGATCACAAGAGTTTTTAAAAATCTTTGATTTTTATTCTTTTGAGTGCTTTGCTTATGCTGGAAATTCGCTTTATTATTATCTTTTGCATCTTTTGCGGTTAATTCTGAAATTAGTTTATTCAAGTTTTAGTTTAAAATTTAATTGAAGATAATTTTAACATTTTTCATCAAATGTTTTTAACTATTCGTTACTATGCTTATCTAAAAATCAGAATTTAAACTAATTTCGTATGAAAATAAAAAATCTATTTTCTGTTTCTGCTTTTTGTTTTTTAGCATTATCCTGCAGCTCTTCTGATGATATTACGCAACCCTCTTCAGATCCGAACAGTACAGTTTCTACAACGGAAGCCATGTATTTTCCTCCTTCCAACAGTGATGTATGGGAAACCAAATCTCTTTCTTCATTAAACTGGCATCAGGAAAAACTTCAGGATCTTCTGACGTATCTGGAAACCAAACATTCTAAAAGTTTTATGATCCTGCAAAATGGAAGAATTGTTATGGAAAACTATTTTTCGGGCCATACTTCTACTACACCTTGGTATTGGGCAAGCGCAGGAAAAACGTTAACCTCAACGGTGACAGGAATTGCAGAACAGGAAGGGTTTATCAATATCAACAATAAAGTTTCCACATACATAGGAACCGGCTGGACAAGCGCGCCTTTGGCAAAAGAAAATTTAATTACCTGCCGGAATTTACTTACGATGACTTCCGGATTGGACGACAGTCTCGGAGATAATGTAAGTCCTGCAAATCTACAGTACAAAGCCGATGCAGGAACACGATGGGCGTATCACAATGTCTATGTAAAACTTCAGGATGTTGTAGCCGCAGCAACGGGACAAACTTGGTCACAATATTTCAACAGCAAACTGAGGGATAAAATCGGGATGACAGGAAACTGGATTCAAAGTGGTGACAACAGTGTGTACTGGAGTACAACGAGAAGTATGGCGCGTTTCGGACTGATGGCTTTAAACAACGGAAACTGGAACGGAACACAGATCATCAACTCGAATTATTTCCAAAGTGCGACAAACACTTCCCAAAGCATCAATTTAGCCTACGGTTATTTGTGGTGGCTGAACGGAAAAACAAGTTATCATATGCCGCAGACTCAGTTTCAGTTCAACGGAAAACTGATTCCGAGTGCCCCGGATGATATGTTTTGTGCTTTGGGAAAAAATGACCAGAAAATCTATGTCGTTCCAAGCAAAAAACTCGTTATCATCAGAATGGGCGATGCTGCAGATAATGTGAATCTTGCCCTTTCAGATTTCGATGATGTTTTGTGGCAGAAAATAAATGCAGTGATTAATTAAAGTGAATGGTCAATAATCAATTTGCTTCGCAGTGAATTTAACATGATTGAGATAATCATAATGAAAAAATTCACCATTGACTGCAAAGCAAATTCACCATTCGTCTTAATTAATGGGTTCTTCATACAACTGACTTCCCAAAACTGAATATCTCTTTCCGGAAGATTGGAGTGATAGAAAACTTCTTTTACTTCTTCAATGATTTTAGCAACAGCTTCCGGATCGGTTGTTCTGATTCTGGTTTCGTGGTTATCTTTCACGCCGCTTAGCAGTGAATTTAACATGATTGAGATAATCATAATGAAAAAATTCACCATTGACTGCAAAGCAAATTCACCATTCATCTTAATTAATGGGTTCTTCATACAACTGACTTCCCCAAAACTGAATATCTCTTTCCGGAAGATTGGAGTGATAAAATACTTCTTTTACCTCTTCGATAATTTTTGCGACGGCTTCCGGATCGGTTGTTCGTATTCTGGTTTCATGGTTGTCTTTCACTCCGCTTCCTGTGAAATTCAGAGAACCTAAATAGGCAATTTCGTCATCAATGATGTAAATTTTACTGTGAATAAAGGTTTTATTGGTAGAATTTCCGCTATTCGGAGAGACAAAAACCTTGAAGGGAAAAAGCTGCTTGTAGCTGTAATGGTAAACCTTTGTCTTTTTTATTTTTTTGACGATGGAATCTCTTATGAGAAACATTAAAATGACAATAATAAATCCGTAAGCAAGTTTAAAATTGTTTAAAAGATACATTAGCGGAAGCAAAACCACGCCCAAACCGATCATGGCAAAAAGAAGCGTTCCGGAAAGGCTTACCAGATTGTCTCTGGTCTGTTTTGCCTTTTCGTCAACGTGTTTATTCTGAATAATCAGTTTGTGAATATTCTTGTCGTAGCCGTAAAAATCTTCGATTTCATCGCTGGTAACCAATCTTATTTTAATTCCTCTGGAATGGAGATGAATCAGCTCTTTAATTAAAAAAGGAGAAAGATAAGGGGAAACAATTTTCACATTTCTCTGAGCATTTCTGATGTCCTGCATCATTTTAGCTCCTGCACTTTTTCCTATATAAATATCACAAACCGCATTGTTGTAAAACATACCCATCGTTCGAAATCATTTTATTTTCGCTCCAAAGAAAGAAAAAATAAAAAACTTTGCAAAATAATTGAGTGAGAAGTTGGGAGTTAGAAGTAGGGAAGCTGGGAGTTGGAAGCTGGAGGATGGAAGTTTAAAATCTGTATGCACATTTATTAGCATCAAATCTTCCTGCTTCTAACTTCCCGTTTCTAGCCTACTCCATCCTTCTTCCATCTTCCATCCTACTTTCTACTCTTTTCCACTCTTTTCATTTCGTTGATGAGCAAAGGAAATGCGGGTTGCGCCATTCCACCGTGATCAAAACCCTGAAGTTCGTATAAAGTGGTTTCTTTATGACCTTTCAGTTTCATCATTCGCGCCATATAAGCGTTTTCTTCATATCTTCCGAGCAGTTCTTTCTCGCGGTCTCCGGTAATTAATAACAAAGGCGGTGCATCTGCTCTGATGAAATGCAGCGGTGCATATTCGTCAATTCTGGCATCCAGTTCATCAATTCCTTTTTCTTTTCTAGTGGTAAAATGCGAGATCATCTGTCCGCTGAAAGGAATAATTCCGGCAAGTTTATTGGCATCAATTCCATATTTGTTCAGGTACATTTTATTTAAACCTACCATAATGGCAAGATAACCTCCCGCAGAATGTCCTGAAATAAAGACAAGATCTTCATTTCCTCCATAATTTTTAATATTCTTAAAAACCCATGCTGTTGCTGCGGCTGCATCTTCAATGTATTTCGGGGCATTAACTTTCGGAGAGAGTCTATAATTGACTCCAATCACTGCGATTCCTTTATTTTTCAGTCCTTCTGGAATTTCCTTTTCACCTCCGGTTAAACCTCCGCCGTGAAACCAGATCACCGTCGGAAAATTTTTCACATTTTTCGGAATATAAATATCCAGCACGCATCTTTCATTGATGTAAGCATCCGATTTATTAGTTTTTTCATCATAATAATGGATATTATTTTTGGTGCGGTATTCCTGAGAAAAAAGTGGGGTGGAAAACAGGGTAAGAAGTAAAAATAGCAGAATCCTTTTCATTGAATAACTTTTATGGTTTAAAGATACAAATTGTCTTTCACCCAAATAAAAAAATGAACCCGGAAAAACCGGATTCATTTCAGATGAGAATTAAAAAAATTTCATTGTCCTTTATTAATCATACTGCTTTTTAACGCAAAGAATCGCAAAGATTCTTTTATATACCAACTGTTTTTAAGTTCACAAAGGTGCTTCGACAAGCTCAGCATAAACTATTCACTCAGCAAAGATCTCAAAGGTTTTTCAATGATGACAAACTACGGACAATCATAAAAATGAATTAAAAATTAAAGTTAAGTCTTGAGAATACAAATCTTCCGTTCTGCCCAAACTGTGAAGTTGATCGCGAGTAAACGAACTGATCGTTATTGGAAGAAGCAGGAAGGTTTTTCGTTGGATAAATGTCAAAAAGATTATTGACTCCAACAGTAAGTCCTATATTTTTGGTAAACTGATATGCCAGAGAAACATCGGTAATGATCTTATCTGTAATTTCCTGATGTTCATTCGGAGAAATGATGCCGTCTCCGTTTGCATCAATAATATCGGGACTCGTTACCTTTCCGAAGTAAGTATTTCTGAGATAGAAAATAGCATTTCCCCAGGTAAGCTGATTGGATAAGCTGGCTTTTACTCTGGGAACTGCTTCTTCCAGATACACTCTTGATGCCTCGGAAAAATAAACATTTTCCAGATTTGAAGACTGTAATAATCCTGATGAATGGATGGCTCCGACTTTTCTGGTCCGGTTAAGATTGATCGCAAAATTATTATCCAGTTTGATGTTTGAGAATTTTGCATTATGTGTAAGAACAATATCTAATCCTCTGGTTTCCGTATCTATTGCGTTGGTAAAAAGCTGTACAGCATTTACTCTTTCGGCATCGTAAATCAGCTGCGTTGCCGGAGAAACGGCAGATCTTGTAAACTGACCGGTAAGCAGAATTCTGTTATCAATTCTGATGAAATATCCGTCTGCGGTAAGCGTAAGTTTTGCCGAAGGAATTTTATAGGTAAATCCTACACTTGCAGATTTTGAAGTTTCCTGTTTCAGACTTGGTATTCCCAATGAACTGGCAACTTTTGAATCGTTGCTGAACGTTCCCACTTCCAGAAGCTGTCCGTTTGTAAACAAAGTTGACGTTACATTATAATAAATCTGATGGATAGAAGGCGCTCTGAATCCTGTAGAACCTGCAAACCTGAAATTAAGATCTTTATTTACTTTGATTCTTGAAGCTAATTTATAATTGAATGTAGAACCGAAATCTGAATAATTTTCATATCTCACGGCTGCATCTGCCAATAACCAGTTGGTAAAATTGAATTCAACATCTGCGTATCCAGCAATTGCCTGTCGGTTTTTATTCACTGCATTTGCGGGTTTAAATCCACTGAAAACCTGAGAGCCTCCCGGAAGTGAAGCGCCGAAAAAGTCGGTCGGACGAACTGTATTTCCGTTCCAGAGATTTCCGGAAACATCATACGTAGCGTAAGAAGCTTCTTCTCCTGCTGTTATTTTAAAATTTTCGTAACGGTGTTCTGCTCCGAAGGCAACGTTGATTCCGCTCCAGACATCATATTTCTTTGAAAAATCAAGGTTGATTGTATTTTGGGAAAATCTTAAACCTCCTGCATCAAATTCATTCGGAGAATTGAATCTTAAAGAGGTATTTCCGGTATTTTTAATATCATAGCTGAAAGAATTCTGTCCGAAAGTATTGCTGAAATCGATGTTCCAGCCTTTCCAGTCTCCTTTAATTCCTGCGGAAAGCGAAAGATCCTGAATGTCTGTTCCGATCTGCGGCAGATAACCGTTGGGATACAATCCTGTAAATGTTCTGCTTTGGTTAGGTCTTCTAAAAAATCCTCCCGAAGTTCCGTGTCTGAAGCTGTATCCGCCAAAAGTATAAACTTTCCAGTTGTCGTTCAGCGGAACTTCTACATTGGCAAAAAGCTGATGATTATTCAGTTTAGACTGTCCCACCTGCATATTGAAATCTTTTCTGGACAAACCTCTGTAAGCCAGCTCCTGATCCGTCACATTCGTATTTAAAATTCCCTGTAATGCGGAAATTGTATTCGCCGACTGAATCTGGTTCTGTAACGTCGGAGAAAAATAATTGACTTCCTGCGCATACTGATGAATATAATTGATGATCTGTTGGGAATTCGGAGTATTGTTAATATTCGTGAAAAGGGATGAAAGATTCACGCCGTTATTTAAAGCACGCTGTTCAATCGCGTTGTAAGCATTGAAAATGTTTCCGCTTTCTGTTCCCGCTCTGTAGGTAGGATTTCTGAACTGGGATGTCCACGTAATGTTATAAAATCCGCCTTTCTTCCCAATTTTATTTCCGTAGTTAAGGTCTACTTGAATATTCTGTCCGTCAAAATCTCCTGTGTGATCGTTGGCCGTTGGAGTAAGATTTCCGCCATAGCTTAGTTGTCCCGTCAGTTTTCCGGTATCTCTTTTCAATCCTAAATTGATGACTCCGGCAATGGCATCCGAACCGTACTGCGCAGAAGCACCGTCTCTTAAGACTTCAATTTTATTAATGGCAAAAGACGGAATGGCATTAAGATCGGTTCCTACTGTTCCTCTTCCGGGAGATCCGTTGACATTGACTAACGCGGAAGTGTGTCTTCTTTTTCCGTTTACCAGAACCAAAACCTGATCGGGACCCAACCCTCTGAGCTGTGCAGGATCCAAATGATCGGTTCCGTCTGCATTGGTTTGTATGGTTGATGTAAACGACGGTGCAATGAAATTAAGGATTTGTGCAACGTTGGTTTGCGGTAAAATAACCGAAGATTCTTTGATATTGAAAACGTCCACCGGAACAGGGCTGTCTACTTTAGACCTTGCTCCGCCTCTTGATCCTAAAATAACAACTTCCTCTAAGTTGTTTGTTTTTACTGTATCTTTTTCCTGTGCGTATGCAAATGTTCCCAGGAAAAATAATACCGATGCCGAAAAAATAGTTTTTTTATTCTTCATACATTCCTCACTTTAAATTCATGTTTTAAAAGTGCAAATGTAAATTATATTTATTAGTCCACAAAATTAATAGACTAAAAGAATTCAGAAAATGAATATTGTCATCTTCTATTTTTTAAAGTTGAAATGAATTTTAGATTTTAGTGAGTTTCGCGTATTTCAGGATAAGATTTTTCTCGCCTTCATGCTGGAAGACTACTTTGGCTTTGATATTCTGAGGATCTGTTCCGTCGAGGAAAGTCACTTCTCCGATTCCGAAACGGTCGTGTCTTACCTTATCACCCACTTCAATATCCTGAGAAGAAGCTCCGCTCGGATTGATAATTTTTGCGGTACTTACAGGTTTCAGTTTGCGTGGTTCTGCAATCGGTTTTGAGCTGTCGCTTCTTTCGATGGTTTTCTTTTCCACTTTTTTGAAACTTCTCATTTCGGAAGGATGCTCATCGAAAATATTGGATTTGATGCCGGAATTGTTGATAAAACGTTTTTCAATCGCAGGATTTACAAATTCGATATATTCTTCATCAATTTCACTTAAAAATCTTGAAGGTTCCGCATCGGTAATTTTCCCCCACTGGAAACGTGAAACGGCATAAGAGAAAAACACCTGCTTTTCGGCTCTCGTTAAAGCAACATAGAAGAGACGTCTCTCTTCTTCCAGATCTTCTCTTGTGGAAGAACTCATAAAGCTCGGGAAAAGGTTTTCTTCAAGCCCTACCAAATGTACAACCGGAAATTCAAGACCTTTTGAAAGGTGAATCGTCATTAGCGAAACCATATCCTCTTCATTGTTTTTATCCTGCGTATCGGCAGAAAGGGCAATGTTTTCAAGGAAATTCGGTAAGCTCGGATCTCCGTCTTCCAACTGCATCTGTTCTTCAATGAAACCCTGCATTGAGTTCATTAATTCCTGAACGTTTTCTACACGGGAAATTCCTTCGGGAGTCTGATCGTCTTTTAAAAATTTAATCAGTCCGCTTCGTTTCGCCACTTCCATCGCAACGCTATACGCAGTTTCCGTTTTCAGCAGTACCTGAAATGCCTTGATCATCGACCAGAAGTCATTCAGTTTGTTTAAAACCCCATTGTTTAACCCTAAATGTGGCGAATACATTGGTAAATTATCGAGAACCTGTGATATGGAAACATTTTGTGCATCTGCAAAAACAGTCAGTTTATTCTGAGTGGTTTCTCCAATTCCTCTTACCGGATAATTAATGATTCTCATCAATGCTTCAGAATCGTTTTCATTGACTAAAAGTCTAAGATAAGCGATGAGATCTTTCACTTCTTTTCTCTGGTAGAAAGAGAGACCTCCGTAGACTTTGTAAGGAATATTTTTTCTTCTCAGTGCATCTTCGAAAGCACGCGTCTGAGAGTTGGTTCTGTATAAAATGGCAAAATCGCTGTATTTTCTCTGCTCGCGGTTTCTGGTTTCCCAGATGTTTCCGGCAACGAAATTCGCTTCATCGGCATCGGAAAGTGAGCGGTATACTTTGATTTTCTCTCCTTCTTCATTTTCGCTGAAAACATTTTTCTTGAACTGCTGAAGGTTTTTCGCGATCACTACATTCGCAGCATTCACAATATTCTGGGTAGAACGGTAATTCTGCTCCAAAGCGACCGTCATTGCATCCGGATAATCTTTTTTAAAGTTTAAAATATTGTAGATATTCGCGCCACGGAAGGAATAAATGGACTGTGCATCGTCTCCCACAACACAAATATTTTCAAATTTTGAAGCTAAAGCTTTTACAATTAAATATTGAGAATGGTTGGTATCCTGATACTCATCCACAAGAATGTATCTGAATCTGTCCTGATATTTTGCTAACACTTCAGGGAAACGGGTTAACAATTCGTTGGTTTTTAACAGCAAATCGTCAAAATCCATCGATCCGTTCTTGAAGCACTGCTCTACATACCGCTGGTAAATCTGCCCGATGAATTTCATATTGGCTTTTTCATCGGCTTCCATCAACTCAGGATTGTTGAAATAAGCTTTTACGGTGATGAGGTTGTTTTTATAGGTCGAAATTCTTGCCTGAACTTTTTTGGGCTTATACAGATCGGCATCAATATTCATGTCTTTCAACACTTTTTTGATGACATTTAATGCGTCCTGCTGATCGTAAATGGTAAAATTGGAAGGATATCCGAGATAATGTGCCTCATTTCTCAGAATTCTTGCAAAAACAGAGTGGAAGGTTCCCATCCAGAGACTTCTTGCATTGCTCTGTCCCACAACTTTTGCAATACGTTCTTTCATTTCTTTTGCTGCCTTATTGGTAAAGGTAAGCGCCAAAATATTAAAAGGATCGATTCCGTTGGTAATGAGATGGGCAATACGCATGGTGAGTACACGCGTTTTTCCGGAACCCGCCCCTGCAAGAACCATTAATGGTCCCTGTAATGTGGTAACGGCTTCGTATTGTGATTCATTAAGTCCTTTCAGATAATCCTCCATGCTGCAAAAAATTTTTGGGAACACAAAATTAGTGTATTATATGGAGAATTCAAATTTTAATAAAACAGCATTTATCTATTCACCTTATTCCAGATTTTGCCGTTGTATTCGTATGTGGTATCCATGTTAAAACGATTGCTGTCTGTGATTGAGACATTAAGTTTATAAGGGTTTTGAAAGCGAATTTTTACGACAACTAAAATATTTTGTTTTTTACTGTCTTTTAAAATAAAAATATTGGACTCATTTTTTTTGGAATATTTTACCAAATAATCATACAAAGGAGGATCTAAAAATTCTTGTAAATCGGGAAATACCTGCTCCGGAATTTTTGTAGAAAGGCATAATACTGAAAAATAGTTGGTAGAATCCTATCAAAACCTCATTGTTAGGCTGCTTGGAGGAAGTTTTATGAAACGTGTTTCATAAAACTTTTTCTTTGTCTGAAAAATGGCAAAAAAACGTTGTTGGTCTTGTTCAAGCCTGGAGGTAATTCGTTGGGGAAAACAAGGGGGAAAGCAAAGATTTAAATGTAAAAATTGCGGGATTTTATTTACTCAAAACAGAACGGAGCAGAGAATTAAAAATCGTTTTATCTGGTTCAAAAAATGGGTATTGGAAAGGCAGACCTACAAAACGCTTTGCAGAGACAGCGGTTATTCGAAAGATACTTTGCAGAAAACATTTTATACCATTTTAGAGCAGTCTCCTACCTTAAAGATCATCAAACGGGAAAAGGTGAATTTAAGAATGGATGCAACTTATTTTGCTCAGTTCTGTTTAATTGCTTATCAGGATGATTTTGATGAATATACACAGCTTATCCGTTTTACCGATGGAGAACATTATGAAGAAATCAGGGAAGATTTAAACAATCTTTTACGGCTGGGCGTAAAGCTGGAAAGCATTACTACAGATGGACATAAAAGCGTTTTGAAAGCCATAAATAAATCTGATGGAGACATCATTACTCAGAGATGTCTGGTTCATATTCAGAGAATGTGCCTGATCTGGCTCACAAAGTTTCCTAAACACATTGCCGGTCAGGAACTTCGAAAACACGTTTTATTATTACTGAAAATTAAAACACAAAACGATAAAATCTGGTGGAAAAATGAACTCAACGACTGGTATTTGAGACATCAGGATTATATTAATGAAAAAACAATTAATCTTGAAACCGAAAGATACTGGTATACCCACAAGCTTATCAGACGATCGTATTTTACTATAAAACGGGCATTGCCCAATATGTTTCATTATCTGGAAAATCCCAATATTCCTAAAACAACCAATGGTATTGAGGGATATTTCAGCCATTTAAAAAATCATCTCGACCTGCACAGAGGTCTCACATTGAAAAACCGAATCAATTTCATCAAATGGTATATTTATTTTTCTAACGAAAAATAGAGTTTTTTTAGCCATAAGGTTCATCCGATAATAAACGAAAAGGTGAGGGAAACCTCACCTTAAAACTATCGTTTTGAACATTAATCCTATTGCTGAAAAGTTGATCTCCACCAGTGCTTTTGTCCTCTTCGGATTAACATCCATAATTTATTAAAATATATCCTGAATTTCACCAACTATTTTTCAGTACATTACCTGTAGAAAAAGAGATCCCGTTAATATTATTCCTGTTATAAAAATATTCTAATGTTGATTTATTCCAAAATTTAGTTGTTAAATAATTTGACTTATCATATTCCCAGTTTGGAGCGCAACCATCACCTACTATATCCATAGGACCCCAATGAATAAGATCAATGTGAAGCCTGATATTTTTTAGATTATATTTATTAATCGGCTCTAAGATTTTCCGGCTAAGCTTATTGTAAATTTTATCAATATCTTTGTAGTCAGCTCTTAATTTAATCATTTCAAGACTGTCTTTTCTTTCTTCAGCTTTACAATCTCGTTGATAAGGTTTCGGACATCCGTTATAATCTGTGGTTCCAGGAATTGTGGGACAAGCATCATATTTATCCAAGATTCCATCTTGGTCTGTATCTATTAAATCGTCTTTAATTTCTTGAGCATGAAATAAAGACAACTGTAAAACAAAACAGAGCAAAATAGTTAATTTATTCATTCTCAATAGGCTTTTCAATTAATTTCCATTCCATGTTTTTATATTGATAGGTTTTAGAATACGCCTCATTATATTTTTCATTATAAATGAATCGAACAATCACCTTATTGTTGATTTCGTTAAAAAATACCAACTCTAGTATATTAAAGTCATCTTTGGGTTCCGAAGAAGTGTTATCCTCGGTTATTACTAATTTTTTTTGTGATTGAAGGGGAAATATAATAAAACTTTTCTTCATCGGAAATGTTCTCATAATTTGCATTAAGAGCTTTTTTCTGGTAAGTTCCTATTTATTGCCTTTTTGTTGCTTGGGAAAATCCCACAATAAAAAAAGACAATAAAAGAAACGAAAACAGAAGCTTCATTTTATTTGATATACGTTCTCACGCGGGAAATCATGTCTCCCATATCAAAAGGTTTTGCGATAAAATCGTTGGCTCCTGCATCAAGAGCAGACTGCTCCAGTCCTCGGCTTGCGGACATGATAAGCACCGGAATATCTTTTAAATTTTCATCGGCTCTTATGGTTCTGCAGATATCTCTTCCGTCTTCTCCGGAAAGCCACATATCCATGAGGATAACATCCGGTTTTGGCTGTGTATTCAGTGCATCCAGCATATCCGATCCTTTATAGAACTTGGAAACGGTAAGTCCTTCTAGCTCCATCATCATTTCAATAGAATCAACAATTGCAGGACTATCATCCAAGACTAAAATTTGTGTAGACATGTTTTATATTTTAATTTTAGG
Organism: Chryseobacterium sp. 2P; assembly: GCF_059579425.1. Classification (NCBI taxonomy): domain Bacteria; kingdom Pseudomonadati; phylum Bacteroidota; class Flavobacteriia; order Flavobacteriales; family Weeksellaceae; genus Chryseobacterium; species Chryseobacterium sp. 2P. The sequence continues at coordinate 3,484,344 of NZ_CM184194.1, forward strand.
TATTTCGAAGCAAAAATCAGACCCCTTTCCTTCTACGGAGTGAACATAAATTTTTCCTCCCGTCCTTTTGATGATTTCTGAGGAGATGTAAAGTCCTAATCCCAGCCCCGGAAAGGTATGTTCTTTTGTTCCGCTCACACGGTAATACTGCTCGAAAACCTTATGCTGTTTATCTTCCGGAATCCCGATCCCGAAATCTTTTACACTGAATTTTATCATATTATCTTTCACCTGAGTAGAAACAATCACTTCATCTGCATCAGGAGAATATTTGATGGCATTGCTGATCAGGTTGCTCATCACCTGAGAAATACGGTGCCTGTCTGCGGTTACCTTTCCGATATTGCTTTTATTGAAGATAATTTTGTGTCTTGCCGTCATCTGCTGTTCTATAACAATATCTTCCACGAGCTGATCAAAATCAAAATCAGATTCATTAAGCTGGATTTGTCCTTTCTGAATTTTGGTAACATCCAGAAGATCATTAACGAGTTCTGTGAGTTTCTCAATCTGATCGTTCATTCTTTTTGCTACTTCAGCATTTTTGTAATCGCCCTGTTTATTAAGGTTCATCCCTATAAACTGGGTGTAAAGTTTCAGGCTGGTAAGCGGAGTTTTGAGTTCGTGACTGGCAATGCCCAGAAAATTATCTTTTTGGTTCTGCAATTGTTTAAAATCATCTATATCGGTAAAAGTTCCGATCCACTGCTGTATTTCTCCCTCCGAATCCAGATTGGGAACAGCTCTTCCCAGAAACCAACGGTAAACTTCAGGATTATCCGGATCCGAAAATTCATATTCTACTTCGAAGGGTTTTCCTGTATTTACACTTTCTTCCCAGATTTTTATAATATTCGGATAAACTTCGGGTCTTATGATATTTTTAATGGCTTCATTGGCATCTTCTTCCTTTTTGAACTTCATGTATTTGTACCAATTGTCGTTCATATAGGTTATTTTACCCCGTTTGTCACTGGTCCATACAAACTGAGGCATAGAGTCTGCAAGATCTCTGTATTTTTTCTCGCTTTCCTGTACTTCTTTTCTGGCTTTCACAAGATCTGTGACATTCACTGCCATATTAAGGATCGCATATACTTCCCCACTGGAGTTTTTCAGAGGTTTGTAAGAAAAGTTATAGTAAAAAGTCTGAAGTTTGCCATCTACTACAAGATCTGCACGATCTTCTGTTGCGGAGTAGGTTTTTCCTGTTTTGAAAATGTCTTTTAATAATCCTACAAATGGCTGACCTTCCAGTTCAGGAAGTGCATCTTCAAGTTTCATTCCGATGACGGAAGCATCTTTACCCCATGTTCTCAGCATTTTGTCGTTGGCAAGCTCTATATATAAATCTTCTGAACGATAGATCGCGGTGGAATAATCTGACTGCCTGATAAGATCTTCAAAACGGTATTCGCTTTCCAAAAGTTTCTGCTCCGAAATAACATGATCCGTAACCTCTATGGCTACAACACTTACTCCGATAACTTTATGATCCTCATTATACACAGGAGCATAAATGAAATTAAAAAAGTGTTCTTCGTAATTTCCGAATTTCTCTAAAAAAACCGACCATTTATTGCCTTTAAAAACTTCTCCGGTCGTGAAAACGCTGTTTAATATTTCAAAAAGTCCCTGAGATCTTATTTCAGGAAGCACCTCTTCAAGCTTTTTTCCTATTACGGATGCATCTCTTCCCCAGAGTTCAAGAATCTGCTGATTGGCATTACTGATAATAAAATCCTCCCCCATCAGCAAAGACATCGCTACCGGAGCCTGACTGAATAATATTTTAAGCGACTCATGAGAGATATTCTGGTCTAAAAAGTTTTTCATTACAATAATGGTTTCTGTTTTACAAAATTAATTTTTATTCTACACTTTCACTGAAAATATGATACCACTTTTTAACATAATAAAATTTTATTTCAAAGAAGTATTTTTAAAGCTAATTTTATTTTGATAATAATGTAACAATTAATGTATTTTTGGAACTAATTGACAAAACAATTTCTACTTTATGAAAAAGCGACTTCTTTCTGTTGCTGCAGCGGCTTTCTTCGGAATGGCTCTTAATGCACAACAAATTAAATTCGAAGAGTATGACTTACCAAACGGTCTTCACGTAATTCTTCATCAGGACAACTCGGCTCCGGTTGTAACAACAGGGGTAATGTACCATGTAGGTGCAAAAGACGAGGTAAAAGGAAGAACAGGTTTTGCTCACTTCTTCGAGCATCTTTTATTTGAAGGAACACCTAACATCAAGAGAGGTGACTGGTTTAAGATCGTTTCTTCAAACGGGGGACAAAACAACGCTAATACAACGAACGACAGAACGTATTATTACGAAACTTTCCCATCCAACAACGAACAGCTGGGACTTTGGATGGAAGCTGAAAGAATGCGCCATGCTGTAATCAACCAAGTTGGTGTGGATACTCAGAGAGAGGTTGTAAAGGAAGAAAAGAGATTGAGAATGGACAACCAGCCTTATGGAAATCTTTTCACTACCATTCAGAAAAATTTGTTTACCAATCACCCGTATAACTGGCCGACAATCGGTTCTATGGAGGACCTGAATGCTGCGAAATTAGAAGAGTTTCAGGCATTCTATAAAAAATATTACGTTCCGAACAATGCTACTTTGGTGGTAGCAGGAGATATTAAACCGGAACAGACTAAAAAATGGATTAAGGAATACTACGGAGGAATTCCAAAAGGAACAGTTTACCCGAAAGATTTCCCGAAAGATACTCCAATTACTCAGGAGAAAGAAGTAACGGCTACAGATCCAAACATCCAGCTTCCTGCTTATGTATTTGCTTACAGAACTCCGGGTAACAAAGAAAAAGATGCTTATATTTTAGATATGCTTTCTTCTTATTTAAGCAGCGGAAAATCTTCTGTTTTATACAAAAAATTAGTGGATCAGGATAAAAAAGCGCTTCAGGTACAGGCATTTAACCAAGGTCTTGAAGATTACGGTATTTTTGCATTCTTTGCGATCCCGATGGGACAAACCACAAAGGCTACTTTGCAGGCGGATATTGATGCTGAAATTAAAAAACTGCAGACGACTTTAATTTCTGAGGACGATTACCAGAAGCTTCAGAATAAGTTTGAGAACCAGTTCGTTAATTCAAACTCCAGCATTCAGGGAATTGCAGCTTCACTGGCAACCAACCACGTATTGATGGGCAATACAAACCTGATTAACAAAGAGATTGACATCTACAGAGGCATCACAAGACAGGATCTTCAGAATGCAGCTAAAAAGTATCTTAATTCCAACCAAAGAATAATCATTAACTACGTACCTGAAAAAAAGTAATCCGCTGAGATTTAGGTTTAAAAATGATTATTAAAAATTAAATTTTTACAAATGAAAAAGCAATTAACATATATAGCTGCAGCGTTTTTCTTCGCAGGAATGGTTTCAGCACAAAAAATAGATCTTAATGCCATGCCAAAACCGGGACCTACTCCGGCAATTAATATTGCAAAGCCAAAAACATTTCAGCTGAGCAATGGTCTTACGGTAATGGTAGTAGAAAACAATAAGCTGCCGAGAGTAAATGCCAATCTTACGATGGACAGAGCTCCTTACAGTGAGGGAGCTGTAACAGGAGTAAGTGAAATCATGGCGGAACAGTTCGAAAACGGAACAACCAACATGAGCAAAGATGAATTCAACAAAAAGGTGGATTATCTTGGAGCGAACTTAAACTTTTCTTCTAACGGAGCTGCAGCAAATTCACTTTCAAAATATTTTCCTCAGGTTCTTAACTTAATGGCAGATGCCATCATTAATCCGAAATTTTCTGCTGAAGAAATACAGGATTCTAAAGACAGAGCCATTGAAGGTTTAAAATCTGAAGAGAAAAATGCGTCTTCTATTGCTTCAAAAGTTTCTAACGCTTTAATGTATGGTAAAAATACATCAAGAGGAGAATTTGAAACGGTAGAATCGATCAGTAAAATTCAATTGGCAGATGTACAGAATACCTACAAAAAATATTACGCTCCGGACAACGCTTATCTTGTAATTGTAGGAGATGTAAAATTCGATCAGGTAAAACCTATGGTTGAAAAAGCATTCAGCGGATGGAAAAAAGCAAATACTCCGGTTACTCCTTTAGAACCGGCTTCTAATGTTGCCAAAACGGAAATTAACGTAGTAGATGTTCCTTCTGCTGTACAGTCTGTTGTGTCTTTAAACAACCTGAACACGCTGAAAATGAAAGATCCGAACTACTTTCCGGCAACCATTGCAAACTATATTCTTGGAGGTGGCGGTGAAGCGAGACTTTTCATGAACCTTCGTGAGAAAAACGGCTTTACATATGGTGCTTACTCTAATCTTAGCGCAAGCAAATATTCTCCGCAATTCTCGGCAAGTGCAAGTGTAAGAAACGAAGTTACGGATAAAGCAGTAAAAGAGTTCATGAACGAACTTAACGCTATTTCTACCGTAAAGCCTGAAGAACTGGAAAATGCAAAGGCTAAACTGAAAGGTTCTTTCATCATGTCTCTGGAGCAGCCATCAACCATTGCAAGATTTGCTCTCAATAAAAAAGTACAGAATCTTCCGGATGATTTTTATACCAATTATCTGAAATCTATTGATAAGGTAACGGCTGCGGATGTTTCTAATGCTGTAAAATCTACCATTCTTCCTAACCAGAGCAGAATTTTCATTGCCGGAAAAGCAGCGGATATTTCTGAAGGTCTGGAAAAATTAGGATATCCTGTGAAATATTTCGATAAAGAAGCCAATCCTGTAGCAAAACCTACAACACAGAAAGTAGATGCAGGAGTTACTGTTGCTTCTATTGCAGATAAATACATCAACGCAATCGGAGGAAAAGCAAACATTGATAAAGTTTCTTCTTACACGGTAAATGCTTCTATGTCTATGCAGGGGCAGAATATCGACCTGAAAATGATGAAAGCGAAAGGAGGAAAAGAACTTACCACTGTTACAGGAATGGGACAGACTCTTCAGAAACAGGTATTCGACGGAAAGACAGGATACTCTGAGCAAATGGGGCAAAAAGTGGAAATGAAGCCTGAGCAAATTGCTGAAAAGCTTAAAAATACTGAACTTTTCCCGGAGCTTGGTTTTGCAAAATCTGCTGACTACAAACTTGCAGGAATTGAAAAAATCGGCGGTGAAGATTCTTATGCTGTAAAAAATGGTGATAATACTTATTATTACAGCGTAAAAACAGGTCTTAAAACCGGAGAAACAAAAACAGTAAAAGCAATGGGACAAACCATGACTGTTCCTACAACATTCTCTGATTACAAAGATGTGGCAGGTGTGAAAATGCCTTATACCATTACCGTAAGCCAAATGGGTATGGACATGACAATGAACGTAAAATCTTACGAAGTGAATCAGGCTAAAGATTCTGATTTTAAATAAAAACAATCTGATCTTACAGTAAAAACGGCAACAATTGTTGCCGTTTTTTATTTTTCCTAACATTTGTATTATCTTTCTTTGTCATTCGGTAAAAAAAGATTAAATTTGCCCATTCAAAAAGATGTCAAATTAATGGATTCTATATTTATACTATTGATGGTTCTTATTATGATCGCCAGCATTTTACTGGTTATCATCGTTATGGCTCAAAATCCTAAAGGCGGAGGTCTTTCCAGTACTTTCGGAGGAGCATCTTCTGCTCAGTTTGGAGTACAGAGAACCAACGACTTTATGGAAAAAGCAACATGGACTTTAGGAGGAACAATTATCGTTCTTATTCTTTTAAGTGTTGTAATTACAGGGAAGCCTTCAGCAACAGCTCCGGTTCAGACGCCTGCAAAAAAAGAAGCTCCGGCTAAGCAATCTTCAGCTCCTGCTTCTGCAACAACTCCGGCTAAGACTCCTGCACCAACAAAATAAGTAAATACTATTTATATATAAAAAGCAGCTCGATCGGGCTGCTTTTTTGTTTTATGATACTGATTTAGGTTTAATTGATTCTGAAAGAATTCCAGTAATCATTCTGATCTTCACCAAAAAGACATTCTATAAAAGAATCCAAAGACATTTTATACAAAACTTCCAGATCCATTTCTTTAAAATCTGTTGCAAAAAATTCAGGTTTCAACTGAATATCTTCCCGATCAATCACCAAAATATTTTCAGGGCAGTAAAAAGGATAATTTTTGATATCCGAATTGGTTGTAATTAATTTTCTTCCGGAAGCCAATACCTCAAAGGTTCTTATGGTTAAGCCATTCTGAAAAGGTTTATTAATATCCAGCACAGATTTTGTTTTTTTGTAAAAATCAATGATCTGATGATGATTCAGCTTATCAAAACTTACTTTTGTAATATCAAACTGCTTCAGGTTTTTATCAATGATCTTTTTCAGTCGGAATGCAATTTTTCCCATTGCATAATAATAAAAGTAAGATTTCAGATTCAGCCTGTCTGCAATTTCTCTGATCTTTTCTCCTACAATATACCGGTCTGTATGTGCGCTTCCTATGAAGACAATATCATATTCCGGTTTCTGAGTATGCTGTTTTAAGCTTTTGTAATCATCCACATAAAATAAAGGTCGGAAGCTTATGTTGTATTTTACCGAATCATTGTATTCAAACGTAAATTTTTTGTCGAAATATTTAAGATTTTCAATCAGATTAGGATATTCTTTCAATGGATCAAAATTATAATAAATCATTTCCATTTCAGGGTTGTCCTGCTTTATTTTTTCAAGAAAAAAAACAGGAATGGCTTCTCCTTTTATCAGGAAGAAATAATCGTATTTTTTGCCTTTAATTTCTTCAAGAATCCGGTTATAGTAATTGTTTATTTTAAGATGGTAGAATCTTTTATTAAGACGGATTATTCCTTTCGAAAAATTGGAATTGGAAGGTCTTTCGTCATAAAAATCCACTTCAGCGCCCAGTTCAGAAAGTCTTCGGGCTATTGCCTTTTCATATTTGAAAAAGCTAACCGACAGAAAAAGTATTTTTTTATCTTTTAAACAGATCATTTTAAAAGTCCTTTTACTTTCATTTCTTCAAGGGACTCTTTAAACTTTACATCCTGAATATTCTGCTGCAATACCCAATTGGTAAATTTGGACATTCCTTCCTCAAAGGATATTTTCGGCTGAAAATTTAATTTTGATTTAATCTTGCTGATGTCTGCAAAATTATGCCTGATATCTCCCAGACGAAACTGTCCGGAAACATTAATTTCAAAATCAACATTATAGAATTTTCTGAAACTTTCCGCTACCGTAGTTACAGCCGTTGAAACTCCTGTTCCCACGTTGAAAACTTCACCGTTCGCCCCATCATTTTCAATACAACGGATTGTTGCTTCCACGGCATCATCCACATGAATGAAATCTCTGGATTCGTTTCCGTCTTCAAAAACATTAATATCATTTCCGTTAAGAATCTGGGACGAAAAAATAGATAAAATTCCCGTGTAAGGATTTAAAAGCGATTGTCCTTCTCCGTAAACGTTCTGAAACCTCAGCGCAACCGGAGCAACTCCCATGGAAGAACAGGCAGTCATTACCATCTGTTCCTGGGTGTATTTTGTAATTCCGTAGATGGAAGTGGGATGTATTTTAGACTCTTCGTCCGTTGGCAAAGCGCGGAGAATCTGTCCATCGGGATAGATAATTTCGAAATTTCCTTTTCGCATTTCTTCTATGTTTCTGGGTCTGGGATAAATCAGTCCCAATTCGGGATGAAGATATTTTCCTTCTCCATAAACCGCTCTGGAAGAGGCAATAATTACTTTTTTTACCTGATGTGGTTTATTAACCAGCAGATCCAGCATTTTTGCGGTCCCTGAAACATTCACATCCGTATATTTTTCGATCTGGTACATGGATTGTCCGGTTCCCGTTTCTGCCGCAAAATGCACAATAACATCCTGTCCGTCAATCGCTTTTTCCCAGTCTTCAAAATGAGCAACATCTCCTTTAATGAAATTTACCTTTCCTAAAATATTTCTGTACAAAGGCGAATCCTCATCAGGATTTTCTCCGTGAATCTGAGAAGAAAGATTATCTAAAACTGTAATTTCATACCCCTTCTTCCTAAGTTCTAAAGATAACTTACTTCCAATAAATCCGGCTCCTCCCGTGATGAGTATCTTCATGCTGTGTTTGTGAAAATGTTATTTTTTTCTGTTTAAATTATAATAAAAAGTCCTAAGCAACAAAAGTAAATATTTTGCTTTATAAAACAGCTTAAATGTGGTATATTGAATAAAGTTTATTTCTTTTAAAATATACATTTCCTTCAGATTCTTTTTAAAACCTTTTGCCATTTCGGGAAGATTTGCAGACAAACCCGAAACCCCGAAACTTCTTTTTCCTTTGCCTACCAGAACCAGACTTTCATTCAGAATGTACATTTTATTTTTCAGGGAAACCTTCATCCAGTAGTTTACATCTTCCGCATATCGCTGTTCGGCATCAAAATAACCTGTATTTTCCAGAACTTTTCTCCGGAACATTACCGTAGAAGGCTGTGCCTCATTTCTTATCAGAAGTTTTCTGAAGGTAATTTCCGCAAGACCATTTTTTACACGGTACGGAAAAAGGATTTTATTATTATTTCTCGCCGTGGCAAGAAAATCTATTTTCAGTTTACTATTTTCAAAATATCGTATCTGTTTTTCGGTTTTTGCAGCATCCCACTCATCATCTGCATCCAGCAAAGCAATATAGTCTCCTTTTGCTACTTTCAGTCCTGTATTTCTTGCACTTGATACTCCGCCGTTTTCCTGATGAAGCAAGGTTATCGAAAGCTGCGGATTATCCTTCATGTAATTTTCAGCTATAGCAGCGCTTTCGTCTGTGGAGCCGTCATTCACGATGATAATTTCAAATTTTTCCAGAGGAAAAGTCTGATTTTTCACAGAATCCAGAGCAGAAACAATGGATTGTGCAGCATTATACATCGGAATAATTACGGAAATCATCTATACTTTTATATTATTTTTAAAAATACCCAAAATTAAAGCGGTCATTACAAACGGCATTGACATATTGAAAAAACTGATATCAAAATATGAATTAACGATCATATTTTCATAGCCATATTCTGCAAAAAACATGATAAACGGAACAAATACACAGATAAACAGTAAAATTCCTGACCAAAACAGAGTTTCATAAAAAGATTTTACCCTGAATGAAAGTATACAGCCTGAAGCAATATAAGAAATACTTAATATCAAAGGCTGTTTTCCTCCCTGAATAACAAAAGGATTATGCTTCAGGAAAACATTAAAATCCGGAGCATTATGAAAGAAAATATAGCAGACTGCAGCCATTGTAACTAAAAAAACAGCCGTAAAGCGCAGTTTTTCTTTTATTGAAAAATCAACAAACTTTTTAAACAATAAAATAGTCAGCGGAATAACTGCGGAAAGCCTCGTGAGTAAAATTAAAGCGGATAGAAACGATACAACCGCAGAATTGATCTTTTTCTCTTTGATGAATTTTTCCCAAATTAAATAAACAAACCCCGCAATGATGATAAAATTGGAAAACAAATCACTTTTAACATAAATTTCCCACAGATAACTGGGCGAAAGGAAAAGCAGGACCAAAACCGCAAGTCTATGCCTGTAATTATTAAAAATTTTAAAAATTAAATAAGCAAAAAGCAGAAAAGAGAAAGACTGCAGATACCCTACACTTCCGAAAAGCAGGTAAAAAGGCATCCCAAACACAATAAGAACTGGCAGATTAGAAGATTCTCTTCCCATATGATCCGGAATATTGTATGGATACTGTCCGCTGAAAACAACCTTTATCCCGACTTCCATTGCCGACCAGCGATCAACATTCAGCGTATTTCCATCCACTTTATAATTTAAATAAATACTAATGAGAAAGAAGAAAAATATTCCCAGGAAAAAAGCCGTTTTATAAAAAAATTCTTTGAAATGAACTTTTAGATAGAAGAAACCCAATCCGAAAAATACCACAAGATATCCTGCCAAAAGCGGGATGTTATACTGTTCTCCGTATTTAATGATAAAAAGAGAATTTACAGCAAGATAAATACAGGCTAAACTGTAGGTTTTCAGTTTTTCTGATATTGGGATATTTGAAAATGCAGCTTCCATGAAGAATATTAGTTTTAAGAATTTCCTTCATTATAAGGCAGCCTGTTCATAATCGATCTTCCCAGAGAAATTTCATCTGCGTATTCCAGCTCATCACCTACGGAAATTCCCCTCGCAATACTGGAAAAATTCACATTAAAATTTTTAAACTTTTTGTAAATATAATATGCTGTGGTATCCCCTTCCATCGTTGCGCTTAAAGCAAAAATAAATTCCTTTACCTTTCCGTCATTCAGCTTTTTTTCGATACTCGGAATGTTTAGCTGATTGGGTCCTACTCCTTCCATCGGAGAAATTTTACCCCCCAGAATTAGATATTTCCCTGTATATTTTCCTGTGTTTTCAATAGCAATTACATCGCGTACATCTTCCACAATGCAGATGACCTCGTCATTTCGCTTCTCGTTGCTGCAAATCTCACAAATTTCAAAATCCGAAAAATTGTGACATTCTTTGCAGTATTTTATTTCGTTCACGAGATTAATGAGGGAATTTCCAAGGCTCGTCGCTCTGGAGTTGGGCTGTTTCAGTAAATGTAACGCCAGACGCAAAGCTGTTTTTCTTCCGATACCGGGCAATCCGGCAATTTCATCCACTGCTTTCGCTAAAACTTTACTAGGGTAATCCATAAAACAAAAATAATGATAATTGTTGACAGTTTACCATCCGCTCATTTCTTGTTTTGGATCTGAAAAATAAATTTTAATTCTTCTTAATAATCATCCTTTTTTCGTTGCGGTTTTCTGAGCTCAGATTAAAAACCTTATATTTGGTTCTCTAAATAATAACTTGAAAATAAAACTAAATGATTCTTAACAATTTAAACTATCCGCTGGATTTTAAATTCAAAATTTCTACACTGGCAAGTGATTTCAATATTACAGACAAAAACGGAAATTACGTCGCTTATGTGCGTCAGAAAATGTTCAAACTGAAAGAAGACGTTATCATTTTTAATGATGAAAGCAAGTCTAAAGAACTTTTCAGAATCAAAGCCGATCGGTGGCTTGATTTCAATGCCTCCTATTCTTTAACTGAAATAGCGACCGGAAGAAGCTTCGGAAGACTGGCGAGAAAAGGGATGCGTTCTTTCTGGAAATCTACTTATAACATTCTGGACAGTAATGATAAAGAACGCTTTACCATCACAGAAGACAATGCATGGACAAAGTTTCTGGACGGAATGGTAAGCGAAATCCCTGTGATCGGTATGTTTACCGGATATTTCCTAAACCCTTCTTACACCGTAGCCGGAATGGACGGAAAAGCGTACTTTAAACTGAAAAAAATGCCTTCTTTCTTCGGAAGAAGATTTCAATTGGACAGACTGGTTGATATTGATGACGAAGAAGAAAGTCTCGTAATTCTTTCATTGCTTATGATGACACTGCTTGAAAGAGCGAGAGGATAGCCTCAGAATTTCCGCAGTTTTCAATCTATGAAAATATCTTTTGATTTAGATGATACCATTATTTCCAACAATAGATTTCCTTTAGAAAAAGAGACTTTTTGGGCTAAAATTATCGGATGCGAGAGCATTCGATCCGGAACAGTTGCCTTGTTTAAAGCATTAAGAGACAGAAAACATACAATTTATATTTATACGACTTCTTACAGGAGTACCTTAAAAATTAAGCTCATGTTTCTATCTTACAGTATTCCGGTTGATGTTGTTATCAATCAGCAAATGCATGACAGAAGAGTGATAAGAAAAGGCAAAAATATTTCTAAATTTCCTCCGGAATTTGGCATTGATATTCATATTGATGATTCTGCAGGAGTTGAAATGGAAGGAAAAAAATTCGGATTTAAAACCATCATCATTTCACCGGATGAAACAGACTGGAGCAATATCATTCTGAATAAAATTGATGAATTTGGAATGGGATATGAATGATTTTAAAAAGCTAAATTTTATCAAAAAATCAATACATTAAATTTTCCTTACCTTTAAGTTTCGAAAATTTTTAGGTTAAATTAAATAATACACGATGAAATATGTAATCATTTTCTTTTCGGCTTTCCTTCTGGTTGCCTGTAAAAAAGATAAAGAAACAGTTTCCGATTCGGCAAAAAAAGATTCTGTAACGGTAGTTCAGGATTCTGTAAAAACAGATGTTCAGAAAACAGGTATTACCGTTGAGACATTTCCTTTTCCGAAAGAAATCAAGGAATGTTCATGCTATTTTGCGAAAAGCAAGTCGGATTTTGAAAACGAAAAGTACATTTATGCAGATGATGCCGGAAAAACAGCCTATATGAAGCTGGACGGAAAAAGACTGGCAATGAGCCTGATCTCTTCAAGTGATATGGAAGTAGATGAAGAGCTGAATAAAGAAATAGAAAGTGACGAATACAAAATCTCAGTAAAAGGTAAAAAAATAAAAGGTGAAGAAGCTTTGCTTTTTGAAGGTACTCTTACGATTGAAAAACCGGACGGAACGGTTGTCACCCTACCTGTTTACGGAGAATGCGGATGCTAAAAATCTGCCTGAAACAATAAAAAGAATGCTTCTGAATGATCGGGAGCATTTTTTATTTCGTAATTTTGATAAAAATAAATTTCATGGAGCTATCTCACATAGAACCGCAGATTATCTGGAAGAATTTCTCCAAACTGAATGCGGTTCCAAGACCCTCAAAAAAAGAAGAAAAAGTAATTGCTTTCATCAAAGAATTCGGTGAAAACTTAGGACTGGAAACCAGCGTTGATGAAGTAGGAAATGTAATCATCAAAAAACCGGCAACAGCGGGAATGGAAAACCGTAAATCTGTGGTTCTGCAATCGCATCTGGATATGGTTTGTCAAAAAAACAATGATGTAAATTTTGATTTTGAAACAGAAGGAATCAAAATGGAAATCGATGGAGACTGGGTAAAAGCAAAAGGAACCACTCTGGGAGCCGACAATGGTTTAGGAGTAGCGACAATCATGTCTATTCTGGAAAGTTCAGATATTCCGCATCCTGCTTTGGAAGCACTTTTCACCATTGATGAAGAAACAGGAATGACGGGAGCTTTAGGTCTGAAACCGGGACAGTTAACCGGAGATATCCTTCTGAATCTTGATACCGAAGAAGACGATGAAATTGATATCGGCTGCGCCGGAGGAATTGATGTAACGATCTCCCAAAACTACGAAACTGAAGCGGCAAACGGACAAATCGTGAGATTTGAAGTAAAAGGTTTGCAAGGAGGGCATTCAGGAATGGATATTCACAAAGGCTTCGGAAATGCAAATGTTATTTTGGGAAGACTTCTTTATAAGGCTTTGGAAAAAGAAAACATTCAGCTGATTTCTATTGACGGAGGCGGATTGAGAAATGCCATCCCGAGAGAAGCCGTTGCTGTTGCTTCCGTAAGAAATGCTCAGGAATTTATCGAAGAAGTGACGAACGGACTTAAAAAAGAAATTTTAGACGAGTTTGCAAGCATTGAATCCGGTCTTCAGATCAATATCGAAAACACTACAACTTCAGAGAAAGCGATTTCGGAAGCAGATTCCAGAAAGATTATTTTAACATTGAAATCTCTTCATAACGGAGTGTACAGAATGAGTCCGGATGTAAAAGATCTGGTAGAATCTTCCAACAACGTCGCAAGAGTTGAATTAAAACACGGTGCATTAAAAATTTTAAACCTTTCCAGATCATCTGTAGAATCATCTAAAGATTCGGTGGCTGAACAGTTAAAATCGGTTGCTGAACTTGCCGGAATGAATACCGTTTTCAGCGGTTCTTATCCGGGATGGAAACCAAAACCGGGTTCTGAAATCGTTCAATTGATGGAAAAAATCTATGTTGAGAAATTCACTGAAAAACCTCACGTTGTAGCCTGTCACGCAGGTCTGGAATGCGGAATCATTGGAGCCAATTATCCTGAAATGGAAATGGTAAGTTTCGGACCGACTATTCGCGGCGCACACTCTCCGGATGAAAAGGCAAATATTCCTTCGGCACAGAAATTCTGGAGTTTCCTGAAAGATATTTTAGCCAACATTCCTCAGAAATAAAATTGTAAAATTGCTATATTGAATATCCAAAGTCTTTTTGATTTTGGATATTTTTTGTTCCCAATCTTTCTCAATTGTTATCAAAAAGTTATACATTTGAATAAACAATCCAAAGTATGAACACACAGACACTCAATGAAAAACTTGAATTAATTCAATGGCTGTCAACATTGGAGGATGCTTCTGTTATCAAAAAACTGATTCAATTCAGGAAAGAGGAGACTAAAGACTGGTGGAGTTTAATTTCGGAAGAAGAAAAAGAATCAATTGAAAAAGGAATTTCTGAAGCGGATAATAATGAACTAAAATCTCATTCTGAAGCCAGAAAGTTATATGGAAAATGGTTATAATATTCTCTGGACCCCAAATGCTTTAGAGGAATTAGAACAGACAATAGAATATCTTCAACTTCATTTTACGGATAAAGAAATTAAAAAGCTTGTTCAAAAAATTGAAAGTTTAATTGAAATTATATCTCAAAATCCTTTCATATTTCCCATATCCGAAAGCAAAAATATTCACAAACTGGTTATTCTGGAATTTAACACCATGTATTACCGCGTAAACAATGGCAGCGTGGAAATTTTATCATTCTTTTCAAACAGACAGTCCCCTCAAAAAAGAAAAATTTAATTCAGTTTTTTTAATTGTTAATCATGAAAAGCATCACCGTATTCTGCGGATCCAGCTTCGGTTCTGCATCTATTTACAAAGAACAGGCAGCTTTGCTTGGTGAAACTCTGGCAAAACAAAAAATTCAGCTTATTTACGGCGGCGCAGATGTTGGTTTAATGGGCGCTGTTGCAGACGGAGCACTAAATGAAGGCGGAAAAGTAACCGGCGTCCTTCCCCGCTTTTTACAGTCCAAAGAAATTGCTCACAAACAATTGACAGAATTAATTCTGGTGGAAACCATGCATGAACGAAAAACCAAAATGAATGAACTTTGCGACGGCGTTATTGTTCTTCCGGGAGGTTACGGAACAATGGAAGAATTTTTTGAAATGATAACCTGGGCGCAACTGGGACTTCATAAAAAACCGATTGGAATTTTAAACATCAACGGATTTTATGACGATCTGATCAGACTTGTGGAAACAATGGTGGAAAAAGGATTTTTAAAGCAGATTAACCGTGAGATGCTTTTAATCTGTGAAAATATTGAAGAATTACTGGAAATGATGAAAAATTATCAGGCTCCGAATGTTGGAAAATGGATTTCGAGGGAGGAAGTTTAGTATATTTACATTACAGACTTTTAATTGTCTAAAAAAAATCAACCATGAAAAATATATTTCTTTCAGCAGGATTATTTTTAAGTCAAATAATATCCGCACAGTACAATTATCCTGCAACTCCTGAAAAAGTGGTGGTGGATGATTATTTTGGGACAAAAATCACAGATCATTACAGATGGCTGGAAGACATCAAAAATCCGGAAGTGAAAAAATGGTTCAAATCTCAGTCTGATTTCAGCCATACCGTGATTGATAAAATTCCGAACCGTGAAGATCTTTACAGACGGATGAAAGAAGTACAGGAAATGAACGGTGATTCTTTCGACGTCATCTATCAAAGAGGAAACACCTATTTCTACACAAAGACTAAAAAAAGCGAAAACCTTTCTAAGCTTTATTCAAGAGATCTTGCAACAGGAAAAGAATCGCTGATTTTTGATCCTGAAACGCTTGGCAAAAATACACAAATCACCAATTTTGTACTAGATTCCAAAGCGGGAAAAATTGCTATTTTACTATCAAAAGCAGGCGGAGAAATCTGCGATTTAAGAATTTTTGATCTATCCACAAAGAAATTTCTAAAGGATGAAATCGGTCCTATCTGGAGTGAATTTGCTTTTGAATTTACACCCGATGATAAAGCTATTCTTTATACAAAAATGAGTACCGCAGATCCAAGCAGTAATATGCTTCTAAAAGACATGAAAGCGATGCTTCATGTGATTGGAACCGACACAAAAGCTGACAAGGTATTAGCATCCAGAGAAGATTATCCAGAGCTGAATGCTTTAACAGAGCAATTTCCTTCAATTTATTTTACCGATGACTATAAAAATATTGTTTTAAGATTAAGTTCTGTAAAATCTGAAAGTCCGATATTTGTTGCACCTTTTTCTGAATTAAAAAATAAAAAAATAAACTGGAAACAAATCGTAAAACCATCAGACGATATTACTGATGTATTTATTTCCGGCGACAAATTATTTCTGCTGACTCACAAAGATGCACCCAATTATAAAATTACTCTCACAAGCTTATCAAATCCTGCCCCTGATAAAGCTAAAACTGTAGTTCCGGAAAGCAAGGATAAAGTAATCATAAGTATTCATAATTCTAAAAACTATCTTTATTACTCTTTAGGAGATGGTATTGTAAGAGATAAATATCAGGTAAATATCAATACACTTGCCGGAAAGAAAATTGATTTTCCGACAGGGGTTAACAGTTCATTATCTCTCAACCAAAGAGAAAACGACAATATATACTGTAACAATGTTAACTGGCTGACTCCGTTGACGACCTATGAATACAACCCTGAAAAAGAGAATATTGTAAAAAGCAAATATCTTAATTCAGAAACAAAATATCCGGATTACAGCACACTTTACAATGTAAAAGAGGTGGAAGTAAAAAGCCACGACGGCGTTATGGTTCCGCTATCTATTATTTATCCTAAAAATATGAAAATGGATGGCAGCAGTCCGGCTTATATTACAGGTTATGGTGGTTATGGATTTTCATATGAGCCGCGCTTCTCAACAAGACTTTCCGTGTTGTTGGAACAGGGCGTTGTATTGGCTATTGCCCACGTAAGAGGAGGAGGCGAAAAAGGGGAAAACTGGCATAAAGACGGTATGAAAGGAAAAAAACCGAATACATGGAAAGATTTTATTGCATGTTCTGAATATCTGATCTCCCAAAAATACACCTCATCTTCAAAACTCATTGGGAATGGTGTAAGTATGGGCGGAGTACTCATTGGAAGAGCCATTACGGAAAGACCTGATCTATTTGCCGTTGCTATTGCTGAAGTAGGAATGACCAATGCCATCCGCTCTGAGATTACACCGAATGGTCCCAATCAAATTCCGGAAATAGGAACTTTAAAAGATGAAGAAGACACAAAAAACCTCCTTGAAATGGATGCCCAGAATAAAGTAAAAGCCGGAATAAAATACCCCGCTGTAATTATCCGCACCGGAATGAACGACTCCAGAGTTGAACCTTGGGAACCCGGAAAATTTGCAGCTATATTGCAAAAAAATTCCGGTTCAGGAAAACCTGTTTTGCTGTATGTAAATTATGAAAACGGACATTTCACCAGTGATTTTGACGTTGTTTTTAAAGAATACGCCGATATTTATTCATTTGCTTTATGGCAGGTGGGGCATCCAAAATTTCAGCCTGTAAAGTAAAAATCTAAAGCATACAGAATTCAGGCAAAACAGAATTTCAAAATTCAGGATATAAAAAATGTAAATGAGCTTTATTAAAAAATAATCAGAATGAGGCTGCTTTTCTGTATACAGAAGGCGTTATTCCTTTTTTATTAAAAAAAACTCTGTTAAAATAGCTGAGACTTTCAAATCCACACTCAAAAGAAATTTGGCTGACAGAATTTTCTGTTTGGGTCAACAACCGGCAGACTTCATTTATTCTGATTTCATTTAAATAATCAGAATACGTTTTCCCTGTTGCCTTCTTGAAGAATTTACAGAAATTGCTTTCAGTCATATAAACCAGTTCAGCAACCTGCTTCAGAGTGATCTTGGTATAAAAATTATTCTGAATAAAGAGGCAGACTTTATTGATTCTGAGTTCGCTCTTTTTCGAAACTACATGATGAAAAGTGTCGGAAGCAATTACCCGATACTTCATTTTTGACAAATCATTCAAAATTGAAATCAGCTTCATAATTCTCTCAACTCCCTGATTTTCCGTTATACTTATCAGTTTTGAAATTAAATTTTCATGCGCGGAAAAACTAAGCCCTCTGGATGAAATTTCAAGCATCTTTTTAATTACCTTACATTCATCCAGTTCCAAAAAGGAAGCAAGAATTTCTTTAGGAAACTGAACGACAATAGCTTCCGAAGAGAGATCAGCCTTTAGTTTTCCGGACCATGTATGCGGCAGATTACCTCCCAATAAAACCAGATCACCATCACTAAAATATTCGTAGGTGTTTCCTACAATCCTGTGCCCGTTTCCTTTTAAAATATACGTTAATTCATATTCAGGATGATAATGCCACTTAAATTCAAAAACAGATGTCTGAAAGCGGTATGCATAAAAACTTGAATTTCCTTTATTTAATTTAATATTTTCCAGAATGGCTTTCACAGATAATATTGACTTATAGCATTAATATTTTACAAAAATAATTCAATATAATATCAGAATAAAACAATTTAACATTAATTCCTACAATTCTTAATTAATATTTTTGAAGGGAATAATACCGGAATACATTATGAGAATAAAAATACTCGCAATAATCATCACAGCAGTAATAAACATACAGAATCTATCCGCTCAGAAAAACTCAGGTTTTGTAAATGTTTTTATCGGAACAGACGGCACCGGACATACCTTTCCCGGTTCTTCAATGCCTTTCGGAATGGTACAGCCCGGTCCGGACAACAAAGATTCCGGCTGGAACCACACAAGCGGATATCAATATAAAGATACTTTGCTGATAGGATTTTCACAAACCCGTTTCAGCGGGACAGGTATTAATGAAATGGGAGATATTTTGCTGCTTCCGATTAATCCCAAAAAGGAAAAACTGAAAAATTTATATAAAAAAGAAACTGAGAAAGGCAAAATCGGCTATTACTCTCTTATTAAAAAAGATGAAGTAAAAGTAGAACTTACCTGCTCGGAAAGAGTGGCTTTTCATCAATATACTTTTCCTGAAACTAAAGGGCAGGTTTTGGTAGATCTGCAGCATGGCTTGCGTTTTGTGTTTGATGAAGCCAACCAAAAGAATCTGATAGTAAAAAGTGATATAAACATTGAAAACAATAATACGATTTCCGGATATTGCACAACACAAAACTGGGTAAACCGAACTTACTTTTTCACTATTACTTTTGATCAGTCCTTTACAAAAAGCAGAGCTTTAAATGAAAACAGCAATGATAAAGCACCGAAGTATCTTCTAGACTTTGACCTTCGAAATGATAAAACATTAAAGGTTAAAATTGCGCTGTCCTCAGTATCTGTAGAAGGTGCAAAACGTAATCTGAATACTGAAATTCCGCACTGGGACTTTAACAAGGTGTATGAAAATAATATTGCTTCATGGGATAATTATTTAAACAGAATACAAATCGAAGCAAATAGTAAGAAGAAGGAAATATTTTACACTTCCATGTATCATCTGCTATTGCAGCCTTCTAATATCGCAGATGTGGACGGACAATACCGCGGCTCGGATGATAAAATTGCCATTTCACATCAGAAAGAATATTATTCAACACTTTCCAATTGGGACATTTATCGCGGGGCTTTCCCTTTGCTGCAAATTGTAGCACCGGAAAAAATTAACGGAATCATTCAGACTATGCTTACTCATCATCAACACAAAGGTTTTTTACCAATATGGACTGCATGGGGACAAGATAACTACTGCATGATCGGTAATCATGCTATCCCAATGATTTTATCTGCCTACAATAATGGTTTCAGAGGATTTAATGCTGAAAAAGCACTTGAGGCAATGGTTGAAACATCCACAAAACCGCATATAAATTCCGATTGGGAATTATACAACCGATATGGTTATTATCCTTTTGATAAATTAGATAATGAATCTGTTTCTCGTACGCTGGAAAGCACTTACGATGATTGGTGTGTAGCGAATATGGCTAAAAAACTTAAAAAAGATGAAATTGCTGCAACTTTTTCTCAACGAGCCAGTTATTACCATAATCTTTTTGATACCGAAACTACATTCTTCAGAGGAAAAGACAGCAAGGGAAATTGGCGCACCCCTTTTAATCCGTTAACTGCGACTTCACCACTGAATAATCCGGGGGATTATACTGAAGCTAATGCGTGGCAATATTTCTGGACTCCTGCACAATTTGATATTCAGGGCTTAACTTCACTTTTAGGAGGTAAGAAAAAATTGACAGCAAAACTGAATGAATTCTTTACGACAAATACTTCGAATCCCGATAAGTTTCTTGGTCAGGAAGCAATGATCGGGCAATATGCACACGGAAATGAACCCAGTCATCACGTTATTTATTTATATGCATTCAGTAACGAACCTGAAAAAGGGCAAAGCTATATTCATCATGTAATTAACGAATTTCACAATAATACTCCCGACGGTATGATTGGTAATGACGATTGCGGACAGATGAGTGCCTGGTATATTCTATCCACTTTGGGATTCTATCCCGTAAATCCTGCAAGCGGAGAGTTTGTATTCGGAAGTCCACAAATTAAAAAAGCAAAACTTCTTTTACCGGGAAACAAAATATTTACTATAGAAGCTCATAATTTTTCCGAACAAAACATTTATAATGACATTCGATTGTTAAACGGGAAAAAAACAGATAAACATTATATTACCTTTCAGGAAATCATCAATGGAGGTAATTTAACTTTTGAAATGACAAAAAAATGAAAATAAAATTAATATTCTTTTTATTATTCGCCATGTACTTAAATGCACAGCAAATCTCGGAAAAGTTTATTCCTTTGCCATTTGGCAGCGTAAAACCAACAGGCTGGCTTCAAGCGCAGATGCAAAAAGATATTGATGGTTTTGTTGGTAATCTGGATGTAATAGTTCCGGAATTAATGAATGATCATATTTATGGGAAAGGCAGACTACAGAAGCATTCCAAAGCAAAAGATCTCGGAAATCTGAAATCCGGCGACGCCGAAGGTGACGATCAGTATAAATGGTGGAACAGCGAGACACAATCGAACTGGTGGGATGGCTATCTTCGAAATGCAATCTTATTGAATGATAAAAACGGGACGGAGAAAATAAGAAAATATGTCGAAAATATTCTCGCCACTCAGGATGAAGACGGGTATTTAGGAATTTACGATAAAGATCTGCGTTATCAATTTAAATCTGAAAACGGAGAGTTATGGTCCAAAGCAACCTTATACAGAGGTCTGTTGGCATATTATGAAGCGACAAAAGATGAAAAAGTCTTTAAAGCGGTAGAAAAAGCGGTAGAAAATGTTATGCAGAATTATCCCATTTATGCATCAAGCCCGTTCAGTTCAGGAGAAACCTTTAATGGAGGTGTATCTCACGGATTAACCTTTACTGATGTTTTGGAACGAATGTATTTTTATACAAAAGACGAGAAATACAGAGCGTATTCTTTGTTTTTATACAATGATTTTTCCAATACTTATCAATCTGAAGAAGATGCTCAGTTAAAAAATATATTTAATATTAATTATCGTTTAAAATCTCACGGAGTGCATACTTTTGAACATCTCAGAGCCTTAATCATTGCAACATATGCTGCTCAGAATAGAGATTTTGATAAAGCTTTGGCTACTTATCTTGGCAGAATAAATAAAGTTACGACAATAAGCGGCGGTGCGGTTGGTGATGAATGGATTGCTGAGAGAAATGCAGATGCCACCCATACCGGATATGAATACTGCTCTTTACAGGAACTATTGGATAGTTATAATCTGCTCTTTCAGAAAACGGGTTCAGCAGACATTGGAGATAAAATTGAAAACACTTTTTACAATGCTGCGCAAGGTTCCAGAAACCACAATCATTCCTGCATAGCATATTTAAAAACAGATAATTCTTTTGAAATGTCAGGCACTAAAAACGGAGAAACTGAACCCGGCAGAAAACAAACCCGATATAAATATTCACCTGCACATCAAGACGTTGCGGTGTGCTGCAATCCTAATGCAGGAAGAATCTCTCCATATTTTGTACAAAACTCGTGGATGAAAGAAAATGAAACAACTTTTGTAGCAGCACTTTTAATGCCTAATATTTTAGCTACATCTGCTGCCGGTAATAGTATACAGATCGAAAATATTACAGATTATCCTTATCAAAATCATTTTAAGTTTAAAATTACCCAAACAAAAAATTCAAAATTTACCTTAAAAATCAGAAAACCAAACTGGGTACAAAAAGTAAATACAAATGAGAAATTCCAAATTGAAAATGGTTTCATTGTCATCAATAGAGAATTTTCTACCACCGATTATGTAGACCTTTCTTTTGAAGCAAGAGTAGAAATTAAAACAGATCCTGCAAATGCCCGTTATTTTACTTTTGGAGCGTTGCTGTATGCTTTACCGATAGCCTCAAAAGAAATTTCAGGCAGAAATTACTTCGGTACTTTTAAAGATTTTACTTATGAACCAAAAAATAACATCAGATATACATTTAAAAATAATGTAAAAACAAAATATGAGCAGGGAAAAATATACACAGAACTCATAAACCAAAACAATAATAAACCCGAAAAAGTGGAACTTATCCCTTTTGGAAAAACAATATTGAGACAGGTTACCTTTTAAAAGTTTATTTTAGCACATTGACAAAACAAAACCTCCCAAAGAAAATCTTAGGGAGGTTTTTTATGGTAAGGTAAAATCTTTCTAAGGATAAGGAGCAATCTCTACTTCCAGACCTTCCATTTCTGGAACAATATGCAACTGGCAACCCAGTCTGCTGTTTTCCTGTACATGGAAAGCTTCACCCAGCATCGCATCTTCTTCTGCTCCCATTTCATCCAGTCCCGGATCGTTGGTCACATAAACCTGACATGATGCACACATTGCCATTCCTCCGCAAACTCCGATGGTTCCTTCTTCCGCCAGTTCATAAGAGCGGATGATTTCCATCAGATTCATAGACATATCCGTTGGCGCAACAACATCGTGTGTAACTCCTTCCCTATCGGTAATTTTTATATTAATATCGCTCATCTTTTGTTGATCGTTAATAGTTGATTGTTGATGGTAATTGATATTAAACAACAGACAACAAAATTAGTCAATTTTTTTAACAACAGCTTTTTCTGCTTCTTTTCTGCTTCCGTCGAAACCATCCACTCCGCTTACCGTTGTATATTTCAGAACGAATTTTTTACCCGGATTCAGTCTATTGTAAACACTCTGACACATTAAAGTAGCTTCATGGAATCCACAAAGAATCAGCTTTAATTTTCCCGGATAAGTATTGATGTCTCCGATCGCATAAATTCCGTCAATATTCGTCTGATAATCCAAAGCATTGTTTACAACGATTGCATTTTTTTCGATATTCAGTCCCCAGTTTCCGATTTCTCCTAACTTTGGTGTTAAACCGAATAACGGAATAAAATAATCTGTTTCAATATCGTAAGGATCCTGTCCGTCAATAGCAACCGTGATCGCTTCTACTTTTCCGTCACCTTTAATCGCTGTAACTTCTGCAGGAGTTATTAATTTAATTTTACCCTGATTTTTAAGATCCTGAACTTTTTCTACAGAATCCAAAGCACCACGGAATTCATTTCTTCTGTGGATCAAAGTAACTTCACTTGCCACATTTGATAAGAAAATACTCCAGTCCAGTGCAGAATCTCCTCCTCCTGCGATTACTACTTTTTTATTTCTGAAATGTTCAGGCTCTTTTACGAAATACTCAAGACCCTTTTCCTCGTAGTCGGCTACGTTTTCAATGGTAGGCTTTCTCGGCTCGAAAGTTCCCAAACCTCCTGCAATGGCAATTGCTTTCGCTCTGTGAACCGTTCCTTTGTTCGTAATTACTTCAAACCATTCATCATCCACTTTTGTGTAAGAAACCGCTGTTTCTCCCAAAGTGAATCCCGGCTGAAACTGCTTGATCTGCTCCATCAAATTATCCACAAGTTCTCCTGCATTTACAGAAGGGTATCCCGGAATATCGAAAATAGGCTTTTTAGGATAAAGCTCAGCCAACTGTCCTCCCGGTTGAGGAAGTGCATCAATAATATGGCACTTCATTTTTAATAAACCTGCTTCAAATACAGCAAAAAGTCCTGTGGGACCGGCTCCTATGATCAATATATCCGTCGTTATCATAATTATAAGATAATTTAATTATACTTGTGAGCGCAAATTTACTAATTTTAATGCGAAGCATATTTAATTCAGTCTAAATAAAACTGAGATTTGTCAAATATCTTTTATATTTTTAAGTTATTGAATTTGGCAATGTTTTTGTAAAATTTAAATTATGAAGAAATTTTTAAGTATTATTTCGATATTTATATTCATTCTGGGATTTGGACAGATTGATAATATTGCAGACGGAGAGTCTATTACGCTGAGAATCCATTACGGATTTCTGAATGCCGGTACCGCTAATCTTACGGCACAGAAAACCACTTTCAAAGGCGCTCCTCACCTTCATGTAAGAGGGACAGGACAGACTACGGGAGCGGTAAGAGCTTTTTTTAAAGTGGAAGATTTTTATGAAAGCTACATCAATATGCAGACTGAACTTCCTAGCTTTTACGTAAGAAATGTGCGGGAAGGAAGCTACAGACAACATCTGGAAACTACTTTTAATCACGACAACAATACATTGGTTTTAACGGATAAGAAAACGCCGGCAAACGGATCGAAAGTGATAAAATCTGTAAAAGGAGTTCAGGATATGCTTTCGTGCTTCTACTATTTAAGAAGTAAAACTGCCGCTGAACTGAGAACCGGAACAGTAATTAACATGAATGTCTGGATTGATGATGAAATGTTTCCTTTTCAGCTAAAAGTAGTGGGAACTGAAAATCTTGATACCAAATTCGGGACAATTAACTGTTTAAAAATTATTCCGTCTGTGAAAAGCGGAAGGGTTTTTAAAGAGAAAGAAGGAGTAACGATGTGGGTTTCCAACGACGCCAACCACATTCCTATTTTATTAAAAGCCGAATTGGCAGTCGGATCCTTAAAAGCAAGTATCGACGGATATAAAAATGTAAAATATCCTCTAAAGTTTACAAATTAAAATATGGTAACTCATTAGAAATAAAGTGTCTGCAAAATTTGCAGACACTTTTTCGTTTTGTCATGTAATACATCTCAGATTTCGGTTGTCTTCTTTAAAACATTAAGAACTGAAATATGAAAACTCATATACTGACAATTTGCTTTATTTTATCTTCTCTATTCACCTATTCTCAGAAAAAGGAAGATGTACATATTGTCAGAAAAAACATCGTCATCATAAAAACCTCATCATCGCCCAAAATAGACGGAATTCTGGATGATGCAGAATGGCGGAACGCTCCTGTTGCTACAGGTTTTATAGAAAGACAGCCCAACAACGGAAAACTTCAGGCTGATTCTGTGAGAACGGAGGTAAGAATTTTATATGATGATACAGGAATTTACTTCGGAGCACAGATGTACGATCCTACTCCCCATAAAATTGCCAAAGAACTTACGGAAAGAGACGGTGTAGGAAATGATGATTTTTTCGGTGTTACTTTAAACGGCTATAATGATAAGCAGCAGAGTCTGGAATTTATGGTAACCGCAGCCGGCGTTCAGTTTGATGCAAAAATTACGACGGACGGCGAAGATTCTACATGGAATTCTATCTGGTATAGCGGCGCAAAAATCAACGAAAAAGGATGGGCTGTAGAAATGAAAATCCCATATTCAGAGTTAAGATTTCCGAAAAACAATGTGCAGGAATGGGGAATGAATATGTTCCGAAGAATTCAGAGGACTAAAGCTTCGTATGACTGGAATTTTGTGGATAATGCTAAAAATTCTTATACTTTGTTTGATGGTGTTTTAAAGGGAATCGAAAATATCAATCCTCCGACACGATTGTCTTTTACACCTTATTTTTCTACCTATGTAAACAGTTTCGACGGAAAAACTACTGCCAATGTGAATGGCGGAATGGACGTAAAATATGGTATTAATGATGCTTTTACCTTCGATATGACTCTGATTCCGGATTTCGGGCAGGCAAATTTTGATAATTCTATTTTAAATTTAACCCCGTTTGAACAGCAGTTTTCCGAGCAGAGAACATTCTTCACAGAAGGAACCGAATTATTCAGTAAAGGTGGAATGTTTTATTCAAGAAGAGTCGGCGGAGAACCTTCGAGATATCCTGTAACCAATGACAATGAAGAGGTAACAGAATATCCTTCAAAGGTAAAATTATTCAATGCTTTTAAAATTTCGGGAAGAACAAAAAAAGGATTGGGAATAGGTTTTTTTAACGGAATAACGCAAAAAATGGAAGCTACGATTTTAAACCATGAAACCGGAGAAGTGAGAAGAGAGGTGGTAGAACCGTGGACGAATTACAATGTTCTGGTTTTTGACCAGCGATTCAACGGAAATTCTTCTGTTTCTTTGGTAAACACCAATGTTACGAGAGACGGAGATTTCCGCGATGCCAATGCAACGGGAATTCTCTGGGATATCAACAACAAAAAAAATACTTACAATACTTTCGGAAGTTTAAAAGGAAGCTGGGTGATGGATGGTGAAACGAAATTCGGGACTAAAGGTGAACTCGGCTTCGCAAAAATTTCAGGCAAAAACCGTTTCAACATTAATGGAAATGTAACCACAAAAGACTGGGACATTAATGATGTAGGATTTTCTACAAGAACCAATTTCGGAAATTACAACGCGTGGTACGGTTACAGAATTTTGCAGCCTACGAAAACATTCAATAATATGTATCTGAATTTTAATCTGAACTACTATCACAGATTAGAACCGTTTATTTTTCAGAATCTGATTTTTAATAACAATAACAGTTTTACCGATAAAAATTTCAGGGTTTTCGGAGGAGGAATAGAATTTACCCCTTTTACCCAGAATGATATTTACGAGCCGAGAACTTTTGGGAGACATCTTCAGGTTCCTAAATATTTCGATTCGTGGATCTGGTTTGAAAGCGACAGCCGAAAGAAATTACAGCTTAATTTCAGTTTCGATTATTATGCGTATGATGAAAAAGGCAGAAATCAGGTTCTTACCAATTTCGGACTCCGTTACCGTTTTTCAGACAAATTTAATGTAAACTGGAGTTTTAATCCGAGTTTCAGCAATAATGAAACAGGTTTTGCAGGAAAAAACAGCACTGATATTTTCATCGGAAGAAGACAGCGAAATACCTACGAAAATGCATTGACTTCAAAGTATACCTTTAACGAAAAAATGGCTCTCACGTTAACATTCAGACATTATTTTTCGGATGTTACGTATAAACAGTTTTACGCATTAAATCAGGATGGAAGTCTTACAGAAACCAATGCTTTTAATAAAAACCTGAACGGAACCTACAATGCATGGAATGTTGATCTAAGATTTTCGTGGTGGTTTGCTCCGGGAAGCCAGTTGACATTATTGTACAGAAATGCCACGTCCAATTATCTTGAATTTTCGAGACTGAATGTAAAGAAAAACTATGATATGCTCTTCAATGAACCCACCGTGAATAATATTTCTTTAAAACTGACTTACTTTCTGGATTATAACAGGGTAAAAAGCTGGACGAAGAAAAAGAGTTAATCATTGATTTAACAGAACCATTGTAATTTTTCAATAGAATTTTGTTTTTAATTACGTTTTGTTTCTTAGGTCAGTAATTAAAAACGTCAAGCCTCCGAAATTTCGGAGGCTTGATTTTCATTGTGTGTGTTTTTTTAGGCTGCTTTCTAACCTTTGCTACCTTTTTTTAGTATCTATCACAGAGCATTGCTGCTCTGCAATAATGATACAAGTATTATCATTTGTGCTTTAAGATATTTGATCCTGAAATAATTTTTTTTCATCATTTGTGTTTTCAGAATCAAAATCAATTTTAATTACCGGTTAATAATTGTTGTTTTTGTTGATACAAATGTAGGCACATTGTGGTACATAATTCTAATAAAACATTTAGATATATATCGCTAAGCTTGTAGATATTTATCTACAGAATATGAAAAAGCAATATTTAGCATTATAAACAGGCATTTTAAATAAAAAAATTCATGAAATATTATAATTTCATGAATTTTATATCATAATAACCTCTAAAAATCAGTAATGATTTTTCATGAGATCAATAAGTTCTACAATATTTTCGATCTTAAGCTTATCGAAAATTCTTTTTTTAATTGTACTTACTGTATTTTGCTTTACATCAAGACGATTGGCAATTTCGAGATTTCCAAGACCTTCGGCATACATTTCCGCGATCTGCAGTTCTCTTTCTGTTAAAGACAGCAAAGGATTAATAAGCGTCGGATTGCTTATGGAACTTCTTAGCAAAGCCTGTGTAACTTCAGAAATATAGCTTCCATGTGTGTACATTTTTTTAATTGCTTCTGCAATCTCTTCCTCTTCGTTCAGCTTGCTTAAAAATCCGTCTGCTCCTGCATTTAAGAACTTCAGAGAATGGGTGCTTTCTTCAATTCCTGTAAAAATAAGGATCTTGGTTTTCGGACTTATTTTTTTAATTTCAGGTACAATGGTAATGCTGTTTCCATCGGGAAAATGAGCATCTATAATGGCAATATCTATCGGATGTTCCTGTATAGAGTTCATCAGCTGCTGTAAACTGGAAGCCTGAAAAATTTCGCATTCCCAGTCCATGTCTTCCAGCAGAAAAACAATCCCCTGTCTTATCAGGCTATGGTCATCTGCAAGCAAAACATTAACAGATGCAGAATTTAGTTCACTCATTTACTGACATTTAAATTAACAGAAAAATGTACGGTTGTGCCTTTTCCTTCTTCGCTCGAAACAGAGATATCTCCATCGTATAAACCAATAATTTCTTTACATAAGCTCAATCCTAAGCCTGCACCTAGATTTTCTACGTCTTCCGACAGAACTCCCTGATAATAAGGTTCGAATATTTTTTCCAGATCGGATTTTGAAATTCCGACACCGGTATCGCTGATTTCTGTAATCAAAGATATTGTATTTTCGTCAACAGGCTGCGTTTTAGCGGTGACTTTTATCTGCCCGTTTTCAGTAAACTTATTCGCATTTCCCAGAATATTCATGAAAATCTGATTGATCTTTTTATTATCAGAATAAACATTGATATCCGGATTTATATTTTCATCAATAATGAATTTATTGTTTCTGGTTTCAATATACGGCTCAATGGAAGTAAGAATTGAAGTGATCTCGCTTTTAAGATTAAACTTCACCGGTATCAACTTATTTTCAACCGCCTGATTTTTGGTATACTCCAAAATCTGGTTTGCCTGCATCAGCAGAGAATCGTTGGTAAAACTGATGGATTTCAGATATTCTTTCACCTTTTCGTCTTCTGTTCTTTTATTGATTCTGTTGATGAACAGCCCTATGATTTTCAGAGGCGATCTCAGCTCGTGACTCAGCATTCCCAAAATTCTGTTCTTGAAATTAAGGTTTTCGCTGATCTGTCTATTGGCAGCGTTCAGCTTTTTCTCATAAATAAAGGCAATTCTGGTTAAGAACATGATTAAAACAGAAACAATAAACATCAGAATCATCGCCCCAAATACGAGATTTTTTCGGATTCTGTTGCTTTCGGAATTCTGCTTTTGATATTCTTTCTCAAGCTCGGCTTTCGAATCTTTAATGGCAACATCATAAATGTTCATCAGTCCATTGCTATACACCATAAGATTATTAAAGATTTTATAAAAGTTACCGCTGTTGTTCTGGTTTCTTACGACATTCACCTGAATTTTCTTTATTTCTCCTTTATAATGATTGTTTACTTCATTAAAAATACTGTCGAATTCAGCTTTAATATTGGCAGGACTGGCTTCTTTTCCCTGTTTCACCGTAATAATCGTACTTTCTTTCCGTACATTTTCTTTTCCGGAAATAGCGTCTCCCAAACGTCCGAAAAGTCCTTTTTTCTTTACCGTATCAGAGATTGTCTTTGTTTCTACCTTAAACTTATCAAAGTCGTAGTTTACACTGTATTTTTCGAGTTTAGGAAGATTATTCTCGACTTTAAAATTAGATTTTGTTGAATATTCGTAGGTAGAATCTATCAGAGATTTCAGTTTTTTAATCTCCATAGAATCTTTTCTGTTTGAGGTAAGAACATTCTTAAGCTTAGGATATTTGTTTTCGTAATGTCCGATGCTGTCGAGGTTTTTACCCAGTTTATTAAGGGAAGCGAAATATGAATTAAGATAAGTATTATCATTGCTCACCATATATTTTTGAAGGAAATTTTGTGCATTCAGAAGCTCTCCTCGGGAATTATCCGTAAGATTTTCCAGTGTATGAACTTCTTTCAGCTGATTTTCAAAGAAAGCCAGATTTTTTCTCGAAATAAATTCATTATAGAAATATCCTGCAATAAGAAGCTGGATGAGCAGAATACAAACGAGCAATGAGTAATGGATTATTTTTCTCGCTTTAAAGTTCAATAATTTTTTGGACATTTTGTGTAAGTTATTAGTAAGTGTGTTTAGCTGTTTTTTAACTGCAAAGAAATTTTGCTTAACCGTTTAAATCCTCATTTAAATTTGAAAATTTTAAACAAGTTTAGCATAAAAATAGTAAAAAATCCTGTAAATATAATTTTTACAGGATTTAAATTTATTTAAAACTTCAATATTTATAAAGTTTTGAATTGCTCTAATGTTCTGATATCATTTTCGAAAAACATTCTGATGTCGCTCATCTGATAAAGAAGCATTACAATTCTTTCAATTCCCATCCCGAAAGCATATCCCGAATATTTCTCAGGATCAATGTTTACATTCTTCAAAACCGCCGGATCTACCATTCCGCATCCCATGATTTCCAGCCATCCCGTTCCTTTTGTTATCCTGTAATCTGTTTCAGAGTTTAATCCCCAATATACATCAATTTCCGCACTTGGTTCCGTAAAAGGGAAATAAGAAGGTCTCAGTCTGATCTTAGATTTTCCGAAAAGTTCAGTAGTAAAAAACTGAATGGTCTGCTTTAAATCTGCGAAGCTTACATTTTCATCAATATACAATCCTTCAATCTGGTGGAAAATACAGTGGGAACGCGAAGAAACCGCTTCGTTTCTGAATACTCTTCCCGGAGATAAAATCCTGATCGGCGGCTGATTCTGTTCCATGTAACGGATCTGTACGGAAGAAGTATGCGTTCTTAATAAAATATCAGGGTTCTGCTCGATGAAGAATGTATCCTGCATATCTCTCGCCGGATGATATTCCGGAAGATTAAGCGCCGTGAAGTTATGCCAGTCGTCCTCGATTTCA
This sequence comes from Chryseobacterium sp. 2P, assembly GCF_059579425.1. Classification (NCBI taxonomy): domain Bacteria; kingdom Pseudomonadati; phylum Bacteroidota; class Flavobacteriia; order Flavobacteriales; family Weeksellaceae; genus Chryseobacterium; species Chryseobacterium sp. 2P. Next base: position 3,515,718 of record NZ_CM184194.1, read on the forward strand.
GGACCGTCTGCCACAGCAAAACCGATAGATTTAAAAATCTCGATAATCCTGTTTTTCACCAGATTGATCGGGTGTCTTGATCCCAGCTCCAAAGGAAACGCCGGTCTTGTAAGATCTTCTTTTTCTACGATAATAGAAGATGCGGAAGCATTTTTTAAATCTTCCAGTTTTACGTTAACAGCCTGCTTCAGAGTATTGATCTTCTGCCCGAAATCTTTCTTCTGGTCGTTGGGAACTTCTTTGAATTTTTCAAAAAAATCATTCAGAATTCCTTTTTTACCATTGTACTTGATTCGGAAGTTTTCAATTTCCTCTTTAGATGTAGCATTAAAGCTGTTTACCTCAACGAGTAATTCTTCTATCTTTTCTATCATTGTTTTACCCTTTCAAAATGTTTTGCAAAAATAAGGTTTTTCAGTTGAATAATTTTCTTAAAAATGTTAAAAAATCTGCCTCTTTTGGGGAGACAGACTTCAATCACTTATTTCACTTAAATAAAAAAATTATTTTTTTTCTAAAGCTTTCACGTTGATCTGAAGAGTAACCTCATCTTTTATCACGCCATTTTCGGCAGGTGCCTGAAATTTCACCCCAAACTCTTCTCTCATTATGTCTTTCGGTTCGGTAGCAATATTCACCAGACCTTCCTTCACAGAGACATTGGCTTTAAACTGAACCGGTTTTGTAATTCCTTTGATGGTTAAATTCCCATCCAGCAAGGTATTGTAATCTCCTTCAGCAGAAGGTGTTACTTTGGTAATTTCATACGAAGCCGTCGGAAATTTTTCTACCTCGAAAAAGTCCCCGCTTTTCAGATGTCCGTTAAGTTTGTTCAGATTTTCGGTATCGTTTTTCAGATCTTCAGAAGTTAAGGAAGCCATATCTGCAACAAATTTTCCGCTTTCCAGCTTTCCTTCTTTTACGGTAACATCGCCGCTTTCAAATTTAATGGTTCCGAAATGGCTTGTATTCTCCGATTTAAAAATTTTATATCCCTTCCACTCTACTTTACTGTTAAGTGTATCCACAACATATTCAGCTCCGTCTTTGGTTGTTGCAACTTCATTGCTATCGCTGGAAAGAGGTTTCTCCTTTTTGCAGGAAACTACCGCAGCTAAAGCAAAAAATGCAGGAATAACCAACGAAAACAGCTTTTTTTTCATGATTTATAAATTTTTATTACTCCTGCTAAAATAATAAAAAATATTGTTCTTTCCTAAAAACATTTCAATTCATTACTTTTGTAATATGCTATTAGAAATAAATCATTTAAACTTTTCCTATTCTAAAGAAAAACCTTTGTTTGAAAACCTCAGTCTTACGTTTGAGGAAGGTAAAATCATTGCGCTTGCCGGAGAAAGCGGGTGCGGGAAATCTACTTTATTAAGCCTGATTTATGGTTTGCTGGACTGGGAAAGCGGTGATATTATTTTTGACGGTAAAAAATTACTGGGACCTAAAGGAAATCTGGTTCCGGGAGAAGCCGAGATGAAATTCGTTGCCCAGAATTTTGATCTGATGCCCTATGCAACGGTTGCGGAAAATGTAGGAAAATTTATTTCCAATATTAATCTGGCAAAAAAGAAAGAAATGGTTTCTGAGCTTCTGGAAGTTGTCGGTTTAGAAGAGTTTGCCCCCATTTTACCTAAATATCTGAGTGGAGGACAACAGCAAAGAGTTGCCATCGCAAGAGCGCTTTCTGTACTTCCGAAGCTTCTGATCCTAGATGAACCTTTCAGCAATCTGGATTTTCCGAGAAAGATTGAACTAAGGGAAAAGCTTTTCCGGTATGTAAAACAGAATGACATTTCTCTGGTGATTTCAACACACGAACTTCAGGATATTATTCCGTGGCTCGATGAAATTATCGTATTGCAAAATGGAAAAATTGTACAGAAAGGAAATCCGGAAGAAGCTTTTAAAAATCCTTATAATTCTTACGTTGCCAAACTTTTCGGGGAAGTGAATATTTTCAGTGAAAGTGAGATGCAGGATTTTCAGATTTCAAAATTCTCCTATTATCCCAGAGAAATAAAAATTTCTGAAAACGGTTTTGAAGCCGAAGTTCTGGAAAGCCGTTTCGCAGGAAATCATTACTGGAATAAAGTAAGGATAAAAAATAAAGAAATTGTTCTTTATTCTGATGAAAAACTTAACGGAACTATCACTGTTTCATTCGGTTAAATTCTGACGAAGCTGAATATCATAGCCCAGATTGAGCGGCGTGTCTGAGCTCTTTTCGTTGGTTTCGGCGGCTGCTCCGCAGCCGCCGAAACCAACGAAAAAGCGAGTAGCGAAAGCTGGAAATAGCTCCTAAAAAAAATGTAACAATCACACTTTACACCACTTACTGTGAACTTGTGGATAAAAAAAATACAAACATAAGAATTGGTTTTAAAACTTTTTCTTACATTTGTATGTCAACAGCATAAGGAAATTTTTGGTTAATTCTCTTTCTGCCTCCTGAGACGAAATCCGTTTATTCTAGGCAAACAATGCAGTCTCTTGAAAGATTACCCTGTCCAATTCTTTCCTTTTTTTATTGCTTTATTTTCCTCTTCTGATAGAAAAATCCTCCAATTTGAAGTATAAAGAATATAGATAACGAAACAGCATTTAATACTTGTTCATAATCTTCTGAGTAGACACAATAAAAAACCGAAAAAATAAAAAGCATAGAAAAAGTAACCCCAAAAGCATTTTCGGAATTACCTTTATATAGAAAAAACAAAACATTTTCTGTAACCAGACTATATATTAGTAAGATAACATACAGTAAAAATATAAAAACCAATGCCAGAACACCACCTTGACCTTCTATTTTAAAAAACATAAGGAAAGCAATGCACGATAAAATAAATCCTATGACACTTGCAGCAATATTCCTTAAAATGTTCTGCATTACAAAAATTTAAATGCTGAAATTTGTTAAAAATTAAGCCTTTTTCACAAATTCAGACTTCAGTGCCATAGAACCGAAACCATCGATTTTACAGTCGATATTATGATCGCTGTCAGGTCTCAGACGGATATTTTTAACTTTTGTTCCTGCTTTTACAGGTTTTGGAGCACCTTTTACGGGAAGATCTTTAATAACCACCACAGAATCTCCATCCTGAAGCTCGTTTCCGTTAGAATCTAAGATTTTCCCTGAATTTGATGCATCTGCGCTTTCTTCTTCGGGATTCCATTCGTAGAAACATTGGGAACAAACCATCATATTGTCGCTCGGATAAGTAAACTCGGAGCTGCATTTTGGACAAAGTACAGTATCACTCATATTTTTAATTTTTTGCAAAGTTAATTTTTTAATATATTCAGTTAAAATTTAATAACATGAGATATATCCGTAGATTTTTGATTTTTATTTCTTTAGTCCTGTTTTTCAGGTTATTTGCTCAGATATTTAATGAGATCGACTTAATTCCTAATTACACAATAACATTCGTTGATGAAGAAATTTCCCAAGTCGACCGTTTTCAGAATCTGAATGAATCTAAAGAATATTCAAAATCCCAGATCTACAAATATCAGAAAATCAACAAAGAAAGATCAGATACAGCCAACTCGCAGCTTATGATGATCGTTGTTTTGGTTATTATTCAGTTGTTTTTCTATTTTCTAACCACAGAGAAAGCCCAAAGCAAAATTTTGAATGCACAGACTAAAATTTTGAAACAGAAATTCTCAGCAGAAATTCGTACTTTTGCAGATTCAAAATAGCAGAACCCAATTTTATGGAATTGATACACAGAAACCTGGCAATCGGAATTCACGATGCTTTGCAGGAAACATTTTTCGAAAAAAATAAATACGCCGATAAAGTAATCGAAAGACTTTTGAAAGCGAATAAAAAATGGGGAAGCCAGGACAGAGCAGTGGTTTCTGAGATTTTCTATAACATCATCCGTTGGAAAAAACGTCTTGAATATTACATGGGTGAAGGCGTAAAACCCAACAATATTTATAAATTAATTATTGCTTATCTTCTTTGGAGCAAAACCAATTATAAGAAATTTGAAGAATTCGACGGTATAAAAATCGCCGACATTCTCACCAAACTGAAAAAAGGAACCGTTCCTACAAAAGCAATCGAGCATTCTATTCCGGAATGGCTTGCCGAAACTTTAGAAAAAGAACTGGGTGAAAAGTGGGAAAAAGAAATGTATGCTTTAAACGAGCAGGCTCCGACGGTTTTAAGAGCAAATTCTCTGAGAACAACAACCAAAGAGCTTATCTCTGATCTTTCCGATGAAAACATCGTTTCTTATCCTATCAAAAATTATCCGGATGCAGTACAATTGGAGGAAAAAAAGAATGTTTTCCTGACGACTGCTTTTAAAGAAGGTCTATTTGAAGTTCAGGATGCTTCTTCCCAAAAAATCGGGTATTTCCTTGATGTAAAGGAAGGGCAGAGAGTTGTTGATGCTTGTGCAGGTGCAGGAGGAAAAACCCTTCACTTAGCCGCTTTAATGCACAATAAAGGACAGATCATCGCATTGGATATTTTCGACTGGAAACTTGCCGAACTGAAAAGACGTGCAAAAAGAGCCGGAGCACACAACATTGAAACCCGCATGATTTCTGATAATAAAGTAATCAAAAGGCTTCATGAAAAAGCAGACCGATTATTGATTGATGCTCCATGTTCTGGTTTGGGCGTTTTAAAAAGAAATCCGGACAGCAAATGGAAAATCGATCAGGCTTTTATCGACCGAATTAAAATTGAACAGCAGCAGATTCTTCAGGATTATTCTAAAATGCTTAAAAAAGGAGGAAAAATGGTTTATGCAACGTGTTCTATTCTACCTTCTGAAAATAATTTACAGGTTGATGAATTCATCAGAAACAATCCTAACTTTAAAATGATTAAAGACGAAAAAGTAATGCCTAGCGAAGGCTATGACGGATTCTATATGGCTTTAATTGAAAGGGTTTCTTAAAAAATATTCTTTATATAATGAACAAAACTACTCTTTTCAGGGTAGTTTTTTGTTATACTCTTTATTACAAAAGACAATTGTAAAGCGATTTTTAAGGTTCTCAAAAGAATAAAAATCAAAAATGTTTAAAAACTTTTGTGGCCTTTTTCATCTCTGTTAAGTAACTTAAACAACTTCAGTTCGGGATAAGAAATGAATTTAAATAATTGGTTTATAGCATCATATTAATTTATCACAGAGAAAAACAAGAGATTTTTTCACTTATTGAAAGTTTGTAAGCTAAACAAAGGCACTTCGTTTATTTAAAAAAGACAAAAGTGGTATTACTTTGATAAGTTTTACGCCTTTGTATATCTTAAAAGCTGAATTTTTGATAATTGAATCTCTTTGTTTAACGTTGCGTTTAAGAAGACTTATCACGAACTAAGGTTAAATAATAATTCTGCTAATTTTTTGTAGCTTTTGTGGTTAAAATATGAATTTTTAAAGAATTATCTTTGCTAAAACCATTTCAAATTATGCATCTAAGAATTTTAGTAAGTTTCTTTACTTTTTTATGCTGTTTATCTTTCGCACAGACGTACGAAGTACAGTACCTCAATTCATCCAACGGAAAAGTTTTAACGGAACAGTCTCCCACTTTAGTTTGGGCAAATGAAAAGGAAAATTTCATCCTGAATAACAAAATCAGAGAACAAAAAGCAGATTTACCTTTCGAAATTACGAAAATTGAAAAACCTTCGAATACAGTAATTTCTTATGCGTTTTTAAAATCTGACGAAATTATTTCAACTTCAGATAAAGAGTCTGTGGCAAAACAGACTTTTGAATTTACCAATGAAACCAAGAAAATTTTAGGCTACACCTGCAAAAAAGCAGTTACCAAAATCAATTCCAATACCATTGAAGTCTGGTATACGAATGATCTGAAAATTCAGGGAGGACCTTCTGTAATCGGGCAAAATCTGGGATTTGTTCTGGAAATTGAAAGAAATAAAAACTCACTGATTACCGCTCAATCTATTAAAAAAGTTAAGAAAACTGACATTGATGCTATTCTGAAAGGATCGATTAATTCAACCGATCCGTTAGGTTACAGAGATCTTTTGTGGAAAAGCAGATTCACTACCCTGAAAGTTTTTGATCATGAAACCATTAATTTTTCAGATGAATCTAAATCTGACGAAAACATAAAAAGATTCGCCAACGGAACCATTATTATGAAAAAAATTAAGTTTCCGAAAATTTCTGATGGCGAAAATATTTTCGTTGAATTAAAACAGCAATCCAACGGCGATGCTTACGATAGAACCGGAACCGTATTTTTTGTACCGCAGGACAAATCTCAGTCGTTTTTCGACGGACTGGAAAAAGGTGTAAAAACACTTCCGGTATATGAGAACGGAAACGGAAAACAGTATTACGGAATTACAGCAACGGAAAATTATAATCCCGCGGTAGAAATGATGAGATTTTTCACGGCTTTCGGAATCAATAAATTCAATCATATTCAGTTAAAAGATAAAAACTGGCAAACCATCAGTCCGTATCGTGAAGATATTACAGATCTAAAACCTTCTCTTTCTGAAAAAGAATTATGGATCGGAACATTCATCGGAAATTACGATAAAGGCGGTCATAAAGTCAGCCTGGAAATCACCATTCACAAAAGCGATCAGACTGTTTATAAAAGCAATACGGTCATTCCTTTATTTAACACCTTAAACATTATGGAAATGGCGGGACAGGATTATTCTACCATGTTTAATAATGATAAAGGACTGTTTCTAGAGTTTACTTTAAAAAAGGATCTGAAAAATGCCCAGTTGAAATATACAACTACCGGTCATGGAGGCTGGGAAAACGGCGATGAATTTGTACCCAAAGCCAACTCGATCTTTTTAGACGGAAAAATGACCTTCTCTTTTACACCTTGGAGAACCGACTGCGGATCTTATCGTCTTTATAATCCGGCTTCAGGAAATTTTCCGGACGGACTTTCTTCATCCGATCTCAGCAGATCTAACTGGTGTCCCGGAACAGTTACTAATCCCAATTTTATACAGCTTGGAGATTTAAAAGCCGGAAAACATACCATTCAGGTGAAAATTCCGCAGGGTGCCACCGAAGGAACAAGCTTCAGTTCATGGAATGTTTCGGGAGTTCTGTTAGGGTCTCAATAAAACAAAACCTTCTCGCAAACTGAATTGCAAGAAGGTAAAAACACAAATGATGAAAAAAAATTATTTCGAGCCACAAAGTAAGGGCTAAAATTTGTAGAATAAATTATCATACATTAAGAAATATCTCATAATAATTTCGTATGTAATGAATAAATCGGGTATGTGAGTTAAAAAAATCAACTAAAATCTTATTTTACATTTAAAATAATTAAATTTTTACTTCATTTTAAACTAATTAATTAAAAATATTAACTTATTTAAAATTTTTGTTGTTATTTTTAAACCACTATTCTACTTTTGTTTCAAATTAAATAACAAAAAATGTGTGGAATTGTATGTTTGTTTGATGCCAAACAAAAAACTGAAATGTTAAGACCTCAGGTTCTTGAAATGTCTAAAAAAATTCGTCACCGTGGTCCGGACTGGAGCGGAGTTTTCCAGAATGATAAAGTGGTTTTCTCTCATGAAAGACTTGCCATCGTGGATCCTACTTCGGGAAAACAGCCTTTATTTACAAAAGACGGAAAAATAGTTCTTGCCGTGAATGGTGAAATCTACAATCACAGAGAACTGAAAGAAGAATTTCCTGATTATGAATTTCAGACACAGTCAGACTGTGAGGTTATTTTAGCCTTATATCAAAAATACGGAAAAGATTTTGTTGAAAAATTAAACGGAATTTTTGCCTTCTCGTTATATGATACAGAAAATGATGTGTATCTGATTGCCCGCGATCACATGGGAATCTGTCCTCTATATCACGGTTGGGATAAAAACGGAAACTATTACGTTGCCTCAGAACTAAAAGCATTGGAAGGAGTTTGCAAAACCATTGAGACTTTTTTACCGGGACATTTGGTGTACAGTAAAGACGGAAGCGAACTTCAGCAGTGGTACAAAAGAGACTGGGAAAGTTTTGACGCTGTAAAAGATAACGAAACGGATATTGAGAAATTAAGAAAAGGACTGGAAGATGCGGTTCACAGACAATTGATGAGCGACGTTCCTTACGGAGTTTTGCTTTCAGGCGGATTAGATTCTTCCGTAATTTCTGCGATTACGGCAAAATTTGCAAGACAGAGAGTGGAAAGCGGAGATACTCAGGAAGCGTGGTATCCGAGATTGCACAGTTTTGCAGTAGGTTTGGTAGGATCGCCGGATCTGGCAGCAGCTCAGAAAGCAGCAGAACACATCGGTTCGGTTCACCATGAAGTTAATTTTACCGTTCAGGAAGGTCTGGATGCGGTTCGTGATGTTATTTATCATCTGGAAACATATGACGTAACAACAGTGAGAGCTTCTACGCCGATGTATCTTTTGGCAAGAGTGATTAAATCGATGGGAATTAAAATGGTGCTTTCCGGAGAAGGTTCTGATGAATTGTTCGGTGGTTATTTATACTTCCATAAAGCTCCGAATGCGAAAGAATTCCATGATGAAACGGTAAGAAAATTAGGAAAACTTCACCTGTACGATTGTTTAAGAGCCAACAAAGCGTTGATGAGTTGGGGAATTGAAGGACGTGTTCCTTTCCTTGATAAAGAATTTATGGATATCGCCATGACTGTGAATCCAAAAGATAAAATGGTAAATGCTGCTGAAGGAAAAATTGAAAAGTGGGTTCTGAGAAAAGCTTTCGAAGATATTCTTCCGGAATCTATTGTATGGAGACAGAAAGAGCAGTTTTCAGATGGAGTCGGTTATTCATGGATCGATACTTTAAAAGCCGTTGCTGAAAAAGAAGTAACAGACGAAATGATGGCAAATGCGAAATTCAGATTCCCTTTGAATACGCCTCAAAACAAAGAAGAATACCGTTACAGAACAATCTTTGAAGAGCATTTCCCAAGTGAAACTGCGGCTGCAACAGTTCCTTCGGTTCCTTCCGTTGCATGTTCTACGCCGATTGCACTGGAATGGGATGAAGCATTCAAAAACATGAACGATCCGAGCGGAAGAGCAGTAAAAGTGCATGAAACTTCTTACGGAGAATAGATTTAGAAGTATGAGAGTATGAGTGTTTTTTGAGTTTGTGAGATGTTTTTTTCATTCTTCATTTTTTGTTTAACAAATAGAAGATGAGCATTCTGAAACGAAATACTAAACTCTAAAAATCTAAACTTTACATAAAAATTTATCAATCCTGTAGCAATACAGGATTTTCTTTTGCATTTACCTTAATAATATTGTCAGAATTTAACCGTTAATCAAATATATTATCTAATAAATAATTATATTTGGAAAACGAAAATATCAATTATAAAAAAATGAGAAGAAACATTACTATCTTATTTGCTTTATTATCCATGACTTTTGCTTTCGGACAGGGAAAATATGGTAAATATCTTAGCTCCAAAAAACTGGCAATGGTGTATAAAAGTGTGAAAGATGGCGATAAAGACGACTTCTACCAACAATATTACTGGCTGGTAAAAGCGGAACAACTGAAAACGTATCCTCACCTTAAAGATATAAAACCAAAAGTTTTATATGAATTTGTAAAAAAAGTAAATCCTCAGAATCCGACTAAAAAACTGGATGCAAGAGGTAAAGAACTGAGACAGACCGCAGAATTATCGTTAAACCAGTATTTCAAAAACAAAAATCTGGATAACAATTCTGTTTTAATGTACAATCTGGAAACGTATGTAGACCCGTCAAAAGGACAGTATTATACAAAAGTTGATGCAGAAAAGATCAAAGAACTGGTTCCTAAAGAGCTTTATGCCTTCAACTCCAACAACAGAAATACAGGAGAAGATAAAACGTATTATCTTTGGATCAATAAAGAAAAAGAAGATTTCAATATTGTAGATATCATTCCTGAAGAGAAAGAAAATAAAGCGTTTTATGCGAGAGTGAAACAGTATCTTCCAAGCTATAAATTCTCAAAATATGTTCCTTCCGTGAAAAAAGGGACAAAAACGGACAGAACAGATGCAGATTTCTACTACATCATGCCGTTTGAGCAAAACACAGATAACATCGAATACAAAACAAAAGATTTCAAAACTTTCGAATTAAGCCAGTACAGAAAAGCCGGCGAAGAATGGAAAGGGGTTGAAAAACCAAGAAAATAAATTAAAAAGTCCTGTGAAATTTCGCAGGACTTTTTTACTGGAATATTTTTTAATACAAATGGCACAAATTTTTGCACGAATATTCACAATTGCTCGGAGGATTGTAAGAAAATAGAATCTTATAAATATCGTTATTGATAACATCAAAAAAATTAAATAGTTCAGGAGTATCAGGAAAATATTGCAGCAAATAGATTTCTCGTTCGTGGAAATGACAGCTTAATCCATCGATTAACATCTTCTCTTTATTAAAAGGAATAAAAATTGCTTTGAAAATTACATTCTCATTTTTTTTTGAACTAAACAAATCTGGAAGCTTTTCCAGTAAAAATGCATGTCAGAAACACTTTCGCCGCCCAAAAATTCAGTTAAAAAAATTCTGCCGCTGATTCTTGCAACGGCAATCTTCATGCAGATGCTGGATTCCACTATTTTGAATACATCTTTGCCTTCCATCGCAAAAGACCTTCAGGAATCTCCGCTGAATATGCAAAACGCCATCATCAGTTATGTACTTACATTAGCTGTTTTTATGCCGGCAAGCGGATTTCTGGCAGACCGTTTCGGAACCAAAAAAGTATTTATATTTTCCCTGATTCTTTTCAGTCTCGGATCTCTGTTCTGTGCCATGTCTCAAAATCTTACACAGCTCGTTATTTCCCGTGTCATTCAGGGTATTGGAGGAAGTTTGATGACGCCTGTCGGAAAATTAGCTTTAATTAAAACTTTCGATAAAAGCGAATTATTAAAAGCCATGAACTTTGCCATTATTCCTGCATTAATTGGTCCCGTTCTCGGTCCTTTGGTGGGAGGTTATATGGTAGATTATCTTTCGTGGCACTGGATTTTTTTAATTAATATCCCGATCGGAATTCTGGGAATTGTTTTAGGCATAAAGTTCATGCCCAACTACACATCCAAAGACGTTGATTTTGATCTGAAAGGATTTTTGATCTTTGCAGCAGCCTCTCTCCTGCTTTCCATTGCTTTGGAACTTTTCGGAGATATGCAGAATACAACACCGGTTTTAGTTATTTTCATTCTAGGATTTCTTTGTCTTTATTACTATTACAGACACGCCAAACGTGATGAAAGCCCTATTTTTCCTTTAAATTTATTTCAGGTAAGAACTTTCAGAGTGGGAATTGTCGGAAATCTTGCCACCAGATTAGGAATCAGCTCTGTTCCGTTGCTTTTACCGTTAATGATTCAGATTGCGTACAAACAATCGGCAGTAACTTCCGGATGGATCATCGCTCCGATGGCTTTAACCGCAATGTTCGGAAAATCGTATGTGATAAAAATTTTAGACCGTTTTGGTTACCGGCAAACTTTAATGACGAATACTTTTATTATCGGAACGCTGATCTGTCTTCTGGCAATTCCCGATATCAACACCTCATTGTATTGGTTTATTCCTATTATTTCCATTTTGGGATTCTTTAATTCCATTCAGTTTACTTCGATGAATACGATTTCTATTGCGGATCTTCGAAATTTTCAGACCAGCAGCGGAAATTCACTTATATCCGTCAATCAGCAGCTTGCCATCGGATTCGGAATTGCTTTCGGATTAATTGTACTTAAAATTTTCGAAAATACAGATCTTATTCACGGAGAAACTCATAATGCTTTCCGCTATACTTTTCTTACTGTGGGAATTTTAACGATTATTTCCGGATTTATTTTCCGCAGGCTTCATATTTCGGATGGGAAGAATATGAAATCGAAGGAGGATTGATCATAATAATTCGCCTTAATTATTTTTCTTAAAAGAATCCAAAAGCTTCAGACTATTACGGTTTTCCGTAAAAAATTAACACGTTGTCTTATTATTTTTGTTACATCAATAACCAGAAACTAAAATAATAAACATGGCTTGGAGCTACAGAAAAAGAGTTAAAATAATACCGGGAGTTCATTTAAATTTTAGCAAAAAAGGAATATCTACTTCCATTGGAACAAAAGGACTGAGCGTTAATTTCAGTAACACTGGTACAACAGTCAATACAACTATACTTGGTATCTCAAACCGCCAAAAATTTAGCAATTCTAATCCAACACCTGAATCTTCTTTAAATTATCCTGATTATTATACTCAAAATAATCTTTATGACAATATTTTCAGTGCAGATATTCATGAAATAACAAGTCAGAATATGCAGGGAATAAAGGAAGCAATCTTATTAGCACATCATCAGAAAAAAGAGCTTGCTGCCGACTTAATAAAAATCAAAAAAGCATTATCTATTACTAAAACTAAAAAAATATTGAGTTATTTATTTTTATATGGATTTATCAATAAAAATATTAAAAAGAATGCAAACCGTGATATAAAAATACAGTTGGACGCAATTAATCAGACAGAAAATATGATTGAAAAATGCTGCGTTAACCTAGATATTAATTTTGATCCTGAAATACAAAGAAAATTTGAAACCGTTTATGAAGCCTTCAAACATCTTATGGCATCTCATAAAATATGGGATATCACCAGTGCTCATTTTCAGGACAGAGTCGTTGCACGTTCTTCAGCTAGCACAGTAGTTAACCGACGTGAAATACGTTTTGCTTTAAAATCTCTTCCCTATATCCAATCCAAATATCAGGCAATGTACTTAAAGAATGCTAATGGTGCAGATATTTATATTTATCCTGCGTTTATTATAATGTATACCAACGAAACTAATTTTGCGATCATCGGAATTGATGAATTAAATTTACATCATACATATACTCACTTCAGAGAAACATCTATAGTTCCTCGAGATTCAAAAATTATAGATCATACTTGGGCAAAAGTTAATAAAAATGGAACAAGAGATAAAAGATTCAGTAATAATTATAAAATCCCAGTTGTAAAATACGGCAATATCAACTTTACTACTAAAACAGGGATGCATGAAGAATATGAATTTAGTAATTATGAATCTGCTGAAGAGTTTAGCCGAGCTTTCAGTAATTTTCAAAGAGAATTTATTTAAATCCTGTCCTACTTTTTTCTAAAGATCTATTTTAAACCAGCCCGTCAAAAATTTCTCCGAAATTTTCGCCACCCCTCCAAAGGAGGGGAATTTTTACATCCCAAATAAAAATCAGAAAACACCCGTTCAGCGCAATCATCAATCATCAATCATCAATCATCAATCATCAATCCCCCTTATTAACACAGATCAATGTACAGGATTTTTGTTTAAAATACCTTTGCTTCATAATACAACCATATTATGGCAACTAAAAAAATAGAAAAAATAGTATCTCCGAAACCTGCGCATTTTGTGGGCGACGGTTTTAGGGTTCATAATTTTATTCCGGGCGTTCAGGGAATGGATATGAAAAGAATGGATCCGTTCATTATGCTCGATTACAATTCAAAATTTCACTTTAACGGAACAGATCAGCCTCGCGGAGTAGGCGTTCATCCGCACCGAGGTTTTGAGACCGTAACCATAGCGTATAAAGGAAAAGTGCAGCATCATGACAGCGCAGGAGGTGGCGGAATTATCGGTGAAGGCGATGTACAGTGGATGACTGCCGCAAAAGGTATTCTTCACAAAGAATATCACGAAAAAGAATGGGCAAAAGAAGGCGGAATTTTTCAGATGGTGCAACTTTGGGTAAACCTTCCGTCGGTTTATAAAATGAGCTGTCCGAAATATCAATCAATTAAAAATTCGGATATGACGAAAGTGGATCTTGGAGAAAACGGACATATTGAAGTGATTGCCGGAGAATTTCAAAATCAGAAAGGTTCCGCTTTTACCTTCAGTCCGGTTCACATGATGAATGCAAAACTGAAAAATGGTGGAAAAGCAACATTCAGCTTTCCCGAAAATTTCAATACTGCTGCATTGGTGATAGAAGGAAGTATTGTCATTAATAATGAAGAAAAAGCACCACTTAATCATCTCGTTCTGTTTCAAAATGAAGGAGAAAATTTTACTATAGAAGCAGCAGAAGACTCAATCGTTTTAATCATCAGCGGAATGCCTTTAAACGAGCCAATCTTTCCTCATGGACCTTTTGTAATGAATTCCAGAGAAGAAATTATGCAGGCTTTTGAAGATTTCAATTTAGGCAGATTCGGTTACCTTGCAGATTAATTTTAATTAAAAATCATCATCAAGCTGTTCTTTTTATTAATTTTATATATTTAGACGATGGTTCGGAAAATACCCGGATAATTTACTAATTATTTCAAGCCATTAAATAAAACATGGAAACTAATACGATTAAAGAACTGAGAAACAGAATAAACATTCCTTTACATTCAGCCCAAAAACTATTGAAAAGAAACAATAATAATGTGGAATTAAGCATACAGGAATTTCATCGCAACAAAATTAATACGATATGCAGATTAACTGAATGTGATGATAAAACTGCAAAAAAATATTACCATATCTGTAAGCATGATGAAGAGAAAGCCATGAAAAAAATTCAGGAAAAAATCTTATATCTTACAGCAACACCAGATCAGCAAATTCATAAAATAGGATTTATATTATGGGCTGAAAACAGCAGTCTGGAAAAATATTACATCCCAACAGACAGGGGAATCTTCATTCAATCTAAAGATTTTGATTATGTAATTGACATTTTTAAAGCTGCCAATTCTGAAACGTTTGACATCACAGGTCATAACCGATATAAAAATGAAACGATGAGAAAAATTGTAAATCAGATCGCAAGATTACCTGTAGAAACAGCGGATGAAGAATTATTTTTACGAAATCTGATTAAATGGTTCAATTCCAAACTGAGATTCGCAGAAGAAATCGTAGTGTATGGGAATCTATAAACATTCAACTTGCAAAATCCTCATTTAAGAATTCAGAATTAAATTAAAAATTAATACAAATAAATCACACACATCATGTCAAACATCGGACTTATTATAGAAGAAAAATCTGCGGATATCGGAAACTTTCTGGTGGGAAGATTATTGCCTTTCCGCGAAAAAAGAGCAGTCGGACCTTTCGTTTTTATCGATCATATGGGACCATCCGACTTAAAAGATTATCAGAATCTTGATGTTCCGCCGCATCCGCACATCGGGCTTTCAACATTAACGTATCTTCTGGAAGGATCTATTTTTCACAGAGACAGCATCGGAAGTGCTCTGGAAATAAAACCGGGAGCTGTAAACTGGATGACTGCCGGAAAAGGTGTAGTACACTCTGAAAGAACTCCGGAATATCTGAGACATTCTGACAAAAGACTTCACGGATTCCAGATCTGGGTGGGACTTCCGAAACATCTGGAACAGTCTGAACCTACATTCCACCACATTGAAGCAGATGAAATTCCGGTTTGGGAGGAAGACGGAATTCAGTATAAATTAATTGCAGGTGAAGCTTTTGGAAAAAAATCGCCGGTTCCGGTTCACAGTAAGCTGTTTTTTATTGAAATTAAAACCAAAGAAGCAAAAAAGATCAGCATTGGGAAAGATCTTTACGGAGAAGCTGCCATGTACGTTCTGGACGGAACTGTTTCTACTGACGGAAATTCTTACGGATCTAAACAACTGATGATAGCCAAAAACACCCAACTCTGCGAATTTGACATGAGCGAAAACGGAACGGTTTATCTTTTCGGCGGCGAACCATTTGAAGAAGAGCGGTTTATATTCTGGAATTTTGTAAATTCCGAAAAAGAACTGATCGATCAGGCAAAAGTAAACTGGCACGATCAAAACCACGATGCTTTTCCTTTGGTTCCGGGAGATGAAAACGAATATGTCCCGCTTCCGAAAGCTATTTTAAACAGAAAACCATAACAATTTAAAATCATACTTGATGAAAATATTAGCATTTGCAGGAAGTACGTCTTCCACTTCCATCAACAGGGAACTTGTAAAATTCGTTCTAAAAGATTTTCAGGATGAAGAAATCAATCTGATTGATCTGAATGATTTTGATATGCCTGTTTTTTCCGTAGACCGCGAAAAGAAAGGTTTTCCGGAAGAAGCACACCATTTTTTGAAAGCGATAGAAGAATGTGATGTGATTATTTGTTCGCTTGCGGAACACAACAGATCGTACAGTGCGGCTTTTAAAAACGTTTTCGACTGGGCTTCAAGAATCAACGTGAAGGTTTTTCAGGACAAGCCGATGTTTCTGATGTCCACTTCTCCGGGAGGTTACGGCGGCGGAAATGTGATGAACACGGCAAAGATATTTTTCCCGAATTTCGGAGCGGATATCAAAGAAACTTTTTCACTTCCTAAATTTTATGAAAATTTTGATCTGGAAAGCGGAGTTATCAATCCTGAAATGCTGAAAGACCTAAACAGTAAAGTGGAGAATTTCAAAAATACAATCCTTAAATAATGACCAAAGGAAGATTAGAGGCTTTCAGTGACGGGGTTCTTGCGATCATCATCACGATTATGGTACTGGAACTGAAAGTTCCGGAAGGAAACGACTGGCATAGCCTGAAACCGCTTATCCCGAAATTTCTGGCATATATTTTCAGCTTTCTGTATGTAGGAATTTACTGGAACAATCATCATCATCTTTTTCAGGCAGTGAAAAAAGTAAACGGAAAAATTCTTTGGGCAAATCTTCATCTGCTGTTCTGGCTTTCTTTAATGCCTTTTGCAACAGAATGGATCGGGGAAACTCATTTTGCCAAAAATCCGGTGGCTACTTACGGATTCGGATTAGTACTCTGTGCGATTGCCTATACGATTCTGGAAAATGCCATTATAAAAGCTGAAGGTGAAAATTCCAGACTGAAACAGGCCATTGCTTCCCGTTTTAAGGAAAATGCATCCATTGTTTTGTATGTCTCAGGGATTATTGTATCATTTATTTACCCTTATATTGCTGTAGGGTTGTATTATACAGTGGCTTTCCTTTGGCTGATTCCGGACAGACGAATAGAAAAAACTTTAAATGAGAACTGATATGGAAACACACGAATATGTAAACGGAGAAATTACCGTCATCTGGCAGCCTAAAAAATGTATCCATGCTGCAGTCTGTGTAAAAACACTTCCAAAAGTGTATAACCCGAAAGAAAGACCGTGGCTGAAACCTGAAAATGCAACCGCTGAAGAACTTAAAAATCAAATCGACCAGTGTCCTTCCGGCGCACTGAGTTATCAATTCAATACAGAAAAATAATGGCAATCACAGTAAAAGCAAGTTTAGGAACAGAAAAATACTACACCGAAGTTGTTGCGGGAGAAAATACTCTTATTACGGATGAACCGGTAGACAAAGGCGGCGGAAATAAAGGGTTCAATCCTTTTGAAATTCTTGCCACTTCCCTTGCAAGCTGCACAGCGGCAACCTTGAGAATGTACATCGACCGAAAAGAATGGAACGTCGAAAAAATAAATGTTGAAGTGGAACTGGAAAATTTTCCTTTAACGAAAAGAGCCGTTTTCAAAAGAGACATCAGCTTTGAAGGCACAAATCTTGATGATGAACAACTGAAAAGACTTCACGCTATTGCAGATGCGTGCCCGATTCATAAAATTCTTACAAACGATATAGAAATATTAACCAAATTTTCATAATATGATTGAAGTAAAACAAACCAACGACCCGAAACACGGAAATTTTGAAGCATTCATAGACGGAAACCATGCAGGTTTGATGACGTACACCTGGGCTGGAGAAGAAAGATTCATCATCGATCACACCGAAGTTGAAGAAGCATATAACGGAAAAGGCGTTGGGAAAGAAATGCTTCTTGCGGCAGTAGATTTTGCAAGAAAGAACGGAAAAACAATTATTCCGCTTTGTCCTTTTGCCAAGGCTACGTTCCAGAAACATGAAGAACTTCAGGATGTTCTGGTAAATAAGACACAGGCTTAGTTTTTAGCTATGGTTGAGATTAAGTTTGAGCTTCTGAATTATCAGCCTGAATCTCAGATTTACATATAAAACCTTCCGGAAATATATCCTGAAGGTTTTTTCTTTTTGGGCAGAACAGAAAAAAACTATATTTGCTAAAATTTAAATTAAAGCATGAATTCCGGAACTGTTCTTTTGCTGTTTGTTTTTGTCTATTTCATCGGACTTTTGGTTATTTCTTATTTTACAAGCCGAAATTCTGATAATCAGTCGTTTTTTATCGGGAATAAAAAAAGTAAATGGTGGCTTGTTGCTTTCGGAATGATCGGAACCAGCTTAAGCGGGGTAACATTTATTTCCGTTCCCGGAACAGTTGGTAAAATGACGGGAACTGAATATATCTACGGTGGATTCGAATATTATATGATGGTGATCGGCTTTTTCATCGGATATTTTATTGTTGCTGCAATTCTTCTTCCGCTGTACTACAAAATGAATCTCACCTCGATTTACACCTATTTAGGCAAAAGATTCAACATTGAAGCGCATAAGATCGGCTCAATCTTTTTCATTATTTCAAGGGCAATTGGTGCAACGGCAAGGTTATATTTAGTGGTCAACGTTCTTCAGATTTTCCTTCTGGAAGGTTTGGGCGTTCCTTTCTGGGTTACGGCTTTGGTTCTGCTGTTAATGGTGCTTTTATATACATTTGAAGGCGGTGTAAAAACAATTGTGATTACCGATACTTTACAGACGTCATTTATGATTATCAGTCTCGTTGCCTGTATTGTTTATATTTTATCGCATTTAAATTTATCATTAGGCGAAGCGTATACGATTTTAGAACAGAAAAATTATACCCACTTCATCAATTTTGATCCGAATTCCAAAACATTTTTCCTGAAAACGATTTTAGGGGGAATTTTCATTACGATTGCAATGACAGGATTAGATCAGGAAATGATGCAGAAAAATATCTCTGTGGATAATCTTAAAAATTCAAAGAAAAATATGCTCACTTTCGCAGGAACGCTGCTTTTTGTGAATCTGGCATTCCTTTTTTTAGGAGGTCTTCTTTATCTTTTTGCTTTGCAGAACGGCGCAGAATATGGAAAAATAGACGGAGAAACGGTAACCAATATTTTCGGTTTCAAAGATTCTGCGGGTAACATTAAAAATATCATGGGAGACGATCTGTTTCCTGCTTTATCGCTTCAGGGGCATTTCCCGATGATTATTTCCGTTATCTTCATTATCGGATTAATTTCGGCATTATTTCCTTCTGCGGATGGCGCTTTAACCGCTGTTACGAGTTCGTATTGCGTAGATCTTTTGAATCTTAATGAAGACAAAAACAAAACGGAAAAAGAGAAAAAACAGCTTCGTATGAAGGTTCATTTAACGTTTACGATCGTTTTCTTTATTTTGATTATGGTTTTTAAAGCGTTGAATGACAAATCGATTGTTTACCTCATCATGGAGATTGCAGGCTATACTTACGGACCGCTTTTAGGACTTTTTGCCTTCGGAATTTTCACGAAATTTCAGATTTCAAGGAAATATTCAATTTTGGCGGTAACAATTTTAGCTCCGGCTGCAACGTACATTATCAATTATCTGGTAACAACGTATACGGATTACAGAATCGGGGTAGAGTTAATTGTTCTGAATGGATTATTAACTTTCATTGGGCTTTGGTTGGTAAAACATAAATCTTATCTGAAGGTTGTTTAAAAAACCAATGTCTTAAACCTGTTGAAACAAATTAAAAAATAATTTTCAGACAAATACAGTTCTTTTTGTGTTAATAAAAAGTACAGTATATATAATTATTAAACGCAAAGAAACCTGTTATTTTTTTGAGAAGTTGAGCAAAGATATTTCCGTCAGAGACGGATGATGAAGCGTTCGCTTAATGACAGATGAAATCTGCTTCACTTTGCTTATCTTAAAATGTTAACTCTGAAAATAAAGACTTTGCGTTTGAAACTTAAATTTAGAAATCTATTAAAAAACTTTAAACAGACTTCCTTTTAAATAATAAAAATCCGCACTTTTCAGCGCGGATTTTTCCATTTCCGTAACCCATCAAAAAATTGTAAATTCGCATACAAATAAATCTTATATAATGAGTAAAAGTATTGAAGAGTTAAAATCTCTTACTACACAAATCAGAAGAGACATTTTAAGAATGGTTCATGCTGTAAATTCCGGTCACCCGGGAGGAAGTTTAGGCTGTACTGAATATTTCACAGCCCTTTACGGAAAGGTAATGAACTATCATCTTCCTTTCACAATGGAAGGTAAAAATGAAGATCATTTCTATCTTTCTAACGGACACATTTCTCCTGTATTCTATTCTACTTTGGCAAGATTCGGATTTTTTCCGGTTCAGGAGCTTAGTACATTCAGAAAATTAGATTCAAGATTACAGGGTCACCCGACGACTCACGAAGGTCTTCCAGGCGTAAGAGTGGCTTCAGGTTCTTTAGGACAGGGGCTTTCTGTAGCTTTGGGCGTAGCTCAGGGTAAAAAACTGGACGGAGACAGCTCTTTGGTTTACTCTCTTCATGGCGATGGTGAATTGCAGGAAGGTCAGGTTTGGGAAGCATTTATGTACGCAGCAGCCAAAAAAGTTGACAATATTATTTCAACCATCGATTATAACGGACAACAGATCGACGGAAGTACAGATAACGTACTTTCTTTAGGAAATCTTCATGCAAAACTGGAAGCCTTCGGATGGACAGTTCTGGAAGAGAAAAACGGTAACGACCTTGAGGCGGTAATTGCCATTCTTGAAAAAGCAAAAACAGAAACCGGAAAAGAAAAACCGGTAGCCATTATTCTTCATACAGAGATGGGTTACGGTGTAGATTATATGATGGGAACTCACGCTTGGCACGGAAAAGCTCCGAATGATGAGCAACTGGAAACAGCTTTCAAACAGTTATATCTTGAAGCTCCGGCTGATTATTAATTATTAGTAATGAGTAATTGGTAATAAGTAATCTTAATTAATAATTAGAAAAAAATGAAATTTACATATACAGAAAAAAAAGATACACGTTCAGGATTCGGAGCCGGATTGGCTGAACTTGCAGATAAAAATCCTAATGTTGTAGCGCTTTGTGCAGACCTTATCGGTTCTTTGAAGATGGAAAAATTCATTGAAAAGGCTCCTGAAAGATTTTTTCAGGTAGGTATTGCGGAAGCGAATATGATGGGTCTTGCAGCCGGTTTGAGCATTACAGGAAAAATTCCTTTTACAGGAACTTTTGCTAACTTTTCCACTTCCAGAGTATACGATCAGATTCGTCAGTCTATTGCGTACTCCAATAAAAATGTAAAAATCTGTGCTTCTCACGCGGGTCTTACTTTGGGTGAAGACGGTGCAACACACCAGGTTTTGGAAGATATCGGAATGATGAAAATGCTTCCGGGAATGACGGTGATTAATCCTTGTGATTACAACCAGACAAAAGCAGCTACTTTAGCGATTGCCGATTTTGAAGGTCCGGTTTATTTAAGATTCGGAAGACCTGTAGTTCCTGTTTTCATTCCTGAAGATATGCCTTTCGAGATCGGAAAAGGAATTATGCTTCAGGAAGGAACAGATGTAACCATTGTTGCAACGGGACATTTGGTTTGGGAATCTTTACTTGCTGCAGATGAGCTTGAAAAAGAAGGTATTTCCTGTGAAGTAATCAATATCCACACGATTAAACCTTTGGACGAAGAAATCATCTTAAAATCTGTTGAAAAGACAGGAAAAATTGTAACGGCTGAAGAACACAACTACATCGGTGGTCTGGGAGAATCTGTTGCGGGAATGTTGGCAAGAAAAAGACCGACAAAACAGGAATTTGTAGCAGTAAACGATACTTTCGGAGAATCTGCAACGCCTGCTGAATTGATGAAGAAATATAAAATTGATTCTACTGCCGTGAAAGAAGCAGTGAAGAGAATTTTAGATAAATAATTCTTTTAAAAATAAATAAAAAAGCATCCTTTTTGGATGCTTTTTCGTTTGTTGAGGTAATGTACTGAAAAATAGTTGGTGAAATTCAGGATATATTTTAATAAATTATGGATGTTAATCCGAAGAGGACAAAAGCACTGGTGGAGATCAACTTTTCAGCAATAGGATTAATGTTCAAAACGATAGTTTTAAGGTGAGGTTTCCCTCACCTTTTCGTTTATTATCGGATGAACCTTATGGCTAAAAAAACTCTATTTTTCGTTAGAAAAATAAATATACCATTTGATGAAATTGATTCGGTTTTTCAATGTGAGACCTCTGTGCAGGTCGAGATGATTTTTTAAATGGCTGAAGTATCCCTCAATACCATTGGTTGTTTTAGGAATATTGGGATTTTCCAGATAATGAAACATATTGGGCAATGCCCGTTTTATAGTAAAATACGATCGTCTGATAAGCTTGTGGGTATACCAGTATCTTTCGGTTTCAAGATTAATTGTTTTTTCATTAATATAATCCTGATGTCTCAAATACCAGTCGTTGAGTTCATTTTTCCACCAGATTTTATCGTTTTGTGTTTTAATTTTCAGTAATAATAAAACGTGTTTTCGAAGTTCCTGACCGGCAATATGTTTAGGAAACTTTGTGAGCCAGATCAGGCACATTCTCTGAATATGAACCAGACATCTCTGAGTAATGATGTCTCCATCAGATTTATTTATGGCTTTCAAAACGCTTTTATGTCCATCTGTAGTAATGCTTTCCAGCTTTACGCCCAGCCGTAAAAGATTGTTTAAATCTTCCCTGATTTCTTCATAATGTTCTCCATCGGTAAAACGGATAAGCTGTGTATATCCATCAAAATCATCCTGATAAGCAATTAAACAGAACTGAGCAAAATAAGTTGCATCCATTCTTAAATTCACCTTTTCCCGTTTGATGATCTTTAAGGTAGGAGACTGCTCTAAAATGGTATAAAATGTTTTCTGCAAAGTATCTTTCGAATAACCGCTGTCTCTGCAAAGCGTTTTGTAGGTCTGCCTTTCCAATACCCATTTTTTGAACCAGATAAAACGATTTTTAATTCTCTGCTCCGTTCTGTTTTGAGTAAATAAAATCCCGCAATTTTTACATTTAAATCTTTGCTTTCCCCCTTGTTTTCCCCAACGAATTACCTCCAGGCTTGAACAAGACCAACAACGTTTTTTTGCCATTTTTCAGACAAAGAAAAAGTTTTATGAAACACGTTTCATAAAACTTCCTCCAAGCAGCCTAACAATGAGGTTTTGATAGGATTCTACCAACTATTTTTCAGTATTATGCCTTTGTTGATATCTTCGCAAAGGAGCAAAGCTTTATCAGAATCTAGACATTTTAAGGCGAAATTCCAAGAAAATTATTTTAGCTTTCTGTCTTCTTTTTTTATCGCTAAATCATTAATGCTTGCAAATCTTTTTCTCATCAAACCATTCTCGTCAAATTCCCAGTTTTCGTTTCCGTAAGCACGGAACCAATTTCCTTCTTTATTCTGATATTCATACTCGAAACGTACAGCAATTCGGTTATCTACATGCGCCCAATATTCTTTTTTCAGTTTATAATTAAATTCTTTCTGCCATTTACTGCTGAGGAATTTTACAATTTCTTCTCTGCCATTTACAAATTGATCTCTGTTTCTCCATTCACTGTCTACAGTGTAGGCTTTGGAAACTCTTTCAGGATCCTGACTGTTCCATGCATCTTCTGCAAGCTGAATTTTTTCAAGGGCTGCCTCTAAAGTGAACGGTGGAAGTGGGTGTTTCTGTTCCATTTTTAATGTATTAGATTGTTAACTATTCTTTTTGATTTTTCTATTAATTCATTTGATCTGAAAACCTGACTTTCGACAATTGAGCTTTCAAAAAGCAAATAGACATGATCAGAAAGATCCGGATCTTCCAGTAATGATGAAAAATGATCTCTCAAATCCTGCTTATGACTTTGTATAACAGACAGTATTTTTAGGTTATCCGTCGGAATCTCAGATAAAATATTAAGAAAACTGCAACCTCTGAAATTTTCTTTCCGATTCATTTCTATTAAAAAGTCAAAAGAAGCGATCAGTTTTGATTTTACATCTTTTTTTCCTGATACAAATTTGTTGAGCTCACCAAACCAATAATCATGTCTTACGTTCAGAAATTCTACACACAAATCTTCTTTCGATTTAAAATACTGATAAAAACTTGCCTTTGCCACTTTTGCTTCGGCAATGATCTGATTTATTCCCGTGGAATTATATCCTTGTTTAGCAAACAGTTCAAACGTGGTTTCTATGATTCTTTCTTTAGGTGATACCATTCTTTTGTTTTTGATAAGTCAAAGGTAATACAAAATTTCAAAAACAGACAGACTAATCTGTCTATAATAATGATAAAGATTTATCTATCACAAAAAAGAAGTCTTTTACATCCATAAAAAAAGCGGACAAAGCCCGCTCTCAATTTATTGTATTATTAAATTACCTAAAAAACTTCCATTTAGGAATTATTGCCAGCATTCCGAAACCTGTAAAAAGAAAAAGATTGGTAACGTCAGTGTAAAGGAAAGTAGACAAGTAATAGTTGTGCATGAAGAAATGCAGAACCAATAACGCAGGAAAAGCAAAGATGCCTATTTTTCTGTAAAAAAACATAAGCACAAGACTTACCACCATTAAAGCATCAATTGCGAAAACAGTGTAGGCGTACCAAGCCGGAATATTCAGGGTTTCGTGCTGCAAATATTCATCAAAATCGATCCCGAATCCCATAACCGTAAACAAGAGCAATGCCGCAAAAGCAAGGATGAAACCCCACCCTTTCTTCGGATCTTCGTCAAAATAGCTGTATTCTTCCATAACTACAAAAATAAAGAACTTATGAGAGATTTCATAAGTTCTTTTATATAATTCGTTTAAAATTTGATTATACAGAGATCGCGTTAATCAGTCTGTTTTTGTCGCTTAAGTATTCTTCCATAGAAATCATACTTTCTGTTCTCATTACATCCTGAATATCATCGATTTGGTAGATGATTCTCTTTGCATCGTCTGTATTCTTAGCTCTTACTTTGCAGAAAATATTATATTTTCCGGAAATTACGCTAGCTTCAATTACGTTTGGAATAGTAGATAATTCTTTCAGAACTTCCTGAGTTCTGTTAGATTTGGTTAATAAGATTCCGATAAAAGCGGTGAAGTGATAGTCTAACTTTCCGTAATCTATATTAAGAGATGATCCCAAAATAATACCTGCATCCTCCATCTTTTTCACTCTTACGTGAATTGTACCCGCAGAAACATCCATCTGCTTAGCAATTTCTGTAAAAGGCATTCTTGTGTTCTCTACTAAGAAATCAAGAATTTTCTTGTCTATTTCGTCCAGTTGATAGTTCATATTAGTTAAATTACAATTTCTTTAAAAAATCTACATATTTTTTGCAAATTTAAAAAAAATAATTTAACAAAAAAAATTATATCAAACATTAACAATAATTAACACATATGACAAAAATCATTAAAATATTCTGATTATTTACTCCCTGATTTTACAGAATCTGTTTTTATTTCAGTTTGCTCAGCCGTTTGTTTTTTATCTTTTTTCTTCTTTTTAAATATAGAATTAAAACTCTTAGACCAGACAATACCCGCTCCGTATGCCTGGTTCGCAGTTCCGTTTGATCCGGCTCCGTTTACCATTCCGATGTTGGAAGGTTTGGAATATCCCCGCAATAGAAGACTTCCGTCATTTTTCTTGGAAATATCATACTCGATCGTCCCTTCTCCGGACAGATAATTAACGTCTGTATTTTCGGTTTTTGTGAGTGGAATTCCCAGTCCTGTTTTTACTTTTACTCTTGGTGAAAGCGCAAAACTAACTCCTGCATTCGCACGGTCTCCTACATTGGAATACTGATCTCCTTTTACATAATTCAGGTCGATCTGGAATTCGTTGCTCATAGTATTTAAAACAGATCCCAATTGTTTTAATAACAAATTGTATCCCTGTGTTTCTGCAAGATCTGCCGCATTGACATTCACTCCGCCGGTGTCGGAAACATTAAAAGTGCTTAAAAGTAAAACAGATCCAAACTGTAAAACTTTTTCACCTTCCTGACTCATTTTTGAAGCCAACGTCTCTTTAATCTGGCTGGAAACATCCAACGCAGTTACGTCAAGATCAATTTTAGGATCAACCAGCGATTGGGTAATATTCGCCTGAAGCAGAATAGTTATTGGCTGAAGGCTTCCCATATTCAGATATTTACCTGCGTTTGAAACCACTTTCGTATAATTTGCAGTAATATCCAAAGCTGGCTTCATCGCATCTCCATCCCAACGGATGCTGCTTCCTTTCTCAATCTGGAACGTTTTGTTAAGAATCGCTTTGGAAACAAAAGTTCCGTTATCTACCTTATATGTTCCGTTCATGGCGATATTTCCCTGTCGGCTCATCTGGAAACGAAGCTTTTCGGCAGCTCCTTTTACCATAATATTTCCGACATCGTCTCCAATAAGAACATTCACGGTTGTCCCTTTATCTACATCCAGAGCAAGATCAATATTCATGTTCGCTCCGGATTTTTTCTTTTCATCCAAAGTAACCAGACCGTCTTTTCCTTCTTTCAGGAATCTCAGCATCTTAAATTCTTCCACATTAGAAGTAGAGCCTGAGTTGAATGTAAATGTACTTCCGCTTAAAGCTTTCATGTTAGGAGTGGAAATACTTAAACCGGAAACAGGTCCGTCTACGTATAAATCTCCCTGCCCGTAAACTCTTCCCCAGAATAAATCCAGATCTTTCTGGGTAGTATTCAGCATTAATAAATTATCGGCTCTCATCACGAGGTTGACTCCCATCGACGAGAGTGTCTCAAACTGAATCGCACCGGAAATATTTCCTTTTGAATTGGTTCTTCCGTCATGAACCTCAACACTGTTAAGAATCGCTAAACCTTTGGTTAAAGGAATTACAGTATCATCAAAAGAATAATCAACACCTGTAAACAAAAGTTTCAGACCGAATCCTTTAAGTGCAATATCTCCACTGTAGTCCAGATTGCTGAATTTTCCTGAAATTTTAAGGTCTCCGGTTGCTTTTCCTCTCAGATTTCCAAAAACCGAAGTCACGAACTGCTGGGCGAAGGCTACATCAAAATCGCGCATTTCAGCGGTAAGATCAATTATTGGCGACTCAGTATTATTATTTACCGTTCCGGTTACATGAAGACTGTTGTTTCCGATAATTCCTGCAGAATTTACTTTTATATCGACATCATAAACATTCAGGGAATAACTGTTGGTTGCAGAAATGGTGATATCTCCCATGTCGTTTCCGTTCATCATGATATCATCGATCGTCATATCTACCAAAGGTTGCAGCGTGTTTTTGTCCATTTTAATTTTCACACTTCCGTTTGCAAGACCTTTAATGTTCATAGAATTTCCTCCTGCCTGCATTTCCAGCAGCTTTTCGATGGCAAAATTATCCACTTCCGCATCTACATAAAAATCCTTGGCAGATTTAAACTGGGCATCTTTAATAAACAATGCACTGTTGTCTGAAAAAACCCGGAGATTCTGAATATCAAAATCGCTTTCTTTTTTACGGTAAGTGATGGAATGATTAAGTTCCGGACTGGTATCAATAGCCCATGTTACATCATTAAACTTAACCTCGGTTGGTTCAAATCTGAAAACAAAATCGCCTCCTGCGTTGGTAGACTGATTGACGTTGATCGCGTATTCTTTCAGATTGTCATCAAGCTCATCTTCAGGACTTCCGTGTTTAAATTTTGTTGCGAGATGAAGAATGGTATTGTTCTCGTTTCTTCCGCTTAAAGTAATGTCTTTAAGAACATTTTTATTGTATAAAACCCTGTTGATTTTAGCATAAATCTGCTCATTAAGATTCGCGGTATTGATTCTTACCATAACGCTGTCTACCATTGCGCTGTCTCTGGTAATTTTATCTCTTTCGTTAATTTTATACTCGGGATTCGCGGCAGCCAAAGCTTTATCCGCTTCTGTAATCTCCTGAGTTTTCGTCATGATATATTTCAGTGAAGCCGCATCAAGATTCAGGATCAGGTTATTGGAATTTCCGTCGTACTGCCCTTCCACTTTTGCGCCCTGCGGAATTTTAAGATCCGGTAAGAAATAGCTTACCAAACCTTGCTGAACATCAAAATTCATGGCAAAGCTCTGTCCTCGATATATTTTTCTTGGTGCAGGTCCCACAAGAATTTTATTGAGTCCGTTTTCTACCATTCCCGCAAGATCGCCCAGATTGTATCGTCCTGAAATTTTTCCGTTCACTGCTCCCGGAGCATCCACAGCAATAACTCTGCCTCCGTTTTCCACAAAGGTTTTCACTTTTGCATTCGGGATGGAGTATTTCTGGGTTGCCGTTGCAAAATTAATTCCTCTGGCTTCTACATCCAGCGCTAAATCGTTAATGGAAGACATTGCCATTTTACCAGTCACCTTTCCGCTTACAATCTGGTTTCCGGGTTTATTGGTAAAATAATTCATGTTTAGGTAATTTACATCAGCATTCACATCCATCGAAATTCTTGGAGTGCTGAAATCAATTAATCCTTTTATGGTTGCTTTTGCCTGTTCATCATTCACGGTGATGAGTCCGTTGTATTTTTTATGATCCAATAATCCGTCAAGATACAGATTATTGATTTCCTTATTCATAATTTCAATGCTCGAAATCTGTGATTTCGTCGTCAGCTTCATGGTGTTTACATCAAAACTCTGCCCGTTGATATTGAACTTCCCAGAAATTAATCCTACGGATTTGTTTTTTGTAATCACGGAAGTATTAAGATCCTTCACTTCCGCTATTCCGGCATATTTCGGCATCGGAGAGCTGTATTCCGTTAAAGAAAAATTCGTGATTTTTGCCTGCCCGATTCCTGTCATCAGATTTCCGTTTGAAACGTAAACGCGGTTCGGATTTACACTTGCGGTTCCGTTGTATTTTAATTTTCCGAAATCATCCGCGAAGTTTTTCATTTTTTTAGCAATAAATGAAGGCATCATTGCTTTTAGATCTTTATAAGTGAAATCAGCAGAAAGATCATTGGTTTCAATTAAAAAGTTTCCTTTCAGCAGCTTATTCACCTTCATTTTTTTGGTGGCAATATTCACATCAGGATTTCGGATGAGAAAATTATCAAGCTTAAAATCATTCAGTGGACCTGTCATTTTCCCTGAAACATTGAAAGGCTTAAAATTATCCCAGTTGGTCACAAAATAACTGATATCATATCCGCTTAACTGGCTTCCCTGTTTTAAGTTCATGTCCCATTTCACTTTATCTGCAAAATCTGCCCACGAACCGTCATTGTGAAGGTTAAATTTAATATCTCCCTGTAAAAGCGAGTGATCTGTATTTAAAGTAAGATCTTTCAGGAAAAGATATTCCGGCGTCATGGAGAGCTCGGTAGAAAAAGTATCCACAAAATGAGATTTCCCCCATCTTGTTGTGGTGAAAGACATATTATTGATTATTCCTGAAATATTTCTTCCGTTTACTTTTACATTCGGTGCAATCAGATTAAAATTGGTTGCGGTTAACCATTTTCCTTTTTCACCCGGAGAATTCAGATTGACGATGGAAACTTTAGAATCCAGAATCTGCAGTCTTGAATCGAGCTGAAACGGAGGTTTATTGGGATTTCTCTTTTTGCCGCTGTCAAACAGTTTGGTAAAACGGATGAAGTTTGAAATACTGTCGCCTTTGTATGTAATCACTTTTACATCCGCGTTTTTTAACGTAAGAGAATTGAAACTCAGAGAATTATTTTTAGTGATATTCGAGGCTAAAGAAAGCCAGTTGGAATTAGCAATAAATTCTTTGGACTGAATAAAATCGTATCCTTTATAATCTTTGATCTTTAATCCTTTGATTTTTACATTTCCGAAAAAATTAACCTCAACGCTTTCTGTTGACATTTGTGCTTTAAAGTCGCGGTTAACAATTTGTAACGCCTGATCTGCTGCCCACTGTTTTGTGGAAGGAAGATTAATAATTATAAAAATAGCGGCAACCAAAGCCAGACCCAGCCAGAAGAGAATCAGTAAAAGTTTTGCCCACCATGAATAACTTGTAACGTCTTTTACCGCCTGTTTTCCAAACTCTTCAGCCGTTTCAATGGGATGATTAATTGCATCTGAAGCAAGTTCGGACGCTTCTTTAACTGTTTCTTTTACAACACCTTCCGCATTTTCAACAGCTTTCTGTACCTGATTACCTAAGTTACCAGCTACTGATTTTTTGTTCTCATTCTCGTTATTATTCTCTAACTTTGCCATTATTATGAGCGACTCTATAATTTTAGGTATTGAATCGTCCTGCGACGATACATCAGCAGCTATCATCAAGGGAAATTCTATTCTTTCGAATATTGCAGCGAATCAGGCGATCCATAAAGAATATGGCGGTGTGGTTCCTGAGCTGGCTTCGCGTGCGCATCAGCAAAATATAATCCCCGTTGTTGAAAAATCCTTAACAAAAGCAAATATACAACAAAATGCAATTTCTGCGATAGGATTTACACGTGGACCGGGACTTTTAGGTTCTCTTCTTGTGGGAACGTCATTTGCTAAGTCTTTGGCAATGAGTTTAGATGTTCCGCTTATTGAGGTAAACCATCTCCAGGCGCACATTTTAGCCCATTTCATCGAGGATGCAAATCCTGTGCCGCCAAAGTTCCCTTTTTTATGTCTTACCGTGAGCGGCGGACATACGATGATCGTTCTGGTGAAAGATTATTTCGACATGGAAATTATCGGGAAAACGACTGATGATGCAGCAGGAGAAGCATTTGATAAAATCGGGAAGATATTCGATCTTGATTATCCGGCAGGTCCTATTATAGACAGACTGGCTAAAGAAGGAAATCCGGATGCTTTTACCTTCAATAAACCTAAATTAGAAAATTACGATTATTCGTTCAGCGGAATTAAGACTTCTGTGCTGTATTTTATTCAGAAAGAGGTAAAAAAAGATCCCGATTTCATTAAAAATAACATGAATGATCTTTGCGCTTCGGTACAGAAAACGATTATTGAAATTCTGATGAACAAACTGGAAAAGGCTGCCAAAGATTTAAATATTAATGAAGTGGCGATTGCAGGAGGAGTTTCGGCAAATTCGGCTTTGAGAACGGCGATGCAGAAAAATCATGAAAAACTGGGCTGGAATATTTACATTCCGAAATTTGAATATACTACGGATAACGCGGCGATGATTGCCATGGTTGCTCAGTTAAAATTTGAGCGGGGAGAATTTACTGATCTGAGAACTTCAGCAACCGCAAAATACGATTTATGAAAATACTGTTAGAGGAAAAAATACTTGGCAAACATTCTAAGAAAAACTCCAAATATTACTGGATCTTAGAAACGGTAACGGGAAAGAATGAAGCATCGGAGGATTTCGCCGATTATTTTCCGGCAAGTTCAGAAACGGGATATGTTCAGAATATTAAGGAAGAAATTATTGAACAGATCAACGCAGAAAATGTTTTCAGTTTTGAATATGAACCGAAAGAAGGAGATTATTTATCCATCAAAAATAATTTAAGAAAAAACGAATATCTGAACTTGATTTTCATCAACAATAAATGGATTGAGGAAATTTATACCTGTTCTTACAGAGATTGTGAAGGCGATATTTATACAACGATAAAAACCGGAGTAGCATTTTTAAGCGAAAATGAAACTTACTTTTAATAATTAGTTAGAAAAATTCAGGCAGATTCTAAATATTTAAATATGAAACTTTTTTACGGAGAAATTGAAGGAAATGTGGTAACGATTAACGATGAAGAACAACAACACATTGTAAAAGTTCTTCGGATGAAAAACGGTGAAGCCATTCATGTAACGGACGGAAAAGGAAATCTTGCCTCCGGAAAACTGACGATTGAAGGTAAAAAAGCCCATATTGAAGTGGATGAGATTAAAAATAATCTTCCTGATTTCAGTCCGAAACTCCATATTGCGATAGCTCCGACTAAAAATATTGACCGCATTGAATTCTTTGTTGAAAAAGCGGTCGAGATGGGAATTTCTGAAATCACTTTTCTACAGACGGAAAAAACTGAGCGTAAAAATATCAATCTGGATAAAATTAAAAAACAGGCAATTGCTGCTTCCAAACAGAGTTTAAGATTTCATTTTCCCATTATTAACGATGTAATGAAGATTCAGGATTTTCTTAAAAATATTGATCCCGAACATACGTTTGTTGCGCACTGCCACGAGAATTTAGAAAGAACGGAACTCAATAAGATTCCCGGATTGCAAAATATCACTTTTCTGATTGGTCCTGAAGGCGATTTTTCGGAAAAAGAGATAGCTTTTTTGGCTGATAATAATATCAAAGCAGTTTCTTTGGGAAATCAGAGGTTGAGAACAGAGACCGCTGGAATTTTTGTTGCCGCGTGGAATTATAATCAAATGATTTAGAAACCATTATCTTCATCTTCCTGATAATGGGTCATGGTTAGCTTTTTATGCTTCCACTCATATACTTTATAGTAATAGTTTACCGGACCGACATGATAAGTTGATGTAATTGCTTTATTTTTTTTATCAACTACAGGATTAATAATCGTATCCATTGGCTTGTAATAATCGTACTTTTTAGTTTATTTATTGTACAGCCAGAAACTTGATGAAGACCAGTAATTTCCCATCTGATTTATTACTTCCAAATCCTTAAATCCGTCAAAATTTACATCCTGACTTACATTAAAATAAGCTTCCAACTCATTTAAAACAGAAACCGTATCAAAAATAATTCTCTGATGAAGTTTCTTCTGATGAAAAATATCAATTGATTTAAAATTGATTCCATCATTAATATTCTGTCTTCCTTTTAATGTATAAGAATATCCGTTTCCGGTTAAGGTTTTTGAAAAGGAAACCGTTGTGGTATCTTCAGGTTCTTCTTCAATGAGATTTTGTGAAAAAGTATCAACAGCAATTTTAGCTTGAGGTATATTTATCAGTCTTTTTATTGCAGCCTATCACCATCAGAACTACGAAAAGCACCGTTAATCTCATAATTCAAGATCATTATCCTTCAAATATTTATCAAAAATCTGCTGTCCGCTTCTTATGGAGTTTACTGCCCAACGGATTTTCATCCTTAAGAGCTTTTCTTCATTCAGTTTATAATCGATATCAGATTTTAGTAATTTCTGCTTCAGTTCATACATACAAATGGAAGCGGCTACGGAAACATTGAAACTTCGGGTAAAACCATACATCGGAATCGCCAGAGTTTCGTCGGCAAAATCCAGAATTTCCTGAGAAACTCCTTCCATTTCCGTCCCGAAAACCAAAGCCATCGGTTCAGTAATTTCGTATTCGGGCAGCATTTTAGCATTATTTTCCAGCGAAACCGCAACAATTTTATAGCCTCTGTCTTTTATGTCTTGGAAAGACTCCATGCTTCTCGGCATTTTTTCCACTTCTACCCACGTATCTGCGCCTTTTGTAACGCGAAGATTGGGTTCAAAACTATATTCTTCCTGCAAAGCCACCACTTTATGAAAACCGCACGCTTCCACAGAACGTACAATTGCGGCTGCGTTCCTGAACTGATAGACATCTTCCACCACCGGAAGAATAAAATCTGAACTTTCCGGCGCAAAATGCTCAATTTTACTTAATCTTTCTTCCGTTAAAAACTGCTTTAAATACTCAAAAGTTTGCTGTAAATCTTTCATTCATTTTCAAATCTTTGCAAATTAACGTAAATTTGAGGAATCCTGCGAATGGAGGATAAAAATCTAAGAAAAGTCTTATATGAAAAGAAAAGTCCTGTTGATATACACTGGTGGAACGATTGGAATGGAGAAAGATTATGAAAGCGGAAGCCTCCGTGCGTTTGATTTCGGAAATATTTTTGAAAAAATGCCAGAAATGAAGCTGATGGAATGTGAAGTTTTTGTACATCCTTTTGAAAAACCGCTGGATTCTTCCGACATGGGACCTGAAGAATGGAAAATTATTGCTCATTATATTCAGAAAAATTATCATCAGTTCGACGGATTTTTAATTCTGCATGGTACAGACACGATGTCTTATACCGCTTCTGCATTAAGTTTTATGCTGAAAGGATTGAAAAAACCGGTTATTTTAACGGGCTCTCAACTTCCGATCGGAGATCTACGAACAGATGCCAAAGAAAATCTTCTCACGAGCCTTTATTATGCAAGTCTGTACGAAAATGAGGAAGCGGTTATTCAGGAAGTGGCGATTTATTTTGAATATAAACTGTTGAGAGGAAACCGCACTTTGAAATATTCTGCGGAGTATTTTGATGCGTATGCAAGTCCAAACTATCCTATTCTTGGGCAATCCGGAGTACATTTAAATATTATCAAAGATAATCTTTACCGCTGTGATCCGGATATTGAATTTCATGTAGACGATCATATTTCGGAAGATGTTATTTTCTGGAGAATTTTTCCGGGAATGAATCTGAATCATTTTAAAGAAATTCCAAAAATGAAGGTTCTTATTCTTCAGGTTTTTGGCTCGGGAACCATTTTCAGCAGTGAAAAAACGGTGGAAACGTTGCAGCAGATCCGAGATAACGGAACTGAAATTGTGGTGGTAAGTCAGTGTATTTCAGGCGGAATCTCATTCGGAAAGTATGAAAACAGCAATATTTTTTCAAGAATCGGAGCCATTAGCGGAACGGATATTACTGCCGAAAGTGCGATTACTAAAGCAATGCATTTGATAGACAACCCAAATTACACAGGAAACTTCGCAGAAAACTTCTCCAAAAGCCTTTGCGGAGAAATTTTCGGATAAATTTGCATTTTGAGTTTGCAGATTCCGGAAAATAGTCTATTTTTGCAGTCTCGAATAAAGAAAGGTGTCCGAGTGGTTGAAGGAGCTACCCTGGAAAGGTAGTATACGGGTAACTGTATCGAGGGTTCGAATCCCTTCCTTTCTGCAAATAAAAGTCTTAGGTTTTACCTGAGACTTTTTTGATTTAACACTCTTCGTATTATCAAAAGTCTGATCGTTTTTTTATTGTATTTACCAAAGATTAACTGTATCACTTTCTTTTATGACTTCCATGGTTACCTTTGAAATTGGCTTAAACATTGAAATAAACTTAATAATATGTATATTGCATTTTACGCAGTGCGTAAATTTGGATATTAAAAGAAATTTAAAACGCAGAATCAGGAAATAATGAGTGAGTTTTCAGGGTATGAAAAAATGCCTAATAGTTTAAAAAAGCTGGGACTGAATGAACATGATTTTTCCCAAATGGAAAAATTAAAATGGGTTGTAACGGAAAAAGTACATGGTGCAAACTTTAGCTTTGTGTATGACAATGGTAGTCTAAAATTTGCGAAAAGAAAAGAATATCTCAATTGGACAGATGATTTTTTCGGCTTCCAGTTGGTTGTAAACAAATTAGAAGATAATATTTTGCGTCTTTTTGAACATTTAAGCCACGAAATAGAGGGAGAGAAATACATTATTTACGGAGAGCTTTTTGGCGGCAAATATCCTCATCCTGAAGTAAGTGCTGTAAATGACTTACAGGCAATTCAGACTGGAGTATACTATACACCGGACATTGAGTTTTGCGCTTTTGATATTGCTATTGAGAACAATGGTTCAGATTCTAAATATTATCTGGATTATGAAAGTTCACTCGCTTATTTTAATCAATTTAAAATATTTCATGCAAGACCCTTATTGATTGGAAAATTCAAT
Organism: Chryseobacterium sp. 2P; assembly: GCF_059579425.1. Classification (NCBI taxonomy): domain Bacteria; kingdom Pseudomonadati; phylum Bacteroidota; class Flavobacteriia; order Flavobacteriales; family Weeksellaceae; genus Chryseobacterium; species Chryseobacterium sp. 2P. The sequence goes on from NZ_CM184194.1 coordinate 3,551,509, forward strand.
GAAGCAATGAATTTCAATATCAGAATCAACTCAACTATTCCAAAAGAATTTAACCTTCCGGATCTGCAAGATAATTTAATCGAAGGGGTAGTTATAAAACCTTATAATCAAACAGATAACACTTTATTATCAAGACCAATCGTTAAATTAAAAAATCCTGAATTTGATGAAGAGGATAAATTTCATGAAGCTCAAAAATGGTCATTCATTCCAGATGTTTCTTCTAAAACAGAAGATTTGTCTTTTATTCTAGAAGAATTGAGAAATTATATTACACAGAACAGGTTAAATAGTGCCATCTCTAAAATAGGAACATTAGATATGAATAATCCACTTCGGGTTTCTGAGATCAAAACGGAATTTCTGGAAGATGTAATAGCAGATTTTAACGAAAATAATAATATCTGGAATGATTTATCTTCTAGCGAACAAGAGTGGATTATAGAAAGAGTCAGCTCTGAAATAAATAAAATAATAGCTTCTACCAACAACAGTTTTTAGAAATTAGAGTTTAACGCTTATTAAAGTTTGCCCGAATTTTTGATTTTCAGTGGTTAAAATTTAAGACCTGAAATTATTAGTTCTGCACTCGAAAAATATAAGAAAATTTTGATAATCGATTGAGGCAATATCATGAATATGAATAAATAACAACCATCAACGATAAAAAAATCCCAGTTTTTCAACCGGGATTTTCTGTTTGAAAAAGTACTAACTAATTTCAAACTACAATTTAGCTATATGAATGTTTTGGTGTTTTGGTTAATTGCACATCGTTAAAAACTGATGGCTCATCTGCACTTTAAATTTCGCTTCTGATTTCAGTTTAGAATAGATCATGCTTTCAAAAGCCTGCACTTCTTTTAATTTCTGATCTATGAATTCTGCGATCTGAACAACGGAAAACAGAAAATCTCTTTATATCGCAATATTTACCGTTTGTCCTTGAACCGGAAGATAAGCTTTCAGAAAAGGAATTGTCGCCTGATGCTGGTTGTAATTCACACAATATCCCGCTCCTTCACGCGAAGTGATGATTTCAAAATCGTTGATAAAATCCAGCACGCTTTTATTTTTATCTTCTTTATTACTATTTTTAGACAAGTATCTGTTGATTTTATCTAAAATATGCTGTGCATATTCCATCATCGTAACGGTTTTCCATTCGAACTGATGATTGATTTTCTTTGAATTTCTGGCAGGTTTTCCGTTTTCACAGGTGGTGCAGAAAGAAATCCCTATTTTGTCGTAATAAGGAAAAAAGCAGTCTTTAATCTGTAGGGAAGCATCCGCCTGAATTCTGTCGTTGACAAAGTTGTAGTACAAAAAAGGACTGTAGAGATCCGAAAGTTTTTTCAGATAGTCGGTTTCACTTGTATTCTGATATTCCTCAAACCATTTTTCAAGGTTGTCGTAATAGGTATTTTCAAATTCGTTAAAACTTAAATATAATGGCAGTTCCATAGCTTCGTAATTTTGATAAGACAAAGCTATTGCAGTAATGCGACAAAACTCGACGTGTTATTTTTTAGTTTTAATTTTTTTGAATTGATGATTTTGGATTGATGTAATAAAGTGGATAGGATCTAAAATACCTCAACTGATTCGCGTTCAGGATAAGACTAATTTTTATTTCTGATTTTATCCCATTTTTTAATGGCAGGATGCAAATATTGTATATCAGGATTATTATAAAGAGAATCTTCCTTATATTTTTGAATAAAGTAATCCCAATCAGGGTTTCCTTTTAATGGCGGAAACATCATGTATCTAATACCTCCTTTATAATATTTTTCTTTTTCAAAATTCTTTCCTAAGGATGTTTTTTGAATTACTTTGTAAGAAGCAAAATAAATTAAAGGTAAAAATAATGGTAAAATTATATAGATCTTAGGAAAATGATCCAATCCTCTTCCAATAATTATCAATAAAAAAATATAAGGAACCAATTGAAAAACATATGAATCGGATACATTGTGTTTTATACAAAAAATTAAAAAGGGAATAATGCCTACAAGTATATAATCACCATAGGTTTTATTTTTTAAGCCCCAGAATAAAAATACAGAAAAAAACAGAAAATTGTATATAAAAAAGACGATATTTCTTATAATACTTTTAAAAATAATTGATGGATCAAAATTAAAAAGAGAACTTTCATAGGAATTATCTGTAAAAATAGCTATAAAAGTCTGATACCCCATAAATACCGGAATTAATAAAACTGAAAATAAAAGAATCGGTATTAACCCTCCATAAATAATATGTTTTTTTAAGATAGAGAAATTTCTAAAAATGAAATAAAAATAAAGAAATAAAAAAAGAATCGTCTGAATATGTATCAAAAAAAGGATACCTAATAAAACAGACAAATAATAAAAATATTTAATTTCTTTTCTCTGATTAAATTTAAATAAATTGATGAGAAATAAAATTACAAACAGTAAATAAAATGTATAAACTTCTGTTATGATTGCCTGCCTCCAAAATGTAAATGAAAGTCCTAAAATCATTATACATATGAAAGAAGATTTGGAAGAAACTTCTAATATTATTAATAATTTTCTCAGATATAATAAAGACAATATTGCTGATAGGATACTTACTGAAACAAACAGAAAATGTATTTTTATAAAAGGAAATATTTTATGAAGCAAGGATAATAGATTGGAAAACAGCAGATGATTAGTTGCATTCGAAGAAAAATCGAACCCCTTATATCCTTGTAATGTAAAAGCCAGACTATCACCAAGTGCAGGATCTTTAGCTATTGAAAATATGTATATAATTCCTATAAATAGTAAGAAAATAATATCGTAAAGATTGTGTTTTATTTTTATTGAGTTCATAATTATTCAAAATTTATTAATACGAGTTTATCTTAATGCATGACAAGATTCTTAGTATTGTTAATTAATAATCAAAAGTACAAAACCTAGTACAGTATTTATAATAGATATATAAGTAAATGAATCCTAAATTATCCTATTTCTAATCTTTACATCCAAACAAATAAATTTTATAATCTATTGTTTATCAATGTTTTTATTATTTTCCTGTTAATTCCTCTCTTCTTTTCTTAATAAAATCCGTCGGACGAATTCCGTTGATTTCGTAGAAAAGATCAGAAAAATTCTGTCTGGAAGCTATTCCGCATTCTTTTGCGAGAGTTTCTATGCTGTACTTCAGATATTTTTTATCTTCAAAAAGCAGATTGGTAATGTAATTGATTCTGAGTTCGCTTAAATATTTATTGAAATTTGCCTTTTTATATTCGTTAATCACCTGTGAGAGGTAGTTTGAATTAGTACCCAGTTGGGCGGCTAATTTGCCAATGGTTAAGCCTTTTTGTGTAAAACCTTTTTTATCTTCAAATGTTTTAAGCTTTTTCAGAAGTTCTTCAACTTTGTTCTCTGTAATCGTCAGCTTTTTTTCTTCAATCTGTGGAACAATTTCTTTTATTTCATCCGCCTCTTCTTTCTTATGGCTTGCCATAAATTTCTTTTCCACCATAATATATTTTTTCTGAATTTCATTAGATTTTTTATGCCTTCTGGTAAGCAGAATAACCAAACCGATTCCCCAGATAATCAAAACGATAATAATAACAGTTCCGAGATAATTTATTTTCTGAAGTTTATTTTTTTCTTCCAGTAAGGTATTGGTGTCATAATCTTTATGAATTTTCGGGGACAGATAAATGAAATCTTTGGACATGATGCTGTCTGCACGAAGTAACTGACTTGTATAATATAACTGAAGTTCCTGATTTTTCTCTTTTTTGGAATAATCGATCAGGAGTTCGTAATTTTCTCTCAGCTCCGGAAGAATAAACTGATGCTTCTGAAAAATAGAATCAATTTTTTTAAAATAAACAATAGATTGTCTGGTCTTTTTAAGCCCTGAAAAACTTTTTCCGATATAGAAATAGCTTACCGAAAGTCTTGCAAAATCGCGGCTTTCTTTAATAACGGGCAGTGATTGATTAAAATCTTTTAATGCTTCCTGAAATTGATTTTTTTTATATTCTGAAATTCCTTTAGCTAAAATAAAATAACCTTTCTCTAAAGCATATTCCGGATTATCCCCTACTTTAGAAAGACCAGTCTGTATTGCTTCATCAGCTTCTCGGTCTTTCCCGAGATTCCGATAACAGATAATAAGCTGATGAAGGCTGTTGAAATATCCCTTATTATTATTATTGTAAATTTCATTGGGATGAAGTTTTGTTATTTCTTTCGCTTTCTCCCTGTAATAAACCAGACATTTTGTAAAAAGCTGTGAAGCATCTTCATAGTAGCCGAGATAACTTTTTACAACCCCGATATGATAAAGATTCTGATACTTCAGATATTCATTTTTAGTACTTTTTGAATATTTGTATGCTTCCAGATATTCGTTTAGAGCGAGTTGAAATTTTTTATAATGATAATAATAAATAACGCCTTTATCAATATGGGAGACAATTTTAAGATCATCATCATTCGTTTTATCGGCGGCCCAGATCATGCTGTCCGCATATTTCAGTTTATTCTCGTTTAAGGAAGAAAAATAAACGGCATCTTTATAGCCCTGAACCAGCTTTTGGTAATTCTTCTCCTTTTTTGCCATATCAATATACGGCTTAATAAACGGAAATGCTTTTGTATCATTTTCGGGAAAGTCTTCATATTTCAGCCTAAGCTTATAATAATCGCTGTAACTTTCCTGAGATAATACTAAACTAAAAAACCCGAAAAAAAGAATAAAAAATAATTTTTTTTTCACCCTGTTAAATAATCCTGTGTGTTAAGTCCTCAAAAGTACACAAAATAGATCATTTTTTATCAAAGATTAATGAATTAAAACAGGGTATAGTATTATTTCTACTTTACAAATTTACAAATTGAAAATCAGACAATTAATAAATAAAAAGACAGCAATGGTATTGTCTTAATTTATGAATAATGACCACATTTGTTTTTTTATTTCACCATAAGGTTATAATTTCGAACCAGGAAATCAAAGAAAAATAAAATTAGTTAAGCCGTTTATAAATTTATTGAATAGAAAGGAAGCACTAAAAAAGCACAAAGATAAATTTTGAAAAGCTAATAAACATGATTCTATTCATAAATCTTACCACCTTCCTTAACAGGAGAAATTACTTTTTTGGAAGGCTGGTTTTTTTAAAATTTAATTTTTTTGAAAACTAATAACCATTTTTTTTTGAAAAGTACAATAACCGTGAAAAAATAAATTAGTCCTGTGTCCTACAGGTAAATTGGGAAGGAGGTTCTGAAATATGAACCTTTTTATTAGAGTTTTCAGTTTTAATCGAAAAGAGACTGTTCCTTACGGGCAGCCTCTTTTCTTTTTAAAACATTAAGGATTTACAAATCACTTCCAGCCTCCGCCTAAGCTCTTGTAAATATCAACAACTGTACTCAGCTGTTTTTGTTTAGCTTCCACCAGTTCCATTTTGGCATCCAGAGCGTCTCTTTGGTTCAGAAGAACTTCCAGATAATCTGCTCTTGAATTTTTAAATAGCTGATTGGCTATATCTATTGATTTTTCCAAAGCCTGTGTTTCTTCAGACTTCAGTTTGTAATACTGATCGATATTTTTTACTTTAGACATTAAATTGGCAACATCCAGATAAGCATTCAGGATGGTTTTATCATACTCATACAAAGCCTGAATCTGTCTTGCATCTGCCGTCTGAAAGTTGGCTTTAATAGCACTTTTATTAATAAGAGGTCCTGCCAGTTCACCCACTAAGCTTGCAGCCATAGATTCCGGCAATTTAACGAGATAAGAAGGTTTAAAAGCTTCCAGTCCTAATGTTGCAGAGATTTCCAGAGACGGATAAAACTCTTTTCTTGCCGCTTCCACATCCAGTTTTGAAGATTTTAATTCCAGTTCAGCCTGTTTGATATCGGGACGATTCGCCAGTAACTGGGACGGAATCCCCGTATAAACCGTCTGAGGAATCATCGCCATGAAGTCTCCTTTTGATCTTACAATTGGCTGCGGAAAACGTCCGCAAAGCGCATTGATTTCGTTTTCTTTCTCCGTGATTTCCTGACGGATGGTGAATTCCGAAGCTTTAGACTTTGCCAGCTCGGCTTCGAATTTTTTTACGGCAAGTTCAGTTGCTGCTGCAGCTTCTTTCTGAATTTTTGATATTTCCAGAGCTCTCTGCTGCAATTTTGTATACTGCTGAATAATATCCAGCTGGTTATCCAGCGCTAATAATTCATAATAATTATTGGCAACTTCCTCTATTAAGTTGGAAAGAACGAAGTTTTTACCTTCTACAGTAGAAAGATAATGGGCAACAGCAGATTCTTTCTCCGTTCTCAGTTTTTTCCAGATATCCACTTCCCAGTTTGCCATCAGTCCGCCCTCAAAATTTCCAAGCGGATCCGGCATTTCTTTTCCGGGTTCTATTTCTGTGGTGGCATCACCTGCTCCTTCGCTGGTGTAGCGTCCTGCTTTTTTCACACCTGCTCCTACTCCTGCAGAAACCGTAGGGGTTAATCGTCCTTTTTTAGCTAAAACACCACTTTTTGCAATCTCAATCTCCTGCAAAGTAATCATGAGCTCCTGATTATTTTTTAAGGCAGTTTCTATTAAAACTACTAAGTTGGGATCTGTAAAAAACTGTCTCCAAGGTGTTGTTCCGCTGTTATTATTGGCATCACCCTGATCCTGCTGATTAAAATTCTGAGGAATATTTTCTTTTACCTCATCTTTTACCACGGTCGCCATTGGCGCCTTACAGCCTGCTAAAACAAGCGATAAGGCGATGGCTGCTATATATCTTTTATTATAAATCTTCATGTTTGTCGTCGTGTTGGTACGGTTCTGTTTGTTCTGTCAAAGGATTTTCCTCTTCATATCTTGCCAGTCTCGATTTATCGGCAATTGTTCCAAAAATGTAGTACAATCCCGGTATAATCATCAATCCGAAAATAGTTCCGATCAGCATTCCACCCGCTGCCGCAGTACCAATGGTTCGGTTACCGATTGCTCCGGGTCCTGTTGCCACCACTAACGGAATCAGACCTGCGATGAATGCAAATGAGGTCATCAAAATCGGACGGAAACGAATTGCAGCTCCTTCAATCGCAGCCTGCGCTACAGGAATTCCTTCTTCTGCTTTTTTCTGAACGGCAAATTCCACAATCAGTACGGCATTTTTACCCAAAAGACCAATCAGCATGACCATGGCAACCTGAGCGTAAATATTGTTTTCCAGTCCTAATAATTTCAGACATAAGAAAGCTCCGAAAATACCCGTCGGTAAAGATAAAATTACCGGTAACGGAAGAATGAAACTTTCATACTGTGCGGAAAGAATAAGATATACGAATCCTAAACACACAAGGAAGATGAAAATTGCTTCGTTTCCACGGCTTACCTCATCTTTAGAGATCCCCGCCCAATCGATTCCAAAACCTCTCGGAAGTGTTTTATCCGCAACTTCCTGAATGGCTGCAATTGCCTGTCCAGAACTGTAACCCGGAGCAGGAGTACCACTCACCTCGGCAGAATTGTACATATTATGTCTGGTAATCTCAGAAAGACCATATACTTTTTCCAGATGCATAAAATCTGAATACGGAACCATCTGATCTTTATCATTCTTTACGTACAATTTCAAAATATCGCTAGGTAAGGCACGATATTGAGGTCCCGCCTGAACAATTACTTTATAAGGTCTGTCGAAACGGATGAAACTGGTTTCATAGTTGGAACCGATTAATGTGGATAAATTATCCATTGCATTTTCAATCGTCACTCCTTTTTGTTCGGCAAGATCATTATCCACTCTCAACATATACTGAGGGAAACTCGCGGAATAGAATGTAAACGCAGAACCCAGTTCAGGACGTTTTTTCAGTTCCCTTACGAAGTCGTTGCTTACCTTCTCCATTTTTTGATAATCTCCGCTTCCTGCTTTATCGAGCAGACGAAGTTCGAAACCACCTGCTGCACCGTATCCCGGAATGGAAGGCGGCTGGAAGAATTCTATATTCGCACCCGGAATATTTTTCGCTTTTTCCTCAAGCTTTTCTATAATTTCCGCCGCAGATTCTTTACGGTCTTCCCAGCTTTTAAGGTTAATAAGACAAGTACCGGAGTTGGAACCTGTACCTTCGGTAAGGATTTCGTAACCTGCCAATGAAGAAACAGACTGTACTCCGTCGATATCTTCAGATTCTTTCAATAATTCTCTGGCAATCTGGTTGGTTCTTTCCAGCGTAGAACCGGGAGGAGTCTGAATAATCGCATAAATCATCCCTTGATCTTCCGCAGGAATAAATCCTGAAGGCAATGAATTGCTTAAAAAGAATGTACATGCACAGAAGGCTAATAGTAAAGGTAAAGTAATTGTTTTTTTCTTCACTGTTTTGTTTAGCATTCCTTCATATTTGTTCGCTCCTTTTGTAAATAATCCGTTGAATTTATCAAGGAAAATAGTAATGGGAGTTCTTCTTTTAGCTTTTCCGTGGTTATTTTTTAAAATTAAAGCACATAAAGCCGGCGTTAATGTTAAAGCTACAACCCCTGAAAGGATGATTGCAGAAGCCATAGTAATGGAAAACTGACGGTAGAAAACCCCAACCGGGCCAGACATGAACGCTATCGGAATAAATACGGATGCCATTACCAGAGTAATTGCGATAATCGCTCCGCTGATCTCATGCATTGCTTCTTCAGTTGCTTTTAGCGGAGATAAATGCTTCTCCTCCATCTTGGCGTGAACCGCTTCAATTACTACAATCGCATCATCCACTACAACCCCGATCGCCATTACAAGCGCAAATAGCGAGATCATGTTTAAGGTAATTCCGAAGGCGGACATTACCGCAAAAGTACCCACCAAAGATACGGGAACCGCCAAAGCAGGAATTAAGGTGGAACGCCAGTCTCCCAGGAATAAGAATACAACGATTGCCACCAAAATAAAGGCTTCAAAAAGCGTATGAACTACTTTTTCAATAGAAGCATCAAGGAATTTTGATACGTCATAACTAATGTCGTAATGCATTCCTTTCGGGAAAGTGGTTTTCTGCAGTTCTTCCATCAAAGATTTTACGTTCTTGATAACGTCACTTGCATTGGAACCATATGATTGTTTTACTGTAATCGCTGCTGAAGGTTTACCATTCAATGTAGAATAAATATCATACATGGAAGAACCGAATTCGATATCTGCAACATCTTTCAGTCTAATAAACTCTCCATCCGGTTTTGCTTTAAGGATGATGTTTCCATAATCCTTTTCATTATTAAAACGTCCGGGATATTTTAAGATATATTCAAAAGACTGGGATCTTTTCCCTGAACTTTCCCCTGTTTTTCCCGGAGAAGCTTCTAAACTCTGCTTATTCAGAGACTCCATCACTTCATCTGCAGAAATACTGTATGCTGTTAATCTGTCGGGTTTCAGCCAGATACGCATTGCATATTCTCTGGTTCCGAGGATATCTGCAAAACCAACTCCGCTTACCCTTTTCAATTCAGACATTACATTGATATCTGCATAGTTGAAAAGGAATTTCTGGTCTGCTTTAGGATCGTCACTGTACAGGTTAATGTACATCAACATGTTCGGTTCTTCACGGGTAATTTTCACCCCTTCACGCACTACCAAAGGCGGAAGTTTATTTACTACCGAAGAAACACGGTTCTGTACGTTTACCGCTGCTACGTTCGGATCGGTTCCCAGATCGAATACCACCTGAATAGAAGCTTCCCCGTCGTTTCCGGCATCGGAAGTCATATATTTCATCCCCGGAACCCCGTTCAGACCTCTTTCCAGAGGAATAACAACAGATTTGATGAGCAATTCGTTGTTCGCTCCCGGATAATCCGCTGTAATATTTACTTTGGGCGGAGAAATGGACGGGAACTGGGTAACCGGTAATTTCAAAAGGGATAAAACTCCCATAAATACGATAATCAAAGAGATTACGATAGACAGAACAGGTCTGCGAATAAATTTCTTAAACATAATTACTTACTTCATTAGAGCGTATTACTCTGCTTTTAATTTTAATGACTGAAGAACTTTTTTCGGATCCTGAACTTTTGTCTGAACTTTTTGATCGTCTTTTACTTTCTGAACACCTTCCAATAAGATTTTATCTCCTGTTGAAAGTCCTGAAGCTACTACATACACATCAGGCAGTTCATAAGCGATTTTAATATTTTTGGACTTTGCCACTCCGTTCTTATCCACTACGAATACATATTTCTGATCCTGAATTTCGTAAGTGGCTTTCTGAGGAATGATCAAAGCATTTTTCAATGGTAAAGTCATTCTTACCTTTCCGGTTTCTCCGTTTCTCAGAAGTTTATCCGGATTCGGGAATTTTGCTCTGAAGGCGATGTTTCCTGTTTCACTGTCAAATTCTCCTTCAATGGTCTGAACCTGTCCTTTCTGTGTAAAAATATCTCCGTTTGCCATTACCAGATCCACCATATTACTTCCTCTTGAAGCTACATTTCTCTGATAGTTAAGATATTCCGGCTCCGAAACGTTGAAATAGGTATAAATATCATTGTTATCGGAAAGAGAGGTTAATAAATCTCCTTCATCTACCAGACTTCCCAGTTTCAAAGGAATTCTGTCGATAATTCCCGAAAAAGGAGCTTTAATGTCTGTAAATGACAAGTGTATCTGTGCCAATTTAGCTTCTGCATTGGCTGCATCCAGCTTTGCTTTAGCCATCGCTCTTTCGTTTTTGGAAACGATATTGTTGCTGGCTAATGTACTTGCATTTTTCAGCTCAATCGTAGCCTGAGCAACTTCTGCCTGAGCTTTCAGTAGTTCTGCCTGATATAATTTCGGCATAATTCTGAATAAGGTCTGTCCCTGATGAACAAACTGTCCTTCATCCACAAAGATTTTCTCAAGGAAACCTTTTTCCTGTGCACGAACTTCAATGTTCTTTACAGATCTGATCTGCGCCACGTATTCTTTGTCGATCACGGTGTCCATCACAATGGGTGAGGTTACCGGATAAACTGCGGCTTCTTCTTTTTCTTCTTTTTTCTTGTTACAACCTGTGAACAATAAAATACTGCTTAGCGCAATGCCTGCGACAACTCTTTTAATCATAATTCTAGAGTTTATGTAAATCGTTAATGTTTTAAATATGAAAATGGCAATTGGAAAAATTAACGGTATAATTTATTGCCGGAAATTATAACGTCGGATTTCCCGACGGATAGCAAACCGACAGGAAATAAGTGGGAAAAGGGGATTTTAAATTCTGATAGAACGAATCAGAATGAATTTTTTAACAGAAGAGTATTCTGATAGACAGCCATGAACAGCTGATTTTAATTTTTTAAAACTTTTTAAACCAAAAATATAGATCAGCGTGAAGATGCTGGCGAAAACAACCATTGTCTGAAAGGTATCGGACAACTGAAAATCATCTTCTGTAAGCTCCAGTGAATATGCATTGCCTATATCATCCGGATTCTGCTGAATAGAAAGCTTTTCGTAGGTCTGATTTAAACGGTTTGCTTTTTTGGGTAAATTCTGAGAGGTATGACTTGTATAATCGTTTCGCAGAGTTTTGACATTGATCTTGCTTTCTACTACAAACAGCAGAAAAAGAGTTGTCAAAAAATAAACGATATAGTTTCTCATAATTTCAAGGCACAAATGTAGACTTTAGTTCTGTTATGTTTCAAGACATTGGAGTGAGAAATTGTTTATATTAACAATATTTAACACTCCTTTAAATTCGCTGAAACAGCTTAAATTAAAAGAAATGAGCCTGTTTTTAGGTTGATAAATTAAATGATTTTCAAATACTTAAAACAGAGAACATATTTATTCCCCGAACATAAAAAGCAAAGAGCAGCCATGTAAAAGCAGTGAAAAGGTAAATACAAAGTTAATTTTTCACAAAACCCCCATTCTTTTAATTAAAAATAAAAATTTTAACAAATTTTATTAAATCATATGCAATAATAAAATATTATTTATTATTTTTACTATAAACAAAACATGAAAACTTTCTACCATTATTATTAACAACTCAGATTAATATAATAAACATGAAAACAAAATTCCCACTATAAATTTCTCTGTTTTATTTTTGATTTTTCCTGACCAAGTTGGAATTGAATCAACAAAGATTTTAATCTGCAAGTGTAGGAAATGTTATAAATCGATTATATAAAAACTCCATAAGATTCTAAAAACACATCATTGAGAAGAGACGTTCCCGGAATGTCTCTTTTTGTTTATGCCACTATTCTGTTTACAGTTTTTCACAGAATTTTACCGTATTTTATTTAACATAAAATATTTTTATAATGATAAAAAGACATATAATTTAAGTGAATTTATACAAAATTAACATATTATTAGCATAAAAAATTGTAATTTTAGACATTACTATCATTCAATTTTTAGTAACTCACTTAAAAATCACTTATATTATGAAAAAATTATTGCGGACTATTACTTTTACAGCCTTACCGCTCTTTCTTGTAACAGCATGTAAAAATCAGATCAAAGAAGAAGTTGCAGAGCAGCCTGAAAATGCTACAGCCACGAAGCAGGAGCCAGACAAAATAACCAAAGAGGTTTATACTGATGAATCCGGAGAACAGCTTGAGGTAACCTTTAATGAAACCCAGCATACTGTAACGGTACATTTAAACGGAAAATCTTATAATCTTAAAAAAAGTGATGAACTGCCAGAGTTTACAGCAGGTGATGCAGATTATCAGTATTCAAACGTTCGTGGTGAAGTAACTTTTCTGAACAAAGATTATAACATGGTACTTTTCCATTGCAAGAAAAATAAATCATCTTCTTCCAATACTAAAATGGCTTCTTACTAATCACAAAATCTTAAAATTATGAAAAAAATAATCGCTTACATTTGTTCGGTAATCATGTTTGCTATTCTTGCTTCCTGTATGAATAAACCATCTTCAGATGTTTCACCCGAAAAAAGCTCAGATATTACCGGAAAGACATGGGAGTTAACAGAGATTTACGGTAAACCTATTCAGCTTAAAAATCCCAAAGCAGTACCTCATTTTATGCTGAATACTTCCAATATGAGGTATGAAGGACATGGAGGATGCAACGGAGTGGGCGGAACTTTTGAAATAAAGCCTGAAATCATGCGTATCAAATTCAATCAGGGAATGTCTACCATGATTGCATGTGATGATCTTGAAACCGAACGTGCTTTTGTACAAGCTCTTCTGGCAGCAGATAATTATTCTGTAAACGGAAATACTTTAACGCTCAACAAAGCCAGAATGGCTCCATTAGCAAAATTTATCTTAAAATAAATTGTAAATAATCCCAATATGAAAACACTTCTGTATAACAGGAGTATTTTTTTCTTTGAGATTACTTTTTTTTATAAATAAGACAGCAGATAAGCAATGTAATATTTACAGCCACAGAAAAGGCATTGGTGAGAATGATGGGAAGTTCATCCTTCAAAACTCCATACCACGTCCAAAGCGAAACTCCTACAATAAGCACTCCAAGCATTCCCCATGAGAGATCATCTGCATTTTTTTCTTTTATTACCTTAATTAACTGAGGAATCATCGAACCTGAAGTAAGAAGACCGGCAATTATTCCTAAAAGATTTTCATTCATAGATGATATTTATTTTGATAAAGCAAAAATTATGGCAATTTTACAGTCTTTTCTATTTTTCCATATATAGAATTCTGCTGAATGAATTTATTAAGAATAATCGTTACTTCTATTGAGTAATAATCAGAGTAACTTGGAAGTTGAATTTGTATGTATTTCTTTTAATATTAGTTTTCAAATCGCTCCAGAGAAATCTCTTTATCCAGAGGAATATCTTTTTCAATAAAATCAAATAGACTTTTGGAAAAGTAACAGCCATTTAAAATACCTCTTGCTCCCAAACCATTGAATACGTATAAATTATGATAATCCGAGTGTCTTCCGATAATTGGTCTTCTGTCCTTTACAGTCGGCCTGAATCCGAAATTTACCTCTCTAATTTCAAAAGGATGAGGATAAAATTCCGTCAGACCTTTTTTAAGCTGCTCAACTGCAGAATCATCAATTTCATGGTGCAACTGTTCTCTGTCGTACGTTCCACCATAAAAATACAACTGCTCATTTAAAGGAAAAAGAAAATGTTTTTTCTTGATAGTAATATTTTCGGGAATTTTTTCTGAAAGCTCTACTTTAATATGGTGGCCTTTATTGGGATTTACAGGAATTTCGGAAAAAAAGGGATTATGCTTTACTCCCATTCCTTCGCAAAATAAAATATTCTTAAAAGTAAAATCATGATAAGTGGATCTTTCTATATCCACATCTGAATAAATAAATTTATCAGCAATTAATTTTTCATTTTTTTCTAAAAACCTAAATAAACCTGTAAAAAAACCGTTAACATTGAGTCTCGCAGACTGATTCACCTTTCCTGAAAGAAAATCGTTTTTTACCACCTTTAAATGATCGAAATTTTTATCTAAAAAATATAAAAGGTCATCATTTCCCGACTTCTTTAGCCAAAGTGACTGTTCATTTTCGTCATGAAAGATCCGATGAATCGGAGCATCGATCAGATAATTTTCTTCGGTATAATTTTCAATTTCTTTTAAAGTACTTTTAAGAAAATCGATTTGTTCCTGTGCTTTCCAAAAAGTCGTAAATTTTTTAAGCACAACAGGATTTATAATTCCTGCAGAAACTTGCGAAGCACTCTTCTGTCCTTCCGAAAACAAGACGAAAGTCTTATTGTTTCTGATTAGCTGATGTGCAAAAAAAAGCCCTGCATATCCGTCTCCCACGATAATATAATCTACATTCTTCATAATAAAAAAACCTGAGTAAAAATACTCAGGTTTTCTATAATTATCAAGTGAAATCTTAGTAATTCCACATATCATTTTCCATTTGAAGGATCTGCGCCTTAATTCTGTCGCTTTCTTCAATCTGATCTTCAGCATCTCTAGGAATATAGTCTTTAATAACTCCATCACCTAATCCCGCTGATGATTTATAAATAACAGAAGAGAATCTTCTTGCGTTGATTAAATCATCAAAAGATAAATCTGCTGATGAATTTTTTCTGTTATAAACATAATTGTTAGCTAAAATATCTCTCGCGCTAGGATAATAAATCCAGAAAAGATCAATAAGCTCATCTGCTCCAGCTAAAGGCTGTCCATCTGGTCCTGTTCTACCTTGTACAGCAGGGTCTGGTCCCATAGCAGCAAGACCAAGTGGTCTATATTTCAACTGCCCATCTCTTTTATCGATAAACCACATACCCATTACTTTTAAAACTTTAACTTTATCAGTTGTCGTTTTAAAAACGTCGGTATATTCTTTTTTCTCTTGCTCTGTTAACTGTCTCCCTGAGTTTAAGATATCAATCGCTGCATCAGCAATTCTTACACTTTCTAATCTTTTTTGGATACCCTCAGGACTCAATTTAGTTACGAAGTTCTCATCATCATAGACTTCAGCAATTTTACCACTTGTAGCAGCATCTAACAATAATTGATATAAAGATCTCGTTTGGCTAGATGTAAGACCATCTGGATTATCATAATAGAATGGCTGATTAATTTTATCATTCATATCAATGATTTCCCAAACAAACATACTTTTAAGAATGTCTTTATCATCAACAAATCCATATTCCAAAGGTTTTACTTTTTTGTCAACAATACTATCACCAATTTTTTGTTTGTTTTCAGCTCTCATTTGTCTAAACTCCTCTGGAGAAGAAGCGTTCAGGATGGTTTGGGAGAATGCAAACCCAGAAACCAATACTAAAAGACTGCTAATATATTTTTTCATAATATTTTTTTATCTTATTAAAATTACTGAACGTTGATTACAACTGGTGAGATATTTTTCAACGTTTGATTTCCTAAACCTGTAGCAGTAGCTTTAATGTCGAAGACATATACTACATCTCCAGCTCTTAGATTCTTAACTAATCCTGCAGCTTCATCAAGACTGCTTCCTTTGATTAATAATGCAGCTCTACCCGGAACTTTTACCATAAATTGATTAACAGTGAATGAAACTGGGAAATCAAAATCAGGAATAGCTGCCTGTACAGTCTGATTTGGTATAGAAGTAGCAGGAACATTCAATACTGTCTGACCTCTCATTTGTCCTTGAGGAGCAGGAACATTCTTAATTCTATATTCAAATACCTGAGAAACAGTTTTACCCGATGGATCTGTACCAGACAAAGTAAGTTTAAGAGTATTTCCAGTAGAAGGAATTACATTCCATTTACCAGGACCTGCACTTTTAACAACTGCACCTGGAGCAGATAGGGACAATTTAGAATTATCAGCTCCCAAAATTGATCCAGAAAGTGGATTCTCTAAACCTCTATACACTACATTCATCTTATCTGGTGATAATAATAAACCTTTTTGAAGCTTAACTTCCTCTGGTCCAGCAATTACATTATAAGTATGAGTGAAAGGGTAGTTTTGAGCTTTTCCTGTCGCATCCGTTAATGTAATATTTCCACTGAACGTTTTCTGTCCGATTCCGCTTGTATTAAGATTTGCATATCCTTTTCCGTTTTCCTGTCTGCTTACTCCGGAAATACTGATCTTATTACTGTTTGAATAGTTTCCTAACATTACAACAGCTTCAGCCGGCTTTCCTGCAACTACATCTACAGGAGCAGAAACAATAGCTTCATAACTTGTAAATTTGATACTTGCATCCACTTTTTCCTGCAGCATTAAAGCCAGCGCATCAGACTGAACGTTTCTTGCATCATTCTGAATAATTTCCAAGTTAGAAATTGCAGCGATTAATGGCTGGTGATAAAACTTGTTTTGGAACCAAGTTTTGTCATTCGGAGATTTTCCTTTTGGATATTCAGCAATTAAAGATTTATTAGCTCTTTCAACTAAGTCTTTCAATTGCGGGTTATTTCCAAAAGTAGCATTAATGTAATTTCTTACATCATCTATTTTCGCTTTTAATTCCAACGCACCTTTTGATGGTGTATTTTCATCTCCTTCCTTAAAGAAATATTCAGTTGTAGCTTCATTATTGTTAAGTGCTGCAAAGTTTTCACTTACGTCAACATCTTTTCCTAATGCATCTTTATCATGAAACTCTGATTTCTTCTTAAGAACATCTTTAATTTCCTGAGCAGATTTTACCAAAACATTGATCTTATCTCTAAGAACCTGATACTGAGCCCATGGTTGCGCATAAGTATCCGGAACCTGCTGAGCTTTCGCCTCAAGAGTTTTTTCAAAAATCTTTTCGTTCTTTCTTTCAGTTAAAGTTCTTGTTTCATTAAGAGCTTTAGTAGAGTCATAATATGACCTGATGATTTCCGCATCAATATTTAGGGCCATCATAGCGATGAACACCAAATACATCAGGTTGATCATCTTCTGACGAGGTGTCTGTTTTCCTGCTGCCATTCTCTTTTCTTTGTTTTTTGATTAAGTAGTTAAATTAAAAATGGTTTGGGAAATTAAGATTTCATAGCAGTTAGCATACCACCATAAACTCTGTTTAAATTGTTTAAGTTTGAAGTTAAACCTTGTAGTTCTTGATTGAATTTTTCTGATTGTTCAGCAGATTTCTGCATATCTGCAACATATTTATTAGCAAATTCAGATTGCTTTTTAGTGCTTTCCATCTGCATTGCATATAAAGCGTTCATGCTTTCCATATGCTGAGCTGCTTTATTTAACTGCTCATTATATTTATGTGTAGAAGCAGAAACATCAACAGTCTGATTGATCTGATCTACTGAGCTTGAGAATTTATCGATTCCTGTTCTCAGTCTTTCAAATAACTGAACATCAAGTTTAGCGTCTTCAAGCATTTTGTCTAATTTGGTTGAAAGAGAATTTTCTAATTCAGCAAATTGAGCAGAATTGCTTTTAGATACATTTGAGTGTAAAGGATTTGGGTTCGCATGCTTATCTAATAATTCAGGATAAACATTTTCCCACGCATAAGACTCCTCAGATTTTGGCGGGTCGAAAGCGAAAATGATGAAGATGATAGCTTCCGTAATAAGTCCCACTGTAAGCGCCATGTTTCCGTTAATTGGTCCCAAAGTAATGTGAGTAATTTTAAGCCAAGCTCCAAGAATTACAATTGCAGCACCGAATGAATAGAAGAAATTCATCCAAGCATCTTTAGTCTTAAACATATAAGTTAGTTTTTTTTAATGTTAAATAAAATTTATTGAAAATAGTGGTAATTGAATTATCTGTTAACTTTTCTTGGTTTAACAGCAGCCTCAGGAATATCCTGTACAGTTCTGAATCCAATATAGCTTCTTGCAGAGTCTTTTCTTTCCCAGTCTCTTGCGCCATTCATAAGCATATATCCTACATCTTTCCAAGATCCTCCTCTGATAGATTTCTTAGTATCTGCCAAATCTTTCGTAGAAGGATTTAAAGTAGATGAGAATCCGTATGAAGAGTTGTTATAATCAGATGATGTCCATTCAGAAACGTTTCCAGCCATATCAAATAACCCAAATCCATTCTTCTTAAATTTCTTAACTGGAGCTGTATATGTATAAGTACCTTTTTTGTCGTCTTCCATATAGTTACCTCTCTTAGGCTTGAAGTTTGCCAGATAGCAACCTCTGTCGTCCATTAAGTAAGGACCTCCCCAAGGATAAGTAGCATTTTGCATTCCCCCTCTTGCAGCATATTCCCACTCGATTTCTGTAGGCAGTCTGAACTGCAATGGTCTTTGTTTTCTTCTTTTTAAGCTTTCGTTGTAATCTGACTTCAATTTAGATCTGAAGTTACAGTATGCTCTTGCCTGATCCCATGTTACTCCAACTACAGGGTAATCTTTGTAAGCTTTGTGCCAGAAATACTGCTCAAATAATGGCTCGTTATATGCAAAGTGGAAATCTTTTACCCAAACTGTAGTATCCGGATAGATTGCAATACTTTCACTTCTAAGGTAGTTTACTCCTCTTTCTTTTTCAGCCATTGCAACATCCATATCTCCCCATCTGTAAGTATATTTCAGTTTACTCACGTCAAGGATTCTTTCATTACCGATTCTTGAAGAAGCTGGTAAATACATCGATTCTAAAACTTCCGCATATTCTACATCCGGATATTTAGATGTACTCCAGTGCAAAGGAACTTTCCAGTCGATTTTTTTCGTTGGATCGTAGTTTCCTTCGTTTCCACCGCCTTGTCCTTCTAAATATTCCTGATATGGTGTTAAATTCTCTTCTTTCTGAGCAAGGTATGCATAATCTCCGATGCTTGTTCCTTTACCTTTACCTTCACCACCTTCTCCGGCAGCTTCAGCAAGTAAAGTTCTTGCGATAGAATCTCTTACATAATTGATAAATACCCTGTATTCCGCATTAGTAGTTTCTGCTTCATCCATGAAGAAAGAAGAAACAGTAACAGTTTTTGCCGGAGCCTTTTCAGGACTGTTTGTGAAATCCTGATCAGTTAATCCTGCAACAAATGATCCTGCAGGAATAGCTACCATTCCGTAAGGTCTTTCTGCAACAAATGATTTTGTTTTTTCTCTAGGTATCAATTCTCCTTTTGTTCCCGGTTTACCCACTGAATAGGCTCCCCCACCTGAACAAGATACCGATGCTACCGACGCAGACAATAATAAAAGAAATATCCTTTTCATGTTAATTTTTATAATTAAGCCGTAAATATATAATTTTTTTAAGAAACTTTTAAGATTTTTTTTGAAATAACGGAAGAAATCTAAATTTATTTTATTTACAAGTAATTTTTATTCTACCGTTACAGATTTCGCAAGGTTTCTAGGCTGGTCTACATTAGCTCCACGATACACTGCAATATAGTACGCCAACATCTGTAAAGGCACTGATGCAACGATTGGAGAGAAACATTCGGAGGTTTCCGGAATCTCTATAACGTAATCTGCCATAGCACTTACCTGCGTATCTCCTTTATTTACAACAGCAATAACTTTTCCTTTTCTTGCTTTAATTTCCTGAACGTTGCTTACAATTTTATCATAATGTCCTTTTTTAGGAGCAATGATAACAATCGGCATATTTTCATCAATTAAAGCGATAGGACCATGCTTCATTTCTGCAGCAGGGTATCCTTCAGCATGAATATAAGAGATTTCTTTTAATTTTAATGCACCTTCGAGTGCAGCAGGATAATTGTATCCTCTTCCTAGATATAAGAAATTGGTTGCACTTACAAAATCCTTAGCGATATTTTGTACCAATTCATGGGTAGTTGCTAAAACATCTTCTATTTTTCTAGGAATTGCATCCAGTTCTGCAATTAAGCTCATAAACTCAGCATTCCCTAAATTACCATTATGCTTTCCTAATTTGAATGCTATTAAGGTAAGAATTGTTAACTGTGCAGTAAACGCTTTTGTGGAAGCCACTCCAATTTCAGGTCCCGCGTGTGTGTAAGAGCCTGCATCTGTGATCCTTGCAATGGATGAATCCACCACATTACAGATTCCATAAATGAAAGCACCTTTTTCTTTAGCTAGTTTTAATGCAGCCATGGTATCTGCAGTTTCTCCGGACTGAGAAATTGCAATGACTACATCTTTATCTGTAATGATAGGATTTCTATATCTGAATTCCGAAGCATATTCTACTTCAACAGGAATTCTTGCATATTCTTCAATTAAATATTCACCGATTAATCCTGCATGCCAAGAAGTTCCGCAAGCAATAATGATGATTCTGTTTGCATTTTTAAACTTTTCGATATAGTCCCAAATCCCCGCCATTTTGATAACACCTTCATCTACCAAAAGTCTTCCTCTCATCGTATCATGAACGGATTTAGGCTGTTCGAAAATTTCTTTTAGCATAAAATGTTCGTACCCTCCTTTTTCGATCTGCTCTAAGCTTAGTTTAAGCTCCTGAATTTCCGGCTCAATTTTAGAATTCTCACTGATGGTTCTGATATCTACTCCATTTTCAAGAGAAATTGTCGCCATATGTCCTTCTTCCAGATAAATTGCCTCTTTTGTAAATTCTACAAACGGAGATGCGTCTGAAGCGATAAAATACTCTTTATCTCCAATTCCTATTGCCAAAGGAGATCCTAATCTTCCTACAACCAATACTCCCGGAAAATCTTCATGCATCACTGTAATAGCGTATGCCCCATAAACTTCATTAAGAGCATATCTTACAGCAGTAGGAAAATCCATTTCAACATTCAGATCCATGAAATACTGAACAAGATTTACTAAAACCTCAGTATCTGTTTCAGATTTGAATGTAAATCCTTTTTCAGTAAGCATTGTTTTAATTGTATCATAATTTTCGATGATACCGTTGTGAACAAGTGCTATTTTTCCACTATTGGATAAATGTGGGTGAGAATTTCTATCACTAGGTACACCGTGGGTAGCCCAACGGGTATGTCCCATACCGATTTTTGCAACTCCTTTTAACTGACTGGAAATATTTACCAAATCATCAACTTTACCTTTAGTTTTTTCAACCTCAAGTTTGTTTTCTGCGTTTTCCAGAACAATTCCGGCACTGTCGTACCCTCTGTATTCTAATCTTCTAAGACCATTAATTACAATATCGTAAGCGTCTTGAAAACCTGTATATCCAACGATTCCGCACATATTTTATCAAATGTATTTTAAATTATTTTGTACCGTAAATTACTTTTAACTGAACCCTGTTCGGATTTCCTGCTTGTGATCCTACGAAAACAGCTCTATTTGTATTATATGGTGTTGTAGTAAATTTATATCCTGCTAAACTTGTTCCAGCAGAGTTAGTCTGGAAAGATCCCATATCAATTCTGAAATATAAAGTAGATGCATCTATTTTAGAATTAGGATCTAATGTGTTTTCAACAAAATCTTTAACAGACTTAGTAACTACAAAATCATAATATGCCTGATTTTTAGTCAAATCATAAGCTTTATAGATGGTATATCCTGCAAGTCCTGATAAACTTAACAGATCACTAGTAAAGTTAGTAACGGTTACTGGATTACCAGTCGTAGAATTAATAACTACAGGATCATTCTTATATTTTTGAAGGAAAGTAAATTCTGTGGGCTTGGCATAATTGTTATTCCAACTCGTATCATCTGTATATATTCTAACTTTAGCACTAATAATTGCCGCCTTATCGTTTTGATATAATTGCTTAAGCTGATTAATAGTTGCATCTGGAATTTTAATACCTATTGATGGACCTCCCATGCCTTGAAGATAAAGTTTTGGAGCTCCGTTGTTTTGATTTCCAATTGTGGCAGTTGACCATGCAGAACCCGTTCTTTTATATTGATATTGTCCAATATGTGTATTAGCAGATCCTAAAGCGAATGAATATGTTGTCTGTGGCCTCGTTGTAGTACCATTTTCAGTTTTATCATACTTATAATACATAACCAGCTCCATATCATTGGGCGAAATCTGGAATAAATATCCATCCTCCTCATCAACAGAAATTCTAAGTCCTTTAAAATATCTGATAAAATTTGAAGCATCCTGAAGTTCAGGCTGATCTTTCTTTGCTATGATTTTACTCTGGAAAAAAGTTTTATCCAAAGGAATTCTGATTCCAGGAGTTGAAGCTGTAAATAAAGCAGCTCCGCCATCGTCTTTGGTGATAGCAACAGAACTTACATACCCTTTAAATTGCTTGGATCCTAGATCTGCACCTAAGTCAAATATCTGGTTTGATTTTGCACTGTCGGAAACTCCTTTTAGAAAAGTGTTTACTTCATGAACTCTTAAGTTGAATGTTCTTTTCGCTTTACCAAATTTTAAAACAGGATATGTATTTACTACTTTTTTAGCATTAACACTTCCGTCAGCAGCTGTTGTATAAGTATAATTATCATCCACTGTATTAGTAGTAACACTATCTGTGGCATATCTGGGTTTCATAACTAAAACTACAGAATCTACAACTGCATTTGTTCCAAAATCCGGATCATAGGTTGATAATCTAAGCTGTGTTAAATAAGAAGCTTTCTGCATACCAAACTGTCCTTCATTGAAAGCACCTAATACACCATAAGTTAATTTTGAAGCATCGCTTCGGATACTATCATTATTATTTATATTAAATGCAGTAACATCAAAAGATTTTTCATTTCCCTGTGCAGCACCATCCAAGAATAGCTGCTCTCCAAGAGTATCTGCATCCGGCTCACAGTTATAGAGTAATGCACTTCCCAAAACCACCAGAGAAAAAACGGTGATTGCTTTTTTAATAGTATGAATCATTAAAAATGTGTTTTTTAATAAAGTTGATTTATAGAATCTACGTCAAGATATTCCGATTTCGGAGTAGAAGTTTCGTTAAAAGCCTTATCTAAGTCTTCATCCAAAAATTCATCTCCTTTTACGACTAAATCAACATAGCTCATGCTTTCGATAACAAAAGATTTTACACCGGGATTATCTAACGCTTTTAATCCTGAAATATTATCAAACTTCAGTTTTTCGTCGATGTTGGAAGCTAAAGCTGCATCTTTTTCATTGTATAATGAAAGAACAATTTTGGCGTCCTTAAAATAAGTATCTGTTTCGTAGTATGTTTTAAGATAAATCGGAACAAAAGAAGCCATCCATCCATTTAAATGAATAATATCCGGAACCCAATTCAGTTTCTTAATGGTTTCAATTACTCCTCTGGCAAAAAATATTGCTCTCTCATCATTATCCTCGAAAGGCTGTCCTTCATCATCAAAATAATATTGTTTTCTTTTGAAATACTCTTCATTGTCGATAAAGTAAACCTGAAGTCTTTCTCCCGGAAGTGACGCTACTTTAATAATAAGAGGCTGATCCAGATCATTAATAATAATATTCATTCCCGAAAGGCGTATCACCTCATGAAGCTGGAATTTTCTTTCACTTATTTGTCCAAATCTTGGCATAAAAACTCTTACATCATTGCCTTCTTGGTGCATCTTAAGTGCCATTTTGTTTACCACTGCAGCCATATTTGTATCTTCCTGATATGGATACATCTCTGTAGTAATGTACAGTATTTTTTGATTCGGCATAAACTTCTATCTAATTTTTGTAAAAATGCTTTAATGTGCAAAATTACGAAAAAACATTCATTATTATTTTAATTAACATTTTTTTACGATAATTCCCTTCTGAAATTATTAAAACCTTGCCTTCATTTATCATAATTATATGATATTTTTAGTATTTTTGAATTACTATTAAAATAAACTATGGAAGTTCTAAAAAGTAAAAAAGTTCTTCAGGATTTCATTGAAAGACAGAAAGAAATGGGCAAAAAGATAGGTTTTGCACCTACCATGGGAGCCCTTCATAACGGACATTTATCACTATATAAAACCGCAAGAGAAGAAAATGATCTTGTGGTATCATCAATTTTTGTTAATCCTACTCAATTTAATAATCCTGAGGATCTTGAAAAGTATCCGAGAGACATCAACAGAGATATTTCCATTCTGGAAAAGTCCGGATTGGTAGATGCTGTTTACATTCCTGAAGTTACAGATATTTATCCTGAAAAAACAGAAAGCAGACATTATGATTTTGACGGGCTGGAAAATGAAATGGAAGGAAAATCGCGACCTGGACATTTTGACGGTGTTGGTACTGTTGTAGAAGAACTTTTCAGACAGGTAAAACCTGATAATGCTTATTTTGGGGAAAAGGACTTCCAACAGCTGGCAATTATCAAAAAAATGGTTGAAAAGAAAAAACTTTTAATCAATATTAAAGGAGTTCCGATTTACCGAGCTGAAAACGGACTTGCCTTAAGTTCCCGAAACCAAAGACTTCACGAAGACCGAAGAGAAGCCTCTGCTGTTATTTACGAGACCCTAAAAAAAGTAAACGACTGGTTCAAAGTAATAACAGTTCCCGAAATTAAAAACAGAGTACAGGATATCTTTGATCAGCAAAGAGGGATGCAGTTAGAATACTTTCTGATTGCTGATGAAAAAACACTTAAAGAAACTGATTTCTTTTACAAAGACAGAAAATTCCGTGCATTTATTGTCGTTGTTGTGGATGGAGTACGATTAATCGACAATATGCACCTGGACTAAATTTGATAAAATTAAATTAAAAATAACAAGCGCTATCCTTTTAATAACGCTTGTTATTTTTTTATCCGCAACATACAAAATCACATAAAGATAAAGTATATAAAAAATCAAAGGCTTCTTACGAAGCCTTTGAAACACCAAATCACAAAATATTAATATGAAAAAAATTTACTTTTCAGTAAACTTGTGACTCGGCTGGGATTCGAACCCAGGACCCATACATTAAAAGTGTATTGCTCTACCAGCTGAGCTACCGAGTCGTCACTTAGTTTGAATTTACTTTAAAAAAGTAACATTCTGTTTAAGAGCTGCAAAGATACAAATTATTTCGTTCCTGCAAAATTTATTTTTCAAAATCAAAGGCTTCTTGAGAAAGCCCTTGAAACACCAAATCACAAAATATTAATATGAAAAAAATTTACTTTTCAGTAAACTTGTGACCTGGCTGGGATTCGAACCCAGGACCCATACATTAAAAGTGTATTGCTCTACCAGCTGAGCTACCAGGTCGGCCACAATCAATAGTATTGTAAAATAAATTAAGCTATACTATTAATTATTCAAATTTTCTGCATTGTGCCTGCGACTGGACTCGAACCAGCACATCCTTAGGAAACCACCCCCTCAAGATGGCGTGTCTACCAATTTCACCACGCAGGCAATAAAAATCACAAAATCCAGTAATTTTTTTGCTTGTGACTCGGCTGGGATTCGAACCCAGGACCCATACATTAAAAGTGTATTGCTCTACCAGCTGAGCTACCGAGTCGGCCACTTTATCAACGATTAACACTGTGATAATGTCCCTCGTTTTTAGTGGTGCAAAGATATGAGTTTTTTCTTTATCTCAAAACTTTTTTGCAAATTTGTTTAAAAAAAATTCATGATAATTTCACTGGTCGGATACATGGGAAGTGGCAAATCTCACGTTTCCAAAATATTAAGCGAAAAACTCAATTTTAAATTAATTGATCTAGATAAAGAAATTTCCAAAAGGAATAAAATGACAATCCCCGAAATCTTCGATAAAAAGGGAGAAATCTATTTTAGAAAGCTGGAAAGAGAAACACTGGAAGAAATTCTTGCCTCTGAAAAAAATGTTATTTTAAGTCTGGGGGGAGGAACTCCTGTCTACTATAACAATATGGAAATCATCAACCATAATTCAAAAAGTGTTTTTTTGAGAGCTTCTGTCGCTACTTTAGCAGAAAGACTTTCTAAACAGAAAGAAAAAAGGCCTTTAATAGCCAATATCGCAGATAAAAATCTTGCTGAATTTATAGCAAAGCATCTGTTTGAAAGAAATGACTTCTACAATAAAGCACAAATTAGTGTAATTACAGACAACAGAACTCCGGAAGATATCGCCAGTGAAATAACAGAAAAGCTCTATCTCTAGAGCTTTTTTTTAATCTTCGTTTTCAGATTCGTCACCATTTTCGCCAAAGAAATCATCCCAGTCTGTAAAATCTGAGGCAATATCGTTTTCCACATAATCATCCATATCTCTGCGGTCTTTCTTTGTAGGTCTTCCCTCTCCTTTATTTCGGTAATAATCCTGAGACATCTTACGCATTTTCAATAATTCATATTGTTCCTTATCGGTTACATCTTTTATGTGAAGAGGAACAAGCTTTGCTCCGATCCTGCTTTTCGGAATCTGGATTACTTTAATCTGATAGTCAATCTGATTTTTACGGATCTTTATTACATCTCCTTCCTTCACCTCTTTAGAAGACTTTACAACCGACGCACCGATAGACACTCTGTTCTTTTTAATCTCCTCAGTAGCAATGGTTCTAGTCTTATAAAAACGAATGCTCCATAAAAATTTATCTATTCTCATAATTTTTTATACTTTTGTCGTTATATTATTTGTAAAGTAATTAAAGTTTTTTGAAAAATGAAAAAAATATTTTTATATATCCTTGCTGGATCTCTGTGTTTCACGGCATGTAAAAAGGATGATGAAGTTGAAACATTTGTAGAGCCGGACGATATTGCGGTAAGAAATTCATACGACGATCAGGCGATCCAAAAGTTCATGAATGACAATTATCTTGATTCACAGGGGAATATAAAAGCATTCAGCTCAACAGATACTTCTGATGATAATGAGAAAAAATTATCAGAACTAAGTCCTCAGAAACTTTCTTCCGGGGTTATATATATTGTAAGAAACGGAGCGCAGCCAACTTCAGGAGTAACTCTTGAAACGAATCCTGAAGCAACAAATGCCACTCAGATCAGAACGATGATGAGAGCAAACTACTATCTTGCAACAAATACAGACGGTAATGTAGCATTTACAACATCAGGAGTTTTAGCCAACACAATCAATGGAAGCGGCTCTCCTTTAACAGACCCGCTGTTTTATTATGTGAAGAAAAAAACAATGACGGATGCAACAACTGATGCTGCCAAACTAAGAAGCTATTACGAAATAGAAGGCCTTCAGGAAGGATTGAAATATTTTAAGGGATACGCAAATTTATCAGACGGAGATGCATACAATTTACAGGGGGTAATTATCGTTCCTTCAAGAGCTGCTTTTGGTAGAGATGCACATTATAATTATACAGGCTATTCTCTTAAAAATAATTGTTTTGTATTCAACTTCCAGATTTACAAAGCCAATCCAAGACCGGTTTCAGAACAATAAAAATTAAAGCGCTTCCCATTGAGAAGCGCTTTAATTTTTATTGGAATCTATGATTTTGCTTTCTGCTTCACATTTCCTAAAATATCCGGAAAATAGAGATCTGCCAGATGATCAAACTCATCGCCTCTCATAAA
Organism: Chryseobacterium sp. 2P; assembly: GCF_059579425.1. Classification (NCBI taxonomy): domain Bacteria; kingdom Pseudomonadati; phylum Bacteroidota; class Flavobacteriia; order Flavobacteriales; family Weeksellaceae; genus Chryseobacterium; species Chryseobacterium sp. 2P. The sequence goes on from NZ_CM184194.1 coordinate 3,579,380, forward strand.
CATTGTGGCATCCACTTCTTCATACGAACTTCTTCCTGCCGCCGCAATCAGCTCATTACATGTGTGAAGCGTATTTTTATGAAAATGGTACACCCTTTCCGCCTTATCCGTAACATCCAGACCTTTAATCAACATTTTATCCTGTGTGGCAACACCTGTCGGACAATTGTTGTTATTGCATCTCAAAGCCTGAATACAGCCTAAAGAGAACATAAATCCTCTCGCATTATTACACATATCTGCACCCATCGCGATGGCTCTTAAAATGTCAAGACTTGTAAGAACTTTTCCACTTGCAATAACCCTTAATTTACTTCTTAAATTATAATTATTCAGCGTTCTGTTAACAAAAATCAAGGCAGGTTCCAGAGGCATCCCTACTCCATCGGAAAACTCCGGTGGTGCGGCTCCTGTTCCTCCTTCCGCTCCGTCAATGGTTATAAAATCAGGATAAATTTTCAGAACATTCATCTGAACACAGATATCTTCAAATTCTTTGGTGTCTCCGATACACAATTTAAAACCAACAGGTTTTCCTCCCGAAAGATCTCTTAACTGCTGTACAAACCTCAACAAGCCTGCCGCATCGGAAAAAGAGGTATGAGAAGGCGGTGAAATAATCGTTAATCCAGGCGTTACGTGACGGATTTTTGCAATTTCCGGGGTATTTTTTACAGCCGGTAAAACTCCGCCATGACCTGGTTTTGCCCCTTGAGACAATTTAATTTCGATCATCTTTACATTGGGTAAAGTGGAATATTTTTTAAACAATTCCGGATTGAATTTACCTTCTTCATCACGACAGCCGAAATATCCGGTTCCGATCTGCCAACAAAGATCGCCGCCTTCCAGATGATGCGGAGAAATCCCTCCTTCTCCCGTATTGTGGTAAAAATTTCCTTTTTTTGCTCCTCTGTTTAAAGAAATCTGAGCGCGGTCGCTTAATGCCCCGAAACTCATTGCCGAAATATTAAATAACGAAGCATGATAAGGCTGAGAACACTGCTCTCCTCCTACCCAGACTCTCGGAAGCTCTTCCATCGGAGATTTTGCATAAATGGAATGCTTAATTCCTTCATATTTTCTGTGGTTAACTTCCAGTTGTGTTCCGAAGGGCACCGTATCACTCAAATTTTTTGCCCTTCTGTACACCGCAGAACGCTGATTTCTCGGAAAAGGTTTTCCATCGGTTTCTCTTTCAATGAAATATTGCTGCATTTCCGGTGAAATACTCTCAAAGAAGTACCTGAAATAGCCCAAAACAGGAAAATTTCTTAGAATAGCATGTTTAGATTGGGTAATGTTATAGATTCCGATTGCATACACAATGGTTAACAAAACAGGAATCCACCAATCTGCCCTTATTAAAAAAGCAACCGACCACGCAACGACGAGAATAATAGCTCCCCAAAGCAAAAATTTGTCTCTCATATCATTTTGAATTTTACCAAAGTTAAAAAATTTAAATTGATATGAACGGCTTGAGAAACATCAAAAACACTAATGAAAGAAGTTATTTTTGGTTTAAATGTGATGATTTCAGGTTTCGATTTCATTAAAACAAAAAAAGACATCACTATGATAGCAATGTCTGAATTATTTTAAATGAATTGTTTAAAAGAATATTAAATTTTCTCGAGAAAACTCTCAAAAGAATTCATCACAGAAACGGTTCCGTCCGCTTCTATTTTTTCAAGCTTTAAGAATTCAATCTGATTGACTGAAGACTGATCGAAATTCTTCTGTACTCTCACATAATTCTCTGTGAAGCCAAACATTTTCCCGTCTTTATTTTCGTGTTCCCAAAGTACAGGAAGTGTTTTTCCAAGCTGGTTCTGGTAAAATGCCATTTTTTTCTTTTCAGATAAAATTCTAAGCATTTTATTGCGTCTTTTTCTTTCGGGAATCGGAACTACGCCTTCCATTTCTGCCGCTTCCGTATTTTCCCTTTCAGAATAGGTAAAAACGTGCAGATAAGTTATCGGAAGCTCGTTCAGGAAGTTATATGTTTCCATGAACAGCTCTTCTGTTTCTCCGGGAAAACCGACAATTACATCCACACCAATCGCTGCGTCCGGCATTACTTCACGGATCTTATTAACTCTGTCGATATATAGTTTCGTTAAATAACGGCGTTTCATTTTTTTCAGCAGTTCATCACTTCCCGATTGTAAAGGAATATGAAAATGCGGAACAAAACTTTTGCTTTTCGAAACCAGTTCTATGCTTTCATCTTTCAACAGATTCGGCTCGATGGAAGAAATACGGATTCTTTCGATGCCTTCAACCTGATCAAGCTCAGAAATTAAATCTAAAAAAGTATGTTCGTGTCTTTTGTTTCCAAATTCACCTTTTCCGTAATCTCCGATGTTTACGCCTGTAAGAACGATTTCCTTGATGTCTCTTTCAGCAATTTCTTTGGCATTTTTCAATACATTTTCGATGGTGTCGGAACGGGAAATCCCTCTTGCCAAAGGAATCGTACAGTAGGTACATTTGTAATCGCAACCGTCCTGAACCTTCAGAAAAGCTCTGGTTCTGTCTCCGATGGAGTAACTTCCAATAAAAAAATCTGTTTCTTCAATTTCGCATGAATGAACGATCCCTTCGTTTTCAGATTTCTCCAGATCATCAAGATAGCTCAGAATATTGAATTTTTCTTTGGCTCCTAAAACCAAATCTACCCCTTCAATCTGTGAAATTTCCTCCGGTTTCAACTGTGCATAACATCCCACGATTACAACCAAACCATCCGGATTGGCTTTCATGGCTCTTTTTACGTGAAGTTTGCATTCGCGGTCGGCATTTTCAGTTACCGAACAGGTATTGATAACATACACATTCGCATTTTCATCAAAACTTACCTTTTCGTAACCTGCTTCTGTTAATTGGCGGGCAATGGTAGATGTTTCCGCAAAATTTAATTTGCAGCCAAGAGTATGAAATGCGGCAGTTCTTTGAAATTGAGACATTTATTGATTCTGAATTTTGTGGGTGCAAAGATAATCATTTTAAGATGAATTCTGAATTGATTCAGTCTATTGATTAAATTCATCCCTTATTTCCGGACTGGTCTGGTAACAAACCGGAGATGAATTTTGAATTTCAGGTTCATCAATTTGCTGCAAATCTCTGATACATTGTTCTCTGATATTCCACAATTCATCTAAACTGTAAGTGATGCGATCTTCGTTCAGCCATTTTCCAAGAAAATCTTTGTGAAATGAAATTTTCTGAGCCCCAATTTCGTTGAATTCTATTTCCTTTTCAATCAGCAGTTTATCTTTAAATTGATGATAATGTGAACTGCGGTTCGTAAAATCGTAATATTCGTCATCAATTTTGAGATAATTATGCGCTTCCGGAATGTATTTCAAATTAAATTTTTGCAAAGTACCGCTAATCTTCGGAGTGTATTCTGCATCCATTTTAAAAATTCCAACAATGAGTTTTACATCGCTGTGATGGTTTTCCAGAGCAAGTTTTCTCAGGGCGGCGTGTTTTGTACTGCAGGTTCCGCCAAAATCATCAAAAATACATTCGGTTCTGCTTTTATCATTATTCCTTTTGTAAGGGAGCATTGAAACATATTGGCAGGCAGAATGAAAATCTGTGATGTTTCTATTTAAAAATTCATCAGAAACAATTCCTTTATTTTGAATGGTAAAGTTCTTCATTACTGCTGTCTGAATTTATTACTCATTTCAGAATTAAATTCCTGCGATTTATTTCGCGGAATAGAAAGACTTTTCCAGTCTTCATTCTTCATCATTTTTGCGATATAAACAATCTGCCCGATATGATAAGGATAATGCGCCAACTGACGGAAAACAGCATCCATAAATGTATGTGCTTCATTTCTTATGTAAATTACAGAATGTATATTTTCATCATTCATCTGGTTCAGAGCGTTAAAAAAGCATTTCCAGCCTTGTTCCCAATATTCCAGAACCTCAGCTTTCGTTTTAAAAGTGTCAACAAATTCTTCATCCCTGTTCCGCCATGATTTTTCGCCGTCTTCGGTTAAAAAATTAGTCCATCTGGATAACATATTTCCGGCGATATGCTTAACAATAATCGCTATAGAATTGCTTTCTTCATTAAACTGCCAGAAAATCTGTTCATCCGAAAGCTGCCCGAAAGATTGGTCACCGAGCATTTTATAGTATTCAAAACGTTTTATCAATAACTCTTTCATGATGTAAATTTGAATATCTAAGATAGGGATTTTATAAAACAAAAACCGTTACACAGGCAACGGTTTTTTATTGAGTTCTGAAAATTATTCTCTGTTTTTCACCATTACCCAACCGGAATACTTGAATAAGGTGTTCTTCTTATCATTTTCGTTCCAAGAAACCGAATACCAGTAAGTTCCTGTTGGGACTTTTTTACCTCCGATGGTTCCGTCCCATGTATAATTTCTTAGTTTATCCGCTTTGAAAACGAGTGTTCCGTATCTGTCGAAAACACTCAGCACTAAATTCTGTTTGTATCCTAAAGCTGAATAATCAATCACATCATTCACTCCGTCTCCGTTCGGTGTAATTACATTCACCAAATTAGGAACAACAACTGTAATATCAATCGGTTCGCAATTGTAGGCATCTTTTACAAAAATTCTGCTGTCTCCTCTCGGAACATTGGTAAATACATTGGAATCCTGCCATTTAATCCCGTCAAGAGAATATTTGTATGGAGCGGTTCCTCCTGAAACATTTACTGTTATGGTATTATTGGTAATATCAACCGTAGAAATCACAGGCTGCTCAGAAGCATAAACTTTTACAATCTGTTTGGTAATACAGTTACCGCTTTTTAATTTCACCCAATACGTTCCCACTCCTACATTACTGATTGTCTGTGTAGTGGCTCCTGTACTCCATTCATAACCTGTAAATCCGGAACCTGCATCTAATGTCGTTTTATCTTCCATACAGATGATTTTGTCTTTCAGAATGGCGGAATATACCGGCTGAATAACCACCAGATTTACTTTTGCAATTGCAAAACAGTTATTGGAGTTGAATACTTTGACGTAAATGACACCGTTGGGAGCAATATAGTTTGAAAATCCTACGATTTCGTTCGTACCGTTTTGTGCATCTGCTAAAGAAGGATAATATTTTTTAGTCGTTCCGCTTTGCGTGGTTACTGCAGCAAGGGAAAGATCAAAGAGTCCCGTAGAAGGATCAGCTTCAATAAAGCAGGTTCTTAAAGTAGCTTCTGTAACGACGACAACCGGATAAAACTTCAGAATAATCTGCGCAATTGCCACACAACCATATTGAGAAGTAATTTTAACGTATACCATTCCTTCTGCCGAAACGAAATTAGTAGTATTTGTAATGGGATTTATTCCCGCATTAAGATCTGAAAGTGAATTATAATAAACCTTTACTGCGGTAGGATCTCCAAAAACAGCAGCGGAAGTTAAATCGTAAGTTCCGGTTCCGGCATTGTTGTTATTACAACTGTAGAGCGTAACATTGGTTCCTGAAATATTTCCGTATTTAAATTTAAAAGCTCCCACCTGTCTGCAGGAATTGATCGGGTTATTAGGGTTTGCAGGATCCTGATAATGAATACTGTAATAATATGTAGTAGTCGTATTAATGGTAATAGGCGACAAAATAGGATTTGCTCCGGAAAGAGCGTCATTTTGTGAAGTGTGATAACTGATCTGGAAATTACTGTTTCCATTTAAAATCCCGGAAGATAAAGTACTAAAATCAAAGACCATAGGATTTTCGCAGACAATAATTTCTCTTGGACTGGCAGGATTGGCAGCGGGAGCTCCCGGCGGAATAAAAGGATGAGTCTGAATGCCCGGATCCGTAAACGGTGAAGCCAATGTTGCGGTTCCTCCCCACGTTAGAGAAAAAGGAGCCATTGTAGGATTAAGAACATCTACCCAATTGTCTATATACAGATAATAGGTCTGTCCCGGTAAAACATCCATGTATTTACAGTACGGCGTTAATGATCCTCCTGCAGCACTTAAAATCGTACTCGTCATATTCATCCCTGTGGAAGCTCCTACTCCGATAACGGTTGCTGCATTACAGCGAATCGGAGAACCAAGACTTGCACAGTTGGCATTCGGTCCGTAGATCGCCCAGTCGTAATCTGCATTAGGATCTGTAGGAATGAGATCGAAAGTAAGCGTTCCGCCTGTTGCAATGGTAAATTTATACCAGATTGAATTATGCTCACCGGAAGATAAACATCCTCCTAAATTTTCGTTAACATTCCCGATTCCCATGGGAGAATACGTAATATTCGAATTTCCGCATACCGCAAGAGCGGATGAACAGTCTGCCTGAGCGAAAAAAATAGATGAAATAAAAAGTAAGAAAAGAAGTAGAATTTTTTTCATATCATGCTGATTTGGTTATTAATTGAAATGCAATTTGTTGTCTATCAAATATAAACAATTCTAATTAAAAACAAAAGCTTCAACGAAAATAATTCAACAAAAACCAAATAACAATAAATATTTTTCAGCAATTACTTGATACTTGTAATATTTCCGCAAAGGTTTTCCAGATGAAAAATCTTATGAAACGGGCTGTTTACTTTTTGCAGATGTTCTTTATCCTGAATAAAAGTATAACGCGAAGCGATGGAATTCATATCCGAAACAATAACGAGCCAACATTCGTCAACCGAAGTATCGTAATAAGGAAATTTTTCGTTCTTTTTTTCAATAAGTTCTACAATTTTCTCGGAACATAATTCATCAAAAAGATTCATATTATACTCATGGGTAATAAAAACATTTCTTCGGTGGAAAGATTTCCGGATGCTTTTTACATTTCCTGCAGGCTTTCCTTTTTTGATGCTTTTATAAATATTTAAAATGATTTCCTGCTGATTTTCCGGAGAATCCAGTCTGATGTTTGAGTGAAATTCTAAAAAATAAACACCACGATATTTCGTAGTGTCTTCCTGTTCCAATAAAATTTCTGCCTGACGGAAAATCTTGTTCAGATTGCTTTCAACCTTCTTCATTTCAAGATGATTGATTACTTCGGTAAGTTCGATTCCGATTTTCTTATCATTAAATTTTGCAATAAAGTCGGGGCTTTCGCAGGTTAAATCTTCAAATTTAACTTCAGGGAAATGGTGCATAAAAGAATTGAGCAGTAAAATTTCCGCTTTCTTTTTATATTTTTCGCGGTCATGCAGCTGAGATTCGTCGATCTTACGATGATACTTCTCTATCGGCTTCTTTTTCAAGTGTCGGTTCAGATAATATAAGCTCAGATTTTTAATTAAATCCTCATCAGAAAATGCCTTTTTCATGTGCTTATTATTTTATTGTTATGGAACACATAAAACTTCCGGTTTCAGATCATGAAGTTTTGATTATCAAAAAATTACATATTAAAGGTAAATAAAAAACAGATTCAAAAAGTATTTTTAATGTTAATTTATAAAATAATTAATGTAGAGTTTATTTTCATAATTAATACCTTTGCCTCCTCACTTAATAAACTGTTACACATGGATTTTAAAAATTTTAAAATACCTTTTAGCGTAAATCCGCAGTACTCCAAGAAAGTTGCTTATTTTTCTATGGAATTTGCGATTGAGCAGGTGCTGAAAATATATTCGGGAGGATTAGGATTTTTGGCGGGTTCTCACATGAGAAGTGCTTACAATCTGAAACAGGATCTTATCGGAATCGGGATTCTCTGGAAGTTCGGGTATTACGATCAGGCAAGAAATCACGATCAGACGTTACAGCCTACATGGACGAAGAAAATGTACAGCTTTCTGGAAGATACCGGCATAAAATTTCAGATAGAAATTCACAGCGCTCCGGTTTGGGTAAAAGTATGGTATCTTGATCCTGAAATTTTCCACACGGCTCCTATGTTTTTCCTTTCAACAGATGTTCCTGAAAATGATCATATTTCTAAAACCATCTGTCATAAATTATATGATGCCAACGAATCTACGAAACTGGCACAATACATTCTTTTAGGAAAAGGAGGAGCAAAATTACTGGATGAAATTAACATTGAAAGAGATGTTTATCATTTAAATGAAGCCCACGGACTTCCTGCAGCTTTCCATCTGCTGAAAAAATACGGCGGAAACCTGAATAAAGTGAAAGAAAAGCTGGTTTTCACCACGCACACTCCTGAAGAAGCTGGAAATGAAAAGCACAATATGAGACTTTGTTATGATATGTCTTATTTTTCAGGCTTCAGCATGGAAGAGGTAAAAAATATCGAAGGTTCTGATGATGACCGTTTCAACCATTCTCTTTGCGCGCTGAAAATGGCAAGAATAGCCAACGGAGTTTCCCAGCTTCATGGGGTAGTTTCCAGAGCAATGTGGAGCAAATATCCGGGAATCTGTGAGATTACTTCGATTACCAATGCACAGGAATTCAAATATTGGGCAGACAAACCGCTTTACAACGCGAAGGATGAAAATGATGAAACGGTTTTCGATTACCGTAAGAAACATCTGAAGAAAAGATTATTTAAAATCGTAGCCGACCAGACCGGAAATTTATTCAATCCAAATGTTTTTACCATTGTCTGGGCGAGAAGATTTGCAGGGTATAAACGTGCCGATCTGCTTTTACATGACAAAGACCGATTCTACAAATTGCTGAATCATCCGAAATATCCGGTTCAGATCATTTGGGCAGGAAAACCTTATCCGATGGATTATTCTGCGATTTCTACCTTCAATTCTCTTGTAGAAGAAAGCAAAAATCATAAAAATATGGCGGTTCTTACAGGCTATGAACTGTCTTTGAGTAAATCTTTAAAGCAGGGTTCTGATCTTTGGCTGAATAACCCCAGAGTTCCGAGAGAAGCTTCAGGAACCTCCGGAATGACGGCTTCCATGAATGGTTCTGTAAATCTTTCCACAGATGACGGATGGATCCCTGAATTTGCAAAACACGGGGAAAATTCTTTTGTGGTTCCGAAAGCAGATTATGAAAACATGAGTATTTATGAACAGGATAATTATGATCTTAACAAATTGTATGAAATTCTGGAAAATGAAATTCTTCCTACGTATTATGACAAGCCGGATCAATGGAGAAAAATCCAGTATAATTCTATGAATGATGTTAAAGATCAGTTTAACAGCGATAGAATGGCGGATGAATATTACAGAATTATGTATAATGATTAAAGTTAATTGTTAATAAGCTTTTAAACCATTAAGGTCGATTTAAGAAGTTAAGCATTACTTAAGTTTTGATGACGCTACATTAAATCAGAAATGATTCATTTTAATCTGGCTTAACTTCTTAATCAATTTTAATGGTTCAAAATATGAAACAAACAGGCTTGGAAAAATTTTCCAAGCCTTGTTTATTTAGGTTAATCTTTTTTCTTTTTAGGGACTTTTAAGCCCTCCTGTTTCGCTTCAGAAATACCAATGGCAACTGCCTGTTTTCTGCTTGTCACTTTTTCTCCGGAAGAAGATTTCAGCTTTCCTTCCTTGAATTCGTGCATTACTTTTCCTACTTTGTCCTGAGCCTTATGTGAATATTTTGTCTTGCTCATATTATTTATTTTTAAGATTTGGATATAGAAACTCCGATTTCATAAACTCGGGCGTGCTTCAGATATTTAGAACGCTCTCTGGAAGTTACCGACTCAAAATGATCATTTTTAATCACTACAATCGGATCTTCTGTATTTTCGATTTCAAAATTGGCGATGTATCTTTCATCGGGTGGAGACTGCAATAGTTTTGTTTTAATTTTCTGCAGTTCATCGGCGTATTTTCTGAATCCGGGATCTGAAGAATGGATAAATTTATATTCATCTCCTGCGTCTACGAAATAGTGTAACTGCTTTTGCAGTAATCCTGCTTCATTACAGATTTCAGGATTATCATTTCCGTCTTTGAAACCCACTTCCACCAGTTCCCCTCCTTTTTTACGGGCACAATCTTCGGCATCTTTGTAACTTGAAAATCCGGTATATACTATTTTATCTTCCAGTTCGTATCGGTTCAGTTTTTGGTTAAAAGCATTCGTTTCCATAATTATATTTTAATTTGATTGTATCTTAATATATCCAATTTTACTGCCAAAATCAGAGATTTAAAAAGCTTTTTTTACCATTTTAAAAATTATTATATTTGAAATCTTTTAATATTAGAAATGAAAAAATTCTTACTAACGCTTACAGTTGCTGTAGCATTTCAAAGTTTATCCGCTCAGGAAATTACTTTAGATAAAATATATTCAGGATATTACCGCGGAAAAGGCATTGCCGGAATTACCTCCATGAAAAACGGTGAAAATTATCTGGTTATCGAACAGGGAGGAATTGCAAAATATTCTTACAAAACTTCCCAAAAAGAAGGAAACCTTGTGGATGGACAGTTCCAGAGCTATGAATTTTCTGATGACGAATCTAAAATCTTGTTACTGAAAGACAGTGAACCGATTTACAGACACTCGTTTTTAGGAAAATATGAAGTAAAAGATCTGAAATCTGGAAAGACAGTAAGTCTTAATGACGGAAAATTTGTTCAGGAGCCAAGATTTTCACCGGATGCTTCAAAAGTGGCTTTTATTGCAGATAATAATCTGTTTTATCAGGATCTGAACTCAGGAAAAATCACACAGATTACGCAGCACGGTGTTAAAAATAAAATTTTAAACGGACTTGCAGACTGGGTTTATGAAGAAGAATTCGGACACGCAAGACTGTACGAATGGACAAAAAACTCGGATGCGATTCTTTTCGTAAAATTAGATGAAACAGAAGTTCCGGAAATCTATATTCCGATTTACGGCAAGACGCTTTATCCAAGCGAAATGCGTTACAAATATCCAAAAGCAGGAGAAAAAAACTCTATTGCTTCAGCGCATATTTATCAGTTGAGTGACGGTAAAAAGACAACCGTTAATTTAGAAAGTTTCAAGCATTATTATATTCCGAATGTAATTCAGACAGCAAAACCGGACGAAATTGTCTTGATTACTTCAGACAGAATTCAGAATGCTTCTGATGTTTTAAAAGTCAATACAAAAACCGGAGCTGTACAGAAATTATTCACCGAAACAGATGAAAAATGGATCGATACAGACAGCCCGATTCTGGAATTTTTAGAGGACAATTCTTTCCTTTGGGGTTCCGAAAGAGACGGGAACCGCCATTTGTACTGGTATGACAAAGATGGTAAACTGAAAAAGCAGGTTACGAAAGGAAACTGGGAAGTAACAGATTATTACGGATTTAATCCTAAATCAAAGGAAATCTACATTCAGACCACAGAAAAAGGAAGCATCAACAAAGTAGTTTCCAAAGTAAATATCGAAAACGGAAAGTCTCAGTTGATTTCCAATGCGGAAGGAAATAATTCTGCCAATTTCAGCAAAAACTATAATTATTTCATCGAAACTTCTTCTACGGCTTCAAAACCTTATACTTATGTTTTAAAGGACGGAAACGGCAAAACGGTAAAAGAACTTCAGAATAATGAAGCTCAGCTACAGAAATTAAAAGCTGATAATTTCGTAGAAAAAGAATTTATTACGATTCCGAATGAAGCGGGAGATCAGATGAATGCGTGGATCATCAAGCCTAAAAACTTTGATAAAAACAAAAAATATCCGCTGTTCATGTTCCAGTATTCAGGTCCGGGTTCTCAGCAGGTTGCCAATTCATGGGATAACGGAAACGGAATATGGTTTGAAATGCTTGCTCAGAAAGGATATATCGTAGCTTGTGTCGACGGACGCGGAACAGGTTATAAAGGCGCTAAATTCAAGAAAGTAACGTACATGAATTTAGGGAAATATGAAATTGAAGATCAGATTGCGGCAGCAAAATGGTTCGGAAATCAATCATACATTGATAAATCCAGAATCGGAATGTTCGGATGGAGCTTCGGAGGGTATATGACGAGTCTGGCAATGACAAAAGGAGCCGATGTTTTCAAAATGGGAATTGCAGTGGCGCCGGTAACGAACTGGAGATATTATGATTCTGTTTACACGGAAAGATTCATGAGAACACCACAGGAAAATCCGGACGGATACGATAAAAACTCCCCGACTGAATATGCGAATTTGTTGAAAGGGAAATTCTTATTAATCCACGGAACTGCCGATGATAACGTACACTTCCAGAATTCCATGGAGTTTTCGGAAGCATTGATCCAAAACAAAAAACAGTTTGATTTTATGGCTTATCCGGATAAAAACCACGGAATTTATGGCGGACAGACAAGACCGCAATTGTATCAGAAAATGACTGATTTTATTTTGGAGAATTTATAATCCAATATTTTAGCATAAAAAAATCCGGATATAAAGTTTAGATCCGGATTTTTTATTTTCTGTATTCCCATTCCTCAGAATTTCTGGAAGTATGAAAGACAGAATATACTTCAATTAGATTTTTCTCTTCGCTGTAAGAATAATGAATTCCAAAAGGAAATTTTTTGAGAAAAACAATTCGGGTGTCACCATATTTAAGTTCAAAGGACAATGGATTTTCCTTTATTAAGTCGATTTTGTTCCGAAAATCAATAAGAAATCTGTTCCATAACTTTTTATTAATTTTCCTGTACCAATCGTTGATTTCTTTTAAATCCTGCTTTACAAAATGTCCGTAAATTAACCTAGTCGCCACTTTCGAGATTATTTAAATAATCATCCATTTCAGACTCAGAAACAAAACTTTGAGGATTTTCACGTAAATATTCTGCCCTTCTTCCTGTTTCTTCTTTTTGCCATTCAGGAATCTGATGAGACTTGCTTTTGAAATGTTTCTGCTTCAAAAAATCAATAAAATCATTCACCTCTTCATAAAAATTTTCAGGAAGTGTTCTGATGTTATCTTCTAAATCTTTTAACGTAATTTCCATTTTCTTCATCTTTATTTCCATCAAAGTTAATAAAATTCTATTATTATTTTTAAAATTCTATATTTGTGAAATTTGAAATTTGTAAACTATGAAGACTAAACATCCTAAAGGATTGCCTTTCCTCTTCTTTACGGAAATGTGGGAGCGTTTCGGGTACTATCTTATCCTCGGAATTTTTGTATTGTATGTTATTGAACCTACCGGAGCAAAAGGCGGTCTCGGACTTCCGGACAAAACTGCGGACGATATTTTCGGGACGTACATTGCTTTAACTTACTTAACTCCTTTTATCGGAGGATTTCTTGCGGACAGAGTGTTAGGATACATCAAATCCATTTATATCGGAGGTGTTTTGATGGCTGCAGGATATATCGGGATGGGTGTTTTTAAAGATCTTACTTTATTTTATTCTTCTTTAGCGTTAATTATCATCGGAAACGGTTTCTTTAAACCTACCATTTCTACTCTGCTTGGCAATTTATACTCCGAAGAACCCTATAAAGCTAATAAAGATTCCGGATACAATATTTTTTACATGGGAATCAATATCGGAGCGTTTATCTGCAACATTATTGCCGCTTTTATGCGAAACAAATTCGGCTGGGGTGAAGCCTTCATCACTGCCGGAGTCGGAATGTTGGTCGGATTAATTATTTTTACCATCGGAAGAAAACATTATATTCATGCCGCTCAGATGAAGCCTGTTCAGGAAGGAGATACCAAACTTTCTGAAATATTAATAAAAGTATTCTTACCGGCAATCATTGCAGGAGCAATCGGCTGGATCATTCCCGGAAATATTTTCGGAAGCGACAATACAGATGCCTTTATTTTTGCCTGTGTTCCTGTTATTTATTTCTATGCTTCCCTATACTTCAAAGCGAAGCCGGACGAAAAATCGTCTATCGGAGCCTTATTATCGGTTTTCCTGATCAGTATGTTCTTCTGGGCAGTTTTCAAACAGAACGGAACCGCTTTAACGAGATGGGCAAATTATTACACCGACAGAAGCGTACCTGCTTCCATGGAAAAACCTTTGGAAAGCATTTACATGGTAGACGGAAAAAGTTATGAAGACAAAGAAGTTCCTGTTTACGACAACCAGTTTCAGTCTCAGAAAGATAAAGACGGAAACACAATAAAAGTTCAGGGAAAAGATGTTTATTTTAAAAATATTTCTCCCGAACAGCGAGCAGAACTGGAGAAAAATCCTCAGGCGAAAACCTATCTTTACAATACAGAATTGTTTCAGTCCATCAATCCGTTTTGGGTAATCGCTTTAACGCCTGTTGTGGTTGGTTTCTGGGCATTATTGAGACGAAAAGGAAAAGAGCCGTTAACGCCAACAAAAATTGTTTTAGGACTTTTCATTTCAGGGTTATCTTGTCTGGTTATGGTTTTGGCAGTCTGGGCAGGAGATAACGGAGCCGTAAAAGTTTCGCCGTGGTGGCTGGTTGCAAGTTACGGAGTTATTACCGTGGGAGAATTATGTCTTTCACCGATGGGATTATCCTTCGTTTCCAAACTTTCTCCTGCAAGAATTACAGCGTTGATGATGGGCGGGTTTTTCCTTGCCAACTCAGTAGGAAACAAGCTTTCCGGAATTTTAGCCAGTACTTGGTACAATTATGACAATAAAATGAATTACTTTTTAGTGAATTTTGCTTTGTTGATATTCGCAACCCTTTTAGGCTTATCTATGCTGAAAAGATTAAACAGAATCATGAAAGAAAAAGGACATTAATCCCTGTTCACAATACAGAAAATCAAGCTGCGGAATTATTCTGCAGCTTTTTTATTTAAATATAAAATTAAAACCTTGCCGAAAACACAAAAAAAACTATATTTGTCAGTCTTAACAAAAATTAACAATAAAAATGGATAATACTGAAGCATTGAGTCCGAAGCCGGATGAATTTGTAGAGAACAAGAATTCCAGACATCCGAAAGGATTGTGGGTTCTTTTCGGAACAGAAATGTGGGAGCGTTTCAACTTTTATGGAATGAGAGCTTTATTAACGCTCTTCATGGTAAATTCCTTATTGATAAAAGAAGCTGATGCAGCAATCATCTACGGTGGATTTTTAGCTTTATGTTATCTTACTCCGCTTTTGGGAGGTTTCATCGCCGATAAATATATCGGTAACAGAAACGCCATCTTAATCGGTGGATCTTTAATGGCAGTTGGTCAGTTTTTGCTTTTCATCAGTGCTTCTACGTTTTCGGGAGGTCTGGATGCAGCAAAAACCATCATGTGGCTTGCTCTATTCATCATCATTTTCGGTAACGGATTCTTCAAACCGAATATTTCTTCGATGGTAGGAAGCCTTTATCCAAAGCGGGAAAAATCAAAACTGGACTCTGCTTTCACAATTTTCTACATGGGAATTAATATTGGAGCATTCTTAGGACAGTTTATCTGTCCGTACGTAGGAGACGTAAAAGATGCGACAACAGGTGTAAGAGATATTTTCGCCTTCAAATGGGGATTCCTTGCTGCTTCCATTGCAATGATAATCGGTACCATTACTTTCTTTATTCTTAAAAATAAATATGTTGTTACACCGGAAGGAAGACCTATCGGTGGATTACCTAAAAACAATACAAGTGCAGATTTTGAAGAAGGAGAAACACAGACTGCTAAATTCTCCGGATCGGCATTAGGAATTACAGGAGGATTATTCGTTATTCTTTTCTTTGCTTTCAGATATCTTTTGGTGGGAGAATTCGGATTTAAAGCCGTAGAAATGGGACAGCTGATTAAAGGAATTATTTATCCCTTCATTTATGCAGCAGGAATTTCTCTGGCATTCTTAATCATGAGTTCTGCTGAAAATAAAGTGGAAAGACAGAGAATTTGGGTAATATATATCGTATCGTTCTTTATTATTTTCTTCTGGGCAGCGTTTGAGCAGGCGGGATCTTCATTAACTTTTATCGCAGATAATCAGACCGACAGAAATATCTTAGGATGGAATATGCCTCCTTCGATGGTACAGATTTTCAACGGTATTTTCGTTGTGGTTTTAGCCGTTCCTTTCAGCTTAATCTGGGACAAATTAAGAGCAAAAGGAAAAGAGCCGGTTTCGCCGATGAAGCAGGCAATGGGACTTGCTCTGATCGCATTAAGTTACTTCATCATCGCACATAACGTAAAAGATTTAGGAAACTCAGGATTATTGGCTATCAAATGGTTAATGTTACTGTATTTTATTCAGACTTGTGGTGAACTTTGTTTATCTCCTATCGGATTATCATTGGTAGGTAAGCTGGCTCCAAAAAGATTTGCATCCTTATTATACGGAGTATTCTTTATTTCCAATGCTGCAGGTTATGCTTTAGCAGGTTCTTTGGGAGCATTGATTCCTGCAACGGGAGATAAATTCTCTAAGGCACAGGAAATGGGAATTAATCTTCAGGATGTTTTAGATAAAAAAGTAACATTAACTGCAGATCAGGCAGCGGCTTTTGAAAAAGCGCAATTGCCTTTAGCTAATCCTACTTTTGCAGGTTTTGAAATCCACAATTTATTTGAATTCTTCATGGTATTCGTTGTTCTTTGTGGTATTGCTGCTGTAATTTTAGCATTAATTTCACCTATTTTAAAGAAAATGATGCACGGTGTAAACTAAATTGCATCAAATAAAATACAAGAACCTCCGCTAAGTCGGAGGTTTTTTTTATTTTAGTAATTATCTGCATGACAGCAAATATAATTACAAATTCATATTAAAGAATTTAAGTGATTGTTCGTCAGCGGACAGAAATATAAACCTCTTCTATTAAAAGGTAAAAAAGCATTAATGATAATTGAAGTATGACAGAAATTTTTAAAAATAATATATCGCAGCACATTACTCTTTCTGAAGATGAATCAGCACAATTTTACAGCTTATTCCAAAAAAAGATCATTAAAAAAAAGCAGTTTTTATTAAGAGAAGGGGAAATATGTAAGTTTGAAGGTTTTGTAATAAAAGGGCTATTCAAGACCTATCATATTGATTCTGACGGAATAGAACAAATCCTGAACTTTGCCACAGAAGACTGGTGGATTACTGATATTGATAGTTTTACAAATGAACTACCGTCTCAACTGAACATAGAAGCACTGGAAGACAGTGAAGTTTTAATCATTTCTAAAAAAGACAAGGAGTTTGCTTACAAAAACCTGCCCAAAATCGAAAAGCTGTTTCGTGTAATGACACAAAAAACACACGTTGCCCTGCAAAGAAGAATGATTGATAACCTCAGCAAAACAGCAGATAAACGATATACTGATTTCATCGAGAAATACCCTCAGCTTTACCAAAGGTTAACCAATGTGCAAATCGCTGCATATTTAGGTATCAGTCATGAATTTGTGAGCAGAATAAGAAAAAAAATAGTTAACAAAAAATAATTCAGACTTCATTTATTGAACTTGTTCAATGTTTTGAAGCAATATGCTTACAGATATTTGTAACAGCCAATATGCTCAATTATAAGATAAAATTTAAACGATATTCATCCTCTTTATTATCCATAATGAAAACACAAATGCAAAATTTAAAAACCATTAAAATCAATACTGTTCAGCCTAAAATGGATAAACTGATCAGAAACAGCTTTGCCGCTACATTGAAAACAACGATATACGGATTTTTAGCGGCAGCCGTTGTATTGTCCTGCAACCGTAAAAACGAAAATCTCCCAGAAAAAAGAACATCAGCCAATTCTGAACTTCTCGGAAAAAAAGCCATTATTACATTTCCGGAAATGAGAGCAGAAGTAACTTACCACAAAGATTCAACGCTGCACTGGAAAACAACCGATAAAAACGGATTGATTAATGAAGGCGATGAAAAAATGGATTATAAGAAGCTGAGTGAAGATCTGCATTTCTTAAACTGGATAGAAAAAGACGGCTGGACAGTAAGTCAGGTAGTCAATACTAAAGATGGAACCGTAAAATCATTCTGGAGTTTTGCTGACGATTCAAGCCCGAGAGGAAAGAGAAAATCTTTATTTGTGGATGGAAAAATTGAGATGGTAAAGTAAGTACAACCTCAAAGCCTGCAACAAGACTGAAAATTTGTATAGATTAATATCCTTCAAATATAAATTCGAAACAATATTTGAATGCAAACTATCTTTGGTAATGACTTTTTCCGTTATTTTACAGAAAATTTAATTAAAACTTAATCATACTGACCTATGAGTTTAACTTTAGACGAAATACAAAATTTTAAAGGCAAATATCCGAAACAGATCTGGAGTCTGTTCTTCTCCGAAATGTGGGAACGTTTCTGCTTTTACGGAATGAGAGGAATGCTTGTTTTCTTTATGATCTCGCAGCTTAATTTTCATGAAAGTGAAGCCAATCTTCAATATGGCGCCACGCAGGCTTTTGTTTATGCGTTTACCTTTATCGGTGGTCTATTTGCAGATAAAATTTTAGGTTTCAGAAAATCTCTGTTTTGGGGCGGACTATTAATGATCGTCGGAAGTTTAATTCTTGCGACAGACCCTCACAAATTTTTCTTTCTGGGAATCGCGTTTACCGTAGTGGGAACAGGTTTCTTTAAACCCAACATCTCATCAATGGTCGGTCAGCTTTATAAACCGAATGATTCAAGAGCTGATGCCGGATTTTCACTTTTCTATGCAGGAATTAACCTTGGAGCATTACTGGGTGGATACTTTTGTATTGCCATCGGAAAAGGAGAGATTTTATCAGATGTAATTCCAGAAATGTTAAGATGGAATATTGCATTCGGATTAGCTGCAGTGGTAATGGTCATCAGTTTAATAAATTTTGTTTTTACCCAAAGAAGTTTAGGAACAATCGGGCTTCAGCCGGGACATCCTGAAAATGAGACAAAATCTGCACCTATCCCGAAATGGCAGGAATACGGAGTGTATGTTTTATCATTAATCTTCGTTCCGATTATCATGGTAATGGTTGCAAAAACAGAATATACAGATTATTTTATGTGGACAATTGGTCCGATTACATTAATCTATTTATTTTATGAAATGACTAAAGTGACTACTGCTGAACGAAACAAACTTTGGGCAGCCTTAGTCTTCATTCTATTCTCAATTTTATTTTGGGGAATTTATGAACAAAGCGGCGGTTCATTAAGTATTTTTGCGGCAAAAAATTTAAATAAAGATCTATTAGGATTAGATCCGAATGGAGTTAATAATTCCGGAGGTGCCTTCTTCATTATCTTTTTAGCTCCTTTAATCGGATTACTTTGGATTTGGTTGGGTAAAAGAAAAATTGAACCGAACACCATCATTAAATTTGGTCTGGGATTCGTCTTTTTAGGTGTGGGATATTATATTTTATTCGCCACCCGTTTTTTTGCAGATCTTCAGGGTATTACTTCTCTTAATTTCTTTACCATTGCTTTACTCGTTATCACTCTGGGAGAATTATGCCTCTCTCCCATCGGTTTATCCATCATGACGAAGCTATCTACAAAAAATCTTCAGGGAATGATGATGGGAATGTGGTTTCTGGCATCTGCTTACGGTCAGTATGTCGCGGGAATCATCGGAGCCGGTCTGGCGACTGCAAAAGAAGGTTCTACGAATTATGATTCTTTGATCACTTACACCGATGGATATAAACAATTAGGATTATATGCCGTAATTGCCGGATTGGTACTAATTTTGATTTCCCCGCTTGTGAAAAAATTAATGCAGGATGTAAAATAAAAATAGTAAATGCTTACATTTACTTCAAAATACCAAATCATGAAGAAAATTATAAGTTTAATAGCACTCTTTCTGGTCACTTTCAGTTTTGCGCAGGTAAAATGGATGACGATTGAAGAAGCACTGAAAGCACAAAAAGAAAATCCTAAAAAAATTCTTATCGATTTTTACGCAGACTGGTGCGGTCCGTGTAAGATCATGGATAAAAAAACATACGGACATCAGGTAATTTCTGATATGCTGAATGAGAGTTACTATCCGGTAAAATTTAATGCGGAAGATAAAAAAGAAATTGAAATTTTCGGCAGAAAGTTTTCTAATCCGAATACAGAACATAAGAAAGGAAGAAATTCCTTACACGAATTCACTCAGTATATGAATGTTGCAGCCGTTCCGAGTACGGTTTTTCTGGATGAAAGCGGTAATCCGATCACCATTTTACAGGGAGAATTATCCGCAAAGGAATTAGAACCTTATCTGGAATTTATTTCTAAAGATCTTTTCAAGAAAATACGTTCGCGGGAGCAGTGGGAAGATTATCAGAAAAAATTTAAATCTAAAATAAAAGAATAAAAATACAGGCTTTCAGTAATGAGAGCCTTTTTTAATTTCTAATTTTTCCCGAAATTCGTGGCTCCTAAAATGACTTTAGAAACCTCCATAGAATACGTAAAAGGAATCGGTCCGGAAAAAGCCAAACTTATCAAAAGTGTATTGGGAATTTCCACCGTGGAAGATCTGCTGAACTTCTACCCGCTCCGTTATCTGGATAAAAGCAAAGTTCACAAGGTTTCGCAGCTCGGAGACCTCTCCACAGACGTACAGCTGAAAGGAAGAATCACAAACATTCAGGAAATACAGACCGGAAAAACTAAAAGACTTTCAGCAAAATTCAATGACGAAACAGGATCAATGGATCTGGTATGGTTCCAATATTCAAAATGGCTGAAAGAACAGCTTCCTGTGAATAAGGAAGTTTTTATTTTCGGGAAAATCAATGTTTTCAATAATCAGTTTTCTATGCCGCATCCGGAAATAGAAATCGAAGAAAAGAAAGATTCCGAAAACAGGCTAAGACCAATTTATCCAAGTTCTGAAAAACTCACCAAAAGAGGGCTGAATCAACGATTTTTTCAGGTTGTGTTAAGAAATATCTGCAAAGAAATCCCTAATCTGATCTACGAAAACTTTCCGGATTATCTTTTAAAGGCATTTAAGTTTTTATCAAGACAGCACACCTATCTCAATATTCATTTTCCGAAGGATATGGAACATTTTGAGAAAGCCAATTACCGCTTAAAATTTGAAGAATCATTTTTCTTTCAGTTAGGATTCGGACTGAAAAAACTTCACCATAAAAGCCATACGGCAGGAAATCCTTTTCCGATCGTCGGAGATTATTTCAATGATTTTTATGAAAATCATCTTCCGTTTGATTTAACGGGAGCTCAGAAAAGAGTACTTAAAGAAATCCGGATGGATATGAAACGTCCCATCCAGATGAACCGTCTTTTGCAGGGTGATGTAGGTTCCGGAAAAACCATGGTTGCTCTTTTAACGATGCTTATAGCAAAAGACAATGGTTTCCAAAGCTGCATCATGGCTCCTACAGAAATTCTTGCTCAGCAGCATTATAACGGAATTAAAGAGCTCTTAGAAAAAACGGAAGTTAAAATCAGGCTTTTAACAGGTTCCACCAAAAAGTCCGAACGGAATAAAATTCATGAAGAACTGGAAAATGGTGAACTTTCTATTCTTGTAGGAACCCATGCCGTTCTGGAGGATAAAGTGAAATTTAAGAATCTCGGTTTGGCAATTATCGACGAACAGCACAGATTTGGGGTGGCACAAAGAGCAAAACTTTGGGCAAAAAATAAAATTCCTCCTCATATTCTGGTCATGACGGCAACTCCGATTCCGAGAACTCTCGCGATGAGCTTTTATTCTGATCTTGATGTCTCGGTTATTGATGAACTTCCTATCGGAAGAAAGCCTATCATTACGGCTCACCGAAGAGAAAAAGACCGAGCTTATGTCTATAACTTCTGCCGTGAGGAAATCCAGAAAGGAAGACAGGTTTATTTTGTGTACCCTTTAATTGAAGAATCGGAGACTTTAGATTACAAAAATCTGATGGAAGGTCTGGAAAATGTGATGGATAATTTCGCACATTACAATGTAACCATGCTTCACGGAAAAATGAAACCTGATGAAAAAGATGCCGCTATGAATTATTTTGCTTCCGGAAAAGCAGAAATTATGGTTGCCACAACAGTAATTGAAGTCGGGGTAAATGTTCCGAATGCTTCTGTAATGGTTATTGAAAGTTCTGAAAGATTCGGGCTTTCGCAGCTCCACCAGCTTCGCGGACGCGTCGGTCGCGGTGCGGAACAGAGTTATTGTATTCTGATGACTTCGGATAAATTATCTAAAGACAGCAGAACCCGCATAAAAACAATGGTAGAAACCAACGATGGCTTCAAAATTTCTGAGGTTGATATGCAGCTTCGGGGTCCAGGAGATATTCTGGGAACCCAGCAAAGCGGTGTTGTAGATTTTAAAAGGCTGGATCTTGTGAATGATTCTGCTATTATTAAGGCAACAAAAAAGACGGTAGAAAGAATTTTAGAAGCCGATCCACTGTTATCAAGACCGGAAAATCAGATCATTAAGAATTACTATCTGAGAAATTATAACGGTAAAAACAAATGGAGTAAAATCTCCTGAAAACAAAAAACCGCGAAAAGATCTTGTCTTCACGCGGCTTCCCCTTATAAAACTGTTATTTGAAGAAAATTTACTTTACTTCTTTAAAAATTCACTTCGCTTTTCGCTTAATATTTTGTGATGTGGTGTGTTGATATGATAATGTTATGATGTTTAAGCTTAAAAATTAAAGTAAAAAAACAAAATGAATTATGTTTCCAATTGCTTATTTATAAAAACTAACTAGGTTTCTGACAAAGGATTTGAAAAATGAAACGATATATTCCTTTGGCAGTACTGAGTTTTCATGATTGTACCGTTTTGTTTAAAGATCTTCTGCGCTTTTAATTGGAAATTATTATAATTCATTTTGTTTAACTAACATTGTGATTTATATAATTTATTTCAAGATTGAAACAATTGTTATTCATTCATTTATCGTTTTTTTGATATAATAAATCTGTGTTTCAATTTCGGTAATGCTTCACAGACAATATAAGTATCTTCTCTACTTAATTATCACCTTTGTGTGAGTATTACTTTACAAATATAAAACTTTAATTTTAATTCCAAAATAATTTAACCATAATTTTTCACAGTTTCATGATAAAATTATTCCTGTTGAATCCTGAAGTATGATACTGCCAGTTTATAGCAATAATTTCGTTCACTATTTTTTTCATATCATTATAATTATCAGGAAGTTCCATTACTATATTCGCTCCTTTAACCAGAAACTCATCTTTGTCTTCATTTTTAAAATTATCTGAATAAATAACAAGAATCGTATTATTAAACTTGATATCTCCTTTAATTTCAGATAAAAATTCAGAAGCATATTTTTCGATCATATCTTTACTGATCCATAATATTTCAGGAACAGGAATATCTTCTTCAGCCAATGATTGTAAAGCAGATTGTATATGATGAAGAACATTTGCTCTTATGGCTATTTTTGAATCCTTGAATATATTCTCAAAAAAAATCCTTTTTCCTTCATCTTCTTCTACAAGAATGATATTCAGATAATCTTTGATCATACAGCCTTCAGATATTGTTCATTTGTATGTGAGAATTTCCTTCTCAGTGCAATAATTTTCTGGAATTGCGAAGGCGTCATGCCGGTAGTATTTTTAAACTGTGTGCTTAGATGTGCCACACTCGAGTAATTCAGACGGTAAGCAATTTCCGTAAAACTAAGCTTTTTACTTATAATGAGCTCTTTTGCAAACTCTATTTTACGGATGATAAGAAAGTTTTCGATAGACGTATGGGTAATTTCAGAGAACAGATTAGAAAGATATCCGTAGCTGTGATTCAGCTTTTCAGAAATATAGATGGAAGCTTTTACAGAAATACCTTCTTCCGAAGAGATCAGCTCCACAATGGCATCTTTAATCTTCTGTACCAATGCAGCTTTCTGATTTTCAATAATTTCTATTCCGTAATCTTCCAGATTTTTTTTGAAAGTTATGTGCTGTTCCTGGGTAAGAGATTCATAGAATTCTACTTCACCAAAGTTCAAAAGCCTGTACTTGAGACCATGCTCCCGAAGCTTTTCGTCAAGTATTTTTTTACAGAGGGTATTAAAGTCAAACTTTACGTACATTTTCATCTTTTATAAATCCTTTTATGTTTATTGTAAATATAAAAATTTTATTTCAATTATATGTGATATAATTGAAATTTGTTATTTCTAGCATAAATAAAAAATTCCTGCATTAATTAATACAGGAATTTAAACACTAAGGATGAAAAAAAATATATACTGATAAAAAGCTAAAAAAGCTTAGCACCAAGCATATGAATGTACTGTTTTAGGTGATTTGGTATTGCAAAGATGGACAAAATAAATAAATCACATTTTATAGAATTATGTTTAAGATTTATAAAATTCCAATCTGCAGCATCTTAAAATACAAATTCCATCAGGAAATCATCCATAACAAAACCGTCTCCAATATTCAGAACCACTTCATCATACACTTTAAAACCCTGAGATTCATAGAACTTTTTAGCGTTATTTTCTTTATTTACATTCAGAATAATTCTTTTATCATTACTCTCAGAAATTTTCTGCTTTAAAAAATTCAGGGCTTCTTTTCCGAAACCTTTTCCCTTACTTTCAGGAACTAGATAAATCCTGTGAAGTTTGGTTGTCTGTTCTTCATATCCGTTTTCATATCCCATAAAGCCTTCAAAAGAATTGTTATTTTCATCAAAAATCAAGAAATAATGATAATCAGGATTCTTCAAATGTGTAGAAATTTCTTCTTTAGAATACATTTTTCCCAACATATAATTAATCTGTTCGGCAGAAATAATTCCTGAATAGGCACTTTCCCAGGATCTTCTTGCCAAATTCTGAATCAGAGGAATATCTTTTTCTGTAGCTTCTATTAATTTCATATAATTAAATTTTAAAAATTGAAAAAGGTGAAAGAACTTATCTTTCACCTGATATTTTTAGTATTGCTTCAAATGTTATTGCAAATTCACAGTTCATTTTAAAGCAGATGACTGCAATTCTCTTTTAAATATTCGCCATTTCAGCTTTAATTTTTACATGAAGACCTTCTGAAGCAGCTACCAAAGGAAGTCTCAGATAATTTTTGATGATTCCCATTTCTGCCAAAATTACCTTAACTCCACAAGGATTTCCTTCTGCAAAAATTAGTCTTGTGATCTCAACCAGCTTGTTATGAATTTCATACGCTTCATCCACTTTTTTATCAAAAGCTAACTGAACCATGGTAGAAAATTCTTTAGGATAAGCCTGTCCGATTACAGAAATTACCCCTGCTCCACCGGCCAAAGTTACAGGAAGTGTATATTCATCATCTCCTGAAACCAGATTGAAGCCTTCCGGTTTTTTTCTTAATATATCAAAATACTGAAGAATATTCGGAGCCGCTTCTTTAATCAGGAACAGGTTCGGAAATTCTTTTGCCAGACGCAGTGTTGTTTCTGCTTCAACATTCTGCCCTGTTCTGGAAGGTACATTATAAATGATAATATTTTTTCCTGTGGAAGCCAACGCTTTGTAATGCTGATATAGCCCTTCCTGATTAGGTTTGTTATAATAAGGAGACACAGAAAGTACTGCTGTAAATTCAGAAAGATCAGCTTCTTCAATCTGTTTTTTTACTTCAAGAGTATTATTTCCGCCAATCCCTAAAACCAAAGGAACGCGTTTATTATTAACCTTAATGATGTGTTCAACCACCTGTTTTTTTTCTTCAGCAGAAAGTGTTGCAGCTTCCGCTGTAGTTCCCAAAACAACTAAATAACTGGTTCCGTTTTCGATATTGTAGTCTACCAATTTTGTTAAACTTTCGAAATCTACGGATAAATCTTCATTAAAGGGCGTTACCAAAGCAACACCTACTCCTTTTAAAATGCTCATCTGTTAGAATTATTTTTGCCAAATTTAATCATTTACGAGAAGAATTTCTAATAATTAATAATGTTTTATTATACATATAATTATATTTGCATATACTAAAAAAAGTATGGCTAAGTTATCTGCTAAAATGTTTATCCAATAGACTGATAAGTACAGATGCTTTAATAAATAATTTACAGCGTATGAAAAATAAATTCTTGTTATTAGGAATTGCTCTGGCTACTCTTTCGGCTTGTAAGACGGCTTCTTCGGCTTCTTCCATGCAGATTGCGAATGTGAGAACGCAGAAAAATATTTCTATTAATAATGAGCTGAAAAATGATGAGGAATTTGTAAAAATTATTGAACCTTACAAACTGAAACTGGACAAAGAAATGAACCAAAAGATCTCTCATACCAATACAGATCTTACAAAACAGGGGGATAACAGTAATTTAGGCAATCTTTTAGCAGATTATACTTTCGACGGAGCTGATGTATGGGCAAAGAAAAATTTACAGAAAAATGTAGACGCAGCCCTCATCAACATCGGAGGAATCCGTACCACGATCGGGAAAGGAGATATTTTACTGAAAAGTGTTTTTGAAGTGATGCCTTTTGAAAATGAAGTAATTATCGTAAAAATGAAAGGCAGCGATCTACATGGACTTTTTGATTATTATGCAGAACATCAGGTAAACAATCCTGTTTCTCATTTATATATAGAAACCAATAATAAACAGCTAACCAAAGCTTTAATCAACGGAAAGGCAGTAAATCCGGATCAGGATTATTATCTTGCAACTTCAGACTATCTTGCATTGGGAGGCGATAATATGAAATTCTTCTCGAAAGGAGAAATGATTCCTACAGGAATGAAATTAAGAGATCTTTTCATTGATTATTTTAAGAAAAATCCTGAAGTAGTTTCTAATACAGATGTTCGTTTAAATTTTATCGGTAAGAAGTAATGGATAGAAAAAGTTTTTTAAAAGCAATAGGAGGCGGAACTTTAGCAATGGCTTTAGCTCCCAATATGATGATGGCGGAAGAATTAAACATTCTTGATTTAAAGTCCGCAACGAAACTTACTATTCTTCACACCAACGATCAGCACAGCAGAATAGAGCCTTTTGACGCAAGCTATACGAAAAATCCTAATCAGGGAGGTTTTGCAAGGAGAGCAAGTTTAATACAGCAGATCAGAAACCAGGAAAGCAATGTTTTACTTCTGGATTCGGGAGATATATTTCAGGGAACACCCTATTTCAATTTTTTCGGAGGGGAACTGGAATTCAAATTAATGTCGATGATGAAGTATGATGCTTCCACGATGGGAAACCATGATTTTGATAATGGACTGAACGGTTTTTTAAAGGTTTTGCCGAATGCAAAATTCCCTTTCATCTGTTCAAATTACGATTTCAAAAATACAGTTCTGGACGGGAAAACTTCTCTTTACAAGATTATCGATAAAAACGGAATCAAAGTGGGAATTTTCGGAGTGGGAATTCAACTCGACGGGCTCGTTGGCAAAAAACAATATGGAGAAACGGTTTACTCCGATCCTGTGGATGTTGCCCAGCAATACTCAAACTTCCTGAAAAACGAACAGAAATGTGATCTTGTCATCTGTCTTTCACACATAGGCTACGATTACAAAGACGAACCCAATAAAATAAGTGATAAAATCTTAGCTGCCAAAACAGAAAATATTGATATTATTCTGGGCGGTCATACCCATACTTTCTTACCGGAACCACAGACTTTTACCAACAGAGCGGGCAAAAATGTTCTGGTAAATCAGGTAGGATGGGCAGGTCTTCTGCTCGGAAGAATAGATTTCTTTTTTGATACTAATAAAAATGTAAAACATATTTCCTGGAATAATCAGGTAATAGACAGCAGCATAAAAGCATAAGCATGAAAAAACTTTCTTTAATCTCTCTTGGTATTTTAGCATCCCTGCAAGTTGCACATGCACAGACTATTTCTTCAAAAAAATGGGCAGATTTATTTTCCTACAATAATATTCTTGCCATGAAAGAAGATAACGGAAAAATAGTTGCAGCGGCAGACAGCGGGATTTTTTATTATACCATTTCTACCGGCGAAATTACCAAACTTTCTAAGGCAAACGGTTTACATGAGGTTAAAGTTTCAGCTTTTGATTATAATCCACAGAATAAAATCGGACTGGTAGGTTATCAAAACGGTTCACTGGATATAATCACTCCGGATGGGATTACTTATGTTGTAGATATTCCTATTGCAACAGGATACAACGGAAGCAAAAAAATCAATCATATATCGATTACCGGCGATCTTGCTGTGATTTCTGTAGGATATGGAGTCTCAATTTTCGATTTAAAGAAGAAAGAATTTAAAGATTCAGCATTCTTTTTATCAGGAGGCGTTTATCAGGCAAGTAATGAAGCTACTATTTTCGGAAATAAAGTTTTTTCTGTTACCAATACCGGTCTTAGAAGCCATGAAATGAATACCACTTTTCCTGTCTTCTCAACATGGACTACGGAATTACCGGGCTCATTCAGCCATATAGATTCTGAAGGAGTATTAAGTTTTTCTTCCGGAAATACAGCCTATCTTTATAATAACGGAACTCCGACTGCTCTATCACAATCCTTCACTAATGTACGTGATGTAGTTGTTACAAATAACAATATTGTCGTTACAGATGCGAGCAGAGTGTATACATTCAGTACCAACGGAACTTTCAACGGAAATGTAACTTTCGGAGAAGAGTGCAATACTGCAACAACGGTTGGAAGCAGTGTTTATGGAGGAACTGCCTTTTCAGGAATTAAAAATGAAGGCGGAAATACTTTCAAGCCGGATGGTCCTTATCTCAATTATGCCTACAAAATCAGCCTCTATGGTGAAAATCAGATTTTGGTTTCAACTGGAGGAAGGGAATCTCGATTTAATACCGCAATTATCAATCCAAAAAATCCGGGATTTTATTATTTTGACGGAATGAGCTGGATATATCCTTCATATTTTAAAGGCAACTCTACAATTTTCAATGTTCTGGACGTAGTAGCAGATCCAGTAAATCCAACGGATGTATTCTTTACAAACTATATGCTCAATGGATCCCGCGGAATTTATAAAATGAAATACAATGCAGGAAGCAAAGATTTTACTCTAGTCAAAAGTTATGATTTAGGAACCACCAATATCTTCACAAGACGACCTGTAGGTTTAATCTTTGATGATTCCAATAATCTGTTTGCTTCTATAGCTTTCTCTGGTGATGGTGCCGCACTTGGGCCTTATACTGCTATCGGAGCCTATGACAGAACAACAGATGATTTCGTCATAAAAAACACAACTTCTCAATTTGGAGCGGCACAAAAAGCTTTATATAGTGAAGGACTTCTTTTTATTCCTACGCCGAGAACTAATAATTTTATAGCGTATGATACAAAGAAAACGCAAAGTACATCGGACGATACTGCCTATATTTTAACCCAGCCCAATGGCTTCCCAACCACAGCAAATGGAACGATTTCTGTAGCTGTCGATAAATCGGGGGACGCATGGATTGGTACAGATGTGGGATTAAGAGTTCTTTCTGATGCTGTTTCAGCAATAAAAACCCCTTCTACAGCAAAGATGGAACCTATCATCATAGAACAGAACGGATTGGGAGAAGAACTCTTCAGAGACGGACAGATTTTACAGATCGAAGTAGATGCCGGAGATCATAAGTGGGTTTCGGTTGACGGCGGCGGAGTGTATTATCTTTCTGCTGATGGACAGCAGACTATTAAACATTTTACCAAAGAAAATTCTCCACTCCCAACAAATACAATTACGGACATTAAGGTTGATAAAAAAACTGGAAAAGTATATTTTGTTTCTTATGACGGAATTGTGACGTATCAGGGAGATGTTGCCGATGTAACATCAAATTTCGGAAACGTTCTGGTATATCCAAACCCTGTAGTTTATTCTAATTTTAAAGGAAAAGTTACTATTAAAGGTTTGGCAGAAGTTACCAACATCCGAATTGCTGATGCTGCCGGAAACGTTGTACATTCCGCAGTGGCAAGAGGTGGATATTATGAGTGGGATCTCAATAACCAGAGAGGAACCAGAGTTGCCTCCGGAGTTTATTTTGTATTAATGACCAATGAGGACGGCTCCGATAAAGCTACGGCAAAGATTGCTGTCGTAAATTAATGAATTCACAAAGCGGATTTTTATTATCTTATATAAAATATGGTGAAAACGATGCGGTCCTGCATTGTTTCACTGAAGAAGACGGGTTTCAGTCTTATTTTTTAAAAGGAATATATGCTAAGAAAAATAAGAAAAAAGCCCTTCTTCTTCCATTAAGCAAGCTTAATTTCTCTGTAAATCCTGTAAAAGGAAACGGAATCCAGACAATTTCTAAATTTGAACTGATTAAAAGCAACGATATTTATACGGATATTCGTTGTAAAACGGTTGTATTTTTTATTTCAGATTTTTTAAACCAAAATCTAAGACATGAAAACAAAAACCATCACATTTTTTTCTGTCTTGAAGAATTTACAGATGAGCTGGAAAACCGGAATTATCAGTCCCATTTAATTTTTTTAATTAAAATTTTAAAAATTCAGGGTGTTGCACCTTTACTGAATTCGGGAAAATATCTGGATCCGGAAACCGGAACTTTCACGCTTGAAATAATGCATCAACTCTTTACAGAAGAAGTTTCAGCCATTTGGAAAACCATTCTGTCGGCCGAAAATCCTTACAGTATTAAAATACATTCCAATTTCAGAAAAGATTTTTTAGACAGCCTACTTGTGTATTATCATTACCATATCACCGATTTTAAGATTCCTGCTTCTCTGGAAGTCATTCAGCAGATATTTGAATGATTAATACAGGAGAATTAGCGTTAAGTAAGATATTATTGATTTAAAATTCCACATTTTTCGGTGTTTCGGTTTCAGATTCTGCGATATTTTTTCTGGAAAATCTTGGCATTAAAATTTTGGCAATAAGTCCTGTCCAGCCTGTCTGATGTGATGCTCCTACACCGCGACCGGTATCTCCATGAAAATATTCATAGAATAAAATATAGTCTTTAAAATCCGGATCGGTCTGAAATCTGGGATACTGACTGTAAAAGGACGGTTTCCATGTTCATCCTTCAAAAATAATGAAGACAGTCTTCTGCTTAAAGCCTCTGCAATTTCGTCAAGGTTGGAATATTTTCCGCTTCCGGTAGGATATTCCACCAAAAAATCGGGACTGTAATAGAAAAAGAAGCGTTGCAGACTTTCAATTATTAAAAAATTAATCGGAAACCAGATCGGACCGCGCCAATTGCTGTTTCCGCCGAATAATCCACTGTCGCTTTCTGCGGGAGTATATTTTACCTTATAATCTGTTCCGTTGAGATTTAGGGTAAAAGGATTTTCCTCATATTCTTTTGAAAGCGCGCGAACACCAAATTCGCTTAAAAACTGCTTCGAATCGAGCATTCTGCTTAATAATCTCTTCAAACGATGTCCTCGTAAAAGAGAAAGTAAGTGTTTGGATTCATCACCTTTTACTTCCCAATGAGAAACCAAAGCAGCCAGTTCAGGTTTATTTTCCAGAACCCAGGTCATTCTTTTCTTAAAATTCGGAAGTTTTTCAATCATTTCGTCATCGATAACCTCAACTGCAAACATGGGAATAAGCCCGACAATAGTTCTTAATTTCAGATACATATGATCTCCATCGCTCGAAGCAATGGCATCATAAAAGAATTCGTCTTCCTCATCCCACAAACTGAAACATTCTTCACCCATATTATCCAGAGAATTGGCAATTGCCAGAAAATGCTCAAAAAACTTCATCGCCATTTCTTCATACACATTGTTATACAAAGCAAGTTCCAGAGCAATTCTCATCATATTTAAAGCAAACATTGCCATCCAGCTTGTTCCGTCGGATTGCTCAAGATGTTCTCCGTTGGGAAGAGGCATATTCCGGTCGAAAACACCGATGTTGTCGAGTCCTAAAAATCCTCCTTCGAAAATATTATTTCCGTTGTTATCTTTTTTATTGACCCACCATGTAAAATTCATCAGGAGTTTCTGAAAAGCACTTTCCAGAAATTGCAGATCAGGATTTCCTTTCAGATATTCATCAATTTTAAAAACCCTGAAAACAGCCCATGCATGAACGGGAGGATTTACATCGCTAAAATCCCATTCATAAGCCGGAAGCTGTCCGTTTGGATGCATATACCACTCAAAAAGAAACAGTTTGAGCTGATGTTTTGCAAAATCGGGATCAATTAATGAAAAACTGATGGTATGAAAAGCCAGATCCCACGTTGCGTACCACGGATATTCCCATTTATCGGGCATTGAAATGATGTGTTCGTTGTTGAGGTGTTTCCACTCAGAATTTCTGATGTGTTCACGGGATTTTGGAGGGGGAGTCTGTGACGGATCTCCTTTCAGCCAACGTTCCACATTATAATGATAGAACATTTTGTTCCAGAGCATTCCTGCAAAAGCCTGTCGCTGAACCAGTTTTTCGTCTTCTGTTTTTATTCCGCACTGAATGTCTTCATAAAATTCGTCTGCTTCTTTTTGTCTTGAAACGAAAATTTCCTCAAAATCCTGAAAAGGCTGTTTTAAATCCTGATCCGAAAGTCTTAATTCAAACGTTTTTGTTTCTTTTGGCTTAAAATTTTCGTCGATGAAAAAGGAAGCCTTTGTTCCAAAATCTTTTGGATTTACAGACTGGGAATTTCCGTTGATGACAAAATCGTTGATTCCGTCTTTTGTATATTTTGACTGGTTTTGAGAATGATACAATCTTTCATTATTCGTTTCATTATCGCAGAATAATACTTTCTGAGCATTTCCTGCGTATACATTTTTGATTTCTAAATCCTGATGATTAATCCTGATGCAATCTGAATTTTCAGCATTCATCTGAGGTTTGTAATTATTATATCCCCAATTCCATGTATTTCTGAACCAGACTGTAGGCAGAATGATTAACGGAGCTTCTTGTTCTGACTTATTGACGACCGTTAGTTTTACCAGAATATCGTTCTGACTTTCTTTGGCGTATTCAATAAAAATATCAAAGTATTCGTTTTGGTCGAAAATTCCGGTATCGATTAATTCATATTCGGGATTTTCTTTTCCTCTTTCCGCATTGGTTTTTATGAGATCTTCGTAGGGAAATGCGTTTTGAGGATATTTATACAGCATTTTCATGTAAGAATGCGTAGGCGTGGAATCAAGATAGTAAAAATATTCTTTTACATCTTCACCATGGTTTCCCTGACCGTTTGATAAGCCAAAGAAGCGTTCTTTCACCATTTTATCTTTTTTGTTCCAGAATCCGACTGAAAAAACAAGCTTCTGAAGGTCATCGCAGATGCCGCAGATTCCTTCTTCTCCCCAACGGTAGGTTTTGGCTTCCGCAATGTCGTGATTGGTGTAGTTCCATGCATCACCATCTGCGCTGTAATCTTCACGTACCAATCCCCATTCACGGTTGCTGACGTAAGGTCCCCATTTTTTCCATGTAACGTCGGACAGTCTTTCTTTTTCTTTCATGTTTTTTTATAAATGATGATTAACCAATAATCTATGAATATTTTATTGTTTTGGGAAACCTCATAGGTTTTAAAAACCTATGAGGTTTTCAGAATGATAATTTAAATGATTATTTTAAAATTGACAGTGAAACGGATTCATCAGTAACAATTGATTTTTGAAAGACTTTCTTCTCTGCTTCGGCTGCAATGCGCTCCGGATTGAACGGTCTGTCTGAGCTCTTTTTGTAAGCTCCGGAAAAAGCAAAGGCACAAAAAAGCGAGTAGTGAAAGCCGGAATTGTGCGCCCAAAGAATTATCCCCCTGTTGAAAAGCTTTCGAAAGTTGTCATTCCGCCATCTACGAAAATACTGGCTCCGGTGATGTAATCTGCAAGATCACTTGCGAGAAACGCCGCCATATTTCCGATATCCTGTGGCTGCCCGATTCTGTTGTAAGGGATTAAGTCTAATAAGGAATTTAAAGCTTCGGGAGTACTCCACGCAGCTTTGTTAATGGGCGTCTGAATTGCTCCGGGACAAATGGAATTGACACGGATTTTGTCTGCACCATATTCCTGCGCCAAAGTCTGCATGAGCATTCTGATGGCTCCTTTGCTTGAAGCATAATTGGCGTGACCTGCCCAAGGAATGATTTCGTGAACAGAACTGATGTGAATAATTTTTCCACAGGCAACGGAACGCGAAAGATCGATACCACGGCGAAGAAATTCTTTAATGGCTTCTCTTGCACACAAAAACTGCCCTGTAAGATTGATGCCAATGACGGTATTCCACTGATCGAGCGTCATTTCGGTGAATTTTGCGTCTTTCTGAACGCCTGCGTTGTTGATGAGAATATCGACTGTGCCGAATTGTGAAACCACATCCTGAAACATTTTAATAACCTGATCTTCTTTGGAAACATCGCACTGATAGGTTATTCCGTTTCCGCCCGCATCGGTAATTTCTTTTAAAACGGCTTTTGCTTCATCTAAAGAGTGTTCTGAAGAGTGATTAACAATTACGGTTGCTCCTGCTGAAGCGAGTGATTTTGCAATTCCAGAACCAATTCCGCTGGAAGCTCCGGTAACGACAGCAACCTGGTTGTGAAGAGATATTTCCATGTTTTATTATTTGATGTTACTCAAATTTAGGTGAAAGTTTCACGCCAAACATGAAAATTCAAATTAAAAATTTCTTAAAGTTTACTTTTTTGCGGATTAAGCTAAACTCGTTTTATGGAATCGATGATCTTTTCAGAAATTATGTTTACAGTTTTTTGTACATCAGATATTGTATTCCGCTTCTGCCCATTCTTGTTTTTCCGTCGAATTTGTAGCCGACTTTAAGGTATAATTCGTAAGCAGAACTATTGTTTTGGTTCACTGCAAGAACAATCTCATTGCAGTCTCTGAAGTTTTCTCTAACAAATTCATCAAGAAGAATCATTGCAGCTTTTCCGATTCCTTTTCCCTGCAGTTGAGGATTTACAGAAAGGGAACGCAGTAACATGGAATTGTGATTGTCTGTGATATCTAATTTATCATTTCCGAAATCCAGCACAAAAAAGCCGACCGGAAGATTATTCTCCAGAATGGTTATGGGAAAAGCAAGGGTATCGCTTCGTTCTTCAATTTTCTGTAATGCCTGTTCTGCGGGAGCGGTGTATTGCAATTGCGTTTCGTCCAAAGTATAGCTTACTCCAGGAAAATCTTTCGGTTCAAAAAATTTTAATTTTACCATAATTTAATGATGATAAATGTTTTCATACATTACTCCTGCCCGAATTTCAACCGGCAGTTTATTTTCTTCGGGAACAACGGGACAATTGTAATCGTAAGCGTTGTAGGCACAGTAAGGATGATACGATTTATTAAAATCCAGAATAATGGTTTTGCCTTTCGGAACCGTTAAATCGAGATATTTTCCACCGCCATAGGTTTCTTTTTCGTTGGTGGCATCACGGAAAGGCAGAAATAAATGGTCTTTGTATTTTTTCTGTCTGATTAAATCCAGACTTTGATACAGCGTTAATGTATATGATTTTCCGTCTAACTGAAATGTCGCTTTTCCAAATTCTCTGTAAGGTTTTGTTTTTCCTGAAGATGTGGGAAGATCAAAGGGTTCTGCGTTTTCCGTTTTCTGGAATTTTGCAGTAATTCTGTATTTTAAATTGATCGGAAAGAAAGGATGCTGCTTAAAATTTTTAAAGTTATCTCCACGCAAAGGCGTTTCTTTCGGGTTTAAATATTCTGCATTGAGTTCTTTCTGAAATTTTTTAATTTCAGTTTCTTCTTTTGAAATCTTTTGAGAGAATATCAAAAGTGGAAAAAGTAAAAATATGAATATGTATTTTTTCATGAACTTAAAACTATGATTTACGATGAAAATTTTACTGTAAATAAGCTATTCAGCGAATTAAATTTTCAGTAAGATTCTGAAATTTTCACACGGTAGATGTCAGATGAATTTCGTTTAATGGATTCCACAAAAAACCCGCCTTCTTCCGGAATAACCTCCTTTAAATCAAAACTTTCACAATCTTTCGGCAATCCTGAAAACACGAGTGTAAACCAGAAATCTCTCATAAACGGAACCGGAGTCCAGTCGGGATAGATGGTAATATTTTCTGCATGAATTAGTTTGCTCTGATGTTCTGACTGATTATCAAAAAGATAGGTAGACTGCCAGATTCTGATGAAGTTCCCAAAGAATGGTGAAGCCGGAAAACAGCAATGTACAATTACCTGCCGTTCCTCTTCCATCTTAATCTGGAGGGATTCTAATAATTCTTTCACGATCACCGGTTTTACAATTGTTTCTGACATAATTTCTTTGTGAAGTAAATAGTCAGTTCCTCTAATTTAGTATTTTAATTTGAAATCTGACTATTCTTTAATCACTTTTTTTAATATTTCAGCTGCAATTTTTCTTTTGAATAGTTTCTTACTTTTTCTGTAAGTTCAGGATTGTCTGCCAGTTTCTGTCCATAAGAAGGCACTATTTCCAGCAGTTTTTCTTTCCACTCGCCATGAAGTTTTTCAGGGAAGCATTTTTCAAGCACGCTCAGCATTGCATAAACTGCTGTAGACGCTCCCGGAGAAGCTCCCAATAGTGAAGCAATGGTTCCTTTTTTATTCACTACTACTTCAGTTCCGAATTCCAGTTTACCGCCGTGTTTTTCATCTTTTTTAATGATCTGAACTCGTTGTCCGGCAACTTTCAGTTCCCAGTCTTCTTCTTTGGCATCTTTAATAAATTCTCTCAAATGCTGAATTCTTTGGGATTTCGTCATTGCCACCTGTTGAACCAGATATTTCGTTAAGGGAATATTATGCCACCAAGCTCCGAAAAGCGATCTCAAATTTTTAGTATTCACACTTTCAGGTAGATCCAGATAGCTTCCTTCTTTTAAAAACTTAGTTGAAAATCCTGCAAAAGGTCCGAAAAGAAGGGCTTTCTCTCCGTCAATAATTCTTAAATCCAAATGAGGAACGGACATTGGAGGTGCGTCCACCGTTGCCTGTGTATATACTTTTGCCTGATGTTTTTCCACCAATTCCTGATTATGACTTACCAGCCATTGTCCGGAAACCGGAAAACCGCCGTAACCTTCGCTTTCTTTGATTTCTGAACTGTCTAACAACGGCAAAGCATATCCTCCTGCTCCTATGAATACAAAATCCGCCTCTACCTCCTGTTTGTGATTATGAATCCTGTCTTTCACTTTCATTTCCCAGGTTCCGTCTTCTTTCGGATCGATGTCTTTAACTTCATGGTACAGGAAAACTTCAACATTGGAATCTTCCAGCAAATGTCTTCCCATTTTTCTGGTTAATGTTCCAAAATTAACATCTGTTCCCATATTCATTTTGGTTGCCGCCATTACTTCAGACTGATTTCTTTTGCTCATTACCAAAGGAATCCATTCTCTCAATTTATCGTGATCGGTTGAAAACTCCATTCCTTTAAACAGAACGGATTCTGACATTTTCTCATGACGTTTTTTAAGATATTCTGCATCTTTTTCTCCAAAAACGAGACTCATGTGCGGACAGGAATTGATGAAATCCTTCGGTTCGCTGATGTAACCTTTGGTAATTAAGTAAGACCAGAACTGTTTTGAAATTTCAAACTGTTCGGCAATACTTTCTGCTTTGGAAATATCAATGGTTCCGTCGGGTTTTTCGGGAGTATAATTAAGCTCACAAAACGCTGAATGACCTGTTCCAGCATTATTCCAGGCTGCTGTACTTTCTTTGGCAAACCTTCCCAGCCTTTCGAAAATAGCTATTTCGAGCTCAGGATCAAATTCGTGTAATAATGTTGCTAAAGTGGCACTCATAATTCCGCCACCTATTAGAACAACGTCGTATTTTGGTTTCGGCGTTCTGCTTGTAAGCGATTGTGACATAATTTAAATTTTATAGGTCAAAGTTCGGGAAAAGTTATTGAAAATCGGCTTTGTTAAACGATTTTAACATGAGTTTTTGGGAAAAAACCGAGTTTTTATTATTGTCTGTATAGTATTTTTTTAAAGGCTTCGGCGGCTTCGCCGCCGAAACCTTTAAAAAAAAGCATCCGCAAAGTTTGCGGATGCCCTGTATGATTTAAAATTCAGATTAATTCAGTTTGGCAGTTAGCTTTTTAAACTGTTTTTCTGCATTTTTCCCTTCGTATAAAATTCCGTAAATCGTATCTACAATCGGAAGTTTCAATCCTTTTTCCTTTGAGGTTTTGTAAATAGAATTGGCTGCATAATAACCTTCTGCAATCATGTTCATTGACTGGATTGCCGATTTTACGGTATATCCTTTTCCTATAAGATTTCCCAAGTTTCTGTTTCTGGAAAATAATGAATACGCGGTAACCAGTAAATCTCCGAGATAAGCACTTTCGTTCACGTCTCTCGGCGCTTCGTAGATGGCTTCAAGAAAAGTCTCCATTTCACGGATCGCATTGGAAACAAAAACAGCGGTAAAGTTATCTCCATATCCCAATCCACTCGCAATTCCGGCTCCGATAGCGAAAATATTTTTAAGAATCGCACTGTATTCGTTGCCTAAGATATCTTTGCTGGAATGCATTTTAATAAAATCTGAATTGAAAATATCCACCAGTTTCTGTGAAGCCTCATCTTCTACCGTTGCAACAGTAAGATAAGACAGCCTTTCCATCGCCACTTCTTCTGCATGACAAGGCCCTGCAATAACTGCCTGATTTCTGAAGCCTATTTTAAATTCATCTCTTAAATAATGAGCGACCACATCATTTACCTTCGGAATAATTCCTTTTATGGCAGAAACAAAAATTTTATTCTGATAATCACAGGTCATTTTCTCCAGCGTATCGGAAAGATAGATCGACGGTGTTGCCAAAACAATAATTTCACAGGCAGAAACCAGCTCGTTGACATCGGTTGTAAGCTTAAGATTTTTAAGATTGAAATTAACTGCTGTAAGATAAGTCGGGTTATGACCTCTCTGCTCAATCGCTCCTTTTACGTACTCATTTCTTACGCACCAGTGTACAACTTTGCAGTTCTCTACAAGCATTTTCACAATAGCAGTCGCAAAACTTCCACTTCCGACTACTCCTACCGCAACGTCATTTTTGCTTTTCTTCGGGTTCGATTCTATATTTGTTTTCTTTTTAGCCATAATAGAAATGTGAACTGCAAATATATTAAAACAAAGACGGAAAGAAGGATTTTCGAGGCATGATAAAACCCAAATTTAGACAAAATTAACACTTGAACACAATTAAATATCTAATTGACCGTTAATTACAGAAAAAACTAAAGTTTTGTTAAAAATAAGCCTGAAAGTTTATTTTTAATTAAATTTGCAGGCTTAAAACCGTTTTGTAATTATACTAAGAGAAGAAAAATGAAGAAATTTCTAAGCAGTAAAAAGAACATAAATGTGCTTTTAGGAGGACTTTTATTAGTAGTTTTTGCGCAAGGTATTTTCATTGCAAAGTTGTATTCGGAAAAGGACAACAAAAATTATGAAGTGAACCTTGTAAAGATAAACACTGAAAAAGACAGTGTAGATTACCTGAAAATGAAAACTGATCTTACACTGGTAGATCAAACCGTAGCGGAGCTGAATTCTTTCCTTAAATCTAAGGATGTTCCCAACGAAAAAGTTACTATTCTGAGCAAAGACAGTATCTCCAACTCTATCTATCTGGCAAAACAGGCAAACCGTTACAGCCAGTATCTGATGAACCTTCAGAAAAAGTTACTGGAAGTTCCTTTGGGAATGCCGACTGAAGGTTATATTTCATCTAATTTCGGAGTGAGAAAGAACCCTATTCCTTTTAAAACCGTTTTAGCTTCGGTAAAAAGCAGTGCTGCCAAACCTGCTGCTGTTGCTGTTGCCGCCGCGGCTCCGGAAGTAAAAGCTGAACCTGTAGAAAAAATCATAGAAGTAACAGACAGCTATGGAAACAAAAGAGAGGTAAAAGTAATGGTAACTCCGAAAGCTCCTTCTGCAGCTCCCGCTCCTGCTTCGTCAGCAAAATCTGTTGCAGCCGGATCTGAAAAACCAGTAGAAAAGAATAATGCTCCTGCAGAAGCAGACCAGATGCAGTTTCATAAAGGACTGGATATTGCCGTGGCTTATGGATCAGATGTCGTGGCAACTGCAGCCGGAACGGTTATTTTTTCCGGACAGAAAGGAGGATACGGAAATTGTGTGATCGTTTCTCACGGAAACGGACTGGCAACTCTTTACGGACATTTGTCGCAGTTGGTCGCTAAAGTGAATGATAAAGTGAAAGTAGGACAGGTTATCGCCAAATCCGGAAATTCGGGTCGTTCTACCGGACCTCATCTTCATTATGAGGTACATAAGAACAATACTCCGGTAAATCCAAAGTTGTTTATGAATCTTTAAATTAAGATCTAAAATATAGAGTTTCGGCGGCACCTTTGGTGCCGCCGAAACTTTAAAAACATATCTTAAAAAAATTAGTAGGCTGCTGTAAAACGCTCTCTGATGTGGTTATTTTGCTCCAGTTCATCTACTAAAACCACCGCCACATCTTCTACGGAAAGAACACTTCTTCCGTTTTCATCAAAAACAGGGCTCTCCAGACCGGTTCTGTATTTTCCGGTTCTTACGCCTGCCGTTCCCTGATGCATTTCAATTGCCGGACTGAAAAATGTCCAGTCTAAGGTTTCATTTTCTTTAATTTTGTTTAAATAATCTCTTGCCGCAGTTGCTCCCGGTTTTATCTCAGCAGGAAAATCTGGTCCGTCTACCAGTTTTTTTCCATCAATATAAAGACTTCCTGCCCCGCCCACAGTAATAAATCTTTTTACACCGGATTGTTCAACTGCTTTTTCGATATTTACAGATCCATTCAGAAAGTCATCATACAAATTAGGATTGGTCCATCCCGCGTTAAAAGCACTGATTACGGCATCATTTCCTTTTAAAGCTTCTGATAATTCGTCTGTTTTGTTTACATCAACGCTTTTAGCTGTTATTTTTTCGTTTTGCTCCACTTTTGAAGCATCTCTTACAATGGCTTCTACATGATATCCTCTGTTGGATAATTCTTTTACAACCTGAGTTCCTACAAAACCTGTCGCTCCTATTACTGCTACTTTTTTCATATTTTTTTATTTTTAATATTTAATTGTAATAATTTTTGTTACATTTTTCGTTAAAAAATTTTATTTGAATTGGTCGCTGAATTCTTTCAAAGATTTATTTCCTAAAAAATTGAGAACCAACTGATCTGTTTCTGAAAACAATATCCTAAGATGATTATTAATGTCTTTCCCTACAGGACAAACCGGATTCGGATTATTATTTTTCTTTCCTAAAACTTCCGTGTTCTTCACAGCCAGATAGATTTCAGAAATTCGTATAGAATCTGCACTCTTTGCCAGCTGACTCCCTCCTTCTTTTCCCTGTCTGCTTATAATTAAACCCGCTTCTCTTAACACACCAAGCTCTTTACGAACAACCACAGGATTGATATTGATACTTCCTGCTATCCATTCTGAAGTAAGCCAATCCTGCGGACTTTCCGCCAATAAGGTCATAATATGTATTGCCGTAGCAAATCTTGTATTGTTCATTGTAATTACTCAGCAAAGATAAATAATTTTTTAATGTAACAAAAATTATTACAATTAAATTTTGTTAAAGTATCAGACGATCAAGATCCAGAAGAAGATAATTGATGTTCTGATTGATGGTTCTGGTTGCGGACTGCATCTGGTTGAGCATTGCGGCACGGTTATGAAGATCATCTGAACGGTAAAATCCTCCGTCACTGAAAATAACAGATTCGTCTGCCTTTTTTCTGTCATCATCAAACTGATAATGAAGCCAGCGTTCTTTCATGCTCGAAATAATGGAATGCTGCTCCCTGTTGGAAAACTTTTTCTCTGTATACATATACCAGATAAACGGCGGGAAATTGGGAGATTGTAATGTACCATTCCATACATCTCTCAACAAATTTCTCTGATGGATAAACTCTACTTTTTTACCTTTCGGATTTAAAGTTGCCAAACCGAAACCTGCTCCCAAAACTCCTCCTCCAATATCAATAGCGTTACTCCATGAATTATCCTTTACAATTCCTCCCGCTACCGAAGCAGCAGCTCCTGTTACAATCGACAGCAGAATGAGTTTATTGTTTCTGGAATCGTTTAAGTTATCCACATAATTTCCGATCTGTGCTACTCTTTCGCCTTCACAGTCGAATTCTGCCGCAACCGCATCTAGTTCAGTTAAAGCAATGGTTATTTTGCTGTTGATTTTAGATTTAAGCTGTAACACTTTAACCTGAGATTCCAGAGAAGTATCTTTTTTAAGCTCCATAATCTCATGAACTTCGTCCAGATTATCCAGGGCATTAAGAATAAGAATACTCTGATCCGAAAATTTATCTCTTAATTCTTTATTGGCATTAATAATGGAATCAGAATTGTACGAAGGAAGTTTATTACCGTAATTATACTTAAAAGGCGCTTTACAGTAGCTGTCTTTGAGTGTAAGAATATTTTGCTTAATAGCCTGATTTTTTCTGGATACGCAGGAAGTAAGCAACATACAGAATGCTGCGAAGTAAATTATCTTCTTCATTAATTGATGTTTTGCGATTCGGGATTCTTATTTTTTATCTGTAAGCTGCAAACTTTCAGAAAACTAATAAGAATTGCTTTATTTAAATTTCAAACCAAAAAGTCTGTTTAAACTTTTATTTAACCGCAAAAGTCACAAAAGATCTACTAAATTTTTTATTTAAAGTTGACCATTATGAATGAAAAAGCTCACAATAGTTTTTAAAAATCTTTGATTTTTATTCTTTTGGGTGCTTTGATTATTCCGGAAATTCGCTTTAACATTATCTTTTGTCCCTTTTGCGGTTAATTCTGAAATTAGTTTAAACAAGTTTAAAGATAAAATTACACAAATAAAAAAATTTACCCGAATAACAGGTAAATTTTTAAGCTATTTTTAATAAAATTATTTCTTGATATCCAGCAATTCCACTTCAAAAATAAGCGTGGAATTCGGACCAATCTCTTTGCTGATCTGCTGATCTCCGTAAGCAAGATGCGGAGGAATAATCAGTCTCCACTTGCTTCCTACAGGCATAAGCTGAAGTGCTTCCGTCCATCCTTTAATTACTTTATTTAATGGAAATGAAGCCGGAGTTCCTCTCTTCACAGAACTGTCGAAAACTTTTCCGGTAATGGTTGTTCCGTGATAATGGCATTTTACCGTAGATCTCGGACCCGGCTTTTCGCCTTCACCTTCCGTAATGATTTCATACTGTAATCCGCTCGGCAATTCTACCACGCTTTCTCTCTTGCCATATTCTGCCATATATTCCTGACCGTCTTTCAGGTTTTTTTCTGCCAATTCTTTTTTACGTTTAAATAACATATCTGCTACTCCCATAATTGATAATTTTTACAAAGATAGTTCTTTGTGCTGGAAGATGACAGCCGGAAGAAGGAAGTTTTTTAATCATAGAAAATTTTCAGAACATATAAATCACTAGTTTTCAATTTATTAAATTTTATTTTTTTTGCATCTTTAACTCAGCTTAAAAAATTCAAGTATCATTAATATTCTGTTAATAGGATTTCGGAAACTTGGCGTTATAATTGGACTTAAAAACTAAATGCCCAATCCATTACCATATAAAAAGGAATATGACAGACTGACTGATGAAGAGCAAGAGCTTCTGGAAATCAATAAAAAAAGTATTACCGATTTTGTTGAACAGTCCCCTTCTGTAAGTGATGTTCACTATGCAACAAGAAACGCCCATGCCAAAACGTATGCTGTTACCAAAGGAACTTTTCTGATCGATAAAAACATTCCCGAAGAACTAAAACCGTATTTTGATAAGGAAAAATACGATCTGGTTATCCGGTTTTCCAATGCGCATTTAAAGGTGGTAAAAGGAAAAAAAGATCTTCCTGCTTATGGTTTTGCAGTAAAAATAAATGATGAAAAAGGGAACGTCATTGCCAATTTCCCTTTAGTGAATTTTCCTTTATTTCCGATTAATTCGGTAAGCACATTTTTAAAATTATTCACTTCCGTTAATCGTTTTTTTGTGAAAAAATGGAGTTCTTTTTCTTTGCTGATGCAGATATTGAAAGTAATTCCCTCTACATTTACCTTATCATTTATAAAAAATATATTTAAGCTCTGGAGCAAAAGAAATGATTTTTTTCTTTCGTTTGATTTTCATTCGGTCGGAGTATACAGATTCG
The DNA here is from genome assembly GCF_059579425.1 of Chryseobacterium sp. 2P. Taxonomy (NCBI): domain Bacteria; kingdom Pseudomonadati; phylum Bacteroidota; class Flavobacteriia; order Flavobacteriales; family Weeksellaceae; genus Chryseobacterium; species Chryseobacterium sp. 2P. The sequence continues at coordinate 3,623,380 of NZ_CM184194.1, forward strand.
GAGATTATATGATGAAAATTAAATTAAAGCCTCAATCTGTCAACAAACATTTCGGGAAAAAACTGAAGGTTAAAAATGCTCTGGAAAGCTACCTTAAAGAAGAAAATTTCTCGGCAGATGTTCTTATTCAGCTTTGTTATGATCTGAAGAATCAGCCAGTGAATAAACTCAATGTGGAATGGAAAAATTCACCTTACCTTAAAATCGGGGAAGTAAAAATTGAAAAGGATCAGCTTCTGAATTCCGATTCCTGCGACAGTGAACTGCTTTCTTTTAATCCTTTCGAAAGTAAAATATTTTTTCAGCCCGTCGGAAAAATCCAAAAACTCCGTGATGAAGCTTATAAAGTTTCTGTGCAAACGAGACGGAAAATTAATAAACTGCTGAAGTATAATAAGTAGTAAGAAAATTTGAATGGTTAATTTTGCTTTGCAAATAATCTGTTCTTAATGCTGATTTAAGAAGACTTTAAAAATTATTCTGGATATTTTCCTTCGTAAAGGTTTTACGCTGAGCAAAATAACAACATTTCTTTCAAAGGGAAACCTTATTTATTTTTTTATAACATTTGTCATTCCGCCTTACATTGTTTCGGAATGACAAATGTCTGATATTCAATCATTAAAATTGATATTAATTTTTTGAAGTAATTTTCTCGTATTCCTCCTCAAAGGTTTTTTTCCATTTCGCAATGGTCGTTCTGCTAATCTTATACTTCTTAGACATATAGTTCGTAGAAAAATTATGCTTGTTCTGATATTGCAAAAGTTTAAGCATTGTTTTTTTATCGTATGTCTTCAGTTTTTGGTTTTTCTCCAGACTTTCTTTTGATTGTTTAAAAACCAATTCATTAAAATTCAAAACATCTTCAGTTGTTTTCAAATTTTTTATAAGACGCTGAACTTTCGGATCTTTCAGTTTATCGGGATTTTTTTCTTTAAGCATATCCTGATAAATCTTTGTATAATTTGGACGCATAGGATATTTTTTTACGTTTTTTGCAGCCATCGGTGAAGCGTACTTTTAGGAATGGAATATTCCTGAATAATTTCATTATGAGTCATTTCTCCGGATAGTATTTTTCCGATAATAAACTCTTTAATCTCCTGGGTATAAATGTTTTTCCTGAAATAAGGAATTTTGTCCGATTTGGTTTTTGTTTTGTCGACAGCAGAAGGCGGAGCATATAAAATAAGGTGAGAACTATAGATTCTGAAGAAATCATACTCCAGAAGTTTAGAACATCTGAGCAAAAGATCTGTTTCTATTGATGCACTTTCGAAAATTTTATCGACAGCTTTCTCATCTTTTTTTAGAAAACTACACATTCTTTCTTTACTAACTTCCAGTTCGTTAGCTCTCTCTTTAATAAACTGTCCTATATGTATGTCTTTGTATAGCATAGGTTTTTTTAAGCCTTAGTGATTAATAAGCAATTTACAGTCCGAAATCATAAAAATAAAGAAAATAAAAACTTCAGCATAATAATATTATGCATGTTTTAATAATTGGTGGAATATTAAATCATAGTAAAAGTCCTGCCAAGAATTAACTGTAAATAATATATCGAAATTTAGATAAAGAATTCATGCCTTATATTGCATCACCTTCATTTATTTCTGTCCCTCATTATTCAATCAGTAAAACTTCAATATTCCGGACTTTTATAAGCACCAATAATATTTTCCGTTAAAATTTCATCATGTAAACTCTTTTTTTAATAATTTTAAGATCGTTCTTTTCACTTTATTTAATTAATCATCAATAATTGAATTAAATATTTAGAAAAAATACTAACTTCTCTGAAATCAAATATAGAAAAAATTGGATTCAGTCCAAAAGAATGAGGTATAAAATTTTGTAAAAATCTATTTTTAGTTAAAATTTAATTAAATATGTGGTATGTATAGTGAAATATTATATTCCGCTATATTTGAAGAGACAATAATTTAAGGAGAAACATATTGTGAAATATTTAAAGTAGATCCCATAAAAATTGGACGGAAAATTTCAAGTCTATATCTTTGTGGCCAATATAAATATAAAAAGAAAAACTTCATCCGGAGTTACATTGCCTTAAGGATTTTATAAAGCTGTTTTCGGATAAAAGGAAATAGAAAACACTCTTTTTAAAGTTATTATTAAATCCTTAAACTTCATTTTTTAATGAAAAACGCTATTAAACTTTTCGACTTTTCGCAAAAAATCAATTTCAAAAATGAGCTTCTTGCCGGATTTACCGTCGCCATGACCATGATCCCGGAATCTTTGTCTTTTGCAATTCTTGCAGGACTTTCTCCTTTAACGGGTTTATACGCTGCTTTTATGATGGGATTGGTTACTGCAATTTTCGGAGGTCGTCCCGGAATGGTTTCCGGAGGTGCGGGAGCAACCATCGTTGTTTTAATCGCACTGATCAAAACCCACGGAGTAGAATATTTATTTGCAACTGTAGCTTTAGCCGGAGTTTTTCAGATGCTGGTCGGAATTTTCAGACTCGGAAAATTTGTGAGACTGATTCCGCAACCCGTAATGTACGGTTTCCTGAACGGTCTTGCTGTTATCATTTTCATGGCACAGGTAGAACAGTTTAAAATTACCGATGCAAATGGTGTTGTGACTTGGCTGCAGGGTTCTTCCTTATATATAATGTCAGGTTTAACGGCTTTAACGATTGCTATTGTTTACTTTTTCCCGAAAATCACCAAAGTTGTCCCTTCTTCTTTAATTGCTATTTTAATTGTTTTCGGAGTGGTTGTTGGTTTCGGAATTCATACAAAAACGGTTGCTGACATTGCCCACATCAGCGGAAATTTGCCTAGTTTCCATATTCCGAAAATACCTTTTTCATTAGAAACCTTACAGATTATTTTTCCTTATGCTTTAATTATGGCAGGAGTGGGTTTAATTGAATCTTTGCTGACTTTATCTATGGTGGATGAAATTACCAATTCAAAAGGAAACACCAATAAAGAAGCGGTAGCCCAAGGTTTAGCCAACGTTACCAACGGTTTTTTCGGCGGAATGGGAGGCTGTGCAATGGTTGCGCAGACTTTAGTGAATCTGAATGCAGGTTCCAGAGCCAGACTTTCCGGAATTATCGCATCCCTCACCATATTGGTAATCATTTTAGTAGGAGCTCCGTTTATTGAAAAAATTCCGATGGCAGCTTTGGTCGGTGTCATGATGATGGTTGCAATCAGTACCTTTCAGTGGGTTTCGATAAGTATCATTAATAAGATGCCGAAGTCTGATATTTTTGTGGGAATTACCGTGGCTTTAATTACGATTGTTCTACACAATCTGGCTTTGGCGGTTTTGGTGGGAGTCATCATTTCAACTTTGGTCTTTGCTTGGGATAATGCGAAGAGAATTCGCGCCAGAAAATATACGGACGAAAATGGTATTAAACATTATCAGATTTCAGGACCGCTGTTTTTTGGTTCAGTGACCACTTTTATTGATAAGTTTGATCCTGTAAACGATCCGGATCAGGTAGTCATCGATTTTAAAGAAAGCAGGATTGTTGATATGAGTGCAATTGATGCTCTGGATAAACTCTCTAAAAAATATGCACAACTAAATAAAAAACTCCATTTAAGACACTTAAGCGAAGACTGCCGTCAAATGCTTAAAAACGCAGAAGCCGTAATTGAAGTGAATATTCAGGATGATCCGACGTATAAAGTGATGCCGGAGAAGTAAGAGGGTTTTTGAGTTGGAGAGTTTGTGAATATTGGCTGGAAGATGGAAGTTAGAGGATGGAAGTTTAGAAATACTCCGCAAACATTTGACAAAATCCGTTAAATCTGTGGGAAATAAAATTTTGAATAAGCTGGAGCATGATGAGGGAAGTTTAAATTCATGCAAATCTCCGTGTAATCTATAGAAAATAAAAAATCTGCAAAATCAGCGGGAGAAAAAAACAATTCATCATTGATAGTTCATCAATAACCCAAACAAGGACTGCAAAAATAATTTACAGCCCTTGTCTTTTAGGTTACTAATGTATTTGCGATGAAATCAGGCACCAAAGTATAGTGCGACAGCTTCATGCTGATCGAAGCTCTACCGCTCGTTAACGTTCTCAGATCAGAAATATATCCGAAAGTAGAAGCCAGAGGAACTTCTGCCGTGAAAATTTTTCTTCCTGATTTTTCATCAATCGAAGTGATGATTCCTCTTCGTTTGTTGATATCCGCAGTCACCGCTCCGGTATAATCTTCAATCGTCTGAATCTCAACTTTCATGATAGGTTCCATTAATTTAGGTTTACAGGATTTTCCGATTTCCCGGAAACCATCTCTCGCAGCCATTTCAAAATCCTGCGCATGAGAATCATTACTGTGAGTAGATCCGTCCAGAAGCGTAACTTTCATGCTTTCCAGAGGATAACCCTGCAATGCTCCGTTTTCCATTGCCTCACGGAAACCTTTTTCAACAGACGGAATAAATTCATTAGGAATTACTCCTCCTTTGATCTGATTGATGAATTCCAGACCGATGCCATCATCATTTCTCGGTCCTATTTCAAACGTGATATCCGCAAACTGTCCGCTTCCGCCATTCTGTTTCACAAGTTTTTCACGGTGCGTTCTGGTTTCGGTTAAAATTTCCCTGTAAGAAACTTTAGGTTTTCCCTGATTGATTTCAATTCCGTGATTCAACCTGATTTTTTCTAAAGTAACTTCAAGATGCAATTCTCCCAAACCGCTCAGTAAAGTTTCGCCCGTTTGTCGGTCTCTTTCTACGAATAACGATGGATCTTCTTCCTGAATTTTCGCTAAAACCAATACGAAAGATTTTTCATCCGCATTTGTTTTCGGCTCAATGGAAACCCTGATTACCGGAGCCGGAATCGTGATGGTTTCAAGCAAAACAGCCCGTTCAACAGAAGATAAAGAATCTCCGGTTTTCGCATCTTTTATCCCTGTTAAAGCCACAATATCTCCCGCTTTTCCTTCATCAACCGTTATCGTTTTGTCCGACTGCATCTGCAAAATCCTTGAAATTCTGAAACTTTCACCCGTTCTTACATTCTGAACCGTATCGCCGGATTGTATACTTCCCGAATAAATTCTCAACATCGAAAGTTTACCCATATGTTTATCAATCACCACTTTGAAAACCAATCCTGAAAAAATATCCTTTTCATTTCTTTCCAATTCAACCGTTTCTTCTGTTTTTGCATCTTTTCCTATCACAGAAGGCAACTGATCCGGTGAAGGAAGATAACTTACAATTGCATCAAGCAAAGGTTGTACTCCCTTGTTTTTGAATGCAGAACCACATAAAACAGGAACTAAATTTCTCGACTGAGAAGCTCTTTTTATGGCTTCAGTAATCATTTCTTCAGCAATTTCTGTTTCAGAATCCAGAAAATATTCAAAAAACTGTTCGTCAGATTCCGCTAAAGTTTCCATTAATTTCTGCCTCCATTCATGAGCTTCAGTTTTGTAAAGTTCCGGAATTTCTTTTTCCACAATGGTTTCTCCGTTTTCGTCAATCCAATACAATGCTTTTTGCTTAACTAAATCAATAACACCTTCAAAATGATCCTCTGCGCCAATCGGAATTTGCAAAGCCAGAGGAACTGCATTCAGTTTTGTTTTAATTTCATTTAAAACGGCAAAGAAATCAGCTCCGATTCTGTCCATTTTATTGATGAAACAAATCTTTGAAATTCCATGTTTCTCAGCCTGGAACCAGACATTTTCCGTTTGTGGCTGAACTCCCGAAGAAGCACAGAAAACTGCTACAACGCTGTCCAAAACTCGTAAAGAGCGTTCCACTTCCACCGCAAAATCAATGTGTCCCGGAGTATCAATTATGTTGATATCGAAGATATTGTCGTCTTTTTTCCACTGGGTAGAAATTGCCGCCGAAGAAATCGTAATTCCACGGTTTTTCTCCTGAATGTCTTTATCCATCGTGGTATTTCCTTCATCCACGTTCCCTATTTTATGGATCATTCCCGTGTAATAAAGAAGTCTTTCCGTGAGTGTGGTTTTTCCTGCATCGACGTGCGCTATAATCCCTATATTTCGTGTGTTGTATTTCATTTTGTTTAATTTAAATTGTTGATTTTAAGGTTGTAAAATGTCTTAAAACGCAAAGTTCTTTGAAAACTGTTTTTTATTTAAGAAAGCAAAGAGTTGCGACAAAGTCGCTGATGAAGCCAGCTTCTTAAAATCAATTTATTGATTAAAATCTTTGCTCACTTTCTTATTCAGTAAGAAAATTTTTGTTTGCGTTAAAAAATTAGACAACCTTTCCGAATGTAAAAGCTGAAAAGTAGGGTAGCAAAAAAGACCTATCTGAAACAGACAGGCCTTCGTTTTATTTTAGTTTTATAAGGTCGATCGTTATTCAGATAAATATTTAGTGCTACCAAAGTACACAGCTCTGATAGGATTGCTTAAAGTGATTATATTTATCATTTTTGTTGACATTGTTGATTGTTAACCGGTTGCAAAACTAGAAAAAATATTTTAACAGCAAAAACTTTTTTTATTTTTTTTAAACGACTGAAAATTCAAGAAATAAATGCTGAGTGTCAAATTATTTTTAACGCGATGATCGCCAGGTTTTGTTTAATTCTTTGAAAACATTTTCGTTCGCAAGGGCGTTTCACTCAGCCAAGGCGTCATGCTATCATTTGCTGAACGAAGTGCCTCTGCGAACGAAAAACACCCACAATAATTTCAAAAAATCTTTGAGGACTTTGCGTTTAAAAAAGAATTTTTTCGCTATCAGATATTAGATTCAAATTGCGGATAATCATAAAAATTTCTTAAAACACCAAACAACATTTATACATTAATTTAAAAATTCTATCTTTGGGAGGAATTGGCAATTTTTAAACACAAACCATGAAAGAAAATAATAACCATTTAAAACATCTTTTTCAAGAAAAAAGCTAAATAAAATTTTAACTGTACCATTTTGAAAACAGATATAGACATCCACAATCACTCACATTTTTCTTTTGATTTGTGGCTTACTTTAATAAAATCTCATCCTGAATTTAAAGCAAAAAGAGTTGAGCTGTTCTCCTCATTTTTTGACGTAAAAAAACCGATTAACGAAGTTGCGAAAGTCGTAAAATATTACGATGATCTTTGCAATTCTATCAATGAAATAACGGGAGGAAATATAGACACTTTTGAAATTTATTTACTGATCCTGAATGCATTGGAAGTTAATGTAAAACAATTGAGTAAAGACCATATGAACTATTTTTATCAGAAAAGCGAAGACTTATTTTTAGAGTATAAACCTGTTGTTATTTTTGAAAATTTACACCAGTTTTTTGATGAAATTAAAAATCAGGGAAAGACGATTAATATACTGAGCAATACAGGCTTCATCAAAGGAAAAACGATGAGGAAATTTCTGAGGATTGAAAATCTGGATCAGTACATTGATTTTCATGTTTATTCAGATGAAATGAACTGTTCCAAACCCCATCCGAAAATATTTCAGGAAGTTAAAAATTTACTGCCCAATCAGGATTTAGATATAAAACAGGTTTTACATATCGGAGATAATCCTTTCGCGGATTATAAGGGCGCAAAAGATTTTGGTTTCAATGCACACTTACTTACACACAAAATATAATTTATGAACAAAAGATACAGCTTACACCACATTCATTCGGCGGATGAATTTACTTTTTCACCCGAAGAATACAGCTATTTCAAGTATGGCGATAAGTCGTATGCTGAAAAATTTGCAAAAGAACTGTTCGAAGGATTTGTTTTTTCACATGAAGATATTTTAAATACAGATAAAGAGATTGTGGTATTGCCAAGTCCTTATATGGCGATTCCTACCGCTTCTAATTTTTTATGTTTTTACTTTAAGAAGCATCTGGATTTTTATTTGTTTCAGAAAGGAAAAAAATCAAGCATTTTATCGAAAATTAACAGAAATCATACCTATACGACAGATTATGGAAATTTAAGTTTTGAAGACCGTAAAAATCTCATCGCGAATGATACGTATTATCTGGATAAAGATTTTCTTAGAGGAAAACTTTGTATTTTTATAGATGATATTAAAATAACAGGAAGCCATGAATTTACGGTGAATAAAATTCTGAATCAGTACCATGTAGAAGCAGACTTTTTATTCATGTATTATGCTGAACTGATGAATTTTGATCTCGATCCTAAAATTGAAAATTACTTTAATTATTACGCAGTGAAAAATGTAGAAGATATCGCAGAAGTAATGGGAAAGCCTAGTTTTCAGTTTAATACACGAATTGTAAAATATATTTTAGGCTTAGATTCAGGTAATTTTGAGTATCTTTCGTCTAAAGTAAAAAAGGAACTGATGGATAATCTGCTGGAACTGGCAATCAGCAACAATTATCATTTAATAAAAGAATATAAAAACAATATAAACACTTTAACACAAACCGAATTATATTATGGCTATTAACTTACAGAAAGGACAGAGAGAAAATATAAACGCACCGAAATTTACGGTTGGTCTTGGATGGGATATTAACAATACATCTACCGGAACCGCTTTCGATTTGGATGCTTCTTTATTTTTATTAGGTGAAAATAAAAAGTTAATTTCAGATAATCATTTTATTTTTTACAACAATCTGGAGTCTCCGGACAAAGCAGTAATTCACTCTGGTGATAATCTTACGGGAGACGGCGCAGGAGATGACGAGCAGATTAAAATAGACCTTACAAAAATTGATCCTGCTGTGAAAGAAATTACCGTTGTGGTAACGATTCACGAAGCAGATTCCAGAAGACAGAACTTCGGACAGGTAAGAAATTCTTTCATCAGAATTTTCAATACAGATACCAACGAAGAAATTCTGAAATATGAATTAGATGAAGATTTCTCTATCGAAACCGCAGTAGAATTCGGAAGAATCTACAACAGAAACGGAGAGTGGAAATTCGAAGCAGTGGGAGCCGGACAAAGAGAAGGTCTTGAAAAATTTGTATCAATCTATCAATAATTTACCATGGACAATCAGGAAAATCAACCTATAGATCCGCTTGGATCGATCGAATCTTTAAAGACTTTTGAGCCGACTCCGATGGCGCCGCCACCAGGTATGGCTACACCAAGTACACCTCCTGCCCCATTGGTAGACAGAGACGGAAATGTAAATCTGAATCAGCTGAAAACAGATGAACGTCAGAAATATGAAGCCCTTGCAGATTCTATCGACGAAACCAATCCGGGATCTATCGTTAATTTCGGGGCAGACCTTCAGAGAACATTATCCAACCAGAGTGACAGTTTCCTTGGAAATGTAAGGAGATCAAATTCCGGTGAAGTCGGAGAATTGATTAATAATTTATTAGTCGAGCTGAATTATGTAGATGTTGAAGAATTAAATCAAAATAAATTCAAAAGTTTTTTAAGCAAATTGCCTTTCATGAAAAGTGTCATGACGCAGATCGAGAATTTATTTGCCAAATATGATAAAATCATCAACAATATCGATCAGATCGCTTATAAGGTAAATGCAGGAATCATTACTTCCACGAAAGATAATGCTGTTTTGCAGACGATTTTTGAAAGCAATGTGAATGCAATTAAACAGATCGAAGAACTGGTGATTATCGGAAATCTGAGAATTGAAAAAGCGGGAGCAGAATTAGCGCACATGGAAGCCAATACTCAGGAATTTCAGGATTATCAGATTGCAGATAAGAGAGATTTTATTGCAAGATTAGACAGAAGATTAGCGGATCTGAAAGTAGTTCGATTAATCATGATGCAGTCGCTTCCTCAAATCAGGCTGGTTCAGAACAACAACGTTTCTATTGCAGAAAAAGCGCAGACGATTTTAACAACAACCTTGCCGCTTTGGAAAAATCAGCTTTCACTGGCGGTGGCGATGTACAGACAGCAGCAAAGTATTGAAATTCAGCAAAAAGTTTCGGCTACAACAGAAGAAATTTTAAGAAAGAATGCAGAACGTCTTGGGCAGAACTCTATTAATGTGGCCAGAGCGAATGAACAGACGATCGTTTCTGTGGAAACACTGAGAGAAACAACTTCAAAATTAATTAATACATTGAACGAAGTGAAGCAGATCCAAAAGCAGGGTGCAGAAGGAAGAAAAAAGCTGGATCAGGATTTAATGACTTTGGAACACGAGTTAAAAGCAAACGTAAGAGGATAATAACGAGAGATAAAAAGTGAATGATGATGCTGTAAACATATTGTCTCAGAGCAAAAGAAGATTAACCAAACTTAAACTTCTCGCGAATTTTTTTGAAAATGTTGATATAATTTCGATCTACATTAAGACGGATATTATCCATAATCTTTTTCAGGAAAATAAGGGACTCGATTACAGCAAACTGGAACTTTTTCATCTTCAGTACACCGACAGTCTCATTGAACTTTTAACCAAAATTAAACGGCAGAAGGAAAATGATATGCTGGCGGTTCTTAATGAAATTGATGTTAACAGCAAATACATTTCCGGTTTTGAGGAAAAGCGTGTTGACGGCTTCGAAACAGACCGGAAAATGTACAGCGGTATTTTTTCTAATCAGCTGAAAAGCCTGTATAATGATCTTACGGAAGATAAATTTCGATTGAACTGGGATAATGTTCTGTATTTCAACAAAAAATATGCGGCAGAATTCTACCGTTCAAATGTTGATGAAGAATTGCTGAAGTCCGGTTCTTTTCCTGCCTATCAGTATAAAGATTATCAGATTGAAAGAAAATTATTGGGAAGACTTAACATTCAGAATTTTAAAGTCCGCTTTGTGTGTGGATACGCCATCGCGGGAAACGAATATGAATTGTTTAAGATTTTTCAGTCTGAAGATCATTTCATCTTCGATATTGAAGGCAGAAAAATGTATCTGATTGATCCTAAAAAACTGGAAAAACTAGATACAATGCCCAACGAATCAAATCAGGGAACAATTGTTTATCAGTTAAAAAGAAAGAATGAACAATTGGAACAGACGATGAACGAAAGGAAAAAAATATTACCGGAACAGGTCATTGCCGTACTTCAGGATTACATTAAAAATCTAGAAAATACAGACGTGATGAGTAAAATGTTCGACATTAATGAGGAAACCAATATTCTTCGCGCAATGCTGAATTTAAATTTAAATAATTAGTAAAAGTAAAAAGTTTTAAAATTCAATTCTTTACAAACTTTTTCACTTTACTGCCATCATTTGCTGAGTGAAACGCCTTTGCGAACAAAGATATGCAGAACAATTAAAAAAAATCTTTGCGAATCTTTGTGTTTAAACTAAGCACAGTAAAAAAAAATTAAAATTAGAACTAAAACAAAATATAACAATGGCTATTAACTTACAAAAAGGTCAGAGAATAAACCTTACAAAGGAAAACGGAACTACGCTTACACAGGCTTGTGTAGGAATCAACTGGGGGGCAATTGAGAAAAAAGGATTCTTCGGAGGGATTACAAAAGAAGCGGTAGATCTGGACGGAAGCTGTATTTTATACGATTCTAATAAAAATGCAACAGAAGTAATCTATTTTGGAAACTTAAGATCAAAAAACGGTTCTGTAAGACACAGCGGAGACGATTTAACAGGAGATGTGAATGGAGATGACGGTCTTGACAATGAGGTGATTACTGTAGATTTCAGCAATCTGGATTCCAATGTAGAACACGTTGCTTTGGTTCTGAACAGTTATAAAGGTCAGGATTTCGGGACTATTCCTTTCGCATCCATCAGAATTTATGAAGGAACGCCAACCAACGTAAGAGAAGTTTTTGCGAAATATGATATTGCGAACGATGCTTCTTTCAGAGGTCACGTTGCCATGGTGATGGGAGTTTTCTACAAAAGAAACGGAGAATGGAAGTTCAACGCGATCGGAGATCCTACAGCAGACCGAAAACTGCAGGAAACAATAGAAACTGTAAAGCAGAAATATTTGTAAAATATTAGTGTTTAAAATGATTATCAATAGGAACGGGCTTTAGCCCGCTTGCATTAAAAATAGGTTCCAATCCGGCTTTAGCCAAAACTTATTAACTATTGAATAAATTTTTAAAATAAAAAATAAAACTTAGCAATACTTGTACCCGTACAAATATTGCTTTTATCGTATAATAAGCACATTTAAAAGTGGACAAACATCAAGGTATTTTAGATCTTCATCCCGGTCTGGTTTGGGGATTTGCGGTAACGGTAGTTATCATGTTGCTTCTGGATTTAGGAGTTTTCAACAAAAAAAGTCATGAAGTTTCTTCCAAAGAAGCTACAATCTGGTCAATCGTATGGATCTCGCTGTCTATGGTATTCTCCGGCGTGGTTTATTGGGTTTTCAATACAGACGGAAGTCCCGAAAGTCATGCTTTGGCAGTGGAGAAATTCACGCAGTATCAGGCGGCTTACTGGATTGAGAAGGCGCTTTCGGTGGATAACTTATTTGTATTCATCTTGGTTTTCGGGTTCTTTAAAGTTCCGAAATACCTTCACCACAAAGTTCTTTTCTGGGGAATTATCGGAGCATTGATTTTCAGAGCAATTTTCATTTTTGCGGGTGTTGGATTAATTAATCTGACCTATCTGCCTGAAATGAATATTTTCGGACATCCTGTGAAAATCAATATTGTAATGACTTTATTCGGGCTGTTCCTTGTATATGCAGGAATAAAATCCTGGGGCGACGGAGACGATGACGACGAAGAAGATTACAGCAATACAGCAGGAGCAAGACTGATTAAGAGATTCTGGAAAGTTTCAGACAATTACGTGGGCGACAAATTCTTCACGGTACAGAACGGAATGAAAATGGCAACCCCGCTTTTGGTTGTTGTAGCGGTAATTGAATTTACAGACGTTCTTTTTGCAGTAGATTCCATTCCGGCAATCTTTGCGATTTCTAATGACCCGTTTATTCTTTACACCTCAAATATTTTCGCGATTCTGGGATTAAGATCATTGTATTTCCTGTTGGCGAATTTCATTCATATGTTCAGCAAATTGCCTTATGGTTTGGCAGTTATTTTATCGTTCATCGGAGTAAAAATGCTGATCGCACCATGGTATCACATTCCGTCTCCGGTTTCTTTGGGAATCGTTGGAGGAGTTTTGGTAATTTCAGTGATTCTGTCTTTAATCTTCCCTGATAAAAAGGAGGACGAAGACCAAGAAAAAATTGAAGAATAAGATTATTTATATCTAAAGAAAAAAATCCGAAAAGCAATATGCTTTTCGGATTTTTAATATAAAGATTACAAACGGGAAAAGAAAAGCGGGGCATCGTTCTGCCGGAGTCGAACCGGATAATCTTGCCGGATCAGTAGGCTTCATTATTCCTGCCCTTCGATTGGTGACGAAGTATCTTTTCTCTACAACACTTTATATTTTAAAACAAGGCAACAACCAGAAAGTGCAATGTCGTGCTCTAACCAACTGAGCTACTTTTCCTATTTTAATTTTGTGTTTTTTAAACTGTGGAAAAGGCGGGACTCGAACCCGCGACCCCGTCGTAATGAGCGAAGTAACACTATTCTACGGCACTTGTATATTATAAAACAGATAAGGTAAAAGGCGAAAAAGGTATTTTTGCTCTTATGAGCGCCGCTCTTACCCGATTTGGGCAGGGAGCCGGCAATTCTACATCTGCGAGAGACTTACGCTTTCTTTCGAAAACTTTTGCCCAGTTGGTTTTCAACCCAACCTCACCAGTTCGGTCGCCCGAATTACGCTACCTTAGGACCGTTATATTTACGAAGTAACCCTTCTCTACGACACTTATCTGTAAGTTTTTAAAATTAAAAAAAGAGGCAAAAGACGAGAAAACTCTTTATTATAAATCATTTTCAGATTTATTCTGGAGTCGAACCAACATCATTAAGATTAACCGAAGTAAGTTTTCTCTAACGGCACTCTTTATTATATCAAGGTAAAATTTCGTACAGACACTTACTGGCTTACATCTTACCATTAGACTACTGTTTTCACAGGCAGGATTTGAACCTGCATCTTAAGCGGGGAAACGAAGAATTTCTGTACTACGACACCCGATATTTTTAAATTTTCAATAAAAAGAGGCAAAAGGCGAAAAGACAGACATGCACCTGATCCCTACTGTTATTCAGGAAATTGCACTTGTTTTTTAGATTTTTTGATCTAAATAATTGCTGTTCGAAGTAAGCCTTTTCTACGGCACTCTTTTGTTTTTTAAATCAAGGTAATAATGTGAGAATCTTTCAGTGCTTTTGCTCTACCGTCTGAGCTACTCTTCCATTTTGGAACAGGCAGGATTCGAACCTGCGACCCAAAGATTAAATATCGAAGTATGATTCTGAAACGACACTTGATTTTTTATGTTTTTTAAATAGTTTTCTTAAAAATTACAAGGCAAACAGTGATAAAAGCTGTCTTAAAAACCGTCTAGCCACTCGACCACACCTTTCGGCGAAAGGATTCGAACCTCTGTACAAATCGAAGTAACTTTTATCTACGGCACTTGTAAGTAATTTTAAAATCGAGCAAAATTTTGAAAGAGACTTTTTCAGTTTGGATTCGAAGGAACTCTTTCTTACGGCATCGATTATTTTTTAAGTTTTTATGGTTATTGTTTTTTGTTACTGCAAAATTACTCTATTGGTACGCAATCTTTTTACGCAGTTAAAATTATTTTTTAAAAAAACCAAGTAACATGGTATAAGAGTTTTTGATATCAATTCAAATTTTAAGTAAGACGATGGAACTCTTATGATGACGACATTGGTTATTTAAAACCGGGCAATGTAACGAAAAGACTCTTGTTCAAGTCGAAATCAAAGGAATTCTTTTCTTACGGCACCGGTAATTTTTTTAAAGTAAGGTAAAAAATCAAACAGAGACTTACTGACAGAGTGATACCATTACACCATTCCGAATACTTGGAAACAGGATTCGAACCTGTATTGCTGTCCCTAAACGAAGAAATTCTGTTTTACGACACTTACTTTTTGGTTTTCCATTGGGTTTTTCTGTATTTTTTCCAGTTTCTCTGAAACTTAATTTCTTTTGAATTAATGGTTTCGTAGCCATGTGGAAAACACCAAGAACATCCCATTTCATCTCCATATAAAATTCTGGAAATCTGCACATTCGAAATTTTCTTCGGAAAGTCAATTAATCCATATTCATTGCTTCCGAAAGACTTCTTTAATGTTTTAATTTTTTTCATAAGTATTGAGTATTTAACCTCAATACAGTGTTCCTTTAAGCCATTTTTTATAGTAATTCATGGTTATCTGTTTTTGTTGATGCAAAATTATTGCGTTAGTGCGCATTCTTTTTACGCAGTTAAAATTTATTTTGAAAATATTGACCCGATAATCTCTCCCAGCTTAACAAGTCCTAAAAATGGAAGTAAAATAATTCCTCCAATGAGCAAATAAAGCCCTACATTACTAAAAAAGCTATCTTTAGATTCTGTATAATTTCCTTTTTCTCTTTGCTTTCTTTTAAAATCTGGAATTCGTTTTGTTTTCTTAAAGCTATCGGTTTCCAGTTCCTTCAGAATATTTTTTGCGTATTCCGAAAGCTGAGTTTTATCTCCCCGAAAAACGATATCTTTTAAAATAGCATTTCCGGAATTGCTTAATGAATTCCTGTACATCTCAACGGCTTCTTTCATGTCGAAATTCTGAGGTTCAGATAAGATCCAAAACTTTCCGGCTTCATCTTTAAATCCTGAATCATAGTAAATCTTAGCCAGTTTCTCTCTCAAAGAAAGATCGTCGGGAAACTCATTGATCAGATTTCGAAGTCTGTCGCAGGCTTTTTTCTTTCTTCCCGCCTTAAGATCCTGTTCAATTCTGTAAAAAATAGTTCCCATTATTTATAATTATTCATTTGTTCGTTTTGAATTTGTTCCTATTTCAAACAGTAGAATCTTCTTAACGTTCGTACAGCTTATTTTCTTAACGCCTTCATTTCATAGGTCGGTTTTTAAATTTATATTTCTGTCAAAAGCTTAATAACTCTATCATTGAAATGTGTCTGCCGTTCTTTTATTTTATTAATTTCGATTTGCAAATCTAATTCATCGACTTCAAAAACAGATTGTCTATTTTCCCATTCATTTAACAAGTCCTCGGTATAATCGGAAAATTGAATTTTACCATTTTCTTTTTTGTAGAAAATCCATGGATGCCCAATCCATAACTGTGACCAATCTGATGAACTATTTTCGAAAATATATTCCCAATTTTTGATATCCTCAAGATCTGCACAACATTGTGGCTCAAGAAGAAGTTCATTGTCTTTCTTTAAAAGAATTCCTCCATCAAAAAGCATCAAGTAATTTTCTTCTTCAATATCTATATCTCTATCATCGAAAACTATTTTTAAAATAATCTTCAGATTTTCATCATCAATTGTTTCAATATCTACGAAATAAGAATCTTCCTCGATTAATTTTAGATTAAGATCTAAAGTAGATATAGCTTTTTGCCATCTATCATTCCGCTCTTCAGAACTTGAAGAGTATGATAATTCAGGAATCTCATAGTCTTCTTGAGAATATTTAACGGGATTGATTTCAATAACGTTAAAAAGTTTTATCATTTTTTGCATTTTTTTAGCCCCGATCGCAGCATTTGTTTGAGCTCATTTTCTGGATTTCGGCTGTGGCGGCTTTGCCGCCACAGCCGAAATCCAGAAAATAGCGAGTGCGGAGAGCGGGATTAAGCTCCTGAAAACAATAATTATTAGTCTTATTTTTAAAAGCAGTGCCTTTTACAGCACTACTTTTTTAATCATTTCTACGGCAGATTTTTTATCTTCCAAAGCGTTCAGTACATCGAAAATTTTGTCGGACCAACCTGCGATAAGGTATACATCGTTTTGTCTGATATCCAAAGGCTGTCTTCCGTAACCCGCCAAGTCAAAAATATACAATTTTGCATTTGGGTGAAAACTTTTGTATTGATTCCAAGAATCTTCGAAAGAATTTCGGGTTCCGTTGCTGTTCCAAAGCTGAGTATCGGTGAAAATCATTACTTTATCTACTTTTTCGCGTCTGTTCAGCAAATCCTCGATGACCAGATAACCGTTAGTAGAGTAACCTACTTCACCTTCTCTTTTATAGAATGCATCCACGTTTCTCAAAATACCGTTTTTAGGCATCGGAACTCTTTTCCATGTGTCACCGAACATACCTGAAATCACATTTTTGCACTGCGACTGCAACATCATCGACATTAACAGACCAATATCGTACAGCAAAACTTTAGATCTTGGAGAAACCGGCTGTTGCATTGAAGCGGAAACGTCTGCCGCAATTACGACCGAAGTATCGAATCCAAAACCTTTGATATTTTTGGCACTTACCAAAACCGCATCTTCCAATGCTTCGAGAATGGATGATAGATAAGGTGATTTCATACTTTTTAGTTCTCTGTACGCCGACAAGAATCTGAAAGGCAGTTGTTTTGAATTTCTTACGGCTTTTTCATCCGAAAGATAGCTGCAAACTTTCTGCATCGCATCCGGAGAAACGTTGGCTTCCAGAATATTTCTGAGGTTTCGCAAAGTTGCCATATACCCCAGTTTGTTGCTGAAAATCAGTTCTTCCCATTTGTTTTTGAAGGCTGCTTTTCTTTCGGCATCATCGGCAAATTTTGTCTGACCTAATACTGAAAGTTCTACTTCCCAAGTGTAAGGTGTTTCCAACGAATCGTTGACGATTTTGTTGAAAATAGCCTGTTGGTTTTCATCTTTTGCTTTCGGGTGAACCAGAAACAGGGCATCTTTCAGGGTTACCTCAGCTTTTCTGTTGTATTTGGCGAACTGGTATTCATCAAATTTATTGAATGATTTTACCAGACCTTTCTGAATTTGCTTTGACAGTTTGTTCAGTTTTTTAAGATCTGTTCTTTCGTTTGCCAATTGGTAATACGCCAAAAGTTCGGTAATTTCATCCGCTCTCTGAATAACTCCGTCGATGGTTCTGCTTACCAAGTCTGTACCTGAAGTCTGCTTTGCCAATTCGGTTGTCAAAACCAACGGAATGGAACGCAGGTACATATCTTTTCTTGCATAAACTGCCAATTTTGCAACGAATTCCGGATCATTTTTCTGAATCAGGGACTGAATTCTTGTAAGTCTTTCACTTCCTTTTTCATAGGTGGTATTGGATAATCCTGTTGTAACAACAGCACTGTACAATTCTTCTGCAGGTGTCATCGTATAAGCTTTTGCACCTTCGTAGTTCGTTACTACTTTATTCTCTTTTCTTAAAAAATTAAATTTCATGGTTACTGTTTTTTTGTTAAACATTTCAGAGGATTATCACTTTTTCCCTGATTTCTGATGCAAAGTAAGGATGCTTTTGCGCAATGTTTTTGCGTAGTATGTTTTTTTTGAAAAAAATTTTATTTAAACACTAATTGCACGAATTCTTGCAGTAATAACAACAATCTTCCTTGTGAAATTTGTGAAAAAATTTGTGGTATTTGTGTTTAGAAAAAATCTATCATTCATTTTATATAAAGGAATTAATAATGGAGAGTTTTTGGAAATACGTTTTCTAGATTTGTTTCATTAAAATTTTAAACTCATGATTAAAGGACTGTACGAGACTCATATTCAGGTGAGTGATCTGGAAAATGCAATAAAATTCTATACCGAAATTTTGGGACTGGAATTTGCCCATAAAGAAGAAAACCGAAGAATTGCATTTTTGTGGATCGGAAAAAACAAGGAATCCATGTTGGGATTATGGGAGCAGAAGGAAAATCTGCAAACGAGACATTTTGCTTTTACTACTGATAAAGAAGATATTCTGAATTATTCTGTCGAATTTCTGAAAAATAAAAACCTGAAACCTTATAATTTTCTGAAAGACGGCATTGAAAAGCCAATGGTTTTTGCATGGATGCCTGCTTTGACGATTTATTTTAATGATCCGGATGGAAATCAGCTGGAATTTATTTCGATTTTAGAAGGTGACGGAAAACCTGAATTAGGTGTGGTTTCTTATGAGGAGTGGATGAAAAGGAAATAAAACTGTTTCATTTTCCCACAGATTTCTCAGATGTACACAAATCCGATTAAAGAAAATATAGATTAAATTTCATTAAAATCAGCGTTATCTGCAAAATCAGCGAGAGAAAAAAATTATTAATTGTCTATAAAAAACAAGACAGGCTTTGCATTCACAAAACCCGTCTCTATCATAAAAGTTATTAGTTTCTATTTTGTGAAGATTTCTTTCAGTTGAGAAACAATGTTACTGTTTCCGGAAACGGTAATATCTCCAATTTTGTCGGCGATTTTCTCCATATATTCCATTTCTTTAAGCTTCCAAAGGACTTCGTTTTCTTCCATTAATTTCGCGGTATTCAGCAAGCTTCTTGTGGAAGCGGTTTCTTCACGTCTCATGATGCTGTTTGCCTGAGCTTTTTTCTCGGCAATCAAAACCTGATTCATGATTTCCTTCATTTCTCCTGTTAAGATTACATCTCTGATTCCCGCATCGGAAGCTTTTAAACCAAGATCTTCGGCTTTGTTTCCAAGATTTTCAAGGATTTCTTTTCCTACAGAATCTTTTTTCAACAATAATTCATCCAATGTTAAAGCTCCAACGAATTCACGCAAAGCCAACTGCATCAGAATATATAATTGCTTATCATATTCTTTATTTTCCATCAACGCTTTTTCGATGTTTTCCACCTGAAAACGCACATAGAAATTAATACGCAGCATCGCTTTATCTTTGGTCAACAATTCCTGACCTGCAATTTCCATTTGCTGCATCCTCATATCTGCCGATTTTACTTCGATGGAAGTTTCGTTGTTCCAGAAGTAGTACGTTCCGGCTTCAAGAACTTTGGTTAATTTTCCGTCAATTAACAGTAATCCTCTATGCTGATTGGATACAATAAATTTTCTTACATAATTTCTCAATCTTACATTTTCCAAGAGAGTCTTCGAAATATCTTCTGTAATTTCAACTTTCATCAAATTCACTTTTTGAAATTCTCTGTCCACAATATCTTTCCAAAATGCATACAGACCCACGTTTAATACTTCTTTTAAACTTCCGTTTTCATATAGCAAAATGATTTCTCCGTCTTTTACCTCTACAATTTTCAAAAAATCTTTAAGAGGTTCAGATTTTATCAAAACAGCTCCGTTTTCATGGGCTCCGAACTGTGATTTTAATTCATAGTTTGGATCTACAATTTTAACTTCAACAGAAGATTCATTATTCCAGAAAGAGTAAAGACCACTTTCCAAAACCTGACTCAGTTTTCCGTCAATTAATAGCAACCCTTTATAGTGAGAAGGCACAACAAACTTTCTTACGAAGCTTTTTAATTTCATATTTTCCAAAACTGTCTTGGAAATTTCTTGTGAAATCTCAACTTTAGCCAAGTCGATTTTTTGAAACTCTCTGTCCAAGATTCCTTTCCAGAATGCATATTGACCAATATTCAAAACGTCTTTGAAAATTCCGTTTTCGTACATCAGAACAATCTCTCCTTCTTTTACTTCAACAATTTCCAATAACGATTTCAGGTTTTCATTTTTCAACAAAAGATGAAGATCAGTATCAGAATTAAACAAAGATTTCATATCATAAATCTTTACAGACTTATTTCCAAAAATCCAGAAATTACCTTCTTTCAAAATATCGATCAGATGTCCGTTTTTAAAAACCAAACCTGTTTCGTATGCTTTAATTTGTACATTTTTTATCATCGTCTTACTATTTTAATGGTTACTATCAATTAAAAGGAAAATCCGGAATCTCTTCTTCCGAAAACGGCGGAAGGAAAGCAATTCAGAAAAAATCATCGAGTTTGGAATTTTATTTTTCAAACTCATTTTCTAAATATTCAGATTTTGGGCGTGTCCCTCGTCTTGGCTTTACCAAAAGCCCGGGTCGCTACGTCCTCTTCTACTCCTCGTT
Source organism: Chryseobacterium sp. 2P (assembly GCF_059579425.1). Lineage (NCBI taxonomy): Bacteria > Pseudomonadati > Bacteroidota > Flavobacteriia > Flavobacteriales > Weeksellaceae > Chryseobacterium > Chryseobacterium sp. 2P. Next base: position 3,644,299 of record NZ_CM184194.1, read on the forward strand.
CGTCGCTTGCGCTCTTCACTGCGGGGTATCCGCTACCATCGCTCACGCGGAAAACCGTCCTTTTTAGAAAATTCATTTCAAAAATTATTCATTCTTCATCTCCATTTCATTCTCAGAAAACATCTTTTCTTGCTGGCTTTTTCAAAATGTTGATTGAACAACTGAAAAAATTCCAGACTTTTCCATGAACATTTTTAATGAGAACGTTCAAACTCGCTAAAAAAAAAATAGATTTTGAGTCTATTTCATCTACATTAAAAGTGTAGTGCTCTAACCGGACTGAGCTACCTCATTTGAAGTGAGGGTGGGAGTCGAACCCACGCATAAATCTACTGTTCTACCATTTGAACTATATCCCTTTTCAAGAGATAGAAGGACTCGAACCTTCAACCTATAGAGTCGTTTGAGATTTTTTGGGAAATCCCGAAACCTTCAGATCAAGCTGAACAGAACGAAATCATGTTTCTCAACAAATTCTTCTGCAATGGTGATATACCGAAACACCCAACAAGACCTGCCTGATATTTTAACTAAAATCTGTTTTTCAAAATTTTAGTGTTGTTTCATTTTGATGATGCAAAGTAAAAAAGGAATTGCGCAATGATTTTGCGCTGTATAAAATTTGTAATATTTTTTGTCATTGCGAACTGAAAGTGAAGCAATCTTTCTGTTTTTTCGAGATTGCTTTACTTCGACAGGCTCAGCACAGGCTTACTTCGCTTCTTGCAATGACAGGTATGGAAATAAAAAACTCCCTTTTTAAAAGGAAGTCGTCGTTACATTTTTAGATTGGTAAACTGTTAAATTATTGTTGCAAACACCAATGCAAAATTTTTGCAATATTTTTGGCATCATCTACTCCTCTATGATGCGTTCCTTCAAGTGTAAGCTTTAATTCGCCTAAAGCTCTTGCCATACCTACACTTTTACGAATCGTGGGATGCAGTTCTCCGAATAATGTTTTCACATTGATGTGGTCATCGCTCAAAGGATAATCTACATTAAATCTTCTTGCCTGATTTTGAAGCATATTAAGATCGTAGTTTCCGTAACTTGCCCAAGTCAGATCTTCAGAATCGTATTCTGCTCTCAGAATATCTAAAGCATCTTCTAACAAAACGCCTTCGTCATCAAGCATCTGCTGTGTAATGGAAGTCAGTTCCGTACAAAACGGACTTACTTTTGAGTATTGAGGTTTTACTAAAATTCCTTCATTTTTAGAAATCTTTCCGGTTTTTGCATCCATGATACACACTCCGATTTCTATGATCTCACTTTCCTGTCCTCTCGGCGGTCGGTCTTCCCAACATGTGGCTTCAAGGTCTATAATTAATATGTTGTCTGTTGTTTTCATTGTTGTAATATTTAATTGTTAAAGTCTGGAAAATGGATGCGGGAAGATGGAAGTTTTTACAGCGTGTAATTTACTTCCAGCCTCCAGCTTCAGACTTTCAGCCCAAATTCACCTCAAAATTTCTCTTAAAATTCTGGCGGCGTTGTAAGCATCGTCTGCTCCGCTGTGATGATTTCCTTCAAAGTCCACGTTCATATAATTGAGGGCTCTTTTCAAACCCATCATTTTATGATGTCCAATGTAATTTTTGAATTGATACATCACATTGATGTAGTTTTCGGAAAAAGGATTTTCGATACCGAGATAATCACACTGTTCCATGATCTGCTCTTTATCAAAGTTTCCGAAACCTGCCCAAGTAAGCTGAGCTGAGTGATATTCATCTTTGATTTTTTCGCAGGCTTCTTCGAAATAGATTCCTTTTTCTTCGATGAGTTGCGGAGTAATTCCTGTAAGTTCTGTACAAAATTTATTGATTTTAGATCTTTCGGGAATTACATAAATGCTTCGTTTTTTGGAAATTTCCTGCGTTGTTCTGTTTAATTCGCAAATTCCTATTTCTATAATATCGGTTTTTTGGCCGGTGGGAATTCTGTCATTTTCCCAACACGTAGCTTCCAAATCGATAATTATGATTTTGTTTGTTGTTTTCATGATTTTGATTTTAGGTTGGAAGATGGGAGCAAGAGGCTGGAAGTAAATTACACGCTGTAAAAACTTCCATCTTCCTGCTTCAGACTCCCAACTTTCTAATTTCTCGGCGCAAACGGCGGTGTCCATTTTTTCCTTTTCATGATTTCCTTTACCTCCTCGTAAGAAACCGGATAAAAATTATGGCAATCTACTCCTACATCGAAGCTCAGAGCCATTTCATCGTCGGGTAATGTTCCGTGCGAATGACCGTAAAGCTGCCAAACGCCACGGTGTGAGCCGTTCCATGTTCTCATGGCGTAATGAAAGAGAATAATTTTCTGTTTGCCGTTGCTGTTTTCAGGCTCATCAATTTTCAGTTCGTGATAATCTCTGATGGAAGCAAATCGTTTTGGATAGGTCAGCGCTGCACCTTCATGGTTGCCTTTTATCAAATGAATGTTTCCATTTAACCGGTCCAGTATTTCTTTCGTGAAATCCGGTTTGCCTAAACTCATATCACCTAAATAATAAACGGTGTCATCTTTACCGATCTTCTCATTCCATCTTTTGATGAGTTCTTCGTTCATGTGTTCTAAAGACTCAAAAGGTCTTTCGGAGAATTTTATAATATTTTCGTGACCAAAATGATGGTCTGCTGTGAAAAATATGTTTGGTTTCATTTTTTAATTGTTTGTTTTTTAACTACAATATTTCACTATTTTCTCTGTCATTCTGAACGGAACAAAGTGGAGTGAAAAATCTCTAAAATCTTTATGTGAGATTCTCTGAACTTCGTTCGTATCCTTTCAGGCTGTGTCAGAATGACAAACTTGCTGATTAAAATTGCAGTTTTAGTTTAATAATATTAATTCGTTAAGGTTTCATCACCATCCACAGATCTTTGAAATCCGGAATATGAGTTGTAATCAATGATGAGTTGTGTCCGGAGCTTTCTTTTACTTCACGAGAGCCCCATTCACCACGCTGTCTGTAAGGAATTACTTCCGCCCAGACTGCTTTTGACGGATCTATCGCCAATAAAGCTGCCACAGTATCATGAAGTGCCTTTTCTTTGAGTTCCACTGCTTTAAGAAATAGCTTCAATCCTTTATTTTCATTTAGAAAAGGGATCAGGATTTCTGCATCTTTCTTTGTAAAAACAGCAGCATGACAAACATTTTTACTGATCATCCGTCTCTCAGTCATTGGTATTGAAAGCAGCTTTTCAGCAGCCAATGGATTTCCGTTCAGATTGAATGTCGCACAGGTAATTTTTCCGTCAAATTTTTCCAGTCGATGTTCTTTTGGGACAATATTGTCGCCTGCAAAACCACCCTGACAAAACCAGCGATCGAAGAAAACTCCGGTTTCCCACAATGAATGCGGATTTGTAAGTGCTGCTCCCGTCAGTAAAGTACAATCGGGAAATTGATGGAGTGTTTCAGCCATAATGTTTGCTGCCGTATCATCCGCTTCTGATTCCTCAAATTTTCCGATCCAGTCTTGGTAAAAACCCGAAACACGGCTCACCAAAGATTTTGGAGTTCCTGCACCGACGCGGACATCTTCCCTATCCAGAATTTGCAGAACACGTTTTACAAATCCTATCTGATCTTTTCCTCCCGGATGTACGGATACGCTTGCGAGATGAACCTTGGGATGCGTCGCCAAAACAGCCAACGTCATCGAATCATCCGGATCAGCCGTTTCCATATCGAAATGAAAAGGTAATTTATTTTGCATGATTATTTTTAGTTTTTTTAATTTTAATTGAATAAATAATTTTAATTAATTGATTTATAAAATCATATTAATTTATCGCAAAGAAAAACAAAAGATTTTTTTACTTATTGAAAGTTGGTAAGCTAAACAAAGGCACTTCGTTTATTTAAAAAAGACAAAAATGGTATTACTTTGATAAGTTTTACGCCTTTGTATATCTTAAAAGCTGAATTCTTAATAATTGAAACTCTTTGTTTTACCTTGCGTTTAAGAAGACTTATCACGAACTCAGGTTAATTAATTTCCGTAAAATGCTTTATAAAAAGCGGTTTCAATTTTCAGTTGATCGCTTTCGACATATCGTCTCGAAAAGTGAATAGGAACTACTTCTTTTACTTCACATTCTTTCATGATTTTTCCGGATGCAGATGCAAAACTGTGATAGTTGATCTTCGCAAATTCCTGATCTTCATCTTTGTAGAATGTTTCGATGTACACCATATCCGCTTCCCTGAAAACCGTTTTTATCTTTTCATAATTATCTTCACAGACCGCGTGATCCATGATTACGCCTAATTTATATCCTTTGTTTCGAGTCAGAAAGTGAAATAAATCGGATGCTTTATAAACCGTTCCTTCAATCTCGATTTCTTGGTCGGAATCGTTGTTTTCAAAGGCTTTCTTCAATTCGCTGATCCATTTTCCTTTTTTGAATTCTAAACCTTTTTCATTAAAAGTCACCGAATCTTTTTCTCTGAATAAATAGGCGATGGAGTCTGTTTTGTGATCCAAAATTGCAAAATCAACATTCACATATTCGTCTTCAAAAAGGAAATGCTGAGTTTCTATCAATTCCAGATTCCAATGTGGAGGACGAATTTTATAGACATTAATTTCTTCTTTAGAAACGATTTCTCTAATCTCATATTCAATCGCATTTTCATCAATTAAATTCCATGTGTAAGATTTTAACCTTGCTTCAATCTGCTGTTGAATATTTTTCGGCCCGCAAATCACGATTTTTTCTCCGCTTCCAATCTGATGTCTGAAAATTCCGTCGAAATTGGAAAAGTGATCAATGTGAGTATGACTGATGAATATCGCTGAAACCGACTGTACTTCTTTTACCGTCAGCAAACTCGCTTCACCGCAATCACACAGATAATGCTTTGCTGAATTCGGGACTTTTATTAATATACTGATGTCTTCTTTTAATAGACTTTTTATTTCTGCCTGTAACATTTTTTCTAATTTTTTTTGATTATCCGTTATCAATCATAATACTTGATTTTAACGCTAAGCACGCAAAGATTTTTTATAAACAAACTGTTTTTAAGGTTCGCAGAGGCGTTAAAACTTAACCAAGATCGCAGAGGTTTTTATTATGACAAATTAAAGACAATCAGATTTTTTTAACAATAATTAATTATTTCTGCTGTCATTCTGAATGGAACAAAGTGGAGTGAAGAATCTCTAAAAAAATATTGTGTAGATTCTCTGAACTTCGTTCGCATCCTTTCAGGCTGTGTCAGAATGACAAACTTTCTGCATATTAGTCAGATCAGTTTATGGTTCAATTTAACACGTAAAAAGTTCCGGTAAATATATTACCGAAACTTCATCTTTATTAAACAATAAGTTCTTTTACTGATATTCTTCGTACACCAAAATCAGATTTTCTGATTTTGCACATACGATTGTCAGCAGTATGATGGAAAACAATACCCTCCATATCATTTTCGGGATTGCTCAAAAAGCTCTTGATAAATTCAAAGTCCAGACTTTCTAAACTAAGAATATTTTTGCCATGTTTTACCAATAAATGACCTTTAATATTCTCAGGATTTCCTTGTATCTTTTCACCAATGAGTTCGTAGGTTCCATCTTCCACCCTGCCCAATTCAGCCAAAGCACTGAAACCTTCCCAGAAGTATTGATCTTCTTTTTTATCAATATCACACGCTACCCAATGCGGATGATGACCTGTAATAAGATCTGCTTCCTGACACGGAATTGCGCCTGCAGGAGCTGTTTTTCCTTTTTTGGCATCGTATCTTTTGTATAATTTACCGTTGATTACTGCACATGCAGAACCATCAAACTTTTGTGTAGCAATAGCTTTCCCATCAAAAACCCAGTTGTTTTCAGGATTAATTTCGTTAATAACTCTTCCTAAATTATGTATATCTTTTTTGAATAATGTACTTATCTTTTTCATTTTTAATAGTTTTAATCACAAAAGTTTTATTCATCAGCATAACTCTCAAAACTATACTTTTGTGGAAATTAATTCTTCTTTTACGATGTCAATCACTAAAGAATTCAGTTTTTTATTGATTCTTTTCTGTTCTTCTTTCTCAATGGTTTCGAAAACTTTCGGAAAATCTTTTTCAAAATCTTCTAAAATATCCTGCGCAAAAAGACCAATGACTTTACCAACCATTTTGGGTTCAAATTCGCCAATTTTGCTGACCACGTTGTTTAACCTGTTTACTGTTGCATATTTTTGAATTTCTTCCCAGATATTATGAGCTTTTTCGCTAAAGCTGATTTGCTTTTGAACGGTTTTTTCCTGTTTTCTTACCACTTTAGATTTCTCGATCCATTTTTCATTTTTATTTTTCAAAATGACTCTTGAGCCGTTTCCAAAATATCTGGTTTTCAAAGTTTTCAAAATGGTTCCCTCACACATATTGTTATCGATTTCAGGAAGCCCAAGCCAGCCCGGAATTTTAGAATCGAAAACATTCGGAAACTTCAAAGCATCTTCCAAAGTTCCCTGAAAAAGAATTTTTGCATAGAAAAATCCGGTTTCTTCGAAAATTTCATTCACCACATCGGTATCCAGATAAGTAGTTCCGTTCAATTTAATGTCGAATGCGTAAAATTCGTTGTGAGGTGCATATTCAACACCTTTCTGCACTTTTACCGCATCTTTTATGGGTTCCACTTGTTTGTGTTTGTAACCTCCACCGAACAATTCACCGTAGATTACGACCGTCTCTACATCCGGATGAATATTTTTCACTTTTTCGAATACTTCGATGACGTTTTTTCTGTAACGTTCTAAAATCTGATGTGCGTTGAAGAATTTTTCATCCTTTTCGATGAAAGCGGTTCTCTTCCCGATTTTAATTTCCTTTCCATCGGTAAAGAAAGAGAAATTAGCACCGTGAACTTTCTCCTGCACGATGAAAACCTCATCCCCAAAACCCTGAATCCTGATCTGATCGATTACCCGGGTCTGGTAAGCGTTTTCTATTGAGTTATATGTTTTGAAAATCATTTTTTTAATTTTTAGTTTGTTTTTACTTAAACCTCACAGGTTTTGAAAACCTGTGAGGTTTCACTACTGTCTGAAAAAGACAATCCAAGCATTCAAATCGCTTCTAATTCATTATTTTTCATCTGAGTAAGGTGTCGCTGAGCATGAAGCGAAAGGAAATAAATGTACTCGTACACATTGATTTTCCCCAGTTCATTTACTGTCATTGTCGTTTTGCAGAGAAGACCTTCCCCGTTTTTCATCAGGTCTAAATAACTTAAGCATTGATGATATTGCTGAGTAATTAAACTTCTTATTTCAGTTAAATTTAATTCTCCTTTCGGCTCCATATGTTCTGGTCTTATCCATTCAAAAGCTCCATATTCACCTACTTTTTCAAACTTTTCCTGATTGAAACGGTAATTTTTTATTTCAAGATTCAAATCAAGATGCAGATAATTCCGCATTGCTTTTTTTGAGCCCTTTTCAATGAGTATCAACAGATAAAAGTTCGTGAGATAAATATGTTCTAAAATCTGCTGAACTGTCCAACCTCCATTTGAAGGTTGAAAATTCAACGTTTTATTGTCTTTATGAAACCATTTATCAACCTCATAAAAACTGAGTTTTAAATGCGTTTTTATGTCCTGAATGAATCTGAAAATATCCATTATAAATTTTTAAAGTTTTTTAAAAGGCTTTCAATATTTTCTTTTCCGACAGGATTCATGGAATGGCAATAGAACTGTGGCAAATCCAAATAATTATCCATGCAATATTCTACCAGCCATTTTGCACAATCGTAGCCTGTTTTTTCAACAAATTCCTGAGAATGGGGCTTCAAATAATGTTCATCGGCAAGATCGTGGTCAAAAGAGATCATTTCCGGAAGTCCTTTTTCCAAAATCCTGTTGACAAACTGTTTGTAATTCCGAACGATATGCCAGTCTTTTCTGAGGAAAATATCCTGCTTGGTATAATGATATGCTTCAATCGGATATCTTATATCATCCAGAAACAGTAATCTTTTTGTTATTTCCATTGCTTATTTTTTAATTCGAAAAGTAAATATTCAAAGCTTTGATAATACTTTTCACGTTTGTATTCGGATAAAATCCGGAACTGTTGATGCAGTTGATTTCAACAATCTTCCATCCTTCATCTGTGAAGCAAATATCCATTACAAAAGCTTCTTCCAGATTGAAAAGCTGAATCATTTCATTGGCGAAATTCAATCCTTCTTCTGAAACTTTTTCCTCAAAAGGAGCATGATCATTTAATTTATAATATCCTGCATCAATAATCTGTCCGCCAACAATCCAAAGTCTTGCTTCTTTTATTGTTCGTTTTGCTTCAGAAATCTGAACCAAAGAATCTTCTGTAATTCTGTTGGTTTGATTTTGCAATGCTTCAAAAGCAAAATCTTTCCATTCCGTTTCGTTGAAGACTTTTCCTGTAAAAATTTTCGCTTCATTGTAAGGTTTGATGAATTTGAGTTCATCTTTTTTCCAAATCAATTCTTCTGAAATTTTATGAACGGAAACTTTGTGATTAAGAAGGTTTTCACCATAATATTTGGAATACACTTCATACAAATGATTACCTCCGTAAAAAGAACCTGGAAACCAATCTGTATTTTGCTTTGCCAATCTTGCAATCGTCACCGAACCGTATACGAAAACATCTTTTCTGTCTGTTTCGAAGTCAATTTTTTGTGCGGTTGGAGGAATATTAATTACGCTGTAATCAATATTTAATTCGTCCAAAGCATCAAAAATTCTGTAATGATCGGGATCTAAATATATATTAGCCTGAACTAAAAAATACATGATTATTAATTTTTTAAGGTTCTTTTATTTGTTTTTTACAATACCCGCCAATTCCAGTTTTGCATCTTCAGGAAATCCTGAAAGTCCGGGAATATCGTTGTATTCTACAATTATTTTTTCTCCGTTTTCTGTTTCCAGAATATCAATGGCAATAATATCTGCATTGATATTTTCCTGTAACAGTTTTATTTTTTCTATCCATTCTTTTTCGGGCTCGATGAGTTGATATTCCTGAGTTAAAGAATTGGCTTTCCAATATTTACCTTTTCTTTTCATTGCCCAGACTTTATCATTGACAGCCAGATAACGGATATCATATTGATAATCAATAAATTTCTCTGTCGTCACATAATCCTGATGAATAAAGAGTAAATCTTTCAGTTCTTCCCATTGTTCTTCGGTTGAAACCAGACTTTTTCCATATCCACCATGATGATTTCCAACTTTAACCACGAAAGGAAACTGCATTTCCAGATTTTTCAATTGAGTTGTATTAGTTGCTACATTAAAATCAATCACAGGTAATCCAAGCTTTTTTAATCTGTTTAACATGGATAATCTGTCGTAACCTATTAATAATGTCGAAGCTGAATTCACGCATGGAATTCCTGAATATTCAATCAATTCCAAAATATTTCTGTGTTTTGCTTCAGGATTGATCGCTCCCAATCTCCAAAAAATAACATCCGGTTTGCAGACTCCATTCTCATCAATAACATACAGTTCAGCATTTTTTACGATAAATTCTGAGGTCTGAACTTTTTTCTGAACCACATCAAATCCTGCAAAATAATCCTGCCAGTATTTTTCTCCGTTGATGATTAAAATTGTTTTCATTTTTTATTTGTTATTACTTTAAACCTCACAGGTTTTGAAAACCTGTGAGGTTTCTGAAAGCTTTAAAATAAATGTAGAAAATTAAAAACTCTAATTTCCATACATCCCGCTTCCAGCTATTTCATCACACCATCATATCAGCACAATTGGAACTTGCGAAGGCGTAAGGTTTTGCTTTAAACACATACCCCATTCCCAGAATATATCCCATTGCGTCTCTTAAGGCAACATTGGATTTGAAATCCGGATCGGTGTTAATGTCTGCGTGTACCTCCATTTCCACTCCATAAGCATCCAGAACAGCGCAAATAGCGTAAGCAATTTCTACGGATTTGTTCACCTCGTTCAGCATACGTTCTTTGATACTGATAGTCTGTATTTCTCTTTCTTTTCTGATAAAGGTAAACGCTCCTTTTCCCTCACGAATAAATACTACTGCCGTAGCATAATTAATGGCTTCCCCATATACATGGGAATCTGAACCTACACAAACCTTCAGTCGGTGTCCATTTGCCTGTTCGCGGATGATGGCTTCTTCTACCAATTGGGTGATAGAGTTTTGGAAAATTTTTCCTGTCATGTTCTGCCATACTTGTTGTTGCGTTTCCATTTTTTCTACATGTTTTTTGTTTTGTCTTTGTTTAAATATTTGTTTTAACGCAAAGTGCGCTAAGTTTTTTTACCTACTATTTGTTTTTAAGTTCGCAAAGGCGTTTGACTACGTCGAATCTTCGATTTCACTCAGCTAAGAACACAAAGCTTTTTTAAATTCACTTGCGAAGCAAATTGACCATTGACCATTACATTCCTGCACTCCGAACCGGATTCGAACCAATACCATCAGTTTTGGAGACTGAGATGCTGCCATTACACTATCGGAGTAGTTTTTGTTGATTCATCAGGACTCGAACCTGAACAACAAGAGTCAAAGTCTTGTGTGCTGACCAATTACACTATGAATCAATTTTATAAGTAATGAGTAATAGGTAATTAGTAATTTTTTTGCGCATAATTCATTACTTATTGCACATTACTTATTACTTATATCTCGTGGAACAGACAGGAATCGAACCTGTACCTTTAGTTTTTCAGACTAACGTGCAGACCTGCTACACCACTCTTCCAATTTTATAGGTAATGAGTAATTGGTAATCAGTAATATTTTTTGCCTGCAATTTATTACCCATTGCTTATTACCGATTACTTATATTCTGTACGGGAAGAGGGATTCGAACCCCCAAAACCTTGAGCCTAAATCAAGTGTGTCTACCATTTCCACCATTCCCGCGGATTTTTTATGAATGATAATTGATTAAGAGATAAATGATTTAATACATAGCCTTTTCATCATTTATAATTTATCGTTCATCATTTATAAAATTAGGTCCGAGAAAAGCCTGTCTATATTTATAAACTATGCCTGTAATGTTTTTTTAAAGATCTTCTGCGCTCGACAGACCTTTCTCTTTCCATTTAACCTATTTCTTTGTGAATTGTCAATCGTCAATTTACTTCGTAGTCAATTCTTAAAATTCACTTGTGGAGCAAAATTCACCATTCACCTTTTCACTTTCCTGTACTCTATAAGGGAATCGAACCCTTGTTTTCTGCTCGAAAGGCAGGCGTCCTGAACCGTTAGACGAATAGAGCGTTTTTGTTGTGAATTGTGAATAGTCAATTTCTTTGCAGTCAATTCTTAAAATTCACTTGCGGAGCAAAATTCACCATTCACCTTTTCACTTTCCTGTACTCTATAAGGGAATCGAACCCTTGTTTTCTGCTCGAAAGGCAGGCGTCCTGAACCGTTAGACGAATAGAGCGTTTTTGTAGTGAATTATTAATCGTCAATTTTACTTTGTAGTCAATTTTTAAGATTCACTTGCAAAGCAAAATTCACCATTCACTTTTTTTGACCATCTGACCAGGAGTCGAACCTGAACAACAAGAGTACATTTCCTGCATGCTGCCATTACATTATCAGCGGTGTGGTGGAAGTAGTAGGATTCGAACCTACTCAGCAATGAAGCAACAGATTTACAGTCTGCCCCGACTCTCCAGCTTCGGCGTACTTCCCTTTTATAGATGATAATTGATAAAAGATGAATGATTTTCATTCTAATTTTTACCTTTTAGCATCTAAATTCTTTCTTGTGAAGAAAAACAAAGCCTGTCTTAATTTTTAGTTTGATGTAAGAACTTCTGCGCTCGACAAACTTTTTCTTTCTTCGGAACTAATCTCATTTTAGTTATTTGAGATGGTTATGGGATTCAAACCCACTCAGCTTACGCAACGGTTTTGCAGACCGCCCCGACTCTTCCACTTCGGCGAACCATCGTTCTTATGAGTAATCAGTAATAGGTAATGAGTAATTTCCCAATATTCTGATTATTCTTTTTTATTTAAATTTTCATTAAAAATAAAGTCTGTCTTAATTTTTGTTTGATGTAAGAACTTCTGCGCTTTGACAAACTTTATCTGATCTAAAATTTATATTATGTTTAAAACTTTCATTGTCCCGCTTCAAAATGAGTTAAGAAAAAGCCTGTCTATATAATATCGTGTTTTTGGCTAAAGATCTTCTGCTCTCGACAAGCCTTTTCTTTTTTCTCTTTGAAACAATTAACTTAGTTTGAATTGTGAATAGTCAGTTATCAATCTGCTTTGTTTGTCAATTTAAAATTCACTTACGAATTAAATTCACCATTGACTATTCATTTTTCTGTAATTTCGGAAGGACTCGAACCTTCAACCTTCGGCTTATGAAACCGATACTCTAACCCATTGAGCTACGAAATCGTTTTTAATTTGGTGAATAGTCAATTATCAATTCGCTTTGCTTGTCAATTTTAAATTCACTTACGAAGTAAAATTCACCATTGACCATTCACTTTTCTGTAATTTCGGAAGGACTCGAACCTTCAACCTATGAAACCGATACTCTAACCTATTGAGCTACGAAATCGTTTTTAATTTGGTGAATAGCCAATTGTCAATTCGCTTTGCTTGTCAATTTTAAATTCACTTACGAAGTAAATTCACCATTGACTATTCACTTTTTGCACTCCATAAGGGAATCGAACCCTTGTCGTTCGGTAGAAAGCCGAATGCACTAACCTCTATGCTAATGGAGCAAACTGTCTGGAAAGCAGGGTTCGAACCTGCGACCTCCCGCGTCCAAGGCGGGTAAACAACCACCGTTATCTTTCCAGTTTTGCAGATTCACTTTCATTTTCTTTTCCGGGAGACAGCCGGAGCCGAAATTTTCCGTGAATCTTTGCGGTCTATGCGAGAATCGAACTCGCAGTGCCCGAGAGACAGTCGGAAAGGTTAACCATTACCTCAATAGACCTTTTTTGTGATTCCGACAGGGTTCGAACCTGTAACCCTGGGTTTAGAAAACCCATGCTCTATCCGGTTGAGCTACGGAACCTTAATAATGTGAATGATCAATGGTCAATTGCCAATTCGCTTTGCTTGTCAATTTTAAATTCACTTGAAACAAAATTTACTATTGACCTTTCATTTTTTGTAATCCCAGAAGGACTCGAACCTTCAACCTTCGACGTATCAGGTCGATGCTCCAACCATTTGAGCTATGAGATTGTTTTTTTTATTTTGAATAGTCAATCGTCAATCTGCTTTGCCTGTCAATTTTTAATTTACTTATGAAATAAAATTCACAATTGACTATTCACTTTTTTTGTAATCCCAGAAAGATTTGAACTTTCAACCCCCGGTTTAAAAGACCGGTGCTCTAACCATTTGAGCTATGAGATTGTTTTTATGTTGTGAATGGTCAATCGTCAATTCGCTTTGCCTGTTAATTTTGAATTCATTTGAAACAAAATTCACTATTGACCATTCATTTTTTGTAATCTCAGAAGGACTCGAACCTTCAACTTTTGGTTTCGTAGACCAACGCTCTATCCAATTGAGCCATGAGATTATTTTTAATTTGTGAATAGTCAATCGTCAATTCGCCTTGCTTGTCAATTTTTAAATTTACTTACGAAGTAAAATTCACTATTGACTATTCACATTTTTGGGTATCTCCGGGGATCGAACCCTGTTCTCCGGTGCCACAAACCGACGCTTTACCAAATAAGCTAGAGAAACCATATACCATAAAAAAAGCGCCTCTTTTCGGGAGGCGCTTTATATTTCTGGGCGTGTCAGTTCATTAGCTGACCCATGTATATAAGCACCTTTTTCCCACAAATTCACTATCAAGAAGAATAACACAAGCATATCTTTGCCCCATCGGTTCTGTACCGCGTTGTCCTGAATATAAATTAGATATGTTATGTAATTGTTTCATTTTATTCTTGTTGTTTTAAAAATGTTTTTTTGAAAGGCTTGAAAACCTGTTGCGTTCAATTTTCGGTTGCAAAGTAAATATGATTTTTTTTAACTCGCAAATTTATTTTTCATTTAAATATTTGGAAATCAATTAATTATGTGCCAATTTTAGAATAGAGAATTTCCGTCCGCAATACTTTGCAGATGTCTCAAATACCTAAATGACTGTCTCTCATCGGGTTACTGATCACGCTTTATTTTCTTATTAATTGTTCATTTGTTATTAAATAATTTTCATTTTTATGGTTATTTTTTTTCATTCTAAATAATTTCTGCTCTAAAAACACAAAAAACGCCTCGGTAATCGAGGCGTTTTTGCAGTATTTTGATAAAATTTTTACGGTTTTACAGTAAATAATTTTCAAAGCAAGCACATTTCGCCTCATAAGATATCATCCATTCATATCCAAACGATCCCTTTAGTACAGGGCGATCGCATAGATTTAAACTGATATGTGCTCTTTGTATTGTCATTATTTTATGGTTGCAAAGATAAATCTTTTTATTAAAAGTTTTTTATTTTGTCATTGCGAACTGAAAGTGAAGCAATCTATATGATATCATTTTTACTTTGAGATTGCTTCGTCGCCTTGCTCCTCGCAATGACAAACAAATCAATTCCTGAATATCCTGTTCCTCCCCGTCTTATATCTGGAAATATCTTTCAAAATCACTTCATCATCCGGATTGAAATGCTTCAGTTCATTGACGATTTCTGAGCGGGTTGCTACTTTTTCGGCGATGATTTCGTAGGCGATATTTCTTGTGGTCGATTGAAGTTTCGGATCTTTTTTAAATTCGTGTTTCATAGCTTCAAGATAAGTAATCTTTTTCTCCGAAGGCGTTTTCTGATAAAGTTCCTGAATCTGCTGATCGAGTTTTTTCACATCAAAAATATTGGCAAAATAATTATTGAGACAGTTAAAAGCATCACGGTCTTCTTCCCAGCCTTTCAGCAGAATTTTCTGGGCTTCTTCGGGCAATTCCATTTTTTTACGGTAAATTAAAGAACCTTTTACCATCTGATTATTGTTTACATAATCGTCCACCACCATCTGATAATAGATATTGGCATTTTTGGCATCATTCATTTTCCTGTACAGATCGCCTACTTTTTCTTTCTGTTCGAGTTCTTTGTATAAATCGATTGCTTTTTTATACTGCTTTGCTTTTTCGTAGCAGTTTGCGGCTTCCGATTTATTCTTCAGTTTTTTAAGATAAATTACTGCGGCTTCATTGTATAAACCTCCATCTTCCAGTGTTTTTGCCCCGCGATAGTAATCTTTCATCAAGTTCATGTATACTTTTGCCGCTCTTTTATAATCTTTTTCGCTGATGTATTTCTGAGCCAGTTCTTCGTATTTATTCCTGATCTTATCGAAAAGGGATGCTTCCAGATAAAAATTTCCCCCTCCGTTCCTGCCTTTTCCCGAAGAGTTGTTTTCTTTTTCCTTTTTTTCCAACTGCATGAGTACCACAAAAATGATGAACGCAACAATGGCAAAAATCACTAGAGTTCCCACCACACTCCAAAAACTCTGATGGAAAAGCTGCGCCAGAATTCCGATTATTTTGATGATGGCGAGAATGAAAAATGCCGCCATAAATTTGTCTGTAAATTTCTGTCTATTCATCCTTATCAGATTTTAAAATGGTTTCATCTTCGCTGAAAAGACGGTAAAGAAGCAATACGATGCCGATAATAAGAATCCATACGAACCAGTTGTACCCGAACATTTCGATCAGCGGATAGAAAATATACGCCAACATGGCAACCAGAATAATCATTAGGAAAATCTTGGTTCCCGCCGGAACATTTTCGCCGCCTATATTCAGTGATTTTCTATTGACGAAAAAAGAATACAGTCCTACCGCACCTGTCATGGCAACAATCAGCCAGAAAATCTCAGCAAAAGAGGTTCTTTTTTCTTCCGGATTACTTTTTTCAGCGTTCAGTGTCGAAATAGCAGGCGGAGTCTGTGGAAGTTCTTTCGTTCCGTACAGCCTTCCCAATGAATCTTCTACCAAAATGGCTTTCTTTTTCATAATGGTTTTTACAACTCCTTCATCGGCAGGTTTCCCTGAACCTGATTTTTGAATGGAATCTTTAATTTTCTCTCTGATTTTTTCTTCATTCTGAGCCAGATATTTTACAATTTTCTTTCGGTACACTCTTTTTAATGAATCGGTTGCCGCATCTGTTTTGTCATTCAGCTTAAAAATATCATTCTGAATTTTATCAAGCGGTCTTCCTCCATTCTTGAGATATTCCTGATAACTTTTTTCACCCGGTTTGCTCATGCTTAAAGAGGCACTCATATGTTCTTTCATCAGTTCTCTCCGCTTTCTTCCGTACATGGAGTCGATTTTCATATCAATATCGGTAACTCCTGATTTGTACGCCACTACGGGAGCCATCATTGTTTTATCCGGAGTCTGAACTTTACCTGAAGAAATGGATTGCGATTCTTTAGCTCCATCTTTATTAAGATTCATAAAAACCCGGGCTAAGCCGATCATTAAAAGGACAACCCAGAATACCCAACGGTAATTTCTACCGGAAGATTTTCCGTTAAAATCGTCTTCATCTTTTTTACCAAAGAGTTTTTCGAGCCATGAATTTTTAAATTTAAAAATTCCGAAACCATCACCTCTCGAAGTTCCCATAATATCCAACGGAACGCCAAGTTCTACTGCTCTGTCAGGATATTTTTCGATATATTTTAGATATTTTTCGATTTCCTTTTTATTTCCCGTCATCACCTTTTTCATGTCAAAGGGAAGGTTTTTCATCCATTCTTCTTCGGTTTGCGGTTTTTCGAGAGATTCCAGAACTTTTTCATCGTCCATTTCAACGGTAAAACTTTCGATTTTCTGAGGAATCTGAACGCCTTTCGATGGCTTTCTTACTTTATCTTCCGAGATTTCCGGATTCTGAATGATGGAGATCCAGTCGATTTCTTCATTCAATTTAACCAAACCAAATTCGGGGTGCATGATGAGATATTCCGCATCGATATTCTGCCACTCTTCAGGATTTACTTTCGGATAAAAGACCGTATTTTCAGGAATGAAAAATCTATTATCGACGCATTGAAAATAAGAATTTCTGCCAATTTCGTTCGGAGCAAGATTTTTAAACACCAAAAAACATCCGTATAAAATATTCGGTTCTGTGGAAGGAATCGGGAACGACTGAACTTCATGTAAGTCTATTCCTAATATTTCCATCTCATAAAGCCATACAAGCGGTGAAGAACCTTTGATTAAAAGTCCTTTTTTGGGGTAGTTATTTTTCGGAAAAGGTTTAATTCTAAGTTCCATATTCCCAAATTTGATCTATAAACCGTTCCATATATTCAACATACATTTCTTTCATCGTTCGCACTTTCAAAAGTGTATTCTGTGGCAGATAGTATTCTGAGCCTCCGAATTCCGTGTTGGTTGCCAACGCCAGATTTCCATATTCTGTGGAAGGAATATAAAATTCGGGGATATTTTTGTTGCTGCTTTTAAAAGTCAATATTCCGCGATTGTCCGTAATAATTTCGCTTCCGTCTGAAAAGGTAAATTTATTTTTATTCTGCTCCGCACAGATTTCCAGCGGATAATTATTTCTGTAAAACGTGATGGAATCTTCGTTATATAATTTGTTTAATTCGTTATTTGAAATGACTAGCTTTTTTTCTGTATTGATTCCGATATTGTGGAAATTATTCAGGATTTTTAATCCACTGTGGATTAATTTGTTAAGTTCAGATCCAACTCTTAAATTATTTTTATAAATTTCTTTCTCATTCACAAATGCCTCTTCAAAACTAACATTTCCATCTATAGCAATTTTATTGCTGTAAGGAATATCATCCAAATGCAGATAAAAACTTTTATTAAAGTATATAAGTTGACTTTTAATAGGTATATTTCTTCCTGTCAAATTCAGCTCAGAATATTCTTTAGTATTTAAATTTAATTTGGAAATCAGCTTTTTATCGGGTTGATACTGGCATAAAATAAAGTCTCCCTGCTTATTTTTCGCCAACGCAAACTGACCTTTTGGCTTTACGGAAATATCATCAATTAAAATTTCGCAGCCATGATGCGTTTTATACGTGTCATAATAATTGCGGTTGTAATAATTGTCTGAAAGATAGGTTCTCAGCAACTGTTTTTTATTGCTTAAAATAAAAAATTCCCCTTCATACAAAAAGGTTGCGATTTTATTGATTGGCGCAGGAAACAAAATCGGATAATTGAAAGGAACATTTGCTTTTTTGCCGTTTCCTGAAAATTTACTTTCCCTTCTCTGTCTTCGTTCCGGCGGGTTTGCCCACAGTTCCTGCAACGGAAGCATAATTTTCTGGATGTGCTTTCTTGTTCCTTTATGATATTTGTAAAAGTTCAGCTCACCGTTTGCAGAAGTCGTCACCAAAAATTTCAGGCGGTCTCTGTTTTCTTGAATGATTTTCTGAAGATTTTGATGGCTTAAGTTTTCCTGATTCGTGATGAAAAAAACTTCCAGATCTTTTTCTTTATGTTCTTTATTAAAAAACTTTTCAAGTGCGCCTGAAACTTCCAGAACCGGACTTACATGATTGAGATTTTCCACTACTTCATCCACATTATCCAGAGATATCGGGATGATATTCTGTCCCAATGCAAAAACTTTGCATTCTGAAAGTGCTTTCGGATGTTTGATGACCGCAATTGCCGATGCAAACGCCAAAACTTTCGGGGTTCCCCAGTTTTTCAGAGAAGTATCAATTAAAATAATTCTTTCAAAAATATTTTCTTCGGGCGGAATTTCTCTTTGGATAAACAACGCTTCATTGTTCGCAACACGGTTCATGAAAATGTCGTCTTCATTGGCAAATTCAGACAAAAGCATTCTGTGAAGTTCACCTTTATTCGTCATATCCGAGATTCCTCCAATCGGCTGTTCTCCGGGCGAAAGATGACGCATAGGGATTTTCAGACCGCTCCAGATCCTTTTAATTAAACTTCCGACCTGAAACGTTTTCGGCTCTTCAATGAGTTCCTGAATAAAATCTTTATCGGTTTCAACGGTGGTTTCTTCTTCCACCACTTCATCTTCCAATTCCGAAATATCTGTGAAACCTTTCATGGCATTGATGATGGATTTTCTAGTCGGAAATTTATTCTGAAGAAGCGCTAAAGTTTTAATATCTCTGTTAACCGCAATGGAAGTCAGAGGCTTTTTAACAGCAGCTTCGCCGATGATGTGAGGCTTAGTTTCAAATATTTTTAAGATTAACCCTGAATTTACCGAGGAAACCCGATTGTGACTGTCTTTAAAAATGGTCTGTAAAAGAATGATTTTATTCTGTCCCCGCTTTAAAGAACTTCCGATACTGCTCAGATTTTCTAAAAATTTAATGGCAAGATCTACATCGGATTCATTTTCAGCAAAACCATCTTTCTGTCTGTTCAGATAATAAAAAACGCCGTCTAAGTTTAAGTAGCCATCATGAAGCGCATACAAAACAAGCAATAAAGAACCGAAAGGCGGAAGACCCTGTTCTTTAAGTTCCTTAAGAATTTCCATTACGTAAGGTCTGTACGCAATTGCGCCTACATTCGGAATCGAAATAAGGTTGTTTTCATTATATCGGGTGTCGTCCGGAACATCTTCATCGGTTGTCCACTCCCAGAAATAATTGATATATGATTGGAAATATGCAATTATATCCATTCCTGTGATTTTTCGGTCAGTCGGAAAGAGCTTACGGATAATTTGCGGAAATCTTCTTTATTTAGGTAAAGAACATTTCCGTTTTCGTTCCATAAAAGCCACTGATCGCGACCTGCGTTATATTTTCTCTGTAATAAAGAGCTCATGTTTTTAAATTCAAAATCGTACCCTGTCGGTAAAAGATGCCCGTCTTTTGACCAAAATGTTTTTCCCGGAAAACTTAATAAAGGTTTTCCGATAAACAAAGCATTGTCATTAATCACCATCCAGTTGATTTTCTCCAGCTTAAATTTCGGCAGTGTGATTAAGGTTTCCCTGATTTCTTTTATTGAGCATAACAACGCTGTTGCGGGATGCTCTTCTTCGCTCGGTTTCAGTTTAATTTCAATTTTTCCATCAATTCCGAAAAAATTATTATTGAATGACGGGAAAGTTAATCGCAAAGCTTTATCAATGGGAGTCCAAAGCAAAGCCGTTCTCATTTTTTTGCTGGGAACCAAAGCGTCTTTCCGGAATAAAAGTCCGTCTCTTAATTCGTACAGCAGGAAATTCGGCAACTGTTGAATTTCAGTGGAAACTGACTGTTCATCGGTGAAACCTTTCAGCCAGATCACATCTTCCTCCAAAGCGATCTGAACATTTTTCCAGTCGCGGATGGAGCCCAGAACATCTTCCTCTGCACGCGGAATTTCTGCCCAGAATTCTTTTAGACCGTTTGAAGAATCTTTTGCCATAGACTTTCAATTTCCTGTTGAATGTACTGTTTCTGCTCCGGATTTCTGATCCACTCGCATCGCGTCTGAAGGTATCTTAGTTTATCTTTAATGACATTCTGCTCTTCAAAACTTAAAGAACCCTGATTCCATTTTTCGACTAAGATTTTTACGTCTTTCATCACTTCTTCCGGATTCGGGGTTTTGTTTTGCAATGCCTGCGGATGAGACTTCGGATGTTCATCTTTTTCAATCGTTCTGTTGATGATTCCTTCGAGAATTTCAATCTGTTCTTCGGTATCCCAAATATGTTTCAGCACCCATAAATCTGATAAAATGGCTTCGTTTCTGCCACAAATTAAAGCACTTGCCGCGATAAGGTTCTGCAATTTTACGGCTCTACGGTCGGAAATAGCAATTCCTGTATTTCGCAGACTGATGATGGTGTTTAAATAGACTTCGTAAATAGGTCTTAAATCAACAGTTTTACACAAATCCTGAAGTTCTTTTATTTCGTGGGAGAGAATTTCGGGAGTTTCTGTTTCCAGATTATTTTCCAGTTTTCTTCCTGCTAAAAGCACCTGATGAAGAAGGTCGGGATGAACATAATCTACATTAATTCTGATAAGAAAACGGTCGAACAACGCATTCAAAGCTTCGTCTTCGGGAAGAACGTTACTCGCTCCCACGAACATGAGTGCAGGAAGGTGTTTGGTTTCTTTTCCTCTTTTAAAAATCTTTTCATTTAAAGCCATCAAAAGGGAATTCAGAATGGCTGAATTGGCATTGAAGATCTCATCCAGAAAAACCATGGATGCTTCGGGCATCATTCCTTCGGTATTGGTTAATAATTCTCCTTCTTTTAATTTTCTGATATCAAAAGGACCGAAAATTTCGTTCGGCTCGGTGAAACGGGTTAATAAATATTCGAAGTTTTTTCCGTCTTTCACGGTTTTTGCCAACGTTCTTACAATGGCAGATTTTGCGGTTCCGGGAGGTCCGTACAAAAAGGCGTTTTCTCTTGCCAGAAGACAGATTCCCAATAAATCGACGACATCGTTTTTTCCGACAAAGGTTTCTTTGACGTGGTTAAGAACGGTGTTTAATTTTTCTATATTCTGAGTCATTTGTTTTTATGTTATAATTTTTGACTTCTTTTTTTAATCGCAATTGTTTTTTAACGCAAAGTCCACAAAGTTTATTTTGAATACTAACTGTTTTTAAGTTCGCAAAGGCGTTCTACTTAGCAAAGGAAACAAAGATCTTTTTAAGTTCGCAAAGGTACTTCGACAAGCTCAGTATAAACTATTCATTTAACAAAGCGAGCAAAGGTCTAAATTTATTGTTATTTTTCTTTCTTGACGAAAATTATTGTTTTTTTGAACTGTTTTTTTAACACAACGTCCACAAAGTTTTTATTTACTTTCTATATATTTTAACCATTAAGATTTATTAAGGGTTTAAGATTAGTTAAGAGAAATAAATTTCTTAAGCTTGACTTTAATTTGCTTGCAAATTCTTAATTCGTCTTAACCTTTTTACCTATTCTTAATTGTTTAATTTTTTGCGGTGATTTTTGGTTTTTAACGCAAAGTCCACAAAGTTTATTTTGAATACTAACTGTTTTTAAGTTCGCAAAGGCGTTCTACTTAGCAAAGGAAACAAAGATCTTTTTAAGTTCGCAAAGGTACTTCGACAAGCTCAGTATAAACTATTCATTTAACAAAGCGAGCAAAGGTCTAAATTTATTGTTATTTTTCTTTCTTGACGAAAATTATTGTTTTTTTGAACTGTTTTTTTTAACACAACGTCCACAAAGTTTTTATTTACTTTCTATATATTTTAACCATTAAGATTTATTAAGGGTTTAAGATTAGTTAAGAGAAATAAATTTCTTAAGCTTGACTTTAATTTGCTTGCAAATTCTTAATTCGTCTTAACCTTTTTACCTATTCTTAATTGTTTAATTTTTTGCGGTGATTTTTGGTTTTTAACGCAAAGTCCGCAAAGTTTTTATTTACTTTCTATATATTTTAACCATTAGGATTTATTAAGGGTTTAAGATTAGTTAAGAGAAATAAATTTCTTAAGCTTGACTTTAATTTGCTTGCAAATTCTTAATTCGTCTTAACTTCTTACCTATTCTTAATGGTTTAATTTTTTGCGTGATTTTAGGTTTTTTAACGCAAAGACCGCAAAGTTTATTTAACTACTAACTGTTTTAAGTTCGCAAAGGTACTTCGACAAGCTCAGTATAAACTATTCATTTAACAAAGCGAGCAAAGGTCTAAATTTATTGTTATTTTTCTTTCTTGACGAAAATTATTGTTTTTTTGAACTGTTTTTTTAACACAACGTCCACAAAGTTTTTATTTACTTTCTATATATTTTAACCATTAAGATTTATTAAGGGTTTAAGATTAGTTAAGAGAAATAAATTTCTTAAGCTTGACTTTAATTTGCTTGCAAATTCTTAATTCGTCTTAACCTTTTTACCTATTCTTAATTGTTTAATTTTTTGCGGTGATTTTTGGTTTTTAACGCAAAGTCCGCAAAGTTTTTATTTACTTTCTATATATTTTAACCATTAAGATTTATTAAGGGTTTAAGATTAGTTAAGAGAAATAAATTTCTTAAGCTTGACTTTAATTTGCTTGCAAATTCTTAATTCGTCTTAACTTCTTACCTATTCTTAATGGTTTAATTTTTTGCGTGATTTTAGGTTTTTTAACGCAAAGACCGCAAAGTTTTTATTTACTTTCTATATATTTTAACCATTAAGATTTATTAAGGGTTTAAGATTAGTTAAGAGAAATAAATTTCTTAAGCTTGACTTTAATTTGCTTGCAAATTCTTAATTCGTCTTAACTTCTTACCTATTCTTAATGGTTTAATTTTTTGCGTGATTTTAGGTTTTTTAACGCAAAGACCGCAAAGTTTATTTAACTACTAACTGTTTTAAGTTCGCAAAGGTACTTTGACAAGCTCAGTATAAACTATTCACTTAACGAAGGAAACAAAGTTTTTATTTACTTTCTATATATTTTAACCGTTAAGATTTATTAAGGGTTTAAGATTAGTTAAGAGAATAAATTTCTTAAGCTTGCCTATAAACTATCCACTTAACAAAGCGAGCAAAGGTTTAAATTTATTGTTATTTTTCTTCAAAGTAAAAGGTTTTAGTTTTATTTAATAAAAAATCTTAGCAGGAAAAAGTAGATAAACTGGCTTATGGTCATTGCAAGTAAAATATCAATATAAAATGATAGCGGAAACATAAAAAAAGTCAGATCATATACAAAATAAAGCACAATCAGAATACCTATACTTATAAATCCCAAATATTTCCAAAGTGATGATATTGAATTTAACAGCAAAGAAATAATCATCAGCAATAAAACAACAAAGCACAGAAAAAATACTCTTCCATACATCTGATAATTTTTTGCAACAACAGGAATCAGTTGATTATAATCTATCTTTTTCGTAATCAGTTCATAAGCAATTACTACAATCTCTCTGCAAATTTTAACAGGATTATATCCCAAAATTAAAGCTACCGAAAAAAGAACAAAAACAAGTAAAGCATGATAGATATAATTAAGTTTATTTGACCTTTTCCGGGCATTTTTTAAGATCTCTTCATCATCCAGATTCTCTTCATCTTTAAATTCTATCGAACTTCCGGGAATATATCCGAAATTGATTTTAATGCCATTCTTTAAGGTGTAACTGTATAAAGGTTTACCAAAATGCATCAACATAGAAATCCCTTTTATGTCTTTCTTCAATAAAAATTTATTGATATAGTACGGAATAACACAGAATAAAAACATATAGGAAGCAATAAGAATTCCTGTTATAAGTGCCGAGTTTATTTCCATATTCAGTTTTTATTAAAAAAATTCCACCAGCTTTTCTTTTTTGGCTTTTCTGTTTTTTCTTCTTCTTTTTCTGCCTCTGCATTTCTTTTGTTGAATGAAAAAGCAATTCTGCGGTAAGGAACAGAAATATCGAAGTAAACATTGGAACCATCATCAAGCGTCAGAACATCCATTATTTTATCTTCTCCTTTAACGAGCCTCTGCATCGTATCTTCTTTATTGAAGTGATACCTTATGAGATCTCTTTCATCAGAAATTCTCGTAACAATGTAAGGTGAATCTTCTGTACCGTCACCGGTTTTTTCGATACATTCAAAAATGATCTTTGCAATGGACATTTCAATGTTCATTGCTTTTTCGTCGCCCAGTTCTTTATAGGCGAAAAATTTAAAGATATGAACACTCGGACTGAGCAAAATATTCACATTTACATATTTTACGACTTCCTGAAATTTTCCTTCATTTAATAATTTCTGAATATTTCCTGTATCTTCGGAATAAGGATCATATTCCGGATCGTTGATTACGAGTTCTCTACATTTCAGAAAAGTTTCACTGGTAGGATCGCTTAAAAATTCAAATACTTTTTCGTAGGTTTCCATTTATTGGTTATTGTTTTTTTGTCTTTTTGAAAAAACATTGTTTTTAACACAAAGTCCACAAAGTTTTTTTATCAACTAACTGTTTTTAAGTTCACAAAGGTACTTCGACAAGCTCAGTATAAACTATTCACTTAGCAAAGTCCACAAAGTTTTTATTTACTTTCTATATATTTTAACCATTAAGATTGATTAAGGGTTTAAGATTAGTTAAGAGAAATAAATTTCTTAAGCTTGCCTTTAATTTGCTTGCAAATTCTTAATTCGTCTTAACTTCTTACCTATTCTTAATTGTTTAATTTTTTGCGGTAATTTTAGGTTTTTAACGCAAAGTCTGCAAAGTTTTTTTTAATTATTTACTGTTTTTAAGTCGCAAAGGCATTTCACTTAACAAAGTAAATAAAGATTTATAATTAATTTATTTAATAAAAAATCTTAATGATAAAAAATATAAAAACCCGCTTACGGTAATTGATATCAGTAAATCTATATAAAAGCTAATCGGCAGTTCAAAATATTTGAGACCCATTACAACATAAGATCCTAAAATCAAAAACATGACCAGTATATTGGTAAAGACCGAAAATGGGGCTAATGCCAAAAGAAATGATACAAAAACAAAATACGTCATTGCCGCAAAAAACAGATAAAAATACTTCCCATACGTTATATATTGGCTGTTTACCATTGCTTTAAATTCTGAGAAACTCTGCTTTCCCGCTATAAGATCATAAAAATTTTCTATCAAATCTGTGAAAATAGTTATCGGGTTATATCCATACATGAGGCTTACAAAGCTTCCGACTACAATAATTAAAACCATTGTGACCACCTGCAACAAAGATATATTTTTAGCAAAATTTCTGAAATATCTTTTTCCTTCAGGAGAATCTAATGAAAAATCTTCAAGATGGAATTTAAGACCATAATTAAAAGGAATATAACCAAAGTTTATTTTTACTCCGTTTTTTAGGCTGTAGGAATAAAGAGGTTTACCGAATGTTGAAAATACGTGCACTTCATCTACTTTCAGCTTTAAAAATCTGCTGCTCAAATAATAAGCAAAAATGCAGAACAGAAAACCGTAAGTCGAAAAAATGATGCCGAGAGTGAAAGCTGTATTTATTTCCATATTTAGTTTTTACTTAAAAAATTCCACCAGCTTTTCTTTTTCGGCTTTTCTGCTTTTTTTCCTTCCGATTTTTCTTTATCCAAGAGAAATTTAGACCTCTTGTAAGCATCAGTAATATCAAAATACAATTCAGAACCGTCTTCAAGAGTTAATACATCTAAATATTTATCTTCATGCTGAATTAATCTTTTCTGAAGATATTTTTTGCTTAAACGAAGCTCCAGAAGGTCATCTTCATCGGAAGCCCTGATAACAATATAAGGATTTTCTATAGTTCCGTCTCCTGTTTTTTCTATACAATTCAGAATATTATGACAGATAAATACTATACTTTCTGCGGCTTTTGTATTTCCTATCTCATTTAAAGAAATAAATTTTAAAAAATGTGCTCTTGGACTTAATAAAACATTAATGGTAACGTAATAATTCAATTTATCATATTCCTTATTTTCATATAGCTTTTTCATGATTTCCAAATCATCAGAATCAGGATCGTAATCTGGATTAGTGATAATCAATTCTCTGTGTTTTAAAAAATTTTCCTTTGTAGGATCTGCTACAAAATCAAATACAGTCTTTTCTCTCATTCTCTTAGGTTATTGTTTTTTAGTTTTTTCTAAAGAGTTTCTGGTTTATCGTTTCTTTTTAAACGCAGAATCCGTAAAATTTTAATGATCCATTGTTTTTAATTCTTTCCAAAATACATCTTTATGTAAGCCAAATTCGGCAATCAGCAGATTATTGATGTAAGGAATTTCTGCAAGCCGATAGGATTTTTTTTCTACAATTCTTTCCAGATAGAGCTTTCGGTAGGTTTTGTCCTTTAATTCTTCTTCCCAGTTGATGTCTTCGAGATCGAGATCAAATCCTACTGCTGAATAATGGAACTGTTTTAAAATATTTTCCAGCATTTTCACCAAAGGATCTTCCGGATCTGAAACCTGTAAAGCAGAAACAATCTGTGGTAAAAACCGGAGTGATAAATCTGCGGACAAGATGCCTGAAACATCTCTTTTCCCTTTGAAAGACGGAATCAGTTTATTTAAATCTTTAGCCGTATTTTCTCTTATTAAATGAAGCTGCGCGCTGTGATAGACTATTTTGGCAGCCCAGACTGCTGTTTCTGTATCGCAGACAAGTGTGTCGGATAAAAATTCAAGCCTTTCTTTCTCAAACTCAGCCTGAAAATAATCTGCGGCATCCTGCTCTTCTTTTTTGGAAATTTCATGAATATCTGAAAAAATGGTGATGCATTCTTCTTTTCGAAGCAGAAATAAAGTGTCTAAAAAAGCTGATTTTTTTTCCATCATTTAACAAAAATAAAAAATATTCTTTTCGAATTGAAAATTTTGAAGGTAAGTTGATTATAAATCTTTAATTAAAAAACCATTGTTCAAGGATTAAGAAATCACAATTTTATATCTTTGCCCTTTCAAATAAAAAATTATGAGTATCCACATCAGTGCAAAAAAAGGAGAAATTGCTAAAGTTGTTTTACAACCCGGAGATCCGCTGCGTGCGAAATACATTGCGGAAAACTTTTTGGAAGATGCTAAACTGGTAAGCCAGACCAGAGGAATTTTATATTACACCGGGTTATACAAAGGGAAAGAAATCTCTGTTGGAGCAAGCGGAATGGGCTTTCCAAGCATCGGAATTTACTCTTTTGAACTTTTTACAGAGTATGATGTAGATACGATCATCAGAATCGGAACCTGCGGTGCGTATACCACAGACCTGAAAGTGTATGACCTCCTGAATGTGGAAAATGCAGCCAGTGAAAGCACCTACGCAAAATTCGCATGGGGAATTGAAGAGGAAAGCATTTCTCATCAGGGAAATATCTTCAATACGATCAACGAAACGGCAAAAGAAATGTCTTTAACGGCAAAAGCGACGAACATCCACAGCAGCGATATTTTTTACAGAAAAGATCCTGCAATTCCAGCAATTGCTACAAAATACAACTGTCCGGCGGTAGAAATGGAAGCTTTCGGATTGTTTGCCAATGCTAAACATTTAGGAAAAAATGCGGCAACGATTCTTACGGTTTCGGATATTATTCCTACCCACGAAAATATTTCGGCAGACCAGAGAGAAAAGGCTTTGAAACCAATGATTGAGCTTGCTTTGGAAGCAGGGATTAAGAGTTTGTAATCATTATCGATCATCCAAAATAAAAAGAGTTTTACATCATCTGTAGAACTCTTTTTTTATATCCTGAAAAAATTACGGACGACTTCCGTGGTTTCATCTGCGACTTCTGCTATGCTGATTTTCTTCAGATGGGCAATCGTCTGTGCTACATACGGTAAAAAGGAAGGTTCATTTCTGCGGTTCTGCATTCTCGGCATATTTTTCGGCAGCATAAAAGGCGCATCGGTTTCAATCATCATCCGGTCGAGAGGAACATATTTTATCACTTCTTCCAAATGTTTAAACCTGTTCTGATCGCTGATGGCTCCCGTAAATCCTAAGTAAAAGCCTTTATCCAGATATATTTTGGCTTCCTGTAAAGTTCCTGTGAAACAATGAACCACGGCTTTTGGAAGTTGAGACAAATATTCATCCGTTATTTCATTAAATCTTTTAAAGGCAGATCTTTCATGAAGAAAAAGCGGTTTATTCATTTCAACCGAAAGTTCAAGCTGGGCACGATAACATTTTTCCTGAACAGGTCTTGGTGAAAAATCCCTGTCGAAATCCAGTCCGCATTCTCCTACGGAAACAACGTGGTCTTGTTTTAATAATGTTTTTAATGCAGGAATGCTTTCGCTGTTGAAAGATTTTGCATCGTGAGGATGAATTCCCGCCGTCGAAAACAGAATTTCGGGATAATCTTCTGCAATTTCCGCAGACTCTTGGCTTCCGCGAACGCTCGTTCCCGTGAGGATCATCTGTTCTACTCCATTGTCAAGTGCGCGGTTGATTATTTCTTCCTGTTCGTCATAAAATTGTTTATTGGTTAAGTTTATACCAATGTCGATTAATGTGTTCATTTTTTTATTAAATTTAGTTTTATTAGACATATTTCTTTTGCCTTGAAGCAAAAGAAACAAAAATTCAAGACCTGGAATCTGAATGCTAAAAATTAATAATGTTCTCTAAAAATTCTAAACTCGCGCGAATTTCACATTTGTCCTTCGGTTCTAAATATCTCCCGCGCTCAAACAGTAGAATTTTT
The DNA here is from genome assembly GCF_059579425.1 of Chryseobacterium sp. 2P. Lineage (NCBI taxonomy): Bacteria > Pseudomonadati > Bacteroidota > Flavobacteriia > Flavobacteriales > Weeksellaceae > Chryseobacterium > Chryseobacterium sp. 2P. Next base: position 3,673,521 of record NZ_CM184194.1, read on the forward strand.
TTGACGTTCACATGATTAATTTTCTTAACGCTTCAGCTTCCTATGTCGGCTTAATGAAATAAAATCTGCGTCATCTGCAAAATCTGCGAGAGAAAAAGATTAATCATAAAATGTTTTTAAAATTAAAAAAAAGGGAAACAGGCAGGAATTGAACCTGCAACTCATCTTAGAATGATGCGCTTTTCCGTTAAACTACTGCTTCCGTATGAAAATTTAAGCGTTTATAATTTCTTCAATCATCATTTTTAATTCAGGAAGTGCTTTTGAACTGCTTTCCTGTACCGAAAATAATGTTTTGCTTCCTTTTAAAATATAATCAAAATACGTATCGCTCTCAGGATTGATCAGGACGATCCATTTTGCACGGATTTTTACTGTTTCCACAATATTTACAGGCAAAGCCGTTGATCCCGAAGTTCCGACTACAAATAAAATATCTGTATGGTCTGCAATGTTGTAAGCCGTATCGAAATGATAGTATTTTTCATTGTAACTTTCATCAAACCATAAAGTGTGAGGACGAAGCCAGTTTCCGCACTTTTTACATTTCAGATCGTCGATATCATCTGCCGTTAAATCTTCGGTATACTCTTTAAATTTAACATTTTCAGGGAAATCGAAAGGTTCGCTGCATTCTTTTGAACAGCGGACTTTCTGTTTGCTTCCATGAATTTCGTATACTTTTTGCGTTCCCGATCTTTGGTGAAGTCCGTCAACATTTTGAGTAATTAGCTTAAATCTTTCACCCAAAAGTTTTTCAATTTCGGTGATCGCCAAATGTCCCAGATTAGGTTTTGCTTCGGCAATCATTTTTTTCCAGAACAGATTGTACTGCCATACTTCTTCCTGATTCTGGCTGAAATATTTGTACGTCCCGAATTCTTCCGGACGATGATATTTTGTTCCTTTAATCCACATTCCGTCGATCGAGCGGTAAGTTGGAAGTCCGCTTTCCGCAGAAATTCCGGCTCCGGTAAGGAAAGTAATGTATCCTTGTTTTTCTTTAAGGATTGTATTTAATGTTTCTTTTAATTCTTTCATGGTTTTCAGTTTAAAAAGGGAAACAGGCAAGATTTGAACTCGCAACTTCTCGAGGTTTGAGACATTTTTCCATTTAAATTACTGTTTCCGTTTTGGGAGTACTGTAGGATTGAACCTGCAAACTTTGATTAGTGAAGTCAATGTTCTTACCAATCAGAACGATGTACTCCTTGTGAAATGGGTAGGATTCGAACCTGCAGCCTCTGACTTGGAAGGTCAGCGCTCTTCCCTTGAGCTACCATTTCCTTTTTTGGGAGACAAGCAGGACTCGAACCCGCAACTCATTTTAGAAGAATGTATTTTTCCATTTTTATTACTATTGTCTCCATTTTGGGAGCGCAGCAGGACTCGAACCTGAATTTCCGGCACGATAAGCCGGTGTCCTTCCATTTAGACGATACGCTCTTAGAAACGGACGGGACTTGAACCCGCAACCCTTAGTGAGGAAGACTAATGCTCTTCCATTGAGCTAACGTTTCTCTTTTGGGAGATAAGCAGGAATCGAACCTGCAACTCATCTTAGCAGGATGTATTTTTCCATTATACTATTATCTCCGTTTTGGAAAGCGTGTGGGACTCGAACCCACGACCTCCGCCGCGACATGGCGGTATTCTTCCTGCTGAACTCACGCTTTCTATTTGGAAACTCAACAGGACTCGAACCTGTAACTTTACATAGTAGATGCAATGTTTTTCCATTTATAACTATGAGTTTCTTTCTAAAAAGTACAGGATTCGAACCCGTGACTTTCCGGGTGTCAACCGGATGCTCTTCCTCTGAGCTAACTTTTTATATTTTACCAGTCATTAATTTTATAATTTTTCAATAAAACTCCGCTGAAATAATTTCCGTTGATTCCTTCCACAATAGGATGCAGAATTCTCGCAGCTCCGTCTACAGAATCTAGCGGCGGAATGTATCCCTGCTCAAACTGTTTCTTTCTTAAACTTTCCTTCGCACCTGTGGAAATCCATCCTACATCCACTGCCGTCATATAAATCTGGTCTTTTTCAAATTCTCTAGCGGAAGTAAGCGTCATCATATTCAAAGCGGCTTTCGTCATATTGGTATGCGGATGAAACATCGTTTTGTTGTTATAGCTGAAAATACCTTCTGAGGATGTTACATTAACGATGAATTTTTCTTTGAAAGAAGAAGCCTTCATTAAAGGTTTTAATTCTTTGATCAGAAAATACGGCGCAATGTGATTGATTAAATTCACCTCAACCAATTCGTACATCGAAATTTCTTCCAGTGTGGAATTCCAGCTTGTTTTATCACGATTATCCACCGGTTGTCCGAAACGCGTTAAAGCGACATTTGTTTCTTCATTTTCCGCATATTCCAGTTTTCCAACCTCTGCGGAAATGGGGGTTGCGTTCGGAATCAATGTATGATTGTTTTTAAACTCAACGAGCATTTCGTTTTCACGTCTGATGATCGGAAGGTAATACTGATCGGGATATTTAATCGTTTGTCCCGCATTATTGATGAGAATATCAAGCGTTTCAAATTTCGACTGATAAAAGTCTATAAATTCCTGAATTGCCTTCAGATTTCTGAGATCGAGACCATACACCCAAAGTCTGTCTTTCCATTCTTCATAATCTGCTTCCTGCTGCAAAGTTTCCAGTGCCAAAGCCGGAAAACGGGTCGTCAAAACCAAATTGACACCATTTCTCAAGAGCTTTAAAGCGGCTGCGAAACCTACCTTTACACGTCCTCCGGTTAAGATGACATTCCGTCCCGTTAAGTCTGCCGAAAGAAAACGTTTTTCGTAATTTTCATCCGCACATTTCGGGCATAATCTGGTGTAAAAGGAATGGGCATACTGATAACTCTGGTTACAGCAGTAGCAGTTTTTGGGAATCTGTAATCTGGTAAGCTGGGTATCATTTTTTTCATCATCATAAAAAGCAGAAACTCCCGCCAAAGCTTTTTTCATCAGTACCGATTCTGAATTAATTTCAAGATCGTGCGTTTTCATCTGAGAATAACTTTCCAGACGGTTTTGCTTTTTGGCGTTCTTATGAATTTTCGTGATCAACCCGGAAAAAGTTTGGTTGTCCGGATTTAGAAATGGTTCATCTTTCAGGGCTTTTAATACCTTGAGACATGATTCCCATTCGTTTTGCGTAAAGTTTTGATTAGAAAAATCCATTGCTTTTTATTTTACGCTTACAAAATTATCTGCGTAATGCGCAATGTTTTTACGTAGAGATAAAAAAATTTTTAAACCATTAAATTTTTTTAACCTGAGTTCGGGATAAGTCTTAAACGCAAGGTTAAACAAAGAGATTCAATTATCAGGAGTTCAGCTTTTAAGATATACAAAGGCGTAAAACTTATCAAAGTAATACCATTTTTGTCTTTTTTAAATAAACGAAGTGCCTTTGTTTAGCTTACAAATTTTCAATAAGTAAAAAAATCTTTTGTTTTTCTTTGCGATAAATTAATATAACACTATAGATAAATTATTTAAACTCATTTCTTATCACGAACTGAGTTTTTTAATTAGTTGAGATTAAATCATTCTGATTTTAAGGTTTATAGTAAGACCTTAATACTCTTAAAGCTTAATGAAATATTAAATGGTTTAAAAACTTATTGTAAAGAATTTTCGTCATTAATAAAAAACTCCAGAAAGCCGATCAAATGTTTTCCGCCGTGGCTCCATCGGATTCCGTGACCTTCTTTTTCCCTGACTTCAAAAACCAGCTCGTGTTTATAATGAAAGAAAACATTCCACCATGTGGTGTGTTCGAGAATGTAATTGATTTTCTCCATCACTTTTTGCTGTTTCTGCTGATTATTTCCTTTTACTTCGCCCCAGAAATCATCATTCAGCCGACCGACATGTTTTTCCCACGCTCGCTGTGCGATGGTAATCTCGCTGTTGAAAGGCTTTTCGCAGGCTTCAATCAGCAAACTTCTTAAAGGCGGAATTGCATTTTCATCACGAAGACTTGCCGAAGTCAACCGTTGACCTAAAATATTCAGCCAATGTTCGAAAGGAATTTCTTGCAATTGTTTTGCTTTGTTTTGATCTGAATTTTCTGATTCAAAAACAGAGATGAATAATTTAAAACTTTCATCACGGTCGATTTTAATTTCTTCATTAAAATAGGGCAAATCCCAATCTAAAACCTGATTTTTAAATTTCTGAATGTTTTTCTGTAAATTTTCAAGATGTTCTTCGGCTAGAATGGCGTGATATTTTTCTTTCCATTCCGCAGAAAATAATGATGTATATTTTTGAAATGATTGCATGGTTTCTAATTTTAAACACTAATAACACGGATGTTTCTCACAAATATCACAAATAATTTATTTATGCAATTTATGTTTACCCAAACACGAATAACACTAATATTTTTCACAAATATCACAATAAATTATTCGTGCTTTGTAGTGTTAATATTTGTGCAATTTGTGTTTACTCAAACACTAATGTTTTCGCAAATAGCACAATAAATTATTTGTGATTTTTAGTGTTTTTATTTGTGCAATTTGTGTTTACTTAAACACGAATAACGCCAATGTTTCCGCAAATAGCACAATAAATTATTTGTGATTTTTAGTGTTGATATTTGTGCCATTTGTGTTTTATATATAGCGTTTGTGTTTAAATCAACACATTTTGATAACATTAGCCGAAAGGTTTGCTTCCTGAATTAAATATCCGATGAGATTGAACCAGCTTTTGCAGTGATCCAGAATCCATGCATCAGAAGTGACGAGAATTTCGGCATTTTCTGCTAAAAATTTATCGGGATTAAATTCCAGTTCAACGTTCCAGTGGAGGTTATTTTCAATGGCAAAATCCATAATCATCTGTTTGATTCTTCCGCTGTTGGAGACTGGTTTGTCGAAAATCCAGATCAGCTTTTCTGCATGAGATTTATGAAAAAATGAAGCAACGAGTTCAATGGCTTCCTGCGTCTGATTTACTCTTTTATAGGTTCCGAAAACACCGGAAAGATCGCGGAAACAGCCATCTGTTCCTTCAAAAATATAAGCTCCGGAAAGAAGACTTTCGAGTAAAATGAGGACATTGAAGCCATCGAGATGTATTGTTTTGGCTTTTAATTCAGAAATTTCGAGCTGTTTACATTTTCTGTTCTGAAGCTGAGTTTCTGAAGCGGAAGCTCCTCGAACCGCCTGAATCTGTCTTGTTTTGAGGCGGTAATGATTTCCCGCCAGTTCCGACGAAGCTTTTTCTGCATAGTTCCGGCTTAATAAATACTGCATATCCTGCACTGCCGATTTCATTTTCTCAAGCTGTTTTGCGGAACCGAATAAGGTATCGTCGCCCGTATTTTTTCCCCGATTTCTGTTGTTCATATTCAAAAATAATACAAAACCGCTGAAGCGGAACTTATTCAATTAAAATTTTAAGTATAAAAAACAAAGTGTGTTTCTTAATATATGCTGCTCACTGCACCACAGAGCATCAATTAATTTAAACAAAATCAATTATTTAAAATCATTTCAGAGAAAATGCCGGTGTAATATTTCCCTGTCTGTTATAAAATCCGCATCAATTGCTTTCTAATCTGCATAATTTGATTAAATTTACCTCAATAAGGTATTTCGTTTTGAAATACACGATTATCCTGAAAAAAGTTTTTATGAATAAAAAAAATGCCACGATATACGATATTTCGAAGAAGCTAAATGTAAGTGTGGCAACGGTTTCCAGAGCATTGAACGATCATCCGAGAATAAGTGAGGCAACGAAGGAACTGGTAAGAAAAACTGCCAAAGAGATGAACTATAAGCAGAACAATCTTGCCAAAGCCTTAAAAAGTGGTGAAACAAAGAATGTAGGAATCATCGTACCTTTCGTAAATACCAATTTTTTCTCTTCCGTGATCCGCGGAATTGAGGAAGAACTTTCTCCTTTCGGATATCATGTCATCATCTGCCAAAGTCATGAGGATGTTAACATCGAGAAAAGACAGCTTAATACGCTGCTGAATGCACAGGTGGACGGAATTTTCATCTCGGTTTCCAAAACCACGGTAAATACAGAACATATCCAAAGTATTCTGGATACTTCAAATACACCGATTATCTTTTTCGACCGTAAAAAAGACATTTCAGGAATCAGCACCGTGACGATTGACGATTATCGCGGCGGGTATCTTGCGACTGAACATCTTATAAAAGAGGGCTATAAAAATATCTGCCATTTCGCCGGTGACCTTAATCTTGAAATTTACCAGAACCGTCTGAACGGCTACAAACAGGCTCTTACGGATCATGATTTTAAGGTGAAGGAAGAAAATATCGTTATAACAGAAAGTTCTGTGGATGCAGGAATCGATGCTATAAAAAAACTATGGGACAGAAAATCTGTTCCCGATGCCATTTTTTCGTCCAGTGATTTTGCTGCGTTGGGTGCCTGTCAGGAACTAAAAAAACGAAACATCAAAATTCCTCAGGAAGTTGCCGTTATTGGTTTTTCGAATGAGCCTTTCACCCAGTTTATGGAGCTTCCGATCAGTTCTGTAGACCAGACTCCGGTCACGATGGGGAAAATGGCAGGACAGGTTTTTATCGAAAGTGTAAAGGAAAACAGCTTTGGTGTTTCCATCGAGAAAAAAGTAGTACTGGCTCCTCAGCTTCATATCAGGAAATCTTCGAAGAGGAAGTAAAAAATGATATGATCTTCCTAAATACCCGTTCTTTCGTAAAAAATAAAGGGACTATTCATCAATCAGTAATTCCGTCTTTTTTATAACGTTTCGCAGGTGTTCTTCGTGTGTATCTGCCCAATTGCCCAAAGCTGCAATTACCGGAATTAAAGTCTTCCCGAACTCTGTAAGTGAATATTCAACCTTCGGGGGAACAACCGGATAGATCATTTTGGAAACCAACTCATGATCTTCCAGCTCTTTCAGCTGAATATTCAGAACTCTTCTGGAAGCATCGGGAATTTTGCGCTGCAGTTCGCTTGGGCGCTTATAACCTTCGTTAATGAACCACAGCAAACGGATTTTCCATTTCCCGTAAAGCACTTCGCCGATCAGATCCAGACCGCAATTAAGATTCAGTGGAATTTTTCTTTCTCTCATATAACAAATTTAGATGAATGTACCAAAACATACAATAGGGGAAAAATTTATCCCTATATGAATCGGTTTTCCGTACTTGTACAAACTGTTTTTATCCCTCAATTTTGTCCTATAAATCATTCTTAAAAATGGAACAATTTAATTTCAACAACGAGTTATCCGGCAGGACTGCATTGGTAACAGGAGGTACAAAAGGAGCCGGAAAAGCTATTGCAGAAAGACTTTTGCAGGCAGGTGCAACGGTTATCATCACCGCAAGAAACGCACCGGAGGAAGAAAACAGCCATCTGCATTTCATTCCTTCAGATTTAAGCAAACCGGAAGGTATACAGAAAGTAATCACGGAAGTGCTTTCAGCTTATGGAAAGCTGGATATTCTTATTAACAACCTTGGCGGTTCATCTACACCGGCAGGCGGTTTTGCCGCATTATCGGATGAAGACTGGGAGTCTACTTTTCAGGCCAATCTCTTTGCTCCTGTACGTCTGGACAGAGGATTTTTACCGCAGATGATCGAGAGAAAAAGCGGTGTTATTATCCACATCGCATCCATTCAGGTTAAACTGCCGCTTTATGATTCCACTCTGCCTTACGCAGCCGCAAAAGCAGGATTGAGAAACTACAGTAAAAGTTTATCAAACGAAGTGACTCCTAAAGGTATTCGTGTAATGACGGTTTCTCCGGGCTGGATCAATACGACAGCATCGGAAGCATGGCTTGGTGAAATTGCCAGAAACTCGAACAGTACTGTAGAGGAAGCACAGCAAAGTGTGATGGATGCGTTGGGCGGAATTCCTTTCGGAAGACCTGCCGAGCCGAAAGAAGTGGCAGAACTGGTGGGGTTTCTGGTATCACCGAGAGCCCATTATTTAACAGGAACCGAATTTGTAATCGATGGCGGTACGATACCTACAGTTTAATCATCTAAAAAAATAATACAATGAATTTACCAAAAGTAATAACAGATCTTGTAGAGGCACAGAATAATTTCGACAGCCTTGCTTATGCCGAGTGTTTCTCTGAAACAGCAGTAGTTTTTGACGAAGGAAAAACACATACGGGAAAAAAAGAAATTCAGGAATGGATAAAAGAAGCCAATGAAAAATATCAGGCTGTCATGGCTCCTGTAGCCTATTCTGAGACCGAAGAAATCCTGAAAGCTGAGGTATCCGGTAATTTTCCGGGCAGCCCGATTGTTTTATCCTATCATTTAAAATTGGAGGACGGACTTATTCAGTCTCTAAACATCACCGGCTGATTATTGACCACTGAAAAAAGTTTCAAAGTTCAGGCTGAAGTGTATGCTTCAGCTTTTGCGGTCTGAAAGATTTTCCAATTAAGTTTGCTTAAACTCATTTTAGATGTAACCGCGAAAAAGACAAAAGACTTTATTGGATTTATTTAAAGTATTTCAAACGTCTTCAAAGATTTTTTCTCTTTGAAGACGTTTGAATTTATATGTTCTTTTTTCAATTTAAGCAGTAAACTTAAACCCCTAAAGTGTTACAATCTTTTGCCTCTTTTTCGGTAAAAAAGTTTAGACAAGTTTACTATTTAAATCAACTGTAGTACACTAAAAATATGTAGCACATGAATAAAAATATAGTGCGCAACAACAAAAATGTAGTGAGCAATGACGAAAATGTAGTGAGCAATGATAAAAATATGCTGTGCTAAAGTAAAAATGCCGAGAACTTGAATAAAAATACAGGGAGTAGTAACAAAAATGTAAGGAGCAATGATAAAAATGTACTGCGCTGAACTAAAAATACGCTGTGCTAAAGTAAAAATACCGAGAGCCAGAATAAAAATTGAAAGAAGTATCATAAAACGGCATTGAGTATTCTAAAAAAACTTCTGTTGTAAGAAAAAAATAAAGAGCCACATCGATTATGCAATGTATTTTAATGAATAGGATGTTTAAAGTAAAAAGAGGTTGCTCCTTTAGGAGCAGAATCTGTGTAGAAATAAGAATAAATTCGTCAATCAATCCATAGGATTGATATCTTAAATACGATAAATTTTCTAAAGATAGCGTTCCTGCGGAACGCAGAATGCCTTGCGAATATGTTTTCTACACAGATAAAACTCTATAGAGTTTTCTAGCATTTTACTTTAAACAACTTTGAAAATAAAAAGATATGCGAAAAACGTTTTTATGGCAAAAATTGTCTGGAAAAAATGCAGAAAAAATTATTACAAAATAATATATTTATCGCCCCGATGTTACTGTATATTTGGTTATTTTTAACGAAATTATTTTTCGGTTTATACATTATATAATACCAGAAATCAGCCTTTAATTAAAACCATGAACGACCTCGAAACTATTATAAGCAAATTAGAGAATACTCTCAACATCAAATTTGATAAAGTAGAGAAAGAAGATGAAAATTCTTGCTATATTTCAAGCAAATTAAATTATTTATCTCTTTCAAACCTGCATTTTGAAGATTTCTCCGCACTCGAACCTGTTTTTGAAACACTTTATACACTGATATTAACAGAATGTTCTATTGCCAATGCCAACGATATGCATCGCATGAAAAAACTGGAAACCCTTGTTCTGAAAAAATGTTCAATTTCAATGGAAGAAACTTTTGATCCGGACGTATCTAAAGCTAATACAACTAAGGGGAATTTTGAAAGTATATATCTGGAAGATATGGATGTTCCGCATCCAGGATTTTTCTTACCTGTTTCCAAATATCTTCATGATATTACATTTACAGAATGTACCGTCAGCAATGTTTACGAATTAAATCTTTTTCCTTCCTTATATTACTTAAATATAAATAATAGTCAGTTTATTACGTCTGAAAACGACATTCAATATAAGCAGGATTCCATAAAAAAACTCAATTGGCTGACATTTGAAAATATGAAATTGAAAAACTTCGATTCGTATCTTCCTGTGTTGAAAGAAATAACTGTTTTAAAATTATACGACTGCGAACTGGACAGCTTAAAAAACATCAGTCAGTTTCCACATCTGAAAAGGCTTCATCTTGATCCTGAATTAAAAATCAATGATCCCAATTCTGAATATGATAATTCAAAACAGTTTAAACTTAAAGAATGCATTATTCAGTCATTTGTATCATTTTATGACTGGACTCCGGATGTGGTACAGCCTGATTTTGATGCAAAACTGCTCCTTTCTGCAGCCCCTTATCTCCGAAATCTGACAGTAGAAGGATACAAACTGATCAATACAGATTATCTGAAACATTTGCCAAAGTTAAATCAACTCAATTTTGAAAAATGCACCGTAGATCTGGAAGATTATTTATCTGTGGCACCACAAATTAAGCGGATTTATTTTAATACTTCCGAAATAAAAAATCAGTACGCTTTCAAATATTTTACAAAACTCGAAAAGATAACAGTTTCAGTAGATCGTCCTGAAGATCGAAATTTAATAGATCTTGAGAAGCTTTTGCCTTTAAAAGAAAGTTTAAAGAAAATTATTCTTTGGAATACTGAGGTCATTCAGAACATTGATCAGATAACAAATTTTACTACATTAGAAGAGCTTGATATCAGCGCTGAATCTGTAGAATTTGCACGGAAAATACTGTCTATGGAATCTCTTAAAAATCTGGACCTGAATATTTATATTAAAGAACAGGAAACTGAAATTACTGAGCCCATTATTCTGGATTTGCACCATCTGAAAAACGTGGAAAAATTACATTTGGGTACCGTTGGAGATTTTTATTTTAAAGGAATCGGGCATTTAAAATCTTTGAAAAAGCTTATTTTAGATGATGATTGCGATCTGGAAAGTTTAGCGCAGTTGCCGTCACTTAAAAAACTATTTATTGAGGTAAATGCGATCGATAAACTCCCTCGTTTAGAGCAGGTAAAAGTACTTAAATTATACAGCAGAGGAGAATATTGTGAGATAAATTTACATGATAAATTTCCCAATCTTAAAAAACTTGATTTAAGGGCATCAGAAGAACAGAAAATAAACATCAGCAATCTGGAAAAATTAAAAATACTTACACTCTTTGGAAGCGATTTTGATGGCATTGTATCTTTAGAAAATCTTCCCAAACTTGAGGAACTGGATCTAGGTTATTGCGGACTTTCCACAGTAACTAAACTGGATAATCTTACCCATTTAAAAACATTAAATCTGGAAGAAAACGAAATTGAAAACATCGATGGTTTAGAAAACTTGAAAAATCTGGAACGCCTGAACCTCTATGATAACAAAATCTACGATATCAGTATATTGAATAAGCTCCCCAAGCTTCGTGAAGCCAATCTGGCAAGGAACAAAATAAAAAAAGTAGATACCGAAAAACAGCTCGACAACCCAGAAGTGGCAATCTGGTACTACAGACCTTCTACTCCTTTCCGAATAGTTATTGACTAAAAACACAACCTAAAAAAAATATAAGTAATAAAAACGAGCTTAATTTTAGCTTAATTTAAAAATATGAGTGATCCTAAAACTATTACCCAAAAACTTGAAGATTCCCTTAATATCAAATTTGAAGAATGGGACAGAAAAATAAAAAAGAGCGGAAAATCTTATTATGATGGCTATAATGATTTATATCTCTCGAACTTACATTTTGAAGATTTCTCTGCACTTGAGCCTGTTTTTGACAAAATTCATTATTTGACATTAACAGAATGTTCCATCGCCAGTCTGGAGGATATTGACAAAATAAACCTGCAATACCTCACGCTTAGAAAATGTTCCATTGAAGCAACTTTCGATCCTGACATATCAAAAGCCAAAACCTCACACGGTCATTTTCAATGTTTAATTCTGGAAGAGATGAATCTTCCACATCCCGGATTTTTCCTGCCTGTTTCCAATCATCTGGAATATGTTACCTTTACTAAAGGTACAGTTAATAATATTCAGGAACTAAATCTTTTTCCTGCTTTATATAGTCTTACAATCAATGACACCAATTTCATTGAGGCAAAAAGCGACATTCAATATCAACGAAATAAAGGAAAATTTACTTTTTTAGATTTTGAGAATATGAAGTTGAAGAACTTTAATCTCTTCATCCCAATTTCAAATGGGGTAAGTAATTTGTCTTTACACAATTGTGAAATAGAGAGCTTAAAAAGTATCTGTCAGTTCCCTGATTTAAAAAAACTAGGTTTACACCCTGATATAAAAATTCATGATCTTATTATTCCTGATCATGATATAAAACCCTTTGAGCTGGAGAGATGTGTGATCTCGAGACAACCACCGAATTTTGGTTGGGATCCGGACTGGACTATCCAAAATTTTGATACAAAACTTCTGGCATCAATAGCCCCTTATATCAAACATTTGATGATAGAAGATTACAACCTCACCAATACAGGTTATTTAGAAAATTTTTCAAAATTAAATGAACTTTATTTTAACAGATGTTCTATTGATCTGAATGATTATTCATTAATAGCACCACAAATTCAAAAGATTAGATTTGAACACACGGAGGTTAAAAATCAGAAAGCTTTCAAATATTTTACAAAGCTGGAAGATATAGAATTCGATGCCCACCATCCTGATAAAAAGAATCATTATATAGACGTCAAAAAATTGTTACCACTGAAAGGATTTTTAAAAGCTTTTAATGCTTTTGATTGGAATAAAATCAGGATGAACTAAAACATTTTACTGCGTTAGAAAAAATTGAAACCTCAACACGCAGTCTCGAACTTGCTCAGGATATTTTGTCGATAAAATCCCTTAAAAAACTTCAACTCACCATTGAAAAACAAAACCGTAAAATTGCAGAGCCTATAACACTGGATTTACAAGAACTGAAAAATATTGAAAATTTATGGTTATCTACATTTAATAATTTTCATTTTGAAGGATTAGGACATCTCAAATCCTTACAGACACTTACTCTAAGTGATGATGGTGATCTGGAAAATCTCGCTCTGTTACCTGCACTTGAAAAACTTATTGTGAAGGGAGAAATCATCAATAAACTACCCAGATTAGAGCAATTAAAAATATTAGACTTAAAAATTGAAAAAGACTGCGAAGTTCCCGTAGCATTGTTAAATAAATTTCCAAATCTTGAGAAACTTAAAGTGAGTATTTATGGTGAACAAAAAATAGATTTTAGTGGATTAGATAAATTAAAAGTTTTGATTTGTGAATGCTACAATTTTGAAAATGTAATCGCTTTTGAGAACCTACCCAACCTTGAAGAACTTGATCTTAGTCGCTGTGAGATTTCCCGTATATCCAAACTGGATCATCTTATCAATTTAAAAACACTTGATCTGGCAGAAAATTACATTGAAAGTCTGGAAGGTCTGGAAAAGCTAAAAAATCTGGAACGCCTGAATCTTTCTAATCATAAAATCTCTGATTTCAGTCTTTTGAATACATTTCCCAAACTTCGTGAAGTAAATGTTCCCTCTTCTAATATAAAAAAAGAAGATATTGAAAAACAACTTGATAAACCGGAGATTTTACTCTGGGTCTATTCTCCTTTTCGCATCGGCCTTGAAAAATCCCTTTATATATCTGGCAATTAATGATAGTTTTAAACATCAATTAAAAATACCTAAAAACAAAAACTATGTCCTGGAGAAGAATGAACCCCGATGAACCTGAAACAATTTACACATCGAATGCCACTGAACCCGTGCAGCTAGCTGCAGATTTAAAAACAGTTGCAGACCGCATTATAGAAAACAGAAAAATTATGATCCCGATGTCGCGAACTAATAATCCGTTACTATATATAGCAAAAAAGATAAATGAAGCACGGATTTGTAATCCGTGCTATTAACTCGAAAGACCGGAAATATTAATTAGACATGATGATACTTTTGTAATAAAAATTGATTAGGAAAATAAATCTGGAAAAATCTTAAATAATGGCAATAAGCAAAAAAAATAAAAATAGAATTTCTGTGGATGGTAAAGAATATCTTTGGTGGATATTTGATGAGTATGATCAGACGGAATTTGACGGAATACAAATTAAAGCCGTATGTGCTGATCAAACTCATTTTATAAAATATGGTTTGCAGCAGAAAGATGAGGATCGCAGATTAGTGATTGCTCTGAAAAATTATGCTAAACTGATTCATCTCTCCTCACCTCCAAAGTTTGAAAATGATCAGGGAATAATTACCAAAAGCGGAATTAACAGAATGATAAAATGGTGTAAGCAGGATGGACATCTGGTTCAATATGCACGTGATGGAAACAACTTTAACCTGAATGACAAAGAAAAGCAAGTTCTAGTTACAGAAATAATAAAAATGATATCTTAAATTTTATAACATTCTAATAAAATATTAAATCATTAGATGATTCAACGAAAATGAAACATGAAACATGAAATACTCAAAATATTAGATAAAAAGCACCTTTTAATTGTAGGAAAATCTGAAACTGAAAGGCAAAATTTCGTCGGTTATATTATTGAAAATACAAATTATGAAACCTTCAGGTTTCCGGCTGGGATGAAACTATTCCATGAATATTCAGACTTTGTAAAAAAGGAACAGCTTTATCAACCGTGGTATGAAGCAAAAAAATATAGCGGAAACCAAATCTTAGATTTTCACCGGGATTGGATTTCAGAAAATAATTCTCTTTTGGTTTTGGAAGAGTTTGATTATATGGAGGAAGCGTGGAAAATGGAATTATTCAGACTTTTTATCCATGAAACTGAAAACCGCAGAAAAGGTGAAGACAAAATTAAAGTCATTTTCTCACAAAATTCTGAAAATGGATTAATCGATAAGCTTTCTCATATTATTACGCTAAAGGAATCCGAAAAAAGGACGAAAAGGCAGATCATTGAACAAAACTTAGAATTGATAAACATCTAAAATGTACACCTCATCTTTTGATTAATATTATAAAACAAAAAAAGCGGTTGAAAAAACCGCTTTACTTTTACCAAAGATTTGCTAGTAAACACATCCGCAACCTGTTTCCCATTCCTGGCAAAGATGAAGTGGCTCATTACACCATCCGCCGCCACCTCCACCGCCGCCGGTTACTCTGTAGCATATACCATCGTTACAGTAATAAGATCCTACAGTGGGTGGACAGTTTCCATCCAGGTCGCAGACTGCATACGCAACGTCGCCGCCGCTGATGAGCACCAGCTGACTTCTTTTTAATTTTTTTAGATTTTTCATAATGAATATTTTTAATTTGCTGATTACTAAGGTATAAAATTTTTAAATCACTTACAAGTGTTTTATATAAAATCGAAATTTTAAAGATTATGAACGAAAAGAAAATTCTCTCCGCGGAAGCAGAAATCATTTCAACGCTAATACTTAAAATAATTGGTCTGTAAAACTTCTGAATTAGTCTAATTCCTATTTAAAGAATGATACAATTCTTTTTTTAAATCCATTATAATTGTTTCCAGTTCTTTTCCATCCATTTCACATTCAACAAAGTATGCTTTTAAAATTTCATTCAAATTCCCTGAATATCCTCCAACACCGGGAATGGGTACTGAACCGTCGTTTGTTATTCTAATAATCTTTTTAGCAAAATCATTTTTTAACAAATCAAAACTTAATTGACCGTGATAAACGGAAAGCTTTAAATCAACATCTTTGTTATTTAAAAGGTCTTCGAACCAGTCAACAATCTTTACAACATCAGAAATAAGTATATTTGCTAGCATATCTCTATTCCCAATTATCAGATTAAAACCTACATCATACGGCTCATAATCGTCCTCAAGTTTAATACCAGTCATAAGTTCAAACTCTTTGGGATCGAACGGAATTAATCGAAATTCCACATTTTGACCGTTTATGCCCTTGAATATCATAAATTTCTAATTAGTAAGAATTTTAAATATACAAAGTTTTCAGCCTGATCAAAAAAGAAAATGCTCCCCACATAAGCAGGAAGCATTTTCAACCCTAATATTTAATATAAGTAAATCATTACAGAGAGACTCCTCGTCTCCATGGAATGAAATCATTCTGATTCAGTAAGTCGGCTTTGGTTTTCACTTCACCGCTTGCCACTTTAATGATGTATTCGAGCAGTTCGTCTGCTGCTTCAGGAATGGTTTTATCTCCGCTGATGACCGTTCCTGCATTGAAATCGATAATATCAGACATTTTTTCAGCTAAAATAGTATTTGAAGAAATTTTAATTACCGGAGCGATCGGATTTCCCATCGGTGTTCCGAGACCTGTGGTGAAAAGGACGACTGTTGCTCCGGAACCGACTAAAGCTGTTGTACATTCGGCGTCATTTCCGGGGGTACAAAGCAAATTCAGTCCCGGTTTTGTCGCGTATTCTGTAAAATCAAGAACCTCAACAATCGGAGCAGAACCACCCTTTTTAGCCGCTCCCGCGGATTTCATGGCATCGGTAATCAAACCGTCTTTGATGTTTCCGGGAGACGGATTCATATCGAAACCTGAACCTGCCGCCACAACAGATTTTTCAAAATCTTTCATCAGCTTAAGGAATTTCACACCGTCTTCATCATTGATACAACGGTTCACCAACTCCTGTTCTACTCCGCACAATTCAGGGAATTCGGCAAGCATCGTTGTTCCGCCAACTGCCGCCATAATATCCGAAACCTCACCCAAAACAGGGTTTGCAGAAATTCCGGAGAAACCGTCGGAACCGCCACATTTCAAACCGATATTCAGCTTTGTGACGGGGGCAGGTTTTCTTTCGATATTATTAGCCTGTTTAATTCCTTCATAAGAATCTTTGATCACGCCAGTCAGCATTTCATCAATCGTTCCCGATTTTTGCTGTTCGTAAACAACAATCGTTTTTTTATTATCGGGCGCCAAAGCGTGAAGCGCATCCATAAAAATCTGCACCTGAAGATTCTGACAGCCTAAGCTGAGAACCGTAGCACCGGCAACATTCGGGTTGTTCACATATCCTGCAAACAGCCTTCCCAATGCTTCCGCGTCCTGACGAATTCCGCCACAACCGCCCTGATGCGTGATGAATCTTACATCGATATTTTTAAATACTCTGGTATCTTCTTCCTCTTCCACTGCAGTATCAGAGGTTTCGCCACCATTTAATAATGATCTTAATAAAAGCTGATGTTTACTCGCTTTTTCGTGTAACAGCTCTTTTTCAAAAATATCTTTCAGCGTTTCGATATTTTTGTTTTCACAGAATACCAAAGGGAAAAACAGCCAGATGTTTTCCGTTCCCACTTGTCCGTCTTCACGGTGGTATCCCATGAAAGTACGGTCTTTCCATCGGTCAACATTTGGGGGAATCCAGCCTAAAGTTTCAGTTTTGCCTTCTACTTTTGCGCTTTGGTGTTTTACATTTTCGGTTGTAATTACCTCACCTTTTCTAATGGATTGATTAGCTTTTCCGACCATGACACCATACATGATGATCTGATCTTCTTCTTGAAAATCTATAGCAGCAAATTTATGTTTAGCCTTAATATCTTTTGTCAACGTGTATTCTGCACCGTCAAGATGTACCGATTCTCCGGCAGATAAATCCAGCAGCGCTACAATAACGTTGTCTTTGGGATTTACTTTCAGGATTTTCTTTTGCATGATTTTTTAAGAATTGAATTCTACAAAATTGTTATACGCAGTTTCCATGTCATTGTGATCGATTTCATGCAATGCCTTTGACACCGCTGTTCTCAGACCTTCAATCTGAGTAAGGTCTCTATCCCAGAAAGATTTTTCAGAAAGTGCCAATTCAGCGACTTTTTCATATTCTTCGTTTGCCCAGATTTCTTTGAATTTAGCAACGATTCCTTCATCATCATTTAAAGGAAGCGCTTTTTCGCCGAAACTTCCCTGATGGAATCTGATGAGACTTGCCAATGAAAAGGTAAGATTTACCGGCAATTTTCCGTTGTTTTCAACATAGGTAAGTAAACTTGGCAATACTCTTACTTTAAATTTAGATACAAAATATAAAGCAATACTTGCCAAATGATGTTTGATGAAAGGATTTCTGAAACGGTCGAAAACTTCTTCCGCGAATTCTTTCAGTTCAGTTTCATCTAAGCCTAAGGTCGGATTCACTTCATTAAAAATGGCATCCTTCAGGAACTTTCCGATAAATTGGTCATCCACAGATTCTTTAACCGTTTCTTTTCCCGATAAAATTGCCGGAGCCAACATTAAAGTATGACCGCCATTCAGAATTCTTACTTTTCTTAAGCGGTATGGCTGAATATCATCCACCACCAAAATCTGCTCGTTGATTTTATTGAAGGGAATTCTGTCATTTAAATTTCCGGCTTCCTGAATGACAAAAAGAAGGAATGTTTCTGAAACCACCATCATCTGATCTTCATAATCCAGCCGATCTTCATAAGATTCTGCATCATCTTTCGGATAACCCGGAACAATTCTATCGACCAAAGTATTATGGAAATAATTGTTTTGATGAATCCACTCCACAAATGCATCTTCTAAATTCCAGAGTTGGGCATATTTGATGATACTATCTCTTAAAACAAATGCATTGTCTTCAATTAATTCGCAAGGAATAATTCTCAGTCCTTTATCAGCCGCTCCATTGAAGTATTTAAATCTTTCGTAAAGTAAAACCGCTACTTTCGCAGGGAAATTCTTGTGCGGACCTTGGTAAGACGTTTCCGTTTCATCAAAAGCAATTCCTGTTTCCGTGGTATTGGAAAAGATAAATTCCAGTTCTTCTTCTTTCGGCAAAGCTAAAAAATCATCGTAATTGGTATAAGGATTAATTGATTTCTGAATGGCAGAAATGATGTGCTTTTCATCAATAATTTTTCCTTTTTTAATTCCTCTCGTGAAAAGGGTGTATAAATTATCCTGCTCTTCCATTTTCTGAATAGAGCCGTTTGGTGTTGCCTGTAAGTTGACAATCCCCCCTTTCCAGTCGGTTTCTTTATTTAATTTATCAATTACATAATCTGTGAATCCTCTCATGAAATTTCCGCCACCAAACTGAACGATTTTAATGGGAAGTTTTTCCTGAGTATTATTTAATTCACGATTTAATTTTTGTTTTGTCTGATTTTCCATTTTTCTAATTTGAATTAAATTGCGTTTTTAATTCTGCTAAATCTCAATAATTTTTTTTTTAACGCAAAGTCCGCAAAGATTTTTTGACTAATGACTGTTTTTAAGCTCGCAAAGGCGTTTCACTCGGCAAAGGCGATCTTAGTAAGACTTTCTAAACTGTTTTGACCTTTTAAATCTCTACTATTTTTGTTTAAATTCTTAATTTTCTTAATTACTTAAATGTTCTTAATGGTTTAATTATTTGCAGTGATTTTTGATTTTGAACGCAAAGACCGCAAAGTTTTTTTGACTACTAACTGTTTTTAAGTTCACAAAGGCGTTTCACTTAAATAAGATCACTAAGAGTTTATTTACTTTCTATATATTTTAACCATTAAGATTGATTAAGGGGTTAAGATTAGTTAAGAGAAATAAATTTCTTAAGCTTGCCTTTAATTTGCTGGCAAATTCTTAATTCTACTTAACTTCTTATCTATTCTTAATGGTTTAATTTTTTGCGGTGATTTTTGGTTTTGAACGCAAAGTCCGCAAAGTTTTTTTGACTACTGACTGTTTTTAAGTTCACAAAGGCGTTTCACTTCAATAAGATTACTAAGAGTTTTTATTTGGATAAGGGTACTTTGCCAAACCTATAAGGTTTTTGAAACCTTATAGGTTTAGTTTTATTTGCTAATGACTTTATATTTCGGAACCAGTATTTTCATTACTGTCCATGCAATAAGGTACGCTACGGCACAGATTGAGAAAATAATCATGTAGCCTTTATCAATTCCGTCCTTAACGATTGCGCCGGATTTTTCCAATTGTTCAAAAAAACCATCCGGTAATCTTTCGTTGATGTATTGAGGATATTTTTCCAGCAAAGGAACTCCGTCTACGGTTGTCCAAGCTTTGTGAGCGTGATCGAATAAAACTCCTGAAGATTTATTAATTAAAAAAGAACCGATTCCGCCTGCCATTCCGCCAATTCCGGTAATGGTAGCAATGGCTTTTTTAGGGAACATATCGCCGACCGTCGAGAAAATATTTGCCGACCAAGCCTGATGTGCAGCTCCGGCAACTCCGATAATCAAAACAGGAATCCAGTATGTTACTGAACCTAAAGGCTGTGCCAAAAGTGCCAAAAGCGGAAAAAATGCGAAGATCAACATGGCTTTCATTCTTCCTGAATAGGCGTTCATTCCTTTCTTTTCAACAAAATATTTTGGAAGCCATCCTCCGATAATGGAGAATAAAGTGATCATATACAATACAAATAAAGGAAAGGCACTTTGTGTAGAATCCATTTTGTAAACGGAACTTAAATACGCCGGAGTCCAGAATAAAAAGAACCACCAAACACCATCCGTCATGAATTTTCCAAAAGCAAATGCCCAAGTCTGTCTATAACTGAAACATTCTTTGAATGTGAATTTTCGTTCTTCTCTTGTTACCGTATTTTCTTCAACAGCAGCATCTTCCTGATCCTGATTAATATAGGTAAGCTCATGTTCATTCACTTTATGATGCTGATGCGGTTTTTTGTAGTAAAATACCCAAAGTCCCATCCATACAAATCCTAAAGCTCCAATGATGATGAACGCCCATTCCCAACCCATCGATTTGGCAATAAAAGGAATTGTAACGGGTGCAGCCAAAGCTCCCACCGTTGCTCCCGCATTCCAGATACTTGTAGAAAAAGCTCTGTCTTTTTTAGGAAAATATTCTGCGGTTGTTTTAATAGCTGCCGGAAAATTTCCCGCTTCACCAATCGCCAAAACAAAACGAGCGAAAATGAACAAAGTTACACTCGTACTGATGATCGCAGAAGTATTGGAAACTGTAGAAATCAATTCTTTAGATCCCTGAAAACCTGCAAACCAATTTCCGGTAAGAATTCCTGAGGTAGCGATTCCGCAAAAAGCGTGTAGAACTGCACCGACTGACCAAACTCCGATTGCCCAAAGGAAACCTTTTTTGGTGTCCATCCAGTCGACAAATTTCCCTGCGAAAAGCATTCCTACGGCATAGAAAATGGAAAACAGCGCAGTGATATTTCCGTAATCGTTATTGTTCCAGTGAAATTCCGGAGCAATGAAATCTTTCCATGTTAATGATAAAACCTGCCGATCCAGATAATTAATGGTCGTCGCAATAAACAGCAGCGAGCATATCGTCCATCTGAATGCACTTGGTTTAATAGATTTAACTGAACTCATACTTGTTTAGAATTTAGTTATTTTTTGTTTTAATTTTTAATGATGCGTTTTTTTAACGCAGAGAGCGCAAAGATTTTCTTTTTAAACTTCATGTATATTTAAGTTCGTAAAGGTACTTCGACAAGCTCAGCATAAACTATTCACTCAGCGAAGCTATGTATTGCGTTATTTTTCATTATTACTTTAAAGTCTGGATGATTTCCAAAACTTTCTTCGTTTCATGTTCAATGGTTACGTAATCTTTAGCAGCCATCAAATCTTTGCTGATGAGTTTACTTCCCATTCCTACAGCAGAAACTCCGGCTTTGAACCAGCTTTCAATGCTTTCTTTCGTGATATCTACTCCACCAGTCGGCATGAATTTCAGGTTGGGAAATACATCTTTAATGGCACTCATGAACCCTGCTCCTAAAGCATTTCCGGGAAATAATTTAATAAATGTTACTCCTGCGGCTTCTGCGGCGATAATTTCAGTCGGCGTCATGCAACCCGGACTGTACAATACGTCTTTCGGAATTAAAAATGCAGCAACTTCAGCTACAAAACCCGGACTGATAAAGAAATCTGCTCCCACTTTGTAATATTCTTCCGCTTGTTGTACATTTTTAATGGTTCCGATTCCCAGAAGCATTTCCGGTATTTCTAAATCTCGGACTTCTATCATTTTTTTAAAATTGCTTAATGCAGATTCTCCGCGGCTGGTATATTCTACTGCCCGAATTCCTGCTTTGTAAAGCGATTTCAGTATATCTAAAGTTACCGTTTCATCATCATTATAATACAGCGGTAAAATCCCCTGATTAACGATGGCGTTGGTAACGGTTTGAATTTTTGTCATTTTGTTGAATTATCTTGTTTAAAAATAATTTTTGATAGCGTAAAATCTATCCTTTGGTGTGCTGTATATTTTTAACGCAAAGTCCGCAAAGATTTTCTTTTTAAAACTTGATGTATATTTTTAAGTTCGCAAAGGCGTTTCACTTAAATAAGATCACAAAGTTTTTTGATTTAATTCTAAAAAGAATCGCTATAAACTATAAACCAGCAACTAAAAACTATTATCTCTTAATTCTTCCTCCGGAATTTCCTGCCATTACTTCAAGAATGTCTTCTGCGCTGCAATAGTTGATATCTCCTAAAATCGTGTGTTTGATCGCACAAGCTGCATTCGCAAAATTCAAAGCCTTTTCATCGTCGAAATTTTTTAAGCCATAAATTAAACCTGCCGCGAAAGCATCTCCTGTTCCGATTCTGTCGACTACATTGTCTATTTCTAAGAACTTGGTTTCAAAATAATTTCCATTGACTAAAGCTCTTCCCTGCGTTTGCTGAGAACTCGCCGTAACCCCGATTCTTATTTTGTCGAAAACTTTATGAATGGACGGACATTGTCTTTTTAATTCTTCACAGGCTTGTAAAAAACCTTCTTTATCGGATGAAAACTGAGCTTCTAAGATTTCGTTGATTTCGTTCACGCCACCAATAAAGATGGTTGATAGAGAAACCAGTTCTTTCAACACTTCGTTTCCGTTTTTTCCGTATTTCCAAAGGTTGGAACGGTAAGCCGGATCGGTCGTAATCTCGATTCCTAATTCAAGAGCGGTATGTAAACCTTCTTTGAGACTTTCATAAGCCGATTTTGAAATTCCGGGACTGATTCCTGTCCAGTGAAAATAATCGCAGTCTTCCAAAGCTTTTTTCCAGTCGATTTTCTCTGCTTCTATGTTGGCAAATGAACCATTTAAACGGTTATACGCAATTCTGCTTGCCCGAACCGATGATCCTACTTCTAAGAAATACAAACCTAAAGGATGTTCATTTTTAGAAATAAAATTGGTATCAATTCCGAAACTTTTGACAAAAGATAAAGCTGATTCTCCCACGAAATCATCCGAAACTGCACTTACATGTTTTACTTCGCATCCCATCGTTGCCAATGAAGAAGCGACATTAAGTTCTGTTCCGCCGAAGAAAAATTCCATTTCATGGCTCTGCTTCATGGTTCTGTTTCCGGGAGGGGAAAGCCGCATGATGATTTCACCGAAAGTAAGTATTTTGCTAGCCATATTTTAATAAATACTCTGTTTAATATCTGCTGTTATTTTAACGCAAAGTGCGCTAAGATTTTCTTTTTAAAACTCGATGTATATTTTTAAGTTCGCAAAGGCGTTCTACTCAGCCAAGCTCACAAAGATTTTTCAAGTTTAGAAAAAATGCGGATATGTAATTATTGTTTATTTAAACCCTTAAAATTTATTAAGGAGTTGAGAAAAAATTAAGTTAAGCTTCGCTTTAAAAGCTTTTGCTGAATTAAAATCTTTGATTTTATCTTAATCAAACTTAACTTCTTAATTCTCCTTAATGGTTTAAAATATTTTTTATTTCTCGCCGATTTTACAAATCTGGCAGATAATTATGTTATAAAGATCCGCGTAATATGCAAGATTTTTAATTTTAACCATTAAGATTTATTTAAGGAGTTTAGAAAAATTAAGCTGAGCTTCGCTTTAAGCATTATTGCTGAATTAAAATTTTTAATTTTATCTTAATCAAACTTAACTTCTTAATTGTCCTTAATGGTTTAAATATTTTTGAATTTCCCGCAGATTTAGCTGATAACGCAGATCATTTTAAATCTGCAAAATTTGCTCAATCTGCGAGAAATTTACTCTTATTTAAATTTAAAAATCAAAATAATTTTTAGCATTATGATAACAGATATCGGAAATAATTTTCCCAACGTGTTCCATATCCTGTGGCAGTTCGCCGTTTTTCATTTCTTCCCCGAAAAGATTACAAAGCACTCTTCTGAAATATTCGTGTCTCGGGAAAGAAAGGAAACTTCTTGAATCGGTTAACATCCCTACGAAACAGCTTATTAGTCCCATGTTTGAAAGGGCATTCATCTGTTTAATCATTCCGTCTTTCTGGTCTAAAAACCACCATCCTGAGCCGAACTGTACTTTTCCTTTAATGCTTCCGTCGTTGAAATTCCCGATCATCGTTGCGAAAATTTCGTTGTCGGCAGGATTTAAATTGTATAAAATAGTCTTCGTTAATTTATCTTTTCCGTCTAAAGCGTTTAATAATTTAGACAAAGTTTCAGCCTGCACGAAGTCACCGATAGAATCCCATCCTGTATCGGGACCGAGAATTCTGTGCATTCTTTCGTTATTGTTTCTTAAGGCTCCTAAATGGAACTGCTGAACCCAGCCGAATTTGTGATACGCTTCTCCTAAGAACAGTAAAATAGCTGTTTTAAACTGATTTACCTGCTTTTCGGCAATTACTTTTCCTGAAAGTTTATCATTAAAAATGGCACTTACTTCAGCTTCTGTAGCTTCTTCAAAAGAAATATTGTTCAGTCCGTGGTCGCATAATCTGCATCCGTTTTCGTGGAAATATTCAATTCTTTTTAATAATGCATCGCACAAAGTCTGGTAAGAATTGATTTCAATTCCTGCCGATTCGCCTAATTTGGCAATATAATCTGGAAAGTTGTGGTTTTCAATTAAAATTGCTTTATCAGGACGGAATGCGGTACTTACTTTTATTTTCCAGTTACTTTTTGCCAAATCCTGATGATAATTTAAAATATCGGTTGGATCTTCTGTAGTACAAAGAGATTCTACATTCATCATTTCCAGCAAACCTCTTGTGGATTTTTCAGGAGTCTGCAACTGAGCGTTAATGTTATCGTAAATTTCTGAAGCGTTGTTTTCATTCAGCAATTCATCAATTCCGAAATATCTTTTCAGTTCTAAATGCGTCCAGTGATACAGAGGATTTCTCAAAGTATACGGAACGGTTTTAGCCCACGCTTCAAATTTTTCTTTATCTGAAGAATCTCCGGTAATGAATTTTTCGTTCACTCCTAATGTTCGCATCGCTCTCCACTTGTAATGATCGCCGGCAATCCAGACTTTAGAAATATTGTCAAAAACCGTGTTTTCTGCAATATCTTTAGGAGTCAAATGATTATGATAATCTATGATCGGCTGCTTTTCTGCGTAGTTGAAGTATAATTCTTCAGCGTATTTATTTTGTAATAAAAAGGTATCTGTAATAAAAGATTTCATTCTTAAAGTTCTAGTGTTATTCATTAGCAGGCTTTCCGATGGTTGCTAAAATTCCGCCATCAACGTAAATAATCTGTCCGTTGATGAATTTACTTGCATCCGAGGATAAAAATATAGCCGTTCCTGCAAGATCTTCAGGATTTCCCCATCTTCCTTCCGGAGTTCTGCTGATGATAAATTCGTTGAACGGATTTCCGTCCACCCTTATGGGTTCTGTCTGCGACGTTGCAAAATATCCGGGACCGATTCCGTTTACCTGAATATTATGTTTCGCCCATTCTGTTGCTAAATTTTTGGTGAGCATTTTAAGTCCGCCTTTTGCAGAAGCGTACGCAACAACGTTATCGCGTCCCAGCTCACTCATCATAGAGCAGATGTTGATGATTTTTCCGGATTTTCTTTTAATCATGTATTTTCCCACTAATTTGGACATGATGAAAGGTCCCGTAAGGTCTACATCGATTACTTTTCTAAAGTCTTCCACATCCATATCAATTGCCGGAATGCGTTTGATGATTCCTGCATTGTTGACAAGGATGTCTATTTTTCCATGAGCAGCTTCCATTAAGGCTACTTTCTGGGCGGCTTCCCGTTCGTCGGTTACATCGAAAATATATCCGGTTGCTTTGTATCCTCTGGAATGATAATATTCCAGCGCTTCGTCTAATTTTTTCGGTGTTGTACTTGTGATTGCCAGTTCGGCACCTGCTTCTGCAAGACCTTCTGCCATTGCCATTCCCAATCCATGAGTTCCGCCTGTAACAACGGCAACTTTACCGGATAAATCGAATAATTTCATGTGGAAAATATTACTTTAGTTCGTTAGTTTTTACAGCATCCATATCGCCATAATCCATATTTTCTCCCGCCATCCCCCAAATAAAGGTGTAATTGGAAGTTCCGACTCCTGAGTGGATAGACCATTCTGGAGACAGAACAGCTTCGTTGTTTTTCATAAAGATATGACGCGTTTCATGAGGCTGCCCCAGAAAATGACTTACCGCCTGACCTTCTTCCAGATCGAAATAGAAATAAGCTTCCATTCTGCGGGTATGCGTATGAGAAGGCATCGTGTTCCAGACACTTCCTTCGTGCAGTTCCGTCATTCCCATCTGTAATTGGCAGGTTTCCAATACGCTGTTCACAATCAGTTTATTGATTGTTCTTTTGTTTGCGTATTTTGCTTCGCCCAATTCTACAATTTCTGCTTCGTTCTTTGTAATTTTCTTTGTAGGATAAGAATAATGAGCGGGTGCAGAATTGAAGTAGAACAAGGTCTGTCCTTTGTTTCCGTTTTCAAAAACTACATCTTTTGCTCCTTTTCCGATGTATAAAGCTTCTTTGTTTGCCAGTTCGAAAACTTCACCATCAACAGTTACTTTTCCGGCTGCTCCTACATTAATGATTCCCAACTCTCTTCTGTCTAAGAAATGTTCGGCTTTCAAATCGTCTGTCGGTTCCAGCGTCAATGGGCTTTTTACAGGCATTGCACCTCCGACAATCATTCTGTCGTACATAGAATACACTACATTGATCTGATCTTCATTGAATAAGTTATTCATCAGAAATTCCCTTCTTAAATCCTCGGTTGTATATTTTTTTACATCTTCGGGATGATGGGCGTAACGAAACTCAGATTTTGTCATCTTCTTTTAAATTCATTTTGCGGTTTCAACAAAACCGGTTAAACATCATGTAATCGATTGCATAAATTACACTGAAAACTTGTAGAAATACTTTCGGGATAAATATATAATTATTATTTATATGGTTAACAAAAATTTAATAAAAATTTATAACTAAATAATAATCAATTAATTAAAAATTAAATTCTGTAATTTAATTATAAAAAAACAATGAAAAATTCATGTTCTATTTAACCAAAATAATGCATTGATATTTGGAAAAAAGATAATGCTGTGTAAAAAATCGTTTAACTAAGAAGAATATCAATTTAATAAAAATAATCAAAAAACAACATTATTCTATACATATAATAAGGTTAAAAATTATCACTTGAAAAATGCATGATGAGACTCCGGTGAAAAAGATGATAAAAATCAGGAAAGTATGTTAAATTTTCGTTCTTGCTGTTAAATTTGGGGAAGTTGCAGGCCATAAAAACCTATAAATTTTAAGCTTTTTTTAATTTATTTTATGATCCTCACTGAAAAAAGAGAAGAAAAAAACAGTTGAATATTTAAAATTCAAAATATTGATTTACAATTAATTAATCATTTAAAATTAATTAATAATTATGTAATTAAAATTCAAATTAATGAAAAAATAATATTTTTTTCTTTGCATATTCAAAAATAATATTAGTTTAGAAGCGAGAATATTTTAATTGAAAAATTACGCAATCGATTGCACAAAGGAAAGTGTAAGATTTCTAAAATATTTACCACTAAAAACAGTAGAATACTTCCAAATCCACCAATGAAAACAAAGATTGAAAAAAAACTTTCAACCAAAATTAAAACTATAAGGATACAAAATGGATAAAAAAGTACAATCAGTAAAGTGGTTATATTTAACTGTCTTTCTACTTCCTGTCCTTGCAATGGCTCAAGAAAAAGAAACAAAGAAGGAAAAAGAAACCAAGATCGACGAAGTGGTTTTGGTAGGATATACCAAAGTTTCTAAAAAAGACGTTACCAATGCTGTTTCTTCTGTAAAAGCAGAAGCGATAAAAGATATGCCTTCTACCAATGCTGCAGAAGCAATACAGGGAAGAATGGCTGGAGTACAGGTTTCCCTGAGTGAAGGTTCGCCGGGAGCCGATGTAGATATTGTAGTAAGAGGAGGAAACTCCATTACAGGGAGCAATGCTCCTTTATATATTGTGGATGGTGTACAGATGGATAATGCACTCTCTATTCTTTCGCCTAAAGAAATTCAATCGATTGAAGTGTTAAAAGATGCATCTTCTACGAGTATTTACGGAGCAAGAGGAGCCAATGGTGTTGTCCTTATTACCACAAAAGGAGGTCGTAAGAGAGCAAAAACTTCAATTAATTACAACGGATTTTTAGGGGTTAGAAAAATTCAGAATACAATTGATGTTCTGGATCCTTACCAATACGTCCTGTATCAGTATGAAGTATACAATAAGGGCGGTGTACAGACCGATATTGATGCTTTTAAAACAAGATACGGAACTTTTGCCGATCTTGAAAAATACAAATCTGTAAAAAAGAGAGACTGGCAGGATGAAGTTTTCGGAAGAGAAGCATTCAATTTTACGCATAACCTTTCTGTAACGGGAGGCTCAGACAATTCTTCTTTCTCATTATCCTTAAATAATGTACAGGAAGACGGAATTATGATCGGTTCCGGATTTAAAAGGAATATGGCAAACTTCAAGTATGATTATGATGTTTCCAAAGCAATCAGCATCACATTAAATGCCAGATACAGCCGACAGATGATCTACGGAGCGGGAACTTCTTCCACCGGTTCGCAAAGTACCAACAGATTGAGAAATGCCGTAAGATATCAGCCGTTTGAAGGTGGTTCCAATGTAAATGTAGATGAATTCGATCCTTTATTTGCCAACGAAACCAATCTTGTGAATCCTATTCTTTTAGCCAATAATGAAGTAAAGGACAACGGAAGAAACGACCTTCTTTTAAACGGGATTATCGAATACAGAATCAATAAAGATTTCACTTTCAGAAGTGTAATCGGATATGTACAGAGAGACGAAATGGTGAATCAGTTTTCCGGACCAGTTACAACGCTGGCAAGGCAAAACAACGATCAGCCTGTTGTTTTCATGAGCAAGGCGCAATCCAGAAGAATCACGAATACCAATACATTAAATTTCAGAAAAACGTTCGGAAATCATAAACTGGATTTACTGGCAGGACAGGAAACTGTGAAAACAGATGCAGAATCTTTAACGATGAACATCAAATGGTTCCCGAAATCCATCAGTGCACAAGAGGCATTTGCCAATATTCAGGCAGCTTCTCCTCCATCGGGACAGGTTCAGGACATTCCGAAAACAAATGTTCTTCCGGATCGTCTGGTTTCATTTTTTGCAAGAGCCAACTATATTTTTAACAACAAATACATTTTTACCGCTTCCATGAGAGCAGATGGTTCCAGTGTATTCGGACCGGGAAACCGATGGGGCTATTTTCCGGCTGCTTCGGTTGCATGGAAAGTAAGTGAAGAAAATTTCCTGAAAGACAGTAAAGTTGTGAGCGAATTAAAACTTCGTGCAGGATACGGTTTATCCGGAAACAACAGAATACCTGCATTTTTATACAGTACGTTTTTCACCACATCATCAGATTACGGATATGCATTCGGAAACAATGTAACACCGGGGGCTACAACAGGAGCGATTATGTCTAACCTTAATGTAAAATGGGAATCGGCGGCTTCAAAAAATATCGGGGTAGATTTTGGATTATTCAACAGCAGAGTTTACGGAACGGTAGATGTTTACCAGACCGATACAAAAAATCTTTTATTGCTTGCCAAAATTCCTCAGACTTCAGGGTATGAATATCAGTATCAAAACTCGGGAAGCACATCCAATAAAGGAATTGAATTTTCTGTAGGAGCTTCGATCATCAACAAAGAAAATTTTAACTGGAAAATAGACGCGAATATCTCTGCCAACAAAAATGTGATTAAAAGTTTAGGAAACAGTGCTTCTGCAAGTGCGAATTCTTACTTATATCCTTCAGGATGGCAAAATAACCTGAATGATTTCCTTGTACAGGTGGGAAAACCGGTAGGAACATATTGGGGCTATATTACCGCAGGAAGATATGAAATAAGCGATTTCGATTATAATCCTACCACTCAGGTTTATACTTTAAAAGCCGGAATTCCAAGTTCTGCAGCAGCAGCAAACGGAGCGAAAGCTGTACAGCCCGGAGATCTTAAACTTCAGGATCTGAATGGTGACGGAATTATCGATAATAAGGATATGACGGATCTTGGAAATGCACAGCCTAAATTTTACGGAGGTTTCAACCAGACCTTCCGATACAAAAACTGGGACATGAGTTTAATGTTCAATTTCTCTGTAGGAAATAAAGTATATAACGCGAACAAAATAGAATATTCTACACAGTATCTTTACCGGGACAACAATATGCTGGCTGAAGTTGCCAACCGATGGAGATGGTTTGATGATGCCGGAAATAAAGTAAATGATCCAACCGCTCTTGCTGCTTTAAATGCCAATACAACAGGATTTACACCGCCTGCCGGAGCTTACTTCCTTCATTCTTACGCCATTGAAGACGGTTCTTTCCTGAGACTGAACAACGTTACAATAGGATATTCTTTAGGAAAAGATTTCACCAAACAGTTGGGATTATCCAATTTCAGATTGTATTTTACGATGAACAACCTGTTCACGATTACAGGGTATTCCGGATATGATCCTGAAGCCAACACGAGAAGAAATCCTTTAACACCGGGGGTAGATTATGCAGCGTATCCGCGAAGCAGATTTATTTTATCAGGAGTTGATATCACTTTTTAAACCTAATATTATGAAGAAAAATAAATTTTTAGCCATTCTTTTTTCTGTCATCGGAATATTTTCTCTGAATTCTCTTAATTCCTGCGAAGAATATTTAGATGTAGAAAGCTTATCCAATACTTCAGAAAAACAGCAGTTTGATTCCGCAGCAGATACATTTTCCGCTTTAGTCGGAGTCTACAACGCAACCATGGGAGACAATACCTACGGACAGAGAATGAACCTGATTCTTTCGCAATCCGGAGACGACATGAGAACTTCGGGAGATTATAACGCAAATGACCGAAGAGGGGTAAGCTGTTTCGGAGCCATTCCAACAAATACAGAACTTTTAAGACCGTTTTTAGATACGTACGCAGGAATTGAAAGAGCCAATCTGGTGATTAAAAACATTCCGCTTTCTCCTGTTTATCAGACGGGTTCAGCAGCAGATAAAAAATTAATGGACAGATATTTGGGAGAAGCTTTAACTTTAAGAGCACACTTCTATCATGATCTGATCAAAAACTGGGGCGATGTTCCTTTTCAGGATGTTCCTTCTGCTGATCTTCCGAGCGTGTATCTGCCAAAAACAGACAGAGATTTTATTTATGATAAAATTCTGGACGATCTTTTAAAAGCGGAAAGTTTAGTTCCGTGGAGATCCGAAGGCGGAACTACCGCTCAGAGAATTTCGAAAGCAGCCGTAAAAGGATTAAGAGCACGAATCGCACTGGCGAGAGCAGGATATTCATTAAGAAGAAGCCCGCAACAGATGATGCAGGGTTCCAATCCTCAGAAATATTATCAGATTGCTTATGACGAATGTAAAGACATCATCAATTCCGGGCAGCATCAGTTGAACCCGAGTTATGAAGGATTATTCAGATCACTGCATACCAACAGCGCAGATACATCCAACGAAGTAATTTATGCTATCGGAGCTTTCGGGGGAAATTCCAGAACAGACAGTAAAATCGGATATTACAACGGTTTAAGACATGATGATACCGACTGGAAATCTTCCGGAGGAATCAGCGCAATTCCTGTTTATTTCTATGAATTTACAAAGTATGACCTGAGAAGGGATGTAAATATTGCCATCTTCAGGGTAAATACTTCAAAGCAGGAAGAACTTCAGACTTCCATCAACTGGAACGACGGAAAATTCAGAAAATCGTGGACTTCCATCACCGGAACTTCACAAAACCTTGGAATCGACTGGCCTTTGCTGAGATATGCAGATATTCTGTTAATGTTTGCCGAAGCCGATAATGAGCTTAATAACGGTCCATCTGCACAGGCAATCAATGCAGTTCTTTCGGTAAGACAGAGAGCCTATGCAGGAAATTTAAGTCAGGTGGGAACCATTCCGACCGACAAAACAGGATTCTTTAATTATATCGTTAAAGAAAGACAACTGGAATTCGGAGGTGAAGGTCTCAGAAAATACGATCTGATCCGTTGGAATCTTTTAGAAACGAAAATCAACGAAACAAGAGCTAAGCTTACTCAGTTTATGAACGGTACAGGAGCTTATGCCAACGTTCCTGAGTATATCTTCTACAAAAAAGTAGCCTATACTCCTACAAAAACAGCACAGCAAAACGTAACTGACATCGATTTCTACACTGCAGCCGGAGTTGCCAAAGCAGACATTTTCTACAGCCCGAACCAAAGTGTTGCAACGCCTTCCGGATACACAAAAGTAAACTGGAGACTGGCGATGACGCAGCCTTACATCAGTGGAGATCCTGTGAAAAGTTATGCCTATTATTTCCAGGCCAACAGAAAGGAATTACTGCCGATTGCTTTAGACGTAATCAACTCCAATTATAATCTTACGCAGGATTATGGATATTAGAAAATAGTTCACATTCATATCAGAAAAATACAGGCTTCATCTCCAAAGTGGAGTCTGTATTTTAATCAAAAAAATTTCAATGAAAACTTCCTTTTTTCTTAAAAATTTAAATTCTTTTTTTGCTTTTCTGATCGTATTGCTCAGTTTTCTTTCTTTTAAAGCCAATGATAAAACCATCGTGGTTTCAAAAGACGGAAAAGGAGATTTCTCCACCATTCAGCAAGCCATCAATGCAGCAGAAAACGGATCTTCCGTAAGAACGAGAATTGTAGTAAAAGAAGGAATTTACAAAGAAAAAATTACCATCCCGGAAACAAAAGGCGCTATTTTGCTCGAAGGTGAAAATCCTGAAAAAACCATCATCACCTACGACGATTTTGCATCAAAAAAGAATCCGGAAGGAAAAGAATTCGGAACTACAGGTTCTTCAACGGTTTTTATTTATTCTAATGATTTTACGGCAAAAAATATTTCATTCGAAAACAGTTCAGGAAAAGTAGGACAGGCAGTTGCTGTTTTAACGACGGGCGACCGAATAGCTTTTGAAAACTGCAGATTCTTAGGAAATCAGGACACCTTGTATTTAAAAGGCGTTCAGGATTCATCAGACAAAACAAAGCCTTCCAGAAATTATTTTAAAAACTGCTACATCGAAGGAACAACAGACTATATTTTCGGAGCCGGAACCGCTGTTTTTGAGGAGTGCATCATATATTCCAAAGAATCGGCAAGCTACGTTACCGCAGCTTCTACTCCACAGGAAAACGAATTCGGCTTTGTTTTTATCAATGCGAAAATAACAGGAAACGCAAAAGAAAATTCAGTCTATTTAGGAAGACCGTGGAGACCATTTGCCAAGACCGTTTACCTTAATTGTGAAATGAATTCCACCATCCAACCGGAAGGATGGCACAACTGGAACAAGCCCGATGCAGAAAAGACCACGTTTTATGCAGAATTTAACTCCAAAGGAAGCGGTTCAGATCGCTCCAAAAGAGTATCATGGTCGCATCAGCTAGCCAAAACCGAGGCAAAAAAATATACAAGAGAAAAGGTTTTAAAAGGAAAAGACAACTGGAATCCGCTTATAAATCTTAAATAAATATCGTAACCGCCACAATTTTTCAGCAATGAAAAAATACATCACAAAACTTTTTATCGCAGGAATTTTCAGCATTGCAACCAGTGCCGAAGCGCAGAATATTCTCAGCTTTCCCGGCGCAGAAGGTTTTGGAAGATACACAACAGGCGGTCGCGGCGGAAAAGTCTACTTCGTCACCAAACTTACAGATGACGGTTCAGAAGGTACGTTAAGATATGCTTTAAACCAGAAAGAAGCAAGATACATTGTCTTTAAAACAGGCGGAACCATTTATCTGGATTCTCCGTTAAAAATAAAAGAAGGTAACGTTACGATTGCCGGACAAACTGCTCCCGGAGACGGAATTACGGTTGCCAATTATGAAACCTTTGTTGCGGCAGATAACGTGGTGATCCGTTACATCCGTTTCAGAATGGGCGATCAGAAAAAGTTTGAAGGCGATGCTTTCGGAGCGAGATTTATTAAAAATCTTATCGTCGATCACTGTTCAATGAGCTGGTCTACAGATGAAACCGTTTCTGTATATGCCAATGAAAATACAACCGTACAGTGGTGCATCATTGCGGAAAGTTTAAGAAATTCCGTTCATCAGAAAGGCGCTCACGGATATGGCGGAATTGCGGGCGGAAAATACGCAAGTTTTCATCATAATCTGTACGCACATCACGACAGCAGAAATCCCAGACTGGGAGAATATGCGGGAAGTAAATTTGCATTGACGGATCTTACCGATTTCAGGAATAATGTGATCTACAACTGGGGACACAACAGCATTTATGGCGGTGAAGGTATGAATGTTAACATCATCAATAATTACTATAAACCCGGACCTGCAACCATCAGCAGACAACGGATTGTTGCTATTGATAAAAATGAAAAACCGGAAACCGAAGTGTATAACATATGGGGAAAATACTACATCAACGGAAATGTAATTGAAGGAAATCCTGAAGTTTCAAAAGACAACTGGACTCAAGGAGTTTTTGCACAGATAAAGCCGTCTTACCACCTTACGGATCAGGATAAAAACGAAATAAAAATCAATCAGTCTCACGACATTCAGAATAACATAAAAACACATTCTGCAAAAGAAGCTTACGAAAAAATAGTACAGATCGCAGGAGCTGCTTTAATAAGAGACGCTGTCGATTTACACATTCTAAAAGACGTAAAAAACGGAAGTTTTACCTACGAAGGTTCAAAAGGAAGCACAAACGGAATTATAGATTCTCAGGAAGATGTCGGCGGATTTCCTGATTTGAAACCGGGAACTTCGCTACCCGATTCTGACCATGACGGAATGCCTGACGAATGGGAAATTAAAAACAAACTGAATCCTGAAGCTGCTAATGCCAACGGAAAAGATCTGGATAAAAACTATGACAATATTGAAGTTTACTTTAATGATCTCGTGAAAAACATAACCGGACAACAATAAAAGCAAATAACCATGATAACTTTTATTGAAAACAGTGATCTAATAAAATGTATATGAAATTGAATGTATTTAAAATAATAGCTGCAGCAGTATTGGTGTCCTCAAATTTTCAGGCTCAGACTTCTGTTATTCAAAAGATCAGAAGCAATCCTAAAGTTCCGTTCTCTTATGCAGAACTTGCAGTAAAAGAAGGCGGAAAATGGGAAGGCAATCAATACATCGGCGGAATTTTCAAAAACGTTCAGGAACTCACCATTCCGGAATCGCATACCGATCATTCTACCTACATCAGATACGAAGGCATCGGTCTGGAAAACAACCAGATCGGATACCGTTTATATCTCGACTGGAGAAATGCAACAGATATTTTTGGTAAAAAAGTAAACACCTTGGTTTTACCGGAAGTCGGACAGGACGGTTTTGAATCGTATCATCACGATGCAGCTTGGGGACAGGATATTCTGAAATCCGGACGTACCATCGGAATTGGCTCCTACGGAAGATACGATGAGCAGAATGATTTTGTTGAAACATTTAAAATCGTAAAAAGTACCGCCGCGAAAGTGGTGAATGAAAAAGAACAGTCTTATGCAGCCATCGAATATAAAGGCTGGAAAACATGGGGCGATGCCATCGATTTAACTTCAAAACTTACCATTTTCAATAAAGACCGTTTTGTAAAAGTAGATTTAAATCTCAGCAACTCTATTTCAGGGTTATGCACCGGAATTGTTGCTATGAAAAATATTCCGCTAAAACAGGGAATCAGCAAAAATAAAAAATGGGCTTACATCGCAACTTACGGTAACCAGACCGAAACCAAAAAAGACGACAATCTCGGAATGGCAGTCTTCTACTCTCTTGAAAGTTTTGATAAATATATAAAGACAAAATCTACGCATACTGTAGTTTTCAGGAAAACAAAGAACGTTTCCTATTACTTTTTAGGAGCATGGTCTCTGGAACCGAACGGCTTAACGACAGAAGAAGCTTTTTATCAGGATTTAGATCAAAAACTGGAAATTTTAGATAAAAATAATCAACTTTAACGTTTACAATCATGAATTTCATTAATCAGCATATCAAACTATTCACACTTGTCGCTTTAAGTTCGGGAGTTTTTTCTACCTGTGCGCAGACAAAAGCTCCGGTTAACGCTTCAATTCAGAAAGAATCTTCAAATTCCGGAAAAATAGTTCCCCTCAATCTGAAATGGTCTGAAAGAATGCTGCTTTCCGAAATGCAACGTTTTCCTGAAGCATGGATGCTGGATTTCAGCAAAACCCCGAAATGGACATATCCTACTGCCATTGTTCTGGATGGTGCAGAAAAACTATATGCCAAAACTGGCAAAAAAGAATACTACAACTACATCAGCGAATTTGGCGAAAAGCTCATTCAGGAAGACGGAACCATCATTACCTATGAGCTTGATAAGTATAATATCGATATGCTGAACAGCGGAAACGTTCTCCTCTATCTTTACGAAAAAGAAAAAAAAGAAAAATACCTGAAAGCACTTCAAACCCTTCGTCTTCAGATAGACGGACAGCCAAGAACGAAAGAAGGTTCTTTCTGGCACAAAAAGATTTATCCTTATCAGGTATGGCTGGATGGTTTATATATGGCAATGCCTTTCTACACGCATTATACACACGACTTCGCGAAAGGAGCCGACGCTTCAAAAGCATATGATGACATCCTTTTACAGTTCGATTCTGTTCAGGAGCATCTTCTCGATAAAAAAACAGGTCTTCTCTATCACGCATGGGACGAAAGCAAAAAAGAAGCTTGGGCAGATAAAGAAACCGGACTGTCGCAGAATTTCTGGGGAAGAGCAATGGGATGGTACGGAATGGCAATGGTAGACGTTCTGGATTATCTGCCAAAAGATCATCCCGGAAGACCCAAATTAATTTCTTACATTAAATCTTATACCGATGCCATCATTAAAGTTCAGGATAAAAACAGCGGACTGTGGTATCAGGTTTTGAATAAAGCAGGAGAAAAAGGAAATTACACCGAAGCAACTGCCTCATCCATGTTTGTTTACACCATCATCAAATCTGTGAACAACGGTTATTTGCCGAAATCCTATAAAACGTATGCTAAAAAAGGCTACGACGGAATCATTAAAAATTTAATCACTGTTGATGAAAACGGAGTGGTGAATTTAAATAAATGCTGTGCAGTTGCGGGTTTGGGCGGAAAACCTTATCGCGACGGTTCTTACGAATATTACATTAATGAAGAGATTCGTTCCAATGATGCCAAAGGAACAGGGCCTTTCATTTTGGCAAGTCTGGAGTTTGAAAAATAATACTTAAAAACCTTTAAGATAAGAGTTAAGAATTTAGAATTCATTAAGTTAAACCTATCATTTTACAAAGCAGGAAACTTAAACTATAGCTAATTTTAACTACACTAAACTCCTCAATAAATCTTAATGGTTAAAAAATGTTCTTATATAATTTCAACAACTATCATTTGCTGAGTGAATAGTTTATGCTGAGCTTGTCGAAGAACCTTTGCGACTGGAGAATATACAGTAAGCCATTAAAAAAAATCTTTCCGCTCATGGCGTTAAAATTTAAACCAGATTAAAAATCTGATTTATGAAAACAAAAAACATTTTAAATATACTTTCAATAGCCATTTTTTCCCTTGCATCAAATTATTTGAGCGCACAGGAAAAAAATTACGTTTCCGAAGTATGGACTGCCGATCAGGGAAAAAACTATAGAAATCCCGTTCTGTATGCAGACTATTCTGATCCGGATGTGATTCGTGTGGGAGATGATTATTATATGACGGCTTCAAGCTTCAATGAAACTCCCGGTTTGCCGATTCTTCATTCAAAAGATATGGTGAACTGGAAACTGGTGAATTATGCCATTCAGGATATTCTGCCGAAAGAATATTTTTCAACACCGAAAAGAGGCGACGGAGTCTGGGCTCCGAGTATGAGATTCCACAACGGCGAATTTTATATTTACTGGGGCGATCCCGATTTCGGAATATATATGGTAAAAACCAAAGACCCGCTGGGAAAATGGGACGAACCCGTTTTAGTAATGGAAGGAAAAGGACTGATAGATTCCTGTCCGTTCTGGGATGAAGACGGAAATGCCTATCTTGTTCATGGCTGGGCGGGAAGCCGTGCCGGAGTAAAAAGCATTTTAACATTAAATAAAATGAATCCGGAAGGAACAAAAGTGCTGGATAAAGGTGTTCACGTTTTCGATGGTCACGATGCTCATCCCACCGTTGAAGGTCCCAAAATGTATAAAAGAAACGGATATTACTATATTTTTGCTCCGGCGGGCGGCGTTGCCACAGGGTGGCAATTGGTTCTGAGATCAAAAAATATATACGGACCTTACGAAGAAAAAATTGTGCTGGAACAGGGCTCCACAAAAATAAACGGACCGCATCAGGGAGCGTGGGTAGATACACCTTCCGGAGAAGACTGGTTTTATCACTTTCAGGATGTGGATGCGGGAGGAAGAATTATCCATCTGCAACCTGTGAAGTGGGAAAAAGACTGGCCTTTTATCGGAATTGACCATAACAAAAACGAAATCGGCGAACCTGTTTTAACGTATAAAAAACCAAACGTAGGACAATTCTATCCTATCGTTACTCCGCCCGAAACCGATGAATTTGATGGTGAAAAATTAGGATTACAATGGCAGTGGAGTGCAAATGAAAATATCGTATGGTCTTCCAAGCTTCCCGGACAGAAGTTTTTAAGATTATTCTCTATAAAAGTTCCCGAAAGCGAAAACAATCTCTGGAATGTCCCGAATCTGTTAACTCAGAAATTTCCGGCTCCCAATTTCGCAGCTTCCACAAAAGTTAAATTAACGCCCGAAGATGCCAAAGAAGGGAAAACCGCAGGACTTCTGGTGATGGGACTGGATCATCAGTCCATCGTGATTACCAATAAACCGGATGGGTTTTACTTACAGTTAAGAAGAGCCGAAAAAGCAGATAAAGGCGGCGAGGAAAAGATTTTATTTGAAACAAAATTAAAAAGCAACGAAGTCTATCTGAAAGTAACTGTAAACGAACCGAATGGTTTATGTCAGTTCAGCTACAGCGAAAACGGAAAAAATTTCATCAAAGCAGGCGATATTTTTCAGGCAAAACCCGGAAAATGGATCGGAGCCAAAGTTGGGCTGTACAGCATCAGTACATCAAAGGCACCTCGAGGCGGATATGCCGATTTTGACTGGTTCAGAATCACCAAGAATTAATAATATTCCTCAGATTTTCAGGAGAATTAATGTGAATAAATTTTCATTTGATTTAAAAAATCTGCACCATCTGCAAGATCTGCGAGTGATAAAATAATAATCAGATTCTTCAATACATTTCATTTCGTTCAGAATGACAGTGTATATAAAAATTTAGTTAGAATCAATGAATAGGAAAATTTACAATATAGTTTCATTTTTAATCGTCGTTTTGCTGTTGTCGGGATGCAAATCTCAGAACACTACAGCAGCAAAACACGTTAAAAAGATTACCCATATTTATCTCATCGGAGATTCCACCATGGCAGATTACACCGGAAACTACGAACCCGGAAAAGATTATATGAAAGTAAGATATCCCATTACAGGATGGGGACAGGTTTTTCAGCCATTTTTTGCGAAAGACAGTTTGGCTTCTTTAAAACCTGCCATTTCAACGGACTCTGTGGAGATTATTGACAAAGCGCATGGTGGAAGAAGTACACGAACGTTTTTTCAGGAAGGAAGATGGAGAGAGGTGTACGAACATTTGCAGCCGGGTGATTATGTCATCATGCAGTTTGGACATAACGACAGTTCTGAAAAACATCCGGAACGGTACGTAAACATTCAGGGATACAAAGAATTTTTAAGACTATTTGTAACGCAGACGAAGCAGAAAGGAGCAAATCCTGTTATTTTAACTCCTGTTGCCAGAAATTACCCATGGAAAGACGGAAAACTGGAAAATGTACACGGCGAATACGGCAAAGCTCCCATTGAAATTGCTAAAGAAATGAACGTTCCGTATATTGATCTGAATACATTATCTATGGAATATTTTACAGGAAAAGGACAGGATTTTACCACAACTCATTACTTTATGAATCTTCCGGAAAATGTATACGAAGCCTATCCCAAAGGTCAGAAAGACAACACACATTTTCAGCCCGAAGGAGCAAAAGTAGTAGCATCCATTGTTTATCAGGAATTTAAAAAAATAATTAAAACTCAAAAATAATAAAATGAAGAAGACTTGTAAAGTGATCGGTTTAGCAGCAGCAATGCTATTTTCAGGGCAAATCTATGCTCAGAATTCTGATATTTATAAAAATATTGAGTTTAAAATGCCGCAGGTTGCAGAAACTTCTTTTGCAGCCAACACCGTTTCCATTACACAATACGGCGGAATTGCGGGCGGAAATGTAAAAAATACAGAAGCTTTTAAAAAAGCAATCGAAGATCTGAGCAAAAAAGGAGGCGGAAAATTAGTCGTTCCCCGCGGAATGTGGCTTACAGGTCCTATCGTCTTGAAAAGCAATATCAATCTTCACGTAGAGGAAGGTGCGATGATTATCTTCAGTAAAGATAAAAATGATTATCCGTTGGTAGATGTAAGTTTCGAAGGATTGAATACAACGCGTTGCCAGTCTCCGATTTCGGCAAAAAATGCAACAAATATTGCCATCACAGGAAAAGGAGTGATTGACGGAAGCGGTGATGCGTGGAGAGCCATCAAAAAAAGCAAAGTGTCTGAATCTGAATGGAAAGAAATTGTAAAATCTGGCGGAATTGTATCTTCGGACGGAAAAAACTGGTATCCTTCCGAAAGCTATAAAAAAGGACTGGAAAGCAGTTCAAACTTCAATGTTCCGGATAAGATTTCCAAAGAAGAACTGATTACGGTGAAAGATTTTCTCCGTCCGGTAATGGTAAGTCTGGTGGAATGCGACAAAGTTTTGCTGGACGGACCTACATTCCAGAATTCTCCGGCATGGAATCTTCATCCTTTGATGTGTTCCAATGTCATTTTAAGGAATCTTACCATCCGAAACCCATGGTTTTCTCAAAATGGAGACGGTCTGGATCTCGAATCCTGCAAAAATGTTCTGATCTACGACAATACGTTTGATGTGGGAGATGATGCCATCTGTATAAAATCCGGAAAAGACAAAGACGGAAGAAAAAGAGGAATGCCGACTGAAAATGTTATCATTAAAAACAATATTGTGTACCACGGTCACGGAGGCTTCGTCATCGGCAGTGAAATGTCGGGCGGAGCAAGAAATATCCACGTTTCAGACTGTACTTTCATCGGAACAGATATCGGGCTTCGTTTCAAAACCACACGCGGAAGAGGAGGAATTGTAGAAAATATTTATATGAAAAATATTGATATGATTAATATTCCGACTCAGGTTATAGGCTTCAATATGTTCTACGAAGGCGCATCTCCGGTTCTGGAAGACGGGCAGAAGCAGGAAGGCAACAAAGCTCCGGAAAAAGTATATCCCGTAACGGAAGAAACGCCGGTTTTCAGAAATATTTTCTTTAAAAACATTACAGCAGCCAATTCCGATGAAGCGATTACTTTATTCGGTTTAGCTGAAATGAATCTTAAAAATATTGTGATTGAAGATTCTCAGTTTGATACCCGAAAAGCTTTAACCATAGTAGATGCAGACGGAATTCAGTTAAAAAATGTAAAGCTGAAATATTCCGAAGGAACGGGAGCAACGATCTACAACAGCAAAAACATCAATCTTTCAACCGTGAAGTTTGATTCGGCAAATAAACCTGTTGTAAAAGTGTTAGGAAATAAAACAGGGGCTGTCTTATTACCGAAAGAAATTATATCTGATAAAAACTCGCTTTCTATCGGAACGGATGTATCGAAAAATGCAGTTAAATAGTGTATCAATAATTTTAACCATTAAGATCAATTAAGCTGTTAAGACAGGTAAGATCGCTTTATTTTAAAATAAAATCATAATGATTTTCTTAATAAAACTTAACCTCTTCAATCTCCTTAATGGTTTAAAATTTAAAATTTGACAACATGATTTTTAACCGAAAACATACTTATATTTCTATTTTTTTTATGGGGACAATGGCATTCGGACAGGTAAATCGACCGAATGCTACTCCCTATACCAACGAAGGAACATTCGAAAAATTGAAAAAAAAATATCCGTTCGTAACTCCGATTGACCGTCCGGTTCCTCAAAATATCAGAATTGATAAAGACGCAGAATATAAAGACATCAACGGAATTTCTCTGAAAGCAGATGTGTATTATCCTTTAGATCAGAATAAAAAATATCCCGGAATTGCAATGGTTCATGGTGGCGGATGGATTTCAGGCAGTAAGGAAAACGAAAAATTCATGGCGATGGAACTGGCTTCAAAAGGTTATGTGGTGATTGCCATCGGTTATCGTCTGGCTGATGTTGCGAAATTTCCTGCCGGAGTGGAAGACATCGAAACCGGAATTGAATGGCTGAAGAAAAACAGTAAAAAATATTCTTTAGACCGAAAAAAAATAGCGGTTCTGGGAGAATCTGCCGGAGCGCAGATCGCCACTTTGGTGGGTGTAAAATCAAAAAATAAAATTCAGGCAATTGTAAATGTAGACGGCATTGTTTCTTTTATTCATCCCGAAGCGGAAGAAAGCACTTACGCCTCATATTGGCTGAACGGAGACAGGGAAAGCAATTTAAAAAACTGGACAGCCGCTTCTCCCTTAGAATTTGTGGATAAAAATACCTCTCCTACTCTTTTCATCAACAGTTCGCAGCCAAGATTTCATGCCGGAAGAGATGATATGATGAAAAAACTGAAGAGTTATAAAATTCCGACCGAGTTTCATGAGATTAAAGACACACCGCATTCCTTTTGGTCAGCAGAACCATGGTTTACGGAAACACTGAATTTGACATTGGATTTTTTAGATAAAGTTTTGAAATAGTGATCTTAAACGCAAAGTTCTTATTAATAGATATGTTAAATTTTAAGGAGCAAAGATGAATCAACAAGTTGATTTGATGAAGTTATCGTCATAGCTTGGCGAAGCTAATTTTATTTGCCTTTGCTCCCTAAAAATTATGAGGCTTTATAAAAATCTTTGCGTCAAAAAAATAATTCAAACTATGAAAAAATTATTTTTAATCCTTCTCATTTCGATGGCAAATTTTCTGTTTGCAGGAAATGATCCGTACATCAAAATTACCGTTGCAAAAGACGGAAGCGGAGATTTCACCTCGATTCAGAAAGCTATTAATTCCATCAGAGATTTAGGACCAGAAGAAGCTTTGATTTTGATAAAATCCGGAACGTATCATGAAAAAGTGGTGATTCCTTCTTCAAAACATAAAATTACGCTGGAAGGCGAAAATAAAGACAATACGATAATCACCAACGATGATTTTTCAGGAAAACCCGATTCTTTCAATGAAAAGATGACCACGTTTAATTCTTATACGTTATTGGTGATGGGAGATGATATAAAAATCAGCAATATAACGATTCAGAATACTTCCTGCAATGAAGGACAGGCGGTTTCCCTTCATGTGGAAGGTGACCGTTTTATCATTAAAAATTCAATTATTTCAGGTTGTCAGGACACCGTTTATTCTGCAACCAATCACAGCAGACAATATTTTGAAAACTGCCTGATCGAAGGAACGACTGATTTTATTTTCGGGCAGGCAACCGTTGTTTTTAAGAACTGTACGATTAAAAGTTTAGCAGATTCGTTCATCACAGCCGCCGCAACGGAAGCAGACAGAAAGTATGGTTTTGTATTCTTCGACTGTACTTTAACTGCGAAAGAAGGCATTACCAAAGTGTATTTAGGCAGACCTTGGAGACCTTACGCGAAAACAGTTTTCATCAATACAGAAATGGGAAAACATATCCTTCCAGAAGGTTGGAATCCGTGGAAAGGCGACAAAATGTTTCCTGATAAAGAAAAAACAGCCTATTACGCGGAATTCAGAAGCAAAGGAGAAGGCGGAAATACTTCAAAACGCGTAAACTGGTCGCATCAGCTCACAAAAAAAGATCTGAAAAACTATACCATAGAAAAAATTCTTGATGGCTGGAATCCTGAACATAAGTAATGAGTAATTAATAATGAGTAATGATTACCATTCGCTAAATCGACATAGGAAAATGGAGCGTTTAGAAAATTAATTCTGTGAACGTTAAGAAAATTCTATTGTTTGAGCGCGACCAAAATACTGAATAAAAAGACAAACATCAAATTCGCGCGAGTTTTAGGATTTTTAGTGAACAGAAATAATTTTTAGCGGAAGTTTCCAA
Organism: Chryseobacterium sp. 2P; assembly: GCF_059579425.1. Lineage (NCBI taxonomy): Bacteria > Pseudomonadati > Bacteroidota > Flavobacteriia > Flavobacteriales > Weeksellaceae > Chryseobacterium > Chryseobacterium sp. 2P. The sequence goes on from NZ_CM184194.1 coordinate 3,718,165, forward strand.
GTCTTGAACTTTTGATTCTTTTGTTTCCAAGACAAAAGAATATAAATTAAAAAATTTATTTAAAATGAAGAAAATACTTTTAATCTTTAGCATAGTAGCTTCAACTTTAATTATGGCTCAGCAAAAACCCACTCTTTTCTTAATTGGAGATTCTACCATGGCAAATAAAGAAAATCCGGACAAAAATCCGGAACATGGATGGGGACAGGTCTTGCCTCAGTTTTTAATTAGCGGAATTGAAATTCAGAATCATGCGGTGAATGGGAGAAGTTCCAAAAGTTTCAGAACAGAAGGACGATGGGATAAGGTGGAAAAACAACTCAAAAAAGGAGATTTTGTCATTATACAGTTTGGTCATAACGATCAGAAAATTAAAGATTCTACGAAGTTTACCAATCCTTACACACAATACAGAGCGAATCTTGAACGATATGTGAATGAAGCCAGAGCAAAAGGGGCGACTCCTGTTCTGATGACTTCTATTGTAAGGAGAAATTTTAACGAAAACGGAGTTCTGATCGATACGCATAAGGAATATCCTCTGGTTGTGAGAATGATCGCCAATGATCTGAAAGTTCCTTTTGTGGATATGCAGTTGTTAACTGAACAGATGGAAATTTCTTACGGCCCCGAAAATTCAAAAAAACTTCATCTGTATTACAAAGAAGGCGAAGATCCGTATTATCCCAAAGGAAAAGAAGACGACACACATTTGTCCAGATTGGGAGCGGAAACGGTTGCAAAATTAGCCGCGAAAAGTTTAAAAGCTTTGAAAATTGGCTTGGAAAAGTATATTAAATAATAGAAATCCCGCTGATTATGCGGATTATGCATATTAAAATTATTTTAAAGATCTGCTCAATCAGTAAAACCTGCGCGAAAACAATATAAAATCAATCAATACATTAGATTTCTCCATCTTCGAAATGACAGGTTTGATGTAATAATAGTTTAATAAAAATTGAAAAGTAATAAGATGAAATTCAAAAAAGAACCTTTCTTCGATGGAAATTCTGAATGGGAAGATTTGGGAGGCGGCATTTCCAGACAGCTTGTAGGATATAATTCTCAAGTCATGATGGTGATTGTACAATTTGAAAAGGATGCTGTTGGTGCTTTGCATCAGCATTTTCACTCTCAGATCACATATATTGCGGAAGGAAAATTTGAAGTTACGGTTGATGGTGAAATGAAAATTTTACAGAAAGGCGACGGATTTTTTGCGCAACCCAATATTTTTCATGGGGTGAAATGTCTCGAAGCAGGAAAACTGATTGATGCGTTTGCTCCTTTCAGAGAAGATTTTATTAAAGATGAGTTTTCTGACTAAATTCAAGTTCGGGATTTAATTTTCACCTCAAATACAACAATCTGTTTTTCAGATAAATAAAACATTTACCAAACAGCTAATATTTTTTTCCTGAAGATATTCCGGTTCATCAGATTTGATCTGTAATACCGAATCGTCTTTGGGATTTTTATTTATCATTTAACTTCAGTTCGGGATAAGAAATAAATTTAAATAATTGATTTATAGAATTATATTAATTTATCGCAAAGAAAAACAAAAGATTTTTTTTACTTATTAAAAAGTTGGTAAGCTAAACAAAGGCACTTCGTTTATTTAAAAAAGACAAAAATGGTATTACTTTCATAAGTTTTACGCCTTTGTATATCTTAAAAGCGGAATTCTTGATAATTGAATCTCTTTGTTTAACCTTGCGTTTAAGAAGACTTATCCCAAACTCAGGTTATTTAAAAAGTAAATAAATTTTACTTATTAAATAAAATGCAACCGATTAACCAAATTAAATAATCAGTATTATAATTATATAAATATAGATATGTTAAAATATAAATTATTTAATTGAAGGATTTGTAATTTTGAATCCTAATCATAATTAAAAACAATTACTTACTATGAAACAAACATTTAAAGCTGCTTTTGCTACGGCAGCTCTCTGTTCGGTTTTTGCCTTAACCGGATGCGGACAGGAAGAAATTAAATCCGATTTGTCCGAAAACAACAGTGACCGGAACATGAGAAGTGAACTGGTTGCGAGTGCGGTAATTCCGTTAGCCGATTGTGTTGCACCGGGATGGGCTTCACAAAACGGCGGAACTACAGGAGGCGGAACTGCCGCTGAAACTACCGTTACCAACTACGCCCAGTTAAAAGCTGCTATCGAAAATTCAGCCGTAAAAGTGATTAAAGTAACCGGAACGATTACTGTTTCAGCACGTCTTTCATTTCAGGATCAGACAGGAAAAACCATCTACGGAACAAGCGGTGCGAAACTGGTTTCTACGGATCAGACCAAAGACGGTTCAGGAATCATCAACATCAAAAGATGCAATAATATCATTATCAGAAACCTAATCTTTGAAGGTCCCGGAGCTTATGATACAGACGGCTGGGACAATGCTATTCTGGACGACTGCCGAAATGTATGGATCGATCACTGTGAATTCAGAGACGGAGTAGACGGAAATTTTGATATTAAAAATAAATCTGACTTTGTTACGGTCTCTTACACCAAATTTAATTATCTGAAAGCGCCAAAACCGGGAGGACCCGGCGGAACAGATGACCACAGATTTTCTAATCTCATCGGATCAAGCGATGGTGCTACTACGGATGCCGGAAAACTGAATGTAACTTTTGTTCGTTGCTGGTGGGCTCCGGGATGCAGAGAGCGTATGCCAAGAGTGCGTTACGGTAAAATCCACATCCTGAACAGCTATTTCAACAGTGCTGTAAGCAACAAATGTATCGCAGCAGGAGTTCAGGCAAATATCCGCGTTGACGGAAATGTATTTGAAAATGTAAATGAGCCTATTAGCCTGATGAGCGGATTGACTGCAGTAACAGTTACTTCCAATAATACTTTTACCAACGTTACGGGTAATACATCAGGAAGCGGAACTGCTTTCACGCCTCCATATACCATTAATACACTTTCTCTTTCTTCAGTAAAATCTAATGTTACGACGAATGCGGGAGCAACATTATCAGGGAATATCTGTAATTCTTTCTAAAGCAATTTTTTAATACTATTCATACTTTAAGCGGCTGTCCCGATCGGGACAGCCGCTTTTTTCTGCAGAACTTGGATTCTGATCTTTTTTACTAAACTTATCTAACTTCCATGATCCGCAATTAACTATAAATCAGAAATATTATTTTTTTCCAGCCATTTCGGATATTCTCTGGCAAGGAGTTTTTCGGCATAATCTCCGTACCAGCTGTAGCCGTTTCTCCGTTCTTCGGAAACTTCGTTATAATTATATTTTATGCTTCCGTCGCGGTCTCCAAAAAGAGGTTTATTGTTATTAACATCATAAAATCTTGCCCAGATCACAGAATTTTTATCTTCTGTTAAAGTACGTACTGTTTTTCCGTTTACTTTGGCAACGTTGTAGCTATAGCCTTCAATTTTATTTTGTCTGAACCATTTTATGGCAGATTTTACAGATTTTTCGATTTCCGGAGTTACTGGCTGCATCATTAAAAACCTTACAATTCCCACAGATTCTGCGGTAGCTAAAGAAACAGGTTCAAAAGCCCGGGCTTTATCCGGCTGTAAGGTTTCTTCGTTGTACTGGTCTCCCCAGATTGCCGGAATATTTTTTTGCAGAACCTGCGTTTTTAAAATACACTCTATTCCTTTCTGAACGGCGTTTTTTGATTTTTCTTTCAGTTTTGGATCCACTACATCAAATCCGTTTTTTCCTTCGGCAACATTATACAGAACGGTTAAAGCATTAATCATGGCGTTGTCATTATACGTAATCTGCTTTCTGTACAATCCTTTATTGGGATAATACTGCGGAAAACCTCCGTTGTTTTTATACTGCATCAGCAAAAGATAGCTGACACCTTTTTCTGCTGATTTTAAATATTCCGGATTTTTGGTGACAGAATATGCTTTGATGAGTGCATTAATCTCCCTTGAGGTCGCATTGTTGTCAATGGTTGCATGATCGTCTCCTGTTGCTTTTATTTTTCTTAAAAGTTCCTTGCTGAGAGGCAGATTGTAATTGACGACAGATTTATCTTCGAGCTGTTTTCCCCAGCCTCCGATTGGAAGCTGATAGATAAGCATTTTTTCAGCTAAAGTATCTTTTGTCTGAGCAGAAAGATTTACCGCAACCCAGCTTAAAGCAAGTATGTACAGTTTTGTTTTCATCCTTAATAATGTTATTTAATAGTTATCTGCAAAGGACTTGCAATGATCTGCGTCTGCTTTTTCAACAGATTCTCCCAGTCTTTTTGAGTCTGAATTTCTCCGCTTTTCTGCCATGCGAATCCTGCATAATAGGTAAGTTTATTCTGAGGTTTTGTGATGACCAGTAAATTGCTCTGATCCGGAGTTTCAGATTTAAAAGCCAGCGATTTTTCAATTATTTCGGGGGTTACCACAATTCCCTCTCCTACAAAGGCATCATCAATTTTTTCCCAATGAAGATAATAGCCTTCTTTGTCGTTAAGTTTTGTTTCTCCTTCGTTTTTATGGAGGGTAATTCCGATGGTGTAATTCGGAACCTTTTTTTCAGCTTCAAAAGTAGATTCGAATTTTGAAAAGTTTGAACCTAAATCTAAAGAAATTCTTTTGGTTTCTTTTACTCCAAAATCACTCCATGAATTATAGGTAAGCTCAAAAACCGTTCTTAAAGGTCCTTCCGCAATGGTTTTAGAGGTAACAAAATTCTGTGAGACCTGTAGTTTTCCGTCTTTCCAGATTCCGATTCCTCCGGTTCCGCGGCTGTCTCCTACGTGATAGGGATCGTAACCTTCTCCTCTGGAATCTCTGTGGTAATACATAGGATCGGTTAAATAGCCTTTGTACCATTTATTGATAACCGGCTGCTCTGTTCTTTTCAGCCAGATATCGACTCCGCTGGAAAGGGTACTTCCTTTTACTCCTGCCAAAGCTTCTTTCTGTCCTTTCGGACCGTACATTCTGAAAGCAATTTTTTCATTTTCCCAGGCATAATCGTCTACTCTTTCCGGAACCAGTCTGGAATAAGTGGTTACTTTACTTTCGGGAACCGGAGATTTTCCATCGGCTATCATAGTATAATTCTCAGAAGACTTTCCCTGAATGTGCGCCATGAAAAGCAACTCATCATTGTTGCCGTCTCCATCGTTATCGATCCATTGAATGGTTACTAATTGTCCTTTGCTGTTTTTTATCCTTACATCTGCTTCTTTATTTTTATCCAAAAATGATTTTAGTCTGGAAACAGGAACTGAAACCACCTCATTTCGTTCAAAACTGAGATTATTTTTTACAAGAACGGAAGTCTGAGCCTTTATTAAAGGTGAACTAATGCAACCGATTGCACAAATAAAGCCAAAAACAGATTTTATAACTGTAACCATATTTTGTATTGCTGAGTTAATCTTTCAAAAGTAAAAATAATTTTTGTTCACCGAGAGAAAATTCTAATGATTTAACAAAAAATTGTGACATTTAATCCGATATTCTTTTTTAAAATAAAAATAAGTTTCTGTATGGTTTCATCAATGAAAGCTTATTAACAAGTCATAAAGTTGTTTAAAGGAAAATGCCAAAAACTCTATGGAGTTTTATCTGTGCAGAATCATATTAGGCTTACGTTCGGTGTTACGTAGGAACGCTATCTTTAGAAAAATTAATTAAGAATTATAAGATATCAATCCTACGGATTGATTGATAGACTTATTCTTATTTCTACACAGACTCTGCTCTTAAAGGAGCAGAGATCTTTACTCTAAACAACTTACATAATTAATTCAACAAAATTAAAAATAAAAAAGCGTCCACATTTCTGCAGACGCTCCAAACTCAATCTTCTTCATAATACATCGATCACTACTTTAACTCCTCCACATACATTTTTATTGTGTTTTAACCCTCTTTTTTTCTAAAAAATCCGCAGACTGACAATCTATTTTTTATCTAATTAAATTGATTAAAATCTCAGATCATTGTTTTATAAGCCTTAATTAAATACTGATCTGCTTCATCTGCGGGAAAAAACCTGAACAAATTCTTAAAAAACCACAATCACATGAACTTGTTGGTTACCTCATTTACTTTTACAGTATATCCGAAGTACTTTCTAATCATCTCTATTTATATAGATGCAGAAAAATGGAAAAGCGTTGGAAAAATTTTTAAAAAAAGTATTAATTTTTACAAAAAAGACCATAAACCACTGATTATAAACCTAATAAAATTTCAAGAATTATTACACGAAAAAAGCTTCTGAATGATATTCAGAAGAAAAATTTAATCATGGGCAGAATGTTGGTCAGCAGATTTCTTAGAAAAGCTATTCGAAATTATTAAGAAAATCGAACAGATCATCTTCCGGTTTCAGTCCGAGTTTTTTTCTCAGTCTGGATCGGCTTACATTGATACTGGAAGGCAAAACCTGAAAAATATCTGCCATTTCTTTAGAATTCAGACCAATTTTAAGGTATGCGCATAAACGCAGGTCGTAGATGGAAAGATTCGGGAATTTCTTCCTCATTGCCTTAAAAAATTCCTGATGCAGCTCATCCATCTGGATTTCGAAAGTGTGATCGTCTGTTTCCAGATAGGTTTTCAGGGTTCTGCGGATTTCTCCGAGTCTTATTTTAGAAATATTAGGGTTATTCTCTATTTCAAGTATTTTCTCGTTGATGGTGGAAAGAAGACGGTTTTTATCTTCATCCTCTTTGGCTTTGGTGGCAAGTTCTATGGTCTTGCTTTTAATTTCTTCTTTGAGGTTATTTTTCTCGTTTTCAAGCTGCTTTTGCTTTTCAAGAATCATTTCCTGCCTGTGCTTTTCTGCCTGCTCGCGGAGTGCATTCTGCTCTTTTTTCAGGAGTTCCAGTTTTTGTTTTTTGAGTTTATTTTCCTGATATTTTTTGAGGAAATAAAACAATCCCACTATCATAAGAAGATAAGCAACATAACTATACAGGCTTCTGTACCAAGGCGGATTGATTCTAAAGGTAAATGTTTTTACTTCAGATATCTGTTTTCCGATTTTAGCTTTTACCAAAAGACTGTATGTTCCTTCTTTAAGACCAAGAAACTCTATTTTATTTTCAGAATTCCAAACAGACCAATCTTTAGAAAATCCATCTAAAAAATATGAATATTCTACCGCATCTTCATTAGGAAGTGAAAATACAAAGCGAAGATTATTAAAGCGATAAGGAAGCTGCTGCCGGTTTTCCAGATCAAAATTTCCGGTGTTGTTAAACATTTCCGCTTTTCTGAAAATAAGTCCGGAACTGAATCTTTCTTTATTCTGAAGATTCAGTTTTTCTAAAGCAAAGCCATTGTATACAGGAAAAAAATTGTAGTCTGTGGATATTTTCTGCGGAATGTAAAAGCCGGGAAGTTTCCCGCTGATTACCGGAAGCTGTATTTTGTCTGAAGCAGGAAAAAATTTATTGTTCCGGTTATTAAAATCATACTGTTCTGCAGTTGTGAATATTTTGATCTTCTGATGGATTCTGTAAATATTAGGAAGATTTCCTTTAAAATTATTGTCCGGAAAAATCTGACGGTTAACCGGATTAAAATTATCATCTACAGTCGTCCTCAGAATACCGTAATTAGGAATGTTGATCCAGATTGTATGGTCGTTTTCCACTTCGATCTGGCTTACCGCTCCTACGATTAAATGCATCTTTTTAATGAATTTCAGCGTATTATTTTCTTTTTTATAAACAAAAACTCCGGAATAATTCCCCGTTAAAACATAGTCTTTCCTGAAAGGGGTAATTGCAGAAACGCCATATTCGTTATTGATCTTTTTTAGACTATTTTTCTCCAGTACGAAAAGGCCTTTGTCGTGACCGCAGTATAGATTTCCGTCAATATTTTTAAGCATCCAAACCTGTCCTTCCGATCCTTCAATCATCTGTAAAAAAGTACCGGAACGCGGATTTCCCATTTCATTCCAATCTGTAAAATACAATCCCTGATTAGAACCTAAAAAGAAAGTATCGTCTTTAAAAGCTGCTGTGTAACCCGTTCCGAAATCATCATCCTGACTGTAGAAATAAGAAATATCATTTTTAATATCTACCGAAGAAATTCCATAATCCAGACCTAACCAAAGTTTTCCGTTTTTCTGGTAATGCATACACAAAACCGTATTATTCGGCAGCCCTTTGCTTTTATTGATGTGCTGAATGATTTTACCATTCAGATCCGTGATGTAAATTCCGTCGAGTATGGTTCCGAAAGCATAATACTGAGTTCCCAGATTGATAAAACTGAAAACTTTACCTTTGATCAGAGAAGGAGAAACTTCAAATGACAGCGGGGTAAGTCTGCCATTATTCCATTCGAAAATCCCTTTGTTTTTAGTTACGATCCGTAAAGCATTGCCGTTGATAAATACACCGCTGATGTCTAACGAATTATTATCTGTAAAAGGAAAAATAAGCTTTAACTGTGAGCTGTCATATTCAAACAGTCCTTTCTTTTCATCGGCAAGAAATAATCTTCCGTTCACAAAAAAACTGTTGGAAAATCTTGACTTCGCTGAAAGTTTGGTGAGCTTTTTATTTAAGACAACATAAATATTCTGATGAGAGACAAAAACAATCTGATTTTTAATCTGATACGTTCCCCAAAACTCCTCATTCACCCCACCTATTTTCTTTCTGAAAGGATACAGCGAAGTAAAAGTGAATTTTCTGAATTTATTTCTTTTCCAGATCCCAAAATCCATATCCGCACCGGCGTAAATGGTAGAATCATTGGCAATATACAATGATCTTGTATATCCTCGGTAACTCTTGAAATGGCTCCATATTTTACCGTCAAACTCCAAAAGCCCGTCTTCGGAAGCCATATAGATCATGCCGTTTTTTGCCGACTTAACATCCCATATTTTACCGTGATTCCCATAATTTTCGGGCAGATAATTCTGAACAAAAGGCATCCCTTTTTCCAAAATGCTCTGCGCATCTGAAAAAAGACTCAGGAACAATAAAATGTAAGCGAAAAAATATTTTAGCATCCTTCCAAATATAGATAAAATTTAAGAAAAAAAACGCCCGTTTGTGCTAACGGACGTCTAATTATTTAATTATGGTTTTAATTATTTCACAATAACTTTAGAAGACTGAACTTCCCCTTTATCTGTCGTGGTTTTCAAAATATACATTCCTTTAGCAAATCCTTGTGTGGATATTGTGTTTGAGTTCTCACTCTTTACTTTTTGTCCCGATAAAGTATACACTTCGACGGTTTTCACTTTACTTTCTGCCGTAATTGTTTCACCGACATTCGCAGGATTAGGATAAACTCTCAAGCTTTTGGAAATGGCAACTTCATTGGTTCCCAAAACTGTAGCTTTATGAAAATAGAGATTATCAAAATAAACCGTTCCGATATTGGAAGTAATCACAAACTGGGCGATATCATTTCTTGCAGCATTATTCGTCCAGCTGCTTAACGGCACATCTATGGAAAGCCATTGTCCTTTTACCAAAGCAGGTGTACTTCCTGCATTCAACGGAAGTTCCAGAGCAGAAACCTCACCGGAAGTTCCTCCCCATTGTGAAAGTTTGAGATTGAATACTTTTCCTACAAGATCCACACTGTTATCGATCCAGATATCCATATGGAAATGGGTGAAATTAGTTGCATTGATATGATGTCCGGCTCCGCTGAAATCCACTCCTAAGAAATTGGTAAAAATAATTTTTTTAGTATCGTTTCCTGCTACCTGAATATCTGAAATACTGGAATCATCCCAAACCGCAGACCACGCATCAATCGGAATATTCGTGTACGCATTGCTGAACATGGAAATTACGTCTGTCGCTGCCCGCGCAGGAGGAGTCGGAGCCGCTACATTAGGTCCTGAAACCACATAATTTACCGTGTATGTTTTGGTTACCAATCCGTTTTGTGAAGTTACCAGAACGGTCGCCGTACCCGGAATTGCCGATGCCTGAGTAATGACTTTTGTTGCACTTGCATTGGTGGTTGTAGCTGCCGTGATCTGCGGAACTGCAGTTGTTCCCTGCGGATATTCCAAAGTGTAAGAAACAATGGCAGAGCTGAAGCCTGTAACAGTGGTTCCGTTTACTTTCAGATCGCTTAATGTGGCATCTGCCGCCGGATTTACCGGATTTTTCCAGAAATAGATATTGTCCAGATAAATGGTTGAAGGATTTGCTCCGGACTGCCCGTCAAATTTCAGCTGAAAAACGGAATTCCACGTCATTCCCGTGAATGCAGATTTTGGAAGATCCACGCTGCTCCATCCTGCATTGGTAAGAGGAACATTAACTAAAAATTCACTGGCTCCAGTTCCGTTGTTAATAGGTGAAACTTTAAGCACGGCTCCTGCGGTATTTGTCCATACATCAATGTGAAGATATTCCATCGCCGCAGCATTCTGCGTGGTAAGATCTGTTCCCTGATAATTAAAATTAGAATACACCAGAATATTGTTTCCGGAGCCAGAAACCGCTTGAAAAGAAGTGTTCACACTTCCGGACTGTCCCCAGTTCGGATTATAGTTCGTAGCAACATTCGTATAGGCATCACTGAATATGGAAATCACATCCGCTGCGGCTTTTGTAGGTGTAGGTGCATTAGTTGTTGGCTGAGAAAAGCCAAAACTAAATGCCAAAAGCATTAGAAAAAGAGATAAATTTTTCATCTTTATAAAGTTTTAAAAATTAGTATTATTGTTGATCTTTAATTTTCAGAAATGATGTTCTTAAAAATCGCGAATCATTTTTTGTCTTATTTTTTTACGATTTTATATGTATTGGCTCCTTTGGAATTTTCAATTCTGATTAAATAAGTACCTGCTGTAAAGGAACTAAAATCTAAATCCAAAGTCGTCCCCACATTTTTTTCAAAAAGTTTCTTCCCTGAAAAATCATAAAGTGTAACCGTATTTTTGTTTTCAGGTAATTTCAGATTCAGGCTATTTTCAACCGGATTGGGATAAAGCAGTTCTTTGGCTTTAAAAAAATCTGTAACACCCAGAGAAATGCATGTATCACCAACTACGTAAGAATAATATTTGGTCACCGACATTCCTCCTGCGTAGGCAAACTTCACCGCATAATTAATTGTAGAACCCGCGGTTTGTCCTGTAATGGTACCCGAAAATTTCTTTCCGGAAACATTGGTCATCGGGGTTTCTGTAAAAGGGGTTTGTTTCCATAAATAAGCTACAACACCTGTTTTATCAGTATCTAAAAGTTCAAACGTAATTTTCACATCGGTTCCAATGGTTTGGAAGTCGTATTTGTATCCGGTAGAAAATGCTCCCTGCGAAGCTAAAGTAGAGGTTCCGCTGCAAGCGGTATTGATATTGGAAAGAGTGGTTGCATTTACCGTGATGGGATTATTGACCGCAGTATTTCCTGCTGCATCGCTCGCTGAAACCATAAATGTATAGCTGGTTGTTGGACTCAAACCTGAAATTATCACAGATTTCGGTATTCCTGATGTACCGTAAACCGTTTGTGCCGTACCACCCGAAATCTGATAGGTAATTGCTCCAAAATTATCGGTTGCATTCAGTAATAATTCTACAGAATCGCTGGTTACCGCTCCAACATTTGCCGTAAATTGAGTGGGCGCAACAGTATCCGGAGTGGTATTCTGATATACTCTTACATAATCAATAATCATCGAGGCATTGGTAAATGTGGAAGGAATAGTTCCTGCAACTCCGCCCATTGCAATATTAAGCAGCAGATACTGCTCTTTATCAAAAGGCCAGGTCGATGCATTTTTTACGGAAGGATTATAGGTATAATAAGCTACTCCATCCAACAAAAATGTTATTTGATTGGGCGACCAGTTCATCGAATAAATATGATAATTGGCGGTAATATCCGATGAAGCCAACATTCCGCCATGGTTGACAGAATTTCCTGACGAAGACGGAGTATGCAAAGTACTTTGAATAAAGTTATCAGGAGCAGAAGGGAAAATTCCGTATTCCATCATATCGATTTCTCCGCAAGCCGGCCAATTGGCATTTCCAAAAGTAGAAGCGAAATAACCACCCGGTTCATTCACATTTTTTCCTAAAAGCCAGATTGCAGGCCATGTTCCCTGATTTTTCGGAACTTTTGCCCGAACGTCTATTCTGCCGTATTTAAAGGCGAATTTTGAATTTAATCTTGCCGAAGTGTAATTTTTGGTATACCCCTGATCTGTAAAGGTTTCTTTTTTAGCAACAATATTCAGTTCGCCGTTGCTGGCGAAAGAATTGGTGATGAGATTGGTGTAATGTTGCTGCTCATTATTATACCAACCTCCTGCCACTGGTAATTGGGTCTGATGAAACCATTTGGTATTGTCAACCGCTCCGTTGGTGGAAAATTCGTCGGACCAGACCAGATCATTGTACACCACATCGACCTGCGCCAAATAGAGTGTGCTGAAAAGGAATAAAACGATATGGTGTAATTTTTTGATCATAATATTTTTTTAAATTTTAGATTATAGATTTTAAATTATAGATGAAACAAGTCTATATTTTTAAAGTTCGAATTTTTCGCAACCCGACTTGAATGGAGCTCTTTTTCTTTTTCTTTTTCGTTGCCTTCGACTTCGCTCAGGCAACGGAAAAGAAAAAAACGGTAATCCTTCGAAAGGCTCAGGATAAACTTCTGACAGATGAAACAGCACAAAAAACTTCAATCTTCCAACTTCCAGCATCCATCTTCCTTCTTCCTTCTCCTCAATACTTCAACTTTTCGTGTTTGTCCCAAATTCCCCAATGTGCGCCGACTTCGCCTTCGGGACCTATTTTCCAGGATTCATCGAAAGAAGAAAAATAGAAACAGTCGATTTCCTCATCCATACACCACAATTGGGTACTGATGAAATAATCCAGTGCATTTTTTTCTGATGGAAAAGCACCTTTTAGTTCTTCTCCTTTGCTTGGCCAACCTGTTTCGGAGATGATGACTGGTTTTCCATTGGCTGCCTGTTTTGCCTGCTCATACATCTGCTTCATATAATTGAGCGAGTTTTCGGCGGGACAACTTTCCCAAAATGGATAACAGTTTGCCAAAATAACATCGCAAGCTTCGGTAATTCTTGGTTTTATCGTGAATTCATAATAAGCATCTACGTAACCTACCGGAATTTCGGGGATTTCTTTTTTTACACGATTAATAAAATCCAGCAACTCGTCTTCGGACAAATCTTTGCGGTACATTACCTCATTTCCGACTGCTGCAATATCTACAAAACCTTCTTTGGCAAGTTTTATCAATCCTTCCACTTCTCTTTCGTTAATTTCGGGATCGTCGCCCAACCACGCTCCGACCAAGGTTTTCATTCCAAATTCTTTGGCGATTTTCGGGATGTGTTCGTTGCCTTCGGTGCAGGAAAACGAGCGAACCCACGAAGTGTGTGGTTTCAGGATTTCCATTCTTCGGCGAACCTGTTCTTCGGAAATGATGTCACCGGGTTTTTGTCCGTCTTCGTATAAACTGAAACAAAAGCCGTGAACGCCGTTGTACAGAATTTCTCTGAACAAATCTTTTTTTTCGGTTTCGGTTTTTCCTTGAATGTAATTATCCTGATTTTGCTTGGGTAAGGATAAATACTGCTCTGCTCTGTATGACATGTTCTAAAGATTATTGTGATGATGAATGATAAATGATGATTGATGATTTAGTCTGATATTTCTTCTCTGTTTTTTAAAATTTGAAATTTTCATTGGCATCCCACAATCCCCACGAAGTTCCTGCCCAACCTTCGTAATGGATTTTCCAAGATTCATCGAAAGAAGAGAAATAAAATAGGTTAATTTGTTCTTTTGATGCCCATTTCTGGGCTTCGATGTAGTATCTCATCAGATTTTCGGGAGATGGTTCTGCATGTTGTACGGCTTCACCTTTACTTGGCCAACCGGTTTCTGCGATGATGATTTCTTTTCCGCCTGCAATTTTTTGGGTTTGATGATACATTTCCTGCAAGTACATTCCTGCATTTTCTATGGATGCGCCTTCCCAGAAAGGATAACAATTGATTAAAATTTTATCACTTGCCGCTACCAATTTCGGGTGGTTAATGATTTCATAATATACATCGATATACGTTACAGGAACATTCAGTGTTTGATTTTTAACTTGTTGAATGTAACCCAATAAAGTTTCTTCGTTTTGGTCGCCACGGAAAAGCACTTCATTTCCAACGGCGGCGATATCTACATTTCCTTCTTTGATCAATTGAATTAAAGACTGAATTTCCTGCTGATTTTCGGTTTCATCTTTGCCAATCCAAGCTCCCATTAATATTTTGAAGCCCATTTCTTTGGCGATTTTCGGGATATTTTCGTGTCCGTGGGTGGAAGAAAATACCCTGATCCATTGCGTATGAGGTTTTAATACTTCGAGGCGTTTTCTGATTTGCTCTTCGGTAATGAAGTCTCCCGGAAATTGTTTTTCGGTAAAAATGCTGAAACAAATTCCGCTCATTCCTGCTTTGAAAACCGTTGAAAATTCGGTTTTTATACTTTCAATATGGGTGTAATCGACCGTCGGGAAATAATATTGTGAGAATTTCTGTTGCAATTGCGCTCTGGAAAGTCCGGTAAGTTTCATTCCTTCCAAAACATTGTTGGCACCGTATCCTGAAGGTTTTGGGGCTTTTCTTTTTTCTAACAAATCTCTTACTTCTCTGGCTTTGGCTTCATCTACATCATAATTTTTCATGGTCCAAATGGCAGTCAAAGTTCCAAGAATAGGAATTCCAACAAAGAAAATTCTTAACCAAAACATCGTTTCATCGGTTTGTGTAGCGGCATTGGATTGAAAAGCGACCAGAGAAAGAATCATCCCACTTAATAAGCCCGCAACAGCGGTTCCGAATTTTACCATCCACCAATAAATGGCGCCTAAACTTCCTTCTCTTCTTTTTCCTGTGTTGAGTTCATCAATATCGATTACATCCGAAGTCATCGACATCATTAAGGTAAACAAACTCCCGATTCCGAACGAGAAAAACGGCAACGCAAACAGAAACAGATACGGTTTGCCCGGAACGAAAAGTAAATACAGTAAAATGTAACCAACGATTGAAATGCCCTGAGAAACCAAAAATGCTTTCTTCTTCCCCATTACTTTCGACATTCTTGCCACGATAGGAATGACTGCAACGGTTGTAATAATTGCGCCTACACTTCCGAATAAAGTGGGCCATAATCCAAATCCCTCTTCATTTCCTTTGAACAAATAATATTTGATGATGAAGTAGGAAAATCCTGCTGTAGTCTGAAATGCATTAAATATTAAAAAAGTAGCAATACATATTTTTCTGAACGGTTTAATTTCTACCGAAGCTTTCAATCCTTCTTTTATTTCGCCGAAACTTCCTAAAATTCCTTTCAAATCAATCGGGCTGTAGTTTTCGTGGAGTGTCGATTTGCTCGGAATAAAAAATGCCGGAATTGCCGCTAAAATGGCACAACCAATAGCAACATAAACCGCCAATGTTCTTACCGCCACATCACTGGATGGAAATAAGGACTGATCTGCCATGATTACCCAAAACCAAGGTGCAACCACCCAAGCTAACTGACCAATCAACTGAGAAGTCGCCATAATATTGGTGCGCTCATGGAAATCATCGCTCATTTCGTAACCCATTGCTACATAAGGAATACTGAAGATAGTGAGTCCTGAATAAAAAATAAGTGAAACCACCAAAAAGTACCAAAAATTGTACGTAACGCCATTTTCAGCATACAACTGCCACATCAAAGCAAACGAAATCCCTAAAATAATAGCTCCAGCCAAAACATACTGTCTTCTTCTTCCCCATTTCGATTTGGTATTATCGCTTACATATCCCATAATCAAATCAAACAAAGCGTCATAAAACTTAGGAATAAAGTAGGTTAAGCCCAACAAAAATCCGCTAAAGCCGAGTTTCTCTACCAATACAACGGTGAAAATCCCGATCATTGCAGGAAACATTTGGTTCGCCAACATTCCCAACCCAAAAGCGACCTTCTGACCGATTGGAACTTTATTCGCTGATTTTTTGATTTGATCTGCCATTTTTCTTATGTGTTTTTTTAATTAAAAAGTTAAATGAACCGTTTGCAATGCTTTTGCACTGATGCGAACCGGAATCTTTTGATTTTCTAAGGAAATTTCGATATTTTTTGCCTGTTCCGATGGGTTGAAAACCACCACCGCAAACGAACCGTCGGGATTTTTAGCAGCTGTAATTTTTAAATCAGAATCAGGATTTTCAAAACCAATTATTACGGCTTCGGGACGAATAAATTTGCTGAAATGCGCCATCGTGTAGTATAAAGGCGTTACATACACTTCGTCTTTTTCGGGATCTACCAAAATCGGAGCGCCACACCAGTTTTTAAACCAATTCGGACCGCCGTTTTTATCCAAAACCATATTCCAATCGATCCAGCCATCAACATGATTGTTCAAGCAACCGATGATGTCTCCTGCGTAACGGAAAACCGGAACGTATTTCGGATGCAGATATTTTTCTTCTTCTTTCGCCCAGTCAAATCCCCAATCTGTCGCTTCTGCGCTCCAATACCACGAATCATTTTTCCATTTCGGAATATCGCCGTCTATGCAGGCTTCAGTTTGAATTAAGTGTTTTGACGGATTTTTCTGATGCGCATATTGCAGCTCGTCTTCAAAAATTTTATAGGTGCTGTCGTACCAATGAATGGCTGTTCCTGCAAAATATTTGGAAGATTTTTCGGAGCGGTACATTTCGTCTACCCAGTTTTTAAGTTCAGAACGGTTTTGGTCGTAGCCGAAAATTTTCACGTTTCCGTAGCCGTCTTTTTCTAATTTCGGACCTAAGAAATTTTCCACGAAATCGGTCATTTCTTTTGGGGTAAACAACATACTTTCCCAGTTTCCGCCGTTTCCGTGGGGTTCGTTGATTACAGTAATTCCCCAAATCGGAATGCCCAATTTTTTATATTCAGTTAAATATTTTGAAAAATAGAGTGCAAAGGTTTCGTTGTATTGCGGCAATAATTTACCGTTGATCCACGCATTGTTATCTTTCATCCAAGGCGGTGAAGTCCACGGTGAAGCCAGTATTTTAAACCCATTTTTTGAAATTTTCTGCGCGTCTTTAATCATCGGAACCAAATCGTTCATATCTTCCTGTACCGAAAAATGTTTCAGTTCTTTATCGTCTGCAACCGGAGCGTAGGTGTAATGTTTCAGAGAAAAATCGCAGGAAGCGATTGTGGTTCTGGTTAAAGAATAATTGGCTCCATCTTCCCCAAAATACAATTGCAACACTTTTTCCCGGTTTGCCTTGCTTAATTGGTTGAGCAAATACGCAGAACTTTCGGTAAAAGCACCACCAAATCCCGTAATTTTTTGGAATTTCTGTTCGGGATTGAGCTTAATTTTAACTGAATTTTCAACAGGCTTTACCGCATCAATTTTGGTTAATTGATTTCCGCTTGCAGAGGTTTCGTAGATGACTGTTTTCCACGATTTTTGAGATTGACAACTCATCATCAAACTGGTTATTAAGGCGATATGTAAGATTTTTGTTTTCATATTTTTGGATTTGTTTTCCAAATGTTTTTTTTATCTCGCTGATTGTACAGATTTCACAGATTAAAAAAGTTTAAATAAATCTGCCCAATTAGCTAAATCTGCGAGAGCATTACCTTTTTGAATCATCTGAAAATCATCATTTCGTTTCCAACAATTGTTTTTCAAATTCGCGGTGTGGAGGCATTTCCACAGAATCTAACAATCGTTCCAGATTTCCGTTAAAGGTTTTCTGAATGGTGTTTCCGTCCCGTTTTAGTTTTTTAAACGCACCTTCATCCACCAGATTCCAAACTGCATATTTTGCATTTCCGTCAACGGTAAACAATCCGAAATGATTTTCCGAACCACCTGAATTTCCGGCATCTTTCCAAGGTTCGTCGAAGGCTTCAAAATAAAAACAGGAAATTCCCGCTTCATTTGTCCAATCGCGCATTTTGTGGTAAAAAATTCCGGCTTTGTATTCGTCTACTGCTTTAGAATCGTTGCTTCCGTACAGCTCATTGGAGAATGTTGCCCAACCGGTTTCGCCAATGTGAATCGGTCTTTCTACGCCCAAACTTTGCATATATTTTTTTACCGAATTATACTGCGATTTTGCATAATTCACAGAGCGATTCATCGCCAAATCCAGTTGTTTTTCTTTGGAAAATTGAAATTCATCTTCCGAAATTCCCCAAAAAATCGGGTTGTAATGCGTGTCGTGCATCGGATAGGTGTGCATCGAAATATAATCCACCGCTTTGATCAACTCATTGAGTTCTTTGGTGTGATATTCTTTGTCGCCACCGCCCCAACTTGCAAAATTGTCGGAACTGGTAATCCATAAATCTTTCGGCAATTCTCCTTTTTTCTTTAAATCCTGCAAATGATTCACCCATTTCAAAATCACGGAAGGCTGCACGTAGTAGGCGGTTGCCCATTTTACCATCGCTTCGTTTCCTACGGCAATCACTTTGATGATTTCCGGATATTCGTTTGCCAATTCTACCGCGTGTGCAATTTCAGAGGCGTTTCTTTCGCTTTCTTCGTTGTGATTGGGTTCAAAACCTGTCCACGCATTTTTACAGTCGATCCACGCGCCGAGCATTACATACATTTCAAATTCAGGATTTTCCTGACGCAATTCTTTAATCGCTTTCAGCACATTTACGGCTTCCGGAAGATGCACATTGTACGTTCTGATGATTTTCACACCCATCGCCGAAAGGATTTTCATATCTTCTTTCAACTGCGAAACGGTAGGCTGCACTCTTCTGGAATTGGTTCGGTAACCACCGTACGACATCGCTAAATAATCGGGATTTCCCAAAATTTCGGATGCACTTTTATTTTTGATTGTGTTTTGCATACTGTTACACGACATTAAATAGGTCAAAAAAAAGATTGGTATTACACGGAATAATTTCATTAATCATTGAAATTTTTTCATTGTTGCCCGATAAAAAGAATTTTCACCTCAACCATTTAAATGTTTATGAGATAGATTAACAGGTCGCTCCTACGGAGCTTTGCATTCACGCTTCCATTTTCTATTGACAGTACGATCCTAAAGGAGCTGTATTAAGTCCCATCGGGACTTACTGTTAATAGGAAATTTGTATTCTTCGGTAAAAAGCTCCGTAGGAGCGACCTGTTAATTACATTTTTTTATCAGACAACAATTATTTTTTTCGTTATTTCAACTGTTCTTTTCTAATTTTCACTTTAATCAAAGAGATTTTTCCGTTTCTTTTAAAGATGTTTTCGGAGTCTTCTTGATTGATGGTTAAACTGTTCTCTATTTTTGCTTCGCACTGTTCATTAAAAATTTCTACGCTTTCGTTTTCCGAAATTTCATAAATAACCGGAACTTCGCATTTGGTAAAAAACAAGGAATTTTCGGGTAATTTCAACGATGAAGCATTGGATTGTACATCAAAATATTCGATGGTTTTTTCTTCGGTTATGAACTCTTCTTTTCTTAATAAATCGGGTTTAAACTGCAATTGTCCGTCTTTTACTACGATTCCCAATTCTCCGAAACGGCTTACTAAATCTTCTTTTACCTGTCCCGTCATTCCCGGTTGCTGTGCGCCTTTTCCAAATGGCGTGTGCGAATAGGCATCGGTTGGAAATGCGCCGTACAATTCTGGAGATTTGTGAACGCCGATTCCTTCGTTGATTTCGTAGAAATGTTCCAGTAATCTTCCCACGGTTTCGGGCGAAGCATTTTCGTTGATGGCTTTTTGGCAAACTTCCATTACCGCTAACAATAATTTTGAAACCATATGCCAATAAATGGAGCCTAAACCTTCGTAACCGTAGAACGTTCCGCTTCTTCCTGTAAATTCTTTATGATTAAAAACTTCTTCAAAGATTTCTAAAATCAAGGCTTTTTCCTGATTTTCAACCTTTAAATCATCTAAAGCTGATTCTAAATCTCCTGCATTTTTGAAATTTCCATTGAAATGATAATTTCCTATCACATCTTTTTCGATGATTTGGGTATTTTTTTCGGAAACCAATTGTTGAAGCAATGCTGATTGCTGGACCAAATTTTCCGGAATGCGGTTTCTTTCTAAAAATCCTTTCAATTGCTTGTTAGGATACAACAAATAGCTGTATTGATCTGGGCGGAACAAAGCCGAATTTTTCAATGCGTCCAAAACTTTTAAGCCTTCTTTGGAAGTCAGAAATTGGGAACTCAATACCGCAACCTGTCCTTCCAACATTTCGCTGAGATACGAAACCGCCACCGATTTTTCGTTAGAAGTCATCAAATTATACGCGTGATACAAACCGTCTTTTCTTTCGTTGGCTTTGATGGAATGTTCCAAAAACTGTAACGAAAGGTTGGTAAATCTTCTTAACCCTTCCAAAGAAACGGTTCGTTTTTTACCCCAAAATCCTTTCTGATACACGTGATTTCGATATTCCGAAGCGGCTTCGCCAAATAGATCGAGGATTTTTTTGCGGTCTTCGTTGCTGATCGTTCCTTCCAGTAAATGAAGATTTTCCTGAAAACCTTCTCGTATTTTTTTGTAAAAATCGACCAGTTCGCTGGAGATTTGTACGTGTTCCAAAGCCGAATTTTCAAAAACAGCCTGGAAGAATTTCATCATTCTTCTTAAGTAATACAGCGTCACCATCGAAACTCCGTTTCCAACCAAAGCGTTATTGGCATCGTTCCATTCCGGACGTTGCGTGTTCATCCAGATGCCGCCTTCCAAAATGAAATTGGATAGTTTGGCGAGAACGGTTGCCAATATTTTTTCGGTGAAATTCACTTTCAAAACGTCTCCGTTTTCGTCACAAAGCAAAGCACCGTCTGCGCCGATTTCTTTTCTTCTTTCGTGAATTGTTGAATCCAAATCGAAATCAAAATCAATGGTATCTTTCGGATTTTTCAGAATTTCGGCGTAGGATTTTATTTTATACGGAACATTGGCGTACACGAAATATTCTTTGTCTAAAAGTGTTTCCAAAGAATTAGGGAAATAATTTTCGGCAAATTCTAAAAACTTCAACAGATAAATAATCTGATGATCACCCCAGTAACCAATGTAACTCCACGGATCGTCTGCTTCAATCGTTTCCCAATCGAAACCGTCTTTGGTTACCCGATACGGATTGTACCCATCAAAAGTTGTGGCATTGAGGAATTTAAAAATCATTCCTTCGATAAAATACGGATAGGAATGCGCCAAAGCTTCCCAATTCTGGAAAATATCTCTCCAATTTCCTTCATAATCGAGGATTTTAGAACCGTCGATTTCACTTCTGGTATTGATGGAAAATTTGTTCCAGGGACGGGAAGGATCGCCGTGACGGCGGGAAAATTTGAGCGGCAAATATTCTTTAGCCAATCTTATGAAATCAGCATCTTCTGTATTTTTTAACGATTCATTTAATTCAAAAAGATTAAATTTTTCTGGAAGATTATTTAAAATTCCTTTTGAATGATTGAATATATTTTGATTCGCTTTTTCTAAATATTTGGAAAAATCCCACTTTTCGATGGTGTAATTGTCATCAAAAATTCCACCACGCATAATGTTGAACAACGTGTTGGAAAAATGACGACTGTCTCGCAGATCGTCTTTGGTAAACTGCAATCCATCGGCAGAAGCGACTAATTTTTTGAGATTTTCGGTGCCTAAATCAATATCTTTTTGGATAGTTGAAGCAAGATTTTTTTCGTTTTTAATGCGTTCAATCCAACCGATTACATTGGATTGCGACTGATTCACATTGGCGATAAACCACCATTCTTTCTCATCATTTGTGTTTAATTCTAATTCCTGCTGAATAAAATAGGCTCCTTTTTCGCCTTTAATATCGTTTTCCTGTGTAATTTTTTCGCCTTTTCTGAAATTTTTCAACTGAAGTGAAGACAGCAAATATGTTGGATTTTCTGTCCCGATGGAAAAAACGGTGTTTGCTTTCAAGGCTTCACTTGGTTCGGCTTTATCCACAATAATGGCACTCAATGCGAAAATTCCGAGTCCGGATGTTGCGTCGAGTTCGGTACGTTTGTAGGCATCGCCCAAATTGCTGACACGGTTTTGCAAATTGCTTCCGATTCCGTACGGTAAAATATTTTGCAGTCCGTCTAAAACGGTTATATATTGATTTACAGCCGCTAAATTTTTAATTTTAGATTTTTTGACGAACCCAAATTCGCTGCTGTTGTTCCACTCGTAGGAAAAAGCGAGTGCTAAATCGTGGTTGATTTCTTCAAAAATAATCTTGTTTCCGAATTCGTTTTTATAGACATTTCTCGAAGTGTGAAATTGCGCTTCATTGCGAACGGAAAAAGGTTCCCAAACGATAATTTCCTCTTTTTTATGAATCTGAACCATCGTTTTGCTTCCGGTAATTTCTGCCGATTCGGTGATTTTATCATCGGTATAATACGGAAAAAGGGCAAATTCTGAGTTTTTTCTCCCTGCGGAAAGTCCGCCATTGCTGGAAACGAACATCCAATGATTGGAATCGCTGACGATGGTCATAAAAAACGGACGCAACGATTCTGCATCGGAGATTTTAAAAAAAACTTCGTGGTTAATTTTTACAGTTTCTAAAGAGGATTCGATATGGGAAATCGTGGATTGCATTAATGAAATTTTGATGAATTATTTTTGAATTTGGTTTGTAAAGCCCTTCCGAAGGAAAAATTTCCTTCGTTAAAATGGTATAAAAATGTTGTTTTATGGGGAAACCTCACAGGTTTTAAAAACCTGTGAGGTTTTCTTGTTTGAAAAATTATTTTGCTTTGTAAACTCTTACATAATCGATGTACATACTTTGCGGAAAAGAGGTGCTGTCCGTTGGAAATCCTACGAAGTTCCCTCCCACTGCGACATTAAGGATCAGGAAAAAAGGATGATTGTACACCCATTCTCCTGAAACATCCGAAGATTTTACGCGATGATAAAGATATCCGTCTACAAAAAAGTCTATCTGGTTTTCCTGCCATTCTACCCCAAAGACATGAAAATCCTGATCGAATCTGGCATTCTGCAATCCATACGCTTTTGTTTTTGCATTTCCGCCGGAATATCCGGGACCGTGAAGCGTTCCGTAGACTACATTCGGGATATGCCCTTTCAGTTCCATGATGTCTATTTCTCCGCATTGCGGCCATGTTACAGTATTTACATTATCGCCCAACATCCAGAAAGCAGGCCAGATTCCGGGACCGTAAGGTGTTTTGATTCTGGCTTCAATTTTTCCGTAAGCATGGGAGAAAAGTCCCTGCGTTTTTACCCTTGCAGAGCTGAAAGCATTACCGTTTTTTCTTGCGGTAATTACTAAATTTCCATTTCCGTCTAAAGAAACATTACTGGTGGAGTTGGTATACGACTGCAATTCCTGATTTCCCCATCCGTTGTCTCCGTTTCCTAAATCGAATGTCCATTTTTTATTATCCGGAAGACTTCCCGCAGTACCGTTAAATTCATCACTCCAGACCATTTCAAAGTTTCTTTCGGGCAATGTCTGTACAGATTCCCGATCGCATGCACTCATCGAAAACAGAAATGCAGGAACAGCCAGAAGTTGTACAATTTTATTTTTAGATAAATATTTCATAATTGTTCTTTTAAAATTTTAGTTGTGGAAATAAATATTATCAAAGAAAATATCTCCGTTTCCATCTACTTTGAATTGAATGATGTTGCTGAGTACAACCGGAGAGAAGGAAGAAAGCGGGATGTCCACACTTTTCCAGCCATTGGTATTGGCACCAATTCCGGAAGGAACGGAAAGCGCGTACGCTTTTTCTACAGGTCCAGGACTGATGAGATAGAAATTAAGATTAGTAGAATTGGCAGTATAGTAGTCTATATGAACATATCCGTAAGAAGAAACGTTGAGCGGGCTTGCAAACTGGGTTCCCTGATAGTTTAAACCTGCATATTTCAACGTATTATTTCCGGCAATCGCTGTTTGGGAAACGGCGGTACTTTGTCCCCAGTTCGGATTAAAATCTGTTCCCGAAACGTTGGTATACGAGTCACTGAAAACAGACAATACACCGGCCGCAGGAAGAGTTGGCACAGGTGCAGCCGCAGTTGGCGTTGCAGGAATAATGCTTCCATCATTATAATAATAGATGTTATCTGCATAAAAACCGGAAATATTGGTTCCCACAAAAACAATTTGCCCGATATGAGCTTTTGTGCTAAGCCCTGTAAACTGAGTAAGTTTAATATCAAAACTTTTCCAGACCTGAGAAGCTAGAGAAGTTCCGGCAATGGTATATTCACCCGTTTTATCATCACTTCCTCCATACACTCCGTCTGCTCCGAAATCTACCACCTGAATTTTTAAATTAGCTCCGGAAGCAATAGCATTGGGAAAATAGAAATCGAAATGTAAAGTAGACATCAAACTGGCATTTACTGTCGGGTTGCTGGACTGTATTCCCACAAAATTAAAATTGGTATAATTAAGGACGTGGTCATTATTCACTGTAAAATCAGCCGATTGTGTGGTCTGATATGGAGCCCAGTATCCGTTGTAGTAATCTACAGGAACATTGGTATAGGCATCACTAAAAATAGAAATGACTTTATTGGAAGGCTGTGTCGGTACAGGTGCATGAACAAAACTTCCTGAAGAATTAATGGTAAGGCTTCCATTTGCTGTATTACCGCCTAAAGTAGCCGTAATAACGGAAGAACCGGATCCTATTGTATTTACATTTCCAAGCTGATCTACCGAGGCTACTGCTGTATTGGAAGATTTAAAATTGAAATAATACGGAGTAAGATTCACCGCCTGTGTTGCTCCGTTGGGCATACTGTAAGCGGCGGTAAGTCCGTCGATTTTATTATTTACACCTACAAATGAAGTGATCGTTTTGTTGTTTCCGTTCAGAATGGAAGCTGACTGATAGGAAATGGTTCCGAGCTTTTCGAATTTCACCTCATCTACCCAAAAGGTATATCCTTTGTTGTTTTCGGGACCTTCGGAATAGAAAAACATTCCTTTTTCCATTTTTAGTTTTGAAGGATCAGGAATCGGGATGATTACTTTTTTCCAGTTGGTATTCACCGGAAGTGCGGAAAGGGATACCTGATATTTGTTTTCGCCGAGATCATTACCAAAACCAATCACGTCTATATTGGCAGCCTGAGTTGCTTTGATCCAGAATGTTAATGCATTGTAATCTGAAAGATCTCTTCCTACAGAGGTGTAAAATGATCCTCCTGCGTAAGCTCCTTCGGGACTTCCATAATCCGGAACGGCAAATTTCATGGAAGTGGTTCCTGAATATTTTACCTGGGTGTCTACATCAAATGCTTTTACATCCGATCCTCCGAATGCCGAATAATTAAGTCCTGAACTGAAGGCATCTATAAAAACTTCCGGATTTTTGGAATATTCTGCCGGTTCAAGTTCGCTGATGTCTCTCTGACAGCCAAAAGCAACTAAAAGTGAAGCACTTAATATTACTCTTGTAAATGTATGTTTAAATATATTTTTCATTTTTGTACAAGTTATTTACCGATGTTGATTTGAATATACGTTCTTATCTCCCATTCGTTTCCGTTCGGGAACCCGATTGCAGTAGGATCAGGAACCCAGTTTCCCGCTCCGTTAATGGTATATGTAGGGGCGTATCTCGGAGAATACTGATCTAAAGTTCTGTACGTCCCGCGAACTCCGATTCTTGTTCCCGGAAGAATCCACCATTCCGGTTTTCCTATTTCAAGGGAGAGATCTCCCATCAGCTGCATCGGGAAAGTAAGGTTATAATCTCTGTGGTAATCATAAGGTCCCCAATCGTTCAGCTTGAATGCGGTAACAAATTTTAATTTTTTGTAAATGGTTCTCAACTCCAGTCCGAATCTTTCGATTTTTCTGGTATCGCTTCCATTTGCCTGTGCCGTTCCGCCGTAAATATTAGCTATCACTCCGAAGTCTGAGCTTACTTTAGAAACAATTCTTGCATTGGCTTCCCAAAGATTGGCTGCCGGTGCAGCTCCCGGAAATGCGAAAGTGGTTCTTCCGTCCGGTAAAATTCCTATTGCAGCATCCTGTGTTGTCGGCAAATGTCTGTATACAAATCCTGTACTGAATGCAAATGGTGCATCTTCTGTTTTATCACTGTCCCAAGCATACATCCATGTAGCCGGAGTAGGATCATACGTGAAAAGGATTTCTCCTGCGGTCTGCTCGCGGTTTGCTCTTACCACAAAAGGATCTTCCAGTATGTTTCTTGGTCTTCCCGGTGCAGGTGCATTCGCCGGAACCGGACCTTCGATCGGTTTCTGCCAAAGGAAATTAGGCGCAATCTGGAAATTCCCGATGTTGTAGGTAAATCCTGAAAGGACGTTATACTGGTTTCCGCTTCCGCTGTCTTTTAGTCTCCATCCGGTAAAGGTTTGCGTGTAATCTGCTCCTCCATTGGCAACCAACCCCATCATCGCTCCCTGGGCGTACCAGTTGAATTTTCCGCCGGTGTAGGTAAATTTGGCTTTTCCACCCCAATTGTCTTTGCCGCTGATCTGATCCTGATAAATATTTCCGTCTCTGTATAACTGGAATGTTCTTCCGTTAAGCGGCTGTCCGCCCCAGATTCCTCCCAGATCAACTCCGAAGTTTCCGAATTTTCTCTGAACTGCTAATGTTACTCTTCTTGTTTTAGGCTGAGGAATGGCAAATGAACTCTGTGTATCTCCTCTTTGATCAAGATCTTCATGATAGATTCCTGTAAGATCGAATTTTCCTGCTTTTCTTGAATATTTCACCAATAATGCAGGATTCGCTCCCCACCAGAGTTCAGGTCCGAAAGCTACTTTCAGCCCGTTGATTTCTTTTTTTCCGGTGAATTCAAAACCGAATGGTGCCTGTCCATTGTAGATGTCCATATTAGGACCATAATTGGCTTCAGGATACAAACCGAAAATATCGCCTTCATATCCCCAATGGTAATGCCCTGTTCTGTAAAATCCGTGGAGATCAAAATATTTCTGATTCCAGGTATAACTTGCGTTGTAGACCTGAATTCTGTTGAGATCTCTCATTGTGGTTGTGGTTCCGTCTGCATTCATTACCTGAATGGCTCTTCCCCTGTTTTCATAAAATATCTGGTCGATAGGATTTTCTGCCACATTTCCCAGAATATTAAAATTCACATTGGCTCTCATATTGGCAGTCGGATTTCCTTCTACTCCCACGTAATAGGATTCCATATGATCAAAACCCTGTCTGTTCGGATAGGATGTATAGGCATCTGTTTTCTCTTTCGGTGTGGTGATGAGACTTCCTCCTGTACTGAAGGTTGAAAAATCTGCTCTCAGATTGCTGATTCTGATAAGATCATTGCTTTCTCCTTTCAGAGCAGCTTTATCTCCTCTTGCTCTAAGACTTGCATCGGTAATGTTGATGTCATTAAAATAGTTTTTAACGGCACCGGAAGATTTCATCTGGGTACTTTCGTAAGGATTGTACTGATGAACCTGTTTTAAAGTATAATATGCACTTCTGGGATACAACTGGTAATGTCCTGTAGCATCTGTTTTTCCTTTGGCGCAGATCCCGAACCATTCTTCGTTCATGTTGTTTTCACCTTTCCGGTAATCTCTGATGTATCCTCCGTTACTCCATGAAGCATTGGTATTGTGTACATCCAGATCTTCGGTCTGTTTGTATTTCCACCAGCCGTCGCTAAACTGGAACGTAAATCCTCCCAGAGCATTTCCTGCTTTTCCCATACCGGCTGCATTTTCATAAATTTCCTGCCAGTTTCCGAGCAGGTAATACGACTGTGCATCCTGATCTTCTTTTTGAGAAAGCTCGTTAAAAGAGTCTGCCCCAAATTCTGTGAAAAGTACCGGTTTTCCGTATTCTGTTTTTACTTTCAGGAAAAGATCGCCAAAAGAAGCACCGCGATAGACATTGGTTCCGAAAATATCTACATCTTTACATTCTTTGGCAATGATATCTAAGAACAGGGTATCTCCGTTACACAGCGCAATTGGATGACCGGAATCTACGGATTTCATTTCCAGAGCCGCCTGATTAAACAGCTTATACATGGCAACTGCTTTCTGGGTAGATTTTCTGTCTTTCACCGGAATGTCTTCTGTCTCTGCTCCTTCCCAGAATAAACCGTAATTGTTTTCGTTTCCTAAAAGGTAAAGCAAAAGTCCCGGTGTATTTTTATACTGCTCTGCAAGTTCTTTTGCTTCTTTCAGTAAGAGCTCCTGTGTTGCAGGATTTGCATAATCTGTATTTACTACCCAAGATCCGTTCACGGTAAGACCATATCTTCCGAAGGAGTGATTGAGCATAGTGTAAATTCCGTAATTTTCGTAGATGTAGGTAATCCATTTTGCAGGAATTCCGGTGTAGATTCTTACGGTATTTACGCCCATATTTTTCAGAAGTCCCATTTCATCATCCAGAGCTTTTTTGATGAAATCATCAGACTGCTTCCAAAGGGAATAGTTGTAATTGGTTCCGACAGGATAGTAATCCCAGTTCATTCCGTTTACAATGAAAGGCTTCCCGTTTACTTCTAATTTTTGTCCGTCGGCATTATTCGCCACCTCAACTTTTTGTGCCTGAGCGTGGGAAAGATGAGCGCCGATACAGGCCAAAAAAAATAATATTCTTTTCATTATATATATAATTTTCTATTCATGTTTATTATTCATAGAGATATAAAATCTGCTCATGAATCATTTCTGCCTAAATTAAAAATGTTAACAATTAGTTCATAAATAATATGTATATACATTTGATATACATATTTAAATTATTAATTACCAATTATTTAACCAACAAAACACAATACATGAAATCATTTTTATGCAGAAAGATGAGCTTATTTTTAAGCAATTGAATTATGAATTATTTAACATTTTATATCAGTTAATCCTAAAATTTTTAACCTTAAATAAATATTCAACTGTAAAATATGCTCTGAAAATTTTCACACTTTTAAGAATTTTGAGCCGCAAACCGACAAAGTATTTTTATGATATTTCATTTTCTGAAATAAAATTCTTTAAGAAATTATTGAAACTGATGTTATAATTCCTAAGCATTATCAGATTTAAATACACTGCCATTTTTTAATGCAAAAAAACCATTCGATCTCTCGAATGGTTTAACATGAAAACATTGTACTCTGCCATTTTAAAACTGACTTGGGATGCAGAGTTGGGAAAACTAATTATTATTATTCTCTATATTTAACCACCATTTTCTTTGTATATGATTTATTTTCAGAATCTGTAACTTTCAGTAAATAGTATCCTTTGATTTGTAATGGAAGATCGATTCTTACTTCTTCTGAAGGACTGAAATTCTTTTCCAGAATAAGCACTCCGTTAACATCAATAACTTCAGCTCTTATTATTTTTTTTCTTGTATATTCCGCACCTTTTCTGTGTTCCAGTCTTATAAATGCTACATCGTTTACAGGATTCGGATACAGATGAACTACTGTCATTTCCTGTTCCTGTGCTTTAGACTGGATGGTATTGGTTACCGTATTGGTTTTCAGAAGATTTTCATCATCAAATGCAATAGATGCACTGTTTTTAATTTTCGTATCTTCTTTTAATCCTTTTTTAGGCAGGATTGAGAAGGTAACATAGCCCTGAGATCTGTCTGAGTCTACAGAAGTAGACGGTAAAAATATATTTTCCAGTTTAAAGGTAATCTTGTTATCTATAATTTCCGCAGATACGTTATCATGACTTGCCGATACCAGTTTAAAGGTATTGATGTCTAATTCCTGCGGAATTGCATCTATAATCGATACATTCTGAGTAGCAAAGTTTCCTACGTTCTCAAATCTGATGGTATAAGTAAGCATCTGATCCGGCAGTATATATCCTTCTTCTCCATACCCCTTCGGATAAACCAGAATATCATTAGGATCTATGGCTCCGTATACGTTGTAATTTTGCATCAGTAGGTTATCGTCTAAATTACAGTCTGCAGATGGATTTACAATTTCTCCTTTAAAATCTAATTCATCTCCAACTAAAACAGATGCATCTGTACCGGTCATAAAACTGATTATTTTATTGCCAAAAGGATTCAGAGATCCCACGCTCCAGGAATATCGCGTATAGTTTTTTGAGTTTGCCACAAAACTTTCCTGCTGCGCAATTGGTGAAGACGGACTGATAATATTTACAGATGAAGGTATGGTAAAGTTTATAACGCTTGAATTGGATGTATTTCTGGACTGATTGCTCACCACAATTTTGAACTGATTATTGGTATATCCTTTACGGATAGCAGTTCCTCCCATATTTATTTTTAAATCTGTATCGTTACAGGTTGAATTTGCAGCGATAAATATTTTTTGGGAAGGCTGATAATTGGTCAGATCAAAAACTTTAGACCCTGCACTTAATCCGTTTTCTTCTAAAATTTTCAGCTCCACATCATTCTGTGTCGTATAGAAACTGAAGGTTCCGTTATCACTGGAGTATACTTTGGCATTCGTAGGCACCACTTTAATAGCCGCTCTTGAAACGGTAGGTTCGCTATCCTGCTTCACGCCATCATTATTGCTGTCGAAATAAACGATACCGGAAACTTTTGTCTGCTGAGGTTCTACGATTTCGAGTATTTGGTTGGCAGAAACATTCGTCAGCTTCTGAATGATTCCGCTTGCCCATTTAACGGTGATCGTATTGATGGTTGCTGCGTTTCCTAGTCCAAAATGCTGTGTATAGCTGCTTTGTCCTCCAAATCCGCTCTGGCTGTTTACTTCTCTCATCTGTGTTTTACTGCCTGTTTCTACAAATATTTTTGTACCGATGGCAGAACCATTGCTTTCAGTGGCTTTCAGGTTAATTTCTAACCATTTGTTCGTATTTCCGTTATTGACGAAAATATGGTTTTTCTGATTAGAATGGGTTGCCACGGCAAGATCCAGATCGCCGTCATGATCGTAATCGCTCCATGCGTGTCCGAAAGAAAGTCCGAAATTATAGGTAATCGCTTCGTCTCTGTTTTCAGTAAAATTCCCGTTTCCGTCGTTAAAATAAAGGAATTTTCTGATTCGGTCATTGGTAACAAATAAATCTAAATCTCCGTCATTATCTATATCTGCAAAGCTGCATCCGTGAGAACTTCCTCCCTGATTAACAATAGAATTGGTAATTTTCTGGAAATTGCCGTTTCCTAAATTTTTATACAGGAAATTGGTTGTGCTGTTGGAATTGGTAACAAAAAGATCCAAATCGCCATCATTATCAATATCTCCCCAGCAGCTTCCTACAGATTTTCCGCCTTCCTGATTGATGATATTATTTTTCTTGGAGAAGGTTCCGTTTCCGTCGTTATGGAATAGTGAATTTTTATTTCCGCTGCCATTAGGAACGAATAAATCCATCAGTCCGTCCTGGTCATAATCTGCCCATGTTGGTCCAAGAGAAGAATTGGCTTCCAGCGGAATGGCATCTGCCTGCTCTTTTACAAAGCCTCCGCTACCTGTATTTCTGTGCAGCTCATTGTATTTTGTAGGGAAATAATTACACATAAATACATCTACTTTGTTATCATTATCATAGTCTGCAAATGCTCCTCCATGATAATAAGAAACATCCTGAGTAAAAGATTTGGTATTGTCTGCGACTAATGTACCGTTATCATTTCTGTAAAAACGGTTGGGATTTCTTGTATTATTAAGAACCAATAAGTCTTCATCTCCGTCATTATCCACATCTGCCCATGTATTACTCATAGAAATACCGTCTTCAGGCAAAACCTGCCCTGCTGTAAAGCCTCCGGTCTTATTATTCATAAAGATTCGGTTAGGCGCTGTAAGTCCCATATCTGTAATATAGATATCATCATATCCGTCATTATTGATGTCTACCCAACTGATGGTCCATGAGTTGGAGGTGTAAGAATCAAATACAGGATCTTCCAGACGGGAAAATATAAGTTTGGACGTATTGGTTGTCTGTACAGATACAGAATTAGCGATGGTAGACTGCTGCGTTTCTCCGTTCACTTTTCCTGTTACCACGGTTTCAACGGTAGAATTAAGGGTAGTTCCTACCAATTCTCCGTTATTGGCACCTACAGTTGCCACAACTTTAGTTTCAATCTGATACGTAGAGTTAGGCTGTAAAGTAGGCAGGTTATTGTATTCTACTTTTGTTTTATCATTAAGCTCTGTAATAACCCCCTGTGTCTGAGACTGATTGGGATTAATGATTTTGGATTCTACCACTTTAAGACCTTCCTGTACGATAACTTCTACCGAAGGATTGGTTACTTCCCCGCCCGTTTTAACCTGAGAAACTACAGTTGCCTGTTCGGTCGGGATAAGTGCATCATCACTTACATTGCTTGTCTGGGTAAAAGAATGTTCCAGCGAGCTTCCGGTATAACACATCCAGTTATCGTTGAAATTACTGTTCATCACTGCAATGTCATTATTACTTTCCACGATCAGATAAGGTCTTTCCGGTCCTGACGCTGTACCTGTTCCGTTATAAAATGCCTTCCATTCATTTAGACTTATGGAGCAGTCTGCATATTTCTCGGGGGTTATGGTAAATGTTTTACTAAACTTTGTTCCGTTGGTTAAAGCATCTTTTACAGTAACGGTAGCTCCTGTTTTTGAAAATAAATACAGATGAGAAAAAGAACCGTTATACTTGGATCCTGTTAAAGGATTGGTTACATTGGTTTCATTTCCGGGAGGAGCAATATATGTAAGGAATTTCTTGCCTGCTGTGGTTCCGCTTTCAGAAGAAACCATTGTCGCCATGTCGGAGGTTCCCGGAGAGCCGGTTTCAAACCAGTTTCCTTCAAAAACAGAAACTTTTTTTCCTGCGGTGCAGGTAACTCTGAACACGGTAGGATAAGAAACATTTCCACTGGTTTTTCCTACCCAGTCTCCCGCCGCTAAGCGATTGAGAGAGAAGGTTTGTACAGGTACCCAGTTTCCGTTTACAAAACGATCCAGTTTCACGGTATTGGTATTGTCCCAGCTTACGATCCTGATCTCCTGTTCGCCTCCCGCCTGATAAGGAACCGCGAAATACATCAGTTCTCCGGAAGAACTTCCATTGGATGTGGGAACATATCCTCCTCCGTCCCGCTCATTCCCGAATAAGGCTCCGTACTGCATGGTTACGGGCTTATTGGCGACAAGCATATAGGTTTCTCCCGAAATCATCACATCCCTTCCTTCCGGAAAGCTGTAAATTAAATCCTGACCGACGTTCAGTGTTTTGGAAAAAACTTTAACGGGATTTTCAGCATCAACATCGGTAAAGCCTGTATTTGTTTTTGCTTGAGTAGAGATTTTGTAAAAGTCTACTACCGTATTGTTCTGGTAAGCAAATACATTAATATCTCTGTTAGAAGAGGTAATCATGGGAGCATAAACAATAAATTTTTGTCCGATAGAACTTTTATCCACACTCGGAACCCAGTCATGCTGCCAGTCGCTGTTTGTACTTTGGGAGGCATATACCAGTTTATTGGACTTTACAATAAAATAGTCTCCGTCCCATTTTAAAACGCCGCCGGAGGCGTATCGGGCATCATCGTTAATCCCATTGTCTTTAATATAGAGGACGTAACTCTGTCCGGCTTTCAGTACTCCGGTTTTAGAATCGTCTGTGTCTCCGTCTGCGCCATCATCAATAATATTAAATTCTGTATCGTCGTATATGGCAGTTACGACCAGACATACATTTCTTTGTACAGCATCATTATTCGGAGGAACATAAATTTGAAAGTAAGTTGAGGGCTCCCCTGTTGCATAGAGATTATTTACCCCTAGAAAAAGAATAAATAAAAAGAATAAATTTTTCATACTTGCTGTTATTTTAGGTTAACATACCATAATCAACAAATATGCTTTTTCTAAAAACCAACTGATTTTCAATTACTTAAACCTCATGCCAAATAAAAAAAATTCCAAAATAAAGAATTTTTTTCATTTTTTGGAATTTTAAACACCCTATTGCCGGAACAGAACTTTTTACTGCGATAAGAGTCAGAAAATCAGGATAAGGAATTAAAATATTATTCGATTAAAATCTTAGCATTATCAGAACTTTTTGTGTAAAAAGTTCTTTATTAACACCTCATCTTGGAGTAGTAGTTTATATTAAATGAAACGAAAAGTCTGAGAAAACACAGGTTAAATTCCCTTATTAACATTTCAAAATCAAGTACTTAAACATATATCCATTTCCAAATAATGGAAACATGAATTGAGAAGTCATTAGAAACAGATTTGCTTCAATCTACAATTTATTTTTACCATTAAGGAGTTAAGTCCTCTTTAGCTTAAAAAACTTAATAAAAATCAATGTATTGATTTCTTAATTAGAATCAGTTTCACTAGCTTAAATTGACTTCGCCGAATCTAAAGATTTCTTAATGTTAAATTTAAGAATAAACAAAGTTTATTTTAATTGAGAAAGTTAAGAAAAGTTGTGAAATTTTTATTTAGCAATATTTAACAGGCTCTTAAACTTGTCTAAACTTTTTTACCGCAAAAGATGCAAAAGATTGTAACACTTTAGTAGTTTAAGTTTAATACTTAAATGGAAAAAGAGCACATAAGTTTAAAAAAATCAAAGATTTTTTCTCTTTGCATACTTTTGAAATACTTTAAATAAATTCAATAAAGTCTTTGTCTCTTTTGCAGTTAAATTTAAAATGAGTTTAACAAACGAGACTAAATCTTAATGGTAAAAATAAATTATAAATTTAGACACGCTCTAAAAATAAAACCCTGCGTATTCCAAAAAGAATATTTTAAAAAGTTTAAACCAACTCAATATGTAAACAGGCTCTAAAGTTCTTTCTCCTTAAGCAAACGTATAGCCGAAGTTAATATGTCTTCTATGTAACAGAACATTTCATAAAGTTCCTGATGGTCTATTGATATATCTTTCGATTTTGCTTCGAGTGTTTTTACATGTTCTGTAATGGAGATTATTCCTATCTGTTCTATGCTTGGTTTTATTTTATGAGTCAGTCTGGAGATCTCCGCGTAGTTCTTTTCCACAAAAGAGGTGTGGATTTGCGGAAGCACATTTTCAATCTGGCTGATGAATATGGTGATCATCTTTTTTACAAAACTCTCATCTCCTCTGCTTAACAATCTTAAATTCTGCAGATTATAAATTCCCGCTTCTTCATTTGTATCTTGCTGTTCTGTTTTTCCTTTTGTGTAATGATATATGGTTTCAAGCAGTTCATTTTCAGAATAGGGTTTTGTAATGTAACTGTCCATTCCCGCCTTTCTGCACTTTTCTACTTCTGTTTTAAATGCATTAGCCGTCAATGCAATAATTGGGGTAGAAACATGGTATTGCTTTCTCAGAATTTTCGTGGTTTCTATTCCGTCCAATTCCGGCATCTGTATATCCATGAGAATGATATCAAAGCTTTTCTCTTTTAATATTTCTAATGCTCTGGCTCCGTTTTCCGCTTCAGTAACGATACATTTAAAGTTTTGAAGGGTGTTCTGTGCAACCAGTCTGTTTAGCTCACTGTCTTCCACCAGAAGAACCTGAGTTCCTTCCACGGAGATCTCCTGACTGAAGTCTGACCGGTTTTCTAATTTTTCCGGTATTCCTTTAGGAAGAACCAGTGTAACATCTATTTTTGTTCCTTTTTCTTTTTCGCTTTCTATCGCAATGTTTCCCTGCATCAGCTTTACCAGCTCTTTGGTGATCGCCATGCCTAAACCGGTTCCGCCTACTTTTCTGGCAATGGATGCATCTTCCTGATAGAATTTTTTAAAGATCTTTTCGATGAATTCTTTGCTCATTCCTATTCCGGAATCCACAACACTTATTTTTATCTTCTGCTTATCCGGATTATCCTCCAGAAATGTGCATTCTACCCTGATCTCTCCTTTGTTGGTAAATTTCAGAGAATTACCGATGAGGTTGTATAGTATTTGTTCGATCTTCGAAGCATCCCCTCTGAAAACGGGAGCAATATCCTTAGGAAAAACAGAGATTAATTTTATATTTTTCTGCACCGCTTTCGGCTGAAGAATATTCACTACGTTGTTCACTGTCTGCTGTAAAGAGAAGTCTTTAATATCAAGAGACATTTCACCGGCTTCTATTTTAGAAATATCCAAAATATTATTAATGATGGAAAGCAGATGCTGAGATGCACTGTTGCTGTTGTCTACAAACTGTTTTTGTCCGGAGGTAAGATCCTGTTTTGCCAATTCCCTTAAAAATCCGATGATTGCGTTAAGCGGTGTTCTTATTTCGTGGCTCATGTTTGCCAGAAATGCTTCTTTAGCTTTGGAAGCTTCCTGCGCATTTTCTTTTTCTTTCTTCAGCGCTTCTTCCATGTGTTTTTGGTCGGTTATATCCAGATGGATTCCTACAGATCCGATAAGATTTCCCTTATCGTCATAATTGGGAGCTGCACTTATTGCCCACCATCTCAGCTCCCCGCGTTTGTTTTTTACAGGAACCTGATAAACGCTGGAAAGTCCCTTTTTCCTGAGTGAAACATGATGTTCCACCAAAGGAATGCTGTTTTCTTTGTATAAAAACAATTTTGAAGGTTCTTTGCCAATAAGCTCATCAATTTCATAGCCGGAAACATCACAAAAACTTTGGTTGGCATACTGTATTACTTCGTTGTTATCCACTTCCAGAAGTCCAAGATTCATGTTGGCGATAATATTGCGGTATTTTTGCTCCTGAACTTTTAAATTTTCTTCGGCTCTTTTTCTTTTTGAGATATCCTGAATAAAAGAACAGAAAAACTTTTTGCCATCCTGTTCTATGGGAATTATAGAAATTTCTATGGGAAATTCTTCTCCTGATTTTCTTATCGCAGAAAGTTCCAGCTGTTCATTAAGAACCGGGCCGTATCCTGTCTCCATATAATTTTTCATTCCTTCTTCATGGGCTTTTTTATGGATTTCAGGGATAATGGTTTCTGCCAGAGTCTTCCCGGTGATCTCCTCAGATCTCCATCCGAAAATCTGTTCGGCTCTCTTATTCCAGAAGGTTATTTTCCCTTCAGAATCTGCATTGATAATGGCATTGATGGCGGAATTCATAATCAGCCGGTTTCTTTCTTCACTCTGTCTAAGGAGCTCTTTAGCCAAAACACTTTCCGTAATGTCATTATATTTCCAGAGATGTCCCCTGTATTTGCCGTTGATATAAATCGGAATGTAGTCTCTTTCCAGAAATCTTCCTGCTTTGGTTTCTAAAAGCTCATCCGTAACAATTTTTCTCTCCTCCAGAATTTCATTGATTCTTTCGGGAAACCTTTCCTCATTAGCAAAAAGATGTTTGGAATCTTCCGCAGAATTACTGCAGTCGATTCCCTGCATGGTTTCAGGCGAAAGAGGGATACTAAACATATCGCAGAACAAGCTGTTGGTAAAAAGAATTCTCCTGTTTTCATCTTCCACCAGAATTCCGTACTGCAGGTTGGCGAGTAATGTTTTAAGCAGTTCGAGCGTTCTGTTAAGCTTACTTTCCATAAAGAATCTTACCCGGATATTTGCCAGAATCTGTGCAAACAGTTTCAGCAGATCATTTTCCTCGTTCCCGAAATTACGGTATTGATGCACTGCATCAAACCCCACAAATCCTTCACACTTCCCGTCGATCATCAAAGGAATGGCGAGAACACTTTTTACATTGTTTAAGAGCAGAAGATCTCTTA
Source organism: Chryseobacterium sp. 2P (assembly GCF_059579425.1). NCBI lineage: Bacteria > Pseudomonadati > Bacteroidota > Flavobacteriia > Flavobacteriales > Weeksellaceae > Chryseobacterium > Chryseobacterium sp. 2P. The sequence goes on from NZ_CM184194.1 coordinate 3,755,885, forward strand.
AATCTTTATCCGGAAAATCATCTGCATTATTAATGGTAATAGATTTTCCCTGTTTATGAAGTTCCACAAATTTTTCGAAAGGCTCCAGAGGAAAGTCCTGATAAAAACTGATATTGGAAAATATTCCTTCTGAGCAGTACTCATACAAATTGGAGCAGGTATTTTCCTGAAAGTCATATTTAAAAACATAAATTCTGTCCGCTTTTACAAACTTGGCGATGGCTTCAAGAGAACTGTTAATGTTATCATTAATCTCCTCTACAGGAATATTAATAAATTCTGAAGAAATATTCATTAAAAGCTGCTGAAACTCCAGCTGTCTGCTGAGCTGGTCTTCCACAGATTTTCTTTTCCTGATCTGCTCGGAAAGATATTCTGAAAGCTCTCCAAAATCTTCGGACTGCCGGATTTCCATATTCTCATCAAGCATTTTCAGTGACTGGTAGAGCTTACTGATAGAATCCTGCTTCAGAATATACTCTTTGTTAAGATCCTGATATACTTCCTGATATTCTTCTTCGCTTTTAGAGAAAGCATGGTTCATAAGTTCTTTATCTCTCTCGTAAGATGCATAAGATTCATTAATAGCAGATAAAAAATTACTGAATTCCGAATCTGAGTGAAAACTTTCCGGAAGATACTTTTTAATCTGTTTTTCCAGTAACTTATGATATTTCATTTTCTTTAAAGTATTTCATTAATACCGGTGATGGTGATGGTCTGGTTGTGCAGCTCGCAATTCTGGAAAGGTTTCAGAGGAGAAAACTCTCCGTAAGAATAAAAGCCCATTACGGCGGTTTCGTTTCCCAGTACATCTACAACCGCATCTACTTCTTCTGAAATTCTGTTTCCCAAGACCAGCTTTCTTCCCACACAACTGATAAGGATTGCCAGTTTAGGATTTGCAGAGTGAAAATCCTGGCATTGCTGTGCCGCATCCGTGGCTGCATCTATCAGTCTGTCGAAATTTGCCTTCATGAATCTTACCTTGCTGCCTTCCGGAATATCTCCTGCAAAAACCATATAATTTTCTCTGTCATTTACAGATAAAATCGTTCTCACTACGGTTTCTTCATTATCTTTCAGCTTTAGGGAAAGCGGAAAAAGCAGTGCGGAACTCGGGAGTTCTTCAGCATATTTTCCTAAATATTTTTTATAAAGATCGAGAGCATTTTTACCGTCTATTTCGTAGAGCTTATTTCCGGAAGATTTTGTTACCGTTTTCTCGATGCCGAAAGTTTCCCAGCCACCAAAAGAAGCGTGAGAAAGCATAAGAGAACTGCCATAGAAACCAATGGCTGCAATATTATCGGGAGCAGGAACTTTGTTCAGTCCCACAAGAGTTTTTTCAAAACGATCGCCATCGCCTGCAAGACCTCCCGAGATTAAAACTTCTTTCCGTTTTTCAGAATTAATTCCTTTTATCAGCTCACTTCCGTTTACGTTGCTTCCGTCCGACAGAACAAAAACCCATTTCAGGTCTTCCCGATATAAATTTTTCATCAGAGCAACTCCTGCTTCGTGGCTGTCTTTATAATCATTTATACAGATTTCTGTGGTTTTAATTTCAGAATTATCAAATCTGAGGGCGGTAACGGAGACCGTATCATCGTATACATCTTTACAAAATATTTCTCCTGCTGAAGAGCACAGAGCGATTTCAGCATTCGGGAATTTCTGTTGAATACTTTCAAAAACTTCGTTTTCGGACAGGAGCTTTCTTTCACCAAAACCAAGAACCAATTGCACTTCATTATAGTCTAACTGTTCATGATTAAGTTCTCTCGTCCATTTTCCTTCTGAGAAAAGTAATTTGGCTACCTTCATTTCTGCTTTTTTTGTCTGGTTTGAAATAAACTGTAACAGGAGATCTGCCTGCTGCTCTGCTTTTCTAAGAGTACGAAAGAATTCTCACATGTTCCGTTTTAATGCCTTTTATGAAGAAAAAAGATCATCAGCTAAAATTAATATCTTCTGATAAAATGTCGTTTTCTGCTGTTATCAACGTCTTTCTTCCGGCATTCCCTTGCATTTCTGAAGAGAAAAACTTCATAATCCTGATTTAGATTCCACGCCTCACTTTAAAATAAATAATCTGTATACTGAGGATTTCATTGTTCATGATTAGTTTTATATTCAAATATAAAAAATATTAGGATGTCTTCAATGTTTTTTCTTACAGATTATCAGTACAATGAGAAACTGCAAGTTTAGGATATGCCGGAGAAAATGTATGGCTCCGAAGAAAAAGAAGATGAGCGCTGCCTGCGAATATAAAGACACAATGAACCGTTGAGAAATCCGGAAGACGGCTCAGACAGGAAATTCTGAAAGTAAACTTAATGCAATTACAGATACTGCAATGCATTAAGATTTAAATTATTCTGAAAAAAATGAAGGGTATTTTACATGATCAATTCTGTTATCCCATAACGAAAGGCAGGCTTACAACTCTTTCATAGATCCAGTAACAAGCCATTACAATCACAAAAACAGAAACTGCCGCTCTGTAAAAATCGATATTCTTAAACCTGTTGGAAACGTAAAGAATAACAGGAAAACTTATCAGTACAATCAGGATCTGCACCAGCTCTATTCCCAGATTGAAGCCTAAAACACTCCAGATAAACTGACTGATATCCAGATTAAAAAACGTAATGGTATTGGCAAAAGCAAGTCCATGCACAAAGCCGAAAAGCAGGGCAATAAGAACTTCTTTCCCCAAAAAGATGGGTTTGGAGATGTTGATTCCGGACAGTAAGATGGTCATTGCAATCCCGATCTCTATATAATTCGGGTTGATGTTTATTAAATGGATGGCTCCCAGAATCAGCATCAGCGAATGCCCTATCGTAAAAGCAGTTACAATTTTTACCACTCTTTTTACCGCAGATTTTTTATTGTCGAGAAGTTTCCATTTTCTGTCCTCTACAAAAAACGGGGCAACCAGAAGCAGGGAAATTAAGAACAGAATATGGTCTTTCCCTTCTAAAATATGCTTGAAACCCATTTCAACCATACTTCTGAACCCTGTAAAAAAGCTTCCTTCCTCTAATGATATATTTAAAGGCTGAATATTCCCGTCCAGATCGCGTGCTGCAACTCCCAGAATCTGATTAGAATTCTGTACTCCTTTTTCCCAGTCGGAAGCCAATCCTATAATCGATTTGTGATTATAGATCTGGTGTACAAAGGCATCGTAATGAAGGGTAAAATTACGGGTATCTTCTTTTCTCTGCGGTTTTGCCGTAATCCTGAAATCTATTTTATCATAAAGCCCTACCACAGAATCCTGCGTTCTGGAGATTTTATAATCAGCAAGTTCTATATTCCAGAATCTGTTCTCTGAGGAAATTTTAATATGATTTTTAAAATACTCCTGAATCTTTTTTCTCTGATCCGGTGTTATTTTACCATTATAAACAATTTCAAAATCACGAAGCGGCGCAGTAATATCTATCGCCGCACCGCCCGGATACATATGAAACATAACCTTTGTATCCGGCAGCGGATGCGCCGATGCAAAGACTGAAAAAAAGATAAAGAACAGAAACAGTTTCTTCAGCCCTTTATTTTTTGATGAGCTTTTGCCCATTTGTTTTTGTACCATTGTGTTGTATATTGAAGGTATAAACTCCTTTTTCAAGACTGCTTAAGTCGGCAGAGACCGAATTTTGTCCTTTCGGCAGATTGCTCTTTTCTATGCTTTTTGCCAATCTTCCGCTCTGGTCATAGATGTTGATTTTTGTATTTCCCTTTTCAGAAGCTGTAAAGTTAAAGGTTGCAAAATCTTTCACCGGATTAGGGTAAATCATAGGTTTAGATACCGAAGCAGCTGTTTCATTAGTGGATAATGTACTGCCCGTTCCTCCGTAATCTGTTGTATGATCTCTCCAAATGCTGTGAGGATGTTTCGGCGTGAGGATGATTCCGTTCTGTACAGAATATTCTATCCAGACCGATGGTCCGTCTATTCTTACATAACCGTTCTGGTTGGTCAATGTGGCATCGGTAGACCATGCAATGTAAGTATTATCCAGTTCATTATTATATTTTGTCATAATCGTTGCAGCGTTCGTATCGTCCACATCATTTACGTAGGTTGCAATTGCATTATAAACGAGCTGTTTCTGAGCGGTCGTTAAATTGCTTACTTTCAGTCCGGATTTGGTAGTCGGGAACAGCCAGTCTTTTCCGGGACCGCAGACCAGATCAGTATACGTTGTGGAAAGCTGTGCCGTAGTAAGCTGTGCAGAAGATAATCCGGACAGCATATTCACAAGAGCCGTTTTTTCTTCAATCATTGGCTGATAGGTTACCGAATTATAGGTAAAAGAGGCAAAAGGCTCCGCAGCGACAAAAGAAGGAGTTGCGCCCACAAGAACTCCGTTGATATAGGTGTTGGAAACCGTTCTGTGATGTCCTGTCATCTGGATTTCAAAAGTTCCCGTAAGAGAAGGTGTTCCGAAAAACCCAATATAAAAATTACCTTCTCCGTAAGTGGTTCCGCCTCCGTTGTTTGAAAGATAATTGTCTGCCATCCAAAGTCCGTAGATCTCGTTATAGCCTTCGTTTCCTGTTCCGGATAAAGCCTGAATGAGATTTCTGGCAGCGGTTAACTGAGCCGTTGTAAGAGTTCCCATTTTCAGTCCGATTCTCGGAGACATGGCAGCAGGAAGATTAGACCATGTTTTTGCATTGGCATACGTATAAGCCAGCTCGAGCGTTGAAATCTGTGAACTGGAAAGAGTGGCTTTGAAGGCATTGGCAAGATCAATAATCTGTTGTGTGGTTACCACTGTTTTCGCAGCCTTATTTTTCTTCGCAATATTCGTCATAAACGCTGCTTTTGGGGTTTCTGTATTCTTTTTAAAAAAGCTGAAAAATGAAATCGCCGCAACAGAAGTGGCTACAGTGATGCTGAATAGTGTTTTCATTGTATAAGTGTTTAAATTATAGGTCTCTAAAAGTTGTATTTTAAAATTAATCGTGCATTAAAGGGCGTTCCTGCGGTATAATGGATCTCTTCCACGCTTTCGGTTTCGTTTTGAAGACGGCTTTCGGTGAGGAACTGGGTTTCTTTCCATTTGGTGTTGAAAATATTATCGATATTAATTCCCACAGAAACTTTTCTGAACTGATAATTCACAGAAAGATCGGTGATAAAATATCCTTTCGCTGTTACAGAATTATCCTCATTCGCTGGTCGGTCTCCTAAATATCTTGCATTGATGCTTCCTGAAAAACGGTTAAGATTTTTCACGGATAATCCGCTGACAAAGGTAGTTTTGGGAGCAAGAGGAATGTAATCGTTCCCTTTGGCTTCTTCTATAGCTCTTGCGTGGGTGTAGGTAAAATCGGTATTCCAGAAAAGCCAGTTGTTCAGCTGATAACGCAATCCGACATCAACACCTTTTCTTGCTGTTTTTCCTGAAGGTTCCACCACCGCTTCATCACCCACATAAACAAATTCCTGTTCGAGAAAAAGATACCATAATGAAGCGTTTATTAGCAAGTTGGGAAGAGGTTTCCATGAAAATCCCAAATCGGCATTGTAAGAAGCCGGCAGAATGTTTTTCCCTTTTTCGGCAATTACCACTCTTGCATCATTGCTGTGAAAGCCTTTTCCTAACTTCAGAAAAGCATTAAAACCTGTATTAAAAGAGTATAAAAAATTAAGTTTCGGACTAAGAACAGCTTTTGCTTCAGACTGATTCTGGTATTTTTCTGCCAATTGATCCACCACATTAAATTTGAAATAATCTACCCTCAATCCTGCATTAATCAGCCACTTTCCGAAAGAGAAATCCCAACTGCCGTACCCGAATACATTAGTCTGATTAATATCTCCCAGACTGAGGTATTGCAAAACGGTTTGTCTGTTCTTGGTATGAGAAAGTTCTATATCCTTATTGTTATCATTTCGTAAACCACCTCCCGTTTTAAAACTGATATTGTCATTTATTTTCCCGTTGTATTCCGATTGAAATCCTACAATCATCCTGTTTTCTTTCTGCCTGATCTGGTCTCCGTTGATGGGATCATTCAGGAAAAAGGTAAAATTAGAATACAGTTCAAAATCATATTTGCTGAAATACACCTGATTTCTGATAAAAGCATCATCATTGATTTTTCTTTCATAATGAAGATTGAAATTGCTTCGGCTTGTTGTACCTCCTTCCATGCTGTCTATTGCTCCAAAATGCGAAATGAGTCCGCTGTTTACAGCTCTTTCCGGTATCTGTCCGCTTGCATCCCATCTGCTGTTAAAGTGCGAAACTGAAACAGACAGTCTGTCTTTATCGCTCAGTCTTGAGGTATATTTTCCAAAAAGGTTGATGCGGTTGAAGTTTTGAGGAGCATCAAAATAATTATCCGTCATTAAAAACTCTCCCGCAAAATAGGCAGACTGGTTGTTTTTGCTCAGTAAATTAAAAATCCCGTTGGTTCTGAAGGTATTAAACTGCCCGATTTCCAATCCTAAACTGCTTTTGTCGACGAAATCTCTGGTTTTAAAAGCTACAAATCCCGCAGTGGCAAAATCTCCTTTATCCGCAAAATAAGATCCTTTATCAAAATCAATACTTTCTACCGTTTCCGGAATCACGAAATGCAGATCGGCATATCCCTGTCCGTGAGCGTGAGACACCATGTTTACAGGCATTCCGTCTACAGAAATGGCAACATCGGTTCCGTGATCTGCATCAAAACCACGCAGAAAAATCTGCTCTGCCTTTCCTCCTCCTGCGTGCTGCCCGATAAATAAGCCCGGAACTTTTCTCAGCAGATCCTGAGATGAAGCAACAGGCTGCACCTGCAAATCGATTTTCGAAATGGTATTTAAATTTTTTAAATTTTTCGTAATGGTGATTTCTTTGATCTGAAATGATTTCTTTTCTAAAATAATATTCAGGTTTTCCGGATTTTCCAGAACGATCTTTTGGGTCTCAAAATCCTGATGAACAAATTCCAGACTATCTTCCGGGCTTACATTTTCCAACAAAAAATTCCCTGAAATATCGGTATGGGTATGATACAAAGGTTTAGAAATATTCTTTACTAAAACATTTTCTACCGGATGACCGTTTTCATCAGAGATAATCCCCCTGATCGTACTCTGGGAAAAGATTAAAACCGGAAAAAGAAAGAAAAAAAGCAATCTCATTTCATTTCTGATTTTGTTGTGGATTTCTAAACCTCACAGGTTTTAAAAACCTGTGAGGTTTGGGTTAAGAATCTTTTTACGAATTAGTCGTTGCATAATCGTTCACTCTGTCTCTCCAGATGGAGTGATAGTGCACTCCGCTGAGAACAATCCCGCCCTGTACGGAAAATTCGATCCACACTTTTGGACCTGCAATTCTGAAGTAATCATTTTTTACCGTCATTGAAGTATTTCCGCTGTAATAAATGTAGGTATTGTCTAATTCTGATGTGTAAGTTGCCAGAATAGAAGCTGCACTGGTATCGGAAACATCATTTACATAGGTCTTAATTACATTCAGCACCAGTGCTTTTTGAGTCGCATCCAAAGCAGAACACTGCAATCCCGAAAAAGCAGTCGGGAAACTCCAGTTAGCGGTAGGTCCGCAAACCAGATCCGTAAAGGTTGTACTGGCTTTTGCAGTGGTAAGCTGTGTGGAAGAAAGCGCGCCAAGTAAAGCAACAATAGCATTTTTCTCCTGATCTACCGGCGCATACGTTGTAGAATTAACCGCAAAAGACAATGGTTCTGTAGCCGTAAACAAAGGGGTTGCAGCTACTAAAGCTCCATTATTATAGGTATTGGCAATGGTTTTATGATGCCCCGTAAACATAATTTCAAACTTCCCTGTGGCAGAAGGAGTTCCGAAGAAAGCCAGATAAAAATTTCCTGAACCATAAGTACTTCCGCCTCCATTGGCATTGAGATAATTATCGGCATACAGCAATTGCTGAATTTCATCATAGCCTTCATTAGCGGTGGTTCCGCTCATTTCTTTGATGATGGCCTTGGCAATACCTACCTGTGTTGCATTAAGATTCCCTAAAGGAATTCCTTTTCTTGCAGACATCGCCGCAGGAAGATTAGACCAGGTTTTAATGTTGGCATAGGTATAATCCAGCTGAACGGCGGCAAGCTGTGAGGAAGTAAGCGTAGATTTTAACTGTTCGGTAAGACAGACGATTTTGGAAACCCCCGTTACGGAACCGCAGGCTGTTACATCTGTAGCGGCTATGGATGCTGCTCCGGTTGTTCCCACAGCATTATCAGATGCTCCTCCGCCTGTGCTGCTGGTAGAATTACCAGAATCTGCAGAATCATTATCATCAGAACATGAAACGATAAAAGTGCTGAGCGTAATGCCGAGAACACTTATCATCAAAAAGATTTTTTTCATAATATGTTATTTTAAAATTCATTACAAAAAAAATCAATAATCCCATGGGTTTCAGGAAAGTGTGGTCAATGATAAAATAGTTGTGGTGAAAATATATATTTTTAATTTTAACCCCAGTTCGGGATAAGAAATAAATTTAAATAATTGATTTATAGCATTATATTAATTTATCGCAAAGAAAAACAAAAGATTTTTTTACTTATAGAAAGTTGGTAAGCTAAACAAAGGCACTTCGTTTATTTAAAAAAGACAAAATGGTATTACTTTGATCAATTTTACGCCTTTGTATATCTTAAAAGCGGAATTCCTGATAATTGAATCTCTTTGTTTAACCTTGCGTTTAAGAAGACTTATCCCGAACTCAGGTTAAATTATATCTTTTTAAGAAAGTCTTCTTCATAGGTATTGCCTACAGGAAGCACAATATCTTTTATATAAACTGTCTTGTGCCTGAAAGAAGTTATTTTTGCTAAAGAAACAATACTGGAACGGTGGATTCTGCAGAAATGCTGCTCAGGAAGTTTTTCCAAAAGTTCTTTTATGGTAATTCTTACTAAAAGTGATTTTTGGTTTTCAAAGTAAAATTTCACATAGTTATCCTGTCCCTCGATGTACAGAATCTCACTGAAAACAACTTTCACCAATCCGTAATCTACCCGAAAGTAGATAAAACCTTCATCGTGGGCAGAGAGTAATTTTTTTTGCTCCGCCGCTCTGTCGACTGCCATTTTAAAACGCTGAAAGCTAAATGGTTTCAGCAGATAATCAAAAGCTCCGATCTCGTAGCTCTCTACAGCATATTCCTTATACGCTGTTGTAAAAATCACCAGGGTTTCCTGTGGAAGTGTTTTATAAAAATCGATCCCTGAAGTAGCGGGCATATTAATATCCAGAAAAAGCAGATCCACAGGATTTTTTTCCAGAAAATATCTTGCTTCGCTGGTCTTGAGGAAAGTTTTCTTTAAGTCTATCTCCTCAATATTCGCACAAAATGCTTCTATGATCTCTAAAGATGGTAGTTCATCGTCCAGTGCTATAGCGGTAATCATAACAAATTAATTTTGAGATTGACGATAAATGCCTTTTGGTCTTCTTTAATCTCCAGAGTATGTTTTTGAGGATAATAAAGCATGAGCCTTTCTTTGGTATTTTTAATCCCGATGTTACTGGATTCTATATTTTTGGCAGATACAATTCTATTGAAAACCATAAAATTCAATTCATTTTCCTGTATGGATATTTCTATTTTTATTTCAGAATTTTCATCCGGATTTACACCATATTTAAAAGCATTTTCCACAAAAGTGAATAGGATAAGAGGAGCAATTTTTTTATTATCAAAATCGCCTGTTTTTTCAAATTCAACGGCTACAGAATTTCTCAGTCTGGATTTCTGTAACTCGATATAATTGCTGATATACTGAACTTCTTTTTCCAGCAGAACTTCATTCTGATAGGAATCCTGTAAAAGATACCGCATAAAATCTGAAAAAACCAATACCGTATCTGCTGTTTTATCGTCTTTTTTTATCGCAAATGCATAAATACTGTTCAGGGTATTGAATAAAAAATGAGGATGAATCTGCAGTTTGAGGTGAGAAAGTTCTGCCTGTAATTTTTCGTTTTTAATTTTCTGGTTCTGCATTCTTTCAAACCAGAAGGTGGAAAAAAATATCGTCCCCACGAAAAGGAATACCAGATGATCTACCTCCGAGAAGAACAGCTGAATCCTGTGAAACATTGTTTTTTCATGGGTTCTCGGATGAAAGGGCAGCTGTGCAAAGTCTGGCGGAGCATGAGATCCGAAAAGCGCCCATGGCAGAAGTAAAACGACCATGAGTCCCAAGAAAACCAGAAACCCGTACTGCAGATATTTTTTCTGAAATAAAAGTCCCGGGATCAGGTAAGTATAATTGATATAAAAAAAGACGAGGATCAGCAAATTACCCAGTATATTTTCTGATAAATCTTTAAAATAATGAGGCTCTGAGCTATCCATAGGAAACGCAGGAAGAAGAACCGGCTGGAGTAAAAACAGAACTACCCCCGTAAAGATCAATAATTTTCTCTTACTCATAGTTATTATACAAAATTATTGTTTTTATGATTGCAAAGAGAAAAATGTTGTGAAGTGGTTTATTTTTGGGGTGAATGTTTAACAACAGGTGGCTTCGGCTTCGCTCAGCCACCACTACAGAAAAAAAAACCAAAGTCCAACAATACCAGAAAATCAAATCAAAAAAAGTGGCTTCGGCTCCGCTCAGCCACCACTACAGAAAAATAAACTACATCCAACAATACCCGAAAATCACATCGAAAAAAAGTGGTTTCGGCTTCGCTCAGCCACCACTACAGAAAAACAACACACAGCCCAACAATACCCAAAAAGCAAATCAAAAAAAGTGGCTGAGCGGAGCCGAAGCCACCACTACAGAAAAACAACACATCGCCCAACAATACCCGAAAATCACATCAAAAAAACACGGTGGCTGAGCGGAGCCGAAGCCACCATAAAAAATCCCCACCCTTCCGGATGGAGATTCAAAATTAAATTAAAGTATAAGCCCCAAGATACGCGCTGTTACACGCAAGCGTTTCTTTCACATTCCTGAAAAACACCCAGACCTGAATTTCCTTTCCTGTGTAAGAAGCAGGCATCGTGACATCGGCAGTCAATGATCCCCTTTCGGCAACAGATTCGAAAATTTCAAACGTTCCCAGTTCTTCGCTATAACACACCGCATTGGCTCTGTCGGCGGTATCTGCGTTTCCCTGTGCGGAATTGTCTTCCCAGCTCAGCGCAATGATATTTCCGGTTTGCGGAGCAGCAGTAATGTTCTGGAAACCTGCCAGATCACCTTTCGTGATCAGAACCTTGTTGTATACCAGTTCGGGAACATCGCCATTCATCTGTAATGCTTCGCTGATGGTATAGGAAACCGCCATATTCACCCTCGATTTTGAGCCGCTCCCCGATCCGAAATACTTCGTCTGAATATTTTTAAGCGGCTGCAGAAAACTGATCACCATGCTGAATCTGGTCTGCTGCAGCAGCTGTTTATCGGTGGGCTGTTTCGAGCTTGGTTTGGGAATACTTCTGATAATGTCCTGTCCGCGCCAGTTTGCGCCTACAATCGTTCCTACTTTTCCTGAAAATCCTCCAAGGATTCCTTTTGTTATTCGTGCCATTTTGTGCATTTTTATTGGTTAACAGAACGAAGGTATTACAGAATTTTCCAATTTCAGGCACCTGTGAAAAAGATGACCGGTTTTGACTGCTTTTGACCGGTTTTGACCGGTTTGAAAACCCATTTCTTCGGATCATGTTCGGGTCTTCTTCGGATCGGCTTCGGAAAAATGGGATTTTTTCCGAAGAAACACCGAACAACACCCGAAGGATTCCGGGAGAATTTTGAGTAGTTTTTGATTGGGGAAATGATAATTTAGGTTAAAAAACTAATTGTTTTTCTCATCACAAGAGTAAATCCTGAAACAAAAAATCCTTACTTTTGGATGTAAGGATAATATGAGATAAATGATAAATATTTTTAATGTCTAACTATCAGATGAATTTGGAGTTATAAGAGTTAATCATTTTTTTAGTTTGCCGAAAATAATAATCTCCACGACATACAGGACCAATTCCATAATATATTGATTCCGGAACAGTTAATTCTCTGTTACAAATAGAACAATAGCAGTTTAGTATAGCACCTACATATGAAAATTCACCATCCTTTATCATGTCAAATAAATTGAACTTTAATCTGTTAATAAAATCCTCTTCAAGAAATCCTAAATCATTTATTCTTGCCTGCAAGTATCCATTTCTATCGCAAACGATCATATATGGTTGGTCATTATATTCGAGTCTTTCAAATCCGATAAAAATTTTCCTATACTCTTTTTCAATAGAATAACTTTCAATATCATAATCTTCATATAAATCAACATCTTGTAAATTATTGTGTATTTCGAAATTTTCATTTGGTCTTGTTACAATTGGAAGATCATGAATAAAGGACAACATATTTGCACCAAATTTTAATCTTAATTTATTACAAATAGAATGGAGAATAAATCTTAATTGTACAGTTCTGGAAGTATCCGCACTTCTTATATTTCTAAATTCATTTACTAGATTTCTAATCTTTCTATGAGAAACTTTTTGTAAAATATTTATTACGTGACTATCTAAAAAGTGGGACTTAAATTTTAAGTCAGCATCTTCTAATTTTACTTTCTTAAAATAATTATTTGCGAAATAGCTTTTACTCTTTTCTATGGATGGATTTAGTTTAAGTTGATTTTTTATTTTCTTTAAATCATTAAATGAATTTAATTTTTTCGAACTCTGTTTCATGATATTACTTGATTTTTAATTATCATTAATAGTTTACAAACTATAAAAATAGATTTGCTAATCAATAAGTTCTACTACTCGAGTTATCACTATTTTCTAATTATGGTGTAATAATAACTAAACAATTCGAAAATAAACTAAGTCAGATTTAATCTTTCTATTTTTAATCGAATACGGTACTATTTTTTTATCAATGATTGCTTGAAATAAGTTCCCAACATTAATTATATGATTTTCTTTGAAAACTTCTGAAACAAAAATCAATTCATAGTTTTCTTTATGATCTAGAAAAAAGTCCCATTCAGTTTTACTTAGATAAAAACTTTTATCGTTTCCGATCGAACCCTTGCATTCTAAATATTTTAATGATGAACCAGTACCAATTTCAAAGTCAAAAGGCTGATAGCTTTCCGTCACTTCGTTATTCCATTTAAAGTATTGTAAGTCTAAAATTTTCTTCAAATAATCATTTACATAGGATTCTGATTGACGACCAATTTTTAGATTCAGTTCGTAATTTTCTAAAATCTCAACTTCATCATTTTGGTCAATTCTTTTTAAATTTGATATCTGGTTAACAACCAATTCGAGTTGTTTTCCAATCAAAGAAATTGCATTAGTATTATCCTCGATTGTTTTTTCAAGTTTTTTAATATAATCATCTGTTGATGGTAAAGAAATGTCCGGATTTCTTTCTTGAAATGAATTTTGATCTTCGCTACTCGAGTCTGTATCATTTTCAATTTTGGGTTCTGAAATTACGCTCAATGACGAACTTATAATATTAGATTTGAGTTCAAATAGCATTGATTCGATATACCTCTTATCATAATCGATTGCCCTCAAATTAACATATTTGCCACCACTCTTATTACAAAGATTTTTACTTTTTTGTTCGGCACTTGCGTCTTGGTCTATTCCGATAATATAAATTGGACATTCTACATTTGAAGATTTCATGAAATCTAAAATTTTGTCGTCAAAATCTTCGACATCATTACTATCACCATCAGTAATAATAAACATTATTTTCTTTGATGAAACACCGTTTTGTAAGAAATTAGAAAATCGTTTAAATGCTGTGTAAATGGGTGTCCCTCCAATTGGGGGAACTTTAATCTCTTTAATTTTTTCAATTGCCTCAATAGTGGATGACCCCGAGTATAGATATCGTGAAACGAATTCATTAGATCTATACGTAGAACTTGAGAATCTTATAATGTTAATGAAACTAAAATGTTGAATGGCTGGGAGAATATCTTCAATAAGTATTTTTTTCACCAATTCTATCCTTGGAGAACCGTTGGGAAGCAAATACTTATTCTCGTACTCTAAACTTCCCTTCATGTAACCCATACTCCCTGAATAATCTATTAAAATTCTCGCATGAATATCCATATTATTTATTTTTATAAGAAAACAGAAGAACCCTTTTTAATCTTTAAGTGAAATTTGTTTTAAGACCAATTGCTTACCTTCTTCCAAAGATTTGTCATAGTCGTAAACAAACCATTTAAAATGGTCCGTTTGAGAAGGAAACATCCCTTTAAAGGTATACTTGATCCGAGGATTTTCTTTTCCGGTAATTAGGTACATTTTGATTTTTGATGCATTCCTAAGAATCTTCTTTTCCAATAAAATCCCTTTGTATCTAAAAAGCTGTTCTATGGCAGATTTCCCACCGTCCCCTATTTTTATTTCCACGATTACATCATTACCTTCTTTGTCTTTACCCATGTAATCGACTCTATCTTTTGTACCTCTTAAAATTTCTTGATTATTGGTATTTGTAACTCCGATTTTTTTCAGAATCTTATTTCTGATAAGATATGCTTCCAGTTCAGCTTCTGAATCAAATTCGTCAGTTGAAGAAAAAATTTGTGTCTTTGTAATCAAAATGTTTGAAGACACTTTTAAATCTTTCGTGAGTTTCGGTGAAGTATAATAACCATTATCTTCAAAGAACTTTTCCAACACTTTAATAGCACCGTCAACCCTTTTTTCATAACCAAACTTTTTCAAAAGGGTTTTAAAAACTATACTTTTACTACCACTTTTGTCAATCATTTCGTCAAAATTCTTGATGAGATCTTCCATAGCTTAGTTATTTCTTGTCAATATAATCCCCAAATCCCAACGGTTCAATTTTCTCTTTTCTAATCCATTCAAGGGTGTGGTCTAGCACATCTATAAATCTTTTCTTTTTATCATCCCAAGCGAGAAAGTCCTGTTTTAAAATATCATCGGTGAAAAGTTCTTTTCTAATCAATCTGTTATTCCATACGGCATACATGGTGGAAATTCTTTCGCAAAACTCCCAATTCTTATCTTGGAATTTATCTAAAAGATTGTTGATTCTTTCATCCTGATCTTTAAACTCCCGTTTAAATAAAGATGGCAATTCCTTTGATGCTGATAAAGGGGTGTAAGTTACTTTTGAAGTTGCACCAAAGTTCTCTTTTTTAATATTGAAAAATCTTAGAGATTCTAATTTTGGTTCTATGACATGCTCCAATTCCCAAGCATACGGTCCGGCTACATTTTTCTGATATTTTAATTCTGAAGACAATTGACAATGATACTCTACCAGATGAAGCATCTTCTGTAATTTTACCCGACCAAAATCTTTTGAATTCTGGGTACTTAATTTCTTAATGATGTAACCTGCAAGAATTGCCATATCTCCGGTATCACAATTTTTCTGAATATCTTTCGAAATAGAATATATTGGAGATTCTTCTGCAACTAATTTTAGATCTTCATTTTTTATTTCATTCTTTCCTTCGAGGGCTTCTCTTAAAACTTGTTGAAGAAGTTGTTCATTATAACTTTGACTTATTTTAATTGAATTTTCTAAATCGTCACAATAGTTCATTAATTCATTTAGCTTTGCACTAATTCTTTCTTGAATTTCCAAAGGTGGTAATGGTGTATAAACATTTAATACTGTATCTCTATCAATTCCAGGTATTAAGCTTTTTGACTTTATTCTAAAATCTTCTACACTATTCTTGATAATTATGTACACATATCCCAAAGGTGAGGAAATTGTACTGAGTGCCATTATTTGTCTTGCGATATGAGCTTTTTCAATTTCCAACATTGCCGTTTTACCTACACCAGATCCCTTACAAGTTAATAACAAATCGCCATTATATGCAATTGATCTGGCATGTTCAGTCCAACGATTAATTATTACTTTTTCATTTTGTAAGTTACTAGCTCCTGTTATATATGGAATTCCCTTTTCTTTATCATTATATTCTGACGGAATTAAATCTTGTCCTGAATTTAAGTTTATAATTTGTCCTAATCTACACCAAGTCCAATTTTCAGGAATTTCAAATGGGATTTCTTCTTCAGAAATTGGAGGTAAAGGTTTAGATTTTTTAATCTTTTTTTCTTTGATTAATTTCTCCTTTTCAGTTTGAATTTCTTGTAAAAGATCAGCACCGGTTTTCCCATCAGAAGTTTCATTGCTAACTAATTTACCTTGCATTGCTTCTCGGAGAAACGCTTGACGTAATTCATTTATTAAATCAATCTGATGATTTAGTTCAGTTGTAATGTAGTTAGAATCTTTTTTTAAGTTTGTGTAAAAATCAACAAATTTTAATTGTTCTTCTATCGTTAATAGTGGAATCGGAATTTTCTCAATCTCTTTGATAGGCAAAGTTACATTTGCCATTCCTTTCATCCTTCCAACTAACTCTTTTTCTTTTACAAGATTCAGATAATAATATAAAAATAGAGAATTTATCTCATCTTCATCTTTAGGAATTATTGCACAAAGAATTGATCCTAGTGCAAATTTCCCTTCTTGATAATGTATCCTTTTTATACTTGCATGTCCGTGTCCCGTTCCGGAGACCAAAGGAACAATTACAGCATTTGCATCAAATTGAAACTCATTATGAGATTTTCTCTCTTCACTGGTTACTACTAATGGATACTCGCCTGGAACAGCCTTTTGAATTCCGGTCTGTCCTTTTGTAACGGTACATAATTGTTTTAATATTTTGTATTCCATCACTTGACCGCTTTTTTCATCTTTAATAACAGTCCTTCTGCTTTATGAAATGACTTTGATAGTTTATCTATTAATTCAGTAGACGAAAATTCAATCAGTTCTTCTTGCTTATTGGGATTTTTAATATCAAGGTCAAAATTACGATCCTTTAAAGTGTCAATTGACACTTTCCAAGATATCTCGGATTCCTTACGATCATTCCACCATTCTTTAATCGGATCAAACTCAGATTCTCTAATGGGTTTTGTTTTGCTGTAAGACTTTTGCCCTTCCGGTAATCGGTGTTCATAATACCAAACTTCTCTTGTTGCAAAACTTGACGTATCGTTATTATGATGAACTTTATCAAAAAATAAAAGATTGGTTGCAACTGTTGCGTAAGGTTGAAAAACAGAATTTGGTAAGCGGATAATAGTATGTAATCTACAATCCTTTAAAAGTTTTTCTCTTACCCTTTGTTTTACACCATCCCCTGTTAAAGATCCGTCAGGCAAAACAATTCCTGCACGTCCACCTACTTTTAATAAGTGGATCATTAATATTAGGAACAGATCCGCAGATTCTTTAGTACGATAGTTCTGAGGGAAATTATTTTCATTGTTATTCGCTACAACTCCCCCAAAAGGTGGATTTGCTTCGATAACATCCACACGATCCTTTTCACGATATTCTGACAAAGGTTTATCTAAGGAGTCACGGTAAGTAATATTAGGAATTTCTACATCGTGTAAAATTAAATTGGTGGTTGCAAGCAGATACGGTAATGGTTTATACTCCCACCCGATAATATTATCCTGTAAAGATTTCAAATCATCTAAAGAAGAAACTTTTTTGGAGATATTTTCGATAACCGCAGTTAAATATCCACCCGTTCCGCATGCCGGATCCAAAACCTTTTCTCCTAATTTGGGATCAAGAATATGAGTGATAAATTGTGTAATAGCTCTGGGTGTGTAAAACTCTCCGGATTTTCCGGCAGATTGTAAATCTTTTAAAAGACCTTCATAAACATCTCCAAAGGCATGTTTATCTTTTGTATTGTTAAAATCAATTTCATTAAGTTTATTCAAAACCTTACGAATATTGATTCCACTTTTCATGTAATTGTTGTTACCGTCAAATACTTCGTGAACGATAACAGCACGTTGATTCCCGGTACTTAAATCTAAATTTCGAAGTGCAGGAAAAAGTTCCCGGTCTATAAAGTAAAGCAATTCATCACCGGTCATTCCTTCATCATCGGACGCCCAATTTTCCCAGCGGTATTTTTCAGGAATTGGGGAAACATAACTCTCATCCATCAATTCCATTTCCTGATCTTTATCACAGAAAACCTTGAAAAACAACATCCACCCCAATTGTTCTAAACGTTGAGCATCACCGTTCAGCCCGGAATCCTGCCACATTATCTTTCTTATACTTTCTATTACTCCTGTAATACTCATTTTCTTGTTTCTAGTTTGCAAAAGTACGTTCCTAAAAAATCTACACCAAGTTTATAACAATATAATTTAGGCTATTGAGTAGATTTCATTTTCAAGTTCCTTTATAGCATTAAGATACATTTCTCTTCCCCCAAATGTTTTTACAATTTCCATAGGTGAACCAAATTCAGAAATCGGATTTAGTTTCAAAACTTCCATTGATTCGATTGTTTCAACGCCTTCATCTGCATATTTATCTACGAGCGCAGTAAGAACATTTCTTGCCTGTTCACCATATTTTGCAAAATAATTTCTTTTTTTAACCTCATTTGCTCGTTCCTTTCGAGTTAGAGGTTTTTGATCAAATGCAACGTGACAAATAATATCAAAGAGATCACATTCTTTGTTTACTGCCTGCAAAAGTTCTTCAACCATAACGCCCTGTTCTGCTAATTCCTGAATAATGGCATCTTTCCTATCGGAATTTTTCCAAAGATTTAAAAACTGATCTAACGAGGTATATTTTTCACTTAAAATATCTTTAGTATAGTCTTTTAAGCTTACAGTAATCGGTTTACCGTCTTTATCAAAATATAATTCTCTTGAATTTAAAACAGTAACATCCACACCATTTACGTAGACTTTTGTAGGTTTTGTTTTCTTATCTGTAAATGGATCTGAATAGTCTGGTTGTTCTCCATTCACTTGATCTATATTTCCATTTTCATCGGTTTGTATTTCCTCCGGAATATCATTATCAAAATCGTCGTTTGCAGGAGTATCTTCATCTATAACTTTTATTCTTACCGGATCACCATCAAAATTAGGATCAGCAAACAAGTCTGTCACGTTTCTAAAATCCATAATGGTAAAATACAACTTCCCAAATTCTTCGTTAACTCTCGTCCCTCGTCCGACAATTTGTTTAAATTTTGTCATTGATCCTATTTCAGTATCTAATGCGATCAATTTACAAGTTTGAGCATCTACACCTGTGGTCATTAATTCAGATGTTGTTGCAATAACAGGATAAGTTTGTTCCGGATCAATAAAATTATCCAATTCTCTTTTTCCTTCATCATTATCTCCGGTAATTCTCATAACATACTTGTAATTTCTCAATACGAGATCAGAGTTTAGATTAGCAATGGCAGACCTCATTCTTTCCGCGTGATCTACATCTCTGCAAAAAACAATTGTTTTATTAAATCTGCTCGTATTATGGAGAAACTCAGTCACTTTTTTAGCAACGGCCCAGGTTCTGTTATCAATAACTAAATTTCGGTCAAAATCCTTTCTATTATAAATTCTATCTTCAACAACATTACCATCTTTATCTCTCTTATCCTTTTCGGGTCTCCAACCTTCAACGTCAACGTCTAAAGTGACTCTAACAACTTGGTAAGGTGCTAGAAATCCATCTTCAATACCTTGCTTTAAACTATATGTATAAATTGGATCACCAAAATATTCTGAATTACTAACGGTTTCTGTTTCTTTTGGTGTTGCTGTCAGACCTATCTGAGTAGCAGATTTAAAATATTTTAAAACCTCTCTCCAAGCGGAATCTTCTTTAGCACTTCCTCTATGGCACTCATCAATTACAATTAAATCAAAAAAATCTTCACTGAACTGTTTGAAAATATTTTTCTCTTCTTCATTTCCAGTTAAACCTTGGTAAATGGCTAAATAGATTTCATAAGATTTGTCCACTTGCCGCTTTTGAACGATAGTCATCTTATCACGGAAATGTTTAAAATCTCCTCTTTTGGTCTGGTCAATTAAAGAATTACGATCCGCAAGAAATAAAATTCTCTTTTTGGTTCTTGACTTCCATAGTCTATGAACGATTTGAAAAGCGGTATAAGTTTTACCGGTTCCTGTTGCCATTACCAACAATATTCTATTTTGACCTTTAGCAATAGCTTCAAGTGTCAGATTTACTGCATTCTGTTGATAGTACCTAGGGGATCTTCCGGAACCATCGAAGAAGTAATCTTGTTCAACAATAGATTTTGAATCGCCTTCATTAAGACCTTTAAATTTTAAGTATTTATTCCATAATTGTTCTGGTGAAGGGAAATCATCTAATTCAATTTCGGTTTCAATATTTGTAGAATTAGTTTTATCGTGGAATAAAAAACGATCTCCATTGGTTGAAAATACAAACGGCAGGTGGAGAATATCAGAATATTCCAATCCTTGCTGCATTCCAGCGCCAACTTCATGATTATTTTCTTTAACCTCTATAATCCCGATTGGTATATTAGGTTTGTAATATAAAACATAATCAGCCCTCTTTTTTTTTCCACGAGTTGTTAGTTTACCGCGAACAATAATTCTGCCATCAGTAAAATTTACTTCCTCCCGAAACTGTTTCATTTTATCCCAACCTGCATTTTCTAACGCCGGAGTTATAAATTTTGTACAAATATCTCTTTCCGAAAATAATTTTTTACTCATTTTAGCTAATTAAGTTGATTTGGATCATGATTATTATTGCAATATAGTATATATTTTATAATGAATAAAATATATACTATTATCTTTCTTTATTGAGTAATTAATAGATGATGTTTAAACTGGATTAAAAGTTTTGAAACAAACGTATTTTAAAGAGCAAAAAAAGATATTTATGAAGTTGTAACTCTCTGATTTTTATCGTGATTCCCACTTAGCTCGAACCAGAGACAACCTGATTATAAGTCATTGCAGTATTTCCGTAACCAACTGTATATCAAGGGGACATGTTATTTTATCTGATGATTTATGATGTGCAATAACCATCGACTATAAAAGTCCTGCAACAAATTGTGGAGCTGCAAAAGATAAAATTATCTCAGACAATCGATTATTGATGTTTAACCATAGCCATTAACGCTGCGGCGATTATAAACACAGAAAACTGGAATTACACCAAGAGGTTTCAAAAAAGAATGAAAAACCGAATAAATAACATTGAGGGAAAAAAGTACAATCAATAGCGACTTTTGTGACTTTTCAAAAGCGCTGCGCCGCCATAACTTTGCTCTATCAAAATACAACAAATAAAATCATAGTTATGAAACGTACGTTTTTAAAAGGCATCGCCTTATCAGCAATTACTTTATTCACATTCAATTCAAACATTATGGCACAGCAAACGGTGCATGCAGCTCAGGATCCCAATATTATTAAAGATATCAGAGAATTTTTAAAAGTACTGAACAGTGGCGATGGAAAACCTTTGGAGCAAATGTCTCCTGAGGATGCGAGATTAGTTTTGGTGGGCGCACAAAAATCTATAACCTACGATTATTCTGATATTGAAGAAACAGAAAAAACCATTACACAAGACGGTTTAAATATAAAAATTCATGTTGTAAAACCTAAAGGAGTAAAGGCCGGTTTACCGGTATTTATGTTTTTCCACGGGGGCGGCTGGGTTTTAGGCGATTATCCTACGCACAAAAGATTGGTGAGAGATCTTGTGGTAAACAGTGGTGCCGTAGCAGTTTTCCCAGATTATACACCTGCTCCTGATGCTCATTTTCCGGTACAGATAAACCAAGCCTATGCAGCAACAAAATGGGTGGCCGAACACGGAAAAGAACTTGGTGTAGATGCTGCAAGATTAGCGGTTGTAGGTAATAGTGTAGGAGGTAATATGGCAGCGGTTGTGGCATTGATGGCTAAAGATAAAAAAGGTCCAGAACTGGCACAGCAAATTTTATTATGGCCGGTTACAGATGCTGATTTTAGCAGACCCTCTTATACTTCATTCGCTCAGGAAAGGTTTTTAACAACGCCTTTGATGAAATGGATGTGGGATAATTATTTACCCAATGCCGATGACCGAAAAAATAAATATGCTTCTCCAGCACAAGCCTCTTTAAAAGAATTACAGGGTTTACCGCCAGTATTAGTTCAGGTTGCAGAAAATGATATTTTGCACGATGAAGGAGTGGCTTACGCAAGAAAATTAGACGAAGCGGGTGTACCTACAACTATTACAGAATACAAAGGATTTATTCACGATTACGGAATGCTCAATCCTCTAGGGCAAATACCGGCAGTACAAAATTCTATTAAAGAAGCTGCTGCAGTTTTACATAATGCCCTATTTATAAAATAATTGATTTAAACCTATACAATAAACCTCCGGCTGTACTATAGCTGGAGGTTTTTGTTTTAAGAATTTTACCGGAATAAGAAGCATGCCCACAGTCTAATTCGAGTGTAATCTCAATGATGGATTTCTGAAGTTTCCAATTACATTTTTTTGTTTCCTATATAGTGACTGAAATGCAAAAAGCACGATATACATTGTCTCTTACATTAACTGAATTGAATATAAATCACTGAATAACATTATAAAATTTCAGTAATGGGAGGTACCGGAAATCCAAGTTCCACAGTTGTAAAACGATTGCCTGCCCTTAACTACAATGTGATTGCAGGAAGAGCATCAAACGGTATAAACTGATGACGAATCATCGAAAAATTTCTTTCTTCATCATATTGATGTTCCCAACAATACTGTTACACCAATAAATTTGAATATTAATCCGGCTCATATAAACAGTTATATCGGAGAATTATTAAATGAAATACTTCAGTCATCTAATAGAAGAACATATCAATTCAAAGATGGTAACACAGAAATCAAATCATCTTTACAAATAAATTTTAGACAAGGTGGATGATGTAACAGACATTGTTCAACTAAACTCACAGCGGTTATTGGAGAAGAAATTAAATATTCAGGAATTATGCAGAGAAGAAATATGGAAATAGAAATTCAAAAAGGCAGTATCATGCAATTATATTTTGACAAGCACAACAGTAAATATTGATGGGGTGACTTTTTATGACTAAAACAACTTTATAATGACGATGACAATACAATGAAATTGATAAATAAACGACGCATTTCAAATATAATATCAGTATTTCGAAAAGAACCTTTTAGAAAATAATAAAAATTAATAAACGCCCTTACAACCACCATCTGCAATTAGGCAATTTGTTCATTGGTACACTGAAGATAAAAACAATTTGGCTGAAGAAAATAATAATTAATCTGAATTCGAATTAAGTTGTAAAATGCCAATTAAGGGTTGTATTCTAAACAATTTCATTTTTTAAAAATATTGATCCGCAAATAAATTGCATTGACCGTTTCCGCATGGTGAAGTATAATTCTTTTTGTCAAATACAATACTCCCATTAATAGTTTCTCTTACAATACTCCACTGTTGATGTTGATGAGCATTACGTGTATTAGTAGTCGGATGCCCCCAATTATTACTTCCAAAGGAATACGCAATCCATTTATTACCATTAGCCATCGGAACATTGGATTGGGCAGAGTTTGAGCCATGATGTGAAACTACTAAACAAGATAAAACATATTTTGTAAGTCCCGGTATGCAGCCATACTGTGCATCACCCGGAAGTAGAGACTGACCTACATTGTTGGATTTTATAACCAAAGCTAACCCAGAATCATTTTTTGACGTTCCATTACATTTAATAATATCTCCTCCAGCGAAACTAAGTAAAGATAAATTATTAGGCCATATTAAAAGCTTACCATTACTGTTGATTCTTAGCGCCAATGTATAATGGGTTTTTCCAACTTTTTGGAGTGGAACAACCCAATCTAAACTGCAATTAGATGTATCACGAATTGCTGTCTCAATATGATCCATATCCCAATGTGATAAAATAACCGTCGGATTTTGGGTTTTACAGGTTACAATAGTTTCTATTTGAGGGTAAGTAAAACTATGTTTGCCTGTTCCACCACCTAAATCAAAATAAATGACCGGAAAATCGTTAAAAGTGAGAAAATTCAAATTACCCTGCCCTACGTTAGAGATTATTATAGAATCAAAATTTAAGAATCTGCCTGATAGTCTATTTTCAATATCCTGTTTTGAACTTTGGGGAAGATTTATAAGATCAAATTTTCTGGCAAGCCCATTAAGAATATTTTCTTCTTCAGGTGTGGGTTTAAGCCTAACAATCTTCATTTGATACGGCTCTCCTCCGTTGTAAAACTCTTCGACAACTACTCCTTCCCCATCAAGATTATGAGTTTCAACTAACAGCCATTGATTTTCTAACTCTAAAAAACTATATTCTTTAAAGTGTTTTTCCCATTCAAAAGGAAGAAATATACATTCTATGTGAATGAATGGAATTTCTGATAATTGTTCCAAGTTAAGAGATTCGCTTTGAGAAAGGTATTGCCCGTCATCTATTCTCAAACAATCAAATCTTACAAATATTTTTCCTTCGGCTGAATCCTTCTCAAAGTAATTCTCGACAGATTCAACAAACGCGAAATATTTTCTTGGTGAATGCAGCGGTGTATAAGCTATTGAATATAATGATTCTATTGGTTTATAATTTGGCACCATTCTTATATTTATTTCAAAATTGTTGGACAATATAACTTCACCTGCAACCCTGTCATTGTTTCAGCATGTTTTATCAAAGCATTAATTTGCTTATCAGACAATGCTGTAAGGTTTGTACCTATACTACAGGCTATTCTTTTTTCATCATCTGTCATTTGGAGAATAGTATTATATTCTGTTACTTCTTCCATATATTTTTTTATTTTTTCACCATCAAATGGCTCAAGATATTCTTTGGGAATATTGTGTGCATCGATGACTTCCTGAAGTACTAATCCTTTACGCAGATTATTTACAAATCCTGGTATACATGCATCTAAATCCCAACCAAGAGAAACATAAGCAAGTTCTTTTTTGTATAGAATAACATTATAGTAAATATTATTTGTCATTTCAAATTTTTTGATGCGATTCATAAATAAATCACATACTCGCCAAAGAAGTGTAATTAAGTTTCCATGAGAATTTTCAAATGGCATTTTATTTCCTGCATCACTTACTATTACAGTGCTACATTCATACCTTCCTGTATGTGTAAGTTTATGCACTCCCTGATTATCAAAAACACCACCGTCTACCAATGCAGGATTTACCTTATCTGCATCGGCAGAATTTTCAAGAAATTCTGATGCAACTTTTACAGGAGTAAAGGCAAATGGAACACAACTGGAAGCCATCACACTTCGAGCTACAGAAAAGTTCTCGGATTTATATCTTACAGGTTTAAAGTTTAGAGAATTGATTGTATTTTCAGGATATTCATAAGTAGTATCACCCATCCAGCCTTTCGAAAACGTAAATTGTCTGCCTGTTTCGAGATTTGTACTATTTATGGCAATAAGTGGCTTTTCAGGCAACTGATTTAGTTTTTTTCCTTTAAAAAAGATAGAGTCATAAATTGTTTCAATAATATTGCTTACAGGGAAAATGAGAAATTGCTTTAACACAATGAACATTACTCCAACAATTAAAACCGGTATGCCCAGCCAATACACACGTGTAAATTGTAAATATACTATTAACCCAATCCAACAAAACAGACCAAAAAGAATTGATAAAAAAGTAGCAGATCGTAATATGGATCCAATAACACTTTGTTTTAGCTTTTTTATATGGTTGGTTTCAAAAGTCTTATAATCCTTGTTTTCATTTAACTGTAATAAATAATCTGCTCCAATGATCGAACCACCAGACACTGTAGAATAGACATCAATCTTATCCAGCACACCTAATTGATTCAATTTTCGCATAGTGCCTAAATGAAATGCTGCAGCTCTATAACCACCTCCTGACAGAGCCAATCCAATTTTTCTTTTTTTATTTTCTCCTGAATCCATAACAAATATTTTACGAGATTAAATATTAATAGTCCATTCCTGATAAAGTCCTTTGCTAACTTTTTTAAGTTTTTCCAACATTTCGACAGATAGGTTTTTTTCTCTTAATTCATTGGCGTGAATATCTTTAATAACGCCTTCATCTGTTCGTATTACAGCCCCGTTCGTTCTTTTGATAAGTTCATTATAAAGCATTTTTGCAGGAAAGTTTTTGCTTCCACCCCATTGTAAAGGAACTTTATCTTGCACTAAAGGCATCATAGCAACCAAATTATGATTGGTCATTTTATCAAGTCCACTCTTGGATGCTGTTCCGTTATGGCTTCCATGATGCCCCACTTTATAAAACACTGTATTTGCTAACAATTCATCTGCAGTCTTACCACCATTTTTCTTAAGGCTGGAAGTAACCTTTTCATTATGCCAAGAAATCCAATTACCAGATTGCGCATCAGCTGGGAATAAAAGGACTTTACCTGTATCTTCAAATTCAATCGCCATAGCAAGGCTGGTATTATTGGTATATGTGTTTACTGCAATAGCGAGTTCTTCAGAAACTCCAAGCCAATCTTCTTCGATCTGTCTCCACGACATTTCATCTGCATTATACATTTCTGAAAATTTTCGCTTATCCGAAATATCCATATAATATTTACGATGAAAAGGAGATTTTGAAAAATGGGCATCAGTTTCTGAAGCCGTTACTGCATTCAGAAAAGCTTGTTTACCATTAAATGCCAGGTGCCTATTAAGTGAATACAATTCATCTTTCTGCATTTTATTTTTTATACCACTCAGATCATCATCATAAGGAGGTCCTAGTATATGAAATTTTATTCCTTCCGCACCTTTCAAATCACGTATCACATCTCCCGGTTTTTTATACATTTTTTCTTTTACCTTATCTTTTGATTTATTCTTTACAAAAGTCATGGCACTTGAAACTGTAAGAGAAGATTTTAAAGATTTGTCATTCCCGGCTTCAAAATGTAAAGCGTCTAAAATATTACCAAAACTTTTGGAATAGTAATTAAATCTTTCGTTTAAAGATTTTTGATAATTCGTTTTTTTGACTTTTGAATCTACATTCGTATGTTCTTTGGTGAGTGTTGAAATAAGAGCTTTCAGCTTTTTACCTAAATCTTTTTTTAATTTTCTTGCTAAAGGATCTGTATCATCTTCTGTCCATGCCATCCAAACCTGGCTAAACTCTATATGATTAAACTCATTTAAAGCTTGATTAAAGCCGGAAACATGATCAAGATGTTCATGGGTTACAACAACAAGATCAATTTTGTTTTTAACAGTTTCTTTAATATTGGCTACACACGATGTAATTATTTGATTATCTGTCATAAAGCCTCCACAATCAATCAGCATGGTAAATGTTATTTTTCCCTTCTTTTGAAACAGTAAAAGAAGGCAGTCTCCTACTGAGCCCGTATTATACATACGGACGGTAATAGCATCAATCTTATCCATAGATATCAGTTTTTGATTTGTGAATATGAGCAAAAGGTTCAAGGCTGTTTTTTACTGCAGCAAAACCAGTAAGTTCTGCATAATCTCCCCAGCTACAGCGATACTGCATTTTTGCCCGATTAATATTTGGAGTATAAACTCTTTTTTTATTATTGAATTTTCCGACATCAAAAATGGGTTTTGATATGACATTCGTTAGTTGAAGGGTATTCAAATCAAAAATTAGTGTACACCCACCTCTGAAAATAAAGCAGCCTTCTTCTTTGACTTTTTCCTTATTAAAGGGAAAAGTAGTTATAGAATAATTATCATTCATTTCATCATATACTACCTGCAGGCAACACCGCTGAGCAAGTGTTATTATAATCTGATTAAGCAAACTGCCATCTGGACTGACCCTATTGTTTAATCTGATGGAATGAATTTCGATCGAAGGACCAGTTCTATATTTTCCTGATGTCTTAATGTTTAATTTTTTGTAATTGTCAGAAAAAATTAATCCTGTGAGTTTTTCAAAAAGAATGCTGTTGTTCTTTGTTTGACTAAAAAAATATTCATGAAGCCCTTTCGCTGGTGGAGCTTCAGGATCTGATCTTTCGGATTTACTTCCCGTGATAAATTCCAGAGTTGCTTCAAATTTTTCTTCCCTATTAGTTACATAGTTAATCCTGTTTTTAAAATCTCTGAGAAAATCTTTCAGCGTTAAAGAAAACTCTTTAAATTCCTCTGGTTGTTCCTCGGCAGAATAAGTCAAAGTCTCTACTGAAAGATTTGATATTTCTTCAGGATATATCCCCCATTTTTTAAAGGCATTGATGAATGCAATTCTGTAATTTTTATCATCATCGGCAACTAACTCAACATCAGCAGTAATCAAAGCTCTTAAATAATCCCCATAATTAATATCAATGGGCGGACAGTAATCTAATGCCCGAATACACATATTTAAAACATGAAAAGCAGTTTTAGAGGCTTCATCAGCAAGGCGATTTACGAGATCTGGGTTCAGGCTTCCCAGCGGAAGAATTCCTGTTCCATTTGTTCCAATACGGATCAAATCTTCTGTTCGATGATTATAAATATTTATATATGCATCAAATACTGCAGCAACAAGAATCGAGCCTCTAT
This sequence comes from Chryseobacterium sp. 2P, assembly GCF_059579425.1. Lineage (NCBI taxonomy): Bacteria > Pseudomonadati > Bacteroidota > Flavobacteriia > Flavobacteriales > Weeksellaceae > Chryseobacterium > Chryseobacterium sp. 2P. The sequence continues at coordinate 3,784,437 of NZ_CM184194.1, forward strand.
CATGAGGTTCAAAAACACTGCTATAAGCATTTACATCAGGCTTTGTTAAACTCCAAATTCCATTTTTTTCTCCTATGGTTCCAATTGCATCACGTAAAGCTCCATAGCCACCTGATGCAATCCCGAATTCTACTGCCAATTGACCAAGTAAATTTTCTGCATCAAATTTCCCTCTTGATTTTGCAATTTGATTTTTTAAAACTTCAGGAAAAGTAAAATGCTGAAACAAAGCAACAATATCAGAAAACCCTTCATGAAAAGCCCCCACATCCGGATTCGTTTGATCCATATAATGCCGGAAAATGCCATCAAGAATAGCATGTGTAACTTCATGTGCTATGATATCATGTGAAAGACATGAGTAAACTAAACTACCTGGCATAAATAAATCTACATTTGCAGGAGCTGCATTAAAATACCCAAACAATAATGCTTTTCGTTCGGGGGAATAATAAGCATTGGCCTCACGTAAGGCATGAGGATATATGATCAGCTGTTTAACAAATACTGATTCTGATTTTTCATTTTCATCATTTTTTTTTATTATCTGGTCTTTATTTTTAGGACTCCACATTACTTTTCTACCAATTGCCTTTTCAAAATTGGTAATAGTGTTCATTGCAACTGCATATACCATTTGCTGATGAAATTGCGGATTACTCACATTTGGGGTAATACCATTATCTGCAAGAATTTCCATTTGGTTTAAATCAACAGGAGTATACGTTTCATTGCTTGATGGATCACGGTCAATCACTTTTATGTATTCTCCCTCTGGTCCAGGTTTTAAATCATTTTCCCAAGGAATATAATAAGTTATTTCATTTATATCTATAGTATCTAATTTTAAGGATAGAGAAGGATCAAAAGCATAACCTCTAAGTTTTCTGTAAAGAGGTTGTTTAATAAGATTCATTTTTTTCATTGCTGTCATTTGAAAGCTGATTTTAATGATTTATAATGATGTAGTGGGTGTAAAATATGTTATCTCAATGTTCTCTTTAGTACGTCAGTTATAATAAGAACTATTTATAGACTTGCAAACAACATATTGCCTTGGCAAATTTCCTTTAAGCAATTGATTTCAGTAAAGAATTTTGTGAAATTGACTTTTCTGCCTTTATAACAACAATCAGGGAAAACGGCTGCAAGAATGATCTAATTTACGCATTGTATAAATATTATATTTACCTGGTGCGTTAATTATTTTTATAAGCTAGATATATTAATGGATCAGTCTATTTATCAAAGTTGATTTTATATAAGACTTTTTAAAATATATTTTTTGTTAATGAATTTCTCAATTTTTTCATAGTAATAGTTTTTAGTTTCTATAAAATTACAAAATTTCTTTTATCAAAATTAATATGTAAATAGTTATTTATGAACTACCCTTTCGGGTAATTTTTAGGAGAATGAAAACAGAGTACATTAAACTCTATAAAGACATTATAAAAAGTGGAAATATGCAAAACCAACAAACACAATTAATTATTTGATTATCAGTTATTTAATATAAATACTCGAGAATTACCTCAAAAATCCCATAATTTTATTTTGGACTTCTCGAAACCGTTTTCAAACAAATAAATAATTGTTTATCAAACAACTGCAAATAAAAAAAGCCCCATAAACAAGGGCTTTCGAGTTTTTATAGTGGTCCCTCTCGTCACCATCTCGAACCGCTTAGCTATATAAATCAACACATTACGTTAATTTACAGATCCTTACTGGGCTCGAATCATTTTGATTCTCATATCGAAAGTTCGAAGTAATACCGAAATTTTTTTACATTCTTGATTCTACAAAATCTAAAGCTCCTTCTGTTGCTTCCCATAGATGAAGGTTTTCTGCAACGTAACATTGGGCCTCATCCGCATAACCGATACTGATATAATCCGGTAGCTTTTTTGGTAATTTTGTTTTCCCCAATAAATATCTTGGAACATGCCTGTTGGTATTAATTGCCATGAACCATTCTTCATCGGCTTTTTTGATTTCATTTTTCTTGATATGATACAATACTTTGTTGTAAGTCCAATTTGCACCATATTCTTCGGGATATTCTTTAAGAAGAGCATCTATCATTTTGAAAGCATTGATTTCTAATGATACAGAGAACAGCTCATATCTTGCTCCCATATTATCATCCTGATTAAGCTCCAAAATTCTGAAATATCTTTTCACCGCTTCTTCATTTTGGTTTAACAACGCTAAACATCTTGCAGAGTTAAAGAGTGAACGCATATAAGGACGCGTTTCAATCATTAACCAAAAATGACCTTCATTTTCTTTGAAAAATTTATTCCCTAATTTCTTCTCTCCTGCCTTTATTCCCTGCTCGTAATATACCAATGCTTGCTCGGGAGTAGTTTCTATATCTCCAAGATAATTATAAACATCTGCATTTTCTGGATCTAGTTCTTTGGCTTGTAAAATAAGTTGTTTTGCTTTTTTAGAATCACTTTCCCATGCTTCATAAATCAGATCTTGCGCTTGGTCTTCTTTGCTTTCATTTAATCCGAAATTAAAGTCATTCATATTTTTCCCTACCATTCCGTTTAGAAAACTTCTAATGTCTTCTTCCGAGCGAAGACCCTGCTTTTCCATTTCCTGAACTAATTTTGCCATCATTTGTTCTGAAGAATTATTTTTTTTATTTGCCATATCTTTACAATTGATTTGAAAACACACCGATGCTAAAATACAAAAAGTATCACACCAATATTAAAACCTGCTATGCACTGGGAATCTACAATGAAATTCTGCCTGAAAAGTTCATTAAAGAAATCCCCGCCTCTACTTCTCATTACTGGAAGTATGAAGATCCCAAAAAATATATTGGAACTGAACTCGCAAAAGGCATTCAGGATAATCTTGAAGATACAAAAGTGTTTCTTGATTCACGACTGTACTTCAGCCGAAAGACTTTTATTCAATTGGGAAGACTATATATCAATCTTGTCACACTTCTTGGTAAAGATAATATTCGAAAAATTATCAAAGCCAACTGGAAATTTTGTTGTAAAAGCATATAATTGAAAGTTATTTACCGTTGGTAGAGGTCGCGCTATTAAATCTTATTTCTTCTTTTTTTACAAAATTTCAATGATCTTTTGTCCGAAATAATATTCAAAAAAAGGCATTTCAAAATTTGACTTTTCAGTTTACTGAAATTGAAAATCCAATATATATATTTTTCATACTCTTGGAAAATTATATGTATCCAAAAGGGTTATCCGAAATTTCGGATAACCCTTTCTTGTTTTTTAAAAGTTTCTAAAACCCTTTATAGATAAATGGTTTACAACAACAAATTGATTATTATTGCATAATTGATTACATTGGTCTTTGCATTGAGCCTATCATTTTCTTTTAAAGGCTTTTCTAAAGAATAAGAAGCTTACATGCTCTATCTTGCTCCAAACCATTTCTAAAAAAATCACTAAATTCTTCAATATTGTAGAATCTATTAGATTACTTAAACTTTTAATTTTCCTTTCAAAGTTTTAATTAGACTCTATATCATTCTGTTTGGTTACTTGGCTAATAAAGGGAGCCGCACCTAGCACTGGTACAAAGCACCAACAGCACATCTGAAATTCATCTTTTTCAAAATTTAAAAGAGTCCATTTCTTAAATTCAAAATCATAATAACCTAAGGAATAACTCATACTTTCTGAGCAATCATAAATAAGTACCCAAATAGAAAAATCTTCATTATCACAAGGAGGATAAATATTCATCGGATAGAAAATATGTGGTGTATTTTTATATAAATATCCTTTTCCAGAAAGGCAATCATAATAATAGCGTCCTTCTAAAATAGCTATATCTAATTCTCTTTTATTTAGAGAGTTCGAAAATGAAAGAATTCCCCCATTGGATTGGCGTAATAAAAAATCTTCAATCGTGATAGAAGACTTTAGATTTTTTTCTTCTTTTTTCATAATTTTTAATGGATTAAATGGTATTATTCCTAGCTCGGTAATTGTTTACTGCTTCATAGACAATATATCGTTTCTTAATTATGACAAAATGTGAAGAACGATCTATTTTTAGTAAGAAATCTTCATTTGCCAAATTTCGGGTTGCCGATATAAATATCAAAACATAAGATTCCAATCTGTTACATTTATTATTTTATGGTTAATTTAATCTCAATTACCAAAGCTTCATAATCTATCATACATAAAAGTTTCTTAGTAGTAATTATTGGCCCTTATATAGATCATATTGTTTGTCTGATTGTATATAACGATAGTTTTCTCATTATGGATAACTGGCAAATAATCTGTAAAAAGCAATCCATCAAATAAGTACTTCTCTTCTAACTAATAGTGCATGATCAACAAACAAAACTTATTCATTTTTGTCATTAAATAAATATTTTCTTCCACTTAGTTACAGTATTTCTACTCAATTGAAAATGCTTGGCTAACTGAGAGTTATTCAGTTTATTTTTTTTCTGGTAATCCAATATTTTTAAAATTGTTTTTTTATTATATGAACGATGTTTATTGTTCTCGGTATTTTCTCCGAATAAGATTTTATCAATCGTAATAACATCAAGCGCCGTAAGCCGCTCTTTTGACAAGAGTCTTTTGCAGTCTTCCATTCTAGAGGGGAATTTTATCATTATAATATCATAATAGATTTTATTATAATCTGGCTGCTCATTTTGTTTCATAATAGAAATTCACATTTTTCTGTTTATTCTAATCAATAAATCTTTGTTAAGTATCAATTCTCTGACCTATATTTGCCAATCCACTTATAAAGTGTGGTCTTGGGAATTTTATATTCATCTATAATCTCTTGTTTCGTTTTAGTTCCTGATTTAACGAGGTCCAAAATAAAGTTGATGACATTTTTGGTATAGAGGTTTTTCCGAAATTGTGGCAATTTTGTTTTACTTGTAACAACAGAGTTATATTGGATGCTTTTTTGTGGAGAATATAGTATCAGATGTTGTGAGTAAAGCCGAAAAAAATCATACTCCAATAACTTACTCCACTTCAAAAGATATTCAGAACTTATATCTTCCTGCTCAAACATTTCCAATATTTCCTGCTTTTTAAGCTTAAAAAAATTACATGTCCTTTCCATAGGAATTTCCATTTCTTTCCATCGCATTTCAATTAGCTTTCCTATTTGTATTTCTTTTAAATCAATCGTATCTTTCATTCTTTTCCCAAAAATTTTTAATAATAATACTGGACCGCACAACTTTATCGTTTTCAAAAAAAAGATATAAGTATCTTTTTCTCCAGAAAAAATCCTTATCCATATAAAAAATCCATTGATCGGAATGTGGATCATTAAATTGGTCTTCTTTCATTATTTCTAAAATTAGTTTTCTGGTTTTGCCAATATATTTGTCATATTTTTTTTCTATCATATTTTTATCTTCAAAAGAAAGTTTAGTTAAAAAATACGGGAACAGATGAAATTAAATTGTAGAAAAATTTCATCAAAAATACCTGTAGAATTTATTTTTCTACTTTGAATCAATGTTTTCTTTTTAATTTTTAATGCATCTAACTGAAAGCCCTCCTGCTCTGTAAGTATTGCTTCCTAAAGAAGATACCGTTCCAGAAGAAAAAGAAAACTCCTGAGAATTATTTCCATTAGGCGTATTACTCCAATAACGGCCATCACTTCCTAAAGTATAAAAAAGACCGTTATCATATCCTCTAACACCAGCAGCAGGTAATTTTAAAACTGAAGCAGCTGCTGTAATGCGGTTAGTAATACTGGCTTTTATTCTTAATGTATCCCATTCTGTCATTGTAGGTATTCTAAAACCTGCAGGACATACATTGTTGGGACTAATTTCCAAAGCCCATAAATTAGAATCCTGATTAACACGCCAGTCATAAGGTAAGTTTGGATCCATAATAAAATAAGGATAAGTAGGAGAATTACTGTTTGTAATACTTGTAGTATAAACAGAACTGCCTGCAGCATTTCCAGTCCAGTTCATCAATTCATGACCGTCTCCTTTTCTCCCCCACTGGAAGAAGCTTCCATATGCCAAATAGTCATTATAAACAATTGCCTGTTTGGCTGGGTTAAAATTAGCCCCGTTAATCTTATTATAATCTGCTCCTAAATTGTTATTGAGCCAAACATTACCATCTTCTCCCTGAACGGGCATATACAGTAAATTATGGGTGATTGAGCCATTATTATCCGTTTTTCCGAACATTCGGTCTGGAATTCCAGGGATAATACGGACCTGATAGGAAGTCTGGCTTCCGCTGTTATTATATGGATATAAAAACTCCCCTAAAAGAACACCTAAATAATCATTTCCTAATCCTGCGTTAAGATCCAGCTTCTTTACATTCAGAATTCCGCCCAACGCCTTTATCGTTGCAGATACTGTGGTGGTGGTACCTGTATAAGCCTGAGAACCCCAAGATAAATTAAGGCTTCTGGCAATCCCGTCCTCAGTAAGAAATGCAGGAATGGTAATGGTTTGGCTATATGCTGGTAAAGTACCGCTTCCGGTTGCCGTTACCGGTATTAATACATTTACTCCCGCCGGAGTAATGGTTCCCTGAATATTTACAGGAGTTGCCTCATTCACACCATCAGCATTCACAACAGATATATTTGCTGGTCCTGTTGGGTCAGTATATGGTAAATAATCCTGATCATAAATAGACGGCACAAAATATTTCTGATTGGATGCCAGCGTAATACTTGCAGGAATGGAAACATTAGAACTTACCATTCTCATCAATGTACAGCTTTGTCCTCCCAATGTTATCGAAAAAGAAGCTGTCCCAGATCCTGAAGGGGTTCCTGTAATGCTATAGGTAACGGTACCTGGTCCATTGGCAAAACTTCCTGCTGAAAGATTAGCCGTAAGCCCTGTAACTCCTGTAGATGTAACACTTTGTGCCATATACGCACCTCCATTTCCTCCCGTGTAGGAGATCTGAGAAGATACCCCTGAAGCAACCGTTCCATCTGTAAGAGTTCCGCTGTTTATTGCATTTGCACAGTCCAATGATGTTATGCTGCCATTTTGTAAAGAACCCGAATCACTGATACATCCGCTCCAAGTATTAGTTGATTTAAATACTCTTACGCAATCTAAGCTGCTGTCATAAATTATTGTTCCAGGGGCAAGGGTTCCTCCCTGAGGATTAATAATATTATTAACGTTAGCATTGGTTGGCAAAACTAACCCCATAGTATTTGTAGTAGGTTTATTAATATCCATTGCGCCTCTGGGAGTTGGAGTTCCCACTCCCACCTGGCAAAGCACCAACGAACTGAATAATATCGAATTAATCATTAATAATTTCTTTCCGCCTATATTATTGTATTTTTTTTTCATTAGTATAATTATTGTATACTAAAGCAGCTTTTTACAGGATTTAAAACCCTGTAAAATATATTTAGCTGCTCATCATTTGTTAGTAATTAGAATCTCTGTGTTAAATTAAAGACGGGGATTATTGATATTAAAAACTATGGGATTTGTTGATCAAAGTCCCCGTCATCATATACTTTTATTTTAAAATATTTCTGCTGGTCGCTGGATTCACGGGTACACACGGCAATCCACATACTAATGGTCTGTAAATAAAGGTAAAGTACTTCACCGTATTTGGATCAAACGTTACACCGTTTAGCTCCCAGTTTCCATTCGTTGTATTGAGAGTCATCTGATACTCCTGTTGGTTAGCATTCACTGTAAAATCAGGATTATCATTAACAATCATGTACACAGAAGTATTTGCTGGTACAGCATCTAATTTTGTTGACGCAGAACTAGAACTTCCAGGCACAGACATAAATAAAGCAGGAGCAGTATTAGTGGTCTGTACTTTCCATTGTCTTAAAATTCTTCCTGCACAAGTATTATTCGCTAGTTTTGCCGGAAGACTACTTGTTCCCCACGTCAGACTTCCATTATTATCTCCCATTATTACATATACCTTATCCTGATTATTCCAAGGCGTTGAATCTTGACTGTTTTCAGGTAGAATACTTCCATCTACACTTATCGTGATTAATGAACCTGGCAAGACTGAATTAGATTGATTTTGTGTAAAGCATCCTGCTATATGTCTTGCAACACCAAAAATTCTACTTTTATAAATTTCAGTTGGTTTATTAAGATATACAGTACTATTATCTGCTCCGATATAATCTTCTATTAGAGTTTGTCCGTATTTTATTGCAAGATAAGTTCTTACTTTTGTACGCTCAAAAGAAGTTAACTGCCTGTTAAAGCTTAATGCTTCCAGAAAGTCATTATTTCCATAGGTTAGCGTTGAGCCAGAAAAACTGGCACCTATACGTAGTCCTAAAGTTGTACTTGAAACTAAATTCCCAGCATTATTAGGAAGACTGACATTATCCCAACCGTCTCTTCCTGCTACAAACTCTGCAGTACTAAAATGCATATTCATAATGTTTGCTACATTAGCAAATGGACCGATAGTTGCATTTGAAGGATAATTCACTAAAGTTCCACTATTTAGTTCAGCGGCCGGAGTTCCAGCAGTTGACAACTGTAAAGTATTATGACTAGCTCTGGTAAGACCAAACAGACGAGCTGAGTTTGTTCCAAGCATAGCCCCATACAGCGTTCCTTGATCTGCGGCAGTAATAGCTGTTTCGCTTAATCCTGCTTTTTCAAAAGCTGCGTTACCTCTAAGTTCCAAATAACGATTAAAATTGGTAGCACTACTTGCCGCAATAATATTTCTTGTTCCGGTTCCTATAGGAGAAAGATCATAATTAGAAGTTTGATCATTCATCAATGCTAATGCTCCTACTGGCTTATCATTGGTTTTATACCAAGAAGTTAAACCATTGGTAATACCAGCTGGCGCTAAACAAGTTGTATTCGTTGCAAAAGTATAGTACTGACCATCTGTAAAGTTATAATTTGCAGACCAGTTGGTACCATTAAGCGTCATTTCTACTGCTGCAACCGGCGTAGTAAAGCTACTGGTATTTGATACTAATAAATAAACTGTTTGTTGTTCTGTAGGAAGTTTTGCAGATAAACTGCTGCTGTTATCTGGCACTTCCAGATAAACCGTTTCTACTGTACCAACTTCTTTAACTCTCCACTTACGCCCTAACCTTACCATATTTGTTGTGTTATAAACAATAGCATCATCATCCGTCCAAGCTAAAGTTCCATTATCATCTCCGAATACAAGGAACGATTTGTCTGTTTTAAAATCAACAGGATTTTCTCTGTTTGAAGATGCAAGCCCAGTTGGATCATTGGAAATTTTCACCAATCCTCCTGTAGTCTGCTGGGTAAAGGATTGTTTCTGATCAAGACCTGAACAGTCATCCATTCCAATTCCTGTAATTCTGTTCCAAAAACCAGTATGATCGTAAATAACAGTACCATTTGAGGCAATATAACTTCCTCCAATAGAAGCATTATCTAGTGTAAATCCATATTTTATTGCCATATAGCTATGGATTCTCTTAATATCATAGTTGTTGCTACTCTTATCATCACTATAAACAACAAACTCTCCGAGATAAAATTTCGCTCCCGCAGTATAAGCAGGAACAGGACCATTATTACCGATGTAAAATGATGCAGAAATATTACTTGTAGCTGTAGCAGAACTAGTTCCACTAATAACATTCTTCATATTACTCAGTAATTTAACTCCTCCAGAAGCCCCATTTGCTGTTACCGTATAAGTGTATATTTCTGGATTCGTTAAAGTTGGGATCCTCTGATATCCAGTCATCTCACTTGGCTGGCTCTCCCAAAAAGCTTGAGGCCTTTCCATTGCTGTTTTTTTAGAAACTCCTGGAATACCTGTCCACCAAAAAACATTCGCAGGACCAAAATCAGCATCTGTTCCCAGATTTAACCCTGCAAAAACACTGGTCATTGAGCTAAGTGCTCTATAATCAGTAGTATTAACTAATGATGACGAAACTAATGCTGATTGCCCACTACCTGGGAAATAAATACCCGAGTTATAATTAAAAGATGATTTATAATATGTTGGCTGGTAAGCAGCATTACTTTGCTCTACTTTAGTAAAAGTAGCTCCAAACTTGATATTATTCATACTTGCTACTTTATCTCCATCATTTGTGGCATAAGTAGTTTGAGCAATATCAGAAAATGAATCATAATCTGAATTAAACCATACCGTCATATTGGTATTTACTCCCCCTGGAGCTGCTTCTATATAAGCCAAGGTAAAATATTGTCCACTAGATAGCGTAACATTATCAAAATAAGCTTTGCCATTTAATACTTTGGAATATTTTATTACAGTTGCACTTGTGTAATCTCCCGGAGTATTGCTAATAAGTAGAATAGGCTTGTATGTGGTAGCATTGATAGAGAAAAACCCTTTCTTTCCAATTTCCATACTTACCGCTCCTATTGTACCTGTAGATTGTACTTGCCATTCTCTGGTAAGTCTGTTATAGCAAGAACTTAGTCCTGAAGGTAAGTTAGTATTAGTTTTACCGCTTATGGCATTACCATTATGAGCAAACGTCATAAAAGTCCTATCAGCAGAGATAGAATTGGTATTTTCATTATTACTGATAGCTAAACCGCCAGAACCTATTCCCATTGCAACAATATCTGCACCATCTGTACTTGTACTTTGTTTCTGATATAAAGCACTACAATCATCTCTACCAATGCCTGTAATATCATTTTTATAAATTCCTCCGGTAGCGGCATTCCATACGATACTGCCATCACTGGCTATATAATTGGTTGCTACAGCCTGATCTAATGTAACCCCGTCTTTTATTGCCATATAACTCTCTACTTTCTGACGTTCCAGAGTAGTTAGTGCTCTATTATATACAATGATATTTGTATAATTTTCTGCTAAAGATGCTGAAAAATTCCCCCAAACACCACCTGATGAAGCACTGGTATGGCGTGACCCCCCGATGTTAATCTCGTTAATATTAAATGTCTGACCTGTATAAGAGCCTGAACGCGTAATTCCTGAAGCATTACTACCGTTAGCCCACTCATTATTTAAATTACTATTAGCTCCATACACCATAGAAGTAAGCACTGCCTGCCCCTGATAAGTAGTACCAGGCATAGTTAAGCTTGTTTGCGTATTATATCTGTTTATTGTAAAAGATCCTGTTGTTGAAGCATTCTTAACAAATAATGGTGCTGATCCAGGATCTTGCCAGTCTGCCCAAACGATTGGACGAGTTAATACCAATCTTCTATGCCAATCATCCGCAGAATTATCCATATTTACTCCCATAAAGGCAGTCATATCAGTGGAGCTATAAGCGGTTTGTGCACTAAAATCCTGCCATATTGCAGCATTACTGATAACCCACGCAGGATTATAGTTTACTTTATTGTCTGAATATTTTACTGTTCCTCCATTACTGTAAGATGTCTTGATATCTGCATATCCTGGGTTTGCAACATTTCTCCAGGCACCAAAACCACTGCCATTGGTTGCCAATGTTGTCATCGCTGCATCGCTATATGCCCCGTTCGATGGATCATACCAAAAACTTAATCCATTAGATACACCTCCCGGATATCCAGCCGTAAATACCAAAGTAAATGTAGCTCCGTCCGGAATGGTAACATTGTTAAAGGTTACCTTCCCACTATTTACCGTTGTCGGGGTAATCAGTGTAACAATACCTGTACTGAAGTTCCCGTCACCATCTGCATCAATAGCCAATTGTATATTCCCCCAATTGCCCTGAATAGGGAAAGAAGAATTTCCAAAAACAAGCTGAACACCTGTTACATTCCCAGTATTGGCAGCTTTCCAAGTTCGTGTATATCTGGATGGATTACAAGATATTGCAGTATAAGCTGATGGTATATTAGTGTTTGACGCAGCAAGAGTTCCTCCGTCATTTGCCACCATAAAAAACTGATTATTTACTGAAAAGCTAGAACTATTAGCCTGATTAGTAGATGCCAAAGTACCTAATGCAATGGTAAGATTATTGGTAGAGGACTCTACCCAAGCAGTGGATTGCTTTTGTATTAAACCACTACAGTCATCTCTTCCTATACCGAAAATATCGTTCTTATAAGTAGTATTGGTTGGCCAAATTATAGTTCCGTTAGAAGATAAATAGTTAGAGCTTCCATTATCCAGAGGAATACTATACTTTACTGATAAGTAGGTATTAATTTTTTGGATATCTATTGCCGAAAGAGCTGTATTATAAACAATAAGTTCCGGAGACTGAAAAGTGTTCCAGTTACCATTGCCATCTGTTGACATTACATCTGTACCAATCCTAAACTTACTGCCGTCTAATGTAAGCCCAGCGGAGGTTGGTGTCGTTAAGCTAATTGTTCCGTTGGTTCTTAAAAGTGCCTGAGTACCATTAGCGGAATTACTGTAAAAGGCTAATTTTCCAAGGTTTATAGTGCTTGATCCAGCAGGAGTTCCTGTTCCGAAAACAGCATAATTTGCCGAGCCTAAAGTCGTAGAATTATTTTCCCAACGATGCCCGGCAGCTATATCTGCTGCTCCGAGCGTAATAATCTCATCCCACTGTAATCCTGAAACTCCTAGTGCTTTTAATACATAGAATTCAGCATAAGTATTAGATCCATTCATTCCTAACGCATTTGTACTGGATAAAAACTGGTTATCTGCTCCCGTAAACAAAATTGCAGGATTATAGTTGAAAATATTATTTTGTTTTATAACATTTGAACTAGCTGTTCTTGTCAGGTGGTTCAGGTTAGAACTATAGTCATTCCATTGAGCCACGTTTCCTGCTGCCAGGCTAGGGTCATCAGCTTTAGACCAAAGTTTTAGACCATTAGAAACTCCACCAGGCGCAATAGTCGTCCAGGCAAAAGTAATAACATTTCCTGTTGCTAAAGAGATATTATCAAAAGTAGCAATCCCATTAGAATAAGAAGAAGCAGGATAAGAAGCGGGCGTTCCCGTTGTAAAATCCCCATCTCCATCAGTATCTACCAATAAAGTTATTCCAGAAGCACTTGCCGGAAAGTTAAATATTGAATTGCCAGCCTGTAATGTAACGGCTCCCGGAGTACCTGTTATCTGTACCTTCCATTCTCTTCCGTATCTATTCACACTACATCCTGCACCTGAAGAAAAAGCTGTGGGAATTTCTGTTGTCTGAGAAGAGAGAGCACCATTATTATCTCCTAATAAAAGATAGGATCCCTCCGTAAGAACACCTGTATTAGCAGAGTTAGATACAGCAATACTTCCTTTAGATACCGTTAAAAAATTATATCCAACTCCTGTTGATGCCATCTGGCTCTGACTCTGTCTTTGATTTAAGCCTTCTGCCAACAGCTCTCTTCCTATACCAAAGATACGATTTATGTATCCTGTATTGGTCGTCAGACCAAATACCGTATTACCTGATGTATCAATATAATCATGCCCTAAAGTTATACCATACTTAACAGCTAAATATGTATTAACTTTTCTTTCTTGGAGCTGGCTCAATGCAAAAGGGTAATAAATTGCCTCTGGCATCAGAGCATTATTCATTTCTGAAATGTACAGCCCTCCCGCCTCATAATCCACCGCAGAATACAAAGAAGATGTATTTCCTGTATTTCCATTAGACCGCAAAGAAAGAGGATTAGTATTACTTGGTGCAACTGCACCTATTACCTGATCTAAAAAACCACCTAATAATTTAGGCTCATTAGCTGTATAAGCAGAAGCATTATAGACTCCACTGCCACTTACCGCAAACTGGTTACCAGTACCATCACTCTTCCAAAAGCCTATTCTTTGACTACTTGAATTATCTCCATGAAAAAACATCCAGGCAGAAGCTTGACCAACATTGGAAAGATAATTATTCACCATAAACATGGTTTTGGTAGCCCCTCGTAAACTTAGTCCCTTTATTGTTGCTCCAGAATTAAAACCATCATCTCCATCAAACTGAACCCCTGAATTAAAATTTACAAGATTTGAATTATTGTTTCTGGCTGCACCACCAGTTCCTGAATAATTTAAGTTTCCATTCCCTGAGTAATCTGGAGCCTTATTGATAAATGAGTTTACTTTATCAGAACCCGCGCTATAATAGTTTGTGGTAACACTAAGGTCTGAAGCTTTATACCATGCCGTTAGCTTGGCATTATCATATCTCACAAATCTTCCGTCTACATCCGTAGCCGTAGTAATTCCACTTCCTGAAGGACCATTGGAGATTTGTAAAGAAGTACTTGCAGCACCTCCCCCATTATAACTTTTTACTTTTATCATGTGATCTCCTACAGTTAGATTAACAGCTACCGTCTGAGAACCAACAATACTACCGAACGTAGCCTGAGCCAGCATTATTCCATCTATAAACAACCAAGCCCGGTCATCTACATTCCCTAAAGTAAAGGTATAGGTACCGGCTGTACTGATCTCCAATACTCCGGAATATTCTAAGCCATAATATGTATTGTCTATAGGATAAAACTCGGTATTGGTTATTTTATTGGTATATCCCGTATTAACAGGATTAGCATTGGTTGTTCCTGCTCCAAACTGTGATTCTGCTGTAAAGGTTCCATTATAATAATCTACTTTATATCCTCTTGCTGTTCCCGAAGAAACCCCTCCCGGATACTGTGCCTGAATATTGACCACCGCAAAAAGCAGCAGCAAAGGCAACAGTATAAATTTAAATTTATATCGCATAGTTGGTATTTAAAAGGTTATTATTTAAGTACAAACACTACGTTGATAAAGGAGCAAGCAGAAGCGAAACCTATAATATCATACGTCAGAGTACCTGCGTCATTAATACTCACATTGGCAAAAACCGCAGGATCAAAATAAGTGATATAATAATTCAGCTGATTGGCAGCAAAAACAGGGATTGGTACTCCTGCAGATCCCGGATTTTGTGCTGAAGGAGTAGTGAACTGTGCGGTATATTCACCATACAGGTTTCTGGTAAATGCCGTTCCCAATACAGAAGTATTAATAGAAATACTTGGCATATACATAAACTTGATGGCTGGTTTCATATCCACATTGTAAGGGGTAGATGAAGCTCCTGTTCCCGAGACTGTAAGTCCGGTACCTGTCTGCAAGGAAGTAGACCCTCCTGAACCACTTCCGATTGCTTTCCATACTGTACCATCAAAATAATAATAACCTGTAGAAGATACATTCACCACTTGACCGGAAAGAGTACTGGCAGCAAGAGTTACATATACAATAGCTCCCGTTTGTGCTGTTGTATACGTTTTTGCGGCAAGTTGATCCCCTCTTAGTCTTGGTGCTATCACACCATCAAATTTTGAGGTGTTGCTGGGATCTCCGACAACATCCAATGTGGCCTGAGGGGAACTTGTATTAACCCCTACCTGACTGTAATACAATGCACTAAAAGTAAGTGCAAAGATCATAGAAAGTAATTTTCTTGTAATCATTTTCGTTAAATTTATATGGTTTATATTTGTGTTTATATTTAAAATATTCGTCTGAGTATTGATAAATATATTTCTGATCTTTATCAAAATCCAGGTGAGAGTTTTATACGGCAAGTATAAATAGATCTTAATCGATAGGATTATCTTTTCATTTTTATAGTAAATGAAGGGTACCTGTCTGTCTGTTTTAATAGTTCTTATACTAAATCTTGCTTACCTTTATCATTAATAATTAGAAATCATTTAGTATAATAACGGGAGTAAATTAGGGGTTTATTTAAGGATGAAATGTAAAACATAATTATACTCCCATTTGGAATCAAATTGTTTAAATCTTGATTATATATTTAGCTGTATTAAATTCCTACTTGTGCCGACAGAAAAAACTTTATTCATTTTAGCTAATTGAGAAAGGGAACATGTTTTCATTTTGTAGTAATTTTTAAATTTTTTAGACATATTGAATCCTTCACGATCTTAAAATTTTTTACGCTCAAAATTCATTGCCAAAGAAATCGAAATATGCATATAAAGTACAAAATTCATGAATCTACATGAAACCTACAAAAACATAACAATCTGATAATCAATACAAATATTTTCGTATTTTTGTTCAAGCAATAAGGCCATATTGAGAGTATCAATATGGCTTTTACATAAATTTCAGTGAGGTTTAAATAGAAAATTATTTCATTTCATCTAGGTTCTTCATCCATAGGTATATATCCTGCTCTGGCGGGATATTAAATTTTTTTCTTAATCTGTATCTTCTCATATGAACAGTTTTAAGAGCAACAAAAGTAAAATCAGCAATATCTTTATTTGAAAAATTCAATCTCAGATAACCACAAAACTCCAATTCTGAGTTTTGAATATTGGGATCCAGCTTGATAATTTCTTTACAAAATTTAGGATATACTTCCTGAAAGCGTACCAGAAAATTCGGAGAGTTTTCTTTTGCCAGCGAAACGA
This sequence comes from Chryseobacterium sp. 2P, assembly GCF_059579425.1. Lineage (NCBI taxonomy): Bacteria > Pseudomonadati > Bacteroidota > Flavobacteriia > Flavobacteriales > Weeksellaceae > Chryseobacterium > Chryseobacterium sp. 2P. The sequence continues at coordinate 3,800,830 of NZ_CM184194.1, forward strand.
GCTCTTCAAATGAGTCATTTACTTTAGACTCTAATTCTGAAATTTCTACCTGTTTTTCAGATAAAAGCCTTTTCTTTTCAAGATTTTTCTTTCTGATGTACTGCCTGATATAATAACCGATAATTGTCGAAATTAAAAGAATCAGAATAATAATCGCCTGTAAATATGTTGAAAAAGTCTTTTTTTTCTTGATCTCAGTATTTTTATTATCTATAATATTTTTTATAAGTCTTGCATTGTTGTTTTTCTTAATGACTGATATTTTGTCTTGAAGATTAGCATATTCTATCAGATTAATATAGTTATCTTTAGTTTTAAGCGTATCTGATATAGCAAGTCTTTGAGTATACGCTTTTTCCATTTCATCAAGACTTTTTACATTTTCAGCATATTGCGTATACATATCATTGTATTCCTTTGATTTTTCAAATAGTCCATTCAGATAGTAAACATTAGCTATTTGCTTGTAAAACCACTTATTGCCATTGACTACCTTTACACCTACAGGCAGATATTCTAATGACTTACTAAAATAATAATCCGAAGAATCTTTTTTTAATTTGAACTTATATAATAGTCCGAGGTTTGCAGCGGATCTTGACAAAAGAATATTGAGACTGTCACTTCTATCGGGAGTTGATATTAACAGTTTATAACTTTTAGAAGTATAATAATTCATGGAATCTGTCCCTGTCGGAGCATGTAATGATGCCAGATTATTATAAGCCACACCTTCCATGTAAATACCTCTATTTTTCGAAATGATCTCGTGAGAACTTGAAATTACATTTTTAAAAGCTCTATTTGCCTCATCACGAAAATTTGACTTAGCACATAACTGCCCAAGAAAATCATAAACCCTGCACCGAAAAATAGGATTGCTTTTTGTATAATTTTCCTGCTCTGCCGATTTTATATATTGAAGACTCTTGTCTGTGTTCAAACTCAGATAATAATAATATGCCTTGTTAAAATAGCCATAAGCCCTCCCTTTAGAATAGTCAACTTCTTCTGAAGCACTTATGATATAATTTAGTTTTTTTAAAGCTTCTTCATTTTTTCCATTCTCAAAAAGAGCAGTAACATCGGTTATCTCTTTATCAATACTTTTTGTAGTCTGTGAAAATAGTAAGCTACTAAAAAAAATAAAAACTAAGTATATTTTTTTCATAGGGACAAGAGAAATCTTAATGAACATCACAAAGTAAAGTTTCACAAAATAATTAATTATAAATAACTCTGACAAATAAATTGTTTTAAATCCATATTTTATTTAAAAAAAATAATAAAATCCAGCAGTTTATTTGATAATTAACATTATCATAATAATGAAATTAAATTTACAGAACCTGATGGGTATCTTATATAAAACGAATAGCAAAGAAAACATAATACAAATATTGAGACATTTTATTAAAGAAAAATATTAGATGGTTTTTATAACAGTCAATTGTATACAGATCCCTTTGGGTATTAATAGAAAGAGATGCTGAAATTGCAAAACTACTAGTTAAAGGTTACGAAAATTCAAGAATTTAATCGCTTATAAATATTCAGAAATCGAAAATCACTACATGCAAAAACGAATGTTTGAAAAACTTTCAGATAGATAATGTTATTTCTTGGGTTGAATTGTATAAAATATATCATTAAGGTAGTGAATCCAATTTGAAAGAGTCATAATATAAGATCTACCCCTATTCCAATCTTCCGATTCATTCCAAAATTAAAATCTCAATAATTACATAAAACATCTCACTGCTATTTTATCGGTATTAAAATATCTTTAGAAAAGCTTAAGAATACATTAAGAAAATTCAAATATTACTTTTATAATCTTTGTGCAAAAATATATTATGATTAGTTCAACACATTTACATGCTATGGTCATCCATTTTCCCATTGCATTACTTTTTATTGGCTTTTTCAGTGATTTAATAGGTATTATCTTTAAGAAAATATTTTTTAGCCATACTGCGTTTTACTTATTAATTTTGGCTACATTTGGTACAATAATTTCTTATTTTTCGGGCGATTCTGCAGGTGAAGGTATGGAAAGCGGAACATTAGGCAAAGCCATTGAAATGCATGCAGATGCAGCACTTTTAACAGTATGGCTTACTATTACTACAGCTATTTTGTATATTCTTGCTGATGTGTTCAGATTTACGAACAAATGGTTGAAAATTATCCGTTTTCTGGTATTTGCCATTTTAATTGGATCTGTTTCTCGTACCGCTTATTTAGGAGGCCAGCTTGTTTATAATCACGGGGCAGGGGTAGAATTGTCATTACCCAATTTTAACGAAAATGAAAGTAATACTAATCCAAAATAATTATTAAAAATTATGAGAATTTTACTAGTGGAAGATGAACCTTCAATTTCTGGTTTTCTAAAAGAGGGATTAGAAGAAGAAGGTTTTGCAGTAGATGTTGCCGATAACGGAAGAACAGGTTTAGAATTAGCCCTAGATTTGGTTAATGAATATGATATTCTGTTGCTGGATTGGATGCTTCCCGGTGTAAGTGGAATAGAAATTTGCAGAAATGTTAGAAAAGTGAATAAGCGGCTACCCATTATTTTTTTAACTGCCAAAGATACTGTAGATGATACCGTTTTTGCTTTAGAGACAGGTGCCAATGATTATTTAAAAAAACCTTTTGCTTTTGAAGAGTTACTTGCAAGAATAAGGGTATTGATGCGAAATAATACAGGTGAACAATCCCAATTTATATTTCAAGACATTGTAATGGATATTGACGCACATCAAGTAACTAAAGATGGAAAACAAGTTTTTCTTACTCAAAAAGAATTCGGATTATTAGAATTATTACTTCGTAGTAAAGGAAAAGTTTGTCGCCGTACTAGAATTATGGAAAAAATATGGGACATTCATTTTGATAAAGATACTGCAGTTATCGACGTTTTCATCAATGGATTACGAAAAAAATTAGATACAGAAGGTAACGCATCTATTATTCAAACCATTAGAGGGGTTGGATATAGAATTAATGACAAAGAATGAGGTTAAGTTTCAAAAAAAGAATAGCGACTTATAATCTGATCGCAATTGCTGTTTTAACCGCGATTGCTTTTATCGTTATTTATGGCGTAGTTTATTATACCTCTTATAAACATTTGGATGAGGACATTATTACAGAAAAAAAAGAAGTTTTTGCTAATTTAGATGAGCATGATGACCAAATCATCATAAATAAAATGCCAGAATGGGAAGAAGCAGAGCATAGTCAAATAGAAGTAAACCCTACATTTATACAAATCGTGGATTTTAATGGGAACACTATTTTTAAATCTGTCAATTTACAAGGCAGTCACTTTCTTTTTAATCCCAAAAATAAATCAACGGTTTTTTATAATGCAACGATTAATAATCAAAAAATAAGGCAAGGTCAATTTCCTGTATTTAATAATAATCATAAAATAATAGGACAATTAACAATTGGCGTTTCGCAGCAAGAATCTTACAATGTTTTACATAACTTGTTGATTGTTTTGATTTTTACGTATTGTGCTGTTCTATTCATTTTATATTTTATTATGTCTTTTGTGGTTTCTAAAGCGATTGCACCCATTCATCAGTTAATTCATTCAGCATCACAAATCAATTATGCTAACATCAATTCACGATTGCCATTACCTGAAAATCAAGATGAAATACACCAGTTGGCAACCACGATAAATCAACTTTTGAACAGGTTAGAAAATAGTTTTTACCAGCAAAAACAATTTACATCAGATGCTTCTCACGAGATGCAAACACCTTTGGCCGCCATAAAAGGAATTATAGAAGTACTTCTAAGAAAACCCCGAACTGCCGAACAATATGAAGTAAAAATGCAAGAAGTACTGCATCAAACCAATAGGTTATCACAATTACACAATCAATTGTTGCAACTTGCTCGTTTAGAATCCAGCGTTCTTATTGCGAATAAAGAACCAGTAATTCTCTATACAGCCATTGGAAAAAGCATCAAAAATAACGAATCACTCCTCACAAAAAATACCATACATATCCATAATAATATTCCGCAAGAAGCTATCGTTTCTGCAGACATTCTTTTATTAGAAATGATTCTTGATAACCTTATTTCTAATGCCATAAAATATAACAAAACACATGGGAATATTTACATTTCCTGGAATTCTTCTGATCAAATTTTGTGCGTAGAAGATGATGGTATTGGAATAGAAGCGGATAAACTACCCTTACTATTCAATAGATTTTATAGAGTTGATGACTCCAGAAATTCTCAAATATCTGGAAACGGAATAGGTCTTTCCATTGTAAAAAGATTGTGTGAAGTACAAAACATCATACTTACCGTAAACAGCGTCAAAGATCAGGGCACCTCATTCTGTTTACAATTTATTTCCTAAAAAACTTTAGTTGATTTTAAGAATTCACTTAGAAAAGTAAAAGATAGCCAGTGTTACCTTTGCTTTATAAATAATCTTAAAAATCAATTAAATTATGAAAACGCAAACAATCACCCTTTCATTACTTCTTGTAATATTAAGTTTTACTTCTTGTAAAAAAAATGAAAAATCAATGTCAGAAGCATCTATTAAAAAAGTAGATACAACTAAGCAGTACCAAAATACAAAAACTACAACTTCTGAGAATGAAGGGAACGAAACTTATGAAAAAAAAGAAACTGGTGAAGCCAACGAAAGAAAAGAAAATAGTGAAGCAGGTGAAAAAAATGAAGCTAATGAAAGAAATGAGAACAAGTAACTTATCAATAAAATAAAAAGAATATGAAACCTATTATTTTCAAAACTCAAAAAGGCAGATCTATTATTATAAATAATAAATTTGCTATCCTAGCAAGTCTTGTTCTAGTTGCATCTCTTTTTTTGAATTCTTGTAAAAAATTAAATGAGAATAGCAACGAAATGAAACCTCCAACTGAAGCAGGTATCACAAATAAAGAATCTTCAGAGCAAAAAGCAATTTCTGTAGAACAAGCAAAGGTAAAAACAGTCGCCAATATGCAAGACGCATTTAATGGTGAATCAAATGCAACCGCTCGATATGCTGTTTTTTCTAAAAAAGCGGAAGAAGAAGGTTTTAAAGAAATTGCATTACTATTTAAAGCAGCATCTTTGGCTGAAAAAATACACGCTAACAATCACAAAGCGGTATTAGAAGAAATGGGAGTTGTTGTAAAACCGGCAATTATTGATGTAAAGGTACAGTCAACCAAAGAAAACTTAGAATTTGCTATAAAAGGAGAAGCCTATGAAGCAGCGACGATGTACCCCACATTTCTTAAAGAAGCAAATGCCGCAGGAAATCAATTGGCTTTAATTAGCTTGAATTATGCTTATAAAACCGAGAAAAAACATAAAGAACTTTATGTACTTGCATTGGCAGCATTAAACAGCAATAAAGTAAACACTTTGGCTTCTACTTATTTTGTTTGCCCTACTTGTGGCAATACCTATGAAACAACAGCACCAAAACGTTGTGGGATTTCTATGACAAGTGGTGAAAAATTTATTAGAATCAATTCACTTTAAAATGTAGAAATAATGGATCAAGCGCACATACATTTGCTCATTACTCATCTGCCTATATTTGGTTCGCTTTTGGGAACTTTAGTTTTAGGATACGGTATTGGAAAAAAAAGCAATACAACGAAAACGGCAGCACATTACATCTTTATCATTTCCGCTTTAGGTGCTTCCATTGCCTATACAACAGGAGAAGGTGCCGAAGAAACGGTAGAAAATATTCAAGGTGTTTCAGAAAATATAATAGAACAGCACGCAGATTTTGCAGCGTATGCACTTGTTGCATTAATCGCTGTAGGAATTGTATCGCTACTTACCATTTATCTGGAATTCATTAAAAATAAATTAGCAAAATCATTAACATTGGCTACGCTTTTTTTAGCAGTAATCAGTTCTGCTTTAGTGGCTAAAACTGGTTATCTAGGAGGTCAAATAAGACATACTGAAATTTCATCAAGTACTACTATCCAAAATGAGAATGAAAAAAACAATGAGCAGGGCGAAAAGCAAGATGATGACGATGATGATTAAATTTTTTCTTTTTATTAAATTTATCAATATTATCCTACGTCTTCATTATTGTAGCTATATTTACCACTACGATAATCTTAAAAATCATAAACCATGGTAACAATCGAGAATTATTTAGATAATCATTACATCCACCGAAGCAATTGGCTGCGAGCAGCAGTTTTGGGAGCAAATGACGGAATTATTTCTATTTCCAGCCTTGCAATAGGAGTTGCAGCAGCAAGTTCTACAAGAGAGCCAATAATTTTAGCTACCGTTGCTGGTTTGGTTGCAGGAGCTTTGTCTATGGCAGCAGGAGAATACGTTTCGGTAAGTTCACAAACCGACACCGAAAAAGCCGATATTGAAAGAGAAATTATAGAGCTAAAAGAAATGCCTGAAGATGAATTGCAAATATTAGCTCAAATTTATGAAAAACGAGGTCTTAAAAAAGAAACCGCATTGCAAGTGGCAATAGAACTTACAGAAAAAGATGCATTAGCAGCACATATTAGAGATGAATTGGGAATTAATGAAATCAGCCAAGCAAACCCTATTCAAGCAGCATTAGCATCGGGAGCTGCCTTTACAGTAGGAGGTATTTTGCCTCTTCTGACCATACTTTTAGCTCCTGTAAAAGGAATGGAATATTGGCTGTATGGCTCTACCATAATTTTCCTTATTATTTTAGGCACAATGGCCGCAAAAACAGGTGGTTCCAACATTCCAAAAGCTATTTTAAGAATTACCATTTGGGGAACTATTGCAATGGTTTTATCAGCTTTAGTGGGTTATATTTTTGGTGTTAAAGTATAAAAAATTAATATTCAAGTTTAATTAACAAGATTAAAGAATGATAAAAACTGAAAAGCAAGGTTTATTGCAATTACTGAAAATTTCATCTCCGTTTATTGTAATCACTACAATTTATACAATATTGGTACTTGGACTTGAAGAATATTTTGGTGATCATATTTATAAAATATCAGGACAAATCGGTTCTGTATTTGGGCTTGCAGTTGCTTTTTTCTTGGGTTTTAGAATGAACTCTGCATATGACAGATGGTGGGAAGCAAGAAAAATATTTGGTGAACTTACAAACAATACAAGAAGTTTTGTAACAAAAATATATGCTTACTATGGAAATAAAGAGAATTTCAAGGAATGTAGGGAATCAGATGTAAAAATAGAAGCTCAAAAATTAATAGAGGTGAGTATTTTATACATTCGCCAACTAAAAAATGAAATGCATAACAACTTTAAGCCAAAATTTAATGAAGAAGAAATACAACTATTAAAACGTTTTAAAGTAAATAACAGCAATAAAATTTCAAATGAGATTTTATTAGCACTTACAGTAAGCATTGAAACAGATTTTGCATCAAAAGCTAATTTTGAAAAAAGTGATTTAATGCAGCATATTAATCGTTTCTACGATATTCAAGGTAAAGCAGAAAGAATAAAGAATACTCCTTTTTTAATGATTTACAGTGCTTTTACAAAAATTATTGTGAGTTTCTACGTCATTCTTATTCCATTATTTATTGGCGATATCGATTTGGGTGGAGAAGAAAGCCGTTTTGAGTTATTAGCAATTCCAATTATGGTAATCATTAGTTCTTCTTTTTTAACCATCAATAAATTGGCAAATTTATTCGGAGAGCCATTTTCTGAAAATAAAACATCTGTAACAATTAATGAAATCTGTAAAACTATTGAACAAAATTGTATCGAAGTGAAAAATAAACTATAAATTTGTTTAAGTAAAGTGCTAGAAATCTCTATGGAGTTTTATCTGTGTAGAATCATATTAGGGAAGTTCGGCGTTCCGTAGAAATGCTACCTTTAGAACATTTATCGTATTATAGATATCAATCCTACAGATTGATTGATTAATAGGCTTATTCTTATTTCTACAGAGATTCTGCTCCTAAAGAAGCAAAGCTCTCCTACTTTAAACTACTTCAATTAAATTTATTTCAGATTAAAAAAGGATGGCTATATTAAAAGTTATTCGACAAAAAATAAAATTTTGTGTGTTAAGGACATAAAGATTTCAAACTGAACTTTCAAAAAGCATTCATTAAGTTTGCTCGCCTATATCTCACTTTAGCTAATTTGGCGGATAAAGATCATATTCGAAAAATTATTAAATCCACCCGGAATATTGATTATTTTACATAAATATCAAATTTTCAGGCTTTTACCTATTCTCTATTACTACTCTATTTTTTTACGGAGTAAAGAGAGTGAGCTCCGCATTGAGCCTTACTATAAAAAAGCCATTCCAGGTTGGAATGGCTTAAGGTTTTTATTGCATCAAAATATATATAATTAATTGTTTTTTAAATAATTATTTTTTTTTCAGCCCTTAATAAAAGAGCAAACACTTATCATAAAAATTTAATGACCTTTACTTTTCTGTAAATTTAACATTATCAATAAATCCTAATTTTTTCCATTTTGCAACAGTATTTCTGCTTAGTTTAAAGTGTCTGGCTAATTGTGTATTATTTAGTTCATTTTCTTTCTGATACTTTAGAATGTCTAAAACATCCATCTTTGTATAGGAACGGAATTTCTGATTAAACTTTTCTGAAAATTCGTTCTCGCTTTTAAAGATTATCTTATTCAGTGTCAATATATTTAAAACTGATAATTCCTCCCGATCCAGTAACTTTCTACAGTCTTCCATTTTATGTGGATATTTTGTGTTTATAAGATCTTCGTAAATTTTTTTGTAATCCGGTCTTACTTGCAATATTTGCTTATCCATTTGTACAATGTTGTTTTTGGTATTTTGTATTCCTCTACGATCTGGCTTTTAGTTTTTGTTCCATTCGATATCTGCTCCAAAATAAAGTCTATTATTTCCTTTGTATAAATATTCTTTCTAAACTGAAGAGATTTTGAATTTCTGCTTTTCACCGCACAGTTAAGGCTTTTGAGAGGGGGTGAAAATAATATTAAATGTTGGGTATAAATCCTAAAAAAATCATGCTTCAATAATTTACTCCATCTTAACAATATTTTAGTATCAAGGCTTTCAGAATTATACATTGTAAGTATCTCTTCATAACTGCAACCCAGAAAATTGCAAATACGTAATACTTCAATATCACACTCTTTTACCTTCTCACTAATCAGCCTCCCGATATGAATCTCTTTAAAATTTTCTTTTTCCATACATGCATATATTTATATAAACTCAATGAATTTTATTTCGGAAATTCTGAAATAAAGTTGTGATAAAAGATTATTGCGGACATGTTTGAGTAGTTATGCAGTGCCAAGAGAAAGTGATACCTCCATCGTTTGATGTATACATCTTTAAACAATTATTTGTAGTATCGTAAACCAACATACCTTCAACCGGATTGGTAATCACCAATGTTGTCCCATTATCTGCCACAGGCTGATTACCTGCATTGAATTTCACTCTGTTGATTACAAAACCTTTTGTTTTTGACTCCAAAACAGTCCACGCACTCTGTCTTACCATTGGCCAGTTATCATTATTTCCCGTACCTGCTCTTCCCAAAGATGTGATCCCGTGTTTTGCAGGATAAGTATTGCCTGAATTTATAATTCCCGGTTTGTAACAGAAATTATTACATTGAGAATTTACAGCAGCGTTCTGGGAATCTCCAACAGTCTGACCACTTGCACTTACGATAGTAGGTATCCCATTAGCATCTACACAAGAACTACCCGCGCAAAGATTTTGATTAGCTGCAGCCGAACCAGTGCCCACGCTTAAAACGCCTCCTGCGTTTACCAGTTGAGATGTTGTAATATTAGCTCCTCCTTCTATCGCATCAAGGCAACCATCATTATCACTGTCTAAATCTAACTGATTAGGAATTCCGTCGCCATCTATATCACAATCTATCTGTATTCTTGGTCTTATGGTTTCACTTAAAGCTCCACCATTAAGAGCCAATACAGTATAACCCATTTTCACAATACGTTTTGTTCTATCTACGCCTAACAAAGTTAGATCCGCTGAAGCCTGAACTCCTATTGTCTCAATAGAAGTTGCTCCATTTGTGGAGGAAAGAAAAATTCCATTCGCTGGTGAAATATTAGCTAAACTTAGATTTAAATTACTTAATCTGGTACCATCTTCATAAACAATAAAGAAGTGCCCGAATTTAGACGATGCATCCATACCATTTAAAATAAAATCTACTCCGTCTGTCGCTAAATATACAGGATTGCTAAAATTAATAGACATTTCTTTACCTATAGCTGCAGCCGCATTGCCCATATGCCAACCTATAAAATAATCTGTAACAGCAGGTGTTATTGTTGCCGTTGTAGGAACCACATTAGCACTATTTACAGTAGTAACTGTAGATGCTTGACCACCAAAAAAATCTGTTGAGATAGCTGATTTACAAATTTCTGCGGTATCCAAAATCCCGTCATTATCATCATCCAGATCCTGCCAATCCGGAATACCATCACCATCAGAATCTAAACACTGACTATAGTTGGTTGCAATTTTTGAACCTCCCACACCTTGTCCAGTTCCTGCAATAGTTGGAACTCCCATTGTAGTTGGCGTATTTCCAACAGTATTTCCTAAGTTATTTGTTATGGATCCAGCAGTACCATTATAATTAGTTCCCGTGTTTCCTCCAGGCATTGATGAATTTACGAGATTGGATGTTGTAAATGCAGCATCGCCTTCTATGGCATCCGGACAACCGTCTCCGTCTGAATCTAAATCTAAATCATTTGAAATTCCATCTTGATCTGTATCGCAGGTTTTTAATGCAAACAAAGAAAACGCTACAGAATCTCCTGAGCCTATGTTTGTACTATTTATGGTTATACTACTTACCAAAGAGTCACCTTGCCCTTTGAGTAAAATTCTTTGATTATCAGTTCCATCGTGAGTCATCACTCCAGTAACAGGATTAAAATTTAGATAAGGATCAGCTGCTGGTGGACCATAAATAACTTGTGAGGTAAATTTCCCATTAGGATTCGCACCATTTACCTTAAAGCTAATAGAAGAACTTACACTGCCTGCAGGATCTAAATCATTTAAATAGAAAGCTATTTCTTTGGCTTTAACAGGTGTACTAAAGGTATAGGTAAAGTTATTAAAATTGCCAGTCACCACATATCTATTTTCTGCACCACTATTATTTACGTAATAATAATGTTTGCCATCATTAAAAGAATTACTATTGGTTTGAGAAGTAGATGTACCTAAACTTACGGTAAGATTAGAGTTTGTATCTCCTTTCCAAGTGCCATTAGTATTTTGGGCTAAAAATCCTGTACAATTTTCATCAATATCAAGAATTCCATCATTATCAGAATCAAGATCTAACCAATTTGGAACGCCATCATTATCACTATCTAAACAGTTATTTTTACTAATATCCTGTGATTCTCCTATTCCTTGTCCAGCAGTTCCAACTGTTGTCGGAATACCGTTTCCATCAACTGCAATTCCAAAGTTTTGATTAGGACTTTGAGATGAAATATTTCCTGATGCCGTAGTTAATTGGGAATTTGTAAAATTTCCTGCGCCTTCTATAGCATCTGTACAGCCATCTCCGTCACTGTCTAAATCTAAATGATTAGAAATTCCGTCTTGATCAGTATCCAGATATATTGGTAGTGTACATAAACTGTCAAAGCCTACAGAATTATTACTTCCTGCTCCTCCTGTAGAAGCCGTAAAGCCAAAATACGCTGAATTTCCTGCTAAAATAGTTTCAATAGCATTGGCTCCTGTTGCAGGGAAAGTATAATTGGTAACCGCAACTCCATCAAATGTATAAGAAAGATTTCTGGTTACAGAATTCCAATTAATTACCACATCATGCCACAAACCATCATCCACCGTTCCGTCTCCTAACTGTCCATCACCTGCCAATTTTCCTGCATTGATCCAACCAGCAGTAGTTCTGATGCTTCCGTGGTCATAATTTGGATCACAGTTTTCACCATTGTTAGCATCATTTGCACAACTATTTACAAAGGTATCCAATTCTAAAGCAATTCCATTGGCAATTCCTCTTGCGCCAAGACCTTGTCCGTTAGTTCCTGAAGCTAACTGTCCAGCCGGACTATTGTGAAAAACAATAGCAATACCGTCTGCATTTGATAAGAAAGCTTTTGTAGATAGGGTGAAACTTTTGGTAAAATCTACCTTACCATAAGACCAAACCTGTCCATTTTGAGAGCCTCCATTCGTTAATCTATATTGATGTACAGGTCCTGTAGAAGGGCTTGCAATTAAGGTCGCATTATTATTGGCTTTAAAAATTTTATCAACCGTAGTGTTGAGAGCATTTTCTACACAATCCAGAATGCCATCATTATCATCATCAAGGTCTTGCCAGTCCGGAATACCATCTCCATCAGAGTCTTTGCAGTCCTTAATCACATCTAAAGAATCTCCAATACCTTGTCCTCCTGCTCCAACAATTACAGGAATACCATTAGCATCTACCACTGTTCCAAAATTGATATTTGGAGTCTGAGTAGTAAGCGTACCTGATGCAGTGGTTAACTGTGAAGTAGTAAAATTACCTGCTCCTTCTACCGCATCTGAACATCCATCACCATCGCTGTCTAAATCCTGGAAGTTTGGAATTCCGTCACCATCAAAATCCGAACAGGAAATAAGCTGTACAGATTCAATCGATAGATCATCCGCATTGGTAGAGCCTGAAGTAAACCTTATCTGAAACTCTCCACCGGATGGTAAAGATGAAGGTAATGAAATAATTATATTGGCAGGGGTAGAATAAACCCCGGTTGAAGCTATTGACGGCAAAGTACTAATATTGGTAACCGCACCATTATTTCCGGTTACAGTGGGTATGCTTCCTGCGACACCAATTCCCGTATCAATCGTTGCATACACGGTTCCGTTATATAAAATTTCTGTAATTAGTCTTCCTGAAGCAGCTGCATTATTGGTTGTCAGCCATCTAAGGTTATTCAAATTAATGGTGCTCCCGAAAAATACACCTGAAACGGTTTGCCTCACGGTAGTTACTGCATTATCCGCATCAAACTGCAATCCTCTTGCATTTAAAACAAAAGAACCTGTTGTAGTCCAATTTGGAATAGTAGTTCCGGAAGTAGGAAATATTCCGGCTGATATTTTATTTGACGCCTGACACTCATCAGCGTCTAAAATTCCATCGTTATCATCATCTAAATCTAACGAGTTAGTGATTCCGTCTCCATCAATATCAGAACTTTGTGCTGATAATTGCTGAAGGCTAGTGAAAATCATTATCAATACAAATGCTGCTTTTACAAAGTATTGTTGGGCAGAAGATGCATTTTTCATCACAAATTTAATTCTTAATAGTTTCATTTAGTTTATTTTAGATTTTTTAGTTGTGTAAAGTCATTCTGATTTTTAAAAATATCTTTTATAGACTTTCCTGAATTTTCATCTTCTTAATCATTTGCATGTAAGGCATTCCCTGAAAACCGATTATTTATACTAATCATGTTTGAGAAAACTCGCCCAAGCAGGAAGCTTTTGGGAGGGGAATATTCCCCTAATATCTGTTCATTGCGTTTTTATATTTTATTTGTTAGTTTCATTAAGAAACTCATGAAAAAGTATTCTATTAAATATTTTTTAGTCTTGCTTATAACCCTTGTAAGAATAAATTAGAAATATTAAATCAATCCAAAATCATCACATTTATTCAAAATACAATAGTAAAAATATAACAATATCATATTATTCATAATTTAAAACCTTAATTAATATCAATTATATACTTTAATCATTTCCTTTATTAGCAATTGTTAATAAAGCAATAAGCATGAGTTGATAATTATGGTTAAATCACATTTTATTTTCCTTCGAAACAAAGTATCTTTTCTTAAGTCTACTTAATGAGGTGGGATGAATTCCTAAATAAGAAGCAAGATCTTTAGATTTTACACTTAAAATTAACTGAGGATTTTTCTGCAAAATTTCCAAATATTTTTCTTCGGGAGACAGGCTTAAAGATGTGTAAAAATTGCGGTAAATTTCTACTGCTGTTCTTTTCCAGTACATAAGAAGGAGGCTGGCAATATTTGGATATGATATAATTGTTTCTTCTAAATCATCATAATTAAGCAAAAACATATTTGTTTCTTCCAATGTTTCAAAAGTGAGGCTGGAAGTACGGTTAAGCGCTAAAGTATCGATTGATCCATAAATTCCATTGTTCTGAACGAACCAAACTGTTCTGTTATTTTTATTATAAACTCTTATCAATCCTTTTAGGACTATCCCCACCTGTTTTATTTGTTCTCCCCTATGAAGCAAGATTTTATCCTTTGGAATAGTAACAAATTGAACTAACTCCAGAAGTTTATCCCTGTCTCTTGAATCTAAAAAAGAGTTTTGATCGAAATATTTATCTGAAAAATCATTTAATGTCATAGTAATTCTGATATCCGATTCCGGATTAATAATGTATAATTGATGACGATGTTGTTTCGCGGCTGGTATTTATAAATTGTATTTTATTGTAAGTTATCATCTTGTATGCCTTAGCTTTACTTAAAAATAATTGACATCTTATTTGAAATGTTATTATTTCTTAAAAAGCCTTCAGCCAAAAAAAAGAAACCGGAAAGATCTCTAAAAAACACACTTAGCTTTTTTAGACTGAAGGCATATGTTAACTCAATTTTAAGGTTTCCAAAATGACCAGTTTGTACCATTAAAAACCGCTAATTGTCTGTTGGTGGTATCATATACCATCATACCGGCAGCAGGATTTTTTATGTTAAGATGTGGTAAAGCTACTTTTGGTAATATCATCGCCTTATCTGTATCTGTAAGAACCAAAATTCCCGGAGTTGTATCTGCCTGTACAATTCCGTTTGTACCAATTGCCACTTTTGCAGTCAAAAGTTCAACTTTAGAATCTTGCAAAGCTGTATCTGCCATTCCATTAGTATCCACAGACAGATCAAACCATGTTCCTGCTTTTTTGTACTTTACTTTATGATCGGAAATATCATAAACAATGGTTCCGTCTACTACCGGATAAGATCCTGTATATCCTGTAATAAATGGTAAAGAATTGCTCGTTCCTGTAACCCAAGGAAGTACAATACCTTTTTTTTCGGTTGTATCAGGTCCAAATTCTAAAGAGATTCCGGGATTAGAGGTTACGTTATCTGAAAGTTTTGTTATTGCTGATTTCCCAATTGCTACCTGCGAAAATGTAGAAATAGACAGTGTAACCAATAATAAAATAAATACTTTTTTTTTCATAACTGTAATTTTAATTTGTTTGATATTTGATTTATTCTTTTAAGAGTTTATAAAGCAGCAAAAAATTCTGCTGCTTTTTAAATACTTTCTTACTTAACTTTTTACTGTGGACAAGCCTGCGTACTCATACAATGCCAAGCGAACGAGAAACCACCATCATTAGAAGTATAGACTTTCAGACAATTGCTAGTGGTATCATAAACCATCATTCCTTCGACAGGAGA
The DNA here is from genome assembly GCF_059579425.1 of Chryseobacterium sp. 2P. Taxonomy (NCBI): domain Bacteria; kingdom Pseudomonadati; phylum Bacteroidota; class Flavobacteriia; order Flavobacteriales; family Weeksellaceae; genus Chryseobacterium; species Chryseobacterium sp. 2P. The sequence goes on from NZ_CM184194.1 coordinate 3,816,377, forward strand.
AGTGATCACAAGAGTAATTCCATCATCTGCTACAGGCTGGTTGCTGGCATTGAAACGTACTCTGTTTACTACAAATCCTTTTGTTTTCGATTCAAGTGCTGTCCAAGCACTTTGTCTTACCATAGGCCAATTATCGCTATCTGTTCCCGCTCTTCCTAAAGAAGTAATGCCGTGTTTTGTAGGATAGGCGTTACTATCTGTTACTGCTGGTTTGTAGCAGGAAGTTGGTCCCAGACCACAATCATAAGTATAGGTAACCTTATAGAAGTAAGACCTAGCTAATCTTTGAGTGAAAGACAAATTTGAAGAACCAGCAAGTGAAGTTGATATGATGTTACTAAATGAACTTGACAAGTTACCTGTCCCTATAAAATTATTCAGGTCTGCCTGAGCACTATAATTAACGGTATTGGTACTCGGAATAAAGCTATTATTCAAAATAATCATATCATCATCATGTGTTGGATTTCCAGTAATATTGGTAACCCAATTGGTACTCGTAGTAGGATTTTGCCCCGCTGATAATAGGTTGCCTAACCAATTAGCGTCTGGTGATATCAGCATCCTGTCCACTGTACGACCACTTATATCTCCTAGCCAAGAGCCTTGTGCAGGCACAGATATTCCCGCAGGAACAGTAACTAATCCCGTATTAAATAAGCTCACTGTTCTATTAAGTGTATATCCTGAAATGCTAAATGTATTGATGGATGACTCCTGATAATTAGTTAGCTGACTAGTCGTTGCAGTACTCTCTATGATGGCTCCGCCCATATAATTTGCTCCATATTCTATGCTAACATTCGTGAGCAATCTGCCATTGCTTTGATCAAACTTTGGCAGTAAAGCTGGTTCAATAACAGAATCCTGCTGACCTATTACAGGTGAGTAATAATAATAAGTTACTGTGTTTCCTGACGATGCAGATGTACAAGCGGTAGAACACGTTCCTGTATTGGTAAATATAAGTGTCTCTGGTGTACCAGTAGTAGGTGTAATTGTAATTACAAAATTATTACCAACAGGTAATGTTCCGTTAGCAACTTTAAAATATGATGGTAAACCTCCCATTATATTGGTTGCAGCTGAATTATTCAATTGTTTAACTGAAACCGGACTGCCATTATAAGTCGCCGTAACACTATAATTGGCGGTGGTAGCTGGTGTTATTTTGAACTGTAAAAAGTCATCAGTAGAGTTTTCAAATGTTCCGTTGTTTGAACAAGTAATATCTGTGATGGTAGATGATTTTACATTAACCACAGTTGTAGGGCTATAGCATATTGCTAAACCGTCATAAAAAGCAGCATAATAAGTTGTGCCAGCAACTATTGCTGTAGAATTTACCAGTTTATTAGCATCTGTAGGAACAGCCGAAGAATGAATTGTAATTACAGTACCTGCTGGTTTATTGCTTGCTGATAATAGAGTGATTAAATCTCCTACAGTTGCTGGGTTTGATGTAATATTTGTATTTGCTAAGGCAGGAGCTGCTGTGCCTGATTGGCAGGTAATACAAGCCCAATAGGTATTATTAGGAAGCTGCAGCCCAACAGACATTCCTCCTGTGGGAAACTGTAACTGAGAGCCTGGCCCAACCGGGGGAGTATTAGCATCTGCATTGATATAAAATAATTGCCTTAACAAACCAACATAGCCAATTCTATAAACTTTTCCATCCGGTGCTATTTTGACAGCTGAAGTTGATGCAGGAATTGGATCTAATATCGTTGTTGTATTATTAACTAAATCGTAATATTTTAGAAAAGAATTACCACCAGCACCATATTCAGTGTAATAAATATATCTTCCATTTGGAGATAAAGCCCCACTATATCCTGTGAAAGTTTTTTGAGTGCCTGTACTTGTAATATATACTTGCCAAGTGCCCAAAGTTCCCGTAGACGCATTAAAATTAGCCAAGCCTATTTTGTTCATTCTTGCAATAAGAACTTTACCTGGTGTTCTAGGATCCCAAGAAATAAATGAGCTACTCGTTGTATTGCTAACAGAATTATCATTAGGTACATCAATAGAAGAAACCGGAGAAGCATTGAATCCTGAAGCTTTTGAATACAAAAATGATTTTACTTTTTCATCAGAAGTATTTACCAGAATCCAATAATCTGTACCATTGGTATGAGGTATTACTTCAAGAGCTTCATAAACCGAAGATACAAGCATCGTTTTATTAGAAATAACATTGGCCTCAAGATTATATTTAGAAGCATATAATCCGCCATATGTGTTATTTGTAGCATTTCCAAAAATGATAAAATCTCTACCAAGCACTCCTTGTGGGTCTGGAATTGCTGAGGCGGCTTCTTCAGAACCGTTATTACCACCGGCATAACCCATAGCTTCTGCGCCGTCTGACCCTCTAAAAAGCTTATTACCATCTGTTACAAACAATAATTTTCCTGTAATAGGATTAGTAACGGATGTACTTGCTTCAGAACCAGTATTACTATCACCCTGTCCATAAGTTCCATTTGCTGGATTATTAAGTACAGGTAATCCCGTTTGAAAATCGATTCTTACTTTGTTTTGAGCATCAGTTAACCACCAGGTTTGCATTGCCGAATAAGGATCTGGCGAACAAGTGATTGTAATACAATCATTTACAAAAGAATTGGTTGCATTATTTACCGTTTGTCCTGTTCCAGCGATTGTAGGCACTCCCATTGTAGTCGCGGTATTTCCTACAGTATTTCCTAGATTTTGGGTTACAGAAACAGGAGTACCGATGTAACCTGTACCAGAATTACCTCCTGCCATAGATGAATTTTGCAAATCAGCTGATGTAAAGGCTGCACCACCTTCTAATGCATCAGGGCAACCATCGCCATCACTATCTAAATCTAATTGATTAGGAATACCATCACCGTCTAGATCACAAGCACTTGTATCAATAATCACATTGTCTATACTCCAATCATCATAGCCCGCACTATGATTAAATGTTAATATAGCTGAATTCGGTCCTGTGTAAGGAATGTTAATCGTTATATTTTGTGTAGTATAACCCGAATTTGATGCTGTTGAAAAAGGCAAGAAAGTAGATGTAACACCAGACGTTAGAGTCTGGGTAACATTATTTATTCCTGTAGCTCTTACCGTACCATTGGTAAATGTAGCATAAGTGGTACCATTTAAAATTATATTTAATGAAGCAGAATAACCTGCACTGTTAAAACCATCTTGTGCACCTAAAGTGAAAGATAGTTTTACCATACCGTTAGCAGCATTAAGATTATTAAGTGTCTGTGAAAGGCTAGAATTTATATTATCATTTTCATTTCTGGCAATCCCTGTTGATACGTCCCATCCTGTTCCTATTGTCCATTCTGTGACTGGTGCATTAAATGTCCCGTTATTAATGATGGTAAAAGCAGGGCATTCATCTGTATCAAGAATTCCGTCATTGTCATCATCTAAATCTATCCAATTGGGATAACCATCATTATCAGAATCTAAACAGTCATTTTTAGAAGCATCCTGAGACTGACCAACCGATTGTCCGGCAGCACCAACTGTTATCGGAATACCATTTGCATCTACTGAAGTTCCGAAATTTTGATTAGGAGTTTGTGATAATATTGTACCTGATGCAGCAGTTAACTGGGAAGAAGTAAAGTTTTCCGCTCCTTCTATTGCATCTGCACATCCGTCATTATCAGAATCTAAATCCAGACTATTAGGAATACCGTCTGCATCTGTATCACAGGTATTAATACTTACATTATCAATAGACCAGTCATCTATTTGATTTGCTCCCATTTTAAAGGTAAGTGATCCCGAAGATGGTCCTGAATAAGGAATATTGATTGTAAATGTTTGTGATGCATAAGTTGTGGTACTTATTGCTGTAAATGGTATAAAATTAGAAGTTGCACCATTATTTAATGTTAAAGTAATATTATTATTCGTCCCCGTAGAATTATTTGCTGTCGCAAATAATGTTCCTCCGAGATATACCTCAAGAGATCCTGTGGAATTTGTACTCCCGTCTTTTGCTCCTAATGTAAATGTTAAAGGCACCATTGCAGGAGGTATATTACTTAGTAACTGTGTTAAATTGCCAAAACCAGTTCCTATAAAGGAAGTATTTTCCACATATTTTCCCGAAGCATTATAAGTCCAGCCCCCATCATTTGTCCATGCGGGAGAAAAATTAGAATCAAAATTACCGTTGGTTACTAAATTAGTAAGTATACACTCATTGGCATCTAAAATACCATCATTATCATCATCCAAGTCGCATTCATCAGGAATACTATCTCCATCAGAATCAATAATACCATTACAAGCGGCAACTATTGAAGTTTCACAAATTGCGAGCAAAGCACCATTATCACCTCCATCTCCCCGCATAATAAACTGAGTGAAAGGAGCAGGAGCTGATACAGTAAAAATACCTCCACCACCTGTTCCTGTAGAGCTGGCTCCTTGACCGGAAAGCAAAGTATTTCCAGAAATAGTGCTGAAACAACTCCCATTATCTGTAATTGTAACAGCTCCATTATTTGAGAAAAACTGAAATTTCTCGTTGTAAACACTTCCGGTAGCAGATAACAATATTACAATGTTGTTAACTGGTTTTGAAAACGTAAGAGTAGTTTGCCAAGGAGCACTATTTTGACCTGTACTATTGCCAACATATAAAGATTCTTCATTTAGAGTTAATGATGAAGATGTACCACAAACCTGATAAGGCATACTATATGACGATACATATCCTGTTGAAGAAGAATTCACAGTTATCCCGTTTACGGTTAAACTACCATTGGGTGGTATATTTGAAGTTTTAATACAAAGCTGCCCAAAAGATCGTGTTGTGGAAACCGCAAGAAAAAAGCAGGTGAGAATTAAAACTATTAAAATTTGTTTCAGTTTTATCATTTGTTTGTTTTATAAGTGTATTCACGGCATAACGGATTACTTGGCTATACTGCCAATAATCTCATTATGCACCTATAATTAAATTGTGTTTGAAAAAATATCAGAACTTAAGTTGCATGTGTTTTTGCAACAATATTTAAATACTTTTATGAAATGTAGGAGGTCTTACAGAATACTTCCCGGAAAAGTAGTGAACCTTAATATTGGGATTATTATATATAAAGACTTGTTTTTCTGCGAATAAAAATAAATTATGTAATAGTTTTACAGAGTAATTTATTGTTTTTGAAACAGACAGAACCCTACAAGGCGAGAGAACAACCTTTTCCTTTTCACTCTGAGAAATCCTTTCAGAATTTTGTTTGGAACTGTAATAACTTGCAGATAATGATTGCCTGAAAGATTTTACCGTAGATTTATTGTCTTCCGGCTCTTTAAATATTTTTTTATATTCCGAAAATGTTACTCTCGTTTCTGCTTTTTTTATTTTAAAGTTTCCTGAAGCTCGATTGTTATAAAGTTCAATACTATCTGCTGTAAAAATTTCAGTATCCCGATTCCTTACAATTAATTTTTCGAGATTAAATTTTCTATTGGCAGATGAATCCTCAGCATTAAAAATAATGACATTACCGGTTGCTGATAGATATAATGAATCTTTCTTTTCACCTTCAATTACTTTTGCAGGAAGAAAATTATAAAATACTATTGCCAAAAATACAGCTAAAGACTTTACCTTATTGGAGGTAAAATCTAAAGTGAGTAATTGTTTGGTACATCCGGATATCATCAAAGTATTTTGCTTTACTGAATTGATAAACATTAATGGATTATCAACACTGCAAAATTACTTTTTCAATACTTTCTTACATATTACATGAAGTCACAACTCTACACAAAATATAAAATTAAATACTCAAACGCTACACAAAATTAAAATACGGTAAAAAAAAGATGATTTTTTTTACATTTTGATAATTATTAAGATTATTTGTCTGCCATCCAATGATAAAGATTTTCACTGGATAATATATTTAATTTTTTTCTTATTCTGTACTTTTTGGAGTCTACTGCCCTTACAGAAATTTTTTTTGAGGCAGCAATTTGCTGGCTATTAAGTTTAAGTTTTAATAAGGCGCAAAACTCAATATCAGAATTAATCAATGCAGGATTAATTCGTAATAAGCTTTCTTTAAATTCGGGATACAATTCTAAAAAACTTGGCAAAAAAGCAATATTATTTTCTAAAGCCAATTTGCGGAGTTCCTGGTTTTTCTCATTCAAAGAAGCATCGCCAGTATTATTATCCTCAGAAAAGTGATCATTATTTTTATTTTTTCTTCTAAAAAATATAAACAATAAAAACAGAACGAGAAGAGCAGCGAGGATTAAATATATAAACATAAATCTCGTTTCTCCAGATTTCACTAAACCTTCCGATAGTAAAATAGGTTTTACCTCATCTTCTTTTCTAGGCTGAAAAACAAGCTTTTCTATCGTTTTATTTTCTTTTTTAACTACAGAATCCTTTAGAGTGGTATATTTATTAAGATATTGAACTTGTTTCTCTTCATTCTTCTTATCTTCATAAATTTTAGCAATGTTTGGATAGATAGCTTCCTTAAGCAACAAATTATTAGATTGATCTGCATATTTTTCTGCCAGTTTGTAATGCTCTAATGCTGTATTCAGGTAATTTTTTGTATTTTTCTGATAATTGTATATGAAATCGGCTTTTGTTTTATGGTAAAATGAAAGATCAAATAAGTTATCTGTCTGGTTTATATATTTCTCCTGAATATTTATGTAATGTTCTAACTTTTTAAAATCTTTAGCGGTTTTGTAATAAACACAGAATAATCTTGCTGTTGACAAGATAATTATAGGCTTTTCTTTTTCAGAATTCGGAAGCAATAAAGCCGCTTTCATTCTTTTCCCAGCATAATGATGGACAGAGTCTTCCATATTCTGGTTTCCGTATAAATTAATGTATCTGCCATAAAAGAGAGTCTCCATCAATCTTCTTTTATTAATATCCTTAATTTTAGGAATCAGCTTTAAATTCTGATCTAATACCTTTTGAGTTTCCGAATATAATTTTAATGCATTCAGCATTGCTGCCTCTATGGTCTTGGCTCTTGCCATAGAGTAATAATCTTCTATGTCATTAGATAAAGTTATAGCTTCATTAAGGTCTGGCTGTACTTTATCAAAGTCTTTAATATTTACTCTATGAGCTGCTCTGCGCAAAAGCGCATTAATTTGCCCTTTTTTATAATCTATTTCTTTTGATTGATAATAGAGTTCCGTGGTAATGGCTTCAATTTTGTCTGCATTCCCGGAATTGGTTGTAAAAATCGTATTCTGAAGGCTATCAATCTGTTTTTCGGTTAACTTTCTCTGAGAAAATCCTTCAATGCATATTAAGATAAAAAAAAGAAGATATTTTTTTGTCATTTACTTAGTTTTCAAATTATTACTCATATATTTAAAATTTTCAACTCTAATATTTATAATAAATAAGAGCTTAATTGATTGTAAATTTAGATTTTACGGCAATCTTTTAAGTGCTTTACTAATTGTGCTAAAGATATGAAAATAGTTCCTATACCTACTTGTATATTTGTGGTATCATTCAAAATTGTAGTTGAATTTACTTATTAGTTACTTTTTAGCTATGATTTTTCAGCTATTACAAAAAAGGGGTAAAAAATTATTACTATAGAAAGATCGATTTATTCCCTATTTAAGAATTAAATGTTAGAAAACCATACATACATATTTTCATCCTGTGTTATATGGAGAGCTTTTCTTATTCTGTATTTTCTTCCTTCAATAGCTCTTACAGAAGTGCTTTTAATACTGGCGATTTGTTTGGTAGAAAAGTGAAGCTTAATATAGGCACAAATTTCCAAATCCAAAGACTTTAAAGTCGGATTTATTCTCAAAATATTATCTTCAAAATCAGGAAAAGCTTCTTTAAACTTACTATAGAAGGCTGGATTTTTTTCGTTGGCAAGTAAAGTAAGTTCAGAAATAGAAATCTTCTCAATAAGATCTGGACCATGATCTCCTGTATTTTGTATTGAAGACTTCCTCAAAAAAATATTTTTTTTGTAAAATACAAAAGTAATAAGACAAAAAACAATAACAAAAAAAACAATGTATGTCTTATTTTCTTTAGAAAGAGAACTCTGATTGTAATCATTTAAATCTATTCTATCAATCTGAGACTTCTTTATTTCATCTAAACTATTTTTTATTTTTCTACTTTCTTTCAAGTACTTTATATATTGTTTTAAATCTTTTTTACGATTATAATAATTGGCAATATCGTCATAAATTCTGGCTTTTAGCTGTGCAAAACCTATTTTTGAAGCTGCTGAATCGGCTCTAACATAATAGTCTAGAACTTTTTCATCATCTTTCTTTAAGCTGAGTGCTTTTCCCATCAAAAATAAAAATTCTGCCTCAAGAAAATGATTTTTATGTATCCTCTCAACTGCATTTAAATGACTAATTGCTTTATCCGAAATATTCTCTGTGATATAAAACTCTGCCAATTTTAAATGACTTTGTGTGGTAAAATCATTTTTGTAAATGGAAGATGCAGAAATCTCTTTAGAAATCTGGAAAAGGTTTGTAAGATGGTAAAAGACCGAATCTTTCTTATTCTGAAACTGATAATACTCTGCTAAATATTTATGGTTATTATAATTTATTATATTTTTTTCTTCTTTGTCTGATATATTATGGCTGTACTTTATACTTTCGACAAGTTTTTTTCTGCTTTCTTCTAAAAGACCTAATTCTGCAAAAGCAGTTCCTATATAACTTTTAACAACCGATAAAGAGACATAATCGTCTGTATAGTCCGCAATCTTTTCTGCTTTTCGTCCTTTTTCTATAATTTCGTCATAACTTTCTTTTTTGGTAATATAATAATTACAAAGCAGCAACAATGCGTTAATTTGTCCTTTTTTATAGTCAATATCTTTCGCTTGATAATATACTTCTGTTAATTCTTTCTCTTTATTTTCAAATTTTGCTTTACTATAAACTGCTATTTTATCATCAATTTGTTTAATAGCATCTTTGCTCTGACCAAATAGTAAAATTGAAACCAAAAGATAAAAAAAGGATATAAATTTCTTCATTTAATTATATATCTTTAATCGACAAAAATACTTTTTTATCTAAACTTGTTTATTTTTTTCCGAATAAATTAATTGCTCTAAAAATAATAATACTTATTTTATTATTTGTTAAGTCTGGGCAAATCATTGAGAAATGTCAATAATTTCGTTAGCATCATACTTTTGAATTAGTATACATATCACAAAAAAGCACCTACTTTTCTGTAAGTGCTTGATTTTAAAAGTGGTATCTGGATATGCAAATAGAAATTCCAGTATAAGCCCCGAGATACGCGCTGTTACACGCAAGCGTTTCTTTCGCATTCCTGAAAAACACCCAGACCTGAATTTCCTTTCCTGTGTAGGAAACAGGCATCGTGACATCGGCAATCAATGCTCTCCTTTCGGCAACAGATTCGAAAATTTCAAACGTTCCCAGTTCTTTGCTATAACACACCACATTGGCTTTGTCGGCGGTATCTGCGTTTCCCTGTGCGGAATTGTCTTCCCAGCTCAGTGTAATAATATTTCCGGTCTACGGAGAAGCAGCGACGTTCTGGAAACCTGCCAGATCACCTTTCGTGATCAGAACCTTGTTGTATACCAGTTCGGGAACATTGCCATTCATCTGTAATGCTTCGCTGATGGTATAGGAAACCGCCATATTCACTCTTGATTTTGAACCGCTCCCCGATCCGAAATACTTCGTCTGGATGTTTTTGAGCGGCTGCAGAAAGCTGATCACCATGCTAAACCTGGTCTGCTGCAGAAGCTGTTTTTCGGTGGGCTGTTTCGAGCTTGGTTTGGGAATGCTTCTGATAATGTCCTGTCCGCGCCAGTTTGCGCCAACAATCGTTCCTACTTTTCCTGAAAATCCTCCAAGGATTCCTTTTGTTATTCGTGCCATTTTGTGCATTTTTATTGGTTAACACAACGAAGGTATTACAGAATTTTCCAATTTCAGGCACCTGTGAAAAAGATGACCGGTTTTGACTGCTTTTGACCGGTTTTGACCGGTTTGAAAACCCATTTCTTCGGATCATGTTCGGGTCTTCTTCGGATCGGCTTCGGAAAAATGGGATTTTTTCCGAAGAAACACCGAACAACAGCCGAAGGATTTTGGGAGAATTTGAGTAGTTTTTGATTGGGAGATGATAATTTAGGTGAAAAAAACGGACTGTTTTTCTCATCACAAGAGTAAATGCTAAAATAAAAAATCCTTACTTTTGAATGTAAGGATAATATGAGATAACTGATAAATATTTAACTATCAAATGATTTCAGTTACCACAGATAATTATATCTTTTTAAGTTTGTCGAAAATAATAATATATAATATATAGCATCGATTGAATTCCAAAATCAGCTAAGATTTTCAAAATCTAAAACTGAAAGACCACGCTGATTTTAAGCAAGTTAACAAAAACTGATTAATATCGATAAAGTATTCTGTTATAAAATATATAGTTGACAATTATTTGTTGTTGATTATAAGTTAGATTCATGATTCTATCAAATATTATTTTCTTATCATTTTACAAAAATTTTAAGGATATTATTGTCTGAAACGATATAAAAAACAGGCATTTTCAAATTTGACATTTCAGTTTCCTGAAATTGAAAATAAAATATAGCTAACTCAATATATTTCGTCAAGTGATCAATTTTTGAAAAAGTTCATAGAGAATACAGTTGGGACTGACTCCAAAGAAAGCAGCTCTTTCATACTGGTAGGCATCAGGAAAATCTTCTACATATTTCTTTAAAGCTTCCATATCAATCTTTGCAGCGGGTTTATTTCTTTTCCCAACAGGAATAAGGTTTTGTTTCCAGCGGAAAAAGGTTAGGGTACTTATTCCAAAACGTTTACAAACAGCCTGATCAGCAAGCTTTGCCTGTTCTTTTATTTTAATTACTTGTTTACGAAAATCTAAACTATAACTCATATAGCTAAAATAAGACTTCTTCTTCTAGTGAGTTTGCTACATATTCATTTTCCAAAACTCTCTATACATAAATGGCTCCCAACAACTAATTTGTTATTATTGCATAATTAGTTTAGATTGGTTATTGGATAGAGCCTCTTTCTCATACTTACTCAAAAGAGAGAGCAGCTTCTACATCAACCAATTATACGATAAATTATTTATTCAATTTAGATTTAATCAATTCTATTTCTTTCTTAAGACTGGAAATTTCTGAATTTTGATTTTCAATTACTTTCTGCTGATCCTGAACTGCCTTTACCAATAAAGGAGTAAGTTTTCCATAATCTACCTGCCAAGGATTTGCCTGGGCGTCTTCTCCTCCTACAGTTACTGCATTAGGAAATACTTTATATAAATCCTGAGCAATAAATCCTGTTACTTTGGTCTTAGTGTTGTCTGCTTTATAGTTGTAATCTTTTACCGAAATTTTCATCAGATCAGTTATACCTACGTCTGTGTTTTTAATATTTTCTTTGAGTCTCAAATCGGAAGTTGTATTGAAAGCAACAGCTGTTGTTGATGTAGGAGTTATACTTCCCTGAACGGTTGTTCCGTTTTTCATTGCTATAAAGGCGTTGTTAATCCCCGTAGAACCGTTGGTTTTAACCAATAAGATATTGGCATTGTCATTTCTCTGGCTGTTTATCCATCCGTTTCCAATTTCAGTAACATCTTCACTACAATTTCCATCCCATGTATGCCCCGTGTAATTTCCACTGGAACTAATACCAAATGCTCCTTTTACGTTTATATCTAATGAATTTGTAGTTGTAACCGTTCTTAATCCTATAGGTCCTGATCCTACAGCAGCATTAACAAGAAATGGTTCTGCAGTTGTGTTTCCTATTTCAAATCTTGCACTACCTTGATTGTACCACAGGTAGGTTTTTTTTGCACCAGCAGCATTTAAGAAATTAACATAAGAACCTCCGCTATCTGCACCTAATTGTACTCGTTGATCTAATGAACCAGACGCATTTTCTAATCCGATTTGAGCCATTGTAGAGACATCCAGCTGTGATTGCGGATTAACCAAACCTACCCCTACATTTGCAGTAGTACCTGCATTAATTACAGTCTTGGTTCCCATTCCATTGATGTTAAATCTACTGTTGGTATTATCCCAAGAAAGATTTGATTTTACAGTGGATTCATCAGTATAAAAATCAAACCATGCTCCTCCGGAAGAATCGGCATTTGTATAAGTGTGCGCTCCCGAACCTAATCCAAAACGTGCATCTCCGCCTACATGCAACTGTGTCTGTGGTGTAGCGTAACCAACTCCTACATTTGCTTTTGTATTTCCTGCATTAATTGTGGTTACAGTTCCCATACCATTGATATTAAATCTACTATTCGTATTATCCCATGCAAGATTTGATTTTACAGTAGATTCATTCGCATAAAAATCAAACCATGCTCCTCCGGAAGAGTCAGCATTTGTATAAGTGTGCGCTCCCGAACCTAATCCAAAACGTGCATCTCCGCCTACATGCAACTGTGTCTGTGGTGTAGCGTAACCAACTCCTACATTTGCTTTTGTATTTCCTGCATTAATTGTGGTTACAGTTCCCATACCATTGATATTAAATCTACTATTCGTATTATCCCATGCAAGATTTGATTTTACAGTAGATTCATTCGCATAAAAATCAAACCATGCTCCTCCGGAAGAGTCAGCATTTGTATAAGTATGAGCTCCCGATTCTATTCCAAAACGAGCATCTCCTACTACATGCATTTGAGCTGTCGGCAGTATAGTTCCCACCCCCACTTTACCTTTAGTGGTACCTGCATTAATTGCAGTAACTGTTCCCATACCATTTACGGTAAATACATTTTGAGTAGGATTCCAGTTTAAGTTAGCTTTTGGAGTTGTAGTGCTTGTTCCATCGAAAAAGTCCATCCAAGTCCATCCTGTCGCGCCGGTTCCTGAAGCTCCCAAGTCGATATGTGCAGCCGAAGGTGATCCTTCTGTAATTTTTCCTGTTCTGTAAATAGCGGTTGTTTTATTACTTCCTGCGTCTGTATTTGTTCCGGAAAGATTCCATTCTGTTGATGTAGGAGCTATATAACTTACATAATTATTTTGTGCAGCATTATAGGTCCATGTTGTGCCATCTGTATTATTTATATAAATGTTGGTAGGGTCTAGAGGCACGTTGGGATTGTAAGTTGCTCCAGAAAACGCATTCGGACTGCTAAGTCCTGATCCCAATCCTGCAACATTAATAACGTCCCCCGTTAAAGAACTGCTACTGTTGTTGGATAAAACTACCCATTTTGTTCCATCCCAGTAATAAAATCCTTTACTATAGGCGGGAGTAGTAGTTGTCTGTGTTAAATACACCAACTGACCGTTGACAGATCCAGAAGTAGCCAGTGAATTTACGCGGGGTACCAATATACCATCTGTAGCCGTAACCGAACCATTATGATTTTTAGCTCTCACATCTAATGTTGCTTCAGGAGTCGGGGTGTTAATTCCTACCTGACTAAAACTCATGGTATAAAAAAATACACCAGATAAAACAAGTAATCTATTTTTCATAGCAAGTTCTTTTAATTTGTTAGTTTGATTATACTGTAAAATCTGTTACTATTTTCAGCATATAATCTTAAATATCGTTTCTTTTTCAAGAACAAAGTTATCGTGATTTATAAATCAATATCCATGATAAATAATCAAATTCCGAAAAACAATAAAAAAAAATAAAAGAATGAAAATCATATATATACAGCAATCATTTTCGGAAATTAACAAATGAGAATGATAATCCAATTTTTATAATTTATTTGAAGTTGTTTAAACTTATTTAGAGAAAAAAAAGTTCCGAGAAAATTAGTAATTTTGGATTGCAATTAAAGAGACCTAATAATCTGGAACATTAGCAGAGATAAAATAGAGAAGTGGATTTTACCCCATTTAAGCAAAGGAAAAAGAGGGCTTTCACGAAGTTTGATCAGTGAAAATAATTCAAACCATTATAAAAACGGCTGAAAACCGGCTGTCAGTGGAGAGAAATTAGACTATTTTCGGGGAAGAAAAAATAAGCTGACAAAATTAATAAATAGAGCAAGGACGACAGTTTCAGGAATATTTGGGCTCAGCTTTTGAGTCGCAATAAAAGGTTGTTGATATGTCGTGCGTTCAACCCGACGGAGACCAAACCCATTGCAGAATGGGCGGAGAATCAACAGGGTATCAAAGCAGGAAGTCTGCGAAAACCTGCGATATGATTTTTCTTTGCGACAATCATGGTCAAATGCTTTCGGTGGGAGATCTCCTAGAAATGGCAATCATCACGATATGAAATAGAAAACATTATGGGCGAGATCATTGAAATTTTTTCCTAAGCGGAAATCTCTCATAAAGGTCTTTTTTTGAATGCAGATTTGGGATTTGACTGTGAAAATTTAAGTCAAAAATTAAAAGTGGAGGAAATAATTGGTAATATCAAAACCAATCCCCGCAACGGAAAAACAGTAGATAATAATCATTATTTTGATGAAAAATTGTACGAAAGCAGATCTAAGCAAATGCTTGGCTAGACGGCTTCAAGACTTTGCTGATAAGATTTGAAACACTAGATATTATCTAGAAGAATCTGTACTTTTTGGCATTTTCCTTAAGACTAATCAAAAAGTTAAAAGCTTAAACAACTTCCTTGCATATTCTGAAATTTATCTTCTTTTTTCAGTCCTCACTGATTTTAATATTCAAAATATGAATAGCTAACTTTTATCAATTCATCTTGATAAAAACGAAGTATAATTATAAAAAGTCCCTTTTGATTATTTTGTACTTCATAAATCCATTCATTAGTATGTTTTTTTAATAAGTTATAATCCCTGAAGAACTTCACTGCTTCTGACTTAGTTTTACCAATTAGATCTTCATAATTATTAAGAACATCTTGAACAAGATATTTTTTCTCACCTATATGAACATTCAATATGTGTTCGTCATTCTGGAATAACATGATAATATTTAAAATTTTATCAAAAAAACTCATCAATTTATATTATTTTTTTTTTACAGAAACAATATATTTTTTCTTTGCTTTCTTTAGAGCCTGTTTAATTTTTTTTCAATAAAAGTTTTATAGCCGATAATTTGACCATGTCTTCTAATGTTTCCATTAAGAACTCATAATTTCTAGACAATCTTCTGTTATTATCAAACCATGCAAATGTGCGCTCTACAATATATCTTTTATGAACAGGCTTAAAGCCTGGCTTTCTCTCGTCTGAACGCATGATAACCTTATAAGATACCCAAATTTTTCTTTACAGCCTCTATAAACTCTCCTCTGTAACCGTCATCAGCGAGAATAACTTTTACAGGACTTAAAAAAGTAAGACAGGCTTCTCATTAATAATTCCACCGTTTTACCGTCATAAACATTGGCTACATTTACCATTATTGCTAATAGAAATCCGTTTCTGTCTACCACTATATACCGTTTAATTGACTTCGTCGAATCTTCGATTTCCTTTTACTATTTTGTTCCCGTCAAATCCGTTTAATGAACGGTTATTTCCCCATTTTGCACTTTGGCTGTCCATGATCCCTAAGCTTGGGGCTCTGTTTTGACCTTTGTTTAAACGTATTTTTCCTCGTATTTGAGCTAGCAATAAATCAAAATCTTCAGCATCAGACCATTTATTGTAATAGTAGTAAACCAACTACCATTTGAGAAAATCATTAGGCATCATACGCCATTGGCAAACTGTTTTTATGACATATAATAACGCATTCCAAATCACCATAAGAGAATATTTTCTTTTTCACTCTTTCAGATTCGTCGTTTTCTTTATATTGCCATTGGCTTTCTGTTAAATCGGTTGGGTACATTTTATTTTTTTCAAATATCCAACCTCGGAAAGCCTTTTAAAAAAATTTTTCATTAAAATTTAAACATGCTCTTAGTTTTACGTTAAAAAACTTCAAGGAGTTAATATTTTACATAAGAAAAATTTTTTTCCATTTGGTAATCGTATTTCTGCTTAGGTTGAAATGATTTGCAAGCTGAGAATTATTCAGTTTATTTTTTTTCTGATAACTTAGAATTTGAAAAATTGTTTCTTCATCATATGACTTGTGAAGTTGATTTCCGTTCTCATCAAGTGAGTTGCTAGATTTAAAGATTTTTTGATTGAGATGAATAATATCTAAGGCAGATACGAATTCTTTTTTAAAGAAATAATCGTAATCCTTTTTCTTTTCGGGAAATTTTTTTTCTATCAGATCCAGATAGATTTTCTTGTAATCAGGTTTTAATTTTTCCATAAAATGTTTTTAACTTAATTTTAGAAACTATATTGTCCTTAAAAAATATAATCAGTACGTATTTTGATCCCAACCATCCGGTTTTAATAATATAGGTCCAGACATTGGCGGGATAATAGTTAAATTCCTGTCCGAAATCCTTGATCAGCTGTATTTTGTCCTTCCCTAAAAGATGTTTGTAATCATTATTTTTCATGACCTTAACTGTTTGTTGCAAAGGAAAGATTAATTTCTTTCTTCTATTTTACCGGCAATATTGTACTTACTGATCCATTTATGCAGGGTAGTCTTAGGAATTCTGTAGTCTTCAATTATCTGCTTTTGGGTTTTCTCATTATTTTCCAACAGCTCCAATATAAAACCTATTAGTTCTTTGGTGTAAATATTTTTTCTAAATTGGGGAACAAGACTTTCCTTTTTTCTGTTTTTATTTTTGTTAAGTCTTTCCTGTGGTGAAAATAATATGAGGTGCTGCGTATATACACGAAAGAAATCATAATCTAAAATTTTACACCATTTGAGTAAAATTTCACAATCAATACTTTTCGCTTTGTACATTTCATTCACTTCCTTTTCTGTGCATTGGAAGAATTTGCAGATACGCATTATTTCGATATTTTTTTCATCAACCCTTATCTTAACTAAAGAGCCGATATGTATATCTTTAAAATCAATATTCATTTATAAAACATTTAAATCTCATTCTTATAAAACAACTTATTATTCTGAATTTTAACCACTCACTAGCTTTTTGTTCTAAAGCAAATATATAAGCAATGACCAATCAAAACAGACCTTTCTGTAGTTACAATCTGATAATAAAACATAATTTTTAACAACCTGTTTTCCAATTATTTATTACTCTCAAATTCAGAAAACGATTAGAATACTGTCATTTTAAAATAAAATTAGCGGGTTGAATTCAACCCGCTAAAATAAATTTAATCATTTGCGAAATTAGAATCTATTGGAATTTTTAGTTACCAGAAGTCTGTGTAATTTTTATATATGCTTTTGTAAAACCACAAACACCATTAGTACACGTAGTTGTATTCATGTTAGATGTATTGTTGAACAAACCTAACATAATTTCAGCCTGATACATAGTTCTATCATTTGGATCTGTGTTGGTCCACGTATATCTTCTGTGTTCTATATTGGAGCCATCCGCAATACCAAAATCTCCCCAAGGATTAACAAAATCTGTTACAAGACTACCCTGTAGTGTAAAATCATTCATTCCTGAATTAGTGGTACCACACCATTTTCCTAATGCATCTGTTGGAAATGTGGCAACATTTTTAGCATAAACTAATATAGCTCCCGACCCACTATTGTTATAATATTTTGCATCATGATTCCATGTTAAGCTAGATAATGCTGTATTGGGTCTTATTTGTACACTTACATTCCCCGGGATACCATTATAGATATCCCAGACTCTTATGGAATATTTACCATCCGGTGTAGTCGCCATAATGCCATAACCTGTTCTAGGGTCATCCATTTTAACCAATGGTCCCATTACGGCAGATTCTGTAATGGTTGCCTGAGAGCTGTTTCCTACTGTTATTGTACAGCTTTGTGATGCTGTTAAAAAAGGTACGGAAGAACTATTGATAGAAATTGAAGTTTCTGTAGGAGATGAAACGGTAGGTGTTCCGCTTACATTGAAGACTAAATTTCCTGTTCCTGCCTGTAACTGACCTCCCTGCAAAGTAAATGTTAGTCCGTTCACAGTCTGTGGAGTTCCGTTAGAATAAGATCCTCCGTTTCCTCCTGCGTATGGAATTGTAAGCAATCCATTAAATGGTGTCCCTGCTGTATATGCTTTTGGGGTTAATATAGCACCTAAGCAATTTACGCTAGCGACAGATGGTGAAATCAATGTTGAGTTATCTATACTTCTCCACTCTGTACCATTCCAGTACAAATATCCTTTAGTAGAGAGTCCTGCATTAGTTCCGGTATTGTAAACTAAAAGACCTGTTTTCGGCGAAGGTATAGTAACCACATCTGTATTAGAAGTTAATGCAACTTGAGGTGTAAGCATTCCTTTATTGGCAACTGAAGACATATCCAAAATTGAAGAAGCATTTGCAGAGGTAGCTGTGCCAATAACTACAGGTTTTGTAGATAAAACGGCTGTTCCACCGGAATTGTCTACCCAAACATCAGGAGTTGTATCGCTTAGAAAAACTCCTGTGCCAGAGGAAAGGTTTACCCATGAGGAACCATCCCAATAATAAAATCCTTGTGCATAAGTAGGAGATGAAGTATCTGCTATAAGATAGACTAATTGTCCATTTACTGTTCCATTAGCAACCAGTGAATTTACTCTGGGAACAAGTAAACCGTCTTTGGCGGTTACCGCTCCTAAATGATTTTTGCCTCTTAAATCCAATGTGGCTTCTGGATTATTTGTGTTAATTCCTACCTGCGAAAACATTACGGAACTAGCAATTAGAGAGCAGTAAATAAGTATTTTTTTCATAACTCGTTTGTTTAAAGATTTTTTTATTAAAGAATTTCTAAATTGTATTTTAATGGGTTAAGTATTTGTTAACTGTGCAAAGGTATTGGAATGAACAAATCAAAATACAAAATATGCAATCATAATACGATATTAGCTAATACACTCCAATCTACTGTAAGCCAATTCTTTAAAATACTTAAATTCGGATATTGGCTACCATAACAATGAAAAAAACATTATTAAATATAAGAAACTGACAAGTAGATTATTTAAGGAACAGTAATTATTTATTTATAATTTACAGTCTTTAGAAATTATCTTCATTAATTTCTGAAAATTCTATGTGATATTTGATATATATTTCAATTTTTTAGTTAAAATAATTGAAATTGTATAAATTAAATTATTAATTGTATTTTTATTTATTAATTTAGCTACGTTTTAATTTATTTTTTAAAAAAATAACAAATCAATAAATTGTACCAATCCTGTTCTAATGAAAGAGAGAGAAATTAATGCGAAAATAAATCAGATAAAGAAAGAACTTATTTCAAAATATATTCTTTTTTTATCATTTATCTTTTTAATATTTTCTTTAATATATACATTTTTTATAAAAGACAAATTCTTAGCATATTATATCTCTATAGGATTTCTTTTTTTAATCTATACTTGGAATATCATTAGAACAAGGTTTTCCATTGAAAAAACTGTCCATAACTTTTTTATACTTTATCCTTTATATGTTTCTTATCTTATTTTAAGATACTGGGAAGTAACTATGGTAAATTTTCTATATATTATTATTATTCCTTTAGGAGCATTTGTATTTTTTGGACGTAGAGAAATAATAGCATATACTATTTATGCATTTTCTATTATTGTAATACTTTTTGTTATTGTGCATGCTTCCCTTATAGAGATAGTACATTATAAAAGACAATCATTTACAGATATTACGGATCTTATTGTTATTGTATTTAATATGCTCACCATTACATTGGCACTGTATTACAAAGATAAAATCAGAACGTTGCGTTCTATGGCAGAGATTGCTAAAGTTAAAGAAGCTATTATCGTTTCTGACATATTCGATCAAAAATCAATTGAACGTTATGAAGAGTTGTTTGCAAAAATTGAGCAGACTATAAATTTAAATGGTCATTTTAAAGATCCTGATTTCAATCTTACCGACTTGTCTTCTAAAATGAAGATTAATAACGGATATCTCTCCAAGGCTATTAGGCATAAAGGTTTTACCAATTTTAACCATTATCTGAATTACCATAGGATTGACTTTGCAAAAAAACTTATTGCAGAAGCGGATTTAAAAAAGATTACAATTATGTATATCTATTCAGAAGCAGGATTTGGCAGCCAGTCTACGTTTAACCGTGTATTTAAAAATATTGAAGGAATTACACCTTCGCAGTATATCGATAAGATTGTTAAAGAGAGCGAAAACTAAAATTTGACTATCTTTCTGAACCTCTCTATCATCTTATTAGTGGTGGCAATAGCTCAGACTTTTCTGCATTTAGGAAGCCAGAATACAGCTCCGGGGAGTAAAAGACAGAACTGTCTTTCTATTCAGGTTGACTAAACTTTTTGCATAGCCCCCAACTTTTGAGCTTGATCCGATATATTTTTGTTTATCAAACAGTTACGAACAAAAAAAGTCGCCAATTTGGCGACTTGTCAGTTGGGTGGTCCCACCTGGGCTCGAACCAGGGACCACCTGATTATGAGTCAGGTGCTCTAACCAACTGAGCTATAGGACCTCAAAACTTGGTTAAATTTTGTGTTTGCAAAAATAGTAAAATTTCTTTCACTACAAAATTTTTTATTGCTTTTCTTGGCAAAGTTCTACCAGCACGCCGTTTGTGGATTTAGGATGAAGGAAGACAACTAATTTATTATCAGCACCTTCTTTCGGCTCTTCGGAAATAAATTCAAAACCTTCTTTTTTCAGTCTTTGCACTTCCTCCAGAATATTTTCCACACCAAAAGCCAGATGATGGATGCCCTCTCCCTTTTTTTCAATAAACTTTGAGATCGGGCTATCCTCTTTACTCGCCTCCAAAAGTTCAATTTTGCTTTCTCCGGCAGCATAAAAAGAAGTAACCACCCCTTCTCTTTCCACAGATTCCTGTTTATAAGATTCCTTCCCTAAGAGCTTTGCAAAAAGTTCATCAGAAACGCCTAAAGATTTTACGGCAATGCCAATATGTTCTAATTTCATAAATATTTAAATAAATTAAGTCGTAAATTTGATACAGCGACCAGATTTCAAAGTATCAATTCAAACAAAAGTACTAAATTTGCAGAAATTATGGAAAGTAACAGACAAAGAAAAGTAGCACAGATTATACAGGAAGATTTCGCAGAACTTTTCCGCAAACAGGCTTCAGAAAGCAGACAAAGCATTCTGGTAACGGTTTCGGATGTAAAAGTAACGGCGGATCTGGGTATTGCCAAAATTTATTTAAGCATATTTCCGCAGGAACACCGCAAAGCTGTGATGAAGGAAATTGAGGAGAACAAGGCACAATACAGAAACTTCATCGGTCAGAAAATGGCGAAGCAGGTTCGTGTAATCCCTAATCTTAATTTCTACTTAGACACTTCTCTTGATGACGTTGAAAAACTGGAACAAGAATTGAGAGGTGAAGGTGACAACCCTATTCTGTAGCCCTTGAAAAACATCGCATTTTATATCGCTTCCCGATACCTTTTGTCTAAAAAAGGCAGTACTGCCGTTACGTTTATTACGTGGCTGGCGGTTAGTGCGATGACGGTTGCCGTTACTGCAATGTTTGTTATTATCTCGGTTTTTTCGGGGCTTGAAGATCTCAATAAAGAATTGATTTCAAATCTCCATGCCGATCTTACCCTTAAAAGTGCTTCCGGAAAAACGCTGAAAGATTTTGATAAAATAAATTCCGTTCTCAAAAACAATAAAGAGATCAGCAATTTTTCGAGAGTTATTGAAGAAAAAGTCTACATCAGCTATAACGGAAAAGGCGATATTGCTTATCTGAGAGGGGTAGATTCTGCTTATACGAAAGTAAATCCCATCAACAAAGATGTTTTTTACGGCGCTTATCCGAGTTTCAAATATTCCAATGAAGTTTTAATGGAAAACTCTCTGGATAACAGACTTTCGATTCCTGTACCCTCAACTTCGGATTATGCAACGATTTTTATGCCGAAACCGGGAACCGGAATCATCAATAAAGAAGAAGATATTTATAACAAAAAAGACATTCTCGTCTCCGGAGTTTTTGCAGGAAAAGATCAGCTGGACAATTATATTATTGCTCCTGTTGAATTAACTGAAGAACTGTTAAACCTCCCAAAACACTCTGCCTATCAAATTGTTATTAAATTAAAAAATCCGGAAAATGCAGATTCTGTAAAACAAAAGCTGATTTCCTCTCTTGGAAAAGGTATTGAAATAAAAACCAAAGAAGAAGAAAATGCAGCATTCTGGAAGATGATTAATACAGAAAAGCTGTTTATTTATTTAATTTTTGCACTGGTTATATTCATTACCACCTTCAATTTAGCAGGTGCCATTATTATTCTTCAGCTTGATAAAAAAGAACAGGCAAAATCCCTTATTTCCTTAGGCTTTCCGTTAAGTCATTTAAGACAGGTCTATTTCTATACCGGAGTTTTAATTGTTATTTTAGGAATTATTTCGGGTTTAATTTTAGGAACGGGGCTCTGCTATTTCCAGCAGTTCACAGAATTTTTTAAAGCCAACGAAACCTTACCTTTTCCGGTGAAAATAGTGGGTAAAAATTATCTTATTGTTGCCGTTACCGCATCGTTATTCGGTTTTGGAATTTCATGGGCATTTTCTAAGATCAGCAAAGATTATATTACTAAAAATTAATACATAAGCTTTCATTTTTTCGTATCTTTGCGTCCCAATTTTTAAAAATGAAACGTAAATTATTCTCTTTTTTATTGAGCTTTGTCTTGATAAGTACATTCGCTCAGATTCCTACGGGATATTACGACGGAACTGCAGGTCTTACCGGAGCTGCTTTAAAAACCAAACTGAAACAGATTATCACAAACGGTCACATCGACAACGGTTATAATGGTTTATGGACTGGTTACGCAACGACGGACCGTGATAACATCGCCATGGCAGGCTATGAAAACGACAATACCATTTTAGATATATACTCTGAAAATCCAAACGGCACAGATCCTTACTCTTATAATTACCCTTCAGGACAGTGCGGATCTTACAGCGGAGAAGGAGGCTGCTATAACAGGGAGCACGTTGTTCCTCAAAGTTTATTCAGCAGCAATGCTCCGATGGTTTCAGACATTAATTTCATCAGACCAACAGACGGGAAAGTAAACGGGATGAGATCTAACTTTCCATACGGAAAAGTGGGAACTGCATCTTTCACTTCTTTAAACGGATCAAAACTGGGAACTTCTGTTTCTCCGGGATATTCGGGAACGGTTTTTGAGCCAATTGATGCTTTTAAAGGTGATATTGCCAGAATGATCCTGTATTTCGTAACAAGATATGAATCTCAGCTTTCCGGTTTCGGAACAGGAAATATGTTGGGAGGTTCTGCATTTCCGGGATTACAAACATGGGAACTGAACCAGCTATTGGCGTGGCATAATGCAGATCCAGTTTCTGCTACTGAAATTGCAAGAAACAACGCTTCTTACAATTATCAGGGAAACAGAAATCCATACATCGACCATCCTGAATACGTTGCTCAGATCTGGGGAACTCCGGTTGTTGATACACAGGCTCCTACTGCTCCTACCAATTTGGCGACCAGCAATCCTACATCCAATACCATTTCTTTAAGCTGGACGGCTTCTACAGATAATGTTGGCGTTACAGGATATGACATTTATAAAGATGGCGTTTTATATTCTACCGTTACCGGAACAAGTGCTACGGTTTCAGGATTGAACCCTTCTACAACCTATAATTTTTATGTAATTGCAAAAGACGCCGCAGGAAATGCTTCTCCGGCAAGTAATACCGCTTCGGGAACCACTCTTGCAGGTGGACAGCCGGGCGGAAGCTGCGGAACAGAAGATTTCTCAAATATTCCTGCAGCCTCTTCAACCTACGCCACCCAAACCTGGACTAACAGTAATATTACATGGACTGCAACAGATGCAAGAACAGACCAGACTATTAACGGTAAGGCTATTACTGTGAGAAACGGAAATTTACTAAGCTCTGCAGTTTCAGGAGGAATCCAGAGTTTAACGGTAACTGCACAGTTAAAATTCGGAGGAACCGACAGCTCATTAAATGTTGAAGTAAACGGAGTTCAGGTAGGAACCATTCCTTATAATGCCGCAACTCCTACAACTACTACGATTAATAACATCAATGTGAGCGGAAATATTACGATTAAACTGATTAATCCTGTTTCCGGAAACAGAGTGGCAATTGATGATCTAAGCTGGACCTGCTTCACTTCATTAGGAACTGCAGAAACATCCAAAGATAAATCTCAGTTTACGATCTATCCTAATCCTGTAAAAAACAATGAATTATTTGTAAAAGGAGAAAATCTGAACAGAATATCAAAAGCTCAGATCTATGATCTTTCAGGAAAACTGATCGAAACGATTGAAAATCCTTTCAAAACTTCTAACAGAATTAACCTGAAAGGATTGTCCAAAGGAAACTACATCCTGAAAACGGATTCTTATTCTGCGAAATTTATAGTGAACTAAGACAAAAAAATATTTATATGAAAGACCGGTTTTTCCGGTCTTTTTTTATAATTTTATCCTATGGATTCCAATAAAAAATTAGGCTTGATCGGGAAAAACATTTCCTACTCTTTCTCAAAAAAATACTTTGAAGACAAATTTCAGAAACTGATGCTGAAAGGCTATTCTTACAGTATTTTCGATTTAAATGAGATCGATGAAGTAAAAAATCTGTTCTCTGCTCCGGATTTAGCAGGATTTAACGTAACAATTCCCTACAAAGAAAAAATTATTGATTATCTGGATGAACTGAGCGATGAAGCGAAGAACATCGGAGCCGTAAACTGTGTATTGATTGAAAACGGAAAGAAAACAGGTTATAATACCGATGCCTTCGGATTTGAAAAGACCTTGCTGCTTCATAAAAAACCACATCATGATTCAGCCATCATTTTAGGAAACGGAGGCGCTGCAAAAGCCGTAAAATATGTTTTGGATAAACACGGAATTCCATCGGTTACGGTTTCCCGAAGCACCGAAATTAATTATGACAATTTAGATGCTGCTACCGTTGAGAATCATAAGCTGATTATCCAGTGTACTCCGGTAGGAACTTTCCCGAATGTGGAAGACTGCCTGAATTTTCCTTTTGAAGGTCTTTCAAAAGATCATCTGATTATTGATTTAATTTACAACCCAAACTATACCAGATTCATCATCAATGCCGCTGAAAAGGGAGCTAAAACAGTGAACGGTTATTATATGCTGGAACAGCAGGCAGAAAAAGCCTGGGAAATTTGGAACTTTCAAAAAAAATAACATAAATTAGTACTATATTAGCTTTTTAGCATTATATTTAGAGGATATTTTAATGCCACTCACATAAACGATTTGCTATGACTACAGAAAACAACCTTTCTGAAAACGAGGAAAACAAGAACTCTAACGAAGTCCTTCAGGAAAAGCCATTGGAAAACACGGAAGTTCAGGATGAAAATGTTCATCATGAAGAGACAGAACATGAAGAAGAACACGAGGATGTAGACATTTCTCTTGCCGATGCCTTAAAGGAAATGGAAAGAATCATCAATGCGCCCAACGCAGGTGAGGATTTCAAAAAATTCAATCAGCTGAAAGAAAAAGCAAGTCATTACATCCATGATGAAGTGGAAGATAAAAAGCATGAATATACAGAAGCCGGAAATGCTCCTGAAAATTTCAGCTATGAGCATCCTTCTCAGGCAAAATTCTCTGCTTTGGTGAATATTTTCAGAGAAAAGCATGATGCCTACCAGAAAGGTCAGGAAGAAGAGCAGAAAAAAAATCTGGAACACCGCCAGAATATTATCGAAAGACTTAAAAACCTTTATACCAACTCCGAACCGGGAACCAATCTTTTCAAATCGATTAGAGAAATTAAAGAAGAATGGTCTAAAGCGGGACAGGTTGCAAAATCTGAATTCAGGATTCTCAACAACAACTATTTCCACCATCTGAACCAGTTTTATCAGATGCTTGATCTGAATAAAGAATTTCTGGAGCAGGAATACAGCCACAATCTTGAAAAAAGACAACACATCATTGAACGTGCAAAACAGCTTGAACATGAGCCTGTAATTCAGAAAGCGCTGAATGAACTTCAGTATCTTCATAAACTCTGGAAAGAAGAGGCAGAACCGGTTGCCGAAGAATTCCGTGAGAAAACGTGGGAAGAATTCAAAGAAATCTCAAACAAGATTCACGAGAGAAAATCTGAACTTTCCGCAGCCATTGAAACGGAGCAGAACGAAAATCTGGAAAAGAAAAATCAGATCATTGCTGAAATTAAGAAACTTTCTGAGCCCGGAGAAAATCCCAACCATAATTACTGGCAGAATGCGATCCGCAGAGTGGAAGAACTTCGTTCGGAATTTCTGAAAACTGGAAGTGTTCCTAGAAAGCTTTCCAACCAGAACTGGAATGAATTTAAAACAATTCTTAGAGGATTCAACACAACAAAAAACACCTATTATAAATCGTTAAAAGGTTCTCAGCAGGCAAACCTGGAAGAAAAATTAAAACTGATCCAGACTGCGAAAGACAACCAGAATAACGAAGAATGGGACATCGCCGTTCCTTTATTCAAAAAACTTCAGGAAGACTGGAAAAAAATCGGTCACGTTCCGAAAAGCATGACGAATAAAATCTGGGACGAATTCCGTGATGCCTGTAATGCATTCTTCAACAATTACCGTGAAAAGAGCAATGCTTCTACGGATAACTGGAAGGAAAATTACAAGCAGAAAAAAGCAATTCTTGATGAACTGAAAACAATCGGGAACGAAGAAGGCAGCATCGAAAGAATTGAAGCCATCAAAACCGCATGGAACAACATCGGAAAAGTACCGAGAGATAAAATCTCCATCAACACAGAATTCAACAAAACGTTGAGAGAAAAACTGAAATTAAATAAAATCAACGAGCTTGAACTTAAAGAAGAAGGATTATCTGAAAACCAGCTTACAGACAAAGCAAGAAAAATCAAGAGCCAGATCTCTGATCTTGAAGCTGAAATCGTAAAACTGGAAAACAATCTGGCGTTCTTCAAAAACCCATCAAGAGAAAATCCTATGTTGAGAGATACTTATGATTCTATCGACGAGAAAAAAGCTCATCTGGAAACTTTAAAACAAAATCTTCACAGCATTATTGCCGGAGAATAACAATATTTAAAAAACAAAAAGAGCGGAGCAAAGCAATTTGACTTCGCTTTTTTCATTCAGTATGCAGGACGAATTTTATATTAAAAGAGCCATCGAACTCGCTGAAAAAGCGACTGGAAAAACCTATCCGAATCCTTTGGTGGGAAGTGTAATTGTGCATAACGGTAAAATTATCGGTGAAGGCTATCATCAGAAAGCGGGAGAACCTCATGCGGAAATTAATGCCATTAACTCCGTTGAAGATCCATCTTTGATTCCCGAATCCACTATTTACGTTACATTAGAACCTTGCGCGCATTACGGAAAAACTCCGCCCTGTGCTTTAAAAATCAAAGAATTAGGCTTTAAAAAAGTGGTTGTCGGAGCGATGGATTCTCATGACAAAGTGAACGGAAAAGGGAAAAAAATCATTCAGGATGCAGGAATTGAAGTGGTTTCAGGCGTTCTGGAGAAAGAATGTATTGATCTCAACAAAAGATTTTTCACTTACCATGAAAAGAAAAGACCTTACATTATTCTGAAATGGGCGCAATCGGGAGACGGATTTCTGGATAAGGATTTTAAACCAACCGCAGTTTCAAATTCTCTTGTAAATCAGCTGGTGCATCAGTTGAGAGCCGATGAACACGCCATTTTGGTCGGAACACAGACTGCTTTAAATGACAATCCCAGCTTAACGGTAAGAAATGTTGAAGGCGTTAATCCTGTAAGAATCTTAATTGATTTTGATCTTAAAGTTCCTCAGAATTTTAAAATTTACAACGAAGAAGCGAAAACCATCGTGATTAATTCTGTAAAAGAAGAAATTGTAGATCATGTTCATTTTATTAAAACCGAAAAAGACAACTTCCTTCAGAATCTTATGGAAGCTTTGTATAAAGAGCAGATTCAGTCTGTAATTATCGAGGGTGGAAAATTCACATTACAGCAGTTTATAGATGCTAATCTTTGGGATGAAGCCATTATTATTAAAAATGAAACTCTTCTTCTTGAGAACGGAACCAAAGCTCCTGTTTTTGACCAGTCAAATCCTTTCAAAACTGAAATTATCAGAGATAACCGCATTGATTTTTTTCTTTCAGAAAACATTTAAATATTTAATAATCAAAAATTTAACATAATAAATATTTTGCAATTTTTCACCATAGTTTGAAATTAATTATGTAGCTTTATGATGAACTAAAAAAATCATCATCATGAAAAATCTGAGAAAATTATCCAAGCACGAGCTCAAAAGCGTTCTGGGAGGAATCGAAACCTGTGATCAAAACTGCATAACAGGATATTACAAATGCTGTATCCCGCGCCAGAAATATTATTGTCTTCCGCTTGGTACAAAGTGTACAAGTCAGGGCGGTCCTTTAGATCCGTCACAAGCTAATTAATTAATTAAAATTTTTAATACTCCAATCAAGTTAATACAAACTATATGAAAAATCTGAAAAAACTTCAAAGAAAAGAGCTTAAAAAGCTTGTCGGAGGAATGGCACCGGTTTGTTGTTCTTATTATCCGCCAAATTTACAAAGATGCTGTAAAACACCTTCAAGTATGAGTTGTCCTCCGCCTTGGCTGGAAGGAAGCTTTCCTTGTTAATCGAATAAAGAGAACTGTAACGGTTCTCTTTTTTATTGCCCATTTCCGGGACTTTTTCTTAAAAATATTTTACCTTTGAACAATTATTCTAACATTCGAAAAAATATTTTTCCTCTTTATATATGTTCAATTTTAAGACGATAGAATCTGCGGTAGAAAATACTTTGTTAAAAGAAAAGGGAAGTAAATTTCTGGGTTTTGCATTCCCTGTGAACAACGAGGAAGAACTGAAACACGCTTTGGAAAAAATCCGTGCAGAACATCCGAAGGCAACGCATCATTGTTATGCTTTCAGAATGGGACTTAACGGAGAAAATTATCGCGCAAATGACGACGGAGAACCTTCGGGAAGTGCCGGACTTCCGATTTACAACCAGTTATTGGCGAATGAAATTACCAATGTTCTGGTTATTTCCGTCCGTTACTACGGAGGAACAAAACTGGGGGTTTCCGGTTTGGTAAAAGCCTATAAAGAATCGGCAAAAATTACACTGGAAGAAGCAAATATCATTACAAAAGAACTTGAAACGACTGTTGAGATTCAGTTTAATTTTAATCAGCAGAATATCATTTTCACTTTACTGTCGAAGTATGATGCCAAAGTCCTGCAATTTGATGCGAATGAAAACTGTATAGTAACCGCTTCCCTGAAACTTTCGCAAAAAGAAAACATCTCGGAAAAGCTATCCGAGATGCAATATGTTTCATTCACATTTAAAGATTAATCTCTTCTTCCTCCCATTAATAAGGAAGCAAAATAAAGAAGCTGTACCAGAGAGCCGATCGCAGCAACAACGTAGGTTCTCGCTGCCCATTTCAAGCTGTCTTTTACGCCTACATATTCTTCGGTAGTTACCGTTCCCGTATCGCGAAGCCATTTCATTGCCCTGTTGCTTGCATCATATTCTACAGGAAGTGTTACAAATGCGAAAAGCGTTGTTAAGGCAAACATAATCACTCCGATGGTAAGAATCAGTTTATTTCCGCTTAATGCCATGATGACAAGTCCTCCCATAATTACAAACTGCATCAGATTGGAGCTTATATTTACTACCGGAACCAATTTAGAACGAAGCTGTAACATAGAATATCCTACTTTATGCTGAACGGCATGACCGCATTCATGGGCTGCAACTGCCGCTGCCGCTGCATTCCTCTGCATGTAAACCGCTTCGGAAAGATTAACTGTTTTATTTTCGGGGTTGTAATGATCTGTTAACTGCCCCGGAACCGACATTACCTGAACATCATTAATTCCGTTGTCTCTCAGCATTTTTTCCGCCACTTCCTTTCCGGAAAGCCCGTTTCTGAGGTAGATTTTAGAATACTGTTCAAACTTCGATTTCAGCCTCCAGGAGACAAACCAACTCACCGCCATCGAAACAATAATAATCAAATAATAACCATTCATCTCTGTAATCTTTAATACTATACTTTTCATCCCATATGATGTAAAAACTGTGCCAAAGTATTGTATTAATTTAGCTATATTTGTTCCATAATTTCACGAAAGAATCATGTCAGAAATTTCAGTTATTGAGGTAAAAAACAGCGATCAGCTAAAGCAATTCGTAAGGTTTCCCATGGATCTGTACAAAAACAATCCGTATTACGTTCCGGCTCTTATTAATGATGAGATTAAAATATGGAACCCGAAGGAAAATCCGGCACTGCAATACTCTGAAGCCAAACAGTTTCTTGCCTATCAGAATAATAAAATCGTCGGAAGAATTGCCTTAATGATCAATCATAAGGAAGAACGCGAACTAGGGATAAAGAAAGTGCGCTTCGGCTGGATTGATTTTATTGATGATGAAAATGTCTCTCAGGCACTCATCGGAAAAGCAATTGAGTACGCTAAAGAAAAAAATATCGGAAAAATTGAAGGACCAATGGGTTTCACGAATCTTGATAAAGCCGGAATGCTGACTTTAGGCTTCGATAAACTGGCAACGATGATCGGAATTTACAATCATGATTATTATCCGAAACATCTTGAAAAGTTAGGTTTAACCAAAGAAAAGGAATGGGTGGAATTTGAAATTATGTTCCCGGATTCTCTGCCGGAGAAAATTTACAAATTCAATGAATTAATTTCCCAGAAATACCATCTGAAAGTTTTAAGATTTAAATCTAAAGAAGAAATCCTACAGTATGTGGATGCGATGTTTGATCTGCTGGATGAAACGTACAAGCACCTTTCTACCTACACTCCTATTTCGGACGAACAAAGGAAAACCTATAAAGAAAAATATTTCCCTTTAATCGATAAAGATTTCATCGTGTGTATCGCAGATGAAAATAACAATCTGATTTCTTTTGCTATTACAATGCCCTCCTATTCAAAAGCTTTGCAAAAATCTAAAGGCAAACTGCTCCCTTTCGGATGGTGGCATTTTTTACAGGCAGGAAAGAAAAACGACAGAGCTAATTTTTACCTGATCGGAATTCACCCCGATTATCAGAGACGCGGTGTAACGTCCATTATTTTTAAGGAAATCTGGGATATTTTCAATAAAAAAGGAGTGAAATATCTGGAAACGAATCCTGAACTGGAAGAAAATAAAAGCATTCAGCTTCTTTGGCAGGATTACAATCCCGTAAACCATAAAAGAAGGAGAACCTACGCTCTGGAAATCAAATAATTTTTCATCATCAAAAAGTAGACTTATTATAAGTTTTAAAATATGAAACCACAACTCATCATTTTCGGAATTTTAATTGCCGGATTCATTGTTTTCAATTTATTTTTCCAGTTACCGGACGACAGAACCAATACAGCAGTGAATATTATCTATGCAAGTCTCCTTTTTGCCTATATTTCCTTTATGGCGTATTCTCTCATCAGAAAAATGAAAAAATAATCGTTATTTTTAATGATTCTAAATTATCCGTTTTATCCATTTTCTAGCTACTTTTAACCTCATAAATTTCATGCTTTCTTGTTTATTCGCTAAATTTGCAAATTGAGATAATAATGCAAAAATGAATTTACCTGAAAGTTATATTCCAATCCTTATACAAGCAGGTGTTGCGATCGGTTTCGTAGCCATTTCTTTGCTTGGAGCGCATTTTTTAGGTCCGAAACAGAAAAAAGGAAATTCTGTGAAAAACCAGAGCTGGGAATGTGGAGTCCCGGTAGAAGGAAATGCAAGAACACCGTTTTCCATTAAATACTTTTTGACGGCGGTATTATTCGTATTATTC
The DNA here is from genome assembly GCF_059579425.1 of Chryseobacterium sp. 2P. Classification (NCBI taxonomy): domain Bacteria; kingdom Pseudomonadati; phylum Bacteroidota; class Flavobacteriia; order Flavobacteriales; family Weeksellaceae; genus Chryseobacterium; species Chryseobacterium sp. 2P. The sequence goes on from NZ_CM184194.1 coordinate 3,848,396, forward strand.
GATATTGAAATCGTATTTTTTTATCCGTACGCAGTAAACTTCAGAGAATTCGGAATGGAAGGATTCCTTGCCGTTCTTACATTCGTGGCAATCTTTTTCATGGCATTTTTCTATGTGTGGAAAAGAGGCGCTTTAGATTGGGATAAATAAGAAATTATAAATTTTAAATTACAAATTTTAGATGGCGATTTTCGATTAAAGTTTACATTAACAATAATTTAGAATCTAAAATTTAAAATCTAAAATCTACTAAAATGTCAGATAACAAACCAGTAATAAGAACAGATGCACCTGCTCCGGAAGGATTTGAAGGAGAAGGGTTTTTCGCAACGAAACTGAGCAGTGTAATCGGGATGGCAAGAAAATTTTCTCTTTGGCCGTTACCATTTGCAACCTCTTGTTGCGGTATTGAGTTTATGGCTACGCTGAATCCAACATACGATGCTTCCAGATTTGGTATGGAAAGAAACTCTTTCTCTCCAAGACAGGCAGATATGTTGATGGTTTGCGGAACAATATCCAAAAAATTAGGACCTGTCCTGAAAGAAGTATACACTCAGATGGCAGAACCGAAATGGGTAGTTGCAGTTGGAGCCTGCGCTTCCAGCGGTGGTATTTTTGATACGTATTCTGTTTTACAGGGTATTGATAAAATTATTCCGGTAGACGTTTACGTTCCGGGATGTCCTCCGAGACCTGAACAGATTATTGAGGGCGTAATGCAGGTTCAGGCTTTGGCAGAAAGCGAAAGCATCAGAAGAAGAGATATGCCTGAATATCAGAAATTACTAGATTCTTACAATATTAGCAACTAACGGAATGACAAACGAATTTGTATTAGAAGCAATTACAAGAGAATTTCCGGAGTCTGTTATTGCAAGTTCAGAGCCATATGGAATGCTGACGATTGAGGTAAAAAAGGAAGACCTGAAGAAAATCGTTCACTATCTGAAAGATTCATCACTGGAAATCAATTTCCTTACCGATGTATGCGGAATCCATTACCCTGAGTTTCCGGAAAAGGAAATCGGAGTGGTTTATCACCTGCACAACATGATGACGAACTTCAGATTACGTCTTAAAATATTCATGTCCAGAGAAAACATCGAGGTAGATTCTTTAGTGGAACTGTATGCAGGAGCCAACTGGATGGAAAGAGAAACGTATGACTTCTACGGAATCAAATTTAAAGGACATCCGGATCTGAGACCTATTTTAAATATGGAAGATCTTGGTTACCACCCGATGCTGAAAGAATATCGTTTGGAAGACGGAACAAGAACGGATAAGAACGACAGCATGTTCGGAAGATAAAAAAGCGAATGGCGCCAATGGCAGCGAGCCAATAGCCAGAAGCAAATAGCTAAAAGCAATCATTATGAAAGATAACTCATTATCTAATATACTCAACCAATACGAAAGTAAGGAACAGATTGACGGACAGTTATACACCCTCAATTTAGGACCTACCCACCCTGCAACGCACGGTATTTTCCAGAATATCTTAACGATGGACGGAGAAAGAATCCTTCATGCAGAGCAGACTGTGGGATATATCCACAGAGCATTTGAGAAAATTTCTGAAAGAAGAAACTACTCTCAGATCACTACCCTTACCGACCGTATGAATTACTGTTCTGCGCCGATTAACAATTTAGGTTGGCACATGACGGTTGAAAAACTAATCGGCGTTGAAGTTCCTAAACGTGTAGACTATATGCGTGTTATTTTAATGGAGCTTGCAAGGATCGGAGATCACCTGATCTGTAACGGTGTAACGGGAATGGACTCCGGAGCAATCACCGGTCTTACTTATATGTTCATCGAAAGAGAACGTATCTACGATATGTATGAGCAGATCTGCGGCGCGAGAATGACGACCAATATGGGAAGAATCGGAGGTTTTGAAAGAGATTTCACTCCAAAATTCCATGAGTTATTAAAGGATTTCCTTAAAACGTTCCCGCCAAGATTCAAAGAATTCTGTACATTATTAGAAAGAAACAGAATCTTTATGGACAGAACCATCGGAGCAGGATCTATTTCTGCAGAAAGAGCATTAAGCTATGGTTTCACAGGTCCTAATTTACGTGCAACAGGTGTGGATTATGACGTGAGAGTTGCGCAGCCTTATTCTTCTTACCAGGATTTCGACTTTATCATTCCGGTGGGAACTTCCGGAGATACCTACGACCGTTTCATGGTTCGTCAGCAGGAAATCTGGGAATCTATCAAAATCATCAAACAAGCATACGAAAACCTTCCTGAAGGACCATTCCACGCGGATGTTCCGGATTTCTATCTTCCTGAAAAGGCAGATGTTTACAAGAAAATGGAAGCACTCATTTACCATTTCAAAATTGTAATGGGAGAAACAGATGTACCTAAAGGTGAAGTTTACCATGCTGTAGAAGGCGGAAACGGAGAATTAGGTTTCTATCTGGTGAGTGATGGCGGAAGAAGCCCTTACCGACTGCATTTCAGAAGACCTTGTTTCATCTACTATCAGGCGTATCCTGAAATGATTACAGGTTCTGTAATTTCAGATGCGATCGTTACGATGTGTAGTATGAATATTATTGCGGGAGAATTAGACGCATAAAAGAAATTATAGATTTTGGGTTATAAATTTTAAATTAATCTAAACTCTTTAAATATAAATTAATATCAAAATTGATAAGATTTTTAGAACTAAGATTTTCATCTAAAATCTAAAATCTAAAATCTAAAATCTTTAAATATGAGCGAAACAATAGCTTTTAAACCGGAAAGTTTAACACAGGTACATAAAATCATCGCAAGATATCCTGAAGGAAGACAAAAATCTGCCCTTATTCCTGTACTTCATTTGGCACAGAAAGAATTCGGAGGCTGGTTAGACGTTCCGGTAATGGATTATGTTGCAGAATTATTGAGTATCAAACCTATCGAAGTTTATGAAGTAGCTACTTTCTATACCATGTTCAACATGAAGCCGGTAGGTAAATATGTTCTGGAAGTTTGCAGAACCGGACCTTGTATGGTTTCGGGAAGTGAAAAAATCCTAGACCATATCCGTACAAAACTGAACATTAAAGACGGACAGACCACGGAAGACGGAATGTTTACTTTAAAACCTGCTGAATGTCTGGGAGCTTGTGGATATGCTCCGATGATGCAGCTTGGAAAATTTTTCCATGAAAATTTAACGATAGAAAAAGTAGACGAGATCCTTGATCTTTGCAGAGAAGGACAGATCGCTTTAGACTAACAGAAATTTTAAATTCTACATTTTAGATTTTAAATTATTCACTTAACGTTTAATCATAATTAATGCAAGAAGCCAAAAGCCTATTGCAAGAAGCAAATAACAATGAGTAAAAAACTTTTACTTAAAAACGCACATATTGAAGGCATCCGCTACTTTGAAACCTACCGTAAAAACGGCGGTTACGAAGCTGCTGAAAAGGCTTTAAAAATGACTCCTGACGAAATTCTTGAAGAAGTAAAAGCTTCAGGACTTCGTGGACGTGGTGGAGCAGGATTCCCAACAGGAATGAAATGGAGTTTCCTTGCAAAGCCGGAAGGCGTTCCGAGACACCTTGTTGTAAATGCCGATGAATCTGAACCGGGAACATTCAAAGACAGATATCTGATGGAGTTTCTTCCTCACTTACTGATCGAAGGAATGCTGATCTCATCATACTGTTTAGGTTCCAATGTTTCTTATATCTACATCCGTGGAGAATATTCATGGATTCCGGATATTCTTGAAGAAGCAATTGAAGAAGCTAAGGCAGCAGGATTTTTAGGTAAAAATATTTTAGGAACCGGTTTCGATTGCGAAATTTACGTTCAAAGAGGTGGTGGAGCATACATCTGTGGTGAAGAAACTGCATTGCTTGAATCTCTTGAAGGTAAAAGAGGAAATCCGAGACTGAAACCGCCATTCCCTGCTGTAAAAGGACTTTGGGAAAGACCAACGGTAGTAAACAACGTTGAATCTATTGCGGCCGTTGTTCCAATCATTGAAATTACAGGAGCTGAATACGCTAAAATAGGAGTGGGAAGATCTACAGGTACGAAATTAATTTCAGCTTGTGGAAACATCAACAAACCTGGAGTTTATGAAATCGACATGACTATTACGGTTGAAGAATTCATTTACTCTGAAGAATATTGCGGCGGTATTAAGGACGGAAAAAGATTAAAAGCCTGTATTCCGGGAGGAAGCTCAGTTCCGATTGTTCCTGCCAATTTATTATTAAAAACCGTAAACGGAGAACCAAGATACATGAACTATGAATCTTTGGCTGACGGTGGATTTGCTACCGGAACCATGATGGGTTCAGGAGGGTTCATCGTTTTGGATGAAGATCAGTGTATCGTAGAACATACCATGACTTTAGCGAGATTTTACAATCACGAAAGTTGCGGACAATGTACACCTTGCCGTGAAGGAACGGGATGGATGTACAAGATTTTAAAGAAAATCGAGAAAGGAGAAGGAAAAATGGAAGACATCGATCTACTTTGGGATATCCAAAGAAAAATCGAAGGAAACACAATTTGTCCGTTAGGTGATGCAGCAGCATGGCCTGTTGCAGCGGCTATTCGTCACTTCAGAGATGAATTCGAATGGCACATCAAAAACCCAGAATTGTCTCAGACACAAAATTACGGTTTAGCACATTATGCAGATCCAATTCCTGCTGTAGAGAAGAACGCTTAAGATGAAAAAGATATTGGCATTAGGTCTAATGATGTCGGGTTTTGTTTTCGGACAGGTAAAAAAAGATACATTAGAAGAAAAAGAATATAAACTGGAGGCTACTCCATACAAAGCTGAAAAGAAAGAAAAACCTTTACCCTTAAGCAAAAAAGGTCAGGTTTTCGTTTTCTACGGATGGAACAGAGCGGCTTACAGCAATTCTGACATTCATTTCTCAGGAAACGGTTATGATTTTCAGTTAAACAATGTCTCTGCGAAAGACAGACCAACAAAATTCGGAATTGTTTATTTCGATCCAAGTTGGTTTACAGTGACACAATATAATTTCAGACTTGGTTATTTTATTAAAGATAATTTAGCTTTGGTTTTAGGAATTGATCATATGAAATATGTAATGAACCAGGATCAGACGGTTGGGTTCTCAGGAAATATTTCAGATCCGAAATATGCAGCCATGGTACAGAACGGGCAGGTAAATCTTGCTGATGAAAAGTTCCTTACTTTTGAGCATACAGACGGATTAAATTATGAAAACGTAGGGCTTGAAAAATACAAAAATCTAGTTCATAAAAAGAACATTGATCTGGTATGGTCTTATGGAGCCGGAATTGGGTTTATGTTTCCGAAAAGTAATGTAAAGCTTTTTGGTAACGAGAGAAGCGACCGTTTTCACGTTGCCGGAATGGGAACCGATTTAAGATCCAGTCTTAACCTTGTATTCTGGAAAAACTGGATGCTAAGAGCAGAAGTAAAAGCCGGATACATCAATATGTGGGACATTAAAACGACATTAAATAATAAACCGGATAAAGCCAGACAGGATTTTGTTTTCGGACAGGTTCTTGCCGGAATAGGATATACATTTAATACAAAAAAGTATAATTAAAACAGAGCTTAATTGCTAAGGCAAAAGCGAAAAGCATAGAATATGAGCGAAGAGGTTAAAAAATTCAAAATAACGATAGACGGACAGACTACTGAAGTTTTGCCGGGTACTTCTATTCTGGAAGCTGCAAGACAAATCGGCGGAAAATCTGTACCTCCTGCAATGTGCTACTACAGCAAACTGGAAACCAGTGGCGGAAGATGCAGAACCTGCCTTGTGGAAGTTTCCAAAGGATCTGAAGCAGATCCGCGTCCTATGCCGAAATTGGTGGCAAGCTGCAGAACCAACGTTATGGATGGGATGGAAGTAAAAAATCTTACTTCTGAAAAAGCTCAGGAAGGAAGAAAAGCAGTTACCGAATTCCTTTTGGTAAACCACCCTTTAGACTGCCCTATCTGCGATCAGGCGGGAGAATGTCACCTTCAGGATTTAGGGTATGAACATGGAAATCTTGAAACCAGAACGGAGTTCGAAAGAAATACGTACGATGCCGATGATTTGGGTCCGCACATCAAACTGAATATGAACCGTTGTATTCTTTGTGCAAGATGTGTACTCGCTGCAAACCAGCTTACCGGAGAAAGAGAACACGGAATTTTGTTCAGAGGAGATCACGCTGAAATTTCAACCTACTTAAATAAAGCTTTGGATAATGATTTCATCGGAAACGTAATCGACGTTTGTCCTGTAGGAGCATTAACCGACAGAACAGCACGTTTTTCAAGCAGAGTATGGTTTACAAAACCGATGAACGCTACCTGCAAATGTGATAAATGTTCCGGAAAAGCTGTAGTCTGGATGAAGGGCGATGAAATCGTGAGAGTTACCGCAAGAAAAGATCAGTGGGGAGAAGTTGAAGAATTTATCTGCGACACCTGCCGTTTCGACAGAAAAGAACTTTCTGACTGGAACATTGAAGGTCCGAGACATATCGACAGACACTCAGTAATTTCATTGAACCACTACGAAAAGCCTAAAGATGAACTGAGAGTTTTAGACAATCCGATGGCAAAGGAAATCAGTGAAAAAGACGAAAAATAATACTAAATTATAAATTTTAAATTATAGATTTTAAATGAATTACAATCTATAATCTAGAATCTAAAATCTAAAATTCAGAATGGATTTACTTACATTTAAACTTATACTTGTATTTGCGCTTTTCCTGCTTTCGTTAACGATTGCAGCCTACTCTACCTGGGCAGAAAGAAAAGTAGCTTCTATCATGCAGGACAGAATTGGTCCCAACAGATCAGGACCTTTCGGATTGCTTCAGCCTTTAGCCGACGGTGGAAAGTTTTTCTTTAAAGAAGATTTTACCCCTGCCAATGCAGAAAAATTCCTTTTCGTACTGGGACCGGCTTTGGTGATGTTTATTTCATTAATCACAGGAGCAGTTATTCCCTGGGGTAAAAGTTTAAATATTGCAGGTACTTCTTATGATCTTCAGGTGGCAAACATCGATGTCGGAGTATTATTCATCATCGGAATGGCTTCCATCGGGGTTTACGGAATTATGATCGGAGGTTGGGCTTCCAACAACAAATATTCATTATTAGGAGCGATCCGTGCTTCTTCTCAGATGATTTCTTATGAATTGGCAATGGGATTGGCTTTGCTTTCCATCATTATGATGACGGGAAGTTTAGATTTAAAAGAAATTACGGAAAGCCAGACAAACGGAAAACTATGGGGATTCATTCCTTGGGTTTCGGGGCTTAACTGGAATATTTTCTACCAACCAATTGCTTTCTTAGTATTTATTGTAGCGGCTTTGGCAGAAACCAACAGACACCCTTTCGATTTACCTGAGTGTGAATCTGAATTGGTAACAGGATATTCTACAGAGTATTCTTCCATGAAATTAGGATTGTATATGTTCGGTGAATACGTGAATATGTTTATTTCCAATGCTTTCATGGTTGTTCTGTTCTTCGGAGGTTACAATTATCCCGGAATTGAATGGGTTACTCAGAACTGGGGAGAAAATACGGCCGGAATTTTAAGTATTGTGGCGTTTTTAATTAAAACCATCATCGGAATTCTGATCTTTATGTGGATCAGATGGACACTTCCGAGATTCAGATATGATCAATTAATGCACTTAGGATGGAAAACTCTGATTCCGATGGCATTGGTCAACTTATTAATTACAGGTGCTGTAATTTTAGCATTTGGAAATTAATTAATGTATCTAAACCTTATAGGTTTTAAAAACCTATAAGGTTTGTGTATGAATAGAATATTAAAAATTAAGATAACAGGCAAGATTCGTCTAAAATCTAATGTCTAACATCTAACATCTATAATTAAATGAAACTTACGAACAGATCAAAAGTTGTTTCTAATAAAGAAATGACCCTTGCTGAAAAAATCTACTTACCTGCGATTTTTACAGGAATGGGGATTACATTTAAGCATGCTGTAAGAACCGTATTGAAAGGTGCTCCCGCAGTATATGCGTATCCGGAAGTACAGAAACCGAGAGCAGATATCTGGAGAGGTCAGCACGTTTTGAAAAGAGACGAGGAAGGCAGAGAAAGATGTACGGCTTGCGGACTTTGTGCGGTGGCATGTCCTGCAGAAGCAATTACCATGACTGCTGCAGAGAGAACCAAGGAAGAAAAGCATCTTTACAGAGAAGAAAAATATGCATCGGTATATGAAATTAATATGCTGAGATGTATTTTCTGTGGTATGTGTGAAGAAGCCTGTCCGAAATCTGCGATCTATCTTACCGACAGATTGGTGGATGTAGAAACCAACAGAGGTTCTTTCATTTACGGAAAAGATAAATTGGTAGAAAAAATAAATGAAAGGATTGACATCACAGAAAGACAATCCGAGAAACAAAAAAATGCGGTAAAATAATGGATCAGTTTTTATTTTTCTTGGTGGCGTTTTTAGCAGTGGCAAGTGCGGTTTACTTCGTTTTTGCAAGAAATCCTCTGTACGCTGTTTTGTCATTAATTGTTACAATGTTTTCTATTGCGGGCATGTACATCCTTCTGAATGCACAGTTCCTTGCGATTATCCAGATTATTGTGTACGCCGGAGCAATCATGGTATTGTTCCTTTACATTCTGATGATGCTTAATCTTAATAAACAAGACGAAAGTAAGAAGGGCAATACTTTAAAATTTGCCGGAGTTTTTACAGCAGGACTTTTGTTAATTGGAGTTTTAGGCGTTTTCAGAGGTGTTCAGCAGAACCAGATCGTTGTTGAAAATGTAGACAACGGAGTTGGTTTGACGAAAAATCTGGGAAGACTTTTGTTTAATGAATATGTTTTGCCGTTTGAGCTTGCATCCATCCTTATTCTGGCAGGTATTGTAGGTGCGGTATTAATCGGTAAAAAAGATCTATAAAATTATGGGAGAAGTAAATACATTTATACAAAGCGTCCCTCTGAATTATTTCATCATACTTTCATCAGTACTGTTCTGTTTGGGAGTTTTAGGAGTATTGCTGAGAAAAAACGCGATTGTTATTTTGGGTTGTGTAGAGCTTATGCTGAATTCTGTAAACCTTTTACTGGCTGCGTTTTCTGCATATAAAGGTAATGGCGACGGACAACTTTTAGTTTTCTTCATTATGGTGGTTGCTGCTGCGGAAGTAGCGGTAGGTCTGGCAATTATTGCTATGCTGTATAGAAATACCCGTTCTGTTGATGTAAGTATATTTAATAAATTAAGAGGATAAGAATGGAAAATTTAGTGTATGCAATAATACTTTTACCACTTTTAGGTTTTCTTATAAACGGACTTTTCGGAAAAAATCTTCCAAAAATTGTTGTTGGTAGTTTAGCTACAATAATGGTTTTTGCATCTTTCTGCATCGCAGTAAGTATTTTCATGAATTTTGATTCTGAAAGCCAGCCTGTTATTGTAAAAGCTTTTGAATGGTTCAGAATAAACGGAGTTCAGATTAATTTCGGATTCCAGATCGATCAGTTATCATTAATGATGGTAATGATCATCACAGGAATCGGATCTTTAATTCACCTCTACTCTATCGGATATATGAGCCACGATAAAGGTTTCTATAAGTTTTTCACTTATCTGAATCTGTTTATCTTCTCTATGTTGTTATTGGTAATGGGAAGCAACTACTTAATCCTGTTCATCGGATGGGAAGGTGTAGGATTGTGTTCTTATCTACTGATCGGATTCTGGTACACCAACGAAGAGTATGGTAAAGCGGCAAGAAAAGCGTTCATCATGAACAGAATTGGTGACCTTGCTTTATTAATAGGTATTTTCATGTTAGCTTCACAGACAAATGCTGTGGATTATTTAACAATCAAAGAAAATGCAGGAAAATTTGAATTGGACGGAACGGTAATCATTTTCATTACAACGAGTTTATTTATTGGTGCTACCGGTAAATCTGCTCAGGTTCCATTATATACATGGTTGCCGGATGCGATGGCGGGACCTACTCCGGTTTCAGCGTTAATTCACGCAGCTACCATGGTAACGGCAGGTATTTATTTAGTGGTAAGATCCAACTTCTTATTCACTTTGGCACCTACCGTTCAGGGAGTAATTTTATTCATCGGATTCTTAACGGCTGCTTTAGCTGGATTCTACGCGCTTCGTCAGAATGACATCAAAAAAGTATTGGCATATTCTACCGTTTCTCAGCTTGGATTTATGTTCATCGCATTAGGTCTTGGAGCTTATACAACTGCGATGTTCCACGTAATGACACACGCTTTCTTCAAGGCATTATTGTTCTTGGGAGCAGGTTCTGTAATCCACGCGATGAGCAACGAACAGGATATGCGTTTTATGGGAGGTCTGAAAAAATACATCCCGATCACACACGCTACATTCCTTATCGGAACATTGGCAATCTCAGGATTCCCTTTGCTTTCAGGGATGATTTCCAAAGACGAAATTTTAGTGGCGGCTTTCGCTAAAAATCCGGTATACTGGGTAATTTTATTTGTTTTAGCGGCTGTTACGGCTACTTATATGTTCAGATTATATTATCTTACTTTCCACGGAGAGTTCAGAGGTACTGAAGAACAAAAACACCACTTACACGAAAGCCCTTCGAATATGACATTACCATTGATCGTATTGGCTGTTCTTTCCGTTTTGGGTGGATTAATTAACCTTCCTCACTTCATCGGTCACGGTCATTATGCCAAATTAATGGAATGGCTGAAGCCTGTTCTTACCGAGGAAAGCTTTAAACAAATGGAAGCAACTCTTTCGGGAGTTCCGTTTGGGACTGAAATGATACTTTTAGGAGCAACAGTTGTAATGTTCTTCTGCGTTTGGTTCCTTGTTAAAAACACTTATGTGAATAAGAAAAAACAAGCATTACCTGAACAGCAGTACACAGGATGGGAAAAACTATCTGCTAAAAAATTATACATTGACGAAATTTACAATGCATTAATTGTAAAAACTGTTGAAGGATTAGGACGCGGAGGAAAGATGTTTGATAAAGGTATTCTTGATCGTTTTGTAGACTTCGTAGGTGAAGGTGCTGAAGACAGCGGAAAAGCTATGAAGCGTATCCAGAACGGAAATGTTGAGAATTACATCTTAATCATGTCTTTGGCTGTGGGAATTATACTGATTGTTAACTTTATATTACAATAATGTCTGGTTTATTATTAACACTATTACTATTACCTCTGGTAGGTTCGGGATTAGTTTTTGCATGGAAAGATAAATCCAGCAAATATTTGGCACTGGGAATTGCGTTGGTACAAATGCTGATTACCTTCTACATCACTGCGGATTTTGATTTTAATCCTACAGTAGACAGCGTATTGCAGCACGAGATCAACTATCCCTGGTCACAATTCATGAAGAGCTCTCTTCATTTCGGAATCGATGGGATGAGTTTACTTCTTTTATTGCTGACTAATATTTTAGCGCCCATCATTATTTTATCTTCATTTAATGAAAATGTAAGCTACAGAAATACATTCTATGGTTTAATTCTGCTAATGCAGTTTGGTCTTGTAGGAGTTTTCACTTCGCTGGACGGTTTGCTGTTCTACATTTTCTGGGAAGTTACTTTGATTCCGATCTGGTTTATTGCCGGAATCTGGGGTCAGGAAAATAAAAGATTTGAATTCACTACGAAATTCTTCGTTTATACCTTCGTTGGATCATTATTCATGTTAGCAGGATTGATTTATGTATACAATCACTCTGCATCTTTTGCGCTGACAGATCTTTATAATGCACAGTTAAACGAAACACAACAAACCGTTGTATTCTGGTTCATTTTCTTTGCTTTTGCAGTGAAATTGCCGGTTTTCCCTTTCCACACATGGCAGCCGGATACGTATACCTATTCGCCAACACAAGGTTCGATGCTTTTATCAGGGATCATGCTGAAAATGGCGATCTACGGAGTTATGCGTTATCTTTTACCGATCACTCCCCTTCCGATTGCAGGAATTTCAGGACAGATTGTGATTATCTTAGCTATTGTGGGAATTGTTCACGGGGCTTTAATCGCGATTATCCAGACTGATATGAAGAGAATTATTGCATATTCTTCTTTCTCTCACGTTGGATTAATGGTGGCAGGTATTTTTGCTTCAGCCGTAATAACCTTAAGAGGAAACTTCAATATCGAAGGTGCTGAAGGAGCTTTGGTACAGACTTTTGCTCACGGTATTAACGTTGTAGGTTTGTTCTACTGCTGCGATATTTTATACAAAAGATTTAAATCAAGAGACATCAGACAGATGGGAGGTTTGGCGAAAGTTGCTCCTAAGTTTGCCGTATTGTTCCTGATCATTATATTAGGTTCAATGGGAGTTCCATTGACCAATGGATTCATCGGGGAATTTATTCTGCTGAAATCGGTGTACGATTTTAACGGATTGGCAGCAGTAATTGCAGGTCTTACCGTAATTCTTTGTGCGGTATATCTATTGAGATTCTACGGAAAAGCAATGTTCGGACAGGGTGATGAAGCTGTTTTAAGCACAGTAAAAGATCTTTCCGCAACAGAATTCTCTGTATTGGCAAGTTTAGCGGTTTTTGTGATTGTATTTGGTATTTTCCCACAACCGATAATCGAAATGGTGAATAGTTCGTTGAAGTTTATCTACCAATCAATGGTAAGCTAATTTGATATTTTAAGAAATGAGTGTTTTAATTATTGTTTTCCTAACGGCAGTTGTTGCGTTATTTTCAGGAGTTTTTGAACAAGGGAAATTCGCAAGGTACATTGGGATTTTGGGATTAATCATCGCATTATGGGTAAGTTTCATGCCGGAATGTGCTTTCTTCGGACAGTACAAACATATGTATGACTACACCGCCAATACTGCGCTATTCACAAAAATATCAATCGTAACGACATTATTGTTATTCTTTCTGGGCGGTTTTGCATTCAGCAACCACAGAAGCCACCAGTCTGAACTGTATGCTTTAATGCTTTTCGCTCTTTGTGGCGGGATTATCCTTTTCGGATATCAGAATATGGTAACGCTGTTCTTAGGAGTTGAAATCCTTTCTATTCCTTTGTATGTAATGGCGGGAGCTAACAAAACAGATTTGAGATCCAACGAAGCTTCCATCAAGTATTTCCTTATGGGCGCATTTGCAACAGGTTTCCTATTATTCGGGATTGCATTCATCTACGGAAGTGTAGGAAGTTTCGATTTATATAAAATTCAGGATTTCGGAGTTTCAAACCCTAAAGATGTGATGTTCATCTTAGGCGTTCTTTTGATTCTTTGCGCATTGGCATTCAAGGTTGCATTAGCGCCTTTCCATATGTGGAGTCCGGATGTTTATTACGGAGCGCCTTCATTAATCACCGCTTTCATGGCGAGTGTGGTAAAAATCTCAGGATTTTTCGCATTGTTCAGATTAATGACAATAGGATTTGGCGGAGTTACCGAAAACTGGATCAATGTATTCGGAGTATTCTTAATCATTACATTGCTTTTGGCAAACGTTATGGGACTGGCTCAGACAAATGCGAAAAGAATGTTGGCATACTCTTCAGTTTCTCACGCAGGATACATCGGTTTGGTATTCTTCGGAATGACAAGTCTTTCTACTTATAATCTAGCGTTCTATTTATTTGCATACGCTTTGGCTACAGTAGGAGTTTTCATGTGTCTGATTTATGTTGAAAAACTGAAAAGAGAAACCTCTTTCGGAGCGTTCAAAGGATTGGCAAAAACAGAACCTTTATTGGCAGCTACGGCAGCGATTTCCATGCTTTCAATGGCAGGAATTCCTTTAACCGCAGGTTTCATGGGGAAATTCTCTTTATTTTCTCAGGCAATGAATTCTCAACACGGAGTTTTCCTTGTTTTGATCGCTGTTTTAGGTTCAGCCGTTTCTATTGCTTATTATTTGAGACTGATTATTTCCATGTTCTTCTTCAAAGAAAGTACATTTAAATCTTCAGAAAAAGTAACGATCACGTACAATATCGTAGGAGTATTTGTTATTGTATCCATTGTTGTTCTTGGAGTTTTCCCGGATCTGTTTGCAAGACTTTTCGGATTATAAAAAATCATATTAAAATAGAGAACCACAACCTTTAAGTTGTGGTTTTTTTTTTACCTTTACTCTAAATTTCAGTTTTTGTGTCACAGCTATATAAAAAAGACACTCCATTTCAGGTTTTTATTTCGTTCAAAAAATATTTGGATGTGTTGGAACACATTCGATACAATGACCGTTTGGAATACCGTGCCAATTATGCTGAATCTTTAATTGAGAAAACCAAAAACTTCAATGAATTCCGCAACGGATTTCAGGATGTATCTCTATTGGAAAAAAATGAAGACCTCATCAAACTTCTTCTTGCAGACCTATTCCCTACCGGACTCACCAATAACGAAATAAAAGCGGCAAGCGTTCCGATTTCCAATGTCACCTTTAATTACACGGATCGTTTTAAAGCGATTTTGAAAGATGCCGGAAAAGATTTCGAAATCGGACTGCGTGATATTGATGATGATGAATTCTATGTTTTCTGCTGCTGTCTCATTTTACAGAGTTACTTCAAAAAAGATATAAAAAGTACCATTCCTTTTTATTATGATATTCCCAATGCGCAGGGAATCATGAAGCATTATAAAATAACGGTGAACGCCGATTTTACGGAAATATTTCCCGCAGAAGGCACAAAAATTCCTTCCGATGAAATTCTGGATATTCTGCTGGAAAATTTAGACGACTTTAAACTGTGGAAGAAACATTTTCCGCCGGAATCCTGGATTTTAAAAGGATTTACCATCATTTCTCTCGTTGACTGCACCAGTGAAATTGCACTCTCTGATCTGAAATCTACTATGATTGAAGTAGATACTGAAAATTTCTCGCAGGACGAAAATCTTATTGAAATATTTAAGTCATATTTTGATATTCCGGAGCTGAATTTTGGTTTGATGCTTTACAACAAGAAAGAACAGAAACTGGAAAAAATGCCGGTCTATGAAAATATTTTTACCAATCATGTGCTGAATTTCTGGATTAATTCTATTGACGAAGACACTAGAAAAAACACCATCATCAATCTGCACTATAATCCAAAGCCCATTGTAGTTTCTAACCTCAACTATCTTGAGGAAGAGGCAAAAGCGAAACCTTCTTTCAGTATTTTGAAGGAAAATAAGATCAATAGCTTTATGGTCATTCCGATTGTGAAAGACAATGAGCTTCTGGCTATTATGGAATTCACCTCGCCGATTCCCAACAGTTTCAACGGTCTGAAATTAAAAAAAATGGAATCATTCAGCAACATGATTATCTTCTCGCTGAGCCGGTTCAGTTTTGAAAAAAATTATCAGATTGAAGCAATCATACAGCGTGAATATACAACGATTCACGACAGTGTGGTATGGAAATTCAGAAACGAGGCTGAAAAGTATTTTAACGCCTCTCTTGGTAAAAAAATGTATTCCTTAAAGGAGATTTCTTTTAAAAATCTGACACCGCTTTTCGGATTTTCAGACATCCGTTCTTCTTCGGAAAAAAGATATAATCTCATGCTCGAAGATCTCAACCAGCAGATTGAATCCCTTCATGCGATTTTTAATTTAACCAAATCGGACTCGGAAAAATTTTTACCGGATTTAGATATTTTCGAAAATGAGCTCAATAATGAAATAAAAGCTGATACCGAACAGAGATTCCAGCGATTATTAAGGGAAGAAATTCATCCTTATCTTCAGGCAAAACTGGAAATAAAGTCTTCCAGTGAAGTAAAAGCTAAGATTAAAGATTATTTTGCACAGGTTTTCCATCAGACCGATCTGTTTTACGCCAACAGAAAAAGTCTGGATGATTCTATAACACTGGTTAACCGAAAACTTGCGGATGTTCTGGATGAAGCCCAAATACAGGCACAGCAGATTTTTCCGCACTATTATGAAAGGTTTAAATCTGATGGGGTGGAGCATAATTTGTATACCGGGCAGAATATTGCTCCCGAACTGCATTACCATTCTAAAATTGTACATAAACTTCGTTACTGGCAGCTAAAGACCATCTGCAATATGGAAATTGAATTCCATAATTTTAAGAAAGATCTTCCAGTTTGTCTTGATATTGCTTCGCTGATTTTTGTGTATAACGAAAAAATAGATATCCGCTTCAGAATGGACGAAAAACGTTTTGATGTAGACGGAGCTTACAATTCTTATTACGAAATCATCAAAAAACGCCTTGATAAAGCGCACGTAAAAGATTCCACCGACAGAATTACCTGCCCCGGAAAAATAACCATCGTTTATTTTGGTATGGAAAACCAGAGAGAATATCTCGATTACATCAATAAATTACAAAAGAAAGAAGTTCTCCGGAATGATATTGAATTCTTAAAAGTAGAAGATTTGCAGGGAATTACAGGACTTTTAGCATTAAGAGTTTCATTAGCACAATAAAAAACTCATCCGATCCGGATGAGCTTTAATCTTTTTACATTCTATTTAGAGGCTTAAAAAAGCATATCCGAAAGAGAGAACAGAAATTACGATTCCTGCCATAAAAATCTTATAGGTAATGGATAAAAGCCTGTATTTTCTGTCTAAAACCTTTCCTAAAAAATACAAATCTTTCACCATAGAATCATAGATATAATCGCGGTCTTTGATGAGAACATTCATTGCATTCTGATAATCATCAAAAATCATCCTGTTGAAATTTCCGAAGAATAAAAGATTCACCTTTCTGTCGGCAACATCCTGTAAGCTGAATTTTGCTTTAGTTACATTCGGTTTTGTGGATAATATGGCAAAAATGATGGTAAGAACCGCAGATAAAAGCAGGATAAAACTCGGAATAATAAGATGTGAATTCTTAGGCGTATCCAGCTTCGGAACCAAAACAGAAAGACAAACCGAAATGATGATGGCATTTACAGAAAGAAGGATATTCGCTTTGCTGTCGGCAATATCACTCAGTCTTGTATGGTTGCTTAAAGTGACTCTGAATAAAGTATCTACACTTCTGTCGGATTTCGGTTCTTTTTCCTTTGACTTTTTGTTTTCAGAACTCTCTTCTTTATCCTCATCTTTTTCCAATTTCTTTTTAATTTTTTTGATGTTCTTCTCCTTCAAAGGCTGCCATTCTTTTTTTGCATACTCTGTATAGAACTGATGTTTATTTTTCAGCATATCCAGATTTCCGGCATTCCATTCGTCGTTAGAATAGCATCGTACATTGGTTAGCTCCCACTCTTTTCTCAATGCATCGGAAATATCGTTATAATCGTGGCTTGCAAAATGGCTGCAGTCTGCGTCTTTCACTATTTTTTCCAGAAGATTTTGCGGAACGTACGTTATTTTAGTTGCTAAAATAAGCTTGGAAACATCTTCGATATAGTTTTCGGGATAGTTTTCCTGCTGCAGAAAATCTTTCATAATCTTTACTCCTGCTTCTTCATGATTTTTGGCACACTCTATGTAACCTGTATCATGAAACCAGAGAGCCAGAATCACTTTTTCCTGATCTTCATCAGAAACCGGAGTGTTTTTGAGAATTTCTTCGGCCTTATTTACTGTAAAGGTAGTATGTATAAAATTATGATAAGAATATACTGAAGATAGTTTATCTTTGAATAAGGTTTCGACATAGTCTTTGGCTTTTTTTAAAATATTCATCATCGAAATTTTATTAATGTAAATTTATGAATTTATCCTTTAAAACTCATCTAAAAAATACTTCTGTTATTATCAGAGTAGCATTGTCTGCCGGAGTTCTCTATTCCTGCGCAACATATAACGTAAAAAAGGGTAAAAACTTATCTGAAATTAAAAATTCTGATATAAAATCTGACAGCGATTTTAAAATATTCCTCATCGGAGATGCCGGAAATGCAGATGAAGCACAGGCACAGAATACTCTGAATCTGCTGAAAAGCCAGCTGGAAAAAGCTGACAGCAATTCAATGCTGATCTTTTTGGGCGATAATATCTATCCGTCGGGAATGCCGAAAAAATCTGATAAGGATTATGCTCTGGCAAAACAAAAACTGGAAGATCAGTTATCCATTGCCAAAAACTTTAAAGGAAAAACTCTGGTGATTCCGGGCAATCATGACTGGTATAACGGACTGGATGGTCTAAAAGCACAGGAAGAACTGGTAAAAGATTATTTAAACGATAAAAAAGGATTTTTACCAAAAAATGCGTGTCCCATTGATGACATCAGCCTGACAAAAGACATCAAACTGATTGTTATAGACACAGAATGGGCTTTGGTAAACTGGGACAAATATCCGGGAATCAATAAAAACTGTGATGTTAAAACGCGGGAAGACCTTTTCACGGAGTTTAAAGATTTAATTAATAAAAATCAGGACAAAAGAATTATCGTTGCGCTTCACCACCCGATTATCAGCACCGGAACTCATGCAGGATACACTTCTGTGAAATCCAATCTTTTCCCTCTGAATAGTAAAATCCCGTTACCCGGACTTGCAAGTGTTATTAATATCGTAAGAAGTTCATCGGGTGCAAATCCGGAAGATATCAACAACCAGCATTACGCAGATTTAGCCGACAGATTAAAAAGTATTGTTCAGGAAAAGGAAAATATTATTTTTGTTTCCGGACACGATCATAATCTTCAGTACCACGAATTCAGAAACATAAGACAGATTATAAGCGGTGCCGGTTCTAAGGTAGATCCTGCAACCATTGGCGAAAAAACAGATTTTTCTTACGGAGGAAGCGGTTTTGCTGTTTTAAATATCAGAAAAGATAAAAGCTCGGATGTAGAATATTTTTCAACAAAAAATAATTCGCCGGAACTGCTTTCCCATATTAAGGTGATCGATAAGCCGAAAGAATTCGTTAACAGTTATCCGGATTCTTTCCCTCCGACAGTTATTTCTACCATTTATCCTGAAAAGTTAACGCAAAAAGGAAAGTTTTATACATGGCTTTGGGGAGAACATTACCGAAAATATTACGGAATGCTTATTGAAGCTCCAACCGCCAATCTTTCTACGCTGGACGGAGGTTATATTCCTTTCAGAGAAGGCGGCGGAAACCAGTCTAACAGTTTAAGGCTGAAAACGCAGGACGGACAGGAATTTGTGATGAGAGGTGTTAAAAAAAGTGCAATCCGTTTTCTGAATAATATGGCTTTCAAGAAAAGCACCTTCGGAAACGAGCTGGATAATACATTTCCTGAAAAGTTCCTTTTGGATTTCTATACCGCCAATCATCCGTTTACTCCATTTGCTGTCGGAAATCTGGCAGATAAAATTCATCTTTACCACAGCAATCCGAGATTGTTATATATTCCCAGACAAAAAGCTCTGGGACATTACAATCTGAATTATGGTAATGAATTGTACATGATCGAAGAGCGTTTTTCATCTGATCCGAAAACTCTGGCATCGCTTGATGATGCAAAAGATATTCTTTCTACAGATGATGTACTGAAAAATTTAAACAAAAATTACAAATATTCTGTAGATAAAGAAACGTATATCAGGGCAAGAATTTTTGATATGCTGATCGGAGACTGGGACAGACACTCCGACCAATGGAAATGGGCAGAATATAAAGATGGAGATAAGGTAATCTACAAACCGATTGCAAGAGACAGAGATCAGGCTTTCAGTAAATATGACGGGGCTGCTTTTAAGATCATCATGAATATTCCGGCAATACGCCATATGAAAACATTTAAAGATGATATTAAAAATGTAAAATGGCTTGCTATGGAACCCTATCCTCTGGATCTGATTTTCTTAAAAAGCTCTACTAACGAAGACTGGATTGCTCAGGCAAAATACATTCAGGAACATTTATCGGATAAAGATATTGATGAAGCCTTCACCAATCTCCCGAAAGAAGTTCAGGATGAAACCATTGCAGACATTCAAAGAAAGTTAAAATCAAGAAAAACAAAACTTGAAACTTATGCTTCACAATATTACGATGTGCTGCAGGAGAAAGTTCCTTTAACGGGAACGGTAAACCCGGACAAATTTGTGATTACAAAAACGGCAAATACCGTTAATGTAAAACAATATAAACTTGATAAAAACCAAGAAAATCCGGAACTGGTTTTCGAAAAAACATATGATGATTCCAAAACAAAGGAACTCTGGATCTACGGACTTGAAGATGACGACATATACGAAGTTTCCGGAGACGGAAAACCCAAAATGAACATCCGGCTGATAGGAGGCTACAATCATGATACGTACAATGTTGCCAATGGAAGCAAAGTAAAGATTTACGATTTTAAATCGCAGAAAAACACCTACAATACAAAAGGAGCAACAAAAAATATTTCCGACGATTACGATATTAATACCTATAACTACAAACATCCGAAATATAATTTTTTTGCGGGATATCCAAATGCAGATTACACTCCGGATGACGGAGCAATTCTCGGTGTATTACTGAATTATACCGTAAATAATTTTATCCGTTCTCCGTTTACCCAAACGCACAGCCTGAAAATTAATTATTACACAGCTACAGGCGGCTTTAATGCATATTATAAAGGGATTTTCAAAAAAGCAATCGGAAGCTGGGATTTTAATCTTGATGCAGGATTTACAACACCGCGCTTCGCAGAAAATTTCTTCGGATTGTCTAATGAAAGTATTTATGATAAAAAAGAAGATGACAGAAGATTCAACAGGGCAAAGATCTCTAAAATAAATTTTGCTCCTTCTGTTTCCCAAAAAAGCTGGAATAATATTTTCAACCAGTTTCAGCTGACTTTTGAAAATAATAAAGTACAGCGGAACGGAGACCGTTTTGTAGATCTTTCGCCGGATGTAAGACCCGAAGTTTTCGATAATCAGCAGTTTGCGGGAGGAAATTATACATTTAGTTATAAAAATCAGGATAACAACGCGTTTCCTACTTTGGGAATGGAATTTAAAGTAAATGCCGACTGGAAAGCAGACCTTGCCGATACGAAGCGGAACTTTTTAATCTTAAAAGGTACCCTCTCCATCAATCACAGGTTAGACAACCGCGGCAATTTCGTACTTGCCAATTCCAGCAACGGAATGTGGATTAACAATAATAATTTTGATTTTTATCAGGCTGCAGCAATCGGTGGAAACAACGGAATGAGAGCTTTCCGAAACGACCGATTTTCAGGAAAATCCTATTTCACCAATAATTCGGAGATCCGATGGGATTTTGGCAGGGTAAGAAACAATATTGTTCCTGCCAATATGGGGCTTTTACTGGGCTATGATGTCGGAAGAGTATGGAACGATCATGAAGATTCAAAAAAATGGCATCAGTCTGTAGGAGGAGGACTATGGCTGAGCATTGTAGAAATGTTCTCCGCGAGACTGAATTATTTCTACGGAAGCGACGGAGGAAGAGTTTCAGGAGGCGTGGGAATGACTTTTTAAAATTATAAAATAAAAATCCGCAGAAAGTTTCTGCGGATTTTGTTTTATTTAAAGAGGAAATTTATAAATGTTCCCTCCTTCTTTTCCATCCTTTTCATCGGCAATTAAAACTGTTCTATCGTCAAGATATAGAATAGCT
Organism: Chryseobacterium sp. 2P; assembly: GCF_059579425.1. Lineage (NCBI taxonomy): Bacteria > Pseudomonadati > Bacteroidota > Flavobacteriia > Flavobacteriales > Weeksellaceae > Chryseobacterium > Chryseobacterium sp. 2P. The sequence continues at coordinate 3,869,987 of NZ_CM184194.1, forward strand.
TCTTTTTGAGAATTGTGGTTCAAGGGATGTTTCTGCAATATATAGGTTTCAAAATTTTTATCAAAAAAGGAGGAAAGTACATAAACATTTTTATGAGTGAGCAATGCTACTTGATTTTTGCTGTTGATAGCAGCAGAAGTAATTGCCGCATCGCTGTATCCTCCGGAAAGTTTCAGTTTTCCGATCAGTTTTGCTTCAAAATCTCCTGCTTTGTTAGGAACCTGAAAAACTAAAAAAGTACCATCGAAACCTTTGCTTCTGTTCTTGGTGAAAAGGTAAAAATTTCCATTCATCTCTACAAAAGCCTCACAATCATACAGCCAGTTGGATTTTTTTGGCGGAAATTCCGTCTGTCCTTCGTAATGAAATGTTGTGGTCTGGATTACTTTTGTGGATTTTTGTGAGGCATCTTTTAAATCAACTTTTAAAATGGATAAATTCTGCCTGTCGTTATCATTATTACCAAAATCGCCAATGTAGATATTTCCGGCGGCATCCTTCGTAATATCTTCCCAGTCGTGGTTTTCTGCGTTTTCTACCAAAACGTCACTCGTGAAATTTCCTTTTCTGTCCAGTCCGTAAATGACGTTTTTATTTCCTTGATCTTCAATTGCCCAGATGGTATTGTTATCCTGAGACAAAGTAATACCGGAAACTTCCTTTAGTTTTTTAGGCAAAGGAAATTCCACTTTCAGATCATCGGTTTTGGGAGCTTCCTGAGCTTTGGGATTACAGCTCAGCAATAAAAATGACGATAAAACGACGATGCGCAACATATTTATTTTTTTAATTTTTTAAACTGAAAATAAGAGAACCTTATATTTTTCTCTAATTTATTAATAATCTGCTGATGATGGAGGAAAAATCCTGCCGCCAAACCAATAAGACTTCCGATAATGGTATCCAATAATCTTGCCTTCATTAAAATTTCCACATCATGATGAATTTCACTTGCTGTTTCCGCCAGAAGAATCGTTAAAGGCGTGATGAAAACCACTGCAAAACCGTAGTTTCTTACAATTAACAATTCAATAATAAACTGTAAAACGGTGATGATAACAATCATGACGATCTTTTCGGGATTAAAAAGCAGAATCACCCATGCCAAGCCAATTCCGATGAAAGTTCCCAGAATTCTGTGCATATTTCTCTGTCGCACGTGCTCAAAATTCCTTCCCTGCATAATGGCGACTGCCGCAATGGAAATCCAGTAAGTATTTTTAAATTCAAGCAAATAACCAATGATTAAAGTAAGCGCCATAAAAAACCCGATGATGGTGCTTTCCACAAATTTTGTATATCTTCTTTTGTTGAAACTTCTTCTCGGTACGGTTACCACTTCGCTTTTTTCAATAAAAACGGAGTACAGAAAAGCGAAGGAACAGGAAAGGATTGCTCCCATTGCAACCAGTCCTACTCTTGTGGGGATCATTTCCAGATCAAACTTATAGGTACTCGCCATTGCTGCGACCATGATAAAGAAAAAATTTCCCGGCGGCGGAATTTTAAAATACGAAGAAATAAAATGCGCCAGAAAAGAAATAACGGCAACCGACAGCGCGGCAAAATAAATATTAAACCCGAAAAAAGAACTTACCGTAAAAGAGAAAACAATTCCGAAAGCACAGATCGCGAGATGAATCATTCTCTGTGTAATCGGCGCCGAAGTAAAATATAAAATCGTTAAAGCACCTAAACTCGAAAGCGCGCCGTAATTCGGTTTTCCTAAAAAATATCCGATGAAAAGACAGCTTCCGATGCACAGCGCGGCAAGAAAAGGAAAATGCCATTTCCTTTCCGTCTGCTTAAACTCCAGGAGATACTGAAATCTGTTCTGCGTCGGGTTCTGTACCTTCATTTACTGTAAACGTTTAGCTTTTTCCCACAAAACATCCATTTCTTCCAGAGACAGATCGGCAAGATTCAGCTCCTGTTCCACAGCTAAAGCTTCCATTTTCTGAAACCTTGAAATGAATTTAAGATTAGTTCTTTCAAGCGCAGAATCGGGATTGATTCCTGAAATTCTGGCATAATTGATTAATGAGAAAAATACATCGCCCAATTCCTGCTCTTTTTTATCCAGATCTGTTTCCGCATGAAACTCCTGAATTTCTTCATCCACTTTTTTCCACGCATCTTCCGCATCATGAAATTCGAAACCGATTCCTTTTACCTTATCCTGAATTCTGTAGGCTTTTACCAGACTCGGCAGACTTTTCGGAACACCGCCCAGAATAGATTTGTTGCCTTCTTTCAGTTTCAGTTTTTCCCAGTTCTGTTTTACTTCCTCTTCATCTTTCACTTCCGTGTCTCCGTAAATATGAGGATGGCGGAAAATTAATTTTTCGTTCAAAGAATTAATGACATCTGCAATATCGAAACTTCCTTTCTCAGAGCCTATTTTGGCGTAAAAAACCAGATGAAGCAGCACATCTCCCAACTCTTTTTTTATTTCCTGCAGATCATTCTGCAAAATGGCATCCGAAAGTTCGTAGGTTTCTTCCAGCGTTAAATGGCGGAGCGATTCCAACGTCTGTTTCTGATCCCACGGACATTTTTCGCGCAGATCGTCCATAATGTCTAATAATCTTCCGAAAGCTTCCAGTTTTTCCTGTTTGGTATTCATAATCGAGAATTCAAGTCTTACAAATTTACGGGAAATCTTTGTGAAAGTTCTTCTGTCCTGGAATAAATGAGGATTGTCGTTGGCTTCGGCTCCGCTCAGCCAAGGCTATTGCTCGTTCCTTTGTGATTCTTGGTTTTATTCTACAGACCATTGCAGTTGGCTGAGCGGAGTCGAAGCCAACTGTTTTGCTCATCCCATTTTAATTTTCGGTTTTATTCTACTGACCACCATAGTTGGCTGAGCGGAGCCGAAGCCAACGGTTTTGCTCATCCCATTATGATTCTTCGTTTTATTTTACAGACCATTGCAGTTGGCTGAGCGGAGCCGAAGCCAACGGTTTTACTCGTTCCATTTTGATTCTTCGTTTTATTCTACAGACCATCATAGTTGGCTGAGCGGAGCCGAAGCCAACATTACAATTCATTACATTTTGCGGTTGGCTTCGGCTCCGCTCAGCCAACCGATTACGCTTAGCCAACCTTATCCCTTCATCTTTTTTTGGCAATTTTCCACAATCAGCGGGGCGGCTTCCAGTAATTTTATGAGCTGGAAGTAGGGAATAATGATCTTCTTTTCCGTGTCACAACTGAAATTTCCCAACGAGAAATAAGCTGTTGCCGACAGAAAATCATCAAAATCCTGCAAAGTGCAGACTTTAAAAGCGTTCTGAAATACGCGCAGCGGATTCCGTTGTTCTTTCTCTGAAAGGCTTATTGGTGTTTTGGGAAAACTGACTTCCGTTGAGTTTTTAAACTTCCCTTTTCTAGCTTTTCTCGCGATGTGATGAGAGACGAGAGTGAATGACCGTAACGATTGATACAAATAAAAAATTTCGGCGGGTTCTTTTGTGATTCGGGTGTTTTTCTGTACTGAAGATTGTACCATTTCATTGAGGGTTTCTTTCGTTGCAGCAAGATCATTGAACTGGAAAAAGGTTTCCAGTAAATTTATGGCGGTATGTTTTCTCGTTCCGGACCAAAATTTGGCTTCGAAATCTGTTTTTTTCTTTTTCATGAGTCTGTTTTTGGGTTATCGTTTTTTATGAATTTCAACAGATTGGTTTTTAATAGGTTGGATTTTCTCAAAGGCGCGAAGTTGTTTTAAAATAGTATGCTTTAAGGCGCAAGGATTTTATCTGCGATAAAATTTATCATCAACATTATAAAAGAAAATCTTTGATTTTCTCCTTGCGTCTTGAAAGAATAGGACTTTTATCAAACCTTGCGCCTTAGCGTTTTTCCAATATTTATATAGATTCTTATTCTTAAATTTAAACATCATCCTTTATTGAAAATCTTTGATTTTCTTGCGCCTTAAAAGATTTGATATGAATAAAAAAACTTTGCGCCTTAGCGTTTTTCAACAAGAATATTCTTATTTATAAAAAGCTTAAACAAGCTCTTTAAAAATTTCTGAAATCCGTTTGTTTTGATGGCAAAACTTTGCCGAATGGAACAACAGCGCTTCCCGATCTGTGGCAGAGAAACCTTTTGCATTTTTTAAATTCCTTTCGGGATGAAAATAATTTGGAAAATTAAAAGAAAGCCAGTACTTTTAAGGGTGATTTTTAACGTACTTCGGCTTTCCTTTAGGCGTAAAGGAATTTCGAAGGGTAAAGGTTTTTGGGTAAAACTGTACTCCGGCTTCCTGCGTTTGCGGGCAGTCTCGGTGTAGCGCTGTTGTTGGTTTTGCAGCAGAACTCCGTTTATTCGGGAGGTGCTGAAAACAGCAGGGTTGAGATTTTCTTTTTCATCATCTGTGTATTTTGAAAATTTGTACCTGAAACCTATCCAAAGACCGCATTTTTACCGACGAAAAAGTGCTGTACTTTTTGTTGTCGGCTCGGAATGCGTCTTTTCAATAGGTCTTTCGAGGCTTTTGCTAATTCGCTGATACAAATATAGTAATAAATTTTTAATACACCAATATATAGGTGTAATATTTTTTAATATGGACAAAACTTTCGTGTTTGAAACAACTCAATTTGACTATGATCTTATCAATCACATTAAAAAGCTGAGAATTGAAAAAGGATTATCTCAAGAGAAATTAAGCCTAAAAATGGGCTTAGCGAGAAGTTTTGTTGGTAATGTTGAAAATATAAAAGAAAATCATAAATATTCCACTCGCCATATTGCATTACTGGCAAAAGCATTCGGCTACAAAAATATTTCTGAACTCATGGACTTCCCCACTCCACAACACGACCGAATTAAAGTAACCGTGAAGCAGGTTTACAACGAAAGCGGAACAAAGGTGATGGAAAGTGAAGTGGTGGGAATTGAGGGGATTGAATAGAAAAACTCCTGAAAGTTGTTAATAGTAAATTTAGTAAACATTATAACTTATTATTTAAATTCTTAAAGTCTATTGCTTTATATGGTTAACTGAAAACAAATTCTAGTGTAGAAATAATTTTTTATATTAGTAGAAAAACTAATGACTTTACTATTATTCACAATTACTTTAGCTATCGTAGCAGCATTATCATCGTTTTTAGATATTGAAAAGAAATCTAAAAACTATAAAATTAAAAATATTTTGATAGGAATATTTCTAATTGGAACAATAATATCATCTATTTTTCAATTTAAAGCTTCAGAGGATGACAAAATAGAATCAAAGAAAAAAGATAGTGCATTTGTAAAATCCCAAAAAGATTTAATTAATTTACAAATTAAAAATAAAAAGGAGTCTGATTCTCTTGACAATATTATTATTTCCTTAAATAATAAACTTGATAGCAAAACAGAAGATTTGTTAAATTATAGTAATAAAACTTTAAAATCTCAAAGCGAATACATTAAATATTCAAATGGATCTGATCTTCCAGAGCTTGGTTTTGTTTTTCGTAGCAATAATCAATTCTCTATATTTTTCAAAAATCCTTCAAATTACCCAATTTACAACGGAAAAGCAATAATAAAAGATTTTGATTTGATTTTAGAAAGATGTCCATTTCAAATAAAAGAAAACAAAATTATCTTTTTTAAAAATTGCTATGATCCATATATTTCCGAATATAATATTGGTACTATATCTCCTAATAAAGAAAATTTTATTGATCAAAAATATTTTTTTAGAGATACACATCACTATATCGTAGAGTTTAAAACAATCCAAAAGACTTATTTATTTTATTTTATAGTAAATTATCGTGCAAATTATTTCAATACTGTTTATCGAGTTTATGAATTAAAAAATAATGGCAGAAAGGATTTCATTAAGGAATATTACGCGACTACGACGCTTGATAATTATTTAATTAATAAGCCATATTCTACAAAAGAATTTAAGTTTGGTCCTAAATTTAGCGACAAATATTGGGAAGATAAATTCCACATTAGCTTAATTCAAGAAACTACTAATTGGTAATATCAGCAAACCAACAAAAAAGCCTCATCATTTCTGACGAGGTTTTTATATTTCGAATTCAACTGAGTGAATTATTCTTCTTTTGAGCAATAAGACATAGAAATGAAGAAAAAAAATCAATAATATTAACTTTTCCATTATTAAAAGATTAATCTTTTTTGAGACTTAATTATATTTTAAAATGTTTAGAGATTGTAAGTCAAAATTTAAAATTAATAGAATTGAAAAGTGAGTTCATTTTAATCAGTTGTGTACGATAAATTTTATCTTTCATAAAAATTCAAAACTTAATTACCCTCTAGCAATTTTTTCTTTTGAATATCATACTCCTCTTTTGTAAGAATACCATCATCAAGAAGTTTCTTTAATTTGATAATTTCATCAGCAATACTAATATTTTGCTTAAGTTCAATAACTGCTGCCTTTGGTTTTGGTCTAAATTCTTCCGGGACAATAATTTCACCAGAAATAATTGCATTATCTACATCTATTTCGTATCGACCTGAACCAAATGTTATTAAGGGTTCAAAAGTTTGTCCGATTTTTTCATTTCCGCGAACAACAATTTTAACAACTTTACCTTTATGACCTGCCATATTTCTAGGCAAGGAAAACTGAGATTTATTATAACTATTACTGTTAGTCATCGTCATTATTGTTCCAAAGCCAGTTGAATTTCTGCGAATAAATTTGAAATCACCATCTGGAGTTGATCCTGTTCCTAAATTTATATCCTGTCCAACTGTAATTTTAAAACCACTCCTTGTAATTAAAGTATCTCCTACCAATCTAGTTTGCGTAGCCTCTTTTTCCTGCGAAAATGCATTCGAAAAAATTAATATAATCGATAATGTGCTTAAAAATTTTTTCATTTTGATTAACTTAATTAAAATATATTTGCTTTAAATTGTTATAAAAATTTAATAATTTCCAAATATAATAAACCATAAAGTAGTTTCCATCCGGATTTCCGTAAAGACAAATGTAATTATGCAGAATATTATTTTCATCAGTATTTTCCCTGAATTTTAACATTCATAAACTTCGCATTTAAAAATTTAGACAACAAAAAAACCTCATCATTTCTGACGAGGTTTTTATATTTTAAATTCAACTCAATGAATTATCCTTGTTTTCTGTGGGTGCTTTTAGGAGCAGATTTTGCGGCAGAAGTTGCTTTCACTTTTGGAGCGGCTGGTTTTTCTGCTTTTGGCGCTTTTTTAGGCGCTTCTTTTTCTACGTTTACTTCTTCCGTTGCAGCTTCACCTTCCAATGTTTCAGGCTCTGCTTTTACGAAGCTTTCCGGCGTAATGTATCCTGCTTTCTGAAGGATGTTGTACCACTGCGCTAGTTTTTTGATGTCTGAAGCGTAAACTCTTTCGGTATCGTAGTTCGGAAGAGAAGCCGTCATGAATTCTTTCAGTTCAGCATCTGTTGCTTTATGGTGGATCGCTTCTTTGTAATCGTAGTTTTTAGCAATATTTTCAAAAACTTCGAACAACGGAACTTCTTTATCAAAGGTAAACATCGCGATGTTATCCAACAAACTTACCTGACTGGAGTTTCCAATGCTTACTTTTTTCTTCGTGGTAACGTCTTCAATAATAAATCCGTTTCTTAATTGTGAAACTAATTTGAAAAGTCCTGGTTTTCCTGAAATTGAAATTATTTTTTCTAACAGCATAATTTTATTTTTTGTAAATTCTGCAATCGGCATTCCGCCTTTTGCTATTTAATATTTTTTTTATTTTAATTCAAACTTTATTTTGGAAATCTCATCTTGTAACTGATGCTTACATCACCCTGAGTAATTTTAGACAGTTTCCCTTTTACAAGCTTCTTCTTCAAGGCGCTTAAATGGTCTGTAAACAAAATTCCTTCTATGTGATCGTACTCATGCTGAATTACGCGGGCTCTAATATCGGAAAAAGTTTCTGTATGTTTTACAAAATTTTCGTCATAATATTCGATCACGATGGTTCCTTTTCTTTTTACATCTTCTCTTACATCCGGAATAGAAAGACATCCCTCGTTGAATTTCCACTCTTCTCCGGATTCTTCAAGAATTCTGGCATTAATGAATACTTTCTTGAATTCTGCCAGTTCATCCTTAATATCTTCATAATCTTCATCTTCTGCCAAAGGACTTACGTCGATCACAAAAAGACGGATATCCAGTCCGATCTGTGGAGCAGCCAAACCAATTCCGTTGGCGCTGTACATGGTTTCGAACATGTTGCCTATCAATTCCTGTAGCTCGGGATAATCTTTATCTATATCCTTCCCTACTTTTCTTAAAACTGGGTCACCAAAGGCTCTTATCGGTAAAATCATCTTGTTCTTTGTTCTAAAAAATTCTGCAATATGATGGTTGCGCTTACTTTATCTATTAATCCTTTTTCCTGTCTTTTCTTTTTATTCTTTCCGCTTTGGGAGATAAAAAACGAAGCCATTTTGGAGGTAAATCTCTCGTCGAAGCGGTGTACTTTTATCATCGGAAATTCTTTCTGAAAAACTTCGATGAATTTTAAAATATCTGTTTCCACTTCGGATACATTCCCTTTTAAATCTGTCGGAAGACCGATAACCACTTCATCCACCCGATTTTCATCGAAATATTTCGTCAGAAAATCAATAATTAATGAAGTCTGCACCGTCTCCAGACCGCTCGCAATAATCTGCATATCATCCGTTGCAGCGATGCCGCAACGAGCTTTTCCGTAGTCTATTGCAAGGATTTGTCCCATAGGTTTGCAAATTTAGTAAATTTTAATGATTTTATTCCAAACACAGTTTTTTTTATAAATCAATGTTTTAATCCGCTAATTTTTTTATAATTTTAGTTATTCAAAAACAAAATTATGAAGAAACTCATCCTCGTAAGACATGCGAAAAGCGACTGGCCGGAAGAAACGGAAGACTTTGACAGACCATTGGCAGACAAGGGTTTAGAAGAAGCAATGCATATGTCCCGATTCATGAAAAACAATAACGTAGCGATCGATTACTTTGTATCGAGTCCCGCAGTACGCGCACTGAATACGTGCAAAATTTTCAATCAGGCTTACCAGATCAGCATTAATACGAATGAGAAACTTTATAATCCTTCCGAAAGCAATTTCGAATCCGTAATCTACGATCTGGACGACAGCCACGAATCGGTTGCCTTTTTCTCTCACAACAACGGAATTTCCAATTTTGCGAATTCCATTTCCGAAGATATTTTCCATTTTCCAACCTGCGGCGTTGCCGGTTTCGAGATCGACTGTAATTCATGGTCGGAATTCGACGGAGCCAAAAAGAAACTGCTGTTTTTCTATTCTCCCGGAAAAATTTAATTAATAGTCTGTAAAAATTCCCTCCTTTGGAGGGGTGGCGAAAATTCGAAAGAATTTTTGACGGGGTGGTTTTAGAATGTAGATAAGTGAATTTGTGAATGGCGAATTTAACCACAAAAGTCGCAAAAGATTTTAACGCATCTATAGAATATGTAAAGTTCTCAAAAGAATAAAAATCAAAGATTTTTAAAAACTAATGTGTTCTAAAATATTCGCAAAGCTTGATTAATCTAATGTGACTTATGTGTTAAAAACTTTTTGAACCTTTATAAAAAAGCCTAAATAAACTTAATCAATAATTTTGGCTAAAGCCTTTTTGCTATCCTCCGAAACAAAAAGACGGGCTAAAGCCCGTCCCTATTCATAATCATATTGAATAATTTTTCCTGAATTATTTTCTTCTCAGATCCAGATCATCAAAATCAAAACTGAAATCTGTAATGTCTGAAATGGGTTTTAATCTTGCGGATTGAGCTTTTCCGGTTTCATCATAATCAAAAATGATATACGCATCGGCATCGTAGCTTCTGTCGTCCCATTTGATGATGAAAGAATTATTGGAATACGGAAGAAGTTCACCTTTTAAACGTGGAGAACTTTTGCAGGAAATCCTGTAGGTACTTCCCTGCTGTGCAACTTCCACATCACCAAACCATTGATCGTTGTACATTCCTACAAACTGCTCCGGTTTTGGCTGTAAATTTTTATCTTTTTTAAATGTTTCAGATTTTGCAAAAGCCTCTTTTTTCTGCTTATCAAAACTTTCCTCCATTTTTTTCATCCGGTCGCCGTAGGTTTTCAGCCAGTTGCGGTCTGCAATTCCCAGATAAGAATCTTTCACGGTATTGGTAATCGTGTTGAAAGCCGCCCCCGATTGCTGATTCGTTAAAACAACAATTCCCAGCTTCATATCCGGAATCAGCGTAAACTGAGTTACCGTTCCGATCAGTCCTCCTGTATGCTGAACCTGTTTATGACCTTTCACATCGCTTAAAAACCAACCCATTCCGTATCCGTAGAAACTGGTATCATAAGGATTTTTCGCCGCCACACCACTAGGAATCTGCAAACTCCACAACTGCTGAACATTTTTATCTGAAACCAATTTTTTACCGTCTTTCGTTGTGAAATTATTCAGCAGGAATTCTGCCCAGGTGGTCATGTCCTTAATATTACTCATAATTCCTCCGGCTGCGTTGGCTGTTTCGTTCCAGTCGTGAGGAACCGCGATAGCTTTTCCATCTACCGGTGCATGAGCATCAATTTTGTTGGCAATAGCTTTGGCTCTGTTATAGCTTCCGAAACTGGATGTCATTCCTACAGGTTTCATAATGCGCTGTTCGATAAATTCTGCCCAGCTTAATCCCGAAACTCTGTGGATTACTTCTCCGGCTACGATAAACATGATGTTATTGTAGTCTAAAGTTGTTCTGAAAGGATTTTCAGGCTTTAAATATCTTACGTTATGAACGATGTCGTTTACCGTTAAATTTCCGCCTTCCGGAAAGAACATCAAATCTCCCTGTCCCAAACCTAATCCGGCTCTGTGTGTTACCAGATCTTTAATGGTAACATTCTGCGAAACATACGGATCGTACATCTGAAATTCCGGAATGTATTTTGAAACTCTATCGTCCCAGTTCAGTTTTCCTTCGTCTGCTAAAATGGCAAGTGCTGTACAGGTAAAACCTTTGGAGTTAGAGGCGATTCCAACCAATGTATTGTCGTCCATCGGTTGTTTGGAAGTTAAGGAACGTACCCCAAAACCTTTGGAATAAATTACTTTTCCGTCTTTGATCACACCAACCGACATTCCCGGAACGTCGAAAGTTTTTAACGTATTCTGGACTAATTCATCCAGTTTTTTCTCTTCAAACTGCGCATTCGCAATCCCAACCGATAAAAGAAGAAGGAAAAAAGAAAGTTTCTGCTTCATTTTTAATTTTTTTCAAATGTAGTAAATAAAGCGGTTTAAACTTTTCATATTTTATCCGATAACAAAAAGTCTGTTTAAACTTTTATTTAACCGCAAAAACCACAAAAGATCAACTAAACTTTTATTTAAAGCTTTAATTATTACTTTGTATTGATTCTTCGAAACAAAATCCCGAAATTCAAAAACAGCTTATCTAAAAAGATTCTTCATTTCATAATGCTTCGCAAAATTTCATTCTGAATGACAGTTTTGAAACTAAAATTATAAGTTGGTTTAAACTAATTTTAAAATCCTGCAAAGAGAAAAAATCTTTGATTTTTTAAACTTATGTGCTGCTTTTTCCATTTAAGTAGTAAACTTAAACAACTAAAGTGTTAAATCTTTTGCATCTTTTGTGGTAAAAAAAGCTTAAACAAGTTTATATTAATGAATGTCATTACAAGCCTCAAGGAATAACAATTATCATTAAAGATGTTTATAAATCCTAAGAAAAAATAATTTCAAATCTTATCTTTGCAGAGAATTTTAAATAATGACGAAAATCCTACTCCTTTCCGACTCTCATTCATATATCGACGACCGTATTTTAGAATATGCAGGTCAGGCGGATGAAATCTGGCATGGCGGAGATTTCGGAAGTATGGATGTCATCGAGCAGCTTGAAAAGATAAAACCGCTGAAAGGAGTTTACGGAAATATCGACAATGCGAAAATCCGTTCCGAGTTTCCGGAAGTGAGTCGTTTTATGTGCGAAAATGTAGAAGTTCTGATGATTCACATCGGTGGTTATCCCGGAAAATATACGTCTTTGGCAAAGCAGGAGATTGCTGAAAAAGCTCCGAAGCTGTTTATTTCAGGACATTCGCATATTTTGAAGGCAATGTTTGATGAGAAAAACAATCTTCTCCACCTGAATCCCGGAGCGTGCGGAAAACAGGGATGGCATAAAATGCGAACGATGATGCGTTTTGTAATCGATGATACGGAAATAAAGGATTTGGAGGTTATTGAATTGGGACCTAAATTTTAAACACAAGTTTCACAAATTTCATCACCAATATCACGATCTAAAAATGTAGAAATTTGTGAAATTATTTGTGTCTGTTGTGTTTTATAAAAAATTATGAAAATAGGTGATAAAGTTTCTGTGGTAGATGAAGATTTAAACGGGGTGGTTACTTCCGTGAAAGGAAATATCGTGGTTTTTAAAGATGAGTACGGTTTTACGCATCAATATCCGAAAGAGAAACTGGTTCCGAAAATTTCGGATTTTTATGAAAATACTCCCATTGTAAAAAAAGCGGAGCCAAAAAAGGTAATTTCCAAAGCACATCAGAAAAATCATTTGGTTCTTGATCTTCATTTTCATAATTTAGTTAAAAATCCAAATGATTATACCAGTTTTGAAAGACTTTTCATCCAAAAGGAAAGACTGGTGGAAACCATCAACTTTTGCAGAAAACATAATCTGAAAAGACTGGAAATCGTACACGGAATCGGAGACGGAGTTTTGCAGAAAATGGTATTCGATACGTTGGAAAGCCAGACGAATGTGGATTTTTATAATAAGGAAATACTTCATCATCAATCGGGTGCGGTAATGGTAGAATTTCACTAAATTTGCAGGAATCAAATTATGAATATACTTAATTTACTTTTTACCAAAGACGGATTAATCTACCAGATTGCTAAAAATAAGAGCATTGTGGAAGAGAAATCGTATTTCGTGGATGAAGAATCTCCGGAACACTTTATTTCGGATATGCTGGATAAAGTTCTTCTTCTGCAGAGATTTGATGAGATCCATGTGATTTCCGCGCTCAATCATTTCACGCTGATGCCGGAAGGTTTTTCGGAGCATGAAGCAGGATTCGATCTTATCGCTTTCAACGCTCCTGTGGATAAAGAGAAAGAAGAACTGATGCTTTCGATTAACGAAAAGTTTAAAATTCAGTTTTATTATACATTCCCGAAGCATTTTTACAAAAAGATTAAAGAACTCGCGCTGCCTGTTCAGTTTAATTTTTCCGGTGAAAAGTTTTTAAATTCCATTAATAACAAAAACAGCAAAGAAATTCACATCAACCTGTATCATAACCAATGTGAGTTTTTCGCGATAGACAACAAAAAAGTTATCTTATACAACAATCTGGATGTTAATTCTGAGGTAGATTTCCTTTATTTCGTGATGTTTACGTTAAGCAAAATCGGTTTCGGAATCAATGAAACCAATTTCTACGCGTACGGAGAAACTACTGAAAATGAAACGTTTATTTCAGAGCTTCAGAAATTCGTAAAGAATCTGAAAATTGTATTTGATAATATTCCTTCTAAAAATTTTATATTAAATTAGGTCTCAGGAAACAGACGACAGCTATTAGTTCCTAAACCTGCAACCTCTTACCTACAATCCAACAACTAAAAAAATGTACAGAATCATATCCGGCAAATGGAAAGCCAAAAAAATCGCCGCTCCGAAGAATTTTGATGTAAGACCGACTACGGATTTTGCCAAAGAAGCACTTTTCAGTATTCTGGAAAACACCTACGATATGCAGTCGGTTTCCGTGCTGGATCTTTTTGCGGGAATCGGTTCTATTTCGTTTGAATTTGCATCAAGAGGATGTCAGGATATTACGTCTGTAGAAATGAATCCGAAACATACCGCTTTTCTTAATTCTACCGCTTCTGAACTTGGATTCAGTCTGCAGGTGAATGTTCAGCGGGGCGATGTTTTCGACTGGCTGAAGAAATTCAGAAATAAAAAATCTTTTGAAATTGTTTTTTCCGATGCTCCCTTCGAAATGGAAGAAAAAAAGTATCAGGAAATTATTTCTCAGGTTTTAAACAATAAATACCTGAAGGAAAACGGAATTCTAGTGATAGAACACCAAAGCCGAATGAAATTTGATCATCCGAATTTAATCGATACCCGAAAATACGGCAATGTAAGTTTCAGTTTTTTTGAACCGAATAAGGAAGAAACTACAGAAATACAGAATCAGGAATAATTTTCCTGATTTTTTGTTTTAAATAATTTTTACTTTTTCAGAAGAAACAACCGCACTTTCACCCCATTTTGCAATTTCTTTTAAAAGAGGAAGCAATGTTTTTCCGAAATCCGTTAAGGTGTATTCTACCATTAAAGGCGGCTTTTCTGTGTACACCTTTCTGTCGATAATATGATCTTCTTCAAGCTGTTTCAACTGTAAACTTAACGTTCTTTCTGTAATTGTGGGAATTAATTTTCTTAGTTCGTTGTATCTTTTTGCTCCATCAATCAGATAAAACAAAATCACGGCTTTCCATTTTCCGCCGATAAATCTCATGGTAACCGTTGTACAGCACGGATATTCTTTATTATCTATGGAATACATTTTTTTCATACTATCATTTTAGACCGTTATTGCAAATATATCAAACATACATTAATTTTGCAACTATAAAAAATATAGTATAAAAATTATGAACTTTTTAGAAAAAATGAAATCGAGATATACCGTAAAAAAGTATAATCCTCAAGGTACAATAAGTGAAGAGCAGATTCAGCAGCTTAAAGAAATTCTGCATTTAAGTCCATCTTCCATTAACAGTCAGCCATGGAATTTTGTGTTTGTATCGGATCCTAAAACAAAAATACAGCTTGCCGAAGCTTCTTATTTTAACAAAGAAAAAGTATTGGACGGAAGTCACCTTATCGTTTTTCAGGCACTTAAAAATCCTGAAGATTTTGAAAAGCAGATTGAAGAAAATCTTCCGGAAGGTTCGGTAACTTATTATAAAACTTTTGTAAAACCGAAAGGAGAAGCGGAGATCAGATCGTGGCTGAAACATCAGGTTTATCTTTCATTGGGCGTTTTGCTTTCTGCGTGTGCAGATATGGGAATAGATTCTACTCCGATGGAAGGAATTGAAACTGAAAAGTATGATGCTATTTTAAAGAACGAAAAGTACGAAAGTGTTTTTGCGGTAGTGATTGGCGTAAAGTCTGAAGAAGACAAAAACCAGCCGGTTCATACCCCGAAAAGAAGACTGGAAAGACAGCACGTAATTTTGGAAATTTAATTTATTTAAATGCAAAGATTAATATAATCCCCGAAATTATTTAAGAGAGCAAAGAGTGGCGACAAAGTCACTTATGAAGTATGCTTTATAAAATCAATTTTCAATTGATTAATTCTTAGCTCACTAAAAATAAACTTTGAAAAATAAATCTTTACGTTAAAGAATCTTATATAGAAAAAGCTGTTTCAAATTGAGACAGCTTTTGTTTTTTATAATACTTTTAATTCTAAATCGATGGTTTTTCCGAAGAATTTCTTCGAGATTTTTTCGAAGTTTTTCGTTAAATCCGAAAGATAGAAATGGTAATTCGGTTTCAGATTCTGCTCATTCAGCAGATGATATTTATCGAGGATAATCTTCAGGTGGTTCGCCACAATATTCGGAGAATCAATTACTCGGACACGATTTCCGTAATATTGCTTGATTTCATCAATCAGCAACGGATAATGCGTACAACCCAAAATTAAGGTCTCAATATTCTTTAATTTACTGTTGCTTAAGTAATTGTAGATAATCGCATGCGTAATCGGGTGATTTTTAAAACCTTCCTCAATAGCAGGAACCAATAAAGGTGTTGCCAGTTCATCCACCTTGATCCATTTATTGTGCTTTCTGATGCTTTTTTTATACAACCCTGAATTCACAGTAGCTTTCGTTGCAATGACACCCACATTATTATGGATTTCATAGGAAACTTTTTCTGCAACCGGATTAATTACGTCAATCACAGGAACTTTTCCTGCAACAGACTGCATCACTTCATTCAGCGCATTTGCCGTTGCCGTATTGCAGGCAATAACAATCGCTTTACAGTTTTGCTCCAACAGAAAATTGGTGATCTTTGTAGAATATTCGATAATCGCTTCCTTCGATTTTTCACCATACGGAAGATGTTTGGTGTCACCAAAATAGATCAGATCTTCATTCGGAAGAAGTCTTTTTATCTCTTTGGCAACTGTAAGTCCGCCCACTCCGCTATCGAAAATTCCGATAGGCTGCTTCGGGGAAAGATGCGAATAATCCTGCTTTTTAGTTTTCAAAATTGAGCTGAAATTTTATACAAAAATAGTGAAATTGTTGGATGCAGAAGATGGATGTTACAAGTTTTTCACAAACCGTTCTTCCGACTCCCGACTTTAGATTTCCATCTTAGACGATGAACAGATCCGAAGCAATTCCGTCTGCCATAAACCAGTGTTTTTCCGGAATTTTAAGGTGGTTATTTTCTGTTACCAGAATTCCTTCTTCCAGCTTTGATTTGATTTCATTCTGAAAATGTTCTAAAATGCTATCATTAAATTTCTCCTTTAAGCTTCCCAGATCAACGCCCCACATTGTTCGTAAGCCAATCATAATCATTTCATTAAACTGATCGTTTTGCGAGAGAAATTCTTCTTCTTTAGCCAGAAGATTTGAGTTTAATTTTTTGATATACTGCTGATTGTTCGCGACATTCCAGCCTCTGACATCAAAACCGTTATAAGAATGTGCAGAAGGACCAATTCCCAGATATTCTTTATATTTCCAGTAGGAAGAATTGTGTCTTGAGTAAAATCTGGGTTTGGCAAAATTCGAAACTTCATAATGCTCAAAACCATTATCTTTCAGAAAATCCGATAAGTAGTAAAATTCTCTGTTTTGTTCTTCTTCCTTCGGGCTTTTTACTTTCCCTTTTGAGATCCAGTTTTCTAAAGCCGTTTTCGGCTCAACCGTTAAAGCATAAGAAGAAATGTGCGGAACTTCAAGTGCAATGGTTTTATTTAAATTCTCTTTCCAGATTTCCAGATTGGAAGTTGGCGAACCGTAAATTAAATCAATGCTTAAATTTTCAAAACCAAAATCCTGCGCTCTTTTGATGGAATCTTCGGCTTCGTTTGCAGTGTGTGTCCGATTCATTAATTTCAGATCTTCTTCAAAAAAACTTTGGGTTCCGACTGATAATCTGTTTATCGGAGATTCCGACAGTCCTTTCAGAAAGTTCTTATCCAGATCATCGGGATTCGCTTCTAGAGTGATTTCAATATCCTTTTCAAAAGTAAAATGTTTTAATACCTCATCAATTAAAGATTTAATTTCATCCGGCGAAAGAATGGAAGGCGTTCCGCCTCCAAAATACAGTGACTGTAAGTTTTTGTTTTGCAACTCATCTTTGCGGAGAAAGATTTCTTTCTTCATCGCAGCCAGCATTTCATCCTTAAAATTTAAAGATGTTGAAAAGTGGAAATTGCAATAGCAGCACTTTTGCTTGCAAAACGGAATGTGAATGTAAATCATAAAAAAAGCCCTGAAAAAATTCAGAGCTCAAATTTATTTAAATTAAATCAATTAATATCTATAACCTCTGTGGTTAATGAAGTTATCAAAGTTATATCCTAACCCGATCATGAAGCTGTTTCCTCCATATTCCTGAATATCAGACAAACCTAAGTTGTAAGTAGCTCCAATCATGAATTTGTTGAATCTTACTTTTACAACCGGAGCGATTTGTAATTGCTGGCTGTCGAATCTGTTTTGAACAGATCTGTAGCTTACCCCGAAAGAGAATGCATTGATGTCGTTAAAGAACGTTGCCATTAAGTTATAATCAATCGTTCTTGTAGAGTTTGTGTTCAGGTTAATTAAAGCTGAAGGTGTGAAATAGATGTTATCACCTACATGCCAGTCATATCCTAAGTTTAAGAAAAACTTGATTGGAGAAGGCTCACGTCCGTTTACGATCGCTTCATCGTTGGTAAGTGCGATATCGTTAACTGAAACTCCTGCGAAAATATTTCTGTAGGTAGCCTGTGCTCCGAAGTTTGCATATGCCATGAAAATATTACTTTCACTTCCCTGCAATAATGGATCTGAAGCATCCTGTGTGTTAATTTTTGAATAATCAAAATTCATGTTGTAGAAGCTAACGCTTGTACCGAAAGAGAACTGATCTTTTCTGTCTCCGTCGCTGCTAAGAGGAATAAAATATGAAGCACCCGCTGTAATACCACCTGCAGAAATAGGGCCGTTGCTGTCTCTGAATACAGATAAACCTGCTCCTACTCTATCAAAAATGTTCGCGTTAATCCCTACCGACTGAACGTTTGGAGACTCACTGAACTTCGAAAATTGCTGCTGATAGTTAAGATTAAGCTGCACATAGTCGGTCTTTCCGTATTGTGCCGGGTTGAACAAAAACTCACCGTCTAAAAGATACTGTTGATAGTACGGTAAAGTTTCTTGTGCTTTGTATGCATTTGACAAAAGAGCTAAACATACGATAGCATATAGTTTTCTCATAACAAATCTTGATTTCAATTCAACAAATATAAAAAAATTCTCAATATATTTTTAGTTTTCTAAATAATTTCTCCATTTTTTTACAGCATCCGCCATATCTTTCGGCATTGGGCTTTCAAAATATAATTCCTTCTTGGTAGTGGGATGTATAAATCCTAAAGTATGGGCATGAAGCGCATGTCTGGGTAAAATCTCAAAGACATTTTTTATAAACTGCTTATACTTAGGAAGATTCACTCCACGGAGAGGGGTATGCCCTTCATATCTTTCATCATTGAATAAAGTATGACCAATATGTTTGAAATGCGCTCTGATCTGGTGGGTTCTTCCGGTTTCAAGCTTACATTCTACCCAGGTCATGTATTTAAATCTTTCTAAAACCTTGTAATGCGTTACCGCATGCTTTCCCTGGCTTCCGTCTTCATACGTATGCATCTGCATCCTGTTTTTCGGGTGACGACCGATATGACCTCTTATTGTGCCTTCATCATCCTGTACATTTCCCCAAACGAATGCCCAATACAATCTTTTGGTTTTTCTGTCGAAAAATTGTTTTGCCAGAAAGCTCAGTGCATATTCATTTTTTGCAATCACCAATAATCCGGAAGTGTCTTTATCAATTCTGTGCACCAGTCCAACCCTGTCAAGATCGGATTTTTCGCCATTCTGTTCAAAATGATACGCCAAAGCATTCACCAAAGTGCCGTCCCAGTTTCCGAATCCCGGGTGTACTACCATTCCCGGATCTTTATCTACAACGATAAGATCGTCATCTTCGTATACAATATTGATGGGAATATTTTGCGGAATGATAACATTTTCCCGTGGAGGGTGCGCCAGAAGCACCGAAACCTGATCTCCCGGTTTTACGCGATAATTCTGTTTTACCGCAACACCGTTCACAATAACATTTCCCGCTCTGCAGGTCTGTGAAATTTTATTTCTGGAAGAATTCTGACGGAAAATCAATAAAAACTTGTCGATCCTCAACGGTTCCTGACTTTTGTCTACCGTGATGTTAAGGTGTTCATACAGTCCTTTATTTTCTTCATCAATATCAAGATTATCGATACTGTTCTGATCTAATAATTCTTCGTCCAAAAAATCTTCGTTATCTTCTGCCATTGTTTTATCTTTTATACAAAAGGCTTCAACATAATGAAAGTTGAAGCCTGTATTTTTTATAATATTTATCGTTTTATTCTATAACCATCTTTTTAGCTTTAGGCTTTTCTGCAGGTTTTGCAGGAGTTGCTGCAGATTTATTGCTGCTCGCTGGCTGGTTATTACCAGAACTACTACCTGTATTAGAAGTAGTAGTCTTTGGTTTATTTTCAGTTACCGGTTTCGTTGATTTTACCGTGGTTTTAGAAGCATCTGTTTTTGCTGCATCTGTAGACGGTTTAGGGGTTTCCCTTTTCGGAGTTACAGGCGGCGGAGGAATATCCTGTGACGGTTCCTGACGAACTGGCATTTCCTGATACTGGATTGGAGGCAGAGCAGTGTCTACTTTCATTCTGTAGGTAGAATTCAGCTGTTCTATTTTTGCACTCAATTCAGCCAGTGTTTTCTTACTTGCCCAAAGATCAATCTGCATTCCCTGATCCCGGACATCTCCGGCTGCAGGATCCTGATAATAGATAACATCAGATTCATCTTTGCTTCCGTCTTCGTGGTCCACAAGCCCCACTTCAAACATACTTCTCGCAATAACCTGTCTCGCTTCCTTCACTGTTAATCCCACTACATTAGGAATCGCTATATTTCGTAATGGTCCTGAACCAATAACTACATCCACCACAGAGAATCTCGCCAGTTTAGTTTTTGGTTTTACTTCATTTCCGTTATATAAAATTCGGATAACCGCATCTTTCTGAATGCTTGGCTCGAAGATGGTGTCTCCAACTTTCAGACCTACCTGTTCCAAACGCTGGAAAGCAAGACCTGAATATTTATTGATTACATCCGGAACTTCAACTTTAGCCCAGGTTCTTGGATTTACTCTTAACTGGATCGCTCTTCCGTCTTTTACACGGGAACCCGGAACCGGATACACCTGTAACACCTGAAAAGGTCTGTATTTGGGATCATAGTTAAAACTGTCCACTTCATATTCCAATCCCGAATCATCCAATATTTTGATGGCTTCCTGTACAGATTTATTAACGATATTTGGAACGGGAATTTCCTGACCATGATTGGTATGATATTCTAACCAACGAAACGTAAGCCAAACCAACCCCACAAAAACACCGATGGCTACGACTAAGTTTAGTAAAACTTTCCAATTGAAAAGTGATTTAAGCATACTTAAAATGACTATAATTAGACAGCAAATATAATTAATAATTTTAGAATGTGCTTTTAATTTAACACATTTCACTTTTGATTTTAAAATTTCAGGATTTACGTTTACGCGTTGTATAAAATCATTAAATTTGCCTTAACTGATACTAAACAAAAATGAGCAAAAAACAAGTTGCCGTAGTGATGGGAGGCTATTCAGACGAATATGTTGTATCATTGAAAAGCGGACAATTAATCTATGATTCCTTAGACAGAAATCTTTACGATGTATATAAAGTAGTTATCCTGAAAGATGAATGGTTTTTTTTAGGTGAAAATGAGCAGAAATCCCCCATTAACAGAGGAGATTTTTCTGTGACTTTACATGAAAATGAAACATTGAAATTTGATGTCTGCTTCAATATCATCCACGGAACACCGGGCGAAAACGGAATTCTTCAGGCGTATTGGGACGCGATCGGACAGAAATATACGGGATGCGATTTTTATCAGAGTGCTTTAACATTCAATAAAAAAGATACTTTAGCGGTACTTTCAAAATACGGAATTCCTTCTGCGAAAAGTGTTTATTTAAGAAAAGGAGAAGAAATTAAGGTTGATGAAATTATAGAAACTCTTGGCTTGCCTGTTTTCGTGAAACCCAATCAGTCAGGATCCTCTTTGGGGATTTCTAAAGTAAAAGAAAAGGCTGAATTCCTTGCTGCCACCGAAATTGCTTTCAAAGAAGATGACGAAATATTAATTGAAAGTTTTCTTGACGGAATGGAAGTTTCTGTGGGTGTGATCGATTATAAAGGAGAAACAATTGTTCTGGGAATTACAGAAATTGTTCCTACCAACGAATTTTTCGATTATGAAGCCAAATACGAAGGTGCTTCTGAGGAAATTACGCCTGCAAGAATCGACGATGAAACAAGAATCCGCGTAGAAGAAATTGCAAAAAGAGCATATAATTCTCTTGGGATGAGTGGTTTCTCAAGAAGTGAGTATATTCTGATGGACGGAATTCCTTATATGCTGGAAATGAATACCAATCCGGGATTTTCTCCTGCAAGTATTCTTCCGCAGCAGGCAAAAATCTACGGCATTTCCATTACAGATCTTTGCGGAAACGAGGTTGAAAAAGCTTTACAAAAAAATTAAAAGGCTGAAAGATGAAGGATAGAAGCCGGCAGTTTATCTCTCTATATTTCTCACCTCATCATTCATAATTTATAACTATAATTTATCACGCATGAAAATTGCTGTTTTTCCGGGGTCATTCGATCCGATTACTTTAGGACATTACGATATCATTGAGAGAGCGGCGCCGCTTTTTGATAAACTGATTATTGCTATCGGGCAGAATTCTCAGAAAAAATATATGTTTCCGCTGGAGAAAAGAATGGAATTCATCCAAAACTCAGTCGCGGAATTCCCAAACGTGGAAGTAGATTATTTTGAAGGTTTAACCGTTGATTACTGCTTTGAAAAAAACGCACAGTACATCATCAGAGGTTTAAGAAATCCTGCCGATTTTGAGTTTGAAAAAGCGATTGCCCACACCAACAGAACTTTAGCACACAAAAAACTGGAAACGGTATTTTTGTTAACGTCTTCAGGAAAGTCTTTTATCAGCAGCAGCATTGTAAGAGAAATCATCAATCACGGCGGAGAATATGAGCTGTTGGTTCCGGATTCGGTGAGAGTGCAATTATAAGTAATGAGTAATGGGTAATTAGTAATGAGTAATTTTTACAACTATGGATTTTAATCAGTTATTTAGAGATCGAACTAAAGATTTTTCGATTTCCATTATTAAATCGTTATCACCATTACCATATTCTGATGATCTTTCAGTAATCAGAAAACAAATTATAAGATCAGCAACTTCTGTAGCTGCTAATTACAGAGCAGTTGCGAGAGCAAGATCCGAAAAGGAAAGATTTGCTAAAATCTGCATTGTTGTAGAAGAAATTGATGAAACTCAATTCTGGTTAGAAATAATTGATGAGCTGGAATATTTAGATTCCGGAAAAATCTCACATTTAAGATCAGAATGTGATGAATTAGTAAAAGTAATGACTGCTTATAAATTTAAATTATCTCAAAATACAACACTGTAATCATATTACTTATTACCGATTACTCATTACCTATAACACATGCACGAACAGTTTAATTTTGCCATAGAAGTTTTGGGAACGATATCATTTTCGATGTCGGGAAGTTTTGCGGCAATGCAGAAACGGCTCGATCCTTTCGGTGTTCTGATTATTGCTTTTGTAACTTCTGTCGGCGGTGGAACCGTGAGAGATCTTCTGCTTGATATTCCGGTTTTCTGGATGCATGATTTACTTACGTGCGCATTGATTATTCTGACCAGTATTTTCACCATGATTTTTAAATCTTTTGAAAAAAACTTTCGGGTTACTTTATTTATTTTTGACAGTTTCGGGCTGGGATTGTTTACGATTATTGGCGTTCAGAAGGGTTTAAATGCAGATATTCATCCATTAATCTGTATCGGATTGGGAACAATTACAGGTTGTTTCGGTGGAATTATCAGGGATATATTGCTCAACAGAATTCCTTTAATTTTCAGGAAAGAAATTTATGCAACCGCCTGTATTGTGGGAGGTTCAGCATTCTTACTGCTGACAAAATTTACGACTTTAACGTATACTATCGTTCAGATTTTTACGATTCTTTTAATTGTTTCCATAAGAACTTTAGCCGTGAAATATCATTGGCAGATCCCGAAATTTTACGGGTATGAAAATAACTCTGAGATGTAACTGGCGATTTATTTGGCTGAAGCCGTCAACTTTGCACCCAAAAGCCGGGCTAAAGCCCGTCCCTATTGATAACAAAAAAGCACCTAAAAATTAGATGCTTTTGTTATTTTTACTGGAGTTATTCATTAAAAGAATTTACCTCTGTTTCTCATATTCGGGTTATGCATATGTTTCTGCATCGTTGGCATTTTCAACTGCTCCTTCATCATTTTAATCTGGTCGGTCATCATTCCTGCGCTGTCTAATCGTTTTGCTTCGTCCAGAAGTTTTTGTCCTTCCTGTTTTCTCCCTTTAGAAATTGCTGCTGCTGCAAGATTTAAAGTTGCCATAGCTCTGTCATGCTTCATGTTAAGACCATATTCCAAAGCTTTCTTCATGAAAGGTTCAACTTTTGTCGGATGATCCTGAGCTTGAGTTAATCCCATTAAATAGTGAAAATATCCATACTGCGTTTTATGAAGCTGGTTTTTGTAATCTGTGATATTTTTAAGCCACTCTCCTGCTTTTTCCATATTCTGCTTTCTTAATTGCCAGAAAGCCAAAAGAATATATTCATTTTTAAAGAAAAGCAGAATAGGTGCTGCAGCCAAAAGGAAAACTACAATTCCCCAACCTTTCTCCCTTGTGAAAATAATCATCCATAGTCCTAAAAGAATAAGAACTGCTGCAACTGCAATTTTTATATATTTATTCATTATTAAATTTTAGAAGTGCAAAGATAAGAAATTTAAGATTCAAAGTTTAAGGTTCAGAGTCTAAAGTTTTGTATTAAATCCTGAACTGAGAACTTTAAACATTAAATTCTTTCAAACGTTTGAAAACAGAAATCATGCTGATTTTTTTCGTCTTTCTCATGGCAGATTTCGTCTGTTTTTTTCCAGATCTTTGGATCGATCTTTGGAAAGAAAGTATCTGCTTGAAGATCTGCTTTTACTAAAGTTACTTCCAGTTTATCAACAATATCCATCGTCTGTTCATAAATTTTCCCGCCTCCGATGATGAAAACTTCTTCATCTATTTTTTTAGCGAATTTTACGGCTTCTTTAATGCTACCGACGATTAAAATTCCTTCTTCGAACCAGTCGGTTTTTCTGGACACAACAATATTGGTACGGTTGGGAAGCGGTTTCCCGATACTTTCATATGTCTTTCTTCCCATGATTACCGGATGCCCCGAAGTGATTTCTTTAAAATGTTTCAGATCTTTAGGAAGATGCCAAAGCAACTGATTTTCAAAACCAATTTCGTTCTTCTCTCCCATTGCCACCACAATTGTTGTCATTCAAATAAATTTTTACAAAATTAGCACATAATTTGTATATTTGGTTAGCACAAAACATATTAAAAAAAATCAAACTATGAAAAATAAAGGTTGTCTGAGCGCAGGAACTATTGGTATCGCTCTCCTTATTATTGTTGCAGTCCTATTCTTCTGGGGCAAAAACGGCTACAATAATTTTGTGGAAAAAGAACAGACCGTTAATGCAAAATGGTCTAACGTACAAACTGTTTATCAGAAAAGAGCAAATCTTATCCCGAATCTTGAAAGAACGGTAAAATCTTATTCCAAATTCGAGCAGGAAACCTTAACGAAAGTTGTTGAGGCACGTTCTAAAGCAACTTCCATTAACATTGATCCTACCAATATGACCGAGCAGGATGTTGCCAGATTTCAGGCTGCACAGGGAGAATTATCCGGAGCTTTAAGCAGATTGATGGCTGTAGTAGAATCTTATCCTAATTTAAAAGCAGATCAGCAATACATTAATTTCCAGAGAGAATATATCGCGATAGAAAACAGCATCAGAACAGAAACTGTTTATTACAATGATGCCGCGAAAGATTACAATGTATCCATAAAGCAATTCCCGAATAATATTCTGGCGAATTTCACCAACTTTAAAGAAAAACCTTTGTTCAAAGCGGAAGCAGGAGCAGAAAAAGCACCTGAAGTATTCTCAGAATAATGGCAACAAGTTTCTTAACAAATCAGCAGATAGCTTCCCTCGTGGAAGCTATTCAGTCAGCAGAAGAGCATTCTACCGGCGAGATCAGAGTGCATATCGATTCCAATACGGATGAAGACAATGCAAAAATTGCTTTCAAAGTTTTTGAAGAATTGTGCCTGAACAAAACCAAAGAAAGAAATGCGGTGCTTTTTCATGTAAATTTTGAACAAAAATATCTTACGATCATCGGAGATACCGGAATTCATGCAAAAGTAAGCCAGTCTTACTGGGATCATCTGCACGACTATATTACGTCTGAATTTGCCAAAGGAAATTATTATCAGGCTTTAAAAAGCGGAATTCTTGAAACCGGACTGGAACTAAAAAAATATTTTCCTGTAACGGGAGAAAACCACAACGAACTTCCTAATGAAATTACGTTCTCTTAAAATAGTTTTTTCATTTTTGCTGGTATGCTTTTACACTTTTGTATCGGCACAATATACCATTCCTCCAAAACCAGACGTTCTGTATCCTGTTTATGACGATGCCAATCTTCTGAAGAAGGAGGAAAAAGATGCGCTTAATAAAAAACTGATCGCATTTGCAGATTCTACCTCAACAGAGATTGAAGTGGTTATTATTCCTTCCACAAAAGGAGAAGACATCAATTTTCTGGCAACGATGTTTGGCGAGAAATGGGGAATCGGAAAAAAAGATGTCGACAACGGAATTGTTTTCCTTATTGCAACCGAAGACCATACCATGTCTATCCAGCAGGGAAGAGCGGTGGAACAATATCTTACCGCATCTGTTGCAGGACAGATATTGGACTACATTGTTACCCCTCACTTTAAACAGGGAGAATGGTACGAAGGTATCAACGGCGGGACATCGGCAATTATGGAAGCGGTTCAGGGGAAATTTAAACCTTTGAGCAACCGTGAAAGCGGAGATGGAGACGGAAGTATTTTTAAAATTATCATCATTGCATTTGTAATCTTCATCATTATTGCCATCCTTTTCGGAAACAAAGGAGGAGGAAAAGGCGGCGGAAATTATGACGACGATGATGTAATCCTTTCCAGAAGAGGCCGCAGAAATTATCCGGGTGGATTTTTCCCTTTTCCGGGTAGCTTTGGCGGCGGTGGATTTGGCGGTGGAAGTTCCGGCGGCGGAGGTGGCGGTTTTGGTGGCTTCGGCGGAGGCGGAAGTTTCGGAGGCGGTGGTGCTTCCGGAGGTTGGTAGAATTTTTATTACTGCTTTAAATCCACTCAGTTTTTAAAATGAAATAAACACATACAATAAATAATCGGTCATTTTGATCGATTTTTTTATTTATCAGCTTTTTAAAAATTTTAATACGCTAAAAATCAAACTCATTTATTTCATTTATATTATCAAAAACATCCTTTTTACTATTAAAAAATTATTAAACTGCTACAAAACCCTACTTTACTTCAAAAAAAATTCATTATATTTACGTAAAACAGGTTTATGAAGAAGACGTTGGTAGTTTTTGCGCATCCTTATTTAGAGCATTCCAACTCGAATGCAGAGCTCATTAATTTCTATGTCCGTCATCAGCATTTTACGCTTCGGGATATTTACGAAGAGTATCCGAATTTTCATATTGCCGCTTTCAGGGAAAGAAAAAGAATAAAAAACTATGATCGTTTTATTTTCCAGTTTCCGCTCATCTGGTTCGGAATGCCGCCTTTGTTAAAACTCTGGATTGATGAGGTTTTCGATCGCGACTGGCTTAAAGAAGATCATCACAATCCTTTGGAGGGAAAAGAAGTTTATATTCTGGTAACCACCGGCGGAAAAGAAAGATCATTCAGCAAGGAAGGAACCTATCAGTTTACGGTGGAGGAACTTATCAGCGGACTTATCGTCTCTCTGAATGTTTTTAAAGCGAACATTAAGAATATCAAAATCGTTTACGAAGCCAACAAGCTTTCAAAAAAAGAAATTATCGTACACAAACAGCAGTTTGTAGAACTTCTCAACCAATAAAAATTTATGGAAACAAGCTTAGCAATGAACACCCTTATTTTCTTAGGCGTAGCCATCATTATGGTTCCGCTGGCGAGAAAATTCGGGCTGAGTTCTGTCATCGGATATATTGCAGGCGGAATTATTATTGGTCCTTATGTTTTAAAATTAACCGGAAAAGATGTCAACGACATTATGCACGCCAGTGAATTTGGAGTTATCATGCTTTTGTTTTTAGTCGGTCTGGAGCTTGAACCCCGAAAATTCTGGGATATGCGGAAGAAGATTGTCGGACTCGGCTTAACGCAGATGCTTTTAACGATTTCCCTGCTATTTCTCGTATTTATCTGGGCAGGCTGGAAGATTGATAAAGCCATTGCTATCGCCATGTGTTTCGCATTATCTTCTACAGCAATTGTGCTGCAGACTTTACAGGAAAAAAACAACTTAAAAACATTAGCCGGAGAAGCTTCTTTTTCCACTTTGCTGTTTCAGGATATTGCGGTGATTCCAATTTTAGCAATCCTTCCGCTAATTGCCAATTACAAATCCAGACATCACGATAACGAAATTCAGGTGCTCATACAGACTCTTCCGGAATGGATGCAGTTTGCGACCGTTATTTTGGGAGTGGTTATTTTGATTTTACTGGGACGGTATGTTTTTGTTCCTTTTTTAAGATATGTCTCGAAATCCGGAATGTCGGAGCTTTTAACGGCCTCTTCCCTATTTTTGGTCATCGGAGTTTCAGAACTCATGGTAGCTATTGGTTTATCTCCCGCTTTAGGAGCTTTCCTTGCAGGAGTGATGTTA
This sequence comes from Chryseobacterium sp. 2P, assembly GCF_059579425.1. NCBI lineage: Bacteria > Pseudomonadati > Bacteroidota > Flavobacteriia > Flavobacteriales > Weeksellaceae > Chryseobacterium > Chryseobacterium sp. 2P. Next base: position 3,898,447 of record NZ_CM184194.1, read on the forward strand.
GCCAACAGCGAATTCCGCCACGAACTGGAAGCACAGATTGATCCATTCAAAGGATTATTGCTTGCCGTATTTTTTGTAAGTGTAGGTTCCACAATGAATTTTAACGTCATTCAGAAAGATCCTACTTTTATTTTCACCACCGTTTTTGCAGTTTTAGCCATAAAATTCCTTGTTTTATTTCTTATCGGAAAGTTTTTCAAAATAGATACCCCACAAAGCCTGTTTTATGCTTTTGCGCTTTCGCAGGTGGGAGAATTTGCTTTTGTTCTCATCAATTATGCTTCAAGTCTTTATCTTCTGCCTTCGGAACTGAGCGCTCAGATGATGGCGGTAACGGCAATTACCATGTGCATCACGCCTTTTTTATTGATTATCAATGATAAACTTATTACTCCAAGATTCATAAAAGAAGTTCCTGATCCCGATAATGATTTTAATATTCTGGACGGTAATATTCAGCAAAAGAAAATCATCATCGTAGGATTCGGACATTTTGGAAGTACAGTCGGAAGACTTTTAAAAGCGAATAAAATTCCGGCAACGGTTTTAGACCGGGATTCTGACCGTGTAAAATTATTGAGAAGTTACGGTTTTAAGGTGTATTATGGCGATGCTACCAAAATTCCCACATTACGGGCAGCAGGAATTGAGGATGCCGAAATTCTGGTGCTGTGTCTTGATGATCCCGAAGACAATAAATTTGTTGCCGATATCGTAAGGGAAAATTATCCTCAGGTAAAAATCTTTGTGCGTGCCAAAAACAGAATAGATTCTTATGAATATTTAAACAGCGGAATTAATAATATCTACCGCGAAACTCTGGGAACCGCCGTAGATATGGCAGTTGATGTTCTTCATGCAACCGGAATGCGGAAATACGCAGCAAGACGTCTCGGACAGAGATTCATGACCATCGATAAAGCTTCGATCCGAAAATTAGCCAAATCGGATCATGATGATGAAATTCATCTTTTTACCACAAAAGAAATCCTCCTGCGAGAGGAGGAATTACTGGCGTATGATAATCTCAATTTTGATAATCAGCAATGGGAAGATTCTTCTAATGATGAAGAGGATGAAGATGAAAATTAATAGCTTGCATTTGGTTTAAATAAACTAATCAGTTATCATTTTAACGCTACCTCCACAAAGATTTTTATCTCAAACGTTTAATTTTCCGTTCGCAATGGCATTTCACTCAGCAAAGCATTACATTACTGAATCGATACGCTTCCGCCACTGCTTTCGTTTTTGGTAATATTGGTAACGTTTCCTTTTTTATACACATTCACGCTTCCGCCGGAAGATGCTTCTGCATTAATGGAAGAAGAGGCACTGATGTCTACACTTGCACCACTGGATGAATCTGTTTTCAGATTCTGAACTATAACATCTTTGGCAGAAACACTGCTTCCTGATGAAGCACTGATCTCCGCATTTTTAGCTTTACCGGAAAGATCAAGACTTGCAGCGGATGAAGCATCTACATCAAGATCTACCGCCCAGATTTTTCCGTCGAAATTTCCGCTGCTGTCTATGGAAATAGTAAATTTATTCGCTTCAAGATCTCCGGAAACAGCTCCTGAACTGGAAACCTCAATCTCCATTTTATCCTGCACAAATTTATCCTTCACCTTTATGCTTGCCGCAGAATTGGCATTTAATTTTGAAAAATCTTTTGTGTAAATTCTTGCAGAAACATTATGGGAATCCATCACACGGATTCCTGATTTATAATGAATATGAAGCTCTCCTCCACTGTTGTCTACGAGAACCTCATCAATAATATTTTTCGGAGCAGAAATGACGACCTTTTCAAAATCAGCTTTTATCACTTCAGCTTCGATCGCCTGTGAAACTTCGATTTCATCAAAATCACCCGTCACTTCTTTATGGCTCATTGGTCCGTTGTCTTTCGTTACTACTTTTTCCACCCAGCTTTTCTGTTCGTTGCCGTTATGATGTCGGTCATTTTTATCGCAAGAAGCCAGAAGTGCTATCGCTGAAAAAAGAAAAATAGTCTGTGATTTCATGTTTATTATTTTATGAATTAAGTTTTAAGTATCTTTATACCTTTATTAACAACTAATTTATGAAAAATATTACATCGGTATTATTAATTTCTGCATTAGCATTCAATCAATCATGTACTACAATGAAAAACACCGATAGCCAACAGGAAGTTCCAGCTCCGGACGCATCGCTTTCATCGAATCCTTTCATGAAAAAAAGCAAACTTCAGTATGAAGCTCCTGAATTTGACAAAATTAAAAATGAACATTTTAAACCCGCTTTTGATTTCGGTCTGAAACAGCACGACGCTGAAATTTTAAAAATTGCCAACAATTCTGAAGCACCCACTTTTGAAAACACCATCGTAGCTCTGGAAAAAAGCGGTGAAGTTCTGAAAAGAGCTCAAATCATATTTTCAAATCTTACCAGCGCCAATACAAATCCTACGTTACAGGCTCTTGATGAAGAATATGCTCCGATCTTTGCAGCCCATTCTGATAAAATGTATCTGAATGAAAATCTTTATAAAAGAATAAAAGCGATCTCTGAAAACGGTTTAGACGCTGAAAGCAAAAGATTACTACAATATTACAAACAGAATTTCGAAATTGCAGGAGCCAATCTTTCTTCTGCGGATAAAGAAAAACTAAAGCAGATCAATCAGGAACTGGCTTCATTGTCTACGCAATATTCCAACAAATTGCTTGAAGCAAGAAAGCAGGGAGGCGTTTTCTTTACAGATGTGAAGGAACTGGACGGACTTTCCGCCGATGAAATTGCTGCGGCAGCTTCTGATGCCAAAAATGCAGGAAAACCGGGACAGTATCTTTTAGCATTACAAAACACTACACAACAACCTCTTTTACAGAATCTTAAAAACAGAGCAACGAGAGAAAAACTCTTCAAAGCATCATGGACAAGAGCTGAAAAAGGTGATGGAAATGATACAAGGGAAACCATTGAAAAATTAGCGAAATTAAGACTGAAAAAAGCTCAGGTTTTAGGTAAAAAAAGCTTCGCAGAATGGAAATTGCAGGATCAGATGGCAAAAACGCCGGAAGTTGCAACAAAATTAATGAACCAGATTGCGACTCCTGCGGTAGAAACAGCAAGACGTGAGGCAAAAGATATTCAGGATCTGATCGATCAGCAGAAAGGAGGCTTCAAAGTTGAACCATGGGACTGGAATTTTTATGCTGAACAGGTAAGAAAGGCAAAATTTGATCTTGATGAAAGTGAAATTAAGCCTTATTTTGAAATTACAACCGTTTTGGAAAAGGGAGTATTCTTCGCTGCGGAAAAATTCTACGGATTAACTTTCAAAAAGAGAACGGATCTTCCGGTTTATCATCCTGATGTCGTAACGTATGAAGTTTTCGATCATGACGGAAAATCCATTGCCATTTATTATCTGGATTTCTACACGAGGGATTCTAAAAACGGAGGAGCTTGGATGAGCAATTTCGTAGAACAGTCTTATTTATTGGGAACAAAACCTGTGATTGTAAACTGCTACAATTATCAGAAACCGGCTCCGGGAAAACCTTCTTTAATCAGTTATGATGATGTTTCCACTATTTTCCATGAATTCGGACATTCTATTCACGGGATGTTTGCCAGCCAGAAATATCCTTCGCTTTCCGGAACCAATGTACCAAGAGATTTCGTGGAATTCCCTTCACAGATCAACGAACACTGGGCTTTAGATCCTGTTGTTTTAAAGAACTACGCTTTACATTACGAAACAAAACAGCCCATTCCACAAACTTTGGTTGATAAAATTAAAAAAGCAGCAACTTTCAATCAGGGATATATGACCACGGAACTGGTTTCTGCGGCTGAATTAGATATGGATTGGCATACAGTAACCAATGAAAGCCAGTTAATTCCTGTTTTAGATTTTGAAAAAGAATCTTTAGCAAAACACGGATTTACTTTGGCAACGGTTCCTCCAAGATATCATACGCCTTATTTTGCACACATTTGGGGTGGTGGTTATTCTGCAGGATATTATGCTTATTTATGGTCTGAAACTCTGGATAACGACGCTTGGGAATGGATTTCTAAAAATGGAGGATTGACAAGAGAAAACGGAGATCGTTTCAGAAAATATATTCTGTCTGTAGGAAATTCTGTTGATCTGAATCAGGCATTCAGAGATTTTACAGGACACGATCCGGATATTAAGCCTTTATTGAGAAACAGAGGATTTATTAAATAAATTTTTAAAAGCATTCAATTTTTGGATGCTTTTTTTCTTTTTATTTAAACACAAATGACACAAATATTTTTCACTAATGACACAGTAAAACATTTCGCAGATAACACAGATTTAAAATTACAAAAGATAAAAATTCTTGAATTCGTGGTTAGCAAAAAGTGTAAATTTGTTTCTTAAAATTTAAAACAATGAACTGTCCCTGCTGTTCCGGAAAGACCTACGAAGAATGCTGTAAACCTTATCATACAAAAGAAAAATTTGCTCCGACCTCAGAAGCATTGATGCGCTCAAGATTTTCCGCGTTTGCGATTCCGAACGGAAAATATTTAATGGAAACCACTTCGCCGAGTAAAAGGCAGTTTCACAATACGAAAGATTTACAGGAATGGGGAGAAATTAATGAGTGGACAAAACTGGAAATTGTAAATAAGCCTTCTATGAATAAAGTGGAATTCAAAGCTTTTTACACCGATGAAAGCGGAGGAAACCATGTTCATCACGAATTATCTACCTTTAAAATGATCCAGAACCGCTGGTTTTATGTGAGCGGTGAATTTCTTGATTAGATTGACCTCAGTTCGGGATAAGAAATAAATTTAAACAATTGATTTATTGCATTATATTAATTTATCGCAAAGAAAAACAAAAGATTTTTTTTTACTTATTGAAAGTTGGTAAGCTAAACAAAGGCACTTCGTTTATTTAAAAAATACAAAATGGTATTACTTTGATAAGTTTTACGCCTTTGTATATCTTAAAAGCTAAATTCCTGATAATTGAATCGCTTTGTTTAACCTTGCGTTTAAGAAGACTTATCATGAACTCAGGTTAGATTAAAAAATTTCCCACTAATTTCACAGATTATTGATTCTCAAAATGAAAAATTTTTATGATTACCCGCTATTAAACATACTGTTTTTTTTAACGCAAAGAACTCGCAAAGATTCTTTATATAATAACTGTTTTTAAGTTCGCAAGGGCGTTTCACTCAGCAAAGAACTCAAAGATTTTTCCAATTATGACAAATTACGGACAATCATAAAAATATTTGATTTTCGGCTTATATGTTCTAAAATATTTCCAAAGATTTGAACTGAAAACTATGTGAATTATGTGTCAAAAAAAATGTCCGGCATTTCTGCCAGACATTCATATTTTATTGAGAAAACTCTTAGTGAGCTTCGTTTCCGTCTACTCCATGAGCGTGACCGTGAGACAACTCTTCTTCCGTTGCAGGACGTGTGTTTAAGATTTCAACCTGGAAATCTAACGTTTTCCCAGCCATCGGGTGATTAAGATCTGCCACTACAGCTTCCGGAGTTACCTCAACCACAATTGCCTGAAAGTTATTCCCCTGATTGTCGGATAAAGGTAAAATGGCTCCTACAGGCGGAATTCCTGCTTCCTGGAACATATCGATCGGCAACTGAGCAATTGCATCAGGCTGTCTTTCACCATAAGCTTCTTCAGGCTTAATCGTAAAATCAGCTTTATCTCCAGCTTGTAAGCCGTGGATATTCTGTTCAAATTTTGGAATCATCATTCCTACTCCATACAAAAATGTAAGTGGATTTTCTGCTGTTGTTTCTTCTACAAGAATTTTACTTCCATCCGGCTCAATAGTATGTAGGATATACTTTACAGCTACAACGTGATTGTTTTCGATTGTCATATTTTATTCTTTTTTCGTGATTGTTTTCACGATTAACGGCACAAAGATACTGTTTTTGAAATCATTGACCGAAGAAATATCTATCTGTCTTTTTTTCTTTCGCTGCGTTTTTTCTCTCGCTGCACAAAAAGGTATAAACTTTCCACTTTGGCTCTTGCCCAGTCGGTTTTTCTTAAAAATTTCAGAGAAGAATTAATACTGGGATTGTCTGTAAAACATCGGATGTTGATCTGTTCGCAAAGTTTTTCAAAACCGTTATAATATTCCACCAATTCTTCAAGAATAGCATCTAGTCTTTTTCCGTGAAGGGGATCTTTAGATTGTTGTTCCATGCTGTAAAAGTAGAGAATTTGTATCGGATGACAAACAGATGACTTTTAGACAAAATAAAAAAACGCCCACTGTTTTAATAATTTTCGACAAATTCTAAATCGAATTTAATAATTTAGTTCAATGAAAAAGCTTTTACCACACATTATCCTCATTCCTCTACTTCTCACGATCCCGATTGTTTCTTCTCCGGATTTTGACGGGACACTGTCTGTCTTCAGGGTTCCTCCTTTTCAAAGGGAGTTTATTCGTTTTGTGCTGGTGATTATCTTTTTTTATGTAAATCTTAACATTTTTCTTCCGAAATTTTACCGGCAGAAAAAACATATCGCTTTTCTACTCTCTAGTTCGATATCTTTCGGTGTAATGGTGTTTTTACCTTATTATATATCATCAGGAAATAATTTTACGAGTGTTCCCTCTCAAATGCATAAGGAACCACAAGAAATGCCACCTAAAAATAATTTATTTCCGCAGCCACCAATGGATGGAAGACCTCCTTTTGATAATTCCGGTCCCAAACGAAATGACAGTTCTTACCTTCAGATAATTTTTGCTTCACTGCTGCCATTTCTTTTTTCGTTCTTATCCTCATTCTTTATTTATAGAAGTAATGAGAAAGAGGAACTGGAAAAATTAAAGGCAAAAGCTGAACTGTTGAATTTAAAATATCAGCTGCAGCCTCATTTTCTGTTCAATATTTTGAATTCTATCTATTCTCTGGCTTTGTTAAAATCTGACGATACGCCTGAAGGAGTTTTAAAACTTTCTAATGTAATGCGTTATGTGGTGCAGGAAAGCAGTAAAGATTTTGTTGAATTAAGTCAGGAAATCGAATACATAAAAGATTATATTTCGCTTCAGCTGATAAGAACAGACAGCAGTTTAGATTTTTCCTATACGGAGATTGGAGAAACGCAGGGATTGAAAATTGCGCCTTTTATTTTGGTTAATTTTATCGAAAATGCATTTAAATACGGTTTTAATGCGGAAAAAAATTCTAAAATTTATGTAAAAGCTGTAGTTCAGGAAGGTACTTTAAATTTTAATGTATTCAATAATATTGTGAACGAAAACATAACGGATGAAAACAGCCTGAAAGTGGGACTGAAAAATACGATTGAACATCTGCAGCAGATTTATGGAGAAAAACAGACTCTCATAATAAATAATGACAGAAAAACGTACGAAGTGGATTTAAAAATAAATTTAGTCTGAAAAGTATTATGATAAAAGCAATTGCACTGGATGATGAGATTCTCGCGCTTAAAATTATTGAGAATTATGCCGGAAAAATTGAAAATCTTTCTCTGGAAAAAACTTTCAATATACAAAGCGAAGCACAGAAGCACCTCAACAAATATCCTGTTGATCTGATTTTTCTGGATATCGAAATGCCTTCCAGAAACGGAATGGATTTTTATAAAAGTATTTCTCAAAATATAAAGGTTATTTTCACCACTGCTTATTCTGAATATGCAGTGGATGCTTTCAGTATCAATGCGATAGATTATTTATTAAAACCTTTTTCTTTTGATCGATTTAAAGCGGCTGTGGATAAAGTAAAAGTGAATAATGAATCTGCTGATGTAAAATATCTTTCCATCCGTGCAGATTATAAACTTCATAAAATTAATTTTGATGATATTATTTTGATCGAAGGTTTAGACGATTACATTCAGATTCATCTTGCAGATCATTCCAAGATTACCGCACGTTCTTCTATGAAAAATATTCTGGAAAAACTTTCAGAAAAAGACTTTATACGAGTTCACCGCTCTTATATTGTTCCCATAAACCTGATTAAAACAATTGTAAACCGGAATATCCACATTGGGGAATTTATCATTCCGATTGGGGAAACATATAAAGATACAGTGATGAAACTGGTAAATAAATGATTTTATTCATCTTAAACTACCCCTCCAAAGGAGGTAATTTCTATTCGGCAAATTTTTGCTATTCCTTTCATATTATTCTTAATATTTCTTAAAAAAAATTCATTTACCGACACATTTTTACTGTTTACCTCATAAATTTCATAAGCTTTTTTTTTCAAAATATATTTGATACAGAAATTGATAATTGAATCAATACCATTCAAATAGTAACCTTTAAAAAAACATATTATGAAAACAATAGACAGAAAAGGGTTTTTAAAAACTCTTGGTTTGGCAGGTGTTACTGCGGTAGCAGCTCCTATTTTGATACATTGCGGAAGTGATGACGATATCGCGGATACCACAACGAGCTCATCTTCAGGTTCAGGTTCTTCTTCCGGATCATCTTCAACAGGATGTTCTGTTACCAATTCCGAGACTGAAGGTCCTTTTCCTACCAAATCACCTTCTACACTTGTACAGACTAATATTGTAGGAGACAGAACTGGTGTTCCGTTCACGATTACAATTACCGTTCAGAATACCAATGCAAGCTGTGCCAATCTTCAGGGAGCTATTGTTGATATCTGGCATTGTGATAAAGAAGGAAATTATTCTGAATATGGAGGAACAGCGATGCAGTCTGCCAATTATACGTCATACCATTTCCTTAGAGGAAGGCAGACAACCGATGCCAACGGAAAAGTTTCTTTCACAAGTATATTTCCGGGATGGTACAGCGGAAGAGCCACTCACATTCATGTTCATATTTATAATTCTGCAGGGCAATCTCTTCTGGTAACGCAGATTGCATTTCCGGAAGGAAATGACAGCGCAGTGGTTCAGGTAGCTTCAAGTACAGGATATAAAGGAATGAACGGATATACTTATAATGCAAGTGATAATGTATTCAGCGACGGAACATCTAATGAAATGTCTACGATTACAGGAAGTGTAAGCGCGGGATATGCTCTTACCCATACGATAAAAGTTTCGGCTTAGTAAAAATAAAACAGAGGTTGTTTACTATTAGTTTATTAGTTTTCCACAAAAAGCACAGATTTACGCGGGTGTGAAGTGATTAGATGTGTTTATCTGTGCAGTGTGGAATTCCTCAAAAAAATTCAATCAAAATGTTAGTTCAAAGTCCATCCAGAATTTTTAAATCTGATCTTTCCGTCTGGAGGAAAGAAAACTCATATGTTCTGAACGAGATGACTCCCGATGAACAGTCAGGATTGCACAAAATAACAGAAGTTGTTTTCGAGGAAAACGGAACATTTGATTTTAAATATCAAAAAAGTTCTACTGTTCTCATCATTGTGCTCTTCGGCGAAATTTACATTAACGATTTTGAGAAACCTCTTTCTCCAGAAAATATTTTTACTTTAAAGTCTGAAGAAGGTAATATGCTGAACATTAGAAATAACAAATCGGATGAGAAAGCCGACATTCTGATTTTTGAACTAAAAAGTATTAAAAAAGATAATTTCTTCAGCATTGAAAATCTGAATATAGACCGTAGAAATCATTTGATACAGATTTCTGAAAAACTGGAATATCCCAATTTCATAGGATTGTATGAAGGAAGAAAAGAAGAGGAATATGCTCTTCATCACAAGGGAAAATCAATTTTCGGAATGGTGATTAACGGTGCTTTTGAATTTCAGAACAGACTTTTAGAAACCAGAGACGCGATCATCATTTCTGAAATCGAAACTCTGGAATTTGAAGCATTAAGTGAAAATGCCCTTTTACTTTTCCTTGAAGTTTAATTTAAAATAAAAACTAAATACATGGACAGAAAAAATTTTTTAAAAAACTCATTCGGACTGGCAGGAATAGCTGTTGCTGCGCCTGTTCTTCTCCGATCGGAAATTTTTCATGAGGAAATGCTGCCCGAAAAATCTTCTCAAAATGTTTTAACCTGCAGTGTAACCAATTCAGAAACAGAGGGTCCTTTTCCTACACATACTCCGTCGAGTCTGGTACAAACCAATATTGTGGGAGACAGAACCGGAGTTGCCTTTACGATGAATATTTATATAAAAAATACCAACGGAAACTGCGCTGCCTATCAAGGAGTTCTGGTAGACGTTTGGCATTGTGATAAAGACGGAAACTATTCCGAATACGGAGGTACAGCAATGCAGGCTGCAAATTACACCAACAATCATTTTCTTCGCGGAAGACAGACCACGGATGCAAACGGACTTGTAAGTTTCACGAGCATATTTCCGGGATGGTATCAGAGCAGAGCCACCCACATTCATGTTCATATTTACAAAGCAGACGGAACTTCTCTTCTGGTTACTCAGATTGCTTTTCCGGAAGGAACAAGCAGTGCTGTTTATAATGTGAATGTCAACGGAACTTCATACGGCTATACAAAAGGAATGACAGGATATACTTATAATGCCAGTGACAATGTATTTTCAGACGGAACCAGCAATGAGATGAGTACGATAACAGGCTCTTTATCAGCAGGATATATTTTAACTCATACCATTTATGTAGCAGGAGCCGTTTTAGGAACTCAGGAAGCAACAAACACCAAAAATTTTAATGTGGGACAGAATTATCCAAATCCTTTCAGAGAAGAGACTATTTTCCCGATTACTCTTAACGAAAGATCAACAGTAAGTATTGAACTGTTTGATGTAAGCGGAAAAAAACTTTTCAGTGTCATCGACAAGCAAAAACTTGCATCCGGAAGTCAGCAGATCAAAATGACCAAAAACCAATTAAAATCCGGAATGTATATCGCAAAAATTACGATTGATAATACGAAAGGAACGTTTACAGAGAATCTTAAAGTTCTTGTAAACTGATCCACTTATTGAGTATTAGATATTTTTCATATCAATTTTGTTTAGGATCAGGGCAGAATTATTAAAAGCTGCCCTGTTTTATTAAAATTTAAAATGATGAAGGCTAAAATAAAACTTGCATTCAGGATTGTAATTGATCAGAATTCTGAAATTGTCTGGGATAGATACATCTTTGAAGACACGTATTTTGAATATAAAATTCAACATCAGGTTTTCGATGATAAAGAAAACCCGGTAAAGAATTACTGGGAATTGCTGAGAAAAAATCCTCATGCAGAAAGAATTCCATTTTTACTGAGTTCAGCAGTGGTGAACTATGTTGCCCAGCTTAACGGTGAGATCAGAAGTCTTCCGGATGTTTTGGGAAATACTTTTTTCCCGATTGAAAATTTCAAACTGGATCTCATCAGTTCCAATGTGGAAGATCCTTCAAAGCATAAAATAGGTTTGACTTTTTACACCCCTGAATTATTGCTGATTGATATTATCGACAATAAGTATCTTTTAAGCAAAAACACTTCAGGAGACTCTTTTGAAACGTTTATGTTTGCTTTTCATCCACAGGTTGCAATAGCTTCTTATACAGCTTTATAATTTATATTGATTAATTTCTAAACAACAGGACGTTGTTTCATTTTTACAGATGATTTTTATTAAAGAGAAACCTCCGCTGAAATTCAGCGAAGGTTTTGTTTTAAAGATCTTTGACAAGTGGTTTTACTTCTTTGCCAAACAGTTCGATAGATTTCATCATAAGATCATGCTCCGGAGCTCCCACATCCATGTGTCCGATAAATCTTGTAATGCCGAAAATTTCTTTCAGGTAAGCAATTTTATCTGCCACTTCTTTAGGATTACCGATGAACAACGCTCCTTCTTTGCTTCTTCCGCCGTCATACTGCATTTTGGTGTAAGGAGCCCAACCTCTGGAAGAACCGATTCTGTCCATCTGCGATTTATAATTGTGGAAATACCCTTCAATCACTTCAGGATCATCACTTACAAAAGTATGCGAATGAACGGCGATCTGCATTTTGGAAACATCATGACCTTCTTTTTTATATTCCTGTTTGTAGAATTCAATTAAATTTCTGAATTGTACCGGCATTCCTCCAATAATTGCCACCACTAAAGGCATTCCCAATTCCGCGGCACTTAAAACCGACTGCGGAGTTCCGCCGACTGCTCTCCAGATGGGCAGTTTTCCGTCATTTTTTGCTCTCGGATAAACGGTTTGATTCTGCATAGGTGCACGAAGTTTTCCTTTCCAGGTTACATTTTCCTGAGAATTGATTTTGAGCAGTAAGTCTAATTTTTCATCAAAAAGTTCCTCATAATCGTTTAAAGAATATCCATATAAGGGAAATGATTCAATGAAACTTCCTCTTCCAACGAAAATTTCAGCACGACCGTCTGAAATTAAATCCAGAGTCGAGAAATCTTCATATACTTTTACAGGTTCTGATGAACTTAAAACCGTAACACCACTCGCTAATTTTATATTTTTTGTAATACCTGCCGCTGCAGCCAGAACGATTTCCGGAGAAGAAACCGCATAATCGGGACGGTGATGTTCTCCCATGGCAAAAACATCAATTCCCACCTCATCCATGAATTTTATCTGCTCCAGAATTTCACGAATCTTTACACCTGCATCTTTATATTTTCCTGTTGTCTGGTCGAAAGCAAGATCGCCAAACATTCCTATTCCTAATTCCATATTGTTGATTTTATAGTACAAATTTACGGCAACCGAAAATCAGATGCATTGATGTTTGATAAGAATAGATTCTAAATAATTCTAAACAAAAAAATCCAGTCTATATTTACACTGGATTTTACTATTTACTTTTTCAGATTTTGGTCAAAATAATCCGTTACTTTCTGCATAAGATGTACTCTGTCTTTGCCGATCACGTTGTGCGGATGTCCCGGATATACAAAATAATCTAACTGAACACCATTATCAACCGCAGATTTAATAAATTTAACCGAATGCTGCCAAACCACAACATCATCCTGCGCTCCGTGAATCATTAATAATTTTCCTTTCAGATTCTGAACTTTATCCAGAAGATTGGCTGTTGCATAACCTTGTGGATTTTCCTGCGGAGTATCCATGTATCTTTCGCCATACATAATTTCGTACATACTCCAGTCGATTACGGGTCCTCCTGCAACGCCCACTTTGAAAACATCCGGCTTACGAAGCATGAAACTTGTTGTCATAAATCCTCCGAAGCTCCATCCATGAATTCCCATTCTTTCGGAATCTACGTAAGGAAGAGATTTTAAATACTCTACTCCTTTCATCTGGTCGTTCATTTCTGTGGTTCCCAGATTTCTGAAAACTGCCTGCTCGAATTTCAACCCACGGTTAGAAGAACCTCTTCCGTCCATCGTGAATATGATGTATCCGTTTTGAGCCATGTATTCGTACCAAAGATTTCCGGATGCCGGGAAAGAATTGGTTACTAATTGTAAATGCGGACCGTTGTATAAATAAACGATCACCGGATATTTTTTATTTTGATCAAAATTGGTCGGAAGAATCATTTTGCCATACAAAATTGTTCCGTCGTCGGCTTTTAAATTGATATTTTTAATTTCCGGACGCTGATAATTTTTCAGGGTATTTTCAGCGGTCAGAAGATTGTTTGTTTTTAAAGTATTCGTATTAATGATGTTGGCAACTCTTGGTGTATCGGCGTTGCTGTAGACATCATACAGGAAATTTCCGTCACTGCTTAACACTCCGGAATGAACTCCTTCTGCGTTATCCATTCTCTGCATTTTGAAATTTGTCCAGTTGATTCTGTACAAATGCTTTTCCAACGGAGTTTCTTTGGTGGATGTAAAATAGATTTCATTTTTCTTTTCATTGAAACCTAAAATATCCGTTACCAGCCAATCTCCTTTTGTAATCTGTGCAACAAGTCCTTTTTCCAGACTGTAATGGAATAAATGGTTGTATCCTGTTCTCTGGCTCTGCCAGATGAAATCTGTAGTGGAATTCGGGAAGAACGTTAAAGGATGTTGAGGTTCCACATATTTATCGCTGCTTTCTTCGAATAGAGTTTTCACTAAATTTCCTGTCGAAGCATCATATTGATTCATTTTCAGGTAATTCTGTCCTCTGTTCAGAACGCCTACAAAAATATATTTTGAATCCGGACTCCAGGTAACAGCCGTTAAGTACTGATCTTTTTCGCCTGCAATATTTAAGAAGGTTGTGTTCTGAGTTTTAATGTTGAAAACTCCCAGCGTTACCTGATGAGACGTTTTCCCCGCCATCGGATATTTAATGTTATGATTTACAGCAGGTGTTACAGACCAGTCGATAATCGGATAATCTGCAACCATCTTCTGATCCATTCTGTAGAATGCCACGCTCTCTGAATTTGGAGCCGGGAAAATTCCGGTATCAATTCCGAATTCGTTTCGGTGAACATTGGAAGCTCCATTCAGAATATTTTCATCGGTATCATTGGTTACTGCAATGGTTTTTCCGTTTTTATTAACAAATAAATTATTCTTTACGGTAAATGCAAAAGTCTGGTTATCCCCAAAAATCTTCATATTGGCAGCATTTTCGTCCAAAGCAACAGAATTTTTTGTTTTCCAGTCGCTGCCGGATTTTTCTACCCATACCATTTTTCCGCCGGAATTGAAATATCCCTGAGAATTGCTGATGAATTTAATCTGTGGAACTGCTTTGAATTTATTGTCTGTTAAATTCTTATTCAGTTGAGATAAAGAAACCAGCGTATCCTGTTTGTTAGTTTTCAGATCGGTGATTAAATATCCGCCTTTTACCGCCTGAATATAAGATTTCCCATCTGCAGACCATGAAAACTGCGAGATGTTTTTAACGGCTAAGTTGGTTCTCATCCCATTAACTGCCTCCGCCATTGTGTATTTTTGGGTCTGCGCAAATGTACTACCTCCAAAAACCAGCATCCATAAAGATAATTTATATAATTTCATTGTATAAAATTGAATCCTTCAAAAATAAGAAATAAATATCAATGGTTAAGAAGTGTTAAAGCAAAATGGGAGTTTGGTTTTTTGTTGGTTGTTGATGGCTGTTTTCGGTTGTTTATTTTGAATTTATTTGAAGTAATTTCAAATCTTATTAAATGACAAAGTGAGACTTTTGCTTTATTGAGATTTCTCCGTCACAATGACTGGGTTAGAATTTTAACGCAAAATACGCAAAGGGATTATTTTAAATAATTAGGCGGATTTTCGTTCGCAACGACACAAGCTCAGCATAAACTATTCACTTAGCAAATGAACTGTATGTTTTTCGTTTTGTAAGAATATTTAAAATAATTTTAAATCATCCTAAATGATAACAGAAGCTCCTGTTTTATTGGGATTGCTTCGTTATAAGCATTGGTTGGAATTTTAACGCAAAATACGCAAAGGGATTTTATTTTAAGGATTTTGCGGATTTTCGGGCGCAACGGCACTTCGACAAGCTCAGCATAAACTAAACTTGTCTAAACTTTTTTACCGCAAAAGATGCAAAAGATTGTAACACTTTAGTTGTTTAAATTTAATACTTAAATGGAAAAAAGAGCACATAAGTTTTAAAAAAAATCAAAGATTTTTTCTCTTTGCAGACTTTTGAAATACTTTGAATAAATCCAATAAAGACTTTTGTGTACGATTTTTTGAGACTGCTTCGTCGCTTCAGAACTACGTTCGCAGACCTTCAGTTTGTCCGTAGTGACGGGTAATGAATAACCGGTTTCAATCCTAGCCGTGATTGCAGCATTTGTCTGAGCTCATTTCTTTAGTTTCGGCGCGGCTCCGCCGCGCCGAAACTAAAGAAATAGCGAGTGCGGAAAGCGCGATAAAGCTCCTTGATTGAGTTGGAGAGTTTTTAAGTTGGGGAGTTGGAGGGTTTGAGCGTGTGAGTGTTTAAGAGTGTGAGTGTATGAGAATTTAAAGTTGTTTTGCTTTTTCCTTAAAAATATCTTTAAGATTTTGTTTCGTTGAAACAACAGGATTATGAAAAATACAAAGAACATCATTTCTTATCCTACGTCAATGATTTGTACCTCTTCTCTGATCTAAATTTGCAGTATAATTAACAACAAAAATATTAATACAATGGCAACAAAATGGAACCTAGATCCTGCTCACAGTGAAATTACTTTTAAAGTAAAACACATGATGATCTCTAATATCAAAGGAAACTTTACAGATTTTACGGCTGAAATTGATGCGGAAGACGATACTTTTGCGAATGCTAAAACAACAGCAACTATTCAGACAGCTTCTATCTCTACGCACAATACAGACAGAGATAACCATTTAAGATCTGCTGAATTCTTTAACGCTGAAGCCAATCCAACCATTACTTTCGAATCTTCTGCTGTAAACAATGAAGTAACAGGAAATTTAACGATTAACGGAATTACGAAGCCTGTAACGCTTGATGTGGATTTCAACGGAATTAATGTTGATCCGTGGGGAAATACAAAGGCAGGTTTCTCTTTCGAAGGGAAAATCAACAGAAAAGATTTCGGACTGAACTGGAATGCTGCTCTTGAAGCGGGAGGTGTAATGGTAAGCGAAGAAGTAAAAATCGCCGGAGAATTACAGTTTGTAAAACAAGCATAAAACATAAAAAAATCAAGGTAAAAGAGCAAAGGAAAGTTATATTACCTTTGCTCTTTTCTGTTTTCGAGAATAAAAAAATGAACCTCAACGATTTACAAAACATCAGCGAAAATTTTAATAATACCGAGAAAATGCCTGTTCTTTTTCTGGGACACGGTTCGCCGATGAATGCTATTGAAGAAAACCAGTTTGTACAGGGTTTCCGAAAAGCTGCGGCTGAAATTCCGAAACCGAACGCTATTCTCTGTATTTCGGCTCACTGGTTTACACAGGGAACGAAAGTAACGGCAATGGAAATGCCGAGAACGATTCATGATTTTGGAGGTTTTCCGCAGGCTTTGTTTGATGTACAGTATCCGGCTCCGGGAAATCCTGAACTGGCAAAAGAAACTGTAGAATTACTGGCTCCGGTTGTGGTGGAAGAAGATCATAATTGGGGACTGGATCATGGAGCATGGTCGGTGATTAAACATATGTATCCGAATGCAGATATTCCTGTTATTCAGATGAGTATTGATTATACAAAATCTCCGCAATATCATTTTGATTTAGCTAAGAGACTCAATAAGCTCCGCGAAAAAGGAATTTTAATTATCGGAAGCGGAAACATAGTTCATAATTTGAGACTGATCGACTGGAGAAACATCAATACCGTCGGCGCCGGCTGGGACTGGGCGATTGAAGCCAGAGAGAAAACCAACAACTGGCTTTTGGACGGAAATTTCCGGAACATCATCGATTACCAGAAACAGGGAACTTCGCTTCTATATGCAGTTCCTTCTCCGGATCATTATCTTCCTCTGATCTATACTTTAGGACTGAAGGAGAAATCTGAAAGCCTCAGTTTATTTAATGATGAATTAATTGGAGGATCTCTGAGTATGACGAGCGTGAGAATAGGATAAAAAAAACGGAAGATAATTTTTCTTCCGCTTTCTTTTTTATTAAGGGTAATGCTGTTATTACAATCTTTGGATACCAACAACATGAGGTTGTCCGTTAATCGGAGCATAAATTTCTACAATAGCTTCCCAAACTACCTCAGAAGGCGGCATTGAAGCAAGACATTTGTAACGGTAGTTTGTTCCGTTTACCAATTGTGTAGATACCGATTGAGGATTATAGTGTACGCCTACAAATCCTTGCATTGCTTCATTAAATACTTTTTTATCTTCCGGTGTTAAAGGATGATAAGCTGTCCAGCCTCCTACTAATTCTTTTGTTTCCATGATTAATTATATTTTGTGTTCCTACTCTTTTGGCTTTTCGGATTTCGCCCCGTTTGAATGGTTTCTGGTCTCCAGGATTATTAAGTTTTGTTTGTGATCACACTTCAAAGTTACCACGTTTAAAATAAATATGTTAGCGTAGATTTACTCATTTTTTTAACTAAGTAGAAATACTTAATAGAATGATTCAGGAGAAATAAAAAAAGGAATATTGTTAATTAACAATACTCCCTTTTCTCTATTTTTGTTTGAATTTTTACTGAACTGCCTGTAACACATTGATATTTCCGTATCCGTAATCTGAGTTCGGAGTCGGATAATAGGTTGCAGACTGTCTCATTTTATTAATGACCTGATCTCTCGTCCATGAAGGATTTTTAGCCCAGACCAACGCCGCAATTCCTGCGGTGGAAGCCGTTGCTACGGAAGATCCTCCCACATAATCTGTTTGTCCGTTATAGTAACTCAGTACCGGAATATTGCTTCCCGAAGTTCTTTCCATCTGATAAGTAAAATCAATTTCGTTTCCTGAGTGGCAGACATCGCATTTCTGATTTGAAGTATTTTCTTTCACTCCTGTTATCGCTTGTGTTTCAGGCATCCATGCAGGAAAAATTACACCTACAAAATTGGTAAAACTGGTAGAAGTTCCACCTGCGCAGAAAATTAATTTTCCTTTTGAATACGCGTATTTTACCCCATCTTCAATTTTTCCGACAGAAAAGATATGTCCCATCGACATTGAAATAATTTTTACACTGTTATTATTTCCCAGTTCTGTAAAGGCAATTTTCACTCCGTTTTGCTCATGATATCCGTCCAGAACTACATTGGAAGCTGCTCTGTACGTTACCAGATTGGCATTGTAAGCCACACCAACCGGCTGTCCCTGATTATTTCTCGGAGCGGCGGCGGCAGAAGCCATGCTTGTTCCGTGTCCGCATTTGTCGGCAGAACCGTCGTATCCTGTACTCCACGGCCAGACTGAATCTACATACACTCCATTTTTGCTGATGGTTCTTCCTGTAGAAAGTCCGTTATTAAAGCTGCTTCCTAACAAAGACTGCTCCGGAGAAACACCGCTATCTATCACTCCTATCGTTACTCCAGCTCCTGTACTGTAACTCCATGCATTAATGATATTGTGTTTCGTGAATGACCATGGTGCTTTTGCATTAGGAGAAACGGTAGTATAATCTACGGCATTCAAAGCGGTAGATTCAAATCCGCATCCTGAAGAGCTGCTGCTGGATTTTGCAGTTGCCCCGAATTGTTTTTCGTTTTCAAAATAACGGTAATCTGCAGGTTCCAGATAACGGATGTTTTTCATTTTTCTGAGTGCAATCACCGTCTCCTGCTTCTCGATGGCAACATCAATCTGATTTAAATATTGATCCGAAGACAGTAAAATTCTGTCGGTCTTTCCTTCATATTTTTTAATCAGGTCTAAAATTTCGTTTTCAATGGCTTTGTTGTCTGCATCCAGACTTCTGTCGAAAGAAGAGCCAAATCCGATGGAAGCAATTTTATTTCCCTGAAAAATCCCGCTCCACAGAAAATGATCGGAAGATTCATTCCATGAAAATCTACCTTTTGTTTTGATGGTTTCGTTGATTTTTTCGTTGATCTGCTTTGCCGTTAAAGGATCTTTCTGAGTGATTTCTGTACTGGCAACATTGTTTTGAAGGTCGTCTCTGTTACATGAAGTAAAAACAAAGAACAACAATAAAAGGTAAAAAACATTTTTTCTCATATAAATACTATTTGATTGGTAAAACCAAGATATTAATTTACAATGAATTACCGAGCAACAGAATTTAAAAATTTATTATGCTTGAAATAATATTTCAAATTAAGTTACAAAACTTTTTCATAACAGACACTTTTATCAATTCCGATGTACTGTCCATAATTTGGAATTCTGGTGTAACCGCTCTTTTCATAAACGAACAATGCCTCATTCTGCTCGCGTGAGCTTTCCAGCACTGCTTTTGTATAATTAAATTCTTTTGCCCAGATTTCCAGTTCTTTAACGATGGCTGTTGCTAAACCTCTCTTTCTGAAATCAGGATTGGTGTACATTCTTTTAATTTCAACTGTTTCTTCGTTAAATTTTTTGAATGCTCCACAAGCTGCAGGAATTTCATCTATATAAATGACAATACAGTTTTTGATCATATCAATCTTGTTAAACTGATCGTAAAAACCATGATGTTCCCCATTACGAATGGCAAAATCCGCATCCAAAAGCTTTACTAAATTTTGAAAATCTTTATTGGAAGAATCTGTTCTTTTAATTGTCATGGCAATGGTTTTAGGCTAAATTAAAGATTTTGTTTTTAATTTTTAATACTTTTACAGTGGTGATGTTTTTTTTGAACACAAATGACATTAATATTTCACAATTCAACACAAATATTTTTTTTAAATCTTAAAAATAAAAAAGACTTCCATTTCCGGAAGTCTTTGTGTTATTTAC
Organism: Chryseobacterium sp. 2P; assembly: GCF_059579425.1. NCBI lineage: Bacteria > Pseudomonadati > Bacteroidota > Flavobacteriia > Flavobacteriales > Weeksellaceae > Chryseobacterium > Chryseobacterium sp. 2P. Next base: position 3,918,736 of record NZ_CM184194.1, read on the forward strand.
TTATCTGATGAAGGCATTGGCGGTGGTGGAGATTGTAAATATCCTGAACTTTCTAAGTCAGCATTAACCGTTTGCATTACGCTCATCCCCCAATTTTTACTTTCATTTTGAATTTCAGTTATCATATCAAATGAATTTTGAATGAGTTTTTTACCTACTTCTGTTTTATAAAAAGCTAGTAATTCTTCAATTTCCTTTTCACTAAATCGACTGTCATATATGTTAATCACTTTATTCAAAAGATCATCAATATTAACTTTTCTTTCAATACTTTTCCAAGCGCTTTCAGGAACATGATTATATTTTTTCTTATAATCAGCAATAATATTTTTCTCGACTTCTTTATAAATAGGAAAAGTTCCATTTAAAGAAATAAGTTCTTTAATCTTATCTTGCTTTGTTTGTGAATAAGAATTTATACAAAACAAAATCATTGGTAATAAAATAATTTTTCTCATTTGTTTTTTTAAAATTAATTAACTATAAATTTTCTTTCATTTATCAATTCTGCGATTGCAAGCATGTCTTGTCCAATCAATCTGTCATCTTCAAGCTTAGCTACTTTTGAACGGAGAATTGCGAAGTTTTCTTCAATAATTTTTGAACATTTTGCTGGTCTTCGGAATTCTAAACCTTGTGCCGCAAACATAAGTTCAACCGCTAAAATATTGACCAAATTTCCAAGAACCTGATTGAATTTCCTTCCGGAAATACTTCCCATCGAAACATGATCTTCCTGTCCTAAACTCGTCGGAATAGAATCCGCAGAAGCCGGAAAACATAATGTTTTATTTTCCGTAACCAACGCAGCAGAAGTATACTGAGGAATCATAAATCCTGAATTTAAACCTGAACTTTCCGTTAGCAATCTTGGTAAGCCGTATTTTCCTTCCAGCAACAAGTAACTTCTTCTATCTGAAATATTTCCCAGTTCAGCAGCAGCTAAAGTTGCATAATCCAAAGGTAAAGCCATTAATTGTCCGTGGAAATTTCCTCCGGAAATAGATTCGTCCGCGCTTAAAACGATTGGATTATCCGTTACCGAATTCAGTTCTGTTTCTGCCATCATTTTCAGATGTTCGAATGCATTTCTGCTTGCTCCGTGAACCTGCGGAACACATCTCATAGAATACGGATCCTGAACACGGTCGCAGTATTCGTGTGCTTTAAGATTTTCAGAACTTTTTAAAAATTTAAGCATTCTTGCCGCTACTTTTTTACTTCCTTCAAACGGACGGATCTCATGCAGTTCTTTTTTAAACGGACTGGCTGAACCTCTGTATGCTTCAATACTCATTGCCGCCGTCATATCCGCAAGATCAAGCAAATATTCAAATTTTTCTAATCCTTTAATCGCATGAGCAAGAATAAACTGCGTTCCGTTGATTAATCCCAATCCTTCTTTCGGTCCTAAAACCAAAGGTTCGAGATTATTTTTTTCTAAAATTTCGGCTGTTTCAAAAATTTCATTTCCAACCCAAACTTTTCCCAGCCCTAAAAGCGGTAAAACAAGATGCGCCAAAGGAGCCAAGTCTCCCGAAGCTCCTACAGAACCCTGCTCCGGAACTACCGGAATAATATCTTTTTCCAGCATCAGGATCAATCTTTCGATCACTTCCAGAGAAACTCCGGAAAAACCTTTTGACAATGCATGAACTTTCGCTATCATCATAATTTTAGAAAGTTCTTTATCAATTGGTTTTCCTACACCTACCGCATGGGAAATAATTAAATTATATTGCAACTGCGCAGTTTCATCCGCCGATATTTTTGTATCGCAAAGAGGTCCGAAACCAGTATTGATTCCATAAACGCATCGGTCTGATTCTACAATCTGCTGTACATTTTTCTGGGATTTTAAAATCTGTTCTTTAGCGGTTTTGTTTAATTTAGCTTTATTTGGAGTTTTGCAGATCTCCAAAACATCATGGAAACTGAAAACATCTACACCGTATATCATTCTCAAAATTTTGTCTTAAAATTACGCATTTGGCAACGATTGGAAAAACTAAATTTCAACAGCATATATTTTTCTGAAAATAAGTGAATTAATTTGCTATTTTTACCGCAGAAATATAAAAATTAACATCCCCATGAAACTTAAAACTTTAGTGTTTACGCTGTTTTTGGTAAGCACAGCATCTTTCGCACAGAAAGTAAAATACTCCAAAGAAGAAATTAAAAAAATGAAACAGTACCTTTTTAACGAAGGTTTTAACGCTCCCTCTGTAAAAAAAACTTCTACCGTAATATTAAAGGACGGAACAACACACAAAGGTTTCTGCAGCAAAACAGATACGAAAAAAGGTCAGATTTTCGAGGTTACCCTGAAAGACAGCATTTCTAAAAAGCCATCGGTATTTGTTGCCGATAACATCAGCGAAATGTATCTGTATCCGAATGAGGCGGAAAAAGTCGGGAAAGTTTTTAAATACATGGGAAACATCAGAAATTATCAGACCAAGAAATTAAAAAACTCAACCACAAAAGACCGCATTCATTTTGTAAATCAGAATGTTTCCCTTAAAAATAAGAAGGAAGACAAAGAATTCTTAATGCAGGTCATCAATCCGGATTTTGATGATATTATTTCCGTATATCATGATCCGAGAGCAAAAGAAACCGGCGGATTTTCGGTGATGGGTTCTCCGCAGTTGGGAGGCGGCGTTACAAAATCCTACTACGTAAAAAAAGGAGACAAAGTGATGTGGCTTCATAAAGATGATTTCGAAGACAATTATGATTTTCTTTTTGGCGACAATCCTGAGTTTATGAAAAAATATCCTAAGAATTCTGTGGAATGGGATTATTTCAGCTTTTTAGTGTATCAGTATACAGAAATGACCCAAAGCTAAATTTTTAAGTACAAAAGAATAAATCGTTATAAAGAAACTGTTTAATTACAATCAATTTTAACAAACATTATAAAGCTGCAGTATTTCTGCGGCTTTTTTTATGCTTCTAAATTCCGTAGTTTTGTTATATGAATCCTTCTTTAGAATTACAACTCAAAACTTTACCTTCCGAGCCCGGTGTTTATCGTTATTATGACAAAAATGATCAGCTTTTGTATGTAGGAAAGGCTAAAAATCTGAAAAAAAGGGTTCTCTCGTATTTCAACAAAAATCTTTCAGGGTACCGCATCAAAATCATGGTGGGAAAAATCCAGCGGCTGGAAACAACGATCGTTAACAGCGAATATGATGCACTTTTACTGGAAAATAATTTAATTAAGGAACATCAGCCGTTTTATAATGTCATGCTGAAGGATGACAAGACGTATCCGTGGATCTGTATTAAAAATGAAGATTTTCCGAGAATTTTTCTTACCCGTTCCAAAATTAAAGACGGTTCCGAATATTACGGACCTTACGCAAAAGTGCGTCCTGCAAAGATTCTTCTTGATACAATAAAGCATATTTACAAATTAAGAACCTGCAATCTCAATTTAGCTCCGAGTAAAATTGATGAAGGAAAATACAAGGTCTGTCTGGAATATCACATCAAAAACTGTGAAGGCCCCTGCGAAGGGCTGGAAAGCAAAGAAGATTATGATGAAAAAATAGATGCCATCCGCGGAATTATTAAAGGAGATTTCCGTAAAGCGAAAGAATATCTGGTGAACCAGATGATGAAATATGCAACAAATCTTCAGTTTGAAAATGCACAGATCATCAAGGAAAGAATTGATGCGCTTGAAGATTATCAGACTAAAAACACGGTGGTGAATCCGAGTATTGATGATGTGGATGTTTTTGGAATGACAAGTGACGAAACGGCTGCTTACGTTAATTTCTTTAAAATAAGGAACGGAAATATTATCCAGAGTTACACTACTGAGATCAAAAAAATCCTTGAGGAAAGCGACGAAGACATTATGGAGCAGGCTTTGGTGGAAATCCGTCAGAAATTCGATTCCCATTCAAAGGAAGTGCTTCTGCCTTTTCATCTGTCTATTGAAATTCCGAATGTAAAACTGATCGTTCCGAAAGTGGGCGATAAAAAACGAATCGTTGAGCTTTCCGAAAAGAATGCGAAAGAATACCGTTTAGAAAAATTAAAACAGGTTCAGATCGTTGATCCGGAAAGGCATACGAACCGAATTATGTCTGAAATGCAGAAATTGCTGAGAATGCCTGTTGAACCACGACACATCGAAGGTTTTGATAACTCAAATATTCAGGGGACAAATCCTGTTTCTGCGTGTGTTGTTTTTAAAGACGGAAAACCAAGCAAAGCCGATTACAGAATTTTTCATCCGAAAACGGTGGAAGGTCCCAACGATTTTGCTACAATGGAGGAAGTGATCTACCGCCGCTACAAAAGAATGCTGGATGAAGGGGAAGATCTGCCTCAATTGATTTTAATTGACGGTGGAAAAGGTCAGTTATCTTCTGCGGTAAAAAGTCTGAGACTTTTGGGATTATACGGAAAAATTACCATTGTAGGCATTGCAAAACGTCTGGAAGAGATTTTCTTTCCGGAAGATCCTATTCCTTTATATTTGGATAAAAAGTCTGAAACGCTGAAGATTTTGCAGCGTGTGAGAGACGAAGCACACCGATTTGGGGTGAAACATCACAGAACCAGAAGAAAAAATTCTACGATAAAATCTGAACTGGAAGAAATTCCGGGAGTTGGGGAAAAAACAATTGAATTATTGCTTTCAAAATTAAAATCAGTCAAGAGAATTAAGGAATCTAATCTTGAGACATTGGAGGAGATTTTAGGGAAAAGCAAAGCTAAAATAATTTATGATTTTTTCAACGAATAGAGATAAACATAAAATAAATTATAATTAATAAATAATTTTATGAAAATAATTTTTATAATATTTGTTAATTTAAATATTTTTTATAAATTAGATCAGGTTAACAATCACTTAACTCAAAAACTTCTTCATATTTAAATTTACAAAAAAAGTCCTCGTTATGAGGACTTTTGATTTTATGTATTATTGCTGTTACTTCTTATAAAATATTTCTTTGCTATAATCTCCGCCGGAAACAGGCATTTCAATCACGATATTTCCATTTTCGTAATAACCTAAAGTGGATTCTCCGTTTTGAAGTTTTACTCTGAAAACATCGCTTTTCGTTGTAGCCTTGAAAGTCGCAAACGGCGAAGAGCTGTTAGAATTCACCAGAATAAACTGAGAATTATCGATCTGGATCTTCTGAAGGTCTGTTTTTCCATTGCTGAATTTCAACGCCGTATTGTCTACAAATGAAGATGAGTTATTGGCAACAGTCTGTGCAGAAGTTGTGGTTACGGCTTCCTGAACTTTTGCCGGAGAAGTTTGCGCTACAGGATTAGCAGGAGAAATAGACACAAAAGTCTGTTTCAGTGCATCCTGATAACCTTCTTTGTATTCCTTAATGTTGGAAGCTCCTTTTGCAGATGAAACCACCTTATCGTTACAGTCTTTAAACTGAACCAAAACTTTGTTTCGTAAAAAACCACTGTCGTTGATGATATCTGCCATCAGAACATTGCACGGATTACTTTGCGCTTCAGCTGGCCATTGTAACTTATCCGAAGGAATTACTGTATAATTTTTACTTCTTAAAGTTTTTGTAAGCATTTCTCCCAAACCAAAATCTTCTTTAAATGTTGTAAATTTTGAAGGAAGAGAGATATATTTATAATCCGAAACCTTTTGTCCGAAAGCAAACATCGAACTGGCTGTTAATATGATAAGCGATATTTTTTTCATTTAATTTTAAATTTAATCGTTTCTGAACTGCCCGATATCCAGTTTCAGGGAAAAGAAATTGGAATAGAAATTAGATCCTCCGATTCCGGAATTGGTAATTGCATAATCCAGCGTAAGACCTCGGTATCTGATCCCGATTCCTGCACTTGGCTGGAAAGAAACTTTTCTTCTGAGATCCTCAATATCTGTAATCGACTGGAATCTGTTAACTCCCAATCTCACGAAAATCATTTTTTGGTAACCTAATTCTGCTCCTGCATATGGCGTTAAACTGGCAAAATCGGTAGAAACCAATGCGGCAGTTTTTGCGAAGTCTACGTTAATTCCCGCTTCTGGCAAAACGTAAACACTGCTGTTGATTTCAAACATTTTGCTTACGCCTGCATTTAATTTAGGCATCGTAAGTTCCATTTTATCTTTTGGCGCAGGGTTGAATTCTTCTCCGTTAACCACTGTGGAAAGTTCTTTCTGGTTGACGCTCCAGAAGTTCACGGTAGTGGTTGCATCTCTCAGCATCCCTCCCAGTTTCCAGCCGTTGTCCATTTTATAAATAGCTCCCACATCGAAACCGAAACCATATCCGTTGGCGAATTTCCCTACATTTCTGTAAACGATTTTAGCGTTAATCCCCACATCAAGCTTCTGATTTCCTCCCGGGTTGAATGCATAAGAAAGAATTGCGGCGTAATCGGACTGAGAGAATTTAGTGATTTTATCATAATCAATATTTCCTTCGGTGTCGATTAACTGTGTGGTATTTAATATATTATCTACTCCTAATCTTACAACAGAAACTCCGAAAACTCCCGTTTCCAGAACTTTGGCGTAAGCAAGGTAATCGTATTTTGCGATAGATTCGAAATATTCGGCGTGCATTGCTGCGCCCTGCCAGTCTTTTTCCACGCCCATTAATCCTGCGGGATTCCACATCGGAGAATAGACATCATCCTGATTGGAGATTACTGCGCCTCCCATCGCAAGACCTCTTGCTCCGGCTCCGATGTTCAGAAATTCGTTGGAATATTTTCTGATGATCTGGGATTGCGATATCCCGAAAACCAGAGAGAATGCAAGTAAAAAATATTTTTTCATCATATCAATTGATGCTTAATTTAAAGTTTTTTGTTTTTTAGCTTTTATCAATCCGTTAGCAATGATTGCCAGTATCATAACTCCTGAAGCGATGTAAAAAATCGGGCTCATGTGTTCTGATTCCCCAAAGATAAAAAAAGCTAGTATAATTCCGTAAACCGGTTCTAAATTAACTGTTAAAATTAATGTAAAAGGCGAAATATATTTCATGAGATTCACCGATTCCAACATCGGAAAAGCTGTGAAAACACTTGCCAGTACACCTATTAACGCAATATCGCGGTAACTTATTTCATTTATCGAAAAAAATTGTCCTGAGAAGAGATAGAATATTAATAAAATAAACCATCCTGAGAATATTTCATAAAAAATAATGTTTCCTGAGCTTGTTTTTCCAAACATCTTTCCGTTGAAAACCGAAAAAACGGTTCCGAAAATGGCACACAACACTCCGTAAAATATTCCTTCTTTGTACTGAAATTCTGTTTTAAATATTAATAAAATACAGGCGACAATTACCACTCCCATCACGACTTCCGAAATATCAATCTTTCTTTTGAAAATCAAAGGTTCCAGAATGGATGCAAATAAGGTGGATAAAGACAGACAGCTTAATGCAATGGAAACATTGGAAATTTTAATGGAGTAAAAAAAGCAGTACCAGTGAAGTGCCATCGAAAAGCCGATTGCAGCCAGCTGGAAAAATACTTTCTTCGAAACTTTAATGCTGTCTTTTTTAAAAACACGGATGTACACAAAAAGACAGATCGCCGCAAACAGCATTCTGTAAAAAACCAGAATGTCTGCATTTGCATGAATCAGCTTTCCCAAGATTGCCGTAAATCCCCACAAAAACACTATCAAATGCAATCTGAAAAGAGCCAATTTATGCATACCCTACCTTCTTATACTATTTTTGCAAAAATACAAATAGGTTTTACATTTCGTGTAATAATTTTCCAGTAAAACATTTTGATTTTGTAATAAAATTTAAACCATAAATCATTGTAAGAGAAAAAGGTTTGCGGTTCCTATTTAACATAAAATAAAAAAAACCCTGAAAATTTATTCAACTTTCAGGGCCTTCAAATAATAAACTATTAAAAAAATAAACTAGGAACTTAGAGGAAGTAAAGATTTCACTCTCACTTTCTCTATTGTAAAGTTAGCAAATTACGAACCATAAAAAATATATTTTTTGTTAAATATTTCATAAAATTCTGAAAACCAATTTATTAAACATTTGTTTACATCCATTTTCATTCCATGTAAAAAATAGTATCTTTAAACGGAAAAAATTGAAATTTTTATGGACATTGAATTCAACAAAAGAGAAGATCAGAACAGATTAAAATTATCCGAAATCAATCGCTTATTGACAGAAATTAAAAAGGGAGGTGGTGAAAAGAGGCTGCAGAAGCTTCGTGAAGAGGGAAAAATGACGGCAAGAGAAAGAATTGACTATCTTCTTGATAAGGATTCTGATTCCATAGAAATTGGTGCTTTTGCCGGATATGAAATGTACGAGGAGCACGGAGGCTGCCCAAGCGGGGGTGTTGTTGTGGTGATTGGGTATGTTTCTAAAAGACAATGCATCATTGTGGCAAATGATGCTTCTGTAAAAGCGGGAGCGTGGTTTCCGATCACGGGTAAGAAAAACCTGAGAGCTCAGGAAATTGCCATGGAAAACAGACTTCCGATTATTTATCTGGTGGATTCTGCGGGAGTTTATTTACCGATGCAGGATGAGATTTTCCCTGATAAGGAGATGTTTGGTAGAATTTTCAGAAATAATGCTAAAATGAGTGCTGCAGGAATTATTCAGATTTCTGCTGTGATGGGAAGCTGTGTTGCAGGTGGCGCTTATCTTCCGATTATGAGTGATGAAGCGATGATTGTTGAGGGAACGGGTTCTATTTTCCTTGCAGGAAGTTATCTGGTAAAAGCAGCAATCGGGGAAAGTATTGATAATGAAACTCTGGGAGGGGCCACTACACATTGTTCGATTTCGGGAGTTACAGATTACAAGGCTAAAGATGATAAGGATGCGCTGAACAGAATTAAGAATATCATGAAGTCTTTAGGAAGTACTGAAAAGGCAGGTTTTGACAGAATTGAAAGTGCTCAGCCGAAAGAAAAGACTGAAAATATTTTTGGGATCATGCCTGTTTCAAGAGCGGATCAGTATGATACCTACGATATTATAAAATGTCTTGTAGACAATTCTGAGTACGAAGAATATAAGCCTGATTACGGGAAAAGTATTATCTGTGCGACTGCCAGAATCGACGGCTGGTCTGTAGGAATTGTAGCGAACCAGAGAAAGCTTGTAAAAAGCGGAAAAGGGGAAATGCAGTTCGGAGGGGTAATTTATTCTGATTCTGCGGATAAGGCTACCCGATTTATTGCGAACTGTAACCAGAGAAAAATTCCTTTGGTGTTTTTACAGGATGTCACCGGTTTTATGGTGGGTTCTAAATCTGAACACGGAGGAATTATTAAGGATGGCGCAAAAATGGTAAATGCTGTTTCTAATTCTGTAGTTCCTAAGTTCACGATTATTACCGGAAATTCTTACGGAGCCGGAAATTATGCGATGTGCGGAAAGGCTTATGATCCAAGGTTAATTGTTGCGTGGCCATGGGCAGATCTTGCGGTAATGGGCGGTGCACAGGCGGCAAAAGTTTTGGCACAGATTCAGGAATCAACATTGAAAAAACAAGGAAAAGAAATTTCTGAGGAAGAACATAAAGAAATTCTGGATTCTATTTCAGCAAAATATAAGAAACAGACGGAAGCAACATATGCAGCAGCAAGGCTGTGGACGGATGCAATTATTAATCCTGTAGATACCAGAAAATGGATTTCTATGGGAATTGAAGCGGCGAACCATTCTCCGATTACTGAGAAGTTTAATCTGGGAGTTATACAGGTTTGATGATTAATTAATTACAATTGTAATTTGTATGCATGAATAGATTAATCTGCCAGAATTCTTTTTAACAGAAAAATGTTAAACAGCTTTCAACAAGATTAATTAGCCTGTCCGTTTAATAGAAATCAACTTATAATTTTTAGCTTTTTATTAATAGAATATCGATTCATTTAGCGATTTATCTATTTTGAAGGAAAGTGAGTTACGACATTTATTAAACGGGCATTCAAAATAATTTTATTATAAAAACACAAATAGTTATTATGCATTACAGAAGTCCACATTTTTCTTATCATGAAGCGAAAGGAATTTTAATAAGATTAAAAAGGCTTTTCAATATATATGCTCTCAGCCTTTGTATTGTGTTTATTTTTAACACTATACTTGTTTATACTTATGGTTTATACTTTTTAACCTCCATTCTGCTTACTTGTACAGCATTCATTTTATATTTAGTTCTTTCGAAAGCTATTTATTATTCACTCACATTCATGTATATTGCTTATGCTCTGTTTTCAGTGATCATATTTTATGTAAGCTCTTATGTGGGAATTAAATCCGGTATAGATCTGTACTATGTGAGCTTAATACTCTGTATTCCATATTCTGTTAATCTCAAGCTGCAATCCAGAAAAATGATGCCTATTTTCATTTTCATCTGCATTGAACTTTTAATTAATTTTTGTACAGACCATCGTCTTTTTTACAATCGTTCTTTGCCACAGGGACTGCAATCTAAAATATTTAAAATAAGTATTCTATTCAATATTTTAAACACGATTATCAGTACTATATTAATGCTTAATATTAAAAATTTTGTTCTCAAATTATATAAAACGAAAATAAAAACTGAGTCGAAATTACAGGAATTTGTAAATAAAAATAATGTTTCTCCTGATGATCTGTACGATTTAAATAATCTTGCCAAAGAAAACAGTTCTTTGTTTTTTCTGAAATTTTCTCAAACTTTTCCTTTTTTTATTCAAAAAATTAAGAAAAACTATCCTTCGCTAACTCACAATGAAATCATGGTATGTGCTTATCTGAAGCTTAATTATTCAACAAAAGAGATTGCTATCTATTCAAACTCGAGCTTAAGATCTATTGAGAATAAGAAGTACAGAATCAGAAAAAAAATAGAATTAGAATCTAAGGAGGATCTTGCTCTTTTTATTTCGAATTTCTAATTATAACTGTCCATAACTCTTTGGTATTTTTTGCAATATCAGGATTTAATGATTTTTATCCATCTAAAGCTATCATTTAAAGAATTGCTCTAAAACAAGCTGATTATACGAAGGATAAAGATAACCGAAGTCTTCAATGTTATCTTTTTTGATTGAATATCAGCGGTTGTATCTGTGTCTAATCTCAAAATTATTATTCGACAATTTCTACACACTTAGTTGTCTTCTTCAGGGTAATCTGTGAGTTATTTAAAGTCCGTGAAATATTTAAATCTTGATGTATTTTGAGATGGTTACCCAATCTTTTCCGTATTTGAATAAGTTTTGGCTAAAGCCCATTGTTTCTTAATTACTAAAATGAACTAAAGCCCAATCCTATTGATATTTTGTATTGTTTTTTCATCGAACTCATGTTCATTAAAATTCAGCTTTAAAAATTCAAATACTTCATAATACTGTCTCTTCTTTTTTATTGAAGAAACAGATAAAAATTGGGTCATCTATTTAAAAATGATTTTCGAATCATATTACTTCGTTTTCGTGTCGCTTTTCAATATACTTCATTGTACTTATTTAACATTTTGCCTACTCAAAAATAAATATAATTTACTCAAAAAATAAGTAAACCTATATTACATAAAAACATAATACACTGTAATTCAAAAATTTAAAATTCAAAAAAAATCACAAAGTAGATGTAAGTATATGGAATTTTCTCATCACAGGTTCATCTCTTTTATCTTTGAAACAGATGTTTAAAAAAACGCAGCCATACATTTTTCTTTATATTATGAATACAGAAAACAGCATATTATCAATTACAAAATAAAAGTAAAAGAGGTATAAAAACATCTATTATCATAGTATTAATTATAAAAGTATAAACCATTTATATTCTTTATTAAGTCAACACAGGCATCATTAAACACTAATTATTTTAATAAAATTTATAAACGCAGGCATGAAAAAAATGATATTTAAAAATGATATAAAGTATTTGTATACATTTATATTGTTAGCATTATTTATTCCGGGCAATATATTTGCTCAGGCGACATTAGAGTTTACTTCCGGAGCGGGGAACCCTACAGGTAGTGGTCCAACAGTTACTAATCAGGTTATTACCCTTCAAAAAAATACCGATAATCCTACAGGTAATACTTTTACAACATTTACGCCTACTACAACTGCTACATTTTCTTTAACAAATCAGGTACAAACAATGACTCCATCGCCGAATGTTGGAGTTGTGTTTGGCGGAACTAGCAATACAGCAGGATCATCTTTAGGCTCTTTTTCTCTATTTCCACTTATTAATTCCGTAGGATCTACAGGCAATACTAATTTCACTTCTGCAAATTCTAGCGCAGGTAGCGGGATAGAGGTTTCCGCAAATAGAAATATCACTGTTTATGTTTCAACATATCCCCTGCTTCAGGCTAATGCCCCACTTCCCTCAACTACATCTGTTAAATACAGATATGCAGATTTAGTAATTAATTTTAATAATCCCGTTAATAATCCAATAATCCATTTTGGAGGTTGTGGAGGAGGAACAGCAGGCGCTAGCGGAAGTTATTTATTACTTTCAGCAGAATTTGAACTTATGGATGCCGGCTTAACTTTAACAAGATTATCCGGATCTACAGAATTTACAGTTCCTACTCCATCCACCATTATAAATGGATCCAGTCAGTATAGTTCCGTTACGGGTTCTGGAGGTATGAGCGGATCAGTAAAAGTAAATGGGGAAAACATATCTTCTGTAACTTTTAGAATTTATTTAAGTGCTCAAGATAATTTATCTACAGCCGGATTACCTGCTGATTGGAATGCGGGTAATGGTTCTAATTTTCATACCGGAGATTTATTCACTATTGGTGTATCTGTGGGTGCTTGTAATGCAGGATTTACTGCTCCGGTATTAAGTGCAACCTCTATATCCAATACCTGCCCTGCGACAACAGTAGATCTTAATTCTATACATACAGGCACAGTACCTAGTGGATCCAGTTTAGTTTGGTTTACCGATAATGCCCATACTGGGACAGCCTATGCTACACCTGCTGCTGCTGCTGCTGCTGGTACCTATTACGCTTTCTATTACGATGCAGCCAATAATTGCTATAGCCCCGTATCTACACCTGTTATAGTAACCATTTCTACTTGCTCCGCAGCTTGTTATAAGCCAGCTGTTACATCAGGGACTGTACTTGATACTAAATTTGGTATTACGGCACTTGGCAGAGCGGGAGCAAATAATAGCAACTGGCCAATGGTAAGAAAAGGTGCATGGATTGCTCTGGAAGCCAAAACTAAAGGATTCGTTGTAAACAGATTGACAGCAGCACAAATAGCGGCAATACCTACTGCAAACTGCGTAGAGGGAATGATGGTATATGACACAACTAACAGCTGCCTGAAAATATATACCACTACTGATAATGGTGGTACATATAGCTGGCAATGTTTTAACACACAGACTTGTCCTGATGCAATTCCTATCGGAGCAGTTACAGGTATTAATTGTAATGGTGCTACGAATAATGGTATTCTTGTTTCCGGAACTACTGCTTCTGGCGTGAACTCTGTAATATCTTATACAGGAGGCAATGGTGCCGCTTATAGCGGACAGGTATTGGCTTCCACCGGTGTGACCGGACTTACTGCCACTTTAGCTGCAGGAAACTTTGCTTCAGGATCTGGAACGTTAACTTACGTTATTACAGGTACACCAAATAGTTCAGGCACTGCAAGTTTTACCATTAATATTGGTGGGCAGTCCTGTGTTTTAACAAGAACTGTTGCTGCCTCTGCAATAAACGTAAGAATAGCTCAATACGGACCATTTACCATCGGAAGTGCGGATCATCCTAATTTTAAACTTCAGCTTCTTAATACATCTAATTATGGACCTTCGGGAACATACACAGGAGCTTCAGGCTTTACCTTTACAGATATAACATCTACTCTTGGTACTCAAACGGCAGCACAGCTTAAAAGTAATTATGATATTATCAATACCGGATATCTTGCAATGACAGTTGCTCAGGCTCAAACTATTAAAGATTTTGTAAATCTCGGAGGTGTAGCAATTGTATTTTTAGACTCAACATCAAAAGACTTTTCATCCATATTCAATATTTTTGGACATACAGGAACTTCAGGAGATGGACAACAGCTAGCCACAGCTTCTTCTACAGAAAGTCTTAGCAGCTACTTTGGCAATACTTTAGGCGTGGCACTTTCAGGTTCAGATACTATGGGTAGAGTAATTTCATCACAGCTTCCTGCCGGCAGCAGAATTATAGCTACAGAAAATACAGGTGGGGGAATAGCAGTCTGGACAGTAGGAGGATATAACGGGAAAGTGATTTTTGTATGGGATGAAGGACTTTTCCGAAATCCTATCTCAGGAGCAAATATTGATACTGATCAGGAAAAATTTGTACATAATCTTATGGCTTACGCTATTGACAAAGCCAGAGGACTTTAAATGCAATTAATAAAAAAGATACATCTGTTAAACACAAGTGAGGAAGAGATCCTATTGCGGTAGAAATATCCTGCCGCAAAGGGTCTCAATAAAAACAATAATTTTTATACAAATGAAAAAGACCATATTATTCACATCATTATTTACCTCTTTACTTTCTTTTTCACAGGTAGCAATAGGTAAATCTAATATCACAAACCTATCTGTTTCTTTAGAATTTGGTAACGGAAACAGGGGCATATTACTCCCTTGGGTAACATCTGTCTCTAGTGTTACCGGTGCTGTAGATGGCACTATCATTTATGACATTACAGATAAAAAAATAAAATATTTAAAAGCTGGATCCTGGTTTGATCTTACGATAGATAATACAGGTATTGTTGACACTTCTCTGCAAAACACACTTACCGATGTATCTTCTGCCAAAACCTCGATAGGTACAAATGCAGCAACAGATTCTACACCTGGTATCCTGGTTCTTACCGACACAAATAAAGCAATGGTTTTACCAAAAGTTTCCAGTCCTCATCTTAATATCATTAGCCCATCTTCAGGAATGATGGTATATGATACAACAGCCCATCAGCTTGCCGTATTTAACGGTACGGTATGGAGCTTTTGGAAACCATAATCTTTCAATATTATATTATCAGTAGCCTTCAGCATAATCAATTGTTGTTATCTGTAAAGATTTTCTGCACTGCAATTTGGCTGGAGGCTTATTAAAAAATCCCCATAATAGATTGGCTCTTAATCATGGGGATTTTTTAATACATATTATTATGAAAAGAACACGCCCGTTCTGAATCTTTCCTTATTCAGTTTTTTATTCACAGCCAATCCCCAAAGAATAAATTCTTTTAAAAATAAAAGATCTTCAGGCTGTGTATTAGGTTGATATTTCTCAATGATATCGTCCAGCGGAGTGATTCGATTTAGATTTTTCGCGTAGACTTCGTCCGGAGATTCGTCGGTAATTTCTAAAAATCCGTCATCCTGTAAAAACCAATCGGTGATCTGGCTGAATGGTCCGTCTACATTCTTTTTCTCCAGTTTTTCTATTTTGGGGAAATACGTGGTAAACAAAGTTTTTACCGCATTATCTATTAAAAGTTGCGCCACAGATTCTGCTCCCTCCTGCTCTCCTTCATACACCAATTCTACCTTTCCTGTAATTGCTGGAATGACGCCAACAAAATCGCTCAGCCTTACTGAAGTCTTTTCTTCTCCGGTCAACAAGGCTCTGCGTTCTGCGGTACTTAACAAATTCTCGAATGCCGTGATGCTCATACGCGCACTTACACCACTTTTTGCATCTACATATTCACTTTCACGGGCTTCAAAACCAATTTGTTCCAGAAGATCTTTAGCCAAAGCCGGGACATACACTCCTTCTTTCTGTCGGCTGTCCAGACTGGATTCATATTTTGTAATTTCTTTCGCAATATTGATATTTTCAGGATAATGTGTTAAAATCTGCGATCCGATACGGTCTTTCAGAGGAGTAACAATACTTCCTCTGTTGGTATAGTCTTCAGGATTTGCCGTAAAAACAAACTGAATATCCAAAGGCATTCTCACTTTAAATCCACGAATCTGAACATCGCCTTCCTGTAAAATATTAAACAGGGAAACCTGAATTCTCGCCTGTAGATCCGGCAACTCGTTAATTACAAAAATACAGCGGTTCGCTCTCGGAATCATTCCAAAATGGATCACGCGGTCGTCTGCGTAAGAAAGTTTAAGATTAGCGGCTTTGATAGGATCTACATCACCAATAAGATCGGCAACGGTAACATCCGGAGTAGCCAGTTTTTCGAAAAATCTTTCATCGCGGTGAAGCCATTCAATGGGTGTATTATCGCCTTCTTTTTCAATTAATTCTTTTGCAAACCGTGAAATCGGGCTAAAAGGATCATCATTAATCTCGCTTCCGTCCACATAAGGAATCCATTCATCCAACAAGCTTGTCATCATTCTTGCCAGTCTTGTTTTGGCCTGACCTCGCAATCCTAATAAATTGATGTTATGCTTACTTAGAATGGCATGCTCCAATTGAGGAATTACCGTGTTTTCGTATCCGAAGATTCCCTCAAATACAGATTCTTTATTTCTAATTTTAGTTTTTAAGTTATCCCGTAATTCGTCTTTAATATGTTTTGATGTATAACCTGATGCTTTCAATGCACCAAGCGTTTTTATTTCTGGCTTTGCAGTCATTGTATTTAAATCTAATTGATAATTTTTATTGAGTTATAAATTTCTAACGGATTCTCTTTTTGCGGTTGGTTTCATAATCTTCAAAAATCATGTTCCCCAAACCATTCAGACCGGTGTAAAAAGCTTTTCCATGATTGGCTTCTGTAAATTCGCGTACAAAATGCTGTAAATAAGAATCCTGAGCAATCATGAAAGTAGTAATCGGGATATGGAGTCTTCTTGCCTGAGCTGCCATATTATAACACTTCTGAACAACATAATCATCCAGTCCGTAAGAATTCATATAATAAGTACCATCCGGTTCGCGCACACAGCTTGGCTTTCCGTCGGTAATCATAAAAATCTGTTTGTTGGTATTTCTTTTTCTCCGAAGAATATCCATTGCTAGCTGAAGCCCCGCAACGGTATTGGTATGATAAGGCCCCACCTGCAGATAAGGAAGTTCCTGAATTTTTACAGACCATGCATCATCCCCGAAAACAATAATATCTAAAATATCTTTCGGATAACGTGTTGTGATTAATTCAGCGAGTGCCATCGCCACTTTTTTAGCCGGCGTAATACGGTCTTCACCATACAGAATCATACTGTGGCTGATGTCTATCATTAAAACAGTGCTCATTTGTGACTGATGTATGCTGTCTTCAACAATCAGATCATTTTCCGTAAGATGAAAATCTCCGATACCATTATTGATTTGTGCATTCTTTAAACTCTCCGTAATAGAAATTTTTTCTACAGCATCTCCGAAATTATAATTTCTGAATTCTCCGGTTGAGTCTTCACCTGCTCCGCTTTTATTCGTTTTATGATTTCCGTTTCCGCTCTTTTCAAGATTTCCGAATATTTGTTTAAGTGCCTGTTTACGAATATTCTGTTCCATTTTTGCACTTAAGGTAACTCCATTACCACTACCATCAGGATTAATTTCTTCCCTAATATATCCTTTCTTCTTAAGATCTTCAATAAAATCTTCTATTATGTATTCAGGAGTGGTTAATTGGTATTCTTCATCAAGCATTCGAAGCCAGTCAATTGCTTCATCAAAATCACCTGAAGTATGCGTCAGTAAATCCGTAAAAATTTCCAGCAATCGTTCAAATACAGATCGTTCCGGTTCCTGATAAGTATTAAACCTAAAACCTCTTACAATATGCTCTTTCATATTATAAATTTACGATATAAATCAAAAAGCCTTAAGAGATTTAGTCTATTTTACTTTTTAAGAATAAAAATAATTGAATTAAAGAAAAGTTATCCACCACTTTAAGTAAAACGTTTTTGGTATGCGAAATATTTATTCATGAGCTTATTCCCGCTATCCACTTTATCTTTTTGGTTTCTATTGGAGCTAAGTAATGAGCAATGAGCAATGAGCAATGAGCAATGAGCAATGAGCAATGAGCAATGAGTAATGAATAATGAATAATGAATAATGAATAATGAAAGATAATTGATGAATGAGGCATAATACTGAAAAATAGTTGGTAGAATCCTATCAAAACCTCATTGTTAGGCTGCTTGGAGGAAGTTTTATGAAACGTGTTTCATAAAACTTTTTCTTTGTCTGAAAAATGGCAAAAAAACGTTGTTGGTCTTGTTCAAGCCTGGAGGTAATTCGTTGGGGAAAACAAGGGGGAAAGCAAAGATTTAAATGTAAAAATTGCGGGATTTTATTTACTCAAAACAGAACGGAGCAGAGAATTAAAAATCGTTTTATCTGGTTCAAAAAATGGGTATTGGAAAGGCAGACCTACAAAACGCTTTGCAGAGACAGCGGTTATTCGAAAGATACTTTGCAGAAAACATTTTATACCATTTTAGAGCAGTCTCCTACCTTAAAGATCATCAAACGGGAAAAGGTGAATTTAAGAATGGATGCAACTTATTTTGCTCAGTTCTGTTTAATTGCTTATCAGGATGATTTTGATGGATATACACAGCTTATCCGTTTTACCGATGGAGAACATTATGAAGAAATCAGGGAAGATTTAAACAATCTTTTACGGCTGGGCGTAAAGCTGGAAAGCATTACTACAGATGGACATAAAAGCGTTTTGAAAGCCATAAATAAATCTGATGGAGACATCATTACTCAGAGATGTCTGGTTCATATTCAGAGAATGTGCCTGATCTGGCTCACAAAGTTTCCTAAACACATTGCCGGTCAGGAACTTCGAAAACACGTTTTATTATTACTGAAAATTAAAACACAAAACGATAAAATCTGGTGGAAAAATGAACTCAACGACTGGTATTTGAGACATCAGGATTATATTAATGAAAAAACAATTAATCTTGAAACCGAAAGATACTGGTATACCCACAAGCTTATCAGACGATCGTATTTTACTATAAAACGGGCATTGCCCAATATGTTTCATTATCTGGAAAATCCCAATATTCCTAAAACAACCAATGGTATTGAGGGATATTTCAGCCATTTAAAAAATCATCTCGACCTGCACAGAGGTCTCACATTGAAAAACCGAATCAATTTCATCAAATGGTATATTTATTTTTCTAACGAAAAATAGAGTTTTTTTAGCCATAAGGTTCATCCGATAATAAACGAAAAGGTGAGGGAAACCTCACCTTAAAACTATCGTTTTGAACATTAATCCTATTGCTGAAAAGTTGATCTCCACCAGTGCTTTTGTCCTCTTCGGATTAACATCCATAATTTATTAAAATATATCCTGAATTTCACCAACTATTTTTCAGTACATTACCTGAATGATGATTGATTATATCCTGGGGTTTCTTTACTTTTTACTTTTACTTTTTACTTTCACTTGTTCTTGTTTTTTTACTTGGCTCTTTTCCCTTTTTACTTTTTCCTTTTCACTTGGCTCTTTGGTTCTTCCCTGAAGTTATTCTTTGAGTTATGGGCATAAAAAAAGTCTCATAGAATTTAATCTATGAGACTTTTAAATAAAAACTGGCGGCGACCTACTCTCCCGCTTTCGCAGTACCATCGGCGCTGGTGGGCTTAACTTCTGTGTTCGGAATGGGAACAGGTGAGCCCCACCGCTAAAACCACCCTAAAGGTTGTATATAGCTGTTGGCTATTGGCTTATTGCCATTGGCCATTCGCTTTTTATCGGTAAATTTCATCACAAAGGCAAAACCAGTGTTGCACTTATAAATACTTAAGCTAAGTTATGATAAGCATGATTGCTCATTACCTATTACTCATTACTTATGAATAGGCTATAAATCTACGGGTAATTAGTACTACTCGGCTATGCTGTTACCAACTTTACACCTGTAGCCTATCAACGTGGTCATCTCCCACGACCCTTAAAAGATGTCTCATCTTGAGGCGAGTTTCGCACTTATATGCTTTCAGTGCTTATCTCTTCCAAACATAGCTACTCAGCGGTGCACCTGGCGGTACAACTGATACACCAGAGGTTTGTTCAATTCGGTCCTCTCGTACTAGAATCAAGCCCTCTCAAACATCTAACGCCCGCAATAGATAGAGACCGAACTGTCTCACGACGTTCTGAACCCAGCTCGCGTGCCACTTTAATGGGCGAACAGCCCAACCCTTGGGACCTTCTCCAGCCCCAGGATGTGACGAGCCGACATCGAGGTGCCGAACCTCCCCGTCGATGTGAGCTCTTGGGGGAGACTAGCCTGTTATCCCCGGAGTACCTTTTATCCTATGAGCGATGGCCCTTCCATACGGAACCACCGGATCACTATGTCCTGCTTTCGCACCTGATCGACTTGTTGGTCTCACAGTCAAGCACCCTTATGCCATTACACTCTACGCACGGTTACCAAGCGTGCTGAGGGTACCTTTGAAAGCCTCCGTTACTCTTTTGGAGGCGACCACCCCAGTCAAACTACCCACCACGCAATGTCCTTCCCTAAAGAAGTTAGGCTCCAAGTAAGTAAAGGGTGGTATTTCAACGTCGGCTCCACAAACACTAGCGTGCCTGCTTCAAAGCCTCCCACCTATCCTACACATTACTTACTCAAAGTCAATACGAAGTTATAGTAAAGGTTCACAGGGTCTTTTCGTCCCATTGCGGGTAATCGGCATCTTCACCGATACTACAATTTCACCGAGCTCGTGGCTGAGACAGTGCCCAGATCGTTACACCATTCGTGCAGGTCGGAACTTACCCGACAAGGAATTTCGCTACCTTAGGACCGTTATAGTTACGGCCGCCGTTTACTGGGGCTTCAGTCAAACGCTTCGCTTACGCTAACGCCCTTCCTTAACCTTCCAGCACCGGGCAGGTGTCAGACCCTATACAGCATCTTTCGATTTAGCAGAGTCCTGTGTTTTTGATAAACAGTCGCCTGGGCCTCTTCACTGCGGCCAGCATTGCTGCTGGCGTCTCTTCTTCCGAAGTTACGAGACTATTTTGCCTAGTTCCTTAGCCACGACTCACTCGAGCACCTTAGGATTCTCTCCTCGACTACCTGTGTCGGTTTTGGTACGGGTTGCTTCACTTCGGCTTTTCTTGGATCCGATTACACTATAACAGCTTCGCCCGAAGGCTAGGCCTTGACACTTCCGTCCGTCTTCTATAGCTACATCGAACCGTCCCCTTTTTAGTGTGAGCAAGTATGGGAATATTAACCCATTGTCCATCCACTACCCCTTTCGGGTTCGCGTTAGGTCCCGACTAACCCTCAGCTGATTAGCATGGCTGAGGAAACCTTAGTCTTTCGGTGAGGGGGTTTCTCGCCCCCTTTATCGTTACTTATGCCTACATTTTCTTTTCTATAAGCTCCACAATACCTCACGATACTGCTTCGGCGCCGATAGAATGCTCTCCTACCAGATATAATTAATTATAAATCCATAGCTTCGGTATTCTGTTTATGCCCGATTATTATCCATGCCGGACCGCTCGACTAGTGAGCTGTTACGCACTCTTTAAATGAATGGCTGCTTCCAAGCCAACATCCTAGCTGTCAATGCAGTCCAACCGCGTTGCTTCAACTTAACAGAAATTTGGGGACCTTAGCTGTTGGTCTGGGTTCTTTCCCTCTCGGACATGGACCTTAGCACCCATGCCCTCACTGCCGTAGAACATTTATTAGCATTCGGAGTTTGTCAGGAATTGGTAGGCGGTGAAACCCCCGCATCCAATCAGTAGCTCTACCTCTAATAAACTTATATACGACGCTGCACCTAAATGCATTTCGGAGAGTACGAGCTATCTCCCAGTTTGATTGGCCTTTCACCCCTACCCACAGGTCATCCGAAGACTTTTCAACGTCAACCGGTTCGGTCCTCCACTTTGTGTTACCAAAGCTTCAACCTGCCCATGGGTAGATCACAAGGTTTCGCGTCTAATCCTACTAACTATGCGCCCTATTCAGACTCGCTTTCGCTCCGGCTCCGTAACTTAATTACTTAACCTCGCTAGTAAAATTAACTCGTAGGCTCATTATGCAAAAGGCACGCCGTCACAGAATTAATCTGCTCCGACCGCTTGTAGGCGTACGGTTTCAGGTTCTATTTCACCCTTCTATTCGAAGTGCTTTTCACCTTTCCTTCACAGTACTTGTTCACTATCGGTCTTTCAGGAGTATTTAGCCTTGGAGGATGGTCCCCCCATATTCAGACAGGATTTCACGTGTCCCGCCCTACTCATTTATCATCTATGTATGCCTTTCATATACGGGGCTATCACCCTCTATGGCTGTTCTTTCCAGAACATTCTATTAAACATATAAAGACTTTTGGGCTAATCCGCTTTCGCTCGCCACTACTTACGGAATCTCTTCGATTTCTTTTCCTCCGGGTACTTAGATGTTTCAGTTCTCCGGGTTTGCTCCTCTTACGAGGTAATACATCTTCAATGTATTGGGTTGCCCCATTCGGACATCTGCGGATCAATTCGTGTGTGCCAATCCCCGCAGCTTTTCGCAGCTTACCACGTCCTTCGTCGCCTCTGAAAGCCTAGGCATCCGCCATACGCCCTTAACGATTTCTTTCCTATTTTTAGGTTACTCAAGCACTTATAAGTGCTCGGTTTTCTCTTTGTGATGTCTTTACCGTTAATGTCAATGATCTTAATTCTACTTCTGATCTAATTCGCAAATATTGTTTTTGGCTCTATCTGCTTTTTTAAAATTAAACCATCTATGATGGTGGAGAATAAGGGAGTCGAACCCTTGACCTCCTGCGTGCAAGGCAGGCGCTCTAGCCAGCTGAGCTAATTCCCCCTCTAGGTGCTGTTGGCTTCTTGCTAATTGCTGTTGACTTTTTTGCCATCAGCCATAAGCGATTTGCCAGCCGCCTTAATTAGTAGTCTCGGGCAGGCTCGAACTGCCGACCTCTACATTATCAGTGTAGCGCTCTAACCAGCTGAGCTACGAGACTTTGTATGAGTAATGGGTGATGAGTTATAAGTAATATACTTTTTCCCATTCTTCATTTCTCAATCTCTTTCCCTTTTACTAATTTCTAGTGGGTGTGTATTATGATATATCAACCAAATAAAAAACTAAAGCTTTACTTTAAGTAAGTACTTTGTACTTGCGTACTAATTTTGTTTTTCGTCTTTAAGACGCTCTAAAATGAGATGTTCCAGCCGCACCTTCCGGTACGGCTACCTTGTTACGACTTAGCCCTAGTTACCTGTTTTACCCTAGGCAGCTCCTGTTACGGTCACCGACTTCAGGTACCCCAGACTTCCATGGCTTGACGGGCGGTGTGTACAAGGCCCGGGAACGTATTCACCGCGCCATGGCTGATGCGCGATTACTAGCGATTCCAGCTTCATAGAGTCGAGTTGCAGACTCCAATCCGAACTGAGACCGGCTTTCGAGATTTGCATCACATCGCTGTGTAGCTGCCCTCTGTACCGGCCATTGTATTACGTGTGTGGCCCAAGACGTAAGGGCCGTGATGATTTGACGTCATCCCCACCTTCCTCTCTACTTGCGTAGGCAGTCTCACTAGAGTCCCCAACTGAATGATGGCAACTAGTGACAGGGGTTGCGCTCGTTGCAGGACTTAACCTAACACCTCACGGCACGAGCTGACGACAACCATGCAGCACCTTGAAAATTGCCCGAAGGAGGATCTATTTCTAAATCTGTCAATTCCCATTTAAGTCTTGGTAAGGTTCCTCGCGTATCATCGAATTAAACCACATAATCCACCGCTTGTGCGGGCCCCCGTCAATTCCTTTGAGTTTCAAACTTGCGTTCGTACTCCCCAGGTGGCTAACTTATCACTTTCGCTTAGTCTCTGAATCCGAAAACCCAAAAACGAGTTAGCATCGTTTACAGCGTGGACTACCAGGGTATCTAATCCTGTTCGCTCCCCACGCTTTCGTCCATCAGCGTCAGTTAAGACATAGTAACCTGCCTTCGCAATTGGTGTTCTAAGTAATATCTATGCATTTCACCGCTACACTACTTATTCCAGCTACTTCTACCTTACTCAAGACCTGCAGTATCAATGGCAGTTTCATAGTTAAGCTATGAGATTTCACCACTGACTTACAGATCCGCCTACGGACCCTTTAAACCCAATAAATCCGGATAACGCTTGCACCCTCCGTATTACCGCGGCTGCTGGCACGGAGTTAGCCGGTGCTTATTCGTACAGTACCTTCAGCTTTCCACACGTGGAAAGGTTTATCCCTGTACAAAAGAAGTTTACAACCCATAGGGCCGTCGTCCTTCACGCGGGATGGCTGGATCAGGCTCTCACCCATTGTCCAATATTCCTCACTGCTGCCTCCCGTAGGAGTCTGGTCCGTGTCTCAGTACCAGTGTGGGGGATCACCCTCTCAGGCCCCCTAAAGATCATTGACTTGGTGAGCCGTTACCTCACCAACTATCTAATCTTGCGCGTGCCCATCTCTATCCACCGGAGTTTTCAATAACAAGTGATGCCACTCATTATATTATGGGGTATTAATCTCCCTTTCGAAAGGCTATCCCCCAGATAAAGGCAGGTTGCACACGTGTTCCGCACCCGTGCGCCGCTCTCAAGATTCCGAAGAATCTCTACCGCTCGGCTTGCATGTGTTAGGCCTCCCGCTAGCGTTCATCCTGAGCCAGGATCAAACTCTCCATTGTATGTTTGTCTGACTCACTCAAAGTTTTGACGCTTTAGTTTTTCCTTACTTGGTTGTTATATTGTATGTCAATGATCTTCATTTCTTCCGCTTCCTACAAAACTTAGTATCTGTCGTTTTCGTTTCGTATTTGCGAGTGCAAAAGTAATAACTTATTTTGATTTGACCAAATGTTTTTCAAGAAAATTTTAAAGTTTTTTCTGTAACCTTAACCCCTCTCTAAACACTCAATCTATACTCTCCTGCGCTCCCCCGTTTAGGGACTGCAAAGATACAAATCTTTTTTATTCCCGCAAATCTTATTTTATATTTTTTAAAAAAAGTTTAAAATAAAACCCGCTTTAATCTGTAGCTTTAAAAAGACTTTTACCGTCTTCCCTCAGGATTCATTAAGTAATATTGCTTAGCTAAAAGCTCTTCTGCGCTTACTGATTCTCTATCGTTTTTCAGTGGGGCAAAGATAGGGGCTTTATTCCTTACAATCCAACTTTTGTTAACATAAATTTCATCTTTAATTCATATTTAATCCTAAAGCACTGAGTGACTGGGAGAATAATTTCTGTAATTTTAAACCATTGTTTGGTTTGCCGATGGAAAAAGCGGAAGAAGAGAAGTAAAAAAAGTCTTTTTCAACAAAGCAATTGGATTATTGAAGAGGAAAAATTCAATTCCTGAAAAGATCATGTCGTTCTGCTCAGCAACAACAGCGTCTTTTTTATTTAAAAAAAGTTTATTAAATAAAGAATAATTGAGCTAATTCAGTTTTTAAAGTTATGTATGTAGTTTTATTTTAAGAAGCATTCCTATATAAAATCATTCATATCATCATTTTACATAGTATCAAACAGATATAAGAAACGCAGTTACATAAACTTTTTAAGTAACTCATTTGATAAGAAGAAGAATTTTAATAAGGAAACATAGGAATATTGGGAAAAAGGAAGGTTTAGCGTATTTCTTATTGAAACCGGATACAGCAACTTGCTCCGTCTTGCCGTAGAATAAAATTTTTGAGTTATTATGAAGTTAAGAATAATAATGTCATTTATTTTTGAAGTTTTTCTTAACAAAATAATTCCGAATGGTACAAAATACAATGTCTAAGTTCAGACCATCATATTGATTAGTTCGATAATATTATTATCCGGCAAAATCATACTTAAAAGAAAAATGTAAATCCAAAAAATTGGCAGTCTAAAATTATTAAAGAGTTATACAAATTGCTTTAAATAATGTTACCTGATCCAGAATATTTTTAAATAAATACTTTTATTCAAATTTTAGAATATATGTCTGTCTGTACTTTTATTGAAAGTTGGTACTATGAATGAAAAGATCACAATAGTTTTAAAATCTTTGATTTTTATTCTTTGGACGGCTAAGATCATTCTGGAAATTTGCTGTATTATTATCTTTTATATCTTTTGTGTTAATTCTGAATTAGTTTAAACATTATAACAAATATGGTAAAACGTATAAATGTTAAGAATAAAAATAATTAATCAAAAACTGAAAATATAAAAAAGCCATGATGAATACCTATAGGTGAAGTTCTTTCTATTCATGAACTTTTCCCGCTATCCACTGTATCTTTTGGGTTGCGGACTCCGCTTAGCTCCGCCCGCAACCCAAAAGGATTGTGTTTCTATCGTGGCTGAGTAATGAGTAATGAGTAATGAGTAATGAGTAATGAAAGATAATTGATAATTGATGAATGATGATTGACTATATCCTGGGGTTTCTTTCCTTATTACTTTTTACTTCTTCCTTTTTCCTTTTAACTTTTGACTAGTCCTGAAAAAGGTTAACTAGTTTTATATCACAAATATACTTAAATCAGAGTAGGAATTTTCCTATTCTGATTTTGTTTTTTATAGGTTTTTAATTTCACATTATTTTTCATGTGTACTTGGTTTGGAATATTATAATGTAAAGAAAAATGCGGTCTTAAATTGTTATAGCAATAAATTGCTTGTTCAAGCTGTTGGGAAAGATTTTTAAAATTTTCAAAAGTATCAATCAATCCAAATTCATGTTTCAGAATACCATTCACTCTCTCTGCTATAGCATTTTCATAAGGATCCGAATTTTCGGTCATACTGATAAGCATATCACTTTTCTTGAGTGTTTCAGTATATTCTTTACTGCAATACTGCAACCCTCTGTCTGAATGATGAATGAGTGAATGCTTGTACAGTCGATTCTGTATGGCTTGCTTTAATGCTTTCAACGTAGAGTTGGTCTGTAAATTATCACTCAATTCGTATCCTACAATTTTCTTAGAATAGGCATCGGTAATCAGATGAAGATAATAATTCTTCTCTTTGGTCTTGAGATAAGTAATATCTGCAACCCAAACTTTCTCCGAACATTTCAATTCTTTTCCTTTGATAATATTGGGATATTTTTTCATCCAATGTCTGGAATTGGTTGTTTTAAAATAGCTGTGCCTTCTGGGAATTAAAAGATAATTTGATCTCAAAATGCTAAACAACTGATCCCTTCCTACATGAATTTCTTCCTTTTCAAAATCATTCTTAAGTAAAACATAAAGTTTTCTAGTACCTATTTTAGGCATCTTTTTACGAATTGATACAACAAATTCTATAACTCTTGTTTCATGATCTGTAGAAACAGGCTGTTTTTGTCTCTTGTAATAAGCTTGCTTACTGTAGCCAAACAATCGGCAGATATTCTCTGTTGAAAGAGTCGTATTTACCTTTATTTCCTGGATTGATTGGAACCAGACTTTTTTACAATCTCAACCTTAAGCTCACGCTCTGCAATTTCTATAAATTTCCTGAACACTTTGAGTTCTTCTTCCTTTTTGGCCAATGCTGCTTCAAGCTCTTTAATCTTCTGTTTCTGTGGATCTTTCATGGGTCTGCCTTTACTTAATTGTTTTTCATAAGTAAAGTTACCATATTTCATTAACCATCTGGGAATGCAGGAATTACCCCTGATATTATAGCGGGTTTGTAATTGTGATTTTGTATATAATCCCCGCTCATATTCGGAGACAACTTGTCTTTTAAATGCTTCACTGTATTCTTGAACAGGGGCGGATACTTTTTTTAATCTCATTAGGATGACTGGTTTTTTGGTATTTAGTAGTCAACCTTTTTCAGGACAAGACATTTATTCTTTTTTCCCTGACTCTTACTTAGGGGTATTATCTGGGGTATGGGCATAAAAAAAGTCTCATAGAATTTAATCTATGAGACTTTTAAATAAAAACTGGCGGCGACCTACTCTCCCGCTTTCGCAGTACCATCGGCGCTGGTGGGCTTAACTTCTGTGTTCGGAATGGGAACAGGTGAGCCCCACCGCTAAAACCACCCTAAAGGTTGTATATAGCTGTTGGCTATTGGCTTATTGCCATTGGCCATTCGCTTTTTATCGGTAAATTTCATCACAAAGGCAAAACCAGTGTTGCACTTATAAATACTTAAGCTAAGTTATGATAAGCATGATTGCTCATTACCTATTACTCATTACTTATGAATAGGCTATAAATCTACGGGTAATTAGTACTACTCGGCTATGCTGTTACCAACTTTACACCTGTAGCCTATCAACGTGGTCATCTCCCACGACCCTTAAAAGATGTCTCATCTTGAGGCGAGTTTCGCACTTATATGCTTTCAGTGCTTATCTCTTCCAAACATAGCTACTCAGCGGTGCACCTGGCGGTACAACTGATACACCAGAGGTTTGTTCAATTCGGTCCTCTCGTACTAGAATCAAGCCCTCTCAAACATCTAACGCCCGCAATAGATAGAGACCGAACTGTCTCACGACGTTCTGAACCCAGCTCGCGTGCCACTTTAATGGGCGAACAGCCCAACCCTTGGGACCTTCTCCAGCCCCAGGATGTGACGAGCCGACATCGAGGTGCCGAACCTCCCCGTCGATGTGAGCTCTTGGGGGAGACTAGCCTGTTATCCCCGGAGTACCTTTTATCCTATGAGCGATGGCCCTTCCATACGGAACCACCGGATCACTATGTCCTGCTTTCGCACCTGATCGACTTGTTGGTCTCACAGTCAAGCACCCTTATGCCATTACACTCTACGCACGGTTACCAAGCGTGCTGAGGGTACCTTTGAAAGCCTCCGTTACTCTTTTGGAGGCGACCACCCCAGTCAAACTACCCACCACGCAATGTCCTTCCCTAAAGAAGTTAGGCTCCAAGTAAGTAAAGGGTGGTATTTCAACGTCGGCTCCACAAACACTAGCGTGCCTGCTTCAAAGCCTCCCACCTATCCTACACATTACTTACTCAAAGTCAATACGAAGTTATAGTAAAGGTTCACAGGGTCTTTTCGTCCCATTGCGGGTAATCGGCATCTTCACCGATACTACAATTTCACCGAGCTCGTGGCTGAGACAGTGCCCAGATCGTTACACCATTCGTGCAGGTCGGAACTTACCCGACAAGGAATTTCGCTACCTTAGGACCGTTATAGTTACGGCCGCCGTTTACTGGGGCTTCAGTCAAACGCTTCGCTTACGCTAACGCCCTTCCTTAACCTTCCAGCACCGGGCAGGTGTCAGACCCTATACAGCATCTTTCGATTTAGCAGAGTCCTGTGTTTTTGATAAACAGTCGCCTGGGCCTCTTCACTGCGGCCAGCATTGCTGCTGGCGTCTCTTCTTCCGAAGTTACGAGACTATTTTGCCTAGTTCCTTAGCCACGACTCACTCGAGCACCTTAGGATTCTCTCCTCGACTACCTGTGTCGGTTTTGGTACGGGTTGCTTCACTTCGGCTTTTCTTGGATCCGATTACACTATAACAGCTTCGCCCGAAGGCTAGGCCTTGACACTTCCGTCCGTCTTCTATAGCTACATCGAACCGTCCCCTTTTTAGTGTGAGCAAGTATGGGAATATTAACCCATTGTCCATCCACTACCCCTTTCGGGTTCGCGTTAGGTCCCGACTAACCCTCAGCTGATTAGCATGGCTGAGGAAACCTTAGTCTTTCGGTGAGGGGGTTTCTCGCCCCCTTTATCGTTACTTATGCCTACATTTTCTTTTCTATAAGCTCCACAATACCTCACGATACTGCTTCGGCGCCGATAGAATGCTCTCCTACCAGATATAATTAATTATAAATCCATAGCTTCGGTATTCTGTTTATGCCCGATTATTATCCATGCCGGACCGCTCGACTAGTGAGCTGTTACGCACTCTTTAAATGAATGGCTGCTTCCAAGCCAACATCCTAGCTGTCAATGCAGTCCAACCGCGTTGCTTCAACTTAACAGAAATTTGGGGACCTTAGCTGTTGGTCTGGGTTCTTTCCCTCTCGGACATGGACCTTAGCACCCATGCCCTCACTGCCGTAGAACATTTATTAGCATTCGGAGTTTGTCAGGAATTGGTAGGCGGTGAAACCCCCGCATCCAATCAGTAGCTCTACCTCTAATAAACTTATATACGACGCTGCACCTAAATGCATTTCGGAGAGTACGAGCTATCTCCCAGTTTGATTGGCCTTTCACCCCTACCCACAGGTCATCCGAAGACTTTTCAACGTCAACCGGTTCGGTCCTCCACTTTGTGTTACCAAAGCTTCAACCTGCCCATGGGTAGATCACAAGGTTTCGCGTCTAATCCTACTAACTATGCGCCCTATTCAGACTCGCTTTCGCTCCGGCTCCGTAACTTAATTACTTAACCTCGCTAGTAAAATTAACTCGTAGGCTCATTATGCAAAAGGCACGCCGTCACAGAATTAATCTGCTCCGACCGCTTGTAGGCGTACGGTTTCAGGTTCTATTTCACCCTTCTATTCGAAGTGCTTTTCACCTTTCCTTCACAGTACTTGTTCACTATCGGTCTTTCAGGAGTATTTAGCCTTGGAGGATGGTCCCCCCATATTCAGACAGGATTTCACGTGTCCCGCCCTACTCATTTATCATCTATGTATGCCTTTCATATACGGGGCTATCACCCTCTATGGCTGTTCTTTCCAGAACATTCTATTAAACATATAAAGACTTTTGGGCTAATCCGCTTTCGCTCGCCACTACTTACGGAATCTCTTCGATTTCTTTTCCTCCGGGTACTTAGATGTTTCAGTTCTCCGGGTTTGCTCCTCTTACGAGGTAATACATCTTCAATGTATTGGGTTGCCCCATTCGGACATCTGCGGATCAATTCGTGTGTGCCAATCCCCGCAGCTTTTCGCAGCTTACCACGTCCTTCGTCGCCTCTGAAAGCCTAGGCATCCGCCATACGCCCTTAACGATTTCTTTCCTATTTTTAGGTTACTCAAGCACTTATAAGTGCTCGGTTTTCTCTTTGTGATGTCTTTACCGTTAATGTCAATGATCTTAATTCTACTTCTGATCTAATTCGCAAATATTGTTTTTGGCTCTATCTGCTTTTTTAAAATTAAACCATCTATGATGGTGGAGAATAAGGGAGTCGAACCCTTGACCTCCTGCGTGCAAGGCAGGCGCTCTAGCCAGCTGAGCTAATTCCCCCTCTAGGTGCTGTTGGCTTCTTGCTAATTGCTGTTGACTTTTTTGCCATCAGCCATAAGCGATTTGCCAGCCGCCTTAATTAGTAGTCTCGGGCAGGCTCGAACTGCCGACCTCTACATTATCAGTGTAGCGCTCTAACCAGCTGAGCTACGAGACTTTGTATGAGTAATGGGTGATGAGTTATAAGTAATATACTTTTTCCCATTCTTCATTTCTCAATCTCTTTCCCTTTTACTAATTTCTAGTGGGTGTGTATTATGATATATCAACCAAATAAAAAACTAAAGCTTTACTTTAAGTAAGTACTTTGTACTTGCGTACTAATTTTGTTTTTCGTCTTTAAGACGCTCTAAAATGAGATGTTCCAGCCGCACCTTCCGGTACGGCTACCTTGTTACGACTTAGCCCTAGTTACCTGTTTTACCCTAGGCAGCTCCTGTTACGGTCACCGACTTCAGGTACCCCAGACTTCCATGGCTTGACGGGCGGTGTGTACAAGGCCCGGGAACGTATTCACCGCGCCATGGCTGATGCGCGATTACTAGCGATTCCAGCTTCATAGAGTCGAGTTGCAGACTCCAATCCGAACTGAGACCGGCTTTCGAGATTTGCATCACATCGCTGTGTAGCTGCCCTCTGTACCGGCCATTGTATTACGTGTGTGGCCCAAGACGTAAGGGCCGTGATGATTTGACGTCATCCCCACCTTCCTCTCTACTTGCGTAGGCAGTCTCACTAGAGTCCCCAACTGAATGATGGCAACTAGTGACAGGGGTTGCGCTCGTTGCAGGACTTAACCTAACACCTCACGGCACGAGCTGACGACAACCATGCAGCACCTTGAAAATTGCCCGAAGGAGGATCTATTTCTAAATCTGTCAATTCCCATTTAAGTCTTGGTAAGGTTCCTCGCGTATCATCGAATTAAACCACATAATCCACCGCTTGTGCGGGCCCCCGTCAATTCCTTTGAGTTTCAAACTTGCGTTCGTACTCCCCAGGTGGCTAACTTATCACTTTCGCTTAGTCTCTGAATCCGAAAACCCAAAAACGAGTTAGCATCGTTTACAGCGTGGACTACCAGGGTATCTAATCCTGTTCGCTCCCCACGCTTTCGTCCATCAGCGTCAGTTAAGACATAGTAACCTGCCTTCGCAATTGGTGTTCTAAGTAATATCTATGCATTTCACCGCTACACTACTTATTCCAGCTACTTCTACCTTACTCAAGACCTGCAGTATCAATGGCAGTTTCATAGTTAAGCTATGAGATTTCACCACTGACTTACAGATCCGCCTACGGACCCTTTAAACCCAATAAATCCGGATAACGCTTGCACCCTCCGTATTACCGCGGCTGCTGGCACGGAGTTAGCCGGTGCTTATTCGTACAGTACCTTCAGCTTTCCACACGTGGAAAGGTTTATCCCTGTACAAAAGAAGTTTACAACCCATAGGGCCGTCGTCCTTCACGCGGGATGGCTGGATCAGGCTCTCACCCATTGTCCAATATTCCTCACTG
The DNA here is from genome assembly GCF_059579425.1 of Chryseobacterium sp. 2P. Classification (NCBI taxonomy): domain Bacteria; kingdom Pseudomonadati; phylum Bacteroidota; class Flavobacteriia; order Flavobacteriales; family Weeksellaceae; genus Chryseobacterium; species Chryseobacterium sp. 2P. Next base: position 3,951,463 of record NZ_CM184194.1, read on the forward strand.
CTGCCTCCCGTAGGAGTCTGGTCCGTGTCTCAGTACCAGTGTGGGGGATCACCCTCTCAGGCCCCCTAAAGATCATTGACTTGGTGAGCCGTTACCTCACCAACTATCTAATCTTGCGCGTGCCCATCTCTATCCACCGGAGTTTTCAATAACAAGTGATGCCACTCATTATATTATGGGGTATTAATCTCCCTTTCGAAAGGCTATCCCCCAGATAAAGGCAGGTTGCACACGTGTTCCGCACCCGTGCGCCGCTCTCAAGATTCCGAAGAATCTCTACCGCTCGGCTTGCATGTGTTAGGCCTCCCGCTAGCGTTCATCCTGAGCCAGGATCAAACTCTCCATTGTATGTTTGTCTGACTCACTCAAAGTTTTGACGCTTTAGTTTTTCCTTACTTGGTTGTTATATTGTATGTCAATGATCTTCATTTCTTCCGCTTCCTACAAAACTTAGTATCTGTCGTTTTCGTTTCGTATTTGCGAGTGCAAAAGTAATAACTTATTTTGATTTGACCAAATGTTTTTCAAGAAAATTTTAAAGTTTTTTCTGTAACCTTAACCCCTCTCTAAACACTCAATCTATACTCTCCTGCGCTCCCCCGTTTAGGGACTGCAAAGATACAAATCTTTTTTATTCCCGCAAATCTTATTTTATATTTTTTAAAAAAAGTTTAAAATAAAACCCGCTTTAATCTGTAGCTTTAAAAAGACTTTTACCGTCCTCTCTCAGGATTAATTAAGTAATATTGCTTAGCTAAAAGCTCTTCTGCGCTTACTGATCTTCTATCGTTTTTCAGTGGGGCAAAGATAGAGACTTTAACCCTCCGCTTCCAAATATATTTAACATAATATTTAAGCCATACACACGATTGTGGGTAACTTCAGGCGATAAAACACTGGTTTATTTATCTTTATAAGGATATCCATAGTTTTCCACATTAAACGATTTGATATTTTTGATTTTGAAAAACCGTTGGACGAATAATGAAATCATGGAAAAAAGAAGGAAATATTGCGTTCTGCGGGAAGATTTTGTTGGATTGAGGGGAAAATGGATGGATTTGAGGATGCAAGTATGGAAAGGAGGAAATTTGCGGGTGAAAAAAGGAGTTAAAGAGGAAAGGTTCATTGAAAAAGTTAAGTATTGACTTTTGAGATCATCTCTTTTCTTTATTATATATGTATTTAAAATCCAGTATAAGTTCAGCACCTCTTGAGGCACCTACAAACGAAAGGTTTGTCGGCATTTCAATAAGGTTTCCGAAATTCTTAGCCTCGATAGGAACGGCATCCTTTTGGGTTGCGGGCGGAGCGAAGCGGAGCCCGTAACCCAAAAGATAAAGTGGATAGCGGGAAATAGCTTCTTATAAAGAAAGGAGTTTTTGAAGGGGAGAAAGTTCTAAAACTAAGGTGATATTTTTTAAGATCGACTTGTTACTTTAAACAACCTTTTTTTAGGGGCAATTAAAGAAATCGCTTAGCTAAAATTTTATAAAAATAGTATCCTATTAAGCAGCCCAACGTGTCGGCAACAATATCTAAAGTTTCCATTGACCTTCCCAATCCCATTTCTTCCTGAAGTATCTCGGTAAGAAATGCATAAAGCAAAATGATCTGAATGAAGTAGTAAAAACGGATTTTTGGAAAAGCAGCAATAAAAAGGAAACCTAATGCTGCAAAGATGCTTAGATGCAAAATCTTGTCTATACCGCTGAACATAAACCAATATTCGTGGTTTTCTTCACCGGGCTTGAGGAGCATATAAGTAAGAAATGCCCAATAAATGGGCAATATCTTACTGAATATTTTTGAAATCTTATCCAATGATTGACTGGTATTCTTCCGCAGAAAGTAATTCTGAATGATCTGCACCTTCAGCAACTTCTAATTTGATGATCCATCCGTTCCCATAAGGATCTGAATTTAATAATTCCGGCTGATCCTCCAATTCTGAGTTGAATTCGATCACTTTTCCTGAGATTGGCAAGAATAAATCTGAAACTGTTTTTACAGCTTCTACACTTCCGAAAACCGCACCTCCTTCAAGATCATCATCTACAGTGTCTACATCTACGTAAACGATATCTCCCAATTCTCCCTGTGCGAAGTCTGTAATACCGATTGTAGCAACGTTTCCTTCAATCTTGATCCATTCGTGATCTTTCGTGTACTTTAATTCTGATGGTGTGTTCATTTTTAATTTTTTATTTGTACAAATGTATTCAAAATTCCAGAAGGTTCAAATATCGGATATAAAAAATGTCCCTCAAAAACTGAGAGACATTTAAATTTATTTTCGTTCTAATTAGAAACCTCCTGAGTTTCCGAATGTAAACGTTGCAGAAATACCTGCTCTGATCGTTGACAACGGGAACGCGGTAGAGATTTTGTATTTAGAAGTCATCTGCTCATAGAATACTCTAAGGTTAAGGTTTTCAGAGACATTATAATCTGCTGATACTTTAATATTCATCAGTCTCTGTCCTCCGGTAATCTGAGAATCATCAAGCAGAATATTCGTAATACTGGTTTTACTGTCTCTCAGTGAAAAATCTCCTCTGATATTAAGGTCGCTTCCCTTTGCTTTTCCTCTTCCTCTCACGTTCGTCATTCCCAGTCTGAAGTTTCTGATGATATATCCTACTCTTACAACATATTCGCTGTTTGAATCCTCTGTTAAAGTATGGTTGACCAATCCCAGTAACAATGTTCTTAATCTGTTATACTGAATACCCAACTGGATATTGTTTCTCATCGTCATATCTACTCCAATCAGCGGCGAGAAGTTTTCTACGTAACCTACCTGAGCAAAAGTGAACGGATTGATATAATCATCATTAATATCTCTCTGCGTTGCATTGTAAGAATTAAGACTGTTGAAGTAATCTATACTCGACTGAATTCCTGTTGCTGTATAAGTTGCCTGATAAGAATGCAAAAGATCAAACTTGGAGAACTGTCCGTTAATGATCGGGATATTTCTCAATCCTGAGTAAGTGATCTTCCAGTTTGGAATCGGAAGCCCTGCCTTTTTAGGGTTTTTCATTTCTTTTACCGTTTTACCTTCAACTGCAGCCCGGAACGCAGGAATTAAAATGTATGCGTTTGAAATTCCGTATCCGTCTTTAAATCCGTTCGGTTCTAAAGCTCCCTGCATTTGCTGAGATAAAGCCTGTGCATTCTGTCTGATTGCCTGATAAATTGCCGCTCCGTCTTTGAATGCCGTTTTCAGTAAAACAACCGAATTGGAGTATGTTACCAAATCATTCGCAAATGTATAATTCGGATTGGCAACTCCTGTGTTCGGATCTCTGTAATTGAATCCTGTATGGGTAAAGTTGCGGTTGTAATTATGCAATGCGTTAATATCAATCCGAAGATCATTCATTGGTATTATCTGCAAATTGGCTCTTAACTCGCGCGTTGACATCCTCACATAAGGATCTGTCATAAATTGAGAATCACTCACCCATCCGTTTTCCATTACCGTTCTTCTGATATCCGCCTGCGAACCAAAAAGGAATCCGATGGTAGGACCTCCCAAAGTCTGTCCGTAACCATACCAGTTCGGAGCAGAAAGCAGCCCCGGAAGAACGGTTCCGTTATTTTCAGAGTAATTGATATCCAACTGCTTCATAGATGTTAATAAATAAGCCATGCTCTGAAGCGGCGTAAGTCTGGATTTAAACTTATATTTTTTATAAGCATATCTTTTCTTCTCCCACTGTTGGGTGTAGGCATTATTTAAAGAATCTATTTCCTGTTTACGCTTCTGAAGTTTCGTTGAAATATTTTTGAAATATTTAAACTGTCCAAAGAACTTCGTAAAATCTGCCGTCCCAGTTGCCTGAATAACATTGGTATTCTGCCCTACCGAACCTAAACTTCCATCCGGACTCGACAGCAATACGGTAGATCTTGCATTCCAGTTGTAGGTAAATCCGTATCCTAATTCTGCATCGATGAAATCCAGATAAGGAAGATACTGGAATGGTAATTTATAATTCAGCTGAACTCTGTGATTGTACAGTACCGGTCTTCCTGCTCTGAAAACATTTCCAAAGATAGAACTGTTGTCCATTGAGTTTACATCTACATTATCATTCAATGTTCTGGTAGCCGAGTTGATTTCCAGTTTTAAAGATTTAGTAAAATTAAATCCTAAACCATACTGCCATCCGAAATAGAAGTTTCTGTTTTTAATAGCAGCAAAGTCATCACCATAATTCCCTGTAAGAATCGCATCAATATTTCTGAACTGCAATTCGTTGTAATTTCTGTCGATTTCAGTTCTGAAAGAGAATCTTGTAGGAATAGGATTAAAGTTAAATTCTTTTACCCATCTTAAATATTTCGTAGACTTCGCGGTATCGCTTATCATTTTATTGAACGGACGGATTACCCAAGGTTTGAATGTGTAGTTGTAATCCACATACCCTCTGAGATATTGTCTGTAATTTTTCTTGGTATAAATATCTCTATAATAATCGTCGTTGTAAACCGCCGTTACCGATACGTTTTCGATATCGTAGAACTTAGGTTTCCTGTTCGGATTCATTCTTTCTTTATGCATATTCACAACACCTATGCTTCTTTGCTGCGTAAAGGTTCTTGCTACTTTTTTAAGCTGTTCCTTGTTAGCTGCTTTCTTAAACTCAACATCCGTATCCAGAGGATTGTACTTCGGATCTTCAATAGTCTGCGAGTAAGAATAATTCACAGGAATTTTAACTCCGCTTTTTTCAGGCAAAAACTTATCTACATTTACGGCTGTATTGATGCTGAATGCAGACTGAGTAGACTGATGTCTTTCTGCAGGTTTAGAATCGATGTTTCCAAATCCTACTGAAGTATAAGAAGCACTTGTATTCACGGTTGCAAAGTCTCCAAGGTTGAAGTTTAAGCTGGCGTTTCCTGCATATCCTCCGTCGTTTTCTATTTCGGAAAGACGGATTTCGTTTACCCAAAGAATCCTGTCGATTGAGACAGCTGTGGAAGTTCCTCTTTCAAAACCATTTCTGATACCTATCATAATGGTCGTGATGTTTCCTAAACTTGGTCGACCTTTAATGTAAAGACTTTTAAAAGTATTCCCCGGATCAAAAACCTCATCTTTTAATCTTTGTACAATTTGTGTCGGATGATTTTTATCTCTTCTTATTTTAGCATCAACAAAATCCTGAATATTTAAATCCACATCATTTTCCATTGGCCAGATTTCCATAGGTGTTGTAGCGGTAGATGGTGTAACGAAGAGTGAAGATTCATATTCATAATAGTTATCTGTGGCATCACTACCTAAACGGATGAAGAATTTGGTTTCTTTATTAAAACCGAATACTCTTTTACCAGGATCCTGAGCGTGTACAAAAAGTTTCAGCTTCTTGTATCTTCTCATATCCAGAGAAGTATTTTTAAATACCCCTCTCGCTTCAGACGGAGCAAGGGATGTCGCTTTTAAATATAAAGAAGCTTCATTCTGTCTTTGTGCCCCTGCATTACCACTTAAAATCTGTCTGTCGATTCCCGGAGGCAGAACGTAAGGCGGCTGATTCAGTGCATTTTCTTCAATATTTACACTTCCCACCTCAAAGTTATCGTTATTTGTAGTGAGTGTCCCTTCATCCGTAGCTCCTGAATTTCCCGTATTGGCAATATTTTTAGGATATTTTCTCCAGTCTGATCTCACCAGATCCATCGTTCCGAATCTTAACGTTGAAGTCTGATCGAAACCTGTTAATAATAATCTTGCAAATCTTACATTATTCAAAATAGAAGGGTCTGCATTACCGGCAGTTGTAACATATTTTGATACTGGAATTCTGAATAAATACCATTTTACCTGAGAAGTCTGCCCGTTCTGGAATGATGCCTGAACTGTTTTAACATCTACTATATTATTCTGTCCTAAAGTTAAGCTTCCAGGAGTTAAGCTTACCTCATACTGGTTATAGCTTTCCGTCTGATCCAAGTTGTAATCTTTATTAATATCTTCCGCATCCGGAGTCTGTGAAGAAACTTCCAAAGAGTTGCTTTGAGAGTTTCCTTCCGGACCTCTGAAATATTTGTATCGCTGAACCAGAGATGACGCCTGAGTTCCTGTGAACTTGTCTGACATATAAAACACAAAATCATCTACTGCAGGGTCGGAAACATTGGTAACCGGATTGATAAATGTATTTCCAAACAATGCTGCTTCCTGATCCGAACTTAAACCGTCATATCCCAAATCCTGAGCCTTTCTGTCTGCTCCTTCACTTGAGAAAGCGTAAAGAATCGGTGGCTGCTTCGGTTGGGTTCCCCAGTTTGATGCCGTAGTTGTAGACGGAGCCGAAGGAGTTGGCAATCCATTTTCGTACTGCATCTGTCCGTCTTTAAGTATATCTTCAGAAACATTTCCTAAATGCAGTAAAAGTTTTGGATTGGTACCCAAAGTATTTCCGTCTGCATAAGGATCCATCATCCAGAATTCAACATATTCGATGTTTGAATTTACGAAATTGGAAACGCTGATCGGTCTCATGATTCCCGCCCATCTCTGTGCTGTTGTTTCCGTATTAGGGTTCGAGTTGTAAGGACCTTTTTCTGCAGGATAATACGAAATATCAAAAGTATTGGTATACGTCTGTTCTCCTGCCACAAAATCTCTGTTGTTGAAAATTTCCGAGAACTGTACCCTTCTTGAAGCATGATTGGAAACCGACTGCGGAGTGATTCCTGCGGGAGCTTTTCCTCCTACTCCATAAAATCTAGGATCAATGTTATACCATGATAACAACCCTCTACCGTAACCTTCTGTTCTGTCATTATTTTTTCCGGCTCCTGTAAATAACGGATCAGACTGGTTCTTTTCAGGCTTTGAAGCCAAGCTCCATGCTGTAGGTTCTTTTAATGTAATTTTCGATGTGGTCTGTTCAAAATCATCAATATAAGACTGGTCGTTAATTCCTTTATTTAAACCGGGAAGTAAATAGGCTGCCTCCATTTTGAAATTCAAATTGGATGGTGCTTCAGTGTTTACAAGAGGGATCTTGTCTGTTAGTCTTGTAAGGAACGGAAGTTTATTGTTGTACATCAAGTTGATCCCTGCCATAGTATTGTTCACGGCTTCCTGACCATAATTTACCTTTTGGGTAAGTGGCGATTCGGAGTAATTTACAACGGTTCCTCCCAAGATAAAGTTTTCATTAAATCTTCTTTCCAGATTCAATCCCATAAATCTTTTTCTCTGGGTATTGAATGTTAACTGGTTCTCCAGTGAAATATTAATTGCCTGTCCGGATTGTTTTACCTGCTCATTGATGATGGTAACTGTTCCCAACATATAATCTACGGTGTAGTCTATCCCTTCGGTAAGCTGAACTCCGTTTGCGGAAACTTTTACCGAACCTTGAGGAACATTAACTGCTCCCAGAGAAATTCCCTGTCCCTGAACACCTTTGTAACGACCTTCAATGGTGTAACGCTGCGCCAGATTGCTTGATGTAGCCACTTGCTTTTGCTGGCTGTAAAGATCCGAGAACACATACTGAGGATCGTTAGTTCCTATTACATTCTGAATATAACTACCAAAAGGCTGAACTTTGGTGAAGATTACTCTTCCGGTTTCCGGTCTTATGGTAATTCCGTTAACAAAGTCAAAAACACCGTCTCCTGTTGAACTTCCGTTGTTCTGTAAATCTCCGTTGGCGTTTAGTCTGTCCCAGTTTAATAATTTGATTAAAGGAACACTGCTCACCTGTGGATTATTGGCAACCGGAAGATAATTAACCTTACCTCCGGATTGTGGATCTCTGTATAAAACATTCAGGATAAATCCATCCTTATTCACCTGTCCCGCATCTAAAGAATAGATGTTCTTCATCATCAGATTCCACATCGGAGAAGTGGTTTTTACCGTTGTATTCGGCTTCAGAAGTTTTGCCATTAAAACCGTACTTTCTTCAGAGAATTCCCCGACTTTATATACCTGATTGCTTCCATTCACCGTATAGGAGAAGGAAACTGCCAAAAGCTGATTATCATTAAGTTTCTGGTTTAATGAAATGTATCCTAACTGTGGCTGTAAGGTATATTCATTGGTATTTAATCTTCTTGCTTTTTTATTAAAGATAAAGTGTTCACCATCCTGATAAACTTCTGTTGTTCCTGTCGCAACCGGAAGATTCTGTCCATTGATTGCATTATATGTTGTACTTGCATCTCTTAAACCCGGTAATCCGTTGATTGTGGAATACAGGTTGAAACCCGGCTGGTTATTATCCGGAAGAATTCCCGGAGCATCTCCTAAATCTCTGATTCCGACAATACTTTTCTGGTACTGTAAATTGCTGTTTCCCTGATCCAAAACCCACACTTCCAGTCTTGTAATGCTGATCTTGGAATTGATCTGAGGATAGTTTAATAAAGCTCCGTCATATTTATCCAGGAAATAATGTCCCAAGAAATAGTGCTGGTTGTCTTCATAATCAATTGCATTTAATTTAAATGTATTCATTACGCCACCGCCTTGTACCGTAATATTTCTGGCTTCACCCTGCTGTTGGGAAAGTACCACTGTCCCGAAGGTTTTACCCAGCTGAAACTCTGTTTTAACCCCGAATAAAGATTGAGAACCACGGATCAGACTGGTTGAAAGCGGCATATTAACGTTACCGAATTCTACTCTTTTAATGATTTTATCTTCTCCCCCTGCACTTGGTTTATCTACATCCTGCAGACCTTTCTGCTGAAGATCTTTCCAGCTTCCTTTAGCCTGCCAGACAAGATTCATTCTGTTTTCAAAAGCAAAACCACTCTGGGTATCGTAATTGGCTTTTAGCTGAAGGTTCTCCCCGACTTTCCCCAATAATCCGAGCTGAATTCTCTGGTCGATATCAAATGTAAAACTCTTTCTGTTCTGTGGTAAGATTAATGGATTATCAATCTTCTGATAGAGTCCGGCAAAATCGAAAGAAGCATATCCGGTAGGAATGATTTCAATTTTATTACTTCCGAAAATGGTTTCGAAAAGCCTGTTATTAATTTGCAATGAAGGAATTAAACCTTTTCTAGCTGCATCACTTTTATCTTTCCGGAACATCAGACTATAGCGGTCTGACTTCTCTTTATAGTAAGCTTTCGTCTGAGCCTCCATCATAAACTCCTTGTAATCTTCAGGAGACATCGCACTCGGTTGTCCGGTTATCGTATTTCCTACCTTTGGATATACGAAATACATTCCTGTTTTTATATCATAGTAGGCTTCATACTGTGTAGGATCTGCCAACTGATAATCTTTTTTGATAATTGCGGTATCGCTTACTTTTGCTGTAGCCCGCCTCTGTGCAAACGTAAATGTTGACACAAGTAAAAACGACAGGAACAGAATTATATTGAAATATTTATTATTCGCCACCAAATGTTAAATGTTTTTTAAAATTTGTTTTACCAACTCTTCTACTGAAATATCAGAATCCTGCTTCATGATTTTATCTGCAAGCTTCTCACTCATTCGCTTCGGAATGCCCAAAACTTCTAATGCAGATAACGATTCTTCCTTGATTTTATTATTTGCAAACGTGGAAATATTTTCTTCCGGATTGCTGTATTTCTGCACTTTATCCTTAAGATCTACAATAATTCTTTCAGCTGTTTTTGCACCGATTCCTTTCGCTTTCTGAATGAGTGCGCTGTTTTTTGATAATATTGCCGAAGCAATCTCATCAAGACTTAAAGTGGATAGTAAAATAAGTGCTGAAACCGCTCCTACTCCATTAACGCTTATTAACAGATTGAACATTTCTTTTTCTGAACGAGTGTTAAATCCAAATAATAAATGGGCGTCTTCCCGAATAATCTGCTGAATAAAAAGAAAGGTTTCTTTATTAGTTGTGAGGGTCTGTGAAGTCATTAAACTGATACCTACATAGTAACCAACTCCTTGTACGTTGATTACTGCGTAGGTAGGCGTAAGTTCCTGAACAATGCCTTGAAGTGAAAATATCATTATTAATTTTTATAACTCCCAAATATAGTAATTTAAACTAAGTTATGTTTTCATTTCACGCGCGAATGATTTTTAACTTAATTTTTAACTATAATTTTAACAATTGCTTCCAAAAACAAAAGACTCCGAAATCCGGAGTCTTTTAATTATTTCAAATATTGTTAACTTTCTGTTTACTTTTTATCTTTTTTCTCTCTTCTCTGGGCATCCAGAACTGCAATGGTGGCAAGGTTTACAATCTCATCTACGCTGGAACGCATCTGTAGAACGTGAACCGGCTGTTTCAGCCCCATCAGAATTGGTCCGATTACCTGTGCTACCTTCATTCCTCTGATGATCTTGTAGGATAAGTTGGCACTTTCAAGATTCGGGAAAATGAATGTATTGGCAGGCGTTGTTCCTAATTTTGAGAACGGATAATCACTTAAATGATCTGAATTCATCGCAAAATCCGGCTGAATTTCTCCGTCCACGACCATTTTCGGATATTTTTCGTGAAGGATGCTTACTGCTTTAGCTACTTTTTTTGAAGTTTCGGAGATGGCTGCAAAGTTTTCAAATCCAAGCATGGCGATTCTCGGTTCGATGGCAAAAGATTTTACGGTGAATTCTGCCATTTTAGCAATATTTACCAGATCTTCTGCTGTAGGATTCTGATTGATGGATGTATCTGCGAAGAAAATAGGTTTCTTTTCAGACAGGATCATCATCATTGCTGCTACTTTATCAACCCCTTTATCTTTTTCAATTACTTCTAAAACAGGTCTTAAAACAGAAGTATAGTTTTTAGAGAAACCAACGATTAATCCATCAGTATCGCCATGTTTCAGCATCAAAGGACCGAAATAATCTCTCTGGCGAACGAATCTTTTTGCTTTGTATTCGTTCATTCCTTTTCTCTGGCGAAGCTTCCAAAGTGTTTCTCTGTATTTTTTTCTGTTTTCTTTCTGGTCGTCGTCGCTCGGATCAATAATCGGAATATCAAGATTGATCCCGAAATGTTCCATCTGCTCTTTGATGTATTTTTTATTTCCTAACAGACTCGGATACGCAATTCCCTCTTCATATAAGATCTGTGCAGCTTTCAGAACATTGTATTCTTCTGCGTTTCCTAAAGTAATTCTCTTCGGATTGGCTTTTGCACGGTTCTGCATCATTCTTACCAGCTTCTCGTCTCTTCCCATTCTGTCGAGAAGGCTGTTTTCGTATTCTTCGAAGTTTGTAATTGTTTTTCTGGCAATACCGCTTTCTACGGCAGCTTTCGCTACAGCACTTGAAACTTTCGTAATTAAACGGTTATCAAACGGTTTCGGAATAAAATATTCTCTTCCGAACTGCAGATTCTGAATATTATACGCTAAAATTACTGCTTCCGGAACAGGCTCTTTCGCTAAATCTGCAATGGCATGAACAGCCGCCAGTTTCATTGCTTCATTAATTCCTTTTGCCTGAACATCCAATGCTCCACGGAAAATGTAAGGGAAACCGAGAACGTTATTAACCTGATTAGGATAATCGCTTCTTCCTGTTGCCATAATGACATCTTTACGGGTTTCAATTGCTACATTATAGGCAATTTCCGGATCCGGATTTGCCAATGCGAAAACGATAGGATTTTCGTTCATGCTAAGCAACATTTCCGGTGTCATTACATTTCCTTTTGATAATCCCACGAAAACATCTGAACCTTTTACGGCATCTTCCAATGTTTCGATGTCTGTATGAGCAACAAAATCGATTTTTTCGGGAGTAAGGTTTTCTCTTTTATGGTTGATTACTCCTTTGCTGTCGCACATTAAGACATTTTCTCTTTTCAAACCAAGAGAAATATAAAGATTGGTACATGCAATAGCTGCTGCTCCTGCTCCGTTCACCACCATTTTTACTTCTTCAATCTTTTTATTGGCAATCTGAAGCGAGTTGATTAATGCTGCTGCGGAAATAATTGCCGTTCCGTGCTGATCGTCGTGCATCAAAGGAATATCCAGCTCTTCTTTCAGTCTCTGTTCGATATAAAACGCTTCCGGAGCTTTAATATCTTCAAGGTTGATTCCTCCAAATGTAGGAGCAATCCCTTTTACAATTTCTATGAATTTATCAGGATCTTTTTCGTTGATTTCAATATCGAAAACGTTAATGTCCGCAAAAATTTTGAACAAAAGACCTTTCCCTTCCATTACCGGCTTCGAAGCTTCTGCACCGATATCTCCCAAACCAAGAACTGCGGTACCGTTTGAAATAACAGCTACCAGATTTCCTTTTCCGGTGTAGTCGTACACCGTTTCCGGCTTATCATGGATTTCCATACAAGGAACTGCAACCCCCGGAGAATACGCCAATGACAAATCTCTCTGAGATGAGTGTGGTTTTGAAGGGATCACTTCGATCTTACCTTTAGGTTCGGCTTTATGATAATCTAAAGCCGCCTGATTAAAGTTCTTTTCGTCGCGGTGGGTTTTACTTGACATATAATGAATTTTGTTGTTTTTAATTATAATATATATTGTATGTGGTAGCTTACCAGACTTTCGATAGGCTTCTGAACAATCTGTCCCACAGTAAGATTAAGCTCTGCCGCTGCAGAACGTAAAATATCTTCGTAATAATAGGCTATTGACCCGATGAAATTGATCTCAGCATCCCTGGATTCCATATAAGGCAGAACCTGATAATCAAAAAAGCTAAGCATTTCATCATGAACCATTTTCTTTAAATACGGATGATCTTTTCTTTCTACCACAAATTTGTTGAAATCTGCCAAATACGCATTCGGTCTTGAAGTGTGATACATATTTTTCAGGGCTTCTTCTACGGTCAGCTTATACGTTTCTTCAAACTCCGATGACAGATCTGCGGGAAGTTTCTGCATAAAGAATCTTCTTACCAGTTGTTTTCCGATTGCGCTTCCGCTCCCTTCGTCTCCTACAAGAAATCCGAGAGAAGGCAACTGAATCTTAATGGTTTCTCCGTTAAAATAGCAAGAATTGGAACCCGTTCCCAAAATACAGACAATTGCGGGTTTTCCTCTGTAAGCCGCATAAGCTGCTGCTGTAAGATCTTCCTTAACAATAATTTCTGCACCGATAAATACTTTACCCAGTTCTTCTATAATGATATCACAATTTTGCTGAACACCACATCCGGAACCATAAAAATAAATTTTCGTGACCGAATTTTTAACGGTGCTAAGACTTGTATTTTTTTCAATTTCTGGAACAATAAGTTCTTTGTTGATGAAGTTTGGGTTGAAGCCAATGGTTTCTGTTTTCAGAAAGACCTTTTTAAAATCGTCCAAAATTACCCAGTCGGATTTTGTAGAACCACTATCAACAATAGCAATCATATTTTACATTTTAGTTTAAGGATGCTAAATTATGAATTTATCTTGTAAGATGACGGATTCTGAACATGACATATGTGTTATTTATAGTATAGCAAATCTGTACTCTTTTTTGTACAAACTAAAATGAACATAGAACCCAGAACAAACAAAAAGAGAGCCCACTAATTGGTAAAGCTCTCTTTCAGTAATTTTTTTCCAGATGCATTGTTATTGTTTTATGTCTGTTGTCTTTTTATCGTTAAACCGGATCAGCCAATCCTCAATTTCATCTTCCAGATAAGAGGTCTGAAGAATCATGGCATTGATGAAGTCATCGGGTACAGGTTCGTCTGTTGCATTTTCAAGATTCCATAGTTCATTAGACATATTTTCATACTCGGAATAGACACGTTTGAAGCGTGAATTTTCTCTTTCAAGAGCTTCAATATTTTGCTGCTGAAGCTGGAATTTTCTGTATTTGTTTTGACGTTTCATACAAATATTATTAAAATGTGATCGTAAAATTTTTTGATCGTATGCTTCTAATCGCGCATTACAAGATAGAAAAAACCATCAACACAAATAGTTGAAAATGAATTTATTATCAGGTCAGGTTTACATTATTCTGAAAATTAAATTTAGAAATAATTTTGAATCTAAAAAAATATTTAACATCTTTTTTTATCGGTTTAACATATAATTATAAATTTGCATATCATAAAAATCGGATGAGAGATTTAATACTACGTCAGAAACAGGTTTTGTTCTTCATCATTGCAGGAGGACTCAGTGCGGTTGTGGAAATCGGGAGTTTTAAACTCTTCAGCACTTCCCTTCCTCAGTTTTTTCCTCGCGAAACCAATTTCCACGGGATACATTATCCGCTAAGTAATATTTTTTCCACAAGCTGCGGAATCATCAGCAATTATTTCCTGAGTATCTGGTTTGTTTTTGAAAGAGGAAAGCACTCGAAAAGAAAAGAATTCGCTTACTTTATGATGGTTTCTTTTATTTCGACTTTACTAAGTCTCGGTTTTTTCCAGATTTTCTACAGTTATATATTTAAGGATAATATAGATTTGATTATTTATACGCTAAGTCCGGAAATGATCAGTAAAATTGCGGCTATTCTTCTGGTTTCGGTTTTAAATTATTCCATCAAGAAAAAAGTAATCTTTAACGGATAGGCTGTGACGAAAGTTTTAAATTACCTCTGGAGATTCTGGATGCTGATTTTAGCATTTGTCTTCACCATCCTTTTCGGAATTCCTGTTTATATTTTATCATTTAATAAAAAGCATTATAAATATGCTTACCGGTTTGTACGGTGGTGGAGTTACTGTATTTTTTTCGGGATGGGGCTTCGATATGATCTGACAAGACTTTCTGATCAGAAACTGGACAAAAATCAACAGTACGTTTTCATATCCAATCACACTTCAATTATGGATATTATGCTCATGTGCATTTTATGTGCAGATCACCCTATTTGTTTTGTAGGAAAAAAAGAACTGGTAAAAATTCCGATTTTCGGTACTATATATAAAAGAATCTGTGTAATGGTAGACCGTAAAAGTGCAAGAAGCCGAGCCGATGTCTACCGTAGATGTGCCGAAAAAATGGAAGAAGGAAACAGCATTGTTATTTTTCCTGAAGGCGGCGTTCCGGATGATACTTCTATTATTCTGGATGAATTCAAGGATGGTGCATTTACACTTTCTTCAAAACACAACTCTCCTATCGTCGTTTTTACTTTCATCGGATTAAAGGAAATTTTCCCATTTGACAATTCAAAAGGTTATCCCGGAAAAGCAAAAGTATATTATAACGGTGTCTTAGATCCGTCAGATTCACCAAGAGATCTTAAATTATCTTCTTTTGAGACAATAAAAAAAACACTCTTACAACACTATAATTAATAGAAATAATATATATTTGTTTTCAGAAATTTTCAACAAATATGTCAAATTATTCTAAACAAACTAATTGGGGACAATTTATCCCATTGGTTACTGTATTTTTTTTCTGGGGATTTGTGGCGGCAAGTAATGACATTTTGATCCCGGTTTTTCAAAAAGCCTTTAATTTATCTCAAACCGAAAGTATGCTTGTACAGATATGCTTCTATGTGGCATATACAGTCGGCTCTTTAATTTATATGCTGATCTCTGCGGGATTAAAGCAGGATTTGGTAAATAAAATTGGTTATAAAAATGGTCTTATCGTAGGACTGCTTATTTCCGCCGCGGGAACTTTACTGTTCTATCCGGCTGCTAATACGCATTCTTTTCCTTTAATGATCTCCGGATTATTTATTGTGGGATTAGGCTTTTCCCTACAGCAGATTGTAGCCAATCCTTTAGCGATTGAAGTCGGACCTTCTGAAACAGGTTCTCAAAGATTAACAATGGCAGGAGGAATCAATAATCTCGGGACAACGATCGGTCCACTGATTGTATCTTTTGCTATTTTCGGATCTGCAGCAGCAGCGAATAATGATGTAAGTGTTGAAAGTGTAAAAGTTCCTTATCTTATTCTGGGGGTAGCTTTTGTTTTGGTTGCGATCATGCTTAAATTTTCTTCGCTTCCGGCTATAACACCTACGAATACAGAAACTAAAGATGATATGGTAAAAGGAGACCACAGAAAATCTGCTTTTCAATATCCTCAGTTAATTTTAGGAATGATTGCTATTTTCGTTTATGTAGGTGTAGAAGTTTCTACCGCTTCTAACCTTCCTGCCTACATGGAAAAAAGTTTAAATTTTGAAACGAAAGATGTGGCACCTTATATTTCTTTATATTGGGCTTCTTTGATGATTGGTCGTTGGACAGGTGCGGTTGAAGCTTTTGATGTAAGTGCAGGTTTCAAAAAAATCTTACGATTTTTAGCTCCTTATCTTGCATTTGGTGTATTCTTATTGGTAAATGCCATTGCAAAGCACGATCTGTCTCATTTCTATGTTTATGGATTGATTATTATTGCAATGATTATCTGCGATATTATGAGTAAAGGAAATCCGGCAAGAATGCTTTTGATCTTCTCGGTTGCAGGAATCACTGCACTGCTTATAGGAATGTTTACTTCCGGAATGGTTTCCGTGTACGCTTTTACAAGTGTAGGTTTATTCTGCTCTACGCTTTGGCCGTGTATTTTTGCTCTTGCAATCAATGGTCTTGGAAAACACACCAACCAAGGTTCAGGCTTCCTGATCATGATGATTATGGGAGGAGGAATTGTAAGTTTCATTCAGGGATATGTTGCCGATATGACGAATATTCACTTCAGCTATATTGTAGGTGTAATCTGTTTTGCTTATCTTGCTTTCTACGCAGTAAGAGTAAGCGGAATATTGAAATCTCAGGGAATTGATCTTGACAAAATCACGAAAGGAAGTGGTCACTAAGAAAACAGAAATACGATATAAAAAAAGGTTTTGGGCAGGTTTATTACTTGCCCAATTTCTTTTGTTTTATGCCTTCTCGAAATCTGCAATCATGATTTCTTTTTTTGAAAATTTATTTGAAATCCAGAAAGCAATTCATCAGATTATCTTTTCGTGGATACCTTTTTCCTTTGGAGATGTGCTTTATATTTTGCTGGGAATTTTTCTTTTGTATTGTATTATTACATCATTTAAAAAGAAACGCAGAAATTCTTCTTTATTAAAAATGTTAGTGAGCATAAACATCTTCTATTTTTGTTACCAGATATTTTGGGGGATGCTGTACTTTCAGACTCCCGTTATTGAAAAGCTTTCCAGCAAGAAAGAACCAACTGTTGAAAAAGCCAAATTACTTTCGTTAAAATATCTTGCGCTATGTAAGGAAACCCGAGAGCTCACTTCCCAAGACAAAAACGGAATATTTATCATAAAAGATTTAAAAGCGGTTCAGGAAGAAATTCTTTATCAGCAGACAAAGCTTCCGAAAAACATTTCAGATAAAAGAGCTTGTGAAATTAATTTATTTAAGCCGAGCTTATTTAAAAACATCATGAATTTCACCGGAATTCTGGGATATTACAATCCGTTCACTGCGGAAGCACAATATAACTCACAATTACCTCCCAGTTTAATTCCTTTTACTTCTGCTCATGAAAGTTCTCATCAGCTTGGTTTCGCAAGAGAGCAGGAAGCTAATTTTGTGGGATATATTATCGGAATCCATTCGGAAAATACAGATCTTCGGTACAGCACAGAATATTTCACTTTAAAAAGCCTGCTGAATTTTATAGCAGATAAAGATCCTGAATTTGTAAAATCTGTTCTGAAAAATTATTCTCTTTCCATGAAAAAAGACAGAGCTTATGAAAAGGCTTTTGTCTTAAAACATCAGGGATTGCTGGACGACTTTTTCGGCTTTACAAATAATCTTTTCCTTAAAAGTAATCAACAGGAAGGATCAGTTACCTACTCCTATTTTATTGATCTTCTGCTGAATTATGAAGAGATCTGAAAAATAAAAGAATCGTATCAGGCGATACGATTCTAAAAACACAAATGATGAAAAAAAATTTATTACCTTGACTTGTTCCCTCATTCAAGGCGATGTAAAAGTACGATATTTTTCAGAAATACAAAAGTAATTTTACTTTTTTTAAAAACTTTATGAAAACTTTATGAATTTTTAAGTTTTTATGAGTTTATATAAAATTGTTTGGATTCAGAATAAATTTCTACAGAACACACAAAATTATAATTTAATATTCTTTAAATTTTCCTTTATTAATCAAGATTTAAACTTTTTGATCTTAAAAATAGATGGTGTCCGATGTTATTTTACTAACAACACTTTCTTTTATCACTTTAAAAAGCAATTCAAAAAATAAAAAAAATTGAGAAGTATCTTTTGCTTCTCAACTTTTAACTAAATACAATCAGAAAATATCTTTGAATTATTTCTGAGATTTTAAAATCTCATTTTCTTTTTTAAGCAATTCTATATCTCTTTTAAGCAGAGAAATATAATCCTCTAAGTTTTCTAGAACAGAATTCAGTATATTATAGTTTGACTTATGATTTCCAAAATTATCGTTAAAGCTTGAATTATCATTAAAAACAATTTCTGAAAACTCAGATTCTTTAATATCATCAACAGAAACATCCAGAGCTTTTGCCAGTTTCTCCCATTCGTCATCATAAATTTTCGATTTCCCATTTTCTTTACGCGAATAGCTGGAAGGATCTGTAGATAATATTTTTGCTATGGTTTGTTGAGATAGTTTTCTTTGTTTTCTAAGGTCTTTTAGTTTTTGTTGTATCATCCCTCTGTGTTTATTTTGCAAATTTATAAAAAATCAAACGCAAAATCTGCAAAAAAAATTGCATGAAAATTGCAATTTTTATCCATTAATCGTGAGATACTTTTTCATAGCTTTGAAAAATCAATATTGATAAAGCGCTTAAAAAAAACTCATTTATATATGTACAGATATAGATGAAAACTGATCAGTAAAACCCTATGTCAGGGATTGTATGGCAAAAAATAAGTATTCAATTAAAAGTAAAACACTCTTATTATGAAAAAATTAGAAAAATTAGTTGAAAAAAGTCTTTCAACTTCGAAAATGGCTTTTGTAAAAGCAGGTGATCAATGTACAGGTGGAGGTGCAACGAATTTTGCTCAACCACACTTATGTAGATCAATTAATACTTCATGGTCATCAGATTCTATAGATGGAAACGGAATGACAACATATACAGGATTTAAAGTAACCATGACTGAATGGGAAGAAAGCTGTCCGCCCTCATCAGACTTTAATTAATTTTGAAATCTAATAACGACCGCCTCTATCAGGCGGTCACTTTTAAAATCATGAAAAATATTATATTTAAAAAAATCTTTTTAGTAATTGCCCTACTATTATTAATTCCCAAATTAATTGCACAAGGAAATTTAAAATATAACACACATGTAAACCGAGCAGAAAATTCTATATTAGAAAAAGACTATGTTTTAGCTTTAATAGAATATAATAACCTAAGTTCTGAATTTAACAATCTTTATGGAAAAGATATATATAACGCATTGATTTGTGCAAATAAAGAAAAAAATTGGGAACAAGTTTTTTTATGGGCCAAATTATTTCTGTCTAAGGGAGCTGAAATAAATTTTTTTAATCAAAAAAAATTTGAAGAACTAAAGAAAACAAATCATTGGAAAAAAATTTTAAAATTAAATATTAAAAACAATATCAATGTTAAATTAAAAAAGAAAATTGATTCGTTAGTAAATATTGATCAAGGAGAATTTGTTCAATTAAAAGAAAAAAATATACCTGACATATATGATTTTACTGCTAATATTGATAAAGTTCTATTCAAATTAGACAAAGAATATAAAGGTATAACAGAAGATAATGTAGGTCTTAATATTACTAATGATACAATTTTTTCATTTTTGCCTACTTATAGTGTGTTACTGAGACACAGTTATCAATCAAAGAGAGAAAACAGTTATTTTAATTATCAGAAGCAAAATTTTAATCTTGAAAAAGATTTATTCTTCACAATTAACAGTTTTGATTTAATGCCAATAATATTGTATAAAAAAGAAACTTACTTTCTAAAAGAAGAATTTTTATCAACTGAAAAAGTTGAGCTATTAAACTATATACAAAAGGCGAAAAAAATATTAAATAAACCAAACTCTGATTTTATATTATATTATCCATGTTCAGAGATTGCTTCTTTTGCAAATAAAGAAAGTGAATTACAATTTAAAACAATTCTTGATAATTTTTATTATAAATAATGAGTATACTTATTGTTTCTGTACAAAATGATTATACAACCAATAAAGTACTGCATTGGTTTCAGTATTATAATATCCCTTTCAAAAGAATAAATATTGATGACACTATTGATATTATAGAAGAATTTGCAAAACTAAATTTTCAAGAATTTACAGGATACTGGTATAGAAGAGGAAATTTAATAAATTTTAATAATCATGATAATATAGATATAGAGATAAAAAAATATTTAAAAGAAAATAATAGAAAGATTATTGAATATTTTGAATATAAAATGATGAAGAAAAAGAATTTAAATTCTTTTTTTAATAGTGATCTAAACAAGTTAATAGTTTTAAAAATAGCAGAAGAATTACAGTTATCAATACCAAAATTTCAGTTATTAAAAAACACTAAATCCATTGATAAGTTTAAGAAAATTTATAAAACAATTAATAAAGATGGAAATATATTTGATTATAAAAATCAATGCGTATTTAATGTTTTAACACAAGAACATAGAGAAAATATAGATTATGATTTTTCTCCTACTCTTTTCCAAGATAAAATAGAAAAAAAACATGAAATAAGAATTTTTTTTATTGATGACAGCTTCTATTGTGCAGCAATATTATCTCAAAGAAACTCAGAAACAAGTATTGATTTCAGAACTATTGGAGAGCAAGAAAGAAATAGAATAATACCTTACTCACTACCTTCAACTATTCAAATAAAATTAAGGCAATTAATGGCAAAATTAAAAATGAACTCAGGAGTAATTGATATGATTGTCACATCTTTAAATGAATATATTTTTTTGGAAGTGAATCCTGTAGGTCATTTTGGTCTAATATCTTATCATTGCAATTATGGAATTGAAAAAAAAAATCGCAAAATTTTATAAAAATGAAAAAAAATAATGAATTTGAAATTTTTGTTACTTTAAATAAAAATAAATTACCATTATATTTTAAAGATTTTCAAAAGTATGATCTGAGAAAAAATATTAAAAATAATTTCATAATAGAAAAAGTTTTTACTAACGATCAATTGCAAACAAAAACATATAAATTAGAAAAATTCTATAAACCCATATGCAGATTTTATTGAAATGACGTATTTTAAGACTTATGAAAATTGTATAATAACATTCGGAATTACAAAATCATTAATTTCAGATCTTCAATTTGGAAACTCAGAATTCATTCCAAACTCAATGGCAGAAATTATTCAAAAGCTGAACAATAACTTATCAATTGAATCACTATTGAAGGAATATGATAAAGATGATATGGATACAATAAAGGAATATCTTCAGTTTTTAGAAAAAAAAAATTTTGGACAATATTGTGATTCTCATGATATATTGTGCTTCTCACCTTTAGAAAAAAAGTTTTACTTTCCTGAAGAAATTTCGAATGTGATAATTGAATGTGGTCAAAATCTGACATTATTATATGATTTTTTATCACAAAATAGTTCTTTTTATTGTAAAAATCTATGCTTAGTTTTTTATGAATGTTTAGAAGAGAAAGATTTTTTGCAACTAAAAGAGATAATAACTGATTCAAACTTTCTTAATCTAGAAATTTTTGTAAAATACAATTCTCATTTAAATGAAGAATTTATTCGTATACTAGGTTTTGAATTTGCTAAACTAAGTAAATTACATATCCATAGTGCACCTTTTAACAAAGAAGTTTTATGGGAAGGTACAAATTTGATTGATATTATTTTCTCCATGCAAATTATTAATACTTTTAAAGCATGTGGTATTGTTAAAATGGAACATTTTGGAGCAAATATTCAAAAATATACAGAATCTTTCAATCACAACTCCTGCCTTCACAAAAAAATCTCCATAGATTCGGAAGGTAACATTAGGAATTGCCCTTCCATGCCACAAAGTTTTGGTAACATTAAAGATACGACTTTAGAAAAAGCATTAGCGCATCCTGATTTCAAAAAATATTGGAATCTCACCAAAGACAAAATAGAAGTCTGCAAAGATTGTGAATTTAGATATATCTGTACAGATTGCAGAGCTTATACAGAAAGAACGCATACAGATGCAGAAGGATTATACATATCAAAACCATTAAAATGTGGTTATAATCCTCATACGGGAGAATGGCAAGAATGGAGTACAAATCCATTAAAAGAAAAAGCAATAAATTATTATAAAATGGAAGAGCTAATTAAGAAATGAGAAATTTAATTATGAAAATTTATAGAACAATTTTCCTTGTGATTATATCAACTATTTTTCGTTCTAACCAGCAGACACAGGCAAATAACCAGTGTCTTAATTTAATTGGAAATCCTAACAGTGGAACTAGATGTTCTTATGATTGTGGTTGCGATGGATATGGACATTAAAAAATATAGGAAGAGTTTATTACTCTTCCTTTTACTTCTATTAGTATTTGTAAATTGTCAAAAAAAGGACACTAAAAATATTAATAAGGTTGAAAATGCATTACGAATAGATACACTGAATTTAATTACAAATGTTTCATTTTATGATACAGGAACATTTGCTCTAAATACTCTTGTAAATCATAGAAATTTCAATTTTTCAATTTCTGGAACTAAAAAAAATGTAAAAGAAAGTAAAGAAATAACACTAACAAAACCAACAGTGTTTGAATCCTATGCTCTGGTTAACGGAAAAACAAGAGTTCAAAGATATTTGGTTTTTAGTAAAAATGATACTTTAACATTTGAATTTCGTAAAAATGGATCCGTTTATACAGGAAATAAGAAAAATGCTATTCTGAATACCTTAATATCGGATAATACTATTTATTCTATTGAAGAACCGGATAATTCTGTTAATTACATACAGTCGCTTAAAAAAAAATATGACAATAATTTAGCTATAATTAAGCAAGATTCTATTAATTATACTGATTTTCAATACAAGGCGATAAATGATTATTTAGAAATATATTTCTACAATAAACTTTTTAATGTAGATTTTTCAAAAATTACAAATCAGAAAGTAATCGAAGAACTAGACAAATACTTTGATATAGTTAATAACAATATTTTAATATTAAACAGACTTAATGCCGTACAAAATAAAAGTTTAATAATAAATTTATTACGGTATATATCATTTAAAAATAAAAATCATCATTTGATTGATAACTTACAATTTCTTGATAAAAAATTATTTAAAACAGAGGCTTTAGATGGTTTTCTTTTGGATTACATGGAAAATGATAATACTTTAAGTAAGAATGATATTGATATTATGAAAAAGTATATCCGAGAAAGCAGCCTCAAAAAAGCCACTGAGAAAAGCAAAGGGAAAGTTCTGTCTAAAAATATACTAACTCCACTATTAAAGATGCAAAACTAAACGAAGTTGCCATTAAAAATATATTGTCAGTAAAAAATGAAAAATTAATTTTAGTGGACTTATGGGCTACATGGTGTGTGCCATGTCTTAAAGAAATACCTAATTGGAAAATAGCACAAAAAAAATATAGTGATAAAATAAAATTTATCCGTATTAGTATAGATAACGATCAAAAAAAATGGAGCGTGTTCCTAAAAAAGGATATAAATGATGAGTCCAATTATATTATCAGCAACTCTAGTCATCCTTTTATAAAATACTTTGAAATCAGCTCAATTCCAAGGTTTCTTTTATTCAATAATAAGTTTGAGGTAATTTCAGATGACTTTGACAGACCAAGTGACAATAATTTTGACATTAAGCTTAAAGCAATTTTAGATGAAAATTAATTCTATAATAACGTTTATTTTCTTTCTATCGTTACTATCATGTGAAAAACATGCAAAAACAACCATAATCAAAGGTAATATTCCTAATTTACCAGATGGAACATTATATATATTCAAAGAATCCATGCTAAATAAATTAGATAGCATACCTACATCTAATGGGAAATTTGAGTTAAAATATAAGAACCAATCAAATATTCCAGAATATATTGGAATATTTCACATTGATAAAAAAAACGTGAAACGAGTTTTCGGGTTTCCAACTAATGTTCCTAAATGGGGATCTTCTGTTTTTATGACTGATCCTTTAATTGAAGTTTACGGAAGTATTGTAGAATATAAGCCTACCAATATAATGCCTCCTAAAGATGTCATATTTGTTTACAGCCCAAAATTAAAAATAGGAGAACAAACAACTGCTTTTTTTAATTCGGGTGATCCCATATTTAATTTTGATGATGCAACCCCACCAATCATTAATATTATAGAAAATAAAGTAAAACAATACCCATTTTCATATTATTTATTAGATAAAATTAATGAGAATAAAAATAGTTTTGCTCCAGAACAGGTTGACAAATTTTTAAAACTCTTCAAAGGAGAAATTACTCAAAGTACAACTTTTAAAAATTTATCCGCCTACAACAAAAAAAGATACACCGAGAAAAATACATCGCTTCCATCATTGGAAAATATCAGCGGTGAGAAATCTGCTATTTTGGATTCAAAATATAAAAAGCATCTGGTTGTTTTCTGGGCAAGTTGGTGCGGACCTTGCAGAGAGGAAATCCCTCTTTTGAAAAAAATGTACAGTAAAAAAGATGAATCATTAGAATTTATTTCCATCTCAATTGATGAAGATAAAAATGCTTGGAAAAAAGCGCTCAATGAAGAAAAAATGGATTGGAAGCAATTCATCATCAATGGAAAAGATCCAAACTACGAAAAAATTCAGATGCATTTCAGATTAAATGGTGCGATTCCATATACTGTTCTTCTTGATAACAATTCTAAGATTTTAAAATCTACTGTCGGTCTATCCTCAGAGAAAGATTTGCTGGATTTTATCAATGATAAGAAGTAAAAAGATTCAAATTCATTATAAAATCGAATATAATATACTCACAAGCAATAAAATAAACATAAATCACGTTAAAATGAAAAAAGTATTTGTTTTTTTCAAACATCTGCTTATTTTTAATGAAAAATATTAATATGCTATTGGACAAACTCATTAACTATCTAAAACTCGACAAACAGGAGTTCCTTTTTCAGTTCAACTCACACCCAAATTATCCTTCTGCTCTGGCTTTCAGCGACACGTTAAATTTCATGGGCGTACGTAATGATGCTTACGAATTAGATAAAGAATATTGGGATGAACTTCCTGAAGAGTTTATTACGATAGTAGATAATTCGTTTTCGCTTGTTAAAAAAAACGGCACACAATATTCTATTTACTCAGATAAAGCAAAGACGTTAAATAAAGAAGAACTGCATAAAAAATCGACAGACTTTGTTTTACTTTTTGAAAAAGATAAAGTGGAGCAAAAAACCGTGACGAGCTATAAACCTTTTATTTATGCTATTTTTGCGGTCGTTCTAATTTATTCCGCAATTAATTTAGCATGGTATGAAGCAGTGTTCAACGTTTTATCGCTGGTTGGAGTTTATATTTCTTTAGAACTTTTTAACCAGAAATTTGGAAATACTTCTACCGTTATCGGAAGTATTTGTGGCGATACCGCAGGAAATCAGGCTGTAAATTCATGCAACAAAATCATTACTCAGGATAAAACAAGTATTTTAGGGCTTAAGTTTTCAGATTTTTCTCTGATCTATTTTGTCGGTCTTACTATTTTAGGATTATTTCTTCCTGTAACTTCACTTCTTATTAAAGGTTTTACATTTGCTTCTGTTATTGCAATCGGCTATTCATTGTATGTTCAGGGCTTTGTTGAAAAAACTTTCTGCCGTGTATGTCTTTTAATTATTTCTGTTTTAACAGCTCAGATCTTAATCAGTGTTTTACTTTTTCCGCTTATATCATTTGATCTGAAAACAGCTTTGCTTGGTATTATTTTGTGGATTGCTTTGTTTTCAATGGTGTTATACCTGAACAACACGCTTGAAGAAAAAGAAACACTACAAAAATCAAACGCAAAAAATTTAAGATTCAAAAGAAATTATGAACTTTTCAAAAGAGAACTTTTAGAAAACGAAAAAGTAACATTTTCTGATAATGAGACATTTTTTGTAGGAAGTAAAGATGCCAAACTGCACTTATCGATTGTTTCAAATCCATACTGTGGATTTTGTAAAGATGCTCACAAAATTGTAGAGAATTTACTTACAAAATATCCAAATGATATTTCTGTACAAATGAGATTTAATTATTCTCCGGATAAACAGAATGAGAAATTCACCAATCTGATTTCAGATTTCATGTATACCTACAGAAACAAATCATCGCATGAGTTTCTGCATCTTATAGAATATTGGTTTGAAAATAAAGATGAAAACAAAGTAAGACAAAAAGCAGGAATTACTTCCACTCAGGAAGACCTGGCTCCGCTTGTAGAAATGTCTGAAGAAAACAGAAATGCAGGATTAAATTTTACACCAATCATTTTGATCAACGGCTATCAGTTTCCGGATAAATATGATCGTGAAGATATTTACTATTTTATTGATGAATTATCTGAAGACGAAGAAATATAATTAATAATTAATTTTCGTAATACAAAATTCACTAATTTAGGAAAAATTTAAAGCGGAATCCGAAAAGCTTAAAAAGAGTAGGAAATCTACAAATTATTAATACTATGAAAAATCTAAAGAAACTTTCAAGAGAAAATCTTAAATCTGTAAAAGGAGGATATACACAAGAACATACAAAGTTTTGTAACTCCAGAGGGCTTACTCCATGTTTAAGCGGAACTGATGACTTTGGATGTCGTGTTGACGGGCAATGCGTCACTTTTTAAAAAATCAATTAAAATATAAAATATTATGAAAAATCTAAAAAAACTTTCAAGAGAAAATTTAAAATCCGTAAAAGGAGGTGTAAAAGAAGGGTGTCCTGGACCAAAATCACCATATTATCGTCCATATGCTACACAAGCAGAGTGTGAAGCAGCCACAGGAAAAACCTGCTCATATTCAGAAGATAGTTATTGCTTTCCTGCCGGATGGAATGCTGATCTTTAAAAATTAAAAATTTAATTTTTTGAAAGAAAATAGTTGTCGTCTTACCGGCGGCAACTTATTTATAAATAAAAACGTCAATCATTGAAATCTTTTCCTTTCTATCGCCAACCAGATTCTAAAGACTGCGGTCCTACCTGCCTTCGTATTGTAAGCAAACATTATGGCAAAAGTATATCTTTACAACAAATCCGTAACCTCTCTGAAACAACAAGGGAAGGAAGCAGTTTACTTGGATTGAGTGATGCGGCGGAAGACCTTGGTTTCCGCTCTTTGGGAGTTCAGATTAATTTCGAATCTTTAGCGGAGGAAGTTCCTCTTCCGTGTATTGTCCACTGGAATAAAAATCACTTCGTGGTTGTTTATAAAATAGACAAAAACAACAAAGTTTATGTTTCCGATCCGGGCTATGGACTGATTACTTATACCAGAGAAGAATTCATCAAGTTATGGATCGGTGAAAATGCCAATGAAAAAACAGAAGAAGGCATTGTTCTTATTTTAGAAACAACTCCTGCTTTTTTTCAGACAGAATTTGATGATCAGGAAAGTAAAGCCAGTTTTTCTTTTCTTTCAAAATATGTATTAAAGTATAAATCGCTGGTTATCCAGCTCGCAGTAGGTCTTTTGGCAGGAAGTTTACTTTCTCTGATTTTCCCTTTCCTTACCCAGAGTATTGTCGATGTTGGTATTCAGAATCAGGATCTTAATTTCATTTATCTTGTTCTTTTAGCACAGGTGATGCTTTTTATGGGAAGAATGGGAATTGAAATGATTCGAAGCTGGATTTTGCTTCATCTTTCAGCAAGGATTAATATTTCTATTATTTCCGATTTCTTTATCAAACTCATGAAGCTTCCGATCAGTTTCTTCGATACAAGAATGACGGGAGATATCATGCAGAGAATTAATGACCATCACAGAATCGAGCAGCTTCTCACAAGTTCTTCGCTGAACACTCTGTTTTCATTAGTCAATCTTATTATTTTCAGTATTGTACTGTTATTTTATGATTATAGGCTGTTTATCGTTTATCTTATCGGAGCAGCGGCTTACATCGGATGGATCAGTTTTTTCCTGAGCAAAAGAAAAGAACTCGATTACAAAAGATTTTCACAGGTTTCTCAGGAACAGAGTAAAGTGATTGAGCTGATCAACGGGATGCAGGAAATTAAAATGCATAATGCCGAGAAACAGAAAAGATGGGACTGGGAATTTCTTCAGGTTAAATTATTCAAGCTGAGAATAAAGTCTTTGTCTTTAGAACAATGGCAGTCCGTAGGAGGAAACTTCATTAATCAGATGAAAGATATTTTTGTGAGTTTCCTTTCTGCAAAATTAGTGCTTGACGGAAATCTTACCTTAGGTATGATGCTTTCTGTTCAGTATATCATCGGGCAGTTAAACAGTCCATTGCTTCAGCTGATCGATTTCATTAAACAATTTCAGGATGCTAAAATTTCTTTGGAAAGATTGGGTGAAATTCATGATAAGGATGATGAGGAGAATAAGGAAGAGCAATATTCCCACGAAATTCCGGAGAAAGACATTCTGGTGGAAAATGTTTCATTCAGATACACAGGTTCAGATGTTCCCGTGTTTGAAAATCTTACACTCAGCATTCCCTTTCAGAAAACGACGGCCATTGTTGGAGCCAGCGGAAGTGGAAAAACAACGCTTTTAAAACTTTTAATGAAATTCTACGAACCTTCTCAGGGAGAAATTCGATTGGGGAATACAAAACTTAACAATATTTCTCCGAGATTCTGGAGAGACCATTGCGGAGTGGTGATGCAGGAAGGCTATGTTTTTAATGATACTATTGCCAATAATATTGCTGTTGGGGAAGATTATGTAGATAAGCAAAAATTGAGGAGATCCGTAGAAATTGCCAACATTAAAGAATTCATAGAAGAGTTACCTTTAAGCTACAACACAAAAATCGGAAATGAAGGTTTGGGAGTAAGTGGCGGACAAAAGCAGAGACTTTTCATTGCAAGAGCGGTTTATAAATCTCCTGATTATATTTTATTCGATGAAGCAACTTCGGCTTTGGATGCAAACAATGAAAAAGTAATCATGGAAAATCTCGAACAGTTCTTCAAAGGAAAAACAGCTGTTGTTATCGCCCATAGACTTTCCACCGTAAAACATGCCGATAAAATCATTGTTTTAGATAAAGGAAAAGTGGTGGAAGAAGGAAACCATGCAGAATTGGTTGCTCTGAGAGGAGAATATTACCGATTAGTGAAGAATCAGTTAGAACTTGGAAATTAAATTTTAGGTATACAGCGAAATCCGAAAAGCTTACAGAGTAGGAGTAAATAACAAAAATCAATTTATTTTATGAAAAACATGAAGAAGTTAACAAGAGAGCATCTTAAAAATGTAAAAGGAGCTGGTGGTCCCACATATCCGGACGACTCTATTTATTATTGCCACTGTGGCGGAACCGGATGGTATATTGTAGAGGAAAAATCATGTATGGATATTAACGGGAATTATTATCCGCCGATTTGCCAATAATTCAATTTAAATCACATTCAAAATTACTATGAAAAATCTAAAAAAATTAACACGTAAAGATCTAAAAAATCTGAAAGGAAGCGGAGGTGGATTTTCGGGTGAAGGTTTAGGCGGTAGAGATTGTGGAGATTATTTCCCACAAGATCCTCCGATGCCGGGAGAGCCTTATAACTGCGGATGCAATTATCTTGCGTGGTGCGAAAAAATGTCTGCCTGTGTACACATGAACTTTTATAGTGCAGAAAATTGTCATCTTTAATACAAATTAAAACAAATTTTATTATGAAAAATCTGAAAAAATTAACAAGAAAAGATTTAAAAGATCTAAAAGGTGGAGGATTAAATGATTGCGGAGCATATTTCCCGCCAGAACCACCACTTCCGGGAGAACCGTATGATTGTGGCTGCAACCTTATGTGGTGCGCAAAAAGAAGTGCATGTATTCATCAGAATATGTACTCTCCGCAAATCTGCGAATAATTTGAAAATTTTAGATTTCAACTTAAATCTAATGTATAACAATAGCAATCTTCTTAACGGAAGATTGCTTATATTAAAGTATGGAAAAAGACATTTTAGATAATATTGAGCTTCGTTCTGAAAGTGTTCAGGATATTCTTACCCAGCCTCCTCATTGGATGATCCGATGGGGAAATACCATTATATTTTTAATATTGGTACTGATACTAATCATGAGTTATATTATAAAATATCCGGAATTCATTCCTGCGCCAATTATTGTGACTTCACAAAATCCACCTGAAAAATTAGAAGCCAGAACCAATTCTAAAATCGAAAAAATATTCATCAAAGATCATCAGGAAGTTAAAAAAGATCAGGTATTGATGGTCATGCAGTCTTCTGCAAACTACAAAGATGTTCTTGCATTAAAAAAAATAATCGATTCTTTATCTCCGGATCAACTATCATCGTTTCCACTAACCGAAACCTCCCATTTCAAACTGGGAGAACTTCAGGGAGATTATAATGGTTTTGCAAAAGCATTTCAGGATGAAGCCTTATTTACAAGATTGCAGCCATATGCGCCGGAAAATCTAGCCGCCAATCAAAGCCTATCCGAATACAGGGTAAGAATTGCTACTACCAAACAGCAAAAAAATCTTGAGCAGGCTAAATATGAGCTAACCAAAAAAAACTACATCCGTTCTCAGGAATTATTCAACCAGGGAGTTATCTCTTCCATGGAACTTGAAAATGAAAAAATAAAATACATACAGGCGCAACAGAATTTAGAAAACATCAATATTTCTCTTTCACAGATGGAAGAAGGAATTTCTAATTTAAATAAAACAAAAAGCGGAACTGCCATTAATACAGAGAAAGACAAGATCACCTACTCTACCCAGACTTTACAGTTGTTTGAACAGTTGAGAAAATCCCTGAAACAATGGGAACAAAACTATCTTCTTATTTCGAATACAGACGGTATTGCAAGTTTTCAGCAGTTTTTCGGCGAAAACCAGTTTATTAAA
The DNA here is from genome assembly GCF_059579425.1 of Chryseobacterium sp. 2P. Classification (NCBI taxonomy): domain Bacteria; kingdom Pseudomonadati; phylum Bacteroidota; class Flavobacteriia; order Flavobacteriales; family Weeksellaceae; genus Chryseobacterium; species Chryseobacterium sp. 2P. The sequence continues at coordinate 3,982,490 of NZ_CM184194.1, forward strand.
GCCGGAGATGCCGTTCTCTCCATTCTTCCTAAAAACAGGGAAAGATTAGTCGGCAGAATGTCTGTTCCGGCTACCAACTCAGGTAAGATTGCTTCGGGTGAAAAGGTTTTAATTAAGCTCGATAATTACCGTTATCAGGAATATGGAATCGTGGAAGGAAAAGTGCAGAATATCTCTCTTTCTCCCGATAAAGAAGGAAATTATTATGTAGATGTACTTCTCCCGAAAGGATTAAAGACCAGTTATAACAAAAATTTAGTTTTTGATAAAGAGTTAAAAGGAAATGCCGAGATTGTCACTCAGGATTTGAGGTTAATCGAACGCTTTTTCTATCAAATGAGAAAATTGCTAGGATATCAAAGCTAATACAGAATATAGAAACCGAAACGTAGTTGTTTCGGTTTATTTTTGCAGTCAGTTATATACAACTGGCTTTTTTTTATAGATAAAAAAGTTCGACAATCATAAAATAAAAAGGTTTCAGAAATATCATGAAACCTTTTATTCATCTGTAGCGAAGACGGGAATTGAACCCGTGACCTCAGGGTTATGAATCCTGCGCTCTAACCAACTGAGCTACCTCGCCGTTTTGGTGGTGCAAATATACAAAAATATTCACTACCTCCAAATTTATTTTAACTTAAAATATTCCAAAACATCACCAACATGCTCTGGTTTACTGATTATCTTATTGTTAGCATCTAAAATAAAATATGTCGGAGTTGCATGAACATTATATGTATCTACATAACTGCTGTTCCATCCTTTCAATTCGGAGTCATTTATCCATGGAAATGCTGCAATCTTTTTAGAATAAGAATCTTTATCTACATCCAGAGACAAACCTACAACCTGAACGTTTTTAGTCTTTAAATCGTTATATTTAGCCAATAATTGAGGAAGTTCACTCTCACAGTGAGAACATGTGGAAGACCAGAAAATAACGACCTTTTTATCAGCCTTTACATCCTGTAAAGATTTAGCGGTAGTATTTACGGGTGAATTGAACTTATAATTAGGGAAAACTGCTCCCATCTCAACATTTGCGTTAGATTTCAAAGTTGAAGCCAGTCTGTCTGTTATGGTGCATTTAAGATTTTTAGCCAGATTGAGATATTTATCCTTGAAATCCTGCATATCATACACATCAAAAATATCAATTAACTCAGAAAGCACGGTCTGCCCGCGAGGAGTTTCTACTTTTAATCTGTCTAAAAGTTTATCTACAGATGCAGTAACATTGGTATTTCCACCTGAATTCAGATAACTTACTAAAACCGGTCTAAGTAATGAGGAAGTTTCCAGCATATCATTAGACTTATCTAAAAAATTAATGATTTCGTCCTGAGCAACTTTTTTAGATGCATCATTAGACAAAAATTTGCTGTAATTTGTATTATAGTAATAAATGAATGGATGCTGTGTCTGATCTATTCCCGAAGAATTTCCCGAAAGTCTGTTTATTTCAGTCTTTAATGCCTTTCCAAACTCTGTATTGTCTTTATAATATTCTTTGATCTGAGCTAAAGCAGGCAGAATAAGTTCCTTTTTTTGTGAACCTTCCTGAAGTTTACTCATAAGATCATTCGCTTCATCAAGATAAACAATATCTTTTATTTTATTAGCCTGCGTTTCAAGCTTAACACTTACATTTTTATTTTCTGAAATGAAATTGAAAGTATTATTGGAGTTGGGAAAATAAACTTTCATCATTCCCATATAATTTTTGGGATATTTAAAAGTCCATACATTATTTTTACTTTGTTCTTTGGTTACAATAATATCCTTAGAACCATTTAAAGTATATAAAATTGCGTCTTGATCTTTAAAATCGGCAGGAGCCTGAATGGAGACAGTAAACTGAGCCTGTAATGAAAATGCAGCTGCTAAAGCTGATATTGTAAAAATTTTTTTCATAACGTAAAAATAAAAAAACTCTCTGAGTAATCAGAGAGTTTAATATTATTTTAATAAAATTTTATGCTTTCTTAGCTGTATATCTTCTAGTAAAAAATGCTATAAATAAAACAGCAATAATTCCTAATGCATACACATACATGTCTATTGGCGAAGCAGTAGCACCCGGTCCTACTGTACCACTACCTCCTGTTGGATTAGGAGGCTGCGCCATGACAAACATTGCAGCAAACAGAAAAAAGATAGACACTAGTTTATTAATAGTTTTCATATTCAATTATTTTAAGATTTTCGTGTTAACAATATCTCCTTTATCCGAAACAATTTTAACCACGTAAGAATTTTTGATTTGCTGATCTAATTCAATCACAAAATCTCTGGTTGTTTCCACCGCCTTTTTAGAGATTACTAATTTACCACTCATATCATAAACTTCGATATCTGCTTTTTTCCAGTTTGGATCGAATCTAACAATGTAGTTCGTGATTGCAGGATTGTAAATAACAACAGTTCTGGATGGAGATTTCGTTTCGGTTGTTGCTAAAACTACATTTGGTTCTCCATAGTAAAGGTCATACTCTGCGTTTGTAGCGCTAGTAACGCCTCCTTGTATTGCTTGTTGTAAAGTACCATTAGCAGCTTTATAGTAGAAACCAATTCCGGTAGATAAGGCATGAGTTCCATCAGCTACTAGCTGTGCATTTTCTCTAATTTCAAACTTATAAGACTTAATCGTATTAAGGTCGTAATTTACTAACTTAATATTCTTGCCTTTGAAATTAAATTCGTTTGCCTCGTTTATATAAAGCCAGTACTGACCTGTATAGTTATTATCATATCCTCCGTTAACATCTTCTTCAAATGTTCCTAAAATAGCACCGGAAGACAAAGTAACCTGAGTTAATGCATTGGTAGAATGCCCAGTTGTACCGTTAGGATAAACCACGTAGTAAGTACGTGCTACCTCATTTCCATTTGCATCAAGACCAATCACACCTAATTGTTTTACTGTTCCGCTGCTGTTCTTGTTGGCTGCAACGCTATAGTTTGTACTTGCAGCTCTCGAATAGTAATTAAACCTTCTAAGATTAGCAAAATTGAAAGTATCTGCGCTAGTATTGTCCAATAGCTTAATTACAAATGTTCCCATAGGTCTTACCACAGTGTAATCTACATCACCTGTAGGAACTCCTGATGGATATGTAATAAATTTATATGAACTGGAACCTGTACCACCTGAACCACCTGTAGAACTCGCAGTCTGTACTCCCGACACTTCTAGTCTTACCCCCTGAATTTTTGTAAGATTTATTCCGTCTCCCACTGTAGCACCTTCGTTAACTGCAATTTGAGACAAATCTATATTAGTAAGGAACGGATTGGAAAACTGATAAATATTTCTTCCGTAGTTACCCTGCCAAGCAGTACCACCGCTCCCAATATGGAAACCATCCTGAAGATATGTATAATATTTTTCGTTATACATATTCGTAGCACTTCCTCCGGTACCAAAATTAATACCGTTACCCGCGTTTTGTAAAGTAACCGTAGTTCCAATATCCGTTAAAGGTCTACCTTTAAGTGTTCTTGTCGTATTGCTTACATCCAATCCCAATCCGCCAAGCATATAATATGCTGTTCCCGGATTCGCAACACCAAGTTTTGTAGTTATATCTACATTCATTGAAACTACTGTTGGATTGCTGTATGCAAGAATCTCGTTTTTAGAATATCGAGCATTGGTAAATGTTTTACCTAATTCTGCGCTAAGAGTAGAAGCAGTTTTGTCATAAAACGGTAAACCGATCTGTTGATAAGTTCCATGATTTACGGCTCTATATTCCTGATCCACAATACCCGTAATATTGGTTTGAGGAATACCGGAAATAAAAAGCTGTCCGTAAGTATAGGCCGGTGTAGCAGAAGAACTGTTCGTATTATAAGTTGCATAAGCGGTAGGCTCATTAAGCTTATTAACAAAATTACCGCCACCATTTGCCTCAGTTTTATTTACATTTGAAGCATCAATAGTTTTAAAAGAATCAGTAGATGTCCCGTCAACCATAAAGTTACCGTGATTTTCTACAATTCCAGATCCCTTCATCTGTAGGCCACCGCCACTGTAAACAAGTGTACCTTTACTTACATACGTAGTAGCAGCATCATCTACGTGTACTAGAACATTCTGCGCCTGAACAGAATTAATAGCTGCTAATAAACCAATAGCAAATAAACTTTTTCTCATTGTATATAAATATTTGTGTGTTAATACAATATCTCAAATGCAAAGTTATGTTTTTTTTACTAAAAAACAAAAATATTTTATGTATTAACAAAAATATTATCTTCCGTTAATATTATTTCTTTTTCTTCCCCTATAGAAAACATATAATCCTCAAGCACTTTTTCCGTAGTTCCTCTCAGCCCTCTTGCTCCTAAACCTTTTTCAATAGTTTCTTCAACAATTTTTTCAATGGCTCCGTCTGTAAATTTCAGATCTGTTCCGTCCATTTTAAAAAGCTCAATAAACTGGTTCACAATAGAATTTTTAGGTTCTTTCATAATTCTTACCATGGTTTCTTTCGTAAGTTTATCCAGGTAAGTAATGATCGGGAATCTTCCCAAAAGCTCAGGAATTAATCCGAAAGACCGAAGGTCAATGGCATTAATATTCGTTAATATATACTCGTCTTCATCCGTTTTATTGATTTTTTCTGAACTGAAACCAATTGCCTGTTTGTTCATTCTTCTTTCGATGATCTCTTTGATCCCGTCGAAGGCTCCACCCGCGATAAACAAAATATTCTGTGTATTTACCTGAATATATTTCTGATCGGGATGTTTTCTTCCTCCCTGTGGCGGAACATTTACGATACTTCCTTCCAGTAATTTAAGTAATCCCTGTTGAACTCCTTCTCCGGAAACGTCTCTTGTAATACTCGGATTATCAGATTTTCTGGCGATTTTATCAATTTCATCAATAAAAACAATTCCTTTTTCCGCTTTTTCCACATCATAATCGGCAACCATTAAAAGCCTTGAAAGGATACTTTCCACATCTTCGCCTACATAACCGGCTTCCGTTAAAATCGTAGCATCCACGATACAGAAAGGAACATTCAGTTCTCTGGCAATAGTTTTTGCCAGTAATGTTTTTCCGGTTCCAGTTTCACCAATCATGATGATGTTCGATTTTTCCAGCTCTACTTCTCTGTTTTCGTCCTGAGCGTGAAGTAATCTTTTGTAGTGATTGTACACGGCAATCGACAATTGCTTTTTTGCCTGATCCTGCCCGATTACGTACTGATCGAGAAATTCTTTAATCTCTTTCGGTTTCTTAAGTTCGTTTATATTTTCTGCCGGAGCATATCCTGATTTTGAACTGCTGTCCTTCACGATTGCATGAGCCTGCTCGATACAATTCTCGCAAATAAAGCCGTTTTGACCTGAAATCAGCATCTGCACTTCATTTCTCTTTCTTCCGCAGAAAGAACATTGGTTTGAATTCATTTTTTAGATCTAAATATATAAGGTATAGATTAAAGAAACTCGTAAAAATCTGCTTTACGAGTTCCTTTATTTTTAAGAATTAATTATTGAGTTCTGAATTTCGGTATATTCTTCACCCGTAAGTTTTAATCGCTCATTTTTAAAATTCATATCTTCCACAGTATTGAGCGGGATAAGATGAATATGTGCATGAGGAACTTCTAATCCTACAACAGCCACCCCAACTCTCACACAAGGTATTGCTTTTTTAATTTTTTTGGCAACTTCCTGAGAAAAACCCCAAAGGTTTTTGTATTCTTCGCTGTCCAGATCAAAAATTAAATCAACTTCTTTCTTGGGAACAACCAATGTGTGTCCTTTTACTAAAGGCATTGCATCCAGAAACGCAATAAAGTTTTCATCTTCGGCAATTTTATAAGAGGGAATATCGCCATTGATGATTTTTGTGAATATTGTGCTCATTTTAATTTAAAAATGTTAAAGATTAGAAAATTAAACAACAGTTATTTACAGGGTAATATCCAATACTTCAAAAGAAAGTTTGTTTCCGTTTGGTAACGTGATATCTGCGGTTTCTCCTACCGCTTTTCCAAGCAGTCCTTTTGCAATCGGCGTGTTTACTGAGATCTTTCCGGATTTCAGGTCGCTTTCGTTATCCGGAACCAAAGTAAATACCTGCTCCTGATTGGTTGCATTATTTTTAAGTCTTACCGTTGTAAGAATTGAAACTTTTGAAGTATCCAGCTGACTTTCGTCTATGATTTTTGAAGTGGAGATCACATCTTTCAGCTTAGAAATCCTCATTTCAAGCATTCCCTGAGCTTCTTTTGCCGCATCATATTCTGCATTTTCCGACAAATCTCCTTTGTCTCTTGCTTCTGCGATCTGCTGAGTAATTTTTGGTCTCTCTACAGTTTCCAACTGTTCCAGCTCAGCTTTCATTTTCTCTAATCCCTCCTTTGTAACATAGCTTGCCATAATTTTCAAAATTTAGTTTTAGTATAAAAAAATAATCCGACATTTGCCGGACAATGTTTTCGTGTAATAATCGTTTAATTTTTACAAATATATAAAAATTTAAATTGAAATGAAAAAAACTTTTTCAATATTATCTATCATCACATTATTGATTTTCAGTAATTTATCTATACATTCCTGCGGAAGCCGTGAAGACACCGTAAGTTGCTTTCCAAGTAATCCGATCAATGTTACACTAAATCTGAACCTTCCTGCTTACTACGCACTGAATCAGGTTGGTGGCTGGGTTTACATCAATGAGCAGCAATCCGGAACGAAGGGGCTAATCGTAGTAAGAGCATCCGACAATTCTTTTAAAGCCTACGACAGAAACGCGCCTCACATCTGTCCCGACAGCAATACCACTCTGGAAGTTCAGGACAACATCAGAATTGTCTGCCCTAAAGACAATGCCCAATGGATATTGTTAACCGGACAACCCACTGCGGTAGCCAATGTACAGCCGAAAACGTATCTTTACAATTATGATCCTTCAGGGAAAATTTTAAATATTTATTATTAAAAATGAAAGTTGTCATACAAAGAGTTTCAGAATCCAGCGTAAAAGTGGATGGAAAAGTGGTCGGGGAAATAGGACACGGTTTAATGCTTCTGGTAGGAATTGATGAAAATGATGAAAAAAGCGATGCAGACTGGCTTGTACAGAAAATTTTAAACCTCAGAATTTTCGGGGATGAAGAAGGGAAACTCAATCTTTCTGTTCAGGATATTCAGGGAGAGATATTATGCATCAGTCAGTTTACCCTTATTGCCGATTACAAAAAAGGAAACCGTCCTTCTTTCATTAAAGCCGCAAAACCGGATAAAGCGATTCCCTTATTTGATTATTTTAAAGAAGAAATTTCAAAATCCGGACTGAAAACCGAAAGCGGAATCTTCGGAGCAGACATGAAAGTTTCGTTAATTAATGACGGACCGGTAACTATTGTGATGGATTCCGTTACAAAAGCTTAAATTCGCAGAAAATATATTTACAATCAACAATGAAAAAAACGTTATTTACCTTAGTTCTTTTAACAGGAGTAAATTTTGCATTCGCTCAGAAATCTTATACAGACGAGCAGAAAGCGTCTTATTACATCGGTCTTGATATTGCTGAAAACATGAAGAAGCAGGGCTTTCCGGCAGATCCTGAATTATTGACACAAGGTTTTAAAGATGCTTTCGGAGATAAGCCAAGTTTATTCCCGAAAGAAGAAATGGGAGCCTTTTTGCAGGGCTTTATGCAGAAGCAGAACGAAAAAAAGCAGGCTGAAGCAAAAGTAAAAGCAGATGAAAACAAAAAGAAAGGAGCCGAGTTTTTAGCTAAAAATAAACTGAACAAAAACATTAAAACCACGGCAAGCGGTTTACAGTATGAAGTTCTTAAAGAGGGGGATGGTAAAGCAAAGCCTACAGCTTCAAGCACAGCTAATGTAAAATACACCGGGAAATTAATGGACGGAACGGTTTTCGATTCTACAGATAAAAACGGAGGACAGCCTATTGAATTAAATATTTCCAGCGTTATCAAAGGATGGACAGAAGGAATTCAACTGATGTCGAAAGGTGCAAAATACAGATTTTATATTCCGTCTGATCTTGCATACGGAGACAACGGAGCGGGCGGCGTAATTGCTCCGGGAGCAACCCTTATTTTTGATGTTGAACTGATAGATTTTAAATAATCTTTTCTATAAAAAAAAGCAAAAACGTCTTTCAGAAATCTGAAAGACGTTTTTTAAAATAAACTTTTATAAAAAAACTAATTCGCAGGAACGCTGCTGAAATTTAGTGCAATTCTAAGGTTCATGTCCGAACTTGTCTGGTTCTTCAGTTCATAAACCGTTCTTACGGTAACCCCCGTACTTTTTACCACCTCATCCAAAAATCCTGAGGTTGCAAGATCAAGATTTAAACTTGAAGCATCTGTAGAAATATTGGTTCTTGAAGCAACCAGTCTTTCTCCTGTTCCGCTCGATGAAATGTATACTTTTATCGATTTAAAAGCATTCAGGCTTCCTCCTGCCGGAGAAACTACGGAAACTTTGGCATCCGATATTCTTACGTCTTTAATCTTCGCATTGTTATTCCCTCCAAACCACGTCTGAACATTAGACGCAGTAGAAGTAGAAGAAACTTCTTTATCGGCGGGAACTCCTGTGGAAACTAACACATTGGCTGTATAAGGAAATGTATTCTGAACCAACGACTGCACCGTTTCACAACTTACAAGAGCTACTGAAGCTACTGCCGCCGTCAAAAATATATTTTTCATAATGATAAATTTTAAAGTTTTGCTTGCATAAACTGTACCAAAATGATGAAAATTATTCTACGCTTACGGTAAAACTGCCTTTTGTATTACCGGAAGCCATATTGCTTTTCCCGATGATCAGCCAGATTTCACCTTTATCTTTTACATCATAGGTAATTTCTCTTCCGAAAGGTCCGTCGAAATCTCCATTGGGAAGTTTAATCTGATTGAATCTGATATTGAAATCCTTTTCATTTGTTGAAATTTTAGCCTGTATTTTGGATTTATTGAAATTGATGATTTTCAGAATAAATTCCTGTCCGTCTTTCGTAAATTCTTCTCCTAAAGTAATCGGAAACTGCTCTGCATCTACAGTTCTGGTAATTTTACCATCTTTTACCGTTCTCATCACTCCTGTTTTAAGAACTTCTTTGGTTTTCGGTGCATTGTTGATTACAGAATCCTTCATCTTTACGGCTGCGGAATCCATTTTCGGAGCAGTATCGGGTTGCTCGCTCATGATTACTGAATCTTTATCCTGAGTTTCAACATAAGCAGATTCTTTTTTACACGAAACTATGAGTAACGGGATCAATACTAAGAACTTTTTCATAACAATTATTTTTTGAATACGATCTAAAACCGTCTTGATTTTTAAAGTTTATGGAGATGCCAAAATTGTTCCATTGACTGAGATTTTTCAATAAACAATAACCCTTTTTAATTTTTTATAACAATAACTTCCCTGTTAAGATTATTTACAGACTTCATCATAAAGTACATAAAATTGAGCATTACTCCCATCAAAACAGTTACTCCCCATGTTTTTGTATAGTCCATCGGATAATTCTTACAGCAATATCATTGAAAAGCCCAAAAGGATTGCTGAGAATATCCCAACTGTTCCACCGTAAAAATCTTCCCAGATAAACACCAAAACTCGCTATGAATAAAAACGAAAACGTAAGGAAGTTGATGATTCTTGGTTTAAAATAATCTGACAATAGTTTTTCAATGTCAAGCAAACTAACGAATCCACAAAATAATCCTGTCCATGCATACGAAAGAATGACCACCAAATCATACCAGATCGGAATTGCATTTCTACTTTTCAGATGAAAAAGGTCAGTAAGAATATATGGTGAATTGGGAAAAAATACAATCCAAACAGCGATTGCTACAGCAAGTGATAATTTACTTCTGATTTTAAAAATTACTAAAAAACTGCTGATAAAAAAAGGAATCCAGGCAAGAAACAAATTCCAGTTAAGAAATAAAAACACTTTCGTTTCACTGATGTAATATCTGGAAATTGAAAGACTGAAACAAAAAAGTGTCATTAATACCAACAATAAAGTGATTTCAAATCTTTTGCTATTTTTTAATTTTCTGATCATTTTTAAATTGATTATAGTTAAGTTTTTATTGACAATAAAAACCTCACAGGTTTTTGAAACCTGTGAGGTTTGACCGAAGATCTTCTTACTTTAAATTCTGATAATAAAGAACCTGAGAAAGAAATTTTTCATTTTTCTGGAATTTCACTCTTTCTAAATTCAGAATTTCGGATTTTAAGGCATTATCCTGATGTTCTTCGGCATAATTCAGCAATTGCTTCTCACTGAAATTAATTTGAGTTTTATGGTAGTTTAAAGCAAAATCTTTCCGTTTCATATTTTCAAAAGTGATGATGCCGCCCCAATTGATGTAGCTGCAAACAAGGATGACTCCGTAAATATACCATGCCATCGTATTGAAAAGGAAAACGTTTCTCCTCTGCTTTTGAATTTTAATAAAAGTGGTGACCAAGCCAATTAAAGCCAATATCAAAAATGCATAAACACCCAGTCTTTTGTAGGTAAAACCATAATTGATGATGTATTCTGAGTTTTTCACCATGGCAGAAATAACGAGAACAGCATTCAGAAAAATCCAGACTTTGGCTAATATTTTCATTAGTCCGGCTTTCGGATCAAAATTGAAATTCGATTTAAAGTAAAACATAATCACCAGAATCGACATGATGATTGAAAGAATGACTGCATTTACTCTTTCATGCGTTTCTTCGGAAAGTTTAACAGGACTTTTTATCGACTCATAGAACTGTTCATAATTATAGGTAATGATAAAAAAGACAAGCAGAACATTCAGCGCCAGTAAAGAAATTAGACCGCTCATTCTTTCAGCATCGAGATCAAGAAAAGAATAGGTGGCTTTCTGAATTTTATCTTTCTCCCCGAAATTGTTATCCAGCAATCGGTTGCTTTTGTAAATAAACCGTTCAACGGCGAAATTCCAGTAATTGAATGCGATAAAAAAGCCTAAAAAGATCATTGCCAACAATTGCCAGAAATTAATATCCAGCTCTACATTCGTGAATAAATTGGCAAAATGATCGCTTCCCGCGGAATAAATTCCGAAGAAAACGGAGATCAGAATTAAAGGAATTATTACAAAAGCCAGTGTTTTCTGCCACAAACCGGAAACGTTTCTTTTGGGAAGCCATGCATCGAAATTCAGGATTCTGAAAAACTCTGTAAAACAGTTTGTCACAAAAACCGGAACCAGCAAAAGGATTTTCATTCTTCGGTTTCGGGATCGGTATCCTAACAATAATAATGAAGTGATAACCGCCAGAAAGGACGGAAAATCTCCGTACCACGCAAACGCAGCACTCGAAATAATGCTCGTTACGAAAAGAAAAATAAACGTTTTGGTCCGGTTTCGTTCAGGCGTTCTGAAGAAAGTAAGCACGGCATAAATAATTCCGATAATTCCGAGATTGAGACCTACATTCTGATCATAAAATACAATGACAAAAAGCAGGGTCGTAAGAAATATATAGTGATGTGTTTTCATAGGTTAGTTTAAATGTTGGTGAAAATAAAAAAGTAAAAGGCGGCAATCGGAATATTCAACAAAATCAGCAAAGCTGAGTTTCCGTGAGATTTTTTATCTGAAACATCTGTTAAAAAAGTCAGCAATTCGGAGCAGAAAACAATCATGTTGATAACAACGGCAATAACGACATAATAAAATCCGAGCCAGACAAAAAACCAAGATTCGGAGATCCAGAATGCCAATAAGATGATGGTTCCAAGCAGCCACGAAATCAGAAACAGACCTTTTCCGACGGGACTAAATTTTACCCTTTCCATAATTAATATAAAACAGCGGTATTCTTCTGTTGAATGAAATCTTTCAGATGCTCAAAATTCTGCCAGAGCAAAGCTTCAAAATCCCACTGGTAAAACGGACGCATATTTTGTCCTTTTTTGTAGGCTTTGATGTAGAGTCTGTAATATTCCGGTAAAATGATGCTGCCCAAAACAATCGCTGCCAAAAGATGGGCGTTGAGTTTCCCGTTTCCTAACAGGAGAAACTGCATGGCGATTTCGTCCTCGAAATTGGTTCCACATCCTGTAATAAGATGATGAACATCGTGATTTTCCATTTTGGGAATCATCGTGAAACCATGTTTTTTATAAAATTCTCCCAGTTTTCTGCCCAGAGAATCTTCCTGAAATTCCAGCAGTTGTTTTTCGGTAAACTGCCACTGCCTTTTCTTTTTCTTGAAATAGGTTCTGTACAGTTTCTGGGTTTTATTATAGACGAACAGAAGAAATTTAACACGTATTTTTTTCATAGTTTATGAGTTTAAAAAATTAATTGAAACAAGCTGAACTCCAATAATGATATAAATTATTGCTACGGGAATATTAATCAGCATAATTCCTGAAGATTTAAGACAGGCATTGAGTTTACTCTTATGAACAATTCCGTAGATTAATAGAGTAACAAGAACAATCATATTAACTACAAATCCATATTCCAAAACCAAAATTCCACCTTCAACAAGTAAATCATTTTTAGTGAGAGCATACCCGAACAAAGAGATGCTTCCTAAAATAAATGAAAGCCAAAACAGAGTTTTCCCAATATTTATAATTGTTTTTTCATTCATAGTTTATAATTTTAATCGCTTTTAGTATAGACATGATTCATATCTGCGTTCAGAATAATTTTTGGCTTTTCAAAAAGTTTATTCGAAAAATAAGTATTACCTAATGCTGGTTCTCCATCACTTATATAATGCAATATAATTCTGGAAACAAGCCCGTTACTAACCTCAAACCGACCTTTCCCATAAAATCCGCTTTCAAAATGTCCGTCACGGAATAAGATCAAAGTATCCGGTTCATGAGGAGCTTCAACACAGCAAATCGGATTTTCGTAATTTGTATTGACGTATTTACCATACAGTGCCTTTTCTCTTAAAGGAAAATCTATGGTAAAAATTATGATCACCAATATTCCCAATGCAAAAATTTTAAGTCCCAGTTTCATCATTTATCCTTGTCTTAAAGTAAAAACCGTAATTTCCGGACGCACCATAAAGCGAACCTGAAAAGAATGTCCCAACGCACGGTTGATGTAAAGCCTTCTTCCATCTTCAAGATCAATTTCTCCGGAAATATATTTTCTGTTTTTCACGGGAAGCAGAGGCGTAATGACTCCGGGAATTCTGCACTGTCCTCCATGCGTATGTCCGCTCAGAATCCAACCCTGATAACCATTCCAGATATCTTTATCACAAGCATCAGGATTATGACAGAGAATAATATTTGCCTTGGAAGGATCATAATCTTTCATCACTTTATGCGGTGCAAAATTGGGTGACCATAAATCTTCAAAACCGATAAAATTGAGTCCGCTGCTTTCCTGTTGCGCATTATTCAGCATTGTGATTCCGAAGCCTTCCAGAATATTGCAGATATTGTCGGACGACTGAAGATCCTGCCAGTCTTTTCCGTAATCGTGATTTCCCAGAATTCCGAATGTTGCCAGATTTCCCAACACAGCGTGTTGCATCACTTTTTTAAGGTCTTCTGTTTCTTTAGCTCCTCCCCGATTAACAAAATCTCCTGTGTACACTACAAAATCAGGATTGTACTTTTTAGCTTTCTGAAAAGAATCGATAATGAAATTCCAGTCGAAGCGGGTTCCAACGTGGAGATCAGAAATCTGCATCAGGATTTTTCCTTCAAGATTTGGGGATAAATTTTTAACCGGAAGTTTCCGTTCTACAAACTCAAGCCAAAACGGTTCAATCTGCCATGAATAGAAAAGAGGAAATGCTCCTATTACAGAAAGCTGAAAGATCTTTTTTAAAAATGTTTTCCTGTTCATTTATGTTTTAGTTTTTTTACAACATTAGCTTCCCGCGAAAGGAGTTCCGAAAAGTCCGACTGCCAGCTCGATCCACACCAAAGCCAGAACTAATAAAATCACAAAGCAGATCAGCAGTTTATAAGGTAAAGCTTTTTTCGATCGGATGACCAGATTGATAAAGAATGCGGTTCCGAAAAGCAGTCCGCCCGCAACAGCAAAATCAGCAGGTGACCAATTCCAGCCTTCTGCAAAAAGATTGGCAAAAAATGCCGTAAGCATCAATAATGTAGGAACTGCGAAAATGATGGTTGTTTTTTGTTTTTCTAAAGTCATAATTTTTGTTTTAAATTATTAAAAGTACTTTGTATTTCAAAGTTTAAAAATAAAAAAATTAATCTCTATTTTCCGAGTAATTTTTCCAAAGCATTAAGATGTTCCGTAAAGGCTTCTCTTCCATTTTGGGTTACCCGATACGATGTTTTGGGTTTCTTGCCCACAAATTCTTTCTTCACTTCTATATATGCAGCTTTTTCCAGCGCATTGCTGTGACTGGCAAGATTTCCGTCCGTAATTTCCAGCAGGCTTTTCATTTCTGAGAAATCAACCCAGTCATTTACCATGAGAACAGACATAATGCCCAATCTTACACGGCTTTCGAATTCTTTATTGAGTTGATTTATATTTATCATTTTAATTTTATCCTTTCTATTCTGAAATAATCATACACTGTTGCATCAACGCCGATTGTTTCCTTTGTTTTTACATTTTCAACGGTTACAAAATCATGATCTTTAAAAAAACCGGAATTGAAATGTCTGTTGATATTTTCATTCACTAAATAAATTTCTCCGACGTTATGATGAACTTTCCATTCGTTTTCCAACCCGCTTTGCTTCAATTTGAATTGAATAACAGAAGCTAAAAATGCCGAATAACCGATACAGTTTGCTTTTTTGGTTTCTACTAATTTATCTGTTTCATGATCACATTTATAAAATGAAAAACTAAGGGTAGAAGCAGTTTCCTTCAAAGAATTCTGAATGAGATCTTCTACAGACGTATTGTTTTCCGTTTCCTTTAACCGATTTTTAAGTTTTTCGTTAGTAATATCTAAAACCTTTCTTTCTTTAATTGTATCATAAGAGAAAAATATCCGGAATAAATAAGTTCTGCAGATAACCATTGCAAAAATAATGATTAAAAATATCCCCCACTTTTTCACAATTCTATTTGTATTTCTTATGCATTATCAATCCATAAACAATATGCAACGCACCAAATCCTATTGTCCAGAAAACCAGTCCCCATCCTAAAAAGAATAAGGAAATTAGCCCTAAAACAATCTGACAATAGCCTAAATATTTTATATCCGTTAAGGTGTATCGTTCTGCACTTACCAGAGCCAGTCCGTAGAACAGCAATGTTGCCGGAGCAATAAACACAAAAAGATGATGATAAAGAAGTGCCAGACAAAAGAAACCTCCCGTTATCAAAGGAACTGCAAAGGTAACCAAAAGTCTTTTAGTTGTCGCATCCCAGATCTTCAAACCTTTCTTTCTGCTTTTATTGGCTGTAAAAATATAACCACTGAGCAATGCCACACCTAGAATAACAACCCCAATGATGACAAGTTCTTTTACCAATGATGGTCTGAAAATATTTCTTTCCCCGTCAAAATAATCAATCCCCTCTCTCTGAAAAACAAAATAAACATATACCGCTCCGATAATTGCTGCTAAACCGGCAACAACTCCGGACAATCCGCTCAAAGAAATAAATCTGGAAGAACGCTCCATCATGGAGCGAATATGTGATAGGTCTTCGTGATAGTTTTTTGATTCCATAAAAAGAACTTTGAATTACAAAGTTAATATTTATTTTGAATCTGCAAAATATTTTTTTGAAAAAAGAATGTATAAAAAAGCCGCTGATTTCTCAACGGCTTTATGATTATTATTTTGCTCTTAATCTCTCTTTAATGGCTCCGATGTTTTTCTTAGCCGAGTCTTCCAGTATTAAACTGGCACTCATGTGAATTCTTGCAGGCATTAATTCATTGAAATGATCCGTTCCTTCCCATGAAACCTTTTTAATTAAAGCTAATGCATCGCTGCTTCTTGAAGCCAGAGTCTGAAGGAATTTTTCCAGCTTGGCATCCATTTCTTCAATGGTTTCTGATACCGAATGATAGATATTGTGCTGTTCTGCCCATTCTGCCGATCTGAAATCTGCATCAATTGCCATTGCCGAAAACTGAGACTTTCCGATTTTTCTTTCCACATACGGTCCGATCACGAATGGTCCGATTCCGAGATTAATTTCCGTTAAGGCTAATGCAGAGTCTTTGGTTGCAAAACAGTAGTCTGCTCCACACGCAATTCCAACTCCACCACCTGTAGTTTTTCCCTGAACTCTCACAACAACTATTTTTCCGCAGTTTCTCATTGCATTCAGAACTTTGGCAAAACCTCCGAAAAATTTTGTGGATTTTTCGAGTTCCTCAATTTCCAGAAGTTCATCGAAACTTGCTCCCGCACAGAAAGCTTTTTCACCTTCACTTTTTACAAGAATGGCTTTTACTTCTTCTTTCGCACCTTCATCCAGAATGGTCTGTGCTAATTTTTCAAGAATGGCTCCCGGAAGCGAGTTGCTTTTCGGAGTTCCGAATGTAATTTCGGCAATGTTGTTTTTTAGTTCTGATACTACAAATTCGTTCATTTTTAGTTTTAATTGGATTTACACAAAAATACTAAATAGAACGCGTTCTGAGAGAATAAACTTTAATAAATAAAACACCTAAATCCTGACATTATTTTCTTTCACACAAAAGAAACATGAAAAATACCGAAATTACAATATAAAAACCAATAAACAAATATCAAGATTAATAATTCAAACATAACCAATTTACACAACTATATATTTGTTAAATAAGACAAATAATTATTATATTTACAACAAATCCGTAAAAATACGTAATCTGCAATTTGGTATTTTCTACTCTATGGCAAATATTTCTATTGTTGTTACTTTGACATGTCAATAAGACATAAGTTTTTAAAGATTTTCTGGCGGTATCCGAAAAGCCATAAACAGAGTAGGAATTTTAAAAAAACTGAAAATTTATATTATCATGGATGACGAATTAATGGGCGTAATCAAGACGTTCGCAGGAAATTTTCCGCCGGTAGGTTATATGTTCTGCAACGGAGCTCTTCTAAGCATTTCGCAGTACTCTGCTCTTTTCTCGATCTTAGGAACCACTTACGGTGGTGATGGTGTCAGAACTTTTGCTCTACCCAATCTAAACGGACGTGTTCCAATTAGTGCAGGACAATCTACAACAGGGCAGTATTATGAATTGGGAGAAGCAAGCGGCACTCCTACAAATACACTTCTTGCCTCTAATCTACCAAGCTTCGCAAGTCAGTTAAAAGTATCTTCGGCTAATGCGACAACAGCTGTACCAACGTCTACAACATCTCTTGCAGTAAGCGGGACACAGGCAGGAAGAGACTTTTTGGCCGTTCCGAGCTTTATAAATGCAGCTCCGGATACTATGCTATACCCTCAGTCTGTTTTTTTTATCGGTCAGAATTTACCGGTTAACAATATGTCTCCGTATTTAGGAGTCAACTACATTATATGTGTGGAGGGAATTTATCCTTCAAGACCTTAATTTAACACTAGTACTAATAATATAAATACAATAATCATGGACGAAGAATTAATTGGAACCATCAAGCTTTTTGCAGGAAATTTTGCACCAAGAGGATATATGCTATGCAACGGTGCAATACTAAATATCAGCCAAAATCAGGCACTTTTCTCTATCTTGGGATCAGTTTATGGCGGAGATGGAAAAACAACATTCGCTTTGCCTAACCTCAACGGGCGTATGCCAGTTGGCGCAGGAACTTCAAACACAGGTAAAAGTGTTGTATTAGGAGAAGCTTCAGGTACTGTTACCAACACTCTGCTAAGCTCAAATCTTCCATCAATAGTAAGCCAGCTAAGAGTTTCAAAATCTAACGCAACAACTTCAACGCCATCATCATCGGCATCAATTGCTGTATCAGGAACTCAGGCAGGAAGAGATTTCACGGCTGTTCCGAGCTTTATAAATGCAGCACCGGATACGCCTATCAATTCAGCTTCAGTAACCTTTGCAGGTCAGAACCTGCCTGTTAACAATATGCCACCTTACCTTGGTCTTAATTATATTATCTGCGTAAATGGTATATATCCATCAAGACAATAATTAATAACCTAAAAATTTAAAATCATGAAAAGTACTATACTTTTTACCTTATCTGTTCTTTTTATTTCAGTCTTTTCTTTCGGACAGACCAGTACAGAACAGTTTGAGACGGAATCCAACGGAAGCGCAAGTTTTACTGATAACGGAGTAATTTTCAATATTCTGTCGCATGTTAACACATATGACATTCAGGCTTCTTATCCCGGTACAGGATGGAGCGGTACCGCAATTGACAATAACTATATCGACAACTCCGGAGCAGGTAACCAATCTTCCGGGACGTCTTTTAGTATCAAAACAACATCCAACCTATTTAAAGTAAACAGATTCTGGGTTTATTTAGGAGCAGCAAATACTTCACAGTCTGTAACGGGGACATTAACTATTACAGGTAAATTATCCGGAGTTACAAAATTTACTCAGACAAAAACTACAGGTTTTGTTAATTCTATTGCTGTTACAAACGGATATACTTTAATTGATATGACCAACCTGAACGGACAGAACTACAGCAATATTATAATCGACCAGCTGCAGATTACTGCGGGAGGAGGTTATCAATATATAGGGCTGGATTCTTTCACATGGGTAAAAGATACAGGAATTGTATTGTCTGCCAATGACGTAAAAGCTTCGAAAAAAGATTCAGGATTTTACCCTAACCCGACTAACGGTCCGCTAACGATCAAAACTAATGAAAATACTAAGTTTGAGGTGTACAGTCAGGCAGGGCAACTGGTAAAAACAATTGAAACTCAAAAAGGAGTAAATGAAACAGACATTTCAGAACTGCCAAAAGGTGTTTACACCGTAAAGTCTTCTAAAGAATCTTACAAAATTATTAAAAAGTAATACAGGCTATTATTAAAGTGAAACTAATAACCATGAGATTCAATAAAAGCATCTAATTGTACCTTGAAAGATTTTAAAGCATAATATTGTGATGATGTCCCCTGAGCAATCGGGGGATTATCATATTTTCCCTCGTTCCGGCGATATTGAATAATATCATCGTCCCGAAAACTCTTTGAGAAATTCAAAGAGTTTTATTTTTTTAGAGCAAGAATATACTTGTCAATGTATAATTGTTTGTCTTTGGATTTGTACTGCTGTATATATCTGGGATGTTCCAAAACCGTCATCTTACCAAATAAATTAGCTTCCCGATTTAATTTTAAAATGAAATCTGCATTCTTCTTACCTAAAACAAAGACTTCCGAAGTGTCGAGATTTAGAGATATATGTTTTCTTAAGGAATCAATCATAAATTCTTTTACGTCCCTGAAAAGCTCTTTATCGTCATAATAATTAGCATTGATCCAGCTGCCTTTCGATTTTCTGACGATCGCTAAAGGAAACGGTGAGTTTATATAAAAATCCTTATAAAATTCTTCTGCTCCGCCATACTGCTCAATCATATCATACATAAAAACCGAAGAAATTTCATGAGTATAAGCAGATTTCATCTTAATTCCGCAAACGATTTCCAGACGTTTGGTATCGGTAAATGGAACTCCTGTAACGCCTGCTCCGTGACGACTGGGGTTAATTCCTATCAGAAATTTTCTTTTGTTGGAATCATTGTAATATTTCTGATAAAACTTTTCCATGACAATCATGGTTTCAGGATTGTCTAAATAAGGATTAAGCACCTGAAAATCTTCGGGAAGTATTCCGGAATATTTTAAGTTTCGGTTAAATTCTACTACTTCCTCAGCAAAATTTTTCGTCATATTTGGTTTTTAAAAAAAATTATATGGCTGATCTTTTTAATCTACATCATCTTCGTCTCCATCTTCGCTTAAGGCTAATTCAATATCAATAAACTGGATGTATAATCCGCAAATACTGTCATTATTATCATAAGCAAAATATACCGGATAAGTACCGTCTCCAAAACCACTTGCAAACATAGGAATATGATAATTGGTATTCGGAACTTTCCAGTTGATCCAGTCTCCGGCATCTCTTTGATTTTCCGGATGGTATTTATAGCTTTGCTCGAAAAGTGCAGCGAAATAATCATCGTAAAAATTGTCGACATTAGTTTCATCCACAAATTTATCCACAAAAGGAAGCACTTCTTTATCCGTAATACAGCCTAAACCTGCATCCACACCAAAACCGAAATAATCATCTTCAGTAACGCCTTCCAATTCTTCAATTCCAACCAAGGCTTCCCTGTAAACAATTGGTTTTTCTTTCGTAAATTCTACTTTAACAACAGCATATCTATCACCCCAGTCTTCTGATTTTACCACAGCAATGGTTACAGGAAAATCACCTTTCGGAGCCTGAATAAAATAGGGCGATTGATTTCCGTTCAGATCAACAAGCGGATCTCTCACCACTATCTTACCGGAAGGAAGAGAAACATTTCCGATTTCCATCGTTTCCAATGGCTGCCCTGCAATTTCATCAGACGTAAAATAGGTTTCCAAATCCGTCGGACATATGAGAACATCTTTTACTTCTTCATATTTCCGTAGCCAGTTTTCGTTCATTTCTTTTGTTTTATGATATAATTAAGCCTGAAAATAAGGAATAAAAACAAGCGTATCAAATATCATTAAGTTTTTAACATAAGATTATAAAAATCCCTTTCA
Source organism: Chryseobacterium sp. 2P (assembly GCF_059579425.1). Lineage (NCBI taxonomy): Bacteria > Pseudomonadati > Bacteroidota > Flavobacteriia > Flavobacteriales > Weeksellaceae > Chryseobacterium > Chryseobacterium sp. 2P. Next base: position 4,003,230 of record NZ_CM184194.1, read on the forward strand.
ATATAGACTGAAAGGGAGTATTGAATTATTTAACTGAATCAGACTCATCAAAATGATACATGAAATATTGATTTTGTATCATTAAGAATCTGCACATATAACACATGCTCTTGGAGTAGTCGGCCAGATTCCGGGAATGCAGCAGCTTCCTTTAGGACAAGAAGTGGGCGTACAAGACCAATTAGGACCAGAACCTTCTATAGATCTTAACTGTGGTCTTGACAATTTTTTCAAATTTTTCATAATAATTTAGTTTTAATGGTTATTTCCTACTCTATATGCTTTTCGGATTTCGCATTCTAAAGTTAGCAATAAAATTATTTAAAAACAATTTAATCAAATAGTTATATAATTAAAAAGCAGCAATTCATTAAAGAATGCTGCTTTTTATAATCTTCTGAATTTAAATCAATCCAAACTGCTCAAAATGATGCGTAAAATGTTTCTTATGCATCAGTTCCCACATTTCCTTATTCAGTTTTCCGAATACGAAATTCATGTGTTCTGCCTGTGGATTTTCTTTGTAATAAATCACAAATCTTTTTAAATTATCAATGAAAGACTGTTTTGCTGCTTCAAAATTTTTATGTCTTAACTCTAATAGTTTTTCATCATCCGCTAAAAACGGCGCAGGGAAATCTTTCGGCATTTTTCTGTGGTTATACAGAGAATCCTGCCATTTTTCCAACTGTTCTTCAGGAGTGAAGCATTTATCAGCTTCCGGTTCGCCAAGACTTACCAAAACCCCGTGCTCCAGATGTTCAATCATTTGCTGAGGAGACATTTTACCCCAGCTTGGCTGAGTAGATTCTGTTAATCCATTCAGTATTTTCTGAATATTTTTTAAGTTTAAATCGATAAAAGGAGACTGTTTTGCCACTAATGTTAAAATAGTTGCCACACAAACGATCTCATCTCTCTGATTTACGACTTCAACTAACCATTTTACAACTCCGGAAGGAATATTTCTTCCTTTTACCCCTCTGTTGATTTTTTCTTTCGCCGTTAAATACACCGTAATCGTATCTCCTGCATAAACAGGTTTAAAGAATGAACAGTTTTCCAGTCCGTAATTTGCGATAACCGGCCCTTTTTTCCCTGAAACAAACAATCCTGCCGCTGCGGAAAGGATAAAATAGCCGTGAGCAACCGTTTTATCGAAAATAGTTCCTGTTAAACTTGTAGCATCCGTGTGTGCGTAGAAATGATCCCATGAAACATTAGAGAAATTTACGATATCTGCATCGGTAACCGTTCTTCCTGCCGTTTCCAGAGAATCTCCCACTTCAACTTCTTCAAAATATTTCTGGAAAGGATGTTTATCCGAATATTTTTTCTCAGCACCCTGCTGATAAATTTTAGTAATGGCAGTTAAGACATCCGGAGAACCCTGAATTGCCGTTTTCTGAAGGAAGAAATGAAGACCGTTTAATCCGCCCATTTCTTCACCGCCTCCTGCTCTTCCGGGACCGCCATGCATCAAAGTCGGAAGCGGAGAACCGTGACCTGTGCTTTCTTTCGCACTGTCTCTGTTCAGTACAAAAATTCTTCCGTGCTGCGAAGCCATTTTCCAGGATGTTTCGGCAACGAAATTATTATCATGGGAAACAATAGAACCTACCAAACTTCCTTTTCCTCTTTTTGCCAACGCCGCCGCTTCTTCAGCATCTTTGTAAGGCATTAATGTAGAAACCGGACCGAAAGCTTCGACATCGTGAGAGATATTTTTTTCAAATGGTTTATCATTTAAGAACAATTTCGGACTCATGAAAGCTCCGTTTTCGTAATCGGCATCTACCAATTCGTGCTTTCCGTCGTAAATTAACTCGGTTTCAGCTTTAAGCAAATCAACTTTTCTTAAAACCTCATCATACTGTTGTTTTCCAACCAAAGATCCCATTCTGGTTTCTCTACTCAACGGATTTCCGATTTTTGTCTGATCTAAAGCTTTAGATAAAGCATTCTGAACGTCACCAATTAAGTTTTCGGGAACAATAATTCTACGGATTGCTGTACATTTTTGTCCGGCTTTCGTCGTCATTTCGTTACGTACTTCTTTGATGAATAAATCAAACTCCGGAGTTCCCGGTTTTGCATCCAATCCAAGAATTGAACAGTTCAGAGAATCTGCTTCCATATTGAAACGAACGGCATTTCCTGCAACAGATGGTAAAGATTTTAATTTTCTTCCTGTATTGGCAGAGCCTGTGAACAAAACAGAATCTCCATCCTGCACATAATCCAGAATATTTCCCGGTTCACCGCATACTAATTGAACCGCCCCTTCAGGAAGAATTCCGCTTTCAATCATATCCTGAAAAACAGCGTTCGTTAAATAAGAACCGAAAGGAGAAGGTTTTACGATCGAAGGAACACCTGCTAACAATGATGTGGATAATTTTTCCAGCATTCCCCAAACCGGAAAGTTGTAAGCATTAATTTGTACTGAAACTCCTTCACTCGGCGTTAATATGTGGGTTCCCAAAAAAGTTCCGTTTGCCGAAATTTTCTGAGTATCTCCATCTACCCAAAACGGTGTATTCGGAAGCATTCTTTTTGCCAATCCTGAATACGTGAAGAATGTACCAAAACCTCCTTCAATATCTACCCAGGAATCAACGTGAGTAGCTCCTGTTTTATACGATAGTTCGTAATATTTTTTCTTTCTTTCAAGGAGATAAAGTGCTACTTTTTTCAACATTTCTCCACGATCGTAGAACGTCATGGATGAAAGGTTTTTATACCCTACTGTTCTTCCGTAATCCAAAGCCTGCTCAAAATTCAGACCTTCCGTGTCGGAAATGGCAACCTGTTCTCCATTAACAGCATTATATAAAGGAATTCCATTTCCGTTTCCTTCGATCCATTCGCCGTAGATATAGTTTTTTAACTTTTCCATATAGTTTTTAATTTAACAATGTATCAATCTTTGTTACACTGACACATTTTTATATTGTTACATTTTTAATTTTTCGGTTCCTGATACGGAAACAATTTCAATAAACCTTCATACAAACTTCTGTGTAGGATTGTTGCATGATTGTCTGTTTCCATCATTTTATATTCTATTGTCCAGTTTTTCTTGTTAGATTTTTTTAAAACATCAAATAAATCTTCTGCATCTTTTACCATTACAGGATGTTCCCCTTTTCCAACGGAAATGTAAATAAATTTTTTAATATCCTTAATTTTGGATAATAATTGAGGAGCCTGTTTTAGAAGACTTTCATCATCCCACCACAAACTCGGACTGATGATAAAGTAATTATTGAACAATTCAGGTTTTTTCAATAAAATTTCAGTTGCTAAAAGTCCGCCAAGCGATTGTCCGAAAAGATAATTATCTGTTGTTTTAAAATGACTTTCAATATAAGGCTTCAATTCTTTATCTAAAAAATTAATAAACTTATCTGAATGTCCCGTTGTAGGGTAATCTTTCTGTAAATCTTTCAAATCTGTATGAAAAGTGAAATCTTTCTTTCTGTCAATGTTTGCAATTCCAACCACAATGGTTTCCGGCATAGAATACATTTGATTAAAGAACTGAACCAAGCCTGTCACATGAATAAAATCTTCATTCATACTCCCATCCAAAAGATAAATGATTGGGTAAGATTTTGTTTTGTCAAATTTTTGTGGAAGATAGATATTCAAAGTTCTTTCTTCGTTTAAAATTTTAGATTTTATTGTTCTGATTTCTCCAATAGTCAGTGGTTTTACATTTTCAGTCTGGGCGAAAACAAGAGACTGAAAAGCAAACAGAATACTGCAGAAAATGAGAAGTTTTTTGATCATACTTTTCTTTGTTAATTGCTTTTTTAAAACCTCATAGGTTTTAGAAACCTATGAGGTTTGAGTTTTACTATAATTTATTCAATTGATAGAAAATCATATTCTATATTTGATTTATGATATTCTATAAAATCATTTACTGTTTCAAAATATTGCATCATTTCAGCTCTTTCAATTTTACTTTCTTTAGCCAAATTAATATAAGAATGATACGATGAATATTTCCACTTACCAATATCTTCAACAAATCCATGATTGACAGGATTATTATGAATATAATGAAGTAATTTCATAAAATATTTTTCATCGTTTATTCTTTTTCTCTTCAGATAATCCAGAAACAGAGAACCTTTTCGGTTATATCTTTTATTATAAGCTTTTGCGTAAGCATTCAACAGATTGCTAAACTGCTTCATTAAGTATTTATGTTCATCTTCATTTAAAATATCACCCAGTTTTTTAAATCTTACTAATAAATGAAAGTGATTTGGCATTAGACAGTATACATATATTTCAGCTATCGGAACAATATACTTTGCAAGCTTATCTAAAAAATATTTATAATTTTCTTCTTCTCTAAAAATTAAATCTTTTCCATTGGCATGAGTGTAGATATGGTATACATATTCACATTCAAAATTTTCTGTGTTTGACATTTATTTTTCTTCATTTGTGTGTTTTTATATTCAAACCTCATAGGTTTTAAAAACCTATGAGGTTTAGTAAGGGACGATAATTATTTCACATCATCCCAAATACTGTAATCCACCACTTTTGTAGGGATCTGCTGAACATATTCTGTGAAAGGTTCACAAGGCAAAATAGCATCTTTTCCTTCTCTTGCCAATTCCTGATACAGTTTTGTTCCTTCTGTTTTCCATTTAATCATTTCATCGGAAACATCGCGGATGATTTTTGCGGGACTTCCGACAATTAATTTTCTTGCATCACATCTGAAGTTTGCCGGAACAAAAGCTAAAGCACCGATGATACATTCATCTCCGATAAACGCTTTGTCCATGACGACAGAATTCATTCCGACCAGACAATTTTTTCCAATATGTCCGGAGTGAATAATCGCTCCATGACCGATATGTGCAGACTCTTCAAGTATAGTTTCAATTCCCGGAAAAACGTGTAGGGTACAGTTTTCCTGAACATTGGCACCGTCTTTCACTATAATTTTTCCCCAGTCGCCACGAATCACCGCATTGGGACCAACATAAACTTCTTCGCCGATTTCTACATTTCCGATGATCACCGCTTGCGGGTGAACATACGCGGAAGATTTTATTATCGGTCGAATTCCGTGATATGAGTAGATATTCATAATTTTAATTTGAAAATTTGAGAATTAGTTAATTTGAAAATTATTTTTAACGCAAGATCCACAAAGTTTTTTTGAAAATTTTTATGCATATTTTTCGTTCGCAAAGGCTTTTGACTCCGTCGAATCGTCGATTTCACTCAGCAAAGGCTAAACGTTAATTTAAATTAGCTAACTAGAAAAGTTGATGACGGTTTTAAGCATTTTCGAATTCTCAAATTTGTACATTTTCAAATTAAACTCGTTCAATAACCATCGCATACCCTTGTCCTACGCCAATACAAAGTGTACACAATGCATATTTCTTATCCTGCTTTTGAAGTTCCATTGCCGCAGAACCAACGATTCTGGCTCCGGAAACTCCAAGTGGATGACCGATTGCAATAGCACCTCCATTTGGATTTACTCTTGAATCATCATCTTTTAAACCCAAGCTTCTTGTTACGGCTAAAGCCTGAGCAGCAAAAGCTTCATTTAATTCAATGATGTCCATGTCGTCTAATGAAAGATTCAGTCTTTTTAATAGTTTTTGAGTGGCTTCTACAGGTCCGATTCCCATAATTCTCGGTTCAACGCCCGCAACAGATGATCCTAAGATTTTTGCTTTTGGCTTCAATCCATATTTTTTTACAGCTTCTTCGCTTGCTAAAATTAAAGATGCTGCTCCGTCATTCATTCCGGATGCATTTCCTGCGGTTACCGTTCCTTCTTTTCTGAAAGCCGGACGAAGTTTTCCTAGTCCTTCCATTGAAGAAGTCGGTTTGATAAATTCGTCGGTATCAAATATTTTAGGTTCGCCTTTTTTCTGTGGAATTTCAACTTTTACAATTTCTTCTGCCAGTCTTCCACTTTCCTGAGCTTTAGTGGCTTTCTGCTGAGACCAAAGGGCAAATTTATCCTGATCTTCACGGCTGATGTTGTGGATATCCGCTAAATTTTCAGCAGTTTCGCCCATTCCGTCAACGCCGTACATTTCTTTCATTTTCGGGTTGATGAATCTCCATCCGAAAGTGGTGTCAAACATCTGGCTGTCTCTTCCGAAAGCTGTACTTGGTTTTGACATTACATAAGGAGAACGTGTCATATGCTCTACTCCACCTGCAATATAAATTTCACCTTCCCCTGCAGCAATTGAACGGAAAGCATTTGCCACCGCAGACATTCCTGAAGCACACAATCTATTCACCGTTTCTCCTCCGATTTTATACGGAAGTCCTGCCAATAAAAGCCCCATTCTGGCAACGTTTCTATTATCTTCTCCTGCCTGATTGGCACACCCGAAAATAACGTCTTCAATTTCCTCAACAGGAACTTCAGGGTTTCTTGCTACAATTTCTTTAATAACAATGGCAGCTAAATCGTCGGCTCTTACTTCAGAAAGTCCTCCGCTTAATTTTGAAATGGGAGTTCTTATGTAATCTATGATGTATACGTTGTTCATTTTATTTAATTTGAAAATGTGTTAATTTGATAATTTGAAAATGAAAAAAGCATTAAAAAATAATTTTCAAATTGCTTCATTCTCAAATTTCCAAATTTTATAATTCTATTACTTTTTTTCCGATTTTATACACTGTTCCGACAAATTTTGCAATCAATTCTTCGTTTTGATTGGTAATTTTAATATCGTAAACAGCGGTTTTTCTGGTTTCATTGACCAAAATACTTTCTGCTCTGAAAGTATCCCCTTCTTTTCCGGCTTTGGTAAAATTGATGATGCAGTTTAATGCAACAGCAGCATCACCGGAATTGTTGGACGAAAAAGCCAGTGCAGAATCTGCAAAAGCAAATGTAACGCCTCCGTGAACCGTTTTCAGCCCATTAATCATTTCTTTTTTAATGGGCATTTCTATTAAACAATAATTTTCTCTGACTTCAATCAGTTTAATATTCATCCATTGGGAAAAATAATCCTGATCAAACATATATTTTGCAACCTGTCTCGGATTCATTTTAATTTTTGCTAGTTATTTTTTCAAATAATTCATCAGCCAACTTGTCGTAAACCGACATGGTCTTTCCAAGAATAATCTGATGGGACGAAAGATTTTCGGAATTTGAAGGATCTTCTGTTTGAAAATGTTCATTTAAATCAATTCCAAATTCATTTGCTAATCTTTTAATCAGTTCTTTATATTTTTCATTGAATTTGCCTAATAATTCAAGTTTTTCCTGATAATCTTCAATCGAGGAAAGCTCCTGATTTATATATTCTTTTTCAATGGTAAGCCTTGTTTCAAGTTCAGCTCTGAATGATTCTATATCCATCCTAAATAATATTATTTCATCAAATCTTTTCTGTCGGGATGTTTTAAATATTGTTTACCATCTTTATCAAAACACCAGACATCTGATATTTCTCTTAGCTGAAAAAATTCAAAATCTCCCTTATGAATTTTCATTCTATTCAATCTTCTGAGCTTTCTATTGGCTTCTAGTTTATTTTCCTTTTCTGATTCAGCAGTTGTTATTCCGATAATCGGAGTTTTTCTTTTTGACCTACTCATAAAAATCAATTTTATTGATTGATTATTCTTTTCAAATCTTTAATCCCATTTTCATAAGATTTTTTAAAAAGAAAATTAATTATAAAATATAAAAATCCAAATATCATCAGAAGTGGTATAAATAGGGAAAAAGCCTTTACTCCAAGTTCTAAAAAATTTATAATAATCAGAAAAAAGGGAAGCAAACTCCATATATAAATCAATATTTTAAATGTATTATGAAATTTTGTATCCAACCTTATTATTGTCTCACTTTCTTTCCGAACGAATCTTCCTTCATAAACACAGAAAATTCCTAAGGGCTTTTCTGAACTGATTATTTTGAAATAATTCTTATCTATATTTCCCTTGAAATATTTATCAGACCTTCTCATTGTCAAAGAACTGATCTCAGTATTATTTTTGATATTTAATAATACTTCTTCAATTATTTTTGAAGATTTTAATTCTTCAGATTTTTCCGGAAAAAACTTCATCCTATAATTTTCTCAGCAACGGACTTTGTCTGTATCTCTCTTCCTGATATTCTTCGTAAAGATCCTGCAAAGTTTCGGAGATTTTAGAATATCCTATTTCTTTTCCCCATGCCAATAAACCTTTGGGATAATTTACGCCTTTCTGCATTGCGAGTTCCAGATCTTCGTCATTTGCTACGCCTAACCTTTTTGCTTCTACGGCTTCATTAATCAGCATAGAAATAATTCTCATGAATATTTGCTGATAAAGCGCCTCATCTTTCACAGGTTCTGCTTTAACAGCTCCTTCCGAATAATCGTAAAATCCTTTTCCTATTTTTCTGCCGTGAAGTTTAGCTTCCGACATTCTTTGCTGAAGAAGAGACGGTTTGTATTTCGGATCGTAGAAATATTCGTTGTACACAGTTTTAGTTACCGAGAAATTCACATCAACTCCAATTAAATCCATTAACTCAAAAGGTCCCATTTTAAAGTTACCTAAAGTTTTCATGGCATCATCAACCTGTTCTACTGTTGCGATGCTTTCCTCAACAATTCTCAACCCTTCACCATAGTAAGGACGGGCAATTCTGTTGACGATAAATCCGGGGATATCTTTGGCAACAACAGGAGTTTTACCCCAATCTTTCATGAGACTGTAGATTTTTTCCGCTAAAGATTTTTCGGTTAACAAGGATGGAATAACCTCCACTAAAGGCATCAGCGGAGCCGGATTGAAGAAGTGAATTCCGATGAAACGCTCCGGTTTCTGTAATTCCGCACCAAGAGAAGTGATGGAAATGGAAGAAGTATTGGAACCAATAACACAGCTTTCTGAAACGTATTTCTCTAATTCTGTGAAAACTTTGGTTTTTATTTCTTTATTTTCGATGATGGCTTCAATGATCAGTTCACAATCTTTGAAGTCTTTTAATTCGGTGGCAATGGAAATATTGGCTAAAATTTCAGTCATTTTCTCCGCCGAAATTTTCTGTTTGTCGACCAGTTTAGTCAATGTTTTTTCCAAACCTACGGTTGCCGTTTCTACTTGTTTTGCATTAGCGTCATAAATCCAGACTTTGCATCCATTCGTTGCGGCTACCTGTGCAATGCCGATTCCCATGGTTCCGGCACCGATAATTCCTACATTCATATTTTTAATTTGAAAATTTGGAAATGAGTTAATTTGAAAATTATTTAAGTTTTGAACTTGAAATGATTTTAGATAGAATTAATAAAATTTCTTTTAAATCTGAAATTAATTTTTCACTGGGCGATTGTAAATGTGGAGACTTTAAACACAGTAAAAGCCAATATTCTGTTTCATCAGCTTCTTTAGCTGCAATTTTCAATTTATGGATAAAATCTGCTTTGCTTTCTGCATTTTGAGCTTCTCTAACATTAGCTCCAATCGAAGTTCCAGATTTGAAAATCTGATTTGCTAATGGAAATCTTTTAGATTCATACAAACCTTCTGAAAATTCAATGATGTCTAAAGCAAAATCAAAAGTCTTATTTACAATAATATTCTCTTTATCATTTCTCATTTTCAAATTCTCAAATTAACCCATTTTCAAATTAATTATTTCCCTTTATATTCAGGTTTTCTTTTCTGTAAAAAGGCACTTACTCCTTCTTTAAAATCTTCTGTTTCTGCAGCTTTCTGCTGCAGATCACCTTCTAATTCCAACTGCTGCTTCAGCGTATTGTCATAAGAATGTGCAAATGCTTTCTTGGTTAATTTCAAGCCAACAGTCGGCATATTGGAAACTCTTTCTAAAATTTCCATTGATTTTGAATTGAATTCTTCTTCAGTGAAAACTTCAGCAACCAAACCGTATGATTTAGATTCTTCCGCGGATAATTTTTTTCCGGTAAATGCTAAATAATTAGCCAATTGTCTTCCCAATAATTTTGGTAAAAAGTAAGTTCCGCCCGTATCAGGAATCAGACCGATATTGGAAAATGCCTGAGCAAAATAAGCTTTTTCAGTTGCCAGAACAAAATCGCAGATCAACGCCAACATTGCTCCGGCTCCAACTGCAGGACCGTTTACCAATGCAACAACCGGTTTTTTACAATGGGTAATTTCCATCACTAACGGATTGTAATAATCTGTTACAATTTTTCTGATGATATCGTTGTCATGATGTTCATTGCCCTGAACAAATGCATCATCAAGATTCTGACCGGAACAGAATGCTCTTCCCCTTCCTGAAATGGCAACACATCTTACCGCAGGATCTTCACTGCATTCTTTTACGAAATCTTTCAGATCTGATAAAGACGGCTTTGTAAGCGCGTTCATTGTTTCAGGCTGATTGAGATAAGCAATTTTTAATTTTCCGTCGAAATGCGACTCAATATCGAGTTGTGTATACATAGTTTTAATTTTTTATGATTAATGCACTAATTTAACAATAAAAATGCACCAATATATCAGTTTATAAGTATAACAATATTTAAAGCATTCAAAATTGTTATATTGCTACATTTTCAGATTGTTACACTCATTTAGTGACATTTAAAATAGTCAAATGGTTCCAGACAATCTAAACACTGATACGAAGCCTTGCATAGCGTAGACCCGAATCTGCTGATCTGTTTTGAGTTCATAGAACCGCAACGCGGACATTTTTTCGGTTTCCCGATATGATGTTCGTCGGCTCCTTTTTCGGGAGGAGTGATTCCGTACACCCGAAGTTTTTCTCTCGCTTCATCCGTTAACCAGTCCGTCGTCCAGATCGGAAACATTTTGGTCACTACTTTTGCCTCCCATCCGTTTTCCTTCATGATTTTGATGATGTCTTCCTCAATGGTAAACATGGCGGGACAGGCAGAATAAGTAGGCGTAATCGTTACTTCGCAGGAATTTTCGCTGGTAATTTTCGCTTCTCTTACAATACCCAATTCCACGATATTAATCACCGGAATTTCCGGATCGGGAACCATTTCTAATATTTCTAAAGGATTTTTCAATCTTCTTTTTATCTTAATTTTTACGTAAAATGTGCTAAGTTTTTTTGACTACCATTTTTTTTAATTCACAAAGGCGTTCTACTTAGCAAAGCCGTAAACTGCAAAATTGTTATGGTCGTTTGTTATTTTTAAACCTCACAGGTTTTTAAAACCTGTGAGGTTTGTGTTTCTACCACGTACAACCCGGATATGCTCTCTGCATATACTGCAATTCACAAAGGATATATCCAAAATATTCTGTGTGATATCCTGTTCTGGATTTTGGCTGCATGAAAGGATTTGTAGGATATTCTAACTGGAAATCTGCAAAATCTTTTTGAGTGATCGTTATAAATTCTTCATAAAGAGCATCGGTATTCGGAGCAATATTTAAAGCGACCAAATCATCTTCTCCTTCTGTTTTTGCAAATAGACCTTTGGTGTATTCCCAGATGTTTTCAATGGCTTTTACCAGACGGCTCTTACTTTCTTCTGTTCCCTGAGCAAAAATTTTCATCCAGGAAGCAGCGTGTGTGTAATGGTATTTTACCTCTTTTAATGATTTTTGAGCAATCGCCGCCAATTCTTCATTGGCTGAATTGGACAATGCTTCGTACATCAGTTTCTGATAGACTGCAAAAACATACACTTTTAAAATGGTCTGGGCATAATCTTCGTTCGGAAGTTCAGTCCAGTGTGCATTCACATATTCGTGTTCATATCTTAAAAAGGCGATATCATCTTCAGATTTTCCGTCGTCTAAAAGTCTTGAGGCGTAAACGTAAAAGTTGTTCGCCTGACCAAGTTCATCCAGCGCAATATTCGTTAATGCAATATCTTCCTCCAGATAAGGACCTTCACCGCACCACGCAGACAAACGCTGTCCCATAATGAAACTGTCATCTGCCAATTTTAATAAATAATTATATAATGGGTTCATTGTTTTAGCTTTGGGCTTTTGGCGTCTAGCTTTGGGCAAATTGCAAGCAGCTAACAGCCAATCGCTGTTTTACATATTCTTTACATCGTTCGGGATCTCGTAGAAGGTTGGGTGACGGTACAATTTATCATCAGCCGGATCGAAGAATGCTTCTTTATCCACTCCTTCCGAAGTTACGATGTATTTACTTGGAACTACCCAAACAGAAGTTCCTTCTTTTCTTCTTGTATAAACGTCTCTTGCGTTTTGTAAAGCCATTTCTGCTGTTGGCGCCTGTACAATTCCAACGTGTTTGTGAGATAACCCCGGTTTAGTCTGAATAAACACTTCCCACATATCTAAATTTGCCATAGTCAAATTTTAATTTTTATCTAGATTAGATTTTGAATAATTTTTACTTTAATTTGAACCATTAAGGACAATTAAGTTGTTAAGAATATTAAGTTTAGCTTGGCTTTAGATTTTGAATCAAAATGATTTTTCTTAATTCAACTAAACTTCTAAATAAAATCTTAATGGTTTAAATTAAGAAATTAGTTTACCTTTTCGTTCTGCTTCTCAGCGAAAGCTGCTGCCGCTTCTTTTACCCAAGAATTCTCTCTTTGAGCTTTTCTCTTCGTTTCGATACGCTTTTTGTTGGCAGGACCATTTCCTTTTAAGACCTCCATGAATTCATCCCAAGGAAGCTCTCCGAAATCGTAATGTTGCCTTTCTTCGTTCCACTTAAGATCTTTATCCGGAATGGTTAATCCCAAAAACTCAGCCTGAGCAACGGTAACATCGATGAATCTCTGACGAAGACTGTCGTTGCTTTCTCTTTTCACTCTGTAATTCATCGAAATTTTAGAGTTTGGCGAACTGTCATCGTTTGGACCAAACATCATTAAAGCCGGCCACCAGAAACGGTCTAACGAAGCCTGAGCCATTTCTTTCTGCTGTTTTGTACCACGGCAAAGAGCCATCAAAATCTCGTATCCTTGTCTTTGGTGAAAAGATTCTTCTTTACAGATTTTCACCATCGCCCTTGAGTAAGGACCGTAAGAATTCCCCATCAACATCACCTGATTCATGATTGCAGCACCATCAACCAACCACCCGATCGCTCCGATATCTGCCCAGCTTAAAGTAGGATAGTTGAAGATACTTGAATATTTCGCTTTTCCTGAAAGCATATCTTCATACGTTGCATCTCTGTCGGCTCTGATCGTTCCGTCCCCTAATGTTTCGGTTGCAGAATAAAGGTATAAACCGTGACCTGCTTCATCCTGAACTTTAGCCAACAACGCCATTTTTCTTCTCAATGAAGGGGCTCTGGAAATCCAGTTGGCTTCCGGCAGCATTCCTACGATTTCAGAATGCGCGTGCTGTGAAATCTGACGAACCAATAGTTTTCTGTAATCATCGGGCATTACATCTTTGGGTTCTACTTTATTTTCGTCGTGTACATACTGTACAAACTTTTCAATATCTATTTCCATCTTGTAATATTTAAAATGAAGGTAAATTTTAACGCAAAGTTCGCTAAGATTTCTTTTACTACTAACTGTTTTTAAAGTTCACAAAGGCGTTCATTTAGCCAAGTCCACAAAGTTTTAGAGTGAAATCTTATTATTTTTACATTGGTAAATTATTACATTGTTACATTAATTATACGTCATAATTAAGCATCACCACATTGGTTGTCGGGTGACACTGGCAGGTAAGAACGTAACCTCGGGCTACTTCTTCTTCGGTAAGTGCGTAGTTTTTTTCCATGAAGACTTCACCTTCCAAAACTTCGGCTTTACACGTACAGCACACTCCCCCTTTACATGCAAAAGGTACAGGAAGATTGTCTTTCAATGCTTTATCTAAGATACTTTCTTTTTTTGAATTCAGGTGGAACGAATATTCATCATCGTCAATGATTACAGTAACCATACTTTCAATATTGGCAATGGCTTTGAACTCATCACTCATTTCCTCCGTATTTTCTTCGTCAGGAGCAGTGAAATATTCAAATAGAACCTGAATTGCCGGTACTTTTTTATCTTTCTTTAAATAATCTGCAATTCCTTTGATCATTTCAGAAGGTCCGCAAATGAAATACGTGGCTTCTTTTACATCAATATCTGCATATCTTTCAAATAAATGTTCCAGTTTTTCAGGGGAAATTCTTCCTTCGAAAATCGGATCTTCATGCTTTTCACGGCTTACGAGATAAACTACTTTCAATCTTCCGTTGAACTGCTCCACCAATTTATCGATCTCAGCCTTTTTCATCACGTGATTCATGCTTCTGTTGCTGTAGAACAGATACGCGTTGGAATTCGGCTCCTGATAAAGACTTTCTTTAATATTCGATAAAACCGGAGAAATTCCGCTTCCTGCCGCCAAACCAATGTAAGTTTTTACGTTTGTCGGATGATAAGAAGTGTTGAAACCGCCCATCGGAGGCATTACTTCAAGAATTTCATCCATGTGAAGATGCTCATTGAAATAACCGGAAACTTTTCCGCCTTCCAATAATTTCACTAAAACTTCCAGCGTGTTGCTTTTTTCACTCGGCGCATTACAGATGGAGTAAGAACGTCTTTCTTCATTTCCGTTGATCATCATCCGGAAATTAAGATACTGCCCCTGTTTGAATCTGAATTTATCTTTCAGTTCTTCAGGGATTTCAACCGCTACATTTACTGCATCGTTGGTATCTTTCTGAACTTTTACCGTTTTAAGTTTATAAAATGAATTCATTTATTTTTTAGTATTCTGTTAATTTTTCCACCTTCGCATTTCGGAAGACTGTCCTGAGCATGAATTTTCACTTTTGTGGTAATTCCTACCCTCTTTTTTATTTCGTTTTCTATACTTTTTCCAAAGCTTCCGACAAAAATAGCATAATCATCGGTATTTTGATTTAAATTTTTCGAGGCAATCAATTCATCACCAATCTCAACATCAATATCCAGTGCAACACACATTTGCTCCTTTTCAACAGGAGTTAAATAATAGTTCGGAACGACTCCTTCTACATGAGAAAACGCTTCTTCAATCTGACTTGGATAAACATTTACCCCTCTTACAATCAGCATATCATCGGCTCTTCCCAGAATCGGACGCATCTTTACCATCGTTCTTTTTCCGTTTTCGTCATAGTAAAGACTTGTGATATCATTTGTCCAGTAACGCAGAAGCGGCATTGCTTTCTTCGTTAAAGTGGTAATCACCAAAACGCCTTCTTCACCAAACGGAACGGGCTCTTTTGTAACCGGATCGAGAATTTCGGGATAAAAATGGTCTTCCCAAATGTAAGAACCTCCTTTTTCCTCAAAATCTTCCATCGAAACTCCGGGTCCGATAATTTCGCTTAATCCGTAAATATTGGTTGCATGAACGCCTAATCTTTCTTCAATATGCTGTCTGATTAATTCCGTCCAAGGCTCTGAACCTAAAACGGCATATTTTAAACTGATTTCTTCTGCGGGGATTCCTCTTTTAGCAAATTCATCAGCAATGGTCAAAGCGTAAGATGGCGAACAACAGATTACTTCCGGCTGAAAATCCATGATGAGATCAACCTGTCTCGCCGTCATTCCTCCCGAAATAGGAAGAACGCTCATTCCCAGTTTTTCTGCTCCGTAGTGCAGTCCCAGTCCGCCCGTGAAAATCCCGTAACCATATGCATTATGCAACTGCATTCCCGGTTTCGCGCCTGCTGCATTTAAAGATCTCGCCACGACTTCGCTGAATAAATCAACATCTTCTTTTGTATATCCCACTACCGTTGGTTTTCCCGTTGTTCCGCTTGAACAGTGAATTCTCTGCAGTTCATTTTTCGGAACGGTAAATAAACCAAACGGATAATTGTCTCTCAAATCCTGTTTGTATGTTATCGGAAGTTTGGTAATATCTTCAATCGACCTTATTTCCTGTGGAGATATTCCTGATTCTTTAAATTTTCTTTTATAAAACTCCGACTTCTCCCCAAGATAGCTTACCAAATTTGCCAACCGCTCAGACTGAAGCTGTCTCAACTGATCGAGCTTAAGATATTCAACACCAAAATCCATAACTAACTAACATTTGTTAGGTGTAAATTTAATAAGATTTTGGAACGTGACAAAATTTTTATGATTTTCGTCAGATTTTTATTGATTCTAAATAATTAAGGCTAAGATTGAGGTTTAGTTTAAGCATGATTTTAATATGATTTTGTCATTCAGAACATAGACAGAAAGTTTACGAATACAGTTCGGAAGTGAAGTGAAGAATCTTTTTAAAGCAATAAATAATAGATTTCTCCTTCACAGAAATGAAAGCTTACTGCATGAAATATTGTTATTCAGAACGGAACAAAGTAAAGTGTGGAATATAAGCGAAGTTTTCATTATAGCTGTCGAAATTTCTACGGAATGACAATAACAATTTTAAATAATCTTAAAATAATTGTTGAGATTCTTCCTTCGTCAGAATGACAGTTAAACGGTTTATTTCTTTTGATTTCCCAGCAAACCAAAAAGAATTTTGTTCCTTATTTCATCGGTGATATCCGAACCGGATTCTATATTTCTTTTGAACCAGAAGTAGGAATTGTTTAAAGTATGAAGAATAAATCTCGTGGTAAAAGCGGGTGATCTTAATTCCCAGTTTTCAGCGGTATAAATTTCAGAAATCAACTGTTCAACTTCCTGCTGATAATTTTTTCTTAATTCGATGAATTCAGGTAATCTCTCTTCAAGGTGCTTCCATTCATTGGAATAAATGTGCGTGACATCACGGTTTTTAAGAACAACCGACAAATGTTTTTCAATGAAAAGATTGAGCTTTTCCTTTGGTGGAATATTGGTATTTTTTACTTGCTGAAGTTCATCAAAAAACTCCTGCGCAATGCCGAAACAGATCCATTCCAGAATTTCTTCCTTTGAGCGGATGTGCGCATATAAAGAAGCCGCTTTGATATTCAGTCTAGTTGCCAAATCACGAACAGAACTTCCCATGTAGCCTTTCTCCTTGAAAAGTTCCACGGCAACATCTAAAATTTTCTTCTGTTTTTCTTTAAGCTCCATTTGTAAAAACGCAAAAGTAATTATTTTGATTTTAATATTTGATTTTGAGAAGATGATTTTTAAACTAAGAATTAAAAGTAAAACACTGCATAATGTTTTTTCAAAATGATGAAATGAAAAATTATTTAAACCATTAAGAAGATTTAAGATGTTAAGTTCAATTAAGAAAAAATCAATAGATTTTTAATAAGCATTATTTTGGAAAGCGAAGCAGCTCTTAAATATTCTAAACTTCTTAATTAAAATCTTAATGGTTCAATCAAAAAATAAGGTTAGACGTATTTTGAGATTCAACCCAATCTGACGGTTCTTCCGATAATTTTCACTTAAATTCTTCGAATCGGAAATTTTGTCTTTCCAAAGCAGATTAAAAATAAAGATTTCGGAAATTTTGTCCAATATTTTTAAAAATTCAACAATAGAATACTTTTTGCGATAATGTACCCGAATTAAATGATTAAATAAAGATTAAGGGCATCAGAAATTAGAAAATCTGATTAAAAAATTAACATTTATTTGACTCTTATGGTCTGAAATCTGATGTCTAAAATCTAAAATTGGAAACTAAAAATTAAAGAATCAAAAATATACAAAATATGAATTTAAATCAATATACCGTAAAATCTCAGGAAGCGATTCAGGCTGCCCAACAGGTGGCAATGGAATTTGGCAACCAACAGATCGAACCTCAACATTTACTGGAAGGAATTTTTCAGGTAGATGAAAATATATCGCCTTTCTTATTAAAAAAATCTGAAGCAGATGCAGCTTTGGTAAGAGAGCGAAACCGCGAAAATCTTGAAAAACTTCCTAAAGTACAGGGAGGCAACATTTACCTATCACAATCAGCAAATAAAGTTTTGCTTGATGCGCCCAACATTGCTAAAAAAATGGGCGACGAATATGTAACCATTGAGCATTTATGGCTTTCATTATTGGAAACAAATTCAGAAGTTTCAAAAATGCTGAAAGATATGGGCGTTACCAAAAGTCTTCTGGAAGGCGGAATTAAAGAATTAAGAAAAGGCTCGAAAGCAACTTCTGCAAGTTCAGAAGAAACGTATCAGTCTTTAAATAAATACGCTAAAAACTTCAACGAATTAGCGGCGGAAGGAAAATTAGATCCTGTAATCGGGCGTGATGAAGAAATCCGAAGAGTGTTGCAGATTCTTTCGAGAAGAACAAAAAACAACCCGATTCTGATTGGTGAACCCGGCGTTGGTAAAACCGCCATTGCGGAAGGAATTGCCCACAGAATTATCAGCGGTGACGTTCCTGAAAATCTAATGGATAAAACCTTATATTCTCTGGATATGGGTGCTTTGATTGCCGGTGCAAAATACAAAGGTGAGTTTGAAGAGCGTCTGAAATCCGTAGTGAATGAAGTTATTAAATCGGAAGGACAGATTATTCTTTTCATCGACGAAATCCACACTTTGGTGGGAGCCGGAGGCGGTGAAGGCGCAATGGACGCTGCAAATATTCTGAAACCAGCTTTAGCGAGAGGAGAATTAAGAGCGATTGGAGCAACGACTTTAAATGAATATCAGAAGTATTTTGAAAAAGATAAAGCCTTAGAAAGACGTTTTCAGAAAGTAATGGTAGAAGAACCGGATACAGAATCCGCAATCTCTATTCTTCGTGGAATTAAAGATAAATATGAAGCGCACCACAAAGTAAGAATCAAAGATGAGGCGATTATTGCAGCGGTGGAAATGTCTCAACGATATATTTCAGACCGATTTTTACCGGATAAAGCGATTGATTTAATTGATGAAGCTTCGGCAAAATTGAGAATGGAGATTAATTCGAAACCGGAAGAGCTGGATGTTCTCGACAGAAAATTAATGCAGATGGAAATTGAACTGGCTGCGATTTCAAGAGAAGGCAACCAGACGAAAATCGATCATTTAAAAGAAGATATTGCGAAGATTTCTGAACAGAGAAATGAAATTAACGCCAAATGGCTGAAGGAAAAGCAAAAATCTGAAGATTTAACGCAGATTAAAAAAGATATAGAATCTCTGAAATTAGAGGCAGAAAGAGCTTCAAGAGCAGGAGATTACGCAAAAGTAGCGGAAATCCAATACGGAAAACTGCGTGAAAAAGAAGAAGAGCTGAAAAAGCTTGAACTTGAAATGCAAAATCATCAGAATGAATTGATTAAAGAAGAGGTAACTTCTGAAAACATTTCTGAAGTGATTGCCAAATGGACCGGAATTCCTGTAACGAAACTGCTTCAGTCTGAAAGAGAAAAGTTATTGAATCTGGAGACCGAACTTCATCACAGAGTAGTTGGGCAGGACGAAGCCATTACCGCCGTTGCGGATGCGATCCGAAGAAACAGAGCGGGATTGAGTGATGATAAAAAACCAATCGGGTCATTCTTATTCCTGGGAACCACCGGAGTCGGAAAAACCGAGCTGGCAAAAGCTTTAGCGGAGTTTTTATTTGATGATGAAAACAATATGACGAGAATTGATATGAGTGAATATCAGGAGCGTCACAGTGTTTCGAGATTGGTGGGTGCGCCTCCGGGATATGTGGGTTATGATGAAGGCGGACAATTGACGGAAGCCGTGAGAAGAAGACCGTATTCTGTGGTTCTTTTAGATGAAATTGAAAAAGCACATCCTGATGTTTTCAATACTTTGTTACAGGTTTTGGATGACGGAAGATTAACCGATAACAAAGGAAGAGTGGTGAATTTCAAAAATTCGATTATCATTATGACATCGAATTTAGGTTCACATTTAATTCAGGAGCGCTTCGACTCCGCTCTGCGTGACAAGGATGATAACATTAGTCCGGAAACACTGGAAGAGGCAAAAGATGAGGTCTTTGATTTATTGAAACAGACGTTACGTCCGGAATTCTTAAACAGAATTGATGAGGTTGTATTATTCCAGCCTTTAAGAAAAAAAGAAATCGGAAAAATCGTTACCTACCAACTGAGAGGATTTAATGAAATGCTTTCGAAAAGAAATATCATTATGACGGCTACTCAGGATGCTGTAGATTATCTGATGAATAAAGGATATGATCCTGCATTCGGAGCAAGACCTCTGAAAAGAGTGATTCAGCAGGAGGTTCTTAACCGGTTATCGAAAGAAATCCTTGCCGGAAAAGTGAACGATGGCGACAGAATAACACTGGATTATTTCGAAGAGACAGGTCTGGTTTTCAGACCGACCGATTTATAAGTAGTTTTTTTCATATATATTATTTTTGAAGAATTTCCGCAGACCAAAAAATCTGCGGAAATTTTATTTGTAATATATCAGATGTGAAATAGGCAAATCTCATTGTTGCCGAAGTTACAATCTATTTTATATCCACCAATTCTACATCAAAAGTAATAGTAGCGCCTGCAGGAATTGGCCCGGCTCCATTATCTCCGTAAGCTAGTTCTGAAGGAATATAAAATCTGTATTTAGATCCTTTGCTCATCAACTGGATACCTTCTGTCCATCCTTTGATTACACCGCCCAGATTAATATCCATTGGTGCGCCTCCGTTTTTGTCGGTAGAGTCGAAAACAGTTCCATCCAGAAGTTTTCCGGTATATTTTACCTGTACAACATCAGACGCTTTTGGTTTTGTTTTACCGTCACCTTCCTGCAGGACTTCATACTGTAAACCGGAAGCCGTGGTCTTCACTTTAGGATTGCTTTTATTTTTAGCAAGAAATTCCAGACCTTTTTTCTTATTTTCATCTGCCTGTACGCCCGCTGCAGCTTGCTTTTTTTCATGCTGTTTTTGCATAAACTCCTGCATAAAAGAATCCATTTCTTCAGCCGGCATCAGCTTTTTTCCTCCATCCATTTCTTCTTTAATAGCCTGAGCCAAAAGATCTGCATCTACTTTGAAGCCTTCCTGTTTCATGTTTTTAGCAATACTCAGACCTATATAGTAGGAAGCTTTTTGATCATCCGTGTATTTGCCATCCGCTGCAGTTTCGTCTTTCTTAGCGCATGAAACACTAAATATTGCTATGCAAAGTAATGCGATAGTCTGTCTTTTCATTTGATAATTTATTGTTTATGATTAATGAATTTAATAATCGCTGCAAATCTATCCAAAATCTTTATAATTTTAATTAAAATTTACAATCCGTAAAAACCCCATAAATAATCAGGAAAAAACCGTGTCGTATTCCCCTGAAATTTTACGAGATTTGCAATAACCAACTAACCTTTCACCTTTTTTAAAACTAGCTTTATGGAAACAAAACCAAATTTAGACAACTTAGAATTTGAATCAGCCGAATCAATTTCTAATCCCAACACGCTTCACTGCGATTTAATCAGAACTCTTGTAGAGAACTACAGAAAAAATCAGTTAGCGTGTGTAAACCAAAATTTAGGATTTGATGATGCCCACTCCATTCATTTTGATCTGGCAACGCTGAAAAAATTTATTTCAGACATTGAAAATGAAGCATTGAAAAACGATTCCCGAGTTACAGATCAGGATTTGGGAATACGATTTTATTATGCGGCTTATCCTAAAGAGCAGGACTGGAATATTATGTCGGGAACTCCGATCGGAACAGAATATGCGCAGAGACATACTTTAGTTTTGGTTCCTACGATGAAACAGGAAGACGAAAACGGAGAAAAACTCTGCTATGATTTCAATCCTTTAAGCACAAGCGGAAGCGGAGAGTTTTTAGCGATGGCTTCAGCAAGAAATTCCAGTTTGCAGGGAGATATTATTTGCCAGAATCATGGTTTGCTGAATCCTCCAAATGCTCTTAAAGTTGAAACATTTTAATAAATAAAAAGTTATTGACAATAATTTAAACACGATGACTGAACTGGAAACAATCTTACAAGATTCAATGATATGGGTAGAAGGTATTGCTGCTTTGATTTCAATATTATATTATTCCCGAATAAAAAACCAATACTGGAAATACTTTTCGTATTATTTAATTTTAATGTTTCTATGTGAAGCCATCGGAAAATGGGGCGAAAATTTCATTGATTACAGCAAACCAAATTTTTATAATTATTTTGTAATCCCTGTAGAATTTATATTTTTTTACTGGATTTATGCAGCAAAATCTTTTGGCAAGCCTAAATTATTTTATGTAATTTCTGCTTTGTATTTAATTTCTCTGATATTTGGAGACATTTTTTCTACCAAGAAAATAATTATGTCATTCAGCTATACATTTGGCTGCCTGATTCTTATGGGCTTAGTAATAATGGAATATTACAAACAGATTAATTCTTCGAATATTCTCAATTTCAGTAGAAATCCAATGTTCTATATTAATCTGGGGGTTACATTATTTTATATTGGAACTTTACCTTTTTGGACGTTTTTTGCTTATATCATAGTTTATAGAGAGATATACCATATTTATTTTTCCTACTTTTTACTTTCAGGAATCGTCATGTATCTTTTATTTTCAATTTCATTCATATGGGGAAAACAGAACTCTTAGTAACGTTAATTCTATTCAATATCTTTTTTGTATTGTTTGTGGCTGCGGTAATGGTTTATATCCGCAAATACAAACAGCGCAAAAAAGAATATCTGAATGAGATTGAAATAAAAAACGAAATTCACCAGAAAGAATTGTTAGCGACACAGCTAGAAATTCAG
Organism: Chryseobacterium sp. 2P; assembly: GCF_059579425.1. Taxonomy (NCBI): domain Bacteria; kingdom Pseudomonadati; phylum Bacteroidota; class Flavobacteriia; order Flavobacteriales; family Weeksellaceae; genus Chryseobacterium; species Chryseobacterium sp. 2P. The sequence continues at coordinate 4,025,870 of NZ_CM184194.1, forward strand.
CAGGCAACGATGCAGCAGATCGGGCGTGAACTTCATGATAATATCGGTCAGAAATTAACATTAGTGAGCCTTTATACGCAACAGCTTTTGTATGAAAATAAAGTTCCGGAAGTAAGCGAAAGAATCGAGCAGGTTTCGCAGATTATTAATCAGTCGCTTCATGATCTCAGGAGCCTTTCAAAAACATTAACTGACGACAATATTAATCAAAAGGAAATCGTAACTTTAATTCAGGAAGAAGTAGACAACACCAATGCGTTTAAAAAATGCCATGTCGATTTTCAGCATAATTTTAATCAGCTGGATCTCAGCTTTGTGCATAAAAATGTATTGCTGAGAATTACTCAGGAATTTATTCAGAACAGCATCAAACATTCGGGCTGTAAAAATATTTTCATTAATCTGAACACTTCTCAGGAGTTACTTTGGGAACTGAATATTAAAGATGACGGCATCGGTTTCGATCAGTCCAGCATCAAATCCAACGGAATCGGGCTTACCAACATGAAAAACAGAGCCGAAATTATCGGGGCAGATTTTTGCCTTGAAAGTCAGAAAAATTTGGGAACTACGCTCAACATTATTTTAAAAAGACAGCCATGAAAAAAACGATAGTGATTGTAGACGATCATGTACTTATCGCAAAAGCTTTAGAAGGAATTATTGATAATTTTCCGGAGTTTGAAGTAATCTACGTTGCCGAAAACGGAAAAGACCTCATCCAGAAATTCGAAAACAACAGCAAAATTCCGGATATCATTCTTCTGGACATTAGTATGCCGATTATGGATGGTTTCGAAACGGTACTCTGGCTCAAGGAACATCATCCGAACATTAAAGTAATGGCTCTAAGCATGCAGGGTGACGATAAAAGTGTCATTAAAATGATCAAAAACGGAGCAAAAGGATATTTATTAAAAAACACACATCCTAAAGATCTTGAAAATGCCTTAACCAAACTCAATAACGACGGTTTTTTTTATCCGGAATGGGCTTCCAAGATCATTTTTTCCAATATGAATAATGAAGATGCTGCCAATAACGTGAAAATTTCCGACCGCGAAAAAGAGTTTTTAAAATACACCGTTACAGAACTCAGCTATAAAGAAATTGCGGATAAAATGTGCTGCAGCCCGAGAACGGTAGAAAGCTACAGAGATCAGCTTTGCGATAAATTAGATCTTAAAACCAGAGTTGGCCTTGCTGTTTTTGCTATTAAAAACGGCTTCGCAGAATCTTAAATTCAGAATAAACATTCACTCATATTTTTTAACTTAAATCTGAATCCTTTCTCCAGTGGAAAGGATTTTTTGTGCTGTAAATAACTTTTTTCACTTGCTAAAAAATCAATAAAAACATCATTTAAATACAAATAATACAGCATATTTTAAAAAATACTATTTATTGAATAATAAAATAACTCAACTAAAGGGTGAAATACTTGCATATATACTTCAAATAATATAATTTCATTGCCGAACAAAATATTATATTTTTTATGAAAAAACTATTATTCGGAGCTCTTATGCTGAGTTTCCTTTCTGCCTGTAACAGCGACAATGTTTCTAACCAAACCGAAGGATCTGAAAACACACCTGCTATTTCCGGAACCGCACTTCAAAGAGGCTGTGCTTCTGAAGAAATCCGACAAGCAGCGTTGAAAAACAGTTCGGAACTGAGACAGAAATATTCTGAAATAGAAGCCAGAACCGAAAGATTTGAAAACGATATGAAACTGGGAAAAGTATTATCCGATGGTACCGTTGAAATTCCGGTAGTGGTAAATGTCTTATACAGAACAACTGCTGAAAATGTTTCTGACGCCCGTATTGCAGAACAAATTGCAGTTCTTAATGCGGATTATGCAGGAACTAACAGTGATGTTTCAAAAATTCCTTCCGAATTTCAGGGGGTAAAAGCGGGTGATGTAAAAGTAAGATTCAGACTGGCGAATGTGGTGAGAAAATCTACTACCAAAACAAGCTGGAGTACCAATGATGCGATGAAGAAAGCATCTACCGGAGGGATTGATGCAACAAGCCCTTCTAATTATTTAAACATCTGGACGGTAGGAAATATGGGACAGATTCTTGGCTATGCAACTTTCCCTGAATCTTCCGGATTATGGAACGACGGAGTGGTAATTGCGTCTCCATATTTTGGTAAGACCGGTGCTTCTTCTCCTTTCAATCTGGGAAGAACAGCTACACACGAAGTAGGACATTATCTGAACCTGAGACACATCTGGGGAGATGCTAACTGTGGAAACGATCTTGTGGCGGATACTCCGACTCAAACTACTTCTAATGCTGGAAAACCAAGCTATCCTCTTTACAATACCTGCAGCGGCGTACAGAGATCTGTAATGTTTATGAATTACATGGATTATGTGGATGATGCAGCCATGTTTATGTTCTCTGCAGGACAGAAAACAAGAATGCAGTCTGTGGTAGCTTCTTCCGGAGCAAGATCAGGATTAAGAATTAACTAAACTTTATTGCTAATTTTAATATCAAAAATTCCGGCTGTTTCAGAGAAACAGCCGGAATTTATTTATCGTATTGTGTGATTACAGCTTTTCAAAATTTTATCACAATCCTTTTAATTTTGCCCCTATTTTTCAATAAGATTTAAATCATAACCTTATAAAAAAATAGAATGTTTCCTCTTTTTTTTAAACGTTCAATTCTATATGATCTATTTTTAAAGCTCCATTATACAGTATAATTGGTAAATTTTCCGAAACTGACAACTGTGACAAATTCGCAACAAATAAACCCAATAAACTAACAAAACAACAATAAAATATTGAAAAAATTAACACATACTCAATGATTTTAAATAAAAAATATTGCACAGGAATTTTAAATATTATAAATTCATCATCTTAAATTAAAAAAATTGATTATGAAAAAATTATTCATTGGTATTCTTGCCTTAGGATTTCTATCATCCTGTAACAGTGACAATGTTTCGAATCAGTCTGAAGAAGAAGCGGCACCTTCAACAGTCTCAAATTTAGTAAAAAGAGGATGTCCTTCAGAAGAAATCCGACAGGCAGCATTAAACAGCAACCCTGAGCTGAGACAGAGATTTGCCAAAATTGAAGCCAATACAGAAAGATTTTCCGAAGATCTTAAACTGGGAAAAGTTCTGGCTGATGGAACAGTGGAAATACCTGTAATTGTAAATGTTTTATACAGAACCGCTGCCGAAAATATTTCAGATGCACAAATCCAGTCTCAAATTAATACTCTAAATGCTGATTACTCTGCAACCAACAGCGACATCAATAATATTCCTGCCGAATTTACTTCTGTAGCAGCAGGCAATACAGGGGTTAAGTTCCGTTTGGTAACCGTTAATAGAAAATCAACTACTGTAAGAAGCTGGAGAACCAATGATGCAATGAAAAAAACATCTTCTAAAGGAATAGACGCCACAAACCCTACAAATTATCTAAACATCTGGGTAGTTGGAGATATGGGAGGCATACTTGGCTACGCAACATTCCCTGAATCTGCAGGACTTTGGAATGACGGTGTGGTAATTGCTGCCAAATATTTTGGAAACACATCCAATGCTCCGTATAATTTAGGAAGAACAGCCACTCATGAAGTGGGACATTATCTTAATTTAAGACACATCTGGGGAGATGCTAACTGCGGAAACGATTTGGTTGCAGATACTCCTACACAAACCGGCGCAAACTACGGAAAACCGACATATCCTTTGTATAATACCTGTACAGGAGTTCAGAGATCTGTAATGTTTATGAATTACATGGATTATGTGGATGATGCAGCTATGTTTATGTTCTCTGCAGGACAAAAAACAAGAATGCAGTCTGTGGTAGCTTCTTCCGGAGCAAGATCAGGATTAAGAGTTTACTAAACTTTCAATATACACAAAAAAAAAAGACTGTCTTTCGGGACAGTCTCTTCTTTATTAGGTAATGTACTGAAAAATAGTTGGTGAAATTCAGGATATATTTTAATAAATTATGGATGTTAATCCGAAGAGGACAAAAGCACTGGTGGAGATCAACTTTTCAGCAATAGGATTAATGTTCAAAACGATAGTTTTAAGGTGAGGTTTCCCTCACCTTTTCGTTTATTATCGGATGAACCTTATGGCTAAAAAAACTCTATTTTTCGTTAGAAAAATAAATATACCATTTGATGAAATTGATTCGGTTTTTCAATGTGAGACCTCTGTGCAGGTCGAGATGATTTTTTAAATGGCTGAAATATCCCTCAATACCATTGGTTGTTTTAGGAATATTGGGATTTTCCAGATAATGAAACATATTGGGCAATGCCCGTTTTATAGTAAAATACGATCGTCTGAGAAGCTTGTGGGTATACCAGTATCTTTCGGTTTCAAGATTAATTGTTTTTTCATTAATATAATCCTGATGTCTCAAATACCAGTCGTTGAGTTCATTTTTCCACCAGATTTTATCGTTTTGTGTTTTAATTTTCAGTAATAATAAAACGTGTTTTCGAAGTTCCTGACCGGCAATGTGTTTAGGAAACTTTGTGAGCCAGATCAGGCACATTCTCTGAATATGAACCAGACATCTCTGAGTAATGATGTCTCCATCAGATTTATTTATGGCTTTCAAAACGCTTTTATGTCCATCTGTAGTAATGCTTTCCAGCTTTACGCCCAGCCGTAAAAGATTGTTTAAATCTTCCCTGATTTCTTCATAATGTTCTCCATCGGTAAAACGGATAAGCTGTGTATATCCATCAAAATCATCCTGATAAGCAATTAAACAGAACTGAGCAAAATAAGTTGCATCCATTCTTAAATTCACCTTTTCCCGTTTGATGATCTTTAAGGTAGGAGACTGCTCTAAAATGGTATAAAATGTTTTCTGCAAAGTATCTTTCGAATAACCGCTGTCTCTGCAAAGCGTTTTGTAGGTCTGCCTTTCCAATACCCATTTTTTGAACCAGATAAAACGATTTTTAATTCTCTGCTCCGTTCTGTTTTGAGTAAATAAAATCCCGCAATTTTTACATTTAAATCTTTGCTTTCCCCCTTGTTTTCCCCAACGAATTACCTCCAGGCTTGAACAAGACCAACAACGTTTTTTTGCCATTTTTCAGACAAAGAAAAAGTTTTATGAAACACGTTTCATAAAACTTCCTCCAAGCAGCCTAACAATGAGGTTTTGATAGGATTCTACCAACTATTTTTCAGTATTATGCCCTTTATTATAAATTTTTCGAATTATCTTTTGGTGTGTAATCCATAAAAATACCTCCGTCAAGATTTACCGATTTTACTTTTTTGGTAATCGGAACTGTAAGCATTGTTTTTTTCTGATCCTTTTCCCAAACCGATGGCGAAAAATGAAGCTTCTCTACACTTCCGTCTTCATATCCGATCTCTGCATCAAAAGGGATGGCAAAACCGCCCACATTATCCACATTTACCGTTAGAAGATCATTCATCTGAGATGCTGAAGACACTTTCAGGTCAATATAATTATTCGTGTAAAACCAGTTATTAAAGAACCAGTTCAGATTTTTTCCCGAACCCGTATTCATAGAATTAAAATAATCCCACGGAATCGGATGCTTTCCGTTCCAGTTGTTCATATAATGATGCAGTGCTTTTTTAAACAGATCATCTCCCAGATAATCTTTTAAAGCCAGATAAGACAAGGATGCTTTTACATAAGAATTGTTTCCGTACCCCGCTCCGCTTACCTGAGTACTCATCGTAATAATCGGCTGATCCTGTTCCGCAGAAGGATCATTGATCCATCTTTTTACCCTGAAATTTTTATAAAATTCTTTGGCTTTTGCTTCACCGTTTTCATCAATTCCGATTAAATATTCCAAAGTTGTTGCCCAGCCTTCATCCATAAAAGCATAACGCGTTTCATTGATGCCCATGTAAAAAGGAAAATAGGTATGTGCAATTTCGTGATCCGCCGTTAATCTCGCATCCTGAAAATCATCCGGAATACTGGTATCGTTAATCATCATCGGATATTCCATGTCTGCAAACCCCTGAATTGCCGTCATAGCATTGTAAGGATATTCCACTCCGGGCCAGTTTTTAGAAAACCAGTCGAGATTATACTGCATCCATTCCACATAATGTTCAAAATCCTTTGCATCTGCTTTGTAACCCGCCTGAACACTTGCTCTTTTCGTTTTAAGCTGTACACTTGCCGCATCCCAAACGTAATGACTGCTTAATGCAAAACAGAAATCGGTGATATGACTGGCTTTAAATTTCCACGTATTCCATTTATTCTGCTTTGTCACTTTTCCGGACTTCATTTCGTGTTCTGTCGCAACGTGAATAACTTTGTCGCTTTTTAACGAAGACTTATATCTTTTCAGATATTCTGGCTGAAGAACGGCATCGGGATTCAGGAAATCTCCGGTTGCCCAGACAACATAATTTTTGGGAGCAGTAATCGCAAAACTGTAATCGTTGAAATCATTATAAAACTCCTGTCTGTCGGAGTGCGGAAGCATATCCCATCCATTATAATCATCGTAAACAGAAACTCTTGGGAAAGAGTAGGCTACATAAAAAGTTTCAGGATCAATCTGCCCTTCTCTTCCGCTTTCTACAGATAAAGGATATTCCCATTCTATTTTAATTTCAGCTTTTGCTTTGGATTTTAAGGCTGAATTCAGCTTTACTTTTTCAACTGTTCCCCAATTTTCGCTGTTCACATTATATTTTTCACCGTTTACGATAAATGATTTAATATGCAGACCGGAAGAAAGAAAATCTTTGGAAACAACACCCGATCGCGGAGCCTGTGGTTTATGAAGATTATTAACAAATCTTATGGCAAGATCATTCAGATCATTTGGGCTGTTGTTGGTATAGACGATGGTTTCCTTTCCCGAAACCACCTTAGAATTGGCATCTACCTTTACCTCAACATTATAAATCCCTTTATTCTGCCAGTAATTTTTACCCGGAGCGCCCGACAGATCACGGGTTCCGTTTTCGTATGCTTTTTTAATATTTCTCGGCATATACAATTCCTGCGCGGAAAATTGCCATGAAACTAAAAACAATACACCCAAAACAAGCTTTTTCATTAAAATCTTTTTATAATAAGTATTTTATTTAACATAAAAGTAACAAAAAACGGCAATATAATTATTACCGTTTGTATTATTTTTTGATCGCTTACAATTAAGCAGAAATCATTTATTATCTTAAATATTTGACTGAAGCCATTTTAAAACATTAAATCTACCAAAACCGGAAAGTGATCCGATGGATACAGCAGATTTTCTCTTCTGTCGTTGATGTGTCTGTGAGATTTGATCTTAAATCCTTTGACGAAAATATAATCAATTCTGTCCTGCGGAATTTCATTTACATTGAAACCGGTAAAAGTTCCTTTCGGGCCGTAATGTTTTGTTTCTGAATGATAAAAACTGTCTTTCATATTCTGCGACATAATTTTTATCGGCTCCGAATCTTCCGTTAAATTAAAATCTCCGCTCACAGTTACCGGCAGATTTTTAGGATTGATTTCTTTGATCTTCTTTAAAATTAATTCTGAAGATTTCACTCTTGCTATATTTCCGATGTGATCGAAATGAAGATTCAGTGCCATGAATTCTTTTTTAGATTTTTTATCCCTGAAAACAGCGTAGGTACAGATTCTGTTCAACGCTGCGTCCCACCCTTTTGATGGTTTTTCAGGAGTTTCCGAAAGCCAGAAGGTATCCGATTTTAAAACCTGCAATCTGTCTGTATCATAAAAAATAGCCGAAAATTCGCCTTTCTCTTTTCCGTCGTCTCTTCCCACTCCTACATAATCATAGTTTTTCAATCCGTTTTTTATATCTTTCATCTGCTCCGGCAATGCTTCCTGAACGCCGAAATAATCGGGATGATAATACGTAAGGAGATCTGCAACATCCTGTTTCCTGTTCGTCCACGAATTTTCTTTATCCGAATCTACATTCAGTCTGATATTAAAACTCATCACCTTAAGATTCTGCGAAAATCCCAATGCAAAAACCATCAGGAATACGATTGAAAATCTGTAATTCATAATCATCTATTTTAAGTAACAAAAGTAAGGCTTATTCCTTAGAACTGCCTCTAGAATTAGGCATTTTAATATTAAATTCAATTTAAAAACAAAAAACTCCGGAGTATTTTCCGAAGTTTTGATTTATTATTTATTGATTATCCGTTATTAATCAAACTGCTTTTTTTAACGCAAAGACTCGCAAAGATTCTTTATATACTAACTGTTTTTAAGTTCGCAAAGGCGTTTCACTCAGCGAAGAACCCAAAGATTTTCCAATTATGGCAAATTACGGACAATCATATATTATTTAAATTGAACCATTAAGATGGAGTTAAGGAGTTAAGAATATCTAAGTTTCTAATTTTTAAGATTTAAAAAAATGATTTTTCTTGATAAAGCTTATTCTCTCAATTTAAACTTAATGGCTCAAAAGATTAAAATTATTCTTTATTAAATTTAAATTCTTTTCCGCCCCGCTTCAAGGTAAATGATTTTTTATCCTGACTGAAGGTTAAAGAAATCTGTGCCATTTCCAGACTGAACGTATTGTTCCCGGTATATTCCAGAGGAAATTCCGGTTGTCCTGTTGCCTGAGCAAAAAGCTGGTCGTTTTTCTCTGTAAATACAATTTTCATCGGAAGATCCTTGCTTCCGAAAGTTCCTGTAAATTCTTTAAAATTTACTTTTTCCATAGGTTTTGCATCAGCAGAACTCCATGTATTATTTTTAGAATCTACATCCGGAATTTCTGAATTCGGATCCAGTTTCACCTGATCGATTTCTTTGGTAGAATTAATTCTGAATGTCCATTCCGTATTTCTTTTCCAGACCTCGATCGGCAGTTTTACCATCTGCTGTGTTCCGTCTTTAAATTTAACCTGAACGTTGGTCGGCATTGGTAACTGTCCGATATTTTCAACCGTGATCTGGGCTCCGTTTTTAAAGTCTCCGTTAACGTATTTTACATTTTTAATGCCCTGATCGATCTTCCATTTGTTGATGAACCAGCCTCTCCAGAACCAGTTCAGCTCTTCACCTGAAACGTTTTCCATCGTGTGGAAAAAATCCCAAGGGGTAGGATGTTTGAAAGCCCATCTTTCAACATAGGTTCTGAATGCTTTATCGAATTTTTCAGGTCCTAAAATAGATTCTCGTAAGATTTGAAGTCCCATTCCCGGTTTGAAATACGCCAAAGATCCGATGCTGTTTTCTTTCATATTGTCCGGACCTACCATGATGGGTTCTAAACCGTCATTCATAATATATCCGCTCATCTGCGCAATATTTTTCTTCTGGAAATACTCTCCTTTGTTGAAAGCTTCCGTAGAAAGTTCGTTGATGAATGTATTGAATCCTTCATCCATCCATGCAAACAATCTTTCGTTGGAACCCACAATCATCGGGAACCAGTTGTGTCCGAATTCGTGATCGGTAACACCCCAAAGATCGCCGCCTTTGGAATCCATATGGCAGAAAACAATTCCCGGATATTCCATTCCGCCTTCGTTTCCTGCTACGTTCGTTGCAGCCGGATACGTGTATTCGTACCATTTTGCAGAGTAATGCTCAATCGCCGCTTTTGTGTATTCTGTAGATCTGCTCCATGCCTCTTTCCCTACACTTTCCACAGGATAAGCAGAAATTGCTAAAGATTTTTTTCCGCTCGGAAGGTTAATTTTGGCCGCATCCAGAATAAATGCCGGAGACGAAGCCCATGCAAAATCTCTTGCCTGATTGATTTTAAATTTCCATGTTTTTGTTCCTGTTGAATTGTTTTTTCCTAATTCAGATTCAGAACGGATCATCACTGTTTTATCGCTGTTCTTTGCCTGATCCCATCGGCTGATTTCTTCTTTGGAATAGACTTCTTTCGAATTCAGCAATTCTCCTGAAGCCACCACATAATGATTGGCAGGAACGGTAATGTTTGCGGTAATATCTCCATATTCCAGATAAAATTCCGAAGCACCAAGATAAGGCAGTGTATTCCATCCCATGACATCATCATACACACACATTCTCGGATACCATTGCGCAATCGTAAAGATCTTTCCGTTTTTCGTATCCTGAATTCCCATTCTGTCGGAACCGTATTTTGGAGAAAGGAAAGAATATTCAATCTTAATTTTTGCGACTCCTCCCAGAGCTTTCAGTTCGGCAGGAAGATCGATCTGCATTCTGGTATCGGTAATCGTATATTTTACATCCTTTCCGTCCAGTTTTACGGATTTTATTTTGTAACCGCCGTCAAATTCCTCACCGTGCGCTCCGTTTCGGCTTCCCGAAGTCGGTACGACGGCATTTCCTCTTGAATCTTTTGCAAATAAATTCTGGTCGAGCTGCAGCCATAAAAAACCTAATTTATCAGGACTGTTGTTTGTATAAGTGATTTCCGCAGTTCCTGTAAGTTCGTTTTTGGCTTCATTAAGGCTTACATCGAGATTGTAACTTGCCGAATTTTGCCAGTACGCGTGTCCCGGCTGTCCGCTTGCGGATCTTGTAGGCGTACCTGTCTGTGTATAGAAAAATGGTTTAAAAGCTTCTACGTAGCTGTATTTCGGGGCTTCCTGAGCCAAAGCAGACTGTGAAAAGAACATCACGGCAAGCGCAGAAACAAGAGTTGGAATTTTGAAGTTCATATTACTATTTTTAATTTAACAAAGTAAACAAAAATAAGACTTCTCCGGACAGAAAAGTCTGATGTCTTCATTTATCTTGTTAAATTTCTTTGTCTTCTTCCACAGAAAGAAAATACTGCTCAAAATCTTTATCTGAAACTGGCTTTTCGCTTTCGAGTTTTACAACTCCTATGGTTTTATAGTGAGCAGACAATTTTACATTTTTTTTTTCAGTTCTTTTTCAAGCTGTCTGATATCTGTATCTTGTTTGAGAACGGCTAAATAGGTTTTCATCATTATATCTGTATAAGTCCGTTTCCGATGTCTCTGTATTTCAAACCTTCGATGGGTTTTGCCTTCATTTCTACGAGTTCCCAGATTTCTTTTGCCGATTTTTCGGGAAACTGTTCCATATATAAAGCAATAAGCCCTGAAACATGCGGGGTTGCCATGCTTGTTCCGCTCATTGCGTAATAATTGCTGTTTTTATTCTTAGAATTTTTGGGATAAGAACTGATGATATCGACTCCGGGAGCGCAGATATTGACGTTTCCTCCGGTTGAAGGATTTAAGCCTGCATTGGAAAATTTAGCTACTTTCATTTGTCCATCAATTGCTCCGACTGCCATTACCGACATGGAGTTTGCAGGCATGGAAACAGGTTTGGGAACAGCGGGTCTGTTACTGTCGTTTCCTGCGGCTGCAATAATGATGCAGTTGTTTTCCAAAGCTCTTGCTCCTATGGTTTCAAAAAGCGGAGAAGGCGCTTCATTCAGCAGAACGGGAGAAGCGAGTGAAAGGGACAGAATTCTGAATTTCTTTGTAATTGCCCAGTCTATGGCATCAATAACGCTGCTTGTGGTTCCTTTTCCTGCATCGGAAAGCACTTTTGCAATTTTTAAATTAGCCTCTTTTGCGATTCCGTATCTTTTTCCGTTATCCAGCCGAATGTTTCCTGTCGCAACTCCTGCACAGTGGGTTCCATGACCGTTGGGATCACGGCTCCAGTCTTCTCCGGCAATGAAGGATTTGCCTTCTATGTTTCTTCCGAAAAAATCGGGATGAGAAAGTTCGAGACCTGTATCCAGAATACAGATATCAACACCTTTTCCCGTGTATAATGAATTTCCGAGACCCAAAGCTTTGAGTCCCCATTCCATTTCCACTAAAGGTTTCTGCGGTAACGGTTTATTTATAATGTATTTTTCCAGCTCGGTGATTTTGTCGGCAATCTCTGCGGACTGTTTTTTCAGTTCACTGATGATCGACAGTTCATCCGCCGAAAAAAAATCTCTTTCTTTTTCAAAATAAACGATCGGGTTAGAATCGTTTTTCACAGCGCTTTTCAACTGTGCTTCATCCATATTTTCAACCACAAGAACCCCCAGATTTTTGTAGAGAACTCCGTTATCTTCATCAATAACATCATAGGCTCGGTTTTCTGCGGAAAGAAATTCTGATGAGGTAATGTTTACATCAAATTCATTTTCAATTTTTTTGAGGGAGTTTTTATGCTGATCTTCGAGAACAACAATGTATCTTTCATTTTCCATGGGTTTTGTTTTTAAATCTATTATTCGCCTTTTAATTTTAATACAAAGGGCACTAAGTTTTTTTTACAACTAATTGCTTTTAAGGCTCACAAAGGTGTTTGGCTACGTTGAATCTTCGATTTCACTTAAATTAAGAAACACAGAGATTTTAAATTATTACAGATTAGTTTAATTTTAAAAGAACTTTTTCAAGAAGCAGGTAAATGTCTTCCGAAATCATCTGTAATCTGAGTTTTTTATTAATTCCGGCAATCTGAGTGTTTTGTTTGATTAAAGAATTCCAGAAGTCTTCAATTTTAGGAACATTGGCGAGACTTTTCACGATTTCGTCGTTCAGTATTCCGTTTTGATAGAGAGAAACAATTAATCCTGATAAAATTTCTTCTGCTTCATCCAGTTTTTTATGCTCTTTGGTGTACATTTCCATTAAAAATTTGTGGACACTTTCCATTGCGCTGAATGAAAATCCCCAAGTCAGCTCACGTTTTCCCGAAGCTATTTTTTCCATCTGAACAGGATTAAATCCTCTTTTTACAGTGGAAATCATGTTCATAACCTTTAAAACTTCGGATTCGTACGTAGTATTTCCTTTTGTTTTCAGGTAATCTAAAAATTCATAGAGAAATTCTTCAAACTGTGCATCAAAATCGAAAGACTTCGACAGATAAAACTCCTGAACTTTATTAAAATGCTCAAGCAATCCCTGAATTTTCTGTATCGTATGATGAACGAGTTCCTGCATTACTCAAAAATTATCTGTTCGACTTCTTTGCCGTCTTTGTCTTTAAAAGAGACGATTCTGATTCCTTCGTCTTCCATTTCCACATGAAGATTGACGAAAAGCTTGTCTTTATCTTCCGCAGAGTTGGTATTGGGATCGATGTAGATGTTATTGATTTTAGAATTCACGAGGCTGAATCTGTTCAGCAAAGCATTACTAAAAATTTCTTTCAGCTCATTCACTTCCTCTTCGCCGTTTCCCTCCTGCACGCGGAAAATTCCGGAATTTAAACTTTTAACATTCTGTCTGAGATCAACTTTAAGCAATTCCACAGAAGGTTTTTTACCAAATTTCTGGTCTCCGGTTTCAAGTGTTTTAAAAAGACTGGTAAATTCTTTGGTCTGAAGCTGTTTTTTGCTAATCTCCGTCATGTTGAGGTTTTTCTCTTTATTGACAAGGCGGATTTTTTTGTTAACATCTTCCACAAGCTGATCTTCGCTGTACTTGAAATTGTACTTCGAATCTGCATCAATATCTGTAATCTTGATGGGAATATCCATCTTTACACTCGGAAGCGAATATCTTGGAACTTTAAAAAACTTTAAATACTCGTGTTTAGCATATTCTTTTGCGATCATTACCGCATTTTCGTCTGCTTTTTTACGAGCCTGAATTATCTCATTGTTGAGATAATCCAGGTAATCTGATAATTTAATCATTTCTCGTAAAGGGTTTTTATTGTGCAAGTAATCCTAAAACTTTTTCCAATCCTGCAGGCATTTCGTCGTTGGTTGCTCTTACTTTTACGCCCAGAGAATATTCTTTTTCCACTTTAATTCCTGTGGCTGAAGTTCTTTTGTAAGAAACATCCACTTTAAACTTCACCGGTCCGAAACCTCCTGAAGCTCCTGCGCTGATCCCGAATTCATCGCTTACATCTTTGGTGTAAGTAGAATTTAATTTTACATTGAAATCCACTTCGCAGGTCTCAATTCTGAAGCTCGGAACATTTAGTAATGCAATGAAAGGAACTGAAATTTCAACATCGTTCATAGTTTCTTTCGGGTTGGTAGAACTTTCGGGTTCTGCCGGATCAAAATCAGGGTTTGGCCCCATTTTTTTGTACTTGAATTCCGCCATACGAAGTTTACTGTCACTTCCATCCTGTTCGAATCCTACTTCTTTGATGAAATTTACTGTGCTGATTGATGCATTCGACTGTGCTTTTACACACGCATCCAACGGACCTCCGATGATGGTTGCAAAATCAATGCTTCCCAATTCTGCTGCAAAATCTGCACTTTCAGCTCCTGAAGTTTTGAAAACCTGATCATCTGCCGCCATTCTTCCTGCCATCATTTTCATGATTTCTGAAGAAACGGCTGCGAAAGATTTTTCCCACTTCTCATCGTAATTTTTCTTGAAGTCTTCAATAATGCTTACCAATTCTTTGTTGGAAAGAGAAGAAAGCTCGGAAGTTTCAATACCCGATACTTTTTCGTAGACTGCGGGACTTAAAGATTTTTCCAGTCCTGTTAATAAATCAATTAATTCACTTTTTGTTTTCTTGGTGTGGTTCGCTTCCAACACCGACTTTAATGTTTCCATGTTTGGTTGTTTAGGTTATTAAAAATTGATACTGCAAATTTATAGTCGTGTGTGATGAGATATCTCAGTAATTCACCTAAATTTCAACCGTAAAATCACCCAAATAAAAAAAGTAGATTCCCCATTGAGAATCTACTTTTTTGCTTTGTTTAAAGGGGTTTGAAAATTTTAAACAACAAAAGATATTAACAATTTAGTTATCTTGAGTTGATTGTATTTATGCAAAAAAACCACGTAAGTTTTTAAAAATCTTCGATTGTACTATATCTGATTTTTAAATATTTTAAACTTTATGTAGAATTTTTAACGCAAAGTCTTATTTTAATACATTATATATAAGTGAGCAAAGATTAATCAACGAGCTGATTTACCGAAGCTCTGTTTTTCAAGCTTCGTGAAGCAAATTTTATTTGCCTTTGCCTTCTAAAAATAATATGCTTTCAAAAAAAATCTTTGCGTTACATTAAAATCAATTTGATTTTTTAGCTTTAATCATAGCTTCCAGCGCATCCCACATTTCCTGCGGAATATCTTCCAACATGTTAAATTCGCCTGCTCCCTGCAACCATTCTCCGCCGTCGATGGTTACGACTTCACCATTCATATAAGCGGAATAATCTGAAACTAAGTAAGCCGCAAGATTTGCCAGTTCCTGATGTTCTCCTACTCTTCTTAAAGGAACTTTCTTTCTCATATCAAATTTTTCCTGCAGATTTCCCGGAAGCAATCTGTCCCATGCTCCTTTTGTAGGAAAAGGTCCCGGAGCAATGGCATTGAAACGGATTCCGTATTTTGCCCATTCCACCGCCAAAGATCTCGTCATTGCCAAAACACCCGCTTTTGCGCAAGCCGAAGGAACGACATAAGCAGAACCTGTCCATGCATAAGTCGTTACGATATTCAACACCGTTCCCGAAGTTTTGGAATCGATCCAGTGTTTTCCAACGGAAAGGGTACAGTTTTTTGTTCCTTTTAATACAATATCCAGAATAGAGTCAAAAGCAGAATGGGTGAGTCTTTCTGTAGGAGAAATGAAGTTTCCGGCAGCATTATTAAGAAGGATATCAATTTTCCCGAATTCTTTTAGTGTTGCTTCTTTCATGGCTTCTACCTCATCCCAGTTTCTTACGTCACATGCAACACAAAGAACTTTTCCGCCTGTTTCTTCTTCCAGTTCTTTTGCAGTTCCCTGTAATTTTTCGAGATTTCTGGACGTGATGACTACTTTTGCGCCTAACTCGAGAAAATATCTGGTCATTGCTTTTCCGAGACCGCTCCCTCCTCCTGTTACAATGGCTACTTTATCTTTTAAAGCTCCTTCACGAAGCATCGGCTGTGTATAAAGACTCATAATTTAGTTATTTAATAGATGAGTAAATTTAATATAAATATTTATTTCCGCAGCGTAAAAAGCTATGCAGGATATAGAATGCAGAAAAAAGCAGATTCAGCCTACCACAAAATCAATAACGAAACATTTTCAATGTTTACTAAATTTAATCTCTATAATTTTATTAAAACATTATATTTAATTCATTAAAATTGTACATTTGTTCAAAATAAAGCATAATTATGCCAAGTCTTACTCCTAAAACTACTGTGCTGGGATTTTCGAATGCTTATCATCTTCTCAGACGCACTACTTACAACATTACGAAAGCAAAGATTCTGGATTTTGCGACCAAAACTCCGCAACAGGCACTGACAGAATTATTTACTTTCAGCAATCCGGTTCCGCCTTCTCCGCTTAATAACGTGGGTGAAACGATTGTTCCCACGGCTGCAAATCCTACGATTACCGATACACAAAGTACGGCAAACAGTGTGAGGAATGATCTTTACTGGTGGCTTTACAGTGCTTTGAAGGATTCTTCTGCACAACATAAAATTGCTTATTTTCTTCATATCCTTTTTGTAACGGATGATAACGCTTCTTTCTGGACGAATTACGATTATAAGGAACTTCTAAGATTTCACGCTGGCGGAAGTCTTAAAGAACTGGCATTCAGAATAACACAAAATCCGAGAATGCTTATTTTCCTGAACAACAATGTGAATCTGAGCACAAGTCCCAATCAAAATTACGCTAGAGAATTTCTGGAATTGTTTACGATTTTAAAAGGACCGCAGATTGCTACGGGAAACTATACCAATTATACGGAAACAGATGTACAACAGGCAGCAAGAGTTTTAACAGGATTCTCCCTTACTTCATCGGTACATCTGGATAAAACAGCAAGACTTAATTCTCTGGATCCGGTAACGAATATTCCGACAGGTCAGGTAAAAGTTAACACGCACGATACTGGAACCAAAACTTTTTCGTCCGCGTTTGGAAATCAGGCAATTTCCGGAGGAAATACAGACGCAACGATTAAAGCTGAGCTTCAGAATTTCATCAACATGATTTTTAATCAGGATGAAACGGCAAAAGCATACTGCAGAAGAATGTATCGCTATTTTGTAGGAAGATTAATTACTCCTGAAATAGAAAACGGCATCATTGTTCCTCTGGCAGCATCTCTTAAAGCAGACAATTACAACATTATCCCTGCGCTTACCACTCTTCTGAAAAGTAAACATTTTTATGATGAAGAAGACAGCATCACAGGAGATCAGACCATTGGAAACATGGTAAGAAATCCGGTAGAGCTGTATCTTCATATGTTTTCGCTTCTCAGCCTTCAGGTTCCAATGTATGAAGTAAATCCTTCTGCAATACACAGCCTCATGGGCGTAGTTGGTAATTTCTCTTCCAATATGGGAATGCCAGTCTTCAATCCGCAATCGGTAAACGGATATGCAGGATATTACAGCAGCCCGAATTATGATAAAAACTGGATTACCACTTCATCCCTGAGAATTCGTTATAACAATACAATAGATTATTTCATCAACGGTCTTACTTACAACGGCTTTACATTTAAACTGAATAATGCATCCTTCGTAAAAGACAGCGGCTATTTTTCAAACCCGGGAAATGCAAATACGCTGATAACAGAATTTCTCCAGATGATGTTTGTGGAAGTTCCGGACGGCACACGCTACGATTATTTTAAAAGTGTTTTCCTAAGCAATCTAAGTCCTATAAACTGGCAGAACGAATGGAATAATTACATTAATACAGGAAATTCCAATAATGTAAAAATCCCGATAGACAGGCTGGTAAAAGCCATCATTAAATCTCCTGAATTCCAAACAATTTAAGACCATGAACAGAAAAGATTTTTTAAAATTAATATCTCTTGCAGGTGTGGGAGCACCATTTTATCTCAACGGAATGCCTTCGAGGTTTATGAATCAGTTTTTGGATTTTCAGCTTAACTGTGATACGGTTAATGACCGTTCTCTGGTTATTTTAAGACTTGCAGGAGCAAATGACGGCCTTAATACAGTAATCCCGATCAGCCAGTACAGTACGTATGCAGCTCTGCGTCCCAACATAAAAATTGCCAGTTCAGGAACCGGAAGCTATATTCCGTTAGACAGTACGGTATCTTCCGGCAAACTTGTAGGACTTAATCCTTCCATGACGGGTTTCAAAAGTTTATATGATTCAGGCAAATTGCTTTTAATGAACGGAGTTGGCTATCCGAACCCGAATTATTCGCATTTCCGGTCAGAAAATCTTATGTTTGCGGGAAAAGACGGTACAGCAAGTAATGATCTGCTCGACGGTATTTTCGGAAGATATCTCGGCGCATTGTATCCGGGACTTGCCGGAAATCCTACGACCCTGAATCCTGATCCGCTCGCCATACAAATGGGAAACCTCAACCCATGTCTGTTTTATGAACATACGACTGAGAAAAATATCGAATACAACGTGACCGGATTTCAATCGAGTGTTTTCAGCAATTTAAACTTAATGAATTCTGAGTATAATGATCTTCTCAACTATATAAAAGGAGTCGCCACGAGTATGGATGCGTATTATGACCGCGTGATGCAGGTTTTCAACGCCGGAAACAATTCCACGACTACTTATCCTAATTCGTCTTTGGGAAAACAACTGAAAACAGTGGCAAGAATGATTAAAGGAGGCAGCAAGACCAAGATTTTCCAGGTGAATTTAAGCGGATTCGATACCCATGTGAGTCAGGTACAAACCGGAAGTACGCATTTGGGAACCCACGCGAATCTATTAGCAGATATTTCCAATTCTGTTGCCGCTTTTCAGGCAGATATTCAGCAGTTGGGCATTGCAGATAAAATAATGACGGTGACTTTCAGTGAATTTGGAAGACAGGTTCGCGAAAACGGAAGTGTGGGAACCGATCATGGAGATCTTGCTCCGTTTTTTGTGGTAGGAAACGCTGCTGCCGCAGGAATTTTGGGAGATCATCCTGTGTTTACCAACCAGACAAGTTATTACTACAACCAAAATCAAAGAAGATATGATTACCGGCAGATTTTCGCTTCTCTTCTTCAGGATTGGCTTGGCGCAAGTACGAGTCTGATGATTACTTCGGAACTGGATTATTACGTTACAGGAAATCAGAAAGTGGATGTGATTAAAAATTCTCAAAAAGCGAATGCAGTATGCTCAACTTTGGGAGCATCGAATGTTGTTTCCGATAAAGGAATTAAGATTTATCCGATTCCGGCAAGCCAGTTTGTGTATGTGGAATTTGACAACAGAACATCCGGAAATATAAAATATCAGTTAATGGATATGAGCGGAAGAGTGATTTACAGTTCGTCAGAAAAACCAATATCCAACCGTATTGAAATTAATGTTTCGGGAATTCCTGAAGGAAATTATTTGTTGAAAATTAATACAGATTCTGAAGAAATGAGCAGAAAAATTATTGTTTCGCACCGTTAGAAGTTGAGCCTGTTCAAACTTTTTATTTAACCACAAAAGGTACAAAAGATGACTAAACTTTTATTTAAAGCTGATCATTATAAATGAAAAAGTTCACAATAGTTTTTAAAAATCTTTGATTTTTATTCTTTTGAGCGCTTTGAATATTATTGAAATTAGCTTTAACGCTTTAACATTGTCTTTTGCGACTTTTGTGGTTAATTCTGAAATTAGTTTAAACAGATTTTAAATCAAAAACAGCCCGACAATTTCTGTCGGGCTGTTTTTATATTGAACAAGATTAAATTTATTCAGATTAAGAAGCAACAACTGTACCTTTAAAAGAAAGGGTCTTTGGAGTTTTGCTGTCGCTTGTGGTAACGTTCACTGTTTTCATGAAAGGACCCGCTGCAGCAGCGTTGTAGCTAGCTTCTACAAATCCTTTTTTACCCGGAAGAATAGGCGTTTTTGTATAATCCGCTGTTGTACATCCGCAAGAAGGCGCTACATTTTCGATAATGATAGGCTTCTTCGAAGTATTTGTAAATTCGAATCTGATGGTTTTTGGTTTTCCCTGAGGAATATTTCCAACATCAATAGATTCTGATTTCCATGTAACGTCTGCAAGAATTCTTACAACCGGATTATTATCTGTCGGAAGTGTATTTGCAAAAAACGGAGAAAATGCCAAAACTGCTAATAATGCTGAAATTTTTAAATTTTTCATGAGTATAAATTTTAATAATTAAAAAGAACCGATTTATTTTTGTTTTCACAAATGTAAGATGAATATTTATATTAATCCTGTTAACCGGTCTCAAACATTTGTTAATAAGTTGTTAATGATCAGAAATTAATAGATATTTTTGGATATTATTGTTCCTGTAAAATGGAAATAAAGAAACTCAATATTATTATAACGCTTGGTTTTGTTGCTATTATCGGAATTCTGATAGCACAGCTTTTATGGACACGACAGGCTTATAATCTTGAAGACAAGAAATTCAATCAGACCGTAAACATTGCTTTACTGGAAGTGGTTGAAAAACTTTCCGGCGGAAAAACGTCCTTTACTGAAAGTCCGGTTCAGAACATTTCCAATGATTATTATGTGGTAAACATTAACAATGAATTTCATCCTGAAGTTCTGGAACATTACCTGAAAACTGAATTTACACGTTTTCAAATTAATACCGATTATGTTTACGCATTGTACAATTGCCACAGCGATCAGATGATCTACGGAAAATTCGTATCCAAACATCAGGAAAGCCCGAATGAAAAAGTGATTAAATTTCCGAAGCATAAAAATCTGGTGTATTATTTTTCCATCCGTTTTCCGGATAAAACCACGTATCTCATCAGTTCGTTACGTTTCTGGTATCTTCTCACTTTTGCCCTGATTATCATTCTTCTGGTATATGTGTATTCTATTTATACCATTATTCAGCAGAAAAAATTCTCAGAACTGCAAAGGGATTTCATCAATAATATGACGCATGAATTCAAAACGCCTCTTTCGTCGATATTGCTGGCTTCAGAAGCTTTAACCAAGCAGGAACAGATCAAGGAAAATCCTAAATTACAAACGTATACTTCCATCATCACGGATCAGAGCCATAAACTGAATAGTCATATTGAAAAAATTCTGAATATTGCCAAAAATGATGCTTCAGGATTGTCTCTGAAACCGCAAAGAATTATTTTAAAGCCTTTCATTCAGGAAATTGCAGAAACCGTGAAACAGAAGAATGAAAATATTTCAATTGAATTATCTATTGATGAAAGTGCTTCCGTTGTAGCCGATGAATTTCATTTCAGCAATATCATTTACAATATTCTGGACAATTCCATAAAATACTGTGAAACCCAGCCACACATTATTATTTCTTCTTTAAATGACACAAAAGGTTTATATTTAAAGTTCAAAGACAACGGAATCGGGATTCCTGCGAAAAATCTTCCTCATATTTTTGATAAATTTTACAGGGTAAACACTTCAAAAAGCGATGAGGTAAATGGTTTCGGACTGGGACTTTTTTATGTAAAAAAGGTTGTACAACAGCATAACTGGAAGATTTCTGTTGAAAATAATAATGATAAAGGAATTACCACTACCCTGTTTTTGCCATTGTAAAGAATATGTGTAATCATGGAAAAATCTAAAATTCTCTACGCCGAAGACGACAAAACCATTGCTTTCCTCATTCAGGACAGTCTGGAAAATCATTATGATATTTCCTGCTATTCTGACGGAAAATCGGCTTTGGATGCTTTTAACAGAGAATGTTTCGACATCTGTCTTTTAGATATTATGATGCCGGAAATGAACGGTTTTGAGGTCGCACAAAATATCAGAGAAAAAGATGCTGAAATTCCTATTATTTTTATTTCTGCCAAAGCACTAAAAGAAGACAGAATTAAAGGATTGAAAATAGGAGCCGATGATTATCTGGTAAAACCTTTCAGCATTGAAGAGCTTATTCTTAAAATTGAAGTCTTCCTGAGAAGATCTAAGAAAAAAGAATCTTCGCCACAAAAATACAGAGTCGGAAACTATGATTTTGATCCGAACAATTACACCTTACACAATTCTGACAATAAAGTAACACTTACTCAGAGAGAATCTGAACTGTTGTTATTTTTTATCCGTAATAAAAATACCGTTCTCAAAAGACAGGATATTCTGAAGGCGGTTTGGGGCGATGATGATTATTTTATGGGAAGAAGCCTTGATGTTTTTATTTCAAGACTGCGAAAAGTTTTTTCCGATGAAGAAAATATTTCCATTGAGAATCTTCATGGGATTGGTTTTCGCTTTTCTGAGAAATGATTTTTTTGTCTTTTGTTAATCGTAAAGGCACAAATTTTAATTTAAAATAAACGTTTTATTTAAAATTTAAAATCTTCTTTAATTTTTCGTTTATGCGTCTTTCCCCACTGCGAAAGTGCAATAATAACGGGTTTCAGGGTTCTGCTGTAATCTGTTGAGATATATTCTACGATAACCGGAGTCTGCTCTGCGTGCACTACTCTCTTTACAAAACCATTCAGTTCGAGATCTTTTAATTCGTTTGAAAGAACCCTTGCCGAAATTCCGGGGATATTTCTCTGCAGATCGTTGAATCTTATATTCCCTTTATCCTGCAAGACAATAATGATTTTCAGTTTCCATTTTCCGCCGATTACATAGATTGCGTCTTCAACGGCGGAAAGATTTTCTGAACAGGCCTGCGCTGTAGCAGGACCTTCAAATTCGAGTGTATTTTCCATAAAACAGATGGTAACTAACCCAAAAGTTACCGCTAACCTTTTGTATACTGCTAACTTTTGATAAGCAAATGTACATAATTTTGCTAAAGAAATTTTAACATTTTAATAATGAAAAATATACTTCATATCATCTCAAGTCCGAGAGCTGAACTGTCGGCAAGCAGAAAACTGGGAAATGCCGTTGTAGAGAAAATTAAGGCAAAATACACAGATGCTGTTATAAAAGAACGCGATCTTGCTAAAGACCATGTTCCGTTTCTGGAAGAAAAACACATTAATACATTTTTTTCTCCGGCAGAAAACTATTCTGAAGAGCAATCTGAAATGAGCAGATATTCAGAAGGACTGATTGCGGAGTTACAGGAAGCAGACATCATTGTTGTTGATTCCCCTATGTATAATCTTTCTGTTCCGGCAACTTTAAGAGCTTATTTTGATTTCACTTCGCGGGCAGGATATACTTTTAAATACAGTGAAAATGGACCTCAGGGTTTACTGCAAAACAAAAAACTGTACATTGCTTTTACATCCGGAAATATTTATTCCGAAGGTCCATATCAGATTTTTGACTCTAATGTTCCTTATGTAAAGAATATTTTTAGTTTTTACGGAGTTTCGGACGTGAGTGTAGTGCGTGCTGAAGGCTTATCTATTCCCGAAATTATGGAAACTTCTTTGGAAAAAGCAATTGAGGGTATTCGTATTGACTAATTTTTAACGACTGTTAGTAAATTGATCCTTGTTGAGGTTTTGAGCTTTAACAAGGATTTTTTTTGTTATCAAGTTTCGGCTAAAGCCATTTTCCGTTTTAAAATGGAAAAAGCGGACTAAAGTCCGCTCCTATTGATATCGTTCTATTTTATATTTATCACTCAACTTCAAAAAGCAAACGCTCCCCGAATTTCTGTTCATTGATTTTTCCGTTTTCGTAAACCAGATTTCCATTGACAAAAGTGTGGGTGACTTTAGAATGGAAATTCATCCCTTCCAACGGGCTCCAGCCGCATTTGTAAAGAATATTGTCTTTTTCCACCGTCCAGTTTTCGTTTAAATCAACCAAAACAAGATCTGCTTTATACCCTTCTCTTATGAAACCTCTTTTTTCAATTCTGAATAAAATGGCAGGGTTATGAGCCATTTTCTCAACAATTCTTTCTAAAGAAATTTTTCCGTTTTTGTAATTTTCCAACATTACAACCAAAGAATGCTGTACCAAAGGTGCTCCGGAAGGACATTTTGTATACACATTCTGTTTTTCTTCCCAAGTGTGAGGTGCATGATCCGTTGCAATCACATCAATTCTGTCATCCAGTAACGCTTCCCAGAGTCCGTCTTTGTCTTTTTGCGTTTTTACAGCAGGATTCCATTTGATCAGTCCACCTTTGGTTTCATAATCTTCATTGGTGAATGTTAAATGATGAACACAAACTTCCGCCGTGATTTTTTTATCTTTTAGAGGAATATCATTTCTGAAAAGTTCTGTTTCCTTCGCAGTCGATAAATGGAAAACATGAAGCCTTGCTCCTGTTTTCTTTGCTAATTCGATTGCTTTGGATGAAGATTTATAACAGGCTTCCTCACTTCTGATTAAATGATGAAATTTCACAGGAATATCTTCTCCATATTCATCCAGATATTTCTGAGTATTTGCTTTAATTGTTGCTTCATCTTCACAATGAACGGCAATCAGCATTTTTGTATTGCTAAAGATTTTTTCTAAAGTTTCAGGATTGTCAACCAGCATATTTCCGGTGGAGGAACCTAAAAACAATTTAATTCCGGGAACATTTCTTGGATTGGTTTTTAAAACTTCTTCCAGATTATCATTGGTTCCGCCCATCATAAAACCGTAATTGGCGTAAGATTTCTGAGAGGCAATTTCATATTTATCAGCCAACAACTCCTGTGTTACCGCATTCGGAACGGTATTGGGCTGTTCGATAAAACTGGTTGTTCCTCCTGCAATGGCTGCTCTGGATTCTGTTTCAATATCGCCTTTATGCGTTAATCCCGGTTCACGAAAATGCACCTGATCATCAATGACTCCCGGTAAAAGATATTTTCCCTCCCCATCAATAATCCGGTCTGCTTCTTCGGAAATTTGTGAATCTATTTTAGAAATTAAATCGTTATCCATTAAAACATCACCTTCAACGATCTTTCCTTCGTTAACGATTTTTACATTTTTGATTAAGGTTTTCATTTTTACTTTTTTTACAAATTAGAGATGGAGCTAAGCTGCCCACTTTGTCAAAGTTTAAAACTTTGACAAAGTTCTTCAAAATTAAGGTTTATGAATGAATTTTAATGCGGCTGATAAAAAATCAATTTCTAAATATTTACATTTGCATAAAAATTTCAGATTTTGAAAAAACTTCTTAACGAAACTATTATCTATGGAATCGGGGCGATTATGCCTAGGATAATTGTCGTACTGCTTAATTATCTGTTTATTAAAAATATCGACAATAGTGCTTTTGCCATTTTCACGAATCTTTATGCGCTGATTTCTTTCGTCAATATAGTCCTTTCGTTTGGTTTTGAAACCGCTTATTTCAGATTTTCCTCTGATAAAGATAATGAACAGAAGGTTTTCAACACCTCTTTTTGGTTTTTGACAGGTTTATCCTCTGTTTTTTTAATCTTGGTTTTATTATTTAATCAACCTATTGCAGATCTTTTTGATTATTCAAATACTCCGGAATTCATCAGATGGTTTGCATGGATTGCATTTTTCGACAACATTCTAGTTATTCCTCTGGCTTGGTTCAGATTTCATAACAGACCCATAAAATATACTGCAATCCGAGTAATTCAGGCTGTTTTTCAAAGTGCATTTGCAATTGCACTATTTCTTTATATACCTCAGGAATTTTCTTTGAAATTAGGCTTAAAAGAAAAAGTTTCTTATCCTTTTTACAGTAACCTTGCTGCAAGCTTTTTAGGGGTTCTGCTGGTTTTACCTGTAATTTTAAAAGTTAAATTTCAATTTTCAAAAGAGCTTTTTCTTCAGATGATCAAATATTCATGGCCGATTATGATTGCCGGTTTGGCGTTCATGGTAAATGAAAATTTTGATAAATTCATACAAAGATTTTTAATTGAAGATGGTGACGCAGGAGCTTATGGAGGATGCTACAAAATGGCTGTTTTAATGACGCTTTTCGTTACCGCTTACCGAATGGGAATTGAGCCGTTTTTCTTTAAACAAATGCAGAATGAAAACGCTAAACTTACATATGCAAAAGTGACGGAATATTTTTCTTTTTTTGCATCTGTCGTTGCTTTGGGAATCATCGCAAATGTTTCATGGATAAAACTTTTGCTGGTTCCGAACAGTTCTTACTGGATTGCCATAAATATTATTCCTATTATCGTTATTGCTAACTTATTTTTCGGAATTTATTATAATCTTTCGACTTGGTATAAAGTAACCGACCGGACAAGAGTCGGAACTTACATTTCATGGACAGGAGCAATTATTACCATTATTTTAAATTTTGCTTTTCTAAAAATCTATGGTTTCATGGTTTCAGCATGGGTAACTTTGGCAGCCTATTTTTCAATGATGGTTCTTTCGTATTGGTTAGGTCAAAAATACTATCCGATTCCTTACAGAATGAAGAAAATATCTTTTTTCATTGTGCTTTTGGCTTTATTTAGCTACATAATTGTTGAATTTTTTGACTACAATTTATGGATCGGAAATTTTTTATTCATCATTTACACCGGCATTTTAATCTATTCCGAAAAAGAAATGCTATTATCAAAAATCAAAAAATAACGGGCTCCGGATTTGCTTATAGCAGTTTCTGCATAACATCATACAAAAACATTGAAACTATTGGCAACAATACCACACTCAACGGTTTTATTGCTATCTTTATAAAAAATTAGAAATAACAAAAAAAACATATTTATATCATTTATGAAAATCATTGTTCCTATGGCTGGACGCGGTTCCAGATTACGTCCACATACACTGACTGTACCAAAACCTCTTATTCCGATCGCAGGAAAACCGATCGTACAGAGATTGGTGGAAGATATTGCTAAAGTTGCGGGAGAAACCATTGAAGAAGTAGCTTTTATCATCGGAGATTTTGGTCCTGAGATTGAAAAATCTCTTATTCAGATTGCCGAAAAACTGGGAGCAAAAGGAAGTATTTACTATCAGAATGATCCGCTTGGAACGGCTCATGCCATTAAATGTGCAGAACAGTCGATGACAGGAGATGTAGTAATTGCTTTCGCAGATACATTATTCCGAGCAGATTTTGTTTTAGATAAAAATTCAGATGGAGTGATCTGGGTAAAAAGTGTAGAAGATCCTTCTGCTTTCGGAGTGGTAAAACTGGATAACTACGGCTTCATTACAGATTTTGTGGAAAAACCTCAGACTTTCGTTTCGGATCTTGCGATTATCGGTATTTATTATTTCAACAGTGCCGAAAAACTGATGGATGAAATTAATTATATCATGAACAATGATATTAAAAACGGAGGTGAATATCAACTAACCACAGCATTGGAAAACCTAAGAACAAAAGGCGCAAAATTCACGCTTGGAAAAGTAAACGACTGGATGGATTGCGGAAACAAAAATGCGACCGTAGAAACCAACAGTAAAATTCTGGAATACGAAAGAGATGCAATGTCTCATTTTCCTGCTTCTGCTCAAATCGAAAACTCTTTAATTATTCAGCCTTGTTTTATCGGGGAAAATGTGAAAATTTCAAACTCAAAAGTGGGTCCCGGAGTTTCTTTAGGAAACAACACCATCATCGTTAATTCAAATATAGAAAATTCTCTGATTCAGGAAAATACAAGAATTAACCACGGAAATCTTTCCAATTCCATGATTGGTAATTCTGCACAGTATTTCGGTGTTGCAAGGGAAATTTCTTTAGGAGACTATTCGGTTCTGGATTTTTTATCTAAATAATTTTCCGAAAATATAAAATATTACCATAAATAAATTATCTTCAAGCCACACAAAATGTTTTGTGTGGTTTGGCGTTAATATTGCAACAATTTATCAAATTTTCCGGCATGAAAAAGTGGCTTCCATTACTTATTTTAACATTATTTCTTTTCAACTGTAAATCCAGAAAAACAGCCATGCAGCAAAATCAGAATATTGATAGTCTTGCTGTAAATGATGTACAGGATCCGGATAAGAAGGAAAATCATGTCGGAGACAGGATGGATTTTTACCAGAAAATCTATCTTCACCCGCAGTTCGATTATCTTAAAATAACCAGTAAAATAACTGCAGACAATATTAAAGTAAGTCCGCTGGATGCCATTATTTATATTGAAACCGATAAAAAAATCTGGTCAAGAATAGACTTCCTGTTTTTCAATGCGGCAAGAGCTTTAATTACTCCGGAAGGAATTAAGGCGATGGACAAATACAACAAAAATTACATCGATTCGGATTTTGAGTATTTAAATAATCTCCTTAACGTTAACTTTATTGATTATAAAAATCTTGAAAAACTTTTAGAAGGGAGAACGTTTTTCACTTTAAGCGACAGAAATGCCAAAATTGTAAAGAACAACGACGGCTACTTGTTAGAATCCATTTCCAATCTCAAAATTTCTACAGAAAATATTGAAAGGGAGTATAAAATTATGATGCAATATTCGAATGATTTTGATCTTACCACGGTAAATTTAAGGGATGCTAAATCCAATGATGCCATGCAGATCGTATATAGTGATTGGGAGCTTCAGCCGAATAATGTAAAGTTGCCAAAAAATGTTAAAATAATTATAAAAGGAAGTAAAAACAGCCAGATTTTAATAGAAAATACGAAATTTGACTTTTCGAGGATGGAAACACCTTATTCTGTACCATCTAGTTATAAGAAAATCGAGATTCAATGATTAAAAAATTTAGCTTTTTAATAGGTATGTTACTGTTCGGATTCCACCATGGGCAGAATCTGAAAAAAGAGCAGCTGCAGAAGCAAAATGCCGAACTTAAAAAACAAATTGCACAAATAAATACAGATCTGGCAAAGACAAGAACAGAATCTAAGCTTTCTGTCGCTTATCTTGATAATGTGAACAAAAAACTGGCTTTAAGAGAAAAAGTTTATACCAATACCCAAAAGGAAAAAAGATTTATTGAAGACGATATCTATCTTCGTCAGTTAGAAATTAACCGTCAGAATAAAGAGCTAAAAGTCTTAAGAGACAACTATGCTAAAGTTTTGGTAAATGCCTACAAAAATAAAGGAGTGCAGAACAAGGTTACGTTCATCCTTTCAGCTAAAAATCTGGGAGAAGCAATCCGAAGAGTACAGTATTTAAAACAATACTCTGATTATCAGGATAAAAAAGCGGCTGAAATTACAAATGCCGCAGAAAAAATAAAGCAGACGATTGCCAGAAGACAAAATTCTGTAAAAGAAAAAGCCAATTTATTGGTAAGCCAGCAGAAAGATTTAACAACGATTAATGCAGAAAGGGCGCAAAAAGAACAGCTGGTTGCAGAATTCAAGAAAAATGAATCTAAACTTACTGCTGAACTAAGACAAAAGCAGACTCAGTCGAAAGCTCTGGAAGGACAGATCAGAAGCATTATCGCCGAAGAAATCCGAATTGCCAAAGCTGAGGAGGAGGCAAGAAAAAAAGCTGAAGCTGAGAAAATCCGCTTGGCAAAAATAGCTGCGGAAAGAGAAAAAGCAAGAATCGAAGCGGAAGCAAAAGCAAGAGCAGAAGCGCTGGAGAAAGAAAGATTAGCTGCTGAAGTTGAAGCGAGAAAAGCAAGGGAGTTAGCCGAAAAAAGGGCGGAAGAAGAGAGAAAACGTAATGAAGAAGCAGCCCGTTCTGAAGCTACAGCAAGAGATGAAGCCAGAAAAATAGCTGCAAAAAAAGCATCTGACGAGGCCGCAGCGAAGGCGAAAGAAGCATCCGACAAATTAACAGCAGCAAGGGCTGCGGAAGCCGCTTTAGCAAAGAAAAAAGAAGATGATAAAAAAGCTGCGGAAAGCAAGGCTATGACAAGCTATGGCGTTACAACTGTAGCAGGAAGTAATTTCGCAGACAGTAAAGGACGATTGGGATATCCTGCTGACAGAGTCGGACAGATTACCCACCGTTTCGGAAGACATCCGCATCCGGTATTTAAAAATATTGATGAAGAAAATAACGGAATTAAAATTTCCGTTCCATCCGGAACCAGAGCAAAATCTGTATTCCCGGGAACCGTTTCTTCGGTATTGGCAAACAGCGACGGAACAAAAACCGTTATGTTAAGACACGGAAATTATTTTACCATCTATTCCAACCTTTCCGCTGTAAGTGTTTCCAAAGGACAACAGGTTTCCGCAGGAACACCGGTGGGCGTTGTAGGACAGGATTTTGACGGAACCTATACCCTTGATTTTCAGGTATGGAACGGAAGTACTCCGGTAGATCCATTAGGTTGGGTTTCTTATTAAAAAAAGACTAACTTTGTAAAAATTTTAGAAATGAATACATTAACAATACTGTCATTATCTTGGCAACATATTTTGATCGTAGCGATCATCCTGCTTCTTCTTTTCGGAGGTAAAAAAATCCCTGAATTGATGAGAGGTGTAGGTTCTGGTATCAAAGAATTTAAAGATGCTGTAAAAGAAGAGGACAAACCCGGTTCTGAAAACAAAACAACAAACAACAACTCTTCGAGCAACTAAAAATTCTTTACATTCAATGAATTTTACTGAGACTGCATGGAAAGTCTTCAATCAGGCTATTGAAGACTATCACGTGTCTGATGACGTTAACACTCTAATTAACAACCCGTTCGAAAAGGATACTTTGGAACGGATTTTGTATGCTAAAAACTGGATTGACACCGTTCAATGGCATTTGGAAGATATAATTAGAGATGAAAATATAGATCCCGCTGAAGCTCTTCAATTGAAAAGAACTATTGACGCTTCCAATCAGAAAAGAACTGATCTGGTAGAATTTATAGACAGCTGGTTTCTTAAAAAGTTTGAAAATATTACTCCTAAACCTGATGCAAAAATTAATACTGAAACAATCGCCTGGGCGGTAGACAGATTATCAATTCTGGCATTAAAGGTTTATCATATGTCGCAGGAAGCATACAGAGAATCGGCTTCTGAAGAGCACAGAGCAGCCTGCAAGGCTAAACTGGATGTTCTTCTTACGCAGCATGAAGATCTTTCTACTTCCATTAATCAGTTGCTTGCTGATATAGAGAACGGAAATGTTAAGATGAAAGTGTACAAACAGATGAAAATGTACAATGATGAAAGTCTTAACCCAATCCTTTATCAAAAGGGGCAGCAAAAATGAAACGACTAATTTTTTTTGGAGTATTACTAATTATAACGTCTTCCTGTGCAACGGAAAAACAGAATTTTTCTCCGTTGTCTAACAGTTTTTATAGCGAAACAAAAGGTTCAGATTCCGATAAAGGAGACAAAAACAGCATCGAAATTAATGTTCGTGATAATGTAAATGCTTCCGAAATATCCAATCTTATTGCTACTTTTCCACAGTTTAAGATTACCGCTTTAAATACAGAGATTACTACGTTGAAATACAGTCTTCAGAATTATCTGTATGCAATAGACGCCGGAAATCTTCAGGGAAAGAACAGAGCGATAAAAGACTTTGAAAAATCCTATAAAAAAATTCAGAAGCTCAGACAAAATCTTAAAGAGGACGATAACGAAGTTCTCAACAGATATTTGGTAAGATTAAAAACCAACATTTCTGCAATAGAAGATTCTGTAAAAAGAAATTAAAAAACTAATTGGGAATTAATGATTAAAATTCAGGCGGAATCTAACGTTCCAACGGAATACGGAACGTTCCGAATGATCGCGCTCTCTGAAAACGAAAACGACTGGATGCCTCATATGGCAATTGTTGCGGAAAATACGGATTTTTCCAAACCTGTAAACGTTCGTTTTCACTCAGAATGCATTACCGGAGAAGTTTTCCATTCCAAAAAATGTGAATGCGGCCAGCAATTAGATGCTGCCATGAAATACATCCATGAAAATGGAGGAATTATTATTTATCTTCGACAGGAAGGTAGAAATATCGGGATCATCAATAAATTAAAAGCATACTCTTTACAGGAAAAAGGTTTTGATACCGTAGAAGCGAATTTAAAACTTGGGCTTCCTGCAGACGACAGAAACTTTGGTGTGGCTATTGAAATCCTGAATTTATTGGGGGTAAAAGATATCAATCTGCTCACCAATAATCCTGAAAAGGTAAAATATGTAACAGAAAGTAATATCCGTCTCAACTCAAGGATTCCTTTGCAGATTCCTGCAAACGAGATCAGTAAAGGATATTTGCAGACAAAAAAAGATTATTTCGGTCATCTTCTTGATGATAATGACAAGTAAAATAATTATATAAAAAAGCAAAACTCCGGAATTTCTTCCGGAGCTTTTTTGTAATTATAAAAAACTGAAAAGATATATTCTTATTTTGTAACCACGGTGTTGATTACTTTAGAGTCATCAAGATTATAATATTTAACTACACTGTTATAGTCTTCATAATTAACACCTGAATTTTTTGAACCGCTTGCAGGAACTAAAACAATTCTGAATTTTTGATTGTTTAAATACTGATTGGCTTCCGCAGTGGTTAAACCTGTTGCAAGATTGAAGTTCTCATCATCAATTCTGATTTGTACATTTTGACTGTCAAAAACAAAATTGTACTGAAACTCTCTGTTGGTAGGCATTCCCGTTGAATTAGGAATATATTCCATTTTAGGAATTAACTGCCATGCAGCACCTAAATTTCTGTAAACTAAAACTACATCTGTGCTTTGTATATTGATACCCTGTGTGAAGGCATAACTGTTTGCGGAAGTAAAACTGCCGGTAACATCACGCATCTTAGAATACGTATCATTATCCTGAGTAACAGTATCATTACTATTATCGCAGCTGAATATAAATAAGCTTACAAAAGCCATTATTAAGATTGGAAGAATTTTTTTCATTTTATAAAAGTTTAGTTGTTTATTATTTATAATCCGTATTCAAATCATATACCAAAAATTACAAAAACATTGTTTTCATGATTTTTTTAATTGTATTTTTGTTCTTATTCAAAAATTATGAAGAAACTTATTTACAGTTCACTTTTCATTTTCATATTCTCAAGCTCAAAAATATCAGCTCAATATCAGCCTAAAAACATTTCCAAAGACGATCTGAAAAAGGCAAACCAATGGGTTGACAAAACCTATAAGAACCTTTCTCAGGACGAAAAACTCGGCCAGCTTTTCATTGTGGCACTTTACACCAACAGAGGAGAAAGTGAAATTGAAAAAGTAAGAAATATCGTCACCAATGATAAAATCGGGGGACTGATCCTGATGCAGGACGATGCAGCAAGAGAAATTACGCTGGTAAATGAATTTCAGCAGAAATCTAAAGTTCCTCTAATGATCGGGATGGATGCGGAATGGGGA
The DNA here is from genome assembly GCF_059579425.1 of Chryseobacterium sp. 2P. Lineage (NCBI taxonomy): Bacteria > Pseudomonadati > Bacteroidota > Flavobacteriia > Flavobacteriales > Weeksellaceae > Chryseobacterium > Chryseobacterium sp. 2P. The sequence continues at coordinate 4,058,968 of NZ_CM184194.1, forward strand.
CTGTACCAGAGAATTGCAGCCGCGCACAAATTTCCGTGGGCAATGACTTTGGGAGCTATTCAGGATAAGAGTTTAATTGAAAAAATGTCGGCTAAAATTGCGGAAGACTGTCACCGAATGGGCATCAACTGGGATTTTGCGCCGGTTGTGGATGTAAATACCAATCCGAACAACCCTATTATCGGAAACAGAAGCTTCGGTTCGGAAGTAAGTAATGTGGTGAATTCTGCATCAGCTTACGCAAACGGACTTCAGAATAATAATATTTTAGCGGCAATTAAGCATTTTCCAGGACACGGAGATACAAGTACAGATTCGCACACCGATCTTCCGGTAGTAGCCCATAATCCGGAAAGACTGAACAATGTAGAGCTTGCTCCTTTCAAAGCGTTGATGAATAAAGGAATCGGAGGTGTAATGGTAGCGCATTTATACGTTCCGGCTTTAGAACCCAATAAAGGAATTCCTGCTTCTGTTTCTAAAAACATCATTACCGGTATTCTAAAAAATAAATTTGGCTATAAAGGCTTAATTATTACAGATGCTTTAAATATGGGTGCGGTAGCCAACAAATATAAACCTGGAGAACTGGATGCAATGGCTTTTAAAGCCGGAAACGATATTATGCTGTTTTCACAGGGAGTTGCAGAAGGAAAAAAACTAATTCAGAAAGCTATTGAAAGCGGCGAAATTTCACAATCCAGAGTGGAGGAAAGTGTGAAAAAGATCCTTTTAACCAAATATTTTTTAGGACTTGATAAATACACGCCTAAAAATCCTGAAAACATCAATTCAGATTTAAATAATGATTCTCACAAAACTTTAGTTCAGAATCTCTATTCAAATGCACTCACTTTGCTGAAGGATGAAAAAAAACTGCTTCCTCTGAACAGGAAACAGATATATTATGTTCCATTGGAAGAAGCTCCCTATCAGACATTTGCCAATCGATTAGGTTCAAATATAATCATTAAAAAAGCTGATGAAATTGCTACGATCCCGGCAAATTCAACAGTGATTGTCGGTTTCCATAAAGATAATTCCACGGCTTACAAACCGTATAAAATTTCAGACGTTTCAAAAAAAGTATTATCCGACCTTACGAAAAATCAAAATGTGATTCTTAACGTTTTCGGAAGTGCATACGCCTTGAAAGATGTTGATATTTCAAAGGTTTCTACCGTTCTGGTTTCATATGAAAACAATGAAGACTCGATGAACGCAACAGCCGATGCATTCAACGGAAAAACAAAAATCCAAGGCAGGCTTCCTGTTTTGGTGAATGATACTTTGAAGGCAGGGATGGGAATGGATCTCATTCCAGCAATTGTAAAATAAAGGTGTAAATTCTAAAATTTACAACATCAAAACCCCAAAAATAAATGAAAATAGGCATACTTTGCTATCCCACCTACGGAGGAAGCGGAATTGTAGCAACAGAACTCGGAATGTCGCTTGCCAACAAAGGCTATGAAGTCCACTTCATCAGCAGTGCATTACCTGCGAGATTAGATATTACCAATCCGAATATTTTCTTCCACAGGGTAAATGTTCAGACTTATCCGCTTTTCCAGTATCAGCCGTATGATATTGCGCTGAGCTCGATGATTTACCGAGTGGTGAATCTCTACAAACTGGATCTGCTTCATGCACACTACGCGATTCCTTATGCTTATGCTGCGTTTACAGCCAAACAGATGCTGAAGGAAGATGATAATGATATTCCTTTGGTAACAACACTTCACGGGACAGACATTACATTGGTAGGACAGCATCCAAGTTACAAACACGCCGTGGAATTTTCCATCAACCAGTCAGATGCCATCACTTCGGTGTCGGAAAGTCTGAAAAGAGATACACTCCAGTTTTTTAAGATTAAAAAAGAAATTCAGGTGATTACAAATTTTATCGATAATTCTGAGTTTGATGAATGCAACGAATGCCAGAGAACACAGTTTGCCAATCCGGACGAAAAAATCCTGATCCACGTATCGAACCTGCGTCCTGTAAAACGTGTGGAAGAAGTATTGCAGATCTTCAAGAATGTTCAGAAAAAGGTAAAATCCAAGCTTATCATCATCGGAGAAGGTCCCGATATGGAGAAAGTAAACCAGTTTCTGGAAGAAAATCCGGATCTGATTTCGAAAATCCGTCTTTTGGGTAAAGTAAATGATCTTTACCGAATTTTACAGCTTTCGGATGTGTTTTTACTGCCTTCCGAACAGGAAAGTTTCGGTCTTGCCGCACTGGAAGCAATGGCAGCCAATACTCCGGTTATCAGCTCGAATGCAGGAGGAATTCCGGAAGTAAACATTCAGGGAGAAACAGGTTTTCTTGCAGAGATCGGAAATGTGGAAGCGATGAGCAATTACACGATTAAACTACTGAGCAACGATGAGCTTCTGGCGAAAATGAAAGTCAATGCAAAGGAACAGGCGATAAAATTCGACCTTAAAAATATTCTTCCGATCTACGAAGAAATGTACAGAACCACCATCGAAAATTTCAAAAGTGAACTTACCAAAGCATAGTTTTATATTGAAAAAATTTGGAATTGGAATTACAAAACCTCACAGGTTTTAAAAACCTGTGAGGTTTATACCATAAAAAAACAGTGGCTGCATTCATTTGGATGCAGCTTTTTCTGTATATCGAGTTTCGGAAGATTAACATTTTTCATGCAAACAATTATTTTCCATGAAAGAATTTATAAGTTTTGAATTACTTGTAAAATAATTTTTATTATTTATCTGATTTTTAAACACTTAATATTATTCAAATTATTTTTATTCTATATTTGCAGTAAACACTCATGACCGAAAAACTACTGCAATATCTCTGGAACTATAAAGTGTTCAAGCATTTCGACTTCAAAGATCTTGAAGGCAATCCTGTTGAAATATTAGACTTCGGAAAGTGGAATACAGATTCCGGTCCGGATTTTCTGGCGGCGAGGGTGAAGATCAATGAAATTACTTTTGTAGGAAATATTGAACTTCACGTAAAATCTTCCGACTGGATCTTTCACAGCCATTCACACGATCCCAACTATCAGAATATAATTCTTCATGTCGTTTTTCAGAATGACTGCGAGATTGAGGAACTGAAAAACAGAAACATTCCTACCATAGAATTAAAAGATCATATTGAAGAAAATATCCTGTGGAAATATGAAAAACTGATCGGCGGAACGCAGTTTATTCCCTGCGAAAATATTTTTGATCCCGGTAAAATTCCGGTTTATTTTCATGAAGAAAATGTTTTGAAAAAGCTGGCTGAGAAATCTTTAGAATTTGAGATGAACTTGGCACAGTTTAAAAATAATTTTGAAGCCGTTTTGTTTCATTCTTTAGCCTATTCTTTCGGATTAAAAGTGAATGCATTTATTTTCAGGCAAATTGCGGAAAGCATAGATTTTACCATCATTAATAAGATCCGGCAAAATGAAATTCAACTGGAAGCTTTATTTTTCGGTGTTTCCGGCTGGCTGGAAAATCCTGAGGATGAAACGATGAAAATCTGGAAGCGGGAATTTGATTTTATTAAGGCTAAATTCAACATTTCCAATCTTAAATTTCATCCTAAATTTCTGAGATTACGACCTCCCAATTTTCCTACGCTCCGTTTGTCGCAGTTGGCGAATCTCTATTTCACACATCAGAACTTATTTTCAAAAATCATTCATGTTAAAAATACAGGGGAGCTTTTCGAAATTTTTAAGGATGTAAAAGCTTCGGAATACTGGAATAATCATTATAATTTCGGAAAAATATCATCGGTAAATCATACCAAATTTGTATCGCGGGATTTTATAGAATTAATTATTTTAAACACCATTTTGCCTTTAAAATATACCTATCATCAATATCACAACGAAGAAATTGCAGACGAAATTCTACTTTTTTATAAAAACCGTCCGTCCGAAAAAAATTCAGTTATTACGGATTGGAAAAAGCTGGGCATGAAATGTAAGACAGCACTGGAATCGCAAAGCCTGATTTATCATTTTAAAAATTCCTGTGAAGAAAAAAATTGCTTAAATTGCGGTATTGGATTTAAAATTTTAAAAGAATCTTCAAATGCTTGACAATATCCGCCATAAAATGGAAAGAGAATGGTTTGGCGTTCTTACAAGAACGGGCGCAAAACTCGGAATTCCTGTTTCTAAACTGAGAGTTTTTTTCATCTACTCTACTTTTGCCACGGCAGGATTTTTCTTTTTAATTTATCTGGGACTGGCATTCACACTTTGGGTGAAAGATATTTTCATTACCAGAAGACCCAATGTTTTTGATTTATAATATGGAATTTTTACAAATTACTTCTACAGAAGATTACAGGGTTAAAGAGATTTTTGAGGCATACTGCAAAACGTTTCCGGAAGATGAAAGAAGAGACTGGAACAAATTGTCTCCGCTGTTCTCACACCCTAAAGTGAAAATAATTTCTGTGCTTCACGAAGCTAAAAATATTGGCTACCTCATCATCTGGGAACTCAGCCATTTTGCTTTTGTGGAACATTTTGAAGTGTTTGAAGAATTCAGAAGTCAGAAACTGGGATCACATATTACCAACTATCTTTTTGAAAATTATCCCAGAATTGTTCTGGAGATAGAACACGGGCATTTAACAGAAGATACGAAAAGACGCTATTCTTTTTATCAGAAAAACGGGTTCAGCCTGATTGATGAAATGTACGTTCAGCCAAGTTACGGCGAAGGAAAAAACCCTTTGAATTTATGGCTTCTTGCTAATTATCAGCCCGAAAATCTAAAGGAAGTAAAAGACGAAATCTACGATATTGTTTATCATTAAAATATAAAATCCGAAGTTTCAAATGCTTCGGATTTTTTTCCAGTTAAAAACTAATTTACCTGATATTCCAGCTTTATGGTAATACTTGCTTCCTTATCTTTTGAAGCGGTATTAAAGGTTCCTCCATAAGAATAATCTTCATTGGAATTCGGAGCCGTGATCTGGATAACGCCCATGGTTGCTTTTTTCAGATTTCCCAGGCTGCTTCCTGAATTTTCAGCAATTTTTTCCGCACGTTCTTTAGCATCTTTTGTGGCAGAGGCAATCATTTCCTGTTTCACCGTTGCTAATTTGGTATAAAAATAATTTGGCGAAGACGATGTAAATTCTATTCCTCTGTTGATAATTTCCGTAATATTTCTCGAAAGATTTTCGATTTTCGCAACTTCTTTACTTTCAATCGATACAGTCTGCGTAAGGTTGTATCCGGTAAATTCATTCTGAACGTTATTCCCGTTATTATCTGTATAATTTTTGAACTGTTTCTGGATATCAACAGAAGAAAAAACGATCTCATTTTGCTTTACTCCTTTTGATAATAAATAATCGTTGATGGTTTTTCGGTCTAAAGCCAGTTCATCATAAGCCGATTTCAGGTCAAAATTATTCTTAGAAAAACTTCCCGACCACGTAATAAGATCAGAAGTAAATTGCTTGGTTCCCAAACCCGTTACAGAAATGGTATTTTCAGATTTGTTTCTGTTTTTAATGGCGTTTCCTAAAAGTCCGAGACCGATAACGAAACCCAATGCTGCAATAGCAATCGAAAGAATGTTTTTATTCATAAAAATTTGTGAATTTGTTTGTTACAATAATTTTAATGTCTGTTTACTGAAACTATTGCATCAATTCTTATTCCAAATTTTAAGATTTTCTTAACATTTATTAATGATTTTTACTCTCTTTGATTCTGTTGACAAAAACAGGTATTGCATCGTCCATTCTGGATAAAGCTCCGGATAAATTTTTAGCTCTTACGAAAGTTCGCGTTTGCGGTTTATTCACAAATGCAAATTCTATAAATTCTGAAATTCTTTCGGCAGGAATGCCTTCTTTTGTAAAATATTCGTCTTCTACCCTGTTTCTTATCCACGCAATGTCTTCCTGAAGATCATCATACCTGTATTGACGCTTCATTCTTCTTGCGTCGCCACTGATAAGATCATACAATCCCTGAACATTCAGGCTTCCTAAAAGAATCGGAATTAAAACCTGCTTTACTTCTGCCGGTTTTTCTCGCATTTTCCCGACAGGCTGAGGTAATCCGACCGCATCTTCCACTATTTGTCCTTGATCGGTTTTTGCAACAGCCTTTGAATCTTTATCAAGATCTCCGGTAATTTTAGCCACTTTTACTTCTTCAATTTGTTCTGCAATTCTCGTAAGCTTAATATTCAGTTCTTTGTTTAAACCATACATTGCTTTTATGGAAGATCTTTCGAAACCGTTTCTTACAAACCGGATTTCGTCATCCGGCGAAAGAATATCTATGGAAAAGGTTCCGTCATCCGCGGTATACGTTTTTTTATCCGCAGAAATATTCATTATGGTAACGGATGGCAGACTTACTCCGTCTTCATCGGTAATCTTTCCCGAAATTTTTTGCTGTGAAAAACCATTCACAAACAGAAAAAGCAGAATAATAATTAACCTGATATTCATAAGATTATTTATTTTTGAGGCTGCGGCGATTTGTAGGCTGAAATTCTGCCCAACACTGCATTTTTAAACCGATTCATATCTGCTTCTGTACAATAGCCGTATTTCAGAATGTTTTTCCTTTCAAAACCTGTTCTTAAAATATAGAGAATAAAATGCTGAATCTGCGGTTTGGAAATCTGAAGCTCCTCAAAGAAGGTATTTCCTAAAGAATTTTGCAGATAATTCATCAGATCCACATCGTCCCATTTGTTTTTAACTTTCCCGAAACTGTAAATTCCTTTGGTTACCGGCTGTACAAATTCTCCCGGTCTGGCTGCCAAAACTCCCGGAGCCGACTTTTGGGACATATATTTTGCCAGATCGTTCTTCAGTTTTTCAACTTTTCTTGGCGGATTAAGATTTTTAGCATCGATCTTAATATCTCCGGTGATATTTTTCTTAATTTCAACTTCTGCAATAAGTTCCGCCGCTCTTATCATTGTTACATTCACCGGAGCCGTAATATTTTCCTGTGTAATTTTACGGTTTGTACGCTCGTAGCCGGCTTTTATAAAACGAAGTTCGTCTCCCGCTCTTCCCGAAATCATGAAATGACCATCACGATTCGTAAGAACCCTTTCATCTGTCCGGATGTTAATTACCGTTACTTCCGGCATCTCATTATTATCTTCGGAAGTTACTTTCCCGAAAATATAATTCTGAGCGTGGCTGTTGATGAAAAAAAGAGAAGCTAATACAAAGAATAGTTTTATTTTCACAGGTTATTTTTTATAAAGCAAAACTAAAGTTATTTTTAAATTAAACCATAAGTTTAACCACAGTTAACGTGTTTTAGGATTTCTTTTAGAATTTTATTTTTAAAACTGTTAAATAGCAGCAGAAAATTGTTAAAATTTCACTTAAAAATTAGCTAACTTGCACTTTGAATTCCACTAAAAATGCAAAATTCTTACACGGTAATTAATGCTTCGGCAGGTTCTGGGAAAACCTATGTTCTGGTGCAGAGGCTTTTAATGATCTGTCTTCGGTATCCTAATCAGCAGCAGTCGATCAGGAATATTCTTGCGTTGACATTTACCAACAAGGCAGCCAATGAGATGAAGGAAAGAATTCTGACGTGGCTCGGAAATTTTTCCAACGATAATTTTGCAGAAAATCCGGATTTAAAAAATATTCAGAAGGCATTTGAGGAAGAAGGTCTGAAAATAACGATCGATGAACTGCATCACCGCGCAAAAAAAATGCTGGATTATGTGCTTCATAATTATTCTACTCTGAATATCGGAACGATTGACCGTTTTAATTCCCGTCTGGTAAGAAGTTTTTCTTATGAACTGGGACTCGCCAAAAACTTCAATCTGGAAATTGAAGCGGAACCTTTTCTGATTGAAGCGGTTGATAAAATGCTCGATCAGATTGGCGAAAACGAAGTGATCTCCAACTCTTTCATGGATTATGTGGATTACAGTCTCGAAAATAATGAAAGAATAAACCTGAACAAAAGTCTTTACGGTTCGGCAAAAGAGTTCGTGAAAGATATTCATTACGAGCATCTTAAAAGCAATAAAGATTTCGACAGTACGAATTACGAAAACATCAAAGACACGCTCCGAAAAGAAATTGCCCAAAACAAAAAACAGGCGGTTGAACTCGCTACACGATCCATCGAATTATTCAGATCAAGGAATATTGAAATCGAAGATTTTGCACAGGGAAAAAACGGAATCGGAGGCTTTTTTACGAAAGTATTAGACTTTTATCATCAGAAAAGACCTGGTTTTCCTTTTCCTACGACTGCAGAAGAATCTGTTGTGAATAACTACCGGAAAGGAGCTTCGGCAAAATCAAAAAACAAGGAATCTGAAATTCTTGAAATTCTTGATCAATTACTGGATTACAGAATGCAGCTTATTCGGCTGTACATAGAAACCCAGAAAAAAGAGAAAATTTTATCCGCACTTTTACCTTTGAAGGTAAATAAAGACATTCAGGATGAGCTGAAGAAAATTGAGGAAGAAAACGACCTTGTTTTGCTTTCTAAATTTAATATTTTAATTAACGAAAACCTTCGGAATGAGCCTTCGGCATTTATTTATGAAAAAGTAGGTTCGCAGTTTCAGCATTATTTCTTTGATGAATTTCAGGATACTTCAGAATTGCAGTGGCAAAATTTTATTCCTTTGAGAGATCATGCCATTTCATCAGAAAATACTTCTTTTACGTTGGTTGGAGATCCGAAACAGAGTATTTACCGTTTTCGTGGAGGGGAAAGTAAACTGATGCTCGATATCATCAACAAAAAAGAATTTTCTCCTAAACAGGCAGATTTGCTGGTTTTAAAAGACAATTGGCGAAGTGCAAAAAATATTGTCCACTTTAATAATGAATTATACAAATTTCATTCTGAATCTTTAGCAGAAGAGCATAAAAATATTTTCGGAACTGATGCCGAACAAAACCCGAAATCTTCCATCGAAGGCCGTGTAAAAGTAAATCTGATTGAAAATCTCACCAATGAAGATTTTTACAACGATACGTCCGAAAGCATGAGGAAAGATATTCAGGAAATTCTGGATAACGGCTTTAAATTCTCGGACATTACGATTCTCTGCCGCGGAAATTTTGATATTTTCAGCTATTCTCAAAAACTGGGAAATCTGAAGGTAAATTACAAAGGGGAAGAAACAAATATTAAAACGATTTCCGATAAAGGTCTTACCTTAGAATTATCCAACACGCTTAAAGCCGTCGTTGAATTCCTGCGATGGGAAAGTAATCCGAAGAACAAGCCCAACCTCATCATGATGATGTATTATCTGAATAAACTGGGAAGAATTCAGATGAAAGATTTCACTTTGGAGATGAAGGAAATTTTAGGATTTGAAACGCATGAAGAGACCGTCCATTTTATTCAGGAAAAATATGCTCTGAAGATTAAACAGGACAATTTTCCGAGATTCAATCTGTACAACTTTGTTGAATATTACATTAATGAGTTTTCTGTTGAAAATAAAGAGACTGATTTCCTGCTGAACTTTCTTGAAATGCTTTTCAATTTCACACAAAATGCAGGAGCGAGTACGAAAGAATTTCTGAAATATTGGGATGAGGAAGCTTCGGCGTATACTATTCAGGCTTCGGAAAATATTGATGCAATTCAGATTATGACGATCCACAAAGCAAAAGGTTTGGAATTCCCGATTGTTTTTATCCCGATGATTAATAAAAACCGTGATGCCGAGTTCACCAATTGGTTTGAAACGAGCAATGACAGTGCTTTAAAGTCTGTGAATATTAATCAGTTCAGTAAAAATCTTGAGGTGTATGATGAGGAAATCCAATATTTCAATCTTCAGAATTCTTATAAAAACTTTGTAGACAGGCTGTGTCTGCAATATGTTGCGACAACACGACCTGTAGAACAATTGTACTTTTATATCCAAAAAGCGAATAAAACGTCTAACAATCTGGAATTGTTGGAGTTTTTACAATCTAAAAATCCGGAAAATCTGGAAGAATTTGATTTGTATGAAGTGAATCCGGAAATGCTGAAAAAACATTCAAGAGATAAAACCTCGCATTTTGAAACAAAGGATATTCAGAATTTAAAAAATATCAACGAAAAAAATACATCGATTAAAATTGCCACTCCGTCAAAAAATTATCAGGTACGGGTTGAAAAAGTAAGAATCGGGCTTTTCGTCCATGAATTACTCTCGCAGATTAATACAGCGAAAGACATCAGAAAAGTTCTGGAATGCTACGTTCTCGATGGTCATATAACCCTTAAAGAAAGTGCCGAAATCGAGAAAAATTTAAAAGAAATCATAGAAAATAACGCTGAATTTTTTGATGAAAAATGGCAGGTTATCAACGAAAAAGACATCATGATTTCCGAAAACGGTGAAAGCAGTGTGTATCGTCCGGACAGAATTTTAAAAAACGCTGAAGGTTACGTAATTGTAGATTTTAAAACCGGTGAAGAATCTGAGAAAAATGACAGACAAATTGCCCATTATAAAGATATTCTGGAAAAACTGGGAAAAAAGGTTTTGAAAACGCAGCTTATTTATTTGTAATGATAAATTGGATCAGAAAATATCATGTTTATTTTTGGATTATTCTTATTGAAATTTCGGTCAACTGGAAGATAAAAATGTCCTTCTCAAAAAGCCCGGAGTAGAAAATATACTGGAGAAAATTCCTTCTTCTGGCTGGTTTTGGGAAAATTACTTTTAAAACAAGTTTCGGCGGCACCAAAGGTGCCGCCGAAACTTATTATTATTTAAATACAGAATTAAGCTGTTGTATCCGGTGCGAAAACTCTCTGCGCCAATTCCTGATCAAAAAGATATAAAGCGGATGGATTATCGCTTACCATTTTGATTTTGGTAACCAACTGAGATGCACTTGCTTCTTCTTCTACCTGCTCGTTGATGAACCACTGCAGGAAAGAAGTCGTAGCAAAATCGCCCTCGTCATTTGCATTTTTCACAATATTGAAGATGCTTCTTGTTACTTTTTTCTCATGTTCCAGTGCTTTTTCAAAAATGTCGATTGCGCCTGCAAATTCGTGGGGTGGCTTTGCGATTTCTCCGATAATAATTTCTCCACCTACGTCATTTAAATAATCGAACATTTTGTCGGCATGCATTAACTCTTCTTTGCTCTGTACACGGAAATAATTGGCAATCCCGTCAAGATCCTTACCGGAAAACCATGCAGACATAGAAAGATAATATTGTGCAGCGTACTGTTCGTGAGCTATTTGTTCGTTAATTAATTTTGCAATTTTTTCGCTAACCATAAGTCCTAAATTTTCAGTCAAAATTAGGGAATAAAACCCCGAAATCAAAAGTTTTAGCAGAAATTAATAAAAAGGACGGAATAAATCCCGTCCTCCTACACATTAAAAAATCAAAATTATAAACTACTTAATTCGCATCCGGAGCAGCCGTGTTCATTGGCTTGTGCATCCTTCCGCCCTTCATTCCTCTTTCTTTCATTGCCACTTTTCTCTCTTCCATTTTTGCTTTTCTGTCCGCCTGCCATTTATCATATTGCTGAGGAGTAAGAATCTGTTTCATGTCGGCATCCATCTGTGCTCTTTTTGCCTTCATTTCTTCCATTTTAGCCTGTCTCTGATCTTTATTTTTTTCAAAATCAGCTTTCATTTCGGCTTTTCTTTTTTCGTGAAGTGCTTTAATTTTATCTACCTGAGCCTGATTTAAGTTTAAATCTTTCTGCATCTGCGCCATATGTTCCTGCTCTCTCTGCTGAAATCTTTCTTTCATTTCAGCTCTTTTAGCCTGTCTGTCCTGTGGTTCAGGAGTTACCTGTTGTGCCATTGCAAAACTTCCCATTCCGATAAATGCTATTGCTAAAACTAACTTTTTCATTTTTTTAAATCTTTAATTAATTGTTATACATCTTTTTGATTATTAGTTAAAATGAAAGTTAAAACACAAATCACATAAAAAAATGTTAAATTTTAACATTAATTTTTTAATGATAAAAATAAAAAAGAGCAGATCATAAAAATCTGCCCTCACACCACTTAAATATAATATATGAAAATTAATTTCTTGCAAATCCGGTTCGGAATCCGCCGTTTCCTCTGCTTTCTCCTCCCCCTCTGTTCTGTTCTCTGGGAGCTGAATTTTCGTTTCCTCTGAATCCTCCGTTGTTTCTGAAACCGCCTCCATTATTTTCAATTCTCGGAGCTTCTTCTCTTCTTACTTCTCCGCCTCTGAAACCTCCACCTCTGGTTCCGCTGTTTTCAGTTCGCTCGTTTCTGAAACCGCCATTGCCCCTAGTAGAACCTATTTCATTCCCTCCACGGAAACTGCCATTATTCCGTACTTCATTATCGTTTCTGAAAAACGGACTATTGTTTCTGTTTTCTGTTTGATTGCGGAAACCTCCGTTATTTCCATTTTCATCTCTTACACCGCCACGGAAACCATTATTAGGTCTGTCGCTTCCTCTTACAATATTAAAAGTAGGGTTATCATAGCTACGGAATCTAGTTCGGTCTACTCTGTAGATATTGATGTTTACATTTCTGTAGCGCGGCATCGGTCTGCAAATCCCTGCATAATGCGTTCTTCGGTAATTCTGGAAATAAACTACAGGGCTGTATCCTCTGTAATAATTATTCTGGAATACAACGAAAACTCTCGGTCCCATAATTCTTTCCAATGCATAGAATCTGTCATAATACCATCTGTCCGGATTGTATCTGTAGAAATTGTTCCATGTGGAAAAACTTACATACAGATTATTCAGTCTCAGGATCTGGTCTATCTGCCAACGATTAAGCCTGTTTTGGGCGAAAAAGCCATTCCAGTTGATGCTTATAATGCTGTTCCTGTAATCATTGTAATTGGTCTGGTAATAATCCTGTGGATAATAATCCTGCGGATAATTGTAGTAATAATCATCAGGGAAATAATTCTGATCGTCTTCATCGCTGTAATAGCCTCCGTCATTCTGATAATAGCCGTCATCTCCCCAGCCATTATTCGGATACTGCTGAGCAAACGATAAAGTCGCCATACCCAAAGCAAAACTGATTAATATTTTTTTCATTTCTATAGTCGTTAATTGGTTAATATAGTCGAATTTTCTCTTCTATCTTTTGGATATAAATAAAAAAAAGAAGTTAAATCTTCCGATCCAACTTCTTTTAATTTATCATTAACTAACTGATAATCAAATGTTAAATTTATATTCTCCCGCTATCTTTAATCCAGTAGGCTATTTTTTGATTGAAATCTTTCTGCTCCTTCAGATCTTCCAGATTAAGATGCATTCTGTATCTCCAGTAATGTGGAAAAACCGCAGGATTGTTGATTCTTTCATTATCCATTTTAGGATTGCGAAGATTTTTATCCGTTGCTAAAAACTCCTGAATCGGGAAAATTGCCAGCATCGAATCATTATAAAGATGCTGTTTCATTATAATTTCAGCTAAATGAGGATCCAGTTCTTCCGGAGCTTTTCCATACTGTACCAACTGCTGATTGAAATACTTTTGTGTAAGCGCAGGATCTTCTTTCCACCATTGTCTCAACGTCGAACTGTCATGTGAGGAAGCCGTAACAACATTCAGATAACCTGCATCTTTTGGATTATAAAAAGGAATATTATCCGAAGGCATTCTCTGAACTTTTAAAGCAATAATCGCGAGTTCATCCATTACAACAGGAACACAGTCCGGAACAAGGCCTAAATCTTCTCCGCAGATCAGCATTTCTGTAGCATTAAGAATCATCGGAAGTTTTTCCATCGCTTTTTCAAACCAGAGATGATCCTGTCTTTTGAAGAAATAATCGTGATAAAGGTCATAGATGGATTTTTTCTCCCAATCCGAAAGATATTTATAAGATTCTGTGTTGTACACATTAAATCTCGGATGATAAACAACCTGCCCGTTTCGTTCTTCAATTAAAAATAAAACATTGGCACAAAGAGAAATCAACTGATCTTCAATCGGACCTCGTGGATTTTTCTTAAAAAAGTCAGCTAATTTGCGCTGTGTATTAAATTCTTCTTTAAATGAATAGGTTCCGTTCTGGTTATTATTGATGAACTCAAGCGCTTTTCCACTGTTTTCGCCTAAATATTTCCAGAGAATCTGATCATTAATAAAAGGTTTGCAGTATCTGTCGAAATTAAAAGGAATATGTCTTGCACTGAATTCTTCCAGCGTAATAGGAACGGCAGGATAAAAATATCCTAAAATTCCCTGAGTTGCAGAGACCGGCATTCTCCATATTCTGAAAAATCCTAAAATATGGTCGATTCTCATCGCATCAAAATACTGTTCCAGTGCTTTGAATCTGTTTTTCCACCACTTGTAATCATCAGCTTTCATGGCTTCCCAATTATACGTAGGAAACTCCCAGTTCTGCCCCAATTCTGTGAACTGATCCGGCGGTGCTCCAGCCTGAAAATCCATTCCGAAAAGTTCAGGTTCCGTCCAAGCTTCCACAGAATGTCTGTAGATTCCGATCGGAAGATCTCCTTTCACGGAAATTCCAAGGTTATGCGTATAATCAATCGCATCCTTTAATTGCTTATGAAGCTGATACTGAACCCATGCATGAAGCATAGAAGCATCATAATCTTTACTTTTTGCAGAGAAAAATGCAGAAACCTTTCCTGCAATGTATTTTTTATGCGTTTTCCATTCGTTGAAATTCGGAGTTTTGTATTTATCTCTCAATACACAGAACGCGGCATAAGGAAGAAGCCAGCTTTCGTTATCTTTTATGAATTTCTTAAAGTTTCTGTCTTTGTAGATTTTTTCTTTATCTTCATTGAAAACGGCGGTCAGATATTTCCATTTTCCGGAAATCATCTTTTCGTAATCGATTAATTCTAATGAATTTAGTTCTGACTTTTCAGCCTGATAATCTTCAATTAAATCTTTCGGTAACGCAAAATCGAGATTCTCAATGGAAATATACTGCGGATGAAGCGCGTACACAGAAACTGCCGCATAAGGATAAGAATCTGTCCATGAATAATTTGCCGTTGTATCGTTAATCGGCAGAATCTGGATAATTCCGAGATTAGTTTCCTTTGCCCAGTCTGCCAGTTTTTTCATGTCAGAAAATTCACCAACACCGAAACCGTCTTCTGTTCTCAAAGAGAAAACAGGAACCGCAACTCCTGCATCGTGATACATCTGATACAGTTTAAACTTAAAATAATGATCTGAAACAATCTGTAAAACGTCTTTCGAATGATTTGGTAATGCAAATCTGTTTTCGCCGGTTTCCACATCGATCACTTTATCTTTAGCTGTATCGTAAAGACAATACTTATATTGAATAACTTCGTTTTCGGGAATTTCCAGAGAAGTTTCCCAAATTCCGAAATCAGTCTGAGACAAATGAATTACTTTTTCGTAATTCCAGTTTCCTAATGAAGCCGTACTTCCGAATACAACAATCTTCCAGTCCGGATTATAAATCGGAGCCTCTATTCTGAATACATGCGTATGCTTTTTCAGCACAGAAACTTTTTCCGGCTTGAAGGTGTTCAGTTTGTTGTAGAGAATTTTATTATTGAGATAATTTTCAGGGAAATTTTTATTATTCCATTCATCAAAAATTACAAATTCCTTGTAATTGTGCGGAAAAGTAAGATGATGCGGAACAAATTCCTCGCGAAGAATATTTCCTCTTTCATCAACAAGCTGATAGTAGTATGATATGGTTTTGGAAAAGTAATCTACCTCACACTTCCACAATCCGTTTTCTCCGTAAAACATAGCATGAGTCTGATGTACAGAGCCTTCGTCTTTGATCATCAATTGCAGATTTTCTCCAACTTTTGTACTGTAACCTACATTAAAGTATAGCTTCATTTATATTTTTTTATAAAAATACATTATAATCCTGAAAAATAAAACTTATTGAATATCAAATATTCATTAAAAAAACCTTTTCAAAATGTCTGAAAAGGTTTCTAAGCTTTATACAAAGTTAAAGATTATTCTGTAACTAAGATTTTCTTGTTTAATAATACTTTTCCGGATTCGTCGGTAATGTTTACCAGATAAGCTCCGCTGATTAGATTTTTAAGATAAACCTGTTGATTTAATAAACCGTCTTTTACAGATAAATTCTGCTTCATTACATTTTTTCCTGAGAGATCGAAAACATTCAGTTTAATATTTCCTTTTACAGCTTTATCATTTACATTGATGTTAATGTACTTTTCATCCACTCTTGTCGGATAAATATCCAGACTGGCAAAAGCATTATTGGAAATGGCTTTATCGTTCGCAAAATATTTACTTGCCAAATCATAAATATGCAGATTCTGCTCTCCTCCAAGCGGTTTTGCCTGTAAAGTAGCTAGATCCACTTCGTAGAGAGGAGCTCCTTTTGCACTTGCAATCACCACTTTCCCTTTTGAATTTACAGCAGATCCGTTTACCGAATAATTTTCAGGAATTCCTGCAATTTTACCCATGAATTTTGCTTTCATTTCTTTAGGTGAAACCTTGAAAACATTTCCCGAAGCTGAAAAAACATAGAAATTATTTTCTGCATCGGCAATTATATCTCCACCGAAACCCGTTTCAATGGTGGTAAAAGAATTTTTTCCGTTGGAACCGTCATCTTTGATGATTCCCAAGTCGTTAACCACATATTGATTTCCTTTTCTGCTGATCTGCAAAAATTGTGTCCCGGAATTGTTGATCGCGTAAATATTTCCGTCGTAGCCTGTCGTCATTCTCGTTACATGAGAATTGATGTCACATGAAGTAACTCTTGCCACACTGTTTTCCACCAATGTAATTTCCTTTGTTTTGGCATTTAAAACATAAATATTGGAAGAAAACATTGGCATATAGATCAGATTATTGTTGTAAGAATCATAAGCCAGCGTTGCCATATTTACAGCCTGTGCGTTATTGTAGGTATTTTTATCCTCGGTTACAGCGCCGTTTCTACTTTGTGAAAAAACTCTTGCAGAAGAATCTGCATTAAAAATCTGTTCTCCGGAAGTTCCGCTAGTTCCGTCGATGGCACGGAAATCATTGAAAACAATACTCTGAGTATCTTTCCCGACCAAAGCAAAAAAATCCTGCTGCGCCGAAGCGTTTGCGCCCATCAACAACAGGAATAAAGGGAATAAATGTTTTTTCATAGTCTATTCATTTAAATTTTTAATCATTTTATTATGACTAAGTTACGTAATTTTTGGATTGGATTATAATTTTTTTAGGTTGAGATTAAGGTTTAGGCTAAGCTTTGAAGATAGATTTCTCCTTCATCAAAATTCATAATTTTTAGATTCACAATGTATTTGTCATTCCGACGAAGGAAGAATCTTAAGCAGAATTATACATTAGAGATTCTTGATTACGCTTCGCTTCATTCAGAATGACAGCAGCGCACAAAAAAACTCTCGCAGATTTTGCGGATTTGGCAGATGAATGTGTTTAAAAATCTGCGTAATCTGTAAAATCTGCGAGAGATATATTAAAAGCTCTAAATTTTATTTTAATTCAAAACATAAGAAGTTCCGTCTCTTCCGTCTTTCAGTTCGATACCTTCTGCAAGAAGCTTATCACGAATCTGATCGGAAAGTTCGAAATTTTTTGATTTTCTTGCCTGATTTCTCAATTCAATTAAAACTTTCAGGGTCTGATCCAGTTTTTCATTATTATTTTCCTCAATCGTCTGAAGTCCCAAAACGTCGAAAACCAAAGCATTTAAAGTGGATTTTAGATCATCTAAATCTTTCGTTGAAACAGTTTCCTTCCCGTCATTTAAAGCAAAGATATATTTTACCGCTTCAAATAAATGTGCAATTAAAACCGGAGAATTGAAATCGTCCGTTAATGCATCATAGACCTTATTTTTCCACTCTTCAAGACTGAAACCGGATTGTTTTTCGTCATTCGGAGTAATGCTGTTCAACACTTTAATGGCTTCCATCAATCTCGCGTATCCTTTTTCACTCGCAATCATGGCATCATTTGAAATGTCTAAAACACTTCTGTAATGTGCCTGCAAAAAGCAGAAACGAACGATGGAAGGATGGAAAGGCTTTTCGAAGAAATCGTTTTCTCCTGTCACCAACTGCATCGGTAAAATATAATTTCCGGTGGATTTGCTCATACGCTGAGAATTCATCGTCAACATATTGGCGTGCATCCAGTAATTTACAGGAGAAGCATCATTGCACGCTTTTCCCTGTGCAATTTCACATTCATGGTGCGGAAATTTAAGATCCATTCCGCCTCCGTGAATATCGAAAGTTTCTCCCAAATATTTTGTACTCATCGCAGTACATTCCAGATGCCATCCCGGAAAACCTTCTCCCCAAGGCGAATTCCATCTCATGATGTGTGCCGGAGAAGCTTTTTTCCACAATGCGAAATCCTGCGGATTTTTCTTTTCGCCCTGTCCGTCGAGATCTCGGGTATTGGCAAAAAGCTCTTCTATATTTCTTTTTGAAAGTTCACCATAATTCAAGCCTCTACTGTTGTATTCCAAGACATCGAAATACACAGAACCGTTGCTTTCGTAAGCGAATCCTCTTTCAATTAATTTCTGAGTAAGTTCGATCTGTTCCACGATATGACCGGTCGCAGTCGGTTCAATATTCGGAGGCAGTAAATTAAACATATCCAACACTTTATGAAAATCGACTGTGTATTTCTGCACGATTTCCATTGGTTCAAGCTTTTCAAGACGAGTCTGTTTAACGAATCTGTCGTTATTCACGTCTCCGTCGTCGGTAAGGTGACCTGCATCAGTAATGTTTCTTACGTAACGAACTTTATAGCCCAAATGCATCAAACTTCTGTAGATAAAATCGAAAGAAAGGAAGGTTCTTACATTTCCCAAGTGTACATTGCTGTAAACGGTCGGTCCGCAGACGTACATTCCTACATTTCCTTCTAAAATCGGCTTGAATATTTCTTTTTCTCCCGCAAGCGAGTTGTATATTTTTAGTTGCATGTTTTTAATTTGATTTAATGATTTTAAATTTAGTTTAAAGTTTTATTGATTAAAAGATTTTCATCTTTTAAAAGCAGCAGGTACAGCAACAACAAATAATGGTTGTTACAAATATCTTGTATGAAACTTTTTTAAATTTTATCATTATAATTTACTTCCAGAAAATTTCAGGTTTAATATAAAAAACGGTATCAATAAAATATAACACTCCTTTTTGTGTAATGACATTTTCGTCATGGAGATCTTCCAGAATAATTCCTAAGAAAGAGTTATAGTAATCATTGTTTCTTATATTTTCAAATCCATTATTACCAAGAAAACTTTTAACTTCTCTGAGATCAGTTAACTGATCTAATTTAACAAATCTTTGTTTAACAACTGCATATAAACTGTCTGAATTCAAATAAAAACCAATTAATTCATATGCGTATCCGGAAAAAAATAATTATTTAAAAAAAGATTATGAAAGTAATCCAGCCATGATTCATAGTAAATAGAATCATTCAGCTTTAAAACAAAACTATCATCTTTCAAATATACTTTTTGTTCCGCTCCTTCTGATACAAACAGATTAAAATCTATCGTATTATACCAAAAGTTATTAGAATTAATCCAATCGATTAACTCTAATGTTTCTTTTCTTTTGAAATACTTTTCTTTTGAAGCCAGCCTGCCTGTTTCTTGGCTTCTTCTAAGGTAACCGGCGATTGTTTGGATAGTATTTCCATACTTAACTTCGCTCTTTCCTGAAAGGATATATTGGAGTTCATATTTAATATCGTTTAACATTGTTAAAAATAGTACAATTTTTCATTTAATCCAATTTAGCATGGCTTCCTACATAATGAAGAAATTCCTGTCTTGTGATAGGATTGGTTCTGAAAATTCCGCTTAATTCTGCGGTAATGGTAGAACTTGCGGTATCTTTTATTCCTCTGCAATTAACGCAAAGGTGTTTTGCATCAATAATACAGGCAACGTCTTTTGTTCCTAAAGCTTCTTTTAAAGCATTCACAATCTGCATGGTAAGCCTTTCCTGAACCTGCGGTCTTTTTGCGTAATAATCCACAATCCTGTTGATTTTTGAAAGACCGATTACTTCACCATTCGAAATGTAAGCAACATGCGCTCTCCCGATAATCGGCAGGAAATGATGTTCACAAAATGAATAAACGGTGATATCTTTTTCCACCAACATCTGGCGGTATTTGTATTTATTTGAAAATGTGGAAATTCCCGGTTTGTTTTCAGGAAGAAGCCCCCCGAAAATTTCATTCACATACATTTTGGCAACACGTTTCGGAGAGTCTTTTAAAGAATCATCGGTCATATCTAAACCCAGTGTTTCCATGATCTCCCCAAAAAGTTCTGTAATTTTTTCTATCTTTTCTTCCGGTGATTTATCAAAAGCATCTTCCCTTATAGGCGTATGTTCTTTTCCTGTGAAAATATCATCGTCGTTATCCGTAAAATCAACCATTTTTATTTAATTTGCACAAAAATACGGATAAAATCTGTTCGTCATATTTAATTTGGGCGAAAAACATTATCTTTCGCGCCCACTATCATTTTACATCATGATTATTGCTGAAGAAGTACAAAACCAATCTCATAGAAAGGAATTTTTAGAATTTCCGGCAAGGCTTTATCGAAAAGACAAAAACTATATAAGACCCAGAAATATTGATATTGAAGATGTTTTTAATCCTCAGAAAAACAGGTTTTTTAAAAACGGGGAATGCGCAAGATTTTTGTTTAAAAATAAAGAAAATAAAACCGTAGGCAAAGTTGCGGTTTTTATCAACGAAAGCTATGAGCAAAAACAGCCTACCGGCGGAATCGGATTTTTCGACTGTGTAAACGATCAGGAAACTGCAAATTTTATTTTTGATCACTGCAAAAACTGGCTTCAGCAAAGAGGAATGGAAGCAATGGACGGACCGATTAATTTCGGGGAGCGTGACAAATTCTGGGGATTGGTAATTGAAGGTTTTATCGAACCTTTGTACGGAATGAATTATAATTTCCCTTATTACAAAGAGCTTTTTGAAAACTACGGATTTAAAATTTATTTTGAGCAGCTTTGTTTTTCAAGACCTATTTTTGCCGAAGTTTCGAGACTTTTTACGGTTATGCACGCCAAACACAGTAAAAATTCCGATCTTTCCGCAAAACCCATGACGAAAAATAATCTGGAGAAATTCGCCAAAGATTTTACAGAAATTTATAATAAAGCGTGGGCTGCACACGGCGAAGGAAAATGCATGGAGGAATCTAAAGTTCTGAAAATGTTTAAAACGATGAAACCGATCATCAATGAGCATATCTCATGGTTTGTTTACGAAAACGAAAAACCGATTGCAATGTGGATGAATCTTCCGGATACGAATCAGTGGTTTAAATATCTGAACGGAAAATTCGGGATTTGGGAAAAGCTGAAGTTTCTCTGGATCAAACAGTTTAAAAAGAACGAAAAAATGGTTGGTCTCGTTTTCGGTGTTGTTCCGGAATGGCAAAGAAAAGGTCTTGAAGGCTACATGATCTGGGAAGGAACACAGCATTTGAGAAAACATACGGATTTTAAAATCATAGAAATGCAGTGGATCGGGGATTTTAACCCTAAAATGATTAAGATTGCCGAAAATCTTGACACCACGATCACCCGAAAATTAGCGACATACCGTTATCTTTTTGACAGAAATAAGGAGTTTGAGAGACATCCTGTTTTATGATTTATAGGGTTTTCGGCGGCTTCGCCGCCGAAAACCCTATAAAAAAAGTTCTGCATTTCTGCAGAACTCTCAAATATTCATTTTTCACTTTATTAGAATAGCGCTCCGGCTACTTTTTTAATATTATCACTTTTCCCCATCGAATAAAAATGCAGAACAGGAACTCCGAATTCCAGCAATTCTCTGCATTGCGCGATCGCCCATTCAATTCCGATTTGTTTTACGGCTTCGTTGTTTTTGGCATTTTCCACTTCATTAATTAAATCTTCCGGAAGATCAATTTTAAAAATCTGAGGTAAAACCTTTAAATGCTTTTTCGTAGCAATTGGTTTAATTCCCGGGATAATAGGAACCGTGATTCCCATTTCTCTGGCTTTCTGAACGAATTCAATGAATTTTTTATTATCGAAAAACATTTGGGTCACGATATAATCTGCTCCTGCATCCACTTTTTGTTTCAGCCATTTCAGATCATAATTCATGGATGGTGCTTCCATGTGCTTTTCGGGATAACCGGCAACACCGATGCAGAATTTATTATGCTCATCACAAATTTCATCCTGATTATGCAGATATTTTCCTCTTCCCAGATCGTTAATCTGGTGAACCAGTTCCATTGCACTTCCATGACCTCCCTGAGTTGGCTCAAAATACTGATGTCCTTTCATCGCATCGCCTCTGAGAGCCATTACGTTATCAATTCCGAGATACATACAATCCACCAGAAGATATTCTGTTTCTTCTTTTGTAAAACCTCCGCAAAGCAAATGCGGAACGGTATCTACATTGTATTTATGCTGAATCGAAGCACAGATTCCCAACGTTCCGGGACGCATTCTGGTGATTCTGCGTTCCATTAATCCGTTTCCTTTGTCGATGTAAATATATTCTTCTCGTGAAGTCGTAACGTCGATGAATGGTGGCTTAAATTCCATTAAGGGATCAATATTTTTATACAGATCTTCAATCCCGATTCCTTTTTGTGGCGGAACCACTTCGAGGGAGAATAACGTTTTTCCGTTTGCGTTTTTTATATGGTCTGTGATTTTCATTATCTGACTTTTAGAAATTTTAAAGTTTTTTCATGTTTTTCTAAAATTTTAAGAAAGTATTCCCCTTCTTTTAGATTAGAGATATCTATTTCAGATTTCATTTTTAGGTTATTCATTATTTTTTTTCCTGAAATATCATAAATATCAATATTATAATCTGAAATACCATCCGGAGATTTAATTTTAAGGATATTATTTTTTATAGGATTTTCAATAATACGAAACTCATTTTCACTCCTTTTGTTATCATTAATCGCTAAAGTCTGTAAATTTTTCAGGTCATTCCAATTCATACAAATTTTAGGCTGAGATATATAAGCCTTAAATCCATTATAAGTTGCATTATTTTGTGTTAAATAAATTTTGTTTATTGCTAATGAAGAATTAACATCACTTCCTGAGTAATTTGTATAATGAGGAAGCGGTTCATTTAAGCTTACATCCGGATTAATAAACAATGAAATATTATCATCTGATAAACTTGCGGAATTTTGTGAGTATTTAAAAACCAATAAATAGGTTTGATTAAAATTAAGAACCGTAGGAGCCACTTCTGTATCCATTTTTCCAAATCTTATTTGATATCCGTTTCCAGTTCCGGAAGTCATTATTCTAAATACAAGATTATTTCCTGAATGTAATTGAACAAAATCCAATGATGTAATTTGATCTGTTATAATTGCACTTTGCACGTTTAATAAGAAGGCAAAATAGTAGTTTGCTTCTGTAGTAGTTGTGTTATTTGCAAATATTTGTAATGGCGTATTTAGATTAGGAACATAATGTAATGCCTTATTTGTAGTCCCATAATTCAAATAACTCATTGGAAAGTTTTCCACCTGCATATGATTATTGTATGTACTTAAATACGGTACTTCACTCCATCCATATTGTCCTAACAAACTTTGTCCGGCTTGGTAATTTGAAATATCTGCTGAATAAATAATTTGTGCTCTAACAAGATTAGTAAGCATCATTAGAAATAATATTTTTTTCATCTTTTTTTTATCAATTTATGTATTATCATTTTTTTGTCTTTAATTATATGATAGAAAAATTAATCTGCTAAATTAGGATTCAACCACTTTCTCGCTTCCTGCAAAGAAATTCCTTTTCTTACGGAGTAATCTTTCAGCTGATCTTCTGCGATTTTCCCCAATCCGAAATATTTGGCGTGCGGACTTCCGAAATAATATCCGGAAACTGAAGCAGTCGGGAACATTGCTAAACTTTCCGTCAGGTAAACACCGATATTTTCTTCCACTTTTAGTAAATCCCAGATTGCGTGTTTTTCCAAGTGATCCGGACACGCAGGATAACCCGGAGCGGGACGAATTCCTTTATACTTTTCAGCAATCAATTCTTCATTGGTTAAATTTTCCTGATTGGCATAGCCCCAATATTCTGTTCTCACTTTTTTATGTAAAAATTCTGCGTAGGCTTCTGCAAAACGGTCTGCCAAAGCTTTTACCATGATGGCGTTGTAGTCGTCATTTGCTTTTTCGTATTCCTGTGCCAGTTCATCTGTTCCGAAACCAGTTGTTACACAGAAAGCTCCCATATAATCGGTTTTTCCTGAACTTTCAGGGGCAATAAAATCGCTTAACGCCAGATAATCTTTCCCTTTTGAACGTTGAGCCTGCTGTCTCAAAGTAATGAACTTCGTTTTCTGATTGTTGTTTTCATCAAAAATTAAAATATCATCCGTTTCGTTGGAATTGGCTTTGAAAATTCCGAAAATAGCTTTTGCCGTTAATAACTTTTCATCCAAAATTCTTTTTAAGATCACCTGAGCATCTTTGAACAATTCTTTTGCCTGAGCTCCTACAATCTCATCTTCTAAAATTTGCGGATATTTGCCATGAAGATCCCAGCTTCTGAAAAACGGCGACCAGTCGATGAAAGGCAATAATTCTCTCAGATCCTGATTTTCAACAACGGTAATTCCTAACTGATTGGGTGTAAAAATTTCTTCATTTTCCCAGTCGATTTTAAACTTATTCTCTCTGGCTTCTTCAATAGAAACGTAGTCTTTTTCCACCTGTCTGTTCAGGAACTTTTCACGGAATTCAGAATATTCACTTTTCAGATCATCAACATATTCTTTATTTCGGTCGCCCAATAATGAACTTACCACGTTTACCGCTCTGGAAGCATCATTGACGTGAACTACTGCGTTTTTATATTTTAAATCGATTTTTACAGCAGTATGCGCTTTTGATGTCGTTGCACCACCGATCAGCAAAGGGAAATTTAAATTCTGTCTTTCCAGTTCCTGTGCGATGTATACCATTTCATCCAGACTTGGTGTAATTAACCCACTAAGTCCGATCACATCGACTTTCTCTTCAATCGCGGTCTGAATAATTTTTTCAGCCGGAACCATTACGCCAAGATCTACAATTTCGTAGTTGTTACAGCCTAACACAACGCTTACTATATTTTTTCCGATATCATGAACATCTCCTTTTACCGTTGCCATCAAAATTTTTCCATTGGCTGGTTTTGTTCCGTCTTTTTCTGCTTCGATGAACGGCTGTAAATAAGCCACCGCTTTTTTCATCACTCTCGCCGATTTTACAACCTGTGGCAAGAACATTTTTCCGCTTCCGAACAGATCTCCGACAACGCCCATTCCGGTCATTAAATTAATTTCAATCACATGAAGCGGTTTTTCTGCCTGTAATCTTGCTTCTTCCACATCTTCCTCGATAAAACGGTCGATTCCTTTTACCAAAGCATGGGTGATTCTTTCCTGCAAAGGATGATTTCTCCATTCTAAATCTTCAAACTTTTCTTTCTTAACGGATTTATGTTTTTCAGAATAATCAAGAAGTCTTTCTGTAGCATCTTCTCTTTTATCGAGAATCACATCTTCAACAAGCTCCAGAAGTTCTTTATTGATTTCATCATAAACTTCCAGCATCGCAGGATTTACAATTCCCATGTTCATTCCTGCCTGAATCGCATGATACAGGAAAACCGAGTGCATCGCTTCTCTTACCGTATCATTTCCACGGAACGAGAACGAAACATTGGAAACTCCTCCACTTACGGATGCATACGGAAGATTCTGACGAACCCATCTTGTTGCTTCAATAAAATCGATGGCATTTCTGCGGTGTTCATCCATTCCTGTTGCCACAGGGAAAATATTTAAGTCGAAAATAATATCTTCGGCAGGGAAATTTAAACGATTCACTAAAATATCATAGGAACGTTTTGATATTTCGATTCTGCGTTCGTAGGTATCGGCTTGTCCCACCTCATCAAAAGCCATGACGATCACAGCGGCTCCGTATCTTTTGATGGCTTTTGCCTGTTTGATGAATTCTTCTTCACCTCCTTTTAAGCTGATGGAATTAACCACACATTTTCCCTGTGCAACCTGCAATCCTGCTTCCAGAATTTCCCATTTTGAAGAATCGATCATCAGAGGAATTCTTGCGATGTCCGGTTCTGAGGCAATCAGGTTTAAAAATTTAATCATGGAAGCCTTTCCGTCGATCAGTCCATCGTCAAAATTAACGTCGAGAATCTGCGCACCGCCTTCAACCTGATGCCGTGCAATATCGAGCGCTTCCCCGAACTTTTCTTCTTTTATTAATCTTAAAAATTTCTTTGAACCGGCAACATTGGTTCTTTCTCCAACGTTGATAAAGTTGCTTTCCGGTGTAATAATCAAAGGCTCAAGCCCCGATAATCTTAAATATTTCATCAATTTATTCTTCTAAAATAAAATATGCATTATTGGCATTTTGCTTCAGCAAATCGATATGTTTGCCCAAAGCGGTAAAAATCGGAAACCGTTTATAACCCAGATTGTGTTCTTTGGCAAACTGTTCGATTTCTTCTGTAATTTCATTATAATAAGCATAACTGTAATTCGGAAAAAGATGGTGGGCAACGTGAAAGTTGAAATTCCCCAAAATATTCCGCACAAACCAGTTATTTTCTTTTAAATCGTTGGTGACTTCAAACTGATGATGAAGCCAACTGTAAGGAAGTCCGTTTTTCTCATCCAGTTTCGGGAAGGCATTATCGGGAAGCGGATGTAATGGCAACAGGACAAAAAGGGCAAAAATACTCGCCGCAATTACCTGTAAAAACCATGCTTCCAAAGCCAAGCCTAAAGAGACTTTAAAAAACAGAACGGGAACGGCAATCTGATAGAAAAAATAAAACAGTTTATACGCCACCATTTTAATTTTTTCTTTTACCGGAATCGCTCCCTGCGTTTTCAGGATCACTCTTTCATTATCGAAAAAATCTCTGAAATCGCGGATAAACATCCAGTTGAACAGATATAAAGGATAAACCAGAAAGAAAAAGCGGTGCTGGTATTTCTGAATTCCTTTTGCTTTGATCCATGGAATAATTAGTAAAAGTCCGCTCTGCTCAATGTCTGTGTCCCAACCGTCTACATTCGGATATGCGTGATGGCTTGAGATGTGTCTTTTCTTCCAGATGTAGGAATTGGCTCCCACAAAATCGAAAATCTGTAAAACCAGACTGTTCAGTCTTTTACTTTTAAAAATATTATTGTGAGCAGCTTCGTGAATTAAATTCAGATAAATTAAAACCAGAGAAAGCCCCATCAGAATGAAACTCAGGATATAAACTCCAGACTGATCTGCATTTAAAAGTGCAAAGACATATAAACCAAAATAGACCAAAGGCAGAATAACCGCTTTGATCTGAATGTAAATGTCCCTGTTTTCGGGAATGGCTTCTACTCTTTGGTTCACTTTTTTTCTGAGTTCATTAAATAATCTGGCATCCTGCGGATCTTTAAAGTAAGTAGGTTTTTCCATTATATTTAATTTTGTGTGATAATTAAAGATAATATTAAAAACTGTTCCTTTTTTTCCTGATTTAATTAAAAAATTCTATTATTTCAGACCAATTCTTTCAATTTTCTTGGCGGATATTGCGAAACCAGATCTGCAATTGCCTTGATATGTTCCGGCGTTGTTCCGCAGCAGCCTCCGATAATATTGATTAATCCTTTTTCCACGTATTCTTTAATCTGTCCTGCCATATCTTCTGGAGTTTCATCATACTTCCCGAAAGCATTTGGTAAACCCGCATTCGGATAAGCTGAGACAGCAAATTCTGAATTATGAGCCAGTGTTTCCAGATAAGGCGTTAATTGGTTTGCTCCCAAAGCGCAGTTAAATCCTACACTTAAAAGATTTAAATGGGATACTGAGATCAAAAATGCTTCCGCAGTCTGTCCGCTCAATGTTCTTCCTGAAGCATCAGTAATGGTTCCTGAAACCATGATCGGAATTTTGATATTTCTTTCGTCCTGAAGTTCATCAATAGCGAAAAGGGCTGCTTTTGCATTCAATGTATCGAAAATGGTTTCTACCAAAAGAATATCTGATCCTCCGTCTAATAAGGCTTCGCACTGTTGTTTGTAAGCAACTCTTAATTCTTCAAATGTGATTGCTCTATAACCCGGATCGTTTACATCCGGACTTAAACTCGCCGTTCTGTTCGTTGGTCCGATAGAACCTGCCACAAATCTTGGTTTATCCGGATTTTTCGCGGTGTACTCGTCGCAGGCTTTTCTTGCAATTTTTGCAGATTCGTAATTCAGTTCGTAAACGAGATCTTCCATGTGATAATCTGCCATGGCAATGGTTGTTCCTGAAAATGTATTGGTCTCGATAATGTCTGCTCCCGCTTCAAGATATTTTTTGTGAACTTCTTCTATTGCTTGAGGCTGCGTTAAAGACAACAAATCATTGTTTCCTTTTACCGGATGTTCCCAGTTTTTGAAACGTTCGCCACGGTAATCTTCTTCTTCGAATTTATACCGCTGAAGCATGGTTCCCATCGCTCCGTCGAGAATTAAAATTCTTTCGGATAATGCTTTGTATAGTTGTTCTGAATTTTTCATTTATTATTTATTTCGTCGTGAATCAATTCGCTGATATTTTCCCATAGGTTTTACCTACGGCTATTGTTATTGAACCCTTCGGGTTCGTTGTTAATCCAACGCCTGTTTTAAATCTGCAACGATATCTTCCACATTTTCCAGACCTACCGAACAACGAACCAGACCGGCTGTAATTCCGACTTCGTTTCTTTCTTCATCGGATAGTTTAGAGTGTGTTGTAGAAGCAGGATGCGTTACAATGGTTCTGGTATCTCCCAAATTAGCGGAAAGGGAACACATTTTTATTTTATCTAAAAAGTTTCTTCCGCCTTCAATTCCGCCTTTGATTTCGAAGGCAACGATGTTTCCGCCTAATTTCATCTGCTTTTTCGCAATTTCGTAGCTTGGATGAGATTTTAAGAACGGATATTTTACCAGTTCTACATTTGGATGATTTTCAAGAAACTCAGCTACTTTTAAAGCGTTCTCGCAATGTTTTTCTACACGAATGGCTAAAGTTTCCAAACTTTTTGACAAAACCCAAGCGTTGAAAGGCGACATTGCAGGTCCTGTATTTCTGGCGAAAAGATAGATTTCACGAATTAAATCTTCTCTTCCGACTGCAACTCCGCCCAAAACACGACCTTGCCCGTCAATTAATTTGGTTGCGGAATGCACCACGATGTCTGCTCCGTATTTTATTGGCTGTTGCAGATAAGGTGTTGCAAAGCAATTATCCACAATGAAAATTAAGTTGTATTTCTTCGCAATCTGTCCGAAAAATTCTAAATCCAAAACTTCAATCGCAGGATTGGTCGGTGTTTCCAGATATAAAATTTTTGTATTGGGCTGAATATATTTTTCTACATTTTCTGCATCTTCTGCTTTGAAATAGGTTGTTTCGATATTCCATTTCGGGAAATATTTTGTGAACAAAGTATGCGTTGATCCGAAAACTGACTGACAGCTTACAATATGATCTCCGGCATTTAACAAAGTCGCAAATGTGGAGTAAATCGCTGCCATTCCTGTGGCAAAAGCATATCCTGCTTCTGCGCCTTCCATTTTGGCAATTTTATCGGTAAATTCTGTTACGTTCGGATTGGAAAAACGGCTGTATAAATTTTTTGGTTTTTCTTCCGCAAAGCTCGCTCTCATGTCTTCCGCATCCTGAAAAATAAAACTGGATGTGAGATACAAAGGGGTTGAATGCTCATCAAACTGGGTTCTTTCAGTCTGGGTTCTTATGGCAAAGGTTTCAAAATTTTCGTTTTCCATTTCTATATTTTCCGTAGGTTTTATTTACGGTTATTTTTATTATTTCATTCCATAGGTTTTACCTACGGCTATTAATATTGAACCCTTCGGGTTTAAACGTTGTTTTATTTTGTTCCATAGGTTTTTACCTGCGGCTACTAATATTGGAACTGTTTTATTTCGTTCCATAGGTTCTACCTACGGCTATTAATATTGAACCCTTCGGGTTCCTAGGTTCTTTTATTTTGTTTCACTTACTCTTAAAATGTCTCCGAAAACGCCTCTCGCTGTGACAATTGCGCCGGCGCCAGCTCCCATGATGACGATTGGGTTTTCACCGTAACTTTCGGTGTAGATTTCGAAGATTGAGTCTGAGCCTTTTAACTGTCCTAACGCGGAAGTTGCCGGAACGGAAATTAATTTCACATCGAGTTCTCCTTTTTCTTTCTGCAAATCTCCGTGAAGATCTCCCACATATCTTAAAACGTGTCCTTCTTCCTGATTTTCTTTGATTTTCTGATATTCCGCATCTAATTCGTCCAGTCTTGAAAGGAATTCTGACTTAGAAACAGAAAGCAGACTTTCCGGAACCAGATTCTGAATTTTGATATCTTCAAATTCGTTGATTAAGTCTAATTCTCTAGCTAAAATCAATAACTTTCTTGCCACATCGTTTCCTGACAGGTCTTCTCTCGGATCGGGTTCTGTATATCCTTTTTCCAACGCTTCATTGATGATGGTGGAAAACTTGTCGTCTCTCAAAGAAAAATTATTGAAAACATAGCTTAATGTTCCCGAGAAAACGCCTTTAATTCTGGTAATATTTTCTCCTGAAAGGTGTAGAAGCTTAATGGTATCGATCAATGGTAAACCCGCTCCCACATTGGTTTCATAGAGATAGCGTCTGTTGTTCTTGTTCAACGTATATCTTAGTTGACGGTATTCTGAAATGGGAAGGGTGTTGAAAATTTTGTTGGAAGAAACGAGATCGAAGCCGTTTTCTGCCAATGTGTGGTAATTTTTTACGAAGTCTTTGCTTGCTGTGTTATCCACAACGATTAAATTTTCCAACTGATTTTCTTTGGAGAAATTAATGAGTTCCTGAACATTTGAAGGTTTTTCTGCCGTTAAAACCTCATCATTCCAATTGCTGTCGAATCCTTTTTTGTTGAAGGCTATTTTTCTAGAATTGGCAACTGCAACTACTTTCAGATCTATTTTTTTTCGTCTTTTAATTTCTTCTGAAGATTCTAAAACCTGCTGTATTAAGGTTTTCCCTACGTTTCCGTGACCGATAATTGCCAGATGAACGGTTTTCGGTTTTTTAGAAATTTCAGATTCGATGATATTTTTTGCTTTTTCGTCCTGTGAAGATGTCACAACGACATTCACACGTTTTTCGGCTGCAATTTGGTTTAAAAGCAACGGGAAAACATTATTTCTTGCGAGTTCCGCTAAAACTTTGTTGAAGTCTTCTGCAACAAATCCTAAAACCGACACATTATTGATGCTGTAAATCTGGGAAACTTTCCCTGATTTTCTTTCTGATTCAAATTCGTCAATCAGACAATTGACTGCTTTTTCGGAATCATTTTCATGAACTAAAATAGAGATTCCGTTTTCAATTGCCTGTTGGGAAATTACTCCTACGCTGATTCGCGCCAAAGTCAACGCTTTAAAAATTCGTCCGTCGATCCCGATTTCACCTAAGAAATCTTCTCCTTCAAATTTGATGATGGATCTGTTTTTTAAAAATTTTATTTCTTTAGCATTAATCTTACTCATTTTTCAAAATATTTTTAATGATCGTATTTAATTGTTTATATTCCATTAAGAAGGCATCGTGCCCATGAACTGAGGTGATCTCGTGATAGAAGACATCTTTGTTTTTCTCTTTCAGTTTTTCAAAGCACTTTCGGATTTCTGAGGCTGGGAAAAATAAATCTGTATCTACAGAGATCATGTGCATTCGCGCCTGAATTTTTTCCAAATGTTCTTCATTGGTATTGATGTTCATCAGCAAATGATTCATGAGCTTGTATGATTTTAAACTAAATCTTTCGTTTAAAGCTTTTCCGTGATAAACAAGCCAGTCTTCCGACTCTAGTCTCTGCTTTTCTTCACTGTATCTGTTTTGAAATCTGTTATTTAATGATTCAGGAGTTCTGTAACACAACATCGCATGAATTCTTGCTTTTTGCAATGGTTCATCGTTTTGGTTTAATAAAAATTTCTGAACCAGACATTGTGCATACAGCCAGTCGTGGGTTTTAAAATCGCAGGCTACAGGGATGAAAATTTCGGTAAGATGAGGCTGTTTTATCAACATTTCCCAGCCGATTCCGCCTCCCAAAGAACCTCCTATAATGGCGTGTAAACTTTTAATATTTAAAATTTCAAGACCTTTCAAAAATATGTTTGCTATATCTGAAGGCGTGAAATCTTCATATTCATCAATAAAAAAATCATCAAATCCGTTTCCGGGAATATTGAAGCACAGAACTGTATATTGGTCGGTATCGATTACCTGATGTTCTCCAATCAGTTGTTTCCACCATCCTTTTTCTCCTGAAACATTTGAATTTCCGGTTAAAGCATGATTCACTAAAATGATTGGGGCAGAAAACAGGTCTTTCCCGAAAAGCTGGTAGCTCAAAGGGATATTGTATTCCTTCCTGGAATCTGTACGGTACGAAAAGTTAATATGTCTTAGTTCTGTTTTCAATTCTATTATTTAATACAATTGAAAATGCCACAGGAAATGGCTGAAAGAACTTCAGTGAGTTATCTGTCCAAAATAATTCTGGTAGAACGTAGCACCTTCATTGCCTGCGCAAAGGGTTGCTAAGGTTTCACAGGGTCTAATCCCTCAACCTTTCTTGATAACATTTTCAATATTTGAATGATCGAATGGTGCAAAGATAAAACTTTTCTTTTAAATATTTATAAAAATTTAACTTAATATGATAAACCCCGATAAACAGAAGGCTTTCAGGGAAATATTAATAATAATTCAAATTTAATGAGTTGGAATTTTTTCGTAAAAAAGCTAACTTCGTAATGAAAAATGATGAAATATGATTGCTGAAAAACAAAGATTACAAGACACAAACTGGAAAAACTGGGGACCTTACGTGAGTAATCGGCAATGGGGAAATGTACGTGAAGACTACAGCCCGAACGGCGACGCATGGAATTTCGCCAACCACAATACTGCAGAAAGCTATGCCTACCGCTGGGGAGAAGAAGGAATAGCCGGAATTTCTGATGCAAAGCAACTCTTCTGTTTTGCGCTCTCCTTTTGGAACAAGAAGGATAAAATGGTGAAAGAACGCTTCTTTGGTTTGAGCAATCCGCAGGGAAATCATGGAGAAGACATTAAAGAACTCTTTTACTATCTGGATAATACACCTACGCACAGTTATATGAAAATGGTGTACAAATATCCGATTAATGAATTTCCTTATAATGATCTTCTTTCCGAGAATGCGAAAAGAAGTAAGAAGGAACCCGAATACGAGATTTTCGATACCGGTATTTTCGATAAGGATGAATATTTTGATAT
The DNA here is from genome assembly GCF_059579425.1 of Chryseobacterium sp. 2P. Taxonomy (NCBI): domain Bacteria; kingdom Pseudomonadati; phylum Bacteroidota; class Flavobacteriia; order Flavobacteriales; family Weeksellaceae; genus Chryseobacterium; species Chryseobacterium sp. 2P. The sequence continues at coordinate 4,092,432 of NZ_CM184194.1, forward strand.
TTTCATTGAATATGCAAAGGCTGAACATAATGATATTTTAGTGAGGGTAACTGTCTGCAACAGGAGTAATAAAGATGCTCCGATTATAGTTGCTCCCATGGTATGGTTCAGAAATAACTGGAAATGGGGCTATAATACCTATAAAGGGCAAATCAATGCTTCTCACGAAGGCTGCATCAATGTAAATCATGACAGTATTTCGGTTAAAAAGTTTTATTCAAGAAATATTCTGGCGGAAAGTGTTTTCTGTGATAATGAAACCAACAGTCCGAAATTATACGGAACGCCTTATCCGGGAAATTCTTTTTACAAAGACGGAATCAACGATTACATTACATACGGGAGCAATACCGTAAATCCTGAAAAGAGAGGAACCAAAGCCTCTTTTTTAATTGATGAAGTTATTGAGGCAGGACAATCGAAAACATTTGATTTCAGATTATCTCCTAATGAACTGGATAATCCGTTTTATGATTTTGATGAGATCTTTAGAAACAGAATTTCTGAAGCGGATGAATTTTATGATGAAATACAGAATGATGTAACCAGTGATGATGAAAAAAATGTGCAAAGACAGGCTTTTGCCGGACTATTGTGGAACAAGCAGTTTTATCACTATAATGTCGGCAAATGGCTGAAAGGCGATCCGAATTTTGAAGCTCCGAGAAACTTCAACCATTATGTCCGAAATACAGAGTGGAATCATATGCACAATAAAGACATCATTTCGATGCCTGATAAATGGGAATATCCTTGGTATGCGACATGGGATCTTGCCTTCCATTGTGTTCCGTTTGCCATTATTGATGCTGAATTTGCGAAAGGACAGCTTCTTTTATTAACTAAAGAATGGTATATGCATCCGAACGGACAGCTTCCTGCTTATGAATGGAACCTGAGTGATGTAAACCCGCCCGTTCATGCGTGGTCATGTTTCCGTGTATTTAAAATTGATGAAAAACAAAACGGAAAACCGGATCTTTTATTTTTGGAAAAGGTTTTTCAGAAATTACTATTGAATTTCACATGGTGGGTAAACCGAAAAGATAAAAATGGAAAAAATATTTTCGGAGGCGGTTTTCTAGGGCTTGATAACATCGGGGCTTTTGACCGGAATATGGTGTTAAAAGACGGACAGCATCTGGAGCAGGCGGACGGAACTAGCTGGATGGCAATGTACGCTCTGAATATGATGCGAATTGCCATGGAACTCGCACAATATTATCAGGTGTATGAAGATATGGCGATTAAATTCTTTGAGCATTATCTCTATATTGCCGAAGCCATGGAAAATCTGGGGGAAGGAACAAAAGGGCTATGGAATGAAGAAGACGGCTTTTTCTATGATGTGCTTCAGCTTGGGAACGGCGACAGTGTTTCCCTGAAACTGAGAAGTATTGTGGGATTGATTCCTATGTTTGCTGTGGAAATTATCGATCATCATCTGTTGGATAAAATGCCCAACTTTACCACAAGAATGGATTGGATTCTGAAAAACAAACCTGAACTTACGAAACTTGTTTCGCACTGGGAAGAAGAAGGCCATGGGAGAAAGCACCTGATGAGTATTCTGAGGAAAAACCGTCTGACAAAAGTTTTGACCAGAATGCTTGATGAGAAAGAATTTTTAAGCCAATACGGAATCCGTGCAATGTCGAAAGTATATGAGGATAATCCTTTTAAATTTTCTGTTCATGGCACCGAAAATATTGTGTATTATACTCCTGCAGAAAGCGACAGCAGAATGTTCGGGGGAAACAGCAACTGGCGTGGTCCGATCTGGTTTCCGATCAATTTTCTGATTGTTGAAAGTTTACAGAGATTCCATTTCTACTACGGAAACAGCATGAAAGTAGAATTGCCTACGGGAAGCGGTGATAAGAAAAATCTTGATGAGGTCGCTCACGATATCAGTAACAGACTTTGTTCTATCTTTCTAAAAGACGAGAATGGAGAACGTGCTTTCAACGGAGGAAATGCGAAGTTTAATTATGATGAAAATTTTAAAGATTACATTACCTTTTTCGAATATTTTCACGGAGACAACGGACGCGGCGTAGGAGCGTCTCACCAGACAGGATGGACTGCTACGGTTGCAAAGCTTTTGAAGCCAAGACTATTGATGTAATGGAGGTTTGATAATAAATTTAAAAGAGGCTGCCCAAACTTTTAGGACAGCCTCTCTTTTTTTATTGAACTTAGCTCAATCTAATCTTTTACACTTTCGCCATTTACAAAAACCTCATACCCTATTTCCACATTCGGTTCCAGTGTTTTGGAAACCGAGCAGTATTTCTCGAAAGACAACTGGGCTGCTTTCTGCGCTTTTTTAGGATCAATATGTCCTTCCAGAAGAAATTTAACTTTTATCGATTTGAAAGGTTTTGCATCATCTACTGGAATTCTTTCGCCTTCTACTTCTGCTTTAAAATCAGTGATTTCCTGTCTCTGTTTTTTCAGAATAGAAACAACGTCTATTCCGCTGCATCCCGCAACTGCCATCAGAACACTTTCCATCGGAGAAACGCCTTTTGCGCCGGGTTGTGTTGTATTATCCAAAAGAATTGAATTTCCCTGAGAATTGGTACATTCAAATAAAAAATCGTCGTTGATTCGGTTAAGTGATATTTTCATTTTTAAATTTATTTTTTAGATGTGGTAACCCCGATCATGACTCCGAAGTTTCCGTCTTCCTGCGTCCATTGCTGTTCGGGGCAATAGGTTCTGGAAACGAAGCCATCAAGATACAAAGCTTTTGTACAGCCTGATTCTTTAAATACGGAAGCAAAATTATAAAAATTAACCTCTTTTTTAGACATTATTAAAACTATATTTCCATCATTTAGAATTCCGACTCCATTTCTGATGTTGATATTTTTTGAATCTTTTTTAAATATTGGATTTATCTCTCCGTCAATCAGCAATATCGGTCCGGATTGTGTTGCGTATTTTATTTCAGGATTGTTCCTAAAAGCTTTTGTTTCAACAATTTCAGCTTCATTATTTTTTGTGAGATAAAATATTCCGTTAGGAGGGAGATAAAAATTTCCTTTGCCAGATAAAGTATCTGTTTTATTCAGGATTTTAAAATTTTCAATATACAATCCTTTGGGAAAGTTATTGGGTTCAAACATTCCGCCGTTCATGGCAAATATTAATTCTTTATTTTCCTGCTCTGTTTTATTCTTTAAATGAGCAATGCTTTTAAGAATTGTTCCGTTATCATCTTTCCAGTAAAAAGCGACATTTTGTATTTTAGAATTTACTTTAAAAATGACAAAATCATCCTCTTGTTTTATTTTCTTGTCGCAGGATAAAAAACAACAGATACATACTATGAACAATGCAATTTTTCTCATTTATAAATTTGCTTAAATCATTTGTAAATTTTGCGGTTCATTTTAAAATGAGATCCTTATTTAAAAATTACAAAATCCCTCTCGCTTTAATTTCCAGATATTTATTGATGACATCAATATTCAGATTTTCCGGTAAAGTGTACACTGTGTAAATTCCGTATTTGCGGAGTTCCTGAATGATCAGTTTCTTTTCAAACTCAAATTTTTCGGCGATGATTTCGTCGTATACTTCCTGCATACTTTCAGGATTTTTATGAATCAACGTCTGCAATTCTGAATTTTTGAAAAAAACCACGACGAGTAAATGGTTTTTAGCAATTCCGCGAAGATATTTTAACTGACGGTTTAAGCCATCCAACGTTTCAAAATTTGTAAATAAAAGAATCAAACTTCTCTGATTCAGCGAATATTTTACATCCTGATACAACCTGTTAAAATCACTCTCAAAGAAATCGGTTTTGATGTTATAAAGCGCTTCCGAAATTTTTCTAAGCTGTCCCGATTTATTTTCTGCCGCAATTTTATTTTCAGTTTTTTTCGAAAAAGTCATCATTCCGGCGCGGTCGCCTTTTTTCAGAATGATGTGGGATAAAGCCATTGTTGCATTAATTGAATAATCCAAAAGACTCAGTCCTTTGAAAGGCATCTTCATCGTACGTCCTTTATCAATCAGCATAAAAATACGTTGTGATTTTTCGTCCTGAAACTGATTAACCATCAATCGGTTTGTTTTGGAAGTGGCTTTCCAGTTGATCGTTCTGATGTCATCTCCCGGAACATATTCTTTAATCTGTTCAAACTCCATCGTATGTCCCAGTTTTCGGATTTTCTTGATTCCGCCCAACAGAAATTCACTCTGCAAAGCCATCAGTTCATATTTTCTTAGATGAATAAATGACGGATAAGCCGGTAAATTGGCATCTTTCTGAAAATTAAACCGTTTTGCGACAAAACCTAAAGGAGAAGAAACGTACACATTTAAACTGCCGAAATTGTACTCTCCTCTTTCCTTTGGCTCCAGAATATATTGAAAAAATATATTTCTTCCCGGTTCTATCTGTTTTTCGATTAAAAAATCTCTCTTCTGAAACTGAAACGGAATTTCGTCAATTACTTTGACATTGATTTTGAAAGCATAGTTGTTTTTAATATCAACTTTTACGGGATTTTCATCACCATTGGATAATTTTTCTGGCAAAATTCTTTGCGCGGAAATTCCTTCTTTCCTGTTGAAAACAAAAAGATAATCCACCATTGCCGCCAAAAAAACCAGAAGCAAAACGATGTGCGCTACCCACATGAGTAACGGAAAGAAAAAAGCGAGAACATACAGAATCCCCACTCCGATGAGCGTGAAGAAAAAGCGTGTATTGAGGTATAAGTTTTTCATGAACAATATTCAGCAGGATATTAGCTGAAAGCCATCAACTTTCAACTAACAACCAATTTCTATCTCGGAATCTCTATTCCCTCTAAAATCTGTCTGATAATTTCGTCTGCGGTAAGGCCTTCCATTTCTCTTTCCGGCGATACGATGACTCTGTGTCTCAGAACGGCATAACTGGCTTCTTTAATGTCTTCCGGCGTTACGAAATCTCGTCCTCTTAAAGCTGCAAATGCTTTTGATGCGGTTAACAAAGCCAGACTCGCTCTCGGAGAAGCTCCTAAATATAGAAACTGGTTTTCTCTGGTGTTGATGATAATTTTAGCGATGTACTCCATCAACTGAGATTCAACAATGATCTCTTTTACCAGATGCTGATAATTTTTCAGTTGCTGTGCAGTAATCAATTCGTTAACAACCTCTGTTTTATCCTCCTGCTTGCTTTCGTGCTGATTTCTGATAATGGCAATTTCCTGCTCCAAATTCGGATAACCCACATTTATTTTAAACAGAAAACGGTCAAGCTGGGCTTCCGGAAGTCTGTATGTTCCTTCATGCTCAATCGGGTTCTGGGTTGCCACCACAAGGAAAGGTTCTTCCATCGGATAGCGGGTTCCGTCCATCGTGATCTGCCTTTCTTCCATCACTTCAAACAAAGCTGCCTGAGTTTTTGCCGGAGATCGGTTGATCTCGTCAATCAGGATGAAATTAGAAAAAATAGGTCCTTTTTTAAATTCAAATTCAGAATTTTTTACGCTGAAAACAGAGGTTCCCAAAATATCGGAAGGCATGAGATCGGGTGTAAACTGAATTCTGCTGAATCCTACATCAATGGTTTTTGCCAGTAATTTTGCCGTGATGGTTTTTGCAACGCCGGGAACACCTTCAATAAGAACGTGACCGTTCGAAAGAAGTGCCGCCAAAAGATGTTCCACCATGTTTTCCTGACCAACGATTACTTTTGCAATTTCGGCTTTTACTTTTTCAAGACTTGTACGAAGCTCGATCATATCGATTCTCGACTGAAACTGATCTTCTTTTTTATCTAAGCTGATAGAAAATTCGTTTTCTATATTTGGGTTTTCAAAGTTTTCCATATCCTATAATTTATCAATAGAACAGTGTATCCAATTACCAAGTACCTTGAGAATTACAACACTGTTGTATTTTCAGATTGTTACATTTTTTTAAATAATTTCATCCAAAATTTTATTCATTCTCACAAGATCTTCCTTCATTACGTGCGCATAAGGATCCTGTCCTTTTTTAATCAGCCCAATGGCTTCATCAATCATTTCCGTTGGTTTTCCGGTTTTCAGATGGAGTTTTTTTGCAAATTCTTCATCTAATTTCTGGGTATCGATAAGGAGATCCATTCTTACTTTGTTCAGGAAATACTGTGCTTTTTTCGACATCATGTCATGAAAATCGCCTTCCTGAAGATAAAGATTTCCGATACTTTTCACAAAATCCATCGAGTTATTTTTCAGCGGTTCCACAATAGGGACAATGCGCTGCTTTCTTTTGGCATTAAAGAAAATAAACAAAGCCAGACCGCCCAGAAGAACCCACCACGCGTACTTTAAAGCTGGGTTTGAAAGGATAAACCTCAGCAGAAACTGCGAAGATTTCGAATTGCTTTCCAGAAACAACAATGTTTCTTTATCATCCAGATAAGAAAAAACGTCCTGTGCATATTTTACATTTCCGGGTTTCAGAAGATAGTAATTGGTAATAAAAAGCGGTTCGCAATGAACGTAAAAATAACCTTCCCCGAATTTTACTTTAATAAAATTTGCCTGATCGTCATTATTTTTTTCTACCGTTTTTCCCAAGACTTCAGATCCCGGTTTAATGAAAGTAAAACCTCTTCCGGATGGAAATTTATCCAGTTTAATGAAATCGTTCTGGTATTTCGTGTCGGTAAGTTTTAAAACATTTTCGTCCCGAAAAGAAATCATAGAATCATAATAACCGATGCTGTCGGAAATTTCTTTCGGCATTTCGCTGATAATCAACATCGCGTTGGAACCTTTGGAAACTTCTTCCAGAATCTTATTCCACGATTCTGTATCTACTTCATGCTCAATGACAAGGATATTATGACTGCCTTTTTCTTTATTCTGTGTATAATAATCGTAAGGAGTCTGATCTATTTTTTTAACTTTATTCTTAAAAAGATCTTTGATCTCGTTATTAAAAACATACAATCCGAACGGTGATTTCTGGTAAGTCTTGAAATTCTTCCTCCAATCCGTACTTTCTGTTTTGTTGACTTCAAACAACGCCAGAATAATCATCACCACGACGAAGATTACAGCATATATTTTGAAAGTTTTGTTCATGATAACAATTAATTACGGTTTAAAGGATTGATATTGGTTTTTAAATTTCAGGTAGTTTTCTTCATCAATAGAGAATTCTCCGTACCAGACATAATCGAAAATATAGGCAAGATCGTAAAAACTTTCTTTTAAGTGCGGTGCTTTCAGCTCTGCCGCATAATCTTTATTGGTTTTTTCCGGATTCCAGACGATGAGTTTCTTATCGCTTAATTTTTTTAAGACAAATAAAAACTGATAACGCACTGCTGAACGGAAATCCCCCGATTTTTCAAATTTTAGAATACTTTCCGGGAAATTAATTTCGTGAATATTTTCATGAAGTTCTTCTTCGCGGATATCCACTTTCCGGTTTTTCTTTCCGAAGAATGAAATTCCGCCGTTCCCGATGAGATATTTAATAATAAAATACAGCAGGAAGCCAACAAGAACAATCACAAAAAGACGCATTAAAATCCCTGCGAAATTTCCGGATTTTGTAAATACGGTTTCCCCGAAAATACTGTCTAATAATTCTGCGAGCTTCTTCATCAGCTTCTGCCCGAAAGACATTCTGGGTTTTACCGTAGTATAATCGAAATCTTTGTCTTTGTATCTTGAAGGGATGTTGTCTTTAAATTTTTTAGGATAAACGGTGTTTTCCGTTACTGGATTTTTATACAATACAGAATCTGCACGGTACATATTCCTATAATGTCCCGTTTCTATCGAGTCCAGAAAAACAGCTCCTTCAGGAGGCAGATCGTCCTGCTGAGAAAAAACAGTTCCGAAGCTGAAAAAAAGCAGTAAAAGAAGAAGCCTATTCATTATTTCCTATTGTTTCTATTTCTGCCAGTTCCATTTTCTGATGAAGATCGGTGCGGCTGTCGTAATACATCAATCCTGAATTTACATACAGAACATTCATTAATATGGTTGAAACCAATGTTGAAAGTCCGTAGATAAAGAATATAACAATTCCGAAATTTCCGGAGAAAGGATTCTGTTCAAAATTCGCATCCGGAGCGGTTGTTGAAAGTTTAAGAATGTATAAAACCATCGGAACTCCGGATAAAAATCCGCTTACAATATAAAAAAGCAGTCCCAAAATAATGGTTGCTCCCCAATATTTCCAATAGGGAGATTTTTCTCTGCCATTAGGATAAGAAAACTGAGATCTTATAGCATAACTGAGGCTTTCGAAAAAACCTTTATTTCCGTTAAAATAATCGTAGCAGAGAAAAGTGATAATACTGAATAAATTCGGCAGGATAAAAAGCAGCAGAAAAATTCCAATGAAAAAAAATACCAACAGATAAGAAAATCCAAAAATAGCCGTTGCAACAGGCATTACCAAAAAGGTAAGTCCGAAATAGGCAATGAAAACTTTTTTAGAATTCACTTTAAAATCACTGATGATATCGTCTGTTTTTATTTCTTTATGTCCTTCCGCAACTCTTTTCATATAAAATACAGGAAAAAGCAGATTAACCGTCATTAGAGCTGTGGAAAGTACAAAAAGTACAATTCCAGCAATCATAATCAGTCCTAAATTATCCTGAAAATACTGTTCAAAATAATAGCTTTGTCCGCTCATATTCGATCCGAAAATGGCTCCAAAGAATTCTCTGAATCCTACCACCATCACAACGACGGTTAAAATAAGCAGCAAGCCGTTCAGCAGAATAAAATTTTTAAAATAATTCTTACCGTATAATTTGAAAAAAGCAAAAGTATCGCTGATGAAACTTCCGAAATCTCTTTTTTTATAAAACTGCATCCTGAATCTGGTTATTAATTTTTTTGCTGACAACAGACGGATAAATACAGTAGTAAAACCCGATGATTGCCAAAGACCCGAAAATAATAATTAAATTTAAAATTAAAGGCATTTTCAGGGCGTGTCTTGTTACATATCCCTCAATAATTCCTGCACAGATGGTGAAAGGAACCGTACTCAGGAATATTTTGAATGAATCTTTAAATCCGATTTTGAAAGAATTAAATCTCGACAGTGTTTTAGGGAATAAAATAGAGGCTCCCAGAATAAGACCGCACATCGCTTCCACTACCATCGCAAAGATTTCAAAAACTCCATGAAGCCAGATTCCTCTTGCGCTGTCCTTCAGTGCGCCGTAATCGTAAAAGAAATACTGGAAAGAACCGAGCATCACGCTGTTGTTCAGCAATGCCCAAAGCGTTCCCACTCCGCCTGCAATTCCGTAGATATACAGTCTTGCACCAACTTTTATATTGTTGAAAATAATCCCGATTGTACTTCCCCATGTAGAACCGCTCTGGTAAACTCCTACCGCATTTCCTGCCTTAATGTTTTCAATCGTCTGGTTCACATATTCTTCACCCAGAATAACTTTGGCAAAATCTTTATCGTAAATTCCGGAAAGCAGACCGATTAACGTAAATAAAGTAAAAAACAAAAAAGCATATCCCAAATATCTTCTGTACTGGTACACCAGCAAAGGAACTTCGGTTTTGAAGAAATGCAGAAATCTGTTTTCTTCTACCCTTTTGGTTTTATAAATTTTCTGGAAGATCTGTGCAGACAAATGGTTAAGATAAACCGTGGTATTACTTTTCGGGTAATACGTCTGTGCAAAAGAAAGGTCGTTAACGAGGTTGATGTACAGCGAAGAGAGATCATCAGGATTTTTTTTAATTTTCCCCTGAATAACCTGTTCGATTCCCAACCATTTTTCTTTATTTTGTTTAATGAAATAAACTTCTCTCATAATTGTAAGGCTAAAATAATAAAAATAATGTCTCAAATCGCGATAAATACTTCACAAAATGTAAATATTAATTTCAACATTGCGGGTGTTGGAGAAAGACTTCTTGCTTATATTATCGATCTTCTTATTCAAATTGCTTACACCATCGCTATTCTGTATCTTTTTTTCAATATTCTGAATCTGGGATATGTGATGGACGGGCTTGATCAGTGGTCGATTATTGCTATTTACAGCATTCTTCTTTTCCCGACTGCTATTTATCCGCTTGTTCTGGAAAGCCTGATGGAAGGGCAGACTCCGGGAAAAAAAGTCATGAAAATCCGTGTGGTGAAAATCGACGGTTATCAGGCGGGATTCGGAGATTATATGATTCGCTGGGTTTTCAGGATCATCGATATTTCTATTATCGGTCTTATCTCTGCCATTGTTTCCAAAAACAACCAGCGTTTGGGAGATATTGCATCGGGAACCGCCGTTATTTCTTTAAAAAACAACATCAATATTTCGCATACGATTCTGGAAAACATTAAAGAAGATTATGTTCCTACTTTTCCGCAGGTCATTGCTTTAAGCGATAATGACATGAGAATCATCAAAGATAATTATCTGAAAGCTTTACGAGTGGACGACCGACAAATCATCAGCAAACTTTCTGATAAAATTAAAGGAATTCTGAAGCTGGAAGTAGATCCTACCAAAATGACAGAAAGACAGTTCATCGGGGTTGTTATTAAGGATTACAATTATTATACGGGGAAAGACAGTTAGAAAGGCGAATTTGAAATATTTTAAAACCACTCTGCTTATAAAAACTCCCGCAGATTTTGCGGATGATTCTGAAAAATTCGTCAAATATTTTTTATTAATTTGATTTAGAAACTGCAATCTAAACGCAAAGAAAAAAGTTTTCACCTCATTAAAGAGAAGCAAAGGTACTCCGTCGCAGACGGATGATGAAGCCCGCTTCTTAGCAGATGAAATCTGCCTTCACTTTGCTGCCTAAATATATTCATTCTCAAAACAAAAACTTTGCGTTTAGATAATTCGGAACAAAGTTTGTCATGCTGAAAAGCATCTCTAAGATTATATTTGATAGATTTCTCCTTCGTCGAAATGACAGAGCTGTTTATGAAAGCTCCCGCAGATTTGGCGGATTTTGCAGATGATTCTGAAAAAAATATCAAATGCTTATACAAACATTTTTTTATTGATTTGAAGACTGCAATCTAAACGCAAAGGAAAAAGTTTTCACCTCATTAAAGAGAAGCAAAGATACTCCCTCGCAGACGGATGATGAAGCGCGCTTCTTAACAGATGAGATCTGCCTTCACATTGCTCCCTTAATATATTCATTCTCAAAACAAAAACTTCGCGTTTAGATAATCCGGAGCAAAGTTTGTCATGCTGAAAGGCGTCTTTAGGATTGTATTTGGTAGATTTCCCCTTCATCGAAATGACATAATATTCAAACTAAATCATTCTAAAACTACGTGTATAAAAGAACTGAGCAACCATTGCCAAAATCAACAGTACAAAATGCAATACTCTAATTTTTAGTTTATATCTACGGATGATGCAAAGAAAAATGATGTTGATAACGGATGTAAAAAGTATCGCCACATCATGCATATTTTTCACTTCTGAAATATCAATATCTAAAACGCAGCGCCTTACTGTTCCAAAATTGAACCTGCAAAAGTGAATGAATAAAGACAACATACACGAGAGGTATAAAATGATGACGTATTCTGAAAAATCTTTTACAAACTGGTTTCTTTCTTTACCAATCAGGGAAAAACCTAAATTTATAAACGACAGAAGCAAACAGGACGTTATGGTAAAAAGAATATCATAATTCCCAAAATTCAGAAGATGGTACACCACAAAATACTGAATGGAAATATACAGCCCTCCCACCGTTACAGGAAGCCAAAAGAAATGATAAGCGAAATAATTTAAATTTGATCTTTCTGGCATTTTAGTTTTTTATAATGTTAATATTATTCAGAATTTCAATAAGATATTCTGTTCCATATTCATTAGATTTTGCTTTGTAAACTGTAGAAATCTTACAATGTGAATCTTTGTGAAATGATAAGAGGGCATCTAAATTTTAGAAAGCCCTCTTTTGTTTAATTAAATTTAGTCTAAAAAATTATTGATATTTCTAATATTCCTGATTATGGCTTCTTCGCTTCCTTTTGGCGGAAGTTTTCCGAAAGTTCCAAAAAATGAACTTAAAGGATCATCCATTCTTTCTTTTCTTTTTTTGTAGAACTTCTCGTAAGTTGTATCAATACCATTAGGTAAAGATCCGATAGGTTTTTTAGTGTTTTTCAAGCCAACTAAAGAAAAATTAAAATAATTTTTATCATCATATATTTCTAAAATTAAACCTGGTAATCCTTTAAAGGAGTAAGGTCCTTCCTGAATTGGAATTTCGTCTGTATACCATGCTATCATAATTTTTTTTCTGTATTTACATACAGCTTTTTTACATTGATAGCCCTGTATTATCTTCGATCCAGATTCCAGCTTCCACTCTATTTTATTATTGAGATCATAGCGATATCCATCTCTTGATATATTATCATAAATGGTTACTTTTCCATCACTATAAAAAACTTCCGGTTTAAATTTAGCCGAAGGAAGAGCAGAAGCATTGATTACAACCTGTCCATCAACAGGATTATTCATACTTTTTTCAATCATTTTAATTCCTAAAGAATCTGCAAATGCTTTTTGATTGCTTTTGAAAATAGACGATTTCCTGCCGATTAATAAAGATGCAATTTCTTTTTTCTGAGTTTTAATATTGGCTGTATCAATTAAAAAGGTAACTAAATATTTACATTCAATATAAGAGCTGTCCGCTTTTTGGGAAAACAAAAAATTATTGCAAAATAATATGAAAAATAGATATAACTTTTTAGACATCATTTAAAAATTTTAACCACCATAATCAGGCGAACCACAAACATATTCATTGTACAAAGCTCCGTTTTCTCTCATACAGGCATAGGCATGTGCTTTGGAATCTGCATCGCCCAGTTCATAACAAACCGTATCTACGGCATTTGCGCTAGAATTACACCAAACTACCATCAGATAAGATTGGCAATACTGCTGCGGAGTAGATTCCTTTTCACATTTTTCAGTTTTGGTCTCTTCTGTTTGCTTGGATGGTTTCTTTTCCTCCGTGTCTTTTGCACTTAAAAATCCTACAAAAGAGACGGTTGCAATTAAAAATAATTTTTTCATCTGCTTTTTTTTCATTTGTTAAACAGATCAAAAATAAAAATTTAGTACAATTAAATATAATTTTCTTTTTGCGATTTTATTGCGATTTTTCGCAAAAAATTTATCTTTACACTAAACTTTACAGTAATGGAAAAAACAAAACTCATCGAAGCCCGCAAAAGAAGAAACATCAGCCAGGAAAGAATGGCAGACATCCTTTCTATGGATGTTTCCAACTACAACCGAAGAGAGAAAGGAACGGCAAAAATTTCTTTATCGGAATGGCAGAAAATTGCCGAAGTATTGGAAGTTCCTTTCGAAGAGGTTTATGAAAATGAAGAGAGTTTAGTTTTTATTTTTAACGACAATTCTACAGGTAATGGAATTGTTAATACCAATAATTACAACATTCCGCTTTCTTTGTGGGAATCTCAGAAGAAATACATCGATAAACTGGAAGCAGAAATTGAAGCACTAAAAGCAGAAATCGCAAAATACAAATAACCTTTCGCGGTGCAGTTTTTGTATTTTACGCTTCATAAAAGTTTAAGTTATGAGATTTGAAAATAATAAATCGGGAAATGGCGGTGTAATTACTTTAAATAATGAAGTAAAAGAAATCGGAAGATTAACGTACACTATTTTCCCCGAAGACAGCAAATTCATTATTTCCTTCGTTCTGGTTCATCCCGAATTTGAAGGTCGCGGAATGGGAAAATATCTGGTAGAAGAAGCCATAAAGTTTGCCCGCGAAAACAATTGGAAAGTTTACCCGCATTGTTCTTACGCGCGATCTGTGATGATGAGAATGAAGGACGTAGAAGATATTTTTTTACAGCGCTAAAACTTCGTTCACCAAGATTTCTTCAATATCATCGGGATAATCTACTTTCAGATGCTGATCGGAGTTTACCCAATTCTGTATTTCTTCCAGTTTCAAAACTTTAGAATTCGGAATTCCCATCTTGTCTAAAGCACATGCGTTGCATTCCTGTTCATACTGATTATGAATAGGGATTACGAACAGTTTTTTATCCATAAAAAGTGCTTCTGCGGGACTTTCGAAACCTGCATTGCAGAGAATACCATCGCAGTTTTCAAACGCTTTTAAGTATTGAATTTCATCAATCGGAAAAATTTCAACATTATTTTCCTTAAACTGCAATTTGGAATATTTGGAAAAAACTTTCCATTCTACAGGAATCTGCTTTAAAACTTTAATGATATTTTCATCCGAAAAACTCGGAAGATACACCAGATAAAAACCTTTTTTGTCGGGATTCAGGTTTCGGATTTTCCTTCTGATGACCGGCTTTTTTATCTGAGGATGATAATTTTCGAAGTGGAAACCAATTCTTCTTTCGCCCGGGACATAATATTTCAGCACCATTTCCCCGAAAAAATCTTTTTTATCCGGTTTCGGCGTTTCTTTAAACAACATGGAAGCCTGATGACTGAGTTCTATCATCGGATGTTTTTTGAATTTACAAGCCCATCCCGTTAAAGGTTCATAATCGTTGATGACTAAATCGTACTGAGAAAGCTCTATTTCGCGGATCGCTTTGAAGGCTTCTAAAAAACTATTGTCTGTAAACGTTTTCCGGTAGGATAAACCGCCTGTTTTATCGTAAAGAAGGGAAACGCCTTTGTGTTTAAAATTAATATCAAAATCAGCCTTTAACTGGGACTGATGTCCGCTGATAAGTGTATCGACAGAAGCATATTTTTTCAGGATCGGAACGATTTCCTGCGCACGTGCGACGTGTCCGTTTCCTGTTCCCTGAAAGGCGTATAAAATTTTCATTGGCTGAAGTTGGTTACTATTTTTAAAAGTTCATCACTATCGATTTCCTGAATTTCCTCTGCGGTATCATCTTTTAAAGAATCTTTATGTTCGTCATAATAAAAAATCTTCCACTCGTTATTATTGTATTCCAGTGCGGAAAGATTTTCGATCCAGTCGCCGGAATTAAGATACGTGCAGGAACCTTTTTTATTAATCACCTCCCGAATCTGCGGCTGATGAATATGTCCGCAAACTACATAATCGTAATGATTGTCGATGGCAAGTTCGGAAGCAGTCAGCTCAAAATCCCCGATGTATTTTACCGCTTTCTTCACATTGTTTTTAATTTTTTTTGAAAATGAATATTTTTCTTTACCCATTTTCTCCAAAAACCAATTCACAACATTATTAATCACAATTAATAAATCGTAGCCTTTTCCTCCCAGTTTTGCAATCCATTTCGAATGCTGAACAGAGGCGTCAAACACATCTCCGTGAAAGATCCATGTTTTTTTATTGTCGATGTCTAAACAGATTTTATTACAGACTTTAAGTTTACCCAATTGGAAGTCGGTAAACTTCCGGAACATCTCGTCATGATTTCCGGTAATGTAGAAAACATCTGTGTTTTTTGTGGCAAAGGACAATATCTTTTTGATGACCTTTAAATGGGGTTTAGGGAAGTAAGACTTTTTGAATTGCCAGATATCAATAATATCTCCGTTCAAAACTAAAGTTTTAGGCTGAATAGAATTAAGATATCGCAGTAATTCTTTAGCCTTACATCCGTAAGTTCCCAGATGAACATCCGATATAACAACTAATTCGACGTTTCTTTTCATAGTTTTATGCAAAGAAACTACTTGAAAGTTAACTGTATATGAATGTTATATTATTTTTTTAGAGAGTTTCCATCAACTCTTCTGTAATTTCCATGTTGTGATATACGTTTTGCACGTCATCATCATCCTCGAAACGCTCAAGCATTTTCATATTTGCCTTGAACTGCTCTTCGTTTACTTCTTTTGTATTGTTCGGAATTCTCTGAAGTTCTGCGCTTTTTGCTTCAATTCCCAGTTCATCAAGCTTGTGAGATAAAGAACCGAAATCTTCGAAAGCTGTTGTAATCATAACTTCTTCTTCGTCTTTTTCTACGTCTTCTGCTCCGCCGTCAATCATTTCCATTTCAAAATCGTCCCAATCCATTTTAATTTGAGATAATTCTATGGTGAAAATTCCTTTTCTGTCGAAGATGAAAGCTAACTCACCATTTTTACCAAGATTACCGTCAAACTTATTGAAAATAGCTCTTACATTGGCAACCGTTCTTGTAGGGTTATTAGTAGTACATTCTACGAAAAATGCAACTCCGCCTTGTCCGTAACCTTCGTAAGTAATTTCTTCGTAGCTTTCTGCATCTGCACCACTTGCCTTTTTAATCGCTCTTTCTACGTTATCTTTCGGCATGTTTGCTCCTTTTGCATTCTGGATGCATCTTCTTAATGCAGGATTAGATTCAGGATCTGCACCTCCGGCTTTCACCGCTAATGCAATATCTTTACCTATTTTAGAAAATGTTTTAGCCATTTTGTCCCATCTGGCCATTTTAGAAGCTTTTCTATATTCAAACGCTCTTCCCATTTTATATTTTTAATTTTCAACAAAATTACTTAAAAGTGAACGAAAAAAAAATACCCCCAGAGAACTGGAGGTATTTATATTTAGAAAAATTTAATTATTTTTTCTTTTTAGCCGGAGCTTTTTTCTTAGCTGGAGCTTTTTTCTTAACTACTTTTACCGGAGTTGGATCTTCGTAGTCTCTCTTTTTAAGAGATTCCCACTGAGCCGCATCTTCGATAGCAGTTACAACTACTTTTCTGTCTACTTGTCTTTCAGCATCAGAAGCAGTAGCAGGAATTTTAGCTTTAGCTTTACCTACACCGATTGATTTAAGAGCGTTAGCGTCTACACCTCTTGCATCCAAAGCAGCAACTACAGCAGCAGCTCTTTCTCTAGATAATTTCAAGTTGTAAGCTTCAGATCCTTTAGCATCAGTTCTACCTTCTAATAGATAGTTACCACCATCTTTTTTGATTAGATCAGCAGCAGAATCAAGAGCGCCTTTAGACTCAGCCTTGATAGTAGCTTTATTGAAATCAAAGAATACGCTACCAAAGCTCTTCTCTAATTCTTCAGCTGTTTTTGTTTTTGGCTTAGGACATCCGTTGTATTCTGGAAGACCTGGAACAGTAGGACAAGCATCATCTTTATCTAAGATTCCGTCTCCGTCTGTATCTGGCCAAGGACAACCGTTGTTTTCAGCAGGACCTGCAACTGTAGGACAAGCATCATCTTTGTCGATTACACCGTCACCATCAGTATCTGGCCAAGGGCAACCATTGTTTTCAACCGGACCAGCCACATCTGGACATTGATCGTCTTTATCTGGAACTCCGTCACCGTCAGTATCAGGACATCCTTGGAATTCTGGTAAACCTGGTGTATCTGGACATAAATCGTCTTTATCTAAGATACCATCTTTATCTCTATCTCTGTTACCAAATCTAAAGTTCAAAGATGCTGAAGCTTGCCAGAAGTTAGCAACGTTAGATTTGTCTCCCGGAGTTGATACATAATCTCCCTGAATACCTAAACCGAAGTTTTTAGTTAACCAGAAGTTAGCACCTGCACCAGTAGCAACTGTAAAGAAGTTAGCTTTACCGTTTTCGTTTCCGCTATCTCCATTCGCCACAACTTCACCATTAGCATCCGTTCTAGGGAAAGTAAGAGAAGTATAATCGTGTCTTAAATAGTTAGCACCAACTCTTAAATATGGATCAAACCAAGATTCTTCGTTCCAAAGAAGACCTGCAGCCTTCGCTTGGAAACCTAAACCTGTCATCAACATAAACTCTTTACCCATGTTGAATCTTTTGTTCTCAACATTTCCAACAGTAGTCTGCCAGTCGATCACCAAACCTTTACCGATGTTCCTAGCTACAGTAAGTTTTGATAATGGCGGAGTAATAGAGAAGTTGTTCATATTGAACATTGTCTTCGTCAAATTATTAGCAGAGAACGTATTACTGAAATTGGTTCTCTGTGCCAAATGGTTTTCCGCGTGAGCACCAACTCCGATCAACCACGGATTGTTGGTAGTCTGAGCGAACACAGTAGAAGCAACAGTAAGTGCCAATGCTGAAATTCCTAATTTTAGATTTTTCATAGAATTAAATGATTAAATAATTGATAATGCAAAATAAATATAATTTTTCTTTATATACAAAGTTTTTCAGATGATTTTTAACTTTTCTTTAATATTCTGTCGAGGTTTCGTTTATTTTCTCTATCTTTTATGCTCTCCCTTTTATCGAAGAGTTTTTTCCCTCTACCCAGCGCTATGAGAACCTTTGCTTTTCCCCTGTCATTGATATATAACTTAAGAGGTATAACAGTGTTCCCTGCATCCTTTAACTTTTTTTCTAATTTCTGTAACTCTTTTTTGTGCAAGAGCAATTTCCGTTCCCTTTTTGTTTTATGATTGTAAAAAGTTCCTAATTTGTACTCATCAATCATCATATTAATGATGTACAATTCCCCATCAATAAACTGACAGAACGATTCTGCGATAGATGCTTTTGAAGAACGCAAAGATTTTATTTCCGTACCTGTTAAAACCATTCCCGCATCGTATTCTTCCAGAATTTCATATTCAAATCTGGCTCTTCGGTTTAATATATTGACTGTTTTTTCAATCTTCATTTTAAAATCCTTTTGTATTTATAAGATGTAAAAATTTAATAAAGTTGCAGGTGAAATTTATCTTTTCTGAAATTTTTTTTCTGCGTTTTATTAATTTAATGAATGAAATATATAAAAAATACCCCACATTTAAAAACCTGACTATTACAATATTGCGAAATACCCAAATTCTTTTCGTATTTTTGCGCCAAATTTACAAAACTATATGTTAACAGTATCTAACTTATCTTTACAATTCGGGAAAAGAGTTCTTTTTGACGAGGTAAACATTATGTTTACGAAAGGAAACTGCTACGGAATTATCGGAGCAAATGGTGCAGGAAAGTCTACATTCCTTAAAATATTAACAGGAAAGCAGGACCCGACAACAGGACACGTATCTTTGGAACCTGGAAAAAGAATGTCTGTTCTGGAGCAGGATCACTTTGCTTATGATCAATTTACTGTGCTTGAAGCGGTTTTGAGAGGTAACAAGAAATTATTCGAGATAAAAGAAGAGATGGACGCGCTTTATGCGAAAGAAGACTTCTCTGATGAAGACGGAATTAAAGCCGGAGAATTAGGTGTAATCTACGATGAAATGGGAGGATGGACTGCAGAATCTGATGCACAGACCATGCTTTCTAACGTAGGTATTAAAGATGATATGCACTGGCAAATGATGAGCGAACTTGAGAACAAAGACAAAGTAAAGGTTCTTTTGGCTCAGGCGCTTTTCGGAAATCCGGATGTACTTATTCTGGATGAGCCTACGAACGACCTTGACATCGATACGATCTCTTGGCTGGAGGATTTCTTGGCAGATTACGAAAACACAGTAATTGTTGTATCTCACGACCGTCACTTCTTAGACACGGTTTGTACGCACATCGGTGACTTAGATTATGCTAAATTAAATCTTTACACAGGTAACTACTCTTTCTGGTATCAGGCTTCTCAGTTAGCAACTAGACAGAGAGCTCAGGCGAACAAAAAAGCGGAGGAAAAGAAGAAAGAACTTCAGGACTTCATCGCGAGATTTAGTTCAAACGTTGCAAAAGCTAAACAGGCAACTGCAAGAAAGAAAATGATCGATAAATTAAACATTGATGATATTAAACCGTCTTCAAGAAGATATCCTGCCATTATTTTCGAAATGGAAAGAGAAGCGGGAGATCAGATTTTAGATGTAAAAGGTCTTGAAAAAACAAAAGACGGAGAATTACTATTCTCAAATATCGATTTAAATCTTAAAAAAGGAGATAAAGTTGCTGTTTTGTCTAAAAATTCATTGGCAATCACAGAATTTTTCGAAATTTTAGCAGGAAATGTAGAAGCAGACAAAGGAACTGTTGCTTGGGGAGTTACTACAAACCAGTCGCATATGCCTTTAGATAATACAAACTTCTTTCAGGAAGATTTAAGTTTGGTTGATTGGCTAAGACAATTCACGAAAAATGATGAAGAGCGTCATGAAGAATTCGTAAGAGGATTTTTAGGAAGAATGCTTTTCTCAGGAGATGAAGCTTTAAAATCATGTAAAGTACTTTCAGGAGGTGAAAAAATGAGATGTATGTTCAGCAGAATGATGCTTCAGAAAGCTAACGTTCTTTTACTGGATGAACCTACAAACCACTTAGACCTTGAAAGTATCACGACATTGAACAACTCACTGTCTAACTTTAAAGGAAATATTCTACTGGCTTCTCATGACCACGAAATGCTTTCCACAGTCTGTAACAGAATCATCGAACTTACTCCAAACGGAATTATCGACAGAGAAATGACTTACGATGAATATCTTGCTGATAAGAAAGTAAAAGAATTAAGAGAGAAAATGTATTCTTAAAAATATTTAAAAACCGTTCAACTGCTGAACGGTTTTTTTTAACACTTCCCCTTCAACAATAAACTTTTCTTTTAAATTATAATTCCCTATTTTTGTGAAATGAGTCAAAAATGGATTTACAAGCCCGAACCCGATGAGGAAATTGTGGATGGATTAAGTTCGTCTCTTGGTTTTGGAACTTTTGAATCTAAACTCCTCGTTCTCAGAGGAATTGACAATTATCAAAAGGCAAGAGAATTTTTTAAACCCAACCTTAACGACATTCACAGTCCGTTTTTAATGGCAGATATGCAAAAAGCTGTAGAGCGGATCGCCACTGCAATTGAGAATGGAGAAAAAATATTGGTATACGGAGATTATGACGTGGACGGAACAACTGCCGTTGCACTGATGTATCTGTACCTCAGCAAAATTGTTCAGAAAAAATATTTAGATTATTATATTCCCGACAGAAATTCTGAAGGGTACGGAATTTCCACCGAAGGAATCGACTTTGCGAAAGAAAACGGCTTTTCGCTAATTATCGCTTTAGACTGCGGAATCAAAGCATTAGACATGATCAGCTATGCCAAAAGTCTTGATATTGATTTTATCATCTGCGATCACCATTTACCCGGCGAAGAAATTCCTGACGCTGTTGCTGTTCTGGATCCGAAAAGAAGCGACTGCCGCTATCCTTTCAAAGAACTTTCCGGTTGCGGAGTTGGTTTTAAACTTTGTCAGGGACTGAATACGATTTATAAACTTCCTGAAGCAGAACTGTTTGAATTAACAGATCTTCTTGCGATTTCCATTGCCGCAGATATCGTTTCAATGACCGGAGAAAACAGGGTTTTGGCTAAAATGGGACTGAAAACTCTTCGAAAAACGAGAAATTTAGGCTTAAGATTATTAATTCCTGAAGACAAGCTTTCTCATTTTGAAATTTCAAATATTGTGTTTGAAATTGCGCCGAAAATTAATGCTGCCGGAAGAATTTCGCACGGAAAAGCAGCCGTTGAGCTTATGGTTTCGGATAACCTGAAACACGCCCATCAGATCGTGAGCGACATCATGAATCTTAACGATGAAAGGCGTGAACTGGATATGAATTCTACCCTTTCTGCTTTGAATCAGGTTATTGAATCTCAGCAGGAAACAAAATATACAACCATCGTTTATCATCCGGAATGGAATAAAGGAGTGATCGGAATTGTAGCTTCGAGACTGATTGAAACCTACTACAAACCTACTCTCGTTTTTACCGATGGAAATAATGGGGAAATGGTGGCTTCGGCGAGATCAGTTTCAGATTTTGATGTTCACGAAGCACTGGATATGTGTTCGGAATATTTTTTAAAATTCGGAGGACATCATGCTGCAGCAGGACTTTCTATGGAGAAAGAAAAATTTGCGGCTTTCAAAGAAAAATTTGAACGGGTGGTTTCCGAAAAAATCAAAGAACATCAGAAAGAGCCTTCGATCACGATAGATTCGGAAATACAGATTGATGAAATCAACAGGGAATTTATCAATTTCCACAGAAAACTGGCACCTTTCGGACCTCATAATATGAAACCGATTCTTACATTAACGAATCAGAAAATTTCGGGGTATATCAAAACGATGGGGAAAGATAATAATCATCTTAAATTCTATATCAAGCAGGAATCCACCGGAAGAAATATTGAATGTGTAGGCTTTAAATTAGGACAGTTTGCCGATGATTTCAGAAATAAATATTTTGATCTTGCCTTTACGCTGGAAGAAAACCACTGGAAAGGGAATGTAACGCATTATCTGAATATTAAAGATGTAAAATTCAGGGATTAGAAGTTGGTTATGAAAAAAATTGGTTTATTTTTCGGTTCGTTTAACCCGATTCATATTGGTCATTTAATTTTAGCCAATTACATTCTGGAAAATTCCGATATGGATGAATTGTGGTTTGTGGTAAGTCCGCAAAATCCTTTTAAAGAAAAAAAATCTTTGTTAAAAGATCATAACCGACTGGATATGGTGCAGCTTGCGGTAAAAAATTATCCGAGAATGCGCGCTTCAAATGTGGAGTTTTCATTGCCACAGCCAAGTTATACAATTGATACACTTACTTATCTTCATGAGAAATATCCCGACTATTCTTTTAGTTTAATCATGGGAGAAGACAATCTGGAAAGCCTTCATAAATGGAAGAATGCTGAAACTTTAATTAAGAATCATCACATCATTGTTTATCCGAGAGTTTTTGAAGGTGAAAAGAAAGATTCTGAATACCTTCAGCACGAAAATATTTCTCTAATCAACGCGCCGGTTATTGAACTTTCCGCAACAGAAATCCGAAACATGATTAAAAGCGGAAAAAATGTAAGACCGATGCTTCCTCCCGAAGTTTTTGATTATCTGGATGGGAGCAGTTTTTATAAGTAATTTTATATTTAGAAAATTAAAAATTAGAATTTAGAATTAATAATTGCAATTTTTTTCAACTCATAAACCGAATTTTCAATTCAATACTATGAACTTCATCGAAAAATTTTTCTTAAAATATCCTCAGGAAAAGATCATTAAGTGGTTTAAAAATATCTGCCTTGCAGAAGCCGTTTCGTGGTTTTTTCTTTTCACGGCAATGATCTGGATCCGCACCAATCCCGATGAAATTCTTCCTATTGTTTACATCAGCACCATCGGAAGCATTCACGGATTCTTTTTTTCTCTTTATCTAATCTTTTTACCTGCGGTAAGAAAAATTTACGTTTGGGACGATGAAGACAGTGTTTTTGCCTTAATTGCCGCCTTCTTCCCATTTGCCACGATCTGGATTGATAAAAAACTTGCCCGTTTCGACAGAGAGTAATACCTAAACATACAAAAAGGACCTTTTCGGTCCTTTTTAAATTTTAGAATGTAATGATTTTTACATATCGCGTTTCACATGACCAGTTGCTGTGAACGTATGGCTTCCTGTTGTATTGGTATAAGTTCCGTTAACTGTGAAATCAATATAATCTCCAACCACACCGAAAGTAGAGATATTGACGGTTAAATTTCCGTTGCTCGGTGTAATCACTGCCCCCGAAAGCTCAAACATATAATCCGTAGTAAAACTTGCAGCAACGCCCATCATATTGTTCTGAGTCATGGAAAAGTATGGTCCTGCAGGATTTACAGAGTTTATTCTCAGCTGTTTTGATGGTAAATTCGGTGTAGGCGAAGTAAGTCCGGACCATTGTGCGTTAAATGATCCCAGAACATAAGTCACTGCCTGATTATCGATTTTATAACTGACAAACTCGCTTACAGAATTGCAAACCGTAATATTTCCCAAATTAACTGTATTGGTAGTTGCTGTAAAAGTAACTTCTCCGGTAGTCTGAAGATTGGCAACATCAAATCCTTCATAAATAAACTGTGGATTTGAAGTACACGAATAAGTACTCATGGTAAAGCTTCCATTGGCATTTACAGGAACCGAAAGATAATTGAAATAGTTTGTTCCTGTAGCATTTCGCAATATCACATAACCGTCTGTAACATCTGTATTGGCACAGGTTTTCAAATTTCCCTGGATGGTATAGCTTGTTGAAGCAGAAGGATTAATTGTAATATCTGCTATCGTTGTTATAACTCCTGCCGGAAATGGTCCTACATTAGAAGTATAAATGACGTTATTACAAATATCATAAACTTTTAAATTAAGGACTTCATTTGCAGGAACAATTCCCGAAACCATTCCCATATTGTCCGTTATACCATAAGTCTCATACGTTTGAGAGGCTCTCTTTAAAGTTACTTTAATATTCGGAAGAACCTGTCCTGCAGTATTTTTCACTGTTACTTTCATGGTTGCCTGCTCAAACTGAGCATCATAATTCCACCAGGAAAAATGGCTTACTGTTCCCACATAAGTATTTCCGACTTTTGTGGCAGAACCTTCCTCATTCCACATTCCTGTTTGTTCATTGTAAGACCAAAGCGGAATCGTTGCCGGAGAAGAGGAAGTCTGTGAAGCGTCAATAGGTACTGTAATTTCTGCGGTATGTCCGTTAGCAATCTGAAGATTCTGTCCGGAACTTCCTGTCAGCTGAACATGTACCATCCCGAAAGTCTCCATGACTCTCGCGTTCCCGCCTGAATTTGTCGCAAGCAGTGATCCCGGCATCAATTCATTAAGATAGGGATTGGAGGAGGCCAGATTAAACAAAGCAACCTGTACACTTCCTGTATAGGCATTTCCGTTCGCATCTTTAAAGCTTCCGTCGAACTTTACTTTTGTTCCGTTCGGAAGAGAAACCGTAGAACTTGAACCCGAAGAAATTGTGGAAGTTGTGGCTGCAGGAATCATCATGATGTTTACTCTGTTCATTCCATTGGTAGGAACCAGAACACGCGAAGCATTTACAAATCCTGCTTTTGTAACTTTTACATGGGCAAAATTTTCTTTTACAGAGGCATTTTTAAATGTAAAGAAACCTTTGAGGTTCGTGGTGACTGTAGCTGTACCTATGGTAACCGCAGCACCGGAAACAGGTGCACCATTGATGTCTAAAACCACGCCCTGAAAGTTTTTTTGTACATCATTTCCAAAATTATAATTGGATTGGGGATTCGACGTGTTGTTATCGATCTCTATGAAAGATTCATCTTTACAGGAAAAAATTAATGATAACAACAAAAAAAGGAGATAAAATTTTCTCATATGCTAATATTTTTAAGTTTTAACTAAATTAATCATAAAATACATTCACTTTTCTTTTTATTGAGATTTTAATTAATTATTATTTAAAAACTGAAAATTATTTGGAGCCGTGTAATAGAATTCAGACTTGAATTGTCTAAATAAATAGCAAACCTACTACGATTAAAAATTTTATACAAAATTTTACTAACTGAAAATCAAATAGTTAAATTTTAATTAAAAACATTTTAAGTACTTTGTATTGCAAGATACTTAATTTATTATATATCTTTGCAATGTTAAATAATAACAAATACAAGCTATTAAACTCTCTAAAATATTATATCATGAAAACGACCATTCTTATCGCAGCTATATTCTTCAGTGGATTATCTTTCGCACAGCAAACCAAAAAAGATACTGTAAAAACAAAAAGCATAGAAGGGGTTACTTTAACCAAGCAGGTTTTCAAAAAACAAAGCGACCGTTTTGTCTATGATGTTGCTGCGTCTCCGATTGCAAAAGGAAATACAACGTTCGATATTCTGAAGCAGACTCCTCTTTTGTCTACAACGGACGATAAAACGTTAAAAATTGCAGGGAAAAATAATGCGCTGATCTACATTAACGGCAGAAAAAGCAATATGGATGCGGAATCTTTGGTTCAGTTTCTGAAAAATACACCCGCAGAAAATATTCAAAAAATTGAAGTGATTACGGTTCCGGGAAGTGAATATCAGGTGGAATCTTCCGATGGGATCATCAATATCGTGCTGAAGAAAAAAATGAGCGACGGAACCAGCGGAAACATGAGAATGTCTAATACCCAGAGTAAATACAATGCAAGCAACGCCAGTTTCTCCGTAAATTACAGAAAAGACAAACTGGGAATTAATGCGAATCTTAGCGGTGGCGAAAATATCAATCCGCAGTCTTATATTCTCAGAAACCGATCTGAAAATGTACAGAATGAATCTGTAGGGAATATTGATGATCCAAACAAAAATTTAGGCGGATATCTGAATATTGATTATCTGTTGAATGACAAAAGTAATCTGGCTTTATCATGGAATACATGGGCAAACAAAAGCTACAATTCTACGATTGATCTGATGAACACGATTACAAAATATGATACTAACGGAAATATACTTTCAACCGCCTACACTAAAACCAAAAATAAAGAGGACGCAAGAAGTTACAACAATTCTGTAAATTTAAACTATGAAGTAAAGCTTGATTCTTTAGGAAGCAAACTGAACGTGAATGCAGCTTATCTTAATTATAAAAGATTTCAGTACACGAATAACAACACGCTGATTCAGGATGCGGCAGGAAATTTCACACAAAACAGCAGCAAAATAATTCAGGATCTTCCGCAGGTTATCAATAATTTTTCCGGGACGGTGGATTATATTCAGAAATTTAAAAACGATTTTACGTTCTCTGCCGGAGGAAATTACAATAAAACAAAAACAGACAACGATACCAAAAACTACGCTTATCCATACGATCTTTCCGGTAACCAGTTAGCTTCTCAAAATGATTTTAACCATTTTATTTACAATGAAAATATTTATGGCCTGTATGTAACTTTTGAAAAGAAGTTTTCGGATAAGTTCTCGGGAAAAATCGGGGCAAGATATGAAATCACGAACAGCTTAGGAACCGCAGACAGTTGGAAAAACAATGTAGAAACCAATCAGCAGATCGAAAGAAATTATAATAATCTTTTACCTTATTTGAGTTTTAATTATGCTATTAATGATAAGAACAATATTTCCTATTCCTTTTCAAGCCGAATGAGAAGACCAAGCTTCTGGGAATTGAACCCTGTAAAGAATCTGATCACAGAAGATAATTATACCCAGAATAATCCTTTCGTAAAGGCATCTTCCACTTACAATCAGGAGTTAACATATATGTACAAAAATTCTTACTTCCTGATTTTGAATCATACCTATGAAAAAGACCAGATTACGCAGGTTCCGTTGCAGAGAAGCTATATTGATCCGAAAACCAATCAGAAAAGAGTTCAGTTAGCCTACATCAGAACCAATTTCGGAGACAAGCAGGAAATGTCTGCCATGCTGGGAATTCAGAAATCTTTATTCAAGCAATATCTTACATTAAACTTCAATGCGGGTGTTCAGTATAACATCAACAACGGAACATTAGATACAGATCCTACAACAGGACAGGTTTTTGACACTTATGTAAACAACAGAAAATCTGCAAGTATGGTGATTACCAGTAACAATACCATCCGTTTAGACAAAAAGAAAACATGGTTCTTAGGCGTAAATTTCTTCTATGTGGATAAACAGCAGATAGAACTTGGTATGCTGAAAAACTTAGCGAGTTTAGATCTGAGCATTAAGAAAAACTGGAACGACTGGACTTTTGCGGTAAATCTGAATGATGTTTTAAGAACCAACGTAGTGGAAATTGAAGATTTACAGGCTTCCGGAAATTACAACTACATTAAAAACGACATGTACAAAAGAAGCATTAATGTAAGCATTACTTACAATTTCGGAAACCAGAAAGTGAAAAAGGTAAGAAACATCGAAAGTGCTTCAGACGAAATTAAAAACAGAACCAGATAACAATCATTTCTTCATATAAATCATTTTTGTGGTAAACTCGCTGAGAAATCGGCGAGTTTTTTTATTTTTAATTAAAATTCAATGATGAAGAGTCGTTTAATTGTTTTAACAGGTTTATTTCTTCTTACACTTTTAAATTGTAAACAAAACACCATTGATTTAGGCAACGGTCAGTCTTTCACCATAGAGAAAAATATTTCCTATGGAAAAGATAAGGAACAGAAAATGGACGTTTATATTCCTAAGGCTTCTTTAAAAGATAAAGATGTTTTCGTAGTTATTCACGGTGGCGGTTGGCGCGGCGGAAGGAAATCTCAGCTTACAGATTTCACCTATGATCTGATGAAAAAATTTCCTGAAAATATTTTTATCAATCTGGATTATCGCCTTGCATCATCCAAACGCTTTGCTCTTCCCAATCAAACGGATGATATTACCAATGCCATAAACTATTTAGAAAAAACCTTAAAAATCTACCCCAAATATATTCTTCTCGGGAATAGCGCAGGAGCGCATTTAGCAATGTTGTATGCTTATAAATTTGATCCGGACAGAAAGGTAAAAGCGGTTATCAATATCGTCGGACCTACAGATTTGAATGATCCCGGATTTAAAAATTATGAAGATTATGCTTTTGTAGAAAAATATTTGATCGATCCTAAAATCGTTGACAGCAAAACAACGCTTATGGATTTCGGGAGTCCAGTTCACTGGATTAATCCAACTTCTGCTCCTACCCTTTCTTATTACGGAATTAATGACCATGTGGTTCCACCATCTCAGCAAAAAACTTTAGATTCCTCTCTCACAAAAAACAAAGTCTATCATGAATCGTATCAATTTACCGGAGATCACCTCGGTTGGGATCAGTCTTCCAATGCAGATTTTCTGGTCAATAAAATTGAGGGGTTTATGAAGAATATAAATCCTTAAAATTCTTTAGATGTACAGAATAGTATTTTTTCTTTTAATAACAGCTCAGTTATATAAATCTCAAAATAAACGTTTTGTTTACGAATACAGTTTCGCAGAAGATTCCACGCATCTTGATATTAAGAAAAAAGAATTTCTGAATCTTGATATTCATAAAAACAGTTCCCGATTTTATTCTTCCGATATTCCCGAACAGGACTCTTTAGTAAGAATTAAAGAGAAACCGAAAGATAAATTTCCTTATCAGGGAATTCAGTATTTAGACGTTATTGTAAAAAATTATCCAGATTTTAATATGACATTGTATACAAGCTGTCAGAATTATTATCAGGTAAACATGCAGAAAAAACCTAAATGGAAAATCTTTCCTGAAAAAGAAAAGATTTTAAATTTTTTAGCTCAAAAAGCAACAACTACATTCTATAACAGAAAATGGACAGTCTGGTTTACAACTGATATTCCCATTCAGGACGGTCCTTATTTGCTCCATGGCTTACCTGGGTTAATTGTAAAAGCAGAAGACGAGAAGAAAGGAATTTCATTTCAGCTCGTAGAGATAAAATCACTTCGAAATTCAGATCCGAAAGAACTTCCATATTATTTCAGACATAAGCTTATTTTAGTAACAGAAAATTATTTCAAAACTATTTTAAAAAATTATTTCGATAATCCTTCTCCGCAGCGGAACAATGATAACAATGATCTGAAACAAATCTTTTTTGACGGTAACGGAAAAGAAATATCAGATTCCGAATTTTATAGAATGGTGGAAAGAAACAATAAAAAAGCTTTAGAGAAAAGGAATAATCTTTTAAGATGGGATATTATAAAAAATTAATATTCTCTTTATTACTAAAAAAATAAACGCTCTGAAAAACTCAAAGCGTTTATTATATTTTTATTCCGATTTAAAAATCTCCGATCTTTCCGAAACACCATTAGCATTGAAAGCTTCGATCTGCAAATAATACGCATCCGCTCTGTCGGCTCCGGTGAAGAAATATTCGTTTTTTCCGTACACCATAATGCTTCCGTACAATTTTTCAGGAGATTTCCCCCAATAAATGACGTATCCGTCTGCATCGGAATTCTGCTGCCATTTCATCCAGATGCTTCTTCTTTCGCCGTATTTCTTAGGATCCGATCTCAACGGAACAAAATTCTGAACTTTTGGAGGAACAGTTCCCGCTCCTTTTCCAAAAACTCTGAAACCGCTTAATGCAAATTTTCCGGTGGGCATTTTCAGATTTTCCATTTTCAGAAATCTCGCTTTTGCAGGTTTTTCCAGTTCTACATAATCATGAGGAACATCTTTGGTGTTTTTGCTTTTATCCACAATAACATTCCATTTTTTACCGTCATCGGAACCATAGATTTTATACTGATGCATTTTACCCAGCGTTTTACCCATAAACTCAACATCCTGATCGGCATAATTGATCTGAATCGCATTAATGGTAGAAACCTCTCCTAAATCCGTCTGAAACCACTCTCCTGAATTCCCTGTTTTGGCACTCCAATACGTTTTAATATCTTCATCCACCGCATAATTGGAATGATAACCGCCTAAAGTGGATGAAACCTGAACCGGCTTATTGTAATTCAGCAGCATCCAACCTGCAAAAAGTCCTTTCGAAAAATCTTTTCCCTGAGCGTACTGCGGAAGATACGTCGGATAATCTCCGTAAGCCGTGTTGCAATACATTACATCATCTTTATCAAATCCGGCAGGCCAGATTCCCAAACGTCTTTCAAAATTATTTTTGGTTGAAATAAAAATGGTAGAAATGTGCCACCAGTTTTTGTAATTGTCTTCAAACGTTGCACCGTGTCCTGCTCCTCTTGCAAAACCTCCCGGTTTGTAAGAAAACGGATTATGCTGTTGATATTCAAAACCTTCTAAAGGCTTGTTACTCACATACACTCCGTCCGAATATCCGCTGAATTCCGTTGCAGGAGCTCCGTACTGAAGATAATATTTTCCGTTATGCTTCGTCATCCACGCTCCTTCTACGAAAGGCTGCAGGAAAACATTATCATTGTATTCCCCGAATCTTTCCCAGCCGTGATCTTCCGGTTTTAACCTGATCGTAGGCTTTACAAAACCTTCCGACTGAAGCGTATTAACTTTTACTTCAGTTCCCAACAAAGGCCATTCGTTGCTTGATCCCCAATACAAGTACAGCTTGTTTTTGTCTTCATCGTAATGAAATGCAGGATCCCATGCTCCGACTTTTAAAGTATCGACAGCAATTTTCCAGTCGTCTTTGGTGGGATTGGTACTTTTCCAGATCGGGAAATCCTGTTCCCATGTAGATCCGAAAACGTATAACGTATCTTTCATTGCCCAAACTGCAGGAGCGTTCAGATCGTGAGTATATTTATTGTCTCTTAAAAATTTTCGGTGGACAAACTTCCAGTCGAGCATATCGTCGCTATACCAGTATCCTTCCTGATTGGTGGAAAAAAGAAAGAGCTTGTTTTTAAAATTAACAATTACCGGATCAGCCGTAGCACGGTGTTTTCCCTGTTTTGAAAAAACTTCGAACGGAGTATACCCGTAATCAATATTAATCGGGTTACAAAATGTCTTCTGCTGAGCATTTAAACTAAAAAATCCCAACAAAAGCATGAATGAAAGGAGGCACTTCTGCATTTTCATATGTTTTAACTTTGAGGACAAAATTAATTAACTTTTTTCGGTTTTCTCCAAATAAAGCCATCCAATAAGTAATGCGTAAGCTGAGGAACGACTAATAAAGGAACTAAAAACTGAAACCAATTTAACGAAACATTCAGATTTAATGAAAAATGTTCGTTCCAAACCAATATTTCCCATAAAAATTCCTCAAAAAATGCAAATCCCAGAATGACGATAATAAATAAAAATATCCCGAAAGCAGATTTGAATAAAGAAAGACGGTTTAGATTTTGATCGTCTTTTTGTTGAATTTCTCTGATGTAAATTAAGGCGATATAAGGAATTCCGTGTGAAATGACATTCAGGAAAGTGAAAACCAAATCGTTATTAAAGTATACAATTCCGAAATACCACGAAAGATAAGTCCCTGAAATTAAAGCGATTTTTGGAATGTTAAATTGTCTTGATTTGAAAATTTCATAAACCGTTTTTACGATCCAAATCATTAAAATTCCGAAATATAAAATCTTAATGACTGGAATATAATCCGGAAGATTCTGAAGCCAGTTGAATTCATTTTGGACAAACCAAGTAAAAGCTCTCGGTGTTTTAAACCAATACAACATCGGAAAAATTGTGGCAGAATACACCGCAATTTCATCCAATTTATTACTCCAGTTATTGGGTTCAAATCTGGCATAAATTCTCATGAAACCATATTGCTGCCTGATAAAATGAAAAACAGCAATTAAAGCCAACACCGACCAAAAGGTAAGACTTCCGAACTGGTATAAAATCAACCCTAAAATCCAGCTCAATGCAGGAATTCCATAGTACAACAGTTTTCTTTTCCTGACTTCTTCTTTAACGAAATACGTTTTAAATAACGTTGAATACACATGCGCTACATCCACGAAAACAATCAGGAAAAGCCATGTGTAAAAGGAATAATGATTTTCCAGTCCCTGAATCTGTTTCTGAAATAAGAAAACAATCAGCAAAATAATGAAAGGTGGCGACAGAATAAACCAGCCGTCTGTTTTTGCTTTATGTATCCAGGGTTGTTTCATTTTTATTTTGGGGAAACCTTATAGGTTTTAAAAACCTATAAGGTTTGAATTCTTATTTTAATTTTAATCAAATTGTTGCATCTCTTTCGCGGTTCTCCATCCCTGATAAAAAGCTTCCTCGAAAATTGAAATTCCCGAAAGATCAGAATGGGCAAAGAAAATTTTTCCGTCAATCGGCTGTTTTGCTTTTTCTGAATTTCCAAAAATCTGGTTCGGAACCGGCGCAATCATCGCATGACCGATTTTGTGAAACTGCATTTCAAGGATAAAATCTTCAATCATAGGATGGGCTTTTTTCAGATCTTCCAAAACAAGGTATTTCAACTGATCTTCTTTCAGACCATATAATTTTTTTCTTGCTTTTTTACAATCATTGGTAGAAAAACTTCTGTAGTACGTAATCACTTTTTCACCCATAATCTGGTTTACATTCTGATGCTGATCGTAAATATAGCCTAAACCATCGGAACCGTAAATTACGTTATCCCAAGCCAATTCTTCGTCTCCTCCGAAATCGTTTTGTAAAGTAATCGTTGTTAAAAGCCACGGAACATAGTTAAAATGTTCAGCCCTTTTATTGTTGAAAATTCTTTCGTTGACGAATTGCGGAGTCGCAAACAGAACTTTTTCAGCAACGATCTTTTTTGTCTTTTTCTGAATATTGTCGAAACTTAAAACCTCAACATTTTTATCATTAATTTTTACCTCAAAAACTAAATTATTCGATGAAGATTTTCCTTCTGTATATTTTGAAAAATGTTTTGCCAGTCTTGCATTTCCTTCCGGCCATGTAAAAACCTGATCTTTGTATTTTTTGCTCCAGTTGTTTTTTCTTCCGGCGAAATAATGAATTCCAGCCCAAGCTGAAACATAATCGATTCCCAAACCGTAATCGTCGCGACAGGAATAATCCAACAGCCAGAGTAATTCTTCAGATGTAAAATTTTCCTGTTTCAGCCAGTTTTTGAAAATAATTTTCTCCAGTTTTAAAACCTCATCTTCACGACTGGAATCGTGAACAGGAATGGCAAACCAATATTTTCCTTCGGCATCTTTTTGATGCTGAAAATGATCCATCATTTTAAAAAACCGGTCAAATTCCGCTTTTGTTTCTTTGGAAATGCCATTTTGCGGAACAAGATCATTTTGCCATGAATTTTTAAAAAACAACCGTTCCTGTTGCGGAAAAGTCATCTGATATTCATCTAAAATCGGATCGCCGTTTTCATAGTCTCCCTGATAAATTTTGCATTCTTTCAGAAATTCGATGATTTCAGTATTTTCTTTATTCGGTAATGGCAAATAATGCGCTCCCAAAGGAAATTTTGAAAATTTGTTCTGTCCGTTAGAAGAGTTTCCGCCTAAATGATTTTCCATTTCGAGCAACAGATAATTGTTTTCCTGATTCTGACTGAAAAATCTACACGCCGAAAGTCCTGAAATTCCTCCACCAACAATAAGATACTTTGTGCGAATTTCTTCCGTAGGTTGAGGGAAATCTTTTGCCCAGAGTTTGTGCCCTAAAATATGATTGGTTCCGGTGATTTTTAGCAATAATGACTTGCCTTTTTTACTGCAATAATGTAAAAAAGGAATCATGAGACCGCCCAAGAACAGGGTTTTAAGGAAATCTTTTCTGGAAAATTGAGTAGGTTGAGTTGGCAAGATTTAATGGTTATTTTGAGATGCTTTCATAGTTGTCTTCGGGGTTCTGAAAATTGTTGATAACTCTGTGGATTCTCAACATATCATCCTGATAATCATAAATAATGTAATTGTGTTTCGTTACCAAATATTTCATAAAACCTGTATCTCTATATTTTTCGAAATATACATTCTGGTGTTCTAAAATACTTATAGCATCGTCTAACTGATCGAAAAACTTAAATGCGACTTTTTGATTCCATTTTCTTAAAAGATAAGATTCAATATCATCAATATCTTGCTGAGCCGCAATTGAAATATCAACTTTCACCGTCTGTTAGTTTTTTTAATTTCTCTCTTTTAGCTTTCATAAAGTCGTGATAAGAGACCGTTCTTCCCATTCTGAAATCTTCTTCGGATCTTTTCAACGATTCTAAAATCTCTTCATGGGTTTCGTTTCTATAAACAGGTTCCATTACTTTGGCAATAGAAAGCAGTTCTTCGGAAGTAAATCTCTTTTCTTTCATTTTTTTAAAAAAGGTCGGCTTTTTGATCCCTGTTTTTTCGATAATGTAAGAAATTTTAAATGGTGAATCTTTCAGAATCTGATCGATGTTGTTCTGGATTTCTATATATTTTTCAATTTCAGCTATCATATTTTTACAATTTAAGTATCAATTTATGATACAAATATAATAAATAATTGACACTTTTCTATTGAACTTTACCCCATTCTTCATCAAAATATCTTACTAAAATCTGGTTATCCAATCGATTGACTTCAATATCTTTGGTTTTCATATCTTTCGTAAAGTAAGAGAGTTGTGAAAAATTATAATCATAAAATTTCAGATTCGGAATTTTACGATATATTTTATTGTTGATCGGCTCAAAAGAAGCCATTGAAAATCCCCATTCTCCGAATGACGGAACATACGTGTGATATGCAGAAGTAAAAGGAAAGACCTCGTTAATTGTTTTCTCAATACACCAGAAAGATTTTGGAGCAAAATAGGGAGAAGTAGTCTGTACCACAATTTTTGTATCTAAAGTAGTGAGTCTTTCGAGTTCTCTGTAAAACTGTAAAGAATACAATTTTCCTAAACTGTAATTGGAAGGATCCGGAAAATCGATAATGATGACATCGTACTTTTTAGAGTTTTCTTTTACCCAAATGTAAGCGTCTTTATTTATCACTTTTAACTTTGGACTGGATAAAGAGCTTTGATTCAATTGGCGCATGGTTTCATTATTCCTGAAAAAATCTGTCATTTCTCCATCCAAATCCACCAAAGTGATGTCTTTTACTCCTTTGTATTTTAAAACTTCACGAACTGCGAAACCGTCTCCACCGCCGAGAATTAAAATATGATCGATCTTTTTAGCCATCGACATCGCAGGATGAACCAACGCTTCGTGATAACGGTATTCATCTACTGAAGAAAACTGCAGATTGTTATTTAAATATAATCTGAATTCGCGGCTGTTTCTGGTTAAAACGATTCTCTGGTATGGTGAGCTTTTAGTGTAAACGACATTTTCACCGTACAGTTTTTCTTCTGAAAATGATAAAATTCTGTCTGAAAAGATAAAGAGAGTGACAAGCAGAAGAAAGGCTCCGATTGATTTAACTCTTAATGAAACTGGTTTTGAAAGTTCATTTTTCAGATAAAAACATAAAAATATGGCAATGGAAATATTAACCAAGCCAAAAAACAGAGGGGTTTTTACGATTCCCAACTGCGGAATCAATACCAAAGGAAACAGAATAGAAGCCAGTAAAGCTCCGATATAATCAAAGGCGAAAACATTTGAAACGAGATCCTTGAACTGAACCCTGTCTTTCAGAATATTCATCAACAACGGAATTTCTACTCCAACCAGACAGCCCGTAAAAAACACAAAAAGGTATAAAACAGCTTCAAAATGAGCCAAAGTGTTAAACAGAATAAATAAAACCACAGAGCTTATTCCGCCGATAATCCCAACCAGAATTTCAATTTCTATGAATTTATCAATTAAATTTCCCTTGATGAATTTGGCAAAATACGATCCTACTCCCATCGAAAAAAGATAGACTCCGATGATGAAGGAAAACTGCTTCACGGAATCGCCCAAAAGATAACTCGCCAAAGCTCCCGCTACCAATTCGTAGATCAGTCCGCAGGTTGCGATGACAAACACCGAAAACATCAAAAGCAGTTCAAGAGGAATCCTCTTTTTATCCATGAATTGCTGCGCTTATGATCATTGATATCCCGATGATGAATGCTCCGAAAATAATCGCCAAAGCAGTATTTTTATTGTGAGCGATTTCGTGCCATGTTTTTTCCGGCGTTATTTTCTCAATAATTAAATAGCAAACCAGCAATATGGCTATTCCCAGAAAGGAATAAATCACTGAATTGATGACCGGTAAAAAGTTGATCTGATTCATAGTTTATATTTTTATTTGTGATAGTATCTGTAATAGCCTACTCCGGAAGAGTGATGTGTTCTTGTGGTTCCGTCTCTGTAGGTTTCTGTTTTTTCGCAGTCGCAGAATTGGTTGCCGTCAAAAGTGAGGTAAGTAAACCAGCCGACAAAAAAAACTCCGATGAGACAGAGAATCCAGTGTTCTTTTATGTAATTAATAATATTTTCCATCGTTTATGAGTAGGTGTAAGGTGAATTTGAACTGTTGTACCATTTTGATCTTTCGAAAGATTTTCTTCCGAACCAGACTGCTGCGACAAACGCGATCATAAACAAAAGAACAAACACAAAATTCCTGAAGGAAACAGGAAGCCATTCTGCCTTAATTTTAACAGATTTATTTTCGCTGACTGTAGATGTAATGGTTCCGGCTGCAAGGTTGGTATTCAAAAGGGAGTCGATATCCGCTTTTCCTAACGTCTGATGAACAAATTGTCCAAGACTGCTCACAGTGTCTTCCTTAATCATTTTTGAGCTTCCGAAAGCCGTTGTTTCCATCGTGCTGTTGTTGGTAACGTTAATGGTTCCGTTGCTATCTCTGGATAAGGTTAAACTTCCGTCTTGGGTCGCGTAATATGATGGAGGCATAACCTTTGGAGTTTCCTGTTTTTCTGCCGAAATAATAAAGTGGTATTTTCCGGGAGCAACTCCGCAGAAATTAAAACTTTCATTCTTTCTTCCTTCGCTCCAGTTTTCACCGTCTTCATAACCGTGGTATTCCTCGATGTCTTTTGAAGCAAACACAATTTCGTTGGTTTTCTCGTTCACCAATCCTAAACCGACATTTGCCCATGAATTATCCACATTGGAATATACCTCAACTTTTAACGGGGCAGAACCGCCTGATAAATCAAAGCTTTTACTGACCATTTCTTTATTGCGGACATCTGCAAAATTAATTTCCTGCTCGAAAACCGATTTATTGGTTCTCGTCCCGACTACATACAATTGGATCAGACTAATTAGTAATGCCGAAACCGCCATAATATTAATGGTGTGTTTTACATTTACATAAAACGGCTGAACAATTCCTATTCCTGAATAATTGGGAAGGTTAGAAATTCCGAACGCTTTTTTTACTTTGTATTTTGAGATGTGTTTGCCGAAGAAGAATTCAATTTTTCCCTTCGACTGCTCTTGGGAAATCATCTGAGTTGCATTCACATATTCCTTGTATGTTGCCAGTCCGAAATTCAGTTTATCTTCAAAAAAACCTGCAGCAGAATGAATGGTGCATTCTGTAGTTTCGTACCAGCGGTAATTTCTTCCATGCAGTTCCACTGCTTTTCCGTTCATCTTTTTCTTTACATCCATTGCATTAATGATATGAAGAAAAGTCCAGTGTCCATCACTCTCACTTAAGAAAGCATCTTCTCCTTTTGTATCTTTTAAATAATATTCTCTCCAAAAGATACTGGTTCCGTATTTTCGGATGATAATTCCGGTAACGGTATATTCTGTATTGTCGATGATTCCTTTCTGCCCGATATCCAATACAACATTTTCTGTAGGAACTTTGATGTGTTTCTGATGTTTATTATTTTCGACATCAATAAGATAAGAACAGGTCTTACAGACATATTCTTTTATATCGAAAGTAAGATCCAGTTTATTTCCGGATTCGCAGGCGGGACAAACGTAAAACATTTTTTATCTGTAAATTTTGTGTTTCTGAATGGTTTTAGCTTTAAAATAGTCTATTACTTCATCTGCAATTTTTTCAACTTTTTCTGTGTTATCCTGCAGATAATTGCAGAGAAAAACATCAAAAGTAAGTTGTTTAAATTCCGGCCACGTATGAATACAGAGGTGGGATTCTTTAAGACAAACCGCGGAAGTAAAGCTGTTATTTTCAAAAATATGACTGGTAATTCCTACAATTTCCACGTCTTTTGTTGCGAGCATATCTTTGGTAAATGCCAAGAAACCGTCACCGTCTATTAACAAAGCTTCTGACTCCGTTTCCAAAGTCAGAAGAATATGTAAACCTTTGCTGGTTAATGATTCCAATTCAATGTATTTTCAGCAAATATATTATTTTTTTGGTAAGAAAACTTCTGCAAGCATACAACGTGCGCTTCCGCCTCCGTTTACTTCAATGGTATTTAAATCTGAGTAGATGACTTCACAGTGTTTTTCAATTGCTGCAACCTGATCCTGATGTAAGGATTTATAAGCGGTTTCGCTCATCACCAAAAATTTCTGTCCGTCTTTATTATTTACCTGAAGCATATTTCCTGCAAACTGCTGCATCTGCTCTTCAGAAATTTCAATAATTTCTTTTCCTGAGTTTTTAATGGTTTCAATGACTTTGCTTCTTTCGAGTTCATCATCGATACAATCCAGACAGATTACCACAAATTTATCTGCTACACACATCATCACGTTGGTGTGGTAAATCGGAAGTCTTTCTTCTCCAACGGTTTGGAATGAATGGAAAACAACCGGTGTAAAACCGTACTTTTCGCAAAATTCTCTGAACAGGTTTTCATCCAGTCTTAAAGAAACCGAACCGTAAGCAATTTTGTTATCGTGATCGAAGATCATGCTTCCTGTTCCTTCCAAAAAATGTCCCTGTGTTTCAGGAAAAGACCAGTCGTCGATTTCCGCTACTTCAAATCCCTGTTCTTTAATGGTTTCAATGATATCGTCTCTTCTTTCTACTCTTCTGTTGGAAGCAAACATCGGATATAAAACCACTTTTCCGTCTTTGTGAAAACTTACCCAGTTGTTCGGGAAAATAGAATCCGGAGTGTGCGGATCTAATGTATCTTTTACTGTGATGACGTTAATTCCTTTGCTTCTTAATTTTTCAACAAAAGCTTTAAATTCAGACAAAGCTTTGAACTGGGTATCGAAACCTTTCTGCTCTACCTGAAAATAATTGTTTTTTGCCGTTTCTGCATTAAATCCGAATGCAATCGGCTCTATCATTAATACTGTATCTGTTGTCTGCATACTTTGGGTTTTATTCATTTTTAATTAAAAATGTGTGTATTGAAAAAGATAAAATTTCCGGATTCTTAGCCAAATTAATAAAATATTTTTTGCCACTAATTGTTTCTGCCTCAACTTCTGTTCCATCGAAATATCTTAAAATATATCTTTCTTTTCTTCTGATACTTCTTGATGTGCTCCGAAACTCTTGATAAATGTCTTTTGATGTTGAATTGCTTGTTATAACTTTTGTATCATCTGTGAAATCTAAATAACTATAAATTATTTCTTCGTCTTCATCAATAGCATATATATCAAAATTATCTATAAAATTCTTTGCCAGTTTCGGAGTAAATAATATTGAGGAAGAATATAATTGTGGATAATAGTATGCTGAGAGATTTTTTTTCTTATCTGAATAACCAACACCACAACTCATTCTAATTCTCTCTACATTTTTTCTGAAAACTAAAATCCCATTTTTAAGTTTATATTCTTTTTTATTTGGAAATTTCCTACTTATTAATGTTCCTTTTCCGTCGTATTTTCTTTCTTCCCAAACGATCCATTCATTAAAAGAATTTTTATAATTCTGATAAATAATTTTCTCTCTTACAATTTCATTCTCATCATAAAAAATTTGTCTGAAAGATAATCCCGCATATTCTAATTTTTCACTTACTTTTCTTCCATTTTTCTTCTCAATCGTTAAAACAGAATCTCTTTCAATCCTAATAATCTGATGGTTCTTATAATTTTCAAAATGATATTTTGTTAATTTAGAATCTTTAGTTAAGGTAGAATCTACTTTATTGTAATTCTCAAATTTTTCCTTCCTAACTTCTGTATTATTAAAATATTTCTTAGTCCATATTCTACCGTTATCATACGTCTCTTCATAACTTAATTCCGGATTTTGTTCATTAAAGAAATATTTTATTCTGAAAACATTTAAAGAATCATTCTTGTTTGTATCAAACCTGTATGTTTCCTTTTCTTCATAAGATCTATTATTAAAATTTACTTTAGAAAATTGATTATAAACTCTTATTCGATTATCATTAACTAATCTCGAAATCTTGTTGATAAAATTACCTTTAAAATTCAATCTGAATTTTTCATTCTGCTTAGCTTTAATAGATGTTACGGAAATAAGTCGGTTCTCATCATCAAATTCAAAAAGGTCTTCTGTTAAAGAATCTTTCACCAAAATTGAATTTTTTGAAATGACCTGAACCAAGCGAATTACTCTGCCTCCCTTTTTAAGCTTTAAAGATTTAATTTTATTAATTTCTAAATCTTTAGCATTTCCATATAAGATTTCAGCCCAATTAATTTTTTGCTGAGCATGAACTTTAGATATGAATATCAGAAAAAAAAATAAAACTAATCTTTTCAATAAACTTTAATTTACTCTCTTACTAATGGCATTGTCGAGCAACGTAAAAGTCCTCCCATTTTAGAAATCTCGCGGTACGGAATTTCTTCAACGGTCATTCCCCATTCGTTTCTGAGGTGATTGTTCATTCTGGTGAATGCTTTGTCGGAAACTACGATTTCCGGAGAGATTGAAAAAATATTCGGGAACATTTCAAACATTTCCTCCGCTGTAACGTGGAAGCAGTTTTCTTCACCGAAAATATCAATAATCAGACGATAATCGCTTTCGTCTACAAATCCGTCTTTGTAAATAATACATTTATCCTTTCCAATGGGGTTGAATGTACAATCCAGATGTAAAATTCCTTCGTACGGTAT
Organism: Chryseobacterium sp. 2P; assembly: GCF_059579425.1. Lineage (NCBI taxonomy): Bacteria > Pseudomonadati > Bacteroidota > Flavobacteriia > Flavobacteriales > Weeksellaceae > Chryseobacterium > Chryseobacterium sp. 2P. The sequence goes on from NZ_CM184194.1 coordinate 4,133,583, forward strand.
TCTGTCGTTCTTTTTCAGTTCCAGATCGATGATTCTTTTTTTAGGAAAGTATTCTTTGAGAATTTCGATGGCATATTCGTTAGTTCTTGCCGTTTTATAACTTCTGTAATCTTCACTGAAACATGTTCCGATGAACAGAAAATCGTCCCAGACAATTACATCTCCACCTTCAATGTGTGCAGTTTCCGGAAGATTAATTATTTTTCTCCACGCCACTTTTTCAAAAACCGTTTTATACGCTTCCTGTTCGTCTGCTCGGTCTGCAATCACATTGGAAATGATCATTTTATCATCAATTACGAAAGCTACATCTCTTGCAAAGACCTGATTGTAGTCTGCAATAATGTCCGGACGAAGAACTTCTACATCATATTTCTTTAAAACCGCTTCGAAAGCGTTCATTTCATGAATGATATCCGACTCTTTCGGATATATGTTATTTTCGATAGAATGATACGATTTTGCATCATAACTTTCCTCTAATGTAGGAACTGCTCCCATTGAATTGGGCTGCCCTAAAACCACTGATTTCAGCCTTCCCGTTTCGTTTTTTATATTTAGCTTCATAAAGATTTATGCAATGCTACAAATATAAGTAAAGGACTGAATCTGGGAAACTTTTGTCCTGTTTTTAGGTGATCTGCGCAATATAAATCTATGAAATAATCTTCTTACAGTTTTTTACTTCAGCAGATTGATAGACTAAAGCATTTATTCACTTAAATAAGCGATTTTATCAGATAATTTTATTCACAATAATTGGTTATGAATTATTTTTTGATAAAATGTAAAAAGTTTTAATTAAAATTCCTACCTTAGTGATATAATTTCTGTAGAAATTAAAACATAAAACATTAACAATCAAACACCAAAAAAATCATGAACGCAAAAAAAACCGTGCTTCTTAAAGCACAAAAATTAGGCAGAGAGCAACAAAAAAACATCATTGGAGGAGCAACCACCGCAAGACGTTGCTGCGAATATGATTTTGAAACAGGAAAATGTACACTCTGGACTTGCGACAGATGTCAATGTCCATAACAGAAAATTAGACTTAAAGCCTGCTTTTGAAGCAGGTTTTATTTTTTAGTTTATTTTTGTACTTTATCATGAAAAAATCCGATAAATTTTTACACACTATCTGTATAGCAAAAATTAAACGAAGTACAATACAGCCTTATGATTTTAAGTGGACTCAATTCTATGAAGATGATTCAAAAGAATTGTTTATAGATTATCCAATTGAATTACTTGACGAAGAACGAATCATCTGCTCCACAATTATAAATGAAGATAATTTCAGTATTTTAACTACCAAGAAACTCATAACTTTAAAAAACGGTAGACTTCTTTGGGAAGTTGTATTAATGCAACAGATAAATTGTATGGAAAATTCAAAAGTAAAACAAAGGACTTCTCCTTAGGCTCTGTAGAACTGGAAAATGGCGAAATTTTAGAATATTTTATTGAAACAGGAAGAGCTTCGATGATAATGATCCAAGGTGTAAAGACGATGATACAAATTACAACCGTAAAAAAATAAAAAAGTCTCCAAAGCTGAGAAATAAAAAATCCCAAAGCAAGCTTCGGGATTTTTGTTTATAGTAAGATACTGATTATCTGTTAACCATATCAATATAATCTCTTTTTGGAGCTCCTTGATACACCTGTCTTGGTCTTCCGATCGGGTCTCCTTTCAGTCTCATTTCTTTCCACTGAGAAATCCATCCCGGTAATCTTCCTAATGCGAACATTACGGTGAACATTTCTGTAGGGATTCCTAATGCTCTGTAGATAATTCCTGAATAGAAATCCACGTTTGGATATAGTTTTCTTTCTACGAAGTATTCGTCTTCAAGAGCTACTCTTTCCAACTGCATTGCAATATCAAGCGCTTTATCCTGAATTCCTAATGCATTAAGAATATCGTCAGCAGCTTTCTTGATGATTTTTGCTCTAGGATCGAAGTTTTTGTATACTCTGTGTCCGAATCCCATTAAACGGAAGTTATCGTTTTTATCTTTAGCTTTCGCAATGTATTTAGATACATCTCCTCCATCTTTCTCAATCAGTTCAAGCATTTCGATAACCGCCTGGTTTGCTCCACCGTGAAGTGGTCCCCAAAGTGCAGAAACCCCTGCAGAAACTGAAGCAAAAAGACCTGTATGAGCAGAACCTACCATTCTCACTGTAGAAGTAGAACAGTTTTGCTCGTGATCTGCGTGAAGAATTAATAATTTATCTAAAGCACCAACAACAACAGGATCGATTTCAAATTCCTGATTTGGCATTCTGAAAGCCATTTTGTAGAAGTTTTCTACATAGTTCAGGCTGTTGTCTCCGTGATTAAGCGGCAATCCCTGAGTTTTTCTGTACGTCCATGCGCAAAGGTGAGAGAATTTTGCAATTAACAATTCTGCTGCATGATCCATTTCTTCTTTAGAATTTACATTAACTGCTTTTGGATTAAACGCCGTTAACGCTGAAGTTAAAGAAGATAAAACTCCCATTGGGTGAGCAGAACGAGGGAAAGCATCCATGATCTTTTTCATCTCCTCTGCTACGAAATTATATTTTTTAATGTTTGATTCGAAAGAATTGTACTGATCCTGAGAAGGCAATTCACCGTGTAATAAAAGATACATCACTTCTGTGAAGTTAGATTTCTCGGCAATCTGCTCGATCGGATATCCTCTGTAGAATAATTCTCCTTTGTCTCCGTCTAAGTAAGTGATGTCACTAAGTGTAGCTCCGGTGTTCTTATACCCTAAATCAAGAGTGATTAGACCTGTCTGGTCTCTTAATTTTGAAATATCGATTCCTCTGTCTCCGATAGTACTATCCACAATTGGATATTCATATGAATTACCGTCGTAATTCAATATTACCTTGTTGTCTGACATTATTTAATTTATTTTTTTCTAAATATACTACTTATTACAAAATACGGCAAACTAAAAATTTCGCTTGCCGTTATTTATAAATTCGATTAATTATCTTTTGATTTTAAAAGCATCTAAGCCCGGAAAAACTGCGGTTTCACCAAGAGCTTCTTCAATTCTCAACAGCTGGTTGTATTTCGCCATTCTGTCTGATCTTGAAGCGGATCCTGTTTTAATCTGTCCGCAATTCATTGCTACTGCCAAATCTGCGATTGTAGAGTCTTCAGTTTCTCCTGATCTGTGAGACATTACAGAAGTGAATCTGTTGTTCTGCGCCATTTGTACCGCTGCCATTGTTTCAGAAAGAGATCCGATCTGGTTTACTTTTACCAAGATTGAGTTTGCAATTCCTTCTTTTACTCCTCTTGATAGTCTTTCAACATTGGTTACGAATAAATCGTCTCCTACCAACTGTACTCTGTCTCCGATTTTATCGGTTAACATTTTCCAGCCTTCCCAGTCGTTTTCCTGCATTCCGTCTTCGATTGAAATGATCGGATATTTCGCTGCCAGTTCAGCAAGGTAAGAAACCTGCTCGCTGCTTGAGAACTGAGCGGCATCCGGAGTCTGGAATTTTCTGTAATCGTAGATTCCGTCTTTATAAAATTCAGAAGCGGCACAGTCAAGCGCCAACATAATATCGTCACCCGGCTTATAACCTGCTTTTTCAATAGCCTGAAGTAAAGTATCCAAAGCATCTTCAGTTCCTTTGAAAGTTGGTGCGAAACCACCTTCATCACCTACTGCAGTAGACAGACCTCTTGAGTGAAGAATCGATTTAAGGTTGTGGAAAATTTCAGTTCCTTTTCTCAATGCGTGAGAGAAAGAATCTGCTTTTACCGGCATGATCATAAATTCCTGAAACGCAATCGGGGCATCGGAGTGAGAGCCTCCGTTGATCACGTTCATCATCGGAACAGGAAGGGTATTTGCATTGACACCGCCAACATATTTGTACAAAGGCATTTTCAATTCTGCTGCTGCTGCTTTAGCTGCTGCCAAAGAAACACCAAGAATTGCATTTGCTCCAAGATTTCCTTTATTATTGGTTCCGTCAAGATCAATCATAATCTGGTCGATAAGATTCTGATCGTATACAGGAAGACCTACCAATTCAGGGGCAATCACTTCTCTTACATTTTCAACCGCTTTAAGAACTCCTTTCCCCATATATTCTGAACCACCGTCGCGCAATTCCACCGCTTCATGTTCTCCTGTAGAAGCTCCGGAAGGTACCGCAGCGCGTCCCATCGCACCACTTTCCGTAAATACATCTACTTCAACTGTAGGATTTCCTCTTGAATCCAAAATTTGTCTCGCTTCTATGTAAGAAATGTAACTCATTGTTCGTTTTTTTATAGTTCAGACAAATTTAATCAATTTTTAACTTTTTAAAGCAAATGAATGGGAATTTATGGGGTTATTGTGAGTTAAATTTTAGTTAATTTTAATTATTTATAAAATATTGATCATCAAATAAAATCATCTCTACTTTATTCTATAATTTAATTTTACCCAAGCCAACTATTAGATTCAAAGCAACAATTAAATTTCCTTTCTTTTCATATTCACCATCAAAATTTTTACCGAATGAAAATGTAAGTCGTTGGTTTTTTGCCAATTCGTATTCAAAATTAAGAAGATATTTCCATGAAGATTCAAAGTCAGATTTATTTAGAATACTCCTATACATACACTCTCCACTCATTAGGAATTTCTCATCAAGTAGTTTTAACACTAATCTTGATCCCATATCTAAAGTATGAAGATTTTCTTTTTTCAGTGCTAGATTTGCTAATGGAGAATCCGGATTGTATAAATATCTTCCCATAAAAATCAATGTTGAAGAATGTTTCTCCCAATTATATCCACCTGTAACCCAACCTCCTACTTTTGTAACTTTTGAATTATTAAATTTATTATTATTAAAATCTAAAACTGTTCCCATTGATATATCCAGAAAAAAACCATAGCGTTCTAATTTAAGATTTTCAATATCTTTTCTGATTTTATTATCTAACTGTATATTCTCTATATTATGTTTTTCTTCTAAATATGAAATGCGTTTACCTTCATTAATAGTTATTTCGGTAATCTTAGCATCTGTCTCTAGATATTCTAGACCTTTTGTATCTCTAATATTTTTCAATTTTTGTAATAGAATCATTTTTTCATTATAATACCTCAATAAATCTGCATCATTTTCTATAAACTCAATTCTTTTTTGTTTAATTAAATGATATTTATATATTTCAGATAAGATATCTTCAGTTTCTTTATTAAAATCCCCCCTTACTATGGAGAATTTTGTTCCAATACCCATTTTTGACTTCTCCTCAATATTTGCATCTTCATCTTCTTTCAAATTTTTAAAACCAAATGAAATTATAAAGCTTTGTTTAAAAGTTTCATTAAATTTTGAATTATCAATTAAATTTTGATACTTGCCATTCAACTTAAACGGTGCTACATCTACAGCAAATGCCGCTGGTAAATTAGAAAAATTGTCTGATCCTTGTCTTAGAGAAATCATCAAACTTTTTAAATCTGTAGGTTTTTCAATGTCTGAATTTGCTATGCCTAATAAGTTTGCGCCTGGAGATGCCTGCGCACGTAAAACATCTAAATTTATCTCATCATCATCTTGACTAAAACACAAATGAGAAAACAAGAGTAAAATTAGAAGAACACTGAGTTTTATTGTTTTCATAATTTTTGATTTTAATAAAATGTCAAATAATATGTAAAGCTTGCTGTAGCCCCCTCATTTCCAACATCTACAGTATGCTTATCATCATAAAGAACTCTATTTTGTTGCATTATTTTAACCGTTAAAACAGTGTTATTATTTTCAGGAACTTGATTAGAATCTGTTATATCTGCCGCAATACAAAGTACATTTCCAATTAAATCACTACAAATCCCTAATATAATATTGTCGGTAGATGATTTTATAAATTTAACAGGCTCATTAGTTCTTAAAATTTTAATCTTTGCAGAACCAAATTGATTTTCACCACCAAAATAGATTGAAACAGTAACCTGAGAATTATCATTTGGTAAAAGAAGATTTTTAGTCACTACATAGTTACTGTCTTTTTCTGTGGAGCTTAATAAAGAATTATTTGTCATATTCATTTCCATAATCTTATAATTAAGGAGCTGTGTTTGAGCATTTAAAATTCTTACTGATTGATTTTTTTTTGTTTTCATGATTATTAGTTTTAAGGTTATTCTAATTTTTTAATTAGCCATTATTTTGATATTTTTTTATAACCGTATTAATTATTGCTTCAATAATTTTTTTGGCAAATAATGCAGATAATAAGCAATAGCATGTGAAAACAAAATAATCCATATAAGTTTCAAATTTTAAGATATTACTGTCTCCTGCTTTTAATATTAAAATGGAAAAAAATGATGCTATAATTCCAAAAAGAATACTTGCTATAATCGTTTTATTTTCATTGTTTATGTCTTTCTTCAAATCTTCTAACTGAGCATTCACTTTCTTCAGCTCTTCTCCAATCTGGTTACTGTCATTCGTTGCTTCGGTAATAGTTTCTGCTTTATCTACCAATTTTTTTGTTGTTTCTAAAATATCTTTCAGATAGGTATAAAAATTACTTGCATAACCACCCAATATGCCACAAACAATAATAATTACACATACTAATAAAGGGGTATTATTTCCGAAAACAACCTTCATATATTTTAAAATGTCCTCATTTTTTTTATTTTGAAGAGCTTTGTATTCATCATAATTGACTTTGAAATTTTCTTCCAGTAAAGTTTTAAGATTTGCGTTTGTGGAATCTTTCTTCAGCTCTAAAATTTTTGTGTTTTGAGTTTTAAGCAAATTTGAAATTTTGGCTAAATCCAAAGAATCTTGTTTTTCAATTAGCCCTTTCTTTGCAATAAAAACTTTTGATTCACAACTTCGTCCTCCATAATAATATATGTACAGACTCCCCATAACAAATACACAAAGTATCAGAATAGTAATCCACATTTGTTTTTTTTCATTTAAAGTTTTCATAGCTATTAATTTTTAAGTTGTTCATCAAAGTTCCTTTAAAAACAAATCTCTGTCAATTACACAAAAGGGTGATTTAAAATAAAAACAGCACCATAAAATGATGCTGCCTGTGTTTAATATTTAAAATTTCTTATAAATCGATTCTGAAAAACAGATGTGTTCCGTTTTCTGTAGTGACTTCGCAGTGTCCGTTTTGTTCCTGCATTCTCCGTTTCATATTTCGAAGTCCGTTTCCTTCTGATTTTTCGTGATTAATTCCTATTCCGTTGTCGGAGATTTTCATCATGAATTCTTTGTCTTTCTGGATGAACGACAATTTAATCTGATTGGACTGGCTGTGTTTGTAAGCATTGTTTAGGGCTTCTTTTAAGCATAGAAATAAATTTCGTCTCTGTTCTGTAGTGATTACTGTTTCCAAAACAACGTTTTCACTTTCTGTAAGCAGGAGAATTTTTGTTTTCTTCAAAAAATTTTGTGCATACATCTTTGAATAATCGATGAAGCTTCCCAAAGTATCGTTTCCTGAATTGAGGCTCCAAAGCATTTCCCTCATGGAAAGATTCATTTCTTCGGAGGTTTTCAGGAGTTCGTCGATGTCATTTTTCAGATCATCATTTTCTGCCCGTTGTTTTAAAAATTCTGCCTGCAATTTTAACGCTGAAATTCCTGCACCGAGATCATCGTGCATATCGTGGGAAATTCTTTCCCGCTCTGCTTCAATTGATTTTTGTTTTTCGAGTTCTTTTTGGAGGAGCTGGTTGTGGTGTTCGGATTGTTGGAGTTGGTTTTCTTTAATTATCATTTGCTGCTTTCTCTTGTAATTTATTACAACAAAAAGCATAAAAACGAGCAACAACAAAACGAGCAATGTAGCTGAAATATATAATGTAATTACAGATTTATCTAAATAAAGTATTGCACTCATTTGTTTTTGTACATTAATACTAGTTTTAAAAAAATTGCATACGTAACAATATTTACACTAGCAAAGAAGATTCGAAGATTTTGCATGAATTCTTTATCCTCATCTTGAAAATAAAATCTGGGAATTGTTCTAAAGAGATACATTAAACACCAAAGCAACATTGCTGTTCCATACCAGAAAAAAGGAATACTTTGTATTTTTTGCTGTCCAAATTTTTCCCTTTCCATGATTAAATAAAAACCATACAAACAGGCTATGATAACATAAAAACAACTTATAATACCACAGAAATCACTGTATTGCGAGAGACAATACTTGTTAAATGTCAAGATCAAGAAAAGGGAAATAATTCCGTAAGATAAAAGAAACTTACTTTGCTTAAAGTGGATTTGAAAAAAGTAATAAACGTAAGTTATATTAAGAATATCCAATAAAAAATAAAGACCTGTGAGATTACTTTGATTTAAAAACTTAGCAAAATATACAATACATTCAATACCAAAAATTATTGTAAAATTCAGATATAAATAATTATTTCCTATTCCATCAGCTTTTTTTGCACATGACAAAATAGTTATAACTAATAAAATTGAGTAGTACAAATATATCAGTAAATCTAAGGCCATTGTTGACCACGATTAAAATATTCGTCATTTCCATTAATTTCTGCTATTCCAGCAAAACTAAGTTTATTACCATAAACAGTTGAAAACATAGATATTTTTGTAGGATTTCTTTGAGCTATGTCTTTTGCATACTTAAGCTCATCAACGATGTGTCGTGTTGCACCTAAACCCTTAGAAGCTATTTTACTATCAAATCTAGAATGAAAAGTTGTCACAGCAGTTTCAAAATCAGTGGGTTCTACTTTTATAAAAAATTCATTTTCTAAAATATAAAAAGAGTCGTCTTGATAATAGTTATCTTCAACGGCATCTGATTTACTAAATCTAATTCCCAAACCATATTGAGATGATGAAGTAAGAACAAAATAATTATAAATAAAATCATAACTACTATTATCATTGATAACTCTCAAAAAACTGTTAGGTCGGATTACAATAGGATTCTTTGGCAACGGATCAATTGCAAAAGTACGATCAAATTTGTTTTTCATACCGTTAAAGTCCACAGAACTTATTGGTTGATAAGCAAATTTAGCCTTAAAATTTTTTAGTGCTTTCAACAAATCTTCATTAATCTTACCTAAAGCTAATTCATTCGAATTACTAATATAAATTTCTTCTAGTTCATTGATATTATTTTTAATCAATTGTGAAACCTCTACCTGTGTATAAATTCTCTTTCCCATAATTCTCAGTTTTTAAAATGGTTAAACTTATTAATAGCCTCCACTTTGTTGTTAACGTGGAGTTTTCTGTAAATGTTTCCGACGTGCTTTTTCACGGTATCGATACTTATGAATTTTTTATCGGCGATTTCTTTGTAGAGCAATCCTTGAGATAAAAGTTCCAGTACTTCTTTTTCTCTTTCCGTAAGTTCATCATACCCTTGTATTTCTGGGAGTTTTCTTTCGAAGTGGCTGAGAACTTTTCGGGCAATCGAGAAACTCATGGGAGCCCCGCCGTTGTATACATCTCTTATTGAGGAAAGGATCTTATCCATGCTTTCGCCTTTTACAAGGTAGCCCATTGCGCCGGCTTTTAAAGAATTGAAGACTTTTTCGTCATCTTCAAAACTAGTACACATGATAAACTGCGTTTGAGGCAATCCCTTCCTAAGCTTTTCGATAATTTCAATACCGAGCATATCCTGTAGCTGAATATCCATCATTACCACATCCGGAGAAAGGTCAGAAAGATTTTTTAATGCTTCATTTCCATCAAAAAACTGCGCAACGACTTTCATGTCATCCTGATAATTGATGACTTTCTTCAACGCATTGTTGTAGTTTTTTTCGTCTTCTACTATGGCTATGGAAATGCTCATGTCGGTTATTTTGTTTAAGACAAATTTCAACAGAAAACAAAACAAAGTCAATTACCCTTTTGTGTAATATTCAGAGTTTGAGTTCATGGCTTTTGGTTTAGTTTTTGTTTTTACTAAATTTAGTGAAAATTATTTTACAAACGAAAATATTTAACAATCAATACCTTAAAAAAATTAACATCATGAAAAATGTACTTTTGATCGCTATTTCAGCGATTTCTTTGTCGTTGATAAGCTGCAAAAAAAGTGAAGAAGGGAATAAAAGTGTGCTGAAAACTAATAATTCAGGTCCCATTTTGGCAGATAATGGCAAAATAGACTCAACGGTAAGCTATGATACAGATATTAACGGAAAGAAAAGTATAAAGACAGATTATGTGTATAAAGCTACCGACGGAAGTCTCGCAAAAGTTGTTTTTAATTACCCGGAAAAAACAATGAGTATAAGAAGCAATAATAAGACTTTCATCCTGAATAAAGTAGAATCCAACGGCAGTGAAACCGTCTACGAAAAAATGGATATGAAAGCTACTGTGAAAAAAGACAGCCTGATCCTGAATCAGGGGAACAATATCATCCAGCTTGTAAAAACCAAAATATAATGCATAAAAAACCGCTCAGTAATCTGAACGGTTTTTATTTTTATATCTGATGAATATTATTCTTCAGTTTTTTCTTCTGTAGAATCTGCAGCTTCAGCCGTTGGCTCAGCAGCTTTTTCTTCTACTACAGGAGCTTCAGCTACTACAGCTTCTTTCTTAGCTGTTGCAGATCTTCTGCTTCTTCTTGTCGCTTTTTTCTCTTCCGCATTCGGATTGTAAAGCTCGTTGAAGTCTACCAATTCGATAAGAGCAGTATCAGCAGCATCACCTGGTCTGAATCCTGTCTTGATGATTCTTGTATAACCACCGTTTCTCTCAGCGATTTTTGGAGCTACCGTTCTGAACAATTCAGCAACTGCTTCTTTATTTTGAAGATATGAAAAAACAATTCTTCTGTTGTGTGTAGTATCTTCTTTTGCTTTTGTTAATAGAGGCTCAACATATACTCTTAAAGCTTTAGCTTTAGCAACAGTAGTGTTGATTCTTTTATGCTCAATTAGAGAACAAGCCATATTAGAAAGCATAGCACTTCTGTGAGAAGCTGTTCTTCCTAAGTGATTGAATTTTTTACCGTGTCTCATTATTAATTATTTATCAGCGTCTAACTTATATTTTGCAACGTCGAAACCGAAGTTAAGACCTTTTGAATGCACTAATTCTTCTAGTTCTGTCAAAGATTTTTTACCAAAATTTCTGAATTTCATCAAATCAGACTTACTGTAAGAAACCAATTCTCCAAGAGTTTCCACTTCAGCCGCTTTCAGACAGTTTAGGGCTCTTACGGAAAGATCCATATCTGCTAATTTAGACTTAAGTAATTGTCTTGTATGAAGAGTTTCCTCATCATATTGGATAGATGCTTTTACAGCTTCCGTTTCAAGCGTGATTCTCTCATCAGAGAACAGCATGAAGTGATAAATTAATATCTTAGAAGCTTCTGTTAAAGCATTCTGAGGACTGATAGATCCGTCAGTTTCTATATCTAATACAAGTTTTTCGTAGTCTGTTTTTTGCTCTACACGATAATTTTCAATGCTATACTGTACTTTCTTGATTGGCGTGAAAATAGAGTCAATCGCAATTGTACCTACAGGTGCATTGTTTGACTTATTTTGTTCAGAAGGAACATACCCTCTTCCTTTTTCTATATTGAAAGTAATTTCGAAAGTTACATCACTGTTCAGGTTGCAGATCACCAAATCCGGGTTAAGAACCTCAAATCCGTTGACAGACTTACCTAAATCACCAGCAGTAATAACCGTTTGACCTGAAACTTTAGCAACAACCTGCTCATTCGATTGGTTTTCTGCCGTAGCTTTTAATCTTACCTGCTTAAGGTTAAGAATAATTTCGGTAACATCTTCGATTACTCCTGGAATAGTTGAAAATTCGTGCTCTACACCTTCTATTTTGATAGATGAAATAGCATAACCTTCCAGAGAAGAAAGCAACACTCTTCTCAAAGCATTACCGATTGTAAGCCCGAAACCTGGTTCTAGTGGTCTGAATTCGAATTGACCTCTAAATTCATCAGAGTTAAGTAAAATTACTTTATCGGGTTTTATGAATTGTAAAATTGCCATATTATTGGGTTGAGCAAAAATTTGATTAAAAAATTATTTAGAGTAAAGTTCGACGATAAGCTGTTCCTTGATGTCTTCCGGAATTTGGATTCTCTCAGGAGCAGAAACGAAAGTACCTTCTTTCTTCTCATCGTTGAATTGTAACCACTCATAATTTGCTTTAGAAGCTAATGCATTTGTAACCACTTCAAGAGATTTAGACTTTTCTCTTACTGCAATTACATCACCTGCTTTAAGCAAATAAGATGGAATATTTACCAGCTCACCGTTCACAGTAATGTGTCTGTGAGAAACAAGCTGTCTAGCAGCAGATCTTGTTTTAGCAAAACCTAATCTGTATACTACGTTATCCAATCTGGATTCGCAAAGTTGTAATAGAACTTCACCTGTTACCCCTTTACTTCTGTGTGCTTTGTCGAATAAGTTAGCAAACTGTCTTTCTAAAATACCGTAAGTATATTTAGCTTTTTGCTTTTCAGCCAACTGAACTGCGTATTCAGATTTTTTAGCACCTCTTCTTTTGTTAGGACCGTGTTGTCCTGGCGGTTGGTTTTTTCTTTTCTCGAAGTTTTTGTCATCTCCGTAGATTGCAGCACCAAACTTTCTAGCAATCTTAGTTTTAGGTCCAATATATCTTGCCATAATGGGTAAATTCTAAAAATTAAACTCTTCTTCTTTTTGGTGGTCTACATCCATTGTGCGGCATAGGAGTCACATCAATGATTTCGCTAACTTCAATTCCTGAATTGTGGATGGATCTGATTGCAGATTCTCTACCTGCACCCGGACCTTTCACAAACACCTTTACTCTTCTTAATCCAGCTTCGTGAGCTACAGCAGAGCAATTTTCAGCTGCCATCTGAGCAGCAAATGGAGTATTCTTTTTAGAACCTCTGAAACCCATTTTACCGGCAGAAGCCCAAGAGATAACCTCTCCGTTTTTATTTGTTAAAGAAATGATGATGTTATTGAAAGAAGCCTGAATATGAGCTTCACCAATAGCTTCAACTTTTACTTTTCTTTTCTTAACTACTTTAGTTTGTTTTGCCATAATTCCTAACGATTATTTACTAGCTTTTTTCTTGTTAGCAACAGTTTTTCTCTTTCCTTTACGGGTTCTAGAGTTGTTTTTCGTTCTCTGGCCTCTTAAAGGTAATCCAAGTCTGTGACGTATTCCTCGTTGGCATCCTATGTCCATTAATCTCTTAATGTTCAATTGCACTTCAGATCTTAATTCTCCTTCTACTTTTACGTTTTCAGAGATGTATGTTCTGATTGCAGCCAATTCATCGTCATTCCATTCGTTGACTTTCTTGTCTTCGCTGATACCGGCAGCTTTAAGGATTTCTGAAGCAGTGCTTCTTCCCACCCCGTAGATGTAAGTTAAACCGATAACGCCTCTTTTGTTTTTTGGTAAATCAATACCTGAAATTCTCGCCATAATTTAATTTTAGCCTTGTCTTTGTTTAAATTTTGGGTTCTTTTTGTTGATTACGAATAGTACACCTTTTCTGCGTACGATTTTGCAATCAGCGCTTCTTTTTTTAATTGATGCTCTTACTTTCATTTTGATAGTATTTATTTTTTAACAATAGCCAAATGGAACGGATGCTCCATTTGGCAGATTGTTTTAATATCTAAATGTAATTCTCCCTTTCGTTAAGTCATAGGGAGACATTTCTAATTTTACCTTATCACCGGGTAAAAGTTTAATATAATGCATTCGCATTTTACCCGAAATATGAGCGATGAGTACATGCCCATTTTCAAGCTCTACACGGAACTGAGCGTTCGAAAGTGCTTCCGTAATAACGCCGTCTTGTTCAATATGTTTTTGTTTCGCCATAAATTAATATCCAGTCGTTCTTGACAATTTAGACTGCATTAAGCCATCATAATGATGGTTCAGCAGATAAGTATTAATCTGTTGAACGGTATCTAAAATTACTCCCACCATAATCAATAGTGATGTTCCCCCGAAAAATAGGGCAAACGCATCTGTCTGAACAAAGGTTCCATGCACAATTGCCGGAAGGATTGCAAAGATAGACAAAAATATTGCACCCGGCAAGGTAATTTTTGATAAAATATCATCTAAATAATCAGCCGTCTCTTTTCCCGGTCTTACTTTCGGTACTAAACCTCCGTTTCTCTTCAAATCATCAGCTATCTGGTTCACCGGAATTGTAATTGCAGTATAGAAAAACGAGAAGATAATAATTAATAGCGCGAACAATACATTGTACTGCCAGCTAAAAACATTCTTGAAACCTGCAAGAAAAGTATTGGACTCATCTACTTTCGTTAATAAACCAGGTACGAACATCAATGCCTGAGCAAAGATAATCGGCATTACACCGGCTGCATTCACTTTCAATGGAATCCACTGTCTCGCTCCCTGCATAAGATTTCTGTTTACACCTCCTCTTGCCTGAGCTCTGCTTACATACTGGATTGGAATTTTTCTTACTGCAACAGATAATACTACTGCAAGAAGAACCACCAACATCCAGAAAATTACTTCAATAAGGATCATGATAGATCCCATACCTCCTTTTCCGTTCTGCACTGCCATTTCCTGAACGAATGCTTCCGGTAATCTTGAAAGAATCCCCACCATAATAAGGATAGAGATACCGTTTCCGATACCTTTGTCGGTGATTTTTTCACCTAACCACATTGCGAATACTGAACCGGCAACCAAAATAACAACACTTGGTAACCAGAACATAATAGAATTTGGCTCTACATAATATGCAGATGAGAACTGAGCATACGGTAAAAACAACTGAGTGATCGATGTTAAATAAGAAGGTGCCTGTACAAGACAAACTCCGATTGTTAACCATCTTGTGATCTGGTTCAATGTATTTCTACCAGACTCTCCATCTTTCTGAAGCTTCTGAAGATAAGGAATAGCCATTCCCATCAACTGAACAATAATAGAAGCAGAAATATAAGGCATGATACCTAACGCCATTACGGAAGCGTGGCTGAAAGCTCCCCCCGTAAACGACGAAAGCAAGCCAAGGAGACCTGCTCCTTGCTTGTTACCGCCTTGATTTTTATAATGCTCTAAGAGATCTCCTACTTCCGCAAGGTTAATTGCAGGTAATGAGATATAAGATGCGAATCTATACACAAGGATAATTCCTAAAGTAAAGAGAATTTTATCTCTTAGTTCTTTAAGACTCCAAATATTTTTGAGGGTTTGTATAAATTCTTTCATTAGTGATTATTATAAGGTAATTGCTTTTCCACCTGCTTTAGCGATAAGCTCTTCAGCAGATTTAGTGAATTTGTCAGCAGAGATTGAAACCGCAGATTTCAATTCTCCTCTACCCATAATTTTCACTAATTCGTTTTTAGTAATTAAACCATTCTCAATCATAACTTCTCTTGTAATATCTCCTGTGATAGATTTATTTTCAATTAAAGTCTGGATTGTATCCAGGTTTACTCCTCTAAACTCTTTTCTGTTTACGTTTTTGAATCCGAATTTCGGTAATCTTCTTTGTAAAGGCATCTGACCTCCTTCAAAACCGATTTTCTGAGAATAACCAGCTCTTGCTTTCTGTCCTTTGTGACCTTTTGTAGAAGTACCACCTTTTCCGCTACCTTGTCCTCTACCAATTCTTTTTGAATTGAAAGTAGATCCTGCAGCTGGCTTTATGTTGTTTAAATTCATTTTAAAATTATTTTAAAAATTATTTTTGAACTTCAAGTAAGTGACTAACTGCAGCTATCATTCCTAAGATAGAAGGAGTAGCTTCGTGTTCTACAACTTGGTGAAGTTTCTTAAATCCTAATGCTTCAAGCGTTCTCTTTTGGGTTTTTGTTCTTCCAATAGCGCTTCTTACTTGCTTTACTTTGATTGTTGCCATTGTTTTATATATTAACCGTTAAACACTTTACTTAGAGAAACTCCTCTCATTCTAGCGATTTCTTCAGGTCTTCTGATGTCCAATAACGCTTTGAAAGTAGCTTTCACCACGTTGTGAGGGTTAGAAGATCCTTTAGATTTTGAAAGGATATCGTGAATACCAGCAGACTCCAATACCGCTCTTACCGCACCTCCGGCGATAAGACCTGTACCGTGAGAAGCAGGTCTTAAGAAGATATCTGCACCTCCGTATCTGGCTGTAGTCTGGTGAGGAATTGTGTGGTTCATTACAGGAACTTTCACAAGGTTTTTCTTAGCGTCTTCCACTGCTTTAGCAATTGCAGAAGCAACCTCTTTAGATTTTCCTAATCCGTAACCGATAACTCCATCTTCGTTACCTACAACTACGATAGCAGAGAATCCGAAAGCTCTACCTCCTTTAGTTACTTTTGTTACTCTGTTAACAGCTACGAGACGATCTTTAAGTTCTAATCCTCCCGGTTTTACTCTTTCTATATTATCTAGTCCTAACATATTTTCCGAAATTTAATGATTAGAATTTAAGTCCACCTTCTCTCGCACCATCAGCAAGAGCTTTTACTCTTCCGTGATATACGAATCCGTTTCTATCAAATACAATATTTTCGATTCCTGCAGCGATAGCTTTAGCAGCAATAGCTTTACCTACAGCAGCAGAAACTTCAGTCTTAGTTCCGTTAGCGTCAACTCCTTTCTCTCTTGAAGAAGCAGAAGCCAAAGTTTTTCCACTGTTATCGTCGATTAACTGAGCGTAAATTTCCTTATTACTTTTGTATACAGATAATCTTGGCAATTCAGAAGATCCGGAGATTTTTCCTCTTACTCTTCTTTTGATTCTTATTCTTTTTTCTAATTTACTTAATGCCATAATACTTATAATTTATTAAGCAGATTTACCAGCTTTACGTCTAACAATTTCTCCTACGAATCTTACCCCTTTACCTTTGTATGGTTCAGGCTTTCTGAAAGAACGGATCTTTGCAGCTACCATCCCTAGAAGTTGGTTGTCGTGAGACGTTAAAGTAATAATTGGGTTTTTACCTTTTTCAGTCAATGTATCTACTTTTACTTCGTTTGGAAGCTCAAGCACGATACCGTGAGAGAATCCTAAAGCCAACTCAAGTTTTTGACCTGCGTGAGAAGCTCTGTATCCTACCCCTACTAATTCCAGTTTCTTTTCGAAACCTGTGTTTACACCAACAATCATGTTGTTGATTAACGCTCTGTATAAACCGTGAAGCGCTTTGTGTTGTTTAGCATCAGATGGTCTGTTTACATTCAGTTCTCCATCTTTCTGTTCTATAGTAATTCCTGCTGTAAGCTCCTGAGAAAGTTCTCCTTTAGGACCTTTTACAGTTACCACACCATCTTTTTCAGTGATAGTAACTCCTGCTGGAACTGTTATAATTGCTTTACCAATTCTTGACATTTTCCTGTGATTAAAAATTAATAAACATAGCAGATTACTTCACCGCCTACTTTTTCTTCTCTAGCTTTCTTGTCAGTCATTACTCCTTTAGAAGTAGAGATGATAGAAATACCCAAACCGTTTAGTACTCTTGGAAGTTCTCCTGAACCTTTGTACTGTCTCAAACCTGGTCTAGAAGCTCTTTGAATAGACTTGATAGCTGGTTTGTTGGTTTGCTTATCGTACTTTAAAGCGATTTTAATCGTACCCTGAACAGCGCTATCTTCAAACTTGTAGTTTAAGATATACCCCTGATCGAATAAGATCTTAGTAATCTCCTTTTTGATTTTCGATGCAGGAATTTCCACCACTTTGTGGCCTGCGCTTTGTGCGTTCCTTACTCTTGTTAGGAAATCTGAAATTGGATCTGTTACCATTTTTCTTTTATAAATTATTGGTTAAAGAACAATCAGTATTGTAAGGACTTGAAGAGTAAAATATCAGACCTCAGAAATCTCGGTCTGATATTTTTATCTTTAGTATCCAGACAACTTAATTGTCCCGATTTTTAATTAGTAATTATTACCAACTAGCTTTTTTAACTCCCGGGATAAGACCGTTGTTTGCCATTTCTCTGAAAGTTACTCTGGAAATACCGAACGTTCTCATGTATCCTCTTGGTCTACCTGTTAGTTTACATCTGTTGTGTAATCTTACAGGAGAAGCATTTTTAGGCAATTTTTGAAGTCCTTCGTAATCACCAGCTTCTTTAAGAGCCTGTCTTTTAGCAGCGTATTTAGCAACTAGTGCTTCTCTTTTGCGCTCACGCGCTTTCATTGATTCTTTAGCCATTTCTTAGTTCTTTTTAAATGGTAAACCGAAGTGAGTTAATAATGCTTTTGCTTCTTTATCTGTTTTCGCAGTAGTCACAAAAGTGATGTCCATCCCCTGGATTTTTTTCACTTTGTCGATTACGATCTCAGGGAAGATGATCTGCTCAGTGATCCCTAAGTTGTAGTTTCCTCTACCGTCGAAACCATCAGCCTTGATTCCAGAGAAATCTCTGATTCTTGGCAAAGCAGAAGAAGTTAATCTGTCTAAGAACTCATACATTTTATTCGCTCTAAGAGTAACTTTAGCACCTACAGGCATTCCTTTTCTCAATTTGAAAGCAGCTTCGTCTTTCTTAGAGATCGTACCTACAGCCTTCTGACCAGTGATATTCGTTAATTCTTCAACAGCATAATCGATGATTTTTTTGTCTGCTGTAGCATCTCCTAAACCTTGAGATAAAACAATTTTCTCTAATCTAGGTACCTGCATTACAGATTTGTATCCGAATTCTTTCATCATTGCAGGAACAATCGTTTCTTTATATGCTTTTTTGGGTCTTGCTATATATTCCATGTGTTATTTAAAATTATAAAGTTTCACCCGTTTTTTTGTTGATTCTTACTTTCTTATCTCCTTCGATTTTGTAACCTACTTTGATAGCTTTTCCGTCTTTTCCTACTAAAGCTACGTTTGAGATATGAATAGAAGCTTCTCTTTCAACGATTCCTCCTTGAGGATTTGAAGCTGAAGGCTTAACGTGTTTTTTAACGATATTAAGTCCTGCAACTACTACTCTTGGGTCTCTTCCTTCTTTTTTGATCACTTCAATAACTTCACCTGTACCACCTTTAAGACCTTTCTTACCAGTAGTTACGATTACGTTATCTCCTCTTTTTATTTTTAACTTTGACATTTTTTTACAATTTTAAATATTAAAGTACTTCAGGAGCTAATGAAATGATTTTCATATATTCTTTGTCTCTCAACTCACGAGCAACTGGTCCGAAAACACGAGTTCCTCTCATTTCTCCCGCTGCGTTTAGCAATACACAAGCATTGTCTTCGAATTTGATGTATGAACCATCTTTTCTTCTAACTGCTTTTTTAGTTCTTACTACTACAGCTTTAGATACCTGACCTTTTTTAGCGTTTCCTGATGGTGTAGAATCTTTGATAGTAACAACGATTTTATCACCAACTGAAGCATATCTTCTTCTGGTTCCTCCCAGAACTCTGATAACCAATACTTCTTTAGCACCTGTGTTATCAGCAACTTTTAATCTTGATTCTGTTTGTAACATTATTACTTAGCTTTTTCAATGATTCTTACTAATCTCCATCTCTTGTTCTTGCTCAAAGGTCTAGTTTCCTGGATTAAAACTGTATCTCCTTCTGCGCATTCGTTGTTCTCGTCGTGTGCAGTATATTTTTTCGTTTTTAATACGAATTTACCGTACATCGGGTGCTTTACTCTCGTAGTTTCACTAACAACAATAGTTTTTTCCATTTTATTGCTGGAAACCACTCCGATTCTTTCTTTTCTTAAATTTCTATCCATTTTAAAATGAAATTATTGTTTGTTAGTTAACTCAGTGTTTAGTCTAGCGATTGTTTTTCTCAAATCTCTGATTTGGATCGGGTTTTCAATTGGGCTGATTGCATGAGCCAATTTCAATTTAGAATATTGAGCTTTTGCTTCAGTTAATTGAGCTTGAATATCACCCGCGCTTAAATTTTTAATATCAGCTTTTTTCATTGTATTCAAAGATTAAAGAGGTTTAACAAAATCGTTAGCAACTACAAATTTAGTAACAACTGGTAATTTTTGTGCAGCAAGTCTTAAAGCTTCCTTAGCGATATCGTAAGGTACACCTCCGATTTCGAACATAATTTTACCTGGTTTTACTACAGCTACCCAATATTCCACAGCACCTTTACCTTTACCCATACGTACTTCCGCAGGTTTTTTAGTAATTGGCTTATCCGGGAAGATTTTGATCCATAGTTGACCTTCTCTCTTCATATATCTTGTCGCAGCGATACGAGCAGCTTCAATTTGTCTTGCAGTGATCCAAGCACCTTCTGTCGCCTTGATTCCGAAAGTTCCATAAGCAAGTTGACTACCTCTCTGGGCATTCCCCTTCATTTTCATCTTATGAACTCTACGGAACTTGGTTCTTTTTGGTTGTAACATAATTTCTAAATTTTAGATTTTAGATTTTAGATTTTAGATTTTTTTTATTTTAAAAAAGTAACGGTAATTTAAAATTCAAAATTTCTAATCTAAAATTTTAATTATTATTGTTATTGTTGTTGTTTTTTCTAGGTCTTCTGTTGTCTCTGTCTCCTCCTCTGTTATCTCTTCTGTCTGACTGACCTCCTTTTTTCTGTTGTCCCACTAATGGAGAAAGTTCTCTTTTACCGTAAACTTCCCCTTTCATGATCCAAACTTTTACCCCTAGTTTTCCGTACTGAGTAAGTGCTTCACCGATGTGGTAATCGATATCTGCTCTGAAAGTAGACAATGGAATTCTTCCTTCTTTGAAAGATTCTGATCTTGCCATTTCAGCTCCGTTCAATCTACCAGAGATCTGAACTTTGATACCTTCTGCTCCCATTCTCATTGTACCTGCCATCGCCATTTTAACAGCTCTTCTGTAAGAGATTCTGTTTTCAATCTGCTTAGCAATGCTGTCTGCAACTAATACTGCATCAAGCTCAGGTCTTTTGATTTCGAAGATGTTGATCTGAATATCCTTTTTAGTCAATTTTTTCAACTCTTCTTTCAGTTTATCAACTTCCTGACCTCCTTTACCGATGATAAGTCCCGGTCTAGCAGTAGTAATTGTAACTGTTACTAATTTTAATGTTCTTTCAATATAAATTCTTGAAATCCCACCTTTAGATAATCTAGCTTCAAGGTATCTTCTGATTTTGTAGTCTTCCGCGATTCTGTCTCCATAATCGTTTCCGCCAAACCAGTTAGAATCCCATCCTCTGATGATACCTAATCTGTTACCAATTGGATTTGTCTTCTGTCCCATACCTTGATTTAGTTTTCTTTATTACCTAAGATTAATGTAACGTGGTTAGATCTTTTTCTGATTCTGTACCCTCTACCTTGCGGAGCTGGTCTTAGTCTCTTCAATTGTCTTGCACTATCCACGAATATTTCTTTAACGATAAGGTTTGCTTCCTCGATGTCAGCCCCTTCGTTTTTCACTTGCCAGTTAGCAATTGCAGAAAGAAGTAATTTTTCTAATTTGTTAGAAGCTTCTTTCTTAGAATATTTAAGGATATAAAGAGCTTTATCTACTTGCTCTCCTCTAATGATATCAGCAACTAATCTCATTTTTCTCGGAGAAGATGGGCAGTTATTTAATGAAGCTTTAACAACGTCTTTGTTAGCTTCTTTTCTTGCGATTGCGCTATCTTGTTTTCTTGATCCCATGATTATCTGCTTCCTTTGTTTTTGTTACCACCATGACCTCTGAAAGATCTTGTTGGAGAAAATTCGCCTAACTTGTGACCAACCATGTTTTCTGTAACGTATACAGGGATAAAAGATTTCCCGTTGTGTACAGCAATAGTTTGTCCTACGAAGTCCGGAGAGATCATAGATGCTCTAGACCAAGTTTTGATAACTGTCTTCTTACCAGACTCTATATTTGCCTGAACCTTCTTATCTAAAGTATGATGAATGAACGGTCCTTTCTTAAGTGATCTTGCCATAATTATTTTCTTTTAGATACGATGTAACGGTTAGACACTTTGTTTTTCTTTCTAGTTTTGTAACCTTTAGCCGGTTTACCGTTTCTAGATCTTGGGTGACCTCCAGAAGAACGTCCTTCACCACCTCCCATTGGGTGATCTACAGGGTTCATTACTACCGCTCTTGTTCTTGGTCTTCTACCTAACCATCTGCTTCTACCAGCTTTACCTGATACAGTTAATTGGTGATCAGAGTTGGAAACAGATCCAATCATTGCCATACATTCAGTAAGGATCATTCTGGATTCTCCTGAAGGCAATTTGATGATTGCATATTTTCCGTCTCTTGATGTTAATTGCGCTGAAGAACCAGCACTTCTTGCTAAAATAGCACCTTGACCAGGCTTCATTTCAACACAAGAAATTACAGTACCCAATGGAATATTTTTCAATTTCATTGCGTTACCTACGTTTGGCTCTACGCTTTCACCTGAAACTACTTTTTGGTCTACTTTGATACCGTTTGGAGCGATGATGTATCTTTTCTCTCCGTCTGCGTACTCTAATAAAGCGATAAATGCAGTTCTGTTTGGATCGTATTCTACAGATTTTACAGTTGCTTCAACGTTTGCTTTGTTTCTTTTGAAGTCAATAATTCTGTATTTCTTTTTGTGTCCACCTCCGGTGTAACGCATGGTCATTTTACCTGTTTGGTTACGTCCACCTGACTTTTTAATACCAACTGTTAGAGATTTCTCTGGTTTGTTAGTAGTAATTTCCTCAAAATTGTTTACAATTCTGAATCTCTGTCCCGGGGTGATAGGTTTTAATTTTCTAACAGACATTACTATTATTTATAATTATAATTAATTTACAGCAAAAATATCGATAACCTCACCTTCAGCAAGTTTGATTACCGCTTTTTTCAATTTGTTTGTCTTTCCTACTTGAAGACCTTTTTTAGTGTATTTCGAAGAAACCTTCGGAGCATAAATCATTGTATTAACGTCTGCTACTTTTACACCATAAGCCGCTTCTACAGCTTTCTTAATCTGGATTTTATTCGCCTTAGTATCTACCAAGAAAGAATAAGAACCTCTTAAATCTGTAAGGTAATTAGCCTTTTCTGAGATAACTGGTTTAATGATAATAGACATGATTTATTTCTTTAAATTTTCCTGGAATTTTTCTACTGCACCTTCAAAGAATACGATCTCACCTGCGTTTACTAAATCGTAAGAACTGATCTCGTTGTAGTTCATTACTTTAGCTTTAGGTAAGTTTCTTGAAGATAAATACACATTCTTGTTAGCTTCAGGAAGAACGAATAAAGATTTTTTACCGTTAAGTTCCAATGCGTTTAATACATTGATGAAATCTTTAGTCTTAGGAGCTTCAAAGCTCATATCTTCTAAAACTTTAATGCTGTTGTCTCTCATTTTCTGAGATAAAACAGATTTCTTTGCTAATCTCTTAAGAGCTTTGTTCAATTTGAATCTGTAGTCTCTTGGTTTTGGACCGAATACTCTACCTCCACCTCTGAATGTTGGAGATTTAATATCACCATATCTAGCAGAACCAGATCCTTTTTGCTTCTTAAGTTTTTTAGTAGAAGCAGTAATTTCGCTTCTTTCTTTTGCTTTATGAGTTCCTTGTCTCTGTGCAGCAAGGTACTGTTTAACTTCTAAGTAAACCGCGTGCTGATTTGGCTCAATTCCGAATACTGTTTCGTCTAGAGTTACTTTTCTTCCGGTCTCTTTTCCTGATGTATTTAATACTACTAGTTCCATTTTCTGATAATTACATAAGAATTTTTAGCTCCCGGAACAGCACCTTTTACTACTAAAAGATTTTGTTCTTGATCCACTTTTAATACCTGAAGGTTTTGTACAGTTACCTGCTTACCTCCCATTCTTCCAGCCATTCTCATCCCTTTGAATACTCTTGATGGGTCAGATCCGGCACCGATAGAACCTGGAGCTCTAAGTCTGTTGTGCTGACCATGAGTTGCCTGCATTACACCTCCAAATCCGTGTCTTTTAACAACACCCTGGAAGCCTTTACCTTTTGAAGTACCTGTTACGTCTACGAATTCTCCTTCGTTGAACAAGTCTACCTTTACTTCTTCTCCTACTTTTACTTCATCAACGAATTCTCTGTAGAATTCTACCAATTTAGCTTTAGGAGCAGAACCAGCCTTTTTGAAATGACCAGCTAACGCTTTACCAACGTTCTTCTCACTCTTGTCATCGAAACCTAATTGAACTGACTTATAACCGTCTTTTTCAATGGTTCTGACCTGTAAAACCGAGCATGGACCAGCCTGAATAACTGTACAAGGAATATTTTTCCCTGCTTCGTCAAACAAAGAAGTCATACCGATTTTTTTACCAATAATACCTGACATTGTTTATGTTATAATAAAATTTATCCTTTATTTATCACCATTTTTGGAGGTCTGAAGTAATTTCTACTTTTGAATATAGGCATACTACGCCCCTAAAATGAGTGTGCAAATTTATGAATATTTTTATAACTGACAAATATTTTCAGTAAAATATTTTGATTTTTAGTGATTTACAGAAAAAAACTAGAATCGTGAGTTTTTAAATGATATAAAAATATTCGTCTCACAGACTTTTTTGCAAAAACGAAAGAAATAGCCGGAAGAAGGAAATGATATGACTTAATCACTGAATAATTAAGGAGCCAGTTCAATCGGATTATTTTTCCTTTTAATCCTGTCCTTTATCTGTCTTTCCGTTCCTGAATCGAAACTGAAGCCTCCTTTAGCAATTTCAGAGACAATATTTTCATGAAAATTTTTAAATGCTTTGTAAAATTCAGATTTCTTTACCGTTTTTCCTTTAACTCTCTTTCTGGAAATCCACATCTTAGGCTTTTCTGAAAAGGTTTTATAGCTTATAAGTTCAAAAGTATATTGTTTTTTAGAATCCTCAATCTCCACAATCAGTCCCGGAAGACCATAAAATTTATAAGGACCATCAGAAACCGGAATTTCGTTAGTGAACCACGCTTTATAATCACGTCCCGCATACGTAACCAACGCAGCCTGACATTTTAAATTTCCTATTTCTTTTGTTTCATCGGTAATCTTCCAGTTAAAATCAGGCTTTTCTTCGTAAATAAAATTGTCCTTAATAATATAATCATAATAAGAAATATTGTTTTTTTCAAAGTTTTTAATGACGCGAAAAGTAAAATTGGTTTTAGGTAAACTTGTAGGATCAAGACCAAAAGCAAAACGATTTGCTCCACCTGCCAAAGAATCCCTGTTATATGAAGTTACCCCCATAAACTGAGATTTCTCTTTTCCCCTCTCCAAAATAAAATACTCTTCGTTAGAACTGGATTTATCCAGAGAATCAATCTGATATTTCAAAAGATATACATATCTGGATTCAACATCATCGATATTTACCTTTTCCTGAGCGGAAAAATTAAAAATCGCAAAAAAGAATAAAAAAGTAAAAATTGTGATTTTATAAGACATCCTATTTATATTTTATGATTGGAGACTGCATATGCGTTCCTAAAAATATAAATAAACATTCTATAATCAAAATTAATTGCGAATAATATAGAAAAACAAGACAATAATATTTTGAATTAAAAAATTACGCCGTATTTATTTAACAATAACACTGATGCCAATCTCTTCAAGTTTATTTTTATCCTCGTCTAAAATATCGCCATCTGTAATCAGAAAGTCAATTTTATCCAGATCTGCAATTTTTCCGAAACCTTTTTTATTCAGTTTGGAAGAATCTGCAAGAATCACTACTTTGTCCGAACATTCAATCATTAATTGATTAAGATGAGCTTCCGCAGCATTCGAAGTACTGATCCCGAAATCCATATCAATTCCGTCTACTCCCAGAAATAATTTATTGCAAGAAAAATGTTTCAGAATCGTCTCAGAGATGGAACCCACAATAGAAGTCGAACTTTTTCTCACCTCACCTCCCAATTGTATAATATTAATGTTCGGATTATTGCAAAGCTCGATCGCAACACGTAAAGAAGAAGTAAGAACTGTTAATGGGCCAAAATTTACCAGCATACGTGCAAGATAATGCATCGTGGTTCCTGAAGCCAGAATAATACAGTCGTTTTCCTGAATCAGAGAAAGCGCACCTTTCGCAATATTCTTTTTAGCCTCTACATTGATATTTTCCTTTTCATCTACATTTTTTTCGTACGCATACCTCACCTGCTTACTCGCTCCACCGTGATTCCTAAACAGCAATCCAAGACTTTCAAGGTAATTCAGATCCTTTCGGATCGTAACCGACGAAACATTGAATTTCTCACAAAGATCCTGAACCAGAATATGATCTTTTTCGTCTAATTCCTTTAAAATATCATTATGCCTCGGAAGCAATTTCTCCATTACGTTTCGTTTTCTCAAAAATACCATTTTTATTTTGATTCGAAAAATTTCATTTATTTTCTTTTTGGTTTCGTTTTTAATTTATAACTTTGAAAACGAAACATAACGAAATATTATGAAACGAAACGAAGAACTCAGCAATTTATCCACCGTTAAAGAATGGGACTTTATCATTATTGGCGGAGGAGCGAGTGGATTAGGTTCGGCACTGGACGCAACGAGCAGAGGATTTAAAACGTTACTGTTAGAATCTCACGATTTTGCAAAAGCAACTTCCAGCAGAAGTACAAAACTGGTACACGGCGGCGTAAGATATTTAGCACAGGGAGATATCGGCTTGGTAAAAGAAGCTTTAAAAGAAAGAGGTTTACTGGCAAAAAACGCAGCACACGTTGTAAAAAACCAGTCTTTTATTATTCCAAATTACACTTGGTGGGAAGGAATTTATTATAAAATAGGACTTTCTGTTTACGATTTTCTTGCCGGGAAACTGAGTTTAGGAAGAACGAAATACATCGGCAAATCAAAGACCGTAGAGAAACTTCCGACCATCGAACAAAAAGGTCTGGCAAGCGGAGTGGTTTATCAGGACGGACAGTTCGATGATGCAAGACTGGCGATCAACTTAACACAGACGATTATCGAAAAAGGCGGAACAGCGGTTAATTACGTTAAAGTGATTAATTTAATTAAAAATGATTCCAATAAAATCATAGGCGTTATTGCTGAAGATCAGTTCACAAAACAACAATTCGAAATCAAAGCGAAAGTTGTTATTAATGCAACCGGAGTTTTCACGAATGATATCTTAAATATGAACAACCCGAAACACGGAAAATTCGTTGTTCCAAGTCAGGGAATTCATTTGGTTCTGGATAAATCGTTCCTGAAAAGCGACGATGCCATCATGATTCCTAAAACTTCAGACGGAAGGGTTTTATTTGTCGTTCCGTGGCACGACAGAGCTTTGGTAGGAACAACCGATACTTTACTGGAAAACGAAAGTTTTGAGCCAAGAGCTTTGGAAGATGAAATTAAATTTGTCCTGAATACCGCAAGACAATATTTAGCAAAGAAACCAACCCGCGAAGACGTAAAATCTGTTTTCGCAGGACTCAGACCTCTCGCAGCTCCGAAAGACGGCAGCAAAAGCACAAAAGAAGTTTCCAGAAGTCATAAAGTTGTTACCTCAGACACAGGACTTATATCCATTATCGGAGGAAAATGGACGACATACCGCAAAATGGCGGAAGACACGATTGATGAAGCCATGAAAATTCATAACCTCGGAATAACCACTTCTAAAACAGAACACCTTTCGATACATGGAAATGTGAAACCCGAAACGGTGGACAGAACAAATCATTTATATGTTTACGGAGCCGATATTCCGGAAATAAAAAAACTACAGCAGAACAATCCTGAATTGTCAGAAAAAATACATCCTGATCATCCCTTCACTATGGCAGAAGCAGTCTGGGCAATACGAAGCGAAATGGCACAAACCATTGAGGATATTTTAGCACGAAGAGTACGGCTTTTATTTTTAGATGCAAGAGCAGCAATCGACAGCACGCACAAGATTGCACAGATCATCGCAAAAGAAAACGGGCATTCTGCGGAATGGGCAGATGAGCAGGAAAGAGAATTTATCGAATTGGCGAAAGGATATTTACTGACTCCTTATTCTCCAAGATCCATTTAACCTTAATTTACGATCACAGCATGAGTGAAAAGTTGATTCTCGCTCTGGACCAAGGTACGACTTCGTCGAGAGCCATTTTATTCAATCACAGCGGAGAAATTGAATTTGTTTCTCAGAAAAGTTTTGAACAGATCTTTCCTACACCGGGTTGGGTAGAGCACGATCCCAATGAAATCTGGTCTTCTCAGGTTTCCGTAGCAGCAGAAGTTATTGCCAAAGCCGGAATTTCCGGAAGAGAAGTTGCCGCCATCGGAATTACCAACCAGCGTGAAACCACCGTTGTATGGGATAAAGAAGCCGGAGAACCTGTGTATAATGCCATTGTATGGCAGGACAGAAGAACGTCCAAATATTGTGACGAATTAAAAGAGCAGGGTCATGCTGAGAAAATTAAAGAAAAAACAGGTCTTGTACTGGATGCTTATTTTTCAGCAACAAAACTGAAGTGGATTTTAGACAATGTAGAAGGCGCAAGAGAAAAAGCAGAAGCCGGAAAATTATGTTTCGGAACAGTAGACACTTTCCTTGTCTGGAAACTGACGCGCGGAAAGATGTTCATCACCGATGTTTCGAATGCAAGCAGAACCATGCTTTTGAATATTCATACTTTAGAATGGGATGATGATTTACTGGAACTCTTCAACATTCCAAGAGCGATTTTACCGGAAGTAAAACAAAGCAGTGAAATCTACGGAGAAACAGCTACTACATTATTCTCCACAAAAATTCCGATTGCAGGAATTGCGGGAGATCAGCAGGCTGCATTATTCGGACAGATGTGTACGACTCCGGGAATGGTAAAAAATACGTATGGAACAGGCTGTTTCCTTTTAATGAATACAGGAACAGAAGCCGTTTTATCTAAAAATAATTTACTGACAACCGTTGCATGGAAAATTAATGGAGAAGTGAATTACGCTTTGGAAGGAAGTGTTTTTGTAGGAGGTGCAGCGATTCAGTGGCTGAGAGACGGTCTAAAGTTAATTCGTTCCGCAGAGGAAGTAAATACTTTGGCACAATCGGTTGAAGATAATGGCGGGGTGTATTTTGTTCCTGCATTAACAGGTTTAGGCGCTCCTCACTGGGATCAGTATGCCCGCGGAAATATCGTTGGCGTAACCCGCGGAACCACAAACGGGCATATCGCAAGAGCTACTTTGGAAGGTATTGCTTTTCAGGTGTATGATATTGTAAAAGCAATGGAAGCTGATTCCGGAACGGAAAGTCTGGAATTAAGAGTAGACGGCGGAGCTTCCGCAAGTGATTTGCTGATGCAGATTCAGTCGGATTTATTCGGATTTAAAATTACAAGACCAAAAACTCTGGAAACAACCGCTTTGGGAGCGGCTTATCTTGCCGGACTTGCTGTCGGATACTGGGAAAACATTGATGAAATACAGTCTCAATGGATCATTGATAAAGATTTCCACCCGCAACTGGAAAAAGAAAAAGTGGAAAAAATGGTAAAAACATGGACAAAAGCGGTACAGCGTTCTCAAAACTGGATCGAAGATTAACCTTTTAAAATAAAACTATGACTCCATTTACAGCAGAAATAATCGGCACAATGCTGATGATCCTTTTAGGAAACGGCGTAGTAGCCAATGTTGTTTTGAAAGGAACAAAAGGAAACAATTCCGGCTGGATTGTAATTACCACCGCCTGGGCACTTGCAGTTTTTGTGGGAGTAACCGTTGCAGGTCCCATAAGCGGCGCACATCTGAATCCCGCAGTGACCTTAGGATTGGCTTTCGCAGGAAAATTTTCATGGGATCTTGTTCCGACATATATTGCCGGAGAAATGATCGGGGCAATGTTAGGTGCATCTCTGGTCTGGATTTTCAACAAAGATCATTTTGCTATTACGGAAGACGAAGGGGCAAAACTTGCGTGTTTCAGTACAGGGCCCGCGATCAGAAAACCTGTTTCCAATTTAATCAGCGAAATTATCGGAACTTTCGTTCTGGTATTCGTGATTTTTCATTTCGCAGATCCAAGTATGACTTTAAATAATGATCCGACCGCAAAAATAGGATTAGGAAGTGTGGGAGCTTTACCGGTAACTTTATTGGTCTGGGCAATCGGTCTTTCTTTAGGAGGAACCACAGGCTACGCTATTAATCCGGCAAGAGACCTCGGACCAAGAATTATGCATGCACTTCTTCCGGTAAAAGGAAGCAGCGATTGGGGTTACGCATGGATTCCCATTGCAGGACCAATCATCGGAGCAGGACTTGCTGCGTTACTTCACGGAATACTGAGCTAACAACACTACTTTACTTTATGAAAAAACTAATCTATTTATGCCTGATTTTATCAGGCACAGGGACTCTTTTTGCCCAGGAAAACACAGAAACGGCAGAAGAAAGCAGACTGGATTTTACCACAAACATTCAGAATAACCATCTTTGGAGAGGTTTAATAATTACCGATAAGCCAGTTGTGATGGGAAATATTTCTTATGCTCTGGATAAAGATAAAAAATGGAAGGTCGGAATTTGGGGCGCATCTGCTTTAGCGGACGATAAAGATAATACACATTATAAAGAAATCAATTATTATGTACAGTTTTCCAACGGAAGATTTTATATTGGATTGTGGGATCTATTTAATTCAAGAAATATAAACACCACGGTGGCTTCAGATGATATTTTTAATTATTCCAACAGGAGAACAGCACATATTATCGATTTAAGAACCAATTATACATTTGGAGCTTCTTTTCCTTTAAATATTGAAACAGATATTATGCTGTATGGAGGAGCCAATGCAGGAGAAGTGGTTCTGGAATATGACGGAACATATAAAAAGAATAAATATTCAACATATATTCAGGCGAGTTATCCTGTTATTAAAGATAAAAAAGTAAATCTGGACGCATTTGTAGGAGCCGGATTTGCCATAAATGACAAAAGATTTCTTTACGGAAATGGAAAAAACAGTTTTGATATTGTAAATGTAGGCGTGAAGGCTAGTAAGACCGTAAAAATTACCGATCATTATACCCTGCCTGTTTCCATGATGGCAATGTGGAATCCTTCGAATAAGTTCGCAAGAATTCAGCTTGCTGCAACAGTATTTTAAAAAATTAATTGTTAGTAATGTACACACCATCTTTTTTTGAGGTGGTTTTTTGTTTTTATTAAAAAACTTTGTTTTTCGAAAATAAGTGAAACATCTTTGTTTATCTAAATCTACGGTGTTAATAATTTGAATTTTCTTTGTCTTTCTTTGCGTTTAGTTTCATCGCTAAGTTAAACAAAGATTATTTTTAAAGATATAGTATTTTAAAGATAGACAATGGCATTTCCGCTTATAAAACGTAAAACAAAGAATAAAATTAAACTTTACAAAATCTTGTCATAAAAGTAATCACCGTGATTTTACGGTGTAATTTTTGATAGGATATTTTTAATTTTGAGAAAAATTTACTCGTGAAAAAACTTTTATTTCTATTCCTCTTTCTCTCCTCCTTACTTTCATTGGCGCAGTCGAAAGTTCCGTTTTTCGGGAAAAGAGATTTCAATATAGAAGATGGAGCCAACGATTCCGGAACACCTAGTTATTATATTAATATCAAAGATAACGGGGATGTCTATTTCGGTTTTGTGCAGATCAATCAAGCAGACGGAACAGAAACTCAGGAAGAAATCAATGCCGGAAAATATGATCCGAAAGTGATGAAAGTTTATTTCAAAACCTATAATGAAACATTTTACGTAAAATTTGATAAAGAAAAAATTTATCTGACCGATGAAAACGGAAAAGTAAAAAAGTCTGACGACTGCTGTCCCGTTTCTGAAATGGAAAAAACAAATTGCGAATGCTCAGGAATATTATACCAATGATGAAAGTTACACCACTTCTGTTAATTTTATTCCTTGCTGTTTCCTGTGGTAAAAAACAGTCTCATCCGTACACTTTTTATTACTGGAAAACCCGTTTGGCTTTAGACAAAACAGAGAAAGATGTTTTACATAAAGCAACTGATCCTTATTTATACACCCGATTTTTTGATGTTGATAAATTGGAGGGTAAGTTTCAGCCTGTCGGAGTTATTACTAAGGATCAGAGTTTCAGCAATGATAAAAATATTGTTCCGACGGTTTTTATTACAAACCGTGCGTTTCTCAACATTACCAATGAGGAAATACAGTTTCTTGCAGCAAGCATTAATGATTTAATTACAAAAAAGAGTTCAGAATATCAGTTGAAGACCGGCAATCAAATACAAATTGACTGCGACTGGACTGCAGGAACCCGTGATGACTATTTTAAATTTCTGAAAAAATTAAAGGATGTTTCAAAAAAAACGGTAACCTGCACACTTCGTCTTCATCAGGTAAAAGATAAAAATATCATGGGAGTGCCACCGGTTGAGCAGGTATTTCTGATGTGCTACTCCACTTCTTCACCGCTGGAAAATTCTGATAAAAATTCTATTCTTGATGTTAATACTCTGAAAAATTATCTTTCCAAACTGGAAAATTATCCTGTTAAAAAGATCGAGGTTGCCCTGCCGATTTACTCATGGGGAATTGTAACCAACCATTTGGGAAAACATAAACTGATTAATGCTTTGTCTGAAAAGGATCTTGAAAACCCCGATTTCAAGCGAATATCCGACACAGAAATTGAAATACAGAGAGATGGATTTTACTTCGGAAGTTATCTGAACAAAGGTTTCAGAATAAAAATTGAAGAGATTTCAGATGAGCAGCTTCAGGAAGTCATCCGTTTTCTGGAGAAAAAAATAAGCAACTTTACTATTATTTATTATCAGCTAGACAATAAATTTGTTACAGATCAGAACTTTAACTTGTAAATCCAATTAAAATTCTGCGTAAATTGTCTTATGCTTCAAAGAATAGTTCTCACAGATTTCTTAAATGACTGAGTGTAAGAATAATTTGAAAATATACATTACCATTATAACTTAAAAAAACACCATTAACAAAATGAAAAAGTACTTTCTTTCGCTCGCGGTTCTATCGCTTTTTTACAGTAAAACTGAAGCGTGCGCATGGTCTGATCCGGATTATGAATATTTCAATCTGTTTACGCAGAGTATCATCAAGGATAAATCGTACCTGCCTTTCCTTCACAGCTATTCTACCAGATTTTATACTGATTTTAAACAATCCCAGATTCCTAATGAAAATGTGGATGCCTGGAAAAAATTCTTTAATAATCAACTGACTTTCGCGGAGACAGATTATCTGGTGAATAAAATGAACATCAATGATCTGAATGCTCTGAAAAATGGCAGCACGAACAATCAGCTTCTTACAAAACTCGGATCTGGTTTCTATTCTAAATATAAGGAAGCGATTGATTATCTGATTGAGGCAAAATATCTTGAACCGTACATGAAAATCAACTATGTTGAAAGTCCGGATTCATTTTATTACCGTGAAAGCGAAGGTTCACAAAATGCAACAAATCTTGATTACAATAAAACCATCACGGCATTAACCTCTCTTTACAATGCGGCAAAAAATCCTGAAATTAAGCAGCGTTACGGATATCAATTGGTGCGTTTCAACCATTATACAAGAAATTACGAAGCAGCGATTGAAGCTTTCAAGAATTATGTTGAACCCATAAAATTAAGAGGAGCAACCTATTTTATGGCTCTCGATCAATTGGCGGGTGCACAACGCGGACTGGATCTGAAAAGTGATGCCAACTGGAATTTCTTTCAGGTCTTTATGAACAGTAAAAGCCGTAAAGAGTCTGCCTTCGTGTCTATGAAACTTTCGGACACTGCTTCTTTTAATAATATTATGAAAAGAGCGGGAACGAATGAAGAAAAAAACATGGCTTATTTTCTTTTAGGCTATGAAGATTTCAACAATCCGATTCCGATTATGGAGAAAATGTTTGAAATAGATCCTGATTCTGAAATTCTGAAAGTGATGGCGGTGAGGAGCATCAATGAACTGGAAAGAAACTATCTTCCGATTTATTATTACACCAACAATAATGAAAAAACTGCGGTAAAAGTCTCTGCAAACACTACAACGGATCAGCCTAAAACTGAGGCTGCGGAAGCTCCTAAAGAGGAAAAAATATCGTTCTGGCAGAAAATTGTGCGCTTTTTTAAGAAGCTATTCGGAGTTAAAGATAAAACGAGTACTGAAATGAAAGCAGATCAAAGCGATGATGAATTGCTGGACAACCCGAACAGAATTCCGGTTTTCAACAAGAATAATTATTACTATGACGATCAGACGAAAGATTTCTTAGATGATCTGGAAAAATTCACAAGCAAAACGAAAGAAAAATCTAAGGATGAATACTGGCAGATCGCAGATGCTTATCTGAAGTTCCTTAAAAAAGATTATAAAGCCAGTACAGAGATTTTATCAGACATTCAAACCAGCAATCCCGAATATCTGGAACAGATTAAAAGAATGAAGGTTCTGAATGATATCGTTTCGCAGCCTAAAATTGATGCGGACTTCGAAGATCATTTAATGAAAGATTATGCTGAATATTTTGTGGATAAACCGGAAGAGCCTAAAAAAGACAGTACGGAAACAGAATATAATTATTATGGTGAGGTTCCTTCTACAAAAGATTTCCTGAAAGATGTTCTTGCCAACCGTTATTTCCTGCAGGATGAAGACGGAAAATCTTTCCTGATGAGCAATACGCTTTCTGATCTTCAGTACAACCCCAACTCCAGTCTGGTAAAAAGTGTGGAAGATTTTTACAGAAAGCCGAACAAAACGAAATTCGAGGAACAGATTATTGCTAAAAATATTGATGATGTAGGAAATATCGATGCCTTTTTTGCAGTGATTTATGGTGACAGAGCCATGAGACAGGCAGATTTTGAGAAAGCTAAATCATACTATGCAAAAGCTCAGAATTTCACAGGAATTCCGAGAATCAATTATGACTGGGACGGGAATTCTCAGAAAAAAACGCCTCATCAATACGGAGCTTCAGAATACAATGGTTTCAGAAGTATTTCGGATCTTGTTTTCGGACATAATGTTTGGGAAAGTTATCAGAGTGCGCCTGAAGAAAGTATGGTGAAGGAAGATTTTTCTCAGTTTTCTTTCATTAAACCTATGATGAATAAACTTGAACTGGCAGATGCTTTAATTCAGCTTAAAAAAATAGGAAGCGGCAAAGACGAAAAATCAACAAAAGCTAATCAGCTCATTGGAAATCTTCTTTACAACACTTCTTCTTTGGGATATTACAGACAGTTATTTGTGATGGATGTTGACAATACGAATGGCGGAAAATATAATTTCTGGAGCACCGACAATGAAACGCCTTATCAGTACTATTATAAAAACTTTACGAGCACTACTTTTATTGAACCTGATAATTTTGATCTGGCAATTAATTATTATAAAAAGGCATTGAATACATCAACGGATAAAGAGCAAAAAGCAAGAATTCTGTTTCAGATGGCAAGTGCGGAACAAGGGAAATATTATCAGTATGAAACTAAAAATCCTTCGAACGTAGATTACTCGGATCCAAAATGGAGCGAGAAAACAGATGCTTTCCAAAAGCAGTTAGATCAGATTAAAAATCAGAAATACAGAACCTATTTTGCAATGCTGAAAACACAGTATGCCGATACGGAGACTGCCAGAAATTTAATGGGAAGCTGTTCTTATTTCGGGTATTTTATGAAATAGAATTTGAAACTCCCTCCATTTAATAAATAAACCTCTGATCGCTCAGAGGTTTATTATTGTATGACTTTTAATTTTTTACTTACTTTTTAACAAATTTGGTTTTAAGAGCAGTTCCGTTTTCATCTATGCTGATAAAATAAACTCCTTTTACCAAATCTCTCACAACAATTTTACCATCACCTACAATTCCTTTACCGATTAACTGACCAGGAGCGCTGTAAATTTCGTAAGTTGATTTGGATGAAATATTTTTAACGTTCAATATATCATCTACGGGATTTGGATAAATCTGTACTGTTTTTACATTCCCAACTTCAGCTGTTGATAATGTTCCAACATTGTTTTGTTTTACAGCATAAAATACATTTCCGATCGCAGAAACTCTTATATGTCCGCTTTTTCCGGCCAATGAAGCAGGAACAAATACACTTGCCGAACCTGAATTTGGAACAGATGCTGCCAAAACAGTCCATGTTGTTCCATTATCGTATGTGTAATCTATTTTAACATTTGCCACATTATAAGGCGAAGCAGTAGTTCCGGAAACTACCCAGGTAATTGTTGAATTTGCATTTGGTGTTAAAGTAGCTGAGTTTACAGTAAATGCAGCAGCAGAACCAACAACAATTGTTTGTGTAGCATATGCTGTCTGCGCCTGTCCGCCAACTTTATTATCCCTTACAGTTACTCTGAAATTTGTGGTTCTTGCAACAGTTGATGCCGCTTCAAAGTCGGTAGTATTTTTTACAGCTCCTCCCAAAACAGTTGATAATCTCGGGAAATATCTTGTGGGACTCGAGCTAGCCGGCCAAGATCTAAAGCTTGCCCCCGAAGAGGTATTCCCAATAGCAGAGGCTCCATCACCAGTTCCGGATGCTTTACCAATGCCATTAGCTAATGAACTGGAATTTACCTGCTCCCAGTTATATGTTAATGCATCTCCATCCGGATCGGTTGCAGATGCTGTTAAAACAAATGCTGTAGATTTAGGAATTGTATAGGTAGTCGTCATTGCCGTAACTACTGGTGGATTATTTGTTATTGGAGTTTCCACATCTACGGTTACTGTTGAGAGATTGGTCTGTACCTGATCAATACTTACGCTGTGGAAATAAGGATCAGAGTGTTGCTGAACATCTGTGTTTGTACCGGTAATTCCTGCATATCCCATGATTGTTGATCCTGATCCTGGCTCCACACAAACTCCTGTTCCTTCGTTATAACTGTATGTATGATTATCGCCTAACTGATGGCCTATCTCATGAGCAACATAGTCAATATCAAAACTATCACCCATAGGAACTGCATTTGCAGGAGATGTTATACCACTTCCTTTGTAGTTACTTGGAGAATTATATCCATATGCTACTCCAGCTGAAGTTGTGCAAGCATCAGTGCTTGAAGCCGATATTGTCGTAAAAGTTACATCGTTACTTCCAATACAGCCAATACATCCAGCATTTCCTCCACCTCCTGTGGCACCAAATAGATGCCCGATATCAAACGTCGAGTCTGTTACACCGTAAGTCCCTCCGTGAAGAACATTCATTAATTCATAATTCCATTTACACATGTAATCAGCATCACTGTACGGATCTGTTGCTGCATTAGTGAAAATAAGATTGGGAGCATTTACCATATTCAAATGCAGGTTAAATTCCTGCTCAAAAACGCCGTTTACTCTTGTTAAGGTGGCATTTATCTGTGTGAGCGCATTGGCTGCTCCGCCAAAATAGGCTGTATACTCTCCGGTAACAGACATTGCCAATCTTAAAGTATGATATTTCTGATTATTTGATTTCGCTGTTTCTCCTTTTGCCATTAAATCCTGCATTCTGGCAACGGACTGTTTGTCTTCTTTGGTATTACAGACAAATGCGTGACCATTTTTAGCAGTTTTTCCATGGATAGAATAAATGGTTTTGTCCGCAGATGCAGGTTCTATAAATTCATATTTGCCTCCACTAATAATCATGGATTGAAAATCGTTTGGAGCAACACTGAATCTAACATATTTGCTGGGATCATCAACTCCGGTTCCAACATACGATCCCAGATTATACTGATTGGCAATTTCATGATCAATTACCGGAAAACTGTTAACTGCAAATTTTTCAATCTTTCCTTCCAGTGTAGGAAGGCTAATGATAATTTTTGAACCGCCAACTTCCTGGGCTCTCAAAAGCTGGGTTCTAATCATATTAATATCTAAACTGTAATAAGCCGAATGATCGTCTTTCTTTGTAACAGCTTTTGTAGGAGCCGTTCTATTCCACTGCGCATTCGCCATTGTACCTGCAGCAACTAACAGCAGAAAAGGTAATTTTGTTTTCATTAAAATAATTTTAGAAAGGCAAATTTAGGATTTATTACCATATTTACATCTATAGCTGTAAATTATTTTAAATTTTAACTATAAAATATCCTTGAACTATTAAAAATATAAAGTATTATTCATTTTATTAATTTAACATAAAAATAAACTCATTCTATTTTTGTCATGGTTTCTGTTTCTGCAACCATTCTTCATGTTTTTTTCTGAAAGCATTATGCTTACGATCCTGATTTATTTTAGCAGCATCAATCGAATGTGAAGAATGGATATCATCATCCTCTTCTGCAAAATCCGCTAACTTTTCATAATAATAATGAAGCTGATCGAGCTCTTTTTCCGTTAAATCTTCAATATCTACAATTCTGTTGCTGGCTTTTTCGTTAGCCGCGATCAATTCATTTAATTTGATCTGAATGGCTTTGGAATCTTTATTCTGTGCTTTCTGAATTAAAAATACCATGAGAAAAGTGATAATGGTTGTCCCTGTATTTATAACGAGCTGCCATGTTTCGGAATAGTTAAAAACAGGTCCCAAAACGGCCCATATAATCACGATTAAGGTCGCCCCGATGAAAGCGTAAGAACTCCCTGTAAATTTTGTTGCCCAATCTGAGAATTTTTCGAAAAAACTTTTGCCTGATCTTGCCATTTTTCTTTGTATTAGTAAGTTAATAAGCATCAAAAACTCCGCCGAAAAGCCAATGTAAAATTGTAATTTTTATATCCGCTAGATTAATTATCCAAATGATATTCCTGATGATATTCCTGATGTTATTTATATTTCAATATTATTTTTTTACTTCAGGGTACTTCACTGCTTTATCCACTTCAATTGGATTATTATATTTTTTAATTCTATTCTGTTCATCAAAAGTATATTGCCGAAGTTCTTCCGGTTTGTAAATGATTCTGCCATCATCCAGTCCTAATTTGTTATTTTCGTCAATTTTCACGTCACCGTTATTGATAAATTTTATTGGATCAAGATAATAACTTAGCAACATGGATTTGTATTTAGAATATGGAATTTCTATTCCTCTTGATTTTGCATTTTTATAGAAGCTTATCAACTGTGTTTCGGTTAAGTTTTCTGATCTGTTCAGAGAGAAATGATAATTTTCTTTATCATCATAAATTTCAATAATCATTCCCGGTAAACCGTGAAATTTATATGGTCCTTCCTGAAAAGGAAAGTCTTTTGCAAACCATGCGATCCAGTTTCTGCCACCAAATCTTGCCGTAGCTTTCTGAGCTTGAATGGAAGATGAAACTTTAGTTTCCTTTTCAATTTTCCAATTTATTTTAGGTTCATCTATTAATTTGTAAACATCGTAGCTTTGAATACTGTAAAGAACATATTGTTTTGTTTTAATCTTTTTACTGAGCAAATCTGTAACCTTCCCGTTAAACGTCCTTAAGCCGGAAACTTTTTCTATAGAATCACTGACAAAAAAAGATCTTTCATAATAGAATGTTTCATCCGGATTAATATCAAGATAATAGTTGGCTTTCCTTACTTCAGCAGAAGTTGAATCAGGACGATAAACTACATCATAAATAAACCGATGAGTCTGCGCTGATAACGATATATAAAGCAAGACTGTTAAAAGTAAGAGTTTTTTCATAAGAATATTTTCGTAAATATACATAACAGCAATGACCTTTCTCCTCATAAAATTGGATAAAACTAAAAAAATCCGCTCCTCGAAAGGAACGGATTTTATATAATCATTGCAAAGTATGCAATTATCACACTTTAATTTCAACATCAACACCTGAAGGAAGTTCTAATTTCATTAGAGCATCAACAGTTTTAGAAGAAGAAGAATAGATATCCATCAATCTCTTGTGAGCTGATAATTGGAACTGCTCTCTTGCTTTCTTGTTTACGTGCGGAGATCTCAACACTGTGAAGATTCTCTTGTTGGTTGGCAATGGAATTGGTCCGTTTACAACAGCACCAGTAGCCTTTACCGTTTTTACGATTTTCTCTGCAGATTTATCTACCAAGTTGTAATCGTAAGATTTAAGTTTTATTCTGATTCTTTGTGACATTTTAATCTAATTTAATATTAACCTTTAGCCTTAGCGATTACTTCTTCAGCAACGTTTGTAGGAGCAGCTTCGTATTTCTCGAATTCCATAGAAGATGTTGCTCTACCTGAA
This sequence comes from Chryseobacterium sp. 2P, assembly GCF_059579425.1. Lineage (NCBI taxonomy): Bacteria > Pseudomonadati > Bacteroidota > Flavobacteriia > Flavobacteriales > Weeksellaceae > Chryseobacterium > Chryseobacterium sp. 2P. The sequence goes on from NZ_CM184194.1 coordinate 4,173,786, forward strand.
GATAACGTTCTAAGAGAAGTTACATAACCAAACATTTCAGAAAGCGGAACGAAAGCTTTAATAACTTTAGCGTTGTTTCTGTCGTCCATACCGTTTACAGTACCTCTTCTTCTGTTAAGGTCACCTACGATATCACCCATGTACTCTTCAGGAGTTACTACTTCAAGCTTCATAATTGGTTCCATGATAACCGCTTTAGCAGCTCTACCAGATTCTTTGAAACCTAACTTCGCAGCCAATTCGAAAGATAACTGATCCGAGTCAACCTGGTGGTAAGATCCATCTTTCAATGTAATCTTCATAGATTCAACCTCAAATCCAGCTAAAGGACCGTTCTTCATCGCTTCTCTGAATCCTTTTTCTACTGAAGGAATAAATTCTTTAGGAATGTTACCTCCTTTAATTTCGTTGATGAATTCAAGACCTGTTTTACCTTCGTCTGCAGGACCGATTTCGAATACGATATCTGCGAACTTACCTCTACCTCCAGACTGCTTTTTGTAAACTTCTCTGTGGTTAGCTTTTTGTGTAAGAGCTTCTTTGTATTCTACTTGCGGCTGACCTTGGTTAACCTCTACTTTGAACTCTCTTCTCATACGGTCTACGATGATATCCAAGTGAAGTTCACCCATACCAGAGATGATCGTTTGTCCTGAAGCCTCGTCTGTCTTAACCTGGAACGTTGGATCTTCTTCAGCTAATTTAGCTAAAGCGTTACCCATTTTATCCTGGTCAGCTTTCGTTTTAGGCTCAACAGCGATACCGATTACCGGATCTGGGAAGATCATTGATTCTAGAACAATTGGGTTCTTTTCATCAGATAACGTATCTCCTGTTTTAATATCTTTAAATCCTACAGCTGCACCAATATCTCCAGCCTCGATATACTCAACCGGATTTTGCTTGTTTGCGTGCATCTGATAGATTCTTGAGATTCTTTCTTTGTTACCAGATCTTGTGTTTAATACATAAGAACCAGCATCCAATCTTCCTGAATAAGCTCTGAAGAATGCTAATCTACCTACGAATGGGTCAGTAGCAATTTTGAAAGCTAATGCAGCGAAAGGCTCCTCAACAGATGGTTTTCTTTCGATATCAGCATCAGTTCTTGGATCTGTTCCTTTGATATTATCCTTATCTAGTGGAGAAGGAAGATATTTACAAACAGCATCAAGCATGAACTGTACTCCTTTGTTTTTGAAAGAAGATCCACAAGTCATTGGGATAATAGAAAGATCGATAGTAGCTTTTCTTAATGCTTCGTTGATTTCCTCTTCAGAAATTGAATCCGGATCTTCGAAGAATTTCTCCATCAAAGTCTCATCATAATCAGCTACCGCTTCTACTAATTTCTCTCTATATTCAAGAACTTCATCCTTCATGTCTTCAGGAATCGGAACTACTTCATAAGTTGCTCCCTGTCCTGCTTCGTCCCAAATGATCGCTCTGTTTTTAATTAAGTCTACAACTCCTTTGAAATCTTCTTCAGCACCGATTGGTAAAACGATTGGAACTGCATTAGATCCTAACATTTCTTTTACTTGTTTTACAACGTTCAAGAAGTCAGCACCCTGTCTGTCCATTTTGTTTACGAATCCCATTCTCGCAACTTTGTAGTTGTCAGCAAGTCTCCAGTTGGTTTCAGACTGAGGCTCTACTCCATCTACTGCAGAGAATAAGAATACCAAACCGTCCAATACTCTCAAAGATCTGTTTACTTCTACTGTGAAGTCAACGTGTCCCGGTGTATCGATAATGTTGAAGTGGTAAGGTTTTGTTTCAGGTAATTTCTTACCCTGATCTGTTGGGAAATTCCAGTTACAAGTAGTTGCAGCAGAAGTAATAGTGATACCTCTTTCTGCTTCCTGTTCCATCCAGTCCATTGTAGAAGCACCATCGTGAACCTCTCCAATTTTGTGGTTTACACCTGTATAGAATAAAATCCTTTCTGTAGTGGTAGTCTTACCTGCATCAATGTGAGCAGCAATACCAATATTTCTTGTAAATTTAAGATCTCTTCCCATTTCAGATTAGAATTTGAAGTGTGAGAAAGCTTTGTTTGCTTCCGCCATTTTGTGAGTATCTGTTTTCTTTTTGAAAGCAGCACCTTCTTCTCTTGAAGCAGCTACTACCTCATTAGCTAATTTCAAAGCCATAGACTTATCATTTCTCTTTTTAGAGTAGCTAATTAACCATTTCATTGCCATAGAAATTTTTCTATCTGCTCTGATTGGCATTGGGATCTGGAAGTTAGCTCCACCTACTCTTCTGGAACGTACTTCTACGTGAGGCATAACGTTTGTTAATGCATCTTTCCAGATTTCAAGGGCTGTTTTTTCAGAATCTCCTTTTTTAGTTTCTACGATATCCAACGCATCATAGAAAATTTTGAATGCGATTGACTTCTTACCGTCAAGCATTAAATTGTTTACGAATCTCGTTACCAACTGATCATTAAATTTTGGATCTGGTAACAACGGTCTTTTTTTCGCTTTCGTCTTTCTCATTGTTTCTGTACCTTATTTAATGATTATTTTTTCTTTCCTTTTGCTGGTGCAGCTGGTGCCTGACCTGGTTTAGGTCTCTTAGCTCCGTACTTCGATCTTCTCTGCGTTCTTCCATTTACACCTGCTGTGTCTAATGCACCTCTTACGATGTGGTAACGTACTCCCGGTAGGTCTTTCACCCTTCCGCCTCTAACCAATACTATCGAGTGCTCCTGAAGATTGTGTCCTTCGCCCGGGATATAGGCATTCACTTCTTTACCGTTAGAAAGTCTTACCCTTGCAACTTTTCTTAGTGCAGAGTTAGGTTTCTTAGGTGTAGTAGTATATACTCTCGTACATACACCACGTCTTTGTGGACAAGAATCTAGGGCAGCCGATTTGCTCTTCTTGGCAAGCGTGGCTCTTCCTTTTCTTACTAATTGTTGAATAGTAGGCATTTAATTGCTTTTTATTTTAGGGTGCAAAAATAGTAATATTTTTTTAATTAACAAGCAGTTATATAGAAATAATATTTTTATTTAAAATTTAATTAACAGATACTTATGGTTTATCGACAATTGTAGCACCAACATTTTTATTCCATCCAAAATGCCTGAGTTATTTGAAGTTTATACAGATTCTTTATTAATACAAATGGGTATTGTTAAAATAAGCAGTGGCTCCAGCATCATTATCTACAATTTTTGACTTTACTATATAATAATATGTATATAGAACAAGGTTATTAAACTGGTGCCACAAATTGGAATGCAAAAACTACCACATTTAAATTCATTCTAAAAATATCAAAGATAAGTATCATCAATCACGAAACCGCATTTTCGGCACAATATTTACTTAATTTTGTTTCAGAAAAATAAACTACAATATAGATATGAAAAACGCCAACATTATCGGTCTTAAAGAAACCGACTGCAAAAAGATCTCAGAAAAATTAAATATTCTTTTAGCTAACTATTCCGTATTTTATCAGAATACAAGAGGTTCTCATTGGAACATTAAAGGAGATCAGTTTTTTACACTTCACCCTAAATTTGAGGAACTATACAACAGTCTTGTTTTAAAGATTGATGAAATTGCAGAAAGAATTTTAACATTGGGTGCTACACCGGCTCACAATTATTCAGACTACCTGAAAGTATCAACCATAAAAGAAAGCGTGGAAGTAAGCGACGCTACGAAAAGTGTTGAAAACATCTTAAATTCATTCAAAGTAGTTATTGATCTTCAGAGAGAACTTTTAGATATTACTGATGCAGCGGGAGACGAAGGAACAAACTCTCAGATGAGCGATTACATTACAGAACAGGAAAAAGAAGTATGGATGTACAACTCTTATCTTGGGAAGTAAAGAAAAAAATTTTCCTTAAAAAGTAAAAAAATCACCTTACATTTAGGTGATTTTATTTTTAATAACTATATTTGCGTATAAATTACACAATTATGCACAACGTACGATTAAACTCTATTTTAGATAACGACTTTTACAAAATAACCATGCAGAATGCGGTAGTAAAATTATTCCCAGGTTCTGTAGTAAAATATGAATTCATCAACCGCGGAAAACATCAGTTTCCTGAAGGTTTCGATGTTGCTTTACGAGAAGCGGTTAATAAAATGGCAGAACTAAAGCTGACGAAGGACGAAAAAAAATTCATGGCAAAAACCTGCCCTTACATTGATCTTCCCTACTTAGATTTTCTGGAAGGCTATCATTACGATCCTTCCGAAGTTAAAATTCATCAGGAAGGAAGCGATCTTTCTGTAACGGTTGAAGGACTCTGGTACAGAACAATTCTTTGGGAAGTTCCTTTACTCGCACTCATCAGCGAGCTTCACTACGAAATGAACCACATGGAAAGAGATTCCAATGAAGTAGTGATGAATAAAACCTTGGAAAAAGCTGAAACACTGGCGAAACTGGGCGTTAATTTCGCAGAATTCGGAACCCGCAGAAGACATTCCCATAAAGTTCAGAATCTGGTTATGGAGGCTTTAACACAGAAGAAAAATTCTACATTTATTGGTTCATCCAATGTACATTTCGCCATGAAATACAATGTAAAACCTATTGGAACCCATGCTCATGAATGGTTTATGTTCCACGCAGCGGAATATGGTTTCAAGATGGCAAACGAACTGGCTCTGGAACACTGGGTAGATGTTTACCGCGGAGATTTGGGAGTTGCCCTTTCAGATACCTACACAACGGATGTTTTCTTTCAGCAGTTTGATAAAAAGTTTGCGAAACTTTTCGACGGTGTTCGTCACGATAGCGGCGATCCTCTGGAATTCGCAGATAAAACCATTGCTCATTATGAAAGACACGGCATTAATCCGCTATTCAAATATATTATTTTTTCAGATGGTTTAAATCTTGAAAAAGTAGAAGAAATCACCAATTACTGCAAAGGAAAAATCGGAGTTTCTTTCGGAATTGGAACTAATCTTACCAACGATGTCGGCTTAAAACCGATGAATATCGTCATGAAGCTTATCGGCGTTCAGGCTCCGAATAAAGAATGGATTCCAACCGTAAAATTATCCGATGAACACGGAAAATATACCGGAGATCCTAAAATGATTGAATTGGCGAAAGAATTTTTAAGAATAAAAGATTAAAACAGAAATGATGAAAAAAATTATCTTATCAGCTTCAATTTTTGCAACAGCATTTTCGTTTGCTCAGAAAACTACAGAAAAACCGAAGTTCAACGAAAAATTAGCTACAGAACTGGGAGCCGATAAATACGGAATGAAGCCGTACGTAATCGTAATGCTGACAACAGGAACTACAAAAATTGAAGACAAGACAAAAATGGCTGAGTTAATGAAAGAACATTTAGCCAATATCGGAAAACTTGCTAAAGAAGGAAAAGTTGTAGTGGCAGGACCGTTTACCTCAGATAACAAACAAAATTTTGAAGGGATGTTCATCTTCAATACAAAATCCCAAGAAGAAGCAGAATCATGGGTAAAAACAGATCCCGCTGTAAAAGCAGGAGTCTTCGGATATGAAATCTTGCCATGGTACGGATCGGCAGCTTTGCCATTGTACCTGAAGCACCATGAGGAAATTGCGAAAGAAAATCCTTAATTACTCAGGTCAATGAGAAAACTATCTTATGTTTTATTGTTACTATCATTAATCAACTGCAAGAATAAATCTTCCATATTTGAAGTAAAAATAAATCATGTTTCAAAAAATATTATTGATGAACTTAAGCATTTAAAAGAAGAGGAAACCAACTTTTCCGGATTACTTTATAAAGATGAAAAATACGAAGTGCGGAAAAGCTGCTCTGGTGAATGGGGAGGAACTGTTTATTTTAAAAACAGACAAAACAATGTCATTCATCATGCCGCAGCAACCTGCCCTGTTTCTGTAAATAAAATAGATGGAAAATATTACATTTCGAATTCTTTGGCGCATATGATGGGATTTTCAGAAATTCTGGAAATTTCAGATCCTGAAAAAATGGCAACTACAAAGAAAATTCCGGTTTATCATCCTGATATTATAACTCGGGAATATGAATCAGAATCAACGTTAGGAACAAAAAAAATTCTTGACACAACCAGAGTTCTCATCATATCAAGTTTTGTTTATAATAAAAAGCTGTATTCAATAATTTCAGGTATTGACGGAACAAAAACAACCATTTCAGAATTAAAAAATAACCGGTTTGAAACAGTAACTGAACTTCCTGAAAAGATTTTTTATTCAGAACCCATTATTGTTAAAAAAGCAGAGAATGATCTTGAATTATATTTCCAACATCCCCAAAAAGGAATTATGAAAGTTCATGATAATAAAGTTCAAGTAACGTATTACGAAAAATAAAAAAACTGGCTGTCAAAATTATGACAGCCAGTTTTTCTAATAATCAATGCAAATATAAGGTTTACGCGCAAGTACACAACAATAAGGATTACTGCAGAAGGTATATCCCGGATTACAGACTCCGTATTCTAAAGGAACTTGGCAGTTTTCATAAAGCCCTCCTGAAATTGTTTTCAGCTCTTTTCGGTTTAAAGATTTTAAATTTTTCATAGTATTTTGTTTAATTTGTTCCTACTCTTAAGATTTTAGGATACCTCTATAATAATTCCTTTTATAGAGATTTAAATATTCAAAATATTTTTACACAAGGTTTTCTTATCTTTATAAAAAACAAAACATCATGAAAACCATTGAAGAAGTTCTGAAAAAATTAGACGAAATCATTATCTGGGCGAAAGAAAATCAAAGTCCTGTCGGATATTTTGCCTGTACCTACAGAATTATGACGGCGCAGGTTCTGAAAGGAATTCAGCAGAAAAAATTTGAAGACAATCCGAGAATGACTGTACTGGATATCGCTTTTGCCACACGTTATCTTGAAGCATGGGAAGCCTATTCGAAAGGACAAAAATGCACCAACTCCTGGTTTATCGCTTTTGAAGCCGCAAAAAACAAAAACCTTCTCATTTTACAGCACATTTTCTTAGGCATGAATGCGCACATCAATCTCGATCTGGGAATTTCCGCTGCTTCCATTATGCCTTACCGAAAAATCAACCCGCTGAAAAAAGACTTCGAAAACATCAACAATGTGATTGCTTCCATTAATCAAAAAGTTCAGGATTCTTTAAACAAGATTTGTTATCCGGTAGAATTAATTGATAAACTTTCCAACGGAAAAGACAACGCTGTTCTGGACTTTGCCATTTCAAAAGCAAGAGATACTTCATGGGCAACCGCCGTTATTGCATCAAATACGCCTAATTTTTTACTTGAGAACGTGATCGGAATTGTTGATTATGCCGCAGCAAAAGTTGCCACCCAAATTTTGAATCCTAAAATCCTCACTCCTTCTTTATCAAAGGAATTGAAAAAATGTGAAAGCAATGACGTGGTGAAAAACATTGAAATTCTGGCTTCTACCAAAAATGTTTAACTTTCTTATGTAACCTTACAATTAATTCAATTAGAGTAAGACTGTTAGTTTTTACCAAGTCTTTTCATCAAAATAGCTTCCATCTTTTCGTAGCCTTTTGCTGTAGGATGAATTTCGTCTTCGGTGTAGATCTTATCCAGTCCGTTTCGGGAATCTTTCATTTCCGAATGATAATCCACGTACGGAATATTGTTCTTTTTTGCATACGCTTCGATCATTTTATTCAGGGCAATTACTTTTTCCGCCGGATGCATATCTTTTCTCCAGCCGAAATCATAAGCAGGAAGTACCGAACAAAGTACCACTTTTATATTATTCGCTTTTGCAAGTTCCACCATCGAAACAATATTTCCAAAAACTTTATCCAGAGAAATCGGTCCCTGATTTTCCGCAATATCATTCGTTCCGGCAAGAATAATAACGCGTTTCGGTTTTAGATTGATAACATCTTCACGGAATCTCAAAAGCATCTGCGAAGTCACCTGTCCGCTAATCCCCCTTCCGACAAAATTATTCTTTGTAAAAAATGAAGGATCTGTAGAAAACCAGCCTTCCGTAATAGAATCCCCCATAAAAACAGTATTGGGAATTGTCTTCTTGGCTAAAACTTCCTGATTTTGCTTTTCATATTTAGCATAATTGGCAAAATCCTGCGCTGAAAAAATGGATGAAAACATAATGGCTGCAATGCTTAAGAATTTCATGAAACTTATTTTTGATTTGAAAAGATGAATTAACGGAAAACAAATTAATCCTGCAAATATCTTTCCCGAAAAACCAAAACTTTTAGTTGATTAATTTTTAACCACAATGTCACAAAAGATTTTTATTTTTTTATTATACAGAAAGTTTTCAATATCGTAATCAACGTATTATAATGATCTTTTGCAGCTTTTGCGGCTAAAAAAAAATTCTAATATAAAACTTACGGTTTTCCATAAAAGAAATCAATTTTCCTTTTTGTAATTTTGAAAAATGGAGATGACATATTTAATTATAGGATTTATAGCCGGAGGAATTCTTGGTGCGGTTATTTTATATTTCGCACAGAAATCTTCTACCGTTTCGAGGAATTCTTATGATGAACTCAATAATTTACATATTAAAAACAGTTCCGATTTAGAAAATTCCAATCACAAAATTCAGGAATTAACACAGAATATCAGCAAAGAAAAAGAAATCAATGCACAGCAGAGCGACCTTCTGAATGACCTGAAAAATGAATTTGCCAAAATTTCTGCGGAACACGCTTCTTTAAACACTCAATTTTCCGAACAGAAAGAATTTAGCGCTAAACAGAATCTTCAGATCGAAAATCTTTTAACAGAAAAACAGACTTTGTTTGCAAAAAACTCAGAGCTTTCAGCAATTAACGAAAGCTTACAGAAATCTTTGCAGACACAGAAAGAAGAAATCGCAAAAATTCAGGAAGAAGCGAAACTGCAGTTTAAAAACTTAGCCAATGAAATTTTAGAGGAAAAATCCGAAAGATTCACGGAGCAAAATCAATTAAATATTAAAAACTTATTAAATCCTTTACAAGAAAAAATTAATAATTTCGAGAAAAAAGTTGAAACGACTCATAAAGAGAGCATTGATTATCATGCAGCTTTGAGAGAACAGATTATTGGATTAAAAGATTTAAATGCCCAAATGAGCAAAGAGACTCTCAATCTGACAAAAGCATTAAAAGGAGATAGCAAAATCCAGGGAAATTGGGGAGAATTAGTTCTAGAAAGAGTTTTAGAAAAATCAGGACTTGAAAAAGGTAGAGAATATGAAATACAAAAGAGTCATTTAACTGGTGATGGAAATCGCGTCCAGCCAGATGTTATTGTGAATCTTCCAGATGGAAAAAAAATGATTATTGATTCAAAAGTATCTTTGGTTGCTTATGAAAAATATATAAATGAGGAAAGCGATGAAATAAGAACACAATTTTTAAAAGAACACATTATTTCATTAAAAAGACATATTGAACAATTAGGCACCAAAAATTATCATAATTTATATGAAATGGAAAGTCCTGACTTTGTTCTTCTTTTTATTCCTATAGAACCCGCTTTCGCAATTGCATTAGCCGAAGATAGCCAATTATATAATAAAGCATTCGAAAGAAACATTGTAATTGTTACCCCATCAACATTATTAGCTACTTTAAGAACGATAGACAGTATGTGGACAAATCAGAAGCAACAAAACAATGCTATTGAAATTGCTCGTCAAGCAGGCGCATTATATGATAAGTTCGAAGGTTTTGTTACAAACTTATTAAAAGTTGGAAAAAAAATGGAAGAAGCGAAAACTGAATACGAAGGAGCAATGAACAAACTTGTTGAAGGAAGAGGAAATTTAGTTACAGCAGTACAAAAACTAAAAGTAATGGGTGCTAAAGCTACAAAAGCTATACCGGAGAATTTAGTAACTCGCGCAAAAGCTAATGAAGAAATTTCACAACTACATTCTTTACAAAATCAAATTGAAAGTTCTCAAACCACTTTGGAAAATTTAGAAGAATAAAATGTACAACCTCAGATCAGCTCTGAGGTTTTTTATTTAACTGCAAATTTTAACTAATTTTGCAGGATGTTAATAGAAAGCTTTCAGAACGAAAAAGTAAAATACATTACCAAACTTCTTACCGATAACAGATTCCGTAAAAAATCGGATGTTTTTGTGGTGGAAGGGCAGCAGGAAAACGACCGCGCTCAGAAATATCATTTTGAACCGGTGGAATTTTTTATCTGTGAAAGTATTTTTCAGAAAGAACTTCCCAAAGGGAAAATTCATCTCGTCAGCGAAAAAGTATACGAAAAAATCGCCTATCGTGGAACTTCGGAAGGAATTATCGGGGTTTACAAAACAAAAGAAGCGGATTTATCTTCATTTAAACCAAAAGAAGATTCTACGATCATTATTGTAGAAGGTGTTGAAAAACCGGGAAATCTGGGGGCCATTTTACGGAGCTGTGAAGCTTTCGGAATTGATGCTTTGATTGTTTCAGACGGGAAAACCGATTTTTATAATCCGAATGTGATCCGCTCAAGTGTCGGTTGTTTATTCGGAATGGAAGTTTTTCAGGCAGAAAACCATGAAACATTAGATTTTCTTCAGAAAAACAATTTCAATATTTACACAACGATTATGGATGAAACTGCCGAAGATATTTACAAAAGAGATTTCAAGCAGAAATCCGCCGTTTTATTCGGGACAGAACATTCAGGATTAAGTGATTTCTGGATCGGAAAAGGAAAAAACACCTTGATTCCGATGGCAGGAAGCATTGATTCTTTAAACCTGAGCAATGCGGTAGCGATTACGTGCTACGAAACACTGAAGCAGAAGAAGGGATAATTTGGCTGTTGGAGATTAGTTGATTGTTTATCGTTGATCATCGTGATCAGATTTATTGACAATCATTACAATATAAGCATAAAAAAACCGTTCCACTGAGTGAAACGGTTCTTTTATTTTTGAGCTAGAATTATTTCTTAACTTCAGTTTTAGCGTCTTTAGCAACTTCTTTAACTTCAGCTTTAGCATCTTTAGCAGCTTCTTTGATTTCAGTTTTAGCAGAATCAGTAGCAACTTTTACTGAATCAGCAGTAGCAGTTACTGTAGAATCAGCAGCTTTAGCTGTAGAATCGATAGCTGTAGTAGCAGAATCAGCAGTAGCTTCAGTAGTGTTAGCTTCAGTTTTTTTACAAGCAACTAAAGAGATTGCAGCGATAGCAGCTACGAATAATGACTTTTTCATAATAAATTAAATTTAATTTTGTTAATATTGTTTTATAAAATCTTTTCTCTGTTCTGTTATTTGAACAAGACAAAGGTAGAGCAGATAGAAAATTTGTTTAGGAAAAATAATTGTAATACCTTTGTAAAATAGTTTTACAAAAAAACATTACTGATAATCAATAATTTAATCATTTTAGAATAAATTGACGGACTTAGATCTATTACATTTTGAGCAGCTGAAAAAGGATGTCCAGGCTCAATATCTGAAAGAATACACTCCTTCCTATGACGATATTTCGAAATGGAAGGGTATCGACATCATTTATTTTCAGGAAGATCTCAGAAAAAAGGCAAAAGGGAACATCAGCGAAAAATCTTTTTATACTTATTTCAAGAATTCTCCGGTTACTAAACTGCCACGAATCGATATGCTGAATTTACTCAGTATTTATGCGGGATACGACTCATGGTACGAATTCAAAAAACAGCATCTTTTTGCAGGTGAATTACTGCAGGATGATGAAGATTTGAAAGACGATGAGCTGAAAGAACTGGAAAAAACAGTTTCTGCATCTCTGGATTTGCCTAAAGATGAAGATTTGCCTAAAAAACAGGAATTTAAAACCCCTGAAAACTCCGATTTACAAAAATCAATACCTGAAAATCAATTAATTAATAAAAATTCAGAGACTGAAAAAATTTCTTTAGCAGACGCTGAAAAACCGAAGAAAAATTTCTTCAAAAAGAACGTTTGGGCAATTGTAACGACTATTTTAGTAATTCTTACCGGACTTTTAGGATTTAAAGATGCGATCTTCCAAAAAACTTATGTCTACTGTTTTACGGATGCCGACAGAAATTTAAGCATTCAGCGTGAAATAGAAATCAAGGTAATCAAGGAAAACGAATCTCCCATTCTTTACAGAATAAAACCCGGAGAATGTTTCAGATATGCTACAAAGGATAAAAATCTAAAAATGCAGATCAGTTCTCCGTTTTATGAATATCTCGAAGTGAACCGAAATTTGGAAAATGCCCCTGAAGAAGAAACCATCGAGCTTAAACCTGATGATTATAAGATGGCGCTTTATTATTTTTCCACAAAGGATGTAAAAGGCGGAAATTCTGAGGAGCAGAATGATCTTATCACCCAGAAAAGAAGACAGCTGGAAAACCGTATCAGCAATAACGCCGTAATTACACAGGTTTACGACAGTGATATTTACGGACTTGAAACCTTGGATAAGGAAGATTACATTACCTTAGTTACCACACCTACAACATCACTTAAAAACCTTAATGTTATCGAGATGAAAACGGATAACAAAGGGAAAATCGTATCTATTAAATTTAAAATCTCAGCCAATGAAAACAATAAATAACTTTTTGTTTTTTATCATAATTATAGGATTCACCATGACTTCGTGCGTTAAAAAGGAAGAAAACGGAGGACAGAGCGATCTGGAAAAACTAAGAAATACCAACAACAAGACAGTAAAAATGGATAGCACACAGGCTATTAATTCCATTACCTCCCAAAAAGTACAGGATGTTCTGGATTTGTCTACCTTATATCTTTCGGGACAGAGAAATACGGAAATTGATACGGCAATTTATTCCAAAATAGAAAAGTATTTCCAGAAGTCTGATTCTACTACCTTTAAGGATCTTTTTAAAGAACTCGAAAGCCTGAATGTAAAAAAAGTACGTGTCAGCAATCTGAATGTTTTCCAGAAAATAAAGGAAAAAGACACGCTGAATTTCGCCAAATTCAATGTGGAATATTTTGGGGATAAAAATAAATCGTTGGGAAATTTTGAACGAAATGCCCAATACACTTTGGTATCAAAACCTGCCCAGAAAAGCAAGGAATTTAAATTTTACTTTGTGAAATTTTACTCGGATGCTCCTGAAAAAGACAGTACATCATCCGGCGTTACCAAATAGTCGAGTGGAATATCATTTTCCCAGACATCATCGATATTTTCTTCGGGGTTAAAGTAATTAACTCCGATTTTTTTTGTCTTTTCCAAAAGTGTTTCAAAAAAGCCATCGTAAAAACCTTTTCCGTATCCTACCCTGTTTCCTTTAGAATCGCAGTACAATAAAGGTGTTATAACAAAATCAAAGTCCGGAACTCCCGAATCTTCATCAGAAACCGGCTCGGCAATTCCCCATGAATTCAATTCGTATTCTGTATTGGTGAAAATTTCAACAGAGATCAGTTTTGTTTCAATAATTTTAGGGACAAAAACTCTGATCTTTTGGCTTAAAAAGTAATCGATAAAAATCTGTGTATTAATTTCCTTAAATTTCTCAATCGGGATGAAAATATGGATTTTCTGATTTTGAGAAGGTTTGAAATATTCAACGAAATTTTTAAAAACCTTTTCAGATAACAAGAAAGCCTCATCAATCGACAAGGCTTTTCTTTTTTGCATATATTTTTTTCTTAATTCTGCTTTTAACATAGTTTTTATGCGTTATAAGAATCGAGGATTTTATACAATTTATCAGACAGACGAACTCTGAAAGGCAGTTCAAAAGTAATCTGATCTCCTGCTTTTGCTGTGTCGCTGAAAGCTCCGTTCACAAAAATCTGAGAGATGGTTATTTCCTGATCTCCTGTTGTGGGTCCGGAAATTAATACTTTATCACCTACTGCAAGTTCATTGTTTTCAATTAAAAACTGAGCAATTTTAGATTTTGAATAATAATGTTCCGCCTTTCCGATCAAAGTCTTTTTAACTTTTATTTTCTGACGGATATCTTTTGTTTCAGCTTTTGCCAATGGTGCATCCGGCAAATTTCCTGATTTTTTAAATTTCAAAGCTTCAGATTTTCCTTTTCTGAATACTTTATTTCCTACCTGAAGACCCTTTCTTTTAGCAACCTGCTCTTCCCATGGCAAATGGATGGTTTCCTGACATTCTGTTGAACAGCAGTTTTCCATCGCTGCTTTACATTCATCACACTGGATAAACAATAAATGACACGCATCGTTCGCACAGTTCGTATGATTGTCACACGGTTTTCCGCACTGGTGACACTGCGCAATGATGTCGTCGGTAATTCTTTCGCCTAATCTATGATCGAATACAAAGTTTTTACCAATAAACTTACTTTCTATGCCTTCTTCTTTTATCTGACGGGTGTACTCAATAATTCCGCCTTCCAGCTGAAATACATTTTTGAAACCCTGATGTTTGAAATAAGCACTCGCCTTTTCGCAACGGATTCCTCCGGTACAGTACATCAAAAGGTTTTTATCTTCTTTGAAATCCTGTAACTGCTCGTTAATAATCGGCAGACTTTCTCTGAAGTTTTCTACATCGGGAGTAATTGCTCCTTCAAAATGGCCGACTTCACTTTCGTAGTGATTTCTGAAATCTACGACAATGGTGTTCGGATCTTCAAGCAAACTGTTAAATTCTTTTGCTCTTAAATGAACGCCTTTATTGGTAACATCAAAAGTCTCATCGTTCAGACCATCGGCTACAATTTTGTTTCTGACTTTGATTGTTAATTTTAAAAATGAATGATTGTCCTGCTCCACTGCTACATTCAAACGGATCCCTTTCATGAAATCATATACTTCGAGAGTGTCGCGAAATGCCTCAAAATTATCCGCAGGAACACTCATCTGTGCATTAATTCCTTCGTGTGCTACGTAAATACGACCAAGCGCATCAAGTGCATTCCAGGCTATAAATAAATCGTCGCGAAACTTCTTGGGATCTTCAATTTTGGCATACGCATAGAAAGATAGGGTAAGGCGCTCTTTTCCGGCCTCATCAATTAATCGAGCTCTTTCTTCTGCGCTTAAGGTGTTGTACAGTTGCATGCTATAAACGTTTTAAGTGAGAAAATTTTTGCAAAGATAATTATTTTAAGATAAATCCGAAATATAAAATTTATCAGGTATACATTAAGATTGGTATTCTTTTGGCTTCATCATTATCAGTCTGATTTAACTTTATGACAATACAAACATCAATATGCCATAATGTCATTAAGATTTTTTTAAGGATCGTTAATTGAGATTTTAAAATTTATGGGATAATGTATAAATTATTGCAATTGCTGTTAAATTTTAGTTAAAAATGAAACATTACATACCAATTGCATACGTATTTAGCATTAAATTTGTTTACAGTAAAATGAAAAAGTTAACATCAATAAATAACAAAGAAAGATATACAATGAAGAGTACTTTAAAAAAACTATTACCATTTGCAGTAGTGGGAGTTATTTCCGGTGCTACTACCGTTGGAGGATTACAATATTTTAATCACGATTCCAACAGTGCAGATCAATCATATTTTACAAAATCTTCCAATGTTTCCTTTGCGGGAATGAATTCTGCTGCAGTAGGAGATGATTTTGTAAAGGCTGCCAAAACGACAGTTCCGGCAGTGGTAACCATTAAAAACTATCAGTCCAGAAGTACAAGCAGAGCTTCTGAACAGGATATGTTCGATTTCTTCTTCGGAGATCCTTTCGGAGGAAGAGGGCAGCAGAGACAAAAGCAGCAGGTTCCCGATAATATGCCTTCAGGAATGGGATCGGGAGTAATTATTTCGCCTGACGGATATATCATTTCGAACAACCACGTTGTAGCAGGAGCCAATAAACTGGAAGTTGTTTTAAGCAATAAAAAATCTTATATCGCCACTTTAGTAGGAACAGATCCGAACACAGATATTTCCCTTCTTAAAATTGAAGAAAAAGGATTGCCTTATTTAAATTTTGCAAACTCTGATAATATTGAAGTAGGACAATGGGTACTTGCCGTAGGAAATCCTTTAGGATTGAATTCTACCGTTACAGCAGGAATTGTATCTGCCAAAGGAAGAGGAATCGGAATTTTAAGTTCACAGGGAAAAGCAGCCAATCCGATTGAAAGTTTTATCCAGACCGATGCGGCTATTAATCCGGGGAACTCGGGAGGAGCTTTGGTCAATACAAACGGAGATTTAATTGGTATCAACTCTGCGATTCAGTCTACCACAGGTTATTACCAGGGGTACGGATTTGCAGTTCCTGCAAACTTAGCGAGAAAAATTGTTGAAGACATCAAGAAATTCGGTATCGTACAGAGAGGATTCTTAGGGGTAACTTCTTTAGATCTTTCAGACGATCAGCTTGTTGCAGCATACAATAAAGATAAAAAGACCAATTATAAATCCGGTTCAGGGGTTCTGGTAACAGGATTCGGAGAAAGCAGCGGCGCAGAAGATGCAGGATTAAAAGTAGGTGATATCATTACTCAAATTGATACAACGCCAATTACAGATTTTGCTGATCTTTCCATTGCGATCGGAAGCAAACGTCCGGGAGATAAAGTGACGGTAACTTACCAGAGAAACGGAAAACCTTCCACAACAACGGTTACATTAAGAGATCAGAAAGGAGGCACTTCTACAAGAACAAAAGCAGATCTTAGTGTAACGGAAAAAATCGGAGCCGATTTCCAGAGTATTGATGATAAAACAAAAGCATATTATGGGCTGAACAGCGGAGTAATCGCCAAAAATGTAATTGAAGGCGGTGAAATGGCTAAAGCAGGAATCGTAGACGGATACATCATCACAGAGATCAACGGAAAACCTGTAAACTCACAGAAAGACGTAGAAAACATTCTAAATAAGTTCACGGGAACTGCCCAGATCAAATACATGGATGACTACGGAAGAGGGTATCAGAGAGGCTTTAAAATGCCTTAATAAAAGAGCTAAACTTCACTTCATATCAAAAACTCGGCTGCCTCATTTGAGGCAGCCGAGTTTTTTTAATCTTCAGAAACATATTGTTTAATTGAAATAGACATACGGACAATAAATCGGCAAATCAGCCTTCCTGAAAGCTTCCTGCACCCCTGCAACAGCTTTTCCGGGAACTGGGAAAGGATGTTTCACCCCCGCAGCAAACTTTCCGGAAAGCGGGAAACCTTCCTGCACCCTAGTAAGAAACTTTCGGGAAATTGATATAAAAACAAAAAAACGCTGCAACCTGCAGCGTTTTTATAATTATGATTTATTCATTTTTTCAGCGATTCTTCTTTTCTTCTTTCGTTCATAAATGACTTCTACTATTTTACCTCCGATCCACGAAAACGGAAAGAATGTAAGAAAAATAGAGATTTTATAGAAGGTAGGATGATAAGGGAAAACAATAACATCCAGCATGGCTATAAAAAGCATAATAAAGCCGATAAGAATAGCATAAGCCACCTTAGCATATTTTACGATAATGGCAGTTGCCACGCCTCCCACTGTAGTTCCCAATCCGGAAATAAACAGCAGAAAGCCGAAAAACGCACCGTCGTTCTGCTTGCTCTGAAGAAATCTCTGCCAATGCTCAAACGGAGCAAAAGCGTCGAAATTTACCCATTGCGGAAATGCTCTTATCCCAAGAGTAATAATGAGTCCTGCAATTCCAAGACCTACGATAACCGCAATTGTATTTCTTATAAAGTTCATTAATCCTGATGTGCAATCATAGAAATTTCAATATCCACATTTTTCGGCAGGCAGGAAACCTGTACCGTTTCGCGCGCAGGAAAGCTTTCAGCATCCAGATAGGAAGCATAAATATCATTCATTACAGCAAAATCATCCATACTTTTAAGGAAAATGGTAGCTTTTACCACATTTTTAAAAGTCATTCCTGCTTCTTTAAGAATAGCATCCAGATTCTTCATCACCTGGTGCGTTTCCTTTTCAATCCCTTCTACCAGCTTTCCGGTTGCAGGATCTACAGGGATCTGTCCGGAAATATACAATATTCCGTTTGCCATATTGGCTTGTGAATAGGGTCCAATAGCAGCAGGAGCATTAACAGTGTTGATTACTTTTTTCATGAAAATTTATTTTGGATGCAAATATAAAATTTATATTCTATTTCTAGAATCAAATATTAGAAAGGTGCATTAGGCTGTGTAAAACTTCTGTCTTTATATTTCAGCGCATCGCTTAAGATATTGGCTTTGATGCCGATGAAGAAGTCATATACTTTATACTGCCCGAAAGGAACCCAGTTGAAATTAATGGTAAAACTTCGCTGATCTCTTGCAAAACCAATTCGGGTATATGCCAGTTTCTGCGTTACCATATCATAGTGCGTACTCCCATTAATATTCCAGTACGGGGTAAGTTTAATACTCCCGTCGAGCCCTACAGAAGCAAGCTTGGTCGGGGTTCTGGATGCCGAACTTTTCGTGTAGGCATAATTTGCATTTACGTTTAATGTCCATGCCTGATTGAAATGCGCATAATTATCATCATCAAAATAATAATTTTCATTTCTAACCTCCCCCTTCGTTTTATACTTTTTGGCATAATCTGTTTTCTCACCAAAAATTTCGCTGCTCAGAGGATAAGACATCTGAACATTGAATCCCTGAACACTAAAGTACCCGAACTGCTCTGTTCGGATTCCCGCATCCTGCCCCGGAAGGAAGATAATTTTATACGGATCTAAAGATAAACTCGTATTAAGGCTTAGCTTATTATTAAAGAAAGAAGACTGCCCCGTAATTGTAATAATAGAAAAAGGGTGATCTTTTGCTGCAAAATTATAATTTCCGGAAAGGTTAAGAGATTCAAAAATCTTTATTTTCTTCACGCCTGTAGAATCACTTTTCGATCTTACTTTCATTTCCAGATTGTTTCCGATGTTAAAGCCTAAAGCTCCTACCAATCCTGTGGTCGGGCTTCCGATAATTCCGCCTTCGAAAATAGAATACGGCGTTAAAGCTCCGTTCGCATCGTAATAATTTTTAAAATATCCATAGCCGGAACCTCCGAAATCCGGAGAATAGGTAAACCCGATACTTGGTGTCATCATGTGTCTGATGGCTTCAATCGCAGAACCTTTCTTAAAGTTTGCCTGTCCGTACAAAGTAGTCTGAATACTTGCTGTGGTAGAAAATGTAGAATATCCGGAAATTCCTTTATTGGTTTCCGTGATTACTTTATTCTGAAGCGGATCGTAGAATTTATTGATGGTTTTTGTAGTTAACGCATTATCAATATTCGCCCCTAAACTGAATGTGAAATATTTCGCAACAGTTGTATTGGTTCCTAAAGCAATGTTATTTTTAACTCCTGTCTGTAATTTATCCCACATTGCGGCTTTAAACAGTTCCCCTTCATTGGTCTGAACAAAATTAGATAAATTCACCCCAGTATTTACGGTTAAATTTTCAAGCAGACCGGCGCGTACTCCCGTTTTTGACTTAAATAAGTAAAACTGATTAATTGCCACGTTCATCTGTGGCAGACGCAGATCTGATAAACCGGTTGCAAAATTCTGAGAATACGAAGCTGTTCCCGTAATGGTAACCGGAAGCTTTAAAAATCTCTTTGTAATGGTAACCGTAGAGTTCTGCTGGGTGTTTAAAACATTCTGATTTAAGATATAATTGTTGTTCAGTGTATTGTTATAAAATTTTGTACTTACAATATCTACCGATGCCGAAAACGTGAGGAAAGGATTGGCTTTCGAATCCTGCGTATGTCTCCACGCAATTCTGTATGTTCCTGTTTTACTGTAATTATCCAGACCTTTGATTCCGCGAACCATGGTTCCGATATCCGCAGAAAAGTTTCCGGAATAGCGGTATTTCTTTATATAATTCATCTCCGGCCGCAAATTCCAGCTTCCTTTCGTATAAATATCCGAAAGAATTTTCAGATCGAAATGCTCTCCTATCGGCTGATAGTAGCCCAGACTATTCAGGAAAAATCCTACATCCTGTCTTTCCCCGAAACTCGGGATCAGAATACCTGCGGATCTTTTGCTTGAAAAAGGAAGAATCGCAAAAGGCATGATAAGCGGAGTGGGAACCTGCTCTATATACATCTGAATCGGTCCTGAAACAATGGAAGATTTGTTTTTTGTTTTTACAAGTTTCAGATATCTTGCTCTTAAAAAATAATCTGCCGCTGTATCTTTTTTCTTGATGTAATAATCGTCGGTTGTATAATCTGCGCGGCTCATCGCGAAGATACTGTCGTTGTACTTTTTGGTTTTGTTTGCCGTAATTACTCCTTCGCTTTCTTCGGTTCTTGCATTATAAGCAATTGCCTGTCTTGTTAAGGTGTTATACTGAAATTCTGTGGTTTCATATTTTTTTCCGGCCTGCGTTGTAATAACAGGCTCAATAATTCTTCCCAAAGAGTCCTGTTTTCCGCGTGCATACATGAGATGTTTCTGCTCATCGATGGAAATATAGTCTGCATCAATCTGCATATCTTGGTATTTCACTTGGGCATTTTTGTTCAGATACACCATTTTTTTCTGGAAATCTCTTCTCTGATAATCCGCTTTTGTCTGCAGCACAGATTCCAGAGGCTCCTTTTTCAGAACAATGGTATCTTTTTTGGAAATAGTATCATTAACCGCATTTTCAGGCAATTTTTCAGGCTTTTGCTGTGCTAAAAAATTGTTAAAAATTAGGATAATTAAAATTTGTAATATATTTTTGGAGACGGTTTTGACCAATTTTTTGTTATATTTATATGTAAACAATTAAGGCTCAAAATTAATATAAATTTTAAAACTGTAAGATGCACAAAGTAAATTTTAAAATAATTTTATCATTTCTCTTCATCCTGTTTACCAACTTTATTTTTTCGCAAAAGAAATTTACCATTGTTTTGGACGCCGGACACGGAGGAAGTGATTACGGAGCTAACAGGACCTACACCGATATCGGAAGGATCTCCGAAAAGGATGTAACGCTTGCCATTACCCTTAAAGTTGGGGCAATGCTGGAAAAAAATAAAGATTTTAAAGTAATCTATACAAGAAAGATCGACGAATATCCTTCGTTATCCGACAGAACCAATCTTGCGAACAGAAGCAAAGCAGATCTTTTTGTTTCTATACACTGTAATTCTTCGAAAAAACCAACCGCTTACGGAACAGAAACTTATGTACAGGGACCAGATCAGAACGACACCAATCTTGAAGTGGCAAAAAGAGAAAATGATGTGATTTTCCTTGATGAAAAAGATAAGCAGACCTTTGGTTCTTATGATGCAAGCTCACCGGAATCTTTAATCGCTCTGAAACTTCAGCAAAGCAAATATCTGGAATCCAGCCTTCTTCTGGGCGGACTGGTAGAAAATAATTTTGTGAATAAAGACAAAAGAAGTTCCCGCGGTGTGTTCCAGAAAAACCTGCACGTTCTGCGTATGAATGCGATGCCTTCTGTATTAATTGAAACCGGATTCATCAATCACCCTGAAGAAAGCCATTATCTGGCATCAGAAAAAGGACAGGAGGAAATTTCGGAAAGTATTTATCAGGCTATTATTGATTATAAAAAAGCGATCGACAGGAAATCCGGTGTTTCGGCAGTGGTGAAAAAACCTGAACCGGATAAACTGGCGGAAGTAGCACTGAAAAACGATTTCAGAATCCTATTGCTTAGCTCTCCTGAAAAATACAACGACGGAGATCCTGCTTTAAAAGGTTTAAATTATATCCTGCCTATCAAAGAGAACGGACAGTACAAATATTATTACGGGGTTACCAACCTTGCTTCTGTAAGAGATATCAACATTAAAACGGCAAAAGACGCCGGATTTAAAAATGCATACGCAGTTGGATTTATGCCGAACCAAAAACTGAGCACAGGGTATTATACGATTGAAGTATACGTTGGTGAAAAACTCAATGGAAATTCTTTCATACTTCAGACGCTGAAAGATGTGGAAAGAAACAAAGAAAGCGGAGTTTTCTATTATACATACGGAAAAGTGTATTCTCTGGAGGATGCAGTGAAATTACAGAAAGATCTTGAGGCTAAAGGAATTAAGAATACCGTAATTCAAAAAGTTTTCAAATAATAAAAAATAATTTTGAAGTTAAAAAGTTAATTATTACTTTTGCAACCTCAAAATTTGGCCTATTCGTCTAGTGGTTAGGACTCAAGGTTTTCATCCTTGCAACAGGAGTTCGATTCTCCTATAGGCTACCAAATTTATATCATGCCGGATTTAAAAATACAAGAAGCAAAATTGCTTTTTAAGAAAATCCACTCTAACCCAAAAAGTTACGATTTAAAAATCAATGAAGGCGGGATAACAGGCAGTGATGATAAAATAAGTTTCAGACTTGACAGGACTGGAGAAAGGGTCACTTTTGAAGTAACGATTGACGGACTTACCTTCACCAATACCACTGGAGAATGGAACAATGCGATAGTAATGCTCAGCAACACTATCAAAAAAATAGAAAGAGAAGAAGAGAATATTAAAATAGAACAGGCAATAGATAAACTCAGAAAATATTTATCCGAAGAAAATTAAAAATTTTTTAAAATAAATTTGGAGGATAAAAAAAAAGTTTTTACTTTTGCACTCACATTTGAACGATATGGCAAATCATAAATCAGCATTAAAAAGAATCAGACAAAACGAAGTAAGAAAACTTCGTAACAGATACTACCACAAGACTGCTAGAACAGCAATGAAAGTGTTAAGAAATGAAGAAGATAAGGCTGCTGCAGCAGAGCAATTGCCAAAGGTTATCTCTTTGTTGGATAAGTTAGCTAAGAAAAACATTATCCACAAAAACAAAGCAGCTAACTTAAAAAGCAAATTAACTAAGCACGTTAATAAACTAGCTTAATAAGTATAGTTGGCCCGTTCGTCTATCGGTTAGGACCTCAGATTTTCATTCTGGTAAGAGGGGTTCGATTCCCCTACGGGCTACAAAACTTAATTACTACTCTAACCTAGTAATTGATAAGAGCTGAAACTTATAAAAACAAAAAACTAACCCTGCGATTATTCGCAGAAATTAGATGGCCCGTTCGTCTATCGGTTAGGACCTCAGATTTTCATTCTGGTAAGAGGGGTTCGATTCCCCTACGGGCTACAAAAGAGATTCATTATTGAATCTCTTTTTTTGTTTATTAATCTTAGAGAACCATCTATTTCATCTCATCCTTAATATTGCTACAGTTTAGAAAAAGAAAAACCTCCACTGTACAATGAAGGTTTTGGGTAGAATTATATATTAAAGTTATATTCCGAAATTCACGAAAACGCTGAATCGGGATTTGGCTTCTATGTCTCCTCCTGCAAGATTTGTGTAAGCAGGAAGCATTACTTCACTTCCCAAACTGAATTTTTTGTAGGAGGCTTCAAAACCCAGCTTGCCGTATAAAGCGCTTCCGGCAGTTTTAGGCATTACTTCTCCAAACTGTCTGTTCCAGTCGTAGACTTCCCCCTGCATTCCGAATTTTCCGGATATAATACTGTTTTCATTTTTCCAGAGTCTGTAAAATCCCGTTGCCGCATAATTCAACTGGTTACCGAAACGGTAATGTTTTTTATTTTCTGTTTTTAAAGTATAATCTGTGTTCAGCAACACCGCCAGTTTATCTTTCTGAAATTTGTAATTCAGAACCATCTGATAATCCCAGCTTCCTGTTCCGAGCTGAAAACTGGGATTTACTCCGGTGATTCCTTTTTCATCAAACTTTCCGATCGGAATTTTAACACCGAAACCTCCGTTCAGTTGATGTGAAGAATCTTTGGAATCGATGATCTGGTAAATCCCCATCACATTCGCATCCCCGATTCCTTCAATTTTTATATCTCCCTGTAATGTTTTCTTGGTGTGAAACTGAAACGGAATACTTGCATACACACTTACATTTTTAGCAACCGGAATTTTTCCCCAAAGCTGAAGCGTATTGAAATACTGATCCTGCGTAAGATCATTGACGAATAAATTTTCTTTAGCTCTGTAATGCTGTGCAAAATATTTAACCCCGATAAACTGAGGATTCAGCAAAGATTCAAAGCCGGAAGATCCGTTTCCTGCGGCGCAGCCACACGCATCACAATCATCAAATACCATAGGACTAAATTCTTTTGGAATAAATAAACTGTCATGGATTTCTTTTGCCTGACTGAAAAAGCATCCGGCTAAACCTAATGTTAAAAATATCTTCTTCATGATTTATTATTCTGCAAATTTTGGATTCGTTATAAAAGTTTTATCGCTTAACGTTTTCAGAAATGTGATGATGTTCTGTTTTTCAGAAGCGGTCATAGGAATTCCGATGTGTCCGTTTTGTTTCAGCAACGGATCGAGATTAGGCTGATTTTCTACATTTTCAGAATAGAAATTCATGACTGCTTCTAAACTGTAAAATCTTCCGTCGTGCATGTACGGAGCTGTATATTCTACATTTCTGAGGCTTGGAACACGAAATTTCATATTATCATTCCAGTCCAGCGTTACACGATATCTTCCTCTGTCGTCAAACTGCGAATTATAATACATTCCCGTATTCCGATAACTTTCATCGGTAAATAAATCTCCTGAATGACAAGCCGCGCATTTATTCTGAAACAGAGCCATCCCCTGATTTTCTTCAGCCGTGAAAACGGCGTTTCCTTTTTTCATTTGGTCGTACTTTGAATCGGCGGAAATCATGGTTGCCATAAACTGGGAAATGGCTTTGAGAATTCTTTCCCCGGTAATATTTTCATCCCCGAATGCTGCTTTAAACATTTTCTTATAATTTGTATCAGCATTTAATTTTGCTACCGCTTCAGGAAGAGAGCTGTCCATCTCAAAATCTGTGGTGATCGGAACCAAAGATCTTTCGTCCAGATTGTGACTGACTCCGTCCCATGTGTAATTTTTCAGAAATGCCATATTCTGTATCGGCGGTGCATTTCGGATGCCTAATCGGTCATCAATTCCATGACTTACGGCATGACCGTGATGGGTGAAAGCATATTCCTGAATATGGCAGAATCCGCATGAGATGGTATTATTTCTGGATAATTTTCCTTCATAAAAGAGTTTTTTTCCCAGTGCTACTCCATTCACCGTGACCGGATTTCCTGTAACATCGAAAGTGATTTCCGGAAAACCCGCAGGTTTGTCGAGACGATAGGCTTCATCTTTTGGCAAAGGTTCAATAACCTCATCGCTTGTGCAGGAAGTTAATGCAAAAGCAAGAAAAAACAGGAAAATCCAAAGAGTGCCGGATTGCCCTCTTTTGGATTGCTGAAAACAATTAATCATTGTGAACGTGGTCTACTTTAAACATTTTTGAAATATTGTTCGTCACATTCACCAGATGCTGATTCGATCCCATTGCCATCTCATTGGAACTGTCCAATGTTAAAGCAGTTTGTCCACTTAAATATTGATTAAGATCTGCCAGAATATGAACGGAAGGGGTAATTTCTTTTGATACTCTCGCCGTTGTAGGAAAATCAAGGGTAATTTCACGGTAAAGATCGGGTGTATTGTTTGCTGAAGTATTGCCCATATTTCCACAGTGGTTCATGAATTCTGTAGTAGCGGAAGAGTTTCCGTATTTACCTTCCAGTTTTGTGAAGATGTATCCTGCAGCCCAAGACCAAGCCATCCCCGCAGTTTTTGCTTTCTGCCAGAAAACGCCCTGTCCATTTTGTCCCAAAAGATAAGCTGACTGACTGATTCCTAAACCGATTTTTACTTTTTTGTAATTGTTTTTAGGAATTTCTTTCAGGTTGATGTAGTTAATTCCTGCAACGGCTTCTGCCTGATCTATGATAAAGGCTCCGTTGTCGGGATCGTTGTAATGGTATTTGAATTCTCCTCCGTTTTCATCGATTAAAGTGATGTTGCTGATGACATATTTCAGGGTTGAAAACTGGTGTTTTTGTCCGGTAACGGAAGTTTGTGTGGTCTGATTCAGCACAATGTCTCCCAAATTATTGAATCCATTTTCGAATTTTAGCTGAAGGTTTCCGGGAGTGGAATCTGCTGCCTCATCGTCGTCGCTGGTTCTGCATGATGAAAGGGTGAATAAAGTAAGGGCAATAAAGAATAATGATAAAAATTTATAGATTTTCATTGTTGATTTTTTAGTGATAAAATATATTGATATGCCCCATCGCGATAGGGATGGAAGCGGTTATCCTTTTTTTGGATTCTGACGAATGGAAGAATCTAAAAAAAGATAGTAGCGGACAGCCCGACCCGTGCAGCGGGAAAAGCCAGGGAAAGGGGATCGCCCAAAATGATAAAATGATGCACTAAAAAACCGGTGGTCTGAAAATAGGTTTTAAAAACAGAAAGGAATACGCGGTTTCGTACAGAAAGTGAGCGTTTGAAAAGAATGCGCTTTCTGCTGTATGGATTTTGGTGATTTCAGGAAGAAGATATATATCAAGGAGTTTCTGTCCTGAATTTTTTGTTTTGTTTAAAGGGGAAGAATCGGTGTCATTGGTTTTCGCAATCTCCTTGCTCAGATAACATTTTCCGTTACAGTGAATTTCGGGATTGCTTTTGTTGACACATAATACTTCGGAGATGTAATGATAATTTACAGCATATTCCACCAATGGCACCAGAGGTCTGAATACCACAAATAAGGTAAGAAATATGCTGCAAATTAAGTTCATTGGATTATTTTTTGCTGATGGCTTCTTCGTATCTTCTGCTGATTTCTTTCCAGTTGGTTACGTTCCAGATCGCCGTTAAATAATCTGCTCTTTTGTTCTGATATTTCAGGTAATACGCGTGTTCCCAAACATCGATCCCGAAAATAGGGGTTCCTTTTTCTTCTACAACATCCATTAAAGGGTTATCCTGATTGGGTGTTGAGGAAACAAATAATTTTCCGCTCTTATCCACAGAAAGCCATGCCCATCCTGACCCGAAACGGTCGGCTCCGGCTTTTGCCATCTTTGCTTTAAAAGCATCCATGCTTCCGAATGTTTCGTTGATTGCTTTTGCCAGTTTTACAGAAGGCTGTGTATTTTTTTCCGGGGTTAAAACGGTCCAGAACAATTCGTGATTGTAATGTCCTCCTGCGTTATTTCTTACGGCAGCCGGTAATTTTGAGGCATTCGACATGATTTCGAATAAGGTCTGTTTTTCCTGCGGCGTTCCTGCGATTGCCTTATTCAGGTTCGCAACATAGGCTGCTGCGTGTTTGGAATAATGAATTTCCATTGTCTGTGCGTCAATATTTCCTTCCAACGCATTGTAAGCATACGGCAACGGTGTCTGCTTAAACTGTGCAAACGCAAACTGCGCTGCAAAAACTGCACTCAGGGCAGCTACTTTCAAAATCTTCATAACGTTTTGTTTTTTGTGGTTTATTTTGGCTGGGAGATGGGTGATGGAAGCCTGAAGTTCTTTACATACTCCATAAAACTTCCAGCCTCTAACTTCCATCTTCCAAATCTCTATTTTAACAATTTCTTAATATCCTCTATCAATATTTCTCTGTCGGGATGGTATTTTCCGGTAAGCTTCGGCGTTTTTCCTTCCGGATCTCCATAGTTTAATCCCGAATAATATAAAATCGGCATATTGTCTTTATTATAACGGCAACGGATATTTCCTTCTTTATCCACAAGGGCAATCATTCCGCTGTGATTCAGGTTTTCACTTTCATCTTCCTTATCTCCGACATAGATATTGAACTGATATGCCAGTTTCCCGATATAGTCTCTGTCTCCGGTAAGAAAATGCCAGTTCGGTGATTTTACCCCGATTCTGTCGGCGTGTTCTTTTAACGTTTGCGGGGTATCATTTTCCGGATCGATGCTTATGGAGATGATTCCGAAACCGGGATTGTTGATTTCATCTTCAATGGCTCTCATGTTGGTATTCATCACCGGACAGATCGTAGGGCATCTGCTGAAGAAAAATTCTACCAGATAGACTTTTCCGAGCATATCTTTATTGGTGATGGTTTTGTTGTTCTGATCGGTCAATTTGAAATCCGGAACTTTCATTACGGTGTACAGATTCTTTTTGAAATATCCCATTCCGACACCGATTCCCACAAAAAGCAGAGCAATAATTACAATCGGAACGATTACTTTGCTTTTGGAATTGCTGGTCTTTTTATTTTTTGGCATATTTCTCAGGATTCTTTTTGAATTCGTCTTTACAGTAAGCACTGCAAAAACCGTACGTTTTATTTTTATAGACTGCCGTATCTTTCATATCGGCTTCAGTGGGCATATTGCAGATGGGATCTACTGCATTGGCAAATTTCACTGTTTTTGTTCCGGAATTTGCGGTTGTTTTTGCTTTTTTATGCTTTACTTTAGGGGTTTCCTGTGCACATGCCATTAATGAAACAGACAATAATGCTGTTAAAATAAGTTTTGATTTCATTTTTGTTTACATTGAAATTAATAATGTTTGAATGGATTGATTTCTTAACTAAACTTACTGATGAATTTCTTGCTTTATCCTTAATTAATCATAATGCTTAATTTAAACGCAAAGGTCCGCAAAGTTTATTTTAACTACTAACTGTTTTTAAGTTCGCAAAGGCGTTCTACTTAGCAAAGAACCCAAAGATTTTAATGATGACAAATTACGGACAGTCATATATTGCTTAATTTTAACGCAGAGTTTATAAGAGCTTTTGAATAGTAACTTCTTTTTAAGTTCGTGAAGGTACTTCGACAAGCTCAGCATAAACTAAACACTTAGCGAATGATAGCTAGAAACTTTATTCACTATTAATTCAGTTAAAGAATTACCTGAAAATAATATTAAACTAAAGGAGGATGGAATATTCTGGAGAAATATTCTGAAGTATGGAAATTGATATATCTCGAATCTGATTTTTTGTTTGAAACATCAAACTGATTGCTCACCGAAAAGAAAAGAATTTCATGGGAGATAAAAACATCAATTCCTGAAATTTTCACTGTCTGATTGTTATTGGACTGTTTTTCTGTTTTTGCCAGTTCTTTGGCAACGTAGCATTTTCCTTTGCAGGTAGATTGTGGAATGTTTCTGTTTTCGCAAAGGTTTTTTACGATGTAGTCATAATTAACGGCGTAATTAATCAAAGGCAAAACGGGACGTAATGCAATCGTAAAAATGATAAATATGGAAACGAAAAACTTCAATGCGATATTCTACTCTACAAATATACTACTGAAATTTTGTTTAAAGGCAAATTATGATGAAAGTCAGTTTTGGTAATGGTTTTTAATTGTACGCTTTATTTTCGCAAAGATTTCTTAGATTCCAAAGCTTTGGATAAATAATTTAAAGCATTAGAAATCTTAATAATCTGCGAGAGCTTTATATTTTCTCCCGCAGATTTTGCTGATAAAACTGATTGTTTTACCACGAAAACCACGCTTTTCACAGATGAGTAAGATACTTTATGATGACTAAAAAGAATCTGCGTAACCTGTAGGAGAAAAATAAATTTTGGCTAAAGCCGGATTGAAAAATTCATCCTTGTAAACGGGCTAAAGCCCGTTCCTATTGATGATTAAACAGCTTTTTGACAATATATTCGCAATACAATAAGTTTCTATCATCCTACTTCCCTCTTCCGGCTTATTAAAACCTCATCCGTTGAATTCTCACGGCATTCAGGATAGCGAGTAAAGCGACTCCGACATCAGCGAAAACGGCTTCCCACATGGTTGCCAAACCTCCGGCTCCAAGAATAAGAACAACGGCTTTGATGGAAAATGCCAGAATGATATTTTGCCACACAATTTTCTTTGTCTGCTTTCCAATGTTGATTGCCATCGGGATTTTACTCGGCATATCATCCTGAATGACAACGTCGGCAGTTTCAATCGTCGCATCACTTCCCAATCCGCCCATTGCAATTCCGACATCACTTAGCGCGACAACGGGAGCATCATTCACTCCGTCTCCTACAAAAACAACGGTTTGATTTTTTGCTTTTATTTCCTTTACTTTATTCACTTTGTCTTCGGGAAGCAGATCTCCGTAAGCATTCTGAATGCCTAAAATATCGGCAACGTGTTTCACGACTGAGGATTTATCTCCGCTGAGCATTGTGGTTTTTACTCCTAAAGATTTTAATTTATTAATGGTTAATTGTGCATCTGCTTTAACAGAATCTGCAATTGTTAAATACCCGACAAACTTGTTGTCATACGCAACCGCTATTAAAGTATACACAATATTTTCAGTCTGAATATCATATCTGATGTTGAATTTATCCATCAGTTTAAAGTTCCCGACCAGCAGCTCTTTTCCATTGATAACTGCCTTTAAGCCATAACCCGCAATTTCTTCTGCATTTTCCAACAGAATTGAGTGATCGACTTCTCCTACATATTCATGAATAGCCGTTGCTACAGGATGTGAGCTTTTACTTTCCAGAGCATTAACGAGTTTTAAGATTTCATCGGTATTACATTCATCATTAAAATTAACTTCCTGTACTTTGAACACTCCTTCCGTCATGGTTCCGGTTTTATCCATGACTACATTCTGAACATTTGCAAGAATATCTAAGAAATTGCTTCCTTTGAATAAAATTCCGTTTCGGCTTCCTGCTCCGATTCCTCCGAAATACCCCAAAGGAATAGAAATCACCAACGCACACGGACAGGAGATCACAAGGAAAACTAAGGCTCTGTACAGCCACGCTCTGAACTGATACTCTTCTACAAATAAATAAGGTATAAATGTAATTCCGATTGCAAGAAATACAACAATGGGAGTGTAGATTTTAGCAAATTTCCTGATGAATAATTCTGTGGGGGCTTTTTGAGCGGTTGCGTTCTGAACGAGCTCTAAAATTTTGCTCAGTTTGCTGTCTTTGTAAGCGGTTGTCACTTTTACTTCGCTTACTGTATTGAGATTGATCATTCCGGCCAAAACAGTTTCGCCTTTTGTTTTGGTATCAGGTTTACTTTCTCCGGTTAATGCAGAAGTATTGAATGATGCGGTTTCAGATAATAATTCTCCGTCTAATCCTAATTTTTCTCCGGATTTTAACTGAATAATGTCTCCGATATTTACTTTTTCGGCTTTTACAATTTGTGGTTTTCCGTCTTTTAAAACGGTTACTTCATCGGGACGCTGATCGAGTAAAGATTTGATGTTGGTTTTGGCTCTTGTTACCGCCATTGCCTGAAAAACTTCTCCAACAGAATAGAAAAGCATGACCGCAACGCCTTCCGGATATTCTCCTATAGCAAAAGCGCCTACGGTTGCGATTCCCATCAGGAAAAATTCAGAGAATACATCTCCGTTTTTTATGCTTTCAAACGCTTCTTTCAAAACAGGAAGACCAACAGGAATATAGGCGATTAAGTACCAAACCAGACGAATCCAGCCGGAAAACCATTCTGCTTTGATGAAATTATCCAAAGCGATTCCTATTAATAACAATCCAAAAGAAATGATTGCGGGAAGAAACATCCTGAAAACAGACTGATCTCCTGTATCATGAGAATGATCGTGATCATGATCGTGACCTTCGTGCTGATGTTGATGTTCTTTTTTCGGTTTTGTGTTGCAACATTCTTCCATAACTTAAATTTTTATTCAAAATTACAGTCAAAATGCGTGCAATACTATTGCAAACTTTCCAGACAGTTTTCGCAGATTCCTTTAGCAAAAAGCCTTATTTCATCAATCCTGAATTGAGTCTGTATATTTTCCGGGACCGAAATATCTTCTTTACAGGTAGTCTGTTTGCAGATTTTACAGTAGAAATGAAGATGCCAGTCTTTCTGGGTATGTTCATCGCATCCATCGTGGCAGAGCTTGTATTTTGTTGTTGCATTTTCCTGAATGCTGTGAACAATTCCTTTTTCTTCAAATGTTTTCAGAGTGCGGTAAATGGTTGTCCGGTCTGCATTTTCAAAATGATTTTCAATTTCCGACAGAGAAAGGGCGGCTTCCTGAGAACTCAAAAAATCATATACCAAAATCCTCATGCTTGTAGGTTTGGTATTCTTATTCATTAATTTATTCTCAATGTCCTTTTTCATACGATTTACATTTGATGGATCTGCCCTTTCAAAGTTAGCAGTTTTAAAATTTGCTTAATTGTTATAGAGCATAATTTATATAAACTTAGTGTAAGAATTCTTAATATTATCTCTGTTTACCTGAAAAATACAAATCTCAATCTTCCATACTGCGATAAAAATGTTCCACAGTGCAACAAAAATCTTTAACAGTACAATAAAAATGTTCCACAGTAGAATAAAAATACTTAATACTTCAGTAAAATTACTCAACACTGCTTTAAATATCGTGTAAAAAGTAAAATTTATCCTAAACAATACACCGTTTCATGTAAATACTAAATTAAAAATAATCAACAGTATTAATAATCTTCTAAACAGTGCATTAAAAGCATACAAACCTCTAAAGATGAGGGATTAAAGTGTATTTTATTTTCCGAATTTTTAAAATAATTATATAATGGGAATCTTAAAAGAAGAGTATGTGCCGATTGCTGATGCATTACTAACAAGTTTAGCTAGAAACTTAGCCATTTTTCAAGCAGAAAATCATTTGTTCAATGCTGCCTATCTTTCGGTAATGCAAAGCAAGACGGATGAGGTAAGGGCAAAGGAAACCGGAGACGCATTGCTGATACAGCAAAAGCAGACTACAAAAGAACTTTATACATTGGGCAAAGAACTTTCTAAACCTATGAAACTGCTGAACCTCGTCTTTGATAAAGCCGGAATAAAAAATTCTTTAACCAGCGAGGTGCTGAAAAAAGTAAACAAAAGAAATTTTGAAGGCGTCCTGATGGGGCTTAAATCTCTGAAAGACGTTGTTGCAGCCAACAACGCTCTATTAACATCCTATGGGATGAAAGCCGATACCGAAACGGTGCTTCAAAACGCGTTTGATGCCATTACCACAAAAAGCAATGAGCAGAGCAGCTTCCAACAGCAGAGGAAAGCCTTTACCTCTGCCAACAAAGGGATTTACAGGGAGCTGTATGTCTATATAGGTGACGTGGCAAGATTGGGAAAAATTATATTTCAGGGAGAGCAGAAGGCTTCAGAATATACCCTTGAAAACCTCATTGCTATGGTAAATTCTTCCAGAAAGAACAAATCTATAGATGATACCCAAAATAAAGGATAACCTTTGAAAAAAATTTTGATGTGTTATAAAAAGTAATATTTTTTATTTCTATATTAGCATCCATAATTTTAACGAAACAAGCGTAAGCTATCAATTTTGGTCAAAGAAAACCGCTAATCTTCTTTTAAGGACAAAATTTTGATAGACTTACGCCCGTGTATCTATAACTGGCACGGGCGAAGCCTTTCTTGTCCTTTAGGTTCTTAGCGGTACCTCTTTGCCAGATCGATTTTTGCTCCGTGCCTTTTGCATGATTCTATCTCCCGATTAATTTTTGTCTAAGGCTTTTTATTAAAATTAATACGACAGCTTTTGCCGTACTGCAAATTTATTTTTACACATGAAAATGTTTAATTAAAAAATCTGAAAACGATGAAAATACTGAATAGGTCGGGATAAAATAACCCGCAACACTATGGACAAAAATATGGGGTTTTCCCTGTATTGATTAGAATTAAAAAAATATAAATTCACAACTTTAAAAATTAATAACAAAATGAAAAAATCTTATTTCATAATGCTAATGGCATTAATGTGTATTTTCTCCTGCAGAACAGAAAACACTTCAGATACTCTATCTGATCAAACGCACAAATCGAAGTTTGATGCAAGCTTTAAAGAAGTATTACAGGCTGCAAAATCTCCGGATGAAAGCTCTTTGATGGCAAAAGTACAGGACTTTACGGAAGATTATAATCCTTCTGATTTTATCATGGATACAGCCAAAATAAAGAAAACCTTAAAGAATGGTGAGGTTACCGAATACGCAATATATCTAAAAAAGAAAAACGAAACTGAAATCGGAGTCTTTTACAATCTGGTATTTACTAAAAAGATAGACAGCTGGAAAAAATATTTAGTAAAATTTACCCCTGCTATTATTCCTGAGACCAATAACAAGGTTGGTTACAAATGCGAGTTTATTTCAAAAAAAGCACAGGCTTCCAAGTGCGGATCTTCTTTTTATATGACAGAGTATTTCCAATGTTGGGCAGGACATACTGATCCGGGTGACGGAGATTGTAATGGATGCTGGAGATTAGGATCTTATGGGATTGCAAATACGTGCGATGAGGAAGCTCCGGATGATTTTAACGGAGCAGGAGATAATTACGGTGGCGGTGCAACTCCTAATGTGGATGGGCTTATCCATGTGTATGCAGACCCTTCTCATTGGGCTCTGTATAACAGTTTATCGGCTAAAAATAAATTTAAATGTTATCAGGCTTTGCTTTTGTCGAGTGATACGAGTTATGTAAATTTTTCAATAGATTTCTTTAGTAGTAATCCTACGGTAACAATACAGCAGTTTCAGAATTGGTTTGTGAACTCTAATGGGATGCCTAAGATACATTTTGATAGTTCATTAAATAGCAATAATACTGAGCATTATAGTTCTTGGCAAGAATTTTTTAATACACAAAATAATGGATTTACAGCTAATAATTCGCTCTTTGAACTTGGAACAAATGATAATAATGCTGAACTTGGTGATCCATATCCAATAACAAATTCGAGAGTAAAACTAAGATTGATGAAGTTTAATGATTCTGGTGTTAGTATTAAAGTGCGAAGTTATAATTTAGGTACAAGTGCATTTAATATTCATGATATTGTTATGAATCAGTATGGAATAACATCATTATGGAGCTTTGTATATGAAGATCCTAATAATAAATGGGATGGTCCATTTCCTTACATCAGTAATGGTAATGTGTATGCTAAAATTAACATAAATATTATTGTAAAAAAAGGAGTAACTATTCAAGGTTTAAATGTAACAATTGATACTCCAATAAAAATTACTATTATTGTTAATCCTAACAATGGAAATATTATTGGTTCAACATTTTCCTTTTAAAATTACAAAATCATGAATAAGTATATATTTTTATTACGTATCGTTTTTATCATTGCATTCATAATTCATTTAATCATTAGATATTTGAATCCTTTTTCCGAAAAGGTAAATGATAAATTATTAGCAGTATCTCTTTATGTTTCTATTATAAGTCTTGTTAGTGTATTACTAATTTATATACTTAGATATTATTTACGAATACAAGATAGAAAATAATAGTATGGAAATAAATGAATTTAGCCTTGGATTATTTGTATGGCAATCTATTATTTTTTTTTGCTCATACTATTAATTTATTTTGTTTATAAAATTTACAAAAAGCTAAAATGAAAAGAAAACCGCAGAAAATCTCTGCGGTTTTAACTTTGTTAAATTTTAAAATACCATCAAATAAAATTTTAAGAATAGAGGAAATTTTGCATTTAAATGTGTTTTTAAAATGTGCTATCTTTGGATAAATTATTTTCAATGAAAATTCTTATCGTTAATGGTCCCAATCTGAATTTATTAGGAACCCGAGAGCCCGAAATTTACGGAACAGTTTCCATGGAGGATTATCTGGATCGTTTAAGAACCGATTTTCCTTCGCATCAACTGGAATATTATCAGTCTAATATTGAAGGGGAAATTATCAACCAGCTTCAGAAAGATGAATTTGATGCCCTGATTATTAATCCGGGAGCTTTTACACATTATTCTTATGCTATTGCCGATTGTTTAAAAAACATCCGTAAACCAAAAGTTGAGGTTCACATCAGCAATATTTATAAAAGAGAAGAATTCCGCCAGAAATCTGTAACAGCAGCAAATACAGATGCTGTTTTATCCGGTTTCGGAATGGATGGTTACAGACTGGCTATTCTGAGCCTGAAGTAATTTTCCAACAGAAATCTGCCGGAATACAAATAAAAAAATCCTCATCAGGCGATGAGGATTTCTATTTTTAGTTGGTTGTCTGTTCTTGTAACTGAGGTCCGGAAGGAATTAATTTTTTACCTTCTTCGGTATTGCAGTACTGCTCAAAGTTCTTAATATATCTTGAAGCTAAATCTTTCGCTTTTTCTTCCCATTCAGAAGCATCATTATACGTATTTCTCGGATCTAAGATTCCTTCAGAAACATTTGGCAATGCGGTAGGAACTTCCAGATTCATGATCGGAATTCTTGTTTTCGGAGCATTTTCGATAGAACCATCGATGATCGCATCGATAATTGCTCTTGTATCTTTAAGAGAAATTCTCTTTCCTGTTCCGTTCCAGCCTGTGTTTACCAGATATGCTTTTGCACCGTGTTCTTTCATTTTCCCGATCAATGTTTTAGAGTACATTGTTGGGTGTAATGTTAAGAAAGCTTCCCCGAATGCAGGAGAGAAAGACGGTTCCGGAGAGGTAATTCCTCTTTCAGTTCCCGCTAATTTCGATGTATACCCGCAAAGGAAATGGTATTGTGCCTGATCTTCATCCAGAATAGAAACCGGAGGCAATACTCCGAAAGCATCTGCAGAAAGATAAACGATCTTTTTAGCGTGTCCTGCTTTTGAAGGCAGAACAATTTTATTAATATGATAAATAGGATAAGAAACTCTTGTGTTTTCTGTGATCGATCCGTCTGTATAATCTGAAACTCCGTTGTTTACCACCACGTTTTCCAAAAGCGCATCTCTTTTAATGGCTCTGAAAATATCCGGTTCTTTTTCTTCCGAAAGATCGATTACTTTTGCATAGCAACCTCCTTCATAGTTGAAAACCCCGTTGTTATCCCAACCGTGTTCGTCGTCTCCGATCAGATATCTTTTCGGATCTGCAGATAAAGTTGTTTTTCCTGTTCCTGAAAGTCCGAAGAAAAGAGCTACGTCTCCTTCTTCTCCTACGTTTGCAGAACAGTGCATTGAAGCCATTCCTTTTAGCGGAAGGTAATAGTTCATCATTGCGAACATTCCTTTTTTCATTTCTCCGCCGTACCATGTTCCTCCGATAATCTGAAGTTTTTCAGTAAGGTTGAACATCACGAAGTTTTCAGAATTCAGTTCCTGTGTTTCCCAGTTTGGATTCGTTGTTTTAGAACCATTGATTACGGTAAAATCCGGCTCACCAAAGTTTTCCAGCTCGTAATGAGAAGGACGGATAAACATATTGGTAACGAAATGTGCCTGCCACGCTACTTCAACGATGAACCTCACTTTTAGTCTCGTATCTGCATTGGTTCCGCAGAAAGCATCTACTACATAAATTTTCTTTGCAGCAGCAAGTTGGTTCAGCACTAAATCTTTACAAGACGCAAAAATTTCCGGAGTAGTCGGCAAGTTTACTTTCCCGTCCCAGAAAATCGTTTCTCTTGTAACATCATCCTGAACTATGTACCTGTCTTTAGGAGAACGACCTGTGAAAATTCCTGTTTTTACTGATACTGCACCAGATTCCGTAAGCTCAGCTTTCTCAAAGCCCTGATTTTCAGGAGAAACTTCAGCCTGATACAATTCTTCGTAAGATGGATTGTACACTACTTCGTAATTTCCTTTAATCCCTAATTTTTCTAAATCTTGGATGATTTTAGCGTGTTTCATTTTACTTATATTTTCTATTTCTTTTTTGGGTATAACAAAATTAAATATTAATTAATTGTTAAAGGTGGTTAAATATAATGATATAAGTCAGAATGACAAATAAAAAATAAACCTTATAAAAGATTGAAAATCAAGCAATTATTTCAGACCATCCGAAAATTGTGTGAAAACCTTTTCCCCAAAAATAGTCCTTAAAGCCGTCAAATTTTGAGCTCATTACAAAATCTCCTCCCCAAGCTCCCAAACTTTTGACAAAAACAGGGCAATCTGCGAAAAATTTAGCCTTAACTGTAGGAATTTCAAGAAAATCCGATATTTTTTGCTCATGAATCAACATTAGTTCAGAAAAATTTTCCAATTTATTGCATAGTAAAATATTTCTTGTAATATCCGAAAATTCATCAACCCGTTTTTGGGACTTGGTTTTAGACTTGTAAAAATTAATTCCTTCGCGGCTGTCCTGTTTTTGATTTAAATGGATAAAAATCAATTCATCTTTAAAAGAAGGATTAAAATTTACCTTTTCATATTTAATTTCAGGAACACTTTGATACAGAACCGCCGATTTCTCTTTTGCCACAGCAATATCGTATCCGCTTCCGCCCAGACTTATCTTATTTAAATAAAATGGATCGATCTCCGCCCACTCCGCAAGATTGGTCATTAAAGTAGAGCTGCTTCCTAAACCGTAATCTGCAGGAAACTGAAGGTTGGTCTTTAAATGGTAAGTAAAATTATTTTTGAATGTAATAGCAGAAAGTGACTGAACGTTTTTTAAGGTTTTTAAAATAAATTCAGCACTGGCTGGAATGTTGGTTTCTAAAATCTGCCAGTTCTGATAATCGATGACAGCTTTCAGCCATAATTTGTTCTGATGATAAGCTTCCCACATAATGAGAGATTTTTCATCATGAATTTCTTCAAAAGAAAACTCTTGTCCCAGCCTGGTAGGTACCGCTAAGACAAGAGCTCCGTCCATTGCGAAATATTCTGAAGTAAGCATCAGCTTTCCCGGTGAAAATATCTCGCCCATGATTTTTTTATTAATTAGATTGCAGAAGCTACATCTACAGAAGAGTCAATTTTTTTGATGAGTCCCTGTAATGTTTTTCCCGGTCCTACTTCCACGAAGTTATTGGCACCGTCTTTAATCATATTCTGAACAGACTGCGTCCATTTTACAGGACCTGTAAGCTGTGCAATTAGGTTTTTCTTAATTTCTTCAGGATCAGAAACTGCGGTGGTGGTAATATTCTGGTATACCGGAATGGTTGCTTTTCTGAATTTTGTTTTTTCTATTGCCGCAGCCAATCTTTCCTGCGCCGGCTGCATCAATGGAGAATGAAATGCTCCGTTTACAGGCAATAATAAGGCTCTTTTTGCTCCTGCTTCTTTCAGCTTTGCACAAGCTTCTTCTACAGACGCTGTTTCGCCGGAAATAACCAACTGTCCCGGACAGTTATAATTTGCAGGAACAACAACTCCGCTGATTGATGCACAGATTTCCTCTACTTTAGCATCTTCCAGTCCTAAAATAGCAGCCATAGAACTTGGATTGGCATCACAGGCTTCCTGCATTGCTTTTGCTCTTTCGGAAACCAGCTTCAGACCGTCATCAAAAGATAAAAC
This sequence comes from Chryseobacterium sp. 2P, assembly GCF_059579425.1. NCBI lineage: Bacteria > Pseudomonadati > Bacteroidota > Flavobacteriia > Flavobacteriales > Weeksellaceae > Chryseobacterium > Chryseobacterium sp. 2P. Next base: position 4,212,927 of record NZ_CM184194.1, read on the forward strand.
TCCATTGGCTACCAGTGCTGAAAATTCTCCTAAAGAATGTCCTGCAACCATTTCAGCTCCAAGACCGTTCACGGCTTTTAAAGCAGCAACCGAGTGGATAAAAATTGAAGGCTGGGTAACCTCCGTTTTTTTAAGATCTTCATCCGTTCCTCTGAACATTATTGAAAGGATATCAAACCCTAAAATTTCATTGGCAGATTCCATCAGATCTTTGATGTCTTTTCTAGAATCGTACAATTCTTTTCCCATTCCTACGAACTGAGAACCCTGCCCTGGAAATACAAGTGCTTTCATGTATTAATTTAAAATATTATGCAAATATAATTATTATGTTAACAATATTCTTTAGCCTTTATAAATCCTTTTAAGGAACGAGCCTGATGACACGGTATCCCGTGTTTACATAAGCACCGTTTGCTTTGGATTTTACAAACTCAAATTTTGTGGCAAGCTGAGTCTGTACTTTATTCATCTGCCTGAAAATCTCTCCTTTTTTGTTTTCTCTGGTAAGCATATCATTTACGATATCAAAACCTACAATGGCAAACTTAGGAGGTGTTTTGCAGTATTTATTTTTATAAGCGGCAAGAATTTCTTTTTCAAAACTACCTTCTGTATTGATCTTTCTGTCCATAAGGTACACTAAGTGTGCCTGGCTAAGATCGTCTACTTTTCTCTCGAACACCGGAGCGTAATACATGCTGAATGCTTTTACTCCCTGAACTTCTTTAGACAAAGCGATTACTCTCCCGGCAAAAGCTTCTCCTGCTGTATCATTATCACTTGCTAAAATCGCGATCACCGGAGCAGACTGTCCTGTCATCATATTTTTATCAAGCTGAATATCTGCCGAAGAGTTTACGATGGTGATATTTGGATTTCTGAGTGTTTTCTCAAGACCTGCTTTAATGTAATTGGCATTTTCTTTTTTAGAATCTGCAACTATATAGATTTTCTGATCCGAGAATGCAGATTTCACTTCTTCTACAATTTTATCGGCGTAAGTCTGATCGTTTGTTTCCACGATAATCAGGTTGCTGTAGTTGTATAATTCCGGAGAGTTGGCAAATGGCGCAACAATCGGGATTTTCTGGTTCTTTGTGAAGTCCAGAACATCTACAACGTTCGACTTGAAGAACGGACCAATAATTAAGTCTGTATTATCCGGATTTATCTGGGTTAATGAATTTCGGAACGAAGCTTCATTTCCGGAATCCACAATTTTTATATCTAATTTTTGTCCGTTTCTGGCATTTCTTTCAATAGCAAGTTTTGCTCCCGTAAGGAAATCTAAAGCCATGGTACGATATTGTGTTTCTCCTGTGCTGTAGCCAAAAGGAAGCATCATGACAACGCTTAACGCATCACCGTTTTTCTTTACATAGGCAGGATCCAGTTTTTTAATTTTTAAAACCATTCCTGTTTTTAATCCTTTTGAAAGTTCAGGATTAAGGGCAATTAATTCATCAATGGTAACGCCGAATTTGTTAACAATGGAAAAAACGGTATCCCCCTGCTGAACAGTATAGGTTACATAATCGTCTTCCGAAGAAACCGCGTTAGATGAAGATTTTTCATTGCCTGAATCTACCTTTGTTTTCGGATTTGAATTTTCCTGAAAAACATCAGCTCCGGAACTTTTTGTTCCTGACTTCTTTACTTTAATAGATTCTCCCGGTTTTAAACCTTTTTCTTCCAGTCCCGGATTCAGGGCAAACAATTCTTCTTTTGTGATATTGAACTGTCTTGAAATTCTGTAGTAATTATCTTTCTGCTGTACGATATATTCGTTGTCCGAAGCTTTTACAGCATGAGTTTCTACTACAGGTTCCACAGGTTTTTCCACCGGAGAAGTATGTACGGCAACATTTTGTTCTCCGCCATATTTCTTAATGCTTTCAAGAGGCAGAGTAACTTCATCCCCGATCTTCATATGAGCATCCAATTCAGGATTCAGTTTTCTGAGGTCTGTTTCAGAGATTCTGTATTGTTTTGTGATACCGTAAATGGTCTGCTTTGGCTGTAGAATAATTTTTCCAAGCTGGGAGTTACTTACGGGCTTTGAAGCAACAGGTGTTTTTGATGAAGCAGAAGCTGCCTTATCATTTTTCACGGTAAGAACATCTCCAAGCGCCAATTTACCGTCCTTCACGTTAGGATTTAGTTTTAGCAATTCTTCTACAGTAAGACCGTATTTTTTAGCAATATTATAAGGAGTATCTCCTTTTACAACGGTGTGTGATTTTTGAGCGGACATACCCAAAACCATACATAAACTGGACAGAATAAAAAACCTCTTTATCATATTCGGTGATTATAAATGCAAAAATACTTCTTTAAAATTAAATGACAATAATTATTGGTTTTGAAAAGACTAAGCTTGTGTTCCGATCAGAATTTCATTGGACTATTCTGATAGTACATTCGCTTCGGAACCAAAGGCTGTTTTACCTGAAATATTCTTCATCTCCTGTATAAGAGAGGCAAAATAATTTTCCATCATTTCATTTTTTTTTAAATGCAATAATAGATTCTTTATTCTTAATAAGCAATAACTATAAATTCTGACTTTTCTATTTCTATTTTTTCTAAACAAAAATCTAACCATGAATATCCATGATCTGCAAAAAATACGCTGAAATTATAAACCCTTTCCTGCCAATTCTTAGAAGGATTTACCTCCAAAAAAAGATTTTCCAGCCGCTCCAATAATTCACTTTTTTTTATTTTTTCTGCATGAAGAAGACGTTTTTTCATTCTTCTGAAGGATTTCAACTGTCTTACCTCTTCTGCTTTCACCATATTTCCGAAAGATTTTTCGGTGGTTTCGGCAATATTTTTAAGTTCGGCAAACTGACTGATGAGTATATTTTCCTTTTGCTCCAACATTTCCAGAATGGAATTATCTTCCAGCATTTTATTGTTGATGACCGTCGTAAAGTTCTGGAAGAAGTCTTCTACTTTCAGATTCAGTTTTTCAATTTTCCCCAATGTTTTTTCTTTTAAAAACAGCATAGAATTTCGGGGAATAAGAATCGGGAAAGGGATATTTATTTTTGAAAAGTAATCTTTGAGTTCCAGCCAATACATGATTTCTGCATTTCCTCCGATGTAGGCAAGGTTAGGAAGAATTGTTTCCTGATAAACAGGACGCATCAGAGCATTCGGACTAAATTTTTCAGGAGAGTTTTCAAGTTCATTTAAAATTTCTTCTTTGGTAAACTGAATATTTTTATCTACCACAAAGTATTTCTGACCGTCAAAATCTATTCTGTCTCTCGTGTCCGAAAGGTAGAATAAATTAATTTCGCGCGGATTTACCTGAACTTTTCCGTATTTCCCGGTTAAGAAATCTACTTTTTCTTTTGAATTATTATATAAGCTGAAATTCAGCAGTTCATCTTTAAAGGTTTCTTTGATCTGATTTTTAAAGGCTTTAGAATCACCATCTAAAATCAATAAACCAAAGTCTGAAAACAGTCTGTTAACTAAAATCTGTATTGCCTCAGTTAATGTATTACCTGTTTTATAGGCTTCTTTTAGCATTAAAATCAGTTCCGTTCCGAAAACATAGTCTTTGAATTCTCTTTCAAATTCAGAAATAAAAAATGTATGGTTGATTTCTATTCTTCCAACCGGACCGCCTGATTTCTCGTTGATTTCATAAAAACTGTTCTCGGTTTTAAAATGATTAATTTCCGCAAAGTCATGATCTTCGGAAGCCATCCAATATACAGGAACAAAGTTGAAATCAGGAAAATTTTCTTTTAAGTAAGTACAGGTTTTAATGGTCTGTAAAATCTTGTATATAAAAAAGACGGGTCCTGAAAAAAGATTCAACTGATGACCGGTTGTAATGGTAAAGGTATCAGAACGTCTTAAATGATCTAAATTTTCGTTCTGTTTAGAAGAAAGTTCAAGATGGGCAAGCTGTCTTTCTAAATTACTGGCTAAGATATTTCTCCGATCCGCCGTGAAAGAATTCTGCTTCTGCGCGATCTGTTTTTTAAAATGATCTAAAGAAAATGTTTTTTCTTCAAATCCCTCAATTTCATGATTTAAAAAATCTTTGATTAGCTGAGGTATGCTCTGGATATCCTGAAAAGATATTTTATTTATAGTTTTCAACTCTGTATAAATTTTAGTTGAACAAATACCATACAATTCCCATATTCAGCCTGAAATCGTAGACCGGATAGCTTGGAAATGCGTACGCTTTGTTGTGAGAAAGGAAGGTTCCTACCTGTTGTCCTTCAATAAAAAAGAACATTTTTTTAACTTTCAGATTAAAATAAACATCAGCAATCGGCTGTCCTCCGATAGAAAATGAATTGGAACCCGGCAAAATATATTCGTTAAGAATAGGGAAAAATTCTCTTGAAGCAAATTTTGAAAAGTAATATACTTTAAGTCCTGTCTGAATTTCGGCAGCATTTTTAAATGCCTTCGACTGGAAAAAGAAGTTCGCACGACCTATAAAACTTGGTAACGGAAGCAAATCTTTGTTGGTTAAGACATTCTGGAAATGTAATCTTGTATTTAAGTGAAATTTTCCGTAGCTGAAGGTAGCATCACCTCCGATCTGAGAAATATTAACCGGACTTCCGCTTTGCTGAGGCATGGCAATTTCGTCAAAGTACGTATAATTATCTATTCTGTAATAGTTGGCAAATAATTCTGTTTTGAACCACTTCAAGCCAAGACTTCCTCCGATTTCTGTAACGGTTTGGTTTTGGGCATTCTGAAAATAATAGTTGTAATTATTATAGACTGAGGTATTCAGCAGATAATTGAAGGATGGATATGCGCTTTGAAAGTTTACTTTCGCATTTACGAAGTAATCTTTTACCGGTTCAAATTTAAGGTTATTTGTCGTTTTTAAATAAGTTCCAAACTGGCTTCCGTTAGAAAACTCTAAAAATGAATTCAGCTGAATTTTATCGAAAAGTTTTATCTGTAAATTTCCTACTGCCCCGATTCGGCTTTCTTTAATTTCTGTCGGAATCACTAAAATCGGAAGTGTAATTTCGTTGGAACCAAATTTCAGCATCTGGTAACGGAGACCTGCATCAAGTTTAAATTTCTCATTGTCCCAAACCAGACTTACCGTATTGCTGAAGTTGTCCGAATATTTTTTTGAAGTAAGCGGAGCTCCTGTTACAAGTTCATCCGGAGCATCATACCAATAATTTTCCGCCGCGCTCTGGGCATAATAATATTTATTTCCCTGATGAGAAATGGTATGTCTTATTTTAAAAGGTATTTTTTCTGATTTAAACGGTGCAAACTGATGGGTTAAATAATATCTTCTATAGGAATACTGTGAGCTAGAAGATGCAAGATTTACCTGCATATTCTGTCTGTTTTTTGAATTGCTGTCGCCGTTCTGAAACAAACTGTCTACTGCAATTCCACCGTTTTCCTGATTGTTCACATTTTGATGAAGATAGTGTGCAAACAATTCATAATTTCCGCTTTTTGAGACGTAATGTCCTGTAAACAACGTATTGTTATTGGATGCCAATGAATTCCTGTACATTCCCTGAGAACGCAATCCGCTGTATTCCAGAGAAAAATTAAATCTTTTCCCAATATTCTGGGTGTAAGAAGATCTTAAAGCGGCTCCATTTTTCATTGCATTATGATAAATGAAGGTTGCGGTCGGCGTTTTTACGTCATAGTAATTGATATCATTAACGCCTAAAATCCAATACGATTTGTTGGTTGGTAATAGTGATAAATTTTGTTCGGCATTCACTTCATAGATAAGCGGATTAAATCCTGCCCCAATATTTGCAACCTGCGCTCTTCCAAAATTATCTTTATTGTTATACTGAGAAAAAATATACGTTTTATCGAAAGTCATTACCGTATCAAAGACTTTCTTTTCAGAAAATTGCTTCTGATAGAGATAATCATTAATAGTCGGTTTAAATATTTTTAAAGAATCTTTTTTCCCCGAATCGACTACGATCGTGTCTTTATCTTTAGGAAGCTTATTGAAGTCTGTTTTGTTGACGACTTGAGCTTTTAAAAACACTGATACCAAAATCAATAATACAATTGAATATTTCATAATGAAGATTGTTATGCAAAAGTAGGAAAATTGAATTAAGTATGTATATAGGTGATTATACTATATGATATTTCGGGACTTAAATTAAAAAAGACTGCCTTAAAGACAGTCTTATATAATTATGTTTTAATAAAAATTATAATGGATTTTGTTGAACTAATCCATTGCTTGCATCAATTTCAGCCTTTGGAATAAGATATTGCCATCTCTTATCTCCTACAGGAACTGAATACACATTATTTACAACCGTTGCAGAATGGTTTGTGGTAGCAGACGTTCCTCTATCTAACGGAAGATTTAATCTTTTTAAATCAAGGAATCTGAAACCTTCTCCCCAAAGTTCTATTCTTCTGCTGTCTAAAATTTCATTGATATATGCAGTTCCAGTATTAGAAGAAGCAACATAACTTGGGTTTCTGTTTAACATGAACTGATTAAATATAACTCTAGAATCAGCTTCTTTTCCAGGAATTCTAGCTAAAGCTTCCGCTTCTATAAGATACATTTCTGCTAATCTCATTAGAGGCACATCACATCTACTATCTGAAGTACTCACAGCTAAGAATTTCTGACTTGTATAAGCAAATTTGGCAAAATTCGATGGCAGTCCCAAAGCTGTATGCTGTCCTGTAGGATCAAAATTCTTAGTTCTTACATCTGTTGCCGGAAACTTTTGGAATAAAAGTTTATTAATTGCTTTTGGAGCGGTACGAATATTTGTAGAGTTATAATTTCTAGACATATAAGCCCCATAATTTCCAAAATAGTCTGTTTGATCTGCAACAATGTAAGAACCCCACATCCATTCACTATTAGACAGTGTATTAAATCCTGAGGTGTAAGTTGAATTTGACATTAGACTTATGTTATCCGAAGAAGGGAGAGTTCTAGCTAACTTTGCATTATCTGCTGCAATTTGATAATTTCCCTGCGTAAGAGCTACTCTTGCTTTTAACCCTCTTACAACCTTTATATCAAAATGAGATTTTGCCACTCTACCTGTATATGTTGTAAGAAGTTCTATGGATTTATCTAAATCTGCATTAACCTGTGCATAAACTTCCTCCACCGTATTTCTAGCTTTTGGCGTAGTTTCCAATGAAGTTCTAATCGGCACTCCCAGCTGATTATTATTAGATCCATTTGCATATCTTATACCATAAAGCTGCACAAGCATATAGTGGCAAAAGGCTCTGTAAGCATAAGCCTCAGCTATTGCTTTATTCTTTATTGTCACATCACCTGTGGCATTTTGTCCTAAGTTAATTACCGTATTCGCGTTACGGATCAGGGCATAATAAAATTGATATGGATAAAAATCGTTTGCTCCATTTTCATTAATCTGATCCTGCCATCTTACAGTAGTTATATACCATCCGTTCCCAGTGGAAGGAAAGACTAAATCCTCGCCTAAAGCATCCATCATGATCATAATTCCAGCCTGACCATTTTGACCCTGATTAGAATTTTGTCTATAATAAAGATCACGGTGCATCCCATTAATAATTGTCATAAGATTGTCCGCAGTAGAAACTGCGGATACATCACCTACAGAATCTGTAGGTACTGTTTCTAAAAAGTCTCCACTACAAGAAGAAACTGACGCTAATCCAATAGCAAGTACAAAATTAATTATATATTTTTTCATTTTTTTTATTTTTCCGATTAGAAAGTTACATTAAGTCCTAAACTATAAACTCTTGCAGGAGTATATCTGTTAGTTGTTGTCCCATTAAATGACTGTACAGGCTCTAAACCTTTACGAGCCGTTTTGGACCAAATATTTTCACCGCTAATAAATAATTTTAAACCTCTGATCCCGTATTGAGAAATATCTTCGGTATTGAAAGTGTAGGCAAGAGAAGCGGAGCGTAATGAAATAAAATCTGATTTCACCAACCATCTTGAAGAAGCGGCATTGCTGCTTACATAAGTTGAAGCGTCCATTCGTGGAACATTAGTAACTTGTCCCGGTGTTGTCCATCTTTCTAAAATATCAGTACTTAAAGCTCCTCCCTGTGTATAAGCAGACATTAAAGCTGCATAATTAGAATCATATGTTTTACCACCTATCTGATATGTAAACATCGTATTAAGTGATAAATTTTTATACCTTAATGTTGTTCCAAAGCTTCCATATAATTTAGGAATCGCTGATCCTGAATAATCATATTTTGCCTTTGCATAGTTTGTAGTTACCAAAACTCCATTTACAGTTCTTATATCAGTAGCTGGCGTATTTGCGTAAGCATCGTCTACTAAAAACAATGGCGAACCATCACTCGAATCAACACCATACCATTGTCTTAACCAATAATCATAAATAGAATGCCCTACCATCAGTTTTTTAGTTCCACTTATAATTTGTGTCTGCCCGTCAGGCAATCTCGTCAATTCATTTTTTATTGTTGATGCATTTACTGTTAAATCCCATCCGAAATCAGTTTTCTTAACTACAGCTAAATTTAGGGTTGCTTCAATACCTTTATTGAACATATCACCAACATTTGTATATACAGAGCTACCTGGTATACCTGCCGATACAGCTGTAGGAACAGCAAAAATCAAATCTGTTGTTGATCTCTTATAATATTCCACACTTCCTGAAATACGATTATTTAAGAAGGCAAAATCAACTCCAATATCAAATTGTTTATTTGTCTCCCATGTGATATTTGGATCTGAGACTAATCCTAATAAAATACCCGCTTCTGTAGCGTTATTATATCCTAAATTATATAAACTTTGATAAGCATAAAATGACAATGCTGAATTAGTAAAATTCTGATCATTTCCAACTTCCCCATAAGATCCACGAATTTTAAAATCATTTACAAATTTTACATTCTCCAAAAATGACTCTTTATTCACTCTCCATCCTGCTCCTACTGACCAGAAAGTTCCCCATCTTTGATCTGGTGCAAAACGTGAAGAACCATCTCTTCTAATTGATCCGGAAAGTAAGTATTTTTCTGAGAAATCATAGTTTAATCTTGCAAAATAACTCTCTTTTCTATAATTATCTGTCTGAGATGTCAGAGATGTTGGGGTAATAAAATTCACTAACTCATCATTATCAGAAGCGACTTGTCCCTGCTTATATCCATATAAGTACTCATAGATATATTTAATTGATTCATGCCCACCTGTTAAGTCAAAATTATGATTACCTAAACTCTTTTTATAATTGACAATCTGATTAAAAGTGATAGTTTGGTTTGTGACAGAAGTTCTGGATGCTGCACCAGCAGGAGCTGCATCTCCGATAATTTTGTTGGTATAAGTAGTATTCTTAAAATTTCTTATATCATAAGCAACGTTCATTGTCGCTGTTAAACCTTTTGCTAATTTAAATTCAGCATAAGAACGGGAATTTGCTAAAAATGTTTTAGAAAAATCTCTGTTTAAAAGAGTTTCCTGAATAACATGCCTTCCTGAAGCCGCATCAGCTCCTCTTACAGCAGCAATATCATATACCTTCTGCCCATTTGAATCATATAAAGTATTACCGTTAGCATCATGAGCATATGGACTATAAATTGGACCCATAGTTCTGGTCCAGCTGAACGGATTGATATATGAAGAGTTATTACTAGCGCCGTCTACTGCATTATTACCAAAACTTGATGCCGCAGACAAGTTAATTCCAACTTTTAACCAATCTCTCATTTGAGAATCAATATTTAGTCGCGATGTAAGTCTCTCATAATCAGATTTAATAATATAACCCGTCTCATTGAGATAACCAATAGAGGCAAAATATGTTGTTTTATCGGTACCTCCGCTGTAATTTAGATCATAACTCTGTCTGAAACCTTTTTTAACTAAATCTTTTTGCCAATCTAAGTCAGAATATTTTAGAGATGCATTAGGATTTAAAACTCCATCAACAACAAGTTGGTTATCTGCTACATTAAAAACGTTATTCTTCAGTACAGAAATTAAGTTATTAGTAGCATATGCATTAGCAGTAGCAACAGTTGCTGTTGGATTAGATGTTCTATATCCATTTCTTAAGGATTCCCAAACTAAAGGGTAATACTGAGAAGCGTTAACTCTATCATATTCGGGAATTGCTCTTTCAGTAATACCCGTCAAAGCCGTAAAGTTAATAACATCCCTTCCTCTCTTACCTTTTTTTGTAGTAATTAGAACTACACCATTAGCCGCACTTGAACCATATAGTGATGTTGAAGCCGCATCTTTAAGAATCGTCATAGATTCTATATCATTAGGATTTAGAAAACCTATACCTGTTGGATAAGGTGATCCGTCAACAACATATAAGGGCTCGTTAGAAAGATTTACTGAACTAAATCCTCTAATTCTTACTGCAGGAGCACTTCCTGGTTGACCTGTAGATGTACTTACTTGTATCCCAGGACCTGCCCCGTCTATTGCCTGAGCAATATTCGTAATGCTTCGCTGCTCTAATTTCTTTGCACTAATTAGCGTATTAGATCCAACAACAGTTTCCTTTTTTTGCTTTCCATAAGCAACTACTACTACTTCTTCTATCTCTTTTGTAGATATAGTATCTTTCCTCTTCTGTTGAGCCGACACTACTTCCCCCAAAAAGAAAATAGCTCCAATAGTAAGCACTTTTAATTTCACATTCATATTAACAGTTTTTAATATTTTAACAAAAGCAAATATGTTAATAAATTTTAACATTAACAAATTTTTAACTTTTTATATTTTACATCATCTAAAAAAATCTCAACAAAATAATATGCCCTACATAGATGATTAAAATATTTTACATTCTATTCACTTAGGTTTATATTAAGTTTATAAATAGAGAAACATTTAACAATTAAAAAAAATTAATACAGAAATTATTTAGAATAATTATAAATTAAAAAAAATAATCCGACTTGTTCAAGTCGGATTATTGCCTCATATAGATAAAATATTATGTTATTTTAACTTTTTCTTCACAGCAACCTCTTCATAAACTTCAAGAATGTCACCTTGTTCAATATCATTGTAGCCTTTCAGGTTCAATCCACATTCGTAACCTTTGGTTACTTCTTTCACATCATCTTTGAAACGTTTTAAACTTTCAAGTTCACCATCGAATTTCACGATACCGTCTCTTAGCAAACGTACTTTAGACTGTCTGGTAACTTTTCCGGTAAGAACCATACAACCTGCAATGGTTCCCACTTTAGAAATTTTGAATACTTCACGAATTTCAACATTACCGATAACCTGCTCCTGAATTTCAGGAGAAAGCATCCCTTCCATTGCTTCTTTTACCTCATCAATCGCTTTATAGATTACAGAATAGGTTCTGATCTCAATTTCTTCACGGTCCGCAAGATCTTTAGCATTTGCTCCGGCTCTTACGTTGAATCCAATAATAATTGCATCAGATGCTGCTGCTAGGTTGATATCAGATTCAGTGATCTGTCCAACACCAGAGTGAAGGATTTTCACGCTGATCTCTTCTGTTGATAATCTCTGTAACTGATCAGATAATGCTTCTACCGAACCATCCACGTCACCTTTAAGGATAATGTTCAATTCCTTGAATTCTCCCAATGCAATACGTCTTCCCAATTCTTCAAGCGTCGTATGCTTCTTGGTTCTGATGGAAAGCTCTCTCTGAAGCTGTTCTCTCTTGTTGGCAATCGCTTTACCCTCACTTTCATCGGCGTAAACACGGAATTTATCACCTGCTGTAGGTGCTCCGTCCAGACCTAAAATAGTTGCCGGGATTGAAGGACCTGCCTCAGAAAGATTCTTACCTCTTTCATCAAGCAAAGCTTTTACTTTACCGTGATTTTTACCAGCTACCACATAATCACCAACTTTTAAAGTTCCAGTCTGTACAAGCATTGTTGCAACATACCCTCTACCTTTATCCAAAGATGCTTCGATAACTACTCCGTTAGCGGAACGTTCCGGATTCGCTTTTAACTCAAGCATTTCTGCCTGAAGCAACACCTTTTCAAGTAACGCATCTACATTATTACCAAATTTCGCTGAAATTTCCTGCGCCTGAACATTTCCTCCCCATTCTTCTACCAAAACTGATGGATTAAGACCGGAAAGCTGCTGACGGATATTATCAGGATTCGCATTCGGTTTATCTACTTTATTGATGGCGATAATCATTGGAACTCCCGCTGCCTGCGCGTGAGAAATTGCTTCCTTCGTCTGAGGCATTACATCATCATCCGCTGCAATTACGATAATTGCAATATCGGTAACTTGTGCACCTCTAGCTCTCATCGCTGTAAAGGCTTCGTGACCAGGGGTATCTAAGAATGTAATTCTTTGTCCGTTTTCCAATTTTACATTATATGCTCCAATATGCTGCGTAATTCCTCCGGATTCACCGGCGATTACGTTTGTTTTTCTGACGTAGTCAAGCAATGATGTCTTACCGTGGTCTACGTGTCCCATTACTGTTACAATCGGAGCTCTTGGCAATAAATCTTCTTCAGAATCAATTTCCTCCTCTGCTTCAGATTCTCCAAGATCTGCATCAGAGAATTCTATTTTATATCCAAATTCATCTGCTACCAATAATAAGGTATCCGCTTCCAACCTTTGGTTCATGGTAACCATTACACCCAATGAGAAACAAGCAGAAATTACTTCTGTAGGAGACACATTCATTAAACTTGCCAGTTCACCAACCGTGATGAATTCTGTTACTTTTAATGTTCTGTCTGCCGCATCAATTTCCTGCTGACGCTCGTCCTGTTCTCTACGGAAGTTTCTCTTATCTTTTCTGTGCTTAGCAGATTTAGATTTACCTCCTTTATTGGTTAATTTTTCAAGGGTTTCCTTGATCTGGTTTTTAACTTGTTCGTCTGTTAATTCAACAGGCATTGTTCTTTGACCCGGTCTGTTACCTCCTTGTCCGCCTCTGTTGAATCCACCTCTGTTTCCACCTTGTCCACCCTGACCTTGAGGACGGTTTCCTTGTCCGCCCTGGTTATTTCCAAAACGGTTTCCACCTTGACCTCCCTGTCCTTGAGGACGGTTTCCTTGTCCACCTTGACCTTGAGGACGGTTTCCTTGTCCGCCCTGGTTATTTCCAAAACGGTTTCCTCCTTGACCTCCCTGTCCTTGTGGACGGTTTCCTTGTCCCTGATTATTTCCTCCTTGTTGGTTATTGTTTCCACCCTGCTGATTTCCTCCGCCCGGTTTCTCAATTCTCTTTCTTTTCTTTTTAGCTCCAGCTCCAGGTTTAGGTGCAAACTGAGTTAAATCGATTTTTTCTCCAACGATTTTAGGACCGTCAAGTTTTTGATAAACGGTTTCAATTTTTTGTGGTTCCTGAGACTCCTCTTCTGCTTTTGCAGGTTCAGCCGTTTTTTCTTCAACTGATTTTGCAACCGGCTTTTCAGCAACAACAGGCTGCGGAGTTTCTTTTACAGGTTCTGCAGGTTTAGCCACAGGTTTTTCTTCTTCTTTCTTCTCCTCCGCTTTTGGTTTATCTTTTTTCACAGGTCTGTTTCTGGATTCGATCTGGGAAAGATCTATTTTATCAAGAACTTTAAATTCCTGCTTTTCAGGAGTTGCCTTTACTTCAGGAGCAGGTGCAACTTCTTCTTTTTTCTCTTCCACCACAGGCTGTGGTTTTGGAGCCGGAACTTCTTCCACTTCAGGTTTTTTAGGTTCTAAATCTATTTTACCTAAAATTTTAGTTTCCGGTTTGTTAGCTTTAGCTCTTATTACTTCAGGGGTTTTCTTTTCTTCAATTTCCAGTTTTTCTTCCGGAACTTTCGTGATCACCACCTCATGGGAAGCTTTACGCTGTTCGCCGTCCTTGGCAAACTCAGCCTCCAATGCAGAATATGCCGCTTCTTCTAATTGAGCGTTAGGATTGCTTTCAACCTCAATGCCTTTTGACTGTAAAAATTCTACTAATCTGGACATCGAAATATTGAATTCCTTAACCGCTTTATTTAATCTAATTTTTGGCATCTATATTATTTACTATTTTTTTTAATTCTTAAAATTAAAGTATTTCTTTTTTACTGTTTATTAAAATTTATTTACAAATCTTAATCTTCGAATTCTTCTCTAAGAATACGCTTCACTTCTTCAATCGTTTCCTCTTCAAGGTCGACCATATTCAGCAAGCTTACAGTTTCTTTATCTAAAACTGATTTTGCAGTAGTAAGACCTACTTTTTTAAACTCATCCAAAATCCACTGTTCGATATCATCATTAAACTCTGTAAGTTCAACATCATCATCTTCGCTGGACTCTCTGTGTACATCAATCTCATAACCTGTCAACCAAGAAGCAAGTCTGATATTCTGGCCCTGTTTTCCGATTACTTTAGAAATCTCTTCAACCGGAGTATATACTAAAGCGTATTCCTGCTCCTCGTTGATATCAATTTTATTGATGGTAACGTTTCCTAAAGCTCTCTTCACCAAAATCTCAGGGTTTTTAGACCACTGAATAACATCGATGTTCTCATTTCTCAACTCTCTTACCACGCCGTGAATTCTGGATCCCTTCACTCCCACACAAGCTCCTACCGGATCAATTCTGTCGTCGTAAGCATCTACTGCAATCTTCGCCTTTTCTCCAGGAATTCTCACTACTTTTTTAAGAATAATAGTTCCGTCCTGAATTTCAGGGATTTCCAGCTCTAATAGTTTTTCTAAGAATTTAGGTGCAGTTCTGGAAATAATAATCTGCGGTTTTGAACCTTTGAAATCTACTGTTTCAACAATAGCTCTGATATTCTCACCCTTTTTAAAGAAATCGGATGGGATCTGGTTTTCTTTAGGCAAAATGAATTCGTTCCCTTCATCATCCAGCAAAATCACGTGCTTATGACGGATATGGTGGATCTCTCCTACTACAATTTCCCCGATTCTGTCTTTAAACTGCTCGTACAACATCGCATTGTTGTGCTCCTGCAATTTTGTAGCCAAGATCTGCTTCAGGGTAAGAATATTTCTTCTTCCCAACTGTGCAACAGGAATTTCCATCGTAAAATCTTCTCCCACTTCAAAAGTCGGGTCGATTTTCTTAGCTTCAGAAATCTCAATTTCCAGATCATCATCTTCAGACATTTCGTCCTCCACGATGGTTTTATTTAAAAATATCTGAAAATCTCCTTTATCAGGGTTTACAATCACATCAAAATGATCATCCGAATCATATCTTTTTCTCAAAAGTGTCTTCAGAGAATCTTCAATAATTGCCATAAGATCAATCTTACTGATCCCTTTTTCGTCTTTAAAATCACCGAAGGATTCAATCAACGCTATATTGTCCATTTATTCTTTTTTCTTTTAAAATTTAATTGTTACTAATGCTTTTTTAATCTCAGAGTACGGAATTTCTTTTTCCTCCTCCACATCCACTTTTCCTTTACCGATGTCTTTCGGTTTGCGGTAACGCAGGATCAGTGTGATTTTTTCTTCATCTACTTTTGCCAGTTCGCCTTCCGTTTTCGTAGAGTCATTCAGTAAAACTTCAATTTCTCTTCCGATATTTTTTGCAAATTGTCTTGGAGTTGCCAAAGGCTCGCTCAATCCCGCAGACATTACCTGCAGGCTGAAATCATGTTCTTCGCGATCCATATTAAATTCTATCGCGCGGCTTGCATCAAGGCAGTCCTGTAAAGAAACACCATTGTCACCATCCAAAATCACTGTGATGTCATCCCCCGCAGAAATTTTCAGATCAATAAGAAACAGATCTTTTCTGGTCTCGAGGAATTCATGTAATAATTCTTCAATTCTTTTTCTAAACTCCATATTTTAAAATCTTGATTTACCAGTACGAAAAAAGGCTTTCTTCCGAAGGCCTTCCCATGTTTTTCCGTAAATCCATTGCAAATATACTACTTTTTCTTGGAAAAGCAAAATATCTTATTATCAATATGATAACTTAAATTTTATTTACACGAAATTAAAGACACAGATCATGGTATTTTTATTACTTTTGTGTTTGAATTTTTTAAAAACATACATTTTGAATATTACCATTGTAGGAACAGGTTATGTAGGACTGGTTACAGGAACCACTTTGGCAGAACTTGGCAATTCAGTATACTGTGTAGATATTGATGAAAAAAAAGTAGAAGGTATGAAAAACGGCGTAGTTCCCATCTATGAGCCGAATCTTGAAGAAATGTTCCTGAGAAACATACAGGCTGAAAGATTATTTTTCACTACCAATTTAAAAGAAGCTTTGGACAAAAGCGAAGTTATTTATTTGGCCTTGCCTACTCCGCCCGGAGAAGACGGATCCGCAGATCTTTCTTATGTATTGAAAGTAGCAAACGATATTGGCGAAATGATGACGGAATACAAAGTTATTGTTAATAAAAGTACCGTTCCCGTAGGAACAGCCGATAAAGTTCGTGAAGTTATCGCTTCAAAAACCCAGATTCCTTTTGATGTGGTTTCCAATCCTGAGTTCTTAAGGGAAGGTTTCGCAGTAGAAGATTCTATGAATCCTGCGAGAGTGGTTGTTGGAGCAAGTTCTGAAAAGGCACAGGAAATTATGGCTAAAATTTACCAGCCATTTACCAACACCGGAGTTCCTATTATTTTTATGGATGAAAAATCTTCTGAGCTTACAAAATATGCAGCTAACTCATTCTTGGCAGTAAAAATTACTTTCATGAATGAAATTGCCAATTACTGTGAAAAAGTTGGCGCTGATGTGGATAAAGTGAGGCTTGGAATGGGAAGTGACGACAGAATCGGTCATCGATTTTTGTTTCCGGGAATCGGATACGGCGGAAGCTGTTTCCCAAAAGATGTGAAAGCATTGATAAAATCCGGAAAGCAGGAAGATTTTAATTTTCAGATTTTAGAAGCGACCGAAAACGTAAATATTGCCCAGAAAGTAATTCTTGTTTCTGAAATTGAAAAATACTTTGGAGGAAATATCGAAGGGAAAACGATTGCAATGTGGGGATTAGCCTTCAAAGCAAATACCGATGATATTCGTGAGGCTTCTTCATTAGATAATATTGCGTTGCTTTTAGAAAAAGGGGCAAAAATTGTTGCTTATGATCTGGTTGCCGAAAATAATGTTCAGAAATTGTTAGGAGATAAAATCCAATACGCAAGAAATATGTACGAAGCTCTGGACAATGCAGATGCTTTGTTTATTGCAACAGAATGGCCGGAGTTCAAAAACCCGAATTTCGAACTGATGGCGAAAAGAATGAACAATAAGGTAATTTTCGACGGAAGAAATATGTATCCGCTGGAAATTCCTGAGCAGAATGGTTTTTATTATAAAAGTATAGGACGCAAAACAGTTTTAAATTAATCAAATGAAAAATATAATCATTACGGGAGGAGCTGGCTTTATCGGTTCGCACGTGGTAAGAGAGTTTGTAAAAAACAATCCTGAAACAACGATCATCAACCTTGATGCACTTACGTATGCAGGAAATCTTGAAAACCTGAAAGACATCGAAAACGAACCCAATTATGTTTTCGAAAAAGCCGATATTACAAAACCTGAAGAATTAAGAAAAGTTTTCGAAAAATACAATCCGGATGCAGTAGTGCATTTAGCTGCGGAAAGTCACGTAGACCGAAGCATTACAGATCCGATGGCATTCATTAATACCAACGTGAACGGAACTGCCAATCTTCTGAATCTTTGTAAGGAATTCTGGACGTTAAATCCGGACCATACGCATGGAAGATTCCCGGATGAGAAGAGAACGAATCTTTTCTACCATGTTTCTACAGACGAAGTATATGGAAGTTTAGGCGAAACAGGTTTTTTCTTAGAAACTACAGCATATGATCCACAGTCTCCGTATTCGGCTTCAAAAGCAGCTTCAGACCATTTGGTGAGAGCTTACGGAAATACATACGGAATGCCGTTTATTATTTCGAACTGTTCAAATAATTACGGCCCGAATCATTTTCCGGAAAAACTGATTCCTCTATGTATTTCAAATATCATCAATGAAAAACCTTTGCCTATTTACGGTGACGGGAAATATACAAGAGACTGGCTTTTTGTCATCGATCACGCTAAAGGAATCCACCAGATTTTCAATGAAGCCAAAACAGGAGAAACATACAACATCGGAGGTTTCAACGAATGGCAGAATATTGATTTGGTAAGAGAATTAATCAAGCAAATGGATGCTAAATTAGGCAGAGAAGAAGGCTACTCTGAAAAATTAATTACTTTTGTAAAAGACAGACCGGGACACGATAAAAGATATGCTATTGACGCAACAAAACTGAATAAAGATCTTGGCTGGAAGCCATCGGTAACATTTGAAGAAGGCTTGGCAAAAACCATTGACTGGTATCTTGAGAATAAAGAATGGCTGGAACACGTAACGAGTGGAGATTATCAGAAATATTACGAAAAACAGTATCATTAAAAATTAAACACAGATTAAAAGATGAAAGGTATCATTTTAGCCGGAGGTTCCGGAACCAGACTTTACCCTCTTACCATCGCTGTCAGCAAGCAGTTAATGCCTGTTTACGACAAACCGATGATTTATTATCCTCTTTCTACATTGCTATTAGCAGGAATTAAAGATATTTTAATTATTACAACGCCTCACGATCAGGAAGGATTTGTTAAATTATTGGGAGACGGATCTCAGATCGGATGCAATATAGAATATGTGGTTCAGCCAAGTCCGGATGGTCTTGCGCAGGCTTTTATTTTGGGAGATCGGTTTATAGGAAATGACGCCGCTGCGTTGGTTTTAGGGGACAATATTTTTTACGGCTCAGAAATGGGAACTTTGCTTAAAAACAAGACCAATCCGGATGGAGGTGTCGTTTTCGCGTATCACGTTTCAGACCCTGAAAGATATGGCGTTGTAGAATTTGACGATAACCTTAAAGCCGTTTCAATTGAAGAAAAACCTTTAAAACCAAAATCAAATTACGCCGTTCCCGGATTATACTTTTACGATAACGAAGTGGTTGAAATTGCTAAAAACATTCAGCCTTCCGCGAGAGGAGAACTGGAAATTACTGATGTAAACAATGTATATCTTCAAAAAGGAAAACTGGAAGTAGGTGTTCTCGACAGAGGTACAGCGTGGCTGGACACAGGAACATTTGATTCTTTAAACGATGCTTCTGAGTTTGTAAGAGTAATTGAAAAGAGACAGGGCTTTAAAATTGGCTGCATTGAAGAAATTGCTTTCAGAAATAAATTCATCGACGAAGAAAAATTACTGGAAACCGCAACCAAATACGGAAAAAGCGGTTATGGCGAATACCTAAAAAAATTAGTCAATAAATAATCGACTAAATTAATACATTTTAAAACTATTGGCTTTACGGCTGATAGTTTTTTGTTCATAATAGTAAATATTAATATATTAGTTATACTTTTTCATTTTATGCAAGTAATAATTTACAACGCATACAAATTGAAAATCAATTAATTGTTATAAATTTGAAAAAAATCTACTTTGAAAACCGTAGTATACACATCTGATAAAGAAACACATTTTTTTAAAGAGCTTGTCTCTATTTATAAAGACATTCGATCATCTAATTTTTTAGCCTTTCAAATGACCAAAAGAGACATACAGGCTCAATACAGACAGTCATTGCTAGGTTTCTTTTGGATATTGGCTCCCGTACTTATTAATTCCTTGGTTTGGTTATTTTTGAATGGTTCCGGCGTTGTAAATGTAAATACTCCGGCTGGAATACCCTACCCAGTTTTTGTGATTTTGGGAACCACTACCTGGAACATCTTTGCTGAAACCATTCAAAGTCCTATAAATTCTGTCAATGCAGGAAAATCAATTATTTCAAAAATCAATTTTCCTAAGGAGTCTCTTTTAATGAAGGGACTATATACTACCTTGTTCAATTTGGCAATAAAAATGATCCCGGTAATTCTTATTCTGATTATTTATCAGATAACACCATCCTGGAATTTACTACTTTTTCCTTTTTACATTTTTTCATTAATAATTTTCGCATTTACCATTGGTCTTCTAATAACTCCTTTAGGGTTAATTTACACCGACATAAGTAAAGTTTTAACAACAGGAATTCCTTTCCTGATGTATGTAACTCCTGTTGTATATGCTGCTCCTTCGGTAGGATTTTTTAAATTTTTATTTAAGCTAAATCCTTTAACTTATATTATTAATGATACCAGAAATACATTGACAGGAACAGAAACTCAGTCTTTAACATTTACAATCGGCTTAACGGTTTTAAGTATATTTTTTTTACTAATTGGACTGGTCATTTTCAGAAAATCAATGCCAATCGTTATTGAAAAAATCGCAGGATAATGGAAAAGGATAACGAAATATTGGTTTCCGTACAGAATGTATCGAAGAAATTCAGCAAAAATCTTAAAAGTTCTCTTAAATATGGAGCTTTAGATATCATTCGAAGTACTTTAGGGCTACGCGTGAACAAAGATTTGCGTCCTCAAGAGTTCTGGGCTGTACATGATGTAAGTTTTGAGCTGAAAAGAGGAGAATGCATTGGACTGATAGGACATAACGGAGCCGGAAAATCTACACTTCTGAAAGTTTTAAACGGGCTTTACAATCCTGATAAAGGCAAGATTGTAATGCGAGGAAAAATAGGCGCTTTAATAGAACTAGGTGCAGGCTTCAATCCTATACTTACAGGAAGAGAGAACATTTACAATAATGCTTCTATATTGGGGTTTACAAAAAAAGAGGTTGAAGAAAAAATGAATTCAATCATAAACTTTTCTGAAATTGGCGAATTTATAGATACCCCTGTACAAAACTACTCTTCGGGAATGAAGGTTCGCTTGGGCTTCTCGGTTGCCGCTCATCTTGAACCTGATATCCTGATCATTGATGAGGTATTAGCTGTAGGAGATCTGGGTTTTATTCTGAAATGTTTTAGCAAAATAGATGAGTTACTCCCTCGTACTGCTGTTATTTTTGTTTCTCATAGTATGCCAATGATATCAAGGATCTGCAATGAAGTAATCTTAATGGATCATGGAAAAGTTGAATACTGCGGAAAAGAAATCGGAAAAGGGATACAGCTTTATTACAATAAATTTTCAAATAACCATCAAAATAAAGTATACGATACCAAAACTTTCGGATTAATTTCGGTTCAAACAGACCTTTTGAATAATAAAATTCATCGTCATAAGGATTTCAATTTAACATTCGAATTTGAGGTTAATGCTGCTATTGAAAGATTACCTATATTATATCTTGAGTTTAAAGATAAAGAACAAAAACCAATTGCTGGTATATCTGTAAAAGAATACAGAGAAAACATAAAAGAAGGATCAAAGATAACTTATAAAATTACTGTGAAAAATCCTCTTTTTACATTAGGAAAATATATATTAGATTTAGGACTCTATGATCCCTCAACAGAATCCCCTTATATCCGTATTAACAATATCATTGAGTTTACTGTTGGTGGTGAAAAGGAACAATGGATTCCCTTTGAATTAGAAAGCGAAAATATCATAACTTTACATTAAAATTTATTATGATTCCCGTAACCCAACCTTTCTTACCTCCTCAGGAAGAATATCAGAAATATCTAGCTGGCATCTGGAAAAGAAACTGGCTCACCAATATGGGTCCATTGGCAAGTCAATTGGAATTGGAACTGAAAGACCATCTAAAAGTTAACCATCTACTATTTGTAACAAATGGTACTGTTGCCATACAAATGGCCATAAAAGCTTTGGATCTAAAAGGTGAAATTATTACAACGCCTTTTTCTTTTGTAGCAACAACAAGTTCCATTGTCTGGGAAGGATGTACGCCCGTTTTTGTGGATATAGATTCTAAAAGTCTCTGCATAGATCCAACAAAAATAGAAACAGCAATTACAGAAAAAACTACAGCTATTCTTGCAACTCATGTTTACGGTAATCCATGTGACGTTGAAGCAATAGATCAAATTGCTAAAAAGCACAATCTGAAAGTTATCTATGATGCGGCACATGCTTTTGGAGTAGAAGTTAACGGAAAATCTATTTTTGAATTCGGAGACATTTCTACCTGTTCATTACATGCTACTAAACTTTACCACTCTATAGAAGGTGGATTACTTATAGCAAAAAAACCTGATGTATTAAAGAAACTGGCAACCATAAGAAATTTTGGAATTGCAAGTTTCGACTCTTTCTCAGATTTAGGGATCAATGGTAAAAATTCGGAGTTTCACGCGGCAATGGGACTTGCAAATTTGAAATACATAAATAATATTCATGATAAGAGAAAAACTTTGTCAGAATTGTATGACAAAAAACTATCCACTTTCAAATATAAAAAACCAATTTGGCATTCTCAGTCTAAGGAAAATTATGCTTATTATCCTATTATTTTAGAAAGTGAAGAAGTTCTTTTACAGCTTAAGGCGGAATTGGAAAGGCAACAAATATATACAAGAAGATATTTTTATCCAAGCCTTGCTTCAGCATTGCCTTATTTGCCAAAATTAGAATTGCCTGTAACAGAAGATATTTCCAAAAGAGTATTATGTCTTCCTTTTTATTATGATCTAACTCCTGAGGAAATAGAATATATTGTAAGAATCATACTTCGATTCCAAAATAATTAATATGAAAATTGCTGTAATGCAACCCTACATTTTTCCTTATATAGGATATTTCCAAATGATTAATGCAGTTGATAAATTCATTTTTTATGATGATGTAAATTTTATCAAACAAGGCTGGATCAACAGAAATAATATTTTATTATCAGGAAAAAGTTTTTTATTTACAGTTCCTTTGTCTAAGGCAACGTCATTTACCTTAATAAAGGATACTGAAATAAATGTAAAGTTGTATGAAAACTGGAAAACAAAATTTCTATTAACACTTTCTCAAAACTACAAAAACGCACCATTTTTTAGTGTTGTTTATGAATTGGTAGCAGAAGTCTTTAATAAAAATAATAGATCTATAAGCGATCTGGCAATAGACAGTATCCTTTCAGTTTCCCGATATTTAGGATTTACAACTCAGTTTATCATTTCTTCTCAATCTTACCAAAATCAAAATTTAGAAAGACAGGAAAGATTGTTGGATATTTGCAAACAGGAAGACGCAACAGATTATATTAACGCCATTGGAGGGCAGGAACTCTATAAACAAGAAGACTTTTCCCAGAAAGGAGTAGCCTTACATTTTATTAAATCATTACCTTTGGAATATAAACAGTTTAAAAATATTTTTGTTCCCCACTTATCAATCATTGACGTACTAATGTTCAATAGTATTGATGATATAAAAAATATTTTGAATAAATATGAATTAAAATAACATTATGGAAAAAATTGTAATTTTTGGAACCAGTCAGTTAGCCAGTTTAGCACATTTTTATTTTACGCATGACTCCCCGCATGAAGTGGTAGCTTTCACTTTAGACAGCGATTATATTACTGAAAATGAGTTCAGAGGTCTTCCCGTTGTATCATTTGAAGAGATTGAAAAGCATTATCCGCCTTCTGAATATAAAATGTTCTTACCTATTAGTTTTAAGCAAATGAGCTTTCTCAGAAAAAGAAAATTTGAAGAGGCAAAAGCAAAAGGGTATAAATGTGTAAGCTATGTTTCCAGCAAAGCAAGCACATGGCCGGATCTTACGGTAGGTGAAAACTGTTTTATTTTTGAAGATAATACCATTCAGCCTTTTGTAACAATTGGAGACAATTGTGTTTTATGGAGCGGAAACCATATCGGTCACCATACTAATGTTCATGACCATGTATTTATCACTTCTCATGTAGTTATTTCAGGATGTTGTGAAATTGGTGAGAATTCATTTTTCGGAGTCAATGCCACAGTTCGTGACGAAACCAATATTGGTAAAGCATCTTTAATTGGTATGGGTGCTATCATTACAAAAGACACACCTGAATTCAGCATTTGGCTGGGTGCAAAATCTACCATGAGAGACGATAAGAGTATTGATATAGATAGTATTTCTCATAAAACAAAAGGGTAAATATGTGGCAAAAAAAAGGAAGAATACACCATATTGATCATTACAACGACTGGATGGTTTCCCATGCATGTGTACCTACAGCATTATTACTGAATGAAGATGTTGTAAGAATTTATTATGCTCCAAGAAACTCAGAAGGAAGAAGCATTCCTACCTATATTGATGTTTCCGCAAAAAACCCTGAAGAAGTATTATATATTCATGATAAACCTGTTTTAGAACCCGGAGAATTAGGAACATTTGATGATGGCGGAATTATGCCATGTTCTGTTGTGCGGTTATCAGAAACCTGTATTTATCTTTATTATGTAGGATGGAATGCAAGTGTTTTGGTTCCTTACAGAAATGCGATAGGATTAGCAATCAGTCATGATAATGGGGAAACATTTGAAAAAGCATTTCCCGGAGCAATTGTAGAACGTAACAGAGATGAGCCGTTTTTTACAGCTTCTCCATGTGTTATTAAGCATAATGACCAATGGATCATGTGGTATGCTTCCAGTACAGGTTTCGTAATAAGTGACGGAAAACCTGAGCCATTATATGAAATTAAATATGCTCATTCTACAGATGGTATCAATTGGGTTCGTCCCAATATTACCTGTATCCCTCCTGCCGAAAAATATCAGTGTACAGCAAGACCTGCCGTGATTATAGAAGACGGAAAATATAAAATGTGGTTTACTTACAGAGGTTCTTTTGATTATAGAGATGGTAAAGAAAGTTACAGAATTGGCTATGCAGAATCTGAAGATGGGATAAACTGGAATCGAAATGATGCTCAAAGCGGTATTGAATTTTCGGATTCAGGCTGGG
This sequence comes from Chryseobacterium sp. 2P, assembly GCF_059579425.1. NCBI lineage: Bacteria > Pseudomonadati > Bacteroidota > Flavobacteriia > Flavobacteriales > Weeksellaceae > Chryseobacterium > Chryseobacterium sp. 2P. Next base: position 4,237,757 of record NZ_CM184194.1, read on the forward strand.
ATTCTACGATGCAGACATATCCTTCGGTAATTGTAGCCAATAATAAAAAAATTTTATTTTACAATGGTAACGGTTTTGGAAAGACCGGAATTGGCTTCGCTGTATGGGAATAACTAAAAGAAAAAAAGTTAGCTGTCATGTAATAACATACAATCACATCAATTATATTTCAAAATGTATTGATGGAATTCTCATGCAGAAAACTGACTTTGATTTTGAAATTGTAATTGGCGACGATGTATCAACAGACGGAACAAGGGAAATTGTAAAAGAATATGCTTCCAGATTTCCGGATATGATTCGTCTGAATTTGAGGGATAAAAGAGGCACCGGAATTCCGGGTAAAGAAAATTTCATGTCCACGTTGGAAATGTGTGATGGTGAATATATTACTTTATGTGATGGTGATGATTACTGGACAGATCCTCTTAAACTTCAGAAACAAGTTGATTTTTTAGAGCAAAACAAAGAATATAATATATGTTTTCATAATGTAAAATATATTGATATTTCAGGAGGGGAGACGAAGCACAAAAATTTTAATTCAGGTTCAATCGAAAAAACCTTTACAATTGAAGATTTATCTACAGGAAATTTTATTGACGCTCCTTCTGTTGTATTTAGAAATAATGATAAGATTTTACCTTCGTGGTTCAAATATTCTCCAATAGGAGACTATCCGCTTCACATGATTAATGCTTCTTTTGGATTGATTAAATATTTTCCTGAAGAAATGGCCGTGTACAGAGTGGGAAGCGGTGTTTGGAGCACAAAAAGCAATATAGAGCAGACTGTAAATGCCATGTTTTGCATGACGCTTTTAATGAGCCATTTTAAAAGCAACATACCTGTTTTTGAAAATTTAAAAAAACAATATGATAATTTTAAAGCCATCCTTTCAAAACCTTTTGAAGATAAAAAGAAATTGGAGCTTAATATAAAAGACCATACCTTTTTAGAAAAAAATATCAGCTTAAATTATTTATTAAAAATACTGAAAATTAAAATCTTAAAGAAACTAAAGATAAAGAATTAAAAAATTACTTCGATGTTTCGAAAAATAAAAAATTTTATTTACAAAAAAATCTTCAATTTCATAGCAGATCTTGAAGAATTTGAGGAGAAAAAAAAATGGTGGCAATTTACCTCGAATCCTAATATTAATATTCACGAATCTTTCAAAAAGAAAGAAACAAATATATTTAAGGGAAAAGGAGTCTTATATGGGGATATTTCCATCGGTGAAGGATTTTCTTTACGAGACTATTGTAATATTTTGGTTTATCCAAAAGCAAAACTTACAATAGGTAAAAGAGTTTTTTTTAATAATTTCTGTTCGGTTAATTGTTTAGAAAGTATAGAAATAGGTGATGATACCCTTTTTGGAGAAGGGGTGAAATTGTATGACCACAATCACTTAATCATTAAAAACACCAACATTAATGTCTCTAAAGATCAATTTTCTACTGCGCCCATTATTATTGGCAAAAACTGCTGGCTAGGAAGCAATGTTATTGTGCTTAAAGGTGTTACGATTGGTGATAATTGTATTGTAGGTGCGAACTGTATTATTCACAAATCTATTCCTGATAATACTATTGTTAAAAATAATCAAAATCATATATTAGAGACTTTAGTATGAGAAAAAAAATACTCTTTGTACTGCATGAAGCCACAAGATCTGGCGCACCAATCCTACTTTTAGAATTGCTAAAAGAGATTCAGAATGCACAGAAGTATGAAGTAGATTTACTTATTCTGCTAAATGGAACAATGGCAAAAGATTTCACAGATCTTGTACCAGCTGCTGTAAATATAAAACATTTTCAGCCTCGCCCTAATATTGTGACAAGAATACTAAGACGTTTCATTGTTTTAAAAAATGACTTACTGAGTCAGGAAGATTTGTATAATGCTGCCGTCGAGAAATTATCCTCAAAAAACTATAACTGCATTTTTGGGATGACTGTCGCTACATTAAGTATTTTAGAAAAATTTAAAGCAAAAGGTCTTAAAACAATATTATACACTCACGAACTTCAGTTTGCATTAGAAAGTTTCTACGACGCCCATGATCTGTCTCGCAAAATATCTTCGTTAGACTCTATATTAGCAGGCTCTCAATCTGTAAAGGATTTTCTTACTCAAAGGTATAAAATCCCTGCCAGCAAAATTTCAGTTGCATATTCTTTCATATCAAAAGACAATGAGATAAAGACAAAAGCATCTGAACTAAGACAACAGTACAATATTTCAGATGATACATTTATCTTAGGAACCTTAAGCACTCAAGAATTAAGAAAAGGTAGCGAGCTAGTACCTTTGTTAGCAAAAAAAATAAAACAAAAAACTCCAAATCTTAAATTTAAGATTTTTAATATCGGTGGAAATGATTCAAATCCTTTTGTGAGATTTGCAAAAATAGATACACGAAAATTAGATGTTGAGGAAGAAGTTATTTTTGTTGAAAACACTAAAAATCCGAATGATTACGTTAACATTTTCGACTGTTTTTTACTCCCTTCAAGAGAAGATCCTTTTCCATTAGTAATGCATTTAGCTGCAGAGTTTAACAAGCCAATTGTTGGTTTTAAAGACTCTGGTGGTGTAGAAGAATTTTTGAATGGCACTAATTTGCTTGCAGATTATTTAGATATTGATCAATTTGCAGATATAATAATAAAAACTCACAATGATAAAATATTTCGTGAAAAATCGTTATTAAAAATTAAAGACAATGTTCATCAATTTTCAAAGGAAAATTCTATGATAACTATCTATAACGTAATTGACAATACATAATGCTTTCCATCATCATCTCATCCTACCAGCCCCAATATTTCGCTGCACTCGAAAAAAACATTGCGGAAACCTGCGGTGTGGAATTTGAAGTAATCAAAATAGAAAACCCTGCTCTAATGGGTATTTGTGAAGCTTACAACAAAGGTGCCGAAAAAGCAAAATATGACAATCTGCTATTTATACATGAAGATATATTGATATCGACAATGAATTGGGGGAAACCTCTTATATTAAGCTTATCTGAAGCAAAAACAGGGATAATAGGAATAGCAGGCGGTACATACGTTCCGGCGGCTCCTTATGGTTGGTTTACTACAATGAATAATGCAAAAATTTCTATAATTCAACATAAAAAAGGAGGAAGTAAAATAGTAGAAAAGACCTTCGAAACTAAAAAAGAAAAAGTAATTGCAGTAGATGGTGTTTTTTTAGGTATAAAAAAATCTATTTTCAACAAATTTAAATTTGATGAAAATCTAAAAGGATACCACGGATATGATACAGAATTAAGCCTGCGTATTTCTTCACAGTATCAAAATTATGTTACTTCAGAGATCCTTATTGAACATTTCTCTCAAGGAAATCCTGATCATAAATGGTTGGAAAGCAATATCTATACAAGAAATAAACTTGGCAGTAATTTTAATATTACAATAAATAAAGATCTTGAATATCAGATGTATGAAAGATTTGTTCGTGATTATTTCAAATATCATCCTAAAAATCTTTTAACTCTTATTCAAATTTTAAAGTTTTTTCCCATATTTAAAATTGGTCGCAGAAAATATTTGCCACTTCTTAAATTTACTATTACACAATAATGAGTCGCCTTGCCATTGTTATCCCTTACTACAAAATAGATTTCTTTGAAGAAACCTTACAATCTGTTGCGGCACAAAACAACAGAGATTTTGTATTGTATATTGGGAACGATGCAAGTCCAGATGACCCCTTACCACTCATTGAAAAATATTTGAGTGATTTCTCTTATTTTTATTTTGATTACAATGATAATTTAGGAGGGAAAAACCTGGCATTGCAATGGGAAAGAATTCTGGAAAATGTTAAAGAAGACTGGTTTCAGATATTAGGTGATGACGACATTATTTCAGAAAACTTTGTGGAAGAATTTTATAAAAATCTGCCTCAGATACAATCTGAAAATATCTCCGCTATTAAATTTTCCCATAATATTGTAGATGAAAACAAAGCCATTTTACATTCCATAACAACTGAAGAAAGAATAATAGCTTCACCAGAATTATTTAAAAGAAAATATAAAGGGCAAATGCCAAGCAGCTTATCTGAGAATATTTTTACACTCTCGGCTTATAAAAAGCACAGATTTCTAAAAATCCCTTTTGCATGGGGAGCTGATGATTATGCCATTCTGACTTTTTCGGGATTGAATAAAGTTTTTTATATCGCAGATGCTAAAGTTACTGTAAGAATGTCCACTTCCAGCATATCTGGCGATTTATCCTTACAGGCAAAAAAAGATCTTGGTTATCACATGATGCGGGAAACAGTACTGAATAAATATTCAGAAAACTTCGACAAGAGCTTTCTTATAAGAATGCTGAATGATCATCTTCGTTTCTGTGAGAAAAACTTCCTAAGACCTCATCTAAGACTTTTTAAAATTCTTATGAAAAGAGGCTATCCGAAAAGATATTTCGATATGACTAAAACTGTTTGGTCAATCAAAAACAAAATAAAACACTCAAAAGGATGATTACAAAACGTAGACTCATGTTGCATTTAGATACGCTTTATCTCAAATTTTTAATAAAATTTGATGGTACTGTTCGTCACCAGATGCAGGATCATAAAAGTATTCCGGTTATCATCATCAATTTTAATCAGCTTTTTTATCTGAAGCAACTTGTTGATTTCCTGATCAGAAGAGAATTTAAAAACATCATCATTATTGATAATGCGTCTACTTACCAACCGCTCTTAGATTATTATTCAGAAATTCAGAACGTCGTAACCGTTGAAAAACTGAATACTAATTTTGGACATGATGTGTTCTTTAAAAACAGAGATCTTCAGAAGAAATACGGAAAAGGATTTTATTTTCTTACGGACTCCGATATCGTTCCAAATAAAAATCTACCGAAAGATTTTGAGACTGTTATGCTCAACTATCTATTTAAATATTATAAAAAAGTAAACAAAATAGGTTTTGCAATTGACACCAAAGATATTCCCGACTATTATCCTTTAAAAGAAAAAGTTCAAACTTGGGAAAAACGTTTCTGGCAGGACGAACTTGAAAAAAATATTTATTTTGCCTTTATAGATACTACTTTCGCATTATATAAACCTAAGTATCCTAAAACGATTTTTAATTTATTTAAATTTATGACGGCTATCAGAATGGCGGGAGATTTCACCTGTAAACATGGAGGATGGTATCTCAATCCCAATGATCTCACAGAAGAAAATATATTCTATATAAAAACTGCCAACCAGTCTTCTTCATGGAAACTAGATGAAAAAGGGAACCATGCTTCAGATGAATATGATCACTTGCTAAAATAATTCTATGCTCTCAATAATTATCTCATCATACCAAAAACACTACTTCGATCAACTGGTTGAAAATATCAGGGAGACGATCGGAGAAGATTTTCAGTATGAAATTATTCAGATGTGGAACCCGAATGTGATGAGCATTACAGAAGCGTATAATTCAGGTGCTGGAAAGTCCAGATACGAAAATCTTCTTTTTCTGCACGAAGACATCATCTTTTACACGAGAAATTGGGGTCAAAGATTACTGAATCATTTACAAAAAGAAAGTACAGGAATTGTAGGAGTTGCAGGTTCGTCATATGTTCCTTCTGCCCCGTCAAGCTGGACAGTTGCTGAAAAATACAATTCTGTATATATTTTACAGGGAAATAAAGAAAATACAGAGTTCTTTCACATCAATTCAACAGAAAAAAACAGGACTAAAGTTTTTGCTGTAGATGGTGTGTTTATGGCAATCAGGAAAAAAAATTATAATGAATTCAGATTTGATGAAAATTTGAAAGGATTTCATGGTTATGATCTGGATTTCAGTTTAAGAGTTTCCCGAAAATTCCAGAATTATATCATAAATGATATTTTAATAAAGCATTTTTCCGCCGGAAATCTTGATAAAAAATGGCTGGATGCAAATATAAAAGTTAAAGAAAAATTAGGATCAGATTTTAAACATAGAATAGATCCTGACGTAGAAAAAGAAGTATTTCAAGGTTTTTTGTATAATTATTTCAGATTTTATCCGGTTACTCGAAAAAATATTTTATTTACATTACAATTTTATCCTAAAAAACTTAATTTTAGAGATCATTTGGAAATCTTAAAAAAATATTATCAATACATAAGATATTCCGGAAATATCAACAAACACACAAAGAATTAAAATTTATTAAAAAGGCTTATCTGCATGATCATAGGAAACGGACTCATTGCCAACTCACTAAAAAATATCGATACCGAAGACCATCTTTACTTTGCTTCCGGAGTTTCAAACTCCCTCGAAACAAGAAGCTCGGAATTTGAAAGAGAATTTTCACTTTTAAAAAATAATGTTACGTCGCATAAGGAAAATAAACTTTTTTATTTTTCCACTTTAAGTGTAAATGATCTTTCAAAACAGCAAAGTCCATACGTTTTGCACAAACTGGAAATTGAAAATTTTATAAAAGAAAACTGTAAAAACTATATAATTCTGAGAATCGGTAATATTGTAGGCAACGGCGGCAATCCGAATACTTTATTTAATTTCCTTAAAACACAAATTATGCATGGAAATAATTTCATGCTTCATCAAAAAGCCAGAAGATTATTGCTGGATATTGATGATATTACAAAATTTTTAGAATCAAACTGTGCAAATATTAATAATCAAACAATTAATTTTGCCTATCCGTATTATTATGATTTAAAGGAAATTGTAGAAGCCATCCGGAACAAGCTTCAAAAAGAAGCAAATTATCAGGAATCGGATGAAGGAGACTTTTATAAAGTTGATTTTGATGAATCGGTCAACGATTTCTTTAAAGAAACCGATGCTGAAAATTATTTAAAAAATTTAGCTGAAAAATATATTTAGAACAGAACACAAATGCCTGAAATTTATTTTATTATTGTTACCTACAATGCCATGAAATGGGCAGAAAAATGCTTTACCAGCTTAAGGCAGTCTTCTGTACCCGTTCACTGTATCGTGGTAGACAATGGTTCTACAGACGGCACACCAAAATACATTACGGCAAATTTTCCCGAAGTTGAATTAATTCAGTCTGAAAAAAATTTAGGATTTGGAAAAGCCAATAACATAGGAATCGAAAAAGCCTATCAAAAAGGAGCAGATTTCTTTTATCTGATGAACCAGGATGCATGGATTTTTAACGACAGTGTAGAAAAGCTCCTGAATGTTTACAACCTTCATCCCGACAAAAAAGAAATAGGCATACTGAGCCCGATGCATATCGACGGAACAGAAAAGAAACTGGATATTTTTCTTGATAAATATATTGCTCATAATTTTGAGACCCGTCTTATTTCTGATCTTTATTTTCAGACTTTACAGCCCTTTTACAAAATAAGCTTCATCAATGCTGCTCATTGGTTCTTACCAAAGGAGACTATTGAAATTATAGGAGGATTCAACCCTTATTTTTTTCATTATGGTGAAGATCTCGAATATGTAAACCGTATTTTATTTCACAAAAAGAAAACTTTTCTGGTACCCGAAAGCAAAGTAATACATGATGGAAAGCAATCTCTCTCCAAGGTAGACTATACAAAATACGAAGACCTCAGAATAGAAACCAATATCATGAATCCGTCTATTCCGGATTCTTTGAAGGCTGAAAAAAAAGCCCTCAAGCAAAGTATGCTTAAAAACATGTTGACAGGAAACCTGAAAGTATACAAAACACTTCACAAAAAGTACCATAAAATTTTGAAAGAAGAAAAAATACTGACTGAACTTCGCAATAAGGTAAAAGAAGTTGGATTAACTTTTCTAAATGTGTAAATTTGAAGACATAATTCCCTCAATATAAATACAAATATGAATTTTTTTGAAAAAATCCAGAGAAAAATAAAATTAAACACTCATGCCGGAACACTCTACCAATGTCCGTTTTGCGGTTATAAGTCGAAAGATTTAGAAACTGTAGGTCATGATCTTCCTATACTTAAAAAGAAACATGTTATTGGCGGAGGAAGAAGAGCAGCGGGATGCTATAAATGCCACTCGCGTGACAGAGAAAGATTGCTTTACACCTTTCTTATCGAAGAATTAAGACTTCCATCCGATAAAAACATCAGCATTCTTCATATTGCACCTGAGCCAAAACTGTCGCAGGTTTTACTGAAACAAAACTTCAAAGAATATATTTGTGGTGATCTCTTTACCGAAGGATATAGCTATCCGGCACATGTTAAAAACATGAATGTTTTAGATTTAAATTTCCGAGACAATCATTTCGATCTTTTTCTTTGCAACCATGTTCTTGAACACATCCCCGAAGATATTAGAGCGATGAAAGAAATTTTCAGAGTTTTAAAGCCTGGAGGTCATGCGCTTCTCCAAGTTCCGATTTCTAAAAATTCTGCTGAAACGGTTGAAGATTTTACGATAGAAGATCCTAAAAAGAGAGAAGAGCTCTTCGGACAGTTTGATCACTGCCGAATATATGGACAGGATTATGTAACCCGTCTTGAAAGTGTGGGTTTTAAAATTAACAGAATCAACATTTCCGATAAATATCCATCGTATGGCTTAAATCCTGAGGAAGATTTGTTTTTCTGTGAAAAACCTTTCTTTAAAAATTCTGAGTTGTGATAAGTATAGTAAGTCCTGTGTATCGTGCAGAAAAAATTCTCCCAAAACTAGTGCGTGAGATAAATAGCATGATGCAAAAACTAAACACGGATTATGAGATTATTTTGGTTGATGACCGAAGTCCAGATAATTCGTGGGAGGTTATGAAAAATTTAGCAGGATTTCACCCGGCTTTAAAAATTTACCGTCTGAGCAGAAATTTTGGACAGCACGCTGCGATAATGGCCGGGTTATCAAAAGCCACGGGTGAATGGATTGTAGTTATGGACTGTGATCTTCAGGATCAGCCCAAGGAGATCGAAAAACTTTATTTAAAGGCTCTTGAAGGATATGACATTGTTCAGGCAAGTAGAGTACAAAGAAAGGATGGACAATTAAAGAAATTAAGCTCAAGGGTATTTTATAAGATTTTTAATTACCTTGCCGGTATTAAAATCAACAATGAAGTAGCTAACTTTGGTATTTATCACAAAAAAGTAATCAGACAGGTTTTAAATGTTAACGATTACATCAAATTCTTTCCACTTTTTATCAATTGGGTAGGTTATAGAGCCACCACTGTTGATGTAGATCATCAGGAAAGAGATGAGGGAAAATCATCATACAGCCTTGGCAAGCTTATATCTCTTGCTTTTAATGTGATTGTCTCTTTTTCTGATAAACCTTTGAAATTGTTTGTGAATCTGGGAGCTACAATTTCTCTAATATCATTTTTAGGAGGAGCATGGGTATTTATAAAAACTCTTCGAGGAGAAATAAGTGAACCTGGCTACAGCTCACTGATTCTTTCAATCTGGTTTTTATTTGGAGTTACTTTTATGTGCCTTGGTATTTTAGGAGTATATCTCGGAAAAACTTTTAACCAAACAAAGAATAGACCTGTATATATTATCGATGAAGAATAATCTTACCAAGCTCGAATGGGACAGCAATTTTTTCGCTAAAAATATTGGAGAATTACACATCATAGATGATGATCTAAGAAATCTGGAACTTAATGATAATCAATATGAATTGATTATTATTAAACAAAAAAAGGATTCAGATATCAAAATTGAAGGTTTTACAGAAACATTTAAAGAAACAAAGATCGTGTTTTCAAAAAAATTATGTAAAGAAAATACAGAGTCTTCACATGAAATTTTTGACACAGATTTTTTGCCGCAAGAAGATGAATATTTTTTTCAGCTTGCATACGAAAGTGGAAAATACAGCAGATTTCTATTAGATTCTAAATTTGGTGAAGCAAAATTCAGAGATCTTTATCAGTTATGGGTAAGAAATAGTCTCAATAAAAAATTTGCTATCAAAACTTTTTTCACAAAAGACAAGAATTTGGGAGCAACAGGTTTTGTAACAGTTCAGCAAAGTAACGCAACTGCAAAAATAGGGCTCATAGCTATACACCCCGAATTACAAGGACAAGGCATAGGAAAACATCTGTTAAAGAAAGCGGAAATCTATTGCAAGGAAAATGCAATGACTGAAATGGATATTCCAACACAGGAACAAAATGCTGGTGCATGCAGATTTTATCAAAAAATGGGGTATGTAGTAAAGGAGCGTATCATTTTAAAACATTTTTGGAAAAAATAATATGAAAAGCAAAATGATTATTGGAAGTGGGATGATATTCATTATCGTCCTATATTTTCCTTTTTTTATTTTCGGCGAGAATTCCTATCTAGGATATCCTGCAGATTATTTAGATTCTAATTCGGTCTGGATGAAGATTCTTTCGGAAAGTGGATTGTCTTTTTCAGCAAATAGCACTCCACTTCCAAATATCGAAAACCAGTTTAGAGTCAGCTACGGAAATGAGCTCGATTTTATTTATCTGTTGTATAAAATACTCACTCCTTTTTATGCTCTCGTTGTTAACAGTTTACTAATTTCGCTTACCGGATACGTTTCGCTTTTAAGTTTAGGAAAATATTTATGTCCTAAAATTAACACCTTTCTTTTAGTAATTGTTTCCTTAACTTTTGCTTTACTAAATTTTTGGCAATTTGGGGGTATCAGCACCGCAGCTACTCCAATAATTATAATGATATTGCTAAAACTATTAAGATATCAGCGTATTCATTTTTTCTATTATTTATTTGCCGCTTTTTACATTTTATATTCAAGTTTTATTGTTTATGGAATGTTTCTCATTTTCCTTTTAGGTATTTTCACAATATACTACAGCGTAACAAATAAGAAAATAAACAAATCAGCATTTGCTTTTTTATGTTTATTGGTAATGGGCTACCTAATAACCAACTATCGTTTTATTATGGAAACTGTAAACCCCACTTTTGTTTCCAATAGAAATATTGGTATAGCCGGTGAACTCATTTGGAAAACAGGCTTAGAAACAGTTTTCACAAGATTCTGGACAGAAAATAGCGATCACGCTCCGGCAAGACACCAGTTTATTGTTGCCTCTTTCTTTATCTATTGTATCTCTTCATTTTTTATCCCTTTAAAGAATATAAAGAAAACGATTGCTATTTTTTGTTTAATTATATTCAACTGCTTTTTTTCATACTTTAATATTAACCTGTTCCCAGGTCTTATAAAAGCTTTAAAGCTTGATTTCATGTTTGGTCTTACGCTTTACAGATTCTATTTTTTTAATGGTCTACTTTGGTACATAATATTGATTTTTATTTTAGAGGATCTCAGTAGCATGGACAAAAAAGCAATTACTATTACAGCTGTACTTTTTCTTTTTGTTAATTTTTATACAGTACTAAGGATTAATATTCCCTATCAAAATATCAGACATTCTTTCAGAGAGTACTACTTTTCATTTAAAGATTACTACATGATTGAAGAATTTAAAGAAATCTCTAAATTACTGCCGGAAGACAAATCAAAATACCGAGTCATAAGTTACGGCTTTGATCCTGCAGCAGCTCAGTATCATGGATTTTATACCGCAGATGGGTATTTTCCTTATTACGAAAAATCCTATAAAAACAAATTCCGGAAGCTCATTACACCCATATTGAATAAAAATCCAGAATTACGAATAAAATATGATTCTTATATGGGACAAAATTTTGTTTTTACCGACAATTTTGTTATTGGTCAACAGGTATTACAGAAATATTCCAAAGAGCCTAAGGAACTTCTTATTGATAAAGATGCCATTACTGAATTACATATCAATTACATTTTTTCTACAATACCCTTAACAAATGTATACCTCACTCCGTATAAAGTAATACATTCAAAATACTGGCAATATGTTTATATATATAAAGTAACATCCGATGAGTAGTAAATTTATCGTCTTTGCAATATTATTGAGTATAATACAAAAAACATTATATATTTAACGTTAATTTGTAATTGTTATAAACTCATTCGCAAAACACAAAGTTAAAAACAAATCAATATTTGAATAACATGATCCCTTTTAACAAACCTCACCTTACTGGAAGAGAAACCCAATATATTGAAGAAGCTGTAAAATCAGGAAAAATTTCCGGCAACGGAATTTTCACGCAAAAGTGTCATCAATTTTTTGAAGATACATATAAATTCGGTAAAGTACTTCTTACAACTTCTTGTACCGACGCACTAGAAATGGCAGCTATTCTTGCCAATGTTGAAGCGGATGATGAAGTTATTATTCCTAGCTACACTTTCGTCTCTACCGCCTTGGCATTTGTGAGACAAGGGGCAAAAATAATATTCGCAGATTCATATAAAAACAATCCAAATATTGATGCTGATCAAATTGAGAGTTTGGTAACTTCAAAAACAAAAGCTATTGTTGTAGTGCATTACGCAGGAGTAGCTTGTGATATGGAAAAGATTATGGATATTGCAAATCGTCACCAATTAATTGTAATTGAAGATGCAGCACAAGCTATTGATAGTTATTATACGTTTTCTGATGGCACCAAAAAAGCGTTAGGCAGCATAGGACATTTCGGAGCATTTTCTTTTCACGAAACCAAGAATATAATTTCAGGTGAAGGAGGAATGTTAACGATTAATGATACACAATACATTAATCGTGCAGAAATAATCTGGGAAAAGGGAACAAACAGAAATCAGTTTTTCAGAGGAGAAATCAATAAATATGGCTGGGTAGATACAGGTTCCTCTTTTTTACCAAGTGAAATAATTTCAGCATTTCTTTGGGCTCAATTGGAAAATTTAGAAGTCATTCAGGAGAAAAGATTGAAAATATGGAATTATTACTTCGACAATCTTAAAGAGTCTGATTTTATAAGACTACCAGAAATCCCTGTATATGCTACCAATAATGCTCACATGTTTTATTTACTTTTTGAAAATATAGAAAGTAGAAGCAAAATGATTGAGCATTTAAAGCAAAATCAGATTTTATCTGTTTTCCATTACCTTTCACTTCATAAAAGCGAATATTACCAAAACAAACATGATGGAAGAGTACTCTCGAATTCAGATACTTTTGAGAACACACTATTGAGAATTCCACTGTTCTATGATTTATCGGATAATGAAATGAATAAAATAACAACCGTTATACAAAATTTTCCAAAATAAAATTAATATGTGCGGAATAGCGGGAATCATCACGAACAACGCCAGAAATTATCATGAGGAGCTGAAAAAAATGACCGATGCCATTGCGCATCGCGGTCCGGATTCTTCTCATGCTGAATTTTATGATAATGCAGCTTTAGGGCATCGCAGACTTTCTATTATAGATCTTTCCGAAAACGGAAAACAGCCCATGTTTTCCTCTACAAAAAACGAATGCATCGTATTGAACGGGGAAATATATGGTTATCTCGACATTAAATCCAACTACTCTGAATATCCTTACCGCGGAAGTTCAGATACAGAGGTAATGCTTGCCATGTATCAGAGAAAAAAAGAACACCTCATCCATGATCTTCCGGGAATGTTTGCTTTTGCCATCTGGGACAACGAAAAACAGCAACTGTTCTGCTCAAGAGACCGATTTGGAGAAAAACCATTCTATTATGCTATCGGGAACAATAATGAATTTATTTTTGCCTCAGAAATCAAAGCAATACTCGCTTCCGGGCTTATCCGTCCCAAAGTGAGCAATCTGGCTCTTTCCCATTATCTTCAGCATGGCTATGTAAGTACATATCAAAGTATTTATGAAAATATTCATGCTCTTCCTCCTGCCCATCAGCTCATCTGGAAAGATGGCAGTATTTCGGTTTCAAGATATTACAGTCTTCCTAAGAAAGACAGAGCCTTAAGCTTATCAGATGCTAAAGAAGAATTTACTTATCTGTTAAAGAATGCTGTAAAAAAACAGCTTGTAGCCGATGTTGAAGTGGGAAGTTTTCTCAGTGGAGGTTTAGATTCTTCTTCCATTGTAGGGCTTGTTGCTGAATTTTTACCTAAACAGACAACGATTAGTTTCGGGTACGATCACGAATCAAGCGAACTTAAATATGCCAAAGAAATAGCCGATAAATACAATACCAATCACATTGAAGTTCACGAAAAAAAAGAAGATCTGGTAACTGCTCTTTTAAAAACTTCACCGTTTTTCGATGAACCTTTTGCAGATTATTCTTCAATTCCGCATTTTGAAATCTGCAGAAATGCAAGGAAAAATCTTACGGTTGTGCTCTCCGGTGATGTTGGAGATGAATTATTCGGCGGCTACAACTTCTACACCATTGAAAATAAGCTGAGAAATCATTTCAGTTACAAAAATATTATTGCCCAGTTTGGATTAAAACTGTATCAGAAATTAAAGCCAATTTCTTTTATCAGTCAACAAAATATTGAAAACAAAAATATTCTCGATTTTCATCAAAACTTTGTAAGAAGAGCTTTCTCAAAGCAAGAAAGACAGGCTTTAGGACTGCATTCAGATTATGAACAGCCTTACAGTTTTATCCCAGATCCGGATTCATTAAATGATATCATGCGATTTGATATCGAGGATTTTGTGCCTTCGAATATGATGGTAAAATCCGACAGAATGGCAATGGCAAATTCCTTAGAAGTAAGAACTCCGTTTCTTGATCTGGATTTTGCAGAATTCTGTATTCAGCTTCCGGAACAGCTTAAACTTAATAACAATAACGATAAGATCATCCTTCGCGAAGCGATGGGCTCTTACTGGACAGAAACCATCAGAAAACGTCATAAACAGGGCTTTGGAATGAGTGTTTCAAATTGGTTTGAAGAACAGCAGCTAATTAATTTTTCAGATGAATTATTGAGAGATAAAGAACAAAAAATCTTTAATTACATTGATTTTAAGGCTACTCAGAATTTGCTGACAAAAGATTATAAACACTGGTGTCTTTTACAGCTTGCTCTCTGGGCACATAACAATAAATCGTTTATATAATGTTGGGTATTTCTGTTATAATTCCTGTTTATAATGCTTCCCGATTTTTGAGGAAATCGGTAGAGTCTGCTTTGAGGTTTGAAGAAGTAAAAGAAATTATTCTGGCTGAAGATTGTTCTACAGATAATTCTTTGGAAATTTGTAAGGAACTGGCATCAGAAAATTCAAAAATTAAATTATTTCAACACCCGGACAAAGGAAATCATGGCGCAGGAGCGACAAGAAATCTGGGCATTGAGAAAGCCTCACAAAATTTTATCGCATTTTTAGACGCTGATGATTATTATCTTCCCAATAGGTTTGATGCAGAAAAAGAGCTGTTTAAAAATTCTGAAATCCATGGAATATTCGGTGCAATTGGCGTTGAATATCTTACTGAAAAGGGAAAAGAAGAGTATCAGGCTAAATTTAAAGATTCGCCACTCACCACAGTAAATTATCCTGCAGACGGGAAAGAAGTTTTTAGAGGATTATTAAACTTAACAGATAAAACATTTGGTTCCTTTTTTCATCTGAATTCCTTAACGATAAGAAAATCTGCGCTGGAAAAAAGCAAGCTTAGATTTAATAAAGATCTAAGAGTTCATCAAGACTCTGACTTTATCATTAAATTGGCTTACCACTGTCATCTTAAATCCGGGATTATAGACGAAGCAATCGCCGTAAGAGGCGTTCATGATGATAATAGAATTACAAAAATTATTCGCTATTCTCCACAATACAACCAAAGACAGCTTTTGTACTGGAAATCTCTTTACAATTGGGCAATCGAAGAAAAGCTACCTTTAGAATACAAAACAAGAATTTATCTTAGCTATAAGTCTTTTGATTTATCTCAGTTAAAAGGAATGTCAAAATACATTACCATTTTAATTGAAGGGATTAAAAATCCCCAAATACTAAAGACACAATATCGTTTTACGTATTTAAATTAATGTAACTTCTATGAAGAAAAATGATAATTTAATTCGGCTTAAGGCTTTAAGGTATGTTGTAACTTTCTCTAATATTACTTCATCTTTCTGTTTCTAATCAGCAATTTTGGTAAAAATCCATTTCAGGTTAATTTAATTTTAAAACTTATGAAAATCTCCGTCATCACTCCCGTTTATAACGCTGAAAAATATATAACTCAGGCTGTGGAATCCGCACTTATGTTTGATGAAGTTCATGAAGTTATTTTAGTGGAAGATAAATCTCCTGATAATGCCCTCCAGATTTGTCTGCAACTGGCTGAAAAATATGAAAGAGTGAAGCTCTTTCAGCATCCTGATAAAGGAAATCACGGAGCAGGACCATCAAGAAACCTAGCTTTGGAAAAGGCAACAGGCGATTTCATAGCATTTTTGGATGCCGATGATTATTATCTTCCCAACCGCTTTGATGCCGAAAAAGAATTATTCAAAGATCCAAAAGTAGAAGGTGTTTATGGTGCTTTGGGTGTTCATTATTACTCTGAAAAAGCAAAAGAACAGTATTATAGTCTTTTTAAAGATAATTTAACAACAGTTTACAAAAGGCACGATCCAAAAGATGTCTTTCCAGGACAACTTCATATGAGAGGAAGTTTTGGACTTTTCAGTATCGACTGTTTAACAATTAGAAGAGATTCCATGATCAAAAAGCTGAAACCTTTTTTTAAAACACATTTACGACTTCATCAGGACACAGAATTTTTATTCCGTCTTTCATATTATCTTGATCTTTATCCCGGAATTTTAGATAAGGCTGTTGCGATGAGAGGAGTTCATGAAAGCAACAGAATTACTGCTGTAGATTCTAAAAAAGTAAATCCTGCAACATCAAGAGTTTTACTTTGGAAAGAAATAAGTGACTGGGCACAAAATGAACCTTCCATTTCTGAAGATGTAAAACTTCATATCAAAAGAATGCACAGGAGCTATCAAATTGCTCTGGCTTCTCCACTGGAAAAATGGGGAATGATTGTAAAATATCTTTTTACAGATTACAAAAGTATCCGCTCCGGGCTTTACAATATTAATTTCAGAAAATATCTATTCCGTTGAGAATTTCTTTCCCATTAAATATTTTTTTTCAAAAAAATTATTATAAGTATAAACAACAGAGAAACCATTCTTCCTGTAAAAATGGTTTGCATTATTATTACTCTCTACCTCTAGTTCATAGTAATCTGTATCTTTCAATTCTTTTTCGAAAGCCTGAAGTAGTTTTTTTCCGATACCTTTATTCTTCATATTCCTGTCGGTCGCTATATATACCAACTGTATCTTACAGGCAGATGAATACTGTTTTGTAAAAAACTTAGCTAAGATCAGCATTAGATATTTGGGATGGAAAGCCAATGTTAATAAGGTGTTCCATATAAAATAAATCTTTTTACTATTTATAAATTCATTATAAAGTTTTTCTACGTCATAAGTCCCGAACACGAATCCTAAAAGTTCAGAGTCTTCCCATTCACCCAATAAAATGTAGTCTTTCTGTCTGATCTGAAATTTATAGAAAGTTTCTATAAAAGGTAAAGAATACTCAGACAAAAGGCTTGGAAGGCTTGTCTTTTGTATCTTGGCAATCTGCGGTATATGGCTTTCGTCCAGCTTTATAATCATTACTTCAGTACTTTATAAATAAGTTTCGGTCCCATAAAGTTAGCAAGAGCAAGCGGTAGCTTTTTCCACATATTGATAAGAAAATGTATCAGTTTTCCGTCTTCATCATTTTTATGATGAGTTTTATTAAAATAATAATAGTAAAGCTGAACTGGTTCTGCACCCCATGAAATTTTATAAATTGCGGTTCCCTGATCTTCTCTGCTTCTTCCCAAATCAAAGAAAGGAATTTTTTTACCTATTGCAAATTTGATGATATTCCAATACAAAGCGTTATTCAAAGAATATTTATTATATTCTTTCAAAGTGGCTGCATAAGGATGATGTATAGCATGATCATCATATATAAGACAAGCTGCGGAAACCGGTTTATGATCCAGATACATAATTATAAATTCAGCTTTATATAGAGAGTCTTCTGTAAAACCCTCAACGATGTTTCTGTAAAAATCTTTACTATGCGTTGGAGTGCCCAGATCTCTCCATGCCGTGGAAATCACTTTATAAAAATCATCCAGTAATTCTGCTTTTCCTGTTTTAACAGTATAATTAAGCTTTTCCCCTTTTCTTACCTGATTTCTTGTTTTGGATTTTACTTTCTTATTCCATACAAAATCTTCCCCACCGCTCAGATCAAGAAGATAAGTGAAATAATCTTTTATTAGAATATGATTAAAGTTTTCGGAAATATTAATCTTATCTCTTGTCTTAATAAGAATAGGTTTGTTAATATCTTTAAAATCATCTTTAGACAAAGACTTTTCAAAATTGAATACTCCTCCGTCTGTAATATATGGTGAATTAGAAAATAGAGATCCGTTTCCGTATAAATTAATTTCATTTCCCTGAATATTTAATGTTTTAATATCCAGAGAATAGGTTTTGGCAACAATATTTTTCCAGTGCTTTCCTTCAGCAAACTTATACCATTGCTTCATAATCTTCAAATTTATTATTAAAACATACATTATATTCCTGAGTTCTGAAATCTGATCTCAGAAAGTCTATAAACCTTTTATCCAATCCGTTATAATTCTTGTCCATCTCTATAGTACCGGGATGAAGCATGATCTCAATATGATCATCATTCCCTTTTTCCAGATAATTAAAGAGGTTTTCCTCATTAATTTCACATGTATTCAGAATACTGTAAAATTTAATCTCATTTTTATTATCATTAAAAAGGCTCAGAAATCTTAAAAGCATAAGCTTAATAATATTTGCCAGACTTGCTGTCCTCAAATTGAATTTAGAACTCGTTATAATATTTTCATTGATTTCCCGAATTCTCTTAATGGAATGTTTTTTGGCAAGTTTTTTTACTATTTTATTGATGGATGGGATAATGTGGATATGTTCATGCCCATCAATATGATTTAAGAAAATATTATTTTTTTTCGCTTCCAGCAACTGGCTTTCTATTTCATGTTCCAAAGCATCCAGAACTTTCTTTTTTTTTGGCATCAATAGAAGCTTTACAAAACTTGAATTCAGCTTTCCGTCTTTCGCCAATACATTTCCTTCGTATAAAGCCTTTCCACAAGTAAGATTTACATGAAGACCTATTTTAAGATCCGGACAGACAGGAATGATTTCTTTTAAAGCATGATTAAAAAAATCTGTATTGCACATTAAACTGGCATGAGACAGATATCCATCCAAATGGGCATTTTTTATTGCTTCATTAACCCCCAATGAAAATCCCAGATCATCAGCATTTATGATTATTTTTTTTTTCATCGGCTAATGCTTGTTCTTTACTGAAAGATTATTTAAATTATAGAAAGTCTTAAAATTCATTTCTTCACTTGTATCTTTATTAATATTGCTATCAATATATTCTTCTCCGTTTTCTAAAAAAATTCTTCTGTTAAAATTCCCGAAAGTATCTGTGTAAAAATTAAAAGATTCTGAAAGTATTACATTTTTGGAAGTTCGTCTGGCTTCTGCAATCTGTGACGTAATGTAAGAATAGTTTTTTCTTCCATTATAAGATAACAATACACTTATAATGAAAAACGAAACAGAGAAACATGAGGTGAATATGTAAACTAAAGTGCTTATTTTTTGTGCCTTATACACTTCAACACCTTTAAAGTATATGGAGAATATAACTACAAGAAACATTGCATTGGTAAAAAACAACAGTCTTGTTCCTAATAAAGGTGAATAAGCAACTATGGGTATGCAAAGCAGTCCTAGCAAAAAGAATATAAGCAGTCTTATGAAAAAGATCTTTTGTATCGATTTTTTACGGTAGAGAAATAATACCAAAATAACAGATGAAACCAAAAAAAGAACCAATTCCAAATTGTAATATCTGTATAAATTCAGAATACTTTTGAAATTCTTCAGGTAATCCCATATATTAAACCCGTAGGATTGCTTACCCACAACTTTAAATTTAACTCTGTTTGCAGGTGCAAAAAATAACAGCAAATAACCGGCAACAAGAGAAATATGTGAAATAGCAATCTTATAATCTATTTTCTTCTTTTTTATAAAAAAATTCCAGAACAATGCGAGAAATGAAGCACCTATAAGAACAGGCGGTACATGTTCATTACACATTCCTATAAAGATTCCTGAAAAAATAATCAAGAAAATATTAACATGATGATTTTCTAAAATGTTATTGTTGTTAAGATAATATTCTGAAACTATAAATATATAGAGCAAATAAATGATCGTTGTAAAAGTATAATTTGTAATAAAAGGTGTATAATAAAACATTTCTCCGAAATAATTGATCAGAAAAATGAAGAGCCCTGCAATGATTATTAATTTTAAGAGATCATTCACATTTCTCAAAACCGGCAGTCTTCTTAAAGTCAACAGAAAAAAAACTACTATTAAACTATTGAAAGTCAACAATTCAAAAATAATTTTTAAAAGAAGATGCCTAGAAATCAGATTACAAAAAAATTGCCCGATTCTGGGATTTCCGACAAAATAAGCATTGCCGTATTCCTGAAAAACATTAAGCTTCGTAGGATACAGATAATAAAGTTCATCCCGTAAAGGCGGATAATACATAGCCGAAAGAACAAAACAAAAGTTGATAAAAGCTATAACAAAATAGGGAATATATTTACTCTTCATTTTTTATAATTTCATTGAAATATAAAGGTCTGTTTTTTACCTCAATATGAATTCGTCCTATATATTCACCAATAATTCCTAAAAAAAGAATGGTAAGAGAACTAAAAAAAATCGTAACTGAAAGTAAGGTAAGGAAACCTGTTTTTGGCTCATGATTTATGTGGCTTCTGTAAATGGAAAATATCAGAAACAAAAATGAGAAAAAACATCCTAAAAAACCTATAAATGTAGCTATCCTAAGTGGTTTTATAGAAAACTGAATAACACTGTCTATAGCAAGTTTATATAATTTCAGAAAATTATATTTGGAAGTTCCGGCATTTCTTTTTGGTGCATCAAATTCTATGATATGTGCATTTCTCAGCCCAATTAACGAAAGCATACCACGAAACATTCTGTCTGTTTCATTTAAGCCATTCATCCACAGAACATACTTTTTATCCAAAAGCCTGAAATCAGGCATATTTCTTGGAATTTTAACGTCAGAAAGAAAATTCAGTATCCAGTAATAAAGATTTCCCATGATTTTATATCTTAATCCGGCGTCCTCATTATCAGTCCTTTTAGTAAGTATAAGTTTCTCTCCGCCTAACCATAACTTTATAATCTGTACGGCAATTTCTGGAGGGTGCTGCATATCTGCATCCATAAATAAAACACTGAAATCTTTAGATTTATTTTCAGAAACTGTATAATTAAGACCTGCCGTCATTGCCAATTCATGTCCAAAGTTTGTAGACTGATTTATAATGACGATTTTCTCATTAATTTTCTGGCGTTTCAGTAAAACGTCTAAAGTATTGTCTTTAGAACCATCATTTACAAATACAAATTCATAATCCTCAAATCTTATTTTAGCAAGTTCTGATTCCAAGGAGTCAATTAAGATATCGATATTATCTTCTTCATTATACGCAGAAATAATAAAATAAACTTTTTTCATACAAGAATGTTTAAAAATTTCATTTCTTTATAATATACTGAGTATCGTTAAATATGAATAAGATATATCGTAAGTGGAAAAAGTATGGGAAAACATCATTTCTGTCATAGTTTTATTCATTTATGTTTAGCAAAAGTAAGTAATTTATCTAAATTTTCTTTAAATAATCTCTGCAGGGTTTTTCTATAAATTGATAAAAAAATCCTGAAATAATTATTAAAACAGGAATATAGATCGAAAAGATAACTGTTTTATCATATATTCTGAAGTAATCCCACAAAAACGACCTTAAAATAAACAAAACAGGAATATGAACAATGTAAATGGTATAGCTTATTTCACCTAAATATTCCAACGGCTTTAAAGACATCATTCTGGTTAAAAAACCATTATTCATAGAGATTAAAACAATCAGCGGTACGAAAAACACAGCCATTAATCCATCATGATAATAAAGCGGTACAAACAGCATGGATAATACTATAAAACTGAAAACCAGTATTATTGCCCAGTCATAGTTTTTTTGTTTACAATTTTCAACAAAAAATATTCCTGCAAGGTTTCCGATTAAAAATTCATTAATATGCAGTAGCGGAAAGTAAGAAATAAAATCGTGACTTTTTGAAAATCTCCCTTCATACAATCCTGAAAACATAAAATAGTTACAAAAAACCTGAGTGGCAATCCAGATTACAATACCGGTAATCCAGATGAATTTGTATTTTTTTGAGTAAATATAATTGTATAAAAAAGGAAAAATAAGGTAAAAGAAAAATTCTACCGAAATCGACCATCCCGGAAAATTCAGAATTAAAACTTTGCCGGGAAACCAGCTCTGAACTCCTGTCAAATATGCAATTATCGGCGAAAAAGCAGTTTCCTGAGACCGCGTAAACAGATACAGAAGTAATCCGATTACATACAATGGATAAATTCTTGCGACCCTGTTGCGGTAAAAATCAAAGTAATTGATTTTTTCTTTGGAATGATACGCAACAATCATGATAAATCCCGAAAGAATAAAAAAATAACTTACGCCGATATTCGCCTTGGCAAAAATCTCCGATATATATTTTATTTTATAGACAAAAGCACCTTCACCATAGTGAAAAATCACAATTGCGATTGCAGCAAGAAATCTTGTAAATGTAATCTGACTAATTTTCACGAATCAAAAATACACTTAAAAGTTTTTATTTAACAAAAACACCAATGTATTTTCCTTCGTATTCAACGACTGTAGTTTCAATACTATTCTTTTCACAGAAATCCTGATAGGCAGAATTGTCTCCAATATCATCACTAATGAAAACTCCTCCTTTTCTCAAATGGCTGTAAAGTTCATTATAAGCCCAGAATCTTCCATTGTAACTCTTATCAGAATCATAATGTATAACGTCAAAAGACGCACTGTCTGCAAAAATTTTGGGAAGAGATTCTCTATCTGCAAAACGATATAATTTCCAGTGAGATTTCAGATTTTCAGGAACAATACATCCCACATACTGATCGCCGTCCTGCGCAAGATACGGCATATCTGAACTGTACAAAGTCCCGTTTCTTTTAGTTAAGGAAAGCAATGCAGCCAAAGAGGACCAACCATACGCAACGCCTGTTTCTACGGCATTTTTAGCGTTGGTAAATTCACAAGAATAATAAATCAGTTCCAAAGCTCCTGCTCCACCCATTTTAATAGGGCAATCATCCTGTCTTTTCTGAGAATCTTTTAAAACTTCAGCAAATTCAGTCTGGAAAGGCTCAATATCAATTCCGAAAAGCTGGGAAACCGCCTGTTTTTGCGAAACCGCTCTGGATGCAGCCCAGGAATTTGTTTTTTCTTTTCCTTTAAAGGCATTTCCCCGGTTTACAGTATTTTTTACAATTTTACGTCCTAATTCAGGGTAAAGATCCGGTCTTTTAAGATAGGCTACAAATGTTTTGAGAACTCTGGATATTTCGCTCACTGTGTTAAATTTAAGCCACAAAAATAAAGATTTTTCTGTTATCTTTAGGATATAATTATCTTTGTAAAAATTTATTAACACAATAAGATGAAGTTTTCTGTTCTGATTGCCAATTACAACAATGGAAAATTCTTTAAAGAATGCTATGATTCTATTATAGCACAAGATTATAAAAACTGGGAGGCGATTATTCTGGATGATGCTTCTACAGACGATTCCTTGGAGGTTATAAAAAAAATAACAGGCAGTGATGAACGTTTCAAAATTTACAGAAATGAAGAAAACAGCGGTGTCGGAATCACAAAAAGCAAACTGATTGAACTGGCGGAAGGTGATATTTGCGGTTTTGTAGATCCTGATGACGCTATTACATCCAATGCGCTTTCTTCAAGCATAAAAATTTTTCAAAAGCAACGAGATGTTGTTCTTACATACAGCAAATTTGCAAAATGTGATGAAAATCTGAAAATTCTGGAGGTTCCAAAAATCGCTCAGCAGGTGATTAATAACAGTCCGTACTTTTTTAACTGTCCTGTAAACATTGTGCATTTCGTATGTTTTAAAAAAGACGTTTATAATCAGACAGAAAAAATGAACACGGAAATGAAAATTGCTGAAGATCAGGATTTATACCTGAAAATGTATGAAAAGGGAAAAGTAAAGTTTATTAATGAAACAAATTACTTGTACAGGCTTCATTCCGGTGGAATTTCACAGAATGACAATAAGCCAAAATCCCGCGAATATTTTGCAAAAGTAATTTTCAACACCATGAAACGCAGGAATTTAACTCTCATCAACGGCAAACCGGTTCCGGAAGAATACAACAGTTCTCAGGAAATTTACAGTCTTTTGGAGTATCAGAATTCTTTATCATTTAGGATAAAAAAGAAACTAATCATATTTGCTCAACAAATCTTTAGTTAATGACGAAAAATAATAAAATAAAAGTGCTTTTCAGGCACCGTTCCATGGAAATGGGCGGTGTGGAAAAAGTAGTTTTAAGTATGTTGAATCATCTTAATAAAGATACATTTGACATGACGATCTGTTTAAATATGAATCAGGGAGAACTTAGAAATGAAATTCCTGCTCATGTAAGAAAAGTTTATCTTACTGAAGGCAGAGAAGATCTTTCAAAAAATCCGCTTATCCAAAAACTACAGTTAGCAAAAAGAAAATTAAGGCTTCAGAATGCTTTGAGAAATCCTTCCATCGCTCAGAAAACCCTTAATGACAAATATGATGTAGAAATTGCTCCTACTTACGCTGCTTTTTCTGCGGTTCTAAACTCTGTTAATAAAAAATCAAAGAAAATAGGCTGGTTTCATTCCGATATTACTTTGCCGAAACTTCAGCCTTTGGTTCCTGAAATTTTAAAGCAGATTCCACAGTTTGATTATTTTATTTTCGGATCTCAGCAAACGAAGGATATTTTAATTGAAACCTATCCTGATCTTAAAATTCCCGAAAATCAGGTTATTTTAAATGCGATTCCTATTGATGAATTAAAACAGAAAGCTTTAGCTTTTAAACCTGAATTGCCAGACAAACCTGTTTTCGTTTCCGTTGCGAGGCTTCACAGCCGGAAAGGTTTTCATAAACTCATGGAAGCGCATGCAAGATTACTGAAAGATGGTTTTGATCATCATATTATCGTGATCGGTGACGGTGAAGAAATGAATAATTTAAAGAAGCAGACAGAAGATCTGGGTGTTACGGAAAGCTTCAAATTATTAGGCTCTTCCATGAATCCTTATCCTCATGTAAAAAATGCAGATTTTTTCATTCTTCCATCCGAATCTGAAAGCTGGCCTCTGATTATTGCCGACAGTCTGATCCTTCAAAAGCCAATTATTTCAACCAACGTAGGAGGAATTCCCGAAATGATTGAGCATGGAAAAACAGGTTATCTCATCAATTATGAAACGGATGAAATGTATGAATCGATGAAAAAGTTTCTTACAGAACCCGAATTAATTGCCGAAATCAAGAAAAATCTCATCAACATTGAAGAAGAGTTTGATAATCAGAAGATTTTTAATGCTGTAGAAAATATCATTATTAATTTAGCAAAAAAAGAACAATGATTTTCCTTTACCGTCTTATCCTGAAAATCCATACCACCTATCAAAAGATCATTCAGAAGATTTACATTAAAATTTCCATTTCACGAGGTTTGAAAGTTGGGAAAGATGTGATTTTTGTGGAAGCTCCGGATTTTGGCTCCGAACCTTTTTTAATTGAAATCGGCGACAGGACAAAAATTACGGCAGGCTGCAAATTCATCAATCATGATGGTGCAATGTACGTCATCCGAAGCATGGAAAAGTATGAAGATGCCCGAAATTTCGGAAGGATAAAACTAGGAAAGAACTGTTTTGTAGGAAATAACTGTATCTTTCTTCCAGGTTCGCAAATGGGCGACAATTGTATTTTGGGAGCGGGATCTGTGCTAAATTCCAGTATGCCGAACAATTCCGTGTATGCAGGAACTCCGGCAAAATTTATTTGTACTGTTGAAGAATATGGTGATAAAGCTCTTGAAAATAACGTAATGTATCCCCGAGAATTGGAACCTGAAAGAGCAAAATTGGAAGCATACATCAAAGAACACATTCCACATGTTTACAAACCTGTAAAAAAATAAATGGCTGAAAAAAAGAAACTCCTCATTCGCATAGGTTCGCTGCGTCACGGTGGCGCGGAAAAAGTTCTGGTAACATTCCTCAAAAATCTTCCGAAGGATAAATATGAGATCGATTTGTTATTGAATCTTAATTCCGGAAAATATTTAGCGGAAGTTCCGAGTTGGATCAATATTCTGCATCTTCATCAAGGCGAAATGATTACCACCAACCGTCCTCATGAAATCCCCAGAAAAGCAGCGCGTGTAATCCATGAAAAGATTCTTAAAAAATTTCCGAATCTTCTTTATAAGGGTAAATTAAAGAATAAGCAGTACGACATAGAGTTTGCTGCCATTCATGGGATGCGGGATGAAATTTTAGGATCTCCTTTAAAAAGTTCAAAAAAAATAGTCTGGATTCATAACGATCTTTCACAGGTAAAAGGTTATACCAATGATGAAATCCGTAAGTTTTTCGGTTTTGACAAAATCATGGTGATTTCTGAAAAAATTGAGCAGCTTTTTCATGATCTAGCTAAAAATGAAACGGAGAAACAGAAAATTGTAAAGATTTATAATCCTTTAGACACAGAAGAATTTATTTCAAAAGCAAATCAGCCAGTTTTGAATTATCAATTTGATGAAAATATTCCCACTTTTATTTCAGTCGGAACTGTTTTTCCACAAAAAGGATTCGACAGGCTATTGAAAGTTCATCAAAAACTTTTAGAAGAAGGTTTTCAGCACAAAGTTTTAATTGTTGGTGACGGTTATGATTTCGAAAATATTAAACAACTAAAATCAGAGCTTGGCGTTGATAAAACAGCGACGATGCTTGGTTTTACAGATAATCCTTATCCTTATTTTAAAAAAGCAGATTTTTATATTTTAAGTTCGAGATATGAGGGTTTTCCAACTGTTCTTTTTGAAGCGATTACCCTGAAAAAGAAAATTATTTCTACTGAAGTTTCCGGAGCAAACGAAATGCTAAACAATGGAGAATTGGGTCTTCTCATTGAAAATTCCGAAGAAGGAATTTATGATGGAATGAAAAAAGCCTTAACCCAGCCCGAATTTTTCGAACAATATTCAGAAAAACTTAAAAACTATGAAATGCCTTTTAATCTTGAGAATTCAGTAAGCAAAATTGTTTCTATTCTGGATGAATTGTAACTGATTAAAAATTTAAACCTTTAGAATTATTACATTTGTGGTATGACAGAAAACTATTCCATTCTTCAGAAAGATTTTTATAGAGAAAGCGGAAAATGGCTTTCTCCATTTCAGATCTGGGCAAAATGCATCAATCCGAACCTTCATTTTATTTATGTTTTAAGAAAGTCTCAGCAATATCTAAAAACACCGTTGCTGAATATTTTCTGGAAATTGGCTTTAAGGCATTATCAGATTAAGTACGGCTTTCAGATCTATCCCGAAACAGAAATCGGAGAAGGATTCTATCTGGGACACTGGGGAAGTCTGGTCATCAATCCGAAAGTAAAAATCGGAAAAAACTGCAATATTGCACAGGGAGTTACTCTTGGGCAGCAGAATCGCGGAAAAAATCAGGGATTCCCTGTCATCGGAGACGAAGTATGGATCGGAACCAATGCCGTTATTGTAGGAGGAATCTCCATCGGAAACAATGTCCTTATTGCGCCAAATGCCTATGTAAATTTTGATATCCCTGAAAATTCTGTTGTGATGGGCAATCCGGGAAAAATATATGAGTCTGAAAACGCGACAGAAGGTTACATTAATAATAAGGTCTAAAAATTAAAATATTTTATATTATTCCATCAAATTGTTTGTAATTTTATCCGGATTTTTCAAATTAATGTAAGAAAACAAAATTATATCTATATTTTATATGATTTTAAACAGATCTGAATATTAAACTTTGTTAAAAATAGTCTGTATTTAGCCAAAAATTATATTTTTGTACCATTATCGATTTAGTCTATTAATTTTAGAAATAATTTAAACTAAATAAATAATTAACCCTTTAAAGAGCTCCTCATGTCACAGTCGTATAAAGCTATTTTTGAAAATAACAGAAAATGGGTAGAGTCTAAAGTTGCGGAAAACCCTGAATTTTTCCATGATCTTGCCAAAACCCAGCATCCTGATTATCTTTACATCGGATGTTCAGACAGCCGTGCGACTGCAGAAGAACTTATGGGAGCCAAACCGGGGGAAGTTTTTGTTCACAGAAACATTGCCAATGTGGTGAATACTTTAGACATGAGTTCTACAGCGGTTATTCAGTATGCCGTGGAACACCTTAAAGTAAAAGACATTATTGTTTGCGGACATTACAACTGCGGAGGTGTAAAAGCAGCGATGACTTCTCAGGATTTAGGATTGCTGAATCCGTGGTTAAGAACAATCCGTGATGTATACAGATTACATCAGGCTGAATTGGATTCTATCACAGACGAAGACAAACGCTATGACAGACTTGTTGAACTGAATGTACAGGAACAGTGCATTAACGTTATCAAAATGGCTTGTGTACAGGAAAGATATATTTTAGAAGAATATCCCGTAGTTCACGGCTGGGTTTTCGACCTTCGAACAGGAAAGATCATCGATCTGGAAATAGACTTTGAAAAAATATTAAAGGACATTCAGAAAATTTATAACCTTACCAGTTCAGACTGGGTGATGAGCAGAAAGACCAAATAATTTTTATATAAAGAATGTAAAATGAAACTCTGGAGTATTATTACATTATTGTTTTTTCTCAACTTTACGGCTCTACCCGGTATTGCCGCAGTTTTTGGTTGGGATCTTACAAGAACCAATGTAATAATCAATGAAGAAGAGCCGCATTCCCATTTCTCAGCTTTTACTGTTTACGAAAAAACACTTCCTAAAACTTTGGATGTATTTGATTATCTTAAGTTTTATGAACCTTCACTGGAAGACAGATCGTTTGTACTCATAGACGATTCTTTTCATCTGTCTCCATTGCTTACCATATTTTCTCCGCCTCCGGAAGCGTAATTTTTACCGTTAGATTTTTTTGATAGCTATTCTTTGTCATGACATTGATATTGAATAAACACGTGCATTAAAAATTACATTTTCCAACTTTATAATGGGTCTGTTTACAAAAAAACAGATCACTATTCACAGCATTTTTACATGAAAAAAACATCATTAATCGGAGGAATTAAGGAGAATTTCCCTTCAGGACTCGTGGTATTTTTAGTAGCGCTTCCTTTATGTTTAGGAATCGCATTGGCATCGGGAGCACCGCCTCTATCCGGAATTATTGCCGGAATTGTCGGAGGACTGGTTGTAGGATCCATTAGTAATTCGAATATATCTGTTTCCGGTCCTGCAGCGGGATTAACAGCCATTGTTTTAACCGCTATTACAGATTTGGGCGCATTTGAGCTTTTTCTCTGTGCCGGAATTATTGCAGGAGTACTGCAGTTGATTTTAGGATTTATAAGAGCCGGAAGTATTTCCAATTACTTTCCTAATAACGTGATTGAAGGAATGCTTGCCGCAATCGGGATCATCATTATTCTGAAACAGATTCCTCACGCTTTGGGATTTGATAAGGATTATGAAGGACATGAATCTATATTCGATAATGGCCTCAATTTCGGATATTTTACAGAATTATTCGGAGCGGTTCAGCCGGGCGCCATTATCATTACTTTAATTTCGGTAGCAATCCTGATTATCTGGGATAAAGTTCCGGCTCTTAAAAGGATTAAAATGCTTCCGGGAGCTTTGGTTGCCGTTGTAACAGGAATTATTCTGAATCAGGTCTTTAAAATGACGGGAAGTTCACTGGAAATACAGACTCAGCATTTGGTTTCCTTACCCGTTCCGCAGTCTTTTGATGATTTTAAAAATCTTGTGACCATGCCGGATTTTAACGGATTCACCAATCCGAAAGTATGGATTGCAGGAGCAACGATTGCTATTGTAGCTTCTATTGAAACACTACTTTGCATCGAGGCTTCCGACAGGCTGGATCTACAGAGAAGAATTACCGATACCAATCTGGAATTAAAAGCTCAGGGAATCGGAAATCTAATAAGTTCGTTCATTGGAGGACTTCCTATGACTTCCGTAGTGGTGAGAAGTTCCGCCAATGCCAATTCGGGGGCGACTTCAAAAGCATCAACCATTATTCACGGAGTACTGTTGCTGATCTGCGTTTTATCGATTCCTTTGGTATTGAATTTAATTCCATTGGCGACTTTGGCAGCAGTATTAATTATGGTAGGTTACAAACTGGCAAAACCCGCAACATTTAAACATTTCTGGCATTTAGGGAAATTCCAGTTCATTCCTTTCATTGCAACCGTGGTAGCTGTTGTCGCAACCGACTTATTGAAAGGCGTTGGAATAGGTCTTGCTATTTCCGTTTTTTATATTCTTCAGGGAAATATGAAAAGAGCTTATTATTTAAGCCGTGAAAAACTGGATGATGCTGATGAAATAAAAATGAAGCTTGCGGAAGAAGTTTCTTTCCTGAACAAAGCAGCTATCAAAAAAACATTAAAAAACATTAAACCGAATTCTAAAGTCATCATTGATGCAAGGGAAACATCCTATATTGCCACTGATGTTCTGGAAATGATTCAGGATTTTGCCAATATCCGCGCAAAGGAAGAAGACATTACGGTTGAATTATTAGGATTTAAAACTTCATATAGGGACTACGAAAGAGATGAAGAGTCTCACATTTTAATTACACATAAAAGAGCGATGTAAGCTCAAAAACAATAAATTTTATACCTTTAAAAAATTCAATTTAATAAAAATTATATGAAAGCACATACATACGAAACACAGTCGACTATTACTCCTGAAAAAGCATTAAACTTTTTAAAGGAAGGAAACCAGAGATTTGTAAATAACTTAAAGGCTAACAGAGATCTTTTGGAGCAGGTGAACGCAACCCGTGAAGGACAATGGCCATTTGCAGTGGTGTTAAGCTGTATCGACAGCCGTACTTCTGCAGAGCTTATCTTCGATCAGGGATTAGGAGATATTTTCAGCATCAGAATTGCGGGAAATTTTGTTAATCAGGATATTTTAGGATCTATGGAATTCGGTTGTAATGTTGCAGGTTCTAAGCTTGTCGTGGTTTTGGGACACACGAAATGCGGCGCTTTAAAAGGCGGTCTTGATGCAGCAAAAATCGAAGGATTGGGAATGGATAATCTTAACCACCTGATCAATCATTTCAACCCGATTATCAACGATATTATCGAGGAAGGAGAAGAGCGTTCTTCTGCCAATGCAGATCTTCTGGAAAGACTGAACCAGCATAACGTAATTAATGCGATTGATGATATCCGTAAGCAGAGTTCCACCCTTAGAAAACTTGAGGAAGAAGGAAAAATTAAGATCGTGGGAGCCAATTACGATGTGGAAACAGGTGTTGTAACCTGGTTAGCATAAGAAATGTTATAGTTAGATAAACTGATTGGAAATTCTTGTAAAGTACAATCGCAAAGACCATCGGATTTCGGTGGTCTTTTGTTTTCTATTTAAACAGATAATTTTTAAAAATATTCAAAGAAAATAGTCTGTAAAATCTTACTTTTGATTTTTAATTTCCTCTTCATGAAAATACTGTTGAATATATTTGGGGTAACATTCTTTTTGTTTCTTAATACGGCTTTAAATGCTCAAAAAACGGTTTCCGATACTTTATCTTACGCAAAAAAGTTTGAAACCAATAAACAAAAATATATTGGAAAGCCTTTTTCTTTATTGCTGAAAGACATGACGCAGCTTCAGTTTAAAAAAGCAAAATCCGACATTAAAGAAGATAATGAAAATACTCTTCCGAGTACGATTTTCAGGTTTTCGGATAAAGAGGTAAATTCCCCGAATGAAGTCAGCTTTATCATTAAATGGAAAACAGACAATCTTCCTGTAACACCAATAGAATTTTTCGAACAGGAACACAATTACCGCTTTACAATTAATGAAAGAAATTTCTTTGAAAAGAAAATTATAAAAGATATTGTCGTTTACAAATAGTAAAAACCTCCGGAAATGGAGGTTTTGTTTTATCGTATAGAGAAATTTATTTTCCGTTAAATGCAGACATTGTATTATTGATTCCTGCAAATACAAATGACAGACAGGCTTTAGAAAACTTCTCAATTCTTTCCTGAAGCTTTTCGTTTTCTTCTTCATTCCACGTTCCCAAAACATAATCCACCTGTCTTCCTTCCGAAAAATCTGCCGAAATGCCGAAACGCAGACGCGCATAATTTTGGGTCTGTAGTACTTCGTTGATGTTTTTCAGTCCGTTGTGTCCTGCATCCGAACCTTTACCTTTCATTCTCAAGGTTCCAAAAGGCAAAGCTAAATCGTCTGTTACAATGAGGACATTTTCCAAAGGAATGTTTTCTTTCTGCATCCAGTAGCGGACTGCATTTCCGGAAAGATTCATATAAGTATCCGGTTTTAAGACCAAAACTCTTCTTCCTTTGTACTTTCCGTCTGCCATCCATCCGAAATTGGTGGTATTGAAAGAAACCTCCATGGTTTCCGCTAGTTTGTCTGCAACTTTAAATCCTATATTGTGACGTGTATTTTCGTATTCCGCACCTTTATTTCCAAGGCCGACTATTAAATATTTCATGAAGAAATTTTTTGCAAAATTAAGGGATTTCAAATAAAAAAACCCAACCTTCATGAAGATTGAGTTTTTATTATTTTTAAAAACAAATTTTTACAATGGCTTGTAGATGTAATTTACACCATATCCTTTTTGCATATAGGTTTGTGCATCGTAATTGTAATTTGTTGAGAATACTTTCGGAGTAGGAACCGGTGTCATTAAATCCGTAACAGAATATCTCTGTGGGCTGTTTGGTGACAAAATCCAGCTTCTTACATCATTAGCGTCTGTTGAGAGTAATCTTGAAATTTTGTAAGCTGCAGGAATTAAAGTAAACGGATTGATTTTAGTATCGTAGTTTGTAAACTCATACCCCAACTTTGTGGTTGCTGCTCCCATCGTTCCTGTAGAACCCATTGGACCATAGTTTCTTGTTACTTTAGAAACGTTATCCCCTGTATATTCATACTTAGTTTTTGAATAAGAAGTGTACACAAATGGAGTTCCTGAAGCTTCAGGTCCGTTTCTCATAATGATAGA
Organism: Chryseobacterium sp. 2P; assembly: GCF_059579425.1. Lineage (NCBI taxonomy): Bacteria > Pseudomonadati > Bacteroidota > Flavobacteriia > Flavobacteriales > Weeksellaceae > Chryseobacterium > Chryseobacterium sp. 2P. The sequence continues at coordinate 4,271,129 of NZ_CM184194.1, forward strand.
ATCCAGCTTAGCCGTTGCAGCTGCATATTTTAAAGTGTAAAGAGACTTTGTCTTTTTGTACAGAGTCTGTGGTCCCGGTGCTGTAGGAGTATATGGAGATGTGGTACTTCTTTTGAAGAAAGATCTGTTTTCTGAGATGGTTTCTATTCTTCCTGTACTTCCATAAGTAAACTGCTGTGTAAAGGTTACACTGTCTTTATCTAATTTTCCGTTTCCGTTAAGGTCTAAAAATCCTTTGAAATCGATTCGGCTTACTTTATCTCCGCTCCATGCTATGTCCGCAGTAGAATTCATACTGTCCGTAACTACTTTCGACAATTGCAGACCGTTATAATAATAAGTCGCTAAAGTGTCTGAGTCTGTGATTTCTCTGTATAAAGCTCTCGGACCGTTCAGTCCTGTATTGTTATTAATATCCACCAGAGGATTTCCGTCTTCATCCAATAAATCTTTACAAGAATGAATTGTAGAAATACCTACCAATAGTAAAACAAAATAAAAAAGTCGTTTCATTCCAATAGGGGATTATTTATTTTTTCACAAATATAATTTTTTTTTGAATAAAAATCACGTTTTTATTCATATTATCACAAAACTATTAAAAGATAATTATAACTTATAACGGTTTATAGATATATTTAATTGTCTGGCTCTGATCTGAAACCGGATAATTCTGTGAATCATACAGATATCCTTTAGGATAGGAAATGGCAGCTCCTGCAGGATTTTGTATGGTAACTTTCCCTACATTATTGGAAGACAGCAGATAAGAGTTCATCTGCGTCATGGTGGAAGACACCATTAAATATTCTTTTGGCAGGGTGGTATATGGATTTATTTTAGCATCATAATTCTCATACAGATAAGAAGTTGTAGAGGCTGTTGAGGCAGTAGGAGTTCCGCCGCTCATCAGCATAGTAGTATAATCTGCTTTTACGATATTGTTTGTCGAAAAAGTAAATTTAAGCTCTGTATAATGGGTGTAGGATGTACTTCCTGCCATTTTTTTCTTCTCAACAATTCTGTAAAGTGCTCCATTAGCATCATAATATACTGTAAAATCACTGTGATTAGCAAGTCCCATAATAGTCTGATCCATTGTAAATGCCGATAATTTTCCGCTTGTATACGTAAGTGCGTAGGTATTATCTGTAACGTGCGGAGTTACATTATCCTGAATTTTTATCTGAGAAATTGTAGTTCCCGAATACGTTACTGTAGAAGTAAGCGTATTGCTGGACGCAGCATCTCTTACGAAAACCTGAGAAAGCGCTCCTCCGTTAGTAACATACTCTTCCAGATCTTTTGTTCCGTTGTTTACTTTAGATAAAATTCGGGGACCTGTAATAGTACTTCCGGAAGTAGTATTTTTATTCTGGTTGGGCGGATCTTCCGTTGTATTATCACAAGAAACCACAAAAACAAGGGCAATTGCGGCAAAAGTTGAAAGGATGTAATTTTTGGTCATATTATTAATTTTTAATGCCGTCAAATATAATTTATTTTCTCCTATCAAAGCCTTAAAATCATCAAAAAAATATGTCTTAAAATAAAAAAAATCTAAAAACTTTCGCTTTTAGATTTTAATTTATGAATAATAAACAGTTTTTAATAAGGCTGTAAAACAGATGTTGTTAAAACTGACTGAGACATATCGGAATTCAGAAAGTTTGTATTTACGGCTGTACCTATTCCCAGAGTTCCGCTGTTTAAGTTCCTTTTTGTACAGGCAACCTTTACCGCATAGTTGTTTTTTGGAGTAACGTTGGTAAGAGTTGCATTCATATTATAAATTTTATAAGAACCATCTGTCCCGATTAAAACATCGGTTCTTACTGCTTTTAAAAGATCATCAACAAAAATTCCGCAGGCGAATCCCGAAGAAGAATTCGAATTATTGGTTTTCTGCGCTGTCGTCTGAAAAGTGAAAACTACTTTATTGGTTGGATTGGTTACCGAATAAGTGTCCTGAGTTCCCGTAAGCACCACCCAGTTAGAATTAATTGCTGAATTTTCTGTGTACGGAGAAGTAGAACCATTAGCGCCGCTAAAAGTAGCTCCTGTCTGATCTGAAACGGTATTCATGGAAAATAAAGCCATACTCCCCTGTCCGTCTGCAATTTTTATGCTCTTCCAGTCATTTACGCCAAGCTCAGAATTATTATGGAAAATACTTCCTGCTGTTCCTGCTGAGCCTTTAATTATGTTTGTACCTCCCATTCTCAACTCCCTGTTAACATTGAGGTCACCGTTTATATCAAGCGTACCTACAGGAGTTGTGGTCTTTATACCGACTTGAGCATAATATCCTATTGAGAATGCAGAAAATATTACTAAAGCTATTTTTTTCATGATTTAGTTTAAAATTGAATTAAATACTTGCGGTACTTCATAAACATCTACCTTAAGCGAAGACTGGGTAATAAAGCTGTCAATATTGGTAGCGACATTAATTCCAATACCTAAATTTGCCGAAGTGTTATAAGATTTTAATCTGGAGCACGCCACACTTACCGTATGCTGTCCTTTTGAAAGATTTTGTACCATCCCGATCTGGTTATGCGTAATAAATGTATTGGTAGCGCTACTTGCTTTCAGATTTCTCTGTCTGAGGTTAACCAGTTTATCGTCTACAAAAATTCCGCACGCATAATCTATGGAAATATCCGGAGAAGTATTTGCCGGAAAATCTGCCTGCACTACCGTTTCAAACTGAAAATACGTCTTGCTTTCTGTACTGTATACAAGAAATGGCTGCGATAAAGACGTTATTTTCTTAAACTGATTCAGACTGCTGTAATTTGTATCTTTCACAAGGGTGGTAGATCTGTTGGCACCATTGGTAGATTCTTCCGTACTGGAAAATGTAATCCCAGTTTTATCTGAAAATGAATTATTAAAAATCAAATAAAATTTATTAGGTTCGTATTCCGGAATACGAAGTGATTTCCAGATAGGAGGATTTCCTGCTCCCTGAGAAACAAGTATCTGATCGTTATTTCCCTGAGAAATACTGTTATCTGTAGGATTGAAAACAGACAATTTATCTCTGAAATTAACATCACCGTTTACATCAAGTGTAGATTTGGGAGTGGGAGTTTTAATACCAATTTGTGCAGAAGAAAGGATTCCTGCAGAAATACAGAAAGTTAAAAATATTTTTTTCATTGGTGGGTTTAGTTACTTTTATAGGTTACATATTCAATAATATCCACTTTGAGATCAGACTCAAGAGTGAATGCATTGGAAATTGTATTGGTATTGGATATATTCCTTCCGATGGTGAACTGGGAATCTGTATTGGAAGATTCAATCTTTCTACACGCAACCTCAATTTTCTGAGTACCTACAGGAACGTTCTGCTCCGTATAGTTCAGTGTAAAGATATAATCCTGAAAACCTCCTTTCTCAGTATTGTTGTTGGAAGTAACTTTATCAGGACGTACTGCAACCAGCTTATTGTTTCGGAATATACCACAGGCAAAAGTAACACTTTGGGAAGTCGTAGCAACAGGCGCTTTCAGTTCAATTCCTGTCTGGAACTGATAGGTAAGCCTGTTTCTTCCGTTTTTAATGGTAAAATTATTTTCCAGACCCGCAATTTTCACCCAGATACCGTTGGTAACATCAGCAATGTCGTTTCCTACAGAATTCTTATAAATTCCGTCTGCAGCGACTCCGTTAGATAACGTACTGATACCCACCTGATCGGAAGATAAATACGAGTTAATGAGCTTATACTGACCTTCTTCCATAAAGGAAACATTGATCGATCTCCAGCTTGGTGTAAGACCTTCGCCCTGAGAAACAAGGACCTGTCCGTTCAAACCGGGATTACCCAGCGTTGTTGTAGTACCTCCAACTCTCAATTCTTTTCTTAAGGTGGTTTTCCCGTTTACATCGAGAACAGAATTGGGAGTACTGGTACCAATTCCCACCTGAGCGTAAGCCTGAACAGAAAATAATAATCCGGCTACACAGCTATTTATAGTCTTTTTCATAATAAGGGACTGCAAAGATAAATAAAAAAACACACAAAAAGTAGAGTAGAAATACGTAAAACGATAGAAATTAACTAATTACAGCATAGCTGAAAACAGACTGAAATTAGAATTATTACTACTAACAACTGTTAGGATTAAAGCGAAAATTCAAAAACCCTCACTTTAATGTCTCTAAATAAGGAATTAGATTTGAAATTGTATTAAAATAAATGACTCACAAACAAACATTTATTTTATTGATATACAAACATTTATAAATAACAGACAATTTTACACAAGCTTGTAAATTTATCCATAAATAGTGAAGAATTATAGTATTTAAACGTTTTAAAACCTAAAATAAATTCGATTTTATGATCCAAATTTTTCGATAATAGTTCAGAATAAAAACACGATAAAAATCATGTTTCTGAAAGATTTTTATTCTAATTTGTCTCAATATTAAGAATTATTAATATTAGTGATGTAAAAATCTGTATTACAGATACCTTTCCGGAATATTAAAATAAAATGCCGCGTCGCAAATAACAACACGGCAGTATAAAATAGTATTCTGTTCAATTAAACTTCACTCTTCAGAATTGTTTTTAAAAGATCATTCACCTCATCCACATTCCCTACTCTGTCTTTCCTCATCATCAGCTGATTTCCTTCCTTTCCTGTCTTCTCTTTCAACTGTGCTTCTTTAGGATTCTTCGTTAAATAATTAATGATAGTCCTGAATTTATTCGTCTGGTAGAATTTATCCTGAGGATTTCCCGGAAAATATCCTAAAAAAACACCGTTTTTCATAACAATCTTTTCGAAACCTATATCTGAAGCAAGCCACTTCAGGCTTACACTTTTCAATAGATTTACAGCTTCTTTCGGCAATTCTCCAAAACGGTCGATCAGTTCAGATTCAAATTTATTCAGATTTGCCTCATTATCTATTTCCGCAAGTTTCTGATAAAGCAGTAATCTTTCTTCCGTATTTGAAATATACCAGTCCGGAAGCATCAGTTCAAGATCCGTATCAATATTAACGTCTTTTGTGGTTTTAAATAATTTGTTCCTTTCTTCTTCGTTTTCGAAAAGATTTTCAAATTCCTGATCGTCTTTCAGCTCTTCTAAAGCTTCCTGCATCAGCTTTTGGTAAGTTTCAAACCCCATTTCGTTAATAAACCCACTCTGTTCCGCTCCCAGTAAATCTCCGGCTCCACGAATTTCAAGATCCTTCATCGCAATCTGGAATCCGCTTCCGAGATCCGAAAACTGTTCAATAGCTTCCAGACGTTTTCTGGCATCGGAAGTCATCATATCATAAGGCGGCGTAATAAGATAACAGAACGCTTTTCTGTTGCTTCGCCCGACACGACCTCTCATCTGGTGAAGATCTGCCATCCCGAAACGCTGTGCATCATTAATAAATATGGTATTCGCATTCGGAACATCTACTCCACTTTCCACAATGGTTGTAGAAACCAGTACATCATATTTTCCTTCCATGAAATCCAGAACGTTTTTCTCCAGTTGTTTTCCTTCCATCTGTCCGTGTCCCGTAATTACTCTTGCATCCGGAACCAGTCTCTGGATCAGCCCTGCAATATCTTTCAGGTTTTCAATCCTATTGTTGATGAAATAAACCTGTCCGTCGCGCTGAAGTTCGTAGGAAACCGCATCTCTCAGAATTTCTTCGTTAAAGCCAATTAATTGTGTTTCCACAGGCTGTCTGTTTGGTGGCGGCGTTTTAATTACGGATAAATCTCTCGCTGCCATCAAAGAGAACTGTAACGTTCTCGGAATTGGCGTTGCCGTTAATGTTAAAGTATCAACATCTGCTTTTAAAGTTTTCAGCTTATCTTTTACTGAAACTCCGAACTTATGCTCTTCATCAATAATCAGCAATCCCAAATCTTTAAACTTTACAGAGCTGCTTGCCAACTGATGTGTTCCTATAATAATATCTACTTTTCCTTCTTTTAAAGCTGCAAGGGTTTCAGATTTCTGTTTTGCTGTTCTGAAACGGTTCACATACGCCACATTCACCGGAAAATCTTTTAGTCTTTCTTTAAAACTTCTGTAATGCTGAAAAGCCAGAATCGTGGTGGGAACCAAAACAGCAACCTGCTTTCCGTCTGTCGCCGCTTTGAATGCGGCACGAATCGCAACTTCCGTTTTACCGAAACCTACGTCTCCACAAACAAGACGATCCATCACCGTATCGGCTTCCATGTCTTTCTTCACATCGATGGTTGCTTTTTCCTGATCCGGAGTATCTTCGTAAAGAAAACTTGCTTCCAGCTCATTCTGAAGATAAGAATCCGGAGTGTAGGCAAAACCTTTCGCAGATTTTCGTTGAGCGTATAATTTTATTAAATCAAAAGCCAGTTGTTTTACCCTTGCTTTTGTTTTCTGTTTTAAAGATTTCCATGTTGGAGATCCGAGTTTACTCAGTACAATCTCTCTTCCTTCCGGACCGTTGTATTTTGAAATTTTATGAAGAGAATGAATGCTTACATATAATAAGTCTCCGTTTTTATACGTCAGTTTAAAACATTCCTGAATTTTCCCGTCATTATTCACCTTTACCAGTCCCATGAATTTCCCGATTCCGTGATCGATATGGGCAATGTAATCTCCGATTTTCAAAGACATTAAATCCTTCAGTGTCAACTGCTCAGATTTGGCAAAGGTATTCTTAGCCTTGTATCTTTGGTAACGGTCGAAAATCTGGTGATCGGTGTAGACCAGAATTTTATGGTCATTATCTACAAACCCTTCATGAAGTTCAGATTTAAAACTTTTAAAAGGAAGTTTGTGTTCCAGCTCTTCAAAAATCAATTCCAATCTTTCTTTCTGTTTTTCTGTGGAAAAAGAAATCCATGTATCGAAGCCTTCATTCTGTTTGCCTTCAAGATCTTCAATTAACAGTTCGAAATTTTTATTGAAAGCAGGCTGTGAAGTCTGGTCTATCTTCATTTCTGATAATTCAATAAGTCCTTCAATAGAAACACTTCCGAAATCAACCGTTTTAAATTTTTTATAGTCAAACAGAAATTCCTGATCGGAAATAAACAATTCCTGCGGCGATCTGTGTGCAATGTCCTTGCTTAATGTTTCATATTTTTCCAGAGATTTTTCATAAAATGCTTTTAAACGCTGCATTCCCACAATTCCGTTTTTAGAAATTACAAAACTCTCTTTGGGCAACAATTGTAATAAAGAAACCCGGCTTCCCGTTACCGTAAAATTCATATTGGAAACTAGCTGAAAATCCTTCACTTTGTCAATCGAAAGCTGAGTTTCGATATCAAAAGTTTTAATACTTTCCACTTCATTTCCGAAAAATGTGATCCTGTATGGTTTTTCATTGGAGAACGAAAAAACATCAACAATTCCTCCTCTTACGGAAAATTCTCCTGGCTCTGAAACAAAATCTGCCTGCTGGAAATGATAATGATTCAGCAATTCATCCACAAAATCAAAATCCAGCTGATCGCCAACTCTTATATGATGCGAAATCGCTTTAAAATCTTCCTTTTTTAAAACCTTTTCAGACAAAGCTCCCGCATATGCAACAATAACACGCGGAGATTTTCCGGATGTGATTTTATTGATAACCTCTGTTCTCAGAACAAGATTGGCGTTCTGCGTTTTTTCCACCTGATACGGTTCCAGATGAGTCGCCGGAAAATAGAGTACTTTATCTTTTCCCAACAGATCTTCCATTTCTGTGTTCGCGTATAAAGCGTCTTCCTTATCATCCAGAATATAAAGAATGGTTTTCTTTTGGGTAAGAAATAATTCGGCTACAAAAATAGAAACCGAAGAACCCGCGCTTCCTTTTACAGAAATATGTTGATTATTTTCCAGTTGAATAAAAATCTCTTTTCCGAATTCTTTCTGAAGAAGCTCTGGAAGAAATTTTTCGCTGATGGTTTTTAATTGCATAGATAATTTGGTATGAACGCAAAAAGCGATTTCGGGAGTTTTCCGAAACCGTTTTGGCTGTACAAAGATAAGGATAAATATTTTTCTTTTAAGAAGTTGGAAAGTTTTTAAACGCTTCAAAATTCTTAATTTTTTACTAAAATTTTAAATTAAAAGTTAAAAAAAATTTACTCCTACCACATGGCACTTTGTTTGGATAAACCCTTCTACAACCACTAAAGAAATATTATTATGAAAAAAGCAATCAGAATTTTAGGAGCATTCCTGTTACTATTCTTTGTAGTCACGACCGTTTCATGCAGCGACGACGATGATCCTGCCAACAATGACTTTTTCGCAGGAACCTACAAAGGAAGTGTCGGTTATAGCGACAGCGACAACAACATCAGTTCCAATGACGGAAGTGTATTTGTAACAAAAATTGCGAGCGGAACAAAGTACAACTTTGCATTCTCCAACGGAATTCCGGATCTTAACGGAGTAGAATTTAACAAACAGGGTGATAACACGCTGGTTATGGTAGGATCTACTGCAACATCGTACATCAGGATTGATAATAACGATCTGAAAATTTTATACATAAAAGATGGAAAAACCTGGACAGCGAACTGCACCCGATAAACCAACTTTTCATACATATGTTAGAACCTGCTTTTTCTTCGGAGAAAGCAGGTTTTTTATTTTAAAGGAAGTAAATTGGGATTATTGAAATCCAATCTGACATACTTATCTGTATTTTTGATGATAAGTTCTGTTGATTGTTCAGGCTTAATAATTGAATCTCCAACACTTATGTATTGATCCAAACTTTCAGAAATCATGATACTGTCTTTTTCATAAACAATGTAATGAATGCCGTGGTTATCATAGTTAACAAACTTCTTTGCAACAACAGATTTTATCTCTTTTTTCTCTATTTCTTCTTCATACGTTTCATCTTTGTACAGAGATTTATAAATGATTACAAATCCGATAGCAAAAATTACGACTAAAGTATTTTGCGCCTGCCTTTTCATCATATCAAATGTATCATTTAATCTTTTTTTAAGCTGTAATAAACTTTAGTTAAGTTTAAAAAAATAGATTTTTCAGTTGGAATTTTCTCTACCTTTGATTCAACAAAACAAACAAATTCTCTATGAAAAAATTTTTAACTGCAATGTCTATCGTTTTAGGACTTGGACTTGCTTCCGCTCAACAGACGGCTCCGGCTGCAACAAAAGCTCAAACGGTAAAAACAGTAAAGCCAGCTAAACCTGCTCCGGCAGCTACTGTAAAACCTGCAACAGCGCCAACCGCAGCAAAAATGAAAAAAGACGGAACTCCGGATAAAAGATACAAGGAAAACAAAAAACTGAAAAAGGACGGTACTCCTGATAAAAGGTACAAGGAAAACAAGTAAACTCAACATTATTAGTTGTTATTTTCATAATCAAATTTCGAAGAACCGATGCACACTCATTCATCGGTTTTTTTTGTGTCTTATTTTCTGAAAATGACCGCCAGTTGTTCAGTTATTTATAAATTTGAACCATGGTAAACTTCCTAAAGAAATATGCAGCTTTGATCTGGGCGAAAAACCACGTCCGGAAAGCAGAAGAGTTCAAAAAAAATGCGGAAAACGATCAGGAAAAGCTTCTCTTATCCTTAACGGAAACGGCAAAAAAAACGCTTTTCGGAAGAGAACATGATTTTGAAAACATCAAAACGGTAAAAGATTTTCAGGAACGTGTTCCGGTTTCGGATTATGAAGACCTTAAACCCTATATTGAAAGGGTAAAAAAGGGACAGGCAAATATTCTCTGGACCGATACTCCTGAATATTTTGCCAAAACTTCAGGAACGACTTCCGGCTCAAAATACATCCCGATTTCAAAAGAAGGAATGCCTTTTCAGGTAAAAGGAGCTCAAAGTGCGCTGTTTCATTATATTGCCAAAAAAAACAACGCCGATTTTGTACAGGGAAAAATGATCTTTTTACAGGGAAGTCCTGAACTGGAAGAAGTGTACGGAATAAAAACCGGAAGACTTTCGGGAATCGTAGCCCATCATATTCCCGATTATTTACAGAAAAGCAGACTTCCAAGCTGGGAAACCAACATTATAGAAGACTGGGAAATGAAGGTGGATAAAATTGTAGTGGAAACGGAAAAAGAAAATATGACGCTGATTTCCGGAATTCCGCCCTGGCTGATTATGTATTTTGAAAAGCTGATTGAAAAACACGGCAAAAAGATAAAGCAGATTTTCCCGAATCTTCAGTTGATTGTTACAGGAGGCGTTAATTACGAACCTTACCGCGATAAAATGGAAGAACTTTTAGGAGGAAAAGTAGATATTGTTCAGACTTTTCCTGCTTCCGAAGGTTTTTTTGCATTTCAGGATGACTATACGAAAGAAGGCTTATTGCTTTTAACCAATCATGGAATTTTCTATGAATTTATTCCGCTGGAAGAATACGGGCGCTTCGACTCCGTTCAGCATACCACAAAAAGACTGACGCTAAAAGATGTTGAACTGAATAAGGATTACGCATTAATTTTAACAACCAATTCGGGACTTTGGGCGTATTCCATCGGAGATGTCGTGAGATTTATTGATAAAAATCCGTACAGAATTCTCGTGAGCGGAAGAACGAAACATTTTACCTCGGCTTTTGGAGAACACGTTATTGCTTTTGAAGTGGAAGAAGCCATGAAAGCCACGCTGGAAAAATATCCTGCACAGATTACAGAGTTTCATCTCGCGCCACAGGTAAATCCCACTGAAGGACTTCCTTATCATGAATGGTTTATTGAATTTGAAAAAGAACCGGAGAATTTAAATTTGTTCAAGAGCGAACTTGATGACCAGCTCAGAAAGCGCAATACGTATTATGATGATTTAATTTCAGGAAATATTCTGCAGAAACTTCACCTCACAGCTCTGAAGAAAAATGCTTTCCACGAATATGCAAAGTCTCAGGGAAAACTGGGCGGACAAAACAAAACGCCAAGACTTGCAAATGACAGAAAAATCGCCAATTTATTAGAAATTTATAAACTTTAGGCACATTTTTTTGATTCCGGAAACGTATATTCGAAAAAAATTATAAATTTGGAAAACTAAAAAATAATAATGAAAGCATCTGTACTTTTAAAATCATCTTTATTAACGTCGTTATTTGTCATTTCATCTTGTGCAACCACAAAATATAGTATGGATACTGCTAAAAATGATTATTCTAATCTGGAGGCAGGCAAAGTATATACTGTAATGATGAGAGATGGTTCCAAAAATCAAAAAATGTTATTCCGTAACGTGGAAGGAGATAACCTTATCGGGACGAAAGGAAAGAAAGACAGTACAGTAGTAACTATTCCTAAAGCTAATGTTGCAGCCGTGAGAGACAGCAGAAAAGCAAGAATTACAACCGGAGCCACCATTATCGGAGCAGCGGGAGTTGCGGCTTTGGTGTTCAGTGCTTCAAGAGCGGACTAAAATAGATTTTATCTTTTAAGTCTCATTTAATTTTTCATTTAAAAAAATGATCATAACAATAGCCTCAAGTTAATATTTGAGGCTATTTTTGTCGGATGATTTCATTTACCCCGCTTCAGACATTGAAAAATGTTGAATTCAGAAACCTTCTTACAGGCAGATTTTTTATTGTTTTAGCTTTCAGAATGCTCGCTACTTTACTCGGATGGTGGGTGTATCAGTTAACAAAAGATCCTTTTTCAATCGGTTTAATCGGGCTCTCGGAAGTAATTCCTGCCGTAAGCTGCGCTTTGTATGCCGGTCATGTTATTGATATGAATGAAAAAAAACGGCTGCTTCTGATCTGCAATTATGTATACATTTTTTTAATCAGTCTTTTGCTGATCCCTGCTTTTTTCAATGTTAAAATGCATTTTTCGGGACATGAAATCACGTACTTCATTTATGGAGTTATTTTTTTCACAGGAATTGCGAGAGCCTTTATCGGACCGATTATTCCTGTAATGATTCCTAAAATCGTAAAAAAAGAAAATCTCCCGAATGCTGTTACTTTAAATCAGGCAATATTTCTGATCTCTTCTGTTTGCGGCCACGCTGTCGGTGGTTTCCTCATCGGCTATTTCGGTGTAAAATGGACGCTTGTTGTTATTATTTCTCTGATCTTTCTGGCTTCTTTATTCTTTTTTCAGTTAAAAAAACAACATTCCGAATACAAAAAAGAGAATATTAACGTTATGGATAGTATGCGGGAGGGAATTTCTTACATTTTTAAAACCAAAGAAATTCTCGGAGCGCTGTGTCTGGATATGTTTGCCGTCCTTTTTGGGGGAGCCGTTGCCATGATTCCGGTGTATGCAACAGATATTCTGAAAGTAGGAGCGGAAGGATTCGGGTTACTGAATGCCGCATCCGATATAGGTTCAATGTGCATCATTACCATTTTATCGGTTATTCCGTTAAGAAAAAACCAGGGTAAGATTTTGCTTGGTGTGGTTACAGGTTTCGGGCTTTGTATTATCGGTTTCGGGCTTTCGAATTTATACTGGCTTTCATTCCTTTTCCTTGTGATGAGCGGAATGCTGGACGGGATTTCGGTAGTCATAAGAGGAACTATTGTTCAGCTGAAAACGCCTGACAATATCAGAGGAAGGGTTCTGAGTGTGAATTCTATCTTCATTATGTCCAGTAACGAAATGGGGCAGTTTGAGAGCGGATTATCTGCAAAATTACTGGGCGTTGTACGTTCTGTAGTATTCGGAGGAACCATGACAGTTTTGGTTGCACTGATCGTAGGAACAACAAATCCAAAATTGAGAAAAATGCAATATTAGAGTAATATACGCGTTTTTATTAAATAAATCTTAAAAACTTCAAATTAAAGTTAATAATTTTTTATATTTGTCTACAAAATATTTTCTATTATGGTAAAAAAATTATCTATTCTCCTTTCTATGGTGGTGGCTGCCTACAGCTTTGCTCAAACCTCCGCTGAGAAAGGGCTGGAGACTCAGATTGTAAAATTAGAGTCTGCTAAAAAAACTGAAGACTTTCAGCAGTCTAAAGAGTATTTCATGAAATATGTGAACACACTTTCCAGAGGTACTGAAACAAAAAAAGAAGACTGGAGAGCATATTATTACACTGCATTATCATTAGTAAGAGCAGAAATCAGTGCTCAGAGACAAGGTAATGTGCAAAATATTGAAGAAACTTCAGGGCTGGCAGAAAAATATCTTGCCGGGGTATTTGTGAAAAATCCGAATAATGCTGAAGCTAACATTCTTTTGTCTCAAATTTATCTACTTAAATCATCAGGTAATTCCACGGACAGTGCTGCCAACTTAGCAAAAGCGAATGAATATCTTGCCAAAGCAGAATCTGAAGACAAAAACAATCCAAGGATTGATGTAATAAAAGGTGAGATTGCGTTTAGTTCCAACAAAGAATTGGCAAAAACTTATTTCAATTCTGCTGCGGCTAAATTTAAAACGTATAGTAAAAAATCTAATCTGGACCCGAACTGGGGGAAAGAAGACATCAGTTACTATCTTTCTATTCTTAAATAATCTGTCATAATCAAGATAAATTCGACTATTATGAAAAAAATCTACCTTATATTACTGTTAATCTTTTCTCAATTCTTTTTTGCACAGTCCGATTGTGCCACTGCAATAAGAGTATGCGGAAACTCAGATATTTCTTATTTTCCTACAGGTTCGGGAAGCGTGGACGATCAGGTAAATGCCAACGGAAGCTGTTTAAGTGGGAACGAACACTATTCCGTGTGGTATGAATTCACTGTTGCAACAGCAGGAACATTAACTTTTACTATTACTCCTCAGGCGCCTTATACCGCAGATTATGATTTTGCTGTGTACGGACCTAATAAAACATGTGCTACAAAAGGTGCTCCGATCCGTTGTAATTATGCGGGTGCGCAGCCTTTTCCAAACCAGACCGGACTACAGGTCGGTCTTACGGCTAATTCAGGAGCGTGGAGTCCTGCAATGAATGTTCTTCCCGGAGAAACTTACTATCTTATTGTTGATAACTGGTCCGGAGCAAATGCGGCGATGGCTTTTTCATTAACATGGGGAGGTACCGCTACATTAACTTCACCATTCAACGATCCGGCAATTCAGCCCAATCCGTTTAATCCTATAGGAATTCCGGGAGCTACTGCTTCAGATCCTAGAATCATCGAGGTATGCGATATTTCAGCACCTTACAACTTCCAGACTAATAGTGCTAATATTGTTAACGGTAACCCTAACTTTTATGTAAAATACTACAAAACGTCTAACGATGCTTTAGCGGATACCAACGCAATTACGTCGCCAATTATTGTTAATACGACCAGTACTTATTATTATACTATCCGTTATCAGGATCCAACAAATCCTAATAACCCTACCAATAAATGCTTCAACGTTAACGCATTCAAGTTTAAAGATGTTACCTTTAAAGCAACAAATGCGAGTTTAACAGCATGTAATAACAACAATAACGGAGTTGCAGTGTATAACCTTACCACAACAACATTATATACTCCAAACCCGAATTATACATACGTTACAAAGTATTATCCAACATTTACAGACGCTACTAACGGAACTAATGAGATTTTGAATCCTACAGCTTACACTTCTGCAACAGGAGATGTTTATGCAAAGATTACAACCAACTTAGGATGTTCTGATATTGCAAAAATTACATTAAACTTTTACCCGGTAGTTGTAGTTACAGATGTCACATTAAGATCTTGTTATATTGATACAAATCCTGCAACAGCTTCTTTCGACCTTACTTTAGCACCTGTAACGACGCAGGCAGGAACAAAAACATATTATCCGTCTCTTACTGATGCTATCAACGGAACCAACGCGATATTAAATCCTAGTACTTATATTGCTCCAAACGGTGTAGCTTATATAAAAGTGACCAATGGAAACGGGTGTTATGCAGTAGCAAAAGTAACACTGGTTGTTCTTCCTCCGGTATATTCTAGTGTGCTTGAAGATAAGATTATCTGTATGGAAAATAAGACGACATTAGATGCAGGTCCTGGATTTACAGCTTACAAATGGAGTACAGGAGCTACAACACAGGCTATTAACAATGTAACTGTAGGAACGTATTGGGTTGAGCTTAAAACAGGAAACTGCGTTACAAGACAGACTGTAAAAGTTTACCCTTCTGAACAACCGGTAATTTCCAGCATTGATATTACAAACAATACAATAACTGTAAATGTAATCGGAGGAACTGCTCCTTACAAATATTCTTTAGACGGAATCAAATGGCAGGATTCTAACGTTTTCGAAAATGTTGCCAGAGGAGACAATATGGTTTATGTAAAAGACGGCTATAACTGCGATCCGCTTACGGTAACAGTAGTTGTTCCGAACTTAATCAATGTAATTACTCCAAACGGAGATGGTGTAAATGACGTGATCGACTACTCTGCTTTAGCCGGAAAACAAGGTCTTGTACTAAGTATTTTCGACAGATACGGAGTAAAAGTAGGTCAGGCTGATAAATCTAACGGATACAAATGGGACGGAACCACAAAAGGTAAAAAAATACCTACCGGAACCTATTGGTATACTGTAGAATGGAAAGAGAATGATAAAAAGAATACCCCATTCAAATTCTCAGGATGGGTAATGGTAAAAAACAGAGAATAAATATTGCTAACAGATAAAAAACCGCTTTTCTCAAGCGGTTTTTTTCACATCATAAAGTTTAATTTTTTTTAAAATCTTTCTAATGAAGAAATTATTACTGCTGACTATCTTATTCTTGTCGCAAATGGTTTTCTCACAATCAGATTGTATTTCAGCAATTCCTGTTTGTGGAAATTCAGACATTTCTTATAATCCGAGTAGCTCAGGAACTGTTCAGGAAGCTACTTCCGCAAGCTGCCTGGATGTAGAACACTATTCCGTATGGTACTATTTTACTGCTGCTACAACCGGAACCATAGAATTCACGATCACCCCCAATACCGTTCCGGGAGTAACGCATTATGACTATGATTTTGCCGTTTACGGACCTAATATCAACTGCGCCACATGGGATTTCGGGAATGCTATTAAATGTAACTTTTCAGGACTCAGTGGTCCTACAGGATTAAGTTCAACCATCACGGGAAGCCAATGGGAAACTCCGCTGAATGTAATTGCAGGAGAAACTTATTATCTGCTTATTGATAACTATATTCCGAGTAATCCATACGGATTTTCTTTAACGTGGGGAGGAACTGCTTCTTTAACTTCAGCATTCAACAATCCTGCTTTAACGCCGAATCCGTTCATTGCACCGGGAACACCTGCTGCAAACCCTTCTGATCCGAACGAAATTCTTAAATGTGCTTTACCATCCATGTTTGATTTCAGCACATTGTCTGCAGGAATTATTAACGGTAATCCGAACTTTTCTGTAACATATCATTTAACAAGTAACGACGCCATTACGGGAACAGCACCTATTACAACTCCGATAATGGTAAATGCTACCACCTATTATTACAGAATTAAATATGTAGATCCCAACAACGCAAATAACCCTGTAAATGGTTGTTTCCAGGTTGGAAAATTCAAATTCAGATCGGGTAATATCGTTGTAAATAATGCCACCATCACTTCGTGTAATTATGATAATACAGGAATCGGTTATTTTGATCTAAATTCTGCAAACGTATACGGACCAACCAATGTTGTGAAAAAATACTATCCTACAATGTCAGACCTTACCGCAGGAACCAATGAAATTACCACTCCTTCTTCTTATGCATCACAGGCTCCAAAAACAGTTTTTGTAAAAGTTACAACTACTGAAGGATGTAGTGCCAATGCAGAGATTACCCTGCAGTTTTTACCTGCCCTTGCTGTCGTTCCGGCTACAGTAAAAGCTTGTAACAACAATAATGCAGGAACAGGCGTCTTTGATTTAACAGCTCCTGATGTTTACCCTACATCTACAAACGTTACTAAAAAATATTATCCTACATTAGCGGACCTTAATGCAGGAACCAACGAAATTACAAATCCTGCGGCTTATACTTCTGCAGCACCGAAAACAGTGTATGTAAGAGTAAGAAATCCTCAGGGATGTACAGGTTACAACCAGATTAGTTTACAGTTTAATCCGGTAGTAACAGTAAATGATGCTTCTATTGAAGAATGTTATATCGAATCTAATGTAACCACAGCATCATTTAACCTGACAACGCCAAGTGTAACTACACAGACAGGACAAACGAAGAGATATTACAAAACTCAGGCGGACGCCATTGCAGGAACCAATGAAATCTTAAATCCTACAACATACATTTCAACAACAGGAGTAGTGTATGTAAAAGTAATCAGCATAGAGAACTGTTATGCCATTGCGAAAATCAACCTGAAAGTTTTACCTCCGGTACAATCCGCTGTTCTTAAAGACAAGATCATCTGTATTGAAGATAAAACAACACTAGACGCAGGACCTGGTTTTGATGCTTACGAATGGAGCACTGGAGCAACAACACAATCTATTTCAAATGTACCTGCAGGAACATATACTGTAAAACTGAAAACAGGAAAATGCTGGACATTACAGCAGGTAAAGGTTACTGCTTCGGTACAACCAGTTATTACAAGTATAGATATCAATAACGATTCATTTACAATCAACGTAACAGGAGGAAAAGCACCTTATAAATATTCTATCGACGGAGTAAACTGGCAGGATTCCAATGTATTCACAGGTCTTCCGAGAGGTGAAAATAAAGCTTATGTAAAAGATGCTTATAACTGTAGCCCGATTAGCGTTCAGGTAACTGTTCCTAATCTTCTGAATGCGATCACACCAAACGGAGATAACAAAAACGACTACATCGATTATTCTGCTTTGGCTTATAAAAAAGATCTCGTTTTCACGGTTTACGACCGATACGGAAACATGATTTATAAAGCAGACAAGATCCGAAATTACACCTGGGACGGAACTTCCGGTGGTAAGAAAATTGTTACAGGAACATACTGGTACACGATTACGTGGACAGAAAATGACAAAAGCAATACACAGACGAAATACAGCGGCTGGGTTTTGGTTAAAAACATTCAGTAATAATTCAATCTGATTTTCAGAACATTAAATCACCTCAGTTTTGAGGTGATTTTTTTTGCTCTTCGCAAAACCCTTCTGGATAAAGGTTTCAAAAGTTATCCACAATTTTTTGTTAGTTACTCCGTTTCATTTGCTTTTCAAAAAAACTATCTTTGCACTATTATGGCGCAGAAAGAAACATTATCTTCTTTGACGAACGGAAATTTTGCAAAAGAACTCTCCATTGCAGACGGGAAAATGCCTCCCAATGCTCTGGATTTTGAACGATTGGTGATTGGTACTTTTTTAATTGATAAAAAAGGACTCGATCATTCGATAGATTTGCTTACCCCTGAAGTTTTCTACGATCCGAGACATCAGGTCATATTTTCTACCATTTTAAAATTATACGAAGGCAACCAGCCTGTCGATTTAATGACGATTATTCAGGAGCTTAAAAAAGAAGGCAAGTTAAGCTCTGCCGGCGGAGACAGCTACATCATCGATCTTACGATGGGAGTAAGTTCTTCTGCCCATATTGAATATCACGTCCGCGTTATTCTTGAAAAATATATTCTTCGAAGCTTAATCAATGTTTCGGCAAACGTAATTGACGCATCCTATAAAGAATCAACAGACGTTTTTGAACTTCTGGATAAAGCCGAACAGTCTTTTTTCGAAATCACAAACGGAACCATTAAAAAAGGATTCGATACTGCCAATTCATTGGTAAAACAGGCAATCGACACCATTAAATCTCTAAAAGATAAAGAAGGACTTTCCGGAGTTCCTTCCGGTTTCCGCGATGTAGATAAAGAAACCGGAGGATGGCAAAACTCCGACCTTATTATTATTGCAGCACGTCCGGCGATGGGGAAAACAGCATTCCTTCTGTCGATGGCAAGAAATATTGCAGTGGGACACAAAATTCCTATGGCTCTATTCTCGCTTGAGATGGCATCGGTACAGCTTATCACAAGGATGATTGCTTCCGAAACAAGAATTTCATCAGAAAAACTCAGAAAAGGAACTTTGGATGATGAAGAATGGGAAAGACTCTTCTCCAATGTTTCCGAACTGGAAAATGCCCCTTTATATATTGATGAAACACCTTCCCTGTCTATTTTCGACTTCCGCGCCAAATGCCGAAGACTTGTCATGCAGCATGGTGTAAAGCTCATCATGGTCGATTATCTTCAGCTGATGACTGCCGGAAGCGGCGGAAAAGGAGGAGGAAACCGTGAACAGGAAATTTCCATGATTTCACGATCTTTAAAAGCCATTGCCAAAGAACTTAATGTTCCTGTCATTGCACTTTCGCAGCTTTCCCGTAGTGTGGAGACACGTCCGGGGAAAAGACCTCAGCTTTCCGATCTAAGGGAATCCGGAGCAATTGAGCAGGATGCAGATATTGTATCTTTTATTTTCCGACCGGAATATTATAAAATTACGGTTTGGGACAACGATGAAGAAGGACAGGAAACCTCAACAGAAAATCAGGCGGAATTGATTATTGCAAAACACAGAAATGGTGCAACTGCCGATGTGCGTTTATCTTTCTTAAAACATTTTGCGAAGTTCGGTGATATTGAGGCTGCTTTTGACGGAGGAATGAGCGGAGGACGATATCCTTCCAACTTTGGAAAGCAGGAACCTAGCGGTTTTGATAAAATTAAAACAACAATTCAGCCGGGTGCAGCTTTTGATCTTCCGGACAGTTCAAAACTTTCAGGATCTTCAATGAATGATTTTGATGATGACGACGATTTTCCTTTTTAAATTCAGGACTAAGATTAAGGTTAAGATTTAAAAATGAAAATTGAAATATACACCGACGGAGCCTGCAGCGGAAATCCCGGAAAAGGCGGGTACGGAATTCTCATGCGCGTCCCTGAAAAAAATTATCAGAAAACATTTTCTAAAGGCTTCCGGAAAACCACCAACAACAGGATGGAACTTCTTGCTGTGATCACCGCTTTGGAAAAACTGAAATCTCCGGACAACGAAATTCATATTTATACAGACAGCAAATATGTTGCGGATGCCATTAACCAGAATTGGTTAGCCGGATGGATCAAAAGGGGCTGGAAAAACGTGAAAAATCCTGATCTGTGGAAAAAATTTGTCGTATTATACAATCTGCATAAACCAAAAATGCACTGGATAAAAGGTCATGCCGGTCACTTTGAAAACGAACTGTGCGACAAACTTGCCGTAACCGCTGCTGCTTCAGATAATTTAGAAATCGATACTTATTTCGAAAATCCTGAAAGCAACACTTTATTTTAATTAACAATTACAGCTAATCTTCAGAAAAATTTTCAGCATTCTTTCAGTTTCTTTACCATTTATTATAAAATAAATACTAAATAAGGCAAATTTAATATTAAATACATATTATTTAATTAGGATTTAATATATTTACACGTCTAATTTTAAGTATGCTAATAAATGAATAAAAAACTACTCCTTTATTTATCCCTCTTCTTATTTTGCTGCTTCGGAAAAATTTCGTCGCAAACCTATCAGCTTACCGGAAATCCTGTAAACACCACAGGCTGGAACATCGTTCCTTCTGCGGTTGTAAATACAGACTTTATACAGCTTACCGCAGACCAGATCAGTCAGGTAGGAGGTATAAAATTAGACTCTCCTATCAATCTTAAATATTGTGATAAATGGAGAGTGGAATTTGATTTCAGAATCGACGGAAACGGTACAGCTGCCTACGGAAGAGGAGATGGTATTGCTTTTTGGTATCTGGCAAATCCACCCGCTTCTTACACATCTGGCGGAGGATTAGGAATTCCTGCAAACTCTACCGGCTTAATGGTGGGATTTGACATTTTTAATAATACCACAGAAGCACAGATGAGTAAAGTCCATATCTTATATGGAATAAACAACACGGCAGGATCAAATATCGAATACAATACAACTCCCGGAAGTACATTTCACTCTCCGGATCTGAATCCTACGCAGCCTTTCGTCGGAACTACTTTCAGACACGTTGAAGTAAACGGACAGGTAAATCCTGCAGCTCCTGCAAGCTGGATCATTACGCTTAAAATCGACGGAACTACCATTGTAAGCCAATCATTTGCCCCTTCCGGAGCTGCAGCTACCATGACGACCGGCTATTTTGGCTTTTCTGCTTCTACAGGAGGAGCGAGTGCAAGACAATCAATTAAAAACGTAAAAGTTTATATAGACAAAGTTGCGCTTAACCAGACGTTGGTAACAGATACTTTCTGTCCGAATCCTGCAACAGGACAAGGAACGGTAAATTTAACATCTTATCAGGGACAGTTTGTAACCAATCCTGCCAATTATACGTTCTCATACAGTGTAGGCGGAACTCCGATTACGAATCCTACCAACTATCAGTTCAGCGCAAATACTTCAGTTTCTGTTTTAATTAAAGACAATACAGGATTGCTTTGTGATAATCCGGACGGTAAAATTCAGTTAAACCTTTCTCCTTTCACAGCAACCCCTGCAACACTTACGGAATGTAATAACAACAATACAGGAACAGCCACATACAATCTTACGCTTGCGAATGTGAACGAACCAACGGGTTCTACCAAGAAATATTATAAAAATATGGCGGATCTAAACGCCGGAACCAATGAAATTACCAATCCTACAACCTACACTTCTGCTGCGGGAACCGTATATGTAAAAGTAACCACTCCTCTTGGCTGCCAGGGTTCTGCTGCAATTACCTTAGCATTTTACCCTCAAATTGCTACAACAGACGCTACTCTGGAATCATGCTTTATCGATAATGCACCGACAACGGGTTTATTTAATCTTACACAGGCAATTGTAACTTCTGCGACGGGAGTTACAAAGAGATATTTTAAAACACAAGCGGATGCTTTAGCCGGAAACAATGAAATTCTGAATCCTGCAGCTTACGTAAGCACATCATCCGTAGTGTATGTAAGAATTACGAATGTGACCAATTGCTGGACACTTGCAAAAATTACATTAAAAGTTTTAGCGCCGATTTATTCTTCTGTATTGAAAGATAAAATCATCTGTATTGATGCTAAAACAACTTTAGATGCAGGAACCGGATTCGACAGTTACTTATGGAGCACCGGAGCAACCACACAATCTATCACGAATGTAACGCCCGGAATTTATTGGGTACAGCTGAAATCAGGAAGATGTACAACACAGCAGACTGTAATCGTAAATCCTTCGCAGCAACCAGTAATTGCTACAATTGATATTAAAAACAACACGATTACCGTGAATGTGAAAGGAGGAAAAACACCATACCAATATTCTTTGGACGGAATAAACTGGCAGGATTCTAACGTCTTCACAGGTCTTGCAAGAGGTGAAGTTGTAGTGTATGTAAAAGATGCCTACAATTGTACACCTATTCATGTTCAGATAACGGTTCCTAATCTCCTGAATGCCATTACTCCGAATGGAGACAACAAAAACGATTACATCGATTATTCCGCATTAGCATATAAAAAGAATTTAGTATTCACGGTGTATGACAGATACGGAAATAAAATGTACGAAGCCGACAAAATCCGAAACTACAAATGGGACGGAACTACGGGAGGCAAAAAAGTAATGACAGGAACTTATTGGTACACCATTACCTGGAATGAAAATGACAAAAACAGTACTCAGACGTCTTACAATGGCTGGGTTCTGGTAAAAAATATAGAATAACACTTTTTAAAGATCATTCGAAAAACGGATGATCTTTTTTTATGCCTTATTTAGAAGAAATATTTTATTTTAAACTTATTTAATTCGCATTCAATTCTTAAATTTGAATTATGAATTATTTAGAGGCTTTAAGCAGAAGATACTCTGTAAAAAAATTTAATCACGAAATTATTCCTCAGGAAACCCTGCATAATATTCTTGAATCCGGAAAATTATCGGCAAGTTCTCTTGGTCTTCAGCCTTACGAAATTCTTATCGTGGAAAGTGAGGAGATGAAGCAGAAATTAATTCCTGCATTCTACAATCCGTCACAGATTTCCACCTGTTCTCATCTCGTTGTTATTGTTTCCAAAAAAATTGTGGACGACAATTACATTAACGGTTATTTCCGGCATATTTCTAAAGTAAGAGAAACACCGCTGGAAAAACTGGATCTTTTTAAAAACAGCATCAATCAGCATATTAATCAAAAAACACAGGATGAAATTTTCAGCTGGGCAGAAAAACAGTCTTACATCGTTCTGGCGAATCTCATGTATGCAGCCGCAATAGAAAATATAGACACCTGTCCAATGGAAGGCTTCCGTCAGGAACTTATCGAAGAAATTCTGGAGATAAATACTGAAACCGAAAAAGTAAGCGTAACGCTCGCTTTAGGCTACCGTTCGGAGGAAGATCATTTTCAGCACATGAAAAAAGTAAGAAAACCAAACGAAAAATTGTTTAAATTTATTTAACTATTTAGACAATTGTCTTAAACTAAGGATATGATAAAAGCGGATGTATTAGTAATCGGTTCCGGAATTTCGGGACTTTCCTATGCCATAAAAGTTTCTGAGCAGCTTCCTGATGCCAAAATAATCATCGTAACAAAATCGGACGAAGATGAAAGCAACACCAAATATGCACAGGGTGGTCTTGCAGTAGTTACAGATTCTAAAAATGATAACTTCGAAAAACACATTGCCGATACAATGCGTGCGGGAGACGGCGAAAACAAACGCGATGTGGTGGAAATGGTAGTTAGGGAAGCTCCTGCAAGATTCAATGAAATTGTAGACTGGGGTGCGAATTTTGACAAGAAAAACGGCGAATTTGCTTTAGGAAGAGAGGGAGGACACACCGAAAACCGAATTGTACATCACAAAGATATCACAGGTTTTGAAATCGAAAGGGCACTTTTGCAAACCGCAAAAAGCAGTCCGAATATTGAGATTCTCGATCATCATTACGTAATTGATATCATTACGCAGCATCATGTTCCCGGAAAAGAATTAAATGAAGGCGATATCCATTGCTACGGAGCCTATATTCTGGATGAAAAATCCAAAACCATTAAGAAAATAACATCAAAAATAACACTTGTTGCAACCGGAGGAGCAGGACACGTTTACAAAAATACCACCAATCCGACGATTGCAACAGGAGATGGAATCGCTTTTGTGGCAAGAGCAAAAGGAAAAGTTTCCAATATGCAGTACTATCAGTTTCACCCGACCGCTCTGTACAGTAAGCTCGATGGAATGTTGTTTTTAATTTCGGAAGCCGTTCGTGGAGACGGAGCCAAATTAAGAACAAAAAGAGGTGAAAAATTCATGCATAAATATGATGAACGTGAAGAACTCGCCTCCAGAGATATCGTTGCAAGAGCCATTGATGCAGAAATGAAAATCACCGGAGACGAATTTGTAGGGCTCGATTGCCGTGAAATGGATCATGAAAAATTTCTTGAACATTTCCCGAATATTTATAAAAAATGCAAAGACGAAGGAATTGATCCTTTCAGCCAGCTTATTCCCGTTGTTCCCGCCTGTCATTATCTGATGGGAGGAATTGAGGTTGACCGCGACGGTCAGTCTTCCATCAGAAATCTTTTCGGAGTGGGAGAATGTACCAATTCCGGACTTCACGGAGCCAACAGACTAGCTTCCAACTCTTTATTGGAAGGATTAGTTTTCGGACACAATGCTGCCATGAAAACCGTTGAACTTTTAAACGAAAATAATTTCAACTTTGATGATCTGAAAGCCGTTCCGGAATGGAATGAAGAAGGAATGAAAATCATGGATGAGATGGTAATTATATCTTACCTCAGAAAGCAGCTTCAGGAAATGATGAGCGATCTGGTAGGAATTGTACGAAGCAACCGCCGTCTGAATATGGCTTTGCAAAAACATCAGGAAATCGCTGCCGCAGTGAACGAAATTTACCACTACTCTATTCTTTCGCCACAGTTGTCAGAGCTTAGAAACTTAACAACCGTTGCCCACCTCATCATTACCCAGTCTATGGAAATGACGGAGAATAAAGGTGCGTTTTATAATAAAGATCTGGCTTAAGAATAGCAAATACGGAGTATGGAAATCTTCAGTCTGAGAATTTTAACCATCATGAATCTTTTAAACTTTTTAAGAGTCATGTTGATTTTTATCGTTCTCATTGTACTTGGTTTTCTTATTTTTGGAAGCAAGCATCATGATGAAATCTATTTTCTGGGCTGGATGTTCATTTTAGCGGCTGTATCTTTTGGGGTTCGATTCTTTAATTATATCAAGAAAATTATCATTTCAAGAGCAAAATATCCTCTTCCATTAAATCTATTGTGCAATATACTTACAATGGGAAAATCTTATTATTTCGGAAAAGATCAATTCGATCTGGATGAAATTATAAATGATAACAAACTTCCTCAGACATTTTATTATATCAACAATCATCAATATCCGATTTTAGAATTTAAAAGAGATAAACTTCTTTTTCATGGGACAGAATATCAGTGGAAAAATATGAACTGGAAATATTTTCTGTACATAGAAAATCCTGATGCTTACAAACCGCGAGGAAAATATTTAATAGAATTTACAGCAACCAATCAAGACAATATCCGAATAAAAAATAAAATTGAATTCGAAAAAATAAAAGCTGATGAAAATGAAGTAATTTTGCTTTTTGTGATTCACGATTTGTTATTCGGAACAAAAGCATCTTATTATTACTAAAATTAAAAATATGAAAAGACCGGCATACGTAACCGATAAAGCTTTAAAACAGTTTATTAAAAACGCCCTTGAAGAAGATATTCAGGATGGCGATCATTCTACGCTTTCCACTATTCCCAAAGATCTGGAACAAAGTGCAAAACTACTGGTAAAACAGGATTGCATTCTTGCCGGAGTGGAACTGGCTGAAATTATTTTTAAAACTTTTGATAAAAACTTAAACGTTGAAACTTTCGTAAAAGATGGTGATGCTGTAAAGGTAGGAGATATTGCTTTTATTGTAACCGGAAGTGCAAGATCTATTCTTTCAACGGAAAGACTGGTTTTAAACTGTATGCAGCGAATGAGCGGAATTGCAACATTAACGCATGACTGGGATTCCAGGCTCATCGGTACAAAAACAAAACTTCTGGACACCAGAAAAACAACTCCAAACTTCAGGGTATGCGAAAAATGGGCTGTTGCCATTGGCGGCGGAACCAATCACCGATACGGACTTTATGACATGATCATGCTGAAAGACAACCACATCGATTACAACGGAAGCATTACCAATGCCGTAAAAATGGCAAAAGACTACATCAAAAAGAATAAGAAAAAGCTTAAAATAGAAGTTGAAACCAGAAATCTGGATGAAGTTCAGGAAGCTATTGATGCGAAGGTAGACCGAATCATGCTGGATAATATGGACGTAAAAACTATGAAAAAAGCAGTAAGCTTAATTAATGGTTCCTGCGAAAGTGAAGCTTCGGGAGGAATTACCCGCGATCAGCTTAAAGAAATTGCTTCTACAGGCGTTACCTACATCTCCGCAGGAGCACTTACTCACTCAGCAGAAAATATAGATTTAAGCCTCAAAGCCGTGAAATAGCGTTGAATTTTTGTTAAAAATGATCCCCTTTTGTTAAAAACTCAATAATGTGATTTTTTTCATGCGAAATATCAATTATTATTCAATACATTGTAAATCAACATTTTAAACCTTATTAAGAACCTTTAAAAATTAACATACAGTTAATATTAGTTAAAATAAATTTCCTCAATTTTGCAGAAAATTAAATCTAACTATTACTAACGATTATGAAATTAATCAACAAATCAATGCTAACTGCGGTAATAACATTATCTACAGCTAGCGTTTATTATGCTCAACAGGTTCAGGACACAGTTAAATCAACTAGGTCTAAAGACATTGACGAGGTAGTGTTAATTGGAGTTGCTGATATCGCAAAAGATAGAAAAACTCCTGTAGCAGTTTCAACAATCAAAGAAGCGCAAATCGTTGAAAGATTAGGAAATCAGGAATTCCCTGAAATCTTAAATACAACCCCATCTGTATATGCTACAAAAGCTGGTGGAGGTTTTGGAGATTCTAAAATTAACATTAGAGGATTCGCACAGGAAAATATTGCCGTTATGGTAAATGGTGTCCCTGTGAATGATATGGAAAACGGAGCTGTTTATTGGTCTAACTGGGCTGGACTTTCTGATGTTACTTCTGCAATGCAGGTACAAAGAGGTCTTGGTTCTTCAAAATTAGCTATCGCTTCCGTTGGAGGTACAATTAACGTTCTAACAAGAGCTGCTGATAAAAAACAGGGAGGAATTGTTTCTCTAGGTCTTGGTAATAATGATTATCTAAAAACATTATTTGCTTACAATACTGGTAAATCTGCAAAAGGATGGTCTTCTTCATTCTTAATGAGCAGAACTGCCGGATCAATGTATGCAGACGGAACTGAATTTGAAGGATATAACTATTATTTTGCCTTAGGATATCAGCCAAATAAAAAGCATGATTTCCAGTTTACAATTACGGGAGCTCCTCAATGGCACAATCAGAGAACAACCTATTCTACTATTCAAAATTACATCAAATATAATTCTGATAATGACGGAACTCCTAACAGAAGATATAATGCAGATTGGGGCTGGAGAAATGGTGACGTTTTATCAAACAGAGTAAACTACTATCACAAACCAGTAATGTCTTTAAACTGGGATTGGAATATCAGTTCAAAATCTAAATTAAATTCAGTATTCTATGCTTCTTTCGGTAGAGGTGGCGGAACAGGTGATTTAGGTAGAATTCCAACAGGTGTAGGTACTGCAACAGGAGGAGTAAATTCTTTCGTTGATGCAAACGGACAAATTGCATATGACAGAATTTTCGCTACAAATGCAAATGTTAATATGAATACTTCAGCTGCGGGTGCTACTTTAGTAAGAAGATCATCAATTAACTCCCATAACTGGTTTGGAGCGATTATTAGTTTCAATCATAAAATTAATGATAACTTAAACTTCACAATCGGTACAGACGACAGATATTATTACGGATATCATTATCAGGTAATTTCTGATCTTTATGGTGCTGCAGGATACAAAGATAATACTAACAAAAACTTTTATACTTCGCCAGGAAACTTATATACTGTAACTCCTAGAGTAGTTTCTAATACATTTAAGGCTGAGCCTACTTTCAATCCGTTCGGAGGAAAGAGAAACAGTATGGATGATATGGTAGGATATAACAATGACGGTGAAGTTTTATGGTATGGTGGATTTGGTCAGCTAGAATATTCTAGTGATAAGTTATCTGCATTCGTTTCTGGAGCTTTATCTAACCAGTCATTCCAAAGAATCGATCACTTTATCATCGATGGAGTTACGCTTTTAAATGGTCAGCAAGCAGGTTTCAGAAATTCAGCAACATCTACCGCTATTGCTCAGCCAACCGCTACAAATCCATTATTGTATGAAAAAACAGGCTTTAAAGATATTGTAGGATATAATGTAAAGGCAGGTGCTAATTATAACATTAATGATCAGCACAACGTTTTTGTAAATATCGGATATTATTCTAAGCAGCCTTTCCTTAATGCTGTTTACCCAAATAACAAAAACTACTTAAATCCGAACTTAACGAATGAAAAAATCTTCGGTGTTGAGGCAGGATATGGATTCCGTTCTGGTATCTTCACAGCTAATTTGAACCTTTACAGAACTGAGTGGAGAGATAGATTCTTGAGAAGAGGTAATCTTGCATTTACTTACACAGATCCTACAACAGGACTACCTGTAAGCACTACAACTGCTTATTCAAACCTTCAGGGAATTACAGAAATTCACCAAGGATTTGAAATTGAAACTAATGCTAATGTTCACAAAATGTTAAGCCTGTTCGGTATGCTTTCTGTAGGTGACTGGTATTATAAAGGTAATGCACAAGGAAATATATTTAGTGAATCAAACGAACTCATCAGTTCAGAAATGCAGACATTATATATTGATAAAGTTAAAGTTGGTGGAGCAGCACAAACTTCAGCAGCAGTTGGATTTACATTCAAGCCAACAGACTGGTTTTCATTCGACGGAACATATAGAGGGATTAAAAATTTATATGCTAACTTAAACCTTCTTAACTTCTCAAATCAGGCTGCAGGAGATCAAGGCGCATTAAAATTACCTTCTTATGGTTTAGTTGATTTAGGATTATCTTTTAAAATTAAATTACATAATCCTAAACAATTCTTTACAGTTAGAGGAAATGTTTATAACTTGCTGGATAAGACTTACATTGCTGAATCTAATACAAACACAAAAACCGGATTAACTTTAGATCAGTACATAGCGGTAAACAGGCCTCTTCAATCAACCCCATTAACCACTGCTCAGATTGCAACATTAACGTCTAACTATAAGGCGTACCAAGCAGCAGGAACATGGAATGGAGTAAACCAACAAAACCAAGTTTATTTCGGATACGGAAGAACATGGTCTGCAACACTTTCATTCAACTTCTAATAAATACATAAATTAGATTTTATAAATATCAATCCCGGCTTTTCGCCGGGATTTTTGCTATATTTGTGTCTGAAAAACAGAAAAAAATAAATATGGACTTTTACAACATTTTACTTAATGCTCACAAAGGATTCGGATATCTGGAAATTCTTTTGGTGACGCTGTTTGTTATTGCACTTTTAGCAACCATGTTCGGATTCAGTGGAAAAGTAAATAATTTCCTTAAAAAGACTACTCTTTTTACAATGATCTTTTTCCACGTTCAGTTTCTATTGGGGATTGTGATGCTGATCATTAATTTCTCAAATGGTTTAAATATGGGTGAAGTGATGAAAAACTCAGCATTAAGATTTCAATATGTAGAACATCCGTTTTCTATGCTGATCGCCGCTGTTTTAATGACGATCGTTAACAAAAAAGTAAAAACCAACCCTACAATTTCTTTAGGAGTCGTAATTATGGGATTAATTGCCGTAGGTTTATTTGCATTCGCGTTCCCTTGGGCGAGAGTCTTCGGGGCATAAATATATTAACAAAATAATTTTTAATTAAATCAATGAAAGTAGCTGTAGTAGGTTCAACAGGAATGGTTGGACAAGTTATGCTTAAAGTTCTCGAAGAGAGAAACTTCCCTATCACCGAACTAATTCCGGTAGCATCCGAAAAATCTGTAGGTAATAAGGTGAAGTATAAACAGGAAGAATTTACGATAGTAAGCATGAAAGACGCTATAGCTGCCAAACCGGATATTGCTATTTTTTCTGCCGGAGGCGGAACCTCCCTCGAATTCGCTCCTCTTTTTGCTGAAGCAGGAACAACAGTAATCGACAATTCTTCAGCATGGAGAATGGATCCTGATAAAAAACTGGTGGTTCCGGAAATCAATGCAGATGTATTGACGAAAGAAGACAAAATTATTGCCAATCCGAACTGTTCTACTATTCAGTTAGTAATGGTTTTAGGACCTCTGAACAAAAAATATGATTTAAAAAGAGTCATTGTTTCCACTTACCAATCCGTAACAGGAACCGGTAAAGCTGCTGTAGATCAGCTAAACGGAGAAATCAGCGGAGACGATTCTATCGCAAAAGTATATCCGTACCAGATTTTTAAAAATGCATTGCCGCACTGTGATGTTTTTGCAGATGACGATTATACGAAAGAGGAGATCAAATTAATGAAAGAACCTAAGAAAATCTTAGGGGACGATACCTTTAATTTAACAGCCACCGCAGTAAGAGTTCCGGTTCAGGGAGGACATTCTGAAAGTGTAAACATCGAGTTTGAAAATGAATTTGATCTTGACGAAGTAAGAAAAATCTTATCTGAAACTCCCGGAGTTGTTGTTGTAGATAACGTAAAAAACAACGAATATCCTATGCCGCTGTATTCCGAAGGAAAAGACGAAGTTTTCGTCGGAAGGATAAGACGGGATCTTTCGCAGCCCAAAACCCTTAATCTCTGGATTGTGGCAGACAATCTGCGGAAAGGAGCCGCGACAAATGCGGTACAGATTGCAGAATACCTTGTAGAAAACAACTTAGTATAAACTAACAAAATCAGAAAGAGTCTCAGAAATGAGATTCTTTTTTTTATCAAACCTATGAACCTTCATAAAAATAAAAGTAAAGATAAATTAGCCTTTCAGAAGCTGATTGCCGCCTTTGGGATCATTCTATTCATCGGAAAGATTATTGCCTGGAAACTGACGAATTCCGACTCTGTCTTTTCTGATGCCATGGAAAGTATCGTAAATGTTATCAGTGCATTTATGGGGCTATATTCGCTCTATCTGGCGGAAAAACCTAAAGACGAAGACCATCCTTACGGACATGGTAAAGTGGAATTTGTAACTTCCGGAATAGAAGGTGCTTTAATTGCCATTGCCGGAATCATGATTATTTATGAAGGGGTTCACAGCTTAATTGTCGGGAAAGTTTTAAATAAAATAGATCTGGGGATCTGGATCATTGCTGCAACTGCTATTATCAATTACCTGCTGGGTTATATTTCCATTAAGAAAGGAAAAGCAGAAAACTCCGTTGTTCTGATCTCTTCCGGAAAACACCTTCAGTCTGATACATTAACTACACTTGGCGTTGTTGCAAGTTTAGTTATCGTCTATTTCACCAAAATCTATTGGCTGGATTCTGTAGTTGCACTGGGCTTTGGGGGATATATTATTGTTGTGGGCTATAAAATTGTCCGGAAATCGCTGAGCGGAATTATGGATGAACAGGACCCCGATCTTCTGGAACAGATCATCCAGATTTTGGAAGAAAACCGGAGAACGGAATGGATTGATGTTCATAATATGAAAATACAGCAATTCGGGGCGAATCTTCATATTGATGCACACATTACTTTACCGTGGTATTACAGCCTTCGTGACGCGCATAACGAAATGGAAAAAATGATTATTCTTTTAGCAAAAAATACAAAAAGAAGTGTAGAATTTAATTTTCATATGGACGATTGCAGACCAATTTCCTGCCCTGTCTGTCAGATATCCGATTGTCCGGTACGCGAAAAAGAGTTTGTAAAAAGAATAATCTGGACACCCGAAAATGTGACTTCTGTGGATAAGCATACCATAGAAGATCATTAGAATATGACTCTATATATCTTTTTGTACCATTTGTTTTCTGTAATAAAACATCGGGATAATAAGAAGTAAAGTCAGTGGCTGGATTACAAATCTTCTCATGTAAAAAGAAAAAAGATATCCGATTTCAAATCTGTCATAAATACAGTACAAATAAATCGGAAATGTAATCGCAAAAATAATCGTAATTAAAACAACTCCCTGAATTGTCCACTGCTTGTTTCTGAACCAAAAGTGAATTACGACGCATGAAAATAACAGATTCAGACTAAACCGGAAGATATAGCCGGGAATTAATTTTCCCCACTCAAAATCCGGAAAAGAAAGATTTTTATTTGCTTCATGAAAATAATTGAGAAAAGGATCATAGAAAATTCTGTCTTCAAGTATTCTTACACTTATAAGACCAAAAATCCCTAGTATGACTAAAATCCAATTAAGATTTTTCATTTTTCAAAGCAAAAAATTTAATCCAGACCAGCCAGAGTACGACTACCGTTCCGTAAATAACCGCAGGAAAAATATAATCATGAGTAGTTTTACTGTATGCTTTATAATCTAAAACAACAATATTAAGCCCCACAATTCTTAAAACATTAATAATATAAAGCAAAACCAGCCCCAGAATAACAAAAACGAAAGTCTTTTTTCCTTTGTAAAAGGCAAAAACAAATGCTACAAAAAGAATCATCACAGAAACGGCATTGCAGCCTTCCACCATTCTTGTAGGATATTCGTTCCGGACATAAAAATAAACCTGCTCACCTTTGATATCATTATACAACTGTGTCGGGAAACCCATAAAGTTCTGGATATATCTCACCTGCTCCGCAATCATTCTGGAAAACGGATCGAGACCTTCTTTCTGAAAACTGTTCAGAAAAAACTGATAGGCTAGAAGCAGCACCATATAAATGATGATGAAACGCAGCAGAATGCTCAAAACAGGTTTAAAATCCTTTAGCATAATGCAAATATAGAAATTCGCCTGTAAATTATTATATTTGTGGCATCTATGATTTCCGAATACGCCCAAAGATTTTTTGAAAATTATACAGGAAAAAAGCCTTCTGAGTTTATTACTTTAGCTCAAAGCGGCTCCGCGAGAGTAAATTTTATCGCAAAAGCAGATAAAACGTATATCATTACCTACAACGAAAACATCGCGGAAAATGAGAGTTTTTTGTATTACTCTTATTTATTTTCTGATTTAAAGCTCAATACTCCCGCAATTTTTGCAGTTTCGGAAGACCGGAAAATGTATATTCAGGAATTTTTAGGAGAAAATACACTTTCAGAAATTATTTCCAAAGAAGGATTATCAGAAAATGTAAAATCTCTGGTAAAGCAGACTTTGGAAAAGTTATATCAATTACAGATTTCAACACAGAATAAGGTAGATTACAGTAAAACTTTCGAATATGAAAGCTATGATGAACTTCCCGTAACGCACGATCTGTATTATTTTAAAAATTTCGTGGCGGATGTTCTGGAACTGGAATACCACAAATCTACTCTACTGAAAGAATTTAAGAACATCGTTTCTCTCATCGAAAATCTGGAGCCGAAAGGTTTAATGATCCGCGATTTTCAGGCGAGAAATATGATGGTAAATGATCAGAAAGAAGTATCATTTATCGATTATCAATCAGCCATGAAAGGTCCGTTAATGTATGACGTGATTTCTTTTCTGTTTCAGGCAAAAGCAAATTTCAATGAAAGCTTTAAAAGTGAGATGCTTGATTATTATATTCATCAATTTGAAGATCAGGAAATTAAAAATCAACTAAAAATTTCGGTAAAACCAATTCAACTGATGAGATTCCTGCAGGTTTTGGGAGCTTACGGTTTCCGAGGACTAATCCAGAGAAAACAGCACTTCATCTCAAGCATCGAAAAGGGAATCGAAAATATTACAGTTTTTGCACAAAACTGGGAAAATATGAAAGATTATCCCGAACTTGAAAAAGTGATTAAACAATTGAGTTCAGATAAAACAAAATTGAAAATTGAAGAAATCCTAAACCATTAAGAATATATTTAAGAAGTTAAGCATCGTTAAGTGTTATGACGAAAAAAGAAATCACACAATTGTCTTATGAAATTACCGGTTTTGCAATAAAAGTTCACAAAACACTTGGACCCGGCTTACTTGAAAGTATTTATGAAGAATGTTTAAAAATTGAACTCATTAAAAATGGATATGATGTAAAACAACAACTTTATACAACCATTAATTATGAAGGAGTTGATATTAAAACAAAACTGGTTGTTGATCTGCTCGTAAATGATACTATTGTTGTAGAATTAAAAGCAATTGAAGAAATTTTGCCTATACACGAAGCTCAGTTATTAACTTATATGAAAGTTTTGAAAAAGCCTCAGGGTTTATTAATAAATTTCTTTACCGATAATATAACCAAATCTTTAAAACCTTTTATTAATGAGTACTTTAAAGAACTCCCAAACTAAAATTTTGATTTATCAAAATCTTAAATAAACTTTACTTCTTAAATATAAATCTTAACGGTTTAAGAATAAATAAATAATTATAAAATTAAAAAAATGCTACACATCGACATACACAGTTTTTCGTATAAAAAAGGAGGAATTCCAAAGGATGAAACAGGAAACGGAGGCGGTTTTACGTTCGACTGCCGCGGAATCCTGAATCCCGGAAGAGTGGAAGAATATAAAAGCCAGACCGGAAATGACATCGGCGTTCAGGAATATCTGGAAACAAAAACTGAAATGCCTAAATTTCTGGAATTAATTAAAAATCTTATTTCCATTAATATTGATAATTATCTGGAAAGAGGTTTTGAAAATCTTCAGATCAATTTCGGCTGTACAGGAGGGCAACACAGATCGGTTTATTCTGCGATAAAAATCGCTCATTTCATTGAAGAAAAGTATGGTGAAAAAGTTGAAATCAGCCTTCATCATGACGAACAGCATCATCTGAATTCATAAATGATAAATGATAATCTATAAATGATTTTAAAAACTCTTATCATTATCAATCATCATTCATCACCTATCAATTATAAAAAATGAAGGCACTTATTTTCGCAGCCGGAAAAGGAACCCGATTAAAGCCATTTACCGACCATCATCCGAAAGCTTTGGCAAAAGTGAATGAGATTCCGCTTCTGGAAAGAAATATTAAATATTTAAAAAATTTCGGAATCAACGATTTTGTCATCAACATTCATCATTTTGGAAATCAAATAGTTGATTTTTTAAAGCTGAATGATAACTTCGGATGTAAAATTGAAATATCGGACGAAAGAGAAGAACTGCTGGAAACTGGCGGCGGCTTGGTTTTTGCAAGAAAATTTCTCGATCATGGGGAAGACTTTCT
Source organism: Chryseobacterium sp. 2P (assembly GCF_059579425.1). Classification (NCBI taxonomy): domain Bacteria; kingdom Pseudomonadati; phylum Bacteroidota; class Flavobacteriia; order Flavobacteriales; family Weeksellaceae; genus Chryseobacterium; species Chryseobacterium sp. 2P. The sequence goes on from NZ_CM184194.1 coordinate 4,306,616, forward strand.
AATCATGAATGCAGATATTCTTACCAATATTAATATCACAGAATTTGTAAAATACCATAAAAAGATAAAAGATTTTGCTACTTTAGCTGTATCGGACAGAGAGAGTTCGAGAAAACTGCTTTTCAATGATGATATGGTGTTAAGAGGCTGGCTGAATGTACAGACCGGCGAACAGAGACTTGCTGAGTTTAACAAGGGATTTAAAGCTCTGGCTTTCAGTGGTGTTCATTGTATTAATCCCGTTATCTTTGAAAAGATAAAAAGAACAGGTAAATTTTCTGTAATGGAAGAATATCTGGATCTTATGCAGACGGAGCATATTCATGGTTTTCTGCACGACAGCATTTTAATTGATGTCGGCAGACCGGAATCTGTAACGGAAGCCGAAAAACATTTTAAATAATTGTACAATGGGAATTGAAGGAACGAGAGATGAAAGTCTGGTAAATCCTGAATTGGATAGTAACGAAACAAAACTACAAAACAGTCTCCGGCAAAAAACCTGGGACGAAACCATTACAAAAGACAGCTGGATGGTTTTCAAGGTGATGGCAGAATTTGTGGACGGTTATGAAAAACTGGCTAAAATTGGTCCGTGTGTTTCTATTTTCGGATCGGCGAGATTAAAACCTCAAAGCAAATACTACAAAATGGCGGTAGAAATTGCGGAGAAAATTACAAAACTAGGATTCGGAATTATCACCGGAGGTGGTCCCGGAATTATGGAAGCAGGAAATAAGGGAGCTTTTAATACTCAGGGAAAATCAATCGGTTTAAATATCGATCTGCCTTTTGAACAGCATTTTAATCCTTACATCAATAAATCATATTCGATGAATTTCGATTATTTTTTTGTAAGAAAGGTAATGTTTGTAAAATATTCTCAGGGATTTATCGTAATGCCGGGTGGATTTGGAACACTGGATGAGCTTACGGAAGCTTTAACGCTGATTCAAACCAATAAAATCGGAAGATTTCCCATTGTTCTGGTAGGTTCGGAATTCTGGAACGGATTATTAGACTGGTTTAGAACTACGTTACTGAAGGAAAAGATGATCCATGAAGAAGACCTTGAACTTTACAGAGTGGTAGACAGCGCAGATGAAGCGGTAGCACACATTAAGGCTTTTTATGATAAGTATTCTGTAAATGTGAATTTTTAATTGGCATATTATTTGTGACTTAAAACTAACAATCATGATTGTAAATTTATTATCTAAGATGAAAAAAATTTTATCTATATCAGGAATTTTAGCACTTTTTGTGCTATTGAGTTTCACGTATGTAGACTTTTTCTCTTCAATGACTAAGGTGGATTATATTGATGGAAGCAAAACATTGAAGTTCACTACAAAAATGAATACAAATCATATTTCCGATGCTATAAAAATTAACCCGAATACGGCAGGATTTGAAGCAGAAGTTAAAAAGTATGTAAACAATAATTTTGATGTGTATGTCAATGGCTCACCGAAAACAATTACATTTACGGGAAGTCAGGTAAGCGGAGAAACAGTATGGGTATATTTTGAAACGGGAGGCGTTTCGGATATCAATACCTTAAGAATAAAGAATACAATCCTTTTAAGTGCTTTTCCAAAGCAGATTAACCTTGTTAATATTGCGTATCAGGGAATTCAGAAAACAATGAATTTCCAACGCGGAAAAGAGGTAAATGAAGTATCTTTTTAAAGACAATGAAATTAACAACGAAACCATCGCAAAAGCGGTGGTTTTTTGTTTGAGCTATATTCATTTATTGTTCCCAATAAAATCCGGTTGTCCAGTGCATTGCATTTAATTCCACTTCATCAAGAATAAAATCGTCCGGGAAATCTTTAAACCCAGATTTATTTTTTAATTCATTCATCACCTTTTGAGCTTTTTCATAGCCTGAAAATATTCCGATAAATCTTTCATCATCCAAATAGGTATTCAGTGTATAAGTATGGCTCAGGCAAAAAACAGAGTCTATTTGCAGCTCTTTTACCGATACTATACTTGCATCAACCTCATCTCCCGATTCCAGATAATCACGTCCTGTTTCTCCTATAGTTTCTGTAAATCCATCCTGCCAATGAACTTTATCTAAAATATATTTTTGAATTACAAAGCATTCCGGAAATATTTTAAAACCCGGTAATTGAACAGCCTTACTCTTTACTTTTCGCAGTTCTTCTAAATTCTTAAAATATCCTAATCTTTTAGATTCTGTATGGAAATCATCTGTATACGTATGATCTAAAACATAAACAAAATACTGCATATTCTATAAGTTTTGGCAAAAATAAAAAGGCTGCCTAAAAAGACAGCCTTTATACTATTTAAATTTTCAAAATTCTTATTGAACCTGAATGTTATCCAATTGGATTGTAGTGGTAACACCACTTCCGTTTCCTGTGTATTCGAATAATACAAATCCGTTACCCGTTAAAGAAGTCGGGAAAGTGTACATTCCTGCAGGAGCAATTGTTCCATAAGCACCTGTAGGAGCCTGTGGAATTGTAAATGCAGAAGTAATATCTGTTTTGGTAGCCTGAGTAATATCTCCAAGAGGAGTATAATTGGTTGTATAATATACTTTCAAAGCATTACCGTTAAAAAATCCTACGTTTACGTCAAATTTCAGTGTGTTTGCTGCTGTAAAATCAACAGGTACTGCAAAATAAGTTACGTAAGGACCAGTTCCTGAATTAGCTCCCAACTGGATGTATTTGTTTCCGCTGAAAGTTTTTAATTGCCAGTATCTGTTTCCTAGAAGCGGATCGTTTACATATTTAGGAAATACTTCAAGGTTAGCCGGAGATGTAGCATAACTCTCAAAGTTTTCAAGGAAAGCTCCTGAATAGGTAATTGCAGTTCCTCCTTTCGGCGGTGTAGCATCTACTCTTGTTCCTTTGAAGTTAATATCATTTGTATTTCTGATCAGCATCTGCCAAGTTGTATTATAACGGCTTACTACAAAAGTAATATCTCCGTTTCCTGTTGGTAATGTTTTAGATCCTTCAGAGAAGAAACCTGAATTTCTTAAAGTTACACTATTTCCTGAAGCATCTTCCAAAGTTCTGTCTGTATCTACTCCTGCTCCTGCCACATAATCGATAAATGTTTTAGCAGTAGGATAAATATCTGCAATGGTAAACTGTGTATTAGCAACTTTTACCAATGTATTGATATACTGGTCACTTTTTGCAGCAGCAAGGTTTGGTAATTCTAAAGGTTTAATTGTAACCACCTCAAGACCATTCCCGTTACAAACTCCGGAAACATATCTGCTTAATAAAGAAGCAGGAATTCTTCCGATTGAATACGTAGGATCTACAGAACCGATTTTTACAGTACCTCTGTCTAAACCTAATCTTAAACCTTTCGCATTAATTCTGATGTGCGCACCAACAGGAAAATCTGCATAGTTGCTGGATCTGTCAACCTCAATTTGTAAACCTGCAGTCGGATTTTCCGGCTTATCCTGGAAAGAAATTGTTTTATAGAAGTTTCCATTTTCATCTGAAGAAACTACATAACCATCAAAAATCTGGTCGTTTGAAATTAAAACATATCCTGTAGAAGGAGCCTGAGCTTTGAAAGCAGCCAAAGTCATTGTAGGAGCCGGGAATTTATTCTCACACTTGATTGGCGGAGTTTCCCACTCGTCTTTCTGAACACAAGATGTAATAGAAATCGCCGCAAATGCAACTCCTGCTACTAAACTTAAGTATTTCTTTATTGTCATTTTATTAATTTTTAAAATAATTAGTGAATTGATATTAAAATCTGAACTGTAAATTTACAAAATATGATCTTCCCTGAGTATACCAGTATTTTGGTGCAAACAAAGTGTATTCTCTATTCAAATCCTGAGAGAAGGTAGGATACACCGCATTTCTTGTTTGTTCAAATCCTCCTGTAATATATTTTCTGTTATTTAAAATATTATTAACTGTAGCAGAAATTAAGACATAGTATTTACCGATTACCCAAGATTTTCCTGCATTAGCATTCAGAAAGAATGACGAAGGCAATTTGTTTGGCTGAAGTACTTTTCTAAGATCACTATCTGTAAGCCCGTAATATGGAGTTCCGGTAACATTGTTCTGAACAAACGATTCTGTTCTCACCAAAGCTGCAGGATCTAAATAATTTTCATCAAAATAATTCCAGTTGGCACCTACCCACCAGTATTTCGGGTTGTTGTAACGGAAACCTACCGAGTAAGCCTGTTGAGGAGTTCCTCCCTGACGATAATTGTTAATGTATGCTTTTCCAAGATCTACATACGGAAGACCGTTTGCAAAAACACCTACTGCATCTGATGCAAAATAAGTTTTTGGATCATTCTTATAAGTATACTGTCCGATGCTTGCTAAACCTTGTAATGATAATGTTGGTAACACTTTAACATCAACCCCAAGTTCAACTCCCATATTTCTCTTCTTAACATCCGTCATTACCTGAGATACAAAAGCACTCTGAACATTGGTCTGGTTACCGTCTGCATCCACACTGTTTAATGGAATACCGTCTGCAAAGAATCTCTGAACTGTTGTTTCATTGTCTGTATCAACCAAATAACCTGTTAATCTTAGTTTTAAGAAAGGAGAAGAAATAACATAACTAAGGTCATTTGCATTTACCGTCATGCTCTTCACGTTGGGTGCTACAGATCCGTTTACTCTTGGATTTACAAATAAATCTTCCAGATAAGGGGCCTGATTATAATACGCTCCGTTATAAACAAAGAAGTTTCTACCGTTCAGTCTGTAAACGATCTGTCCTTTCAGACCGTAGTTCCAGTAGTTATAATCCATCCCTTTTCCATAAGAATCTTTGTATAAGTAATGATTGAAAAGACCTTCTCTGTTTGAAGAAGAATATCCTGCCAATGCAGATACGAATACATCAAAAGCTCCCGCTGTGAATCTTACACCCGGATTTACTTTTACTTCCTGTCTTCTGAAAATGTAGTCGTAAGTCATTTTATCACCTACTTTTTTCGTTACATTTTCTTCACCCTGATTGTATAATCCTGATTTTCCCGGCTGGTTTGTTGCAGCAAAAGGATCTCTGTTCAGTACAAAATCAGCACCTAAAAGATCGTTTACTTCTCTGTACTGCTCAGAACGGTAATTCTGATAAGATACGTTTAATAAGAATTTCGTATTATCATTAAAGTTGTGAACAAAGTGAGTAGAAGCATTCCAGATTTTATCATCACTTACATCGTTTACCAAATAATATAATGCTCTTTTACCTGTCTGCCCATAATAGGTTCCTGCAGGCTGCTGCATATTTCTCTGGTATAATCTGTCCCAGTTAAGCTGTGTAAAGTTCGGATCATTGGAAGTCCATCCGTTCATTGCTGCCTGAAAAGCCTGCTGAGCTGTTGTTCCTGTTACTCCTGTAGGAAGAGTTACAGAAGCATTAGGATCTAATGAATCGTAATAACTTGGTAAATTTCTGTAGTATGTAGGAGATGGATTCTGTACATTCTGCCAGTCCAGACGAGAACCTTTGTCTTTTCCGAACTGATAAGATACAGAAGTCCAAAGCGTATTGTTTTTATTGATTTTCCAGAAATCCTGAATCTGGAAGATCGGCTGGAATCCTTTTCTTACTCTTTCACTTCTCTGCTCTCCGTCCTGATATCCCCAATAAGAATTGTAATGAACACCTCTGTAGTTGTATACTTCCTGAGTACTTGGACTTGCAGTAGATCTTCTGTAAGGTGCACCGATGAAATTGAACGTCATCGTGTGCTTATCGTTAAATTTCTTTTCAATTCCTAAATAAGCTCCGTAAGCATCATAGAACGTTCCTTCCTGAATACCTTCTTTCGCCCATCTTCTTGCTCCCATTGCAGTAAATGCCCATCCGCTCTTACTCATTCCTGAGCTGTATCTTAGAGATGTTCTGTTTCTGTAATTTCTGTTGGTTAAAGACTGAGTAAACTGAAATCCTTTTCTATATTCACTCGCTTTAGTATTTTTATAAACCACAGAACTGTTTCCTCCAAATGCATATTCGGAAGGTGAATGATTTGAAGAAATTTCCGGGTATCTTGTAATTTCGTTAAGTCCTCCCCAGTTTCCAAAATCCACATTACCGTTATCAGACTTGATCATGGAAACACCATTTAACATAGTTTCTCCAAATCTTCCATCGATTCCTCTTGGGCGGAACCAATAAAATCCTAAATCAAACGCTGCGATTCTGCTGAAAATGTCCTGAGATGACTGCAGTAAACCGACTGTAGAAGCCTGTCCGCTGTTGCTATCCTCATCGTCTCCATCACTGTCAATGATTGCTAAACCTTGATCCGCGCTTGTAAGTGCAGAATATAGGGTAATCGTCCCTAAATCCTTTTTCTTCTCACTGTCCATTACATCAAACTCCATTACTTTGGTTTCGTAATTCGGTTTTGTAATCACAATTTGGTAATGCCCCGGCTTTAGGTCTACAAACTGGAAGTATCCGATTTTGTCAGCCGTTACATCATTGTCATTCCCTTTAAGATCTACTTCTGCCCTTTCAACGGGTTTTCCTTCGGCATCTTTTAAATAGGCAGAGACCGTAGTCTGTGCAAAATAGTATGACGCTGGAAGTAAAGTAAATAAAGAGACTAATGATAGTTTTTTAATCATGAGTATATTTATTTTTTAAATACTTTTCTTATTAATTCTCAACAGTTTAAAAGTTGGGGACGCAAATTTAGTCAATTTTTAGAATTTACAACTTTTTTTACGTTATTTTTTCTTAACATTGCAAGCTTTTAAGAATCATTATAAATAAAAACGTAAATACCACATTTTAAATTTACAAATATTTAAAATAGCGGGAAGTTAAAAAAAAGTAAATTTGCAGATTAAATAATATTAATAATAACTCTAAGAGAATGAAGAAATTTTTGAGTTTTTTTGCCATCATTTTTTCGATAATGGCATTTTCACAACAGCAGGGTAAACTGAGAAAAGTGGCCACTGTAGGTTTTTTGAATGTGGAAAACCTTTGGGACACGATTCGCTCAGCAGATTATATCGACGGAACTAAAGACATTAAAAACCCGGCTTTTCACAGAAGCATTCCATTGGATTCCGTTAAGTTTTTAGAAGCTGAAAAGTACGACGGACCGTGGAGCGACGGCGCTCTAATTGGGAAAAAAGTTGTAAGATACCAAGGAGGTTCAGAAGAATTTACTCCAAAAAGTGCTAAAAACTACAACACCAAAGTTTACAGAACAAAATTAGCAAATGAAGCTAAAGTAATTTCTGAAATGGGAGCACAGTATACCAAAACAGCTCCTGCAGTAGTAGGCTTAATTGAGGTTGAAAACAGACAGGTTATTCAGGATCTTATTAATGAACCGGCACTGAAGAAATATGATTACGGAATTATCCATTACAATTCTTACGATTACAGAGGAATTGATGTGGCTTTGATTTATCAGAAAAGAAGGTTCACTCCAACAAATTCTTTGAAAAAAGAACTGAAAGTTTTCGGTGATGACGGAAAAAGAGAATATACAAGAGATATCCTGGTTGTTACAGGCTTCCTTGATAATGAGAAAGTGGCATTCTTCATGAATCACTGGCCTTCAAGAAGAGGAGGTGAAGCTATTTCCCTGCCAAAAAGAAATGCAGCAGCAGCTTTACTAAAACAGCAGATGGACAGTGTAAGAGCTGCAGATCCTTCTACTAAATTATTTGCCATGGGAGACTTTAACGACGATCCTGTAAGTTCAAGCTTAAAAAATTATCTGAAAGCTCAGCCAAGCCCGAAAGATTTAAGTGATGCTAATCCTTACCTGAATTTAATGTATCCTTTGTACAAAAAAGGAGTTGCTTCATTAGCATATCAGGACGCACCCAACTTATTTGACCAGATCATTGTTTCTAAAAATTTAATTCAGGATCAGGTTACAAAAGATTATTCGGTTTATAAGGCTGAAATTTTCGCTCCGGCTTACTTAGTGAATAAAGAAGGAAATTACAAAGGCTACCCTTTCCGATCGTGGAACGGCGACCAGTTTACCGGCGGTTACAGTGACCACTTCCCGGCATTTGTAGTTCTCCAGAAAGAACCATAAAAATATAAGGCACTCAGATTGAGTGTCTTTTTTTTGTAACTTTATAAGATGAAAAATTTAGTTTTACTGTTAACACTTTCTTTATTTTCATTCAATTGTTCTGCACAGAGCAATCCTAAGAATGAAAAAGAAAAGTCGGAAATGAAACCATCAAAAAATGATGATGGCGAATGGGATCTTACGGTAATCGATACTCAGTTTGACTATTTTCTGAATGCGGTTGCAAAGCCAATCAGCCAATATTCTGAATCTTATCTAAAGAACAGAAATACTTTTCTTGTTACAGAATGGAATTCGTATTACAATTCCGGACGATACAGAAACGTCATTGAATCCTCGATTGATTATGATCCGAAGGAAAAATACGGTATTAAATTCGAATACAAACTGTATCAGGTTTTTGCATACGTAAACTGGAAATACGGTCTGAAAATGAACGGACTATCGGGAAGTGACACCACAAGATATTAAAAAAGGTTCAGAGCGATTCTGAACCTTTTTTTATGAAATAGTTGAATAATTATTTGTTGAATAATTCTTCTACTTTATCCCAGTTTACCACTTCGAAGAATGCAGATACATAATCCGGTCTTCTGTTTTGGTAATTTAAATAATAAGCGTGTTCCCAAACATCAAGTCCTAAAACAGGAGTTCCTTTTACGTCTGCAACCGGCATTAACGGGTTATCCTGATTTGGAGTTGAAGAAACAGCAACGGAACCGTCAGCATTTTTTACCAACCAAGCCCATCCTGAACCGAATCTTGTTTTAGCAGCATCAGAAAAATCTGTTTTGAATTTTTCGAAACCTCCGTAAGCATCAATAGCAGCTTTTACGTTTCCTATCGGTTCTTTGCTTCCGCCCGGAGTTAAAATTTCCCAGAATAAGGTATGGTTAAAGTGTCCTCCTCCATTGTTTCTTACCGCTGGTTTATCAATTCCTGTCTGGCAGATTTCTTCGATAGTTTTTCCTTCAAGATCAGTTCCTTTAATCGCATTATTTAAATTGTCTACGTATGCTTGATGATGTTTTGTATGGTGGATTTCCATTGTTCTTGCATCAATTGTCGGCTCCAATGCATCGTAAGCATATCCTAGTTTTGGTAATTCAAATGACATAATTTTATTTTTAATGTTATTACCCAAATTTAGCCATTATTTAATCTATATTCAAAAAATGGGGATTACTTTAATAAATCTTTAACATTGATATATTGATTTAGAATGAATTAAATTTTTATGGTAAGAAAGTCTAACGACATAAGGTTTATCAATTTTGAAAAATTTATTTTTGAATCAAAGCTGATAACAAATCAAAGGGTTCAAACAAGAATTTTTTCAGACTTTATTTTAATGCTATATTGAACTTTTTCAGGATCCCAAATTTTGTGGATATAATGAAGTATTGAAATATCATACAAAAACCCTAGCCTCGATTGCAGCAATTGTCTGAGCTCATTTAATGATTTCGGCGGCGGCTTCGCCGCCGCTGAAATCATTAAATAGCGAGTGCGGAAAGCGAGATAAAGCTTCAAAAGAATAATTTAATTTCAAACTAAAAACGAAAAAGCACGAACATTAAACGTCCGTGCTTTCTCTTAACAAATTAAATTCAATTTATTTATTCATCGACATCAGGAATTCTTCGTTATTCAACGTTCCTTTGATGTTTTTGTCTACAAATTCCATTGCTTCAATTGGATTCATTTCAGAAAGGTATTTCCTAAGAATCCACATTCTCTGAGAAGTTACCTCATCCAGAAGCAGATCGTCTCTACGGGTACTTGAAGCTACCAAATCAATAGCAGGATAAATTCTTCTGTTGGCAATTTTTCTGTCTAACTGAAGTTCCATGTTTCCAGTACCTTTAAATTCTTCAAAGATTACCTCATCCATTTTAGACCCCGTATCGATAAGAGCCGTTGCAATGATTGTTAAAGAACCTCCTCCTTCAATCTTTCTTGCCGCTCCGAAGAATCTTTTCGGTTTATGGAGTGCATTTGCATCAACACCTCCCGATAAAACTTTACCTGAAGCAGGCGTTACGGTATTATAAGCTCTTGCCAATCTTGTGATGGAGTCTAATAAAATCACCACATCATGACCGCATTCCACCATTCTTTGTGCTTTCGCCAGAACAAGGTTAGCCACTTTTACGTGCTTTTCTGCCGCTTCATCAAAAGTAGATGCAATAACTTCTGCATTTACGCTTCTTTCCATATCGGTAACTTCTTCCGGACGTTCGTCAATCAGAAGAACCATCATATACACTTCCGGATGATTGGCAGCGATAGAATTGGCAATATCTTTCAGCAACATCGTTTTACCGGTTTTTGGCTGTGCAACGATCATTGCTCTCTGTCCTTTCCCGATCGGAGCAAAAAGATCCACTACTCTTGTAGAAATGGTAGAGCCTTTTCCGGCAAGGTTGAATTTCTCCTGTGGGAAAAGCGGGGTTAAATATTCAAAAGCAACACGGTCTTTAATAAAAGCAAGATCGCGTCCGTTAACTTCTGTTGGTCTTAATAAAGAGAAATATTTTTCGCCTTCTTTCGGTAATCTTACAATTCCTTTTACAGTGTCTCCGGTTTTCAGACCAAAATTTCTGATCTGCGCCGTAGAGACATATACGTCATCCGGAGAAGAAATATAACTGAAGTCTGAAGAACGTAAAAATCCGTAATTGTCGGGTAAAATTTCCAGAACTCCTTCAATACTTACCATTCCGTCGAAACTGAATTCCTTTTTAGGAGCTTCATGCTGTTCCTCCGTTCTTTCAGAATGCTGCTGTTGCTGCTTATTCTGATGCTGGTTTTGGTTTTGATTCGGGTTTTGGTTATGATTTTGATTTCTATGCTGGTTTCCGTTGTTGTTCGGATTGTTGTTTTGTCCTTTTGGGGATCTAGCCTGATGTTGAGGGGAATTATTCGGCTTTTCTTCTGCTGGAGCAGATTCCTGAGATTCTGTGTTTTTTGGAGCTTCTGTTTTTTCCTGAGGCGCTTCTGTGTTGGCTGTATTGGCAGGAGAAACTCTTTTCCTCTTTTTCTTAGTCTGCGCCGCTGCAGTCTGTTCTTCTGTTGCTGCTGCAGGTTCTGTTTTTGTTTCTTCAGCTTTAGGTTCTTCGGAAACGGGTTCTTTCACCTCTGCTTCAGTTTTTTCCTCTGCTTTAGGTTTTGTTTCTTCCGCAGGTTTCGCTTCAGCTTTTGTTTTAGCTGCCGTTTTTTTAGGAGCAGCTTTTCTGGCAGGAGCCTTCGCAGGTTTCTCTGCCGGTTTTTCCTCAGTATTCATACTGGTTTCAGTAGCGTTGAAATATTCTTTTGCTACTTTTGGATTGGAGGCCTGAAAGTCAAGAATTGCAAAGATTTTGTCATTTTCAGTGCTGTTTCTTGCCACTTTAACGCCCAAATCCTTTAAGATTTTAGTCAGTTCCGTTACGGATTTTGACCTTAACGTTTCAATGTTAAACATATTTAGTGTAAAAAATGTAATTAATTGTGAATAAGAAAAGTAAGTCAGGTGACTGTTGTTTTCAAGTACATTCGTATAATGCAAATCTACACTTATTTTTGAATTGTGCAAAATTTATATTACTTTTGCGTAGAATTTAATATTCAATGCTACAAAGAATACAGACTATATGGACTTTTTTAGCAGTGTTGGCTGCTGTGTTTCTGTTCATTACAGGAGAAGATGTTGTTATTTCAGACAGCTTTCCTGTGATTAATATCGGATGTATTGTCCTTGTTTTGGTGGGAGTACTCAGTATTTTCAGTTTTAAAAACAGAAAAAGACAAATTCTGCTGAATAACATCAGCATTATTATAAACGCTTTGTTGATTGGTGTATTGATGTACTGGTTACTAAAATTATCCGGAGGAATAGATTTTCCTGAGAAGGGTATTGAGCCGGTTTTCTCATTAATTGCGGTGATCTGTCTGCTTATAGCAAACATTTACATTAAAAAAGATGAGAGGCTCGTAAAATCTGTAGACAGACTTCGATAACCTTACAACGATTTTTTGAGTGAGAACAGCTTCTTTTAAGGAGCTGTTTTTTATTTTGTGTAATTTTTCATTTAAAAACATTCGCATGCAACATTTCCGCTTATATTGCGACAGATTGTTTATAAATTATTAAAAATGAAAAAACTTACTTATCTTACCTTTTCACTTTTCTCTATATTTTCTTTCGCACAGGAAGTTTCTACGGAAAGAATACAGACTGTTCTTTCAACTCTGGCTTCTGATGAAATGAAAGGCCGCGAAATCGGAACTGCTGAAAATGATAATGCAGCCAATTATATCGCCAAATTATTTAAAGAAAACAATTTAGAGTACTGCACAGGAAATTCTTATCTGGTTCCTTTTGACTACAAAGGAAAAACAGCTTATAATGTTTGTGGCGTTAAAAAAGGAAAAACAGAAAAATTTCTAGGATTTTCGGGGCATTTTGATCATATCGGAACTAGCAACAATCCTCAGGACAATATTTATAATGGTGCAGATGATGATGCAAGCGGAATTACCACTCTGGTAGGAATTGCAGATTATTTCAAAAATAAAAATCCTGAGTTTTCTTTGGTTTTCATGGCATTTAACGGTGAGGAAAAAGGAATGTTGGGTTCCAGAGCCATTTCAAAGGATGAGAATCTGAATCCGATTTATGATAAAATGACAGCGCTGTTTAATTTCGAAATGGTGGCAACAGAATCTGCTTTCGGAAAGAACGCTTTGTTCATGACGGGTGATGAATTTTCGGATCTTGATGAATTATTTAATAAAAATGCCGCGAACGGCTTAAAAATAAATCCGGATCCTTATGCTTCAGAACAGCTTTTCTACCGATCAGACAACGTGAGTTTTGTAAAAAAGAAAATTATCGCCCATTCTTTTTCAACGGTTGATATGACGAAAGCGACGCATTATCACCATGAAAATGACGATATCCACGTTGTGGATTTTAATAATTTAACAACAATAATCAATAATTTCGGGAAAACTTTAGACAAACTTTCGCCCAAGAATTTTGCACCGAAATATAATGATAAAGTTAGATTTTAAAAGTTAATATAAAAGCTGCCATTCTTCGGGCGGCTTTATTTTTTCCGAATACTGTAACAAAATAAATGCTGCAGAAACTTATTTTATAAAGTAAAAGGCGATTAAAAACGTCTTATCATTTAAATTACGTAATTTTGCTATCCAATTTTTTCATTGAATGAACGAATATAAAAAAATATTAAAATTCGCAAAACCTCATCAGAAATATATTTTCGGAAGTTTATTTTTCAACTTATTATATTCTATATTTCAGATTGCTTCATTAGGAACGATTCTTCCTGTTTTGGGCATGCTTTTCGGAACTATTAAAAGAGAAGATTTTGAATCTGCACCTGTATATTCCGGAAACCTTACAGATTTATTTCCGTACCTGAAAAACTATTCTAATTATTATATTCAGACTTTGGTGGATGATTATGGTACGCTGAATGTTTTAGCATGGCTCTGCGTAATTACTGCATTTATGTTTTTGCTGAGAAACCTTTTCAGATATTTAGGATCTTTTCTGTTGATTAATTACCGTGTTGGCGTTACCAAAGATCTGCGCGGAGAAATGTACCGTAAGGTTCTGGCTTTGCCGGTTTCATTTTTTACTGAGAGCAGAAAAGGAGATATGATGTCGCGTATGTCTAATGACGTAGGCGAAGTGGAAGGCAGTATTCTAGGAAGTTTGGTGGAGCTGATTAATGCTCCGTTTATGCTTGTGAGTACTTTAATAAGTTTGTTTCTGCTAAGTTCTGAATTAACGCTTTTTTCTCTTCTGGTTTTACCGGTGATGGGAACTTTAATCGCGTTAATCGGGAAAAGTCTTAAAAAAGATTCCCACGAAGCCCAGAACGAAATGGGAACCATTTTCTCTATTGTGGATGAAACCTTAAAATCGTCAAAAGTCATTAAGATTTTCAGTGCAGAAAAGATTATGGATAACCGTTTTATGGGTTCTATGCAGAGATGGATCGACAGTTCGATACGATTGGGAAGAAAGAAGGAATTAGCATCGCCAATCAGCGAATTTCTGGGTTCTGTCACTTTTTTAATCATTGCATGGTATGGCGGAAAGCAGATTGTTGTGGAACATAGCATTGCTCCTCAGGATTTTCTGGTTTTTTTAGGAATGTTCTTCCAGATTTTACCTCCGGTAAAGAGTTTATCACAATCAATTTCAAACGTACAGAAAGGAGAAGCTTCTTTACACAGAGTATTGGAAATTCTTGAAGCAGACGTGAAAATTGAAGAAGTTGCTAATCCTGTAAGTATTTCAACACTTAACAAAGCTATTGAATTTAAAAATATCGGTTTTTACTACGATAAAGACCATGCTATTCTTAAAAATTTCTCTTTAAGTATTCCTAAAGGAAAAACGGTAGCTCTTGTCGGACAAAGCGGAAGCGGAAAAACAACGATCGCGAATCTTCTGGCAAGATTTTATGATGTTTCTGAAGGTGAAATTCTGATTGATGGTGTAAATATTAAAAATCTAAGGTTAAAAGAATACCGTAAACTTCTCGGGATGGTTACTCAGGAATCTGTATTATTTAATGATACGGTGTACAATAATATTCTGATGGGGAAACCTGAAGCCACCAGAGAAGAGGTAATTGCTGCTGCCAAAATTGCCAATGCAGATAACTTTATTACGAATCTTCCTGACGGATATGATTCTAACATCGGAGATGACGGAGGAAAGCTTTCCGGAGGTCAGAAACAGAGGGTTTCCATTGCGAGAGCTGTATTGAAAAATCCACCGATTATGATTCTGGATGAAGCAACTTCTGCTCTGGACACGGAGTCGGAAAGATTTGTTCAGGATGCACTCGAAAAAATGATGGAAAACAGAACGTCTCTTGTTATTGCGCACAGGCTTTCTACTATTCAAAAGGCTGACTGGATTGTGGTAATGGAAAAAGGAGATATTGTAGAACAGGGAACGCATCATGATCTTATTGCGAAAAAAGGAGTTTATCACAAACTTGTGGAACTGCAGAACTTCGATTAATATCATAAAAAATATATCAGGAAAGAGTATTTCGAAAGGTTTTCAATTCCTTTGGAAATACTCTTTTTCAGGTTAAAAGATTTGATACTTTACAAATATAAATGTATTAAACTTACAGCAAAAAGCCTCAGTAAAACCAATTACTGAAGCTTTTAGATGTATATTAATTTGTGCTTATTATTGGGTATTTATCCCATTGGTTTCTGCCTGCTTTATTGCCCATGCTAAAGCATTTGCAAAGATGATAGAATTCTGTACCTGCATTCCGCCCAATGCATATCCGTTGCCTGCATATCCATACGTCGACTTTTGTACCGGCAAATATCCTCCTGAACTTGGTGCAACAAATGGCTCAATAGTATTACTTGGATATTGATTACCATTGGCATTTTCGTTACTTAAAAATCCACCGTCTCCGAACCAGATAAAATTAAGCGAACTGTGTCTTAACCCTGAAATTCCCGTTCTGGGAGTTGTGCTGTTAATGGGCTGTGCATAACTGTAAGGAATAAATCCACTGGTAAGACCTGTAATATTAACCGTTGTAGAAGCGTCTTCTCCCCAGTTCTTTCCTCTCACATCTCCGAAAGGTCCGTTAAGTATCGGATCATTTGTATTTACAAGAGCATATACCGAACCGGCTCCTGCTCCATTAGCTGCTGAAATAGTAGGATCAGAGAAAATTGCGCGCATCATATTTTGGGAAGAAGCAGCATCATCCTCAAACGCAATTACAACCCCTTTATTATTTAAATAATTTGCAATATACCCCGAAGCTGTTGCGTCTGGTGTATAAGCATAGCCGACAATAACAATATCCGGTTTGGTGTTCAGTGCTGCTAATAATGTTGCATTAGAAGGTGCACCGCCTAAAGAAGTATGAGTATAGCCGCCAGATTTTACAACACTGGCTGCTGAAGTTCCAAAGTTTGTCGGAGAATCCATTAAACTTCTCGATGGTCCTGTAAAAGCACTGTAGCCGTAAACTGTTTCTAATCCGATGTGTAAAATTTTCTTTGATGGTATTGTCATTACTACCGTTACATTACAGGTAGATTCACCATCCGCACTGTTGGATGTAATCGTTATTACTTTATCAGCTGTGGATGTTGGTTTGCCCGTGCCGGATAATGTTATGTTCTGATTTCCTGTAGCAGTAAATATTCCTGATCCGCTGAAAGAAATTCCGTCTACTGTATTTGTTGTGATAGAATAACTTCCCAACGCTGTTACTGTAACGGGTAGTGTTATCGTATTGCCCGCGCCAAGAGCCGTTCCTTTTGTGTAAACGCCATTTACTGTTGCACTTCCGCATGAGACAGAATAGATTGCTGCTGAACTTAGTACATTCACCGTTACTGCCGGTGTACAGCTTACACTTACACCGTTTGCAAACAACTGAACAGTATCAGACTGAACTGCAGAAGGTGTTCCCTGCCCTGCAACCTGCACTGTCTGTATTCCTGTGTTTAGAAAAACACCTGTTGCGTAAAAATTATAACCATTGGTTGTGGTTCCCGTAATTGTATAGCTTCCTTTTTTGGTGACATTTACGGTTACTGTAAGATAATGTGAAGTGTTAAGTGTTTTTCCCTGAATATAAGTACCACTGGCTTTTGTATTCGCACAATCTATTGTAAAAACAGACTTTCCTATTTGCCCGCAGACGCTTTTCCATTCATTGTCTGCAAGACTCCAGTAATTAAGACAGTCTTCTGTAGTATTGTAAACCGTAAGACCGTCATCATTCGCGGGATTGATGGTAATTGCATCCCGCTGTGTTACTGTAAGACGGGGAATTAAAATACCTTTGTTATTATTGACGGAAACAACGTCTAATACAGAATTTGGGTTGGGAGAAGCAGTATTAATCCCTACAGCACCATTGTTTTGGGCGAAAAAGTTTCCGAAAGAGAAGAACAGGGCAAAAAACAGAGTTCTTACCAAAAATTTTGTAGATTTTGTATTCATCATGTTTTATTTATGGATTAAAATTTGAAATAAAATATTTATTTTATAAGCAGAAGCAAAGTTATCATCTATCAGCTCGTTTATTAGCAAATTGTGGCACGCAATATCACGCGTACGTAGTAAAACTTACTGTTTTTCAATATCTGAAGAGAAATCATAATGACGAATAGTTATATCTTCATAAGAAAACTGTTAATATTGACATCCGAAGGAATATTCAGTTTTTTTCGTATTCTGTATTTTTTACTCTCTACTGCTCTTATGCTGTTATTAGTACACTGAGCAATTTTTTTCGTATCGAAATCCAGTTTCATTAATGCACAGAAATATAATTCAGAATGAATAAGATTAGGGTTAATCTGTAAAATTCCCGGAATAAAACCTGGAAAGAAAACCTGAAACCTCTCAAAAAACATTACCGAATTTTTCTCTGCCAGTCTGAATATTTCATCAATATTTTCATCGGTAAGCTGATTAGCCTGCATCTGACTTTTCATTAATCTAGAATTGGTCTTCATCAAATCTTCAATGGTTGAATCTTTAATTTGTGTATTTTCGAGAAGTCCATTTATTAACTCGTCTTTTTGGCTTATAAAAACAATATCCATTAAAAAAGAAACGACAGAAAATAAAATGTTAAGCAGCTTTATGGTAGAGTAATCCTTTTCTTTCAAAAACTTACTTCTCGGTAAAAAACTGAAATCAAAGTAAAGGCAGGCAATAAAATTAAAACTGATAAAAAAAGTCAGAAAATAAATTTCTTTTTTGTTTTTTCTGTAATTTAAAAAGAAAGGAATTGCAAAGAGAATACTGAAATAAAAATATTCTACTCCAACTTTTTTTGAACTGTAAATATTAAAAAAACTTACAATAAGGGTAAGTAAAACCAAAATGCCTACCACTCCGAATTTGAGGGTTTTACGAAATGTTGTGGTTTTATCTTTAATTGAGATTAAAAGAATCCAGAATAAGGTAATAGTAATAAGGAATATAGAAATAATAATATCCCTGAAAAAAGTAATGATAAAGATAGCATAGAATAGAAAAAGAAAAAAAAGAAAAAATAAATAACGATTGATAAGTTGGTTATAATCATTTTCAAAATTACTTCTCTCTCCTTTATTGAAGATAAGCTTGTAAATCATTTTATGTTTTTTTATTTGTAGTTCAAGTAGCTATTTGTACAATTATTCTATACAATACCCAAATTATTCTTAGTTATAAACAAATTTTACAGAAAACAACGAATTGATTCTGAAAATATCAATCTTAAAATGATTTGTATTTAAAATAATTGAAGATCAGCTATTTAATTATATCAAAACTCTACATTACAAATATAAATAATTAAATATTTACTATAATTTTGAAAATATTATTTTTTATTTCTAGCAAATCAAAAAAACAACTAATGAATTTTTCTGCAAAATTAGCTATTGCAGTCAGTTTTTAAGTTTTTACAAATACTCAATTCTACTCACGCGTAGTAAAGCGTAGCCTTTTAAACCTTTACAGAAAGTGTTTTGACTTTTAAAATTGATTTTAGCCGTTTATCTCTTTTAAATATTCTCTGGGAGATTTGCCCATAATTTTTTTAAAAGCTCTGTTAAACTGAGATTGATGAACGAAGCCTGCACTTGTATAGATAACCTTTAAAGTGTATTTTTTATGAATATCTTTTTCAAATTCCTGTATAACAAAATTTATTCTGTAGGAATTGATAAAATCATTAAAGTTGGTTTTCCCTTTTTGGTTCAGAGCTGCTGAAATATAAGTTCTGTTGGTGTTTAACGCCTGTGTTAAGTCATAAATACTGGCATTAGAATTCAGGTAAAATTTATCCTTTTCGGTATAATCAATAATCCGTCTGTATAAAAGCATTAATTTATCTTCTTTTACTTCGGAGACGGATAATAATGGAGTTTCTTTCTCTAAAGTTTCATTTTTCTGTTCAAAATTGTTCTGAATTTTTACACTATTAAATTCTATTGCATAATAGATATGGAATGTTAACAGAAAGAGGAAGAAGAAAAAGTGGAAGTATAAAGAAAATAAATTGTAAATCCAGAGGAAAAAAACAGTATTAACGTCCTTGCTTTTCCAGCTTGGGAAGCTGTTCCATTCGAAAGAGCTGTACACCAATAGAAATACAATGAAAAAAAATGCAGAATAAAGAAAAGTATATTTAAAATTATTTACATAAGAAAAAGATATAGGGAATAAAATTAAATAAATAAGAGTAATTGGAAAATCCGGAAATTTAGATATTGAATTATATACGATCATTGCCATCTGAACGCAGTTGTTAAAATTCACAAGATGTTTGAATTTGAAATTATTTAAAAAATCTATTTTCCACAGCAAAATCAAAGACGATAAAAAACTTACTAGCGCAAGCAGGGTATTGTATTTGGTAACAATACCATAGAAATAAAAATCTAAAATTTTTATCGTTATAATTACTAAATCTAAAAATAATTTAATCCACAAATATTGTCTGATGAATACCTGACGTTTATTATACAGAATTTCCTTACTATAATTCATAAATATTAAGTGCCTATATACTTTATTAAATAAACAGAAAATTTAAACATAAAATTGTAGTGAAATGGAGTTCTTATAATGTCTATCAGTATAACTGATAAAAGTATTTATTTTTTGAAACTATAGATTAATAACTGCCGTCATTATTATTTATCATGCTATACATTTAAAAATGACAAATACTAAATTTAATAACGGCTCCTTCGGAATATTGAATATTCAAAGAACGGCTTATTAAAAAACAATAAAATCATAATTATAAAAATAAACTCGAAATACGAAGCTGATTTATGTATCGGCAGAAATATTTCTGTCGATATAAAATGTCTGCAAATTTAACTGCTGCTCACAGTCTCTATTATTTATGAAAGAATCATTTTTAGAATTTGCTTCAATAAAGTATTTCGGATCATAAGTATTAATTCCTACTTGAGCGAAAAAAACCATTGAAGATATTAAAACCAGAGGAATAATATTTTTTTTCATTGTTGTTCTTAGTGTAAATATTAAATAGCTTTGAAATTATAAATAAGCAAAACAAAAATAACAGTTTTAAAATTATGTCACCCAAATGAAATTTTTCCAAGGTGATAAATTAAACTATTTAGTAAAAAACAAAGATAAAAAATGCTATTTTAACAAAACGAAATATTTACAAAAACTGCTGCTATACAATATTTTAGGCAGTAAATGAACTCATTCATCAATCCTCCGTTTATTTTTACATTTTAGTTTTTATTTGTATTTACTTTTACAAATGGATCAAACAATGAGGTTAACTCAAGTGTATGTATAATTTCAATATTAAATACTGCCGTTAAATAATTTCCACTTTTCATATCAATATATTATCAAAACTACAATTGTATTTTACCATATAATTCGTCTTCTAATGAAAGTATTGTGAACTTTATTGAGCAAAGTTTAGACTTTCTTTTATAATAATTTGGTAATAGTCTGCGCTGTTTTTGTTTCAGAATATGCTTGCAAAATCCATTTGGCTCTATCATTTCATGCGCAATGGCTATCAGAAAAAGTCAAAACAATGAGCAAAAACATTAAAATAAAAGGTAAATTATATCCTTCTACTATAAGTTTAGCAATGGATTTGGTAGGCGGTAAATGGAAAGCTTTGATATTATACCATCTAAAAGATGGTGAAAGACGCTACACTGAACTTAAAAACGAGATGGATTTTATTACAGATATGTCCTTAAGTTTATATTTAAAACAATTACGTGATGATGGTCTGGTTTCAAGAAAAGTTTACGGAAAGAAACCTCCATTAAAAGTAATCTACAGTTTAACCGATTTTGGTAAAACACTTATTCCTTTACTGGAAGCTATAGATAACTGGGGAAATCTTATATTAGAACAACAAAATAAAAACACATGATGAAATTTTACCAACCTTATTCCACGAAATTCAGCAGACAGATTGCCAATACATTCATCTGTCATGTTAAAATTAAATAATTGATCTCGGGATTTCCTTCAACGTTATAGTCTTTTCACGGAAAAAGCTCTTAAGGATAAACATTAAGAGCTTATATTTGTTTTCTAAGAACTCAGAACATTATGGAACCCTGAACTGTTCTATTCTAAGGTATCCTTTTGTTGCAGGACAAGTACCACTTGGGCAGCTAGTAGAGTTAAGATAAGGTGTACTTGAATAAACTGGACTTGAACCATCATTGGAAAAAAAGCACGTTAATACATAAACGATTTTTGAATTATCCAATGTAGACCAAGTATATGTCCTATATTGTGGTCGAGACCCGGCGAAGAATTCTTTATTACCCCAAATTGCTTGTGTGCCTTCTACAAAATCTCCCGGATAACTTTCACCAGTACCTCCGTTCCAAGCTCCTTGTGCTGTAAATACATTTACATTGAACGAATTTCCTCCACCATTCCAAGTTATACGCGGAGTACCTACATTACTTCTTATCTGCAATTTTATAATATCTATTAAAGCATCAGGCTCTATAAACATTCTTACGGAAAATTTTCCATCTGGGGAAGTGACATATTTATGATATCCTGCATAGGGACTAGAAGTTGAAACCAAAGGTCCCAAAATAATCGATTGGCTATATTCAGCAGCATCCTGATCGCCTACTGCAGCACTGCAATTCTGACCACTGGTAAGAAATGGCACTAAACCATTGCCGGAACTTCCCTGTATAGGAAAAGTAATTGCTGTAGGGGAAGAAACAGAAGGTGTTCCCCATACTGAGAAAGAAAGCTGACCACTGCCTGTTGCAAGCTCTCCCGGAAGAAGTTTTATGTTCAATCCATTTACGGTAACTGTAGTTCCTTCCTGATAGAGACCGCCGTTACCTTCTGTATACGGGATTTTTAAAATCCCATTATAAGCTACCCCGCTGGTATAGGTTGCAGGAGATAAAGTCGCAGCGTTGCAGGTTAAAGAAGTTATGGTAGGCGCTTTTGTAGATTGATTATTAATTGTTCTCCATTCGGTTCCATTCCAAAAAACAAATCCTTTATAAGTTAAAGCTGCTGATCCGTTATTGTAGACTAACATACTGGTTAATGGATTAGGAATGGTAACAATATCTGTGGTACTTGTAAGAGCAACTCTAGGAATTAAAATACCTTTATCTGCGGCTGTTAAATCTAATAATGCCGATGTATTCGGAGTTTCAGTTCCAATCCCCAGATTTCCGTTATCTTTTATAACAAAGGCGGTATTTAATGGTCTTACGGTAGATCCGTCAGATTTAGTTCCCAGTTTTACCATCTGGTTGGTATTGTCATTTACAAATGCATCATTTGTAAGATCTCCGGCACTTCCTCCCCCGCTTAAACCTACCCAGGAAGAGATTCCATCCCAATAGTAAAATCCTTTATTATAAATGCCGGAATTGTTTATTAGATATACCAGCTGTCCATTCACAGTACCGTTTACATTCAGTGCTGTAACTCTGGGAACAAGAATACCATCTTTACCGTGTACAACACCGGGAATGGCTACCCCCGCATTTCCGGTATCATTTTTTCCTCTGATATCCAGCGTCGCCTCAGGAGAT
Source organism: Chryseobacterium sp. 2P (assembly GCF_059579425.1). Taxonomy (NCBI): domain Bacteria; kingdom Pseudomonadati; phylum Bacteroidota; class Flavobacteriia; order Flavobacteriales; family Weeksellaceae; genus Chryseobacterium; species Chryseobacterium sp. 2P. The sequence continues at coordinate 4,329,324 of NZ_CM184194.1, forward strand.
GACGTATTAATTCCCACTTGGGCAAAAGAAGAACAACTCAGCCCGATCAGATAAAAAATATAAAAATTTCTCATTTCGTAGTGTTTAAGTTAAGGTTATTAAAAAAGCAGCTAATTACATAAAAGAAAATTAGATGAACTGAATCATGCCGTAATAATGCATAAACTAATTATTCATCTGATTATCCCACACTTAATGAGACAAAATTATAGTATATATCAATCTCTACCAATACCTATCATTTTTGATAGGTTAAAATATTTAAAGCTTTTTTTAAATTTAAATTTCAAAAAAATTTGGAAATCCTTTCAGATATTGATTTTTGAAAAAGAAAAAGAGAGGCTGAAAAACCTCTCTTTGTATTATAATAATTTTGTATCAATTTCTATTCATCCTTCATTCTGGCGATTACATCAAGACCTCCTTTCGTGATATCACCAATTTTACATACAATTTCTGTATCTAAAGGAAGAAATACGTCCATTCTGGAACCGAATTTAATGAAACCGAACTCATGCCCTGCTTTTGCAGTATCGCCTTCATTACAGTAGAAAACAATTCTTCTTGCCACATATCCTGCAATCTGTCTGAAAACCACTTTATGATTGGTTAAACTTTCCACCGCAACGGTTGTTCTCTCGTTTTCCGTAGAAGATTTTTCATGCCACGCTACAAGATATTTTCCCGGATGGTATTTTTTATAAATTACATTTCCTGAAACCGGATACCGGCAGATATGTACATTCAGCGGAGACATAAAGATAGAAACCTGAATGGCTCTTCCTTTGATAAATTCATCTTCTTCCACTTCTTTTATCATTACTACCTTTCCGTCTACCGGAGCAATCACATTCTCTTTGTGATCGAGAATTTCACGATTCGGAACTCTGAAGAACCAAAATACTAAACTGTAGATTACCAATAAAGGCAGAATGATCACCAACGACCACATTTCAAGAAAATAAATAGCCAGCGCACCCAAAATGATGAACAGGATAGTCGCAACGGTAATGGTTCCTTTTGATTCTCTGTGTAATTTCATGAGATTAAATAAATTTTTCTAAAATAAAGTACAAATATACGACAGGAACACAAATAATGAAACTATCCAGTCTGTCTAATACGCCTCCATGTCCCGGAATGATGTTTCCGCTGTCTTTCACGGCGAAATTTCTTTTCAGTTGGCTCTCCACCAAATCCCCGATCGGCGCGAAGGCAGCCACCAGAAAACCTACCACCATCCAGTTTCCGCGAAGATCCGGATGATAATGTTCTACAAAATAAGACAGGATTAAAGTAAGAACAACACCGCCAATATAACCTTCCCATGTTTTTTTAGGAGAAATTTTAGGCGCCATTTTATGTTTACCGAAGAATTTTCCGGTTAAATACGCAAAGGTATCGCTGCTCCAGATCAGGATGAACAGAAACAGAACTTCTAAAGAAAAACTGTTATCATAGCTTCTAAATTTGGGAAGTCCCAAAGCAAAGCTGAAAGGCAGTGCCACATAAATTACCGTGAAAATAAGCTTTCCGCTGTCAAAATATAATTCGTTCGGGAATTTAAATAATGTAACGGCTGCAATAACGATAAGAACCATCGCAAGGATTTCACTGAGTCTGAAATCGAAAAAGAAACCGTAATTAAAATACCTTTTCGAAAACACATAAAAAATAAAAATCACCAAAGGAAAAACAACAAACCGTTCATAGCCTTTCCCGAATTTCATGATTTTAAAACATTCCCAAGAACCAACTCCCATTAGAAGAGTGATTAATCCGTAATAAAGATATTGCTGCTTTACAAGATCCGGAGAAATACTGTTGATTAGCTGGGCTCCAAGCGGAGTGGTACAAAGAATAATAACTGCTACGTAAACAATTCCTGATAAGGTTCTTTGAATGAGATTTTTGTCCAAGATATTAAATTTTAAATCTGATGCTTAATCTTCAAGCAACAATAAAAACAGTTTTGTGTTGGTATGGGAAGAAGTATCCATTTTCGACTGTCCACCGCTGATGGAAGTCAGATTTTTAATATTTCCGTTTCTTTTGATCTTTCCCATGGCATCATTCAGGTTGTTCACGATCTGTGAAATATTCGCCATGATGATAATTTTATCCGGCAGTCTGGAAGAATGATAATGGAGGATATTATTGTGAGAAAGCATAATTCTTCCGTCGTACGCAATAAGATATTCACAGGTAATGAAACTTGCATCGTTATTGCTCTGGAGTTCAGAAGTATAAGGCGTTTTTACGACATTCAGGAAATTCTGAAGGTCTTTATCCCAACAGAACATATTATGTATTCCTTCAATTTTAATAATCTGGTTCAAAGTCTGTAACGCCTCCGCTTCATCTGCACAGTAATTAAAAAAACCTCCGGAATGCGTAAACAGTTGGGCAAACTTATAATCGAGATCCGCATTTTTCAGCGAATCCCCTAGCTTTTCCAGGCTTTGTCTTTCATCCTGCTCCGGCTGGTTCGTAAGTTTGCTTACAATCTTCTTAAATAAATTCAATTTGATCTATTTTTAGTCAACTTTATACAAAAATATAAATTAATCGTATAGAAATCCAAAAACATACCGAGAAATATAAAAAAACCCGACAATTTCAGAACTGTCAGGTTTTGTGTTATTTAAATTTAAAGAAATTTTAAAGCTGTGTCGGGCTTTCAGGAGCCTGAATTTCACTGTCTCCTTCTTTTTCTTTAGTCAGAATCTGTTCTTGCGGTTCCTTAGCATCCGGAATCGTATTGGTAACAGGTTTCTCTGTTAATTCAGGATCCCATGCTCTCTTTCCGAAAATTTCTTCAAGGTCTTCACGGAAGATCACTTCTTTTTCTAAAAGCTTATTCGCCAGAGCATCAAGCTTATCTTTATTTTCAGTTAAAATCTGAACCGCTCTGTCATACTGATTTTCGATAATTCCTTTGATCTCAATATCAATTTTCTTCGCAGTTTCTTCAGAATAAGGCTTTCCGAAAGAATATTCAGACTGACCTGAACTGTCATAATAAGAGATATTTCCAATATTCGGACTCAAACCATAAATGGTTACCATTGCCTGAGCTCTTTTGGTTACACTTTCAAGATCAGAAAGCGCTCCGGTGGAAATATTATTGAATATCACCTGCTCTGCTGCTCTACCTCCCAATGTTGCACACATTTCGTCCAACATTTGTTCTGTAGTTGTTAACTGTCTTTCTTCCGGAAGATACCAAGCCGCACCTAAAGAACGTCCTCTCGGAACAATCGTTACTTTCAATAGTGGTGAAGCGTGTTCTACCAGCCATGAAATCGTAGCATGTCCTGCTTCATGATAAGCAACTCTTCTTTTTTCAGAAGGTTTAATAGCTTTATTTTTCTTTTCAAGACCACCGATAATTCTGTCTACCGCATCAAGGAAATCCTGTTTCGTTACCGAAGCGTGGTTGTTTCTTGCTGCAATTAAAGCTGCTTCATTACAAACATTTGCAATATCTGCTCCACTGAATCCCGGTGTTTGTTTTGCCAGGAATTCTCTGTCTACAGTATCATCAAGTTTGATTTTCTTTAAATGAACATCAAAAATCTGTCTTCTTTCGTGCAGTTCCGGAAGGTCTACATAAATGGAACGGTCAAAACGTCCGGCTCTCATTAAAGCTTTATCCAGAATATCCGCTCTGTTGGTAGCAGCCATTACGATAACATTGGTATCGGTTCCGAAACCATCCATTTCAGTTAACAACTGGTTCAGCGTGTTTTCTCTTTCGTCGTTTCCGCCAGAGAAATTATTTTTCCCTCTTGCACGTCCGATGGCATCAATCTCATCAATAAAGATAATCGCAGGAGATTTTGCTTTTGCCTGAGCAAAAAGGTCTCTTACTCTTGAAGCTCCTACCCCAACAAACATTTCCACAAAATCTGAACCTGAAAGCGAGAAGAAAGGAACTTTCGCCTCTCCCGCTACTGCTTTTGCCAATAATGTTTTACCGGTTCCCGGAGGACCCACCAAAAGAACTCCTTTCGGAATTTTACCTCCCAGTTTGGTATATTTTTCTGAGTTTTTAAGGAAATCCACGACTTCCTGAACTTCTTCTTTCGCTCCTTCAAGACCTGCAACATCTTTAAATGTTACCTGAATTCTTTCTTTTTCATCAAAAAGTTTTGCTTTCGACTTTCCGATGGAGAAAATTTGTCCGCCGGGTCCGCCTCCGCTTCCCATTTTTCTGAAAAGAAGGAAATAAAAGATCCCTAGAATCGCAATCCAGATTAATGCCTGAATTAAAAAGCTCGTTAACGGGCTTTCGCCTTCCGCATAATCTTTAGACGTTTTTATCGCCGGATTTTGCATTCTGATGGCATCAAATTTTTCAAGGAAAAGTCTAAGATCTCCATATTTAAGCGAGTAATCTGCCTTTGGAGCCATTACAAGCCCCGAAAAAGGATTCGATTTGTCGTCTTTTTTTACAGTTGCCGTTTTGGCAGCCTGTGTTAAAAATACATCGGCTTTCTGAGCCTGTTTGTCAATTAAAACTCTCTGGACTTTTCCTGCCTGCATTTCTCTGAAGAAACCATCTTCATCGATTGTCTTACCACTGCTGTCGCCCATAGAATTGGCTACAAAGAACAGCACAAGTGCCACAATCATGATAGGAAAAAACCAGTTAAATCCTTTATTGTTCATTTATACTTTTTAAAATTTAATAATTAATTTTCGATTTTCGTAATCACAGCATCTCCCCAAAGTTCTTCAATATCATAATACTCTCTTACTTCTTTCTGGAAAATGTGGACTACTACGGAAACGTAATCTACCAAAACCCACATAGAGTTTTCGGTACCTTCTACGTGCCAAGGTCTGTCTTTAAGGTCGTTTCTTACTTTTTTCTCTACACTTCCCGCTAACGCCGAAACCTGTGTATTTGAGTTTCCGCTGCAAATGATGAAAGTTTCTGCTACTGAATTTTCGATATTGGAAAGATCAAAGATCATGATATCTTCACCTTTTACATCCTGGATAGCCTCTACAATTTTATCTATTAGCGCTTGTTTTTCTACTGTTTTATTCATTAAAAAATACTATAATCTGCAAATTTATTGTTTTTCTTTTACTTTAGCCTTATTTTTAGCCTTTTAAAGTCTTAAAGTTTTCTTAAATGAGCGCACTGTTTTATCTGAAAGAATGTTCTTCTACTAATGACGAAATATCTAAGTTTTTACTTTACGAAGATTCAGATTTTATTGCACTTCACACATTCAATCAGACGAAAGGTCGCGGACAGTACGGAAATACATGGTCTTCAACGGCTGAAAAAAATCTGGCGTATACTCTTGCTGTAAAGGCTGAACACTTTACAGTCTCGGGTTTTATGTTCAATTATTATACCGCAATTGTCATAAGGGATTTCCTTGCCAATTTGACTGACAGCGATGTGAAAATAAAATGGCCGAATGATATGATTGTTAAAGGTAAAAAAATCGTCGGAATCCTGATTGAAAAGAAAAAATTTAATCAAAATCAATATTTTATTGCAGGAGCCGGATTTAATATTCTTCAGGAAAAATTTGAAATTTCCAATGCAGGATCGCTTTTAACGCAGACCGGAAGGAGTTTTAACCTGAATGATTTCACTTTACAACTTCATGATTTTTTAACCGAAAAACTGAAAAATATTCCTTCGGAAGAGGAAATCCTCAAACTTTTCAATGAAAACCTGTTCCGAAAAGACGAAATATCGGTGTTCGAACTCGAAAAAACACGCCAAAATGGCATCATCAAAAAGGCTGATGAAAATGGTGAACTCTGGATTGATCTTGAAAATGACGGACTACAATCTTTCTATCACAAAGAAATAAAATTACTTTACTGATTGGCTCTTTTAATGTAAAGAAAAGCAGCAAGCGGGAAAAAGATCATATTGGGAAGCCACATCGCCAAAGCCGGAGATATACTTTTATTTTCCGAAACCACTTTTAAAGCTTCAAAGGAAAATACGAAAACAAAGGCTAAAGAAATCCCTAAAGCTAAATTAATCCCCAATCCGCCTCGTTTTTTCTGTGAAGAAAGCGACAGCGCCAAAAAGGTAAGAATAACGATGGAAAATGGCATCGAAGTCCTCTGATGAAGCTCGTTTAAGTGCGCATTCAAGTTGCTGTTTCCTTTTTCGGTTTCTCTTTTAATGAATTTTATCAGTTCCGGTGTTGTTTTATTTTGTCCTAAAAGTTCATTGGGGAAAAGTTCTTCCGGATCATGACCGTATTTTTTCTTCAGATCGAAACCGCTGGATAATTTCTCGGTATCGTCTTTATTGATGGTTTTTTCCGTATAGGAATTCAGTACAAATTCTTTTTTGTCTTTATCCCACGAAACATCAGAAGCCTTTAACTCGTACGTCATTCTTCTGTCCTTATCAAACTTCTGATAGACGAATCCGGAACCTCTTTTTTCTCTTTTATTCCATGAATTGATAAAGATATACTCCGTTTTGCTTAATTGCGCAGAAACGGGAGCCGTTCCTAAAACCTTTTCTTTATTGGTTGCATTGTAGGTATAGGCTTCCAGCTGATTTTTCTGAATATTCGCCCACGGAAGCAAAAAGTGATTGATTCCCAACGATAAAACAGCAATAAACAAAGACGTAAGCAGATACGGTCTTGCAAACCTGTGAAAACTCGCTCCACTACTGATGACGGCAACAATCTCGGTATTGTTTGCCATTCTTGAGGTGAAATAAATCACCGAAATAAAGACGAGGATCGAAAGGAACGTCATGACCAGATTCACGATCCAGAAAGGATAAAAGTGAATCAGGAAATACGTTACATTAAGTTTTGGGTCTAATGCCGTTGCATTTTCAATTCTTGGAATTTTCTGCTGAACATCGATTACCAAAACAACAATAGACAGCAATATCAGCATGAAACTGAATGTTCCAAGGTATTTTCTAACGATATATCGGTCTATTATCTTAAGCATTTTACTGCGTTTTATTTTTAATTATAATCTTTGACGAAGAATTGGAACCACCGAATTTTTCCACTGATAGAAATCTCCTGCCATAATATGTTCTCTTGCCACTTTTACCAGATCCAGATAAAAGGCTAAATTATGAATGGAAGCAATCTGTTTTGCAAGATATTCTTTAGAAACAAACAAATGTCTTACGTACGCTTTAGAATATTCTCTGTCTACGAAACTTGTTCCAAATTCGTCCAGAGGCGAAAAATCTTTCTTCCACTTTTCATTTTTCATATTCATTACCCCTTTCCAAGTGAAAAGCATTGCGTTTCTGGCATTTCTTGTCGGCATTACACAATCCATCATATCGATTCCCAAACCGATGGATTCCAGGATATTCCACGGAGTTCCCACTCCCATTAAATATCTCGGTTTTTCTTTTGGCAGAATATCGGTAACCTCATCTGTAATTCTGTACATTTCTTCTTCAGGCTCGCCTACGGAAAGACCGCCGATTGCATTACCTTCCGCTCCGGCTTCCGCAATGACTTCTGCGGAAATTTTTCTTAAATCGGAAAAAGTAGATCCCTGAACAATAGGGAAAAGTCTTTGCTTGTGACCGTACAATTCAGGATTGTTTTCCGTCCATTCAATACATCTTTTTAACCAACGGTGTGTAAGTTCCATGGATGTTTTTGCCTGATTGTATTCGCATGGATACGCCACACATTCATCAAAAGCCATAAAAATATCGGCCCCGATCTGTCTCTGGATCTCCATCGATTTTTCAGGAGAGAACATATGGTAACTTCCGTCGATGTGAGATTTGAATCGGGCTCCTTCTTCAGACATTTTTCTACTGCTCGCCAGCGAAAATACCTGAAAACCTCCCGAATCCGTAAGAATTGGCAGATCCCAGTTCATGAATTTATGCAAACCTCCGGCTTCCTGCATGACTTCCATTCCCGGACGAAGGTATAAATGATAAGTATTTCCCAGAATGATCTGAGCTTTGATATCTTCTTTTAATTCTCTCTGATGAACTGTTTTTACACTTGCAACGGTTCCTACAGGCATAAAAATAGGCGTCTGAATCTTACCGTGATCCGTGGTAAGTTCTCCCGCTCTCGCCTTTCCCTCAGAGGTTTTTTCTATATTAAAAAACTTTTGCATCTTAAATTATCTCGATAAAGCAGGAGGATTCTGAAGATTTCCTGATTTATTTTTTTTATCCTTTACATACTGATCCGCTTTGGGATCTTTCTTTAATACTATTTTCTGGGCATCATCTGCAATACCGCTCATCTCTTCCTTCACCACATAATATTTGAAGCTTTCCACAAAATCCTGAGATTTTACATTATGGGTTTTCAGGATATATCTTGTTCCTGCCTCCAGATTCGTGTTGGGATACATGAAAGTTGCCTGATCGTTAATGGAAAGATCAGCCAGAATTTCTGCCATCTGATCTTTCGGGATCAGATTTTTAGGCTTATCGATGTAGTCTCCGCATGAAAACAGACACATCAGAACGAAAATGAAGATCAGTTTTTTCATAATCTGTTGATGATGGATTTCCATTTTAAATTTAAAACTCCAAAAACCGCTTCATGAATGATACCGCCATTCATTTTGCTTTCTCCCAGAATTCTGTTGGTAAAAATAATAGGAACTTCTACAATTTTAGATCCTTTTTTAAAAGCTCTGAATTTCATTTCGATCTGAAATCCATATCCTTTTAATTTTACGTTATCCAAACCGATTTCTTCCAGAACCTTTCTTGAAAAACAGACAAAGCCTGCCGTAGTATCATGAATCGGAAGTCCCAAAACAAAACGAACATATTTTGAAGCAAAATAAGACAGTAAAACTCTTCCCATAGGCCAGTTTACCACATTTACTCCTTTGGAATAACGGGAACCGATTGCCATGTCTGCTTTTAAACAGGCTTCATAAAGCTTAGGCAGATCATTCGGGTTGTGCGAAAAATCGGCATCCATTTCAAAAATATAATCATATTTATTTTCGATCGCCCATTTAAAACCATGAATGTATGCTTTTCCCAAACCATCTTTCACCTTTCGTACCGACAGATGAAGATAATGAGGATAATTCTTCTGCAACTCCTTCACCAAGTCCGCTGTTCCATCAGGAGACGAGTCATCCACTACCAAAATATGAAAGTCATCTTCCAATGCAAAAACTGCGGAAATAATATTTTCAATATTTTCCTTTTCGTTGTAAGTCGGAATTATGACCAGTTTTTTCATTTCAGTTTGCAAAGATAGTTTATTTAACCTTTTTATTTTATACAAAATAATCTATAATTTTGCAAAAAAATTCCGTTGCCTTTATCACAAACATTTATAAATCATGTAAGAATACCTGAACATAACGATTGGGTAATCTTTATATTGTTGGGCTGTATCTTTTTATACCTTTTTATGATGAACGTCGTAGAAAGAGAAGCCAACCTGAAAGATTTTCTGCTTCAAAAATATTTTGATGCCAGTAACAACCTTCCGAGCTGGGTAATCACTTCCTGCGTTATTACACTCACGCTTTCGGTTTTAATTTCCCAGTATATTCCCGTAGTTCCAAAATATGTTGCCGATCTTCAGATTTTGGGGTATCAGCTTAATAAATTTGGCTTTTGTTTAATTGCGATCATATTTTTTTATGCAATAAAATCAACTTTAGGATTTTTATTTTTCCAAAGCATTGGCGACGGAAAGAAATGGACTGTTTTTTATTTTACCTCTACAAAATTTTATTTTGTCCTGTCTTTTTTGTTAATAATTTTATGTGTAACCCACTATTATTTCCCGATCGACAGAAATAAAATGTTTTTATATTACATTTTCTTTTTCTCTTTTGTATTCATTTTCAAGGTGTTTTTCTATTTATTTCACAAGAACAACATCTTACCTGAGAAATGGTATTATAAATTTTTGTATATTTGCACGCTCCAAATCGCACCCATTTTGTTGCTTTGGAAACTATTGTTTTTTTAATAACTGTCAATGATGAGAATAAAGTCTATATTGGTTTCTCAACCAGCGCCAAGTGAGTCGTCTCCGTACCTGGAAATTGCAAAGAAGGAAAAGATAAAGATTGATTTCCGCCCTTTCATCCACGTCGAAGGAGTTGACAATAAAGAGCTTAGAACACAAAAGATCGATCTTACGCAATATACCGGAATTATTTTCACGAGTAAAAACGCGATCGACCATTACTTCAGATTAGCTGAAGAGCTTCGTTTTTCGGTTCCTGATACGATGAGATACATCTGTCAGTCCGAAGCCATTGCGAATTATCTTCAAAAGCATATTGTGTACAGAAAAAGAAAGATCAGCTTCGGGGAAAAGAATTTCTCGGATCTTCTTCCGCTGTTTAAAAAATTCCCGAGCGAAAAATATCTTTTGCCATCATCAGATGTTTTAAGTCCGGATATTACCAAAACAATGGAAGCTTCTAATGTAGACTGGAAAAGAGCAATCATGTACAGAACAGTTTGCAGCGATCTTACAGACATCAATGTAAAGGATTATGATATGCTGATTTTCTTCAGTCCGCAGGGAATTAAATCTCTACAGCAGAATTTTCCGGATTTCAAACAGGAAGAAACAAAAATCGGCGTTTTCGGTGCAACTACTTCAGCAGCTGCAGAAGAAGCAGGGCTAACAGTAGATTTAATGGCTCCTACAAAGGAAACTCCGTCCATGACTATGGCATTGGAAAAGTATATTAAAGCATTACATAAATAAGTTTTTAATATAAAATATAAAGCAACCGTCTTTTCTTACCGGAAAGATGGTTTTTTTTTAACTAAATTTGAACAAGAATTAATATTGAATGGAAGCTCCAAAGGCAAAAAAAATAGAAAAAATACTTGAAACACACGGTGATAAAAGGTTAGATCCCTATTTCTGGCTCAACGAAAGAGAAAATCCTGAAGTGATACAATATCTTGAAGAGGAAAATGCATATGCAGATTTCATCATGAAAGATACAGAGTCTTTTCAGGAAGAACTTTTTGAGGAAATGAAAGCCCGTTATAAAAAAGACGACGAGTCTTTACCTTATTTCTTTAACGAATACTGGTATATCGTTCGTTATGAAGAGGGAAAAGAATATCCTATTTTCTGCAGAAAATACCAAAGTCTCGAAAACGAAGAAGAAATTATTCTGGATGTAAATATTTTGGCAGAAGGCGAAAATTATTTTGAGGTCGGAAGTGTTGCTGTTTCTCCAAACAACCAATTGGCATCATTTTCAACAGATAATGTGAGCCGAAGAATTTACACCATTAAATTCAAAAATTTACAGACTGGCGAAACACTTCCTGATGAAATTGAAAACACCACAGGAAAAGCAGTCTGGGCAAATGATAACGAGCATATTTTCTACATCAGAAAAGATGAAAGTTTAAGAGCTTTTCAGGTGTACAGACACAAGCTGGGAACAGATTCTTCGGATGACGTTCTGATTTTCCATGAAAAAGATGATACATTCGACGTAAATGTTTTCAAAACCAAATCTCTGGAATATATTTTCATTGCCAGTTCGAGTACCATTTCGGATGAGCACAGATTTATTCCTTCGGATGATGTTTTCGCAGACTGGACGATTATTCAGCCCAGAATAGATGATCTGGAATATTCGGTTGAACATTACGAAGATGAATTCTACATCATTACCAACGCAGACGAGGCTTTCAACTTTAAAATTGTAAAGACAAAGATCAATAACTGCGGAATAGAAAACTGGGTAGATGTAATTCCTCACCGTCCGGAAGTTTTACTGGAAGGTTTTGAGATCTTTAAAAACTATCTGGTTCTCGAAGAAAGAGAAGAAGGTCTTTTACAAATCAAGATTATTGACGAAAAAACGCAGGAATCGCATTATCTGCCATTTTCAGATCCTACCTATACTGCTTACATCGGAGTAAATCTGGAATTTGATACGGAAGTTCTCCGCTACGGCTACACTTCTCTTACACAGCCAAGTTCCACTTACGAATATAATATGAAGGAAAAAACCACAAAGCTTCTGAAACAGCAGGAAGTTTTGGGTGGAAAATTCTTTGCCGAAAATTATATTTCTGAGAGAATCTGGGCAGATTCCAGAGACGGAGAAACCAAAGTTCCCATTTCTCTGGTTTACCATAAAGATACCCCAAAATCTGCGGATACGCCTTTACTTTTATATGGTTATGGAAGTTACGGACATACTGTTGATGCAAGTTTTTCAAACGTGAGACTTTCTATTTTAGACAGAGGTTTCATTTATGCGATTGCCCACATCCGAGGTGGAGAATATCTGGGAAGAGAATGGTATGAAGACGGAAAAATGCTGTTCAAGAAAAATACATTTTTTGATTTTATTGATGCCGGAAAATTTTTAATTAAAGAAAATTATACTTCCTCAAAACATTTGTATGCGATGGGCGGAAGCGCAGGAGGATTACTGGTGGGAGCAGTAATGAATTACGAACCTTCCCTGTTTAACGGAATTGTAGCACAGGTTCCTTTTGTGGACGTTGTAACGACTATGCTGGACGAAACCATCCCTTTAACAACCGGAGAATACGACGAATGGGGAAATCCGAATGATGAAGAATATTATCATTACATGAAGGAATATTCGCCGTATGATAATGTGGAAGCTAAAGATTACCCAAATCTATTGATTACCACAGGATTACACGATTCTCAGGTACAATACTGGGAACCGGCAAAATGGACGGCAAAACTGAGGGAACTGAAAACGGATAACAATATCCTGATTTTCAAAACAGACATGAGCGCAGGACATGGCGGAGCTAGCGGAAGATTTGAATCTTTGAAAGAAGATGCTTTGGAATATGCTTTCCTGATGAAACTGGAAGGTAAAATATAGGGATTATGTTTATTTTCCCGAAAAAACAGAATAAACAATAAAAAGAATTGATATATAATGAACGAAGCGGAACTATGGCAAAAAATAGAGCAATTCTTTATTGAAAATTTCGATACGGAAAAAAATGCTCCGATAGAAACCTATCTTTTTCTGATCGGACTTCAGGAACTGGGAAGCGGACAGCAGAAATACACAAAAGACGATAAGGTAAATCTAATACACATTGCAGTGTGCAGACTACTGGAACCTTTCGGATATTATAAATTTTCGCATTACGACGACGACGGATATCCGCATTTTGATAAGCTGGAAGATCTTCCGGAACTGAAACCGAACGAACAGCAGCTTTTAATGAAAAAAGCAATTATTCAGTATTTTCAGGATGAAGAAATACTTTAGAAATAAAAAAAGGAGAGTAAATTTTTACTTTCCTTTTTTATTTTATACACGGTGTTTATTATAACAAAAATTAAAAATTTATAAAAAAACGTTAAATAACGCCTTTTTAAGAAAAATTACACAATTTATTGGCGCGTTTTTTGTTTATCAAGTCATAAAATAATTAATTTTAACACTCATTATTTCAAAATCGATTAAAATAAAGTAAATGAATAATAAGTTCATCCCAATAATTTCTGTGTTTATGACGATCTCTTTGATTGTATTCGTTACACTCCAGTTTTATTGGCTGAAAAATTATTACGGAGCACTGGAACAGGAGTTTTCCAATAAAGTGTATTCCGCACTGGAAAGTACTTCTAAAAACATGGAAGAAATTGAAGTAGACAAATATTTAAATATAGATAATAAGGATTTCAGAAACAATATTTTAGCAAACAGCGATCAGCCTACTTTAACCACGATTCAGCAGGTAGAAGATTCCGGAACGCAGAGACAGATTATTTACTCTAAAAATATTATTGAAAAAAGTCAGCTTCCGATTTCCAAACAGGGAGATTCAATCAAGCTTACAAAATTGTATTCTGACGAAGCTGCCTATAAAATAAAAAGAGACACCACGAAACGCGAAATCCTTACCGCAGACATTAATCAAGATCTGGAAAACGGAGATTATGCGATGAAGGAATATGCAAAGATCATTGGAAATAATTTACCGATAAGCAAAAGAGTTGACGCTAAAATTTTAGATTCTGTTATTTCCAAAGAATTAAAAATCAGAGGAATAAGCGCAAAATTCGGTTATGGAATTATTGATAAAAACAATAATCTGACTAAGGTTTTTAATAAAGATTATAAAGAAAAGAAAGACAACAATACATATAGTTATCCGCTTTTTACAGACCAAAAAGAAAGGACGCTGTACAGTCTTGCTCTGGTTTTTCCAAAGAAAGATTATTCTCTTGCAATGAACAACTGGCCTATGCTTTTGGGAACTTTTCTTTCGCTGCTTACCATTTTGGGAATTTATATCATTTCCATTAATTATATGATGAGACAGAAAAAACTGGCGGAAGTAAAGACAGATTTCATCAACAATATGTCTCACGAGTTTAAGACTCCTCTGGCAACAATTTCTGTAGCAACAGACTCTTTGGCGAATGATAAGATTGCAACCAATCCGGAAAAGGTAAAATACTATTCGGAACTGATTAAACAGGAAAATCTGAGGATGAAAAAGCAGGTGGAAAATGTTCTGAATATGTCTAAACTTGAGCGTAATGAGGTGAAATTATTCCTGAAGGAAACCAACGTAAGAGAACTGATCAGAAGAACGGCAGAATCTTTCAGCCTTATTGTAAAGCAGAGAAACGGTACGCTGAGAGAGGAATTTAATGCAACGAATTATAATTTTAAAATTGATGAATTCCACATCTCGAATATGCTGGTAAACCTTTTGGACAATGCCAATAAATATTCGCCGGAAACGCCGGAAATCTCTATTAAAACAAGAAATGAAGGTCATTTTTATGTAATAGAAGTTTCAGATAAGGGAATGGGGATGGAAACCCAGAATAAAACGAAAATTTTCGAAAAATTCTTCAGGGAAGAAACCGGAAATATTCATAATGTAAAAGGACAGGGTTTAGGACTGTCTTATGTAAAAAAGATTGTGGAACTCCATAAGGGACAGATTATCGTAGATTCTCAAAAAGGAAAAGGAAGTACATTTACAATAAAGCTTCCGATGGCATAGATAAAATTTTTATCCAATAAACAAATATTAGAAAAGAGGAGAATGACTTGTTCATTCAAAATTATTAACGATTAATAGTTACAACTATGAGCAACAGAATATTATTAGTAGAAGACGACCAGAGTTTTGGGGCAGTGCTGAAGGATTATTTAACGATAAATAACTTCGAAGTTACTCTTGCTACAGACGGAGAACAGGGGTTGAAAGAATTTACGGAAAACGAATTCGATATCTGTATTTTCGACGTGATGATGCCTAAAAAAGACGGTTTTTCATTAGCAGAAGACGTAAAAAAAATAGATAAAAATACACCGATCATTTTCTTAACTGCAAGAAATATGAGAGAAGATATCTTGAAGGGATATCAGTTGGGAGCTGATGATTACATCACAAAACCATTTGATACCGAGCTTCTTTTATATAAAATTAAAGCCATTCTTCAGAGAAGTTCCACCTTGGAAAATGAAGAGCAGGAACAGTTTAAAATCAGCAATATTTTCTTTGATTCTATGTTGAGACAGTTGAGAGTCGGCGACAACGAATACAAGCTTTCTCCAAAAGAAAATGAACTATTGAAACTTCTTTGCATCCACAGAAACGATTTCATGCCGAGAGACTTGGCGTTGAGAAAGATCTGGAAAAAAGAAAACTATTTTACGGCAAGAAGTATGGACGTTTATATTGCTAAGCTTCGTAAACTTCTGAAAGACGACGAAGGACTGGAGATCATCAACGTACACGGAGAAGGATTCAGGCTTTTAGTTAAGAATTAATTCTAAAAAACGACTATTATTATAAAATTAGCAAAGCATTTAAAAATGTTTTGCTAATTTTGTTTTATATGAAAACTACATTGTTGGGCATACTTGCCATTTCTATATTTACGGTATCGTGTAAAAAGGATGAGAGAGCTACTTATCTTAAAGAAGAAGCCGGAGTTCCGCAGGCTCCTGTAGCGGTTAATCAGGCTCCTAAAGCTTCTATTCTGGATCAGGCGGGAATTAAAACAACAACAGGATCGGGAACGTCAACCGTTACTTCTCCGGGAATGAATCCACCACACGGTCAACCCGGTCACAGATGCGATATTCCGGTAGGACAGCCATTAAATTCTGCTCCTGCACAACCTCAACAGGGAACTCAGAATGTTGCGGTAAATGCTCCGCAGGGACAGACCATTCAGATTGATCCGAATTCTCTGAAACCCGGAAAATTTGCCGTAGACCAAAGCGGAAAAGCAAAAACCGTAAAAACTCCGAAAGGGATGAATCCGCCTCACGGAGAACCGGGACACCGATGCGACATTCCTGTAGGACAACCTTTGAACAGCAAACCGGCTCCAATTCAGCAGCCTGTACAGCAAAATATCGCACAAAACGCTCCCGCTCCGGCTCCGACACCTGCTCCAACAGGTCCGAAACCGGCGGTAAATCCTCCGCATGGAGAGCCTTGGCATGACTGTGCGAAGAAAGTGGGAGAGCCTTTATAAGAAATTTTGTACTTTTGTGTTATGAAATTATTTCAGATAATAACTGTTATTTTCTGTCTGGGAATCTTTCTGATTCCTAAAGATAATTTCTATGCACAGAATATGCTGGAAAACTGTTGCAAAAAAGATTCTGAAATGAGCTGCTGTAAAAAAGAGCATTCTCAAAATTCCGAAAATAATCATCACAGAAAAGAGCAGAAATCAAATTGTAACGACGATTGCTGTTCAACCTGTTTAGCCTGTTATACTTTTATAGAAACTCCTTTTTCAAAGAGTTTACAGTTAGAATATTCATACTACAAATCGAATAAAAATTCACAGTTCGAATATTCTGATCCATACCTTTCAAGCCGTTTAAAAGAAATCTGGCAGCCGCCGAAAATAGCTTAATTAAAAGTGAAATACAACATCAGTTTACAAGCATAACAATGATTGCTTGTGTTATCTGATTATTACATGGCTATATTCAAGCTTCAGTTAATTTAAATTTTAAACAAAATGAAATTATATATTTCCAGGATTATTCTTGGTGTATTCTTATTATCCATACAATTTATTTTTGCCCAGAATCTTTCAAAAAACCAGTTCAAAGTAAAAGGAAACTGTGAAATGTGCAAAGAAAGAATCGAAAATACCGCTAAGAAAGCAGGTGCAAAAAAAGCAAACTATTCAATTGATTTACAGATATTAACCATTGAAACAGACAGCAATGCTTCTTCTGATGAAATCTTAAAAAAAATCGCCGAAGCAGGTCATGATAACGAAAAATTCAAAGCCTCTGCTGAAACGTATGAAGCTCTTCCGGAATGCTGTCATTACACCAGAGACTTACAGCCACAAACCATTGAAAATCATGAAAATCATGCTAAAAAAGAAAATGAATTTTATGTAAAAGGCAATTGCGAATCCTGCAAAGCAAGAATTGAAAAAGCCGCAAAAGATGCAGGAGCAGATTCCGCAGAATGGAATGCCGAAAGACAAATTGTAACGCTGAATTTTGATTCGAATAAAACATCATCAGACAAAATTTTGAAGAAAATTGCGGAAGTTGGGCATGATAACGAGAAGTATAAATCCAGCGACAACACGTATAAAAATCTGCCTTCATGCTGTCTTTACGATAGAGAAATTCCTTTTGGAGAAGCAAATCCGAAAGTTCATGCGGAAGAAGGAAATCCGTCAGAAAACACAGATCACTCTGATCATCATGAAGCGGGTGAAAATCACGGCAGTCATGAAAAAAATATAGAAGGCGTTACAGTAACCGGATCAAAAGCGGCAACGTCTTTAAACAAAAAAGAAGCAGGACTTATTTTTAATATTGATAAAAAAGAACTCCTGAAAGCAGCATGCTGTAATTTGTCTGAGAGTTTTGAAACCAATGCAACCGTTGATGTTTCATTCAGCAATGCCGTTACAGGAACAAAGCAACTGAAAATGTTAGGTTTAGACCAAAAATACACGAGCTTAACAAAAGAATTACTTCCTGAAATCCGCGGATTGGCTTCCGCTTACGGGCTGAGTTTCATTCCCGGAAGATGGATTGAAAGCATTCAGCTTACCAAAGGCGGAAGTACCGCAACGAACGGTTACGAAAGCATCACAGGACAAATAAATACAGAACTTCTGAAAAATGCAGAAAAGCCGGAAACTTCACTGAATTTATTTTCAGATTTTAACGGAAGAGCAGAAGCCAATATCACCAGTGTTTCGCCCATCAACGAAAAGTGGTCGCAGACATTTTTGCTGCATGGAAACGGAACTTTTGGAGATACCGATATGAATGATGACGGATTTCTGGACAGACCAAAAGGAACACAGTTAAACGCAGCTTATTTACTGAATTACAATGACCTGCAAAAGTCAGGTTTCGGTTCACATTTTGGAATTAATTTCATCAAAGACGAAAGAACTTCAGGACAGACCGGATTCGATAAAAAAATTCCGCAGGAAAAACAATCGCTTTACGGAGTCGGAATTGATATCTCAAGATTTCAGGTTTGGAATAAAACAGGCTATGTTTTTAAAGGAAAACCTTACCAGAGTCTGGGCTGGATGAACCAGTACACTTTTCATCAGCAGGACAGCTTTTTCGGACTGAGAAATTATTCCGGAAAACAGCAGACGTATTATTCCAATTTAATTTTTGAAAGTATTTTGGGAAATACCAATCATAAATACAAAGCCGGAGCAAGCTTCATGTATGATGGATATGACGAAAACTATTTAACCTCAGCCATCAAAAGAAACGAGATTGTTCCGGGAGCTTTTGCGGAATATACTTTAACGGGTTTAAAATACACTTTGGTTGCGGGAGCGAGAGTGGACTTTCATAATCTTGCCGGAACGCAGTTCACGCCGAGACTGAATTTTAAATATGATTTTACACCGCAGACGATTTTGAGGCTTTCCGCAGGAAGAGGGTTCAGAACGGCAAACATTTTTGCCGAAAGTCAGCAGTATTTCGCATCTAACCGATCCATTCAGGTTTTACAGAACGGAGGAAATATTTATGGTTTAAGACCTGAAATTGCATGGAATTACGGAGCCAGTTTACAGCAGGAATTCAAACTTTTCGGAAGAAAATCTACCGTGGTAGCCGATTTTTTCAGAACAGATTTTCAGAATCAGGTGATGGTGGATCTGGACCGGTCTCCTCAACAATTAACTTTCTATAATCTTGACGGAAAGTCTTTTGCCAATTCTTTCCAGACTCAGTGGGATTTCATTCCTTTCAAAAATTTTGAAGTGAGACTAGCTTACAAATATTACGATGTTCAGGCAGATTATCTGGATGGAAGACGTGAAGTTCCTTTCATGGCGAAACACAGAGGTTTTGTGAATTTTGCCTATTCTACCAACAAAAACACTAAAGGCGCATTCTGGAGTTTCGACACCACACTGAATGCAGTCGGAAAACAGAGACTTCCTAATACATCTTCGAGTCCTGCTGAATTCCAGCTTCCAGCCTATTCTGAATCTTATGTTGTTTTAAATGCACAGATTTCAAGAAATTTCAATAAGAAAATCAGGGCTTATCTTGGAGGAGAAAATTTAACGTCCTATTATCAGAAAAATGCCATTGTTGATGTTAAAAATCCTTTCGGAAATTATTTTGACGGCGGAATGGTATATGCTCCGATCATGAAAGCTAATTTTTATGTAGGACTGGATGTTAGTTTTTAAGTTTGAGAGTTTGAAAGTTTGAGGGTTCTAGGGTTAGTGAGTTGGAGTCTTAGCTAAAAACCAGAATTAATATTATTTGCAATTAGTTTAAACCATTAAGATTTCTGTTAAGGAGTTTAGAATATTAAGAGGAACTTTACTTTTTTAGTTTTATATTTATTGAAAGTAATTTGTTTTTCTAAACTAAACTTAACCTCTTAAATTCTCTTAATAGTTCAGAAATCAGCAATTAAGTTTATATTATTAAGCATGATTTCAATAATTAATAGGGTTGGAATCATGCTTTTTTGTACATTTATAGGAAAGCAAAAGGATGTCGCAAACACTTATCTTTGAAGACCAGTACAAGAAACTGGGATTCGAAACTTTTTCCGAAAACAATCTGCTCAATTTTAAAGACCACAAATACAAATCTGAAATTAAAATTTTCTATATTCCTGCAGGATACGAACTTTCTGTAGATTTCAGGAATTATAAAACAGAAAGTCCTGCCTTATTTTTTCTGACGAATCAGCATCTGCAAATGGAAAATGGAAACGACGAATCGCATCTGATCTATTACAACCGTGATTTTTACTGCATTCAGATTCATGATAAGGAAGTTGCCTGTGATGGCCTGCTTTTTCATAACGTGTTTGAAATTCCTTTTGTTGAACTCGATGCCGAAGAAAATTCTGCAATCCAACATTTATTTCAAAACATCAAAAACGAATTGGAATGGAAAGATTCTTCCGCAGAAGAAATGATCCGAACCTACGTTAAACAAATTATCATCCGCGCCACCAGAAAATGGAAAAAGCAGAATCTGAATAATGATGAAATAAAAATTCCGGCGCACGAACTGGATGTTTTCAGGGATTTCAGCCGTTTGCTTGAAGTTCACTTTCGCGAAAAACATAATGTGGCAGATTATGCAGAAATGCTTCACCTATCCCCAAAAACACTTACGCACAAATTTAAAAATCTGAATCTGGAATCTCCCAACCAGTTTATCATCAACAGAATCTTACTGGAAGCCAAAAGACTATTATTCTATACCGACAAAACGGTAAAAGAAATTGCCTACGATCTCGGCTATGAAGATCCTGCCTATTTCAACCGGCTTTTCAGTCAGAAAACAGGAAGCACACCTGCAAGTTTCAAAAAAAATTATATCTCGGGAAAAAAGTACAATAGTTAGTTCTTTTTGTGTATTTATCTGGAACGAAATCTGCAATACCTTTGTCACATCAAAATAACAATATTAAAACAAAAATATTATGAGACGTAACGCAACAGCCGTTTGGAACGGAACCATTAAAGAAGGAAAAGGACATCTTACCACACAAAGCACCACTTTAAACCAGACTCAGTATTCATTTAACAGCCGATTTGAAGACGGTGTAGGAACAAATCCTGAAGAATTATTAGCAGCGGCTCACGCAGGATGTTTCACGATGAAATTAAGCGCAGAACTTTCTCAGGCAGGCTATACTCCGGAAGAATTAACTACAAAATCTGTTATTACTTTGGATCCAAGCGCAGGAAAAATTACAAAATCTGAATTGACATTAACAGCTAAAGTTCCCGGAATTTCAGAAGAAGAGTTCCAGAAATATGCAAAAATTGCGGAAGAAGGCTGTCCGGTAAGTGCAGCATTCAACTTCGAAATTACTTTGGAAGCGACTTTGGCTAACTAAGAGTTTGAACGATTAAGATTTTAGTTAAGAAGTTAAGACTATTAAGCTCTTCACGTAAATTATTTAAAATCTTAATATCAGCATGAATAGGAACGGGCTTCAGCCCGTTTTTTCATTAAAAGAACAAATCAAAAGGCTTTAGCCAAAACTTAAAAAACTGAAGATTCAACTTAATTAACCTCAGTTCAGGATAAGAAATAAATTTAAACAATTAATTTATCGCAAAGAAAAACAAAAGATTTTTTTTTACTTATTGAAAGTTTACAAGCTAAACAAAGGCACTTCGTTTATTTAAAAAAGACAAAAATGGTATTACTTTGATAAGTTTTACGCCTTTGTATATCTTAAAAGCTGTATTCTTGATAATTGAATCTCTTTGTTTAACCTTGCGGTTAAGAAGACTTATCCCGGACTCAGGTTAATCTAACCTTTTTATTGGAAATTTAATGGTTTGATATAGATGGATATATTTAATCTCATTACAAAATATACCAATCGGTATATTTTGTATATATTTGCATCAATTCAACAGAAAATGTCAAAAGCAGAAAAGACAAGACAATTCATCATCGAGAAAACCGCAGCTTTGTTTAATACCAAAGGGTATAATTCTACATCACTTTCCGACATTACACAAGCGACGGGTTTAACCAAAGGAAGTATTTACGGAAATTTCGAAAACAGGGATGAAGTAGCTCTAAAAGTATATCAGTTTAACGCAGGTCTTCTGAAGAAAAATCTGCAAAAGTCTTTTGGTGAAGAATATCCTACCATGACTTCAAAATTATATGCTTTCATCGCATTTTACAGAAAAAACTGGAAAGTTGTCTTTCAGCACGGGGGTTGTCCTTTAATGAATGCTGCCACAGAATGTAATGATTCCTTTCCGGAATTAAGAAAAAAGGTCCGTCATTCTTTTCAGGACTGGATAAAAATGATTTCAGATACTATAGGGGAAGGACAAAAAAACGGAGAATTTAAGCCTGAAATTAATGCGGAGGAATTTGCATCCTTATTCATCATGATGATTGAAGGCGGTATTCTTTTATCCAAAACCACAGAAGACGAAAAATATCTCAACATCGCCTTAGACAGGATCTTACAGGTTATCGACAAAGAAATTAAACAAAATATCTCATAATTCATATGGATAAATTACAAATATTAAAATCATTCATCGGAAAAGAGTTTACAGAATCTCCTTCTCCCTTTATGAAATGGCTGAATCCTGTCGTTCTTTCGGCAGAAGAAGGACAATTGGAATTTCAGTATACAGTACGGGAAGAATGGCTGAATCCCATGGGAAATCTTCACGGAGGAGTTACCGCAGCCATTTTTGACGATGTTATCGGAGCCACCATGTTCTCTTTGAATGAAAAAAACTTTATTGTCACCATAAATAACAGCATCGATTATTTTTCAACAGCAAAAGAAAATGATATTATTGTAGCTGAAACTAAAATCGTCAAAAGAGGAAAGCAGTTTGTAAACGCACAGTGCGAAATCTGGAATGCAGATAAAACGCGCCTTATTGCAAGAGGAACCTCTAATTTATTCAAAATCAATAATTAAATGAAAAGAGTTGTCATTACAGGACTTGGCGCAGTGACGCCTTTAGGAAATAATGTTGAAGAATTCTGGAACAACAGCATCAACGGTGTAAGCGGAGCCAACAAAATCACCCACTTCGATACAGAAAAATTTAAAGTTCATTTTGCCTGTGAGGTTAAAAATTTTGATCCGAAAGTTCATTTAACACATAACGAAATCAAAAGAAGCGATCTTTTTTCCCAATACGCGATGTATTCCACAGCAGAAGCATTAAAAGATTCCGGATTGGAGCTTGAAAAAATGGATCCGTTCGACACCGGAGTAATCTGGGGAACCGGACAGGGCGGAATGTGGACGTTCGAAAGTGAAGTAATGGAATTTACCAAAGGAGACGGAACCCCAAGATTCAATCCTTTCTTCGTTCCTAAATTTATCGCCAACATGGCTTCGGGAATAATTTCAATGAAATTCGGACTTCAGGGAATCAATTATACAACGATTTCAGCATGTGCAACCGGAAATACTGCGCTGATGGATGCCTTTAACTACATCAGATTAGGAAAAGCCAAAGTGATTGTGAGCGGTGGTTCTGAAGCTGCGATTACCCCTGCTTCCATTGGAGGTTTCTCTATTATGAAAGCGATGTCTACAAGAAACGATGATTTTACAACCGCCAGTCGACCTTATGATGCAGAACGAGACGGCTTTGTGATGGGAGAAGGAGCCGGAGCCTTAATTCTTGAGGAATACGAACACGCCAAAGCAAGAGGTGCAAAAATGTATGCAGAATTGGTGGGAGCAGCCATGACAGCCGACGCGTATCACATGACGGCACCTCATCCCGATGGAGTCGGAGCCATTAAAGCGATGCAGTTGGCTCTACATGAAGCAGGAATCAACACAGAAGATATTGATTATATTAATCCTCACGCTACTTCTACTCCAATGGGAGATTTGGTTGAATTAAACGGAATCAATAAATTATTTAAAGGAAGTAAAAATCTCGACATCAGTGCCACAAAATCCATGACGGGGCATTTGCTGGGAGCAGCCGGAGCTGCGGAAGCCATACTTTCAATCAAAGCGATAGAAAACGGAATTATTCCGCCAACGATCAATCTTCACAGGATTGATGAAAACATCCCAAAAGATCTGAATATTGTTTTTGGAGAAGCGAAAGAAAAGAATATCAATTATGCTTTAAGTAACGCTTTTGGATTCGGAGGACACAATGCCACGTTGATTTTTAAGAAGTTTTCTTAAGCTTTTTGAATAAATCTCTGGAAGATTGAGCAGATAAAACAATTCTGTATCATCCACTCTTAATCAACGAAAAATAGTAATTTAATAGATTCTTCCTTCGTCAGAATGACAAACGTGCAGGAAATTTTTAATTTAGAAATAAAAAAAGCAGTCAAACCGACTGCTTTTCTGTTATGCTTTTAACCACTCCGATTTGGAAAGGTAATTCTGATCAGGATAATAAATAAAAAGAAGATTTCTTCCTTTAATGGTATTAATGATCGGTTTTGTTAAATCTCTCGGAACAGCAGGACAACCCCAGCTTCTGCCAATTCTTTTGTGCATAGCGGCAAATTCTTCGCTTACGTAATCTGCACCGTGCATAACGATAGCTCTTCTGTAAGCAGCATCATTAAATCCTTTGTCCATTCCAAGTAGTCTAAGAGAATAACCGTTGTCTCCGTCATACGTTGCATCCGTGATATAAAATCCTAAGCTGCTCTGCAACGAACTTTCCGTGTTAGAAAAATTCGTAGCAAATTCTTCGCCTGTATTTTTTCCGTGTGCTACTAATGAATTAAACAATACTTTTTTCTCATTCATGTCAATTACCCAAAGTCTTTTTGTGTTCGAAGACATAGAAAAATCGCATACCGTAAGTAAATGCGAATCTTCGTTAAGCAAACCTGCTTTCTTCATATTTTCAAAACCTGTTACCGCTTTGAAAAAAACTTCCTCATTAAGTTCGTGTCCCTGCTCGAAAACAATAGATCTGTATAATTCTTCTGATGAACTTACTGCTTTTTCGGCAGATTTCTCAGATTTCGTGTCGGCTAATCTTACAATTTTTTTTGTACTGATTTCATTCTTTTCGATTGCCTTTTTTGGAGACAAATAGAATGAAGTAGTAACGATGTAAGCTGCACCTAATAAGCTATACAATGCTTTCATTCACTATTTCACTATTATGTTAAATCCAATTGAGTCAGCAAATGTATAAAACATAATTAGGGTAAGCGTAATAACTCCACGAAGTTTAACGCAATTTAAGAAACTTTAACTTACTGATTTCGTGGGTACAAATCGGATTATTTTTCAGAATCTGCAACAAATTCAAGACTTACAGAATTCATGCAGTAGCGCAATCCCGTTGGCTGAGGACCATCATCAAAAACATGTCCCAGATGAGAATCGCATCTTTTACAGAGCACTTCTACCCTTTCCATTCCATAGGTAGTATCTCTTTTGTAATACACTCCTTCTTTATCTGCTTCAAAAAAACTTGGCCAGCCACAACTGCTGGAAAATTTGGATGTAGAACGGAATAAATGGTTTCCGCACACGGCACAGTAATATTCTCCAAATTCATCAAATTCATTGTATTTTCCGGTAAAAGGTCTTTCCGTAGAAGCTTCTCTTGCAATGGTGTATAAATCCGGAGCAAGAATTTTTTTCCATTCATCATTGGAAATATCGAGTTTTGAAGTGTCTGTTCTGGAGTAGTATGGATTGTTTTTTGCTTGGTTTTCCATAGAATTTTAAATATTTTTTATCAAAGACAAAATGTAAGCATCAAAACCGATGCCTTTGAGAAATGAAAATAACGAATTAAAAATTTTCACAACAATATTAACAGGTGAAATTTCACAACCAAATTTACTAAATTTGAGGATATGAATGATGAAGCCAAAAGAAAACAGCTCAGAAAATACAAAGCTTTTGCCACAGGATTATTTGTGTTGATGGCCGTTCTGTTTATCGGGACAACGTTGTTGCAAAAAACCATAGATTCTCATTGGATAGGTTACGTTCGTGCCTTTTCCGAGGCTGCAATGGTAGGAGCTTTAGCAGACTGGTTTGCCGTAACAGCCCTTTTCCGTCATCCGCTTGGTTTACCGATTCCGCACACCAATCTTATTGAAAACAGTAAGCAAAAACTGGGAGACAATCTTGGAAATTTCGTCGTAACGAATTTTCTTTCTCCGGAAAACATCAGACCTTATATCCAGAAATTAAAAATCTCGAATTTTGTGGGAGAATGGCTCGGAAAAGAAAAGAATCAGGATGTTTTGCTTAAAAACCTTTCGGATATTGTTCTGGATATTTTAAATAAGCTCGACGATTCGGAAGTAAGCCGTTTTATCAGCAAAAAAGTGTCTGAAATGACGGATACTATCAAACTGAACGCCATTTTAGGCAGCGGAATCAACTATCTTTTAGACAAAAACGATCATCAGAGGATTATTACCAATCTTTCTTCTCAGATTAAAAATTACATCGCTGAAAATGATGAAATGATTAAAGACCGCGTGAAAAAAGGAAGCTATACTTTTATCCCTGCTTTTGTGGATAATAAAATTGCGGATAAAATTACCACCGGACTTTCTGACTTTTTCAAAGAGATTGAACAGGATCCGAACCACGAAATACGAAATCTGATCACCCAGAAAATCTATGATTTCTCCCATGAACTTAAACAGGATCCGAAATGGGAAGAGGAATTTAAAAACATTAAAAATGATCTCCTCAAAAATGAGAAGCTGAATGAATATTCCAACGACATCTGGATTTCCATTAAAAATACGTTAACGAAAGAACTTCAGGACGATGAATCTTCATTAAAAAAATATCTGTCTAAAAATCTGAATGAATTTTCACAGAATTTAAAAAATGACGAAAATTTTCAGAAAAAAATCGACGATTGGGTTCGTGTTACCGCTTACAAATATATTCTTAAAAACACCCATCAATTCGGAAACCTCATCAGTTCTACCGTCGGAAACTGGCAGGGAAAAGAATTAAGCGAAAAGCTGGAGCTGGAAGTAGGAAAAGATCTTCAGTTCATCCGTGTGAACGGAACGATCGTCGGTGGTTTGGTAGGGCTGATTATTTATACGATTGCGCATTTTTTTCTTTAAAATCATAAAAAAAGAGTTCAGGCGAACTCTTTTTTGTTTTTCAGAAATTTCAACAAATTATACAGAGAGGCGACTTGCTCTCGTCAAAATTTCCTTATTAATATCTTGAATCAATTCCGGACCTTCGTAGATGAAACCTGTGTACAACTGAACCAACGTTGCTCCTGCATCCAGCTTTTCAAGCGCATCTTTTGCAGAATGAATTCCGCCTACTCCGATGATCGGGAATGCTCTGTTGCTTTTATCAGAAAGATATTTGATCATTTTTGTGCTTCTTTCACGAATAGGTTTTCCACTTAATCCGCCGTTTCCGATTTCCGCTAAAACTTCAGGTGACGTTTTCAGACCTTCCCGGTTCACTGATGTATTGGAAACTACGATTCCGTCGATTTTTGTTTCTGCAATCAGTTCAATGATTTCATCTAATTGATTGTTATTCAGATCCGGAGCAATTTTCAGCAGAATTGGTTTCTGTACAGATTTCGACTGGTTGATTTTTTTCACTTCCGTAATCAGTTCACGAAGGTAATCTACATCTTCCAGTTTGGCGTGGCTTCCAACATTCGGACAGCTTACATTCAGCACAAAATAATCTACGTAAGGATGAAGCCCTTCAAAACATTCCAGATAATCCTGCGTGTAATTTTCGGGAGAAGTATTCGTATTTTTTCCGATGTTACCCCCGATGATAATTTTTCCTTTGTTGCCTTTCAGTTTTTCAATCGCTGCTTCCAGACCGTCGTTGTTGAAGCCCATTCGGTTGATAATTCCGCCATCTTCAATTAAACGGAACAGTCTTTTCTTAGGATTTCCCGCCTGAGCTTTCGGCGTTACGGTTCCGATTTCTACAAATCCAAAGCCTAAATCTCCCAATTCATTAAATAAAACTGCATTTTTATCGAAACCTGCCGCTAAACCAACAGGATTTTTAAATTTCAACCCAAAAACTTCTCTTTCCAGACGTTTATCCTGAATAGGTTTCGGAAAAAATAGTTTGGTAAGAAATCCAAAATTTTTAAGCATCGAAAAAGTAAAATGGTGTACTTCTTCAGGATCGAATTTAAAAAGAATCGGGCGAATAAGCGATTTGTACATTGAAAAAAAGTTTTACAAAAATACTCATTTTAAAATTAATGTTCGGTTAATGTATGATATTTTATGGAAAAAGGTATTATCAATGGTATCTATAAAAATAAATATCTCATTGGCAAATCAATGGATAATTTTTGACGTAAAGTTTCAATTTTCTATGTTCTTGTATAAGAGCAAAGAGGAATCAACGAGTTGATTTGATGAAGCAATTTAGTTATTCGGTAAAATATAAACCTCATAGGTTTTTAAAAACCTATGAGGTTTGAATGAGTTCTAATAGATTTACAACAACAAGAAAGAGCCAGAATAATAGCTGTAAAAGTTAAGAATATGTACTCAAATCAAAATTCAAAATATCCCCTACTTTTTTGAAATCATCATCTATCGTGGCATTTACAGTAATTCTTTCGTTAGAAACCGGATGATTAAATGTCAGTTGATGCGCATGAAGTGTCATTTTGTTGATCTCAAATGTCTGAAGCCACAATTTATTCTGTTTATTGCAGCCATGTTTTCGGCATCCTAAAATCGGGTGTAAAATGTGTTTAAAATGTTTTCTCAGCTGATGAAATCGTCCCGTTTCAGGGATGGCTTCCACCAAACAATATCTGGAAGTCTGATGTTTTAAAAAGGGTAAATCGATCTCTGAAGTCTGCAGACGGCGATATCGAGTGACTGCATTTTGTTTGACTTCATTTTCGTTAACCAGATCATAATCAATTGTTTCCTCTTCCTTTGTCCAGCCTCGAAGAATGGCAATGTATTTCTTTTCAACCTGTTTTTCTTCAAACTGAGTGCTCATCATTCTTAGTGTATCTTTATCTAAAGTAAACAGCAAAACGCCCGAAGTTTTCCGGTCTAAACGATGGACAGGATACACTTTTTGTCCGATCTGCTTTCTCAGTTCCTGAATCGCATACGTATCGGCTTCTCCCGAATAAAAAGATTTATGAACCAACAATCCGCTGGGTTTGTTGATGGCAATAAGATGTTCGTCGCGATAAAGAATTTCTAACATCAGGCAAAAGTAGAAGATTTATATTTATTCTTCAAACATATGACCAGATCATTAAGAGAATGTTTTGAATGATTGATTCATGGTATACTCTGCCAAATACTGAAATTTTAACATTTAAAGTGTTTTTTTGAAAAATATAATTTCTATTTTCGCGCAAATTTTTAACCATGAAAAAGCTATTATTTACTTTACTGCTGAGTATTTTTCCATTAATTTCTTTCGCCCAGAACTCAGATTCACTGAGGTTGGGAAAATCCAACAGAGAGTTTTTTATCAAAGGAAATCAGAAATTTAAATTTTCCGAATATAAAAAGGTATTTACCAATCCTGAAGCGCTGAACTATATGAAGAAAGCGAACACCAACAGTACGGTTTCTCAGATTTTCGGAGCGATTGGCGGTGGTTTTATCGGTTTCGGATTAGCAAAACAGATATTACGCACCAAAACAGCTTATCACAATGGCGTAGCTTACGAAGTAAAAGATAAAAGCGGCTGGGGATTGGTAGGAATTGGAGCAGGATTTGTGGGAATCGGGATTCCTTTCGCGATCAGTTCCGGAAAAAATCTGAAGAAAGCTGTGGATACGCAAAACCAGAATCCGGAAGGCGGAGAGGCAAAAACTGCTTCTTACAGGTTAGACATCACAGGAAACAGCATCGGATTATCCTACAATTTCTAAAATATACAGGAGCAGTTTTTACAACTGCTTTTTTTATGCTGTTCTTAGTAGTCCTGATTGAACGGCATGTCTGAGCTCTTTTTCTTTATTCAGCGTGGCGGCTCCGCCGCCACGCTGAATAAAGAAAAAAGCGAGTAGTGAAAGCAGGTTCCCGACTCCTGAAAATTAAAAATGTAAATATTTGCTGTCTATTGACGGCTTTTTTTATTGAATTTCATGGAATTGGGATTCAAATTCATATTTTTGCACTTTCAGACGTTAAAAAATTATGGCAAAGCAAGAAGATGTTTTCAAGAAAGTGATTTCTCACGCTAAAGAATATGGTTTTATTTTCCCTTCGAGTGAGATCTACGATGGTTTATCCGCAGTTTATGATTATGGACAGAACGGAGCCGAGTTAAAAAATAATATCAAGCAATACTGGTGGAAAGCGATGGTACAGCTTAACGAAAATATTGTGGGTATTGATTCGGCGATCCTTATGCACCCAACAACATGGAAGGCTTCGGGGCACGTAGACGCTTTCAACGATCCATTGATTGATAATAAGGATTCTAAGAAACGTTTCAGAGCAGACGTTTTGGTGGAAGATTACTGTGCTAAAATTGAAGATAAGGAGAATAAGGAGATTGAAAAAGCAGCAAAAAGATTCGGTGAGGCTTTTGATAAAGAACAGTTTGTGGCAACTAATCCAAAAGTATTGGAATACAGAGCCAAAAGAGAAGCGATTCTTTCCAGACTGGCAAAATCTTTAGAAAATGAAGATCTTGCTGATGTAAAAGCGTTAATTGAAGAGCTGGAAATTGCTGATCCTGACACGGGTTCTAAAAACTGGACGGAGGTAAGACAGTTCAACCTGATGTTCGGGACTAAATTAGGTGCTTCTGCAGATTCTGCAATGGATCTTTATTTAAGACCGGAAACTGCGCAGGGAATTTTCGTTAATTTCCTGAATGTACAGAAAACATCCCGTCATAAGCTTCCTTTCGGTATTGCACAGATCGGAAAAGCGTTCAGAAACGAGATTGTTGCAAGACAGTTTATTTTCAGAATGCGTGAATTCGAACAGATGGAAATGCAGTTTTTCGTTGCTCCGGGAACAGAATTGGAATTCTACGAGCAGTGGAAGCAAAAACGTCTGAACTGGCATTTAGCTTTAGGGTTGGGTGACGAAAATTACAGATTTCATGACCATGAAAAACTGGCTCACTATGCGAATGCTGCCGCAGATATTGAATTTAATTTCCCGTTTGGATTTAAAGAACTGGAAGGTATTCACTCAAGAACGGATTTCGATTTAAAAGCGCATGAAGAATTTTCAGGAAGAAAACTTCAGTTCTTCGATCCGGAAAGAAACGAAAACTATGTTCCGTATGTGGTGGAAACTTCGGTTGGTTTAGACAGATTATTCCTTTCTATTTTCTCTCACTGCTTAAGAGATGAAGTTTTGGAAGATGGTTCCGAAAGAACGGTTTTATCTTTACCTCCGGCTTTAGCTCCAATTAAAGCAGCGATTCTTCCGTTAATGAAGAAAGACGGATTAGCAGAATATGCAGAAAAAGTTTTCAATGATTTAAAATACGATTTCAATTTATTCTACGAAGAAAAAGATGCGATCGGAAAACGTTACAGAAGACAGGATGCGATCGGAACACCTTACTGTATCACGATCGACCACGATTCTTTAACGGATCACACGGTGACGATAAGAGACAGAGACACGATGGAGCAGGAAAGAGTTCCGGTTTCTGAGTTGAGAAGAATTATCGACGAAAAGACAAGTTTCAGAAATTTACTTTCTAAAATATAGACCGAAAGCCTTGAGAAATCAGGGCTTTTATTTTTTTTAGAACATATCCCCGAATTTGCTATTTTTGAAATTCAAATTTTAACCATGAAAAAATTAACATTTTTGGTTTTTGGTCTTATTCAGACAATTGCTTATTCTCAGACTCAGGATCTGGCTTCTTTAGCATCGGGAAAAAATGTAGGAATGAATGCGCTGTTTGATACCAAAGACAATCTTTACGGCTATGTTTCTATCTATTCCTACGGAAAAACAGACAATAAAAAACAGAAATTCGAATACGTTATTTTAGATAAAAACCTGAATCCGGTTGCCAATAAAGAATTTGAAGCGGGACTTCTGGTTTCCAATTATTTCGGATATGTGGATTTTAAAGGGCAGATTATTCTTCAGCCTTCGGACATCAATTATCTTCAGGCTTTTTCCAAAGATGCAGCGGCTCCGGTTTCTATGGTCATAGATCCTAAAACCAATACAGTAAAGCCAAAAGTGTATTACGATTATCAGGAAGACGGAACGTTTAAAGAAATCTCACAGCCCAAAACTTTTAAAGAAGAAAGAAAAGAAAACCGCGCCGAGAAGAAAGAAAAAGGGTACAATTATGTTTCCGTGGTCGGAGAAATTAAAGAAGGCGGTTATCTGGCTTTAGAATACAACGATTACGGAAAATACATCAATAAAAACAGCCTGATAAAATTTGATGATAATAAGAAAGAAATCTGGCGATACAGCTACAATACAAACGGAGATAAAAAAGTATTTTCCGACCTTTCCATTTTGGAAAAGGACGAAAACCGCATCTACGGAATCCTGAGAAAGGTGAACGATGACGACAAAACTTTTTCTCTTCTGGTGATTGATATGAAAACCGGAAAGGAACTTTCCAACAAACCGATAACGGGACTTTCGCCGGAAACCATTTATAATATTGATGCTTTAAGCGGAATTGATAATGATAAAACTTTTGATGATAAAGTAGTTTTGCTGGGAAGAAACTATATTTCCAAAGAGAACAGAGGCTTTGCAAGATTTATTCTTGATAAAAACAATTATAATGTAGATCTGAAAACCATCAGCTACAAACCGGATCTTTCCAACCACATTCCAAAACTGAGTGCAGACGGAGGCGTAGAAAACGGCTATTATCTTCAGACGAAGGATGCGTATTTTATGAGCGACGGCAGTGTGGGAATTCTTTCGGAGAAATTCAAACCTGCAGGACAGTACAATGCTCCGAAAACAACTGATCTGGTTTACATTAACACCGATAAAGATTTTAAGGTAAAAGATGTACAGGTTTTTGAAAAAGAAAAATCCAAGTGGGTAAACAGCGATTATCTTTTTTCTCAATATCTGAATGATGGTAAAGATGTTGTCTTTTTCTTCCGCGATTATCAGAAAGATCAGGTGACCAAAGAAAAGAAGTGGAATCTTTTCATCAATACGATTATTGACGGAAAATTCAAGCAGGAAGTCGTTCCTATTTCAGAAAAAGATAATTATGTGGTAACGCCGTATGTTGCGAAAGAAGGCTACATTCTGCTTCGCGAATTCAATGAAAAAGAAAAATTCAATAAAATCCGTCTGGAAAGACTGAATTATTAAGCGTTGATTTAAATTTTATACTCAATAAGAATCCTGACCTTCGGTCAGGATTCTGTCGTTTGATAATAATCTGCAATATTTTTAATTTCATCGAGACTCAGGTTCCACATAAAATTCAGGAACTGCTGATAACTTTCACTTTGATTTTTGGGATCTACACGATCTAAATATCGATTTAAATTGTAGTTTTTTCTCGCTTCATAAATCTTGGCAAAACATTTTCCGAGCCAGTTTTTATAATACTTTTCCTCTTCGTTATCCTGCAAAAACTGAAGACTTGCATAAATTCCGACTCCATAATCTTCAGAATGATAAAAATTAGGCAAGGTTTCCATTCTTGCGATTTTTTCTACCGCAGAATAAGAATCGGAAGGTTTTTCATCCGGAACATCATTTTTAAGTTCAGGAAATACTTTTTTGAGGTTATTGATTCTTAAAACCATTTCAGGATGCGATCTCAGAGAATCTTTATTCAGCTTTTCCTTGAAATGATTGTAATTATACAGAGAAAAATCTTCTTTTTTCAGCCATTTGTCTTTAAATTCCTGCTTCGGAAGATTGAAATATTTTTTGTAAGTTTCCACTTTCAGCTCTCTTGGCGAAATGGTATCAAAATCTTCCAGTCTTTTCAGAGCATTAACGTATTCAGCTTTTTTAAAATCGCTGTTTTTAAAAACCACATATCCTAGAGAATCCGCCTGCATTTCCTGCTTTCTGTTCTCCGCTCCTTTTCTGTAGATTCTGTTTTTCATCACATCAAAAGCCCTCTGATTACGGTTTTCCTTCGTCGATTTTATATCCTGAACCACCATTTTGTCCATTTTATCCTGTTCGATCATGCTCAGAAAAGTTTTCAGCGTATGCTCAGAAATTTTATGTCCTAATTCGTGGGAAATTACAGCAGCAAGCTGATCGTCATTATTCAGCCAGTTGAAAAGCCCCATATTGATGACAAAAGTGCCGTCTGCAAAACAGTATGCATTCGGCGTATTGTCTTTGGCGATAAGGATTTTTAAATTTTGCGGAATCTGGGAATTGTTTTTTCTTAACCGTTCGATAAGATTTTTAACCTTTGCATCAAACACAGAATTGAAAGCAAAATCTTTTTCTTTCACTTTTTTTTCAAACTCTTTGTCGAATTCTTTATAAATTTTAGAAAGCTCATTGCCCGTCTTTCCGGGATAATCGGATCTGCTTTTTTTGCTTAAACTTTCTGTATTCGCCGTGAAATTTCTCAGAAATTCTTTTCTCTGGGCATAATCTGCCGTATCAAGAGGTTTATACATCTGTCCGAAAGCGATGATAACGAAATGGATAAGCAATAAGGAAATTAGTTTTTTCATCATCTTTTACATCAATAATCACAAAAATAAATCATTTCGTTTCATGTTTTCAAATTTATTTTAAATTTGTTTAAGATCAATTGCTATGACAATTCTTATTTATTTTGTGACATTTATTGTCATTGCCGTACTTCTCTTTTATGTTTTGGGATATGGTTATATTTTCAACGGAATATCCAAAACCTATTTAAGGGGAAAACTCAGCGCCAATATTGATGACGGCACCTTGTTTTCCGGCAACCTCATCGCTACAGAATCTCCTGAACTTTGGGAGGAATCTCCCGAATACAACAAAAAACAATTACCGAAAAATATCGTTGAAGATTTAACACATTCCAATACCGCATCTTTTATTGTGGTGAAAAACGGAAAGCTGCTTCACGAAGAGTATTGGAACGGCTACAATCAACTGTCGAAAACCAATTCTTTCTCTATGGCAAAAGCAGTTACGGTAATGCTTTTGGGCAAAGCACTGGAAGAGGGAAAAATTAAAAGTCTTGATGATAAGTTTTCGGATTATTTTGAGGAATTCAAGAATAAAGATTTTGCTAAAAATTTAACATTAAAAAATCTGGCTCAGATGGAATCGGGACTGGACTGGGATGAAAATTACAAGAATCCTTTTCTGCCCAATGCGAAAGCTTATTACGGAAAAAATTTAATGAACGCTACTTTTTCAAGGAAATTTAAAGAAAATCCGGGAGAAAGATTTGAATATCAGAGCGGTTCTACGCAACTTTTAGGGTTTGCCATTAAAAAAGCTGTCGGACAGTCCTTGGCAAGTTATTTATCCGAAAAATTCTGGATTCCGATGGGAATGGAACAAAATGCAACATGGAGCACGGACGAAAGCGGAATGGAAAAAACATATTGCTGCATTCATTCCAACTCAAGGGATTTTGCAAAATTGGGACAGTTATTTCTTAACGATGGAAAAGTTGAGGATAAGCAAATTTTAAATCCGGACTTCATCAATACAATGCGTACTCCGACTAAAAATTCTGAGGAAATTTACGGAATGGGATTCTGGATCAATCATGACCATCCTATAAAGCATTATTATTTTTTGGGACTTCAGGGACAATACATCATTATGATTCCGGAACATGATATGGTGATTGTAAGGACAGGAAGCTATAATAATCTTCCGAAAAACGACAGAGGAAGACCGGATCAGGTGAAATTTCTGGTGAATGAAACGGTAAAAGTATTTCAATAAAAATATGGAAAAATACAGCCCAAAAGTTGATGAATACATTGAAAAATCTCAGGATTTTGCAAAACCTATTCTGAATTATATCCGAGAAACCGTTCACGAATTCTGTCCTGATGCAGAAGAAGCAATCAAGTGGAAGTTTCCCACGTTCCTGTATAAAGGGAAGATTCTTTGTTCAATGGTTGCTTTTAAACAGTACTGCAGTATGGGATTCTGGCTTCATGATGAGATGACATCGCTGAAAGAGTTTGAAACGGAGACTGAAAAAACGAATATGTTCAGTTTGGGTAAAATTACAGAAACAGAAAATCTTCCTTCAAAACCTCAGCTTAAAAAGATGATTACTGAAGCAATGGAACTGACAGATATGGGCGTTACTTTGAAAAAAGCAGCTCCATCGAAAACAGAAACAGAGGTTCCTGATTATTTTCAAAATGCTTTGAATGAAAATGAAAAAGCTCTGGAAATTTTTAAAAAAGCTTCACCCTCTTTCCGTAAAGAATATATCAACTGGATTACGGAAGCTAAAACGGAATCAACCAGAAACAAAAGAATGGAACAGGCTTTAGAGTGGATCTCTGAAGGAAAAGGCAGAAACTGGAAGTATGAAAAAAGATAGTTTTAAATTTAATGAAATCTAAAATTTGCCTCTTTAAGCGTATTATTTTTTAGAAAAGCTTCATATTCGGGAGACATCTGTTTTCGTCCGAAAGTATTTTCGCCGCTCATGCTTCCGAGACGTACTTTATCTTTGCCGTATTTTCTGTTCATGGCATCCATTGCTTTCATCACCGGCAAATGCAGATTCTGGGTATCTTCTTCAAAAAGATTAATCAATCTTTGATCTTCCGGCACAAAATCATTCACAATAACGCCTGCTTTTTTATAATGAAATCCTTCTTTAAAGATATCTTCAAACAATTCATTCACGACTCTGCCAATTAAAATTGATGAATTTGTGGGATTGGGAAGAATTCGGGTTGCGGCATTCCGATATTCGGGAAGATCTTTTCTGAATCGGTTGGTCTGTATAAAAACGGTTACCATTTTGCAGCAGGTATTTTGTTTTCTGAGTCTTTCTGAACAATACATCCCGAAGGTTTCCACACGTTCGCGAACGTCTTCTTTTTTGGTAAGCATTTCCATGAAACTTCTGGTGACGGCAATGGATTTTTTGGGAGACGGAGCATCCAGTTCTAACTGACGGATTCCTTTCAGTTCGTTCACCATTCTTACTCCGTGAATTCCCATGATCTTCCGAACCCACATTTCAGGCTTTTGAAGAAGATCCCATGCTTTATGCACTCCATTTTCATGCATTTTTACGGCAAGACGTCTTCCGATTCCCCAAACGTCACCAATTTTTAACCATTTTAAGGCTTTTTCAATTTTTTCAGGGGCATCTAAAATATAAATTCCGTTAAACTTTTCGGGAAATTGCTTTACAATCCGGTTTGCCACTTTACATAGAGTTTTTGTAGGCGCAACTCCTATACTTACCGGAATTTTTTCCTGCTCATCAATCTCATTTTTGATTCTGAGACAGTAGTCGTAAATATCGATATATTTGAAACTTTTCAGATCCAGAAAAAGCTCATCAATTTTATCGAAAGCTTTTGATAAAGTGGATTATCGAAACTTAAAAAAAATCAAAAGCCCAAAGAATAAAAACATAATTATCAAACATTTAAACAATTAGCTTAGGACTTAGGCTTTTGATTTTAATATTTTTAGCCTAAACTTTTAAGAAAATCTTTAAGTTTAGGATTCTTTTCCCAAGATCTTTCTGTATTGCTTTCAGGAAGAACATTTACATAGACAGACTCTAAAGCCTCTCTTTTTTGTTTTGAATCAGCACGCGCATATATTTCAGTAGTCTGTATACTTTTATGACCTAAGAAATCTCTGATATAAACTATGTTAACACCGCCTTGTAACAAATGCATAGCTTTTGAGTGTCTTATAATGTGAGGACTAATTGTTGCTGGTATTAGATTTTCATTTTGTAATCTGGCTATCGTCGCATATTTTTTTAAAATATATGTTATTCCAGCGGTTGTCAACTTTTCTCCTACTCTATTAAAAAATAATGGGCTCTTTTCTTTTCCAAACCTGTTCAATCCGAAATCTTCAATATATCTTTTTAAGAGATCTATTTGATTCTTTTGTAATGGAATAATCCTTTGCTTATTTCCTTTACCAATTAATCTAACGGTACTAGGATTGTCAAATCTAATTGAATCCGGTGTTAGATCAGCGATTTCTTGAACACGAGCACCACTGTCGTATAAAAGTGCAATTAAAGCTAAATCTCTTCTGGAACTTCTTGAGTCTAACGGAACCTGATCTAAAAGTAATTTTATCGCATCTATAGACAAGTAAGTAAGTTTTTCAGTTGTGTACTTCTTTAATTTTATAGAACGTATGTTCTGCCATTCCGAAATTCTCATAGGTTCCTCATACTGCAGATATTTACAAAAAGATTTAATCGCTGCACATCTTTGATTTCTAGTTGAAATTTCATTTTCATGTTCTACCTCAAGCCATTTTAAAAAATCTAAAACTGCATTTTTATTTAAATGTTTGAGCTCTAAATTATCTGCATTTATATTTTTTACATTCTTCATAAATATTAGTAAAAGCGTGAAAGAATCTCTGTAAGCTCTTATAGTATGCTTTGACGAATTACATTCTCCTATAAGGTATCTTATAAAAAAGTTTTCCAAATGTTTAGCAAAATCTGTCATAGCTATTCGTATTTATTATATTTCATATCTGGAAAAACAAAGGATGTTATACTTCCTTTCTGTATTAAATCCGGGAACATTTCATCTGTTAGCCTAACATATGCTTCTGTGGATTTGATATTTTTATGTCCTAAAAAAACAGATATCATAGGTAAAGCACAATAAATATCTTCTCCACTTTTTACAAGTTTTTCCAAAGCATGTACCGCTGCAGTATGTCTAATATCATGTATTCTTGGCCTATTAAAGCATGGTTGTTTAGGAACATCACTATGTAATAATAATTGTTCAAACCATTTATAAATACGATTTGATAAACAGGGTTTTCCATTCTGCGTTACAAAAAAACTTTTGTCTGCGTCACATATTCCTCTAATAGGCATTGACTCTTTAAATTTTTGATATTGCAAAAGAACTTCATACAGCGAATCATTTATCGCAACTATTCTTTGTCTATCATTTTTAGAATCATTAATTTCAATAACTTTCTCTTTGAATTTTATATCTTCATTAGTTATACTTAATGCTTCACCAATTCTTATTCCTGTACTATAAAGTAGACGAAGGAAAGCTGGCAGAATGAACATTTGAGTTTTATGCTTACAATTATTAATTCTTAACTTATCAACATTGGAAAAAAGCAAATTTATTTCCTCATGAGTATATATATATGGAATATAATCGTTTTGTCTACCCTCTTTTGGAGTATGTGGAATATAACATTCAATACCCATACGACACATATACTTGCAAAAACTTACCCATGTAGTATATTTTTTGTACAGATTAGTTGCTTTGTCGTTAAGACGTGTATCTTTCCATTGCAAAATCACCTCTCTTGTTATATGTAAGTTAGTTATATTATACTCAATAAAGAATCTGTCAAATTCAAGCATATAACATTTTAACATTAACCCTCTTAAAAGTCCTTTTTGTTCCTTTTCCCGTAAAAACCCTTCAATATACGAGGAAAAAAAACTTTTGTACGTAAAATATTCATTTATCTTATCCATGACAAACCTTTTCCTTTTTGTGTATAAAAATTAATATCTACACTAGGCACATCCAATGTGCATCTCAACAAAACCGAGATATTAATATGCAAATATTGCATTGTGCTTTGTGAGCTTTGATGCCCCAGAGTCTCTGCAATAATTGGTAGTGGTGTTCCGTTATTCAACAGATTTGTTGCAAGACTATGTCTCAAAGAATGTGGTCCGTGCTTTTTTCTACTAAAATCTATATTCGCTTTTGTGAAATATTTATTAATTATGACATGTAGTCCTCCCTGTGTCATAGGAATATAGGGCGCGTTACATCTTAAAAATATATATTTAGAATCTGACTTCGCTCTACCATTTTTTATGTAATCTACTATAGCTTCACCTACATCTATGGATAATGGCAGCTCTATTCTATCCTTTGTTTTGTATTGTTCAAATATTATCAAATTATTATCCCAATCAATATTAGAAAACTTTAAAAATCTTATATCCGATGATCTTAATCCTAATCTGGTAGCTAATAGAATCATTGCATAGTCTCTCTTACCAGTTGCATACCTCCGGTCGACGGAGGATTCTATACATAAAATTTCTTCCAATGAGTAATGCGATGATAATTTTGTTCTTTTCTTAACTTTTATACCATCAAGAATATGTGCAGTATTATAACTAATAAGTTTCTGACTATACAAATCCTTTAATAAAGCTCTTAAAATAATTGCTGCATGATCTTTCCCTGCTGTCACAGAATTGATAAATGCTAAAATAAATTCTGATGAGATCTTAGAGAGAGAAAATAAACTTTCCTCCTCCATTCTGTGACAAAACTTCTCCAAGGCTATGTAATAGTTTTCGCGTGTTTTTGAATTTAATCTTCTTTCAGTTGAGTATCTGTTTAAAAAGTCAAAAAGCATAGGACCTATTTTTGTAGGTAAAACTATATAATAATCTTTTTTACTTTTTTTAACAATCCATTTTTCTTGAAGCATTCCATTTAGTAAATCAACATATCTACTATCAATTCTAAATTTACATTCTTTTGTTATTTTGCTATTGCCTGGTTCTTTTCTGTATTCTAAATACTTCGCTCCTACGTCTTTATTATATAAACTAATTGAAGAATCTTGCATAAATTTTTGAAGTTTTAGAAATTGAATAGAAAATTTCTTCTGAAGAGGACTTGAATTGATATACTTGTTCATATACGTTTCAAGTTGTGAATGTAGTTCGTGAATGTTTTTTTCCATAAATATTAATATAAAGTTTAACAAATTGTCAGTTTGCTTGTGAAAAAATCAATTTTGTCTATATATCAATATTATATTCTAAAACCAGATTTTATTTTCAAAAATCCACTTAGATATTTTTTTATTCAGTAATATTTTTTATATTTGCTGTAATAAAATAAGATATACGGGACAAAAGAATTCTCTTTTTTCCATATGATTTTTTATCGAACAATAAAAATCTGTTAGTGGTGGAATACTAGGCAGATTTTTTTGTTTGTACAAACTTAAAAAAAATTCGCATAAAATTTTATATTTTTTTGAAAAATAAATAAAAAAATATAAAATTTAACAAAAAATCAATACCAAAAAAACTACATTTATATTAATTATATAACTAATATAATTAATTTTGATAACTACAGCTAAAACCTGTAATAAAATACATTAAAGAAATTCAATATTTTATTTAGCCAACCTGAAAGTAGGATTAATCCTTTCTTTCATCGGAGTTAAAAATTTCACAATCCAATATCCCGATGTTCCTGTAGGCTAGCTTTCATAATAAGTAATGATCCGTTAGAAAGGGGCAGGCTTTATTTGCTCTGGTGATGATCTTTTTCTGAAATCAAAGTTTCACGTTTATCTCATGCTAACCGAAGTAATTACAGGTCTTTTCTCGTATCTCGCTTTCAAAAGATCCCCTTGAGAACATAAGCTTCCTCCTGACTAAAAAAATTTTCTTTATATTCTAAAAAGATCTTCAGGAGATGCATAAAAATTTCTCTGCATTAAAAGACTTAACTGCTTCAGTTTAATTAATTTTAAATTATCATCTCTATTCTCATTTATATTTTATGTCTGGGTAATGCAATCTCATGCGTCTGCGGATAAGGCTTTCGAGAGGTCATGCTTACATCTTCCTTAATCTGGCGATGGATATCATATTGTTTTTCTTTATCATAAGAATACCGGGGATCGGGGATCATCGGCATCTTTGCCATTTTATGAATAGTAATGGTAGGAAAGTGAAAATCAACTTCAACCGTCCCTAGTAATAAATAACAACCACCTCCCTGAAAATCATATTCCTTTAAACTATTGGGAAAATGTGCGGTATCAAAATAATCACCGTTGATATCGATCCAAGTACCAAAATACATCGTCCCTTTTTTAGTGGGAACGTGTTTTCTGGAAATAAGATATGCTAACATTTTTACCTGTCTTTTATGAAATTTCAACAAGTCTTTTACAAATACTGATCCTCTGTATTTTGTCTTTAATAAATCAAAAGGACTACATGAAACCGGAAATCCAATTAATTCAATTTCATCAAATGCATCCTCGAAATTTTCTCTTTTCAGTTGTGGAAGTTTAAATTCCTGAACAGGTTCTTCAATTAACATTAACCCTCTATTCTCAGGTTTAAAATTTATTAATAGTAATCTTGCTTCAACAAGCAATTCATTTTTTGGTTTACAAGTAAACCGGAATGCTCCAATAAAAATTAGAATCTGTATCGTTTCAATCCCAATATTAATTCGTCTGATAAAGTCTTCTAATGATAAGTAATCTCCATTGATTTCACGTTCATTCACAATATCATGTGATACTTTTGTTTCCAATCCTTCTAATAGCATTAATCCCAAATAAATATCTGTTCCTTTTAATGTAGTTTGAATCTCACTTGAATTAACACATGGAACCTGAATATTTCCTCCTGACATTTTTGCTTCATGAATATAAACTTCTGTTCGATAAAACCCGCCTTGATTATTGATCACCGAAACCATAAATTCCAAAGGATAATATACTTTTAAATAAAGACTTTGATAGCTTTCTACGGCATACGATGCTGAATGTGCCTTACAGAAAGAATAGCCTGCAAAAGATTCGATCTGTCTAAAAGCTTCGGCAGTTAATTGTTCCGAATGTCCTTTTCTCTTACAGGAATTAAAGAAATTATCTTTCACCTGTTGAAGTTTTTTCAGTGATCTTCCTTTTCCACTCATCGCCCGTCTCAAGATATCACCGTCAGCTAACGATAATCCCCCAAAATACTGTGCAATCTTAATTACATCCTCTTGGTAAACCATAATCCCGTAAGTCTCCTTTAAATTTTCCTCGAATACGGGATGGAAATATTCAAATTTATCCGGATTGTTGTGTCGGAAAATGTATTCTCTCATCATTCC
This sequence comes from Chryseobacterium sp. 2P, assembly GCF_059579425.1. Taxonomy (NCBI): domain Bacteria; kingdom Pseudomonadati; phylum Bacteroidota; class Flavobacteriia; order Flavobacteriales; family Weeksellaceae; genus Chryseobacterium; species Chryseobacterium sp. 2P. The sequence goes on from NZ_CM184194.1 coordinate 4,372,326, forward strand.
GCTTTGGGCAACCCCCGGTCTGATAATCGATGAAGCAGCAACAAGCGTACGGTAATTATCACATTTTAATCGTCTTAACAATCCGCGCATTGCCGGAGATTCAATATAGAAACAGCCGATCGTTCTTCCTATTGCTAAATACTCATTGCACTTTACTTCATCTTTTGACAATGCTGTATCACGAATATCCACCTTAATTCCTCTTGTCTTTTTAATGAGATTAACAGTATCATTAATGGTTCCTAAACCTCTTTGGGAAAGAATGTCGAATTTTTCAAGTCCAATATCTTCTGCCACATTCATATCAAACTGAACGATAGGGAATCCTTTTGGTGGCATTTCAAGTGCCGTATAATTGGTAATTGGTTCTTCGGAGATTAAGATCCCACAGGAATGCATACTCCTTTGATTAGGGTACTTTTCTAGTAATCTACCATATTTCTGAACCATTTGTACCACAGAATTTCGGTCATGAATTTCCATCGGTTTTGTAGCCAGGTCATCCAATTCTTCCTTGGGCAAACCAAATACTTTTCCTACCTCTCTAAAAATTGATTTGTATTTAAACTCAACATTAGTTCCACAAAACGCAACATGATCTCTTCCATATCGATCAAAAATATACTCCAATATTGTATCCCTGTTCTGCCAAGACCAATCGATATCAAAATCCGGTGGTGTTTTTCGGTTAAGGTTGAGAAACCTCTCAAAATAAAGATCCAGTTCCAAAGGACAGATGTCAGTAATTCCTAAACAGTAACTTACAATAGAATTCGCACCACTCCCTCTACCCACATGCATAAATCCCATACTATTACTGTAACAGATAATATCCCACGTAATTAAAAAGTATGAACAGAAATTAAGTTCATCTATTACTTTTAATTCCTTTTCAATTCTTTTCTTTGCGATTTCATGATTTAATCCATATCTTTTTTCCAGACCCGAATATGCTAATCGGCTGAGAAGTTTCAAATCTTCTTCTTTAGATTTGGTATAAAACTTTTTATTTTTAACTTGTTTAAAATTAAACTCAAAACTGCATGCATCAAGAATTTTTTTCGTACTGCTGATAATCTCAGGATATCTTTCAAAGATTTTAAGAAGTTCTTTGACAGAAATAAAATATTCAGATTGCCTACAAATTTCTTTCTTCGTTAATTTTGAAAGTAATGTATTATTATCGATTGCTCGTAAAATTTTATGTAATTCATATTCTTCATCAGTCCCGAAAGTAACAGAATGGAGAACCACCATTTTAGAAATATGTTTTTTATATTCAGGTCTGATTAAAAAATTCAATTCATCGATCCGTACACCTATAAATTCATCTTCTTTCAATATAGGTGGAATATTACTCATAGGATATATCACAAAAACATTTTTAAATTGAGGTGCAACCTCTGAAAGTTCTTTATTTTCACAATTATACTCTGTGATCATTTTATTCACTTCAGCGATGCCTGAAAACTCTTTTGAGATGGTTAGATAAAGAAGTTTACCATCTTTTCTTACTTCCATTCCTACAATAGGTTTAATTCCTACTGCTTCACATTCTTTCTTAAAATCATAAATCCCTGTGACCGTATTAATATCGGTTAATACCAATTGTTTGATCTCTAATTCATCTGCCTGTTTTACCAATTCTTCGATTGATAAAGTACCGTAACGCAGACTATGGTAGGAATGACAATTCAAAAACATAACTGAAAGATTTTTAGCGTTTATTTTCCAAATCAAAACCCGAAGCACGACCAACTGCATTAATTCCGAATCGGTTTTTTAGATAATCCATTGTTTGATATAAACTCATTTGTTCTTCGGTATCTTCAAATAGATTCATTTGATGATTACCATGCACAAGTCCTGTAAACCTTATTCCTATTAATCTAAGTCTCATTCTTCTAGTGTAAACCTTATTGAAAAGTTCCAGGGCAACTCTTGACAAAGTATGATCAGCGGATGTATATGGTACTTTGCACTGTTTAGTTTCAGTATCGAAATTGGCATACCGTATTTTAACTGTTACTGTTGAAGTCAGCCATTTTTCCTGTCTTAATTGATAGGTTAATTTTTCGACCATCCCGGATATAAGTCTTTTTAATTCGATAATATCCATTGTATCATTAGTAAATGTGGTCTCTGTTGAAATTGATTTTCTTTCAGAATAAGGTACAACGGGATTTTCATCGATACCGTTCGCCTTCTTCCAAAGTTCTTTCCCATTTACACCAATCATTTGTTGAAGAACCAATACCGGCATTTCTGATAATGTATGAATAGTACGAATTCCAATTCGTGACAATAACTGAAATGTTTTATCTCCAACCATTGGAATCTTTTTAATGGATAATGGATTTAGAAAAGGTTTTATTTCCGTTTCTTGAATTTCCAATCTTCCAACCGGTTTTGCTTCGCCTGTACCTATTTTTGAAACTGTTTTATTGGTTGATAAAGCAAAACTTATTGGAAGTCCGGTTTCTTTAGTGACAGCCGATGCTATTTCTTTTGTCCACTGATAACATCCGAAAAACTTATCCATTCCTGACAGATCCAGATAAAATTCATCAATACTCGCTTTCTCCATCACCGGAACTTTCTGTTGGATAATTTCTGTTACGGTATGGGATAAGTTAGAATACATTTCATAATCACCACGAATTACCTTTGCATCTGGACATAGTCGAAGTGCCATCCTTATCGGCATGGCTGAACGCACACCAAATTTCCTTGCTTCATAGGAACATGATGCAACAACTCCACGGTCTCCACCTCCTATAATTAGAGGAATACCGTTAAGTTGAGAGTTGTTAAGCCTCTCGCATGATACAAAAAAAGTATCCATGTCCATATGTACAATCGCACGATTCACTTTACAAAATTAGATACTATTTGTATCATTTTTTATATATTTGTAGATACAATTTGTATCAATGTCGATTTTTTCAGATAACATAAGGTTTTTAAGGACTCAGAAAAATTTATCACAGCAGGAACTTGCGGATCAAATTTTAATGAGCCGGGTGCGTTATTCTAAATATGAGGACGGACGTTCGGAAGCTCCTTATGAGCTGCTCATCAGAATTTCGAAATATTTTAATTTAAGTATTGATCTGCTTCTTACTGTGGATATTAGGAAATATCCGCTAGAAGATGTATTGAAACTACCGGACAACAGGATTGTCCTGCCAGTGGTCGTAGATCAATTGGGAAACAACAGCATTGAAATTGTCCCTCAGAAGGCATCTATGGGATATTTGTCAGGTTATAGTGATCCAGAATATATTGAAAGTTTACAAAGGATTTCATTACCCTTCCTTACAAATGGAAAATACAGAGCTTTTCCAGCTCAGGGAGATTCGATGCCACCATTTAAAGATGGCTCTTATATTATCGGAAAATATGTTGAAAATATTGATGACCTGAAACCAAACAAAAGTTATGTTTTTGTGACTTTGAATGATGGTATTTCTTATAAAAGATTTAAAGCTAAAAAGGAAAAATCAATAACTGTTGCTGCCGATAATTCATTCTACCAGCCTTATGATATATCTTTAAGCGAAATTGTAGAGATATGGCAATATGCTTCAGGAATCTTCCCTAACGATTTTGAACCTGATAACTTTGAAAACTATAACTTGAAGGATATGTTTTTAGTTTTAAGGAAGGATATTGAGCTGTTAAATGACAAACTATCAAAAAACTAATTATATTTTAACACTCGATAATCATACAAATGAAGAAATTAAGGAAATGGAAATTAAAAAAAGATAACGATTGAGCATTTTTAGGATAGAAGACGAACTTTCACATCTGGAAATGTATAGATTTTTATTACCTATAAAGTGCGCAAAATCAATGCGTATTTACTTATTTATTTTGTATTATAAACAGGTCAACTCCATTATATTATATACATAGAATATATGATAACATTCCATAATTTAATCCAGATGGTGAGCAGTACACTTAAACTGATTCACATTTTAAATAAGAATTGCAGACCAATAGATGTGAAAAATGTTCTTTTACTTAATTCAGATACACTTTGCTGTGAATTTTATCCAGTTGCAAAAAATTCAGATGATATAAAACTTGAAATGTCATCAATTATAGGATGCTTCAATGGTATTTTCAAAGATAAAGAGTATGAGAATTTGAATATTAAGAACTATGCCATAAGAGCTTTTGATAAAAATAATATTGAATTAATGTATTCATTATCATCAAAACCTATTGCAGAATTTATTGGGACTAGTATGTCAATTGAGTGGTATACAAGAGCCCTTTTTCAAGAAAATACAGAAGATTTTCGTCTTTCACAAGCAAAGAAAATAATTTCCGAAATTGAAAATGCACTAAGGGAAATTGTTAAAATAAAACTTAAAGATAAATTTGGAATTGATTGGTGGGAAGTTAGTTTAAATACTAAACTAGGTAAGGATGTTAAAGACGTTTATTTTAATCAATTTGGAACAGTTTGTACTGATGGAGACATTTTAATTGCATATACATATACCTTACAACTTAAAAAAATTATACTAACACATTTCAATTTGTTTAAATATTATTTTAGTAATCCTCGTCAGTTTGAAATGTTAATGGATAATCTGAATCAAATAAGAAGAGAGGAAGCTCACAATCGAGTTATATCACAATTAGATTTAAAAAATCTGGAAAGTCTACACGAAAATTTACTATCTCGGCTTTTGAGTGATCTAAAGTCTTTTCAATCTGCTTTCTTGATAAGAAATTGGAAAATAAAAATAAAACAGATCATGATTGAAAATCAATATAAAACTATTTATAGTGAAAAAGATATTGATAATGAATTAGATCATGTACAAAAATTTTATATGAGAAAAGAAAATATAATCAACCTTATTTCTTATCTGGATGAAACTATCATAAGGCTGCAATCAGTGATTGTCCCCATATATAAAGGGAAGCTACATCAGGAATTATTGTTTTACTATGAGAAGCGCAAAGAATTACAAAAATCTTTGCTTAAGGAGACTTTATCTTTAAATAATGAAAAGCTTAACAATATAATTAACGAAATAAATTTACACGAAAGGAAAATGGATGAGTTTGCAACAAAATTTTTACTTAGTGAGAATTAACATATAATTGATTGGATAGTACATTTAACTATAATACGTAGCTTAAAATGAAAAAAAATAATATTATGGAAGATGATATTTCTGAAATAGACTATAATGAGTTGTCATTATTTACAACTCCTATTGGTCAAGTTGTTCAAAAAGAAAAAATTGATATAGTCTTAGGACGTATTAAAAATGATACTGATAGGTCAAAATACATTTCAAATGTTAATGACTGTTTATATTCTATATCTCAAAGTTTTTGGGATATAGACTTAACTATTAAATTAATAAAATTTGCAGATCCCAAGATTAAATCTTTTAAAATGACACGAGTTGATAGAGGTGAATATCTTAAATATCATTTCGAAAATTATTTTTTTCGTTTACCAAAATTAAAAGATCAAGTGCTAAACTTATTAAATGTAGTTTTTCAATTAGACTATGCTCAATCAAACGGATTAGAAAGAAAAATTTGCAGCAATCCAATATTGCAGGAAAAAAAATTATTGATATTCATAGACTATTTTAATGATGCATTTTCCAAAATTAAACCTTTAAGAGATATTATTGCTCATAGAGGAGATTTCTCTGATTTTAACTTAACTATGTTAACAATCTATCCATCATTAAAATATGATGTAAATGAGTATGATTCTAGACTAAAAGGACAGATTGCTTACACATATATCTTTGAGAAAAATCAAGGAATTTTGAAAAATGCAGTGATTACTCTTTTGTTGTTATTACATAATGAATTGATAGAGCAATTAAGAATAATTGGTCAAAATTAATTATAGTCAACCCGTAGTGCATTTGGAGGAAGCCCTTTAAAATGGGACTTTTTTGAATTAGCTTTTTAGTTATGTTTAAAAAAATTACAAATTTTGTATTATTTGATCGGAATCTGTCGCTTTTTTAGTATGAGATTTAAATTTCCAATTTCTTAATAATATAATTATAATTGAAAATCAGCATATTAAAAAAATTCCCTAAATGCACTACGGGTTATAGTCAATATTATCTCCTAAAAAATACATTACGATGCAATTTACAAATCTAGAATCTTATTATACTTATCTGGAAGAAGATGAAAATTTTTCTGTTCATGATTTTAATACAACTAAATATCTAAAAATTCTTGGTGACAGCTCTTCTGAAGCAGAGCTTAAAAAATTATATTCTTACGAGCAGTTTTTTTGCGATTTTTCAATTAAAAAAGGAGAACACGTACCCCAATATCAAATGGGAGACTATAAATATCCAACATTGGAACTATTTGATGATGATTTCGTTTATCTTAAGAAAAGAGCTGAGGAAACTATTAATCCCAAATACAAATCTAGATATAATCATATACTTTGGCTGAGTCCACAAAAACACTATAATTATGCAAAGCAAGCGATTGAAAGTTACATGACACTTCTTGAAAATTCAAATTTTGCTGCTGATGATAATCTGTTAAATAATTCTTTTAGAACATATTTCGAAAATCTTTTTCTTTTAAGCCAAAGTATAAACTATAAAACTGCTGAAACTATTGACTATTTTACCACACTTTTAGCAGGAAGTAAAATAAGCGAGTTCTGCAAATATGCAATCATGAGATTTATAGTTGAAAATATAAAAAAAAATGATGCTGTGCTTTTTGAGAAGTTTTTCGATTATGCCAATAGTCAGTTGGAAATTGCAGAAGATAGATTGTTAGGAAGTTTTCTCAAATTATTGATAATTATCAGTCAAAAATTGAAAAAGTCTCCAGCTATTTTTCACGAAAAACTTGGTGATTGGCATATTTCGCAACTGAAAAAGGAAAATGAACAAAGTTTTGTGGCTCACCATTTTTATTTAAATGCGTTGGAGGAGTATAGAAAAGCTAATCATAAAGAGAAAATAGAGCAGACGAGTGTATTGCTTGAACAAGCTAAGAAGACGATTAATTTAAAGAGAGTACCTCTTGAAATCAAAGATGAGAAAATACTTGAAGCTCTTAACCAATATTGGAAAATGACCGTTGATATCATTAAGCGGATTGTAACTGAAAAATCAAGTAAATATATTTACGAATATCTAATTGTAGAGGATTTTTTACCTAAACCAAATTCAGAAGAAGATGAACCTAAATCAGCTTTATCTGATTTGGTGACAACTATGACATTTGACATCAATAGAAATGTGAATAAAAATAAATCCGGAATGATCAATCTTTATCATCTGCATATTAATAATTTTACTTTCCCACAGATTAGCCGTGTATTTTTAGAAGGTATGAAGGAGGGAAAAATTACATTCGAATCCTTAACTGACTATATGAAAAATTTTACGTGGTACGGAACAGATTTTACATATGTAGATAATAATAATGAAAAACAAGGATTTGACTGGATTGAATTACTGACACCATCTTTACAAGTTTTCTTTAATCAAATCGAGACTGATATTAAAACAGTAACGAATCACCATCAAGGATATATTGTTGCGATAGATAGTTTAGTATTAAAATTTGAAGGTTTGTTGCGTGAATTTTCTAGAGCAATTGCAGCGCAAACAATCGAATTTAAGGCAGACGGAACAGAAGAGCGTATATCATTCGATAGACTCTTAGATAACAAAAAAATTACGGACTTAATACCCGCTAATGATATTGCGTTTTTTAAATATCTTTTTACTTCAGAAGGTATGAATCTAAGAAATAATATTGCACATTGTTTTTATAAAACAGAGAATTATAGCTCTTCCACAATGCTACTGCTAATAGTTGCTTTGCTAAGGCTCGGTAATTATCGCTTGGAGCAAACACATGATAAATAAGATTTATTTAAGATAGCTGGAAAATGTAATATCGATCAAAAATAAAATTTTTATATTAGTAACTTACATTGCTTTGCGAGTATCATATAGTTGGAATTTATGCAATGCACAAAGACAAAAGTTTGCTGAAACCATTAAACAAATATTGTGGATAAAGAAATATTAGACTATAAAGGAATTTCAATGTTGTTGTTAGAAAAAATTCTTGAATTGTATTGGAAACCTTTAAGAGAATACCTTAATGCAAAACCAGAATTGATTAAAACTTTTCCAGGCTTTTTATTAAATCCAGAAAAAATAATTTTCTATTTCAGTAAAACACATTTAGCAATTGAATATGTTGGATCAGAAAAAGTACAAGAAATAAATAATAGTTTTAATTTTTCAGTCGAAATAAGAGATTTTACCTTTATAGACGATAATATCGTAGAAAGTATAGTTGGTTTTAAATACGATGATTCAACCTTTAATAAAACATTTGAACTACCTAGATATTCAGAAAATTTAATTATGCCAACAAATCGAGGATTTGATAAACTACATGAATTAGGTTGGGATTTTATAGCTCAAAACGGAATCATTGCATTTAATGCAGGAAATTTTGAGATACCGAGAGATACACCATCAAGATATGTTAATGCCTTCTTTTTTGACTGTGAAAATGATAGTTTAAAAACTAGACATATTAAATGGCTTGAATGTATTCCAGCAAGTTTTTCAGATGATAATTCGGAATATGATTCATTCAATTTCAATATTGGTTTTCTAAATAATTTAGTAAATATTGATGCTCATTATCAATATCCTCTTCCTGAAGATTCAGATTTTAAATATGTTAAATTACCACAAATTAATAGATTTATTGAATTATTTGGAAATAAAAATACTCATGAGGTGGAATTGACAAATTTTCTGGAGAAGGATGAAAATAAATTCATTCTTTTAATGGCATTTTTTGGGAAAAATGTTCATTCACAATTAAAATGTGAATGGCAATCAGATGAAAGGAAACCAATAAAACCAGATTTCTTTATTGAACAGCCAAATGGTTACGCCAATATCGTAGAGTTTAAACTGCCAGAATTTAAGTCAAGATCATTAATAGGAAAACCAAATCGTGAAACTTTCTCTGCTGAATTAAATTCTTATATTTCACAAACAAGAGTTTATAAGAATTACTTTAATGACCCCAATAACAGAAAATGGTTTAAAGAAAAGTATAAATTTAATGTACATAATCCAAAAAGAATTTTGGTAATTGGGAGAAGGTGGGACTTTAATAATGATGAATGGAGAGAAATTGTTTCAGATTTTAGAGATGTAGAAATTGTAACTTACGATGATTTAGTTGATGGATTATTTGCTCAATTTTATAATTAATTTGGTTTCAATTACTATACTTTTTAGTCGCCAATATTTTTACATTACAGATGAAATTCAATCTCAAAAAACGATTCGATGAAAAATAAAAATTTACTCTATATGACATCTCTTCTATTCTTAATAGTGTTTCTTTTGAGTTTTATTTTAATACAGATAGAAGTGAGAAATACATATATTGATATTATTTACTCAGCGGTTATCTTATCAACTATGGTTACTAGTGTAGCTTTATTTTTTAATCTAATACTAAATCTAAAAAAATGATAAATAATGAAAATAGATGAAAACTTAATAATAAATAATATTGTAATAGAAAATATTACGGTAACAAATTCGGCTGAATTAATAGTATTTGGAATAGTGAATGGAAATATAACGATTGAATCAAATTCATCAAGCATAATTTACGGAATGATTAATGGAACAATTTATAATTTTGGAAGTTGTGAAATATTTGGAAAGATAAACGGAAATGTAATAGGCGAAAACATAAAAATTGACACGAATGCAGTAATCAATAAAAATTAAGTAATCAAAAAAAATCTCAACAATGATTGCTATCAGCCCAAATTTTATTATAAAATGAAAATATTAGGAATAATTTTAATTTCGTATTTGTTTGGAATTATAACTCAAAGAATTATAACCTATTATAATTATAAAAGAGAAAATGCAAAATCTTTAAAAGATTTAAATGATCTTCAAGAACGATTGAAAGCAAATATTCGGAAAGTAGAAGAGAGTACTTTTGACGGTATAATAACTTTAATTACAGGAGAAAAAATTGAAAGCGAATTTTTTCATAGGCTCTCAGATGATGTCTTTATTGACCGAAGAAATAAAACTGAATTTATTAGAGATAAAATTGTGAGTATAAAATATATTGAAGACCGAAGAAAGCAATAATATTAATAAATCTCAAAAACGATTCAAAAATTAACAAAAGAATAAGAACTATTTTGGAGCAATAACTACAAATTATGAATTTTACAAAATTAGTAGCCAGTATATTTTATACAGACATTTCAGACGGCCTTAAATTATTTGTTGACTGTCTGCAATTTTCCATCGAACATAAAGATTTAAATATATCGCAACCTTATTGTGTATTAGGAAAAGACGGAATAAGAATTATGGTGTTTCAAGACGAGCAATTAGCCAAAGAGCATTATCCAGAGATTAGACTTGAAACGAATAATATTGAGGAGGTTTTTGCACAAATATCCGTATCTCATCCTAATTTGCTCCACCCAAACCTTAACAAAGTTACAGTCAGACCTTGGGGGGCAAAGGAATTTGCAATAAAAGACAATCAAATAGGAATAAGATTTCAACAATGGTAATGTTGAAATAAAAAATAAACAGCAAACCACAAACAACTAATGGTTTACTTATTCCGATACTAAGTAATAATTCGGCTATAATAAGATTAAATTGTTTTTCTTTTTATTGCTGAATGTTTGATGTATTCTCTCTATATATATGAGATACTTATTTTGTCTCCAGACTTTTTGCAATCACCATATAAACATTTAACTTATTAATCCTATGGTTAATTTTGTAATTTTGGTAAATGATCTCATTGGAGAAGAAAATGAACGAAATCAAGATGTAGTTTTCATCTAGAAAATTTATTAAATATTTCAATTTGATAATGATTTTTTTAGTAAATTTAATTGTTAAAAACTTATTACCATGACTTCTTTTCTACTAACAGCAGTGCTTTTAGTTCAAGATTCTGCAACAAGTTTCTGGGATAAAAGCTCAGACAACGTTCCATTTTGGGTAACCTTAATCTCTCAGATTATAGTTGGTGGTGTGATAATCGCTTTCATTCAACAAATACTCAATAATAATCTAGAGAAATACAAATCTACACTTAGTCATAATAGCCAATTTCAGCTCTCCTGAAAAGATGAGGAAAGGAAGGCGTTAGTTGGGTTGCACGACAAAATTTTTGATCATTATATTTTTTTAACGGGTCAAATGGAGAATGCATTTATTCATGAAAGTTATAAAGAAATGGTTGCCAGAAATGAAGCTATAAATAACACAATTAATGAAAAAACAAAAGCAATTAAACATAGTGTTCTTTTTGGATCTGATGAAGAAATACAAAAACTAGTTAACGCATATAATAAACGATCAAATAAATATTATGTTGATTTATCCGAGTTTATGTTTATTTGCTTCAAATTTCAAAGCTTTGAAATTATGGATGGTTTGGCAATTGATAAAAAAGTTCTTAGCGATAAAGAGTAGAATGATCTTCAAACTGTCAAAACTAAAATCAAAAATCTTATTGATAGCTATACAATTCCTTTTATGGAAGATGCAGAACCAATTTTAAATAGCCTTTCGGGCAAAATTCAGAAAAAAATAAAAAGTATCGAATTTTGAATCAATCAGTGCAACATCATATCCGAAATCTGCACAGCAATTTCGGTTTTGTGATGCTTTACACCTTCTTTATCTTCATATTGCAGATATTGAATTTCACCTTCGATTTATTATATGCAATTTTATCAAGAAGTGAGAAATTACGGAGTTAATTTAAATTGTATAATTGGTATTGTAAGATTATGAGATGATAATTCAGAATTTCTACAAAATTGAGTTGTAATATTGCTTGTTAGCAAATTGATACATTTTAACCTTTAATTACCGTTTAATGAAAAGAATAATTACTTTGGTCATTTTATTAGTTGCAATTAATTTTTCAAAAGCCCAAATCAAAATTTTATTCGATGCCACTAAAGCTGAAATGGCTGGAAACGGAGATTGGGTCATAGATGCCGATTTACATAATCTTAAAGCAAATTCCAATGGAACTGTCACTGTTGGCGGATCGGATTCCAATCCCCAAAAAACTCCCACTCCGGCACAAAGTGGTATCACGGCAAGTACGCCCGAAACTTATTGGACCGGTGCTTTGAGCGCGTGGGCAGTAGATTTGGTAAAAAGAGGATATATTGTAGAAACGCTCCCTTACAATGGCATAATTACTTATGGCGACCCTACAAATGTACAGGATTTATCCAATTATAAAGTTTATATTATTGATGAGCCTAATCTAAAGTTTACAACAAGTGAAGCTAATGCTTTGATTAATTTTGTAAACAACGGCGGTGGATTATTTATGATCAGTGATCACGATGTAAGCGATCGGAATGGGGATGGCTGGGATTCTCCTGGAATTTGGAATGATATCCTGAGCAATAATACAATACAGACTAACCCTTTCGGGATCTCTTTTGATTTACAGAACATCTCACAAACGAGTACCAACATTGCAAATCTTCCAACAGACCCTATTCTACACGGTTCTGCAGGCACACCAGCACAAATCCAGTTTAGTAATGGGACGACAATGACACTAAATAAGGCAGCTAACCCATCTGTAAAGGGATTAATATTTAAAACAGGCTCTTCGACAACAGGTACTACCAATGTTTTATTTGCAACGGCTACTTATGGGCTTGGAAAAGTTTGTGCTTTGGGAGACAGTTCTGTTCCGGATGATGGGACAGGTGATCCTGGTGATACTTTGTACAATGGCTATACAGGTGATGCCAATGGAAATCATAAGCCGTTACTATTAAATGCAACTATATGGCTGGCAACAAGTTCTTCTAATTTAAATATAAATGATTTGTCATATGTCACTGGCGATATAAGTATTTACCCGAATCCAGCTTCAGATTATATTTATATCTCAACAGGCAAAGATTCAAATAATTATCAATATTCGATTACGGATTTCTTAGGTAGAAACCTAGAAACAGGAATAGTAACCTCAGGAAAAATCAATGTTGAAAAATACAATTCAGGAACCTATATTTTGACAGTGAAGTCAGCTTCAAATAGTACAAAATCATTCAAGTTTATTAAAAAATAAGCTATCGTAATCTTATAAATTTTTAGCTACCATTTACTTTGCATTTTACTGGTTTTTTTAAGTTCATTAAAAATTCAACATTTCTACAAAATTATGTTCCAATTTTACCATATTAATTTAAATCAGAAAAATGAAAAAGTCATTGTTAGTAATGTTATCAATATGCCTATGTACTTTGGCGTATTCTCAGGAAAAAATAAAAACTGAAGTCCCTGCAGCTGTAGAAAAAGCCTTTATGAAAGCCTTTCCTAATACAAAAGCAAAATGGGAAAAAGAAGATGGCAAATATGAAGCAGGATTCAAGTATAAAGGAGAGGAAATGAGTGTGCTTTATAATGCAAAGGGCGTTTGGGAAGAAAAGGAAACAGAGATTAAAGTGAGCAAGCTTCCGGTAGGAGCTTCATCTTATGTGGAAAAAAAACAATTGGGCAAAATAAAAGAAGCTTCTAAAATTATCAAGGCCGATGGTTCTGTAATGTACGAAGCAGAAGTCAAAAGCGGCGACATTTTGTTTGATACCAAAGGTAACTTTGTAAAACTGGTAAAAGATTAGGATCTGATAGAAAATAAAAAGAATTATAAAAGCTACTTGTATGAGTGGCTTTCTTTTTTTAAATGATTCGGTATAATTTTAAAATTCAAAATTTCTTCAAAATTATTACTCATCATTGTATAAAAGTACTTGTAATGGATAAAATCAAATAGATTATTTGATAACTACACAAGTTTTAAATTATACATCATTAATGAATAGTTTATTGGAAGCCGTAAGCTCTTATGTGACATTATTTCTTTCTGAAAATCTTTCAGATGAACTTATTTTTCATAACATCAATCATACGTATGAAGTCGTTGCTGCGGCAAAAGAAATAGGTTCACATTGTGTTCTTTCGGAAGATGAAATGTTGGTGCTGGAGGTTGCAGCTTGGTTTCACGATTGTGGCTATGCCAATACTTATATCGGTCACGAGGATGAAAGCAAGAAAATCGCTAACGATTTTTTGGAATTCTTCGGTTGTAATAAAAACTTCAAAGAATCTGTTTTATCCTGTATAGAATCCACCAAATATCCTCCAAGACCATCTTCATTAGTTGAAAAGGTTCTTTGTGATGCGGACCTCTATCACTTAACAAGAACCAATTACCAAAAGTATGAAAAAGCATTAAGACAGGAATTTGAATCATTCCTGAAAACGTCATACAGTGACGAAGATTGGCACACTATGAATTGCAGATTTCTCGTTGGTCATTCCTATTACACAGAATTTGGTCAGACGGTTCTTGCCCAATTAAAAGAAATCAATGTCCGAAACATTTGTCATAAATAATTTAAATCGGAATTAAGAAAATTAAGATGTTAAAATTTATTCCTAAATCAGTTTTTAGCATTTTTCTGCTAACTTCTGTATTCGTAAAAGTTGTTGCGCAAAATAACGATCCTATTCTGGCACAGCAGCCAAAAATTGACAGCATTGGTAATATGGATGTTGAGCTAAACAATTTGAAATTCCAAAGCTTGATTGTCCCTTCTGCGTTCATCGGTTACGGGATCGCAAGTTTGTCGGTAAAAGGTATAAAGCAATTGAATTTTTCGACGCGAGACGAAATTAATGAGCACAGACCAGATCATATTAAATTGGATAACTATACACAATTTGCTCCTGCCGCATTGGTTTATGGATTAAATGCATTAGGAATGAAAGGAAAGCATAATCTGCGGGACCGAAGTACTATATACGGAACCTCGATGTTGATTACTTCTGCATTGGTAATTCCGTTAAAGCATATGGTAAAAGAGGAAAGACCTGACCAATCCAATAATTTGTCATTTCCATCAGGGCATACGGCGATTGCGTTTGCATCTGCTCAATTTATGTTTCGAGAATATCAGGATACTAATTTCTGGTTGGGAGTTTCCGGCTATTCATTTGCAGTGTTTACAGGTATTTATAGAATGCTGAATGACAAACATTGGGTTGGAGATGTTGTTGGAGGTGCTGGTTTCGGGATTCTGTCAACTGAATTAGCTTATTGGCTCTATCCCAAAATAAATAATTTTTTGAGCGGCAAAAATAAAAATTCCAGTGCAATGGTAATGCCTTTTTATCAGAATAAGATCATCGGAATAGGTTTGGTGAAAAATTTTTAATCACGTATCTATGTGGTTCTACTATGCTTTGTTATCGGCATTATTTGCAGCACTTACGGCTATTTTTGCAAAAATGGGAGTGTCTAATGTTAATTCCAATTTGGCAACAGGAATCAGAACTGTTATCATTCTGGTATTGGTTTGGAGTATCGTATTTATAAAAGGAGAAGCAAAAGATATTAGTTCATTGTCGAAATTTAATCTTATTTTTCTTACCCTTTCCGGTATTGCAACAGGATTATCGTGGTTATTTTATTTTAAGGCTTTACAGATAGGAAAAGTTTCGCAAGTAGCGGCTGTAGATAAATTGAGCGTAGCCATCGCCATTATCCTTTCCACACTATTTTTCAAAGAACCGTTGACGTTTAAAACAGCGATAGGAGCTTTGCTTATTATCGGCGGAACTATTTTATTTGCTCTGAAATAGTATTAAATCTCTTTAATATCAGTCAAAATTCAAAATGTTTACAGAATTTAGCTGAATTTTTGCCGTCTAATAAAGTCTACTGTGAAACAATTATCAATTCTTTTAGTATTACTATTAACAATAACAATTAATGCACAAGCCGTAGCCGGAAAAGAAGCTGATTCTTTAAAAATCAATCGGGTTAAGACCATTCAGGAAGTTGTTATCAACGGAAAAAAACCGATTGTCGAAAACAAAGTTGATAAAATTGTTTACAATGTTGCCAACGACATCACATCTCAGAATGGTTCAGCTATTGAGGTTTTGAGGAAAGTGCCACAAGTGACGGTAGATGCAGACGGAAATATAGAATTACAGGGTAATCCTAATGTGAGATTCCTGATCAACGGAAAACCTTCCGGCGTATTTGGAAACAGCCTAGCCGATGCACTTGCTTCAATTCCTGCAAGCCAGATCAAAAGTATCGAAGCAGTGACCACTCCCGGAGCAAGATACGATGCACAGGGAACGGGTGGAATCATCAATATTATCCTTAATGAAAATAAAGTTAAAGGGATCAATGGGTTGATTAATACTTCCGCCGGAACACGTTTTGAAACTGGCTCATTAAATCTGAATTTCAGAAACAACCACTTGAGTCTGAATGCTTTTTTCAGCGGAAATGCTCAATTGAAATCAAGAACACCATCGTCTCAAAACAGAATTTCGCGCGATTCTTCCTCACAAACTCAAACCCGATTATTGCAAAATGCTTTAAGCTATTTTGAGAGACACGGTTATCGTACGGGATTAGGATTTGACTGGTCGATTAATAAAACGAATACTTTGTCCGGTTCCATTTCTTACAACGATTTTGCAAACAAAAGTGTCAGTTTGATTAATCAGGAACAGTACATTGCTGATTTTTTTAATGCAACAGAACAATCATCAATTGGTTACAGAAATTCATATAATCGTTCTTCAGTGAACTCCATTGATGGAAATATAAGTTACAGAAAAACATTTCCGAAAGAAGGAAAGGAGTTGACGGCAGATTATGTGATGAGCTACGGTTCTCCTAAAAGTAATTATTTGCAAACTCAGAATTTGGCAGGATCTTTATCTCCTTATGATGGCATTTCAGGTAGCAATCCAGGAACAGATGTTAGCCATAATATATCGTTAGATTATGCGCAGCCAATAAAAGATAATCTTACATTGGAAATGGGTACAAAAGCAATATTTCAGCATATTATAAATAACACTGATGTGAATATTTTAAGCACTTGGTCGGGACAATATGAATCGGATCTTAATCAGTCCTACCACTTGAAATATGATATCGGAATTTATGCAGTGTATCTTTCTTCATCATTAAAATTATTCAATTGGCTGGACATGAGAACTGGGATACGTTACGAATATACAACAGTGAAAATCGATTATCATAATACCAATATTCCCTCATACGGTCTGCTTGTACCGTCATTCATTTTATCCCATAAATTTGATAGTGCGGAAACAATAAAACTGGCTTATACGAGAAGAGTTGAAAGACCGGAATATTCTGAATTAAATCCATTTTTAAATTTCAGCGATCCTCATAATATTACAACCGGAAATCCGGCATTAAAGCCAGAGATAGGAGATAATATGGAGTTAGGCTACAGCAAAAATTATGAAAAAGGTGCTAATATTTCAATTACCCTTACAGAAAAAATCAACAGTCAGGATCTCAAGCAAATCACAACTTTTTACCCAGCATTTAATGTTAACGGAACAGATTACACTAATGTTTCAGTTACTTTAAGAGAAAATATTGGAAAAGAGTATAATTCCGGCGGTACGTTATCAGGTTCTGTTTCTTTTTTTAATAGTAAATTAAATTTTCGAGGAAATATGATGGTTTTTCACCGATTTATTGTAAGTGACTATTTTGGAAATGTAGATATGGGTATTCGATATCGTTTAAACTTGAACTTTACTTATCAGTTTCCAAAGGATTTTATAGTAGAAATATTCGGAAATTACAACTCGCCTGCAAAAAATATTCAGGGTAAAAATCCTCAGTCAATTACTTATAACATTGCTGCAAGAAAGCAGTTTTGGAGCAAAAAAGCAAGTATTGGAATTACAACTACTAATCCTTTTAACCAATATATTAAACAGGCAACAACTGTTAACACATATGATTACAGTTCATATTCTGTGCGGTATTTGCCACTTCGTTCGTTCGGGGTTAGTTTCAGCTATAAATTTGGCAAAGATTTTAAAAAAGCAAAAGATATCAGTGATGAGTATTTGAATGGAGCGATTCAAGGAACTTAAACGCCGCACTCTTATATAATAAATATATGGGTATAACATATAATTACTAAGTATTTAAACCTGAGAATAATATTTTATTGAAAAATTTCTGGATTAAAATCTAACTTTCAAATTTTGTAAGCTGATTGTTTTTGTAACAGTAGAATTCATAGGAAGGTTTGTTTCTAAACGTAAAAACTTTTTCAAGATGAATGATATCAAAATGATTTTTCAGCGAAGCATATTTGGTTTTAAGATGATCCGGCAATTCTTCCGGATGAATTGGTCTTTCAATTTCCAATCCCTCATCAAAGGCGAATTCAATTATAAAATCTGTTGACCGCCACGAAATAATGGATTCGCTTTTTGCAATCGTAACGCCCAATTTATTTTGTTGGATGATTTTGCCAGAAGTTCCTATTAATAAAATTATTCCTGAAACTACCATTGCGCCGTAACCGACTTTTCTGAAGAGATTTTCACTAAGAAGAGGAAGAATATATTTAAAAGTATAAGATGAAATAATGGTTGCCACCGCAACGGCTATTCCCAGCCATAATGCAAGATTGGAATAGAGTCCTAGCGAAATATAAATTATCAATTTAATTAGATGAAGAAAAACTTCATTGGCTGCTCTGGTGGCAACAATTTCTTCTTTTTTCAATCCAAACTGCAAATAAAAACGATTAAACAAAAGCCCTATCGCGCCCGTAATTCCGGAAACAAATCCTGCAAGAAAACCAATAATTGCCAAGACATATGTAGGAGAAGTGTTGTCATCTTTTTCATTGTCCTTAACTTTTTTGAAAAGCTGTGGAACATTGGAAACCAGAAAAAAAGCCACAATCAACTGCAGATAATTGGGGTTGATATATTTAATGAGATAAGCACCAATCAAAACTGCAGGAATCGAAAACGGAACGAACCAAAAGAAAATCTTCCAGTTGATGTGTTTTTTGAAAACTGCAATTCGTGATACAGAACTTGTAAATGTTCCGATTGTAAGAGAAAATGGAACTACAGAAGCTGGTAATAAAAGATTAAGAATCGGAATCAAAATGAGGCTTGCACCACCGCCGCAAATGGCGCTCAGCCAAAATGCGAAAATGGTTCCGAAGAACAATAAAATAATTTCAATAAGCATTTTTATCAACAAAAAGGTTACACCATAAATTTTACTTTACAAAGATGCTATCTGATTTTGAAGATATTTTGAAGAAAGTAATTTCACTTTCATCTTTTATTTTGAATCTTTAGTTAGACAACTTGATCATAAACGAATAATAAGTTTGATGAGCCAAGCAATTTATTTTATCGGCTCTTTGAGAAAGACTATTAGCCTAATGCTGAAAATTTACAGAAAATATCCTGTCGATAATCTTTTAAAATTGTATTAATCATTATTGTTACGTGTTTGTAAATGGGTAAAGCTAAATTCAATTTTGAGGAAATTCCGAATTTATAGTTTAACAGAAAAAATGTGGTTGTGGTTTTCAAACCTGTACTCAATACTCCAGTTCTGAGATTTACATATTTCTTTTACAATAGCTAATCCAAGTCCACTCCCTTTGTTTTCTTTTGAGAATCCTGAAAACCTTTTGAATAGCAAATCCGTATTCAATTTCTCTGTTCCCGAATTAGATACTTCAAAAAGAGATTGCATTAGTTTAATTCCGATTGAACCATAAGCGGGAGTATGTCGAATAGCATTTAAAATCAAATTATTAATCAGTACTTCTGTTAAGCCGATATTACCATTGACTTTAATCTCAGATGAAATTTCACTTCGAATAGTGAGGTTTTTTTGTTCAAAGTGTTCCTGCAGGATTTCCATACTTTGATTCAATAATTCATCAAAATTTATTTTGGAATTCTCAAACTGGTTGTTTTCAATCTTTGCCAGCAATAAAAGGTTCTTATTGATTCTGGAACTTCTCGACAAAGCCCGATTCATTTCCTCCACAATATGATACTGTTTTTCTGTTAAATCATCATCCTGCATAAGAATGTCGAGCTTATTTTTTAGAATTGCCAGAGGTGTTTGAAGTTCATGGGAAGCATTTTCTGTAAACTCTTTTTGAGTTATGAAAACCGACAGATTATGTTCTATTAACCTGTTCAATGACTGGTTCAGTTCATCAAATTCGGTAACGTCGGTTGGCGGCAATTCAATTTTTGTCTGATTATTAAGATTGAAGGTTTTCAATTTATCCAAAGTTGCACGGAAAGGTGTCCACACCGATTTGGAGAGCCATCTGTTCAAAATCAATAATCCGCCGACAATCAGGATAAAAAGTATAACCGTGGTTCCTGAGATGAAAAAGATCGTTTCTTGAGATTCTTCGATATTGGTTTCTATACTAAAGCGATAAGGCTTTCTGTTAAGATAGATGATCTTTGACAAGCATTGAAATCTGTCAACCTCTTCAAAATGAAGAAAGTCATGAGGTTTTTCGATGATATAAACACTGTCTTGGAGAGGATCATCCATTTCTGCCTTTTTGATATTTGTGGCAGGTTGTACTTTGTTCCACAACTTTATCGTTTCATCAAGTTTTTCATCGGATAACTTCAAACTGTTGATTTGAACCATTGTTTTTTCCGCAACAATTTTATTGTGCTCATCCAGCTCATTTTTCCAAATAGCATCTACAATAAGATAATAAATGGGAATACTTATGACCAAAATAATCAGGACATAAATGATGAAAGGTTTTGTTGCTTTGTTTAAAAGTGGTTTCAAATCGGATGCAAATTAAGAATTTTCCCACTTATAACCCGTCCCATAAACTGTTTTTAGATACTTGTCACAACCGGCGTCATGTAGTTTTTTTTTTAAATTTTTTACGTGCGCATAAACAAAATCATGATTGTCTAACATATCTGCAAAATCTCCGGAAAGGTGTTCTGCCAAAGTACTTTTTGAAATGACTTTATTTTTATTACCTACAAAATAAATCAGCAGATCAAATTCTTTTTTTGTCAATGTAATGATTTCTTTATTGACTGAAACTGTCTTTGCCAGAAGGTCAATCTGTAATTCATTTTGACTGATAATATTAGAATTATTAAATTGTTTTCGTCTGATTACAGAATAAATTCTCGCCATTAATTCCGACAAATGAAATGGTTTTGTAAGATAATCATCTGCTCCAAGCTGCAATCCTTTTATTTTATCATCCAAAGCATTTTTTGCAGAAACGATAATAACTCCGTCTTGTTTATTTTGTTTTTTTAGTTCTTCCAAGATTTCAAGGCCGTTGCCGTCAGGAAGCATTATGTCAAGGATGATGCAGTCATACTGAAATGTCTCTATCTTATACATTGCCTCATAAAAAGTGTACGCAAATTCACACAGGTAGTTTTCTTCAGAAAGATATTCTGCTACACTTTTGGCTAATTCGGTCTCGTCTTCAATTATCAGAATTTTCATCAGTAATCTATTTTATCCAATAAATTTATATATTGAATTTAGTAGAAATTTTGAAGATTAAAAAATACATATAAATTCATTTAGTAAAGAAATAATTTCTAAATTACACTTTTGCGTAATATTTATAGGGATATTCCTTGCTAGCTCCAACTAAACATTCGCTAAAGTTGTAAATAAAATTGTAAAAAAACACTTCAAATAGTACAAAATCATTCAAGTTTATTAAAAAATAAGCTATCGTAATCTTATAAATTTTTAGCTACCATTTACTTTGCATTTTATTGGTTTTTTAAGTTCAAACCTGTTTAAAATTATAAAAAACACCAAACATTCAGCAAAGTCAATTTAATTATAAACTATTGGTTTAAATTATAATTTCCATGTAAAAACTCTAATAGTTAGATTATGGTCCTGCTTACTGTTTTATTCAATAACATTTTTATAGCAAATAATTTAAAGATATTTTCAGATGTCTTCATTAAGAATGCACAAATTCTCCTCAATCTTTGATCATTATAAAACCCTAAAAATGCACGTTTCAAACATCCTATTCATGGTTAGGTTAGAATCAGTTTCTTAGATCATCTAAAGAAATACAGATCTTAATAATATATCTATTTACTTCTTTATGGCATCTTTAATTTCAGAAAACGTTTAATAAAGTTTAATCCTTAATTTAAAGAAAACTTTTTTTAACTATCAAAAATATTGATAAAAATTTTTCAGTTTGTAATAATTGCTGAATGTTTGGTGTATTTATAAATTCTAAAAAATTACCGAATCGACATATATATTTTATCAAAATATTAATATCATAAGCACGATTAAATATCAACACATTACAACGTTTTTAGCTTCTAACTTGTAATAATAATTTTCTTTTGATAATCAATTGAATACACCTCATAATCAGACTTATCCACATACGCTGTGGATATCTCTATAACACGCTGGCTTTTAAAATTATACAATTCGAATTTTGCGGAAAAACATTGTACATCATGCTCTTTAAATAATTCCTTATACTTAAAAGCTGGAGCTGCCATCGGAATTCCCAGATCTTTAGCTTCTTTACTTCTGGACACTACACAGCCATCGTTGTTGGAAAGTACTACAACAGGCTTATTTTCTAGTTTCGGATCAAGCGTTCTTTCGCAGGAAACAAAGAAATTATTGCAATCTACCAAAGCATACATAATTGTTGATTCTATAGAACAAAATTAGATACTATTTGTATCATTTCTAGTATATTTATAGATACAATTTGTATCAATATCAATTTTTTCAGATAACATCAGGTTTTCCAGGACTCAGAAAAATGTATCGCAGCAGGAATTGACTTCTTATTATAAAATCATTATAATTTCGGTAGAAAATGCTTTTTTAAGCTGTATAAGAACCAACTTGTTTTCCTTCTAATTCAATAAAAATTTTGTATCACTTGTGGCTCTAAAAATGTCTAAATTGTAGAAATGATATTTAATGTACAATGCATTTTGAAAATATAATTGATATATCTGAGGGAATTGATGATGTCCCCTAAATTTGTAAAAATTGTGGATTGATGAACTATTTACTAATAGAAATAACAGCAATTGATATATGCCCTCAACAATTTCTAAATGTTGAGGGCTTTTCTATTTAACGCAAATAATTGATCGTGTAGTTATTTTACTACATGAACTTCCGTTTTCCACTACAAAGAAAATTTTTTCGCCGCTGTAGATTTGTAATGTTCAAAAGAGAACAATTAAACAAAGAATAAAAAATTAAATAATACGATCATGACAAAACAAATCGCCATCGCAGCATTAACTATCGGAGCATTCATTTTAGGAACTAACAATGCCCAAGCTCAAAATACTACAGCGACCACAACAGTAAACATTACCCTGAACGATGTAATTTCTATCGATGCGGGAAGTACTGCAATCGGGAACACTGTAGATTTCAATTATGTTACTGCAGCGGATTATAACTCTGATCAAACGATAACTAAAGCCAACTCTTTAAAAGTTACTTCAACGAAGAACTTTAATGTTAAAGTAAAAGCAGGAGGTGCCAATTTTATGAATGGAACGAACCTGATTCCTGTAAATGTTTTAACCATCAAAGCAGCTACAGCTTCCGGAACTATGGGAGGAACAAAAAGTGCTGTTGTTTTATCCGCAACAGATCAGACATTAGTATCAAATGCTCCGCTTGGAAGTGCCTTAACACTGAATTTGGACTATACCATTCCGGCAGCAAAGTCTTCTTCTTCTGACATTTTAGGTAAACCGGCTGGAACTTATACGCAGACAGTAACTTATACTGCAACAGCTTTATAAAAAAATTTCATATTAATATTTTGTGATTTGGTGTTTCGAAGGCTTCCTAAGGGAGGCCTTCGATTTTTTACATATCAATACCAATATAAAGAAAATTCAAAATCCGGGAATAATCATTTATCAGCTGTAAGGTAAAATTTATGTTTTTAAACATTTTAAATCTAGTTAATAAATCACACCAAACATTCAGCAATTTATTAAGCCGTTTTATATCTTTTTTAAGCTGACTAGTATATTTAATAAGAATTATCCAAACATTATTATGAAAATTCATATTGATTATCAACCCATTAAGTAAGTAGATATTTTTAACCATTGATAATATTTAACTTTTGATAACAAGAAACAAAGAAATTATTGGAATCTGCCAAAGCATACATAATTGTTGACTCTACAGAACAAGATTAGATACTATTTGTATCATTTTCAGTATATTTACAGATACAATTTGTATCAATGTCAATTTTTTCAGATAACATCAGGTTTTTAAGGACTCAGAAAAATTTATCACAGCAGGAACTTGCGGACAAAACATTAATGAGCCGTGTCCGGTATTCGAAATATGAGGACGGGCGTTCTGAACCGCCTTATGAACTGCTGATCAGAATTTCGAAGTATTTCAATATCAGTATCGATCTGCTTCTTACGGTAGACATCCGCAAATATCCGCTGGAAGATGTATTAAAACTTCCGGATAACAGAATTGTTCTTCCGGTTGTGGTGGATCAATCGGGAAACAACAGCATTGAAATTGTCCCTCAAAAAGCATCGATGGGTTATTTATCCGGTTACAGTGATCCTGAATATATTGAAAGTTTACAGCGAATTTCTTTACCTTTCTTAATTAACGGGAAGTACAGGGCATTTCCGGCAGAAGGAGATTCAATGCCGCCTTTTAAAGACGGCTCTTATATTATCGGGAAGTATGTTGAAAATATTGAAGATCTAAAACCGAATAAAAGTTATGTTTTCGTGACTTTGAATGACGGCATTTCTTACAAAAGATTTAAAATCAAAAAGAAAAAATCAATAACAGTAGCTTCAGACAATTCATTTTATAAACCTTATGATATTCCTTTGGGAGAAATTGTTGAAATCTGGCAATATGCATCTGGAATTTTTCCGGAAGATTTTGAACCTGATAATTTTGATAATTATAATTTAAAAGATATGTTTCTGGAGTTAAGAAGAGATATTAAAGAAGTGAATGATAAATTGAAGAATTAAAAATCAGGGTAAAAGCTTCTTAGCCATACCGGACTTTTAATGTAATTATTTACAGTAGATTTTAAAATTCAGACTTTATTCGATGATTTTTTTAAAAAGCTTTAATTAATCTGTTCCCATTGATTATTAATACTCTGCAACCAAAGCACAGAGTTTGCAGCAATAGTTGAAGTACTTCCTCCAGAAATATTATTATAAGCTGATATCGAGGGGGTATTCGTAGTCGGATTTTTAATGATGTACATTCTGCCGTTACATAAACTTGCAGAAGGAAGACTTATGTTATGATTTCCTCCCAAAATGACAGTGAAGTTTAATTCGGTTAATGTTAAGGATGCGGTAGTAGTAACAATCGGTAAAGAAAGTGATCCTGAAATCTGCAGTGTTGAATTAGGAACGCTTCCAGCCATATTAATTCCCACCCGGACTGTATTATCCAATCCTGTACCCTGCAGACGAAGCATTTCGATATAGGTCTGAGAGGTATAGTTGTATTTATAAAAAAGGTAAGGTTCATCGCCGTCATCTCCTACCAGAAAATCAAATCGTCCATTTTCTGATGATCCATTACTTCCAAGTTCAAAAAAATCGCTGGAAGCAGCAGATCCTCTCATTCTAAAATTACCGTTGCTGTCTGTAAAGAAAACAGGTTTATAGATGGCAGCGTTATCTGCCTGAAATTGCAGGGCAGAATTTCCTGATGTCCCTCTCATATACATAGTAGATGCAGTTGTAGAGTTATAAGGGCTGGGTTTTGAGCTTTCCGTAAGCCCTAAAGTCTGCCTTGTTCCCAATTCTAGCATTTCGGTATTGTTGGAACGCAGCTGTAAACGCACATCATTCGTTGTACCTAACAAACTGCTTGCCGAAGCATTCGTATTACCAGTGAGGAACCAATTGTTAGTGGCTGCATCTGTGGAAGGCACCCACGTATTTGTCGTACTGTTCCAGCTTAAAACCTGACCGTTAGTCGCTCCCATCTGTCCCAGAGAATATGGGCTAGATGATGTTCCGTTACCGGAAAATATGGCTGCAGTAAAAACCGGACTTAATGCATTCACGGTACCGTTTCTTAAACCTATATAGATCTGGCCATCATCAGTTGCTTTGTACAGGTTACCTTCTGCTGCATTAGATACAGTAGAAGCGGATGCTATACTTTCCTGTCCAAAAGAAAAGATATTGATACAAATGACAAAAACAGCAGAATAAATTCCTTTCATTTTTATTAATTTATACGTTGCCAGTTAGTTCCATCACTCTGAAGCCATAAAATAGAGTTTGCCGTAAGTGCTGTTACAGCAGTTCCTGACAAGTTTCTGTATGAAGAAATTGCCGGAGTATTAGCCGTAGGATTCTTTATTACATACATCCTTCCCGTACAGGTATTTGCTGCAGGTAAAGTTATGGCGTGGTTTCCTCCGATAATTACTGTAAAGTGACTTTCAGTAAGTGTTAAAGCCGCTGTAGTTGTAATTGTTGACGTGGATAATGATCCGTTGTTCTGTAAAGTGGAATTGGCTAAAGCACCGGTATTTATTCCTACTCTTACATTGGTATTGAGACCATTCCCTGATAAGCGCATTAACTCAACCGTAGTGGCTGTAGCGCCATTGTATTTATTAAAAACAAAAGGCTCATCTCCATCATCCCCGATTATAAAATCGAATCTTCCGGCATTGGATGCTCCGCTGCTTCCCATTTCAAAGAAATCAGTTCCGGCTGAAGAGCCTCTTAGTCTGAAGTTTCCGCTGCTGTCTGTATAAAAAACAGGCTTGTAAAAACTCGCACCTCCTGCTTCAAACTGTAGCGCCGAATTCCCTCCTGTTCCGCGAACATACATCACCGATGCATCTGGTTGATTATAGGGATAAAGACCTGTACTGCTGGAATCATACAGCCCTAAAGTCTGTCTTCGCCCTACTTCCAGCATAGGGGTATTGTTTGATGCCAACTGAAGTTTTACGTCGTTAGTAGTCCCCAGAAAATTACTGGAAGTTGTATTGGCATTTCCGGTAATCAGCCAGTTAGATGCAGCTGCCGGTGTTGCAGGTTTCCAGCTGTTAAGGGTAGAATCCCAAGTCATCACCTGTTGGTTGGCAGCTCCGTTTTGAGCCAGTTTAAGAGGATTCGCTGCCGTACCTGCTCCCGAAAGTGTCACATTATCTACAACGATATTCCCTCCCACTAATTTAAGAGTTCCGTTTCGCAGACCTATATAAATCTGCCCATCATCTGTTGCTTTATATAAATTCCCTTCGGCTGCTGTTGCAAATCCTGTTGCCGTTGGTATAGTCTCCTGAGCAAAAGAATCAATAGCCGCGAAATTTAGTATGATAAGAAATATTTTGCCTAAGTTTAAAATTTTCATTTTTAAAGAATTACAGTTTTTCTACAATTAAAGATGAACCATTAGCAACCAGCTGAAGGGTTCTGTTCGTGGTGTTCCAAACCTTTCCCTGCACTCTTAAAATATCATTAGCATTAAGACTCAGTATTTTCGTTACTGTTACAGAACCTCTTGGGTCTGCACTGTTCCTATGAAACGTGAAGCCTGAAGTTCCTGCAACATCGGTTCCGTTTACCTGAAGTTTGTACTCTCCGGTAGCCTGAGAATTTGTAGTGACGGATGCAGATATACGATAAGTTACCCTGTACTTTCCTGCATTGGTAATCGTAATTGTTCCTGAGCCCGCAGTATAACCACTGTCTACAACTCCGGCGGTGGTTATTAACATCGTTGTAAATCCGGCTGCTGTAGCAAAAGTCTGTGTTCCTGCCGCATCATATATTTCTGCTACACTTGAAGTAAAGGGTGTAGACCAGCTTAAGGCACTTCCTGTTCCGTTTGATGTTAGGACCTGCCCTGCCGTTCCGGGTAAAAGAGTTTGGTAAACAGTTCCGTCTCCCTGCAAAACAGCGCCGACAGCGGGTACAGATGTATTTCCTGTACCTCCATTGGATGGTTTTAAGGTTCCGGCCAAAGTAACAGCTCCTGACGTTGAAGTGGAAGGAGTTAATCCTGTAGTTCCTGCACTGAAGCTGCTTACATTTGAAGGGACACTTATAGTACCGTCTGGCGCTACATTTAATCCGCTACCTACTTTTACTCCTCCGACAGAAGAAGCTGTAGCCGGATTTAATGTAATTGTATTAGCCGTATTGGTAAGCCCCGTTGAGAAAGTTAAAGCATTCTGCTTATTATTAAAGATATTCCAATCAGCAGATGATAAATAGCCATTAGCCGAAGATCCTGCCTGAGAAATTGAGAATACACCCGTTAAATTATTATAAGCTAACGGTGATGCTGCCGAAAAATTTGATAAAGTTAATGATGCTCCTCCTAACTGTTTCCAGGCTGTGCCGTCCCAGAATATAAATCCCGGAACCAGACTTCCGTCATTTGCAGTTAAATAAACCAATTGGCTGTTTGTAGTACCGGATGCATTGGAAACCTGATTTACCCGAGGAATTACGATTCCATCTTTAGGGTCTACAGCTCCTCCTGAATTTTTTCCTACTATTTCTAAAGTTGCTTTTGGTGTTGTTGTGTTGATACCCACCTGAGAATATGATACGCTACTACATAGGAGTAATAATACCTGGATTATTAGATAATTATTTTTCATTTAGTGTTTTTTTATTTTTCAGGAATGATCTTCTTCCCGAAAAACAAATATAAAAGAATTTTTGTAAAAGTTAAATCAATTTTCAGCAAAAATTTTCCTTTTTAACTCATTAAATTCTTTTTACACCTCTACTCTTTAATATTGATAATAAAAATGTTAGAGTAAAAAAATATTTAAAGCAATAACTTTTCACAAATCCCAACTTACACATTTTAATAATTTAGAGGAGACAAAAAATTATAGAGAATCTGCGATGCGCCTGTTTGTTTAGGATTAAAATAAATTAAGGCGTTAAACATATTTCTTTCCCAATTAAATTAAGTTGTCCCAAAGCAATCTATACAAAGTAGAATATCCTTGAATAAGCTAAGCTATTTAGTTATGCATCAGCATTCAAAAGAAATCTAACACAGACATTGAAGAATATTTAATACAACAGACGTATAAATAAAGATTTTTAACCCTCAAATCATATACCATAATAAAAATCTAGGACTTTAAGATTTTTTGGCTAAATTTACACTACGACCGGACAGATAAAAACACACTTCCAATTACACCTTTGATGAAAGATACGTAAATATACACAAGCCCTTATCATTGAGTGAGTTTGGAGTATAAAAACAAAAAACTCAAATGAAAAGAATTTTATTAGTAGATGATCATAGTATTGTAAGGCAGGGAATGAAGTATGTCATTAAAAGCATCATAGCACAAGCTGAAATCTTTAATGCTGATGACGTTAAATCTGCTATAGAGCTTATTAAAACTTCGGCTGTAGATTTCATATTTCTGGATATTAGCTTTCCTGATCAAAATATATCTACAACAACTGTAGAATTGATGAAACACATTTTACCCAATGCTAAGATTACAATTTTTTCTGCAATGGATGAGGAAATATATGCATCAAGATTTATAAAAGCGGGAGCCGATGGGTTTATCAACAAACTATCCAGCGATGAAGAACTTTTTTTTGCCTTAGATTACTTTTTTAAAAATGGAAGATACATTAGTGAGAATATCAAAAGTAAAATAATAGACGATTATTTAAACAAAAAGACCAGCAGTCAGATATCCCTTCTTTCCGATAAAGAATTAGAAGTATCCCAGTTTATCATTAAGGGATACTCTACTTCCAGTATAGCAAAAACAATGAATCTGAAAAAATCCACTATAAGCACATACAAAAAGAGAATATACGAGAAGCTTGAAATAAGCAATATTGCAGAACTGTTCGAAATATTTTCAATTATATAACGTCAGCCATATTTTTACTTCCAATCCGCCGCCCAATCTGTTTTTGAGTTTCATTTTAACTCCTGTTTTTTTAACTATTTCTGTAATGATTTTATAACCAATACCCTTAGAACTATCTACATCGGTATTCTGATAATTGTTTATTCTGCCAAGTTTTTCAGGATTCATCCCGTTTCCTGTATCCTGTATAAAAACAATTATATTTTGTTCTTTCTGATATGCAGAAATAGTTACCGTACCAATAGAAGTATATTTAACAGCATTATCTATCAGGTTATGAAAAAGCATCTCCAATAAAGCCTTGTTATTATTGAAAACAATGTTTTCGTCTACATTATTAATGAGATCTATATTCTTCTTTGCAGCAAGATTACGGAAAATCATGATTTTCTCATGGATAAGCTGCCTAAGATTGATCGTTTCCCTGTATTCATCATCCGTTAAAAATAATTTGGTATAATCCAGACTATTTAAAACAAAATGATACAGCTCTTCCGTGGTCTCCTGCGTGGAAATTAATGATTCTTTAATCTCCATATCATCTGTAGTCGAAATCAGACTTTTCAGGTTTAAATTAATAAACCTCAGAGGACTCTTAATATCATGGCAGATAAGGCGGGTTAGTTTTTCCTGATTTTCCAGCTTTATCTTTAATTTTTCTTTGGACTTCTGTAATTTATCCAGCAGAATGACCAGATCTTTTGTATGATTTTCTATTTCTATTCTTAGCTTTTCCTTTTCTCTTTCAATGTAAAAATTTCTTATCTTAATAAGGAAAAAAACCATTAAGATGAAAAGTATAAAAAAAGCAACTTTGAAGATCCCGGTTTCCCAAATTTCAGGTTTTTTATAAGGATCTACATTCCCATCCTGAAAATCTGCAAATAAATTATTTAGAGCTTCATCAAAAAATATATTATTTTCAAATAAGGTAAAAGGATCAAAGACATCCGTTCTTCTATGAATATTATTTACTTCTCTTTGGAAAAGCCGTCCATTATCTGAAATATAGCATTCCAAATTCTTTTTTTTCTGCTGAGAAAAAAAAAGGGAAAAGAAAAAGATAAAAAGAACAGCAAATTTTTTCATATCATTTACTACAAAAATATAAAATAGTTGCAGAAACTATATATAAAAAATTCTACAAAAAGAAGTAGAAAAAATTCTACACGCAAAGCTTTTATAAGTTCTTTATTTTATCCGTTTAAAAAAGTTTAACGAAGTCTGAATAATCAGAATCGTACAATAAATAAATCTCTTATTATAAAAACTATTTTTTTTCAACCTGCCATTTTCTGCCAATTAAAAATTCAGCAAAACGGGAATTATAAGAGGGTAAGAAAGTTCTGCACAGCTTGAGAACAGGAGGAATTTTCGGTTTTTAATACCTCAAAAAATATAATAATGAAAAGAGATTTATTTCGTTTTATTTTTATTTTACGGTTATTTTTTGTAGAAATAGTTCTACAAAAAGAAACTTATTTATTCTACACAATCTGTTTTTATTACAGCATATTTTTGTACAAAGCTTCACTACGTGTGTAAATTGATAATTAATAAGATATTTTTTAAAAACACTGCCTTTTTATTAAAAGTAGTGCTTTTATTATTAATTATTAATTCATCTTTTTCATTTTCTCAAGTAAAATTTGTAAATGCTGCTACATCTGATGATTCAGAAGCAAATACAACCCAGACCTACATTTATAATAAAGATCTTATTGTTGTAACAGGGGATGCAGTAATTTATGAAAAAACGAACGAAGAAGAAATAACCATAAGCAAATCCGCTAATCCGGAAAAAAAAGCGACTAAGAATAGATCCGGAAAAAACAAGCTGATAAGCAAGAAAAAAAACACTAAAAAAGATTCCGGACAATGCATCGCCAAAAGCAATTGTAACTACACCCCTCATCAGGACCAGAATAATTCCACAATAAAAAATAAAGGAGGCAGTTCTCTGGCTTCTGTAGACAATAAAACTCAAAAAGAGATTATCTTCCATTTTGGATCTTCCCCTTTTTTGGGAAGACTGTGGAGAGTTCATAAAAAGTTTTACCATTACAAATTTTATAATTCGAGTTTAAAAATTTGTAAAAACTCTTCAAGAGCTCCGCCATTTGCTGTTTGATTATCCAATGGCTTTGATTTTGGGCCATCAGACTATTTTGAATATTCAAATAAAGCATACAACCTATTTTAATTTTACTAAAATGAAGATATCATCTACCATTATATTTTTATTTTTTGCCTCTGCAATCAGTGCACAGACAGGAAATATCGGAGTAAATACTACTACTCCTCAAAAAACCTTACACGTTAACGGTTCTCTACAAGTTACAAACGAAATAAATGTAGGGGGCAATTCCTCTACAGCAGGAAGTGCCGGTACAGCAGGACAGGTTCTTACCTCTGGCGGAGCCGGAACAGCTCCCACTTGGGCAACAGTTCCTGGAGCCGGTTCTACAACCAACACACTTACCAATACTACCAATACTATTACCAGCACAGTAAATGGATTAGTTGCAACTGCACCCGCAGTAAATACTGTAGCTAACACTACCGTACTTACAGGAAATAACAACAGCTTGGTAACTACGGTAAACGGAGTCGCGAGTACTTCTGTAAACGTCCCTAACCTTTACACTGCAAACGGAACTCTTACTGCAAACAGAACGGTAACACAGGGAGCTAATACACTCGCATTTACCTCAACAGCAACGAATGGATTCTCAGTAGACGGCACCACATTTTCTGTAGATGCGGCCAATCATGAAGTGGGGATAGGTACAGCAGCGCCCAATACCAATGCGGTATTAGATCTTACTTCTACTACAAAAGGGTTATTAATCCCAAGACTTACATTATCAGCTCTTAACAGTGCGTCTCCGCTTTCTGCGAATGTAGCAGGAATGGAAGTCTATAATACCACTACGAATACTGCCACTTCCGGACAGGAAGTATACCCTGGAGAATATGTAAATAACGGGACCACTTGGGGAAGAACTTTAAATTCCGGTGATGTTAATGTTATTGCAGGAGCAGATGGCACAGACGCCATTGCCACTACATCAACGATTACGGTTCCGGCAGCAGGAGCTGTAAATACAGCCATCTATACCAACACATTTACCCTTACTAAACCTTCTTTAGTTACTTTCAGTGCAAGTGTTTCATTCAGAATGCTTAGCAATACTACCGATACCACAGTATCTAAATTATATCGTTCATTTTGGGAGTTCACATCGCTTCCGGCGGGCTCTACACTGGCAACGGCAACACCATACGGACCAAGTAGTGCATTATATTTTGGAGCGACAAATGCCACATCAGGAATTTTTGAACTTACCCCTAGTGTAACTCTGAGACTCATTGCAGGAACTTATACAGTACAATTAACGGGAAGAGCGGCAGAACCTACATCAGGAACCGGCTTTACCGCAAATTTTGGAGCCGGAAGCAATGATAACGTAAGCATAACAGCGGTACCTATAAAATAATCGTATCTAATTTAGGTTATCTACCATAAATAATAGAATACGATAACCGTAACTTCTATGTCTTACTAAAATCTAAAGAAATGAAAAAGATAATTATAGCATATACTTGTGTTCTCGGAACATTCATATATGCACAGACAGGAAATGTAGGCGTGAATACAACCACCCCTCAAAAAAACCTCCATGTTAATGGTTCTCTGCAGGTCACAAACGAAATTAATGTAGGAGGTAATGCCTCAACAGCCGGAAGTGCGGGAACAGCAGGGCAGGTTCTTACCTCTGGCGGAGCCGGAACGGCTCCCAGCTGGACAACAGTTTCAATTACGCCAATTACCACGAATACCCTTACTAATACTACCAATACTATTACAAGTACAGTAAATGGAACAGCTGCTACTGCACCCTCAGTAAATACCGTAGCTAACACCACAGTACTTACGGGAAATAATAACAGCTTGGTAACTACAGTAAACGGAGTCGCGAGTACTTCTGTAAATGTCTCTAATCTTTATACTGCGAACGGAACCCTTACTGCAAACAGAACGGTAACACAGGGAGCTAATACACTGGCATTTACCCCGACAGCGACCAATGGATTCTCAGTAGATGGCACCACATTTTCTGTGGATGCAGCCAATCATGAAGTGGGGATAGGTACAGCAGCACCCAACACTAATGCAGCATTAGATGTTAATTCTACCAGCAAAGGACTGCTGCTCCCAAGAGTAACATTATCCGCAACCAACAACGCCTCTCCGCTCTCTGCCCATGTAGCGGGAATGGAAGTCTATAATACTGCTACGAATACGTCCACTACGGGACAGGAAGTATATCCCGGAAAATATGTAAATGATGGTACTGCGTGGAGAAGACCTTTAAATATC
This sequence comes from Chryseobacterium sp. 2P, assembly GCF_059579425.1. Taxonomy (NCBI): domain Bacteria; kingdom Pseudomonadati; phylum Bacteroidota; class Flavobacteriia; order Flavobacteriales; family Weeksellaceae; genus Chryseobacterium; species Chryseobacterium sp. 2P. Next base: position 4,406,648 of record NZ_CM184194.1, read on the forward strand.
AATGATATAAACATTGTTGCAGGAGCAGATGGTACAGATGCCATGGCTACTACCGCCACGATTACAGTTCCGGCAGGAGGAAGCGTGAATACCACTCTATACACTGCTACATTTACCCTTACGAAGCCTTCTTTGGTTACTTTTAAAGCCAGTGTAGGGTGTGGTATGACTGGAACCCCGGCTAATGATACTGCAGTTTCTAAACTTTACCGTTCTTATTGGCAATTTACATCTCTTCCTGCGGGATCCACACTGGCAACCAGCACCCCTTATGGTCCCAGCAGCGGATTGTTTCGTGGAACTACATTTGCAATTTCAGGAGTTTTTAACATGACCCCCAATGTCGCCTTAGCATTAATTCCGGGAACTTACACAGTACAGTTGGTAGGAAGGCTTACAGATGCTACAGGAGGAACAGGTTTTACGGCTACTTTAGGTAGTTCTGCTAATGATAACTTAAGTATTACAGCACTACCTTTAAGATAATACAGAGGTACAGCCAATAAATATAATAGTAAGACACAATGTTTCTCGCTATTATAGGCTGCCATCCCGTCTTCAGGATGTTTGGAATAAATATATCTGCGGTTTCTTTTGAAACCTGAAAAACAGATCTTATATTCTTATCATCCTGAAGACTTTTTTATGGGATAAAGGATTTCAGAAGCAGATAAAAACAATCTGAGTATCTTTCAGCAATCCTAACGCTTAATTTTAACACATAGTTTAAGTTTTTTAAGCAAAAAATTATTTTTCAAGCTCAAAAATAGAAATAGCCGATAATGTGATTTGACTCCATTTTTTATATTAAAATTTCGAGCTTTTTTCGGTATTAGTCTTTAAACATTCTGTTATAAAATCAGGATTCAAAACATTCTGCATACTATATTCTTTCTGAATTTCATTCTATTCCAGACTTTCATTTTTTCCACAATATTCGCGCCCATATCAAATGATTTATTCAGATACAAATCTTTTAAGCATCTTCAATATTACATCATATAATGTGTTCATGCATTAATTTTCTGCCACTCTTAGTATACAGCTGACTACTTTTAAGCATAATTCTATTGTTGTCATTTTCCAAAACAAATCCGGATTTGCTTGTTTATTTTTCGATTAATAAAAGCCCTCCTATTATTATTCATTTAGCCCAAAATTCATAAAAACACGTCAAGTTTTGGCGTTGTCAGTGTATAGCTTTGTATTTCAAAATCATAAAAAATATTTAATAATGGATAAAGCAACTTTACAGAGAATTGAAAAACTTCACCCTTATGTAAGAGAGGAAGTAAAGAAGATAATCGATGAATGCGACAAAGCATTAACAGGCAGAGCAAAAGTACGAATTACACAAGGTTTAAGGAGCTTTGAAGAACAGGAAAAACTTTATGCCATCGGAAGAATTACTTCAGGAAAAAAAGTAACCAATGCGAAGGCAGGACAAAGCATCCATAATTACGGATTGGCTGTAGATATATGCCTGGTAATTGACGGAACAACGGCAAGTTGGGATACCGCCAAAGACTGGGATAATGATCAGGTTGCCGATTGGTACGAGTGTGTAAAAATTTTCGCAAAGTACGGATGGGACTGGGGCGGAAACTGGAAAACCTTTAAAGATCTTCCGCATTTTGAAAAGAAAAATATTGTAACAAAGAAAGGATTAATAAAATCATCCTGGAGAACGCTTTCTAAAATGCCCAGAGATAAAGAAAACTACGTTATACTTTAATTCTCATTTATTTGAAAATTATTTTTAATACGTCAAGTTTTGTCGCTTCCCCGATCTATCTTTGCTTCAGTAAGATAACACTAAGACAATCATCATATCAAGCTAAAACCAATAGTTATTTCTCCTGAATCTATTGGTTTTACTTGTCTAAAATTGTTAAATGTTTCTTCAAAAAAGAGAAAAATCATATGAAAAAAACAACCATTCTTTCTTTGGACGGAGGCGGAATCAGAGGAATTATCACCTGCATTATTCTGCGTTACATAGAAGAGCAGCTTCAGATTCATGACAAGCCAAGCGCCAGACTTGGTGATTATTTCGATTTTGTTGCGGGAAGCAGCACCGGCGGACTGATTGCTTCTATTATTCTTTGTCCCGATGAACACCGGAAAGCAAAATATTCTATCCAAAAAGGATTAGAATTATATGCTGAAAAAGGTGGTGACATATTTCAGGTTTCTTTTTGGGAACGTTTGGTAAATCCTTTCGGACTTCTGAACGAAAAAATTTCTCAGGAAGCACTTGAAAAAAACCTGAATGATTTTTTTGGAAATTTAGAATTAAAAGAATTAATAAAACCTTGTTTAATAACCAGTTACGATATAGAAAACCGAAGAGCAAAACTATTCAATTCGTGGAAAGCCAGTTTAAGTACAGATAATTTTTATGTAAAAGACGTATGCAGAGCTACTTCTGCGGCTCCGACGTATTTCAGCCCGGTTCAGATAAAATCGATGTACGGGCAAATTTTCAGCTTAATTGATGGTGGAATGTTTGCTAATAATCCGGCTTTGTGCGCCTACGCAGAAGCAAGAAAAATTCCGTTTGCGGAAGTTCTGAAAAATCATCAGAAAGCCAATCATCCAAGCGTAAATGATATGATTGTTATTTCTATTGGAACGGGGATCGAAGCGAGATCATATTCTTTTAAAAAACTGGAAAAATCCGGAAAAATAGGTTGGGTAAATCCGATAATCGATATTTTGATGTCTGCCAACGCAGAAACAGTAGACTATCAGCTTTGTCAGATGTTCCAGACTTTAGGACTGAGAAATCAGAAAAATTATTACAGACTTAATCCTTCTTTAAAAAACGCTTCTCCTGCGATGGATAATGTAAAGAGATCTAATATCGAAAATCTGATACAAGCAGGATTAAGCTATATTGATGATAACAGAGAGATCTTAAATCAAATTGTTCAAAAACTAATTAAAAACAAAATATAAGCTATATACCTTATAAAATACAGATATAAGCTTTTTTAATTATATTTAAATAATAATTAATCATGAAAACAATATTCACATTTATTATTCTCAATATCCTTTCTTTCATTACAGGCTGTTTTATTTTTTATTTTTTGTTAGACTACTTCAATCCTCCGGTCACAAAAGATGGACATCCATATATGCCGATTGAAAATGTAATATGTTCGGTAATCGCTGCTTTTGTTTTTACTATTCTGTTTTTTGTATTTATTAGAAAATATATTTCAGAAAATTTTTAATTTTTTAGAAAATAATTAAAAATACGTCGAGTTTTGACGCTTTGGGTAAATATCTTTACCTCAGAAATTAAAAACAATAATCTAAAAACTTACAACGATGAATATTTTAATACAAAAAGAATATTAATAATTACACTTTCAGTTCTGAAAGGATGATCTTCAGAATTCTTTCTCTTTAATCTATCCGGCCTTTTTTACTACAAAGAATCATTCAGTTTTCTCACTGGATAGGATAAGATTATGTTCAAAATAAGATTAGTTTGCTAGCACTAACTATATTTCAATTATTATTAACATTTTAAAACCATTCACAAATTATGGCAAATTTAGTACAAGAATTAAACAGTTTAGATTTTAGTGTTTACATTGGTGGTCCTTTGCAGGCTGCAGTAAAAGCACAACACGACGCTTCGATTTCCCAGGTTAATTTCATTAAAGAAGTAGGCTTTACCCCTGCGGTTCCCGCTGCAGGAAGTACTCCCGCAATACCCTCTCAGTTGAGATATGTAGATTTTAATTATGAAAAATCTCTACCCAATCCGGATTATGGTAAAACACTTCAGGACCTGAAAGACGCAGGAAGAGTAGAAGCTTCTGCAACCGCTATACCTGCTACCATTAATGTATCTCAACAATTTCTAAAATCAGCCGTAAATCTAAAAGTTCCTTTCCTTACGATGCTTACGATTCCGGCTTTGAGAATTGATGAAGTAACTATTGATTTTAATGCGAAATTGAATTCAGTAGAAACGCAAAATGTATCTAGCGAATTCTCAGGAAACGCTTCTATCAGTGCAAAATTCTGGAAAGTAAAATTCAATGCATCCGCTTCTTACAAGAAGACGACTTCAAGTACTTCAACTACAGAAAGAACATACACTTTGGGTGTACATGTAAGAGCTGTAAACGATGAACTGCCTGCTGGTCTTTCAAGAATTATGGATATGCTGGAAGACAGTATTGCCGCTGTTTAATTTAAATTTCAGGGTGGTTGCTTTGGCAGCCATCCTTTTGCTTCATTTTTTTTAATACTAAAAACTAACTTATTATGCCGACATTAAAAGAATATTTAGGCGGAATTGTATCAGAAATTACCGCAGCCAGAAAAATGGCAGATATACAAACATTAGAGATTGCGAAAGAATATGCTCAGGACGATTTGCTAAAACATTTCTCTGTTCCAAGAATGAAGGTAGGAACAGTAGAACTTACAGTTCCTTTTGCAAAAGCACCGGCATCACCGGTTTTATCTTTCGCTGAGTTTACCTATGACGAAATTTTAAAAGCAGCCAAAACAGATTACGATCCTTCTGATACAGACAGTGATAAAGAGCTCAAGGCACTTCTTAGTGATAAGCAGGTTCAGTATAATAGCGCCATTGCAGAAATGAAACGAGAAAATATTACTGATGTCACTCAAGCTCACATGAAGTATTTTAACAGTATCCCTAAGTATATTATAGAGCTTTGTACTTCACTTCCAAACTTCAAATGGAAATTGGTAAATCCTGATCAACTGCAGGAAAGGCTTTATTCCCGAATGTTTCAGGAAGCAAAAAAAGCGATAGAAGACAAACCGAATAACCCCAACGAGGTAATTGTAGAAGCAAGTAAACTGATGGATTTGGATCCCAAATGTATCATTATAGCGAAAATGAGTGTCACCGAATCCGGAATGGAATGGTCCAGACATGAAGATATTGACGGTAACATAGTCGAAACATTAATTCCTGAATAAATATGAAAAAATCACAATTTATTTTGATCAAACAACTGAAAGAGAAATTGCTCCAGTTTCCTTCTATTGTTTCGAAACTGGAAAAGAAAGATCCTTATTTTATCGACTCGTTATTGGTCTGGCTGAAATCTGCTGAAGATATCTTTTCTTCTTATAACATTAGTGCTGTTTCCGAGCTGGCAGGTTTCAGGGCAAAAATTCTCGCTGCAAGAATAGGTAACGAAAGAGGAGGCAATATTAAAAAAAAACAAATTAAAGCAGCTTCAGATATTCTGTATGATCTGCAAAGTACGGTATTAACAGTATTAATGCCTTTTGAAAAGAAAATAGACGACTGTCGTGAACTTATAAAACAGCTGCTTACACTTCTAAAACAAAAGGGAACAATACATTACAATCCTCAGGTTTCTTTTGAAGTATTTGTTAATAGTGTATGGCAGACCATACTTATCGATAATGAACTGAGCTTAGGAGCCATCAAATTAAAATCTATACTGTCTGAAACAGACATTATTATGGTTGTTGGCGATGAGATCGAAATAACGGAATTTATGTGACACTATTTTTGCGCATTATCTATTGCAGAAAATAACTCAATATTTGGGTTATTTTTTTTCATCAGAAATAAATTTTTAAATATTAAAAAAATACGTCAAGTTTTGACGTTCACCATGTCTACATTTGAAGTATAAAACAAAACACAAAGTATCATTTAAAAAAATAAATTCTCACTCAACGTATCTATGCTGAACAGCCCAAAATGTATTCAATTTTTTAATGCCAAACACCAAAACAAAATGAAAACACAACATCATTACTCAGACATTATTTTCGACAGAAACCGCTACACTATTGAATGGAGCGATATTGAAAATGCCGAAACAGATTACGACAATTATCTTAATGACATTAAAACGTCTTCCGACGGAGTTTTAAAAATGATGACATTCAAAAATATATATATCAATTAAATTTTAAACATATCAAGTTCTGCTGCTGTTCAGCAGTCTCTTATACCACCATTTCTGTTTCGTTTTTCTAAATTCAATATTCTTAAAATGCTGAACAGCCGGAACTTTGTTTAAAAAATACCACCAAATTAATACGCAAAAATTACATATATTATGATAACAAAAGAAGCACTAAAACTCTACTTTGAAAAGGGAGATTACCCTACACAAAATCAGTTCTGGGAATGGATGGATTCGTATTGGCATAAGGAAGAAAAAATACCACAGGATTCTGTTGAAACATTTGAAAAAGTGATTCCGCTTTTTGACGGAGATAATTTAATTGGATCCGGGATTAAACTGATAATACCATCCAATACAAAGAAGATTTTTGTGGCTGCATACTCGTATGAAGGATTTAACTATCAAATAAGAGAGGTCATTTTTAATGAAGGTTTAGAAGAAATCGGGCAATATGCTTTTAGCAATCAGAACATTAAAGTTATTAAAACTCCCTCTACATTAAAACTCATTGGATCTAATGCTTTTGATAGTCAATCCAATACAAGAGGAACAGGGGTTTTAGAAAAAATCATACTCAATGAAGGTCTTATAAGGATTGAAGATTCTGCCTTCTTGAATTATAAAGCGGCAGTTAATGATCTGTATATTCCAAACACAGTACAATCAGTAGGAAAAAATGCTTTTTTAATTCCTTCATTACAAGCGGTGTCTGCTCCTGCAGGGTTAGATCTTAGTGCTTCGGGAATTCCTGCAACAGCAGTGATTACGTACAGATAAAAAATAATCTTATAACAAATATCACGAAACTCATATCAATTCTAAAAATAATCTTTAAAAAAATTAAAACACGACAAGTTTTGTCGCTTTAACCTCATATATTTGTGGTAGAAGCTTTTAACAATGAAAAAAGATTTTTATCTCACAAGGTACGCCTTAATTATTAAAAGACTGGAAGGTTCTCCAGCGACTTATTCTCAATTGGAAGAATACCTTCTTAATTCCTTCGAATTTCAGGATGCGGGGATTAAAAGCTACTCTATCCGTACACTGCAACGAGATATCCGGGAAATTTCAGATCTTTTCAATCTTTCTATTCATAACAAAAAGAAAGGTGATAACCGGTATTATATCGAGAGCCGCCCGATTATGGAAGTGGATGAATATAATCAAAAATTACTGGAGTCTTTTCAGGTAAGCAACGCCCTGAATCTTCATCCTGATTTTTCAAATCTTATCTTTTTTGAAAGCAGAAAACCAACTGGCGTTGAGCATTTTTATGACCTTTTCTTTGCCATCCGTAATAAAAGAATTGTTTCTTTTGAACATTACAACTACAAAAATAAACTGATGACTTCAAGAAAAGTCCATCCGCTGGCTTTAAAAGAATCCAAAGGAAGGTGGTATCTTATCGCTATCGACACAAAAGATAAAATGCTGAAATCTTTCGGATTAGACAGAATTAATTATCTGGATGTTTCTAAAAATACTTTCAGAGAGAAATACAAATACAATTTCAGAGAACATTTTAAAAATGCTTTTGGAGTGATGAATCTTACGGAACAGAATCCACAGAAAATTGCCTTGAAGTGCAGCAGACATCAGGGAGAATATATCAGAAGTTTTCCGCTTCATCAGTCTCAGAAAGAAACCAAAGAAACACCGGAAGAAATATTTTTTGAGTTTTTCCTGCATCCTACGTACGATTTTTTGCAGGAAATTCTCTCCTTCGGAAAAGAAGTTCAGGTACTGGAACCTAAAGTTTTAGTTGACGATATCCGCAAACATCTGCAGGAATCCTTAAACAGGTATCTTGAAAGCTAAAAAACTTATTAAATTGATCCATTTTTTTGATTACATTTACATAAATATATCAAAGTGAAATCTTTTTTTGTTTTTCTTTTTTGCTGCGGTTTTTCTTTCTGTTTTTCCCAACAGACTGAAGAATTTAAGCTTATTAAGAATTATTACAACCAGCACCGTTCCATGCTCGGCAAAGAGTTTAAGAAAAAATTTGATGCCGAGACAGACAATTATCATAAGGCTTCTATAAAGGTCGACTATATGCTTTTTATGCAGAAAATGGACAGCATAGAGAATGTTGCGCTTACAGGAGCTTTATTAAAAACAAAAAATCTCGAAGATCTTAATAAACTAAAATTATTGAAAACTCCGTCCGCTGAAACTCCTGCTATTCCTTCTGTTGTTATCGATAAGATGGCAGATTATCCGGGAGGAATTAATGAACTTCGGAAAGAAGTTGCCAACCTTTTTTATCTCGGGGGTGTATATTCTGATGTAAAAACCGTAAAGGCAAATGTTGCATTTATCGTAGAAAAAGACGGAAGTATAAGTAACGTTCAGGCAGAAGGAGATAATTTTACCTTTAACAGACAGGCAGAAATTGCTCTGTATTCTGTTTCTCAGAAGTTTTCTCCGGCTATCATTAACGGCGGTCCGGTAAGATACCGTTTCCGGCTCCCACTCACCATGAATATTGAGCAATAAATGTTTACCGACGAATATTTCATGAAAATGGCTCTTCATGAAGCCGAAATTGCACTGGAAAAAGATGAAGTCCCCATCGGATGTATTATCGTTTCAAACAATCGGGTGATTGCAAGAGCCCATAATCTTACCGAAACATTAAATGATGTAACGGCTCATGCAGAGATGCAGGCCATAACTTCTGCAGCCAATTTTCTGGGCGGAAAATACTTAAAAGACTGTACGATGTATGTTACAATGGAACCTTGCGTAATGTGTTCAGGGGCATTGTCTTGGTCACAAATTTCAAAAGTCGTGATCGGAGCACGAGACGAGCATCGAGGATTCATCAACAAACACCTTTCACTTCATCCAAAAACAGAAATCATCACAGGTGTTTTAGAATATGACTGTTCTTTAATTGTGAAAGAATTTTTTAAATCTAAAAGATGATATAAAAGTTGAGGCTGAGGTTTAGGATACTTTTTATCAATGTTTTTTTTAAAATCTGAACCTCAACTTTTACTATAAATTTTTCCCCAGAAAATATAGTCCTTTCAAAGTATGCAATCTGTCCATCACGTGAATTTTATCTGTTAAAGGCTTGTAGACGTGGGAAACTCCTCCTGTAGCTACCACAAAACAATCATCATTCACTTCATCGTTTATCCTGTCGATAAACCCTTCCACCATTCCCAGAAATCCATACACCATTCCGCTCTGCATACAGGTTACGGTATCTAATCCCAAAACTGTTTTTGGCTTTACCAGCTCTATTTCCGGAAGCTGAGCTGTCTGGCTGATCAGAGAATTAAGAGCGGTAACAATTCCCGGAGCAATAATTACCCCTAAAGTTTCCCCACTTTCCGCAACACAGCTCGCTGTAAGTGCTGTTCCGAAATCCAGAACAATTTTTTTCCTGTGCGGATACATATTATGAGCAGCGACAAGGTTTGCATAAATATCCGTTCCCATCTGTTTAGATTTTGCCTGAACTCCGGAAGGTGTATTTCTGTCTACAATTACGGGATGAATATCATGAATTTTTTTTATCGCCGCACTCATCACTTTTGTAAGCTGAGGTACAACGGAACCGATAATGACTTTACCAATTTCTTCAGGTTCAATTTTATAAGTCTGATACAGCATCAGCATTTGCGCATACAGCTCATCTGTCGTTCGGTAAGGTTTTGTATTAATTACCCAGGAAATCTCGCAGTTATCTTCGTTAAAAAGCCCGAATCTGATGTTGCTGTTTCCTATGTTTATTACAATTGACTTCATTTATTTATTTTCAAAAAGATGGAAATCTCCGGTTAATTTTAAGGCACTAAATTTAATGATTTTAATAAAAACACAGTCGATGTTCGGGATAAGTTTTGTTATACTTAAAAAACAATTATTTATATTTAGATCTAAAAATCACTTCAACTCAATTTTCATGAAAAAACTGATCCTTCTATTTTTATTTCTTTGGGGAATAAACAGCTTCTCTCAGACTGCCGCTGCTGCAAAAGAAGTCTTTGAAAAGCTTAAAAAAGAATCCAAAACTGATGGAACCGACAAAACAGTGTATAATATTCTAGACGAGTTTTACAATAAAACTTTGCAGGCGGAAAATGATGAAATGACGAACGAAACTATAGGAAAAATTCAGACTCTGATTTCTAATCCCGATACTAAAAACATCCACATTCTTTTGCTTTTTTTGATGTATCAGCAGCACATCAGCCAGACTGCCGCTGTCGGGAAAAAATCAAACCCTGAATTTCAGATCGAAACGATGAGCTTGCTGGAAGAAGAAACAAAAAAAATTTATGGAAAAATCCCAGCCATTATTTATATCTATAAATACGAATCATTCGACAGTGGTGATAAAAAACAGGAAGCCAAAGCGGCAGTTATTCAGGGATTAAAAGAATATCCCGATTCTGTTCCTTTAAAAGTTTATCATTACCTCAACACCAAAGATGAAGCTTTAAAAAACGATTTGATTAAGAACCATTCTAATCATTGGATGGTAAAGCAATTTGGAATTCAATAAAAATTCACTTTCAATTATCACGTAATATCGTATAAAAAAATCCCTGAAAAAACTCTTCAGGGATTTATTATGCTTCATTAAATTTAATTCTATTTCACCTCAACGAAATTATCCGCCATATTAACATCAGCAAGTCTTTGGCTGAAATCTATTCCTAAAACAGACAATTGTGATTTTGTATAAGGTACAGTAATCGAATATTCTTTCTGAGTCCAAGGCCAATATGGCATTGTTTTGAATTCTCCGTAAGCATCTTTTTCCTTCCACGTACGAGTCATGTTCATAGGAATCTGGTAAGTAACCATTTTCTTATCGGTCGTCATCACACTGAAATCAATCGGCATCGGAACCTGCCCGTTATTCACCAAAGTAATGGTGGTAGATTTTGCATCGTATTTTACGTCTTTGATTCCGTAATCAATTGTTTTTGTGGTATTGATCCAATAATTCTGAAACCATTTCAGATCCATACCCGAAACTTTCTGGGCAATATGTAAGAAATCTCTGTCTGAAGGATGTTTCAGCGCCCATTGATCGTAATACTGCTTCAATGTTTCCGCAAGATTCTGTTCACCCATAATGTAACCCAGCTCAACCAGATACAATTCTCCTTTTACATAAGAAGCATACGTATAGGAAGTTCCGTTATCATGATGATCTCCCAACCAGATTGCCGGTTCTTCGATACCTTTTTTTACAAAATTTCTGTAAGCATTTAAAGAATTGGCAAAAGGATTCGGAAGTTCTTTTGCAGGAGGAAATAACTGATTCATGACATATCCTTCCGCATAACTTGTAAATCCTTCATCCATCCACGGACGCATCGGTTCGTTGGTAGCCAACATTTGCTGATACCATGAATGAGCTCCTTCATGAGCCATTAATCCCATCAATCCTTCAATATCATTTGCTTCGCCTAAGATCATGGTACACATTCCGTATTCCATACCTCCGTCTCCTCCCTGAATGAAAGAATATGTCGGATACACATATTTCCCGAAATGGGAATTCATCAACTGATAATATTTCGTGATGTAAGGCTGTGCTTCTTCCCAGACTTTTGTTTTATCGTTATTCTGATATACTAAGAAAACTTTCGGACCTTGCGGAACGTCAAAACTTTTTACGATATAGTCTTTATCTGCAGCCCATGCAAAATCAAGAATGTTTTTAGCGCTCCATTTCCATGTTGCTTTATTTTTATCTGCTTTAATTTTAGCATTGGCATCATACCCTTTTACTTCAGAAGGATTTTCCAGAATTCCTCCTGCTCCGATGACATACTCTTTATTGATTTTAATGGTTACATCAAAATCCGAAAATGGCGCGTGAAATTCTCTTCCTATATAATCAAATGTCGCCCAACCGTCGTAATCGTATTCTGCGATTTTCGGATACCACTGCGTCATCGTCATATCCACTCCTTCCCTGTTATTTCTTCCGCTTCTTCTGATTTGCTGCGGAATTACCGCATCCCATTCTAAAGTAAATGTAGTGGATGAATTAGGTTTAATCGGTTCCGCAAGATAAACTTTCATTACCGTCTCCTGAACTTCAAATTTCAGTGTTTTGCCGTTCTGTTTAATCCAATGGATATTTTGTGCTCCTTCCTGATCTTTTGGGATAGAAGCTAATCTTGAAACGCCGTCTTTCTGCAGTCTTGAATCTCCGTTTTTTCCTTGTCCTGCAACTCTCTGATCCATCATCGAATTGGGTTTGAAAGCATTCCAGTACAAATGGAAATAGACAACATTCAGTTCGTCCGGAGAGTTATTTTTGTAATCTAAGGTCTGTTTTCCTTCGTAGGTAAACTTTTCAGCATTTACATCAATATCCATCTTATATTTCGCACTCTGCTGATAATAATCTCCCTGCTGAGCATGAAACTGTGAAATGATAAATGCAAACAGGATTGCAACCGATTTTTTCATTTAAAATTTTATTTTTTCTAAAGATAAGTATTTAAAAATAATAATCTATTTAAACACGAATATCACTAATATTCACACAATTTTAAGCACAAATAAAAATTCGTGTGATTAGTGAAAAATTAACGTCATTTATGTTTAATTCAACAATTTTTTAATCAAAGTAATCTGTCCCAGATGATAATAGCAATGCTCGATCATGCCATCTATATTTCTGAGATAGGTTCCGTACTTTTCGTCTACAAAACCTTCATTTATTTTCGAATCGGGCATTTTCTCTAATAAATCCGCGAAATTTTCGGCATCGCTTAAAAATTTACTTTTCAAACTTTCCCACTGTTCCGGAGATTCAATTGGAGGTAGGTCGAAGCTGAATTGGTCTCTGATTTCCAAATTGCCACCTTCAAAAACATTGATTAAACCAGCAATATAATAATCAATATGAAAAGTAAGCATTGCGATGGTATTTAAAGAATCTACTTTGGCTGTTGCCTTTTCCCAAGAAACATCGGAAAGCTGATCTCTGAAGTTGGTATTTGCAATCCATAAACCATCTAATGTGACCTCCCGGAATCTTTTGGCTAATTGTGCTGTTGAACTCATCTGTTTTAATTTTTCTTAAAGATATGTTCTTAAACACAAATTTCACAAATAAAAACCACAATTTTAGACACAAATAAACTTAGTGAAATTCGTGTGGAAAATTCGTGCGGCTGAGTTTACTTTCTTTAAAGCAAATGTCTTAAACACAAATTCAATAAATAATAATCATAATTTTAGGCACAAATAAATTTAGCGAAATTCGTGTGGAAAATTCGCGTCATTCGTGTTTAAATAAACTGAATTCGTGCCTCAACAAAAAACCTCAAATGAAGACATTCGAGGTTTATATGTATTGAAATTAATCAGACTATTTTTTCGCTGAAGATTCTTTTTTTCCGCTCTGTAAGATCTTTTCTAAGATTCTTAAGGTGATAAGATACGTTGGTTTTACTCCTGTTAATCCTAAACCTCCCGAAGAAAGGGTACTTCCTGTTTCCAAAGGATTATCGGATGCGTAATAAGCATACATCACGAATAAATCCGGAGTAATGTGATGTCTGATTTTAGATGCCACCTGAATGGCTTTCTGGTAATGCGCTCCTTCCATCTCAAGACCGATCGCTTTCCATGAAGTATTCATAAAATAAGAAAGAATATCCCTGTTCTGAAGCGAAGTTCCCAAAACAGTAATCATCGGACCTTCGAAAGCTTTTAATTCATCATCTTTAAAATCATCCAGCTTCAGGGCATTTTCGAACGGATAATTATCTGCTGTTCCTTCAAAAATATGTGAAGTAGGGATCATGATGTCGCCTTTTCCTCCGGCAAGAATTCCCGCTTTCCCCATGATGGAAACAGATTTTACCTTCATCATATACACTTCGCCTTTATGTTCGTAAGGTCTCAGCAATTCGTCCATCACCTCGTAAGCCTGTTCTCCGAATGCATAATCGAAAACCATTACGACATCATCTCCCGCAAATTTAATATCCTGAAAAGGCGTATTTCTGAGATCTGTTTTGCTGAGGTCGATGATCTGTACATCAATATTACTTCCGCTTTTGTCATTAATGTAGATCATCCCCTGTTCCAAAGCGTATTTTGAAACTTTATCGCGAAGTTCTTTTTTGTCGGAAATTTCTCCGTACATTTTATAATCTACTTCTTTATGATCTTTTTTCTTCAATGCTTCGTTGGCATACAGCATATTTTTCACAGAGTGCATATTCGCAGAAATAATGTGAAGCGGTCTCATATGAAGATTATTTTCAAACAAAACTTCTTTCACTTTATTTGCCCACTTTTCACCAAAATAGTGATGCCCTACTCTTTCCTTTAAAATAGCACTGAAATGAATTTCTCTTTCTCTCGTCTGTTTTGCATCTTCCAGACTTACTTTCGCAAGGTTGTAGATGATTTTGAATAAACGGTCAGGATTTTCATCATCCCCGAAAGTATTGTAAGCCTTTAAAGTTTCATCAAACGTTCTTCCTATTAAAGAAGACAAATGAATAAGGGCAACTTCTTTTTCTCTTCTGCTGAATTTTTTCTCCCCTTTTACTACTTCTTCAATAATTTTGAAAGCCCTTGTCGGTTTCCAGTTTTCATCCTGAATGAAAGCCAGATTGCGGACTTTATCTGCCTCAATAAATAAAAAGGTAAGATGGGTAAGAATATCATAAATTTCCGAACGTCCCAAAAGAACTTCAATGTTCATCTGGTGTTCATCGATTCTGTAACAGTTTCTTCTTCTTTTTTTAGGAACAATCGGTTCGAAACTTCCTTTATCAAAACCTTCGTCTGATGTAAGATGAATGAAGGCGCATTCTTCAATTCCTTCTGGAAGTCTGTCTAAAACATACATCAAACCATCGAGTTCCAGTTTCCCTGGAATACTCATGGTACCGTAAATTTCCGGATTGATCGTCTTCAACAAACTTCTAATGCTTTCTCCTGAAACTCCGCTCGGCTTGAAAAAACCTCTATAAAACAGGTGTCTCATAGAAATGTAAAGTCTTTCAATTGCCTCGGTGGTTTCTCTTGCTCTAGAATTTGTCATATATTTAAAATTTTTATAAAAAGTCTGCTAAGTTACGAAAAATATTTTAAATCATATATTCGTTTGCTAACCAATGCATTAACGAATTTTTTAATCCCGCAAAAATATTTCGTGTTTTAAAATTAAGATTTTCGCCGCTTGTTTTTAAAAGTTTCAGGAATAAATTTTCTTAATATCAAATTCTACATTCAGAAAAAGCATCCTATATATAATAAGGTATGAATGTAATTTTGAAAGTCAGCCCCTCCAAAAACTACAATCATTTTAAAATTATATTAAATTTTAAAAACACCCCTTAAATTTTTAGGGTAAAATAATTTTCGATTCAATTTTTTCGTAAATTTGCCCCGTAAAAATTAACCTAATATGTCAACTTTAAGATTCAAAGCGTTAGAAACTTTACCATTCAAGGACTTCAGAAGAGATAATTCTGTAGAAGTTCCCGTGAAATTATCAGAATTATTCTGTCAGAATGTTTTCTCAGAAGAAACGATGAGAGAATATTTAACGAAAGAAGCATTCCAGTCTATTATGGATGCGGTAAAAAAAGGAAGCAAAATCCAGAGACACATTGCAGATCAGGTTGCGGTGGCTATGAAGGATTGGGCAATGAGCAAAGGTGTAACGCACTACACACACTGGTTTCAGCCTTTAACAGGTTCTACGGCAGAAAAGCACGATTCTTTCTTCACTCCGATTGAAGGTGGAAGAGCGATCGAAAGATTCAGCGGAAATTTATTGATTCAGCAGGAACCGGATGCATCTTCTTTCCCGAATGGAGGTATCAGAAACACTTTTGAAGCGAGAGGTTACACCGCGTGGGATCCTACATCTCCTGCGTTCATCATGGGAACTACTCTATGCATTCCTTCGATCTTCATCTCTTACACAGGAGAAACTTTAGATTATAAGGCTCCTCTTCTAAGAGCTTTGAACGCGGTAGACGAAGCTGCAACCAATGTAATGCAGTATTTCGACAAAAATGTAACGAAAGTAACCCCAACTTTAGGTTGGGAGCAGGAATATTTCTTAGTAGATTCTGCTTTATATCAATCTCGTCCAGACCTTGTATTAACAGGGAAAACTTTGTTAGGACACTCTCCTGCAAAAGGACAGCAGTTGGATGACCATTATTTCGGTTCAATTCCTACAAGAGTCATGAATTTCATGAAAGAGCTGGAAATCGAATGTATGAAATTAGGAATCCCTGTAACAACGAGACACAACGAGGTAGCTCCAAATCAATTCGAGCTTGCTCCGATGTTTGAAGAAGTAAACGTTGCTGTTGACCACAACTCTTTGTTGATGGACGTTATGGCAAGAATCGCTCACAGACATCATTTCCATATTTTGTTCCACGAAAAACCATTCGCTGGCGTAAACGGAAGCGGAAAGCACAATAACTGGTCTTTAGCAACCGATACAGGTGAAAACCTTTTAAGCCCGGGAAAAAACCCTAAGAAAAACTTACAGTTCTTAACGTTCTTTGTCAACACAATTAAAGCAGTTCACGAATATGCAGATCTTTTAAGAGCAAGTATTGCTTCTGCAAGCAACGACCACAGATTGGGTGCAAACGAAGCTCCGCCGGCAATTATTTCCGTATTCATCGGAAGTCAGTTGTTCAGAGTTTTGGAAGAGCTTGAAAAAGTAACGGAAGGAAAACTTTCTCCGGACGAAAAAACAGATTTAAAACTAAATGTTGTTGGAAAAATTCCTGAAATTCTGTTGGATAACACCGACAGAAACAGAACTTCTCCATTTGCATTTACAGGAAATAAATTCGAGATCAGAGCGGTAGGTTCTTCTGCAAACTGTGCAGAATCTATGACGGTAATGAACACAATTGCTGCAAAACAGTTAAACGACTTCAAAAAAGAAGTTGATGCTTTAATTGAAACAGGTCTTAAGAAAGATGAAGCGATCTTCAATGTATTAAGAGAATACATCAAACAGTGTAAAAACATTATGTTTGAAGGAGACGGATATTCTGATGACTGGGCTAAAGAAGCGGAAAAGAGAGGTTTAAACAACTTAAAAACAACTCCGGAAGCCCTTAAGCAGGAAATGGACGAGAAATTCTTAGCGCTTTACGAAGAGATGGGAATTTTCACACACAGAGAAGTTGAAGCAAGAAACGAAATCAAATTAGAAAAATATTCTACGGTTATTGATATCGAAGCAAGAGTATTAAGTGATATCGCAAGAAACCACATTATTCCTTCTGCTTTAAATTATCAGAACAGACTGATCGAGAACGTAAAAGGGTTAAAAGAAATCTTCGGTGACAAAGAATTCAAATCTTTGGCAAAAGAACAGATGAGCTTAATTACAAGCATTTCTGAGAATGTTTCTAAAATTAAAGTAGGCGTTGAAGATCTTATTAAAGCAAGAGAAGCGGCAAAAGCAGTTACAGAGAGCCAAAAACAGGCTGAAGAATACTGTAATAAGGTAAAACCTTTATTCGACACCATCAGAGATGCATCAGACGATCTTGAAATGATGGTAGATGATGAGCTTTGGCCAATGACGAAATACAGAGAAATGTTATTTACAAAGTAACATTTGTAAAGTTCCATATTAGTGAAACTCCCCTATTGATCGGGGAGTTTTTTTTATGGGGTTATGAATTCTTTTTTAAATCGAATACAAAAGGTGTTATAAAAGCATTAAAAAGTAGAGTTAAAAACCTGAAACAGCCGAAAAACCAATCATTTATTAACAAAATTTATAATGGGGTATTTTGAATTAATTTGATTGCCTTTCCTTTATTCTACCATAATCGGTGATAATTTTGTTAAAGAATCTTAATAAAAAAAACCGCACACCTACCCAAAACAGGCGGTTGCGGTTTATTTTTTTTTAACATACGTAAAAATTATGTTAAAATGTGTTAAATAAAGAACCTGACAATTGTCATATCGGGGCTCTTTTACTCGGATTCTATATTTTTGTATTGCTTTTGAAAATATACTATCCTTTTTTTAACACGGTAATCAAATATATATGAAGAAAAGAGTTTTGTTTTATCTAGTTGCTTTCGTCTCTACTGTATCGTTACAATCGTGTGTTACAAACTACGTAGTTTCAAAACCAGCAACTTACGCTAAAGAATACAAAACAGATGCCAAACTTGCCTCTCTTGAAACAAACAAAATGGAGCAGGATAAGCAGAAATTAATCAACTCATTTCTTGCAGAAAAGGCAGCTACTTTAGCCAACACAAAAAATTCTATCAAAAATTCTGAGATTGCAAAAGCAATCAAACATAACGCAACAATCGACAACATCTTAAACGAAGCACAGACTTATCTTGGAACTCCTTACCGATATGGAGGAATGACAAGAAACGGAATCGACTGTTCAGCTTTCGTTCTTTCAGTTTTCGGAGCTGCAGCAGGTCTTAGTTTACCAAGAGTAGCTGCTTCACAATCTGAAGAAGGTGAAAGAATCGAGAAAGAAAACCTTCAGAAAGGAGATCTTATTTTCTTTTCTCACGGAAGAAGAATTTCTCACGTAGGAATCGTAGAAAGCGTAACTGAAGACGGAGAAGTGAAGTTTATTCACGCCGCAACTTCTAAAGGAGTCATGATTTCTTCATTAAATGATTCTTATTGGGGTCCAAAATACAGATTCGGAAAGAGAATCATCAACGAAAACGGAGAAGCTTACAATAATCTTGCAACAACAACTCCGGCAGCAAACGCAGCAAGTTTTTAATTTTAAATAATTGATTTAAATAATGAAACCATCAAAAATTTTGATGGTTTTTTTATTGTTCCGTTTTTAACTACCCCGTCTTTTGCTTCGCAAAATCCACCCCTTCAGAGAAGGGGAATTGCTTTTTCTAATACTAAGAAGATAAATAATTTGCTTTTAGTTTCACAGAGCCGTTTCACTCATAAAAGAGCTTAGATAATTTTTATCTCATTTTGTTATTAAAATTACTGTGAAATTGAACTCCTGCGGAGTTCTGATTCTGCATTCTTCATTTATGCTGCACAGATACAATTCCTACGGAATATTTATGTAAAGAAAATCCAAAGATAAAATGGTATTAGACAGCAAAACGATCAACGATTAACCATCAACAGTAACCTATCCGTTTTTATCAATTTCAATATCGAATTGATGAAGGAGTCCATGAATTTCAGAAAGCGAAAATTTAGCCTTTTTAAGCCTGTTTGAAGCCGGATTTATGGAATAGCTGAACGATGTACGGAAATCCGCTTTTTCAAGGTTGGTATGGTCAAAAACAGCTCCGGAGAGATCGCATCCGGCAAATATTGCGTTCGATAAATCACATTCGGAAAAATCAACCTCAATTAATTTTGAATTTCTGAATAGTGTTTTTTTGATTGATGTTTTATAAAATATGGAATTGTTGAGAAGACAGCTTTCAAATGTAAACGATAATCCGAATTCGTTGCAGTCGTTAAAATGCAGTCCGAACATTTTACACTCTTTAAAAACCACCTCGCGAAAAGCTGTTGAAACCAGATTCATCATGCTGAGGTTGCAGCCAATAAATTCGCAGTCGTTAAAATTATAGCCTGAAAGATTGGCGTATTCTAAATTACAGTTTCGGAAAGTACAGTTTTCGTATTCGCCATTGTCTAAAGGCTGCGTGAAATTTTTGTTCTCGAAATGCTGATCTGAAAAATAGGATTCTTTCATAAACTTTGTTGAGAGTTATTTTATCTCACGAATTTAGCCGATTCAAGTAAGAAAATTAAAACATACCATTTTAAACTTCCATCATTAGACTTCCGGCTTCCAGCTTTTAAACCAGACTATTCTTATCCGAATAATTCAGTTTAAAGAAAATAAAAGTCATCATTGAGAACGCCAGTAAAGAACTTCCTCCGTAACTGAAATACGGCAACGGAATACCAACAGTTGGGAATAGCCCCATTACCATTCCTAAATTGATGGTAAAGTGCATTAAAAGAATTGAGGCAAAGCAATATCCAAAGACGCGGTTAAATCCCGATTTCTGCTGCTCGGCAAGATAATAAATCCTTCCGATGTAGATCATGTAACAAAGAATAAGAACAGCGCTTCCTACAAACCCCCACTCCTCACCTACCGTACAGAAAATATAGTCGGTTTCCTGTTCCGGAACAAATTTCCCCTGTGTAACGGAACCTTCACGGTATCCTTTTCCCCAAAGACCTCCGGAACCGATAGCGGTTTTGGAATACAATAAATTATAACCGGAAGTATCTCTGAACGCTTTTTCACCTTTAAAAAGAACCTCAATTCTTTCTCTCTGGTGTTTCGGCAGTTTTTCTAAAATATAAGGCGCACCGAAAGCCAGACCACATAAAAGCAGCACCGAACCCGCAATACTTGAAATGGAAATAATATTCCACGACATTTTGTAATAATTCATTGCAATGTAACCTCCGATGATCAGAACGATGGTAATCGCAACCCAGATCGGATCTATTGCCAAAGAGACGAGGAAAACCCCTGCAAAAAGAAATCCTACTCCAAACAGAACTCCGCTCAATCCTTCACGATACAAGGCAATAAAAAAGGCGATAAAAACCAACATGGAACCAACATCGGGAATGGCAAGAACGACAACAGCCGGAATTCCTACAATAGCTAAAGTCGTTAATAGAGATTTCCTGTTTTTCAGATTAAATTCCGGTCCGGAAACATAATTTGCGAGCATTAAAGCGGTTCCTATCTTTGCAAACTCA
Organism: Chryseobacterium sp. 2P; assembly: GCF_059579425.1. Classification (NCBI taxonomy): domain Bacteria; kingdom Pseudomonadati; phylum Bacteroidota; class Flavobacteriia; order Flavobacteriales; family Weeksellaceae; genus Chryseobacterium; species Chryseobacterium sp. 2P. The sequence continues at coordinate 4,427,371 of NZ_CM184194.1, forward strand.
ACGGGCTGCATGGTAAAACTTCCGAATTTATACCAGTTTTTCTGCCCGAGGATTTCTTTACCAAAAGGAAAAAGCCCGACCAGAAGTAGAACACCACCGATGTAAATAATTCCTGACATGTTTTCGAAGAACTTGCTTCGTCCCACGAAAATCACCAATCCGACGAACAGGGAAATACAGAAGAAAATAAGCTGTTTTTCTCCTAATTTCTGGTCTACACTGTAAATATTTGCGATGGCAAAAGCACAAAGCAGGAAATATAAGCCAAGACCTAATTTATCTATTCCTTCTGCCCATTTCATTGTTTAGCAGGTTTTGTTTTATTATTTTTCGTTTCGATGTCTATCTGTTTCTGCAGTTTTGCTTTCTGCTCTTTTACAAATTTCAGGCTGTCCTGTATTCTTTTCTGCTTGAGAGAATCTACCGGTTCTTTGTATAAACCTTTACGCTTCAGATCCGCAATCCACTGTCTTTTGTATTCAGGCATAAAGCTTGAGGAAGTCATTTTTTTGTAGAGATTTTCACGCTTCAGATCGCCTGTAATAAATTTTTCGGCGATTACCGTTGAGGCTGGACCTGCCCAGGTTGCTCCAAATCCGGCGTGTTCCATTACCGCTGCAACCACAATTTTAGGTTTATCAGCTGGAGCAATCAAAACAAAAATGGAATTATCTTTTCCCTGCGGAACCTGTGCAGTCCCTGTTTTTGCAAGCTGGGTAAAATCGTTTGATTTTAAGCCATGTGCCGTACCTCTTAAAACTACGGCTTCCATTCCTTTCAGCACCGGTTCAAAATGTTTTTTATCAACTAAAGTCTGATGCTTCTTTCTGAATCTCGGATCCGGATTGGGCTTTCCGTCGATCGATTTTACGATATGCGGAGTGTAATACCATCCTTTATTGGCGATTGCTGCCACATAATTGGCAAGCTGAAGCGGAGTTACCAATACGTCTCCCTGTCCCATTCCGTTGAAAACAGCCCCTGTTGCCAAAGGATCCCAGTTTTTAGGATCTTTTTTAGAACCGCTTGCTTTATAAATGGAAGCCATTCTTTTTTCATAAAACTCTCCGGTAGGAATTCTTCCTTTTGCGCCTACTGCAAAATCATTGTTCAAAAATTCCCCTACTCCAAAGCTGCTCATGATCTTTTTCCATTCGTCAACCCCTTTCGAAGGATTTCCGGGATATTTATTAACGATCGCCAAATACGCGTAGGAAAAGTAACAGTTACTGGAAACCTGAATAGCAGGAATCAGCGGATCTGCGCCACCGTGACCTTTAATTCTCAAGCCTCTGTAATTAAATCCACCACCGCAAGGGAAGATTGTATTTTCGTCCATCACGCCCATCTGCATCGCAGACAAAGCGGTTAACAATTTGAATGTGGAACCGGGAGGATAAGCCGCCTGTAAAGATCGGTCGAAAGTCGGTTTGTTTTCGTAAATTGTATCTTTGGATAAAGCGTAGAGGTTTTTAGATTTATTCGGTCCGGTAAAAAGATTAGGATCGATATCCGGTCCCGTTGCTGCGACCAGAACTTCTCCGTTATTGGGATCAATTGCTACAATCGCACCGTGCTTATTGACAAGCATTTCTTCAGCAATTCTCTGCAAATCGTAGTCTATGGTAAGCGTAATGTCTTTTCCTGTGATAACGTCTTTGTCTAAAGATCCGTTTTTGTAAGGTCCTACATTTCTCAGTTTGATGTCCTTCTGAATGTATTTCATTCCCTTCACTCCGCGAAGATCTTTTTCGTAGGCTTTTTCAACCCCTGTTTTTCCGATGAAATCGCCCGGTAAATAATAGGCAGAGTCTTTTTTAATTTCTCTTTCGTTAACTTCACTGGTATATCCCAAAAGATTTCCCGACGTAGAAACTTCATATTGTCGCTGAGGTCTTGAAACGATGCTGAAAGCGGGATATTTGAATATGATTTCCTGAACTCTCGCAATGTCTTCACGGCTTAGATTTTTCATGAAGGTCATGGGAGTCAGTTTGGAATAATATTTTTCTTTTTTAATATTTTCAATGGTTCTTACGAAATCATTTTTCGAAATCTTCATCAGATTACAGAATCCTACGGTATCAAAATCAGGACGCATTAGAGCCTGAGTGAAAGAAATTTCGTAGGCAGGCTGGTTTCCCACCAGAATTTTGCCGTTGCGGTCAAAAATAACCCCTCTTTGCGGAATAACGTATTCAATTTTAATGGAAGTATTCGCTGCATTTAAAGCATAACGATCCGTAAACAACTGTAAATAAGCAATTCTCGCCACAAAAATCAGAGCGATAACGATAAGAACGGAAAAGATTTTTAAATAACGTGTGTTCAAACTTTTTGTTTGATTTTAAAGATTAATGCGTAAATAACTATAAATATAAACGAAATTAAACTAGTTACCAATACATTAAGCAATATTTCAAAAAATCTGCTCAACTTGAAGAATTCAATGTACTGAACTAAAAGCTGATGCAAAAAGATACTTGAAAATAAAAACAGTAAAAACTGCGCCCACTGCAGGGACTGAAAAGAGAAAAAATCTGTAGAAGTATCTGTAGAAGTTCTGAAAATCAAAGTCCTGAAATAAGCAATCAAAGTGGTTGCAAAGGCATTCATTCCCCAGGTTCCGAGAAATGCATCTACGGAAAGCCCGATAAGAAAACTTAGTGCTAAAAACTGAAATTTATTTCTGAAAAAAGGATAAAACATCACGAATACCGGATAGAGCACCGGAGTGTACTTTCCGAAAATGGTGATCCTGTTCAGTACAAAAACCTGTAATGCAACCAGAAAAATCATAATCAATATATCCGTAAATAATGTTCTGCTAATCATTTTCCTTTTTTATTACAGCCTGCATGGTATCCTGAATCTTCTGAACTTCTGCTTTCTTGAGGTTTTTCACCACATAAACTTTGCTTAAAGCTCCCATTTTTTCACTTAGTTCCACCGAAATATCCCAGAATCCGGTTTTATTATCCACAGAATATCCCGCAATGGTTCCGATCTGTACGCCTTTAGGGAAAATCGCTGATTTTCCGTCGGTAACCACAGTATCGCCAATTTTCAGGGCAACATATTTTGGAATATCCGCCAAATGCATTACTCTGGAGTTGTCTCCGTTCCATGTTAAAGTTCCGAAATATCCTGAGTTTTTTAAGGCAGCATTGATTCTGATTTTATTAACACTTAAAACCGACTGAACCAAAGCATAGCTGTCTGTAGAGTTAATAACGATTCCGGCGATTCCTTTCGGAGCCATCACGCCCATTTGTGGAAAAACACCGTCTCTGCGACCTCTGTTGATGGTAAAGTAGTTATTTCTTCTGTTGATGCTGTTGAAAACAATCTCTCCGTCAACAAAAGTATAAATCTGTCCGCCTCCGATGGTATCATGAACTTTTCTGAACATTGGATTTTTTGCCCCCTGTTTTCCGTAAAGTTCCACCATCAAGGCTTTATTTTGTGCTACAAGATCTTCGTTGATCTGTTTCAGCTTAAGATACGAAACTCCTTCATCGATATATCCCGAAACCCAGGAATTGAAAGCAGCAGACTGCCCTGCAATCCATGATTGCTGCATTGCGTTTTTAGAGAATATCAGAACAAGAGCAATAATTTGCAGAAATATAAAGAAGACAAATAGCGCATTCTTTGAAAATAATCTCAGCAAAAATCCCATTCAGATGTGTTTCGTAAAAAGTTAGAATTATTTAATTAAGAAATTGAATTTATCCATATTCTTAAGTGCAATACCTGTTCCGCGAACAACCGCTCTCAACGGATCTTCTGCTACAAATACAGGAAGACCTGTCTTTTTGTGCAATCTGTCTGCAAGACCTCTTAATAATGCACCGCCACCGGCAAGATAAATTCCTGTCTTATAAATATCTGCCGCCAATTCCGGAGGAGTAAGAGAAAGTGTTTCCATTACCGCATCTTCAATTCTGATGATTGATTTGTCCAATGCTCTGGCAATCTCTTTGTAACCCACCATAATTTCTTTTGGCTTTCCGGTAATAAGGTCTCTTCCCTGTACCGGAATATCTTCGATATCTACGTCTAAGTCTTCAACAGCAGAACCAACTTCGATTTTAATTCTCTCTGCTGTTCTTTCTCCGATGTATAAGTTGTGATGAGTTCTTAAGTAATAAGCAATGTCGTTGGTAAATACATCTCCTGCAATTTTTACAGATTTATCGCAAACGATACCTCCCAAAGCTACAACAGCAATCTCTGTAGTACCGCCACCTATGTCGATAATCATGTTTCCTTCAGGTTTCTGTACATCGATTCCCACTCCTATCGCAGCAGCCATTGGTTCATAGATCAAACGAACTTCTTTAGCGTTTACTTTCTGGGCAGAATCTCTTACCGCTCTTTTTTCAACCTCTGTGATTCCGGAAGGAATACAGATAACAATTCTTAACGCCGGCTGAATAAATTTCCCTTTAATTCCAGGAATTTTTTTGATAAACTCCTTGATCATGTGTTCAGAAGCATGGAAATCAGCAATTACCCCATCTTTCAAAGGGCGGATTGTTTTGATATCCTCATGAGTTTTCCCCTGCATATGTTTTGCCTGTTCACCCACGGCAATCGGTCTTCCTGTCGAACGTTCGATCGCGACAATAGACGGCTGGTCTATAACAATTTTATTATTATGGATGATAAGGGTGTTGGCAGTACCAAGGTCTATCGCAATTTCTTGCGTAAACATATCGAATAAACTCATACTTTTACTTCTGATTTTTTAAAGAGTTACAAAGATATAAATTTAAGACAACCCAAGAAATTCCGCGAGCATATAATTTGGTTAAATTTTTATTAAAATTTGTAACAAGCTATTAACTTTTACCGTAAGCATTTACAGGATTTATTTTAAGCTGGATCTAAGGTAAATGCAGGCTTAATGCGGGTAAACCGACAATGAAAAGTAAATCCTGTATGGTGAAATATTTTTCGGGAAGAATGAAATGGTAAAAATTTATAATTTTTTCAAAATTAATTTTAACGTTTATTAACAACAAAACATTGCTTTTCATAATTTCCCGAAATAGTTTTTTACGATAATTATCATATACATTTTCAGAAAGTAATTTGCTAAAAAAAACGTAAATTTGCGACGCTTATGTTACAATATTCAAACATACATCAGACGTCTAATTTTGCTGTACTTTCCGTTAGTTTTGAAAAAGCTGACGCAGAAACAAGAGGTAAATTTGCATTTTTTGATGAAAACATTAAGAATTTCGTTGCCCGAATCCATAATGAAGATTTAGGGGATTCCTTTGTTGTTTCTACTTGTAACAGAACCGAAATCTATACCACTTCTCCCAACTATCTTCTGGTTGCGGAAGAATACTGTAAAACCATCGGGGTTAATCTGATGGATTTTCTTCAGTTTGCGAATATTTTAACGAAGGAAGAAGCTTTAACTCATCTTTTCAGGGTTGCAGCCGGACTTGAAAGCCAGATTATCGGAGATTTTGAGATCATCGGGCAGATTAAAAAAGCCTACAACCGCTTCAAAAAAGAAAGACAGAACTCTAATCCCTATCTTGAAAGAGCGATTAATTCTGCCATTCAGATTTCGAAAAGAATAAAAAACGAAACCGGAATTTCCAACGGAGCAGCTTCTGTTTCTTATGCGGCGGTTCATTATATCTTAAACAGCCAGAAAAGAATTACCGAAAAAAATATTCTTCTGCTTGGCGTAGGAGAAATCGGGCAGAATACGGTTGAAAATCTGGTAAAACACGTCTATCAGCCGAAAATAAAAATTGCCAACAGGACTCAGGAAACTGCAGCTAAGATTTCCGAGAAGTACAATATTCCGCATATTGATTATGCCGATTTTGATAAAGAACTGGGCAATACAGATATTCTTATCGTTGCGACCGGCGCAAGACATCCGATCGTGAACAGGTCTCATTTCCCGAACGGAAAAGAAACTTTGGTAATTGACCTCTCGATTCCGAATAACGTGGATAAAAATGTAACGGAAAATGAAAATGTAACGCTGATCGACGTGGATGAACTTTCCAAGCAGATTCAGGCAACCATTCAGCAGAGAGAAAAAGAGATCCCGAAAGCCGAAAAAATCATCAAGGAAATGACGAAAGACTTCCTTGAGTGGGAAAAAAAGAGAAAACTGGCACCCAATATCCATCATTTCAAAGCGGTTCTTAAGAATATGGAACGTAATGAAATGCATAATTTTTACAAAAAAAATAAATACATAAACATCACGGACATGGAACTTTCTGATAAAATGATCCAGAAAATTACCAACCGTTTTGCAAAATATATCATCGATAATCCTTTAAAAGCCGAAGAAATTAGTAAATTAATGCACGAAATATTAGTTGAACAACCAAACAACGAATTCAATGAAAAGCATTAGAATCGGAACCAGAAATTCTGCATTGGCACTTTGGCAGGCGAGAGAAGTTGCGAGACATCTTCAGAACAACAATTATTTAACGGAAATCGTTCCTATCGTCTCTTCGGGTGATAAAAATCTTACACAGCCTCTATATTCATTAGGGATAACAGGCGTTTTCACCAGAGATCTTGATGTTGCCTTATTAAATGACGAAATTGATATTGCTGTACATTCTTTAAAAGATGTTCCTACAAAACTTCCCGAAAACCTTGAGATCGTTTCTTATCTGGAAAGAGATTTTCCGCAGGATGTCCTGATCCGAAAAGAATCGGCAAGAAATAAAGAACTTCACGAGCTTAAACTGGCAACCAGCAGTTTAAGAAGAAGAGCATTCTGGCTGAAAAACTTCCCCAATGCTGAATTTTCGGACATTCGTGGAAATATTCAGACAAGGCTTCAGAAGCTGGAAGAAGGAGATTTTGATGCGACCATTCTGTCTCTGGCAGGAATTAAGAGAATGAAAATGGACATTGATTATGAAATGATTCCGTTTTTAATTCCGGCTCCGTCGCAGGGAGTGATTGCTGTCGCAGGGCATTCAGACAAAACTGAAATCAATGAAATCATCAGACAGTTTACCAATCATAAAAATACGCAGATCTGTGTGGAAATGGAAAGAAATTTCCTGAGCACTTTGGAAGGAGGCTGTACCGCACCTATCGGAGCATTTGCAGAACTTTTTGAAGACCAGATCCGTTTCAAGGCAGCGCTTTGTTCTCTGGATGGAAAGAATAGCATCGCAACCGATGAAAGCTTCATATATAATAATGAAGAAAATTTCGGGGAAAAATTTGCAAAAACTGTTCTTGAAAACGGCGGAAAAGAATTGATGGCGGAAATTAAAAGCCAGATCTAAAATTCACTTTTTACATTTTAACTTTTAAGGTTCCGGATTTCTATGAAGAAATATTTCTCAATATTTATTGTAGTTCTTTGCGTGTTTTTTGGAAAAGCACAGAATCAGTTTGCCCAAAAACTTTCTAATGCGGCTTTAAGCCTTACAAAAGACCGTGTAAGTTATGATCCCGCCTATTTCAACATCAAATATCCGAACGGAGACGTTCCTGCGGACAAAGGCGTTTGTACCGATGTTGTAATCAGAGCTTACCGAAAACTGGGGATTGATCTTCAGAAAGAAGTGCATGAAGATATGACGAAAAATTTTTCAAAATATCCTAAAAAATGGGGACTGAAAAAGCCCGACACGAACATCGACCATCGCAGAGTTCCCAACCTGAGAGTGTTCTTTGCCAAATTTGGAAAATCAAAATCCATTGAAACCAAACCGGAGCTGTATGTTCCCGGAGATATCGTAACCTGGGATCTTCCGGGAAATTTAACGCACATCGGGATTGTGGTGAACAGAAAATCGGCGGACGGAAAAAGGTATCTCATTGTACACAATATCGGAGGCGGACAGGTTCTGGAAGATTGTCTGTTTAAGTTTACCATTACAGGACATTATCAATATCAGAAATAATAATGAGAAATGTAATCTGTTTATTGGTTTTTATGTTGATGGGTTTTGTATCAGCTCAAAAAAACGAACTGAAAATCATCAATAAGCCTATCAATTATTCTGAAGAAAGAGTTCGTTTAAGTTTGGAATATCTGAAAGAGCATCACGGTTTGGTTCAGAAAATACCAACGATTGTTCCGAAAATGATCGTTCTTCATTATACGGCAGGCGGAAATGTGGAAAATAATTTTAAATATTTCAACAAAACGCATCTTGAAAATGCAAGAAACACTTTAAAAAAGCAAAGTACGCTGAATGTTTCTTCACAATTCATCATTGACAGAGACGGAACGGTTTATCAGTTGATGGAACCGAATCAGTTTGCCAGACATACGATTGGTTTGAATTACTGTGCCATCGGAATTGAAAATATCGGAAGTAAAAAAGAACCGCTTACGGACAAACAGGTTTCCGCGAACGCACAACTCATAAGATATTTAACCCAAAAATATAAAATAGAATACCTCATCGGACATTCGGAATACGGAATCTTCAGAAATTCAAAACTCTGGAAAGAATCTGATCCGAATTATTTCACAGGAAAAGAAGATCCAGGAAAGGATTTTATGAACAAAGTAAGGCTTCAGACCGCCGATTTACATTTAAAAGATAAACCATAATGAACATTTTATTTACCAAAAACCTAGATCCTGCGATTGTAACCAAAGAATTGGGAGACAGCATTTCGTTTGATTGTGTTGAGGTAATTAAAACAAGTTCTCTAACGGTTGAGTCTTTTGATCTCAAAGATTATTCATTGATTTTTACCAGCGCAAAAGGAGTAAGCTCCTTTTTTAAGAACGGATTTAAACCCAACGAAGATTTTACGGCGAAAAACTACAATAAAATCTACTGCGTCGGTGAAAAGACGAAAAAAGAGCTGAGAAAAAACGGTTTCGGAACGTTTAAAGTCCTTAAAAACGCGGAAGAGCTTTCACGGTTTATCATTATGCACTGTCAGCAGGAAAAATTCCTTCATTTCTGCGGAAACATCGCATTAGACGTGCTTGACAAAAATCTTCCCCTTCAAAACATCAGCTACAGAAAAATAACGGTCTACAATACGGAGGAAATCAATCCGCTGATAAATGAAAAATATCATGCCGCAGTGTTTTTTAGTCCGAGCGGAGTTCGTAGTTTTGCAAATCGAAATTCTTTTGGGGGTATGATTCTGGTTTCCATTGGAGAAACGACTGCCAATGAGCTCAGAAAGCATACTTCAAAGCCTGTTTTGGTTTCGGAAGGAAGCACATTACTGTCTGTTCTGAAGCTGATCCGAAAAGAGATTTTAAATAAAAATTGATATTTTAATTGTCATTCTTGGCAATAAAGTCTAGTATATTATGATTAAAAACGACCTATACTTAAAAGCACTTCGCGGAGAAACCGTAGAAAGACCGCCGGTTTGGATGATGAGACAGGCTGGAAGATATTTGCCGGAATTTATTGCATTACGCGATAAATACGACTTCTTCACAAGATGTCAGACACCGGAACTTGCTTCCGAAATTACCGTACAGCCGATCAGAAGATTTCCTTTGGATGCAGCGATTTTATTCTCTGATATTCTCGTTGTTCCGCAGGCAATGGGAATTGATTTCAAAATGAAGGAATCTGTAGGTCCATGGCTGGATAATCCGATCAGAACGATGGAAGATGTGCAGAGTGTGGTGGTTCCGGATGTGAATGATACTTTAGGTTATGTTTTTGATGCTATTGAACTGACTTTACAGAAATTGGATAATGAAATTCCGTTGATCGGTTTTGCAGGTTCTCCGTGGACGATACTTTGCTATTGTGTGGAAGGAAAAGGAAGCAAGGCTTTTGATATTGCTAAATCTTTCTGCTTTACGCAACCGGAAGCGGCACATTTATTACTTCAAAAGATTACTGATACAACGATTGCTTATCTTAAAAGAAAGGTTGAAAAAGGAGTTTCTGCGGTTCAGGTTTTCGATTCCTGGGGCGGAATGCTTTCTCCGGCAGATTATCAGGAATTTTCATGGAAATATATTAACCAGATCGTTGAAGCTTTAAGCCCTTTAACGCACGTTGTGGTTTTCGGAAAAGGATGCTGGTTTGCTCTGGAAGATATGGCACAGTCGCCGGTTTCTGCTTTGGGTGTTGACTGGACGATTAAACCTGAGTTTGCAAGAACTTTAACCAATCATACAATGACGCTTCAGGGAAATTTCGATCCTGCAAGACTGCATTCTACTCCTGAAACAATTAAAAAAATGGTGACGGAAATGATCAACCGTTTCGGAAAAGACCGTTACATTGCCAATTTAGGACACGGAATTTTACCGAATATTCCTGTGGAAAATGCAGAAGCGTTCATCAGAGCGGTGGTGGATTGGAAACCGAATGCTGAGTTTTAGTATTTAAATACACATACAATAAAAAATCCCTTTCAAAAAACCAATTGAAAGGGTATTTTTATGAGTAAAATAATCAATAATTACTTGATTTCTGTAATGAATTCTTCTTTTGGTTTTCTTACTTTGGTTAAATTCACTAACCAGTCGTTAGAAGCATCTCTGTACCCGATAGGTAATAAGAGTACGCTTTTTAAACCTTTTTCCTGCAGGTTTAAAACCTTATCAACTTCTTGCGGAATAAATCCTTCCATTGGGGTAGAATCTACTTCTTCGAAAGCGGCTGCAATAATCGCTGCTCCAAAACCGATATAAGCCTGTTTTGCGGCATGAGTGAAGTTCTCTTCAGCAGATCTTTGCGGATAGATACTCAACAGCATTTGTCTGTAATTTTCCCAACCTTCATTTTTAAATCCTCTTACTTCATTGGTAAGATCAAACATTCTGTTGATTCTTTCTTCTGTGTAATTATCCCACGCTGCAAAAACCAACAGATGCGAACAATCTGTAATCTGCGGTTGATTCCACGCGTGAGGCTTGATCTGTTCTTTAACTTCCTGATTGGTTACAACAATAATTTCAAAAGGCTGTAAACCACTTGATGTAGGCGCCAGTCTTGCAGCTTCTACTATTTTATCCACTTTTTCCTGTGGTACTTTCTGACCGTTCATTGCTTTGGTAGCATATCTCCAGTTCAGTTTTTCAATTAATTCCATAGATTAAATTTTAACTCCACAAAATTAAATGATGTACCACAATTTTTGATCTATGATTTTCAAATTTGATTTATTGGTATTATCTATAATGCAGAATTCTCTTCCACCGGAATGGAAATCTGATCGGCAAAATACTGCTCCAGATCTTTCAGAGTTTCAGGATTGGTCTGAATATCTTTTACCAATTGCCCTTTGTTTACCACTACAATTCTGTTGCAGACTTCTGTGGTATGCGAAAGATCGTGGCTAGAAATAAGAAAAGTCACTCCGTCCTGTTTAGACAGTTCTTTAATTAAATTTTTAAGCTTAATCTGTGTGGAAGGATCCAGATTGGCAAAAGGTTCATCCAGAATAATGATTTCGGGATTTCCGATGATGGCGCCCACAATTCCAACTTTTTTCTGGTTTCCTTTGGAAAGATCACGGACATATTTTCCCGAATTTAAAATTTCACCGCTGAAAAGATCATGAAACTGTTTTAAAAAGGCATCTACAGAAGCTTTGTTCTGCCCTCTCAGTTCACCGATGAAATAGAAATATTCTTCCGGTGTAAGATATCCGATGAGGAAAGAATCGTCTACAAAAGCAGAAACTTTGTTTTTCCATGCTTCAGATTCATTTACTTTTATCCCGTCGATGCTTACAAATCCTGTAGAAGCCTGAATAAGATCAAGCATTAAGCTGAAAAGAGTGGTTTTTCCGGCTCCGTTGTTTCCTACCAGACCGAATGTTTCCCCTTTCGGAATTTCCAGATGTTCTATATTTAAAACGGTTGCTTTACCGTATGTTTTTGTTAAATTATTAATGGTGATCATATTAATCTTTGTTTTTGAATGCTTCTAATGTACTGTATTTTTCTACCTTGTAGTGTTTTACGATAATATCGAAGATCTTTTCTCTGATGAAAAATCCGATTACTCCCAGAACTCCGATACTGATAACTCCCGCTGTAATACTGAAAAATTTCTGCATCAATGCGAAAACAAGCATCGGAAGAAACATCTTCGGAATTAAAAGCAGAAGCGCTTTTACGTTAAAGCTGTTTTTCTGTCCGAATCTTTTTTCTTTGGCATTAAGATCCATCTGCGTTTTGTTAAAAGCGCCCGACCAAAGTGTAAACTGAGAATTTACTCCGATATTGTAAATTCCGGCAGCGAAGAAGGTGAGATACATTTCCCAACCGAAATAGGCATAGCAAACCGCCAGAATCATGGAAAAAGCGGTGACAATATTCATCAGCCACCATTTTGCTTTCAGGTATTCTTTGTAAGGAACATTCAGCGTCATCATCAAAGGATAGTAAGAGCTGTCGAAAGCAGGAACCCTTTGTCCGAACATAAACTGAAATCCTCCGGTTACAAATAATCCCATGAACATCATCATTGCAGGTGTTTTGTAAATCGGTGACGAAAACATCAGCAATCCGTAGAAAAGAAACATAATGCTTCCCCACAAAATTCCTTTCGTTACCTTATTGCGTTTCAGCATTTTAATATCGTTATTGATGAACGTTCCGATTGCTCCGTATTTGTTGAGAAAGGTAATATTCTCGGTTCTTCCAATTTCTTTTTTAGCTTCCAGACCTTCATCCAGATAAAATATTTTCCGGATATGGTTATAGCAGATTTTCCACAACCCGAAAAACAACCCGATTGAAATCACTACAAAATAAGGCCTTTCAAAAAAATTATAAAAAAACTGCTCAGAATAATCCAGAACCGGAACAATATTGTAATACGCCAATCCTGCAACTGTTGCAAAAATACATCCGACAAAAATGGCAATGGTTTCTTTATCGTTAAAAAGAATGTTGATAAAATTATTCAGGTAAAATAACAACGAAATCCCAATGAGCCATCCAACAACGCCTAAAACATCATATCCGTTGAATAATGCAATGATGGAAAAAGTAATCAGGAACAGGGAATTGAACCAACTGAAAGCTGACAGAAATGTTTTTCCCAGCATATAATTCACCAATGTCTTTTTGGGAATATTGAGCGTAAGAAACGGCTTGATATTCTGTGTCGGCAATTCCTGCCATATATATTTGGCAATGAGATCAACCGCCCACGCTGCAATCATGAATTTTGAAACCACTTTAAAGGGATTCTGATGCATTTCTTCCTGTATAAAAAAAAACGCGACAAATGCCCCTCCAACAAGACAAGCCATAAAATAAAGAATCCCGATAAAACGAAGAATCTTCATTGCCAGATTGATTCCTAAAGAACTGCCCCGAAAAAAGCTTTTGATTTCTAATCTGAGGAATTTTAAAAACATAGCTATCTTTTATTACATTAGTTTGTATAAAGATAGAATTGTTACAGAAATTGAATATTGTATGGATGGAAAAAGAAAACCGCAGAAATTTTCTGCGGTTTTCTTTTATTTTTCATTTTCCAACTTATCCAATCTTTTCTTTATAGATTTGATTGATCTAATAAGATATATTCCTCCGATTAATATAGCAATGTATAAAATAAAAGTTAAAGTTTGAATAATAATAGCACTAGAACTTGGTGATGAAATAGTAGTTTCCATATGTGAAATTTTAATTTGGTAAATCTATGAAAGTTGCTGAAATTATTTGACCAGTGGTTTGATTTATTTTTATCAAAACTTTTGCATAGTTTTTATATTTAACATCAATACCAACGACAGAAACTCCTACTTTTTCATATCCAAAAACTTCCAATGTCAAAACATTGTTGTTGGTATTTGAAGTATAATTTGATTGTGCCCATTCGTATACAAATCCCACTCCAATATATTCTTCAGATGCTACAGAATCATATGTCCATAAATTATTTACCTTTTTTAATTTAATTTCAATATTAATACCAGTATTATAAATACCCATCCTGTTAACTCTAAGTCGTGTAATTTTTTCTTGCCCATTATCAAAGATAGTACTATTAGAATATGATGAATTACTTATATCATTAGTTAGAAAATTTTTAAAATCGCTCATTGTATTAAATACTAACACATTATTTGAACTTGTAAAATTTTCAAAAATAAGATTAGGATTTCCATTTGGATCCAAAAACCAATTCTGAAACTGCTGTATTGTTACCGTAGAGTTGCTACTAAAGAAATCTATTGAGAAATTCACATAACTCGTATCACTCGACAAAAGTAAAGCCTGATAACATTTAAATTTATTCTCTGCCGATAAACTGTTATACAGAGCCCAATGAGAAGGGTCTGCATACACATGGATAAGCCCATCCACATTAGGAGTTGCACCGCCACCGTAATTATCTCCTGCTCCGTTAAAATCATCCGGAGCTTCCTCATCGCAGGTATTTGCAATACCATAAGAGCCTAATCTCCAGCATCCATTACAATCTCCATCATTGGAGTCTGTATGTCCCGCCCAACATTGGAAATACTCTGTCATATAAAAAGAAGATCCACACTTGGAAGCTTGTGCTTTTTTTGAAATAAACTCGCATTTGTAACCAACCTTGTTATTGCTCTCAGGAATAATAGCAGGAGTAAATTTTACTAAATATTTTTTCCAGCTGTCTATCTTTTTAGTAAATACCAGATTGTAAAAGACTCCGATTTCAGTTTCGTTTTTCTTTTTTAGATATATTGCGTATTCGTTAACCTCTCCATTCTTTAAGGTTTTCTTTATTTTGGCTGTATCCATGATAAAATCAGAAGGATTATAATCTTCCGTAAAGTCCTGCACTTTTGCCATCAAAGAGCTTTCATCCGGAGATTTTGTAGCCTGTAATACTTCTTTAAAGCTTGCATCAAACTTCGATTTGTGGGTTTGATCAGATAGAATATCTGAAGTGTTTTCTGTTCTGCAGGAGAACATACACATTAATGCTATAAGCATTATGAAATAAGATTTTTTCATTTTGTTATTAATTTTTAAAGTTGTGAATTTATATTTTTTTAATTCTAATCAATACAGGGAAAACCCCATATCTTTGTCCGTAGTTTTGCGGTTTATTTTATCCCGACCTATTCAGTGTTTTCATCGCTTTCAGATTTTTTAATTAAACATTTTCATGTGCAAAAATAAATTTGCGGTACGGCAAAAGCTGTCGTATTAATTTTAATAAAAAGCCTTAGACAAAATTGATCAGAAGATAGAATCATGCAAAAGGCACGGAGCAAAAGCCAATCGGTTAAGAGGTACTGCGAAGAACCCTGCATCCAGAAAGACTTAGCCCGTGCCAGTTATAGATACACGGGCGTAAGTCTATCATTTCTTTGGATGCATAAAGAAGATTCGCAGTTTTCTTAATCCAGTATGATAGCTTACGCTTGTTTCGTTAAAATTATAAATCAAAAGTAATCATTTTTTTGAAATGAAAAACAGCTTTGTTTTTATGTTAAATAGACCCCAAAATAAAAAAGACCTCTGAAAATCCAGAAGTCCTATATCTTTTATTTCGTTAAAAATTATCCTATCAATTCTTTCGCCTGCGCCAAAGCCGCTTCGGTAATCTTACTTCCGGAAAGCAACTGGGCAATCTCGTTCAGCTTTTCTTCGTCACTTAATGGAACTATAGTAGACTGAGTTTTTCCGGCGATGTCCTGTTTCAGCACTTTGTAATTGTTATTTCCTTTTGCGGCAACCTGCGCTAAGTGAGAAATAACGATAAGCTGCATATCGGCAGACATTTCCCGCATTAGATTTCCAATCTCTTCGGCTACTTTTCCGGAAACTCCAGTGTCGATTTCGTCTAAAATTAAGGTTGGAAGTTCGTCACTTTCTGCAATGATCTTTTTTACCGCCAACATTACCCTTGATCTTTCACCACCGGAAATTGCTGTCTGTATCGGCTTTAACGGAAATCCTGAGTTTGCCTGAAACAAAAGCTGGATATTTTCTTTTCCGAACGGGTTGAATTCGGAGGTATCAAAAAGTTCAATATCAACTCTGGCTTTTTCTAGCCCCAGTTTTTTGAGTAAAGATTCTGCTTTTTTGATGAAAACAGGGATGCTCTTTTTTCTGTTTTTCGAAAGCTTTTCAGCCAAAGACTGAAGTGTTTTTTCTTTTTTGGAAATATTTTCTTCTACCTCCTCAATCTGAGCCTCCAGTTCGGACGTGCCCTGCTGTTCTCCGGCTAACTGATCTCTGATTTCTTTGAGTTCCGTAAGATCGGAAACATTATGTTTTACAAAAAGATTATTGATTCTGTTGTTTAATTCAACCAGTAACGCTAAATTTTCCGGATTTACTTCTATGCTTTCCGCTTCATCTTCAAGCTCGGAGATAATGTCTTTTAATTCTACAAAAGACATTTCAAGCCTTTCATCAAGTTCCGCAAAACTCTGTGAAACTTCCGCAATTTTAGCAAGTTTATTTTTCGCTTCATTAAAAAATGACAAAATTCCTACTTCTTCCTGATGAAATCTTGATAAAACCTGAGCCAGATTATCGGAGATCATTTCCGCATTTTCCTGAATGGAAAGCTGATTCTGAAGTTCTTCATAATCTACATTATCCAGATGAAGTTCCTGAAGCTCGTTCAGAAGAAATGCTTTATAGTCACTTTCTTTATTGGAATCCGAAAGCTGAGTCTGTAGTTTTTTAAGCTGTGTTTTAAGGCTTTGAAAATCTGAAAATTCATTCTGATACTCATGAATGATTTGTTTGTTTTCAGAAAGTCCGTCAATGATTTTAAACTGATATTCTGCCGTAAAAAGATTCGACGTTTCAAACTGGGAGTGAATGTCGATCAACTGAGAAGACAGTTCCTTTAAAATATCCAGTGTTACAGGAACATCATTAATAAATGCCCTCGATTTTCCGGAAGGTAAAATTTCCCTGCGGATAATGGTCTGATGTTCATAATCCAGATCATTTTCGATAAAGAATTTTTTGAACTGATTGTTCAGGGAAAATTCTGTTTCTACGATGCTTTTTTCTTCTGCTTTTGAGATCGATTTTACATCTGCTCTTTCGCCCAGAATCAGTCGGAGCGCACCTAAAATAATAGATTTTCCCGCACCGGTTTCTCCGGTAATCACCTGTAAACCGTTGTGCAATGATACTTCAAGCGTATCAATAAGGGCAAAGTTTTTAATGTAAATTCTCGAAAGCATTGATAATAGCGATTATTTGGCTATTGCAAATATAGAACTTTAGATTTCAGAATTCAAGAGAATTACTGTTTCCATTTATTCCATCTGGCATCAATATTTTTTGGCGAAAGGATGATCATTTCATTCTTAAGATCTCCTAAAACAATTCCTCCGTTATTTCCGGAATTGAAGATATTGAAAATCTCATCTGCCTTGGAATCCATGAAAAGATTGAAGAAATATGCCTGCTGGAAAGAGTTTTCGTATTGTTTTAACTGCATTAAAGCATCAAAAATTACTTTTTTACCCTGGCTCTGATCCTGATTGAAAAGATTATCCAGTCCGGCTCTGTGATAAGAATAAATCGTAGCGCGAAGCTGGCTCCAGTTCGGGCTCATAATTTCTTTAATCAGAATAGAACGGCTTCTCGGCTCATTAATCTGCTTCCAGCCGTCATAGGTATTCTGAGATTCCCCGTTCTGTGCAATCTGCTGTGCTTTCTGATACCATTGTGTTCCTGCCATCGACTGAAAACTGTCTGCATCCATTCCCAAAATAACGTACACATAAAAACTGATGACATCAATTAAATTTTTTCCGGAAAACTGTCTTTCGTTGAAGATAAGGTTTTCGTTTTCCACGTAATCGAAAGAAAATCTGGTATCCTGAAGGTTAAGCAAGGGAGATTCATACGTGGTGTTGAAAACCGGACGAACTGCCTGTACCACAATACTTCCTTTGAAACGGTTTCCGTCTCTTTCGCTGATCACAATGGCGAAGTTGGATTTTATTTTTTCAAAATTCTGCAGTCTTTTTCCTGTCCAGCTAGTATTGTTGATGAAATCTCTCAGACTTTTCTCCAGAGCTTTGTAGGCAGACTGGTTACTTCCTCCCAATTGCTGGGAATTCACCTGTACCGTTGCCAGTAACTCCTGAGAAAAACTCTGACTGAATAAAAACAGAAGTAAAAATATGCTTAAAAATTTTTTCATTATCTTCTAAAAATTGAGAACGGAAATTTATTAAAATTATTTTAAAAGTTGAGACTCAACAAAATCCAAAATGTCTTTTGCTACCTCTTCTTTAGATTTCAGATCAAATTCTGTTTTTTCCGTTTTGGTAAATATCTTTATTTTATTGGTATCATTTTTAAAACCGGCTCCTTCATCCCGAAGCGAGTTTAAAACGATCATATCCAGATTTTTCTTTTCCAGTTTTCCTTTGGCATTTTCCTCTTCATTCTGAGTTTCCAATGCAAAACCGACCAAAAACTGATGGGTTTTCTTTTCACCCATGGTTTTAAGAATGTCCGGATTTTTAACCAGTTCGATCGTTAAATTTTCGTCATTCTTTTTGATCTTTTCCTTTGCCACTTCTTTCGGAGCGTAATCTGCAACGGCAGCACTTGCAATTCCGATGTCTGTTGTATCATAAAATTCCAGAACTTTCGATAACATTTCTTTTGCTGAGGTTACTTTGTGTAATTCAATATTTTTATTATTGATTTTCTGAGAGCTCGGTCCCGAAATTAAGATTACTTTTGCGCCTCTTTTTGCGGCTTCTTCCGCCAGAGAAAACCCCATCTTTCCAGAGGAATGGTTTCCGATGAATCTCACAGGATCAATGGCTTCATACGTTGGACCGGCTGTAATTAAAACCGTTTTTCCGGCTAATGTTTTTTCAGTTTTGGAGTCAAAAAAATCTTCGATTGTTTGTGCTATGGTTTCCGGTTCTGCCATTCTTCCCTGCCCGATTAATCCGCTTGCCAGTTCGCCGCTTTCCGCCGGAATAATATGGTGTCCGAAACTTTCTGCCAATTCCAGATTTCTGGTTGTAGACGGATGTGCATACATATCCAGATCCATTGCAGGAGCAATAAAAACAGGACATTTTGCAGACATATACGTTGCAATTACGAGATTATCGCATAACCCATGAACCATTTTAGACAATGTACTTGCCGTGCATGGCGCAACAATCATGACATCTGCCCACAAAGCCATTTCCACGTGACTGTTCCACGTTCCGTTATCGCTGTAAAAGTCTGAATAAACCGGCTTCTTAGATAAAGTGGAAATACTGAGTTTCGTAACGAAATTTTCTGCATCAGGCGTCATAATCACCTGAATTTCGGCTCCTTTTTTTACAAAGTCACGGATCAGAAAATGGATTTTATAGGCTGCAATTCCTCCGGAAATCGCGATGAGAATTTTTTTACCGGAAAGACTCATTCAATTTTAATTTTTAAGAATACTAAATTACTTATTTTTTCTCACAAAGCCGTCCAAACAACAAAGGTCATAAGAAAAAGATTTTCTTATGACCTTCATATATAAAAAATACACTGATTTTTATTTTCTCTCTTCAGTTTTTCTGAAGTACACATCATCGTTCAGCCATTCTTCAATTGCAATAGAAGTCGGCTTTGGAAGTTTTTCGTAATGTTTAGAGATCTCGATCTGTTCTCTGTTTTCGAAAACTTCTTCCAATGTAGAATTGTGAACAGCAAACTCATCAAGCTTATTGTGAAGTTCTGTACGAATTTCAGCGTTGATCTGCTCTGCTCTTTTTCCCATGATAACAATCGCTTCGTAGATTGAGCCTACTTTGTCTTCAATCTTATCCTTATCGTAAGTAATGGTATTTACTTCTGCTTTTGTATCTTTTACACTCATTTTGAGAATATTATTTTTATTTAAGTTCGCAAATTTACGAATTATCTTTTAATTTTGAAAGTCGCCGCCGGCGGAGGTGTGCTAAGCGCTGCACTGTCCCTCTGAATCTGCATTGCTTTCTTCTCTGCTTCTACCTGATCTTTCTCCTGCTGAATAGTTTTTGCCTGTTCTGCATTCTTTGCTTCCAGCCTTTTCTGTTTTTCTGTTAAAGCAGCAATTCTTGCTTCCGTATTCTTCTTAACTACCGCAAAATCTTTCTTTTCTTTTTCAAGCTTACTTCTGATTTCCAAAGCAGTTTTAGCAACTTCCGTATTCGGCATTTCCTTTTCGATCTGTTTTGTGAAAGATAACGCACTTTCTATACGCTCATCTTTAAGATCATAAATAGATTTTGTAGCGAGCTCATAACGGGATTTTACGATGTAATCATAAATCTGCGGACGAAGTTTTGTACTCGGAAAATCTTCCAGAACGTTTTCAAATGCTACGTTGGCTGCTTTGTATTCTGCCATTTTATAGTATTGTCTTGCATTTTCATACGCTTTGAATTCAAGCTTGTAAGACAATTCGTCAATAAGAGTATTGATATTTTTAGATCTTTCTGAATTAGGATAATTATTTAAGAAATCCTGAAGTTCATTAATCGCAGTTTGTGTGGTAGACTGATCCAGATTATAATCCATTGAACCTTCGTAGTAACACAGAGCAGACATATATGCCGCCTCTTCCCTTCTTTTATCCTGAGGAAAGCTGATCGCAAAATTTTTAAACTGATTTCCCGCTAATCTGTAGTTTTTGTCGTAATAATTCGCATACGCCGAATTAAAAACCACATTGGGAGCATCATCTGTTCCTGCAACAAGGTTCGGAAGCCTGTCGTAAAGTGCTAAAGCGTTTTTCCACTTCTTTTTAGCAAAGTTTTCATTGGCGGTTTTTAAGATAAGATTTTTATCCGCACTTTTCATTGCTCTTTCCTGCTTACTTACGCACGAAGCTACTACTGCTACAGTAAAAATACCTAAAATATATTTTTTCATATAAAAAGTTCAACAGTTTTCGGATTATTCAGCCGATTTACTAATTTGCAAAAATATAACTTTTTTGCCAATAGATTTTTTTTTATGATTATTTAACGTAATTTTAGTCTGCAGCGTATCCCAAAATGGCAAAAACCGTCATTAAAAGATTCATTCTCACTTTTTTCTCTGCTTCCTTTGTGTAGGTTTCCTCGCTTTTGTTCGGAACATACAATTCATAAAAATTCCGGTTGCGGATCACGAATAAGGTGGAACCGATAATGGTTGTTAAAATATCTTCAGGTTTGGGAGTGAAGGTAAAAACGCCTGAAGCCACGCCTTTTTTAATGACTTCGTCTAATTTTTTAACGAAAAGCTGATAAAAATCCAGCAGTTCATCTTTTAAATTTTCTGTATGGCGAAGTTCCTGCGTAACAAACCCATGGAAATAATTATATTTAAATAACTGAGAAACAATATATTTAATAATTTCTTTGAGCTGCATTTCCGGCTTCCCGTCTTTAATGGTATCTGCAAACTCTGAAAAAGTCTCTCTTGTTTTTAAAACCCTGTACTGATAAAGATACGACATCATCTTTTCTTTCGAGCCAAAATAATAAGAAATCATTGCAACATTAATATTTGCCTTCGAACAAATATCTCTGACGGAGGTTCCCTCATATCCTTTCTTTGCAATAAGTTCTTCCGCGATATCTAAAATATGTATTTGCTTTTCTGTAAATTTTTTCTTCATGAAGTGCACTTTGAGTAAAGTTATGAAATTTTTAACAAATTTATAAACGTTCGTTTAAGAAATTTACGTTAAATCTAAATTAATAGTATTTTTGATTAATGGATTTTTTTGACTTTCATCATCATAAGAAAAATATGCCAAACGGAATTTACAATCTGGATATTGAACAGATTCCGCCGGATTTTCCGTATTCAATAGGCATTCATCCGAAAGATATTGATGTGAATAATCTTGATAATCAGTTTAAATGGATGAAAAACATGATTTTTGAAAACTGTTTTGCACTCGGTGAATGCGGTCTGGATTCTTTCGCTGAAACCGGAGAGAAAATTCAGGAAGAAGCTTTTTTAAGACAGATAAGGTTTGCAAATGAGGTTAAAAAGCCAATAATCATTCATTGTGTACGGAAGTTTTATGAAGTGATTTCTTTTAAAAAATATTCAGAACAGCCCATGATTATTCATGGTTTTAATAAAAAAGAAAGGATAGCGGAAGATCTGCTGAAAAATAATTTTTACCTGAGTTTTGGAAAAGCGGTTTTGTATAATTTATCTTTGCAAAATACTTTGAAAATTACTCCTTTAGATAAAATCTTTCTGGAAACCGACAATGACGATTTCAGCATCGAAGAATTGTATGAGAAAGTATCTGAAATAAAGGGAATTTCGCTGGAAAATTTAAACAAACAGATTTCGGAAAATTTAGAGACAATAAAAAATGGATAAATACTGGTTGGAAAGAACGGAGCTTCTCTTAAAAGAGGAAGGTTTGGAAAAGTTGAATAAAGCAACAGTTTTAGTTGTCGGTTTGGGTGGTGTCGGTTCTTTTGCGGCAGAATTTCTTGCAAGAGCCGGAGTCGGAAACATGACGATTGTAGATGGTGACACGGTAGATATTACAAACATTAACAGACAGTTGCCTGCTCTACATTCCACAGTAGGAAAACATAAAGTTGAGGTAGTTGCTGAAAGATTGTTAGACATTAACCCAAAACTTAACCTCATCAAAATCAACGAATTCCTGAATCCTGAAAGAATGGAAGAAATTCTTGACAATGGAAAGTTTGATTATGTTCTGGACTGTATCGACAGTGTAACGCCTAAACTTTGCCTGATAAAAGCAGCAAAAAAGAGAAAAATAAAACTTGTAAGTTCTATGGGAGCCGGAGGAAAAACCGATCCGAGCAAAGTGATGGTGAAAGACATCAGCAAAACCCAGAACTGCTATCTTGCAAAACAGGTAAGAAAAAGACTTCGAAAAGAAAAGATAAACAAAGGATTTAAATGTGTTTTCTCTGATGAGCTTCAAAAAGACGACAGTTTAAAAATGACGGACGGAACAAATTATAAAAGATCTTTTTACGGAACCATCAGCTTTATTCCGGCAATTTTCGGGTTGTATGCCGCAGCGGAAGTCATCAATTATTTAACCAAGAAAAATTAATTTTTTACCGCAGATTTTACGAAAGTTTCGGATATTTTTGTCTGAATTTTTAAAATCTGTGGGAAAAACATCATACAAATCCTATCTTTACAGTCCGTAAATGACAAACTTCAGATATCCCAGAGCCGAAAAACTCAAGAAAAATACCGAGATCTCTTTACTTTTCGAAAAAGGTAAATGGAGAACGAATGGGAATCTGAGAATCATTATTCTTAAAAACAAACCGACAACACCTGTAGAAAGCACGAAATTTGCGGTTTCGGTTTCCAAAAAATATTTTAAAAAAGCGGTTCACAGAAACCGTATCAAAAGGCTTTTAAGAGAATGTTACCGTCTGAATAAAGATCTTTTTAAAGAAGCTTTCGGCGATAAAACAATGGCGATGATGTTTTGGGCATCTCCGGAAATGCCCGAAAAATTTCAGGATGTAGAGGCACAGTTTATCAAGCTTTGTCAGGCTCAGAAGAAGTCTTAATCTTTTCTATCGCTTAATTTTCAGGTTGAATTTCATTCAACAGTATTTTTATCAGAAAATTTCTCAGAATTTATTTTTTTGTACCTTCGGGAAAACAATCAATCTGAAAATTAATATGTTAGACAACGTTCCTTATTTACCTTATCTCCTGAGTGCATTTATTGGTATCGGACTGGCTGCAGCAAGCGGATTCAGAGTATTTCTTCCGATGTTTGCCGTAAGTCTTGCTTCGTATATGCACTGGATTCCCATGAACGAAAATTTTGAATGGCTTTCCGGACTTCCCACTTTAATCACCACCGGAATTGCAACCGTTGTAGAAATTTTAGCCTATTATATTCCTTTTGTAGACCATTTGCTGGATACGATTTCTGTTCCGATGGCGACGATTGCAGGTTCTGTTTTGTTTGCCAGTCAGTTTGCAGATCTTGGAACTTTTCCACAGTGGGCTTTAGCTTTAATTGCAGGAGGGGGAACTGCAGCAACCATCAGTTCAGGCTTTGCGGGGCTTCGCGCTGCATCTACGGCAACTACGGGAGGCTTGGGAAATTCGGTCGTCGGAACAGCGGAAACAGCCGGAGCAGGAATCATGGCATTTCTGGCAATGGCAGCTCCTGTTATTGCCGGAATCTGCGCAATTTTAATTGTTATAGGAGTTATCCTGTTCGGGCGAAAACTATGGCGGAAATTCAGGAAAAATAAAGAACTTCCTCAACAGACATAAAGGCAAAAGAGCGGAAAAATTCTCCGCTCTTTTGTTTATTTTGCTTTCCTGTTATAATTTCCAAGAAGAATTCCCAAAGGACCTATGACGGGAAAAAGTATTAATGCCAAATAAGGCAGAATTCCTGATTTTGTTCTCAACAGAACAGCAATTGCCGCAATGTATAAAATAATGACCGCAACCGCACCAAGAAGGATTTGAAAAGCGTTAATTGATAATAAGCTCATTCTATCGTTTTTAGGTTATCCTTTGGTTCTGAAATCTTTAATTTCCTGAATTTTACCTTCGTAATATTTTTTCTTTTCGGGAGTTTTCTTAATCAAAATTTCAAATGCTTTTATAGCTTTAGTGTATAATTTCTGCTCAAAATAAAGATTTGCCAGAGTTTCTGTCATCAAATGCGAGATATCGTCTCCTTTTTCTTTCACGACAAATGTACTTTCTTCTTTTAACTGACTGATTCTCGGATTGTTTTCGATAAAAGTTTCAATCACTTTTGTTTTCAGATCGGTTTTCTCCTCTTTAGGTTTTTCTTCCGTTCTGTCGATTTTCAGCCAGCTTTGCCATGTATTGATGAAACCCGGAACATTACTGTCGAACGTGTTCGGTTTGGCTGTTTTTGCAGGTTTTTCCACAGGAATTTCAACTGTATTTTCTTCTTCTTTGCTTTCCTGTTTGGATTCTTCTGTCATTTTTTCTTTTTCTGGTTGAGGAATCGTCCATCCCGATCCGAAAAACGAAACGTTCATTACCGGAACTTCCTCTTTATTTTCTTCTGAATTCTCAGAAATATTTTCATCCGTGTTTTGTTCAACGGCATCTTCAGAGATTTCGGAAACTATGCTTTCTTCAGAATTTGGCTCAGTTTCGGCTTCTGCTATTTGCTTCTGCTCTGCAATTTCCGGTTGCTGAATTTCCACTGTTTTATCTGCTTTCTGCTCTTCAGTTTTAGGCTGCACAACTTCAGAAGATTTACTGATCAGAGAATCGGGAAGGTTGGAATCGAAAGACATTGGTTTCCATGCAGATTTCACTTCAGTTTCTTGTTTTTCTTCAGTGATTTCGGCTTTTGGTTCTTCAATCTGTTCAGAATCGTTTTCTGCTGCATTTTCCGTTTTAATTTCTTCCTGAGTTTCCGTTTCAATAGGTTTCACCTCAAAACTTTGGGTTTCGGCAAAACTGATGTCGTGGCCGATATTTTCAGGTTCTTCTTCTTTTTTATGTTCTTCCGCAGCTGCTTTTTCCTTCATTTTCTTCTCCACTTCCTCAATCAGACGGCGCATTTCGTCTTCATGTTTATTGAGGTTAAGCTGAGGTACTTCTGCAATTTTATCTTCTGTATTTGCCTGAATTTTTACTTCCGGAAGGAAAGATTCTGTTCCGTGGAAACTTAGTTCAGCATCATTCTGAACAACCTTTTCTTCTTTCTCGGATGAAATTTCATCTTCATCAATAATGGTTTCAGGCGTAAATTCTGCGGACTCTTCTGATGAAATTATTTCTGAATTTTCAGACTCATTGCTCTCATTTTCCGGTTCTTCAACAGATTCATTTGCAGAGACCTGTAATTCTGGAAGGAAAGTTTCTGTTTCATGGAAGCTTAATTCTGATTTATCTGAAATTTCTTCTTTTTCAGTTTCATTACTTAGATTTTCCTCTTCAACAATCGTTTCAGTGGTAAATTCTGACGTTTCTTCAGAAGGCTTTTCCTCTGAGTTTTCAGCTTTATCTAAAATATGATCAGACTGCTCTTCTGTTGATTTATTTTCTTCTTTCTGAATTGCAGATGCAGCTTCCTGTTCAGAGAATTCTGATTCCGAATTATCTGGAATTTTCTCTTGCGCAGGCTTAGAATTTAAGTTTTCTTCTTCAACGGTAGTTTCAGGAATGAATTCATCATTTTCTTCTACAGCCGGAATATTTTCAGTCGGTTTTTCTTCCGAAGCATGCTCTTCTTTTTTCTCAGCTTTCTGAGTTACGATAGAACCGGATTCCAGCGTGGATTCAAGATCAATTGTTTCAAAAGTATCATCTTCAAGAAAATTTTCTTCTCCTTCGAACAGAATTCTGTTTCGTTCTCCGTTTACATACAAATGCTTAATTTCTTCTCTCGGAGGCGGAAGAATGCGGTTTTCTTCTTCTGATGTAAGGATTTGCGGTACCGTTTCCTCAACGATTTGCTGCTGAGTTTCAGCCACAGGATTTTCTTCTCTTTTAAGCGGAAAACTACCCGCCTTTGTCTGATACAAAATCTTAAGCGGATTTTCCGCAGGAATGATTTTCTCCTTTACCGTTTCCTGTTTTATTTCAGGTTTCGGCTTCTGCTGAATTTTACCGTTAATCAGCTGATAAAGAATCTTTTTATCTGTGGTATAAGCAGCTGTTGCAGAAAGTACTTTCTGATAATTGTCTTTATCATACAGATGTACTCCATACAAATACAACGCTCTGATATTCTGAATATAGGGAAAAGAATTAATCTCTTCTTTCAGAAGATGGAGATCCTCTGACTGAATGTTTTTCGGGGTCTTTAATAATTCTAAAACTCTATGATTCATCTTACCAATTCGCTACAATATCGTTAAATATCTTGTTTATAATTCTGTCCGTCGCAATTTTCACCTGAGAAGATTCTATCTCAGACTGGGAAAGGCTGCTGTTGAACACCGCTTCATCACTGTATGTTCTGTCGAAACTCAGCTCCGGATGAAGCTTATTCTCGTAATGAACTTTCACCGTGATGGTAAGTTTGTTCTGAGATTGCTGTACAACTCCTCCTGTACTCTGATTGGTAACCGTGTTGGAACCAATCGTTGTCGGTGTAATAGAATAATCCGTTATTTCACCTTCCACCAGAATGTCGGGATTTTCCTTTGTCCCTTTCAGAGTGGTTCTCTGAAGGAATCTGTTCTGGACATCTGTTGAAAACTGTTGCGACAATGTGGGATTTACCAAGGGGGCATTGTTGGGAAATTCATTAATCTGAATTGTTTTTTCATCTTTAAGAGATGATCCCGTAAAACTGTAACACGAATTCAGCACTGACAGACACAGTACTAAAAGCCAAAATTTTGGCTGTCCTATTTTAATATTTTTAATTTTAAAATTCATTTTTAATTCCAATTTCCTGAATTTCGTCATAAGTAACCTGCTTTAAAGCATCTTCATACGCAAAATAGTGAGAAGCATATGCAAAAGGTATTGTAAAAATCAAGCCAATAAAACATGCGATAACACCTAACTGAGATAAAAATGCTACCGCCAGTGAATATAAAAAGATGGACCAAAGGTTTCCTTTACTCATCACAGAAGAGATTTTCCATGCCTGTTTAATCCCTGTAACTCCTGCAAGGGAAATTAAAGCGGGCATATAAAAACCTTTCAGGGCTACGAATAAAATCCCAACATACACAAAAAACATATAAATGAAAAAAAATGCAGGCGGTCCGGCTGAAGGATCCTCTTGTCCCATTGCGACCATCATGATAATCATGGGAATATAAATGACCATTACTCCGGCGAATAAAATAAGCTGAATCATGAAGTAAGGCATGAAATTATCAAAATTGAAAATATCTCCTGCGCTTACCTGTCTTCCGGCTCTTAAATCACGGCAATATTTATAGAAATTTCCCACTGCCAAAAGTCCGCAGAAAGGAATGATTGACATCACCATTGCAAGGAAGAAAGCTCCTAACAAATTTCCAAAGTTTGCCTTATAGAATTCGTATCCGTCGCTGATGTAATTTCCTAATTTGAAATTGACCGGTTTTGCATTAATTTTCACCATGATTTAATTTTTAATTTATTATTCTTCTAAGTTATACTGTTTTATTTTTCTGTACAAAGTTCTTTGGGAAATTCCCAGTTCATCCGCTGCCTTGTTTCTTCTTCCTTTATGCTTTTCCAGCGCTTTGATAATCAGGTCTTTTTCGTTATTCTGAAGCGATAAAGATTCCGGTCTGTTTTCTTCAATTTCAATATCTTCAATATCTTCGTAGCTGTTGTCCGGCTCTGAAATAATTGTCGGATTCTGAACTACCGGATTATGATTACTGCTGTTTTCAAAATACAGTAAAGAACCCGGAGCAACATTCTGCTGTGTTTCAGGAGTGTAAATTCTGTTGATTAAGTTTTTCTCGTGACTGCTCAGATCGGATGTTCCTCTGTTTTTTATCAATTCCGAAGTTAAGGATTTTAAATCATTAATATCGTTTCTCATGTCAAATAGAATTTTGTACATGATTTCTCTTTCGCTTCCGAAATCGTTCTGTTTTGGTGTATTCGGAGTATTGACAACCATGGGAAGATGTGATTCCATGGGAATATATTCCGCCAGTTTTTCAACTTCTACGTGTCTGTTTCTTTCTACTACCGTCATTTGCTCCACCAGGTTTCTCAACTGACGAATATTTCCGGGAAACGTATAATTTTCGATGTAATGTACTGCACTTGGCTCAAGTTCCAGTTCCGGCATTCTGTATTTTTCAGCAAAATCGATTGCAAATTTTCTGAAAAGCAAATGAATATCCCCTTTTCTTTCACGCAAAGGCGGCATATCAATCTGCACTGTATTGAGACGGTAATAAAGATCTTCGCGGAATCTTCCGTCATGAATTGCCTTCATCATGTTCACATTTGTTGCAGCAACAATTCTTACATTGGTTTTCTGAACCTGCGAAGAACCTACTTTCATGAATTCGCCGCTTTCCAAGACACGAAGTAAACGAACCTGCGTCTGTAAAGGAAGTTCTCCAACCTCATCTAAAAAGATCGTTCCGCCATCGGCAACTTCGAAATATCCTTTTCTGGTTGCTGTAGCTCCTGTAAATGCTCCTTTTTCGTGTCCGAACAATTCGGAATCAATCGTTCCTTCGGGAATTGCTCCACAGTTAACGACAATATAAGGCTGATGTTTTCTTTTGGATTCTGAATGGATAATTTTTGGAATAAATTCTTTTCCTACTCCACTTTCCCCGATCACAAGGACTGAAATGTCGGTCGGTGCGACCTGAATAGCTTTTTCCAAAGCACGGTTTAAAGCCGGAAAGTTTCCGATAATTCCGAAACGGTTTTTTATATTTTGAAGCTCGTTGCTCATAAGTAAATTTTTAGATTATTGATTTGAATATGATTTACATTAATTAATTGTAAATCTGCTGTTTAGTTTAAAAATAATTGAGTTTAAATTTAACTTACAGCGTCTAAATAATCTTTATTTCTGACTTTTGAAACTCTGGTTTTAAAATATAAAATTTCAGCGAAGAGATTTTCTCTGCTGTTCTTTTCAAAATTTTTCAGGAGCTGATTATGTTTTTCTTTTTCAGAAAAATCTGTTCCTGTTTTATTTTGTTGAAAATTGTTCTTTTGTTTATTTGGAAAAATTTTACCGATAAGATCAACTGCAGGATGCTTTTGACTGATCGTTTTATTCTGTACAGGATTTTCTTTTGTACAGGTTTCCTGCAAATTTTCGCAATCCTGATTTAAAATCCGGTTATAAAGCTCATAAAGCTGTTTACAGTCTTCACTTTCGGCTGTTCCGTTGGAAATTTGAGCTGAAATATTGCTGCAGATTATTACCAACAATACACTTAGGCAATATTTATGAAATTTTTCCATTGTCTGAGTTTAAAATGTTAATAAAATCTTGTTTACTTGGCAATATGGTAAAATATTTACTTGCAAAAATCTGTTCGTTATCTTCCGGTAAAGTATATCTTACCAAAGCTTCACTTTTATCCTGACAAAGAATAATGCCTATCGTTTTATTTTCACCTTCAAGGCGTTTTTCTCTATCGTAATAGTTGACGTACATCTGCATTTGCCCGATATCCTGATGTTTCAGCTCACCGATTTTTAAATCTATTAAGACAAAACATCTCAAAATTCTGTTATAAAACACCAAATCTATACGGAATTGCTTTTCATCAAAGGTTATTCTGTCCTGTCTTGCAACAAAGGTAAATCCGGTTCCTAATTCCAGAAGAAAATGTTCCAGTTTATCAATTAATTCGGACTCTAATTCGTTTTCAGAATAATGAGGCTTTTCAGACAGTCCCAGAAATTCCAAAACATAAGGATCTTTGATGAGGTCTTTTGGCTTTTCTATAATTTGTCCTTTTTCAGCAAGCTGAAGAATCTCTTCTTTATTTTTGCTTAAAGATAGTCTTGCATATAAAGCAGAATCATACTGTCTCTGCAATTCTCTTAGGCTCCAGTTGTTTTTATAACTTTCAATTTCGTAGAACCTCCTTTCATTAATATCAGTGATTCTCATTAACTTCAAATAATGAGACCATGAAAGGTTGAATTTTATAGAATCTTGCCGGGCTGGTTTTTGATTTGTTATTATTCCTGATTCGTCAGACAGTGTTTGTCCTTTTTCATTATGCTTATCCGAATCTTGCAAAAAGACAGACGGTGTTTGTCCTTTTGAATAGACAATATAAAATTGCCTAATTTGTTTAAGATTTGAAACAGAAAACCCCTTACCAAATCTTTCTGTCAAATGTAATGACAAATCTTTAAGAACAGCTTTTCCATATTCCGCTCTGTCTTCCCCATTTTGTTCATCTTCCACAATCATTCTTCCTATTTCATAATAGGTAAGAACGATGGTTTGATTTACAGCGACAGCAACTTTTTTTCTTGCATTATCGAGTAATGAAGAAATATTTTTTAAAAGTTGTGTATTCTGTAAATCTTTCATTTTGAAAGAATATTCTCAATTTTATATTAAACTTACTCACTATTGAGATGCACGCAGCCCGACTTGAGTGAAGCTCTTTTTATTTTTCCAAAAAATAAAAAAGCAGGAACGAAGGCATACATGAGATAAAAGCGAAGGCTTTAATCGAAAGCTACGAACGAAGTTCTAAGCTGCCCAATAAATTACTTTACCGTTTCCCCTAAAAGTGTGCCCTGTGTATTGTCAAAAACAAAAACGTCCACAATGTCACCAATTTTCTGACCTTCCAGTTTATCGAAAACGCAAACTGCATTCTGGGAATTTCTTCCTTTCCACTGGTTTTCGTTCTTTTTTGAAGTTCCTTCAATTAAAATCTGGTGAACTCTTCCTACATAAGATTTCATTCTTTTTCTGGACAGTTCTCCCTGTAAAGCAATGACTTCCGCCAAACGTCTCTGTTTAACGTCTGCCGGAATATTGTCCTCCATCTTTTTGTGAGCAGGAGTTCCCGGTCTTTCTGAGTAAGCGAACATATAACCGTAGTCGTATTCCACTTCTCTCATTAAGCTTAATGTATCCTGATGATCTTCTTCTGTTTCGCTGCAGAAACCGACGATCATATCCTGAGAAAAAGCAACTTCGGGAACGATTTCTTTTGCTTTTTTAATTAAATCTAAATATTCTTCGCGGGTGTGCTGTCTGTTCATGGCTTCCAGCATATTGTTACTTCCGCTCTGAACCGGAAGGTGAACATATTTACAGATGTTATCGTGTTTTGCCATCATTCTGAATACATCCAGACTCATATCCTGCGGATTGGAAGTAGAGAAACGGATTCTCATTTCAGGAACGGCTTTTGCAACCAAATCAAGCAACTGGGCAAAATTCACGGCTGTAGCTTTCTGCATTTCAGATGCTTTGGCAAAATCTTTTTTAGGACCGCCTCCATACCAAAGGTAAGAATCTACGTTTTGTCCTAATAGGGTAATTTCTTTATAACCGCTTTCCCAAAGGCTTTTACATTCATCCAGAATAGAATGCGGATCACGGCTTCTTTCTCTTCCTCTCGTGAAAGGAACAACGCAGAACGTACACATATTATCGCAACCTCTTGTAATCGTTACAAAAGCTGTAACCCCATTTCCACCTAAACGAACCGGATTGATATCTGCATATGTTTCTTCTTTGGAAAGAATTACGTTAATGGCATCTCTTCCGTCTTCGGTTTCTTTTAAAAGATTAGGCAAGTCTCTGTAGGCATCGGGACCAACCACAAGATCCACCAACTGTTCTTCTTCTAAGAATTTGGTTTTTAATCTTTCTGCCATACAGCCCAAAACACCAACCGTCATGTTCGGTTTTTCTTTTTTCAGGTTTTTGAACTGGGAAAGACGCATTCTTACGGTCTGTTCGGCTTTTTCACGGATGGAACAGGTGTTTAAAAGAATTAAATCTGCATCTTCCGCTTTTAAAGTGGTATTATACCCCTGCTCATTAAGTATGGATGCAACAATCTCAGAGTCAGAGAAATTCATCTGACAACCGTAGCTCTCCAAGAATAATTTCTTTGAGTTTTCTGCTTTTTCCGCAATGGCAAAAGCTTCTCCCTGTTTTGTTTCGTCTATATATTTTTCCTGCACGATAATCGAATTTTAGGTTTAAAATTTAACGTCTAAGGTTCTACACATACAGGTTTGAACTCAAAACATTAAATTCTGAACTTATTGAATTTGCAAAGATACAAAATATTGTGACAGAATGTCAGGAGTTAATCATTTCTGAATCTTATTTTAATTACATTTCTTGAAGAAATATTTTGTCCTCTGAATTTTGCAGGGATCCACTTGTCCTTCATTCTTTTAGTAATTGTATTTATATCTTTCACAAACTGTTCAGATGAAGGAGATTTGGGAAAAATATCAAAATCCGATGCTCTACCGTTTTCATTTACCGTAAAAGATAATTCAAAAACCCCCTCCGGTTTGTACAAATCTGCAAGATATTCCCCGATTAAATAAGCAAGTTCCTTTCTGAAAGCATCAGTCCCTCCTTCGTAGGATGCCTTTTCTGTCTGCTCTTTTGCATTGTAATCTTTTTTGTAATTATCTCCGACCAAATCATTAGGAAAAAACGGAAATTCATAAAGTGTACCATCCGAAAGCGTTACGTTTTTACTGGGAATCCAATCGTGAAGCTCTCCGAGTGTTTTTATCACATAATCATATGCACACGGAGATTTTTGCATAAACTCTTTTGTTCGCTTATCTTGTATAAGTCCCGGTTTTCCTGTGCGATCTATTCTTAGTTTGACATAAAAATACTCGTTTTTAGGACATTTCTGAAGATTTTTTCTTGTCATTACATCGTGGATGTCCTGATACATCTTTTCAGCACCCCCTTTGTAAGCTTCTTCACCTACGGAATAGTAAGCATTACTGATTTGCGCACAGACAGATGAAAAACACAATAAAATAATAAATGGAAATAATTTTCTAATCATGATCATAAGTATTCGTACTGAAATTCACCTTCATAACAAATTTTGAATCGACCGGAACGCCGTTCTTTTTTGCGGGAGTCCATTTTCCTTTTACTTTTTTCGCCGCATATTTCATGTCGTCGATAAACATTTCATTGTTTTTGAATTTCGGAAGAACATCGATCTGGCTGATTTTTCCTCTGGAATCAATATTAAACACAAAGGTAACTTTTCCCTGAATGGCATAAAGAGCCATATCGATATAGGCATGAACCATATTCATGAATTCTTTCTGAAAAGCCTGATCGCCTCCCGGAAATTCTGCTTTCTGATAACTTTCCGCTGTCTGCTGAACCTGAGTAGTATTTTCCTGAGAAAAGCCTTTACCGCCAATAAGCAATAAAGGTAAAATTAAAAGATATTTTTTCATGGTTATTAAAAGTTGTCTTATACATCTGTTGCTATGGAAGACAGATTCATTTTTATTTTGATCTGAGATGTTACAGGCTGTCCGTTGCAGCTTGCAGGAATCCAGTTTTTCTTAATTCTTCTTACCACATATTTCATATCATCAAAAAACACCTGACTGTTTGAAACTTTTGGAGTTCCTTCGATATTGGTTACTTTTCCGTTTTGGTCTACGGTAAGGGTAAATGTGAAATCACCGTTCAGAACATAAAAATCTGTATTCAGGTAATCGTACATATATTTTCTCAGCATTTCTTTGTAAGCCGGAATTCCGCCTTCAAAACTTGCCGCCTTAAAATCGTTACAATTTTTTACAGCAACCTGCAGCAAAGGTTCTTTTATATCTATTTTGAGAATATTTTTATTGTTCTCTGTCATAAAATTATCATCTCTTTCTTCTACATCATTAAACTGTGCTATTGCAAAGTTTGATGCGAAAAACGTAAGAAGTATTAGTATCGTTCTCATAGGATTTTTCATTAAAATTAAATTTACTTAAACAAAGATACTACTTAAACCAAATAGAGAAAAGTATTATCTCATGATGTGCATTACAAAAGATCTTTAATGTGTTTGTAATTGCTTTTCACAGTGTCGAGTGCTTCTTCCATTTTTCCTCCCAACATAAGCTGAGCCATGGATTTTGTCATTCCTAAAACCTGAGCGGCTTCAATTTTCGGCGGTAGAGCCAGTGCATTCGGATTGGTAAAAATATTTAAAAGATAAGGACCGTTATAATCCAGACATTCTTTAATGGCAGCTTCCACATCTTCAGGTTTATTTACATTTTTTCCGGGATATCCCATTGCTTGGGCAATCATTGCAAAATCCGGATTCACCATATCCGTTTCATTATCCGGCATTCCTCCTACTTCCATTTCCAGTTTTACCATTCCTAAAGACCGGTTATTGAATACGATAATTTTCACCGGAAGTTTATACTGAAAAATCGTTGCCATATCTCCGAGAAGCATGGATAAACCTCCGTCGCCGCATAGAGCAACAACCTGCCTTTCAGGATACGCTAAAGAGGCTCCAATTGCCATTGGCATTGCATTCGCCATCGAACCGTGATTAAAAGAACCGAGCATTTTCCGTTCTCCGGTTCCTGTGATGTATCTTGCGCCCCAAACACAGCACATTCCTGTATCTACGGTAAAAACGGCATCTTTCTTTGTTAGTTTATCCAAAGTATGGGTAACAAACTCCGGCTGAATGGCATTTTCGGTTCCCGGATCTTTCACATACGTAAGCTGATTTTCTTTAACCTTTTCATAAAATTCAAGCTGCTGATTAAGGAAATTGCTGTCCGTTTTTTCTTTTAATAATGGTAAAAGTGCTTTGATGGTTTCTTTTATATCGCCCGTTAATCCCAGTTCCAGTTTAGCTCTTCTTCCCAAACGTTCGGGTGCTTCGTCGATCTGAACAATTTTGTTTTTTACAGGCATAAATTTCTCGTAAGGAAAATCTGTCCCCAGAAGAATCAGAAGATCGGCTTCGTGCATGGCATGATAAGCAGAAGGAAGTCCTAACAGTCCGGTTAAACCGACTTCATTGGGATTATTCGGCTGAATAGACATTTTTCCGCGGAAAGAATATCCCACCGGAGCTTTTAAATATTTTGAAAGCTCAACCACTTCAGCATTGGCATTTTCCGCACCGATTCCGCAATAGATCGTTACTTTTTTACTTTCGTTGATTAAATCTGCGAGTTTTTTTAATTCTTCATCTGAAGGACGAATAACAGGATTTGTTCTGAAAATTTTATCGGAAGTCACCGCTTCTTCTGCATCCAATTCCGAAACATCTCCCGGAAGACCGATTACGGCAACGCCTTTTTTGGAAATTGCATGCTGAATTGCCGTCTGCACCGTTCTCTGAACCTGTTCCGGTCTTGTAATCATTTGGTTGTAATGACTGCAATCGTCGAATAACTTAATGGTATTGGTTTCCTGAAAATAATCCATCCCCATTTCTTCACTTGGAATCGTGGAAGCAATAACCAACATCGGAACATGAGAACGGTGCGCTTCATAAACCCCATTGATTAAATGAACGTGTCCCGGTCCGCAGCTTCCCGCGCAAACCGCAAAACCATCCAGTTCCGCTTCCGCAGCTGCTGCATAAGCTCCAGCTTCTTCGTGCCTTACGTGAATCCATTCGATGCTGCTTTTTTTTACGGCTATATTTAAATGGTTTAAACTGTCGCCTGTAACGGCATAAATTCTTTTCACATTGGCGTTTTCGAGCATTTCTACAATTTGCTCTGCAATATTTTTAGCCATATTTTGATATTTTAGTGTTGATGTTTAAGAAAAATTTTTGGTATGGATTGATAATGTAGAGATGTAAAGATTATGCCAAGAGCGTAAAATAAATATTAAAAAACAATAAAAAAAGCTCCGCAAAAAATGCAGAGCTTTCTTATATCTTCGAGCCGGATTATTTTGTATTCTGATTTGCAAAAGAGTCTCTTCCCTGAAACGCTAATCTTCCGTCTGAAGGTTTCAAATCTCTTCCGAAACTTAATACTACGGAAACATTTTTAGGTTGATTTACTGCAAAATGCTTTTTCATTCTTCCTAAATCTCTTTTTACTTCTCTTTCAAATCCTTTATCATAAAGCTCAGGCAAAAGTTTAACGTCGGTAATATCTCCGTTTTCATTTACTTTAAAATTCAACGTAAAATCACCATTTGCCTGAAATGCATTTGCTGTATATCTCAAATTATTGGTGAGGTCATATTCAAATTTTTCCTGTCCGCCATTGTAAACATTTTCTACCTGATTTTTAACCGAAGAAACATTTACATACGTCTGGGAAAATGAAAAGGCAAAAACCGTTACTGCCAAAACTGAAAATATTTTTTTCATAAATTATTACTATTTTGTTTTATAAAGTTAAGGCCTTTTTTAAGAATCTACAATACCTCGATCTGATTTTTCAAAAGATCTTCGAATTCATCTCTTTTTCTGATGAGATGTGCTTTTCCGTCTAAAAACAGAACTTCGGCAGGTTTTAATCTTGAATTAAAGTTGGAACTCATCTCAAAACCATAGGCTCCTGCATTGTGGAATGCGAGAATATCGCCTTCTCTTACTTCATTCAGTTTTCTGTCCCATGCAAAAGTATCTGTTTCGCAGATGTTTCCTACCACGGTATAAATTCTTTCGGCGCCTTTCGGGTTCGATAAATTTTCGATCACATGATACGAATCGTAGAACATCGGACGGATCAGATGATTGAACCCTGAATTCACCCCGACAAAAACCGTTGCTGTCGTCTGTTTAATCACATTGGCTTTCACCAGTAAATATCCGCTTTTCCCCACAAGGAATTTACCCGGTTCAAACCATAATTCGAATTTTTTTCCTGTCGATTTTGAAAATTCGGAGATTACTTTCTCCACTTTTTTTCCTAAGGTTTTCACATCGGTTTCTTCTTCCGTTTCCTGATAAGGAATTTTAAATCCGCTTCCCATATCCAGATATTTCAGATTCGGGAAATGTTCGGATAATTCAAGCATGATCTCCAAAGCCTGCAGGAAAACATCCGGATCTTTGATCTCGCTTCCGGTGTGCATGTGAAGACCTTCCACATTAAGGTTAGTAGATTTCATCACTCTTTCGATATGACGAACCTGATGAATGGAAATCCCGAATTTACTGTCGATATGTCCTGTAGAAATTTTATAGTTTCCGCCGGCAAAAATATGCGGGTTGATTCTTACTAAAATCGGGTAAGAGTTTCCGTATTTGTTCCCGAACTGCTCCAGAATAGAAATATTATCGATATTAATGTGCACCCCGAAAGTCATCGCTTCTTCAATTTCGGAGAGATCCACACAATTGGGTGTAAAAAGTATTTTTTCCTTTGGAAAACCGGCTTTCAATCCTAGTTTTACTTCATTGATGGATACACAATCTAATGAAGCTCCCAGATTTTTCACATACTTCAGGATGTTGATATTGGTAAGCGCTTTCGCTGCGTAGAAAAACTTTGTGTGTTTTAGGAAAGAAGAGGTAAGTTTCTCGTATTGTGTTTTAATGGATTCGGCATCATAAACGTACACCGGGGTGCCAAACTCATTGGCAATCTTTAATAATTCTTTTGAATTCATAATTTCTTTTTAGCATAAAAAAGGCAGATTCTTCGAAAAAAGAGTCTGCCATTAACATTATTTTTTATGCAATACAACTCTTTTATACATTCCAAACCTTAGAGAACTTTACAGTTCCCTTTTTACCGGTTTTATGTTGTTTAAAATTTAGCATTGCTTTCTTTAATTTTTTACAAAAATACTAATTCTTTTTTACTTTTAAAAAACTGATTTTAAAATGATTCCTTTCAGATTCAGCCGTGTTCTATTATTTTGGCAATGGCAGGGTTTCAAAATCTCCTCTCAGCAAAGCCAGCTGAAGCTCATTAACGAGGTCTGCAGATTGGGAAAGCAGATCGATCTTTAATTTATTAAGCTTGCTTAAGGTCTGAATCTGCGTAAAAAGTTCATAAAAACCGTAAGAAACCACTTTTCCGTTTTCGATAATCAAAAACAGTTTTTCACCAAGTTTTCTGCCTTGTCCTAACCAAAGTTCATTTCGTTTTCTGAATTCGATTTTCTTTTTAAAAACCTCTATATCATTATATTCTTCGAACTTTCCGATGAACTGTACCGCTTTCGAGCCTTGTGTAAAAGACCTGAATTTTAAAATCGGTTTTTCCAGTTTATTCAGCTTGTTTTTTTCCACGACGTATTTTCCGTTTCTGCAATACAGACCGAATGGAAGGATTTCTCTTTTTTTAATTCCTTTAGAATTCAGAATTAATTTGGCAATAATATCCGTTCCGGTAAGTTCGTAATTGATCTGTTCAACATCTTTCTGAATGGTTTCCCACTTTTTAGATTTGGAATTGAAAACTTTTTTTGAAAATTTATTAATGTCCTGAACATGATCGGAAAAAATGATCTTTCCCGCTTCATTCTGAAAATATACAAAGCCTTTTTCATTCGGAAGATCCTGCGTTAATTCCTTGATTTTGTTGATGTAAGTCTTGGAATTGGTTTCATCATGCTGTTTCTGAATAATTTCGTTTTCTGTGTCTTTTGAAATCAGAAGCTTAAATAATTCCAGCGTTGCTCTTGCATCTCCTTCCGCTCTGTGATGATTGGTTAAAGGTATTCCCAAAGATTTTACCAGTTTACCGAGAGAATAGCTTACCTCATCCGGAATCAATTTTTTAGCTAAAGGAATTGTATCTAAAGTATTGATTTTAAATTCATAACCCAGCCTCTGAAAAGATTGACGAAGCATTCTGTAATCAAAATCGATGTTGTGACCTACCAAAGTTGTATTTGCCGTAATTTCAACAATTCTACGCGCAATTTCATGGAATTTCGGTGCAGTTTTAACCATTTTCGGAGTAATGTTGGTTAATTTCTGCACAAAAGGGGTAATATCACTTTCTGGGTTTACCAATGAGATAAACTGATCTACAATTTTCTGACCATCGTATCGGTAAACAGCAATATCGATAATGCATTCTTTCCTGTAACCTGCACCATTACTTTCTATGTCTATTATTGAATACATTTAAATTTTTTACAACTTCTTTTTAGATTAACGATTCATTTCCTTTACATCTGGAAACATAACTTATGCCAATAAATGAATAGGAATAAGGCAATTCTGCTAAAATAATAAAAATATTTATCTTCGTCTTCCTCCCAGACCAAGCATTCCCAAGATTGCTTTTGCGCCTTCGCGCATCAGTGTGCTGGTAAACGTTCTTCCCGCCCTGCTTTGTAAAACCTGCTCGAAAATTCCGGGTTCTTCTTTTACCGGTTTTGTTTTCTGGTTAGAAGTCTGCGACGCTTCCTGTGCAGCCTGTTCCATTCTACCCACCAAAATTTCATATGCAGATTCGTTATCCACTACTTTATCATATTTGGCAACCAAAGCTGATCTTTTTGTTAAATCTGAAATTTCCGCGTCATTCAGAACATCCATTCTTGATTCCGGTGAAATTAAATAGGTATGAACCAGCGGTGTTGGAATTCCTTTTTCATCCAGAGCGGTAACGAAAGCTTCACCGATTCCCAGATTCTGGATCAGCGTTGGAGCATCATAAAATTCCGTGGTCGGATAATTTTCTACTGCTTTGGAGATTTCCTTTTTATCTTTAGCGGTAAACCCTCGTAATGCGTGCTGAATTTTTAAACCCAACTGAGAAAGCACCGATTCCGGAACATCACCCGGAATTTGCGTGATAAAATAGATTCCGACTCCTTTTGAACGGATCAGTTTTACCATGGTTTCAATTTGTGAGACCAAAGCTTTTGAAGATTCATCAAAAATTAAATGTGCTTCATCGATAAACAAAACCAGCTTCGGTTTTCCGCTGTCACCTTCCTCCGGAAAGGTCATGTAGATTTCCGCAAAGAGCGAAAGCATAAATGTTGAAAACAACTGTGGCTTGCTTTGAATGTCTGCAACTCTCAGAATGTTTACCACTCCTTTTCCGTCTCTTGTTTCCAGTAAATCGTGAACATCAAAACTCAGTTCTCCAAAGAAGCTGGAAGCTCCCTGCTGTTCCAATGCAACGATGGATCTTAAAATCGCGCCCAGAGATGCAGAAGCTATCGAACCGTAATTGGAAGAAAGTTCAGCTTTTCCCTGTGGATTTTCTGTGACGTACTGAAGCACTTTTTTCAGGTCATTCAGATCAATTAGCGGAAGACCTTTATCATCACAATATTTAAAGACAATCGACATGATGCTTTGCTGAGTATCATTCAACTGTAAGATTTTGCTTAATAAAACCGGACCGAATTCTGTAACAGTGGCTCTTAATTTAACGCCTCTTTCGCCGGAAATGGTCATTAATTCTACAGGAAAAGCCTGTGGATTGTACGGAAGCTGCGTTTTAGCATATCTTTCCTGAATGGCAGGATTTTCAGTTCCCGCTTCTGCGATCCCCGAAAAGTCTCCTTTAATATCCAAAACCAGAGACGGAATCCCCTGATGCGAAAGCTGTTCTGCGAAAACCTGTAATGTTTTTGTTTTTCCGGTTCCTGTTGCTCCGGCAATTAATCCGTGGCGGTTAATGGTTTTTAACGGAATGGTAACATTAACTTCAGGAACGACTTCGCCATCCAGCATTCCTTTTCCCAATATAATATGATCTCCTTTGGGAGTGTATCTCGCATTTAATTCTTCAATGAATTGTGTTTTGTCTGCCATTTGCTCTTTTTTAACCTATAAATATAAAGTTTTTTGTAAAATATTCTTCAGTATGACTAATAATATCATCATGATCTTTTATCAATAATTTATAAATACTTTTGTCTGAGTTTAATTCTTAAAAAAAGCCATGATAAAATACATACAACTGCTTTTATTTTTTAGCATCACAATTGTTTTCTCACAGAAAAGACAACAGCCTTTAGAATTGAAAGTAAAAGGAGATTACAAACACGAAGCAACCCAGACTCTGTTTCCTGAACTGTGGTCCGGATTTCAACGCGAAGGTGTTACTTCTTATGATGCAGCCGAAACCAATGTCGGAGTGAGTTATATTCAGAAAACTTCAAAAAAAAATAAAACTGTTCTCACAATTTATATTTATCCCAAGAAATATATTGACAACCAGCTTCTGAGAGATGAATTTTACAATTACGATTATGCCTTAAACCAGAACTCCAATGATCATGTAGAAATAAAGCCTTTATTCGGAACTATTTCCAATGAAAATTTAAAAGTGGGATTTGTGTATGCTTTATTTAACAATGCAATGGGACAACAGGATTTTTTCAACGGTGTAAAATACGTTAATAAAAATTCTCTTCTTTCTATTTATGAATGCGGCGGCTGGACTTTCAAAACAAGGGTTTCCAGTGATGATATGACAAAAGATCAATTGAAAGATCTTAAAGGCAAAGTTGAAAATTACTTTGGGATCCTTAATTTGGCTTCTATAAAAACTCTTCCCATTCATAAAGTTCCCGATATTATCTTATCGTCTTCAGTAAAAAGAGATTCTATGATGACGAAAGCAATAACTGAAGCGGCACAGGCTAAAATTGTATGGTTATCTAAAAATCTTGAGAAAAAAGAAATCTTAACAGGATTTCATGATATGAAAATAGACTCAGAAATCTATTCTGTCGAAAAAATGCTTGAATTTTACAAAGCTCATGAGAACGACTGGAAGATTAATCCAGATACAAAAAAATATTTTGAAGAAATGACAAGAATTGCTGAAAACGGCAAACTGAAAGACCATATCTACGAAAAATATCACGGTGTGATCGATTATCAGGAAGGAGAAGCCAGAAAAGCAGATTATATTCAGTTTAAAATTGATAAAAATATCTCTGAAGATACCAATGAGATTTTCTACAAAATTTTTTACAGATTGCAGTAATATAGAGACTTTATAGATTTATTCTATCAGTATCCATTTTTTATTTTGATGGTATTTAAAAAAATAAACACGATTTTTGTATTTCAAATATAAAACATTAAAACGGTTACAATCACATAATGAAAGTCGAACAAATATACACGGGATGTCTGGCTCAGGGTGCGTACTACATCGTATCTGAAAATGAAGCAGTAATTATCGATCCTTTAAGGGAAGTAAAGCCTTATCTGGATCGTCTGGAAAAAGACAATGTAACTTTAAAATATATTTTTGAAACACATTTTCATGCAGATTTTGTCTCGGGACATCTGGATTTAAGTAAGAAAACAGGTGCTCCTATTGTTTACGGACCTACCGCTCAGCCTGAGTTTGAAGCTATTATTGCAGAAGACGATCAGATTTTTGAAATAGGAAAAATAAAAATAAAAGTTCTTCATACACCCGGTCATACGATGGAAAGCACGACTTATCTTCTGATTGACGAAAACGGAGTTGAAACAGCCATCTTCACAGGAGATACTTTATTTTTAGGAGACGTGGGAAGACCGGATCTTGCCCAGAAAGCAGGAAGTATTACTCAGGAAGATCTTGCAGGAATTTTGT
The DNA here is from genome assembly GCF_059579425.1 of Chryseobacterium sp. 2P. Lineage (NCBI taxonomy): Bacteria > Pseudomonadati > Bacteroidota > Flavobacteriia > Flavobacteriales > Weeksellaceae > Chryseobacterium > Chryseobacterium sp. 2P. Next base: position 4,470,242 of record NZ_CM184194.1, read on the forward strand.
ACGACAGTCTTCAGACAAAGATTATGCCTCTGGATGACAGCATTACAGTTTATCCGGCTCATGGAGCGGGTTCTGCCTGTGGAAAAAATATGCAGAAAGAGACGGTTGATATTCTGGGAAATCAGAAAAAAACAAATTATGCTTTGAATCAGCCTGATAAAGAATCTTTTATCCGCGAAGTTCTGGACGGTTTAACGGCTCCACCGAAATATTTCGGGATGAATGTTGCCATGAACAAAGGCGGTTATGAAAGCCTTGATGCCGTAATGGATAAAGGTTTAACTGCAGTTTCTGTTGAAGATTTTGAAGCTTTTGCGGAAGAAACAGGCGCGTTAATTTTAGATACCAGAAGTCCAGGCGAGTTTTATAAAGGATTTGTGCCGAATTCTGTAAATATCGGATTAAAAGGAGATTTTGCACCATGGGTAGGAACGCTTATCGTTGATGTAAAGCATCCTTTGCTTCTTATTGTAGACAAAGGCATGGAAGAAGAAGCCATTACAAGACTTAGCCGCGTTGGATTCGACAATGTTCTGGGCTATCTTAAAGGAGGTTTTGAAGCATGGAAAAACAGCGGAAAAGAAACAGATGAGGTAAAAAGAATTTCTTCTGCAGAATTTGCAGAACTTTATAATGAAAACTCAAAAGTAATTGATGTTCGTAAGATCTCGGAATATTCTGCCGAACATATTGATAATGCTTACAACAAACCTTTGGACGTAATCAGCGACTGGGTTCACACGATTGATGATTCTGAGCATTTTTTCCTTCATTGTGCAGGAGGCTACAGAAGCATGATTGCAGCAAGCATCCTTAACTCAAACGGAATCAGAAACTTTACTGAAATAGAAGGAGGTTTCGGCGCAATTAAGAAAACGGAAAAATTCCCGACTTCAGATTTTGTATGTCAGTCGAAAACAATATAATACCTCTTTTTTGAAATTATCATTGTAGTAAATATAAAGTCATGACACTTTAGTTTATTGACTGAAAAGCATTTAACAGCACAAAGTTTTCGGTAACCTCCGTTTTTTTTAAGTGATTTTAGATAGTAAGCTTTTCGGATTATTAAACTAAAGTGTTTCTTTTTTAATAAAAACCACCAACTATGTCTCAAGCATTTCAGGAAATTATCGATTCGGAAAGACCTGTTCTTATCGACTTTTTTGCAACGTGGTGTCAACCCTGCAAAGTACAGTCGTCTGTTTTAAATACCGTAAAAGAAAATATAGGAACTTCGGCAAGAATCATTAAGGTAGATGTGGATCAGTATCCTGCTCTTGCCAATCAGTATGGCGTTCGTGGTGTTCCGACATTAGCTATTTTCAAACAGGGAGAGATGCTGTGGAAAGAAAGCGGCGTGCATGATGTAAATACATTGACTCAGCTTCTAAAGCAGTATACATAAAAATAAAGATTAAGGCTAAGATTGAAAAAATTTTAGCTTTAATTTTGATATATTTTCTTTAAAATTCAATTGAAAATGAATCGCGGTCATTTAAAAACTGAAAATGGCTTCTGAAATCTTTCAGTTCTTCTAAATTTAATTCTGCTGTTACAAGATTTCCGCTCTTTTGTGAAATTTCTTTTCCGTCTGCAAAAAAACAGTGTGAACTTTCCTGATAAAACAGGTTATTTCCATCGGTCCCGATTCTGTTTAATCCAAAAACGAAGGACAGATTTTCAATAGCTCTCGCTTTTAACAGATGTTCCCATGCTCCTACTCTTTTTTCGGGCCAGTTTGCCACATACAAAATCGCATCGTAATCATCATTATTTCTTGCAAAAACAGGAAAACGAAGATCATAACAAACCTGCAAAAGGATTCTGAAACCTAAATAATTTACAATCACCCTTTCTTTTCCGGGAGTGTACACTTTATCTTCTCCTGAAAACGAAAACAAATGTCTTTTATCATAAAATTCAACCTGAGAATCGGGCTGCACAAAATACAATCTGTTGTAGAATTTTCCGTTTTCCTCAACCGGAGCGCTTCCGCAGAATGCAGCGTTTTTTTCCTTCGCCATTTTTTTTAAAAACTCCATCGATTCCAGATTTCTGTCGGAAACTTCGGAAGCATCCATACAAAACCCCGTTGAAAACATTTCAGGCAAAAGAAAGAGATCTGCCTCCTGATTCTGCAACTCTTTTTCAATAATGTTAAAGTTTTCTGCTTTGTTTTTCCAGATAATATCTAAATTCAATCCTGTAATCTTCATAAACTTTGTTAAAAAACTTCCCTAAAAATACGATTTTTCAATGATTTCGGTTTTATTTTTGTTGCGAATATTTAATCGATAAAAATTAGTAAAAAGTAAAATTTATGAAGAAGTTATTTTTTATGTTTGTTCTCATCCTTACGGGAACATTTGCCAATGCTCAGGCGTGGACAGGAAAAGGAGATCAGAAAATCAATGCCGGACTCAGCGCATGGGGCTACGGAACAGGAATTACCGGAACTTATGATTATGGATTGAATAAACTAATTTCCGTAGGAGCCGGATTGAACATTTATTTTGATAATTATAAAAATAATGATGATAAAAACCGTGCTTTTGTATTCGGAAGAATCAATTTTCATCTGAAAGACGCTTTACAGCTTCCTGAAAAACTCGATATTTATCCCGGAGCAGATGTAGGAGTTGTAGGAAACAGTTTTGGGTTAGGAGCCCACATTGGAGCGAGGTACTTTTTTACTGAAAGAATCGGCGTTTTCGCAGAAGTCGGCAACAATGGCAGTCTCGGAGTTTCGATTAATTTATAATAAATCATCCCATTATATGACAAAGCTTCTCGTTTCGGGGAGCTTTTTTATTTGGCATAGTTTTGATAATTGTTACCTTTGCAAATTAAACATAAAAAGCATTAATGGAAATAGCAATCAAACTGTTTCAATTTATATTGAGCATTTCTATCCTGGTTATCCTACACGAACTTGGGCATTTCTTACCCGCCAAATACTTTAAAACCAAAGTTGAAAAATTCTATCTGTTCTTCGATCCATGGTTTTCTTTAGCCAAGAAGAAAATTGGCGAAACGGAATACGGAATCGGATGGCTTCCTTTCGGAGGATATGTAAAAATTGCCGGAATGGTGGATGAAAGCATGGATACCGAACAGTTGAAACAGCCTGCACAACCATGGGAATTCCGCGCAAAACCGGCTTGGCAAAGGCTGATTATCATGTTGGGCGGTGTTACGGTGAACTTTTTCTTGGCTTGGTTAATTTACTCGTGTCTTTCACTTTTTAACGGTGAAACATACACAGATCTTACCAAATTCAACAACGGAATCGGAGTTACGGAAGCCGGAAAAAAAATGGGATTCCAGAATGGTGATAAGATCATTAATATCGACGGAAAACCTGTTGAAAGACTGGAAAATGCTTCCATCAATATTCTTTTAGGAGATAATGTAACGGTACTTAGAAACGGAAAAGAAGTAACTTTTCCTGTTAATAAAGATGGCGTTGCAGAAGTTTTAAAACAAAGAGAGGCTAAACTTTATATTACGCCGAGATTTCCAATGATTATCGATTCTCTGGCAACTCCTGTTTCTCAGGCTTCAGGGCTTAAAAAAGGAGACCAAATTGTTGCGATTAACGGAAAACAAACACCTTATTTTGATGAAGTAAGTTCTTCTTTATCTGAAAATAAAGGAAAAACGGTAAACATAGAAGTTGTAAGAAACGGAAAACCTGAAACAATTGCTGCATCTGTTGACAAAAACGGAAAATTGGGTGTTGGTGTAGATCAGAAAGCATTAGCAAACTTCATTACAGATAAAAAATATTCTTTCGGGGAATCTATTCCCAGAGGTTTTGAAAGATCTATTGAGTCTTTAACGATGCAGGTGAAACAGTTTAAAATTATGTTTAACTCTAAAATTCAGGGATACAAAAATGTAGGAGGACCGATTGCTATTGTAAAAAACATGCCGGTAGATAAAAATGCAAACGGAGAAATTTCCATCAATTGGGCTGCATTTTGGGGCTTTACTGCGATGTTCTCGGTTTGGCTGGCATTCCTAAACCTTATTCCTATTCCAGGACTGGATGGAGGACACGTTATTTTCACTCTTTATGAGATGATTGTGGGTAAACCTGTTCCTCAGAAAGTTTTAGAAAATGCACAGACGATTGGTGTTATCTTCCTGTTAGGCTTGATGTTAGTAATCTTTGGAAGCGACATCTTCAAGATCTTCGCGGGGAAATTATAATATTTTTACAAAATTTTAAAAAAATATTTGCAGGGTACAAATATTCGTCCTATATTTGCACCACTTAAAACAAAGGACATTCCTCCTTAGCTCAGTTGGTTAGAGCATCTGACTGTTAATCAGAGGGTCGCTGGTTCGAGCCCAGCAGGAGGAGCCAAAAAGACTTACAGAAATGTAGGTCTTTTTTATTTCTGCGATTTTGCATCACATCAACTCAAAAATAATTTCTTAAAAATCATCATATTTTAACAAAACAATAACTATAACACCGTCAAAACGATGATGTTATTTTTATTACATTTGCAGTTTTGTATTTAAACCATTAAAAGTTTAAATAATATTTATTTTTTTATAATAAAAGTGCATACTTTTTGTTATGCAAATAGCTTGAAGAAACAACAAATGTTAATTAACAATTCCAAATATTATTCCCTCTTTTTATTTCTATTTTTTGCAGATCTCGTATACTCACAAAATTTGGCAAACGGCAGAATTGTAGACGCAAAGACCAATAAGGAGGTCTCAGGAGTAGATATTTTCATTAATGAAAATCAAAAACCATCTCTTACAACCACTTCCGGAAAATTTACCGTACAGTCAGACAGCCTGATTTATAAACTCAGATTTTTAAGAAAAAATTATTCTTTAGAAAGTGTTGATGTAACTCCACAGAATGCCAGCAATATTTTTGTGAAACTGGCTCAGGAAAAAGTCGGGAGTATACAGGAAGTTGTTATTCATAACGAAAAACCGAAATATAAAAACAAAAAGGAAAATCCCGCTTACGCGATCATGCAGAAAGTCTGGGAACGGAAGAGAAACAACGGTTTAGATAAATTCGACACCTATACCTATAAAGAATACGAAAAAATTCAGTTTGATGCCAATAATCTGGACAGTGCATTCATGAAGAGAAAAATCTTCAATAAACTTGAATTCATTTTTGATTATAAAGATTCCACGGCAAGCGGAAAAATTGGCCTTCCTATTTTCCTCAATGAAGCCGTTTACGAAAATTACGGAGAAAACAGACCTTCCAAACGTACAAAAAGGCTTCTCACGGCACAAAAAACATCAGGTTTTCAGGATAACCAGATCATTACTCTGATGGCTAAAAACCTTTACCGCGACATCAATATTTATGATAATACTTTAAATTATTTCGACATCGGATTCCCAAGTCCTGCCGGAGAAACAAGCTTCAGTACATATGATTATAATCTGGTAGATACTATTTCAGTACGCGGAGAAAATGCTTTCAAAATCCGCTATCAGCCGAAAAGGACAGAAGTTTTAGCATTTCAGGGATATCTTTATATTGATACAGACAGTTATGCAGTTTTGGGTGCAACCTTAAAATCCACGCAAAAAATTAATGTAAATTTTATTAACGGAATTTCTACAGAACTGGAATATGACAATCCCGACGAAAATACTTTTTTGCCGAGGAAATTTGTTACAGAAATTGAAATGACTCCTTTTTCAAAAAAGAAAACTTCAAAAAGCATTATTGCCAAAAGATCCGTAGATTATTCGGAATACCAGTTTAATAAACCGCTTGAAGACAAAATCTTTAAAAGAAAGGAAGAGGAATACAATGATAAATTTGTAGAAAAAGATGATGCGTATTGGGTAAAAGCAAGACCTGATTCCCTGTCAAAAAGCGAGCAGGGCATTTATGATATGCTTGATAAGCTTGAGCAGACTCCAAAATTTAACCGTATTGTAAAACTTTACGAAACGCTGGGTTCCGGATATTATAACATTACAAAAGGTATTGATTTAGGTCCTATTTTTTCTGTGTATGGAAAAAATCAGGTAGAAGGCGACAGGATACGAATTGGAGCAAGAACCTATTTCACACGGAACGATCCCTGGAGAGTTCAGTTTTACACCGCTTATGGATTCAAAGACCAACAGGTGAAATATGGTGTTGAAGGAAGATTTATGTTTAACAGAGTAAACCGTTTTACGGTAGGAGCAGGAACAAGAAGAGATATTCTACAGCTTGGCGTTCGGCTGACCAATGATGACGGAATTATGGCAAGAACGTTTGCTTCTTCAACGATTTTTGCAAGAGGAGAAAACGCTTCACTAAGCTCGATAAACCAGACAAATGTATTTACTTCTATTGAACCCTGGAAAAATTTTCAGATCAGACTAGACGGAACCATGCAAAGCATTAAATCGGCAAATCCCGAAGGATTTAATCTCATGTATTACAAAAACGGAGATTTGAGAAAAACAACCAATGATTCGCATTTTACATTAAGCTTAATCGCAAGACCGGGAGCAAAATTTTCCCAGACCGGAATCGACAGACACGAACACGGAACTCTTGCCCCCACTATTGTCTTGAAATACACAAAAGGTGTTGAAGGTTTATTCGGGTCGGATTTTAATTATAACAAATTGCAGTTCCTGTTTTATAAGCCTTTTCTGATCGGAAGCTGGGGAAAAACAGTAGTCAGCTTTGAGGCTGGAAAGAATTTCAATACCGTTCCCTTGGCTTTACAGAACGTAATTCCGGGAAACCAGTCATATAGTCTCGCTCAGAATACATTTGCACAGCTTAATTACTATGAATTTGTGGCTGATACGTATACTACGCTTCATTTAGAGCATCATTTCAACGGGAAAATCCTTTCTTATATTCCTTTGATCAAAAAATTAAAATTAAGAGAGATTGCCTTCATCAGAGGAGCTTACGGAACATTAAGCGACGCTTCTAAAGCGATTAATGTGGAAGGATTCAAATATTCTGCCCCAAGTGAGCATATTTATTATGAATACGGTTTCGGGATCGAAAATATTGGTTTCGGAAACCTTCGAATTTTCAGAGTAGATTTCAACTGGCGCGGAAATTACCTCAACAGACCGGATATTTCAACTTTCGGAATTAAAGCAGGTTTTCAGGTCGGCTTTTAAAATACAAAACTCCTTCAGCGCGAAGGAGTTTTTTTTTATTTCTTAAGATTCTTCACCATAACCTTTGCAGCTATTGCAATGCGCTACAATGTACACAATTTTACATGGCGGTTTCTGCCCTTCCGGAAGTCTACAATACACATCGCAAGGTAAGCATCCCTGATCCGGAGATGCTCCTCCCATTACATTTTTAAGATCCTGTCTTTGGATTTTTTTTAAATTTTTCATAGTTATAGATTTTTATAAAGTTGGTAAAACAGCCTCAAAAAAGAGGCTTGAATTCTTTAGTTTAGCAATCACAAGGAGTATCAATTACCGCATTCAGACAATGTGCTTTTTGCCATGCCGTCCAAGTACACCATTCAGAACACCAACTGGCTAAGGCAGGACATTTTTCTCCTCCAGCAATTGTTTTAAGCTGTCTTTTTGTTAATTTTTTTAGATTTTTCATATTAGTTTGGTTTAATTTGTTGCCTACTCTGTCTGCTTTTCGGCTTACGCAATATATTCGTTATTTGATAGTTACCAAATATATAAATATTTCCCGTTAAATTGAATAAATATAAAAACTTTAACTTTTCCTCACATCAAAATACAAAAAAGCCTCAGCAAAATTGCCAAGGCTTTTAATTTTTATAAAACGCTTATATATTATGCGTTTGCTTCTACAGATACGAAAGATCTGTTATTTGCTTTCTTTCTGAAAACTACTTTTCCGTCAACTAATGCGAACAAAGTGTGATCTTTACCGATACCCACGTTTGCACCTGGGTGGTGTTGAGTACCTCTTTGTCTAACAATGATGTTACCTGCAATAGCATCTTGACCACCGAAAATCTTTACACCTAATCTTTTAGAGTGAGATTCTCTACCGTTTTTGGAACTACCAACTCCTTTCTTGTGTGCCATTTTATTTTAAGGTTTTTTGGTTTAAAAAATTATTCTGCGCCTTCAGTTGCTTCAGCGTCAGCTTTTTTAGTTGTCTTTTTAGCAGGTTTTTCTGCTTTTTTAGCTCCTTCAAATCCTGTAATACCAGTAATCTGAATTTGAGTTAATGATTGTCTGTGACCATTTTTCACTTTGTAACCTTTTCTTCTTTTCTTTTTGAAAACGATTACTTTATCAGCTTTTACATGATCCAGGATCTCTGCCTCTACAGTGATTCCGCTTACAGCTGGGGCGCCTACCGTGATTGCTCCGTTTACAGTAAGAAGTACTTTATCAAAAGATACTTTTCCTCCTTTATCTCCTTTTAAACGGTTTACAAACAACTTCTGGTCTTGCTCAACTTTGTATTGAAGCCCTGCTATTTCTACAATTGCAAACATTGTTTATAAATTTTTAGTTATTTCGAGGTGCAAATATAAGAAATATTTTCTAATCTCTTCAAATTCAATTCAATCTTTTTTAAAATAAAATTTTACTATGTTTTGAATATTTTTTCACAATAAAGTGATATGAAATTCCTTTTTATTTTTTATCTTCGTTTTCACCAAAATATTTGTATATATGAAAAGAAAAATCCAATTCCCGATTCTTTTGGGAGCCATTGCTGCACTTTCTCTGTCAGCATGTAACGACGACACCATGGAAACACCTGTACAACAGGAGCAAAAGGCAGAAAGCTTAAAGCCGGAACAACCGAATGGTCTGGAGAAAGTCTGCTATTATGTTGATAACAACTGGAGTTCTTCATCTGTACTGCTTACTTCATTACAGAATTCTACAGACACCAATTTTATGAATTCTCAGATGACAAAAATTGCAAGCATGTGGGGAAGGAGCAATCCTACATTGAGATTTGTGAATGATCCTTCGAATTTTAATTCTACCTACAATGCAATTTCCTATTCTACAGGAAAAATCTATTACGGCTACGCTATTTATTACGATGCAAAAGCAAAAGGCGGAGACATTGTAAACGCGATGATTCTTGCTCATGAGTACGGACATCAGCTTCAGTACATTTTTGGACTGCCTACAGTAACAGAATCTACGGCAAGACCAAACGAACTGGAAGCAGATGGCTTTGCAGGATATTATCTGAGAAGACCAAACGGATACAACCAGACAAGCTTTACGCAGATTGCAGCCGCTTACGAATTTGCACAAAGCATTGGCGATTACCAGACTACAAGTCCGGGTCACCACGGAACTCCCGCACAGAGAAGATCTGCTGTTCGTCTAGGATTTTTACTGGGTCAGTACAGCCTTACTGCTGCAGATTTCGATTATAACTTCTTCTATTATTATCAGGGAGTATTGAACGGAACTTACAAAATGGCAAAAAATACGCAATATCCTGAACTTGATGCTTATATGCAGCAGTATCTTGAGGAGCTTAAACAAATTCAGACCGGAGAAATCTCTGCCGAAGAATTTAAAAACCTGAAATAGATTATCATTTTTTGGAAATATCTTTCTCGAAGAGACAGGGACACGATTCCTGTCTCTTTTTATTTGTCTGCATATTCTTAAAGTTTATTACTTTTGAAACATCATATCAAAAAAAATGAACAGAGACCTCTATATTGATTTCGCAAAAGGACTGGCTACCATTTCCATCATTTTCATCCATACCGCTTTCTGGTCGGGGCAATTTTATATCCAGCCTGAAGTGAGGGTTTTCTCTTTGGTATTTGATGTTGCATTGTTTTACGCATTAAGCGGAATAACATCCGGTTCCAATATCGAAAAAACATTATACAGGCTGCTGAAATTGCAGATCACATATATGATTTTTGTAACTCTTCTGTTCTTTCTGGATTATTTCTTCAAAGTTTTCGGATTAACATTTTTTTCTCTGGAATGGCTGCAGAATTTTTATTCGACCTTCGGATCAAAGTATGCTACCACAAGTATTTCTACCACTCCGCAATGGGAAAATTTAGGCAACTGGTATCTTCACCAATACATCAATGTAGATACTTTCCCTGTGGTAATGGGGAGCTTTTGGTATTTAAAAGTATATTATATTTTAACCGTTTTTGGTGTTTTAATATTAAAATTCTTTCCGAAACATGTTAACTGGTTCATTGGGCTTTGTGCAGGATTGACCTTATTATTTAATATTTTTCCGGAAATTTATCCTTCCGGACAGGTAGGATATGTTGCTTTTTACCTGACTGTTTTTCTGATTGGAAATAGAATGAAAGGTAAAAAAATTCCGGACAGGATGGTTCCTGTATTATACGGATTTGTTGCGATTGCGTTAGCAGGACTCTTCGGATTTTACGGACCGGAAATATTTTACAAAATCAATAAAAATAAATTTCCGCCTCAGATTCCTTATATTATCTGGACGCTGTTTTCTCTGGTAACCCTTTTTGTTTTTTATAACAGGTTTAAGATCACAAAAGAAAATGTTGTGACCTACATTGGGAAAAATGCGATATTTTTTTATTTTGCACAGGGAATAAGCTCTTCACTCGTTTACTTTTTAGTCGTTCCCATGAAAGAAAATATGCCTTGGTGGATTTTAATGATTTTAATTTACGGAATCAATATTATTTTGGCATTCATCATTTCAGCCGGCTTGAAAAAAGTTGATGAATGGGGTTGGAAAGTTTTAGAGCTTTTAAGAAGCAAAACTGCATCTCATTAATCCCTTTCTCTTCCTCCTCTTGCAATAAGTGCGATGATTACAATTAAAACAACAGCTCCGATAATAATGTAAGTAGGATTTGCATACCATTCTGTCGTTGTAGTTGTAGTTTGTTCTGTTGTTACGGTTCCGCCTCCCGTTTTAGTTTCCTGTGCGAAGCTGAACGCTGACATAAAAAGAACAAAAATTGCTGAAAGTAAAGCCTCTGCTTTAGATTTTAAAGTTGTAATAGTTTCCATTGTTTATATTTTAATTTGGTTTTTTATTGAAAACAAATTAAATACCAAGATTTTTAAATTATTAAGAAAAATATTTTTTCAACGTTCTGAATCTTTAAATAAACTTTAATCGTATTGCAAATTATTTTAATTTTACAGAAAATTTTAAAACATGTTTAAGTTGAAACTTCCTACCGATCCAAGGTGGGCAAATATTGCAGAAGGAAACATTGAAGAAATTTTAACGGATCATGCGTGGTGCGAGCAAAAAGCAGCTACCAATGCCATCGGATTAATCACAATGCTTCCTGAATATCCGGAAATCGTGACGGAACTTCTTGCCATCGCACAGGAAGAACTGGAGCATTTTCATCAGGTTCATGAAATTATAAAAAAAAGAGGCTATACTTTCGGACGTACCCGAAAAGACGATTATGTGAATGAACTGGTGAATTTTATCCAGAAAGGCGGGAACAGAGACGATCTTATTGTAGATAAAATGCTTTTCGCAGCTATGATTGAAGCCAGAAGCTGTGAAAGATTTAAAGTTCTGACTGAAAATATCAAAGATGAGGAGCTTAAAACCTTCTACAGAGAACTGATGATTTCAGAAGCCAACCATTACACCACCTTCATCGGGTTTGCAAGACAGCTTGGAGACGAAGAAAAAGTAAATAAACGATGGGAAGAATGGCTGGAATATGAAGCAAAAGTTATACAGTCTTACGGAAAAGGCGAAACCATCCACGGATAAATAGTATTGAGATTGAAAAAACTGACGTTTGAAAATATTGCCAATTTTTTCCTGAAAAATTTCTTTCAGGGACTAGTGATTATCGGTCCCATCGGACTGACAATTTTTGTCATCTGGTATATTGTAACGTCTATTGATAACATTATTCCTTCCGTTGCAAAGGAAATTCCCGGTCTTGTTTTTATCTCGACCATTTTATTTACCGCACTTTTAGGTTTTTTGGGAAATAAATTCGTGGTCGGAAGATTCTTTTTCGATTCCATGGATCGTCTTCTTGAAAAAACACCCGGTGTAAAACATATCTACACCCCCACAAAAGACGTAATGTCCTCCTTCGTAGGAGACAAAAAAAAATTCAACGATCCGGTCTGGGTAAAGACCAACGAAAATCCTGAAATATGGAGAATCGGGTTTTTAACGCAAAAAGAAATGGCAGATGTCGAAAAACACAATTACGTAGCGGTATACCTTCCCCACTCTTATGCCATTTCGGGCTGGGTAATCGTTACGGAAGAAAAAAACATCAAACCTGTTGTAGGGATGACGGCTGCTTCTGCAATGAAATTTGCGGTAAGCGGCGGTGTTGCGGGGTTCCATTCCGATGATAATATTTTCAAGGCACCGGAATAGTCTTTCTTTTTATTCTGAAATAATATCACAGAAGATATTATCTATTTCACATTTCCTTCAAAGGGCTGAATTTTAGCAGTAAGGAAACATTCTTTTCATATCATTAACGGATAATCCTGTTTTCACAAATAAAAAATTTACGCAGATTATTCTGTTTTAATGAAAATTTTACAAATTAAAAAAACAAAACTAACAACAATAAAAAGATGGGCAAAGTTGCAATCATAGGAGCCGGTGTATCCGGACTGAGTATGGCAAATTATTTGGAAAAAAATAATATCGACTATCATCTCTACGAAAGAAGAACCCCAAACGATCTGAAAGGACATGGATTTATCATTCCCAAAGAGGGAATTGAGCATCTTTCAGCTATTATTGATATTAACGATCTTTACGCCAGAGGAAGTTTTCTGAAAAAATACATCCATTACAACCAAAGCGGCGAAATTCTTTCCGAAAAGGATCTGGATGATGTTTTTGTCGTTTCCAGAAGTACTTTGATTGAAATTCTTGCGAAGAGAATTCCATCAGATAAAATTTCTTACAATTCAACTGTGGCACTGAATGGATTTTCGGAGGGAAAAGCACAAATTACGCTGGACGAAAATAATACTTTAGAAGCAGACGTTGTCGTTGCCTCAGACGGATCAAGAAGCCGTATCAGAAGAACCATTTTTCAGGACGAAATCATGAGAGCCGTTCTGGAAAATGAAGTGGTAAATATCATCGAAAATGAAGAACTCGCAAGCCGAATTGAAAGCAATTTCCTGAAATTTCATCATGAAAACGGCGGACTTACTTTTGGTGTTTTAAAACTTTCTTCTACAAAAATTCTTTGGTACTGTCAGTTTGATATTACCAAACATTTCATCAACGAAGATTATAGTCCGGACTGCATTAAACAGTTTATGCTGGATAATTTTGGCGGCTGGAATACTCTTGTTTCATCCATTATTGAAGGTTCAAGTTATGAAAACGCCCATATCTGGAGAGTGTATGAACTTGAAAAATTAAATCCTTTTTACCATCAGAATGTCGTTTTCATCGGCGATGCTGCACATCCGCTGATTCCTTTTACAAGTCAGGGTGTTACTTCTGCATTGAAAGATTCTTTCACATTAACAAATCTTTTAGCTGAAGGAAATGACCTTCAGGAAACGTTCAGAAAATACGAAGAAGACCGAAAGCCTGAAATCGAAACCCACATCAAAAACGGAAGAGCTTTACTGGAGCAATTCCTTTTACCTCTGAACGAACAGCCTAAAAATACCTTACCAATTTCATATAAATAAAATGTTCACAAACAACGATATCAATTTTGAAGCGCTGAAAAGAAAAGCCTACAACGGAAGATGGGCAACTCTGGAAGAAGGTATTATCCCTTTAACTGCAGCAGATCCGGACTTCAGAATGTCTAAAGAAATAGAAAACGGAATCATAGAATATATTAAGGACGGCTATTTGAGTTATGGCCCATTCTCCGGACTTCCTGAGTTCAAAAAAAGTGTTGCAGAGCATTTTAATACAGGAAAAAAAGGCAGCTTTACTCCGGAAAATGTTTTGGCTGTAAACAGTGCCGCAATGGGAATGTATATGGTTGCCAAATATGTGCTGAATCCGGGAGACGAAGCGATTATTTTCGATCCGGTGGATTTCCTTTTCAAAAAAACAGTGGATTCGGTTGGCGGAAATATTAAATTATGCGCGGTAGATTCCAAAACTGGAGATATCGACTTTGAAATGCTGGTTTCTTTAATTTCTCCGAAAACAAAACTGATCAGCATCTGTAATCCCCACAACCCTGTAGGAAGAGTATATTCCAAAGAAATTTTACAGAAAATTGCAGACATTGCGGCTGCTCATGATCTTTGGGTAATGAGCGATGAAATCTGGAGCGATATTGTGTACGACAAAAAAGAATTCAACACCTACTCTTCTGTCTCTGAGAATGCTAAAAAGAAAAGTTTTACTGTTTTCGGATTTTCAAAATCGTTTGGAATTGCAGGATTGAGAATTGGTGCGGTTTTATGCAATGATCAGGAATTGCTGGATGATTTTACAGAAAAATCCATGTTTAATTCAACCATCGAAGGTGTTTCTACACTGTCGCAGATTGCGGCAAGTGTTGCGATAGATAAAGCAAAACCATGGTTTAATGATTTTCTTGCGCATTTACAGAACAACAGAGATTTAGCTTACAATATGCTTAGCAATTCGGGTATTTTAATTCCTAATCATCCTGAAGCAACATTTGTTATTTTCCCTAAGATTAACAATGGCATGTCCAGCGACGAATTTGCACAACATGTTTTAAAAGAAGGAAAAGTAGCGATTGTTCCCGGCTCGGAACGATGGTTCGGAAAAGGCGCTGAAGGACACGTCAGAATCTGTTTTTCAACTTCGCAGGAAATTCTCTCCGAAGGATTGAACAGAATAATCAACAGTTTTTAAAAAAATATGAAAGCGGATTCAATAAATTTGAATCCGTTTTTTATTAAAAAAAATATTCAGAAATTCATTTTTTCTTAAAATTATACCGATTCTATTTTTCTACATAATCACTGTTTTTATTTAATTTAAATACATTTATCAAATAAAACCATATTTTATTACTGATTTAAAAACAAAATTTAATATTTTTGATATAAATGTCAATTTAAATCTAACGAAATATGAAAATTAAATACATAAGTGCCTTTTTTCTTGGAGTATCTTCTGTTCTGTATTCTCAGCAGACCAATGATACCATCTCTAAAGAAGGAAAGATTGATGAGGTAGCCATAACAGGAAGCAGGAATAAAAAAAGAACGGTTGTAGACACTCCGGTTCCGATTGACATCATCGACATTAAACAGGTAAGCCAGTCAACAGGGCAGATTGAAGTCAACCAGCTTTTACAGTTTTCTGCACCTTCATTTAATTCCAATAAACAATCCGGATCAGATGGAGCAGATGCAGTAGATCCGGCAACATTAAGAGGACTTGGTCCTGATCAGACATTGCTTTTGCTCAACGGAAAAAGATATCATCAGTCTTCATTAATCAACCTTTTTGGTACAAAAGGCCGCGGGAATACGGGATCTGACATGAACACGATTCCTGTGGGTGCGATAAAAAGAATTGAAGTTCTTCGTGACGGAGCATCGGCACAATATGGTTCGGATGCGATTGCAGGAGTAATTAATGTAATTTTAAATGACCGTAATCACGGTTTTGAAGGCAATGCTTTTTATGGAGTCAATCTTTTTAAAAGTCCGGGAGATCATGATGTGGTTTCTGACCGGAAAATAGACGGAAATACTTTTGACTTTTACGGAAATTATGGAACAAAAATAGGCTCTAAAGGCGGTTTCGGAAATTTTACGGCAGAATTTGTGAATAAAGAATATGCGATCCGTAATGCCAATCCTGAAAAATACGATGCTCCGAGACAAAGATTTGGGGATGCAAAATCACAGAATTTTTATTTTTTCGGAAATATTGAGATTCCGATATCGGATAATTTAAAATTCTATTCCAGACAAGGATTTTCGCACAGGAATACCAACGCATATGCATGGACAAGAAGTGCGGATGCAGACGGAAATATCCCGCAGGTTTATCCCAATGGCTTCAATCCTGTTCAGGACACCAGTATTTCTGATTTCACCTTTGATAATGGTTTAAAATTTAAAGTTGCAGAGTGGGAAGTTGATGCGTACAATGCGTTCGGAAGCAACAGATTTACTTACCAGATCGATCATACCATTAATGCAACGCTGGGTGTAAAATCACCAACGAGTTTTGATGCAGGAGGACATTCTTTGCTGCAGAATACAACAGGCTTCAATGCAACCAGACAGTTTTCGGTTCTGGAAGGGCTGAATGTGGCGTTCGGATCAGAATTCAGATATGAAAAATTCAATATTATCAAAGGTGAAGAAGCTTCTTACGCTATGTATGATGTGAATGGAAATATTGTGACGGTAAGTACTCCTTCAACATTATTGGTAATCAACCCATTAAGCGGAAATGTAAGACCGGGCGGTTCTCAGGGCTTTCCCGGATATTCTCAGGAAATTAACAAATCCAGAAATAATTTTGCAGCGTATGTAGATACCGAACTCGACATTACCAAAAACTGGATGGTAAGCGTTGCCGGAAGATTCGAAAATTATAATGATTTCGGAAGCACCCTGAATGGAAAACTGTCTACAAGATACAAAATAACACCACAGTTTGCATTCCGCGGCTCTTTTTCTACGGGATTCAGAGCTCCTTCTCTGGCTCAGAAATATTACAGCTTACAGTTTACCAATTTTCAGGGCGGAAATCTGGTAACAATTCAATTGGCGTCTAATGACAGTAATCTGGCAAAAGCAGTAGGAATTCCGCAGCTTAAACAGGAAACTTCTGTGAATGGAAGTGCCGGATTTACCTTTAACACAGGGAAATTTACGGCAACAGTAGATGGATATTACATCAAGGTAAAAGACAGAATTGTTTTAACGGGAAATTTCTCGCAGGATGATGATGCGATCGGAAATATTTTAATTGAAAACCGCATCGATCAGACTCAGTTTTTCACCAACGCAATAGATACAAGAACTAAAGGGCTTGATGTTATTTTAAGTTTTAACGAAAATATCGGAAAAGGAAAACTGACGGCAACATTAGCCGGAAACTACAACGAAATGGAGATCACAAAAGTGAATACTTCCGACAGGCTGAAAGGAAAAGAAGACATTTATCTCAGCCCTAGGGAAAGAGCTTTTATTTTAGCTTCTGCACCGAAAACGAAGATCAATTTAAACCTGAATTATAAGATCAGTAAATTCAATGCTAATTTACAGCTGGTTAGATTTGATAAAGTGACTCTGGTAGGCTATAACGGACCGGACGATTACCAGACTTACAATCCGAAAGTCACGACAGATCTTTCTTTTGGTTATGAATTTTCCAAAAACATCAATCTGACTATAGGAAGCAAAAATTTATTCAACAGATACGCTACTTTACAAAGAGATGCTGTTTCATCCGGAAACACGGAATCAGGAGGTATTTTTGATCCGGTACAGATGGGATTTGCAGGAAGACAGGTTTTTGCAAGATTTAATTTTAAATTTTAATCTTTATATCATAACAAATAATGGCTTCTGGAAATTCGGAAGCCATTATTTATTGAACAAAACTATTATTTTTTAGAAATTTTATACAATTTTCCACTGTCTGTAACAGCGTACAGATTTCCGTCGCTTCCATTGAGAACATCTCGGAATCTTTCGTTCTGATCTTCCAGAAGCCTTTCTTCTCCTATCACTTTATTGTCTTTCATTACAATCCGGCTGATGTGTTCTCCGCTTAAACAGCCGATCATTAGATTCCCTTTCCATTCGTCGATATTTCCGGTGTAGAACGTAACTCCGCTTGGCGAAATCACAGGATCCCAGTAATAGACAGGCTGTTCTGTTCCTGCTTTTTGTGTTGTCCCATTGTTGATTTTATCTCCGGAATATTCGATTCCGTAGGTTACATCTCCCCAACCGTAATTTTTTCCGGGTTTTATTAAATTAATTTCATCTCCGCCTCTCGGTCCCATTTCTACATCCCAGAGATTTCCGCTCGGATCAATTGCCAGACCTTGCGGATTTCTTATTCCGTACGCATAAATTTCAGGTTTAAACCCTGTTTTTCCTATGAAAGGATTTCCGGGAGCCGGCTTCCCTTCCTTTGTTATTTTTAAGATTTTACCTAAATAATTATCCGTTCTCTGCGCATAAACTCTCGTTTGCTTATCCGATCTTTCTCCTGTACTTACAAATAAATTTCCGTCTTTATCAAATGCCAATCGGCTTCCATAGTGCTTGTCTCCATCATACGTCGGAGTTGCTCTGAAAATAACTTTTACTTCAGAAATTGTTTTTAAATCCTGAGAAAGCTTTCCTTTTGCAACAGCGGTATGATTTCCATTTTCATAAGGTTCTGAAAAACTGAAATAAATGATATTGTTTGTTTTAAAATCAGGATCTAAAGCCACGTCAAGCATTCCGCCCTGCCCTTTCGAATCTACTTTAGGGAAGCCTTCGATTTTTGAAATTTCTTTTCCGTCGGCAGAAACCACATTCATGTATCCTCTTTTATCTGTAATTAAAAATCTTCCGTCCGGTAAATTGATAATTCCCCAAGGATTCCCCAGATCTTTATTTAAAATTTCGATATTATAAGGCGTTGAGGTTTTTACAGCTTTTATTCTGGTCTGTCCGGCAAAAGCAGGTTTATATTCCGGAGAATTAGGCTCTTTTGTTTCTACGCTTCCGTCTTTCCCGAGCTTTTGGGCATTAAGTGTATTTTCTTTACATGATGAAAATATGAGAAAAACACTGATTGCTGAAATATAAAGTTTATTGATTTTCATTGAATTAGGATTATTATTGAATTTCAAATGGAAAAATAGTGCCATAAAATTTGGCAGTTTAAATTTTTATTCTACATTTGTAGAAACAAATAACAACTCGTAGAATATGAAAGAAATAAAACTGACCGATTCTGAGAAAGATATTATGGAAATTCTCTGGGAAAAAGAAAAAGTTTTCATGAAGGACATCTTAGAATCGTACCCCGAACCGAAACCTGCCACCACAACCATTGCCACCCTTCTGAAAAGAATGCAGAATAAGGATTTTGTTGGCTACAAATTGTATGGAAATTCTCGCGAATATTATCCAAAGATCGCGAAAGGAGAGTATTTCAAAGAGGAAATGACTTCCATGATTGACCGTTTTTTCAACAGTTCCGTAACGCAGTTTGCATCGTTTTTTACTTCCAATGCAAAGCTTTCCCAAAAACAACTGAAAGAACTCCGTGAAATTATCGACCAGCAAATCGACGAAAAATGATGATCATTTTAAAAATAATTCTGTGTTCTTCCTTGCTTTTGACTGGATATTACGTGTTTTTGCAGAAGGAGAAAATGTACGGTTTCAACAGGTTTTACCTTTTGCTTTCCCTTGTATTTTCCTATACCGTTCCATTTATTTCCATTCAATCAGAAACTTCAAGACCGATAACTCGTTTACAGAACACTATTGAAGCAACACAACAGATTATAGACATTACACCGAAACAGGAAAGCTTTAACTGGATGAATCTGCTCTGGATAATCTACGGAACTGTAACATTGATTTTCCTGATTAGAACTATATTATCATATTTAAAAATTAAAAATCTGAATGGTGAAAAAATGATCTATCAGAATCAAAATATCATCATCACAAATGAACCTATTTCGCCTTTCAGCTTCTGGAATACGATTTATTTAGGCAGAAACTATCTGATTGACAATAAAATAGATTCCAGAATATTTCTTCATGAAAAGAGCCATCTGGAACAGAGGCATAGCATTGATATCATTATTGTCGAGATCATAAAGATAATTACATGGTTCAATCCTGCCGTCTATTTTTATAAGAAAGCAATAATTACCAATCATGAATTTCTGGCAGATGAATCTGTTTTAAAAAACGATTTTGCCATAAAAGACTATCAGAATTTAATTCTGGAAGAAATTATTTCAAGCCAAAACTATAACCTTACGCATACATTCAATTTCAAAAACACCAAAAAACGATTTATTATGATGAACACCAAAAAATCTAAGCTGGCAGACTTAAAAAAAGTAATCAGCATTCCGGTTTTGCTGATTGCTTTCGGACTATTCGTGCAGAAAACCTACGCCACTCCGATGGAGAAGATGATCGAAAAAACGCAGGAAACAATATCAGAACCTGTGAAAAAACAGATTGCTGAAAGTAATGAACCCATTACTAATGTTGTTAAAAACGAATCTTTAAACCCAGAAAGTGGAATTACTGAGCAATTAAGTGAAAACATTATTGATGAAGGAGTTATTCAGGATACCATCCGACCGAAAGAGGGTAAAAACATGGCAACAAAAGATGAGGCAACTTTACTTCCGCAATATCCGGGTGGAATTAATGAAATGAGGAATAAAATGTCGAAAGCATTTGACGCGTCTAAAATGAATCTAGGCAAAGAAACGTACAGAACTGAAATTAACTATATTGTTCTGGAAGACGGAAATATTGCGGATGTGAAAGCATCAGGAAACAATGAATCATTTAATGCAGAAGCAGTAAATTCTTTCAGAAAAGCTAATGAAAACATCGTCTGGAAACCCGCAGAAAAAGAGGGAAAACCTGTTCGTTACAGCATGAGAATTCCGCTAATGATGTCTTTTCAAAATTAGAATCGATTTTTTTAAATAAAACAGGATTCAGATTGAGTGCTGTTTTGTTTTGAATATAATCACGCATCTTATTCTAATGAATCTGTGGTATAAAATACTTCCCAATGTCAAATATATCTTTCGTATTTTTGTTAGGATAACATCACAATTTTTATGAATTTCAAACTTCAATCAGAATATAAACCTACCGGAGATCAGCCACAAGCGATAGAAAAGCTCACCGAAGGCATAAAAATCGGGGAAAAATACCAGACGCTTCTGGGAGTTACCGGATCCGGAAAAACATTTACCGTTGCCAATGTGGTGCAGAATGTACAGAAACCAACCTTGGTTTTAGCCCACAATAAAACTTTGGCAGCACAGCTCTTCATGGAGTTTAAAGAATTCTTTCCTGAAAATGCCGTTGAATATTTCGTAAGTTACTACGATTATTATCAGCCGGAAGCTTACATCGCCACAACCGGAACTTACATCGAAAAAGACCTGAGTATCAACGAAGAAGTTGAAAAATTAAGACTTTCCGCAACCGCGAGTTTACTTTCAGGAAGACGTGACGTCCTCATTGTTGCCTCAGTTTCATGTATTTACGGTATCGGGAACCCTACGGAATTTCACAAATCTTTAATTTCTATTGCGATCGGTGAAAAAGTGACAAGAACCGCACTGCTCCACTCTTTAGTTAACGCATTATATTCCAGAACATTAAATGAGTTCCAAAGAGGAACATTCCGTGTAAAAGGAGATGTGATTGATGTTTTCCCTGCTTATGCAGACAATGCGATCAGAATTCAGTTTTTCGGGGATGAAATTGAAAAAATCCAGAGTTTTGATCCGGTTTCGGGAAATGTAACAGGCGCTTTTGATCAGATTCAGATCTATCCTGCCAATCTTTTTGTAACATCGAAAGAGACTTTGAACGGCGCAATTCGTGATATTCAGGATGATCTTGTAAAGCAGGTTGATTTTTTCAATTCGATTGAAAAACCACTGGAAGCCAAAAGATTACAGGAAAGAACCGAACTTGATCTGGAAATGATTAAAGAACTCGGCTACTGTTCCGGAATTGAAAACTATTCGCGATATCTCGACGGAAGGTTACCGGGAACAAGACCTTTCTGTTTATTGGATTATTTCCCAAAAGATTATTTGATGGTGATTGACGAGAGCCACGTTACGGTTCCTCAGGTTCACGCCATGTACGGAGGCGACCGCAGCCGTAAAGAAGCTTTGGTGGAATACGGATTCAGGCTTCCTGCGGCAATGGATAACCGTCCTTTGAAATTTGAAGAATTTGAAGCCATTCAGAATCAAGTAATCTATGTTTCCGCAACTCCGGCAGATTATGAACTGGAAAAAACCGGAGGTGCTTATATTGAGCAGATTATCCGTCCAACCGGACTTTTAGATCCGATTATTGAAATCCGTCCTACCCAGAATCAGATTGATGATTTAATGGAGGAAATCCAGAAAAGAGCAGATCTTGATGAAAGGGTTCTGGTAACGACGTTAACCAAGAAAATGGCGGAGGAATTAACAAAATATTTTACCAAATTCGGGATCAGAACACGGTATATTCATTCCGATGTGGAAACCTTGGAACGTATCCAGATTATGCAGGATCTGCGTGTGGGACTTTTCGATGTTTTAATCGGGGTAAATTTATTGCGAGAAGGTCTGGATTTGCCGGAAGTATCTTTAGTAGCCATCCTCGATGCGGATAAAGAAGGGATGTTGAGAAGCCGAAGATCGATGATCCAAACTGTTGGTCGTGCCGCGAGAAATCTTAACGGAAGAGCCATTATGTATGCCGATAAGATCACCAAATCGATGCAGGCAACGCTAGATGAAACAGAATACCGCCGTGCAAAACAGATGCAGTATAATGAAGAGCATGGAAAAGTACCTGTCGCATTAAATAAAAAAATCTCGGAAAGTCTTGTCGGAAGAAGTAAAGATTTTCCTGATGAAAAATATACCCAGAAAGAAATTCTTCAGAAAGTTGCCGAAGCAAAAGCAAGCTATACTTCTGAAGATATGGAAAAGGTAATTGCGCAAAAGCAGAAAGAAATGGAATCTGCAGCAAAAAATCTTGATTTTATTAAAGCAGCTAAACTGAGAGATGAAATCGCTGCTTTGAAAGGATAATAATTTGGTTTCGGCGGTCGCGGCTTTGCCGCGACCGCCGAAACCTGAATATATTTAAAAACCAACCAGCTATAAAATGAAAAGAGTAACAGGAATCGGCGGAATATTCTTCAAGTGTAAAGATCCGAAAGCTTTAAAAGAATGGTATACAACTCATCTTGGAGTTGATGTTAATGAATACGGCGCAACTTTCGAATGGAAAGAGGCTGCGGAATCCAATCCAAATGGTTCTTTAACATGGAGTCCTTCTCCTGAAACCACTAAGTATTTTGAGCCTTCCACAAGGGACTTTATGATTAATTATACGGTTGATAATCTTGAAGCTTTAGTTGAAGAACTGAAAAAAGAAAATGTTGAAATTTTAGACGAGATCGCGGTTTATGATTTTGGAAAGTTTGTACATATTCTTGATCTTGAAGGAAATAAGATTGAGCTTTGGGAGCCTAAATAATTTTTGATTTATTTTGAGATAAAAAAAGTTTCGGCGGCATCTTCGATGCCGCCGAAACTTTTTGCTAAAATTTATACGTCTTTGTTTTAGGCTTTTGAAAACTCACTACTCCTCCCCGAATTGGAGCCAGCAAATCCATTAAACCATTCAGTTTTATTTCGTAAATCGTTGCTAACTGCATTCCCAGCTTGCCTTTTGGCATTCCTTTTCTGCAAAACCATTCAAGATAGCTTATCGGCAGATCCGCGAGAATGGTTCCTTCGTATTTTCCGAAAGGCATTTTAACAACGCAGATTTCCTGTAGTATTTCAGGGTTTATTCCGTTCTCCATGTTATATCATTAAATCTATTTTACCTTCCAGTTCTTCATTTTTGTTCGGAAGTTCAAGTTCAGGAGTATCGTCATCCGAAAACTCATTTCTGTATACCTGAATCAAAAGCAAAGTTAACGAAATTAAAATCGGACCGAAAACCAATCCCATGAATCCAAATAAATTCATTCCCATAATAATTCCGAAAACAGTGTTTAAAGGATGGATATCTTCTAATTTCTTCAGAAGCGTAAAACGAAGCACATTATCGGTTAATCCTACAACAATAAGGCAGTAAGCGGCCAATCCCAGTCCTGTTCCCGTATTGCCCTCTGCAATCATATAAATGCAGACCGGAATATACACAATTGCTGCGCCCACCACAGGAACCATCGAAGCAGCTGCCGTTAATGCAAAAAGTAAAACAGGACTCGGCGCATCAAAAATAAAATATCCTACCAGTGCAACAATACCCTGTCCGATAGCAACCACGGGAATTCCGATGGCATTTGCCATGATAAGCTTTCTCATCTTTTCGCCGATCATAGATACATTTGCTCTTTTCAAAGGAGCGGAAGACGACAGAATTCTTTCAAAAAAACGCGGCTTTGCCAACATAAAATAGAGAATAAAATACATCGACATAACTACGGTTAATGTATTTACAGTTCCGCTGAGAGCTTTTGTAGAAAACTGCCCTACGTTGCTTTTCAGCTTGTCCATATTTTCTTTGCTTAAAATATCGAACCCTACTTTATCGAAAATATAAGTATGAATTTTTTCCAGAAATACGTTAAACTTATCCATGTAAGCCTGCGCATTTCCTAATTTCTCAATTAAAAGATCTCCAATAAAATAAATGGGAAGAATAAGAATGACTAAACTGGCAAACATCAGTGTTAATGACGCAAGCCACGGTTTCCAGTTTTTCTCCTCCTGCAGATAAAAGTTATACTTTCTGCAAACCACATAGATGGTAATTGCTCCCAGAACAGAAGGGATAAACAGCGCAAGATTGTAACAGATTAAACCTGTAAGAACCAAAATGATAGCAAGAAGAAATACCTGCTTTATTTTAACGCTGCTGATTTGTTCATTTTTATTCATTATTTGTTAAATATTATTTGTCTTGGTTTTCCTAAATGAGCGCAGTACAGAGAATACATGACTGCAAAAATGAATGGTGCCGTTACAATAATTCCAATAAAGCAAAGCACTATTCCGGCCATTGATAAAAGGAAACCTACAAATGTTGCGCCAAGGAATACTCCGTAATTTTCTTTTACGATATTAAATGACTTTCCCAAAGCATCCGTTGCAGATGCATTTTCAAATAATAAAATCGGGTAACCCAGCATCAGAAAAGGATAGACAAAAATAATCGGGAATACACAAAGAGAAAGAGCAACGGAAGAAATAACTCCTGCCAGTAATGCGTAAATCAGGATATTTACAAAATTTTGTTTGTATCCGATAAAAAGATCAGAAAACTCGATAGGATTTTTTGTGTTGTATTTATTCGTCATGTAAATTAATCCCACATACAAAGGAGAAAGCAGAAGCCCTAAAACTCCGGATAACGTTAAATACAAAGGCATTCCCGGCGCACTGAATGCGCTAAAACTAGAATAATCGCCGGAATCCCGCATATCTTCGAACATTGCCGCTGAATTCACCCCGGAAACAGACTGAATAATGGCACCTAAAATACTGTAAATAATCATTGCAATTACTGCATACAGGAAAATACCTTTATACATTTCGAAAGCATGAGAAATAATGGATCCTGTACTTTTTTCCGGAACAGAACCCTGCTGGTCAAATTCATTAAATTCTGACATGGTGTAATTTTTTAATGTTATTACTACCAAATTAATATTTTTTTAGCAGAAATACATTAAAAACACGTCAATTTTATTCTTTTTCGGAGAAAATGGTTTTATAAAGTGAATAAATCATTGCATTCCAGAACGGAAAAGTGAATAAACCTCCTATAAAGAATAAAGTAAATCCAATGTATTTAAAAATTACTGCAACCATCACACAGACAAATATTTCCAGAAAATACATCTTCAGTGCTTTAAAATTCAAAGAAATCGATTCGAAGATGGTTCGGTTCATAAAAAACATCATAGGAGCTACAAATATTGTAATGCAAACCCAGATTACAGGCAAAATTAAAGTATTGAAAATCATGGCATAGATCAAAAACCAAAAAAGACCGTAAGAAATATATCTGAAGAAATTTGTGCCGTTATAACCTGCCAGCAAATCTCCGATCTCAATTTTCTCTTTTAAATCAATCTTTCTGAAAATCTGAAAAAATCCGAGATTTAAAGGATAAAGAAAAACCAGTGTCCCCAGTAAAGCATAGCTGAAATATCGAGAATTATCTGTTTGCCCAAGTTCTGCAGCTTTTGCTAAATAAGCATCCATTCCGTTTTTATAGGCTTCCAGAAGTTCCTGCTGCTGATCCAGAACTCCGAATTTTTCTGCAAAGAAAAACATTGAAGTAAAAAATATGGCAAAGTAAAGCACCGAAAACATCAGCTGAAAAATCAGTGTTTTATTCCAGTAGAAAAATGCCTGCTTCAGTATAAAATCTAATCCCGGTTTCTGCGGATATTTGTTTTCCATTAAAAAAATTTTGTGCAAAAGTAAACATCAATAATTACTTTTGCGGAATGTTTTCGGCGAATCATCAAAAATTTATTGAAATGGATGAACTTTCACTACAGAAAGTTCCCTACTTTTTTATCATTGATTTTCTTACGGAGAATGTTGAAATCTTTAAAGAAGATGAAATTGAAAATTCAGGCTTATTAATTGATTTTCAAAACTTTTCAAACGTACAAACAAAGCCTCATTTAAACAAAAAAGTAGAATGGATTTCTTATCCTGAAACTTTGGAAAGCTTTAAAACAGGATTCGATAAAGTTCAGAAAAATATTCGCTTCGGAAATTCTTATCTGGTAAATTATACCCGAAAAACTAAAATTGAGACGAATTTAACACTGAAAGAAATATTTTATCATTCTTCCGCGAAATATAAAGTTTTTTATAAAGATTTTTTCGTATTTTTTTCTCCTGAAACTTTTGTAAAGATCAACGACGGAAAAATTTTTACCTATCCCATGAAAGGCACTATTGATGCTTCTCTGGATAATGCGGCAGAAATTCTTAAAAATGATAAAAAAGAGAAAGCCGAACATTACACAGTGGTAGATTTGCTCCGAAACGATCTGAGCATGGTGGCAGACGATGTGAAGGTTGACAAATTTCAATACATCGATTTCATCAAAACAAAACAAAAAGATTTGTATGCCATGAGTTCCGAAATTTCAGGAAACATCAAACCTGAATTTAATGGAAAACTGGGAAGCATTATGAAAAAACTGCTTCCTGCAGGTTCTATTTTGGGAGCTCCAAAACCTAAAACACTGGAAATTATTCTGGATGCAGAAGGTTATGAAAGAGGATATTATACAGGAGTTTGCGGTTGGTTTGACGGAAAAAATGTCGACAGTTGTGTCATGATCCGTTTTATTGAAAAAGAAGGAGAAGAGTTTTTCTTTAAAAGCGGGGGCGGAATTACACACATGAGCAGGTTAGAAGACGAATATCAGGAAATGAAAAACAAAATCTATGTCCCAATTCATTGAAAGCATTAAAGTAGAAGATCAGGAAATTTATTTGCTTGAATTTCATCAGAAGCGTGTAGACCAGACTTTCGCCCACTTCGGGAAAGAAGGCACAATAGATCTTGCGAAGGTGTACAAACATCTGGATCATGATGAAGACGGTCTTTTCAAGCTGAGACTGGTGTATGATCTTGATAAAAAGATCCGTACCCAGATGATTCCTTATGCAATTCCTGAAATTGATGATTTCCAGCTGGTGGAAAACAACAGCTATGATTACTCTTTTAAGTTTGAAGACCGGAAAGAACTGGAAAAAATGAAGATGAAATCCAAAGCGGAAGAGATTATTATCGTTAAAAACAATCACATTACCGACACTTCATACTCCAACCTTTTATTTCTGAAAGGCAAAGACTGGTTTACACCTTCAACTTATCTTTTGAACGGGGTACAGAGACAAAATCTTTTAAAACATAAAAAAGTAAAAGAAACCGAGATCACTTTACAGAATATAAAGCAATTCTCTCATTTCCAAATTATTAATGCAATGAATGATTTTGACGAAAACTTCATCTATCCTTTGGACAGAATTATCAATCTGCCGGGAAATGAAGAATATTTAGATCTTTAATTTTCTTTCAGGAAGTTGAAATAAGATTTCTGTATATCTGCATTATGTAGAGCCTGCGTATTGATTTCCAATATTTTAGGCTGAACATCCGGTTTAAAGAAATTTTCAAGAACACGGTCTAAAGTTACCTCTTCATCTACTCTTGTGTAGGAGAATCCGAAATGTTTGGCTAAATACTCGGCATTTTTATGATGCTTTGTAGCGATAAATTCGTCTAACGTATTCGGATTGGCATTTCCCGGTCCCGGAATAATTTTGAAGATATTTCCTTCGCCGTTATTAAAAATCATGATTCTTACAAACGGAGGAATGTACTGATTCCAAAGTCCGTTAATATCATAGAAAAAACTTAAATCTCCGGTAATCAACAAAGTAGGATTAGAATTTTTGATTGCAAATCCCATTGCTGTAGAAGTGGAACCATCGATTCCGCTTGTTCCTCTGTTGCAGTAGATTCTTCTTTTGCCGTAATCGAAAAGCTGTGCATAGCGTATTGCCGAACTGTTGCTGAAATGAATATTGTAATTTTCAGGAACAATTTGTGCCGTTTTATTGAAAAAATAAAAATCTGAAAAATCCACGGAACTTATGAACTTCTCATGTTTTGCATCCTTTTTATCTCTTAAAACATCCCATAGATTGAAATAAGGTTTAGGTTCGAGATTGACAAATTTTAATAATTTAGAAAAGAAAACTTCAGGTTTTACCTCGATCTTTTCAGTCAGGGAAAAATACGTATCCGGCTGCCATACAGGATCTAAATGCCAGTGCTGTTTTGGCTTTGCCTTTCTTAAAAACTGTTTTACTTTTTTGGAAACAACGTTTTGCCCCACTGTGATCAGCAAATCCGGTGCATACATTTTAAAATCTTCTTCCGTGAAATTGAAAACGTATCGGTCTATATGTCTGAAAAATTTTTCGTGGTATAAATTTGAATTTGCTTCACTCAACACAACAACCGTGTGATTTTTAACCAATTGCGTTAGCTGATTTTCCAATTCCGGACTGTGATCTTTGGTTCCCACAAGAATCATGATTCTTTGTGAAGTATTCCAGTCTGCAACAAGGTTAGAAGGAATTTCGTATTCTTTCTGTTTGATTGTTCTTTCAACCGTCGGGAAAGTCGGCAATTCTGAAATTAATTCATACAAAGGTTCTTCCAGAGGAATATTGATGTGAACCGGACCTTGTTTTTCAA
Source organism: Chryseobacterium sp. 2P (assembly GCF_059579425.1). NCBI lineage: Bacteria > Pseudomonadati > Bacteroidota > Flavobacteriia > Flavobacteriales > Weeksellaceae > Chryseobacterium > Chryseobacterium sp. 2P. The sequence goes on from NZ_CM184194.1 coordinate 4,499,216, forward strand.
TACAAAGTTCAATGGCTTTTTTAATGATATCAAAATTAATGTCTTCCGCATTTTCCTTTCCGTCTTCCAAAAGCTGAAAATCTCCGTAAGAATGCTGATGAAAAAGATTATTCTGACGGATCGTCTGTCCGTCGAAAATATCCACATAATCCGTTGGTCTGTCAGCAGTTAACACCAAAAGCGGAATATTGGAATAAAAAGCTTCCGTGATCGCCGGATAATAATTTACGGAGGCTGAACCACTTGTACAGGTAACTGCAACAGGTTTTTTCTCGCTCATCGCCATTCCCATTCCTACAAAAGCCGCACTCCTTTCGTCCACAATACTGTAACAGTTGAAACTGTCGATCTCTGAAAAATGAATCGCCAAAGGTGCATTTCTGGATCCCGGGGAAACAATGATATCTGAAATTCCGTATTGCTGAAGAAGGTGTGCAAGTATCTGAATACTTCTTTTGGAAGAATATTTTTTCATAATACAAATTTAACTGATAAATGCGTAACACGAAATAATTTTTAATTTAAAAATCTGTAATTTAGCAGTTCGTAAATTTCTAAAAATGGATAAAATACCTAGTGTAGACCTGCGTGATTTCCTTTCGGGTGACCCGGAACGCAAACAGAAATTTGTAAATGAAATCGGAAAAGCTTATGAAGAAATTGGTTTTGTAGCCTTAAAAGGCCATTTTCTTGATGACAAATTGGTGGATGAACTGTATGGAGAGGTAAGAAACTTTTTTGAATTGCCAACGGAAACGAAACAGAAGTATGAGATTCCGGGAATTGGCGGACAAAGAGGCTATGTAGGATTCGGTAAGGAGACTGCAAAAGGCTTCAAAAAAGGAGACTTGAAAGAGTTTTGGCATTTCGGACAATATGTGTCTGATGATTCCCAATACAAAAGCGAGTATCCGGACAATGTAATCGTTGAAGAACTTCCAAAATTCAACGAAGTAGGGAAAGAAGCTTTCCAAATGTTGGAAAAAACAGGACAGTATGTTCTGAGAGCTTTAGCGCTTTATCTTGGTCTTGATGAATTTTATTTTGATGATAAAATTGCAGAAGGAAACTCTATTTTAAGACCTATTCATTATCCGCCGATCACGGAAGAGCCGGATGATGCGGTAAGAGCTGCTGCTCACGGAGACATTAATCTGATTACTCTTTTAATGGGTTCTCAGGGGAAGGGTCTTCAGGTTCAGAATCATAACGGAGAATGGATCGATGCGATCGCAGAACCGGATGAACTGATGATTAACGTTGGAGATATGCTTTCGAGACATACCAACAATAAGCTGAAGTCTACGATTCACAGAGTGGTAAATCCGCCAAGAGAATTGTGGGGAACTTCAAGATATTCAATTCCTTTCTTTATGCATCCCGTGAGTTCAATGTCACTGAATGCTTTGGAAAACTGTGTAGACGAAAACAATCCTAAACTGTATGAAGATACAACAGCAGGAGAATTTTTACACGAAAGATTAATTGAATTGGGATTAATTAAAAAATAAATACAGACCGGGTAATTTACCCGGTTTTTTTTATGCCTTTCAGACAGCAAGAAATGATTAGACAATATAAAAAAGGAAGGTAATAAACACCTTCCCTTTTCTTACTTTATAATCTTTATTATCCTGTAATACAGTAGAATTCAGGGCATGGAGTAGATTGTGTAAAAGTACCCCACGGACAGATACATGTATAAGTATCTCCGCCACCGCCGGGATTTCCCGGATCTCCTCCCGGATCCTGATACGGTACACATTTTCCGCCAGAACAGATTTCATTTGCGCCACAGCCGCCCGAACCGGAACCGCCTCCTTCAATACAATACGCAGGACCGTAGCCCGCAGAAATTCTTTTTTTGTCTTCTCTTGAAAGCTTTTTAAAATTTTTCATAGTTTTTTGATTTTGATGTACTCCTACTCTGTCAGCTTTTCGGAAACCGCTTTAATATGATAAATATTTAACTATAAAATTCTAAAAATATTATTCACCAATATATGAAAATTCATTCATATTTTATTTTCATTGAAAAATTAATTAAAATATCCCACAATAGTTTGATTTATTAAAATTTTGATTATCTTTACATTAGTATCAAATTTTTAACTAAAACAATATGAAAAATTTAAAAAAACTAAGCAAAAGCCAGTTAAAGGGAATTAAAGGAGCAGGAGGAATTAAGTCTTTTCCGGATGAACCGGATTTTTGTATGTATGTTTGCGGAGACATCGTTGTATGCGCTGCATGCAGCAAAGATTTCGAATGTCCTGTAACGGATATGTAGGCTGCAAAAAAGTTATAAAAAAACCGTTCCTGATTGGAGCGGTTTTTATTTTTGTGAAACTGTTAATCAAACAACCTCAGCTGCTGATCTTTTGCTCCTGTAAAACCTTTAATGGAAAGTTTCGGAAATTCTTTTCCATCGAAAAACTTTTTTCGCCCTATTTTAAAGGTATTATGAATCATTTCTGCAATATTTCCTTCTCCCTTTTGTCTGTCGAAGAACTTTTTCTCACCTAATTTTCCGCCCCGCATAGAACGGATCAGATTTAAAACTTTCTGAGCACGGTCCGGAAATGCATTTTCAATCCAGTTCACAAAAACCGGCTCTACCGCATCATTTAATCTTACCAGAGTGTATCCGAAACTTTGCGCTCCTGCTTCAGAGATTGCTTTTAAAATGGTTAAAGGTTCATCGCTGTTTAATCCTGGAATAATCGGCGCGACCATCACATTGACAGGAATTTTATGTTCAGACAGAATTTCTATGGCTTTCAGTTTGTTTTTTGCAGCACTGGTTCTCGGTTCCATCTTTCTTCGAAGTTCCTCATTGATGGTGGGAATGCTAAGAGAAACGGACACAAGATTTTGTTCGGCTAGAGGCTGCAGAATATCGATATCGCGAAGAACCAAAGCGTTTTTTGTAAGAACATGAACCGGATGTCTGTAATCCAGACAGACCTGCAGTATTTTTCTGGTAATCTCAAACTGCCTTTCTGCGGGTTGATAACAGTCTGTATTTCCTGAAAGTAAAATGGGAGCCGGTCGATATCCTCTTTTCTGAAAAAACTTTTCTAAAAGTTCCGGCGCATTTTTCTTCACCATGATCTTCCTTTCAAAATCAATTCCTGCACTGTATCCCCAATATTCATGAGTAGGTCTTGCAAAGCAGTAAGAGCAGCCGTGTTCACAACCCTGATAAGGATTCATGGAGTACTCCATCGGAAGATCATCACTTTTTACCTGATTGACGATGCTTTTAGGGAAAACTTCGGTAAAAGAGGTTTTTACAGTTTCGAAATCATCTTCTTCAGGCTCAAAGGTATATCGGTCGAAACGGTTGATAACATTTCGCTGTGCGCCCTGACCTTTTATGATATTTTCGTTCTGCATTGATGATGTAAAATTAGAGTGGAATGATGATAAAATGATCAATTTTAACATTAAAGTTTTCCACAAGAAAAATCCGAAACTTTAAAAGCTCCGGATTTTAACATGATTTAGATATATTTTTTAACTACTTCAGTGCATAAAATTCTACTCCGTGATATTCATCATCGTAGTTTTTGTCTTCGAAATGTCTGTGATAATCCGAATAGGCATCACTGTATTTTTTATCTTTTCTGTGTAATATTTTTTTAATTCCTATGATACTTAATACTGCCAAAAGACCAACTCCTCCTGCCAGTAAAACTCCGACTTCTTTTTTCATATTCTGTCTGATTTATATACCGTCTTTATTGCAAAAAGCATACCCAACCATTTTCTGTCATTATAATTTTTGTTAACAAATACTGAAAAAAATTTAAAATTGATTTGTTATTGCCAATACCACATAAAATAAAGCAATGGTTTAATTATTGTACTTTGAAGAGAAAATAGTATTATGGAAAGCACAGGTAACATTGATAAAATGACAACATTAAGCCAGGTGATGGCAAAATTGGCACAAAGAGGCGTCCACAGAGAATTCCGAATGAATGAAAACTGTGAAATGAAATTTGAAAATTCTGAGAGAGTTTATCAGCCTACAGATCTCACCATTATTAAAACATATCGTTTTGAAGGACCAAGCAGCCCGGATGACAATGCTGTTCTCTATCTGGTAAAAGATTCTGACGGAAATATAGGCATGATCATCGATTCTTACGGAGCAGACAGCAATTATCCCGGCGAAGATTTTGATAAATTCCTAAGAGAAATTGCTTTTGACGAGACTGAAGATTACAATTACTAAAGTTTAAATACGATGAAAATCCGGACTTATTCAGTTCCGGATTTTTCTTTTTTCTTAAAGATTCCTTTCAGGAAACCTTTCTTCTCGGTTTCTTTTTCAGACTGTTCCTTTTTATTCTGATCCGGATTCTTTTTTATCTCCTGCCCGATTTCTTTTACAGACTGTTTCATGCCTTTTACATCTTCTTTTACATTTTTCACTGTCTTTTTGGCATTCTCAACCGTTTTTTTGGCGCCATCGATATTAATTCCGATCAAAGTTTTTTTCAATCCCTGCTCAATTCCTTTCCAGAAAAGATTGAAGAACGATTTGGTAGGATCCCTCTCTACATTTTCTATCTGCACATCTTCAGGAAGCTTTCCTGAATCTGTTTTTACCAGAAGATTGGCAACGGCAGTTAAAAAACCTTTCTTTTCACGGTTGTTTTTATCCAGAATGGCAATTTTAAGATCTTTATGTTTCAGATTAAAACTTCCGTTCAATCCTCTTGGATCTCCTCTGAAATTGAACAGCATTTCCTGAATAGTTCCCGTTGCCGTTACATGAAGATAAGGACGGATAAAAGGATTGATTCCCTGCGCCGGAAGATTGGTGGTTCTTCCTGAAATAGCAAACACATCACGCTGATCGGCAACATCGAAATTCCAGTTTACGGAAAGCGGCGCAAGTTTCATAAAAGAACAGTCTATTTTTATGTCCACTCTTGTCGGCTTTCCTTTCATTTTGGCAGAGTTGAGGTTTTTAACATTCATATTAAAGTTGCTGAATGTCAGTTTTCCCGGTCCCGCACTTTCAGGCGTATCTTCTTCATACACGAGAACAGAGTTTCTAAGATTCAGATTATTGATTACCATCGGAATTTTTATAGAGCGTAGCAATCTCGAATACAAAGGTTTTTCTTTAGGATCGTCTTTCGGGATTTTACTTCTGAAAATATTGGCATCCGCAGACTCAATGGTTACATTAGAAGCGTTAATCGATTTATTGTCAGAAAACAGATTCCATGTTCCGTTTGCTGTAATCTGATTTACTTTAATATCGTATAAATCTCTTTCCACGGGAATCATTTTGATAAACTGGGATCTCGAAACGATAGGCTTCATCGCAAACTGAGAAAGCCGGATGTTATTTTTATCCACCTTCAAAGCGCCGGAAGTCATATGATAAAACTCCGTTTTGTAAGCGAAATTGCCTGAAGTCAGCGTATAGTTTTTTACATCAACCGCTATTCCTGAGTTGTCCGGCTTTGAGGTAAGCTGAATATCATTAATGGCTGCATTCAGTTTACTAAAACTCAAGGGCTGATTGTTTTTCTCATAGGTAATATCCGAATTTCTCAATACTACTTTTCTGATGATTACCGGAAACTGAATTCCACTGAGATTGGCTGATTTTTTTGCTGCCTGTATTTCTCCTGCTTTGATGCTTCCTTTCACCTGATCTACTAAAACATCTTTTACATCAAGATTCAGTTTTTTATCAACGGATTCCCATTTATTGATGTTGAAACCAATATAGTTTGCGACAAGATTCATTGAGGTTTTTCCTGCTGCTGAACCATTCGGAACTACAGAAATATTTCGGATTTCTCCTTTTTTCGGATTTAAAGTAAAGCTTTTTAAGTTAAAATCCTGATGATCGGAGTACAAAATATCCTGCGCTGAAAACTGAAAATCTTTATAGCCTACCGGAATAAGCTCTTCTCTTGTTTCTTTATCAAACTTCAGTTTATTGATGTTAAGATTTGCCTTTTTGGTATAGAGAAGCTGATCTCCGTTAGGTTTCATCACCTGAACAGTGGCGTTGTTCAATTTTATATCTTCGAGATCAATATCAAAATTAACTGGTTTTTTAGGCTTTACCGGAGCTGCATCTGTAGTGTAAATCTTAAAATCAGGATTATAAAAATTTGCGTTTGCCAGAGAAATTTTATTCTTTTTCAGAACAATATCTTCGAATTCCATTTTTTCGATATTAAACTGAAAAAGCTGCGTCTTCTTAGGATAATATTTTTTAAACTGCTCAAAAGTAACGAGTGGAGTGAGTTGAAACTGATCAATCGACATCTGTCCGTTTTTTGTTTCTATTTTATTGATTTCCAAAGCATACACATTATCAGGACGGAAGAAAAAATTACTTCCTTTAATGGTATACTGATCGAAAACGACAGGCAATTTATCTTCTACAGCTTCTTCCGTCATCTGAAGGTTTTCCACATACAGATTCAGATCCTGAACCGAAAAGAATTTCTGCTTCGTAAATCTGAAAATGCTGACATTTCCTTCATTAATTCTAATGTTGTCAAAACGTACCGGATTTCTTTTCTTTCCCGTTTTTGTATCAACCGGTTTCGCAAGAATAATATTCAGATTGGGTTTTGACAGGAGTAAATCCGAAGAACTGATCTGCTTGTTAAAGATGGCATCATAAATCCCGAAACGGCTTATCTTCAGGGTATCAATTGTTCCCTGAAGTCCGATAACATTAAAGTTTTGCGGATTTTTGCTGTTTACGGTAATCCCTGTGGAAAGAATATTTCCCGACACCAGATCCACATCCAGACTTTTGTAGGAAACTTTATAATCTGTATTGTTTTTTATGTACTGCGGAAGCCTTGTTTTCAGCCATATATTCAGTCCAAGATTTGCCAGTAAGATAACTGCAAACAGAATTCCGAGAGCAAGAAATAATTTTTTTACCCATCCTTTCATTTTTTGTGATTTGGTTTTAATTCAATATTCTATTAATTTTTAACAGTCAATTCAATTACATACCCTTCATGTCCTCTTACGTTAATAAACTCACCTCCGTCGAAACCTAAATACTGCCCTTTAATTCCTGTTAATTTCCCTGTATATTCAGGTCTTTTATCAAGGGTAAAAGAAGTTACTTTTTCAGGTTTTTCAAACGGATAATCGAATCTCCACAGATTTTCTCCTTCACTGTAGAACTTCTGGAAATCTTCAGGAAAATATTCTTTTATCTTCTGCTGAAAATCGGCAAGATCTATCTCGTCTTCAAAATCATCCTGAAGCATTTTCTTCCAGCTTGTTTTATCGGCAACATGCTGCTTCAAAGCAACTTCTATCATTCCTGCTTCATATCGGTTTTCTGTTCTGGCAATCGGCAGCGCAAATGTGGCACCCTGATCGATCCATCGTGTAGGAATCTGTGTATTTCTTGTAACTCCTACTTTTACTTCTCCGGTGTACGCAAGATAAACGGTATGTGGCTGTAACTGAATTTCCTTTTCTACATCCAAATCCCGTTCCGCAATTCCAAGATGCGCTGTGGAAAGTTCGGGACGAATGATGGTGTCGCTTGCATAAGGACTTTCAAAGAAGCAGTTTTTGCAGAAACCCATTCTGTAAATCGGTTTATTTTCGCCACAGTTTACGCATTGGTAACCTGTATGTTTTATGGTAAGTTCTTTTCCGAAAAGTTCATTCATGTGAATCAGATCACCGGAAAGATTGAGATAATATTGGATCGGCTCGTCGTGGAAGCTCGTCATCTTTAAAATTTGCCCTTGAAACTGCATTGTATTAAGTTTAAGTAAATATAAAAAAATTAAAATTTATTTGATTTTGTTCTCAGATTTCAGCAGATTGATTTCTGATTTTAAAGCATCAATCTGATTCTGGAGTTTTCTTACGTCCGGATTATTCATATTTTCAGAATGTGGCGAATATTGCCAGATTAAATGAATGTCTTTTACCAGATCATTATGTTCATCCAGCCTTTTTTTGCTGAGGGAAACGCTGTCATTCAGCACCGTAATTCTCAGAAAATTGCTTTCACCTTCTTTAAAAGGTTCATAATTGATGATGGCGAGTTCCGGATGATTTTCTCTGATCTTTCTGATGTAATTTTCAGACCGTTCTTTCAGTGTTTCTTTTTCCCATTTCTTTTTTGTGAGTAAAACACTCGGAAGCAGAATAACAACAGAAGCCAGACTTATAATTAATGAATTCTTTCTGTTCGCAGCTTTTCCTTTTTCCATGTAGTACTTCTGATAACCGAGTACGAGACTCAGAATCCACGTGCCTACCGCAATAAAAAAACAATTGATGAGGTAAAAATAAAATCCGCCCCAGAAATATTCCCAGTTTCCGTTAGCAATCCCGAATCCTGCTGTACAAAGCGGCGGAATACAGGCGGTAGAAACCGCAACTCCGGCAATTACTTTTATGGCTTCTTTTCTTACAATTCCTAGAAACCAAGCAAAACCGCCCAGCAAAGCCAGAGAACAGTCGAAAATAGTCGCTGTTTTAAAACTTTCCAGTTGGGATGTCTCAGAATGAAAAGGAGAAACAAGGAAATACAGCGTGGAAGAACAAAGGGCAACAATAATCATCAGAAGCCAGTTGAAAACGCCCAGCTTTATCAGATGTCTGTTTCCGATAGAAAATCCGAATGCAATTCCTACAACAGGTCCCATTAAAGGAGAAATCAGCATCGCTCCGATTACTGCAGCAGAACTGTTGATATTTAAACCGATGCAGGCAATTCCCATCGAGATCACCAGAAGCCAGAGATTGTGTCCGCGAAAGTAAATTCCCTCTTCAATTTCCTGAAAGGTAAATTCTTCCTCTTCTTCTTTGGGCAGGGTGAATAATTTTTGAAAATTAATCATTTATGATATTTATAGCAAAAGTATAAAAAGAGCATCCAAGTATTTTAATAAATTTGTGGAATTAAAAACCAACAAATGAATTATCTTATAACCGGAGGAAGCGGTTTCATAGGTTCCCATCTTGCTGAGCAATTATTGAAAAAAGGACATTCTGTCATAAACATTGACAATTTTGATGATTTCTACAGCTATCAGATAAAAATTCAAAATACTTTAGACGCTATTCAATATTTTTCGGATTTTGAATACTCCGGAAAAGATAATGATATTAAAAAACTAATTTCTCTTTCGCAATCAGAAAATTATAGACTGTATTATCAGGATATCCGCGATAAAAAAGGACTGGAAGCAATATTTACCCATCATAAAATAGACGCTGTTATTCACCTTGCTGCACTTGCGGGAGTGCGTCCATCCATAGAAAGACCTCTGGAATACGAAGAAGTAAACATCCGAGGAACCATGAATCTTTGGGAACTCTGTAAAGATTTCAATATTAATAAATTTGTCTGCGCTTCCTCATCAAGCGTTTACGGGAATAACGAAAAAATTCCTTTTTCTGAAACCGACAATGTAGACAATCCTATTTCTCCGTATGCAGCAACAAAAAAATGCGGTGAAATTTTAGGACACGTTTATCACGATTTATACAAAATAGATATGATCCAGCTCAGGTTTTTCACGGTTTACGGGCCCAGACAAAGACCTGATCTTGCCATTCACAAATTCACAAAATTAATTTCCGAAGATCAGGAAATCCCCTTCTACGGAGACGGAACCACCGCAAGAGATTATACTTATATTGATGATGTTGTTGACGGTATTTTAAAATCAATCCGCTATCTGGAAAATCATTCAGATGTTTATGAAATTGTTAATCTGGGCGAAAGCGAAGTAATTAATTTAAACGAAATGCTTTCCACCATCGAAAAGACGTTGGGAAAATCTGCCATCCGCAAAAATCTGCCAATGCAGCCCGGAGATGTCCTGAAAACCAATGCCGATATTACCAAAGCAAGGACATTAATTGGCTACAAACCTGACACAAACTTCCAAAATGGCATAAAAAAATTTGTGGAATGGTTTTTGAGAAAATGACCTCAGTAAGCCCGGGAAAGTACCTCAAACACTTTCTGAAGGCACACGGTGAACAAAATTTAACAAAAAGAATTGAAAATCAAGTATAAAAAAGCATATAATATAAGCTAATTTTATACTTTTGCAAAAAATTAAAAAATTATGTACTGGACATTAGAATTAGCTTCATACTTAAGTGACGCACCTTGGCCAATGACTAAAGCAGAGCTTATCGACTATGCAATCAGAACTGGTGCACCAATGGAAGTAGTGGAAAATCTTCAGGCTATCGAAGATGAAGGAGAAATTTATGACGCGATCGACGAGATCTGGAGCGATTATCCTACGGACGAAGATTATCTTTGGAACGAAGACGAATATTAATGAAAAGCATTAAGCTTTAGGCACTGCTTAGAGCTTTTTTGCCCTTTTTTATATATTATTTTTACACAATAAGTGTTATTTAAAACGCTTAAAGGATATCCTTTTAAGCATAAAGCAAAAAATTTATGAGTTTTTTAAACAAAGTTCTAAAAGGGTTTTTGGGAGACAAAAAAGCGCAGGACCTAAAAGAAGTAAAAAAAGTTGTAACAAAAATCAAAGCTGTTGAACCCGCTATTCAGCAATTGTCTGATGACGGTTTAAGAGATAAAACTGCTGAGTTTAAAGAAAATATTAAATCTGCAACCAGCAAAATCACAGCACAGATAGAACAGATCCAGGAGCAGATCAAAAATTCGAAAAACGTAGACGAAAAAGAAGCGCTTTTCTCGAAGATTGAGTCTCTGAAAAAAGAATCATACGAAATTGAAGAAAAAGTTCTGAGCCAGATTCTTCCTGAAGTTTTCGCTTTGGTGAAAGAAACAGCAAGAAGATGGGCGCAAAACGGAGAAATCCGCGTAACGGCTTCAGACTGGGACAGACAATTGGCTGCCGCAGGAAAAGATTTCGTGGAAATTCAGGGCGATCAGGCAGTCTGGAAAAACTCATGGGACGCTGCAGGAACTCCAGTAAACTGGGATATGGTACACTATGATGTACAGTTCATCGGTGGGGTAATTCTTCACAGCGGAAAAATTGCTGAGATGGCTACCGGAGAAGGTAAAACTTTGGTAGGTACGCTTCCAATTTTCTTAAATGCACTTCCGGGAAGAGGAGTTCACGTAGTAACGGTGAATGACTATCTTGCGAAAAGAGACTCGGCGTGGATGGGACCATTATACCAATTCCACGGAATGAGCATTGACTGTATCGATAATCACCAGCCAAACTCAGACGGAAGAAGAAAAGCATACAATTCAGATATTACCTACGGAACGAATAATGAATTTGGTTTCGATTATCTGAGAGACAACATGGTAACTTCACCTTCAGAACTGGTACAAAGAGAACTGAACTTTGCGATCGTGGATGAGGTAGACTCTGTATTGGTAGATGATGCAAGAACACCGTTAATTATTTCAGGTCCGGTTCCGCAGGGAGACAGACAGGAATTTGATGTTCTTAAACCTTCTATCGACAGAATTGTTGAAGTTCAGAAAAAAACAGTTTCCACTATATTTAATGAAGCGAAAAAATTAATCGCTGCCGGAAATACAAAAGAAGGAGGATTTAAATTGCTTCAGGCTTACAGAGGTCTTCCTAAGAGCAGACAATTAATTAAATTCTTATCGGAAAGCGGAAACCGTGCATTGCTTCAGAAAGTAGAAGCGCAGTATATGCAGGACAACAACCGCGATATGCCGATTGTAGATAAAGATCTTTACTTCGTTATTGAAGAAAAAAACAATCAGGTTGATCTTACAGACAAAGGTGTTGAATACATGTCTCAGGGAAACTCTGATCCTAATTTCTTCGTTCTTCCGGACATCGGAACTGAAATCGCAGAACTGGAAGCTAAGAATTTATCTAAAGAAGAAGAATTTGAAGCGAAAGAAAGACTTTTCTCCGATTTTGCAGAAAAATCTGAAAGAGTCCACACGATGAGCCAGTTGCTGAAAGCATACACATTATTTGAAAAAGATGATGAATATGTGGTTATTGACGGTGAAGTAAAAATCGTTGATGAACAAACAGGTCGTATCATGGAAGGAAGACGTTATTCAGACGGTCTTCACCAGGCGATCGAAGCGAAAGAAAATGTAAAAATCGAAGCTGCAACGCAGACTTTTGCAACCATTACTCTTCAGAATTATTTCCGTATGTACAATAAACTTGCGGGGATGACGGGTACTGCGGAAACAGAAGCAGGCGAGCTTTGGGAGATTTATAAATTAGATGTAGTGGTAATTCCTACCAACCGTCCGATTTTAAGACATGACAAACAGGATTTGGTTTACAAAACCAACAGAGAAAAATACAATGCTGTAATTGAAGAGGTTGAAAAACTGACGGCAGCAGGAAGACCTGTTCTGGTAGGTACAACTTCTGTTGAAATTTCACAGTTATTATCAAAAGCCCTTCAGTTACGAAAAATTCCTCATCAGGTTCTGAACGCGAAGCTTCACAAAAAAGAAGCGGAAATTGTTGCCGGAGCAGGACAGCCGGGTGTTGTAACCATTGCAACTAACATGGCAGGTCGTGGTACGGATATCAAGCTTTCCAAAGAAGTAAAAGAAGCGGGAGGCTTGGCAATCATCGGTACAGAAAGACACGATTCAAGACGTGTTGACAGACAGTTGAGAGGTAGAGCAGGAAGACAGGGAGATCCGGGAAGTTCTCAGTTCTATGTTTCTCTGGAAGATAACTTAATGCGTTTATTCGGTTCTGAAAGAATTGCAAAAATGATGGACAGAATGGGACATAAGGAAGGTGAAGTAATTCAGCATTCTATGATCTCAAAATCCATTGAAAGAGCGCAGAAAAAAGTAGAGGAAAACAACTTCGGAACAAGAAAGAGACTTCTTGAGTACGATGATGTAATGAACAAGCAGCGTGACGTTATTTATAAAAGAAGAAAGAACGCTTTGTTTGGAGATCACCTGAAGTACGACATCACCAATATGATCTTTGACGTGGCAAATTCTATCGCAGCAAAAGGGAAAGCGACAGGAAGCTATAAAGATTTCGAATACGAGATCATCAAAACATTTACGATGGAATCTCCGGTTTCTGAGAACGATTTTAAGAATAAAACGGTTCAGGATTTAACGAACATCTTATTCAAAGCAGCTCAGGAAGATTATCAGATGAAACTGAACTTACTGAAAGAAAAATCTTTCCCGATTATCGAGAATGTTTATCAGAATCAGGGTTCAATGTTCAGAATGATTCAGGTTCCGTTTACAGACGGTCATAAAACAATGACGATTGTAACCGATCTTAAAGAAGCTTATGAAACGCAGTGCGACAGCTTAATCAACGATTTTGAAAAGAACATTACGTTATCCATCATCGATGAAAACTGGAAGCTTCACCTTCGTGAAATGGACGATTTAAGAAGATCTTCTCAGGGAGCTGTTTACGAGCAGAAAGATCCATTGGTAATTTACAAGCAGGAATCTTTCCACTTATTCAGCGAAATGATTGATAAATTAAACAAAGAGATTATCTCATTCTTATACAAAGGTGAAATTCCTGCATAAGAATTATTAACCATACTTTAAAAACCGTTACAATTCAGTTTGTAGCGGTTTTTTGTTGCTCTCTCCTTTTGCTTTTATGACAAAAATCAATTTTATTATTTATTTAGAATAATTAAAAACAATATATTTGCATAAAAATTTAGGGTTTCATGAAAAATGTACTGATCTGTGCTTCGCTGTTAGGTTCTATGCTAACGTTTGCTCAGGAAAAAGATTCCATTAAAGGAAATGATATTGAAGAGGTAATTGTAAACGGAAAGTATTACAAGAAATATGTTGAAAAGGAAGGTTCTTCTTCTATACGTCTGGACGAAGAGTTAATCAAGATTCCTCAGAATGTTTCTATCATTACAAACAGAGCATTGGAAGATCAGCAGGTTACCACTTTGGGAGACGGTGTTCTTAGAAACGTTGCGGGAGCTCAACGATTAGAACACTGGGGAGATATGTACACCAGAGTAAATATGAGAGGTTCCAGAGCCGCAGCTTTCATGAATGGAGTAAATGTAACTTCAAACTGGGGACCGCTTAGCGAAGATATGTCGTATGTAGACCACATTGAATTTGTAAAAGGCCCATCCGGATTTTTAATGTCTAACGGAGAACCGAGCGGAATTTACAATATCGTTACCAAAAAACCGACAGGACAGTCTTTAAACGGTTCTGCAAGAGTAACTCTCGGAAGCTTTAATATGTACAGAGGAGAAGCCGATGTGGATACTAAAATTACAGATAAAGTGGCTTTCAGATTAAATTTAATGGCTCAGAATAAAAACAGTTTCAGAGACTATGAATTTAATGACAGATACATCATTAATCCTTCCTTGAAGGTAAATCTTACCGATAAAACTACTTTAACAGCAGAATATATTTACCAAAAAGCAAAAATGTCTGAAGTAGGTTCTGCCTACGTTTTCAGCTATGAAGGTTATGCCACAAAACCGGTTGAATACACCATGACCGATCCCGGAATTGCACCCACCAAAGTGGATAATAATACCGTAAATGTAAATCTTCAGCATAAATTTAACAGCAACTGGAAACTGACTTCACAGCTTACTTATGTGAATGAATATACCTTGGGAAGCGACATCTGGCCTTCTCAATTTTTACCGAATGGAGACATGATCAGAACGCTTTATTTCTGGGAAGCCAGCAATGTGATGAAATTCGGACAGGTATTTCTGAACGGTTATTTCAAAACAGGAGCTGTTTCGCATAAAATCCTGACAGGGCTTGATCTCGGATCTAAAAAATATTTGGCAGACTGGAATCAAAAACATAATATGGACACAGCCGCCAAACCTTTTAACATCAATTCCACAACATACAGCCCGCCTTCCAACGGATATGCACAGTTTGATACAAGCACTTCTCTGGAAAGCAGAGCAACTCCTTACGGAACTATTGAACAAAACTATACCGGATTGTATATTCAGGATGAATTAGGATTTTTTAATGATGCTTTAAGATTAACCCTTGCGGCGCGTTATACGAATGTGAAAGAAAATTCTTACGGAACCAAAGCAGAAGCAGACAAAATTACGCCGCGAATCGGAATAAGCTATTCGATTGATGACAATACTTCTGTCTATGGTTTATACGATCAGTCTTTCGTTCCTCAGGCAGGATTTTTCAGAACCGGAGGAATTCCTAAACCTATTACCGGAAACAATATGGAAGTGGGGGTAAAAAGAGACTGGTTCGGCGGAAAATGGAACACTACATTGTCTTTATACAACATCATCAAAAGAAATTCTACGGTTGCAGATCCTGCAAACAGCGCTCTTGAAAACTTTATCATTGATTTGGGTAAAACAAGAGTTCAGGGAATTGAATTTGATCTGAAAGGTGAAATCACAAGAGGATTTAACGCCATCTTCAACTATGCTTTCACGGAAAACAAAATCACAGAATCCAATGATCCTGTAAGCAATCCTGTAGGAATGAGAATTCCGGGCTATGCGAAACACACGATGAACGGATGGCTGAACTATACCTTTACACAGGGAACTCTGGAAGGTTTCGGGTTATCTTTTGGGGGAACCTATCTTGCAGACCGAAGCAGCTGGAACTGGGCAAATAGCGGAACGCAGAAAGACATGGACGATTATGTAAAATTCGATGCAGGACTTTCGTGGGAAAACACAAAATTCAGAGTCGGACTTAATGTCTTCAATGTTTTCAACAGGTATCTTTATTCGGGATCGCCATACGGAGCCTACTATTATTATCAGGCAGAAGCCCCGAGAAACTTCAGACTTTCTGTCGGATATAAATTTTAATTATCAATCATAAAAGTTAGCCTTTCCGGAGGCTGACTTTTCTTTCATTAAAAGTTTAATAAAAAATGAGGAAAAAGCATCATCACAAAAAAAAGCCAGATGCCTTTAAAAAATGGACGGGAAAACTGCATTTGTGGCTCGGTCTTGGAGTTGGATTTTTGATCTTCATTATTTCGATAACAGGAGCATTGTACGTTTTCAAGGATGAAATTGAAAATGCAACAAGAAAAGAAGTGATCTATCATAACGAGCAGAACATCGATCAGAAACAGATTCTTCCGATAAGAACACTGGAAAAAGCAGTGGTGGCGCAGGTAAAAGAAAAATATCCTGTGCATTGGGTGAATATTCCGATTGATAAAAAGATGTCTTACCTCTTTTACTGGTACGAACATGATCCGAAAGGCTGGAATTATTTTGATGAATTTCCCATCTATAAAGTAGCTTATGTAAATCCTTACAGCGGAAAGGTTTTGGGAACGTACGACGAGAAAAACGGATTTTTCCAGATCGTTAAAATGATCCACTGGAGTTTTCTCTTAAAGCAATCCTGGGGAACCTATGTTGTGGGAATTCCTGTCCTGATCTTTGTATTCATGCTGATTTCCGGAATCATTCTCTGGTGGCCTAAAAATAAAGCGGCAAGAAAACAGCGTTTCTCATTCAAATGGAAAAATGTAAAAAACTGGAAAAGAAAAAACTATGATCTTCACAATGTTTTAGGTTTTTACGCTTCCGTTTTCGCGCTAATCTTCTCCATAACCGGATTATTTTACGCCTTTCTATTCGTTCAGTCATCAATATATTTCATCTTTTCAGGAGGAAAAACCGCTTATCCCGACTTTTCATCCATCACAACAAAAGCACCGATTGAATGGAGAACCGAAGGAACTTTAGACAAAATAAGCAATACCGTTAAAGCAAAATATCCCGATTCCTATAATTTCTCTATTGATCTCGGACACGAACATATGGATGACCACGAACATCCGAATTTTGAAGTCTATGTAAAACACCTCTCCTATTCCTATCACAAAAGCAGCAGTTTAATCTTTGATGAAAACTCTGGAGAACTGCTTCACACGCACGATATGAAAGACAAAAATTTCGGCGAAAAAACAGTCGGAGCCAACTACGATATCCATGTCGGATCTATATTGGGACTTCCCACAAAGATCATTGCTTTCATTGTAAGTCTGATCTGTGCCTCATTACCCGTTACAGGCTTTATGATCTGGTGGGGAAGAAGAAAAAAGAAAACACCGAAAACAACATAATATTTTTTTTAAATAAATCTTTGGTTAATCGTCTCAGAATACAATCTTTTTTATAATTTTAACCTTTTAGAATTTTAGAATAGAATGTCATTAGTAGATTTGTCAAAAAACGTTGCGCTCGGAATTGATATTGGCGGAACGAACACAAAATTTGGAGTGGTAAACCACAGAGGCGAAGTTTTGGAAAAAGGTAACATCCGTACAGAAGCCTATCCTACCGTAGAAGAATATATTGACGCTTTATACGAGGCGGTCTATCCTCTGATCGAAAGCCACGGAAAAGATAAAAATTTCGATGGGATCGGTGTCGGTGCTCCCAATGCCAACTACTATACAGGAACCATAGAACAGGCTCCCAATCTTCCGTGGAAAGGAATCATCCCTTTTGCGGAACTGATGTCGGCAAAATTCGGGCTTCCGTGTACCATTACTAATGACGCGAATGCCGCAGCCATCGGAGAAATGCTTTTCGGCGCTGCAAGAGGCATGAAAGATTTCATCATGATTACTCTGGGAACAGGCGTTGGAAGCGGAATTGTTGCAGGGGGAAAACTCATCTACGGACACGACGGATTTGCCGGAGAACTGGGACATACCATCGTAAAACCAGGCGGAAGAAAACACTGGAGCACGGGTTCTGAAGGCTGTCTTGAAGCCTACGCATCGGCAACCGGAATTGCGATTACCGCAAAAAAAATGAGAGCCGAATTTCCTGAATCTTTACTGAATCAGTATCCTGAAGAATCCATTAATTCTAAAACTGTTCACGAATGCGCTTTACAGGGCGATCCGATTTCTATTGAAGTGTTCCGGTATACCGGACAGAAACTGGGTGAAGCTCTGGCAAATTTTGTGATGTTCTCTTCTCCGGAAGCCATTCTTTTATTTGGCGGAGTAATAAAAGCTGGAGATTTTATTTTAAAACCTACCAAACTTCATATGGAAAGAAACTTACTTCCTATTTTCAGAAACAAGGTAAAATTGGTTTTCAGTGAACTGGACGAAGCGGATGCTGCTATTTTAGGCGCAAGTGCTTTGGTTTGGGAAAAATAACCGGAACATTTTGATTATCCGCGTTGATTTCTATTAAATTTTTTAACGCAAAATCGCAATGATTCTCAAATAATACAGGCATCCTTCTTTAAGGGTGCTTTTTTGTTTTTATTTCATCTTTAGAGAAGCTTCGACAGGCTCAGCATGACATCGCTGATACTAATAATCTCTACGAGCAACAAATTTGCGGCACTGTCATCCTGAGCGCGAAGCAGTCGAAGGATCTTTATTCTAACTCAATATCTTTATTAAATTCTCTCGCAGATTGTGCAGATAATGCAAATTTTTAAATTTTATTTGATGAAATATTTGTGCTGATTGTGTTTGAAAAAATTTGTCTCATCTATCATGACAATTTGTTTTTTGAACGCCCGATTGAAAAACTTTTCCTTATTTTTGATAGGTTTTTTCTCCATCTCTCACAGGAGAAAACAAGAAATTACAATAATTAATTTATGGATAACAACAATTTAGAACAGATTACTTTCGGAGGCGGATGTTTTTGGTGTGTGGAAAGCTGTTTCAATATGCTGAAAGGAGTACAGTCTGCGGTTTCCGGATATTCGGGAGGTCACAAAGACCATCCTACGTATGAAGAAGTGTGCACCGGAGAAACCGGACATGCGGAAGTGGTACAGATCACTTACGATCCTGCCGTTATTTCTTATGAACAGTTAATGGATGTTTTCTTTTTCCTTCACGATCCTACCCAGCTTAACAGACAGGGAAATGATATCGGAACACAATACCGTTCTGTTATTTATTACGAAGACGATGCGGAAAAAGCAAAAGCTGAAGCGGCAATTGAAAAATCCAAAGAATCCGGAAGATGGCAGGGAACGTATGTAACGGAAGTAACGAAATTCGATAAATTCTGGGCAGCGGAGCAGTATCATCAGGGATATTATAACGAAAATCCGACTCAGCCATATTGCAGCGCTGTGGTAGGACCGAAAATTCAGAAGTTTAAAAAGCATTTCGGCGAACTGGGAATGCTGAATGAACAATAATTTATTGTTTATCCGTGATCCATCATCGCAGAAAATTTAGCATAGACGATTTTTAATATCGCTAGTTACAGAGCGTTAATATCATAGAATTCGGGCGGTTTCCTTTGGAAACCGCCCGAATTTCTGTTAGCTATTTTATAGATTTTTTTAACTATTCTTCTTCTAGTACCGCATTTTCTCCGGCATACGTTTCAAGGATGTATTCGGTAACATCTTTTAAGGCTTTTCCATTTTCAGGATGCTTCCCGAGACTTGTAAAAAATTCAACATGATTATTGCTTTTGTCATACCAGACTTTTCCCATTGCATTGTCTACAGTAAGTGTATCCGGTCGCATAATCTTTTTCATATTGATAAATGCAAAATCACGCATAGGAATCACCTCAACACGTGAATGCAGCGAACTGCTGTCTGTTGCCATATAACGGTCTTTATCCCAATACATATACGGTTTGTCTGTCGCAGGAGAACCCCATCCCGACATCCAGCCAAGAGGTTTGGAAGTTTTGTTGTTTGAAAAAACGACGCCTCCTGTAACTAATAATAAAACGAAAACCATTTCCATAATTCCAAGTCCGTTTTTCTTTAAAAATTCAGGAACTTTAAAATATTGTTCATTAGTAATATTAATAACGATTTTTGAAAGTTTTTCTGCTAAAGATGTTTCATCATCATTAACACTAATCTTGACTGTTGTTTTATTTTCTTCAGTATCATTTTTAATGAAAGTTCCAGAAAACTCTGCAAAATCTTTATATCCTAAATATTGACTTAATATATCTAAGCGATCAGGTTTAATTCTAATCTCCTTATTTCCAATAATATAAGCATCATAATATCTGGAAAAGCTTTTATCATTAATCTCAAATTTCAGATCTTCTTTAAAATATAACCATAGATAGGATGCCAATCCATTTTTAGTATCTCTATTAGATTCTTGTTCTGCTTTTTTAAATACTTCGGTAATTAGTAGTTTATTCTTGGACATAATTAGTTTTTAAGAGTATTACAAAATACCTGATTTTTGCTCATTGTGCATTACGGAAATCCGTAATGATCTTTTTGCTCATTTTCTTGTCCATCGATGTCCTTGTTTTGTCTAACACACGTATTATTCTTTGACGCATCTTTGTATCAGAAATCAGTGAGAAACAAACAATTAAAACAACAGAATACAACAAAGTTACGAAACTGATTTCAAAAATTGCCAGATAAAACGGAAGAAAACTCCGGGTTGGGAAGCAGATGTTTCTCTTCCGTTTTTGAAGGTTCACTTCCCAAAAAAATTTAAGAAGCGCTTCGAAAATTTTAACAGTGTACAGCTCGGGATTAACCTCCTGAGAGGAAGAAAATTATCCAAACTCTTATAAAATTTTTAAAAAATGTTAAACTTAATATTAATGCTAATCTCATTAGCATTCGGGAATAATAATGCCAATACTTCAGGTAACAATAACAGCAATGATAACGGACAGTCAACAACGCAATTGGCAGATCCGGGAACGGGAACCAATCCGGGAACTGGAACAGATCCAAGTGGAACAGGAGGAGATACAGGTGGAAATACAGGACAATTACCTCCACCTTTTACAAATCCATAAATTTATTTAGGACAGATTGCATAAATCTGTCCTTTTTCTTTTACTTTGTATCAAACTATTTCTATGAAAAATTTATTAATACTTATTCTATTAACGATAATATTTTCTTGTAAAAAAGATAATAATAAGATTGATTTTCTTATAACATCAAATGAAAATTTTGATAAAGCAAAAAAACTAAAGGATATAAATTTAGACTCTGCTTTTATTTATTTTAATTTAGCTAAAAATGATTTTCTATCAAATAATGATTCAATTGGAGCAGCTAGATCTTTAGTTAACATGGCAATTATACAGTCTGATAAAGGAGATTATTATGGTAGTATAGAAACATCTTTAGAAGCAGATAAATATTTAAAGACAGCTATAAAAAATGAATTTGTAAATAATTTATATTCTTCAAACAATAATAATTTAGCGATATCATCTAAATCATTAAAAAACTATCCTGATGCAGAAAAGTATTATCAAAATGCACTAAAAACAACATTAAAAGAAAATTATATTTATGTCATAAATAATAATATTAGTGACATGCTAATTTTACAAAATAAAATTGAACCCGCTATAAATCATTTACAAAAACTTCTAAATTCTAAGGATAGTAAAAATGATAGTATTAACTATGCTCGGGTTCTGAATAATTTAGCAAAAGCCAAATTTTTAGGAAATAAACACTACAATCCAATTCCAGAATTAGAAAGAGCCTTAAAAATTAGAGAAAGCGAAAAAGATACATTAGGTCTAAATTCAAGCTTTGCAACATTTGCTGATTATTTCTACACAAAAGACAAAACTAAGTCTTTATTTTATGCGAAAATGATGCTAAACCGCGCAACTTTGAACAAAAGCCCAGATGACCAGCTTGAAGCATTGGAAAAAATTATCAACCTAGACAATCAAAATTATTTAAAATATTTTGAAAGATTTCAAAAGTTAAACGACAGCGTACAAACTTCAAGAAACAAAGCAAAAAATCAATTTGCAATAATAAGATACGATGTTGAACAAAAAAATGCTGATAACCAAAAATTACATTCCGATAACTTAAAAAAGAATTTTGGCATTACAGTTTTAGCTTTACTATTAATTGCTGGAATATTTTGGTACATAAAAAGACAAAAACAATTAAAACAAGAAAAAGAGCTCGAAGTCAAAAACACGCAGCTTAAAATCTCGAAAAAAGTGCATGATGTGGTTGCGAATGGGATTTATCAGGTAATGGCAAAGATTGAAAATCAGGAAGATTTTGATCGTGAAAAAACTTTGGATGAACTGGAATTTGTCTATGAAAAATCCAGAAATCTTTCTTATGAAAAAGCGGGTGAAGAAAAAGAGTTCAGTCAGGAAATTTCAGAACTTATCGCATCCTTTAATAACGCAAGTGTAAAAACTTTTACGGCAGGAAACAGTTCTTCTGTCTGGACAAATATTTCTGCGCCGGTAAAAGAAGAAATCTATCAGGTACTCCGTGAACTTATGGTTAATATGAAAAAGCACAGTAAGGCAAGTCATGTAGCCGTAAAATTTGAAAAAGCTGATCAAAATATAGAGATTCAGTATAAAGACAACGGAGTGGGAATTTCCGGAGACCTTATTTATAAAAACGGACTGCGCAATACGGCTTCCCGCATAGAAGGAATCGGCGGGAACATTACTTTTGAAACAAAAATTGAAAAAGGACTGAAGGTAAATATTTCCTTCCCTTCTTCATAACCGTTTTGTTATGTTCAGAAAAACTTTAATTGTTGAAGACCAGGAAGTAGCAAACCTGGGAATCATGAGTACCTTAGAAGAATTATTAATTCCGCGTTTCGATTTTGTAACGTATTGTGACGAAGCTCTTCAAAGACTGAAAGCTGCAGCCGCAGAAAATGCACCTTATGATCTGCTGATTGCGGATCTCTCTTTTAAAAAAGATCATATTGCACAGAAACTGAAAAGCGGGCAGGAATTGATTTATGAAGCCAGAAAAATTCAGCCCGATCTTAAAGTGTTGGTTTTTTCGGTAGAAAGCCGATCGAAAATAATTGATGATCTTTATAAAACGTACCACATTAACGGATTTGTAAGCAAGGCAAGAAATGACGGAAAAGAGCTTAAGAATACCATTAGAAAAGTATTTAAAGGAGAAACCGTGATGTCTCAGGATATTTTAAATGCGATCCGGAAGATTCCCCGTGATCTTGATGAGTACGACCTTAAACTTCTTGAGCTTCTTTCCAAAGGATGCAAACAAAACGAAATTCAGACTTACCTGAAAGAGCATCGGATGGAACCATACAGCATCCGATCGATTGAAAAGAGGCTGAATGAACTCCGCGAAATCTTCTGTGCGAAAAACAATATCGAGATGATTGTAATTTGTAAAGATATTGGTCTGATTTAATTTAAAAATGAAAATCGACTGTTTTTCGTTATTTTACGTGAATCCGTAATGGAAGAATTATAATTGCATCTATTTTTGAGGTCTTAAACCTTTATATTTAATTAAACCTTGTAACCATGTTTAAAAAAATTTTAATAGCCGAAGATCATGAAAGCATCAATATTTCCGTACAGAAAACACTCGAGGATCTGAATATTCCCATAGTAGATTATGTATATTATTGTGATGATGCTATAGGAAAAATCCAAAAAGCTCTGCGGGAAAAGCAGCCCTACGATTTGCTTATTACAGATCTTTATTATGAGGAGGATCATCACACCCAGACTCTTAAAGACGGTAAAGACCTCATCAAAAAAGCAAAGGAATTGCAGCCGGACCTTAAAGTCATTGTATTTTCGGCGGAACGTAAAAGCGGAGTGATCGAAAATCTTTTCTCAGACTACCAGATCAACGGATATGTGCAGAAAGCCAGAAACGATTCCAAAGACCTGAAAAAATCTATCGCATCCGTTTATATAGGAGAAAACTATCTTTCTTTTGATCTGAAGCAGGAGATGAAAAAATTCAACAATTATGAATTTTCAGCCTATGATATTGTTATTGTCTCTCTTCTTTCCAAAGGAGTACTGCAAAAAAATATTCCAACCCATCTTAAGGAAAAAAACATTAATCCTTCCAGTTTAAGCAGTGTCGAAAAAAGATTAAACAGCCTCAAAGAAGACCTCAGTGTTAAAAGCAATGAGCAATTGGTCGCATTTTGTAAAGACATCGGAATCATCTAAAAATATCTATCAGACAATACAGCCTTTCAATTTTGTTGAAAGGTTTTTTATTTTTTGCCCGTTTTACGGAAAGCCGTAAAAATTACTCATCAAAGCGTGATACTTTTGGAACAGAAAAACAATCACAATAATTATTATGAAAAGATATTACGTTCACACAAAAGCTCAGGAAAACGGAGACCATGAAGTACATCATGAAGACTGTATTTTTCTTCCGAATCCGAATAACAGGAAATATTTAGGCATGTTTTACAGCTGTGAAAGTGCAGTAAAAGAAGCAAAAAAAGACTATGCAAAAGCGAATGGATACAAAACATGTTCTAAAGAATGTCATACCACATAAAAATCAACAACCATGGGAAAATTCGTCATCACACAAAGAGTAAACAAAGAATATCAGTTTAATCTGAAAGCCGCAAACGGTGAAATTATTTTAACAAGCGAAGGCTACGTTCAGAAAGCTTCGTGTTTAAAAGGAATCGGATCTGTAAAAGTTAATTCTCAGTACGATTTCAGATACGACAGAAGAATCGCTGTAAACCAAAAAGATTATTTCGTTCTGAAAGCAAGAAACGGCGAAATCATTGGAAAAAGTCAGCTTTACAGCACAAAATCCGGCATGGAAAACGGCATTGCTTCCGTAAAACAGAATGCTCCGGAAGCAGAAATTACAGATGAAACTTTAAAAAAATAAAATCATGGATCTTAAAATTAAACTGGAACAGCTTCACCAGAAAGTAATCGGGCTAAAAGACCAGATCGGAACAGAAGAAGCCACAAAAAACGCTTTTGTGATGCCTTTTATTCAGATTTTAGGATATGATATTTTCAATCCTACAGAAGTGGTTCCCGAACACGTTTGCGACATCGGAACCAAGAAAGGCGAAAAAGTAGATTATGTCATCAAAAACAATGATGAGCCTATTTTCATCATCGAATGCAAACACTGGAAAGAAATTGCAGATGCACACAATTCTCAGCTTCACCGATATTATCACGTTTCCAAAACACGATTTGGTGTTTTAACGAACGGTATTGTTTACAATTTTTACACGGATCTGGAAAAGCCCAATATTATGGATGAAAAGCCGTTTTTTACCATCAATATTGAAGATCTGAAAGACAGCTCTATCAAAATTCTCGAAAGCTTCACCAAAAAAGACTACAATCTGGAAAGCATCCTGGATTCTGCGGAAGCTTTAAAATACATCAAAGCCATCAGAAAAGAATTCGAAAAAGAAATTGAAAATCCGTCCGATGAACTGGTAAAACTCCTCGTTAACCGTTTCTTCGAAAAGCCGTTAACGGCAAACAGAATGGTCTCGTTTAAAGAATATACCAAAAAAGCATTAACGACTTCTATTAATGAATCCATCAGTTTCAGGTTAAAATCTGCTTTAAGCATTAATGAACAGATCGAACAGCGCGAAGATGATGTAAAAGCTTCGCAGCCCATCCATGAAACCAGCGAGTCTAAAATTGTAACCACAGAAGAGGAACTGGAAGGTTTCCAGATCGTAAAAGCCATTCTGCGGGAGAAAATACCTTCCTCAAGAATTGCTTACAGAGACACGTTGTCTTACTTCGGAATTTTACTAGACGACAACAACCGAAAACCGCTTTGCAGACTGCATTTTAATACCGCTAATAAATATCTGGAGACTTTCCACAACGGAAAAGATGCCGGAGAAAAAGTTTTATTAAACAGTCTGGACGAAATCTACAACTACAGAAATCAGCTTCATCAGACATTAGAAAATTATAATTAACCATGAAAAAACTAATACCCTTCATCATAATCGCCTTCGGTTCTTTTCTTTTAAACTCTTGCTTTAAAGCAAACGACAATGTAGGACACGAAGGAAGATGTACAGGCTCTGCAAATTGTACAGCCTGTTCCAACTGTTCACGGTGTGGACACTGCAGCAGCGGAGGAACCTGCGGCGTTTGCGGCGGCGGCTCTTCAGAAAGTTATTCATCCGGCAGAAGTTCAGCAAAGAAAAGAAAAACTAAAAAGCATAAAACTTCCGATTCTTATACTTCTTCAAAAACAAAATCCAATAAACCTCCAAAAGTTTTTATTGATGAGGTAAACGTAGACCTTAGTTCCAACCGATACATTACCGGAATTGCCACCACCAATATTTACGAAAAGCCATCTCCTAGCTCTAAAGTAGTAATAAGAGTTTATAAAAACGAAAAGCTCATTCCGCTTTCCAAAGAAGGTTCATGGTACAAAGTAAAGGTAAAATCTTCCGGGAAGAAAGGTTATGTTTTTTATAAGGATGTGAAGTAATGATTCGGGCGCTAAGAATAATTGCATTTCTTTTTCCTTTAATACTTGGTGGATTTATTTATATTATTTTCAGAACAGAAAGACTTATCATGTTTAATTGGTTTAAATACTTAAACCTTTCTGATGAAATTAATATTCTTAAAAACTTCAGAAATATTTGTTCTTTTCCCAAATGGGTTATTTATAATTTCCCAGATGGACTTTGGACATTTTCTTACACTTCCATTTCATTAGAAATATGGAAACATTCAATTACCAGACAAAATATTTTTTGGATTTTCAGTATTCCTATAATTGCCGTTTTATCAGAATTTTTTCAACTTTTTAAAATCGTACCAGGAACTTTTGATTTCATCGACTTAATATTTTATGTAATTGGAATAATTCTCCCTTGCTACATCTCAACAAAAATAATTTTTAACACTAAAAAAATATGAAAACCTTTAAACACATAATTTCTGCAGGTCTGTTTTTATTCTTTTTATTCATTGCTTTTGGAAGCATGGATGATAAAAAAAATAAAATTTCATCTTATAAAAGCTTAGAATCTTATGAAACGTCTGATGTTCATCCTCAAGAATTAGAAATGCAAAACACAGATCCGAAAAAAGAAGCTATAATCCTCAAACTAAAGGAAAAAGCAAAAAAAGATTGGCCAAATGATTATTCTACTCAGGAATTTTGGATTGATGAACAAATTGATGCTTACGACTATATGGAAACTATAGAAGATAACCCCATAAAACAACAAGCTCAAAAAGACTGGCCTTTGGATTTCAGTACACAAAAATTTTGGTATGAAGAACAAATTGAAGCCAAAAAAAGAATAGAATGAATTCCTCAAAAATTTTTCTCACCTTCTGTGCGTTATGCTGTTTCATCGGTATCTTCAGACTTCCAATAGAATATTATACTTTTCTCAGAATCCTTGTTTCCGCAGGAGCTTTATTGGTTTTGTACAATACATTAACCTTTAAACAACATTACTTCAGTATAATTTTCCTTATCATCCTTATTCTTTTCAATCCTGTGCTTCCCATTTATCTGTTAAGGAAAAGTGTGTGGATTCCGATTGATGTTGTTACAGGAATTTTATTTCTGTTGATAGGTTTCGTCGAAAAAACCGAGCAGAAAAAGGAAGAAGAAATTACCGGGGAAACTTCACAGCCTTCAGTTCCCATCCATCAAAGAGCTGTATCCAGAGACCGAATTATTAATCCTAAAAAACCAAAGGAAGAAGACAATCATGGAAAATAACAACATTACGGAACATCTTAAAGCACATTTCTTAAGGCTATATCAAATGGCGATCTGTGATGACGATTTCAGTGCCCTTGAACTGAAAATGCTTTACAACTGCGCCGAAGAAAGAGGCATTTCATCAAAAAATTTAGACGAGATCCTTCTGAATCCGCTCAATATGAAGTCGCTGATTCCGCAGACAATCGAAGAAAAAATAGATTATCTGTACGATCTTACCGTTATGATCTGGGCAGACGGAATTGTTTCCCCGAATGAATATACCACAATGCAAAAGTACGTTCTGATGTTCGGGTTTATGGAAGAAAATGTAACCGCCATCGTAGATTACCTCATCGAGGCGATACGAACAGGAAAGCCTAAAAGTGAAATTTTATATGAACTAAAAAACTAACCATCATGGATACCACCAGTATAAAAAATTTATTTAAACTAAAATCTGTTCCCGCAGAACCCAAAGAAGAGCAGCTTCCGAAAACTGAAGTAAATACCGACGAAGAGTCTTCTGAGGAAACACGCAAAAGAACCTACCACGAATCCGGTTACCGAGATAGTTCCCGAACCAGCGGAAACCATTCTACCCTTTCCATCTGTCTGGATGCCGTTTACTCGAAATTTCAGAATGAAGAAAAAGAAATGGTGGAAAAACAGCAACAGCTGAAAGAGTCTTATGTAAATGAACAGAAGAACCGCGAAACAGAAATTAAAGCACTCATTGTTTCGCAGGAAACCAAGGAAGAACAGCTGAAAACCAAAAACAGGGAAGTAGAAAGCCATCAGCAAACCATTGAAACCTTAAACTCAGAAATCATTGATCTTCCCCGAAATCCCGAAAAATATAATGTAAAAGCCACAAAAGGAGCTTCAGCAAAATTTATCATTGGTTTACTTCTTTTAATCCCGATAACTTTATATTTAGGAGTATTTTATATTTCAACTTCCTATTCTGCATTCTTTAAAGGTTTTGACGCAAAAAGTACTGTGATACAAAGTGTTTTTGATCCACAGGCATTAGCTAAAGCCTGGAATGATGGTTCAACCGAAGCTGCTTTTGTCGTTTTAATTCCTTTTGTATTTCTTGGATTAGGTTTTTTGATCCATATGTTTGGAGAAAATAAAACTACAGCCAATTATATCAAACTCGGTTTATTACTTATGGTGACTTTTATTTTTGATGTCATTTTAGCGTATGAAATTGAAAAAAAAATATATGACGTAGAAAAAACTTTTGATTCTCTTCCATTCGATCTTAAAATTGCTTTTACCAAAAATCAGTTTTGGGAAATTATCTTCGCAGGATTCATCGTGTACATTATCTGGGGACTTGTTTTCGACTTTGTAATGAAAGAGCACCGCGAAAAAGATAAGATTAAAAACGAACAGGAAATCAGACAGAAAAGAGTAGAATTTTTTCAGGAAAAAATTAATGTTTTAAAGAAAGAAATTGAAGAAATTCTTGCGGCTATCGGAAATATAAAAGAATCCATCATTAAAATAAGAGGAAGAATTGAGGAACTTCAGAATATTATCGACGGCGTAATTATTCCGACCAAAGATTACAAGCTGTATGCTTCGGAATATGTTCAGGGCTGGATCACGTTTATCGGAGAGAAAATTGCCGTTTCCAGAACGGAAAAACAGACCATGATTGATGAATGCATTTCTACGTATAATACCAATCTGGAAACTGTAGGAGCCAATTCGGACAATCAGAACCTTGTTTATTTATCATCCTTATAAATTACAGAATATGAAAAAAATATTTTATTTATTAATGATTATTTCTTTAGCTTCATGTTGCAAAGATAAAACCGGCAAAACTGAAGAGGGAACAAAAAATCCTGTTGTAGTTGATTCAAACAATATTAATGTCAGTATTTTAATTGATTTATCCGACAGAATCGATCCTAAAACGAACCCGAATCCCACAATGGAATATTTCCAGAGAGATACCGAGTACATCAAAGCGATTGAAAAAGGATTTTTAAACCACATCAAATCTAAAAAAATCATTACCTACGAAGATCAGATGCAGGTTTTCTTCAATCCGGAACCATTAGATCCGAAAATGAATGAACTTACCAAAGAGCTGAAAGTTTCCTTTGATAAAAACACTCCCAGAAACTATTTTGATCTGGTGGATAAAAAATATTCGGAATTACCGACAACGATCTATCAGTCAGCGATAAAAGACGGAAATTATGTAGGTTCTGACATTTGGGAATTTTTTAAAAATAAAGTAAAAGATTACTGCATTAAAAACGACCACAGAAACATATTATTTATTCTTACCGACGGATATATGTATCATGAAAACACAAAATTTTCGGAAGGAAGCAAAACCTCTTATCTTACCGGCAAACTCATAAATGCCAATCATCTTACGACTTCCAACTTTAAAGAAGTTATAGAAAAAAATAAATTCGGCTTTGTAAAAGCAAATGATAACCTGAACAATCTCGAAGTCATCGTCTTAGGAATCAATCCGGAAAAAGGAAATCCTTTCGAAGAAGCCGTCATCAAAGAATACTGGGAAAACTGGTTCAAAGAAATGAAAATTAAAAATTATCAGATCAAATCTGCGGATCTTCCTTCCAATTTGGAACCTATTATCTTAAAAGCCATTTCCGGAAAATAAAAATATTAGAGGCTGTATCACAACTCGTGAAAACAGCCTTTTTTTATGTTTTTTCTCGGCCTTCTGTCTGAGAATGTTTTTTTGTACATACGATTCTCAACCCACATCATTGAGTTATAAGACTTCCTCCAACCGTTTTTATTATACTTCTTGTACTTTTTATTCTAGTCCGCTATGCTTTTATTTCGGTTCTCGGCATTTTTGCTTTAGCACAGCGTATTTTTAGTTTAGCGCAGTGTATTTTTATCATTGCTCACTCTATTTTTGTCATTGCTCACTATATTTTTATTGTTGCTCACTGTATTTTTGTCATTACTCACTACATTTTAGTTGTTGCTCACTATGTTTTTGTTGTTGCTCACTGTATTTTTATTCATGCACTGCATATTTTAGTGTACTAAATAGTAAACTTATCTAAAGGTGCAAAAGATGGTAATACTTTAATGGTTTGGTAATGTACTGAAAAATAGTTGGTGAAATTCAGGATATATTTTAATAAATTATGGATGTTAATCCGAAGAGGACAAAAGCACTGGTGGAGATCAACTTTTCAGCAATAGGATTAATGTTCAAAACGATAGTTTTAAGGTGAGGTTTCCCTCACCTTTTCGTTTATTATCGGATGAACCTTATGGCTAAAAAAACTCTATTTTTCGTTAGAAAAATAAATATACCATTTGATGAAATTGATTCGGTTTTTCAATGTGAGACCTCTGTGCAGGTCGAGATGATTTTTTAAATGGCTGAAATATCCCTCAATACCATTGGTTGTTTTAGGAATATTGGGATTTTCCAGATAATGAAACATATTGGGCAATGCCCGTTTTATAGTAAAATACGATCGTCTGAGAAGCTTGTGGGTATACCAGTATCTTTCGGTTTCAAGATTAATTGTTTTTTCATTAATATAATCCTGATGTCTCAAATACCAGTCGTTGAGTTCATTTTTCCACCAGATTTTATCGTTTTGTGTTTTAATTTTCAGTAATAATAAAACGTGTTTTCGAAGTTCCTGACCGGCAATGTGTTTAGGAAACTTTGTGAGCCAGATCAGGCACATTCTCTGAATATGAACCAGACATCTCTGAGTAATGATGTCTCCATCAGATTTATTTATGGCTTTCAAAACGCTTTTATGTCCATCTGTAGTAATGCTTTCCAGCTTTACGCCCAGCCGTAAAAGATTGTTTAAATCTTCCCTGATTTCTTCATAATGTTCTCCATCGGTAAAACGGATAAGCTGTGTATATCCATCAAAATCATCCTGATAAGCAATTAAACAGAACTGAGCAAAATAAGTTGCATCCATTCTTAAATTCACCTTTTCCCGTTTGATGATCTTTAAGGTAGGAGACTGCTCTAAAATGGTATAAAATGTTTTCTGCAAAGTATCTTTCGAATAACCGCTGTCTCTGCAAAGCGTTTTGTAGGTCTGCCTTTCCAATACCCATTTTTTGAACCAGATAAAACGATTTTTAATTCTCTGCTCCGTTCTGTTTTGAGTAAATAAAATCCCGCAATTTTTACATTTAAATCTTTGCTTTCCCCCTTGTTTTCCCCAACGAATTACCTCCAGGCTTGAACAAGACCAACAACGTTTTTTTGCCATTTTTCAGACAAAGAAAAAGTTTTATGAAACACGTTTCATAAAACTTCCTCCAAGCAGCCTAACAATGAGGTTTTGATAGAATTCTACCAACTATTTTTCAGTATTATGCCAATGGTTTAAGTTTAAAGCTTAAATGAAAGAAAAGAACACATAAGTTAAAAAAATCAAAGATTTTTCAATCAATTTTATCAAAAAGTCTGTTTAAACTTTTATTTAACCGCAAAAGGAACAAAAGATCTATTAAATTTTTTATTTAAAGTTGATCATTACAAATGAAAAAGAAAACAATAGTTTTTAAAAATCTTTGATTTTTATTCTTTTGAGTGCTTTAATTATCTTGGAAATTCGCTTTAACATCATCTTTTGTCCCTTTTGCGGTTAATTCTGAAATTAGTTTAAAGATAAAATCTTTGCGCTTTTTATAAAATATATATTCAGCTTCTTGCGTCTTGACGAAAAATCCAACAACAAAAAAGCGAAGAATCAATTCCTCGCTTTTCTTTATTTTCTGAGCATTTCCGTATGCGGAATGTCGTCTTCCAGATATTTTTTTCCCGTATCTTCAAACCCGAAATCTCCATAAAATTTCAGCAGGTAATCCTGCGCAGAAATCCTGATTTCAGAAGTCCGGAAACGGTTTTCGATCGTTTCAACCGCATATTGGATCAATTGCCTGCCTAAGTTTTTTCCTCTCGCCTTCTCTGTGGTTAAAACCCTTCCTATTGAAGCTTCATTATATTTTATACCCTTGTCGAAAATCCTGCAGTTCGCCAAAACTTCGCCGTCTTCTTCTGCCCAGATGTGAATTGCTTTCTGATCATAACCGTCTAAATCCGGATAAGGACAGTTCTGCTCCACCACAAAAACATCAATTCGGGCTTTTAAAACCGCATACAGTTCAGGAACCGTAAATTCGTCGAAGGTTTTTACTTTCCAGATAATATTACTCATCAAAGCTTACATTGTTATTGATCAAAAATTCATTGGTTTTCTGGATGAAACTTAAAATTTCATCACCACCCTCCTTCTTTTCTGCTGAGGTTACATATAATTCCGGCAGATCTTCCCATGTTTTATGAAGCTCTGCTTTATAATCCTCCACATTTTTAATCACAACATTCGGCTTTAGCTTATCTGCTTTTGTAAACACGATGGAAAACGGAACTCCGCTTTCACCGCACCATTGGATGAATTCCAGATCAATATTCTGAGGTTTATGTCTGGAATCTACCAAAACGAAAAGATTAACCAGATTTCTTCGGTTCAGAATATAATTCGTGATGAGCTTTTCAAAATCCTTTCTGATCGATTTCGAAACTTTTGCATATCCGTAACCCGGCAAATCCGTGAGATACCAGTTTTCGTTCACTAAGAAATGGTTGATAAGCTGGGTTTTTCCCGGAGTCTGAGATGTTTTCGCCAGATCTTTATGATTCATCATTGCATTGATGAGCGAAGACTTTCCTACATTTGATCTTCCGATGAAAGCATACTCAGGAAGATTCGGTTCCGGGCAATCCTGCCATTTTCCGCTGCTCTTTACAAATGTTGCTGTTTTAATAACCATTTTGTTGAATATTTTTAGAAAAACAAACCATTAAGAAAAGCTCTTAATGGTCATTTATATTGTAATTAAACTTTATCTTTTACCCAGTTATAAAGAATTTCATTAAATTCATCCGGCTTTTCCATCATCGCTGCGTGACCACAGTGATCGATCCAGAACAGGTCTGAATTCGGAATAAATTTATGCATATCTTCCGCCACCTCAGGAGGAGTTACATTATCCTGTTTTCCCCAGATCAGACAGGTTGGTGTTTTAATCTTTGGCAGATCATGCAGCATGTTGTGTTTGATGGCACTTCTCGCCAGCATCACCGTTTTTATCCCCTTCATTCTGTCATTTACCACGGCAAAAACTTCATCTACCAGATCTTCTGTAGCAATAGAAGGATCATAAAAAACCTCTTCTGTTTTCTTTCTTATATAGGAACGGTCATTCTTTCTCGGGAAACTGTCCCCGAAAGTTCTTTCGTAAAGCCCTGAACTTCCCGTAAGCACAAGATTTTTAATAAGATCCGGTCTGGACAGGGTAAGGATAAGCCCTACATGCCCTCCCATAGAATTGCCTACAATCGTTACCGGAGCTTCAATATGGGTTTCTATAAATTTGGCAATATATTTTGCTAAAGTCGTAAGATTAGTATTGAGTACCGGCAAATCGTAGATCGGCAGCTGAGGAACATATACTTTGAATCCCCTGTCTGAAAAAAAATCTACCATCTTATCGAAATTACTCAAACCACCCATTAACCCGTGCAACAGCACCAATGGATGTCCTTCCCCCGCTTCTACGAAAGTATATTTCTTTTCTTTTTTTGTACTAAATATCATAAAATGCCTTAATAAAGCCTTGCAAAAATACAAATTAAACCTCAAAAATATTTTGATTACCCTAATTTAAAATAAAAATAATATATCAAACTCTTTTTTAACTGTTTTTTTGAAAATCTATTTATTATGGCGTAAATAAGAGGTTTATCAACGTCCAACATATCAACCCATTACACCATCAAAATTAAATCTTTAATAAAACTTATTAACATTAAGGGAAAAAGTGGGAAAAAGTGGGAGATTTTAGAAATTATTATATAAATTTGTCCCAAATGAACAGTTTCATTGGAACATATGAGTGTAAAATTGACGACAAAGGCCGGTTAAAAGTTCCTTCCTCTTTAATTAAACAGATGGAAAACTTCGACGACAAGGCGTTTGTAGTCAAAAGATCTGTGTTCCAACCCTGTCTGGAAGTTTACCCCATGAATGCATGGAATAAAGTGATGGGCAAAATTAATAAACTGAACAGATTCATTAAAAAGAATGCTGATTTCATTAGAATGTTTACGGCAGGTGTAAAAATTGCGGAGCTGGATAACGCCGGAAGGTTACAGATTTCTAAAGACCTTACTGTTTTTGCAAATCTTCAGAAAGAGATTGTGATTACCAGTGCAGGAGAATTATTTGAGATCTGGGATAAGGACGATTACGAAAAAGTAATCTCCATCAGTGAAGACGATTTTGCGAATCTTGCCGAAGATGTAATGGGCACATTCGAAGAAGAATAACTGCGTTGTAAAAACGTAAAAAAACACAACTAAAACATGTATCATAACCCCGTTTTGCTGAAGCAGAGTGTTGATGATTTGGTGACGAATCCAGACGGAATATATGTGGACTGTACTTTTGGTGGCGGCGGCCATTCAAGAGAGATATTGAGCAGACTTTCGGATAAAGGAAAACTGTTCAGTTTCGATCAGGACTTGGACGCACTTAAAAATACAATTGATGACCCGAGATTTACGCTCATCAATCAGAACTTCAGGTTTCTGGAAAACTCTTTATTAATTTACGGAGTTTCTCAGGTCGACGGAATTCTGGCTGATCTGGGTGTTTCTTCACATCAGTTTGATGAAGCCGAAAGAGGTTTTTCTACGCGAAGCAATGCTCCGTTAGACATGAGAATGAACGTCATGCAGGGTCTTGATGCCAAAAGAGTGATTAATGATTACGATGAAGAGCAGCTTGCCGACATTTTTTATTATTACGGCGAACTGAGAGAAGCAAGAAAACTGGCAAGAGACATCGTTCATCACAGAAAAACAAAAAGCATTGATACAACAGAAGATCTGAAAAAACTCTTCAGTTATCTTCCGCCGCATAAAGTGAATAAATTTTATGCCCAGTTGTTTCAGGCAATACGTATTGAAGTAAACCAGGAATTGGAAG
The DNA here is from genome assembly GCF_059579425.1 of Chryseobacterium sp. 2P. Lineage (NCBI taxonomy): Bacteria > Pseudomonadati > Bacteroidota > Flavobacteriia > Flavobacteriales > Weeksellaceae > Chryseobacterium > Chryseobacterium sp. 2P. Next base: position 4,534,742 of record NZ_CM184194.1, read on the forward strand.
TTTTAAAAGAAATGCTTGTTCAGGCATACAATGTTTTAAAACCCGAAGGAAGACTGGTGGTCATCTCTTACCATTCTCTGGAAGACAGACTGGTAAAAAGATTTTTGAAAAACGGAATGTTCGAGGGAGAACCCGAAAGAGACATTTACGGAAATTATAAAAAAGCATTCGAGCTGGTAAAGAGCAAAGCCATCATTCCCGATGATAAGGAAATTGAAGAAAACTCAAGAGCCAGAAGTGCTAAAATGAGAACAGGAATAAAAGTATAAAAGTGAATATGTGAATTGTGAATCGTCAATTTTAGTTCAATTCAGAAAACTTGACGATTACCACAAAGTGAATTCACTGCAAAACAAATTGACATTTAAATTGGCAAAAAGAACAACAAATCGTCCTCAGAAGAAATTAACTTTTATAGACATTATAAAAGGTAATTTCCTGAACCGTGATGAGATTAAAATACATTATAAGTATTTTCTGCTGTTGTTTGTATTGATGATGGCAATGATCTACAGCAATCACCTCGTCAATAAGAAAATTAAAATTGTTAACGCACTCAAAGAAGAAACAGAAGAATATAAATCGCGAAACGCTTACGCACAAAGTAAGCTGATCAAAGTAAAAATGGAATCGGAGCTGGGGAAAGAGGTTGCACGGGATTCTTTAATGACCCTCGAAAACCATCCTCATAAATTGCTAATAAAACTGGACAGTACAGATGCAAAAGCAAAATGAATACGACAACAAACGTAAAAAAACGTTACGATGGGGCTACCTCTTTGCAGTGGTGGCTTTGTGCGTGTTTGTAATGTTCCTTGCGCGCATCGTTATTCTTCAGAATACGAACGTTCAGGAAATTAAAGACGATTACATCAACAAAAACTACCGCGAAGCAACACTGAAAGCAGCAAGAGGAAATCTTTTTGCGTCAGACGGTTCTATTCTGGCAACAACCGTCATGCGTTACGACATCTATCTGGATTTCAAAACGATGAAAGACACCATTTATACCAACAATATTGGTGCTTTAACAGATTCTCTCAGCAAAATGTTCGGAAAGCCAAGAGCAGAATTCAGAAAGAAATTCGATGAGCAGAGAAAAAAGAAAAATCAGTACTACACTTTGGTCAAAGGACTTGATTTTGACCAGTACGACAGAATCCGCAAATTTCCGATATTCAAAAAAGGCAAAAACAAAGGAGGTTTTATCGTAGACCGAAACTATAAAAGAGAACTGGCTACCTCAGAAATCGGAGCCGGAACCATCGGAATGGACGACGGCGTTCACACAGCAGGTCTTGAAGGCGCTTTCTCTAAATATTTAAGAGGAACAGACGGAAAAAGACTGGAGCAGAGAATCAATTCCTCTCAATGGAAACCAATTGATTACTGGAAAGTGCAGGAACCTGTTGACGGAGAAGATGTTTATACCACATTAGACCTTAGAATTCAGGATATTGCACATTCCGCTTTACAGAAGCAACTTGTAAACTTCGAGGCAAAACACGGAACCGTGATTGTAATGGAAACCGAAACAGGAAAAGTTCGCGCCATGGTTAATTTAAGAAGAACTGAAGATGGAGATTATGTAGATTCTTATAATTATGCCCTGAAAGACAATATAGAACCGGGCTCTACCTTTAAAACCATTTCACTTTTGGCTGCAATGGATGACGGTTTCATCGATGAAAATACAACCGTAAATGTAGGAAACGGAATCTGGGTATATGCAAAACAGAGAATTTCAGACGGTCACGGTGGAGGAACGTATGACATCAGTGATGTTCTGGCTAAATCCAGCAACGTAGGTTCTGCAAAACTGATTACAAAATATTACGCCGAAAAACCTCAGATTTTCTTAGACCATTTAAGAAGATGGAAGCTATTCGATAAAATGAATATTGAACTTCCGGGAATTACAAAACCAAAAATTTTAACTCCCGAAAGCAAAAGATGGAATGCCGCAACTCTCGCATCCATTGCTTACGGATATTCTACAAACATAAACCTGTTGCAGTTAGCCACTTTCTATAACGGAGTCGCAAACAACGGTAAAATGCTGAAGCCTTTATTTATTGATAAAATTATGAAGGACGGAAAAGTAATGTACACGGCAAAACCGGAAGTAATGGTCAACAAAATGGCATCCGAAAAAGCCATTAAAATGATGACCAATGCTTTAACAAAAGCTGTTGAAAAAGGAACCGCAAAAAGTATTTTCACACCAAATTTAAAAATGGCAGGAAAAACAGGAACCGCAAGGTTTGAATACTGGCTTCCTGGTCCGATGAAATACCGCTCGTCATTCGCAGGCTTTTATCCTGCTGATAATCCGAAATACACCTGTTATGTAATGATCAGCGAACCGAATACATCGAAAGGATTTTATGGAGCAACCGTTGCCGCACCGGTGTTTAAAGAAATTGCAGGAAAAACATTCCTGAAAACCCCGCAGAATATTGAAAGAGAAATGCTTGTCGACAAAAAGGTAAACCTGAACAAAATGGTGGAACCTAACGTAAAAGTCGCAGTAAGTAATAAACAGATGCCCAATGTGGTAGGACTGATCGGTAAAAATGTGATTCCACAGTTGGAAAACTTAGGCTACCGTGTAGATTTTAAGGGCGTTGGAAGAATTAAAGAACAGTTCCCGACAGAAGGCACAACCATAAGCAGAAACCAGAGAATTTATCTGTCTCTGCAGAATTAAAAAAAAGAAAAGAACCCGAAGGGTTCAATATGAATAACCGTAAGTGAAACTTATGGAACAAATAAAGAGAAATGCAGTTAAATGATTTATTAAAAAGAATTCCGGTATTAGAAATTCATGGTGACGACAGCCGTGAAATTTCAGAATTGGTATTCGACAGCAGAAAGGTTACGGAAAACTCCTTGTACATCGCAATGAGAGGAACGGTTGTGGACGGACATTCATTTATTGCATCTTCGGTAGAAAAAGGAGCAACAGCAGTTGTTTGCGAAGAATTTCCTGAACATCTCAATGAAAATGCTACCTATATTAAAGTAAAAGATTCATCCAAAACTTTAGGTCATTTAGCTTCCAATTTCTACGGTAATCCTTCAGAAAAACTAAAATTAATCGGAGTAACAGGAACTAACGGAAAAACTTCTGTTTCTACCCTGCTTTTTGATGTCTTTAAAAATTTAGGATATGATTCCGCTTTGCTTTCTACCGTTGAAATCAGAATCGGAGAAAAGATCATTCCGGCAACACACACCACTCCTGATGTTATTACCATCAATAAAATTTTAGCTCAGGCGGTTGAAGAAGGCTGTGAATTCGCATTTATGGAAGTAAGCTCCCACGGAATTGCCCAAAACAGAATCGAGGGACTTCACTTTAAAATTGCTGGGTTTACCAATCTTACACATGATCATTTAGATTATCATAAAACGTTTGACGAATATCTGAAAACGAAAAAAAGATTTTTCGATCAGTTGGAAGATTCTGCGGTTGCCATCACCAATGTGGATGATAAGAACGGAAATGTCATGCTTCAGAACACAAAAGCCATAAAAAGGTCTTATGCTTTGAAGACAATGGCAGATTTTCATGGAAAATTACTGGAAGTGGATTTCAACGGAATGCTGTTGAATTTCAACGGAAAAGAATTCTGGACAACACTCACCGGAAAATTCAATGTGTACAACCTCTTATTGGTTTTCGGAATTGCTTCCGAGTTGGGTTTTGAATCAGACGAAATTTTACAGGCAATCAGTAAACTAAAAAGAGTGTCCGGAAGATTTGAGACCTTTAAATCAGACGGCGGAATTTTCTTCATCGTAGATTATGCACACACTCCGGATGCGTTAGAAAACATTCTGGACAGCATTAATGATATCAGAACAAAAAACGAAAGACTGATCACCGTTTTCGGATGCGGAGGCGACAGAGATCATTCAAAAAGACCTGAAATGGGAAATATTGCTACGAAAAAATCAACGTTGGCAATCATCACTTCAGACAATCCGAGAACAGAAGATCCGGCAGCAATCATTAAGGAAATCGAAGCCGGTGTTGAACCTCAGAATTTCAGCAAGTACACTTCAATTCCGGACAGAAAAGAAGCCATCAAAATGGCGATAAAATTTGCAGAACCGAAAGATATCGTTCTCGTAGCCGGAAAAGGACACGAAACCTATCAGGAAATAAACGGCGTGAAACATCATTTTGACGACAAGGAAACGATTAATGAGCTGTGGAAATTAATGTCAAAATAAAAGATATTTAATTTAAATAAATGAAAACCTCTAAAATCATATTAATAATTTCCGCAGTTTTGGGATTAGGATTGTTAATAGTTTTTCTTTTAAATAATTATTCTAAAAAGAAAATTAAGATTTTGGATTGTGAACAAACTTACGAACTCAACAAGCCAAAGCTTGGTTATTTAGAGGTATCAGAATCAAATGCAAAAGTTGATGTAGCAATTTGCCTTTGTGAAAAATATCTTGAGAATAAAGATAAAAAATATAAAAAAGAAATTTTAAAGTTATATAATGAACCTTTTGGAGGGATTAGACTAATAATTGAAAGTCCTGAGAAAAATATTGATTCGTTATGCAAACACAGAAATAACGTTTTTACAAAAATGTATAATCTTTAAGAACTGAAATAAAAGAAATGCTATACTATCTATACGAATATTTAACCAGCATGGGAATCCACGTTCCCGGATTGGGACTGTTGAAATACATCTCCTTCCGTGCAGGAATGGCGGTTCTGTTTTCTTTAACCATCGCTTTGGTGTATGGAAAAAGAATCATCAACTATCTGAGAGCAAAACAGATGGGAGAACTGGTGCGTGATCTTGGTCTGGACGGGCAGAAACAAAAAGAAGGTACTCCTACAATGGGAGGTCTTATCATCATTTTGGCAACGTTAATTCCTGTTTTGCTATTTACCAGAATTACAAACGTTTACATTGTTCTTCTGATTGTTTCCGTGATATGGATGGGTGCAATAGGCTTTCTGGATGATTATCTAAAAAAGATCAAAAAGAATAAAGACGGTTTAAGCGGTAAATTCAAAATCGTGGGACAGGTCGGATTGGGTTTAATCGTGGGAGTTACCATGTATTTTCATCCCGATATTACCGTAAAAAGAAAATATGCAGATGCAAAAGTGGTAAACAGAAATAATGTAGAGCAAAACTTTATGCCTACCGAGAAAATAACTGTTTCTACCGTTCCGTTTGCTAAAAACAACGAATTCGATTACAGCGGAATTCTGTTTTGGATGAACGATAAAGATGCTCACGAATGGGCTTGGATTGTTTTTATTCCTATTGTGATTTTCATCGTAACGGCTGTTTCAAACGGAGCCAATATTACCGACGGAATTGATGGTCTTGCCGCAGGAACCAGTACCGTCATTTTATTAACACTCGGCTTGTTTGCCTATCTTTCAGGGAACATCATTTTCGCTGATTATCTGAATATTATGTTCCTTCCCAACATGGGAGAAACCACCATATTCGTAGTCGCCATGGTAGGAGCCGTAATTGGATTCTTCTGGTACAACACCTATCCTGCTCAGGTTTTCATGGGCGACACCGGAAGTCTGATGTTAGGCGGAGTTATTGCTGTTTTAGCCATTATTTTAAGAAAAGAACTCATGATTCCTGTACTTTGCGGAATTTTCCTGATCGAAAATATTTCCGTGATGCTTCAGGTTGTCGTATTTAAATACAGAAAAAGAAAATTCGGGTTGGAATACGCCCAAAACAATAGACTATTCAGAATGTCCCCTTTACATCACCATTATCAGAAGGGAGGCTTTCATGAAAGTAAAATAGTGAACAGAATGATCATCATCGGAGTAATGTTGGCAATTGTATGTCTGATCACATTAAAAATGAGATAAATTTTGTAAAAAGTAAAAAGTATTGATGTAAAAAGACACCAGATACATTGTACGTTTTACATTTTACATTTTACAAAGAATAAATATGAAAATAGTTGTTTTAGGAGGAGGAGAAAGTGGTTGCGGAGCTGCCTATCTGGCAAAAAAGAAAGGAATGGAAGTTTTTCTTTCCGATAAAGGTGCCATCAAGGATAACTACAGACAGTTTCTAAACGAGAATGGAATTGAATTCGAAGAAGGAAGCCACGATGAAGAAAGAATTTTAAATGCCGACTGGATTGTAAAAAGTCCGGGAATTCCGAAAAAGGCAGAAATGATTCAGAAAATTAATGAGAAAGGAATAAGACTTTCTTCTGAAATTGAATTTGCTTCGGAATTTACAGATGCCAAAATCATCGCCATCACAGGAAGCAACGGAAAAACAACAACAACGTCTCTCATCTATTACATCCTGAAAAACGACGGATTAAACGTAGGTTTAGGCGGAAATATAGGGTACAGTTTTGCAAAGCAGGTTGCCGATGAAAACCATGAATATTATGTTCTGGAAGTAAGCTCTTTCCAGTTGGACGATATTCAGAATTTCAGACCGTATATTTCTTTATTATTGAATTTGTCACAGGACCATCTGGATCAGTACAATTACAACTATGAAGAATATGCTCTGGCTAAATTCAGAATAACGGAGAATCAGGAAAATGATAACTTCTTCATCTACAATAAAGATGATGAGATGAGCAAAAATATTCTTGAAAAATTAGAAATTAAAGCGAAAATGATTCCTTTCTCCACCAAAGAAAAACTGGAAGAAGGAGGTTTCATTAACGGCGACACCATTGAGGTAAAACTGAAGGATACTTTTTCAATGAAACTTGATGAATTATCTCTTCTGGGAACTCACAATGTTGCCAACAGCTTAGCCGCGTCAATTGCCGGTAAAATACTGGAAATCAACAATGAAAGTATAAGAAATTCATTAATGACTTTTCAGGCGGTTGAACACAGACTGGAGCTTGTAACTGAAATTGAGGGTGTAAAATATATCAACGACAGCAAGGCAACCAATGTTAATGCAACGTATTACGCTTTAGAAAGTATGAAAACTCCGACCGTTTGGATTGTAGGAGGTTTAGATAAAGGTAATGACTATACCGAAATTGAAGATTTAGTCAAAAGAAAAGTAAAAGCAATTGTCTGCTTAGGAATTGATAATGAGAAAATTATCAACTTCTTCAAAGACAAAAAAGAATTTATTTACGACACGTCGCGCATGGAAAAAGCAGTGGAGATCTCAAAATCTCTCGCTGAAAAAGGAGATACGGTTTTACTGTCTCCGTGCTGTGCAAGTTTTGATTTATTCAAAAACTATGAAGACAGAGGTCATCAGTTTAAAGAGCAGGTATTAAAAGCCAGTGGCAATTAACCAAAAAGCCAACAGCATTATATATGAACGAACAAGACACAGAAAACAGATTTGAATTCCTGAAGGGCGATAAAGTACTTTGGATGGTCATTCTTGTGATCTCCATTTTCTCTATTTTCCCGGTTTATTCTGCAAGTTCGAATCTGGAATATATCGTCAACAACGGGACCACAACCGGTCACGTTATCAAACATATGTTCTTCGTAGTCTTAGGTTTGGGAATCATGAGAGTAGTCGGAATGGTAAAATACGAATACATCGGAAAACTCAGCAGCATCATGCTTGGTTTAATGGTTATTCTATTGATTGTCACCATGTTCACAGGACAGACCATTGACGGAGCCAGTGCTTCACGATGGCTGAAAATTCCCGGAACACCAATTTCATTCCAGCCGTCTTCCTTTGCTTTTTTAATGCTGATTATTTATCTGTGCAGATATTTAACCAAGAAAATAACGCGGGAACGACTTCCGATTGAGAATATCATGTACATCTTCGGTCCGATTCTGCTGGTTTTTGTTCTGGTGGCAAAAGACAATGGTTCAACCGCATTGATGATTTTAATGGTTTCCGTGATTGTGCTCGTCATCGGACAGTTACACTGGAAATATATTGCAGGATTTATTTCTGCATCATTCATCGCAATTGTTCTGTTTTTACTGGTGGCTTTAAACACCAACTTAATTGGAGGAAACCGTGTTCACACGTGGATGAGCCGTATTGAAACCTTTACATCAAGCAAAGCAAAAACTGCAGACGTAGATGACGAAAGTGTAAAAGCTAAAAATTATCAGGTGATGATGGCAAAAGCTGCCATCGTACACGGCGGAGTTACAGGAATGGGACCCGGAAAAAGTGCTTTAAAACAAATGCTTCCGCAGTCTGCCTCCGACTTTATTTTCGCCGTGATTGTAGAAGAATACGGAGTGATCGGAGCTGTTTTTCTGGTAAGTTTATATTTAATTATGATAATCCGTATCGTCATGATAGCCAGTAAGATGCCCGCTTTTTTCGGCTCTTTGCTCGTTCTCAGCCTCGGAGTAATGATTTTTATACAACTGTCTGTAAATATTGCAGTTGCTGTTAATTTAATCCCTGTAACAGGGCAACCGCTGCCTTTAATAAGTTACGGAGGAACCTCAATGTTGGTAACATATTTGCAGTTGGGAATTATTTTAAACATAAGCTCCAGAATTCAGATTTACGATGAAGAAGGAATGGGCAAAAAACAAAGCATAGCGGAGATTAACGACATTGCTTAAGACAAAAAAATTTATAAAAAAGATTTAAACAGAAATGAATAAACCATCAGCAGATAGCCAAAAACCAAAATCCATCCGTGTATTATTATCGGGAGGAGGAACAGGAGGACACATCTTTCCTGCTATTGCTATTGCGGACGAAATCAGAAAAAGATTTCCCGATGCTGAATTTTTGTTCATTGGAGCCAACGGAAAAATGGAAATGGAAAAAGTTCCGCAGGCGGGTTATAAAATCGAAGGAATTGATATTGCCGGAATCAACAGAGGAAATCTTCTGTCGAATTTAGGATTGCCTTTTAAAATACTAAAAAGTTTATCCAAATCGAAGAAGATCATTAAAAGTTTTGCTCCGGATTTTGCCGTGGGAACAGGAGGTTTTGCAAGCGGACCGGCTTTGTACGAGGCAAGTAAACTGGGAATTCCTATTTTTATTCAGGAACAGAATGCTCATGCAGGAGTTACGAATAAAATTTTAAGTAAAAAAGCAAAAGCCGTGTTTACCGCTTATCCGAAAGTGGAAGGATTTCCGGCTGAAAAAATAAAATTTCTGGGGAATCCAATTCGTGAGAATATCATTTCCGGAATGCAGGAAACCATTCAGGCAAAAGAAAAAATGGTCTTGGATAAAGATAAACTGACAATTTTATCTGTCGGAGGATCTTTAGGCTCAAGAACATTAAATAACGGATGGAAAGACAATCTGGAAAACCTTAAAGAAAAAGGTTACCAGTTGATCTGGCAAACCGGAAAGTTAGACTACAGCGAGTTGTCTTCCGACCTCCAGCTTCCAGCTTCCATCCAGCTCAAAGAATTCATCAAAGATATGGAAACTGCCTATTCTGCCGCAGATGTCATTGTTTCCAGAGCGGGTGCAATTGCCATTTCAGAGCTGGCGGTTGCACAGAAGCCGGTTTTATTGGTTCCTTTCCCTTTTGCAGCGGAAGACCATCAAACCAAAAACGCAATGAATCTGGTTGAAAAAAATGCAGCCCGAATGGTAAAAGACTCTGAGATGAAGGACAAATTCTGGAATACCCTTTCAGAAATATGCGAAAATGAAAAAGTAAGAAAAGAAATGTCTGAAAATCTGAAATATTTTGCCAAACCAAATGCAGCAAAAGAGATTGTAGACGAGATTTTTAAAGTGATAAAATAATGCCACACGAGCTTTCTACATATAGAAAATTCATTTACGAAGATGATGCTTTAGAATTAATAAAAATTCTGGAAGAGAATCATATTGCTTATGAATTGGCAAATAATTCTTCACAATTAGACTCCAGTTTTGGAGGCGATATAAATACAAAACAGTTTGAATTAAAAATTCAAAAAGACGATTTTAGTCAGGTAGAGAAATTAGAAGAAGATTTGGTTAAAAAAGAAATTGAAAACGTAGATCAAGACTATTACCTTTTTGATTCTTCTGATGAAGAACTGATTGAAATTGTAACAAAAAAAGAAGAATGGAACAAATTTGATTATTTACTCGCTCAAAAAATATTAAAACAAAGAGGAAAGGAAATTAGCCCGGAACTTTTAAATGTGATAAATAAACAAAGAATTAAAGATCTTTCAACTCAGGAAGAAAGTCCGACTTGGTTAATAATAATCGGATACACTTCTGCCTTTTTTGCAGGATTTTTAGGCGTATTTGTTGGAGCTTATTTAATATATTATAAAAAAGCTTTACCAAATGGTGATAGAATTTATGGCTTTGCTAAAAAAGACAGAAGCCACGGACAAAACATTCTAATTATCTCTGCAATAGCTTTTTTTGTATGGATTGGAATAAACTTTTTAGTTAAATTATAATAAATGAACAATTTAGAAACATATCAAAATTTTTACTTCGTTGGAATCGGGGGGATCGGGATGAGTGCTTTGGCGCGTTATTTCCATGCTTCGGGCAAAAAAGTTTCAGGCTATGATAAAACCAACACGAAACTTACTCAGACTTTAATGAGCGAGGGAATTGATATTGTTTTTGAAGATGTCATTGATGAAAAAATTACGTCGCTTCACAAAGAAGATACGTTAGTTATCTACACTCCGGCGATTAAAAAACTGGACATATTAGATTATTTCAATACCAATCAGTTTGAAGTATTAAAACGTGCAAAAGTTTTAGGATTGATTACGGAAAACACAGATTGCATTGCTGTTGCCGGAACTCACGGAAAGACAACGACTTCTACCTTGGTTTCACACCTGTGCAAAGAAGCAGATTTGCCTTTTTCATGTTTTCTGGGAGGAATTTCTGAGAATTTTAAGTCAAATTTCCTCTACAACGGCTCACAATATTCAGTTGTGGAAGCAGATGAATACGACAGAAGCTTTCTAAACCTTTCTCCGGATTGGGCAGTTATTACTTCCATCGATGCGGATCATCTGGATATTTACGGAGATAAAAATACCATTGAAGAAGGATTCAGACAGTTTGCAGCTTTGGTTCCTGAAGACAAACAGCTTTTTGTAAGAAAAGGAATTGAAATCGGAAGACCTCATCAAACCTACGCTGTAAACGAAGTGGCTGATTATTATTCAGATAACCTGAGAATGGAGCATGATAAAATTTATTTTGATTTCCATACGCCCAACGAAACGGTAAAAGATTTTGTCTGGGAAATTCCGGGAATTCACAACGTAGAAAATGCTACGGTTGCGTTGGCTATTTTAAACAATTTAAGAGTAGATTTCGAAACTCTGAAAAAAGCAATTGCCAATTTCAAAGGAATTAAAAGAAGATATACAAAACATATTTACGAAAACGGTAAAATCTACATCGACGATTATGCGCATCATCCGACAGAAATTAATGCCGTGATGGGTTCAATCCGGACGTTTTATCCTGAAAAGAAGTTATTGGTCGTTTTCCAACCTCATCTTTTCAGCAGAACAAGAGATTTTGCAGACGGATTCGCAGAAAGTTTAAGTAAAGCTGATGAACTGATTTTGCTTGATATTTATCCGGCAAGAGAACTTCAGGAAAATTTTGAAGGAATCACTTCCGATTGGCTGCTAGAAAAAGTTAATTTAGATAAAAAAGAAGTTTCAACATTAAGCGAAGCTTTCAGCAAAATAAAAGAAAAAGATTTTGACATCCTTCTTACAGTAGGGGCAGGAAATATAGACACACTGTATGATCCTGTTTGTGAGTGGATAGAGAAAATTTAATTATTAAATATAACGCAACGGACACAAAGAATTTTTTGAAAACAAGGAAATTTGTTCGCAAAGGCGTTTCACTCAGCAAATGATAGCTGAAAATATCATTTCAGAGTAAATAAAACACACAATGACAGAAAATGAAATTTCAAACATTGTTTTTGATGCAGGGATGAAAGTGCACCGAAAACTGGGAATCGGACTTTATGAAAATGTTTATGAGCAATGTTTAATTCAAGAGTTAAAAAATAGCAGATTGTACATTGAAAGTCAAAAAGATATTAGTGTCAATTATGAAGGTTTAATTATTGAGAAAGCATTCAAAGTTGATTTATTAATTGAAAATAAAGTAATTATAGAAATAAAAGCAGTTCCGAAAATTAATAAATATCATTTTTTCCAAATTCTTAATTATTTAAGAATCACAGAAATGAAATTAGGGATGATTTTAAATTTTCATTCTACCTTATTTAAAGACGGAGTAAAAAGAGCAGTAAACAAATTATAAAAAATATTTTCGGCTATCATTTGCTGAGTGAAACGCCTTTGCGAACATAAAAATAAAAAGCAAGAATTTAAAGAAAACCCTTGCGCCCGTAGCGTTAAAAAAGCTAAAAAACAAAAATGAAAAATAAATACAGAATATTAAAAATTGCCATCACAGTAATCATCCTTGGATTCCTGTTGAGTTTCTCCTTGAAAAAATTCAGCGGACAGAAGATTACGGACAATAAAATTTCTGTGAAAATGAATGAAAAAACACCGGTTTACTTCATTGATGAAAAAGATATCCGTGAAATTGTAAAAAAGGAAAACCCTTCTGGAAAAGTCGGGGATCTTAATATTCCCGCGCTGGAAAAAAAGATCAACAATCTTCCGGCGGTAGACAGCGCAAATGTTTATTTAAACCTGAACGGAAAACTGAATTTAGACATCAAACAGAGGGTTCCCGTTTTCAGATTAAACAAAGAAGGCAGAGATTTTTATGTAGATGAAAAAGGAATAGAATTTCCGATCTCCAAAACCTATTCTCATCCTTGTATGTTGGTGACAGGAAATGTAAAAAAAGAAGAGTATGAAAAACTTGCCGAACTGGTTGAAAAAATAGACAAAGACGATTTTAGTAAAAAATACTTCATCGGAATATCCAAGGACCGAAATGGCGACTATAATCTTCTTACCAGTGAAGGAAATTACAAAGTAGAGATCGGGGATTTAGATAATATCGATTTTAAGGTTAAAGGATTTAAGGCATTTGTGGAAAAATATCTTGTCTATCAGGATCCTGAGAAATACAGTATGGTTTCCATTAAATATCAGAACCAGATTGTAACCACTCTTAATCCCAATTACAAAGAAAACGACAGTATTTTAAAAGCGGCGAACATAGAACTGGCAAAAGCTCCGGTTGCCGTCACCAAAAGTACCGAACCAAAGCCGAAAGCTGAAGTTAAAAAAGAAATTAAGAAAACGGGGAATCCTTCAAAACCGAAGCCAGCCCAAGCAAAAAAAACTGATAAACCAACGGCGTCAAAACCGAAAACTAAAGCAAAAGTTAAGATCGAATAAAATAAAAAAACATCAATATACATAGGCAAAAACCTATGATCCTTATTAAAACAGGAACTGAAAAACAAAAAAATCAAATCGGTATAAAAATGGAAAATCAAGAGTATTCAGTAGGTCTGGACATCGGGACAACAAAGATTGTTGCGATTGTCGGAAGGAGGAATGCACACGGGAAAATAGAAGTTCTCGGTGTAGGAAAGGCGAAAAGTCTTGGGGTTCACAAAGGTATTGTGAATAATATTTCGCAGACCATTAATTCAATCAAAGCTGCTGTGTCTGAGGCACAGTCCAGCGCAGGAGTTCCGATCCGTAAAGTTACGGTAGGAATTGCAGGAAAACACATCCGTTCTCTGCAGCACTCCGATTATATTATGCGTGAACATCCGGATAAATTCATCACAGACGACGACATTGAAGCATTAAAAGATCAGGTAAAAAAACTGGTGATGCTTCCTGGAGAAGAAATCATTCACGTTTTACCGCAGGAATACAAAGTAGATTCCGAAGGTGAAATTCAGGAACCGGTCGGGATGCACGGTAAGCGTTTAGAGGCCAACTTCCATGTGGTTGTAGGACAAATGGGAAGCATTCGCAATATCGCGAGATGCGTGAGAGAAGCAGGGCTTGAAATGGAAGCACTTACGCTGGAGCCTTTGGCATCCTCTGAAGCGGTTCTTACAAAAGAAGAAAAAGAGGCAGGAGTTGCTATTGTAGATATCGGAGGCGGTACTACAGACATTGCAATTTTTAAAGATAACATCATCCGTCATACCTGTGTAATCCCTTACGGAGGAGGAATCATTACGGAAGACATCAAAGAAGGCTGTTCGATCATTGAGAAACACGCGGAACAACTGAAAGTAAAATTCGGCTCTGCGGTTCCTGAGCTTGAAAAAGACAGTACTTATGTTACCATTCCGGGACTTCACGGAAGACCGGATAAAGAAATTTCTCTGAAAACTTTGGCACAGATCATCAATGCGAGAGTAGAGGAAATTCTGGAAATGGTAAATACAGAATTAAAGGCGTACGGAGCCTTTGAACAAAAGAAAAAACTGATTGCTGGAATCGTATTAACGGGTGGTGGATCCAACCTGAAACACCTTCGTCAGCTCGCCAATTATACAACAGGATTCGACAGCAGAATCGGATTTGCAAATGAGTATGTGGCGAATGATAAAAATCAGTATCTTAAAGGTCCCGAATTTGCGACTTCCATTGGTTTATTAATGGAAAGTTTAAAAATAAGGGATAAAAAGCTGAACACGGTGGAAGACACTCCTGTTTTGGAAAAAGAGCAGCCGGAAAATGCTGCTGCACAAGCTGCGATTGAAACTTCACAACCCACTCCGCAGGAAGTTGCGCCGATACAGGAACAACAGCCTAAAGAAGAACAGCATGAGAATAAAAAGGCGGCAAAACTCACTTTCGGGCAGTCGCTGATGGAAAAAGTAAAAAAATTCTTTGAAGAAGTAGAATAAAATATAAATGATAAAAGATCAGTGATAATTGATGATTTATTTTTAATTAAAACAAAATCATTATTCATTTATCGCTTATCAATTATAATTATTAAAAGAAACTAATTATGGAAAACATAGGTACACAAGGATTTTCATTTGATTTGCCAAAAGGAAATTCATCAATCATAAAAGTAATCGGTGTTGGAGGCGGTGGAAACAATGCGCTGAAACACATGTACGAAAAAGGTATTCACGGAGTGGATTTCGTGATTTGCAATACAGATGCCCAGACTTTAGATAACAATCCGGTTGCCAACAAGGTACAGCTGGGAACTACCATTACGGAAGGTCTTGGCGCAGGAGCCGATCCTGAAGTGGGAGAAAAATCTGCCATCGAAAGCATCGAAGATATTAAAGCTGCAATGGGACAGAATACCAAAATGGTTTTCATCACTGCCGGAATGGGTGGCGGTACAGGAACCGGAGCCGCTCCCGTTATTGCTAAAGTAGCCAAAGATATGGGAATCTTAACGGTAGGAATTGTTACCGTACCTTTCAGTTTTGAAGGGAAAAGAAGACTGGAACAGGCTGAAAACGGTCTTGATAAATTAAGAAATAACGTTGACTCATTAATCGTCATCAACAACGATAAATTAAGACAGCAATTCGGAAACCTTGGATTCAAGCAGGGATTCTCAAAAGCCGATGAAGTTTTAACAAACGCTGCCAAAGGAATGGCGGAAGTTATTACGGGTTACTTTGATGTTAACATTGACTTTAGAGATGCTAAATCTGTGCTTCAGAATTCTGGGACGGCTTTGATGTCTACAGGAATTGCTTCCGGTGAAAATAAAGCTGAAGAAGCGGTTAAAAAGGCGCTTGATTCTCCACTATTGAATGACAACAAAATTACAGGCGCGAAAAACGTTCTGTTATTGATCAGAAGTGGTGTGGAAGAAGTGACCATGGACGAAATCGGAGTAATCATGGATCATATCCAGAAAGAAGCAGGAAACACCGCAGATATTATTTTCGGGGTGGGAGCAGACGAAGAACTGGGAGATTCTGTAAGCGTTCTTGTAATCGCAACAGGTTTTTCTAACGATAACAAAAAATTTGCAGGACCTACAGAGAAAATTAAAATCAGCCTGAACGACAGTTTCGATACTCCAAAAGAGTCTCCTTTCAAAACCAGAGAGGAAAGACATTCTCACGCAGAGCAGGATTATGATTTCGGAGGTAAAAACCTTTTCAGATTGGACGACGAAGACCACGACCATCCACAGTTTGGGGTTACGTCTACTGAAAAAAAAATGACTATTGGCAACGAAGAGACTAAAACTGAAATAAAATTCTTTGATAAAGAGGAAGATACGGTTAATAACACTCAGGATTGGAGAAATGATGATGAACAGGAAGAATCTTTCAGCTTATTTACTTTAGATGAAGAAGCAGAAGATCCGAATGATCTGGAAATAGAATCTTTTAAGTTCGATTTTGATCATAAAAAAGAAGAACCACAGTCTAATACTGCTTTCAATAACACTTTTTCTGAAGAAAAACCTGTTGAATTCAGCTTCTTCGTGAATGAGCCTGTAAAAAATGAGCCTAAATCTGATTTCGGACAGCCAAAAGCAGAACTTGCAGCAGTCAACGAAGTGAATCAGCTTACAGAAGAGCCGTTTCAGAAAGTGGAACATTTCTTTCAGCATCTGAAAGAAGAACCTGTTGTTGAAAATAAAACAGAAACAGAAGCTCCGAAACCAGCGGAAGAAGAATTCACCTTCGTGAATAAAACCGTAGATCAGGAAAGAGTAATGGAAAGAAGAAACAAACTGAAGGAGTTCAATTCCCGTTACCAGAGTTTCGACAGCTCCAGCGAGTTTGAATCTGTGCCTGCATTCAAGAGAAAAAATATTTCCATTGAAGGAACCAATGCATCAGACCAGAATATCAACACATATTTGTCTGATAACAACGGAAATATGCAGATAAGAGAAAACAGATTTTTAAATAAAGATGTAGACTGAATTTAATTTGAAAATGTGGTCATTTGAGAATTTGAAAATTATACATTCTCGATTCTAAAATAATTACATTTTCAAATTGTCTCATTTTTCAAATTATCAAATTAAAACCATGAGTTTAGAAAATACAATAAACGAAGCTATAAAAACAGCAATGAGAGCCAAAGACAAAGTGGCTTTGGATTCTCTTCGTGCTGTAAAATCTCAGATATTACTGCTTAAAACGGAAGCGAGAGGAGCAGAAGTAAGCGCAGAACAGGAAATTGCTATTCTTCAGAGAATGGTAAAACAGCGTAAGGATTCTGCCGAACAGTTTACTGCACAGGGAAGAAATGATCTTGCCGAAGTAGAGGAAGCTCAGATGAAAGTGATTGAGCAGTTTTTGCCGAAACAGCTTTCAGCAGAAGAACTGGAGGCAGAAATGAAAAACATTATCGCTGAAACAGGCGCTGAATCTATGAAAGATTTAGGAAAGGTAATGGGAATTGCTTCAAAATCTTTAGCCGGAAAATCGGACGGAAAAAGCATTTCCGAGATGGCGAAAAAACTGCTTTCATAATTGCTGATTGCGGGTAATTTTTAGTTGAGTGGTCTTCTATCCATCAACTGGCAACCAAAAACCATCAGCTATTTTATAAGGATATTCAACCTTTGCATATCGATTTGATTAAAGAAGCCCGAAATTTTTCAGTTTCGGGCTTCATTTATTTTTTTCTGAGTGACATCAATTATTGCTCAAAATAAAAGCAAAAACTGAAAGAAAATAAATTGAGAGGGATCAGTGTAAATATTTTTTCATGGTCAACTGTTTTCAGAATCATTTCAAATTTAGTAATTATTTTTGATAATTAACATATTTAATTTAAAATTTTATAATTATTATTAAACTATTAACATTCAATTCATTTTGTTTTCCAAAACTACCGATAGTTTTTATATATTGATGAAACGTAAAGAATTGCTTAAATTTGTACTTTACAAAAAACAAAAATATGTATCCACAAGATTTAGTAATGCCGATGAAGGCTGAACTTACAGATAAAGGTTTTGAAGACCTGACCACTCCGGCTCAGGTAGAAGAAGCATTAAAACAATCAGGAACTACCCTTTTGGTCATCAATTCCGTATGCGGATGTGCTGCAGGAGCTGCAAGACCAGGAGTTGTATATTCTTTAACAGGAGACAAAAAACCTGATCATTTAACTACTGTTTTCGCAGGTTTCGATACAGAAGCTGTTGTTGAAGCGAGAAAACATTTAGCACCGTTCCCTCCAAGCTCGCCTTGCGTAGCATTGTTTAAAGACGGAGAACTGGTTCATATGCTGGAAAGACACCACATTGAAGGAAATCCTGCAGGAGCAATTGCTGCGAACCTTCAGGCTGCTTACGACGAGTATTGCTAGTAAATGAGCATTTCAGATATAAACCGTTACAATTTGTAGCGGTTTTTTTTATTTTATCATCATAAAAAAATTCTCTGAAAAATCAATTATTGTTATATTTGTTGGAATGGCAACGAAAGCACTTTTCAATACTGTAGTCAATTGGTTTATCCGGCAGAGGATAGATCAGATTCAGAATTTCATGAATCATCCTATTGAAACACAGAAAGGTATCTTATTTTCCCAGTTATTTCATGCAGAAGATACGGAGTATGGCAGAAAATACGGTTTTAATTCCATTTCGAGTTATCAGGACTTTAAAAACAAAGTTCCGGTCGTTACCTACGAAGAAATGGAGCCTTATATTGAAAAAGCAAGACAGGGACAGAAGGACGTAAGCTGGCCCGGTTACATCAAACATTTTGCAAAATCTTCGGGAACCACGAATGCCAAAAGCAAATTCATCCCGATTTCTGCGGAAAGCCTTGAATACTGCCACATGAAAGCCGGAAAAGATATGGTTTCCATTTATGCCAATAATCATCCGGAAAATCAGCTTTTTAATTATAAAAATTTACGTCTGGGCGGAAGTTCTGAACTCTACGCGGATTTTAATACCAAATTTGGCGATTTATCCGCTATTCTGATTGATAATCTTCCTTTCTGGGTAGAAGTAACCACCACTCCGAGTAAAAAGGTTTCTTTGATGGGAGAATGGGAAAGCAAACTCAGAGCCATTACGTCCGAAGTTAAAAATGAAGATGTAGGAAGTATTCTTGGAGTTCCGAGCTGGATGATGGTTCTCTTACAAAGGGTTCTGAAGGAAACTGATGTTCAGAATATTTCAGAACTGTGGCCGAATCTTGAAGTGTTTTTCCACGGAGGAATCAGCTTTAAGCCTTACAGAGAACAGTACAAACAGATTATAGGAAAAAATATCAATTACTATGAGATCTATAATGCTTCTGAAGGATTTTTCGGAATTCAGGACAGATCGAATAGTGATGAAATGCTTCTGATGCTCGATTACGGTATTTTTTATGAGTTTATTCCGATGGATCAGTTTCATTTTTCCAATCCGAAAGTCGTGAGCCTGGAAGATGTGGAAATCGGGAAAAATTATGCAATGGTGATTACGACAAACGGCGGATTGTGGAGATATCTCATTGGCGATACCGTTATTTTTACCTCAACCAATCCGTTCAGAATAAAAATTACGGGAAGAACGAAACATTACATTAATGCTTTTGGGGAGGAGTTGATGATTACCAATGTAGAATCTGCCCTTTCTAAAGCCTGTGAAGAAACCAATGCATCCGTTTCCGACTTTACAGGAGCTCCTGTTTTCATGAAAGAGAACGAAGGCGGAGCTCATGAGTGGATTTTTGAATTCCGCGAAAAGCCGGACAATTTAGAGCGTTTTATAGATGCTTTTGATAATCATCTTAAATCCATTAATTCTGACTACGAAGCCAAACGTTACAACAATATGACGCTGAAAAGACCGATTGTTCATATTGCAAAGCCCAATCTTTTTTATTGCTGGCTGGAATCCAAAGGCAAACTGGGCGGACAAAATAAGGTTCCCAGACTGAGCAATGACCGAGAATATATTGATCCCTTACTTGAACTGAACAAATAAAAAAACCGCAGAAAAACTGCGGTTTCGTTTTTTATAAGAAGATGTTTATTTGCTTAAATCCTCTTTTAATTTTTTAGCGCCTTCTTCAACTTTGGAAGCTCCTTTTGCTGCGGCACTTTTCACATCTTTTCCTACTTTATCAGCCCCTTCTTTGATGTCCTGTCCTGCTTTCTGAAGATCCTGTTTCGTTTTGTCTGCTGTTGCATCTATTTTATTTTTTGCATCTTCGGCAGCATTATCAATCTTTTGTCCGGCAGCATCAATTTTAGCCTGAGTATTTTCTTTCACTTCATTAATTTTTGCCGAATCTACTCCGATTCCGTTTTCTGAAACAGTAGTGGTGGTGGTAATTGTAGATCCGTCCGGATTTTCAACAGTTTCGGTTTTTGATGTAGACTTTGTACATGATACAACTACTGCTGCAATCATCAGTACAGATAAAATGCTTTTTTTCATACTTTATAATTTTTTTTAAAACGTTTTTTGTGATTTATATTATGCAGATTTTACTTCCGCAGAAGGTTCAGAACTTTTCTTTTTCTCCTCGTCTGTTTTTTTCTTTTCTTCATCTGCTTTCTTTTTATTTTCTTTCTCAAGCTCCTCTTTCAGCTTCTTTTCCTGCTCCTGAATTTTCAGTGCTTCTTTTAATGAATCCTGATACTGTTTTGAAGATATCCTGATCTGCCTTGCTACATCTACAGAAACCGCGCCATTCGAAAAAGAATCGATTGCGGTGGTATCATAATTTGCTTTCGGACTGTCTGGAGGATAAAAATCTGCCGGTTCTTTTTTTGAACAGGACATTACAATTGCCGAGAAAATAATAGCTGCAAAAGATAAATTTTTCATGGAACTAATTTAACAGAAATTCTGCAATTACAGGATAATGATCCGATAATCTTACTGAATTATCTACTTTATAGCTTAAAGGAATAATTGATTTTGAACTGAAGATATAATCGATTCTCAACGGAACCTTATAATCATGAAAACTTGAGGAGCTTCCGTTTCCCGCCGCCAAGAAAGCATCCTGAAGATCTTTTCCCAGATTATAGTATTCATAAGAATTGGGAACAGAGTTGAAATCACCCGCCAGAATTACAGGATAGGGTGAAAGATCCACCGCTTTTCTTATTTTTTTGATCTGGTCTTCGTGTGCTTTAAAAGTAGGAATCATATGCGAGAGCAGGGTATTGATTTTCCCGCTTTCTTTTTTCAGTCCGTCGAACTGAAGCATGGATTTATGCAACCGGAAAGGTTCAAGATAAACATTAACAATTCTTACAATTTTTCCGTTGATATCTACATCCGCATAAAATGAATTACCTCGCGATTTATCCGTAATCAATTCTTCCTGTCTTACAATTTTATGCTTAGTTTTTAAAATAACAGAAGGGTATTTTACCAGATCCTGCCTCAAGGCACGATTGGTATCTTTTTCCTGAACCAGAATGATATCTGCATTCTGATCCTGGATATATTTCTTTACTTTATCCCAGCCAAAATCGCCGTATTTTACATTAAAAGTAATCACTTTTATATCTCTTATTGATTTCTGACTTTCTGTTTTCGGGGTAAAGTTGATCCATCTTCGGATAGGATTATAAAATAAAAATGTTCCCAAAACAAATGCAATGGCAATTTTTTCTTTTCTGAAAATCCAGATCAGTGTGAAAATAATATGTAATGAAATAAGATAGGGAAAACCCAGAGAAAGAAGATTGAGATTCCCAAGCAGGTTAGGCGGAACCCATGCGTTCCCCAATGTACACAGGAGTAATATACCAACAATAATATGGAAAAATAACAATACTTGACGCGGCTTCATGAAAACAGTCTAAGGATATAGTGCTTTTCAGCAAAAATCCTACCATAAGAGAAACATTAACTGTTTTTATAATTTAGTTTTGCAGTTTAAATGTCGCAATAACAGGATAATGGTCTGAAAGTTTCGCAGAACGGTCGACTTTATAACTTAACGGTTTAATGGATTTTGAAGCAAAAATATAATCGATCCTGATCGGGAATTTATAATCATGAAAACTGGTGGCACTTCCGCTTCCGGCTTTCATAAATGCATCTTCAAGATCTTTTGATAATTCGTAATACTCATAAGAATTGGGAACCGAATTAAAATCGCCTGCCAAAATCACAGGATAAGGCGAAGATTCAATACTTTCTTTGATGGGAGTAATCTGTTCCTGATGCACTTTAAAGGTCGGAATCAGTTTTCTGACAATACCTCTCAGCTTCTGCTCATCTTCATCACTATCACCATTCAGCTTTACCATACTTTTATCAAACCTGAAAGGCTGAAGATAAACATTAATGATCCGGTAGGTTTTTCCATTGATCTCAATATCTGTCTGCGTTGCATTGCCGTTTTCATAATCTCCAAGCAAATTTTTCTCAGCAATGACTTTGTGTTTTGTAAAAACGCTTGTAAGAAGGGTTTTGCTGCTTTGCCTCAGATCTTTAAAATCATATTTTTTATTAACCATCTCCTGGAACAGAACAACATCTGCATCCTGACTGTTGACGAAATCTTTAATATTTTCTTTTCCTAAAACACCGTTTTTAACGTTGAACGTGACAATTTTTAAATCTGCTTTTTCATTTTTGGGCTGAGAAAAATTAATCCATCGCAAAACAGGATTGAAAAAGAGCAGACCCGCAAAAAAAAAGACAAAAGCTCTTTTCTTCCAACTGATGATCCAGAAAATGGTAAGTAGAACGTAAGCAATAATCAATAAAGGAAAACCTAAAGAAAGTAAATTCAGCCAAGGAAATATTTTGGGTGAAACATACGCATTCATTAACATTCCGGATAATAAAATAAATATTCCGGTATGAAGGATGAGAAAAATAAGACGAAGAATTTTCAAGAGGTTTAATTAAATCTGTACAAATGCTTTCTCCAAATTCTTGCCAAAATAAAACCTACGATCGCTCCTCCTACGTGAGCCAGATGCGCAATTCCGCCTCCGTTTCCGGAAACTCCCAGATAAATAGAGCCAATAACAACGACCGGCAATACATATTTTACTTTCATAGGGATCGGAATAAACATAATTCCGATTTTTGCATCGGGATAAAGTGTAGCAAATGCTGCCACAACACCAAATATCGCTCCGGAAGCTCCCACCATTGGAGTTCCCATAATGCCATTCAGCTCTCCAACCAATTCCTGTTGTCGAAGTACAGCCTGAGAAGAACCTGAATATTGTACAGAGGAACCTGAAAGATATTCATTCAGATTAAATCCTAACTGCTGCAATTCGCTGGAAATCTGCTGAACCTCAACAAAATTCCACAGATTGAACAGGAAAAAGGCTCCCAAACCACTTAAAAAGTAAAGAATTAAATATTTTTTTTCTCCTAAGCTGTTTTCCAGTATAGGTCCGAAACTAAATAAAGTAAACATATTGAAAAGGATATGCATGAAGCTTCCATGCATAAACATATGTGTAACTATCTGCCAGGATTTGAAAAATGGCGAGAAGGGATAAAAAGCAGCAAGATATCCTACAAATCTATCCTGAAACAGCAAATTGGCTATAACAAATACAGCAACATTGATGATGATTATATTTCTCGTTACGGGAGGTATACTGTTAAACATAGCTTCTAAAATTTGTTTTTAAAATCATTAAACGGAACTTCGTAGAAACATCTTTTTCCGTTGGGTAAAAATTCCGGAAAGCCCAAAGCGGTAAAATCCTTGATAAGCTGCTCCGCATCTTTTTTGTATATAAAATCGAATCTTGATTTCGACTGCAGCTTACTCCACTGGTTCTGATAATACTGCATGAATTCTTCCTCAGATTTATACTCCAGAATTTCAAAAAGGTTTTCAAGGAACTTCATGACCTGCGTTTCTTTCAGTCCTTCCGGAACCGCATCTATTCTCAACACACTTTCGTGGGCAATGCTCATTTCAAAACCAAGCTCAGGAAGATATTTTTTAATGGAATTATATTTCGCTTTTTCAATCTCATTCATATGATATTCGAGAGAAAAGAGCAGAGCATGACCGTTGGTTGTTCCTTTTTTTACAGGTTTTGTATTTTCAGAAACCACAAGTCTGTGCATTCTTCCCAGATCGAGCATTAGTGTTTCATCCCCTTTGTTGAAAAGCCAGTATCCGTTTGGCAACCTCATCAGATCTTCATCAAAATCTTCATCCTCAAACAGATTGATCTTGGAAGGTTCTGCGGTAATATTCTGATGGTACATTTCCGTAAGGTTCTGAATTTCCGCCTGTGCAACTTCACGTTCTTCAATAAAAGGATTGTAGTCTTTATCTACGATGATTTCCGGCATTTTAAGCGTTGTTCCACCTCCACTGTTTCCTTTACTCGGGAACGTTTTGTGCATAATTTCATCAAAGTGAGGATCTTTTTCAAAATCCAGACTTGGCGAAACGTTATAAATTCCCAGAGAACGTTTAATGGTGGAACGCAACAGAGCAAAGATCAGATGTTCGTCTTCAAACTTTACTTCTGTTTTCTGCGGATGGATATTAACGTCTATTTTTTCAGGATCAATATCTAAGAAAAGAAAAAACGTAGGTACATAACCCGGCAACAATAATCCTTCAAAAGCTTCCTGAACGGCTTTATTGAAGTATGGGCTTTTAAAATATCTTCCGTTGACAAATAAAAACTGTTCGCCTCTTGTTTTTTTCGCTCCTTCCGGTTTGGCAACATACCCGTGAAGTTTACACCAGATAATATCTTCTTTGATGGGAATAAGCTGCGGCTGCAGTTTTCTTCCGAAAACATCCACAATACGCTGCATCTGGCTTCCTTTTCTTAATCTGAAAATAGGCTCATCATCATGAAAAAGGGAAAACTCAAGCGTTTCGTGCGCTAAAGCAACTCTTTGAAATTCGTCGATAACATGTCTGAATTCTACGTTGTTGTTTTTCAGAAACTTTCTTCTTGCCGGAACGTTGTAGAACAGGTTTTTAACCAGAAAATTAGAACCTTCAGCCGTCTGAACAGGATCCTGAAACTGGAAAACCCCGCCTTCGATGTAAATATTCGTTCCGATGGTAGCGTCTTTCTGTTTGGTTTTTAATTCCACCTGAGAAACAGCAGCAATCGAAGCCAGCGCTTCGCCACGGAAACCTTTGGTAGAGATTTTAAAAATATCTTCTGTCCCGCGGATTTTTGATGTGGCGTGTCTTTCGAAAGCCATTCTCGCATCTGTTTCAGACATTCCTTTTCCGTCGTCTACAACCTGAATCAGATTTTTTCCGGCATCCCGGATAATCAACTCAATTTTTGTGGCATCTGCATCGATGGCGTTTTCCAAAAGTTCTTTCACAATGGAAGCCGGTCTCTGCACTACTTCTCCTGCCGCAATTTGGTTGGCTACATGATCGGGTAAAAGCTGAATAATATCTGACATAAAAAACGTAAATCAACTTACAAAAATAGTCATTCAAAATAAGAATTAAAACTATAAACTTCTGAATTAAAATTAATTTATCAACATATCAACATTCCAGCCATCATCCGGATTCAGACAAATTGTCTCGTTATCGGGGTTTTCCTAAAAACACAATCCCCCAATTGCGTTATACAATTAGAGGATTGATTCACAGCTAGTTTACACAAAATTAATACTGATATTTATATCTCTTATTTAACATTGTCTGTTTAATCCGGCAAAGCTTTACAAAAAGTATTCAGAATGTTATCAAGAATTTTGATCTTTTACGCTAAGCTTCTGCCCATTTTATTCATCAAATACAAGCTTTCTTTTCTTGTCTCTCTTCTGCTCTTTAATCACCGGAATTCCGTGGATTTTATCATAAAAATACGCCATCAGATTCGGTTTCTTATAAATTTTGCTGTACCGGTATTTCGTATTGAAATGTCTGATATGAATTTTGTAAGCATCATAACCAATTACCACCAGCAAACACAGACTGATTACATAAAACACCCTGAACTCAAGATAATAGTAGGTTAATCCTGAAAAAACCGCACCCAAAACATAGGAAATCATGATGCTCATCAACAGTTTCGCTCTTGCTACCAGTTCGCCGTTTTTTCTGAATTTTTTCTGCGTAAACATGGAGAATAAAATCCCGAGATCGGTGGTTGTTCCTGTAAGGTGAGTGGTTTTTACCGAGAAATTAGAAATACTTGCCGTTAAACCATTCTGCAAACCTGTTGCGAATAACATTAAAGCGACCAGATATTCCGTTTCTTCCAGTGTTTTCCGGTAATAAAACTGTCCGTAGATTCCCACAAACAGTAAACAGGCAATTTCAAGAACCAAAGGCATTGCATGGGCGAAATATTTACTTTTCTGATTGAATGTAATCACAATAAAATTCGACACAAATCCTCCGAAAAAGAACAGGAAGATCCACATTCCCACCACCGCAACCTGCGACCAGTTTGCCTTGCTGATTTCCGCTGCAAGAATAGCATAATGCCCCGTTACATTGGAGGTAAAAGAGAGAAATATCAACAGAGAAGCAATGTTTATAGTACCCGCCGTAAAAGCAGTCAGCGTTCCCAGTCTGATGTTGTCTCCCAACGTTCTGCTGTTACTATAATTCCTTAGCATTTTTCTAAATTTTTAAAGTTCTTCGGTATTAAGCTTCCACAAAGATTTCCGCCAGTCTTCCTTTTTCCGGAAGGCTTTTGCGAACTTCAACTGAAATTTCCTGAGATTTCAAATCTTTACACTTTTTGATGTAAGGAATAAGATCGAACTTACTATTGCCACTGCTTTTAATAGATGAAGAATAGTACGCTTCTTCTATATTTTCCGCTTTCACATAATTATTGAATGTTCTCTGGAAACTGCCGGTGAAAATATCGCACACAATTTTATTGATTAAATGAGGATATTTATTTTTGATAATTTCATAGGCATCACAAAATTCCTGCGGTCTGATTTTATTAAAAATGGTACTTTTCGTATTGAAGAGAAGATCTCTGATGGAATCTCCCATATCATACCCCGAAACCAAAAGAATGTTATATTGATTCTGGTCTTCTGAAGCCTCTTTTTCTCTCATTACTTTTTTCAGAATGTTCAAAGATTCAAGAGAATAATCGGTGGCTATTAAAATCGTCTTGTTCATATTAATGAGATTTAGGTTTATATTTATCTTTTTTGATAATACAAAACTAAAACGACCAAATTAGAACGTCTTTGGAACGGAATTAAAATGTGATTAAAGAGATTAAAATACGATTAGAATCTGTTAAAAAGAATTAACAGTTTAAATGAAAAAGAGTGAAATTAACGATGATTATATTAGATCTCTTTTCCGTCTGTCTGCATACTGTAGAAATTCGGGAAACGCAACTGAACGGTCGTTCCTTGATTTTCGTGCGAGCTTACGATTAGTTCTCCACGATGTATTCTCACGATATTTCTTGCCAATGGAAGTCCGATTCCGTAGCCTTCATAATTTTTGGTGTTGGAAGCCCTGAAAAAAGGATCGTAAATTTTATTCATTTCCTGTCCGGGAATTCCGATGCCGCTGTCTTTTACAATAATGTAGACATCCGAATCCGTTGCTCCCAAAGAGACTTTAACCTGCTGAAAATTAGAATATTTACAGCCATTCTGGATAATATTCGCAACCGCAAGATGCAGCAACTGTTCGTTGCCCTGAACTTTCAGTTTTTTAGGATTGTCGGGCAACATACTGATATCGAGATAGATATTATTTCTGGAATCTATTCTTCTGAGGGTTTCAATGACATCCCAAAGCAACTGATCGATCCGCACTTTATCCATTTTCTGGATTTTGCCGTCAAATCCGGTCTGTGCGATCATTAGCAAAGCCTTGATTTTTTTGTCTAATTTTTCGGCTTCGTTCAGAATGATTCCTAAAGTTTCTTTATACTCTTCATTGGTTCTGGAAATCGAAAGTGCCACATCTGCTTCACCCATAATCGACGTTAACGGCGTTCTCAGCTCATGTGAAACATTTCCGATCAGGTGATTCTGGGTTTCAAAAGAGGTTTCGATGCGGTTCAGCATTCCGTTGAAAGTGTCGATGAGTTCGTTCAGTTCTTTATTATCGGGTTGTGGTTCCAGACGCAAATGAAGATTTTCGGAACTGATTTCCTTTACTTTTCCTGTAATTTTAAGGATGGGCTTGAATAATGTTTTGGATAAATAAAAAGAAAAGATCATACTGAAGAACAGCGAAAGAACGATGCAGGTAATCAAAGTTCTTT
Organism: Chryseobacterium sp. 2P; assembly: GCF_059579425.1. Lineage (NCBI taxonomy): Bacteria > Pseudomonadati > Bacteroidota > Flavobacteriia > Flavobacteriales > Weeksellaceae > Chryseobacterium > Chryseobacterium sp. 2P. The sequence goes on from NZ_CM184194.1 coordinate 4,562,784, forward strand.
TTAAAAAACCGAGATAGTAAACCACATAATGGTTTTTGGCGGATGCGATGGCAATATAATTTTTATCATCATGCTTAAAAGTCTGCCCGATATAGTAAAATTCTTTGTCATTAAAATTCGCCTCGCCTTTTTTTACAATGCTTTTAAAAAAATAGTCCGGAATATGAACCTCATCCGAAATTTTCTTAAAGTTTGAGTCAGACGGAATTGCAAAAACATAATCCCGCTCCATCGGAAGCTCCTCATCGTTTAATCCGTTTAGAATGTAATTTTCCGGAAGATCCAGATTATCTTTGCCTTTTTCGATCTGAATAATGGTGGTGGTACGGATTTTCAAAAGCTCGTAAAATCTCTGATGCGAAAAGTTGACAATCGAAAAATACACCAATCCACTGAACAGCAATATGATGGCGGTAAAAACCAACATCAGAAGCACCATCGTTTTGGTCTGATTTGTGACAACTTTATTAAACATCTTTAAGATTTTTTCAGCACATATCCCATTCCTATTACTGTATGAATCAGCTTATTATCTTCCTGATTGTCGAGCTTCTTTCGCAAGTAATTTACATAAACATCCACAACATTGGTTCCCAGTTCATAATTCACGCCCCAAACCGCTTCTAAAACTTCTGTTCTCGAAATGACTTTTTCAGGATTGTTTAAAAAATACAAAAGCAGCTTGTATTCTGTTGAAGTAAGTGAAATTTCTTCGCCCGCGCGCGTAACTTTCTTGGTATAATCATTTAAAACCAAATCTGAAAACTGATACACATATTCATTATCTTGTTCGGTTTCATCCGTTTCCTGATGGTTCCCGTTATTACTCCTTCTCAGTAAAGATTTAATCCTTGCCACCAGTTCTATGAATTTAAATGGCTTTACGAGATAATCGTCCCCTCCGCTTTCCAAGCCCAAAACAATGTTCTCTGAAGTTCCCAAAGCGGTTAAGAAGAGAATCGGAACATTCTGATTGGTTTTCCGGATTTCTCTGCAGACTTCCAGCCCATTCATTTCCGGCAGCATAATATCTAGTATGACCAGATCAAAATCATTCGACTGCACCAATTGAACGCCGGTTTTACCGTCAAAAGCCACAGAAACTTCGTATCCGCTTTCCTGCAGCCCTTTTTTGATAAATGATACCACACTGGTTTCGTCTTCGATGAGGATTATTCTTTTCATTTGAAATTTGGAATTAGACAAAAATAGGGAAAAGATGGGAAATGAAATTTTGGATGTTTGAAAAAAAAGCTGCCTCAATTTTAAGACAGCCTCTTCGTACTAATTTAATTTTTCATGATTTTCTTAACCTTTATTATGTTCCTATTCGTTATTATTTTTAACAGATATTCACCTTTAATTAAGTCATTCGTATTAATTGTTTTCTGCAATAAGTTTCCTTGTTTGAGGAGTTTACCAGAAATATCATACAGCTCATAAGATTTCAGATCTTCCCCTTTAACCGTAATAAAGCTGTTAAAAGGATTTGGATATACATCTATGGTAATATCTGCTTTTATATCTGGATTTTTTCCGGAAGTATTTTTTGCTGTGCGATTTGTTGTTGCTGCAATTCCCGTATTAGAAGCTACTCCTAACAATTGTCCGAATTTTGATTCCTCTTTCACACATCTCACATTCATCGCATTCATCGGATGATTGATAAATGAATCATTCATTGATACAAGCTTTGACGAGGTAAGACTGTTTGTCAGAAACGCCATATTATAGGCAGTTCCATAAGAGTTGGCAGATCTTAATGTTGCTGTCCACACTCCTGAAATACCTAATTTCATAGCCACAGAAATGGCATCATTATTACTAAAGCCTCTCAATCCTGTTACAGGATAGTTTCCGATTTTATATTTCAGGTTCGGATTACTTGTATTAGCAGAATTACCAAACTGATATCCATAGACCGTGCTAGTATTTTTAACCGTATTGCCTAAATAATAAGGAACACCACCATTATAAATATCTGTTGGATTTTTAATCTCAAAATCCACTTCCTGTACAATCCCCATACTGTGAATTCTAAACGGATCTACTGATGCATTCTTTTTATAAAACCCATTATACCATGGAGAACTTCCTTTATTATCATCTAAATGATTCGGGTCATTAGGATCATTGTCCACTACTCCAATTGATGTATCCGGAACTCTCCATCCTCCCGGACAAGGATCAAATACAGACTTAGATGCAGCATGCCCCCATCTGTCCATCATTTGGTTAGGAGTAGAATACAACCAGTCTTGACCATAAAAAGAATTGAGACTTGACCGGTTTGTATATTTTGTACCCGGAACCATAAAAGCCAGAGGATTTTCTGAAGCATATTTCAGATTATTCATTATTTTTTCTGCCTTAGTAATTCCTACATTACCATAATCTGTATCTCTTCGCCTGATGTAAGTATTTTCATAGGCATTTCCCGTAAGTTCAGAAAACGATGATGGATATACATTTCCACTGGCATCAGGTCCTGATGAAGTCCAAATACTGTAATTTCCTGTAGCAGCCATTCCATTGGAGACAATTAGACCTGGAGTAATAAAGCTGGGTATAGGATCTTTTCTACCCCACTGATACTGCATTCCGCCAGAATTATTAATCATTGTTAATTCTGCCGGTGTTACAGATTCTGGATTAATAACATTCGGAAAAGCATCTGTAGCACCAAGATTTCTATCCATAAAGATATTTTTCATTGGCTGAGCTCCGGAATTTGTAAAATTAACATAATTGGCATTAGCAGGCAATAATACATCTTCTGTCTGATATGCAACTTCATCCACATTGGTATTGGTTACCCAGATATGCCAACTCCAGTAAGCAGGAGCAGAAACACTTCCGTTATGTAATGAAACTACTGCATTTCCTGATTGATCCGGAGCTACTTTTACCGAGATGTAGGCATCCTTTATATTTTCCTTGCTAGTCGGAGCATTAATTACTTTGATATTAGAGATTAAAGATCTGTTATCTGCCCAATAAACATTTACTTTAAGGCTACTGAAATCACGCATTCCATGATCTGAAAGGTATTGATTATAAACAGAGAACGCTTTACTAATCGGGATTTTTATTTCCCTTTCTGTAGCTGCTCTAGTAACTAAATATGTATTCGGATCTTTAAGTCCTTCCGTATAATTTACATTCGCTACATTAGTAAAGAAACTGGTCGGGAAATCATATCCTTTCGCATATTTATCTTCTACACAACGACACGCCATAGCTCCTGACAAGCCCATAGATTCATATGCATGGGTATAATATTTACCAATCATATTAGGATATAATGTAGCATCAGGTTTTGACGTAAATTGTCCAGCATCTCCATAAGCATAAAAAAAGTATGAATAAGGAGTGGATGAAGCAGCAACTGTAGCAGACTGAACAATAATTTCGTGAGGATCCTGATGATAAAAATCACCGGTAGAGCCTACTACATATTTGCCATTACCCGGATAAATTCCCATATTTCTTGGAAAACTTCCTGAATAGGTGTTTGTAAAATCTATACCTAAGTTATGATAAATTTTTACTCCGTTTAAAGCCTGATTAATTGTGGTTGGCTTAGTATTAACAAAAGATGCTAAATCATTGGCCGGGTTGCCGGAATCTCTTCCCCACGGAGAAAAAGTATTGCTAACTGTTGTTGCAAATGTATTGTTTATGTAAGATGGTACTCTCCAGTTATTCGGACAAGGATCATAGGAAGTTTTTGGTTTGTAGGTATTGACAGTACTTCCCGCTGTATTGGTAGCAAGCTGAGAATTATCTCCCCAAAGATCAGATTTCTTTCTTGTGGCATTATCAGCACCTATGTTTTGAACAAACCACGCATGTCCGGCTACTACATTTGTAAAAATAAGGTCTAAAGGATTATTTACAGAATATTTAATATTGCTATTAATGTCATTATAAGGTCTCTGCATACTTGTTATCTTGTCCGTTGTACCATTTCCCGTATAATCATACAAATGTTTTTTCGTACCTATAGTTCCACTAACCTCATATTTTGAGTTATCTTTATATTCAAAGGCCGGAAAAGGATCTTTTCTTCCCCACTGATACATTAAACCACCTGATTTATCCCAGTTATACCCTGTAAAATCTTTATTTGTAGCACCAAGATTCCTGTCCATCCACTTTGGAATAAATTTCTTTACAACCCCATTTTCTAAATAACTTGCTGTCTCTACACCCGCTCTAACATTTCCATAGGTTACACCATTTGATGGATCGTCTGTAACCCAAACATGCCAGCTCCAAACAATTTTATTATTAATTTTAAATGCTACAACAGCATTTCCTTCACCTTTTGCTTTATTTATCTCTACCTTGATTTTTGCATCCTCACCGGATCCTTCCATTGAGAGGCTATAATTTGAAGAGCGGATAAGACCGGCAACATCTTCCCAGTAAACCTCTGCTGTTGGTGTACCATTAAGGATTGTGGCATCATTCAGCAATCCATTCTGATCTTTCCACATTGCGTAGGCTTTCTTCACAGGAATATAAAATCCGTCATTATTAAGATTAGGATCAAAAATATAACTGTTGGGAGCTAATCGCCAATCTCTTACTGCTGTAACATCTATTTTCCCGTTTAATGTTATCTGTCCACATCCTCCATTTGTAGCGACAGAATAATTAAATGTACCTACAGCCGTTGGTGTTCCGCTAATTGTAAGAGTATTGTTATTTACAACTCCTGTAACTCCTGAAGGCAAACCATTTACAACTACACTTGCAGCATTACTAAATGTATAAATAATTGGTAGAATTTGTGTATTTACATCTACTGTCTGTGTATTAGATCCAGATGATAATATTAAAGCCACAGGAGAGTTTACCACCACATCTATTTTTGCTCTTGCACTCTCACAGCCATTTGCTGTCTGGCTGACATAGTAAGGAACAGTACCGGAGTTAGCAGTTGACGGCGTAGGTGCGGTCGCACTTGCTGTTCCTCCTGTAGATGCTGTATACCATAACAAGCCTGTTCCGGTTGCTGAAAGCGGAGAAGCCACTGCATTCTGACAATAACTAACAGGAGAATTTACTATCGGAGAATCAGGAGCAGCATTTACTATGACATCTATTTTTGCTCTTTCACTCTCACAACCATTTACTGTCTGGCTGACATAGTAAGAAACAGTACCGGAATTAGCAGTTGACGGCGTAGGTGCGGTCGCACTTGCTGTCCCTCCTGTAGATGTTGTATACCATAACAGACCCGTTCCGGTAGCTGAAAGTGGAGACGCAACAGCATTCTGACAATAACCAACAGGAGAATTTACCTGTGGTGAAGGGTTTGTACAGGATTGCGGAGTATAACTTACTAATCCCTGAGCATTCAGGGCATTGGTTACATTTCCATTATTCGTATATATTTTTACTTTTATAACGTATGTTCCTGCAGAAAGTGGCTTATTCAAAACTTCGGGACTTCTAGAGTTCAGCCAGCCTTTAGCTCCATCACTCATCCATGTAGTCTGTGTGATTAATTCTTCTGTATTTGGCGAAACATCTGTTTTTACGAGGTATGTCCAGTTCCGCACAAAGCTTAATGACCTAAAGTTAAGTGTAGCATTAACCGCACCATCGGGTATTGTAAAACTCTTGCTATAATAATAGTAATAGCCATCTCCAACAGCAGCCCAACCATCTTTATCAGTAATCCATCTGCTTTGTAAAGCTCCGTTAGTTATCGTTAAAGCAGCAAAAGACCATCCTGTATAAGTGTGTCTTGTTTTAGTATTTACGGCAGATGTTTCTCCCGGTCTTACAACAGACCAATCCGGATCGGTTACTGAAACTCCGTCGGTAACATCCGGTGGTGGTGCGTTCATCAGTGTACCGTCATCATTTTTTCCGGTACTTAAATCTATTGTTACGGTCTGGGATAGTAGAAATCCCTGCCATAACAATAATGATAACAGAAATAATTTAATTTTCATTTGTTATTTTTTAATTTGTACTACTCTTTTGAAGGATTTTCGTTTACTCCTGATGCAATATGTATTTCTAAATTTTCGGTGTTTATGCAGACAATGATCAATTTATCTATTATTCATATTTAAAAGATTATTCTTTATAAAAAACAGAATATTAATTCTGACTATGGTGAAATTTATATTCAAACTTATTTAAAGATTTGATTTTGTAAAATAAAATGTTCATCATATTTATAAATTTGGTATTCAATCCCATTAACAAGACAATAATTAAAATACTGAAATACAACCAATTAAAATAAAACCATTGTGGATTTTCTTTTTTGTTGAAAAAACTTATACTTCTTTAAGGATTATTAATTTTTAAGTAAATTTGGATAGAAAAAAACACATATGCTCTTAAAAAAAATACTCGTTATATTTTTTTTTATTTCTGTAAAAATTTATTCTCAAAGCCTAACTGATCTAAAAGATTCTCATGAGATCGACAGTTTAATAAAAAAAGATCAATGGGATCTCGTACATCACAAACTGAGTAACGAAAACATCAACTTCAAAAGGCTTTCAAAATATAATACAAAATATGATTTGCTGATTAGAATTGATTCAGCCTCTTCTTTATATGGAAAGGGGAAGTTTTCTGAGGCAGAAAAATCTGTATTCTCTTTTTTGGATTTACTTCAGAAAAACAAGAATAAAATCGCTTTTTCTTATTATGAAGCATTAAAACACATTGCAGTAACAAGACTTTTTTATATTGAAAAAAGAAAAGGAAATATAGCACTGGGACTAAGATATCTTAACAATTTAACCATAGGAATGAGTCCAGTATATAAAAAGAAACAATTAATCTTTTTTGCTGTAGCGTATATAGAGCTAAGAAATTATAAAAAGGGGATTGATCTTCTCAGTATACATTTAAATGATATTTATAATGATCGTGAGAACAGACTTTACACAAAGTTTCTGAAGGCAAAAGAAATTGCGGCGGCTTATAATACGAAAAGTGATGCTTTTATCAATTGGTACAAAGATACGGGAGCAATAAAATTTCTGGATTCCGCGGAACAAAACTATGAGAAAGCTTATCAGCTAATGAAAAATTCCGGGAATTTTTCAGCATATTCTAAAGCTCTTCACAGAAGTAGAAAAGCTCAAATCGCTTTACTCAAAAAAGAATATAACCTTTCGTTATCTCTTTTTAACGATTGCGAAAAAGATTCTGTTTTAATGAAGAAAAGTTTTTCTAAAGAAATAGTCTGGATTTCTAAAGCTGAAATATATACCAATCTTAAAAAAAGTGATTTAGCATTCAAATATCTTAGAAAATTAACCACTGATATTCAGGACTCCAAATGCTCATATGAAAACAAGCTTAAAGTCTATTATTTATTAAGTATCAATTATGAACGTAATGGTAATAATGAAATGGCATATAAGTATGCAAAACTGAGCTTATCAGAAATAAACAAAGAAAACGCTCAAAAAAATACCGGAAATTTTTTCATGGGGATTTATGAAAAAGAAGAGATCAAAAATATTTCCGAAGAAACACTCAAAAAGAATAATAAGAATTTATTTATATTTTTTGCATCATTAATTCTGATATCTACTCTTTTTTATATAATATATTATCAAAAAAGGAAGAATAAAGATGAGATTATTAAAAATAAGAATCTCTACAAAATCGGACTCAATACACAAAACGATGATTATCAAAAACCTCATACCCCTATAGAAAATGATACAGTTTCTAATATTCTCTTAAAACTTGACTCTTTAGAGCTTAAAAAAAAATTTTTATCCAACAGCTTCAAACTTGTCAACGTTGCTAAACAAATGAATACCAACACTACATATTTATCACAAATAATAAACCAGTATAAGGGTGTATCATTTTCTGAATATGTAAACAATCTTCGAATAAATTATATTTTAACAGAATTGGAAAAAAATCCTGTAATCCGTAAATACAATATTGAAGTAATATCTAAAGAAATAGGATATAAAAGCTGTACTACTTTCATTAATGCTTTTAAAAAAAGGGTACACATGACCCCCTCTGAATATATTAAGAAACTGGATAAAAAAATCCTTAACAAATAAGGGGATATTTATAATTCTTCATTTTAAACCAAAAGATATCTTTATAGAATCTTGGAAAAGCTGAAACAAAAAAGCCTTGAAATATATTTAATTTGAAGGCTTTTAATCTCATGCAGCCCTTGAACCCTCACGATGGCGCGACGAGAGACACAGGATGTTAAATAAAAAAATTTAAACGCATTACTCTATTTTTTCTCATCAGATAATGTTCTTAAAAAACTTATGATGTCCTGCTTTTCTTTTTCAGTTAATTTCAAATTTTCAAAAGGCAAAGTCTGATATTTCAGCTTCATTCCAATACCATTTCCGCCGCCTAATCTGTAAAATTCTATTACTTCTTCCAATGTTTTATATACTCCATTGTGCATGTAAGGTGACGTTTTTTCAACATTTCTTACGGTTGGAGTTTTAAAAGAAAATTGGAGTTGTTCAATTTTATTTAATCCATATCTCCCTTCGTCATCATCAATAGCCGCATTTTTCCATGCGATATTTTCTGGAACACCGATAACTTCAGATTCAGAGTTGTTAAACCAGGGTGGAACAGTTCCGTTATAAACAGGAATAAAATGACAGGTTGCACATTTGGCTTTACCGGCAAATAAATTAAATCCGTTTTCTTCACTTTCCGTAAGTGCTGCTTTGCCTGAAAAACATTGATCTATTTTGGCATTAAAAGGCATTAAACTTCTCACATAAGAAGCAATAGCATTTCTAATTTCATAGGGTGTTATTTCTTTTTTATCGGGAAAGGCTTTTGTAAATAACTGAACTAAATTTTTGTTCGTTGTAATTTTATCTTTAATTTCTTTTGGGGAAAGATTAAACTCATCCGGGTTTTTCATGACACTTTCAATTTGGTTTTCCAAATCTTGCGAACGCATATCATAAAAAAATGATTTTTGAAATGATGAATATAGCAATGTTGGTGAATTCCGCCTGATGTTGTTGCTATGAATATTAACTACCGAAGTCTTTTTGCCGTCTGTAAAAGCATATTCTGCATTATGACAGGTTGCACAGCTCATTTTATTGTTTCGTGATAAATTCACATCATTAAACAATATTTTTCCCAATGCTGTTTTTTCCACAGTTGATTTTGATGCTGCATATGGGGAAAATGCATCAGGATTGAGTTTTTTTCCCTGCATTAAATCGGATAAATGGCCATAAAATACTTTATTGTCTTTGAAATGCGGAGTCTGTTCAATAATAGTTTTAAATTCACGTTCAAAAGCAACGCTCATCGGCATTAAATGATTTTTTATAAATTCCAGTCTGTTAAAAGTATTAAAATCACTGTTCTTATTAATGTATTGTTCCGCTTTTTTAAAGGATTCAATTAAACGGGGATTTATTTCCTGTTTATTGGTTTCACAATACAAAGTATAAAACTCTTCTATTCCTTTAATGGCATCTCTGGCTTCATTCATAGAATTAAATGCTACGGGAGAATCAAAACCTGTGACTCCCAAGGTTGCAATTCTAATGATTTGATGTTGCATCAATTCGTAAAAATGATGATTCTGAATGGGTAAATCTTTAAAATTCTGATGAACAAATTTTAAATCTGTCTTTAAAATATTAATCTGCTTTTTTAGTTCGTTTCTGTTTGTGGGATCATTGAAAATTATCTCTTCTATTACCTGAAAACCCGCTGCATCGTTTACAATATTATCATCTGTTCTGATTTCTGGTAGAGCGGGACCGTTTATTCTTCTTGAAAGACCTTGAAAATAGTACTCTACAAAGGGTTCTATTTCTTTGTATTCTTTCCTTGCTTTTTTAAAGTTTAAAATGAGCTCTTTTTGACTTCTCGTGCCTTCCAATTCTGTTAAAGTATTACTTAGTGTATCTATCTTTTTTAAAACAGTTGTTCTTAATTTGTTCTCAAAAGTCTGGTGTCCTTTATCTGTACATGAAAAAACAGCAGCTAAAAATAGCAGTATAATTATTGTTCTAAGCATTGTTTTACTTTTGTTAGTATAAATAAAAAACTTTCGCTTATTTAAATTGAGCGAAAGTTTTTCTAAAAAATAAATGATATTTTATCTGGGTACATTTTTCAGGATAAGCGTTTGTCCTCCTGCTTTATAAGGCTGAACTGAAATCGCTTTACTAGGATTTAAAAATTTATCTCCTTCTACCCAAGAGTGTGCATGTACATTGATGGTAAACGTACCGGGAACTCCTACTACATCAGAAATATCAACCATGGCACCGTGTTCCCAAAGACCATATTTAGTATCACTTGCAGGATTATACTTAGTTCCTAACATATCCGCATCTCTGTGTCTCATATCCATGAATACTTTTTTGGTTCCTGTTGCAATGTTATACTGCCATATCAATGAATTATGCGTTGCTTCCGGCCAATAAGAATCTCCATCTTCCTGAATATATACATAATTCTCTGTAACACACAGGTTATCCGGATTAATAATATCAGTCCCTTTTACGTTAGCTCCGGAAGGTGAAACATCCCCGTCAGCAATAATTTTTAGCGTTCCTTTAAGTGGATCATTGGCATCCAGTTTTAACTGATAAACTCTTCCCATATATGTTTTCTCGGTAGAACCACTTACACCGGTAGCTGTGAAATAGATCTCTCTGTTGTTAGTAGCTGAACCTTTTCGGTAATCCAAATCTTCCACACGGGCAAACTGTATCGATTTAAGACTTGAATTTAGATTTTCAATTTCAGTCCCGGTTAAGTTTTTGGCATTGGGTACTTCTACAAACTCTACCGGGTAATTGTTATTCCATGTTATTGAAGTTTCAATCTGGTTCAAATCTGTTCTTCTTAAAACATATAACTTACCATTATCCAAGTCTCCAACTGTGTTAGAAACATATAAATAAACCTGTCCGTTGGAAGCATCTTCGCCAACAATAACCACCGTTTTTCCAGGGTAAGCATTTTTCGTTAGAGGGACATAGTTCTCAGCACTCATTTTGCCCATAGCTGGCTTCGTTCTTGTATTGTTTGATGGCATTGCGGCAGCTAAAGGATCAATAGCATGGCACATTGCATTCACATTAGACTCACCTGCTGTTAAAAACATTGGACCAAAACCATGAATTTCCGGAGTAGCCATGGAAGCAGAACAAAGTCTGAACCCACCACCATCAGAATTTACAATATATTCACCTTTGGTGATGTTTAGTTTTTTGTCTAAATACAATCTGGATACCGCCCATGTATTTTCGTGATTAGTCACCATTATGTAACCACTTCCATCTGGATTTTTAATGAAACCCTGACCGTCAGGAGCTCCACCATAAACCATATTTCCGGAATTTGGAATAACATCTTCACTACTTACCAAAGTGTAAACCCCTACTCCTGAAAAATCAGAACCCATTTTAACAAAGGACGGAGTAACCGACCGGTTTTTGAATTCTATCGTTTCGTCGGGAGATGTTGTGTTATCATCATCTTTACAAGCAAAAAAAACAGAGGCTGCAACAGATGAAGCTAATAAAACCAATACTGTACTTTTTCTCATCATAATTTCAGTTTAATTATTTTTGACAAAAGTATTGCTCGGTTATAAATTGAATATTAAAGTAATATCAATATATTATTACTAATGCTCCGAAAAATTATTTCATAATCAAGGATCTGTTTAAACAGGTTTTATAATAAATATCTGAACTGTTAAAAATCTGAGCAGAACAAAAACACTTTTTAAAATATCATTTTTACCGTTTTATCATTTGTAAACAAATCATTCCGAAATCATCACATTACTTCCTTTTGTATGTGCATTCATCTGTGGCGCGTAATAATTCTGGATCGTGGTAATTCCGTTTGAGAATATTCCGGATGCATTGGCAACGTAATCGTATTCGAAAACATACTTCCCTTTCGGCATCTGTTCAATATAGAAATTAGTGGAAGCATCTTTGGTCGACTGATAATAGCCCAAACCATTTTTCCACTGATACCCTGAAAGGACGTCCAAAGGCTCAAATCCTGCAGCTCTCATGTCTTTGATGTGAATGAATTCCATCGGTCGGTCGGTATTTAAGATCATTCGTACCGTCACTTTATCGCCAACTTTCAATGGAGTTTCCGGAGTGATTTTCTGCAATTCTTCCCCATTCACGGTTTTTATTTTTCTGTACAGCTCTTTGGTTATGGACAGATAATTTTCAGAGGATTTGATCTTATCCAGATCTTCGTAATATTGCCAGAACAAACCTCCCTGTACAATTCCTGCGCCCGGTTTTGTGACCGTAACGGTGGCTAAATTTTTATCTAAAACATCCGATTTCACGGTAGATTTTACATAACCTGTCGCTTCAGTTTGCGGCTGAAGCTCTTTTCCGCCCCAAACAATCGTTGCTTTATCACTTTCCGCAGTCGTCCATGATTTTCCTGAATTTAAAATCGTAAAAATCACCTCTGAAGTTCCTCTTGAGCTTCCCCATGAATTCACTTCTTTCTGCGTAATCAGCCAGATTTTCAAATCTTCAATAAATTGCTGATCGTTGGGTTTTAATCTGTTAAATGCTTCCAATGCTCCTGCATGATTCACCACTTTTGAGCTGAACCAGCCCCAGTCATCAAGATTCTGTTTCCAGTACACGCCCTGCGTTTTTGAATCTACGGAAGTTTCTTTCAGGTAATTTAACAATTTTTCTGAAACTTCTTTTAAACCATAATCATTCATCAGTAAAGCGGCACGATGCAGTCCGAAGAAGGTAAAATCTGTAATTTTCATCGTTTTTACTTTCTGTTTTACCAAGGATTTTAAAGTGACTCCTTTTCCTTTTAACGGATACTGTTTTTCCCAGTAATTTCGGGTGTCGAGATAGTCTAAAGTCCAGTTATTGATTACATTTTCTTTTCCCGCACTAAGTGAAGTCGAAGTGTATTTTTCAATTTCATTATCTACGTATTTGATCAGATTGGAAACCATTTCATTCTGTTCAGAACTTTGGTAATCTTTTACGTTATCTTTCAGCCAGACATTGATTTTTCCTACATTTTTAAGAATGTACAATGATGTAGAATACGAACTCGGATAACCTTTATACCACGAAAATCCGCCATCCGGATTCTGCAGTTTCTCTAAATCTTCCCAATCCTGCTGAATTGAATTTTTCATTGAATTGACATCGAACAGCAAAGCCAGTTTCGACATCTGTTCTTCTTCATTCTTACTTTCCAGAACCCACGGTGTTTCTTCCAGTAACAACTGTTTCAGTTCCTGATTTTTTTCAAGACTGGAATTCAATAATCCTTTATTCTGATATTCTTCGAAAACCGTTTTCAGCTTCGGATTGGCTTTAAAGATTTCTGATGCCAAAACATCGGCAAACCATTTGTTAAAGATCACATCCGCTGAATTGTTCTGATCATTTTTCAGGCTCGGAAGCGCAAACATGATCTCCCAGATTGGGTTGGTCGTGAGTTCCAGCGTATTGGAGACATTGGAAATCGTGGTGGAAGTCGCATTTTTAAGGTTTTCCAGTTCAAATGTTTTGGTTTCGCCTTGTTTTACAAAAACCGGAACCGCGTCTGTTACGAGCATTCTGTTGGGTAAAACTGCAATTGCTTTCTGCTCCCCATCGGAATATTGTCCTGCTTTTGCCACCACTTTTAAAATAATGGATGAAACATTGTTTGGAACTTTTATTTTCCATGTCAAGGCTGAATTTCCGTTTTCATTTAATTCAAAGTTCTGAATGTTTGCATTTAACCCAAACTGAGACGAAATATCTTCATTGGTAAAGGCATCCAGAATCTGTAAACCTGCCGAACCGTTTAATTTTTTGTTCGTTAGGTTCGATAGCTTGGACTGGAGATTCAGTTCATCTCCTTCTCTCAAAAATCTCGGGTAATTTGGCGTTACCGAAAATTCTTTCTGCGTTATAACTTCTTTTTCCAGCGTTCCTGCTTTTGCGTCTTTCGTATGCACCAAAAACATCAGCTTCCATTTTGTCAATGCTTCCGGAGAAGTGAATTCAAAGCTTACATTGCCTTCGGAATCGGTTCTCAAATCCGGGTAGAAAAATGCGGTTTCGTTTAGGTTTTGGCGCACGGGGATTTTGGTTAAATCGCTGTTGGTTTCTACAGCCGAAATTCCTCTTTCTTTTTCATCGCCTTTCGCAATTTTTTTATGCAATTTTGGCCCTTCAAGCTCATTCAAAACCATGTCTTCGGAATAACCAGATGATCCGCCCACAAACGATAAACTTTCAGGAATATCGCCCTCATACCAATTGAAACATGGCGGTTCTATTGAAAAAGATCTTATATAAGGAACCTTTTTTGAAGCAAATCTCGCACTAAGATTATATTTAACTTTGTAAGACAATACCGCATAATACGGAACATAATGCTTTTTCCATTCAAAAGTGTTTATAGAAAACTGATCTAAAGATCTGTCATACATTGTTGCCAAGATTTCTGCTGTCAAGCTGAGCGGAGTTGAAGCATTTTTGTTATTTTCTGTAATTTTTACCGTCCATTTTTCTTTAGAACCCGGTTCAATCTTATCTCTGAAAGTAGTTGTTTTAATAATAAGAGGATTTTCGCTTTCTTTTATTTTAAGAGTAATCTCACTATGCTGTACTTCATTGTAAGCAATGATCTGAAACTGAACATTAATTTCTGAAATATTTTTATTTTTAGGAACTTCTACAATATAGTCTAAAACGCCATTTTTTAATTGCTTTATTTCAGCTATGTTGTTTCCCAGACAATCCTGTAGAAAGATATATACCAAAGCATCCGGAATTGCAGAATATACGTAGATATTGGCTTTTTCACCCCTTAAAAATCTCTTTTTTGGATCTACAACATTCAAAAATACCTTTTCTTCTTTCAATGAATTTTTATCCCAAACATTAAAGTACTGAGATGTTTCGATTAACTCTTCATTCTGACTATCATAAAGTTCCAGCTCATATCTCCCGACTTCTAATTTTCCTAAATCTAGGTTTCCTTCGACAAGCTCAGGATGACTTTGGGTTGTTAGTTGTTGGTTGTCAGTTGATGGGTTTTGATTGTCTGTTTTTGGATCATAGATTTTATCAAGAATCACTTTTTCTATTTGTACTTCTTCATCATATTCGTCCTCATCAAAATAGTCATGTGGGAACTTGGCTATAAACTCTTCTTTAGAAAATTGTGATAAATTCTGAATTTCATCTTCAAACATCTTTCTAAAAATCCTGTCTGGTGACTTCA
The DNA here is from genome assembly GCF_059579425.1 of Chryseobacterium sp. 2P. Lineage (NCBI taxonomy): Bacteria > Pseudomonadati > Bacteroidota > Flavobacteriia > Flavobacteriales > Weeksellaceae > Chryseobacterium > Chryseobacterium sp. 2P. The sequence continues at coordinate 4,578,063 of NZ_CM184194.1, forward strand.
ACTTAGAAAGTTTTACATGATATGGCTTTTCAATATTCTGATTATTATAGTTCTTTGTTTCAACCTTAATTTTTATATTTTCGTCTGTAAAAGCATCTTTAATTTCTTCGGCTTTGATGTAATAAGGAACTGAAGCCACATTTATTTCAACAGAAGCCGACTGTGTTTCTCCATTGATATCCGTAACAGACGCTTCAATTTTAAAACAGTCTACCTGAAGACCTTTTAAATATGTATTTTCTTCAAAAGTTACAGAAATCGTGAATTCTCCGTTCTCATCGGTTTCGACGTTTCCAAGTATAGAATTTTCACGACTATAATCGTTTGAATAATGACTAAAAAATTTCCAGCGGATATCATTCTCTGTAATTTCATAATTTACAACTATATTACGGAGGGGAACGCCTGAAAATGATATTGCTTTTCCATTGAGTTCTAGCGTCTGTCCATGTTGATATTCTCCCTTTACGGGCTCAAAAGTAATCTCAAATTTCGGTCTTTTATATTCCTCTACAAGAAAAGTATGAAAACAGTCTGCTCCGTCCTCAATCATTAAAGCAAAGGTTCCGTTTAGTTTTCCTTTAGGCAGAACAAAACTTCCATGATAAGACCCGAATTCATTGGTTGTAAATTCCTGTGTAGAAATTTCCTCTTCGTTTCCATTCGTTAAAGCTATTTTTTGTTTTAATCCTGCAACAGCCGATTCAGTTTCGTTTTCTATTTTAGTATTAATTACCTTAAAATAAACGGTCTGTCCCGGTCGGTAAATCGCCCTGTCGGTAAAAATCTGCGGTATCGTTTTATTAAGGATATCTCTTTTCTGATCTTCTGAAAATTTTCTTCCCCATAAATCCAGAATTTGAAAATCATTGGTTTTTGGCTGATGGACAAGATATTTTCTATATGCATTATTCGCATCTGACGGAATTTTAAAAATACCTTCATCATCCGTTTTGGCATTCAGTTTTACCAAATCCTGATCTCGAAGATATTCGAAAAAAACAATTTCCTCGTTAGAAATCGGTTTTCCATTTTCACTGTTTACCAATCTGAATGATTCCGGAAAATCATTTCCATCTTTATGATGATAAATTATTTTATAATCGGATACTGTGAAAAAATAGTTTCTGACTGAATCGCTTTCAGCTAAATCTTTTGAAGAAAATTCTGCAACATATAATCCCGGAGATAAAGGTTTAATCTCCAGAGAAGTTTTCATCTCTTCATAAATTTCACAGTGAGGAAGTGTATAATGTTCTTTTCTGACAAGTGTTTTTTCAATTTCATGGTAATATTTTCCTTCGGAATAATAATCTCTTGTATGCTCAATAAAAGATTTAAAACCGCCTTTCACTTTATAAATATTCAGAATAAAATCATAAGTATTGCGATATTCTGCTACTATATGAATCGGTTTATTGCTTTGTACCTGTTCTTCAAAATTCAGTCCCAATTTAGGACTGGTCATTAAATCTTCTTTGTATTGAATTTCTTGTAAAAACGGGGATTTTGGAAACTGTTTTTTTGCCTGATCTGCAATTTCAAGAGCTTCTCTGGATTTATCATCATTCCTGTATATTGTCATGATGTCCCGCATCATTAAAACTTTGTAATCTCCGTCAATATCAGATTTCAGAATAGTCTGCAACTGTTGCATTTTATTCAATTCTTTATCTAACGAACTGAGATAGAGCAATTTTTCGTGCATAAAATACAACTTCGAATTGCCCTCATTTTCATTAATCAATACATCGTAGATTGTAAGAATCTTATTTTCATTTTCTTTCAGTTCGTTCTTCGTAAAAAAAACATCGTCTGAGAGAAAATTAATTTTTCTCATTAAATACCAGTCATGCAAAGTTTTATAATAAGCAATATCTTCCTCATAACCTCTGAAAAGCTGCCTGTACTTTTCAGTTGAAATCTTTTTAAGAGATTCTTTTTTCAGGTCGTTTTTTCTGAAACTTTCGGATATATAGTTTTTAAAGTCAAGTACAGTCCATGTTTCAATTTGAGACAAATCCTGAGAATCTATATTGGTAAGATCTTCTCCTGAAAAACTTGCGTTGAAATAATCAAGAGCAAAAGTACTGACGAGAATTTCGTACAGTATTTTTTCTTCTCCTTGTAAGGACTCTCCCGAATCATGCACTTTCTGCAGAAAATGGGAAATTCTATTATTTTCGTTATCTTCAAAATAGCGAGCATAATGTATGCCTGCAAATTCATTTCTAAGAGAAATTATAAGCTGTACCACGTTGGCTTCCATCATATTATATTTTTAATATTTTTATCGTTATTTAAGAAATTAAAATTAATCTGAATAATGAAAATGGAGAATCGTTTTCGTTTTTAAATCCCAAATTCATCTTTCTCCCAAATCCATAAATTTACGCTTGGTAATCCACAGTAAATGGCAATTTCAGGACGATTCAATTGTGATTCAAGATTAAGTTCTTTGGAATTATTCACTAATAAATTGACTTCCCTTAAATTAGGCAAAGTATTCAGCACCTTTACGTCTGTAACTTTTGTTTGGTATAAATCCAAGCGCTCTAATTTTTTTAATGCTTCTAATCCTGAAATATCATTTACCTCATAGCTTTCCAATAATGTTAACCATTTCAAATTGGGAAATTTCCAGATTTCTTTCAGATCAATTTTATTCTGAAGAGAAGATAAATCTAGTTTTTCAAGGGATGGTAAAGTTTCAATGGAAGACAAATTCTTAATTGCACTATTTCTCAAATCCAAAACTTTCAGCTTTTTCAGGGTTTTTAATTGCAGCTTCTTTATGTGTTCAAGCTTCAGAAATTCCAAATTAGGAAACTGGCTCAGCCCTTTCACCGCACAATCTTCATGACTGTAAAAACTCAATCTTTTCAGTGATTTCATTTTTGGAAGCATATTAATGTCACATTTCCCGTCACTGCTTATCTCCAAAGATTTTAAACGTTTTAAATGTTCAAATCCCGTACAATATAAATTTGATTCACTGTAGATATTTAAAAACTCCAAGTTTTTCAGATTTTCCAAATCGATAATCTTCTTTGTTTTTTCTATCCTTATTTCTAATTTTTTTAATTTTTTAAAAGTAAGAATAGATTCCACAGTCTGTAACGAAATATTGTAACCTATTTTTAAAGATTCCAGTCCTGTAAATTTTTCGATGGGATAGTTTGTGGGTTTATCCTGAGATTCATAAAACTCCAGCTCTTTCAGCTGTTTTTTTAGAGGAAACAGTTTTGAAAAAATTCGGGTATCTTTACTATCTTTTCCAAAACCGTTTAATTCAAAACTTGTCAAATTAGGAAAATGCTTAAAATAACTATGTTTTTTAATCGCTGAATCTCTAACCTCTACGCTCTGGATTTGTTTTGCAATGGATAAAAATGCATCCACATAAAACTTAGATTTATCAAATGTGAGATGATGCAACCTTTCAAATTTTTCCAGATTATCAATTTTTTTTCCTTTAAAATTGGTAAAATGTATATGATTAATATAATTTCTGATCCCTAATACATTTTTTAGATCGAGCTGCTTTTTATCTTTCACGAAAACAAAACAGGTAATTTTTTTATTAAAAGGATTTTCCAATTTCCTTATGTCTTCAACTATCGTATCATTATCGAATCCAATTTCTTCAAGCTCCTTAAGCTCAGAAATTCCTTCAAAATTTCCTATACGGCAGTTTACAAAATCAATATCCCCCACCGATTTTTTAAAGGGTATAAAAGAAATATCTTTAAACTGCGAGTCGGAAATGCTAATCCTGTAAATTGATTTTTCTTTTATTTTTCTTGGATGATAGGTGAAGGTTATTTTATCAAGATATAATACAGAAATTCCTTCTATATTGCTTATCTCCTGAATGTTTTCAATATGACAGTTTTCAATAGAAAAGCTATGGTGTCCTTTACTAACTGATGTAGGAAAGCAATTCAGCCCGCTTGCATCAAAATTCATATTAGAAAAATGAATTTCACTTGGAAAGTCTCTCGTTACCTCACAGTCATTGTTTGTGAACGTCACATTATCCAAATGAAAAGAATAACAATTCTCCAACTTCAATAATTCTGAAAAATTGGAAATGGTAGAATCGCTGACATACAATCTTCCTACATTCCTGATCCACGGCAAGATGATAGAAAAATCGTCAATTGTTAAATTTTTGAGATCTATTCTTGATCTTGCATAATCTTCCCAAGGTTCTTCCCCTAAAATTTCTTTTAATCTTTTATAAGCTTCTGATGTTTTATCTGTTTGATGATTTTCTTTCATTTTGAGTGGTTATTCTGTTTAAATATTAATCTTACTTTGCTTCTTACGGATCATTTAAATTCCAAATTCATCTTCTTTCCAGATGAAAAACATAACACTCGGCAATGCATAATAAGCTGCTATTTCGGGACGATCCAATTGTGCTTTGAGATTTAGTTTGTAATTTTTTACTGCCAAATTCACTTCTTTTAAATTCGGTAAAGTGTTCAGAACTTTCACATCTGTAACGTTGGTTTGGAATAAATCCAGACGCTCCAGCTTTTTTAAAGGCTCCAAACCGGAAATATCATCCAGTTCTTCACTTTCTAAAAATCCCAGCCATTTCAAATTCGGGAACTTATACATTTCCTTCAAATCAATATTATTCTGAATACATGATAAATCTAATTTTTCCAGAAATGGCATATTTCCAAAGGAAGAAAAATCTGTGATGTTACTGTTATACAAATCCAGAACCTTTAGCTTTTTCAAAGGTTTTAAATTCACCTTACCGACTCCTTGAAGGCTAAGAAATTCCAAATTGGGGAAACGGCTAAACCCTTTCATTTTAGAGTCATTTCCATACAAATTCAGCCTTTTTAAAGATTCTATTTTGGGAAGTGTTCTGAGATCGAACTTTTTATCATTGATGATCTTGAGAGATTTTAAACGTTTTAAATTTTCAAATCCTATAAACTTTGTCCTCGAATTAAAAATTAAAAACTCCAGCTTTTTCAGATGTCCCAAATCGAAGATCTGTTTGGTTTTTACAGTGCTTATTTTTAGCTTTTTCAATTTTTTCAACTGCATAATAGATTTTCCCGTTTTCGCAGAAATATCATAACCTAACTCTAAAGTTTCGAGTGAAGTAAATTGTCCGATGGGATAATCTGGAGCTTTCTTATCTATTTCATCGTGTTCATAAAAATCCAGACTCGTCAGCTGATCTTTTAACGGAAGTAATTTTGAGAAATTTTTTATCTCTTTACTCTCTCTAGAGAAACAGAGTGATTCAAAACTTTTCAAATTAACGAATGACCTGAAATAGTTATGTTTTTTAATCTCAGAATCTCTCATCTTCACTTTTTGAATCTGATTGGCAATAGGCAGAAAAGCATCGACATAAAATTCAGATTTATCAAATGAAAGAGTTTTAACCATTTCAAAATTTTCAAGATTCTTTATTTTTTTCGCTTTAAAATCGGTAAAGCTTAATTCATTAATATAATTTCTGAGTGAGACTGCATTTTTTAAACGAAATGGTTTTTCCGCCTTAATGAATTGACAGGTAATTTCTTTATTGAAAGGGTTTTCTAATTCTTCCTTGTTCTCAACAACCGTATCAGTAGTCATTTCAATTTCTTCAAGTTTTTCAAACTCTGAAATTCCGTTAAAACTTCCGATTCTACAGTTTTTAAACTCAATGTCTGTTACTGATTTTTTAAATGGTATAAAAGAAATATCTTCAAACTTGGAGTTGAAAATATGGATCATGTAGATTGATTTTTCTTTTACCTTGGTAGGGTTACAAGTAAAAGTTATACTGTCGAGATGTAGTGAATAAAGCCCTTTTATATTATTGATTTCCTGAATATTATCAATATGACAATTATTAATAAAAAGATGCTTATATCCTTTACCGGATGACGATATATGGAAACTGTTAAAACAACCTGCATCAAAGGTCATATTTGAAAATCGGATTTCATAAGGAAATCCTCTGTTTACATTACACTCGTTGTTTCTGAAAGTCACATTATCCAGAGTGAAACTGGAGCAACTATCTATTTTTAACAATTCGGAAAAATTGGCAATGGTACAGTTGGTAAGTTTTACTTTTGTTACTTTAACGAGGTACGGTAAAAACTTTGAAAAATCCTCAATATCGACGTCATTGAGATGTAAATATTGAAGTAAGTTATATTTTAAGTAATCTTCCGGTTTTATTCCTAAGATCTCCTCAATTTTCTGCGTTTCTTCATCAAGAACCGTTGATCTATTTATTTGATTCTCTGTATTTTCAGTACTCATCGTTTACATGTTTTTATGGTTATTATTTAATGAAAATTATTTTATTCAGCCCTTAAAACGTTTTAATAATCGCCTGATACATCTGCTTCAGCAATTGTATCAATTTCAAATTTTAATAAAAGGATCACATTTAGACCTGATCTTTATAATTTTTTAGCTCAATAGAATTCTGCAAATAAAGAATAAAAGGAAATAACAACAAAGCGGAAAAAGAAAATTTAACAACTATGGTATTGGATATATTATATCAGAGATTTTTGGACATAAAAAAAGCCCTCTTAAAAAGAGAGCTAAATCGCTGAAAATCAGCTTGTACCCCAGGCGGGACTTGAACCCGCACGCCAAAAGAGGCACAGGATTTTAAGTCCTGCGTGTCTACCAGTTCCACCACCAGGGCAGGCGTGGAGCGAAAAACGGGATTCGAACCCGCGACCCCAACCTTGGCAAGGTTGTGCTCTACCAGCTGAGCTATTTTCGCATACTGTGCGGATGAAGGGACTCGAACCCCCACGCCTCTCGGCACCAGATCCTAAGTCTGGCGTGGCTACCAATTACACCACATCCGCGTTGATTATTAAAGAAAACTTATTTTTAAAAGAACTTGTTTCGTTTTGTCGTTTTCAGTGGTGCAAAGATAGGATAAATTCTTTTACCTCCAAACTTTTCAGGAAAAAAAATTAAAATTTTTACATTTTTTTTTTCACGTAGCCTTTATTACGATTGATTTTCTTACTTTTACAGCGTTAATTAATATGATATGGAATTACAAGGAACGGTAAAGAAAATATTTGATGCTCAGACTTTTGCGAGCGGTTTCCAAAAGAGAGAAATGGTGATTCTGACGCAGGAGCAGTATCCACAACCGATAAACATAGAATTTCTGTCTGATAAGATCAGTTTATTGGATAATTTAAGAGAAGGAGAGAATGTAAAAGTAGGAATCAACATCAGAGGAAGAGAATGGGTTTCTCCACAGGGCGAAACAAAATACTTCAATTCCATTACAGGATGGAGAGTAGAAAAAGTATTTGATAATGCTTCAGAACCTACACAGGCAGCACCATCGCAGTCTGCTTCCCCGGTTTCCAACGAGAATCCTTTTGCAGATGACGAGGATGACGATCTGCCTTTCTAATACAATAGATAACACTGAAAATACAAATCCTGCTTTATCAAGTGGGATTTTTTTTGAAAATGGTTCGATTAGACGAAAACGAAATTTCATTTCCCGATCCGCAGGTTTATGACGGACATGAGGGTGTTATTGCTTTTGGCGGTGATCTTTCGATCGACAGAGTTTGGTTTGCCTATCAGCTGGGAATTTTCCCATGGTATAATCCTGATGAGGAAATTCTCTGGTGGTGTCCTGATCCGAGATTTGTATTGTTTCCGAAAGAGATTAAGATTTCAAAGTCGATGAGAAAAATTCTCAACAGGAATATTTTTACTTTTTCGGAGAATAAAAACTTCAGAGAGGTTATCAGAAACTGTCAGGAAATTAGCCGGAAAGGACAAACCGGAACATGGCTTTCGAATGAATTAATGGATGTTTTCATCAGGCTTCATGATTACGGACTGGCAAAAAGCATTGAAGTATGGCAGGATGAAGAATTGGTCGGTGGTTTTTATGGTTTACAGATTGGAAATGTTTTCTGCGGCGAAAGCATGTTTGCCAAAGTAAGCAACGCTTCCAAAGCCGGATTTATTTATTTCGCTGAAAAATACCAGAACAGCATCGAACTTATTGACTGCCAGTCTCACACAGATCACCTTGAAAGTCTGGGAGCCAGAATGATTCCTAAAAAAGAGTTTTTAAAAATTTTATACGAAAACAATGAACGCAGATAAAGAAAAATGGATCCTCCTGATTGTACTCAGCATTATTTGGGGATCGTCATTTATTCTGATCAAAAAATCTCTGGAGCATTTCAGTCCTTATCAGGTGGGCGCTTTACGAGTACTTATTGCAGGAATTATTCTGATACCTGTTGCAATTTCAAAATACAAACTGTTTCCCAAGAAGCATTTAAAATGGCTGATTTTAGCGGCTTTTACGGGGAATTTCTTTCCGATGTTTCTGTTTCCGATTGCAGAGACAAAAGTAAGCAGCAGTATTGCGGGAATTATCAACTCCATGATGCCGATTTTCGTGATCATTGTGGGCGCTCTGATCTGGAAGTTTGAAACAACAAAGAAACAGCTTATCGGGACTTTAATTAGTTTCAGCGGAGTCTGTTTACTGGCTTTTGGCGGAGACGGAGAAGGCGGAAAATTTAAACTGATTCCTATTGTACTTCTTCTTCTGGCTACTTTTTGCTATGCTTTAAGTACAACAACGGTAAAATCCAAGCTTATGGAAGTTTCGTCAACAGTTTTATCAGCTTTTGTGTTTGGATTTGTTTTATTTTTTCCTTCGTTAATTGCTTTAACATTTACCGGATTTTTCTCGACATTCAGTTTTGATGAAAGTAATCTGACGGGACTGTTTTTTGTAAGTCTTCTATCTATTTTCGGAACCGGACTGGCTATGATGATGAATTACCGTCTGTTAAAAGTTTCAACGCCATTATTTGCATCAACGGTAACTTTACTGATGCCTATTGTTGCAATCATCTGGGGAATTCTGGATGGTGAAAAGCTTTCGGTTTTACAGTTTGTGGGGGCAAGTATTATTATTGCCGGACTCATCTTTTTAAGGACAAAAACAAATGTTATCAAAAAATAAATCCTGCATTTCTGCAGGATTTGTATTGTGTCATCAGAAAATCAAATGACTAATTTTTCTTTTTAACTTTTGCCTTCGCTTTTTTAACCTCATCTTTAATGAAAGGATACTTTTTCTGCATATCCGTTACTAAAGAAGGATCAAGCTCCAGTGCATTCTGAAGAGATTCAACACCTTTCTCCTGATCTTTAAGGTTGAAATAGCAATTGCTGAGCTGATAATACAATTCGGCTCTGTTATGTGATTTTAAAGCTTCTTTTAAAACGATAATCGCTTCTTCATATTCTCCCAAAAGCATTAAAACTTCCGAGTAAGCGTACCAGTTGTAGAATCTTGAAGGTTCCACATCCACCAGCTTTTTAAGACAGGAAAGACTTTCCTCGAACTTACCTGAATCAATGAAGAGAAATGCCAATCTTTTCTGATAATCAAGATTATTTTCGTTAAGATAAGTCGCTTCTCTTGCAAAATGCAAAGCTTCCGTCATTCCGCCCATTTCCTCGTAAAGATACGACTGCTCCATCATAGCAAGATAGAACTGCGGATCTTCTCTTAAAGATTTCTGGAAAAAGTTTAAGGCAACGATAGGCTGCTTCAAAGCTTTATAACACAGCCCGATTTTATAGAAGGTAAATGCTTTGGTGTATTCCAGTTCCAGCATCTCTTCGTAAACTTCAATTGCTTTTTTATACTGCCCTAAAGCTTCATAACAGGCTGCTTTATTGGCATAAACTCCTACAGAATTGGAGTTGATCGCCAGCAAATAATCGTATCCCTTTATTGCTTCTTCGTAATTTTTTCTGTTGAAATAGAATTGTCCGTACTCGAACCACGCTACTTCAGAATAGGCAAATCCATCCAGATATTCATTCAGAAAGGCTATAGCTTCCTCACTCTTATTAAGATCTGCAAAGCACACCATGCAGTTTTCCAGCGAATATTCATCCGTAGGATCTTCTTTCAGTGCTTTTCTGTAGTGTTTAAGAGCGTTAAAAGGGTCTCCTAAATTAACATATTCGTCCGCAATAAAGTTGTGGAGGAAATTTTCTTCTTCCTTCAGCTCCAGTGCTTTTTTACAAATTTCTATGGATTTTTTAGGATTTCCTAAATTCGAATAATACTTTGCGTAGCATACCAAAAAGTCTGTGTTTTCCATTGAAGAACCTTTCAGCTCATCGATAAGGTCTTTCGCCGCATTATAATCTTCCCATTCTAAAAGAACTTCAAGTTTTTTAATCTTAATGTCCAAAGAATTGGGATGAAGCTTCAAACCGTAATTCACCGCCATATCGGCGTAATTAAAGTCTCCCAGCTCCAGGTAGTAAACAATGATGTCTTCCAATTCTTCTGTATCAAAGTAGAATTCATCATTATTTTCCATCATTTCTTCGAACTTCTTCACAAGTTCATTTCCAAAATACTCTTCCAATACTCACATCCTTCGTCGGCCAATGTCTGAATATGCTTACAAACCTCGACAAACTTTTTTAAATTAATATTACTTCTGAAATTTATGATTCAAAATGTATGCAAAGTTGCGAAATTTTTTTGACATTTATTTTCGTAAATTTCTATCTGAAAGATAGTAAAAAGATCATTATCATCAAAGAATTGTGGATAAAAAAGGAGGAGTTATTGTTAATTTAACATAATGATGAACGCTTTTTGCGAAGATTCAAATCTTCAATAATTTTTGAAGTTTTCAACTTTTAAACAAAAAAACGGAGCTAAGAAAGCTCCGCTGTTATTTCAAATTAAATTAAACTTTTAATTTTTGCGATGATATCGTCTCCTAATTTATCGGCTTCTTCCTGAGATTTTGCCTCTGTATAAATTCTGATGATCGGCTCTGTATTTGATTTTCTGAGGTGAACCCAGTTGTTTTCAAAATCGATTTTCACACCATCAACGGTAGAAACTTCTTCATTCTGATATTCTTTTTCCATTTTGGATAAAATATCATCTACATTGATTTCAGGCGTTAATTCGATTTTCTTTTTGCCCATGAAATAGCTTGGATAGCCTGCTCTCAGTTCGGAAACCGTTTTATTTTCTTTTGCTAAATGGGTTAAAAATAAAGCAACTCCAACTAAAGAATCTCTTCCGTAGTGAAGATCTGGATAAATAATTCCTCCGTTTCCTTCTCCTCCAATCACGGCATTTTTTTCCTTCATTAAGGTTACTACATTCACCTCTCCTACGGCACTGGCAAAATATTCGGAATTGTGGGTGTTTGCCACATCCCTTAAAGCACGGCTTGATGAAAGGTTGGAAATTGCCACTCCGTTTTTATTTTTCAGCAAATAGTCTGCAACGGCAACCAAAGTATATTCTTCACCAAACATTTCGCCTTTTTCATCGATTAAAGCCAGTCTGTCTACATCCGGATCAACAACGATTCCGAAATCTGCGCCTTCTTTTTTTACCAGCTCACAAATGTCTCCCAAATGTTCTTTTAACGGTTCCGGATTGTGCGGAAAATGACCGGTCGGTTCACAGTATAATTTTACCGTTTCGCAACCCAATTTATCCAAAAGCATCGGAATTGCAATTCCTCCAGTAGAATTAACCGCATCCAAAACCACTTTGAAATTTTTAGCTTTAATGGCTTCTGCATCTACCATCGGCAAGTCTAAAATCTGCTGAATATGAATATCAAAAGCATCTTCTCGTATCTCATATTTTCCCAAATCGTCCACTTCTGCATAATTGAAATCTTCGCTTTCTGCCAAAGCCAAAACCTCAGCTCCATTCTCTCCGCTGATGAATTCTCCTTTATCATTCAGCAATTTCAAAGCGTTCCACTGTTTCGGATTGTGGGAAGCGGTGAGAATAATTCCTCCGTCTGCTTTCAGTTCGGGAACCATAATTTCAACGGTGGGTGTTGTGGAAAGACCTAAATCTACTACGTTAATTCCAAGCCCCTGTAAAGTTGCCGTTACCAGAGAAGACACCATTTGTCCGGAGATTCTTGCATCTCTACCGATAACCAGGGTTAAATCTTTTTTATTTTTATTGTTCTGAAGCCAAGTTCCGAATGCGGAAGCAAATTTTACCACATCAAGCGGTGTTAAATTATCGTTTACTTTTCCGCCAATGGTTCCACGGATTCCTGAAATGCTTTTTATTAGTGACATTAAGTATGTTTTTATTTATATTCTTCTGAAACCATTTTTCCGACGTGGTTGAAATGGAATCTTTCGCAAAAATACAAATAAAACCTGTGAGTTGATTCTGAAAAATATTCCTGAATTTTTAAATAATCATTAAAAGTCATCTTATTTCAATCAAATATAATGAGGACTTATTATCTGATGAAATTACGGTAGAATGGAGAAAAGCACAACATCTTGATATCGGTTGTTTATTGAGATTGCTTCGTCATTTCATTCCTCGCAATGACAGAAAGTAATGATTATGGTAAAAAAGCTAGCCCCGATTGCAGCATTTGTCTGAGCTCATTTTAGATTTTCGGCGGCGGCAAAGCCGCCGCCGAAAATCTAAAATAGCGAGTGCGAAAAGCGGGAAACAGCTCCTGAAAAATTTATTCAAGATCTACGAACACCCACAATCTTTATCGCATCCGTTTCTTTTGGAACTGAACTTTTTCGGTGCGAAATTCTTTTTCAATATTCTGAATAAAGAGTAGCACGCGAATGCAACGATCAGTAAAACAATGATATATTGTAAAAGTAAGGAAGTATCCATTATTTTAAAATCTGATATACTATCATCGACACAAAATATGCCAAACCGGTCATCATAGCCACCTGTAAGCCAGTCCATTTCCAGCTTTTGGTTTCTCTGTAGACTACTGCAAGTGTAGAAACACACTGCATTGCAAATGCGTAAAATAAGAGGACGGAAACTCCGGTTGCAAAGCTGAAGACTTTCTCACCGTTCGGTTTTACGTCGCGTCTCATTTTATCGATTACTTTTACTTCGGGAGCATCATCTTCAAGACTGTACAGGGTAGACATGGTTCCCACGAACACTTCTCTTGCCACGAAACTTGTCAGAATTCCGACGCCCATTTTCCAGTCGTAGCCTAAAGGAGCAATTACCGGCTCAATTCCTTTTCCCATTTTGGCAAGGTAAGAATGATCCAGTTCCACATTGGTTGCCACGAACTGATCCGGCTTCTGTTTGGGTCCGAAATAGCTTAAAAACCAGATGATGATGCTCACAATGAAGATAATCTTTCCGGCTCCTGTAATGAATTCCCATACTTTGCCTAAAACCATTTTGAAATCATATGCAAAAAGTGGTTTTTTATAGGTCGGTAAATCCATCACAAGATAGGTTTTCCCTTTATTTTTGATAAATCTTTTGAGAATGGATGCGGAAAATAATGCGACTAAAAATCCTAACAGATACATTCCCATCAAGACCAAAGCCTTGTATTTTATTCCTAAAAATGTTCCGTCTGAAATAATAAGCCCGATAATGATGCTGTACACCGGAAGTCTCGCAGAACACGTCATAAAAGGTGTTACTAAAATGGTAAGCAGCCTTTCTTTTAAATTTTCTATATTTCTTGTTGAAATAACTGCGGGAATTGCACATGCCGTTCCCGAAACCAAAGGAACAATACTTTTACCATTCAGTCCGAAAGGTCTTAAAATACGGTCCATCAGGAAAACGACTCTTGCCATATATCCTGAATCTTCCAAAAGATAAAGGAAATACAGTAAAATTCCGATTTGTGGCGCAAAAACCACAATCCCGCCGATTCCCGGGATAATTCCGTTTGAAATTAATGAATTAAGCGGTCCTTCCGGTAAATGTTCTGAGGTGAAAGCGGTTAGCCATGAGAAGAAACTGTCGATCCAGTTCATCGGATATTCCGCTAAGAAAAATACACTCTGGAAAATGATTAATAAAATCAAAAGAAAAACGACGTATCCCCAGAATTTATGAACCAGTATTCTGTCTAGTTTTTCTGTTAAAAGTTCTTTGAACTGCGGTTTTTTAGAAATAACATCAGACAGAATTTTATCTGCAAACTGATATCTTCTTACCGTTTCCTGCACCTGCAGTCTTTTGGGAACCAGACTTTTGGAGTCCGGCTCGTTGATGAGTCCTACAATAGATTCCAGCTTCTCCAGATCTGTTCCCAGAGAAAGGCTCATCCACGCTTTATATTCGTTTTCAAATCCTTTGTGAAGAGATAGTTTTCTGATGAAATCTTTGTGCTCGGAAGGGGTTTCAAAAGAGATCTTTTCGGATGTTACGAATTGATTGTTGTAAACGGCTTCTTTTATTTCCTCAATCCCGATCTGTTCTTTAGCATTGGTCTCAAAAACTTTTATCCCTAAAGACTCAGATAATTTTTCAATATTGATGGTAATTCCTCTTCTTTCAGCCTGATCAATCTGATTAACCACCAGAATCATCGGAATTCCCAAATCCTGAATCTGCTGAAACAAAAGCAGTCCCCTTTTTAAGCTTAACGCTTCGAGAATGTAGATAACTCCGGCATAATTTTGCTGTTCATCAATAAGAAATTTAGAAAAAATAGCCTCATCTTCCGAACTTGGATAAATGCTGTAAGAACCCGGCAGATCGATGATTTCTACCTCTTCATTTTTGTAACTGTATGTTCCGGAATGGCTTGCTACGGTAACTCCTGCATAGTTTCCGGTCTTTTGCTTTTTATTGCTCAAAGCATTGAAAACCGTGGATTTTCCGACATTTGGATTCCCGACTAAAAGGATCTGTTTTTTGTGAGCGCTCTGCATTAATTCAATTCTTCAACAATGATATAATCTCCTTCTTCTTCACGAAGAGCAATACGGCTTTTTTCATCTCCAAATTCTACGTACATCGGACCTCGGAACGGAGCCTGATACAAAATTTTGAAGAAAGTTTCCGGAAGAAGCCCCATTTCAATGATCTTATTGGGCATTTTCAGGCTGTCGTTATCATACCCTACAATTTTTCCCAGTCTGTTTTTGGGAAATCCGCTCAACTTATGTAAATCCTTATGTTTCAAAGCCGATATTTTTGTACGTGCAAATATACGCTATTTAAATTTAATCTAAATAACGTGTGCTATGAAAAAAATCAACCCAAATGCATGAAAACATTTGGGTTGATTCAAATATAATTTAGTAAATATGAATGTTACTTTTTCTTTTTGTCTGTAGAAGCAGACTGGGTAAGCTCGATAGGATTGTTGTTGGCATTGAAGAAATCCTTATACATTTTTTCCTGCTTTTTCATCATATCTCCGATTGTCCCATCCATTCCCGGAATTGTTTTGGACATGATCTCCTGCGTCATCATTGGTCTTGCAGTAGCGAAAGGATCTTTCTTGAACTCGTTAAAGGTTTTTTCGAATTTTTCTCTCGGCATGTCGGTTACTTTTAAGCTCATGTTGGAAATTTTTTCTGCATAAGAAAGTTCTTCCCAGTTTGGCACTTTTCTGTTTCCCTGAAGCACCCATGAATAGTTTTTTGCATCATCTTCCACTTTCACGATCAGACCGGGAAGTCCTGAAAACTTATAAGGACCATCCTGAAATGGCAGTTCTGTAGTGAACCAAGCCGTCCATTTTCTTCCTCCGAATTCAGCCGTTGCTTTTTGTGCATTATAGGCTCCGATTTTTTCTTTTTCGTTAGAAATTTTCCAGTCGAATTTCGGAGTTTCCGTATATGCAATTCCCATTGGTGAAAATCCGCTTGCAATTCTTTCGATATACTGAATTTTCATATCAGGATATGTTTTCACCACTTTTTCTGAGAATTTCGGCATTCTGATAGACTTGGACATATCTTTAAATACTCCCGATTTCTGCATTGCTTCAATCTGAACTTTCATGATAGAATCCTGAGCAAGCATCGTATAATCTCTGTAAATTGATCTGTCTTTTACGATATCTAAAACCGTCATTACCTTTTCCAGTTTTGCAGAATCACTTTTCGGCTTGAAAGTAAGTTCATAAAAAAACCGGTTGGCAGTTTCTTTAGAGTCTTTGTCCTGTGCACTTACCAATACAAAAAATGCAACCAGAAACATTGAAAATAGTTTTTTCATTTTAAATAGAATGTTTATACAATTAGTTATCGGTTTCAGATTTTTGTTACAGATTTTTTTAATTTGTTGCTGAAGTTTCTTTTATCAAATAAAAAACCAGCCTTTGAAGACTGGTTTCCATTTTATTTAAAGTTGAATTTTACGGTAAACATGACCTGACTTGGACGAAGCTGAATTCTTGTGTAATTGGTATTTGTTGCATTAATTTCATACGTTTCAAATACCCTCTTATTTGCGATATTCATCCATTTCAATTCGAAATCGATTTTCTTTTTAGCCCATGTGAACTGATAAGAAAGATCATAGAATCCATTATTATATTTTGCATTAGCTGCATTAGTATTCACCTGATCCCAATTAAATCCAATAGTGTGGTTTTCTATAGGATAGAAGAAGAGTCCTAAATTATGGGTAAAACCTCTTCTTGCTGCATTGGAAACTACATCTCCCGTACTTGTCTGCTTTGTTCTGGAGAAACTTGCATTATAATCAATGCTCATCCAACTGAAATAGGTGTTGTTGAATTTTACTCCAAAAGACTGGCTGTTGTTCTTGTTCGTATAGGAAGCATTATCCAGGAAAGCGTCAGATTTTGCTGTATTATTACTGTAGCTAACAGAAGCATTTGTTTTGAATTTCGGGAAATATTTTCCTACTTCTACATTATATCCATTATTCAGAACATGATTATCCTGTTCCTTATACTGCATAATAGTATATCCTGCTTCGTTGATTGTAGGATTGGATATTAAGTTCCTCTTTGCATCAGAAAATCTGTAGTTAATGTTAAAGAACAAATTATTCAACGGATTTCTGTATTCGATTCTCGTTCCTGCAGATTTATTATTATTCTGAGGAATCGGATTGTTAATATCCATCGCACTGATTCCCGCTGGAGAAGTCATTAAAAATCCTGAATAAGCAGTGTTTATTTCACCAAAATTATTATTAACATTAGCATTTACGGAAGCTTTCCAGAAAGATGCAAATGTATACTGTGCAAAAATACTTGGTTCAAATGTCACTTTATTCACTTCTTTGGAAACCAGTCTTATCGGATCATCTGCTTTAATATTATTCGAGTTTACCGGGAAATTAGCATACAACATCCACGAATCGCTCTTATAATTCACCCCTAAACTTCCATAAGGTGTCGCTGTAGTATATTTCAAATCATTATTGTACTGTGAAGCTGGTGTAGGATTTGGGCTGGTAAAAGGATTTGTTATAATATTTGACAAACTCGAAACTAAATTAGTCGATTTAAAATTAAATCCAACTTCCGGAGTAAACGTCCATCCTTTTGTAGAAAAACCAATATTTGCAGAATGATTGGCTTCAAAAGTTTTAAGTCTTAAATTCTGACTTACAAAAGATGTAGATGTAGGAAGAAAACCGGGAATTGCCAGATAGGAAGCCGGTGAAACATCCAAAGTCTGTCTGTCTGTCTGGTAGCTGATGTACGATAATACATTTACCATTTTTTCTTTCCACGGAATAATGGTACTCAATGAGTTTTGGAAAGAAGTTGTAGGCGATTCTACTGCTTCATCTCCATGCGCTGTATAACTGCTTGCAGAACCTTTTACTGTTCTGTCAACAATCCCTCTGTCGGCGTTCCAATACTGAGAAAAGCTTGTCGTGTTTTTAAAGAATCCTTTTTTAGCGTTTTTAGTAAAAATTAATTCTCCTTTTGCCTTGTCTGTATAGAAATTATTGCGGATATTCTGTAATATTGTGGACGCTGGTCTTTTAGGCGTTGCAAAAAGATCCTGTTCATTATAAGATTCTCGTTCCACCGCATTGTTGGTATAATTGGCATTCGCTTTCAGCTCCCATTCTTTTTTCTTATCGATATTGGTAAGATAATTTGCAGATACATAATGAACGCTGTTCATGAGATATCTTTTTACCGGAAGATTCGGCGTACTTGCATTTTCTACATTCAGCCAGTCGTTTTGGGTTGCGTTGATTCTTCTTCCTTCAAATCTGTTTCCGAAAGACAGAATATTTCCTTCGTTTTCTACCTGTTCGCCATTATTGTTGGATTTGTAATTAACCACCCACTGACTTTTCTGTCCGAAGAACATCGGTGTAAGTTTTACATTCCATAGAAGCGGGCTTCCTCCAACTCCTACTTCTCCTCTCCCCGTCATCGTCACAGAATTCTTCAGCTTGATATTAATGGCTGCCTGATCGGAAGGAACCTTATCCTGTAAGATTTTTACCGGCTGGTGATTTTCCAGTACCTCAACTTTCTGTACCGCATCTTTCGGAAGCGAGTTGTTGATGGTTCCGTAACCACCTTCCATTAAGTCTTTTCCGTTAACGTAGAATTTATTGATTGCGTTCCCCTGATAAAGAATCGTTCCGTCTGTATTGACTTCAATTCCCGGCATTTTTTTCAAAACATCGGCTAATGTTCTGTCGCTTTTGCTGTCGAATGCCTTGAGATCGTAGGAAATGGTATCTCCTCTTGCCGTAACCATTTTTGTTTTAAGCTTCACCTCTTTAATTTCCGTTGCTTCGCCTTCCATTTTGAAGTTGAGCGTCTGATCGCTGTTGCTGATCTGCTTCGTTAAAGGCCGCTGGTTGAAAGCCTTTACTTTAAGGTCTACATTAGATTCTCCGGAAGTGAAGGTGACTTTGTATTCTCCTTTTGAGTTGGTAATTCCGTAGGCAAGAATAGCATCTTTTCCCGGCTCTTCCACCGTTACACTAGCACTCGGGATTCCCACTCCGTCTTCATCCGTGATCTTCCCCGAAACTGTTTTCTGTCCAAAAGCAATCACAGAGAAAAAAATCATCAGGAATAAAGATATTCTCTTTTTCATAATTTATTATTTGCTTAATTAGTTAATGGTTAAAGCGTTTTGTTACACGAGTATAAAGATTGCATTTATAGCAAAAAGTTAAAATCTTTTTATCACTACAAACATAGTGATATTTTTTTGATGTGTTGAAATTTATTTTTTAAAGTAAAGTTCCTTTCCTGATGAAAAATTTTCTATGCATTATGCTCTCAAATAGTATTTAATGAAAAGACCGAATTTTTGAAGTGTTTTATTATTAATTCTTTGGCTAATTGTATACATTTGTAAAAAACAATTTCATCTATGGGAGTAGGAACTAATCTTAAAAAGCTGAGAAGCAAAACAAAACTTTCTCAACAGGAAATTGCCGATATGTTGGGATTAGACAGAAATACATATACCAATTGGGAAAATGAAGCAACGGATATTAAGTCTCAATACATTCCGAAACTGGCTGAAATTTTTCAGGTGAAAATTCAAGACCTTTTTGATGATCAAAAAGACACGACATACAATAATCTTGAAAATGCTGATTTGAAAGACAATTCGATTGGTCAAAAAGATTTTCAACAGGGAATCATTATCAATATTACAGATTCTGAAGCAGCAAAAGTAATCAGTTCTCAGATTCAAGAACTGATAAAAAGTCTGAAAAAATAAGTCGGTTTTTTATCTGACATTTGTGTTTTGAGCCTTAGATTTTAAGGCTCTTTTTTTATTATTCAAAAGGTTTTAGCTCCAAAGGATTGTTGTACATTTTTTTCTTTTTATCAAATATTTCCTGAGTTTGCTTCCTCATCTCCTCATCCATTTGTGGGAATCCTGCAAGGGTAAATTCCATGTTATATCTTGCCTGAAGATAATTTTTTTTGTTCATTAATTTATAAGGGGAAAGATTAAATGTAAATTCATCAGAATTTTTTTCGACTTTTATTGCTGTAAAATGATAATCATCCCTTGTATCATACAATTCAAATATTAATCCGGGTAAACCTACAAATTTGTACGGTCCTAAAGATTGAGGATAATCTTTAGAAAAATACGCAATCCATCTTCTCCCAAACTTGTTTGTTGCTGCCATTTGACATTTAATTCCATTGATTATTTTTGTATCACTGTACAAAACCCATTGCAAAGGCTCACCTTCCTCATAACGAAATTTAGATTCCATTGTATTAGTAAAAACTGTAGTTTTATTATTAACTCTAATAATTCTTTCCCGAAAATAGTCACTAATTGCCCTTGTATCTATTCCCTTAGTTTCATATTGTCCCGTATCATTTAAATAATTTTGTGCCGCACCAAAATAATAATCCTGAGAGTTTCCTACTAAAACAAATTTTTGATTATGTTGATATTTTTCTCCCAATTGAAGTTTAGAATCATAAGTTA
This sequence comes from Chryseobacterium sp. 2P, assembly GCF_059579425.1. Classification (NCBI taxonomy): domain Bacteria; kingdom Pseudomonadati; phylum Bacteroidota; class Flavobacteriia; order Flavobacteriales; family Weeksellaceae; genus Chryseobacterium; species Chryseobacterium sp. 2P. Next base: position 4,598,325 of record NZ_CM184194.1, read on the forward strand.
CTTTTATAGTAGGATCAAATGCTACTTTTTGAGAAAAAATAACTGAAAAAATTGGTATAGCAAAAAATAAAAAAAATTTCTTCATATTGATAATATAGATATTGAAGATAGGCGGAATAATTCCGCCTACCAAATTAATTTAAGGATTAATAGTCACATCTGGTCGTACTCCACATTCTACTTCATTAACTGAAGCAATATAGCTTGCCATTTGACTATATGTCCAATTATCTGGAAAAGACGTGTAATGTTTCACACCACAAGTTGAATTCCAAACCGCCTGAACTCTCGCAAACGCCATAACAGAAATTCCGAACATGGCGCAAAATAAAATTTTCTTTTTCATAGAATTTTTTCTTTTAATTGTTAATAATAATTTTTCCCTAGCTATACAATTTTATCTAGAATAAACGTACAGTTCGGATGATGCATCATTATGACTTTAAAGAAATACATTCTGCGATCGTATCACAAAATGTTTCGCGAATTTCCATTTGTGTCATATCACAAAACTATGAATAATAATGTAAATCTATTGCATAAGAAAATCGGCAAATTAAGCCTCATTTTTTAGGCACGACAAAAAAAAATTTTATTTTAAAAATTAATAAAATTCATTAAATTTTATTTTGCGTTTTATAATTGAATACCTTTCATTGCTTTTTTTAGAATGAGATAGAAAAAATTCTATCTTTTCCCTTATATTATTCTCTTCAGGGCAAAAACCAGTTATAAATATTTTTTTATTTTAGCGGGAAGAAATGAATTTTTATTCATCAAATTGTGTTTTTACCCTGCAATTCTTTTTTGCAGGGTGTTTTTTTTTAAAAAATTGTGCTTATAGAAATATTTCGCATTACTTTATCTTAGCCTAAATAGTTAAAAATGATTTGAATCATAGATTAAAAAAAGCTTAAATCTGTTAACATATATTTTTATTTAATAATTTTGTAACATTAAATTTTTAAGAAATGGGAATTAATTTAAAGCCTATAGATATTGTAGATGATATTACTCAGGAAGAATTCATTGAAAAATATCTGAAGCCGAGAAAACCTGTTGTCATTAAGAACATGGCAAGAAAATGGCCAGCGTACCAGAAATGGACTATGGAATACATGAAAGAAGTAGTAGGCGATGTGGAAGTTCCGTTGTACGACAGTTCGAAGGCAGATCCTGCAGCTCCCATTAATGCTTCTGCAGCCAAAATGAAATTCGGAGATTATATAGATCTTATCCAGAGAGAACCTACCGATCTTAGAATTTTCCTTTTTGACCCGATAAAATTCGCCCCGAAACTTCTTGAAGATTATATTTCTCCTAAAGAATTAATGGGAGGATTTCTGGACAAATATCCCAATATGTTTTTCGGAGGTAAAGGTTCTGTAACGTTCCTGCATTTCGATATTGATATGGCGCATATTTTCCACACGCACTTCAACGGAAGAAAGCATATTCTTCTTTTCGATTATAAATGGAAAGAGAGACTTTACCAGATTCCTTATGCAACGTATGCGCTGGAAGATTATGATATTGAAAATCCTGATTTTACAAAATTCCCTGCCTTAGATGGTGTAGAAGGTATTGAATGTTATCTTGAACACGGAGACACTTTGTTTATGCCAACCGGATGGTGGCACTGGATGAAATATCTGGACGGAAGTTTTTCTATCTCCCTGAGAGCTTGGGACAAATCCTGGGCGGTAAAGGCACATTCTTTATGGAATCTTACCGTACAGCGTAAATTTGATGACATCATGAAAAAGAACTTCAAGAAAAAATACATGGACTGGAAGGAAAAAGTGGCTGTAAAAAGAGCAGAAATCGCCCTGAAAAGAGGCTTACCAAGATAAAAAAAAGACGTTTCGGCTGAAACGTCTTTTTTATTGATTAAAATTACCTGATTATTTTCTCAATATTTCCTTTTGCACAGTTAAAAGCTTCTTCTGCTTCTTCGTAAAATATCTTCATTGAGATTTCAAACCCGCTTGCCATAAAAAAGGTAACATGACCTTCAATATTGTAGCTCAAAAAGCCAATATGGTTTACATTAATTACCAATGGCTGCCCCATAACCTTTGCTCCTTCCAGTGCATTGGGCTTTTTAACATGGATAACGCTCGACGCTTTAACATAGATCAAACCGTCTGATGTTGTTTTAATTATATAACCCACAACCTATTTTTTTGTAAAGGTATCAAATAAAATCACATGAAAAAATCCCCGAAAGATTCGGGGATTTAGTCAAAAGTATTAATATTTATAGTGATTGGTGTTTTTCCTTTAAAAAGTGATAAAAAATATTCCCGAATTGCTCCGGGAAATATTTTAGATCCCTTATTTGTTTATTTTTTAATAGTTGCGTTTTAGTATTCAACTACTATGCCAAGAATATCAAAGAAATTAAAAAAAATATTTTTTTTGTTTTTGATACCTCATTAGAAGATTTACCCTGAAAACGGCATATTTTTAGATTAGCTCACTGTAACACACCAAAAAATATACATATGAAAGCAACTGCACAATCTGAGAACATTAACTCTCACTTCAACAGGGAAGTTGAACGTCAAAAAGCGCTTAAAGCTCTGGAAAAAGCAAAAAGCATTAAAAGAAAAGTTGTTTTTCTTCCGCAGGGAGCAACAGGGAATCTAAACTACAGAGATTCATTCTAAATTTACTATCAAAAAAAATGAGCTGCAGAAAATCTGCAGCTTATTTTTTATATCAGTTTTGTAAGTTCTTCCACCAAAAGCTTTACCTGAAGTGGTCTTTTCTTTTTATCAACATCCAGTCTGTTGTAAAATCCGGTTTTCACGATCACCATCTTTTTTTCGGGAATCATAATGATGAACTGTCCTAAAAATCCGTAAAAAAACCTGCATCGATAATCATTTTCGTCATCTGCCCAGATTGTGTAACAAAATGCATCGTTCTCTTTCGTGGGCGATAAAAGTTTTTCACAATATTCTTTACTGATGAGTTGTTTTCCTTCCCACTCTCCTTTCTGCATAATGAATTGTCCGAGTTTTGCAAAATCTCTTGCTACGGCATGAATACAGCAGAATGCTTTTTCAACGCCTTTTTCATCTACGCTCCATTTTGCATGAGATTCCATTCCCAAAGGCTGCCATATTTTTTCTGAAAGATAGGCTGCAAGATCTTTTCCTGTAGCTTCTCTTAACGCAAGACCCAATAATTGTGCTGCAACACTCTGGTATTCGTACTTTTCGCCCGGCATTTCTTTAAAATCTATCCCGAAAGCCTGCGCCGCAAGATTGTCTACAAAATACTGTCTGGAATTCTCTGCGAAAGGATGATGGTATTCTTCTTCCCAATCCAATCCCGCCTGCATCGTCATCAAATGTTTAAAGGTGAGATATTTTCCGAAACGGCTGTTTTTGTATTGTGGAAAAACGGTGGAAATCAACTGGTTTTCAGATTCAATATATCCGTCATCAATCGCGCAACCCGTTAAGATTGAAAGAACGCCTTTCGCCATTGAAAAGGAATTCATTAAAGAAGAAGCATCATGATCTTTCCAGTATTCTTCGTGCAGGAGTTTTCCGTCGTGAATTACCAGAAGAGAAGATGCTCTTGTCTTTTTCAGCTCTTCCAAAACTCGTGCTGAAAGTTCTTTTTTATTGTAACTTATGTGTTTCTTCCATCGTTTCGGATGTCTGTTGTGAATAACCCGTGAAGGAAATTTTTCCTCATCGTCTATTGAAGGAGTAAAAGGTCCTTTTTTTAAATTGATCGCTAAAGCTTTAAAAATATATCCGTATCCCGAAAGAAAAACTACAGCAACAAATGCTGAAATTCCGGCGATGCCTGCGGTTAGAAGTTTCCTCATAGTAAGTTTGAAAAATTGATATTCAGATAAAATCTTAATAATCAATCATTCAAAGTATATGCCGCCAATTTTATCGTTGGATTTTTTATTGTGCTGCATTATTAACAAGTAATTCTTCCATATTTCGGGTGACTTCGTTGCAGGAAAAGCAGGCTTCTTTACCATCCTGAGAAAACCATCTGCACTGCGAACGGATCGGACAAAATGATAATTCTGTATTTTTTGGAAAATTCAGATCCTGAACTTTTTTAGACAGAGAACATCTGGACTCTTCATGGTTCCATTGTCCGCATCCTTTTTCCACACATTTTCCGGTGAAACGGAATCGCTGTTCCAGATTTTCATTCTGTTCTATAAAATCTTCTGTGACGGTAAGAGGGGTTATAAACTGTACTTTTCCGTCTTTATTGACGACTCCGAAAAGCTGCGCCCCAACTTTTCCAACGTAGCTGGGACACATCTTTTTTGAAGAGTTAAAACTAGCCTCCATAAGCTTTTATCTGATTATGGATGTCTGTAACCTGCTTGGTAATATCAATTCCCGGCTTGAAAATAATGATTCCCCAAGGAAACCAGTCTTTCACTTTTAAGGGTTTAGTCAGTTCTCTGAAATTTCTGTGTGCACCGAAAGCCTGAGTGTTGTCTACTTTAGACAGTTCGGAAAGCACTACATTCTGAATTCCCTTGTCGATGTTTTTTAATTGTTCGTCGGTAAGGTCTACGCCTTCAAGAGAAACGAAAAATTGTTTTTTGGTTGCCATAATTGTCGTTTTTATTGGTTTTGTTTACCAAATTTCGATTTATAAAAATGAAATCCAGTCCGTAAAAACAACAATTTTACATGGGAAAAATACGGAATTTAAACACTGATTATCAATAAATTAAATTAATTTTTAAAATTTATAAGATTCTGTAAACCGGATATTGTCTGAATGTTTTTTCTTCGAAGTAAGGAGAATTTCTGTAGATCCAGTCGAGCTGGGCAGTTCCGTCGTCGGCAAATTTTTTGTCGGATGCTTTTTTAGCTTCAAATTTCTGTTTTAAATCTTTATCTTTCTTCAGCAATTCTGCCGCGGTATCTTCAAAAATATAAGCTGAATAATATTCTTTCTGGGCTAAAATCCCATCAAAGAAATTCCAGTTGAAAAAGGAGTCCAGTGCTTCCGGTTCAAGGGTTTCAATGATGTATTTTACGCCTTCCTGATCGGTCGGAACGATATAATCTCCTGCTGAAAAAGCCATTTTTTTATCCGCTTTATCTACCGTTGTTTCAAAATGCAGATAATGTCCTTCATATGGATTTTTAACGGTTTTAAAATCATTGATTCTGTAAGATTCCACCGCAATCGTACTGTCTTTCTGAATGGTCTTCATCTGAATTTTATTTCTCTTAAATTCCTCAATAACACGACATTGCGACTGTGGAATGACATAATATTTCGGAATGGTGATGTAACCTGTAGGAACTGCAGTTGTAAACAGCCTGATGTTTTTTGTGAAGGGTCTACTTCTGTCGTAATAGAGTCTCGGTTTTCCGGAAATTTCACTGGGTTTGTATTTTCCCTCAAAACCTTTAAAATCCATGGTGGTATATTTTGTAGAATCTATTTTCCACCGGATTCCGTACTGTTTTCCGGCTTGGTACTGCTTTAGATTTTCAATTCTGAGTTGTTTTATTTTCTGATAATCCTGATCTAAATTCTGAAGGTTCACCAACATATATTTGTACGTTGCATCCACTCTTTTGTCGTAAGGTTTCAGCATATGCGTTTCAGGAACGGTTCCCAAGGAATTGAACAGCGAAGTATATCCTGTAGAATATCTCGGAGAATCTTCAAAAGAAGCAAAGCCAACTTCCGGAATATCACCATGAATATTAACGTAAGGCGTACTTTCGTAACCCAGTTTTTTTAAGTCTTCTAAATTTTTAGCCTGATATTTATTGTAAAAATATTCGCCCAAAACATTTCCCAGACGTTCCTTAAAAGTAGAAATATAAGTAAATGTGTATTGATAATCTGCTCCGTTACTTACGTGATTGTCAATGAAAACATCCGGTTTTAACCACTGATAAATTTCCTGAAAACTTCTGGCGTTTTTGGTATCTGCTTTAATGAAATCTCTGTTCAGGTCATAATTTCTGGCATTTCCTCTGAAGCCATACTGTTCCGGACCATTCTGGTTGGCTCTGGAAAATGATCCGCGATTGAGCATTCCGCTTACATTATACGCTGAAATGGCTGCAACAATGAAATTCTGCGGTGTTTTGATTTTCTGAGTTGCCAGATTTTTCATCAGCATCATGGTGGCATCGATTCCGTCCGGTTCGCCGGGATGAATTCCGTTATTGATGAACAAAACAGCTTTGGTTTTTCTTAATTTATCAAGGTCTTTTTCGGGAAAGGGGTTGTAAATGACCACATAAATTCCTTTTCCGTTGTCGTCTTCTCCTTTTTTAAGATACTGAATGGTGTTGAAATTTTTAGCTAAATTCTGATAATAGCTGTTCATTTCATCATAAGTAACCGTCTGATTTCCGTTTCCTTTTTCAAAAGGGGTCTGAAATTGATTCTGGGCAAAAAGAAATGAAGAGGTAAGCAGCAGGAAAAGATATTTCAGTTTCATTGGGTGGTATTTTGGACTTTAAAATTACTTAAAGTTTGTGAAACCTATTATTTTTAACGCGGAGACCGCAAAGATTTTATTAAAAAATATGAAAATATTCTTCGTTTGCAAAGGCGTTTTACTCGACAAAGGTGTTGCTTTCCAGAATTGCCATTCACTTTGCCAAATCTAACGAAGAAAGAATCTATCTTTGAAAAGCCTTTCGAACTACACTCGTAAAACTGCGGTTTATACTTTTTAATGATATTGTCAATGTGTGTTTTGCTCCCGCTGATTTTGCTGATGGCACTGATTTTAAGTATCAAAAAAAATATCTTCCCAATTTAGAGAAGATATTAGCGGTTTTTCGGTTTTACAGTATAGTTATTTCTGCCCTTTTCATCCGGATAAAGCTCCGGAAGGGGATCGCTTTGCCAGAATTCTTTGGAATCGACATCCATTATCGTTAAAGCCCCCGTGAATGCGGCTCCTGTATCTATATTCCAGACATTGGCTTTGTTGATGGGTTCTTTACTTCCCAAATGCAGTGTGGGTGTATGACCGATGAAAATTTCGTGGTATAAAAGCAGCCTTTTCGGATAAAATTCTGAGTCTTTCGCCAAAGTTTTATCCATTGCAACGGCTGTTTCCCACAATGTTCTGTCCCAACGGTAATTGCTGGAATATACTTCCTTTTCGGGACCGTGCATGGACGAATATCCTGCGTGAATAAACAGTCGGTTTTTATCGTCGACATAATAGTTTTTCATCCGCTGGAAAAACTCAAGATGAACTTCAATTTCTTCCAAAGAGAAATCTGAATAGCTATCTACCGTACTTTTTCCGCCATTGAAAAGCCATACATCTTCACTTTTCCCGAAAGAAAGCCAGTCTTCCGTCCATGCATCATGATTTCCTTTAATAAAAATACATTCCTGCTTTTCGGCAAGTTCAATTAAAAACTGAATGACCTGCGAAGATTCACTCCAGCCATCAACATAATCTCCGAGAAAAATCAGGATGTCGTTTTCTGTAACAGCGGCTCTTTCCAAAACCTGCTTCAATGCTTTGAATCCTCCGTGAATGTCTCCTATTGCTAATGTTCTTTTCATTTAAATCTGTTGTGATAATTCGGGCAGGATTCCACAATTTCCATCGCTTCAACTAATCTGCAATTCTTATGTTCAACAATAAAGTATAAAATACGTATGGTTCCTGCTCCTTTTCCAAATAATTCATTAACTTTTTCTTTTAAATCCTCTTTTTCAGGAGAAAAGCCTTTTACGGCTTCATCAAATTCTTTAGCTGTCATTTCGAAATATATTCTGTATCCACAAAATCCGTAAGCCAGACTTTGTTTTCGGAAAGATAGAATACGATTCCGTCTTCGTGCATTTTTCCGGTTTCAATGGTTAAAATGACAGGTTTTCCATGGCGCATTCCGACTTTGGTTGCGGTTTCTTTGTCCTGACTTAGATGAACGTGCTGTCTGTTTCTCTTTTCAATTCCTTTTTCAAAAATGGATGCAAGATTGGTTTCTGCGGTTCCGTGGTAAAGAAATTCCGGTGGCTGTTGTGGTTTCAGCGCCAGATCAATATCAATCGAATGTCCCTGATTTGCGCGGATTCTGGTTTTATCCCCGTTTAAAATAAAGCGTTTTTTGTCGTTGGTTTCCACGACCTCATCCAATTCTTCCAGTGTGAAAGCACGATTTTGTTTTGCACATTTTTCCTGTAGTTCTTCCACATCTGCCCATCCGTTTTCGTCTAAATTCAGCCCGATAACTTCGGGTTTGTGTCTAAGCACCAAGCTTAGGTATTTGCTTATTCTTTTTTTATGTTGTTCGTTCATTTTATAAATCGTTAATTATATGTTGTTCTTTTATTTTGTGGATAAAGGATCCTAGCTTTTTATTAATTGCGTGATATTGAAAATAATCTTGTTTTAAGGACTCATACATTTTTTTATCGTTATCTTTCACACCAGCAAGAATAGCATATTTTTCATATTTGATTGCATAATAATCTCTATCATTATTGTCGTTTTCAAGAGCGATATAATCATTTATATCTTTATCAATAATATTATATGACTGGAGCTGAAGCCTTAAAATAGACCCTTCTTTTCCTTTATTTCTATTTTTATAAATTTTCAATAAACCATCAAAATCTTCTTCGTTCAAATCATTTACATTTTCGGCACCTTTGCTTTTGCAATAATTTTGAGTTAAAAGCTCTATTTCTTCATAATCTTCTTTTAGTTTTTGCTGAATTTCAGAGTTTATTTCACAGTTATTTAACTTTCTCCAAAAAGCATCTTCCAAATATCCCTCTCCCAGCTCTCCACCACTTGCAAAACTAATTTTACCATACTCTCTGATTGCTTTTTTAAAATTTTCATTTTGATTTCCATGAAAAAATAAATTCCTGAGATACATATTACTTCCAAAATGATTTCTTTCCGTTCTAAACTGTGTGAAAATTGTTTCATCTTGAATTTTACTAATTTTTTCAGCTCCGTAATCCTGAATTAAAAATTCTATTGCTTCATCTAATGTATTAATCGATGATGTTCTTTCTTTAATTGTATTATACTTTTGTGTTTTGGATTTTATATAGTCTTCAGTATTTAAATGATTGTTTTTTTCTAAAAATACACTAAACTCTTCGTTTAATTTAATGAAATAATCATCGGGAATAATCTTTCGGGATTTGGTTTCTAAAAAATACTCGAGTTTCTTTTCGTAAAATCTTTCCTCATCCTCAATACAATCAATTACTGTTTCATCAGAGAAGTTTTTAAAATTTTTTCCAAAAAAAACATCATTTATTTTAATCTTTCCTTTTATTCTGTTGTCTTCCGTTGCAAAACTTACAATAAATCCTATATAATTGTACTGCGGATTATTAATGTAGTTTTGAAGTGCGATTTCTTTAGATTTTTCTTCCGTATTTACAGAGCCCGTTTCTAGATCTTGAAATGAAAATTTTTGGAAATTGTTTTGGCCAAGAAAAATAATTTCCTTTTCTGTAACAACCTTATAAAGTATTTTATTTTTCATAATATTCCTTATCTAATTTATCACATAGATTTTCAATATCATCCTTTCTCGCCAATACATCAACCCACTCTTTCGGAATACTTTCAAAACCATAATACAGTCCGGCAATTCCGCCTGTGATGGCTCCGGTTGTGTCGGTATCTTCTCCCAGATTGACGGCTTTTAAAACGGCTTCAGTATAATTTTCAGAGTTCAAAAAGCACCATAATGAGGCTTCGAGACTGTGAAGAACATAGCCTGATGAACTTATTTCCTCTTCCTGTAAAGTAAGTAATGGAGCAACATCATAATCGCCAATCTTCAATTCTAAAATCCGGTGAAATTTATTCATTTCGTCCTGTGAACAAACCGGATTGTTATCCAAAAATTCTCTGACATTCCTCTGCATATTTGTGTATGCTTCCCATTTTTCTTTTTTGTTCAGGATTTCCAATGCCAGTTCAAGATAAATGAAACACGCCAAAACAGAACGGATGTGTCCATGGGTAATGCCGGAAACATCTTTCACCGTATCAAAACGTTTTGCAATGGAAAAGTCTTTGATATAAAACAGCAATGGCAAAATTCTCATTAAGGAACCGTTTCCGTTATCAAACTCCGTTGTTCCACCGCATAAAGTTGGGGGAACTCCTTTACTGATTCTATGGATGGCTTGTGAAGTGGCAATTCCGATATCGAAAACAGTTCCGTGAGGTGTCCAGATTTCTTCATTATACCATTGTAAAAATTTCAGCGCAATATTCTCGAGATCATACTTATTACTGAGACTTTCTGCAAGACATAAAGCAAGAGAACTGTCGTCGCTCCACGTTCCCGCAGGTTGACGATGCGTTCCGAAAGCTCACATGGTTGTCACCGGAGAACGTTTCAGTTGTTCTCTACTTCTGAATTCCACCGGAACTCCTAAAGCATCTCCCACACAAACTCCGAAAATTGCTGATTTTACAAGGTTATTCATTCCAATTTCTCATTTAATTTCTCATTTAATTTCTCACACAATTTCTCAATATCCTCCTTTCTCGCCAAAACATCAATCCACTCTTTCGGAATACTTTCAAAACCATAATACAGTCCGGCAATTCCGCCAGTGATGGCTCCGGTTGTGTCGGTGTCTTCTCCCAGATTGACGGCTTTTAAAACAGCTTCAGTATAATTTTCAGACTTCAGAAAGCACCATAATGAGGCTTCGAGACTGTGAAGAACATAGCCTCCTGAACTGATGGAATCTTCATGATATTCTGAAATATCATTCTTTAAAACCCTGTCAAAAAGCTGTATCTCTTTCGGGTTAAAACCCTGAATTTCTGCAAATTGCAATACCATTTTTTGAGTATGATGATATGCTTGTTTTTTATCTTTACCCTTGATTAATTCAACGGCAAAAATTACATAAATAAAGCAGGCAAACACCGAGCGAAAATGTGCGTGTGTGATTGCAGAGACTTCTTTTACCGTCTGATAAAGTTTTTCAATATTTTCTTCGTCTTTAAGGTAGAACGCCAACGGAAGTGTTCTCATTAAAGAACCGTTTCCGTTATCTTCTTCGAAAATATTTCCCGAAAATTTTGCACTTTCTCCTTTTATTAATCTTGCGATAGAATGCCTTGTTGTTCCGCCAATATCGAATAATCTTCCGTGAGCCGTCCAATGTCCGTATTTTACCCACTTCACAAAGCTTTGTCCTATTTTTTCCAGATCATAGCCTTTTGTGAGTTCGTCTGCAATGCAAAGCGTTAACGAACTGTCGTCGCTCCATGTTCCTTTCGGCTGGTTCCACGATCCGAATTCCCGCATATTCTCAACAGGAAACGCCTTTAAAGTTTCTCTGGTTTTAAATTCTACGGGAACGCCCAATGCGTCACCCACACAAACTCCGAAAATTCCGGCTTTTACGATATTTTCCATTATGCAAGATTTACCAGTTTGTCAAAAAGCAGTTTCATTCCCTGCGTTGCGGTTTCTTTCATCACAACGGCTCTCTGTCCGTACCCGAAACCCGTTTCGTTGGGATTGATTACGATTAAAAGACAGTCATCCTTGATATCGTGAATTAATCCCGCTGCAGGATACACCTGTAAAGACGTTCCGATTACCAAAAATATATCGGCTTCTTTTGCCATTTTCGTAGCTTCTTTCATCAGCGGAACATCTTCTCCGAACCAGACAATAAATGGTCTTAACTGCGCTCCGTCTTCTGCTTTATCGCCGATGTTGATGTCATTTTTCTGCTCGTAAATCAGGTTTTTATTGCTGCAAGAACAGGATTTGAATAATTCGCCATGTAAATGTAAAATATTGGTTGAACCAGCTCTTTCATGCAGATCATCAATATTCTGGGTAATGATCTGAACTTCAAAATGTTTTTCCAGTTCTGCCAATAATCGATGTGCATCATTCGGTTCGACTTCGTGAAGCTGTCTTCGTCTCTGGTTGTAAAACTCAAGAACCAAAGCTCTGTCTTTTCTCCATCCTTCCGGACTTGCCACATCTGTGATGCTATGATTTTCCCAAAGACCATCTCCGTCTCTGAAGGTTTTTATTCCGCTTTCGGCACTGATTCCGGCGCCGGTTAATATGGTTAGTTTTTTCATTTGCTTGTTATTTTATCTTTTAAAATCTCAATTCCCAATATTATCACCAAAATAATAGAGATTGGTATTGAAATTATATACAAAGGAATATTCTTAATATTCTGCTTTATGGTAATTCCGTATTTATCATCTGTTTTTTTGTTAATGAAAGCAACAAAATTATCTTCCTTTGACTTTGTTATTTTTTTCTCAAAAGTATTCCAATGCTCATTTATACAAACTTCTTCAAAAATATAAAGATTAGGGACTTCTCTATTTTCAGATAGATTAAAAAAATAATATGTTTCAAAATTTGAATCAAAATATTTTACATATTCAACTTCTTTCTTGATAAATAAAACATCTTCTTTCTGTAATACATTAAGTTTATCGAGCTCTAGTCGTAATTTGTGTTGATTCTTTCTTAATTCATCAGCATTTGTTTCAACTTGAAAAACATTTGAGTTTCTTCCTGCGTTTTGAAGATAATAAATGTACTCTTTTGGAAATTTCAGATTTAATTCTTTTTGAAGAAAATTGATTTCTTCAGCCGTCAATCCTGTATTTTGATTTTTAGAATCATCTACAAATCTGAAATTATATTTTTCCATTACTTTAAAATTTTTTTGTAGATATCCTCATTTTCATCATCAAAACATACGAAAATAACTTTTTCAATGATCTCCGATGTAAAGTTTTTCACCTCATCTATGGCAATTTTTGCAGCCAATTCTTTTGGGAAGCGATAAATTCCTGTGCTGATATTGGGAAAGGCAATGGTTTTAACATTCAGACTTTCTGCTAATCTCAATAAATTATGGTAACAATTTGCCAATAATTTCGATTCTTTTTCTTCATCTCCATTCCAGACCGGACCAACGGTATGAATGACGTATTTCGCAGAGAGATTTCCGCCGGTTGTAACGACCGCTTCTCCTGTTCTGCATTTGCCCTGTTGGTTTCTGATTTCTATACACTCATCAAGAATTTGTTTTCCTCCAGCCCGATGAATGGCTCCGTCTACTCCGCCACCGCCTAATAAGGAAGAGTTGGCTGCGTTCACAATGGCTTCCGTGTTTATTTTGGTGATATCGCCTTTTATTAATTTAATTTCCATAAAATCTGCTTTTTTTCCAATCCTCAACATTCTTTGTCCAATCCGGAATTGACGCTTCATTGCAGCTTAGAATACTTATCCCTCCTGCCATTGCGCAGGTTGTATCTCTGTCGCCTAATGCTGAAACTGTATTCCAAAGACATTCTTCAAAATTGTTCCGGTATCTTGAAAGCATCCAGAGTACAATCGGCACAGTGTCCTGAGCGGTCATTTTTATTCCGTTTCCTAGTGTTTTGACTAATAACTCAATGCTTGGGTTTCCGTCTAAATATAAGGCTTTGTTCAGTTTACTTTTCATATCAGAATCATTCAATTCAGCCTGAATTTTTTGAATAAGTTCCTGCTGATTCAACTGTATCAATCCTAATTTTTCCTGAATGACAAAAGCTGCCGCCAATGCAATGGCTTTTGTGCCTTCTATCGCTTCTTTGTTGGCGTGGGTAACTTCACAGGACAGTTCTGCATTTGTTTTAAGCTGATCCAGATCATCATAAAAATAAGCTCCGATTACAGAGGCTCTCATCGCTCCTCCGTTTCCCATAGAACCTTGTCCTCCAAATTTTGAATAGGAAACTTCTTTCCAGTTTTCACCATCCTTTACTGCTCTGAAATATTGATGCATTGAAGGTCCGTAACCTCGATTAATATCAAGATAATAATTTTGGGTAAACTCTTCCGCCAGAAAATCCTGATTGATTTGTCCGAATTTTTCTAATGATTTGAAAACAGCAATTGCCATAATGGTATCATCCGTAAAATCCAGAGCGCTTTCAGGAATTATTCTTTGATGGATGTGCATTCTGATCATACTTTCTTCACCAAAGAAACTTTCCCCAAAAGCATCACCAATGGAAATCCCCGTAAGTGATTTTGAAGCGAGTAAGAGTTTATTTTTCATTATTTTAACCTTAATTTCTTATTTAAATCCTCATCATCAAACGACAACGGTTTTTCTTCCGGAAGAACTAAATTTTCTAAATCGTCATTCAAAACAAACTGATGCTGTTCTTTAACAAAATCTGAAATATCTTCAATGAAAAGGAGGTCTTCTTTAGCAAAGGATTTGATGAAGTCATTTCTCAAACCAATCTGAATGGCTCTCCTTTCCAGTTTGTTTCCGAAAGGATCGTGATCCGGATCCCATTGCAGTCTCACAGAAGATTCTTTCACCTGATTCCGCCATTCTTCCCTTGAAATTTCTAATTTTTCATTGTATGAAGAATAGACTGCGTTTTTCAGATAATTTTTAAATGCATCCATCTTCAAATGAATGGCAAGAACAGATTCCTGTCCTTCTTTTGTTCCCCAGCCGTTTCGGAACATCATCCAAAGGAAGTTCGGTTTTATCCAGGTCATTCTTTCTAAGTTGAATCCGCCGCCAAAATATTGATTTTTAACGGCAAAATTGCCTATTTCTTTTCGATACGACTGGTAGACAATAATTTTATCTTCATCATACTGAGCCATGATATGATAGCCTTTTTCCGGCCAATCCTGTAGCTGTTCTTTATATTTTTTTAGTTTAAAATCCATTTTCATTGTAATAATCTTCCCACTCCTTTTTATCAATTGCCCTATAATCTTCTGTCGGAAAATTGTATTGATTAATTAAAATACCCATATCAAAATCTTCTGTGTTGGGAAATAATAAATAGGTAATTGTTTTATTTATTCTTTCAACAATCAGATTAATATCATGTATATTTTCAAACATTATTTTTTCAGAAACTCTTTCTTCAATGGAAGGAATTCCCATAAGTCTTACTCCTCCAAAGAAACCTCTCACTAAATTCAGATAGGCTTTTCTAAAATATATTATGCTTTTTAAAATTTCTTTAAGATTTTCTATTTTTATATCTTCAATCTTATAAAAACCGTCAATTGAAGATTCTATCATTTCTGCAATTTCTTCTGGAAACTCATAATCTTTAAATTCATTAATAAATTCCAAATCATAAAAGTGTTTTAAGTCTTTGATCTGTATATTCAGATATGCAAAAACAGAGCATATTCTCCTGAATCTTATTTGTTTAGAAAGTAAGAGCTTTGTAGGATCATTAAAATAAATATCTGATTTCTGATGTTCTAAAACATATTGAAAATCATACAGCAATTCTAAAATTTCTACCGTTATTTCTTCTCTTGTAATTTTCATGATATTTCTTCAAACGGCTTTATCATTTCCTCCTTTTTCGAGAGAATGGCAAAAACCACTCTTTTAAATTTATTTTTATACTTCCCAAGAAGATGCTTTTTGAATAATTCGGCAATTTCTTTCGGATCATTTTTGAAAACTCCGCATCCCCAAGCTCCTAAAATTAAGGTTTCATTTCCTTTGTTTAAAGCTAAAGCAAGCATTTTATCTGTTCTTACATCCATTGCTCCGAAAATTTCATCCGCTCTTTCCGGTTCCTGACGTTTTACAACACCTGCGTTCACTGCGGGAGAGGTGATGAAATTGCACAAAACAGGCTGATCCAGCAATTCTCCTTTATCTTTCCTGAAAACGGGAACTTTCGGGCTGTAAATCATCATATCTGTATAAAAGCACGATTCCATGGCGCGGTGGGTTTCGTAATATTCCCAACCCTGAAGCAGACTGTCGTGAAGTCCGGAAGTTCTTGCCAGACTTTCTTCCTGCGCTTCGGCTCCGTTGATGAACCCACCACCGGGATTTTTCGCTGATGCAAAATTCAGGCACATGAGTTTCTCCTGATCTTCTTCTGCAGCTAACTGCAAAATGGCTTTCAGGGAACTGCATCTCCAGACTTCAAACTGAGTCTCAAAGTGGGTTTCCGGAAGTTCGTTTTTTGTCATTTCTGAAAGTTCTTCCGAGGAATACAAAACGGTTTCTTTAATACAAGCTTCCATTTCATTTTGGATGCTGATTTTTTCGTTGTTTTCGTTGATATAATATTTTTTAGCTAAGATTTCCAAGGTATCTTTCGCCATTCCTTTATTTGTCATTGTTAGTTTTTTAATGTTTGTCAATAGATTTTCCAGTTGTTCATTTGCTGCTTTTTTGAAGTCTTTTCCCATGAAAACTTTCGTCACTTCAATATTGCCGACAATTGCCTGATTAAATTCTTCGAGTTCTTCGGAAGGAATCCAGAGTTCGTTGTGATTTCTGGCTCCTACGTTTTGTGAGGGATATTTGCTGACTACTTCCTCAGAAACTTCAAACTTTGTAACAAAACCGAGATAATTTCCGGTTTCGTCCCGCGTGTTCCATTTTTCTGCGATTTCGGAAGCGTATTCTTCATTCAGAACAGGGTAGAAAATGGGTTGCCAGTTTAATCTTGGAGGGAATTTTTTATAGTTGCTTTGGATGATTAAGAGCATTTCTTTTTCTCCGACGGGCCTGTATAAAGTTGTTGTTTTCATGTTATTTTTATTTTTTAACGCAAAGTCCGCAGAGTTTTTTGTTACTACTAAACGTTTTTAAGTTCGCAAAGGCGTTCTACTTAGCTAAGATCAGAGAGTTCTATTAAATTTATAATTTTTGATAATACCTGATTTGTTGCGTTATCTTTATCTTTCAAATATATTATTGTTTTCATGGTTATTATTTATTTAAAACTAAAACTGCTTCATCATCAGAAAGCCTGATTTCTGCTGTTGCTCCGCTGTTGAACTGTAGAAAATCCTGCTCAATTCCGTCGCTAAATATAAAACCATTATTCGGCATTAATGATTCGATGATTAATTTGCTTCCTTTTCTTAATTTTCCGCTGCAGATATCGGTTTGCGTTCGGATGCTTTTAAAAGGTTCTCTTACTGCAAAATACAAATCTTCTTCATTCAGCTGCGGATATTTTAAAGCTGTTTCGCCTAAAATTCCGAAAGCCATATTGAAAATGGAACTCAGCCAGCCTGTACTTCCTGTTTTTGTGGAAACTATGATTCCGCTGGAAGAGTGTGTTTCTTGTTTTCCGTTCAGCATAATTTTGTATCTCGCGGAAGAATGTGAGGAAATTCCGACAAATAAATCATTCACTGCCAGTAATTTTTGTCCGTCATTCAGCACTGCTTCGGCAAACTTCATCTTTTTTGAACTAAAATTTCCGTTCATCACAGTTTGTACGCCTTTTAAAAAGTTTTTTGCCGTGAAGGGAAGCAAAACGCCGTCATATCTTTCAGGATCGGGATTTACCGCAATAATCGGAATATGTTTGGAATATTTGGCAACATTGGCTACCAAACCGTCCTGTCCTACCACCACAATCAGGTTGTTTTCAGAGAAAATGTAGGAAGGAACAAACTCTCTTTCAATCACTTTATTTTTAATGATTTTGGAAAGCTGGGTCTGAACTTTCAGAAATGACTGACCGAATTTTTCGTGTTCATCCACATATTCCTGAAAATTTCCTCCGGAACTTTCAATATAAAACTTCGCCTGAGCCTGCGTGTTGAATCTTTCCACCAGAGACTCAAGGCGGGTTTTATTTTTAATGATGATGGCGTATTCTACTTTCATTTTTTTAATTATTCAGAAGTTTTTATTTTAACGCAAAGTCCGCAAAGTTTTTATTTTACTACTAAACTTTTTTTAAGGTTCGCAAAGGCGCTCTGCTCAGCAAAGACGATAACCTATTTTGTCATTTTTTTGGAGACTGTTAACTGCTTCCAACTTCGCTCTTCCTTCTTCCAGCCTTTTACTTTTTCAAAATAGTATCCAACAAATCAGGACTTACATTCAGGTTTCCGATTTTCCCGGCATTTTCTGCCAATTCTCTGAACGCTAAAGCGATGTTATTTCTCGCATCCTGTCTTCCACTCAAAGCAGTGAGGACTTTCCAGTCGATTTCTTTGTAAGGTTTTAAGGAAGTTTCCAGAATATAACCTTGAGTCTCTGCTTCTTTTCTGTCGTTTTCCGTTTTTTGCTCGATCAGTTTTTTTCTCTGGTTTTCTACAGAAATATCGGCGGCAATTTTCATTTCACGAAGGATTCTGTTGTTTTCTTCCTGCTGAACTTCGGTTTCCATCCTTTTTTCTTCAATCTGCTTTTGCTTTTCTTCCACAGCAATTTCCGTATTCAGCTCAGATTCCTTGATTTTTCTTTCCTGTTCCACTGCAAAATTTCTTCTTTCATAAATCGCTTCATCGGCTTGTTGCTGCAGTTTTTCCCTTGTTTCCGTTTCCAAAGCTCTTGCCATTTCAGGAGTAGTCTGAACGGCTAAAATATTGGCTCCCAGAATTTCAATTCCCATGCTTTTAATGGATTCGGAATCGATTAATCCTTTCAGAATATGATCTTCAATCTGTTTGGCAGAACGAATTGCTTCTTTTAAACTAAGATTGTGTACAAATGATGAAGTCGCTGTCTGTGCGAGATTAATGATTCTCTGGTTCAGCTTTTCGATATCATTCTTTTTGTAAACTCCTTCTCCGTCCACGGTAAAATCCAGCGTATTGGAAAGTGCTTTCGGATCGGTCACTTTATAGCTGATCTGTCCCTGAATTTTCACGGTCTGATAATCGTTCGTGTTCTCATTAAAGATAAACGGCAGATCATTACTTCCCAAAGGAATCGCCACAATAGACGAATTGGGAGCGAAATAAAAGAACGATAAGCCTCTTCCTTCTTTGGCGATCTTTCCATTTTTAAAATGAAGAACGTACGTCATAGAATCAAATTTGATGTGTGTAAATCCAAACATAGCTTTATGATTTTTAGTGAAACAATTTATTAGTTTTCGTGTATTTTTTACGCAAATTATGGGTAAAATTTTTTACACTTTTATTTTATTTAAAGCAAAACACTTTTCAATATTTTTTAATGTTCCGCTTTTTCTTTTTTCATCGGTATTGAAATCAACCGCCAGAAAATGAGTGCATAGATCAATTCCAAAGGTATCTCTTTCATAATTTGAAGTAAAACCGCCTATCACTTTCCATTTTTCTGCTTTTGTTTTAAAAGAATTGGCAAAATATCTCGGTCTTTTTCCAACGTGAAGAATGGTTACATTCTCTGTTTTATCTTTTAAAAATTCCATCATTAATGTATCGGTTCCCGAAAAATCTCCGATGATAAATTCACACTCATCAAGGCTGAATTTCTTTAACGGTTCGATATAAAACTGCTGAAACTTTTCCCAGGATACATTTCCGTTTCCTGAAACATATATCTTTTTCATTTTTAAGTCTTTAAATACATTACATCTGTTCTTAAAACATACTTTTGTCCGCTGATCAGTGTTTTCCCTTCGTGTCTCAAAGGATGATAAAAAACCAATGCAGAGCCCTTTTTCGGAGCTACTGTGAACAGATTTTCAAACTCTGTTTCTCCGCCTTCAAAATCGTCATTCAGATAAATTAAAAAAGTGTAAAAGCTTCTTTCATTCTCATTTCTGATGTAGCTTCCGTCGTGGTGCATTTTAAACTGCTGTCCCGGAGAATATTTATAAATCCTGAACATTTCATTAAAGCCCGAAACTTCATCATTTTCATGAATCTGAGGAAGAAATTCAACCGCTCTTTGAAAAAGATTTTCGGCTAAATTATTATCAAAAATCATCAATCTGTCGTTGTTTCGGATTCCTTTGTTCATGACCTGTCGCCCTCTCATATTGATTTTCGCTTCCTCAAAGACTTTATCCTTCGTCATTTCAATATAATGATCGCATTCTTGATCCGAAAGGAAATTTTCTATTAAAAATATCTGAGGATGGAGTTCTTTTTTTTTCATGATTTCTAATTGGTTTACGGTTATTGTGTTTTTACCCTCTTAATTCGTCTCTTACTTCCATTAAAGCAAATCCTAATAAATTTTCACCATTCCATTTTGAAGGATCTTTTGCTTTTGCATTGGTTTCCAGCATTCCGATTCCCCAGATTTTGTCGTACGGACTTGCCTCAACTAAAATTCTATCGGCTGTTGAAAGCAGAAATTCTTTAAATTTTTCATTTTGTGAAAATTTCAGAAAATTTCCCTGTTTCACGATTTCATATTTATGTTCGTTCCAGATTTCCGGATCAAAGTTTCTGACTTTTCTGCCTAAACTTTTTGCCTGATTCGGAGTTTCTGCTTTTAAAATCTGCTCTAAAACTTCATGATCATTAAATAATCTCGCTTTTTCTGCCATCATATAATGCTCTGCTGTTTTGTACATGATTCCGTTTTCTTCAAACTCAAAAGGAAACCACTGACTGAAGCAGGCTTTTGTAATTTCATCTTCCACGGTATGTCCCCAAAAGAAAAGAAATTCCGGGTTTTCTTTTTGATGAAATCTTTCGATGGTATTATTTAATGTATATTTCATGATTGCGTTATTTTTACACAAATTTAAAGGATTCTGATTTTATCTTCCAAATTTATTTGTGTTATTTTTACGCTAAATATTTTAATTGATTGATTTTCAGTGATAAAAATTTATTTTATTGAAACACAAATCGCGCAAATGTTTTTTCACAAATGGCGCAAATTTTATTTATGCTTTAGATTTTGGCTAAAGCCGGTTTGAAATTATTTTATTTAAACACAAGGGGCACAAATGTTTTTCACAAAGGACACAAGTATTTATTGGTTTTATGTTTAGGCTAAAGCCAATTAAGATTTCTGAATTGAAAAATTATTTTATTTAAACACGAATGGCGCAAATGTTTTTCACAATGGACACTAGTATTTATTGGTTTTTATGTTTAGGCTAAAGCCAATTGAAATTTTATTGAAAGAACGGACTAAGTCCGTTTCTATTGATATTGATATTGGAATCGTAATTGACTTGGTAAGCTGATTTTTTTTAAACACAAATGGCACAAATGTTTTCGCAAATGGCGCAAATTTTTAATCAATTAATATAGAGGGTAAAATATATACACACTGTGTCATTCTAACGAAGGAAGAATCTATTATTGAGTTTAAAAACTCTTCATTCCGCTTCGCTTCATTCTGAATGACAGCGAACACAGAAAAGAATTTTTCGTGAAAATTCGTGTAAATATTTGTGCTTTTTGTGTTTAAGAAAAACTATTTGATTTCGAAATAAAATCCCTGCTCTTCGAGTTCCCTGTATTTTTCCTGATTGAAGGTGAAGAGTTTTCCAGGTCTTCCGCTGCCTTCTTTTTTAAGATTATTGGTTTCGTTAAGCAATCCGTAGCTCATGATCTTTTTGCGGAAATTACGGCGGTCTATTTCTTTTCCGATGATGGTTTTGTATAGGTTTTCAAGATCAGAAAAAGCAAATTCATCGTTTAAAAGATTAAAACCGATCGGCTGATACTGGATTTTCGTGCGAAGTCTTTTTAAGGCAATATCAATAATGGATTGATGATCAAAAGCCAGTTTCGGGAGCTGATTGACGCTGAACCATTGTGCATCTTCCGCATCAGAATCGGCAAACAATTCATGATAGGATGGATTGACAAGTCCTAAATAAGCGATGGAAACTACTCGATTTCGAGGATCGCGACCGACGTTTCCGAAAGTGTAAAGCTGCTCCAAAAAATCGGGCTTTATTCCCGCTTCTTCGTGGAGTTCGCGTTTTACGGCATCATCAAGATTTTCATCATCCAAAACCAGACCTCCGGGAAGTGCCCAACCTCCTTTGAAGGGCTCGATGTTTCTTTTAATGAGAAGGATCTGAAGATCTTTCTTATCAAAATATCCGAAAATTACTGCATCTACAGCCACTTTTATATCCTGTAATTTTTTTGGAGGCTCCATTGTTTTAATTTGCGTTATGAATACACAAAGTTACGAATTCATATCTTAAAAACAAAAATCCGCAGAAATAATCTGCGGATTTACTTTTATCTTTTGTCTTTTTACTTGACTCTTTCACTAATCATTCAGCTTCAGAACAGCCATAAACGCCGATTGCGGAACTTCTACCCTACCAATCTGCTTCATTTTCTTTTTACCTTCTTTCTGCTTTTCCAAAAGTTTACGCTTTCTGGAAATATCACCTCCGTAACATTTTGCGGTAACGTCTTTTCTTAACGCTTTAATGGTTTCTCTTGCAATAACTTTTGTTCCTAAAGCCGCCTGAACAGCAATATCAAACTGCTGTCTCGGAATCAGCTCACGAAGTTTTTCACACATTTTCTTACCAATATGATAAGCGTTCGAATCGTGAATCAATGAAGATAAAGCATCTACCATATCTCCGTTGATCAGGATATCCATTTTTACAAGCTTGGAAGCTCTGAAACCGATCGGATGATAATCGAATGAAGCATACCCTTTAGAAATAGATTTCAGCCTGTCGTAGAAGTCGAAAACTACCTCTGCCAAAGGCATATTGAAAATTAATTCTACTCTGTCTGATGTCAGGTAACTCTGGTTAACGATTTCTCCTCTTTTTTCGATACAAAGTGTCATTACAGAACCTACAAAATCAGATTTTGTAATGATAGAAGCTTTAATATAAGGTTCTTCTACTCTATCCATCGTGGTAGGATCCATCATTTCCGAGGGGTTATTGATCATAATCGGAACTTCAGGTTCTTTTTTGGTATATCCGAAGTAAGATACATTGGGAACCGTTGTAATCACGTTCATGTTGAACTCTCTGTCCAGTCTCTCCTGAACGATTTCCATGTGAAGCATTCCTAAGAATCCGCAACGGAAACCAAAACCAAGCGCTGCAGAGCTTTCAGGTTCGAAAACCAGAGAGGCATCATTCAGTCTTAATTTTTCAAGAGAGAATCTCAGTTCTTCAAAATCTTCAGAGTCAATCGGGTAAATTCCGGCAAAAACCATTGGCTTTACTTCCTCAAAACCTTCAATCGGCCCTGCTGCAGGTTTTTCAAAAGAGGTGATTGTATCCCCTACTTTTACTTCTCTAGCATCTTTAATTCCGGAAACCAGATATCCTACATCTCCACATTCTACCGATTTCTTAGGAACCTGTTTCAATTTCAGTGTTCCAACCTCATCAGCTCCGTATTCTTTTCCGGTTGCGAAGAATTTAATTTTTTCGTTCTTAGAAATACTTCCGTTTACCACTTTGAAGTAAGCCTCAATTCCTCTGAACGGGTTATAAACCGAATCAAAGATCAAAGCCTGAAGCGGCGCATCCGGATCTCCTACCGGAGCAGGAATTCTTTCTACAATCTGCTCAAGCAAATGGTGAACTCCTTCTCCTGTTTTACCGGAAACTCTTAAAACATCTTCATAGTCACAACCGATCAGGTTCATGATTTCATCGGTTACTTCTTCAGGGTTTGCAGAAGGAAGGTCAATTTTATTCAGAATAGGAATGATCGTTAAATCATTTTCCAATGCTAAATATAAATTACTGATGGTCTGTGCCTGAATACTCTGTGCCGCATCTACAATAAGAAGCGCTCCTTCGCAGGCAGCAATGGAACGGGAAACTTCGTAAGAAAAATCTACGTGTCCCGGTGTATCAATAAGGTTTAAAATATATTTTTCTCCTTTATATTCATAATCCATCTGGATCGCGTGGGATTTAATGGTAATTCCACGTTCTTTCTCCAAATCCATATCATCTAGCGTCTGAGACTGCAGTTCTCTCTGAGTCACCGTATTGGTATATTCCAAAAGACGATCCGCCAAAGTACTTTTACCGTGGTCGATGTGGGCGATTATGCAAAAATTTCGTATGTTTTTCATTTAAGAATCTTGTAATTTGCAAAGATAACAAAATGCAGGATAATTCCTTAGTCTTAATTTTGAAGAACAAAAATTTAATTCTGCCCTTTTTTAATTTCCAAAATTTACGAAATGCGGGATGTCTGTAGTAAAGCCGTTCATTGGCAAAAGGTTGTTCCGGTTGCTGTTGAAATCAAACAATGAATTATTGTCAAAAGGAACTTTTGGGTAATAAGTGAAGGAAATCTGAATCCGGTTAAATACCAGAAAAGGATTATTAATGAGAACGCCGATTCCTATTTTTGTATTAACATTTGTTTTTAACAGTTTTTCATCCGGTCCCGCCAACCAGCCTGCTGCAGCTGTTAAGTAAGGACTAAAATGAAAGTTTTTCCATGTTTTGTTTACGAAAAGCTGAAGCTGATATCGCAGAACGAGTTTTTTTGTCCCGATATAATCTGCACTGTACACCGGAAACTCATCACTGGAAGATAGATTGATGCGGTCTCTGTAGGAATAGTTTTGCTGTGGATTTCCCAAAGCTAGTGTGGGAGAAAAAAAGTGTCTCGCACTGGCAAACTTCCAATCCATCAGATTGGTAAAATAGGTAGCGTCCAATCGGAAAGATTCGCGGTTCTGTCTTTCCTCATTGAAAAATTTCCCGAACTGTGCTTTCACACTGAAATATCCTATACTGGTAAAATCTCCGTGTGCTACAGAAATTCCGGCATAAGGAATGATTCTGTTGTTTCTGGACAAACCTCCCGCTGTAAGGCTCGCCGAAGTTCCGTACGCAATATCTTCCGGAAGATCGTACTGAAAGATATTTTTCTGAACAGAAAATTTTCGCTGTATAAAACCTACAGACGCCAGAAAACTGCTGTAAGAGGTAAAATAATCGTACTTGTCTATTGCCGGATTATCCTTGTACTGATAATTCTGAAATCTTCCGATTAAAGCAATATTGCTGGAAACTTTTTCTGAAGATCTTGAGGCTATAGGAATCTGGTAACCTCCCCACAAATTCTGACTGTACACTTTGATCTGAGCTTCGGGAAAAGCTGTTTCGGATTCTATAGGCAGCAAAACGCGGCGCATGAAGTATTCAAAATTAAATCCTCCCGCCCATTGGGTTAATGGGGAGAAAAAATCGCGCGTTGCACTGAGACTTATTCTTTCATTTTTAGCAAAATCCCGCTCTCCCAGAATCTGTGCATTAATGTAGGAACCCCATAAATTGTATGCGGTGTAACTTCCGAGTAAATAATTCTGTTTTTCTTTAGAATCGTTACGGTAGAGAAAACTTAAATCATGTCCCAGTCCGAGAAAATTTTCTTCGGTAACGCCTAATCCGATTTTACTTCCGGAATAGCTTGCTCTGGGTTTCAGACTCCATGAATCCAGCACTTTTACGATAACATCTATAGAATCTCTGGTGGAAGTACTGTCGGAAATACTGATGTTCACTCTGTTGATAAAAGGCATTGTTCTCAGCAGACGTTCAGACTCGTAGATTTTCTGGGCATTGTATTCTTCTCCCTTTTGGAAAAGTAAATAATTGTTAACCGTGGAAGTTCTTGTATTGGAATGAAGATGATTGGTAAACCAGTCGTACCATCTGGATTTCTCTTTTTTATCCCGAGAACCGTATCCGAAAGGATCTATGGTTTCAATTGTAATATTTCTGATGTATTTTCCGTCGTATGTTTCCTGCGCTACTTTTTCGGTGGTTGTTTTTACGGAAACGGAATCTGCTTCTCTACGAAATATAAAACGGTGAAGGAATTTTGTAAATTTTCTCTTATCTGAAAATTTTTCAATTTTGTAATAGATCGAATCCTTTTTTTCCTGTGCCTGGAAAAAGAAGAAACAATTAAAAATAAGAGCTAAAATTACGATAGACTTGTTCATTTACCTTCTGAAGTTGCAGTATTTTTTAGTATCAATTTATAAGCCAATAAAATTAAAATTTAATTTCGTTTCTACGTTCATAAACATTAGGACAGATCCGGACAGTTTTTAAAATAATTTTACTTTTTGATGTAAAAATGGATTCTTAAAAACGACAAATACGGAGCATTCTCTTTGCTGATGAATACCGCTTCTTATTCCTTTCATTTATAAAAAGAGAAAAAGAGACGCATTGTCTCTTTTTTATAAGCAATCTATTTATTTTTATCAAAGTTTGCAGGTAAAATATATTCTCCTGTTAGCATGTCTATTCCAACTCTGTAATATTTTGCATTCTGCTTTCTGATTCTTGAAATAGCCAGATCTATAACTGAGACAGCCAAAGCTGTTATTAAGCCTCCTCCTGCTGCTCCTGCTGCATAGTAATTGGTTTGTTCTGGAAATAATTCTTCCGCAGCGGCAGTGATAAAATATCCTTCTTCATCCTTTTCGATTTCTATAAGGCTTGTTGGTGTCTTTTTATAAGCGATTCCGTTATCTATTACGGCAAAATAATCTTTGAAATTATCATACCCGTCAATCCTTTTAACCCCCTTTATTTTACCTTCATTATTTTTTCTGACAATAAGTTCCAAATCTTTTTTCTGATCTACAAATGATCTGAAGTCCATATAAACTCCGTTCGTAAGAGAATCAGCTTTATAAATCGGCATTTTTTCCGTTATATTCTTTTCATAGTCTTCCAGTTCATTTTCGGCTATAGGATAGTTTAGAGCCTTTACATCGTAAGAATCATTAATAATATTGGATAATTCAGCAGATATTCTGGCAGCAATAGCTCTAGTAATATAGGCATGATCTCTCTGCATAAAGTCTTTGGAAATATTAAACTTTTTTAAAAAATAATATTTATCATTTCTTTTAAGAAAAGTAACCATTTTCATTTGCAGATGCCCCATTTGTGATCTTTCGGTTGGAATATCTTTTACTGCAAGTTCTTCGAGAATAAGATAATAATCCGTTTTTCCTGTTTCTTTATTATTTTCCGCAAACCACTCAGTAAATAATTTTTCAAGATCATCTTTTTCAAATTTTACTTCATAAGGATCTTTCCTGTGCGATACAATTCCAATAGTTTTATCTTTTCTCTTATCTAATAGAGTAAAAGATTTAGCAATATGATTTTTGTCTTTGATATTATTTTTAAGTTCTATATACTGAATTTTCTGTGCCGTTAGAAAGCACGAAAACATCAAAAATAGAATTATTTTTTTCATAGTTAAAAATTTCATTAAAAATAAAGTTTTAATTTAAAATTAAACAACCCTCACAAATAAATTGCAAGGGTCGTCCAATATTAAAAGCAAGTTTCCGACATTGGTAACCTGTTTTGAATCTGTAAAGTTATTTATCTTCTAATGATTAGATATGACCAAAATTCTTTTTATGGTAATTGATCAAAAATATCATTAAAATCGTACTCACCTGTCATCGGATCAATGTAAATTTCCTGAGGATTATGGCTCAGCTTATTCGGATTAAAAAGTAATGCATCTGCAATTGCGCCTGCCAATCCAAACATGATCCCTAATTTAATATCATATTGAGGCGGAAATAAACTGCTGGGTTTTGCGACGATATAAAATCCTTTTTCATTTTTTAACAGTTCCTGAAATCCGGAATAGGTATTTTTAAACGCTTTTCCGTTTTCTACATAGATAAACATTTTACGGGAAGGAATTTTCATCTTCTTTCCGTTTTCAGTTTTTACAGCCCTGTCTAATGTTCCATTTTCCCATCGCTCCAAAGTGTAACCTTCTTCCGGAGTCTGCCTGAAAAACGAATTGTAATCCAGATAGATTCCTTCTTTCAGGGTTTCATTTTTAAATGCAGGATAATTATTTACATAGCTTTGATAATTGGAAATATCATCCAAGGTAAGATCATATTTTGAAGGTTTGGATTTATGTGTTTTTTCAAGATACAAAGAAAAAAGATGATGCATATTTCTTACCATCGCATCAGCAACATCTCTGTGGCTGAACATAAATGTGGTGTCTTTTTTATACAGAAAATGATATTTATCTCCTTCCTTCACAAAACTTTGCAGGGAAAATTTCATGGTTCCGATGTTTTTCCTTTCGTACGTTTCTTTTACAGATAATTTAAGATCATTAAGAACTAATACAAAATCCTGCTTCCCTCCCTTCAGATTACTTTTACGGTACCATTCGGAAAGATCGTCTTCAGGACTGTTCTGAAACGAAACTTCTCTCATTTCTTTGCCATCTCCAAAAGGCAGAACCCCGATGGTTTTATCTTTTCTGTTATCAATAACAATTAATGTGTTGTAATCTCCTTCTCCATTATTAGGAATATCCCCTTTCAATTTTATTATTTCTTTATTCTGGGCAAAAGAAATAATCATAAGACAAGTCGTCACAAGTTGCAAAAATTTTTTCATCATTAAATTTTTTAAATTAAAATTATTCGGTAAAAATATATTCTCCGGTAAGCGGATCAATATAAATGGCAGACAGATTTTCAGGTTTATCTATTTCTGTTTTTCTGGAATCGAGTGCTGTCTTCTGTTCGGTTAGAAAACACGAAAACATCAAAAACAGAATTATCTTCTTCATCGTTAAAAATTTTCGCAAAAATATAGTTTTAATTTAAAATTAAACGACCCTCACAAATAAATTGCAAGGGTCGTCCAACATTAAAAAAATAAACTATTATGGGTTTTGTCTTGGTCTTAGAGCACTACCGCTGCCACTATTCCCAAAAGGTTTTCTTTCATTCATTTTATCTCTCATCATTCCTTCAGACTGAAAAAGTTTCAAAACTTTTTGGCAAGGTATTACCTTCTGCATTTTATCTGCATATTTTTTTCTGTTATCAAGCAGCTTCTGCCCTACTTCGAAACTCTGCTGAAGCTTGGCTTTCGCTTCTTCATCGGATAGATCTTCAGGATTAAAATCTGAATTGAACTGACTTTTTATCTGCTTTTGGCTTTCCAGATATTCATTATAAATATCGGTAAATTCATCTTTATCGTTAGGATCAATATCCAGATTTTCCATCACCATATTGTTTCTGAATTTCATCAGAAGTGCCTTTCTTTCCTCAGGAGAAAGATTATTGATGATCTCCTTTCTTTGCTTAGGATCCATCTTTTTCCAGTCATAATCTGTCCTTTGGGCATTCAGACCAAAACTATAGATAATAAAAAGCGTAAATAATATCTTTTTCATTTTCTTTTAATTATATAAGTCCAGATAAACATCCTGTGTAGAATTGCTTGCCAACTCCGATATTTCGGAATTTGAGAAAGAATCCAGATACTCGTTTATCTGAGCCTCATTTTGTTTCGAAACAGATGGTGAAGATTTTGGTTTCACTTCATCTGCTGTCTTAGCCGATTTTTCTTCTTTCGCTAAAGACTTATTATTATCCTGACTGCTATCTGTCTGATTATTATTTTCAACAGAAGTTAAATCCGATTTTAAGGTTTCGTAAGCAATCTGGCTCTCCGTTTTCGGTTCCTGAAGGTTTACAGCAATCTGCTCCTTTGCCGGATCGGCGGGATCTCCGTTATTGAAAACAAATGTCGCTCCAAAAACCAAAGCAATAGACGCCGCTGCTGCATATGCCCAGTTCAGTTTAAAAATCGGTGCTTTTTTAGCAGGCAGAATACTTTTCACAACGTTATCCTGAACGGTTTCAAATATATTTTCCGGAACGTTATAAATATTCTTACGTTCCAGTTGCTCAAGATCAAAATCATTGATCCCGCTCAATACCTTACCCTGAATATTTTCAAACAAATTTTCAGGGACTTTGTATATATTTTTGCGTTCCAATTTTTCCAGATCAAAATCTTTCATGCTGTTGTTTCTCAAAAATTATCTTTCGTAATTCTCTTTGATATATTCTTCTATCTTCTGTTTGGCATAATGATAATTTGTTTTTAATGTTCCTACCGACATATCCACAATTTTGGATATTTCTTCGTAAGGCAAATCATCATAATACCGCATCATAAATACCAGTTTCTGCTTTTCGGGCAGGCTTTGTATGGCATTCTGCAGCAAAATCTGTATTTCTTCCGCATCACCGTCTGTATTGTCTGCAATAAGATTCTGCATATGGTACTCCGGATCTTCATCCGTTTTCTGCATTTTTTTCAGTTTGTTCACCTGCTGCAACGCCTCATTGGTGGCGATTCTGTACAGCCATGTGTACAACTGGCTGTCATTTTTAAACTGATGAAAATTCTGATAAGCTTTAATAAAAGTTTCCTGCAAAGTATCCTGAGCAAGATCTCCGTCCACAATAATTCTTCTTATGTGCCAATACAATCTACTCTGATAAGCATCCATTAAGGCACGAACTCCTTTTTCCTGAGTTCGCGGATCTTGCATCAACGAAATAATCTCCGTGTCTTTAATCTTCATAGGATGCTTTCATTGTTTTGGATTACAAAAATAATTGAAAGTTAAATTACTCCTTCAATTTTTAGTCCAAATATCATAATTAAATATATGAATTATTTGAAATCTTTACCGTGTATTGCTTACTATAAGAAACTATATATTGGCAGAAATGCTTTATCAAAGGACATTTATTATTAAAATATTGATCTTTATAGTAAAAAACTACAGAAAAATATTTATTTTAAATCCCGATTCTCGAACGTTAAAATTAATTAATTCTGCTTTTAAGAATGAAGTTTCGTGTTTCAAATCACCGTAAAAACTTATATTTGTTTTATGCAAATTGTAATTATCGGTTCAGGAAATGTCGCCTATCATCTGGCAAAAGCATTTGTTGAGAATAACATTCCTCTGGCTCAGATTTTCGGAAGGAATGAAGAGGAGTTAAAAAAAATTTCAGAAGAATTAGAAATACCCTATTCAACTAAAATTTTAGTCGATTCAGATTTATACATCATTAGTGTAAGTGACAATTCTGTTGAAGAAGTTTCGAAAATGGTTACTAAAAAAGATAGTCTTGTAGTGCATACTTCCGGATCTTTACCTAAAGAAAGCCTGAAAGGCGACTACCGAAAAGCAAGTTTTTACCCTTTGCAGACCTTCTCAAAACTGAAAGAACTGGATTATTCTAAAATTCCGTTTTTCATCGAAACAGAAAACGAACAGGATAAAAAGTTACTTTTTGAAATTGCGTCCAAAATTTCAAAGAACGTCATGGAAAGTACCCATGAAAAAAGAAAGTATATTCATCTTACTGCAGTTTTTGCCTGCAATTTTGTAAATCATTTGTTTACAAGGGCTAAAGAAATTTCGGATTCGCAGGAAATTCCTTTTGATTATTTTTTACCGCTGATTGATGAAACTGTACAGAAAATTTACGAAATTGAGCCGCGATCTGCCCAGACAGGACCCGCAGTAAGAAATGACAAAAGAATACTGGAGCTTCACGAACAATTACTGCATGGGGAAAGCCTGGAAATTTATAAAACAATGAATCACTCAATTCAGAAAATGTATGAGTTATAAGGAGAAACTAAAAAATATCAAAGCGTTTGTATTCGATGTAGATGGTGTTTTCACCGACGGAAGTGTATATCTTATGCCCGGCGGAAATATGTGCCGGGTAATGAATGTTCTGGACGGATATGCCGTTGTAAAGGCATTAAAAAACAATTATCTGATCGGAGTAATTACCGGCGGGAACGATGAAATGGTAAAACACAGAATCAACTATCTGGGTATTGAAGATTATTATGCCAAATCTCACAACAAGATGGCAGATTTTGAAGATTTCAGAAAAAAACATCACCTTAAATACGATGAAATTTTAACAATGGGAGATGATCTTCCTGATCTTCAGATTCTGAAGAATTCTGCCATTTCTGCCTGTCCGGAAAATGCAGTACCCGAAATAAAAGCCATTTCCGATTATATTTCGCCCATCAAAGGAGGAAGCGGTGCTGTACGTGATGTAATTGAACAGGTGATGAAAGTTCAGGGAAACTGGCACGATGACGACGATACACAATCTACTTAATTTACTGTAAATGAAATTATTATTAGCCTCACAATCTCCAAGAAGAAAAGAACTTCTGGCAAGTTTAGGATTTGAATTTGAAGTCGTGAAAATTGATTGTGAAGAAATTGTTCCTGAGCACATTAAAGTAGGGGAGTCTGCGGCTTATTTATCTGAACTGAAAGCAGATACATTCCGAAGTCTTGAAAAAGATGAAGTCTTACTGACGGCAGATACCGTTGTAGCCATTGATGATCAGTTTTTGGGAAAACCACAGAATGAAGAAGAAGCAGGACAAATGCTAAAACTGCTTTCCGGAAAAACACATCAGGTTTACACAGGAATTACCATAAAAACCTCAGATAAAACCATCACGAAGACTGATGTTGCCGATGTGGAATTTGATGAAATCACAGATGATGAAACAGACTATTATATCCGAAATTATAAACCTTTCGATAAAGCAGGAAGCTACGGCATTCAGGAATGGCTCGGAATGGCAAAAATCAAAAAGATAACCGGAAGCTACTATACGATTATGGGACTTCCTACTCATTTGGTTTACAAAATTTTGAGAGAAATAGAACAAGTTTCCCCGTAAAATTTTATTATTTTTACAAAATCATCAATTCTACTGATAATAAAAAGTAGATTAGCGAGTTATATTTAATAATGAAAAAGAATATTTTATTCCTTTTGATACTCTGTATCGTTGCTTCATGCGCCACTAAGGTGAAAAAGCCGGAGCAGCGGTCTAAGTTTATGAAAGGATTTACCACATATTACAACACTTTATTTAATGCAAAAGATGCTTTAAATAATGAATTTGAGACCCGCGATAAAGGACATAAAGATAATTTTTATGCGCCTTATATTCCCATTCTTACCTATGAAGATCAGCCTTTGGGAAGTGATCTGGGGCAATCTGCAGCTTTCGCGGAAAATTCTATGAAAATGGGAGAGATCAACCGTCCTCAGCAAAACAGCGATTCCCGCGGCGGCCGTACTCCGGGAATACCTTCAGGAATGCCCGGAAATCCAATGTCGGGTGGACCGGGTTCAGCTACAGGAGAGCCGAGCCAGCCCGAACAAAAAGGAGCAACGACTCTGGAAATTGCAGAAGCAAAAGCTTTAAAAGCAATCAACAAATATTCCGTGCTGCGACATGGAGAAGAGCAGAACAAACAGATTTTTGATGCGTATATGATCCTTGCACAGGCGAGAATTTACAGGGGAAAATCTCTTGAAGCACTTGATGCGCTTAATTATGTTTTTACGCACATGAAGGATGATAAAAGGCTTCCTTTAGCCAGAATTTATCAGGGTTTAGCCTATGATCAGATCAAAAATTACCATAAAGCTCATGAGACTTTTGCCAAATTAAAAGGGGATAAAATTTCCAAGCAATACGAAAAATTATTAAGTATTTATTACGCTGAATCTCTTTTGGATGCCGGAAAAAAAGAAGAAGCAGTAAAAGAGCTGGATAATGCTTTTGAACTGAACAGCAACAGAAAACTGAAGAGCAGAATTGCTTATCTGAGAGGTCAGGTTCTGGAAGGTCTTAATCAGAATGAGAAAGCCAGAGAAAGCTTCATGGCTGCTTACAAATACGCCAATGATTTTGAATTTGAGGTAAAATCGCAGATCGAAATTGCCAAAACCTTCAACGGAAACGGAGATTACAGCGGAGCAATAAAATACCTTGAAGATATCAGTAAAAAAGGAACTTACGGATCGCGAAAGAATGAATTTTATTATGCTTTGGGACTTATGGCCAATAAAGCCGGAAAAAAAGAGGAGGCTCAGGAATTTTTCAGAAAATCTCTGAAAGAAAAAGTTTCCGACGGCCAGATCCGAGGTCTTACATACTATGAAATCGGAAAGGGATATCTGGATAAAAACGACTACATCGGAGCCGGAGCCTATTATGATTCTGCATTGGCGGTAATGACGTATGAACCTTCCAAGGTTCTTCTTACGGATCAGTCAACCTACATCAAAAAGATTTCAAAAAACTATTATCTGATCAAAAAGAACGACAGTATTCTTAATCTGGCAAAAATGTCTACCGATCAGAAAACAGATTTTTTCAATAAATACATTGCTAAAATCAAGGCAAAAGAAGAAAGAGAAGAACTGGAAAGAAAACGTGCAGAAAGAAGCAAAGGATTTGATACGGGAGATTATAATGCAACTTCCATATTTGCCAACAGCTCAAATTCTTTTGAAGATTTCGGAGTGGCAACCAAAGGATTTTATTTCAGTAATACAGGAATCGTTTCTAAAGGAACACAGACCTTTAAACAGACCTGGGGCGACAGAGCTTTGGTAGATAACTGGCGTTTTTCCAAGAAAATGGCTACTATTGAAGATTTAAAGAATGATGCTTTGGGAACTACTGCAGCACCAAATCCGAGACGTTTTGAACCGGCTTTTTACATAGAGCAGATTCCGACGGATGTTGCAAAACTGGATCAGCTGAAAAAGGACAGAGATACCGCTTCTCTAGGTTTGGGAATCATGTATCAGAATTATTTTACCAATACCCCTTTAGCTACAAAAACCCTGTATGATCTGGTGGATGTAAAACCTGAAGAAAAAGTAATGCTGCAGGCTTTATACGAGATTTTTGCCATGAATTATGAAAAAAATCCACAAGCTTCGGAAAGAGCAAAACAAATTCTTTTAAAGGATTATCCTTATACATCATACGCTGAATTTGCAAGAAATCCTAAGAGCAATTCTTTCGTAAAATCTTCTGCAGATGTAGAAAACCAGTATAAACAGGCATTTGCCTTATATGAATCTGAAAAGTTCGGGGAAAGTAAAGATCTTATTGACCGTACGATACAGCAAAATCCGAAAGATGCTTTAGTTCCGAAATTATATTTGCTGAATGCATTTAACTCAGGAAAATCGAGTGGGAAAGAGGTAATGATTCTCCAACTGGAACAGATTGCCCTGAATTACGGTAAAACTCCGGAAGGCGAGAAAGCCAAAGAAATGCTTAATTATCTGAAAAGTGATCTTAGCTTTCAGGCTACTGACAACAGAGGAAATTCGATCCCTCAAAATCCGGGGAATTCTGGAAGCAATATTCCTCAGCAACCGATGCAGCAGAATAATGAGATTGGCAAAACTCAGAAAATGCAGGGAAATAATTCCCAGAGCCAGCAAATGAACAATAATGGAAACGGTCCTCCAAAAAAACCGAATAATATGCCCGCCAATACAGTACCGGCAAAACCACAGTAAAAATAAAAAGCGAAGAACTACTCTTCGCTTTTATTTTTTTTCTTTACTCCATGAAAATCTTTGAGATAGAAAGGCTCAAAATAAGCAATGTCCTCAAATTCTTTCTGCTCTATTTTTGCAAGTGCTTTTTTTACTAAATATTTTGCAGAAGGATAGGAATTTTCATCAAATACGGCATTTGGAAGCTGTAAAATCTCTTTTGCTTTCTTGGCTCCGTCTCCTGCAAACAGTATTTTTTTATCTTTGAATTCTTCAAAAGATGTTTCATCTAAAATCTTAGCCTCTGTTGCAAAAATTTCTTTGCCTGTTTTCCCGTCATAAACGGCCGTATAAACCTCCATTCGTCTTGCATCAACTAAAGGTATTATCAAATCGTAGTTTTGATCTAAAAAAGGCTCTATGATACTTTCCATAGAATTTACTGCAATCAATGGAATTTTCAGTCCGTAGCAAAAGCCTTTTGCAGAAGCCGCACCAATTCTCAATCCGGTATAAGAACCGGGTCCTTTCCCAAGACAAACCGCTTCAATCTCCTTCATGGAAATTCCGGCTCCTTCCAAAGCCCATTCTACAAAAGTATGCAGACTTTCGGACTGTTTGTAGTTTTCAGAAACTTCTTCCGTTACACACAACAGTTTTTCATTATCGGAAATGGCAACAGAACAGTTTTTTGACGAGGTTTCGAGATATAGAATTTTCATTTTTCAAATTTAAAATCAACAACAAAATCCAAATTGATTGTTTCAGTGCAAATTTATGGCTTTATTTCCACACTTTGCCTGCTCCAGAGTTTCCATACCGATTTCTCTTTTTTCCAGATTTCCAGCAATGCAAGAATCATTTCGAATTTCTGGCTTTTGTAGGTTCCTGAAACTTTTATTTTTCTTCTCAGTGAGCAGATATTTTTATCTTTTTTAAGCTCTGAAATTTCAATCTGTTCAATCTTATCATAAATGACTTTTTTCGAACTGAAATCTCTTTTAAAATCCGAATAGTTCTGAATCCATCCATTGGAATGCCCGAAAGAAACATTATCTTTGAACAAATCTAAAACTTTGGAATCGTTATTCTGTATCAGAGAATCAAGTTTTCTTGTCTGAAAAAGCAGTTGTTTTTCGTCTTTAGAATATTTCTGGGCATATCCGAAAATACAATAGAAACAGAGTAAGAAGGGTAAAAGTTTCATTTTGAAAAAACTCAGATTAAAGCTTTCTGTGGATGGTTCTTGGTTCTGCCTGAGCAGAAGGGTAGATCGTCATATCCGAAATACAGACGTGTTTCGGAGCATTGACGCAGTAAGCGATTGAATCTGCAATATCTTCAGCTTTCAGAGGTTCATAACCGGCGTAAACCGTTGCTGCTCTTTCGCTGTCTCCTTTAAATCTTACCATTGAAAAGTCTGTTTCTACCGCTCCCGGCTGAATATTTGTTACTTTAATTCCGAATTCCGTAAGTTCGATACGCATTCCTTCGGAAATAACATCTACTGCTTTCTTTGTAGCACAATAAACTACACCATTTGCATAAGTCTGTCTCGCAGCAACGGAACTGATGTTGACGATATGTCCTGAATTTCGTTCTTTCATTCCGGGAATAATCATTTTAGAAACATACAGAAGTCCTTTCACATTTCCGTCGATCATAGAATCCCAATCATCTGTTTTTCCGGCAAACAAAGGATCTAATCCATGAGCATTTCCGGCATTGTTAACTAAAACATCGATATTTTTCCATTCCGAAGGAAGAGAACTGATCGCTGTTTCCACTTCTTCCAGATTTCTGACATCGAATTTTAAACTAAATATTTCGGTATATTGTGAAAGTTCTTTTTTTACATTTTCCAGAACTTCCGACCTTCTTCCGCAGATAATTATTCTGTTTTCCTGTTTTGCCAGAAGTTCGGCGGTAGATTTTCCGATTCCGGATGTTGCTCCGGTAATTAATATTGTTTTCATTTTTACTTTTTATTTTTGAATTGTATTATGGTCTTTTAATCTTTTCATCAGAAGTGTATAGATCCAAAATTCAAACCATGGAATACACATTAAAAGCACCCAGATCAATAAAATTCCTTTTAAAATGGTCTTAAACTGCGATTTTAAAATCATTAAGAAGAGATTCTGAATTTTCTGAACGATGGATTTTTCAATATTTTCAGGGTTAAGTACCACAAGTTTTTCTGATATCGTATTAAACTCTCCATAAGAAAGCTCATTCGTAATACCTCCATTGGGAACGGAATCCAAAATTCCATATATAATGAATGAATAGATTTTATCTCCATACCGATTCACAAACATGGAAGCCATCCAGTTTTTTGGAAGATCTATCATATCATTTTTAATGTGGTATGCTTTCGCGATATCAATGACTTTAATCTTTGTGTTGTTATTTTTCTGACTGAGATCTTTAACAACTTTTCTGAGGTCTTCAATAAAAACTTTTTTAAACCTGTTGTCTTTAAAGATATAGTATGTACTGGAATTATAGACCTGCTCGGAAATGGAATAACTGTCTTTCTTTAATGCAGAATACACTCCACAAAATAATCCAATTTTTAAAGAAAAAACGATGTTGACAATAAAAATGGCAGGAATATAAAGTTTAACAAACCAGTTGTAGTATTTCTGGCTGCGCGATAAAGCTTTGTATTTTTTTAGGATGATGACCAGAAATGAACTTATCAGCAAACCTAAAACAAGGAAAAGGAAGCAGAAAAGAACAATTTTTAAAGGATAATTCTTTAAAACGTATCCTACAGCGTTGTATATTGTTTCCCAATGTATATTCTGCATACTCAGTTGGCGTCAAATGCTTCAAAAGCATCAGTGATATGTTCGATCATCAGATTTTTATTTTCGTCGGGAAGAACGGAAATGATATCAAATCGCACTTCCTGATTTTTATTGTATTCTTCCATGAAATAATTGGCAGCCGAAACAATCAACTTAATCTTTCGTTTGTTTACGGCTTCCTGTGGAAGATTAAACACATCGGTTGAACGCGCCTTTACTTCAACGACCACAATTAAACTATCTTTTTCGGCAACCAAATCCAGTTCTGCTTTCTGATACCGAAAGTTTCTTACCAGAATTTTGTAGCCGTTTTTCTGTAAATATTCAGCGGCCAATTCTTCTGCTTTTTTACCAAAATCGTTGTGATCTGCCATTACTTAAAAGATAATTTCTGTTTTCTTGAAATCCAAACCTCTTTATTTTTGCAATCCCAGTAAAATTGTGTTGTAGAAAGGCTAGACTGTTCGAGATTTGAATATAACGAAATTGTATCATCCAATTTATTTGCATCAATATGAATTAATTTATCAATTGTAAAACCTAAATTATTCTCTAATTTAAAGGTTTTATAATGTGTAAAATCAAATTTACTATCATCAAATAATTTCCCTGTGTCTCTATATTGATATAAAGTATAGTGTTGGTTTTTACAAGGACATTTCTCTGTATACTCTAACTTCAAATTTCTTTTAAAAAAGATAAAATATACACTCAAAGTTATCAGAAATAATATAAAGAGAATGCCTTTAATTATATTTTTATCCAAAATATTCATTTAGATGCTCTCTTCATTTTGTCCGTTTTAAAACTCAATCTTAGCCTTATTCTTAACCTCCAATCTCACATTTCCACCAATAATCAACGGTCTGTTGTCTTTGATATGTCCATTCGGGAAACCGAAAACTGTTGGGAACTCATACTTTGAAATTCTGTCGGTAATTAACTTGTAGGCAAATTCATCAAAGCTTTCTTCGTATTGTTTATTTTCTTTTTCATCGCCCATATTGGTCATTCCACCGATAATCAAACCAGAAATTTTATTAAAAACTCCGGCTAATTCAAGGCTCATAATCATTCTGTCGAGAGCATAAAAATTTTCGCCGATATCTTCAATGAAAAGAATTTTATCTTTAAAATCAAAGGAATATTTCGTTCCTAAAAGCGCATAAATCAAGGCTAAATTTCCACCGACCAACTGTCCTTCAACGTTTCCTTTTTTATTAAACTGATGAGAGGAGAGGGTATATGTAAGAGTTTTTCCTTTTAAAACATCGAAAATAAGATCGTAGCTTTCTTCGGTAACGCCAAAGCTCGATGTTTTTACAGTCTGTCCGTGAATCGATGCAAAACCTTTTTTCAGCAGATAACTCTGGATCACCGTATTGTCTGAATAGCCAATGTACCATTTCGGATTTTTGGCAAAGTTTTTAAGATTAAGATGCTGAATGAGATGCTGACAACCGTAACCGCCTCTTGAAGCCCAGACTGCGGAAATTTCGCTGTCATTGAGCGCCCAGTTCATGTCTTTTAATCTTTCCTGCTCCGTTCCTGCGTAATTGTATCCGTTTGCATATTTCGTGTAAAGATGTTCTCCCAAAACGGGTTCGAAACCTTTATTTTTAATCATTTCGATTCCCTTTTCAAGCTGGGAAGATTCAACGGATCCTGCAGGAGAAATAATGGCTATTTTATCGCCCTTTTTCAGAGATTTTGGAAAGATTGTTTTATTCATTTGTCTTTTTGTATTTTACTTCGGTTTTCTCTGCTTCTTCCAGTCTTTTATCGAACTGATTGAATTTTTTAAAGCTCTGCAAGAAGATAAAGAAACTGAATATGATGAGAATTCCGCCAACAATTCTTCTGATTCTGTTGGCTAATTTTTGGGTAAGTCTGTCGTGAAACTGCTTCGCAAGGAATATTTTTACCAGATCGATAAAGAGATACGTTCCGATGACGATTCCGATGTATAAAATGAAATTACTGGTGTCCGGATACTGATTTCTTACCGAAATAACGGTGACAAGCCAGAAAAGGATGACTCCGACATTCAGAAGATTAAAGAAAAAACCGTTCACGAATGTTTTAAAATAGTTCTGATTGATGAATTTTTCTTCTCCGGGAATATGCATCTTGGTTTTGGTAACCATCATCACAATTCCGTAGACAAAGATCAGAATGGCGGTAATCCTGTAAAATCCGGGATGTTTATCGATGAGCGTTACAATATCTGCACTCGCATAATACGCAGCCAAAATGCACAGAAGATCTGCAGAAATAACGCCTAAATCCAGTGCTAAAGCATGTTTCGGACCTCTCGAAAAGCTGGTTTCAATTAAAAGGAAAAAAATCGGTCCTATAAAAACCAGACTCAGCATGAATCCTAAAACGATGGCAGATAATATAAGTTCAAACATTCAGTGGTGTTTTCAATGAAATAATTTCATCTATTTATACAAAGTTAGTTTTTATGTTGTAAAAAGCAAATATGAAAATGATTTGATGTTATTAAAAACAAAAGCCACTGTTAATAGTGGCTTAAAATAATTTATCTTATATTTTTAATACGGATCATTTAAACAATTTTCATTGTATTTGAATTCATAATCTGTTCTGATCTTTAAACCAAAAATACCCCTTTCAAAAGTATAAGTAATTTGGTTTTTAAATAACATCCTTTTATAATCAATAAAGAAACTTCTTGTCATGTAAGAGTATTCATAAGCATTGTCACTTAAATAAATATAAGTTGTCTTTCCTTTTTGATGACTGCCTCTTCCTCCAACTTCAGCGATCATATTCTTAAAGCAATATGTTTCTTTCTGAGGATTCATTCCGGTTATATAATTAATCAGAAAAAAGGCATTTATGATCATTGGAAATGTAACTCCAAAGAAATAATTTTTACCTAAAACTCCTATTCTTATAATATTTTTACTGATCAAAATATTACTTATAATAACCAGAATAACAATAATTCCTGCAAACCAATAAAAATTAAATACCGTTTTAAATATTACAGTAAATACCAAAATAGCATTAAGAATACTAAAAACGATATATTTATCAATTTTAGTCATCAATCCACAATCTTGAAATCCAATTGTTTTTGAATCAGATTTGCTTTTACCACTTTGATCTGAACCTGATCTCCCAACTGATATTTTTTACCATGTCTGTTTCCGTACACGGCGTGGGTTTTTGCATCATAAGAGTAAGAATCGTCCGTTAAATCTCTTAATTTGATTAATCCTTCCGCACCGTTTTCAGGAATTTCTACCCAGAAACCGAATTCCGCAACACCCGAAATAACCCCGTTGAAAGTTTCTCCCAAATGTTTCTCCATAAATTTCACCTGCATGAATTTTATAGAATCTCTTTCCGCATCTGCCGCCAGTCTTTCCATATAACTGCAGTGTTTTGCTTTTTCTTCAAGATCTGCCTTGTTCGGAGATTTTCCGCCATCAAGATAATGCTGCAGTAATCGATGCGCAATTAAATCCGGATAACGACGGATAGGAGAGGTGAAGTGGCTGTAATAATCGAATCCCAATCCGTAGTGACCGATAGGTTCTGTAGAATAAACCGCCTTGCTCATGCTTCGCATTGCCAGAGTTTCGATCATATTTTCTTCGCCTTTACCTTTTACATCGTGCAGTAATTTGTTTAAAGATTCCGCTACTTTTTTGGTATTCGCCAAGTCCATTTTATATCCGAAAGTCGACACAAAATCTCTCAGAGATTCCAGTTTTGCCGGATCCGGATCGTCGTGAACCCTGTAAATAAAAGTATTCTGCGAAATTTCTCCTCTTTTGTTCAGAGAAACAAATTCCGATACTTTTTTATTCGCCAACAGCATAAATTCTTCAATTAAATGATTGGAATCTTTGCTTATTTTAAAGTAAACTCCAACAGGCTCGTTGTTTTCATCCAGATTGAACCGTACTTCACTTCTGTCGAAAGTAATTGCTCCGTCTTTGATTCTTTTCTGACGCATAATTTTCGCCAATTGATCCAAAACGAGGATTTCTTCTTTAAAATCGCCGTCTTTTCCTTCAATTCTTTCCTGTGCTTCTTCGTACGTAAATCGTCTGTCTGAATGAATTACCGTTCTTCCGAACCATTGTTTTTTGATTTCAGCTTTGTCATTCAGCTCAAAAACGGCTGAAAAAGTAAATTTATCCTCGTGCGGACGAAGCGAACAGACATCATTACTTAAAACTTCCGGAAGCATCGGTACAACGCGGTCTACCAAATATACGGAAGTGGCTCTCTGGTAAGCTTCATCATCCAGAATTGTTCCCGGAACCACATAATGCGAAACATCCGCAATGTGAACTCCGATTTCCCAGTTTCCGTTGTCTAATTTTCTGATGGATAATGCATCATCAAAGTCTTTTGCATCTTTCGGGTCGATGGTGAAGGTTGTAATTCCACGCATATCCCATCTTTTTGCAACTTCTTCTTCATTGATGTTTCTGTCGATTTTATCTGCATCTCTTTCCACTTCTTCAGGGAATTCGTACGGCAGTCCATATTCCGCAAGAATAGAGTGGATCTCCGTTTCATGTTCTCCTGGAGCTCCTAAAACCTGAATAATTTCTCCCTCCGGATTTTTATCTCCCGGTCTCCATTCCGTCATTTTTACGATTACTTTATTGCCGTCTTCCGCACCTCCGAATTTAGGTTTTGGAACAAAAATATCAGTATTAATGGTCTTTTTATCACAAACCACAAAACCAAAATCTTTATGAGGAACGATTTGCAAAGTTCCCACAAATTCTGTTCTCGTTCTTTCCAGAACTTCAAGAACAGAGCCTTCCAGTTTTTTGCCTTTGTAAGTGTAGGTTACAATTAATACTTTATCGCCCTGCAAAGCATCTTTTACATTCTTTGAGTGTATAAAAATATCATCTTCAAGACCTTCCACATTTACATAAGCATTACCGGACTGGTTGAAATCGATAATTCCTGTTAATGTTCCTTTAATATTAAGGTTAAGAACATATTTTCCTTTTTCGGCTTCTTTTATTCTTTCGGCAGCCTGCAATCTGTGCAATGCCTGAATCACAAGTTCTCTCTGTCTCGGATTCTTATAATCTATTCCGTCTGCAATCTGCTTATAGTTGTAGACTTTCGTGGAATTTTCATTCATAAATCTAAGGATCAGTTTTCCGATTTCCTTCAGTTTATGTTCATTTTTCTGACTTATATATTTTCTTTTTTTTGCCATTTTAATTTGTAATTAGTTAATTTTTAATTCCGATCATTTCAATCAGAATGATTTAAAAATACCGAATAATTGTGAAATTTTTAAATCTTAAAGTTTAGTTTACTGGTAAAAACCCATCAATTTTCCTTCCATTTATTCTACAACGGAAGTTTTAGTTTTGTATAAATTTAATACAAATATGGAGAAGAGTGGAGAAAAACCTTTTAATAATGTGTTTTTAAATTTTCTACAGGCTTGTATGGAAATAATAGATTGTAATTTCTACTGGACGTTGCAAATATACAAAATAAAAAATAAATAAGGCTTGCAATTTGATTTACAAGCCTTTATACTTTTAGCAGAATGCAATTTTATCAACTCTGTTCTGATGTCTGCCTCCTTCAAAGTCTGTAGAAAGGAATTTTTCAGCAATTTCGATAGCAACTTCCTTTGATATGAATCTTGCAGGGATCGAAATCATATTGGCATCATTATGCTGTCTTGCCAAGGAAGCAATCTCCGGCATCCAGCAAAGTGCGCAGCGAATCTTCTGATGTTTGTTGGCAGTGATCTGAACACCGTTCCCGCTTCCGCACAACAAAATTCCCAGTTCATTTTCTCCGTTTTCAACAGATGTAGCAGCAGGGTGTACAAAGTCCGGATAATCCACACTGTCTGTGGAAAACGTACCAAAATCCTGAATTTCAAATCGTTCTGAAAGATAGTTCTTAACAATCTCCTTGTATTCATAGCCTGCGTGGTCTGCAGCAATTGCTATTTTTCTTTTCATAATACTTGTATTAAGCCTTTAATAGATTTATTCCACACAAAGTTAAGTATAATGTGGATAAGTCTTAAATTTTTGGGAGTTAATTGTGAAAACGCTTGTGGGTAACTGTTGAAAAAAGTTCTAAAACTAAAGTTTCGTAACATTGAAAAATTTTGTAATGGAATTTCACCTGAATATATCCGACATTTTTTTTCACAAAGTTATTGGGGAGAATTCTCAGGATTTTCCATAAAATATTTATTAATAATAATATTTTTATAAAGTTACCCACATTTGTTAATAACGATGTGAAATACTATTATATCAGCTAATTACAATGTATATAAGTTGTGAATTGGCTTAAAATTAAATGTGGTAAAGTATTTCATTAAAATTTATCCCCTAAACTAACAATACTCAACAACAGTATCATTTTCTTTTTTTAAGAGAAAAGAAATTATGTTGATTGATGAATGATGAGTCTGCGGGAAACTTTTTGAAAACTTTTCAAAGCTTGAATCGTTCTGAAAATTTTAAAATCTTACATTTGTGAAACAAAATTTGAAAGAAATGAATGAACCCGACCTGCCAGAAAAAATGAAGCCAATGGATTCTCAAAGTCGGTTCACTTTACCTGAAAAAATATAAAATGTACATATGAAAACAATCAATGATTTCAATTTCAATGAAAAGAAGGCGCTTGTAAGAGTAGATTTCAATGTTCCGCAGGACGACCAGCTTAAAGTAACAGACAATACGAGAATTGTTGCGGTAAAACCAACCGTAGATAAAATCCTTAAAGATGGTGGTTCTGTAATTTTAATGGCTCACTTAGGGAGACCAAAAGGAGAGGTTAAAGACGAGTTTTCGCTGAAACATATCGTAGAC
Source organism: Chryseobacterium sp. 2P (assembly GCF_059579425.1). NCBI lineage: Bacteria > Pseudomonadati > Bacteroidota > Flavobacteriia > Flavobacteriales > Weeksellaceae > Chryseobacterium > Chryseobacterium sp. 2P. Next base: position 4,642,927 of record NZ_CM184194.1, read on the forward strand.
AAGGTTTCTGAGGTTTTAGGACAGGAAGTTAAGTTTGTGGATGAATGTGTTGGAGAAAAGGCTGAAAAGGCTGCTTCTGAGCTTAAGCCGGGAGAAATTCTTTTGTTGGAAAATCTGCGTTTTCATAACGAAGAGGAAAAAGGTGATGAAGCTTTTGCAGAACAGCTTTCTAAATTAGCAGATGCGTATGTAAATGATGCATTCGGGACAGCTCACAGAGCGCACGCTTCAACAGCGGTTATTGCTAAATTTTTCCCATCAACTAAATTTTTCGGTTTATTGATGGCTAAAGAGCTTCATGCGATTGATAAAGTATTAAAAAGTGGTGAAAGACCTGTTACAGCTATTCTTGGTGGTTCTAAAGTTTCAACTAAAATTACCATTATAGAAAATATTTTACCGGCAGTTGATAATTTAATCATCGGAGGAGGAATGGCGTTTACTTTCATTAAGGCTTTAGGCGGAAAGATCGGAACTTCATTAGTGGAAGAAGATAAGTTACCTTTAGCACTGGAGATTTTAGAAAAAGCGAAGGAACATAAAGTGAAAGTTTATCTTCCGTCTGATACAATAATTGCTGAAAGTTTCAGTAATGATGCCGACAGAAAAGAAGTAGATATTTATGAAATTCCTGAAGGTTGGATGGGACTGGATGCAGGTCCGAAATCTAGAGATCAGTTCAATGACGTATTGTTAAATTCCAGAACGATTCTTTGGAACGGACCGATCGGAGTTTTCGAAATGTCGAATTTTGCGGCAGGAACTGTTGCGTTGGGAGACAGTATTGCCGAAGCTACAAAATTGGGAGCTTTCTCTTTAGTTGGAGGAGGAGACAGTGTTGCGTTTGTGAAGCAATTCGGTTACGGAGAAAAAGTAAGTTATGTTTCTACCGGTGGAGGAGCGATGTTGGAAAGTCTGGAAGGTTTGGAACTTCCGGGTGTTGCTGCCATTAACAATTAAGAAAATTAATTTATATATTTTAAGTCCGCTGATTTTTCGGCGGACTTTTTATTTTTGCTCAACTTGAAATTTTTTTATTTGATCATGTGTTATTAATTTTACTACTTTTTAACGCAAAGTATCGCAAAGATTTTTTATATACCAGCTGTTTTTAAGTTCGCAAAGGCGTTTCACTCAGCGAAGAACTCAAAGTTTTTTTAATTATTATGAAAAAGAATTTTTTATTTTCAAATTTCAGTTTAGAATACGAAGAACAAATTAAAAATTTTCATTTTTGATTTATCAAAGAATAATTTGTCAAATTTTGAAAATTACCAGTAAATTGAAATTTCTAGAACTGACCAAAATTTTTACTGATTCATTTTTACTTAGTACTCGAATGTGCGTTATTTTCAAAATTAGTAAAAAATTCAAAAAATATAATGATGGATTGTATTGATCAAAATTTTCAATATTCTCAAATAGCTAAAAATTGAAATTTTTAAAATATTTTTGATTTTTCTTATTTTACATAAAATTCAAATTTGCTTTATGCGAAATGTGTTGGGGTAGAAAAAAATAGAGTCAAATCTTGAGTTACTAACTTTTTACTAACAGATTTTAGAATTCTGGAGTGATTTTTCAAAAAATTTAGTTTTGTGAAAAATATATTCTGAAAATTTGACTCGGGTAGGGGAGTCGATAAAAAATAAAATCCCGGACAATTTCCCGGGATTTTGATTTTCATGGCTCAAATTCTGAAAAAATGACCTTCAGAAATGGCTTAAATTTCGATTTTCTACTTTTTTTCGATAATGTATATCAAACTTGAAAATTCGTTCGAAAAAAGGGCTTTTACGTTAGAAATCGTTCCGAAGATCGTTGCTTTTAGCCAAAACAGGGTTGATTTTTTATATTTTTCGCTTAGCATAGAGATGTAATAAGAATCTAAAATCAACGGTTTGATTTTTCTCATTTTCCAGTTTGGTTTTTTGGCAATCAGATTTTCCATGCCTTTTTTTGAAAAATGATAGATGTGTCTCGGAACATCATAAGCCGCCCAATATTCTTTATAATGTTTCGCATCGTAAGAAGTAGGATTGGGAACGGCAATAATTAATAGCCCTTTGTCTTTTAATTTACGGTTGAAAATTTCGAGCATCTCGTCCTGATTTTCGATATGTTCAAAAACATGCCATAAAGTAATTGCGTCCAGACTTTTATCTTCAATGGAATGAATATTATCTAAAATAGCAGCTTTTGAAATTTTATTCTGCGCTGCTTTTCTTGCATCTGCATCCGGTTCAAAACCGAAAGTTTCGAAATCATTTTCTATAAACTTTACAAATTCTCCGGCTCCGCAACCATAATCCAATACTTTTGATCCTTTGCTGATTCGGTCTAAAAGTATATTTTTTTTGTACTGCAAATTAAAGGACTGTAAAAATTTATACAGTTTTTCTTTGAGACTTCCGGAATCCTGATGATGGGAAATATAATCTTCACTTTCATAATATTTTGAAATATTGGATGGAATAGGGGAGGTCTTGAAAACTCCTTTGGTATCTGTTTCAATAATTTCAAAAATTTCCTGCGATAGAAAATGATCTTTTATTTTCATTTGATTTTTCTTTAAAATTAAAAATTAAGATATTCAGACCTTTGTATAAGCTCATAAATACCTTAATTTTGATTGTATTTTTATGAATGTTTCACGTGAAACATTTTCGTTTTAGCGTCCTAAATAGACCAACAAAACGTTAATATCTGCAGGCGAAACTCCGCTGATTCTTCCAGCCTGTGCAATTGTTTTTGGTTTTACATTCGTCATCTTCTGCTTTGCTTCTGCAGAAAGACTTGAGATTTTTGTATAATCGAAATCTTCCGGAATTTTTATGTTTTCCAGACGGTTTAGTTTGGCAACATTTTCTTTTTCTTTCTCAATATAGCCTCTGTACTTAATATTCACTTCTGCCTGTTCTCTTACTTCGTCATCAAATTTAGAAGAAACTTCGTTGATAAAGTCGATCTGATCCAGTTTTTCTAACGTCATATTCGGTCTTGTAAGAATCTGCGCTGCTCTGTAAGCCTGATCAACAGGACTGCTTTCGATCGTTTCCAGAATAGGATTAATTACTCCCGGCTTTAAAGAGGTTTCCCGAAGAAAGCTTTCAAGTTCTTCGCTCTGAGCGACTTTCTCATTCACTCTTTTTAAGCGTTCTTCTTTGGCTAAACCTAAATCAAAAGCTTTTTGCGTTAATCTAATGTCTGCGTTATCCTGTCTTAAAAGAAGTCTGTATTCTGCTCTTGAGGTAAACATCCTGTACGGTTCTTCTGTTCCTTTTGTGATAAGATCATCAATTAAAACTCCGATGTAAGCTTCGTCTCGATTAAGGATAAATTCATCCTGTTCTTTTACTTTGTTGTGAGCGTTAATTCCGGCAATAAGACCTTGTCCGGCTGCTTCTTCGTATCCCGTTGTCCCGTTGATCTGTCCCGCGAAGTACAAGTTATCAATTAATTTTGTCTCCAAAGTATGCTTCAATTGGGTAGGAGGGAAGTAGTCATATTCAATGGCATAGCCCGGACGGAATACCTTTACGTTTTCGAATCCCGGAATATGTTTCATTGCTTTGATCTGCACATCTTCAGGAAGGGAAGAACTGAAGCCGTTTACATAGATCTCTACTGTTTTCCAACCTTCAGGTTCTACAAACAACTGATGTCTGTTTCTCTCTGCAAAACGGTTGATCTTATCTTCAATACTCGGACAATATCTTGGTCCTAAACTCTGAATCGTACCATTGAACATTGGGCTTCTGTCGAAACCTTCACGTAAAATATCATGTACGGTTTCGTTGGTATAAACGATGTGACAGCTTAATTGTTTGGTTAATTTAGGGGTATCTAAATAGCTGAATTTTTGAGGATTTTCATCTCCTTTCTGTTCTTCCATTTTAGAATAATCAAGACTTCTTCCGTCTACGCGGGGTGGGGTACCGGTCTTCATTCTTCCTGCTTCAAAGCCTAAAGAAACGAGTTGTTCTGTAATTCCAAAAGCTCTTGGTTCGCCCATTCTTCCGCCTCCTAATTGTTTATCTCCAACGTGGATCAAACCATTAAGGAAAGTTCCGTTGGTAAGAACTACAGAACGTCCTTTTATCTCTATTCCTAATGACGTAACCACTCCGGCAACTTTATTATTTTCGATAATAAGCTGCTTTACCATGTCCTGAAAGAAATCAAGATTGGGTGTATTTTCTAAAGCCAAACGCCATTCTTCTGCGAAAAGCATTCTGTCGTTTTGTGTTCTTGGTGACCACATGGCAGGACCTTTGGAAAGATTCAGCATCTTGAACTGGATCGCAGATTTATCTGCTACAATTCCGGAATATCCTCCCATCGCATCGATCTCTCTTACGATCTGTCCTTTTGCAATTCCACCCATTGCAGGGTTGCAGCTCATCTGTCCGATGGTCTGCATATTCATTGTAATAAGCAACGTTTTTGAACCTAAATTTGCTGCTGCAGCGGCGGCTTCACATCCTGCGTGACCGGCACCGACTACGATTACATCATATATTTCTGAAATCATTTTTTTTGCTTGTTTTAAGCCTTAATTTTTACTCTTTTTTACAAATGTTTCACGTGAAACATTTGTAAATTTTATTGTCTTAAATCTGTTCTGTTGCGCTTTATTTAGCCCCGATCGCAGCATTTGTCTGAGCTCATTTTCTTTTGAAAAAAGAAAATAGCGAGTGCGGAGAGCGGGATTAAGCTCCTAAAAAAACTTAATGGTATTTTGCTAAATAATGATCTTCTTTTCCTCGCATCTGCAGTTCTTCTTCTTCTGTTTTATCTTTATATCCGCAAAGGTGCAGAATGCCGTGAGCCAAAACTCTCCGTAATTCTTCTTCGTAATTTCTGGATAGGGTAGAAGCGTTGTCTGAAATGCGCTGCAAAGATACAAAAATCTCGCCGCTTATGGTCTTCCCTTTTACATAGTCAAATGTAATGATATCAGTATAGTAGTCGTGCTGTAAATAATCCTGGTTTACCTTGAGTAAATATTCGTCGTCACAGAAAATATAATTGATCTCGCCCAACTTTTTTTCTTCTGAAAGAATAAGGTCTTCCAGCCATTTTTTGTATTCTGTGTTTACCGATTCGGGTAAGTTTTCGTAAAAAAATTGTATCATTTCGTAATTAAAACCAGTGTCCTAAAATAACACTGAATATGCCTTTTTGATTGTTTTTAAGTGAATGGCTGAAGTTGATTTTGATCTGCCCGAAAGGAGATTTGTATCCAGCCGTTAATCCTACTGAGCTGAAATTTAGTTTTACCGCATCCTCAAAAGTTATATCATTGGAAAGGTTGGCAAAAGAGAAATTTCCGCTCAGGAAATAGTTTTTATTGAATTTAAACTGAAGGTCGTTTGAAATTAAAACCACATTATTGCTGTTCAGCTGAGCAAAATAAAATCCTGAGAAGCTTCTGTAGTTTACGATATTCTGTTCAAAGATTCCGCCCAGTCTGTATTTGTAAAAGTCGGGAAGGTTTTCGCCGATGGTAATTCCTCCGTAAAGATTGAGTCTGTATGCAAACTGTTTTGAAATCGGAAGATTAATCCTGATATCTGCTTTTACCTGAACGAGTCTTTTTTCTACTTCCGATTTTAGTAGATCGATTACTTTTCCTTCTGCGTTAATATAAATTCCGCGGGTAGGGAAGTCTCTGTCGTTTTGGGTATCGCTTTTCAGAAATACGTACGGATTGAGAAATCTGCTGTATCTTTTATTGTCTCCGTTGAATTCCGCTTCGAAATAATCGTGACTGATTCCGCCGCCAATGGCAAATTTATCTTTCCAGATCGACTGAATATAAGCTTCATTTCTCAGCCATATCCATTTGTCGACTTCATTGTTATTGACATCTTTCAAATTAAAGCTCATTCCCGAAGAATAAATTCCGAAGCCCGGAATATATCCGTTATCAATAAAATAGTTTAAATAATATCGGGGTTTATCTCCCACAACAATGTCCAGCGAAAGATTTGAATTTCGAGATAAAAGTCGTTTTGCTGAATAGTTTAAAAGAAGTCCGGTTTTGAAAATTTCGTCGTAATGCAATCCGAATTTTAGAAAATGTCTTGCATCGTCTTCGGTAACGTAGAGCTTAAGGTAATTTGAATTGTTTCCGGAAATTATATCGTAATTGATGAATTTGTAATTGTTGGTGGCGACCAATTTATCAATCTGTTTATTGATGCTTCCGTAGGTTTGGAGAGAAGGGAGCCGCAGTCCCATTTTCCCTAAAACATAATTTTTACCGTAAATTCTGCTTCCTTCAATTTCGAGACTGTCGATTTTGTAGACATTGGAGTAAATAGGGCTCATTTGCTGTCTTATTCTGTCGAAAGGTCTCTTGGGTAGCTGATCGAGAATATCGACGTATTTTAAGCCTTCTACGTAGCCGCTGTCGAGAATTTTTTTCTTATCATCGTAGCTTGTGGCTGTCATGCCTGTTAAATTAGGTTTAATGTTGATATCGGTATATTGATATTGTCTTTTGGTATCTTTTTTAATTCCGAAATCAATGACCTGATTTAAGATGGCGATAATGCTGTTCAGATCTTCACGTTTGGAAAGATCCTGATTGAGATCTACCCCGATAACGATATCAATTCCTTTATCTTTTAAAGGTTTGGAAGGGTAGTTCACCGTCATCGCTCCATCAATATAAATACTGTCGTTAATTTTTACAGGATCCATGAGTGATGGAAATGCAGAACTTGCCATAATCGACTGTACCAGATCTCCTTTTTCAAAAATCTGCATATTGCCGCTTTCCAGATTGGTGGCGACACACATAAAAGGAATCGGGAGTTTTGAGAAATCATCGATGTTGGAAACATTTTTGAAAAGTTCCTTCAGCAGATAGACATTTTTCTGTCCGGAACTGATGGAAGAGGGCAGTGTAATTTTTCCGTTTTTAAGAGGAATAGACAAAAGATATTTGTCAACAGATTTATTAAAGAAAGTTGTTTCCTGTCGTTTTGCTTTGGGATCAGTGATTAAAGAATAGAAATCGGTGTCCATTACAATCTTTTCTATCTCTTTTCCGGAATATCCTGAAGCGTACAGTCCGCCGACAATGGCTCCCATACTTGTTCCTGCGATGTAATCTACTTTTACCCCGAGAGAATCCAGTATTTTAAGAACACCAACATGAGAAAATCCTTTAGCTCCGCCACCTGCGAGAGAAAGTCCTATCTTAGGATTTTTCGGGATTACGAGATCTTTCTTTACTTGAGAATGAATCATAATCAATTGAAAGGCAAATAAAATCATCAGGAGCTTTCTCATAGGCTAATCTTTTACATAAATCCGTTTCACGCGGGGCGAAATGGAGGTTAAAACTTCATAGGTTATTGTTTTGCAGTAGTCTGCGAATTCTTTTAAACTGGGTTTTGCGTTAAAAATGGTAACAGTATCGCCTTCCTTTACATTGGGGATATGATCTACGTTAATCATCATCATGTCCATACAGATGCTTCCTACAATCGGAGCAAGGGTTTTTTGGATTCCTACATTACCGACGTGGTTTCCGATTAATCTTGGGATTCCGTCTGCGTATCCTACAGGAATAGTGGCTATTTTCGTCTGATGATCTGTTTTAAATCTGCGGCTGTAACCAACTGATTCTCCGTTTTCTACCAAAGAAATTTGAGAGATTACCGTTTTAAAGCTTACCACAGATCTCAGCTGTTTCTGTATTTCACTATTTGGTGATTCTCCTAACATTCCGATTCCGATTCTTACCATATCATATTGATGATTGGTGTAATTGGTTATTCCTGAAGAATTTAAAATATGTCGGATAGGAGTGTACCCCAATTTTTCTATCAAATAGGTTGAGTTTTTTTCAAAAGTTTCAAGCTGATGGAATGTAAATTCTTTTTCATCCGGCAAATCTGAAGAAGAAAGATGGCTGAAAATACTTTGAACTTTTACATTCATTGAATTTAAAGTCTCACTTAACTGATCCAGTTCATTGCCTTTAAAACCAAGACGATGCATTCCTGTTTCCAGTTTGATGTGAATCGGATATTTTTTATCATATCCCGATTTCTGAACGGCTTCATAGAATAATTCCAGAACTCTGAAACTGTAAATTTCCGGTTCCAGATTATAGGTGATCACGGTTTCATAACTATGCTGTTCAGGATTCATAACCACAATAGGAACTGTGATTCCTTTTTTTCTGAGTTCTACGCCTTCATCAACGAAAGCGACTCCAAGATAATCTATGTGATGATGCTGTAAAAATTCTGAAATTTCATAACTTCCTAAGCCATAAGAATTTGCCTTTACCATCGCCATCATTTTTGTGGCTGGTTTTAATAAAGATTTATGGTAATTGATGTTATGAAGAATGGCATTCAAATTAATTTCTAAAACCGTATCATGTTTTCTGAGCTCAAGTAGATCTTTAAGTCTTTCGATCTCAAATTTTCTTGCCCCTTTTAATAGAATGATCTGATTTTCAATTTCTGTAAGGTGTTTACTTTCAATTAATTCCTGAGCATTGATAAAAGTAAAAGTTTTAGCTTTAAATAATTCACTAAATTTTGATATTTCATCACCGATCAGGAAAACAGAATCGAATTTCTGATCGTTTACAAGTTCTGAGACTTCTTCATACAGTTCTTTCGAATTGGAATTTACCCCTACAATATCTGTAAGAACCAGAGATTTTTTCGGTTTGTTGTATTCATTGAGAAATTGAAGCGCTGTTTTCAGAGAATCAAGATCAAGGTTAAAAGAATCGTTGATGACAATATTGTTCTCAATTCCTTCAATCGCTTCAAGTCTCATTTCAACAGCCTTTAAAGCGTTGATTTTTTCGACGATCTTTTCGTTTTCAATACCAAGTTCCTTTAAAACCGTTACAAGCGCCAAAGCATTCGTTAAAGTGGCTTCATCTCTCTGATGAACCGGAAAAGAAATTTCTTCGTCGAAATAATGTACCGTTACATCTTCGTTTTTCGAATTATTGTTTTTGAAGTAAACTTCGTTGTCTTCCTTAAACCCGTAAGAAATTAATTTTTTACTTGAATATAATTCTTTTATTTTTTTGTCAACCAAAGGATTATCTCCGTTATAAATAACCGTATCAGAGTGTTTGAATAATTTGATCTTTTCATCAATCAGCTCCTCTTCCGATTGGAAATTGGCAAGATGAGCAGTTCCGATGTGAGTGAGCAGACCAATCTGCGGATGGAAAATATTTTCGAGCTTTTCCATTTCGTCTGGCTTTGAAATGCCTACTTCAAAAATTCCTAATTGATGAGAATTATTAATCTGCAGCAGAGAAAGCGGAAGTCCGATCTGGGAATTGAAACTTTTCGGGCTTTTTACCGTTGGAAATTCATTCCACAGACATTGATACAGCCACTCTTTTAAAATCGTTTTTCCGTTACTTCCTGTAATTCCGATTGATTTTAAATGAGCATTTTCAAAATGAAATTTAGCTAATTTCTGAAGAAATTCAACCGAATTTTCAACAATGATCCACGTAATATTTTCAAACTGCGGATGATGATGTTCGGAAATGATGACATTTATTCCACGGTCGATAGCAGATTCAATGAACTTTTCTCCGGAATTTTTTGGAGTATTGATCGCTATAAACGCAGTATTTTTAGTAGAATAAATAATTCTGCTGTCGAAAGCGATATTCCTGATTATTATATTTTTGTCTCCAATAATCTTCGCATTGGTGATTTCTGCGATATGGTTTGTCGTGTAGTTCATAAACTACTTTTCTGTAATTAGGTTATAATTAGAATCAGGATTTCGGAAGTTATTAATCATATTTAAAAGATTTATTTGATTTCCTGAAATTTCATAAATGATAGAGTTGTGTTTCGTAATTAGTAATTTGTGAAACGCTGTGTCTTCATATTTCTGATGAATAAGATTTCCATTTTCAAGCAAAGAAATTTTTCTTTCTAAAATTTCATAAAAATCTTCCAAAACATCGAACCCCCAGTTTTCAATAAGAAAATCTTCTAGAATTTCTAAATCCGATTTGGCTCTATTTGTCCAAAAAATATTCATTTTTCTTTTTTGCAATTCTTTCCTTTGCTTCATTCATCACTGCCATATGTTCAGTTATCCGTCCGTTTTTTACGTCGTCTAAACCTTCCTGAATAGCATTGAGAATATCATCATGCGAAATTTTTTCCGGCTCTATAATTTCCGCAATCTTCAGCAATTCTTCCGGAAGAAATTTTTTCTCTTTCATTTTTCTGAAAAACGTAGGCTCGGAAATTCCGCTTTTCTCGATGATGTATTTCATTTTGAAAGGCGAATTTTTCAGAATCTCGTCAATAGAATTGCTGATCTTGATGTAATTTTTAATTTCTAATATCATTTTCTGATAGTTTTCACTATTAAATTTTAAACAAAATTAATAATAAATTTGATATTAAATCTCTTTTTTATTCAAAACTTCATCCACAAAAACTCTTCTGCTTACCGCATCGTAAGATTCTGTTTCTCCGAGTTCTACAAGATCTTTTCCTTCGGAAGTTCTCATAGAATAGTTGGCTAGATTTCCCGTTCTTCTGCAGATTGCGTGTACTTTTGTAACATATTCTGCAGTTGCCATCAGATTCGGCATCGGTCCGAAAGGTCTCCCGAGAAAATCCATATCCAGACCTGCAATAACCACTCTTATTCCGCCGTTTGCCAGTTGATTGGCTATATCCACAATGCTTTCATCAAAAAACTGTGCTTCATCAATTCCTACTACATGACAATTGGAAGCCAGCAAAAGAATTTCGCTGGGATTTTCTACCGCCGTGCTTCGGATTTTATTCTGATTGTGCGAAACCACATCTTCATCCGAATAGCGCGTATCCAGTTTTGGTTTAAAAATCTCCACATTCTGCCCTGCCATTTCAGCCCTTCTAAGCCTTCTGATCAACTCTTCGGTTTTTCCGGAAAACATTGAGCCACAAATAACTTCCATCCAACCACTTTGTTTGGAATGATTAATTGTATTTTCTAAAAACATTTGTTAAATTAGCCGTATATTTTTAAGATCAAAAGTAAGCAATTTTAACAAGATTCTTCTATGCAGAACATCCAAGATTTAAAGGAAAAGATTTTTTTTGAATCCAAGAATATCATTGGTATTCTGGATAAAATAAGCAACGTAGACGAACTTTCGTCAAAGCAGGATCTTGTGGAAGAGCTTGCCAACAGGATTTCGTTTCTCCGGCTGCTGGAAAAAAATATCGAGTATTTCGGAAGTGAAAATTCTTCGCTGATTTCAGAAAATAAAGAAAAATTTTCTTCACCTGCTCCTTTGCAGGAATCCCATGATTTCAGCAGTGAAGTAACAGAGGAGGAAGCTATTTTCAATAATGAGCTTAATGAAATTGACGGAAGCGAATCCGGAAATTATTCAAGTGAAGTGACTGAAGAAGAGGCAATTTTTAACAATCAATTAAATGAGATTGTAGAAGGTGAACTTCACGAAACTTTAATTAATTTTGCAGAAGAAAATTCGCAGGATGAAATTCAGAATGATCTGAAAGAGAATGAAGATGTTTTCAATGCTCAGTTAAACGAACTTGATGAATATGAAACTTCTGAAAACAGCGGAGCGGATCTGAATTTTGTGGATGAAGAAAGAATTCTGGCAAATTCTGAACCCGAAAATGATGAAGAAATCTCGGAAGAAATTTTTAATGACAGCAAAACGGAAGAAGAAGTTATCTTTAATCATCAGTTAAATGAAATTGATGAATTTGAAAACGAAATTTCGGACAATCGTGGAGATATTCTGAATGATTTTGATGAAGAAGAAAAAATTCAAAACAATTATCAGTATAAAAATGAAGAAGAATCTGAAAAAATCCCGAGTATTTTCGATGGGGAAGTTTTAGATGAAAATGAAGAAATTTTAGTGGAAGAAAATGATAATCAGTATTCTTCTCACACAATGATGGAACAGGGCGAATTGGCGACCGATACTTCAAATGCTGAAAACATCGTTAACGAAATTAAAAATGAAGCTTCTGTAGAAGAAAAACAGGAATCTTCAGTTTTAGCGGAAATTAATGACAGAAGAAAAATTGTTGAGATCAACAAACCTGTTTCTGAAGAGAAAGAACATTTAAAATCTGATGAAAGCTTTGAAAATCTCGAAGCCTATCATCATGATAAAAAGATAAAACTGGCCAATATCAAAGGTCTGAAAGCGGTACAGTCGCTTTTTGATGATGATCATCTTGAAAGAGATATGCCGGAAAAAGCAATTCCTGTTGAGAAAAAAGAAGAGACAGGAAGTATTTTAAAGACCAATATTCCAACCGATTTTATGGAAGCGGAAAAGAAAAAGCCTGAGTTTAAGCTTGATTTGAATGACAGGATTGCTTTCACAAAAACACTGTTCGGAGGAAGCCAGACAGAACTGAATGAAGTGGTGAATAACCTGAACAGTTTCAGAACACTGGAAGAAGCTAAAGAATATCTGAGCGATCTTTATTATGCCAAAAAATGGAATAAAGTGGACGAGTACGCGCAGAGACTTTGGATATTGGTGGAAAATAAATTTTTATAAACTAAATTTTGAGCGGAATCCTATATTTTGTTCCTACACCGATCGGGAACCTCGAAGATATGACCTACAGAGCGGTAAATGTACTGAAAGAGGTTGATTATATTTTATGTGAAGACACGAGAACTTCCGGAATTCTTTTAAAGCATTTCGAGATTTCCAAGCCTCTAAAATCTTATCATTTACACAACGAACATCAGACAACGGAAAAAGTAATTACAGACCTTAAAAGCGGTCAGAATATTGCCATTATTACCGATGCAGGAACTCCCGGAATCTCAGATCCGGGTTATTTGCTGGCAAAAGCAGGTTCCGATCATCATATTGAAATGATCTGTTTACCGGGAGCAACCGCTTTTGTTCCGGCTTTGGTGGTTTCGGGATTACCGAATAACGAATTTCTTTTTGTAGGATTTCTTCCTCAGAAAAAAGGCAGACAAACGAAGCTTAAACAGCTTGCAGAAGAGAAAAAAACAATCGTTTTATACGAAAGTCCGCATAAAATTAATACCACACTGGAGCAGATTAAAGAATTTTTCGGCGAAGAAACCAAGGTTAGCTTAAGCCGTGAGATTTCCAAAAAGTTCGAAGAAACCAAACGAGGAACAATTCTTGAACTCATTGAGTTTTCCAAAAGCAAAACGTTAAAAGGTGAGATTGTTCTCATCGTAAATAATTCAATTTAATTGAAAAATTTAATTTTCGTACTGCTTTCGTCGGTCTGTTTCGGGCAGACGGATCAGTATAAACAGATACTTTTAACAAAAAAAACAGGCAAAGAAGTCCGTTTCTATTCCAAAGGATACGGAATGATTTCTGATGCCAAAACCGGAAAATCTGGAATTGTAGATTCTCTGGGCAATATCACTTTTGAGTATCCTGCAAAAAGTGAAATTTCACATTTATGGAAAAACAGGTTTATTCTGAGGGTAAAAGCGGGAAATTCCAATGGAAAAACGGCGATTATTGATGCGAACGGAAAGGAAGTTATTCCGATGGATCTTTTCAAATTCAGAACCTGGGAAAATAAAGACAGGCTGATTTATTCAAAGAAAGGAAAGGAATGTGTTTACGATTTTAACGGAAAAGAAATTATTCCGTTCTCAGAAAAAATAGTTTTTGGAAGTGAGAACAGATTCTTTGTTAAAAATAACGGAGTCTGGCTGATTTATGATTTTGACGGAAAACAAATTTCAGACCGTCCTTTTACCGATGATCTTCGTTTCTACAAAAGCAGAACTTATCTTTCGAAAGGTGAAAAATCCGGAGAGGTTATTGATAATAATGGTAAAACCTTAAGTACGATTTCGGATCATAACGTGGACAATATCAATGCGTTTCCTTATTTGGTAACTTTGGATGTTTCTAAAAATAAATATGGTATTATTGATGAAAAAGAAAGCACCATTGCCGATGAAATATACGATCAGGCTTTTGTGGGCAGAGAATATATTTACCTTACCAAAGAAGATAAAGTAAGCATTTTTTCTAAGAGAGAAGGGAAGGTGTATGATCTTGATTATCATTATGTAAACCCTCTTTTTAATGGGTTGTTTAAAACCTCTCAGGATCAGAAAAATCCTAAAACTGCCGTTGTGCGTCTAAACGGAGAAGTTGTTTTTCCGAAGGAATATGACAGGGTAGAAGGATTGAGCATTGCAGGAGAAAAATATCTCTATCTGAGAAAAGACGATGAAGAGAAAATTCTGGATAAAAATTTAAAAAATATCCTGAATGACGATTACCAGATCGAAAAAATATTCCCCAATACATTGATTGTCAATAAAAACGAAACCTATTATACATTTTCACCAAAAACAGGAAATTATAAAGAATTAAAAGGATTTAAGGAAGTAAAACCTTTTGAACTTTATCCCACATTAGTCGGGAAAAACATAGACAATTTCTACGGGATGATGGATGAAAGCGGAAATGAAATTGTTCCTTTCGTCTATGATGACATCACCACTTTTTTAGGTGTTAATGAATTTGTGGTGAAAAAAGATAATAAATTCGGTGTTACCAACGACAAAAATGAACCTTTAACGGAAATTGTCTATGATAAGTTTTTTCCGGATAAAAAAGGCATCAGACTTACCAAAGGAAAAGAAACAGAATTCATTTATTTTACAGAACAAAAAGACAGAAGTTTTATCGATTAACTTATTTAAAGTGGCTTTATGACAAAAAACAGTCATAAATTTTCGCTAAAAAAGTGATTTAAAATGCATTGAATAACATTTTGTAATATCTTTGCGCACTGTTTTATTTCTGTAAAATTAAATGCTGTATATTAGCCAACTTTCAAAAGGCTAATACGTTATAAAGAAAAATAATTGTCATATATGAAACTATTAGAAGGAAAAGTAGCGCTAATTACGGGAGCTACACGAGGAATCGGAAAAGGAATTGCCGAAATGTACGCCGAACAGGGTGCAAAAGTAGCATTTACTTACGCCGGATCTGTAGAAAAAGCGAAGGAATTGGAAGCAGCTTTAAGTTCTGTAACTCAAATTAAAGGATATCAGTCTGATGCATCAGATTTTGATGCCGCTCAAACTTTAGTGGACGAAGTAATGGCTGAGTTTGGAAAAATTGATATTTTGGTAAATAACGCAGGAATTACGAAAGACAATCTGCTTTTGAGAATGTCGAAAGATGACTGGGATAAAGTAATTAAAGTAAATTTAGATTCTGTATTTAACCTTACCAAAGCGGTAATTAAGCCCATGATGAAGGCAAAAGCAGGATCAATCATCAACATGACTTCTGTAGTAGGGATCAGCGGAAATGCAGGACAGGCAAACTATGCAGCTTCCAAAGCAGGAGTTATCGGTTTCACTAAATCTGTAGCATTAGAATTAGGTTCCAGAAACATCCGTTGCAACGCAATTGCTCCGGGATTCATACAAACTGAAATGACGGATGCTTTAGATGACAAAGCAAAAGAAAAATGGAACGAAGCTATCCCGATGAAAAAACTGGGACAGACCAGAGATATTGCAAATGCATGCGTATTTTTAGGAAGTGAAATGTCTTCTTACGTTACAGGACAGACGTTAAACGTTGATGGAGGTCTTTTGACATAAAATATATGAAAACGGTACAGAATATTACCTTATTCTTGTCGGTTTTACTACTAATCGGTCTGGTTTACTTTTCTTTTTTTAATGTATATCAGACCGATGATTATATCTATTCCTATGGAACAAAAAAATTAGGATTTCTGGGGAATGTCTGCGATTTTTATATGCATTGGGGAGGAAGATATTTTGGCTATACCATTAATATGCTGAATCCTGTTTCTAAAGATCCGTTCAATATACTCCCGAAAATTTATCCCATATTTTTACTCAATTCATTTCTTGCAGTCGTCATTTTAAATTTCAGACTATATTTTAATTATATCTTTACAGAAGCACTAAAAAAGAGCCTGTTATTTTTCTTTATTTATACGGTTGGATTAATCAGTTTACCGGAACATTATTTTTGGATTACAGGATCTAATGTCTACTTTTTACCAGTTATTTTATCGGGTCTTTTACTCTTTTTTTACGGAAAGTTTCAGCAGTCACAAAAAAAACTGTTCTTCTTTTTAAGTGCTGTTGTCATTTTTATTCTGATGGGTGCAAATGAAATCATTGCGCTGCTTTTGTTAGGAGCATTGAGTTTTATATGCTTTGAAAAACCATCAAAAGAAAATAAAATTCTTTTAGCCATCGGAATTATCGGATTTCTTATCAGCTTTTTAGCTCCCGGAAACTTCAACAGAATGGTAAAATCTGATGATGCTTTTTATTGGATGTGGACGAAAAGAACCGCTTTTTTCACTTTTAATTTTGGCTATATTTTTATAAAAACAGTATTTCTTATTCCTTTATTTACTGCTTTGTTTTTTGAAGAACTTACTGCCTTAAAAAGTAAAGTGAAATTTACCAAAGCTTTCGTAATTTGTATGATTTCATTGCTTCCTTTAATGCTTTTAGGCTATCTGATCAATATTGTGGGAAGACAAAACGATAATATTGTCATCTTCTTTTTAGCTACCCTTTCTTTTCTTTTACTATACAAAAAGGAGAATTTAAAAAGACTTTGGTGGATCAGTTTGTTTGTCATCTTTCTGCCGGAAACAGATTTTTTCAGTCAGAGTTATTCAGGGTTTAATATAGATTACAACATGAATAATTTCGTTAAAGAAATTTTTGTAACCGATTTAAAAGAATATGATAAGGAAATAAGAGACAGAATTACAGTCATTCAGAATTCTAAAGAAGATTCTTTAAAAATTGATAAAATAAAAGAAGTTCCCAAAATCCTGTACTTTGATGAATTATCTTCCGCAAAAGAAGAGAAAAAGTACGTTAATGATCAGTTGGAAAAATTTTTCAGCAAGAAAAGCATTGTTGTAAAATAAGCGCTATTTTTCCTGAAAAACTTTATCATAAATAAGCTTTACCTGCAAATCTCCGAATCCGAAAATTCCCAGCTCCTCACGGAACTTTTCAAACACCTCACTAAAATCTGTTATACCGTTCAGGATTAAATTTTGAATAAAAACTTCAGGATTAATGTTTTGATAAGTTGCGATCAATTCAGGTAAAAAATGAAAGCAATCAGATTGAATTTCAGAAAGTTGCTTTAATTTATTTTGATGATTACTTTGATAAGCTTCCCATAAATTCAGCCCCAATTCAAGATCCTTTTGTTTAAATAAAACTCTTGAGGTTAATGTTTCTTCCAAATCAAAACGGTCAGAATCCGAAAACCCTTTCCATTGGCTTTCTTTCGATGATTTTGGAAAAATCCTGTAGATGTTGATATTTTTATCCTTCGGAATCAGCGTTAAGCAAAACCACATATTAACCTGACAAAAAAGATCATCTTCAAACCAAAGATGTACCTCAGAATCTTCCGGAATCTGCATTATTTTATTGAATTCTGAAACCACTTTACGGTAATAATTTTCTTTTGTATCACCATAATTTTCAGCAATAAATTCTGATCTTACTTTCCAGAAAACATCCAGATTTTCAGCCTGTAAAGAACCTGTAACTAAAGCTTCTCTACAAATAATCATCTCGCCGGAAATTGTTGTTTCCTTCAATTGTTCAGCGAGACAATCACCGTTTGTAATGTTAAATATTTTGTTCAATTGTTACTCTTTAAATATCTGATTTTCCTGCTCCTGTACTCTGATGAACGTAGTTCTTTTCGACAGCTCTTTCAGTTTTGAAGCCCCCACATAAGTACAGGTAGAACGAACGCCGCCTAAAATATCTTTTACCGTTTCCAGAACCGGACCTTTGTAAGCTACTTTTACGGTTTTTCCCTCCGAAGCACGGTATTCTGCAACACCTCCCGAATGTTTATCCATGGCTGTTTTTGAGCTCATTCCGTAAAAAAGTCTGTATTTTTTACCGTTTTCTTCCACCATTTCGCCACCGCTTTCATCGTGTCCTGCAAACATTCCGCCCAGCATCACAAAATCTGCACCGCCGCCAAAAGCTTTCGCCACATCTCCCGGAACTTTACAGCCGCCATCCGCGATAATATGACCTCCTAAACCATGTGCTGCATCAGAACATTCTATAATTGCCGAAAGTTGAGGATATCCCACTCCGGTTTTCACTCTCGTTGTACAAACCGAACCGGGACCAATCCCGACTTTAATGATATCTGCGCCGACTAAAATAAGCTCTTCCACCATTTCTCCGGTTACAACATTTCCCGCAATGATAATTTTATCCGGGAAATTTGCCCTTGCCTTCTTCACAAATTCCACAAAATGCTCAGAATAACCATTGGCTACATCAATGCAGAGAAACTCGATTTTAGGATGCAGATCGAGAATGGTTTTTATCTTTTCTTCGTCTGCTTTTCCGGTTCCCGTGCTTAATGCGATATACTGATAAATGTTTTCCGGCTGAGAATTCAAAAATTCTGACCATTCTTCCACAGAATAATGCTTATGAACCGCTGTGATGATTTTTTCTTTTGCCAGTTCAACCGCCATTTCAAATGTTCCCACTGTATCCATATTGGCAGCAATCACAGGAACGCCTTTCCATTTTTTTCGGGTATGTTTAAAGGTAAATTCTCTTTCCAGATCAACTTCAGAACGGGATTTCAGGGTAGAACGTTTCGGACGGAACATTACATCCTTAAAACCCAGTTTAATATCATATTCTATTCTCATAATTCGGATAATTATTTTAATTAAATTTATGAAAAAGATTGATTCTAATCTTTATTTAAAAGGATTTTATAAATTATTTAATACAATTTGAACCTTTATTTAAAAGCTAATTAAATCATAAATACGATCAGAAAAATCGACATATGAAGCTGAAGCGTTAAGAAAATTACAATTTATTTCGTTAAAAAATTCCCACTGTTTGAAGCGCGAGGCAAATTTTTAATCAAAAGACCCCAATTGAATTCGCGCAAGTTTTGGGAATTTTAGGAATGAATTTTAATTTTTAGCATTCAGATTCAAAGTCTTGAACTTTTCGTTCTTTTGTTTCAAGACAAAAGAACCACATATAAAATTTAAAGAAATTCGAATAAGTTTTAATTAAAAACAATACTTTTGAAACCATGGAATTTCCTGTGACCTTTCACCTATTTGGTAAAACGATTCTCGCTCATCCGCTGTTTGAAGCGGCAGGAATTTTTATCGGAATGCGGTTTTATTTTTATCTAAAACGAAAATCGAAAGAGAAAATGTCTTTCAATACATCTGCTGCGGTATTAATTGGTGCAACAGCGGGAGCATTAATCGGATCAAAATTAATTGGAAATCTCGAAAACCCCATCAGACTTTTAGAGCATTTTGATCTGAAAACCATATGGACAAATAATACAATTGTTGGCGGATTGGCTTTTGGCTTAATTGGTGTTGAATGGGCAAAAAAAATTGTCGGGCATAAAGAAAGTACCGGAGATTTGATCGTCTATCCACTGATCTTAGCAATGATTATTGGCAGAATCGGCTGCTTTCTTACCGGAATTTATGAAGAAACATACGGAATTCCTACTGATTTTATTTTCGGAATGCATCTGGGAGACCAATTTCTCAGACATCCTGTGGCATTATATGAAATAGCGTTTCTCATTCTTTTATGGATCGTTTTAAAAATCATCCAGAATACAAAAAAATATCCTTCAGGTTTCGTTTTTCAATTGTGTATGGTCAGTTATTTTAGCTTCCGTCTGTTGCTGGACTTCATCAAGCCGAGAGTAGAAATTTTAGGAAATTTAGGAACCATACAGCTTGTTTGTATAGCTGTAATTTTCTATTATTTCTTAAAATTGAGAAAAACAAAATTTGTAACTTCACATTAAATATCAAATCATGAAATTACTCACATTTCTTGAAGTCGGAGATCTTGGTGGTCTTGTTGTAATGATTATCGGGATTATTGCCTTTGTATTATTGATGATATCGCTTGTTGTTGCCGTAATTACAAAAGTTATTTACGAATGGAATAATGAAAGAAAATTTTCAACGGGTCAGTTTTGGATGACTGTTCTGATTTCCATGCTTGTTGGCGGATTGATCAGCGGTTTTGTTTGTGGTGGAATGTAAAAACAGTTAAGAATGGATTTGTTGATTTCAATAATAACAGCACTTTTTATATTCGGAGGAATTATTTTTGGAATTTCATTTATAGTAGCAAAAATTACCGAAGCTATTTTTCATTGGAAGAATGAAAATTTTTCAAAGAAGCAATTTTGGCAGACGGTCACCATTTCCATGCTTATCTGTTTGATAATTAGTGGAATTATTTGCGGAGGAGCTTTATAAATCAGAAATTATTATGCCAGTAAGAAATTATACGTATTACGATTATACCATAAGTCTTTGTCCCGAATGTCTGAAAAGAGTGGGAGCAAAGATTATTATTGAAGATGAAGCAGTTTTTATGACGAAAAGATGTCCGGATCACGGATTTTTCAAAACTAAAATTGCTTCAGATATTCAGTATTATAAAAATATCAGAAATTACAATAAGGCTTCTGAAATGCCCCATCATTTTGGAACCGATGTAGAATATGGCTGTCCTTATGATTGTGGTTTATGTGTTGATCATGAGCAACATAGCTGTCTTTCTATTGTGGAAGTAACAGATCGGTGTAATCTTACCTGTCCTACCTGCTATGCGATGTCTTCGCCACATTACGGAAGCCACAGAAGTCTGGAAGAGATCGAAGCGATGTTTGATGTGATCGTTAAAAATGAAGGCGAACCGGATGTCGTTCAGATCAGTGGAGGAGAACCGACAATCCATCCGGAATTTTTTAAAATCATGGATATTGCGAAGTCGAAACCCATTAAACATTTAATGCTGAATACGAACGGGGTAAGAATTGCCAATGATCCCGGTTTTGCCGAAAAATTAGCAACTTATGCTCCGGAATTTGAAATTTATCTTCAGTTTGATTCCTTTAAACCGGAAGTTCTGGAAGATTTCAGAGGAAAAGATTTAACAGACGTACGAATGAAAGCTTTAGAGAAATTGAATGCTTTAAATCTTTCGACGACACTCGTTATTGTTCTTCAGAAAGATAAAAATATTGACGAAATCGGAAAAATCATTGATTTTGCCCTGAAACAGAAATGTGTCCGCGGAATTACTTTTCAGCCAGTAGAAATTGCAGGAAGAAACCGCGAAGATTCTGCTCATGAAAAAATTACTTTAACCGAAGTAAGACAGGAGATTCTCAATCAGTTTCCTTTGCTGAATTCGGATGATATCATTCCTGTTCCGTGTAATCCCGATGCTTTGGCGATGGGATATATTCTGAAACTGGAAGGCGAAACGATTCCTTTAACACGATACATCAATCCTGCTGATTTACTGAACAATGAAACCCGGAATACCATTGTTTACGAACAGGATACCGGATTGCAGATGCAGCTTCTGGATATTTTCAGCACCGGAATTTCTGTAGATAAAGTAAAACCTAAAGTTAATCAGTTATTGTGCTGTCTTCCTGACGTTTCCGCACCCAATCTGGATTATGATAACCTGTTCAGAATCATCATCATGAACTTTATGGATGCGCATGATTTTGATGTCCGTGCTGTGAAAAAATCCTGTGTTCACATTGTAAATAAAGACCTGAAAATGATTCCTTTCGAAACCATGAATTTATTTTACCGTGATGATAAAAGCAAATATCTGGAGGAATTGAGGAAAGAGGATAGAGTTTTGTTTTAAATTCTTTTGACAAATTTCAAAGCTATTTTAATGATTTTGTTTTTTAATAATGACATAGGGAAATGGAGCGTTAAGAAAATTACTTCTGTGAACGTTAAAAAAAATCTACTGTTTGAGCGCGAGAGGACTGTTTGAGCCGAAGAACAAATCTTGAATTCGCGCGAGTTTTAGAATTTTTAGAGAACAGAATTAATTTTTAGTGAAAGTTCCCAAGTCTTGAATTTTTCGTTCTTTTGTTTCAAGACAAAAGGACAATAATAAGGCGTAAAACAAATTTACGCCTCAATATTTATATTTAATCAAACTTCATTACCTCATTCAGCGTATTCATATACTCATAAGCGGTAAGATCGAATTTCACCGGAACAATAGAAATATATCCGTTTGCTAAAGCGGTTTCATCAGCATCTTCAGATTCGTCCATATTGTTGAAATATCCGGTAAGCCAGTAATATTTTTTTCCGTGAGGATTTACTCTTTCATCAAAACTTTCTTCCCATTTTGCATTTGCCTGTTTGCAGACTTTTACCCCTTTTATTTCCTCTTTCGGAAGTTTCGGAATATTTACGTTTAATACAATTCCTTTCGGCATAGGATTTTCCAGAGTTCTTTTCACAATATTCTGAATGTATTCTTTTGCCTGCGTAAAATCTGCTTCCCAACTGAAATCCAGCAAAGAAAATCCGATGGCAGGAAGACTTTCCACACCCGCTTCAACAGCAGCAGACATCGTTCCCGAATAAATAACATTAATGGAAGAATTCGCTCCGTGGTTGATTCCTGAAACCACAATGTCCGGTCTTCGCGGAAGAATTTTATCAAGAGCCATCTTTACACAGTCAACAGGAGTTCCGCTGCAAGAAAAATCCTTTTGCGGACCTTCGAGATGTACTTCTTCGTAACTTAAAGTAGAATTTATGGTAATCGCATGACCTTTACCGCTTTGCGGAGAATTGGGTGCTACAACAACTACTTCTCCGATTTCGTTCATAAAACTGATAAGATTTCTGATTCCCGGTGCTGTAATTCCGTCGTCATTCGTAACCAGAATAAGTGGTCTTTCCATATAAATTTTTTAATTGTAACAAATATACTATAAAAGACTTTCTTCGGAAAAAACTTTGGGTTTAAATATTTTGGAGTGTGAAATAATGGTTTTTGAATTTTTGAGCTTTTAAACCATACTTTCAACAGTAAAAATTAAGATAAATCCTGATCTTAATAAAATTCCTTAAAAGTAACAGATATTTAGAAATAAGGTATTAAATTTGATAGTTTGTAACGGAGAATAAAAAATAACTACTTATTACAATACTTTTTTAAAATTAATAAAATACATTACAGATTTATGTGGAAAAATTTTAAGCTAAATAAATTTTTACTCCTAATTCCATTAACAAGTCTAATGTTTTGTTTCAACTCGCCAAAGAATGATGACGAAAAGATGCAGACGATAATGGTGAGCGTGAAAAATACACTTTCTTATTTGCATTACAGCCCAAAACCCATCAACGATGCCTATTCTAAAGATGTTTATAAGCATTATTTCGAGATGGTAGATCCGGGAAAAAGATATTTCATTCAATCGGATATGGATGAATTCGGGAAGCATGAAACGAAACTGGATGATTACATCAACCAGGGAGATCTTACTTTCTACAAACTTACCATCGACAGATTATACCAGAGAGTAGACGAAATCGATAAAATCACGCAGGATATTTTCAGCAAGCCGATTAATCTGGAAGAAGATGAAACGCTTATTTTAGAACCGAAAATGAAAAAAGTTCCGGCAAACAAGCAGGAGCAGTATAACGAGTGGAAAAAATTCATCAAATACAATATCCTTCAGGAAATAGAATCGATGAACAGCAAAGAAGAAGCTCAGAAAGAGAAAAAAGATTCTGTACAGAAATACAACCTGAAAGATACCATAAAATATCAGCCTCTTGCGCCGGATCAGAAGCTCAAAAAAGCAACCGATGAGGTGAAAGATCTTGTGAAAGAAACCTTTACGAGATTCAAAAAGAGAAAGAAAATGGACTGGTTTACCGTGTACATGAATGCTTATACGGAAGTTTTCGATCCGCACACCAACTATTATTCTCCAAAGGATAAAGAAGATTTTGATACCAATTTCACCGGAAAAGTAATCGGAATCGGAGCCATTATTCAGGAGAAAAAAGGAAATCTTTATCTGGGAGCTTTAACGATCGGTGCTCCGGCGTGGAAATCCAAACAGCTTTCTGAAGGGGATAAAATCTTAAAAGTAAAATCTAAACCGAAAGAAGATGCGGTAAATGTCGTAGGAATGCTTTCTGATGAAGCCGTAAGACTCATCAGAGGTGAAAAAGGAACTCCGGTCACTTTAACGGTTCAGAAAAAAGACGGAACGATAAAAGATGTAACCATGATTCGTGAAGAAGTTGCCATTGAAGATACTTTCGCGAGAAGTATTATCGTAAACTCTCCGAACGGTAAAAAATACGGTTTCATTAATTTACCAAGCTTCAACGCAGATTTTGAAAATCCTAACGGAAGAAATGCTTCAGATGATATTAAAAATGAGATCATTAAGCTTAAAGCTCAGGGAATTGAAGGGATTGTTCTGGATCTTAGAAACAATGGAGGAGGTTCTTTAACGGAAGTGGGAGACATCATGGGACTTTTCATGCAGGCAGGACCGTATGTACAGGTAAAAGACGGAAACGGGAAAATTCAGACGTTAAAAAATAAAAATGAAACTCCGATCTGGACAGGACCACTGGTAATTATGCAGAACGAACTTTCTGCTTCAGCTTCTGAGATCTTAGCAGGAGTAATGCAGGATTACGGAAGAGCAATGATTATCGGTTCTCCGCAGTCTTTCGGAAAAGGAACCGTTCAGACTTTTGTGGATCTGAACAGATTCTTAAATACAGAAGACGATTTCGGATCCTTAAAACTTACCATCCAGAAATTCTACAGAATTACAGGAGAATCTACCCAGAGAAAAGGAATTGTTTCAGACATTCAGATGAAAGATTTCTTTACTTATGCGGAGATCGGAGAAAGATATGACGATTATGCTCTGGCTTGGGATAAAATTCCTTCCACAAGTTTCCAGAAGCTTAATTATTTCAACATTCAGGCATTGGAAAAAGCAAGCAACGACAGAATGGCTAAAAATGCAAAATATCAGTTGTTGTTAGAATCAGCTCAGTGGAGAGAAAAACTGGATAAAGAGGAAACCATTACTTTAAATATCAATAAATTCAATGATGTAATGAAGCAGAGAAAAGCGCAGATCGAAAAATTCAAATCATTAACGAAATTTGAAAATGGTCTTCAGTTTACGATGTATCAGAACGAAATTGAAAGAGAGAAAAAAGACGAAGCCTTCAAGAAAAAATCTGAAATCTGGATCAAAAATTTGAAAAAAGACCTTTACCTTCAGGAAGCAATGAATATTATTGCAGACATGAGTGTAAAATCTTAATATTCAGACAAAATATAAAAATACCGCTACTTTTTGTTAGCGGTATTTTTTATTGATAGAAGCGAAAAATTATTTAATCTCCACACAACCCACTCTTCCTCCTGCATTACCGGTTGGCTGCGTATGAAAATCGTCGGCCGCGGCGTGAATAATCATTCCCTTTCCGATAATGTTTTTAGAATCATCAGAACATCCGAGACACCATTTGTTGGTTTTAAAAGTCAGCGTTGCCACACCATCCTGATTGGCAACAAGATTTCCGATATCTCCCATGTGGAAACGCTCTGCACCCCATTTTCCGTGATCGTTTTTAGATGGATTCCAGTGTCCTCCCGTAGAAGTTCCGTCCGCTGCGGAGCAGTCTCCTTTTTCATGGATGTGTACTGCGTGAATTCCCGGCGTAAGATTCGTAACGTCCAGTTTCATAACAACTTCGTCTCCTTTTTGGGTGAATTTTGCCGTTCCGCCTGTTTGAGTGTTGCTCTTAGACAGAACCTGATACGTCTTTGTTGTTCCGCATGAAACCGCAAAAAATGCACATCCTGCCAATAATGCTAATGTTGTACCTTTCATTTTTAAATGATTTAAAGTGATTGTCGGATAAAGTTAGACAACATTTTTCAAAGCACATTACAATTCCTTTCTTTTTTCATCAATAGCAATAAAAGACAAATCATTTTCATCCGATGTCGGTACCTTTGCAGGAAATGCTTTTAACTTGGAAGAATACAGAAAAAGAATGGTGAAAGCTATTCAGTACATTGATAACAATCTCGATACCGAGCTTTCCTTAGAAAAAGTTGCGGAAGTTGCAGCGTATTCTCACTTTCATTTTCACAGGGTTTTCCGACTGATAACCCATGAAACCCTTCAAAGCTATATCATCCGCAAAAGAATTGAAAAAAGCGCCTTTTATTTAGCCGTAAAAAAGAACATAAGCGTAAAAGATATTTATTTTGAACTGGGATTCTCCAGTCATTCGGCTTTCAATAAATCCTTTAAAAAGCATTACGGCAAATCTCCCTCAGAATTCAGAAAATCGGCTCCTGAAAAGTTTCATAAAATTCAATTAAAACAAAACAAGAACGGACAAACGGATGCAGTTTTCCAACAATACATTTGCAATATAGAAAACCTGTTAAAATGGACCGCAATGAATTTAAAAATTAAAGTTACCGAACTTCCGGAAATGAATCTCGCAGCAGTGATGAGCCTTGGAATTGCCAATGTTGAACCTTCTTACAACACCTTAATAGATTGGGCAACAGAGAAAAAGCTATTTCCCGGAGAAAATATAAAAATGATTTCCGTTTATCACGACAGTTTTAAAGTGACTCCGACCGATAAAGTAAGAATTCACGCCTGTATGCTCCTGCAGGAAAAGCTACAACAGCAGGAAGACCAGATTTTCCCTGAAACCCTTGAAGCCGGAAAATTCATAGTCGGAAGCGGAGAAGTCACCTTAAATGACTTTGAACAATGCTGGGTTTCCCTTTTTCTTTGGATGAATGAAAACCATTATTCTGTAAGAAAAGCTTTTCCTTTCGAAATCTACCACACCAATTACAAAGAACATCCGGAAGGAAAAATGCTCGTCGATTTCTGCATTCCCATCAATTAAATTCAGTTTAGTTTAATAATACAATTAGTGGTAAAATTCCCCTCCTTTGGAGGGGTGGCGAAAATTCAAAGAATTTTTGACGGGGTGGTTAATATATTTTCCAAGTAAATTTTCAGCAACAAAAAATCAAAAATTACCACTCAGATTCCAAAAACGACCACTCAGCAAAAAAAATTTAAAAGCAGCGAAAATTCGTTATACTTTTGAGTCGAAATAAAACAGCTATGAAAACAAAATTATTATTTCTTATCACTTTTTTATCATTTGCAATAAGTTTCGCCCAAACCAGAATTTCGGGAAGAGTTACGTACAAAAATAGAGGAGTAGGAGAAGTAAATGTTACCCTGAAAAATACTTACGACGGAGCCACAACCGATTCCAACGGAAATTTCTCTTTTGAAACCTCAGAAAAAGGCAGCCGTATTTTAGTTTTTACCCATCCGAAATACATTGACGTTGAAAAACCGATTGTTATTGAAAATCAGGAAGTTTCTGTAAATGTGGAACTGAAAGAGCAAATTAATGAAATTGATGCAGTAGTGGTTTCAGCAGGTTCTATCGAAGCAAGTGACAAAAAAAGATCAACAACATTACTCACGCCGATTGATATTTACACAACAGCCGGAGCGGAAGGACAGATTACATCGGCATTAACGTATCTTCCCGGAGTTCAGAAAGTGGGCGAAACAGAAGGTCTTTTCATCCGTGGCGGAACAGGAACGGAATCCAAAATTTTTATGGATGGAAGCTTAATCAACAATTACTTTTCCAATTCAGTTCCGGGAATTGCAGGAAGAGACCGTTTTAATACCTCTCTTTTCAAAGGCAATGTATTCTCAAGCGGCGGATATTCTGCATTGTACGGTCAGGCTCTTTCGGGGGCACTGATGTTGGAAAGTGTAGATCTTCCGGATCAGAGTTCTTACGATTTTGGTGTTTCTCCCATTTTTTTAAACGCAGGATTCCAGAGATTGGGCAATAATAAAAACTATTCTTACGGAGCTAGTCTTGGCTATTCCAACTTAAAGCTGATGCAGGAAATCTTCAATTTCAACACCAATTTTTCCGAAGCTCCACAAAGCGTAAACAGCGATCTGAATTTTAGATTTAAAACAAAATCAGGCGGATTTTTCAAATATTATGGTAAATACGATTCCAACAGAATGGCAGTAGAAACACCGAGTCTGGAACCGGAAAATTATGACCAGTCTCTCGTAAAACTGAAAGGAAAAAATACCTATCATAATCTTTCTTTCAAGCAGAAATTCGGAAAATATTTACTGAATGCAGGAGCATCTTATTCTTATAATCAGTCAGACCTTGATTTTTCAACCCAAAAAGATGAAATCCAAACGGGAAGCACAAAACTTCTGAATGACGGAAATTATATCAATTTCAAAACCGTTTTAGAAAGAAAAATAAACAAAATCAGTGCGTTACGAGGTGGTTTTGAACTGAACAGTACCAGTGAAAAATTAAACTTTAACGATTTTGTAACCAAGAACTACAAAGACCTGATCTCTTCAGCTTTTGCAGAAACAGATTTAGGATTCAGTAATCAGTTGTCAGCAAAAATAGGAATGAGAGCAGAGCATTCTTCCTATCTTGGAAAAAGCAATATTGCGCCTAGACTGGCTTTAGCTTATCGTCTTGCCAAAGACTGGACAACCTCATTCGCTTACGGAATTTTTTATCAGAATCCTGAAAGCAGATACATCAACGGTCCGGCAAATTTAGACTTCCAGAAGTCGCAGCATTATATCTTTCAGGTGCAGAGAACAACGGAAGGAAGAAGTCTGAGATTTGAAGCTTTTTACAAAAAATATGATGATCTTCTGAAGGTAAAAAACCTACAGTATATTGACGGACAGAACCAGTTTGTACAGACAGCGGATAACAACAGCGGTTTTGGTTATGCAAAAGGACTGGAATTATTCTGGAGAGACAAAAAAACATTCGACAATATCGATTACTGGATCAGCTATTCATTCTTAGATTCAAAAAGAGATTTTATGAATTATCCGATGAGTTTAAAACCGAATTTTGCTTCCGAACACACTCTTTCTGCAGTAGCCAAAAGATTTGTTCCGGAATGGAAAACAGGCTTCAATATTTCCTACACCTACGCAAAAGGTCGCCCATATTACGACATCGCAACGCAGGATGTGAATGGTGAACAGAAATATTTCGTAAGACATGAAGGAAAATTGAAAGATTACAACGCCTTAAATTTCAGCTTGAATTATCTTCCGAATTTAGGAAAGAAAGATTCAAAAACATTTACGGTTCTGGTACTGAGTGTAACCAATATTTTAGGATCTAAAAATGTGTACGGCTACAATTTCTCAATGGACGGATCAAGAAGTTCTGCAGTAATTCCTCCGGTAAATACCTTTGTTTTTGTAGGAGCCTTCATCAGCTTCGGAGTCGACAAAACGCAGGATGCCATTAATAATAATCTGTAAAAGTTATTTCAATTCAATTAAAAATATATCTTTATTCAAAACAAAAATTAATTTAAAAAAATTAGAAAACATGAAAAAATACCTGTTAACCTTTGCTTTAAGTCTGATCAGTTTAACCGCTTTTGCTCAGACAGATTATGAAAAAGTAATGTCTGATAAAATTGCCAAAATTGAAAACTGTAAATCTCTTGACGAATTCCAGACTTTGGCGAATGACTTCGACAGAATCGGAAAAAAAGAAACCAAAGAGTGGCTTCCTGCTTATTACGCTGCATTTGCGTACATCCAGAAAGGAAGAATACTCATGAGAGACGGTAAAATGTCTGAGCTTTCTGCACAGGCAAATATTGCAGAAAAATATCTTGATCAGGCAGAAAGTATTGCCGGAAAAGACAATGCAGAAATTCACCTGTTGAGAAAAATGTCGTATTCTCTTAAAATGATGGAAAATCCTACGGAAAGATACATGACAGACGGAATGAAAGCCATGGAAGAATTGAGAAAAGCAGAAAGTCTGGATCCCGGAAACCCTAGAATTGCTTTAATAAAAGCCGAAGATACTTACTTCACTCCGGAACAGTTTGGCGGAAGCAAAACAAAAGGGATGGAACAGTTTAAAGATGCTTTAGCAAAATTTACGACATACAGTCCAAAATCTAAAATCGCTCCGAACTGGGGAAAAGCAGAAGCCGAATATTTTATAAACGGAGCTGCGAAATAATGTAAAGAGTCTGTTTAAACTATTTAATCACAAAACCACAAAAGATTTTGAAGCATTTTAAAAGTTAGTAAACCCAAGAATTAAAGAACACAACAGTTTTTAAAAATCTTTGATTTTTATTCTTTAACGCTTTAATTATTGTAGGAATTCATTTTAACATTGTCTTTTGTTTCTTAAAATTTAATAAACCTTCTTCGCGGAAGGTTTTTTTCTGCCCTTCAGTCACAAAAAATAACGGTTCGGCTAAAAATAATTTTTAATACTTTAATTAAAGCCTAATTTTGAACCAAGAAAGCTCACAATGAAATACAAAAGCATTATTATTTTACTCTGGATATCGCTGGCAACAACATTTTTTTTCTTTTTCGTTTTTAATGACGAAAAAACACTGGAAAATTTTGCCATTACCCTTTTGGTATCCACAATGTACTCATTCGTTCTGGGAATTGGAAACGGCATCATCAACGATTTTCTCAACAGGAAATTTCCATGGTCCGAAACCACAAGAACGAGAGCGATTATAAGCATAGTCTCTATTCTTATTGCCAATACGGTTTTGGTGTATTTCTGCAATTATATGAATTTTGTGGTGATCCAGAAGGCAACAACTACAGAAGAGTTCTTTTCCGGCAAATACAATGTTTCCAACTGGTTTACGATTAATATTGCCCTGCTCATTTCAGCTTTTCTTCATGCAAAAGGTTTTGTGGAAGAACTTAGAAAAACATCCAAAAAAGAAGTTGTCGAGCAGAAGTTAATTGCCAAATCTGCCAATGCCCAGTTTGAAAGCCTTAAAAACCAGTTAGATCCACATTTTTTATTCAATTCTCTGAATGTTTTAAGCTCGTTAATCGATGAAAATCCAAAACAGGCGCAGAAGTTTACTGCCTCAATGTCAAAGATTTACAGATATGTTTTAGAACAGAAAGACAAAGAACTTGTAACGGTGGAAGATGAGTTGGAATTTGCCAAAACCTATTGCGAATTGCTGAAAACACGATTTGAGGACAGCGTAGATTTTGTTTTCGAAGTTAAAAAAGAAGATTACAAAAGATTTGTTGTTCCGCTTTCTTTACAGCTGCTTCTGGAGAACTGCATCAAGCATAATTTTGCCACTTCTTCGAAACCTCTCATCATTAAAATATTCTCCGAAAATGATACCTTGTGTATTGAAAATAATTTACAGGTAAGAGAGCAGATCAAGGAAAGTTCAGGGATCGGTCTTGCCAATATTGTACAGCGCTATTCTTTACTCACGAAGAAAAATGTATTCATAGAAAAGTCTGAAGATTATTTTAAAGTAAAACTTCCGGTACTTTCTTCTAAGCCGGATGTTGTAAGCGAAATAAGCGAAACCAAAAATGAATCTTACGAACGCGCGCACAAACGGGTAAAAGAAATAAAAAGCTTCTATGGGAACCTTATCTCTTACTGCATCATCATTCCTTTTTTAATCATTTTAAATCTCATCACCAGTCCGGATCGTCTGTGGTTTTACTGGCCGATGTTAGGTTGGGGAATCGGACTTGCAGCACACGGAATGAGCGTTTTTGCCATTGGAAGAGGCTGGGAAGAAAGAAAGATCAGGGAAATTTTAGAAAAACAAAACAGAACATTTAAATAAGCATCATGGAAAATATAAGCAAAGACGATTTCAGATACAAAGAAGCCGAAAGACAGGTAAAAAGAATCAAAAGATTTTACTTCTCCGTTTTCATTTACATTGCCGTTAATATTTTCATTTTATATCTGAATTACACAGAATTAAAACCCAACGAATCAATTTTTCAATTGAAATTTTTCGCACTTCCTTTTTTCTGGGGCATCGGAGTTGCCATTTCGGCGCTGAGAACTTTTGTACCGGGATTTATGCTGGGTAACAACTGGGAAGAGAGAAAAATTAAAGAACTGATGGAAAAGGAAAAAAACGGCAGATAAATTGTTCATCACTTCCAAACACCTTTTGATATGAAAACTTTACAGATTCTCTTCGCTATTTCTATGGTAGCTTGGTTTTTAAGCGAATTTCTCTACAAGAATATCCTGAAATCCGGCGAAAAAAATAATAAAAAAGATAAATCGACTTTAAACTTATTATGGATTGCCATTCCGCTTTCAATCATAAGTGCCGTTGCGGTTTCTTATGTTACAAGATTTCCCATTTCTGATGAGGTCTGGATTTATTACTTGGGAGCTGTTTTCATTTGGATCGGAATTATTTTAAGATTCATTATCATTCGTTCTCTGGGAAAATATTTTACGGTGGATGTTACAATTAAACAAGATCATACAATCAAAAAAAAAGGATTTTACAGATATTTAAGACATCCGTCTTATGCATTTTCGTTACTCACTTCATTGGGTTTGGGACTGTATCTGAATAACTGGCTTTCTTTGGCTCTGGCTTTTTTAATTCCGTTCATTGCATTCAGCTACAGAATGAATGTCGAAGAAAAGGCTTTAATCGAACAGTTCGGAGAAGAATATCTGGATTACCGCAGAAAAACCAAAAAGCTGATTCCTTTTGTTTATTAAATAACTAATTCACTTATTTTTAATCAACAAATCAGCATTAAAAATCCTCGCACTGTCATTTCGATGAAGGAGAGATCTATTCAGTTTAATAATCATTTGATATAGAAATTGATTACAAATTTCATTTAAAAGCGAATCATACTTTCGCAGTTTTCCTAGCCAAACAACTAAAAACATAAAATCAAAAAATCCCGATTCTCCGTTGAGTCGGGATTTTTACAATTCAGGATGCATAATCTACGGTTCGGTCAGTTAAAATTGATTTGAGGCTGTTTTCTGTCCTACATTTGTCTCAACAAAAACAAACAATTAATCTTTAAAAATAAAAAATATGGAAACTTACACCAACAAAGAAGAATTAGCGTACGAAAAAGCATCAAGAAGAGTAAAAGAACTGAAAGGGTTTTACGGAAATCTTACTTCGTATTGTCTTGTGATTTCATTTTTAGCCGTACTGAATATTTTAACATCACCGCAATATCTTTGGTTCTTCTGGCCGATGTTAGGATGGGGATTAGGTCTTGCGGCGCACGCAGCAAGTACTTTCGGAATCGGAAGAGACTGGGAAGAAAGAAAGATCAAACAACTGATGGACGAAGAAAGAAAAAATACGAAATCTTTATAATCAGCATTCAATTTTAACTTTAAAAATAGATTATCATGAACTACAATCAGGCACAGGAAAGAGTAAACGATCTTAAAAAATTCTACAAAAGCCTTTTATGGTTTGGGATCGTAGCAGTAATTATTTTCGGAGACGACATTTTAGAAAAAGGAATATTTAATTTTTCATTATGGGACGGATCAATCATTCTTACCATCTGGGGAATTATTTTAACCGTAAAAGCCGTAAAACTATTCCTTCTGGATTCTGAATGGGAAAGAGAAGTGATGGAAAAAGAAATGAAAAAATCAAAAGAACCGCTGAAGTTTTAATATTGGCAATTTTTGATTACTTTTATTTCGAAATTATAAAACTAAAACAGGAACTCAATGATCAAGACTGTTATTATCGAAGATGAAAAACCCGCTTCAAGGAAACTGGAAAGAATGCTTAACGAATTTCCTGAAATAGAGATCGTTGCGAAAATAGAATCGGTAGAAGAAGGAGTACAGTGGTTTTCGGAAAATGAACATCCGCAGCTCATCTTTTCAGATATTGTTCTGGGAGACGGTCTGTCTTTCGATATTTTTGAAAAAGTTCCGACAAAGGGATTTATCATTTACACGACAGCTTTTGATCAGTACACTCTGAAAGCATTCAAACTGAACAGCATTGATTATCTTCTGAAGCCGATTTTAGATGAAGATCTTGCCGGAGCAATTGAGAAATTCAAATCATTTATTCCTTCGGATAATTCCGTCAGTTCACAGGAAATTAAAGAATTAATTAAAAAAGAGAAAAGTACGCTTTCCAGAATTCTGGTGAAGATAGGCTATAATCTAAAAATTGTACAGACACATGAAGTAAGCTGCTTTTTCAGCGAAAATAAAATTGTTTACTTGCAGACTCAGGAAAGAACATATCCTTCGGATTTCACACTGGACGAACTGGAAGAAGTGCTGGATGAAAAGAAATTTTTCCGTGTAAATCGGCAGTTTATTATTAGTTCAGATTTTATTAAAAACATCCACACTTCACCCAATTACAAAGTTGAACTTGAATTTCAGCCACAGGAAGAAATTACCGTAAGCCGCGACCGCGTAAAAGATTTTAAAGACTGGTTGGTAAGTTAAGAACTCAAAACAATAAACTTTAAACCCAAAACCCAAATCTATCAACCAAAATCAACTACCTGTAATCGATACGGTTAGACTCTGTATCTTCAAGCTGTTTGATAATCGATTTCGGGATCTCATCGCTGTCGATCGGGAAACTGATGGAGTCTGAAATAAAAGTTTTGCGGTCTGCTTTTTGGAAAATTTCGAAAAGAGCAATCGGTTCCTGATTAAAACTGATACACGTACTTATAAAATGCAACTCATGGAGCTTATACTCTGGATTTTTCAGCTTTTCCTTGATATCTTTTATTCTTGAAATAAAATGACGCTGGCGGATGAACGTATTGCTGTTCATGATGATAAAGACATAATCGGAATAGGCTGTTATTTTTCCAAAATATTTATGACGGTCGCCGCCGCTTCTTTCGACGAAATATTCTCCGGAAGTTTCAGATTTGTAGATTTCCGTTGCAGATCGCCAGATTCGGTCTTCTTTTGCCTGTAAAGGATTTTCCGGAAGATTTCTGTTGTAGGAATACCAACAGCCGACAAGACGGTCCAGCAATGCGGTGTTTGGCTTTACATTATTCATATCAATCCTCAGATCATTAAAATTGAATGATTCTGTATTGGAATTGATAAAATCGATATAACTGGAATATCCCAAAACTTTTACGATTGTGCTTAATTTAGCAAGATTAGGCTTACTTAATACTGCATTTTCATTCTGGTAATATTTCTTTAATTTATTGATAATCAAATGTTCATAAAGGTAATTTGAACCTAAAAGATCCGGGCTTTTTTTACTGTTGTTCTCTGAATTTTCCTGGATAATCAGATCATTAAGTTCTGCAACGATGTAAGACCATTCGGTTTTGGAGACATCTTCCCAATGATGTTTCTTAAGGAAATGCAACGCCAGAAAATTCATCAGTTTTTCTATGTGTAATAGATCTTCTTTTTTCATCTTTCAATTTATAAGACTAATATAAGATAATTTTAAAACCAAATGAGACTATTGCAAGACTTTTATATCTCAACATACAACGATATTTGAGTAGAAATTAAAAGTTAAAACAATGGAAACAAAAATCGTATTACAAAATGATCCTCTCTGGAACAGGCTTCAGGAATTCTCATTGGATGAATCTGCTTCCGATTTTCCTTTCTCAAAGAAACTGGCAAAAGAAGAAAACTGAACAGAAATATTTACCCGAAAAGCAATTGATGAATACAAAAAATTCGTCTACCTCTGCTGTAAACTTCCAAATGGTGCTTCGCCAAGCGAAATTATAGACAAAGTATGGCATATGCATCTCATTTACACGCAAAACTATTGGGAAGAATTCTGTCCGGAAATTTTGCAGCAGAAACTGCATCACCAACCTTCAAAAGGAGGAGAAAGCGAAAATGAAAAACACAAAAGCTGGTTCACGGAAACCTTAGAAAATTATGAGAAAATATTTGAGCAGGAACCACCGAAAGACATCTGGAATCCGGTTCAAATTCCTTCAAAAAAGAGAAAAATATTGCCTTTTGTTAAAATTTTTCTTCTTTTAAGCAGTGCTTTTGTAATTTATTCCTGTACGGAAAAAAGCAGTGATGGTTTTAATATCTTCTTGAGCTTAATTTTCTTCTTTATCATTATTGTGGTGATTATAAAGCATTCAGCAAAAGTAACGGGTCGAATAAAGACAATAAAGATAACGGAAGCGACGGAGGATTTTTTTACACCTGCGGAAGCGACAGTTCTCACGGTGACGGAGGTTCCGGTTGCGGCAGTTCCTGCGGAAGCAGTTGTGGCAGCGGATGCGGTGGCTGCGGAGGTGGAGGAGATTAACCAAAATACAAAATACATGAAAAAAATCCTTATCCATATAGTTCCGGTGCTTATAAGTCTGATCTGGCTTATTGCAATCAACCATACTTTAGATCCGATTTCTTTGAAAGGACACTATTTTCTCAAATTCTATTTCATTCTCGTCCTTGGATTTTATGCCTCTGTTTTTGCGCTGAAATTTTTTGAAGAAACCATTTCGAGAACAACTTTTTACTTCCTGATTTCTATATTTTTATTGGGAGTCGTAAAATTAGTTAAAGGAATTTTCTTAGGAAAACCGATAGGTTATTTAATGATGATTTTAATATTGGAAATTATTGTATCTGTGTTCGTTAATTTGTTTTATCTAAACCATAAAATGAAATAGAAATTGATGTTTTTTCAAACAAAAAACCCGAAACAAAAATGCTTCGGGATTATTATTTAGATAAGATTTATTTTAGGAAATAACTCCGCTTCCGATCAGCTCTTCGCCGATGTACCACGATGCAAACTGCCCTTCTGCAATGGCAGACTGCGGTTCTTCGAATTCCACATAGAATGCTTCTTCAAACTGATATAAAGTTGCTTTCTGCAATGGCTGTCTGTATCTGAATCTTGCCATTACTTCCATCGATTCTCCGTTTTTCAGTCTTAGATCTTCACGAACCCAGTGCAGTTCAGAATTGTCAATTTTTAAGGCTTTTTTTAGCAGTCCCGGAAACTGGTGTCCTTCTCCCACGAAAAGAATATTGTTTTCCATGTCTCTGGAAATGATAAAACAGCTTTCTTTGTGTCCGCCGATTCCTAACCCTTTGCTTTGTCCGATTGTGAAAAACTGAGCTCCCTGATGTTTTCCTATGACTTTACCGTCTGTCTTTTTGTAATTGATTTTTCGGCTGAGGTATTCCAATTCTTCCTGTTTTGACGAAAATTCAGGTATTTCTTCAGCAAAGAGGGGAGAATCTTTGAAAATTTCCACGATTTCACCTTCTTTCGGAACCAATTGCTGCTGTAAGAATTGCGGTAAACTTACTTTTCCGATAAAACACAATCCCTGAGAATCTTTTTTGTCTGCCGTTACCAAGCCGATTTCTTTGGCAATTTCCCTAACCTGAGGTTTTGTAAGTTCCCCAATCGGAAATAATGCTTTAGAAAGCTGATCCTGACTTAGCTGACATAAGAAGTAGGACTGGTCTTTATTGTTATCTTTTCCGGCAAGTAAATGGAAAATTTCCTGTCCGTTTTCATCGATCGTTGAATCTACTCTTGCGTAATGTCCGGTTGCGACTTTATCTGCGCCCAGAGACATTGCCGTTTTCATAAAAACATCGAATTTCACTTCTCTGTTGCACAGAACATCAGGATTCGGGGTTCTTCCTTTCTGATATTCGTCGAACATATAATCTACGATTCTTTCCTTGTACAGATCGCTCATATCGATCACCTGAAACGGAATTCCAAGTTTTTGAGCCACCATTAAAGCATCATTGCTGTCCTCGATCCACGGACATTCATCTTCCAGCGTTACCGAAGCATCGTTCCAGTTTCTCATAAACAAAGCCACGACTTCATGACCTTGCTGTTGCAGCAGATATGCTGTAACACTGGAATCCACACCTCCGGATAATCCTACAACTACTTTCATGTTATTTCAATTTTACGAAACTCTTAACGGGAGTTCTTAGTTTGACGCTGCAAAAATACAATTAAAAAGATTCGTAAAAAAGTGATAATTTTAGACATCGATAAAAACAATTTAAATATGAAAAAACTGATTATTTCTTTATGTGTTTCATGTTCAGGGTTATTTTTTTCTCAGGTTGCTGTAAATGCTTCTCCTGAAAGCAACAATCGCTGGACTTTCGGAGGCGGAATCGGATTTGGTTTCGGAAGCAACAATTACTTTACTCTTTCAGCGGCTCCAAGAGTGGGTTACCGACTTACTGACGATCTTGAAGGCGGAGTATTGGGAAGTATTTCGTGGCAGAAATCAATTGCTTACAGTTCTACGATGTTCGGAGTAGGTCCTTTTCTGAATTATTATATCGCAAGAACCTTTTTTGTAAGTGCCAATTATCAGCATTATTTTATCAATTATAAAGATAAGTTCTATGATTTTAAAGCCAATGCGGATGAAGATGCCCTTTATCTTGGAGGAGGTTATATGCAGAGAATCGGGAATAATTCTTATCTACAGTTAGGTTTGATGTATAATGTTTTATGGAAAGAAAATTCGAGTATTTTCTCCAGTGGTTTGGTTCCGAATATCGGATTTGTGGTGGGACTTTAGGAATAAATTTTTTCCAGAAGATCAACCAGACCTAGACCGTCTTTCAGTAGAATAGCATTGTTTTTTTCTCCTCGCAAAGATTTGAAGATCTCCAGATACATTTCTTTAAGGTTTTCTTCATTGGAAGTAGATGGAATCTCAAATTTATCCGGACAATCTGCAATATGCTGGAAAGTAATTTCATTGAAATATTGCCCTGATATTTTAAGAGTGCCTTTTTCTGCGATAATATTGAGCGAAGTCTCCTGATTTTTTTCAAAAACAGAAGTGGTGAAATTGACGGAAACTTTTGTTCCTGTTTTACCCTGAAGAACAAGCAGGGCAGTATCTTCAATTTCTGAGATATTAAAGTTTCTAAAAGAGGTTAAATCTTTGAAAAGAACAGTGAAATCGTCTTTAAAAGCATAACACAAAAGATCCAGAAGGTGCGAAAATTGAGTATATAAGATGCCGCCGTCCATGTTTTTTTTTCCCTTCCATGAATCTTTAATGTAATATTGCTCACCTCTGTTCCAAAAAGCGTTAAGCTGAATATTATATATCTTTCCTAGCTTTTTAGACTCTACAATTTCGCTTAGGAATAAAGTTACGGGTGAAAATCTGTTCTGCATCACCAGAAAAACATGGCTGTTATTTTGATGTGCAGCTTCTCGAAGAGCGGATGCCTTATCCATATTAAAAACAAACGGCTTTTCAATAAGTACGTTATATCCGTTTTCTAATAATGTTTTTGCATGCTGAAAATGCAGATGGTTTGGTGTCGCCACTACAACCAGATCTGTATGTAATTTTTCTTCCAGAAAATGCTCCAGAGAATGAAAGTGTGTTTTGGAGTGAGATTCTGCATGCGAATCTATTTCTGCATTAATCTGGATGTTGGGAATCTGCTCAAGAACCGCCTTATGCTTTTTTCCCATAAATCCTGTTCCTAATATAGAAATATTCATATTCTTCAATTGAGTTGTAAAAATAGTAAAAACTTAAGATTTACAAATGCTAAGAGTATGTTTAAATAAATTAAAAAAAAGCATCAGGAACTTTCCCGATGCTTTTTTATTATGATTAAATTATTTGCTTACGATTGAGAAGACTTTTCTGCGGCAGATTTTTTTGGCTTAGAGCTTTTTCCTGCCAAACCATCTTTTGCTTCATTCAGATCAAGAACTACCGTTTCTCCTTCTGTCAATTGTTTGTTTACCAGCATTTCTGCCAATAAATCTTCAATATATTTCTGGATCGCACGTTTTAATGGTCTTGCTCCAAAATCTTTATCCCATCCTTTTTCAGAAATAAAGTCTTTTGCTTCTTCAGTCAATTCTACTTTATATCCTAATTTTTCTAATCTTGAATACAATTTGTTTAGTTCAAGATCAATGATTTTCTTGATATCTTCTTTTTCAAGAGAATTAAAGATCACGATATCATCAATTCTGTTCAGGAATTCAGGCGAGAACGCTTTTTTAAGTGCATTTTCAATTGTACTTCTTGCTCTGGAATCCGTTGTTGATTTTTTCGCAGAAGTTCCAAATCCGACTCCATCACCGAAATCTTTAAGATCTCTGGTTCCAATATTGGAAGTGAGAATAATGATCGTATTTCTGAAATCGATCTTTCTTCCTAAACTGTCGGTTACGTGTCCTTCATCTAAGATCTGCAACAGGATATTGAATACATCCGGATGCGCTTTTTCAATCTCATCCAAAAGAACTACAGCATAAGGTTTTCTTCTTACCGCTTCGGTTAACTGTCCGCCTTCCTCATATCCTACGTATCCCGGAGGCGCACCCACCAATCTTGAAACGGCAAATTTCTCCATGTATTCACTCATATCGATTCTGATTAAAGATTCATCAGATTCGAAGAGTTCTCTTGCCATTACTTTAGCCAACTCGGTTTTACCAACTCCGGTTGTTCCTAAGAAGATAAAGGTTCCGATTGGACGGTTTGGATCTTTAAGACCGGCTCTGTTTCTTTGAATTGCTTTCACAACCTTTTTCACCGCGTCTTCCTGACCAATAACTTTTCCGTTCAGGTTTCCATCCATTCCGGCAAGTTTATCAAGCTCGTTTTTACCAACTTTCGTTACAGGAACACCGCTCATCATAGAAACCACTTCTGCTACATTCTCTTCTGTTACGGTTTCTTTTTTCTCTTTTACATCTTTGTCCCATTTATCCTGAGCAGAATTCAGTTCCATCTGAAGCCTTTCTTCTTCGTCTTTCAGTTTTCTTGCTTCCAGATAATCCTGCGCTTTTACTGCTTTTTGTTTTAATTCCTTAATTTCTTCGATTTTCTTTTCAAAATCTATAATTTCTGTAGGAACTTTCATGTTTTTAATATACACTCGAGATCCAGCTTCGTCCATCGCATCAATCGCTTTGTCCGGTAGGAAACGGTCTGTGATATATCTTGATGTAAGATTTACACACGCAGCAATTGCTTCAGGTGTATAAATTACATTATGATGCTCTTCGTATTTATCTTTGATCTGGTTTAAAATCTGAACGGTTTCATCAATAGAAGTAGGTTCCACCATTACTTTCTGAAATCTTCTTTCTAATGCGCCATCTTTTTCAATATACTGACGGTATTCATCAAGCGTTGTCGCTCCGATGCACTGAATTTCACCTCTCGCCAAAGCCGGTTTGAACATATTGGAAGCATCTAAGCTTCCTGTTGAACTACCTGCACCTACAATGGTGTGAAGCTCATCAATGAATAAGATAACATCTCTGTTTTTCTCCAGCTCCGTCATGATTGCCTTCATTCTCTCTTCAAACTGACCACGGTATTTTGTTCCCGCAACTAAACTTGCAAGGTCTAAAGTGATCACGCGTTTTCCGTACAGAACTCTGGAAACTTTTTTCTGCTGAATTCTTAAAGCCAGACCTTCCGCGATGGCAGATTTTCCAACTCCCGGTTCACCGATCAGTAAAGGATTATTTTTCTTTCTTCTTGAAAGAATCTGAGAAACTCTCTCAATTTCTTTTTCACGACCGATAACAGGATCCAGCTTTCCGTCTCTCGCCAGAGAAGTTAAATCTCTGCCGAAGTTATCCAAAGTAGGCGTTTTGCTTTTTGCAGAACCTAAGTTTCCTGTAGGCTTTCTCATCTGCTCAAAGTCCTCTCTTTCGTCATCGTCGTCGTAAGCACTCATCTGTGGTGCCTGTCCGGAATTTTTTAACATAGTCTGATATTCTTTTGAAACTCCTTCGTAATCAATATCATAAGCTCCTAATATTGTAGAAGTAGGGTCCTCATATTTATAAAGAATGCCTAAAAGCAGATGAACGGTATTAATTTCATTGCTTTTGTATTGTCTGCATTCAAGCTCAGCACGTTTAATGGCATGATCTGCCATTTTCGTGAAAGAAATATTGGTAACCTCCTCAGAAATAGGATTAAGACTTGCTGTATTTAAAGTTTCAATTTTTCTTCTGATTTGTGTAAGATCCGCATTAAGGTTTTGAAGGATTTCTTTTGCAGAGTTTTCTGTTTTTATAATACCTAAAAGTAGATGTTCTGTATTAAGAAATTCACTCTTGAGCCTTTTCGCTTCGCTCTTGCTTTGTTTGAACACCTGGCTCAAACCTTGTGAAAACTTATAATCCATAATATATCTCATTAGAATAAAAGCAACATTGCCATTTATTCATTATCTAAATTACAAATATTTTACCAAAAAGCAATAAATGACTTTATGGCAGAAAAAATTTTATTATCTTATTGAAAATGATTAAGTTTGTCCTCCCGAAATTTTTATTCATGAATTCTGATTTTGCTAGCTATATAGGATATTCTGCATCTGTTTTTATTGTATTGAGTTTCATCTTGAAAGATGTAAGAAAAATCAGGCTCGTAAATATGTTCGGCTGTATATGTTTTGTCATTTACGGAATATTTAGCGGGATGCTCTGGCCGGTAATTATTCCGAATGGACTTATCTGTTTTATTCAGATGTATTATCTAATATTTGGTAAGAAAAATTAATGAAGAAGAAAATAATAACCTCGGCATTCAGCAATCTTTATACGGATCAGAGAATAGAGAAAGTATGCAAAACCCTTTTCGACAGCGGGTATAATATAGAACTTATAGGGAATGACTGGGGAGGAAACGAAAAAATGGAGCGCCCGTATCCGTTTGAAAGAATAAAAATAAAATCTAAGACTTTAAAAACGGCATATTTTGAGTTTAACTGGAAGCTTTATAAGGAATTAAAGAAAAAAGCTGACAAAAATACAATTCTTCATGCCAATGATATAGATGCGCTTCTGCCAAATTATCTTATTTCAAAAAAATTAAATATTCCTTTGGTTTTTGATAGTCATGAAATTTTTACGGAAATGCCTGCAATACAGAATAAGCTTTCACAAAAGGTTTGGAGGGTATTGGAAAAAAGCATTGTGCCCAAAATTAAATTCATGATGACAGAGAGTGAAAGCTATGCCGAATGGTTTAAGGAAAAATATAAAGT
Organism: Chryseobacterium sp. 2P; assembly: GCF_059579425.1. Lineage (NCBI taxonomy): Bacteria > Pseudomonadati > Bacteroidota > Flavobacteriia > Flavobacteriales > Weeksellaceae > Chryseobacterium > Chryseobacterium sp. 2P. The sequence goes on from NZ_CM184194.1 coordinate 4,685,856, forward strand.
AAATCCTGTTGTTGTAAGAAATATTCCAAGAGAAATTATTTCTACTCCCGAAATTCCGGAAAATAATCCTAAAATAATTCTTTATCAGGGAGCGGTTAACCAATCCCGCGGAATTGATAAGGTAATCGTTGCTATGCATTCTATTGAGAATGCTGTTCTCAAAATTGCCGGAGATGGTCCTAAAAAAAAGGAGTATGAAAATCTTGTCATAAAGGAAAAGCTTCAGGATAAAGTTGTGTTTCTTGGAAAGCTAAAGCCGGAAAATCTTAGAGAAGTAACAAAAACAGCAGATACAGGATTCAGTCTGGAAGAAAATAATGGGGTGAGTTATTACTATTCTCTTCCCAATAAAGTCTGCGATTATATACAATCCAGAGTACCGTTGGTGATGATCAATTTCCCTGAAATGCTTCGTATAAAAAAGCAGTTTGATATAGGTGAAGTTGTTACAGATCATGATCCGGAGAAAATAGCTGCGGCTTTGAATAAAGTTCTTGAAAGGGGACGCCTAAACTATAAAACTGAGCTTGAAAAAGCGGCAAAGGTATTTTGTTGGGAAAACGAGGAAACCAAAATCTTACAGCTTTTTGAAAAAGCTTCTCTTTAGATAACTCTACTAAGTTTGTCATCCTACAAGGATCTAAGCTTGATTCTTTTGAGACGGTTTATTCATATTATTTATGTTTTTTCAGAAAGACAAATTTAGCTATGTCAAATATTTGATATTGATGACTTTAATTTTAGCCCCGATTGCCGCGACATCCTTTTTTGCATGGGAAAAGAACGGACAAAAAAGATACAGCAGAAAGCGGGAAGAGCTCCAAATAAATGAAGCATATTTTAAATTTGGCTATCTTTGCAGAAAGAAATCGGTTTACAATGACTATTAAAGAAAAACAGCAGGAAATCATCGACGAATTTGCTTTTCTTGAAGACTGGGAGCAGAAATACGAATATATTATCGATCTTGGAAAAGAGCTGAAAGGTCTTTCTGATGACAAGAAAACAGAAGAAAATCTGATCAAGGGCTGTCAGAGTAAAGTCTGGATTGATGCCGAATTTAAGGATGGAAAGCTGTTTTTTGAGGCAGATTCGGACGGGATTTTGCCGAAAGGTATTGTTTCGCTTCTGGTAAGCATTTACAGCGGTCATTCTACACAGGAAATTCTGGATTCTGATTTTGAGTTTATTTCTGAAATTGGCTTGCAGGAGTTTCTTTCTCCTTCCAGAGCCAATGGTTTAATGGCTATGACGAAGCAGATTAAATTTTACGCAGTCGCATATCAGCTGAAGTCTTAATCTGTGACACGAATTTTAGCATACCGTTTTTCTGCTTTTGGAGATGTTGCGATGACAGCTCCCGTCTTCCGTGAGTTTTTAGAGCAAAATCCGGATGTGGAAATTGTAATGGTTTCCCGAAAGAATTTTGAAGCTTTATTTGCTGATATTCCGAATGTTATATTCAAAGGAGTGAATCTTGATGACTATAAAGGAATATTCGGATTGAGACGTCTTGCCAATGAATTGATTAAAGAGTTTCATCCGGATCTTATTGCTAATCTCCATGATGTAATCCGCACGAAGATTCTGGATAAAATTTACAGAAGAAAAGGACTTAAAGTATTCAAAATCAATAAAGGCAAAGAAGAAAAAGAAGACCTTACGAATGTATGGAATTTAAATAAAGTTCAGCTTAAGAAAACCGTAGAACGTTATGCGGATGTTTTTCGGGAAATGGGCTTTAAAGTTGAACTTTCTCATAAATTGAGACCTATCTCTATTGAAAAATCTGGAATTGGATTTGCGCCCTTTGCTCAGCATCGCGGAAAAATGCTTCCGCTTGAAAAATCTTTTGAGTTGGCTAAAATTTTAGCACAAAAACAGACAGTATATTTTTTCGGAGGAGGAAAATCTGAAACCGAAACGCTGGAGCAGTGGGAGAGAGAAATCCCGAATACCTTCAGTTTAGCCGGAAAGTTGAGCCTTGAAGAGGAATTGCATAAAATTTCTCAGTTAGAATTGATGGTTTCCATGGATTCTGCAAACATGCACCTCGCTAGTCTTATGGGTACAAGATGCGTTTCCGTTTGGGGACAAACTCATCCTTTTGCAGGTTTTTTAGGTTTCGGACAAAGGGAAGAAGATGTGGTTCAGGTGAAAGACCTTACCTGCAGACCTTGTTCTGTTTTTGGGGATAAAGAATGCTATCGCGGAGACTGGGCTTGTCTTGAGGAGTTACATGTGCAGAAAATAGTGGAAAAGATTTTATAAATAGGGCCTTCCGATTCTGTGGAGGCTTTTTTTAATCAGTCTTACACAGAAGATATAAAAACAAAAAAGTCTCCCTTAAAAAAGAGAGATTTCTGTGGGTCCTGAGGGATTCGAACCCCCGACCCTCTGGGTGTAAACCAGATGCTCTGAACCAACTGAGCTAAGAACCCGAATTTTTTTGAAAGGTTTCGTTTCCTTTTCTGTGGGTCCTGAGGGATTCGAACCCCCGACCCTCTGGGTGTAAACCAGATGCTCTGAACCAACTGAGCTAAGAACCCTCTTTATCGTTGTTTCCTCGATTAGAGTGGTGCAAATATACGACTTATTTAGAAATCTCCAAATTTTTTTCTAAAAATTCTCCCACTACAAAATTGCTTCCGCCGATAAAAATCATTTCTTCATTTGTACATTCCTCTTTTGCAGAAAGATACGCCTGTTGTACAGAATCGAAAATTTTGTAAAAAATTTTCGCATCAACCAGTAAATTTTCATAATCTTCAGGGTGTCTTCCGCGATGGATGGCTGGTTTTGCAAAATAAAACTGAGAATTGTCAGGTAAAATTTTCATGACGTCGTCTATTTTTTTGTCATTCACGAAGCCTAAAATAATATGTTTGCGCTTATCGATGGAATTTAATTGTGAAAAAACATATTCCAGACCTGCCTGATTGTGTCCTGTGTCGCAAATCGTCAATGGATTTTCTGAAAACTGGAACCATCGACCGATAAATCCTGTGTTTTGGTGAACATGAAGAAGTCCTTTTTCAATATTTTCATCGGAAATGGTGTAATTTAATTTTCTTAATTCATCAATTAAACATAAAACGACCTTAATGTTTTTCTCTTGATAATTTCCTTTTAAATCAGATTTTAAACCTGTTCTTAGCAGGGAAGCATCAACAAAAGTCGCATTTTCTTCATCAGCTTTATTTTTAATAATATTTTTTACGGCTTCGTTTTCATCTCCGGAAATAACAGGAACTCCCGCTTTTACGATTCCTGCTTTTTCTCCTGCAATTTCTTCAATGGTATCTCCTAAAATATTCTGATGATCCAGCTGTACATTTGTAATGGCTGAAACCAATGGCTTAATGATATTGGTAGAATCCAGTCTGCCTCCTAAACCGACTTCTATAATCGCAAAATCTACATTTTGCTGATAAAAATATTCGAAAGCCATGATCGTGGTAAATTCGAAAAAGGAAGGACGAATATTGTCAGGAAGATTTTTCAGTTTCCGGATGAAATTAAATACAAATTCCTTGTCGCAGTTTTTTCCGTTCACTTTAATTCGCTCTGTAAAATCAATGAGATGGGGAGAATTATACAGACCTATTTTATATCCCGATTGCTGCAGAACAGAAGCAAGCATATTACTGGAAGAACCCTTGCCGTTCGTTCCGCCAATGTGAATGCATTTTATTTTTTCCTGAGGATTTCCAAAAAAATCGCAAAGTTTTATAATATTGTCCAATCCCGGCTTGTAAGCTTTCTGCCCGTCTGTCTGATAATTAGGAGCCTGAACGAAAAGCCATTCTACCGCTTCCTGATACTGTTCGTTTGTCATGATACAAAATTCTCAAAAGTTTTTTAAAAAGAAATATTAAAACTGTAACTTTTTTATATTTACTTCGTCTAATAGGGAAAAATATATAGAGTATGAAAAAGGTTTTGACTATTATTTTGGGATTATCTTGTCTGGCTGTAAATGCCCAGAAAAAATGGTCTTTGAGAGAATGTGTGGATTATGCAACCAAACATAATCTTCAGGTGATCCAAAATGAATATTCGAAACAGTCTCAGGATCTGAATCTGAAAATTGCAAAGAAGAATTATCTTCCTTCTGTTTCCGGTTCTGTGGGGAACACGGTGAGTTTCGGGCAGACTTCTTTTGGTACGGGAAGTTTAAGAAACGACAGATTCAGTAACAGTGCAAATCTGGGAGCAGATATTTTGGTATACAATAACGGCAGACTTGAAAAAAACATCAGAAAAACAGAATTTGATGTTGAAGCCAGCCAATATGATATTGAAACCATTAAAAACGATATTTCTCTTCAGATTGCACAGCAGTATTTAACAACATTATTGAATAAAGAAATTGTAAAGATTTCTCAGGCAGCTGTTGAAAACGCTCAGAAGCAATACGACAGATCAAAAATTACCACGGAGATCGGAACAACGGCACAAACGGTTTTAGCGGAAGCAGAAGCTGGACTGGCAAGAGAAAAACAAAACCTGAAAACTGCCGAAATTAATGTGGGAAGAAGTTTATTTGCTTTAGCACAGCTTTTACAGCTTCAGGAATATAAAGATTTCGATGTAGAAGATGTAAATGTTTCAGATCAACTGGCTCCTCAGCTAAAATCAGTAGATGAGGTTTTAACGACAGCTTACGAAACGCAACCACAGGTAAAAGCTGCAGAAAGCAGAATAAAAGCCGCAGAAGCGCAGACAGAAGTTTCTAAAACCGCTTTTTGGCCAACTGTTACGGCAAGTGCAGGAATAGGATCTTTCTACAATAACCTTTTAAATACAGATAATGTAGGTTCCGCTCTTTTCTATGTGAAAGAGCAGGGATTCTTTTCTCAATATAAAGATAATTTCGGACAGCAGGCAGCCCTTTCTGTTAATATCCCGATCTTCAATAAAGGAATTACAAAACTTCAGGTAGAACAGTCTAAACTGAATGAAAGTCTGGCTAAAGTAACTTTGGAACAGCAGAAACAGACCGTAAGACAGAATGTTCAGAAAGCACAGTTCGATGTGGACGCGAATTATGAAATCTATCTGTCATCACTTCAGGCTGAAAAAAGTACTAAACTTGCGCTGGAATTTGCAGATAAAAGTTATGCAGCGGGAAGATCCACGATTTATGACGTGAATGTTGCAAGAAACAATTACGCCAATGCACAGGGTTCCGTAGCGCAGGCAAAATATAATTATGTTTTCAGCCTTAAATTGTTGAATTTCTATGCAGGAATTCCATTAAGTTTGTAACATGTCTATTCAGTCATTAGAAAAATATTTACCGCAAAATACCCTTCAATATTTAAAGATATGGTTTGCAGACTATTATATTCATATAAAAGTCACACGCAACAGGAATTCCAAACTGGGAGATTATCGTAAACTTCCGGATCAATCTCATGAGATTACCATTAATTCCACATTGGTTCCACAATTGTTTTTTTTTGTATTGACCCATGAATTAGCGCATCTTATTGCTTTTGAAAAATATGGCAGAAGAATTTCTCCACACGGAAACGAATGGAAACACACGTTCAGGCAGATGCTTTTGCAGAGTCTTGAAGTATATGAAGAAGATTTAAGACCCGTCATTGTTAAATTTTCGAAATCTCCGAAAGCCAATTTCATGGCAAGTCCGGAGCTGGTAAAATATTTTCATGCTGAAAAACAGGATGATACGCTTGTGTTTATTGAAACGCTTCAAAAAGGGGATTTCTTTATCTACCGAAATGAAAAATACCTTTTAGAAGGTCTAATTAAAAAAAACTATCTTTGTAAGAACTTGGCTACAGGAAGAAAGTATTCTTTCAAGCCTTTGGCGAGAGTAGAAAAATACACATAAGAATGTCAAAATCAAACAGATATTGCGTCATTATGGCAGGTGGAATCGGAAGCAGATTCTGGCCTATGAGCACGCAGAAATTTCCGAAACAGTTTCAGGATATTTTAGGAGTGGGACGCACCATGATTCAGCAGACCTATGACAGGATCAGCAGAATTATTCCTAATGAAAATATATTTGTTATAACGAATAAAGAGTATGTAGAGCTTTCGCATCAGCAATTGCCGGAAATTCCGCAGGAAAATATTGTGGGTGAACCTCTGCTCAAAAATACGGCTCCGTGTAATCTTTACATGGCGAATAAAATTGCAGAAGCAGATCCGGAGGCAACCATGATTGTGCTACCTGCAGATCATTTAATTTTAAAAGAAGAAACTTTTCTGAAAAAAGCAGAACTGGCTTTTGAAATTGCTGCAAAAAACGAATATCTCGTTACGTTAGGAATTACCCCTACAAGACCTGATACGGGATATGGATACATTCAGTTTGTTGATAAGCACGATTCCGATTATTATAAAGTAAAAACCTTTACGGAAAAACCGATTCTTGAGATTGCCAAAAGTTTTCTGGAAAGCGGCGATTTCCTTTGGAATGCAGGGATTTTTATCTGGAGCGTAAAAAGTATTCATCATGCTTTTGAAATGTATCTTCCGGAAATGACACAGCATTTTATGGCTTGCGAATATAATGCAGACAGTGAAAAAAGCTGTATTGAGCTGATTTATCCTAAAGTCCAGAAAATATCCATTGATAACGGAATTTTAGAAAAAGCACAGAATGTTTATGTAATTCCGGCAGATTTAGGCTGGAGCGATCTGGGAACATGGACCTCCGTTTATGAAAATGCAGATAAAGACGAGAATCTGAATGCAGTAACCTCTAAACTGCCGATTCTTACCTACAATGCGAAAGGAAATGTAATCCGTATGAAGAATAACAATAAAGCAGTGGTTATCGACGGACTGGAAAATTACATCATTGTAGATACCGATAAAGCTCTTTTAATCTGTCCGAGAGATCACGATCAGCTGATAAAAGATTATGTTTTAGACCTTAAAAATCTTAAGAAGGGGGACAAATTCATGTAAAATAATTCCTTTTTTTTCTCGTTCTGTAATTATGATAAAATTGATAAGAAAATTCTGGGTATTCGGTTTTTTGTTTTTGGGAATATTTTCTTACGCGCAGGAAAAGAAGCATTTTTCGAACGTTTCCAGTATTTTACAAAACATCATTCCGAATGTAAAAGCGACTTCCTGGCTTTTGATTCACAAAAGTTATGGCAAAGATCAAATCCTTAAACAGTCCGGAGCGCTAATTGATTACGTTTCCCCAGCGTCAGGATTTAATATAGGAATTGCAGAAGAGGATGAATTTTACTACATTGTTTATGTTTCGGGAGGAAAAACAGAATACGTTACCACTCTCGAAGGGCTTAAAAACTTTGTGGGAAAACCCGATGATATTCAGGATGCTGCCATTTCTGCAGCAACAGATGGTTATATTATTGATGAGGAATTCAGAGATATTGCGGCGAATTATTACGAAGATAAATCCAATTATTATCTGAATTTAGGAAAACTCACTTCTACAGAATGTCCGTATCAGAAAAAACACTTTACTTTAACCATCAGTAAATCAACAGGAGCGGTTACGGAGGCTAAAGATAACGGTTCGTACATTGAGCTTTATAATAAAAAATGCACCAATAACCCGAGATTGCTGAAGATCGAGAAAAAAGAAGAACCCAAAGATGAGCCTAAAAAGAAACCCACAAGATCTACCAAACGGAAATAATTTTTACGAAACAGAACGTCTGATTCTTCGTCCGATGGCTTTGGAAGATGCGGAATTTATTCTGGATCTTTACAACCGTCCGAAATTCATTCAGTTCATCGGGGATCGTAATCTGAAAACCATTTCCGATGCGGAAGATTATATCAGAAACCGCTTTCTTCCTCAGATGGCAAGATTAGGCTATGGAAATTATTTAATGCTTACCAAAGAGGAAAATCATAAAATCGGAGGGGTTGGAATTTTCGAAAGGGAAGGATTGGATGTTGTAGACATCGGCTTTTCGCTTTTAGATGAGTTTGAAGGAAAAGGGTACGCTTATGAAGCGGCTTTAAAGATAAAATCTGTCGGAATGGATGATTTCGGATTGAAAAAGATTTCTGCCATTACCACAAAAGACAACTTTTCTTCTCAGAAATTAATTGAAAAACTGGGGTTAAAATTCCAAAAATTCGTCACCATTCCCAACGATCCGGAGGAATTAATGTATTACGAAACAGAATAGGATAGTTTACGGTAATGTACTGAAAAATAGTTGGTGAAATTCAGGATATATTTTAATAAATTATGGATGTTAATCCGAAGAGGACAAAAGCACTGGTGGAGATCAACTTTTCAGCAATAGGATTAATGTTCAAAACGATAGTTTTAAGGTGAGGTTTCCCTCACCTTTTCGTTTATTATCGGATGAACCTTATGGCTAAAAAAACTCTATTTTTCGTTAGAAAAATAAATATACCATTTGATGAAATTGATTCGGTTTTTCAATGTGAGACCTCTGTGCAGGTCGAGATGATTTTTTAAATGGCTGAAATATCCCTCAATACCATTGGTTGTTTTAGGAATATTGGGATTTTCCAGATAATGAAACATATTGGGCAATGCCCGTTTTATAGTAAAATACGATCGTCTGAGAAGCTTGTGGGTATACCAGTATCTTTCGGTTTCAAGATTAATTGTTTTTTCATTAATATAATCCTGATGTCTCAAATACCAGTCGTTGAGTTCATTTTTCCACCAGATTTTATCGTTTTGTGTTTTAATTTTCAGTAATAATAAAACGTGTTTTCGAAGTTCCTGACCGGCAATGTGTTTAGGAAACTTTGTGAGCCAGATCAGGCACATTCTCTGAATATGAACCAGACATCTCTGAGTAATGATGTCTCCATCAGATTTATTTATGGCTTTCAAAACGCTTTTATGTCCATCTGTAGTAATGCTTTCCAGCTTTACGCCCAGCCGTAAAAGATTGTTTAAATCTTCCCTGATTTCTTCATAATGTTCTCCATCGGTAAAACGGATAAGCTGTGTATATCCATCAAAATCATCCTGATAAGCAATTAAACAGAACTGAGCAAAATAAGTTGCATCCATTCTTAAATTCACCTTTTCCCGTTTGATGATCTTTAAGGTAGGAGACTGCTCTAAAATGGTATAAAATGTTTTCTGCAAAGTATCTTTCGAATAACCGCTGTCTCTGCAAAGCGTTTTGTAGGTCTGCCTTTCCAATACCCATTTTTTGAACCAGATAAAACGATTTTTAATTCTCTGCTCCGTTCTGTTTTGAGTAAATAAAATCCCGCAATTTTTACATTTAAATCTTTGCTTTCCCCCTTGTTTTCCCCAACGAATTACCTCCAGGCTTGAACAAGACCAACAACGTTTTTTTGCCATTTTTCAGACAAAGAAAAAGTTTTATGAAACACGTTTCATAAAACTTCCTCCAAGCAGCCTAACAATGAGGTTTTGATAGGATTCTACCAACTATTTTTCAGTATTATGCCGTTTTTACTTTAATTTAATCGCAAAAGCCACAAAAAAGATTCAACAGTTTTTAAAGATCTCTGATTTTTATTCTTTTGAGCCTTTTGCGATTAAATTAAAGATATTATTTAAAAACTATTTCAAAATCTGTGCAGCGTGATCTTTCGTTTTTACCTTATCGATAACTTCTGTACAGATTCCGTTTTCATCAAAAACAAAAGTGGTTCTTACAATTCCCATAAATTCTTTTCCCATGAATTTTTTCAGCTGCCAAACCCCAAATTTTTCAATAATATCACGCGTTTCATCGGCAATGATATCAAAAGGAAATTCAAATTTCTCACTGAATTTTTTCTGATTTTTTACAGGATCTGCACTTACCCCCAACAATTCAAATCCCTGTTTCTTCAGTTCAGAATAATTGTCTCTCAAATTACATGCTTCAGCAGTACATCCCGGCGTGTTTGCTTTCGGATAGAAAAAAACAACAAGTTTTTTACCGATCAGATTTTCAGAATGTACCGTTTCACCATCCTGATTTGTTCCTTCAAATTGAGGTAATTTATCTCCGACTTTCAACATAATGATTTATTTTTGTTCAAATTTAATGCTTCCATGACAAAAAAGCAAAGAGCTGAACTCGTACAGACTGAATTAGAAAAATTATATCCTGAAGTTCCCATTCCGTTGGATCATACCGATCCTTATACTTTAATGGTTGCTGTTGCACTTTCTGCACAGACAACCGATAAAAAGGTGAATCAGGTAACGCCTGAGCTTTTCGCGGTGGCAGGAACCCCACAAAGAATGGCAAAGCTGGAGGAATGTCAGATTAAAGAATTAATCAAAGAAATAGGACTCGCCAACACCAAAGCCAAAAACCTTAAAAGAATGGCAGAACTGCTGCTGGAAAGACACAATGGAGTAGTGCCGCAAACCTACGAAGAACTGGAAGCCCTTCCCGGAGTTGGTCATAAAACCGCATCCGTTGTGATGAGTCAGGGTTTCGGATTTCCAGCTTTTCCGGTAGATACCCATATCCACAGATTAATGACGCAGTGGAAACTGACTTCCGGAAAAAACGTAGTAGAAACCGAAAAAGACGCCAAAAAACTCTGGAAAGAAGAAGTCTGGAATAAACTTCATCTTCAGATTATTTTCTATGGAAGAGAATATTCTCCCGCACGCGGAAACGGAGCCAAAGATTTCATCACCAAAATGCTGTTCGAAAAATAAACAGTCTTTTCCGAAGCCTGAATTCCCCTCCTTTGGAGGGGTGGCGAAAATTCGGAAGAATTTTTGACGGGGTGGTTAAATAGATGAAGAAGCAAATCAATCCAGCAATCTCCGGTGATAATTAATCTGTCCCAGATGATAACTCAGATGCCCGAAAAGATGGATCAGGAAATATTCCGTCGTCATTCCATAGCCCAAAGGTTCAAGCGGATATTGCTTCTGGAGGTCTTCATCAGACAGCCTTTCAAGCGTAATCGTCACCGTTTCGATCGTCTTTTCAATCTGTTGAACTAATTCCGTTCTCGGAACATCTTTTAATGAAAATTCAAGCTCCCTGTTTCTTGCATACCCGGAATTTCCCAAAACAGCGCCCACAAAATGGCTGAGATTTCCCACAATATGTAATGTTAAATTCCCTGCAGAATTCGATATCTTCTCCTCTGTTTTCCAGAGGTTTGCTTCATCATGATAAGATTCAATCTCCTGTTTCAGTTTATTTAAATCCCTTAGGAATAGAGATGTTAGACTTACTGTCATAATTTTTCTTATTTAATTTTTGTTCTAAAATATCCTTTGAAATTTTTTGCAACTAATGAATCTATAGTCGTCTTATAGTCTATAAATCCATAAATGCTGTCATTTTTTTGAAACGGGTACTTATTAAGAACCAATTTCTGATAAACCGGATGAGAATTGATAAATTTAATTTCGCCTTTTAATGTTTTTGGGTCAATATCTTGAATTAAAAACTGATCATTAAAAATCTTTACCAAAACTCCGTTTCCAAAATATCCGTTATAATTATTAAGCCAGATATTGATGGTGTCTCCTTTGTATTCAGTTTTGCATTTATAATCTTCAAAACTGACTGATCTTGTATGATAGTACCCATCAGAAAAACTAGATATCTGTGAAATATAAGCGGTTCTTGTTGCACTTTCAACTTTTTCACTGTTAAATAATTTAAGCTCAGGATATTTTGAGAGAATTCTGAATGTATCGTTTTTACTTAAATTTTTATCAACAGTAATCTTTTCAGACTGTATAATTTTATTATTTTCAGATTTACAGCTTAAAAAACACAATCCCAAAACTGAAACTATTAAAAAAAGAAATGCTTTTATCATGTTTTGTTTTTAAAACATAAAACTAAACAAAAAGCCACAAAAATTAATTTGTGACTTCAGTTTTTTAATGAGGAATTTCTTCTGTTAGGATTTTGTTTCCACTTTTGTCATAATAAATGCAGGAGTACTTTTCGAGATCCACGATCCATTTTTCAATACCGGTTTCTGCACAATCTTCACAGAATTTCATATAATCCGTCTCTCCTTTCTGATGACTTTTAAGCTGCTGAATAAACTTTTCTTTATCCACAGTATTTTCAATCGTAAGATCAGTGTATTTTGGCTGGGATTTTGTGGCGTAATCATGTTCTCCAAAATATTCGGTATGGCTGTCTTTTACCCATGTTTCAAAAGATTTCACGCCTAATTCCTTAATTTCTTTGATGTAATTTGGAAAATCTGCTCCTGTTTTTACTTTGCTGTGAGCAGATTCAATTTGTTCTACTGTAAACATCTTTTTTCGTTGTATTTTTTTATTATTCAATTTTAGTTGTTTGGGATCCCGGCAAAAATTATTTCTGTTTTTTCGCCCAAAGTTCCATTTTTCTGTTCAGAACATCTAAAGGAAGACAGCCCTGACTTAAAACTTCATCATGGAATTTGGCTAAATTAAATTTACTTCCCAGTTCTTTCTGGTATTTCTCTCTCAGCTCACGGATTCTCAACGAACCGATTTTGTAGCCTAAAGCCTGTCCCGGCATTGCCATATATCGTTCCACTTCTGCTGTTGCTCCCGCTTCGTCATAGGAAATATTACTTAAAAAATATTTAATCGCCTCTTCACGGGTCATTTTTCCGGTGTGGAGACCCGTGTCTACAACCAGTCTTACCGCTCTCAGCATTTGGTCGCTCAGATATCCCATCTTCTGATAAGGATCTGTATACAATCCGAATTCCGGTCCTAAAGTTTCGCAATAATGCGCCCATCCTTCACCATAAGCTCCGAACCAGCCGAATCTCATGAATTTTGGCAGTTTGGTATTTTCCTGCTGTAAAGAAACCTGATAATGATGTCCCGGAATGGCCTCGTGTAAGAACAAAGATTCCATTCCTGAGGTCACATTGAATTTTGAAGGATCTGGAAGCGGAACGTAAAATATTCCCGGTCTTTTTCCGTCAGGAGTTCCCTGTATATATTCTGCGCTTGCACTTGCTTCCCTGAATTTTTCTGTCTGTCTGATCTCAAATCCCGTTTTTGGCGTTACGGAGAACATGGTTTTCAGCTTTGGAGTGATCTTCGTTAAAATTCCGTTGAATGCAGCCAAAACTTCATTTGAAGTCTTGTAAGGCATTGCTTTCGGATCTGTTTTTACATAATTGATGAATTCTTCCAGTGTACCCGTAAAACCAACCTGCTGTTTTACTTTTTCCATTTCAGCGCGGAGCATGGCAACCTGCTGAAGTCCGGTCTTATTAATTTCTTCAGGTGTTTTATCCGTTGTGGTCCAGCTTTTTGCATAATATTGATAAATTTCCTTTCCGTTGGGTAAGCTGTTGTAGCCGTCTGTTAATCTTGCTTTTGGTAAATATTCTTTTTCTAAAAAGTCACCCATTTTTGTATATGCAGGAATAATTTTCTGTACAATGGCATCCTGATAAAGCTTTGAGAACTTTTCTTTCTGTTCGTTTGTGAAATTTTTCGGAAATTTTCTGATCGGTCCGTAGAAAATATTTTTATCAAGATCGGTTGTTGTAATTTCTTCTGCTCTCATCTGAGGAATCATCTTTACCACCAGTTTTTTAGGCAAAACCATTTTATTATTAATGCCTTCGCGGAAATTTTCAGTGGCGGCGTTCATCCATTCCGGAAATTTTTCCATTCTTTTCAGCCAGTCGGTGTAATCTTTTTCTGTTTTAAAAGGCTGGCTTCCTTCACCGCTTCCAAACAAAGGGAAATTTAGCGGAAGACCGCCAAACTGAGTAAAAGGAATGTATTCCGGATGATAATTGTAAGCTTCAATTTTGTCTTTTAGCGTAAAGTTGAGTACATCATACACAACCTTATCATCATCCGAAAGGTTTTTATAATCTACATTTTCCAGCTGCTTTTCCACAGAACGGTAAAAGGCAACCTCTCCGGATATAAAATCTTTATCAATATTAATCGGAAGCTGATCGTTGTACCGCAGGTCCCCCTGAGAAGTAGCGTCCAAAGGATAAAGTTTTAAATATTGCTCATAATAATTGGAAGCGATGGTGTCCAAATTAGATGGAGTGACTTTCGTTAAAGGAGAATCTGTTTTCTTACACGATGCCAGACTTAAAATTAAACCGGCTCCTACAATTGTTTTTGAGATGATGTTTTTCATTTCATAATCTTTAATGGACAAAAATAAATATTATATCAATGTAAAATTTCTCTGTGAGAAAATTAAGACTATAAAAATGAAATTAACCAACTAAACGGGTTTTAATGTAAAAAAGTAACATTATCGATTTTGAATTTTGAAATTTTAAATATAGATGTTAAATTATATGAATTATGTTTTGTTATTTTTCATGTAAAAAATATATTATATTGATTTTTTATTATGAAAATTGAATTATTTATGTTGTATTTCTTGTGTTATTAATTTTTTCTATATTGATAATTCATTAATTAATGATTAAAATTGTTGCAAAATATATTGATAATTGATTAATTTCATGGGAATAAATAATTCAAAGAGATATGAATAAAAAACTAATTAACCTCGTGATTGCTTTAACAGGAGTCTCAACAGTGTATGCCCAGATTGGTATAAATTCAGCTTCGCCCAATACAACTTTTGATATTATTGCAAAAACCAGCGGGACAAGACCTGAAGGTATTTTAATTCCAAGATTAACGGGAGACCAGATTAAAAACATGGAGAATCTTTTGGGAAGTGCCCAAAATTCTATGATCATTTATGCAACGAGCGCAGCATCCAGTCTTACGGCAAGTACCATTGATCTTACAGCTCCGGGATTTTATTATTATAATTTCGGATTAACAAAATGGGTGGCTCTTAACAATTTTGGTACAGCCGCAAAAGTGCCGATTTCCGGTCTTATTGACGGAACTGCAAATAATTCTATCGACAGTAAAAACTTTGCCCAGACGTGGGATTGGACTACAGCAACTACCCAGGTTCCTCTCACATTAAGAGCAAATGCTTTAACCACAGGAACTTTGCTGGATATAACTTCCGCAAGTACTTCGTTGAACTCAACCAATGGATTGGTAAGAATCATCAACAATGCGGCACCTTCTGCGGCGGGCGGTATTTTTGCGAGATTTCAGCCGAGTAATGTTGCCGGAAGCGGAATGTCTCTCCTTAATAACGGAAACTCAGGGTTCGGGACAGCAACTCCTTCGGCAAAAATTCATATTTCGGAATCAGGCACAACCAATCAGCCCGCGGCAATTATAAGTCAGTCCAGCAGTGCCGCAGATACGGGAAGCTTATCCGGCACAGGATCCAAAGGATTTTATATTGATATGAGTTCCGCTACTTTGGACAGGGCATTGGTAATTAATCAAAATGGAACAGCTGCGAATTCAAGAGGATTAAATATTACAATGGCTTCCGGTAATCCTGCAGTTGGAGGGTTTATTAATCAGACGGGAACAGGAGAAGGTTTCAGAGTTCAGAATAGTAATACAGCAAATAATAATACAGGTGTTTTTGTCTTGCATAGCGGCGCAGGAAGTGGAGTTTATGCCAGCGCTGATGCCGCCGGATCTGATGCTTCTACATCTGTTTCTACAAGAAGATCAATGGTTTGGGGGGATAGAATAATTGGAAGTGCGGCAGGAAATAATGCAGGGGGTGGCTATTCCGGACCAAGTTCTGCAGCGACTACTTTAGCACACGCAACGCTTTATGGTTCCATGGGTAATGCAACAACTACTGCAGCTACAGATACCTATATATTCGGTGTTTTAGGAGAAGTGCTTTCTGTTTCAAGTGCAGCAGCAGTTGACAGATCCGGTGGAGTATTGGGGAACTCGCAGGTTTCAGGTACTTTTGGAATATTGGGATACCGAACTTCAGCATCGGCTAATGCAGGAGTTTACGGAAATGCTGCCATGTCTACCGGAACCGGAAGATTTGCAGGTTCTGATGCTTCAGGATTCGGCGTAATGGGAGTTGGTGATCTCATGGGAGCAGCTTTCAGAGGAAATGTTTACGGGATTAATGCAAGCGGAAGCCGTTACGGAATGTATGTTGACGGAGCTACTTACACAAATAATATAATCGCTAACGTAAGCACAGTGGAAGGAAGTGCAGAAAGAGTTACTACCTATGTTCCGACATCTACAACAGCGGACATTTACACAAGAGGAACCGCAGCTGTTGATGCCAGTGGCAGAGTGAGTGTGTCATTCGACAAAAAATTCTCCGATCTGGTAGCCGAAAATTCTGTCGTGGTAACAATTACTCCGATCGGGAAAAGTTCTTCGATTTATCTTGAGCAGGAACCTTCAAAAACAGGATTCAGTGTTAAAACGGATGACAACAGTCAGGTAAAATTCTCCTATATTGCTGTAGGAACAAGAAAAGGTCTTGAAAATGTTCCGGTTCCAAAAGAAATTCTGGCGAAGGACTATGACGAAAATATGACCTCCGTACTTCACAATGAAGCTGATACTTCCTCGAAAGGAAAACCTGTCCACTGGAATGGTTCTGAACTGAAATTTGAAAGATCTGCAGGCTCATCAGGCAACACAAGGATGAATAAGCTTCAAAATAAAACCGAAAAAATTGAATAACCTTCTTCAATAATAATTTTTTACAGAAGTATCGTTATCAAAAGGCGGCACTTTTTTATAAACTTTAAATTTTAAAGTCTCTTTACATTAAATTTAAAACAGATTTTTAAAAAATACTTTTCAAAAAATTTTTCACGTTCAATCTATTTTTTATCTTTGTTGAAAACGTTTAACAATCATATTATTACCGCTCTTTTTTTTAAGAAATAATGAAAGGGATTTTAAAAATTTACCATCCGGACGAAACGCTAAAGTACAATATCAGAAATACTTATTGCAAGGCGGTCTACAGCAACCAACAACATTTCCTAGAGGTTGAAATTATTACGGATGACAGTCTGGATCATGTAGAGGATGATTCATTACAGTATAACTTTCCACAGCTTTCTCTTGAAGTGTTCGATTTTCCTATTGATTCTGCTGAAATAGAGGGAAAAACCATCACCATTAATGATTCTGATGAAGATACTTATACGGAAGTAGACCTTTTTGATGACGAAGAGGCTTTTATTTACGATAACGAGCTTCAGTTTGAGAAAAATGAAGAAGGAGAGCTTCAGGTAATCTGGAAAGGAACCATTGATGATTTCTACACCGGATCAGAAACGCCCATTCCTTTCAGGCTGAAATGTGAATTTAAGCAGGAAGAAATTGAGGTAGACGAAGATTAATTATCTTTCTTTATCCCCCGTTTTTATATCAGATTTCTTTTCAAATCATTTTTGGAAAGAAATTTGCTGTTTATGAAAATAATAA
Source organism: Chryseobacterium sp. 2P (assembly GCF_059579425.1). Taxonomy (NCBI): domain Bacteria; kingdom Pseudomonadati; phylum Bacteroidota; class Flavobacteriia; order Flavobacteriales; family Weeksellaceae; genus Chryseobacterium; species Chryseobacterium sp. 2P. The sequence continues at coordinate 4,703,134 of NZ_CM184194.1, forward strand.
ACTTTAAGTTGTTTTTAAGCAATTTTTAAGAGTTCAATTCATAATATTCCATTACTTTTGTCGTTACAACCTTTATAAAAATACACTTTAATGCTGTTAACGGAACTTACTCAGATTTTATTTGCCCAGGTTGCTGCACCTGCAGTTGCGGCAGACGATTTAGAATTCTCATTTTGGAAAATCATGTTTCACGGAGGAGCTTTCGCTAAAATAGTGATGGTAACCGTGTTGCTGCTCGGTGTTTTTTCCGTGTATCTTTTCTTTGAGCGTTTTTTCTTTATTAAAAGATTAACCTCAAAAACAGATGCCAATTTCATGGATAACATTGAAGATTTTATTAAAGAAGGTAAAATTGAATCTGCTGCGGATTATTGCAAGAGACAGAATTCTCCGGAAGGAAGGATTTTAGAAAAAGGAATTTCCAGACTGGGACGCCCTGTCTCTGATATCGTAAGTGCGATGGAATCTCAGGCTCAGGTTGAGGTTGCCAATATGGAAAAGAACCTGAATCTTTTGGCGGTAGTTCCAAGTATTGCTCCGATGTTGGGATTATTGGGAACGGTAATCGGGATGATCATCGCTTTCTTTAATTTATCTCATGCAACAGGATCTTTCTCTCCGAAAACTTTATCTGAAGGTATTTATACAGCATTGGGACAAACGGCAGTAGGTCTTGCCGTGGCAATTCCGGCAAACTTTTTTTACAATTTATTATTAACACGAATTGATAAATTTGTACTGAAAGCGCAAAACATGTCCGGCGAATTTTTAGATCTTATCAATAAACCGTTATAATTTTTTCTTATGAAACCGAAAGGTTCCATCTGACAAACATAAAATCAGAATCAACAGATGAAAATTCAGAGAAGAAATAAAGCAAACCCGGAATTCAGTTTAGCAGCAATGACAGATGTTATCTTGCTGATGCTGATCTTCTTTATGGTAACTTCTTCGGCAGCCAACCAAAGTGCGATCGATGTGAAATTGCCAAAAGCAGATACCGCAGCAGACAATATTCCGAATCCTTTGGTGGTGAGCGTAAAACCGGACGGGTCTTATTTTGTGGATGATAATCCTGTGAACAGAGGCGAATTGGAACAGACCATTGTCAATAAATTAACGGGTCAGGCGAATAAATCTTTCACCATAAGAGCGGACGAAAATACCCTTCATAAAGATGTGGTTTTTGTAATGGAAATTGCAGAGAAAAATAAATTCAATATTGCCATTGCAACCGTTAAAGATAAATAACTCTTCAGGAAGCAGGATCTTTTAAAATGAGAAGTCATAGTATCAATAAAAATGAGCAAAACAAAGACAGAATAAAAAGCGCCGTGCTTTCTATTCTCATCTGGTCTGCCATTCTCTTATTTGTTTTTCTGTATAAACTGAAACCGGAACTGGATGAACAGCCAGAAGTTATTACAACCATGCTGGTGAATTTTGGAGACAACAGAAACGGAAACGGGATAGAAGAACCGGCAGATCAGCCGGGAAGCCTTGCTGCTGCGACAGAAGAAGTCACTCCTGAACCCGCAGAAACCACTGTGCCTGAAACCAAGACCGTTATACAGCCTGATCCGCAGCCTGAAACCAAAAAAACAGAAGCGAAAGAAAAAGTCATAACCGGAAACAATACCAAAACTTCTGTTCCGAAAAAAGAGGAATCCAAAGCAGAAACTAAAAAGACTTCCACAGGTACCTCTGCAGCCAAAAACACTAAAAAATCCGGTGCCACAACCGCAAATTCCAAGATAGGAAATGGAGACGGCAAAGGAAACGCTGCTATTGGAAATCTAATCAGAGGACGCGGAACAAAAGCAGGAAGCCAAGGCGACGGAAACGGAATCGGAAATGCAGGAGATCCTTTAGGCGGAGACGGAAATGGTGACAGCAAAGTAGGAATCGACAGAAAACTGGTAGGATTCATCCCCGGAACGATGGGAAGAGGCGGATCGCAGCCTGCAAATAGCTGTACGGCAAGCGGAACGATTACCATTGCTTACACCGTAGATAAAGCAGGAAATGTAGTTTCGGCGAGAAGATCGGGCGGAACTTCGGATCCATGTATCAGTTCGAATGCGATATCGTGGGTTAAGAAATATGTAAAAGCAGAAAAAGCGAGTGTTTCTTCCACCGGAACGTATAAAATTACTTTTTAAAATACAGAAGCACTTTACTCAAGTGCTTTTTTTATTTCTGTAATTCTGTTAATAACCGGAAGTGCAAATATTCCGCTGGTTTGGAGATACAGTTCATAGAATGTTTTTGCTTTATCTAAAAAATCTTTGTTATCAGATTGTTTTCCGTTAAAATAGAAAAGGTTTCCTAACATTTCATAGTAATCTTTATGGTCTCTTTCCTGTCTTTCATTAACAATTTCTATGATTTCCTCTTTCGGTTTTGATGAAAGCGTTGTAAAATCAAACTTGAAAATATCTTTCATTAAAGATTCAAAATCAAGCTCTTTCTGCATTAAGCTTTCTTCAGGTTTATCCAAAATCAGCTTTTCTAATGCCTGAGTTAACTGGCGTATTAATCGTAGGGTGAATTCTTTATCTGTGATCATTTTTTTCTTTATTTAAAAAGTTATCAATTTCCGGGGTTGAGTCTGTTTTAGATATAAAATTGATCGTTCCTTCTTTACTTCGATAAATCTTAGTAGCTAATTTTATACCGATACCAGTGGCTAAAAGAAGAATTACAATCGCAATAACGAGGGTGAAATTATTAGGATTGGAAAAGTATATTATCGCCGAAATAGCTGCTCCAATCAAAAACGGAGACAAAAATATTTGTAATCCACCGATTAACTCAGTCGATTTTTCAAAAATATTTCGATTGTGATTACTCATAATTATGCAAAAAACAGATAAGCCAATATGATGGAAGTAATAATCCCCACCAAATCAGCTAGAAGCATAGCAATTACTGTGTATCTTGTATTTTTTACGGCTACTGCTCCAAAATAAACAGCAATGACATAAAACGTCGTATCTGAGCTTCCCTGAAGAACAGCTGCCAATTTTCCCTGAAAACTATCTGCGCCGAAAGTTGTCATGGTATCAACCATCATTCCTCTTGCTCCTGATCCGGACAAAGGTTTGATTAAAGCGGTTGGAAGTCCGTCTACAAATCTTGAATCTAAGTTTGCAGAATAGGCAACCCATTTCATCCCGTCGATAATCACGTCAAATACTCCGGAAGTTCGCAGCAATGAAATGGCAATAAGCATTCCGACCAAATAAGGAATAATCTTTACACACGTTGTAAAACCTTCTCTGGCACCTTCAATGAAAGCATCAAAAACATTAATTTTTTTATAAACAGCACCAAGAACAATGGCTAAAAATATGAAAAGAATTAAACCGTTGCTTAATACTTTGCTGAAATCATCCAGTTCATCCTTGCCTAATTGAGTAAGGTATAAAACCAGCAGTGCTATTATTGCAGAAATTCCGCCAACGTAGCCAAGAACTACAGGTTTTAAAAGGTTGATTTTCTGATATAAAGAAACGACGATCATTGCAGCTAAAGTTGCTGCAAATGTAGCAATCATGCACGGAAGAAAAATATCCGTTGGCGTTTTTGAGCCCATTGAAGCGCGGATTGCAATGATGGAAACCGGAATTAAAGTCATGCCTCCTGCATGAAGACAAAGGAACATGATCTGGGAGTTACTTGCCGTGTCTTTATTCGGATTTAAAGTCTGCAAACTTTCCATCGCTTTGAGACCAAAAGGAGTGGCTGCATTATCCAGACCAAGAAGATTGGCACTGAAATTCATCAGCATATGTCCGAAAGCGGGGTGATTTTTAGGAATGTCGGGGAATAATTTTGAGAAAAAAGGCTGAATTAACCGGCTTAAAAGATTGATTCCGCCTGCTTTTTCCGCAATGCTCATGAACCCCATAAATAAAGTCATAATTCCGATAAGTCCGAGACAGATCTTCACTGCTGTTTCAGAAGTTCCGATTACCCCATCCGATTCCTGAACACGGTACACTTTTACATCCTGCCTTAAAGAATCTGTTTTGTAGTGAATTCTACTGTCCGCAAAATCATTTTTTTTCATGAGATTGTCCCGCACAATAGGAGAGAGTGCATTCATTTTCTGAGTGGCAATCTGTACGGTATCACCGCCTTTACCTACAACCATATCATTGAAAATAGTTTTGTAGTTGCCTGATGAAACGTATTTTATACCTGCAATGGCAATGGCAATGATAATGAATGCCGACCAAATTCTGCTGAGAACCATTATTTAAGATTATTTTGGTTCTAAATGTAGTAATTTTTAAGCAAAAGTATTTATTCTGGCAATTAATTAAAAAAACAAAACTTTAGCTGCGAAATAGAGAGCAATAATACTTAAAAGTATTATTATAACTCCTAAAAGTGTAAAATGGGATGGAATTTTATCCATTAGATTTTTCTCATTTTTCATCTCTATAATCCTAACTCTAATTGATTTTGTATTAGTTCAAAATATTTTCCTCTTATCTGTATAAGTTGATCATGATTTCCTTGTTCAACAATTCTTCCACTATCTAGAACAATTATCTGATCCGCATTTTTTACAGTAGAAAGTCTATGCGCCACTACAATCATTGTTTTATGTTTGAAAAAATTATCAATATTCTGAACAATTATTCTCTCATTTTTAGCATCAAGAGAATTGGTGGCTTCATCAAAGAATAGATAATCGGGATTTTTATATATTGCTCTTGCAATAAGAATTCTTTGTTTTTGTCCCTGACTCAGACCGACTCCTTCTGAGCCTATTATAGTATCGATTTTTAAAGGTAGCATATCAATAAAATCCGAAATATTAGATAAAGCAACAGCTGTATTTAATTTGCTTTGATCAGGGTTTTTCTCCAAGGCAATATTATAAGCAACTGTATCTGAAAAAATATGACTATCCTGAAGAATAACCCCGCACTTTTCTCTCCATACTACATTTTCAATTTCTTTCAGAGAAATTTCTTCCAAGGATATTTTCCCCATTTGCGGAGTGTAAAACTTTAAAATCAGTTTTAAAAGTGAGGTTTTTCCGCTTCCGCTAGCTCCTACAATTGCTGTTGTTTTTCCCTTTGGAATAATTAAGTCAATATCATTTAAAATAAAATGAGAGTTGTCGTATGAAAAACTCACATTTTTTAGGGATATATCAAAAATTCGCTCTAAATAGCCTATCTGACTAATGTTTTCTTCATCTTCCTTATTATGAATTTCATTGAGTCTCTCAAAACTTATTTTCACTAAGTGATAGCGCAGAAAGAAAGTGATAAGTTGTGAAATAGGATTATTCATTCCTCCAATAATATAGACGATTGAAAGCATGGTTCCTACTGTCATTTGTCCGTTCATGACTGCTAAAGAAGATGTAAAAACAACCAATATATTCTGAAAGAAGTTAATAAATTTATAACTTTCATATTTTTGATTTACTTTAAGCTTCTCAATATTATTTAAATAGATATTAGATTGTATTAAACTCCATTCTTGGCGTTTATATTCTTCAAGGTTATTTAATTTAATCTCCTGCATCGAATTAATAATCTCATAGATTTTATTTTGATCGGTAGATTGTAGAGAGAACGTTTTCTGATCTAATATTTTTATTTTTTTAAAAAAATTAAAAATCCAAGTCAACTCTAGCGAAGTTCCTATCAATACAATAATAAATATTGTTGAATTAAAATAGAGTAATACTGCAGAGTAAATGATAATGCTGAAAAATGAAAAAACGGTCTGGATAAGATCCTGAGAAAGAAACTCTTCAATTCTTTTATGATCCTGTATTCTTTGTAAAAGATCTCCTGTGTTTTTACTATTGAAAAATTTCAAAGGGAGCCTCATTAGCTTTGCTAAAAAATCTGAGATAATCGATAAGCTTATTCTGCTACTAATATGAATGAATAACCAAGATCGATAATATTCTAACACTACTCTGCTTATAAAAAGCCCAATTTGTGCAGCCAAAATTAGATAGATTAGATTAACTTGTTTTAAAGCGACTCCTTTATCTAAAATTTTTTGTGTGAAAAATGGAAATATAAGCTCAATACATGATGAAACTAAAAGAGTAATGGCAATTAGTAAAAATTGAGTTTTATGCTTTTTAATATATTGAGTTATATACTGAAGATTTCTGGATGTATTTTTTTTGTGCTCATCGGATTTTTCATGCAGATTTTCTGTAGGTTCGAGAATTAATATAATTCCTTTTTCTTTTTCCTGAGTCCAGCCTTTTAAGAATTGTTCTTTGGTGTAAACAGTTTTTCCAAAGGCGGGATCTGCTACGTATACTTTTTTTGGAGTCATTTTATAAACAACAATAAAATGATTCTGATTCCAGAAAAAGACAGAAGGAACATTAATATTTGATAATGCTTCTTCATAACTTAACTTTACTGGTAAGGCATCGAAGCCTAATTCTTCGGAGGTATATTTGAGATCAGATATGGTAATCCCTCTTTTGGAAATGTTACTTTCTGAAAAAACAGAGTCAGATAGCAAAACACCATAATATTTGCTAACCATTTTAAGGCAAGCTAAACCACAATCCTGGCTATCTAGTTGTTTTATAAAAGGGAAACTTTTCATCAATTTTTTTATGATTTTTAAGCTAATTGATTGACTTCAACTAAAAATATATTTTTATTGTGAGGAAATATGATTAATTCATGGCAAAACTTTCCAGTTTTTTCACGTAAGATGGTTCCTGAATAGTAGGAAGTTTTTCATCGATTATTTTTAAGGCTTCTTCATAGGTAAGTTTCTGAATACCTGTTTCTTTTATAAGATCTTCAGGTAATGAATCTATAACTTTATTCTGAATATGTGTAATAAGCATTAGAAGATCATTACAATATATAGAAGGATTATTAAATCCGTTTTTAGAGCTGTAGCGATGAGGTAAATATCCTCCGCCACAAACTTCATGAATGGGGCAAGCCAAGCATTTTTTTGGTAACATCTGCTTACTATTATAATATACGTCAATAAGATCGCTTTGGAAAATATCGTCGAATTCGTTCGTGTGGAGGTTAAATTTATGTTTCGTAAAGCTTTCGCCACATATTTTTAATACATCTAAAGACTCTATATCTCCATTAGTTTCAATAACAGCCAATTTGTTATATCCCTTTCCTGAACTTTCAGTACCGTTTTCTGATCCGAAGATGTAATTAATATAATCTTCAAATTTTATTACAGAAACTTTGTTTTCATCATCTTTGAGGTTATACCAATAGTCAAATAATTCTATCAGCCATTCTGCATTTTTAAGTTTGGGAACCTGATCTATACTATCATAGTTTTCATCCAGTAAAAGAAGATTGATAATAGAAAAACCTAAATTTCTATATGTTTCATAAAGTTCAACTGGAGAAGACATGAAATTAATAACAGATAAACAGCCTAATTTGTAATCTAAATATTTATTGGCAACATCCATTCCCTTCTTCACTCTGTCAAATGTACCTTTTCCCTTTTTATCAATCCTGAATTTATCATTAACTTCTTTTCCTCCGTCTAAACTTACTCCAATCCCAACACGATATTTGCTAAATAACTCACAGTGTTCTTTGCTTAAAAGCATTCCATTAGTCTGCATAGCAAATAGGATTTCTATATCATCATTATGTAAAGAATGTAGCGTCTGAAGAAAAAAGGTAATATCCTTTATGTTCATTAATAGAGGCTCTCCGCCATGTAACACAACAAAGAATTTTTTTAATGAGTGCTTATGGCAATGATTTTTTATCTTTTCCTTGAGAGCCAGAATCGTTTCCTTAGACATAAATTTTGGCTGAAGTTTATAAGATTGGTCTGCGTGATTATACATATAGCAGTATGTACAGTTGATATTGCATCTTCCCGCTACTTTTACTACAAGTGCTTCTATATTCATTGGTTACTAGGTTTTTAAGAATAAAAAAGAAGAGAAGGATATACATAAGAAGCATATCCTTCTCATATCTATTAGAAGAAAGTTTTAATAGTTCTCTCGTGGATAATTCTATCATAAACCACTTCAGAATAACCGATTACTACCGGTCCTGCAGCTCCCATCCTGTTTTCAGAATCCAATTGTAAAACAGCTTTTTTTAGAACATTGTTCTTAATTAAACCAGAATTTTTTGCTAAGTTCTTAGTTTCTTTTTTGTTGAATGTAAACATGTTAAATAGTTTTTAGGTTAAACAGTAGAATCATAGTTTAAAGAGTATAATTCCTAGATTTTCACTCTTGCTTGCAAGCGGGATATTTATTTGTAGTTTTCATACATTGTACACTATATGAAGAACTACAATCAAATCTTTTTAATTGGCTCTCTTTTTCTCTTCTTCGTTACTTAGTTTTCTGGATTGTATTTTTAGTGTTTTTCCAAAATTCCAATTTACGGAGATTCTTATTTTTTGAGTATCACGATAATCAAAGTTTTCCTGTTTTATACCATTTACAACCTGTGTAAATGTCATTTTATAGGTTCGAAAAATATCCATTATGTTTAAAGCTATCTGCAGTTTTTTTTCCAGAAGTGACAATTTTAATCCAGTATTGAAATAATAAAAAGATGACATTTTATAGCTGTTCGCAATTGAAGGAGACTGGTAGTTAAAACCAAGTTCTGCTTTTAATGTTTTTGCGGAGTTCAAAGTGAAGCTGTTGTTAGAGCTTACTGATGCGCTCCATCCTGAAAGGTCTGTCAGGGTATTGGGAATATCTGACATTGTTTTTGTATAGAAAATATTTGCCTGATTATTACTTTCCCACCATTTCCATTTATTGAAAAGATAACTTTCCAGTATTCCCAGATTTATCTGCTTATAAAAGTTACTCGGTATGATCGCCTGAACGGGATTATCTGCCGAAACATATGTAACCTGATCAAAACCATTATTGATATAGCTTAAATATGCCGAAGCATAATTGTTTTTATAGCTGTATGATATTTCAAAGTTATCTGTAAAATAAGGTTGTAAAAAAGGATTTCCCTCTCCATAATTATATTTTGTAGTATAAAATCTGAAAGGATTCAGATCAGAATAAGTTGGGCGGTCAATCCTTCTGTTATAATTAAACCCAAATACACTATTTTCATTCATTAAATAATTAATATATAAAGTGGGAAACAGTTTAGTATAATTATTTTTATTTGTTTGGTCTAATGTTTCAGAATAGCCTTTTGTTTGTGTGTTTTCTAGTCTAAAACCAAGCTGCGTTTCCCATTTTTTTGATAGTTTTTTACTTCCAGATAAATATATTGCCTGCGTATTTTCCTTATAATCAAAAGTATTGCTTTTACCAAAGTCTAAAAAAGGATTTCCGTTTGTTGTATTAAAATATAAAACATCACTTTTATTATTAATAAATGAAACTTTCGCTCCAAAAGATAGAGTTGCCCATTTTAACGGAAATTCTATATCAGCTTTTGAAGAATAAATTTTAATATCTTGGCTACTTAAATTATTTGCCGAAAGAAATGTCTTAGCATTATAATCACCCGGTAAATACGACGATGTAGAAAACTGATTATCTGCATTAGAATTAAACGTAAAATAATCTACATCAAAAGATATCTTTTTGCCAATACTATCTAGTTTTGTAATAGTATGAAGATTAACTGCATGATTATTTTTTCTCACGCGTAAATCTGAAGGAGTAATTATCAGGGAGTCTAATCCTTTCTTAGAGCTTATTTGAGAAGAATTGTCCCCTTTTCTAATAGGATTATTTATACCTCCTAAATACTGTATCCCAATAGTCGTTTTTTTGCTTATCTCATAATCCAAGGAAAACCGGCCACTTAAATTATCTCTAAAACTTCTTGATTTATTAGTTTCAAACCATGTATAGTTCGGATAATAAAGTGTATACTCCTGATAAGGTGCTGTACTTCCGTTTTCATAATCAAAATTTGTAGTGAGGGTAACTTTTTTCTTTTGATAATTAAGTCCTGCGCCATAATTTCCTATAGAATAGGTAGCTTGGGTATAGCTGGTTTTAAGGTTTCCACTAAGATAATTCTCCTTTGCTTTTTTTAGTTTGATATTAATGAGACCACTGTTTCCTTCCGAATCATACTTTGATGGAGGATTTGTAATTACTTCAATATTTTTAATGTCTTCAGATTTAATACTTCTCAGAAAGCTCAGAAGATCATTTTCCGAAAGCTGGATAAGCCTGTCATTTACCATGATAGAAACCTTGCTTTTGCCAATAATGCCTATCTGGTCATTAACTACTTTTACACCAGGAATAATTCCCATAGTTTCCAAGGCGTCACCACCGCTTGCGGATATAGAATTTTCTACATTAAAAACCAATCTGTCTATTTTTCTTTCAATTAATTTCTTTTTACTAGCAATACTTACGCCCTGTATTTGCGATTCTTTTAGTTCTGAAATCAAATTTTCGGTTTTATTTTCTGTAATACTAATCTCTTTTTTTATAATTACTTCTCCGTCCTTTACTACTGATAATTTATAAGTGCCCTTCTCTGGAACAGATATTTCATAATTTCCGTTACTATTACTTATTGTATTCTTTTTTATATTTTCTTTTATTAAGGATATTTCTGCGTATGCAATTCCCTGATTTTGGGAATTGACAACTATGCCGCTAATTGTCTGGCTTTTTATAAAAATTCCGAAGAAAATAAATGTTAAAAAAAATAATATGTTTTTCATGGTTAATATCAAAGATAATGAGCCAATTTTTTTTATTAGCTACACAAAAGTGTAGTTTTTAATAGAGTCTGCAAATACTACACTTCTGTGTAGAATATCCAAGTCATAATTTTTTACTAGATAAATATTTTTTTTAAGAAAGTTCTTTAGACTTTCATGTTCTAAAATAATTGGAATGGTTTCAGAGCCTAAATAGTGAATAGAATTAGTAATAGGATGAGCATTTATACCTAAAATTTTTAAAATTTTTAAAAGTTTAGCATCACATTCAGCAATGGCTAATGTATTTTCTTCACTGCATACATCCTGAATGGCGAAAGTCATTAATGTTTTAAATAAATTGATTCCACCTTCTTTACGCCCCTTTTTAATTGCAAACCTTCCGATATGCCAAATATTGTACTGCTCACTATCGAGAAAACTGCTTAACTTAACAGAAAACATTTTTTCAATAGGCAATATATCTTTCATGTTCCATTTTAAAGTTCTTATGGACCCAATGATTTGATTATTATTTTGTGCAACAATTATTCTTGAATTGGAAAAACTTTTTTCTTCATTCAGAACATATTCAATTTCCTTTCTAATAAAACTTGGATCATGACAAAAATTTTCATTGTGGTGTGAGAAATTTTCCTGTACAACAAATTCTGCAAGCTTCCTCAATTCGGACTTTTCTAAGACTGAAAATTTAATAGTTTTCATGGTTTAGTGATTTTTGATTAAATTTATTTTGATTTTTATGGGACATTACTACACTTTTGTGTAGATTTGTTATCAAAAACATAAAACTACACTCGAGTGTAGTGTGCTTTGTATATAAAAATATTGTATGGATGAAATCAACCAGTTCTTTTCTGATAGAAATACTGTGAATAATCTTTCGCAGAATGAACTTCTACAGACTTTTGATTATCTGGAACCTGTAAAAGCATTTGCCCGAATTACCTATAAAAGTCTTTATATAATAGATTATCAGAAAAAAAGTTTTGATTATGTTTCGGATAACCCTCTTTTCTTATGCGGTCATACTCCTGACGAAGTAAAAGAGTTGGGTTATGCCTTTTATTTTAAGCATGTAAAAAAAGATGATCTCCAGTTGTTACTGAAAATTAATGAAGTAGGATTTAATTTTTATGAAAATATTCCTGTTGAAGAAAGAAAACTTTATACAATTTCTTATGATTTCCATCTGGTAAAAGATTCAGGAAAAAGTATACTGATTAATCATAAGCTTACACCTCTATTTCTTAATAAAGAAGGAAAGATATGGAAAGCAATGTGTATTGTCTCTCTTTCGCAAAATAATACGTCAGGAAATATTCAGATTTTTAAAGATGGAAGTGATGATATCTGGTTATTCCAGCTATCGTCAAATAAATGGGAAAAAAGTAAGAAGATAAAACTCTCAGACAGAGAAACAGAAATTTTGCTTCTTTATGCGCAGGGTCTTACCATTAATGAAATAGCAGAAAAAATGTATCTTACAGCAGATACAATAAAATTTCATCGCAGAAAGCTATTTGATAAAATTAATGTACAAAATATTACAGAAGCTTTGGCTTATGCAACCAATAACAAGCTTATTTAGCTAATCTGCAATAGTTTTAAAGTAAAATTCTGGAAAATACCTGCTTTTTTTCTCAGTTGCTATTTTATACAAAAGGGTAGTACACATCCCGGCAACGAGCCATGAACCTATTGATAGTTGAGGAGGAGGAAGAGTTTCTTGTTCATTTTTATAATCATTTACTATTTTAGCAAGCCATGATACTTCTTTTTCTTTTTGAGCTAATTCTTCCATAACAAAATCTACAACTTTTAATTCATTCAATTGTTTATTGTGACCCAAAATTTGAAAATTTTGTCCATTTGGGTGTATTGCGGTTACTAAGCCTGCCCAACCTAAATTATAAGGATGAATGACGGGAATTCCTTTTTTTTGTGCTATTTCATCAAAAACAATAGGAATGTCTGAAGTAAAGTCTAATGCATTAAAAGCAACCTTTATATTTTTTAGGATTTTATTAACGTTATTATGATCAATAAAGTCACTTATATATTTGATGTCCGCTTCCGGATTAATTTCTTTTAACCGTTTATCAAGAGTTTGTGCTTTATTTTGGTGTAAATTTTTTTCGGTGAAATTCTGTCGGTTAAGATTAGATCTTTCGACTATATCCCCGTCAATAAGGGTTATATTTTCAAAGCCAAAACGTAAAGCGCATTCTGCAATATTGCTCCCAATTCCGCATCCTGCGAGAAGAATAGGATAATTTTTAATAATACTTTGTTCGCTATTATTTACATAAAGTCGGTTTCTTGAGTATCTTTCGTTCATGGTGTATTAGTTTAAATTAATATTTAAAGACGAAATTATTTCGTTTTAAAAACTAATACAATATAATCATATCAATCCAGATAAACCAGAAACCCCTCAAAATCATCATCCAGATTTTTCAGAACTTTAGCATCTTTCATTTTCTTTTCTAAGCCTTCAATGAAAAAACTTTTCTCGAAAAACTGGCGGTGAACTCCCGGAAGCAGCTCTTTAAAGTAATCCATTCCGAATTTATTGTTGTGAAGATCCATTTTGGTTTCCAGAGGTTTGTTCGGGAATAATTCTTCGTGCATATCGGTGATTCTTTTACAGAATTTCAGCGCTTTCTGAGGCGAAGAGACTTTGGAGCAGTACATCGCAATAAAACAGCACCAAAGAGCGTGTCTGAATGCATTTCCCACACCATTGGTAGATGCAGTTTTAGGGAATTTTTTCTGAGCAATCGTATATGCCTGAACGGTGGCATGAAAACTGAGCAATGAGAAAACAGGATGAGGAAGAACAAGCGTTAAAAGACGGATAATCTTTTTAAAACTCATACTTCGGATGGTACTGAAAAATATCTTGAAAGTTCTCATAAATAAAAATCTCTCCCTAATTAGAGAGAGATTATGTTATTTTGTTACAATTATTATGCTTTTACAGCTAATAAATTCACTGTTTTAGCAACAGTATCTCGGATTTCTGTTCTTTTAACGATAAAATCTACAAAACCTTTTTCCTGAAGGAATTCTGAAGTCTGGAAACCTTCCGGCAAATCTCTTCCGATGGTTTCACGGATAACTCTTGGTCCTGCGAAACCGATTAAAGCTCCCGGTTCAGCCATAATAATATCTGCTGTCATTGCGAAAGAAGCTGTAATTCCGCCAAAAGTAGGATCACAAAGGTAAGCGATGTATAAAAGTCCCGCTTCTGAAAGCTGAGCCAGTTTAGCCTGTACCTTAGCCAACTGCATCAAAGAATACGTTGCTTCCTGCATTCTCGCGCCACCGGATTGGCAGATAATCATATAAGGAAGTTTTTTCTCGATACAGTAATCGATCGCTCTTCTGATTTTTTCTCCCATTACGGAACCTAAAGATCCACCGATGAAAGCAAAATCCATACAGGAAACCACCATTTCAGTACCTTTTACAGTTCCTACTGCGTTTCTGATGGAATCGGTAAGTTTAGTTTTAGCTTTTACTTCTTTCAGACGGTCTGTGTAAGATTTAGTATCTTTAAAGTTCAGAATGTCAATACTTTCAACATTGGCATCCAGTTCCGTGAATTTGCCTTCATCGAAAAGGATATCAAAAAATTCTGCACTTCCTATTCTTACATGGAAACCGTCTTCCGGAGAAACATAGTTATTTCTCTTCAATTCGTCATGCTCCACCACTTTTCCTGATGGAGTCTGATGCCAAAGACCTTTGGGAACGTCTTTTTTCTCATCAGTAGATGTCGTAATATTTTGTGCTTTTCTTTTAAACCACTCGAATGCCATATTGTTTATATAATTGATGAAAAATAAACGATAAATGATGAAAAAACTGTTTAATAGAAATCAATTATCAATCATCATTTATCATTAATGATTTTTATTTTAGCGTATTTACGTTATTTAAATCTTCAAATGCCTGAACCAGTCTCTTAGTGAAAGTTTCCTCACCTTTTCTTACCCAAACTCTTGGGTCATAGAATTTTTTGTTCGGTTTTTCTTCTCCTTCAGGGTTTCCGATCTGAGTTCTTAAATAATCGATATTGTTTACCATATAATCTCTGATTCCTTCTGTGTAAGCAAACTGAAGGTCAGTATCAATATTCATTTTAATTACCCCGTAATCAATCGCTTCTCTGATTTCTTCCAGAGTAGATCCGGAACCTCCGTGGAATACGAAATTAATAGGCTTTTCAGCAGTTCCGAATTTCTCCTGAACATATTTCTGAGAATTATCAAGGATTTTTGGTGTAAGAACCACATTTCCTGGCTTATACACTCCGTGTACATTTCCGAAAGCTGCTGCAATCGTGAAGTTGTCGGAAACAGCTTTTAACTTTTCATAAGTGTAAGCGATATCTTCCGGCTGTGTATATAATTTAGAATTGTCTACATCCGAATTATCTACACCGTCTTCTTCACCTCCTGTAACTCCGATTTCTACTTCTAAAGTCATTTGAAGTTTAGCCATTCTTTCGAAATACTGAGCGGAGATTTCTAGATTTTCTTCTAAAGATTCTTCAGAAAGATCCAACATGTGAGAAGAATACAGAGATTTTCCTGTCTGCTTGTAGAATTCTTCGTTAGCATCCATTAATCCGTCGATCCAAGGCAATAATTTTTTTGCAGCATGGTCTGTGTGAAGGATTACCGTTGCTCCGTAAGCTTCTGCAAGGGTATGGATATGTTTTGCTCCGGCTACAGCTCCTAAAATAGCTGCTTTCTGGCCGTCGTTGCTTAACCCTTTTCCTGCGTTATAAGCAGCACCTCCGTTAGAGAACTGAATGATAACAGGTGAGTTTAGTTTTGCTGCAGTTTCCAAAACCGCGTTTACGTTGCTGGAACCAATTACGTTTACTGCTGGTAATGCAAATTTGTTTTCTTTAGCATGCTGAAAAATATCAGTAACTAATTGACCTGTGGCAACTCCTGCCGGGAAAATTCTGCTCATGTTTTGCTTTTTAATATAAATTATTAGGGTGTTTTTAAATTCCTGTAAAGGTAATAATTTTTAAAATATTCTTAATTTCTTTTATCTCTTCCCCAAAGTAGCTTCTGGCGGATGGTTTCATAGAAACTTAAATTATTTGGCTGAACGAGTAATATCTGAAAATCCGCTTTTTTAATCACGATTTCCTGATCCGTTTCAATATGAATCAACCGGGAATCCAGAGAGAGAGAATATTGTGAAACGCGGCTTTCGACACCGAATTTAATTTCCACGCTGTCATTCACCACCAAAGGTCTTACATTAAGATTATGCGGTGCAATAGGAGTGATAACGAAGTTCTCGTTGTTCGGAGAAATAATCGGTCCTCCACAACTCAACGAATACGCTGTAGAACCGGTAGGGGTGGAAACGATAACACCGTCTCCCCAGAAAACATTCAGAAATTCATTATTAATATAAGAATCTACCGTAATCATGGAAGTGGTTTCCTTTCTGGATACCGTAACGTCATTTAAAGCGTACGGGAAAAAATCCTCCAGAACAGGCGAAACAACCTGAATTACAGAACGGCGGCTTGTTTTAACATCGCCTTTCAGAATAGAATCCAGTTCTTTAAATGCTTCTTCTTTGGTAAAACTTGCAAGAAATCCTAATCTTCCGGTATTTACCCCAACGATCGGGATTTCAAGATCTTCAATAAAGGTGAGAGAATTCACAATCGTTCCGTCTCCGCCAAAAGTGAAGAAAAGATCAACTTCTTTCTCCAGAAGGTCTTTTTTATTATTAAATGTTTCGAAAATCTTTGAAAACTGAAGCGCTTCAGCCATCTCATCGTACAAAACAGATTTTACACCTCTGCTTTCCAGCTCGGAAATAAATTTGCTTAAATATAAAAAAGTATCAAGATCTTTTTTCTGAGAATAAATGGCTGCCTTCATTAGTTTTTATATTTCTATGAATTTCTGGAAAAACCCGAATCTGTCCTGCAATAAGTCTGATTTTTCATCAGAATAGTACTTCTGTACGATGCGGTAATCATATCGGTCGAATGTTTCATCAATAGAACTCAGATTTTCATTGCTGATCTTTATCGTCACCTGAATCACTTCATCCGACATGAAGCTGATAAACGCGCCGTAAAATTTAGAATTATTGCTTTCTACAATATTGGCGATCTCCGTCATCGAATATTTTCTTGCCGGAGTTTCTACCGTAAGAATGGCTCCCGATTCGGAAAACAGCGGATATTTTGAAAAATCCTGGAAAATATCCTCACAGCTAATATATCCCAGATATTTCTCGGATTTATTAATAACAGGAATCACGTTGGAATTAAAGGTATAGAATATTCTGATGCTGTCCATAATATTGTTATCCTCCAGAATGGCAAAACGCTCGATCTGATGTTCGAGGTTTTTCAGCGTCCCTTCCTCTTCATACAGGAAATCCTGTGCAATCGCACCGTAAAAATGATGGGATTTTTTGATGAAAATATGAGAATATCCAAATGCTTCTAACATTTCCCTCGCTGATTCTATCGAGTCAGAAAGGCTGAAACACGGGAAGTCTTTTGAGATATAATCCTTGATAAACATTGTGCTAATTTATAAAAAATTAAACGAAACTTTTCTTCAAAATGATACTTTTTTTCAGGAAAATAAAAAAAAATAATTTTAAAATTTGTTGGTGTAAAAAAAAAGAGTACCTTTGTCGCCTTTCATTTTTACTTTTTATTAGATTTATTTCAAACTGCACTGTCTCTTAGACATATGCAGTTTTTTTATTTTAAAGCCTTTGCAAATTCCCACATCACAATTCCTCCGCAAACGCTTACATTTAAAGAATGTTTGGTTCCCAACTGAGGAATTTCAAGGAAAGAATCAATATTCGGCAACGCTTCATCGCTTATTCCTTCCACTTCATTTCCTAAAATCACCGCGTATTTTTTTGTTTTATCGATGGTGAAATCTGTGATCATCTGGCTGTTGGTCGTCTGCTCGATTCCCACCACTTCAAATCCCTGAGATTTTAAATTATTAATGGTTACATTTATATCATTTTCATGACTCCAGTCTACGCTTTCCGTAGCTCCCAAAGCGGCTTTGTGGATTTCACGGTGTGGCGGCTGCGGCGTGATTCCGCAAAGGATAATCTTCTGAATTAAAAATGCATCTGCCGTCCTGAACGTTGCACCCACATTGTGCATGCTTCTGATGTTGTCTAAAACTACTACCAAAGGAATTTTCTCAACCGATTTAAAGGTTTCCACATCAATTCTGTTGAGTTCTTCCAGTTTTAATTTCTGTACCAATTTTATTTTTTTGTCAAAATTAGGTATAAATATTTACGATTTTCAGATAAAAACGGATTTTGTTATTTTTTAGTACCCATGATCTGATGAACGTTTTTCTCAATATTCTGGGCAATGGTTTCCATCGGAATATCGTTTTCGTCATTATTAAAAGGATCTTCAATTTCTTCGGCAATCAGCTCAAGACTCATCAGAACATAATAAATGAATACCGTAAGCGGAATAATGTAATTTCCGATATTGATGACATAAGCAATCGGCAGTGCGAAAACATACAGAATGATAAACTTTTTGATGAACGATGAATAAGAATACGGAATCGGCGTATTTTTAATTCTCTCGCAACCGCCGCAAACATCCAGAAAACCGGAAAGCTGGGTGTCGAGATACAGCATTTCAATATCCGAGATTTTTCCTTCTTTCTTTAACTGATTTAATTTGTGACTCATCAGAATGATAATTTCACTTGGTCCATGATTTTTCAGCTCTTTTTCGATTTCGGAATAATCTTCATCCAAAGCCAGTCGGGTAGATTCTTTAGATAAATGTTTTGCTAAAAAGTGAGGAAAAAACTTTAAATATCTTGCAATTTGCTCAGCATTCTGTCTGTCGTCGCCCAAAATAGTATTCACTTTTATGGCAAAATTACGAGTGTCATTCACCAGTTTTCCCCACAGTTTTCTGCCTTCCCACCATCGGTCATAAGCCGTGTTTGTTCTGAAAACCAATAATAAAGAAAGTACAAAACCTAATAGAGAATGAATTAAACCCACGTTGCTGATCCCTGACTTTGAATTAAGCCGGAAATGTTCAATTTCAAGATATTCTACACCCCAAGAATACAATCCGACGAGGATCATGCTTGGAAATAATATTTTTAAAGTGTCGCTTTTATGAAGGCTGAAAAGGATTTTCAGGAAATGTTTGGTGTTGTAAACTCTCATAGATTCTCTTAGTCTTACAAATATAATTTTTTCATTTTATCCTGACTTTATCAATAACTAAAATCTTAAGACGCACAATTGTTGTTTTGCTATCATTTGCTGAACGAAGTGCCTTCGCGATCAAAAAAATATGGATGAAAAATTGAAATAAAATCTTTGCGAATGTCGCGTTGAAAAATAAAATCTTCATCATGCTAATTTCAAGCAGAATTAAATTAAAAAAAATCCTTGTAGCAATATATTGTCTTTAAATTTCCCCAAATTTCAGAAAAACACTATTTTTATTTCACATTAAAAAATACACACCAAATGATTCTCGAAAGTGTAGATATTGTTAACGACATCAGTAAAGACGATTTTCAGAAAAATTATTTCAAAAAGCATAAACCGCTTCTGATTAAAAATTTTGCGAGCCGATGGGATGCCTTCGATAAATGGAATTTTGATTTTATCCGTGAAAAAGCGGGTGAACAGGAAGTTCCTTTGTACGATAACAAGCCTGCCGACGCGAATAAAAGCAGCGATGCTCCGGTTACCAGAATGAAAATGAAGAATTATATTGATACGATAAAAAGTAAACCTTCCGATCTCAGGATTTTCTTTTATATCATTACAGACAGGCTTCCGGAACTGCTGAAAAACTTTACGTATCCAGATTTGGGAATGAAATTTTTCAAACGTCTTCCAACCTTATTTTTCGGAGGGAGTGAAGCGCATGTTCTGATGCATTATGATGTAGATTTGGGAGATTTTCTGCACATTCATTTTGAAGGGAAGAAAAGAATTCTGTTATTTGACCAAAAGCAGTCCGCTTTTTTATACAAAGTTCCCTTGTCGGTTCATACCATTTATGATATAGATTACGAAAATCCGGATTACGAAAAATTTCCCGCCCTGAAACATGCCAAAGGTTTTGAAATTTTCATGGAACATGGCGATGCGCTTTTTATTCCCGGCGCGTTCTGGCATTTTAACCGATATTTAGAACCCGGATTTTCAATGTCGCTTCGTGCATTACCCAATAAACCGAATGTTTTCGCGAATATGTTGTATCATGTTTTTGTCATGCGATATACCGATAAATTAATGCGGAAGCTTTTCAAAGCAAAGTGGGTGAATTACAAACAGAAGTGGGCATATAAGAAAAGTTCGGAAGCTTTGGCTAAACATTCTTAATGATAAAAGAAATTTCTTTTTTAAGTTGTAAGTTTCAGACTTTCCTTCTACTATTTTATTTCATATTTTTACCGACCCAAATTTAAGAACGATTGTAATGGCAAAGGCAGCGAAGAAAGAAACCCCGTTAATGACGCAGTACAATACCATCAAGGCGAAATATCCTGATGCGCTTTTGCTATTCAGAGTAGGGGATTTTTATGAAACTTTCGGGCAGGATGCCGTGAGAACGTCACAGATCTTAGGAATTGTTTTAACGAAAAGAGCCAATGGTGAAGGTCATATCGAACTGGCTGGTTTTCCGCACCATTCGGTAGATTCTTACCTGCCAAAACTCGTAAGAGCGGGAATGAGAGTTGCGATCTGCGACCAGTTGGAAGATCCGAAAATGGTGAAGGGAATCGTAAAAAGGGGAGTCACGGAACTGGTAACACCGGGAGTTACGTTCAACGATCAGGTTCTAAATTCAAAAAAGAACAATTTTCTTCTTTCCCTTCATAAAGAAAAGGAAAAATTCGGGATTGCTTTAGTGGATATTTCTACAGGGGAATTTCTGGTGAGTGAAGGAAATCTGGAAAAACTGCTTCATATTGTGAATACATTTGATCCGAGTGAGATCATTTACCAGAGAAGTGTGCAGATTCCGGAACAGATTAAAAATAAAAATGCCTTTAAACTTGAAGATTGGGCATATCAGTATAATTTTGCCTACGAAAAACTGACGAATCACTTTAAAACCAATTCGTTAAAAGGTTTTGGAGTGGAAAATCAGCCATTGGCAATTACCGCAGCAGGAGCGATTTTCGCTTATCTGGTGGAAGATACGCATCATAATTTACTGTCTCACATCACCAAAATTCAGATCATTCCGCAGGAAGACTTTCTGATGATGGATAATTTTACGCTGAGAAACCTTGAAATTGTGTATCCAAGCAATCCGCAGGGAAAATCATTATTAGATATTATCGATAAAACTTCTACTCCGATGGGAGGAAGATTGTTGAGACGAAGAATAATCTTACCGTTAAAATCAGTGGATGAAATCAACAGAAGATTGTCTTTAATTGATTTTTTAAATGAAAACGACCATCTTAAATATGAAATTTCCCAATTATTAAAATCAATTTCTGATCTGGATCGACTGATGGGAAAACTGGCAGCGGAAAAAATTTCACCGAAAGAACTGGGGTATCTTCGCCAGAGCTTAATCAATATCCATAAAATCAAAGCGTTGCTTCATCCTCATGCCGACATTTTGGCTTGGCTGGATCCGTTGTATGATCAGGATGAATTGATAAAATGCCTTCAAAATCATCTGAATGATGAACTTCCGGTGAATTTATCGAAAGGAAACGTCATTAAAGAAGGAATTTCCGAAGAACTGGATCGCTTAAGAGGACTGCAATCCAAAGGTCGCGGTTTTCTGGACGAAATGTGCCAAAGAGAAATCGAAAGAACAGGAATTTCGAGTCTGAAAATCGATTTTAATAACGTTTTCGGTTATTATATTGAGGTTCGAAATACCCATAAAGATAAAGTTCCAAATGACTGGCTGAGAAAACAGACGCTGGTAAATGCAGAACGCTACATTACAGAAGAACTGAAAGAATATGAAAATCAGATTCTTGGAGCTGAAGAGAAGATCGGCGTTTTAGAAAACGAACTGTACCGAAATGTATGTTCCGAAACGATGGTTCACATCGATCAGATTCAGGAAAATTCTAAAATTATTGCACAATTGGATGTTGCCGTTGGTTTATCCGAACTGGCTGTTTCTGAGAGTTATACCAAACCTGTTTTAAATGAAAGTTTTGCGATTGATTTAAAAGAAGCAAGGCATCCGATCATAGAAAATGCCCTTCCTTTAGGCGAAAAATACATTCCGAATGATATTTTCCTAGACAAAGACTCTCAGCAGATCATCATGGTAACCGGACCGAACATGGCGGGTAAATCGGCAATTCTTCGTCAGACTGCAATTGTTTGTTTATTGGCTCAGATCGGAAGTTTTGTTCCGGCAAAACATGCGGAAATCGGGGTTTTGGATAAAATTTTTACAAGAGTTGGCGCAACGGATAATATTTCTGCGGGTGAATCAACTTTCATGGTGGAAATGAACGAGGCAGCGAATATTCTGAATAATATTTCCGAAAGAAGTTTAATTTTACTCGACGAAATCGGGCGCGGAACTTCTACCTATGACGGAGTTTCCATTGCTTGGGCGATTGCGGAATATCTTCACCAACATCCGACTCAGGCAAAAACACTGTTTGCAACGCATTATCACGAGCTGAATGAAATGACCATAAGTTTCGAACGCGTGAAAAATTTCCACGTTTCCATTCAGGAGAATAAAGGAAATATCATCTTTTTAAGAAAGCTGGTTCCGGGAGGAAGCGAACACAGTTTCGGTATTCATGTGGCGAAACTGGCGGGAATGCCTTCCAAAGTCGTGAACAGAGCCAATGAAATTCTGAAAACGCTGGAAGCAAGCCGTTCCCAAAGCGGAGGTTCTTCTGAAAAGATCAAGCGCGTTACGGAAGAAAATATTCAACTGTCTTTTTTTCAGTTAGATGATCCCGTTCTGGAAAGCATCAAAGAAGAATTAACAAAAATCGACATCAATACATTAACGCCGATTGAAGCGTTGATGAAACTGAATGCGATTAAGAAAATGATTGGAGGATAGTTTCTGTTCTTCGTAAATTATTTGAGATTTATGCTTACAGGAATCTGAATCTTATTTCTTACGAGATAACCATTCTGTTGTGCCGGAATCCATTTTCCCTGAACATGTTTTACGGCTTCTTCCAGAGCAGCATTAAAGCTGTTGTTTGATCCTAAAGCTTGAATTTCTATAAGACTTCCATCCTTTTCAACAGTAAAATTAAGCATTGCAGTAAGCGTTTTTTCCCGCTTTTTTACTTTGACGGATTCGAGTGTAATAAGATTTTCAACTTTTTTAATAAATGCTTCTCTACCCTTTGGAAAATATGCTTCATGATCCGGAGGATAATAACATATTGTCGTAATTGGGATTTTTTCAATTTCTTTTGGTTGGAATGGAGCAGGAATATGGCTGCTTTGTGCGAAAAACAGGGCACCGAAATTAATCATCAGAAACAAAATCAGCCATCGTTTTAATCCGAAATTTTGTATGAAAATTTTCATATTAAAACTTAATCAAATTTCTTCAAAGTAAGCGGAAAAGTATAAAGAAATCTTACCGGTTCTCCTTTGATTGTTGCCGGTTTCCATTTTACAAAAAGTCTTCTTACTGCAATTTCTGCGGCTTTGGAGTGTTTCGGATCGTCTCCCATCGCGGTTACATATCTTACATAGCCTGTTTTTTCGACAATGAAATAAACTCGGGTATTGATTTTTTTTGATTTTACATCAATTACATCCATTTTCTCTGAAAACTGTTTTTTAAAAGTTTCCATTCCACCGGGAAATTCGGCAGGAGAGTCAGCTTTTGTAACGGCATCTTCCAGTTTCATTTTTGTTTTTAAAACGGCATAATCCGGAATGTCTGTTACCGAATTATATTGAGTCTGTGCAAATAGAAAGACGCTTACAAATAAGCCCAGAAAGATAATCAGCTTTTTCATATAATTGTGTTATGAGAAATAATATTTTTAAAGCATCAAAAATAAAGCCGAATGAAAATTGATTTTTAATAATAATCAGTGAAAATCATTGGTTTGATTCGGTGTAATGATCCATCTTATTAATAAAATCAATAAAGAAAGAAGAGCCATCACGATAAATCCTGAAAAAAATCTCAGAAAATGAGTCTTGGTGTCATGATCAATCTGCTTTATTTTTAATTTTGTAAGGGTTATAAAACCTACATAATACATAAAAAGCACTACAAGTGGAAGGAAAAGAATTGGCATTTCGGGTTACATTTAATTACACATATTTTCTGGCTACCGTTTTTATATTTCTGACTGAAGTTTTAATCGCCACCAAACTCAAAGATATTTTCTTTGTGAGAGCCTATCTCGGAGATGTGATTGTTGTGATGCTGATCTATACTTTCATCAAAACATTTTTCAGAATTGAAGATAATAAAAAATTGATTCTCGGTATCCTGATTTTTTCTTTTCTGGTGGAATTTGCCCAATATTTCAATATTGCTGAAAAATTAGGCTTCCGGAAAGGAAGCCTGATGTATATCGTGATCGGAAATTCGTTTTCGTGGATTGATATTCTGTGCTACGTTGCTGGATGTTTGTTACTTTTTGTTTTTGTAAAATTTCAGACAAATCCTCAAAAAACACATTAAACTATCTTCCGAAACTGTCGTATTTATCTTCAGCGTATTTGATGAAGCGGTTCAGTAAAGCTACGTTTTCCTTTTCAAGAGGAGAAAGTTCGCTGTCTACATTATTGGAAACCGGAATATACCAGTCGGTCTGCTCAAAGAAATTTCGATACGTTTGCTTTTTAAAAGCATAGCCGTGTCTCGCGAAAACTGCGTTTTTAATGATTTCCATATCCAGTTTTCGGAGGTTTTTAAGATCTTTTTCCGTTAGTTTCTGCTTGGAAGCATTGATTTTGAAAACAGCATCTGATGCAATTCTGTTTTTAGATTCTGTGTAGGTTTCCGTTTTCCCGGTTTCTTCATCGGTATATTTTTCTACGAAATCCTTCGGATTTTCCCAGTCGATGAGGTCGTTGTTTTCATTCAGCATGAAATTCGGGTTGTATACAAACTCTTTTTTCACAAGCTTTAAAGTTTTATTCGGAGCTTTTACGGCCGATTTATTAAAGGCATTCCAGCTTCCGGTAAGACTGTCGTTGTTTAATTTTACCTCAAATCGTCCGTCGGTCTTATCATTTCCGGGTTCATCCAGAATAAAAGATTTTGAAGTTTCGTTAAAAACGCCTCTGAATGGTCTTTGATTTCCATCAACAATACTTTGTCCGTAGACACTGTCTTTGGTAATCCTGTTGATTTTCAGGGCAATTCTTTTATAAATTTCACCTTCATACGTTTCGCCGTCTTCGGAGGTAATCATTCCTTTTCCTGCAAAATCGCCCATATAAATTCCGTAATATTCTTTGTAAACTTCGGGAACTGCTACAGAATCCTTCTTTGCTGTAAGACTGTCTTTTGAAGGATCTTTTGTTTTTACATCCTTTTTACAGGCGGTTAAACCAATTGTAAATAAGGAGATTAACGATAATTTTAAAATTTTCATATGTATTTTTTTGCAATTAAATATTCAATTAATAAGATGTTCGGAATCCAGCCCAGCCAGGCAATAATCTGATAAACATCCATCGGATTCGGGTGGAATAAATATACAATAATTACCTTCCACATTCTTAATGTTACCGCGGAAAGTGTCAGCGCAAAACTACGCCACATCCATTGTTGATGTTCTTTAAATTTTTTCTGTCGGGCAAACTGAAACGCTTTAAAAGTGAAAAACCACCACAAACAACCGAGAATGACAAAAGAAATTTTCGATAAAATTCCGCCATTTGCAAAAACCCCCATATAAATTCCCGAAGGAGCCGCGAAAAGCAAAATCAGAAAAATGTAGATCTTTCCGGTGTTTTTGTGGAAACTTTTTATGGCGAAATCTTGTCTGAGAATCGCTAAAAATCCACTCAGCAAAACAAAAATGCTTGTGTAGACGTGAGTGTAGAAAAAATAAAGATATTCCGGTCTGGTGGTAACTTCCGTCTGTTTGATCATTAAAAAACTCACATCAGAACGCATCGGAATATATTCTAACGTAATTTTCAGCATCAGCCAAAAGAAATATCCAAACCCAATAACTAAAAGGATTTTAAAGGTGTTCGAAATATTTTTTTTGACGGAAAGCATTTTTAATTATAGGGTTTCATGGCTGAAAGAATTACCGCTACTTTGTCATTCTGACGAAGGAAGAATCTAAGTTATAATAATTAAAGATTCTTCACTAAATTTCATTTCGTTCTTTATCTACTATTTTTCTTACTCAAAATTCATTGTAATAGGTAACTTAAATTTATACTTAACGGACTGTCCATTGATTTCTGCAGGTATCCATTTTGTTTTTGACATTGCTTTTATCGATCGCTCCATTTCCTTATTCATAGATTTATTGGCACCAATAATTACAATATCAGTAATAATTCCTTCTTTGGAAATTACAAATTGCGCTTCAGACTTTATCATGCCTTTGGCGTTTATTTTACTTCCATCAAAGGTTTTGCTGAAATTTGTTCTAAAAGCATTTATTCCTCCTGGATATTCAGGTATTTTATCTACCTTTTCATAAACAGTATCGTTCGAAGGATTTGTTTCTGGTTTCACAACAACAGTTTCTTGTGAAAAAATTTTTATAGAACTAATTAGTACAACAAGTACGAGTAATTTTTTCATGTTATATTTATAAAATTATTTACCTTCAAAAAAATCCATCACCAAAGAATTGAAAAGCTCCGGTTTTTCTGCAACAACCGAATGTGTCGAATTAGGAATAATTGCTAATTGACCTTTTGGAATAGATTCAGCAATTTTTACTGTATGCTCCGTTTTTATGACATCTTTATCTCCTGCCATGATCAAAGATGGACACTGAATTGCTTTTAGGTCTTCATATTTTAAGTTAGGATATTTTAAATCCAGATTATAAAGATCGATATAGACATCATTCTTACCATTTTTATTTTCTTTGATAAGTCGGGCAAGTGTTTCTTTAGAATCTTTGAATTCCTCATCTGTTACCCCTTCAGGAAATATATTGGCTCCTGAACAGGCAATTTTATCAACCAGATCAGGATGTTGTAAAGCCATTAAAATCGCAAGAATCCCGCCGTCGCTCCAACCTAGGATTTTTACTTTTTTGATGTTTTGCTGATCCAGAAACTGTTTCAGATCTTCCACCTGAATATCAAAAGTAAGCTCTTTTGTTTTATCATAAGTAGATTTTCCTCTTTCTCTGCAGTCAACGATAATTACCTTGTATTTCTTTGAAAAATCATCAACCTGATTCATGAATGCGCTGATCGACTGTCCGTTTTCGTGGAGCATTAAAAGAGGTTCTCCTTCACCATATGTTTCATAATACATTTTGATGCCGTTAACCTCTGCAAACTTTCCGTGAGGCATATTACCGATGATGTTGCGTGCTTTAATCAGTAAAGATTTTTTTCCGGTAAAAGGCTTATTATCGGAAGCAGTAATGCTGAAATTTTTTACATGGGTTATTTTATTTCTTCCGATTCCTTCTGCCCAGTTTTTTTCGAAAGCTATTTCTTCTTCAAATCCTGCATTTTTTAATGGAATATTCATCCATTTTGCATTTTTAGGATTAAGAACTTCAAGTTTAAAATCATCAAAATAAAAATCTCCGTTGTCTTCTGCAAATGCACCAATATTAAGAGTTTTTCCATCTGGATTTACAGTTCCTTTTATTTCATAAGAATTCCATTCCGAGGTAACTTTTATATCCGAATAAGCCTGATTTTCAAAGAATCCAGTACTATTATCCAATTTATCAATTCTAGCCCAAATAGCGCATTTGGCATTATTGTCGTTCTCTTTTCTGATTTTTGCGGATACCCGAAATTTCCAGTTTTGTTTATCCTGCACGTTTAAAGATTGTGTAATTGCCGTCCAGTAAGAAACTACAGGTTTATCCTGAGCCTGAATTCCTAAGGATAACCATAAAATGAGTAAGCTAATAATTTTTTTCATTGTATATGTTTTTTATGTTAATTAATATTATTCAAATCCTGCGCAATCAGCCAAGCCTCACTCCAGCAAGCCTGAAAATTAAATCCGCCGGTTACCGCATCAACATTTAATACTTCTCCGGCAACGTAAAAGTTAGGTAAAATTTTCGAAGACATATTTTTAAAGTTAATTTCCTTTAAATCAACGCCTCCTGCTGTTACGAATTCATCTTTAAACGTCGATTTTCCGGTGACATTAAATTTCTTTTTGGATAGATTTTCAAGAATGGTCTGTATTTCTTTTCCTGAAATCTGGGCAATCTGTTTATTCAGATCCACTTTTGAAACCTCCAGAATTCTCTGCCAGAATCGGTTGGTAATATCAAATATTTTCGATTGTCCGATGGTTTTCTTTGGATTGGATTGTTTGAAGTTTAAAAATAGTTCTTCCGCATCATCAATTGATTTTGAAATAAAATTGACTTCAATTTCAAAATTGTATTTTACTTTCGCCAGATTGATTGCTTCCCAAGCTGAAATTTTCAGAATGGCAGGTCCTGAAAGTCCCCAATGCGTAATAAGCAAAGGTCCGCTTTCTTCTGTTTTCAGCTTCGGAATGGAAGTTTCCGCCATTTCAAAGCTTGTTCCGGCTAAATCTTTCAGCAAATCATCTTTAATATTAAAAGTAAAAAGCGACGGAACCAGATCAATAATTTTATGACCTAAATTTTCAATCATTTTTAATGATTTTGGCGAGCTTCCGGTTGTATAAATGATAAAATCAGCTTCAAAATCACCTAAACTGGTCTTAACGATATATTTTTCTCCCGATTTTTCAATTTCTTTTACAGAACATTTGGTTTTCACTTCAACATTTTTCTGCTGAATTTCATGTAAAAAAGTATTGATGATCGTTTGTGAAGAATTGCTTTCCGGAAAAACCCGGTTATCATTTTCTATTTTTAACGGAACACTTCTTTGCTCAAACCAGTCCATCGTATCTCCCGGCTGAAATTTGGTGAAAACACTTAATAATTCCTTGTTTCCGCGGGGATAAAACTGTACCAGTTCTCTGGGGTCAAAACAGGCATGAGTCACATTGCAGCGTCCTCCTCCTGAAATTTTTACTTTCTGAAGAACATCCGAATTCTGCTCAAGAATGGTAATTTTATATTTTGTTTCGTCAAGATTCGAAGCTGCAAAAAAACCTGCCGCGCCACCTCCGATAATGATAATTTGTTTCATAATACTTTTAATAATCTTATGCTCAAGATTACTTTTGCAAAACTACAATTTTTATAAACCATCTTATTTGAGTAATTTTGAGGAATATAATTTTTCATTTTTACAGTGAAATTATTGACTGCCAAAAATGGTTTTTGTGATAAAAAATCATACAATTTATATTTAAAACAAAAAGTAAATGAAATTCTACCATACATTTGAAGTTCGCTGGAGCGATCTTGATGCCAACAAACATCTGGCAAATTCATCTTACGTACAGTATTGTGCGCAAACCAGAATGGCTTTTATGAAGCAGGAAAAAATGGGCGTTACCCAAATGAGCCGATGGGGAATCGGTCCGGTAATCATGCACGAAAGATTTTCTTTTTTTAAAGAAATTTATGCAGATCAGACGGTTATCGTAAGTCTTGAAATTGATGGCTGTGCAGAAGACTGTTCTATTTACCGTTTCGTACACAAGTTTTATACGACTGATGGCGAGCATTGTGCCACTGCAGAAGCAACCGGAGTCTGGATCGATATGATGCTGAGAAAAATGACAACACCGCCCGATGATGTGGTGGAAGCTATGAACAAATATAAATCTCCGGAGACCGTAGTTTTAACGAGGGAAGATTTTAAAAAACTTCCTTTCCGTCCTGAAAATGTTGATCCGGCAGTATTTGCTGTTTAAGATGTAAGGTTTTGAGTTTATTGTTTTAAGATTACTCATTACCCATTATTTATTACTTATAATTAAAAATATGTTTGAAGATAAAGATCCAGAATTAACGCCAATTTCCAAACTCGGAGAATTTGGTTTAATTAAACATTTAACGGAACATTTTCCTCTATCCAACGAATCTTCGGAGCTTGGAGTGGGAGATGATGCGGCAGTAATTAATCCCGGAAATAAGAAAGTGGTTCTTACAACAGATGTTTTGGCGGAAGGTGTTCATTTCAATCTGGGATATGTGCCTTTGAAACATTTAGGTTATAAAGCGGTTGTTGTAAATCTCAGTGATATTGCAGCGATGAATGCAACGCCAACTCAGATTTTGGTTTCTCTTGGTGTTTCCAATCGTTTTCCGGTGGAAGCTCTGGAAGAAATCTATTCCGGAATTCAGACCGCTTGCGCAAGATATAAAGTTGACTTAATTGGCGGAGATACAACAAGTTCCAATGCCGGTTTGGTAATGAGCATTACGGCAATCGGGATGGAGAATGATGAGCATATTGTGAAAAGAAATACGGCAAAACCAAACGATCTTTTGGTCGTAACCGGAGATTTAGGCGGCGCTTATATGGGACTTCAGATTCTTGAAAGAGAACACGCTGTTTTCTTAGCTGATCCGAATATGCAGCCGGAAATGGAAGGCTACGATTATATTCTGGAAAGACAGTTGAAGCCTGAAGCAAGAACCGATGTAAAAGGGATTTTAGAACAACTGGATATCAAGCCAACTTCTATGATTGATGTTTCTGACGGTCTGGCTTCTGAAATTCTTCATCTTTCAGATCAGTCGAAAGTAGGATTCAGATTGTATGAAGAAAAAATTCCGATGGATAATTTAACGATTACAACGGCGGATGAATTCAATTTAAATCCTGTGATGGCTGCTTTAAGCGGAGGTGAGGATTACGAATTATTATTCACGATTTCGCCAAATGATTTTGATAAAATTAAAAACCATCCGGATTTTACCATCATTGGTCATGCCGTTGAAAAAGAAGACGGAAATTTTATGGTGGCAAGAGGTTCTAATCAGTTGGTTGCTTTAACAGCGCAGGGTTGGGACGCTTTTCTGGGAAATCAGCAAGGATAGATAATTTTACTGTTTAGATATTAAAAAACCACTGCAATAGCGGTGGTTTTCTTAGTAATTAATCTTTCTTAATGTCTGCTTTTACATTCTGGTAGGATTTGTCTACTGCATCTGCACCTTTTTTAGCCGTTTTTTTGGTCCATTTTGCTGCATTTTTAACGCCTTTTTTGGTTGCATCATAACCTTTTTCTGCGGTTTTGCCGGTCCATTCTGCCCCGTCTTTGGCAGCCTTACCTACGGCTTTAGCATCTTTTTTTACCTCCTGCTTTACAGAATTTGTTTTTTGTGCAGATACTCCGATTCCGAATAAAAGAATCACTGCTGCTGAATATAATCTCTTTTTCATTTATAAAAATGTTTTTTTTGATTTTTCAACAAAAATCAGACCAATAATGTATAAAAATTTCAGAATAATTTAGTATCAGTGGATCATAGAAACATTATAAGCAAAAAAGTTGTATTGTGAAGGGAATTTAAATATCGTGCGACTACTGCTTTTGTAGTAGTTTTTTTGTTTAATTTGCAACAGTCAAATGATTTACAAATGAGATTCTTTATTGATGAGAAAAATTATTTTTTATCTAAAATTTTAGATGAATCAATCCTTTTCAACTATACAACCTCCTGGATTTTTTATGATCGGAATGAAGATCTGCATATTGATAATTATTTTGAAAAAGACAAAAAGATTTATTCGTTTCTATGGGCATATTCAGAGGATAATATTCTGTCTAAAATAGATGAATGGAAAAGAGCTTTCAAAAGATACGAAATAGAAATTCCGAAGGGAATGAAACAATATCAGAAGGATTATTATTTAAATTCCGGAAGAAAAGTGTATTTGGATGTCGTAGAGTCTGATATTAATTCTACAGAAAAAATGTTTAAGAGTTTTGCAGCTTTTAATAACGCAAAACATTTAGCCCAAATCATAGTTGATCATACGGTAATTTTTGATGATTTAGATTTAACATTTCTGGAGGATGAAAAAGCGGATAAGTTTAAAAAATATTTAAGTCTTTTGGATTCGGAATTCATTCATGCTATTGTTTTAAACGGGTATCATCATGCGGGAGAATTAATAAAAATTTTTGTTCATAAAAAGAACAATATAATTCTAAAAAATGCAGACAGTATTCCTTGGAATCTTTTTGAAAATACTTATGTTGAAAGAAATTTTAGTTGGTAAATGAAGGTAGAGAGAATTTTTCAAGATTTGGAGCATATAAGGAAAGATTTGCTAAAGATGTTATAAAAAATCCGGCTCAACAAAGCCGGATTAGTTATATAAATTAGAACTTTTTAAGCCTTCGCAATATTCAGAATCACTTCCATTGCTTTCTCCATACTTTCCAGAGCCACATATTCATATGGTCCGTGGAAATTGATTCCTCCCGCAAAAATATTCGGACAAGGAAGTCCCATGTAAGATAACTGCGCTCCATCGGTTCCTCCGCGGATTGCTTTAATCTTTGGTTCGATTCCTGCTTCTTTCATCGCTGCCGCGGCAAGATCTACGATGTGCATTTTTCCTTCAAACTGCTGCTTCATGTTTCTGTACTGCTCTTTAATTTCAATTTCGGCAGTCCCTTCGCCGTGTTTTTTGTTAAATTCAGCTACTTTTTCTTCCATGAATTTCTTTCTTGCCTCAAATTTATCAGCGTCGTGATCACGGATGATGTATTGCAATTTAGCCTCAGAAATATCTGCATTTAACTCCATTAAATGATAAAAACCGTCAAAACCTTTAGTCGTTGCAGGCGTTTCATTGGCAGGAAGCATCTGTGCAAATTCAGAAGCCAGTAAAGCGGCGTTAATCATTTTTCCGTACGCGTAACCCGGATGAACGCTCAATCCGTGGATTTTTACCACTGCTCCTGCAGCGTTGAAGTTTTCATATTCCAGTTCACCAACTTCTCCGCCGTCCATCGTGTAAGCAAATTCTGCCCCGAATTTTGCCACATCAAACTTATGTGCTCCTCTTCCGATTTCTTCATCGGGCGTAAATCCAACGGCAATTCTTCCGTGCTTGATTTCCGGATGAGCCATTAAATATTCCGCAGCCGTTACAATTTCTGCACAGCCTGCTTTGTCATCGGCTCCAAGAAGGGTATTTCCGTCTGTGGTAATTAAGGTCTGACCGATATATTTTTTTAAACTTTCAAATTTTGATGGCGATAAAGTAAATCCTGTTGTCTGATTCAAAACCAGATCTCCTCCGTCATAATTTTCCCAAACCTGTGGTTTTACATTCTCTCCGCTGAAATCCGGTGAAGTATCGTAATGCGAAATAAATCCGATGGTCGGTTTGTCATTATTCTCAAGATTAGAAGGAACATATCCCATGATATAACCATTTTCATCGATCGATACATTTTCAAGACCTATCGTTTTCAGTTCTTCCGTGATGTAGTTGGCGATATTCCACTGTCTTTCTGTAGAAGGAGTGGTTTCACTTTCTGCGTCGCTGGTTGAATAGATTTTTACGTAATTAAGAAAACGGTTCAGTAGCTTTTCTTTCCACAAAGGGCTGAATTCTATTGCGCTCATTATATTGGTATAAATTTCCTGTAAAGTTAGCAAATTTGATGCTCAGAATATCTTATTTGTACTCCATAATCGTTCTGTGAAGTGTTTTTATTTGTGTAAAATAATGAAAATCAGTTGTTTATAGTGTTTTTGCATAACTCTTAAGAACTTGTTTAGTTTTATTATATTTGAGAAAATCTAAATGTAAAAAATGTTTCTTACAGAATGTCCGCGTGATGCAATGCAGGGGTGGGGAGAATTCATCCCGACTGATAAAAAAATAGATTATATCAATTCTCTTATGGATGTGGGTTTTGATGTTCTGGACTGTCTGAGTTTTGTTTCTCCGAAAGCAATTCCGCAAATGGCAGATTCTGATGAGGTGGCGGAAAATATCGATAAATCCCGATCCAATACCAAAGTTTCTGCAATTGTTGCCAATTACAGAGGAGCTGAAAAAGCATTAAAACATCAGTCGGTAGACATTATCGGCTTTCCGTTTTCCATTTCCGAAACTTTTCAGCATAGAAATACGAATAAAAATCAGGAAGAAGCTTTTCAGGAGATTATTAAAATGCTGGAACTGGTAAAAAATGAAAACAGGCAGCTAAATATTTATTTTTCAATGGCTTTTGGAAATCCTTACGGCGAAATGTGGAAGTGGGAAGACGTGGATTTCTGGGCTCAGCGATTTTCTGAAATCGGAGTTAAAGAGATTTTACTTTCTGATACTACGGGAGTTGCAACGCCGGAAACCATTTCTCTTTTGTTCGGAAAAATTCCTTCAAAATATCCTGAAATAAATTTCGGAGCACATTTTCATAACCGTTATGAAGATTCTTATGCTAAGCTGAAAGCCGCTTACGATCAGGGATGTACGAGATTCGACAGTGCCATCAAAGGAATCGGAGGCTGTCCGATGGCGAAAGATGATCTGGTGGGAAATATGCCGACCGAACAGGTAATTAATTTTATGAGCGTAGAAAAGGCAGACCATAAACTCAATCTGCTGAACTTCGAAAGTTCTTACAACAAAGCGAAAGATATTTTTCATTTTTGAGGTATGACTAAGCTTTTTGTTACCATACTGATTGTTTTTTCTTCTGCGGTTTTTGCCCAGAAAGTAGAAAAACTGTTCAACGAAGAAAAATTTAAGGAATTAACCGGGCTTGAAAATGAAAGTCCTTCTTTTACAGGAGAAGAGCTTTACTATTTGGGATTTGCTTTTTTCAGGGAGGAAAATGACGACAAAGCAATAGAATATTACAACAAAGCTTTAAAAAAAGGCTTTGATAATGCTCTCGTATATTATCACATCGGATTGTCCCAAATGTATCAGAAAAAGTATGATGAGGCACTGAAAAATATAAATAAAGGTTTGGAGTCTGATCCTTTGGCGGAATTTTATTATGAAAAATTACGGATTTACAGCATCAGAGAAGATTCTGTTAATCAGGAAAAAACGTTTTTGGAAGCCCTTCAGAAATCTCGTCATAAAGATAACTGGTATGTAAAAATAGTCCTATTTGCAGGCAGTTTCTATTACACGCAGAAAGAGTATGCAAAATCTGAGAAAATCTATAAAGAAGCTTTGACTTCATTGCCAAAAGAATATGAACTGTATACCAAGCTGATAAAATCTTTAAATGTTCAGAATAAATTTTCAGAGGCAGATTCCTATTTTGAGAAAATGAGAACTTTCTATGAAAATAAAGAGCTTCCGGAGGATGAAATGAAGTTCAAAAATCTTAATGTGGATCAGTTCGACTGGAAAAACCAGGTTGTGAACATCCATAAATATTTTGAAAAGCCAAAAGAGATGCTTCAGCCTTTGTATGTTTTATATTTAATTAATGAAAAAGGAGACAAAGTGGAGCGTAAATTCAAAATTGAAAAAACGGTTCAGATAGAAAAAACAGATCCGCAATTCGTCATTTGTGAAGAAACGAAAAGCGGACATTCCACTTATCCAATCGGTTTTAAAGATGCCAGTTTTACTTTGGAAGATCTGAGAAAGGAAATTACGGACGTTCTTAATAATAAATACAGAGTTGCAGCTTCTTTCGAACATAATTAAAAAACAAATATGCAATCCATTATCTCACCTTCAGAACTAAAAAATCTTCCAACAGAAAATCTTATCATTCTTGATGCAAGAGCAGGAAAAGATGTTTATCAAAATTATCTGAATAAGCATATCAAAAAAGCGAGATTCATTGATCTGGATAAAGATCTTGCTGAAATTGGAGAGAACGCTGCTTTTGGAGGAAGACACCCTCTTCCGGAAATTAAAAAATTTGCAGAGACAATTTCAAATCTGGGAATTTCAGAAAATAACCATATTGTTATTTACGATGATAAAAACGGATCAAACGCTGCTGCAAGAGCTTGGTGGATGCTGAAAGCTTTCGGTTTTGAAAACGTTCAGGTTCTGGATGGCGGATTTCAGAATGCTGAAAAAGAAGGAGGTGAATTTTCTTCCGGTGAAGAATCTTTCGAAAAAGCGGACCTGATTCATAAAGAAAGCTGGCTTCTTCCTGTCTCAGATCTGGAAGCTGTTGAAAATGAATTAACAAAACAATCATCGACGGTTGTAGATGTAAGAGATTCATACCGTTACAGAGGCGAATCTGAACCAATTGATCTCGTTGCAGGACATATTCCCGGAGCAATCAATATTCCTTTTTCTGAAAATCTTGATGAAAACGGAAACTTCCTTTCACCGGAAATTTTAAGAGAAAAATATTCAAAATTGCTTGAAGGAAAGCCCGAAAATCTGATCATTCACTGTGGTTCCGGAGTAACGGCCTGTCATACCATTCTGGCTTTGGATTACGCAGGTTTTAAAATTCCGAATCTGTATGTAGGATCATGGAGCGAATGGAGCAGAAGAGAAGGGAAAGAAATTGCCACAGAATTATAAAAGCTTCCACAGACCGAAATCTGTGAAAGCTGAAGTGAAGGGTTGGTTAATAAAAAGGTGAATTTTTCTCTATTTTGTAACAGCTAAAGCTTCAAAATAATTTTTAAAGGAATTGATTTCCAGTGCAAAAACGCCGTCGTTTCCAATCATGTTAATCGGTCTCCAGAAACTTCCGTCGAAAAAGCTGATAAGTCCCTGATAAGAATTCAAACCATTCGGTTCGGTAACTCCCCACGGATTTCTCAGGATGATGTAGTTCTTTCCATTGAAAGTAGACCAGCCTAAAACCGTGTAAGCGTGATTTCCAACGATATTAGATCCGGTATAATCTTTTCCTGATCCGTACGTCCATGCAACCATCGGATTAATAGTCTTGCAGCTCATTGAGTTTTCTCTTACTACACCGAAAAGATCAAGCGCTGTTCTCGGTGAAGTGTAGTAATAATACGGTGTTTTGTTCGTAAGTTGTGCAACAGCTTTTGCAGGATCTCCGAAAGCCGTTTTAGAAATATCCGGTTTATCGTCATTTACATTCGTGATCCATTTGGCAAAAGCTTTTTCGTAAACAGCCGGCCAGATTTCTCCCGCATCGTTGCTTCTGCAATATACAGGATTGTTGTTGGAAGAGTTAATGATCGTATTATCAGTAACTTCCACAAGTCTTGTTGCCGCATCTTTTCCTCCGCCTTTTGTAAAAAACTGGATGGCATTGGTACGGTCTGTTTCTCCGGTTCCGGTGGCTCTCACTTTATGCTGAATAGTATAAGGATCTGCCCATGCAATAGCAGAAATAGCGGCAATAAAATAACAGTTGGCTACTGCACCCTGAATCGGGTCATTATACTCCGTCACGTCGTTGAAGAAATTTCCTCTGTCGCTCCATGAAGTTCCTGCAGGAGTCCATCCGTTTGCATTTCCCATCCCGAAAATAATATTTTTAATAGAAGGGGAGAGTACTTTATTGCTGATGGTGTTATTCAGCTTTGGGATATTCAGTACTACTTTTACATCGCCTTTGTCTAATCTGGCATTTTTTACAGCGATGCTGTTCAGGTCTTTTATTCCGGTACCTGAAAGATCATTGAGCGTTTTAATATTCGAAAGATTTACAGTTTCCAGCTTATCTGCAGCTCTTACTTTAATATCATCAGATTTCATAACTTTTACAGTGTTGTCGCTGTTAAGCTGCAGTCCGGCATACAAAGGAGAATTAAATTTGATGTCGAACAGTTCTGCGTAATTGGTTTCCAGGGTTTCTTCAAGAATCTGGTACGATTTTGCGTCTTTCCAGTCAAATGTTCTGCCGGTGATCGCTTCAGTTAGTGCATAAGGATTAATAACTCCTACAAACAGTTCTTTAGGTGCTTGGTCCATGATAATTGGTTTTTAAAGGTTAAGGTTAGAATTAATTTGGTTGATGAAATCGGGATTGTACAGATATAAAAACCGGTTGAACAGAGAAATTCCGAAATCATCATCCGGATGGATCTCGATTTTTTTTGAATTCACCTCAATCATTCTCTGGCTTCCTCCCACCATTGAAGGATCTTTTACAGAATCTTTTATTTTGCTGATTAAAGAAAGAAGCTGAAGAAAAATTTCTGTGTTGAATTTTCTTTGCTCAGATACAATCATTTTTTCATCCGTTTCGTAACCTCTGAAGATTTTCAGCTCGGCATTTCCGTCCTGTTCGGAAAATATAATCTGATATCGGTAAGCATACTGTGGCGGAACACTTCCGTTATTGAATGATACGATGATGGTATTGACTTTCATACTGTTGATTTCTGAAACCAAAATTATATCAGATTCATATTCTGTATGTTAGGGATTTCACGAAATATATATGGGGAAAAAACGGAAAATAAAAAAAGCTGCTTCAAAATGAAACAGCTCATTATTTTTTTTGGAAAAAATGATTTGAAGAAATTAAATTTTAAAGCATTCCAAGCTCAAATTTAGCTTCCTCACTCATCATGTCTTTGTTCCAGCTTGGTTCAAAGGTAAGCTCTAAGTCTACACTTTTTACATTTTCCACTTCTGCAACCTTATCTTTTACCTCCTGCGGAAGCGTTTCTGCAACCGGACAGTTAGGCGTTGTTAATGTCATGATAATTTTTACGTCCGCTTCATCGGAGATCTGAACATCATAAACCAACCCAAGTTCGTAGATATCTACCGGAATTTCAGGGTCATACACGGTTTTTAAAACACCGATGATTTCCTCACCGATGTCAGCAATCTGATCGTCTGTAAATTTCATTTTTTAATCTAAATTGATGTACCTTTTCAACAAATCTTCCTGACGCATGCGCCGGAAAATATTCGCCAAAGTTAAGACATCTTTTTCACAATAGTCAACTATTCTTTGCAAGTCTTTCTCTATGTAGTAGATTGATGAAACCATTGAGCCGTCAATATCATCTTTTGGAGTGGGAATTCCGAAAACATGAGCCAGCAGTTCCAGAGACACAAAACTTTTGTAATCCCCGAATTTCCAGAGTTCCATTGTATCGATATGCGGAATTTCCCAAGGCTTTTTTCCGAACATCTGAAACGGAGTAGGAGGCATCATTCCATTAATTAAATATCTTCTGGCAATCCACGGAAAGTCGAATTCTTTTCCGTTATGTGCGCATAAAATGACGTCGCGAAGTCTCGGGCTGTTAAAAATTTCACCAAATTCCAGAAGCATCTTCTTTTCATCATCACCCGCAAAGCTTTTGATCTTCAGCGTATCGTTTTTTTCGATCATTCCGATGGTAATGCAGATGATCTTCCCGAATTCTGCCATAATTCCGGCTCTTTCCACATAAAATTCCCCCGGAGAAACCTCATCTTTTCTCTGGAATCTCGTTTTCTTATCCCAAAGCATCTGTTCGGTTTCAGAGAGTTCTTCCCACAATCCAAATCCCGGAACCGTTTCAATATCAAGAAATAAAACTCTTTCTAAAGGAATATGCTGTATCATTTTTTATTCTTCGTAATGATTTGTTAGAAACTAAACCTCACAGGTTTCAAAAACCTGTGAGGTTTCCTGTATTCACAAATGTTTTTAAAAACTTATCCTACCTGCATTCCGTTCTTTGCCGGCAATGAAGGAGTTAAAAGGATAACGTCTTTTTTATCTTCTCCATAAACACCCAAAACCAGACATTCGCTGAAAAAATTGGCGATCTGTTTCTTAGGAAAATTTACCACTGCCAAAATCTGCTGACCGATCAGTTCTTCCTTCTGATATAATGAAGTAATCTGAGCGGATGATTTTTTAATGCCTAAATCTCCAAAATCTATTTCTAGCTGATAAGATGGGTTTCTTGCTTTCTCAAAATCGTTCACAGAAATAATGGTTCCGCATCGGATGTCTATTTTTTCGAAATCTTCCCACGAAATTTCGGGTTTTACAATCATGATAATGTGTTGATTAATTGTTCTACTTCAAGTTTCTGTTCAGCATACTTTTTCTGCAGTTCAGAACCTTCGCCCATTCTTTTGTAGTATTCAAGTGCTTTGCTGCCGAAATCTTTTTTATAAAAATCAGATACTTCAGGAATCTGAGGAAAAACCTTATGAAAAA
The DNA here is from genome assembly GCF_059579425.1 of Chryseobacterium sp. 2P. Taxonomy (NCBI): domain Bacteria; kingdom Pseudomonadati; phylum Bacteroidota; class Flavobacteriia; order Flavobacteriales; family Weeksellaceae; genus Chryseobacterium; species Chryseobacterium sp. 2P. Next base: position 4,743,017 of record NZ_CM184194.1, read on the forward strand.
GCATTTCGTAATATGCCTGAAATTCCCTTTCGCTTTTATCTTGAATAACGTGTCCCGGAGCTTTCTGCCGTACATGCAGCATTTCGTGGGCAATTAAATTTAAAACCAGATTCAGATCAAAATCGAACAAATTTTTAGGGATCATTACTTTCTGGGAACCTCCTAAAACGCCTTCTGCTGTTAAGACAAGAGAGTTTGGAAAAACCTCATCGCGAAGACCAAATCCTTCGAAATTTTCATGTTCGAGATTGAAGGAACGGATAATGTATTCTGCTGCATCAATAATCTGGTCGTGTTCCCTGTAAGCTTCTAAATGTAAAGCAACCTGTTCGAAATTCATCTTTTAAATATGTTTTAACAAATGTATTAAAATCCTGAAACTTAAGAATTATTTCATTCGATTTTCGTTAAAGATCATCATATTTTATTTTTTTAACAACATCCTGAATGTATAACAAAAAACCTCCTAAAAAGAATAGAAGGTTGCTAATAACACATAAATGATAATGAAAAATTTTATTTTTACTCGCCGAGTTAGTAGGAAAAAAGAAAAAATGTTACAGGAACTTTTCTGACTTTTCAGAAGCAATTTTACATCGAGAATTTTTTGTAACATTTTAAATTTTATGCTACAAACTGTGAAAAGATTCTGAATTTAAATTATCCGGAATTTTTACACAGTTATAGTTCAATTTAAGTTTCAAGGGCTCGGATCTTAGATCCGGCTCTTTTTGATGTATGAATATGACGGTTACTTTTTAATCCACCATTGGCTGTCCTTTCTGTCGGAACGTTTCACGCCGTTGTTTAAAGTATAGGCAAAACCAACGCCCAATGTCTGTTTCAGCTGTGTTTTCTGAACCTGATTATGGTCGTACATTAAATCCACAGTAATATTGGATGAAATAAATTTATTAACCTTTAAATTTAAGATCATTCCGTACGCAAGAACCAGTCTTTCCGGATGATCCAGATAATTGGAGAAAACGGATGCTGTATTGGTAATATTTACGTTCTCCATCAAATTGAATTTATAATAGGCTGTTCCCAGAAAACCATATTGTAAAATGGATGAATCGCCATCGGCTTTTAAACCGTAATTTCCTGCAAGCTGAAGATCTCTATCCAAAACAAAAGCCCATCTCGCGTTGCTCGGACGAAGGGTTACATTAATATTGTCATTGGGTCTGTAGGTAATCCCCATCCCGACATTCAGATAACCGGGAGCCATAAAATTGGATATTTTTTTTGCTTCCGGATTATTTCCGTCCTCATATCCTGCAGAAAACTGAGAAATCAGACCTGCTCCTACGGAAAGATACCAGCTTTTTGAAAACTTCTTTCCGTAATTTGTGGAAACATTAATAACATCCTGCGTTTTTCTTACACCAACTCCTTTCGTATCATTTTGTCCGTAATTTAAGAGGATGATATTTTCCCAAAGATCTTTATCTTTTTCATACGTAATGTTGTAATCCAGTGCAGCAAGCCATCCTACATTGTTGGCTCCTCCACCTACCCAGTTTGAGAAAGCGGCCTGATTAATCATCAGCGACTGTTTTCCTAAAACCGACCAGTGTTTAATGGTATCTGCTTTAATAGTTGCGGTGTCTGTAATAACAACCTGTGCATTGGCGAAAATTCCCAGAGAAAGAGAGAGTGTGAATAAAAACTTCTTCATGAGTTCAGGATTTCATTATACAAAATTCCTTACAAAAATATTAAATATAAATTTTATGGAAGGAAATTCAGTTTTAAGAATGACTTTCAGCCTTTACTTTTTAAATTTCAATGACAAAACAGAGAACTTTTGTATAAAAGCAGTGAAAATAATTACTTTTTGTCTGAAATAAATTTTCGAACAGATTTTTCATCGACAATTTTTCCGAAATTTATCCTTGGCTTTTCATTTGACGTAGAATCTTCATGTTAAAAAATAATATAATTTCCAAAAAAGCGCTGCTTTATCCTTTGCTTATGCTTGCAGCAATGTGGCTGGGTTTCTTTTTACAGATGCAGGGCTTTTTTCAGAGCTGTTTCGGGGCGATCATTCCATTGTTGCCGGAAGGCTTATTGGGAATTATAACGTCACCGCTTTTACACGGCAATCTAGAACATATTGTGGGAAACTCTATCCCGATCGCGGTGCTTATGTTTTTACTGTATCAGTTTTATCCTTTGGTTGCCAATAAAGTGTTTATCATGGGCTGGCTCGCTACAGGATTTTTGGTTTGGCTTCTTCCGCCAATAGATATCATGACGGGAGATTATCTTTATACCTGTACCATCGGAGCGAGTGGAGTAGTTTATGTTCTTGCGTTTTTCCTTTTTTTCAGCGGGGTTTTTAAATGGAATATGAAACTGCTCACGATTTCTCTGTTGGTCGTTCTGTACTATGGAAGTCTGATCTGGGGAATGCTTCCCGAAGAACTTTTCTCCAATCTTCAGGAACCCAGTAAAATTTCATGGCAGGCGCATCTTGCAGGTGGAATTGTGGGAGTAATTCTGGCTCTTTTATTTAAGAAAGTAGGCGATAAAAAGAAAAAATTCATCTGGGAATTTCCAAACTATTACAGTGAAAAAGATGATAAACTCTGGCAGGAATACAAAGAAAACCATCCCGAAGATTTTATGGAGCTGCCTTACAAAAAGAAAGACGATATCTGGGAAAGACTGGATGAACTGAGAGGTAAATAATTTTAAAAATTTTCTACATTTGTGAAAACAACACAAATGTATTCTGAAGAACATCTTTATTCCATTGCTCTGCGCGAGTGTAATTTAATCGGAGATATCAATTTTTATAAGCTTGTCCGTATTTTCGGAAGTGCCAAAAATGCCTGGGAAAACACCAAAAAGGAATACAAAAAGCTGGACGGATTCGGTTCTAAAATAATTTCAGACATTGGAAATCCTGCTCATCTGAAGTTTGCTGAAAATGAACTGAAGTTTTGTGAGACTAATCAGATCAAAATTAATCTAAGACATCTCCATGATCTTCCTAGACTCTTAAACGAGTGTGATGATGCTCCTGTAATTCTTTACCAAAAAGGACATTTTGATGATGCTAAACCAAAAATAAGCATGGTCGGAACTAGAAATATGACTTCCTACGGAAAACAATTTATTGAAGATTTTTTTAAGGAAACGTCATTCTGTAATTTTATTTCCGTGAGCGGTCTGGCTTTGGGAGTAGATAAAGAAGTTCATGAGCAGTCTCTTCATCATCAGGTTTCTACGGTTGCGGTTTTAGCCCATGGTTTCCACACATTGTATCCTTCAAAAAATAAAAAATTATCCGAAAAAATTCTTGAAGAAGGAGGAGCTTTATTCACAGAATTCAATTCATCCAAAAAGCCGGACCGCGAAAATTTTATTCAGAGAAACAGAATTGTTGCCGGAATTTCTCCTGCGACAATTGTGGTGGAAACAGCTTTTGGAGGTGGTTCAATCAGTACAGCAACGTTTGCCAATCAGTATAACCGCGAAGTATTTGCGCTTCCCGGAAAGATTACAGATAAACAAAGCCAAGGCTGTAATCATCTGATTTTTCAGAACAAAGCTTCGGCAATTTCCACGGTAAAAGATCTGGTTGAAAATTTAGGATTTAATAATCCGGAGGGCAGAACGGGAGAATTATTTCCTCATAGTGAAATTTCAATCCAATTAACTGAAAATCAAAATGAAATAGTTAAAATAATATCTGAAAATCCATACATTTCTCTGGATGATCTTGCTCATCAAACAGACCTTTCTTCACACAAAATTTTGCCAGTAATTTTAGAATTGGAACTTTTGGGGAAGGTAAAATCACTTTCGGGGAGACAATTTTTAGCAACCTGACAATTAACGATTTCTTAATATTGCATTATTTTAAACATAACATTTAATTTTTAATAAAATTAATCATTGAATTGCTGATTTAATAATATTAAGTCATTATATTATTAAATTTTCAACAATTGTTATTTAGGGTGTTGTGAATCTTGAAAAAAAAATTAAATTTGTTGGCAATAATATTCAACCCTAATATATGGAACAATATAATATTGACCAGAAAATCCAAGAATTTATAGCAAAAATTGAGGCAAAAAACCCTAATGAGCCAGAATTTTTACAAGCAGTAAAAGAAGTTGCGGTAACTGTAATTCCGTTTATCTTAACGAAAAAGGAATATACGGGAATGAAGCTTCTTGAAAGAATGGCGGAAGCTGAAAGAATTATCATCTTCAGAGTTCCATGGGTTGACGATAAAGGAGAAATCCAGGTAAACAGAGGGTTCAGAATCCAGATGAATTCTGCGATCGGACCATACAAAGGAGGAATCCGTTTCCATCCTACGGTAAACCTTTCTGTTCTTAAATTCTTAGCTTTCGAGCAGGTGTTTAAAAACTCTTTAACTACGCTTCCGATGGGAGGTGGAAAAGGAGGTTCGGATTTCGATCCTCAAGGAAAATCTGATATGGAAGTAATGCGTTTCTGCCAGGCTTTCATGACGGAAATGTGCAAACACATTGGTCCTGAAACAGACGTTCCTGCAGGAGACATCGGAGTAGGAGCAAGAGAGATCGGATATTTATTCGGGCAGTATAAGAAAATCAGAAACGAGTTTACGGGAGTTCTTACAGGAAAAGGTCTTGCGTACGGAGGTTCATTAATCCGTCCTGAAGCTACAGGATACGGAGTGGTTTACTTCGCTGAGCAGATGCTTAAGACAATTGGACAGACTTTCAAAGATAAAACGGTAACGGTTTCAGGTTTCGGAAACGTAGCTTGGGGAGTTATTAAAAAAATCTCTGAACTTGGTGGGAAAGTTGTAACGATTTCCGGACCGGACGGTTATGTATATGATAAAGACGGAATCGACGGCGATAAGATCGATTATCTGTTGGAATTAAGATCTTCCGGAAACAACAGAGCGGAAGATTATGTGAAGAAATATCCTTCTGCAGAATTCTTTGCAGGAAAACGTCCTTGGGAAGTGAAGTGTGATGTTGCTATCCCTTCTGCAACCCAAAACGAATTAGATCTTGACGATGCTAAATTATTGGTGGAAAACGGATGCGTTTGTGTAACAGAAGCAGCAAACATGCCTTCAACACTTGATGCAATTAACTATTTCTTAGACAATAAAGTATTGTTCTCTCCGGGGAAAGCTTCTAACGCAGGAGGTGTTGCGACTTCAGGTCTTGAAATGACGCAAAACTCAATCCGTCTGAACTGGACTTCTGAAGAGGTTGATGCAAGACTGAAAGAGATCATGATCGGAATTCACAAAGCGTGCAGAGACTACGGAAAAGAAGAAGACGGCTATGTAAACTACGTAAAAGGTGCCAATATCGCCGGATTCGTGAAAGTTGCTGAAGCAATGTTAGCTCAGGGAGTAGTATAAAATACAAAGGTTGGGAAAATTCCCGACCTTTTTTCATATAACCTGTTCCCGGGATTATAAATGGGAAAAAAGTAAAAAGTGAAAGGAGAAAGCGTTGATTATTCAGCGCTTTTTTTATTTTTAACGCTACGTTCGAAAGGTCTTGTTTTCGAATGATGCGGAATATTTTTCGATCGTAAAGGCATTTCATTCAGCTAATGATAATCATTTTAACTCAAATGAAATTAACATCTTCATGTCATTTCGACATAGGAGAAATCTATAACGTCTCAACCAAAGACAGATTCTTCACTTCGCTACGCTTCGTTCCGAATGACAATAAGAACTGCCAAAAAGTGAAAAATCAGTACATTTAATTCATGAAAAAGACATTTGAAAATATTGATGAATATATTGCTCTGTTTCCGGAGATTCGGGATAAATTAGAAAATCTCAGAAAACTGATTCTTTCACAAAGTTCTGAAATTGAAGAATATATTGGTTATCAGATGCCTGCTTTCAGATACAAAAATAAGCCGTTGGTCTATTTCGCAGGATATAAAAAACATATCGGATTTTATCCCGGAGCAGAAGGAATAAAAGAATTTGAGGCTGTATTTAAAAAAAGCAATTATAGATTTTCAAAAGGAGCGGTACAGTTTCCTGTAAATGAGGATCTTCCTGAAAATTTAATCAAGAAAATTGTTCAGTTCAGACTTGAGGAAATACATCACAAAAAATCCTGAAAAATGATTCAGGATTCTCTTTATTTGCATATCGATTATTTATTCAAAATTTTTATATTATGTTAAATACAGCTTTCATACAAAATTTCCTGTTTATACTTCTTTTAACTTGATTTATAATTATTTAAGATAAATTATAACGTTTGCTATTTACAAAAAAATCCTGAAACATTATATTTCAGGATCTTCTTTCTACTTCTTAAAAATTTAAATACTTACTTTTTCTTTTTGGATTTCTTCTCTTCTTTTATAGCGTCTGTGGATTTGATGGTGTCTGCTACAACTTCGGTATTGGCATTTACAGTGGTTTCGGCAGAGGCTGTTGTGGAAGGCGTTGCTGCTTCAACAGTGGCAGTGGTTCCTGTATTTTGGTTTTGACCGGATGCTCCGGAAGTTGTTCCCCAGTTTGTGGTTGCCTGTGAATTCTGCTGGGTCTGAGTAGTCGATGGATTATTAGAATTTGTGGACGGGTTTTGTTGTGATGTTCCCGTCTGAGCCGATACTGCGATTACTCCGACTAATGTAAACGCTGCTGTTAAAACTAACTTCTTCATAATATTAATATTTAAATGGTTGTTTAACTTAAACGCCGGCATTTTGTCTAATATTATGCGTGAAGTCTTTATTTAACGGACTTTATAATTATTTAAGACTGATTTTGAATTGGATATTATTTTCCTAAATTTTTCATAATTCGTTCTACAAATTCGTACGCAGCAGGGCAAATGACAGTATTTTTAATCATTAAATTATTGATCTGGTAGATCTTTTTTCTGTCGGTATGAGGATATTCTCTGCATGCTTTCGGGCGGACATCATAGATGGAGCATGTATTGTCTTCATTTAAAAAAAAGCAGGGTAAATTCTGAAGAACTTTATCATTGTCTTCATCTACACGAAGAAATTTTGCTTCAAAATCGGCAGGTTTCATGCGGAGATGCCTGGAAATTCTTTCAATATCCTTTTCGGTATAAAGCGGCCCCGTTGTTTTACAGCAGTTGGCGCACTGCAGACAGTCTATTTTTTCAAAAACCTCTTCATGTGTTTCCTGAACGATATAGTCCAGATTTTTTGGCGATTTCTTTTTCAGCCCCTCCAGAAATTTTTTATGTTCTTTCTGCTTTTGTAATGCCTGTTTTTTATAAAATTTTAAATCCATTTATTCTTTTTCTTCCATGAATACCGGAAGTTCTGCTTTTTGATAGTCACTTATTTTATCCAGATTCAGCACCGTGGAGAGATTATCTTTATCAGGATAATACATCGGGATAAATTTTGCACCGTATACGATTTCTTTGGTTACATAAGAGGTTCTCTGCACTACCGTATTTGAAAAAACCTCGTCAAAAGCGCGGATATGAACAATAATTTCAATTCCTGTATTTTTAAAATCGTCTTCTGAAAACCCGTAAAAAGGAGACTCTTCATCAATTTCATGTACAATTGTCCAGTTCAGAGCCAAAGTATTGATTTTGCTGAGCTGCGTTTTCAGCTGATAAAAATTAATTTTCGGAGAGCTGTTTTCCATCACCTCAATGGCGGTAGTAATAACAACATCTGCATCCGTTAATGCATTGTTTTTATAGGGAGCCAGCCTGAACATTAATGCTGAAGTTTCTTTAAAAGGTGCGACAACGGCAACATCAGAAAACTTCAGATACGCTCTCGGTCTTGAAAATCTTCCGTAAAAAAGTCCCGTGGCAATGGCAAAGGTAAGCAATCCTAAAAAAGCCTCAAAAGTAGCCACCAGACTTGCCATGAAACCTACCGGAGCAATTCTTCCGTATCCTACTGTGGTAAACGTCTGGGAGCTGAAGAAAAACACATCGATGAATTCATTTACCGGATTACTTTTATCGATTCCTGTTAAATGTTCTACACCAATGAGATAATAAATTAAAGCAAAAAATAAATTCACTAAAACATACGCAATCACCAGATAAGAAAGAAAATTGAATGTGGATAAATCCAGCATCGTATGATACCAACTGTATCTGTTGAAAATATTCACTCCTTTTCTGTTAACGTTCGGAAGACCGTCCTTATTAATGAATCTTCCCGAAACATTGCTGCCAAAACCACTGTTTTCGGTGTTTTTCTGCTGAATTTTTTTTCTGAATCCCCGTGCCATTTTTATATCATTTTTGTTTTTACTTTTTCTGTTGATTCTAAATTTGAAAAATAAGTTAATCTACCGATTTATCCAAAATCAACATACAAAGATAAAATATTGTTGTGATGAAATTTGCAAAAGCCTTTATGAAAATTTTTAGTTAAAATATGAAAATTTCAGCTTGATTTTAATGGCAAAAAGCAGCTCGTAGAATTCTTTCATTTCTTTCTGAAAAAGGTTAAAAAATAAAACAATTTTCTCTTCAAAATTTCCAAAAAATCTTTCGAAAATTTTTCTCATTGATTTTCAATTATCTATGAGTTTTTATCGAAAATAATTATAAATCAATTTAATACGACGAGTTTTGTCGCCATGCCGGACGATATTTGCAGTATAGAAAAACAGAGAAATGAAAAGAGACTTTGAAACTCAGGGTGGACATACTTTAGCCTGAAGACCACCTAAAAAAATAAGGCTAAAACCTGAAGTGACTCTACTAAAAAGAGGCTTCAAATCTTAACCTTTATAAAACCAAACAAATTTACAAAATGTCAGGAAAAAACAATGCGTCTCAGACGCTTTTCAGATTCGTGAGCTTAAGAAATCCACAGCTTACAGAAACCAAAGAAAGAAATTTAGGATTTATCCACAGACCAAAAGGAGTTACCGGAGCTTTCGATACTGCCGTTGCAGGAAAATCTTCAAGAGCATCAAAGCTCTCAGAAATGACAAATGCGGCAAGAACATTCAGCAATTCAGGATTCGAAACCGAAAAGAAAATTGAAGAAGGAGAATTCGGGAAACTTCTGATCATCGGGAGAAAGATTTCTAAAAGAGAAGAACTTAACGCTAATGAATTAAGCTATGTAAAAGATTATTATTTAAATCTTATCGATGCGAACAAAGAGCTTACAGCAGATGGAATCAAAATCTTTTCAACTCTTTGGAACAATTATATTTTCCAGATCGTTACTCAGGGAGATTTCTATGTGAAAGAAGCAATCAGCCATATTTTAATGGCAATCCATATTGGCTTTGCCCAAAGTATGAATTTAGCGGATCCTGAAATTATTAAGGTTAACGGATCAAAACCATTGGAAAAAGCCTTGGACGGAAAAATCGTTTTGCCTAAGTTTTTATTCTCTGAAGATGTCGTTACTGCTGGATCTGTTTCTTCAAGAGCCGCTTCCGGAACATCGGCTAATGTTTTGAGTGCAAGAACTTCGCAAAGATTAAAATCTGAAACACAGGCTTTATTGGCTGCCAACAAAGCACTTCATCAAAAAGAAACTTTGGAAAAGCTTAACGCAGAATTGGAAAAGCTTCAGAAGAAATATCATAAATCCTCATATCAGGCTTATCAGGATGAATATGCAAGATATCAGGAAGAAAACAGGGAAGCTCTGGAAGCCTATGAAAGAAAACTGGCAGAAATCGAAAGTAAGATCACTGAAGACACTCCGGAAGAAGAAAAAAATCGGATGTATGAGGAATTGAAGAGATATGAGGTCGCTCCTTTTCAGTTTTCTTATAAAAATGAGATCAATTTGCCGGATCTGAAGGAAAAACTTTCCCCCGAATCTTTTGATATCTTCATCAAGCTTTTTGCAGAGTTTGATCACCAGAAAGCCTCCGAAGAAGCTGTAAAAGACGGAGTCAGAATCCTTTCTGACAATACTTTAAGAATCGGTTCCCAAAACATCACGCTTGATGATGAATTAGAAAGTTATTCAGATGCCTTAAATATTGTTGGAAGTCATATTTCTTCTTCTATGCAGACGGCTCTGGAAAACTCACCACTTCAGCAGCAGCAGTATGTTAACCTTGCAGGAGCATCTGTTCCGGTGGTACAAAGTACGGCAAGAACACCGATGGCATATAGTTTTTATGCTCACAATACATTCGGATTTGCAGGAACAGGAGGATTTGTTAATTTCTCTTTTGAGGTCGCAGATTCTTCATGGAGTGTGGCTTCTGTAAAGATTATTGCTACAACCGATACCGCAGGAAGTTTTGAAGAAAATTTCAGCAATATTCCGGTAATTAATGATAAAATTACACTACCAACGTGTCTTATCAATAAATTCAGAGCAAATCTTGCTTTCAGAATCGAAATTATTTTTGATAATGGAAGTAAAGCATCCGCAGATCTTGGACAATTGTACCCAAAAGAAGATATCAGTCTAACCGGAATGCTTACTCTGACAAGAGGGGTAGCTGAAAATCCGGAAGAACCGGAGAATGTAAAAATCCAAAAACGCAGAAACTTCGGAATCAAAAGACTTGGTGTCGCTGATTATCTGAAAGTCGTGCAGAGTGTTCATGCGTATGTTCCGGGAGAAGTTTCCAATATTGAGAACGTGATGGCAAGTGAACTGAGACACAAATCTTCTGTAGCAAGGGATTATTCTGAAATTACGGATACGACTTCCAAGTCTCAGGAAACAGAAAAAATCTCAGATACGACCAAAACTTCCAGAACGGATATGCAGACGGAGGTGGCCAAAGAACTTGAAAAAGACCAGAGTATCACTGCTTATGCAAGATATAGTTATGGTGCAGGTAAAACAGTATTTGAGATGGGGGCAGACTATGCGAACAATACAGCTCAACATGACAGCACGAGACAGGCAGTTGCTAAATCTCAGGAAATCACGGAAAGAGCGATGGAAAGAGTTTTAACCAAAGTTTCTGAAGAAAGGATACAAAAGATCATTAAAGAATACACGGAAACCAATGTTCATGAATTTGACAACAGAGGAAGGGTAACCAAAACGGATAATGCCGATGCAGCGCAGCCTAAACATATTACAGGGGTTTACAGATGGATCGACAAGAAGATGAAAAACCAGATTTACAATTATGGGGTACGTACTATGTTTGAATTTATGGTTCCTGAACCTTCAAGACTGCACCGTCTGGCAGTTGCCGTTGCAAAAGCGCAGGTACTTACGGCTCCGGTAGATCCGAGAACCGCACCGGAAAGAGCATGGACAATGCCAAATCCAAAGTCTGCAACTATTGAGCAAATCCAGCACTGGGCACAGATTTATGGAGTTACCCTTACAAGTTTACCAGATTCCAATAAGTCAGTTTCCGATACTAAGGTTAGTGGAGGAGATACAGGAGTGATGGAATATGCTGTCCCACAAAATTATATTTGTGAAAGCTTAAGCGGAAGAGTGGAATATGTAAGAACAAAAGGCTGGCATAACGCAAAAGTATGGGTGTATCATCCAACCAACGGATCAGAAATAGCTTATACTTCAAATGGCGGAACTTCATTTGGAACATATGGGGGAGTCAATACGGAAGGAAGTGTAAAAGTACCTTACAAAGGAAAATACTTATCTACTGTAACATTAATGATCACTCTAAACTGTAGACTTTCAGATTCATTCATTCAAAACTGGAAAACAGAAAGTTTTAACGCTATCATTAAAGCCTATGAAGAAGCGTACAAAAAGTTTCAGGAAGAACAAAAACGTTTAGACGACGAGCAAAAAGCTAAAGAAACAGAAGCTAAAGAAAAACAGGGGAATTTCTACCGTTATATGGAGCATGATACCCTGAAGCATAACTGTATCGCTTATCTGTTGCAGGATTACCTTAACTCAAATACATTAGGCTATGAATCAACAAACGCATTGAATGATAATACCAAAATGGATAACTTCCAAGTATACCTTAATGATAATCTTGATCAGTATGCTGCTTTGGCAAAGTTCATGGAACAGGCATTTGAGTGGGAAATCATGGATTATACCTTCTATCCGTACTATTGGGCGAACCGTAAAAGCTGGCAGGAATTCTACCTTACCGAAAGTATGGATCCTTTGTTCAGAAGTTTCCTTCAGGCAGGGATGGCGAGAATCATTGTAACTGTAAAACCGGGCTTTGAAGCCGCTGTACAGTTCTTTATGGAAACAGGAATTATCTGGAACGGAGGTGCTGTTCCTGTGATCGGAGACCCAATGTATATGTCTATTGTAGACGAGATGAGACAGCCTACAGGAGTTCCGCAAGGGAAATACTGGATCACAAGAGTTCCTACAACCCTTACGATTCTTCAGGCATCTTCTACAGGATTACCGGTTGATCCGCTGCATCCGCTTCCACTGTTCCGTGAAGATTATCCGGAAAATTGTGAAAACCGTGATGAACTGGAGTTTGAAACAAGCTTCAAATTGGATACAGAGGCGCAGTTGGCTCATAGTGATGGAGCGACAACGTTGCCAAAAGAGCTAACTACCATTTTCAATAAATAATAAATGTTTAACCTGCTTTCTCAACAAATTCCTCTTAAAAAAGGGGAGTTTGTGAGAAAGTTTTAAAAATTAATATTATGTATTATTATAGACCAATAGGGGTAAACTCTGCCAAAATAATGGCAGATGAAGAGAGAGAGGAGGGAGAAAATGAAAAGAAAGAAAATTTTGATACTATACTGCCAGGAAGAATTAAAACTTATACAGAAAATATTGTAGTTGTTGGAGCAGAAGTTCATGATAAGTTACCTGTAAACAAATTAATGTTCATGGCACAAGCAATAAGAACGGTAAAGCTTGAAAGTGTTCAAACTGTTTTGTATTTTAAACAGGGATATTCGAACACAATGATTGCAGAGTTCAAAAAGTCTTTGAAATATTTTAAACCAAATATAGCAATCATAGAAATTACAACAGTTAAAGAATTGATAAATTATCTTAATAGCGGCGGTATTACAGGAAAATCTAATCTAAGAATGAAACCATATAAGAATTCACTATTTAAAGTAAAAAATGTATACATTTTTTCCCATGGAATGCCAAGCAGAATAACATTCTTACTTGACTGGGATCTTTACAAAACTAATAATAAAATTATTTCTTCTGTAAAAGCTGAAGATAATGAATTAAATTTGAAAAACTACAAAACAATTAACCCTAATGCTTTTGTCAGAGAAGGTTACGTCTGGAGTTTTGCTTGCAGAACTGGGATAGGTCCGGAAGATACTTCTGATATTGAAATATTCACTTGGAACAAAGATGCTAGTTTAGCACAGAAGTTAGCAAACAGTCTGAACGTCCATACTGTTGCATTTTTACGAAGAAGTAATTATGAAGATACCTGGGGAAGTCGTTTTGATAGAGCTGGCTTAAAAATTAAAAAATATTTTGAGATTGCGGATGATGATGATTTTAAAAAATATAAAGATTCAGACAAAATGATTGACAACAAGTATCATTGGAATCCTTTAGGAGCTTTTAACGGAGTGAAAGCTGGGAGCACCCCTAAAGGTCCTCCTGAAGGGATGACAATTTTTTCTAAAAAAGAAGATAATTAATTGTATTTTTGTTAAAAATTCACCATGAGACAAAAACAGTTTTTATTTATTTTATTGATCTTATCAGCAGGCTTTACTGCTTATTTCGGATATATTTACTTTTATTCAAGTGACATTATAGATTACGGATTATATTGTGGCGATGGATTTACAGAATGTTATGAGGTGGTAAAAAGATGGATTAAAATCCATACAATAATCTTAGCCATTATTTATATTATTTTTTTCTTAGTGCAAAGAAAAAATCAGCATGTAGAACAAGAGATTGACTTTTGGACACTTTTGCTAATTGCTGGTATAAATATATTTCATTGGAATGATATTAACTCTTCTTGGGGGATTTTAGCATTACCTTTAAATAGTTTTTTACTTCTTTATTTTTTATTTTTTAGAAGCAGTGTAAAAAAATATATTTATGTAAGCATTCTTTTTTATTTCTTGATTTATTTAAACTTAGTACATAATATTTCTGAACTGTTTTACTACAACCAGAAATATAACAGCTATGAGAATTACTTATATATTTTTAATACCTTATTATTGCTTGTATTTTTAGTTCTTAGAATTAGAGATTTATTGAATCTAAAAAAATAAATAAGAACAAAATAGGTTGTCTCAGAAAGAGGCAATCTTTTTGCTTTTCGTAAATTAAAATCGTAAAAACTGGAAAACAACTTATGTTAACAGAACAGGAAATCAACCGGATTGCTGAAGATCATATTGATAAATCCAGTGAAAAATCCGGGATTAAGCTTTCTCTTTTCAAAGAAGCTACTATTAAAAAAATTATGGAATGATTTTTTTCTATGTGAGCAAAAAATTTTATGAGACAAGAGATGAAAAGTATAATACATTACTTGGAAATGTTCCATTTTAGTCAAAAATATTGATGGAGAAATTATAGAATTTGGCTCTGGCAATACGATCGAATATTACATTCAGGAATACGAAGCGGGAAGATATTGTTAGAATTAATTTATTAAAATGAAGAACTCTTTTACAGAATATTTAATAAAAAACGGATGGATAGAAGTTAGTTTTTTAACATATCAATTTCAAGAAAATAAATCTGTAGAATTGTTTTTTGATACTTCAAATCAGATCGAGTTATATATCAATAAAAAAAGAATATCTGGAAAATATCTTAAAAGCATTGAAGATTTAGTGAGTTTTTTATCTGACAACAAATTAATATAACCTGCAGATAATTGTGTACAATTCTAACGAATAAACAAAATCCCAAACCTGAAATGTATCAACCCAGCCACAAAACATTCCCACACAATTTTATGCTAACTTTGGTGTATGAAAAAATTAGAATCAAGAGAAGATATTGAATATCTGGTGAATTCGTTTTATGCCAAAGTCGTTAAAGATGAGATCATTGCATTTTTCTTTAATGATATTGCTAAAGTAAACTGGGACAGTCATTTGCCGAAGATGTATTCGTTTTGGGAATCCATTCTTTTCGGACAGATGTCTTACAAAGGAAATCCGATGGGCGTTCATTTTCCGATCAATGAAATTCAGGCGATGGAACAGCATCATTTCGATCGTTGGCTGAATCTCTGGAAAACAACGGTTGAAGAAAATTTTGTGGGCGAAAATGCAGATCTGGCAATCTACAAATCTGAAAACATTGCCAAACTGATGGCTTTTAAAATGGATTTGGCGAGAAGACTTTAATGGTTTAAAGTTCTTTGTTGTTAGTTCTGTGTTTTTTTAAGTTACGGAACAATTACCGTGAAAATGTAGGCTGCAAGGTTTACCAATAAAACCGTTCCGTAGAGAATATTTGTTTTTCCGCGGCTTAAAGAAAGCATAACGATAAAAACAGAAAGAGAAAGCAGAATAATATCTTTCTTGTCCAGACCTAAAACCAGCGGAATATCATACAAAATACAAACAACAGAAACCGCAGGAATCGTAAGTCCGATACTTGCTAAAGCAGAACCCAGAGCAAGATTTAAACTCGACTGGATCTGGTTGCTTCGAGCCGCCCGAATTGCCGCAACACCTTCCGGAAGCAGAACAACCGCTGCGATAATGACTCCGACCAAAGATTTTGGAGCGCCCAAACTCTGTACCATGTTTTCAATTGTGGCAGAAAGTCCTTTTGCCATCATCACAACAATCGCCAGACAAATCACCAGAAAAGTAAAACTGAGTGTCGTTTTTGAAAACGAAGGAATATAATTTTCTTCTGATTGCTCTTCCGGAACGATAAAATAATTTCTGTGACGGATCGTCTGAACCATCAGAAAGACACCATAAATCACAAGACAGGCAATAGAAACAAAAATCAGTTGTGCTTCATTATAAAAAGGCCCGTTGACGCTGGATGTGAAATTTGGAAGAACCAAGGTCAAAATCAGGATGGAAACAATACTAACCAGATAAGTTGTAGCGGAAGTTCTTGCGAAAAACTGTTCGTAATATTTCACGCCGCCCACCAAAATACAGATTCCTAGAATTCCATTAAGAATAAGCATTACCGCGGCGAAAACCGTATCTCTTGCAAGCGTAATCGCCTGATCTCCTCCCGCAACCATCAGCGAAATAATCAGCGCAACTTCAATGATTGTAATACACAGCGCAAGAATAATAGTTCCAAAAGGTTCACCCACTTTATGCGCGACAACTTCCGCGTGATGCACCGCAGATAAAACACTGCCCGTTAATAAAATTCCGGCAATTACATCAGACAGAACACCCGTCCCCATAAGTCCGGAAAAATAATAACCAACTGCGAGAATGGGAAAAATATACGTATAATGTAAAAATTCTTTCAATTTCATAACTGTTCCTAAAATACAAAAAATCGATGACTTTTGAAATATCAAAAGAAAATATTAATGGTATTTTAATGGCTCCAGAAATAAAAATCCTGAAAATCCGTCAACATATGAAACAGTAGTCCAATGGCTATAATCCTGATATTTCCTTTAAAAAAAAGCATCAAAAAATACACCGCAATGGCGTAGTAAGAATGTAAAAAATGAAAACCGATGCTTCCGCGGTTAGGATCAAATATAGGATTCGCGAAAAGATGATCTGCATCTACAAGCATCGTTGCCAATAAAATAAGATAGACTTTCTTCCAGTTTTTGCTGTAAAAGATTAAAGCAATAAATACGGGAAAAACGAAATGCAGGAAATAATGCGTGAACGTTTTCAGTAAGGCAATATGCGAAGCATCCATTGAATTTTAAATTTTTTACCACCTTAAAATCAAAGGAAGGTCATCTTTTTTAAACTGTACTTTCATATAATAATCCTGATTCCTGTTTCCATAAAAAATATAATCAATATCGGAAATCATTTTCTTTTCCTTAGGTAATAATGTTTTAAAAAAAGACAGTAATAACGGATTATTTTTTACAAAAATATAATTTTCATTCAGATTGAAAGACTGCTGAATTGGTTTTCTTGTAGATTTTATCTCAAAACCTTTGCTTTGCTGAGTGATGAGGTTAGGCTGAAAAGGAATTGCTGTGAACTGATTCTGGGCATTGATCCATTTTTTATTCTGAAAATACAGTTCTGTCTTTTCAGGGTTTAAGCTTTGAAAATCAATGATATAATTCGGTTGAATGATCTTTTGAAATGTTTTCTTTTCAACTTCATTAAAATTGTCATCGTAGCTGTAGGTAATAATCGTGTCATTCACCTCTTCCAGATGTACAGAAGCTTTTAGCTTACTGATAGATGAAGAATCTGCAAAAGTTTTGTCAAAAAGAAAGGTGAAGTTTTTAATATTTTCAGCATTAAGTTCTGTCTCTAAAAAAGAATCGGTCTTCAATAGTCTTGAAATAGCAGGAGAGGGATCGTAATAATCAGACTGATTTCTGATTTCAATTTCATCGTGTCTTAATTCGACAGAAAGATTGTGGCTGCCTTTTTTTGTGTTCAGAATAATGCTTCCCAATCCATTGGTAACGAGCGCGTCTGCATCAAAAAGATTTGCCTGAGAACTGTGAAATAACTGGTTGTTAATTCGCTCAAAATCATCACTGGAACTTCCGATAATAAGGTTTCCTCCAAAAATTTTAATATAAACCTGATCTTTCCTGAATACCTGATTTCCCAGATCCGTAAACTTCTGCTGTTTCAGAAACAATAAAAAAGTCTTCGTGTCTTCCAGTTCAAAAACACTGTACCAGTTCGAAACTTTTGAATTTTTCAGATGAAAAGCCTGTAAAAAATCGGGAATTTTCACTCCCGATTCTTTAAAAGATATTGTATTTTTCTCTTTGCTTCGAAACCATAAAGAAGGATGCCCTGCAAGACTGTAAACATATTCTCTTGTCAGCTTTTTTGTATCAATCAGAATGATTGCATCTGCTTCCTGCGGAGAAAAAATCTTCGTATTTTGTTTATGGTAAAAAACGAAATACATCATCCCCGCAAAAAGTAAAAAAACGAAGGCAAAAAGTTTCTTTTTCATTATAAAATAGGCTGCTTTTTATCAGATTCTTTCATTTTATATACTTCATCAAAAACATCGAAGAAATACATTAAACTGTTTTCCGAAGCATTTTTAATATTGTAATTAACTTCTGTTTCTATTTTTTCTCCTTTGGCTTCTGTTTTAAAATACACTTCGCCCAGATTTTTCTTCAGAAGATCCAGCGTTTTTCTTTCCGACGGAGTTTTAAACTCTTTCTCAAGTCCAACCATTAGTTTTTGGATGTCAAACCTTCCCGACAAAGGATATTTCGCCGAATCTTTTGCCCATTTTTCAGAGATTTCCGACTGGTTTTTAGCTGAAATATTCTCTGTTGAGGTCGTTGTGTAGACAATTCCGTCCTTTACCGTAAAGAATAACTTGTCGAAATATCCGTCATTTTTTCCTTCACTGAAGGCATAGAAATCTCCGTTTTTAGAGAATTTCTTAGCCGTTACTTTATTCGTGGTCAGCATATCGAAAATACGGTTCCAGTACCCTTCATTTTCCGTAGCAAAAGCAAACGTGAAATTCGGAACAGCGATTTCTTTGGTTTTCTTCACTTCCTTTTCATTATAATCATCATCGTATTCATAATCCGTGTATTCTACGGTTTTGGATTTCAGTTCGTTAAGGACGAAAATTCCGTTTCCTGGTGCGATCTTGGTAATGGCCTTTTCATCCAGAACAATCTTCATGGTTTCCATTAAAAGTTCCATTTCTTTCTGATAATCGCCTTCTCCGGAATCTTTCAACAGGCTGTACATCAGATCAAAATACTTATTTCCGTCTACATTAATGGCATAATATCCGATGCTTTTATCGTTGATGAGAGCCGTCAGCTTTTTATTCTTTTTCCCTCTGTAAACAGAATTGATGCTCTTCTGAACCGCCTCATTTTTATGCTGATAACTGTTCACCAGTCTTACTTTATCGTTATCAAAATACAGATTATAAGAAGAATTGGAATTGTATGCTTTCCCCATAAGATTTCCGAAAGGGTAGTGGCTCATAATTTTACCGTATGCTCCGTTATTTACGATTCTTCCATAATCCGTATACACAAAAACATCAGAATCCGCATCCCGGAAAGACAATATTTCTTTGGAAACATCGAGCTCCGGCGCAGAGCTGAAATAATCATCAAAATCCTTTTCCGCCAGTTTCTTGGTGATTTTAAACTTTTCGATCTTCAGAGAGTCCATTTTCTTCTGATAAGTGCTGTCTTCTTCCGTTTCCTCACTCATTTCTTCCTCCATATGCGGAAGAGTGTATTCGCTTTCTTTTTCAGAATAATTTTTGTCACTGGAATCTTTTTCTTCTTCCGGATATTTGTGATGCTTTTCCAGATATTTAATGTCTTTTTCTTTCTTGGCAATTTCGGCCTTGTATTCTTTAATGTCTTCCTTTAGATACTGAATGTCATCTTTCAGATATTTGATCTCTTCCTTGTAATCGAATGCTTTTTCTGCGTATGCGCTGTCAACCGCAACGGCTGCGCTGTCCATAACAATTGCCGCACTGTCAATTGTTGCAGCGGCACTGTCTGTCATTGTTGCTTCATCATTCCAGTCGATTTTATAAGGTTTTTCATAGCTGATTAATTTCAGAACCGCTTGCTTATCATTCCATGCAACAAACAATTCATCATCGAGATTAACGTAAGAGTAATTTTTTCGTTTCGAAATTTCCAGTCCTTTTTTCTTGGATGAATTAATGAATTCCTGAAATTTTTCTTTGTTATCCAGCAGAAAATGAGCGGTATATGTCTTTACGGAATCGTTGAAATTGGCGTAATGATATTGTGTGGCATCATATTTTATCCCAGTTTTGGAATAATCGTTCCACGAAGCCTGTTTTTCTTTATCTTCTTTGGCTACTTCAAGCAGAAAAGGATTCAGTTTCTGCCAGTTGATTTTCTGGTTAAGTTGCTTTCCGTTAATTTCCATATAAAAAAGAACGTCCTTCGGAAGCTTCATTTTCTGTTGCGAAAAGATGGAGCTGAAAGCAAAAAGTAAAAGTAAAATTTGTGTTTTTTGTAAAATAGATTTCATGGTTGTCGATTGAAATTATTGAAAGAGAATGGTATTTTGTAATTGTTTTTTCTGAAGGATAAAATCCAGAACGTTGGCCTCCAGTTTTACCGCTTTTTTGTTCGGAGAAAGCAGGTAAGAATTATTGGTCTGAGCTTTTATGGTATTCTCAAACTGCATTACGGAAGTATATTTCGCATCGTTAAAGACTTCCTTATCCGCTTTGTTCATCTTGTCGTAATCGTTTTTAAAACTGCTCACTTTATTTCTGGTGAATGTTTTTTTCTCCGGACTCTGACTGTAAAGCTGTACCGGAACCATTTTTCCAACGATGTTTTTCGCTTTCAGCTGTTCCAGTCCGGCATTGATGTTTTCAATTTTCTTGAAGTTACAGCTTAGTTTGATAATGTAGTTATCAAAATCCATTGAAGTCTTCACATTCGAAATTCCGGGAGTTGCTTTAAAAATTCTTGCCGCTTCATTAATTTTAGCTTCAATTTCAGACCTTTTGGGAACTTTTTTACCGTTAATTGTTTCCATTTTCGAGATGGAAGCCAACCGTGTCTTGCTTTTACTGGCGTTCAGAATAAGTGAATATTCTCCGCTGCCATCTGCTTTTACGTTGATTTTATCTAAAATATCAAAACAGCTTGTAAGAAGAAACAGTGGCAATAATAAGAACATCTTTTTAATAATGTTTTTCATATTTGAGTTTTTTGCGGTTAAATAAAGTTGTTGTTTTAAATTCTGCCTTTCAGATAATCCTGCCGGAGATCTTCGTCTAATTTTTCAATAGCGTACCGAAGACTCGTTCTCGGCATTTCTTTGTAATGTGTATTCAGGAAATTAATTAATTCCGCTTCGTTTTTTTCTCCCATTTCGCGAAGCAGCCATCCGTTGGCTTTGTGCATCAGATCATGGGAGTGTTTCATATTTTTGGTAACGAATTCTTTGGTAAGATCAAATGATCCTTTTTTTACATAATGCATCGTTCCCACAACTGCCATTCTTTTATGCCACATTTCTTCAGAATCCGAAAGTGTTCTCAGTAATTCATCTTTCTGATTTTCAAAAGCATAGCGTCCCAGAATTTTATAACAGCTTGAATCTACCAGATCCCAGTTGTTAATGTGCTGTAAATGATTCAGATAAAACTCAACAATGTCATCTTTTACCGCTTTATCCTTTGTTTTTTCAAATTTAGAAATTAACATGAATAAAGCTGTCAATCTGTGTTCATGATATTGGGAAGACAGTAATTTGCTGAGTTCCTCCATCGAAATTCTGGCATAGAATTCTTTTGCAACAGAACGCTGATCCGGAACTTTTACCCCTAAAAACAAATCGCCTTCTCCATATTCTCCTTTTCCGTTTTTGAAAAATTTAGCAGAAGAATCTGCTTTTTCGGGAATTGAAAGCTCATTTAAAGCTTCTTTTATTTCTTTTAAAATTATACTCATTTGATAATTAATGGTTTAGTCAACATTATGTAAAGCAACACCTTCCTGTTCCTCTTCTTCTTTTGCAATCTTCTTCGGATTGGCAACTTTGGCAATCGTAAGTCCCTGAACGATAATTGAAAACACAACCACACAATAAGTAATGCTTAAAACAATCGTACTGTTTTCATTTTTCGGAATAGAAAGAGCCAGAGCAATCGAAACTCCGCCGCGAATTCCTCCCCAAACCAAAACTTTTACCGTTTGCGGACTGAATCTTGTTCTGAAAGACATGAATTTAGTAGGTCCCCAAATTGAAATAAACCTTGCCAGTAAAACTACGGCAATCGCTACTAATCCCGGAATCATATAATGGCTTAAGTCTTTGATCATCAGTAACTCAAATCCGATAAAAAGAAATAGAACAGCATTCAGAATTTCGTCGATAAGTTCCCAGAATTTGATCAGATAATCCTGTGTTACAGATTTCATTTTGAATCTTACATTAAAATTCCCCATAAACAATCCGGCTGCAACCATGGTTAAAGGTCCCGAAATATGCATTTGTCTTGCAATAAGATAACCTCCCATGACTACAGAAAGCGTCACCAGTACGGAAATAATATAATCGTCCACTTCACGCATCAGTCGGGAAGTAATCCACCCCAGAACAACGCCGAGTAAAAGTCCGCCGCCTGCTTCTTTCAGCAATAACAGACCGATGCTTTCCATATTCAGCGTTACTTTGTTTCCTATCGCAAGCTGAAGAACAACTGTGAAAACCACAACCGCCATCCCGTCATTAAAAAGCGATTCTCCGGCAACTTTGGTTTCCAGAGATTTTGAAACATTTGCCTGTTTTAAGATACTGAGAACAGCAACCGGATCGGTAGGAGAGATCAGTGCGCCAAAAAGCAGACAGTAGATAAATGGCAGCGAGATCCCGACAAGAGGTAACAGATAATACATGCCGAAACCCACCACAAAAGTAGAAATCACGACTCCTGCCGTTGAAAAAATCACGACAGGAACAAACTGCTCTTTGAGATCGTCGATATTAATATGAATTCCTCCCGCAAACAGAAGGAAATTTAGCATAGCACCCATCAGAACTTCTGTAAAGTCGATCCCCGTCATTAAATTGTGAAGATGCCCGAAAGTTCTCGGCAAAACCGTTTCTCCGAAGGAAACTAAAAATATGGAAACCACAATGGCGATCACCATAATTCCGATGGTACTCGGAAGCTTCAGAAATCTGTAATTAAGGTATGAAAATATGGACGCTAAAACAATTAAGGCTGAAAATGAATAGTATAATTCCACTAATTTGGTGTTTAAATTTTTTTTGTGATTAATAATCGATATATAATACTTTGATGTAGATTTTATTGCCGTCTTTTTCCCAGATATCAAGAATTCCGTCTTTTGCGGATTTTGATCCTCTTGTATATTCCTTTCCAAGATTCAGAATGTTCAGCAGAATATATTCGTCGCCTACTGAATTCACGAGATACGGTGTTTTTTCTGTTTTTCCGTCTCCGGAAGACTTCATGCCGTCGGTTAATGCACGAAACTGACTGAGATGATACAGAAAATTTTCTCCGTCTTTAATGCTGTCATATGCTTTGAGAAGAATCAGCAGAATATCCAGATTGGTAGGATCTTTATCATACAATGCTTTTCCCTGTTTAATGCAGTCCTCAAAATTATTATTTTTGTAAGCATCGGCTAAACTTTTAAACGCTTCATCCGTTGTAAAAAGCAGATCTTCCCTGAAATTTCTTCCATAATAGAGGTGTTGCGTTTCAAGCGTGTCTAAAGATTTTGGATAGGCTTTGTATTTAAAAATCAGCTTGTTGTAGTTGTATTGGGATTTCTCGCTTTTCAGGTCTTTCTCAATTGCTTTGAAATCAATTTTTGATTTCTGTGCAAAACCAAAAACGAAGATCAGCAGGAACAGGAGGAAAAAGTGATGTTTCATCGGTTCTTTTCTATTTTGTATTTGTTGTATAAAACGAGCATGACAAATCCTAAAACCAGCCGGAACAAAGCGGGCATAAAATAGGTTCCGGAAATATATCGGTCGTTGGATATTTTTTCGTAAAGAAAATAAGTCAATAAACAGAAAGGAGAAAGCAGACCTTTGCCGTAGAGATAGATTTTAAAGAAAAGATGATTAAATTTAAGGTCTGTAAAGAATGATAACATTGCCAACAGGCAAACTGCGACCGTTATCATTCCTAAAATCTTTACTATCAGAATATCCGTTTCTTTGCTGATTCCTCCGATGCTTCCCAAGAAATTAATTCCTACCACGATCAGAAAAAAGTAATAGAATGTATTGTTGGAAAACAGTCTGTTCATGAATTATTGGTCTTCATGATCTTTTTCTGCACTTTCTTCCTCATCGTTATCGAAATATTCGAAAAGGAAATCGTTGTACGGGAATCTGGAAATATGGATCTTCATCACTTCATCATAGATCAGCTTTTTCATTTCCGGGAAATTTTCTTTCGTAATGGCAGAGATGAAAACCGTCGGATATTTGGATTTTGCCATCCATGTTTTTTTCCATTCTTCCAGAGAAATATTCTTTTTCGTAGATGGCGTTAAATCGTCCTCGTCTTTTTTCTCATAGCTGAAATCGTCAATCTTATTGAAAACCATAATCATAGGTTTCTGATGGGCATTGATCTCCATTAAAATCTGATTGACAGAATCAATATGATCTTCAAAGCTTTCATGTGAAATATCTACCACGTGAATCAGCAAATCGGCTTCTCGAACCTCATCCAAGGTAGATTTGAACGATTCAACCAATTGGGTAGGTAGCTTTCTGATGAATCCAACCGTATCCGTTAAAAGGAATGGTAAATTTCCGATCACAACTTTTCTTACCGTCGTGTCCAATGTCGCGAACAGTTTATTTTCTGCGAAAACTTCAGATTTAGACAGAGCGTTCATCAAAGTAGATTTTCCTACGTTGGTATATCCTACCAAAGCGGCACGAACTACTTTTCCGCGGTTGTTTCTCTGGGTTGCCATCTGTTTGTCGATGGTTTTCAGCTTATCTTTTAACAATGAAATTCTGTCGCGGATAATACGTCTGTCGGTTTCAATTTCTGTTTCTCCGGGACCTCTCATCCCGATTCCCCCTTTCTGGCGTTCAAGGTGGGTCCACATTCTCGTTAGTCGGGGTAAAAGATATTGATATTGAGCGAGTTCTACCTGTGTTCTTGCATAAGATGTGGTGGCTCTCTGGGCAAAAATATCAAGAATAAGATTGGTTCGGTCTAAGATTTTGACTTCCATTTCTTTCTCAAGGTTTTTAAGCTGCGAAGGAGATAATTCGTCGTCAAAAATAACGGTTCCTATATTGTTTTCTTTTACATATTCTTTAATTTCCTGCGCTTTACCGCTTCCGATGAATGTTTTAGAGTCCGGCTGTGTAAGCTTTTGTGTAAAACGCTTATCTGCCGTTGCGCCGGCTGTAAAGGCTAAAAACTCCAGCTCATCCATATATTCCTGAAGTTTATCCTCATCCTGATGCTGTGTAACAACACCTACCAAAACTGCCTTTTCGTAATTATGTTCTTTCTTTTCTAGCATTAAATTCTGTCTGTATTTGTGAGATTTACAAGATACTATTTTTCATGAAAAAATCCAAGACGAATTTTTTGTGGTAGGTATGGCTGGCTTTCCGGCAGAATTCTGAAAAAGCGGATTTTGATGCCCGTGAAAGATGCTGGAGGGTGAGACTTAAAAGAAAGATTTATATATTTTTATGAAAATATATTGAGTTATAGTGATGTTTTCTAAACACTACTAAATTGATAAAATAAATGCTCATTACCAAGAAAAATTTCTTCTTTTCTATACATGAAAAAAAGCCCCTGAAAAGTGTTTAACTTTTTGGGGCAGTCCAAAAACTGTGGATTTTTTATTGTTGCTCACGGATTATAAATCCGCGAGATCGGGTATAGCTTACATTATTAATCTTCTGTAATATTTTTCTATTCAGGATTAAGTTTTTATAAAACTTTACTTTTTCATAATTACTCAGGAGCCGGAAGACACACTTCCATATTAACTGCTAATATCCATAGCTTCATTATAAGATATTTTAACTCTAGATTCTTGTAAATCAATCCCATAATTTTCGTTGTCTATCTCCTCTACTATATAAAATTGGTTATTACTTACCAAAATCCATTGATAAGGATCATCACCTTGATTACTTACTAAAATATCTTCATTTAAATATTTAGATACTTCAAAACCAAATAAAAAATTATTAAAAAAAACTATACTATTTGTATTATTATCAACGTATACATTTAGTTCAGTGCAGAATTCAGATACGTTATCTAATAATCTGTTTTCAAATTTTATCTTAAAATTGTATGTATTTAATAAATTTCCTATCAACTCTTCTTCACACTGAAAGATATTACTTAACATTTGAATTAGATGAATATCTTTTTTATTTTCTCTTAAATAACAAATATAGTTTTCCATTAATGTTTTTTAATAAATTCTCTAGCAAAATTAATATCTTCGGAAGAAACACCAGCACCCTTTAGCGCTTGCTCTACTCTTTCTGCTGGTACTTTTTTAATTAATTGAATAGCTTTAATTTGTCCTTGTGATAAATCAATAAACTCAGGAATATTCATCTGTAACAATTGTATTTCCTTCTCTTTTAAACATTCCTCCCACATAATTTCCTTTCTTATTTAATGAAAGAACTAACTTTTGGTGTGGAGAAGCTGCACCATACCTACCATGAGGCTTTCCTACTAAAAAAGTATTTGAATCAGCATCAAATACAAACTCTATCATAGTACCTTCTTTGGTATTTTACTCAAGACTTTGAGCTTCGTTCTCAACAACTTTGGTAATACCTGCTGTAGTAGGACTTAATAATTTATTTTGTATCACCGCTTCAATTACGGCAGAAATCATTTTTCCTGCATTCGCCTCCTGAGAGTGGTGAACTGCGTAACTAAAAGCTCCATTATTCGAGTGGCAAGATAAGCATCCTTTCCAAATTAATCCATCTGATCCCGTATTATCTTGAGTATGCCCCTTAAATATTCTATTCGTATGAGCCTCTGGCTGACGAAAATCCTATTATAATTTCCAAAAGATATTCTAAATAATTAAAGTCATTCAATCCTTTCCATTTTTGTTCTTCTAAAAATATATATACAAGATTCTTAAATACATGCAAATCTTTCCATTCTAATAGCTCTTGCTTTGAAAATATATTATAATTATATTTAAATAGTTGTTCATTTTCATTTGAAGTAAGCAAACCAAATCCTATTATATCAGATTTATTATTATCTATTGTCATTGATCTAATTCTATTTGAATATTGATAATACAAATCAATATGTTTAAATAGTTTCCCTTTTGCAGAACACTTATCAAGACAATCTAAGTGAACTCCGGCATCACTAAAAATAAATAGATTATCTAACTGGTTACTTATCAGTGGAGGAATTAATATATACTCTCTTGATTTATTCAGGACATCATTACATAATGGACATCTTGATTGGTTTTCAAATATAATAGCCATAAATTAAGGTTTTTCAATAGGTTTTCGAATCATTAGTGGTTTAGGATTAAATCCTTCAAAAATATATTGCTTACTCTGATTTAAACTTCTTAACGCATTAAAGTCACCTACACTTGGTCCTGTTACATAAGGATGTGTATGTCCATAAATCAAAGATACTTCCCCTAATTTGAATTGTATACCATGTGGTCCTCCACTTACTATAACCTTTTCTCCAGGAGCAATACTATTTGGACCAAGTTTTACAACAGCATGTTCAACACCCGTAGTCAAAGTCCTATTTTGACAAAAACTTATTAAGTCAGCAATGCTTTCATTTTCTCTAACTTCTCTAACAATATTCATAGGTGAAACATATTCTCCCCCATTCCCTATAATAATAGCTTCATCATTTATACCCGCATTTAGCGGAGTAAATAAATATGTCTGTAAAATAAATTGTGTTACTAACCCTACACTTTTCCCAATACCCGCTGTAGAAGAATTTTTCACTGCGTAAGTAAATGCTCCATTATCTGCGTGACAAGATAAACATCCTTTATAAATTAAGCCATCGGAAGCAGTGTTGTCTTGGCTCCATCCTCCAATATTTTGTGGTAGAATAAATTCATATTTCCCTCTTTCATGCCAACCACCTATTTTGGAAGTTAATAAAGTATTCTGACTAACCTGTTGGTAATGTGTATTTCCTTCATCCCAAGAAGTATTCTGATAATCCTGTTCAGACATTTTGGTAGGAATGCCAACTTCCAACCTATTATTTACTTGCAACCGGGTATTGGATTTATATCCCTTATCAACTCCTCTTCCAAACAATCCAGTAAAAAAGTCCCATGCTCTTCTCACAAAACTTCTTTTCTTTGGATCTCCGGGACCTTCACCCCCAATTCTTTCCCCCATCATCCCTGTAGGATCGGCATAGTTTACAGGATCGTTCCAGACATAAG
The DNA here is from genome assembly GCF_059579425.1 of Chryseobacterium sp. 2P. NCBI lineage: Bacteria > Pseudomonadati > Bacteroidota > Flavobacteriia > Flavobacteriales > Weeksellaceae > Chryseobacterium > Chryseobacterium sp. 2P. The sequence continues at coordinate 4,771,026 of NZ_CM184194.1, forward strand.
CATACGGTGATCCCGTGATATCCACCAGCGGATCTACAGAAAGCCAGAAGCTTCGTTTAGGATCGTAATATCTTGCGCCATAGTAATAGTATCCTGTTGTAGAATCATATTCTTTACCGTTAAATCTGTAAGGGTTATCATAATCCTGATTGGATGTTCCCATCAGCAGTTCTCCATACGGCATATACTCGTACCAGTTGGTTACTTTTCCTGCGCTGTTTACCAAAACCGATGCCCCACCCAGATGATCCGGATGGATCCAGTACATTTCAGATTCTATAGGCTTTGGTATAAAACCCACCGCTTTTGCAGTGGGTTTGATTATCTACTGAGACACGAGCGACGCTTGCCTGCCAAGGAACCACATTCACGATTCATCTTGTTTTAAACATCAATGAAAATTTCCGAGATTATCTTATCATTAATGTTTTGTTCTATAAACTTTTCTAATTCATTTTTCAATATATTCAAAGATAATCGATCATCAGAACGAGATTTGAATCTAATAAGTGTTACCCAATCAGGACAATTCGTCTCCTCATTATATATCAAATTATCAATTTTACTATTAATTAAAAATTTATCAAACTTTACTCTAAAGTGAAAATAGTCTAATTGCTTACCAATACAATAACTTTCTAAGAACAAACGATATTCTTCAACATTTCTGATTTGAAAGACTCCTGGTCTATTTAAAAAATATGTCGGTAGATTAATTTTTTCTGACTCTATCATAATTTATTATTTTATAATTTTTGCGTTTTTCATTAAAGCTTCACCATAAATAATCTGTCCTTTTTGCATATTAACTGCATCTAATCCTTTTGTATATTCACTTTTCAAAATTCCTTTAGTATGTAAATTATCAAAAATATATTCTTTTCCATCAACAACTTTCTCTACAAAACGATGTAAACCATTATTACTAAGTTGAATTCCATCCGGTCCACCAATTAAATTAAATCCTTCTTTTTGGAGATTGATTTCTTTAATAATACCTCCATAAGCTTTTTCAAATGCACTAGCAAATTCTATACACATTCCGAACCTTGCATATTTTGATAAATTGAATCCAGCCAATGCTGTTCCGGGAACAGCCGGCGATTTCCCTTTCATTAATGCAAGCAGACTTAGCGTAACAACGGCTTTTTCTTTATTTGAACCATTTGTATATACATTCGTAATGTTAGCAGGAGCATTCTTAAAATTATCCCAAGCTTCACCCAATGTTTTAGGATCATTGGCATCTGCCGGTCTAATTGGTGCAATATTGTGTGCAACCTGTTCTAAAACATCTCCGGTATCATTAACAAGTTCTCTTATATCCTTTGATGAACCTAAAGACAAAGGATTCTGCCCACCCATATCATGGCATCCTATTGTAGAGATTTGATCGGGTTCATGCCAAGATGTGGCTGGTCCAACTGTAACAATACCCTTAGATTTATATCCGTGATAAACTCTAGGTCCAAACAAATAATCCCAAGCTCTTCTTACCCAACTTTTTTTCTTAGGATCTCCCGGTCCATCTCCTCCCACTCTTTCCCCCATCATCCCTGAAGGATCTGCATAGTTTACAGGATCGTTCCAGACATAAGCATACGGTGAACCCGTGATATCTACCAGCGGATCTACAGAAAGCCAGAAGCTTCGTTTAGGATCGTAATATCTTGCACCATAATAGTAATATCCTGTTGCAGCATCAAATTCTTTACCATTAAATCGATAAGGGTTATCGTAATCCTGATTGGATGTTCCCATCAGCAGTTCTCCGTACGGCATATACTCGTACCAGTTGGTTACTTTTCCTGCGCTGTTTACCAAAACCGAAGCACTGCCCAAATGATCAGGATGAATCCAGTACATTTCAAAGTCTGTTGGCTCCGGAGGAGTATAGGTACTCATACATTCAGATTGTAAAAACTCGCTCCACATGTCACAGATATTCTGTCCGCCAGCAAGGGCATTGGAGTACATTTCCACGAGTTTCTTATGGCATTCTTCATTATGGTCTTCCTCAAAGATCATGATCTGCTGTTCCACAATATAAGAACATACCGTAGGATCACTGGTCACTGAAACGGGTGGGGTATAGGTTCCCTGAGAATCTTCATTGGTTACCCAAACTCCCTGCGGAAGCCCTGCCTGTATAATAATATCGTTCACCTCTTCCGAAAGCGCAACGGCAAGATCGTCATATTCTCCTGCTAAATTAATCTTGAACCTGTGGGTCGGAATACGGCTTACTCTGGTTGCTATTTTTTGGCTTCCCATGTAGTAATGCTTACTCATGGTTTTTTCACTCAGAACAAGATAACCATTGGGGTAATAGATAAAAGATCCCATCTGGGTCGTTTCATCCGGATTGTTTCCGTTCACATAAAGCTTTTTGGAAACGGCATCGTTTTTAAGGATTCTTTCTCCTGCAGCATCATACACGTAGTAGTTTAGATTCTGCTTTTGTGTAACTACCGCTTTTAGTCTGTTCTGTTCGTCCCAGAATAAGCTTCTGTAAGGACCTGCAATTACTCCGGGAATGTTCTCGGTAATAGAGGTGAGATTCCCATTAAGGTCATAGGTGAAGTTTTCTTCACTGTATACTGCCGGCAAATTAGAAAACGACGATCCACAGTCTAACGGGGAATTAAAGTTTTCAAACTTCGCATATCTAATAGATGATACGGCATTTGGGTGATTGGGATTATCATACTTGTATTCTGTTTTTTCACCTAAGTTCGGAGGATACTGGCACGTATTATTACTTATATAGGTTTTCAGTCCATGGTCTTTAGCCATGATATTTCCTACAGCATTATACCCCATATCCAGTTTATAGTACTTGGTGTTTGCCTTTCCTTTAGCCGTAATTTCTGCATTACTTAACCTTCCGAACAGATCATAGTTATATGTTTTTTGTGTAGCAATAGCAATATCCATAGATGGATAATTGCCCGCCATAGGAGTCGTTCCATTAATTTTCGATACATTTCCGTTGCCATCGAAAGTATACAGGCTTCTCAGGATATCCGGCCCGTTGTTATACAGAAGTGCCAGATCTTTTGTCCTTCCCCAGGGATCATACTTATAGTCTGTTCTCGTTCCGTTACCCGCAAGATAAGAGGTCATCTGATCCCTGTTATTGTAAGTCATGGAATAAGCAATACCATGAAGCTTTATTTCTCCCGGCAGCTTGCTCTGGATATTATCCAGAAGACCTGCCATATTATAATTATAGGTAACTTCTTCGGTATCCGGATAGGTAATCTTATTAATTCTTCCCAGTGGATCATATACAAAGGATGTTTTAAACATCTTTGGAACATTATTAGGAGCCACCACCACGCGGGTGTTCTCTTTCACCTGACCTGTGATATTATATTTAAACACCTGGGTTCCTGTACGGTCAGTCTGTTTTATAAGCCTTCCTGCTGCAAAATCTGCTGCTCCAGGCGCACCATATTCGAAAGACACTGTATGGGTTGGATACACTATTTCTTTAAGCTGGTCGTAATAATAGTGGTAATTTACCTGCTGTCCCAAAGAATTGAGGACTAAATTATTAGAAGAAATCATTTTTCCGCTTAAATCATACTTGAAAGTAGATTTACCTGCATCAGGCTGTATAACAGAAGTCTGCCTTCCCAGCATATCGTATGTATAATTGGTATCATTGTTACCGGCATCTTTCATTCTCACCAACTGCCCCAATAAATCATACTCATAGCTTGTCCAGATATCCTGTCCTCCTCCGGTTTGTTTGCTTGAAGTCGTTCTTCCCTTTTCATCAGTATAAGATACGCCGGTATTTCCTAACGGACTCTGCGATCTTGTTGCAAACTGGGTTATCCCGTTTCTGTCTGCTCCAAACTCGTAGAAAATCTTTGTCTCCAGATTTTGCGATCCGTTATTGGTAACCACATTATTCTGTATAATACTCACAGGACGATCAAGATCATCATACGAAGTAGTTGTATACGTCTGCGCTGCCTGATCTTCAGAAGTCAGATAATCATCAAATTTCCTTAGAGAAGCCATGATATTAGTTCCTGTAGTAACTTTATCTCTGATAATGGTCTTCATCGGTCTTCCCAAACGGTCTTTGATCTGATAGATATTATTGGCAAAATAATAGGTTCCGTTCTCTTTTTTAAAGAGCTTTTTCATCATTAGTCCCGCTCCCCATCCATCACTGAAAAGGCTGCTGAAATAATTATCTGTAGGAGTATTCCCGTTAACAGAAGGTGCTTTTCTCTCAGTAACTGCTACCGGCATTACATCCAATGGATAATAATACATTTTTACTGTCCAGTCTCCATCCATTGGTGAACGGTACTGAGTGAGTCTTCCGAAGCTGTCATACTTATACTCCGAAGTTACTCCGTTAATATCCGTTACGACAGTCGGAACCCCAAACAGATAATTATTATCATATTGTGTGGAAGATGTATAGCCATAGGCATCAGTGGTCTGCAGCAGATAGGTGTGATAAACCGGATCGTATGAATAAGTGTAAAACATTCGCTGCGTATTTATTGACGCCGGCTGGGTAACCTTGGTGAGATTACCATAGCTATCATACTCCATATCATAGTCTGCGGTTTCCGTTCCCAGATACTTCTTAATCTTTTTAATATTTTGAGCAGCATCCAGTTCCGTCGTGTTTTTTCTTGCCACCTGTCCTCCTATAGTGATGGTCTGTTCCGAAGGAACCCCTACAATATTCTTTACTCCGGGAGCATGATAAGTAACATTCATCTTCACATCATCTGAAGTATTACTCATGGATATGCCTCTGTCTGTAGATTGAGTTACATTTCCGTATTTATCATAGGAATCGATGGTCTTAATCGTTGTCTTGCTATGGCTATTACTTCCCGAATATTCGGTAAAAGAAGACTCTGTTTTGTACAATAAAGGAATAATTCTTCCTATATCTTTATACTGCGGTTGTGCCTGATTCTCCGTAAGCTGGTAACCGGAAGTTGAGCTTTGACCAAAATATCGGTAGGTATTTTTTGTTTCTGAACGTTTTCTGTTCTGGCTGTCCAAAAGATAAGTAGAACGAACCAGCCCTTTTTTATAGAAGTACTGTCTTACTTTTGTATCGTCATAATTAACATAGAAATCACTTTCGTTTCCATAATAATTCGTTTCATATTCGGTAACGTGGGTCTGATGAAGTGCCAGATCATTGAATACTTTAGTCTTTATAATTCCAAATCCTAAAAACTCTCTTTCCCTTCTGTCATGAACACCTGCCTCGTATTCAAACCCAAATTTTTCTCTTGGTTTTACTTTCTGAGGATCATTAACTCCGGCCGGAGCAGGTAACGTTGTATCTAATGGTCTGAAATTCCAGATACTTACACCCGTCATTACCGTCTTGGAAAAAGGCATCTGATAGGTACCCCCTACCATAGTATTCAGGCTGTTGCTTTCATTTGTATAGTCGTAATTTATTTCTACTGCTCCCTGAAGAGGATTGTCAATACGAACCAATAAATTGGCTTTTGCTAAATTGTTATGATAATAGGTTAAGTTTGTATCTGCATCAGAAATAAGCAAATCCGGATAACCATCCCCGTCAAAATCCCGTAAATCCACTTCCTGCTTATTGACGGATTTATCTTTACTGAAGCCTCCTGATAAACATATTTTTAGTCCAAGACACGCACATAACGTTCCGAAAAAGTTGGATCCTGAAGAATTCTGTTTATTACTAAGACTGAAGTCCTTATTAAAATTCTCCGGTGAAATAAATGACGTTCCGTTATTTATCCAAATTTCGTACGTATTGCCATTTTTTACAATTTTATCGGCAAGTCCGTCACCATTAACATCAATGATTCCTATTTTAGCGGTTGAACTGGATTTCGAAAGACCTATACCCCCTGCCCAGCTTCCGTTAGCCATACTAAATCCGCCTCCTCCGGAAACGGCAAATGAATCTCCTTTGGAAACATCAGCAACATTCCATCCATAAGGATCATACGAAAAACCATTGCCATTGTTAAGATAAACATTACCTCCTGAAATATAATCGATCAGGCTGTCTCCATTCATATCCGCCCAGACTCCGTTACCTTGTCCCCAGGCTCTTCCTATGGTTAGATTTGCGCCTACACCCAAAGCGAAAGAGGAGGAACCGGTATGCATATCTTTTTCACCGCCTACGTAGAAAAAGACATCAGTTGTATTACTGAATTTACCAACAGAAGGCGAAGCCGAAAGTCCTGCCCCCAAAATATATCCTTTATTTTTAATTTCTTTTTTATCAATACCTGACACGGCAGACAACTGTCCCAGATTATTGGTTTTCTGGAAAAAGCCTCCTGAAATAACATCAGGATACTGGTCTCCATTAAAATCCTGGAAATAATCTGCTGTCTTTTCTGTGGAATATCCTGCATGTCCGCTAATCCCCAGCCACGGAACAATAGATCCTGCAACATAGGCATGGAAGGCATCTGATTTTGAACGGAGAATAATTCCTCGAGGATTAGGAACGGCATATACCGGATTATGAATAATTGATGTGCTGTCCGCAATCAGTCCTAATGAATAAGGCTGTTGAATATCTCCCGTAAGTTCTACCGACTCAAGAGGAGAAACATAAGCATATTTATCCGCATCCAGCTGCAATGGCGTAAAATATCGGTTGTTATTCTGCTGAATAATATAATTAGTCATACAGGTATAATAATCCGCTGCCGATGGGTTACATGGAGAAGATCCTCCCGGTTGTGGCATAGAGCCATAAGGATTGGTATTGAATTCACTTTCCCGAATAGGGCTGTCCGGATATCTTGAACCATTATAAGAAAAACCACCCCATCCCTGATACACCAATCCCGTATTCATATTATAATGGGTATTATCTGACCGGTATGCAAAATAATCCGCTTTATGCTCTGTATCAGCATAAATTGAAGACTGAGAAGGCGGATCAAAATTCGAATTATAGATATTGGGATTTAATTCTGCTAATTTCTTAGCAACCTGATAATCCGGGGAACTGATTTCAAAATAAAACGATCGGGAATATATACTTGAAAAATCTGTTATAAATCCTCCTAAGGCATCACAAAGATTAACAGAAGGAATCTGCATTACGTTATTAACAACATCCACCGTATTTTTTGTTGTAAGAATGTTTCCGTAATAATTAATCTTTAGCGAAAAAGTAACTTTCGTATTATGCATATCCGGAAGATTAATCGTAAGAGGCTGATTGATGCCACCAGTAAACTTCGGATACAAAATAAATCTACAGTTAGAAAAGATGTTATACTTTGAAAAATTTTTCGGAAGATTATTCGTCAGTCTTTCAGAGTAAGGATTATATTGTACCAATGCCTTTACATCAATCGTGTCAGTATCAGATGTTATATTCATCTTCGGTTTCCACTTGATCTTTTCCCACGAAACATTGGTATCTGCTGAAACATCAAAGCGCAGCATGGTCATGGTAGAATCTGACGGATTCTGGTTGACCATAAGATTCGCAATATCATACCCTGCAATCTGGTTATTGGCAGGAGTAATTGTATTTAGGCTGTTTCCTTTTGGCAATCTTTGGTGATAAATCAATGTGGAGGGTGGAATAACCCCTGTTGTATCTGAAATAGACTGCACCGATTTATAAATTTTAAAATCTACATCATCTGTGAAAGTCTCATTAGCAAGGGTTCCCCAGGTAATTTTTACTTTGCTTTTATCCCCAATAACATTATCTTTTTTAGAAGAAGCCAGATAGTGACCTGAAGAATTAAAATTAAAATAAAGATTTCCATTTGCGTCTTTCTTCGTCAGATCTGAGGTAGAAACTCCCGGCACGGATGTATACTCGATTCCGGTAACCGATTGTATTCTGTCTCCTGTTGGATCTACCCTGGAAGAGGCTATTAAAAAAATCCGTTGTCCCTTTTCCACGTGGGTAGATGCCGTAAGATATTGTGGCTGTCCCGGGCTATACAGGGTAACGACAGAAGAAAGAGAAGCTGAAGGAGAAGGAATAAATGCTGAGTTATCTTCATTTGCCTTTGTCAGCGAGCCTTTTTCGATCCAGACATCCACTCCATCCGGAGACTGCTGAAGCAGAGACACATACTGGGTAATATCTATTTCTCCTGTTACCGGCGCTTCCCACATTCTTACAATATTAGCCTGTGATGCAGGAAGTCCGGGACTGCTGATGGTATCCATAACCGCAGGACTTCCTTCCAGAATGGCATTAGGTGTTTCTTCTGTCACATTGATAGTACTGGAGGCAGGCTGGGATTTAAACTGAGGAGCATCGTTTCTTATTTTACCAAAGAAAACTTCCCCATAGTTGACCATATCAACCAGTCCGTCTCCGTTGACATCTGAAAAGTAGGTTGGAGAATTAGTTTTTCCAAATGAATAATTTAACCCGACAGCTCCTTTTTTGAAAGAATACTCCAAGCCCAATGTTGTATTATATGAATTATGCCGGATGATTGGGGTTTCATTTGGAAGCCCTATCGATGAATATACACTGCCAAAAGATGATTTCGTATTTCTTCTGAATTTTATTGTACCGTCAGCAGCATAAAACGCTTGATCCAGCAATCCGTCTCCGTTCAGATCGATAAGTTGGTTTTTACCGTAGGATCTATTGTCGTCATAACTTCCCGTTATTCCGATCGTTCCTTTTTTATTCGTTCCAGCACCAATACAAAATCCCCATCCAAAGCTTAAAGATCCCCTGATGTTTTTATTTTTCGCATAACTCCCGCCGATAAAACTGGTGTTCCCTCCTGAAAAAGAACCCACATTACTATTATCTTTTGGAGTATTATAAACTCTTGTAGGAAATTTATCAAATACAGGAACTCTCGTATCATAAGTCAGAAAGTGCCTGTTGAATAAATTTCCATTGCCATCCTTTTGAACGATCTCAGTTAAAAGTCTTTTGGAGAACTGACCTAATAGAACGTTATCTAACTGATACTCTCTAATTAACGTATTCGCTCTTTTTACCGTAATTTTTCTTAGTATTTTGGAATCGGATAACTTTACTCCCAGCTTATTATTGATAATCATATCAGGTCTTATCCCAGGCTCATTTTCAAAATCAATAAAAGTATTATTGCTGTAAGCAATTCGGGAAAGATATTTGTTCTTTCCTCCTCCTTCATACGTATCGATATAAGTATATGTTATGGTATTCCCGAATCGGTCGGTAACTTTGGTTAAATACCATTTAACAATATTTCCTGAGGTATTATTTCCCGGGTTATTGGTTAATATATCCTGATATTCCTTTTTGGTTCCGCTGCCGTCAAGGATTTCCCAGGTGTATGCTCCGGGAGAATTTCCTTTACGGATAATTTTATAGCCTTCTTTTATCCCATTCCGATAATAAAAAGATCTGTCAGTTGCTCTTGCTTCTGCATAGGGTATCTTGTTGGGCAGATAATCATCTTTAAACACCAGCTGCTCACCGGCAATGGTATAAATTTCAGATTCATTGGTGCTGCTGAATGTAGGAACTCCCCAACGTGTATCAAGATCAATGGTTTCCACGGGGATATCCCATCCCGTTCCGGCCCATCCAAATTTATTATCACTGTTGTACACCAGAGATACGCTTGGCTGGAATCCTCCGATTCCTGCAGGAATTTCTATAGGATACTGTACATTGGCACTTCCCTGCTGATTAGGGGTAGGCGGAGAAATAAGGTTAATCTTCGATCCCGGATTGGCAATAGGCATATCATCAAATCCTGTAGGCGCTGAAGCACCAGTTTCCGGGCTTTCCGGTTGTCTGGATACTCCTGCTATATAACGAGCCTGTTTCAGCAAAGTATGCAGAACGATATATTTTTTAGCCGTATTGACACTGTCTATATTTGCCTGAAGCCATCTTTTCTGTTTATAATCAAACGTAAAGGCAGCAATATCTTCTTCCTTATATCCTTTGGGAAGCTTATCCTTATCATAAGGAAGATGAACCGTTACAGACCGGGACGTTTTGTTGGTGAGAAAAAAACCGGCATATCCGGAACTTACATTCACTGTTGAAAGATCCAAAGGCGGAAGATCAATGGTTCTTAATCCCGTCACAATACTGGACGCATCTTTATAAATAAGATTAACTCCTGAATCACGGTAAGAGTCTACGGAAGAAATATGATCCTCTCCTGATATATCTTTAACAATGTTTTCTTCTAAAACCGAAGCCTTATTCTGTATAAAAGCAACAGGAATTGAAAGATTCTCTTTTTTACCGAGAGACAGATATTCAAATTCATTACCTTTCAGGGCAATCTTTTCTCCCTGAACTTCAACAGCCGAAATTCCTGCAGAAGGATTGACATATCCTCTGATATAGCATACTTTATCATTGTATACTTTTGAAACAATTTCATATGCCTTGTGCGAAGCCGTTTTGTTTTCTACAATTCTTACATTTTTAATATGATAGTAGTCTCCTTTTCCTAAAGAATTAAACAATACTGTATTATTCCCTTTTTTCAGAAGACCGGCATCTATATTCTCAGAAACCTCACTCCATCCGGATTTTTTGTATTTTATATATCCCCCGACTGCAAAGCTCCCGTTGATACTTCTTGTGACTGAATTAATGTCTGAATAGCCGTCTACCTCATACTTTAATGCGTAGGACTTACCCGGAAGTATATTTCCCAGATACACATCAAAGATATTATCGGAAGCATCTTCATCTCTTTCACCATCCTTATTTCCGATCTCACCGATAAAGCCAGATTTCACAAGATTTGAATTGGTAAACGGAACTGCCGGATATCCCGCAGGGGTTATGAGTCGACCGGCATTAACCGTAAAGCCTTCTGACCATGCAGAATCTTTTTTATTTCCGGATAAAGAAGTAAGATCTGGAGTTTTGCCTGCCTTTAAATTCTCTCCTTTCAGGGAAGGCTTTAAGAAGCCGCAATCTATTTTGAAGGAATTTGCATATTCCTTATGGTTCTTTACATTTCTTTCGCTCTCTGTATTTCTGTGGGAAACGGTATAAAAAGTCCAGCTGCACAACGACAGAACAATGGGTATGAAAACCGGAAGCATTTCAAGTTTTTTGTTCCCGGAAAATAATTTTTTTAAAGGATGATTCATGGTATTCGTGTTTTTTAATTAATAAGGAAATTAACGCCTTTTCCTTCCTCAGGAATAAATATTTTAATATTATAATAACCAACAACAGGAGGAATATTCATTGGAATGGTAAAGTCTGCTGAAGGAGGATATTGCCCCTGTTTAATCAGAACACCCAAGCTGTTGAATATTTTTATGGTAAGTGGTTTAATGGATTTTAACTCCACCTTTACGGTGAGGTTTCCGTCATGGGACGGATTAGGAGACACGCTGATTTTCTTAAATAAGGAAGTACTCTGTAAGGCATTATAATCTGCCTGAGTTAATACAGAAAGCGGTTTATTAACTTCACAGCCCAGTTTGTTTTTTATTTTAAGCTGATAGGTTCCCGTTCCGTTTAACAGGAAAGGAGCGGTACCGGTCGTCTGACCTGCCGGTGAAGTCAGAACATATTGATAGGAATCTGTATTTAGATCCAATTCTATAGGATTTCCCTGCCACACATAATGATCGTCAATATTCTGGTTAACAATACCTTCCAGATCAAATGTTCTTATAATATCGTTTTGTCCGGATTTCTGTATAATCAGCTTATAATTGTCCGGCAACAGATTATTAAAGACAATAGGATTGGTCGTTCCGGAAGTTGGAGCTACAATAACCTGATTACTGTTCAGGCTTTTTAGAGAATAGCTGAAAGGGAAAAGATCTGAAGGAACGGAAACCTTTACAATTCCACTACCCAAATCATTACAGGTACTCACCATCTGAATATTCTGCTCGCTCTGGGAATCTTTAAGATTGAAAGTAAAATACTCGGTGCCATCATGGTCAATGTCCCACATGATATCTTTAAATATATACTTATCTCCGATTTTCTCTCCTAAAATGTCGGTAGAAATATCATTCTGATAATTGCTTTCATTGGCAAATAGTCTTAATATAACCTTATCACTTGGAGAAAGCCCGGAAAGAGTAAGATAGAGATATGTTTTTACAGTCTGAGTTCCTGAATTTTTTATCTGTGCTTTCCACATTCTGAACATATCCCGTTTGGGATGTGCGGAAAGGAGATCGGCTTCTTTGAAGCTGAAAGACTGGTTGTTATCTCCCCACAAAACGAAAGTCCCCTGATTTAAAGTTTCCGGATTCTGATAATTCGTAGCTTTTAAGGTATTTAAAGACATAATAATATGTTCATCTTCAGAATTTTTTGACTGCTTTTGATAAAGACCAAAAGCATCATCTCTTCCAATGCCTGTAATCCTGAAATTGTAATTCTTATTTTTTTTGGAATCCCACAGGATATCGCCTGCATAAGAAACATAATTTTTTTCTGAAATATCGTTTATAGTGATACCATACTTCACAGAAAGATAGGTTTCTATTTTTTGTTTGTCAATTGGGGAAAGATTATTATCAAACACTAAGATCTCAGGAATAAGAAGGGTAGGATCTGTTTTTTTATTCAAAAGAACAATCGGGTTAATTTTCTTGCCGGTATCGGTTTTGGTAAAAGTCAGGATTTTAGAACTTAACTGAGGGCTGTTTATCCTTAATGTATCTGAAAAATCATCAATCCCCAGACTGCTGATCACGGAACTTCCTATTTTTCCGTAGACCTTTTTATCCGTTCCTCCAAACTTATTGCTTACAAAAAATAAAGAGGGCTGGTTCAGGTTTCCGTCCAGTTTCTTAAAAAATGATCCATGAACAGGATCTTTTACCAGATGATAATTCATTAGCCTGCCGGTTAAGGTGTCTGTAGGAGCAATACTATCCTTTACATTGTTTTTGCGGAAAGAAAGTCCTGCAACACCTCCAAAAACGGTGGTTTGGGAAAACAGGAAACAAGATACAAATAAGGTTATTAGTGTTAATATTTTACTCATGATTCTGAAGTTTACAGGTTAATACATAGAAATTAGTTCAAAGTTTGCAATTCTCTTGGGCGCGTGCAAAGACCTAACTGGTCAAATGCTTATTACAACTAGTCAAATTCTTTTTGAGAAAAAAGACTGGTTGAATGCAGAAGCTGTTTCCAAGGGATTTTTTGTTGTGTATTTGAGAAACTACCCGAAGGGAAGCACAGAAAAAGGACCTCTGTATAATTTTTTTTCATATTTAATGTTAGTTTTAAAGTAGCTAATATACTGTTTTTGATTATTTTAAAGTCATCTTAAATAATTTTTTTTCTCCAGATCGATTTTATTTGTATGTTAAACATTGTTATTTTGTTTCGTCATATTTATTTTTTGGGTTAAAGCGCATATTCGGAAATATCATTTTTTCTTTCTTTCACAAAGCTAATCTCCCGAAACGACAAAACTTGACGTATTGTATAAAAGATACATTTTTTTGAAAAATGTTGAAAAAATCATAAAGAAATCATTACAACGAAATTTTAAAATACTTTTCCATTCAATTGTAACCAGTTCTGATGACCTTATTTTTTTCTTTTTAAAAAATTCCGTCATAGGCTGTAGTAATCATCTGCAGATTCGGAAATATAGGAGTCTGTATTTTTAGATTGAGGAACAATATCTTTTGGGATAAAAGATAGGTAATTAATATGGAATTTCTTTTCTACTGTATGTGATCAAAAAGTACCAATGCTACTGAATCTTTTAATTAGAATGGAGCTTGGGGAGTAAAAAGCAGAATATTTTTTCTATTCAGATTAGCTAACTTTTTGCATAGTCCCGAGATTTTGATACTGATCCGAAATAATTGTAAAAACCTTTGATGAACCGGATAAAAAAAAGACCTACATTTCTGTAAGTCTTTTTGCTCCTCCTGCTGGGCTCGAACCAGCGACCCTCTGATTAACAGTCAGATGCTCTAACCAACTGAGCTAAGGAGGAATGTTCTATTGTTTTAGTAGTGCAAATATAAATGGAATATTAATATCAAGCAAATTTTTATTTTAAAAATAATTAAAAAATTCCTTTGTTAATGGGTGGTTTGAAGGTTATTTGATTATATGTCAGGTAATTAAAATAGAGGGTTGAGGCAAAACTTCTGTCGTGAAATTCAGTAAAAAAGAGGCTGTATTTCTGCAAATTTTTTTTGCTTCCCCTCTTTATAATATTTGGGGTTTGTTTATTTTGAATTTCATATATTGGATTGAATGACAATTATTTGTGAGGCTGAAATATTATTGTTTTCTACGAGTATTCGAAATGGTTTTAAGGAGTATTCGCCTTTATAAAATGTATATCAGAAGATATAAAAAGTTTGATAATAATTTTATGCCTGCAGTGTTTTAGGAATCTCAAATGAAATTCTGTCTGAAAATTCATCAATAAAGCCTTGTATACTTTCTGTTTTCGTCATTGGGAAGACCTTCCGATAATGATTGATTTAAAAATTTTTAGAAGGTTTTGCTGTAAGTATACCACACTGAGCGGAGCCAAAGCGTACAATGAAGCAAAAATACTTTCATAAAATTCTCCCGAAATCCTTCGACTGTTGTTCGGTGTTCCTTCGGAAAAAATCCCATTTTTCCGAAGCCGATCCGAAGAAGACCCGAACATGATCCGAAGAAATGGGTTTTCAAACCGGTCAAAACCGGTCAAAAGCAGTCAAAACCCGTCAATATTTTTTTATAATCGTGAAAACACAACGGAATGCTGTAATTTTAGTTCGTTAACCGGAAAAATTTAGAAAAGAATGAATGAAATTATAATAACTGAAAAGCGGAAAGCTTTAAAGTCAGTAAGGGTAATAGAAAATAAATTTAAATCAGTCCCAGTCTGCGGCAATGAATTTCATGCTGCTTCCCTGATCATTTTTTAAAGTCAGAAAATGTCCTTCCACTTTGTAATGATTCATTGTTTTAATATTCCGGGAGAAATCATTTTCCAGTTTCATATTCGGGCACGCCATTTCTGTGGAGGCAACTTGCGAAATTTTTAATTGACTCTCCTTTTTAAATTCAGATGTAAAAAACAGTTTATTGCATCCCATAAAGGCGGAAGTTTTTATTTTTCCGTTTTCAAGAGGAGAGGTAAGATCAATTTTAGCATTGCTTTTTATTAATTCTTCTTTAGAGTAACTGCCAAAAGAAACCAGCATCCATTCTCTCTGGATCTGTGGATTTTTTACGGCTGCGGAAGAGCAGTTTAAAACAAAACTCAGGCACAAAACTGTTAAAATTGCAGTGAATATCTTTTTCATAAGCCACCGGAATCCATTTTCATACCATTCTCAGACATCAGACAGTAAAAAAATTACTAAATTAGCGACACAAAAATTATTTTATAAAATGAAAAGAATATTACTACTATTCACTTTCCTTTTAAGTTTTGTCCAGATGAGGGCAGACGAGGGAATGTGGCTGTTAATGCTCGTGAAAAGACTGAATGGGGTAGACATGCAAAAAGAAGGATTGCATCTTACACCGGAAGAAATTTATTCTGTCAACAATTCGAGCTTAAAAGATGCAATTGTAAGCTTTGGAGGATTCTGTACAGGAGAGATTGTTTCTAATCAGGGTCTTATTTTCACCAACCACCACTGTGGATACGGTGCTGTAGCAGCAGCTTCTACACCGGAGAAAGATTATCTGAAAAACGGTTTCTGGGCAATGAAGCAGAAAGACGAATTCAATGCTAAAGATCTTTACGTGAGATTTTTGGTAAGAATGGATGATGCTACGCAAAGAATCAATTCTAAATTAAACAACAATATGTCCGCTGCAGAGAGAAAAGCTGTGATCGACGCTGAAACAAAAGCGATCCAGTCTGAAAACTCTGAGAACGGGAAATACACAGTAGTTGTAAGAGACTTTTTCAACGGAAACGAATTTTACTATTTTGTTTATCAGGATTATAAAGACATCAGATTGGTGGGAGCTCCGCCTTCTGCACTGGGAAAATTTGGAGGTGATACCGATAACTGGGAGTGGCCAAGACATACGGCAGACTTTACGGTTTTCAGAGTATATGCTGATGCAGCGGGAAATCCGGCGGAATATTCTCCAAGCAATGTTCCTTTAAAACCAAAACATTTCCTACCGGTTTCTCTGAAAGGTGTAAAGCCGGGAGATTTCTCCATGATCTTGGGATATCCGGGAAGAACCAACCGTTACCTGACTTCTTACGGAATTCAGCAGATGGTAAACAAAGATTATCCGGCTTGGGTTGAAGCTTCTAAATTAGCCATGGATGTAATGAAGAAGTACATGGATAAAGACAAAGGAACTCAGCTGAACTATGCTTCCCAATATGCTTCTGTAGCGAACTACTGGAAAAACAGACAAGGTACTATTGATGCCGTTATTAAAAACGGAACCATCACAGACAAGCAAAAAATCGAAGAAAGATTTAAAACCTGGGCGGTACAACCTGAAAACGTGGTTGAGTACGAAACAGTTTTAGAAGATATCGGACTTTATTACAAGCAGACTTCAGACAGAAATGTGGAGAGAATGTATATGACGCAGCTTTCCAGAAATTCTAAATATTTCGCACTTGCACTGCAGGTAGGAAATGTTCTTCAGGCGTATGCAAAACAGGATATGGCAGGAAGACTGGCAATGAAGCCGAAAGTAGAGGCAGCTTTGAAATCAGCCTACGAAAACATCAATATCAAGCTTGAAGGCGAAATGATGAACTCTATGGTAAACCTTTACCAGACAAGAGTAAACAAAGATGTAGCTTCTGAAACCATTATGGGACTGGATGCTAAAAATCTTTCGAATGTTGCTTACTCTTCAATCTTCGCTAACAAAACTTCTGCAACAAACTTTATGCTGAATCCTGATCCGTTGAAACTGGATGCAGATCCACTTTGGAAAATTGCAAACGGAATTATGGCAGATCAAAAAGCTTCTGCTGAAAGATTTGTAAAAATTGATGATAATTTTGCTAAAAACAACAGATTATTCTTAGCAGGATTAATGAAGGCAATGCCTGAGAAAAAATTCTATCCGGATGCAAACTCTACCATGAGATTAACGTATGGAACGGTAGATAAATTGCCGATCAGATCAGACAGAAACTACTTCGGAATTACCGATAACTATTATACTGATATGACAGGTCTTGTAGGAAAATACAAGAAAGGAGATGAGGAGTTTGATCTTCCGCAGAGAGTGATCGATCTTTATAACCTTAAAGATTTCGGTCAGTATGCAGATGCAAAAGGTTATATGCCGGTAAATTTCCTTTCCAACAATGATATTACAGGAGGAAACTCCGGTTCTCCGGTAATCGATGCAGACGGAAACTTAATTGGTATTGCATTCGACGGAAACAGCGAGGCTTTAAGCGGAGATATCGTTTTCGAACAGGAATGGCAGAAAACCATCAACGTAGACGTTCGTTTCGTTCTTTGGACGATCGATAAATACGCAGGTGCAAGAAGACTTATCGACGAATTACAATTGGTAAGAGACGGTAATACTCCTGCAGATACCAAAACAAAAATGCCAAAAGAAGCTCCTGCAAAAGCAAAGAAAAAATAATCTTTAAACAGATATTAAAGCCGCGAAACTTTACTTTCGCGGTTTTTTTTGCTGAATTTTTATTACTTTAACCCGATCAAAAAATACATTATTAAAAAATGAAAAGTAAAATTTTCGGGGGCTTGCTGATATTTTTAGCATTATGGAGCTGTCAGAAAAAAGAGAAGGAAGATTTGAAATCTTTACAGGACAAGGATTCTTTACAAACGATTATTAAACAAGACAGTTTACATAAAGAAAAACAATCAGAAAAAGAATCATCTAAAGTATTTACAGACGATTTCCTGAAAATTGAGAATGCTCAGGTGAATGGAAATGATATTGTTCTGTCTCAGGAACAGTTCCAAAAGCTTTATTCAAAACACGATTCCATTAAAAGTGAAGTGTGGGACTGCGGAAGCCCTTTTGAATGGCTTGATAAAGCGTGGATGGAAAAGATATACGGAAAGGATCTTTTGAGCTTTGACGGTAAAATAACAACTTTCTACACCGGCAATGCTGAGTTTATTTCAAACAATCATAAGGTTATTTTCAGCAGTGCGAAATCCGGAAACAACCGTTTTGAAATCAGATCGCATCATATCATTCTTACTAATAATACAACCGTTGCCGAATTTCAAAAGCTATTTCCCAAACTGAAAATAGAAGATACGGATCGGAAGAATATTCAGAGCTTCAGTATTCCGGTTGGAAAAGAAACAGAAGATTCATTTATGTTCTATTTCAAAGACGGAAAACTGGATAATTTTAATCTATGGTGGTTATTGTGCTAAATTTTAAGCTATGAAAACAGATGATATACAATTTAAGGCGGTTATTAAGCAAAATGGCAAAATGAATGCGGCTTTTGTGGAATTTCCTTTTTCTACAGAGGAGCTATTCGGCAAAAAAGGACAGGTAAAAATCAAAGCGGTTTTTGACGAAAAAGTTGAATACCGGGGAAGCCTCGCCAAAATGAAATCGGAGTGCCATATTTTAGGCTTAACTCAGGAAATAAGAAATAAACTCAATAAGACTTTCGGCGATGAGGTTTTCGTTTCTCTAACGGAAGACAAAGAAGAAAGGATAGTAGAGATTGCGGAAGATATTGTATTGCTGTTTAATGAAAATCCTGAAGCGAAAATATTATTCGACAAAATGAGCTATACCCACAGAAAGGAATATATCCGCTGGATTGAAGAAGCAAAGAAAACGGAAACCAGAGAAAACAGAAAGCTGAAAATGATTCAGATGATTCTTGAAGGAAAAAAAGGAATTTAAAAAGTTCCGTTATCCATTGAACAGGTCTTATCATAGATGAAAAAGTCCGCTCATTATTTTGATTCAGACTTTTTTATTTAGGCTGGCTTTTTTTAATTAAACCATAAAATGAATAGTCAGAAATTGTTTCACGCCACCATTAATCACCGTAATCGAATCTCCATTATGATGAACAGTTACGCCCAGATCATTCATTATCTCTTTAAAATATCCACTTTCCGTATTGGAAGAAACGATATTTTTCTGCCATGAAAACTGAGCCGTCTGATCCTGATTATTTTTAATAATTAAAATACCGAAATCATTTCTGAGAATGGCAGTGTCTATTTCCTCCACCGAACTCTCATGCGGAGCAAAATCTTTTGAGAGAAGAATAATGGATTTAAAATGATGTTCTTTAGTCTCTTTTTCCGAAATTTCTACAGCAGTTTTCATTATATTATTTTGAGTTTTATTCTGATCTTTTTTGCAAACATGAATCTTCATAACGACAAAACTTGTCGTATTTAAAAAGAATTGATAAAAAATTTCGGGGCAGCAAAGCTGCCCCGAAACCATAAAAAATAATAATTAAAATATAATTTGATCATTGGTGTCCGTTATTATCCGTTCCAGAATTCTCGGTCTAAACTTCTGTATTGGATGGCTTCTGAAACATGATGAGAAAGAATATTCTCAGATTCCTCCAGATCGGCGATGGTTCGTGCTACTTTTAAAATCCTGTCATATGCACGGGCGGAAAGGTTTAGTTTTTCCATTGCTGTTTTAATAAGGCTGAAAGAAGCCGTGTCAAGTTCACAGAACTTTTCAATTTCTTTCGGTCCTATTTGAGCATTATAGCTGATTTTTAAATCTTTATAACGTTCTCTCTGTGCTTCGCGGGCAATGAGAACTCTTTTTCGGATATCTTCGCTTTTTTCACCTTTTCTGCGTTCTGCCAACTGTTCAAATTCCACTTTCTGCACTTCAATGTGAATGTCTATTCTGTCCAGAAGCGGTCCGGAAAGCTTATTCATGTATCGCTGCATTTCGTAGGTAGAGGAAGTGTTGTTGGGATCATCCGGAAAAAAACCGCTTGGGCTCGGATTCATCGAAGCAACGAGCATAAAGCTGGCAGGATAATTTACCGTAAATCGGGCTCTTGAAATGGTAACTTCACGATCTTCCAAAGGCTGTCTCATTACTTCAAGAACCGTTCTTTTAAATTCCGGCATTTCATCCAGAAACAAAACCCCGTTGTGAGCCAGTGAAATTTCCCCAGGCTGCGGATAACTTCCTCCGCCAACTAATGCAACATCCGATATCGTATGATGGGGAGATCGAAAAGGACGAACCGTCATGAGTGATGTTTCCGTTCCCATTTTTCCGGCTACGGAATGTATTTTTGTTGTTTCCAGCGCTTCTTTTAAAGTTAAAGGCGGTAAAATACTCGGAACTCTTTTAGCGAGCATTGTTTTTCCGCTTCCGGGAGGTCCGATCAGGATGATATTGTGTCCTCCTGCTGCTGCAACTTCCATCGCTCTTTTTGCTGCTTCCTGTCCTTTCACTTCAGAAAAATCAAACGGAAAATCATTAATTTTTTCCTGAAATTCTTTCCGCGTATCCACTTCGATTTTTGGGAGTGGTTTACCTTCATTAAAAAAGTCAATAACTTCTCTGATATTTTCCGCGGCAAAAACATCAAGACTATTCACAATGGCTGCTTCGCGGGTGTTTTGTCTGGGCAGGATAATTCCTTTAAAACCTTCTTCGCGTGCCTGAATTGCTATGGGGAGAACGCCTTTAATGGGCTGTAAAGTTCCGTCCAGAGAAAGCTCCCCCATAATTACGTAATCCTGAATATTTTCGGCAGTAATCTGATCTGAAGCGGCAAGAATTCCGATGGCAATACTCAGATCATAAGCAGCACCTTCCTTTCGGAGATCTGCAGGAGCCATATTGATGGTAATTTTCTTTCCGGGAATTTTAAAGCCTACGTTTTTCAGCGCGGCAGAAATTCTGTAACTGCTTTCTTTAATGGCGTTGTCCGGAAGCCCTACAAGATGATAGCCAACTCCGCCTGTATCTACATTTACTTCTATCGTAATGGTTTGTGCAGCCACACCGTGAATGGCGCTTCCATAGACTTTAATCAGCATTTTTCTGTGTTTTTGTAAATGTAGAAAAATTTTTAAATAATGATTTTCTTAAAACAATTTGCCTAAACTTTTAAAAATAAAAATGTAATTCCCTTAATATTCAGTTTTTAATCGGAATTTTCTTTCAATTGATCAATCAGCCGAAAAAAATATTCTTTACGGTTAAAATTTTTAAGAATGAAAAAAAATAAGGGCTGATCCCAGACTATTGAATTAATGATTTCAGGATTTAGGTTTTTAATGAAGTTTTAATAATCAATATAAATAGCTACAAAAAAAATCAGATGAGAGGTAGCTTATATGCTTTAAATAACACAAGTTGAGTTTACTTTAAAGTTTAAAAGATTCTTTCTCAACCTTTCCAAAAACATTCTGCAAATCTTTCTTACTGATTATCAGAAAACTGTAAAAAAATAACAAAAATATCTGAAAATGAATTTAATACGTCAAGTTTTGTCGCTTCCCCGATGGATATTTGCAGTATAGAAACAACACAGAAAATGAAAAGAGACTTTAAAACTCAAGGTGGACATAATTTAGCCTGAAGACCACCTAAAAAAATAAGGCTAAAACCTGAAGTGACTCTACTAAAAAGAGGCTTCAAATCTTAACCTTTATAAAAACAAAACAAATTTACAGAAAAAATGTCAACAAACAATTTAAATACCAATATAATGCATCGCAGACGCTTTTTAGATTCGCGACCAGCAGAAACGCGGAATTATCTGATCCTAAAAATTTGGAAAGAAGATTTATCTTTAGGAAAGATACTCAGAAAGGAGTATTTGACCAAAAGCTGAACGCATCTACTTCCTTGCAAAAACTTTGTGAAGATCCAACTGCACTTCCATTAACAATAGAAACAGAACAAACCTTAAAAGCAAAAGATGCTGTATTTTATGATCAGGCAGTACGGATAGCGAGAATAAAGCAACTGCATCTAAGGCAGAATTTGATGCTAAAATCAAGGAATACAAAGATTATTTGGTAACAACTAATACATCAATGCTTGCAATAGACTCAGGTCTTTGGGATAATTTAGTTTATCAGGCGGTTACTCAGAAAGATTTCTATTCAAAAGAAACACTAATGCAGTTTTTGCATCTTAATCAAATTCTCTCAGTTTATACTGATGGAGCCGAAGATGTATATAATGATGTCATCAAAGCAAAAAATAAAAGCTGTTCCAAAAATGAAACAGCCTTCTTATTAATCAATTATATATTGTTAAAACTCTATATCAACCTGAAGCTTCTCTGCCAGAAGCTTTGAAATCTTTTCTTTTAATGGCTCGATGTCAATGTTCTGCATGGCATCGTTCGCAAAAGCGTATAACAATAACGCCTGAGCTTCCTTTTTAGAAATCCCTCTTGCTCTCAGATAAAATAACGCATCTTCATTCAATTGTCCTACTGTACAGCCGTGAGAACATTTTACATCATCTGCAAAAATTTCAAGCTGAGGTTTGGTATCAATTGTTGCTCCTTCGCTGAGTAAAACATTGTTGTTTTGCTGATAAGCATTCGTTTTCTGGGCAATTTTATCAACGAAAACCTTCCCGTTGAAAACCCCGTGAGATTTTCCGTCGAAAATACCTTTATAATTCTGGTAACTTTCGCAATTCGGTTGATTGTGGTGAACCGCCGTGTGATGATCTACCAACTGATCTTTTCCGATAATGGTAATTCCGTTCATGAATGAATTGATATTCGATCCGTTCTGGATGAAATCCAGGTTGTTTCTCACAAGTTTACCTCCGAAAGAGAATGTATTTACAGTCGTTAAGCTGTCTTTTTCCTGTTTTGCGAAAGTATTGTCAATTAAATAAGAAGTATCGTTGTCGTTCTGTAATTTATGCCAGTCCGCTTTTGCATTCGGATAAGTAAAAATTTCCGTTACAGAATTTGTCAACACATAAGTGCTGTCAAAATTGTGATGACTTTCAATAATTTCCACTTTGGCACCTTCTTCTACGATTAATAAATTTCTCGTATTGTAGAATGTGTTTTCTTCCTGATTCTGAGAAATATAGAAAACATGAATCGGCTTTTCAATCACTACATTTTTGGGAACTTTAAGAAAGAATCCGTATTTGCAGTATGCCTGATTCAAATTCGTGAAAGCAGATTGATCTTCAGCAATCCTATTGAAATATTTCTCGAAAACATCTCTGTGTTTCTCATCATTCAATGCATAATTGAATGAAAGAAACTCAACATTTTCAATGGAAACTTTAGATAATTCTTTATGAAGTTTACCGTTCACGAAAGTAATCCAGTCGAAATTCTCTTCACCTAAGTGCAGATGGTCCAACTGTTCTTTGGTGATGTTGTGACTTTCTTTCGGGAAAAAGTTATAAGCTTTCTCAGTAATTTCCTTTAAGTTGGTATATTTATATTCTTCGTCCTTTTTTGTAGGAAAACCAGCTTTTTCGAACCTCTGAAGAGCTGCTTTACGATCTTCATCCAGAAATCTGTGACGAAGGCTCTCCAAAAATTCATTATGGTTTTGTATGATCTGTTCTTTTAATGCCATTACTGGTATATCTGTGGTTTGCACCATTTTTTCTTTTTTTGTTTGGCTGAAATTGTTAAACTAAGAGATCAGATAAAATCTCCGAATTTTTTAATCTTTTAATTAATTTAAAAGCCAGTCGTACCCTTTTTCTTCAAGCTCTAACGCAAGAGATTTATCACCAGTTTTGATGATTTTCCCGTTCGCTAAAACATGAACAAAATCAGGCTGAATATAGTTCAGCAATCTCTGATAGTGAGTAATCAGGAGAACTGCATTTCCTTCATTTTTGAAAGCATTTACACCGTCTGCAACAATTCTTAACGCATCAATGTCCAATCCTGAATCAGTTTCATCCAGAATAGCCAGTTTCGGATCAAGCATCATCATCTGGAAAATTTCATTTCTTTTCTTCTCACCTCCGGAAAATCCTTCGTTTAAAGATCTTGAAAGGAAATCTTTTTTAATACCTAATTTTTCAGATTTCTCACGAATCATTGCCAACATCTCTTTTGCCGGCATTTCTCCCAATCCGTTAGCTTTTCTGTTTTCGTTCATTGCTGCTTTGATGAAGTTGGTTACAGAAACTCCCGGAATTTCTACCGGATACTGGAAAGAAAGAAAAATTCCCTTGTGGGCTCTTTCTTCAGGAGCATCTTCGATGATGTTTTCACCTCCGAAAATAATTTCTCCGTCTGTAACTTCATAATCTTCTTTTCCTGCGATTACAGAAGAAAGGGTAGATTTTCCGGCTCCGTTCGGTCCCATAATGGCGTGAACTTCACCCGGCTTTATTTCAAGATTAATTCCTTTTAAAATTTCTTTGTCGCCGTCTTCAATTTTGGCGTGCAAGTTTTTTATCTCTAACATATTTTCAAATTTATTGCAAGGGCAGACTAACATTTATCTTTTATAATCCTAAACCATTGATTACAAAAGTACTTACACTTGCAAATGAAATACTATTTTTATTTATTTTGAACATTAAGAATTTAAACAAATCTTTAATGCGTTGTTTTGTCATTTCGACGAAGGAGAAATCTATTTTAACTTAGATTCTTCACTCCGCTTTGCTTTGTTCAGAATGACAAACAATGTGTCAAACTTAAGGATAAACATTACCCCACAGAACCTTCCAAAGAAATCTCAAGCAATTTCTGAGCTTCAATGGCAAATTCCATTGGCAGTTTATTTAAAACTTCTTTGCTGAAACCATTTACAATCAGAGCAATAGCTCTTTCTGTATCAATTCCTCTCTGGTTACAGTAGAAAATTTGATCTTCCCCGATTTTTGAAGTCGTTGCTTCGTGCTCCAGTTGTGCAGTCGGATCTTTAATTTCAATATACGGGAAAGTATGAGCTCCACATTCATTCCCCATCAGTAAAGAATCGCACTGAGAGAAATTTCTTGCTCCTTTTGCAGAAGGCATTACTTTTACCAGACCTCTGTATGAATTATTGGATTTTCCTGCAGAAATACCTTTGGAAATGATGGTAGATTTGGTATTCTTGCCAATGTGGATCATCTTGGTCCCTGTATCCGCATACTGATGATTGTTCGTCACTGCGATAGAGTAGAACTCACCGATGGATCCGTCGCCCTTTAAGATACATGAAGGATATTTCCACGTTACCGCAGAACCTGTTTCAACCTGAGTCCATGAGATTTTTGCATTTCTTTCGCAAAGTCCTCTTTTCGTTACAAAATTGAAAACCCCTCCTTTTCCTTCTTCATTTCCGGGATACCAGTTTTGTACAGTGGAATATTTAATTTCGGCATCATCCATTGCGATCAGCTCAACAACCGCTGCGTGAAGCTGGTTTTCATCTCTTGACGGAGCTGTACAGCCTTCTAGATAAGAAACATAACTTCCTTCATCCGCAATCACAAGCGTTCTTTCAAACTGACCTGTTCCTGCCTGATTGATTCTGAAATACGTAGACAATTCCATAGGACATCTTACGCCTTTCGGAATGTAGCAGAAACTTCCGTCAGAAAATACTGCGGAATTAAGAGCTGCATAGAAATTATCTCCTCTCGGAACTACTTTTCCAAGATATTTTCTTACTAAATCAGGATAGTTTTTAATGGCTTCGGAAATGGAGCAGAAAATAATTCCTTTCTCCAATAGCGTATCCTGAAACGTTGTTTTTACAGAAACGGAATCCATTACAATATCTACGGCAACACCTGAAAGTCTTTTCTGTTCTTCGATGTTGATTCCTAATTTTTCGAAAGTTTTCAGCAATTCAGGATCTACTTCGTCCAGACTTTCCAGTTCAGGTTTTACTTTTGGCGCGGCATAATATTTAATTGCCTGAAAATCCGGCTTTTCATATTTAATGTTTGCCCAGTCCGGCTCCGTCATTTTCTGCCAGATTCTGAAAGATTCCAGACGCCATTCCGTCATCCATTCAGGCTCTTCTTTTTTAGCAGAAATTGCACGGACGATGTCTTCATTTAAACCCGTTGGGAAATCTTCGTAATCGATTTTTGTTTCCCATCCGAATTCGTATTTTTTATTTTCCAGATCGACTCTTAGATCGTCTTCAGTATATTTATTCATTATTTTTTTTTAAGATTTTAGAAGACAGATTTCACATCTGATTTTTTATCTACATCTGAAATCTGCATCCAATGTCTTTTTACAAAGAAAAACTCTCACCGCATCCGCAGGTTCTGGATGCATTCGGATTGTTAAAAACAAATCCTTTTCCGTTTAAACCTCCTGAATATTCAAGAGTGGTTCCAGCCAAATAGAGGATTGATTTTTTATCTACAATAATTTTGATATCATTGTCTTCAAAAATCTGGTCGGCATCTGTTTTTTCGTTATCAAACTTCAGAACATATTCTAAACCAGAGCATCCTCCGCTTTTTACCCCCACTCTTATATAGTCTTTAAAAGGCTTAAAACCATCTTCTGTCATCAGCTGAATGGCTTTTGCTTTTGCTTGATCTGATACTTTTATCATTGTATTTATTTAGAATGATTTAATAATGCAAAAATACGAACTAATTTCCGCAATCTCAAATCGAAGATATCTATTTTAATGATTCTGTTCTTAATAGATGTATTTCGCGGATGAATTTATTGTTAAAAATGTTTAAAGTTTCCACAATAGAAACGCTTTAGGTCGTTTTTTGATTTAACTTTGATCGGGATTTTAAATCTATAAATAAAACAAAGATTTCACGGTTTTTTTGTGTAGTCTTTAAAAGTACGGTTTACAAAAAAATATACTATAAATGAAAAAATTAGGCATTCTTGCTTTGGCTCTGTTCATGCAGACCGCTTTTGCACAAACCAACAGATTTGTATATCAGGTGACGATGAAACCCGATGCATCCAATAAAAATGATACCAAAACAGAAAATGCGTATCTGGATATTTCTCCGGAAAAATCTGTTTTTTATTCCGAAAACAGAATTAAAAGAGATTCTGTCATTCAGGCAGCCATACAAAGTGGAGGAGCAAGAGGTTTTAACAGAGATCAGATGGAAGCTTTACGATCCAACATCAATTATTCTGTTGAAAAAGATAAGAAAAGCCAGAAAATGACTTTCAAAGACCGAATTGGAAGAGATATGTATACTTACGAAGAAGACCGCCCGATTAACTGGAAAATTGCTTCAGAAACCACAAAAATAGGAGATTATAAAGTTCAGAAAGCAGAAACAGATTTTGGAGGGAGAAAATGGACGGCGTGGTTTACCACAGATCTGCCTTATCAGGACGGGCCATACAAATTCGGCGGACTTCCCGGACTTATCGTGAAAGTAGAGGACGATAAAGGAGAATATTCTTTCGATTTGATGAAAAATTACAAAATCGCAGATTTCCCGACAATGAATCAGTTCGGAAATACCATTAAAGTGAAAAGAGGCGATTATGTAAAACAGCAGAAAAAATTCATGGAAGATCCAATGTCATTTATGACGCAGGGTGGCGGAATGGGTGCTCCGATGAGAATTGACGGTGGTGGAGGAAACCGTGGCGGCGGTGGAT
This sequence comes from Chryseobacterium sp. 2P, assembly GCF_059579425.1. Classification (NCBI taxonomy): domain Bacteria; kingdom Pseudomonadati; phylum Bacteroidota; class Flavobacteriia; order Flavobacteriales; family Weeksellaceae; genus Chryseobacterium; species Chryseobacterium sp. 2P. Next base: position 4,798,514 of record NZ_CM184194.1, read on the forward strand.
TCGGTGGAGGAAATTCCGGGGATTTCAGAAAACGGATGGAAGAAAGAGTAAAAGAGGAAGCAAAAAGAAACAGTAACCCGATAGAATTACAATAAAAATTAACCCTGAAGATTGGTTCTTCAGGGTTTTTATTTGGCTGATTAAATAATTATTTCAAAAGCTGGTTGAAAGTATCTCCCTGTCGGATATCTCCGGTATTGTATCCTTTCATAAACCATTCTTTACGCTGCGCAGATGATCCATGCGTAAAGCTTTCCTGATTAACGTATCCCTGTGATCTTCTCTGGATATTATCATCACCTACCGCTTCAGCCGCTTCAATAGCCGACTGAATATCTCCGGGTTCCAAAATGTGCTTTTCAGCATCCGTTCTTTTTGCCCAAACTCCGGCGTAAAAATCTGCCTGAAGTTCTGTAGCAACAGAAACCCTGTTCATTTCTGCTTCAGAATACTGTCCGCTTCTTCGTAGCTGATCCACTTTTTGCGTTGTTCCTAAAAGCGTCTGGACATGATGTCCCACTTCATGTGCCAAAACATACGCTACCGTAAATTCCGTTACTTTAGCGCCGAATCTCTGCTGAAGTTCATTAAAAAAGCTCATGTCCATATAAACAGACTGATCTGCAGGACAGTAAAAAGGTCCCATTGCAGACTGCGCCACGCCACAGCCGGACTGTGTAGTTTCCGAAAAAAGGATAATTTTCGGTGGAGTGTACTGCATTCCGTTTTCCTGAAAAACCTGATCCCATGTCGTGATGTTCCATTTTCCCATCATGTCTACCATTTCTCCGATTTTTTTGTCTTCCGCAGTCAGTTCTCTCTGCTCTGTTCTCGGAGATCCGGAACCTGCTCCCGAAGAAAGAATCGAGGAAGGATCACCTCCCAGAAAGAATATAATTGCAGCAATAATAAGCGTTCCCAATCCGCCTCCTACAACGGCTCCGCCGCCAAGTCCGCGTCTGTCTTCCACATTACCGCCTCTGTCGTCCGTCCATCTCATAGTTTGTATTTTTTATTTGTTGGTAAATTTAAAAATTTAAACCATACAATTTTTGTGCGGATTATGATATTTTCAAAATATTTATCGATTCAGCTGATTTTTTTTCAGCCAGAAAGAAGTCGACTGATATGCTGAAATCGCTGCATCCACCATCTGTTTATTCTGTTCTTTTTCTTTTAAAGGATTTTCATCAAAATAAATATTAAATTCCGGAGCAAGATTGTTTTTCTGCTGAACCAAAGCGTATTGCTTAACTTTTCTTACAGGAGAAATAACCGTTAAATAATTGTCCTTCACAAATCCTAAATCCTGATAGGTTGCAACAAAAGCTTTCGGCTGAAATTCTTTGCTGAAAACGTCCTGCCCTAAAAATTTCGACTGATAGCTGAAGTTCAGCAAACCAAAAACAGTAGGCATCACATCAATCTGAGACATCGTCTGCGTAAATTTCTGCGGCTGGATAAATCCTTCCGAGAAAACCATCGCCGGAATTCTGTATTTATCCATCGGAAGTTCTGTATCTCCTGCGCTGGAAGCACAATGATCTGCAATGATAACGAAGATTGTATTTTTATACCAGTCCTGTTTTTTAGCCATCTCGAAGAATTTTTTCAGAGCATAATCTGTGTATTTTACACCGCCTTCACGGGATTTTGCATTTCCGGGGATATCAATTTTTCCTTCAGGATAGGTAAAAGGTCTGTGGTTGGAAACCGTCATCCAGTGATTGAAGAACGGCTTTCCGGATTTTGCTTCGGCATTCATGGTTTGGATGGCTTTTTTTGCCATATCTTCATCAGCAACGCCCCAAACGTTTGCAAACGTAATTTCTTCCGGCTTGAAATTATTTCTGTCGACAATATCATACCCGTTTCCTGCATAGAAATCCTGCATATTATCGAAATAGCTGTATCCACCGTACAAAAATTTCACATCATATCCTTTTGATTTGAAAACACTTCCTGTGGTAAATTTATTTTTGTTGTTCTCTCTTTTAATAATGCTTTCTCCGGCAGTAGGAGGAATGCAGAGCGTTAGCGCTTCAAGACCGCGGACGGTTCTGTTTCCGGTAGCGTAAAGATTGGTAAACATTAATGATTTATCGGCTAAACTGTCTAAAAAAGGAGTGATTTTCTGTGTATTTCCATAATGTGCTAAAAAATCTGCGGATAAACTTTCAATAGAAATTAAGACCACATTTTTTTTCAGTTCCGGTTCTGCTGAAACAATATTTCTTTTCAGGACAGGTGGAGTAAACTGGCTTAAAAAGTTTTTTTCCGCCTGACTCTGATTGATTTCAGGGTAAAACTGGAAGTAATCCAGCTCGTTGTGGGTAAATGCCCAATAGAATTTCGGAAGACCGTTTGCCTGAATTTCTTCTTCAAAAACACTGCTTCCTTTCATTTTTGTAGTGAAATTTAATCCAAATAAGCTTACTCCAATCAAAAGAATAAACGATCCCAGTAAAATAAATTTCTGCTTTAGATCCGGAAGATCCAAAAGCTCTTTTTTAGTTCTTTTAAAAATGAAAAATGTGATCGAGAGTGTTACCAGAAAAATTACTGAGAAAAGAGGAACCACAGGGTAGCTTTCCATGATGTTTCCTATTACTTCATTGGTGTAAATGAGATAATCTACCGCGATGAAATTATATCTCAGTCCGAATTCGTTATAGAAGAAATATTCGCTTACTGCGTTGAATACGATGAGTAAAACGTACAGAAAAAGCGTTATGAAATAAAGTACATTCCGTATTTTCAAACGTTGTTTCGGAAGGAAAAGCATTAATGCGAAGCAGATAATTTTTAACCCGATAAAAGCCAGCGCGATTTCTGCAACCGAGCCGCCGTATTGTTTGAAAATATTGTTAGGAATCAGAAGAATGTACAGAAAAAAGAGGACTAAAATTCCCAAAATGATCTGTCCGTAAGGTTTCTGATATTTTGAATTGGATAGAAATAAAAAATAGAGGGCTAAAAAGGTGCTGGCTAAAATAAAAACCAAGGCATCATTGAGAACACCTACCAATATTATTTTTAACACTTCAAACACTCCAAAACTGGCTGTGGTAATGGGATGGAAGAAAAATACAATCCTTATGATTAAAGAAATGATAAGGTAAAAGACTCCTAAATAAAGGAATGGTTTTGTTTTCTGAACAAACATTGTTATGATTTGAATATGAATTCTTACAAAAATAAGTATTGAATATTATTTGAGCGCATATTTTTTAAAAATACCACAATATATATTCGAGAGATAACTTTCTGGGACAAAAAAAGAACTATTGAAGAATAGTCCTTTTTAAATATTTTTCACTTCGGAAAATTACGAATTTCCAAATCCGATGTTCCCTTTTCTGCCCGAAAGATTCTTTTTAAAATCAATCATCTGCAAAGCCGTAACGGCAGCTTCAACCCCTTTATTTCCAAGATCGCCGCCGCTTCTTGCAATCGACTGCTCTTTTGTATCGTCCGTTAAAACACAGAAAATAGTCGGAGTATCTGTGAGAACATTACAATCTTTAATTCCCTGTGCAACCGCCGAACAAACGTAATCGAAATGAGGCGTTTCTCCACGGATCACACATCCGATTGCAATTACTGCGTCAAATTTTCGCTCTTTACAAAGCTGCATACTTGCATAGCTTAACTCAAAAGCTCCCGGAACCGGAAAAAGAGAGATTTTTTCAGATTTTACTCCTTCTTTTTGAAGGATTTCCAGAGCTGCATCACGAAGATTGTAGGTTACAAAATCATTCCACTCAGAAAAAACAATGCCGATAGAAAAATCATCGGCATTGGTTATGTTAAGTGGCTTGTAATCAGAAAGATTAACTGTTGCCATTGTTTAGTAATATTTAGTCATTTCAATATAAGAATCAGACATTCCGTTGTCGTAGTCCTGATATTTTTCGTCAATTGTTGCAAAATACTTTTTAGCTTCTGCATTTTTCTTTAATCCTAAAGCTAAGATACCGGCTTTTCTCGTAAAATAATACGTTGTGTAAGGATCGTCTGAAGCTGAAGCCGCTTTGTCTAATAACTGAAGTGCTTCATCATTTTTGTTAAGACCGGATTTTGCATCTGCCATCGCTCCGTATTTCATTGCCATCAATGTTTTGTTGTCGGATGAAAAACTATCTAAAAGATCATAAGCTTCCTGAAATTTACCTTCTTTGAATTTCACCAAACCTGCATTGTAAGCAGAAAGCTTTCCTACGTTGGTTGCAGAATATTCGTTATACGTTCCTAAGAAACCGGGATTTGCAGCAGATTTTCCGCCTAAAGCCTCTTTATCTTTACCGTCAGCAAGATTTTTCTGAGCAGCCAGGAAACTTTTTACAGCTTCTGCGTTTTTAGGAGTCACAACAAATTGCTTGTAACCGAAGAAGCCAAGAACTCCTAAAATAAGTAGTCCGAAAACAATTCCCAAAGGTTTTGAATATTTTTCAAGGAACCTTTCTGTGTTTAAAGCTTCTCTGTCAAGATCTTTAAAAAACTCAACAGTTTCTTTACCTTCCTGCTCGTTTGTAATTTTTGCCATAAATTATTAAAAATTGAAATGCAAATTTAATTGTTTCTGAATGATTTACAAAATACTTTGTGTGTATTGTTGATTTTATTTGAATAATTAAAGGAAATTATTACAAGTGAATGAGTGAATTGTGAATAGTTAATCATGAAAAATGCTCCGGAAAACGAATTCCAGAGCATTTTGTCCTATTTTTTGAAATTTAATATTCTAAAATATGATAGATTTCTGCATTAAATTTTTTCAGTTTTTCTTTGCCTTTTAAATCTTTTAATCCAATTAGGAAACTGAATTGGGAAACGGTTGCGCCTTGTTTTTCAACCAATTTTGCGGCGGCCTCAGTTGTTCCTCCGGTTGCTAAAAGATCATCATGAATCAGAACTCTTTGTCCGGATTTTAACTGTCCTTCACGGGTTTCGATAACAGCACTTCCATATTCGAGATCATATTTTTCTGAAATGACGGGTGGCGGAAGTTTTCCTGCTTTTCGGATTAAAATAAAAGGAACTTCTAATGCAACAGCGATGGCAATCCCGAAAAGATAACCTCTGCTTTCAATTCCGCATACTGCATCAACTTTTCCTTTGCTGAATTGTACCAAATCTGCAATCACTTCTTCATACAGTTTCGGGTTCAGGAAAATAGGAGAGATATCCTTAAACTGAATCCCCGGAATCGGAAAATCAGATATATTTTCAATGGTTTCTTCCAGTTTTGTGATAAGCTGCTGCGATGCCATTTTTTACGGATTGATTTTGTAGCTGGAAATTTTCCAGTCTCCGTTTACGTTTTTAAGTCCGAAAGTTGCTTTCAGAGATGTTGTTTTTCCACTTTTATCCGTTACATCATACGTTGCATTTACACTTGCAGAAGTTGCATTGGAAGCATTGGTGGTGATGTTTTTTACGCTTACATTTTTCACTGAACCAAATCCTGAAGTCGGGTTCGAGAACGACTCATAACTTCCCCAATTCGGGTTACTTGCAGAATTGTATGCAGCTTTTAAGTTTTGAGCGCTTACGTTATTTAAAAACCCTGAAACAGTGCTTTTGGGATCTGCAGCCGGTTGCTTAGGTGCTGCAGGAGTTGTTGGAGCTGTTGCATTCGGATCTGTTGCAGAAGGAACAGTCGCATTCGGGTTGTTCGGATCGATTACGGCAGGATCCTGAATAACCGCTGTTGAATCTACTTTCGGTGCAGCCGGAACTTTCAGTAAAAGAGGATTTACATCCAATCCGATTTTTGTCATTTTGAAAGTTTTCGCAGTTGTTTTTACAGAAACCGTGATATCGATTTTATTATCAATAACTTGTGCCGCAGGAAGTGAAGAGAATTTTAAATTAAATCCTTTGAAGTTATTATCCTGCATTAAATTTTTAGCCGTAGAAAGTTTTATTCCGTTGCTGAACACTTCCAGCGTTGCTTCCAGACCAGCTCCTGTAAAGGATACGGGATTTCCGGCGTTATCAACTAATCTCGGAACAATCTGAAGCGCAGTAGGAGCTCCGGTTCCGTCATCTCCTGTCGGTCTTGTGGTGATGCTCAATGAATTGGCTTTTACGTCATTCGGGTCGCTTTCTTTAGCTGTTTCGCTTCCGAAGATATTCATTTCTCCTAATGCTCCTAATGAAGGCGGTGCAGTACTTGCCCATTCGATTCCGTTCTTTTGGGCTACCTGATCTGCCATTGCCATAATTTCCGGCACTTTTTTACCGTCAATTAGTTGTCCTAAAGCTTTAAGTTCAGCAAAATCGCCATCAGCTTCCACTCCAAAAGTTTTTAGGATGTAGAGCGCTTCGTTAAATTTAATTTGCTTAATAGTAGGTAAACTTGCCGTCATATCATTGATACTCGACTGCAAAGTTTTAGTATTGGTAGCATCTACATGATCTTGCTTGCATGCTGTGAAAAGCAACATGCTGAAAATTAGTAGAAAAGAAAACTTTTTCATTTTTTTTCGGTTTACCACAAAAATAATAAAACCTTTATTAATAGAGTGTTTTATTTTTTATTTTGTTGTTCTTTCAGCTGATCTCTGAAAAATGAACTAAAAACAGTCTGCATATTCGGAAAAGACGGATCTTCCCAGTATTTTGTAGTATAGCTGCTTTTATTGGTATTCAAATTTACACTTTCGATATCTTTATCATTTCTGAACTCTATTTCCGTAGGATAAAAATTGCTGTAATAGATCAACTGGTTGTAGTCCGGTTCACTTTTGTGCTTTAATTTGATAAATCGAATATCATTAAATTCCAGAAGATCTCTTAAGGTTTTATTACTTTCTTTCTCGTAAGAAGCATTTGAGATTACTCTTACATCGTAAAAACGGTATCCTAAAAAGTTTACTTCTTTTTCCTGTAAAGCACTGTGGGCAATTTCGATCTGATCTTTCCGGTCACCTTTCAGTTCTTTAATGACGGCATTTCTTTTTTTAAATTCCTGAATATTTCCAACGTCTTTCATCTCAGGTACATTCATCATTTTGCCATAATCGAAAGATGCTGTTAACTTTTTATCGACATTTTTATCTTCAATCCTGAATGCTCTGTATTGTTCTACATCGGCACTTTTCAGTTTTTTTGTTTCATTATCAAAAATGTAAGTAATGATTCCGTCTGTGTAGCAGTTTAACTTATTGTTTACGGTAACGTATGTGTTAAAGTTTCCTTTTACAAAAATATATTTTGCGGGTTTATTATTTTTTATGATCACACGTTCGATATCTTTTATCCTGTCATCTACTTTAATGATTTCTTTGTCAAAATCTGCATAGGACAAAGTAGCGACAGACATATTATCGTAGATCAGCTGAAACTTTTCCTGATCCGGTTTTATGGATTGTTTGTCTATTTTTCCATCAATATCGGAGTAGGCTACAATACTTCCGTCTTTCCCAAACACAGAAATCTTAGGAAGTGGTTTATTGGTTTTTTCCGAAATGAAAGTGATGCTTTGTGCATTTAAAAAATTTACAATGATTGTTAAAAATAATAACAGTAGATTTTTCTTCATGATTGATACAATTAATGTTTTTTTAGTTAAATCATTCTTAGTTTAAGACAATTAAAATTCAGAAAGGCTGCGGGACAGTTTTAATTTTAGTGCATAAAAAAAGACTGATCATTACAATCAGTCTTTTTTCTTTTTATGTTGTTACAAATTCCTTAGAAAGGATATTCATAAATTTCAGATTCGTGTAGGTAAGGGTTACCTGTAGGGATCAGTTTAAGTTTAGATAGTGCTGAAAGCACAGTGAACATAAATAATCCAACTACGAATAAGATTGCTCCTAAGATCAGGATAAATACTTCAGGAGTTTTCCAATATGGTCCGACTGTTCCCGGCATTACCATATTGAAGTAATCTAAGATGTGACCACAAATTACGACTACTGCCATTGTTGTAACCACTTTGTAGTTTCTCTTGATGCTGCTGCTTACTAATACCAATAATGGCAATAAGAAGTTTACAATAAGCATTGGCAAGAAAGTAGGAGAGTAGTGCTGGAATCTTCCAAAGAAATAGTTAACCTCTTCCGGAATGTTTGCGTACCAGTATAACATGAACTGTGCAAACCATGTATACGTCCAAAGCATACTTGTCGCGAATAGGAATACTCCTAAATCGTGTAAGTGGTTATCGTTGAATTGAGGAAGGAATCCGTTTTTCTTTAAATAAACACTTAGAAGAATGATTACCGCAATACCACTTGAAAGGCAGCTCACCATTGAATACCAGATATACATGGTAGAATACCAGTGAGGATCAATAGACATCAACCAGTCCCAAGCCCATGCTGCAGAAGCAAAACCGAAGAATGCAATATATCCTACTGCCCATCTGTAAAGCATTTGATATTCTACTCTTGATTTTGTCTCGTCTACTTTTTTAGACTGAGCTTTCAATTTCCAAGCGAAGAAAGAAGCTCCTAATACATAGATGAAAGTTCTTACTGCATAGAAAGGGATATTTAAGAAAATTCTTTTTTCAAATAATATCACATCGAAATGAGCAGAATTTGGGTCTGTTAATTCCGGATCCATCCAATGGAAAAGGTGACCTTGGTGTGTGATGTTTAAAATCATTAAGATGATTAAAATAGCACCACCGTAAGGAATATAAGAAGCAATAGCTTCCATTACTCTTGTAATGATAATTGGCCAACCTGCATGTGCAGCGTGCTGAATAGAATAGAAGAATAATACGCAGCAGCTTACTCCAAAGAAAAATACAGCTACAAAATGTATTGCCGCTAAAGGCTGGTTGTGAACCTGAAGAGTAGCATGCTCAAGGTGAGCTGCGTGATCCTGAGGTCCTACCATTTCACTAGAATGCGTAGGAGCTGTATGACCAGAAGCATGAACCGCTTCCATCATGTGTTCTATTTTCTCGGTACTGATTCCTTTGTTCATAAAGAAACCAACAGCAAAAAGAACTAAACCTACAACAAGAAGGATTATAGAAGTTGATTTTAATTTTGGTGAAAAACTATACATTTCTTTTCTTATTTTTTAGTTTCGGTAGTCATCGTTTCAGATTTCGCAGGGGCAGCTGCTGTCGTAGCTGTTGCTGCTGTAGCCGCCGCAGGTGCTGCCGCTCCTTTTTTGAAAGCATCCATTACATACATGGCAACTCTCCATCTGTCTCCAGCGCTAAGTTGTCCTGCATAAGATCCCATTGCGTTTCTACCGTTGGTTATTACATAATGAACAGATCCTACAGTAATATCTCTGTCTGCATAGTTTGGTACACCAGAGAATGCTCCGGACTGAACGATTGGTCCTTGTCCGTCTCCTCCGACACCGTGACAAGCTGAACAAGTTTTCTCGAAAAGGCTTTTTCCTCTTTCAAGATCTTTTGTAGCGTTTGCAGGGTTTAAAGGAGAAGCTGTTACTGTTTTTGAAGCATCATAACCAGCATTGTATTCATCCGGTGTTTTTGGGAGTAATCCTTCTTCGAAGACACCATCTTTATTTTGAGCTACTGATCCTTCTACAGGAGAAAGACCTGTTGCAAAATTATTTTTAACAAAAGCAGGAATTTCATTTTCATGATCTGAATAAGCATCCTGAGCTTTCATCAATGGATCGTAAGCTACCGGAAAATACATATCCGGGAAATAGACCAGCGGAGTATTCTCTTTTGGTCCGCAAGAGTTAAGTAAAACTGTTGTTAAACCTAAAACTGCTGTAATTTTTAATACATTCTTTTTCATTTTAAGCATCTTTAACAGTTATTTCTTCAACTCCAGTTTCAATAAGCAACTGCTTTACAGATTCCACATCTTCAGTTACAAATTCCATTAAGAATTTATCATCCGTTGTTCTTGGATCCGGGTTTTGTGCAGGAGCTCCTGGATACATTTTGTTTCTTACCAAGAAAGTTAATGACATCATATGCGCTGCGCAGAATACCATAAGCTCAAACATAGGTACTACGAAAGCCGGCATATTGTGAGCCCAGTCGAAAGCTGGTTTACCTCCAATGTTCTGAGGCCAGTCGTGGTTCATTACATACCATGTAAGAGTAGCACCGATCGTAACTCCATAACAAGCGTAGATAAAAGCGGCATCAGAAATTCTTGTTTTCTTTAACCCTAAAGCTTTATCTAGTCCGTGAACCGGAAACGGAGTATAGACTTCGTTTATTTTGATTCCTTTATCGTTGAATGCTTTAACGCCGTTCATTAAATCGTCGTCGTCAGCATAAAGTCCGTATACAATTTTAGTGGTGCTCATCTCCTTCTTTTGCTTTATAAGTTTCACCTGAGATTTTCAAAATCGATTTTAATTCAGCCTGTGCAATTACAGGGAATGTTCTTGCGTATAATAAGAATAATACAGAGAAGAACCCGATTGTTCCTAAATATACACCCACATCAATGATTGTTGGCTTAAACATCGTCCAAGAACCAGGCAAGTAATCTCTTGAAAGGTTGATAACGATAATGTCGAAACGCTCAAACCACATACCGATGTTGATAATTAATGCAACAATGAATGTCCAGATAATGTTCGTTCTAAGTCTCTTGAACCAGAAAGAAGCAGGAACAACAAGGTTACAGATAATTAGTGACCAGAAAGCCCACCAGTAAGGTCCAACAGCAGCACCAGGAGAAAGATATGTAAAATCTTCAAATCTTGATCCTGAATACCATCCGATGAAATATTCAGTTGCGTAAGCTACAGTTACCATACCACCTGTTAGGATGATTACGATGTTCATAATTTCGATATGATACATAGTGATGTAATCTTCAAGGTGACATACTTTTCTGGCAACTAACAATAGCGTCTGTACCATTGCGAATCCTGAGAAAATCGCACCGGCAACGAAGTAAGGAGGGTAGATCGTAGAGTGCCATCCTTTAATAACCGAAGTTGCGAAGTCAAAAGATACGGTAGTGTGTACTGAGAATACAAGCGGAGTTGCCAAACCTGCAAGAACCAAAGATAGTTCTTCGAATCTTTGCCAGTGTTTTGCTTTACCACCCCAACCGAATGCAAGGAAAGTATAAATTTTCTTAGTCCAAGGCGTTTTCGCTCTGTCTCTGATCATTGCAAAGTCAGGGATCAATCCCATGAACCAGAATACTGTTGATACCGAGAAATACGTAGAGATCGCAAATACGTCCCAAAGTAGAGGAGAGTTGAAGTTCCCCCAAAGAGAACCGAACTGGTTTGGTAAAGGGAATACCCAATATCCTACCCAAACTCTACCCATGTGGATAACCGGGAAGATTGCCGCCTGCACAACCGCAAAGATCGTCATCGCCTCTGCAGATCTGTTTACAGACATTCTCCATCTCTGTCTAAATAATAATAATACCGCTGAGATTAGGGTTCCGGCGTGACCGATACCAACCCACCATACGAAGTTAGTAATATCCCATCCCCAGTTAATAGTTCTGTTTAGTCCCCATGCTCCAATACCTGTTCCGATAGTGTAAGCGATACATCCGAATCCATAGATGAATAGAACTAAGGCTGCATATAATGAAATCCACCATAATTTACCTGCTCTTTCTTCGATAGGTCGTGCAATATCTTCCGTGATATCGTGATAAGTTTTGTGACCAATAATTAGAGGTTCCCTTATCGGAGCTTCGTAATGTCCTGACATTTTTTACCTATTTATTATTTAAACTTTATTTTTCTACTCTGTTTCTTACTTTAGTGTGATAGAACACATTTGGTTTTGTTCCGATCTCTTCCAGTAAATAATATCTTCTGTTTGAAGCATATTGCTTTCTCACTTCAGATTCTTTGTCATTCATATCTCCGAACTTGATTGAACCTGTAGAACAAGCTTTAGAACAAGCTGTCTGGAACTCTCCGTCCTTCACGATTCTATTCTCTTTTTTAGCTTCAAGAATAGTAGTCTGAGTCATCTGGATACACATAGAACATTTCTCCATAACCCCTCTCGTTCTTACCACAACATCCGGGTTCAGAACCATTCTTCCAAGATCGTTATTCATATTGAAGTCGAACTTGTCATTCAGGTTATAAGTAAACCAGTTGAAACGTCTTACTTTATAAGGACAGTTGTTTGCACAATATCTTGTACCGATACATCTGTTATAAGCCATGTGGTTTTGTCCCTGCTTACCATGTGAAGTTGCCGCTACCGGACATACAGTTTCACAAGGAGCGTGGTTACAGTGCTGACACATTACCGGTTGGAAGATTACATCAGGATTATCAGCAGGGTGATTCAATGCACCACCTTCTTTGTTGAAAGCTGTTCCGTATAATTCAGGAACTGCCATTCCTTCTTTTAATCCTTCATAAACTTCTACCTTCTGTCTTGCAGAATAGTAACGGTCAATTCTTAACCAGTACATATCTCTCGACATTCTGATCTCTTCCTTACCTACAACCGGAACGTTGTTTTCTGCCTGACAAGCAATGATACATGCTCCACAACCAGTACAAGAGTTCAGGTCAATCGATAAGTTAAAGTGAGGACCATCCGTGTCATCAAATGCATCCCAAAGATCGATTTTTCTTGCAGGAAGTGCTCCACTGATGGTGTGGTATTCCAAAGGCTTATTCCATCCTTTGTGTTCATCATCAAATGCTACGTTTAAGAACTCAGCCAAAGGAACTTCTTTAGCAATTTCGTAACGTCCCATTAATGTATTCTGAAGCTGAATCCCCGCAAATTCGTGATCTTCTCCTGTTTTTTCGATTTTAACATTAGAAACAACTAAGTTAGAACCGTCAAATAAAGGATAAGCATTTACACCGGTATCTGCTGTCGCTCCTGAGTTTTTCTTACCGTATCCAAGCGCAAGACCTACTGATCCGTCTGCCTGTCCCGGTTGTACGAATACAGGAACATCTTTTATTGTTACTCCGTTTACAGTAAGGTTTACAAGAGAACCGTCTAACTGCATTCTCGCGTTAAGATCGTTATCAATACCCAATCTTTCTGCGTCTTTCGGAGACATTGTTAAGTAGTTATCCCAAGACATTCTTGTAATTGGATCCGGTAATTCCTGCAACCAAGGGTTGTTTGCTTGAGTTCCGTCTCCCATTGCTGTCTTAGTATACAATACCAATTCTAAATCTGAAGGTTTGAAACCTCCTAATTCAGCAACAGCCTGTGCACCGTTTCCTCCTGCGTAAGATAATGTTGTCGCATTTGAAGAAGCATTGATACCGTTATATAAAGCTTTGTTGAAAGAAGTTGCTCCTAAGATAGAAGTGGCATTTGCCTTTAAATAATCATAATAATTATTAGCAGCATTGTTTTTACCATTTTTCCAAACCAATAAAGATTCTTCAATCTGTCTTGATTTGTAAATTTTCTGGATCGTAGGCTGCATTAATGAATATACTCCTGTTTGAGGTTCAAGATCTCCCCAAGATTCAAGCCAGTTGGCTACAGGAATTACAGCTTTCGCTGCTTTATACATTTCATTTTTCTTATCTGCAACTGCAATTACATAAGGAACTTTAGATAATGATTTTTTGAAATCTTCTCCTTTGTGGTAAGAGTAAATAGGATCTACATTGTTTGCGATTAATACGCCAACCTGTCCTCCGTTTACCCATCCAAGGAATTCCTCGAATCTTGCTTTATCAAAATCTTTTAAGAAGTTGGCTTTCCCGGTGAAAGCTACAGATCCTAATTTTTGGTTGATTAAGTGAGCTAAAACCTGAGCTCCTTTAGAACCATCAGCGAAAACAACTGCTTTGCTTCCTTTTGCCAATAATTCTTTTGCGATTTCAGATGCAGCTTTATCAGAGGTACCACCGCCAACGATTGCGTTGTAAACTTCAACTAAAGTCTTGTTTACCTGGCTTGGTTTTAGTCTGATTCTTGAATCTGCGTTTGCTCCTGTTAAAGACATATTGGATTCAACCTGAATGTGTCTCAACATATTTTTTCCCGGAGTTCTTGCCACTGCGTAAGAAGATTCTAAGCCTCCTGCGTTGTAATCTCCTAAGAAATCAGCCTGGAATGCAACCACCAATTCCGTTCCTTTAAGGTCGTAAACAGGCAATGCTCTTGTTCCGAAAACTTCCTGAGCTGCGTCTAATGCTGCAGCATAAGGATAAGCATCATAGGTTACTAATTCCGCTGTAGGATATTTAGCCTTGAAATCTGCAAATAATTTTTTGAAAGTAGGAGAAGCAAAAGAATGGGATAATAAAACGATTCTTTTACCTGCAGCTTTAGCTTCTTCAAGTCCTTTGATAACGAAGCTGTCTACTTTGTCGAAAGTTTCGTCTTTTCCTTCAAATTTAGGCTGTTTTACTTTATCATTATCATAAAGAGAAAGTACACTTGCCTGAGCTCTTGCATTAGTTTTACCTAAATCTCCTGCTGCCGGATTGGGTTCAATTTTGATAGGTCTTCCTTCTCTTGTTTTTACTAAAACACTTGCGAAATCGAAACCATCGAAATACGTCGAAGCGTAATAGTTAGGAATCCCCGGAATGATTTCATGCGGCTTTACCACATAAGGAATCGTTTTGATTACCGGAGCTTCACAGGCAGCCAATGTTACCGCTGCAGTAGAGAAACCTAATAGTTTTAAGAAATCTCTTCTTGAAGTCGCAGAACCGTTCTTTTCCGCATCATCAAGGAAATCTTCTACCGGAATTTCTTCCTGGAACTCTTTCTGAGCCAGCTTATTGTTTAAAGCCGGATCTTTAAGTTCGTGAATACTTCTGAATTGTATTTTGTTTGAAGCCATTTGATACTTCTAATTTTTAGTTATTAATAATGACATTTACCACACTCAAGACCTCCAATAGCATCTACCGTAATCTTACCACCATCTTTAGGGTACTGTTTTTTCAACTTGTCGTGTAGATTCTTGAAGTATTCTTTATTATAACCGTTGTTCATGTCAACTTCTGTAGTTCTGTGACACTCGATACACCATCCCATTGTAAAGTCGTTAGCCATTTGGACAACATTCATGGTGTCGATTTTTCCGTGACAAGCTTTACATACAACATCAATTTTGTTGTCAGGGTTCTTTTTGTTGAAAGAATTAATGATTGCCTGTTCACCTGCTACAACGTGCTGTGCGTGGTTGAAGTATACGAAGTCCGGCATGTTGTGGATTCTTGTCCATTCAACCGGCTGTGTTTTTCCTGTGTACTGTTGTTTTGCAGGATCCCAGCCTGTAGCGGCATAGATTTTCTGGATTTCTCCGTCATAGAAAGCCTTGTCTTTACCAGGCTCCATATAGTGCTGTGCGTTATATTCAGAAATTGTTCTGTGGCAGTTCATACAAACGTTCATAGAAGGAATTTCAGATACTTTACCGTATTTTGCACTGGAGTGACATAACTGACAGTTGATTTTCTGTTCTCCTGCGTGGATTTTATGTGAGAAATAGATAGGCTGTTCCGGCTTATATCCTTTGTAAACCCCGATCCACATGATCCAGTTCCAGATTCCATAGGTTGCCAGAAGCGCAAGAATTGCAATCAATCCTTTTCCTACATAATGATATTTTGCATAGATTTCGCTGAAAGATTTAACTCTTGTTTCGTTAAGACCAGCTAAGTCTTCAGATTGCCCCAGTTTTACTAATTGTCTTAATTTTAATAAGATCCAAACTAATAAAGCAGCGATTGCTAAAAGAGAAATGATTACTACGTTTGTAGTTGTATTGTTTGCCGGAGCGGCTTGTGCTTCACTTCCTGCTTTAGCATCTTTTCCTGTTGTAGCAGCTGGTTCTGGAGCAGGAGGATTAGTAGTGTACGCTAAGATATCGTTGATATCCTTTTCTGAAAGTTTCCCTTCAAAAACCTGCATCGCCGCTTTTCCATTTGCTTCGTATACTTCATTGGCATACTTGTCTCCGGAAGCTCTAAGTTTCTCATTGTTTGTTATCCATTTTTGAAACCAGTCAATGTCTAGATTTTGATCTTTTTTCAGTCTTGCAACTACTCCTCCCAGAGCAGGACCTACAAGTTTTTTGTCTAGTGCGTGACATGCAGTACAATTCGCTTTGAAAAGCTTTTCACCATTCTTAGGATCACCGTCCTGCCCGTAAATTGAAGCACTGGTCGATAGCAATAAGCCTATTGCGATCAACGTCTGTCTATAATGCTTTCTCCAACTAATCATTTAAATTATCTTATGTTAGTAAATATTGAACATTCAATCAATCCCGCAAAAATAATATATTTAACAGGAATTTAACGGTATATGGAAAGGGGAAAATGTCATTTCCTTTTAATTTGTAATTATTCTAAATAACCACGTTTGGTATAATTTTTTAATTTGTATAAATTTGCGGAAACAAGTTTAAATGAAAAATTTAATCAAAATAATTTCGGTGGTTTCTGTGCTTGCATTTTATGATGTTGATGCACAACAGGTTGTAAAAAAAGATACTTTGTCGGGAACAGAGCTCACCATAACGATGGATGCTAAGGTAAATACTGCTTTGGAAAGTATCGAAGATAAATGCTCCAAAACAGCTTCGTCAGTTTCTTTACGAAGTGATGATGAGGATTATACTCCATCAAAACCTACTAAAATTTATGTTCCTAACAGAGAGCTTACCAACGCTGAAATATGCAGAAAAAACCCCAGAATTTTAGGCTTTAAAATTCAGATAACAACAGTGAAGAGTAATGAGGAAGCCAATGAGGTAAAAGCTTATTTCAGAAAGAGATTTCCTAACCTGAAGGTGGAAACAGATGCTTCTCTGAGACCGAATTATAAAATTCTGGCAGGAAGCTATTTCACAAAGCAAAGTGCAGCTTCTGATCTTTCAAAGGTAAAAGAATATTTTAAATCGGCGGTTGCGGTGCAGTACAGAATTTTCTGTGCGGAAGCAAAATAATTTAAAATTATCCATACAAAATAAAAGCTGGGAAAATTATTTCTCAGCTTTTTTGTTATGTTTATAAAATTTAATTTTTCAGAAGAAGAAGTTAATTTTTAATAAAATTTATTTAAAAACCAAAAGAATTCTGTCATTCTTAAATAGTTATTTGTGATAAGATAAGCAAACAGAATGATGAAAACAGCTGTTAAAAACGACAATACTTTTGGCGATTCTTTATAAGCAAAAAACAGCCATCCAATTAATAGAGGATAAATAAAAACGAAGTGACCTCCGTAGATGTAAGAAGTGTGGAGTCCGAAGCGCATAACGCAGTGAATGATAACATCCAACAGAAATGAAATCATTAAAACCTGAACGAGTTTATTTCTGAAATTTTTAAAATAACTCCAACAAATCAATGTCAGTAAAACAGCAATAAAAATATAGGGGATCCATGATGAATAAACGGTCATTATAATCCCTTTGTAATGATAGCCGCTCATATTGTGTTTGTCGCGGATCAGGAAATTTGAAAACAGAATATTTCCGCCAAAAAAGTACGAAAGAATCATATCCCAGGTCGGCGTGGAATTTACATTGGAGAATTTTTCATACTGTTCATTGGTTTTGCTGAAGATGTTTTCGTAGTTGAAATTAATTCTGTTCAGATAAAGCAAAATGAAACATATGCAGGTAAAAACTCCTCTTAAAACTGCATTTCCGAATTTTTTCCAGTCTTTAAAAAGGTTCTTTTCAAAAGCTACGGGTATGAAAACTTTTACAATATTTGTTACCGTTAAACCTCCTATGGTAATTCCTGAAAAAGCCAGTGCCAAAGCCGGAATTCTCTCTTCTTTTTTTAGTTTTATAGCGGAATAATGATTAAATAACGTTAGAAAAAACAAGGTGTAAGTAAAATTTTCCGGCGTAAAAGAAAGGAGAATGTTCGTGGAAAATGCTCCGAAAAACAAAATTAGTAAGATGCTTAAAGCTAAAGGAAGTCGGATAATATTCTTGAGATATTTAAACACCTGAAGAACGCTTAGGCTTACCGCGAGATTACTCATCCAGGCTAAAGCAAAACGAAAATTTCCATCCATTTTGCCATTAGAGAAAAGCAGAGCCAGTTCTCTAATCCAGTTAAAAAAATAATAGGAGAGGGGATGTCTCTCAAAACTTCCGCCCGTCATTATAATCGATTTATTATCAAAACTGAAATAGGCATCCCACGGAATTCTTGCATCAAAAATAATTTTATGATGAATCGCAATGTATGATCCCATATATCCGTACGCAACGAGAAAAAACAGAAAAACAATAAGCTCAACTCCGGTAGACGGAAAAAGCAATTTAAAAAAACCGATAAATTTTGTTTTGAATTTTGACACCTGCAAAAACTTTCTGCAAAAGTAAAATAAAAAACCCACCAATTCTGATGAGTTTTTGTATTGATTTTATGATTTTAAAATTAAGAACTGCAGGAAAGCATCGAGCATCCCGAAACGCCATCATAGCCGGAAGGTCTTTTCACTGAAAATTCAGGATAAATGGTGTGGTACGGATTTTCTAAAGCGTGAGTCAGTTTTGTAAGCATATCGGTTTTACCATCATTAATTTCTTCAATGCATTGATACAGCAGATAATTCCTAAGAATGAATTTAGGGTTGGTTTTATGCATTATTTCCAAAGATTTTTCTCTTGAGATAATATTTTTTTCTAGTCTTGATTGGTAGTTTTTCATGAAATCTTCCAGTTTGGAAAGTTTCTCATCATTTAAAAATGTGTAAGAAACATTTTCAAATTGCTGTCTGAGATCTTTCTGGTCATCATATTTTTCAAGTTCATTGAAAAATAAGGTGTAATCTAGCTGAAGATCCTGCATTAGACTTTGCCAAGCCGTGAAAAACTTTTCGTCGCTTGTTAGCAACTGGTCAAAACCAAATTTTCTGCAAAGCATTCTGTCGTGCGATTCCCAGAAATAGCTTCCGTAATCATTTAAAACATCTTCCAGAAATTTTTCATCTTTAATTAAAGGATGAAGTGCGTTTGCCAGTTGCCATAAGTTCCATTGGGAAATCTGTCCCTGTTTTCCGAAAGCATATCTTCTTCCGGGAAGATCGGTGGTATTTGGTGTGAAATTTAAATCGTATTCATCCATCATCGAATAAGGTCCATAATCGATCGTTAAACCTAAAATTGACATATTGTCGGTATTCATCACCCCATGAACAAATCCTACACGATACCATTCCACCATAAGATCTGCTGTTCTTCTGCATACATTTTCGAAGAAATCTTTGTACTTCTGAATCCCTTCCGAAGAAATTTCTTTAAAGTAATGATGAATGGTGTCATCTGCAAGTTCCTGTAATGTTTTGTACTCCTGTTGCGCAGACAGTAATTCGAAATGACCGAATCTAAGAAAGCTTTCTGCAATTCTAATGACTACCGCTCCTTTTTCCAGTTCCGGATTTCCACTGTACATAATATCTCTTACGACCTCTTCTCCGGTAAGTGCTAAACTCAATGCTCTGGTTGTAGGAACTCCTAAGTGAAACATGGCTTCACTCATTAAATATTCTCGAACAGATGATCTTAAAACAGCTCTTCCGTCAGCGTGTCTGGAATAAGGGGTTGCGCCGGCTCCTTTCCACTGTATTTCGTTTCTGTTTCCTGAATTGCTTTCAATTTCTCCGGCAAGAATGGCTCTTCCGTCTCCTAATTGTCCTGCCCAGTTTCCGAACTGATGTCCTGCATAAGCGGTGGAGTAGGTTTTGATATTTTCGGGGAGATTAGTTGCTGCAAGAAAATTAAGATCTTTATCCTCAAATTTTCCAAGTCCTATTGCTTCTGAAAGTTTTTCGTTGAAAGCAATTAATTCAGGGTTGTTAAAACCTACTGGCTCAACGGTGGAGAATAAGACTTTGGGCGTGTTTCTCTGTAGGGTATTACCTGAGAAATCTCCTGGAAATTTTTTTATAAAGGGTTGCTGTATATTTTCGATATTCATCCTTCAAAGGTATAAATTAAAAAGAAAAGACCTTCCAAATGATTGAAAGGTCTTGTGTATTTCTAAAAAAGAATTTATTTATTATTGAAGTCTATGTCTTCCCCTGTATTCAGGTTTTCGTTTACATTTTCTTCTTTTTTACCTGGTGTTTTCGGTCCGCTTGGATCTGCCGGTTTCGGATTTTTGATCTCATCAAGCGTCTGTAATCCGCCATCATCTCCGTAACCTGCACCTAATCCCTTAAGATTTGAACAGCCGTCTTTCCATTCTGAAGGTTTTACGAATTTATCATCCGGAGAGATTTTTAAGCTTTTATCTGCCCAGACTTTCTTCATGTAGATTGCCCAGATTGGTAATGCCATTTTAGCTCCCTGTCCTTCTCCTGTTCCGTAGAAGTGGGTGGCTCTGTCTTCCCATCCAACCCATGCTCCGGTTGCCAGTTTCGGTACGATTCCCATAAACCAACCGTCTGAGTTGTTCTGGGTTGTTCCTGTTTTACCTGCAATTTCGATATCTTTCGAAATTCCTTTTCTTCCCAGTTCCCCTGAAGCGGTTCCGTATTGTGCTACACCTTTCATCAGTTCAATCATGGTATAAGCGTACAGCGGATTCATCACTTCTTTAGGTTCTACATTTACTTCTTTAATTACTCTGCTGTTGGCATCTTCAATTCTCCAGATCATTTCCGGTTTATTGTAGTTTCCGTAGTTAGCAAAAGTACTGTAAGCTCCAACCATTTCGTAGATGGTAATATCCGAAGCTCCAAGAGCCATTGGTAAACTTGTGGAGATTTCTTCCGTTACTCCCAAATCTCTGGCCGTCTGAATTACACTTTGTGTTCCCGTCATTTCGGCAAGACGAAGTGCAACAGGGTTTTGCGAGTGTGCCAATGCATCTTTTAAAGTAAGCATTCCGCCTCTTCCCGGAACACGATAGTTTCCTTTTGTAAATGTTGCATTAGAAATAGTAGAGCAAGGTGTTAAACCTAATTTCATAATCGCTGTTGCGTAAACGAAAGGTTTAAAGGTTGAACCTACCTGTCTTTTACCCTGCTTAATGTGGTCATATTGAAAATGCTGCCAATCGATTCCTCCAACCCATGCTTTAATTTCTCCTGTTCCCGGAATTACAGACATCAATCCAGCCTGCGCCACTTTCTTGTGCCATCTGATAGAATCCCAAGGAGACATTTCTACTTCTTCTTCTCCAGCCCACGTAAATCTTGAGGTTTTAACAGGTTTTTTAAATTCCATTAGAATGGAATCTTCCGGCATTCCGTCCGCTTTAAGAAGCTTATAACGTCCTGTTCTTCTCATTGCCTGAAGCATCAGATCATTCACCTGCTTGTCATTCAGGTAATAGAATGGCCAGTTTTTTCTTCCTCTCTGTTCAGCATCAAATCTTTTCTGAAGATCCGTTAAATGCTCTCTGATTGCATCTTCTGCATATTTCTGCATTCTGGAATCAAGAGTTACATATATTTTTAAACCGTCTTTATAAAGATTTAATTTTTTACCGGTTTCTTTTTCGTAATCGTCAAGATATTTGTCGATTTCTTTTTTCAGATAAAACTTATAATATGCGGAATAGCCTTCTGTAATATTACTTATAGGATGAAAATCAACTGTAATTGGCGTTGCTGTAGCTTTATCAAAGGTTGCCTGATCGATATATCCTGTTTTCAGCATTTGATCCAAAACAACATCTCTTCTTATTTTTGCTCTTTCAGGATTTCTGTATGGATTGTTTTTTCTTGGATTTTCAAGCATAGCAACAAATGTTGCGGCCTCCGGTAAAGTAAGCTCGGAAGTTTTCTTATTAAAATAGATCTTCGAAGCCATTTCGATTCCATTTGCATTAAACAGAAAATCAAATTTATTAAAATATAAAGTTATGATTTCTTCTTTTGTATATCTTTTCTCAAGACTTACCGCAACAACCCACTCTTTTAATTTCTGGAATGCTCTTTCAATTCTGTTTTGAGAAGCATTTCCAGTGAAAAGTAATTTTGCAAGCTGTTGAGTGATTGTAGAGCCACCACCTCTTTTACCTCCATAAGCTATAGCTCTCGCAATTGATTGTAAATCAATTCCGGAGTGTTCTTTAAAACGTTCATCTTCTTTAGCCTGTAAAGCATAGATTAGGTAAGGCGGAAGATCTTTATAAATAATAGGCTGTGTTTTTTCCTTTTCAAATTTACCCAAAAGAACTCCGTCTGAAGAGTAGATTTGTGAGGCGACATAAATGTCTGGATTTTCAAGCTCTTTTACATCCGGCATTTCTCCTACGAAACCTTGGGATACGGCAAAGAATAGCCCTGAAATTCCTAAAACCAAAGCAAAGAATCCGATCCAGATAAATTTCACCCACCTTTTCCAGGTAGTATCTTTCTTTTTAGGAGGAAGAGGGAAGGTTTTCCCTTTGTTCCCAGTATTTTGTTTGTTCACTTCCATTGATGATTACGGTTTAGCCGTTTCTATTTTTACTCCAATGTCTTCAATTCCCGGAAGGTTGTCGTTTCTCATTGCCTGAGTAAGACCGATTTCATATTTTCCCTTTGCCGGAAATTTATAATTCAGTTTATATTGAAACAAAGTTTCCTTTGTGTCCCCAAAACCTGTCCCGAGCCATTCTCCGTTAGGTTTTGCCAATACATAATTCAACGTATCGGTTTGCTTTTTCTTACTTTGAAGGTCGGTGAAATTGACGATGAACCTTATATTGCTGTAAGGATAATTGTCGTTATTTCTTACAACAAATATAATATTTTTCGGATTTTGAGGATCTGAAATTTCAAGATTAAATTTTTGTTCACTTTTCTTGTTCCATTTATTATCAACGGAATTCATAAAAACTTCTCCTTCGGTGGAAGAATTACAGCTAAAGAAAAGAATAAGTGTAAATAATCCTAAAATTTTACGCATTGTTATCTTTTTTTGGAGGAAACTTCTTTTTAAATTTCTTTTTATTCGGGTTTGGTTTTTTCTCAATTTCAGCACCTGTAGTAGCAGCTTCTGCTTTTTCCAACTGAGCTTTCGGCTGTTGAGGCTTTTGCTGTCTCTGTTGGTTATTGTTAGAATTTGCTTTTGGATTTTGCTGCTGTTTTTCCTGTCTCGGAAGCTTTTCAGCAGATTTTTCACTTCTTTCAGGACGTTCCTGTCTTTCAGGTCGATTGTTGTTTTTCTTCTGACCCTGCTGATTTTGGTTATTCTGATTGTTGTTATTCAGTCTGTTCTGATTTTTATTCCTGTTTCCTCTATTTTTCTTTTCGAAACGGTCTACATTATTTTCCTGAATCAAATCAATGCTTGCAAAAGGCGTTTCCGGCTGCTTAAGATCTTCCAGCGGAAGTGTTTTCTCGCCACGTTTATTTTTAGAAATCAGTTTTTTAACCAGATCGATATCAAAATCGT